>NC_014121.1 GCF_000025565.1 Enterobacter cloacae subsp. cloacae ATCC 13047
GTGGAGTCCGCCGTGTCACTTTCGCTTTGGCAGCAGTGTCTTGCCCGATTGCAGGATGAGTTACCAGCCACAGAATTCAGTATGTGGATCCGCCCGTTGCAGGCGGAACTGAGCGATAACACGCTGGCTTTGTATGCGCCAAACCGTTTTGTGCTCGATTGGGTAAGGGACAAGTACCTTAATAACATCAACGGACTGCTGAATGATTTCTGCGGGTCAGATGCCCCGCAGCTGCGCTTTGAAGTGGGCACAAAGCCGGTCACCCAGACGGTGCGCGAAACCGTAAACGTGGCAGTGCCTGCTCAGGCGGCACCCGCTCCGGCTCCTCGCGTTGCTCCTGCTGCACGTCCGGGTTGGGATAATGTGCCTGCCCCGGCAGAACCGACCTACCGCTCTAACGTTAACGTCAAACACACCTTCGATAACTTCGTGGAAGGTAAATCGAACCAGCTGGCACGCGCGGCGGCTCGCCAGGTGGCAGACAACCCCGGTGGAGCCTATAACCCGCTGTTCCTCTATGGCGGCACGGGTCTGGGTAAAACGCACCTTCTGCACGCGGTGGGTAACGGCATTATGGCGCGCAAGCCAAATGCGAAAGTGGTGTATATGCACTCCGAGCGCTTCGTTCAGGACATGGTAAAGGCCCTGCAAAACAATGCGATCGAAGAGTTTAAACGCTATTATCGTTCTGTTGATGCGCTGCTGATCGATGACATTCAGTTCTTTGCGAATAAAGAACGATCGCAGGAGGAGTTTTTCCACACCTTCAATGCGCTGCTGGAAGGTAACCAGCAGATCATTTTGACCTCGGATCGTTATCCAAAAGAGATCAACGGTGTGGAAGATCGTCTGAAATCCCGCTTCGGCTGGGGCCTGACCGTGGCGATCGAGCCGCCGGAACTGGAAACCCGCGTCGCGATCCTGATGAAAAAAGCCGATGAGAACGACATTCGCCTGCCGGGTGAAGTGGCGTTCTTTATTGCCAAGCGTCTGCGTTCCAACGTTCGTGAGCTGGAAGGGGCGCTGAACCGCGTCATCGCCAATGCCAACTTTACCGGCCGCGCGATCACCATCGATTTTGTGCGTGAAGCGCTGCGCGATCTGCTGGCACTGCAGGAAAAACTGGTCACTATCGACAACATTCAGAAGACGGTGGCCGAGTACTACAAAATCAAAGTGGCAGATTTACTGTCTAAACGTCGTTCCCGCTCGGTGGCGCGCCCGCGTCAGATGGCGATGGCGCTGGCAAAGGAGTTAACCAACCACAGTCTGCCGGAGATCGGCGATGCGTTTGGTGGCCGTGACCATACGACCGTGCTGCACGCTTGTCGCAAGATTGAGCAGTTACGCGAAGAAAGCCACGACATAAAAGAAGATTTTTCCAATTTAATCAGAACATTATCATCGTGACGCTATGAAATTTACCGTTGAACGTGAACATTTATTAAAACCGCTGCAACAGGTGAGTGGCCCATTAGGTGGCCGCCCAACGCTGCCTATTCTTGGAAACCTGCTGCTTCAGGTCGCGGACGGTACGCTGTCGCTGACCGGCACAGACCTGGAAATGGAAATGATCGCGCGCGTTACGCTGACTCAGCCGCATGACGCAGGCGCGACCACGGTTCCGGCACGTAAATTCTTTGATATCTGCCGCGGGCTGCCGGAAGGCGCAGAGATCGCGGTGCAGCTGGAAGGCGACCGCATGCTGGTGCGCTCTGGCCGCAGCCGTTTCTCCCTCTCCACGCTGCCTGCTGCGGACTTCCCGAACCTGGACGACTGGCAAAGTGAAGTCGAATTCACCCTGCCGCAGGCGACGATGAAGCGTCTGATTGAAGCCACGCAGTTCTCTATGGCGCACCAGGACGTTCGTTACTATTTAAACGGCATGCTGTTCGAAACCGAAGGGGAAGAGCTGCGTACCGTGGCCACCGACGGCCACCGTCTGGCGGTCTGTTCCATGCCAATTGGCGACTCACTACCTAACCATTCGGTGATTGTGCCGCGTAAAGGCGTAATTGAGCTGATGCGTATGCTCGACGGTGGCGACACGCCGCTGCGCGTGCAGATCGGCAGCAACAACATCCGCGCTCACGTGGGCGATTTCGTCTTCACATCCAAGCTGGTTGACGGTCGTTTCCCGGATTATCGCCGCGTATTGCCGAAGAACCCGGACAAAACGCTGGAAGCGGGTTGCGATAGCCTCAAGCAGGCATTTGCCCGTGCGGCCATTCTCTCGAACGAGAAATTCCGCGGTGTGCGCTTGTACGTAAGTGAAAACCAGATCAAAATCACCGCCAACAACCCGGAGCAGGAAGAGGCAGAAGAGATTCTGGACGTCACCTACGCCGGGGCTGAGATGGAAATCGGGTTTAACGTCAGCTACGTGCTGGACGTGCTGAATGCACTGAAATGCGAGAACGTTCGCATTCTGCTGACTGACTCCGTTTCGAGCGTACAGATTGAAGATGCCGCATCACAGTCGGCTGCGTATGTTGTTATGCCAATGAGACTGTAATGTCGCTCACCCGTCTGTTGATCCGCGACTTTCGCAATATCGAAAGCGCGGATCTCGCTTTATCCCCTGGCTTTAACTTCCTGGTTGGCGCAAACGGCAGCGGCAAAACCAGCGTGCTTGAAGCCATCTATACGCTCGGCCATGGCCGGGCGTTTCGCAGTTTGCAGATTGGTCGCGTGATTCGCCACGAACAGGAATCCTTTGTCCTGCACGGGCGTTTGCAGGGTGAGGAGCGGGAAACCGCCATTGGCCTGACCAAAGACAAGCAGGGCGACAGCAAGGTGCGCATCGACGGTACCGACGGCCACAAAGTGGCGGAGCTGGCGCTGCTGATGCCGATGCAGCTGATCACGCCGGAGGGGTTTACTTTACTCAACGGCGGCCCCAAATACAGAAGAGCGTTCCTCGACTGGGGATGCTTTCACAACGAAGCCGGTTTCTTTAACGCCTGGAGCAACCTGAAGCGTCTGCTTAAGCAGCGTAACGCCGCATTGCGCCAGGTCACGCGCTACGCCCAGCTGCGCCCGTGGGACATGGAATTAATTCCTCTTGCGGAACAAATCAGCCGCTGGCGTGCCGAATACAGCGCAGGCATCGCCGAAGATATGGCCGACACCTGCAAACAGTTTTTACCTGAATTTTCTCTCACCTTCTCCTTCCAGCGCGGCTGGGAAAAAGAGACGGATTATGCCGAGGTGCTGGAGAGAAACTTCGAGCGCGACCGTATGTTGACCTACACCGCGCACGGACCGCACAAGGCGGATTTCCGCATTCGTGCTGACGGTGCGCCGGTAGAAGACACCCTGTCGCGCGGGCAGCTCAAGCTCCTGATGTGCGCGCTGCGCCTGGCGCAGGGGGAGTTCCTCACCCGCGAAAGCGGGCGACGCTGCCTGTACCTGATAGATGATTTTGCCTCGGAACTTGACGACGCGCGGCGCGGGCTGCTTGCCAGCCGCCTGAAAGCCACGCAGTCGCAGGTTTTCGTCAGCGCCATTAGCGCTGAACACGTTATGGACATGTCGGACGAAAATTCGAAGATGTTTACCGTGGAAAAGGGTAAAATAACGGATTAACCCAAGTTGAAATGAGCGAGAAACGTTGATGTCGAATTCTTATGACTCCTCCAGTATCAAAGTCCTGAAAGGGCTGGATGCGGTGCGTAAGCGCCCGGGTATGTATATCGGCGATACGGATGACGGCACCGGTCTGCACCACATGGTATTCGAGGTGGTAGATAACGCTATCGACGAAGCGCTCGCGGGTCACTGTAAAGACATTATCGTCACCATCCACGCCGATAACTCTGTTTCCGTACAGGATGACGGCCGTGGTATCCCGACCGGTATCCATCCGGAAGAGGGCGTGTCTGCTGCAGAAGTGATCATGACCGTTCTGCACGCAGGCGGTAAATTTGACGATAACTCCTATAAAGTCTCCGGCGGCCTGCACGGCGTAGGTGTTTCCGTGGTAAACGCCCTGTCGCAGAAACTGGAACTGGTTATCCAGCGCGAAGGCAAAATTCACCGCCAGATCTATCAGCACGGTGTGCCTGAAGCGCCGCTGGCCGTGACCGGCGATACCGAAAAAACCGGTACCATGGTGCGTTTCTGGCCGAGCCTCGAAACCTTCACCAACGTCACCGAGTTCGAGTACGACATCCTGGCAAAACGCCTGCGTGAACTGTCGTTCCTGAACTCCGGCGTCTCAATTCGTCTGCGTGACAAACGCGACAACAAAGAAGACCACTTCCACTATGAAGGTGGTATCAAAGCGTTCGTTGAATACCTGAACAAGAACAAAAC
The DNA here is from genome assembly GCF_000025565.1 of Enterobacter cloacae subsp. cloacae ATCC 13047. NCBI lineage: Bacteria > Pseudomonadati > Pseudomonadota > Gammaproteobacteria > Enterobacterales > Enterobacteriaceae > Enterobacter > Enterobacter cloacae. Next base: position 4,318 of record NC_014121.1, read on the forward strand.
GCCAATTCACCCAAATATCTTCTATTTCTCTACGGAAAAAGACGGTATCGGCGTGGAAGTGGCTCTGCAGTGGAACGACGGTTTCCAGGAAAACATCTACTGCTTCACCAACAACATTCCACAGCGTGACGGTGGTACGCACCTTGCGGGCTTCCGTGCGGCGATGACCCGTACCCTGAACGCCTACATGGACAAAGAAGGCTACAGCAAAAAAGCGAAAGTCAGCGCCACCGGTGATGACGCCCGTGAAGGCCTGATTGCTGTTGTCTCCGTGAAAGTGCCGGATCCGAAGTTCTCCTCACAGACCAAAGACAAGCTGGTCTCCTCTGAGGTGAAATCGGCGGTTGAACAGCAGATGAACGAACTGCTGAGCGACTACCTGCAGGAAAACCCGAACGACGCGAAAATCGTTGTCGGTAAAATTATCGATGCAGCGCGTGCCCGTGAAGCGGCGCGTAAAGCCCGTGAAATGACCCGCCGTAAAGGCGCGCTGGACTTAGCGGGTCTGCCGGGCAAACTGGCTGACTGCCAGGAACGCGACCCGGCGCTGTCCGAACTGTACCTTGTGGAAGGGGACTCCGCGGGCGGTTCTGCGAAGCAGGGCCGTAACCGTAAGAACCAGGCCATCCTGCCGTTGAAAGGTAAAATCCTCAACGTTGAGAAAGCGCGTTTCGACAAAATGCTCTCTTCTCAGGAAGTGGCGACGCTGATCACCGCGCTGGGCTGCGGCATTGGTCGTGACGAATACAACCCGGACAAGCTGCGCTATCACAGCATCATCATTATGACCGATGCGGACGTCGACGGCTCGCACATCCGTACGCTGCTGTTGACCTTCTTCTACCGTCAGATGCCGGAAATCGTTGAACGCGGCCACGTCTACATTGCACAGCCGCCGCTGTACAAAGTGAAGAAAGGCAAACAGGAACAGTACATCAAAGATGACGACGCGATGGATCAGTACCAAATCGCGATCGCGCTTGATGGTGCGACCCTGCATGCGAACTCCAGCGCTCCGGCACTGGCAGGTGAGCCGCTGGAGCGTCTGGTGTCTGAGTTCAACGCCACGCAGAAAATGATTGGTCGTATGGAGCGTCGCTATCCAAAAGCGCTGCTGAAGGAGCTGATCTATCAGCCAACCCTGACTGAAGCCGATCTGAGCAACGAGCAGGCGGTGACCCGCTGGGTGAACGCGCTGGTGAGCGAGCTGAACGAGAAAGAGCAGCACGGTAGCCAGTGGAAGTTCGACGTTCAGCAGAACGCGGCGCAGCAGTTTGAGCCGATTATTCGCGTGCGTACCCACGGCGTCGATACCGATTACCCGCTGGAGCACGAGTTTGTGACCGGCCCGGAATACCGTCGTATCTGCACTCTTGGCGAGAAGCTGCGTGGTCTGATTGAAGACGATGCGTTCATCGAACGTGGCGAACGTCGCCAGCCGGTGGCCAGCTTCGAACAGGCGCTGGAATGGCTGGTGAAAGAGTCCCGTCGCGGCCTCTCAATCCAGCGTTATAAAGGTCTGGGCGAAATGAACCCGGATCAGCTGTGGGAAACCACCATGGATCCGGAAAGCCGTCGCATGCTGCGCGTTACCGTTAAAGACGCGATTGCTGCCGACCAGTTGTTCACGACCCTGATGGGCGATGCGGTTGAACCTCGTCGTGCCTTCATCGAAGAGAACGCACTGAAAGCGGCGAATATCGATATTTAATCGTTGTTATACAGCTCGATTCAGGCCGCGCATTTAGCGCGGCTTTTTTTTGGCTCAGGCATATCCAGCGACAGCACTGACGGTAAACGGCTGGCAAGCGTATCGATGGCAATTCTGACTCTGAGTGGCAGATGCGGCGTCTGTTGCCAGACTGCATGAACGTCGAAGCGTACGTCCGGCGCCTGCTTTAAAAGCGGGATGAGTTTCCCCTGCTGTATTTCTCTGCGGGCCATCCAGCAGGGCAACCATGCAATGCCGTATCCTGCCAGCGCTGCGTCGCAAATCGCCTGCAAATCATCCATATTGAGGGATGAGCGGGGAGTAAAGGTGTGCGATCTCCCTTCGTTATCCATTAGCTGCCAGGGTAACACTCTGCCTGCTCGCAGATAGTTAATGGCAGTATGGTGGGGTAAATCAGCAACGGTGTCTGGCTGACCGCTTTTTTGCAGATATTCTGGCGCAGCACACAGCACCATGCGGTGTTCTCCCAGCCTTCTGACGACCAGAACGCTACTGTCCTGCAGCGTGCCGTTGCGCACCGCCATATCAAACCCTTCCTCTACGAGATCCACCACGCGGTCGCTGAATGACATTTCCAGTTCAAGACCGGGATGTTCCTGCGCCAGTTCTATCAGCAGTGGCGCGACGCACTGGCGACCAAACAGCACCGGCATGGCCACACGCAGGCGGCCGCTGATCTGCTGCTTCCCCGTTTCCAGCAGCGACTCCGCGCCCCTAATCTCCTCCAGCGCACGCAGGCAGCGCTCGTAAAAAAGCGCCCCGTTATCGGTCAGGCTTTGGCTGCGGGTGGTGCGGTGAAACAGACGGACTCCCAGCCGCTCTTCCAGTCGAGCGATGCTTTTTCCCACCGCGGAGCGCGACAAATGCAGGCGGATCGCGGCCTGCGCAAAACTGCCCGCCTCCACGGCGGCCACGAAAACGGGAATATCCTTCAGCGTACTGGTCATGGATTGTTTCCATTATGGCGTCAATAGTGGGAAAAGTTATCGCCACTGGCAACAAGGAGTCAACGGTAGACTGTCGATACTGAAGCTTATTTAACGGCAGGAGAAAAACAATGGCAGAGACAATGCAACGCTGGTCAATGAACGCTCTCGGACGGGAGAATCTTAAACTCACCCAGGAACCTGTTCCGAAGCCAGGTCCAGGCGAAGTGCGCGTGCGGGTGAATGCCGTTGCGCTCAACTATCGCGATAAAATGGTGATTGAAGGCATGATGCCGATCCCGCTTTCCTTCCCGTTCACACCGGCGTCTGACATGGCCGGCGTGGTGGACAGCATTGGTGAAGGCGTGACGCGTTTTCAACCCGGCGCTCGCGTCATCTCGACGTTCTTCCCGGAGTGGATCGACGGCAGGCCGCAGGCGGATGCCCGTCATTTGCCCTATAAAACGAGCGGAGGGTACTTCCCGGGGATGCTGGCTGAGTACGTGATCGTGAATGAAAACGGGCTGGTGGCCGCTCCGGAAACCCTGGATGACGTTGAGGCCAGCACATTACCTTGTGCAGGGCTAACCGCCTGGTTTGCGCTGGTGGAGCGCGGGAACTTGCGAGCCGGACAATCGGTGCTGGTACAAGGCACCGGCGGGGTGGCGATTTTCGCACTGCAAATTGCAAAAGCACTCGGTGCAGAGGTTTACGTGACCTCGGGGAGTGATGAAAAGCTGGCGCGGGCCAAAAAACTGGGAGCCGATCGGGGTATCAACCGGCTGAAAGGCGACTGGGCTGAAGCGCTTTTAACGCTGACTCAGGATCGCGGCATTGACCACATTATTGAAACCGTGGGGGGAGAAAACTTGCAGCACTCCCTGCGTGCCGTTGCCGTTCATGGACGCATCTCGGTGATTGGCGTGCTGGCCGGGAGCGAGATTACGCTATCAGCGGGTGAGTTGTTGCTGAAATCCCCGGTTATTCAGGGGATTGGTGTCGGGCATCGCCGTGCGCTGGAAGAGTTTGTCCGCGCCGTGGAGGTGACAGGGCTGAAACCGGTCATTGAGCAGCGCTACCGTTTTGACCAGCTGGAGCAGGCGCTGGAACACCTCGATCGCGGCGCGTTTGGTAAAATCGTCCTCACCCGCGAGTGAGTCAACGTTCCCCGGGATTGCGGAAAAAGGGGTTTTCTGTTGCGCAATGTAGCTCTATTTTTGTGTGCTTAATCGCGTTAGCATGAGGTAGCACTCATTTATCCCGGGGACCTCATGGCTATCAAACTCATTGCAATCGATATGGACGGCACGTTGCTGCTGCCAGACCACACTATCTCTCCAGCCGTTAAAAACGCAATCGCCGCGGCGCGCGCAAAGGGCGTGAATGTGGTACTGACCACCGGGCGTCCGTATGCGGGCGTGCACAGCTACCTCAAAGAGCTACACATGAATCAGCCGGGCGATTACTGCATCACCTATAACGGCGCGCTGGTGCAGAAAGCGGCGGACGGCAGCACGGTTGCGCAAACCGCGCTGAATTACGATGACTATCTGTTCCTAGAAAAACTGTCCCGTGAAGTCGGGTCTCACTTCCACGCGCTCGATCGTACAACGCTCTACACCGCTAACCGCGACATCAGCTATTACACCGTGCACGAATCATATGTCGCCACCATTCCGCTGGTGTTCTGTGAAGCAGAAAAAATGGATCCGAACACTCAGTTCCTGAAAGTGATGATGATCGATGAGCCTGAGGTCCTCGATAAAGCCATTGCGCGCATCCCGGCGGAGGTCAAAGAGAAATACACCGTGCTGAAAAGCGCGCCGTACTTCCTCGAAATCCTCGATAAACGCGTCAATAAGGGCACCGGCGTGAAGTCGCTTGCCGACGCGCTGGGCATTAAGCCTGAAGAGATCATGGCCCTGGGCGATCAGGAAAACGACATCGCAATGATTGAATACGCGGGTATGGGCGTGGCGATGGAAAACGCCATCCCGTCAGTGAAAGAAGTGGCGAACTTCGTCACCAAATCTAACCTGGAAGACGGCGTGGCTTACGCGATTGAGAAATTTGTCCTCTCCTAACAGTCGCCCTTAATCATCAGCCTCGGTTATCAACCGGGGCTTTTTTTGGCCCTGAGTTTATTGAATTGTTCTTTTTGTGATCTGGATTGTAGTACAACATTAATTGATTGTACTACATTGTCACCACAGCAAAGGCGAAAGGCCTCACGTTTGTACTGCAAAAGTGAGGCGAAATTCAGCGGTCGCGGTAAAGTAGTGATGGACTTACAGAGCACAAGGACTCTCCATGACTCTCAATAAAACCGATCGCATTGTCATCACGCTGGGTACACAGATTGTGGGTGGCAAATATGTTCCCGGCTCGCCGCTGCCGGCAGAGGCAGAACTGTGTGAGGAGTTTGAAACCTCCCGCAACATCATCCGGGAAGTGTTCCGTTCGCTGATGGCGAAGCGGCTGATTGAAATGAAACGCTATCGCGGCGCGTTTGTTGCCCCGCGCAACCAGTGGAACTACCTCGATACCGATGTTCTGCAGTGGGTACTGGAAAACGATTACGACCCGCGGCTGATTGGCGCCATGAGCGAGGTACGAAACCTGGTAGAACCGGCTATCGCCCGCTGGGCGGCAGAGCGCGCCACCTCAGGTGACCTGGCGCAGATTGAGTCGGCGCTGAACGACATGATCGCCAATAACCAGAACCGTGAGGCATTTAACGAGGCGGATATTCGCTACCACGAGGCGGTACTGCAGTCGGTGCATAACCCGGTCTTACAGCAGCTTAGCGTGGCGATCAGCTCGCTACAGCGAGCAGTATTTGAACGTACCTGGATGGGTGATGAGGCCAATATGCCAAAAACGCTCCAGGAACATAAAGCGCTGTTCGATGCGATACGGCATCAGGACGGCGATGCGGCAGAGCAGGCGGCGCTCACCATGATTGCCAGCTCAACACGAAGGCTGAAGGAAATCACATGACATCACGCTACATCGCAATTGACTGGGGATCGACCAATCTGCGCGCCTGGCTGTACCAGGGCGAGCAGTGCCTGGAGAGCAGGCAATCAGAAGCAGGCGTGACGCGTCTGAACGGAAAATCCCCCGAGGCGGTGTTAGCAGAGGTCACACAAAACTGGCGCGACAGCGCCACGCCCGTGGTGATGGCGGGGATGGTGGGCAGCAACGTGGGCTGGAAAATCGCGCCTTATCTGCCTGTTCCTGTCTCTTTCTCCGCCATTGGCAAGCAGTTAACGTCCGTTGGCGACAATATCTTGATTGTTCCCGGTTTGTGCGTCTCGCGCGACGATAACCATAACGTGATGCGCGGTGAAGAGACACAGCTGCTCGGTGCGCGCACGCTTTCTCCTTCTTCTGTCTACGTCATGCCCGGCACGCACTGCAAGTGGGTCCAGGCAGATGCAGAGCATATCCACGATTTTCGCACCGTAATGACCGGCGAATTGCACCATTTGCTGCTTAATCATTCGCTGTTGGGGGCCGGTTTACCGGAGCAGGTTCCGTCGCCGGAGGCGTTTGCTGCTGGCCTTGCTCGTGGGATCGCTTTTCCTGATGTTTTGCCGCAACTTTTTGAGGTTCGCGCCTCGCACGTGCTGGGAAATCTCCCGCGCGAGCAGGTCAGCGAGTTTCTTTCTGGCCTGCTGATTGGCGCAGAAGTCGCCAGCATGCGTGAGTTCGTCGGGTGCGAGCAGGCTGTCACGATTGTCGCTGGTGCAGCGCTGACGTCGCGCTACGAGCAGGCGTTTCGCGCGATTGGCCGTGAAGTATCAACGGTATCCGGCGACACGGCATTTCAGGCAGGAATAAGGAGCATCGCTCATGCAGTGGCAAACTAGTCTTCCCCTTATCGCAATCTTGCGCGGCATTACCCCCGACGAGGCGCTGGCGCACGTCGGTGCCGTGATCGACGCCGGATTCGACGCGGTGGAAATCCCGCTCAACTCCCCCGAATGGGAAAAAAGTATTCCGACAGTGGTAGAGGCCTTTGGTGATAAAGCGCTGATTGGCGCAGGAACCGTCTTGCAGCCGGAGCAGGTGGAGAGGCTGGCAAAGATGGGCTGCAAGCTCATCGTCACCCCCAACATCAACCCCGAGGTGATCCGCCGCGCGGTGAGCCATGGAATGACCGTGTGTCCAGGATGCGCGACGGCAACCGAAGCCTTTACCGCCCTCGAGGCGGGTGCGCAGTCGCTCAAAATTTTCCCCTCTTCGGCCTTTGGTCCTGACTATATCAAAGCACTGAAAGCGGTCTTGCCCGCCAGCGTGCCGGTCTTTGCCGTGGGCGGCGTGACGCCAGAAAACCTGGCGCAGTGGATTAACGCCGGTTGTGTGGGCGCGGGGCTGGGCAGCGATCTCTATCGCGCCGGACAGTCCGTTGAGCGTACCGCGCAGCAGGCGGCAGCATTTGTGAAAGCGTATCGAGAGGCAGTGCAATGAAAATAACCAAACTCACCACGTACCGTTTACCCCCGCGCTGGATGTTCCTGAAAATCGAAACCGATGAAGGCGTGGTTGGCTGGGGTGAACCGGTGATAGAAGGGCGCGCACGCACCGTGGAGGCCGCGGTGCATGAACTGGGGGAATACCTGATTGGTCAGGATCCGGCACGCATTAACGACCTGTGGCAGGTGATGTACCGGGCGGGCTTTTATCGCGGTGGCCCAATCCTGATGAGCGCCATCGCCGGTATTGACCAGGCGCTGTGGGATATCAAAGGCAAAGTGCTGAATGCCCCGGTCTGGCAGCTGATGGGCGGCCTGGTACGCGACAAAATCAAAGCCTACAGCTGGGTGGGTGGCGACCGCCCTGCGGAAGTGATCGACGGCATTACGCAGCTGCGCAATATCGGCTTCGATACTTTTAAGCTTAACGGCTGTGAAGAGATGGGCGTGATTGACAACTCGCGCGCGGTGGACCGGGCGGTGAATACCGTGGCGCAAATCCGTGAAGCTTTCGGTAACGAGATTGAGTTTGGTCTGGACTTCCACGGACGCGTCAGTGCGCCAATGGCCAAAGTGCTGATTAAAGAGCTGGAGCCATATCGTCCGCTGTTTATTGAAGAGCCCGTCCTGGCCGAGCAGGCGGAGTACTATCCGAAACTGGCTGAACAGACCCATATTCCTATCGCCGCGGGTGAGCGTATGTTCTCGCGCTTCGAGTTCAAACGCGTGCTGGAGGCAGGCGGTATTGCGATCCTGCAACCGGATCTCTCCCATGCGGGCGGTATCACCGAATGCTACAAAATTGCCGGGATGGCAGAAGCCTACGATGTGGCGCTGGCGCCGCACTGTCCGCTGGGGCCCGTTGCGCTGGCGGCCTGCCTGCACGTGGATTTTGTCTCCCGCAATGCCGTGTTCCAGGAACAGAGCATGGGTATTCACTATAACAAGGGCGCGGAATTGCTCGACTTTGTGAAAAACAAAGAAGACTTCAGCATGGAAGGCGGTTTCTTCAAACCATTAATGAAGCCGGGCCTTGGCGTGGACATTGACGAAGCCAAAGTCATTGAGCTCAGTAAAAATGCGCCGGACTGGCGTAACCCGCTGTGGCGTCATGAAGATGGCTCCGTAGCCGAGTGGTAAATCGCCGGATGGCGCTACGCTTATCCGGCCTACTCTCTCGTAGGCCCGGTAAGCGAAGCGCCACCGGGCAATAAAAACGTACATACAAAAATATAACCCTCTGTAAATTACAGGGCATGGTGAGCGGCTTCGCTATGCCCAAAATCTGGAGACAGATTGCGATGGATATTCCAGTTACTGCTACAAAGACCGGGCGTCGCCGCTACCTGACGCTAATCATGATCTTTATTACCGTGGTCATTTGCTATGTTGACCGCGCCAACCTTGCTGTGGCCTCGGCCCATATTCAGGAAGAGTTTGGGATCACCAAGGCGGAAATGGGCTACGTCTTCTCGGCGTTCGCCTGGCTCTATACGCTCTACCAGATCCCGGGCGGCTGGTTCCTCGACCGCGTGGGGTCGCGTCTGACCTACTTCATCGCCATTTTAGGCTGGTCCGTGGCGACCCTGTTCCAGGGCTTCGCGACCGGGCTGATGTCGCTGATTGGCCTGCGTGCTATCACCGGCGTTTTCGAGGCACCTGCGTTCCCCACCAACAACCGTATGGTCACCAGCTGGTTTCCGGAGCATGAACGTGCCTCTGCGGTGGGCTTTTACACCTCCGGGCAGTTTGTCGGCCTGGCATTCCTGACCCCGCTGTTAATCTGGATCCAGGAGCTGCTAAGCTGGCATTGGGTGTTTATCGTCACCGGTGGGATCGGCATTATCTGGTCCCTGATCTGGTTCAAGGTCTATCAACCGCCGCGTCTGACAAAAAATATCACCAAAGCGGAGCTGGACTACATCCGCGACGGTGGCGGCCTGGTAGACGGCGATGCGCCAGTGAAAAAAGAGGCGCGTCAGCCGCTGACCCGCGCGGACTGGAAGCTGGTCTTCCATCGTAAGCTGGTGGGGGTTTATCTCGGTCAGTTTGCGGTTACGTCGACGCTGTGGTTCTTCCTGACCTGGTTCCCGAATTACCTCACCCAGGAAAAGGGGATTACCGCGCTGAAGGCGGGCTTTATGACCACCGTGCCGTTCCTTGCCGCATTCTTTGGCGTGCTGCTCTCGGGCTGGCTGGCGGATAAGCTGGTCAAAAAAGGCGTCTCATTAGGTGTTGCGCGTAAAACGCCGATTATCTGCGGGCTGCTGATCTCAACCTGTATCATGGGCGCCAACTACACCAACGATCCGGTGTGGATTATGACCCTGATGGCGCTCGCGTTCTTCGGCAACGGTTTTGCCTCTATCACCTGGTCGCTGGTGTCGTCTCTGGCGCCGATGCGTCTGATTGGCCTGACCGGTGGTGTGTTCAACTTCGTCGGTGGACTCGGTGGGATCACTGTGCCGCTGGTCATCGGCTACCTGGCGCAGGACTACGGCTTTGGCCCGGCCCTGGTCTACATCTCCGCCGTGGCGTTGATTGGCGCGCTCTCCTACATCCTGCTGGTCGGCGACGTGAAACGAGTAGGCTAATCCCTTCGGATGTTTTACCCTGATGCGATAACTGCGCATCAGGGTATCCCATGAAACAAATCACCTTTGCTTCCCGCAACCACCAGCTCACCAATACCAATACCTGGACACCGGACAGCCAGTGGCTGGTCTACGATGTGCGCCCGTCCGGGGCATCGTTCACCGGCGAAACCATTGAGCGGGTAAACGTCAGTACGGGCGAGGTTGAGGTGATTTATCGTGCCAAGCACGGCGCGCATGTCGGGGTGGTGACCGTTCATCCTGCACAAGACAAATACGTCTTTATCCACGGCCCGAAAAACCCGGATGCAGACTGGCAATACGATTTTCACCATCGCCAGGGCGTGATTGTCCATAACGGCCAGGCGAGCAACCTCGATGCCATGGATATTACCGTGCCCTATACCGCAGGCGCACTCCGTGGCGGCAGCCATGTACACGTCTTTAGCCCAAACGGGCAGTTCGTCAGCTTCACCTATAACGACCATGTGTTACATGAGCGCGATCCAAAGCTCGATTTACGTAACGTTGGCGTCGCCGCACCCTTTGGCCCGGTCACCCCGCAGGGCAACCATCCTCATGAATATCCGGGCACCTTCTGGAGCGTGCTGGTAAGCCGCACGACGCCGAACCCACAGCCGGGCAGCGATGAGATCAACCGCGCCTATGAAGAGGGCTGGGTGGGCAACGGCAGGCTGGCGTTTATTGGCGATACCCTGTCTGTGAAAGGCGAAAAAGTGCCTGAACTGTTTATTGTCGATCTGCCCAAAGACGAGCAGGGCTGGAAACAGGCAGGCGATGCGCCATTGCAGGGCACGCCAGAGACGATGCCAGCACCGCCTGCTGGCGTGCTGCAGCGCCGTCTGACTTTCACCCATCAAAAGGCGTATCCGGGGCTGGTGAACGTGCCGCGCCACTGGGTGCGCAGCAACCCGCAGGGTACGCAGATTGCTTTTCTGATGCGTGATGACAACGGCATTGTCCAGCTGTGGCTGATCTCACCGGAGGGGGGCGAGCCGCGTCAGTTAACGCATACCGAAAGCGGTATCCAGTCGGCATTCAACTGGCATCCTTCGGGCGACAGTCTGGGATTTGTGCTGGAAAATCGTATCGCCTGCTGCGACGCGCAGACCGGAGAGGTCACGTTTTTGACGTCCGATCACGGCAATCCGCCGTCTGCTGATGCGGTCGTCTTTTCCCCGAACGGGCGCGCTATTGCATGGATGGAGGAGAAAGAGGGTTTCCGCCAGCTGTGGCTAACGGAAACCGTACAGGATTAGGGTCGCGGCATCTCGGCGGGCGGGATAACGGCGTTGGTTGCCAGATTTTGCTGCTCGCTTTTCTCAACGCGCGAGCGTACGGAACTGTCCGTGCGGAACATATCCCAGGGCAGCAAAAGCGTATCGGCCACTGCCGTGAACGGCATATCGAGGATCACCAGGGATTTGGTGCCCCAGTTCGTGTCATCATCGGAGATCATCGCCGCGCTTGCGCGCGTCCCCGGATATGTTCCTTCTTTACCGCCGGTGTGAGACATCACGCTCGAACACCCGCAAAGTAAAACCACCCCGCTGAACGTCGTCAGCTTAATCAGAACATTTTTCATCATCACTCAGTCATCGTTAATGGCACTGCATAGACCTGCAACTCTGGGTTATAGCGAGCCTTGTTGAAAATGAATAGCCCAATAACCCCGCACTGTGGCAGCCATCGCAATTTAACCCTTTGTGCTGTTGTCCCAGTCTAAGCGAGAAGCTCAAAAGTGCAAAAAAAAGTGCGAACGTCGCGGTTGAAAACACCGTTTCCAGACCCATTTTAAGAATGTAACCCGATAACGAGCACGCCTGATGGGTGTTCGGGGGCGCAATGGCCTGTCCATGGTGGAAGGCTAAAATTTCTCGCTGATTTCAGGAGCTTTTATTTATGCGTAACTTCGATCTTTCCCCGCTATACCGTTCTGCAATTGGTTTTGACCGCCTGTTTAATCATTTAGAAAATAACCAAAGCCAGAGCAACGGCTACCCTCCATACAATGTTGAGCTGGTTGATGAAAACCACTACCGCATTGCGATTGCTGTCGCCGGTTTTGCAGAGAGCGAACTGGAGATCACCGCGCAGGACAACCTGCTGGTGGTGAAAGGTTCACATACGGCTGAGCAGAAAGAACGTACCTACCTTTACCAGGGCATTGCCGAGCGCAACTTTGAACGCAAGTTCCAGTTAGCTGAGAACATTCACGTTAAAGGCGCGAACCTGGTCAACGGTCTGCTGTTTATCGAGCTGGAACGTGTGATTCCGGAAGAGAAAAAACCGCGCCGTATCGAAATTAATTAATGCCGCGGGTCGCGTCAGCGGCCCACTCAGAATTGCTTGCCGAACCGGGAGCATATGCGAATCCACCAGGATTTGCAGGAACAACTGTGCACAAAAATAAACTGTGCCGAACTCGCTTCTCAGAAGGAGATTTAGTATGCGTAACTACGATTTATCCCCCCTGCTGCGTCAGTGGATTGGTTTTGACAAACTGGCTAACGCCCTGCAAAGCACCACTGAGCACCAGACGTTTCCGCCGTACAACATCGAAAAAAGCGACGATAACCACTATCGCATCACGCTGGCGCTGGCCGGGTTCCGCCAGGACGATCTGGATATCCAGCTCGAAGGCACGCGTCTGACCGTGAAAGGGTCGCCGGAAAAACAAGAAACCGAGACCAAATGGCTGCATCAGGGGCTGGTGACTCAGCCGTTTAGCCTGAGCTTTACCCTGGCAGATCATATGGAAGTCTCCGGCGCGACCTTTACCAACGGGTTGCTGCATATTGACCTGGTCCGTAACGTGCCGGAAGCCATCGCGCCACAGCGTATCGCCATTAGCGAGCGGCCGGCGCTGAACAGTTAATGCTGTGCGGGCTGGTGCCCTCACCCCAGCCCTCTCCCACAGGGAGAGGGTGAAAAGTTAAAGCCCTGCCCCGGCAGGGCTTTTTTGTGCGCCATCACCCATACAACGCCCTTCACCTCTGAGAGAATCCTTAACATAACTAAGGTTATGCAAGGAAGTGGATCATGAGTGATATCGCGTTAACCGTCAGCGTGTTGGCCCTGGTCGCTGTTGTTGGATTATGGATTGGCAACATCAAAATCCGTGGCGTCGGGTTTGGGATCGGTGGGGTGCTGTTTGGCGGCATTTTTGTCGGACACTTTGCTGACAAACTCGGGCTGGTTCTCAGCGCCGATATGCTCCACTTTACGCAGGAGTTCGGCCTGATCCTCTTCGTCTATACCATAGGCATTCAGGTCGGGCCGGGCTTTTTCGCCTCATTGCGGGTTTCCGGATTACGCCTCAATCTGTTTGCCCTCGGCATCGTCGTAATGGGCGGGCTGGTCACCGCTATCCTGCATAAACTCTTCGCAATTCCGCTGCCCGTGGTGCTGGGCATTTTCTCCGGGGCCGTGACTAACACGCCCGCGCTGGGTGCGGGCCAGCAAATCCTGCGCGATTTAGGTATCGAACCCGGCATTGTCGACCAGATGGGGATGAGCTATGCGATGGCTTATCCGTTCGGGATTTGCGGCATTCTGCTCTCCATGTGGCTGGTTCGGGTGCTCTTTCGCATTAACGTCGACAAAGAGGCGAAGGACCACGAAACCACGCTTACCAACGGCCATATGCCGATCAAAACCATCAACATCCGCGTCGATAACCCCAATCTGAACAACATGGCGATTCAGGACGTGCCGATCCTGAACAGCGCCAATATTATCTGCTCGCGCCTGAAACGTGACGAAATGCTGATGGTGCCCGCGCCTGGCACCATTATCCGGCAAGGCGATCTGCTGCACCTTGTCGGGCAGCCCGGGGATTTAAACAACGCGCGGCTGGTGATTGGTCAGGAAGTGGATACCTCGCTCTCTACCCGCGGCACCGACATGCGCGTGGAGCGTGTGGTGGTAACTAACGAGCACGTTCTGGGCAAGAAAATACGCGATTTGCAGGTAAAAGAACGTTACGACGTGGTTATCTCTCGTCTCAATCGCGCCGGTGTTGAACTGGTGGCCAGCCCGGAAGCCAGCCTGCAGTTCGGCGATATTCTTAACCTGGTCGGGCGTCCGTCGTCCATTGACGCCGTGGCGGATATGGTCGGTAACGCTCAGCAAAAACTGCAGCAGGTACAAATGCTGCCGGTGTTTATCGGTATCGGGCTGGGCGTGCTGCTTGGCTCCATTCCGCTGTATATACCGGGGTTCCCGGTGGCCCTCAAGCTGGGTCTGGCGGGCGGGCCGCTGATTATGGCGCTGATCCTCGGGCGAATCGGCTGTGTCGGTAAGCTCTACTGGTTTATGCCGCCGAGCGCCAACCTGGCGCTGCGCGAGCTGGGCATTGTGCTGTTTCTGGCGGTCGTCGGGCTAAAATCCGGTGGCGATTTTGTCGATACGCTGGTCAGGGGGGAAGGGATGAGTTGGGTCGGCTATGGCATCTTCATCACCGCGATCCCGCTGCTGACGGTCGGCATACTGGCGCGAATGTTCGCTAAAATGAACTATCTGACGCTGTGCGGCATGCTGGCGGGGTCGATGACGGATCCACCGGCGCTGGCCTTTGCCAATAGCCTGCACGCCACCAGCGGCGCGGCGGCGCTGTCGTACGCTACGGTCTATCCGCTGGTCATGTTCCTGCGCATCATCACCCCGCAGCTACTGGCGGTGCTGTTCTGGGGGATGAGTTAGCAGGTCGTCCGGGTGGATGCGCCGCAGATGGTAGTCCACCTGGTAATCACTGGTATTTCGGAACATCACGGAATAGTTAAGGAACTCGCCGCTGTCGCTGTAGGAGAGAGAGGTAATACGCAGCAGCGGCGTTTGCTCCGGCAGGTTCATGTAACCAGCGAGTTGTTTATCGGCCAGTACCGGCGTCAGGCTCTCGTAATTGCCGCTGATTGTAATTCCGCACTCCTTCTCGATGTAATCAAACTTTGACCCTTCCAGATGCGCCAGCGAGAGGTTGCGAAACAGCTTCACGGGCATAAAGCTGTCCTCCAGCATCAGCGGTTTTCCGTCCACGTAGCGCACCCGGCGGGAAAAGTAGATCCGCTCATCCACCTGGATCCGCAGCTGGCTGGCGATGGCGGGCGGGGCGGGCATCACTTCAAACTGCAACACCTTGCTCTGTACCTCTTTGCCCTGCTGACGCAGTACCTCCACCAGCCCGGTGAGGTTGGTGGTTTCATGGTGCACATCTTTGCGTGCTACAAACGTCCCGCTGCCGTGCCGCCGCTCAACCAGCCCCCAACTCACCAGCAGATCCAGCGCCTTGCGAATGGTCATGCGCGCCACGCCAAACTCCTGCGCCAGCGCTTTCTCACCCGGAATGGGGCTGCCGATGTTGTAGTCCGATGAATTCAGCCGTAGCCGTAATCGGTCGGCAATAGATTTGTAGATCACCAGTAGACCTCTCTGCCCGTATCAGGGCGTGGATTGCATCCTGACATGTCCATATTTACAGCGAAAAGTAGACCTGATTGGTCAAAATAAAACCATGAATGCGATCACGAATCGCAGCGGCACGCCATGTTCGCGCATCAGTAACTTCTTATGCTCACCTCAGGCCAGCACAAAACCATAAAGGCCTCTCTCCCCTACAGGTTGTTACGTGAGGATTTAAAGATGCTCAGTCAAATACAACGTTTTGGTGGTGCCATGTTTACCCCGGTGTTGCTGTTTCCCTTTGCCGGGATCGTGGTGGGAATCGCCATCATGCTTCGTAATCCGCTTTTCGTGGGCGAAGCCTTAACGGCTCCTGATAATCTGTTCGCGCAGATCGTGCACATCATTGAAGAGGGCGGCTGGGCGGTGTTCCGCAATATGCCGCTGATTTTTGCCGTTGGCTTACCGATTGGTCTGGCGAAACAGGCGCAGGGCCGCGCCTGTCTGGCGGTGCTGATCAGCTTCCTGACCTGGAACTACTTCATCAACGCGATGGGGATGACCTGGGGCCACTTCTTTGGCGTCGACTTTTCCGCCGAACCGACGGCGGGAAGCGGGCTGGCGATGATTGCCGGGATCAAAACCCTTGATACCAGCATTATTGGGGCGATTGCGATTTCCGGTATTGTCACTGCGATCCATAACCGCTTTTTCGAGAAACCACTGCCGGTTTTCCTGGGCATTTTCCAGGGCACCTCGTTTGTGGTGATTATCGCGTTTTTCGTCATGATCCCCTGCGCCTGGCTGACGCTGCTGGGCTGGCCGAAAGTGCAGATGGGCATTGAGTCCCTGCAGGCGTTCTTACGCTCCGCCGGTGCGCTCGGCGTCTGGGTGTATACCTTCCTGGAACGCATTCTGATCCCAACCGGGCTGCACCACTTCGTCTACGGTCCGTTTATCTTTGGCCCGGCCGCCGTTGAGGGCGGGATTCAGGTCTACTGGGCGCAGCATCTTCAGGCGTTCAGCCAGAGCACGCTGCCGCTGAAAACCCTGTTCCCGGAAGGTGGTTTCGCGCTGCACGGTAACGCTAAGGTGTTTGGATCGGTCGGGATTGCGCTGGCGATCTGGTACACCGCCTCACCAGAAAACCGCGTCAAGGTCGCGGGCCTGCTGATCCCGGCCACGCTTACCGCCGTGCTGGTGGGGATTACCGAACCGCTGGAGTTTACTTTCCTGTTTATTTCGCCGCTGCTGTTTGCCATTCACGCCGTACTGGCGGCCACCATGGCGACGGTGATGTACACCTTTGGCGTGGTGGGCAACATGGGCGGTGGCCTGCTGGACCAGTTCCTGCCGCAAAACTGGATCCCCATGTTCCATAACCACGCTTCAACGGTATTCACCCAGATCGGCATCGGCGTCTGCTTTACCGGCCTTTACTTCGTGGTCTTCAAAACGCTGATTGAGCGTCTGAACCTCAAAACCCCGGGTCGTGAAGAGAGTGAAATCAAACTCTACAGCAAGGCCGACTATAAGGCGGCGCGCGGACAAACCACCGCCCCGGCTGCCGCCAGCCAGCAGGTCGGCCAAGCCGCCGGATTCCTGCAGGCGCTGGGCGGCGCGGCCAACATCGAAAGCATCAACAACTGCGCCACCCGCTTGCGTATCGCGCTGGTCGACATGGCGCAAACCCAAAGCGATGAGGTGTTCAAAGCCCTCGGCGCACACGGCGTAGTGCGACGCGGCAACGGCATACAGGTGATCGTTGGCCTGCACGTTCCGCAGGTGCGCGACCAGCTGGAATCGCTGATGAAAACCCCTTTAACGAATGAACAAACCACCCTGACAGAGGCTATATCATGAAAAAATTCTCAGTTGTCATTGCAGGCGGCGGCAGCACCTTTACGCCTGGTATCGTCCTGATGCTGTTAGCCAACCGTGACCGTTTCCCGCTGCGTGCCCTGAAGTTTTATGACAACGATGGCGCACGTCAGGAAACCATCGCCGAGGCGTGCAAAATTATCCTTAAGGAACAGGCACCGGAGATTGAGTTTAGTTACACCACCGATCCAAAAGCGGCGTTTACCGATGTGGATTTCGTGATGGCGCACATCCGCGTGGGCAAATACCCGATGCGCGAAAAAGACGAGAAAATTCCGCTGCGTCACGGTGTGCTGGGTCAGGAAACCTGCGGCCCGGGTGGGATCTCTTACGGCATGCGCTCCATCGGCGGCGTACTGGAACTGGTGGATTATATGGAGCAGTACTCCCCGAACGCGTGGATGCTGAACTACTCCAACCCGGCGGCGATTGTGGCGGAAGCGACGCGCCGCCTGCGTCCGCATGCCAAAATTCTCAACATCTGCGATATGCCAATCGGTATTGAAGGGCGCATGGCGCAGATTGTCGGCCTGAAAGACCGCAAACAGATGCGCGTGCGTTACTACGGCCTGAACCACTTCGGCTGGTGGACATCGATTGAAGATCTGAACGGTAACGATCTGATGCCGAAACTGCGCGAATACGTGGCGAAACACGGCTATGTTCCGCCTTCGGAAGATGCGCATACCGAAGCGAGCTGGAACGATACCTTCGCCAAAGCCAAAGACGTGCAGGCGCTCGATCCAGATACCATGCCAAACACCTATCTGAAGTATTACCTCTTCCCGGACTACGTGGTCGCGCACGCCAACCCGGAGCGGACCCGCGCCAATGAAGTTATGGATCACCGTGAGAAGCATGTATTCAGTTCGTGCCGGGCGATTATAGAAGCCGGAAAATCCTCTGCCGGGGAGCTGGAGATCGACGAACATGCCTCCTACATCGTCGATCTGGCGACGGCGATTGCCTTTAATACCCAGGAGCGGATGCTGCTGATTGTGCCAAACAACGGGGCCATTCATAATTTTGATGCCGACGCGATGGTGGAAATTCCGTGTCTGGTGGGCCATAACGGGCCAGAGCCGCTCACCGTGGGTGATATCCCGCACTTCCAGAAAGGGCTGATGAGCCAGCAGGTGGCGGTGGAAAAACTGGTGGTGGATGCCTGGGAGCAACGCTCGTACCAGAAACTCTGGCAGGCAATCACCCTGTCAAAAACCGTACCGAGCGCGTCGGTCGCGAAAGCGATTCTGGATGACCTGATCGAGGCCAATAAGGATTACTGGCCAGAACTGCATTAACCCTCCTGACCGGCATCGCCTGATGCCGGTCTCCTTGTCCTGGCCGATTTACGCTATGCTGAAGCCTGCCTGCAGCATGACAAGGAGCCTTCATGAAAATTTCCCGCCTCGGTGAAGCCCCGGACTACCGCTTCTCGCTGGCCAATGAACGTACATATCTGGCGTGGATCCGTACCGCGCTGGGCTTTCTGGCCGCCGGCGTCGGTCTTGATCAGCTCGCGCCCGATTTCGCCACGCCGTTGATTCGTGAAGTGCTGGCGCTGTTGCTGTGCCTGTTTGCGGGCGTACTGGCGATTTACGGCTATCTGCGCTGGCTGCGTAACGAAAAGGCGATGCGCCTGAAGCAGGATCTGCCCTATACGCGTGGGTTACTGATCATCAGTGCGATTTTGCTGACAGTGGCGGGCGTGGTGATGGTGCTGGTGGTGTATGGCGGATAGTCGCAAAGCGCGGCGCGAAGCGGACCCCGGCCTGCAGCCGGAGCGGACGTCGCTGGCGTGGCTGCGCACGCTGCTGGGGTATGGCGCGCTGATTGCCCTGGCGATTAAGCACAACTGGCACCGCACGGGGCTACCCTTCTGGATCTCACTGGTTGTGCTGGCGCTGGTGGCCATCATTTTATGGCGCTATACCCGCAGCCGTAACGTGATGGACGTGGCGCAGGACGATTTTGTGCAGCCGAAGGCGGTGCGGGATAAGTTCCTCATCGCCCTGGCCGTGCTGTCGCTATCACTGCTGTTTGCGGTAACCCACATTCAACAAATTGTGCACCTGTAGGCCGGGTAAGGCGCAGCCGCCACCCGGCATAATTACTTCCCTTTCGCCAGATACTTCGCCATCTCGTCTTCCGGCACCATGCCGCCGCCGGTCGCCCACACGAGATGGGTGACGTTGGCATCAGCCTGAACACGCAGCGGCCCGGCCATGCCCGCCAGCGCCGATGGCTCCAGACGAATCCCTTCCTCCTGCGCCAGCCAGCCGAGCATGTCGTACATGCTTTGATCGGAAAGGGTATAGAACCCGTCGAGCAGACGTTCCATCGCGCGGCCGACGAAGCCCGACGCGCGTCCGACCGCCAGCCCGTCCGCTGCCGTCACGTTGTCGATACCCAGATCCTGCACGGCAATCTCATCGTGCAGGCCGGTATAAACTCCCAGCAGCATGCACGGGGAGTGCGTGGGCTCGGCAAAGAAGCAGTGAACGTTGTCGCCAAACGCCAGCTTCAGACCAAACGCCACACCGCCAGGCCCCCCGCCAACGCCGCACGGCAGATAGACATACAGCGGGTGCTCTGCATCCACCACACGGCCCTGTTCGGCAAACTGCGCCTTCAGGCGCTCGCCGGCAACGGCATAGCCCAGGAACAGGGTGCGAGAGTTTTCATCGTCGATAAAGAAGCAGTTCGGGTCGTTTTCCGCCGCTTTTCGCCCTTGTTCCACAGCCACGCCATAATCCTGCTCATATTCCACGACGGTAACGCCATGGCTGCGCAGTTTGGCTTTCTTCCACTCGCGGGCGTCGGCGGACATATGTACCGTCACCTTAAAGCCGATGCGTGCGCTCATGATGCCGATGGACATTCCCAGGTTGCCGGTTGAACCCACCGCAATGCTGTACTGGCTAAAGAAGTCTTTAAAGCGCGGTTCCAGCAGGATGCTGTAGTCATCTTCAGTGCTCAGCAATCCCGCTTCCAGCGCCAGTTTTTCCGCGTGGGTCAGCACCTCGTAGATGCCGCCGCGCGCTTTAATCGAGCCGGAGATGGGCAGATGACTGTCTTTTTTCAGCAGCAGCGTTCCGGGAAGAGCCTTGCCAGATTCTCTCTCCAGCCGTTTTTTCATGGCCGGAATAGCAACCAGCTCAGATTCGATAATCCCGCCCGTTGCCGCGGTTTCCGGGAAGGCTTTCGCCAGATACGGCGCGAAGCGGTTGAGGCGCGCATGCGCGTCGTCCACGTCGGCTTTGGTCAGCCCGACATAGGGCAACCCTTCTGCAAGCGAAGTGGTTCGCGGGTTAAGCCACGTGGTCTCTTTCAGAGCCATCAGATCCTCAACCAGAGGAAATTGTGCGGTTAAAGCAGTGATAGTTGCGTTTTCCATAATACGTCTCGTCGCGCTCAGATAATGAAAGAAAGCAGGAATGTGCCGCCAAGTGCAAGCACCGAGGCGATAAACGTCGCCGTCGTATAGTATTTGAAGGTCTCATTCAGGGTCGCGCCGCAGTATTGCTTGACCAGCCAGAAGAGCGAATCGGTCACGATCGTGCAGCCAATAGCGCCGGAACCGATGGCAATGGTGATGATCTCCGGGCTTACATTCGGGTAGAGCGGCAGCATCGGCGCGAGAAACGGGTGAAACTTCAGTTTTACGATGGTTAAAACAATCAACACAATGCTGACAAGCAGCGTTACCACAACCCAGACCGGCGATCCCATATCTCACCTCACCCTTATGTCATCTGTGGGTATTGGACGAAAAAACGGCGTGAGCTGACAAACGATAAAAATTGCCGTTCAGGTGAGCCAGATTGGATCAACTGAGTGACTGAACTCAAAAAAGCGCACTTATTTCGCTGTTGGTTCACATAAATTCATGCCTGGGCGGTATGCTGGGCGCAGAAATAACGTGTGAGAATTGTGATGACCGATGCGAATGAAGTCAGAAACCGGCTGCTAAATGGCTGGCAACTGTCAAAAATGTACACTTTTGAAGTGGCTGCCCGGCATGAATCCTTTGCGCTGGCGGCGGCGGAACTGTCGCTCAGCCCCAGCGCGGTGAGCCACCGCATTAACCTGCTGGAAGAGGAGCTGGGCATTCAGCTGTTTGTCCGCTCGCACCGTAAAGTTGAGCTAACGCTGGAAGGAAAGCGCGTTTACTGGACCCTAAAATCATCCCTCGACACCCTGAATCAGGAGATCCTGGATATTAAAAACCAGGCGCTGTCCGGTACGCTGACGGTGTATTCCCGGCCGTCAATCGCCCAGTGCTGGCTCGTCCCCATGCTGGGGGATTTTACCCGCCGTTATCCGTCGATATCTCTCACCATTCTCACCGGCAATGAGTACGTCAATATGCAGCGAACCGGCATCGATCTGGCCATCTATTTCGACGATACGCCGCCAAACTACCTTTCTCATCATTTCTTGATGGACGAGGAGATTTTGCCCGTCTGCTCGCCCGCATATGCCCGCGAGCATGCGCTGTTGAAAAACCCCGATAACCTCAGCCACTGCACGTTACTGCACGACCGTCAGGCCTGGAGTAATGATTCCGGTACGGATGAGTGGCTCAGCTGGGCGCAGCATTTTGCGATGAATATGCCGTCATCATCGGGTATTGGCTTCGATCGTTCCGATTTAGCGATAGTGGCAGCCATGAATCATGTGGGCGTGGCGATGGGGAGAAAGCGGCTGGTGCAAAAGCGCCTTGAGCGGGGCGAGCTTATCGCCCCGTTTGGCAACAAGACCCTCAAATGCCATCAGCACTATTACATCTCAACGCTTCCCGGCCGTCAGTGGCCGAAAATTGACGCCTTTATTGGCTGGCTAAGAGAACTGGCAGGCTGAAGAATTATTACGCTTTGACGCTACACCAAATACAAAAAAGCGTGCTAAATACAGGTAATGCTTTTGATTTATCCAGGGTAAGCCGTGTTAAAGCCTCTTATTGCGACCGCGTTACTTCTCTCTTCCGGCTGGGCGATAGCCGCCGAGCCGCCGCTGACGGCTGCGCTTTATGCACAAAAGCTGGGTGTGGGTATGGACGTGGACTGGGCGCGCACCGAGCGCGGGATACGGGAATTCGACCCGCTGGTGGTACGCGACTTTCGCGCGAAAGGCATCAGCCATGTGCGTATTCGCGTGGCCGATGAGCCGACCGAAGCACGGCTGATCCACCTGCGTAAGCTGGTGGAAGCCTGCGAGCAGTACGGCGTGATCCCGATTATCGCGTATCAGGCGGACAGCTATAAAAACGATCCGAAAGCCGATAACGAAAAAGAGGTTACCGACTGGTGGATTGCCGTGGCGCACTATTTCGGCAAACGTTCGCCGCTGCTGGGCTTTGACCTGATTTATGAGCCTGCGGACAAGCTCAACCACAACGCAGCCTCGCTCAACCGGGTGTATGAGAAAACCATTAAGGTCATCCACAGCATTGATGCGGACCGGATGATCTTCATCGCTCCCCGCCTGCGTGCGGCCCCCGAAGATCTCCCCAGCCTCAAGCTGCCTGCGCACAGCCAAAACTTTCTGCTGGCGGAGTGGCATATCTTTCCGTGGGGGCCGCTGAAAAATAACGGTAAATACCCGTGGACCTCCGGTATGGCGGCGGAGAAAGCGGCGATTCACAATCGCATCGCGACGGCGCTGCGCTGGCAACAAAAAACCGGACACGTCAGCTGGGTCGGGGGCTGGGGCGTGGGGGAGTCAAACCGCTTTACACCCACCGCGTCGCAAATGGCCTTTGCCACGTTTATGGCCTGCGAGCTGCAAAAGGCGAAAATACCCTACGCGATTAACGCCGATTTCCAGTTTTATGACGGAGAGGAGGGGGCCTGGCGGCCAGCGCCAGAGCCGCTGCTGGAGGCGATGATTGCCCCGGCGTGTGAAAAGCCCGGCGAGAAGCCGGGCCATCATGCGGTTAAACAGGCTGCTCGTGGTGGGGAACACGCGACGCCAGCGGCAGCCAGCACAGCAAAATCAGTAGCCCCATCAGCGTCATCAGTAAACCCAAACTAGCCTGCCCGGTTTGCGGCATCATGGCGGAGAGCCAGGCCAGCGCGCCGGAACCGATGTTTTGCAAACCGCCCACCAGTGCACCCGCCGTACCCGCGAGGAACGGGAACGGCTCCATGGCGCCGCTGGTGGCAAGCGGGAACAGCATCCCCGCGCCGAAGAAGAACAGCGCCGCCGGGATCAGCAGCGTCCAGACGGTCATTACGCCAAACAGACCCGGGATCCACATCATCAGGCCAGCCAGCAGGCAGCTGATAACAGACTGCCACATCAGCGTTGAGAAGCGTTTGTTCTGACGTCCGGCGAACCAGGCCCCAAAGAACGCCGCCGGGATCGGCAGGATAAACAGAATACTTACCACCATGCTGCTCAGGCCAAGCCCCGCTCCCAGCAGTACGCCGGAGCAGGCTTCGAACACCGCAATGCCCGCAAGACCGCCGATCAGCATCAGCAGATAACAGGTTAAAGCCCCGTTGCCGAACAGCGTTTTGTAACTGGCGAGAAGCTTCGTGCGCGGTGCGTCCTGGGGACGGGTTTCCGGCATCCAGCGCGCCATACTGAAGGTGACAATCACGCACAGCACCAGCAGGAAGGCATAGCAGGCGCGCCAGGACCACATTGTGTCCAGCAGGCCGCCAATCAGTGGTGCCAGCAGCGGGCTGACCAGAATACCCATATTCAACAGGCTGTTGGCATGGCGGAGTTGCGTGCCCTGATACATATCGCACGGTAAGGTACGCGCCATCACCCCACCGACGCCCGTGCCTACCCCCTGCAGCGCGCTGGCGGCAATTAGTACGGTCAGGCTATGGGTGGTAATAGCAATCACCGTCGCGACCATGAAAATGCACATGCCGGTCAGAATGACCGGACGGCGGCCAATGCGGTCGGATAATGGCCCGTAGAACAGCTGCGAAACGCCATAGGTCAGCAGGTAGGCGGCCATCACGCTTTGTACCGCGCCCTCGCGGACGTTGAGTTCCTTTGCCATGTCGGCAATCGCCGGAATGTAGATGGTTTGCGCCATCTGACCGACGGCCACCAGTAACACCAGCATCAACAATAAGTTAACGTTCCTTTGTTTTTTCATGTCGCTGAATACTTTTGCCAAAAGAGAAAAATGAAGAATAAGTGACTACGCATTCCCATAAATGCGCGAGGAATCTACCACAATGAGATGACAAATTAAGCATTGTCATGATGAATGAAGAAGAGGATTAAGGCAGGTTTTGTAAACAAGAACGGCAACTAATGTTGCCAGTGAATTACGCCAGACGCAGCAGGATCGCACCGGCTGCAATACCCAACGCGGCAGCGATACGCAGACCGGCAACCTTTTCTTTTAAAAGCACAAATGCGATCAGCGCACCGAAGAGTATGGAGGTTTCACGTAGCGCAGCGACAACCGCCAGCGGAGCCTGCGTCATCGCCCATAAGGCCAGGCCATACGAGCCCATGGTTCCCACCCCACCGAGCAACCCCTTTTTCCAGTGCAAACGCAGGTAGCTGGAAGCTTCGCGGCGTCGCGCCACCATTGCCCAGCACAGCAGGCAGAAGCCGTTCATAAAGAAGGTCCACAGCGTATAGCCCAGCGCGGTATCCGATAAACGTACGCCCGTTCCGTCCACCAGCGTATAGCCGGCGATAAAGCAGGCGTTCAGCAGTGCCAGCCAGATCCCTTTGCGGGACTGCAATCGGCCATTCATCGCCATCGCGAGGATCGACAGGCAGATCACCCCGATGCCCGCCCAGGCGAGCCAGGAGAGGCTATCCCCGAGCACCAGCACGCTGATCAGCGCCACCAGCAGTGGGGCTGTTCCGCGCATCAGCGGATAGGTCTGGCTCATGTCTGAGACCTGATACGTCTTCGCCACCAGTACCGTGTACACCACCTGCAGCGCGCAGGAGACCACTAAAAATGGCCAGCTGGCTACGGAGGGTTGAGGAGAAAATGGCAATAAAACCAGTGCAATGAGCGTGGCGGAGCCGCTAACGCTGATCGCCGAGTAAAGCTTATCCGTTCCGGCTTTGACAATGGCGTTCCAGCTGGCGTGCAGCAGTGCGGCGAACAGCAAAATACAGAAAACGGAGAGGGTCATGGCGTCTTTGGCGGTGAATTGTCACTCAACTGTAACATTCACGACCTGATGTCGCCAGCCAGCTACACCGCGCAAAAGAGACGATGGGTAACCCGTGGCTCGTCTGACACCAGCCTGAAGCCTGCCCGACGGTAGAAGCCGCAGGCCGTATCGGGTGCATGGGTATTGAGGAAATCAAACCAGATGCTGGCATCGGCCATCACCACCGTTAACAGCTGTTTACCAATGCCCAGACCGCGGCACTTCTCGCTGACATAAAGATGGCGAATACGTCCGGCACGCGGCTGCTGGCTGAACGGATCGCGGTTAAGGCCGCAGACGCCCACCAGCTTGCCGTTTAAAAAGGCACCCAGCAGCTTTTCACCCGGCGCGTTAAAGCGGTTTTCACCACGCTGCCAGTTCTCTTCCAGCCTGCGCAGCATATTGAAATTCGCCGCGATGCTTTCGGCTTTCAGCGCGATATACCCGGGCTCTTCCGGCGTGATGGGTTCAATTAACAGACGCGACATAGCATTCCCTCGTTATTAAAGAGGGGCGGTTGCCCGCCCCTCTCAGGTGCGACTTGAACCTGAATCACCGAAGGTATTTCAGGACAGCATCAAGCAGTTGCAGAACAGCAACAATGAGTTTGAGGATAAGTATCACCATATCCACTACGCTCATACGCGTCTCCTTTTGGTAAAAAGGAGCACGATGCTGGCGTACCTTTCCGCCGCCTGTTGCCAGCATCTCGATTGACGTAACACAGTGTGCTCACTTCAGAGGGTTAAGGCACTGACGGCACCACCCGTTTCAGCCAGGACTTCGTTGCGCCGGTAGAACTGCGGCCCCCTCGCTCACTGCGAACATCCTCAGTATAGATAAATACTGTATGCATGAACAGTATTTTGTGGACAAAATTCGAAACCCATTCCATACTCAAAAACGTCAAAATCCGTGCCGGAATTGCGCGTTCGTCTTCGATCGCATATACTTCGTGCGTTGACGTAACACAGTGTGTTCTGCGGCAACCAACCGCAAAACCCTGAAAAAACCTCGCTCCGGCGGGGTTTTTTGTTTTCTGCTTTCTGTACAGAACGGGATGCCAGTTGATTTATTGACAACGTACCCGGCAGAAATAAGGTACATATTAATGTTTCAGTTAATAATCCTTAAATATAGATTTTTTAAATAAAATTAAGTCTGTTTATTTTTAACGTGAATGAGTATTTAAATAAAATTAACGGATTTGAATTGCCCGGTTTTTCAACGTATATTCATATAACCATAAAAACAGTATGGATACGTTATGCAAGCATCTGATTACTTGAAGATGAAGTTCCAGAGCGACAGGCAGTTAGCTATTTATGGACAACAAGGCGTTGCTGGGACATGGAAAGCATTAAAGGGGATCGGTTCTGATATCTACTCAGGAATGGAGCGTGTTAGTTGGTATTCATCATGCTTAATCCCCAGCTATCACGATGTGTGTGAAGAGTTACTCTCAGAAGAAAAAAGGATGTACCTCTCAATTGTGTCTATTTACCGTTATCGCAATGTAATAGCACACATGCTCTATCTTTATTTTGAAAGCATTATGACTGATTCTGAAAATGGGAATGAAAAAAATCGCGTTCGCAAGACGGATTCAAACGTAACCGGCCTTGTTAACAACATCCCAGCAAGCAAGGCAGCGCGTTTAGCGATAGCATGGACGCTGGCCAAATCCCTTTCGGAATCCGGCTTACTTTCAGAGATCGTCGTCGAACGGCTTGCGCGCCGTGTACCCAATGTTGTTATGGCTCTGCAGCTGATGGGTACGGACCAGAAGTGCGCTCTTGCTGCCCGTCGTCTGAAAGTGTTGGATCCTAATTATTACGCCACCCTTTATGCCGCACAACTGGAGATGCTTTACTACTTTTTTGAACCATTCCTGGCTGAAATCATTAAGAAAGTGCAAACGGGATTCTACAAGGATTTTGATGCTATCTATAACGACTTAAAGGATAAATAGCATGTTTAAGAGTCTGCTATCCATTCTTTTTACAGATGTTTTATTCCCCGTTTATATTTTTGCTTGCGCCTCTTTGTTTCTCTGGCTGGTGCCCAACCACTGGGTATTATTAACATTCATTGCTATCGTCGTATTTATTATTGTTCATCCGATAATTTTCGGCCGCTTTGATAAGTACGATTGAGTTTTATAAAAAGGAGTTTGTATGTCAAATCCGGCTTATTTGTTTCTGACAGATGAAAATGGTTCGCCAATGGTAGGTCCCTGCCTGGTGTCAGGGCGTGAAGGCGCAATTGAACTTAAATCGTTCACTCATAATGTCAATATCCCGGTCGACGGGAATACCGGGAAATTGACGGGCACGCGCATACATATGCCCGTCATGTTCCAGAAGGAATTTGATCGTGTCACTCCGTTTTTATTTCGGGCGTTGAGTACGGGGAGAACGCTTCAGTCAGCCACCATAAAGATGTATCAGATTAATGAGGCTGGTTTAGAGCAGGAGTATTTTAATATCATTATGGAGAATGTAAAAATAACTTCTATTACACCCGATTTGTATCCAGGTGCCAACACCGGAACACACCTCGAAACGGTTCTCATACGCTATGAGAAAATCACCTGGAAACATTGCGACGGAAATGTCATCTATAGTGACGCCTGGAATGAGCGAGCAACATACTAAAACGTGATCCCTGACGCATTTTTGCGCAGATGAAAATATTTCCATTGTCACGCCCGAAAACCTGTGTTTGTATAAATTCAATCAATGATTCCAAACACAGGTCCCCCATGACTGCATCCATGAACACCGCGACCCTACTAAAAACTGCGCAACCAGCCGCAGTGGTCGTCGTGCGTGTGGTGGTGGTCGTCGGCAATGCGCCGTAGGGACTGGATCAACACACGAATCCAAAACCCCGCCGGCGCAAACCGGGCGGGGTTTTTCGTTTAGGACCCCTCCCCGGAAAGTCGGCCCATAAAAGGACTGGAGCATGGCAAGTTCGGGCACAACATCCACCAAGACGCGTTTTACGGGCGCGCAGCTGATTGTTCATTTACTGGAACGACAGGGCATTACCACGGTTGCGGGTATTCCGGGCGGTACGGTGCTGCCGCTGTATGACGCGTTAAGCCAAAGCACGCAGATCCGCCACGTGCTGGCGCGTCACGAGCAGGGAGCGGGTTTTATCGCTCAGGGCATGGCGCGTACGCAGGGTAAACCGGCAGTCTGTATGGCCTGTAGCGGTCCGGGGGCGACCAACCTGGTAACCGCCATCGCCGACGCGCGTCTCGACTCCATTCCGCTGATTTGCATTACCGGCCAGGTGCCGTCCTCAATGATCGGTACCGATGCGTTCCAGGAAGTGGATACCTACGGCATCTCTATCCCCATCACCAAACATAACTATTTAGTTCGCGATATTACCGAGCTTCCTCAGGTTATCAGCTATGCGTTCCGCATTGCGCAGTCCGGTCGTCCAGGCCCGGTGTGGATAGACATTCCTAAGGATGTCCAGACCGCAGAAATTGAGATCGACGTCCTGCCGGAGCCGGGCGAGCGAGCACCCGCGCCAGAATTCAGCGCTGAGAGCGTGCGCGATGCCGCGGCCATGATCAACGCCGCTAAACGTCCGGTGCTCTATCTGGGCGGCGGGGCAATCAACGCCGCAGATGAAATCCGTCAGTTCGCTGAAAAAGCCAACCTGCCTACCACCATGACCCTGATGGCGCTCGGCATGCTGCCCAAAGCACACCCGCTGTCATTAGGAATGCTGGGCATGCACGGCGCGCGCAGCACTAACTACATCCTGCAAGAGGCGGATTTGCTGATTGTGATGGGCGCGCGTTTTGATGACCGGGCGATTGGTAAAACCGAGCAGTTCTGCCCGAACGCAAAAATCATTCACGTGGATATCGACCGCGCCGAGCTGGGTAAAATCAAACAACCGCACGTGGCGATTCAGGGAGACGTGGCCGACGTGCTGGCACAGCTGATCCCGCAAACGGACGCAACTGATCGCGCCGACTGGCGTCAGATGGTGGCGGATCTGCAACGCGAGTTCCCGGGCGCGATCCCAACCGAAGGCGACCCGCTGAGCCACTACGGGCTGATTAACGCCGTGGCCGCCTGCGTGGACGACAGCGCGATTATTACCACCGACGTTGGGCAGCACCAGATGTGGACCGCCCAGGCCTATCCGCTGAACCGTCCGCGTCAGTGGCTGACCTCCGGCGGCCTGGGAACCATGGGCTTTGGTCTGCCTGCGGCAGTGGGTGCGGCGCTGGCGAACCCGGACCGCAAGGTGATCTGTTTCTCCGGTGACGGCAGCCTGATGATGAACATTCAGGAGATGGCCACCGCGGCCGAAAATCAGTTAGACGTTAAAATCATCCTGATGAACAACGAGGCGCTGGGGCTGGTACACCAGCAGCAGAGCCTGTTCTACAAGCAGGGAGTGTTTGCGGCAACCTATCCGGGGATGATTAACTTTATGCAGATTGCCGCCGGTTTTGGCCTGCATACCTGCGATCTGAACGCAGAAGAGGACGCCCACGCAGCGCTGCAGGCGGCGATCTCTCGTCCGGGCCCGGCGCTGATCCACGTCCGTATCGACCCTGAACAAAAAGTGTATCCGATGGTGCCGCCGGGTGCGGCAAATACTGAGATGGTGGGGGAATAAGCCATGCAGAAACAACATGAAAACGTCATTCTGGAACTCACCGTCCGCAACCACCCTGGCGTCATGACCCACGTCTGCGGGCTGTTTGCCCGCCGCGCGTTTAACGTCGAAGGCATTCTCTGTCTGCCGATTCAGGGCAGCGAGCACAGTCGCATCTGGCTACTGGTGAACGACGATCAGCGTCTGGAGCAGATGATGGCCCAGATCGACAAGCTGGAAGACGTCACCAGAGTGGCGCGCAACCAGTCCGATCCCACCATGTTTAACAAAATTGCGGTGTTCTTCGAATAGATCGCTTAAGGTAAGCGTCTTTCGCTCTTGTAGGCCGGATAAGCGCAGCGCCATCCGGCGTTTTCAGACCGCAGGAACAGACATGACCACCATCGCTCTCATCGACGACCACCTTATCGTTCGCTCCGGCTTTGCCCAGCTTTTAAACCTCGAACCGGATTTTCAGGTGGTGGCAGAGTTCGGCTCGGGGCGCGAGGCGCTGGCGGGCCTGCCGGGGCGTGGCGTACAGGTCTGTATCTGTGACATCTCAATGCCAGATCTCTCCGGGCTGGAGCTGCTAAGTCAGTTACCGAAAGGGATGGCGATTATCATGCTCTCGGTTCATGACAGCCCGGCGCTGGTGGAGCAGGCGCTCAATGCCGGTGCGCGTGGGTTTCTGTCAAAACGCTGTAGCCCGGATGAGCTGATCGCCGCCGTGCGCACCGTCTCGACGGGCGGCTGCTACCTGACGCCGGATATCGCCCTCAAGCTGGCGGCCGGACGTCAGGATCCGCTTACCCGGCGTGAGCGTCAGGTGGCAGAAAAACTCGCGCAGGGGATGGCGGTGAAAGAGATTGCCGCCGAACTGGGTTTGTCGCCCAAAACCGTGCACGTTCACCGCGCCAACCTCATGGAAAAACTCGGCGTCAGCAACGACGTCGAGCTGGCGCGCCGTATGTTCGATAGCTGGCAATGAACCCGTTGATTTCGCGGCTGATCGCCGTTGTTGCCAGCTTTTTTATCTTCTCTGCCGCCTGGTTCTGCCTGTGGAGCATCAGCCTGCATCTGGTGGAACGCCCGGAGCTGGCGGTGCTGCTGTTTCCCTTTGGCCTGCGTCTGGGGCTGATGTTGCAATGCCCGCGCGGCTACTGGCCGGTTTTGTTGGGCGCAGAGTGGCTGATGTTGATCTGGTTGTCGCAGGAAGTCGCCCTCGCGCATCTGCCCTTATTGATGACCGGAAGCCTGCTCACGCTCCTCCCGGTTGCGTTGATTTCCCGCTATCGTCACCAGCGCGACTGGCGCACGCTGCTGCGCCAGGGGGCGGCGCTGATTGCTGCCGCGCTGCTGCAATCCCTGCCGTGGGTAGGCGAAAAGGAGATGCTTAACGCCTTGCTGCTGACCCTGACCGGCGGCCTGACGCTGGCACCCACCTGTCTGGTTTTCTGGCACTATCTCACCAGCACTGTCTGGCAGCCGCTCGGGCCATCGCTGGTCTCCCAGCCGGTTAACTGGCGCGCCCGACATCTCATCTGGTATCTGCTGCTGTTTGTGGTGAGCCTGTGGCTGCAGCTTGGCCTGCCTGCTGAGCTTTCCCGTTTTACCCCGTTTTGTCTGGCGCTGCCGATCATTGCTCTCGCCTGGCATTACGGCTGGCAGGGCGCGCTGATCGCCACGCTGATGAACGCCATCGCGCTGATTGCCAGCCAGACCTGGCACGATCACCCGGTCGATTTACTGCTCTCTCTGCTGGCGCAGAGCCTGACCGGGCTGCTGCTCGGGGCAGGTATTCAGCGCCTGCGTGAGCTGAACCAGTCCCTGCAAACCGAACTGTCGCGCAATCGCCGCCTGGCAGAACGCCTGCTGGAGACCGAAGAGAGCGTGCGCCAGGAGGTAGCGCGCGAACTGCATGACGACATCGGCCAGACCATTACCGCCATTCGCACCCAGGCGGGCATTGTTCAGCGCCTGGCGGCGGATAACGCCGGAGTGAAGCAGGGCGGGGCGCATATCGAACAGCTCTCTCTTGGCGTGTACGATTCGGTGCGTCGCCTGCTGGGCAGGCTCCGTCCGCGCCAGCTGGACGATCTCTCTCTTGAACAGGCGGTGCGCTCCCTGATGCGCGAGATGGAGCTGGAAAGCCGCGGAATTGTCAGCCATCTCGACTGGCGCATTGATGAATCATTGCTGAGTGAAGGCCAGCGCGTCACGCTGTTCCGCGTCTGTCAGGAAGGGCTGAACAATATCGTCAAACACGCCAACGCCAGCGCGGTGACGCTGCAGGGCTGGCAGCAGGATGAAAGCCTCAGGCTGGTGATTGAGGACGACGGCTGCGGCCTGCCGCCGGGCTCGGGGCAGCAGGGGTTTGGCCTGGCGGGCATGCGCGAGCGCGTGAAGGCGCTGGGCGGCACACTGAATATCTCCTGCACCCACGGGACGCGCGTCAGCGTCAGCCTGCCGCTAAGGAGCCATCATGTTTAAAACCCCCGCAAACGCCGCGCCGATAGGCAACAAAGCGGAGATCGACGCCCGCTACCGCTACTGGCGTCGTCATATCCTGATCACTATCTGGCTCGGCTACGCGTTGTTCTACTTTACCCGCAAAAGTTTCAACGCCGCCGCGCCGGAAATCCTAGCCAGCGGCGTGATGACGCGCACCGATATCGGCCTGCTGGCGACGCTGTTCTACATCACCTACGGCCTGTCGAAGTTCTTCTCCGGCATCGTCAGCGACCGCTCCAATGCCCGCTACTTTATGGGCTTTGGGCTAATCGCAACTGGAGTGGTGAATATTCTGTTTGGCTTTTCCACCTCGCTCTGGGCGTTTGCCCTGCTGTGGGCGCTGAACGCCTTTTTCCAGGGCTGGGGCGCGCCGGTCTGCGCCCGCCTGCTCACGGCGTGGTATTCGCGCAACGAGCGCGGCGGCTGGTGGGCTATCTGGAACACCGCGCATAACGTCGGTGGCGCGCTGATCCCAATGGTGGTCGGTGCCGCGGCGCTGCACTACGGCTGGCGCGCGGGGATGATGATTGCCGGTGGTCTGGCGATCCTGGCCGGGTTGTTCCTCTGCTGGCGGCTGCGCGACAGGCCACAAACCGTGGGGCTGCCCGCGGTGGGCGACTGGCGGCACGATGAAATGGAAGTGGCGCAACAGCTTGAGGGGGCGGGGCTGACGCGCAAAGAGATCCTCACCAAATACGTGCTGTTAAACCCGTATATCTGGCTGCTGTCGCTTTGCTACGTGCTGGTCTACGTGGTGCGCGCGGCCATCAACGACTGGGGTAACCTGTACATGTCCGAGACGCTGGGGGTGGACCTGGTGACCGCCAACTCGGCGGTGACGATGTTCGAGCTGGGCGGGTTTATCGGCGCGCTGGTGGCGGGCTGGGGCTCGGATAAGCTCTTCAACGGCAACCGTGGCCCAATGAACCTAATCTTTGCGGCAGGAATCTTACTCTCCGTCGGTTCGCTGTGGCTGATGCCGTTCGCCAGCTACGTGATGCAGGCGGCGTGCTTCTTTACCATCGGCTTCTTCGTGTTTGGCCCGCAGATGCTGATCGGCATGGCGGCGGCAGAATGCTCGCATAAAGAGGCGGCCGGTGCGGCGACGGGCTTCGTCGGGCTGTTCGCCTACCTGGGCGCGTCCCTCTCCGGCTGGCCGCTGGCGCGGGTGATCGACATCTGGCACTGGAGCGGTTTCTTTGCCGTGATCGCCATCGCGGCGGGGATATCGGCCCTGCTGCTGCTGCCGTTTTTGCATGCGCAGGCGCCGCGTGAAGCCAGTGTGATGTGATGCGCCTCACCTTTTCACTCCGAGTGGCGCAAAACTAAGAAATTTTCCCGGTTTTACCTGGACGCTGTCTCAGGCATCTCTCCTGGCTGATTTTTACAATGCCTGCCATTCGCAGGTAAAAATCAGCTCAGGAGCAAACCATGCTGGCCTTCCTTAATCAGGTGCGCAAGCCGACCCTGGATCTGCCGCTCGACGTGCGGCGCAAAATGTGGTTCAAACCGTTCATGCAGTCCTATCTGGTGGTCTTTATCGGCTACCTGACCATGTACCTGATCCGCAAAAACTTTAACATCGCGCAGAACGACATGATCTCCACCTACGGGCTGAGCATGACGCAGCTGGGGATGATTGGCCTGGGCTTCTCCATCACCTACGGCGTGGGCAAAACCGTTGTCTCGTACTATGCAGACGGCAAAAACACCAAGCAATTCCTGCCGTTTATGCTGATCCTCTCCGCCATCTGTATGCTCGGCTTCAGCGCCAGCATGGGCGCGGGCTCCGTCAGCCTGTTCCTGATGATCGCCTTCTACGCTCTGAGCGGTTTCTTCCAGAGTACCGGTGGGTCGTGCAGTTACTCCACCATCACCAAATGGACCCCGCGCCGTAAGCGTGGTTCATACCTTGGTATGTGGAACATCTCCCACAACCTCGGCGGGGCGGGTGCAGCAGGCGTGGCGCTGTTCGGCGCGAACTACCTGTTTGATGGTCACGTCATCGGCATGTTTATCTTCCCGTCGATTATCGCCCTGATTGTCGGGTTTATCGGTCTGCGTTTCGGCAGCGACTCTCCGGAATCTTATGGCCTCGGCAAAGCCGAAGAGCTGTTCGGCGAGGCGATCAGCGAAGAGGACAAAGAGACCGAAGAGAACGAGATGACAAAATGGCAGATCTTTGTTGAGTACGTGCTGAAAAACAAAGTGATCTGGCTGCTCTGCTTCTCCAACATATTCCTGTACGTGGTGCGCATCGGTATTGACCAGTGGTCGACCGTGTATGCCTTCCAGGAGCTGAAGCTCTCTAAAGAAGTCGCGATTCAGGGCTTTACCCTGTTTGAGGTGGGTGCGCTGGTCGGTACGCTGCTGTGGGGCTGGCTCTCTGACCTCGCCAACGGTCGTCGTGCGCTGGTGGCCTGCGTCGCGCTGGCGCTGATTATCGCTACCCTGGGCGTCTACCAGCACGCCAGCAACCAGTACGTTTACCTGGCGTCTCTGTTTGCGCTCGGCTTCCTGGTGTTTGGTCCGCAGCTGTTGATCGGCGTAGCGGCGGTAGGTTTTGTACCGAAAAAAGCGATCGGCGCCGCCGATGGAATTAAAGGCACCTTCGCCTACCTGATCGGCGACAGCTTCGCCAAGCTGGGTCTGGGGATGATTGCCGACGGCACGCCGATTTTCGGCCTCACCGGCTGGGCAGGCACCTTTGCGGCGCTGGATGCCGCCGCCATCGGCTGTATCGTCCTGATGGCGATGGTTGCGGTGCTCGAAGAACGTAAAATTCGCCGTGAAAATCGTGTGCAGAAATTAAAAGCAGCCTGAGTGTGCAGGTGACTTCTTTGCCCGGTGTGTGATGCCGGGCTTTTTTGTTTTAAATTCCAGTTTTTACCCCGCTTTACACAATCGCCCCTCTCCTTGCTCTACAGTTTTTTTTGCTGCCGCCTTTCGCGCAGCCTTATTCCTTTTGCTATGGGAGAGCTTGCATGTTGACCCGACGATTATCCTGCCTGGCGCTGTTGATGGCGCTGGCAACCCACGCAATGGCTACGGATGCGCCCACCTACGGCGAGAAGCTGGAAGGTTTCGACTACGGCTGGCCGGTAAAACACTTTACGTTTACCTCCCAGGAACAGTCTCTGGATATGGCTTATCTGGACGTGAAGCCGGAAAAACCCAACGGCCGCACCGTGGTGCTGATGCACGGCAAAAACTTCTGCGCCGGTACCTGGGACGGCACTATCCGTGCGCTCTCAGCCAGCGGTTATCGGGTGATCGCTCCCGACCAGATTGGCTTTTGTAAATCCACCAAACCGGAGCACTATCAGTACACCTTTCAGCAGCTGGCGGATAACACCCACGCCTTGCTGAAAACGCTCGGCCTCGATCGCGTGACGGTTATCGGCCACTCGACTGGCGGCATGCTGGCGACCCGCTACGCGCTGATGTGGCCGCAGCAGGTGGAGCAGCTGGTGATGGTCAACCCAATTGGTCTGGAAGACTGGAAAGCACGCGGTGTGCCGCATATTACGGTCGATCAGTGGTACCAGCGCGAGCTGAAGGTCAGCGCCGACGGCATTCGTCAGTACGAGAAAAATACCTACTACGCCGGAGCGTGGAAGCCGGAGTACGAGCGTTGGGTCACCATGCTTGCCGGGCTTAACAACGGGCCGGGAAAAGAACGTGTGGCCTGGAACTCGGCGCTGCTTTACGACATGATTTACACCCAGCCGGTGATCTACGAATTTAGTGAACTAAAGATGCCGGTATTATTGATGATCGGCACGAAGGACAACACCGCCATCGGGAAAGATCTCGCCCCGCCTGAGATCCGCAAAACGCTCGGCAACTATGCGGTGCTGGGGAAGGAGACGGCGAAACGCATCCCGCACGCGACGCTGGTCGAGTTCAACGACATGGGGCACGCGCCGCAGATGCAGGATCCTGCACGCTTCCACGAGGCACTGCTGAAAGGGCTTCAGGCGCGCTGACTGGTTTCCAGCAACAACCCGCGCAGCCACATCTGCGCGGGATTACGGTGTGTTCTGGTGTGCCAGGCCATGCACTTGGTGAAACCCGGCACCGGAACCGGTGTGTCGCAGACAAACATTCCCGTCTGGTTTTCCGCTATCCGTGACGGTACCACGGCGATCATATCGCTTATCGCCAGTACATCCGGCAGTACCAGGAAGTTGCTCACCGATAACCCCACGTGCCGCGTCCGGCCCATTTTTTCCAGCGCGCCATCCGTCACGCCGCGAAAACTGTCACCCTCATAAGAGACCAGCACGTGCTCAAGGGCGCAAAAGCGCGCCAGAGAGAGCGGTTTGCCCGCGTCCGGGTGGTCGGCACGCATCATGCAAACGTACCGTTCATCATAAAGCGCCCGGCTGTGCAGGTCGTCTGGCGTGGTGTGGGGCGTGATCAGCGCCACGTCAACGTTCCCGCGTTCAAGCTGGTTCATCATCCGCTCGGAATCGACAGGTATAACCCGCACGCGTATTGCCGGTGCCCGCACCTTCAGTGCCGCGATAAACGGCACCGCGATCGCGCGGAGCGCGTAATCGGTGGCAGCAAGCGTGAAGGTGAGGGTGGCCTGTCGTGGGTCAAACGCCACCGGCTGCAGCAGGAGGTCGATATCTGCCAGGATGCGCTTCACCGGCGCGGCCAGTTCTTCCGCACGCGTCGTGGGTACGATGCCGTGGGGCGCTCGGATAAACAGCGGGTCGTCGAAGTAATCCCGCAGGCGGTTCAGCATGCCGCTGACCGCCGGCTGGGTCAGGGCCAGACGCGTCGCCGCGCGGGTGACGCTGCGTTCATCCAGCAGGGCGTCGAGCGTTTTCAGCAGGTTAAGATCCAGCGTGCGCAGATCCGTTTTCATGACGATGTTCTACCTTTTTTCAGTTCACTATTATGGCCGTGCCCGCTGTCGATACCCTGCGTTTCCCGCTATGATGAGCGGCTATTCAAAGGAGAACGCATGGTCTGGATAATGCTGGCAACGCTTGCCGTGGTGTTTGTGGTTGGGTTTCGTGTCCTGACCTCGGATTCCCGCCGCGCCATCAAACGCTTGAGCGAACGGCTGGGTATCACCCCGATGCCGGTAGAATCGATGATCGATCAGTTCGGTAAAACGCCCGGCAATGAGTTTATCCGTTATCTTGAACGCCCGGACGAGGCGCATCTGCAAAACGTTGCCCAGGTGCTGCTCATCTGGCAGGTCTGTATCGTCGACGGTAGCGAAGAGAATCTCCACACCTGGCACCGCATGTTGCGTAAAGCCCGTCTGGCCGCGCCGATCACCGATGCGCAAATTCGTCTGGCGCTTGGCTTTATGCGCGAGATGGAGCCGGATCCGCAGGAGCTGAACGCTTTCCAGCTGCGTTACAACCAGCTCTTTCTGCCGGAAGAGGGTGTATTTTACCTGCACTGATATCACGAACCGTGATGATGAGTATAAGGCATCATCATTAGATTTATACCACTCACGGGCGCACCATCACCTCATCCACTAACGATGAGGTGAACCATGAAACAATCCGCCATTATCTGGCCAGACGATTACCTGCCAGGCACCACCGATAACTTTGCGTCCAACGAAATCATTGTCGCCGGGCTGAGCGCAAAAGCGATCTGGGCGCAGCTCAACGACACTACCCTGTGGCCGAACTACTACAGCAACGCCGAAGATATTCGTTTTCACGACGGCAGCGGTCCGGAACTGAGCGCCAACGCCCGCTTCCGCTTCACGACCTTTGGCTTTCCGGTTGAGGCGCAGGTGACGGAGTATGTTCCGCCGGTCGATGGCGAGGCGGCGCGTATCGCCTGGCACGGCTGGGTGGAAGGGGAGGAGAGCGCGCGTCTGGATGTGATCCACGCCTGGCTGTTTGAAGACTTACCGGGTAACCGCGTCCGTATTTTGACTCAGGAGTCGCAGAAAGGCGTTCCGGCACAGGAATTAGCACGTACCCTACCGAACCCGATGATCAACGGGCATCAGGAGTGGATCGTCGGGCTGGCGAAGGCGGCGATGCAAGAAAAGTTGTCGAAACGTTAAATTCGTCACACTTTTGATGATAAACTGCGCGACTTTCCCGCACGTTTTTATCTCAGGTGACACCATGACAGAACATATCCAGCCCACGACCAGACCGCAGACCAAAGAGGTTTCTCGCCCCAACTGGTCGGCGGTTTTTTCCGTGGCGTTCTGCGTCGCCTGTCTTATTACCGTCGAGTTTTTACCGGTCAGCCTGCTGACGCCGATGGCGCAGGATCTGGGCATTTCCGAAGGCGTAGCAGGGCAGTCCGTTACCGTGACCGCGTTTGTGGCGATGTTTGCCAGCCTGTTTATCACGCAGGTTATTGGCGCGATTGATCGCCGCAAAGTGGTCATTCTCTTCAGCGTGCTCCTGACGCTCTCCTGTCTGCTGGTCTCTTTCGCGGAGAGCTTCACCCTGCTGCTGCTCGGCCGCGCCTGTCTGGGTCTGGGGTTGGGCGGTTTCTGGGCAATGTCCGCCTCGCTCACCATGCGTCTGGTGCCGGCACGCACCGTGCCGAAAGCCCTCTCCGTTATCTTTGGCGCGGTCTCCATCGCGCTGGTGATTGCCGCGCCGCTGGGGAGTTTCCTTGGCGGAATCATCGGCTGGCGTAACGTCTTTAACGCCGCAGCGGTGATGGGTTTTCTCTGCATTCTGTGGGTGTGGAAAGCGCTGCCGTCCTTGCCGGGAGAAGCGGCGCACCATAAACAGAACATGTTCAGTCTGCTTAAGCGCCCCGGCGTGCTGGCGGGGATGACCGCCATCTTCATGGCCTTTGCCGGGCAGTTTGCCTTCTTTACCTATATCCGCCCGGTCTTTATGACCATGGCGGGCTTTGACGTGGATGGCCTGACGCTGGTGCTGCTCAGCTTCGGTATCGCCAGCTTTGTCGGCACCTCGCTGTCGTCTCAGTTCCTGAAGCGCTCCCTGAAAGTGGCGCTTGCTGGCGCCCCGCTGGTACTGGCTGTCAGTGCCGTCGTGCTCATTCTGTGGGGCAGCGACAAATGGGTTGCCTCGGCGATTGCGATTATCTGGGGCTTTGCCTTTGCGCTGGTGCCGGTGGGCTGGTCGACGTGGATCACCCGCTCGCTTGCCGATCAGGCTGAAAAAGCCGGGTCGATTCAGGTGGCGGTGATCCAGCTGGCGAACACCTGCGGCGCGGCGGTGGGCGGCGTGGCGCTCGACCACCTGGGGCTGACGTCGCCGCTGGTCATCTCCGGCACGCTGATGCTGCTGACCGCGCTGCTGGTGGCTGGGAAAGTGAAGGCGAAGTAATGCTTTTCTCCCTCTCCCGTGGGAGAGGGCTGGGGTGAGGGCAACAGGCTACTCCGGGGCTTTCACCCGTTTTCTCGAATCCATCGAAATCAACACCACCGACGACACGATCAGCAGCGTGCCCAGCCAGTCCGGCAGCGTAAACGCCACGCCCAGTAAAATCACCGACAGTAACGCGCTGCTCAGCGGCTCGGCGCAGCTCAGAATGCTCGCTTTCGGCCCGCCGATCATCTGCGCGCCTTTCAGGTACAGGCTGAAGGTCAGCGCCGTGCCGATCACCACCAGGTAGAAAAACGCCAGCAGCAGGCTGCCGTCAATAACAAACGCGGTGCCGCGTCCGGCGTAGAACGGCGTCAGCGTTAAGCCGGCGATCAACATACTCCAGCCGACAATCGGCAAGGTGCCGTAACGGGCGATCAGGGTTGACGGATACGTCGTGTAAAACGCGGCGGCAAAGGCCGAGGCAATGCCAAAGAACAAAGCCGCAGGCGAGATGGAGAGTGAAGTGGGGTCGCCGTGGGTGACCAGCAAAAATGTCCCCACCAGTGAGGTCAGGATCGCGGAAAGCACAAACAGACCCGGCCGCTTTTTCCGCGCCAGCGCAAACCACGCCACGATAATCGTCGGTGACAGAAACTGCAGCACGGTGGCCGTAGCCGCGTTGGATTTCTCGATTGTCACCAGGAAGGTGAGCTGCACCGTGAGCGCGCCAGCCAGGGAGAAAAACAGCAGGCTGAGGGCGTCTTTACGATGTTTGATGACCGAGAAAATTTTGTCGCCGTGAACGAAGGAAAGCGTCAGCAGGATCAGGCCGGTAAACAGCAGGCGAACCATGGTCAGATACGGTGACGAGATCTGGCTTTTCTCCATGATGTACTGCGCGCAAACCCCTGAGCTGCCCCATAAAACGGCGGCAATCAGGACGTTCAGCATCCCTTTACGTGTGGAACCCATGTTCTCCCCTGCGATGTTGTCGTTAATTCGGTCAACAGCATAGCATGGTTGTGTGCGGCCTGACGCCCTCACCCTGACCCTCTCCCACAGGGAGAGGGAGCAAACACTAAAAACGGCAACTCTCGTTGCCGTTTTGCTTTTACCTTAGAACCACGCCTCCCACATTGCGCCGACGTTGAAGTCGTCCAGCGTTTCGTCTTTGGTATTGTTCACGCGGGCGGTACGTTCGTTATCCACTTTGCCGCCGGTGACGTAGAAGCGCAGCATCGGACGGAACTCCGGCCCCATGGCGATAGACATGTTCTGCGACAGGGTCAGCTTCCAGCCCTTGTTGTCGCCGCCGTTGTCGTAATCCACATGCTGCCAGCCTGCTTCCAGCCAGGTGGAGTGGACGTCGTTCCACCAGTGCATCGGACGTACAATGGCGTTGTAGTTCTTACGGTTATCGGTCTTATCACGGCTGTTGTCGTAGTCGTGGAAGGCGAGGATGTACTCCACCTGCGTGGCCTGGGTAAATTTGTACAGCCCTTCGAAGCTGGCATAGACCGTGGTCAGATCCTCGGTTTTATTGAACACGCTGTTGTCCGCGTTATCAGAGTAACGGGCAATCACCTTGTTCACGCCGCTGTCGTTGGTGTGGCTCAGCACCACGCCACCCTGCCAGGCATTCAGACGCTCATCGCTCTCCACCGCTTTTGAATCAAAGCCGTAGTTGGCGTAAAGCTCCAGATCCAGTGGACCGACTTTCATGCCGTGGATTTTAGAGGTGGCCGCGTAGTTACCTTTGTCGCCCGTGCCGGACCCGCCGGTACAGGTGATGCGTGACGGGTTGGCTTCATCTTCCATGACTTCCGGGCTACAGGATTCCACCGCCGCCACCGCGGCCACGTCAAACTGCACGCCGCCGATGTCGAAGTTCTTCACCCCGGCGCCCTGGCCGTCGTGGTTCATCCAGAAGTAATCGTTGATGCCCTGCTGCGGACGCTGGTGGAAGTCACGACCGGCCCAGAAGTAGGCGTTCGGGTTGGAGGCCATAATGTTGGTCACCCCCGCGTAGGCTTTTTTCAGGTTAACTTCATCGCCCCAGTGGTCGATCATCACGTTGATGTCCCAGATGGCGCCGTTGTCACCCTTGAAGGCCTTGGAGAGCTGGAATTCACCGCCGTTGCCTTCGTTACCCAGACGACCGATGGCTGATGCCCCGTTATAGGAACCGTCCACCGCCACGTATTTCTGGTCAGCGGCCTGGAAGTGCGCGCCGTAGCGGGCATAACCGGTAAATTTAATGCCGAACGGAATAGCCATATCCGGGGATTGCGCCGCGCTTTGCGGCTCCGTCACCACGTCGGCTTTTTTCGCGACCGCGGCATCCATTTTGGCCTGACGCTCCGCGAGGGCTTTATCCACCGCTTTTGCCACAATGGCGTCGATTTGTTCCTGGGTAAATTCCTGTGCGAGTACAGAAATTGGGCAAAGCGCGGCGATAACCGCCATGGTTAATGGAAGTTTTTTTAGGGTAGTCATGGTTATCTCAATATAGTTTAATTTTATTCAGACAATAACCATCCCGCTCCGATCTGACAGAGTATGTCGCTATCATCAGAACAAGTGGATTTCTATTTAAGGTACACAGGTATTACTCGTTATTTCGCCATAGATTATCTCTGATATAAATGAATAATTTCTTCGGATAATTCACGCGCCAGTAATGAATTCATTAAATGATCTTGCGCGTGCACCATAATTAACGTCATCGGCTGACGGGCTTCACCCGCATCCTGCTCAATGAGTTTGGTCTGCATCTTGTGCGCCTGGCGCGCGTAGCCATCGGCTTCGCGCAGCAGGCTTTTGGCTTCGTCAATGTTGCCCTGCCGCGCAGCGTGCAGTGCTTCAAAGCACAGGCTGCGCGACTGACCCGCATTGACGATGATTTCCATCACGGCTTCTTCTAAGGCAATCATCGTCTTTCTCTCTATTTCTCGAAACTATTATGTAAAGAGGTGGCAGCAAACCACTCTCCGCTCTTTTTAATGGTGCGCTGTTGCGTAGTTAAATCGAGCTGAATAAAGCCATAGCGGTTTTTATACGCATTACACCACGACCAGTTATCAATAAACGTCCACATATGGTAACCAAGACAGTGACACCCTTCGCTAATACCTTTATGCAGCCAGGCTAAATGTCCGGAAATAAAATCGATGCGGTATTGATCATTGATTTGGCCATTTTCAATAAAACGCTGTTCATTTTCGACACCCATTCCGTTTTCAGAAATAAAACAGCGTGGGTTGCCGTAATTGTCGCGCAGATTAACCAGAATATCGTAAATACCCGGCTCGTAAATTTCCCAGCCACGGTACGGGTTCATCTTGCGGCCCGGCATCTCGTAGTTATCAAAGAACCACTCCGGCATAAACGGCGCCTGCGGGTTCACCGCGCTGTCGCGACACTTCACGCGACGCGGCTGGTAATAGTTAATGCCGAGCAGGTCGATTTTCCCTTCCGCGATCAGGAAACTGTCCTCCGGTTTACAGGCGGGCAGCTGGTCGTAAGATTTCAACAGCGCCACCAGATCGGCCGGGTATTCGCCGCGCAGAACCGGGTCCAGGAAGCTGCGGTTGAACATCAGATCCGCAATGTGCGCCGCCTTCACGTCCGCCGGGTTTTGCGAGCGCGGGTAGGACGGCGTCAGGTTGAGCACGATGCCGATCTCACCTGCGTAATGTCCGGCGCGGTAGGCCTGGACAGCCTTCGCGTGGGCCAGCACGGTGTGATACGCCACGGTGG
Source organism: Enterobacter cloacae subsp. cloacae ATCC 13047 (assembly GCF_000025565.1). Taxonomy (NCBI): domain Bacteria; kingdom Pseudomonadati; phylum Pseudomonadota; class Gammaproteobacteria; order Enterobacterales; family Enterobacteriaceae; genus Enterobacter; species Enterobacter cloacae. Next base: position 47,703 of record NC_014121.1, read on the forward strand.
CCGCCCGACGGAAATCCACCACGTTGGGGTAGTGGAAATCGTACAGATAACCGCCTTCAACCGGGACAATCGGCTCGTTGAAGGTAAACCAGTGCAGCACGCGGTCGCCAAACAGGTCGAAGCAAATCTGCGCATAGCGGGCGTAAGCGTCCACCACCTCCCGGTTTTCCCAGCCGCCAATCTCCTGCATCGCCATCGGCATGTCGAAATGGAACAGGGTGATAAATGGCGTAATGCCCTGCTCGATCAGCTCATCAATGACCTGGTTATAAAATTCGACCGCCTTTGGATTCACTTCACCGATACCGTCGGGGATCAGGCGCGCCCAGCTTATAGAAGTGCGAAAGCTGTTGTGGTTCAGCTGCTTTAACAGCTGAATGTCCGTTTTCCAGTGCTGATAAAACGTGGAGGTATGCTGCGGCCCCACGCCGTTGTGAAAACGGTTCGGCTCGCGGGCAAACCAGTAATCCCATGTGGTTTCACCCTCTCGTGTCCCTTCGGTCTGGAGAGCAGAGCTTGCGCTGCCCCACCAGAAATTATCGGGGAATGTATATTTCATGACGCTTCCTCTTTGACTTAATTGCTTGCGGTCTCAGCGGTACCGACGGTTGCCTGAGCTTTCTGCTCTTCGTTTTTCATCAACGTACGCTCGTAAGCACGCAGGAACGGCAGGTACATCAGCGCTGACATCACCATACAGATGAGACACATCACCACCGGGCTCAGCGCCCAGTTGGCAGCCCATGAGGCGCCAATTGGTGCGGGCGTGGTCCACGGCGTTAACGATACCACCTGTGCCAGCCAGCCCAGTTTGGTTGCCGCGTACGCCAGGCACGCATTCACCAGCGGAACACACACGAACGGGATAAACAGCATCGGGTTCATGATAATGGGGGCGCCGAACAGGATCGGTTCGTTGATGTTAAAGAAGCTTGGCACAACGCCCATTTTGCCGATGGTGCGTAAGTGCGTTACCCGGCTACGCAGCAGCAGGAAGGCCAGCGGCAGTGTGGAGCCTACGCCGCCAATCAGCAGGTAGTGATCCCAGAAGCCCTGCAGGTAAACGTGTGGCAGTGCCGCACCGGCCGCCAGAGCCGCCTGGTTTGCCGACAGGTTCGCCATCCAGAACGGGTTCATGATGCCGGTGACAATCAGCGAGCCGTGGATACCGGCGAACCAGAAGATCTGGCACAGCAGCACGGAGAGCAGAATGGCGGGCAGCGAGTCAGACGCAGAGACCAGCGGTTCCAGCAGGTGCATAATCGCCTGTGGGATGATCATGCCTGTCTGCGCCTCGATAAACAGGTTCAGCGGATGCAGGGTGCCAATCACCACCATCACCGGGATCAGGATCTCAAACGAACGCGCCACGCCGGTCGGGACTTCCTTCGGCAGACGAATGGTCACGTTGTTCTGCTTCAGCCACGCGTAGACGCGGGTGGCGTAGATGGCGGTGATCAGCGCAGTGAAAATCCCCTGACCAGACAGGTACTGGGTGGAGATCTTACCGTCCGCATACGGCGCGGCGACCAGCAGGAAGGCCATAAAGGCCAGCAGGCCGGACATCACCGGGTCGAGATTAAACTGACGCCCCAGGCTCGCCCCGATCCCCACCGAGATGAAGAAGGTCATCACGCCCATGCTGAGGTTAAACGGCAGCATCAGCTGTTCGCGATAAGTCTGGGAGAAATCCAGCCAGCCGCGGGCAAAGCTGTTGGTGGTATCCGCCGAGAACGGCGGGAAGATGAACACCAGCATAAACGAGCCGATGATCATAAACGGCAGCGCGGCGGTAAAGCCGTCGCGGATGGCAATCACATACTTTTGCTGGCCGAGCTTCGCGGCCAGCGGGGTAATTGACTGCTCAATCACCGCGACCATGGATTGATATAACGAACTCATGTGAACACCTTTTAGTGTGCCGCTTCGATGAGCGACAGAGCATAGTCCAGTACTTTATCGCCACGCTGCATGCCGTAGTCCATCATATCGATGGGCTGGACCGGAATGCCTTTTGTGGCCGCCTTGTCTGAGAGTGTCTGTAACATGTATTTCACTTGCGGTCCGAGAAGCACCACCTGATATTGCGGAAACTGCGTATCAAATTCGGAAACGCCGTACGCATCAATTTTTACCGCCAAACCGCGTTCTTTCGCCACATCGACCATTTTGCTGACCAGCAGGCTGGTGGACATCCCGGCAGAGCAGCAGAGCATAATCTTGAACATCGACAACCATCCTCAAAATGTAAATAGATATTGCGGTAATGATTGGATATCAGATGGAAACCGGTTTCCATTTATAAAAGACAGAAGTGTGACAACCATCAAGATCCCTTATATATGAGGCTAATTAACCCGATGTGCGTCACAGAATTTGGCTGTTTTGACATCATTTTGAGTGGAAACGGAAAATCGGTTTCCATGGGAAACGGAAACGGATATACTCCTTACTGGCTATAATGTGAGCCGTAGCGGTAATGGAATTTGCAGGCGCGAGGTAAGCCTGTCAGGGGAAAAAGATGTCGACAATCAATGATGTATCACGTCTTGCCGGGGTGTCGAAAGCCACGGTATCGCGAGTGTTGAGTGGGTCGCGTGGCGTAAAGGAAGCCAGCCGTCAGGCCGTTCTGAAAGCGGTAGATGAACTGAACTACCGGCCCAATGTGATTGCGCAGTCGCTGCTGAGCCAGTCGACGGGGTGTATCGGGGTGATTTGCGCGCAGGAGAATATTAACCAGACGACCGGTTATCTGTACGCGCTGGAAAAACAGCTCAGCCAGCATCAAAAACACCTGCTGCTGCGCTTCGCCCATAGCAAAGCGGACGTGCTGCACGCCCTGGAAGAGCTCTCCTGTGGGCTTTGCGATGACATTCTGGTGATTGGCGCGCGTTTTCCACTGGATATCGACATGGATAACGTCATCCTGGTTGACTGTATGGGCTCAGAAAATCCCAACAGCATCCAGTTCGATCACGCCTTCGCCGCCGAAACCGCCTGTAACTACCTTACCAGCCAGGGACGCCGCCAGATTGCCCTGATCCATCCGCACGGTAGCGGCTTTGCCGATCAGGTGCTGCTGGGCTACAAACATGCGCTGGAAAAAAATTTCCTGCCCTTCAACCGCAACCTCGTGTTTATGGATGCGACCTCCTCGTCCGTGGCGCTGCAGGAGCTGCTGAATAACGCCAGCACGCTGAATTTCAACGCATTACTGGTTGCGGACGAGCAGGAAGCGCAGCGGGTGATCCCGCAGTTGCAGGCGTTTAATAAATCGGTGCCGGAGGACATCATGGTCTTCAGCCTTGCCGGATCGCTGCATCTGCCAGGCATTCCGGTGATCCCGGCCATTGAGTATTCCATGGATGCCATGGCGGCGCGCATCGTGAGCTGGTTGACGGAAAAAACACAGATGCTCGGGTCGTACGTGCTGCGCGGGGATTTGATCATTCCGGATGTGCGTAAGCGTTAAAAATGTTGTGCAGGCCGGGTAAGGCGCAGCCGCCACCCGGCGAGAAGCACGTTTCCAGCCCTCAATAATCCTCCATACAATCCACCTGACTCACCGCGTCCCAGTAGGCCTCCAGGTTGTCACGCTTCACGGCCGTGATGGCGTTTTTAATCAGCAACTGGTTGGCCTCGGACGATAAAATCATGGCCTGCCAGGCTTTATCGCTCTGTTTTTTCTGGGGCGTGCAGGCTTTTTTCACATCTTTGAGTACCTGCTGCTTGATTTGAGCCTCCCGCGCCGGGTCGTCCTTTTCCTGAGCATGGGCAAACGCGGCGAACAGCAGGCAGACCAGCAGACAAACCAGGTGTGCAGATTTCATCGAAACCTCCATTAAGAGACACATGCTTCCCCAGAAATATATCGTTACATTCAGTGTAGCGACGCCAGCCGAAAGTATGAATTTTCTCTTCACCGCATATCCGGATTGCCCCGCAAGCGTTACTCAATCCCACCCCCCAGCGACTGCCACAGCGTGATGCGGTTTTCCAGGTCGGTTTGCTGCAGCGATATCAGTGATTCCTGCGCCGACCACAGCGACCGCTGCGCGGTCAGTACCGTCAGATAATCCCCGGCACCCGCCTGATAGCTGCGGGTCGCCACATCCAGCGTTTTTTGCTCGGCCGCAACGTATTCACGCTGGGCATCAAGCTGCTCGCTGAGCGTTTCACGGCGTGCCAGCGCATCGGCCACGTCTTTAAACGCGCTCTGGATGGTTTTCTCGTAGGTGGCGATCAATCCCTTCTTCTCCGCTTCCGCGTAGCGCAGCTGGGCCAGATTGTTGCCGCCGCTGAACAGCGGCAGGGTGATGGACGGTGCGAATGACCACACCTTCATCCCGTGGCTGAACAGGGACGAAAGCGAATCGCTGCCGACGCCCGCACTGGCGGTCAGTGAAATGGTCGGGAAGAAGTTGGCGCGCGCGGCACCGATATTGGCGTTGGCGCTCAGCAGGTTGTGCTCCGCCTCCTTAATATCCGGGCGACGCAGCAGCGCGCTGGAACTGACACCCGCCGGGATCAGCGTGATGGCGTTATCGCTCAGGCTCTCCAGCGTACCCGGCAGCAGAGTGTCCGGCACCGTGTCACCCGCCAGCAGATTAAGGGCGTTTTTGTCCTGCATTACCTGCGTTTGATAGCTCGCCACGCTGGCTCGCGCCTGCTGGTAAACCGCCATCGCCTCGCTAACGTCCGTTGCTGCCGCCACGCCGACCTGCTGCTGACGCTTCACTATCCTGAGCGAGCTGGCGGCGCTCTCCATCGTCGATTTTGCCAGCGCCAGGTTGCTGTTATCGGCCGCCAGGGTCACCCAGGCGGTGGTCAGTTCGCTGACCATCGTCAGGCGCGTGTTCTGCGCGGTAAATTCACTGGCAAGCCAGGTTTCACGTGCTGCACGCGACAGGCTCTGGTTGCGGCCAAACAGATCCAGCTCGAAGCTGGAGACCGTGCCGTTGGCCTCATCGCTGGTCGCGACACCGCTTGCCAGCGTGCGGCTGCGGGTGTGGCTCAGCTCCGCGTCCACCGTCGGGAACAGGGACGATCGCGTTTCGCCGTACTGGGCGCGCGCGGCGTCAATATCGGCAATCGCTTTTTGCAGGTCGCGGTTGCTGTTGAGCGCCATCGTCACTACGCCTTTCAGGCGCGCATCGTTCATCACCTGTTGCCACTGGCTCACCATGGCGGTGGCTTCGCCGTGCGCACCCGGCAACGTCGCCGGAACGGGCGCAGCCGGGCGCTGATACGTGGGATCTAAAGAGACGCAGCCCGCGCTCATCAGCGCTAACACGAAAACAGATAAACGAAACATTATGACCTCCGGTTGCTGTGTTTACCGGAGAACAGACGTTTCACCAGTACAAAGAATAACGGAACGAAGAAGATCGCCAGCAGCGTGGCGGCCAGCGTCCCACCAATAATGCCGGTACCGATCGCCACCCGGCTGTTGGCCCCTGCACCGGTGGCAATCGCCAGCGGCGTCACGCCTGCAATAAACGCCAGCGAGGTCATGATGATGGGGCGCAGACGCGTCTGGGCAGCACGCAGCGCCGCACGTGTCAGGGAGTAGCCTTCGGCGACTTTCGCCTCGGCAAATTCAACAATCAGAATGGCGTTCTTCGACGACAGGCCGATGGTGGTCAGCAGTGCCACCTGGAAGTAGACATCATTGTTCAGGCCGCGCAGGGAGGCGGCAATCGCCGCGCCCAGCACCCCAAGCGGGATCACCAGGATGACGGAAATCGGTACTGACCAGCTCTCATAAAGCGCCGCCAGACACAGGAACACCACCAGGATCGAGAGGGCATACAGGCTCATGGCTTGGCCGCTCGCCAGTTTTTCCTGTAAGGACAACCCGCTCCACGCCCAGGTGCTGCCGGACGGCAAATTATTCGCCAGCTGCTCCATTTTGCTCATCGCCGTACCGGAACTGGCACCACTGGCGTTCTCGCCCTGAATTTCATACGCCGCCGAGCCGTTGTAGCGCACCAGGCTTTCCGGGCCATACTCCCAGCGGGTGGTGGCAAAGGCGGAGAACGGGGTCATGGTGCTGTCGCTACCGCGTACATACCATTTGTTGAGATCGGACGGCACGGCGCGATAGTCGCTGTCGCCCTGGATATAGACCTTCTTCACGCGGCCGCGATCGATAAAATCATTCACGTAGGTGCCGCCCCATGCGCTGGAGAGGGTGTCGGTGACGTCGCTCAGGGAGAGCCCCAGCGACACGGCTTTATTGTTGTCGATATCCACCTGAAGCTGCGGCATCTGCGGCAGATCGTTGGCGCGAACCGCGTGCAGGGAGGCATCCTGATTCGCCTCGCCAATCAATTGGTTACGCAGCTTGAGCAGCGTGTCGCGGTCGGTGCCGCCGCTCGCCATCAGCTCAAAGGTAAAGCCGTTGCTCTGGCCCAGGCCGTCCACCGCTGGTGGCGTCATGGCAAAGATGGTCGCATCGCGGATGGTGCTCAGCTCCTGCGTGGCGCGCAGGGCAATGGCCTGAGCGGTGTTTTCATCCCCCTTACGTTCGGACCAGTTTTTCAGGGAGACAAACGCCATCCCGGCGTTCTGGCCGCTGCCGCTAAAGCTGAAGCCCTCAATGGTGAAGATAACGTTGGTGTTGGCTTTCTCTTTGGTGAGGAACCATTCGCGCACCTGGCGGCTGACTTCGGCGGTACGTGTCGATGTTGCGCCGGCTGGCAGGGTGTACTGCACCATGATTTCGCCCTGGTCTTCCGTCGGCAGGAAGCTGCCCGGCAGTTTCAGCATCGCGAATCCCATCGCGCCGCAGAGCAGGACGTAGATGACCAGCATGCCGCCGGAGCGGCGCAGCGCGCGCAATACCTTGTTCTGATAGCCATGCTCGGTCTTGCTGTAGAAGCGGTTAAACGCGCCGAAAAAGCCCTTTTTATGTGGGGCGGTGTGGCTCAGAATCGAGCCGCACAGCGCAGGCGTCAGGGTTAATGCCACCACCACGGAAAGGAGCATCGCCGAGATAATGGTGACCGAGAACTGACGGTAAATCACCCCGGTGGAGCCGCCAAAGAAGGCCATCGGCAGGAACACCGCAGAGAGCACCAGCGCAATCGCTACCAGCGCACCGGAGATTTCGCCCATCGATTTTTCCGTGGCTTCCCGGGCGGGTAGCCCTTCGTCACGCATAATACGTTCGACGTTTTCCACCACCACGATGGCATCATCCACCAGCAGCCCTATCGCCAGCACCATCGCAAACAGGGTCAGGGTGTTGATGGAGTAGCCGAACAGCGCCAGTACGCCAAAGGTGCCCAGCAGAACCACCGGAACGGCCAGCGCCGGGATCAGCGTGGCGCGGATGTTTTGCAGGAACAGGTACATCACCACGACCACGAGGATAATGGCTTCGAACAGAGTCTGAATGACATCCTCAACGGAGATTTTGATGAACTCGGTGCTGTCTTTCGGGTAGGCCACGTCGTAGCCTTCCGGCATCGACTTTTTGAACTCGGCGATTTTCTCTTTCACCGCCGTGGCGGTATTGAGCGCGTTAGCGCCCGGTGAAAGCATCACCGCCATCCCCGCGGCCGGGTGGCCGTTCAGCTTCGCGGTGGAGGTGTAATCTTCGCTGCCCATCTCCACGCGTGCAACATCGCTGATGTGTACCACCGCGCCGTTAGACTGGCTCTTGACGATGATATTTTTGAACTGATCCACCGTCTGCAGACGCGACTGGGCGCGCACGGTGGCTGTCAGCTGCTGGGCGTTCGACGAGGGCAGCGCGCCGATTTTACCGGCGGAAACCTGCACGTTCTGTGCTTCAATCGCGCTCTGTACATCTGAAGGCATCAGCGAGTAGGACGCCAGCTTCGCCGGGTCGAGCCAGATACGCATCGCGTATTCCGCACCAAACACCTGCAGACTCCCGACGCCATCCACACGCGCCAGCGGATCCTGCATATTACTGACCAGCCAGTCGGCGATATCCGAGCTGCTGGCGGTGTCGGTTTTGTCGTACACCCCCATGATCAGCAGGAAGTTGCTCTGCGATTTCTCGACGGTGATCCCGGACTGCTGTACTTCAGTCGGCAGGCGTGATTCCGCCTGCTGGACTTTGTTCTGCACCTGGACCTGCGCGGTGTCCGGGTCGGTCCCCTGTTCAAAGGTGACGGTAATGCTCACCGAGCCGTCCGAACTGCTGGTGGAGGTGAAGTAGAGCAGGTTATCCAGCCCGGTGAGCTGCTGTTCGATCACCTGCGTCACGCTGTTTTCCAGCGTCTGCGCGGAGGCACCTGTGTAGGTGGCGGAGATCTTGATCGACGGCGGGGCGACGTCCGGGTACTGCGCAACCGGCAGCGTGCGGATCGCCAGTATCCCGGCGAGCATAATCAGAATGGCGATCACCCAGGCAAAGACCGGGCGACGCACGAAGAAACGGGAAAACATCAGGCATTTCCTCCGCTGGATTTCATCTCTTCGGCCTTCACCTGTTGGCCGGCGGTGACTTTGTCAGTGCCTTCCACAATCAGCCTGTCACCCGCCTTCAGACCGCTCAGCACTAGCCATTTATCGCCGTAGGTGTCACCCGTTTCCAGCTGGCGTTGCTCCACCTTGTTGCTGGCGTTCACCACCAGCGCAGTGGCTTTGCCTTTGGCATCACGGGTAATGCCCTGCTGAGGGGCCAGGATCGCGTCATTCATGATGCCCTCGTCCACTCTGGCGCGGACAAACATTCCCGGCAAAAGCTGATGCTGTGGGTTCGGGAAGACGGCACGCAGGGTGACCGAGCCGGTCGATTCATCCACCGCCACTTCGGTCAGCGCCAGACGCCCCTTTTCGCTGTAGGTGCTGCCGTCTTCTAGCTGCAACGTGACGCTGAGCGTATCGCTGTTCGAGGCGAGGGTTTGTTTGCGTAATCGCAGCAGATCGGCACTCGAACGCGTTAAGTCGACATACATGGTGTCCAGCCCGCGAATGGTGGCCAGCGCGGTGTCCTGCTGAGCGGTCACCAGCGCGCCGGGCGTGACGGAGGAGATGCCGATGCGTCCGGCAATCGGCGCGGTGACGGTAGTCCAGTTGAGGTTAATGCGCGCGCTCTCCTGCGCGGCTTTCTTTGACTCGACGCTGGCCTTGTCCTGCGCGCAGGTGGATTTCGCGTCTTCTGCGTCCTGGCGCGACACGCCGTCGTCTTTCACCAGCTGCGCATAGCGTCGGGCTTTCTGGCAGTCGGCCTGCACCAGCGCTTGCGCCTGTTTCAGCGCCGCGGCGGCTTCATCAAACGCGGCGCGGTAGCTGGAGGGATCGATCTGATACAGCGCTTGTCCGGCTTTCACGGTATCGCCTTCGGTGAACAGCCGCTTCTGAATAATGCCGCCCACCTGTGGGCGAACCTCGGCGCTCATTGCGGCGGTGGTACGCCCGGTCAGTTCACTGACGACGGACACCGGCTGGCTCATGAGTGTGACAATCCCCACTTCCGGAAGAGGACGTTGGGGAGCAGATGTTTGCGCATTATCACACCCTGTCAGGAGGAGTAATGCGGCGATGGAGGTTGTTATCTTTTTCATCATCTTTTTCCAGGGTGAACGATGCCCGCCCTGTTAATGGCTTAACAAGGAGGAGGGCGTTTTAAAGGCACAGCGATACCGTATCTCTGGCAGAACCAGAAATGGTAAACCGGGAAATTACCTGTTCCCGTTAATTATTCACATGCGATTACTTCGCAGTGAAAAGCATATTTAAAATATTCTGATAAATCGGCTCTAATTGTTCTGACGGCACGTTTAAAGGCGTAAGCCGGCGGTAAATTGTGCCTTCGATCATCACGGCGGTAATCTCCACGCAGCAGCGAATATGTTCATCACTTAAATGAGGAAACTGCTTTTTCAGGTGCGCACAGGCGTTGCTAAACATACGGGCCTCGGCTGCGGTTAACATGGCGGCCACCTGCGGATTACGCGTCGCCTCGGCGGACATTTCGAGCATCAGCGCATCGTCGTCTTCGTTAATCGTCTGACGCCAGGCGAGCGCCTGCGGCATGCCTTCCACCACCGTTTTGTCCTGCATTCCCTCGATACGGGAATCGATAATACGGCGGATCATCTCTTCAATAATCGCGTCTTTGTTACTGAAATAACGGTAAATTTGCCCGACGCTGAGTTTCGCCTCGCTGGCGATTTGCGACATACTGGCCGCATGAAATCCACTGGCGCGAAAGCAGCGGCGCGCGGCGGTGATGATCTCGTCCTGACGTTGTTTCTGCCGTTCTTCCAGTTTTGTGCTCATCGTCGATTACCGGGTAAAAGTGAGAATGATCGTTCTCATTATACGTTTTGGGTGCATATTGGAAAGGCTTTTTTTATTTACATATTGAATGAATGTTTCAGGATTTAAAAAATGGAGGAAATAAGGAGTTTTTATGAAGGTTAACCTGTGAGATATTCAGATTGCGTGGAAAATAAGGAGAAGAATATGCACCTGAGCATAACAGAAAAAGTCACACCCGCAGAAAAAGAAGAGTTATTTGTGGGATTAAGAGCTTACAACGCCCAGTTTTTAGATATGACGAACTTTAGTGGTGATATTGGCGTTTACATGCGAGACGAAAAGGGCGTCATGCTGGGTGGATTAATCGGCGTACGAAAAGGTGAATGGCTGAATATTGATTATCTCTGGGTGAGCGATACCGTGCGGGGAACCGGCGTGGGCAGCCAGCTTATCAAAACGGCGGAAGAAGAAGCCAGACGTAAAGGCTGCACACATGCCCTGGTCGACACGGCCAGCTTCCAGGCGCGTCCGTTTTATGAAAAACAGGGGTACCAGCTGCAGATGTCTTTGCAGGATTACCCGTACCCAGGCATGCAGCGTCATTATCTGACGAAAGCGCTTTAGGCCCGGCAAGCATCGAGATTCATCGCCCGGTGGCGCTACGCTTACCGGGCCTACACGTCCTCCGCCAGGTAGGCCGGGTAAGCGCAGCGCCACCCGGCAATAGACCGCATATAACCTATCCTTCTTATTGATTCCTTTTCGGTTTTTATTTCACCGCCTCGTTGCCGATATAGTCACTGAAACGTTCATCAAAAGGATAGGTCTTGTGAAACTTCGATTGGGTGCTCTGGTTCTCGCGGGTCTGCTGCTGGCAGGATGCGATCAAAGTGGCAGCGATGCCAAACACATTAAAGTCGGCGTAATCAACGGCGCGGAGCAGGATGTGGCTGAAGTCGCCAAAAAAGTGGCAAAAGAGAAACACGGTCTGGATGTGGAGCTGGTCGGGTTTAGCGGTTCGCTGCTGCCCAACGATGCCACCAACCAGGGAGAACTGGATGCTAACGTCTTCCAGCATCGTCCGTTCCTTGCAGAAGATAACAAGGCGCATAACTACAAACTGGTTGCCGTAGCGAATACCTTCGTCTTCCCGATGGCCGGTTATTCCCGCAAAATCAAATCCGTGTCTGACCTGAAAGACGGGGCGACCATTGCCATCCCTAATGACCCCACCAACCTCGGTCGCGCGCTGCTCCTGCTGCAAAAAGAGAAGCTGATTACCCTGAAACCGGACGTGGGCCTGCTGCCAACCGCGCTGGATATCACCGCTAACCCGAAAAAACTGAACATTATGGAGCTGGAAGGGGCGCAACTGCCGCGCGTGCTGGATGACCCGAAAGTGGATGTTGCCATCATCAGCACCACCTATATCCAGCAAACCGGGCTTTCCCCGGTGCATGACAGCGTCTTTATCGAAGATAAAAACTCGCCGTACGTGAACATCGTGGTGACGCGCGAAGACAATAAAGACGCAGAGAACGTAAAGGAATTTATCCAGTCCTATCAGTCACCGGAGGTAGCGAAGGCGGCGGAGACCATTTTTAACGGCGGAGCGGTGCCGGGCTGGTAATGCCCACGGAATTTACACCGTCACGCTGGCATCTATCCGGCTTTCCGGCCAGAGGAAACCCTGGCCAAACCGTGCCCCTGAGGCGCAGGCTCGCTGTAAGTCCTGCGCGGTTTCAATGCCTTCGACGACAACAGCCCGGGCAATCTTCTCTCTGACGAAGTGAACCAGTGTGTCAAAGCGGGCGGGAGAGCTCAGCTCTGAGCGGTCCAGTTTGATGCCATCTACCGGCAGAGCAAGACGCGCATAGTCGTCTGCCAGTTCCTGAGTCAGATCATCCAGCCAGATTTTCCAGCCCGCCCCCTTAAGCTGAAGCAGGGCGTGATGGATGCCGCGTTGCTCTGCGGCACTCATGCGGGTCACGGTTAACGGATCCTGAATTTCTATCGTTAAGCGCTGCTGGTGACGTAGCGCAAGCAACAGGTCGATGGCTTTAGCATCAAGCAGCTGGTCTGCCGGGAGATTAAGCCAGTACTGGCCTTTGTCCGGCATCTGCAGCAGCGTATTGGCCTGCCAGAAAAAAATTTGCAGCGCGCTACGGGTGGGCAGTGAAGCGAAGAGTGCGTCAAGATTCACGTTGTGGATCTCCACCAGAACCTCATGCGCCACCGCCTGGCCGGAATGCAAATCGACTAAAGGCTGAAACCGCAATCCGGTGATGGCATGCAGCAGGGGAGAGGGAAGCACGGTGTACATGACAAGACCTGCAGAAAAAAAGGTTCCCGCGGACACGGGAACAAAGGCAAACGACACACGGTCGGGAAGTTAATTCAGGATCCAGCGAATGCTCTGATAGAACGAGGGGCCCCGCACGGCCTTCAGCTTATTCATGGCATTGTTTTTGTAGAAATAAACCAGCCTGACGTTGCAGCCGAGCTGACGGGCAATTTGCTTGGTTTTCAGGTTACATGAGTAGCCTCGCAGCACGCTCGCTTCCTCGTTGGAGAGCCTTGCAGGGCGCTGCCGCGTCGTAATGCTCACGTTGTAATGGTTTAACGCTTTTGGCGTCTGGCTCATCAGGATTTGCCACATCGCCTTGATATCCCCCAGCGACACGCGCTTATTGATGACCCCATCCACATGCTTAAATTTCAGAAAACCGACGGATAACGAATAGATATAGATCCTCGCCGCTGGCTGTTTTTCTTTAATGCGCAGAATATCTTCATTGGGCGTAATCATAAAACTGCCGATATTCAGTGGATCATAAATGACGATGTCCCAGGTTCGTTCGCTGAGGAGAAAATCTTCAATATTGCTGAACCCATGGAAAATAACATCCCGATGCGCGTCAGGTTCACGGTTGCCAAGATATTGCAGGCCAATCATTGTGAACTCACAACTATCAATAACGGCCACATGTATTGTTTCTTTCATGGTCATTCTCCTTTAGTTGGGCACCCGGTCCGTGTAAGAGAAACAGTAAGTTGAATCGTGCGGTCACCCATGCCTTTGTCGCGAGACATGGCATAAAATGTATGCCAGGAGAATGTATTGCGTAAAGCCAATCCCTTTTATTATCGAAAGATAAAATTCAAAAAATATTTTAAGGTGAGATCTAATATTTTTAATCTTCTTATAATATTAGAGATAGATTTTTATCCTGAGAAATGGCGTTTGTTAAGGTTTGATATGGATAACACGCTCTTTTTATGGGGTTTTTAGGCGGGGTTTTAGCACGTTTTGGGTGTTGATTCGCCACTTGTATTGCGTCGCCAGGAATTTTAGCCACCCGGGCGTTAAAATCCTGGTGGGAATAAGTTGTGAGCATGGGCTTATTACACTACTATCAGTCTCCTTTTATCGTGTTAATAATGAAATAATATGATTTTTTCTGAATTCACTTTCAGGATTATTGTGTTTTATCGGGTTAATATTCTGCAGGAGATGATAAGCGATGCGCTGCGTAAATTACTGCCTGAATATTCTCTGCAAATATCAATAGTGGAATCAACAGAACAGCTCTTTGATGCCATTAGCGACGGTCAGGTCGATATTGTTATGGCCGAGTTCAGTTATCTGTTTAACCATAAATCGTGGAGCGTACAGACCAGTAACCGGCTCAATATGTTATGTCATACGCACCACGTTAAGCGTGTACTTTTTGTGCCTGAATTACAGTACGGATTATTAAAAAGGGTGCTGGAGATGAAATACGAGCTGACCCTTTCCCTGCAGGACGAGCCCGGCGAGCTGAAAAGAGAATTACAGGCGCTGCTCAGAGCAGAAGAGGCCAGGCCGCGTGTCTCATCGTATCTGAAGGGAATGATGCGCGCCGGCGCGCGCTCGCGTTCGGTGCTTTCCGCCCGGGAGTGGGAGGTGCTGCATCTTCTGGTGGAAGGCTACACCGTGACCGAAATTGCCCAGCTGCGAAGCCGCTCGGCCAGTACCATCGCCACCCAAAAGCACAATGCGATGAAAAAACTCAACCTCACCAACCACAGCGAACTCATTAAATACCTGCAGATGGCGGGCCGGATCGGAAGTTAAGCGTCGATTCGCCGGAACGACAGCGTCCCGGCATAAGCGCATCAGGGGTAGATGATATTCAGCGTCGCCGTCGTATTGAGTTTGCCCTGACTGACCTTCGCCGGTGCCCAGACATAATAGGACGCCGCCATGGGCAGGGTGAACGTCTTGCTCAGTGCCCCGCCCGCCGCCACGTTGAACAGCAGCGTGGCATTTCCGCGGCTGGTGGTAGAGGTCGAGAAGATGACCGGCTGTTGCGGGTTATTCCGCTGAATCAGCCGCAGCCCCACGCCCTGTGCGGCACCGCTGCTGGTATCAACCAGTACGGAACTGTCGGTCGACAGCAGTTGCGTGCTGGAGAGGAACATCTCAATCGCCCGGTCAGACGTCCCGTTTGTCCCCAGATTCTGACAGCTCATATTGAGCGTAAAGGGCGTCAGCCCTGGCTGGGCAGAGGCACTCAACTGTGGGATACCCAACGTAGGTAAATGAACCGTCAGCCCCGCGTTGTCGAAAGAGCAGGTGGTCAGCTTCGGCGCATATTTGATGGTCATCGGCTGGCCAAACATATCCCGGTTATCGTATGGCCACTTAAAGCCGTTAAACAGCCACTGCACGATTTTCACCAGCTGATTGATCGGCCAGGTAATGATCTCCCAGAACGACATGCCGCTCATATCGCTGACGAACAAGACATCGCTCATGGTCGCCGTGTCCCCCGAGAGGGTCGTGCCACTCTGATCAACCAGCGTAAAGCGCACGGTAAACGGCGTATTCAGTTCTGAAGCCGTATGGTTACCGCTCGCGCTCAGCGTCTTGTTGGGATGCGTGCTGGTGATCTCCGCCCGCACCCTGTATTTGTCATTGCTGAAGCCCAGAATGGTGGCGTACTTACTGTCGGTCGAGAGGATCGGCGTGTAAGAAAACTCGCTGTTGCCGGTTGAGCAGTTAAACGAGCCGCTGTACTGGGTGCTGAAGCTCCCGGTCCAGGTCGGCGTGGCGGGCGTCAGCTTATCCGACAGATCGACGCTGATCGGCGGGCCATAGGAAATACTGCCCCCGGAACAGGTGGCATAGCTTGCCCCGCTGACGCAGGCGAGAAACAGAAAGGTCAGTAACCGTATCATGTTGATGTTCCGTTAGTAATGGCAAACAGAGGACGGGCTTTCCAGTCCCCACGCCGGTGCGGCAATAGTGCAATTTCCGCCACGCAAATGAACGCTAAGCTCACGTGGTGGTTGTTCCGCGCGAATGTAGAGCACGCTGGCCTGGCCGACATAACCCACCGACTCGCCGCGCTCGTTCAGCACTTCGGTACCAAACGGCAACGGTGCCCCGTCCGGGCGGGTGGCGCGCAGCATCCAGGACTGGCGCTGGTCGGTATCGAAGCGGATATAGTTCACCGCGCCATCGTAAGGGGCGACGTTAGCGATGTTGCCCAGCACTTCTGCCCCGCGGCTGTTCGCCGTTTCGGACAGGGTGATGGCATTTTTACGGTACGGCGTGGCGTAAGGCACCAGCGCCACGCCATCACGGTTGGTCACGATACTTTCGTCGCCGTTAACCATCAGCCCTTCCGCCTGCGGCGCATCAACAATGGTCATGGTGGAGCCGGTTTCGTTGGAGGCAAGCAGATGCCACGGCACGGCCACCAGGCTGCCGCGCCCGTTCAGCCCCATCTGGCGGTAGTCGGAGGATTCACTGTAGGAGCCACCAAGCGTCGCGAAGTTTGCCCGGTATGCGGTGTTCACGCTGGCGGTGTTGTTCCCGCCCCGCGCATTGCTGCCGGAGAGCGTATAGCTCAGGCGGTTCGACGCCAGCGCGTTGCCGCTCATGCTGATATTGCTCTGTTCATAATGCGAGTCGCTGGCCGTCAGGCTGGAGGTGACCCACGCGTTGTTATCAAACAGCGAGAACGGCAGGCTGAGGGAGAGGTAAAAACGCGTCTCTTCTTCACGCTCGCTGTTGCGCACCCGGCTGGCGGAGACGGTATAGCTGGCCCGGCCGATGGCGTTGGAGTAGCCGGCCTGATATTCGCGCGAGGTTTGGCGGGAATTCCAGTAGTCGCGCTGTGTACCAGAGACAAACACCGTGCCCCAGTTGTCGGGCAGACGCTGGTTCAGGTTAAGCGTGAAGGTGTTTTTAGGCTGTGCGGCGCGCAGGGCATCCCAGGTGCTCATCGTCATCTCCGGGGCGACCCCGAAGCGATCTTCATACTCGTCATACTGTGCTTTCAGGCGTTGATACCCTTCCCGGGAGTAAAGCGCGTCGCTAAAGCTGTAATACCCTTTCGTGGAGTAGCGGTAGGCCGCCAGCGTGAAGTTGGTGGCTGTGGTATCGATAAATTTACTGTACGACACGCGAAAGCTTTGGCCGCTGTCGGTTCTGTCCTGCAGCGTGGTTTTGGCGTGGGTGACATCCACGGATACCGCGCCAAAGGGCAAATTCCAGCCGGTGCCGATAAGCCCCGCCTGATAATTATCGCTCACGATCGTGCCCGTATAGCCGGTCATCAGGTTATTAAAGCCATAGCGCAGCGTGGCCTGCAGGAACGCCGGGTCCGCCTCAAGGGTGTTTTGATGAACCTTTCCCGCCACCACGCTGTACTCGCTCACACCCTCTTTGAGCATGCCGGGCACGGCAGAGAAAGGCACCGTGAATGATTGCTGGGAACCGTCCGCTTCGCGCACGACCACCAGCAGGTCGCCCGCTGAACCGGTCGGCTGAATGCTGTCGAGGGTGAACTGGCCCGGCGGAACGTTCTCCTGATAGATGACGTTACCGTTCTGCATTACCTTCACCAGGGCGTTAGTGCGCGCCACGCCATGTACCACCGGTGAAAAGCCCTGCTGCGAGTTAGGGCGCATTTTCATATCGGACGCCAGCGACACGCCGCGCACACGAAGGGAATCAAACAGATCGCCGGGAATATAAAAGTCGCCCAGCGTCAGGTTGGATTTCAGCGCCGCCAGCGGGCGGCGCAGGTAGCGGGTGTTATTCTGCCAGCTGCTGTCACCGCTGGCGGATTTGCGCCAGGTACTGCTGTCGCGAAACTGCCAGCCCAGCAGGTTGGCACCGGAATCCAGCCCGGCGTAAAAATCATCATTGGTCTCTTTGGCGGAACCTTTTGTTCGCGTGTTGTACCAGGTGGTGTTCCAGGAGAGCATCAGCGCCGGGATCCCTTCGTCCCAGAACTGAGGGGCAACATAGCCCTCTTCGGTACGTAAGACGGCCGCCTGTGGCACGGTGAGTGCCAGACTCAGCGTGCTGGTGTCCGTTTTTACCTCGCCGCCCTGAACCAGATCGTGCAGCTGCACCTGGCCGTCAGTAATGGCGGGGGCCGGAATCGCTTTGGTGTTGATCCCCAGCATAAGCGCGTCTTTCCAGGCAAGGCGAACGTCATCCTGTTGCTCGCCGTAGGTCACCGTATAGCGCCCCTTCCAGTCTCCGTTGACGTAAATATCCATCTCCTGGGGACCGGCTGGCATGGCGTTGTTTTCGTTAAAGCGTGACAGATCGGACTCACCGGATGCGCCAGCAAGCAGGGAGGTATCAAACGTTACCGCACCTGATTTATGCGAAAGCAGAAGCGAGCAGACAGCCAGCATGCAGAGCCTGTTTTGTTTCATTTTCATGGTGAGTCTTTCCGATCACTGGCTGGTGAGCGTGCGGGTTTTATACGCACCCAAATCATCCACATACATCAGCTGGTAGGTTTGGCCGCGTTTCACCGCGTTTTTTGTTGCGACGGTGAGTTGACCAAATGGCGCGACCATCGGTGATTCCTGCAGTAATTTGGTTTTGCCCTCGGAAATATTGGCAACCGTAATATGGAAAGGGCTGTCATTAACGATGCGGAACTGTTTACCGCTGGCAATCAGCGTCAGTTTCCCCGTTGCGTTATCCAGCGTGCCGGTTAACGAGGCCGGGCGATAAAACATTTTGATGCGTGATTTAATCGCCAGCTGAACGGTATTCTGGTTTTGTATATTTTCCGGCTTTGGCGGAATGTCGAGTACGTTCAGGAAAAAGACCGATTCGCGATCGCCCGGTAAATTCGCAGGCAACTTTTTTATCCGCAATTGCTGACCATTATGTTCGCTGACCTTCACCACCGGTGGCGATAACAAAAAAGGAACGTTTGCCGTTTCCGGGGTGGAGTTAATATCGCCGTCATCAATCCAGGATTGCACCAGCGCAGGGGCATCACCCGTATTGATTAACTGAACAATGACCTCTTTGTTATTCTCAGGATAAAGAACACGCGTGCCATTAATCACAATATTGGCCCATGCGTTGCCCGCGCTGAGCAGCAGAGATGCCAGCATAATAATCTTACGCATATTGGTAACCTTAAATACAGGCTTCGCCGGGACGAAGCCTGATTAACTGAAATTACAGGTAGGAAATGGTGTAGGTCACGTTAGAGCTCAACGCACCGACCGTTGCAGCAGCGGCGTTGGTTTTATAGTAATAAACGTCCAGCGTCAGCGTTTCTGAATCTGGCGCCGCTGAGGTACCCATAATGCTGGTGGTATAAGCCTGGTTCAGCGTAACCGGCGTAGATTTACCTGGTTCAACTAAGGCGAAACCGACATTACGCGCCACGCTGGCGTCGTTTTCATTAACGCTGTTATTCAGCAGGTATTTACCGTCGGTAGAAATATTATCGGCGCTGGAGAAATACACTTTCAGCGGCGTACCGGTCGTACCTGCTGCTGGCGTACAGCCAGAGAAGGTTAACGAAATGGATTTTTTATTTTTTGTAATCAGGCCAACCGTTGTTCCGGCATCCTTAACCGAAATGGGGGAGAGGGCGACGGTCATATCCGCGCTTTTCCCGCCATTAATCGTACAGGTGGTATCGGTAATAGCACCGGTAAAGTTAATTACGCCACCCGCTGAGTTATCTGCGGCAATGGCGTGAGTAGAGGCAATGGCTGCGCCAAGCACAGATACGGTCATGATCGTTTTGAACATGATAAACTCCATAATATTTTGTTTTATCTAAGAAAGAATGTTTCCCGGCTGCGCAACACACTGTGACAGGCTTACGCGCATCGCGACCAGAGTACGAGCCTTGACGATATTATGTTGCATCAAAAAGATACATAACAAAACATTATTCCGTTAATATTAAAATAATGAGATTATAATCTTGCTATAACGTTCTTTTAAGGATCATAACCTAAATGCCTTCATTCGAAGGTCTTAATTAATGAATTAATAATTGTTAATTTATGAAGTTTTCTATGCGGCGTGCTCAAATAATATTTGATGACTTGACCGGCTTTGTTGAATAAATCGAACTTTTGCTGAGTTGAAGGATCAGATCACGTATCTTCCCGACAACGCAGACCGTTCCGTGGCAAAGCAAAAGTTCAAAATCACCAACTGGCCCACCTACAATAAAGCCCTCATCAACCGTGGCTCCATAACTTTCTGGCTGGATGATGAAGCTATTCAGGCCTGGTATGAGTCAGCAACACCTTCTTCACGAGGCAGACCTCAGCGCTATTCTGACCTTGCCATCACTACTGTGCTGGTCATTAAACGCGTATTCAGGCTGACCCTGCGGGCTGCGCAGGGCTTTATTGATTCCATTTTTTCTCTGATGAACGTTCCGCTACGCTGCCCGGATTACAGCTGTGTCAGCAGGCGGGCAAAGTCGGTTAATGTCAGTTTCAAAACGCCCACCCGGGGTGAAATCGCACACCTGGTAATTGATTCCACCGGGCTGAAGGTCTTCGGTGAAGGCGAGTGGAAAGTCAAAAAGCATGGCCAGGAACGCCGCCGTATCTGGCGTAAGCTGCATCTCGCCGTTGACAGTAAAACACATGAAATCATCTGCGCTGACCTGTCGCTGAACAACGTTACGGACTCAGAGGCCTTCCCCGGGTTAATCCGGCAAACCCACCGGAAAATCAGGTCAGCCGCCGCCGATGGCGCTTACGATACCCGGCTATGTCACGATGAACTGCGGCGTAAGAAAATCAGCGCGCTTATCCCTCCCCGAAAAGGTGCGGGTTACTGGCCCGGTGAATATGCAGACCGTAACCGTGCAGTGGCTAATCAGCGAATGACCGGGAGTAATGCGCGGTGGAAATGGACAACAGATTACAACCGTCGCTCGATAGCGGAAACGGCGATGTACCGGGTAAAACAGCTGTTCGGGGGTTCACTGACGCTGCGTGACTACGATGGTCAGGTTGCGGAGGCTATGGCCCTGGTACGAGCGCTGAACAAAATGACGAAAGCAGGTATACCTGAAAGCGTGCGTATTGCCTGAAAACACAACCCGCTACGGGGGAGACTTACCCGAAATCTGATTTATTCAACAAAGCCGACTTGACCACACCCTCTTTAGACCTATTATTGCGAGGGAAATACAGTCATTTATAACAGTGGTGTAACAATCATATGAAGTATCTTATTGATCTCGCAATGCTTTATGAAGTGGACTCCGGTGTGATCATGATAAATGGAGAAGAGGAATCTTCCATTAAGTTATCAAATCAGGCGGCACGTTTGTTATATGAACTCATCATTAATAATGGTAAAACCCTCGACAGGGACGACCTGATTAAGAAAGTCTGGGAAGACCGGGGTTTTTCCGGCTCCTCGGTCAGTCTTAATGTTGCCATAAGTGAAATTAGAAAAGCTTTTCGGAGTTTAGGACGTGACCCGCTACTGATTAAGACCATTCGTGGAAAAGGTTTTAGTCTGGCCGCGCATATTGAACATCACACCGTCAGGCCGCCCGTGGCCGCTCCGGAAAAAATGGTGGCGGAAACCGTCGATATTGTGACGCAGCAGCGAGACCCGCCTGAAGGTTTGCGTCGTCGGGACAGCGGCTTTACCACCCTGTTCGTGATGGCGCTGGTGGCAATAATGGGTATTGCCGCGCTGCTGTTCTACCAAAATATGCGCGTTGCCGATCGACCGAAGGAGTCCGATATCTATCGGCTGGGCAAAATTGACCGCTGTACGGTTTATCTTATCGATAAGAACATGTATCAGCCTCAGCAGGTCTATCTTAACCGCGCTAAAGACGCGATCGCCCGTCAACATATCGACTGCGAACATCAGGCCGCCGATGCCTATTATTCAAAATTTAAAAAATCACAGCTGGAAAATGATTTTTTGGCCGTCTGTTATCTGCAGGATGGCGCCGATAGCTATAAAAATTGCATCTCTTACAGAAGCCTGACAGGGAGTTAAGATCATGTCGAAGAGACAGATGGGTATATTATTGGGCGTGGTACTGCTGCTTTCCGTTATCGTCATTGCCGTGCTTTACCCGAAAAGAACTCAGGAAGTGGGATTTGGCTGCCAGTCTGATACGGTTTCCAGGAAAAACTATTCCACGGGAGAGTCGACCGCCCTGTCGTTAACCACGCTGTTTCTTTTTAATGGCAGCGATATTGTCACGGTGATCCATAAAGGGGTATTCACCCGCGGCGACAAACGTTATTTGATTGACCGAAACTATGTCCTTAACGTTGAGAAAGTTGCTGGCAGTGATATTTACTATATTAAAGGAAAAAAACTGCAGAAATCTGATGATGACATTGCCCCGGATGGAATTGTCAATGAGCTGCTAATGGACAGTATCGACTTCTTTTATGTTACCCGGGTTAAAGGTCATGCCTGGCTAATTAAAGGGCTGGTATTACCAATAATGATGTGCGTGGCTGTACCCACATCCTGATATTCTGCAGAATGACCAGAATAGATGTTTATCTATTCATCAAAAAGTCTCAATTTTATTCATTATGTAACAACAAGATGCAAAAGCAGGCGGATATTTTTCATCTTTTGCTTTAAAGGGAATGAAATTTTCTGTATTGCCTCGTTATTTTTCGGGTGACTATACTTCGCCCCGAAAAAGGGGCTCCCCTTTTTTAAACATCTGGATTCTTTTTTGAAGGACTAAATAAATGAATAAACTGAACGCTATCGTTCTGGGCTCACTGCTGTCTCTTTCTGCCCTGAGCGTTGCTCATGCAGCGGAAACTACCGCTTCTGCAACCTGGCAAGCTTCTGCAACGAAAGACAGCGATTCCGATCTGGTTGTCACCCCAACACGCGCACTGAACTTCGTTTATAGCGCAAACACGAAAGCCTTTAACACCGACACCGGTCTGTTTGATGTGGCTATTCGTGGCGATCACTCTTCTGCAACCAGCTTCAAACTGGAAGCTATCGTTGATGACTCTGACAACACCCTGTTCAGCGTTGGCGGCGAAGCAACCAAACTGAAAGTGGGCGCGCGCTTTGGCGGGACCGATCTGGGCTCCATCGGTGGCACAGTGGGTACGAAGTCAACGGCATGGACTACCCTGGTTGACTCTTCAAACAACACCGGCGTCTCTTCTGGCCTGTGGAACCTGACCACCAGCGCAGGCGCGACGGCAAACACCGAAGTGACCGGCCAGGACAAGTTTGTGTTCTACGTCGATTCTGCACAGGACAGCACCGGTGCGGCGAAAGAGTTCAAAGACCTGACCAACAGCCTGTGGGAAGGTACTGTCTCCGTTGCGTTCCGCGCAACCTGGGGCTAAGAGCTGACAGTTACAGGGGCGTAAGCCCCTGTTTAGGGAAATATCATGTTTAGCCTCAAACCCATCTTCTTCTCTTTATTATTTATTTCCTCCTCCGCGCTGGCGATTAATGTTGGCAAAGTCACCACCATTATTCCTGCCGATGCGGATTCCACCGCCAAGGAATTAAAAAACGAAGCGGACAGCGTGCGCATTATTTCCATCAGCGCCCAGCGTATCAGCAGCCCGATGGATGAAGGCGTGGTGATTAATCCAGAGCAAACCGACGAGCTGCTGCTGACGCCCACGCGCATGGTCATGCCCGCCGGAACCAGCAATATCGTCAAATTTTACTATCACGGTAAGGCCGACGATCGGGAGCGCTATTACCGCATTACCTTCATTGATGAAGGGGTCAGCGAAGATCTCGACAACGGCACGAAAAAGAATGGCAAAGGGATGACCCGCGCCGTGGTGAGCACCATTCTGGTGGTCCAGCCCCGGAAGAAGAACGTCGATTTCGTCTACGTGGCCGGGAAGATCACCAATAAGGGCAATACCGCGTTTCGCGTGAACGCGAGCGGAACTTGCCTGAAACCCAACCCGGAATCACCGACCACGCCGTGCGTCAAAAACTTTTACCTGATGCCGGGCACCTCCCGCGCGATCGACGATATCAACGTAACGGACAGCCATTTTCATCTCGGAATTTGGGACCTGAAACAGTTCATTCCTGTTAAGTAAGGATGCATGGTGAAAAATAAATTAGTGTTGCCGGTGATGATGGCGTGCACATCCGGCCTCTTGCCCGCGTATGCGCATGCGGCCTCCAGCTCCGTGGTTATCGCTAATTACCGTTTTCCCGACTCGCTCTATGCCCTGCTGGAGCAGGGGATCAAAATCCCCGTTTATCTGGTCAATACCCGCCCGGGTGCAGCGCAACAGGCGGGCAGCACCGGTGACGTGAGCGAGTATGTCCGTATTGGCGACGTAACGATCTACGCAGAAGACCGACAGCTCGGGCTGCGCGATGTCCAGGTCCAGGAGTCAGACAACGGTATTCGCCTGTCAAAAGAGATGCGGACGCTGCTGCAAAGCATCAACGGCAAGCAGTTTGACGACCATATGCGTATTCCGGTGAGCGCCGGGTCGGCGTTCGAGCTGGATCAGAAAAAAATGCGCCTGCTGCTGAACCTCTCCCAACGTGACTACGGGGTCAATATTCGTCCGCGTGAGGTGGATATCGATGCCCCTGAATCAGACGATCTGAGCGGCACGCTCTCCTATAACCTGGGGGCGTATCACACCGAGAGCGGCTACGGCGACAGCTGGTCATCCGGCTATCTCAACGCCAAAAGCTGGGTCTCGATGGGGGTCGATCACCTGCTGGTCGATGGCTCGGGCTACGTTAACGAGAACAGCAGCGACACCCAGATGAACGCGGTGATGTGGGAACGTGACTATCAGGGCATGCGCTACGCCGCCGGGATGTTGAACGGCTGGGCGATGCAGTCTCTCGCCAGCGTCAGCGGGATCTCCGGCGGAGAGGTGTACGGCGTCTCCGTGGGGAACCAGGCCAATTCGCGTAAGCGGGACAATACCCTCTCCCTGACGCCGATCGTGGTCTATTTCCCGACCGCCGGAGAAGCCCGCATTCGTCGTGACGGCCAGCTTATTGGTATTCAGCGCTTTGACGTGGGTAACCACGAAATCGACACCAGCGCGCTGCCCTACGGGATTTACAGCGTGGAAGTCGAGGTGGTCAGCGGCAGCCGCACCGTGTCACGGAGCATGTACACCGTGAACAAACCTTTCACTAACAACGTGTCGGAATCGCTGCGCTGGCAGACGTGGGGCGGGATTTATAGCCGCGACAAATCCGTCGTCAACTATAAGAAGTACGCCAAACGGAAAAACGAGCAGGACAACAGCTACTACTACGATTACGACACCAAACATAAAGACACCATGTCGCTGGTCGGCGCCTCCTTCAGCAAGCGCAGCGGGATGGTCGACTGGAACGCCTCCGGCTATATGATGCGCGAACACGTGGTCAGTGAACTGTGGGCCTCCCTGAACCTGACCGGGTACTTCTCGGTGAATACCCAGACGATGGCCGCCTCTGACGGAACGTACCGCGCCAACTACGGGGCTAACGTCAGCCTGCCGTGGAATATCGGTTCGGTCTGGTACTCGCATGAGCAGCTCTCCAGCGGCAAGTTCCTTGATATCTATGAAAACAAAGGCAACACGTGGGGGGCATCGTTCAGCCTGCCGTCGTTTGGCCTGCCGTCCGCCGGCAACCTGAGCCTGATGCGACAGGAAGACGACGTATACCGCTATAAACGCTATCAGGTTGACTACTCCCAGGGGCTGTATGCCGGTCGTTATGGTACGGCGCGCCTGCGGGTGGGGATGTCGCGCAATAAATACGAAGGCTATTACGAAGAGAAAGACCGCTACGTGATGCTCGATTTCTCGATCCCGCTGGGTAACACCGTCTCGGTGGGCGTTTCCCATAACCGCGATACCGGCACGGCGCTTAACGTCAGCGCCAGCCGCCAGTTCGAAGGGGATTACCTGAAGTCGGTTACCGCCAACGTTTCACGTGCCTTCAGCAGCAACCAGGATCGCACCGTGAGCGGCGGGGGCAGCGTGAGCTTCGACACGCCGTGGAACAGCAACATTCTGAGCGTGCAGAGCGGCACCAGCAAAGGCTGGAACTCCACGCTGACCAGCGACGGCAGCGTGGGCTGGTCGAAAGAGGCGGTTGCAGCCGGTAAAGGCACCCACAGCGCAGGGGTGATCGTCAGTACCGGGCTTAAGTCCGACGAGTCGCTCACGCTGAAGCTCAACGGCCGCACGGAGCGCATCAAGGGCGATAAAACCTGGCTGTCGTTACCGGCCTATCAGGCCTATGACCTGGAGGTCATGAACAGTGAAACCGGCACCGAAAGCTATGACATTGGCGCAAATGCCCGTCGTCATATCACGGTTTACCCGGGGAACACGGTGGTGATGAAGCCGCAGGTGAAAAAAATCGTCACCCTGTTTGGCCGCCTTGTTGATGCCAACGGTAATCCGGTGAGCGCCACGCAAATCAAAAACCACGTGGGTCTGACCCGCACCGAAAACGACGGTCGCTTCGTGATTGACGTGGACAAGAACAATCCGGTGCTCAGCATTGCCACGCCGGACGACAGCGTCTGCGAGGTGCGTCTGGATATTGCGTCCAACCGTGGCGCGCTGTGGCTTGGGGACATCTCCTGCGATAAAGGCGATTTTGTCTGGCAGGAAGCAAAAGGAACACGGGAACGTGACGATGAAAAAGATATTCGCTCTTAATCTGCTGCTGATAAGCGCGGCGGCGCAGGCGCAGCAGATGCCCTATTTCGCGATCAACAACCCGGACAACAACGGGACGGGCAACACGGCGGCGCTGTTCAGTCTGAACAGCACCTCCACCGCGTTTTTACACGGCTCGCGGGAGTGGCCCACCCTGAGTGCCAAAACCAACAACGGGATTGCCACCTATATTCCGGACAACAGTTTTAACGGCCCGGCAGGCAGCCCGCTGACCATCAACTTCAGCGTCACTGGCTCCAGCGCCTCGCCGTTCTTTAAGGGCACCGCGTGTTCGTCAAGCTGTGGTACCACGGGCTATACCGCGACGACCAGCTATACCGACACGTCCATGGTGGTGAAACCGCCGGTCATTGAGCCGGGCACCGCTTATGGCCGCTGGGTGCTGGGGGATCCGTTCTTTGATTATCTGCTCAATGCTGCACCTGGCAACGAGGTGACGATTACTTCCACGCCACAGATCTCCTCTATCGGCAAGGTCATCACCACCAACACGCTGCATAAGGTCGGCACATTGACCATGACCAACTCGCGGGCGCTGGATCTGGGCATTGACCCGATCAGCGGCGAGGTGACCATTGTGGATGGTTCAACCGGGGCGACGTGTACTAAATACACCCGCAATACGGTGTCGGGTGTGCTTTGCGAACTGCTGGAATACACCTTTGTCGGGGAAGATATCACCGGCTACAACCCGGGGCTGGCGCTGACCTCGTCCCGCGTGAACGGCGTGCTGCAATCGCACATGAACGGGGGGACAGGGCTGGCGGCGGAAATCACCTTCGATGAGAGCAACTGGTACAGCATCTCCGGCGGCATCCTGAGCGACACTCGCGTGCTGGCGAATACCTTCCTCGCGGCGCCGCAAAAAAACGGCGGCAAGGCGTACCTGAAAATCTTCCTCCCGAAGGCGCTGATTTTGAGCGTGGCGCAGGCGGGGGATGGCAACAATATAGGCAATATCGTCAGCCTGTGCCTGACGCCGGGTAACAGCTCGCTAGCGGCGGATTTCTGCTTCCAGCCGGGGGGCGGGCTGGTGATTGACCCTATCCAGCCAGGCCTTGCGATCGTGCCGGATAACCCGGATTACACGCTCGACCCTAACGGCCTGGGCGGTTCCGGGAAAGGCACGATTGGCGAGGGGCCGATAGAGATCCCCTACACCATTACCTACAGCGGCGCGCAAAAAGATGCCGCGATTGCGGTCACGGTGAAGGTCACCGGGCCGACGCAGAGTCTGAACGGCGTGGACTACTGTGCCTTTAGCGGTAACGGCTTCACGGTGCCTGTCCCCGGTAACGTGCTGCTGGGCAAAAGCCAAACGCTGAAGGCGCATAACTGCAAAGGCGAGGCGCTGTCCATTCCCGCACCCGCCACCCATGCGGAAGAGTGGGACAAGATAAGCTCAGGCGTGACGGACATGTGGCTGTGGAAAACCCCGCTGGTATTGCAGTTTGTGATGAACAACCCGGTATCGAAAACCACCTATGACGGTAATACGTGGTTTGGTGAAGTGACGGCTCAGGGTCGAATTGATGTCAGTGCATCCTGGAATTAAACGTGTATGACTGGAAAATTCCTGGCTATTTTCGCAATAAATTGCTTCATTTCCGCAAGCGCAAATGCTTTAATTATTGAAAATCTAAATATTGATTTTCTACCTGAAAAAGAAGTTGTTTTTCAGCCAATAAAAAACGATACCAGCGTACGACAGAATTATACTGTTTCGCTTATTCAGGTTGATGTCCCAAAAGAACACGGGAAAGAGACTGAAATAAAAGATGGCGAGGTGATGTTCTCGCCAAAACAGTTAACTCTGGAGAGCGGCGAGCGGGCCGGATTTAAGTTTTATTATACCGGCCCGCACGACAGCAAAGAACGCTATTATCGCGTTAAATTCACCGAGACGCCGCTTCAGGCGCGGGTTGTGATGAGCAAAGGCCAACGCATTCAGTCGGATGTGGTGGTTTCGCTTGAGGCTATTTTAATTGTCCGACCATGGACAAGGCATTTTGATTATACGTTTAGTAACGGGGTGGTGAGTAATACCGGGAATACCTGGTTTAAATATGTCTCTTCTCAGGGATGTAGCTCACAATATAATGACTCAAAATATCTTCCACCGGGTCAACGGCTGGAAATAGATAATTACGCGCAGCCCGCAAGGCGGATGATTATTTATGGAAATAAAATCATCCCGCTTACGCGCTGCCCGTAACAACCGCTTTCCTTCATAAAAGGAAATTATCCTTTGGCGCAAGCTGAAGATTTACAACTACAGGAGAATAAAATGAAAGCGATTTCATTCGTAGAAGCGAAAGATATTATCGGTGGTGCATTAAACCCATTCGCTGGCCTCGTTAAAGGTGCACAGCTGGGTTATGACACCGGTGCAAGCATCATGGGCATGGTAGGCGGCGTGGTTGGCGGAATTCTGGGTGGCGCAATGGGCTTCCTGGGTGCGCTGGTTGGCAGCTACAACTAATTCAACGAACAGGAAGACAATCATGCAAGTTATCGATTTCAAAAAAGCACAGGCCATCATCGGTGGCTGGGATCCGTTTGCTGCTGCCCTTCAGGGCGCGAGCGCAGGCTATAACGCAGGCAGCCAGATGTTAGGCGCGCTGGGCGGCACCATCGGTGGTGTGTTTGGCCTGGTGGGCGGCTTCATCGGCGGCTTCTTCAGCGCATAAGTTATCGACCTATGCTTATGGCCCGCTTTGCCGGGCCATTTTTTTATTTCAGCCACGGATAATTATGTTTTCGCTTTTTCAGTATAAAAAAAAGGGTAAGACACCCGTTATTCGCCAGCATGAATATACCGAATGTGGGCTGGCCTGCCTGGCGATGGTGCTGGGGCACTATGAACACCACGTCTCCGTCAGCCAGCTGCGCAGGGAGCTTACCGTCTCTGCCGACGCGGGCACCTCGATGGCGGAACTCATGACCCTCGCCAGCGATAAAAATATGACGGGCCGGGTGCTCAAGGGCGAAATCACTGAAATTGAAAGTGCCGAACTGCCGCTCATCGCCTTCTGGCGCGGCAATCATTTCGTGGTGATCGTGAAGGTTGACGGGCGCAGCGTAACGGTCCACGACCCGGCCAGCGGCGTGCGTCGCTACAGCCTCAAGGAGGCGCAAAAACTCTTTTCCGGCTACGTGCTGGAGCTGAAGCCGACGCCGCGCTTCGACAAAAAATCCCCTGACGAGACGCTCACGCTGGGGCGGCTGGCCAATAAATCCCCGAGCTTGTTTCAGCGGCAGGTGCTGCTGTTTGTGCTCTCGATTTTTACCCTCATCACCATGCTGGCCAGCCCCACTTACGTGCAGCTGATCATGGAGGAGGCCATCTCGCGCAACGACAACGATCTGGTGATCTTACTCACCGCCATTTTCGCTATCGTCTTTATTTTTGAAGTCATAGGTAAGTTCCTCAAGCAACTGCTTGAGATCCTGATGCGTAACATCGCCTATGACGACCTCAGCCAGTCGGTTCGCCGCTATATGCTGCGTACCCAGACCGGCTGGTTCCGCAGCCGTCCGCCGGGCATTGTGCTGGCGATTGAAAAATCGCTGCAT
This sequence comes from Enterobacter cloacae subsp. cloacae ATCC 13047, assembly GCF_000025565.1. Classification (NCBI taxonomy): domain Bacteria; kingdom Pseudomonadati; phylum Pseudomonadota; class Gammaproteobacteria; order Enterobacterales; family Enterobacteriaceae; genus Enterobacter; species Enterobacter cloacae. The sequence goes on from NC_014121.1 coordinate 77,529, forward strand.
GCCTGTGCGGAGTTCATCAGCAATGGCTATGTGCAGATCCTCTTTTCCAGCTTGATCGCCTTCACCAGCCTGCTGTTTATGCTGCTGTATAACGTGAAAATCGCCGTGTTGACGATGCTGCTGATGGGGGTGTTCTTCCTGATCCGCTTTTCGCTGATCGGCCCTTACCAGCGCGCGGTGGACGACTCCATCGAGCGCACCGCAAAGTATGAATCGCTGCTGGTGGAGACGCAGAAGGGGATCATCACCCTGAAGGCTAACAACATGGAGCAGGCCCGGGACGCGGTGATGGATAAATCCCAGCGTGAGCACATCGCCGGGCTGATGCGCAAAGAGCGCCTGCTGGCCCGCTTTGATGTTGCCTCGCTGCTGGTGATCAACGCCGAGCAACTGCTGGTGGTCTGCTTCGGCGCGTGGCTTATCCTGGAAGGGCAGATGAGTATCGGGATGCTCTACGCCTACATCAGCTACAAACGCTATTTCTCCGACGCGATGGTACAGGTGGCGCAAAAGCTGCTGGACAAAAATGCGCTGAAAGGGCCGCTGGATCGCGTGGGCGACCTGCTGTTTGCCCCCTCTGAAGCCAGCCAGTTTGGCCGGAAGATTGTGACTTCACCCGTCAGTCTGGCCTTTGAGGATGTCTCTTTTGCTTATCCGGGACGTGAGGCGACCCTGCAGCACATCAACATGACGCTCAAGCAGGGCGAAGAGGCGGTGATTGTCGGCCAGAGCGGCTCCGGGAAAACCACACTGCTGCGTCTGATCTCCGGGATGTTGCTCTCCACATCGGGCAGTTTGCGGATCAATGCGATCCCGATCACCGAGTGCGATCTCTCCTCTCTGCGCCAGCATATTCGCATTGTGCATGCGGACGATATTCTCTTTACCGGCTCCATTCTGGATAACCTTTCCTGCTTTGATAGCGCGCCGGACAAGGAGCGGGTGATTGCTGCCTGCCGCCTGGCGGAGATTGACCACGTGGTTGCGCGTCTGCCGCACGGATACGAAACGGAGCTGCTGCCGGGAAATACCTTTTTCTCCGCCGGCGAGATGCAGCGTCTGGTGCTGGCGCGCGCCCTGTACAGCCAGCCGAAGCTGCTGCTGTGCGATGAAGTGACGGCAAACCTCGATAAAACCACGGCGCAGAAGGTGCTGGCGAACCTGCGTGGCCTGGGGATTGGTCTGGTGTTTGTCACCCACTCGCCGGAGGTGGTGGGCTGTCACGGACGGCTCTACACCATGGAAAACGGCACGCTGCGGGAGAGTGAGCAATGATGTTTCTGCCCCGTCTCTACGCCCGACTTTGCGCCCGGCAGGCCGGACGCACGCTGCTCGCAAGCCGGATCACGCAAAACTACAGCCAGTTTATGCGCTGCCCGGAGGCTGACGTCCCGCCCGATTTTCTGCGCCAGAACGCCCTGGAGATGAGCGGCTTTCATTTTGTCGAGCAGATCTTCCCGCCCGCGCTGTGGCGGCGCAACGTGCGTTTCGATCTCCACGCCCGGGTGGCGGCATTTACCCGCGAGCAGGAGTTTTATTCTCAGCCCCGCACCCTGCTGCTGGGCATGCGCTGGGCCGGATTTGGCCTGATCGCGGATGCGCTGCTCGCCACCGCGCCAGACGACGTGCGCTTTCAGTTTGTTACCCGCCTTCCCGCGCTGCACAAGCTGATGGCGGCACACGAGGAGCGGCGGGCAGGGGCGTTTTTCTCCCCGCACCGGTTGGTGACCGTGCTGCTGGTGGATGAGCGCCTCCCGGATGCGCCGCTGTTCATTACCCAGGCGGGCGACCAGAAAGCGTGGTTAACGGACGTGTCGACGCGCTTTTTAACGCGCTACGGATATGTGATTCGTACGCTGCTGCCCGGCTGTTCGCTGCACTCGGCGGAATTTGCGCTGGAGAGCCAGACCTATGCCCCTGCGGAGTACCGTCAGGCCGCCACCGCCACGCTGAACGCGTTGCGTAAAACCCCCACGCTCTGGAGTGCATGGGACGATCTTTCAGTGATTTATCATGGATGACATGTCGTGAAATTAAGAAACCGAAACCGACAACGTCGGGCGCTGATCCCGCACCATTTTTCAAAGAGCTACGAGATCAACGCCCCGCGGCTGAAAGGCGTGTTAACGCTGTTTATCTCCTTTTTTCTCTGTCTGCTGGTCTTTTCGATCGTCTTTAACTTTTCGGAAACCACGCTGGCGCGCGGGGTGCTGATCCCGGCCCAGGGGGATGTGGAAGTGCGTGCCAGAGAGTCCGGCACCATCGTGGATTTTGCCGTACGTCCAGGCCAGTACGTGAAAGAGAATGACCCGCTTTTTACCGTGTCGCAGGACTACGGCGGCAAGCAGGGCTCGGTGGTGCAGTTCGATCGCCAGCAGATGGAGGCGGAGAAAAAGCGCAGCGAGCAGCGCGTGCAGACCATTGAAGATTCTATCGCTACGTACCGGAAAAACCTGGCGCAGCAGCTGGATATTGCCGACCGGCAGATTGTGGTATCCCGCGACAAAGTGAAAAAGCTGCGTGCGTTGCTCAAAAACAGCACCGATACCTATGAGGCGTGGAAAGCGATATCCGGGAAAGGCTATGTGTCGAAGGTCGATCTGGATAAAAGCCACAACGACGTGCTCAACGCGCAGCTTAACCTGACGCTGGAGGAGAGCAGTATCCTCGATCTGGAGGCGCGCAAAACCAGCCTGACCGACAGCACTCAGTCGCAAATCGACTCCCTGAGCCAGGAGCTGCTGTACGTGAAAAACCGGATCAGCGAAATTGACCGCAACCTTTCCAGCCGGGGTAGCTCTACGATGGCCATGCTGGCGCCTGCCGATGGCTACGTGGTGGCGATCAACTTCCCGCCGGGCCGGGCCATTACGCAAAACAGCGAGGTGGTGGTGGTGATCCGTAAAAACACCGCCGCGTCGATGGAGGGGTACCTCTATGTGCCAGCCACGGGCGTGGGCCGGGTGGCGAAAGGGGATAAGGTGAAGCTGCGCTTTGACTCCTGGCCGGTGGATAAATATGGCTCGGTGGAGGCCACCCTGTCTGATTTCTACGAGGTGAATATTGATGCGCATTCGGCGCTTATCCCGCTCCAGGAGGGGCAGAACTACTATCTTGCCAAGGTGCGGGTGCCTTCCTGGTTTACCGATCCGGACAACAAAAAGCGTCTGCTGATGGGCGGGATGACGGTTAACGCCGATATCGTTATCGATCGCAAACCGCTTATCAATCTGCTGATTGCGCCGCTGGAGCGGGTGCGTAAACGGTTTATCGATTGACCCGATTTCATCGTTCATCGCCCATTAGCCCACAGGCTAACGCCGGGTCGCGGGCTATTCTCCTTATCACACACACAGGAGAATAGCCCATGAACATCACTCATATTCGCAATGCTACCCAACTGATCACGTATGCCGGTAAACGCTTTTTGATCGACCCGATGCTGGCCGCAAAAGACGCTTATCCCGGTTTCCCCGGCACGGCGCGGGCCGAGATCCGTAACCCAATGGTTGAACTGCCCGTTGACGTCAGCACGCTGCTGGACGCCGATGCGGTGATCGTCACCCACACCCATGACGATCACTGGGATCGCGCAGCGGTGGAACTGATCGCCAAAGACAAACCGATCTATGTGCAAAACGATCGTGATGCCGCGCTGCTGCGAAGCCAGGGTTTTCATAACCTGACAGTCATGACCGACGAGACCACCTTTGGTGATATCCGCATCGCGAAAACCCACGGCGGCCAGCATGGTACCGATCGCGCGTACGCGGTGCCGGAGCTGGCAGAGCGTCTGGGCGAAGCCTGCGGTGTGGTTCTGCGCCACCCGGACGAGAAAACGCTCTACATCGCGGGCGATACCGTCTGGCGTGATGCGGTGGCGGCCGATCTGCAAAAACACCAGCCGGATGTGGTGGTGCTTAATGCCGGATACGCGCATGTGATCGGTTTCGGGCCCATCATTATGGGGGAACAGGATCTGCTCAACGTTCACTTCCTGCTGCCGCAGGCAAAAATTGTGGCGGTCCATATGGAAGCCATTAACCACTGCCTGCTGAGCCGCCGCGCGCTGCGGGAATACGTGGAAGCGAACCAGATCGGTGATGCGGTGAGCATTCCCCAGGACGGCGAAACCGTTATATTCTGAGCACCAAAAAGGGAAGGAGAGACAGATGCCACTTATCAACGTCGCGATTGTCGCGGTGGACGGGTTTAGCCCGTTCCACTACTCCGTTCCCTGTATTCTGTTTGGCGACGCGGTTTCCGGCGAAAAGCGCTTTAACGTGACGATCTGCGCCGAAAAACCCGGCGTTCTCACCTCAAAAGAGGGTTTTGCCCTTAACGCGACGCAGGATTTTTCAGCCATCGCGCAGGCGGATATTGTGGTGGTGCCCTACTGGCAGCACGTACTGGATCGCCCGCCTCAGGTGCTGCTCGACAGCCTGGTGCAGGCAAGAGATAACGGTGCGGAAATCGTCGGGCTGTGTCTGGGGTCGTTTGTGCTGGCGTATGCGGGCATTCTCGACGGCAAGCGCGCGGCCACCCACTGGGAGTTTGAACATCACTTCCAGTCGCTTTTTCCGCGCGTCCAGCTTGATATCAACGCCCTCTATGTGGATGACGACAATATTATTACCTCCGCCGGGACCGCCGCCGCGCTGGACTGCTGCCTGTATATCATCCGTCAGCGCTTTGGTAGCGTGGTTGCCAACCAGATCGCCCGTCGGATGATTGTGCCGCCGCACCGCGAAGGCGGTCAGGCGCAGTTCATTGCCCAGCCGGTGCCGAAGGACACCCGCGACGCACGGATTAACTGCCTGATCGACTACCTGCAGCAACACATTACCGAGCCGCATAATCTCGACTCGCTGGCGAAGGTGGTCTCGATGAGCCGCCGCACGCTGACCCGCCATTTTGTCAACGCCACCGGCATGACCGTGGCCGACTGGCTCACCGCCGAGCGCCTGCGGCGCAGCCAGATCTTACTGGAAGCCGGCAATATGCCGGTTGAACGCGTGGCCGAGCTGGTGGGGTTTAACTCTGCGGTGACCTGGCGACAACAGTTTAAGGCGCGTTTTGGCGTCAGCCCGACGGAGTGGCGCAAGACGTTTCGTATTCAGCCGTCTGTAGCCAGGCATGATGCGACATGAAGTAACACCGTCTTTTAGGCCGGGAGACCCGGCCTGCGGATGCTTTTAACTCACCACACCTTACTGAACAATCACGCGGCCGTTCAGCGGCTGAAGCGGACGGTTATTGCTGTGCTCAAGCGCTTGCTTAAACATCTCCAGCTGCTTTTCTGACAGGGTGACGGTGTTTTTCATCACCAGCCAGCGCAGCCCTTCGGTGCACGGTGGGGTGGTCAGCGAGCCGCTGAAGCGATAATAGTGCAGGTCAGCCGGGAACAGCGGACGCAGATCGAGGTGTTTATCAATCGAGATTTCGTGGTCCTTTTCCTTCGGAAGGCGCGCCAGCAGCGGGTTGAGTGCGCTGTTTTCCGGGCCGACCTCAAACATAACGGCAAGCACCGCGACGTCGCCCTCTTTGCTGGCATGAACAAAGTGCGCTTCCAGCGGGAAGGATTTGCCGTTGATCCGGTTTTCGCTCGGGGTGTGGAAATGGTACTGGCGCAGGGTAAAGATCTGATCGTCCAGACGGAATTCATCTTCGTCGCTGGCGGTCACCTGCAGGGTATGGCCGTTGTTCACCAGCTTTTCGGCGGCGGTATGGAAATTCATCTCCAGCGGCGGCAGCGTGGCGTTATAGGCGTTACGGATATCGATGGGTGACTGGAATTTCCCGGTCTTGCAGGTGGCAAACTCGTCGCTGAGCTCGCCCCAGTTTTCCGGACCACTCTTGCCTTCATACGTCCAGTGTGGGGCAGACCCCGCAAAGACAGAGGCAGATAAGGCGAATAAGGATGCGGTCAGAATGTGTTTCATGTTGTGTCTCTCAGAATAAGAAATGCGCGTTAAAATACTGATGGCATTGTACTCTTTTCCAAAAGACCAGTCTTATATTGTGGTTATTTGCGTTAAAGAAAATGAAAGCCCCTTCTTACCCCAGCTTCTCCATCTTCGTCTCTCCCTCCGTCATTGACAGCTGATACAGCGAAAACGATCGGTGCTTCTCAATCAATGTCGCCAGCTCCGGCGAGTGGCTGGTGAGCCAGATCTGCGAGTAGCGGCTGGCCTCGGCAATCAGGCTTGCCAGCGCGGGCAGCATCTGCGGATGCAGGCTGTTTTCCGGTTCGTTGAGGGCGATAAACGCCGGTGGGCGCGGGCTTAACAATGCCACCGCCAGGCATAAAAAGCGCAGCGTGCCGTCAGAGAACTCCGCCGGTTCCAGCGGGCGGCTTAAGCCCTCGCGCTGCATCATCATGCGAAAACGTCCGCCGGTGTTGTCGCTGTAAAACACGCAGCCGGGGAAAGCCTGGTCAAGAATGCGCATCAGCAGCAGTTCATCGCCAATCTCGACAATGGTCTGAAACGCCGCCGCGAGGTTGGCGCCGTCGCTCGCCAGCACCGGAGAGCGGAAACCCACCTGCGGGGCACGCATCATGGAGCCGCTTGCAACGGAAAACTCATGATAAAATCGCCAGTTACGCAGGGACTCGCGCATCTGCGACACTTCCGGGTAAAGGTGCGGTTCGCCGAGCTGGCCGAACACCGATTCGTTCTCGTACAGCGTGCCGCTGTGGGTCACTTTCTCGTGATGGACGTTATTCAGGAAAACCGCCTGATTTCTGCGCTTCATCAGCTGTGCCGACGGGCGGCGGTGCTGCCCGCTCAGCCAGAGCGACTCTTCCTTGATCACCGGATCGAGCTGAAACTGCGAGGGATAGGGCAGCTTCTCAACAAAGCCTACCTGCAGCTCGTATTCGTAAGTTTCGGTTTCTACCGCCAGGTTCATCCGTCGCAGCTGGTCGCTGCGGGTTTTACCCGCCCAGAACACTTTCAAAATCCCGCCTTCATTCGCCAGAGCCTGAGAAAACTGCCCCTGCGCGGCGCTGTGCATCAGGTGGATCGCCTTGTAAATATTTGATTTTCCGGTGCCATTCGGGCCGAAGACAATGTTGAGTTGTTCCAGCTCCAGCGACATATCGCGAATTGAGCGGTAGTTTTGAATGTGCAGGGTGTTAATCACAGGCCGATCCCTTTTTTGCGTTATAACCTGTATATATTTACAGCCTTTCAGGCGAAATGCAAAAAAGAGACGACAGTGAGGATGTCGTCTAAACGGGCTACTGCTTCGGGCCCCTGAGGGTCAATGGGGGCCTTCGCCTTATTGATTATTTAACGGCCAGACGCAGACCCAAATCATCAGGATAGGGATCAAAGTAGTTTTGCGTCATCAGATACTGATCCGGGTATTCGGCAAGGTAATGTTTTAGCAGCGTGATCGGCGCAAGAATGGGCAGAAGCCCTTCGCGGTAATGCAGGATCACGTCACGAAGCTCACCCCGCTGGCGGCTGTTAAGCTGATTGCGAAAATAGCCCTGAATATGCATCAGCACGTTGGTGTGATTTTTCCGCGAGGCGGGCTTTTTCAGGATGGTCATCAGTTTTTCGCGGTACGCCTCGAAGAACGCGTCCAGATCGTCCCATTCATGCAGCGAGGCGACAAATGGGCCAATCTCACGGTAACCCGCCTGATGGTGTGCCAGCAGCTGCAGTTTGTAGCGGCTGTGAAAATCCAGCAGCGCGCGGCGCGTCAGGCCGTTTTTACGCAGCGTGTTCAATTCGTGCAGCGCAAAAACGCGCTCGACGAAGTTTTCCCGCAGCACCGGGTCGTGCAGACGGCCATCCTCTTCTACGGGCAGCCACGGCCAGGTTTCAAGGAGCGCGGCGGTGAACAGCCCGACGCCCTCCTTGCGGCCCCGGTTGCCGTTTTCATCGTACACGCGCACGCGTTCCATGCCACAGCTGGGGGATTTTGCACAGACGATAAACCCGGCGAGATCGCCGATCTTTGGCAGATAACTGGCCGTAAAGTCGGCCATTTTCTGCGTGACATCATCATGCGGCGGATGGCTAAAACGCATCTGCGTGTCACCGCCGGTCGTCATGATCAAACGCAGCGCAGGGCGTGGTGTGGGCAAGCCGATGGCCATTTCGGGGCAAACGGGTCGGAAATTCACCCACTGGGCCAGCTCATCCATGACGAAATCCATACGCTTATGCCCGCCGTCAAAGCGAACGGCGGACCCGGTCAAGCAGCCGCTAATACCCAGCACAGGTTTCGTTGTCATGGTATGTTCCTCCAGAGCCAATACTTAAAACTTACACAATCTTGCTTATTTGTCCAAGTATTGGCGGAGGTATTTTTTATTGCCTTTTAAAATCAATAGTTTTTAACTGCCCTTGTAGGTTGAATAACCGTACTGACTCAGCAGAAGTGGAATGTGCAGTTTCTCGTTGGTCCGGGTGACGGTAAACAGCACCGGTACTTCCGGGAAGAATGTCTCCAGCTTTTTAGCGTGGAAATAGTCTGCGGTTTTGAAGGTCACTTTATACACGCCAGGCTGCATGTCCTGTTCCTGGGGATAGAGCGATTTAATACGTCCGTCATGGTCGGTTTTGCCGCTGGCAACCGGGATCCATTTGTCCTGCTGCTGCTTTTCCAGGGTAACGGTGACATCCGATGGCGGCATGCCGGTTTGTTGGTCGAGAACGTGTACGCTCAGCGTGCCGGCAGGGGCACTGAAGGCGGCAGGGGCAAAAGCCATGGAGGCCAGGATCAGCAGAGGGGCAGTTTTTTTCATGTTGTTTTCCTGTGAAGTTGTCAGTCACAGGAAAACGTTAGCATCTGCGGCGCGGAAAAATATTCAACTTTTCGTGAAGATTCCCGCAGGAGAAAATCATTAGAGGATAATGACCTCAAGGGAAAGCTGCTGCTGCCACTGCGCCACCTGTTTTTTCCGCGCGGCGGTCATTTTACCGCTGGTGACCAGCAACCATTTGCGATCGGGAAATATCTCCGGTGCCAGCGTGGCAGGGGGCGTGGGTAATACGTCGATGCGGTGACCCTGGCCGGTCCGCGACAAAGCTTCGAGCCAGATTTCACACGGGTCGTTCAGGTACCAGCCGCTGAGCAGAATGTTATCGCCCGGCGCTTTTTTATCGCCTTCAAGGCAAAACGAGGTGTAGGCGATGAGGATGCCGTCGAGGATCGCGCGCAGAGTCATGGCGGCGGCGACGTTGGCGGACACCTGGCTGCGCAGCGGACGCAGCACGTTGGTCACCAGTTCAGGTCTGGGGTATTCGCGGCCCGCGTCGTAAATCATCTGGCGCAGGGACTCGATTTTGCCCCCCTGCAGGCGTTCCAGCATGTTCTGCTGTAGCGTTTGCCAGTTGTTGGTCCGGCGGGGTACAGGGCGCTCAAGCAGGGGTTTTACCTGGCCAATGGGCACGCCTTTTTTCACCCAGTCGAGGATTTTCAGCGCCTGCTGAACGTCTTCATCGCTGTACTGGCGGTGGCCGCCCTCCGTGCGCTGTGGCTTGAGTAAACCATAACGACGCTGCCACGCCCGCAGCGTGGTGGCGGTGATGCCGCTAAGTCTGGCGAATTCGCCGATGGAGTAAGCCATGTCCATGTCCAGAGTGGAGGAATACTCTCAATATACTACGAATTTTTCAGAACGGGATGAAGCGCCGAAAGGGTGCACTACACTTAACATCCAACCGTGCAAATGAAAGGAATTCTCATGAAGCTATGGCCTGTTGTCACCGGGGTTGCCATTGCGCTGACCCTTGTAGCCTGTAAATCCCCCACGCCGCCGAAAGGCGTGCAGCCTATTTCCGGTTTTGATGCCAGCCGCTATCTCGGCAAGTGGTATGAAGTCGCCCGCCTGGAGAACCGCTTTGAACGCGGGCTGGAGCAGGTGACGGCCACCTACGGCCAACGGAGCGATGGCGGAATCAGCGTGCTTAACCGGGGTTACGACCCGGTGAAGAACAAATGGAACGAGAGTGAAGGCAAAGCGTACTTTACCGGCGCGTCAACCACCGCCGCGCTGAAGGTTTCGTTCTTCGGCCCGTTCTACGGCGGCTATAACGTCATCAAGCTGGACGATAAGTACCAGTACGCGCTGGTCAGCGGCCCGAACCGCGACTACCTGTGGATTTTGTCGCGCACGCCAACCGTGCCGGACGCGGTGAAGCAGGATTACCTGAACACCGCGCGCAGTCTGGGCTTCCGGGTCGATCAGCTGGTGTGGGTAAAACATTAACCCCTACTGGTACGAGAACGTAATGCTTGCCAGCGCGTTCGCCGAGCCGGGGACAAGTTCGCCGGTTCGGATGTATTGCGCCTGGAACGGCAGCGACAGGGTTTGTGCCGCAGTGGTGCTCTGGATAAAGAACTGATTGGTTGTGCCCGCCGCCGAGCTGTCCGGCCCCATCATCAGCGGGCCGGTGCCGTTATAGAAAAACTGCACCCCTACGCCGGACGCGGTGGAGTCGCCGGTCAGCGTCACCACCGACGAGGTGTTTGACGGCGTGGTCTGATCGGTCATCACCGCGCTCACCGCGACGTTCGCGTCACAGGTCAGGCTGACGTTAAACGCACCCGAAGGCGAGGTACTGCCCACAGTAGTCAACGTGCGGATATCGATCGTACCCAGATCGACGTTCGCGCTTTTGGTGCCCACCGTACAGCCGCTCGCCGTCACGGTGATGGTGGTGGGGTTAATGATGACCTTTGCCGTTTTGACCTCGTTGTTATAGGCGGTTAACACCGCGGCGTTGATAGTCGGAATTTGATACACGCCGGATTTCAGGGCGACACCGGTTTTTATGAAGGTGACCTTTGCCGACCACCCCAGATCCTGGGTGCTTGTACTGGTGCCTTCTGCCGGATAGCTCTGCGTCACACCGGTTTGCAGGGGAATGTATTTGGTCCCATTAAAATCCTTCAGCCCGATGATATAACCCACGCCTGGAACGCCGGTTTCAAAAATGGTGTAGTTCACCCCGTCGACGGTGACCGTCATCCCGCTTGAGATCGCGCTGCTGCTCGGCTCCAGCGTGCTTTTAGTGCAGTGAAAAACAAACCCACACCAGAACACCTGTTGTACGCTGACGGAGGCGCTCCAGGTGGAGCCGATAATGCTTCCCGGCATAACTGAATCTGCCGGGCCGCTGTAGGTCATCGGCTGCGGGGAGAGGGTGATATCTGATTTCCATTCCATCGCCTGTGCGCTGGCGCAGAGCAGTAATCCGCTAATAAACAAGAATAAACGCATCATTGATACTCCGTGGTCCAGGTGGCAAAAGCGGAGACGTCTCCGGCATTCACCGGCGCGCCCGTGGCGGCCAGCCGAGCGTAGAAGGTCATCTCTACGCTGTCATCGCCCGGCGTGCCCCGGGCGGTGGTTTGCGTGTCGAGGGGGATTAGCCCGCCGTCTTTATCGAGGATCTGCACCGCCACGCCGGTGGCGCCGCCGTCGGCAATTTTCACCAGCTGCGGGTTGTCGTTATCCGGCGTGCCGCTGAAGCGGATTTTGACCCCGGCAAAGGTTGGCCCGCACGCTTCAAGCCTGATCGTGAAGGGCGTTTTGATATTGCTGACCGCGCCTGCACGGGGGAATTGTTTAATCCCGATGGTACCCAGCGGAACGTCCTGCTCTTTAGAGTCCGCCGCGACAACGCAGGTGTTGCCGATCAAATTCCCGGTGACGGAAACCAGCACGTCATAGCTGCGAACCGGGAACGTGAAGATCAGCAAAGCGATGCTGAACGTCCGAAGCGTTACTGACATACCACCTCCTGTGAATAGAGCCCGGTACGGGCGTTATAGCTCTGCTTGTTCAACGCGTAGTTGATGGTGCAGCGCTGGTCGCTGTTGCGCCCCCATACGGCACTCAACGTGCCCTGCTCGGTTAACCCCGACAAATACAGGCTGCCGCCGTCGCCGACGATGCCGCTGGTTTTGTCATCGTTCAGTGAGATCAGCGTGCCGAAGGGCAGCACGTCGTTGCCGCGGCGCACGACAAACATCGCTTTTTTCCCCTGGCGTGTGACAAGGGTGGCGCGAACCAGCGCGCCGTCGGTCGGCGTTTTGTTGACGATGGCATTCTCCAGCTCCACGTCATTACCTGCGGTTGTGACATCCAGCGCGACCTGGTTCACGCGGTACGGCGTGGCGTAGGGGATCACCGCGTAGCCCCGGCTGTCGGTTTTGATACCCTTGTGGTTAAGCACGGCAACGTCGCTGGCGCCCGGGGCTTTCACCAGAATGTTGGTGTTGCCGAGCGGCTGGCTCAGCGTCAGACCATCTTCATGCAGCACCGCCCCGCCGCTCATCCCGTAGCTGAGGTTGCGGGAATCGCGGGTGTAGCTGTAGCCCAGGTTGTAGTCTCCTTTTGCGCCTTCGTATTGCAACGTGGCGTCGCCGCCGTAGTGCTGCTGCGCGCTATAGCGCTGGTTGACGCTGTAAAACAGGTTCTCCTGGCCCGGCAGATAACCGCTCACGCCGGTACTGGCCGTAGTGCCGGTAGAATCCGCATGGGTGGTGGTAAAGCGGGCGCGGGTCGACAGCGCCGGGTTGCCCAGCGGCACCGAAAGTGACATCGCCAGCACGTTATCTTTTTTGTCGTCATACAGGCTAGAGCTGCGCTGAACGCTGACGCCAAGCGACACGTGACGAAACGTGGCATTCCACGCGAACTGCAAACTTTGCGTGGTTTTCGACGTGTTCCAGTAGGTTTGCTGATCCCACGACAGCGACAGCGAACCGTATTGCCCCATCGGCTGTGACAGCAGCAGCTGGTTTTTGGCCTTACGCGACATGCGCAGGTTATATACCGTGTCGTAGTGGGTGGTGACGGTGCCATCGTCTTCCACAATCTGCTTTGGGGATCCGCCCGCCATGCCCTTGTACGTGGTATCGCTCAGGGTATAAAACCTTTTCGTTGAGTAGCGCAGCGAGAAAAAATTAACCCGCGTGCCGATATCATTCAGCAGCTTGCTGTAACGCAGGCGCACGGAATCGCCGGTGTAGTGCTGATCGTCCGCCAGCTGGCTGCGGGCGTGGGTCAGGTCGATGGAATACGCGCCAAAGCGCCCCAGGTTCTGCCCAATCCCGAAGGCCAGACCGTTATAGCGATCGGCAAACTGCGCCCCACCGTAAAACGTCAGGCCATAACGCCAGCCGTAGAACAGCTCGCCCTGCGCGAAAGAGGGCGCATCCTGATGGCCCATCGGACGATATTTTCCTGCTCCCAGGGCATATTTCAGCTGTCCGTTACGCACCAGGTTTGGCACGCTGGCATACGGAAGCGTGTACTGCGTCTGGCTGCCGTCGTTCTCCTGGATTGTGACCGCGAGATCGCCCCCGGAAGAGGTCGGGTAGAGATCTTTCAGCACAAACGCCCCCGGCGGCACTGAGGTTTGATAAATGATGTTGCCGTTCTGGCGAACCGTCACCGTGGCGTTGCTGCGGGCGATGCCGTGCACTTCCGGCGCATAGCCGCTCAGGCTGGCAGGCAGCATATTGTCATCGGTTTTCAGGGCAATGCCGCGCAGGCCCACGGCGTCGAACACCTGGGCGGAGGTATACGTTTCCCCGGCGTAAACCTGCGCGTTCAGGGCGGGAATATCCCGCTGCAGCCAGGTCTGCACGTGGGTGAGTTCGTTAGTATCTTTGGTCCACGTGGTGAAATCACGCAGCCGCCACGCGCCGAGATTGATGCCGCTGTTCAGGCTTGCAAACAGCTGCTGGTCGCGCGTGCGCGTCTCGCCCTGATAGTCATTGTTCGAGCCGTTTACTACATAGTTCAGCCACGCGGCAGGAATGCCCGCTTCCCAGCTTTCTGGGCTGACATACCCGCGCGGCAAATTGCGCATCGCGCTCTGCGGTACGGTGAAGCTGAGGGAGAGCGTCTGCTGGTCAAAATCAAACCGGGTATCGGCAAACGCCTCCGTCAGAAAAATGCAGCGCTGCGCGAGCGGCAGTGCGCCGCCTTTCGCCTGCTGGCTGTCGATGCCCAGCGCCGCGATCTGTTCAGGCGTGAGGCATGGCAGGGCTTCCCCTGTATTTTCAGCGGTGCGGAACGTGATATTGCCGGTGAACGCATAGTTGTTATTGATATACACGTTGAGGTTGTGATCGCCCGGCGGCAATGCGCTCCCGGCGTTGATCCAGGCGAGATCGGCGCTGTTGGCGCTTTCACCGTTGAGAAACGCAGGGTTAAATTGCAACGCGCTTTCAGCCGCCATGGCCTGCCGAATTACCAGGGAGATCACCGTGGCACACAGGATTTTTCTTTTCACGTGGTCACGCCTCACAGTCGGGATTATTGGGACAATGCCGCGCGTGTCGCGGGCGTCCATGCGCCATAATCGTTAATGGTCTGGTAGCTCACGCTGCTGGCGTGGCTGAAGGTTTCGCCCAGCGTTACGCTGGATTTCGGCGGCACCATTACCGGCTGTACCGGCATGCCATCGATTTTCAGGTTGATGGTGGTGAGGTAGTACGGCGTTGGGTTGCTAAGCGTGACCTTTCCGCCGCGATAGGCTCCGGTCAGGCTTTTCCAGGCGTCCCCTGCGCCCTGCCCAAGGCTCTCCGGGCGATAAAACACCTTGATGCGGTTTGCCGAAGCAAACTGCAGCGAATTGCCGGAACCGCTTTTGGTCTGCTGTGGAATGGCTTTCACCGTCATCCAGTAGAGCGTTTCGCGATCCTCTGGCAGGGCTTTACCGTTAAACATGATTTTCACCGCGCTTTCGCTGGCCGGTTTCATGACGAACAGTGGCGGCGTAATAACGAAGTCGTTGGTTTTTTGCCCTTCTTCGTTTTCCATCCATGACTGGATCAGGAACGTGGCGTCGGGATGCGTGTTCCTGACCTGCAGCATGGACTGGTTGGTAGTGCTGGAGTAAACCATTCGCGTGGCGCCCAGCCCTACGCCGCCTGCATATGCGGCGGATGAACATAATGAAATAGCCAGACAGATCCCTGCTTTTGCGCGCATGGTGCGTCTCCTTAAAGCTGAGTCAGGCCCGGCCAGCGAACCGGGCCTGAAAATTACGAGTAGGTAACGGTGTAGGTTGCAACCGCGCTGGCATCACCCGCCGTGGCGTTGCCCTGCGGTGAGTAATATTTCGCGCTGAAGTTCAGGGTGTTGGCCCCCGCACGCAGAGGAATGGCGGCGGCAGGTTCACCCAGCTTCACCACTTTGCCCTGCTCGTCGTACAGGCGAATCGCAACGTGCTGCGCCGAGTTAGCGCCGCCGTTTGCGCCAACGGCCAGGCTGTTGGCATCGGCCGCATCCGGCGTACCGGTGAAGGTCACGGCCACGGTGGTGGCGGCAATCGGATTGTCTTCCGTTGAGGCGGAGGTATCGGCGATTTCGCAATCTTCCAGGGTGATGGAGAAGGCTTTCGCGGTGCTGGCTTCACTGCCTGCCGCGGCCAGCGTGGCGGTACGCACTTCGCCCATGTCGACATCAATGTTGGCGCTGCCAGCACTGATGGCGCAGGCTGAGGTCACCACCTTGCCGCTGAAGTTCACCGTACCGCCGCTGGTGGTTGCAGCGAACGCCGACCCTGCTGGCAGTACTGCCGCAACGGCGACGGCAAGCAGTGTTTTCGTTTTAAATTGAGCTTTCATTGTCCTGATTCCATGTTGTCGTTATGTCGGGTTGTGCTCTTGGTCGACAGATCTAACTGGTTAAAAAGACCAGCAAATCTGTCTTATTTCTGAGCCCAAGTTTTCTTATCGCTGAGCTTTTTAACGCGCTGACGCGGCGGTAAGAAAGCTGCTCTGTTTCGGCGATATAACGCATATCCAGACCTTTTCGCAGATCCTTCAATACTCGCCATTCGCCCGGCGTTAGCGATAACGCCGTGGGTTTCTTTTTTGGGCGATATCGGCTATCGACCATTTTTAATAAGCTGGCTCGCCAGTGATAAAGTGGCTCCTGCAGCGAGATATAGGCATCTATATCGCCGCGTATCCACAGCCAGGAATTGGCTGGCGCGGAATACATACAAATAAGGACGTCAGGCTGGCGGGATTTGATGTTTTTTATATATTTCAGGCAATCAAATCCCGCGTGATATTTTTCCGTGCCGGATAAAAAAATGACATCAACGGGGGTGGTTAAAAACACGGTTTCCATTAATGAATAATCATCGCTTGATGCTATTACCTGCATTTCAGGAACCATGTTTTTTAATACCGCGGCGATCCCCTGACGTGAAAAGTGATCGCCTCCCAACAGTGCGGTTGTTAAATGACGTTTATTTCCGGTTTTATTCGCCATGTTATTCCCTCGATTTATAATTGTAATGAGGCTCGTCCGTCTGGCAGAACGATGCCTGTATTTTCGAAGCAATTAAGCATTGCACGGTATGGAGTCACTATACGGATAGTGCGAAACAGGTAATCTGAATTAATCTTAATTTGTATTAAGTTGATCTAAACGGATTTCTTCATTATCTCCCTGCCGTACCGGCTGCCTCATATTTGCCTGTAATTAATCATACCGACACTTTTTAATGAAAAGTTGGCTTTACTAAATGTTTTGTAAGGAAATTGTCTGGTGATGTCAGGTATTCCGCCGTGTTACTTACTTCTGCTAACAATTTCAGGGTGAAACTGTTAATTATGACGGGGCTTTTAGACGAGTTTGAGATGACTTAAATTGCCGACAGGCCGCGTCTTGTCTGGTTTCCTCGGAAAAAGTGAATAAAGGTCTCTGAATAATTCAGACACGGATGGCCGAAGCGTTCAATTCGCCGTTTTGTCGAGTTTTGTCAGTGTCAAGTCCGCGTGGGGAAAGGTAGCATGAGGCATTTTCAGGTGCTTTGCCAGATCTCATATGGCCAAAAAGGCGGTTAAGAGAACTTCAGATAAGCGGTTAAGAAAAAATAAAAATAAGATTTTTCGCCAGGCGCCAGGATATACAGACGCGGGTTTATCGGTCACATTAATCCTTAAACCGGCGTTTACAGGAGGTATTTAACGAGTCTTATGCATAAGTATTATATCATTAATGGCATCGTCGAGTTTCATCCTGCGGCCAGCACATTACGCGACCTCAATAATCCTGAACAGGTGGTGGTATTAAACTCGCCTGCCGGACGTTGTTTGCTGTTATTGATTGAAAGAGCCGGGAGTATTGTCACTCAACAGGAGTGTATGGACATTGTCTGGCAGCGTCGGGGAATGATGGTGTCGCCGAATACCTATTACCAGAATATCTCTATTCTGCGTAAGGGGCTGAAAAAAGCCGGGTTTGAAACCGATCCAATCGTCACGATCCCCCGGATTGGCCTGACGCTGGCAAGCGATACGCAAATTACGATTAAAGAGGCGCAGTTGCCCTTGGCAGAGCCAGAAGCGCCGGTCCAGACCGTTCAGGAAGAGGCTGGCGTACCGCAGCCCGTGGCTTCTGTCACTCCCGTTGCTCCGGTTGCGAAACGTCGCTTCTGGCTGGTGGGCGCACTGCTGGCGCTGCTGTTAATCGTTAGCGTGAGCGTCATCAGCTATAGTCGGCCACATGACAGCTATTTTGTGGACGGTTACCGCTTCACGACAATGATGGGAGAGTGTCGGCTCTATTTTGCCCGCGATATCGAGACGCCGCAGGACAGGGAAAAAGCGCTGGCCTATGCTGCGCCATTTAAAGATGAATGCAGCAGCTATCCCTGGATCTATATCAGTGGATATAGCCTGTTGCCGCGTGCTTCGGTGATCCGCTGCGACCGGGCAATGACGGAACCAAACCGTTGTATGTCAGATTACTTTATTCAGGATCATTAATATGGCTCGTTACCGTCAAACGCTGTTAACGCTCTGTTTGTGCCTGCTGGTGGGGGCGTTAGCCGCTGGTTATTATCTGTGGCAGCGTTATTACATTCACCCTTTTGCCTGTCAGGTGAACTTTATTCAGCACCATCCTGAAGAGACACTGACCCTGTGGCTAAATTATACGGTGGACGGTAACAACGGCACGCTCAGCATGAACGGTCGGGTGAAGAGCGATCCGGGTAAAACCTTTAATCGTAAAATATTCTTTCAGGTAGAGCGCAAAGATAATGTCTATTACATGCGATCTGTCCGCAATATCAAATTCCCCGATGATGACGTGAGCGACAGCTGGCTGGAGAAGTACGAACCGTTATTTTTCATCTACCCCAACGAGAGTATTTATATGCGAATTAAGAAACAGCAGAATGATAATTATTTATTCATTCTGGGGACGTTACCGACCTATGTGTGCCACCCCTCAAAAACGGAGGGCTGAACGGGAAAAGCGTTGCTGTTTTGTGGTCATCATTTATACTTTATTGAACCGCTAAGAAATATCTTAGAGTAATATAAGAGCAACACAATATGTTGCGATAATGTAATTAATATTTTTTGGCAAGGTAATGAAAACTTTAACTGATGACTCATGCAGGCGTGGTTCTGCACGAAATAAACCCCTGCATATCGGTTTATTTCTGTGGCCCCATTTTTCGTTATTAGCCCTATCGGGGTTAATGGAGGCGTTACGTACGGCGTCCTGTGTACAAAAAACCAGACAGAAAATCGCGTTCAAACTCAGTCTGATAAGCACCCGGGCGGAATTGCCCATCACCAGCAACGCCGGTATTAGCGTGCAGCCTGAAGCCGCGCATCTTACTCCGGGGGAATACGACTATATTGCCGTGATTGGCGGAAGCCTGGAGGATCTGGATAAGGGGCTCCCGGACGACCGGGCATTTCTTGCAGAGGCGCATCACAACGCCATTCCGCTGATCGGTATTGGCACCGGGAGCTTTATCCTGGCGGAAGAGGGGATCCTCAATGAACGGCGCGCCTCGATCCATCCTTATCATCATGACGTCTTCACGCAACGGTTTCCGCAGGTTTATGCCGAGCAGGGGCTGGATTTTATCGATGAAGGCGATGTGCTGACCTGCCCGGGCGGGATCTCGACGCTGACGCTAACCACGGCGCTGATTCGCGCCCATGCGGGCGACGATATTGCCGCCACCACGTCACGGCGTTTATCGCTCTCACCGCACGCTGTTACTACCCCGCGGCCTGCCAATATTGCGCTGATCCCGGACTCGCGGCTGCGCAGAGCGGTCATGATCATCGAACAGTACCTGACACGCCCGCTTAGCGCCGCCGGGCTGGCCCAGGACGTCAAGCTGAGCGAGCGTCAGCTTAATCGCCTGTTTCATGCTGAGTTTGGTAAAACGGCACGTGAATTTATCCGCAGCGCCAGACTGCGCTATGCCTGCTGGCTGTTGAAGAACTCGCAGCAAAGCGTCACGGACATTGCGCGGCGGATGGGCTTTAGCGACTGCGCCCATTTTATCCGTCATTTCCAGCTTGAGTACGGCTGTACGCCTGGGGTGTGGCGCACGTCGCAGAGCTAATGCCCCGATTTCGTGCTTTCTTCGTAGGGTATTACTGGTTTGCCTGGATACACTTCCGTTAAAAGCCCAACGGGGGGACGATGACATGAACTGGCAGCCTTTTCGCGGCAGCGCACCGGGAAATATGACCATTTTCAGCGCCTCATTTCCTGATGTCAGCGACCAGTGGCCGATGAAAGACGAGACTGCCCGGGAGATCAACGCGCTTAACCAGGCGCTGAAAGCCGACCCGGCGCTTCGCCCTCCGCTGATTGAATACGAAGAGGGCGGGCATGCGGTGCTTGTCCCGCAGAACCGTTACTCCGAACAGGCTTTTCGCAACCGGCCTGCGCTTCTCGCGTGGCGTGCCCGGCTGGTTCCCACTGCGCTGGCGCTGTTTGTGGTGCAAAATCCGCTGGAGGAGCGCCTCCCCGAAGGCACGAAAATGGACAGCGACAGCCGCCAGTGGTTTATTCACGCTAACGACGCCATCGGCGTTCGCTCCCGCGCAAAAGTGCTGGCTGCGCTGGTAGAGAAGTACATCCATAACGAGAGCGAGAACAACTGGGTGAGCCTGGCCAGCGGGGCGGCCATTCCCGTGCTGGAGGCGCTGCGCAACGCAAAGCTCGACGGTCAACAGGTGTACCTGACGCTGGTAGATAAAGACCCCGTCGCGCTGAGCTGGGCCGAGACCATGGCCGCGCAGGAGGGGCTGGTTGTGGGCGAACAGCTGACGCTGCTCAGGCGCAACCTGCTGCATACGCTGGTGCGTAACGACGATTTACTGCTGGAGCTGGGCGAGCATCAGGCCGAACTGGTCGACGCGCTGGGCATATTTGAATACTTCAACGATACCGATGCGGTGACTTTCCTGCAGCGCGCGCTGCGGCTGGTGAAGCCCGGCGGGGCGGTGATTGTGTCGAATATGCTGACCAGCAGCCCGCAGATCGACTTTGTGCTGCGCGGTATTGGCTGGGAGGACATCCATCCCAGGTCGTTGCAACAGTTGCAGGATATCCACCTCGCGGCGGGCGTGCCGGTGGAGAATGTCACCGTGGTGGTACCAAAGGATGGGGTATACGCGGTGATGGAGGTGAAGGTTTAGCGCGATCGGTTCTCTCTCCCTGTGGGTGAGGGTTCCCCACAAAATAATGCCTGCACGGAGGACCCCCTCTCCCTTGAGGGAGAGGGTTGGGGTGAGGGGGGAACATATGGCTGTAGAGGTCATTCCGTTCACTTTATGTTCCTTGCTACTCTGTAACGGCATGACTTGTGAACGTGCCAGGGCGGCTCAATCGCCGCCGCCCTGGCGACCCGGGCTCCCGGCGGTAAATCGCCGCTTCGCGGTGCCCTCGGCTTATTCCTTCCGGCTTATCGGGGACGGGCGGATGTAACGTCCCTGTAAAGCCGCCCTCTCGGCGCATCCATGCGCCTCGCCCCGGCCTGCAGGAAACGCCTCAGCGATTTACAGCCGGACCAGGACGTCGCTATAAGTCATTCATTTTCCTGAAACAACATTCGCCGCTTTCGGTAAAAAAATTACTGGGGATCCCTCAGCCCTGTGGGAGAGGATGAGGGGGAGCAGCACGCACAGCGTGACTTGCATTAGTTCGGTTTTCCAAACATGATCCCCTCATGAAAATAGAAACCGCACATTCCTCACACTTCGAACGCCTGGTCGCAATCTGGGAATCCTCCGTTCGCGCTACCCATCACTTTTTACAGGAAAGCGATATCGCGGCTCTGCGCCCGCTATTGCTCAACGCGTATCTGCCAAACCTCACCGTCGTGATGGCCCGCGATGATGCAGGTGTTATCCACGGCTTTTTAGGCGTGGATGAAAACCGCATTGAAATGCTGTTTGTTGATGATGCGAGCCGGGGAAAGGGCGTGGGGAAATTACTGCTGCACTATGCCATCGCAGAGTTTGGCGTAAACGAAGTGGATGTGAATGAGCAAAACCCGCAGGGCGTCGCGTTTTATCGCCATATGGGGTTTGTGCAGGTCGGCCGCTCAGAGGTTGATGGGCAGGGGAATCCGTTTCCGTTGCTGCATATGCGGTTGAATCGGGATTAGCGCTTAGCCTGCTTATCCCATTTTAATAAGCCGACAATATCTTTCTCTCCCTCGGCTTCTTTCAGCAGGCGCTGCTTCTTTTCATACTCAATGTATTCTGAACACGCCTTTTCATCCGCCGCTTTTTTGCTGATTTTGCCTGCGCCTTCTAAAACGTCCCGGTCGTTAAATTGCAGGAACTGATCGAGTTTGGTTTGCCAGTCTCGTAAAAATACCTGCTTGCGGCGTTTGGCCTGATCTTCAGCAAAGTCGAGCCACATATTAACGACACGATTTAGTTCGCTGACTTCATCCTGAGACAGATAATTTTTTGCTGTGGTGACATCGCTTTTACGGACTTCTTCGCCTTTATAGCTGGTCAGCCCCATATACGGTTGCGTGGCGTCCGCACGCTGGTGAATCAACTCAGCGGCGGTAAGGCCGGTGCAGGCAAAATGCAGTTTATTCTGGATGGTCTGGAAGAATTACGTGGTTTCTTTGAGTGACGGCTGATAGTCAGCGGCTAATGCAAAAATCTCCCTCACACGGAGATAAACCCGGCGTTCGCTGGCCCGTATATCGCGAATGCGTTCCAGCATTTCATCGAAATAGTCAGGTACGGCGGATGATCCCACAGGCGGGTTTTTCAGGCGCTCGTCGTCCATAACGAAGCCTTTTACCAGATATTCCTGCAGCGTTTGGGTGGCCCACTGGCGGAACTGTGTTCCTCGCGTGGAGCGGACGCGATAGCCGATGGCGAGAATGACGGGCAGGCTAAAATATTGAACGTTATATACTTTACCATCGTTGGCAGTTGTTCGGTAAAACCGAACAACTGAATTTTCGACCAGCTCACCCTCATCAAAAATATTCTTGATATGTCCACTGATCGTTGCTTTGGCTTTGCCGTATAACTCACAGATCGTAGCCTGTGAGAGCCACAAAGTATCGCTTTCGAAGCGGCATTCAATGCGAACTTTTCCATCCTTGCTGGCAAACATGACGAACTCATCGGCTGGTGAATTGATTAATTCTTCATATGTCATGCTGCCCCCACCCTATAAGGTTGATGTCGGTAAGTTCGTAGTATGCCAGAAACAGCCGCTAAGCCAGGTGGTTTGTATTTGTTTTTGCGAGGCGCTTTCCAGCACGCGGAGTTTGGATGGCTGTAAGCGCGTTCTCTATCTCAATAAGCTTTGCTTTCGTCCGTTTATAATCATCCTGCAACCTCTGCTCCTGCTCGTTATACGCCACCAGAACGATGCATCCTTTCATCACCTTTACGGTCACCTGATGTCCGGTTTCAAACCCTGCTGTGCGTAGCCATTTACCGGACAGAATTATATTGGGCGTGGATTTGTCGAAAACATTCGGGCGGTATCCCACAATTAACGAACGCTCGGTTCCGGATTGGTCGGTGTCTGGGGTAGAATGCGAATCAGCCATAATCAACTCCTTGATAGTTGGTGAGGTTAGACGCTCCTGTTGTGTTCCCGCACATCGGAGCGTTGCTAGTAGAGGAGGTTTAGGTGGCCTCCTATATGGCTCAGAGTAGATGGATAGGTGGCCTCATGTCAATCATATCGCGCGAAAAAAAACCAAAAGGCGGTGGGCAGTCCCCGCAATTTAAGATGCGTATTGATCCGGCATTGAAGGAGCAGTTGGATGCTGTGGCGGCTGAGGAAGGGGTGAGTCTCGCCAGTTGGTTGAAGGAACTGGCGAGGGAGGCTTTACGACGAAAAGGCCTGGAGCCAAAGGGATAATTCACTACGGGTTCATCGCACTTCGACAATGAGTCGCGGTTGCTAAGCAAGGGCAAGTCTGCGCACCGTCATCAGGAAGTCGTAAGAGGTCGTCTCCCACAGCTCAGGCGAAAAATCAAATCCATATCGGCTTTTGAACTCATCATCCAGCTTGTCTCCGTAACACTCAATGAAAGTATCAATCTCTTCGGCTAGCTCTTTTAACAACCAACCAGGTGCCGTCTTTTTAAATAGCCCAATTATTCCCTCAATTGTATCCTCACCATCATTAATGAGGTCATAATCCTGATTGAAGTAACCATGAATCAACTGATCAAGATGATAGAAATTTTGCATAATTCACCTACGGGGTCGGGAATGCAGTAAGGATATAGTAAGGCTTACCATTATATTCTTTCAGCTCAATAACAATCCTCACACTTCGCATGCTGATACGCTGTGTACTACCTCGTGAAAACCCATATCCAATCTCCTGACCTGCCGGGTAAACGATAGTGAGGCGCCCCCCTCTGTTTCCGCCGCCAAGTAATGATTTTATATTTGCTCGATTATAATATATTGCTCTTGATATAACGCTTTCTGCAACGTTTAAATTTTTAAATGTTGAAGACATTATGAGTCGCTTATTCTGCTCGAATCGGGCAAGTAACTCATTATCCGTTTCTACTGCTCCAGGTAAAACGCCAAGCCCCCTCAGCAATCGGTTACTCAGCGTTTCCTCTTCTGTCACGCTCTTATCTGAAAGCACCGCCGCCAGTTGTACCGGTGACATAACGACGGTCATTCCACTTTCTTCCATAATATAATTCCATCACCATATCCTTACCCGATAATAACCATAAATATCTTCGTTTGGTAAGAATAAATTCCTAATCTGTCTTTCTTGTTAAATTATGAAATAACAGTAGATGTAAAAGGATCGACTATTATTTAATATAGATTCAAAGATAGCTCGTCGGACTGCTACGGTTCAGTGAATAATAATGCGAAGGAAAATAGAGATTTTTTAGACTTTCTCGGATAGTTGCGGACGAACTTTTGGCGGAAGATCACAGGAGTCGAACCTGCCCGGGAACGCTGGCGTCCCCAACTGGATTTGAAGTCCAGCCACCTCACCGGAGATGACGATCTTCCGCGCCTGCATTGCTACATGGAGGCGGGGCGCATTATAGCTACTTTCAGACATTTACCACATACCCCGACACACTTTTTTCACCTCTCTTTTGACCTGAACACCCCCATTTCAGTTAATTCTTAAGAAAATCCTCAGGTTAGCATTTCGTGCTCCGCGACATTTACCCCGATCACAAAAAACAAGAAACGTAATTTGCTAACCAGAAAACGCAATACTCGCTCCTGAAACAATGGTTTAAAACCTCTGTAACCGGTCTCAGTGCCCGTATCGCCACACGGCAGGCATCTGGCGGCCAGCAAAGGATTACAGAACCAGGAGGACGAAAGTATGAAAATCAGTGATGGAAACTGGCTTATTCAACCTGGCCTGACCGTGACGTATCCGGTCCAGGTGTTCGATGTGGAGCAGCAGGGCAATGACCTGGTGGTGTATGTGGCACCGCGTGACGTCCGGGAACGCGCGTGGCAACTCGATACGTTGATGTTCACCGTCCGGCTCTTCGCACCGCAGGAAGGGATTGTCGGGGTGCGCATCGAGCACTTCCAGGGGGCGCAGGACAAAGGCCCGCACTATCCGCTCAACGTGCTGAAGGACGTAAGGGTCGAGACGGTAAATAACGCCGAATACGCCGAGCTGAAAAGCGGTAATCTCAGCGTGCGCGTCACCAAAGGCGAATTCTGGGCGCTCGATTTTCTGCGTAACGGCCAGCGGATCACCGGCAGTGAACTGAAAAACAACGGCTACGTGCAGGACAGCAACACGAATCGCAACTATCTGTTCGAACGTCTGGATCTGGGCGTCGGGGAAACAGTTTATGGCCTCGGTGAGCGCTTTACCGCCCTGGTGCGCAACGGTCAGCAGGTCGATACCTGGAACCGCGACGGCGGCACCAGCACCGAGCAGTCCTACAAAAACATTCCGTTCTATCTCACCAACCGCGGCTACGGCGTGCTGGTCAACCATCCGGAAAATGTGTCGTTTGAAATCGGCTCGGAGAAGGTCTCCAAAGTACAGTTCAGCGTCGAGGGCGAATATCTGGAGTATTTTGTGATCGACGGCCCGACGCCAAAAGCGGTCCTGGACCGCTACACGCAGTTCACCGGTCGTCCGGCGCTGCCGCCGGCGTGGTCCTTCGGCCTGTGGCTCACCACCTCGTTTACCACTAACTACGACGAAGCGACGGTGAACAGCTTCATCGACGGCATGGCCGAACGCGACCTGCCACTGCACGTCTTCCATTTTGATTGCTTCTGGATGAAGGCCTTCCAGTGGTGTGATTTTGAGTGGGACCCGGTGACCTTCCCGGATCCAGAAGGGATGATCCGCCGCCTGAAAGAGAAAGGGCTGAAGGTCTGCGTGTGGATCAACCCGTACATCGGCCAGAAATCGCCGGTATTTAACGAGCTGAAAGAGAAAGGTTATCTGCTGAAGCGCCCGGATGGCAGCGTGTGGCAGTGGGACAAATGGCAGCCCGGGCTGGCGATTTACGACTTCACTAATCCGGACGCGTGCCGGTGGTACGCCGACAAGCTGAAGGGCCTGGTGGAGATTGGCGTGGACTGCTTCAAAACCGATTTCGGCGAGCGTATCCCGACGGATGTGCAGTGGTTTGACGGTTCCGATCCGCAGAAGATGCACAACCATTACGCCTTCATCTATAACGCGCTGGTGTGGAACGTGCTGAAAGAGACGGTAGGCGAGGAGGAGGCGGTGCTGTTTGCGCGCTCGGCGTCCGTCGGCGCACAGCAGTTCCCGGTGCACTGGGGCGGCGACTGCTATGCCAACTATGAATCAATGGCGGAAAGCCTGCGCGGCGGGCTGTCGATTGGTCTGTCCGGCTTCGGGTTCTGGAGCCACGATATCGGCGGGTTCGAAAACACCGCCCCGGCGCACGTCTACAAACGCTGGTGCGCGTTCGGGCTGTTCTCCAGCCACAGCCGCCTGCATGGCAGCAAATCCTACCGGGTGCCGTGGGCGTACGATGATGAGTCCTGTGACGTGGTGCGCCACTTTACGCAGCTGAAATGCCAGCTGATGCCGTACCTCTACCGTCAGGCGGCGCTGGCACGGGAGTGCGGCACGCCGATGCTGCGGGCGATGATGCTGGAGTTCCCGGACGATCCGGCGTGTGACTATCTCGACCGTCAGTACATGCTGGGGGATGCCTTGATGGTGGCGCCGGTGTTCTCCGAGGCGGGTGAGGTGCAGTTTTACCTGCCGGAAGGTCGCTGGACGCACTTGTGGCACAACGATGAGGTTCAGGGCTGTCGCTGGCATAAGCAGCAGCACGATTTCATGAGCCTGCCGGTTTATGTGCGCGACAATACCCTGCTGGCGCTGGGTAACAACAAGCACAAACCGGACTACGCCTGGAATGAGGGCACGGCCTTCCAGCTGTTTAACCTGGATGAGGGCGCAACGGCGGTGAGCGAGGTGCCTGCGGCTGACGGCTCCGTGGCGTTTACGCTGAAGGCGTCACGCAAGGGCGACACTGTGACCCTTACCGGCGCGGGTGACGCGCGGAACTGGTCGGTATGCTTGCGCAACGTGCAGAAGGTGAGTGGTGTGAAAGGTGGCTCATACGCGGGCAGCGAGTGGGGCGTGGTGGTGGACGCGGAGGGGGATGAGGTGGTGGTTCACCTTTAATTCCCCTCACCCCAAAGGGGCGAGGGAATGGTTTACTCCCTCTCCCTTTCAGGGAGAGGGCTGGGGTGAGGGTGGTGTTGAAACTACACCACCCGTCATGGTCTGCTGAACCTGCTGTTTATCCATATTTACCGCGCTCAGCTTGCCATTTACCGTTGGCTTCAGCGGGGTATTCGCCTGCACACTCCCGCTGGCTGTCAGCTGAATGTTGCCGTCGCCGCTCACCGGCAGCGCGGGCCAGCCCCACTGCTGCAGGATGTTGAGCGGCACGCCGCGCCCGTTCAGGCTCACCGTGGTCTGTCGTTGCGCAAGCTGAGAAACCGTCGCGGTGGCTTCCAGAATGCCTTTCTCGGTAAAGGCGCTCAGATCGGTGATATTGACCGTGGCGGCGTTAGCGTTCAGCGCCAGCGACGGACGTCGCACGTCCACGCGGTTAAAGGTGGCTGCTGCGCCGTTTAGCGTGGCGCTGCCGCCCCATACGCCCCATTTGTGGTCCTGCGCCAGCTGCAGGTTAGCCCCATAGCCATCAAGAGAGGTGATCTGCCACGGGAACGCGGGATCAATGTCGATCACCAGGTTGCGGCTCAGGCCGAACTTCTTCAGCGTCACGCTGTTCAGCCATTCCGGCAGCGGATCCATCCACAGCGTTTTCCAGTTCTGCGGCAGGGTGTACTCCAGCCCGGCGACGGCGACATCGTCCAGTACCAGCGCTTTACCGTCGCGCAGCCAGTTGCCGGAGGTGCGCACCATGCCCCCTTCCCAGCGGGAGGTGAACTGGCGCAGCGCCACGCCCTGCGGAGAGAATTCCGCATTCAGGATCGGGTCGAACAGATGCAGCGAGCCGTAAATAAATTCGCTGGCATTCATGGATAAACGCCCGTCCAGGCTCTGCCAGTCTCCTTTGCTCAGCGTCAGGTTGCGCAGGCTGAGATCCAGATCGGTTACGGCCCAGTCTGGCCCCTGCAGGCGCGCATCGGTGACCTCAAGGCGGCCAATCTGCAAGGAGGGGATGGTATTGAGCGGCGAGAAGAAATCCAGCAGCGTTTTATCGCTCTGCAGGCGGATCTCGTTCAGGCGCATGGTGTCGATGACCCAGCTTCCGTCGGCGTTGCGCAGGGCGGAGCCGGTAAGCGAGCCGCGCGCCATATCGGCGCCGATGGTGTTCAGCACCACCTCCTTGCCGTTCAGCTGGCCCTGGATCAGCACGTTAGTGGCCGGTACCCCGTTCAGGGTGAGCGAACCCGCGCTCATCTGGATCTGCGCATTTTTGCCCAGCACGTTACCCGCTTCTGGCTGCCACGGGCTGACACCGCCCGTCACTTTTTGCGCGCTTAAATCCCACTCCGTGTTGGGGCTGTTGAAGGCCATGTTGTTCAACTGCAGACGGTCTGCCTGGAAGGGCATCGGCGCGGTCTGCGGAGAGAGGTTCAGCGTGCCATCGACCAGGGTGATGGTGTCCATATGCAGTGGATCGGTGAGCTGTCGGCTGCCAAGACCAATATCGACTTTTTTAGCCACCAGTGTGGCGGGCTGACCGTCGCGACCAAAGGTGACGTTTTCCAGAAGGATGTGGGAAGGCGACGAAAAGCGGTGGTCCATCAGGTCGAAACTGAGTTCGTAATCGGTGTTCACCGTTACCCAACTGCTGACCTGTGACGCACCCCAGCGGGTCTGAAGTAGAAAATAGAGTGCCAGCAGCACAAGGAGCAGGGCTACCAGAAGATAGACGAGCAGCTTTCCAATAAATTTCATGGTCTTCCTTCCCGCGAAACGTACATAAAGGAGTTATGCACGATTTATGCGCAATGCTCAAGGCGGGAATGGTGTAAAGAGATGTCACGGCAGGCATTGACAGCCTGCCGTGAGGACAATCAGTTTTTCTCTGGCGGGAAAACGAGGTTCAGCACGATAGCGGTGATACCGCCAGCGGCGATGCCGGAAGAGAGCAGGTTTTTCACCCAGTCCGGGGCAAACTGCAGGATCAGCGGCTGCTGAGAAACGCCCAGACCCACGGCCAGCGACAGGGCAATAATCATGATCGCGCGGCGGTTCAGTGGCTCGCGGGAGACGATTCGCACACCCGAGGCCGCGATAGTACCGAACATCACCAGCGTTGCTCCGCCCAGAACCGGCTCAGGGATGTGCTGCACAAAACCACTCACGGCCGGGAACAGGCCAAGGATAATCAGCATCAGCGCCACCACAAACCCGACATAACGGCTGGCCACGCCGGTCAGCTGGATCACGCCGTTGTTCTGCCCGAAGCAGGAGTTCGGGAATGTATTAAACACGGCAGAGACAAAGGAGTTCAGACCGTTTGCCAGCACGCCGCCTTTCAGACGCTTCATGTACAGCGGGCCGGACACCGGCTGCTCCGAGACATCGGAGGTGGCGGTGATATCGCCGATGGTCTCCAGGGAGGTGATCATAAAGACCAGCATCAGCGGCAGCAGCAGACCCCAGTCAATGCCCAGGCCGTAGTACAGTGGAGTAGGAACGGTGATCAGCGCGCTGTTGGTCGGCGCGGTGTTTTCCGGCAACATGCCCAGCGCCCACGCCAGCAGATAACCGGCCGCCATGGCGATCACCAGCGAGGCCACGCGCAGGTACGGGTTACGCTGACGGTTGAGCAGAATAATGATGGCCAGCACCACGCCAGCCAGCAGCAGGTTTTTTGGTGCGCCAAAGGTGTGGTCGCTCATTGCGGCATAACCCCCACCGATGGAGGTCAGCCCCACCTGAATCAGCGACAGACCGATAATCATCACCACCACGCCCGAGACCAGCGGGGTGATCACGCGGCGAGCCAGATGCAGAACACGGGAGATCACCATCTCCGTGCAGCTGGCCAGCATCAGCGTGCCGAACAGCGCCGCCATCATGGTCGGGACATCCGCCCCGCCGGTTTTTAACGCCGTACCGCCCATGATCAGCGGTGCCACAAAGTTAAAACTGGTACCCTGAATCGACAGCAAGCCAGACCCCACCGGACCCCAGGCTTTAATTTGAATAATTGAGGCCACGCCGGAGGCGAAGAGGGACATGCTGATGATGTGCTGCGTATCCTGAGCCGGTAAACCCAGCGCCTGACAGATCAACAGTGCCGGGGTGATCACCGCAACAAACATGGCCAGAAGGTGCTGGCAGGCAGCGAAGAGCGTCTGCGGAAGCGGTGGGCGGTCTTCAAGACGGTAAATCAGTTCGCTATTTTGCTTCTGCGCAATCGGTTGCGCATCAGGAGACTCTATGCTGTTAACGGACATCGACGGTAATCCCACGGTGGAAAAGCGGGCATTTTATCTGACCACCTGGTAAAAGCAAACGATTGCCAGCAAAAAAAAGAGAGAAAATCTGCCGGTATGAGCAGGTTTTCTACAACGTGGAGGAAAAAAAAATTACACTTTTCGCGCCGGTGGCTCATGACGAGCATAAGCCGGCCCAGGATAACGCCGCGTGTGTATGGAACACGCGCATAACAGGAGCCTCTTATGATTCATCTCGATACGTTGTCGACCCTTGTTGCCGCAACGCTGGTTCTTCTGCTTGGTCGCAAGCTGGTACACAGTGTTTCCTTTCTGAAAAAGTACACCATTCCTGAACCTGTTGCCGGTGGGTTGCTGGTGGCGCTGGCCCTGCTGGTGTTGAAAAAAAGCATGGGCTGGGAAATCGATTTCGATATGTCCCTCAAAGATCCGCTGATGCTGGCCTTCTTTGCCACTATCGGCCTGAACGCCAACCTGGCGAGCCTGCGCTCGGGCGGTAAGGTGCTGGGCGTGTTTCTGATTGTCGTGGTTGGTCTGCTGCTGATGCAAAACGCCATCGGCATCGGTATGGCGTCTCTGCTGGGGCTGGATCCGCTGATGGGTCTGCTGGCTGGCTCCATCACTCTGTCCGGCGGGCACGGTACCGGGGCGGCGTGGAGTAAGCTGTTTATCGAGCGCTATGGCTTTGAAAACGCAACGGAAGTGGCGATGGCCTGCGCGACCTTTGGTCTGGTGCTTGGCGGTCTGATTGGCGGCCCGGTAGCGCGCTACCTGGTGAAGCACTCCACCACGCCGGACGGCAGACCGGACGATGAACTGGTCCCCACCGCGTTCGAAAAGCCGGACGTTGGCCGCACCATCACCTCGCTGGTGATGATTGAAACCATCGCCATGATCGCCATCTGTCTGACGCTGGGTAAAGTGGTTGCGCAATGGCTGGCGGGCACGGCCTTTGAACTGCCGACCTTTGTTTGTGTGCTGTTTATCGGGGTGATCCTGAGCAATGGTCTGGCCCTGATGGGCTTCTATCGCGTGTTTGAACGTGCGGTCTCGGTGCTGGGTAACGTCTGCCTGTCGCTGTTCCTGGCGATGGCCCTGATGAGCCTTAAGCTGTGGGAACTGGCGTCGCTGGCGCTGCCGATGGTAGCCATTCTGGCGGTGCAGGCGCTGTTTATGGCGCTCTATGCCATGTTCGTTACCTGGCGCATGATGGGCAAAAACTACGATGCCGCGGTGCTGGCGGCGGGGCACTGTGGGTTTGGTCTGGGTGCCACGCCAACGGCAATCGCAAATATGCAGGCAATCACCGAACGTTTCGGGCCTTCGCACATGGCGTTTCTGGTGGTACCGATGGTTGGGGCATTCTTTATTGATATCGTCAACGCGCTGGTGATCAAGCTGTACCTGATGCTGCCGATGTTCGCCTGAGATCAGGCGTTGGAGTAGCGCTCAGTTTCCGGCATCCAGCGCTCAATTAACGCTGCCGCCTGTTCGGGGTAGCGTTCATGAATATGGCGGGCAAGGCGCTGAACTTCAGGGATCATGGCCTGATCGCGCAGCAAATCTGCCACTTTGAATTCAGCGTTCCCGGTCTGACGTGTGCCCAGGAGCTCGCCCGGGCCACGGATCTCCAGGTCTTTTTGCGCAATGACGAATCCGTCGTTGCTGTCACGCAGTACCTGCAAACGCATCTGCGCGGTTTTTGAGAGCGGGGCTTTGTAGAGCAGAACGCAATGTGAGGCCACCGCACCACGGCCCACGCGGCCACGCAACTGGTGTAACTGCGCAAGCCCCAGACGCTCCGGGTTTTCGATGATCATCAGGCTGGAGTTTGGCACATCCACGCCCACTTCGATCACCGTTGTGGCGACCAGCAAATGCAGCTCGCCCTGTTTGAAGGATTGCATGACGGCCTGTTTTTCTGCGGGCTTCATGCGACCGTGCACCAGGCCCACCTTCAGTTCCGGTAGCGCCAGCTTCAGCTCTTCCCACGTTGCTTCTGCGGCCTGCGCTTCAAGCAGGTCAGACTCCTCAATCAGCGTGCAGACCCAGTACGCCTGACGCCCTTCATGGGTGCAGGCGTTGCGCACGCGATCGATGATGTCGCTGCGGCGGGTATCCGGGATGGCCACCGTCGTGACCGGCGTACGGCCCGGCGGTAGCTCGTCAATGGTGGAGGTGTCCAGATCGGCGTAGGCGGTCATCGCCAGGGTTCGCGGAATAGGCGTGGCGGTCATGATCAGCTGGTGCGGATGGAAGCCCTGCTGCAGCCCTTTTTCCCACAGCGCCAGGCGCTGATGCACGCCAAAGCGGTGCTGTTCATCGATGATCACCAGCGCGAGGCCGTTAAACTGCACCTGCTCCTGGAAGATGGCATGGGTGCCGACAATCATCTGCACCTCACCGCGAGCGATGGCGTCCTGTTGCGCAAGACGCGCTTTGCCCTTTTGTTTTCCGGCAAGCCAGCCCACCTCAATGCCCAGCGGGGCGAACCAGGCGCGGAAGTTATTCGCGTGCTGCTCCGCCAGCAGTTCCGTCGGCGCCATCAGCGCCACCTGCTTGCCGTGGGCAATGGCGCGCAGGGCTGCCAGGGCGGCAACCAGCGTTTTACCAGAGCCTACATCGCCCTGCAC
The DNA here is from genome assembly GCF_000025565.1 of Enterobacter cloacae subsp. cloacae ATCC 13047. NCBI lineage: Bacteria > Pseudomonadati > Pseudomonadota > Gammaproteobacteria > Enterobacterales > Enterobacteriaceae > Enterobacter > Enterobacter cloacae. Next base: position 110,382 of record NC_014121.1, read on the forward strand.
CAGGCGCATCATGGGCACATCAAGCGCCATATCGCGTTCGATCTCGGCGGTGACGCGCGCCTGGGCACCGGTAGGTTTAAACGGCAGGGAGGCCAGCAGCTTATCCTTGAGCTCATCACGCGGGCTTAAGGGCTGGGCATGAAAATGCTGCGCACCGGCGCGCAGCGCCAGCATGCTCAGGTTATGCGCCAGTAATTCCTCAAGGATAAGACGCCGTTGGGCAGGGTGTTTGCCGCTTTCTAAATCGCTGAGCTGCAGCGTGGGCGGCGGGCGATGCAGCGTACGCAGCGCTTCCGGCAGGCTCATCATTCCCTGCGCCAGCTCAGGCGCTAGCAGTTCGGTGATGGCGCAGGTATCGAGTAACTCCAGGGCCTGGTCGGTGAGCTTACGCAGCGTCGCCTGCTTGATACCTTCCGTTGTCGGGTAGACCGGAGTGAGCGTCTCCTGCAGCTCCGGCGTGCTGAGATCGCCCTGCACGCGGTACTCCGGGTGGATCATCTCTGCGCCATATTTCCCGCGTTTGGCTTCGCCATATGCCAGCACCCGGCGGCCCGTCGCAAGGCTGTTTTTCATCGCCGCGTTGAAGTTGAAAAAGCGCATGGTGAGAATGCCGGTGCCGTCGCTGATTTGACAGGTCATCATCCGGCGGCCGCCAAAGGTGATGTTGCAGTTCAGCACCTCGCCCTCAACGGTGGCGTAAATCGCGGGCAGCAGATCGCCAATCTTATAAAGTTGCGTGCGGTCTTCATAACGCAGGGGGAGGTGGAGCAGGAGATCCTGCACGGTGTGCAGGCCAATTTTGCCCAGTTTACTGCTTTGTGCCGCGCCCACGCCCGTCAGGCTATTGAGCGGGATGGCATCCAGCAGGCGGCCTTTCATCGGTTACCCTGCGTACTGCATGGTGGCCCACCACCCGGCATCGGCTTCAATTTCGCCCTGCGCGTTGACGTGGGGGTAAGGCAATTTTTTCTGCTTTGCAACACGAGCCAGCACCGGATAGCCGCCTTCAAACAGCAGGCGCTGCTGTTCGTCTTCCGGCAGCATGCTGTTGCTGCGCTCGTACATCCCGGCGTTCTGACGCTGGCGTTGGGCTTCATACAGAATGAGGGCGGAGGCCACAGAGACATTCAGGGACTGCACCATGCCGATCATGGGGATGATGATGTCCTGATCCGCCAGATCCAGCGCTTCCTGAGTGATCCCGGTTTTCTCCTGACCCATCAAAATGCAGGTCGGGCGGGTGTAGTCGATCTCGCGGAAATCGACCGCTTTGGCAGACAAGTTGGTGGCAAGAATTTGCATACCGCGACCTTTCAGGTGCGATACGGCTTCTCCGATGGTCTGATGGGTTTTGACGGACACCCAGCTGTTACTGCCTGCGGCTGTCGACGCCATGGTGCGCATGCGGGCACCGGGCCAGACGGCGTGCACTTCATGCACGCCGACGGCGTCTGCGGTACGGACAATGGCAGAGACGTTATGAGGTTTATGGACCTGCTCCATGCAGACCGTCAGATCAGGCTGACGCCTGGCGAGCATTTCGCAGATACGTGCATAACGTTGTGCATTCATAAAACTAGTTTCGGTTTCGGGTGACTTTAATGACGTCCGGCATGACGCGGATCTTGCGCATAATATTTGCCAGATGCACGCGGTCGCGGGCGGTCAGACGAATAAAGGCGCTGTATACGCGGCCATCTTTTTCTTCCGTATTCAGGCTCTGAATGTTGGAAGAGGCCGTGTTGATCGCTGCCGTCAGGTTCGCCAGGGCACCCTGGTGGTTGAACATATCCACCTTAATTTCGGTGATAAATTCCTGCGCCGTCTCTTTATCCCACTCGACCGCCATAAACTTCTCCGCCTCTTTTTGATAGCCGCGGATGTTACGACAAGATTCATGGTGGATAACCAGCCCTTTGCCCGGGCTGACGTGCGCAATAATCGGATCGCCAGGAATTGGACGGCAACACTTCGCAAAGGTGATAAGCACCCCGTCCGCGCCTTTGATCGGCAGATGCGCGTGGCCGGATGCGCCAGGTGCGGAAGGTATTGCTTCGCCCTGCTGCAGGTTTTTGGCCACCACGACGCTCATGGCGTTACCCAGCCCAATTTCCGCCAGCAGATCGTCCAGAGAGGTGAGCTTCATCCGGTCGAGTTCACGCTGGATATGTTCTGGTGGGATCTCTGCCAGCTTACGGCTGCCACCTAACGCATGGTTGAGCAGACGACGCCCAAGGCTGACGGAGTCATCACGCTTGAGGTTTTTCAGCAGCTGACGGATTTTGGCGCGCGCTTTGGAGCTCACAACAAAGTTCAGCCAGGCCGCGTTTGGACGTGCGCCCGGTGCGGTGATGATTTCGACTGTCTGGCCGCTGGCGAGCGGTTGAGACAGCGGATAAGGCTGTCTGTCTACGCGTGCGCCTACGCAGGCGTGGCCGATATCGGTATGCACGGCATACGCGAAGTCGACCGGGGTCGCGCCCGCAGGCAGTTCGACAATACGCCCTTCAGGCGTGAAAACGTAAATCTCATCCGGGAAGAGATCGGATTTTACGCTCTCGATAAATTCAAACGAGCTCCCCGCACTCTGCTGCAGCTCCAGCAGGCTCTGCATCCAGCGCTGGGCGCGGATTTGTGCCGTGGTGCTGCTTTCACCACCATGCTCTTTATAGGCCCAGTGCGCGGCGACACCCATCTCCGCCATCTGGTCCATGTCTTCTGTGCGGATCTGCACTTCAACAGGGACGCCATGCGGGCCGATCATCGAGGTATGCAAAGATTGATAGCCGTTCGCTTTTGGTATGGCGATGTAATCTTTCATGCGCCCTGGACGCGGCTTGTAGAGGCTGTGCATCTGCCCTAGAACGCGATAGCAGGTGTCGGCGTCGTGGACGATCACGCGGAACGCGTAGATATCCATTATCGAGTGAAAACGCTGCTCTTTGAGCACCATTTTGCAGTAAATAGAGTACAGGTGTTTTTCGCGACCGCTCACGCGACAGGGAATGCCCGCTTCCTGTAAACGTCCTTCAATTTCCGAGAGGATCTTTTGAATCATCTCTTTACGGTTACCGCGGGCGGCTTTCACCACCTCTTTAATGACGCGATAGCGGTTCGGGTACAACGCTTCAAAACCCAGCTCTTCCAGCTCGGTTTTAATGTGATGGATACCTAAACGGTGCGCCAGCGGACTGTAGATTTCGAGGGTTTCACGGGCAATGCGGCGACGTTTGTCCGGGCGGAGTGAGCCCAGCGTGCGCATGTTGTGGGTACGGTCAGCGAGTTTGATGAGAATGACACGGATATCCTGCACCATCGCCATAATCATCTTGCGAAAGTTTTCGGCTTGCGCCTCTTTCTTGTCGCGGAAGTTCAGCTTATCAAGCTTGGACACCCCTTCCACCAGTTCGGCAACGCTTTTGCCAAACAGCTGTTCCATATCCTGGTAAGTGGCAGGGGTATCTTCGATCACGTCGTGCAGCAGAGCGGCCATCAGCGTTTCATAGTCGAGTTTCATCTCGGCCAGAATGCAGGCCACCGCTACCGGGTGCGTGATATAGGGTTCACCGCTTGAACGTGTCTGGCCCTCGTGAGCGTCACGTGCAACGAGATAAGCCTGCTGAAGACGCTTAATCTGGTCTTCAGGCAGGTAGGTTTGAATCAGTTGATTCAGGCTTTCAAACAGATACAAGGGCGACCCGCAGGTTTAATTAACGACGACCTTCAGCAATGGCGGTTACGGCCTGCAGTTCTGCGGCTTCCTGCTCTTGCTGCTCCTGGCGCTCACGCACGTCGAGGATCTGGTTGTTGATCAGACCTTCTTCGATTTCGCGAAGTGCAATTACGGTGGTTTTATCGTTTTCTTCCGGTACCAGCGGATCTTTTCCGCCTACCTGCATCTGACGAGCGCGACGCGCGGCGACCAGCACCAGGTCAAAACGGTTACCAATTTTCTCTACAGCGTCCTGAACAGTTACGCGTGCCATACTTAAAATGCTCCACAGGTGAAGAAATGACTGGGCATAATACTGAAAGTGGGTTCAGTCTGCCAACAGTTTGGTGATTAATGCGTCATGTCGCTGCTTCTGGCGGCTCATACGCAGACGTTCTGCGCGAAGGATGGTTTTGAGATCGCTCAGTGCGGCATCAAAATCATCATTCACAATAAGGTAATCATATTCGGCGTAATGGCTCATTTCTGCAACTGCCTGTTCCATACGCTTTGCAATGACCTCTTCGCTGTCCTGACCGCGGCCACGCAGGCGGCGGTCCAGCTCATCTTTCGACGGCGGTAAAATAAAGATACTGCGCGAATCAGGCATTTTCTTGCGAATTTGCTGTGCGCCCTGCCAGTCGATATCCAGGAACACATTCACGCCGGTTGCCAGAACCTGCTCAATGGTTTCACGCGAAGTACCGTAGTAGTTCCCGAATACTTCTGCGTGTTCAAGAAACGCATCTCGGCCAATCATCGCTTTAAATTCGTCGTGATCGACAAAGAAATAGTGCTCACCGTGCACTTCACCCGGACGCGGTTTACGCGTGGTGTGTGAAACAGAAACCTGAGTGTCATACAACGGTTGGGTTTTTAACAGTGCCTGAATAAGGCTGGATTTACCCGCGCCACTAGGGGCAGAAACAATATAAAGCGTGCCTTGAGCCATGAGAGTCTTTTGTATGTGTTAACGAAGAAGTCCTACATACGGGCTTATTATACACGTCGCCGCTGTGTGACGTAGCCTTTGTCACACTTTTTCCCCTGGATTATTGCATTTTGCGTGTCGTTTTCAGGTTTTACCTGTGTTTTGCAGCAACATAAATTCACTCTGGATAGCGCCTCGCAAAGCGCAATGTTGCCATTAGCGTGGTTTTCGTCGCCGGGTTATACCTCCAGCAACGTAAAGGAGGGGTAGCGATGTGGCGATGGATAAGCGGCTTCATGCTGTTGTGGTGTGGTTCTGCGGCGGCGGTGTGCCCGGTGTGGTCTCAGGCGAGGGCGGAGAAAGAGATTGCGACGTTAAGTGCGCAAATCAAACGCTGGGATGACGCCTACTGGCAGCAGGGTATCAGCGAAGTGAACGATGAAGTGTATGACCAGCTCAACGGGCGGTTAAAACAGTGGCAGCACTGTTTTGGGCATGCATCACCTGACGCAGCACTTCCCGCCCTGACGGGACGTATCAAACACCCCGTCGCCCATACAGGGGTTCATAAGGTGAGCAGTAAAGAAGAGCTTGGCCAGTGGATGCATGCCCGGCGCAATCTCTGGATGCAACCCAAAGTTGACGGTGTAGCGGTAACGCTGGTGTATCGGGGGGGAACATTGGCTCAGGCCATTAGCCGTGGCGATGGGCTAAAAGGTGAAGACTGGACATCGCAGGTGCGTTTAATACCGTCGGTGCCACAACACCTTTACGGCGCGCTGGCAAACAGCGTGTTACAGGGGGAGCTTTTTTGGCAGCGTGAAAACCACATTCAGCAGCAGATGGGCGGAATGAATGCACGCGCAAAAGTCGCAGGTGCGATGATGCGCCAGCAGGATAACGCGTTTTTGAGAGAGGTTGGGGTATTCATCTGGGCCTGGCCAGACGGGCCAAAAGAGATGAAAACCGCACTGGCGGAACTGTCTGACGCGGGGTTTACCCTGACGGCGCGCTATACCTTGCCCGTAGAGCATATTGAGGCCGTAGAAAAGCAGCGCTCAGCGTGGCACACCGCAGCATTACCCTTTGCCACGGACGGCATTGTGGTTCGCTCGGCGGATGAACTGCCGGGTGAAAACTGGCTGCCAGGAGAGGGCAGTTGGGTTGTTGCTTGGAAATATCCCCCTGTCGCGCAGGTTGCTGAAGTACGGGATATACACTTCACTGTGGGCCGAACGGGGAAAATTGCCGTTGTGGCGGGGCTGGAGCCAGTACGGCTGGATGATAAACAGGTGCAGCGGGTTAGCCTCGGGTCCGTTGGCCGCTGGCAAAGGCTGGATATCGCGCCGGGCGATCAGATCCAGGTAAGCCTGGCCGGACAGGGGATCCCCCGATTCGACAAAGTCGTCTGGCGAGGGACCGACCGGCAAAAACCAGAACCTCCAGTCCCGCAGTACCATTCTCTCAGCTGTTTTTACGCTTCACCGGAATGTATGGAGCAGTTCTTTGCCCGGCTGACGTGGCTCAGTTCTAAGCAAGGGCTGGATATTGCCGGTTTAGGCGAGTCAGGCTGGCGGGCGCTCTGGCAGGCACATCGCTTTGAACATATTTTCTCATGGCTGTTGTTAACCCAGGCACAGCTGCAAACCACGCCGGGGTTTTCGGCTGCACGCGGACTGGCGCTCTGGCATCAGTTTAATCTGGTGCGCGAGCGTCCTTTTATTCGTTGGATCATGGCGATGGGGGTTCCGCTGGCTCAGGCGACTCTGAAAGCCGCCGGAGAGCTATCATGGCAGACCATGCACCAGCGTAGCGCTATGGACTGGCAGACCTTGCCGGGGACCGGAGAGGAGAAAGCGCGGCAAATCGTTAACTGGCTCCACGCGCCGGAGGTGGATGTGCTGGCAAAGTGGCTGGCTGAACAGCACATCAAGGGATTCTGAAATTAGTGAGCGCTGTGTTTGTAGTGAAACACCGGCAGGCCGAGCTTCAGTCGCAACGCCAGCATGCGGGCCGTAAAGCCGAACAGCAGCGTGGAGATGACCACCACATCATGGTTCGAAACATAATGCTGCAGGGCAATATAGAGCACCGCTGCGGCGAAGGAGATGCCGGCGTACAGCTCTTTTTGAAAGACCAGAGGAATACGTTTGCAAAACATATCGCGCAGCACGCCTCCAAACACCCCGGTCACCACGGCGGCAATGGTGGCGATAACTGGCCCTTCGCCCATATCGAGCGCGATTTGTGCGCCAATGATAGAAAAGACAATCAGCCCGAGCGCATCAAGCACCAGAAACAGGCGACGCAGATGGGTCATAACGGGCGCGACAATGGTGGTTACTACGGCGGCGGTCGCCACAATAATCACGTACTCGGGGTTTTTCACCCAGCCCAGCGGGTAATGGCCCAGCAGAATATCGCGCACGGAACCGCCGCCCAGCGCGGTCGCTGTGGCAATAATGATCACGCCGAAGGTATCCATTCGGCGACGACCGGCTGCAAGCGCGCCAGTCATGGCTTCTGCAGTGATGCCAATGAGATAAAGAGTGTGAAGCAGCATATAACCTCCGGTGTGAAGCCGGGAAGGTTAACGTTTTGTGCGCACGATCACGATTGAGATTTTCTAAAGTGAGCGGGTTTGCCCTATAAAATTTTATCAACCCATAGTGGAGAAGGTTGATTGGTGGCGGCAAAGCGAGAAAAGACGGGTTAAAATGGATTAGAAATAGTAATGGGTGACGTCGGTCGACGCCACCCGAATAGTATTACTCAATATTCTGGATCTGCTCGCGCATCTGCTCAATCAGTACCTTGAGCTCAATGGCGGAATTCGTCACGTCGGCATTGATTGATTTAGACGCCAGGGTATTCGACTCGCGGTTGAATTCCTGCATCATAAAGTCGAGACGACGACCAACGGCTTCTTTCTTCTTCAGAATGTTGTAGGTCTCTTTAACATGTGCTTCCAGACGGTCCAGCTCTTCGGCCACGTCAACGCGCTGCGCCATCAGCACCAGCTCTTGTTCCAGACGGTTATTTTCCAGCTGAACTTCCGCTTCTTCCAGTTTGGCAACCAGACGCTCGCGCTGCCACTGCAGCACTTCCGGCATATGGGTACGTACTTTTGCCACTTCGGCGCTGACGCCTTCAAGGCGCTGTTCAATCATCGCTTTCAGCGCCTGGCCTTCGGTTTCGCGAGCAACGATAAAGTCATCCAGCGTGCTGTCGAGGGCGGCAAGGATTTCAGCGGCAATTGCATCCAGATCCTGCTCTCCGGCAGCCATGACGCCAGGCCAGCGCAGAATATCAACCGGATTAATTTCGCCTTCGTCGCTTTGCATTTTGACCCAGTTCGCCGCATTGACGAGCTGTTTTGCCAGTTTTTCGTTGAGGATCAGTTCGCCCTGCGCGCTGGCATCCGGCTCAAAACGCAGGTTACATTCCACTTTGCCGCGCGTCAGACGCGTACGGATACGCTCACGCACCACAGGCTCAAGGCTGCGGAACTGCTCCGGCATACGGAAATAGGTTTCCAGATAGCGCTGGTTTACCGAACGCATTTCCCAGGTAGCGCTACCCCAGCTACCCTTGATTTCACGCCGGGCGTAGGCGGTCATACTGCGGATCATAGATATTCCCGTTTTTAAAGGAGAGATGGGGGGATTATAGCTTTCAGGGGCTTCTCAGGATAGGAATAAGCGTCCTTTATCCGTATAATGCGCAGCCACATTCGTTTCAAGCCGGAGAATTCATCATGCGTCCAGCAGGTCGTAGCGCCAATCAGGTGCGTCCCGTCACCCTGACCCGTAACTATACAAAACACGCTGAAGGCTCCGTTCTGGTTGAGTTTGGTGACACCAAAGTGCTGTGCACGGCTTCCATTGAAGAAGGCGTTCCGCGCTTCCTGAAAGGTCAGGGCCAGGGCTGGATCACGGCTGAATACGGCATGCTGCCGCGTGCAACGCATACCCGTAATGCCCGTGAAGCGGCAAAGGGTAAGCAGGGCGGCCGTACCATGGAAATTCAGCGCCTCATCGCGCGTGCGCTGCGCGCCGCTGTTGATCTGAAAACGCTGGGCGAATTCACCATTACCCTGGACTGCGACGTCATTCAGGCTGACGGTGGCACGCGTACCGCATCGATTACCGGTGCCTGTGTAGCGCTGGCGGATGCCCTGAATAAACTGGTTGCGGCCGGTAAGCTGAAAACAAACCCAATGAAAGGGATGGTTGCCGCGGTGTCCGTCGGTATCGTTAACGGTGAAGCGCTTTGCGATCTGGAATACGTAGAAGACTCCGCTGCCGAAACTGACATGAACGTGGTGATGACCGAAGACGGACGTATCATTGAGGTGCAGGGCACCGCAGAAGGCGAACCGTTTACCCACGAAGAACTTCTCACCTTGCTGGCTCTGGCCCGAGGGGGAATTGAATCTATTGTAACGACGCAGAAAGCGGCGTTAGAAAATTGATTTTAAAGGCGACCAATGAGTCGCCTTTTTTTTGCCTGTAAGACAGAAAAGACAAAGGAGCGAATCCATGAAACCGTATCAGCGCCAGTTTATTGAGTTTGCGCTTAACAAGCAGGTCCTCAAGTTTGGCGAGTTTACGCTGAAATCCGGGCGCAAGAGCCCCTATTTCTTCAATGCCGGGCTGTTCAATACCGGGCGCGATCTGGCGCTGTTAGGCCGTTTCTATGCCGAAGCGCTGGTGGATTCAGGGATTGATTTCGACCTGCTGTTTGGCCCGGCCTATAAGGGCATTCCGATTGCGACCACCACCGCGGTTGCGCTGGCAGAACACCATGACCGCGACGTGCCGTACTGCTTTAACCGTAAAGAGGCCAAAACCCACGGTGAAGGCGGCAACCTGGTCGGCAGCCCACTGCAGGGGCGCGTGATGCTGGTGGACGACGTCATCACCGCGGGTACCGCCATTCGCGAATCCATGGAGATTATCCAGGCCAACGGCGCGACGCTGGCTGGCGTGTTGATTTCTCTGGACCGTCAGGAACGGGGGCGTGGTGAAATCTCGGCCATTCAGGAAGTTGAACGTGATTACAGCTGCAAAGTGACGTCAATCATCAACCTGAAAGACCTGATTGCGTATCTGGAAGAGAAGCCAGAGATGGCGGATCATCTGGCTGCGGTGCGGGCATATCGCGAAGAGTTCGGCGTGTAACGGAATCGCCCGGTGGCGCGTCGCTTGCCGGGCCTGCGCAATTCGTAGGCCGGATAAGGCGAAGCCGCCAACCGGCAACGACGTTACTGCAACTGCGCCGCCACTAACGGCCAACGGGCGTCGAAATCGTCCGTTGGGCTGTATTTGAACTCACTGCGTACAAAACGGGAGAGCATGCCTTCGCAAAACGCCAGGATCTGGCTTGCCAGCAGCGTTTCATCCGTGCTGTAACCTTCGCCTTCACGCATTTTCTTCTCACGCAGTACCTGGCGCAGCTGCGCTTCAATACGTTCGAAAAGCTGGTTGATGCGACCCTGCAGTCTGTCCTGCTCAAACATCAGCGCATGGCCAGTCAGAATACGGGTCAGGCCCGGGTTACGTTCTCCAAATCCCAGAATCAATTGCACAATCAGACGCAGACGCGCAGTGGTGTCTTTTTCGTCTTTCAGAATCAGGTTGATGCGCGTGATCAGACTGTCTTCGATAAACTCGATCAGGCTGTCGAACATCCGGGTTTTGCTCGGGAAATGACGGTACAGCGCCGCTTCAGACACGCCTACAGAGGCGGCCAGTTTTGCGGTGGTGATGCGTTGACTGCCATCGCTGGATTCAAGCATCAGAGCCAGAGATTGAAGTATTTCTTCGCGACGGTTCCTTTTCGCGGTTTGTTTTTCTGCCATGTTGCAAAATACCCCTGAAAATAAGCACTTGTCAGGCTGGCATCCACACAGCGACCGCAAACTGGCGTTTGCGGTTTGTTATGACATTATGGCGCTGTGAGATGCGTGTCTGTCGGGCGGTTATTTGCGCCCGGAATGGCCGAAGCCGCCTTCGCCACGGTCTGTGGCATCAAAGTCTGCCACCAGGTTAAATTCTGCCTGCACCACAGGTACAAAGACCATCTGCGCGATACGCTCGCCCGGTTCAATGGTGAAGCTGTCCTGACCCCGGTTCCAGACGGAGACCATCAGCTGGCCCTGGTAGTCAGAGTCGATCAGGCCGACCAGGTTACCCAGCACGACACCATGCTTATGACCCAGGCCTGAACGTGGCAGGATTACCGCCGCCAGTGAAGGGTCAGCAATGTGAATCGCCAGGCCCGTTGGGATCAGGGTGGTCGCACCCGGAGCCAGTTCTACGGCGTCATCGAGACAGGCGCGCAGGTCAAGACCGGCAGAGCCGGAGGTGGCATAGGTTGGCAGCGGGAATTGCTCGCCAACACGCGGGTCCAGAATCTTAACGTCGATTTTTTTCATCATAACGGGTAACGATCTCGTCCAGTAATTGTTGGCCCAGGAGTTCCTTGCGCTCAAGCGGTAAGATTTTATCTCCATCCTGCCAGAAAAGGTGCAGTGCGTTGCTGTCGCTGTTAAATCCTTGCGTGGCCAGCGATACGTCATTCGCGCAAATCAAATCGAGGTTTTTGCGGGTACGTTTTTGCCGGGCATATTCTTCCACATTATTTGTTTCTGCGGCAAACCCAACAACGTAAGGACGATGGGTTTTCAGCGCGGCGACGCCAGCAACGATATCCGGGTTTTTCACCATTTTTAGTGTTAATTCATCGCCTTGCTTTTTGATTTTGGCATCGGAAATGGTCTCTGCGCGGTAGTCCGCGACGGCAGCACAACCGATAAAAATCTGCTGGTTTTGCGCACGGGCCTGTACCGCGGCCTCCATTTCCAGCGCGGTGGTGACGTCAATACGCTGCACAAAAGGCGGCGTAGGTAAGGAGACCGGGCCACTGACCAGCGTGACGTTCGCGCCGCGTTTCGCCGCTGCGGCCGCAATCGCAAAGCCCATTTTACCGGAGCTGTGGTTGGTAATGTAACGTACCGGATCCAGCGGCTCGCGCGTTGGGCCGGCTGTAATCATGATGTTGAGATGTTGCAGGTCGTTGACAGGCGAAAAATGGGCCGCGGCCATATCGACAATAGTCAATGGATCAAGCATACGGCCTGGGCCGACATCGCCACAGGCCTGGCTCCCGCTGTCCGGCCCCCAGATCAGCAGGCCGCGCGAGGTCAGCGTCTGTAGATTATGCTGGGTCGCGGCATTGCGATACATCTGCTGATTCATGGCCGGCACAACGGCAACAGGGGCGGGCGTAGCCAGACAAATGGTCGAAACCAGATCGTTCGCCATCCCGGCGGCAACGCGGGCAATTAAATCGGCCGTGGCGGGGGCAAGGATAACCAGGTCTGCCCATTTCCCAAGCTCAATATGGCCCATCGCGGCTTCTGCGGCAGGGTCAAGCAGGCTGTCAGATACCGGGTATCCTGAAACGGCCTGCAGGCTCAGAGGAGTGATAAAGGCTTTTCCGCCTTCGGTTATCGCGACCCGTACGTCGGCCCCGCGCTCGCGCAGACGGCGCACCAGTTCCGGCGTTTTATAGGCTGCAATGCCGCCGCTAACGCCAAGAACGATTTTTTTACCGGCCAGGCTCATCATGATTCTTTCCTGTTGGGTTTCACCAGAGAGCGGGCATTTTATCACAATCCCAAAAACGGGGTGATCTTGTCCTTCGGTCACTTTGCGAGGCGTTACGCAAGAACGAGACGCGAGAGTCAGGTAACTGAGTAGCCTATGGCAAGATGGGCAAAAAACAGGGAGAAAAAGCATGGAAGACGAGGATGAACTGCTCTTACCGCGCGAAAAATTGCTGCGCTATGGCGTCACTTTGCTAAAAGATGAGGAACTGCTGGCGCTTTTTTTGCGCACCGGTACGCCCGGCAAAACGGTCTTTACGCTGGCAAAAGATCTGATAGGCCATTTTGGCTCACTCTACGGTTTGATGACGGCGGAACTGGCGGAGTTTGCGCATGTGGAGGGTATCGGTGTGGCAAAATATGCCCAGCTTAAGGGGATTGCCGAACTGGCCCGCCGTTTTCAGTGTGTTCGTATGCAGGAGGAGGACCCGATACTGACTCCTGCGATGACGCGCGAGTTTCTGCAAAGTCAGTTAACCGATATTGAACGCGAGATCTTTATGGTGATCTTTCTCGACAACCGGAACCGGGTGCTCAAGCATAGCCACCTTTTCTCGGGCACGCTAAGCCATGTTGAGGTTCATCCGCGTGAAATTGTGCGCGAAGCAATAAAATTGAATGCAGCCGGCGTGATACTCGCGCATAATCACCCTTCTGGCTGTGCAGAACCAAGCAGAGCTGACAAAGAGATCACCGACCGCATTGTCAAATGCTGTCAATTCATGGACATTCGTGTGCTGGACCATCTGATAATTGGCCGCGGAGAGTACCTTTCTTTTGCAGAACATGGCTGGATTTAGGCTATTTCTCGCGATCCATCGGGATCTTTGTCTGTTCGGGACTTGAGCACACCGCCGAGTCAGCGTATACTACGCCACCTTTGAGAATCTCGGGTTTGGCATTTGGGCCTGGCAATCGAGAGTTCAATAGAACTATGCGATGACCGGGCTGTAAAGCCTGACGAGGCGCCGATACCCCATACGAAGCTCGAGCTAATTTGATTTTTGGAGAATAGACATGTCCCGAGTCTGCCAAGTTACTGGCAAGCGTCCGGTGACCGGTAACAACCGTTCCCACGCACTGAACGCGACTAAACGCCGTTTCCTGCCGAACCTGCACTCTCACCGTTTCTGGGTTGAGAGCGAGAAGCGTTTTGTCACCCTGCGCGTATCTGCTAAAGGTATGCGTGTAATTGATAAGAAAGGCATCGATACAGTTCTGTCCGAACTGCGTGCCCGTGGCGAAAAGTACTAAGTACTTAAAGAGGAAATAAATCATGGCTAAAGGTATTCGCGAGAAAATCAAGCTGGTTTCTTCTGCTGGTACAGGTCACTTCTACACCACTACGAAGAACAAACGTACTAAGCCGGAAAAACTGGAACTGAAAAAATTCGATCCAGTTGTACGCCAGCACGTAATGTACAAAGAAGCTAAAATCAAATAATTTTAGCCTCCTTGTATTGAAAAACCCCGCAACTGCGGGGTTTTTTGCATTCTGCATCTTACTACGGAGGAATCATGCCTGAATTACCTGAGGTGGAGACCAGCCGCCGCGGTATTGAGCCGCATCTGGTCGGCGCGACTATTCTTCATGCTACCGTGCGTAATGGTCGCCTCCGTTGGCCGGTTTCTGATGAGATCCATGCGTTAAGCGATAAACCGATCCTCAGCGTCCAGCGCCGCGCGAAATATCTGCTCCTGGAGCTGCCCGATGGCTGGATCATCATTCATCTTGGCATGTCCGGCAGCCTGCGGATCCTCACTGAAGAGCTGCCTGCGGAAAAGCATGACCATGTCGATCTGGTGATGAGTAACGGCAAAGTGTTGCGTTATACCGATCCCCGCCGCTTTGGCGCATGGCTGTGGACCAAAGAACTGGAAGGACATAGCGTACTGGCACATCTGGGGCCAGAGCCGCTTTCAGAAGCGTTTAACGCGGAATACCTGAAAGCGAAGTGTGCGAAAAAGAAAACCCCGATTAAACCCTGGCTGATGGATAACAAGCTGGTGGTCGGCGTGGGGAATATCTATGCCAGCGAATCGCTGTTTGCGGCCGGGATCCATCCCGATCGGCTGGCCTCTTCGCTGTCGGCGCAGGAGTGTGAGCTGCTGGTGCGGGTGATTAAAGCGGTGCTGCTTCGCTCAATTGAGCAGGGGGGAACGACGCTGAAGGACTTCCTGCAAAGCGATGGTAAGCCAGGCTATTTTGCTCAGGAGCTGCAGGTGTATGGCCGCAAAGGCGAGCCGTGCAGAGTGTGTGGAACGCCGATCATCGCAACAAAGCATGCCCAGCGCGCCACATTCTATTGCCGTCAATGCCAGAAATAGCGCTACTTTAGCTTGTCCATCAACGCCTGGTGGACGTTAACCGGCAGGAAATGGGTAACGTCCCCGTGATGACGCGCCACCTCTTTCACCAGCGTGGAAGAGATGAACGACCACTCCTTGGATGGCATCAGAAATACGCTTTCCAGCTCCGGCATCAAATGACGATTCATGTGCGCCAGCTGCATCTCATACTCGAAGTCTGCCACCGCGCGTAAGCCACGGATCAGAATCGTCGCCTGCTGAGCGCGGGCAAAGTTGGCCATCAGATCGCTGAAGCCCACCACCTCAACGTTCGGCAGGTGCGCAATGGCCTCGGTGGCAAGCGCAACACGCTCGTTCAGGTCAAACATCGGTTTTTTACTGGGGCTGGCAGCAATCGCCAGAATCACCTTGTCGAACATGCACGCCGCACGGGTGATGATATCAAGATGACCATTGGTGATCGGATCAAAGGTACCTGGATAAATCGCTTTTGTGCTCATGGCTCACGTTTTCTCTGAGTAGCCGCGGCTGAGCGCCCACAGCTCGGTGTATTTGTTGAAAGTATACTGGGCATTTACCACGGCCAGTAACCAGCCCTGTTTACCGTCCAGCACGCCGCCACGCAGCAGCAGCGTTTTCAGAAACGCCCCCAGCGTATGAGTGAAGATACCCGTCAGCGTGGCTTTCTTGCCGCGCTGATGGCGCTCCTGTGCCCAGGCGGTGGCATAGTTGAGCTGTTTACGCTGGAAGCTGGCGAAATCCCGGCAGGTCAGGTGCAAAAGATCGCCCGTCAGAGGGACGACTGGCGCACTGTCGCAGGCCAGGGATTCATGGACCAGATTATCATTGTACTGATACCGCTCGCGCTCGTAGAGGCGCGTGACCCGGTCGGGGTACCAGCCGCTGTGACGCATAAAACGGCCAAGGAAATAGTTACGACGCGCAATGCTGTAGACCGTGCCCGGCGTTGGTGCGGCGAGCACCGCCTGAATGGCCTGACGCAGCTCCGGCGTGATGCGCTCGTCTGTGTCGAGCATCAGTACATAATCACCGGTGGCATATCCCTGCGCGCGCTGGCGCTGGATGCCATAACCTTGCCAGTCGGTGTTGGTATAGACTTTTGCACCCGCTGCGCGGGCAACGTCCGCCGTGTTGTCTTCACTGCCGGAGTCGAGCAGGATAATTTCGTCAGCCCAGGCAACGGAGGCCAGGCAATCCGGAGTCAGGTCGGCAGCGTTTTTGGCGATCAGAACGACCGACAGGCGCGTTGACATTAGTGGCTCCGCTGCGGCAGATAAGGTTGCAGAAGCTGCAGCAGACGGGTGAGGGCACCCTGGTTCTGATGCAGCACTTCGACGGCATGACGACCGTACCACAGGCGGTAATCTTCGTCGGTCAGCAGAGTCGAGACCTCTTTGACCACCGAATCCGCATCGGTCACGGTAATTAGCCCTTCCGCTTGCTGCAATTTCGCACAGATATCTTTGAAGTTGAAGGTATGTGGACCCATCAGCACGGGAATGGCATGGGCCGCTGGCTCCAGCGGGTTATGGCCACCACGCTCCACCAGGCTGCCGCCAACAAAGGCCAGATCAGCGATGCCATACAGCAGCATCAGCTCACCCATGGTATCGCCAATAACTACCTGCGTGCTGGTGGAGGGGATCTCACCGCTGCTGCGCAGGGTGAAGCTGAAGCCGCCTTTTTGCACCATTTCACGGGCGTCTTTAAAACGCTCGGGATGGCGAGGTACCAGAATCAGCAGCAAATCGGGGAATTTCTCCAGCAGCTTACGATGCGCCTGCAGGATAATCGCCTCTTCGCCATCATGGGTGCTGGTCGCAATCCAGACCTGGCGACGCGGTGCCCACTGGCGGCGCAGCGTGATAGCACGGGCCGCAAGTTCAGGCGTGACGGAGATATCGAATTTCAGGCTGCCTGTCACCGCCAGCTGGTTGCGTTTCAGGCCAAGCGAGATAAAGCGCGCTGCGTCTTCTTCGTTTTGCGCAGCAATCAGTGTGATCTTGCTGAGCAGGCGGCGCATAAATTTCCCCAGCTTGCCGTAGCCTTTCGCCGACCGCTCAGACAGACGCGCGTTCGCGATCACCAGGGGAATCTTACGTGCATGCAGAGCGGAAATCATATTCGGCCACAGCTCGGTTTCCATCACGATCACCAGTTTAGGGCGAACGGTTTCCAGAAAACGGTTCATGGCGCAGGGAAGGTCGTAAGGCAGATAGACGTGATGCACGTCTTTACCGAAGGCGGACATCACGCGCTCAGAGCCGGTCGGCGTCATGGTCGTGACGGTGATCGGCAGCGACGGATAACGGTGACGCAGGGCGCGAACCAGCGGGATCGCTGCCAGCGTTTCGCCAACAGAAACGGAATGCAGCAAAATACCGTCCGGGGCAACTTTATTGCGACAGAAGCCATAGCGTTCAGCCCAGCGTTTTCGGTACGCAGGCGCTTTACGGCTACGAAGCAGCAGTCTCAGCCACACCAGTGGCTGAATGATATAGAGCAGGGCGGTATACAACAATTCCAAGCGATTATCCGTCTTTTTAGTTTCGGCGGGCAAATTCTAAGCATTTGGGCCAGGTAAAGCTATCTCTTATGCCACATAGCGCTTCAAACGGAAGTAACGACGGCCCAGTCGCCAGCGCAGTCGGGGACTTTTTGCATTTTTCCAGATGAGTTTCCAGATCCCTTTATCGAAAAACTCTTTGATAATAAATGCCTTTTTCTGCTCATCTTTCATGTTGTCGAAAGTATGAATGATGCCCAGCCCTTCTTTGGCAATTTGCCAGTGGCAAGCAGGGATCCCTTTCACTTTATCGGGGTAGCGCTGATTAATGGCATCGAGCATCTGCAGGATTTTCATGTAGTGACGCGCCGAGCGAATGAGCGTGTCATCATTGTCCGGCATATGAGACACCGACGCAGAGTGAATGTAGTAGTCGTAGTAACGTTCACTGGTGTACTGCACCCGCTCCGCCGCCAGCAGTACTTCTGTGGTCCACGGAATATCCTGATGGCGCAGCCCCGGTTCAAAGTGAAAACCGTGCTCGCGAATAAAGTCATGACGATAGATGTTCAGCCAGGTCACGTGCAGGAACTTACGGGAGTCGAGCGCCATTTTGAGCCATGCAGGGCCGGACATGACGCCCGTTGATGCCAGTTTGTCTTCAGGGAAAATAGGGCGTGAAGGCTTCTTATTATTTTCCCAGACGTAGTTGCCGTTACAGGTAGCGACATCAAGACGTTGCGTAACAGCCATATCAAGCAGGTGCTGATACATGCCGGGTTTAAAGACATCATCAATATCAGGGAAAGAAAGATATTGGCCCGTCGCGACGGCCAGACCGGTATTACGCGCGATGGATACGCCCTGATTTTGCTGCTCAATAACCTGCATCTGCGGCAGCTTTTCGCGCCAGTTTTCGACGATCTGCATCGAACGGTCCGTGGAGCCGTCATTGACGATGATGACTTCCATGCTGTCGATGCGTTGATCCACAAGGCAGGTAAAGAACTGATCCAGGAACGCTTCACCGTTATAAACGGCTACCACCACGCTTAATAATGGCGCTGAATTTTGCATAAGAAACCTGATTATTTTTGATTGTCGACCAAAGCAATATATTGCTGGCAAATGGCCTTGATACCGAACGATGCAATGGTTGCGCGATCAACGACCGGTGGAGAGGTATAAATATCCGCCAGCGTTTTTGCCAGAGACTCGTCATTCATCTCTGCCAGACCGCGGGATAAGTCTCCCTTGAGGATTTCGGCGGGGCCACCTGGACAATGTGTACTGACGGGTGGCGTCTGGCAGATAATGGATTCAACCAGCACATTACCAAAACCTTCGCAGTCAGAACTTAACACTAAAAGGCGTGCCCCTTTAATCCAGGGATAAGGATTAGGTTCGAACGGACGGAAAACCGTTTTGTCTTCAATGCCCAGTTCGCGGGCAAGCAGCTTAAGCTTTTGAATTTTAGCCTCAGAGCCATTGCCCATCATGACCAGCGTGGTATTGAGCTGACTCAGCGCGAACGCCCGTAGCAGGCGATCGTGACGCTTGTGTTCATGGAAGCGGCCGACGTGAATGATGTAATCCTTTCCCTGCATCTCAAAGGGGGCGTCCGCCAGACGCTGGATTTCAGGAATATCAAAAGGATTATGGATTACCGCTGTGCGTCGGAGATTCAGGGCCAGCGTTTCTGAAAGATCTTTCAACACGGCGCCTGAGACGGCGACCACGTTGCGTTTTTCGTAGGTATGGCGAATTTTAGTGTGTTTAAACCAGCGTGAAAGCCCACGGCGATGACGAAGGTAGGAGAATGAGAACATGCCATGCACGCAGAACCACACTTTATCGCGCTCCAGGGCGCGGCAGTGCGCCACGATGCGGTCAGTTTTGTGCAGATGCGAGAACACCACATCAAATTTGCCGCTGCGCTCCGCCCGCTCGATAGCCTGATCCAGCAGCCTGGCGCGGCGTGGGATCTCCGTCAGCTTCCGCCACGGTTTTTTGCAGGTATCCTGAACGACCTGATAATCGATGCCTTCCGGAATGGCGTAGTCGCACACTTTCCGCAGCGAGAAGAGAGAGACCTGATGCCCCATCTCTGTTAATCCGCTGGAGAGTGTAAGAACCGTTTTTTCAGCTCCTCCACCGGGTAAACCATCAATAATCATTAGGATGCGCATTTTTAATCCAGTAATTTTTGATAAAGCGAAATAAGCTGACTTGACAGTTTTTCGGGGGTGGCGTCTTTTACACGTTCACGTGCCGCTCGTCCCATATCGTTATTTTTTTCCAGCGAAGGGGTGGCCGCTACCGCCTCCTTCAGGGTGCTGATATCAAGTGCGTCACAGTAAAATCCGTTCTGGCCTTGCTGAATAAATTCTGCCCCACCGCAACTCTCTGATGTAATGACCGGCAAACCGCAGGCCATCGCTTCAAGAATGACGTTAGGGAAAGGATCATACAGCGTTGGTAGCAGTAAACCATCAGATAGCTGATAAAATGGCAGCGTCTCTTTTTGCATCCCCAGAAAACGGATTTGCCCCTCGCAGCCTAATGAACGGGCGAGGTCGCGATAGCGACGTTCTGCTTTATCCTGCCCAACCACAATCAGCCATGCCGCAGTACCCGCAACGGCGCGTATAGCGCTGGCCAATCCTTTTCGTTCAAATCCTGACCCTACGAAGCAGAAAATGACGGCATCGGTCGGCAAACCAAACTGCTGACGCAATGCAATACGTTGTGCCTCTTCTGCCGGAACGAAACGGGTGGAGTCAATTGAATTATAAATCACATGTATTTTTTTTGCGTCAATATCAAAGTCTTCGACGATTTCGCGCTTGATCATCTCCGCATTACAGATAACCGCCTTTAACTCCGGCGCCTGGTACATTTCACGTTCGGCATTCATCACATAGCGGTGATAGCGATCATGCATCAGCAGTTTTGCACGCCAGGCAGGCAGAATGCGTGCGCGCTGCAGGAGCCAGCGTCGGTGTACGCCGTCGCCTGCACGATAAATGTCACAGCCCGGAATGCGCTCGTGGCTTTGCACAATATCAAACTGCTGCTGCTGCCAGAGCGCACGTGCGGCATGCGCAAACCCGCGCTCGCGGCTGATGCGGCCCCATTTGCGCGGATCGCAAATATGAATATGCCAGTCGTCCTGCTTCTCACCCTGCCACTCGCGCGTGATGACGTTGAGCTCGAGATTTTGGTTGCTCAGCGCGGTAAGGGCGCGAGATACGAAGCGTTCTGCCCCGCCATCCGGGCGATACTTTTGGCGAACAATCGCCAGGCGATGGTGTTTCATGACAGATATCTCCTTGCGGCGGAGACGACAGCATCAACGGGAATGGCGTCGAGATAGCGTTCTTTTGTTTTGGTATCAATGGCGTCTGGATCGGGCAGTGGGCCGTAATCACCTGCCCAGATGACTTCCCCGTTAACCTGCCAGGGTGACCAGAAGGTAAGTTTTGATGGGCCAAACAATGCCACACAGGGGGTCTGAAGCGCAGCGGCCATATGCATCGGAACGGAGTCAACGCCAATAAACAGAGACGCATGATCGATAAGCGAAGCCAGTTGACGCAACGTGAGCTGACCTGCCAGCGAGACGACCCCCGTCTCTGGCGAGGCGGCGAGAATGCGATCGATCATCGCCAGCTCTTTTTTATCCGGCCCGGCGGTGAGGACGACAGTGTGGCCATCCTGCTGCAGCGCCGTGATGGTTTGCGCCATTTTGCCTTCGTCCCAGCATTTAAAGAACCAGCGCGACGTAGGCTGAATCACGATGTAGTTGTCTCCCACACCGTTTTGCATCAACTTTTGGTGAGCCTCGTGCCAGTCTTCGGCATGGTAGGCCATGGTCACGGCAGGTTGAGCGGTGACCGGTAATGGCGACAAAATAGAGAGGTTCTGTTCGACAGTGTGCAACGCGTTGTGCCCGGCCACAGAGACCAAATCGCTATGGCAAAACCGCCAGAATGCGTTGTTGCGCTTATTAAAAGCGAACCCGAGTCGTACCGGTGCGCCGGTGAAACGGGTAACGATAGCGCTGCGCCACTGATCGGCAAGATTAATCACCAGGTGATAATGCTGTTTTCTTAACGCACAGAGTAACTGCCACTCTTTTTGCAGATGTTTCAGCGTGCCCAGCTGCTTCCATTTACGGTCGATCCCGTAAACAGTACCGATCGCCGGGTGTGCGGCGAGCATATCGCGGGTTTCTTCATACAACAGCACATCAATCTGTGCCTGCGGCCATTTTTGACGTAACGAATCAATGACGGGAGTGGTCAGCAACATGTCGCCATGATGGCGGAGTTTGATAAGTAAAATGCGCAAATCAGGCGTGTCAGGTAAGTTATTCATCATCATCTTATTGGCGTTGTACTGTTGGCAATTCTAATAGACCTGATAGCGACTTGCACTCTTTCTCCATAATCTCAGGAAATTCCCTGGAAGGGTTTACTCATGCTTCGGTGAGTGCGTAACATAGCGCTAACTTTCCTGTCTTGCGGACTCATTATGAAAAAACCAGCGTTTATCATCACGATTGATACTGAAGGCGATAATCTCTGGCAAAATCACCGCGTCATTAAAACGGAGAATGCGCGCTATCTGGCGCGATTCCAGACGCTTTGTGAGCGTTTCGGTTTCAAACCCGTATGGCTGACAAATTATGAGATGGCGATTGAGCCGGTTTTCATTGAGTTTGCCAAAGATGTGATCGCCCGCGGTCAGGGTGAAGTCGGGATGCACCTTCACGCATGGAATAGCCCTCCGGAACACGATCTCACGGGAGATGACTGGCGCTGGCAGCCGTATTTGATTGAATTTTCAGATGAGGTGATGCGCGAGAAAGTGTTGTTCATGACCCGTCTGCTGGAAGAGACCTTCCAGACCAAAATGTTAAGCCATCGCGCCGGGCGCTGGGCCTTTGATAGCCGTTACGCCAGACTGCTGATCGAACTGGGCTACCAGGTTGATTGCTCTGTTACGCCGCGCGTGAACTGGCGTAACGCGAAAGGCGCCCCGCAGGGGAATGGCGGAACCAATTATCAGCACTTTCCAGACCACGCCTACTTTATTGATACAGACGATATCTCACGAGCGGGCAATAGCCCCTTACTCGAAGTGCCGATGAGCATCCAGTATAAGCATCCGGCCTGGTTGAACACCGTCAAACAGGGCTACGATCGCCTGCGCGGTAAATATCGATCACCGTCCGTAAACTGGTTGAGACCGTCCGGTGGTAATGCGTCGCAGATGATTCAGGTCGCACAGCAATGCCTGTCTCAGGGACATGACTACGT
The DNA here is from genome assembly GCF_000025565.1 of Enterobacter cloacae subsp. cloacae ATCC 13047. Classification (NCBI taxonomy): domain Bacteria; kingdom Pseudomonadati; phylum Pseudomonadota; class Gammaproteobacteria; order Enterobacterales; family Enterobacteriaceae; genus Enterobacter; species Enterobacter cloacae. Next base: position 132,858 of record NC_014121.1, read on the forward strand.
GGAGTTTATGCTGCATTCCTCTGAATTTATGCCGGGCGGAAGTCCTACGTTTAAAGATGAGGCGGCGATTGAAGGGTTGTATCAGGATCTGGAAGTGCTCTTTAGCTGGTTATCCGACAAGACGGTAGGGATGACGTTGGCGGAGTTTTATCAATACAAGAAAAATTAATGCCCGCATCGCGGGCATTATGATTATTGTCGCTTTGTTTGCGAAAACGAGGTGCTTAACGCAAAAAGTGTCATGAAGAAAATTAAGGCTTCTGAACTCAATAGCATCACATCTGTCAGTCCGTAGAGCAGTAAGAGAAGCATAGCCGTTAACAGCAGACCATTTCTGTTAGTCATGGCGTATACAATCATCGAAACGTAGAAAAAGAGTAAAACTGCCAGACCTGGGATCCCTTGCAGAGAGTATTTTTCAATAAATTCATTATGCAAATGAATTCGCATGTATCCAAGTGCAGCGGCAACATGCGCATGGCCCTCTTTTACATACTGTTTTGCCCAGATTTCCCTGCTTTCAATAGACTGTCCCAGAGGATGGGCAAGGCCAGTCATTATTCCCACATTCCACATAGAAAAACGCGCACCGAGGGATGTGGCATCGTGGCCTTTTTGATATTTGGTTATCTCATTTTGAGTTTGTTGAATTTTTGGTGAAATCAACGGCTTGTAACTGACGATAATGATACCCGCAACAATACATAAGAAAATCATCAGCGATTTTAGATGAATTTTTCTAAATTGATAAAGCGTGAGAACAATAGCCAGTATGAGGTAGAGTCCCATAGCAGCACGCGTGGCGGTCAATAAAATTACGAAGTAAGACAGCAACACAACGAAACCAGCCAGTAAGTACAGTTTCACATTTTGCTGAAGATATAAGCTATAAACGAACGCTAACGAAAGAACAGAGTAGATGTAAGCCGCAATTGTTGGCCGATTGATAGCCATCTCGACGCGATCAATACCTTGTATGGCCTGGAAAAGCCCATATCCTGTAGCCAGTACAAAGCCAACTGACGTAGCGATTAAGAAATATTTTTGGAAGTTCTGTTTCGTTACATGAGATTTAAAGCGATCCAGATAGAAGATCAAAAAACTTGCCAGTATTAATTTCTTACTTGCTCCAAGATAATCACTATATGCGTTTAATCCCTCATTATGGAATTCATAAGAGAAATACCAGATCAGGTTAAGGATCCCCACCAGAAGTACAGGATATGCGATGCTAAAAGGCCTCCAGGTGATTTTTTTATACTCAACGGCTAAGCCTAAAATACTGGCATAGATAGCAATATAGAAAAATTCTCTTTGTTTACCTGAACTAACCAGCACCAATGCTAAAGACACAAGGCTTAGCGTGAGCGTTAACTGATAAAGTCTTAACTTTACTTTTTCCATAATGCCTCAATAACCCTTTTTTTATAGCTGAAGCGAACATCGCTGGATAAGAAAAATGAGAGAGAATAAAGTGCTTTTACCCGTTGTTTAACAAGCTGGAAATGCTGGTCGGTCAGATGTTGCCGATGATTACTGTAAATATCAAACCAATGACAATTTATGAGATGTTGAAACGGCTGCTGGAATGTTTTTTCCATCAGCAATGTGCATTCCACAAGCGTCTTGATTTTGCTCGCGTCGAGTTTGCTCGACAAACTGTCGCTACGCTTGATGTAGTAATAGTGCCCGCGACGTTGATAGGCTATTTTACTCGATTGCATCAACATGCCAGGGAATACCGCAAAATCCTCATAACACACCATCGAAGGAATCGGGTTACTTTCGTATAACTTGCGATGAATGAATTGACCAATGAGATGTGCCTGGAAATCTTTATGCAGCAGGAAACGTTTTATAGCCTCCCGTTGCGACAACGCAACGGGAGAAAATCCTTGCCAGTTGGGGGTGATTTTTTTGATATCACGAATTTCTAGCAGACGCGTCAGCAGCATATCAGGACGCTCTGTCTTGAGGAATGCTACAGCGTCCCTGATGCTACCCGGTTTCAGTCGGTCATCACTATCCAGCATCGTAATGTAGTCACCTGATGCCAGAGAGAATGCGCTGTTGCGAACAAGGCCTACATTACGAAACTGAACGTGACGGGAGTGCACATTCGGAAACGCTGGCAACCACGTCTCAATAATATCTTGCGTGGAATCATCGGAGCTGTCGTTAAAGATAATTACCTCAACATCGTCGCCCGCATTATCGATGGCATTGTGCAGGCTTTCTAACGTTGTGTGAAGGGTATCTTCGGCGTTATGTGCAGCAATAATGATGCTTAGAAAAGCCATAAAAATTAGTTTCCCAGGGCATCAAAGGTATATGGGGTTGCGGTAGCTTTTGGTAACGCGCAAATGAAACGTTCGAGTTCGTTTAAGGATTCGTCTGTTACAGCAAAGAGTTCTTCCCTGTCTTGCGAGAAATAGTATTTAGTCTCAAAAACATAAGAACAAATATTGTCGTCGTTACCTATCAGCATCACATTTCCAAGTGGGCGTTGTTCATAGTGGCAGCATGGGCCAAACAGCAGCACTACGGGTACATCTACTGCATCGGCAATATAGACATTGCCTGAATCAGACGCGATATAACAATCCATCCTGGAAATCGCCCACGGAAGATCTTCGAGAGGGATTTTGCCGATGAGGTTAACGACATTAGGAATATCACCGTAAGCGCGGGTGATATCGTCCAGCCACGACTGTTCATCAGGGGCGCCAAACACATAAAACTCGCAGGGCAGGTCGGCGAGACGATCAATAATTCGCTTCCAGATGACCGGCGGCACTGTTTTGGCTTTATTACCTGCGGCAATGCTGATGCCGATGCGGATCACATCAGGTTTGTCGAGAATTGCCGGGTAGGTCGCTGGTTTGAACAGCGGCTTTGTGGCGTGCTTGGGCGAGTCCTGCCACGTCAACGAACGGTCGGCCAGCTTCAGGTAATTGGTCACTGATAGCGTTTTTTTGCCGTGCTCAACGGTACCGTCGGCGGTGAGATAGAAAATCCCGTGATACCATCTGCGGGTGTAAATGCTTAAAAATTGTTTGTTTTTGGCATTACAGACGGCGGCAAAAAACAGATTTACACTGTTGGGTTGCAGAAGATAGACGTTGTCGTAGCGGTTCATGATGCGGCAGGCAAAGCTGAGCTTACGCCACAGACTACGCTTATGCTGCTCGATAAAAAAAATCTCTTCGATCGTTTCGTCATGCTTCGCCAGCGCACCTACGCTGCGACTGATAAGCACATCACTTTTTTGCAGGTATGCCAGCAGGGGCGTCGCATTAACAAAATCACCGATTTTGGCTGTCTGAATGACCAGGTTTTTACCTGTATCTTTGCGGAACAGCTTCCGGATTAGCTTCACCGGAAGGAGTAAAATCAGCAGAAATACGTAACTCATTCGTTAGATATCCCTGTCGGAAAGCCAGTGGCTGTCCTGTAAAAATGAAAAAATGGCATCTGCGCTAATGTCCCTCGTTTGTTGAGTCGGGCTGACCATTTGATGCTGGTTTTTACCGTAACCCCCAATCAAACCGGGATCGGTCGGGCCAAAAATCGTGATGTTTGGACGATCCAGCGCCGCGGTTAAATGGCTTAAACCCGTATCAACGGAAACGACAGCTTTAGCTCCGGCCAGCTCTGCAGCAACTTGCGCCAGCGTGAGTTTAGGTAAAACCTCGACGTGCGAAAAACCGGCTGCCAGACGTTCAGCACGCTGGCGCTCATGTTCAGCACCCCACGGCAGTTTAATATGGATGCCGGCAGGTTGCATTAGTTCAATGAGTCTTCGCCAGTGCGTTTCCGGCCAGTGCTTATCATCGCGCGTTGTGGCATGCAGGAAGACCAGCCAGGGCTGCGCAGGCTTCTCTGCATCACGCAGAAAATGCTGCGAAATCGCGTAATCACCCTGCGTTTCCGGCTTTGTGTAACCGAGGCTTTTTGCAAACAGCTCGCGGGTGCGTTCCACTGCGTGCTGCTGCTTTGCAATATGGTGACGACGGTTATAGAACAGGCTGGCGAGTGGTTCGCGGGCGGTTTGCCAGTCCATGCCGTGCTTTACACCGTGTGCCAGGCGCGTGACTAGCGCGGCGCTTTTGACCAGCCCCTGCGCGTCGATAATGGAGTCGTAACGCTGCGCCTGCACCGCATCGCGGAAGGCTTTGCGCTCGGCTTTAATCGGTGTGGAAAACCACGCTTTACGCCAGCGGCGGATGGCCACCGGGATCACGCGATCGACCGCTTCGTGCCAGGTAGGGATCTGCGCGAAGCCTTCTTCCACCACCCAGTCAAAACGAATGCCAGGAATGGCCCGCATGGCGTCCGTCAGCGACGGAAGCGTATGCAGCACATCACCCATCGAAGAGGTTTTAACGATCAATACCCGCATTCGTTATCCTTCTTCGCTCAGCAGCAGTTCGTTGAGTTCTTCGAGAACGCGCTGCGGCGTGATGTCGATCAGGCTCTGGTGATAACCTTGCGCGGCATCGCCTTTACGCACCTTATGGTAACCCGTGATCAGACGAATAACGCGCGCCTTATTTGAGAGCGGCGGCGTGAAGTCCGGGCTACTTGGACCGTACAACGCAACCAGCGGGCGGTTGAGCGCGGCGGCGACGTGCATCAGCCCGGAGTCGTTGGTGACTACGGCTTTACAGGCAGCAAGTAAAATCACCGCCTGCTCAAGCTGGGTTTCCCCGGCCAGGTTGCGGCACCAGGCCTGCTGTTCTGTGCTGAGGGCTGCCAGGATTTCGTTCCCCGCCTCGTGGTCTTTGGCCGAGCCGAACAGAACGATCTGATAACCTTCGTCAATCAACTGCTTTGCCAGCTCTGCGTAGTGATAGTGCGGCCAGCGTTTTGCCGGGCCGAATTCTGCGCCCGGGCAGAAGCCAATCATTGGCCGTTCAGAGGAAAGACCAAACGCGTTACAGGTCTGGGATTTTTCACCCTCGCTGACCTGTAGCTGTGGCCATAGCAGCGGCTGCGGCAGGTCTTTTGCGCTGCGCATCACGCCTTTGTCGTAGGCCAGCGCCACATAGCGCTCCACCATTAATGGCCAGGCCTCTTTATCCAGCACGCGTGCGTCATTAAGCAGACCGTAGCGCATCTCACCGCGCCAGCCGGTACGGTGCGGCACACCGGCGAAGAAGGGCACAAGCGCGGATTTAAACGAATTGGGTAACACGTAAGCGCGGTCATAACGCTTCTCGCGCAGACTGTGACCGAGTTTACGACGTTCGCCAATTTCCAGCGCCCCATGGCCGAGCGGCATTGGGATGGCTTCATTCACTTCCGGCATACGCGATAACAATGGACGGCACCATGCGGGTGCCATCACGTCGATTATCGCTTGGGGATAACGCGCCTTGAGCGTGCGATAGAGACTTTGCGACATCATCATGTCGCCCACCCATGACGGGCCGATCACCAGAATTCTCATACTTACGCGTCGCGGTTCAGCCAGGCCATATATTCCGTTACGCCTTCGGCAACGGTCTTGAACGGCTTGTCATAACCCGCTGCGCGCAGGTTAGTCAGATCGGCCTGGGTGAATGCCTGGTAGCGGCCTTTCAGTTTGTCCGGGAAAGGAATGTACTCAATGCTGCCTTTCTTGTGATACGCCAGCGTTGCGTCAGCCACGGCCTGGAAAGACTCCGCGCGGCCGGTGCCAAGGTTGAAAATACCGGATACCCCATTTTCCCAGAACCACAGGTTCACGGCGGCAACGTCGCCTACGTAGACGAAGTCACGCTTAAAGCCGTCGCTGCCTTCGAACAGTTTTGGACTTTCGCCGTTATTCAGCTGAGTGTTCAGATGGAACGCCACGCTCGCCATGCTGCCTTTGTGGCCTTCGCGCGGCCCGTAGACGTTGAAGTAGCGGAAACCAACGATCTGGGAGTTCGCTTCTGGCAACACCTGACGCACATATTCGTCGAAAAGGAACTTGGAGTAACCGTAGACGTTCAACGGCTGTTCATATTCGCGGGATTCAATGAAATCAGAGGTACGTCCGCCGTAGGTGGCCGCCGAAGAGGCATACAGGAACGGAATTTCACGCTCCAGACAGTAGTGAAGCAGCTCTTTAGAGTACTGATAGTTGTTGTCCATCATGTACTTGCCGTCCCACTCTGTGGTGGAGGAGCATGCCCCTTCGTGGAAGATGGCTTCGATCTCGCCGAACTCTTCACCTGCCATAATCTGGATAAGGAAGTCTTCTTTATCCATGTAGTCAGCGATGTTCAGATCCACCAGGTTGACGAACTTGGTGCCGTCTTTCAGGTTGTCAACCACCAGGATGTCGGTGATGCCTTTGTCATTGAGAGCTTTAACAATATTGCTGCCGATAAAGCCCGCGCCGCCGGTAACGATGATCATAACTGTAACCTTTGAAGTGTGGAGTCCGGGGACAATCCCGGACGCTAATGGTTCTATCATATCATTAGTATGGCTGCCCTTCAGCCATTCACCGACATAGCGCAAGGGTACACGTGATTTATGCTGCAAAAACGAGAAGAGATAATGTGTCATCTCGTCATGAACTATAGGTTTGGGTAATATGTGCCGAAATTTGCCGAGTCTGGAGAATTGCAATGCGTGGTGATTTTTACAAACAGTTAAACAGCGACCTTGAGACCGCGCGTGCGGAAGGGTTGTTTAAAGAAGAGCGTATTATCACGTCTGCTCAGCAGGCGGACATCACCGTTGCCGATGGCAGCCATGTGATCAACTTTTGTGCGAACAACTACCTGGGTCTTGCGAATCACCCTGAGCTGATTGCTGCGGCGAAAAGCGGTATGGATACCCACGGTTTTGGTATGGCCTCCGTACGTTTTATCTGCGGCACGCAGGACAGTCACAAGCAGCTTGAGAAAAAGCTGGCGAACTTCTTAGGCATGGAAGACGCAATTCTGTACTCCTCCTGCTTCGATGCCAACGGCGGTCTGTTTGAGACGCTGCTGGGTGCAGAAGATGCCATTATCTCCGACGCCCTTAACCACGCTTCCATCATTGATGGTGTGCGCCTGTGTAAAGCGAAGCGTTTCCGCTATGCCAACAACGATATGGTTGAACTGGAAGCACGCCTGAAAGAGGCGCGTGAAGCGGGTGCTCGCCATGTGCTCATCGCCACCGACGGCGTGTTCTCTATGGACGGCGTGATCGCCAACCTGAAGGGCGTGTGCGACCTGGCGGATAAATACGATGCGCTGGTGATGGTCGATGACTCGCACGCGGTCGGTTTTGTGGGTGAAAACGGCCGTGGCTCGCATGAATACTGTGACGTGATGGGCCGCGTGGACATCATCACCGGTACGCTGGGCAAAGCGCTTGGTGGCGCGTCTGGCGGTTATACCGCTGCGCGTAAAGAGGTGGTGGAGTGGCTGCGCCAGCGCTCCCGTCCGTACCTGTTCTCCAACTCCCTCGCGCCGGCCATTGTTGCCGCCTCCATCAAAGTGCTGGAGATGGTGGAATCCGGGGCTGAACTGCGTGACCGTCTGTGGTCCAACGCGCGCCTGTTCCGCGAAAAAATGAGTGCGGCAGGGTTTACCCTGGCCGGTGCTGACCACGCCATTATCCCGGTTATGCTGGGTGATGCCGTCGTGGCGCAGAACTTTGCCCGTGAGCTGCAAAAAGAAGGCATTTATGTGACTGGGTTCTTCTTCCCGGTCGTACCAAAAGGCCAGGCGCGTATCCGCACCCAGATGTCCGCGGCGCATTCGCCTGAACAAATTGAACGTGCGGTGGAAGCCTTTACCCGCATCGGTAAACAGCTGGGCGTAATTGCCTGAGGACGTGTGATGAAAGCGTTATCCAAACTGAAAGCGGAAGAAGGGATTTGGATGACCGACGTGCCGGAGCCGGAAGTCGGTCATAACGATCTGCTGATCAAAATTCGTAAAACCGCCATTTGCGGCACTGACGTTCATATCTACAACTGGGATCAGTGGTCGCAAAAAACCATTCCAGTACCCATGGTTGTCGGCCACGAATACGTTGGTGAAGTGGTTGGGATTGGTCAGGAAGTGAAAGGTTTTAACATTGGCGACCGCGTCTCGGGTGAAGGACACATCACCTGCGGCCACTGCCGTAACTGCCGCGGTGGGCGTACGCACCTGTGCCGTAATACCATTGGCGTGGGCGTGAATCGTCCGGGTTGCTTCGCGGAATATCTGGTGATCCCGGCTTTCAACGCGTTCAAAATTCCGGACAACATTTCTGACGATCTGGCCTCCATCTTTGACCCGTTCGGCAACGCGGTACATACGGCGCTCTCTTTCGACCTGGTCGGCGAGGATGTGCTGGTCTCCGGCGCGGGCCCTATCGGGATTATGGCCGCAGCGGTGGCGAAGCACGTGGGTGCGCGTAATGTAGTGATTACCGACGTGAACGAATACCGTCTGTCGCTGGCCCGCAAGATGGGCGTCACCCGTGCGGTGGATGTCTCTAAAGAGAGCCTGGCCGATGTGATGGAAGAGCTGGGCATGACCGAAGGGTTTGACGTGGGTCTGGAGATGTCCGGCGCACCACCGGCGTTCCGTACCATGCTGGATACCATGAACCACGGCGGTCGTATTGCGATGCTGGGTATTCCGCCGTCGGATATGTCTATCGACTGGAATAAAGTTATCTTCAAAGGGCTGTTCATTAAAGGCATCTATGGCCGTGAAATGTTCGAAACCTGGTATAAGATGGCGGCATTAATTCAGTCTGGTCTGGATCTGTCCCCGATTATTACACATCGTTTCTCCGTTGATGATTTCCAGAAAGGCTTTGACGCGATGCGTTCGGGTCAGTCCGGGAAAGTTATTTTGAGCTGGGATAAATAATCATAAAGGGGCCTGAGGCCCCTTTTATTTACTGGTTCTTTTTCTCTTCGTCAGTCAAATACCGCACTTTGCGGGTATAATCTTGACCTTTGAACAGTAATTTATTATCTGCTGACTTTATATATTTCTGCCATTCGGAGAGAGGGAAACCGCCATGAGCGCCAATCACCTCTTTTGGAATTACGGCTTCCTGTCCGCCAATTTTTTTGGAAACAGGCCAGTTTACCCAGTCCCCCAGGTTGACGGTTTTTAAATCCAGCATGTCCAGTAGGGCAGTGAGCGGCAACTGGTCAGTTGGGGGCTGACTGTCGTCCATGAGTTCCCAGGTATCCTGAAATAGCGCCAGCCACAATGGGCAAATACGACGCCAGGTCTTTTTGGTAGCCGCAAGGAAGGCACTGTTAACATGGTCAACCAGATACGGCCGTACCATATCTTTATAATACGCAGGCACTTTTTCAACCGGTGCACCGTCCAGTTTGGCAATCATTTTCCCCTGGCGGAAGCTTGAGTAAAGGTGCATATCCGCGATTTTAATCTCTGGCATTTTTAGCAGATTGAGGTCGGAATCGATCATCAATACACCTTCACCGCGCGCCTGTAGCGGGGCGTTAAGTTTCATCAGGCGGCTGAGGTAGATCTGCTTATAACGATAATTTTCCTCACGGACCGGAAGGCTAAGCGTCACTACGCGGGTTTTAGGCGGCAATGTACCAAAGGCTGACTCTGGCTGATCGCTGACGATGACTATTTCGCTAATCCCGGTGGCTGATCTTGACCCGCCATTTCCGGACAGCTTTTGTATCTTAAGTTAACGATGCCCGCTGCCGCCGGTATTCTCTCGGAGAGTGATATCCCAGCGCACTATGCGGGTGATTTTCATTGTAATGCGTGAACGCCGCTGCAAGGTTTCGCAGGGCTGTTCTCACATCCGGTTTCGGCATGAACGCGATATAGTCTTCCTTCATCGTCTTCACGAACCGTTCGGCCATGCCATTGCTCTGCGGGCTGCTCACCGCTGTTGTACATGGCTCCAGATTCAGCTCTTTGGCGAACCTCCGCGTTTCATGCGCGGTATATGCTGAACCGTTGTCCGTCAGCCACTGCACCGCTGTGTCGGGCAGCCTGTCGCCGAAGCGCTTTTCCACCGACCTCAGCATCACATCCTGCACGGTCGAACTGTCATAGCCTCCCGTGCTTGCTGCCCAGTCTATGGCCTCACGGTCGCAGCAGTCCAGCGCGAACGTTACCCGCAGTTTTTCGCCGTTGTCGCAGCCGAACTCGAAGCCATCTGAACACCAGCGCATATCGCTTTCTGCCACCGCTATCTTGCCCTTATGTTCACGCTTCGGTCGCTCTGGTTTGTGATGCAACAACAACAGGTTATGCTCGCTCATTATCCTGTAAAGCCGTTTGGCATTCACAGGTGGCTGTCCCTCTGTGCGACGTTGCTTGCGCAGGATGCCCCACACGCGTCGATAACCATAACTCGGCATATCGCTGATAATGTTGAGGATAGCCGACAGTATTTCTGCGTCTGCTTCTTCATTACGCCGGTTACAGCGCCTGTCCTGCCAGTCGGCAGAACGGTTAATCCGCAGTGACAGTTGCGCACGCGACACGCCCCATGGTCCGGCTGACCATGGCTATTCCCCGTCCTTTGGCAACAAGGGCGCGTGCGCTATCCATTTTCGCGACTGACCGTACTCCACGGCTTCTTTCAGGATCTCAACTTCCATCGTCTTCTTGCCCAGAAGGCGCTGAAGCTCCCGGACCTGCTTCAGAGCAGCAGTAAGCTCAGAAGCAGGAACGACTTCCTCTCCAGCCGCAACGGCGGTGAGGCTGCCTTCCTGATATTGCTTCTTCCACTTAAACAGCAGGCTGGGCTGGATACCATGCAGGCGGGCGACATGGGAGACATTCATACCCGGCTCCATCGTCTGCTGGATAATGGCGATCTTCTCCTGAGGAGTTTTACGTTTACGGACTTCTTGCCCTAACAGGATCCCGGTCATCTCAAAATTGGTGTTAGTGTTAGACATATATTCAAGCCTATCTCTTATCTGGAGATACAGCTACTGTCTGGTGTTTCAGGGGGCTACATCAGCTAATCCCGGTGGCATAGCGCTCCGCGAAAGTGGCAGAGAGTAATGCTTCTTCGACGAAATCTGCACCGGTACAGGGAATGACAATTGAATCAACCGTAGCCAGTTCGCCCGTCAGGTGAAGAGAGCTGTAAGGAATATTGTGCCGCCCGGTGATATGACGATAGCGAGTGTTAAGAAATTTAAACATATTTATCTCGTTAGTTTATTGCGCGCCAAGCACGGCTTCGACACCGCTGACATACTTTTCAATGGCATAGTTACGACAAACATTTTGCCTGGCTGCTGTAGCCAGTCGAGCCCGCAGGTCAGCATCCGTCCAGATACTATCCAGATGTTGCGCTAGTTGTGAAACATCGCTCCAGGGGAAAAGCAACCCGGTAGAGGCATGGTCAATGAGTTCAGCTGTGCCGGTCACCTGGGATCCAATAACGGGGATATTGAGCAGCATCGCTTCCAGCACTACGCGAGGAAGGCCTTCACTTTTAGAGGCGAGGATAAATGCGTCAAACGTGGCGAGGTAATCAAAAGGGGTATTCTGAAAACCAGTGAAGATCACGTGACTTGCAATACCCAGGTTTTGGGCCTGTGCTGCTAACGCATCACGCTCAGGGCCTTCACCGACCAGCACCATTTTCCACTTCGCTTCAGGATGCTTCAGACTGAACTGCGCCAGTGCTTCAAGCGTATGGTGGTTAGCTTTACGTGGGATCAATGAGCCAATGCTGCCAAACACAAAGGTCTCGTCATCTATGCCCAGTCGCTGACGCATTGCGCGGCGATCCGGTAAAGGCTGGTAGATGTCGATGGCATTGTTAACGGTCGTACAGAGATCGGGTCGGATACCATGCTGCAGCAGCACCTGTTCAACGCCATGCGAGACCGCGATGATCTTTGTGGCATGCGCATTGACCAGTTTCACCAGTGGTGGGGACAGAACAGGTTCAATACGGCAGTGCTGAATTAATCGCGCCTGTAGTTTCGCCGCCGCGAGATAACCTTCCTCGTTCGAGCCAGGTTGGTTATTCATATAGAGCGTATCGAAACCACCATGCGAGAAAAGCGTTTCGATTTTGCTGACATTGGGCCTGATACGCCACAGAGTATCGACGTGTCGTGTAAACGCTTTACGGGCATTGCGCGAGAAAAACAGCAGACCACGTCCTGCTTCTTTCAACAATTTTGCCCATGCCGGTTGCTTATGTTGAGGAATGACGATCAGCGGGATCCCAATGCTGTTTAGCACCTGGCCTATGGTTTGACCTCCAGCACGACTATAATCGTTGTAAAAACAACAAGTAATGTCGAATTTGTCGCGATCAATTCGCTTCAGAAGCTCAAGCATACTGTTGGTGCCTCCCCCCCATTCTTTGCCTGTGTCCAGGAGGAGGATTTTACGTTTTTGCGGCATGTCTGAATCCATGTGCTACCCTTGATCTGACCGCATTATAAAGAATCTGCTGAAATAAAATAGATTTTTCTATTGTGATAGTTTTTTCTGTAAGATAAATTTTCAAACACGATTATTTTAAAAGTGTGATTTAAGACTTTAATCGTCTCTTCTCATTTAGATAGTATTAATGAAAAAAATTATGCTGTTATTGAGTGAGTGGAAAAATGTTTAAAATAACGGTCTGCTTATTAACTTTCAACTCAGAAAGGTTGTTACGTGACGTAATTCCGCCTCTTTTAAAAATAGCGGATGAAATCGTCATTGTTGATTCCGGAAGTACAGATAATACACTACATATTTGCCAGAGTTATGGTTTGTCGCCAGTATACAAAAAATATGGCTGGCATGGCGAGCAGATGAACCATGCCGTGTCATTAGCGAGTCATGACTGGGTCCTGTGCATCGACAGTGATGAAATTCTCGATTCAGACACTGTTGATGCTATTTTAAAATTAAAAAGGAGTGACGAACCCGATCCTGGAATGGCATGGCGGATATGTCGTCACTGGTATGTTTTGGGCGAAAAAGTCCGAACATTATATCCTGTCTCTTCTCCTGATTTCCCGGTACGACTTTTTAACCGTAAGCAGGCACGATTTAATAATAGACCCGTAGACGATAAGGTAGAAGGTTTTCGCCACTCTGAACGTATTCCCGGTTACGTCAGACATGATACATTTCATACATTGCATGAACTTTTTAGCAAATTGAATGGTTATACAACCCGCCTGGTGCAATATCAAACGATACGCCCCTCTATCTGTCGAGGTGTGATCAGCGCCATCGGCGCTTTTTTCAAATGGTATCTGTTCAGTGGTGCCTGGCGTCAGGGCAGAGTGGGGGCAGCAACAGGCTTGTATGCCACGGCCTACAGTTTTTTGAAGTATTTCAAAGCCTGGTATCAATATCAGGAAAGAAAAGAGCCCGTTACAAAAGAGCATACGGACTCTCACATTACAGAATAAGCGTTAGCCGATCAGGCTTTCTTACCCCAGCCCTGCCACTGATGTTGAAAATATTGCACCAGCGTACTCTGGCTCATGCTTTCACCAATCACAGAGAAGAACCGGGTCGCATAAACCGGTTCAGGGGCATGTTTCGGCACACAGCGTTTTACGCCGCGGAACGGGTTACGCGGCGTTGATGATCCTGGTTTCCCCTGGTTCGGCGTCGACGTATCAACCTGTGGTTCGTTCAGGAGATCGCTCGGGCGGACCAGCGTGATATCCGAAGGCAATGTCGGCAGCATTTGCTGCAGGACGCGAACGGTCGACGGATGCGGGTGGCCGATGGCAATCGCGGAGCCATTGCGGCGGGCCAGCTGCACAGCGCGATTAAACTGCACGCGAATGTCTGCTTCGTTCTGCGTATCGTCAAGGAATACCTTGCGCTTAATCACCTTCACCCCCGTTCCCTGCGCGGCACGCATCGCCTGACTGTTGCCGATGGTCATGCTGTCGAGGAAGTAGAGGTTGTAACGCTCCAGCGCCTGCATCACTTTGAGCATCCCGTACAGGCTGGATGTCATCGCGCTGCCCATATGGTTGTTTAACCCCACGGCATACGGCACTTTGTTGTAAGCGTCGCGGATAATGCGATCGATCTCATCGCTGCTCATCTCAGGGCGCAGAGTATCTTTTTCCAGCGGTTGTTTGCTGATGGGAGCCATCGGCAGATGGATCAATACCTGGTGGCCGCTGTTGTGGGCCTTGGTCGCCATCTCACGTGCGTGTGGCGCATTCGGGAGGACGGCGACAGAAATGGCTGCCGGCATCGCCAGCACCTGATTTTCATAGTGCGGACGATAACCGAAGTCATCAATCACAATGGCGAGTTTACCGGCGTATACCGGTGCGACCAGCGCCAGTGCGCTGGCGACGGAGAGAACAATTCGACGAAATTGAAGCAAAACTTATCTTCCCAACCACGGCTGTGGATTGACCGCCTGACCCTGGCGACGAATTTCGAAATAGAGTGACGGGCGGCCCTGACCGCCACTGCTGCCCACAAGGGCGATGGGTTGACCCGCGCGCACCTGAGTGCCAACGCTGACCAGTGCGCTCTGGTTGTAACCGTAGAGGCTCATGTCGCCTTTACCGTGCTCAACTACTACCACAAGCCCGTAACCCTGCAGCCAGTCGGCCAGGATCACGCGGCCATCGGCGATGGCTTTCACTTCGCTACCTTCAGACGCACCGATAACTATCCCTTTCCAACGTAGTTCACCCTGCAGCTGTTCGCCATAACGATGCAGAATTGTACCGCGAACGGGCCAGTAAGCCTGACCGCGAGGGGAGCCCAGGCCACCGGTTCGTGACATCAACGAGCGTTCGCTTTCGCTTGGTTTATAGGTCGTGCCTTTACGGGAGGCTTCCTGCTGCTTATCGCGAACGGCCTGCGCCTCGCGAGCCTCTTTTTCAGCGCGGGCTTTTGCCGCGGCCTCCGCTCGGGCGATGCTGTTACGCAGCTTCGATTCGTTGGCGCGCATTTCGCTCAACTGGCTCTGACCAGCCTGAATGGAGGATTCAAGCCCGGAAAGGGTTTTCTTACGTTCGTTGCGAGCCTGTTCGAGCTTTGCCTGCTGGGCCTGCTGTTCGTAGAGCAGCGTCTGCTGCTGGCTCTGCTTCTCTTCCAGCTCGGCTTTTTGCGTGGTGACCTCTTCGCGCGTCTGTTTTAGCTGCGCGATAGTCTCCTGACGCGCCTGGTTCAGATAGCCGAAATAGGCCTGCAGGCGCTGACCGCGCTGGCTCTCTTCACCGCTGAGGATCAGCTGAAGGCCGGTGTGTTCACCCTGGCGGAATGCGGCATCAAGCTGTGCCGCAAGATTACGTTCCTGCGCATCGCGCTGACGTTCCAGCTTGGCAATCGACGCGTTCATCTCGTCGATCTGTTTATTCAACTGGGAGAGGGTGTTTTGTGTTTCGCGGAGCTCACGTGCGGCGGCGGAGATCGCCTCTTCCTGCTGCTTAAGCTGAGCAAGCAGCGACGCGCGTTGCTGTTGCTGCTGACGTACCGCACGCTCTTTGGCGGCGATATCGGCCTGAATGGATTTCAGCTGGTCGCGATCGTCCGCGTGGGCGGATGCGGCGCACAGCAATACGCCAGCGCTGAGTGCGCTGGCGTAAAACAGAGGTCTGACTGATAACCTAAGCGGTTTCACGACCCATGTGATTGAAAAAATCGCCTTTCCCCTCATGGGGAGCGATTATTCCACGATGAACAGCGGCTTACCAGTCATCTCTTCAGGGATCGGCATACCCATCAGCGACAACATGGTTGGCGCGACGTCAGAAAGCTTGCCGCCTTCCACTGCTTTCAGTGCTTTATCACCTACATAAATCAGCGGAACCGGCAGGTTGGTGTGGGCCGTATGCGCCTGTCCGGTTGCCGGGTCGCGCATCTGCTCTGCGTTACCGTGGTCAGCGGTAATCAGCAGCTGGCCGCCAACGGATTCAACCGCTTTGGCAACCTGCTCAACGCAGTGATCCAGCGCTTCAACCGCTTTAATAGCCGCTTCCATCACCCCGGTATGACCCACCATGTCACCGTTCGGATAGTTACAGATGATGGTGTCGTATTTGCCGCTAACGATCGCCGCAACCAGTTTTTCGGTCAATTCCGCAGAGCTCATCTCTGGCTGCAGGTCATAGGTAGCAACTTTTGGTGAATTAATCAGAATGCGATCTTCGCCTTTGAACGGCTCTTCTACACCGCCGTTAAAGAAGAAGGTGACGTGGGCATATTTCTCGGTTTCGGAGATACGCAACTGCGTCTTATCGTTTTTCGCCATCCACTCACCGAAGGTATTGGCCAGTGAAGCTGGTGGGTAAGCGCATGGGGCGTCGATGTCAGCGGCGTATTCGGTCAACTGGATGAAGTTGATGTTCACCGCTTTCTTACGGGCGAAACCGTCGAAATCGCTGTTAACGAATGCGCGGGTGATTTCACGCGCACGGTCAGCACGGAAGTTCATGAAGATCAGCGCGTCGCCATCTTCCATGGCGGCATCAGCCTGGCCTTCTGCGCGAATGACGGTCGCTTTCACGAATTCGTCGTTTTCATCGCGCGCGTACGCGGCTTCAAGGCCCTCAACGGCAGTCGCAAACTGGAACTCGCCTTTTGCCAGCGTCATCAGGTCATAGGCCTGTTCCACACGATCCCAGCGATTATCGCGATCCATGGCGTAGTAGCGGCCAATAATAGATGCCACGCGGCCTTTGCCCAGTGCGGCAAATTTCTCTTCGAAGGCTTCCAGCGAACCTTTAGCGCTACGCGGTGGCGTATCGCGGCCATCCAGGAACGCGTGCAGGTAGATTTTTTCCGCACCGCGCTCAGCGGCCAGTTCAACCATCGCCATAATATGATCTTCATGGCTATGAACGCCGCCGGCAGACAGCAGACCCATGATATGCACGGCTTTGCCTGCGGCAACGGCTTTATCCACCGCACCACACAGCACAGGGTTGGCGAAGAAGGTGCGTTCTTTGATTTCAACATCCAGACGCGTCAGATCCTGATAGACAATGCGCCCGGCGCCCAGGTTGACGTGACCGACTTCAGAGTTACCCATCTGACGGTCCGGCAGGCCCACTTCCAGGCCGGATGCGTCAATCAGAGTGTGGGGACGTTTTGCCCACAGTGCATCCATGACCGGGGTTTTAGCGTTGAAAATGGCGTTATCCTGTTGATCTTCACGGTAGCCATAGCCATCCAGAATCACCAGTACCATAGGTTTTTTAGAAACCGACATTGCGACAACCTCATGCTCAAGAGTCAAAAATTTGCGTAATTTTACTACAGCTGAATCGTTCAAATAGCCGCAGAAGATCAAAGAAAGGGCAGGGGCAAGATGCTTCTCCGACCATTTTGAGGCATTTTTTTAGGTGGCATGCCGCAGAAAATGGATTAGCTTAGGGTCGCTGGCTGTATTTGCCACAACGCACAGGTATACTCCTGTCCTGGTTTTTTTAATCACTAAGTCGGGAGTAGTTACCCTCCATGCAAGAAATTATGCAATTCGTTAGCCGCCATCCGGTTCTGAGCATCGCGTGGATTGGCCTGCTGGCCGCTGTGCTGTTCACCACATTTAAGGGCCTGACGTCTAAGATTAAGGTTATCACCCGTGGTGAAGCGACGCGTCTGATTAACAAAGAAGATGCCGTCGTGGTCGATCTGCGTCAGCGTGACGATTTCCGCAAAGGGCACATTGCAGGCGCTATCAACCTGCTGCCAGCTGAAATCAAAGCCAACAACGTGGGCGAGCTTGAGAAGCATAAAGCCCAGCCGATTATCGTTGTTGACGGTACCGGCATGCAGGCGCAGGAATCTGCTAGCCTGCTTCATAAAGCAGGCTTCGAAAACGTCTCTGTACTGAAAGAAGGCATTTCCGGCTGGAGCGGAGAAAACCTTCCTTTGGTGCGCGGTAAATAAGGAGTTCAGTGATGGCCAATATCGAGATCTACACCAAAGCGACCTGCCCGTTCTGTCACCGTGCGAAAGCGCTGCTGAACAGCAAAGGCGTAACGTTCCAGGAACTGCCGATCGATGGTGACGCGATAAAACGCGAAGAGATGATTCAACGTAGTGGTCGCACGACGGTTCCGCAGATTTTTATTGATGCGCAGCACATTGGCGGCTGTGATGACTTGTATGCGCTCGACGCCCGTGGTGGACTCGATCCCCTGCTGAGCTAAGAGACTTTAGGACAATTTAAAAAGGGTTTTTCCATGTCAGAACAAAACAACACCGAAATGACTTTCCAGATCCAGCGTATCTACACCAAGGATGTCTCTTTCGAAGCGCCAAATGCGCCACATGTTTTCCAGAAAGATTGGCAGCCAGAGGTTAAACTTGATCTGGATACCGCATCAACCCAGCTGGCTGATGACGTGTATGAAGTCGTACTGCGTGTGACCGTGACCGCCTCTCTGGGCGAAGAAACTGCATTCCTGTGTGAAGTACAGCAGGGCGGTATCTTCTCCATCGGTGGTATTGAAGGCAACCAGATGGCGCATTGCCTGGGTGCATACTGCCCGAACATCCTGTTCCCGTATGCGCGTGAATGCATCACCAGCCTGGTTTCTCGCGGTACATTCCCGCAACTGAACCTTGCGCCAGTTAACTTTGATGCGCTGTTCATGAACTATCTGCAGCAGCAGGCTGGCGAAGGTGCTGAACAACATCAGGATGCCTGATGAGCACTGTTAATGCGTCAATGACTGTGATCGGTGCCGGCTCTTACGGCACCGCTCTTGCCATCACGCTGGCAAGAAATGGTCACGAGGTGGTCCTGTGGGGCCACGACCCAAAACATATCGCAACGCTGCAGCACGACCGCTGCAACGTGGCGTTCCTTCCTGACGTTCCGTTCCCTGACTCCCTGCACCTGGAAAGCGACCTTGCGACCGCGCTGGCAGCCAGCCGCAATATTTTGATTGTGGTGCCGAGCCATGTGTTTGGCGACGTGCTACAGCAGATTAAGCCGCTGATGCGCCCGGATGCACGCATTGTGTGGGCAACGAAGGGGCTGGAAGCCGAAACCGGTCGTCTGTTGCAGGACGTTGCCCGCGAAGTGCTGGGTACCGAGATCCCGCTGGCGGTTATCTCCGGCCCAACGTTTGCCAAAGAGCTGGCCGCTGGCCTGCCGACAGCGATTTCGCTGGCATCCACCGACCAGGCTTTCTCCGACGATCTCCAGCAACTGCTGCACTGCGGCAAGAGCTTCCGCGTGTACAGCAATCCCGATTTTATCGGCGTGCAGCTGGGCGGTGCGGTGAAGAACGTCATCGCCATTGGCGCCGGGATGTCCGACGGCATTGGCTTTGGTGCCAATGCACGTACTGCACTGATTACCCGTGGGTTAACCGAGATGTCCCGTCTCGGGGCGGCACTGGGTGCCGATCCGGCCACCTTTATGGGGATGGCGGGTTTAGGCGATCTGGTGCTGACCTGTACCGACAACCAGTCGCGTAACCGCCGCTTTGGCATGATGCTCGGTCAGGGCATGGATGTAAAAGGCGCGCAGGAGAAGATCGGACAGGTGGTTGAAGGCTACCGCAATACCAAAGAAGTCCGCGAATTGGCGCACCGTTTTGGTGTCGAAATGCCAATAACCGAGGAAATTTATCAGGTATTGTATTGCGGAAAAAATGCGCGCGAGGCAGCATTGACCTTATTAGGTCGTGCGCGCAAGGACGAGCGCAGCAGTAACTAGTCGGAACCATTGTCACCTGAATGACCCAGCCAGCGCAGAACTGGCTGGTCATTATACTATCGTCTGGAGTAAGCAATGCCGTGTGAAGAACTGGATATCGTCTGGAATAATATTAAAGCCGAAGCCCGGGCGTTGGCCGACTGTGAGCCGATGCTGGCCAGTTTTTACCATGCAACGTTACTCAAGCACGAAAACCTCGGTAGTGCCCTGAGCTATATGCTCGCCAACAAGCTGGCGTCTTCAATCATGCCCGCCATCGCCATTCGTGAAGTGGTGGAAGAGGCCTACGCCGCAGACCCGGAAATGATCGCCTCTGCCGCCTGTGATATTCAGGCCGTGCGCACGCGTGATCCAGCGGTCGATAAATATTCTACGCCGCTGCTGTACCTTAAGGGTTTCCATGCCTTACAGGCGTACCGCATCGGCCACTGGTTATGGAAGGAAGGCCGCCGCGCGCTGGCAATTTTCCTGCAAAACCAGGTTTCTGTGACCTTCCAGGTTGATATTCACCCGGCGGCCAAAATTGGCCGGGGGATCATGCTCGACCATGCCACCGGGATTGTTGTCGGTGAGACGGCGGTCATTGAAGATGACGTGTCGATCCTGCAGTCGGTTACCCTGGGCGGTACCGGCAAAACCAGCGGCGATCGCCATCCGAAAATTCGTGAAGGGGTGATGATTGGCGCGGGTGCCAAAATCCTCGGCAATATCGAAGTGGGCCGCGGTGCTAAAATCGGCGCGGGCTCTGTGGTGCTGCAGCCCGTGCCGCCGCACACCACCGCCGCTGGCGTACCGGCGCGCATCGTCGGTAAGCCAGACAGTGATAAACCATCGATGGACATGGATCAGCACTTCAACGGCATTCACCATACGTTCGAGTATGGTGACGGCATTTAACTTCTGAGAATGGCGCCCGGATACCCCAGCTGGCGCCAGGCTTCATACACCACCACGGACACCGCGTTCGACAGGTTCATGCTGCGGCTGTCCGGCATCATCGGAATACGGATTTTCTGCTCAGCGGGCAGGGCGTCCAGAATCGTGGCCGGCAGGCCGCGGGTTTCCGGGCCAAACATCAGATAGTCACCTGCCTGGTAGCTCACGGCGCTGTGCGCGGGCGTGCCTTTAGTCGTCAGGGCAAACATGCGCTCTGGCTTTTCGCTTTCCAGAAACGCGGCGTAATCATGATGGCGAACCACCGCGGTAAATTCATGATAATCCAGCCCCGCACGACGCAGGCGTTTGTCATCCCACGTAAAACCCATCGGCTCGATAATATGCAGGCGAAACCCGGTGTTGGCGCACAGGCGGATAATGTTGCCGGTATTAGGCGGAATTTCTGGTTCGAATAAAACGATGTTAAGCATGCTGCCCCCTTAATTGCGGGGGCAGCATAGCAGAAATGACGGGCACTACGCGACGCCGGGTTCCTGTGGGCGGCAGCGCAGCATTTTGTAGACGGTGGCACCCGCGGCCACCAGCGCGGGCAGGCTGAGGATCATCAAAATACTGTCTGCCTGCCACTGCATGGAGAGAAGCTGCGCGCTGGTCATGGTACCCGCCACGCCACCAAAACGGCCAATACCCTGCATCCACGCGATACCCGTCGCGCGGCATTCGGTTGGGTAGAAGGTGGCGGCCAGGGTTTGCATCCCTGATTGCGCGCCGTTCATGGCGATCCCCATCAGGAAAATCAATCCGCCAAACAGGGCGATGTGATTATGCTCCATGCCGAGCAGCAGGATGAGCGCCATGGTCAGCATAAACCCACCTGCCACCACCCTGTGCGCCTCCCAGCGGTCCATCATCCACCCGGCGAGAAGAATGCCTGCGGTACCGCCGAAGGTGAACAGCGAGGTGAGCCAGGCAGATTCCGCCAGCGGATAACCCATCCCCAGCATCAACGTCGGCATCCAGCTCAGCAGGACGTAATAAATCACCAGCCCCATAAAGTAGGTCACCCACAGCATCAGGGTGCCGGGCAGCCAGGGCATAGAAAACAGCTGTGCCACGCTCCCTTTCTTAGACGCGACCCGCTCCTCCGCCAGGAAAAAGCCGGTCACGCCATCCAGCGTGTCGCGGGCGAAGCGGCTGGCGATACGGCGGATCTGCATCATGTCTCTTCCACGCTGTACCAGAAACTTCACCGACTCCGGCAAAAACAGCGCCAGCAGCAGCGTCAGGATCAGCGGGGCAATTGCGCCGGTCAGCAGTACGCTTCGCCAGCCGTGGTGAGGAATCAGCCAGGAGGAGATTGCCCCACCACCCGCCGCGCCCAGAGGAAAACCGCAGTACATGGTATTGATCGCCATGGCGCGACAGCGCTTAGGGGCAAACTCTGAGATCAGCGTGATGGCGTTAGGCATTGCCGCACCCAAACCCAGGCCGGTGAGAAATCGCCACAGCGTCAGGGTGTTCAGGGTTTGCGCCCAGGCGGCGCCCAGGCTTGCAAGACCAAAGAATAAACACGAAAAGACCAGTACGCGCTTGCGGCCCATCCGGTCCGATACCGGACCTGCGATCAGCGCACCCAGCGACAGTCCCAACAGCGCGGCACTCAGTACCGGCCCCAGATCCTGTTTGTGGATCCCCCATTCTGCCGAGAGCGTCGGGGCAATGTAGCCCATTGCCGCTGTATCGAAACCATCGATTGCCAGCACCAGAAAGCCCAGCACAATGAGTAGCCAGTGAAACCATGAAAAGGAACTGTCGTCGATTACCTGCTGAATATCCACCTTACCTGAATAGGCCATACGCTCCTCTCTGATGTGATGTTGTTTTTGTGTTCTTGTATTTACTTGTCTATACAATTGCGTGTGGCAGGGGATGTCAAATATTCTTATCTAATATGTTATCTAGATGTTATTTACGACACAAAAACGCGCCCTATGGAGGAGATCGGACGCGTGAGTAAGGTTGGTTAAGGGGAGGGGATCAGGCCGCGTCTCCGTGGGTAAGCGGTGCCAGTGCCGCAGGGATTTTGCTCAGCTCCTGCACCAGAGAATCCTTGCTGATCTCGCCGATTGTTTTTGCCCCGGTGAGAGTCATTGCAACCTTCATCTCTTTCTCAATCAGGTTAAGCAGGTTTGCTACCCCTGCCTGGCCGCTGGTGGCCAGCGCGTAAAGATAAGCGCGTCCCAGAAGTACGCTGTCGGCGCCGAGCGCAATCATACGCACCACGTCCAGCCCGTTACGAATACCGCTATCGGCGAGGATAGCGATGTCGCCTTTAACCGCATCGGCAATCGCCGGAAGGGCGCGTGCGGATGAGAGCACGCCATCAAGCTGACGTCCGCCGTGGTTCGAGACCACTATCCCGTCTGCGCCAAAACGCACCGCGTCGCGGGCGTCGTCCGGGTCGAGGATCCCTTTGATCACCATTGGGCCGTCCCAGAATTCGCGGATCCACTCCAGGTCTTTCCAGGAGATGGACGGATCGAAATTGTTCGCCAGCCAGCCGATGTAATCTTCCAGCCCGGTAGGTTTACCGAGATAAGCCGAGATGTTCCCCAGATCGTGTGGACGGCCATTCAGGCCCACATCCCACGCCCACTGCGGATGTGTTACCGCCTGCCAGTAACGACGCATAGCAGCATTCGGGCCGCTCATGCCGGAGTGGGCATCACGGTAGCGCGCGCCGGGGGTGGGCATATCAACGGTAAAGACCAGCGTGGAACAGCCCGCCGCTTTGGCGCGCTCCAGCGCGTTACGCATAAAGCCGCGATCGCGCAGGACGTACAGCTGGAACCACATCGGGCGCTTGATGGTCGGGGCCACCTCTTCAATCGGGCAGACAGACACGGTGGAAAGGGTAAACGGAATGCCTTTGGCATCCGCCGCCGCAGCGGCCTGCACTTCACCGCGACGGGCGTACATGCCGCACAGCCCGACCGGGGCAAGCGCTACCGGCATGGAGAGCGTTTCGTTAAACAGTTTCGTCTCAAGGCTCAGATCCGACATATTCTTCAGCACGCGCTGACGCAGAGCCACCTCCGACAGATCTTCCACGTTACGGCGCAGGGTATATTCGGCATAGGCCCCGCCGTCGATATAGTGGAACAGGAACGGCGGCAAAATACGCTGCGCCGCGGCGCGGTAGTCACTGGCTGCTGAAATAATCATGCTTTGTTCTCCCTGGATATATCACTGTCGCCAGGCAGACGGGTAATACGCGCCTGTCGGGCCTGATCTTCATCAAATCGTTTAATGGTGGTGTGGACGAAGCCCAGATGCGCCATCATCGCCTTGCGTGCGGCCTCGGCATCACCGGCCAGAATGGCGTTGAGCACCGCCTCGTGCTGTTCGGTCAGTTGAGCAAAGACCGGCGGGACCAGATACATGCGCTGGCGGCTCTGCTTCACGGAGGATTGCAGCAGGTCGAAAAAACCGCGCATGGTCTGGAGCAGCACCACGTTGTGCGACGCCTCGGCAATCGCCAGGTGAAAGCGGACATCCGCCTGCGAAGCGATATCCGGGTCGCTGCTTTGCGTGGCGTCGAAGCAGGCCCTGAGCTTCTCTTTGTCGGCCTCGGTTGCTCGCATGGCAGCATGCCAGGCGGTACTGGTTTCGATAGCGTGACGGGCTTCGAGGATGTCGAAGCTGTAGTCCGGGTCATTCTCCATCAGGGTTTTGAGCGGCTGGACGATGTTTTGCTCGGACCAGTCGTCATGTTGCCAGCGCACAAAGGTGCCGCCGCCGCGACGGCTTACCAGTACTCCTTCGCTGACCAGCGTCGCCAGCGCTTCACGCAGGGAATTGCGCGACACGCCAAGCTGAGCGGCGAGTTGACGTTCAGCGGGCAATTTCATGCCCGCTTCCAGCTGTTGTTCTTCAATCAGCGCCCGCACGCGAGAGGCAATCTCGTCGGACAGGCGTCTGGGCATGACTATCATGGGATCATCCAGGTTAAGACATAGGCCTGCAGGGTGGTGATCACCCCGACCATGCAGGTGAATATCAGGCTGTGTTTCACGGTAAAACGGAACAGGTCGGACTCTTTACCCACCAGCCCTACTGCCGCACAGGCAATGGCGATGGACTGCGGAGAGATCATCTTCCCGGTCACGCCGCCGGTGGTATTCGCGGCCACCAGCAGCACGTCAGAGACGCCAATCTGCTGAGCTGCCGTCGCCTGCAGGGCGGCGAACAGGGCGTTAGACGAGGTATCTGAACCGGTCAGGAATACCCCCAGCCAGCCGAGGAACGGCGAGAAGAAGGTGAAGGCGTGGCCGGTATGGGCCAGCGCCAGTGCCAGCGTTGATGACAGGCCGGAGTAGTTCGAGATAAACGCGAACGCCAGCACCATGCCGATGGAGTAGATCGGCAGCATCAATTCTTTAATGGTCGCCGCAAAGGTCTGTACCGCGGCGGCCGACTTCATGCGCAGCCACACCACAGAAAGGAGTGCGGCAAACAGGATGGCCGTGCCGGTGGCGGAGAACCAGTCAAACTTAAATACCGCCGCGTACGGCGTGGCGTCGTGCACCACTGGCGGCATACGGGCGACCATCTTGTCGAGGAACGGCACGGAGATGTTAATCACCATGTCGTACAGCGCACCGCCCGGGGCAAACAGGGCCTTAAACGGCGGGATGCTCCACAGCGTTACCGTGGCGGTCAGGAACAGGAACGGTGACCAGGCGCGAACGATCTGCCCGGCGGTATAGCCCGTGCGGGCGAGCGTCTGATCCACGTGCGACGCGCCCATATCGGCAAAGCGGAAGATGCGCACAGGCTGCCAGCGTTTCAGGAACAGCGTCAGACAGACCAGCGACACCAGGGAAGAGATAATGTCCGGCAGCTCCGGGCCAAGGAAGTTCGAGCTGAGATACTGGGCAATCGCGAACGAACCGCCCGCCACCATCACCGCAGGCCAGGTCTCCTTCACGCCGCGCCAGCCGTCCATAATCGCCATGATCCAGAACAGCACGATAATGGTCAGGAACGGCAGCTGGCGGCCAACCATCTGACCAATTTCGAAGCTGTCCAGGCCAGTCACCTGGCCTGCGACCAGAATCGGAATACCCATCGCGCCAAACGCCACCGGCGCGGTGTTGACGATCAGGCAAAGACCGGCGGCATAGAGCGGGTTAAAGCCCAGCCCGACCAGCAGCGCGGCGGTGATTGCCACCGGCGCACCAAACCCTGCCGCCCCTTCCAGAAACGCCCCGAAGGAGAAGCCGACAATCAGCATCTGCAGGCGCTGGTCCGGCGTGATGGAGAGAATCGACGAGCGAATGATGTCGAACTGCCCGGTTTTGACTGAGATTTTATAGACAAACACTGCGGCGATGATGATCCACGCAATCGGCCACAGGCCGTAGAAGAAACCGTAGACAACGGATGCCAGCGCGCGATCGATCGGCATTTTGTAGAAGAACAGCGCCACCAGCAGCGCGATGGCGACGGTGTACGTCGCGGCGAGGTAGCCCTTCAGCTTGAGCTTAATCAACGCAAAGAAGAAGAACAGGATCGGCAGCGATGCGATCAGGCTGGACAGCCAGATATTCCCGGCCGGGTCGTAGTTTTGTTGCCAGAGGCTCATGCAGGTCTCCTGGGGACCAGACAGCCTATGCTGCGGGTGAGTCTCCGCTCATCTCTGCGTCACAGTCTGTGTAAAAGTGGTCCTGCCAATATTGTGTGTAGGGGTAATGACAACAAATGGTTAACCAGATGTTATGGGCTGGCAATGGTTTTGTGAGCGGAAATAATGGATTTGTGAACCAGGGAAGAAAGAAAGGGGGATTGGTTGGGCCAATTTTGAAGCGGGGCCCTATCGGGTGATAGTGGGCCCCGTAAATGCGTTTCTAGAATATCAGTAATTAAATAGCCTTCTGAGCAGAAGAGGCGTCTCCGATAACAATCAAACCATCTTGTTGCTTAAGGCGGTTATCTTTAATTTCCTGCTCAATGACTTCGGATATTACCTTTCTAAGGAGGCTACTGGTTGATTTAAAACCAAGCATCCTTGAGACGGATGTAATGATTTCATCTTCAGTTGCTCCCAAGCTTGCGCTAACGATGTCAAAGACACCTGAAGCGATTTCTATAGGTGCGATCAGTTCTGGTTTACGTACGCCTGCAGACAAGACGTGCTGTCTGTTGCGGATTCGAATTGCTACTTCTTTATGTATGAAAAATTCTTGCTCCTTATAAATCTTACCTCTCTTGCAGGCAATTTGAGCAGCCTGGCTAACAACACTTTCTATCCGTGCACCAGCTCGCTGCAACCCCCATGCTGAGCGCAGACGAGTGATTACTTCATTCAAATGGATAGGCGATTCTGTGAAGACTATTTTTTCAACCATGTCAGCAAGTATGCCGGTTGGTGTTTCATGTAAAGCATAGGAAAGATTGGCTTCGGGTTGTGCTTCTTCATAAATGATAGACTGGTCATTAGCGGAATCAGTTCTATCAAGACCAATCTCAACAACGTCTTCTCGTTCAACAGTGACGATATCAACTGGAACGGCTCGGGAACGCCCGTATGTGTGTTCTGCTCTGTTATTCAGTTCTCTTTTTGCATTCTCAATAGCGTAAATAACTTTTTGCAATTGTTCCTCAGGTCTTTGGAACCAATCAGTACTCCAGATTCTGTGGATGATCCATCCATGATCTTCCAGAACGGCTTGACGTAAGCGATCACGCTCTCTGGCAGAACGAGAGGAATGATAAGCGCTGCCATCACATTCAATCCCGAGAAGATAACGGCCAGGTAGATCAGGATCGGCAATTGCCAGATCGATGAAGAAGCCAGCAATTCCGACTTGTGGGTGCACCTGATAGCCCCGCTTCTGAAGTGCTGAGGCGACTTGTTCTTCAAATACGCTATCCATCGGACGCCCTGAAACAGTGGACATTGATAAACGTCCTGTACGTGCATATTGAAGGAAGAGTTTGAACGCCAATACGCCAACACCTTTCGCGCGCTCAAGATCAATATCTTCATCGGTGATCGATGCAAAAACCTCACATCGGCGTTTTGCACGGCTAATCAGCACATTAAGCCGTCGCTCACCGCCTTGCGAACCCAGAGGGCCGAATCGCATTGCCAGATAACCTTGTTTATTACGCGCATAGCCTACAGAGATCATGATGACATCACGTTCGTCACCTTGAATGTTTTCCAGGTTTTTAATGAAGAATGGCTCGGCAGGATGAGAATTAAAGAAATCTTCATATTGAGGATTTAAACGGCGGAGAATCTCTAATTCATCCTGGATAGCTTTACGTTGTGAGACAGAGAATGTTGCGACTCCCTGACCTGCCCCCACGATTAGATACAACACTCAGTTAGTAACGTCGGAATCTTCATTCTCAGAATGACCCTTTCTCCAGCCCGCTGCAAATTCAGACGGTGTCTGATAATTCAGCGTGGAGTGCGGGCGGCATTCGTTATAATCCTGCCGCCAGTCATTAATAATTTTCCTGGCATGAACGATATCGCTGAACCAGTGCTCATTCAAACATTCATCGCGAAATCGTCCGTTAAAGCTCTCAATAAATCCGTTCTGCGTTGGCTTGCCCGGCTGGATTAAGCGCAACTCAACACCATGCTCAAAGGCCCATTGATCCAGTGCACGGCAAGTGAACTCCGGCCCCTGGTCAGTTCTTATCGTCGCCGGATAGCCTCGAAACAGTGCAATGCTGTCCAGAATACGCGTGACCTGAACGCCTGAAATCCCAAAGGCAACAGTGACCGTCAGGCATTCCTTTGTGAAATCATCGACGCAGGTAAGACACTTGATCCTGCGACCGGTGGAAAGTGCGTCCATGACGAAATCCATCGACCAGGTCAGATTGGGCGCCGCCGGACGGAGCAGCGGCAGACGTTCTGTTGCCAGCCCTTTACGACGTCTTCTGCGTTTTACGCCCAGGCCACTGAGGTGATAAAGCCGGTACACGCGCTTATGATTAACATGAAGCCCTTCACGGCGCAGCAACTGCCAAATACGACGGTAGCCAAAACGCCTGCGCTCCAGTGCCAGCTCAGTGATGCGCCCTGATAAATGCGCATCAGCAGCCGGACGGTGAGCCTCATAGCGGCAGGTCGACAGGGATAAACCTGTAAGCCTGCAGGCACGACGTTGCGACAGACCGGTCGCATCACACATCAACATCACGGCTTCCCGCTTCTGGTCTGTCGTCAGTACTTTCGCCCAAGAGCCACCTGAAGCGCCTCTTTATCCAGCATGGCTTCGGCAAGCAGCTTCTTGAGTCTGGCGTTCTCTTCCTCAAGCGACTTCAGGCGCTTAACTTCAGGCACCTCCATACTGCCATACTTCTTACGCCAGGTGTAAAACGTGGCATCGGAAATGGCATGCTTGCGGCAGAGTTCACGGGCGGGTACCCCAGCTTCGGCTTCGCGGAGAATACTGATGATCTGTTCGTCGGAAAAACGCTTCTTCATGGGGATGTCCTCATGTGGCTTATGAAGACATTACTAACATCGGGGTGTACTAATCAACGGGGAGCAGGTCACCCAGTATTTTTTGGATAATAAAAAACCCAATATATTCTGTTGGTGAATATATTGGGCAGGATTTTATTAACTTAACTAAAATTAACTATCAGAACGCCGTCTTACAAAAACCCGTCATCTCTTTCAGGCCCATTTCGCGACCAAGCTCGGTCATCGGGTGGACCACCACCAGACCCCGTACGCTTTTCTTCAGCTTGCCCATATCGGCCTGCTCTTTTTTGGTAATGGCGCGGCGGTGCGGCATATTCATCAGCTTCTGCGCTTCTTTACTCAGCTTCTGGCTTTTCACTTCGCGCAGGCGCTCGATCTCCGCTTACAGCTTCGCGGTCTCTTTCTCCAGCTCGGCGTACTTCTCGGCGGAGTCTACCAGCGAGAGACCGGCCATCTGATGGCGGATCAGATCCAGGCGGTCGCTCAGGCGTTTAATTTCGTTCTTTTCGACTTCTTTCATGACAAATAACTCTGAAAACGGGGAATTTAGAGGGAAGGATACACCAATGTGAGCAGGCTTACTTCTGAAACGCTTTTTTTAAGCTGATTCGGGAAATCAGCTCAGTCAGGGAAAGAACCATCGTGGAACGGACAACCTGTTGATAACGCAGCTTTTGCATGGCGTACAGTTCCGGGTCGCTGTTATCAAAATGGGGGGCAGGGGGGAGCGCGGTAACGCAATGCAGCTCGCCGAAGGGGCCAAGGATCTCGTCATCGGTAAAGGTGTACTCATTACCGTCATGATTGAGCTCTTCGCGCAGCGCCATCAATAGCTCCGCATCTTCATACTCTTGCCGGTTCAGCACGCCAAGACCATAAATCAACTTCAGACGCACGGATAAATCGCCCAGCGGTCCGTCGCCGTCCAGTAACGGTTCTACAGCATATTTTACCGCGTAGTCGTCTTTGCGAAACACCTGAAGTACCAGGATATTCACCGCCTCGGTTAATAACTCGACGGCGGTAATCAGGAAACTTCGTACGGTTTTGCCAGCATTCAGACGCTCAAGCACACGATTTTCAAAGGCCTGGGTTTGTTCCATTATTGCCTGCATATCTGACAATCTGTAATCAGGGCGCAGGATCACCTGCGCCTCACTGTGCATCATTTGGTTGCGTTATATGCGTTAACCGCCTCCGCAACCACGTCGCTGTTGGCGTCCAGACCGGAAATCTGCGCCAGCGCAGCCTGTGCGCCCTGGTCATCAATCAGCTGAGCCAGCTCCTGCGCCTGCGGATCCTGCTCGCTGCGGTAGTGCATCGCGGCGGCAATCCCTTTCACCAGGTTGGCGTGCGGTAGGCCGTATTCCAGCGTACCCAGCAGCGGCTTAATCAGGCGATCGCCCGCGCTCAGCTTACGCAATGGCTGGCGGCCCACGCGCTCAACATCATCTTTCAGATACGGGTTTTCAAAACGACCGAGGATTTTCTGGATGTATGCTGCGTGTTTATCAGCATCAAAACCGTAGCGTTTGATCAGCACCGCGCCGCTCTCTTCCATTGCCCCTTTTACCACCGCGCGGATCTTCTCATCGAGGATCGCATCACGAATAGTCTGATGACCGGCCAATTTTCCGAGGTACGCGGTTATAGCATGACCCGTGTTCAGCGTGAAGAGTTTACGTTCCACAAATGCCATCAGGTTATCCGTTAATTCCATACCTGGAATGGTCGGCAGCGCGCCTTTAAATTGGGTTTTGTCCACGATCCACTCGCTGAAAGTTTCTACCGTCACTTCCAGCGGGTCGTTAGTTGCAGATTCTGACGGCGGAACGATACGGTCAACGGCGGAATCCACGAAGCCAACGTGCGCTTCAACCCAGGCTTTGTCTTCGTCCGCAACGGCGGCCAGAACGTGGCCTTTCAGCTGCGTGGTGCCACGCACCATATTTTCACAGGCAATGATGTTCAGCGGGGTATCGATGCCCTGCGCTTTACGTTTTGCCAGGCCTTTTGCGACCGCAGGCGCGATGCGCTCAAGTACCACCGGGCCCACCGCGGTGGTCACCAGGTCAACGCTGGCGATGAGGTCGATAACATCGTCGCCAATGCTGCTTACCGCGTTGACGCCAGAGACCGTTTCAACCTGCTCGTTTTCTCCCACCACGTGTACCTGGTAGCTATGACGGGCATTCAGGGCATCCAGAACGACCTGATTCACATCGGCGAATGTCAGCGTAATGCCCGCGTCTGCCAGCAGTTTGCCGATAAAGCCACGACCGATATTACCTGCGCCAAAATGTAATGCTTTCATAGTGTTAACCTTTATCAATGTTTTTACCCGAGAGGGCTGGGGTGAGGAACGTATACCTCACCCTAGCCCTCTCCCTTAAGGGGAGAGGGAAGATACGCTGTTATTTGTTGAGGAGTGCCAGCACTTCTTCAACGCTTTCAGTCTGTGCCAGACGCTCGATGACGGACTCATCATCCAGCGCGTTGGTCAGGCTGGTAATCACCTGGATGTGCTCGTTATTGCGAGCGGCGATACCAATCACCAGACGGGCAATGTCGTCTTCTTCTTCACCGAAGCGCACGCCATCAGGATACTGGCAGAACACCACGCCGGTTTTGAGCACGCGGTCTTTCGCTTCCACCGTACCGTGCGGCACCGCGATGGATTCGCCCAGGTAGGTTGGCGTCAGTTTTTCGCGTTCCAGCATCGCGTCGACATATTCAGGCTGAACGTAGCCGCCTTTCACCAGCTGCTCACCGGCAAAACGAATTGCCTCTTCTTTGGTGCTCGCGGTACGGCCGAGGAAGATGTTCTCCGCGCCCAGCTTAAACAGGTGAGCATTGCTCTCGTCAAAGCTGTCCTGCAGGCTGGTCCGCACTTTCACTTCGTTGTCTTCGTGACGCTGTGCGGCCACCAGACGTTCAGTCAGGCTGGTGTACAGGCCGCTGTCGAGGAAGTTGGTCAGCGAAATATGCTGTGCCTGCGGTACCTGGCGCATGGCACGTTCGGTCAGGTCACGGTGCGTAATTACCAGGTCAACATCCGGTGGCAGGCTGTTAATGGCGCTGTTGGTCACTGAGATATTGGTCAGGCCTGCATCCTGCACTTTCTTACGCAGCACGCCGGCACCCATTGCGCTGGAACCCATACCAGCATCACAGGCAACGATGATTTTACGCACGTGGCTCAGGTCGTTAGAAACATCACCCGCTGACAGCGGCGTTGCGCCTTTGGACTCGGCTTTCATGTCGTGCATACGACGGGTGGCCGCTTCGATATCGTCATCTTCTTTCACTTTGCTGGTTTTCAGCAGGATAGAAGCGACCACGAAGGAGACTGCCATTGCCGCACAGATAGCCGCGATGTTAGCAAAATAGGCACCTTTCGGCGTCATTGCCAGTACCGCCAGGATAGAGCCCGGAGACGCCGGAGAAACCAGACCACCGTTCAGCACGCTCAGAGTGAACACACCGGTCATACCGCCGAGGATAACGGCCAGGATCAGACGTGGGTTCATCAGCACGTACGGGAAGTAAATTTCGTGAATACCGCCCAGGAAGTGAATGATAGCTGCACCGCCAGCAGACTGCTTCGCGCTGCCGCGACCAAAGAACATGTACGCCAGCAGAACGCCCATACCCGGACCCGGGTTCGCTTCAATCAGGAAGAAAATGGACTTGCCGAGGTCATGAGACTGCTGAATACCCAGCGGTGAGAAGATACCGTGGTTGATGGCGTTGTTCAGGAACAGGATTTTCGCCGGTTCAACAAAGATAGACGCCAGCGGCAGCATGTCGTGCGCCACCATGAAGTTAACGCCCGCCGCCAGAATCTTGGACAGGACTTCAACTGCCGGGCCAATGCCGAGGAACGCCAGAATCGCGAGGATCATCCCGATGATGCCCGCAGAGAAGTTGTTCACCAGCATCTCGAAGCCGGATTTGATTTTGCCATCAACCCAAACGTCGAATTTCTTAATCGCCCAGCCACCCAGAGGACCGGCGATCATCGCACCGAGAAACATCGGCATATCCGCACCGACGATAACACCCATGGTTGTGATGGCACCCACTACGCCACCACGGTCACCGCCCACCAGACGACCACCGGTATAACCGATGAGCAGCGGCAGCAGGTAAGTAATCATTGGGCCAACAAGTTTCGCCAGCGTTTCGTTAGGCAACCACCCTGTCGGAATGAATAATGCAGTGATGATACCCCACGCGATAAACGCGCCGATATTTGGCATCACCATATTGCTGAGGAAACGACCAAAGCTTTGAACTTTGATCTTGAAATCGGATGACATAAAACACCCCTTCTTCTGTTTACGCTTAGGCTTGCGGCCCGAGGTTTATTGTTAATGAGGCGGCAGAGGTAGCCGGGCCCTGTTCTGATGCTGTGAAATCTGGCACTGAATCGTTCAACTGTCCAGACGGCGAAAAATTGTGTGATCACAATCACGTAAATGCAGGGGGTGTGGCGGGAAATGAGGTGATCTGAATCACAAAACCACAGTCTAAAAAAAACACAATGGGGAGAAAATCGGCAAAACACCCCTGTTTTTGTGAGATGTATCACATTTAGTTGTCGCGAGTTTGTTTCTGAGTTGTGATTTAATTCACAAAAAAATTTTATGCGGATTTCTCCGGCTGTGATCGGCGGCAAATTCTGCCTGACGAATGAGCGTCACGATGGTTCTGGGCAACACGCAAAGCTAAAAAACCACTTTTCATGTGTGGTATGGCGAAAAGCGAAAACGTGGATTACGCTCATAATGTAAGGTTAAGTATATTATTATTCAGGATATATTTTGACACGTTTATAAACTTGCATGGAGATATTATAAAAACCGATACTCCCCGGCTCTGAAATAACCAGTCTACCTTTTATGTTTAAAAATAAATTAATTAGGTTGCGTACTGTTTTATTAATTTAATGAGTTGACGTTGTTTAAGTGAGGAGAATATGTTTCTCAACTATTTTGCGCTGGGCGTATTGATTTTTGTTTTTCTGGTTCTGTTTTACGGAATCATCGCCATTCATGACATCCCCTATAACATGGCCAAAAAGCGTAATCATCCCCATGCCGATGCAATCCACACGGCGGGCTGGATTAGCCTGTTTACGCTCCATGCCATCTGGCCGTTCCTGTGGATCTGGGCCACGCTGTACCGGGAAGATCGCGGTTGGGGCATGCAAAACCACATCACCAAACCTGATGAGGTGCCGGGTATGGATGCGCTGGCCAAACGCGTGGCCGAATTAGAACAAAAGCTGGCAGCGGTACAGCCCACTGCTGATACGAAAACGCTGGAGCGCTAATTATGGATCTGTTGATTATTTTGACCTACGTGGCGTTTGCCTGGGCGATTTTTAAAATATTCCGTATTCCGGTCAACCAGTGGACTCTCGCCACCGCCACATTAGGTGGGGTATTTATTGTGGCGGGCCTCATTTTATTAATGAACTATAACCACCCGTATACGTTTACGGCGCAAAAAGCGGTTATTTCCATTCCGATTACGCCGCAGGTGACCGGCGTGGTCAGCGAAGTCACTGATAAAAATAACCAGCTTATTAAAAAAGGCGAAGTGTTATTTAAACTTGATCCGGGCCGCTATCAGGCACGGGTCGACAGACTGCAGGCCGACCTGGTGACCGCGACGCACAATATCGACGTGCTCAAAGCGCAACTGTCGGAAGCAGTAGCCAACACCACGCGCGTGTCCGCCGAGCGGGACCGTCTGTATAAAGATTACCAGCGCTATCTCAAAGGCAGCCAGGCGAAGGTAAACCCGTTCTCTGAAAGCGATATCGACAACGCGCGGCAGAACTATCTGGCTCAGGACGCGCTGGTAAAAGGTTCAGTGGCGGAACAGACGCAGATCAAAAGCCAGTTAGACAGCATGGTGAACGGCGAACAGTCGCAGATTGCCTCTTTACGCGCCCAACTGGCCGAAGCCAAATACAACCTGGATCAGACCGTGGTACGTGCGCCGAGCAATGGCTACATCACCCAGGTGCTGATTCGCCCGGGGACGTATGCCGCCGCGCTGCCGCTGCGCCCGGTCATGGTCTTTATTCCTGAACAGAAACGCCAGATTGTGGCTCAGTTCCGTCAGAACTCGCTGCTGCGTCTGAAGCCGGGCGATGAAGCGGAAGTGGTGTTTAACGCCCTGCCGGGGCAGGTCTTCTCCGGCAAGCTCACCAGCATTCTGCCGGTGGTGCCAGGGGGCTCATATCAGGCGCAGGGGGCACTGCAATCGCTAACGGTAACACCGGGAACGGATGGCGTGCAGGCGCTGATAGAACTGGAGCCTAACGCCGACGTTGATGCGTTGCCGGACGGTATTTACGCGCAGGTGGCGGTCTATTCCGACCATTTCGCGCACGTCTCGGTGATGCGTAAAGTCCTGCTGCGCATGACCAGCTGGATGCACTATCTCTATCTTGATCATTAATCCTCGCCGGGCAGGAATGCGACATGCATACCTGCCCTTTTTTCAGTGCTTGATCCATACTGACTTTTTCTGGCATCAAGGATCAGGCAATGAAACTCATCGGCAGCTACACCAGTCCCTTCGTGCGAAAGATCTCGATTCTCCTGCTGGAGAAAGGGATTGAATTTGAATTCGTTAATGAACAGCCCTACAACGCCGAAAACGGCGTTGCGCAGTACAACCCGCTGGGGAAAGTCCCGGCGCTGGTAACGGACGAGGGCGAATACTGGTTTGATTCCCCGATTATCGCTGAGTACATCGAGCTGCTCGGCGTTGCACCAGCCATGTTACCGGCAGATCCGAAGGCGGCCCTGGCAGTGAAGCAAATTGAAGCGCTGGCCGATGGCATCATGGATGCGGCGTTAACTTCCGTGCGCGAGCAGGCAAGGCCCGTTGCTCAGCAGTCGGAAACGGAGCTGCTGCGCCAGCGTGAGAAAATCAGCCGCAGCCTGGACAGGTGCGAGCAGCTCATCCAGGAGGGCAAAATAGCAACGGATAGCCTGAATCTGGCGACGATCGCTATCGCCTGCGCCATTGGTTATCTCAACTTTCGTCGCGTCTCCCCTGGCTGGTGCGTCGACCGTCCGCTGCTGGTGAAGCTCGCCGAAACGCTCTTCCAGCGCGAGAGCTTCGCCCGTACCGAACCGCCAAAGGCTTGACGCGGGTTATAACACTTCGCGTCAGGAGGCGGTACAATCCCTTCACATGTTAACTCCCTCTCCCGTCGGGAGGGGGGATGATATTTACTCGCCAGGCGCTTTCATGACTACTCATCACTCCCTGTACAGCCAGATCCCCGCTACCGACCGACTCCTTCGTGAACCCCTTATTCATTCCGCTGTCGAGCGGTTCGGTCATACCGCGACGGTTGAGATGTTACGTCTGCTTCAGGACGAGGCCCGGCGCCATATTCAGGCAGAAAATGCCTTGCCCGGCTGGTGCGTGGCGTGGGAGCAGGAGCTGGAACAGAGGCTGGTTGATAAAGGGCAAAGCGCGTTGCGCCCGGTGATTAACCTGACGGGGACAGTCCTGCATACCAATCTCGGGCGTGCGCAGCAGGCGGAAGAGGCGGTAGATGCCGTAACGCAGGCCATGCGTTCGCCTGTCACGCTGGAGTACGATCTCGACGGTGCAGGACGCGGTCATCGTGATCGGGCCCTGGCGGATCTGCTTTGCCAGCTCACCGGTGCTGAAGATGCCTGCATTGTGAATAACAACGCGGCGGCGGTCCTGTTGATGCTGGCAGCGACCGCCAGCGGCAAAGAGGTGGTCGTCTCGCGCGGCGAACTGGTGGAGATTGGCGGCGCGTTTCGCATCCCGGACGTGATGCGCCAGGCGGGCTGTACCCTGCATGAGGTGGGTACCACTAACCGGACCCATGCGAAAGATTACCGTGCGGCGGTTAATGAAAACACCGCCCTGCTGATGAAGGTCCACACCAGTAATTATCATATCGAAGGGTTCACTAAAGCCGTTGAAGAGGCCGAGCTGGCGGCGATAGGCCAGGAGCTGAATGTGCCGGTCGTTGCCGATCTCGGCAGCGGCTCGCTGGTGGATCTGAGCCAGTATGGTCTGCCGAAAGAGCCGATGGTGCAGGAGATGATTGCGGCGGGCGTTAGCCTGGTCAGTTTTTCCGGTGATAAGCTGCTGGGCGGGCCGCAGGCCGGGATCATCGTCGGTAAGCGTGAATTGATTGCGAAACTGCAGCAGCATCCGCTGAAGCGCGCCCTGCGTGCCGATAAAATGACGCTTGCCGCGCTGGACGCGACGCTGCGGCTCTATCTCCACCCGGAGAAACTGGCGGAACGCCTGCCAACGCTGCGTCTGTTAACGCGTGATGCCGCCTCGATTCGCGCGCAGGCCGAGTTACTGTTGCCGAATGTCGCGTCGCATTACGCCGATTTCGACGTGCGCATTGAGTCCTGCCAGTCGCAAATTGGCAGTGGCTCGTTACCGGTGGATCGGCTGCCCAGCGCGGCCCTGACCTTCACCCCGCGCGATGGCCGCGGCAGCAGGCTTGATGCGCTCTCTACGCGCTGGCGTGCTCTGCCTACGCCGGTTATCGGGCGAATTTACGATGGCCGAATGTGGCTGGATCTACGCTGTCTTGAAGATGAAGAGCGATTTCTGGAGATGCTGTTGAAATGATTATTGCCACCGCCGGTCATGTTGACCACGGAAAAACCACTTTGTTGCAGGCCATCACGGGCGTGAATGCCGATCGCCTGCCGGAAGAGAAAAAGCGCGGTATGACCATCGATCTGGGTTATGCCTACTGGCCGCAGCCCGATGGCCGCGTGCTGGGCTTTATTGACGTCCCCGGACACGAAAAGTTTCTTTCCAACATGCTGGCGGGGGTCGGTGGTATTGACCATGCCCTGCTGGTGGTGGCCTGTGATGACGGCGTTATGGCGCAAACGCGTGAACACCTGGCGATCCTGCAGTTGACGGGCAACCCACAGCTAACCGTGGCGCTGACCAAAGCCGATCGTGTGGACGCGACGCGTATTAACGAGGTGCGCGAGGCGGTGCAGGCCACGTTGCGCGAATATGGCTTTACCGATGCTGCGCTGTTTGAAACAGTCGCCACAGAAGGGCGCGGGATCGACGCACTTCGCCACCATTTGCAGCAGCTTTCGTCGCGGGAACATGCCAGCCATCATCGCTTTCGTCTGGCCATCGACAGGGCGTTTACCGTTAAAGGTGCGGGTCTGGTGGTGACCGGTACTGCCCTGAGTGGGGAAGTGAAGGTGGGCGATACCGTATGGCTGACGGGTATTAACAAGCCGATGCGGGTGCGCGGGTTGCATGCACAAAACCAGCCCGTTGATCATGCCCATGCCGGGCAGCGTATCGCCCTCAATATTGCCGGCGATGCGGAGAAAGCGCAGCTAAACCGCGGCGACTGGCTGCTGTCTGAGGCGCCGCCAGAACCGTCTGAGCGGGTGATTGTCTCCCTGCAGACGCATATCCCGCTCAGCCAGTGGCAGCCGCTGCATATCCACCATGCGGCCAGCCATATCACCGGGCGCGTGTCGCTGCTGGAAAACGATCTCGCTGAACTGGTTTTCGATACGCCACTCTGGCTGGCAGATAATGACCGTCTGGTGCTGCGTGATATCTCGGCGCGAGAAACGCTGGCCGGGGCGCGGGTGGTGACGCTCAACCCGCCGCGTCGCGGGAAGCGTAAACCGGAGTATTTGCAGTGGCTGTCGGCACTGGCGCAGGCCAGTAACGACAAGGCTGCGCTGGAGGTGCATCTTGAACGCGGTGCGGTGAACCTGACCGACTTCGCCTGGGCACGACAGCTCAGCAACGAAGGCCTCCTCCCGCTGACCCAGCAGCCGGGATTTATCCAGGCCGGTAATAACCTGCTGAACGCGCCGGTTGCGGCGTGCTGGCAGCGAAAAGTGTTAAACACGCTTGCCACCTACCATGAACAGCATCAGGATGAACCTGGCCCGGGGCGCGAGCGCCTGCGTCGTATGGCGCTGCCAATGGAAGACGATGCGCTGGTGCTGTTGCTGATAGAAAACATGCGTGAAAGCGGCGTGATCAAAAGCCACCACGGCTGGCTGCATCTGCCGGATCACAAAGCCGGGTTCACCGCAGAGCAAGAGGCAATCTGGCAAAAAGCGGCCCCTCTGTTTGGCGATGAGCCCTGGTGGGTTCGCGATCTCGCCCGTGAAACGAATACCGACGAGCAGGTGATGCGCCAGGTATTGCGCCATGCCGCGCAGCAGGGGCTCATCGTTGCGATCGTGAAAGATCGTTATTACCGCAACGATCGTATCGTCGCGTTTGCCAGCCTGATCCGCGAACTGGATCAGGCGCGAGGCTCCACCTGTGCGGCTGATTTCCGCGATCGTCTGAACGTGGGGCGAAAGCTTGCCATTCAGATCCTGGAATATTTCAACCGCATCGGTTTTACCCGCCGTCGCGGTAACGACCATTTATTACGGGATTCGTTGCTCTTTCCAGAAACAGCGTGACCCCTGTCGTAAACAACACTCCCGGCTGGCGATAAAATCACCAGCCGGTACTACCCTTGTTGTACACCAACAGCAAGGAGACGGTCATGACAAACAATCCTCCCTCTTCACGCATTCAGCCAGGCGAGTACGGTTTCCCTCTCAAGCTAAAACCCCGTTATGACAACTTTATTGGCGGCGACTGGGTGGCACCCGTCGACGGCGAATACTATTCCAACCTGACTCCCGTCACCGGCCAGCCGCTGTGCGAGATAGCCAGCTCAGGCAAGCGCGATATCGATCTGGCGCTGGATGCGGCGCATAAAGCCAAAGATAAATGGGGACAGACTTCCGTGCAGGACAGGGCGGCGATCCTGTTCAAAATTGCCGACCGGATGGAGCAAAATCTTGAGCTGCTGGCGACGGCAGAAACCTGGGATAACGGCAAGCCGATCCGTGAAACGATGGCGGCCGATGTGCCGCTGGCGATTGACCACTTTCGCTATTTTGCCTCCTGTATTCGTGCTCAGGAGGGGGGAATCAGTGAAGTCGATAGCGACACCGTGGCGTATCACTTCCACGAACCGCTGGGCGTGGTGGGGCAGATTATCCCGTGGAACTTCCCGTTGCTGATGGCGAGCTGGAAAATGGCGCCCGCGCTGGCGGCCGGGAACTGCATTGTGCTGAAACCGGCCCGCTTAACGCCGCTTTCAGTACTGCTGCTGATGGACATTATCGGTGACCTGCTGCCCCCGGGGGTGATTAACGTGGTCAACGGGGCCGGGGGGGAGATTGGGGAATATCTGGCGACCTCAAAACGCATCGCCAAAGTGGCGTTTACCGGCTCGACGGAAGTGGGTCAGCAGATCATGCAGTACGCCACCCAGAACATCATTCCGGTGACGCTGGAGCTGGGCGGAAAATCCCCAAACATCTTCTTCGAGGACGTAATGGCGGAAGAGGACGCCTTCTTCGATAAAGCGCTGGAAGGGTTTGCGCTGTTTGCCTTTAACCAGGGCGAAGTCTGCACCTGTCCAAGCCGCGCGCTGGTGCAGGAGTCCATCTATGAGCGCTTTATGGAACGGGCCATTCGCCGCGTGGAGTCGATCCGTAGCGGTAACCCGCTAGATAACGTGACGCAGATGGGCGCGCAGGTGTCGCATGGACAGCTGGAAACCATCCTCAATTACATTGATATCGGCAAAAAAGAAGGGGCGGATGTCCTCACCGGTGGACGCCGTAAAGTGCTCGGCGGCGATCTGCAGGAAGGGTATTACCTTGAGCCGACCATTCTGTCTGGCAAAAACAATATGCGCGTTTTCCAGGAGGAAATTTTTGGACCGGTGCTGGCCGTGACCACCTTCAAAACGCTGGAGGAGGCGCTGGAGATTGCCAACGATACGCCGTATGGCCTGGGGGCGGGCGTCTGGAGCCGCAACGGCAATCTGGCGTATAAAATGGGCCGGGGGATCCAGGCCGGACGCGTATGGACCAACTGTTATCACGCCTACCCGGCGCACGCGGCCTTTGGGGGCTATAAGCAGTCAGGCATCGGGCGTGAAACGCACAAGATGATGCTGGAGCATTATCAGCAGACGAAATGCCTGCTGGTCAGCTACTCCGATAAACCGCTGGGGCTGTTCTAGTCATCCAGCTCAGGCCGTCCGTGGGCGGCCTGAGCTATTTGCTGGCGAAGATTATTCAGGACGCCATCCAGAACATATTGCACGCGCCATGGCTGGTATTCACGCTTGCGGAAGATGGCCGTCAGATCCAGCCACCACTCTTCCTGATGCGGGAAGCAGGGAACCAGTGAACCGTTTTTTAACTCTTTTCTCAGGCTCTCTTTCGGCGCAAAGACGATACCGAGATTATTCCTCGCCAGCTCCAGGGCAGTTTGCGTATTGTCGGAAATATAATTCCCGGTAACCCGGTAATCCTGTACATCATCACTGCCATGAACGCGGAACCGCCAGATGTTAGCATCATCCACCAGCATGGAGTCGATTAAAATACAGGAATGATGAATTAAATCTTCCGGGCCGTTTAACGGGTGCTGATTTAAATACTCTTCGGTCGCGAAGGCGGTAACGGAATATTGGGTTAATACACTTGCGACCAGACTTTCATCTTTCGGCTGAGCATAGGTAATTAAAATATCGCAGTCATCCGGAAAGGTCACCCCCTCAGAAAATTCATTGCGATCCAGATTGTATGTTTTCAGCGAAATACGAATATCGCCAATATCTTTTATCTGGTGGATCACATGACGAGAGAGATAGGTCACGATGCCTGTCGGGGCGTAAATCGTCACCTTTCCACGCTTTTCATGCTTATAATCGGCAATAAAATTAATAAGCTGACTATTTTTATCCAGCGTGGCGTTCACGTAAGGAAGCAAGGCCTCACCAAACTGCGTTAGCGCAAGCTGACGGGTGGTGCGCTCAAAGACCTTGAGACCGACTCGTGTTTCAAAATCAGAGAGATATTTACTGACGTTGGCCTGTGCCATGCCCAGCAGGGCAGCGGCGTCACCAATGCTGTGGGTAGCGGCGATGACGGAAATTATTTTTAATTCACGGGGTTTTAGTTGTAATTTATTCATCATGCCCACCCATCTATATGATTTTATATATAATATTATATAAACAGCGGCGTTGCATACGCAAATTTGTAACCATTATTATTCGCCTCGCTTGTTCGGCGTTTAAATGGATTACATGGAATGACTATTAAAAACAATTTACTCATCGCTGCCACGTTATTTGCGACCTCATCCGCAATGGCCGGTGACTTTTCACTTGGCGCGGGGGCTGTATTTAATGAGTCACCTTATAAAGGGTATAATGAAAATACCACCGCGGTTCCGTTAATTAGCTATGAAGGTGACCGATTCTATGTGCGCCAGACCACAGGTGGATGGATCCTGTGGAAAGACGAAAAAAATGAATTTAGCCTGACCGCGTCGTGGATGCCGCTGCATTTTGATCCCGACGATAACGACGACCCTCAGATGAAACATCTGGATGAGCGTAAAGCGTCTGCTTTCCTGGGTGGCGCCTATTACCGCCATGAAAACTGGGGCTCGCTGAAAGTGGCCGTTTCCGGCGATGCGATGGATGAAAGCGGTGGCGTAGTCGGTGAGATTTCGTACTTCCGCCCCATCCGCATGGAACGCCTCACGCTGACGCCATCTGTGGGCATTTTCTACAGTGACGAGAGCTATAACGACTACTACTACGGGGTTTCCGGCAGCGAGTCTCGCCGCTCAGGTCTCAATGAATACGCCGCAGGTGACAGCTGGACGCCATACGTGGGTCTGGCGGCAAAATATCAGTTAACCCAGAACCTGTTCCTTAACGCCAGCGCGGTTTATACCGTATTGCCTGACGACGTGAAGAACAGCCCGATGATCGACCGCGACGACAGCTTCGCGCTGATGACCGGGCTGAGCTGGCGCTTCTGATGCTGTAAAGC
Source organism: Enterobacter cloacae subsp. cloacae ATCC 13047 (assembly GCF_000025565.1). NCBI lineage: Bacteria > Pseudomonadati > Pseudomonadota > Gammaproteobacteria > Enterobacterales > Enterobacteriaceae > Enterobacter > Enterobacter cloacae. The sequence goes on from NC_014121.1 coordinate 175,842, forward strand.
CGGGTGGCGGCTTCGCCTTACCCGGCGTTGTGATAGCGCCTGTATTTTGATCTGCAATTTACCTGTTCCGCCTTTCTTTTTGCGTTGCTCCTTCCTGTTCAGACAAAACCCGGCTGCGTTTGTATTTCCTTTCGTCTATTGTCATCTGCACCAGTAGCGATGGTGTGTATGATGTGTATAATCATGGAAGGATTGGAATGTGAAAAGTGCGGATGTCATTACTGTTCTGGTTAGGCATGGCTGGAAATGTGTAAGAACGAAAGGAAGCCATCATCAGTTTCGCCACCCAGTACATGCGGGGTTGGTGACCGTTCCACATCCCAAAAAGGACATAAAACCCGGCACCCTCGCGCAAATCTGGCGGCAGGCGGGAATCAAACACTGATATCAGGAGTAGTTATGTTTTATCCGGCTTACATTCATTCTGATCCCGACGGTAGCGCCAGCGGTTTTTTTCCTGACGTTCCTGGTTGTTTTTTTGCCGGCAATTCTCTGGATGATGCTTTTCAGGATGCACGTGATGCACTGACAGCTCACTTCGAAGCGCTATTTGAAATGGATGAAGAGTTACCTCTCCCTGGCAATGTTGAAGCACATCTTGAAGCCACACCGGGTGATTTTATCGGCGGACAATGGTTGCTTGTAGATATCAATATGAAGCAATTCGACGGTAAGGCCGAGCGTATCAATATCACCCTGCCTCGTCGATTGCTGGTGAAAATTGATTCTTTTGTGAATGAGCATCCGCAGTTTAGTAACCGAAGCGCTTTTCTTGCTGAGGCAGCGCGTCGCGTGCTGCCTTAACGATCCCTCTCCCGTGGGAGAGGGTTGGGGTGAGGGCATCAGGCCGCAGATATTCAGTCCTCATCCACCCAAATGCGCATTTCCCCTTCTCCCCGGTTAGCCCAGCTAAACCACGGAATAAAGGTCAACGTTTTGGGTTGACGTTGCACCGCAGGACGGTCGTATTGCCATAACGCCTCCGATCCCGCTTCTGCGGCGTCATGCGTGACACCTTCCGCCTGAATCAGCATCTTATGAGCGAAAATTCCTTTACCCTCGAAAACCCGGAATTCACTGTCGGCAGGCAGGGCAAGATTATGCAGGTTGGCGCCATTGTCGGCTTCTTCCAGGCAGTAGACCAGCGGACCGCGCTGCAGCGCGACCTTTCCGGCCTGCTGACGAACCTGTGGGTGACCGTACACGCGGCGGACCGGCATCGGTAAGGTTAGCGTGAGCGTATCGCCCTCCTGCCAGCGACGGGTGAGGTGAAGATAGCCCCGTGATACCTCGCCCGTCATGCCTTCTCCATTCAGCGACACGTGAGGATTTGCGCACCAGTCCGGCAGTCGCAGGGCCAGGGTGTGCGTCACCGGTACGGGCGAGGCGATCTCAATGTTGACCTCTTCCTGCCACGGATAATTACCGCTGATCCGCAGCTTAAGCGTCTCATCGCCCACCGGGATGGTGACCTCATTCCCTACGTAGAGATTAATGAAAAGCGCATCCGGGCGAACGGTGTAAATGTAATGCCCCAGCGACGTCAGCACGCGGGCGATATTCGGCGGGCAACAGGCGCAGCCGAACCAGCGCTGACGAACCGGTTTGACATGGTCATAGATGTGGTTAAAGGCCAGCGTCCTGGGGTGCACTTCCAGCGGGTTAACATAGAAGAAATGTTTACCGTCCAGCGCCATGCCGCCCAGCACCGTGTTGTACAGGGCGCGCTCCATCACGTCGGCGTAGCGGCTATCCGCTTCCATCTCCAGCATCCGACGGGCAAACATCATCAGGCCAATCGAGGCGCAGCTTTCGGCATACACCGTATCGTTGGGCAGATCGTAATCGCTGCTGAAGGCTTCACCGCTACTTTGCGAACCAATCCCGCCGGTAATGTACAGCTGGCGCTGCGCCATGTTGCTCCACAGGCGTAAGCAGTCCTGACGTTTTGCGTCGTCTTTGCTCAGACGAGCCAGGTGTGCCATACCCGCCATCAGGTAGACAAAACGCACCGCATGGCCAATCGCTGTTTGTTGTTCAGCAAGCGGTTGATGCGCCTGGCTGTAAGCTTTGTCCTTGACCATCCATGCCGGGCCGTAGGTGTGCCAGTACGATGTTCTGCCGCGCTTCTCGTATTCGATATCATAGAAGTGAGGCTGCGTACCGCGCGCCTCGATGAAGTATTTCACCAGGTTCAGGTAGCGTGGCTCCTCAGTAACGTCGTACAGCCGCATCAGGGCCAGCTCGATTTCCGGGTGTCCCGGATAGCCGTGAAGCTGGCCTTCCCGGGGGCCGAAAACGGTGTCGATATGATCTGCCAGTTTACACACCACCTCCAGCAGTCGGCGTTTTCCGGTGCCCTGAAAATACGCCACGCCAGCTTCGATCATATGCCCGGCGCAGTAAAGCTCGTGGCACTCGGCCAGATTTGTCCAGCGTTCGTCGGGCGCTTTGACGGTGAAGTACGTATTGAGATAACCATCTTCACACTGCGCCGCGGCGATCAGTTCAATCACCTCATCGGCGGTTTTTTCCAGTTCAGCATCGGGTTTCTGACACAGCGACCACGCCACGGCTTCCAGCCATTTCGCCACGTCACTGTCCTGAAATACCATGCCGTAGAACTCACCTTCTTCAAGACCTGCCGCAATGCGGAAGTTGGTGATGGCATGACTGGGCTCGGCTTCTGCCACGCGATCGTTGAGCGCATCCCACTGATAGGGGATGACCACATCACGCACCAGCCGCTGATACTGGCCAAGAAACGGATCGTTGATTTTCAGGTTATGCAGGTCGGCTTCCATTATGGACATCACGTTCTCCTCAGGACGGTACATGACGCTGGCGCAAATCGGTGGCAATGCGCGACATCATCGGATTGTTGAGTCTGCACCAGCGGATTGAGACCGCCAGCAGCAGGTGGAAAAGGGCAGGGAGCAGCGTCTCCATGGCGGTAATGCCCTGCAGCGAGGCGGGCGTCTGGTTACCCGCTCCCGGCTGATAGGCGACGGCGATAAACACCAGGCTGATGATCCCGGCGCTGGAGGCCCACGCCAGCTTGATGAAAAACAGGTTGAAGGCGAAGTTCATGCCCGACGATCGCACGCCGGTCTTCCACTCGCCGTAGTCGTCGGCAAAAGCCATCAGCGAGAAGTGCAGCGGCAGGGTAAAGCCCAGGATGACGCCGTTACTCAGAATTACGATCAGCCAGAGCGTCTGATGCGCCGGGCCGCCGGGCAGGAACCACATGCCAGCCGCGATCGCGGCGAGCACCAGGTTGGTGTAGTAGTAGAGTTTGACCGTATCAACACGGCGAGAGAGGGGGCTGACGATCACCGCCCCGAGGATCGCTGCGAAGGTCACCATGGTGAAAAACAGCGAGGTGTAGGCGGTACTGCCCTGAAGCACATAGGTGATGAAGTACATGTATCCGCCGCCACGGATATTGAAGACGTTGATCAGCAAAAACGACATCACCAGCATCAGCAGCAGCTGGTCATTTTTACGCAGCCCTGCCAGGTGTTCGCGCAGGGTGAATTTACCCATCAGCGCCAGTGGGACGCGTTCACGGACCCAGAAGAAGCAGCAGAGAAACATCACCACGGCGAGGGTGCACAGGACGCCAACGCCCAGCTGATAACCCCGGGCGGCGTTGCCTTGCCCCAGCGCTGCCACCAGCCACGGCAGGCCGACGGAGACCAAAAATCCCGCAACGCCGCACAGCACAAAGCGCCATGACTGGCAGGAAATAACCTCGCTGTGGCGGGTGGTCATGGTGTTGATCAGCGCGCAGTAGGGCACGTTGATGGCGGTATAGCCGACGGACAGCAGCAGGTAGGTGCCGAATGCCCACGCAATTTTCACGCCCATGCTGGCTTCAGGTACGGTGAAGGTTAGCACCCCGATGATGCCAATAGGGAATGCCACCCACAGCTGCCAGGGACGAAAGCGCCCCCATCGGCTTTGGGTGCGGTCGGCAATAAACAGCGTGCCGACAAGCGCCGGGGTCAGGCCAAAAATATCGGTATAGAAAAAGGTCAGGAAATTCATTATCAGGCAGGTAATGACCGTGCCGCCCGCGTCGCCCAGGCCGTAGCCAATTTTCTCGCGAACGGACAAACGTTCTTCTCTCACCCGTTGTGCAACGTCAGACTCGGTAATCGGTGTGGAAGTCATGAGATAACTCCTCGGTAATCGATTTTTATCGTATTTGTGCAAGGTACCTCATTCATTCTGCACTGAACGCAAAGGGCAACAAGGGAAGGGAAAAGTATAAAAAGATGACGATTCCGACCTGATGAAGAAAGTGTGAGTTTGATCGGGCAGCTATAATGTTAATTGTTAATAATCAATGGATAAGTCAATTAAATGCGGCAATAAAAGCGGAATGGTGAATATCCATGCTCGAATTATCCATAGTGCTTCCGATTAAAGTGCAAAACGGCGGATTGTTTATTTCGCGGGGCGTGGGTCGCCACCCGGCGCGTAAATTAACGTCGTGGGAAATCATTTTCGTCGAAAAGGGGACATTAACGATCCAGGAGGAGAACCGTCTTTTTGAGGTGAAGGCGGGGGAGAGTTTATTGCTCTGGCCGAAGCGGCGGCATGTGGGTACAGAAGATTTTCCGGCCGATCTGCGATTTTACTGGCTGCATTTTGAGGTGAAACCTGGGCCTTCCGCTTTGCCGGAGGCTTCTCCGCTGACCATTGAACAACATTGCTGCGTGAGGGATGTCCCGTCGGTGATTGCGCTTTTTCGCCAGTTCCTCAGCGAGCAGGAAAAATTACAGCGCAGCGTGGCGCTGGAAATGCTTTTACTACTGATTTTGCAGAAAATATCCCTCTCAGCAGGGTATGAGGACCGCCCCGATGAGGCCGGTGCAGCACTGGCCTGGAAGGCAAAACAGCTTATTCGCACGCAGTTTCATTTACCGCTCTCCACCTCGCTGCTGGCAAAATCGCTGCACTGTAATGCCGATTACCTGGGGCGCGTGTTTCGTCGGACATTTCATTTAACCCTGACGGAGGCGATTCATCGCCAGCGCGTCAGGGCGGCAGAAAAAATGCTGCTGAATGACTCAGCGTCATTAACGGAAGTGGCCACCCGCTGCGGTTTTAACGACGTGGGGTATTTCCGGCAGATATTTTCGAAGCATACCGGGTTAACGCCCGCCGTCTGGAAACGGCGGTACTGTAAAGAACACATTAATTCCGGTTGATCACTGCCCGTAATAGGCATGCGCACCGTGCTTACGCAGATAATGTTTGTCGAGCAGTTCCTGCTGCATAACCGGAAGCTGCGGCGCAAGCTGGCGCGAAAACAGGCCCATGTACGCGCACTCTTCCAGCACCACGGCGTTGTGTACCGCATCGGCGGCATCTTTACCCCAGGCAAACGGTCCGTGGGAGTGCACCAGCACTGCCGGGATCTGCATGGGGCTGATGTCGCGCTCTTCAAAGGTTTTGATGATCACTTCACCGGTCTGATACTCGTAGTCTCCTGCGATCTCCGCCGTGGTCATCCGCCGCGTGCAGGGGATCGCGCCGTAGAAGTAGTCCGCGTGCGTCGTGCCCCATGCGGGCAGATCCTGACCTGCCTGAGACCAGATGGTGGCATGGCGGGAATGGGTATGGACGATGCCGCCAATTTCCGGGTAGCGACGGTACAGCGCAAGATGGGTAGGCGTGTCTGACGACGGTTTCATGCTGCCCTCGACCACCTCACCGGTGGCGATATTCACCACCACCATATCATCCGCCGTCATCACGTCATACTCCACGCCGGACGGTTTGATCACCATCAGACCGCTGTCGCGATCCACCGCGCTGACGTTACCCCAGGTGAAGGTCACCAGCTGGTGGGCGGGCAGTGCCAGGTTGGCTGCCAGCACCTCGGCTTTGAGTTGTTCTAACATGTCATGCCTCCTTCCTGCATACGGGCTTCAATCCAGCGGCGCGCCTGGATAATCTCCAGCACCGGCTCTTTTGCTTTTTCGGTCCACATTTCAATCAGAAACGCGCCGCGGTAGTTCAGCTTATTGAGCGTATTAAACACGCCAACGAAATCGACGCAGCCCTCGCCAAACGGCACGTCGCGGAACTGTCCTGGGCTTTGTGCCGTGACGGGCTGGGTATCTTTCAGGTGAATTGCCGCGATGCGGTCAATGCCCAGCGTCAGTTCGGCGGCCACATTGTTACCCCACGCGCTGAGGTTGCCGACATCCGGGTAAACGCTAAACCACGGCGAGGCCAGCATCTCGTCCCACTTTTTCCATTTGCTGATGGAGTTCATAAACGCGGTGTCCATGATCTCAACGGCCACCATCACCTGCGCGGCGGCGGCCTGCTCGACCGCCCATGCCAGCCCTTCGGCGAAGCGTTGCCGGGTGCCTTCATCATGCTCTTCGTAATACACGTCATACCCGGCCAGCTGGATGGTGCGAATACCCAAATCACGCGCCAGTTTAATGGCGCTGGACATGATCTCGCGGGCGCGGGCGCGCACGGTTTCATCCCGACTGCCAAACGGGAAGCGGCGGTGGGCAGACAGGCACATGGAGGGGATCGACACACCGGTCTCCAGCATCGCTTCCACCAGCGATGCACGCTGTGTGGTGCTCCACGCCAGGCGCGACAGGCGTTCGTCCGTTTCATCTACCGACATTTCAACAAAATCAAAGCCACAGCTTTTTGCCAGCACCAGGCGCTCCGGCCAGGTGAGGGATTTCGGCAGCGCTTTTTCGTAAATACCTAACGGATGCTGACGCATGATTACGCTCCCCAGATGTCACGGATTTGCGAATGGAAGGCCTCGGCCACCTGCGGTGGATTGGCAGCGTCTGCCAGTGCGCGACCGGCGATAAAGGCTTTGACGTTGATCTGCTTAAACAGCGGCAGGTCGGCCGGGGTGATGCCGCCGGTGACGGAAAGCTGCAAACCGATGTCGGAGAGCGCTTTCATTCGGGCGAGATCTGCCTCACCCCACTGCTGGCCGCTGGCCTGCGCGTCGCGTCCCCGATGGTAGATGGCCTGCTTCACGCCGATGCGGTGCCAGGCGCGGGCATCGTCCAGCGTCCAGTAGCCAAACAGCTCCATCTGAATTTCCCCACCGCAGCGCAGCGCCACTGCGTGACCTTTTTCAACCGTGGCCAGCGGCGCAGCGCAGATGATGGTCATCCAGTTCGCGCCTGCGCCAAACGCCTGCTCTGCCAGCGTTTCTCCGGCATCGGCCACCTTCCAGTCCGCCACGAGGGTTTTCCCTGGACACTGCTCGCGCAGCGCACGCACGGCGTTAAGCCCTTCGGTCAGACATAAAATGGTGCCCGCTTCGATAATATCGACGTGATCGGAAAGCCTGGCGACATCGCGCTGGGCAGCCTGAAGTGAGGTGTGGTCGAGCGCCAGCTGCAGTAATGGTCGGCTCATAGGTCGTGCTCCTTAACACGGGCGTGATAACCCTGTAGTGCTGAAATCAGTAACTGGTAGCGCTGATACTTGCGCTGATAGGCCGCATGGGCGTGCATGTCGGGTTCAATGACCCGAATGTCGTGTCTGAGCGCGTGCTGCGCTGCGTAAAAATCGGGATAAACGCCGGTGCCGACCAGGGCGGCCAGCGCCGCGCCGGAACAGCCAGTCTCTTCCACCTGCGGGAGCGCAATTGCCAGACCGCTGACATCCGCCAGCATCTGCATCCATACGTCAGAGTGGGTCGGGCCGCCGGTGACGCGCAGTGCCTGTACGTAGGTAAAGCGTTCGAGCATGCGGTTTAGATGGGTCATATGGCTGAACACCACGCCTTCGTAAACTGCCTGTAAAAGATGCGCGCGAGTATGCAGCGCCTGCATGCCGTAGAAACCGCTCGTCATCTCCAGCCCGGCGTTGCTGCCATAGAGAAACGGCAGAAATAACAGATCGCTTTCGGCTTTCGGCAGGCTGGCCACGGCGCGGTTGATCTCACTGAAAGACATTTCTCCCCACTGGGCGGTCAACCACTCAAGGTTGCCGGAAGAGGTGGGGCTGGCTTCGTGGACGATGTACTGCTGCGGGTGGACGTAACGCCCATAGACATAGGGATGCGGTTCGTTGTCCCGAAGCGCATTGGCAATCCCGCTGGTGACGGCCCAGGTGCCCATGACGGCGTTCAGCGTATGTTCGTCGTGCAGTCCGGCACAGATCGCGGTGGAAACCACATCAAACAGCCCACCAACGACGGGGGTTCCCGTCGCGAGACCGGTAAGTGCGGCAGCCTGAGCGGTGATTTCCCCGCAGATTTCTGCTGAACCGACAACGGGTGGCAGAGCGTTGTCGATTTCACTGATACCCAGCCAGCGCGTGAGCTGCGGATCGTACTGGCCGGTGTTCATGTTGTAGAGATTGGATTCAGAGATGTTGCTCTCTTCGCAGCCTTTTACGCCGGTGAGGCACCAGCGCAGGTAGTCGTGTGCCATCATCACGCAGCCAATCTGCTGATAGCGTTGTGGCTCATTCTCTTTGACCCAGCGCAGAAGAGAGGCCGGATGCCCGGTCCAGAGTGTCTGTCGTGTATGCGGATAGAGTTTTTCGGGAATACCGTCCTGCTGCCAGCGCTGCACGATGTCCAGTGCCCGACGGTCTGAGGAGAGCATCGCATTGCCCAGAGGACGATCCTGTTTATCGAGAAGAAACAGCCCCTTGCCCTGCGCTGAAATACCCACGCCTTTGATCTGCTCGCCGCTAACCCGGGCGTTGTTGAGCAGAAGAGCGACGGTGGTGTGACACTGCTGCCACAGCTGGTTCATGTCCCGCTCCGCATAGCCTGCTCGCGGGCTGAGCGTGGCAACCGTGCGGCGTTCAATACAGACCTCTTTGCCCTCGCGGGTATATAAACCGGCTTTCAGATAAGTACCGCCACAATCGATACCCAGCCAGAAGGGTTCTTTTTCACTCATCTTTGACTCACTCGTCTTGCTCCCTCTCCCCGTGGGAGAGGGCGGTGGTTCTCGTCTTGCTCCCTCTCCCTGTGGGAGAGGACTGGGGTTCTCGTCTTGCTCCCTCTCCCTGTGGGAGAGGGCTGGGGTGAGGGCATCAGGCCGCACGCTTATGCGAGTTCACCGTAGGGTTAGGCTCCGCACCAGCATCGCACTTCGCCGGTAGAAGCAGGGCCAGCAGAGAGGCCAGTGCCAGTGACACCGCCAGGCAGTAAACGCCCGCATCTTTGCTGTACAAGGTGATCAGCACGCCGACCGCATAAGGGCCACAGAACCCGCCGAGGTTACCCAGGGCGTTAATCACACCCCGCGCACCGCCTGCCATCTCCGCGCTGAACAGGCGTGCCGGAATGGTCCAGAACACGCCCGCCGCCGACTGCAGGAAGAACCCACACCCCACCAGTGCGGCGTAGGCCAGCCAGGTATGCTCTTTCAGCGCCACGGAGAGGAACATGCAGAGCGCAAAACCAATCAGCGGCAGGGAGACAAACAGTTTGCGCTTACCGGTACGGTCAGAGAGCGAAGAGAAGAGGAACATACCCGCAATGGCCCCGATATAAGGCAGGATCGCGAGCACGCCTACCTGGCCGATGCTGGTGTGCGTGAGCTCTTTGAGAATGGTGGGTAGCCAGAGGGTGTAACCGTAAATGCCGGTCTGGTAGAAGAAGTTCAGGGCAATCAGCTGCCACATGGTTTTGTCGGACAGCACCGCGCTCAGCGAGGCGTTTTTCACCTCTTTACCGGCAATGGCCTGCTGTTCTGCGGCCAGGGTTTTGACCAGATAATTTTTTTCCGCTTCAGAAATCCAGCGTGCTTCCTGCGGGCGGTCGTACACCGTGAAGGCCCACAGCACCAGCACAACGATGGACATCAGCCCTTCAATGATGAACAGCCAGCGCCAGTCGAGTGCGGTAATAATCCAGCCCGACAGGGGCGCGGTGATGATCCCGGCAATGGGGACGAACATAATTACAATCGCATTGGCACGACCGCGTTCAGCGTCAGGGAACCAGTTACTGATCATCGTCAGCACAACCGGCAGCATCCCGCCTTCTGCTACCCCGAGTAAAAAACGCAGCACCAGCAGTTGATACTGGCTGGTGACGAGCCCGGTCAGGACCGAAATCACCGCCCAGGCGACCAGCGACCAGCCGATAAATTTCTTCCCGCTGCCATGAACGGCAATCTTGCCGCCAGGCACCTGCAAAAACAGATAACCAATAAAGAAGATCCCACCCGCCAGGCCTGCCATGGTGGCAGAAATACCTAACTCTTCATCCATACCGCCGGGCATGGCAAAAGCAATATTCACACGGTCCATATAAGAAATAATGCAGGCGATAAGAATCGGGGGAATAATTCTTAGCCAGCGCTGGCGCGGAATGTCCGCATGTAGAGCTTGAGTAGACGTATTCATATTTAATATCTCAGTGTAGGTAACCGGAATAAGATTTTTTTATTGTTATTGCGTTGCTTTTTTCATTTGGCTAATGCCGTCGCGCAAAATAGCGATGCGATGGCTGATATCAGCATTAGCATTTATTTCCAGTAATTTAATACCGGAAAATTTCAATGTTGCGGCGCTCGCCGCAGTAAAGAGTGCTTTTGCATGTTCAGTGGTCATCAAACTGTCGGCACAGTACGATGAAAACGGTGCGTGCAGATCCTGCCATTCACCGTACTCTCCGCGGATGGTGGTGCCGGAGAACATCAGCGCGGCCAGTTTTCCGGCCTGAAGGGCGGTCTGAACGTGCTCAACCGGAAGCGTGGTGTTGCGCCCTTCAATGGCTGAGCGCGCCCAGTTAATACAGATGCTGATATCCGTCTCTTTTATCACCTCCAGCACCTGCTCTAAGGGTAAAAATCCCTTACGCGGTGCGGGACCGGTCATGGCATCGCAGTGTTCAAGCACCAGATCGCAGGACCAGTCCCAGCCCGCGATTTCACGAATGGAACGGGCGAACGCCTCGATAGCCTGCTCGACTGAAGCATTGCCCGCCTGCGGTGCGGCCTGCATTTCCAGAGCGATCACCTTTCCAGGAAAACGGGCGTTAACGGCAGCAATTTTCTGGCACAGATGGCGGTAAAATTCGACGCTGGCTTTACGCTGATCTTCATCAGCGGAGGCCAGGCCAAACGCACCGTTTGTGCCGCGGCGGCGCATGGTTTCCATCACGGCGGTCACCACGATTTGCCATTCACCCGGCGTATGGCGGAACAGCCATTCATCCCCATATGGATGGAGATGTTCAAGGCAGGGTTGTTCCAGCCCGCGAATGTGTGGCGTGTCAGAAAGTTCCCGCCAGAAGGTTTGTTCTTCTTGTTCCCCTTTCTGGTGAAACGAGGGTGCGCAGGGGTACGCACCAATAATAAAACCGGTATTGGTCATTTCGCGTTCCTGTATTTATACCCGTCATACTTCAAGTTGCATGTGCGTTGGCTGCGCTCGTTCACCCCAGTCACTTACTTATGTAAGCTCCTGGAGATTCACTCTCTTGCCGCCTTCCTGCAACTCGAATTATTTAGGGTATATCAGAAAATTAATCTAATTCGCTGAGTGCCACTTTCACTACAATTTTACGAATTGCGGTTTCCTTGTTTTTAATACAGGCAGGACGGTGTACATCCTGCGGGAAAAATATGGCATAACTGCCAGGTACCATTTCAATGAACGATTCATTTTCACTGTTGTGATAAAAAATAATATCCCGTTGTTCCAGTAATGATTCGCTGATGTTGTTATTGCCGGTATCGATAGCAATACCGATTTTTTCTTCACCCCACGCCAGAAATTGAATATCAAGATAGTGGCGATGCACTTCGGGGCGATTCTCATGCGGCTCTTTGGTGGTCAGGTCGAGGATCTGGGCAAAGAGGTTGCGCCCCTCAATTTCAACGACACCCGGCTTTAGCATGCTGAAATCCGTGGTACGCAGAAAATCTAATGCTTTTTCAATCGCCCGCGGCAGGCGACACGGATTTGGCTGTGAAATATGTCCGAATATCATGGCCCACTCCTTACAGCGCCTGGATTTTCGCCCACACGCTGTCGTCAATGGTGATGCCGTTGCGGCGGTTCTCTTCAAGCAGTCGCGTAAATTCATGCCCCGGCAGACGGACAGCGACGTTTTCGTCTGCCCGCTCGGCGGTGGTGATGAAGTCCATAATACGCTGCAGTTTGGCATCGCGGGTTGGGCCGTCGATCAGGCGGTCGACCTCGATGGCGATAAAGATCTGCGACACGCCATACTCGTCGCTGTTGTCCTGGGTAACTTCCGCCACGGAGGAGCCGTTAGAGAGCAGGGTGGCGATCATGTCGAGCACAATCGATAAGCCGGAACCTTTCCAGTAGCCCATCGGCAGAATACGGCGATTTTTCTCAATCACGCCAGGCTCTTTGGTCAGATTGCCCTCGTCGTCGAATCCGCCGTCGACCGGTAACGTGCGTCCGGCCAGTCGGTTCACTTCCAGCATGCCGTAGGAGAACATTGACATCGACATATCGACCATGGTGATTGGGGAGGAGGGGATCGCCACGATCAGCGGGTTGGTGCCGATGCAACATTCTTTTGACCCCCACGCGGGCATGACCGCAATAGAGTTGGTCCAGCAGATCCCGATGTAGCCCTTCTCTGCGGCTTGCCAGCCGTAGCTCCCTCCGCGCATCCAGTGGTTAGCGTTACGCAGCGCAACCAGACCGATACCGTGATCGGAGGCCAGTTCGGTGGCGCGATCCATCATTTTTTTCGCCGTCAGGTTACCGATGGCGCGTTGGGCATCCCACTGTTCGATGGCCCCTAATGTGGTCACCCGTTTTGGCTGGGCATCAGGAATGATGTCGCCCGCGTCCAGTTGCTGAATAAAACGCGGGAAGCGGTTCACACCGTGGGAATAGACGCCAGATTCCGTGGTGCGGGCAAACATCTCCGCGCAGGCATCCGCCGTTTCTGCTTTTACACCGCGATCGAGCAGAACCCGATTGAACGCTGCTTTCAACTCTTCGAATGTCACTTTCATCCCTGTTCTCCTGTTCTTCGTAGGGGCAAGTGCGAGTGCTTTTTTATCGCTAAATTTCACTATACGAAATCTGATTTCAAATATAGCGATCAAATTTTGCCAGATCAACGACATTCATGATTTTCAAAATCGATTAAAATCAACTGGTTGTGTTTTTTCTGTTGAGATCGTGAACTGAACCACACTTTGCGCTACCATCAGGGCGCGATAAAAAGGAGCCATGGGATGAGCATGAAAGAGAGCGACATGACGCAAGAAAAAGAGAGGCCAGCAGGTAGCCAGAGCTTGTTTCGCGGTCTGATGCTGATTGAGATCCTCAGTAACTATCCGAACGGCTGTCCTCTGGCCCATTTATCGGAACTGGCCGGGCTGAATAAGAGCACCGTGCACCGGTTACTGCAGGGATTGCAGTCGTGCGGGTACGTCACCCCGGCACCGGCGGCGGGCAGCTATCGCCTGACCACCAAATTTATCGCCGTCGGGCAAAAGGCGCTGTCGTCGCTGAATATCATCCACGTGGCTGCTCCGCATCTTGAGTCGCTGAATATCGCCACCGGCGAGACGGTGAACTTCTCCAGCCGCGAAGACGATCACGCGATCCTGATTTATAAGCTTGAGCCGACCACCGGTATGCTGCGCACGCGCGCCTATATCGGCCAGCACATGCCGCTTTACTGCTCGGCAATGGGCAAGATCTACATGGCATTCGGTCACCAGGACTATGTGGCGAGCTACTGGGAAAGCCACCAGGATCAGATCCAGCCGCTGACCCGCAACACCATCACTGAACTGAGCGCGATGTATGACGAGCTGGCGGAAATCCGCGAGCACAGCATGGCGATGGATAAAGAAGAGAACGAGCTGGGGGTCTCCTGTATCGCGGTGCCGGTGTTTGATATTCATGGCCGCGTGCCGTATGCGATCTCAATTTCGCTGTCGACCTCCCGCATGAAGCAGATTGGCGAAAAAAATCTGCTTACTCCTCTGCGTGAAACGGCGGACGCGATCTCCAGAGAGCTGGGTTTTAACGTGCGCGAGGGATAACAGATGAACCGGTTCATCATGGCGGATTCGGCAAAATGCATCGGCTGTCGCACCTGCGAAGTGGCGTGTGTCGTGTCGCATCAGGACGCCATCTCAACAGACGCCTTTACGCCCCGCATTCGGGTAGTCAAAGGGGACGCTTTCACCACGGCGGTGGGTTGCCATCAGTGTGAAGATGCCCCTTGCGCGAATGTCTGTCCAACGCAGGCGATTCGCCGTGGCGAGGGAGCCTGGCAGGTTGAGCAGGCGCGGTGTATTGGGTGTAAACGCTGTATGGTGGCGTGCCCGTTTGGGGCGATGCAGGTGCAGTGGGCAGGAGATACGCTTCAGGCGCTGAAATGCGATTTATGCGCGCATCGCGCGGACGGACCGGCCTGTGTGGAAGCCTGTCCGACCCACGCGCTGAGCTGTGTCGATCCCGCCAGATTACGCACCGAGCGGTTGCGTCATCTGGCGTAGGTTCTTACTGGACGTCTTCGCGCCAGGCGAATTCGATCTCTTCGGCGAGAATTTTCACCCCGGCTTCGATTTTTTCCGGATCGGGCACGTAGTTCATGCGCATACATTGATGCGTATGCGGCCACGGCTTGTCCAGCCCCGGGAAGAAGTAATCACCCGGCACCATCAATACGCCTCGCTTCTTCAGGCGCTGGTAAAGCAGCTCGGTGGTGATCGGCAGATCTTTAAACCACAACCACAGGAAAATCGCCCCTTCAGGTTTGTGGATCAGGCAGCGTTCTTCCGGTAAATAGCGGCGAAGTATGGCAATCGTCTCCTGAACGCGCTGATAATAGAACGGCTTAATCACGTCATTAGACAGGCGCAGCAGATCGTTGCGTTTAATCATTTCGCACATCATCGCCGGGCCAATACCGCCAGGAGAAAGGCTGATAATGCCGTTCATGTTGGTAATGGCGGTGATGATTTTTTCATTGGCGACGATGATCCCGCAGCGGCTGCCCGGCAGGCCGAGCTTGGAGAGGCTCATACACAGGACGATGTTCGGGTTCCACAGCGGACGTGCTTCGCTGAAGATAATGCCCGGGAACGGCACGCCATAGGCGTTATCGATCACCAGCGGGATGCCATGCTGATTTGCCAGCGCATCCAGTTTCATCAGCTCGTCGTCGGTGATGACGTTGCCCGTTGGGTTGGTTGGACGTGATACGCAGATCATGCCCGTCTCTTCACCAATGTGCAGATGTTCAAAATCGACGTGGTATTTGAACTGACCTTCCGGCAGCAGCTCAATGTTCGGGCGCGCGGAGACGAACAGATCCTCTTCCAGACCGGAATCGGCGTAGCCGATATACTCCGGTGCCAGCGGGAACAATACTTTTTTGGTGGTGCCGTCGGCGCGACGTCCTGCGAAAAGGTTAAACAAGTAGAAAAACGCGCTCTGACTGCCGTTTGTCAGTGCAATATTCTGCGGTTCGATATCCCAACCCAGCTCTTCACGCAGCATGTCGGCGAGGAGTTTCAGCAGTTCGGTTTTACCCTGAGGGCCATCGTAATTGCAAAGCGCATCGGTTGCTTTGCCGTTTTCCAGCATCTGAGCGAGCAGCGTCTGGAAATAGGTATTCATCTCCGGGATTTGAGCCGGGTTTCCGCCGCCGAGCATGATGGCGCCCGGTGTGCGCAGCCCGTCGTTGAGGTCCTCCATCAGGCGGGTAATGCCTGAATGGCGGGTAAATTTGTCGCCGAAAAGTGAAAACGTCATAGCAGGTGATCTGTCGAGCTTGTTTTGAAAGTGGGTAACCATAACGCTAGCACCGTGCGGGTGCAAATCGGCTGGTGTGGTCGGATTTGTGGTTTTATGTGGCGGGTGTGGATTTTTGTAGTGAATAGTTCTGATGAGTGCCCCTCACCCCGGCCCTCTCCCCGTGGGAGAGGGAGAAAACCGCGATGAGGGGGCTATTGGTTCCCGCCCAGACGACCATGACCTTATCGCCATCATGTTCACGTACGAATCCATACCCCTCTTTCAGCGAAAGCGTGGTTTGCTTGCCTTCACCTATCGCCGGATGGCGGGCGCGGAACTGACCCAGCGTTTGCCAGTGGGCGACGGTTAACGCCTGTTTGCCCGTCACATCCTGCCAGTTCATATCCGAGCGTGTTCCCTGCAGAGGGTCGGAACCCGTCGGCCCGAACGGACGCTCTGATTCATCCCCATAATAGATTTGTACGCTGCCTGGCGCTAACAGCAGCAGTTCTGCCGCGCGCTGGCCCCCTTCGCGGAACAGGCGGGTGTCATGCGAAGAGAGATAGCTCAGGACGTTAAAGCTTTGCAGTTTTTCCGCCATCTGCTGCCAGGTCAGATCGATATCGGCCAGGCAGTTCACCGCTTTTGCCGCCTGCTCCTGATAATCGAAGTTAATCATCGCATCGAAGCCGTGGCGGTAATAATCGCTCTGCATGACCCCGTGGCCCCAGGATTCACCCGTCATCCAGAACGGCGCATTGTCGAGTTTTTTGTCCGGGTGAGCACCTTTCCAGGCCGCCAGCGCCTGGCTTGCCTGGTCCTTCAACTGCTGCCAGGCCGCCAGTTCCACGTGTTTTGCCGTATCAACACGGAAACCGTCAATGCCATACTCGCGTACCCACTGGCTGAGCCAGTGGGTCAGGTAATCGCGCGGGGTGTATCCCGGGATAGCTTTTGCCTGGGTATCGGGCTTGTGCTGATAAAAGTTTGGCAAACCGGACGGCGTGGTGGATTCCGTTTTCAGGTCGGGTAAAAACGCCAGTGACATGGTCAGGTCGTCAAAGCCCGGGTTGTCGTAATCGCCAATATCGGTGCGGATCCATTTATTACCCCACCATTTTTCCCATGCGGCTTTATCGCTGAAGTTGATGTAATCATTAAAGCTGTGCCAGCTTTGTCCCGTGCCCGGCTTCCAGTCGGTCCAGCGTGCACCCAGCGTTTTCTTCAGCTCATCACCTTGCAGATAGAGTGCGCCAAACTGGTACTCCTGCATGTCGGCAAGCGTTGCGTAGCCCACATGGTTCATGACGATATCGAACAGAATGCGGATGCCGCGCTTGTGCGCTTCATCGACGAGATGACGTAAATCATCTTCGGTGCCCATGTTGGCATCAAGCCTGGTCCAGTCCTGCGTGTAGTAACCATGGTAGGCGTAGTGGGGGAAATCGCCTTTGGTGCCACCGCCGACCCAGCCATGGATCTGCTCAAGCGGGGAGCTTATCCAGAGCGCGTTTACCCCCAGTTGCTGCAGATAATCAAGCTTGCTCGCAAGCCCTTTCAGATCGCCGCCGTGGAAAGTGCCAATCTCCTGCATGCCGTCTTTGTGGCGGCCATAGCTATTGTCATTCGTGGGGTCACCATTCACGAAGCGGTCGGTCAGCACGAAATAGACCGTAGCGTTTTGCCAGCTAAACGGCGCGGGTTTGTCGGTTTCGGCGCGCTCAAGCAGCAGCAGGCCGTTGCTGTTGGCGGCAGGCTGAAGGGTAATTTTTCCCTGCTGCACCGTCGCGGTTTGTTTGCTGTAGAAATCTCGCACCACGGAGCCTTCCGGGAAGGTGTTTCCCACCTCCAGCGTCAGGGGTTTTCCATCCCATTTTGGGCACTGGCGGATAACGTTTGCCACCGGTTGTTCTGCTGCGCTCTTGATGGTCAGCATCAGGGTTGGCGTGCCGGAACGGGTATCGACACGCATCTGGTATTCTCCGTCGCGGAACAGACGCCACTGCGGCGGCGTGCCGTCACACGGTTTGAGCGACAGCATCTCGTTGAGTTTTATCGCTTCTGTTGGCTGCCAGCACGTGTTGTCAAAACTCACTGTTAAAGGACGCGTACCCTTCGCAAGCTTTGCCTGGCTGGTGAACATTCCGGTGCCTTCGGCGCTGAACGCGTTAAATCCCGGCGATGACCAGTCAGCGTGTGCCAGTGCGGGTAACATCAGAAAAGCTACGGCGGTGCGTTTCATTCCATCTTCCTGTCGCGGCATTTTTGACCAGTGTGCCATCAGGTGAGGCGTAAAAACTCATCCCCCGGCGCTTTCTACAAGGATGACGCGAGAGGATGAGTGATCCCGCGCAAAATTAGGTAGTTATCTGCGAGATCGCACACAAATTTTCAGAATTGATGCTTAAGTGAGCACGTTTCAGGTGACATAGTTTCGGAATTGGACTATTTCTATACGTGCTCTTGAAGTCTATTTTTGATATGATTTGAGATTCCGCTCTCAAATTTGTGAAAAAAATAAGGTGTTGGAATGTTTATATCCGACCAGGAGACCTAATGATATCGACTCCCATTCGACGATATGGGGCCGCGATACTCATGTTACTCACCACGACATTTTCGGGTGGGGTGCTTGCAAAGACGCACACGGATACAACGAGTAAGAAAGCCCACGTAATAAAGACGACAAGCAGTAAGGTTAGCAGTAAACAAGAGTATTCTCGCAATAGTGCAAAGAGTAGTTCACTTCCTGATTTGCGAAAATACCCTTCCGGAACACCAAGGAAAAAAGCGTTTCTCCGGACAGTAATGCCTTACATCACAAGTCAAAACGCCGCGATTACGGCAGATCGTAACTGGTTGATCGCCAAACAGTACGATAGCCGCTGGACGCCGTCCGAGCGCGCGCGCCTGAAAGATATCGCAAAGCGCTACAAGGTAAGCTGGAACGGTAACACCCGTCGTGTGCCGTGGAACTCGCTCCTTGAGCGTGTCGACATCATCCCGGGCAGCATGGTTGCGACAATGGCTGCAGCCGAAAGTGGCTGGGGCACCTCGAAGCTGGCGCGCAACAACAACAACCTCTTCGGCATGAAGTGTGTGAAGGGGCGTTGTAAAAATGCGCCGGGCAAGGTGAAGGGCTACTCGCAGTTTGAATCGGTGAAAGACTCAGTAAATGCCTATGTGGTAAACCTGAACACCCATCCGGCCTACTCGTCGTTCCGTAAGTCACGCGCACAGCTGCGTAAAGCGGATCAGGAAGTAACGGCCAGTACGATGATCCACAAGCTGAAAGGTTATTCCACCCAAGGTCAGCGCTATAACAACTATCTGTTTGCGATGTACCAGGATAACCAGCGACTTATCGCCGCCCATATGTAATCCCAATAACGCCTTCAACTGGAAGGCGTTTTCTTTTCTACATCATGACTTCGCTGTGGCGTTCCCGATACTCTTTCGGCGTGTTGTCATACTCTTTACGAAACACCGAATAAAAATACTGCAGCGACGGGTAGCCGCACATCTGCGAGATTTCGTTGATCGACAGCGACGTGGAGATGAGCAAACTGCGCGCTTTCTCCAGCTTCTCTGCGTGAATGACCGCATGAATGGTTTCGCCCACTTCCTCTTTAAAACGCTTCTCCAGATTTGAACGGGAAATACCCACCGAATCCAGCACCTGATCGACCTTGATACCTTTGCAGGCGTGGTTGCGGATAAAGTGCATCGCCTGAATGACTGCCGGGTCGTTTAAGGAGCGGTAATCCGTTGAGCGACGTTCTACCACGCGAACCGGGGGAACCAGCAGGCGCTGAAGCGGCAGGGATTCGTTATCCAGCAGACGATGCAGTAATTTTGCGGCCTGATACCCCATCTGTCGGGTGCCCTGCGCCACTGAGGAAAGGGCCACGCGAGAAAGGTAGCGGGTAAGCTCTTCGTTATCGATGCCAATCACGCACAGTTTCTCCGGCACCGGAATGTGCAAATGTTCGCAGACCTGCAATACATGGCGCGCACGGGCGTCCGTCACGGCAATAATGCCGGTTTGCGGCGGCAGCGTCTGCAGCCAGTCAGCCAGACGGTTTTGCGCGTGCTGCCAGTTTTCCGGCGCGGTTTCCAGCCCCTGATAGACCACGCCGCGGTACTTCTCCTGGGCGACTAGCTGACAAAAGGCGTGTTCGCGCTCAACGGCCCAGCGTTTGCCGCTGGAGGCTGGTAAACCATAGAACGCAAAGCGATGGACGCCTTTCTCCTTTAAATGCAGAAACGCGCTTTCGACCAGCGCATGGTTATCGGTGGCGATATAGTGGACGGGAGGATAGTGTTCGGGCGAATGGTAAGAGCCGCCGACGCCCACAATCGGGACGTCGACGTCAGTCAGTAACTGCTCAATGACCGGGTCGTCATAGTCAGCGATGACGCCATCGCCCAGCCAGTCTTTGATGTTCTCGAGTCGGGTGCGGAAATCCTCTTTGATAAAGATATCCCACTCAGATTGCGACGCCTGCAAATATTCACCAACGCCCTCTACCACCTGTCGGTCGTAAGCTTTGTTGGCATTGAATAACAACGTAATGCGGTGACGCTTTTCAAACATGGCTCGCTTCCCAAATAAGTCACAATACGGTTATCAGGTACGCCGCTTGGTGGCAGAGTCCATCCAGACTGCCAGCAAAAGAATGGCCCCCTTGACGATATACTGCCAAAACGTCGGGACGTCCATCATACTCATCCCGTTATCCAACGAAGCCATGATAAATGCCCCCATCACCGCGCCCGCCACGCTGCCGACACCGCCTGCGAGGCTGGTACCGCCAATGACGCAGGCGGCGATAGCATCCAGCTCGGCAATGTTTCCGGCAGACGGGGAACCCGCTCCGAGACGCGAGCTGAGGATCAACCCGGCGATAGCAACCATCAGGCCGTTGATGGCAAAGACCGCCAGTTTGGTGCGCTCTACGTTAATGCCTGACAGACGGGCGGCCTCAAGGTTACCGCCGATGGCGTAAATACGGCGGCCAAACGCGGTGCGCGTGGCCATAAACATGCCGCCCAGCAGCAGGAGGGCCAGCAGGAGAACTGGCGTAGGCACGCCGCGATAGTCATTCAGGAGCCAAATCGCGCCGAGCACGATCACCGCAGTCAGTGCCTGACGTCCCACCACGGATGTTGATGGGGAGGAGGCCAGCCCCAGCGACTGACGGCGCATACGGCCACGCCACTGCCAGACCACGAACGCCAGCAGCCCGACCACGCCGATGGTAAAGCCCATGCTGTCGGAGAGGTAGCTCTGACCAATCTGCGACATGGCGGCGCTGGTGGGAGAGACGGTGGTGCCGTTGGTGATGCCAATCAATACGCCGCGGAAGGCCAGCATTCCTGCCAGAGTAACAATGAACGACGGGACCTTCCGGTAGGCAACCCACCAGCCGTTCCAGGCACCCAGCACCAGACCTAATACCAGCGTCACCGCCACGGTCAGCGGCAGCGGCCAGCCGAGCCAGACGTCAAAAATGGCCGCGACGCCGCCGAGCAGGCCCATCATCGACCCCACCGACAGGTCGATTTCCGCCGAAATAATGACGAAGACCATGCCCACGGCCAGAATGCCGGTGATGGCAGTCTGGCGCAGCAGGTTAGAGACGTTACGCGCGCTCAGGTAGGAGCCATCGGTCATCCAGGTAAAAAACAGCATGATGGCGATAATTGCCGCGATCATCACGAATACCTGCAGGTTCAGCGCTTTTAACCCCGCGAATGCGCCGGGCGTCTGAACAGCGACTTTGATATCAGACGGATTGCTTTTCGACATGACGTTCGCTCCTTAAAGCGGCTTCCATCACCTGCTCCTGCGTCAGGTTCTGGTTAATCAGATTGGCTTTCAGTTTGCCCTCGTGCATGACCAGCACACGGTCGCTCAGGCCGAGCACTTCGGGTAATTCAGAGGAGATGACAATGACGGCGATCCCTTGCTGTACAAGCTGATTAATCAGTTTGTAGATTTCGTACTTCGCACCGATATCAATGCCGCGCGTCGGCTCATCCAGGATCAAGATGCGTGGATTGAGGAGCAGACAGCGCGCCAGAATGGCTTTTTGCTGGTTGCCTCCGCTCAGGCGTCCAATGGCCAGTTCCGGTGAGGATGTTTTCACTTTGAGGCGGGCGAGAGATTGCAAAATGCACTGCTGCTCTGCGGCATCATCAAGGCTGCTCAGCGCGCCGGAGAACTGATCGAGTGCCGCGAGCGTGATGTTTTTACCCACCGCCATTACCGGCACGATGCCGTCTTTTTTGCGGTCTTCCGGCACCATGGCAATTCCGTGGGCAATTGCCTGCTGGCAGTTGTCGATTTTCACCGGCTTGCCATCAATATAAACCGTGCCTTCCCAGCGCCCTGGCCAGACGCCGAACAGGCACTGCACGGCTTCAGTACGTCCGGCGCCGACGAGCCCGGCAACACCGAGAATTTCACCCCGGTGCAGGGAAAAGGAGATGTTGTTTACGCGTTTGATATGGCGATTTACCGGGTGCCACGCTGTCAGGTTTTCTACGCGTAACACTTCATCACCCGTTGTGTGAGGTTCATTCGGGTAGAGCGCCGTCAGTTCGCGGCCCACCATCATGGTGATGATGTCATCCTCGCTCATGCCTTCGGCTTCGCGTGTGCCGATGTGTTGACCATCGCGGATCACGCAGATGGTGTCCGAAATGGCTTTGACCTCGTTGAGTTTGTGAGAAATGTAGATGCAGGCGATACCGTGATTTTGCAGATCGCGGATGATATCCAGCAGGACGGCCGTTTCCTGTTCGGTGAGAGAGGCTGTGGGTTCGTCGAGGATCAGCAGCCTGACCTGTTTGTTCAGCGCCTTAGCGATTTCAACCAGCTGTTGCTGCCCCAGGCCCAGGTCTCCCACGCGGGTATCCGGCGAAATGGCCAGACTGACCTGCGCCAGCAGTTTTTCACAGCGTAGCGTCATGGTGTCGTAATCCAGCACGCCGTGGCGCGAAATTTCGGCCCCGAGGAAAATGTTCTCCAGCACGGTGAGATGCTTCACCAGCGCCAGCTCCTGGTGAATGATGGCGATACCCTTACGTTCAGTATCGCGAATGTGGGTGGCCTGAATGACCTCGCCGGCAAAGACAATTTCACCTTCGTAGCTGCCATGCGGATAGATCCCGCACAACACTTTCATCAGCGTCGACTTACCCGAACCGTTTTCGCCGCAGAGCGAAACCACTTCACCAGGATTTAGCCGCAGGCTCACGTTATCGACCGCTTTCACCGCGCCAAAACGCTTGGTGATGCTCTTCATTTCAAGTAAATAAGGCATAACTGCTCCACATGACCCGAGGTAAAAACAGTACAAGTCGATGCGCCCCCGCAGGGCAGGGGCTGCGCTGGATTACAGTTCACTCTTCTTGTGGAAACCGTCTTTGATAACGGTGGCGTCAATGTTCTCTTTATTGACTTCAATTGGCGTGAGCAGGCGTGCCGGCACATCTTTCAGACCGTTGTTCAGCGTCGCGTCGGCTTTCGGTTGTTTACCGTTCCCCAGCTCTACGGCGATCTCTGCAGCCGTGTTGGCCAGTTCAGTGATGGGCTTATACACCGTCATGGTCTGGGTGCCCGCAATGATGCGTTTTACACCGGCGAGATCCGCATCTTGGCCTGAAATGGCCACTTTCCCGGCCAGCCCCTGCGCGCTCAGCGCCTGAATGGCACCCCCGGCGGTGGCGTCGTTGGAGGCGACGACGGCATCAATTTTGTTGTTATTCGCGGTTAGCGCGTTTTCCATAATTTTCAGCGCGTTTTCAGGCAACCAGCCGTCCGCCCACTGATCGCCAACCACTTTAATCTTGCCGCTGTCGATATACGGCTTGAGGACTTTCATCTGGCCTTCACGGAACAGTTTGGCGTTGTTATCCACCGGTGAGCCGCCCATCAGGAAATAATTGCCCTGCGGCACTTTATCGACCAGGCTTTTTGCCTGCAGTTCACCCACTTTTTCATTGTCGAACGAAATATAATAATCAATGTCCGCATTATTAATCATGCGATCATACGCCAGAACTTTAATCCCTTCTTGCTTCGCTTCTTTCACGACGTTACTTAATACCTGGCCGTTATAAGGGATAATGACCAGTACATCAACGCCACGGTTAATCATATTCTCAATTTGCGACATCTGCGTTTCTTCGTTGCCATTTGCAGACTGCACAAACACACTTGCGCCAAGTGATTCCGCTTTTTTAACAAAAATATCGCGATCTTTTTGCCAGCGCTCCAGACGCAGGTCGTCAATCGCCATGCCAATTTTGACCTCTTTGGCATGTCCTGCAAAGCTTGCAAGGAGGAGAGTAGTGCAGAGCGTTAGGGTCAGGTTCTTTATCTTCATAATTATTAGGCCTTTTGTAGGGGTATGTGTTGCTGAGATAAAAGAAACATTCACTGCTTAGACGCAGCAAATTTTTAACGCGGAAAGGCGGGCTGGCAATTACAGATTTTTATCTTCTCATTACGATATTTGGTTTATTTCTGAATTTATGACCGCGATCGGATTTTAAAATACGTAAGGTCTTAATTACATTTGATTATGGAATCTGCGCCGAAAAATAGTTTGCTTGCGCATTATTTTGCGAGCCAGCGCACAGTTGCGCATTCTCTCAATAGCAGTGTGAAATAACGTAATTGAGCAACCCAAAATGTCTATTCACTATTACTCCTGTATCAACGACTCGCCGCATACCCTGATTATGGAGCTCAATATGCAAGCTTATTTCGACCAACTCGATCGTGTTCGTTACGAAGGCCCGAAAACGACCAATCCTTTAGCATTTCGTCACTACAACCCGGATGAGCTGGTGCTGGGTAAGCGCATGGAAGATCATCTGCGCTTTGCCGCCTGTTACTGGCATACCTTCTGCTGGAACGGCGCCGATATGTTCGGTGTGGGTTCCTTTGACCGTCCGTGGCAACAGCCGGGAGAGGCTATCGAGCTGGCGAAACGCAAAGCGGATGTGGCATTTGAATTCTTCCACAAGCTGAACGTGCCGTATTACTGCTTCCATGACGTGGATGTGTCGCCGGAAGGCGCATCGCTGAAAGAGTACCTGAACAACTTTGCGCAGATGGTGGATGTGCTGGCGGCGAAGCAGCAGCAAAGTGGTGTGAAGCTGCTGTGGGGCACGGCCAACTGCTTCACGAACCCTCGCTATGGTGCCGGGGCAGCAACAAACCCGGATCCAGAAGTATTTAGCTGGGCGGCCACGCAGGTCGTGACCGCAATGAACGCCACGCATCAGTTGGGCGGCGAGAACTATGTTCTGTGGGGCGGCCGTGAGGGTTATGAAACCCTGCTGAATACCGATCTGCGTCAGGAGCGCGAGCAGATTGGCCGCTTCATGCAGATGGTGGTTGAGCATAAGCATAAAATCGGTTTCCGCGGCACGCTGCTGATTGAACCGAAGCCACAGGAACCAACCAAGCACCAGTACGATTACGACGTCGCGACCGTGTACGGCTTCCTGAAGCAGTTCGGCCTGGAAAAAGAGATTAAAGTTAACATTGAAGCCAACCATGCCACCCTGGCGGGTCACTCTTTCCATCACGAAATTGCGTCTGCCATTGCGCTGGGCATCTTCGGCTCGGTCGATGCTAACCGTGGTGATGCGCAGCTGGGCTGGGATACCGACCAGTTCCCGAACAGCGTGGAAGAGAATGCGCTGGTGATGTATGAAATCATCAAAGCGGGTGGTTTCACTACCGGCGGCCTGAACTTTGACGCCAAAGTGCGTCGTCAGAGCACCGATAAATACGATCTGTTCTACGGCCACATCGGCGCGATGGATACCATGGCGCTGGCGCTGAAAGTCGCTGCGCGCATGATTGAAGACGGTGAGCTGGATAAACGTGTCGCGAAGCGTTATAGCGGCTGGAACAGTGAGCTGGGCCAGCAAATTTTGAAAGGCCAGTTATCGCTTGCGGAAATCGCGAAGTACGCTGAACAACATCAGCTGGCGCCACAGCACCAGAGCGGACACCAGGAACTGCTGGAAAATCTGGTTAATCACTATTTGTTCGACAAGTAAAAACGTAGGCCCGGTAAGCGGAAGCGCCACCGGGCATTTCTGTCAAAGGAGCCACCACAATGTATATCGGGATTGATCTTGGCACATCGGGTGTGAAAGCCATCCTCTTAAGCGAGCAGGGTGACGTGTTGGCAACGCAGACTGAAAAACTGCAGGTTTCGCGTCCGCATCCGTTATGGTCGGAACAGGATCCGGAGCAGTGGTGGCAAGCGACGGATCGCGCAATCAAGGGGTTAGGTGCCCAGCACAGTTTGCGTGAGGTCACCGCGCTGGGTATCGCCGGACAGATGCACGGCGCTACGCTGCTGGACAGCCAGCATCGTGTGTTGCGCCCTGCGATCCTCTGGAACGATGGCCGCTGTGCGGAAGAGTGCGCGCTCCTTGAAGAGCGAGTGCCTGCGTCCCGTGACATCACCGGCAACCTGATGATGCCCGGCTTCACCGCGCCGAAGCTTCTCTGGGTGCAACGCCATGAGCCGGAGATTTTCCGTCAGGTGGCGAAGGTCTTACTGCCAAAAGATTATCTGCGTTTTCGCATGACGGGGGATTTTGCCAGCGACATGTCCGACGCCGCTGGCACCATGTGGCTCGACGTGGCGAAACGCGACTGGAGCGAGGCGATGCTGGATGCCTGTCATCTCACCCGTGAGCATATGCCCGCACTCTTTGAAGGCAGCGAAATTACCGGCACCTTACAGTCCGCCGTTGCGGAACGCTGGAACATGCCTGCTGTGCCGGTGGTGGCTGGCGGCGGGGATAACGCGGCGGGCGCCGTGGGTGTCGGCATGGTTGATGCGGGCCAGGCCATGCTGTCTCTCGGCACCTCTGGCGTCTATTTTGCCGTCAGCGACGGATATCGCAGCAACCCGGAAAGTGCGGTGCACAGTTTTTGCCATGCGCTGCCAGGAAAATGGCATTTGATGTCGGTGATGCTCAGTGCAGCTTCTTGCCTGGACTGGGCGGCGAAGCTGACCGGGATGGCCGATGTTCCGGCATTGATTACCGCAGCACAGCAGGCGGATGAAAACGCTGGTACCGTCTGGTTTTTACCGTATCTCTCCGGTGAGCGTACACCGCACAACAACCCGGAAGCGAAAGGGGTATTTTTTGGCTTAACCCATCAGCACGGTCCTGCGGAACTGGCGCGTGCGGTTCTGGAAGGCGTGGGCTATGCGCTGGCGGATGGAATGGACGTGGTCCATGACTGCGGCCTGAACCCAGCAAGCATCACCCTGATCGGCGGCGGCGCACGCAGCAGCTACTGGCGCCAGATGCTCTCTGATATCAGTGGATTGCAGCTGGACTATCGTACCGGGGGCGATGTGGGCCCGGCGCTTGGTGCTGCGCGGCTGGCGCAGATAGCCATGAACCCGGAAAAACCGCTTTCGCAACTGTTGCCACAGCTCACGCTGGAACAGGCTCATCTGCCCGACGCAACTCGCCACGCGCGATATGCTGAAAGGCGCGATGTGTTCCGCAAAATTTATCAGCAGTTGCTGCCGCTGATGTCATAAGCGTGATTGTCTGTCAGAGGCACGAGGATGTCCTTTTTTGGTCTGTCCGCGTGCCTGTTTCCTCGCCAGTATGTATTTATACCCACTGGCGAGGAGCACCATCATGTCACGTATTGCATTAATCAACATCGATACCCAACAGTCTTTTCATCACCGCGATTACTGGCAGGAGCAAGATGTTCCGGCCTTTGAGCAGGCAATGCTGGGGCTGACAGAAGGCTGCCAGTCGCGCGGTATTCCTGTCGTCGATATTTTCCATGTGGATGAAAAAGGCCCTTTCTCACTGCAAAGCGGCTATGTCAAACCGATGGCCTTTTTACGTCATCAGCCGGATGTGGTTTTCCAGAAACACGTTCATAATGCCTTCACGGATACGGGCCTGGATCGCTGGCTGCGCGAGCGTGATATCAACCAACTGATCCTATGCGGTATTCGCACTGAACAGTGCTGCGAAACCACCGCACGGGTGGCATCCGATCTGGGTTATGCTGTGACCTTTGTTAGCGAGGCAATGCTCACGTTTCCTATGACGTACAAGGGCGTAACCCTTAGCGCTGCGGAAATTCGTCATCGTACCGAAACGGTACTGTCAGGGCGATTTGCCGCGATTAAAACGGTAGCGGAGACGCTGGAGTCACTGTAATGCGCATCGACGTTTGGTTCGTTATGTTGCCCGGGGTGTTGTCATTAGACATGACTGGCCCGGCAGAAACCTTTGTCCTGGCAGGCGATGCGTTTCGTCTGCATTACATTGGCCCGCAACCTGAGGTGCAAACGTCGATTGGTTTGATGATGAGCGGTATCGCGCCATTACCGGAAAGGCTTCCGGAAGGGAGCCTGCTGGTTCTGCCTGGTGTAAGCGACTCCCGCGTTCAGTTTTCTACGCCGCAGGCGATGCAGATCCAGCACTGGCTGATGCGCCTGCAGCCGGCTATTCAGCGTCAGGATATCACCGTGATGTGCGTCTGCTCAGGGGCTTTGCTGGCAGCAAAATCAGGGCTGCTGAACAACCGGCAGTGCACAACGCATCATGAGGTTATCGGCCGTTTACGCGCTGCCGTCCCCACGGCGACGATCAAAGAGAACCGGATATTCGTGCAGGATGAGAATGTCTGGACCAGCGCAGGGATCACCTCGGGTATCGACCTGGCGCTGCATATGATTAACCGTCTGTGCGGGCCAGAAAAGGCGCTGGCCGTGGCACGCGAGATGGTGGTCTGGTTCCGTCGGTCCGGGGACGATCCGCAGCTATCGCCATGGTTACGCTATCGCAATCATCTTCATCCGGCTATCCATCGTGCTCAGGATGCGCTCACCGCAGACCCGCAAAAAGCGTGGAACGTGCCGGATATTGCCGCGCTGGCGCATGTCAGCCCGCGCCATTTAACCCGTCTTTTCCAGACGCATTTGGGGATAAGCGTTCGCGATTACCTGGAGCAGCTGCGTCTGGCGGTGGCGGAGCAGTGGCTATTGCAGGGGCGCGGCGTGGAGCAGTCCTCACTGGCGGCAGGGTTTTCCTCCCCGCGCCAGTTTCATCGGGCCCGACAGCGCGTCGTTAACTGACGAAGCGGCGGGTGTCTAGCTTCTGTAGCAGCATCGACAGCAACAGGCTCACGACCAGTGTGACGGAGAAAATCCAGACGATATCCAGCACTGGCCAGCTTTTGAGTTCAACGCCTCTCGTGCGTAGTGCGTGGATCACCAGCGCGTGAAAACCATAAATCCCCAGCGAGTGCCGCGAGATAAAACCCAGCACGGGAAGAGGGCGCGCGTTCAGGGTGTTTTTAACGAGCGTCAGCAGGGAAACGGCACAAATGAAGACCATCGGCCCGCAGTACAGGTACCATGTATCGGCAAAATTGCCGCGCCATTGCAGCTCATGCAGCGTCCCGCGTGAAATGATAATCACCCCGATGATAAACAACGCGCCACATAGCCAGCTGATACCCCGCTTTTGGGTATCCATCATCCCGATGGCGCGCCCCAGCATGCCGTAGAGCACGTAGTAAAACGTATCGCCATTGATGTAGAGGTTTACCGGTAGCCACTCAAAACCGTCGATTTTCTGTGAGACGGTATTCGGATTGGCGATGATTCCTATCACCACCATCAGCGCCAGAAGCATCTTTCCGCTGACGTTTTTTACCTGAATCAACGGTGATACCAGGTAGATAACGATAATGGCGAAGAAAAACCACAGGTGGTAAAACACCGGCTTTTGCAGCAGATATTTGAGTGACAGGCCGGGGCTAATGGAGGTAAACAGCGTGATGTAAATCAGCGCGACGGCGCTATAAAACCCGAGACACGCGGCGATACGAATAAAATGTCGCGGTTGTGCGCTACGCTCGCCAAAAAAGAGAAAGCCGGAAATCATAAAGAACAGCGGAACGCTGACACGCGACGCGGAGTTGAGAATATTCGCGACATCCCAGTTAACAGGGCTGATACTGTGTGCGTTCGTAACATACCAGGTCGTCGTGTGGATCATCACCACCATCAGACACGCTATTCCTCGCAGATTATCAATCCAGCTAATTTTTGACTGCATCAGTTCCTCTTTTTCCCTGTAAATAGAGTGTGACTGCTATTGTGTAAAAGTCTTTCCTTGGAAAAATCTGAGTTTTATAACGCGGACTTGTCTGGCCATCGCGAGATTCGCAGAATGCCAGACCGTAATCTATAAAAGCTTTGCTACTAAAAATAACAGCCACTGACCGGGTCGGTAATAAAAATGATGATGAAGCGTGTGGGGTCACTCTTTCTGCTGGTGGTACTGGCCGGATGCAGTACGCCTCAGGAAGCACCTGCGCAAAAAGCGCAGCAGGGCAAAATGAGCCCGGAACGTTCGTTGAATATGGAACAGTTGTGTAAAGATCAGGCGGCTCACCGCTATAACCTGGATACCCAGAAAATTGATGTCACCGGCTCTGAGCGTTTTCAGGGCAGCTATGAGCTTCGGGGCCATACCTCTCGTAAAGAGGGCTTTGTCTGCTCGTTTGATGCGGACGGCCAGTTTTTACATCTCTCCATGCGCTAATCTGCTCGCATAATCGACAGCCAGACGCTCGCCGCGTTCTGGCTCGAACGCTTATTTCCCAATTTTCCCTAAACAACCCCGTTTCGTACTGTATATCTTGCAGCCAGCGGGTATACTGGTCCCTTCCATTTAAAACCACACGTATCCAGCACGAAATACTATGCAAAAGTTTGATACCAAGACCTTCCAGGGCCTGATCCTGACCTTACAGGATTACTGGGCTCGCCAGGGCTGCACCATTGTTCAACCTTTGGACATGGAAGTCGGCGCAGGCACCTCACACCCGATGACCAGCTTACGCGCGTTGGGGCCAGAGCCAATGGCAACTGCTTATGTGCAGCCTTCCCGTCGTCCGACCGATGGCCGTTACGGCGAAAACCCAAACCGTCTGCAGCACTACTATCAGTTCCAGGTGGTCATTAAGCCATCGCCAGACAATATTCAGGAACTGTACCTTGGGTCACTGAAAGAGCTGGGTATGGATCCGACCATTCACGACATTCGTTTCGTGGAAGATAACTGGGAAAACCCAACGCTGGGTGCCTGGGGTCTGGGT
This sequence comes from Enterobacter cloacae subsp. cloacae ATCC 13047, assembly GCF_000025565.1. Lineage (NCBI taxonomy): Bacteria > Pseudomonadati > Pseudomonadota > Gammaproteobacteria > Enterobacterales > Enterobacteriaceae > Enterobacter > Enterobacter cloacae. Next base: position 206,770 of record NC_014121.1, read on the forward strand.
TGGGAAGTGTGGCTGAACGGCATGGAAGTGACCCAGTTTACCTACTTCCAGCAGGTTGGCGGTCTGGAATGTAAGCCGATCACCGGTGAAATCACCTATGGTCTGGAACGTCTGGCAATGTACATTCAGGGCGTAGACAGCGTTTACGACCTGGTCTGGAGCGACGGCCCGCTGGGTAAAACCACTTACGGCGACGTGTTCCATCAGAACGAAGTGGAACAATCCACCTATAACTTCGAATACGCGGACGTGGACTTCCTGTTCACCTGCTTCGAGCAGTACGAGAAAGAAGCGCAGCAACTGCTGGCGCTAGAGACTCCGCTGCCGCTGCCTGCCTACGAGCGTATTCTGAAGGCCGCCCACAGCTTCAACCTGCTGGACGCCCGCAAAGCGATCTCCGTGACTGAACGTCAGCGCTACATTCTGCGTATTCGTACCCTGACCAAAGCCGTTGCAGAAGCTTACTATGCGTCCCGTGAAGCCCTTGGCTTCCCGATGTGCAACCGAAACAAATAAGAGGCGGCCATGTCTGAGAAAACTTTCCTGGTGGAAATTGGCACCGAAGAGCTGCCACCAAAAGCCCTGCGCAGCCTGGCTGAATCTTTTGCTGCGAACGTGACTGCCGAGCTGGATAACGCTGGCCTGGCGCACGGTAAAATTGAGTGGTTTGCTGCTCCGCGTCGTCTGGCGCTGAAGGTGGCAAATCTGGCGGCGTCTCAGCCGGATCGTGAAGTGGAAAAACGTGGCCCGGCGATTGCCCAGGCGTTCGATGCGGAAGGCAAGCCAAGCAAAGCGGCAGAAGGCTGGGCGCGTGGTTGCGGTATTACCGTTGACCAGGCCGAGCGTCTGACCACTGACAAAGGCGAATGGCTGCTGTATCGCGCTCACGTAAAAGGTGAACGCGCAGAAGCACTGCTGCCAAACATGATCGCCACTTCGCTGGCTAAGCTGCCCATTCCTAAGCTGATGCGCTGGGGCGCGTCCGACGTACACTTCGTGCGTCCGGTACACACCGTGACCCTGCTGCTGGGCGACACCGTTATTCCGGCGACCATTCTGGGCGTGGCGTCCGATCGCGTCATTCGCGGCCACCGCTTTATGGGCGAGCCAGAGTTCACCATCGACAATGCCGACCAGTATCCGCAGATCCTGCTGGAGCGCGGTAAAGTCATTGCTGACTACGAACAGCGTAAAGCCAAAATTAAAGCGGACGCAGAAGAAGCGGCGCGCAAGATTGGCGGTAACGCTGACCTGAGCGACAGCCTGCTGGAAGAAGTCACCTCGCTGGTGGAATGGCCGGTTGTGCTGACCGCGAAGTTTGAAGAGAAATTCCTCGCGGTTCCGGCAGAAGCGCTGGTATACACCATGAAGGGTGACCAGAAATACTTCCCGGTTTATGCCAACGACGGCAAGCTGCTGCCAAACTTTATCTTCGTGGCGAACATCGAATCGAAAGATCCGCAGCAGATTATCTCCGGTAACGAGAAAGTGGTGCGTCCACGTCTGGCGGATGCGGAGTTCTTCTTCAATACCGACCGTAAAAAACGTCTGGAAGATAACCTGCCGCGCCTGCAGACCGTGCTGTTCCAGCAGCAGCTGGGTACGCTGCGCGACAAGACCGACCGTATCGCGGAGCTGTCCGGCTGGATCGCCCGTGAAATCGGCGCGGACGTTAACCATGCCACCCGTGCGGGTCTGCTCTCCAAGTGCGACCTGATGACCAACATGGTGTTCGAGTTTACCGACACCCAGGGCGTTATGGGCATGCACTACGCGCGTCACGATGGCGAAGCGGAAGATGTGGCGGTCGCCCTGAACGAACAGTATCAGCCGCGCTTTGCAGGCGATGAACTGCCGTCTAACCCGGTTGCCTGTGCGGTCGCGATTGCCGATAAAATGGATACCCTGGCGGGGATCTTCGGTATCGGCCAGCATCCAAAAGGCGACAAAGACCCGTTCGCGCTGCGTCGTGCGGCGCTGGGCGTGTTGCGTATCATCGTTGAGAAGAACCTGAACCTCGATCTGCAGACTCTGACTGAAGAAGCGGTGCGTCTGTACGGTGACAAGCTGACCAATGCCAACGTGGTGGATGACGTGATCGACTTTATGCTCGGTCGCTTCCGCGCGTGGTATCAGGACGAAGGTTACACCGTGGATACCATTCAGGCGGTGCTGGCGCGTCGTCCAACGCGTCCGGCTGACTTCGATGCGCGTATGAAGGCGGTTTCTCACTTCCGTACGCTGGAAGCGGCATCTGCCCTGGCGGCGGCGAACAAGCGTGTCTCCAACATTCTGGCGAAATCTGACGAAACGCTGAACGAGCGTGTGAACGCCGCGACGCTGAAAGAGCCGGAAGAGATCGCCCTGGCGATGCAGGTTGTGGTGCTGCGTGACAAGCTGGAGCCATACTTCGCAGAAGGCCGTTATCAGGAAGCGCTGGTAGAACTGGCGGAACTGCGTGACGTTATCGACGCCTTCTTCGAAAAAGTGATGGTCAACGTGGAAGATAAAGATCTGCGTATTAACCGTCTCTCTATGCTCGAAAAACTGCGTGAGCTGTTCCTGCGCGTGGCGGATATCTCGCTGCTGCAGTAATGTGCCCGCCGGGCATGTACAGGCTAAAAACCCGCTTCGGCGGGTTTTTTTATGGCGTGCGGGTGAAAATTTAATCTTGAAATGGTCAACATATTACCGCTATCCTTATCGGCGTTAACTTTCTCCCTCAGGAGCGCATTCCGAAAATGAACAAACACGACTGATGAATTTCGATCCTTGCTAAACGCGATCGCGTCGGCAGGGGATGTTTTGATTTCATTCAGGAGTGCTTATGGCTCATTTTGCGCAGTCCCCTTCTTTTATTTTGCATCAGGTCACCTGTCAGTTTGCGACGGGCAATATTCTTTTTGGCCCGCTGAACCTCTCTCTGGAGACATCCCTGTGTGCGCTCGTTGGTCGTAATGGCAGCGGGAAAACGCGTCTGCTGCGCATGCTGGCGGGGCTGGATGAACCTGCCAGTGGTCATATTGAGCGTTTTGCCTCACATGTCTATGTGGCACAACAGCAGGATATCTCCCCACAGACAACGCTTGCTGAACTGCTTGGTTATGACGCGATTTTTGCAGCGCGTAAGCGCATCGATCGCGGCGATTACCAGCCTGACGATCTGGAGATGCTCGACGGCTACTGGGATTTAGCAGAACGCCTGAACGAGGCGTTTCTCCAGGCGAAACTGCCACCGTTTGACCCCGATAAACCTGCCGCCGAATTCAGCGGTGGCGAGCGGATCCGTGCCCTGTTGTGCGGTGCATTTACGGCTGAGGCGGATTTCCTGTTGCTGGATGAACCCACCAACCATCTGGATCGACAAGGCCGGGCGTGGTTTTACGACCAGTTGCGCCGTTATCAGGGCGGCGTGCTGGTTGCCTCTCACGATCGTGAGTTACTGGCGCAGGTGCCACGTATTCTTGAGCTGAGCCCCTCCGGGCTGCGCAGCTACGGCGGCAATTATGCAGACTATAAACAGCAACGGGATGCCGAACAGCAGGCTGCCCGCGCGGCGCTGGAGCATGCGGCAACGGAGCGCAAACGCACCCGCGCGCGAATGCAAAAAGAGCATGATGACAGCCAGCGGCGTTCGGCGAAGACCATACGCACGGTCGATACCCTGAATATCGCGTCGTTTGAGCGGGTCAAATATAAAGCGGCGGCAAAAGAGCGTATCGGCTCGTGGAAAAAACAGCACAGCGATCAAAACGATGTGCTGAATGCCGCGGTAAACAAGGCGCGGGAACGGGTTGAAGAAGACGCCCCGATCATGTTTACCCTGCCGGGAAGCCAGATTGCTGAGGGAAAACAGGTGCTGGTGCTGGAGGAACTGCAATTGCCGCATGTCTCACTTCCGCCAATGAACTGGCGGATGGACGGCCCGATGCGCGTGGCGCTCAGGGGGCCCAATGGCTGCGGTAAATCAACGCTGTTAAAAGTCATCCTCGGTGAAACCGCACCCCGTGCAGGCAGTTGTAAGGTATCGGTGACGTGTGCGTATCTCGATCAGCACCTGTCGCAGCTGGATCTGACGCAGTCGGTTATGGCACATCTCAATCTGAGCAATACGCCGCTGGAAGAGGGGACGCTGCGCACCCGCCTGGCACAGCTTCAACTGGGGGCGGATAAAGTCTCACTGCCGCTGGCAGAGTTGAGCGGAGGTGAGCGTCTGAAAGCCGCCCTGGCCTGCGTGTTGTGGCGCGAGCACGCCACGCAGCTTTTACTGCTTGATGAACCGACCAACCATCTGGACCTGGCATCGGTCCAGGCGATTGAAGCGGCGCTGGCCGGTTTCCCCGGAGCACTGCTGGTGGTGTCCCATGATGAAAGCTTTCTGCAAGGGTTGGCGTTAACGCATGAACTGGTGTGGGAGGAGACGGGCTGGCATTGTGAAGGCCTTTAAAACATAAACCCCCGCAAAGGCGGGGGCGGTAATTCACGGTACTGCATCACGCTATCTGTTTGCTGAGTGCAGGGTTGGCCTGAATCAGGCGCATCAGCTTTAACTCGGTTGGCGTGGGTTTCTCTCGTTTCGACTCCCACTCCAGCACCATCGCTACGCTGACACCCATCGCTCTGGCGAATTCATCTGTTTTTAAACCTGTCCCTTTGCGCAATTGCTCATATTCTGTAAAGGGATTGGATTTCTGTTGCAGGGTCACTGTCTGCGGTACATCTTTAAAAATAATCTGTTCCAGGCTGCTCAGCAGCTCAAACTCAGGATCTTTATATTCCATTGAGAACTCCTCTTAAATCACACACCGGGATCAAGAACATCAGAGAGCCCATTAAGAATAGTCCCTAATACAAACGAAGGATCATCACGCTTGTGATTAATCGTGCGGTAACGATCGCTTTATCCGTTTCAGCTATGCGGATAGTTATGCTAATTACCTGATTAACCATATGTCGGCTTCGCCAGGTATTTTTTTGTAAAGAGTAAGAAATAAAATGGCAATAGCCGTTTTGCATGAAAAGAGTATCTTGCAGCGCTGACCTGGACTATCCTTGTCAGCGTTGGGCACGCGTGTGCCGATGTGCGCTTTTTTGGGTGAAAGGAGTAATGAAATGGCGACAGGAAAGTCCTGCTCTCGCTGGTTTGCGCCTATTGCGGCGTTGTTGATGGTTGTTAGCCTGAGTGGGTGTTTTGATAAAGAAGGCGATCAGCGCAAAGCGTTTATCGATTTTCTGCAGAATACAGTGATGCGCAGCGGCGAGCGTTTGCCGACGCTGACTGCGGATCAGAAAAAACAGTTTGGCCCCTTCGTGTCTGATTACGCCATTCTGTATGGTTATTCACAGCAGGTAAGCCAGGCGATGGACTCCGGCATTCGTCCGGTTGTGGATAGCGTTAACGCCATCCGTGTCCCGCAGGATTATGTCACCCAACGTGAACCGCTTCGCCAGTCTAACGGTGCGCTCGGCGTGCTGAGCCAGCAATTGCAGAACGCGAAAATGCAGGCTGACGCGTCACGTTCCGCGTTGAAACAGGGCGACGATCTCAAACCGGTCTTCGACAAAGTGTATGAGAAAGTGGTGACCAAACCTTCGGATGCCCTGCAACCGCTGATCCCCGCCGCGCAGATCTTCACGCAGCAGTTGGTTCAGGTAGGGGATTTTATCTCCCAGCAGGGGACGCAGGTGAGCTTTGTTGCCAACGGTATTCAGTTCCCAACCTCGCAGCAGGCGAGTCAGTACAATACGCTGATTGGGCCGCTGGCCTCTCAGCACCAGGCCTTTAGTCAGGCGTGGAGCGCAGCCGTCGCTGCCACAGAATAAACCGAAAAAACCCCGCTTCAGGCGGGGTTTTTTACTTATGACTAAAATAACGCTTGTCATTCCTCTACCACATCGGTATAACTGTTCGCGTCGGTTTGTTACACAGACCTAAAGCAGTTTAGTAAAGCAGTCCAGATTGTTATCCATAGATACCCTTCGTAGTGACCCTTCCTTCATCGCTTAAAAATCTGTAACGCAACCCATCAAGCCGGAAGGCACAATATATTTGTTAATTAAGGTAATTCTATGTCTGCTAAAATGACTGGTCTGGTAAAATGGTTCAACGCTGATAAAGGTTTCGGCTTCATCACTCCTGACGATGGCTCTAAAGACGTGTTCGTACACTTCTCTGCTATCCAGAACGATGGCTACAAATCTCTGGACGAAGGTCAGAAAGTGTCCTTCACCATCGAAAGCGGCGCTAAAGGCCCAGCAGCTGGTAACGTTGTAAGCCTGTAAGCTTCCAACCCAGTAGCAAAGAATTTAAAAACCCGCCTTCTGGCGGGTTTTTTCGTTTCTACTGTTGGACCTGTGGATTGACGCAGTTTTTCTCCACGTTTCCGTTCAGCGCGGCGATCAGATTATCCACCGCGGTGGCCGCCATGTTGTAACGCGTCTCGTGCGTCGCAGAACCAATATGGGGCAGCGCGACCACGTTAGGCAGCGAAAGCAGCGGCGAATCCACCGGCAGCGGCTCCTGTTCAAACACGTCCAGACCGGCCGCATGGATCTCACCGTTTTGTAGCGCCTCAATTAACGCCTTCTCATCCACGACCGGGCCACGACCCGCATTGATGAAAATGGCGGATTTCTTCATCTTTGCAAACGCCGCTTTGCCAATCAGATGCCGGGTTTCGTCCGTCAGAGGCAGGATCAGACAGACAAAATCCGCTTCCTGCAACAGCGTATCCAACTCGCAATAGCGGGCGTTGAAGCGTTCTTCGGCTTCGCTGTGATGGCGACGTGCGTTATACAGAATCGGCATGTTAAAACCGAAATGCGCACGCTGCGCCAGCGCCAGGCCGATCCGGCCCATGCCAACAATCCCCAGCGTTTTGCCATGAACATCCACACCGAACCAGTCCGGGCCGATGCTTTTTGTCCACTCGCCCGCTTTGACGCGCTCGGCCACCTCCACCACGCGGCGGGCAGTGCTGAGCATCAGCGCCATCAGCGTGTCGGCCACGGTCTCCGTCAGGGCATGTGGCGTATGCATCAGCAGAATGTTGCGCGCGTTGAGGGCGTCCACGTCAAAATTGTCGTAACCCACGGAAACGGTTGAGGTAGCACGAAGCTTCGGCATTTTTTCCAGCAACGCGACATCCACTTTTTCGCTTGAACCCAGCAGGCCTTCGGCTCGGGCGAACGCCCCGGCGTGTTGTGCCACCGTCTCCGGGCTTAGGTTCTTCACCTGCGTGACGGTGAAGTGTTCTTCCAGGCGTTTTTGCAGATCATCAGGCAGTGCTTTATACAAAATGACGGACGGCTTCATGCTTATCTCCGTTGATTTTTAATGATTCAGGCGTGGCGTGCGCCGACGGGGAGTTGTTGATTATTAGCAGGCTTAACAATCAGAGTAAGCCATACTGAGGCGAAAAGTGCCACTCCCATAAAGATGTATGAGGCTGACGGGCTGCCGGTTGCACCGTTAAGGTAACCGACGAACCAGGAGCCGCAGAACGAACCGAGCGCACCCATACTGTTAATCAGTGCCATCGCGCCGCCTGCCACATTACGCGGCAGCATCTCCGGGATGATGGCGAAGAAGGGACCATACGGGGCGTACATCGCCGCACCGGCAATCACCAGCAGCGTATAGGAGACCCAGAAGTGGTTTGCGCCCACGGCCCAGGAGCCGATGAAAGCAAAGGCAGCGATCAGCAGCAGTGGCCAGACAAACAGCTTACGATTTTGCAGTTTGTCCGATGCCCAGGAGACGATGATCATCGCGATAGTTGCCGCCAGATAGGGCACGGAGGAGAGCCAGCCGACTTCCACCATACCGAGATTTTCCCCGCCGCTGCGGATAATTGACGGCAACCACAGTACGAAACCGTACACGCCGATACTCCAGGTAAAATACTGCGCGCACAGCAGGATCACGTTGCGGGAGCGGAAGGCTTCGCCATAGTTACGCACCGCCTTCAGCCCTTGCTGCTCTTTATCCAGCTGCGCCTGCAGTGCGGCTTTTTCATCTTCGGAGAGCCATTTCGCCTGAGCAGGCTTATCTTTTACCAGCACCCACCAGCAGAAGGCCCAGATGATTGCCGGCACCCCTTCGATGATAAACATCTCACGCCAGCCGAAAGACTGGATCAGGTAGCCGGACACCACTGACATCCACAGTACGGTGACCGGGTTACCGAGGATCAGAAAGGTGTTCGCACGGGAACGTTCAGATTTGGTAAACCAGTTGCTGATGTAGATCAGCATTGCGGGCATCACCGCCGCCTCAACTACCCCAAGGATAAAGCGAATAGCGGCCAGGGCAGGGATATTATTGACCACGCCGGTAAGCGACGCGCAGGCGCCCCACAGGATCAGACAGACGAAGATCAGCTTACGCACACTGCGGCGTTCGGCGTAGATCGCGCCGGGGATCTGGAAGAAGAAGTAGCCCAGGAAGAAAAGGGCGCCCAGCAGAGATGAAATACCTTTGGTGATCCCGAGGTCTTCGGTGATCCCCGCGGCGGATGCGAAACTGAAGTTGGCACGATCAAGGTACGCCAGGCTGTACGTGATAAACACGATTGGCATGATGTACCACCAGCGTTTTACTGCATTGGTCGAACTGTTCATAGGCTTGCCTCTGTTGTTGAGGTGGTTACCGCCGTTGTCTGTAGGGTACACGGTGGTTTAATTATATGTGCGGGTCGTTGCCCTCACCCTGGCCCCTCTCCCACGGGAGAAGGGATTTACTCGTTAAGCTGCGCGCGCGTCGGCAATCCTTCACTGTCGCCCTGCACCTGAATGGCCAGCGAGCCGATCCAGTTGCCCCGGGCGATGGCCTGCGGCAGCGGTTTGCCTTCCAGCAGGGCGCTAATGACCCCGACGGCAAAGCCATCGCCCGCGCCGACGGTATCGACTACGTTCTCAACCTTCACGGCCGCGACCGCGCCCTGTTCACCATCCGCGGTTTTAAACCATGCGCCATCAGCACCGGTTTTCAGTACCACCGCTTTTACCCCTTTATTCAGGTAAAAATCGGCAATCCCTTCCGGCGTGTTTTCACCGGTGAGGATCACGCCTTCTTTCACCCCCGGCAGAACCCAGTCCGCCTGGAATGCCAGACGGTTCAGCTTCTCGACCATCTCCGCCTCGCTTTTCCACAACACCGGGCGCAGGTTAGGATCGAAAGAGATCGTTTTCCCCTGGGCCTTCATGGTGGTCGCGGCATGATCGAGCAGTTCATACGAGCTGGCTGACAACGCGGCTGCCACACCACTCAGGTGCAGATGGCGTGCACTCGCAAAGTAGTCGGCGTGATAATCTTCCACCGAGAGATGGCTTGCCGCCGACCCTTTGCGGAAGTATTCCACGATGGGATCGGTTCCATTTTCGACTTTAGATTTAAGCTGAAAGCCGGTCGGGAAGCGTCCATCGAGCGTTACGCCTGCGGCATCAATCCCCTCTTTTTTCAGCGAATCAAGAACGAAGTGACCAAAGCTGTCGTCACCCACGCGGCTGACCCAGCCTGTTTTCAGGCCGAGGCGTGCCAGCCCCGTTGCCACATTCAGCTCTGCGCCTGCCACGCGTTTGATAAAGTGCTCAACCGTGCTCAGCTCACCGGTTTCGGTAGCGACAAACATCGCCATGGCTTCACCGATAGTGATCACATCCAGTGTCTTGTGCATGGTTTACTCCTCGCGCAGCAGGTTAACGTAATGCCGGGTGACAGCGGTTAAGTCCGCCCCTTCCAGCGGGAACTCGATCCCGCGTGGGGCATCGGCAGGCAACTGACTGAGCAGGGCCAGCCAGCGCGCATCGGCGCGATCCGGCGCGACGGCGCGGAACTGTGCTTTATGCGGTACGGCGGCTTTCACGTGGATATAGCTGACCGCCGGAGCCAGACGGGTTGCCGCTTCTTCCGGCGAGTCGCCGACCCACAGCCAGTTACCCATGTCGAAGGTCAGCGTGACGGGGAGCGCCATTTCCCGGCAGGCGGCCTGGAAGCGCTGCATCGGCGCAAGCTGGCCGCAGTCGGTCTGGTCGTTTTCCACCACCAGTGCCATGCCGCTCTCATTGAGCAAAGCGCGCAGGGCGGTAAGCGGCCGGGTGCCGCTGAAATGTCCCAGGGATACCTTCAGCCACAGCGCGTTGAGCGTGCTGGCTTCGGAAAGGTAGCGGGGAAGGTCGGGGTTGAGGGCACCGTCGGGCATAAACAGGGGGGCGGGGGCGGAATAACACGCCAGCAGGCCCAGCAGCTCAATGGATTCACCCAGCGCAGGCAGCGCCTGTAGCTCTTCGCTGTTGAACAGCTCCCGGCGGATCTCAACGCCGTCGGCACCCGCACCGGCAATCACGGGCAGCATCGCCCGTTGGCCGCCAGCCTGTCGCACCTGATCCGCACCATACGCGGCGGTGACCACCATTATTTTTCTGCCCATTCAGGAACTCCATCAAACGTACATCGATACTATTACGCTAGATGGAACCGGTTCCAAAGAAAAGTTCAGGATGTTGAATTTATGATCGTCATCACAAGGGGAAATTAACGGGCGGTGGAGCCGCGGACAATCAGCTCGCCAGAAAAGACCTGCTCGCGCACGGCATCGCTGATCCCTTCAATGCGACGAACCACTTGTTCAACAGCGGCATAGCCGATTTGCCAGGTCGGCTGTTTGAGCGTGGTGATGCCTACCCCGGCCAGTTCTGCCCACTCCAGTTCATCGAAACCCAGCAGGCCGATATCGCTACCCCAGTGCAGGCCAATGCGTTTGAGCGAGCGGGCGACCTGAAGCGTCAGCGCCCCGTTGGCCGAAATCACAGCTTTGCGCATCCCGCGATGGCGCGTGTGGAACTGACGCAGGGTATTGTCGAGCTGGTCGGCTTCATGAAGCGGAGTTTCGGCGTTTTCGGCGATCACTCCGGGATAACGCTCCAGGGTGGCACGAAATGCATTCAGGCGCTCACGACGGGTATTCACCATGCCCAGCGGCTCGCTCAGGAACAGAATTGCTTCGAAGCCCTGTTCGATCAGATGCTCGGTTGCAGTCGTGGCCGCCTGGGTATTATCCAGCCCGACAACATCGCAGGCGAACTCCGGGATTTTACGATCGATGAGCACCATCGGCAGGGAAGACTGTTGCAGCCGGTTTAACCCTTCCTCGCGCATACCCACGGCATTGACCACGATACCTTCCACCTGGTAGCTGCGCAGCAGATCGAGATAATGCAGCTCCTGGTCCACCTCATTGTTGGTGTTACAGACCAGCGGGGTAAAACCTTTCTCGCGACAGGCGGCTTCGATACCGCTCAGCACGTTTACCGAGTAGGGGTTGGTAATATCGGCGATGATAAGCCCGATAAGGCGGGTACGGCCACGTTTAAGTCCGCGCGCCATGATGCTGGGGCGGTAGTCGAGATCGGCAATGGCCTGCTCAATACGTGCCAGCAGCGCATCGGAAAGCAGGTGTTTCTCGCCGTTGAGATAGCGTGAAATACTGGTTTTACCGGTTCTGGCGGCTTTTGCCACGTCGCTGATGGTGGCCCGCGTTGGTTTGCTCATCACTGAATTCCCTGACTTTAGTGAGAATACCTTAGCGGGAAAATCAACGATGGCAAGTGGTTCATGTCGGGGTGTGCGGTCTGATGCCCTCACCCCGACCCTCTCCCACGGGGAGAGGGGGAAATGCGATTACTGAATTGGACTTAACGTAATCTCAACGCGGCGGTTCTGCGCTTTGCCTTCCGCCGTGCTGTTGCTGGCGATAGGGTTTGCCGGGCCCATACCGCTGGTGCGGATACGGTTCGCTTCAACGCCCTGGGTGATCAGCGAGCTGGCCACGGAATCCGCACGCTGCTGAGACAGACGCATGTTCAGTTCCTGGCTGCCGGTGCTGTCGGTGTAGCCAATCACATTCACGGCGGTCTTGTTGTACTCTTTTAGCACCATCGCCACGCCGGTCAGGGTATTCGCACCGGCAGGTTTCAGCGTTGCGCTGCTGCTGTCGAAGGTCACGTTGTTAGGCATATTCAGGATGATGTTGTCACCGCTGCGCGTGACGCTCACGCCTGTGCCTTTCATTTTGTCGCGCAGCTTCGCTTCCTGCACATCCATGTAATAACCCACGCCGCCGCCGAGTGCTGCGCCTGCCGCTGCGCCAATCAGCGCGCCTTTACCGCGGTCTTTTTTGGAGGAGGAGAGCGCACCTACACCCGCCCCGACCAGTGAACCGATACCCGCGCCGATGCCGGATTTACCCGCTTCGCGTTCACCGGTGTATGGGTTTGTTGTGCAGCCAGAAACAGCCAGTGCACCGCTCACCAGAGCGGCAATAACGAGTACGCGTTTTTTCATCTTCTTTCCTTAATCCTTTTTATTCTTTGCCACGACGGACGTGGCAGTTGATTATGACGTCCGGATACGGAGAAAATTCCGGGGATAACTCTGAAATTTGTGACAAACCATAAACGGCCTCAATAACAAGACCGTAAACCTGCACGCAACCAGGAGCGCACGCTTTGAGCACCTCAACAAAAACCATTCTGACCGCCGCCCACTGGGGGCCGATGCTGGTCGAAACCGACGGCGAAAATGTCCTGTCTTCCCGTGGGGCATTGCCAACACAACACCCTAACTCTTTACAGACCGTCGTTCGCGATCAGGTGCACAGCAAAACCCGTGTGCGCTGGCCGATGGTGCGTAAAGGATTTCTGGCTTCGCCGGACAAGCCGCAGGGCATTCGTGGTCAGGATGAGTTTGTGCGTGTGAGCTGGGATGACGCGCTGGCGCTGATCCACGCCCAGCACAAGCGCATCCGCGACAGCTATGGGCCTGCATCCATTTTTGCCGGCTCTTACGGCTGGCGTTCTAACGGCGTACTGCATAAAGCATCGACATTGCTGCAGCGCTACATGAGCCTGGCCGGCGGCTACACGGGTCATCTGGGGGATTACTCCACCGGCGCGGCGCAGGCGATCATGCCGTACGTCGTCGGCGGTAATGAGGTTTATCAGCAGCAGACCAGCTGGCCGCTGGTACTGGAGCATACCGAGGTGGTGGTGCTGTGGAGTGCCAACCCTCTCAACACGCTAAAAATTGCCTGGAATGCTTCCGACGAGCAGGGTATTGGCTATTTTGATGCGCTGCGCAAGAGCGGTAAGCGCATCATCTGTATTGACCCCATGCGCTCTGAAACCATGGATTTCTTTGGTGACAGTGCCGAATGGCTCGCCCCGCATATGGGTACTGACGTGGCGATGATGCTGGGTATCGCCCACACGCTGGTAGAGAAGGGCTGGCACGACGCCGACTTCCTCGCGCGTTGCACATCGGGCTTCGACAAATTCGCCGATTATCTGACGGGTAAAACGGATGGTGTTGCCAAAACGGCAGCGTGGGCAGCCGATATTTGTGGCATTCCGGCTGACAAGCTCCGTGAACTGGCCGCGTTGTTCCATGAAAACACCACGATGTTGATGTCCGGTTGGGGCATGCAGCGCCAGCAGTTTGGCGAGCAAAAACACTGGATGCTGGTAACGCTTGCCGCGATGCTTGGGCAAATTGGTACGCCGGGCGGCGGGTTTGGGCTCTCTTATCACTTCGCCAATGGCGGCAACCCCACCCGTAAAGCCGCCGTGCTGGCCTCCATGCAGGGATCGGTGAAGGGCGGCGTTGATGCCGTGGATAAAATTCCGGTGGCGCGTATTGTTGAAGCCCTGGAAAACCCGGGCGGATTTTATCAGCATAACGGTCTGGACCGCCATTTCCCGGATATTAAGTTTGTCTGGTGGGCGGGTGGGGCGAATTTCACGCACCATCAGGATACCAATCGTCTTATCCGCGCCTGGCAGAAGCCGGAGCTGGTGGTGATTTCGGAATGCTTCTGGACCGCCTCCGCCAAACATGCCGATATCGTGCTGCCGGCCACGACCTCGTACGAGCGTAACGATCTCACCATGACCGGTGACTACAGCAACCAGCATATGGTGCCGATGAAGCGTGTGGTCGCACCGCGGGATGAAGCGCGTGATGATTTTGACGTATTTGCGGAACTGAGCGAACGGTGGGAAGCAGGCGGTCGTGAGCGTTTCACCGAAGGGAAAACCGATCTTGAGTGGCTGGAAACGTTCTATCAGATTGCCGCTCAGCGCGGTGCGGCCCAGGGGGTGACGCTGCCGCCGTTTGCGGAATTCTGGGAAGCGAACGCGATTTTCGAAATGCCGGAGAGCGAGCAGAACGCGCAGTTTGTCCGTTTCGCCGATTTCCGTCGCGACCCGGAGAACCATCCGCTGAAAACCGAGAGCGGAAAGATTGTGATTTACAGTGAGCGCATTGCCCGCTTTGGGTACGCGGATTGTCCTGCGCATCCCACATGGCTTGAACCGGATGAGTGGCACGGCAATGCCCAGCCGGAGCAGCTCCAGGTGTTATCCGCGCACCCCGCGCATCGCCTGCACAGCCAGCTTAACTATTCGTCGCTGCGCGAGCAGTATGCGGTCGCCGGGCGGGAGCCGATCACGCTTCATGCTGAAGATGCGAAAGCGCGCGGGATTGCGGATGGCGATCTGGTGCGCGTCTGGAATCATCGTGGGCAGGTGTTGGCCGGAGCGGTGGTGAGCGACGGAATCAAACCAGGCGTGATCTGCATCCACCAGGGCGCGTGGCCGGACCTGGACGAGAGCGGTATTTGTAAAAACGGTGCCGTTAACGTGCTGACCAAAGATCTCCCCAGCTCGAAGCTGGGGAATGGCTGCGCAGGCAATACGGCGCTGGCATGGGTTGAGAAATATCAGGGCCCCGAGCTTACTCTGACGGCGTTTGATCCGCCTGCCAGCTCATGATCCACGTCGGGTGTTGGGTGTCGTCCTGCCAGGCGCTGTCCTCGATGCGAAAGCCCTGAGCATGGTAGAAATTCACCGCCCGGACATTTTTTTGATACACCTCCAGGCTTAAATGCGGGAAGCGCTGTTGAACGTGGTTCAGCAGCGCGCGTCCGATGCCTTTGCCGATGTACGCCGGTGCGACAAATAGTGCGCCGACAAACTGAGACTGCATCACGCTGATAAACCCGTAAGGTTCGCCATCCTGTTCCCAGACCCAGGTTTCGGCCGACGGCAGATAAACGTCCCGCACCATGGCTTCGTTCTCTTTCCAGTAGCTCGCCTCAATAAACGGATGCGCTTCCGTGGTACTTTCAAGCCATAGGCTCAACAGCGACGCGGTATTCTCACTTTGCCATTTGCGGATCATGATGGCCTCCCGGATGACAGAAGCAGCCGGTAACATGGTCATTGACCAGGCCACAGGCCTGCATAAAGGCGTAGCAGATGGTGGAGCCGACAAACTTAAAGCCGCGTTTTTTCAGCGCTTTCGAGAGTGCGTCCGAGGCCGGAGTCGAGGCGGGAATTTCCGCGAGCGTGGCGGCCTGCGTGATTTGCGGATCGTTATTCACAAACGTCCAGACAAACTCTGAGAACGGTTCACCGTTTTGTTCCATTGCCAGGTAAGCGCGTGCGTTACCGATAATGGCCTGGATCTTACCGCGATGGCGGATGATGCCTGCATCCTGCACCAGTCGCTCCACGTCGTCGTCGGTCATCGCGGCGACCCGGACGGGATCGAACTGATGAAAGGCATTGCGGTAGTTTTCGCGTTTCTTCAATACCGTAATCCATGACAAACCCGCCTGCTGACCCTCCAGGCAGATCATCTCGAAAAGTTTTTTGCCGTCCGTTTCCGGCACGCCCCATTCCCGATCGTGATAGTCGATATAGAGCTGATCCTGGCTTACCCAACCGCAACGTTGCATCGGTTATCTCCCTTATGACACGGTTATCGCAAAAATTTCATTCCGTCAGGCTTGACGTGTGACCTGTAAAGACAATAGTTAATACAGGGCCATAAACCCTAAAAACCTCTTCCTGAACAATGATAAAAATCGCCGAATTCGGCTCTCTCTGGAGTCGCTTTGATGATAAAAAAAATCAGTGGTCGCCATGCTGTTTCTGGCCTGGTGGGGATTTCAGCCTGTCTGCTTTCTGGTCACTCAGCATTTGCCTGGCAACAGGAATATATCGTTTCAGACCCGCAAAGTAATACGGCGGAACGCTATACATGGGATGCGGATCACCAACCGCGTTATGACGATATCCTGGCGGAGCGCATCCAGTCTTCGCAAAATGCGCCGGGGCTGGCTCTGAATCTGCCCTCTGGCTCGACCTCCGCGGGGGCGATGAGCGTCGGCTGGAATTTTCCGCTGGCGGGTCATGTTACGACCGGCCCGGTGGTGGCATGGCGTTATGACGGCACCACGCCCATGATGATTAATGAGTTTGGTGATAGCGTGACAACCCAGGCGCTGACCGATCCCCTGTGGCATGCCAGCGTGAGTACGCTAGGCTGGCGCGTGGATACGCAATATGGCGAACTTCGTCCCTGGGCGCAGATTAGCTATAACCAGCAGTATGGTGAAAATCAGTGGAAATCCCAGTTCGGGATGCCGCAAACGCCTGCCCCGGCTCAAAATGGCAACTGGATGGATGTCACCGTAGGCACCGATATTCCTTTCACCTCGCACATGGCGGCGTATGCTTCCTTAGCGCAGGGGGAGGACAGCACGACGGGAGAGCAGTTTTTGTACACCCTGGGCGTAAGTGCAAATTTCTAACGTTGTTACTATTTTAAACGTCACGTTAACATCTTGAATACAATAACCGTGGGGGTTGTAGCGATAGCGTGCACTAACATTCTGTCGCTTCATTCCCCGGCAAGGTCGTTCATTCCCAATTCTAGGCATTTCATTCCGTTTCTCCTGCATCTCATGCCGTTTTCCCCCAGCGGTATCAGGGTTTTGTTTATCGTTGTCCTCAGCAAATTCCCTTACTTTCTCTTGCAGGACAACTGCCATGAATACATCTTCCTACAATCGTACACGCTGGCTGACGCTCTTTGGCACCATCGTCACCCAGTTTGCGTTGGGCTCGGTCTATACCTGGAGCCTGTTTAACAGTGCCCTTTCCGACAAGCTCGGCGCGCCGATCAGTCAGGTGGCGTTCTCTTTCGGTTTGCTAAGCCTTGGGCTGGCGCTGTCCTCTTCGGTTGCGGGCAAATTGCAGGAGCGGTTCGGCGTGAAACGCGTCACGATGGCCTCGGGGATCCTGCTGGGATTGGGCTTTTTCCTGACGGCGTATTCAAACAACCTGTTGATGCTCTGGCTGAGCGCCGGGGTACTGGTCGGTCTGGCGGACGGTGCCGGTTATCTGCTGACCCTGTCGAACTGCGTCAAATGGTTCCCGGAGCGTAAAGGGTTAATCTCCGCGTTTGCCATCGGTTCTTATGGCCTGGGCAGCCTCGGATTTAAATTTATCGACTCTCATCTGCTGGCGTCGGTTGGCCTCGAAAAAACCTTCATGATCTGGGGGGCTATCGTCCTGGTGATGATCCTGTTTGGCGCGACGCTGATGAAAGACGCACCGCAGCAGGAAGTGAAAACCGTTAACGGCGTGATGGAGAATGACTTCACCCTGGCTCAATCCATGCGTAAACCCCAGTACTGGATGCTGGCGGTGATGTTCCTGACGGCCTGCATGAGTGGCCTGTATGTGATTGGTGTGGCGAAAGATATCGCGCAGGGCATGGTTAAACTGGATGCCATGACGGCGGCAAATGCGGTGACCGTGATCTCTATCGCTAACCTGTCTGGTCGTCTGGTGCTGGGTATCCTGTCCGACAAGATTGCCCGTATCCGCGTGATTACCCTTGGACAGGTGGTTTCACTGGTGGGTATGGCGGCTCTGCTGTTTGCGCCCCTGAATGAAGCGACTTTCTTTGCTGCGATTGCCTGCGTGGCCTTTAACTTCGGCGGCACCATCACGGTGTTCCCGTCACTGGTGAGCGAGTTCTTTGGTCTGAACAACCTGGCGAAAAATTACGGCGTGATTTACTTAGGCTTTGGCATCGGCAGCATTTGCGGCTCGTTAATTGCCTCGCTGTTCGGCGGATTCTATGTCACCTTCTGCGTAATATTCGCCCTGTTGATTATTTCACTGGCCCTGTCGACGACGATTCGGCAGCCGCAGCGCGAAGTGTTTAATGAAGCACATGCTTAACCTAAATTAAAGAGGCCTTAACGGCCTCTTTAACCTTTATTTGATATGCTTCCAGACTTGTTATTTTGTAAAAATTTGCACCGATCACATTCTCCGCTGCCACTTTTCTCTCCCGCTGTGGTCTACTTACGGCGCTTGTAGACGTTTCTGATAACGCTTTCTTACGCATTTACTTACTCTGTCCGCTTTCTCACTGAGATTCGGCGGGTTTTTATACCCCTTCCCCCAGGGTTGTTTGCATGAAATACATTAGGTCTATTACCCAGCAAAGATTGTGTCTGATGCTGGCTGTCTATATCGGATTATTTCTGAATGGCGCGGTGCTGTTCAGACGAGTGGAAGGTTATTTCGAAGACCTCACCGTAAGAAATGGAATTTTTGCCGCTATTGAAGTGTTCGGCTCCGTCCTCGCGACATTTTTCTTGTTACGCCTGTTATCTCTCTTCGGCCGTCGCACGTGGCAAATTCTGGCCTCGCTGGTGGTGATAATTTCCGCCGCCGCCAGCTATTACATGACCTTTATGAACGTCGTCATTGGCTACGGTATCGTTGCGTCGGTAATGACCACTGACATTGATCTCTCGAAAGAGGTTGTGGGTAAAGGCTTTATCGTCTGGACAATTTTAACCTGTCTGCTCCCACTCTTCTTTATCTGGAGTAATACCTGCCGCTATACGTTGTTACGCCAGTTGCGCACTCGTGGACAGCGGATCCGCACTGTCGCCGTGGTCCTGCTGGCCGGTTTGCTGGTATGGGCGCCTATTCGCCTGATGGAAAAACAGCAAAAACGCATCGAAAAGGCAACGGGTGTCGATATGCCAAGCTATGGCGGCGTTGTGGCCAACTCGTATCTGCCGTCAAACTGGCTTTCAGCGTTAGGTCTCTATGCCTGGGCGCAGGCGGATGAATCCAGCGATGTGAAATCGCTGATGAATCCGACCAAAAAATTCCACTACGAGGCACCCGCTGACGGGCTCGATGATACTTACGTCGTGTTTGTTATTGGTGAAACAACGCGCTGGGATCATATGGGTATTCTGGGCTATGACCGTGATACCACGCCTAAACTGGCACAGGAAAAGAACCTGGTGGCTTACCGCGGCTATTCTTGTGATACCGCCACAAAGCTTTCGCTGCGCTGTATGTTTGTACGTGAAGGCGGTGCGAGTGATAACCCGCAGCGTACTCTTAAAGAGCAGAATGTATTTGCCGTACTAAAGCAGCTTGGCTTCAGCTCAGACTTGTTCGCCATGCAAAGTGAGATGTGGTTCTACACCAACACCCTTGCCGATAACATCGCGTACCGTGAGCAGATTGGCGCCGAGCCGCGTAACCGCGGTAAGACCGTTGATGACATGCTGCTACTCTCAGAAATGGAGCAGTCGCTGAAAAATCATCCGCAGGGTAAGCATCTTATTGTTCTGCACACCAAGGGATCGCACTACAGCTACTATCAGCGTTACACGCGTGATTTCGCAAAATGGCAACCTGAGTGCATCGGTATTAATAAATACTGCAGCAAGCAGGAGCTGATTAATGCCTATGATAACTCGGTGCTGTATGTGGATACGTTCCTCAGCCGGGTAATTGACCAGCTTCGCGATAAGAAAGCGATTGTGATCTATGCGGCTGATCATGGCGAGTCCATCAACGAGCAAGAGCATTTGCACGGTACGCCGCGTAAGCTGGCGCCGCCGGAGCAATTCCGTGTACCGATGATTATGTGGATGTCAGATAAGTACCTGGAGAACCCTGACAAAGCCAAAATGTTTGCTCATCTGAAACAGCAGGCAGAAATTAAGGTACCGCGCCGTCACGTTGAGTTGTACGACACCATCATGGGTTGCCTGGGTTATACCTCTCCGGACGGGGGGATTAACGAAAATAACAACTGGTGCAAACTGCCTGAAAGCAGCCAGAAAGCCGCGCAGTAGCTTGCCTGGCGAGTTTATCGCCAGTTGAATGGCTTTTTTAAATTAAGGGATTGACGGGGGCGCACCTCAGCAGTAAGATGCGCTCCGCATTCGGCGAGTAGCGCAGCTTGGTAGCGCAACTGGTTTGGGACCAGTGGGTCGGAGGTTCGAATCCTCTCTCGCCGACCACATTCTAAAAAGGGCTAACCGCAAGGTTAGCCCTTTTTGCATTAACGCTTTATTCGTCCAGATTAGTCAAAACACCTCTTAGTCCTGCTTCTTCCTGCCTGTTAGTGATTTTGTGACATAATCCATTGTATTTTTTTATATATAGATTGATCTTTTTTCGCGTTGCTTATGGATAACCTCAGCATTTTTCGCTGTGCGTTTTAACGTTCGCGGTATTTAGTGCTCAGATAATCACCGTTCTGCAAGAAAATTTACCCATTCTGAATAAAAGTTAATCACTGATTGTTGCGAAATATGAAGATATTTGTGCTGCAACATGACGAGTAGCATAAATTTCCCTGCTGAAAACTGGCGTACATAGTTTTTTTAATCTTTGTTTGCGGTTTCTCACACTCAGCGTAAATCCCCGTCACCTGTATTGACGTTTTCACATTCTGTTGACAGATTGTAGGGCACGAGGGGCATTTCAGGGACGATCTGCGCTGCAACTCCAACGCTCTTCTGAAAGGATTCTCCATCCCTTTAACGCCTTCGGGCATCACCGACCGGACCGGGTAAAAAATAAATAAAGGTCAGGCGGCGTAACACAACAAAGCAAAACATCACATTGGAGCAGAATAATGAGTATTTCCTTGAAGAAGTCAGGGATGCTGAAGCTTGGTCTGAGCCTGGTGGCTATGACCGTGGCAGCAAGCGTACAGGCAAAAACCCTGGTTTACTGTTCTGAAGGCTCGCCGGAAGGCTTTAACCCACAGCTCTTTACCTCTGGTACGACTTACGACGCAAGCTCTGTGCCGATCTATAACCGTCTGGTTGAATTCAAAACCGGCACCACGGAAGTGATTCCTGGCCTGGCGGAGAAGTGGGACGTCAGCGAAGACGGTAAAACCTATACCTTCCACCTGCGCCAGGGCGTGAAGTGGCAGGACAGCAAAGAATTCAAACCAACGCGCGACTTCAACGCCGATGACGTTGTGTTCTCCTTCGATCGTCAGAAAAACGCTCAGAACCCGTACCACAAAGTGTCCGGCGGCAGCTATGAGTACTTCGAAGGGATGGGTCTGCCAGACCTGATCGCTGAAGTGAAAAAAGTGGACGATAAAACCGTTCAGTTCGTGCTGACTCGCCCGGAAGCGCCATTCCTGGCAGACCTGGCCATGGACTTCGCCTCTATCCTCTCTAAAGAGTACGCGGACAACATGCTGAAAGCCGGCACGCCGGAAAAAGTGGACCTGAACCCAATCGGTACCGGTCCGTTCCAGCTGCTGCAGTACCAGAAAGACTCCCGTATTCTGTACAAAGCGTTCCCGGGCTACTGGGGTACCAAACCACAGATCGACCGTCTGGTCTTCTCCATCACGCCTGACGCGTCTGTGCGTTACGCAAAACTGCAGAAAAACGAATGCCAGGTTATGCCCTACCCGAACCCGGCTGATATCGCCCGCATGAAGCAGGACAAGAATATCAACCTGATGGAGCAGGCTGGCCTGAACGTGGGCTATCTCTCCTTCAACACCGAGAAGAAACCGTTTGATGACGTGAAAGTGCGTCAGGCGCTGACTTATGCGGTGAACAAAGAAGCGATCATCAAGGCCGTTTACCAGGGCGCTGGCGTTGCGGCTAAAAACCTGATCCCGCCAACCATGTGGGGCTATAACGATGACGTTAAAGACTACACCTACGACCCAGAGAAAGCGAAAGCGCTGCTGAAGGAAGCAGGGCAGGATAAAGGCTTTACCGTTGAACTGTGGGCGATGCCGGTACAGCGTCCGTACAACCCGAACGCACGCCGTATGGCTGAAATGGTTCAGGCTGACTGGGCGAAAATCGGCGTTCAGGCCAAGATTGTTACCTACGAGTGGGGCGAGTATCTGAAGCGCGCCAAAGCGGGTGAGCATCAGGCAGTGATGATGGGCTGGACCGGTGACAACGGGGATCCGGACAACTTCTTCGCCACCCTCTTCAGCTGTGCGGCGGCAAAAGACGGCTCTAACTACTCTCGCTGGTGTTACAAGCCGTTTGAAGACCTGATCCAGCCGGCACGTGCCACCGACGATCACAACAAACGTATTGAACTCTACAAGCAGGCACAGGTTGTTATGCACGATCAGGCTCCGGCTCTGATTGTTGCTCACTCCACCGTGTACGAGCCAGTGCGCAAAGAAGTGAAAGGCTACGTGGTTGATCCGCTGGGCAAACACCACTTCGAAAACGTATCTGTTGAATAATCAGTAGGGTGTTCTCCCTCTCCCTGTGGGAGAGGGCAGGGGTGAGGGGCGTGCCATGCTTGCCCTCACCCTAACCCTCTCCCGCGGGAGAGGGAAGTTACATTTGTGAGCAATACAGACGCCACGCCACTGGTCGTGCGTCTTCAGAGAGAATCCGGGTTATGTTGCAGTTCATCCTCCGACGTCTGGGACTTGTCATCCCCACGTTTATCGGTATCACCCTTCTCACTTTTGCCTTCGTCCATATGATCCCCGGCGACCCGGTAATGATTATGGCGGGCGAGCGTGGTATTTCCCCTGAACGTCATGCGCAGTTGCTGGCTGAACTCGGCCTCGATAAGCCGATGTGGCAGCAGTACCTCCACTATATCTGGGGCGTTATGCACGGTGACTTAGGGATTTCACTGAAAAGCCGTCTTCCGGTGTGGGACGAGTTCGTGCCGCGTTTTAAAGCGACACTGGAGCTTGGCATCTGCGCCATGATTTTTGCCACTGCGGTGGGTATCCCTGTCGGGGTGCTGGCTGCCGTTAAACGTGGCTCTATTTTTGACCATACCGCTGTGGGCCTGGCGCTGACCGGCTACTCCATGCCGATCTTCTGGTGGGGCATGATGTTGATTATGCTGGTCTCGGTGCAGCTTAACCTGACGCCGGTCTCCGGACGCGTCAGCGATATGGTCTTCCTCGATGATTCCAACCCGTTGACCGGCTTCATGCTGATTGATACGGCGATATGGGGTGAAGAGGGCAACTTTATTGATGCGGTCGCGCATATGATCCTGCCGGCGATGGTGCTCGGCACGATCCCTCTGGCGGTAATCGTGCGTATGACCCGTTCGTCAATGCTGGAAGTGCTGGGCGAGGATTATATTCGTACCGCGCGTGCCAAGGGTCTGACGCGTATGCGAGTCATCATCGTTCATGCGCTGCGTAACGCCATGCTGCCGGTGGTGACCGTTATCGGTCTGCAGGTGGGTACGCTGCTGGCAGGGGCGATCCTGACCGAAACCATCTTCTCCTGGCCGGGCCTTGGCCGCTGGCTGATTGACGCGCTGCAACGCCGTGACTATCCGGTCGTGCAGGGCGGTGTATTGCTGGTCGCGACGATGATTATTCTCGTCAACCTGCTGGTCGATTTGCTGTACGGCGTGGTGAACCCGCGTATTCGTCATAAGAAGTAAGGGGCCATCATGTCACACGTTTCTGAAAATAAAGTGGTTGCTGCACCGGTTCCAATGACGCCGCTGCAGGAATTCTGGCACTACTTCAAGCGTAATAAAGGCGCGGTAGTGGGGCTGGTCTATGTCTCTGTCATGATCCTGATTGCCGTGTTTGCAAACGTGCTTGCACCGTATAACCCGGCGGATCAGTTCCGTGACGCGCTGCTGGCCCCCCCTGCATGGCAGGACGGCGGGAGCCCTGGCTCACCTGTTGGGTACCGATGATGTAGGTCGCGACGTGTTGTCGCGTCTGATGTACGGCGCGCGTCTGTCGCTGCTGGTAGGCTGCCTGGTGGTGGTGCTGTCCCTGATCATGGGGATCATCCTCGGCCTGGTTGCGGGTTATTTTGGCGGCATTGTTGATAACATCATCATGCGTATCGTCGACATCATGCTGGCGCTGCCAAGCCTGCTGCTGGCCCTGGTGCTGGTGGCGATATTTGGCCCGTCGATCGGTAACGCCGCGCTTGCGCTGACCTTCGTGGCACTCCCTCACTACGTGCGTTTAACCCGTGCGGCAGTGCTGGTGGAAGTGAACCGCGACTACGTCACCGCGTCCCGCGTGGCCGGTGCCGGTGCGATGCGCCAGATGTTCGTCAATATCTTCCCGAACTGCCTTGCGCCGCTGATTGTTCAGGCGTCGCTCGGCTTCTCTAACGCCATTCTTGATATGGCCGCTCTTGGCTTCCTGGGCATGGGTGCGCAGCCGCCAACACCGGAGTGGGGCACGATGCTCTCCGACGTGTTGCAGTTCGCACAAAGCGCCTGGTGGGTTGTCACCTTCCCGGGTCTGGCAATTCTGCTGACGGTGCTGGCATTTAACCTGATGGGTGATGGTCTGCGCGATGCACTTGATCCCAAACTGAAGCAGTAAGAGGCACGAGATGGCGTTATTAAATGTAGATAAATTATCGGTGCACTTCGGCGATGAAGGCACCCCGTTTCGCGCCGTGGACCGCATCAGCTACAGCGTAAATCAGGGCGAAGTGGTTGGCATTGTTGGGGAATCCGGTTCCGGTAAGTCCGTAAGCTCACTGGCGATTATGGGGCTGATCGATTATCCGGGCCGCGTGATGGCGGAAAACCTGCAGTTCAATGGTCAGGATCTGAAGCGCATTTCCGAGAAACAGCGCCGCCAGCTGGTGGGCGCGGAAGTGGCGATGATCTTCCAGGACCCGATGACCAGCCTGAACCCCTGCTACACCGTGGGCTTCCAGATTATGGAGGCGATCAAGGTCCATCAGGGCGGTAACAAGAAAACCCGTCGTCAGCGGGCGATCGACCTGCTGAACCAGGTGGGGATCCCTGACCCGGCATCGCGCCTTGATGTCTACCCGCATCAGCTTTCTGGCGGGATGAGTCAGCGTGTGATGATCGCGATGGCAATTGCCTGTCGGCCAAAACTGCTGATTGCCGATGAGCCGACCACAGCGCTGGACGTGACCATCCAGGCGCAAATCATCGAGCTGCTGCTGGAACTGCAGCAGAAAGAGAACATGGCGCTGGTGCTGATTACGCACGACCTGGCGCTGGTGGCTGAAGCAGCACACAAAATCATCGTGATGTATGCAGGACAGGTGGTGGAGACCGGAAGTTCGCACGATATCTTCCGCGCACCGCGTCATCCGTATACCCAGGCGCTTTTACGTGCGCTGCCGGAGTTTGCCCAGGATAAAGCGCGTCTGGCGTCGCTGCCGGGTGTGGTACCGGGTAAATATGACCGTCCGCAGGGCTGCCTGCTGAATCCGCGTTGCCCGTATGCGACGGATAAATGCCGTGCAGAAGAGCCTGAGCTGAACCAGCTGGCTGACGGTCGTCAGTCGAAATGCCACTACCCACTCGATGATGCCGGGAGGCCAACACTATGAGTACGCAACAGGCCACCACGCAACAACCGCTGTTGCAGGCTATCGACCTGAAAAAACACTACCCGGTGAAGAAGGGGATTTTTGCCCCTGAGCGCCTGGTGAAAGCGCTGGACGGCGTCTCCTTTACCCTCGAACGCGGTAAAACGCTGGCGGTGGTCGGGGAGTCGGGCTGCGGCAAATCAACCTTAGGCCGTCTGTTGACGATGATTGAAACGCCTACCGGCGGCGAACTCTATTATCAGGGGCAGGATCTGCTCAAGCACGATCCGCAGGCGCAGAAGCTGCGTCGCCAGAAAATCCAGATTGTGTTCCAGAACCCGTACGGTTCATTGAACCCGCGCAAGAAAGTGGGGCAGATTCTGGAAGAGCCGCTGCTGATTAACAGTAATCTCAGCAAAGAGCAGCGTCGTGAAAAAGCGCTGGCGATGATGGCGAAAGTCGGCCTGAAAACCGAGCATTACGATCGCTACCCGCATATGTTCTCTGGCGGTCAGCGCCAGCGTATCGCCATCGCCCGTGGCCTGATGCTCGATCCGGATGTCGTGATTGCCGATGAACCGGTCTCAGCGCTCGACGTTTCCGTGCGCGCACAGGTGCTGAATCTGATGATGGATCTGCAGCAGGAGCTGGGGCTGTCTTACGTATTTATCTCCCACGACCTGTCGGTGGTAGAGCATATCGCTGATGAAGTGATGGTGATGTATCTGGGGCGCTGCGTGGAGAAGGGGACGAAAGATCAGATCTTTAATAACCCTCGCCACCCGTACACCCAGGCGCTGCTCTCTGCGACACCGCGCCTGAACCCGGACGATCGTCGTGAGCGTATTAAGCTGACCGGTGAACTGCCAAGTCCGCTGAATCCACCTCCGGGATGTGCGTTCAACGCCCGCTGCATTCGCCGCTTTGGCCCTTGCACCCAGCTACAGCCGCAGCTGAAAGATTATCGCGGTCAGCTGGTGGCCTGCTTTGCGGTCGATCAGGATGAAAACGGCGAAAAGCCTCAGGCGTAAACAAAAAAACCGGCGTTGAGCCGGTTTTTTTATGTCTGCTAACCTATTTCCGCAAACGAATCTGGTCCACGGCGTGTTTCTCGCTCTTGGTGAGGATCAGGCTCGCCCGCTCGCGGGTAGGGAGAATGTTTTCTTTCAGGTTTACGTAGTTGATCTCGTTCCACAGACCTGTCGCCACCTTCACCGCCTCTTCTTCAGAAAGCTGGGCGTAGTGATGGAAATAGGAGTCCGGGTCAGTGAACGCCCCTTCGCGGAACTTCAGGAAACGGTTGATATACCAGCTTTGCAGTAAATCTTCCGGTGCATCGACATAAATAGAGAAATCGACGAAGTCAGAGACAAACACGTGATGCGGATCGTGAGGATAATCCATCCCACTTTGCAGCACATTTAACCCTTCCAGAATCAGAATGTCTGGCTGCACCACCGTTTTGTCTCCGCCTGGAATGCGATCGTAGATCAGGTGCGAATAGACCGGCGCCGTGACGTTAGGCACGCCGGATTTCAGGTCAGAGACAAATTTCACCAGACGGTGCATGTCATAAGAGAGCGGGAAGCCCTTCTTCTTCATCAGCCCGCGTTCTTTTAACACCTCATTGGGGTGCAGAAAGCCGTCGGTGGTGATCAGCTCCACGCTGCGGTGTTCTGGCCAGCGGCTCAGGAGAGCCTGCAAGACACGCGCGGTTGTGCTTTTACCTACCGCCACGCTGCCAGCAATACTGATGATATAAGGAATGCGTTGACCATTGGTTCCAAGGAACTGCTCCAGCACCGCCTGACGGCGCAGGTTGGAACTGATATAGAAGTTAAGCAAGCGTGAGAGGGGGAGATAAATTTCTGCCACTTCTTCCAGGGACAGATCTTCGTTTATCCCTTTTAACCGTGCGATTTCACCTTCCGTCAGCGTCATAGGGACGGAATCACGCAGGGCAGCCCACTGGCTGCGGTTAAAGTGAAGATAAGGCGTCATTAACGTTTGCTCTTTTTTGCTCATAAGCATGCTTCAGTGAGCCAGCATCACACTGCCGGATCATGGCTCATCACACAGTTAATTTTGGACAATGGGCAGGAGGTTAACACCAGATGACAGGAATAATAAGAAAAAAGATGGAAAGCGCTGCGTTACGCGGAAGCCGTCACGCTACGGCGTATGCGATGCAATTCGCTCATATATGTTGAATATTTGACCGCTAATGATTACTTTTACAGCGCTTGATGCGTGGTTAGCATAAAATGTGAGCGAAAGAACGTTTTATGCAAATTTTTAGTTGCATGACCGCGCAGGTATCCATAGAATGCGCGCTACTTGATGCCGACTTAGCTCAGTAGGTAGAGCAACTGACTTGTAATCAGTAGGTCACCAGTTCGATTCCGGTAGTCGGCACCATCAAGTCCGGTGGGGTTCCCGAGCGGCCAAAGGGAGCAGACTGTAAATCTGCCGTCACAGACTTCGAAGGTTCGAATCCTTCCCCCACCACCACTTTCTGGCAGCGTAAATGCCGCCGGAGCTGGTTTAAAAGCTGAATCAGCTCGAACTTAAAAAGAGAGAAATCTCTTTTTTTGTTACAGAAAGAACTGGGTAGCCGAGTTTCAGGATGCGGGCATCGTATAATGGCTATTACCTCAGCCTTCCAAGCTGATGATGCGGGTTCGATTCCCGCTGCCCGCTCCAATACGTGCTGATATGGCTCAGTTGGTAGAGCGCACCCTTGGTAAGGGTGAGGTCCCCAGTTCGACTCTGGGTATCAGCACCACTTCACTTCTCCTTCCCGTTTCTCTCTGTTTCAATTTTACTTGATTCAACAGTTCAGGCATTTCGCCTGGTTGATGTGGTGATATCACCGATTTATCCGTGTCTTAGAGGGACAATCGATGTCTAAAGAAAAGTTTGAACGTACAAAACCGCACGTTAACGTCGGTACTATCGGCCACGTTGACCATGGTAAAACAACGCTGACCGCTGCAATCACTACCGTTCTGGCAAAAACCTACGGTGGTTCTGCTCGTGCATTCGACCAGATCGATAACGCACCAGAAGAAAAAGCTCGTGGTATCACCATCAACACCTCTCACGTTGAGTATGACACCCCGACTCGCCACTACGCACACGTAGACTGCCCAGGCCACGCCGACTATGTTAAAAACATGATCACCGGTGCTGCGCAGATGGACGGCGCGATCCTGGTAGTAGCTGCGACTGACGGCCCAATGCCTCAGACTCGTGAGCACATCCTGCTGGGTCGTCAGGTAGGCGTTCCTTACATCATCGTGTTCCTGAACAAATGCGACATGGTTGATGACGAAGAGCTGCTGGAACTGGTAGAGATGGAAGTTCGTGAACTGCTGTCTCAGTACGATTTCCCAGGCGACGATACCCCAATCGTTCGTGGTTCTGCTCTGAAAGCGCTGGAAGGCGACGCAGAGTGGGAAGCGAAAATCATCGAACTGGCTGGCTACCTGGATTCTTACATCCCAGAACCAGAGCGTGCGATTGATAAGCCATTCCTGCTGCCAATCGAAGACGTATTCTCCATCTCCGGTCGTGGTACCGTTGTTACCGGTCGTGTAGAGCGCGGTATCATCAAAGTGGGTGAAGAAGTTGAAATCGTTGGTATCAAAGAGACTGCGAAGTCTACCTGTACTGGCGTTGAAATGTTCCGCAAACTGCTGGACGAAGGCCGTGCTGGTGAGAACGTTGGTGTTCTGCTGCGTGGTATCAAACGTGAAGAAATCGAACGTGGTCAGGTTCTGGCGAAGCCAGGCTCAATCAAGCCACACACCAAGTTCGAATCTGAAGTGTACATCCTGTCCAAAGACGAAGGCGGCCGTCATACTCCGTTCTTCAAAGGCTACCGTCCACAGTTCTACTTCCGTACAACTGACGTGACCGGTACCATCGAACTGCCAGAAGGCGTAGAGATGGTAATGCCAGGCGACAACATCAAGATGGTTGTGACTCTGATCCACCCAATCGCGATGGACGACGGTCTGCGTTTCGCAATCCGTGAAGGTGGCCGTACCGTTGGCGCGGGCGTGGTTGCTAAAGTTCTCGGCTAATTGCTGATAACATTTGACGCAATGCGCAATAAAAGGGCATCATTTGATGCCCTTTTTGCACGCTTTCACGCCAGAACCTGGCTCATCAGTGATTATTTTTGTCATAATCATTGCTGAGACAGGCTCTGCAGAGAGCGTATAATTCGAAAAGCGAATTAGCATTTCGATTTGGTTTGCCTCGCGATCGCGGGGTGAAAATGTTTGTAGAATACTTCTGACAGGTTGGTTTATGAGTGCGAATACCGAAGCTCAAGGGAGCGGGCGCGGCCTGGAAGCGATGAAATGGGTAGTGGTAGCCGTTCTGCTGATCGTAGCGATCGTCGGCAACTATCTTTATCGTGACATTATGCTGCCGCTACGCGCGCTTGCAGTGGTAATTCTGATTGCTGCAGCGGGTGGTGTCGCGCTGTTGACGACAAAAGGCAAAGCGACTGTCGCTTTTGCCCGCGAAGCGCGTACCGAAGTCCGTAAGGTAATTTGGCCGACTCGCCAGGAAACATTGCACACCACGCTGATCGTAGCGGCGGTAACCGCTGTAATGTCACTGATCCTGTGGGGACTGGATGGTATTCTGGTTCGCCTGGTATCCTTTATCACTGGCCTGAGGTTCTGAGATGTCTGAAGCCCCTAAAAAGCGCTGGTACGTCGTTCAGGCGTTTTCCGGTTTTGAAGGCCGCGTAGCAACGTCGCTGCGTGAGCATATCAAATTACACAACATGGAAGAGTTATTTGGCGAAGTTATGGTTCCGACCGAAGAAGTGGTCGAGATCCGTGGCGGCCAACGCCGCAAAAGCGAGCGTAAATTCTTCCCGGGTTACGTGCTGGTTCAGATGGTTATGAACGACGCGAGCTGGCACCTTGTGCGCAGCGTACCGCGCGTGATGGGCTTTATCGGCGGCACGTCTGACCGTCCGGCGCCAATCAGCGACAAAGAAGTTGATGCGATTATGAACCGCCTGCAGCAGGTGGGTGATAAGCCGCGTCCGAAAACGCTGTTTGAACCGGGTGAAATGGTTCGTGTTAATGACGGTCCGTTTGCTGACTTTAATGGCGTGGTCGAAGAAGTGGATTACGAGAAATCCCGCCTGAAAGTTTCTGTTTCTATCTTCGGTCGTGCGACCCCGGTAGAACTGGACTTTGCCCAGGTAGAAAAAGCCTAAGCAGCGATCAAAAAAGCGGCGATTTAATCGTTGCACAGGGCGCGAGATTGGAATACAATTTCGCGCCTTTTGTTTTTATGGGCCACGGCCTGTAAAACGATTTTATTCACGGGGAGCCTCGCTGAGGCGCTATCACCCAATCAGAGGATTTTAGAATGGCTAAGAAAGTACAAGCCTACGTCAAGCTGCAGGTTGCAGCTGGTATGGCGAACCCAAGTCCACCAGTTGGTCCAGCTCTGGGTCAGCAGGGTGTGAACATCATGGAATTCTGTAAAGCGTTTAACGCCAAAACTGAATCCCTGGAAAAAGGTCTGCCAATCCCAGTTGTAATCACTGTTTACGCTGACCGTTCTTTCACTTTCGTTACCAAAACCCCTCCTGCAGCAGTTCTGCTGAAGAAAGCGGCTGGTATCAAGTCTGGTTCCGGTAAACCGAACAAAGACAAAGTGGGTAAAATTTCCCGCGCTCAGCTGCAGGAAATCGCGCAGACCAAAGCTGCCGACATGACTGGTGCCGACATTGAAGCGATGACTCGCTCTATCGAAGGTACTGCACGTTCCATGGGCCTGGTAGTGGAGGACTAAGAAATGGCTAAACTGACCAAGCGCATGTCCGTGATCCGTGACAAAGTTGATGCGACCAAACAGTACGACATCAACGAAGCTATCGCTCTGCTGAAAGAACTGGCTACCGCTAAGTTCGTTGAAAGCGTTGACGTTGCTGTTAACCTGGGCATCGATGCTCGTAAATCTGATCAGAACGTTCGTGGTGCAACTGTACTGCCACACGGTACTGGCCGTTCCGTTCGCGTAGCTGTATTTACTCAGGGTGCAAACGCAGAAGCTGCTAAAGCTGCTGGCGCTGAACTGGTAGGTATGGAAGATCTGGCTGACCAGATCAAAAAAGGCGAAATGAACTTTGACGTTGTTATCGCATCTCCAGATGCAATGCGCGTTGTTGGCCAGCTGGGCCAGGTTCTGGGTCCACGCGGCCTGATGCCAAACCCGAAAGTGGGTACTGTAACCCCTAACGTTGCTGAAGCAGTTAAGAACGCTAAAGCAGGTCAGGTTCGTTATCGTAACGACAAAAACGGCATCATCCACACCACCATCGGTAAAGTGGACTTCGACGCTGACAAACTGAAAGAAAACCTGGAAGCTCTGCTGGTTGCGCTGAAAAAAGCTAAACCAACTCAGGCGAAAGGCGTGTACATCAAGAAAGTTAGCATCTCCACCACCATGGGTGCAGGTGTTGCAGTTGACCAGGCTGGCCTGAGCGCTGCTGCAAACTAATGCCTTTACGTGGGCGGTGATTTTGTCTACAATCTTACCCCCACGTTTGCTAACGAAAGTTAGCGGCTAAAAGAATTGTTCGTTGGAGCCTGGCCTAATCCAGGCCTCCGTCGAAGACCGCAGGTGTTTCGCAAGAGACTTAATCCCCTGCGTAGACGGTGACAGAACGCTAAGATTATTTTTGGATATTCTGGCTTGTTTCTGCTCACCGTATTAAGACGCTCTTTCCGTTGGGAAGAGTGAAGTGAGTTCCGGAACATGAGTTCCGGCAAACATCCAGGAGCAAAAGCTAATGGCTTTAAATCTTCAAGACAAACAAGCGATTGTTGCTGAAGTCAGCGAAGTAGCCAAAGGCGCGCTGTCTGCAGTAGTTGCGGATTCCCGTGGCGTAACTGTAGATAAAATGACTGAACTGCGTAAAGCAGGTCGTGAAGCTGGCGTTTACATGCGTGTTGTTCGTAACACCCTGCTGCGCCGTGCTGTTGAAGGTACCTCTTTTGAGTGCCTGAAAGACACGTTTGTTGGTCCGACCCTGATTGCATACTCTATGGAACACCCGGGCGCTGCTGCTCGTCTGTTCAAAGAGTTCGCGAAAGCGAATGCAAAATTTGAGGTCAAAGCCGCTGCCTTTGAAGGTGAGCTGATCCCGGCGTCTCAGATCGACCGCCTGGCAACTCTGCCGACCTACGAAGAAGCAATTGCACGCCTGATGGCAACCATGAAAGAAGCTTCGGCTGGCAAACTGGTTCGTACTCTGGCTGCTGTACGCGATGCGAAAGAAGCTGCTTAATCGCAGTTATCTTTATAAAGCATCTGCTTACGTATAAACTTATTCTGATATTCAGGAACAATTTAAATGTCTATCACTAAAGATCAAATCATTGAAGCAGTATCCGCTATGTCCGTAATGGACGTTGTTGAGCTGATCTCTGCAATGGAAGAAAAATTCGGTGTTTCTGCTGCTGCTGCTGTAGCTGTTGCTGCTGGCCCAGCTGCTGACGCTGCTGAAGAGAAAACTGAATTCGACGTAATTCTGAAAGCTGCTGGCGCGAACAAAGTTGCAGTAATCAAAGCTGTTCGTGGCGCTACCGGTCTGGGTCTGAAAGAAGCTAAAGACCTGGTAGAATCTGCTCCAGCTGCGCTGAAAGAAGGCGTGAGCAAAGACGACGCAGAAGCACTGAAAAAATCTCTGGAAGAAGCTGGCGCTGAAGTTGAAGTTAAATAAGCCAACTTTTCTGGTTGCAGCCTAAGTAATTAGGCTGATGGCTGGTGACTTTTTAGTCACCAGCCTTTTTGCGCTGTAAGGCCTCGGTAGCATTTCACACTGTTTGACTATCGATGTGTCTTTCAATGCTTGTTTCTATCGACGACTTAATATACTGCGACAGGGTGCTCGCTCTGTGTAAATCGCAATGAAATGGTTTAAGCGTGATAGCAACAGGTATTGCGGAAAGTATTCAATTTTCCGGTCCACAAAATGGTGTTGCACAAACTGTCCCTTCGTCGGACAGATGGGTCGACTTGTCAGCGAGCTGAGGAACCCTATGGTTTACTCCTATACCGAGAAAAAACGTATTCGTAAGGATTTTGGTAAACGTCCACAAGTTCTGGACATTCCATATCTCCTTTCTATCCAGCTTGACTCGTTCCAGAAGTTTATCGAGCAAGATCCTGAAGGGCAGTACGGTCTGGAAGCAGCCTTCCGTTCCGTGTTCCCAATTCAGAGCTACAGCGGTAACTCCGAGCTGCAGTACGTCAGCTACCGCCTTGGCGAACCGGTGTTTGACGTTCAGGAATGTCAGATCCGTGGCGTGACCTATTCCGCACCGCTGCGCGTAAAACTGCGTCTGGTGATCTACGAGCGCGAAGCGCCGGAAGGCACTGTTAAAGACATTAAAGAACAAGAAGTCTACATGGGTGAAATTCCACTCATGACAGACAACGGTACTTTCGTTATCAACGGTACTGAGCGTGTTATCGTTTCCCAGCTGCACCGTAGCCCGGGCGTCTTCTTCGACAGCGATAAAGGTAAAACACACTCTTCCGGTAAAGTACTGTATAACGCGCGCATCATTCCTTACCGTGGTTCATGGCTGGACTTCGAGTTCGATCCAAAAGACAACCTGTTTGTCCGTATCGACCGTCGTCGTAAACTGCCTGCAACCATCATTCTGCGCGCACTGAACTATACCACTGAACAGATCCTGGACCTGTTCTTTGAAAAAGTGATCTTTGAAATCCGCGACAACAAGCTGCAGATGGAGCTGGTGCCGGAACGTCTGCGTGGTGAGACCGCGTCGTTCGACATCGAAGCCGACGGCAAAGTGTATGTGGAAAAAGGTCGCCGTATTACCGCGCGCCACATCCGTCAGCTGGAAAAAGATGATATCAAACACATCGAAGTTCCGGTTGAATACATTGCAGGAAAAGTAGCCGCGAAAGATTACGTTGATGAATCAACTGGCGAGCTGATCTGCCCGGCTAACATGGAGCTGAGCCTGGATCTGCTGGCTAAGCTGAGTCAGGCTGGCCACAAACGTATCGAAACGCTGTTCACTAACGATCTGGACCACGGTCCGTACATCTCTGAGACTGTACGCGTCGACCCAACCAACGATCGTCTGAGCGCGTTGGTAGAAATCTACCGCATGATGCGTCCTGGTGAGCCACCAACTCGCGAAGCAGCTGAAAGCCTGTTCGAGAACCTGTTCTTCTCTGAAGACCGCTACGATCTGTCTGCAGTTGGTCGTATGAAGTTCAACCGTTCTCTGCTGCGCGATGAGATCGAAGGTTCCGGTATCCTGAGCAAAGACGACATCATCGAAGTGATGAAGAAGCTCATCGATATCCGTAACGGTAAAGGCGAAGTGGACGACATCGACCACCTCGGCAACCGTCGTATCCGTTCCGTAGGCGAAATGGCGGAAAACCAGTTCCGCGTTGGCCTGGTACGTGTAGAGCGTGCGGTGAAAGAGCGTCTGTCTCTGGGCGATCTGGATACCCTGATGCCTCAGGATATGATCAACGCCAAGCCGATTTCTGCAGCAGTGAAAGAGTTCTTCGGTTCCAGCCAGCTGTCTCAGTTCATGGACCAGAACAACCCGCTGTCTGAGATTACGCACAAACGTCGTATCTCTGCACTCGGCCCAGGCGGTCTGACCCGTGAACGCGCAGGCTTCGAAGTTCGAGACGTACACCCGACTCACTACGGTCGCGTATGTCCAATCGAAACGCCTGAAGGTCCAAACATCGGTCTGATCAACTCCCTGTCCGTGTACGCACAGACAAACGAATACGGTTTCCTTGAGACCCCGTACCGTAAAGTGACTGACGGTGTTGTTACCGACGAAATTCATTACCTGTCTGCTATTGAAGAAGGCAACTACGTTATCGCTCAGGCGAACTCCAACCTGGATGACGAAGGCCACTTTGTAGAAGATCTGGTTACCTGCCGTAGCAAAGGCGAATCCAGCTTGTTCAGCCGCGACCAGGTTGACTACATGGACGTATCCACCCAGCAGGTGGTATCCGTCGGTGCGTCCCTGATCCCGTTCCTGGAACACGATGACGCCAACCGTGCATTGATGGGTGCGAACATGCAACGTCAGGCCGTTCCAACTCTGCGTGCTGATAAGCCGCTGGTTGGTACCGGTATGGAACGTGCTGTTGCCGTTGACTCCGGTGTTACTGCAGTGGCTAAGCGTGGCGGTACCGTTCAGTACGTTGACGCATCCCGTATCGTTATCAAAGTTAACGAAGACGAGATGTATCCGGGCGAAGCGGGTATCGACATCTACAACCTGACTAAATACACCCGTTCTAACCAAAACACCTGTATCAACCAGATGCCTTGCGTATCTCTGGGTGAGCCAGTTGAGCGCGGCGACGTGCTGGCAGACGGTCCGTCCACCGACCTTGGTGAACTGGCGCTCGGTCAGAACATGCGCGTAGCGTTCATGCCTTGGAACGGTTACAACTTCGAAGACTCCATCCTCGTCTCCGAACGTGTGGTACAGGAAGATCGTTTCACCACCATCCACATTCAGGAACTGGCCTGTGTGTCCCGTGACACCAAGCTGGGGCCAGAAGAGATCACCGCTGACATCCCTAACGTGGGTGAAGCTGCGCTCTCTAAACTGGATGAATCCGGTATCGTTTACATCGGTGCGGAAGTGACCGGCGGCGACATTCTGGTTGGTAAGGTAACGCCGAAAGGTGAAACCCAGCTGACGCCAGAAGAGAAACTGCTGCGTGCAATCTTCGGTGAGAAAGCGTCTGACGTTAAAGACTCTTCTCTGCGCGTACCAAACGGTGTTTCCGGTACGGTTATCGACGTTCAGGTCTTCACCCGTGACGGCGTTGAGAAAGATAAACGTGCGCTGGAAATCGAAGAGATGCAGCTCAAACAGGCTAAGAAAGACCTGTCTGAAGAACTGCAGATCCTCGAAGCGGGTCTGTTCAGCCGTATCTACGCGGTGCTGGTTGCCGGTGGCGTTGAAGCTGAGAAGCTCGACAAACTGCCACGCGATCGCTGGCTGGAACTGGGCCTGACCGACGAAGAGAAACAAAATCAGCTGGAACAGCTGGCTGAGCAGTATGACGAACTGAAACACGAGTTCGAGAAAAAACTCGAAGCGAAACGCCGCAAAATCACTCAGGGCGACGATCTGGCACCAGGCGTGCTGAAGATTGTTAAGGTGTATCTGGCTGTTAAACGTCAGATCCAGCCTGGTGATAAGATGGCAGGTCGTCACGGTAACAAGGGTGTTATCTCTAAGATCAACCCGATCGAAGATATGCCGCACGATGCTAACGGTACGCCGGTAGATATCGTACTGAACCCACTGGGCGTACCGTCTCGTATGAACATCGGTCAGATTCTGGAAACCCACCTGGGTATGGCTGCGAAAGGTATCGGCGACAAGATTAACGCCATGCTGAAACAGCAGCAGGAAGTCGCGAAACTGCGCGAATTCATCCAGCGTGCCTACGATCTGGGCACCGATGTGCGTCAGAAAGTCGACCTGAACACCTTCAGCGATGAAGAAGTGCTGCGTCTGGCAGAGAACCTGCGCAAAGGTATGCCAATTGCAACGCCGGTATTCGACGGTGCAAAAGAAGCTGAAATTAAAGAGCTGCTGCAACTGGGTGGTCTGCCAACGTCTGGTCAGATTACGCTGTTTGACGGCCGTACCGGTGAACAGTTCGAGCGTCCGGTAACCGTAGGTTACATGTACATGCTGAAACTGAACCACCTGGTCGACGACAAAATGCACGCTCGTTCTACCGGTTCTTACAGCCTGGTTACTCAGCAGCCGCTGGGTGGTAAGGCACAGTTCGGTGGTCAGCGCTTCGGGGAGATGGAAGTGTGGGCGCTGGAAGCATACGGCGCAGCATACACCCTGCAGGAAATGCTCACCGTTAAGTCTGATGACGTGAACGGTCGTACCAAGATGTATAAGAACATCGTGGACGGCAACCATCAGATGGAACCGGGCATGCCAGAGTCCTTCAACGTACTGTTGAAAGAGATTCGTTCGCTGGGTATCAACATCGAACTGGAAGACGAGTAATTCTCGCTCAAACAGGTCACTGCTGTCGGGTTAACGCCCGACAGCAGAGTGTGCTAACTCCGACGGGAGCAAATCCGTGAAAGACTTATTAAAGTTTCTGAAAGCGCAAACTAAAACCGAAGAGTTTGATGCGATCAAAATTGCTCTGGCTTCGCCAGACATGATCCGTTCATGGTCTTTCGGTGAAGTTAAAAAGCCGGAAACCATCAACTACCGTACGTTCAAACCTGAGCGTGACGGCCTTTTCTGTGCACGTATTTTCGGGCCAGTAAAAGATTACGAGTGCCTGTGCGGTAAGTACAAGCGCCTGAAACACCGTGGTGTGATCTGTGAGAAGTGCGGCGTTGAAGTGACCCAGACCAAAGTGCGCCGTGAGCGCATGGGCCACATCGAGCTGGCGTCTCCGACTGCTCACATCTGGTTCCTGAAATCTCTGCCGTCCCGTATCGGCCTGCTGCTGGATATGCCGCTGCGCGATATCGAACGTGTTCTGTACTTCGAATCTTATGTGGTTATCGAAGGCGGGATGACGAACCTGGAACGTCACCAGATCCTGACTGAAGAGCAGTATCTGGACGCGCTGGAAGAGTTCGGTGACGAATTCGACGCGAAGATGGGTGCGGAAGCTATTCAGGCCCTGCTGAAGAGCATGGATCTGGAGCAAGAGTGCGAGCAGCTGCGTGAAGAGCTGAACGAAACCAACTCCGAAACCAAGCGTAAAAAGCTGACCAAGCGTATCAAACTGCTGGAAGCGTTCGTTCAGTCTGGTAACAAGCCAGAGTGGATGATCCTGACCGTTCTGCCGGTTCTGCCGCCAGATCT
Source organism: Enterobacter cloacae subsp. cloacae ATCC 13047 (assembly GCF_000025565.1). Classification (NCBI taxonomy): domain Bacteria; kingdom Pseudomonadati; phylum Pseudomonadota; class Gammaproteobacteria; order Enterobacterales; family Enterobacteriaceae; genus Enterobacter; species Enterobacter cloacae. The sequence goes on from NC_014121.1 coordinate 245,198, forward strand.
GCGTCCGCTGGTTCCGCTGGATGGTGGTCGTTTCGCAACGTCCGATCTGAACGATCTGTATCGTCGCGTGATCAACCGTAACAACCGTCTGAAACGTCTGCTGGATCTGGCTGCGCCGGATATCATCGTACGCAACGAAAAACGTATGCTGCAGGAAGCGGTAGATGCCCTGCTGGATAACGGTCGTCGCGGTCGTGCGATCACCGGTTCTAACAAACGTCCTCTGAAATCTTTGGCCGACATGATCAAAGGTAAACAGGGTCGTTTCCGTCAGAACCTGCTCGGTAAGCGTGTTGACTACTCCGGTCGTTCTGTAATCACCGTAGGTCCATACCTGCGTCTGCATCAGTGCGGTCTGCCGAAGAAAATGGCACTGGAGCTGTTCAAACCATTCATCTACGGCAAACTGGAGTTGCGAGGACTCGCCACCACCATCAAAGCCGCTAAGAAAATGGTTGAGCGTGAAGAAGCTGTCGTTTGGGATATCCTGGACGAAGTGATCCGCGAGCACCCGGTACTGCTGAACCGTGCACCAACTCTGCACCGTCTGGGTATCCAGGCATTTGAGCCAGTCCTGATCGAAGGTAAAGCTATTCAGCTGCACCCACTGGTTTGTGCGGCGTATAACGCCGACTTCGATGGTGACCAGATGGCTGTTCACGTACCGCTGACGCTGGAAGCCCAGCTCGAAGCGCGTGCGCTGATGATGTCTACCAACAACATCCTGTCTCCAGCGAACGGCGAGCCAATCATCGTTCCTTCTCAGGACGTTGTATTGGGTCTGTACTACATGACCCGTGACTGTGTTAACGCTAAAGGCGAAGGCATGGTGCTGACTGGCCCGAAAGAAGCTGAGCGTATTTATCGCGCTGGCCTGGCCTCTTTGCATGCGCGCGTTAAAGTGCGTATCACTGAATACGAAAAAGATGCTAACGGCGAATTCGTTGCGAAAACCAGCCTGAAAGACACGACTATCGGCCGTGCCATTCTGTGGATGATCGTACCGAAAGGTCTGCCTTTCTCCATCGTCAACCAGGCGCTGGGTAAGAAAGCGATCTCCAAAATGCTGAACACCTGTTACCGCATTCTGGGTCTGAAGCCGACCGTTATCTTCGCTGACCAGACAATGTACACCGGCTTTGCTTATGCAGCGCGTTCAGGTGCATCTGTTGGTATCGATGACATGGTCATCCCAGAGAAGAAACACGAGATCATCTCTGAAGCAGAAGCTGAAGTTGCGGAAATCCAGGAGCAGTTCCAGTCTGGTCTGGTAACCGCGGGCGAACGCTACAACAAAGTTATCGATATCTGGGCTGCGGCGAACGATCGTGTATCCAAAGCGATGATGGATAACCTGCAAACCGAAACCGTGATTAACCGTGACGGCGTAGAAGAGCAGCAGGTTTCCTTCAACAGCATTTACATGATGGCCGACTCCGGTGCGCGTGGTTCTGCAGCACAGATTCGTCAGCTGGCAGGTATGCGTGGTCTGATGGCGAAGCCAGATGGCTCCATCATCGAAACGCCAATCACCGCGAACTTCCGTGAAGGTCTGAACGTACTCCAGTACTTCATCTCCACGCACGGTGCGCGTAAAGGTCTGGCGGATACCGCACTGAAAACAGCGAACTCCGGTTATCTGACGCGTCGTCTGGTTGACGTTGCGCAGGATCTGGTGGTGACCGAAGACGATTGTGGCACCCTTGAAGGTATCACCATGACCCCGGTTATCGAGGGTGGTGATGTTAAAGAGCCACTGCGCGATCGCGTACTGGGTCGTGTTACCGCGGAAGACATTCTGAAGCCGGGTACCGCAGACATTCTGGTTCCACGCAACACGCTGCTGCACGAACAGTGGTGTGACCTGCTGGAAGCGAACTCTGTTGACTCCGTGAAAGTGCGTTCCGTTGTATCCTGTGACACCGACTTTGGTGTATGTGCGCACTGCTACGGTCGTGACCTGGCACGTGGCCACATCATCAACAAAGGTGAAGCCATCGGCGTTATCGCGGCACAGTCCATCGGTGAGCCGGGTACACAGCTGACGATGCGTACGTTCCACATCGGTGGTGCGGCATCTCGTGCGGCTGCTGAATCCAGCATCCAGGTGAAAAACAAAGGTAGCATCAAGCTCAGCAACGCGAAATCGGTTGTGAACTCCAGCGGTAAACTGGTTATCACTTCTCGTAACACCGAACTGAAGCTGATCGACGAATTCGGTCGTACCAAAGAGAGCTATAAAGTGCCTTACGGTGCTGTTATGGCGAAAGGTGATGGCGAGCAGGTTGCCGGCGGTGAAACCGTTGCAAACTGGGATCCACACACCATGCCAGTTATCACCGAAGTGAGTGGTTTCATCCGCTTCACTGACATGATCGACGGCCAGACCATTACTCGTCAGACTGACGAGCTGACCGGTCTGTCTTCTCTGGTGGTTCTGGATTCTGCTGAACGTACTACCGGCGGTAAAGATCTGCGTCCTGCACTGAAAATCGTTGATGCTCAGGGTAACGACGTTCTGATCCCTGGTACCGATATGCCTGCGCAGTACTTCCTGCCTGGTAAAGCGATTGTACAGCTGGAAGATGGCGTACAGATCAGCTCTGGTGACACCCTGGCGCGTATTCCTCAGGAATCCGGCGGTACCAAGGACATCACCGGTGGTCTGCCACGCGTTGCGGATCTGTTCGAAGCACGTCGTCCGAAAGAGCCGGCAATCCTGGCTGAAATCAGCGGTATCATCTCCTTCGGTAAAGAGACCAAAGGTAAACGCCGTCTGGTTATCACCCCGGTAGATGGCAGCGAGCCGTACGAAGAGATGATTCCTAAGTGGCGTCAGCTCAACGTGTTCGAAGGTGAACGCGTAGAACGTGGTGACGTGGTTTCCGACGGTCCAGAAGCGCCGCACGACATCCTGCGTCTGCGTGGTGTGCATGCTGTTACGCGTTACATTGTTAACGAAGTACAGGACGTATACCGTCTGCAGGGCGTTAAGATTAACGATAAACACATCGAAGTTATCGTTCGTCAGATGCTGCGTAAAGCGACCATCGAGAACGCGGGCAGCTCCGAGTTCCTGGAAGGCGAGCAGGTTGAGTACTCACGCGTCAAGATCGCTAACCGCGAACTGGAAGCGAACGGCAAAATCGGTGCGACCTTCTCGCGCGATCTGCTGGGTATCACCAAAGCGTCTCTGGCAACCGAGTCCTTCATCTCTGCAGCATCGTTCCAGGAAACCACTCGTGTCCTGACCGAAGCCGCTGTTGCAGGTAAACGCGATGAACTGCGCGGTCTGAAAGAGAACGTTATCGTGGGTCGTCTGATCCCAGCGGGTACCGGTTATGCGTACCATCAGGATCGTATGCGTCGTCGTGCTGCAGGCGAACTGCCAGCTGCACCGCAGGTGACTGCTGAAGATGCATCCGCGAGCCTGGCAGAGCTGCTGAACGCAGGTCTGGGCGGTTCCGACAACGAGTAATCGTTGATGCCGTAAATAAAAAACCCGCCTCGGCGGGTTTTTTTACAGCTGTAGCTTTTAATTTAGCAACGGGATGCGTCGATAAAGCTCAATCATATCGCCCGCCAGATCCTGGATGACCATCGCGTTCATCAGGTGATCCTGAGAATGGACGGTAATCAGGTTAACAGGAAGCTTCCCGGTGCCTTCATCAAGACCAATAAGCTGTGTCTGGATGGTGTGCGCATGCTTCACATACTCGCGCGACTCTTCCATCGCCTTTTCGGCTTCGTCAAAGTCACCTTTACGCGCCATCTGTAATGCCGTCAGGGCAGCACTGCGCGCCGCACCCGCGTTGACCAGCAGTTCCATGATTGTCGTTTCTAAGTCTTCCATTATGACTCCAGCAGTTTGAGCGCTTTTTCCAGTACGGCATCACCTTTCATCATGCCGTAATCCATCATGTCGATCACCGCGACCTTTTTACCCAGCGGCTCGGCCTGGGCCTGAAGTTTCGCCTGCTCGTATTTAACCTGTGGCCCCAGTAATACGATGTCGGCCGTCGCGATGTTGTCTTTAAATTCCGCGACCGGAACGGCTTTAATGGTGACTTCAACCCCTTTTTTCTGCGCGGCGTCTTTCATACGTTGAACCAGCATGCTCGTTGACATTCCCGCTGCACAGCATAAAACGATGTTCTTCATAATCAGCCTCGATCTACATGTGTTTATTGATAATTATCCCGTGCAGACTGCTTCAACAACCGCTTTACGGTGATTGTGTGTCAGGCATCACAAAGAAATCGGCATTTTTCTGAAACCGGTTACAATTTTGCGCCGGGCAGCGAAAATCAGCCGACGGACGTTCGAATAATGCGGTTTTTTCCCTGTTGTTTCGCGCTGTAGAGGGCGTTATCTACGCTCCCCACCAGTTCTTCCAGCGGTTCGAAATGCCACTCTCCCAGACCGGCACTGAACGTTACCCGCAGGTTTTCTTCCCGCCAGAGGCGTTTTTCAACGGCGGTACGCCACGCGTCCAGTAACGAGAATGCGCTAGCGATCTGGTCAGCCTGGAAAATCACTGCGAACTCTTCTCCACCGTAGCGGTAAACCGAGACGTTATGCGGCTGCATTATCTGGATCCCTTCACGCGCCACGTTACGCAGGACAATATCACCGCTCAGGTGACCCCAGGTGTCGTTAATCGATTTAAAGTTGTCGATGTCAATCAGCGCCAGGGCGAAAGGCTGGTGGGCACTGAGTAGCTCATCTACATCGCTATCAAATGCCCGGCGGTTTTTGCAGCCGGTGAGTGCATCATGGGTGGCCTGGCGCACATAGGCCATCTCACGCGCTTTATTGGACTGGATGGTATGGCTAAGCATCGCTTCCAGACGCGGAGCCTGGTTGACGTCGCCGGTTTTGATGGCGTTGATAATCGTCATCAGCACGGTACGCGACTCATGGCGCAGGTACAGACCGAAGAGGATGATAATGATGGCCGCCAGCGCAAAACCCCAGCCGACGATAGTGGTCTCATGGCGGGTAATGTCGGTGAGCGTTGCGCCCGAAACCCGGTAGATGACAAACCAGTCCGGGTTGGTGAAGGAGTAGTAGTAATACCAGGCTTTGGTTTTCTTATCATACAGATGGCCTTCGCTGCTGGTCATTTTGTCCATCAGCGCTTCGCTCACGTACTGCTTGAAGAGTGCGCCCGGATCAGGATGAAGCACCACGGCACCGTCGCGTTCGACAACAAAGAATTCCCCTTGTACAGGCGCTACCATCTGACGAAGGGTAAACCCCATGGAGGTCAAATCGAGATGAAATGCTATTGTACCCTTGAGCCGTCCTTCCGGCGAAATCAACGGCTTATAAAGAGTGACCGTGGGATGCCCGGTAAAATAGTCCATGTAGGGGCGGGTATAGTGGCTGAAGATGCTGGCTTCCGCCTGGGCGATGAACCATGGACGCGTCCGGGGATCGAAGGTTTTGCTCTTTTCCGTGGGAAGTACCTCCGGCGCGCGCAGATAACGGCCCTGGGTGTCTGTCAGAGAAATGGAAGAGACGGTCGGCATCAGGTTCTGTAGATGCATCAACATCTGTAAACCCTGCGACGGATTGACGTTCAGCATCTCGTTCAGCGTGTCGTTGCGTGCAAAATAGAGCGCCGAACGCCCAAGGATATAGTCGTTTTCACGCAGGATAGATTCGGTGTAGTTCACCGCCAGGTTGTGGGTGAAGTTACCATTAATCTTATGATAATCCTCAAGAAAATCTTTTTGTTGTGAAAGGGTAACCACGACCGCGATCAGCGCAAAACTGCACAGGATCCCCGCAAAGCTGAGCATAATGGGTCGGGTAAAAGAGAGCTTTCTGCTGTGAAGTGCCATGAGTTGTACATCAATCCTGATGGTGAGTTTTTTCGTCTGCCGATATCCTCTCAGCATAGTCGCTGTCCTGCGGTTAGCTGTGAATTATACGGAACACAGTTTCAGATGAGATGATTTATCTTAAGAACCATTAAGAAAATACTCATTCCTCTGGCGGGCGGCGTGTGCAATGAATCAGAGGCAGGGCGAAACGAGGAAGAAGCTTTTCGCCCTGGTCAGCTTCCGTTGCTGACGGCATGACAATAAAAAACCGGACGATAGATGACAATCGTCCGGTTGTGACTCTCCAGAGCGCCTCGACAATTTTTTAACGGCTTGCAGTGCGTTTCAACGCATTTGCGAGGCTCTTCCCAGCCAACTATCCCAGTCTTTCCAGACCGGTTGTAACCCCTGCGCGGTCAGGGCGGCGGCAACCGCTTCTGGCCGTCGACTATCATGTGGCGCAAATTGTTCCAGCTCCGGATGGTCATCGGCATAGCCCCCTGGCTGCGTTTTGGAGAACGCACTGACGTTGTTAATCGCAAGCGGGATCACGCGGTCACGAAACGCAGGAGATTCACGCGTCGAGAGGGATAATTCAACCTCCGGGGCAAGCAGGCGAAACGCACAGATGGCCTGGACCAGCTGACGTTCGTCCATTACCGAGGCGGGTTCAACACCTCCCGTACATGGCCGCAAGCGTGGGAAAGAGATGGAGTAACGGCTTTGCCAGTAGTGCTGCTGCAGCCATAGCAGGTGTTCCGCTACCATGTAGCAATCCACTCGCCAGCTATCTGACAGCCCAATCAGCGCACCCAGACCGATTTTGTCGATCCCGGCCCGGCCCAGTCTGTCCGGGGTCTCCAGCCGGAAGAAGAAATCCTGTTTCTTTCCCTTCAGGTGATGCCGGGCATACGTCGCCTCGTGGTAGGTTTCCTGATACACCATCACTCCGTCCAGCCCGAGGGTTTTAAGCTCCGCGTATTCCTCCTGCGACAGGGGCTGAACCTCCATCTGTAGCGACGCGAACTGACGGCGAATGGCCGGAAGGTGCTGTCGAAAATAGTCCATCCCGACTTTGCTCTGATGTTCACCCGTGACCAGCAGGAGATGCTCAAAACCCATTTCACGGATGGCGGCACACTCACGGGCGATTTCGCTCTCATCGAGTGTTTTCCGCTTGATGCGGTTGCTCATGGAGAAGCCGCAGTAGGTGCAGTTATTCGCGCACAGGTTAGAGAGGTAGAGCGGTACGTAAAAGCTCACCGTGTTGCCAAAACGCTGGCGGGTGAGCCTCTGAGCGCGCTGGGCCATCGGCTCAAGAAAGGTGCTCGCCGCCGGAGAGAGCAGGGCCATCATATCGTCGCGGGACAGGTGACGGGCTTGTAAGGCGCGCTCCACGTCAGCCTGCGTTTTACTGTTGATACGCAGGGCAATATCGTCCCAGTTAAGCTGCCGCCAGCGGTCGGTAAAGGTGGTCATGAGAGCGCCTCCAGAAAGCCGGTCAACGGGCTGGTGGCCTGTGCCTGAAAACTGCGCGTTCCCGGGCCAGACTCTCGTGCCAGCAAGCCAGCCTCCACGGCCATGCGGAACGCACGGGCCATCCTGATGGGGTCGTCGGCGACCGCAATGGCTGTGTTCACCAGCACGGCACTTGCTCCCATCTCCAGCGCCTGGGCGGCATGGCTGGGCACGCCAATGCCTGCATCCACCACCACCGGCACGGTGGCTTGCTCAATGATGATCTCCAGCATGGCGCGGGTCTCCAGGCCCTGATTAGAACCAATTGGAGCGCCCAGCGGCATGACGGCAGCGCAGCCGACCTCTTCCAGCCGTTTACACAGCACGGGATCGGCCCCGCAGTAGGGCAGAACGGTAAAGCCTTGCTGCACCAGCTTTTCGGCCGCTTTTAACGTTTCGATGGGGTCGGGCAACAGCCAGCGCGCATCCGGATGTATTTCCAGTTTCAGCCAGTGGGTACCCAGCGCTTCACGGGCCAGCTGAGCCGCAAAAATCGCCTCTTCAGCCGTTTTCGCACCGGAGGTATTGGGCAGCAGGGTAACGCCAGCATCCAGCAATGGTGCCAGAATGGCGTCGCTGTGATGGCGCAGATCGACGCGCTTGAGCGCCAGCGTCACCAGCTGGCTGCCGCTTTCACGGATGGCATCCACCATCAGCTGCGGCGAGGCGAATTTTCCGGTCCCGGTAAACAGATGTGAATCAAAGACTTTATCAGCAATACGTAACATCTCAGCCCCCGGCGATAACCTGAAACAGCAGGATCTGGTCGCCTTCGCTCACCTGCTGATGTTCCCACTGCTCACGCGGCAGGATCTGTTGATTAAGCGCCAGCGCCGTTCCCGGCTTGAGCTGGCGCAGCTTCTCGAGCAGCGCGGCAACGGTGAGACCGTCATCGCATTTCATCGGCTCATCATTAAACAGAATGCGCATTGCGGCCTCCGCACACCGGACAGTGGCTGGCGCGGTGCAGTGCCAGATGACGCCAGCCGCTGGAGCGGGCATCAAACAGCCGCAGCGTATTGCGCTCTGTTTCCATACCGCTGAGCAATTTAATGGCTTCCAGCGCCTGCAGGGTTCCCATCACGCCCACCACCGGGCCCAGTATGCCCGCGGTGCGGCAGTTGCGCTCCGGCTCGGCATCATCCGGCCACAGGCAGCGATAACAGCCCTGCGCCCAGGGCGGGGTCAGCACCATCATCTGCCCGCCGAAACCGACCGCACTGGCGGTGATAAGTGGCGTATTCTGTGCCACGCAGGCGGCGTTAATGGCCTGGCGGGTCGCCATATTGTCGGTGCAGTCCAGCACCGCATCAGCAAGGGCGACTTCGCGCTGCAGAGTGTCGCCGTGGAGCCGCTCCTGGTGCGCGATGAGCGTGATGTCCGGGTTCAACTGCTTCAGCCTTTTGCGGGTGATTTGCGCTTTGGGCTGGTTAACATCCTCCGTGGTGAAGAGGATTTGTCGCTGCAGGTTACTGATATGTACCTCGTCATCATCGGCCAGAACCAGCGTGCCCACGCCCGCGCCTGCCAGATAGAGCGCGGCAGGAGCGCCTAATCCGCCCAGACCAACAATCAGGACCCGGCTGGCGAGCAGCTTTTGCTGCCCGTCAATGGCGATATCCTCCAGCAGGATCTGGCGGCTGTAGCGCATAAAATCACGATCATTCATCGCCTGCTCCTGCCAGCTTTAACAGCTGTGCGGTGGCGGCCTGCCAGTCTGCCGCCTGGGTAATGGCGCTGACGACAGCGATACTGCCGACACCGGTATCCAGCACGGCAGGAGCGCGTTCCAGGCTGATCCCACCGATCGCGACGGTAGGGTAATCGGCAAGGCGTTTAACGTGCGCCGCCAGCTGCGTCAGCCCCTGTGGGGCAGAGGGCATCTGTTTGGTCTGCGTCGGAAAAACATGGCCAAGTGCGATGTACGAAGGGCGAGCCGCCAGCGCCACGTCGATCTCCATGTCGTCGTGTGTTGACACCCCCAGTCTTAATCCAGCGTCCCGGATAGCGCTCAGGTCCGTTGTTTCCAGGTCCTCCTGACCCAGATGCACACCGTACGCCTGGTGCTTAACGGCCAGTCGCCAGTAGTCGTTGATAAACAGGCGCGCGTCGTAGCGACGCCCCAGTGCGATGGCGGCGACCACATCGGCCTCCACCTCGTCATCACGTTTATCCTTAATGCGCAGCTGGATTGTGCGAACGCCGCACGCCAGCAGGCGTTCAATCCACGCCACGCTGTCCACCACAGGATAGAGCCCTAAACGGAAGGGAACGCAAGGGAAATCAGGCTGATACATTACGCCTCCTCTTTTTTGAGGTAGATTTCGCCGCCCTTCGCGCGGAAGGTTTTTGACATATCCGCCATGCCCACTTCAATGGTTTGCGTGGCGGCGTAGTCACGGACTTCCTGGCTGATTTTCATCGAGCAGAATTTTGGCCCGCACATGGAGCAGAAATGCGCCACTTTGCCCGACTCCTGCGGCAGGGTTTCATCGTGATACGCGCGGGCAGTGAAAGGATCGAGCGCCAGGTTGAACTGGTCTTCCCAGCGGAATTCAAAGCGCGCCTTCGACATGGCGTTGTCGCGGATTTGCGCGCCAGGGTGGCCTTTGGCCAGATCCGCGGCGTGAGCGGCGATTTTGTAGGTGATCAGCCCCTGCTTCACATCCTCTTTGTTGGGCAGGCCGAGGTGCTCTTTCGGCGTCACATAGCAGAGCATGGCGCAGCCGAACCAGCCGATCATCGCCGCACCAATCCCGGAGGTGAAGTGGTCATAGCCCGGAGCGATATCCGTGGTCAACGGCCCCAGGGTATAGAACGGCGCTTCGTGGCAGTGCTCCAGCTCTTCGGTCATGTTGCGGCGGATCATCTGCATTGGCACGTGTCCCGGGCCTTCAATCATCACCTGCACGTCATACTCCCAGGCGATTTTGGTCAGCTCACCCAGGGTATGTAGTTCGGCAAACTGCGCTTCGTCGTTGGCATCACGAATGGAGCCCGGACGCAGGCCGTCGCCCAGCGACAGGGAGACATCGTACGCGGCACAGATTTCACAGATCTCGCGGAAGTGTTCGTAGAGGAAGTTTTCTTTATGGTGCGACAGGCACCATTTGGCCATGATAGAGCCGCCGCGCGAGACAATACCGGTCAGACGCTTCGCCGTCATCGGCACGTAGCGCAGCAGCACGCCCGCGTGAATGGTGAAGTAGTCGACTCCCTGTTCAGCCTGCTCCAGCAGCGTGTCGCGGAAGGCTTCCCAGGTGAGGTCTTCGGCAATACCGTTCACCTTCTCCAGTGCCTGATAAACGGGCACCGTTCCGATAGGCACCGGGCTATTGCGCAGGATCCACTCGCGGGTTTCGTGGATGTAACGCCCGGTGGAGAGATCCATCACCGTGTCCGCGCCCCAGCGTGTCGACCAGACCAGTTTTTCCACCTCTTCTTCAATGGAGGAGGTCACGGCTGAGTTGCCGATATTGGCGTTGACCTTCACCAGGAAGTTGCGGCCAATGATCATTGGTTCAGATTCCGGGTGATTGATGTTGGCAGGGATAATCGCGCGGCCAGCGGCCACTTCATCACGCACAAACTGCGGCGTGATGTTTTCCGGCAGACGTGCCCCGAAGCCTTCACCCGGATGCTGGTGGCGTAACACCTCGCTGCGGATACGCTCGCGACCCATGTTTTCACGAATGGCGATAAACTCCATCTCCGGCGTAACGATGCCCTGGCGGGCATAGTGCAGCTGGGTAACGCATTTACCCGCTTTCGCGCGTTTCGGCGTCAGCAACCCGGCGAAGCGCAGCTCATCAAGACCATCGTCCGCCAGACGCGCTTTGGTGTACGCCGAGCTGCGGTCAGAGAGCTCTTCGCAGTCGTTACGCGCGTCAATCCACGGCTGGCGCAATTTCGGCAGCCCCTGCTGAACGTTAATGGCAACCGCAGGATCGCCGTACGGACCGGAAGTGTCATACACCGGAACGGCTTCGTTATCTTCATACTGCGGGTGCGCTTTGCTGCCACCGATAAGGGTCGGGCTAAGCTGGATTTCACGCATTGGCACGCGGATATCCGCCTGTGAACCGGTGATGTAAATGCGTTTTGAGTTCGGGAAAGCGGTGCCTTCCAGAGTGTCGATGAAGTGTTGGGCTTGTGCGCGCTGTTCGCGGCGGGTCAGTTTTGTTGTAGACATAGCTCATTCCAAAAGTGAAGGACATGGCTTGTCAGACGACGGATGAAGCAAGAGAGGATCGCCCTGGGGGCGATACAACAGCAGTGTGACTCTTGTTCCCTTCGCAGGTATTAGCCTGATCAGGTTCCGCGGATCCCGAATTAACGGTCTCAGCCCGTGCTTGCACACTGGGCACTCCGACAAGAAAAATCCCCCTCCGCAGAGGGGCGAATGGTTGTAAATTACTCGTTAACGATTAAGAACTCAAGCAGGTCGCGCGACGTTATCTTCGTGGCTCACATCCAGGCCGTGATCCAGGGCGAGGGCGATCAGCTTATCTTCCAGCGTGAATCGCTCTTCCAGCGCTTCGCCGAGGTCGGAAAGCGCCTGCTGAAACTCAAGATAGTTATCGTGATCGATAGCGTTCTCAAGCGTGGAATCGTAGTAATCCATGATCTGCTGGGTGTTAGCTTCCAGCAGCGGATAGAGTTTGCTGGCTGCTAAATACGGTGTAGTCCCTTCCATTTCGCGGATAATGCGTTCATAAATATTGAAATGGCCGTCGGACAGATAGTCGACCAGGCTCTGACAAAAATCATCCAGCGCTTTTTCATTCAACCGCATAAACGATTCTTTGCCAGGCTTAATACCGACCAGATTGTAATAAGCCACGAGTAGATGCTTGCGCACATGTAGCCAGCGATCCACCAGTTTGTTACTTCCTCTAACGCGCTCAGTCAGGCTCTCTAGCTGGTTTAACATGGTTGACTCCGCAAGGTTGAGAATTGAATCTGCTTATCCAAAATGTAACCACAATGCTAACAACATGTCAGTGAAGCGAAGGTAGTGCAATAGATATGGATCGTATTATTGAAAAATCAGATCTGGGTTGGTGGATCGTCAGTCACGAACAAAAATTATGGTTGCCTGCCGGGGAAATACCCTATGGCGCAGCAGAAAAATTCGATCTTGTCGGCCTGCCCGCGCTGAAGATCGGGGAATGGCAGGGTGAACCCGTGTGGTTGATCCAACAGCCACGCCGCAATGACATGGGATCGGTTCGTCAGGTGCTGGATCAGGATGTGGGCCTGTTCCAGCTGGCGGGCCGGGGCGTGCAGCTGGCTGAGTTTTACCGTTCGCATAAGTACTGCGGCTACTGTGGTCATACCATGCACCCCAGTAAAACCGAGTGGGCGATGCTCTGCAGCCACTGCCGTGAGCGCTACTACCCGCAAATTGCGCCGTGCATTATCGTCGCTATCCGTCGTGACGATTCCATCCTGCTGGCGCAGCATACCCGTCATCGCAACGGCATTCATACCGTGCTGGCCGGGTTCGTCGAGGTGGGCGAAACGCTGGAACAGGCGGTGGCGCGTGAAGTGATGGAAGAGAGCGGGATTAAGGTTAAAAACCTGCGCTATGTTACCTCCCAGCCGTGGCCGTTCCCGCAGTCGCTGATGACGGCCTTTATGGCCGATTATGACAGCGGCGAGATTGTCATCGACCAGAAAGAGTTGCTGGAGGCGAACTGGTATCGTTATGACGATTTGCCGCTGCTGCCACCACCAGGCACCGTCGCCCGTCGGCTGATAGAAGATACCGTAGCAATGTGTCGGGCTGATGCTGAGTGACATGTTACACTGAGGCCATGACGCTTAAGGAACTGCAAAAATGACCGAACTGAAAAACGATCGTTATCTGCGTGCGCTGCTGCGCCAGCCCGTTGATGTCACCCCGGTGTGGATGATGCGCCAGGCGGGACGCTATTTGCCAGAGTACAAAGCCACGCGTGCGCAGGCGGGCGATTTTATGTCGCTGTGCAAAAATGCCGAGCTGGCGTGTGAAGTCACGCTCCAGCCGCTGCGCCGCTTCCCGCTGGATGCCGCCATTCTCTTTTCGGACATTCTGACCATTCCGGATGCGATGGGCCTTGGGCTCTATTTCGAAACCGGCGAAGGCCCGCGTTTCACTTCAACAATCAAAAGCAAAGCGGATGTTGATAAGCTGCCCGTTCCCGATCCTGAGCAGGAGCTGGGCTATGTGATGAATGCCGTGCGCACCATTCGTCGCGAACTGAAAGGCGAAGTCCCGCTGATTGGCTTCTCCGGCAGTCCGTGGACGCTGGCGACCTATATGGTTGAAGGCGGCAGCAGTAAAGCCTTTACCGTGATCAAAAAGATGATGTATGCAGAGCCGCTGGCCCTGCATGCGCTACTCGATAAGCTGGCGAAAAGCGTCACCCTCTATCTGAACGCGCAGATCAAAGCGGGTGCGCAGTCGGTGATGATTTTCGATACCTGGGGCGGCGTGCTGACCGGGCGCGATTATCAGCAATTTTCGCTCTACTACATGCACAAAATCGTTGATGGCCTGCTGCGTGAAAATGAAGGCCGCCGTGTGCCGGTCACGCTGTTCACCAAAGGCGGCGGCCAGTGGCTGGAAGCCATGGCGGCGACCGGCTGCGATGCGCTGGGTCTCGACTGGACCACCGATATCGCCGACGCGCGCCGTCGCGTGGGTGACAAAGTGGCGCTGCAGGGCAATATGGATCCGTCCATGCTCTACGCGCAGCCTGCCCGTATTGAAGAAGAGGTGGCGTCTATTCTGGCTGGCTTTGGCCAGGGGGAAGGGCACGTGTTTAACCTCGGGCACGGTATCCATCAGGACGTTCCGCCAGAGCACGCTGGCGCGTTTGTGGAGGCGGTGCACCGACTTTCTGCGCAATATCACAAATAAGGAGTGGTTATGGATCTCGCGTCATTACGCGCTCAACAGATAGAACTGGCTTCATCCGTGATCCGCGAGGATCGTCTGGATAAGGATCCCCCGCAGTATATAGGCGGTGCGGATGTCGGGTTTGAGCAGGGCGGTGAAGTGACGCGGGCGGCGATGGTGCTGCTGAAGTACCCCTCACTTGAGCTGGTGGAGTACAAAGTGGCGCGTATCGCCACCACCATGCCGTACATACCGGGCTTTCTCTCCTTCCGTGAATACCCCGCGCTGCTCGCAGCGTGGGAGCAACTCTCACAAAAACCCGATCTGCTGTTTGTTGATGGACACGGTATCTCTCATCCGCGTCGCTTAGGCGTTGCCAGCCACTTTGGTCTGCTGGTGGATGTACCCACCATCGGTGTGGCCAAAAAACGCCTGTGCGGTGCATTTGAGCCGCTCTCCGCCGAGCCGGGCGCGCTGGCGCCGCTTATTGATAAGGGTGAGCAGCTGGCATGGGTCTGGCGCAGTAAAGCGCGCTGTAACCCGCTGTTTATCGCAACCGGGCACCGTGTGAGCATGGACAGCGCCCTGGCCTGGGTGCAGCGTTGTATGAAGGGTTACCGGTTACCTGAGCCCACGCGTTGGGCAGATGCGGTGGCCTCTGCTCGTCCGGCTTTTGTTCGTTGGCAGGAAATTCAGTGATGAATCAGGTAAACTGCGACTAATTTTCGATTCGAGATCTCATCATGCTACAAAACCCGATTCACCTGCGCCTTGAGAAGCTGGAAAGCTGGCAGCACGTCACCTTTATGGCTTGCCTGTGCGAGCGCATGTATCCGAACTACGCCGCGTTCTGCAAGCAGACGGAGTTTGGTGATGGCCATATTTATCGCCGGATCCTCGACCTCATCTGGGAAACGCTGACGGTCAAAGACGCAAAGGTGAACTTCGACTCTCAGCTGGAAAAACTCGAAGAGGCTATTCCGGTGGCGGATGATTTTGATCTGTACGGTGTCTATCCGGCAATTGATGCCTGCGTAGCGTTAAGCGAACTGATTCACTCTCGTCTGAGCGGTGAAACGCTGGAGCACGCTATTGAAGTCAGTAAGGCATCCATTACGACCGTAGCAATGCTCGAAATGACCCAGGCAGGCCGTGAAATGACCGACGAAGAGCTGCGGGCTAACCCTGCTGTTGAACAGGAATGGGATATTCAGTGGGAGATTTTCCGCCTGCTGGCAGAGTGTGAAGAACGCGATATTGAGCTGATAAAAGGGCTGCGTGCGGACTTGCGTGAGGCCGGCGAGAGTAATATTGGTATAATTTTTAACCAATGAGACAACAAAACGTGATTTAACGCCTGTTTTGTCGCACCTCGACTCTTCCCTTCTGCCCCCCGTCTGGTCTACATTTGGGGGGCGAAAAAAAGTGGCTATCGGTGCGTGTATGCAGGAGAGTGCTATTTTGGCATTTTCGTCGCACTCGATGCTTAGCAAGCGATAAACACATTGAAAGGATAACTTATGAACAAGACTCAACTGATTGATGTAATTGCGGACAAGGCTGATCTGTCTAAAGTGCAGGCTAAAGCTGCTCTGGAATCTACCCTGGCTGCTATTACTGAGTCTCTGAAAGAAGGCGATGCTGTACAACTGGTTGGTTTCGGTACCTTCAAAGTGAACCACCGCGCTGAGCGTACTGGCCGCAACCCGCAGACCGGTAAAGAAATCAAAATCGCCGCAGCTAACGTGCCGGCATTTGTTTCTGGTAAAGCACTGAAAGACGCAGTTAAGTAAGACGCGTGGCAGTGAACAGTTTTAACGAAGGGGCGGCAACGCCCCTTTTGTCATTCTGGCGTGGCGCGCTCGCGCTGGCGGGCGTGTTACTGCTTTCCGCCTGTAGCCATGACACCTCTTTACCACCGTTTACCGCCAGCGGTTACGCTGACAACCAGGGAGCGGTGAGGATCTGGCGTAAAGATTCTGGCGGTGAAGTGCATCTGCTTTCCGCTTTTAGCCCGTGGCATAACGGCAATACATCGACCGCAGAGTATCGCTGGCAGGGAGACGACCTGTCATTCATCGAACTCAATATCTACGGCAAAACCCCCGAACATGTAAAAGTGCGGTTTGATGACCACGGCGAGCTGAGTTTTATGCAGCGTGAAGTCAACGCTCAAAAACAGCAACTCTCCAGCGATCAGGTTGCTCTCTATCGTTATCGTGCCGGACAAATCCGCCAGACCAGTGATGCGCTGCGTCAGGGACGCGTGGTGCTGCGCCAGGGGCGCTGGCATACCGATGGTACGGTCACTACCTGCGAAGGGCAGACAGTCAAACCTGATCTTGAATCCTGGGCAACCGAACATATTCAGCGCCGTCAGCGTCATTCATCGATGGAAGTGAGTGTGGCGTGGCTTGAAGCGCCTGAAGGCTCTCAGCTGTTGCTGGTGGCGAACGAAGATTTCTGCACCTGGCAGCCGACAGAAAAGAGTTTTTGACGTAAATCCCCTCTCCCTTCAGGGAGAGGGTTAGGATGAGGGGGGGATTACTCCCCCTGCTCACGTGCAATCGCACGATAGCCGATATCCTGACGGCTAAAGCTACCGTTCCAGTGGATATCCGCCATCAGGGCATAAGCGCGCTTCTGCGCTTCGGCAACGGTATGACCCAGCGCGGTGGCACACAGCACGCGACCACCATTGGTCAGTACGCGATCGTCGTCAGCCAGTTTCGTTCCGGCGTGGAACACCTTGGCACCTTCGGTTTCTTCCAGCGGCAGGCCATGGATCTCATCTCCGGTGTTGTAGTGGCCAGGATAACCCCCCGCAGCAATCACCACACCCAGAGACGCGCGTTCGTCCCACTCTGAGGTTTTCTCATCCAGCTTGCCGTCGCATGCGGCCAGGCACAGTTCCACCAGGTCAGATTTCATGCGCAGCATGATGGGCTGAGTTTCTGGATCGCCGAAGCGGCAGTTAAATTCGATCACCTTCGGATTGCCCTGCTTGTCAATCATCAGGCCCGCATAGAGGAAACCGGTGTAAGTGTTACCCTCGGCGGCCATTCCTTTTACGGTTGGCCAGATGATACGGTCCATGGTGCGCTGATGCACTTCATCCGTCACCACAGGGGCAGGAGAGTAAGCGCCCATACCGCCGGTATTCGGTCCGGTATCCGCATTGCCCACGCGCTTATGGTCCTGGCTGGTGGCCATCGGCAGAACGTGTTCGCCATCCACCATCACGATAAAGCTCGCCTCTTCGCCATCAAGGAACTCTTCGATCACGATGCGGTGGCCTGCGTCGCCAAAGGCATTGCCTGCCAGCATATCCTGTACGGCTGCTTCGGCTTCTTCGAGCGTCATCGCGACGATAACACCTTTACCGGCAGCCAGACCGTCGGCTTTAATCACAATCGGCGCGCCTTTTTCACGTAAGTAAGCCAGCGCGGGCTCGACTTCGGTGAAGTTCTGGTATTCCGCCGTCGGGATGTTATGACGCGCAAGGAAATCCTTGGTAAAGGCTTTAGACCCTTCCAGTTGTGCTGCGCCTTCCGTCGGGCCGAAGATTTTCAGCCCTGCAGCACGGAACGCGTCAACGACGCCAATCACCAGTGGCGCTTCCGGGCCGACGATGGTGAGATCGATTTTCTCGTTCTGGGCAAAGCTCAGCAACGCGGGGATATCGGTCACGCCGATGGCGACGTTCTGCAGCGCAGGTTCCAGCGCCGTACCCGCATTACCCGGAGCCACAAAAACGGTTTCAACCAGCGGAGACTGCGCCGCTTTCCACGCCAGCGCGTGCTCGCGCCCGCCGTTACCAATCACTAATACTTTCATTTTCTGCTCCGGGAATTAATGACGGAAGTGACGCATATCGGTGAAGATCATCGCAATGCCGTGTTCGTCGGCAGCGGCAATGACTTCGTCGTCACGGATAGAACCGCCAGGCTGGATCACACAGGTGATACCCACAGCGGCGGCCGCATCAATACCGTCACGGAACGGGAAGAAGGCGTCAGACGCCATGGCAGAACCTTTTACTTCCAGGCCTTCGTCGCCTGCTTTGATACCGGCAATTTTCGCAGAGTAAACGCGGCTCATCTGGCCTGCACCTATCCCGATGGTCATGTTCTCTTTGGCATAGACAATGGCGTTGGATTTCACGAACTTCGCCACTTTCCAGCAGAACAGCGCATCACGCAGTTCCTGTTCGGTTGGCTGCCGTTTGGTGACGACGCGCAGGTCAGCGGCTGTCACCATGCCCAAATCGCGATCCTGAACCAGCAGCCCACCATTTACACGTTTGAAATCAAGACCCGGCACGCGCTCTGCCCACTGGCCGCAAACCAGCACGCGCACGTTCTGTTTCGCGGCGGTGATTTTCAGCGCTTCTTCAGACGCAGATGGCGCGATGATCACTTCAACAAACTGACGAGAGATAATGGCCTGTGCGGTTTCGGCATCCAGTTCACGGTTAAACGCGATAATGCCGCCGAAGGCAGAGGTTGGGTCAGTTTTATAGGCGCGATCGTAAGCGTCCAGGATAGAAGTACTGACCGCTACGCCGCAGGGGTTCGCGTGCTTCACAATAACGCAGGCAGGCTCATTGAACTCTTTCACACACTCCAGTGCGGCATCGGTATCGGCAATATTGTTATAAGAGAGTGCTTTGCCCTGAACCTGCTGTGCGGTAGCGACAGAAGCTTCTTTTACCTCTTCTTCTATATAGAAGGCTGCCTGCTGGTGGCTGTTCTCGCCATAACGCATATCCTGCTTCTTGATGAAGTTCAGGTTCAGCGTGCGTGGGAAGCGGCCGGAAGGATCTTTGCTTTCGCCGTGGTAAGCCGGCACCAGGCTACCGAAGTAGTTGGCGATCATGCTGTCGTACGCGGCGGTGTGTTCGAATGCTTTAATCGCGAGGTCGAAACGGGTGTCCAGAGTCAGTGACCCTTCGTTCGCATCCATTTCATTAATAATGGCGGAGTAGTCGCTGCTCTTCACCACAATGGCCACATCTTTATGGTTCTTGGCCGCGGAGCGCACCATCGTCGGTCCGCCGATATCAATATTCTCTACGGCGTCTTCCAGAGAGCAGCCTTCACGCGCCACGGTCTGGGCGAACGGATAAAGGTTAACGACAACCATATCAATTGGCGCGATATCATGCTGTTCCATAATGGCATCATCCTGACCGCGACGACCCAGAATGCCGCCGTGGACTTTCGGGTGCAGGGTTTTGACGCGTCCATCCATCATTTCCGGGAAACCGGTGTAATCGGACACTTCGGTTACCGGCAGACCTTTATCTGCTAACAGGCGTGCGGTACCACCTGTGGACAGCAGCTCTACACCACGTGCAGAAAGTGCCTGAGCGAATTCGACGATACCGGCTTTATCAGAAACACTGAGCAGAGCGCGGCGGACTGGACGACGTTGTTGCATGGTAAATCCCCTGGATTTCACGATTACAGAGAGCGTTAGATGAATTTTCCAGCGAAAAACTCATCTAACACACCTGACGAGGCATCCTTGTTAAGCGCGAGCATTTTAACGAAAACGTTTGCGCAACGCTCGCGAATTTTCACTTTTTCGCATCGCTGTGGATAACTCTGTGTGTAAAAAGGTATAAGGCGGGGTTTTGCTGGGGAATGCAGCAGTCAGTCATTTTTCTGTCATTTAGCGGTTGCGGTCGCTCGGGAACTCCCTATAATGCGCCTCCATCGACACGGCGGATGTGAATCACTTCACAAACAGCCCGGTCGGTTGAAGAGAAAAAATCCTGAAATTCAGGGTTGACTCTGAAAGAGGAAAGCGTAATATACGCCACCTCGCGACAGAGCGCTGAAGCGCGTCGCAACTGCTCTTTAACAATTTATCAGACAATCTGTGTGGGCACTCAAAGTGACATGGATTCTTAATGTCTTCGGACAAAAAATGAATACCAAGTCTCAAGAGTGAACACGTAATTCATTACGAAGTTTAATTCATTGAGCATCAAACTTTTAAATTGAAGAGTTTGATCATGGCTCAGATTGAACGCTGGCGGCAGGCCTAACACATGCAAGTCGAACGGTAGCACAGAGAGCTTGCTCTCGGGTGACGAGTGGCGGACGGGTGAGTAATGTCTGGGAAACTGCCTGATGGAGGGGGATAACTACTGGAAACGGTAGCTAATACCGCATAATGTCGCAAGACCAAAGAGGGGGACCTTCGGGCCTCTTGCCATCAGATGTGCCCAGATGGGATTAGCTAGTAGGTGGGGTAACGGCTCACCTAGGCGACGATCCCTAGCTGGTCTGAGAGGATGACCAGCCACACTGGAACTGAGACACGGTCCAGACTCCTACGGGAGGCAGCAGTGGGGAATATTGCACAATGGGCGCAAGCCTGATGCAGCCATGCCGCGTGTATGAAGAAGGCCTTCGGGTTGTAAAGTACTTTCAGCGGGGAGGAAGGTGTTGTGGTTAATAACCGCAGCAATTGACGTTACCCGCAGAAGAAGCACCGGCTAACTCCGTGCCAGCAGCCGCGGTAATACGGAGGGTGCAAGCGTTAATCGGAATTACTGGGCGTAAAGCGCACGCAGGCGGTCTGTCAAGTCGGATGTGAAATCCCCGGGCTCAACCTGGGAACTGCATTCGAAACTGGCAGGCTGGAGTCTTGTAGAGGGGGGTAGAATTCCAGGTGTAGCGGTGAAATGCGTAGAGATCTGGAGGAATACCGGTGGCGAAGGCGGCCCCCTGGACAAAGACTGACGCTCAGGTGCGAAAGCGTGGGGAGCAAACAGGATTAGATACCCTGGTAGTCCACGCCGTAAACGATGTCGATTTTGGGAGGTTGTGCCCTTGAGGCGTGGCTTCCGGAGGCTAACGCGTTAAATCGACCGCCTGGGGAGTACGGCCGCAAGGTTAAAACTCAAATGAATTGACGGGGGCCCGCACAAGCGGTGGAGCATGTGGTTTAATTCGATGCAACGCGAAGAACCTTACCTGGTCTTGACATCCACAGAACTTTCCAGAGATGGATTGGTGCCTTCGGGAACTGTGAGACAGGTGCTGCATGGCTGTCGTCAGCTCGTGTTGTGAAATGTTGGGTTAAGTCCCGCAACGAGCGCAACCCTTATCCTTTGTTGCCAGCGGTCCGGCCGGGAACTCAAAGGAGACTGCCAGTGATAAACTGGAGGAAGGTGGGGATGACGTCAAGTCATCATGGCCCTTACGACCAGGGCTACACACGTGCTACAATGGCGCATACAAAGAGAAGCGACCTCGCGAGAGCAAGCGGACCTCATAAAGTGCGTCGTAGTCCGGATTGGAGTCTGCAACTCGACTCCATGAAGTCGGAATCGCTAGTAATCGTAGATCAGAATGCTACGGTGAATACGTTCCCGGGCCTTGTACACACCGCCCGTCACACCATGGGAGTGGGTTGCAAAAGAAGTAGGTAGCTTAACCTTCGGGAGGGCGCTTACCACTTTGTGATTCATGACTGGGGTGAAGTCGTAACAAGGTAACCGTAGGGGAACCTGCGGTTGGATCACCTCCTTACCTTAAAGAACCTGCCTTTGTAGTGCTCACACAGATTGTTTGATAAATGAATAATTTCAAAATGTACTGTTAAGTGCATTGTGAAATTTTGCTCTTTAAAAATCTGGATCAAGCTGAAAATTGAAACGACACACATGTTATGTGTGTTCGAGTCTCTCAAATTTTCGCAATCAGAAGTGAAACATCTTCGGGTTGTGAGGTTAAGCGACTAAGCGTACACGGTGGATGCCCTGGCAGTCAGAGGCGATGAAGGACGTGCTAATCTGCGAAAAGCGCCGGCGAGGTGATATGAACCCTTGACCCGGCGATGTCCGAATGGGGAAACCCAGTGTGATTCGTCACACTATCGTTAACTGAATACATAGGTTAACGAGGCGAACCGGGGGAACTGAAACATCTAAGTACCCCGAGGAAAAGAAATCAACCGAGATTCCCCCAGTAGCGGCGAGCGAACGGGGAGCAGCCCAGAGTCTGAATCAGCTTGTGTGTTAGTGGAAGCGTCTGGAAAGTCGCACGGTACAGGGTGAAAGTCCCGTACACGAAAACACACAGGCTGTGAACTCGAAGAGTAGGGCGGGACACGTGGTATCCTGTCTGAATATGGGGGGACCATCCTCCAAGGCTAAATACTCCTGACTGACCGATAGTGAACCAGTACCGTGAGGGAAAGGCGAAAAGAACCCCGGCGAGGGGAGTGAAAAAGAACCTGAAACCGTGTACGTACAAGCAGTGGGAGCACCTTCGTGGTGTGACTGCGTACCTTTTGTATAATGGGTCAGCGACTTATATTCTGTAGCAAGGTTAACCGTATAGGGGAGCCGAAGGGAAACCGAGTCTTAACTGGGCGTTAAGTTGCAGGGTATAGACCCGAAACCCGGTGATCTAGCCATGGGCAGGTTGAAGGTTGGGTAACACTAACTGGAGGACCGAACCGACTAATGTTGAAAAATTAGCGGATGACCTGTGGCTGGGGGTGAAAGGCCAATCAAACCGGGAGATAGCTGGTTCTCCCCGAAAGCTATTTAGGTAGCGCCTCGTGAACTCATCTTCGGGGGTAGAGCACTGTTTCGGCTAGGGGGCCATCCCGGCTTACCAACCCGATGCAAACTACGAATACCGAAGAATGTTATCACGGGAGACACACGGCGGGTGCTAACGTCCGTCGTGAAGAGGGAAACAACCCAGACCGCCAGCTAAGGTCCCAAAGTCATGGTTAAGTGGGAAACGATGTGGGAAGGCCCAGACAGCCAGGATGTTGGCTTAGAAGCAGCCATCATTTAAAGAAAGCGTAATAGCTCACTGGTCGAGTCGGCCTGCGCGGAAGATGTAACGGGGCTAAACCATGCACCGAAGCTGCGGCAGCGACGCTTATGCGTTGTTGGGTAGGGGAGCGTTCTGTAAGCCGTTGAAGGTGGCCTGTGAGGGTTGCTGGAGGTATCAGAAGTGCGAATGCTGACATAAGTAACGATAAAGCGGGTGAAAAGCCCGCTCGCCGGAAGACCAAGGGTTCCTGTCCAACGTTAATCGGGGCAGGGTGAGTCGACCCCTAAGGCGAGGCCGAAAGGCGTAGTCGATGGGAAACAGGTTAATATTCCTGTACTTGGTGTTACTGCGAAGGGGGGACGGAGAAGGCTATGTTAGCCGGGCGACGGTTGTCCCGGTTTAAGCATGTAGGCGGAGGTTCCAGGTAAATCCGGTACCTTTTAACGCTGAGGTGTGATGACGAGGCACTACGGTGCTGAAGTAACAAATGCCCTGCTTCCAGGAAAAGCCTCTAAGCATCAGGTAACACGAAATCGTACCCCAAACCGACACAGGTGGTCAGGTAGAGAATACCAAGGCGCTTGAGAGAACTCGGGTGAAGGAACTAGGCAAAATGGTGCCGTAACTTCGGGAGAAGGCACGCTGATATGTAGGTGAAGCCCCTGCGGGTGGAGCTGAAATCAGTCGAAGATACCAGCTGGCTGCAACTGTTTATTAAAAACACAGCACTGTGCAAACACGAAAGTGGACGTATACGGTGTGACGCCTGCCCGGTGCCGGAAGGTTAATTGATGGGGTTAGCGGTAACGCGAAGCTCTTGATCGAAGCCCCGGTAAACGGCGGCCGTAACTATAACGGTCCTAAGGTAGCGAAATTCCTTGTCGGGTAAGTTCCGACCTGCACGAATGGCGTAATGATGGCCAGGCTGTCTCCACCCGAGACTCAGTGAAATTGAACTCGCTGTGAAGATGCAGTGTACCCGCGGCAAGACGGAAAGACCCCGTGAACCTTTACTATAGCTTGACACTGAACACTGGTCCTTGATGTGTAGGATAGGTGGGAGGCTTTGAAGCGTGGACGCCAGTCTGCGTGGAGCCATCCTTGAAATACCACCCTTTAATGGCTGGTGTTCTAACGTAGACCCGTAATCCGGGTTGCGGACAGTGTCTGGTGGGTAGTTTGACTGGGGCGGTCTCCTCCCAAAGAGTAACGGAGGAGCACGAAGGTTAGCTAATCCTGGTCGGACATCAGGAGGTTAGTGCAATGGCATAAGCTAGCTTGACTGCGAGAGTGACGGCTCGAGCAGGTGCGAAAGCAGGTCATAGTGATCCGGTGGTTCTGAATGGAAGGGCCATCGCTCAACGGATAAAAGGTACTCCGGGGATAACAGGCTGATACCGCCCAAGAGTTCATATCGACGGCGGTGTTTGGCACCTCGATGTCGGCTCATCACATCCTGGGGCTGAAGTAGGTCCCAAGGGTATGGCTGTTCGCCATTTAAAGTGGTACGCGAGCTGGGTTTAGAACGTCGTGAGACAGTTCGGTCCCTATCTGCCGTGGGCGCTGGAGAATTGAGGGGGGCTGCTCCTAGTACGAGAGGACCGGAGTGGACGCATCACTGGTGTTCGGGTTGTCATGCCAATGGCACTGCCCGGTAGCTAAATGCGGAAGAGATAAGTGCTGAAAGCATCTAAGCACGAAACTTGCCCCGAGATGAGTTCTCCCTGAGACTTAAAGTCTCCTGAAGGAACGTTGAAGACGACGACGTTGATAGGTCGGGTGTGTAAGCGCAGCGATGCGTTGAGCTAACCGATACTAATGAACCGTGAGGCTTAACCTTACAACGCCGAAGATGTTTTGGCGAAGAGACGATTTTCAGCCTGATACAGATAACAGAATTTGCCTGGCGGCTTTAGCGCGGTGGTCCCACCTGACCCCATGCCGAACTCAGAAGTGAAACGCCGTAGCGCCGATGGTAGTGTGGGGTCTCCCCATGTGAGAGTAGGGAACTGCCAGGCATTAAATAAGAAGAACCCCGTACCGTAAGGTGCGGGGTTTTTTGCTTTTGTTTTTCTCCCTCTCCTTGAAACTTTCTCACCTTTAGCTTGCAGACTCGACATTCACGCCAATTCTGGGTATCGTTGGCTGTCTGGATGTCTAAACGTTTATACGTATGCTGTGAGGATACAAGGTTATGCCGATTCGGGTGCAGGACGAGCTACCAGCCGTCAATTTCTTACGTGAAGAAAACGTCTTTGTGATGACCACTTCACGCGCGACAGGTCAGGAAATTCGCCCCCTGAAGGTGCTCATTCTTAATCTGATGCCGAAAAAGATCGAAACAGAGAATCAGTTCCTGCGCCTGCTTTCGAACTCTCCGCTTCAGGTGGATATTCAGCTGCTGCGGATCGATGCCCGTGAGTCGCGTAACACGCCTTCTGAGCATTTGAATAACTTCTACTGTAACTTCGACGATATCCGCGAGGAAAACTTCGACGGACTGATTGTCACTGGTGCGCCGCTGGGCCTGGTAGAATTTAATGATGTCGCCTACTGGCCGCAGATCAAACAGGTACTGGAGTGGGCAAAAGATCACGTCACGTCCACGCTGTTTGTCTGTTGGGCAGTACAAGCTGCGCTGAATATCCTCTACGGCATCCCCAAACAAACCCGTACCGAAAAACTCTCCGGCGTATACGAACACCACATTCTTCACCCTCATGCCTTGCTGACACGCGGGTTTGATGATTCGTTCCTGGCCCCGCATTCGCGCTACGCCGATTTCCCGGCGCAGCTGATTCGTGACTACACCGATCTGGAGATCCTGGCCGAAACAGAAGATGGCGATGCTTACCTGTTTGCCAGCAAAGATAAGCGTATTGCCTTTGTAACCGGCCATCCTGAATACGATCCACACACCCTCGCGGCAGAGTATTTCCGTGATGTCGAAGCGGGTCTCAATCCGGATGTGCCGTATAACTACTTCCCGAAAAACGATCCCCAGAACAAACCGCGAGCCACCTGGCGCAGTCACGGGAATTTGCTGTTTACCAACTGGCTCAACTATTACGTCTACCAGATAACGCCATACGATCTGCGTCACATGAATCCGACGCTGGAGTAATCTTCTGCATAAAACGATCCTAAAGCGTTTCAGCTATTCACATCAGGCACCTTCGGGTGCCTTTTTTATTTCCGAAATTCAACTCAACATGCAATAAAACTTTAAATTCATATTAATCAATAAGTTGAAGTTAAATTGAATTTAAAATGGAAGTTGTTTTTGATTTTGGAAAAAATAGAGATAGTCTTAATTCTGCTGAGCGAAAACTACACAACGATCTTTCGTTCGCATTGGGGATGTGAATTTGGATCTTTGATGAGGAGCAGAGTGATGACTCAACAGGCAACGACGGTCGATGAACTGGCCTTTACCCAGCCGTATGGCGAGCAAGAACAGCAAATTTTGACGGCTGAGGCGGTTGAATTCCTGACTGAACTGGTGACCCGCTTTACGCCGCAGCGCAATAAGCTGCTGGCTGCACGCATTCATCAACAGCAGGAAATTGATAATGGCAAGCTGCCTGGGTTTATTTCGGAAACCGCTTCCATTCGACGCGGCGACTGGAAAATCCGCGGCATCCCTGAAGATTTGCAGGATCGCCGCGTTGAGATCACTGGTCCGGTAGAGCGCAAAATGGTGATCAACGCCATGAACGCCAACGTTAAAGTCTTTATGGCGGATTTTGAGGACTCCCTGGCCCCGGACTGGCGTAAAGTGATCGACGGGCAGATCAACCTGCGCGATGCCGTTAATGGCACCATCAGCTATACCAACGAAGCCGGTAAAATTTATCAGCTGAAACCCAATCCGGCGGTTCTGATCTGCCGCGTACGCGGCCTGCACCTGCCGGAAAAACACGTCACGTGGCGCGGAGAAGCGATTCCGGGCAGCCTGTTTGATTTTGCCCTCTATTTCTTCCACAACCACAAAAACCTGCTGGCAAAAGGCAGTGGCCCCTATTTCTACCTGCCGAAGACCCAGGCCTGGCAGGAAGCGGCCTGGTGGAGTGAGGTGTTCAGCTACGCGGAAGATCGCTTCAACCTGCCGCGTGGCACCATTAAAGCCACCCTGCTGATTGAAACGCTGCCTGCCGTATTCCAGATGCATGAAATCCTGCACGCTCTGCGCGATCACATTGTGGGTCTGAACTGCGGACGCTGGGACTACATCTTCAGCTATATCAAAACGTTGAAAAACCACCCCGATCGCGTACTGCCGGATCGCCAGGTTGTCACCATGGATAAACCGTTCCTCAGCGCCTACTCGCGCCTGCTGATTAAAACCTGCCACAAGCGCGGTGCCTTTGCGATGGGCGGCATGGCGGCCTTTATTCCGAGCAAAGACGCTGAGCGTAACAATCAGGTGCTCAACAAGGTGAAAGCTGACAAGGAGCTTGAAGCGCGTAACGGTCACGACGGCACGTGGATCGCCCATCCGGGCCTGGCCGATACGGCAATGGAAGTCTTTAACCACGTACTCGGTGACAACAAAAACCAGCTGTTTGTCACCCGTGATGACGATGCCCCAATCGCAGAAGAGCAACTTCTGGCGCCGTGCTCGGGTGAACGCACGGAAGAGGGCATGCGTGCCAATATCCGCGTGGCCGTGCAGTACATCGAAGCGTGGATCTCCGGTAACGGCTGTGTGCCCATCTACGGTCTTATGGAAGACGCGGCGACGGCAGAAATCTCCCGTACCTCTATCTGGCAGTGGATCCACCATCAGAAAACGCTCAGCAACGGCAAGCCGGTGACCAAATCCCTGTTCCGCCAGATGCTGGCCGAAGAGATGCGCGTCATTCAGGACGAGCTGGGCGAACACCGCTTCAGCAGCGGACGTTTTGATGATGCCGCCCGCCTGATGGAGCAAATCACAACCTCAGATGACTTAATCGACTTCCTCACCCTGCCAGGCTACCGCCTGCTTGCGTAAATCCACCACATAACAATATGGAGCATCTGCACATGAAAACCCGTACCCAACAAATCGAAGAACTGAAGAAAGAGTGGACACAGCCGCGCTGGGAAGGTATCCGTCGCCCATACAGCGCTGAGGAAGTGGTGAAACTGCGTGGCTCGGTCAATCCGGAATGCACGCTGGCGCAAAATGGCGCGGTGAAGATGTGGCATCTGCTGCATGGCGGCTCCAAAAAGGGCTACATCAACAGCCTCGGTGCACTGACCGGCGGTCAGGCGTTGCAGCAGGCGAAGGCCGGTATCGAAGCCATTTATCTTTCCGGCTGGCAGGTCGCGGCGGATGCCAACCTGGCCTCCAGCATGTATCCGGATCAGTCGCTCTATCCGGCAAACTCGGTGCCGTCGGTGGTGGATCGGATCAACAACACCTTCCGCCGTGCGGATCAGATCCAGTGGGCGGCAGGTATTGAGCCAAACGATCCGCGCTTTATTGACTACTTCCTGCCGATCGTCGCGGATGCAGAAGCCGGTTTCGGCGGCGTGCTGAACGCCTTTGAGCTGATGAAATCGATGATTGAGGCCGGTGCAGCGGCCGTACACTTCGAAGATCAGCTGGCCTCGGTGAAGAAATGCGGACACATGGGCGGCAAAGTGCTGGTCCCGACCCAGGAAGCGATTCAGAAGCTGGTCGCTGCGCGTCTGGCCGCTGACGTGCTCGGCGTGCCGACGCTGGTGATTGCCCGTACCGACGCGGACGCGGCTGACCTGATCACCTCTGACTGCGATCCATACGACAGCGAGTTCATTACCGGCGAGCGCACCAGCGAAGGATTCTATCGTACCCATGCTGGCATTGAGCAGGCCATCAGCCGTGGCCTGGCGTATGCACCGTACGCAGACCTGGTCTGGTGCGAAACCTCCACGCCGGACCTGGCGCTGGCAAAACGCTTTGCCGATGCTATCCACGCCAAATACCCGGGCAAACTGCTGGCCTATAATTGCTCGCCGTCCTTCAACTGGCAGAAGAATCTGGACGATAAAACCATCGCCAGCTTCCAGCAGCAGCTGTCAGACATGGGCTACAAGTATCAGTTCATCACCCTGGCGGGGATCCACAGCATGTGGTTCAACATGTTCGACCTGGCGCACGCCTACGCGCAGGGTGAAGGCATGAAGCACTATGTCGAGAAAGTGCAGCAGCCGGAGTTTGCCGCGGGCAAAGAGGGCTATACCTTTGTTTCTCATCAGCAGGAGGTGGGAACCGGTTACTTTGATAATGTGACCACGATTATTCAGGGCGGCGCCTCCTCCGTCACTGCCTTAACGGGGTCAACAGAAGAAGCACAGTTCTAATCTTTTCCCCCTCTCCCCTCTGGGGAGAGGGTTGGGGTGAGGGGGAATCTATGTCGCGTGGTCTGGAATTACTGATTGCACAGACTATTTTGCAGGGCTTCGATGCCCAGTATGGTCGTTTTCTGGAAGTCACCTCCGGCGCGCAGCAGCGCTTTGAGCACGCCGACTGGCATGCGGTCCAGCAGGCCATGAAGCAGCGTATTCACCTCTACGATCATCACGTGGGTTTGGTGGTGGAACAACTGCGCTGCATTACCGACGGTAAAAACCCTGACGCGGCATTTTTACTGCGCGTTAAGGAGCACTACACCCATTTGTTGCCAGACTACCCGCGCTTCGAGATTGCGGAGAGCTTTTTCAACTCCGTGTATTGCCGGTTATTTGACCACCGCTCATTATCTCCTGAGCGGTTATTTATTTTTAGCTCCCAGCCGGAGCGCCGTTTTCGCACCATTCCGCGCCCGCTGGCGAAGGATTTTTTCCCCGACCACGGCTGGGAGAAGCTCCTGCACCGCGTGTTAACAGATTTACCGCTGCGTTTGCCGTGGGAGAATAAAGCCCGCGATATTGGCTTTATCATCGCCCATCTCCACGAATCCTTTGGCGAAGAGGCTCTCAGCCACTGCCATTTGCAGGTCGCCAACGAGCTTTTCTACCGCAATAAAGCCGCATGGCTGGTGGGCAAGCTGGTGACGCCCTCCGCCACCGTGCCGTTTCTGTTGCCCATACACCGTACCGATGACGGCGAACTGTTTGTCGATACCTGCCTGACCACCAGCGCTGAGGCCAGCATTGTGTTTGGCTTCGCCCGCTCCTATTTTATGGTCTACGCTCCGCTGCCTGCCGCCCTGGTGGAGTGGCTGCGCGAGATCCTGCCGGGCAAAACCACCGCCGAGCTGTATATGGCGATTGGCTGTCAAAAGCATGCCAAAACGGAAAGCTACCGGGAGTATTTGCGTTATGTCACCACCGCCGATGAGCAATTTATCGAAGCGCCCGGCATTCGCGGCATGGTGATGCTGGTCTTTACGCTGCCGGGGTTTGACCGGGTGTTTAAGGTCATCAAAGATACATTCGCGCCGCAGAAAGAGATGACCGCAGCGCATGTTCGTGCCTGCTATCAGCTGGTGAAAGAACACGATCGCGTCGGACGTATGGCGGATACGCAGGAGTTTGAAAATTTTGTGCTGGATAAGCGGCAGATCGATCCGGCTTTAATGGCCCTGTTACTGCAGGAAGCACCGGCAAAAATCACCGATTTGGGCGACAAAATAGCGATTAGCCATCTGTATATCGAGCGCCGTATGGTGCCGCTGAATATCTGGCTGGAACAGGCCGACGGTCAGGCTTTAAAAGATGCCATTGAAGAGTACGGCAACGCGATTCGTCAGCTTGCCGCCGCCAATATCTTCCCCGGCGACATGCTGTTTAAAAACTTCGGCGTGACCCGACACGGGCGGGTAGTGTTCTATGATTACGATGAAATTTGCTACATGACCGAGGTTAATTTCCGCGATATCCCGCCGCCCCGTTACCCGGAAGATGAACTCTCCGGCGAGCCGTGGTACAGCGTCTCACCGGGCGATGTCTTTCCCGAGGAGTTTCGCCACTGGCTGTGCGCCGACCCGCGTATTGGGCCATTGTTTGAAGAGATGCATGCCGATCTGTTTCGTGCCAGCTACTGGCGCGGGCTGCAAACGCGGATCAAAAACGGGCATGTGGAAGATGTGTACGCCTACCGTCGTAAGCAGCGGTTTTGCATCCGGTTTTCTCCCTATCACGCAGGGTAAGGGCATCATGTTTTCTCCCTCTCCCTGTGGGAGAGGGCCGGGGTGAGGGCAACAGACCGCACCCAATCCTAGCGAATCCCACCATACGCCAGGGTGACCTCTTTCGCAGCCTTAATCACCAGCGCACCCAGCTCGGTGACGCGATCGTCGGTCATACGTGAAATCGGCCCCGAGATGGAGATGGCGGCAAACGGTTCGCGATGCTCGTCA
This sequence comes from Enterobacter cloacae subsp. cloacae ATCC 13047, assembly GCF_000025565.1. NCBI lineage: Bacteria > Pseudomonadati > Pseudomonadota > Gammaproteobacteria > Enterobacterales > Enterobacteriaceae > Enterobacter > Enterobacter cloacae. The sequence goes on from NC_014121.1 coordinate 276,576, forward strand.
AAGATACAGGCCGCAATGCAGCGCAGGCCCAGGGCGTGCTCTTCGTCGTCAAACGAATAGCCGCGCTTACGGGTCAGAGCCAGATCTTCTTTCAGATGTACCGGTGAAACCAGCGTGGCGTGGGTATAGGCGTGTAGGCCTTTACGGTGCAGCAGCCCCGTCACCTGTTCCTCGCTCAGCTGCGACAGAAAGGCTTTCCCCGCGCCGGACGCGTGCATAGGCAGCTTACCGCCAATGGGGGCTGACATACGCATCAGCTGGGTACACTGTACCTGATCAATAATAATCGCCTGATGGTCGCTCTGGTCGAGTACGGCCAGATTCACGGTCTCGCCCGACTCTTCCATTAATTTGCGCAGGATAGGGTGCACAATCGCAAGCAGGTTGCGGCTTTGCAGGAAGCTGCTGCCGACGATGAACGCATGGGCGCCGACTGCCCAGTGCCCCAGCTCGCCAACCTGACGCACAAAGCCAAGCTGTTGCATGGTGGTCAGCAGCCTGTGCGTAGTGGAGTTCGGCAAACCAGCCTGTTGGGCCAGCTCCGTCAGGGCCACGCTGCTGTGCGACTCGGCTATCCATTCCAGCAGCTTCAAACCGCGTGTAAGCGATTGAACCTGTCCACCCTGTTGTGCGGCGGGGGTGGCAGCAGGTTTTCTGCCGCGTTTCGCGGGAACGGTCGTGACCATGACGATCTCCTTTTTCTGTATCGTGGAAATCATTTTCGTTTTATTTGGTGATTTTGCAACCGTTATCCTGACTGATCGGATGAGTGATAGTGAACATGTCTCATGTTACCGCCGTGTGACTTTTCCACCCTGCAAGATTGTGCCAGTATGGACCGCAGCCTTTTGGCCTGGTTGAGCGTTGTCGGGAGCAAGTGTGAGCAGCAAAGTAGAGCAACTGCGTGCGCAGTTAAATGAACGAATTCTGGTGCTGGACGGCGGCATGGGCACCATGATCCAGAGCTATCGCCTCAGTGAAGACGATTTCCGTGGCGAACGTTTTGCGGACTGGCCATGCGATCTCAAAGGTAACAATGACCTGCTGGTATTAAGCAAACCGCAGGTGATTGCGGATATCCACAACGCCTACTTCGAAGCGGGGGCGGATATCGTTGAAACCAACACCTTCAACTCGACAACCATCGCCATGGCGGATTACCAGATGGAATCCCTGTCGGCGGAGATAAACTATGAGGCGGCGAAGCTGGCCCGCGCCTGTGCCGACGCGTGGACGGCGCGCACGCCGGAGAAACCGCGCTACGTTGCCGGGGTGCTCGGCCCAACCAACCGCACCGCCTCTATTTCACCGGACGTAAACGACCCGGCGTTTCGTAACATCACCTTTGACCAGCTGGTGGCAGCCTACCGTGAATCAACCAAAGCGCTGGTGGAAGGCGGTTCCGACCTGATCCTGATTGAAACGGTTTTCGATACCCTCAATGCCAAAGCCGCGATTTACGCGGTGAAAGAGGAGTTCGAGGCGCTGGGCGTCGAGCTGCCAATTATGATTTCCGGCACCATTACCGATGCCTCTGGCCGTACCCTGTCCGGGCAGACCACCGAAGCGTTTTATAACTCCTTGCGCCACGCGGAAGCGCTCTCCTTCGGCCTGAACTGTGCGCTGGGTCCGGATGAGCTGCGCCAGTATGTGCAGGAACTGTCACGTATTGCGGAATGCTACGTCACCGCACACCCGAACGCCGGTCTGCCAAACGCCTTTGGCGAATATGATCTGGATGCGGACACCATGGCGGCGCAGATCCGCGAATGGGCCGAATCCGGTTTCCTGAATATCGTTGGCGGCTGCTGCGGCACCACGCCAGAGCACATCGCCGCAATGAGCAATGCCGTGGCCGGTCTGCCGCCGCGTAAACTGCCCGAGCTGCCGGTTGCCTGCCGGCTCTCCGGCCTTGAGCCGTTGACCATCGGTGACGACAGCCTGTTTGTGAACGTTGGGGAACGTACCAACGTCACCGGTTCCGCGAAATTCAAACGCCTGATCAAAGAAGAGAAGTACAGCGAAGCGCTGGACGTTGCCCGCCAGCAGGTAGAAAGCGGCGCGCAGATCATCGACATCAACATGGATGAGGGGATGCTCGACGCCGAGGCGGCGATGGTACGTTTCCTCAACCTGATCGCCGGCGAGCCGGATATCGCTCGCGTGCCGATCATGATTGACTCCTCCAAATGGGAAGTGATCGAAAAAGGGCTGAAGTGCATTCAGGGCAAAGGTATCGTCAACTCCATCTCAATGAAAGAAGGGGTCGATATCTTTATTCACCACGCGAAGATGGTGCGCCGCTACGGCGCGGCCGTGGTGGTGATGGCCTTTGATGAAGTGGGCCAGGCGGACACTCGCGAGCGCAAAATTGAGATTTGCCGCCGTGCGTACAAGATCCTGACCGAAGAGGTGGGCTTCCCGCCGGAAGACATCATCTTTGACCCGAACATCTTCGCCGTCGCCACCGGGATTGAAGAGCACAATAACTACGCCCAGGACTTTATCGGCGCGTGTGAAGACATCAAACGTGAGCTGCCGCATGCGCTGATCTCCGGCGGCGTCTCGAACGTGTCGTTCTCGTTCCGCGGCAACGACCCGGTACGTGAAGCGATCCACGCCGTATTCCTCTACTACGCCATCCGCAACGGGATGGATATGGGGATCGTCAACGCCGGACAGCTGGCGATTTATGACGATCTGCCCGCAGAACTGCGCGACGCGGTGGAAGATGTGATCCTCAACCGCCGTGACGACGCCACCGAGCGGCTGCTCGATCTGGCAGAAAAATACCGCGGCAGCAAATCGGACGACGCTGCCAACGTCCAGCAGGCCGAGTGGCGTAGCTGGGATGTCAAGAAGCGGCTGGAATATTCGCTGGTAAAAGGCATCACCGAATTTATCGAGCAGGATACCGAAGAGGCGCGCCAGCAGGCCGCCCGGCCCATCGAGGTTATCGAAGGGCCGCTGATGGACGGCATGAACGTGGTGGGCGATCTGTTCGGCGAGGGCAAAATGTTCCTACCGCAGGTGGTCAAGTCCGCGCGCGTGATGAAGCAGGCCGTGGCGTATCTGGAGCCGTTCATCGAAGCCAGCAAAGAGCAGGGCTCCAGCAACGGTAAAATGGTTATCGCCACCGTGAAGGGCGACGTGCATGACATCGGAAAGAACATTGTCGGTGTGGTGCTGCAGTGCAATAACTACGAGATTATTGACCTTGGCGTAATGGTGCCGGCGGATAAAATCCTCAGGACCGCGCGCGAAGTCAATGCTGACCTGATTGGCCTTTCCGGGCTGATTACCCCGTCGCTCGACGAGATGGTTAACGTGGCGAAAGAGATGGAGCGTCAGGGCTTCACCATTCCGCTGCTGATTGGCGGGGCGACCACCTCAAAAGCGCATACTGCGGTGAAGATTGAGCAGAACTACAGCGGCCCGACGGTCTATGTTCAGAACGCCTCGCGCACCGTGGGCGTGGTCTCAGCGCTGCTCTCCGACACCCAGCGCGATGACTTTGTGGCCCGGACCCGCAAAGAGTACGAAACCGTCCGCATTCAGCATGCCCGCAAGAAACCGCGCACCCCACCGGTGACGCTTCAGGCGGCACGCGATAACGATCTGGCGTTTGACTGGGCGAGCTATACGCCGCCGGTTGCCCATCGCCTGGGCGTGCAGGAGGTGACCGCCAACATCGAAACGCTGCGCAACTACATCGACTGGACACCATTCTTTATGACCTGGTCGCTGGCAGGCAAATATCCGCGCATCCTGGAAGATGAGGTTGTCGGCGAAGAGGCGAAGCGCCTGTTTAAAGACGCCAACGACATGCTCGACAAACTCAGCGCCGAGAAAGCCCTTAACCCGCGCGGCGTGGTGGGGCTGTTCCCGGCTAACCGCGTGGGGGACGACATCGAAATTTATCGCGATGAGACGCGCACTCACGTGCTGACCGTAAGCCATCACCTGCGCCAGCAAACCGAAAAGGTCGGGTTTGCCAACTACTGTCTGGCCGATTTTGTTGCGCCGAAGCTGAGTGGTAAAGCCGACTACATCGGTGCCTTCGCCGTGACCGGCGGTCTGGAAGAGGACGCCCTGGCGGATGCCTTTGAAGCGCAGCACGATGATTACAACAAAATCATGGTCAAAGCGATTGCCGATCGTCTGGCGGAAGCGTTCGCAGAGTATCTGCATGAGCGCGTACGCAAGGTTTACTGGGGCTACGCGGCGAATGAAAATCTCAGCAATGAGGAGCTGATCCGCGAAAACTACCAGGGGATCCGCCCGGCACCCGGCTACCCGGCCTGTCCGGAACATACCGAAAAGGGCACCATCTGGCAGCTGCTGGACGTTGAGGCCCATACCGGAATGAAACTGACCGAATCTTTCGCGATGTGGCCTGGGGCATCGGTATCCGGCTGGTACTTCAGCCATCCGGACAGCAAATACTTTGCCGTGGCGCAGTTGCAGCGCGATCAGATTGAAGATTATGCACTGCGTAAAGGCATGAGCGTCTCTGAAGTGGAGCGTTGGTTAGCGCCGAATCTCGGCTACGACGCCGACTGACCGTCACTTTTCCTTACAACTAACAGGGCGCTCATTGAGCGCCCTGTCTCTTTCTTACGTTTAAACCCTTATACTGACCTAAGGAAAATGAATAACGATAAGGAGGATAACCTTCCGTGCTGACCCTGTTACATCTGCTCTCGGCAGTCGCACTGCTGGTCTGGGGCACCCATATTGTCCGTACCGGCGTGATGCGCGTGTTTGGCGCACGTTTACGTACCGTTCTCAGCAGCAGCGTGGAGAAGAAACCGCTCGCCTTCTGCGCGGGTATTGGCGTAACGGCGCTGGTTCAGAGCAGTAATGCGACCACATTGCTCGTGACATCGTTTGTCGCTCAGGATCTGGTGGCGCTGGCCCCTGCACTGGTTATTGTGCTGGGCGCTGACGTGGGTACCGCGCTGATGGCACGTATCCTGACTTTCGATCTCTCCTGGCTGTCGCCGCTGCTGATATTTATCGGGGTCATCTTTTTCCTTGGGCGTAAGCAGACGCGCGCTGGCCAGCTTGGACGCGTGGGGATTGGCCTCGGGCTGATTCTGCTGGCGCTGGAGCTGATTGTGCAGGCGGTAACGCCCATTACCGAAGCCAACGGTGTGCAGGTTATCTTCGCCTCGTTAACCGGCGATATTATGCTGGATGCGCTCATCGGCGCGGTGTTTGCCATCGTCAGTTATTCCAGCCTGGCGGCGGTGCTGCTGACGGCCACGCTCACCGCCGCAGGGGCGATCTCCTTCCCGGTCGCACTGTGTCTGGTGATCGGGGCTAACCTCGGCTCGGGCCTGCTGGCGATGCTCAATAACAGCGCTGCCAATGCTGCCGCCCGCCGCGTGGCGCTCGGCAGTCTGCTGTTTAAGCTGGTGGGCAGCCTGATTATTCTGCCGTTTGTGCACCCACTGGCGAACCTGATGGACAACCTCTCTCTGCCGAAGGCAGAGCTGGTGATCTACTTCCACGTCTTCTACAACCTGGTGCGTTGCCTGGCGATGGTGCCGTTTGCTGAACCAATGGCGCGCTTCTGTGAACGGCTTATACGCGATGAACCGGAGCTGGATGCGCGCCTGAAACCGAAGCATCTGGACACTTCCGCGCTGGATACTCCTGCGCTGGCGCTGGCCAATGCCGCCCGCGAGACGCTGCGCATGGGTGATGCGATGGAAACCATGCTCGAAGGCCTGCAAAAGGTGATGCACGGCGAGCCGCGGGAAGAGAAAGAGTTGCGCCGGCTGGCGGATGATATCAACGTGCTTTATACCGCTATCAAGCTCTATCTGGCGCGCATCCCGCAGGATGAACTGGCGGAAGAGGAGTCCCGCCGCTGGGCGGAAATCATAGAGATGTCGCTTAACCTTGAGCAGGCTTCGGATATTGTGGAGCGGATGGGCAGTGAAATTGCTGACAAATCTCTGGCCGCCCGCCGTGCGTTCTCCGTCGAAGGGCTGAAGGAGCTGGAAGCCCTGCACGAACAACTTCTTAGCAACCTGAAGCTGGCGATGCTGGTCTTCTTCTCAAGCGATGTGCCGAGCGCACGCCGTCTGCGCCGCAACAAGCATCGCTTCCGTATCCTCAACCGCCGCTACTCGCACGCCCACGTTGAACGTCTGCACCAGCAGAACGTGCAGAGTATCGAAACCAGCTCCCTGCACCTGGGGCTACTGGGGGATATGAAACGCCTTAACTCATTGTTCTGTGCGGTGGCGTACAGCGTGATGGAACAGCCGGATGAAGATGACGAGCGGGATGAGTATTAATCCCCGGCGGGTTTGATTGTGAGCCCAAGACCCAATGCTTTCATGACCGCCAGCGTGGTTTTGAGCGTTGGGTTCCCCTTATCACTAAATGATCGGTACAGTTGTTCCCGTGACAGGCCAGTTTGCTGTGAAATGGTCGACATCCCTTTCGCTCGCGCGATGACGCCCAAAGCTTTAGCAATATACGCTGAGTCACCGGTTTCTAATGCATCAGCCATAAACACGGCTATTTCCTCATCATCCACCAACGCGATGGCTGGATCGTAGGGTGTTAATTTATGCATGCTCATTCACTCCTGCCATTGGGATACATTGCTCAGCATTTTTGCCATAAGTATGTCTCTGGCCTGGCTGCTTTTGTCACCACCACACAACAGCACGATGATGCAATTGCCCTGGTCTTTAAAATAGATTCTGTAGCCCGGACCAAAGTGGATCCTCAGCTCGCATATACCTTCCCCCACGGGTTTTATGTCGCCCGCTAAGCCATTTGCCAACCGAAAGAGGCGGGACGCGATAATGGTCCTTGCTCGCCGATCTTTTAAATTTTGCTCCCAGCGTCGGAAGGATTCTGTCTGAACGATCTCCTTCATATTACTCCCTGTGATTTATAAACTACAAATAAATGTATGTGGGGAGTAAAGCTAAAAGGAGTTAGCTCAAGGATAAATGGCCTGACGCTAAATCCTGAAAGTGTCTCGCAAACTAAAAAACCCGTCTCAGTTACCGTCGGCTAATCTTTTTTTCCTGCCCAGACCTAAGGTATATTTCGCCCTTCACAGGAGAAACTATGCTGCCAACTCAATCAATCCGATTAAACAAATACATTAGCGAGAGCGGGATCTGCTCACGTCGCGAGGCGGACCGTTACATCGAACAAGGTAATGTGTTCCTCAACGGCAAACGCGCCACTATTGGTGACCAGGTGATGCCTGGCGACGTGGTCAAAGTGAATGGTCAGCTCATCGAACCGCGTGATGCAGAAGACCTGGTGTTTATCGCGTTGAATAAACCGGTTGGGATTGTCAGCACCACAGAAGATGGCGAGCGGGACAACATCGTTGATTTCGTTAACCACAGCAGCCGTATCTTCCCGATTGGCCGTCTGGATAAAGACTCGCAGGGGCTGATTTTCCTCACTAACCACGGCGATCTGGTGAATAAGATTCTGCGTGCCGGGAATGACCACGAGAAAGAGTATATCGTGACGGTGAATAAGCCGGTCACGGACGAATTTATTCGCGGCATGGGCGCCGGTGTACCCATCCTCGGTACCGTCACGAAAAAGTGTAAGGTGAAGAAAGAAGCGCCGTTCGCGTTCCGCATTACCCTGGTGCAGGGCCTGAATCGTCAGATCCGCCGTATGTGCGAATACTTCGGTTATGAAGTGACGAAGCTGGAACGCACGCGCATCATGAACGTCAGCCTGTCCGGTATCCCGCTGGGCGAGTGGCGTGATTTAACCGATGATGAACTGATCGAGCTGTTTAAGCTTATCGAGAACTCCTCGTCTGAAGCAAAGCCGAAGGCCAAAGCCAAACCGAAAACTCAGGCGATTAAACGCCCGGTCGTGAAAGCACCGCAGTCGGAAGAGAAAGGGCGAGGCAAGCCCGCAGGTAAACGCTTTACGCAACCGGGACGTAAAAAGAAGGGGCGTTAAGCCCCTTTTTTCCCCGGCTTGCGCCTGCGGAGAGTGTAGGTCGGGTTAGCGTAGCGCCACCCGACTGTTAAAGACGATATTCATCTGTTTTCTGTGGTTTTTCTTCTATCGGTTTGCCGGACCAGTATCCCGCCAGCAGCGAACCGGACAGGTTATGCCAGACCGAGAAGAGCGCACCAGGCAGAGCCGCCAGCGGCGAGAAGTAAATTTTCCCGAGTGCCGCTGCCAGACCGGAGTTCTGCATCCCTACTTCAATTGCCAGCGTCCGGCAGGTGGATTCATCGAAGCCAAACAGTTTCCCGCCCCAGTATCCGCCCAGCAGGCCAATGGTGTTATGCAACACTATCGCGATAATCACGACAAAGCCCACGGATGCAATGTGCGACGCAGAACCGGCTACCACGGCGCTGATAATGGCCAGAATACAGACCATCGAAAACGCAGGCAGATAGGGCTCAACGGCTTTTACCACGCGCGGGAACAGGTGGTGAATGACAAGGCCCAACGCGATCGGGATCACCACGATTTGCAAAATGCTCAGCAGCATTCCCATCACGTCCACCTGAATATGGGCGTCAACGTACAGGCGTGTTAGCAGCGGCGTGGCAATCACGCCCACCAGCGTGGATACCGAAGAGATGGTTACGGAGAGCGCCACATCGCCTTTTGCCAGATAGATCATGACATTGGAGGCGGTTCCGCTGGCCACGCTGCCCACCAGCACCATCCCGGCGGAGAGGTCGGGTGGCATCTTAAAGGCCATTGCCAGCAGCCAGGCCGCAAGGGGCATCACCAGGTAGTGCAGGAAAATCCCTGCAGCAACCGGAGCCGGGCGTGAGAGCACGCGTTTAAAGTCGTCGATTTTTAGATGCACACCCATGCCGAACATAATCAGCATCAGCAACGTAGTCACCCACGGACCAATGCCCGTGAACGTAGTGGGGGTGTAATACGCGAGTATGGAGAGCAGCAGCGCCCATAACGGGAACAGCCGGGTGATGGCGGATAACATAGATATTCCTTGCAGTATTGTCGTGTTGTTTAGTTATAAAAAAGCCGGGTCTGTGCCCGGCTTATAGATATTGTTTATCGTGCTAACGAATTTTATTCAAACAAATTCTGATGAAGTTTCTGCACCACCTGTTCTGCCTGCTCAGCAGGCACCAGGAAGCAGAGGTTGTAGCTGGAGGCACCGTAGCAAATCATGCGGATATTGAACGGGTCGAGCACACCGAAGACCTCTTTGCCCACGCCACAGGCGCGCGACAGCTTATTACCGATGATGGCCACCAGCGCCAGGTTTTCTTCTACTTCCACGCGGCACAGTTCTGACAGCTCAATCAGCAGCGACTGGGTCAGCAGGGTGTCACCCGTTGAGGTTGAACCTGTGGTGTCCAGCGTCAGTGCGATACTCACTTCGGAGGTGGTGATCAGATCCACGGAGATGTTATGACGCGCCAGGATGCCAAACACTTCCGCCAGGAAGCCGCGCGAGTGCAGCATATTATGGCTGTGCAGCGTAACCAGCGTTTGCTTACGGCGCAGGGCCAGCGCGCGGAACAGCGGTGGATTTTCGGTTTTCTTGCACACCAGCGTACCGCCCGCTTTCGGATCTTTACTTGAACCGACGAAGACCGGGATATCACTACGCACGGCAGGCAGCAGCGTTGCCGGGTGCAGCACTTTCGCACCGAAGGTCGCCATTTCCGCCGCTTCTTCAAACGCAATCACATCAATACGTTTTGCCGCAGAGACGACGCGTGGATCGGTGGTGTAAATCCCCGGGACGTCAGTCCAGATATCCACACGGGTCGCATGCAGCGCTTCACCCAACAGTGCCGCGGTGTAATCACTGCCGCCACGGCCAAGCGTGGTGGTGCGTCCTTTGGCTTCGCTGCCGATAAAGCCCTGGGTGATCACGATACCCTCATCCAGGCGTGGAACCAGTTGCTGATTGGTCAACTCGGCCAGCGCTTCCACGTCCGGCTCGGCGCGGCCAAAGCGATCGCTGGTGCGCATGATTTTACGCACGTCGAACCACTGTGCCTGAACGTTACGTTCACGCATGATTTCAACAAACAGCAGGGTGGACATGAGCTCACCGTGGCTGACCAGCTCATCGGTCAGGGCGGTGGAGGTGGCCAGAGAAGCCGCTTCTGCCAGCGTGGTGATATTTTCCAGCAGACGCTCCACTTCTTCACGGATCACGTTCGGGTTCTGCAGACGTTCAAGGATATCGAACTGAATTTTGCGCAGTGCGTCCAGCTTAACGAAGCGCTCGGTGGCCTCCAGCCCTTCAGACAGAGAAACCAGCAGGTTCGTCACGCCAGCAGAGGCAGAAAGCACTACCAGGCGGGTATTCGGATCGGCCAGCACCACATCGGCGCTGCGGTTCATGGCATCGTAATCTGCCACACTGGTGCCGCCAAACTTGGCGACCACAAAACTCGTCATAACAACCTCGTGTCAGGGAATGAATAAAGCGACCATGGCACAAGAATGAAACGAAAACAGGTGCAGGCGCAAAATACGGCCCTATAAATAAAATGTGGGGGAGGTCCTGTCAATGCCGGGATTATGCGGATTTTTCATGGGGGGGTACCCCTGAGAAACAGGACTTATAACAGGGCCATATTTTATGCTCCGTTTTCCCCGGTTTTGACCGACATTTCGCCGCCACGGGTGGGCGCGTCAGCAGCTATACTTTTCGGGTCTTTTCACCTGCGTTTGATGCAGGCCAGGGCAATGGCATAAAAACCATCACAATTTTTATTTGCAGGCGCTACAATCGACCGCAGTCACAATCCTCAAATCAGAAGAGTATTGCTAATGAAAAACATCAACCCAACGCAGACCGCTGCCTGGCAGGCACTACAAAAACATTTTGATGAAATGAAAGACGTCACCATCGCGGAGCTGTTCGCGAAAGATGCCGATCGTTTCAACAAATTCTCCGCGACCTTCGATGATCTGATGCTGGTGGATTTCTCCAAAAACCGCATCACCGAAGAGACGCTGGCGAAACTGCAGGATCTGGCGAAAGAGACGGAACTGGCAGACGCCATCAAATCCATGTTCTCCGGTGAGAAGATCAACCGTACCGAAGACCGTGCCGTGCTGCATGTGGCTCTGCGTAACCGTAGCAATACGCCAATCATCGTTGACGGCAAAGATGTGATGCCGGAAGTGAACGCGGTGCTGGAAAAGATGAAAGCCTTCTCTGAAGCAATCATCTCCGGAAGCTGGAAAGGCTACACCGGCAAAGCCATCACCGACGTGGTGAACATCGGTATCGGCGGTTCTGACCTCGGCCCGTTCATGGTGACCGAAGCGCTGCGCCCATACAAAAATCATCTCAATATGCACTTTGTCTCCAACGTCGATGGTACCCACATCGCCGAAGTGCTGAAGAACGTGAACCCGGAAACTACACTGTTCCTGGTGGCCTCTAAAACCTTCACCACCCAGGAAACCATGACCAACGCCCACAGCGCGCGCGACTGGTTCCTGAAAATCGCAGGTGACAACAAGCACGTGGCGAAACACTTCGCAGCGCTGTCCACCAACGGTAAAGCGGTTGGCGAGTTCGGTATCGACACCGCGAACATGTTCGAGTTCTGGGACTGGGTTGGTGGCCGCTACTCTCTGTGGTCTGCGATCGGCCTGTCTATCATTCTCTCCGTGGGCTTCGACAACTTTGTTGAGCTGCTCTCCGGCGCGCACGCGATGGACAAACACTTCTCCACCACCGCACCTGAGAAAAACCTGCCGGTGCTGCTGGCGCTGATCGGTATCTGGTACAACAACTTCTTCGGCGCAGAGACCGAAGCGATCCTGCCGTACGACCAGTACATGCACCGCTTCGCGGCTTACTTCCAGCAGGGCAATATGGAATCCAACGGTAAATACGTTGACCGTAACGGCAACGCGGTGGATTACCAGACTGGCCCAATCATCTGGGGTGAGCCAGGCACCAACGGTCAGCACGCGTTCTACCAGCTGATTCACCAGGGGACCAAAATGGTACCGTGCGATTTCATCGCCCCGGCTATCACCCACAATCCACTGTCTGATCACCATCCTAAACTGCTGTCTAACTTCTTTGCTCAGACCGAAGCGCTGGCGTTTGGTAAATCCCGCGAGGTGGTAGAGCAGGAATACCGTGACCAGGGTAAAGATCCGGCCACCCTGGAACACGTTGTGCCGTTCAAAGTGTTCGAAGGCAACCGTCCAACCAACTCCATCCTGCTGCGTGAAATCACGCCGTTCAGCCTGGGTGCGCTGATTGCTCTGTATGAGCATAAGATCTTCACGCAGGGCGCAATCCTGAACATCTTCACCTTCGATCAGTGGGGCGTTGAGCTGGGTAAACAGCTGGCGAACCGTATTCTGCCTGAACTGGGCGATGACAAAGCGATCAGCAGCCACGACAGCTCGACAAATGGTTTGATTAACCGTTATAAAGCATGGCGCGCGTAATTAAATCGTCATAAAAACGTGCCGGCGATATGCCGGCATTTTTTTATCAGATAATTCCTGATGTCTGTTATTTAACTCAAATTCCCGTTATGAGTTTTATCCGAAAATACCTTTTAACCCGTTAATGAGTGCGGTTTATTTTAGGATTATACGGAGAGTTACTTTCGCCTTATGTAATTATATCTATTTGATTTTAAATGGATAATTTATTAGTTAATTATTCTTATACTTCACATTTATCCAATAGTCCGAAAACCCTTCCTCTATTTATCCGTACGGCAAACCCTCTGCTTTAGTTGTGTATACTCGAATCCGCCTGAATTTCTTTTCGGGCAAATCTCCATTCATTCATTGAAGGGAAATTGTTATGAAGAAAGTACTGTATGGCATTTTTGCCATATCTGCACTTGCGGCGACATCTGTCTATGCAGCTCCGGTCCAGGTCGGGGAAGCAGCAGGGTCGGCAGCGACGTCTGCGTCTGCGGGGAGTTCTACCGCGGCCAGCACCAGCACCGTAAGTTCAGCCGTGGGTGTCGCGCTGGCGGCAACCGGTGGCGGTGATGGCTCCAATACCGGAACCACGACCACTACGACGACCAGCACCCAGTAATTCCGGGTGTTTTAATCATAACCACACTTCGGTGTGGTTATTTCGCCCCTTCGGAGAAGAGTCGTGAAGCGACCTGCAATCATCCTGATTTGCCTGCTGTTGCAGGCGTGCTCGGCCACCACCAAAGGGCTGGGCAACTCACTGTGGGACAGCATATTCGGTACGCCGGGTGTGCATTTGACCGATGATGAACTTCAGAACATGCCGTATGCCAGCCAGTACATGCAGCTCAACGATGGTCCGCAACTGTTTGTGGTGCTCGCTTTCGATGAAAACGGGCAGCAGAAATGGGTGACGCAGGATCAGGCCACCATCGTGACGCAACATAGCCGTATTGTGAAAACCCTGCTCGGTGGCGATAACCTTCTTGAGGTCAACAACCTTGCGGCCGATCCGCTCAGCAAACCGAACCAGATCACCGACGGGGCAAGCTGGACGCGGACAATGGGCTGGACGGAACACAAGCAGGTGCGTTACGCCACCGCCCGCTCTACCTTCCGCTGGGACGGTACGGACAGCGTCAGGGTAGGCAGCGACGAAACCCGGGTTCGCGTACTGGATGAAGAGGTCACGACCGATCGGGCAACCTGGCATAACCGTTTCTGGGTGGATGATGAAGGGCAGATCCGTCAGTCCCTGCAATATTTGGGTGCCGGATTCTTCCCGGTTAAAACCACACTGATCAAGGCCGCGAAATCATGAAAACACTTATTCGCGTTGCGCTGATCGCAAGCTTTGCCACACCGCTCGCCTGGTCTGCCGGGACGGTGAAGGTCTACACGCCGGACAGCACGCAGCCCAAAACGTTAACGAACGCCGGCAACCTGATTGATCTCGTCGGCCAGCCAAGGCTGGCAAACAGCTGGTGGACAGGTGCGGTGATCGCCGAGCGGCAGGCAACGGTGGCGGCGGAACAAAAGCACAAGGCGCTGCTCGCCAGATTAACGGGATTAGCAGAGCAGGAAGACGGCGACGATGCGGCAGCCATTAACAGCCTTCGTCAGCAGCTTCTGGCGCTGAAGGTTACCGGAAGACAAAACATCAATCTCGATCCGGATGAAGTCCGCGTGACGGAAAAAGGTAATCCGGCCCTGGAGGGAGATTACACGCTCTGGCTCCCGGCGCAGCCTTCCACCATCACGGTGATGGGGCTTATCAGCAGCCCGGGTAAAAAACCGTTTACTCCCGGCCGCGACGTGGCGAGCTATCTCGACGAGCAGAGCCTGCTGAGTGGTGCGGATAACAGCTACGCCTGGGTGATTTATCCTGACGGGAACACGCAAAAGGCGCCGGTTGCCTACTGGAACAAGCGGCATGTCGAACCCATGCCAGGCAGCATCATTTTTGTCGGTTTTGCCGACCATTTCTGGACGAAGGCATATGACGGGCTGAATGCCGATATCCTTCATTCCCTGACACAGCGGATACCGGAATAATGAAAAAGACCTATCTCTATAGCATGCTGGCACTGTGTGTGAGTGCCGCCTGTCATGCAGAAACATATCCGGCACCCATTGGCCCGTCTCAGTCAGACTTCGGTGGCGTCGGTTTACTGCAAACCCCTACCGCGCGTATGGCGCGAGAAGGGGAAATTAGCCTTAACTATCGTGATAACGACCAGTACCGCTACTATTCTGCATCCGTACAGCTGTTCCCATGGCTCGAAACCACGCTGCGCTACACCGACGTACGAACGAAACAGTACAGCAGCGTGGACGCGTTTTCGGGCGATCAGACCTACAAAGATAAAGCCTTCGATCTCAAACTGCGCCTGTGGGAAGAGAGCTACTGGATGCCGCAGGTATCCGTGGGGGCCAAAGATATCGGCGGTACCGGCCTGTTCGACGCGGAGTACATTGTCGCCAGTAAGGCCTGGGGGCCATTTGACTTCTCGCTGGGGCTTGGCTGGGGCTATCTCGGCACCAGCGGCAACGTGAAAAACCCGTTCTGCACCTACAGCGACAAATTCTGCTATCGCGACAACAGCTATCAGAAAGCGGGTTCCATTAACGGTGACCAGATGTTCCACGGCCCGGCTGCCCTGTTTGGCGGCGTGGAGTATCAGACGCCGTGGCAGCCGCTGCGCCTGAAGCTGGAGTATGAAGGTAACGACTACTCGCAAGAGTTCGCCGGAAAGATTGAGCAAAAGAGCAAGTTTAACGTCGGCGCCATTTACCGCGTCACCGATTGGGCCGACGTTAACCTCAGCTACGAGCGCGGCAACACCGTGATGTTTGGCTTTACGCTGCGTACTAACTTTAACGACATGCGGCCGCACTATAACGACAACGCGCGGCCTGCGTACCAGCCGGAGCCGCAGGATGCCATTCTGCAGCACTCCGTGGTGGCCAACCAGCTGACGCTGCTGAAGTACAACGCCGGTCTGGCGGATCCGAAAATCCAGGTGAAAGGCGATACGCTGTACGTGACCGGTGAGCAGGTGAAATACCGCGACTCGCGGGAAGGGATCGAACGTGCTAACCGGATCATCATGAACGATCTGCCGGAGGGGATCCGCACGATCCGCGTAACGGAGAACCGCCTGAATCTGCCGCAAGTGACGACGGAAACGGACGTGGCCAGTCTGAAGCGCCATCTGGAGGGCGAGCCGCTGGGGCATGAAACCGAGCTGGTACAAAAACGCGTTGAGCCAATCGTGCCGGAGACGACCGAGCAGGGCTGGTATATCGATAAATCGCGCTTCGATTTCCACATCGACCCGGTGCTAAACCAGTCTGTCGGCGGGCCGGAAAACTTCTACATGTACCAGTTGGGCGTGATGGCAACGGCGGATCTGTGGGTGACCGACCACCTGCTGACCACCGGCAGCCTGTTTGGCAACATTGCCAACAACTACGACAAGTTCAACTACACTAACCCGCCGAACGACACGAAGCTGCCGCGCGTGCGTACCCGCGTGCGTGAGTACGTGCAGAACGATGCCTACGTAAACAACCTGCAGGCCAACTACTTCCAGTACTTCGGCAATGGCTTCTACGGCCAGGTCTACGGCGGTTATCTGGAAACCATGTATGGCGGTGCGGGGGCGGAAGTGCTTTATCGTCCGGTGGACAGCAACTGGGCGTTTGGTATTGATGCCAACTACGTTAAACAGCGTGACTGGCGCAGCGCGCAGGACATGATGAAGTTCACCGACTATAGCGTGAAAACCGGCCATCTGACGGCCTACTGGACGCCGTCGTTCGCCCAGGACGTGCTGGTGAAAGCCAGCGTGGGTCAGTACCTGGCGGGCGATAAGGGCGGCACGCTGGATATCTCCAAACACTTCGACAGCGGAGTGGTGGTGGGTGGTTACGCCACCATCACCAACGTCTCGCCGGACGAATACGGGGAAGGGGACTTCACCAAAGGGGTGTATGTGTCGATTCCGCTGGATCTGTTCTCATCCGGTCCAACCCGCAGCCGTGCGGCCATTGGCTGGACGCCGCTGACGCGTGACGGGGGCCAGCAGCTGGGTCGTAAGTTCCAGCTGTATGACATGACCAGTGATAAGAACATTAACTTCCGCTGATAGCCCTCATCCTTTTCTGTTGTAGGCCCGGTAAGCGCTTGCGCCACCGGGCCACTCACAAGCGGCGCAGCAGCCTCGCCGGGTTTCCCGCATAAACGCCTTTCTCGGTGATGGATTTGGTCACCACGCTCCCCGCACCAATCACCACCCCGTCGCAGATGGAGACCGCCAGGATGGTCGCCCCGCTGCCTATCGACACATCATTTCCCACAGTAATGCGTCCCCAGCTGTTCCGGTCAGTATTGGGTTTGCCGTCGCGGAACATATCGTTGGCAAACATCACCCCATGGCCAATGAAACAGCGTTCGCCCAGGGTGACGTATTCGCAAATGAAGGTGTGCGACTGAATTTTGCTCTCGTCGCCAATGCGCGTATTGCCCTGAATTTCAACAAACGGGCCGATAAACACACCGTTGCCAAGCACGCAGTCATAGAGATTGCAGGGCTCATACAGGGTGACATTTTCACCACAGGTTACGTTGCGAACCCCGGTAGGTCTGCGCTCCATTCGTTACCTCCGTACATAAAACATAATTAAAAAATATAGATCCACGTCACATTTTTGCGTTATACAGGAACCTCGCCCTGGAGAATGAGGTGCTGTATGACATCCCTGACTCGCCCGCGCGTTGAGTTCATCTCAACTATCCTCCAGACCGTGCTCAACCTCGGTCTGCTGAGCCTTGGCCTGATCCTGGTCGTCTTTTTGGGTAAAGAGACGGTGCATCTGGCGGATGTACTGTTCGCCCCCGAGCAAACCAGCAAATATGCGCTGGTGGAAGGCCTGGTGGTCTACTTTCTCTACTTTGAATTTATCGCCCTGATTGTGAAGTATTTCCAGTCAGGCTTTCACTTCCCGCTGCGCTATTTTGTCTACATTGGGATCACCGCGATAGTGCGGCTGATCATCGTCGATCATAAATCTCCCCTTGATGTGCTGATCTACTCGGCGGCGATCCTGCTGCTGGTGATCACGCTCTGGTTGTGTAATTCGAAGCGGCTGAAGCGCGAATAGGCGCTCTGACGCGGAAGAGATGCGGTCAAAATGTGATCTATATAGATTTAATTTAAAACTATATAGTTTTAAATGTGTGGCAGTTCAGGAATACGCGGTACTGAAATTAACTGCCACATACTTAATCTATTCGACAGGTGATCTGCATGGCCCACTCTTCAATACTGGAGCGGATAACTGACGTCTCGCAAAAGCTGGCATCAGAAGTCCATCTTCGAAGTCTACGGGACAGTTTTATTATTTCTGTCCCGTTCCTTGTCCTGGCTGGACTCTTCATTATGCTTAATTATGTTTTTCTCGATCCGAAAGGCATATTGAGCGGTCTGTTATCCACTGACACCCTGGTACAGCTACGCAATATTGGCGAGCGCGTTCTTAACGGAACAATGAATATTTTATCGCTGATGCTGGTGATATTAATTGCGTATCATATTGCCAGTAAGAAAAAACACCCTACGCCAGTCATACCCGCTATGGTTGCGCTGGCGGTGTTTTATGCATTAATGCCCATTGAAACCGTGCAAACCCTGGCCGATGGTCAGCAGGCTCGGCTTACCGGGATGGTCTCCTATGGCAGTACCAATGCTGGCGGTGTCTTTCTGGCAATACTGACGGCGGTGTTATCAACAAATCTTTTTTTATGGATTTCGAAAAATAAAAAATTACAGATCCGGCTAGGAGATGATGTGCCTTCCATGGTGGTGCAATCCTTCCAGTCGATGTTTTCAATTATGCTAACCGTCGCTATTTTCGCGCTGGTTGCATTTAGCGTTAATCTTTTCCTTCATACTGAAATCCCGACGCTGATTCAGCATCTCATCCAGGCGCCGCTGGTACATTTAACGACTAATTTATCCGGTTTTCTGGTGTTAACGACCCTGACAAATCTTCTCTTTTCGTTGGGGATACATCCGGGTGGGATTATTAATCCCATTCTTGAACCTCCCTTACTGGTAGCGATGCAGGAAAACATGTCCGCCTTTGCCAGCGGACAGATCCCACCCCATATTATCGTTCTGCCATTTCGCGATCTGTATGGTCATATGGGAGGAACCGGGAGCACGCTGGCCCTGCTGCTGGCAGTGTTTGTTCGAAGCCATATGTCCAGCCACCGTAACTTTTCCAGAACGGTGATTGCCCCAGGCATTTTTAATATTAACGAGCCGGTCATTTTTGGTTTCCCGGTACTCTACAACCCGTTAATGATGATCCCTTTTATCCTTTATCCGCAAATTAATTTTACGATCGCGTACTTTGCAACCGCCTGGGGGTGGGTCTCAAAAATTGTTGCCTACGTTCCCTGGTCAGTGCCTCCGCTTATTTCTGGCTGGCTCGGATCCGGCGGTGATTTTCGTAATGTCATTTTGCAGATCCTGCTATTAGCGCTTGGGGTCGTAATCTATTTACCTTTTTTAACCGCCTATGAGCGTTCGTTAATCAAACGCAGCAATGAAACGATAATTAATACTCTCGCCTCTGAGTCAGAAATAACGCTGCAGGAGGACAATGATATTCATCGGTTGGATGGGAAAACCATTATTCTGGCCTGCAATGAAGGTATGTCGACCTCTTTGATGGCCAGCAAAATGCGAAAATATTGCGAAAGCCAGAATTGTACGCTCAATGTGTATGCCGTGAATGCAGGTAAACTGGTCGATGAATATAAAAACGCCCAGCTTATTTTGCTGGGTCCGCAAATCGCGTATCTCCAGGAAACCATTCTTCAGGATATCAATCACCACTGCCCGGTGATCCCCCTTGACCCTCAGCACTTCAGCAAACTTGATGGACCGGAGGTAATTCATGCCGCCCTGCCATACTTTAAAAAGGAATCCGTATGATTAACTGCGCCTATATTGGCTTTGGTAAAAGCGCCACGCGCTATCATCTCCCTTATGTTTTATGCCGCAAGGATAAATACAACGTAAAGCGTATTTATGATATTGCGCGTAAGCCAGAGGTTGAAGCGCAGCCGCACTATCAACACATCTGTTTTACCTCCCGGCTGCAGGATATTCTGGAAGATAATACGCTTCAGCTGGTGGTTATCTGCACCCATCCTGATAGCCATTTTGAGTATGCCCGGCTATGTCTGGCACACGGCAAAAACGTGCTGGTCGAGAAACCTTTTACAACCACCCCAGAAGAAGCGAAAACGCTGTTTGCTCTGGCGAGAGAAAAGGGCTTAACCGTCTCTCCGTTTCAAAACCGACGTTTTGATAGCTGTTATTTGACCATGAAACAAGCGATTGAGAGCGGTAAACTGGGGGAAATTGTCGAGATCGAAAGCCATTTTGACTATTTTCGCCCGGCGTCGGAAACCTGTCCCGGCAGTTATTTCGACGGCGCGTTTTATGGCCTTGGCGTGCATACGCTCGATCAAATTATCGCCCTGCTGGGGCGTCCGCAGCAGGTCGGGTACCATCTTCAGCGCCAGAGAAACCCGCTCAACCCTGACGACGCCTTCACCGTTCACCTCTATTACCCGAAGACGACCGCGATCGTGAAAACCAGCCATCTGGTGAAAATACCCGCGCCGAGATTCACGGTACACGGTACGCGAGGATCGTTTATTCGCTATGGTATCGACCAGCAGGAAACCAGCCTGAAGGCGGGCATTATGCCTGGGCACCCAGGGTTTGGTGAAGATAGTGAATGCGCGGTGCTGGAGTATATCGATGACGCAGGATGTTCTGTCCGGGAGGAACTGTCGGCGGTACCCGGCGACTACGGACGCGTTTATGACGCGCTTTACGACACACTCTCCTCAGGCAAGGCCAACTATGTCAGCGAGCATGAAGCGTTAACCAATCTCGACATTTTGCAAAAGGCATTTCAACAGCCAACGCCTGCCATCGTTTCTCTCGAAGAGGAGGCGTAAAGATGAAACGGCTTCTGAATTGCCGGGCCAGCGACTTTCGTGGCCCCATTACCGGCGATAGCTTACGAGATGCCATCAGCGCCAGCGAAGGGCGCGTCATTATGGCCGAAATTGCCGTGCAGGCGCCCCCGCTGTTTGCAGAGGTGACGAATGCGGAATTGTTGTGCGCGTTTGGCGCCGACCTTCTGCTGCTCAAGGGGATCCATTTTCAGCGGCCCGCATTAAACGGCGGAGAAGAACGTTTTGGCGCCGATCCTGTCAGCCAGGTGAAATGCCTGACGGGGCGTTTAACAGGCGTTAATTTTGAAGTCCTGCCCGCAGACGATCTCTCCAGCCCCGGCGCTTTTCTGCCTGCGCATCTGGAGGCAGTGCGGCATGCGGATTTTTACTGCCTGACCGGCTATGACAAGCCCGGGGTGACGGCCGGGCGTATGTGTCAGGCGATAGCAGCGCTCAGGGCGCAAACCAATAAGCTGATTCTGGCCGCGAAATTTTATAATTCCGGGCTGGCGCAACCCCAGGAGTATGCTGGCTATATCAGTGCAGGCGCAGATGGCGCTATCTTTTCGGCACCAGGCGGATGCCGGGGGGCATCGGAAGGACGCGTCAGCCACATTGCGCAGGCAGTGCAGTCGCTGGGAGGGCTTGCCATCACCACGCTGAGCAGTAGTCAGGAAGGTGCGGATTGTGCTACGGTGCGCGACATTGGCCTGGCCAGTAAACGTTGCGGTAGCGACATGCATAATTTTGGCGACGCAGGGGTGGCAGGCATGGCCGACCCGGAAGCGCTGAATGCCTTATCCCTCGCTATCCGTGGCCGACGGCACACCTGGGTGCGTATGGCAGCATCCCTGTCTCGTTAATTTGAGTCGGCCCTGTAAGGGGCCGTTTGCGGAGAGCGTTATGCCTAAGTATATGGAGATCTACCATGAAGTGCGGCGGCGCATTGTGGTGGGCATCTATGCTCCCGACAAAAAATTGCCCGAAGGGGCAAGGCTCGCCGCTGAATTTGGATGTAGCGAGCTAACCATCACCAAAGCGCTGGATTTGCTCGTCCGCGAGGGACTGGTGTTGCGCAAGCGTGGGCTAGGCTCGTTTGTTAAGCGCCAGGTTTCTGCTGCAAGCAACTCACACCTGATAGGCACCGCGCAGCGCTGCGCCACTCAGGGGAAAACCCTTACCACTCGCGTGCAGTTATATACCGCCGTGCCTGCCTCTGCCGATATCGCGCAAAAATTGCAAATCCCTGAGGGTGAACTGGTGCATGAAATCCACAGGGTACGCGTCATAGCGGAGATCCCTTCCATCGTGGAGTACACCTGGATGCCTGTCGCGCTCTTTCCTCGTCTGGCTCTGAGCCATGTTCAGCATTCCATTTACGCGTACATTACCCATGAACTGGGGTGTACCGTCCATAGCGCACATATGAAAGTCACCGGGCGAAACGCCAGCGAGCAGGAAAGGGTGTGGCTGGAGCTGACCGAACCCACCACGCTTATTCAGGTGGAGCAGACGGCATTTCTCGATAACGGCAAGCTGTTTGAATACTCCTGCGCCCGCCATCTCTGGCATACCTTTAACTTTGAGACTGACTTTGTGCGTGTCTGACCCATAAAAAAATGGCGCTCCGAAGAGCGCCTAACAACAGTCACAAGTTGGGTTAATACAATACGTCTAAAGTTGAGGGTTGCAGTGGCATAACAGATGAAACTTAACCTTTCACACCGCCCGCCGTCAGGCCGTTGACCAGCCAGCGCTGCGCCAGCAGGAACACCACGGTAATCGGGATGGCAGAGAGTACGGCCGCCGCGGCAAAGTCGCCCCACAGGTAGTTTTGCGGGTTGAGGTATTGCTGCATACCCACGGCCAGGGTGTAACTATTCACATCACGCAGTAACAGAGACGCGACCGGCACTTCGGTGATGGCGGCGATAAACGACAGGATAAACACCACCGCCAGGATAGGCACCGACAGTGGCAGCAGAACCAGACGGAACGCCTGCCATGGTGTCGCGCCATCCAGCGCCGCCGCTTCTTCCAGCGAGCCGTCGATGGTTTCGAAATAGCCTTTGATGGTCCACACATGCAGGGCGATACCGCCAAGATAGGCGAAGATCACGCCGCCGTGGGTGTTCAGGCCGATAAACGGCACATACTGCCCCAGGCGGTCAAACAAGGCATACAACGCGACCAGAGACAGTACCGCCGGGAACATCTGGAAAATCAGCATCCCTTTCAGCAGTGAGGCCTTGCCCGGGAACTTCATACGGGCGAAGGCGTACGCACAGGTGGTGGAGAGCGTCACAATGCCGATCGCGGTGATGGTCGCCACTTTCACCGAGTTCCACAGCCACAGCAGTACCGGGAACGGCGGCGGGGTAACGCGGCCATCGGCATGCTCCACGCTGAAGCCCAGCGCAAGCTTCCAGTGCTCCCAGGAGATTTCGTCCGGGATCAGGCTGCCGGTAGCGAAGTTACCCGAACGCAGGGAGATGGCGATGACCATCAGCAGCGGGAACATGATCGCCGCAATAAAAATCAGCAGCCCTAAATGCGTCGCCAGGAGGCGCAGTTTCTGAGATTTGGGTTGTACCATAGCCATGATCGATGCCCTCCTTAGTCAAATTTCATACGTGTGGCTTTCAGGTTCACTATCGCCAGCGCGCCAACCAGCAGGAAGATCAGGGTGGCAATCGCTGCCGCCAGACCAAAGTCCTGACCGCCGCCGCCTTCAAAGGCGATGCGATAGGTGTAGCTCACGAGCAGGTCGGTATAGCCGGCTGGCGTGGTGGTACCGAGACGATCCGGGCCACCGTTGGTCAACAGCTGAATCAGCACGAAGTTGTTAAAGTTGAAGGCAAAGCTGGCAATCATCAGCGGAGTCAGCGGTTTGATGAGCAGCGGCAGCGTAATCTTAAAGAAGTTCTGGAACGGACCCGCGCCATCCATTGCCGAGGCTTCATACAGGTCGTCCGGGATAGCTTTCAGCAGGCCCATGCACAGGATCATCATGTACGGATAACCCAGCCAGGTGTTGACGATGATAATCATCGAACGGGCGGTGGTCGGGTCGCTGAACCAGGCCGGTTTGATGCCGAACAGCGCGCTCAGCATCATGTTGATTTCACCGAAGCTCTGGTTAAACAGCCCTTTGAAAATCAGAATTGAGATAAACGACGGTACGGCATACGGCAGGATCAGCAGCACGCGGTAGATCGCTTTGCCTTTCAGGGCTTCCCACTGCACGAGGCAGGCCAGCACCATACCCACGGCAACGGTCAGGAGTACCGTCAATACGGAGAAGACCACCGTCCAGACGAAGATAGCAAAGAACGGCTTCTGGATCCCTTCGTCGGTAAACACGCGGGTAAAGTTGTCCCAGCCGATAGTCACGGTATAGCCCGGGCTGAGTTTGTCATCGCCCCAGCTGCCGTCGGCGTTTACAGACTGATAGAAACCAATATCGTTGTTCGGACGGTACTTCACGCCGCTCTGGTTATTCGTCAGCGTGCCGTCATCCGCAAGGGTATAGAGTGGCTGCGTACCGGAAAACTGGCGCAGCGAGCTCATGGTCACTTTGCTTTCGTCTGGCAATACGGCGGTGAGCTGAGTCAGCGCCTGACGGTTCTGGGTAATGATACGCAGGTTAGCGCGTTCGCCTTCCGGCAGGGCAGGGGCCTCTTTTAAGGCCAGCTTCTGCTCGCCACCAAATTTGAAAGCGTCGGAAATATAGGTTTTGCCGCTCTCGCCGTCAGTCAGTGCTAATTTCCATTCGTCACCCGCAGGATACAAACCAAAGTTGAAGGTCTTGCCTGCCTGATAAGAACTGTCCAGAAGCACCTGAGTGGCGCGCTCTTGTGCGAGCTGGTTGGTGCTGCTGTAGTTAGTGAATGCGATAGCGATAGTACAGATCAGCGGGAACAGGACAAACAGCCCCATCCCGGCCACGCCCGGATAGACATAACGCCAGGCATACGCCTTACGGTTGGCGAAAATATACAGGCCAGCAGAGCTTAAAATCAGCGTCATGATGGCGAACAGATATTCCCCTTGTACGTACATTAAAACAACAAGGTAACCCACCAGCAGACAGAGCAGACCGATCGCTGACCACTTCAGCACGTCGCTTTGCCACCAATGTTTCTTTTTAATGACATCCATGGGGTTCTTCCTCTACAACGTTTGATCTTTTCTCCCTCTCCTGGGGGAGAGGGCCGGGGTGAGGGCGTGCGGATAGCGACAACCCTCACCCTAACCCTCTCCCAGAGGGAGAGGGGACTACGGCATTACTTAGTAATACGACCCTGCGCATCTTTCAGCGCGGCATCGACAGTCTGACGACCGCTTGCGGCGTTAATCACCGCAGTACGGGTGGCATACCAGAACGCGGCCATCTGTGGGATGTTCGGCATGATTTCGCCTTTCTGGGCGTTATCCATGGTTGCCGCGATGCGTGGGTCTTTTGCCAGCTGATCCTGGAAGGATTTCAGCGCAACGGCACCCAGCGGTTTGTCCTTGTTCACTTCATCCAGACCCTGATCGGTCAGCAGGTAGTTTTCGAGGAACTCTTTCGCCAGCTCTTTGTTCGGGCTGGCGGCGTTGATACCTGCGCTCAGCACGCCAACAAACGGTTTAGACGGCTTGCCGTTGAAGGTTGGCAGCAGCGTCACGCCATAGTTGATTTTGCTCTTGTCGATGTTGGTCCAGGCCCACGGACCGTTGATGGTCATCGCGGTTTCGCCTTTGTTGAACGCCGCTTCCGCGATGGAGTAATCGGTATCCGCGTTAATGTGTTTGTTCTTGATCAGATCGACCAGGAAGGTCAGACCCGCTTTCGCACCCGCGTTGTCCACGCCCACGTCTTTGACGTCATATTTGCCGTTTTCAAACTTAAACGCGTAACCGCCATCGGCAGCAATCAGCGGCCAGGTGAAGTACGGCTCCTGCAGGTTGAACATCAGCGCGCTCTTACCTTTCGCTTTCAGCTCTTTATCCAGTTTCGGGATCTCTTCCCAGGTTTTCGGCGGGTTAGGCACCAGGTCTTTGTTGTAAATCAGAGACAGGGCTTCCACTGCAATGGGATAAGCGATCAGCTTGCCGTTATAGCGAACGGCGTCCCAGGTGAACGGGAACAGTTTGTCCTGGAAGGCTTTATCAGGCGTGACTTCCGCCAGCAGGCCGGATTGTGCATAACCCCCGAAACGGTCATGCGCCCAGAAGATGATGTCCGGGCCGTCACCGGTTGCCGCAACCTGCGGGAATTTCTCTTCCAGCTTGTCCGGGTGTTCTACGGTGACTTTGATACCGGTGTCTTTTTCGAATTTTTTACCCACTTCGGCCAGGCCGTTATAGCCTTTGTCGCCGTTAATCCAGATAACCAGCTTACCTTCTTCAATTTTGGCGAGAGCCGGTGCGGAAATCATCATTGCTGCAAGGGCGGACAATGCGAAAACGCGTGCGCCAGTCTTGATCTTCATATCTGCCATCCTTTTTTGGTGATGTGCTCGTGGATACATAAGGTGGTTCAACGTCACTCAGTCTCCTTATTTGACATCCTCTTTCCATCCTCCCAACCCCTACGCCCCACCCCCGGTTTGTGTGATCTGTGTTGCATAAATTTAAGTTATGAGTGCTGGCGCACATAAAAACACGCTGAATTTTGCAGGTGGCTTCACGAATTTTGCCTCAGCCCGCCAGCTGCGGTCGCAGAGCCTGCTCTCTCATCCTCCCGCCTCCTCCCCCATAAAAAAGCCGGGGGGTGGAGGATTCGCGAAAGTAATGGATACCCCATAGTGAACTTATCTTGAATGTTTCTGTCGGTGACAGGTTGTAACGAAGGGAGAAGGGCATGGCGAGCGTACAGCTGCGTAATGTAACGAAAGCCTGGGGCGACGTAGTGGTGTCAAAAGACATCAATCTCGACATCCACGAAGGTGAATTCGTGGTGTTTGTTGGCCCATCTGGCTGCGGTAAATCAACTCTGCTGCGTATGATTGCCGGTCTTGAAACCATCACCAGCGGTGATTTGCTGATTGGTGATACCCGAATGAACGACATTCCGCCTGCCGAACGTGGCGTTGGCATGGTGTTCCAGTCTTATGCACTTTATCCCCATCTCTCCGTCGCCGAGAACATGTCCTTTGGCCTGAAGCTGGCGGGGGCGAAAAAAGAGGTGATTAACCAGCGCGTCACGCAGGTGGCGGAAGTGTTACAGCTGGCACACCTGCTGGAGCGTAAACCGAAGGCGCTTTCCGGTGGTCAGCGTCAGCGCGTCGCGATTGGCCGTACGCTGGTGGCCGAACCACGCGTCTTCCTGCTGGATGAACCGCTTTCTAACCTGGATGCCGCGCTGCGCGTCCAGATGCGTATCGAAATCTCCCGTCTGCATAAACGTCTTGGCCGCACGATGATTTACGTCACCCACGATCAGGTCGAAGCGATGACGCTGGCCGACAAAATTGTGGTGCTGGACGCAGGCCGCGTGGCACAGGTGGGTAAACCGCTGGAGCTGTATCACTATCCGGCAGACCGCTTTGTTGCGGGCTTTATTGGCTCGCCAAAGATGAACTTCCTGCCCGTCAAAGTCACGGCGACAGCCATTGAACAGGTACAGGTGGAGTTGCCAAACCGTCAGCAAGTCTGGCTGCCGGTCGACAGCGCCAACGTACAGGTGGGGGCCAACATGTCCCTCGGTATTCGTCCTGAGCATTTACTGCCGAGCCACATCGCCGATGTGACGCTGGAAGGTGAAGTTCAGGTCGTCGAACAACTTGGTCACGAAACACAGATTCATATCCAGATCCCCGCCATCCGTCAGAACCTGGTCTACCGCCAGAATGACGTGGTGTTGGTAGAAGAGGGTGCCACATTCGCTATCGGTTTGCCGCCAGAGCGTTGCCATCTGTTCCGCGAGGATGGCACTGCATGTCGTCGGCTGCACAAAGAGCCAGGCGTTTAAGCAATCCCAAAAGAAGACACGAAACCGACAGGTCAAGTGTTCAAAGAAAAGCAATGATCTCAGGAGATAGAATGATGATTACTCTGCGCAAAGTCCCTCTGGCACTCGCCATTGCGGCAGGCATTATGTCTGCCCAGGCAGGCGCTGTAGACTTTAAAGGTTATGCTCGTTCCGGCATTGGCTGGACCGGGAGTGGCGGTGAACAACAATGTTTCCAGGCAACCGGTGCTCAAAGTAAATACCGTCTCGGTAACGAATGTGAGACGTACGCTGAGCTGAAACTGGGCCAGGAAGTGTGGAAAGAGGGCGACAAGAGCTTCTATTTCGACACTAACGTAGCGTATTCCGTTTCTCAGCAGAACGACTGGGAATCCACCAGCCCGGCCTTCCGTGAAGCTAACGTGCAGGGTAAAAACCTGATTGAGTGGCTGCCAGGCTCCACCATCTGGGCCGGTAAGCGCTTCTATCAGCGTCATGACGTCCACATGATCGACTTCTACTACTGGGATATCTCAGGTCCTGGTGCCGGTATTGAAAACATCGATCTGGGCTTTGGTAAACTCTCTCTGGCAGCTACCCGCTCTTCTGAATCAGGCGGTTCTGCAACCTTCGCCGATCGTGATGCCAACGGCGACCGTGTTTATGACAACGTTGTACCTAACGACGTCTTCGACGTGCGTTTAGCCGGTCTGGAAACCAACCCGGGCGGTACGCTGGAGCTGGGCGTTGACTATGGTCACACCAACATTCCTGATGACTACTACCTGCAGCCTGGCGCTTCTAAAGATGGCTGGTTGTTCACTGCTGAACACACCCAGAGCATGATGAAGGGCTTCAACAAGTTCGTACTGCAGTACGGTACGGATTCCATGACCTCTAACGGCAAAGGTATTCCACAGGGCGGTAGTGTTGATAACGATGGCTCCATGTGGCGTGTGCTGGACCACGGTGCAATCACCCTGGCAGACCGTTGGGACCTGATGTACGTCGGTATGTACCAGAACATCGATCGTGACAACAACAACGGTACCGAGTGGTGGACTGTGGGTGTTCGTCCGATGTTCAAATGGACGCCAATCATGAGCACCCTGCTTGAAGTGGGCTACGACAACGTCAAATCTCAGAGAACTGACGAGAAGAACAGCCAGTACAAAATCACCCTGGCACAGCAATGGCAGGCAGGCGACAGCATCTGGTCCCGTCCGGCTATCCGTGTCTTCGCAACCTACGCGAAGTGGGATGAGAAATGGGGTTACGCAAACAACAGCGACACTGGCTACACCTCCGGTGTGGCTTACAGTGACACCTCTGCGAAAACCTTCAGCCGTGGCGACAACGATGAGTGGACCTTCGGCGCCCAGATGGAAATCTGGTGGTAATTCGTTAGACCTGACGTAATGACCTGAAAAGAGGGGCGCAAGCCCCTCTCTCCTTAGGGTGCTGCGCGCTATTGCCTGGCCACCGCAGTGCTCACGCTATCAGAGGTAATAACAATGAAAATGAAGAAAAGTCTCGTCGCGCTGTGCCTCTCTGCGGGGCTGTTAGCCTGTGTTCCGGCCGTCTCCTTTGCAGACGTGAATTTCGTGCCACAAAATACCAGTGCTGCGCCCGCTATCCCGGCAGCGGCACTCCAGCAACTGACATGGACGCCGGTTGATCAATCCAAAACGCAGTCGACTCAGCTCTCTATGGGGGGCCAACAACTGAACGTGCCGGGAATTTCTGGCCCCGTTGCGGCTTATAGCGTACCGGCAAACATTGGTGAATTGACCCTGACGCTGACCAGCGAAGTGAACAAACAGACCAGTGTGTTTGCGCCAAACGTCTTGATCCTCGATCAAAACATGACGCCATCGGCGTTCTTCCCGAGCGACTATTTTAGCTATCAGGAACCGGGCGTGATGAGTGCGGACCGCCTGGAAGGCGTTATGCGCCTGACGCCTGCTCTGGGTCAGCAAAAGATTTACGTGCTTGTATTCACAACAGAGAAAGATTTGCAGCAGACAACAAAGCTGGTTGACCCGGCGAAAGCTTATGCCAAAGGCACCGGTAACTCTGTCCCGGATATTCCGGATCCGCTTGCCCGCCATACCACTGATGGCCTGGTCAAACTGAAAGTTTCCACCAACAGCGCTTCCAGCGTACTCGTTGGCCCACTATTTGGCTCCTCCGGTACCGGGCCTGTCACCGTTGGGAATACCGCTGCACCTGTTTATACCGCGCCAGCGGCTACGGCAGCCGCGACCGCAGCCCCAGCTCCGGCGAAGAAAGCTGAGCCGGTACTGAACGACACCGAAGAATACTTCAACAACGCCATTAAGCAGGCGGTGAAGCGCGGCGATGTCGATAAAGCGCTGAAACTGCTTGATGAAGCCGAACGTTTAGGTTCAACCACTGCCCGTTCCACCTTTATCAGCAGTGTAAAAGGCAAGGGGTAACCGTTTCCCCACAGTGCTGATTTGTTAGTAGTTTAGTGCGCCTGAGTGGGCGCACTTTTTTTCGTGCCGCTCGCGCTGTTGCACCATTGTTGCGATAGTGATCGCTAAATAACGTTTGACCGCCCTCAATGCGCTTTTCTGCGATACAATGCCATTACGTTATGTATCGGAGAGTCCGGCATGTCACACCCTGCGCTAACGCAACTGCGTTCGCTGCGCTATTTCGACCAAATACCTGCGCTTGACCCGCAGCAGCTTGACTGGTTGCTGCTGGAAGATTCCATGACTAAACGTTTTGAGCAACAGGGCAAGACGGTTACGGTGACGATGATTCAGGAAGGGTTTGTCACCTCCGCTGACATTGCCAGTGAGCTGCCGCTGTTACCAAAAGAAGAACGCTACTGGTTGCGTGAAATTCTGCTCTGCGCGGATGGTGAGCCGTGGCTCGCCGGACGAACCGTGGTGCCTGAATCCACCCTTTCCGGGCCTGAGCTGGCACTGCAACGGCTGGGAAACACCCCGCTCGGGCGGTACCTTTTCACCTCGTCTGAACTTACCCGGGATTTTATTGAAATTGGACGCGATGCCGAACTGTGGGGACGTCGTTCCCGTCTTCGCCTGAGCGGTAAACCGTTAATACTGACGGAGCTTTTTTTACCGGCATCGCCGTTGTACTGAGAGGAAGAAAAAAATGGAGTGGAGCCTGACGCAGAACAAGCTGCTGGCCTATCACCGCTTAATGCGTACCGATAAACCCATCGGCGCGCTACTGCTGTTGTGGCCGACATTATGGGCGCTATGGGTGGCGACGCCGGGCGTTCCACCGCTGTGGATCCTGGGCGTGTTTGTGGCCGGTGTCTGGCTGATGCGTGCGGCGGGCTGTGTGGTCAATGACTACGCCGATCGTAAATTCGACGGACATGTGAAACGGACAGCCAATCGTCCGTTACCCAGCGGGCAGGTCACAGAGAAAGAGGCCCGCGTGCTGTTTATCGTGCTGGTGCTGCTCTCCTTCCTGCTGGTGTTAACCCTCAACACCATGACCATCCTGCTTTCCGTTGCGGCCCTCGCGCTGGCATGGGTCTACCCGTTTATGAAACGCTATACCCATCTGCCGCAGGTGGTGCTCGGCGCGGCGTTTGGCTGGTCGATCCCAATGGCGTTTGCGGCGGTCAGCGAGTCGGTACCGCTGAGCTGCTGGCTGATGTTCCTGGCGAACATTCTTTGGGCCGTGGCTTATGACACGCAATATGCGATGGTTGACCGCGATGACGATCTGAAAATTGGCATTAAATCGACCGCCATTCTGTTTGGTCGTCACGACAAGCTGATTATCGGTATCCTGCAGGTCGCGGTGCTGGCGCTGATGGTGGCGATTGGTCGCCTGAACGGGCTCAACTGGGAGTTTTACTGGTCAGTGCTGGTGGCGGGGCTGCTGTTTGCTTATCAGCAAAAGCTGATCGCAAAGCGTGAGCGTGACGCCTGTTTTAAAGCGTTTATGAATAATAACTACGTGGGCCTGGTGCTGTTCCTGGGGCTGGCGATGAGCTATTTTGGCTGAAAAAAAGCCCGGTGACGCTGAAGCTTACCGGGCCTGCATGATATGAAGCGTCAGATTGTGAGCCGGGTAAGGCGAAGCCGCCACCCGGCTTTTTCACATCACTCGCCCTGCGTCGCACTCTCAATCGTCAAACGCACGTCGGAGGTAATCAGCTCTGCCAGCATCTGATACACCTTCAGCGTCTCTTCCGGCTCGGCATCGCCCGTGTCGCTAATGAACCCTTCATCACGCAACGTCAGTACCAGTGAACTGAAGACCGCTTTGTCGAAGAATTCCGGGGCGTTGATGCCGTGCAGAACGGAAAGGCGCTGTGCCAGCGTCCGGCTCTCTTTCTCCAGCGTACCGCGGTTAATGGATGGGTTCGCGCTCAGCAGCCAGAAGGTGATAGCGTAGCGCTGCAGCGTTTCTCGCGCACCCGCCGCCAGCAGTTGCAGCGTACGGGAGCGTGACGGATTGATATGCAGCTCGTCGTTAACAACGGTAATCAGCCCCTGACGACGCAGCTCCTCGGTCATTTTATCCAGCTCTATCGCCAGCTCATCCTTGCTCCAGCGCAGGAACAGCTCTGCTTTCAGCATCGGATAGAGCGTCTCTACATGGCGCAGCAGCTCCTGACGAGAAATACGGCGATGCTGGGTAATGATCGCCGCCATCAGCGACGGCAGCATCAGCATATGCGCGATATTGTTACGATAGTAGGTCATCAGCACCGCCTGCTCGCGCGGGAGAATGATGATGTCGCCAATCGTATCTTTCTCGACTTCAAACTTGTTCATCTGCAGCGCATGGTCGATCAGCTCGCTCGCCGTGCTGGCAGGCGTCGTTGAATCCACCGAGTAGGGAACGTTGCGCATCAGGTCAAGATAGCAATCCAACTGCTCCGTAAGCTGTTCACGGGTCAGGGAGCGTTGACGTGACGCCAGCAGCGCCGTACAGCAGAGGTTCATGGCGTTTGCGGCACCGGCATTGTTAATACGCACCATCAGCTCAGCCGCGATACCGTTAACCGTAGGCGTCAGCCAGGCTGGACGCACCGCTTCGATAGGATCGATAGACTCGCGCCAATCGGGAACATGGTTGTTCAGATACGTCATCAACGGCATCGGCTCGCCGAAGTTTACGTAGCCCTGACCAAGATTGCGTAACTTGCTCAGCCCGCGCAGCATCTGCGGCAGGCTCTCTTTCTCTTTAGTCGCCCCGCGCAGCTCTTTGGCGTAAGTCCCCACTTCCATGACGTGCTCATAGCCAATGTAAATGGGCACCAGCGTGATGGGACGAGTGCCGCCGCGCAGCATCGCCTGGATGGTCATCGACAGCGTGCCGGTTTTCGGATCCAGCAGACGGCCGGTTCGTGAACGTCCCCCCTCCACGAAGTACTCAACGGAATAACCGCGGCTGAACAGCTCGCCCAGATATTCACGGAATACGGTGGAGTAGAGCTTGTTGCCCTTAAAGGTACGACGAATGAAGAACGCCCCCAGGCGGCGGAAAATCGGGCCTGCTGGCCAGAAGTTCAGGTTGATACCGGCTGCGATGTGCGGTGGCACCAGCCCCTGGTGATAGAGCACATACGAGAGGAGCAGGTAGTCCATGTGGCTGCGGTGGCAGGGCACATAAACAATTTCATGCCCGTCATGCGCCAGTTGGCGAACGCGCTCGGCGTTATGGACGTTAATGCCCTGATAGAGGCGGTTCCATGTAAAGCCCAGGATGCGGTCAGAAAGACGGATCATCTCATAGGAGAAGTTCGCGGCAATCTCTTCCATCAGCGCAATGGCGTTCTGCTGTGCTTTTTCATGAGAAATCTTTTTACTGCGCGCTTCGTCTTCAACAGCACGGGCGATCGCTTTGGAAGCCAGCAGCTTGTTGAAGAGATCCTGACGCGCCGGAAGGCGAGGGCCAACGGCGGCCAGACGCTGACGAGCGAAATGCATGCGCGCCACGCGCGCCAGTTTTTGCGCGATGATCTTATCGGTGCCGTGCTCGTCGGCCATCCGGCGCAGCGAGACGGAAGGGGAGAAGCGCACAAAGCTGTCGCGCCCCAGCCAGGAGACGGCGAAGAATTTCTGGATGCCATTAAGCATGCGTAACGGTGGGTTCTCTTCCCCCTTTTCGCGGCCCGGACGACGACCAAACATCACCGACACCGGCACCATCTGCACATCCAGATCGGGATTGCTGCGATGCAGGTCGAGATAGTCGTGGAACAGCTTAATGGACTCTTCTTTTGGCGTGTAATAGGTAAACACGCGTGGCCCACCGTGAATGAACACGTATCGCGGCAACAGCGTACCGTCGACTTCTAACGGTTCAAGCGGGTCAGGTAAATCATGCGCCAGACACTGGGCGCGAAGCGTCAGCAAGTCTGCCTTCGAGTTATAAGGCAAAACATACATAATAGGGCGCGACGTATCGAGCCCCAATTCCAGCGCGGGTTCTGCTGGGATAGACTTACTTTTTACCAGGACGCTTAATGGTAAATTAAGTAATTTGTAGTAAATTCGTGGCCAGCCAGACATAAACGATGTAAAGCCTCTGGTTAATAATGCAATTGCGGCGCAAGGATAACAGAAAGCGCGCGAAATTACTGTTGTTACCCGTCATACTTCAGGCTACAGCGCAACACGTTGCGCCTCCTGTTATTGACGCTATTTCAAATAAAAGGTTCTTTTAATGGCCAATAATACCACTGGGTTAACCCGTATCATTAAAGCTGCTGGCTATTCCTGGAAAGGTTTTCGCGCCGCTTGGGTCAACGAAGCCGCGTTTCGCCAGGAGGGTGTCGCCGCGATTGTCGCGGTGATTATCGCCTGTTTCCTTGATGTTGATGCCATTACCCGCGTGCTTCTGATCGGCTCCGTGCTGTTGGTGATGATAGTGGAAATTCTTAATAGCGCTATTGAGGCCGTTGTGGACCGTATTGGCTCTGATTTCCACGAACTTTCTGGCCGGGCAAAAGACATGGGCTCTGCTGCCGTGTTGCTGGCGATTATCACTGCGGTCATCACCTGGGTCACGCTGCTTTGGTCACATTTCCGATGAGCCTCGAGGAATAATTAAGTCCCTGGTTTTTTGTGCAGTTTTTGGTTCCAAAATCGCCTTTGACTGTATATACTCACAGCATAACTGTATATACACCCAGGGGGCGGAATGAAAGCGTTAACGACCAGGCAGCAAGAGGTGTTTGATCTCATTCGGGATCATATCGGCCAGACGGGTATGCCACCCACGCGTGCGGAAATCGCGCAGCGTCTGGGCTTCCGTTCTCCGAACGCTGCCGAGGAACACCTGAAAGCGCTGGCGCGTAAAGGCGTAATTGAGATTGTATCGGGTGCTTCACGCGGTATCCGCCTGCTGGTGGAAGAAGAGACGGGCATTCCGCTGGTGGGGCGCGTCGCGGCAGGTGAACCTCTGCTGGCGCAACAGCATATTGAAGGCCACTACCAGGTTGATCCCGGCATGTTCAAGCCGAGCGCGGATTTCCTGCTGCGTGTAAGCGGTATGTCCATGAAAGACATCGGTATTCTTGACGGCGATCTGCTTGCGGTGCATAAAACGCAAGACGTGCGTAACGGCCAGGTTGTGGTGGCACGCATCGATGATGAAGTCACCGTTAAACGCCTGAAAAAGCAAGGTAATACGGTTCAGCTGCTGCCGGAAAACAACGAGTTTTCCCCGATTGTGGTAGACCTCCGCGAACAAAACTTCTCTATCGAGGGGCTGGCGGTAGGGGTCATTCGCAACGGAGAATGGCTGTAATCTCATCCTGACAGGCTACGGATCTGCCGTGGCCTGATTCTTTATCCACTCCCGGTATTTTTTCATGTCACTGCTTACGGCATCCGATAAGGCATTGTGGCGTCTTGCACTGCCGATGATTTTTTCCAATATCACCGTTCCTCTGCTGGGGCTGGTGGATACGGCAGTTATTGGTCACCTTGATTCACCCATCTATCTGGGCGGTGTGGCGATTGGCGCGACGGCGACCAGCTTCCTTTTTATGCTCCTGCTCTTTTTGCGCATGAGTACCACCGGGCTTACGGCGCAGGCGTACGGTGCTAAAGATCCTTTGCGTCTGGCGCGCGCGCTGGTTCAGCCGTTAATTCTGGCGCTTGGGGCAGGCGCGTTAATCGCTATATTACGTACCCCACTGATTGATCTGGCGCTGCATGTCGTTGGCGGCAGCGAGGCGGTACTGGAGCAGGCACGACGCTTCCTTGAAATTCGCTGGCTCAGCGCGCCCGCGTCGCTGGCCAATCTGGTTCTGCTGGGGTGGTTACTCGGCGTGCAGTATGCCCGCGCGCCCGTAATCCTGTTGGTGGTAGGCAACCTCCTCAACATCGTGCTCGATCTCTGGCTGGTGATGGGCCTGCACATGAACGTACAGGGTGCGGCACTGGCGACGGCGATTGCCGAATACGGGACGTTTATCCTTGGTCTGTGGATGGTCTGGCGGGTGCTTGTCATGCGGGGGATTTCCCTTGCTCTGCTCAAGAGTGCATGGCGAGGCAATATCCGCACCCTGCTGGCGCTTAATCGCGACATTATGCTGCGCTCATTGCTGCTGCAGCTCTGTTTCGGCGCACTGACGGTCTTTGGCGCCCGGCTTGGGCCAGATATCGTCGCGGTGAATGCCGTTCTGATGACGCTGCTGACCTTTACCGCCTATGCACTGGATGGCTTTGCCTATGCTGTGGAAGCGCATTCCGGCCAGGCATACGGCGCACGTGAAAGTGGTCAGCTGCGGGATGTCTGGCGGGCGGCCTGTCGGCAGTCGGGGCTGGTGGCGCTGACGTTCGCGCTGATTTACGCCTGTTTTGGCGAACAGATTATTGCGTTACTCACCTCCCTTCCTGCACTGCGCGAGCTGGCAAGCCATTACCTCATCTGGCAGGTCATTTTGCCGGTGGTGGGGGTCTGGTGCTATCTGCTGGACGGTATGTTTATTGGCGCGACGCGAGGAGCGGAGATGCGTAACAGCATGGCGGTGGCGGCGGCTGGTTTTGCCCTGACGCTGCTCACGCTCCCCTGGCTGGGTAACCATGGTTTATGGCTCTCCCTGGCGGTCTTTCTCGCGTTGCGGGGCCTGTCACTGGGCTTTATCTGGCACCGGCACTGGCAAAACAATACCTGGCTTCCTTCCCGCAACGATATATCGTGACGGTTAAAGATTCCGAATATGAAATCAACTGCCGAATCCTTAACTACAATTATTATCACGTCCAGCAGAAAAGAACGTAACGGACGTTACGACCCGACGCTTAACTAAGAGGACACGATGATGAATAAAGACGAAATCGGCGGCAACTGGAAGCAGTTCAAAGGTAAAGCGAAAGAACAGTGGGGTAAGCTGACGGATGACGATATGACGGTCATCGAAGGTAAACGCGATCAGCTTGTCGGTAAAATTCAGGAACGCTACGGTTACGAGAAAGACCAGGCGGAAAAAGAGGTCGGCGACTGGGAAAAACGCAACGACTACCGTTGGTAACCGTGTGATACCCGACAGTACAAGGAAGTACTCCCTGAGGGCGGCCATGGGCCGCCTTTGTTTTGGCTGTTAACGCGGCTTTTTCTTTACGAGGATAGAGTGGTCATGGTGGCACGCGTCCTGATGCCGGCAGGCCTCCACTTCTACACACGCAGAGCATAATCCGTGTGCTTCAATGACGTTATGGCGCAAGGCAAAGCCCATTCTGGCCGCCAGCGTATGCATAATATCTTCTACGCCTTCCGCCCCTTCTTCTTTCACCACGCCACAACGGTCGCAGATAAACATGGCCGACGTATGGGTTGGCTGGTCAAAAAGATGACACAACACATAACTGTTTGTGGATTCGACCTTATGTACAAACCCTTGTTCCAGCAGAAAATCTAGCGCACGATAGACCGTAGGCGGTTTAGCCTGTGGCTCGCTTTCGCGCAGCAGGTCGAGCAGGTCGTATGCGCTGATGGCGCCCTGCTGCAGGGTCATCAGACGCAAGACTTCAAGGCGCTGCGGAGTCAGGCGCACATTGCGTTGCGCGCACAGCTTCTCTGCCTGCGCTAACAGCTCTTTTGTGGACTTATCCATTTAGCACCTCGGATGTTATAGGCTGGAAAACCCTCACTTTACCATGTTCTGGTAAAAACGCCGAGATCCGCCAGGCTGTGCTATACCTGACCCATCGCAAACCGGGAAATTAATGATGAAAAAACCTGACTGTATTCGGCACTGGCGAGACGTGGAAGAGCCAGATAATTCAACCTATCCCGACAGCAACGAGCTTTTCTCCATCGGTGCACCGCTGGCTCGTCACCTGGGGCTCAGGCGAATCGGTATTCACCACGAGCGTTTGCCGCCCGGGCGTCGAACCTCCTATCCCCACGCGGAAAGCGACGAAGAAGAGTTCATCTATGTGCTGGAAGGGTATCCGGAAGCCTGGATTAACGGCTATTTGTGGAAGCTTGAACCCGGCGACAGCGTAGGGTTTCCTGCTGGCACCGGCGTCTGCCATACCTTTATTAATAACACCGAAGAAGAGGTGCGATTACTGGTTGTTGGCGAGGCTAACAAGAAGCACAACCGAATCTACTATCCGCTTAATCCGGAGTATGCCGCCACGCGTGAAGATCGCTGGGTTGATCATCCCCCTCAGTTCTTTGGGCCGCACGATGGAAAACCTGGGAAAAAATAATTTCCTCTTCTATAAATATTGAGGGCCGTCACAAATAACAACAGGCCTGTCCGGAGTTTTACTTAAGGAAATAGCGGGTCTTTTTGTACTTATTCACAGCAATAGTTCGTTCCTGTTTGGGTGATAACAAACAGGGTGATGTTATTAACGACAATAAGACGAGCATACTGTGAAAAAACATTTTAAATTTTCGGTGGTTAGCATCGCTGTCTCCCTGTTTATGGCAAATCAGGCGGGAGCAGCCAATACCTGGACAGAATCACGTAGCGACGCAATGGGTGGCACGGGCGTCGCTTCGGGCAGCTATGGCAGCGGGGCGTTAATCAACCCTGCGTTGTTGGCAAAGGCGAAACCGGACGATGATGTGACGGTTATTTTACCGTCCGTCGGCGTGCAGGTGACGGATGAAGACAATCTTCAGGATGAGATTGATACCATCAACGATAAAATCAATCACTATAAGGATGTGGTTGATAGCCTGACCCCCATCGAAGTGATTACCAACCCGCTGGGCTCAATCGATCAGTTCCAGGGAGCGGCAAAAGATCTTGCCGATGAACTGGACTATCTCAAAGGCAAAACCGCACGCGCTACGGCAGGCGCGGGGATTGCGGTGAGTATCCCTAACGATGTGCTCTCCGTGGCCTTTATGGCGAAAGGCTATGCCCACGGGCGCGTCAGCTCTTCCATCGATCAGCAAGATATTGATTACCTGCGCAGTATCCAAAACAGCGATGCGGTGGCGGCGGGCGTGGCACTGGATGCGGCGCTAAACGGTACCGATCAAATCACGAAAAACCTTAACTCTACGGCGTCTGGCCGGGCGGCAATTGTCTCCGATTATGGTGTTGCCATTGCCCGTCAGTTCGATCTGGGTGGCGTCCCGGTTTCCCTTGGTGTCACGCCAAAACTGCAGAAAACCTGGATCTACAACTACACCACCTCAATTTACGATTACGACAGTAACAAGTGGAACGACAGCCGCTACCGGAAAGACGATACCGGCTTTAACGTGGATGCCGGTATCGCGGCCGATTTCGGCGAGAACTGGACGGTCGGGGTGAGCGGGCAAAACCTGATGTCGCGCGATATCGACACCAAGGACATTCGCATCCGCAACGGGCGCACGGGGGAAGTGGTGAGCTATAAAGACACCTATCAAATCCGTCCGCTGGTGACGGCCGGTGCCGCCTGGCACAACGATCTGGTGACCCTGACTGCCGATGGCGATCTGACAGAAACCAAAGGCTTTAAAAGCGAAGATACCTCGCAGTATGTTGGCGTGGGTGCGGAAGTGACGCCGCTAAGCTGGCTGGCCGTGCGGGCGGGTTATCGTGCCGATATGAAAGGGAATGACAGTAACGTCTTTACCGGTGGTGTTGGTTTTGCACCGTTTAACACGGTCCACGTCGACCTGATGGGGCTCTACGGTGAAGATGAAACCTGGGGCGCAGGGGCGCAGTTGAGTATGACGTTCTAAAGGGCACCGGAGGCGTTGCGCCTCCGGCTTTTCTTTATGCTATAGTAGCGCCCCTTTTCCACCAGATGCTTAAAACTTCGCCATGTCGTCAGAACACCAGACTGCCTTTCCCGCACACCGTTTCTCCATTGCGCCCATGCTCGACTGGACGGACAGACACTGCCGCTATTTCCTGCGCCAGCTCTCCCGCCATACGCTGCTGTACACCGAAATGGTCACCACCGGTGCAATTATTCACGGTAAGGGCGACTATCTGGCGTACAGCGAAGAAGAGCATCCGGTTGCCCTGCAGCTGGGTGGCAGCGATCCGGCTGCGCTGGCGCACTGTGCGAAGCTGGCAGAAGAACGTGGCTACGACGAAATTAACCTTAACGTTGGCTGTCCGTCCGATCGCGTGCAAAACGGCATGTTCGGCGCCTGTCTGATGGGGAACGCACAGCTGGTAGCGGACTGCATCAAGGCGATGCGTGATGTGGTCTCCATTCCGGTGACGGTGAAGACCCGTATCGGTATTGATGACCAGGACAGCTACGAATTCTTGTGTGATTTCATCAATACGGTTGCCGGAAAGGGCGAGTGCGAGATGTTTATCATCCATGCGCGTAAAGCCTGGCTCTCTGGCCTTAGCCCGAAAGAGAACCGCGAAATTCCGCCGCTGGACTACCCGCGTGTGTATCAACTGAAGCGGGACTTCCCGCACCTGACCATGTCGATCAACGGTGGTATCAAGTCGCTCGACGAGGCCAAAACACATCTGGCGCATATGGATGGCGTGATGGTCGGTCGCGAGGCATATCAGAATCCGGGTATTCTGACGACGGTCGATCGCGAGATCTTCGGCGTTGAAGGCGCAGACACTGACCCGGTTGCCGTGGTGCGGGCCATGTATCCGTACATTGAACGTGAGCTGAGTAACGGCACTTACCTTGGCCATATCACGCGTCATATGCTTGGCCTGTTCCAGGGGATCCCGGGCGCACGCCAGTGGCGTCGCTATCTGAGCGAGAACGCGCATAAAGCTGGCGCGGATATCGAAGTGCTGGAACAGGCGCTACGCCTGGTTGCAGATAAACGATAAATCTCGCTAAAAATTCGTCAAATTCACCCCGCCCCGCACAGCCTTGCGGGGCGTTTTACTTTTATAACAACATGTTAGGGTTGGCATGGATCTTGTAATGATTGCGACATCATTCGGGAACTCGTGGGAGAGAACCATGCTGGAACTGCTTTTTGTGATTGGCTTTTTTGTCATGCTGTTAGCCACCGGCGTGTCGCTGCTCGGCATTCTGGCAGCGCTTGTGGTGGCGACAGTGGTCATGTTTATTGGCGGATTATTTGCCCTGACGATCAAACTTCTGCCGTGGCTGCTGCTGGCCGTTGCGGTGGTGTGGGTTATACGGGCGATTAAATCACCAAAACTGCCCACTTATCAGCGTAATAACCGCTTTCGTTACTAAGGTATTGAGGGGTTCGTCACATACCTGCAACTTTTCCGGCGGCATTGCTTAGAACGGAATAGGATTTACTTATCGAATCTGTCACTATGGCTGCCGCTAAAGAATTCATCGAGCTGTACCCTACATACAGCCGAACTAAAAAAAGAAAGGGCTTCCTCAGGGAAGCCCAATTTCTTTTATGGGATCAGGGAATTAACAGACTTGACCCCTGCGTTGACCGGCTCTCCAGCACCTCATGCGCACGTTGCGCATCGCTTAGCGCGTACTTCTGCGCATCTGCCACATCCACTTTGATGACCCCGCTGGCAATCAGCGAGAACAGTTCGTTACTGGCTTCGAGCAACTCTTCGCGATTGGTGATGTAGCCCTGCAGGGATGGACGAGTGACATACAGCGAGCCTTTCTGGTTCAGAATACCCAGATTCACACCGGTCACCGCGCCTGACGCGTTACCGAAGCTCACCATCAGACCGCGGCGCTGCAGGCAGTCCAGAGACGCTTCCCAGGTATCTTTCCCTACCGAGTCATATACCACGCGCACTTTTTTGCCGCCGGTTACCTCTTTTAAGCGTTCAACGATGCTCTCTTCCCGGTAGTTAATCACCTGCCAGGCGCCGGCCTGCAGCGCGCGCTGGGCTTTTTGCGCGCTCCCCACGGTGCCGATCAGTTTTGCGCCTAACGCTTTGGCCCACTGGCAGGCGATGAGCCCTACGCCGCCCGCTGCCGCATGGAACAGGAACTGCTCGTCGGGTTTGATTTCATAGGTTTTGCGCAGCAGATAATAGACCGTCAGCCCTTTCAGGAAGGAGGCCGCGGCCTGTTCAAACGAAATGGCATTGGGCAGGAGGGCAACTTTGTCAGCCGGAACGTTGTGTACGGAGCTGTAAGCGCCCAGCGCCGATTGCGCATACACCACGCGATCGCCTTCTTTAACATGCTTAACGGCGCTGCCCACTTTGCTGACCACGCCCGCCGCTTCGGTACCCAGACCGCTCGGCAGTGACGGCGGTGGATAAAGACCGCCGCGAATATAGGTGTCGATGTAGTTAATGCCGATGGCTTTATTTTCAACCTGCACTTCATTTTCGCCAGGCGCGGCGGGGGTAAACTCCACCGCGTTGAGTACGTCAGGGCCACCATGCTTGTGAAATTCAATACGTGTTGCCATGCTTCCTCCAGAATGTGGTAATCTTTCGACCCACTCTTTATCTCGGTAACTCCATTCACTATGGCAGGAAACAAACCCTTCAACAAACAGACTGAACCTCGTGAGCGTGATTTTCAGGTCGCCGGGTTAAAAGTCCCGCCGCACTCGATTGAAGCGGAACAGTCGGTGTTGGGCGGTTTAATGCTGGATAACGAGCGCTGGGACGACGTCGCCGAGCGCGTCGTGTCCGACGATTTCTACACCCGCCCGCACCGCCACATCTTCACCGAAATGGCGCGCCTGCAGGAGTCCGGTAGCCCGATTGACCTGATTACGCTCGCGGAATCGCTGGAGCGGCAGGGGCAACTGGACAGCGTTG
Source organism: Enterobacter cloacae subsp. cloacae ATCC 13047 (assembly GCF_000025565.1). Taxonomy (NCBI): domain Bacteria; kingdom Pseudomonadati; phylum Pseudomonadota; class Gammaproteobacteria; order Enterobacterales; family Enterobacteriaceae; genus Enterobacter; species Enterobacter cloacae. The sequence goes on from NC_014121.1 coordinate 319,161, forward strand.
GCGGTTTTGCTTATTTAGCAGAACTGTCGAAAAACACGCCAAGTGCAGCGAACATTAGCGCTTATGCGGACATCGTTCGCGAACGCGCCGTTGTTCGTGAGATGATCTCGGTCGCGAATGAAATCGCCGAAGCGGGCTTTGATCCGCAGGGTCGCACCAGCGAAGACCTGCTCGATCTCGCGGAATCCCGCGTCTTTAAAATCGCTGAAAGTCGCGCCAATAAAGACGAAGGCCCGAAAAACATCGCCGATGTACTCGATGCCACCGTCGCCCGTATTGAACAGCTCTTCCAGCAGCCGCACGATGGCGTAACCGGAGTTAACACCGGCTATGACGATCTCAATAAGAAAACCGCAGGCCTGCAGCCGTCGGATTTGATTATCGTCGCCGCGCGTCCGTCGATGGGTAAAACCACCTTTGCGATGAACCTCGTCGAAAACGCGGCGATGTTGCAGGATAAACCGGTCTTAATCTTCAGTCTGGAGATGCCATCTGAGCAGATCATGATGCGTTCTCTGGCGTCGCTTTCTCGTGTGGATCAGACCCGTATCCGTACCGGTCAGCTCGACGATGAGGACTGGGCGCGTATCTCCGGCACCATGGGGATCCTGCTTGAAAAACGTAACATCTATATCGATGACTCCTCCGGCCTGACGCCGACAGAAGTGCGCTCCCGTGCGCGCCGTATCGCCCGCGAGCATGGCGGTATTGGCCTTATCATGATCGACTACCTTCAGCTGATGCGCGTGCCGTCGCTCTCCGATAACCGTACGCTGGAGATTGCGGAAATTTCCCGCTCGCTCAAGGCATTAGCCAAAGAGCTGCATGTGCCTGTCGTGGCGCTCTCGCAGCTTAACCGCTCCCTGGAACAACGTGCCGACAAACGCCCGGTCAACTCCGACCTGCGTGAATCCGGCTCCATCGAGCAGGATGCCGACTTAATCATGTTCATCTACCGTGATGAGGTTTATCACGAGAACAGCGACCTGAAAGGGATCGCCGAAATTATTATCGGTAAACAACGTAACGGCCCTATCGGTACGGTGCGTCTGACCTTTAACGGACAGTGGTCGCGTTTCGACAACTATGCCGGTCCTCAATATGATGATGAGTAATTTCTAAGGAAATCAAATGCAAGCGGCAACTGTTGTGATTAACCGCCGCGCTCTGCGACACAACCTGCAACGTCTGCGTGAACTGGCTCCCGCCAGTAAACTTGTTGCAGTCGTGAAAGCGAACGCTTACGGACACGGTCTTCTTGAGACCGCGCGAACGCTCCCCGATGCCGACGCCTTTGGCGTTGCCCGTCTTGAAGAAGCCCTCCGCCTGCGCGCGGGGGGGATCACCCAACCGATTTTGCTGCTCGAAGGCTTTTTTGAGGCTGCAGACCTGCCGACTATTGCAGACCAGCATTTGCACACGGCGGTACACAACGAAGAACAGCTTTCCGCTCTCGAAACCGCTGAGCTGAGCGAGCCAGTCACCGTCTGGATGAAGCTCGATACGGGCATGCACCGTCTGGGCGTACGTCCAGAACACGCGCAGGCGTTTTATCAGCGTCTGTGCCAGTGCAAAAATGTCCGCCAGCCGGTAAATATTGTCAGCCATTTTGCCCGGGCTGATGAGCCTGACTGCGGCGCTACTGAACAACAACTCGACATCTTTAACACCTTCTGCGAAGGCAAGCCGGGGATGCGCTCTATCGCGGCCTCCGGTGGCATTCTTCTGTGGCCGCAGTCGCACTTCGACTGGGCGCGTCCGGGGATTATTCTTTACGGCGTATCGCCGCTGGAGAACAGACCCTGGGGGCCGGACTTTGGCTTCCAGCCGGTGATGTCCCTGGTGTCTAAGCTGATTGCGGTGCGTGAGCACAAGGCGGGGGAACCGGTGGGTTACGGCGGCACCTGGACCAGCGCGCGTGACACCCGGCTGGGTGTGGTGGCGATGGGGTATGGCGACGGTTATCCACGTGCTGCGCCGTCCGGTACGCCGGTTCTGGTCAATGGCCGCGAAGTGAAGATTGTCGGTCGCGTGGCGATGGACATGATTTGCGTAGATCTTGGCCCCGATGCCCAGGATAAAGCGGGCGACGATGTGGTGATGTGGGGTGACGGTTTGCCCGTCGAACGCATCGCGGAAATCACGAAAGTGAGTGCTTACGAACTTATAACGCGCCTGACATCAAGGGTGGCGATGAAGTACATCGATTAAACTACTGTGAATGCCGGGGGGGCAGCGTTGCCTGACCCGGCATGGAACAGGTTAAACGCTCGATCTTCTGTCATATCCGGTTTATTGTTGAATTCCCTGCCTCATCGAATTCCGGAGAACCATCGCGTGTTTCAGAAAGTTGACGCCTACGCCGGCGACCCCATTCTCTCCTTAATGGAGCGTTTCAAAGAAGATCCTCGCAGCGACAAAGTGAATCTCAGCATTGGTCTGTATTACAACGAGGACGGCATTATTCCTCAGTTGAAAGCCGTTGCTGAAGCGGAAGCGCGTCTTAACGCCGCCCCGCACGGTGCTTCTCTTTATCTGCCGATGGAAGGGCTCAATACTTACCGTAACGCCATCGCGCCGCTGCTGTTTGGTGCCGATCACGCGGTGCTCGCACAAAAACGTGTTGCAACCATCCAGACCCTGGGCGGTTCAGGTGCGCTTAAAGTGGGTGCGGACTTCCTGAAAAAATACTTCCCGGATTCAGGGGTATGGGTCAGCGATCCCACCTGGGAAAACCACGTGGCGATTTTTGAGGGTGCTGGCTTTAAGGTGGCGACCTATCCATGGTTCGACAGTGAAACCAACGGCGTGCGCGTTGACGCGCTGCTGGAAAAACTAAATACCCTGCCAGAGCGCAGCATAGTGCTGCTGCACCCGTGCTGCCACAACCCGACCGGGGCAGATCTCACCAACACCCAGTGGGATGCGGTGATTGAGGTGCTGAAAGCGCGCAACCTGATCCCCTTCCTCGACATCGCCTATCAGGGCTTTGGCGCAGGGATGGAAGAAGATGCCTATGCCATCCGTGCCGTGGCCAGCGCTGGTCTGCCTGTTCTGGTCAGCAACTCGTTTTCAAAAATCTTCTCCCTGTACGGCGAGCGCGTGGGTGGCCTCTCTGTGGTGTGCGAAGACGCCGAAGCGGCAGGTCGCGTACTGGGGCAACTGAAGGCGACCGTGCGCCGCATCTACTCCAGCCCGCCAAACTTTGGCGCGCAAGTGGTGGCGACCGTGCTGGGAGACGAACAGCTAAAAGCCAGCTGGCTTGCAGAAGTGGTATCCATGCGTAAGCGTATTCTGTCGATGCGTCAGGAGTTGGTTAACGTGCTGAAAGAGGCCGTACCGGGGCATAACTTCGACTATCTGCTTAAACAGCGCGGGATGTTTAGCTACACCGGGCTGAGCGCCGCACAGGTTGAACGTCTGCGCGAAGAGTTCGGCGTCTACCTGATTGCCAGCGGACGTATGTGCGTGGCGGGTCTGAATGCCAGCAACGTTCATCGCGTGGCGCAGGCATTTGCTGCAGTAATGTAAGTACTTACTCACAATCCCTCTCCCCTTGGGAGAGGGCCGGGATGAGGGCATCAGGCCGCACAAACAGGTTGCCCGGCATTCTGTGATCTTCTTCTTTTTATCCAACCTCATAAGCAAAAACTCCTTCCCTTCATCTCCCGCTGGGGTTATGGTCGGATAGATTTTTGACCAGTCGCTCAAATTAAAACGATAACAAACTGAATATTCAGGGGAAAATATGCGCAAGATCACACTGGCGCTCAGCGCCGCCTGCTTATTGTTCTCGCTTAACAGTACGGTCGTCGCGCGCGCTTCCGCACCGACGCCGCTTTACACCGGCACTACCGCCGCTATTCTGGCTGAACAAGCCCCCATTCACTGGGTCTCTGTAGCCCAGATTGAAAACAGCCTGATGGGCCGCCCGCCAATGGCTGTGGGCTTTGATATTGACGATACCGTCCTCTTCTCCAGCCCCGGGTTCTGGCGCGGTAAAAAAACATACTCACCGGACAGCGAAGCGTATCTGAAAAACCCGGAATTCTGGGAAAAGATGAACAACGGCTGGGACGAATTCAGCATCCCGAAAGAGGTGGCCCGCGCGCTTATCGCCATGCATGTAAAACGCGGCGACAGCATCTACTTCGTTACCGGACGCAGTCAGACCAAAACGGAAACCGTCTCTAAAACCCTGCAGGATGATTTCCTGATCCCGGCGGCCAGCATGAACCCGGTGATTTTTGCGGGTGACAAACCGGGACAAAACACCAAAACCCAGTGGCTGGAGCAGAAACATATCAAAGTCTTCTACGGTGATTCAGACAACGATATCAGCGCCGCGCGTGATGTGGGAGCCAGAGGGATCAGGGTGTTACGCGCCTCAAACTCGACCTATCGCCCGCTGCCAATGGCCGGGAAGTTTGGCGAAGAGGTTATTGTGAACTCAGAGTATTAAACCGTTGGCGGCGAGTTTGGCTCTTTTTTAATCAAATCTCGTCGCTGCGGGTTTTACCTTTCGTCTTCTTGCTGCACACTTAGAAAGATTCACTTTCATAACGGAGCAGCACATGTGGTACCAACAAACCCTGACCTTAAGCGCTAAACCTCGCGGATTTCACCTGGTGACGGATGAAGTTATCGGGCAGATCCGCGATCTGTCGCGCGTCAAAACGGGTTTGCTGCATCTGCTGCTTCAGCACACGTCGGCCTCTCTCACGCTTAATGAAAATTGCGATCCCACCGTCCGGTCTGATATGGAGCGGCATTTTCTGAAAACCGTTCCGGACAACGCCTCCTACGAGCATGACTATGAGGGGGCGGACGACATGCCTTCGCATATCAAATCTTCTCTGCTGGGCGTATCACTAATGCTGCCGGTACACAACGGGCGGCTTCTGCTGGGAACATGGCAAGGGATCTGGCTGGGAGAACATCGCATTCACGGTGGTTCGCGTAAAATTATCGCAACGCTACAAGGGGAATAAAGATGACAATTTCGGAGCTACTGCAGTACTGCATGAGTAAGCCAGGCGCGGAGCAGAGCGTTCACAGCGACTGGAAAGCCACGCAGATTAAAGTGGGAGATGTGTTGTTTGCGATGGTGAAAGAGGTGGAAGGCCGCCCGGCGGCGTCGCTTAAAACCAGCCCGGAGCTGGCGGAGCTATTACGTCAGCAGCACGACGATGTCCGGCCGAGCAAACATCTGAACAAAGCGCACTGGAGTACGGTCTATCTCGACGGTTCACTCCCGGGGTCGCAGATTTACTACCTTGTGGACGCGTCTTATCAGCAGGCGGTTGAGCTGCTGCCGGAAGCGACCCGACAGCAACTCTCCGTGTGACAATTACAGCAACGGTTTAAGGAAGCGCGCGGTGTGCGAGGCTTCGCACTCTGCAACGGTCTCTGGCGTACCGGAGACGAGGATTTCACCGCCGCCGCTGCCGCCTTCCGGGCCGAGATCGACAATCCAGTCCGCGGTTTTAATCACGTCCAGGTTGTGCTCAATGACCACAATAGTGTTGCCCTGATCGCGAAGCTGATGCAGAACGTCGAGCAATTGCTGGATATCCGCAAAGTGCAGACCGGTGGTCGGCTCATCGAGAATGTACAGCGTTTGCCCGGTACCGCGTTTGGACAACTCACGCGCCAGCTTCACGCGCTGCGCTTCACCTCCAGAGAGCGTGGTCGCTGACTGCCCCAGACGAATGTAGGTCAGGCCTACGTCCATCAGCGTCTGCAGCTTACGCGCCAGCGCAGGCACGGCATCAAAGAACTCGCGCGCCTCTTCGATGGTCATATCCAGCACTTCGTGGATGGTCTTGCCTTTGTACTTAATCTCCAGCGTTTCACGGTTATAGCGTTTGCCTTTGCACTGGTCGCACGGCACGTAGATATCCGGCAGGAAGTGCATCTCAACCTTGATCACGCCGTCGCCCTGACAGGCTTCACAGCGGCCGCCGCGAACGTTAAAGCTGAAACGTCCTGGCGTGTAGCCGCGCGAACGCGCTTCCGGTACACCGGCGAAGAGTTCACGGACGGGCGTGAAGACGCCGGTATAGGTCGCCGGGTTGGAACGCGGCGTACGGCCAATCGGGCTTTGGTCGATGTCGATAACTTTATCGAAATGTTCCAGCCCCTGAATGTCGCGGTACGGTGCAGGTTCGGCCAGCGTCGCGCCGTTCAGCGCCGTCTGCGCAATCGGGAACAGCGTATCGTTGATCAGCGTCGACTTACCGGAACCGGATACGCCGGTGATACAGGTAAACAGCCCGACGGGCAGCGTCAGCGTCACGTCTTTCAGGTTGTTGCCGCGAGCGCCGGTGAGCTTCAGCACTTTTTCCGGGTTCGCCGCCACGCGCTGTTTCGGCACCTCAATTTTGCGCTTGCCGCTCATGTACTGGCCGGTTAACGACTCTGGCACCGCCATGATGTCTTTCAGGGTGCCTTCCGCGACCACCTGGCCGCCGTGCACGCCTGCGCCCGGGCCGATGTCGATCACATGGTCGGCAGCACGGATCGCATCTTCGTCGTGCTCGACCACAATCACCGTGTTGCCGAGGTTACGCAGATGAATAAGCGTTCCGAGCAGACGCTCGTTGTCGCGCTGGTGCAGGCCGATGGACGGTTCGTCCAGGACATACATGACGCCCACCAGGCCCGCGCCAATCTGGCTGGCCAGACGGATACGCTGGGCTTCACCGCCGGACAGCGTCTCTGCGGAGCGGGAAAGCGTCAGGTAGTTCAGGCCGACGTTCACCAGGAATTTCAGACGGTCGCCGATCTCTTTCAGCACTTTTTCGGCAATCTTCGCCCGCTGGCCGGAGAGCTTCAGGTTGTTGAAGAAGTCCATTGCGTGACCGATGCTCATGTCTGAGATGGTCGGCAACGCCGTGTTTTCGACAAACACGTGGCGCGCTTCGCGACGCAGACGCGTGCCCTCACAGGTGGCGCAGGAGCGGTTGCTGATGAACTTCGCCAGCTCCTCGCGCACCGCGCTGGATTCGGTCTCTTTGTAGCGGCGCTCCATGTTGTGCAGCACCCCTTCGAACGGGTGGCGACGCACGGAGGTATCGCCGCGATCGTTCATGTATTTGAACTCGATGTTCTCTTTACCGGAACCGAACAGGATCACTTTGTGCACGTTCGGGCTCAGGCTGGCCCACGGCGCTTCCACGTCGAACTTGTAGTGCTCTGCCAGCGATTTAAGCATCTGGAAGTAGTAAAAGTTACGCTTATCCCAGCCACGGATCGCACCGCCAGCCAGCGACAGTTCAGGATTCTGGATCACGCGGTCCGGGTCAAAATACTGCTGTACGCCCAGGCCGTCACACGTCGGGCAGGCTCCCGCCGGGTTGTTAAAGGAGAACAGACGTGGCTCCAGCTCACGCATGCTGTAGCCGCAAATCGGGCAGGCAAAGTTGGCGGAGAAGAGCAGTTCTTCCGCGTTCGGGTCGTCCATATCGGAGACCACCGCCGTACCGCCAGAGAGTTCCAGCGCAGTTTCAAAGGATTCCGCCAGACGGGTCGCCAGATCGTCACGCACTTTAAAGCGGTCAATCACCACTTCGATGGTGTGTTTTTTCTGCAGCTCCAGCTTCGGGGGATCGGACAGGTCACACACCTCGCCGTCGATACGGGCGCGGATATACCCCTGGCTTGCCAGGTTTTCCAGCGTTTTGGTGTGCTCGCCCTTACGCTCTTTAATGATTGGGGCAAGCAGCATCAGGCGTTTGCCTTCTGGCTGCGACAGCACGTTATCCACCATCTGGCTCACGGTCTGCGCCGCCAGCGGCACGTCGTGATCCGGGCAGCGCGGCTCTCCTACGCGGGCATACAGCAGACGCAGGTAGTCATGAATTTCGGTAATGGTACCGACCGTTGAACGCGGGTTGTGGGAGGTGGACTTCTGCTCAATAGAGATAGCAGGCGAAAGCCCCTCGATATGGTCTACATCCGGTTTTTCCATCAATGACAGGAACTGGCGCGCATACGCAGAGAGTGATTCAACGTAACGGCGCTGTCCTTCGGCATACAGGGTGTCGAAAGCCAGTGAGGATTTGCCAGACCCCGAAAGCCCGGTCACGACGATGAGTTTGTCGCGAGGGATTATGAGGTTGATATTCTTGAGATTGTGGGTGCGGGCGCCCCGAACTTCGATCTTATCCATTCACCTTTCCCGGTTGGAACACGGATTGCCTGGTTTGTTTGAAGGACAAACGGCTGTCAGAAACGGCTAATTATGACACAATTTAACCTGTTTGAATATACAGTATTGGAATGCATTTTCTGATTAGCTGTGTAACAATGTCGAGTTCGCGAGAGATTTCTGAACCCGCCACGCAACTATGCAAATTGACGCGTGGAAATGGTACACTCGCGCGTTTACACTATTAAGAAACGTATTCAGGAGACACGAACATGGCCAGCAGAGGCGTAAACAAGGTGATTCTCGTCGGTAATCTGGGCCAGGACCCGGAAGTACGCTACATGCCGAGTGGTGGCGCAGTTGCCAACATTACGCTGGCTACTTCCGAATCCTGGCGTGACAAAGCGACCGGTGAGATGAAAGAGCAGACCGAATGGCACCGCGTTGTGCTATTTGGCAAACTGGCAGAAGTGGCCGGTGAGTATCTGCGTAAAGGCTCTCAGGTTTATATTGAAGGCCAACTGCGTACCCGCAAATGGACCGATCAATCCGGTCAGGAAAAATACACCACTGAAGTGGTGGTAAACGTTGGTGGCACCATGCAGATGCTGGGTGGCCGTCAGGGCGGCGGCGCACCAGCAGGTGGTGGCCAGCAGCAGGGCGGTTGGGGCCAGCCTCAGCAGCCACAGGGCGGCAACCAGTTCAGCGGCGGCGCGCAGTCTCGCCCGCAGCAGCAGTCCGCACCGGCACCGTCTAACGAACCGCCAATGGACTTCGACGACGATATTCCGTTCTGATTCACGGATATGCAAAATAAAAAAACCCAGACATCGGTCTGGGTTTTTTATTCAGTCAGGTATCAGGTAATTACCATCGGCCAGTCTGGTGGCGTATGGCTCATTGCCTCAACCATCACTACTTTAATATTTTCCCAGACGGCGGCAATATCCAGCAGGGTGATACCAAGCAGACCCGTTGCAAACCAGCAAGCCGCGCCCAGTCCTAACAGCGTACTGATGACCGCAAGACCCGCGTAGTCAGATTTACGAAACTGAATGTTCAGCGTGCTGGCTAAAAACATCAGTACCGCACTCAACAAAGGCCAGCGCAGGAGAACCATGCTGGTCGTAATGGTTGCCATAAAACCCATCCTCTCCAAAACAGACGAACTGAATGAAACAGTGCTTCTCGTTACATGATATGTGTGAACTATATCACATTTGTTGATTTATTCGCCAGTGCCTATGCGAGCAGATTGGGGATTTTATTACGCTGAAAAAGAGAGGCGGCAGGATGGGGTTGCCTTCGACATCGGCGGATGCGAACCCACCACGTGCCGGGAGCAACCTCCTTCGAACGAGCGGAGGAGGGCAACGGCGTTCCCAGCGATGCCTTTTTATAAGTGAAGCGTTATTCTCTGCTGATCCTGGAAATAATGTGGTAATAGCCGAACGTTTATAAAACATTGATCAAATTACATCCGCGCAAATAGTATAAAACGTCATGTTGATGTTGTACTTTTTTCATGCTGCCAGAAGTTTGGCTTAATCAACGATCCTCTGTTGCGTTATCTTCAATCCCCCCGTTCAGGCTGGATAAATATTTCCCTTAATAGAAACGGAACGAATACTTTTAGTTTAGCTTACGGGCAAATATTATCGTCATAACGAAATTTAAGATTTTTAATACTAAAAGTCAGTTGCTAACTTCGCATGATTCATGCAACGTAATCACCTGTTTATCAAAGCATCCGGCCTTCATTACTACAGGCGTACAACATGCAGGGATATAGGGCGGGAAATGAATCGTAGCGCGCGGCGCAAGATGCTCAGAGTGGTAGGGATCATCATGGTAGTTATGCTGCCGGTGATGCTTGCGCTATGGTTTGCCCAGCTAAGAGCGGTGTCGGAAACAAGCGCGCAGTTACGCACATTTGCTGAACTGGCTTTAGACAAAACTGAACTGGTTATTGAACAGGTTGATCTGGCCCGGGCCGAAGCGGAAAAATATCAGGGTAAAGTTTGTACGCCGTCACATCGGCAATATATGTTGAACGTGGTTCGCGGCCGTCTGTTCATCGCTGATTTAATTTATGCCGAAGGCCAGAATTTTCGTTGCTCATCCATTTTTACCCCGGATCGGCCCTACGCGATCTCCCCCGCTAATTACATCCGTAAACCCGATATCGCTATCTATTATTACCGTGATACGCCATTTTTCACTGGCTATAAAATGACATATATGCAGCGCGGGAATTATGTCGTGGTGGTTAATCCGCTCTCGTACAGTGAAGTGATGTCCACCGATCACTCTCTCTCATGGGGCGTGTACGATACGGTAACGAATGCCTTCTTTTCCGTCAGTCAGAAAGCCAACGTTTCTTTATTAAACTCGATGATTCGGGATAAGGACGTGGTATTTCAAAAAGATGACCGTTTTTATACGGTGGTAAAATCGGATAAACGTCCGATTGCCGCCATCGTTTCAACGTCGAATAAACGCTTCTATGAAACGCTCTACCATCAGGCGACGTTGACGCTGCCGCTGGGAATGATCTGTAGCATCATTATTTTGCTGGTCTGGTCGCGCACCCACCGTGAGCTGAACTCCCCAGGACGATTGCTGCATCGGGCGCTGAATAAACGTCAGCTTTGTGTCCATTATCAGCCAATCATCGATATCAAGAATAATCAGTGCGTGGGGGCAGAGGCGTTGTTACGCTGGCCTGGTTTTAACGGGCCTGTCATGAGCCCGGCGGAATTCATCCCGCTGGCGGAAAAAGAGGGGATGAGTGAACGCATCACGGATTATGTTGTAGAAGAGGTCTTCAGCGATCTGGGCCATTTCCTGGCCGCGCATCCTGACCTCTATATTTCGATCAACCTGTCGGCGACGGATTTTCACTCTTCGCGGCTGATCGCCATGATATCCGACAAAGCGCGGCACTATGCCGTGCGTGCGCAGCAGATCAAAATCGAAGTGACGGAGCGCGGATTTATTGATGTGCCGAAAACTACGCCGGTTATCCAGGCTTTTCGTCAGGCGGGTTATGAAGTGGCAATCGACGATTTTGGTACAGGTTACTCGAACCTGCATAATCTCTACTCGCTGAATGTCGATATTCTGAAAATCGACAAATCCTTTATCGACACCCTAACCACCAACAGCACCAGCCATCTTATCGCCGAGCATATTATCGAGATGGCGCAGAGCCTGCGGCTCAAAACCATTGCGGAAGGGGTAGAAACTGCCGAGCAGGTAAGCTGGTTGTTGAAGCGCGGCGTACAGTTCTGTCAGGGATGGCACTTCGCGAAAGCGATGCCGCCCCAGGAGTTTATGACCTGGCAGCAGCAACCTTTGCACTGATAACCTTAATTCAACTGGTGACGGTAATCGCTTGGCGTGCGGTCAAACTCGCGGCGAAACACGCGGGAAAAGGTTTGTTGCGACACATACCCCAGATCCATCGCGATATCAAAAATAGGCCGCTGCGTAGAGCGTAACGCCTGCGCTGCCAGCAGTAACCTGCGCTGACGAATGTACTCACCCAGCGTCTGGTGCATTACGGTCCGGAACATTCTCTGTAAATACCATTTCGAATAGCCCGACTTTTTCGCGACCACATCAATGTTCAACGGTTGGTCGATATGTTCATCAATCCATTCAATAAGTGTCTGAATAATTTGCTGATGCGACATAAGGTTGCCCTCTGTAGATACAACTTTCCTGGTTGATTCGTCGTTTTCTCTGTGGGGGAGTATAATTCCTCAAGTTAACTTGAGGTAAAGAGGTTTTATGGAAAAGAGATTGCCGAGAATAAAAGCGCTTTTGACCCCGGGTGAAGTGGCTAAGCGAAGCGGTGTGGCAGTATCGGCGCTCCACTTCTATGAAAGTAAAGGGTTAATCAAAAGCATCCGTAACGCCGGAAACCAGCGGCGCTACACCCGTGACGTGCTTCGCTACGTGGCGATTATTAAAATTGCGCAACGAATCGGAATTCCCCTGGCCACCATCGGTGAAGCGTTCGGCGTGTTACCGGAAGGCCACACGCTGAGCCCGAAAGAGTGGAAAGAGCTGTCATCCCAGTGGCGTGAGGAGCTGGACCGGCGTATTCATACGCTGGTGGCGCTGCGTGACGAACTGGACGGGTGCATCGGTTGCGGCTGTTTGTCGCGCAGCGATTGCCCGTTACGCAACCCCGGTGACAAACTGGGCGAACAGGGGACGGGGGCGCGGCTGCTGGAAGAAGATTGAGATCTGTTTGCCGGGTGGCGGCTGCGCCATCCAGCAAAAAGCATAATAAAGAACTAAAGCGCCACATAAGGGCGCTTTAGTTTTTTCCGGTCTTTGTCTTTCTCTCTATCCCGCTGGCTCACGGGAGGGTTTCCCCCGACATCAGCACCCCTCATGTCGAGCTGGTTGAGGAGGTTCCGGTTTGTGCTGACACTTTAATTCTATGTAAGGGCCGCGTTTTCGCCAGTCACCGGGGCCGCTTTTTTGGCGAATATTTTTCGCGGTGTTGTTCAATTTTCTATAGTTAAAAAGTATGAATAACAGGAGACCTCTATGCTCACGGTACATCACCTTAACCAGTCGCGCTCACACCGCGTGATCTGGGCTCTGGAAGAACTTTCTCTGCCCTATGAGATTGTTCACTACCAGCGCGAAAAAACGATGCTGGCTCCCGAGTCCCTTAAACGCGTGCATCCGTTGGGCAAGTCTCCGGTCATTGAAGACAACGGACTGATCCTTGCTGAATCCGGTGCCATTCTGGAGTATCTGCAGGAAACCTACGACGCAGAATCGCAGCTTAAGCCGCTGGATCCTGCCCATAAGGTGCAATACCGCTTCTGGCTACACTATGCAGAAGGTTCTCTTATGCCGCTGCTGTTAATGAAGCTGGTATTTAGCAGCCTCGGTAAACCGCCCGTGCCGTTTGGAATACGCACGCTGGGGAAAGCGCTGGGTCAGGGCGTGCAAAAGGCCTATCTCAATCCCCAGCTCGAAACCCACGCGCGTTTTATTGAATCTCACCTGGCTGAAAATAGCTGGTTTGCCGGAGAGACTCTCAGCATGGCCGATATTCAGATGAGTTTCCCGATTTTTGCCCTGCTGGCACGCGGCGGTGTCGAGGATCTTCCGCACACCCATGCCTGGAAGAAAAAGGTCGAAAATCGTCCTGCCTGGCAGAGAACCCTGGAACAAGGTGGGCCGTTAACGATCCCTGGCGAGGCGTAATTTGTAACCCCATTGCGCATAAACGATAACGTTTGCGCATCCTCTGCTTATTTCTTCATCGTCATAAGGGAAATTTAGCGAAAAACGAGAAAGTTCAGTTGAAAAGGGCGGTGATTAGGCTGGATAATCGTTTGCCTAAATTTGACCACCCGTTTTGTAAGCGCGGAGCTAAACGTTTGCTTTTTTTGTGACGCCCCTTTTCGTCGCAAACGCAGCACAAGGATTTGACGTTTTGCTGGCAGTGGAGTCTCCACCACGCTTACGGACTTTCTATAAAAACTCTCAGGGGATGTTTTCTATGTCTACGCCATCCGCGCGTACCGGCGGTTCACTTGACGCCATCTTTAAAATTTCTGCTCGCGGCAGCACCGTGCGCCAGGAAATCGTTGCCGGTCTGACAACGTTTCTGGCAATGGTGTACTCCGTCATCGTTGTGCCGGGCATGCTCGGTAAAGCAGGCTTCCCACCGGCAGCGGTTTTCGTTGCAACCTGTCTTGTCGCCGGTGTTGGCTCCATCGTAATGGGGCTGTGGGCGAATCTGCCGATGGCGATTGGCTGTGCCATTTCCTTGACCGCCTTCACCGCGTTTAGCCTGGTGCTGGGCCAACACATCAGCGTACCGGTTGCCTTGGGCGCCGTCTTCCTGATGGGCGTGCTGTTCACCATTATCTCGGCAACCGGCATTCGTAGCTGGATTTTGCGCAACCTGCCGCACGGCGTGGCGCACGGCACCGGTATCGGTATCGGTCTGTTCCTGCTGCTGATTGCCGCCAATGGCGTGGGTCTGGTCATTAAGAACCCGCTGGACGGTCTGCCGGTGGCGCTGGGTCACTTCGCCAGCTTCCCGGTGATCATGTCCCTGATTGGCCTGGCGGTGATTATTGGTCTGGAAAAATTGAAAGTCCCAGGCGGCATTCTGCTGACCATTATCGGTGTGTCCATTGTTGGCCTGATTTTCGATCCGACCGTGCATTTCTCTGGTATTTTTGCCATGCCGTCGCTGAGCGATGACAACGGTAACTCCCTGATTGGCAGCCTGGATATTGTCGGCGCGCTGAACCCGGTGATCCTGCCAAGCGTGCTGGCGCTGGTGATGACGGCGGTGTTTGATGCCACCGGTACCATCCGTGCGGTGGCCGGTCAGGCGAACCTGCTGGATAAAGACGGTCAGATTATCGACGGTGGCAAAGCGCTGACCACCGACTCCCTGAGCAGCGTCTTCTCGGGTCTGGTAGGCGCTTCTCCGGCTGCGGTCTATATCGAGTCCGCTGCGGGCACCGCGGCAGGCGGTAAAACTGGCCTGACCGCCATTACCGTTGGTGTACTGTTCCTGCTGATCCTGTTCCTCTCTCCGCTCTCTTATCTGGTGCCAGCCTACGCTACGGCTCCGGCACTGATGTACGTCGGCCTGCTGATGCTGAGCAACGTGGCGAAAATTGACTTTGCGGACTTTGTGGACGCGATGTCAGGCCTGATCACTGCGGTATTTATCGTGCTGACCTGTAACATCGTGACCGGCATCATGATCGGCTTCGCGTCGCTGGTGATTGGTCGCCTGGTCTCCGGTGAGTGGCGCAAGCTGAACATCGGCACCGTGGTTATCGCCGTTGCGCTGGTGGTGTTCTACGCGGGCGGCTGGGCAATCTAAATTGTCCTTTGATGCGAAAACGGGTGGCTCAGGCCACCCGTTTTTATTTTCAGGACTCATCCCGTTGCCTTTTGCGTTACTCTGGGGAAGATAGAATAAAAGGCACGACGCCTTCCGTAGTACATAAGTAACACAGCAAACAGGGAACGCATGGAAATCTTTTTCACAATACTCATCATGACCCTTGTGGTCTCATTATCCGGGGTGGTTACACGCGTACTGCCCTTTCAGGTCCCCCTGCCATTAATGCAAATTGCCATCGGCGCGCTGTTGGCGTGGCCGACGTTTGGCCTGCACGTTGAGTTCGACCCGGAACTGTTCCTCGTGCTGTTTATCCCGCCACTGCTGTTTGCCGATGGCTGGAAAACACCCACGCGCGAGTTTCTGGAACATGGGCGCGAGATCTTCGGTCTGGCACTGGCGCTGGTCGTCGTGACCGTGGTCGGGATTGGTTTCCTGATCTATTGGGTGGTTCCGGGGATCCCGTTAATCCCCGCTTTTGCGCTGGCCGCAGTCCTGTCGCCAACCGATGCCGTGGCGCTGTCCGGCATAGTGGGTGAAGGGCGGATTCCGAAGAAAATCATGGGCATCTTACAGGGAGAGGCGCTGATGAACGACGCCTCCGGTCTGGTTGCCCTGAAGTTCGCCGTGGCCGTCGCAATGGGAACGATGATCTTTACCGTTGGTGGCGCGACCCTGGAATTCTTCAAGGTTGCTATTGGCGGTATCCTGGCGGGCTTCGTGGTGAGCTGGCTGTATGGCCGCTCGCTGCGCTTCCTCAGCCGCTGGGGCGGTGATGAACCCGCAACGCAGATCGTACTGCTGTTCCTGCTGCCGTTTGCCTCCTATCTGATTGCCGAACACATTGGCGTGTCGGGCATTCTGGCAGCGGTAGCGGCAGGGATGACCATCACCCGCTCCGGCGTAATGCGCCGCGCGCCGCTGGCCATGCGTCTGCGTGCAAACAGCACCTGGGCAATGCTGGAATTTGTCTTTAACGGCATGGTCTTCCTGCTGTTGGGTCTGCAGCTGCCGGGCATTATGGAATCCTCTCTGGTGGCGGCGGAGGCCGATCCGAACGTTGAAGTCTGGATGCTCTTTACCGACATCGTGCTGATCTACATGGCGCTGATGCTGGTGCGCTTCGGCTGGCTGTGGACGATGAAAAACTTCAGCGTGCGCTTCCTGAAGAAAAAGCCGATGGAGTTTGGTTCGTGGACCACGCGTGAGCTGCTGATTGCCTCCTTTGCGGGGGTACGCGGGGCGATTACCCTGGCCGGTGTGCTCTCCATTCCGTTGCTGTTGCCGACGGGCGATGTCTTCCCGGCGCGTTATGAACTGGTCTTCCTGGCGGCGGGCGTGATCCTGTTCTCACTGTTTGTCGGTGTGATTATGCTGCCGATTTTGCTGCAGCATATCGACGCCGGGGACGCCACGCAGCAGCATAAAGAGGAGCGGATTGCCCGCGCTGCCACTGCCGAAGTGGCGATTGTCGCTATTCAGAAAATGGAAGAGCGCCTGGCCGCCGATGCCGAAGAGAACATCGACAATCAGCTGCTGACGGAAGTGAGCTCACGCGTGATTGGTAATCTGCGTCGCCGGGCTGACGGCCGTAACGATGTGGAAAGCTCGCTGCAGGAGGAGAACCTTGAGCGCCGGTTCCGTCTGGCGGCGCTGCGCTCCGAGCGTGCCGAGCTGTACCACTTGCGTGCCACGCGGCAAATCAGTAATGAAACGCTGCAAAAGCTGCTGCACGATCTGGATCTGCTGGAAGCGTTGTTGATAGAGAATCAGTAACGCTGTTTTTTGCCCGGTGGCGCTGCGCTTACCGGGCCTACGTGCTCGATCGGTTCCCTCTCCCTGTGGGAGAGGGTTAGGGTGAGGGCACCCAAAATCCCTCACAACATTGCAGCCACGCCTGGGCGCTGTGCGACAAATATATCCCTTCTCGCCAGATCATCCCCAACTGCCAGTGCAAATCGCTTTCGAGTGGGATCCAGCGCAGCGTGTTTTTATCCAGACGCTCGCAAATCGGCTGCGGCAGAATGGCAATTCCCACGCCTGCCTGCACCATCGCTGCCAGGAAATCCCACTGGCCGCTGCGCACCGCAATGCGCGGCTTCACGCTATGTTGATTAAACAGCGTCATCAGCTGGCGGCTGAGGGCGAAATCTTCGTTGTAGATCAGCAGAGGGTATTCACCGAGCAGCTCAGGTTTCACTGAATCTCGCTTCAGCCAGTCGCCGGAGCGGGGAACCAGCACGCACAGCGGATGGCTAAAGAGCGGAAGCGTCGCCAGACCGCTCTCTTCCTCAACGGGGAGGGCTGTCATGGCGACGTCCAGCTCGCCGTTGGTTACGGCCTGCTGGACGGTTAACCCACCAAACTCCGAAATTTTGAGTTCAACGCCGGGGTAACGCTGGCGAAACAGGCTAATCGGCCCGGCCATCATCATCCCGACCATCGGCGGAATACCAAGGCGCAGCACCCCTTTGGTCAGGTGGTTAATATCGTCTAGCTCCGCTTCCAGCTGACGAAACTCGGCCAGGATCGCCAGGCCACGTTCAAACACCACGCGCCCGGTATCGGTAAGCAACAGCTTGCGTCCGTCGCGGATCAGCAGGGTACAGTTGAGTTCATCTTCGAGGTTTTTCAGCATTTTGCTGATGGTGGGCTGGGTAACAAATAACTTCTCCGCTGCGCGGGTAAAACTCTGCTGGCGAACCACTTCGACAAAATAGCGCAGCGTTCTTATGTCCATGATTATTCCTCGAAACTATACCTTCGATGATTTTAATTCATTTCAGTCCATACCGTGCGCTCACTATACTGGCGCCTCGTCTCATTTTTGAGGAAAACCCCCATGGCCGTGGCGTTAAGCCGTGTTACGCCTGCCGTTGTGCAACGACTCCAGGTACCGGTTCAGGTACTGCTCTACGCGGGACTGTTTGTTTTTGCGGAATATCTTGTCGGCTGGCTGCATCTGCCGCTGCCTGCCAACCTGGTGGGGATGGTGTTGATGCTGACGCTCATTCTCTGCCGCGTTATCCCCCTTAGTTGGGTGCGTGCCGGCGCGCGCTGGCTGCTGGCAGAGATGTTGCTGTTCTTTGTTCCTGCCGTGGTGGCGGTGGTGAACTATGCGCAACTGCTGATGGTGGACGGCTGGCGGATCTTCGCGGTCATCGCCCTGAGCACGCTGATGGTGCTGGGCGCCACCGCCTGGGTGGTGGACAAGGTTTATCGCTTCGAGATCCGCAGGCAAAAAACATGACTAACTTCCAGATAAGCGTGCTGTGCCTGATTGCCACGCTGGTTATCTACTTTGCCAACAAACGCCTGTATCGTCGCTTTCACGCGCTGCCGCTGATGCCGCTGGTCTTCACGCCGATCCTGCTGGTGCTGATGCTGGTTTTTGGCCATATCTCCTGGCAAAACTACATTGGCGAATCCCACTGGTTGCTGTGGCTACTGGGGCCGGCCACCATCGCCTTTGCGGTGCCGGTGTACGACAACCTGAATATCATTAAACGTCACTGGATGTCGCTCAGCGCGGGGGTGATTACCGCCACGGTGGTGGCGGTCTGTAGCTCCGTCTGGCTGGCGCGGCTGTTTACGCTGCCCGATGAAATTCAGCGTAGCCTGGCCGTGCGCTCGGTAACGACGCCATTTGCGCTGGCAGCCGCTAAACCGCTCGGCGGACAGCCGGATCTGGTGGCGCTGTTCGTGGTTGTCACCGGTGTCTTCGGTATGGCGGTAGGCGACATGCTATTTCTGCGGCTTTCTATCCGTGAAGGGTTGGCAAAAGGGGCGGGATTTGGCGCGGCGTCACACGGCGCGGGAACGGCACGCTCTTATGAGTTGGGTCAGCAGGAGGGAGTTGTAGCAAGCCTGGTGATGATGCTCTCCGGCGTGTTGATGGTGCTGATTGCGCCGCTGGTGGCGTGGGTGATGTTCTGAACTCCCCGGCCCGAAGGCCGGGGATCAAGACTCAGTGTGCGCGGCCTTGTTCCACGCCCAGGCCGGTTTGTGAGCGGATAAACTGGGCGCGGAATTTCTCACGCTCCAGGTTCCCCTCCGGCGAGTTGTCGGTTGCAGAGAAGATCCAGATACCGATAAACGCCACGGCGATTGAGAACAGCGCCGGGTACTCATACGGGAAGAGCGCCTTTTCGTGACCGAGGATCTGCACCCAAATCGTCGGGCCGAGGATCATCAGAATCACCGCGGTCAGCAGCCCCAGCCAGCCGCCTACCATTGCGCCACGGGTGGTCAGTTTAGACCAGTACATGGAGAGCAGGATGATAGGGAAGTTACAGCTCGCCGCAATTGAGAAGGCCAGCCCCACCATGAAGGCAATGTTCTGCTTCTCGAAGAGGATCCCCAGCAGGATCGCCACCACACCCAGAATCAGTACGGTGATTTTGGAGACTTTGAGCTCTTCACGCTCGGTTGCGCCTTTGCGGAACACGTTCGCGTACAGGTCATGCGACACCGCAGATGCTCCGGCAAGCGTAAGCCCGGCCACCACGGCAAGGATGGTGGCAAAGGCCACGGCTGAGATAAAGCCGAGGAAGAGATTGCCGCCTACCGCATCTGCCAGATGCACTGCCGCCATGTTGTTACCGCCAATCAGCGCGCCCGCCGCGTCTTTAAATGCCGGGTTCGCTCCCACCAGCATGATGGCGCCAAAACCGATGATAAAGGTCAGTATGTAGAAGTAACCCATAAACCCGGTGGCGTAGAAGACGCTCTTGCGCGCTTCGCGGGCATCGCTCACGGTGAAGAAACGCATCAGGATATGTGGCAAGCCTGCGGTACCAAACATCAGACCCAGACCGAGTGAAAGCGCGGATATCGGGTCTTTCACCAGCCCGCCCGGGCTCATGATCGCTTCCCCTTTCGGGTGGACCGCCATCGCTTCGGTAAACAGGTTGTTGAAGCTAAAGCCGACGTGTTTCATCACCATAAAGGCCATGAAGCTCGCACCGAACAGCAGCAGAACCGCTTTGATAATTTGCACCCAGGTGGTTGCCAGCATGCCGCCAAACAGGACGTACATCACCATCAGCACACCCACCAGCACTACCGCGACGTGGTAGTTCAGGCCGAACAGAAGTTCGATCAGTTTGCCTGCGCCAACCATCTGGGCGATCAGATACAGCGCCACCACCACCAGTGAACCGCAGGCGGAGAGAATACGAATCGGACCCTGCTTCAGGCGATACGAAGCCACATCAGCAAAGGTGAAACGCCCCAGGTTGCGCAAGCGTTCGGCGATCAGGAACAGAATGATCGGCCAGCCCACCAGGAAGCCGAGAGAGTAGATCAGACCATCGTAGCCGGAGGTGTACACCAGCGCGGAGATCCCAAGGAAAGACGCGGCAGACATAAAGTCGCCCGCAATCGCCAGCCCGTTCTGGAAACCGGTAATATTACCGCCCGCAGTGTAGTAATCATTACGGGAACGGACGCGTTTCGACGCCCACCAGGTGATATACAGCGTCAGCACCACGAAAATCAGGAACATGATAATCGCCTGCCAGTTGGTTGGCTGGCGCTGAACCTCGCCGGTAATGGCATCTGCGGCGTGTGCCGCAAAGGGAAGTGTGGCGGCAAGCGCCGTCAGGACTCTCTTCATGATGCTTTTACCTCACGCAGTACCGCTTTATTAAGACGATCGAATTCGCCGTTCGCGCGCCAGACGTAGACTCCGGTCAGCACAAACGAAATCACAATCACGCCAATGCCAATCGGGATGCCCCGTGTGACGCTGGTGCCCTCATGCAGCGGCGTACCCAGCCAGTGCGGGGCAAAGGCGATAAGCAGAATAAAGCCGACGTAGATAATCAGCATGATGATGGAAAGTAAGAAGGCAAACCGTTGCCGTTTATCAACGAGCTCCCTGTAGTGCGCACTATTCTCTATCTGCTGACAAATATCGTTATTCATCACAGAGTTCTCCAGAAGTAAGGTTGGTTTGTTTTATCCCCTCTCCCCTATGGGGAGAGGGTTAGGGTGAGTGGAGGAAGGTGCGGTCTGATGCCCTCACCCCGGCCCTCTCCCACAGGGAGAGGGAGAAAAGGTTACGAAGGCATTGCGATGGACTGCTTCTCTTCGAGCAGTTTTTCCACCACGCCCGGATCGGCGAGCGTTGAGGTATCACCAAGGTTGCTGGTGTCCCCTGCCGCGATTTTGCGCAAGATTCGGCGCATAATTTTGCCGGAACGAGTTTTCGGCAGTGAGTCAGTCCAGTGCAGTACATCCGGCGTGGCAAGCGGGCCAATCTCTTTGCGGACCCAGTTGCGCACGTCGGCATACAGTTCTGGCGATGGCTCTTCACCGTGGTTCAGCGTCACGTAGGCGTAAATCGCCTGGCCTTTAATGTTGTGCGGGATCCCCACAACGGCGGCTTCGGCAATCTTCGGATGCGATACCAGCGCGGATTCAATCTCCGCGGTGCCCAGACGGTGGCCGGAGACGTTCAGCACATCGTCCACGCGCCCGGTGATCCAGTAATAGCCATCCTCGTCGCGACGCGCGCCGTCACCGCTGAAGTACATGTTTTTAAAGGTTGAGAAGTAGGTCTGCTCGAAGCGTTCGTGGTCGCCAAAGAGCGTACGTGCCTGGCCCGGCCAGGAATCGACGATCACCAGGTTGCCTTCGGTGGCACCATCCAGCGGATTGCCTTCGTTATCCACCAGCGCAGGCTGGACGCCGAAGAACGGTTGGGTCGCTGAACCGGCTTTTAAGCGGGTCGCACCTGGCATTGGGGTGATCATGAACCCACCGGTTTCGGTCTGCCACCAGGTGTCCATTACCGGGCATTTTTCGTTGCCGATCTTCTTCCAGTACCACTCCCAGGCTTCCGGGTTGATAGGCTCGCCGACGGAGCCGAGGATGCGCAGGGAAGAGCGGTCAGTGCCTTCTATCGCTTTATCCCCTTCCGCCATCAGCGCACGGATCGCCGTTGGCGCGGTGTACAGAATGTTGACCTGGTGCTTATCGACCACCTGGCACATCCGCGCCGGGGTTGGCCAGTTTGGTACACCTTCAAACATCAGCGTTGTTGCACCGCAGGCCAGCGGGCCGTACAGCAGATAGCTGTGACCGGTGACCCAGCCCACGTCGGCAGTGCACCAGTAGATATCGCCCGGATGGTAGTCGAAAACGTATTTAAAGGTGGTGGCCGCATAGACCAGATAGCCACCGGTGGTATGCAGTACGCCTTTCGGTTTGCCGGTGGAGCCGGAGGTATAGAGGATAAACAGCGGATCTTCCGCGTTCATCTCTTGCGGTTGATGCTGGTCGCTTGCTTTTTCAATCAGGTCGCTCCACCACAGGTCACGCCCTTCATTCCAGTCGATCTTGCCACCGGTACGCTTAAGGACGATGACGTTGCTGACGGTTTTGACGTTCGGGTTTTTCAGCGCTTCGTCGACATTTTTCTTCAGAGGAATACCGCGCCCGGCGCGCACGCCTTCATCAGCGGTGATCACCAGTTTCGAACTCGAGTCGACAATACGCCCGGCAACCGCTTCCGGCGAGAACCCGCCAAAGATAACGGAATGGATCGCGCCGATGCGCGCGCAGGCCAGCATCGCCACCGCCGCTTCCGGCACCATCGGCATATAGATGGCGACCACATCGCCTTTTTTAATGCCCTGGTCCAGCAGCACGTTAGCGAAGCGGCACACGTCGCGGTGCAGCTCTTTATAAGAGATATGTTTGCTCTGAGAGGCATCGTCGCCTTCCCAGATAATGGCCGTTTCGTTACCGCGTTCGGCAAGGTGGCGATCGAGGCAGTTCGCCGCAAGGTTTAGCGTGCCGTCTTCATACCATTTAATAGAAACGTTACCCGGCGCAAAGGAGGTGTTCTTCACCTTCTGGTAAGGTTTGATCCAGTCAAGAATATGGCCCTGCTCGCCCCAGAAAGCGTCAGGATCAGAGACAGATTGCTGATACTTCTCGTGGTACTGCTCCGGGTTGATCAGGCAACGGTCCGCAATGTTAGCGGGAATGTCGTGTTTGTGTATTTGGCTCATGGCTTTTTTTCTCCTTGTAAGATGTTAATAATATGTCGCAAAAACGTTAATAGTAGGGGCTTTACAAGCTTTGTTTATTATTTGGGCGGCAGATCACGCATTGTTTGAAGCGTATGAAAAATGAGCGAATGAAACTTTGAAGAAAAATAATTTACCGGACGGATTATTCACATTTGCGCATAAAAAATCGTTTTTATAACAAATGGTTATTTATAAGAATTATCGTAAACTCGCGTCATAACGGCTTTTCGTAGTGAAATGCGTTGTTCTTTAAGGCTTGCGCAACACACCGCGCAGATGATACTCATACGCCGCGTTAAAAAATCCCATAAACCAACGCAACACAATTCATACCCTTTCAGTATGTCTCCATATTCATGCAGTCTGCATGAATAGGGCGCTTCATTGAGGAAGTCAGTTTCTATGAAAAACGTTAAAGTCAGCCTGGCCTGGCAAATCCTGCTGGCCCTTGTGCTGGGTATCCTGCTGGGTAGCTATCTCCATTATCACAGCGACAGCCGCGAGTGGCTGATTGCGAACTTGCTCTCCCCGGCGGGCGATATCTTTATTCATTTGATCAAAATGATCGTGGTGCCGATTGTCATCTCGACGCTGGTGGTCGGTATTGCCGGAGTCGGTGATGCAAAACAGCTGGGCCGCATCGGTGCAAAAACCATTCTCTATTTCGAAGTGATCACGACGATTGCCATCATCCTTGGCATTACCCTGGCGAATGTCTTCCAGCCAGGCTCCGGGATCGATATGTCGCAACTTGCGACGGTGGATATTTCGAAATACCAAAGTACGACCGCTGAAGTGCAGAGCCATGCGCACGGCCTGATGGGCACCATCCTGTCGCTGGTGCCGACTAACATTGTGGCGTCGATGGCGAAGGGCGAGATGCTGCCAATCATCTTCTTCTCGGTGCTTTTTGGTCTGGGTCTTTCCTCTCTGCCTGCCACGCACCGTGAACCGCTGGTCACCGTGTTCCGCTCCATCTCTGAAACCATGTTTAAAGTGACCCACATGGTGATGCGTTACGCGCCGGTTGGGGTGTTTGCGCTTATCGCGGTAACCGTGGCGAACTTCGGTTTTGCCTCCCTGTGGCCGCTGGCGAAGCTGGTAATTCTGGTGCATTTCGCCATCCTGTTCTTCGCGCTGGTGGTACTGGGTATTGTGGCGCGCCTGTGTGGGCTGAGCATCTGGATCCTGATCCGCATTCTGAAAGATGAGCTGATTCTGGCGTACTCCACGGCCAGCTCTGAAAGCGTGCTGCCGCGTATTATTGAGAAGATGGAGGCCTATGGTGCCCCGGCTTCTATCACCAGCTTCGTGGTGCCAACCGGCTACTCCTTTAACCTGGACGGCTCGACGCTGTACCAGAGCATCGCAGCCATCTTTATTGCCCAGCTGTACGGCATTGATCTGTCGCTGTGGCAGGAAATTGTGCTGGTGCTGACGCTGATGGTGACCTCAAAAGGGATCGCGGGCGTGCCGGGTGTCTCCTTCGTGGTGCTGCTGGCGACGCTTGGCAGTGTCGGTATTCCGCTGGAAGGTCTGGCGTTTATCGCCGGTGTTGACCGTATCCTTGATATGGCGCGTACGGCGCTGAACGTGGTTGGAAACGCGCTGGCGGTGCTGGTTATTGCCAAGTGGGAACATAAGTTCGACCGTAAAAAAGCGCTGGCGTATGAACGCGAGGTGCTGGGTCGTTTTGATAAGACGGCTGACCAGTAACATCCTAAGCCCGGTGGCGCTGCGCTTACCGGGCCTACGGGTTTTGTAGGCCGGGTAAGGCGAAGCCGCCACCCGGCACGTTATTCTCCGCTCAACGCATCAAACTCTTCACATCCCGTATCAAACCCTTCCGTACAGCTCAGGTTCAACCAGTAGAGCGCCTTCTGTTTATTGGGCGTGATAAAGCCTTTCTCGCCCTGCTGGAACAGCATCCCTGCCCAGTATTCGGCATAGCCAGTGCGTGACAAAGATGAGCTGCGCTTAAACCACGATGCCGCCAGAGCATCGTCCTGGGCCACTTCTACACCGTTGGCATAAATCAGACCCAGCAGCATTTGCGCATCTACCGCAGAGTCGTTGTCGATATCTTCGGTGGCCGTCTGCAGCAGTTTGATGGCCTGCGGGTAGTCTGTTTTGCCACCCTGGGTATTCACCAGAACGCGTGCCAGCATAATGGCGCCACGCTTGCTGCCCGCAATCGTGGCCTGCTGTGCCAGCGCTTTAGCCTGAGCGTAATCGCCCTGAGTAAAGTGGATCTGAGACAACAGGGCCATCGCATCGATGTCGCCCCCTTTTGCCGCTTTCTCTGCCCACATCGCCGCCTGCTTGCTGTCGCCGGAGCTGAACCAGGTGTCGGCGAGATAATACTGAGCGCGTGCATCGCCCGCCTCCGCCTGTGCTTTGTACTGGCTGCCAATCTCATCGGCATGGACGAACGACGTAAAAACTAATAACAACAGTAAAAATGGTTTCATGGATTCTTATCATCTGGGTACACGCCGCGCAGTATAATCGCGGCCATAGAATAAAAAAACGGGTGCGTTAAGACCTCAGCATCCTGCAAGCCGGGCGGAACTGTCGTTCCGCCCGCAGAGGTTAGCCTGCAACGCAGGCTAATTTCGCCGCCACCTCCTGATGTTCACTCTTTATTGTCAGTTCGCATAACTTTCCGCGAGTAATAAAGGTAAAGATCACTATCGTCAGGCAGATAATAAAGACAATGCCTAACGCAGTTTTTAATGGCGTCATGCCTTTTACTCCTTGTCAAAAAAAGAATAAGAGGCTACTCTCAACCTGTAGGTTGTTGAGGGGTAGCCTCGGGTAAATGAATATTTCCCGGGGCTTTCCACTTTCTGTCCCTCAACAATGCTCAAGACAGAAAGTCTTAAGCACCCGCCGCACATCTTATCCATCTGAATCAAAAAGCAAAGATGTAATTCTTTTTCGTGCAATTTACATTATTTCTGCGAGCAGCTTACAAGATTAATAATTGATATTTTTAATGAGTTAAGCAGAAATAAAAAGGGAGTGAATATTTCACTCCCTTTATTCATCAATTAAATAATATCATTATCCCATCGCACTTTCGCGCAAGCGGGCTTTCAGCTTGTTATATTCGTCGATCACATACTGTTCCGCAGCGTGCTGATCCGCAATCGGCTCCACGCGTACGGCACAGTACTTATACTCCGGCGTTTTGGTTATCGGGCTTAAGTTCTCCGTCACCAGTTCGTTACAGGCGCCAATCCACCACTGATAGGTCATGTACACCGCCCCTTTGTTGGGACGATCGCTGACCTGCGCACGGGTAATGATCCTGCCTTTACGCGAGTTCACCCATACCAGCGCTTCGTCTTCAATGCCAAGACGTTCAGCGTCAGCGGTGTTGATCTGCGCATAACCTGGCTCATCCGCCAGCGCTGCCAGCGCTGCGCAGTTGCCGGTCATCGAACGACAGGAGTAGTGGCCCACTTCACGCACGGTGGAAAGCACCATTGGATACTCATCGGTGAGTTTATCAATGGGGGCAACCCAGTCGCAGGTGAAGAACTGTGCCAGCCCATTTGGGGTGTCGAATTTCTCTTTAAAGAGATACGACGTGCCCTGGTCGGCCTCAGACTCATCCCGGCACGGCCACTGGATATACCCCAGTTCACCCATTTTTTCATAGGTTGCACCGTAGAAGTCCGGACACAGATGCCGCAACTCGTCCCAGATCTCCTGGGTGTTGTTGTAGTGCATTGGATAACCCATGCGGGTGGCAATTTCGCTGATGATTTGCCAGTCGGTTTTCAGATCCCACTTCGGCTCCACCGCTTTAAAGAAGCGCTGGAAGCCACGGTCTGCCGCCGTGTAAACCCCTTCATGCTCGCCCCAGGACGTTGACGGTAAAATCACATCTGCCGCTGCCGCGGTTTTGGTCATAAAGATGTCCTGAACAATCACCAGCTCCAGATCCTCAAACCCTTTACGCACCGCAGAGAGCTCGGCGTCGGTCTGGAGAGGATCTTCGCCCATGATGTAAGCCGCCCGCACTTCACCATGTGCCGCCCGGTGCGGCAGCTCGCTGATGCGATACCCGGTGTGCTCCGGCAAACTTTCCACCCCCCACGCTTTGGCAAACTTCGCGCGGTTTTCCGGGAACTTCACGTACTGATAGCCCGGATAGGTGTCCGGCAGCGCACCCATATCGCAGGCACCCTGCACGTTGTTCTGACCGCGTACCGGGTTCACGCCGACGTGTGCCTTGCCAAGGTTGCCGGTCAGCATGGCGAGGCTGGTCAGGGAACGCACGGTTTCCACGCCCTGATAGAATTGGGTCACGCCCATGCCCCACAGAATGGCGGCGGTTTTCGCCCCGGCGTACATCCTTGCTGCCTGACGGATCTCCTGCGCGCTGACGCCGGTGATCGCTTCGACAGATTCTGGCGTATAGCCTTCGACAATTTTCCGATACTCTTCAAAACCTTCCGTACGAGTGGCGACAAACGCCTGGTCGTAGAGGTTCTCCTCAATAATGACGTGCCCCATGGCGTTCAACAGCGCGATGTTCGAGCCGTTTTTCAACGCGATGTGCATATCTGCAATACGAGCCGTTTCGATTTTGCGCGGATCGCAGACGATGATTTTCGCCCCGTTCTGTTTGGCGCGAATAACGTGGTTCGCGACAATCGGGTGAGAATCCGCCGGGTTATAGCCGAAGATAAAGACGAGATCGGTGTTGTCTATCTCGTTAATTGCATTACTCATTGCGCCGTTTCCGACCGACTGGTGCAGACCTGCAACCGATGGGCCGTGTCAGACGCGAGCGCAGCAGTCGACGTTATTGGTTCCAATAACGGCGCGCGCGAATTTTTGCATTACATAGTTGGTTTCGTTACCCGTCCCGCGCGATGACCCGGTGGTCTGGATCGCATCCGGGCCATATTTAGCCTTAATGGCGCTCAGGCGGGTGGCGACGTAGTCCAGCGCCTCGTTCCACGAGACGGCTTCCAGCTTGCCACCGCGTTCACGGCGGATCATGGGGGTTTTCAGGCGCGGGGTGAGAATTTGGGTATCGTTAATAAAATCCCAGCCGTAGTACCCTTTCAGGCACAGCGTGCCCTGGTTGGTTTTCCCCTGTGCGGCCTCCGCCCGGACGATTTTGCCGTTATCGACCACCAGGTGGATCTTGCAACCTGAGGCACAATAAGGGCAAACCGTGACGACTTTTTTCATCAGTCTGCTCCAGTTAATCATTTCGCAGCCATAATGCAGCTTTTATGCCATGTTTTTAGTGTGGGTATCACTCGACTTTACGGGTGTTTTCCTGGCAAAACCCTGACGAAAAGCAGGCAATCGTCAAAATTGACGTGTCGAAAAGGCAGCGGATGTGACATGGGTTGTAATTCCGTCACGTAAAAATCCATTTGGCTGGAGCCGACGGCAGAATAGTTCAGACTTAACATAATCCCCTGACGGAAGCATGCGATGAAACCGGCGATTCTGGTGGTTGATGACGATACGGCAGTGTGCGAGCTGCTGCAGGATGTGCTCAGCGAGCACGTCTTTACGGTGCTCGTCTGCCATAACGGACAGGACGCACTGAACCGGGTTCATCAGGAACCGGGAATTGCCCTGGTCCTGCTGGACATGATGCTGCCGGATATCAACGGCCTGCAGGTCCTGCTGCAGTTGCAAAAGCAACGCCCGGATCTGCCGGTAGTGATGCTTACCGGGCTGGGGAGTGAGTCTGACGTGGTGGTAGGGCTGGAGATGGGTGCCGA
The DNA here is from genome assembly GCF_000025565.1 of Enterobacter cloacae subsp. cloacae ATCC 13047. Taxonomy (NCBI): domain Bacteria; kingdom Pseudomonadati; phylum Pseudomonadota; class Gammaproteobacteria; order Enterobacterales; family Enterobacteriaceae; genus Enterobacter; species Enterobacter cloacae. Next base: position 348,024 of record NC_014121.1, read on the forward strand.
CGACTACATTGGCAAACCGTTTAATCCGCGTGTGGTGGTCGCCCGGGTTAAAGCCGTGCTCAGGCGTACCGGAGCGCTGGCGGCCGACACGCCCGCGCCACGAGTGGCGGGCATTGCTTTTAATGGCTGGACGCTGGATACCACCCGCTGCGAACTGATCGATCCGCAGCGTAACCCCGTACCGTTGACCCAGGGTGAATACGGCCTGCTGCTGGCGCTTACCCAGAATGCCCGCCGGGTACTGAGCCGCGAGCAGCTGCTTGAGCTGACCCACAGCGAAAGTGCCGATGTGTTTGACCGCACCATCGACGTGTTGATCATGCGCCTGCGCCGGAAAATCGAAGCCAATCCGCACCAGCCCGCATTAATCAAAACGATCCGCGGGCTGGGCTACGTCTTTGCCGCCGATGTCTGTCATCCCGATAGGGCGGCGTAAGTGCTTACGTTATGGCAGCGACAATAAGCGCGGCGAAAATCGCCGTGATGACCAGGTACTTCAGTGCGTAATAGAGCTTCCTATTGCGCTTCTTCAGACGCTGACCGCGTTCTCGCCCGGCGTGCACATATTTGAAGATACGGTTGATTCCCCCGGTGCGGTCGTTATCGTCATTGGGGGAGCTGGCCGCTGACATCAGCGTTGTCCCGACCCAGTGGTTAACCGCCTGCGCCCAGCGCCATTTCATCGGACGTTCGATATCGCAGAAGAGAATAATCCGCGTGTGATCCGATTTATTCTCCGCCCAGTGCACGTAAGTTTCATCAAAGATGACAGCCTCACCGTCACGCCAGCTGTGGCGCTGCTGGTCAACCTCTATAAAGCAGCGATCGTCATTTGGCGTGACCAGGCCTAAATGGTAACGAACCGAGCCGGCGTAGGGATCGCGATGCTTGCCGAGCTTCGCGCCCGCCGGGAGTTCGGCAAACATTGCCGCTTTCACGGACGGGATCTCACTCACCAGTTGTGTCGTAACGGGGCACAGGATCTGAGCCGAGGGATGCGCATCGGCATACCATTTGAGGTAAAACCGTTTCCAGCCGCGTTTAAAGAAGGTGTTAAAACCGGCATCGTTATGATTTTGTGCCGCCTTGATATGATCCTGCAAACGCAGCGCCTCTTCGCGAATGACCTCCCAGTTTTCCGTCAGTTTATTTAATTCCGGAAAGCGCTCGGTTTCAAAAAAGGGCTGTCTGGCGGGCAGCGAAGAGAACGCCGTCATAAACATATTGATAGGCGCCATAAAGGTGGAGTGGTCGAAAAGTTGACGGGAAAGCGTCTGTTTTTCTTTGCCGCGCGAATGCGCATAAATAACACTGATAATAAATATAGCGATGATAATTGCTGCGAACATTTTTCCTTGTCCTCTGTATCTCTCATTTCGGAAAAGCGTGTGGGCAATATGTTGCCCACGCCGAATGTGCCAGACGCAGAGAGTGTAGTTCGGCTATGCAAAATTCATAGAACTGTAATCAAAAATCGCAATTTTTGTTAATTTAGGCGCTGCTCTCCTGAATAAAGCGCGTCAATTCCTCCAGCGTTTTTGCTCCATAAATGGCATTCGCGGCCAGCAGGCTTGCCCGGGCGCAGGCATGCGCCAGGTAAATACTCTCTGCCAGCGGCAGCGATTCATGACAGCCATATAAGAAACCGGCACAAAAGGCGTCGCCCGCGCCGACGCTGCCAATAATCTCCTCCTGAGTCAGCCTCCATGAGGGGATCCAGCGTCCTTCTTCGTTTGCGGCTTCTCCCCAGGCACCTTCCGGGCAGTGGATCACCACCCGCTGCCGGACGCCTGCCGCCAGCAGCTGCGCGGCGGCTTCAGCGATGTGGGCAACGTGTGGTGCGTCGTTGCCGTCGCGCATCTCAAGGCCGCTAAATTCTCCGGCTTCCAGTTCGTTAATGACCAGATAATCGAGATGACGCAGGGCAGGGAGGACCAGCGGCTGATAGCGCGGATCGCCCTTGCGGGAGACCAGATCAAGCGAGGTTTCATACCCCTGCTCGCGCATCTGCGCCAGCAGCCGTGCGCTGCGGGTGCCGTATTCGTCATCTGGCATATCCAGACTGTCGAGCAGCAGCAGGTAGCCGAGGTGGAAGATTTTCATTGTGCCGTCGAGACGGTCAAACGCGGGGAGATCCAGCAGGCGGTTGGCCCCGGGAGAGTGGAAAAAGGTGCGCTGTCCGCTGGGGTCGGCCATCACCTGCGACATGGAGGTTGGCGCAAAGGTGGTGCGCTGTACGCGCTGTCGATTGACGTGATACTGGTCGAGCATTGCCAGAATGTAGTCCCCGTCGCTGTCTTCGCCAATCAGCCCCACCGCCTGCAGCGGCAGGCCGACGTGCATTTTCGCCAGCGTCAGCAGGACGTTAAGCGGCGCGCCGCCGGTGGAACGCTCGCTGTGGGTAATTTCTGCCAGCCAGCCGCGTTCCGGCCATTGCACGATCTGGTGAACGTGATCCACCAGCATATTGCCCGCGGCGATGATCCCTTTGCGTTCCATTATGCCTGCCCCGCGCTGCCAAAGATGCGCATCTGTTCGGCGACCGTATCGGTAATCGCCTCTTCTATGCCCAGCAGCAGCTCGGCAAACTCATCGTACAGCGGCTGGCGGTTGGCCATACGCTGCTCAACGGCGGAAAGCGCGGCCTGGGACATGCCGGTATAGAAGTTGATTTTATGAATACCAAGTTCAATGGCGCGACGAAAATCAGCATCGCTGATCCCGGAGCCGCCGTGCAGCACCAGTGGCAGGCCGGTCTGCTGGCGAATGGCGTCCAGACGGGGGAAATCGAGCTTTGGCTCGCCTTTATACTTGCCGTGCGCGTTGCCAATGGCGACGGCCAGCGCGTCAATGCCGGTTGAATCGACAAATTCCCGTGCCAGCTGCGGGTCGGTAAAGTACGCTTCATCCGCATGGCCGTAGAGCGCTCCGCCTTCATCGCCACCGACGGCACCTAACTCTGCCTCCACCGACACGCCCACCGCGTGACACATCTTCACCACTTCACGCGTCTGACGAATATTCTCCTCGTAGCTCAGTGTCGAGCCATCGAACATCACGGAGCTGAACCCTAAGCGCAGGGCGCGCACCACGGCGTCAAAGTGCAGGCCGTGGTCGAGGTTGAGTACCACGGGGATCGCGTGGCGGGCGGCTTCGTACTTAACCGCTTCGACAAGCGACTCCAGCGACACATATTTAAAATGCACTTCGGCGATGTTGATGATAAAAGGCGAGCGCTCCTGCTTCGCCGCGGCAAACAGGGCGCGCAGGAAGTGGGTGTCGAGAACGTTGAACGCACCCAGCGCGTAGCGATGTTGCCTGGCGTGCGCAAGACCGTCGGCAAGAGAAATCAATGGCATCATTTACCCCTTATATCCGAAACAGGTTGTACTCGTTGCACAGTACCAGCACCGCCGGTTCGTCTTCTTCGATGTTGTTATAGCGGGCAACGGGCTGCAAAAAGTGGTTGTCGTGTTCATCGTCATTGACCGATGACACTTCGCCCACCAGCACGTCGCCAAAACCGCGTTCACCCCAGAAACTGTGGTACAGGCCGGGCGTCAGACAGATGCTCTCCCCTGGTGTAAGGCGCAGCTGGCTGCCGGGGGCGTGGGTCTGCTGGCAACCGTCTATCGTGACGGTGACGTCAGTGTTTTCGGTCTCTGCATGTGCACCGGCATTCCATAACTCAATAATGAGATTTCCACCGCCGCGGTTGATGATGTCCTCCCGTTTGCGCCAGTGAAAATGCATGGGCGTGAGCTGACCGTCGCGTACGTGCATGATTTTTTCGGCGTAGCATTTTTCATACGGCGTGCCGTTTGGTGAGCCGTTGCGCAGGGTAAACAGCGTGAGCCCCTGCGCGGCAAAGCTGCTGCCGCCAAAGGCCGTTACGTCCCAACCGAGCTTAAGATCAAACACTTCCTGCCAGGCGGCCTGATCGAGCTGTTGCCATTTTGTGGGTGGGAAGCTGGCAAAAGGGGGGAGATGCACGTCGTGCATGGAGAAAAACTGCCGCGTGTGGCCGAGGATTTCGTTGATTTCGGAGCGTTTCATGGGGACTCCTTGTGTTTTTTGTCGGCCCAGTCCCCTCTCCCTGTGGGCTGAGGGATCCCCAGTAATATGGTCATGCCACCATGACCATATTACTGTACTCTTTTCCCAGCTTTTTCATCTCGTTAACTATATTCAGCCGTCTCACTTTTCCTGGCTCATGCCGGATGACTTCTTCTGCCAGACTCAGGTATGACAGAACCCGTCTGTGCCTGATGCTGCTTGCCTGATAGTGCCAGTGTAAACACTGCCTTTCTGCCCTGTAACCTGCCAGCCACATCACCAGGCTTGCCATTGCCGCGACCATATTCAGCACTTCCAGTCGCCCTTTTCCCTGACTCCGGCTCAGCCTCAGACCGAACCCGAAGCGTGGACTTTTGTCGTCCCGGAAGTTTTGTTCTATCTGCATTCTGCGGCTGTACAGGGCCATTATCTGGTGCGGCTCCAGTCCCTCTGCATTACTGAACAGCAGCCAGGGCTCCCGCGCGCTACTGCGGTGTTCCCGCTGTGTTTTCGGCATCCCCCCTTTTCCCTGACGCCCTGCGTCAGGGCGCTTATGCAGATAGAACCGGCCGTAACAGGGCGTTCGTGGTTTACGGGACAGGACACCGTAACCCACGCAGACCGGTTGTCCGGTAGCCTCAAGCTCACTGATTTTCATCCACTTTTTATCTCCGTCCAGCCGGAAGCTGATGCAGCCCCTGACCCTGCCGGTGAAGCTCCAGCCCAGCTGGCTGACATGCCGGAACCAGTCTGTCCGGAAGCCTGCATCCGTAATGATGGTGACGGCTTTATCTTTCGGGATGGCATCATGCAGGCGGTCAAGGAAGCGGCACTGTACATCGCTGTTCTGCGCCAGCTCTGCGGGGACAACCTCACTCATAAGCGGCAGTGAGCGACCATTACAGACCAGGCTTGCCCGCAGAAGATACCAGTTCCTGTCATGCCAGCCTGTCCAGTCGACAGCAATCACACAGAAGGGCATCAGGGAGGTGATGGTATGTGTGAGCAGGTGCTGAATACGGGGAATATCCCGGTGAAGGGCGGTATTACCCAGGGCACGGTCAACACGTTTAATTTTATTTTTGACGTGCGCCCTGCCGGGAAGAGAGCGACCAAGGCTGGTCAGGGTCAGATCCGCACCGTGCGTGAGGGCAACTGCCATGGAAACAAGAACATTAATCCGGAAGCTGTGAACGTCCGGTAAAGACGCGGAGAAAAATTTCTGGCAGACTGTCTGTAAAGGCACGATGAGGTCTCTTCTGATTTGTTAGCGCAACCAGTAGATCACACTTCATCGTGCTTTTCATTTTTCTGGGGAACCCTCAGCCCTGTGGGAGAGGGTTAGGGTGAGGGCATCGGGCCGCGCAATTGTTACTTAACCGTCCACCCCTTATACGTGCCGACGTTCTTTTTATCGATCATCGTCACCGGGATCAGCACAGGCTCTTTCGGCGCCGGTTTGCCCTGTAGAATGTCATAGCCGATCTCAACCGCTTTTGCCGCCATGACCTGCGGATCTTGTGCCGGCGTCGCCACAAACAGGGAGTTTTCCCGCTTCAGGGCTTCTTCGCCGTCCGGGCTACCGTCCACACCAACGATAAAGAACTCGTTGCGTTGCGCTTGCTTCGCCGCCAGATCGGCACCGATCGCGGTCGGATCGTTAATCGCGAAGACGCCATCGATCTTCGGATTGGCCGCCAGCAGCGAGGTCATGACTTCCAGGCCCCCTTCGCGGCTGCCCTTGGCGTTCTGGTTATCGGAGAGCACTTTGATATCCGGGTGTTTTTTGAACTCTGTCTGGCAACCTTCCACACGGTTCTGGACGGCAGAGACCGGCGGTCCGTTGATGATCACCACATTGCCTTTGCCGTTCAGGCGGTCGGTGATGTACTTACAGGCCATTTCGCCCGCCTGGGTGTTATCGGAGGTGATCGTCGCGTCTGCACCTTCTGCCGCCACGTCAACCGCGACCACCACGATCCCGGCCTCTTTCGCGCGTTTCACCGCCGGGCCGATCCCTTTAGAATCTGCGGCGTTGAGGATGATCATGTCCACTTTGGCGGCAATAAAGTTGTCGATCTGCGCCACCTGCTGGCCCAGATCGTACCCGCTGGAGACCAGCGTCACTTTGACGTTATCCCCCGCCAGCTTGCGCGCCTCCAGCTCGGCACCTTTGGTGATCTGCACGAAGAACGGGTTGGCCAGGTCACCCACCGTTACGCCGATGGACTTCAGATCTTTCGCCTGCGCAAACGGCGTTGCGGCAAGCAGCGCGCCAGCACAGAGCGCTGTCACTAAGGGCTTCAATCTCATGCTCTCTTCCTCACGTAGGGTATTGTTGTTATGCACTTTGATGGTGTCGGGTACGGTATTTGTCGATCAGCACCGCAATGATGATCACCGCCCCTTTGATCACCAGTTGCCAGAAGTAGGAGACGCCCATCAGCGTCATGCCGTTGTTGAGGGTGGCGATAATCAGCGCTCCCACCAGCGTGCCGGTGATCGTGCCGATCCCGCCAACGAAGCTGGTGCCGCCGAGGATCACCGCCGCAATCGCATCCAGCTCGTAACCCATGCCCAGGTTTCCGTTGGCGCTGTAGAGGCGCGACGCGCTCATCACACCGCCTAACCCGGAGAGCAGGCCGCTCATGCCATACACAAACAGCAACACCAGCCAGACTTTGATGCCCGTTAAGCGTGCCGCCTGCATGTTGCCGCCTACCGCATAGATGTGAACGCCAAGCGTAGTGCGACGCAGGATAAACCAGCACACCACAATCACCGCCAGGGCAATCACCACCAGCCACGGCACGGGGCCAAGATAGTTATTGCCTATCCACTCAAAATTGATGTTCGAGTTAATCACCGTCGTGCCATCGGCCAGCAGGTACGCTGCGCCCCGCAGTGCCGTGTAGGTGCCGAGGGTGACAATAAACGGTGGCAGTCCGGCAAAGGCCACCAGCGCGCCGTTGAACAGCCCCAGCACCAGGCCGAGCATCAGCGCGGCGGGAATAGAGAGCCCGGCGAATTCCGGTATTAACGACACCACCATCGCGGCGACCGCCGTGGTACCCAGAATCGACCCGACGGAGAGGTCAATCCCCCCGGTCAGGATGATGAAGGTCATCCCTGCCGCCAGCACGATGTTGATCGACGCCTGACGGGTAATGTTGAGCAGGTTGCTTTCGGTAAAGAAGTTAGGGGCGATAAAGCCAAAAACCGCCACGATCAGGATGAGAATGGGCAAAATGCCGACCGTTTGCATCAGATCGCTCATCAGCATTTTTTTGGCGGAGGCAGATTTTGCCACCTGCTGCGGATGGGTTGGAGTTGTCATAGTTGCACCGCCTGATGATGTGAGTCGTTCACGCCGGTTGCCAGCGTCATGATGTTTTCCTGAGAGATGTCGTGTCCGTGGAGCTCCCCGGCGATGCTGCCTTCACGCATGACATAGACGCGGTCGCTCATGCCCACCACTTCCGGCAGTTCGCTGGAGATCATCAAAATCGCCACGCCCTTGCGCGCCATCTGGTTCATGATGCGGTAGATTTCGCTTTTTGCGCCGACATCGACACCGCGCGTCGGTTCGTCGAGGATCAGAATACGCGGACCAATCGCCACCCAGCGGGAGATCAGCAATTTCTGCTGATTACCGCCTGACAGACCGCCCGCGCGGACCTGTGCGTGAGGCACGCGGATATTCAGCAGGGCGATGGCATCGTCAGAAATGGACTGCGCTTTTTTGCGGTTAAGCATGCCGAAGGTGGCGTCGCGCTCCAGCGTCGCCATGGTGATGTTCTCCTGCGCCGCCAGCTCCAGGAACAGCCCCTGCTCCTTGCGGTTCTCGGTAAGAAAACCGATCCCGTTTTCAATGGCCGCGCGCGGGGAGTGGATCACCACCGGCTCGCCGTCCACTTCAATCATTCCGCCCGTGGCTTTACGTACGCCAAAGATGAGCTGTGCCAGCTCGGAGCGACCGGCACCGACCAGCCCCGCCAGGCCGACGATTTCCCCTGAGCGCACCTGCAGGCTGCAGGGTTGGACTTTTTTACCGTCGGTGAGGTGATGCACGTTAAGACGCGGGCTGCCGAGCGGAATATCGCGCTCTTTGTTGAACAGATCGCTTAAGGGGCGACCCACCATCATTTTCACCAGCTCAGACGCGTTCAGTTTGTCGCGCGTCAGGCTACCGACGTATTGCCCGTCACGCAGGACGCTGACCCGGTCAGAGAGTTCGTACACTTCCGCCATGCGGTGGCTGATATAGATGATCGCCATCCCTTCATCCCGCAGGCGCAGGATCAGCTCAAACAGACGATGGGTTTCACGCGAGGAGAGGGCGGCAGTGGGTTCATCCATCACCAGAATGCGGCTGTTACGGTGCAGCGCGCGGGCGATTTCCACCTGCTGTTGTTCAGCGATAGTCAGCTTCATCACCAGGTCGGTGGCGTTGAAGTTTGCACCCAGACGGTCGATGACCGCCTGAGCCTGGGCGGCCATCTCTTTACGCTGCACCAGTCCGCCGCGCGAGAGTTCGCTGCCAAGAAAGATGTTTTCCGCAACTGTCAGGTTGGGGGCGAGTTGCATCTCCTGATAGATCAGGGTAATGCCTGCGGCCAGCGCATCCTTCGGGCCTTTAATGTGATACGGCTGACCGTCAATCAGGATCTCGCCGCTGGTCGCGGTGTAGGCGCCCGCGAGGATCTTCATCAGCGTGCTTTTTCCCGCGCCGTTTTCACCCATCAGCGCGTGGATCTCACCGGGAAAGACCGTCAAATCCACACCCTTGAGCGCGTGGAAGTTGCCAAACGTTTTGGCAATGCTGCGCATCTCCAGTACCGGGGTTCTGCTCATGGCGGATCTCCTGTGAAGGTTGATATCTGCACTTCATCACAGGTGCGTAAATGCAAAATGTCAGAAGCCGTTCATATTTGTCATAGTTATGAATAGCTAATCGCCGTCACATTTCTCTTTTCCCTCTGCCTGTGGGAGAGGGCCAGGGTGAGGGCACCCATTTGCAGAGGAGCCCAATCCCATGCCATCACGCTCGCCGTTCTTCGCCAGCGCCCGCGGTCGTCTGCTGATCTTTAATCTGTTGGTGGTGGCGGTGACGCTGATGGTCAGTGGTGTGGCGGTGCTGGGTTTTCGGCATGCCAGCCAGATCCAGGAACAGGTACAACAGCAGACGCTGGATGACATGACCGGCAGCATGAACCTCGCCCGCGATACCGCCAGCGTGGCAACCGCGGCGGTTCGGCTTTCGCAGGTGGTGGGGGCGCTGGAATACAAAGGAGAGGCCGAGAGGCTGAAGCAGACCCAAATGGCGCTGCGGCACTCGCTGGAACAGCTCGCAGATGCGCCCTTAGCGCAGCAGGAGCCGGGGCTGGTGGCGCGCATTATTCGTCGCAGTAATGAGTTACAGCAAAGCGTGACGGGCATGCTGGAGCGCGGACAGCGGCGCCATCTGCAGCGTAACGCGCTGCTTAGCTCGCTGTATCAAAGCCAGAGCTATTTACGCCATCTGCAGGATATTAACCGTCGGTTTGGCAGCAACATCCCGGATGCGCAGCAGCTTGCGGAAATGGACAGGTTGATTCTCGCCGCCATCGATACCCCCTCACCGCGCGCCACCCTACAGCAGCTGGACGCCGTTACCGCAACGTTGCCCCAGCGCGCCACGCAGCCCGTGGTGAATCTTGTTCTGCCCGATTTCAACGACGAGCTACGCAGGCTTGCCCCGCTGTCAAAGCAGCTTGAGGAGAGCGACCTGGCGATAAGCTGGTATATGTTCCACATCAAGGCGCTGGTGGCGATATTAAATAGCGATATCAATCAGTACGTTGAGCAGGTGGCGGAGGCTTCCCGGCTGCGTACGGCCCAGAGTCATCAGGAGCTGCGGTCCATCAGCGTATTTATCAGCATATTCGCCGTACTGGCGCTGATCATCACCGGTTGCGCCTGCTGGTATATCTACCGCAATCTGGGCTCCAACCTGACGGCGATCTCCCGGGCGATGTCGCGTCTTGCCCACGGCGAGCAGGACGTTTCGGTGCCCGCGCTGCAGCGGCGTGATGAGCTGGGAGAGCTGGCTCGCGCGTTTAACGTCTTTGCCCGCAATACCGCCTCGCTGGAGCACACTACCCGTCTGCTGAAAGAGAAAACCTCCCAGATGGAGATCGACCGCATCGAGCGTCAGGGACTGGAGGAGGCGCTGCTGCACAGCCAGAAGATGAAGGCCGTTGGTCAACTGACGGGCGGGCTGGCACATGATTTCAACAACCTGCTGGCGGTGATAATCGGTAGCCTGGAGCTGACCGATCCCGACTCCAGTGATGCCCCACGTATCGCCCGCGCGCTCAATGCCGCCGAGCGCGGTGCGTTGCTGACCCAGCGTCTGCTGGCTTTTTCCCGCAAGCAATCCCTGACTCCGCATGCGGTAGAGATGAAACCGCTGCTGGAGAATCTCAGAGAGCTGATGCGCCACTCCTTGCCCGCCACCCTGAGCCTGGAGATAGAGGCTCAATCCCCGGCCTGGCCGGCGTGGATAGACGTTGGTCAGCTCGAAAACGCCATTATCAACCTGGTGATGAACGCCCGCGACGCGATGGAGGGGCAGACGGGCGTGATTAAGATCCGCACGTGGAATCAGCGCGTCACTCGCAGCGACGGACGCAGGCAGGATATGGTGGCGCTGGAGGTGATCGACCGCGGCAGCGGTATGACGCAGGAGGTCAAATCCCGGGTGTTCGAGCCGTTCTTCACCACCAAGCAGACCGGCAGTGGCAGTGGGTTAGGGCTGTCGATGGTGTACGGTTTTGTGCGTCAGTCCGGCGGCCGCGTCGAAATTGAAAGCGCGCCGGGACAAGGCACCACCGTGCGGCTCCATCTGCCGCGCTCAACGCTGCCCGTCGTCCCTGAAGATGAAACGCACTCTGCCACCGCATCCGCTGAAAACGAACGGCTGGTGCTGGTCCTGGAAGATGAGGCCGATGTTCGTCAGACCCTGTGCGAGCAACTGCATCAGCTTGGCTACCTGACCCTTGAAGCGGAAAGCGGTGAGCAGGCACTGAACATGCTGGCGGCCTCGCCGGATATCGGCATGTTTATCAGTGATCTGATGCTGCCGGGCAGCCTGAGCGGGGCGGAGGTGATTAACCACGTGCGCAGCCACTACCCGCAACTGCCGGTGTTGTTGATCAGCGGTCAGGATTTACGTCCGACGCACAACCCGCAGTTGCCGGATGTAGCGCTACTGCGCAAACCGTTTACCCGCGTACAGCTGGCGCAGGCGCTGCGGAAAATCAGCGCTTAAACAGCGAATTTAGGATTTCATCAAGAGCCTGAGTAAAGTCGGCGATGCTAATCTGCGCAAAATTTAGCGGATTAAGATATAAAGGGAATTATGCCGGTACTCACAAGAGGGGACTCACAAATGATCGTGATGCCTACAACGTACAGCCCGAATACGGTTGCCAGGTCATTTACGCTCGTAGATGAATTTGAACTCTCCGGTCGGGTGTTACATGTCATTTATGACAGCCAGACGCCCCGGGCTGCAATTATTGAAGCAGATATCGAAACCTTTGATGGCGTTCCCCGGCATCGGGTTGTTGCTGCTCTGGATTTACAGCATAAAGCCCATCTGGGAAAGGACATTATCGCAGTCGAACGATGCTGGGAAGATACTCGCGTTGTCCAGGTAGAAGGCATTTGTGTCGATCCTGCCGAACGAGACAAAGGGCTGGCGACTCGTCTCTATGAAGCGTTGGTCTTACATTGCGGCGTGACCTTAATCAGCGACTTCGAGCAATATGAGGGTGGAAAGATGCTCTGGCAGAAAATAGCCCGTGAATCCGACCAAATCGCTGTTTTTGTACTCGACACAGAGCAGGGAGCATTCTGGCCTTATGATGGCAGCAAGGTGATATATGACGGAGGATGTATTCCTGAAGACCGCATCTGGAGTCATTCTCCGGACCAAAAATGCTCCGGGATTGTGCTGGTCGCAGAGAATAAACAGCGAGTGCGTCAAATAATGGAAGCGTCGCCTCGCTAAAGAATTTGAGATTCCTCCGCTACCTCTCCCGTTTGCGGTTAATTACCGTAAGGCCAGTTCACCTGCGAGTCTGGCCTTATGAAACGTTACTCTACCGCTCTGTTATTTGGTCTGCTGTCACTCTCCAGCCAACTGGCGCATGCCGATGTGATTGATGATGCCATTGGCAACATTCAGCAGGCGATCAACGATGCCTATAACCCCGGCAGCAGCCGCAGCAACGATGATGACGATCGTTATGACGATGACCGTCGCATTGATAGCCGTCAGTATGACGACCGCCGTCGGCAGCTTGAAGACAGACGCCGCCGTTTAGACGAGCGTCAGCGCCAGTTAGATGACGACAGACGACGCCTGGAAGAGGATGAGCGGCGGTTAGAAGAGGATTACGATCGCGGTTAAGTGCGGCCTGTTGCCCTTACCTCAACCCTCTCCCACGGGAGAGGGAGAAAACCTAATCCAGCACCAACACCATGCCGTCATATCCCGCTTCGATGCCGTCCGGCAGCGGGTTATCCATCATCCACACGTCAAACTGATGGCTGATATGGGTCAGGATCACCTGCGGGCAGCCAATCACCTCGTTCAGTGCCACCACGGTGTTTAAATCGCAATGGTTGCGCGGCGTCTGTGGGCGCGGTTCATGGCTACAGTCGATGATCATCGCCTGTGGCTGGTTGTTGAGCAGAAATTTCACCGTTTTCTCCGGCAATCCGGCGGTATCAGAGAGCCACGCCACGCGGCTGTGGGCGGACTCCAGCAGATAACCAAAGGTGAGCTTCGAGTGGTTGAGCGGCAGCGGCGTCACCCGCAGGCCCTGCAGCTCAAACATCACAAACGGCTCCAGCATATGGCTGAAATCCAGAATGCCCGGGTGTTTGAAGAGATCGTCACATCCGGCTTCATCCGGCGGGCCGTAAACGGGGATCGTCGCGCCAACGCCCCAGCGCAGGGGAAACAGCCCCTGAACGTGATCCATATGGTAGTGGGTCAGCAAAAACTGCTGAAAGCTGCCGGCTGGCCAGTCGTCCATCAGGTGCGGAATACCCGCGTCCAGTAGCGTCACCGCATCATTGAATTTGACGGCCGCGCTACAGGGCCGACGACGATAATTCTCCTGCAGACGTGCCCGGCGGCATGCCGCGCAATCGCAGCCAAACACCGGGACCAGCTGGGCACTGCCGGTGCCCGTTAACGTGATGGTCAGACTCATCGTGCACCTCTACAACGGTTTGGTGAAACGAAAATGGCTCTGCGTATACCCTTCACGAACATAAAAACGGTGGGCGTCCAGCCGCCGGACGCTGGTGGAGAGCTCCGTCAGTTCCGCGCCCGCCTGCCGCGCGGTGTCCTCTGCCCATGCCAGCAGTTGGCTCCCCACTTTAAGACCACGCGCCTCGGGCATCACCACCAGCTCCTGGATTTCGCCGATCCATCTGGCGTGGTGCAGGTGAAACTGCATATGCAGGCCAATCATACCCACCACCTGTCCATTCAGCTCTGCCAGCTGATAACGCATATTGTGGTCCTGCAGATTGGCCAGATACCCGGCGTGGAACGCCTGATGATCAAATTCGGCCTGTTTTAACTCGCAGATCAGCGCGTAAACGATTTGCGCATCATCGGCGGTGGCGGGGCGAAGCGTGCAGTCAGGCATGCTGTTTCTCCTTCTGACGGATAAGCGATAAAACGTTATCGACTGACTGTAGCAAACTTCCGTCGTTGTTGAGGATGTGGCAATCCGCTGGGGTATAGTGCGCTGCGCGTTCGAGCCGCTGCGCGATCTCTTTTTCGCTTTCGCGTCCGCGGCTTTGCAGGCGGCTGCGCAGGACATCCGGCGAAACCTGCAGACAGACCGGCAGCAGCGCCGAGGCATACCGGGCGCGTGCCTGGGGAAGATGCGCACGAGAGCCGTTGACCAGCACGTCAAAACCCGCGTGTAGCCACAGGTCGATCTCAATACCGATCCCGTAGTAGTAGCCGTTGGCGTGCCAGCTGAGCGCCAGCAGATTCTGCCCGGCGCGAGTGAAAAATTCCTGTTCGCTCAGGGCGATATGGTTTTCACTACCGGCATTCGCCGCCCGGGTAATATAGCGATGTGCGACCAGCAGCTGCGGGTGTTCCCGCTGCCGTAAGGCGGACAGCAGGCTGTCCTTCCCGGAGCCGGAGGGCCCCATTAACCAGATGACTCTTCCCATCAGAACACCCGTTTTCCCTGACGCCAGACGTGGTCGATATGGATGTGCTCGCCCTTACGGTGGGCCAGCACCAGATCCGCCCGTTTTCCTTCGGCTATCTCGCCCCTGTCGTGAAGATTAAGCGCCGATGCCGGGTTCTTCGTTACCAGGCGAATCGCCTGCGACAGCGTGAAGCAGTTGCTGTCGTCATCCGCGACACGGAAGGCGGCGTCCAGCAGGCTGGCGGGGTAGTAGTCGGAAGAGAGGATATCCAGCAGACCGAGCGAGGCGAGCTTGCTTGCCGCCACGTTGCCGGAATGCGAGCCGCCGCGCACGATGTTCGGTGCCCCCATCAGCACGTTCATGCCATGCGCGCGGGAGGCTTCTGCCGCCTCAAACGTGGTAGGAAATTCAGCGATCACGCTGCCAAGCTGGTGGGATTCGCGGACATGGTTGTGCGTGGCATCATCATGGCTGGCCAGCGCGATGTTACGGTCCCGGCACATTGCGGCAATCGAAACACGGTTCGGCTGTGACCACTGTGCCGCCAGCGCCAGCTGCTCTTCCTCGTAGCGCGCCATCTCCACATCGTTAAGAGAATATTTGCCCTGGTAATACTCGCGGTATTTTTCGAGGCTGGCGAACTGGCGCTGCCCCGGCGAGTGGTCCATCAACGAGACCAGCGACACTGGCTCGCGGTCTACCAGCTTTTCAAACAGCGGCAGGGTGGTGTGATGCGGCAACTCGCAGCGCAGGTGCAGGCGATGTTCGGCGCGGTTAAGACCGCGCTTTTGCGTCTCTTCCACGGCGTTGATCATCTTTTCCAGATTCTCCAGCCGATCGCCGCCGTCGCGTACGTCACCAATCGCCACCGCATCCAGCACGGTGGTGATGCCGCTGGCAACCATCAGCGCGTCGTGGCTGCTCATCGCCGAATGGGCGGGCCAGTCCACCTTCGGCCGTGGGGTGAAGAATTTATCCAGATTATCGGTGTGCAGCTCAATCAGCCCTGGCAGCAGCCAGCCGCCTTCGCCGTCCATCGCTTCGGGCAAATGGCTTCGGGTTTCGGCATACGCGCGGATCGCGCCGTCGCGGATCTCAATCGAGCCGTTGATGACCTCATCTTCCAGCACCAGCCTGACGTTATTGATAATCATACGTTTGTCCCCATCGGGTGCAATCTGTCCGCCACGCGGTTGCGAACGCTCTCGTCGTGGAAGATCCCGACGATCGCCGCGCCGCGCGCTTTGGCCTGTTCGATCAGTTCCACCACTGCCGCGCTGTTTTTGCTGTCGAGCGAAGCGGTGGGTTCATCAAGAAGTAAAATCGGGTAGTCGACGATAAACCCGCGAGCGATATTCACGCGCTGCTGCTCGCCGCCGGAAAAGGTCGACGGGGCAAGATGCCAGAGGCGCTCGGGCACATTGAGGCGCGTCAGCAGGCTGGCGGCTTTGGCGGCGCAGGTTTCGCGCGGCACGCCGAGATCCAGCAGCGGCTGCATGACCACATCCAGAGCGGAGATCCGCGGGATCACCCGCAGAAACTGGCTCACCCAGCCGATCGTCGAGCGGCGGACTTCCAACACCTTACGCGCGGGGGCCTGAACCAGGTCGACCCATTCATCGGCATGGCGAATATGAATGTGCCCCTCGTCCGGCAGATAGTTGGCGTACAGGGAGCGCAGCAGGGTGGATTTTCCGCTGCCGGAGTGGCCGTGCAGCACCACGCATTCGCCGCTGTTCACCTTCAGAGAGGCATTTTGCAGCACCGGCAGACGCACGCCGTTTTGCTGGTGGAGCACAAAGGTTTTACTTACGTTTTCTACGTGGATCATTTTGGCCTCGTGGCGTTTTCTTGCCGGGTGGCGCTTCGCTTACCCGGCCTACAAGGTACGGCGTTCGTTTTGCCGGGTGGCGCCCTCAATTCTGCAACACGGATGACACCAGCAGCTGGGTGTAAGGATGGAGCGGATCGTCGAGCACGCGGTCGGTTAACCCACTTTCCACCACCTGACCCTGCTTCATTACCAGCAGACGGTCTGCCAGCAGGCGAGCGACGCCCAGATCATGGGTGACAATCACCACCGCCAGGTTCAGCTCCACCACCAGGCCGCGCAGCAGGTCGAGCAGGCGCGCCTGCACTGAGACGTCCAGCCCACCGGTGGGTTCATCCATAAACACCAGCTTCGGGTGGGTGACCAAGTTACGGGCGATCTGCAGACGCTGCTGCATGCCGCCGGAGAAGGTGGTGGGCAAATCGTCGATGCGCGAGGCGGGGATCTCCACATCGGTCAGCCAGCGCTGTGCGGTTTCCCGGATGTTGCCGTAGTGCCGCGCGCCGGTCGCCATCAGCCGTTCGCCGATATTGCCTCCCGCCGAGACCTGACGACGCAGCCCGTCCAGCGGATGCTGATGTACCACGCCCCATTCGGTGCGCAGCAGGCGGCGGCGTTCAGCCTCGCTCATGCCATAGAGGGAGGCGCCCTCATACAAAATCTCGCCGTTCTGCGGGGCCAGGCGCGCGGAGATGGACTTCAGCAGGGTGGTTTTACCCGAACCGGATTCACCGACAATCCCCAGCACCTCGCCCGGCCACAGCTCGAACGAGACGTCGCTGAAGCCTTTGCCCGGCGCGTAAAGGTGGGTCAGGTTGTTCACTGAAAGCAGCGGTTTCATTGGCTGTTCGCCTCGCTCTGTTGGCGGCAGTAATCGGTGTCGGAGCAGACAAACATCCGTTTGCCCGTATCATCCAGCACCACTTCATCCAGATAGCTGTGTTTCGAGCCGCAGATGGCGCACGGCTCGTCCCACTCCTGCACCGTGAACGGGTGGTCATCGAAATCGAGACTCTCCACGCGGGTGTAGGGCGGGACGGCGTAGATGCGCTTTTCGCGCCCGGCACCGAACAGCTGCAGGGCAGGCATCATGTCCATTTTCGGGTTGTCGAATTTCGGGATCGGCGACGGATCCATCACGTAGCGCCCGTTGACCTTCACCGGGTAGGCGTAGGTGGTGGCGATATGGCCGAAGCGGGCGATATCTTCATACAGCTTCACCTGCATCACCCCGTACTCTTCCAGGGCGTGCATGGTGCGGGTTTCTGTTTCGCGCGGCTCGATAAAGCGCAGCGGCTCCGGGATCGGCACCTGGAAAATCAAAATCTGATCTTCAGTGAGCGGCGTTTCGGGAATACGGTGGCGGGTCTGGATAAGCGTCGCATCTTCGGTTTTTTCGGTGGTGTTGACGCCCGTCACGCGCTTAAAGAAGTTGCGAATCGACACGGCGTTGGTGGTGTCGTCGGCTCCCTGGTCGATGACCTTCAGCACGTCTGACTCACCGATGACGCTGGCGGTAAGCTGAATGCCCCCGGTGCCCCAGCCGTAAGGCATCGGCATTTCTCGACCACCAAACGGCACCTGATAGCCGGGGATAGCGACCGCTTTCAGGATGGCGCGGCGGATCATGCGTTTGGTTTGCTCGTCCAGATAAGCAAAGTTGTAGCCGCTTAGGTTAGCCATTTTCACGCTCCCGTTGCAGACGTTTCAGCAGTTCCAGTTCGGCCTGGAAGTCAACGTAATGCGGCAGCTTGAGGTGCGAAACAAAGCCCGCCGCCTCGACGTTATCCGCATGGGCCAGCACGAACTCTTCGTCCTGTGCCGGGCCGGAAATCTGTTCGCCGTAGTCCGGCGCCTGCAGGGCGCGGTCAACCAGCGCCATCGCCATGGCTTTACGCTCGCTCATGCCAAAGACCAGCCCGTAACCGCGGGTAAAGTGTGGGGTGTCGTCGTCAGGTGCGACAAAACCATTCACCATTTCACACTCGGTCATTAGCAGTTCACCGACGTTCACAGCAAAACCCAGCTCTTCGGGGATGATTTCGACGTCGAGATAGCCGCTGCGAATCTCCGCCGCAAACGGGTGGTTACGCCCGTAGCCGCGCTGCGTTGAATAGGCCAGCGCCAGCAGATAGCCTTCGTCCCCGCGCATCAGCTGCTGCAGGCGAGACGAGCGTGAACAGGGGTAAACGGGAGGCGTGCGGGTGATGTCGTCGGGTTGCGCTCCGGTCTCTTCTTCAGCCTTTGCCAGACCCTGCTTCGCCAGCAGGCTAAAGACGTGCGGAGATGCTTCCTGCCCGGTCTCCGTGGTGCTGAGCGTCGGCGTTTCGCCGTTCGCCAGCAGGGTGAAATCCAGCAGGCGGTGGGTGTAGTCGTACGTAGGGCCAAGGAGCTGGCCGCCGGGAATATCTTTATAAACGGCGGAAATTCGCCGCTCCAGGCGCATTTCTGCCGTATTGACCGGCTCGCTCACCGCCAGGCGGGGAACGGTGGTGCGCCAGGCGCGCAGCAAAAAGATGGCTTCGACGTTGTCGCCGCTGGCCTGCTTCAGCGCCAGCGCTGCCAGCTCGCGGTCGGCGACGCCGCCTTCGGTCATCACTCGATCCACCGCCAGGTTCAACTGCTGCTCAATCTGGGCGACGCTCAGCTCGGGAAGCTGTTCATCACCCCGTCGTCTGTGCGCCTGTAGCGCATGGGCGGCGGCGATGGCCTTCTCGCCCCCTTTGACGGCAACGTACATCAGCACACCTCCACGTGGGTGGTTCGCGGGATCGCCAGCAGGCGCTCGCCGCAGGTCAGGATCAGGTCAATGCCCAGCGGGAACGGATGCGGGCGTTCGGTCAGCTCATGAATAATGCACTCCGGCAGCTGTGGCGCGACCATGCGTTCGTCGGCAATCCCCGCCCCGGTCAGGCGCAGCATGCGACCACCGCTCAGGCTGGCGACCTGCAGGAGCAGCGTGGCGCTGGTCTCCGGTGCTACCGCGCTGCCTTCACTCAGGGCATTGAGCTGCTCATGGCTGATTTGCTCATCGGCAACGGCAAACACCGCCTGACGGGGCTGCTCAACCAGCGGGGCGTTAGTGTGAAAACGCAGATTCTGGCTGGCGATGTCATTGGATAACGTCCCCGAAAGCCACACCGGGGTATCGTTGTCGGCGAGGGTCAGCAGTACGCTGGTGGTCGCCAGGTTCAGCGGCAGCCAGCCCTGGGAGAGCTGATGCAGGGAGACAATCACGCCTGGCTCGCTCATGGCTTTCAGCAGGCGACGAAAACTGTGTTGGGCATCCTGGACGGCCAGGGTAAAAGCGGGTTGAAGCGTCATGCGTTATCTCCGCGAACAAGCGTAAAGAAGTCGACCCGGCTGGTATTGACTTGCGCCTGACGTGCGGCAGTGCGCGCGGCGAGGTTGGCTTCCAGCGGGGCAATCAGGGTTTCCATCAGGGTCTGGAAATGGGGTTGTTCCTGCAGCAGGGCGTCGATCACCGCGCAGCGCTCGGCGTGCGGTTTATCGCGACCGAGCACGTAGCTGTAACCCAGCGTGCCGCTGCTCAGACGAATGACCGCGCGGGTGAGGGCGGCATCACCGCCGAAAAAGCGCTCCCCGGTACCGCCCATTCTTGCCTGGATCTGTACCAGGCCAATTTCCGGCGCGCGGAGCGTTTCATAGTCTGGCGTCAGGTTAAGCGCGTTCATGCGGCTCGCCAGTGCAGCAGGCTGGCTATGGGCCAGGGCGCGCATCCAGCGCTGACGGGTGGAGGTGTCGAAATGCATTCAGTGCTCCATGGTGAATTCAATCATGTCGGCGCGGGTCAGGCTGACGGAGTACTCCGTTGCGTTGATCTCGCCGTCACGGTGGTTGAGGGTGCGCACGCAGAGCAGCGGAGCCATGTTGGGGATCTCCAGCACCTTGCTCTCTTTCGCCTGCGCGCGGCGGGCGCTGATACGCGTCTGGGTACGTTTGAGCACAAGACCCGTGGCGTCCTGCAAAAAGTCATGCAGTGAACCGCTGGAGAAGTGTTGCAGCACCGGCCAGAGGCTCAGGTCGCTGAAGTAGTGATCTATCTGGCAGACCGCCACGCCATTGACCCGGCGCAGGGTGCGCAGATGCACAACGTTGTCGCCCTCCTGAATACCCAGCGCATCGGCTACATGGCTGGAGGCCGGACGCAGCACGGAGAGCAGTTTTTCGCTGGTGGGATGGCTTCCCTGGTCGAGCAGGTTCTGACTAAAGCGCGCCTGGGCATTGAGCGGGTAATCGAACGGGCGCATCAGCACCAGCACGCCGACGCCCTGACGGCGCTGTACCCATCCGCGCTCAACCAGCTGATCGATGGCGCGGCGCAGGGTGTGGCGGTTCACTTCATAGCGGTCTGCAAGCTGCTGTTCGGCTGGCAGGTAGTCTCCGCAGCGATAATGGGTGCGCAGCTCCACTTCGAGCTTTGCTGCAATCTCTTGCCAGCGGGTAGGGTAACTGGTCGGATGTCTGGATAAGTGCATACCAATCAAAGCCTCGCTTCTCAGATGAAGTGCTTACGCAAACGTTGAGAGAGGAAATCCAGCAGGCTGACGGTGATGATGATGAGTACCATCAGGGCGCAGGTTTGCTGGAACTGGAAACCGCGGATCGCCTCCCACAGGGTGACGCCGATGCCGCCTGCGCCGACCATGCCGACGACGGTGGCGGAACGGACGTTAGATTCGAAGCGGTAGAGCGAATAGGAGATCAGCAGCGGCATGACCTGGGGCAGCACGCCGTAAAGGATCTCTTCAATTTTGTTGGCGCCGGTGGCGCGAATACCTTCGACCGGGCCGGGTTCAATGGCTTCCACGGCTTCGGAAAGCAGCTTGGAGAGCACGCCGGTGGTGTGGATGAATAGCGCCATCACCCCCGCGAACGGCCCCAGACCCACGGCAACCACGAACAGCATCGCGAACACCATTTCGTTAATGGCGCGGCAGGCGTCCATCAGGCGGCGCATCGGCTGATAAATCCACCACGGAACGATGTTTTCCGCGCTCATCAGGCCAAACGGAATGGAGAGGATGACGGCCAGGGCGGTCCCCCAGACGGCGATTTGCAGGGTGACAGCCATTTCGCCGAGATAGTCCTGCCACTGGCTAAAATCGGGCGGGAAGAAGTCGGCAGCGAAGGTGGCCATGTTACCGGCGTCTTTAAACAGCAGCAGCGGATCCATCTCCGCGCCCTTCCAGGAGATAACCAGCACCGCCAGCAGGATGGCCCAGCTAAATAGCGAGAACCAGCTGCGTTTCGGCGGTGGGAGGGTGATGGTTTGCATGTTGACTCCTTTGTGTTTAGTTCCCTCTCCCTGAGGGAGAGGGTTAGGGTGAGGGGGAAATGTGCGCGCTGATGCCCTCACCCCGGCCCTCTCCCACAGGGAGAGGGAGAAAAGCGTTACTGCACCGCTTTATTCACACTGGTCATTGCACCAAGCGCGGCGGTCAGGCGGTCCAGGTCTTCCAGCTGGGCCTGAATAGCTGCCACTTTGCTGGTCTTCTCCTCGTCCTTAAGCCCCTTGTTGTCCTTCACGCCCTGCATCTCTTTAAACAGCGCCAGCTGGCGAATCGGGACCAGTTGCAGGTCGCTCGACGGGCGGAACGGTGCCCAGCCCAGACGCGTCAGCACGGCTTTCTCTTCTGGCGTTTTGCCGTAGGTCATAAAGAAGTCGTACACCTTGTCCTTGGTGCTTTCAGAAAGGTTTTTGCGCCAGACAATCGGGTCACCCGGGATAAGAGGGGATTTCCAGATCACCTTCAGCTCTTTCAGTTTGTCCGGTGCGGAGGTCTTCAGCTTGTCGAGGTTTTCAGTATTGTTGGTGGCGACGTCCACCTGCTTGTTGGCCACGGCCAGGGCGTTGGTTTCATGGCTGGCATTGACGGTGCGTTTGAAATCGCTGGCAGAGGCATTGTTTTTGGCGAAGACGTAATAGCCCGGCACCAGGAAGCCTGAAGTGGAGTTCGGATCGCCGTTGCCGAAGGTCAGTTCTTTGCGTTTGGCGAGCATATCGTTGAGGTTATTGATCGGGCTGTCTTTGTTGACGATCAGCACGCTCCAGTAACCCGGAGAGCCATCGGCAGCAACGGTCTGGGCAAAGACCTGGCCGTTTGCACGATCCACCGCTTCCATGGCGGAGAGGTTGCCATACCAGGCGATGTCCACTTTGTTAAAGCGCATCCCCTGGATGATGCCCGCGTAATCCGGGGCGAAGAAGGCGTTTACTTTGATCCCCAGTTTGGTTTCCATATCTTTCAGGAAGGGCTCCCACTGAGGCTTCAGGTTCTGCTGTGATTCCGTCGAAATAATGCCAAAGTTCAGCGCTTTTTCCTGCTCCTCGGCGTACGCAGGGCTTAACAGGGTGCTGATGCTGAACATGCTGGTGAAAGCCAGCGCGGCAACCGTTTTATAGCTCATTTCCATTCCTCGTAGTGGGGACGTTATGCAGCCTTCGCGTTCTCTTCGACACGGTTAATGCTGCGGTAGAGATGGTCAAAACGTTCGTTATCAAACTGGTGGCTTGCGCCATCAAAGAACACATGTCCCTGACGCAGGGCGACAATGCGCTCGCAGTAGCGCAGGGCGTAATCCACCTGATGCAGCGTCACCACCACGGTGATGCCGTCGTTCTGGTTAATGTCATGCAGGGTTTCCATCACGATGCGGGCGGATTCCGGATCCAGCGAGGCGATGGGCTCGTCGGCAAGGATGATTTTCGCTTTCTGCATCAGGGCACGGGCGATGGCCACGCGCTGCTGTTGTCCACCGGAGAGGGTGGAGACGCGCTGATGGGCGAAGTGCGCCATGCCTACGCGGGTGAGTGCCCGCAACGCCTCTTGCTTCTGTAACGGGGAGAACCAGCGCAGACAGGTGCGCCAGAATGGGGTGCTGCCGAGCGCGCCAATCAGCACGTTCTCCAGCACCGTCAGTCGATTTACCAGATTAAATTGCTGGAAGATGCAGCCTGTCTGCGCGCGGCTTTTGCGGATATCCCGCGCCAGTCGCCCTGCACGCTGTACGGTGTTGCCCAGCAGTTCGACGT
Source organism: Enterobacter cloacae subsp. cloacae ATCC 13047 (assembly GCF_000025565.1). Classification (NCBI taxonomy): domain Bacteria; kingdom Pseudomonadati; phylum Pseudomonadota; class Gammaproteobacteria; order Enterobacterales; family Enterobacteriaceae; genus Enterobacter; species Enterobacter cloacae. The sequence continues at coordinate 371,204 of NC_014121.1, forward strand.
GGCTCTCCGGGATGCTATCGCCGGTAATCAGGCCGCTTAAGTGACGCAGAAGGGTGGATTTACCTGAACCGGATGGCCCCAGCAGCGCTACCATGTCGCCCTGCTGGACGGTCAGATCAACGGCATGCAGAGCCTTGTTGTGATGAAAGGTCTTGCTCAGTTTCTCGACGCGGATGACGGTTTGCATATGCTGGGCCTCACAATAAATGTGGCCTCATGCTGGCGCATCAATATGACATTTGGGTTAAGTGCAGGTTGCGGGAGTTTGAAGAGTTGAAGTGAAAACGATGACAATCTTTCCAGACCCGGTCAGCGCAGCGCCACCCGGGGTTGTTGCCGGATGCGCTGCGCTTATCCGGCCTACGAACTTTGTTGCTGCTTAACGACGTTAATCATCCACGGCACGCCGTATTTGTCGGTGACCTTACCGAAACCGTGCGCCCAGAAGGTCTCCTGCCAGGCCATTTCAATATTTCCGCCATCCGCGAGATTGTCGAACCAGCGTTGGCCTTCATTGACATCCTGTGTGTCGAGAACCAGCGTGAATCCGGCATACTGCGCCTTACTGCCCGGCGGCAGGCCATCGCTCATCATGATATCGCTGCCCGCAATGCGAACGTTGGAGTGGGCTATAGCGGAGTCCGGGAACTGCATGCCAGACGGGCAGCCTTCTTCGCTGCTCTCGCTTTTTGGCATTTCGCCGAAGGTGATTTTATAGAGGAGTTCTGCGCCGACGGCCTGCTGATAAAAGGCGGTTGCCTCTGCACAGTTGCCGGCGAAAGAGATGTAGGGACTTAACGGCATAATCTTTACCTCACGTAAGAAAAGCCCATTAAGTGTAGTGGGAGTGTGCCCGGTAAGCGAAGCGCCACCGGGCGGGTAAATCAGTTCTTTTTCACAAACTCAGATTTCAGTTTCATTGGACCAAAACCGTCAATTTTGCAGTCGATATTATGATCGCCTTCAACCAGACGGATATTCTTCACTTTGGTCCCGATCTTCAGCATGGAAGAGCTGCCTTTAACCTTCAGGTCTTTGACGACGGTGACGCTGTCGCCATCTGCCAGCAGGTTACCGTTAGCATCTTTTACAATCAGCACGTCAGCATCCTGTGACGGCTCTGCGTCGTTCCATTCGTGGGCGCATTCCGGGCAAATGAACATGCCATTATCTTCATAGGTGTATTCAGAATTGCATTTCGGGCAGTGTGGAAGTTGCATCGGGGGTATCCTCAAAAAAGTGCTTAACACGCTGGAAAGTGCCAGCAAAATGACGGCAGAGCGCCGAAAAAGAGGGCAAGTATAACGCAAATCCACACGATTGTCGGTGATATTGTTTAATAAAAAAAAACCGAAAAGCGTGTTGCGGGTGACACTTTCTGTCAGTCGGTTAAGCGATGCTAACGCCATTAACGTGTTGGGAAGAATTGACACTGAATATATCGAATATTTTATTGCGGCAAATTGCTACGTTCCGCCATTTCGGATAAGGTGAAGCGACACATTGTTATTTATCGCCGGTTTTCGTCGTCGTACATCTGTTATGACGCTGAACCATTCCCTCTCTTTTTAGGTGGGTAAATAATGATGATATATCCTGAAGTTTCTTAAAAATGGGCTACGCTTTTTATCTTTTGACTATCAGGTCAGGAGAAAAGCTTTTCACGCCATGCAAGGATAGCGATTTATTTCTGATTGTCTTCAATCAGTTATATTTCGGTGAACATGTTTTCCACACGTGATCATATAAGCCGAAAAACATAATTAAAACCCGGTGGCTTAATAAAAGTAATAAATTTGCGTTAAGGAAAGGCTTTTATCATGCACACACAGACAATTTTTGAATTAAGCCAGGAAGCAGAACGGTTGCTACAACTCGCCCTGCAAAACCTTGATACCTTGAAATCAATGCCGATAGCGATGCTGGAGAGTACCGCGACGGCCATTACGGGTGAAAAGAACAACGTTTTACCTTTGCATTTTAGCGCGCGTGGTGTCGAAGCACAGCAGGCGATGCTGAATAGTGAATTGCGCAAAATAACCCGTCTGGAAATGGTGCTGGCTATTGTTGGAACCATGAAGGCGGGGAAATCGACCACCATTAATGCGATTGTGGGCACCGAAGTATTGCCCAACCGCAACCGTCCGATGACGGCGCTCCCGACCCTTATTCGTCATACGCCGGGCCAGAAAGAGCCGGTACTGCATTTTACGCATGTCTCTCCCATTGATGATCTGATCCAACTGCTACAGAAAAAGCTCTGCGATGACGATCGCGGTAAGCTGGCGCAGCGTCTGGAAATCGATAAAGACATGAATACGCTGCTGGAGAGAATTGAAAGAGGCGAGGCTTTCGAGAAGCACCACCTTGGGGCGCAGCCGATATTTCATTGTCTGAAAAGCCTGAACGACCTGGTGAGGCTCTCTCAGGCGCTGGACGTGGCCTTCCCGTTCTCAGAGTACGCGGCGATAGAGCATATACCGGTGATTGAGGTGGAGTTTGTGCATCTTGCGGGTCTGGATGCGCACCTGGGGCAGCTGACGCTGCTGGACACGCCTGGGCCAAATGAAGCCGGGCAGCCCCATCTGCAAAAAATGCTCACCGAACAGTTGTCCCGCGCCTCCGCGGTGCTGGCGGTGATGGACTATACCCAGCTCAAATCGATTTCTGATGAAGAGGTTCGTCAGGCCATTTCGGTAGCGGGAAAATCGGTGCCTTTGTATGCGCTGGTGAATAAATTCGACCAGAAGGATCGCAACAGCGACGATGAAGAGCAGGTCAGGGCGATGATCTCCGGGACCTTAATGAAAGGGAACATCTCTCCGGGACAAATTTACCCTGTTTCGTCGATGTGGGCCTATCTGGCAAACCGCGCCCGCTATGAGATGGCGAACCATGGGCAGCTACCGGATCACCAGGAACAGCGCTGGGTACAGGACTTTGCCGAGGCCGCGCTGGGGCGTCGCTGGCGTACGGCGGACCTGGACGATATCGAACATATTCGCCATGCGGCTGATTTGCTGTGGGAGGATTCGTTATTTGAACAACCTATCCGCAAACTGATTTACGCCGCCTATGCCAATGCGTCGTTATTTGCGCTGCGTTCGGCGTCGCATAAGTTGCTCAACTATGCCCAAAATGCCAGAGAGTATCTCGATTTTCGCTATCAGGCCCTGACGGTGGCCTTTGAATCGCTGGAGCTGAATATTACGCGTCTTGAAGAGGATATGGCTCTGCTGCAAACGCGGCAGCGCGTGGCCAGCGAAGAAGTCAAACACGAAGTGGAGCAGGCCCTCCACGCCACTGACGATTTTATGGCGTTGCAGAAAGGAGCCCTTCAGCAGGCGATTGGCCATATCTTCAACAGCCACACGCTACTTGATTTGGCAGGTATTGATCCGCTGAATCATCGGCAGGATGCACCGGAGGCGCTGACGCAGCTGGTGCTGGATGATGAGAGGCAGGCGCAAACGGTACTGAACAGCATCCGCTCCGCCTGCGAGCAGGTCATGCTGGACGCACAGACGAAAATCAGCCGGGAGCTGGCGCTTCGCTTCGATCAACTGGAGTCTACGCTGGCGCGTTCGCTGAATGAGGCGATGCGGCCCATTGAGCTGCGTATTAAAGAGCAGCTCAGCCATGCCGGTTTCCGGGCGCGGATCAGTTTCCCGGCATTTCAGGCAAATCAGCTGAACTTCAATACGCGGGCGCTGTTTACTGATGCCATCGCGGAGGATACCCGTCCGGCAGGCCAGCCATCGGCTGCGGGAAGTGTACGGGAAACGGTGTCGCGCTGGCTGAACAATCCTGGCTGGGGCTGGGAAGATTATGTGGCGACGCGCACGCGATACGTTATTGATATTGCGCAGCTGCATGACAAGTTTATGCAGCATATTGATCAGTTTTGTGAACAAATCCGTAAAGCTTTAACCGCGCAGGTCGATGTCTCTGTTACGGCGGGTATGGCAACGTTCTTTGCAGAATTTTCGTTATGCCTTGCCGGGTTACAGGAAAGCTTGCGTGATAGCCTCGCAGTCCGTCAGCAAAATGAGCATTCGACCCGATCGCTCAGCCAGCTGTTGAAACAAAGTATCACGACTGCGACGTGGATTCAGGAAGATACCCGACTGTTACGCGATGATATTCAAACTCTTTTCGCGGCAGAGCAACCATGACAACACAGCTACTGGACGGTCCCGGGCGGACGCTGGAGTGTATCCATCCTAAATTTATGGTCGATCTGGTCCAGGGGGTAGACGCGCCGCGTCATACCCATCTGGGGCCGCAACAGCTGCAGTTTCGTGAGCGTTTGACGCAGGAGATCATGACGCACACCCGGCTGCGACCGTGGGCAATGGCGGGAATGCTCAACGAAAATGCGGCTCTGCGCCTGGGGCTGGCGGAAAAGCTGGCCGGCATGCTGGATCCGGGGCATCTCGCGCTGACGCGTATGGCCGATAAACTGGTTGCCCTGCGCCAGCAAACCTCTCTGCGTACGCAGCCCTCGCCGGGCCTGGTTCAGCAGTACGCTGAACTCTCTTCCCATTTTCTTCAACGCGCAGCCTATAAAGAAAAGGCGTTGTCCCAGCGTGGGTTAACGGTGCAGGCGGGCGATCATAGCGAGCAGATTTTTACCCGCTGGCGGGCCGGACACTATGATGGCTGGTCGCTGGCCGGGCGTTGCTACATTGTGCTGGAAGAGCTGCGCTGGGGAGCATTTGGCGATGCCTGTCGTCTGGCGAATGCGGACGTGGCGGCAATGCTCAAGGATAACCTGCGCAGCATGGCGGCAAATTATCTGGCGCAGGGGATCAATGCTTCTCCCACTACCCGCCATTTTTATCACCAGTGGCTCACAACCCCCTCTACGCCGGGGAGCATCGATCATAAAGATATGCTGGGCTGGCTGGGGGACTGGTGTCAGGCGGACAGCCACCCGGTGAGCTGGTCAGTAACTCAAAACTGGCAAACGGTCGCGCTGGGTATGCCGAGACTCTGTTCGGCAAAGCGGCTGGTGGATGGGATGGTGGAAGAAATTTTTGGTTGAACCCCTCACCCGGTGGGGAGAGGGGCCGGTCTTATGCGGTGCGTTAATGATGAAGCTCTACCGCTTTTGGTTCTGTATCCGGCTCGGGGAGATTGCCGAAGCGCTTCGCATACAGGGCCGTGATGATGGGCACCAGAATGGCGGTGACGATCACGCTGGCGGCAACCAGCGCCGTTGCCGAGGCCGCAACCGGTTCGAAAGCCGGGTTAATCTGGGCAATGATCACCGGATTCGCCACGGCGGCCCCGGCGGCTGAAGAGGCGGCTACACCTGCCGTTCCGTTTCCTCCGCCAATTACGCGATCGGCAATGATCAGCGGAATGCCGGTGATAATGATAACAGCCACGCCAAGGACAATACCCAGCAGACCGGTATCGAGGATCACCTTCAGGTTAATGGTATTTCCCAGCGCGAAGCCGAAGAACGGGATCAGCACCGGCGTGGCCTTGCTGAAGAAATCGCGCAGATCGTGGTCCAGATTCCCCAGCGCAAAACCGATCAGGAAAGGCAGGATCGCGCCGACAAAGTGGTGTGGTTCAAACGAGGCCAGCCCCGCCGAGCCCAGAATCAACATCGTCATCAGCGGACCGGACTCCAGAGACATCAGCACAAAGGCGCCAGACTCCTCTTTTGTGCCGTACTGGTTCATCAGGCTGGCATAGAGCCCACCGTTAGTCATATCCATCGCGGAGACAATGGCCAGAACGGATAATCCGGCGAAGAATCCGGTCTGAATGCCATTCTCCGGAATGAACAGTGCACAGACCATTGCCACAACCCAGGCAACCGCAATTTTCGTTATAACCAGCGTTCCGGATTTACGTAATACGGTGCCCGTTGCCCGCAGGTTAATAGATGCTCCAATACAAAAGAACCAGACGGCCAGAATGGGCACGGTTCCCGTAATCATTCCTTTTGTGAAACCACCAAAATAAGCACCGGTATCAGGTGCCAGGGTATTCAGAATGGCGCCAAGCACCAGAGGAACCAGCATCATCCCGCCGGGGATGCGTTCTATTGTGGCTTTAATCTTCATGTACAACCCTCACATCGTGTCCCGCGTGGCGGACGGAATGCTATCGAAAATAAAATCAACAAATTCAATTAATTGAAAGGATGCTTAGCCTGGCGCTTCGTTATCCTTTCAGGGAAATTAATCGCGTGCTCTTGATTCATGCCGCTCAAAAGCCCGCTGGACGTTGCGTTCGGATTTATCATGCGATCATTGGAATAATGATTCAATGAAAATAAAACAGTGTTTTAGTTATCTCTATCACATATTCAGCGTAAATATTCGAACCGCGTTTTAATATTTAAAATTTATGTAAATCTGATGTGACGCAGTATGGTTTTGAGAATTGTTGTGCAGGCGATAATAACGTGCGTGAGCATGTTCTTTTTTGGTGGATAAGAAAGAGCTGATGGGCGGCAATTGACAAATATTGAACTCAATTGACGATACGGAAAAATATATGTGAAGTTGATCACAAATATAAACGCTGGTAGGGTAAAAAGGTCATTAACTGCCCAGACAGGCGTCAACAGGTTCGGTTGTATCGACGTAAAACGTCAATGTAAGTAAACCTGCTACGCTTGAATAAGGCGATTCGCATGGAGCGGATCCCCGTTTCACGGTTCACCAGATGGCCGGTGAAATGGACAGGGCTGAGTCTACGAGGAAAGCTATGCTTAGAAGGAAAAAGATTAAACCCATCACGCTTCGCGACGTCACCATCATCGATGATGCAAAACTGCGTAAAGCGATCACTGCCGCCTCGCTCGGTAATGCGATGGAATGGTTCGATTTTGGTGTCTACGGCTTCGTGGCCTATGCGTTAGGTAAAGTGTTCTTCCCCGGCGCCGACCCCAGCCTGCAGATGATTGCCGCGCTGGGTACGTTCTCGGTTCCCTTCCTCATTCGCCCGCTGGGTGGTCTGTTCTTCGGTATGCTTGGTGATAAATATGGTCGTCAGAAGATCCTGGCCATCACCATTGTCATTATGTCGATCAGTACATTCTGTATCGGCCTGATCCCGTCTTATGCTTCGATTGGCATCTGGGCGCCAATATTGCTGCTGCTCTGTAAGATGGCTCAGGGATTCTCCGTAGGGGGAGAATATACCGGTGCCTCGATCTTCGTTGCAGAGTACTCCCCGGACCGTAAACGTGGCTTTATGGGAAGTTGGCTGGACTTTGGTTCCATTGCCGGGTTCGTCATGGGGGCGGGCGTGGTGGTGCTGATTTCAACTGTGGTTGGTGAGGCGAACTTCCTTGAATGGGGCTGGCGTATTCCGTTCTTCCTCGCGCTGCCGCTGGGGATCATTGGCCTGTACCTGCGTCATGCGCTTGAAGAGACGCCTGCGTTCCAGCAGCACGTTGATAAGCTTGAGCAGGGTGACCGCGAAGGTCTGCAGGATGGCCCGAAAGTCTCCTTTAAAGAGATCGCGACCAAACACTGGCGCAGCCTGCTGGTCTGTATCGGCCTGGTGATCTCCACGAACGTGACTTACTACATGCTGCTGACCTACATGCCGAGCTATCTGTCGCATAACCTGCACTACTCGGAAGACCACGGTGTGCTGATCATTATCGCCATCATGGTGGGTATGCTGTTTGTGCAACCGATTATGGGGCTGTTGAGTGACCGCTTTGGCCGTCGACCGTTCATTATTCTGGGTAGCGTTGCGCTGTTTGCCCTTGCTATTCCGGCATTCATTCTGATTAACAGCAATGTGCTGGGCCTGATTTTTGCCGGCTTGCTGATGCTGGCGGTGATCCTCAACTGCTTCATCGGGGTGATGGCCTCTACACTACCGGCCATGTTCCCGACGCATATTCGCTACAGTGCGCTGGCGGCGGCCTTTAACATCTCGGTTCTGATTGCCGGTCTGACGCCGACGCTTGCCGCCTCTCTGGTGGAAAGCACGCAAAACCTGATGATGCCCGCTTATTACCTGATGGTTATCGCGGTGATTGGTTTGATTACGGGTATTACCATGAAGGAGACGGCGAACCGTCCTCTGAAAGGGGCGACGCCTGCGGCATCGGATATTCAGGAAGCGAAAGAGATCCTGCGCGAGCACTACGATAACGTCGAGCAGAAGATTGAAGATATTGACGCAGAGATTGAAGAACTGCAGAAGAAACGCTCCCGACTGGTGGACCAACATCCACGCATCAACGAGTAATCAAAAAACCCGCCGCTGGCGGGTTTTCTTTTATTAGCATCCTGCTGCGATGTAATCGCCATTGGCGCTGATGGGGATCACCGTCAGGAACAGGATGGTCGCAAACAGGATCAGAACAATCCCGCCAGCAATCTTGACCGCCGGAACCAGCCACTTCAGCGAGGTGTCGCCACCAAACCAGGCGACCGTGCGCTCCCGGGCGTAACGCACGGCCAGCGATAGCCCCATAATCGACAGCGCGGTTCCCAGCGACATGGTCATTACCGCGGCCATTCCCCAGGTGACGATGCCCAGCGCATTCGAAAACATCAGGATCATAATGGCCCCACTGCACGGACGCGCGCCGATCGCCAGAATTACACCCAGACGGGTTTTCCAGTCACCCTGCGCAAGGTCTGCCCCTACGCCGTGATGGCCGCAGCCACAATGTTCATCATGCTGGTGAAGGGGCGTGATGGCGGAGATTGCCATCCTGCGCGGGCGCAGGCTTTTCAGCGCCTGGTAAATGATAAACGCGCCGAATGCGCCAATGAGGACCGCGCTTATCTTCTCGACATACCAGCGGCTGGTACTGATATCCCCGGACGCCAGGTTAAACCCCACCGCCAGAATAAAGACAAACAGAATGGCGCTGACGCCCTGCAGCATACTGCCAAAAAAAGGAACGACCCGGGCAGCCAGTTCGCTCTCTTTATTTGTACTGAGATAGGTCGTGACAATGAATTTGCCGTGCCCCGGCCCGATAGCGTGAAGTACGCCATAGAAGAACGCGCCGGTTAATAGCCATAAGCCACCGCTGTACTGATGGTTATTAAGCTGCAACAGGTACATCACCAGATAACGGTGCAGGGTGATTTGCGTAGCAAGACACCACTGGATGAAAGCCCCCCAGTGTGCGTGCAGAGTGAAGCCCGCAATAAGGAGTAGCAGCGTCATGAGGCCAGCGCCAGGAATGCGCCAGTCTCGGGTGAGGCGTTGTGTGATCATGGATATTGTCTGTCAGGGAAAATATTTGCCAATAGTATAGTTGATTATCCCCCTCAATCCGTGGGTTCTTATTATGCTTACGCGTTGTATTGTGGATAAGTCTGTGTGTAAAAGGGTATAAAGCGGGGTTTTGCTGGGGAATACAGCAGTCAGTCATCTTTTTGCAACTTTTCGGTTGCGGTCGCTCGGGAACTCCCTATAATGCGCCTCCATCGACACGGCGGATGTGAATCACTTCACAAACAGCCCGGTCGGTTGAAGAGAAAAAATCCTGAAAATCAGGGTTGACTCTGAAAGAGGAAAGCGTAATATACGCCACCTCGCGACAGAGCGCTGAAGCGCGTCGCAACTGCTCTTTAACAATTTATCAGACAATCTGTGTGGGCACTCAAAGTGACATGGATTCTTAACGTCGCAAGACGAAAAATGAATACCAAGTCTCAACGAGTGAACACGTAATTCATTACGAAGTTTAATTCATTGAGCATCAAACTTTTAAATTGAAGAGTTTGATCATGGCTCAGATTGAACGCTGGCGGCAGGCCTAACACATGCAAGTCGAACGGTAGCACAGAGAGCTTGCTCTCGGGTGACGAGTGGCGGACGGGTGAGTAATGTCTGGGAAACTGCCTGATGGAGGGGGATAACTACTGGAAACGGTAGCTAATACCGCATAACGTCGCAAGACCAAAGAGGGGGACCTTCGGGCCTCTTGCCATCAGATGTGCCCAGATGGGATTAGCTAGTAGGTGGGGTAAATGGCTCACCTAGGCGACGATCCCTAGCTGGTCTGAGAGGATGACCAGCCACACTGGAACTGAGACACGGTCCAGACTCCTACGGGAGGCAGCAGTGGGGAATATTGCACAATGGGCGCAAGCCTGATGCAGCCATGCCGCGTGTATGAAGAAGGCCTTCGGGTTGTAAAAGTACTTTCAGCGGGGAGGAAGGTGTTGTGGTTAATAACCGCAGCAATTGACGTTACCCGCAGAAGAAGCACCGGCTAACTCCGTGCCAGCAGCCGCGGTAATACGGAGGGTGCAAGCGTTAATCGGAATTACTGGGCGTAAAGCGCACGCAGGCGGTCTGTCAAGTCGGATGTGAAATCCCCGGGCTCAACCTGGGAACTGCATTCGAAACTGGCAGGCTGGAGTCTTGTAGAGGGGGGTAGAATTCCAGGTGTAGCGGTGAAATGCGTAGAGATCTGGAGGAATACCGGTGGCGAAGGCGGCCCCCTGGACAAAGACTGACGCTCAGGTGCGAAAGCGTGGGGAGCAAACAGGATTAGATACCCTGGTAGTCCACGCCGTAAACGATGTCGATTTGGAGGTTGTGCCCTTGAGGCGTGGCTTCCGGAGCTAACGCGTTAAATCGACCGCCTGGGGAGTACGGCCGCAAGGTTAAAACTCAAATGAATTGACGGGGGCCCGCACAAGCGGTGGAGCATGTGGTTTAATTCGATGCAACGCGAAGAACCTTACCTGGTCTTGACATCCACAGAACTTTCCAGAGATGGATTGGTGCCTTCGGGAACTGTGAGACAGGTGCTGCATGGCTGTCGTCAGCTCGTGTTGTGAAATGTTGGGTTAAGTCCCGCAACGAGCGCAACCCTTATCCTTTGTTGCCAGCGGTCCGGCCGGGAACTCAAAGGAGACTGCCAGTGATAAACTGGAGGAAGGTGGGGATGACGTCAAGTCATCATGGCCCTTACGACCAGGGCTACACACGTGCTACAATGGCGCAATACAAAGAGAAGCGACCTCGCGAGAGCAAGCGGACTCATAAAGTGCGTCGTAGTCCGGATTGGAGTCTGCAACTCGACTCCATGAAGTCGGAATCGCTAGTAATCGTAGATCAGAATGCTACGGTGAATACGTTCCCGGGCCTTGTACACACCGCCCGTCACACCATGGGAGTGGGTTGCAAAAGAAGTAGGTAGCTTAACCTTCGGGAGGGCGCTTACCACTTTGTGATTCATGACTGGGGTGAAGTCGTAACAAGGTAACCGTAGGGGAACCTGCGGTTGGATCACCTCCTTACCTTAAAGAACCTGCCTTTGTAGTGCTCACACAGATTGTCTGATGAAAAACAGCAGTAAAAACCTCTACAGGCTTGTAGCTCAGGTGGTTAGAGCGCACCCCTGATAAGGGTGAGGTCGGTGGTTCAAGTCCACTCAGGCCTACCAAATTTGCACAGCAAATTTGAAGAGGTTGCAAACGATGGGGCTATAGCTCAGCTGGGAGAGCGCCTGCTTTGCACGCAGGAGGTCTGCGGTTCGATCCCGCATAGCTCCACCATCTTTTATTGCGAACACAAGAAAACTTCAGAGTGAACCTGAAAAGGTGCACTGCGAAGTTTTGCTCTTTAAAATCTGGATCAAGCTGAAAATTGAAACGACACATCTTTAATGGTGTGTTCGAGTCTCTCAAATTTTCGCAATCAGAAGTGAAACATCTTCGGGTTGTGAGGTTAAGCGACTAAGCGTACACGGTGGATGCCCTGGCAGTCAGAGGCGATGAAGGACGTGCTAATCTGCGAAAAGCGCCGGCGAGGTGATATGAACCCTTGACCCGGCGATGTCCGAATGGGGAAACCCAGTGTGATTCGTCACACTATCGTTAACTGAATACATAGGTTAACGAGGCGAACCGGGGGAACTGAAACATCTAAGTACCCCGAGGAAAAGAAATCAACCGAGATTCCCCCAGTAGCGGCGAGCGAACGGGGAGCAGCCCAGAGTCTGAATCAGCTTGTGTGTTAGTGGAAGCGTCTGGAAAGTCGCACGGTACAGGGTGAAAGTCCCGTACACGAAAACACACAGGCTGTGAACTCGAAGAGTAGGGCGGGACACGTGGTATCCTGTCTGAATATGGGGGGACCATCCTCCAAGGCTAAATACTCCTGACTGACCGATAGTGAACCAGTACCGTGAGGGAAAGGCGAAAAGAACCCCGGCGAGGGGAGTGAAAAAGAACCTGAAACCGTGTACGTACAAGCAGTGGGAGCACCTTCGTGGTGTGACTGCGTACCTTTTGTATAATGGGTCAGCGACTTATATTCTGTAGCAAGGTTAACCGTATAGGGGAGCCGAAGGAAAACCGAGTCTTAACTGGGCGTTAAGTTGCAGGGTATAGACCCGAAACCCGGTGATCTAGCCATGGGCAGGTTGAAGGTTGGGTAACACTAACTGGAGGACCGAACCGACTAATGTTGAAAAATTAGCGGATGACCTGTGGCTGGGGGTGAAAGGCCAATCAAACCGGGAGATAGCTGGTTCTCCCCGAAAGCTATTTAGGTAGCGCCTCGTGAACTCATCTTCGGGGGTAGAGCACTGTTTCGGCTAGGGGGCCATCCCGGCTTACCAACCCGATGCAAACTACGAATACCGAAGAATGTTATCACGGGAGACACACGGCGGGTGCTAACGTCCGTCGTGAAGAGGGAAACAACCCAGACCGCCAGCTAAGGTCCCAAAGTCATGGTTAAGTGGGAAACGATGTGGGAAGGCCCAGACAGCCAGGATGTTGGCTTAGAAGCAGCCATCATTTAAAGAAAGCGTAATAGCTCACTGGTCGAGTCGGCCTGCGCGGAAGATGTAACGGGGCTAAACCATGCACCGAAGCTGCGGCAGCGACGCTTATGCGTTGTTGGGTAGGGGAGCGTTCTGTAAGCCGTTGAAGGTGGCCTGTGAGGGTTGCTGGAGGTATCAGAAGTGCGAATGCTGACATAAGTAACGATAAAGCGGGTGAAAAGCCCGCTCGCCGGAAGACCAAGGGTTCCTGTCCAACGTTAATCGGGGCAGGGTGAGTCGACCCCTAAGGCGAGGCCGAAAGGCGTAGTCGATGGGAAACAGGTTAATATTCCTGTACTTGGTGTTACTGCGAAGGGGGGACGGAGAAGGCTATGTTAGCCGGGCGACGGTTGTCCCGGTTTAAGCATGTAGGCGGAGGTTCCAGGTAAATCCGGTACCTTTTAACGCTGAGGTGTGATGACGAGGCACTACGGTGCTGAAGTAACAAATGCCCTGCTTCCAGGAAAAGCCTCTAAGCATCAGGTAACACGAAATCGTACCCCAAACCGACACAGGTGGTCAGGTAGAGAATACCAAGGCGCTTGAGAGAACTCGGGTGAAGGAACTAGGCAAAATGGTGCCGTAACTTCGGGAGAAGGCACGCTGATATGTAGGTGAAGCCCCTGCGGGTGGAGCTGAAATCAGTCGAAGATACCAGCTGGCTGCAACTGTTTATTAAAAACACAGCACTGTGCAAACACGAAAGTGGACGTATACGGTGTGACGCCTGCCCGGTGCCGGAAGGTTAATTGATGGGGTTAGCGGTAACGCGAAGCTCTTGATCGAAGCCCCGGTAAACGGCGGCCGTAACTATAACGGTCCTAAGGTAGCGAAATTCCTTGTCGGGTAAGTTCCGACCTGCACGAATGGCGTAATGATGGCCAGGCTGTCTCCACCCGAGACTCAGTGAAATTGAACTCGCTGTGAAGATGCAGTGTACCCGCGGCAAGACGGAAAGACCCCGTGAACCTTTACTATAGCTTGACACTGAACACTGGTCCTTGATGTGTAGGATAGGTGGGAGGCTTTGAAGCGTGGACGCCAGTCTGCGTGGAGCCATCCTTGAAATACCACCCTTTAATGGCTGGTGTTCTAACGTAGACCCGTAATCCGGGTTGCGGACAGTGTCTGGTGGGTAGTTTGACTGGGGCGGTCTCCTCCCAAAGAGTAACGGAGGAGCACGAAGGTTAGCTAATCCTGGTCGGACATCAGGAGGGTTAGTGCAATGGCATAAGCTAGCTTGACTGCGAGAGTGACGGCTCGAGCAGGGTGCGAAAGCAGGTCATAGTGATCCGGTGGTTCTGAATGGAAGGGCCATCGCTCAACGGATAAAAGGTACTCCGGGGGATAACAGGCTGATACCGCCCAAGAGTTCATATCGACGGCGGTGTTTGGCACCTCGATGTCGGCTCATCACATCCTGGGGCTGAAGTAGGTCCCAAGGGTATGGCTGTTCGCCATTTAAAGTGGTACGCGAGCTGGGTTTAGAACGTCGTGAGACAGTTCGGTCCCTATCTGCCGTGGGCGCTGGAGAATTGAGGGGGGCTGCTCCTAGTACGAGAGGACCGGAGTGGACGCATCACTGGTGTTCGGGTTGTCATGCCAATGGCACTGCCCGGTAGCTAAATGCGGAAGAGATAAGTGCTGAAAGCATCTAAGCACGAAACTTGCCCCGAGATGAGTTCTCCCTGAGACTTAAAGTCTCCTGAAGGAACGTTGAAGACGACGACGTTGATAGGTCGGGTGTGTAAGCGCAGCGATGCGTTGAGCTAACCGATACTAATGAACCGTGAGGCTTAACCTTACAACGCCGAAGATGTTTTGGCGAAGAGACGATTTTCAGCCTGATACAGATTAACAGAATTTGCCTGGCGGCTTTAGCGCGGTGGTCCCACCTGACCCCATGCCGAACTCAGAAGTGAAACGCCGTAGCGCCGATGGTAGTGTGGGGTCTCCCCATGTGAGAGTAGGGAACTGCCAGGCATCAAATAAGAAGAACCCCGTACCGTAAGGTGCGGGGTTTTTTGCTTTTGTTTTCTCCCTCTCCCTGCGGGTGACTGCATCCGACAGCACAGTTTCTCCCCATGATTAAACAAATTCACATTTCCTTCTACGAAATTTCTCAATTTCCCATTTTTTATATATTTATATATGTGGCAAAAGCATCATAAATTTCAGATTATTCATGCCACTCTGCGAGATATAAAACCCTGTTTTTTGAGCCTTACGAGTTAATAATGCGTATCTATCCCACATTAAATGTATTGCTTTGTGATGAAATTGTGATTTGGTAGCATTTGAATTAGTTCGAAGAAACGATGGGAATTAATATTAGGCGAGTTTCATTATTCGCATATCGTTTAAAGAACTAAACCAAGAGTTAATTTCACTCGCGTATATCATTTGTGTAGCGTGACGACTCTTTATTTCTCAGGATATTGGTAAAAACAGGATATTTTATGAAACTGAATAAAGTTGCTATGGCTGTTGCTTTGACCGCAGCTCTGAGTTCAATGTCTGCATTCGCTGATACGACGAATGGCCAGATTGAATTCCAGGGCGAACTGGTGAATACCGCATGTGGTCTGGCGCCAGGCTCAAGCCCGGTAAGCGTTGATTTCGGCCAAATTCCAGTTTCTGCACTGGCTAATGGTGCGCGCGCCGGAAACGTACATCAGAACATTGAACTGCAGCACTGTGACACCACCGTTGCACAAACAGCTGAGGTAACGTACTCCCCAACCAGCGTAAACCCAACGGATGCGTCTCTGGCTGCCTTCACTTCTGGTACTGCGTCGGGTGCCGGTATTGGCCTGCGTGACAGCGCCAGCCAGGACGTCGTCTGGGGTAACGCAACCACGCCTGTTCAGTTGGTTGATGGCACCAACACCATTCCGTTCGTGGCATATGTGAAAGCAGAAAGCGCAAGTGCGACCGTAACGGCGGGTTCCTTCCAGTCAACGGTTAACTTCGAGATTGCTTATCAGTAATCCGCAGAGCATCGTCAGTGCGGGAATTATCCCGCACTGTTAAAGAACGAAAATAAAATGGATTTTTAATGCTGCTTTATTTCACTGTCATCGCGATGGAACGATTTACGCGAAAGTCATGACGGCATTTCTCCATATTTTAATTGTAGGCATTAACAAAATAATTATAACGCGGTGGAACGCTGGACGCTTTTAATGGATTTGTTCAGGACGGGGATCATGTCAGTAAAATTAAAAACGAATCTTACAATTATTGCTCTCCTGGTGATGAATTGCTGCTATGCAGCAACGGCGCGCGGAGAAGAGCGCGTTGAGTTTAATACTGATGTTCTGGATGCTTCAGATCGTACCCGTATTGATCTGTCACGTTTTGCGACAGATAACTATGTCACACCTGGTGATTATCTGCTGGATATCCGTATTAACGGCCAGTCGGTAGGCCAGGAGAAAATCCGTTATGTGGAATCGCCTGAAGGCAATCGTACGCTGCCGTGTATCAGCGGCGACCTGCTGAACAAACTGGCGCTGAAAGAAGACGCACGTTCACAGATCGCTCAAATCTATGAAAACTGCTATTCCCTGCAGCGTTTGTCGGGCGCGAAATTAAGCAACTATGCCGGCGTGCTTGATATCACCGTGCCGCAGGCATGGATGAAGTACAACGATCCTGACTGGACGCCGCCTGAACGTTGGGATGAAGGTATTGCTGGCCTGATTTTTGACTACAGCATTAACGGGCAGCTGACTCGTCAGTTCAGCGAC
The DNA here is from genome assembly GCF_000025565.1 of Enterobacter cloacae subsp. cloacae ATCC 13047. NCBI lineage: Bacteria > Pseudomonadati > Pseudomonadota > Gammaproteobacteria > Enterobacterales > Enterobacteriaceae > Enterobacter > Enterobacter cloacae. The sequence goes on from NC_014121.1 coordinate 387,749, forward strand.
AATAAAAACTACAGCGCGATATCAGGTTACGGTCAGGCGGGAGCTAACATCGGCGGCTGGCGCATACGCGGTGAATATCAGACCAGCTACTACAGCCAGCACCATCAATCCAGTTTTGACTGGAACCAGATCTACGCCTACCGGCCTTTGCCGATGATGGCGGCAAAACTGACGCTGGGGGAGATTTACCTGAATTCGCAGGTTTTCGATACGCTGCGATTTACCGGGATTAACCTCGCCAGCGATGAGCGGATGCTGCCGCCTGCGCTGCAGGGCTATGCGCCTGAAATCCACGGTATTGCTCGCTCGAATGCCAAAGTGACCGTCAGTCAGAGCGGGCGCGTCATCTATGAAACTACCGTCCCCGCCGGACCGTTCAATATTCAGGATTTGCGCAGTTCAGTGCGCGGTACGCTCGATGTACGCGTTGAGGAGCAGGATGGCTCGGTATCGCTGTTCCAGGTGAACACCGCCAGCATTCCGTATCTCACGCGTCCGGGCTATGTGCGTTACAACCTCTCTGGTGGCACGCCGTCCCGCTATAACCACTCGCTAAAGGGACCGACGTTCCTGTCTGGCGATTTCTCCTGGGGGATCAGCAATGCGTGGTCGCTGTACGGTGGCCTTCAGTCATCGGGTGAAGCCTACACTGCAGCCTCTCTGGGTATAGGTCGCGATCTGAACGCGTTAGGGGCGATCTCTCTGGATGCCACAGAGTCGTGGAGCCGTGAGCCTGACGGCAAACGCCTGAAAGGTACCTCATATAAGTTGAGCTACGCAAAAACCTTCGACGAATACAACAGCTCAATCACGTTCGCGGGGTACCGCTTCTCACAGGAAGACTTCCGCACGATGGCGCAATACCTTGATGAGCGTTATCAGGGTTATGACCATGTCGGACGCGAGAAACAGCTCTACACCATTACCGGGAGTAAAACCTTCTGGGCCGGTGAGGCGGGTAAAGCGACGACCGTCTTTCTTACCTGGACCCACCAAAACTACTGGAATCAGCGCAGCCAGGATCGATACGGCATGTCCGTGGGGCGAGCCTTCCGCGTTGGCGATATCAACGGCATCACCGCCAATCTTTCTGCTTACCGTACCGATTATAAAGGGCGTAAGGACGACTCAATTTCCTTCTCGCTGTCTGTGCCGATTGGGGATAACAAATGGGCGGGTCTGGACGTCCAGACCAACAACGGTAAAACCAGTCCAATGGCGTCATACACCGACAACAGCGACTTCAACAATCTGTGGCGCGTTCGCGCGGGTGCCAGTCAGAACAGTAACGCCAGCGTTGACGGCTATTACCTGCACCGTTCGCAGTGGGCGGAAATTAATACCAACGCAAGCTACCAGCAAAATGAGTTTATGGCGTTAAGCACCACTCTGCGCGGCGGCTTTACGGCGACCCGGCACGGTGCGGCGATGCATAACAGTGGCGCAACAATGAACACGGCGCGGGTCATGGTCGATACCAACGGCATTGGCGGCGTCCCACTCAATGGTGAAAAGTCCCGGACTAACCGCTTCGGTATTGCCGTTGTACCGGATGTAGTGAGTTACAACAGCTTTGATACCCGCGTAGACGTCGACGCCATGGATGGCGATATCGAACCGGCCAGAGCCATCAGTACCAGCACCCTCACTGAAGGGGCCATCGGCTATCAGGCTTTTGGGATGGCGAAAGGGATGAAAATGATGGGCACGTTGCGCCTCGTTGATAACAGCGTCCCTCCTTTTGGGGCAGAAATTTACAACGCCGATGGCGTAAGCGTCGCCATGGTGCTGGAGGACGGAAAGGCATGGCTTGCGGGCATAAACGCCAATGAAACCCTGAATGTTATGTGGGGGGTAAACAGCAGTGCAAAGTAACCGTCCCGCCTGGAGAGAACAACGGACGTTCGGACATGCTTCTGCCGTGCCGTTAATCCTTTAGTAAGCATTATCTCACTGTAATGAAAGGCTAAAAATGAGCAAGAACAGACATAGCAGATATCTTATGGCGGCGTGTGCGCTGAGCCTGGTGGCGGGCTACGCGCAGGCAGGCGTCTCCCTGGATCGGACGCGCATCATCATTACGGAGAAAGAGTCTTCGTCCAGCGCCAATTTGTCCAATACCAGCCCGGATATCCCCTTCCTGGCCCAGTCGTGGGTGGAGGATGAAAAGGGCAATAAGATCGCCTCTCCGCTGATTGTACTCCCGCCGTTACAGCGAATTAATGGGGGGCAGAAAGGGATCGCGCGGGTCACTAAAACGGCTGGCATCGAAAAACTGCCGAAGGACAGAGAGAGTCTGTTCTACCTCAACGTCAGGGAAATTCCGCCAAAACCGGAAAAACCCAACACGCTTCAGCTGGCAATGCAATCACGCATCAAGTTGTTTTATCGCCCTGAAGCGGTGATCCCGAAGACAAAGGGGGAAGTTTGGCAGGATCGGGTGGTGTTCCAGAAAAGCGGCAGCGAAATGACCGTGCAGAATCCTACGCCTTACTACGTGACGATCCTCAGCCTGACCAAAGGAGACGGGGTGAAGATCACCCGTTTCCCGGGGATCATGGTTGCGCCTAAATCGAGCCAGACGTTTGCGGTAACGGACGCCGGTGTCAGTCAGTTTTCTATGAAGTTTGTGAATGACTATGGCGGGCATCCGGAGCTGAAATTCCGTTGTGATGGCAATACCTGTAAGGCGTTACCCCCTGCCCAGCAGGGTTAACAAGGAAGGAGCCTGACAATGCAACATCCTTATCCTTATGCCGCTCTTCTGGCGATGTGCGCGCTCGGATTTTCCGGGGCGGCACGATCCGTGGTGGACGGTGAAATTAAGGCGGTAAATGGCACCTATGAATACCTGATCAACATTAACAATCATGATATTACCAGCAATCAGGTCGGTGCTGTCGTTATCGACGAATTTGATCTGGCAGGGATGTTTCAGGGCCGCGCGTACTGCGCGCAGCCGATGATAAGCCAGCCGGTCTATTACACGTCGCAGGCAACGTTAACCCAATCAGGAATGACGGCGGGTTACCTCAAGCTGAATGACTACATGGACGTCAAAATCGAGATCTACATCGGCGGTAATCTACAGCAGTACAAAACCGTACCCTTCGATAACGTCTCCAATAACGTCAATCAGAACTACTGCAACCCCCCCAGCACCATACTGGACAACCAGTTTGCTTCCGGTGCGAAGGGGAAAGTGACCTTTATGATCACCAATCCCATTATCAATGGGGTCAACTTGCAGGGGTCAGAAATCGCAACACTTTATGGACGACTGGGGCCGGGGGCAATGGGCCAAACGCCACTGTCGCGCGTCACCATCGCTTCAGGCGTCATCACCGTACCGGATAAATGCATCGTGAATCAGGGGACGCCCATCGTCGTTGACTTCGGCAACATTCCGGGGACGGGCAGTCGGCTGGATGGCATCAATTACAGTCAAAACGTACCAATTCACGTCAAGTGCCAGGGCGGCAGTTTTTCCCAGGGAGAGCTGAATATCAAGCTGGGGATCCAGCAAGCTAATCCAGCATTCAGTGACGGCAAATACCTGAGTACGCAGGGAGCCGTCGACCGGTCTGAACTGGGGATCGCGCTGCGTGATAGCAAGGGTAATCCTGTGGTGCCAAACACGTTCTATAACGTGCCGGGATTTTCCCACAACGAAGGTGACTGGAACCTGATCGCCGCGCCGGTGGCCAAAAACACTACCTCGGTTATTCCCGAAGGCGAGTTCCATGCGTCGGCGACGGTTGTGGCTGAATTCCAGTAAGGAGGGAATATGCATCGCATGATAATCATCCTCACCTGTTATCTCACGGTCTTCGCTGCGGCACCCGCCTGGGCGCGGGGAGAGTTGATCGGTGGCGATCTTAGCTTTAAAGGCGTCGTTATGGCTTACCCGTGCAGTATTGCGCCAGAGTCGGGTCGGATCCTGGTGGATTTTGGTGAGATATCAACAAAGTCATTGTATATAAAAGGAAAAACGACACCGGTTCCGTTCGCGATTAAATTGCAGGACTGTAATCCGAACGTCTTTAACGCGGTGACGGTAACGTTCAGCGGCATCGCCAACGCCAATATGGCGGACCGGCTGGCCATCAACGCAACAGCGCCGGGTAATGCGGGCGGGGTAGGGATTGGATTGCTGGAGGAGGATGATACTCCCGTGCGCCTGAATGTCGCCACCCGTCCCACTCTCATCAACGACACCCTGTTACGGCTAAGCTTCCAGGCTTTTGTTGAAGCGGAACCCGATGCCGTGGCAAGCGGAACGTTAACTACCGGGCCATTTACCGCCACTGCACATTATACGTTGGATTATCAGTAGCGGCGTTAACCGGGAGCTGCGACATGAGATATCAGTTCTTTCTTTACGATAAAAATATTTTTTATTCGCAAGGAATTAAAATGGTTATTACCAGTTTACTCGCAGAACAAGCGGACGTTTTATATTCCTTAACGGATGATTACGATCAGCTCCTTGTTCAATTACAGCGTCAGGTTAATGACGAGGGTTGCATGTGGATCCTCTGTGATTTAGACAGCCTGCCGCGAGAGCGGCTTCACACGCTGCAATTAATGAAAGAGTTCTATCAGCAGGAAAATAAAAACCTGATTATTCTCTTAAGCAAACATAATATGCCTCTTTTTTTTGCGCTGTATTCGCTTTTGCCCACCGCGCACTGGTTGCTCAAAACTGAAAATATGGAGAGCATCACGCCTTTTTTTCAGCGGCTGTTGGATAAAACACGTCAGGGATGTTGCTTTAGTGCATCGCTGGTCAACTATACGAAAAAAAAACTTTATGACCGGAGCGTGGAACCCACGATTTCTGGAAGTGAGTGGTGGTTGATGGAAGAGCTATTTAAGGGGAAATCCCTGTCGCAAATATCAGACGAAGTAAACGTCGACATTCGTCGCTTGAGCTATATCAAACGCCATTTAATGAAGAGGTTGAATATCAGAAGCAATATCGCTTTATTCTCCGCGTTTCGCGGCATTATGCCCTGAATCCGTGAGCCACATTTTCGGTAGAACACATTACCGATTTAACAGTGCAACATATTGCACGCCATTAACCCGAAGTAAGGAGAACGGAAATGAAAAAACTGACCGCATTTGAAGCCGCGAGGATTGTGGGGGGAACCTGCAAGACGTGTGAAATCACGTATCAAAACGTCACCGTTGGTGGCGTCACCTCCTGTAAGCAGATCACAACCTGTACAGATAAGCATGGTTGTACGACCACAATGAGAGATGCTGATTCCAGCAAATGCGGTGGGATCCCTAACCGCTATTAACACCGACACTGCCTGGGGGCTGAACACCCTCAGGCTCTTATTTTCCACTGAGAGAATACGATAGTGACTACCTGTACGCGCAAAACCGCGATCGGTTATTCGATCTTTCTGATTATGGTTTCCGTTTTGATTACGGTACTTTGTTACCATATTTTTGTTTTTAAAACTTTTACGAGAGATGATTCGCAGACGCAGGCATTTCGCGAGGTCAGCCCCGACATGCAGGCGAACAGTCCGATTAAAAATGACCGCAGTATTATCGAAGTCATGTCTTATGGTTGTCATTATTGTGCGGCAAACGAAGAGAACCTCGCGGAATTTAGCCGTACTCTGCCGCCAGACAGCACATTTACCTCTATTCATATTGCTGACGAGGATAATGGTCTTGCAGCCTATGCACCGCTTTTTGCGACGCTGGAAGCGATGGGGATAGAAAAGCAGATTCGCGACAGTGCGTATAACGCCATTATCACGCGCAACGTCGATTTGACGGATGAAAAAAAGCTGAATGGTTGGTTAGTCAAAAATAATATTGATGTCGTCAAGTTTAATACGTTCAGGCTAAGCAAGGCGGTAAAAGAACGTCTCAGCGAAATGGCGGCCATTACTGCTTACTATGATATCAACGCCACCCCGATGTTTATTATTAATAAACGCTATGTTGTTGCTCAGGATCGCGAGTTCCCGGCGTTTGCGCAGCGCATTCGGGAATTGCTCGAAGAGGATAAATAATCCCGTGGTCAGATTATTCATAATCTGGAGCGTGTTGAGTTTTAAAAACAGCACGGGAAAGATTGAAGACATTCAGCAAAGGCTTACTCAGTGCGGTGTTTTTTTTCTGAGGAAAATTGTGCGCGTCGTGCCTCTCCCTGTGACGCTGACCGTGGCGAAGGGACTGTGCGCAACGCGACTGTTCGGGCGTGCGTTTCGCTTGCGTAACGCGGTGGCGAATGAAAACGTTCGTTGCCTGACCGGGCAAAAGGTCCGGCTGAACGTGGCCTGGCTGACAGTACGGCGACGCCTGCTGGAAGAGGCCGCCACCTGGGCGCAAAAACCGGCGCTGCTTCAGCAAATGCGTACTTGCGCAGCGGAACTCAATGCGGTGGTTACACCGTTGTACGAACAAAACGCACCCTACATACTGGCGCCGCTCCATACGGTGTCTGACGTGCTCGCTGCCATCATTGGTGCCAGCGTCACGCCGGGGAAAGCAAGCGTGGTGGTCTCGTCCAGCGCGGAGCTTTACAGCGCTCCCGCCCGTGCATTCGGCGGCGTAGCACTTGACTACTGTTCAATCCACCAGGAAAACAAAACGCTTGCCAGCAACCTGATGGATCTCATCACCGATGTCGCCGCCGGGCAGCGGAACATGATTATTTTTCCCGATATCACGCCCGACTATACCTCGCAGGCTGAAGGGATGCTGGTGGCGAAACAGCCGTGTCGTTTATTTGGTCGCAGCGCCAGGTTGCACGGTGGTCTGGTGCGTCTTTCCGGGGCGATAGCTGCGCAGGTCGTTTTTTATCACCTGAGCTATGACAACCGCCTGCACATTCACATTCATCCGCCGGTGAGCAGCCAGCATGTCGCCAGCGCGCTGCCCGACATCATTGAATCTACCCTGCAAGCGTCCCCGCAGGAGTGGCTCCTGTGGCACAGCCATTCTCTCTACTTTATTAATCACTCACGATAACAATGAAAAACACGATCCCGAATCTGATCTTTCAGGAAGAGACCAACGAATGCGGACTGGCGTGTGTAGCAATGCTGGCACAAACACAGGGACAGACTATCTCACTGGAAACGCTGCGCGATATTTTTCCAGCCTCCGACCACGGTACGTCGCTGGACACGCTGATGGCCATTCTGGCGCGGTTGGGCATTGCGACGGCCCCTGTGCTGTTTGAGCATCACGAACTCAGTGAACTGCCGCTGCCAGCCATTTTGCACTACGGCGCGAGCCACTATGTCCTGCTGGCCTGGCGTAAAGGCAACCACGTCTGCGTGATGAACCCGGCGATTGGCGAGCAGTGGCTGCCTTTTGCCGCGCTTAAGCAGGAGATCAGCGGCTATGCCCTGATAGTGGAGCCAGAGCAGAGGCTGGCTGCAGATCCCGCGCTGGCGCGACCGACAGCGGGACAGAGCATGCCTCGGGTGATGAGCATGAAGGAGACGGCAGATGTGCCGGGCATATATCGGCTGATGCTGTTGACCTTCATGGTGTCGTTAACGCTGTTTCTGATGCCCACGATGGTGAGTAGTGCCATCAATAAAGCTTTCTCCAGCGTTGAGAGCAGCGGCTTCCCGTACGGCTGGTTTATTCTGGCCTTTGTGGTCTCTTCGCTGATGGCGCTGGGGGTTCGGGCGATCGCCGAGCGCTACATTAAACGCTTTGTGCTGATCCACAGCGGTGTCGGCTTTTCTCGCATGCTTCAAAACCCCCTCCGTTTTTTTGAAAAACGCGCGCCGGGGGAGATCTTCAGCCGCTTCACGGCCTGGCAGATGGGCCTGCTGCAGAAGATCGAACTGGATAATGGTTTGCGTTCCGATTGGGTGATCGGTGCGATCGCGCTGGCGATCATGTTCTGGATCGCGCCCATCCTGGCGGCGATCTCCGCCATCGGCGTGACGGTGATGGGGATCATCAGCGTCTGGGCCGTGATCCGCGATCGCTGGTTTACCCAGCAGCTACAGCTGAAAAGCGCTGCGCTGAATGATTTTTTCATGGAGACCCTTCAGGGCATATTGACTGTCAAAACCGCCGGGCTGGAAGGGCAGCGTCAGGCGCAGTTTGCCGCCTTAAGCCGCGAGCTCTACACATGCCTACAGCGCCAGAAGGTCTATCAACAGGTGAAAGAAGGGCTCTATCAGCTATGCGGTAGCCTGGAGATGGTGGCGTTTATGCTGGTGGTACTGCCGATGGTCCATGGCAAGCAGATCTCGCTGGGCGATTTTTTTGCCTACAGCTTCCTGCGGCAAATCTTCACGTCCTACGTCACGCGGATCTTCTACGCCATCATCCAGAAAACGCAGCTGCACGTGATCGACACCCGCGCACATGCCCTCTTTGCTCCAGGAGGAGAACGCGCGCCCGCGCCGCTGATCGCGGTACCGACAGCGGATACAACGCCTGCTTTGGCCTTTGAGGCGCTTGGCTACGGGTATGACCCCGCTGTGCCCGTCCTTTCATCTGTCTCATTATCGCTGCCGGCGGGTGAGCAGATCGCGATAGTCGGGGAGTCGGGGGCCGGTAAAAGTACCTTACTTCGGCTGATCGCCGGGCTGTTTTCGCCTCAGGCAGGAGGATGTTATGCCGCCGGTCGCGCGCTGCCTGCCGCGCATCTGGCGCAGTATGTCTGTTTGCAAAGCCAGGAGGACATTCTTTTTAACGCCTCGGTGCGTGAAAACATCACCTTATTCGACGCGCACTACCGCGAGCGTGACCGCGGACGGATTGAGGCCCTGCTTGATGCTCTCATGCTGGGTGACGTGGTGCGTGCATTGCCGGGTGGTCTGGATGCTCTGATCCGCGAAAGCCACGCGGCGCTCTCTCTCGGCCAGCGTCAGCGCCTGTTGCTGGCCCGCGCGTTGTACAGCTCACGTCCGGTGTTATTGCTCGATGAGCCGACGGCCAATCTTGATGACGAAACCGCGGCAATCGTCATGGCAACGGTTCACGCCCACTGCCGCAGGGCCGGTAAGTCGTTGATTGTTGTCACGCATAGCGAGCAGGTTTTATCGGGCTTTCAGCAGGTTTACCACCTGGTCGACGGCAGGCTCAGCCTGCGGGAAGGGAGCGATGAAGCATAAATCTCGCTGGGTGATGCTGGGCTGCGGTCTGGCGTTTGTCGCCGCGATGGCGGGCGTCTGGGTGTCTATGGCCTCGCCCTCACCGCATACGCGTTTACCCGTGGACACTGTCGGCACCGGCGACATCGAAAAGGTGGTGCTGGTGACGGGGATCCTGAAGCCGGCGGTACAGGTTAACGTCGGTGCGCAGGTCAACGGACAGCTGCGGAAATTGTATGTTCGCCAGGGAGAGCGCGTGAAGAAAGGGCAACTGCTGGCAGAAATCGACCCGACGTTACAGGAATCGGAACTCAGGAATACAAAGGCGCAGCTTGCCAGCGCCCGAGCGCAAAAGCGCTCTGCGCAGGCAATGTTGCTGCGCTACCGCCAGGAGCTGGACCGACAGCGCCTGATGCAGCGCGACGGCTCGGGGGTGCGCAGTGAGTTTGAGCAGGCCAGGTCGCAATACGCTGTGCAGGTGCAGCAGATAGCGGTGAGCGAGGCGCAGATTGCACAGGCTGAAATGGCGGTGAAAACGGCGCAGGCCAACCTCAGCTATACCCGCATTGTCGCGCCGGTCGACGGCGAGGTGCTGGGTATTGTGACCCGTGAAGGTCAGACCATCGTTTCTTCGCAAACGGCGCCGACCATCCTGGTGTTGGCGGATCTCGATACGATGCAGGTGCAAACGCGTATTTCAGAAGCGGACGTCCAAAAAATTCATCCCGGCCAGCCGCTCAGTTTTTATGTCATCGCCAATCCGGATAAACGCTACGCCAGTACCATGGGCTATGTGCAGCCTGCGCCGCAGGACGCGATGGAGGCGTCCGGTGAAAGAGGTATGGGCGGGAACGCGCAGGCGATGGCAGTCTACTACACCGGCACGTTCGAAGTGCCTAACGCCGGGCGTGAGCTCAAAACATCCATGACGGCACAGGTATTTATTCAGATCGCCAGGGCCAGCAATGTCCTGCGTGTTCCGGTTGCCGCACTGGGCCAGGCGCAGGATGCCGATCGTTACACCATCACCACCGTTAAAGATGGAAATACGCAGTCCCGCACGATCCGCATTGGCATTCAAGATCGGCAGTACGCCGAAGTGCTGGAAGGGCTGCAGGCGGGCGAACAGGTGGTGCTGGAGCAAGAGACGGAGCGAGGATAGCGGATGGAGCCGATTATCGTATTACGGCGGGTGTGCAGACGATTCCACGCGGGCACTCAAACGTTAGCGGTGCTGAGTGATATTTCACTGACCTTTCATCGCGGTGAAATGGTGGCGATTGTGGGGGCATCCGGCTCGGGTAAGTCCACGCTGATGAACATCATTGGCTGCCTGGACAAGCCCACGTCCGGAGAAGTCCTGATCAACGGCACGCCCGTGCATAACGCGGATAGCCTCTACCTTGCCGATCTGCGCAGCCGTTACCTGGGATTCATTTTTCAGCGCTATCACCTGATGCCGTATCTGACCGCAGAAGAAAACATTGCCATTCCCGCGCTGTACACCGCAATGTCGGAACAGGAGCGTACCGTCCGTGTGCAGAGGTTAGCTGTTCAGCTCGGGCTGGAAAACCGTCTCCAGCACCGTCCAGCGGAGCTGTCGGGTGGACAACAGCAGCGGGTGAGCATTTGTCGGGCATTGATCAACGGTGCACACATTATCCTGGCAGACGAACCTACCGGCGCGCTCGACAGTACCCGTGGTAAGGCACTGATGGGCGTGCTGCATCAACTGCATGCGTCAGGGCACACGGTGATTATCGTTACCCATGACCGCGATATCGCCCGACAGGCGCAGCGCATTATTGAGATTAGCGACGGGCGAATCATCAGCGATGTACGGCACGCTGAGGTTCATCCCTCAACGCTGCTGCCGGAGCAGGACAACGGCCGAGCGTCGCTGGTGAGCCGTTTTCGCGAGTCGGTTCGTATGGCCTGGCGTGCACTGCTTGGGCACCGTATGCGTGCGTTTCTTTCCATGCTGGGGATCATCATTGGCATCGCGTCGGTGGTGTCGTCAATGGCGGTAGGGGAAGGCGCGCGGCGGGCGATCGTGGATGAGATAGGCAAGCTGGGAAATACGACGCTTGAGATCCGCCCGGGCACCGGATGGGGCAACGCGCGTCCGGACATGGCGCGCGCGCTGTCGATGGAAGACGTGCGCAGTTTGCAGGCGCTGCCGTGGGTGATGGGCGTCTCGCCGGTCGTCAGCAGCACTGCACTCGCGGTCCGCAAAGGTCTGGATTCCTCGATGATGCTGTCAGGGGTATCACAGGACTTTTTCACCCTGCAAGGGCTGCGCGTTGTTCAGGGTAATGGCTTCACGGCGCGCGATGTTGCGGAAGGTGAACCGGTTATGATCCTGGATGAAACCGGGCGAGATACGCTGTTCCCCGGTGGGGAAAATCCGCTCGGTGCACTTGTGCAGATTGCCGGTGCGCCGTGGCGCGTGATCGGCGTGGCCACTCGACCCGGGCCGAAAGTGGTGGGGGGCTTCATGGCGGCGTGGGTTCCGCATACTGCTTTGCAGCAGCGGCTGACGGGGCAAATACCGCTGGAGTCGCTGGTGCTGCGTTTTCAGCCGCCGCTGACATCACAGGAGGCCGCGCAGCGCGTGGAGCGCCACCTGCTGCGGGAACACGGACGAAAAGATTTCTTTATACAAACCGACGATCGGCTGGCGAATGCCATGCAAAAAACGTCGGACTCCATGTCGCTTCTGATTACAGCGATCGCGGCTATCTCGCTGCTGGTGGGCGGCGTGGGTGTGATGAATATCATGCTGGTGTCGGTGACGGAGCGGACGCATGAAATCGGCATTCGATTATCCGTGGGGGCTCGACCCGCAGACATCATGAACCAGTTTCTCATTGAGGCGGTGATGATCTGCGTGCTCGGTGGCCTGGTGGGGGTGTCAGGCGCCTGGCTGGCAGGGCATATTTTTGCCTTCGTGACGGACGCCTTTTCAATGGTGTTTACCGTATTCCCGGTGCTGATGGCCTGCGGTTTTTCTGCTGCGATCGGCCTCACGTTTGGTTATTTCCCGGCGCGCAGCGCGGCTCGCCTTTCCCCTACGGAGGCGCTGGCTCGCGAATGACACGATACCTCTTTTTAGCCGTACTGCTACTCCTGGCGGGTTGCCGCGCGATGACCCGCAGCGACTACCAGCGCCCGCTGCTGTCATTGCCCACACAGTGGCCCACGATGGCGGAAAAGGGGACGGAAAACGGCTGGCGTTTTAGCGATCCCCGCCTGTCTCGGGTGATTGAACAGGTACTGGAAAGCAATAACGATCTTGCAGCGGCAGCCCTCACGCTGCAGCAAGCACGCGTTGCGGCAGGACTCACCAGCACCAACATCTCCCCCGACGTCAGAGTGAGTGGAGCCGCCAGTAACAGTAAAAATGTGCGTCGGGGGGCACCTCCACAGGAGAACTACAGCGGCAGTGTTGCCATCGCCTGGGAGCTGGACCTGTGGGGAAAACTGGCGCGCACCCGTGAGCAAAGCGAATGGCAGGCCAGGGCAAGCGAGCAGGATTACCGTGCAACCGTTCTCTCAACGATGGGCCTCACCGCTCAGCTTTACTGGCGTATCGCCTTGTATAACCAGCAGATCCGCCATCAGCGTGACGGTCTGACTGTCTCTGAACAGACCGTGCAACAGGTGTCCTCATGGTTTAACGCCGGAAAGGTGGGGCAACTTGATGTTCTGCAAGCACAGCAGGCGCTGCTGGCGCGGCAAAATCAGCTCAGAACGTTGATTCAGCAGCGCCAGAACACACGCAGTGCGCTGGCACTGATGCTTAACAGGCCGGCGGAACAACATGCCGATGAATTGCGCGAGCTGGACGTGCATCAGCAGGTGCCTGTGGCACAAAAAACGCCGCTACGGGTGATCGCTCAGCGGCCAGATATTCAGGCTGCTGAGTCGCGCCTGCGCGCCGCGCTTGCGGGTTACGACGCGGCTCGCCTGCAGTTCTACCCCACGCTTTCGCTTGATGCGTCTCTGAATGCCGGGAGCCAGGTTTTTAGCCAGTGGTTCCGCGATCCTATCCGTACGACAGGGGCCGCGCTGGCCTTGCCGTTTATCCAGTGGAACACCCGTCAGCTCACCGTTGCGCAGGCGGATTTAGCGATAAAACAGGCCGCGATCGCATTTCGTTCTACCGCCTATACCGCACTCGCTGAAGTGGATGAGGCTATGGAAAACCGGCTGAGTGCAGATGAGCAACGCAGCCGACTCCATCAGTCGCTGGCGCTTAGCCAGCGGCGATTATCCCTTACGGAAAGCCGTTATCGCGCAGGTGCGGTGGATTTCCAGACGCTGCTCAACGCGCAGGACGATCTGCTGAACACAGAGAACGCCCTAGCGCAAACCCAGTACGACTACCTTTACGCCACGCTGCAGCTCTGGCTGGCACAAGGGGGCGACACGCAAAACAGGATGATAAAAGATGAAGCTGAAAAATGGAGATAATCGGGTGGTTGTTACCGGCTATGGGGCCGTTACCCCCCTTGGCGTGACGGCTGATGAGAGCTGGCAAGCGATCATGGACTATCGGCTGGGCTATCGCTACGTCGATTACACGGCGCGGAATATCAAAACCCATTTTCTCGGGCTGGTGGACAACGAACCCAGCCTGATTGGGGTTCCTGCCGCCGTCAGACGCCGTCTGCCGCGTTTTGCCCGGCTCACGTTTGGCGCGGCGCGTCAGGCCATGGCGATGGCTTTTGGCGGCCAGCCACCGCAGGAGTTCTATAGCCCGCTAGACTGCGGCGCGATCATGGGGACCGGCTGGGGAGGGCTGGACGAAAGCTACGATGCGCAGAGCGATTTTTCGGCAACGGGCTTCGCCTCGCCGTTTAACTGTTTTTATTCGATGCCTAGCGTCACCACTGCCGCCTGTAGCCAGTTCTGGGGGCTCAACGGCTTCCAGAACACCGTGGTAGCGGCCTGTGCGACGGGAACCATCGCCATTGGCGAAGCCTACGAGGTGATCCGCACCGGCAGAGCGCAGATGATGCTGGCGGGGGCCGGGGAGTCGCTGACCAGTCCCTGCGCGATCTGGAATATCGACGTATTAGGGGCGTTAAGTAAAGAAACGCAGGATCCGCAGCGCGCCAGCTGTCCTTTCAGTGCCCACCGTAATGGGTTCGTGCTGTCGGAAGGGGCGGCGGTACTGTGTCTGGAGTCGCGCGAGGGGGCGCTTGCGCGCGGCGCGACCATTCTTGGCGAAATTACGGGTTACGCCAATTTCTCTGACGCCTGGGATTTTACCTCGCCCGCTGAAGACTGCCTTGCGCGCGTGCAAACCATCATCTCCGCGCTGCGGCAGGCCGGACTTGAACCCGAGCACCTGGACTATATTAACGCTCATGGTACCTCGACACCGCTTAATGACATCAACGAAACGCAATCGCTAAAAATGGCGCTGGGGGAGGCGGTCTGGACTGTTCCCATTTCCAGCACGAAGTCTTACTCCGGGCACTTAATTTCAGCCGCAGGCGCGTTCGAGAGCATCGTCTGCCTGCAGGCCATTGCCAACGGCATTATCCCCGCGACGACCAATTTTCAGCATGCGGATGAGTGCTGTGATCTGGATTATGTCGTTGAAGGGCATCGTCACGCCACTATCCGCCGTACGCTCAACCTGAGCTTTGGGTTTGGTGGCGCAAACGCGGCGTTGATTCTGGAGAAACATTCATGATGACGCTGCGTTACAGCCAACAGGATGCGCGGCTATGGGCTGCATTTTCAGGGGATTACAACCCCGTGCATTTTGATAAAGCCTGGGTGAAATCGCAGGGGGGAAGCCGGCTCAGCGTGCACGGTATGCGCGCCCTGCTGGATGTCAAACGGTTCATCAGTCCGGAAGTTCGCCGCTCATCCTTTCTGAAGTGTACCGTGCGGTTGCGCAGGCCGCTGTGGCGGGATACCACTTACCTTCTGATGTGCGATCCCAACAAGCCTGTTTCAGCCTCCGTGTACGATCTTACCGCTCAAACGGTCTGCCTTTCATGTGCTATCGCGCCGGTTAACCTTTTTGCTGTGGCAGAAGCAGAAAGTCAGCGAGAACTCGGCGCATCAACCATTGCCGCGCTACATCAGACGTTTTTGCCCCTGCTTCCCCACGCACAGCAGTGGCATTTTCTTGATGCCCTGCTGTTTCGCCATCTTCTTCAGGATACCGCGCTGTTACATCAGAAAGACATCGCACCGCTGATACCGTCTGGTCATACGCTGGAGGCGTTGTTTACCCGCTATCCCGTTGTCCAGACCCATCAGGAGGTTGTTTTTGACAGCCATCTGCTCGCGCCCTGGCAGACGGTGCCTTTACCGGAACCGCTTGAGATAGAGACATTACCCGCCACGGTGGTTGGCGATCTTAGATATGGCGCAGTGGTGCGAATTGCTGCGCAAACCCGCTATCAACAACACTACATCAGCAGTGCCGTGACGCTGAAAGTTGGCCCGCTGACAAAAGGAAATGCAAATGAACTCGTATGAAATCATCTACAGCAAAATCAGCGAAATGATTGCTGATGCAAAAGATCTGCCGCTTGAGGCGCTGACACCGGACACGACGCTGCCGCAGCTGGAACTTGACAGCCTCGATTATGTTGAACTGATGGTACTGGCGAAACGCGAGTTTAACGTGACGCTCACGGCCGAAATGTTTATGAAAAAGCCGCATATGACCCTTCGCGATTTGAGTCTGTACATCGACCAGGAAATGGCTGGCTGAGATGACAAAGAGATGGATGTTGATCACCGGCGGCAGCAGAGGAATCGGACAGGCTTTGGTGAGCCACCTTCTGCCCGAGTGGAACATTGTGTTTACCGGCCGCAATGAGGCCGGAATTGGCCGTACGCTGGCGCAGGCGAAAGGTCTGCGCACGGCAACCTGGGTAAAAGGTTACCGCTGCGATGGCCGCGATGAGGCGGATGTCCAACGGCTGGCGACGTCGCTACTTGACGAGTTTGGCGCACCAGCGGCCATTGTACACAACGCCGGAATGACCCGTGACGCACTGCATATTCATCAAACGGCACGCGACTGGCAGGATGTGCTAACGAACAACCTGGTTGCGCTCGTGAACTGGAACCGAACGCTTTTACCCGCCATGATGATGCAGGGGAGCGGAGCCGTGGTATTGATGTCGTCCGTAACGGCAATAAAGGGCAATAGCGGCCAAACGGCCTATGCAGCCAGTAAGGCCGCAATGATTGGCCTGACGCGTTCGCTGGCGCAGGAGATGGGACGCTTTGGCATTCGGGTTAACTGTCTGGCGCCGGGACTGATTGAAGGTGAAATGGTTGAGGCTATCCCTGAAGCCCGCCTGAAAGCCATGCGGCAGAGCATTCCCTTACGCCGTCTGGGGCAAACGCAGGACGTGGCGCACGCTGTTGCCTTTCTGGCCGGAGAAGGAAGCCGCTATCTCACCGGGCAAACGCTGGTACTGGACGGAGGGCTGTCAGCCTGAGTTAAGGCAGCCGCGAGAAGGGCGACTTCCCGCGGCTCATGACAGGGTTAGTTGATTAATTCGCTGTACCAGAGCGCGTCGTTCTTTGACCGACTCATGGAATATCTGTAATAAAATCGCACTGTGTTGCTGCACGACACCCGCCAGCGCGGGGGCGATTTCCGCCGTTTCACCTACCCGGGCCTTAAATTCGGACGATAGCGTGACCCCCTGAAGTAACGAGGCCAGCCAAATGCTGGCTTTGATAATCGTCACTTCCGGCGGATAAGCGGATTTTGCATCTACGGATTTCTGAAGCTGACACCATCCTGCTATGTCTCTTATTGCCTCAATAGGATAGAGCTCATCCCAAACTGCTTTTCCCTCATCGGTCTGTGCCGGTGTGGCGCACAGGGCCAGGCTCGGGAGATTATGCAATAGCCCTCCGATTTCAATCTTTAAACACTGCACGGGAGGAATACCCATTTCTCTGGCAAGGTATCCCGATATTCGCCCGACCACCAGAGAGTGCTGAACCCCATGTTGACTGAATCCATCTATAATAAACGCCAGCATACCGGCGATATCGCGAAAGTTGTGTAATGAGAGGGGGTCGTTATGAATGCGGGGGATTTCTTTAATATAATCGTCAAACTCTGTTGATTGAATTCTTAGCCAAAAATGATCCCTGCTTGCGACCCTTTGGAAGGCATGGATATAGTCAGGTTGAAACAGGTCGTTCTCACCGCTGACAATAATTTTTATAATTTCTTCTTGTGCGGTGATGATATCGCTGGCCCGGTAGTGAGAGATTAATACATCCAGACGATCGGCCAGATAAATGATATGGCTTTCTTTCGGGGTTTTAATGCCATTAACACACGCCCCCCGACCATTATTCCAGTGGGTATGATGATATCGCACAATGGCGTTCAGCGGATTCAGTAAAGGGACACTGGCCAGCAATTCCGCTCCCACAGCAGCGTGGTTATTGAGTTCATTATCGTAATAGCTCATAGGCTGGAGGCGAGACTCTTCATTCAGTCCTCCAATATCATGAAGCAGGGCCGCCAGCAGGGTTTTCCGACATTGCGCAGGCGTAAACTGCGACTCTCGTGCCAGGAGCCAGGCAATATACGCCGTTCTGACATGATGCAAGTTAAGCCGAGGATTGATCATGTCTATTATTTTTGAGATGCAAGCCAGTGATTCTATTAAGTTTATATTCATGATATTGAAAATTTAACTTACGCTGTGCTTCGTTTAAGAAAACCACACAAATTATTTTCGTTTGCAACCATACTGCGGAAATGTGTGGTTACCAAAGAGTAATGTATTATTATTGAGTTTATTAAGGTAAATTATTTTGTCGTCTGGCCCTTTGCCAAATAATAAATTTATGGCGACAGTGTCATCAATATTATCTGTGCTGTCGCGCAGGGTGCGGACGCTCGTGACTTGATATAAATTCGCGCTGGGGTTAAATTTTTTGTATTTTATCTTGAGCGTTCGCGAAATCAGTTGGTTTTTATTGTCATGAGAGAGTAACCCATCGATATTCATGAGGATATGATCGTTCGCCATGTTGATAAAAATCAGCCCTTCAGCATGGACACTTTTGCCGTTAATGTTTTGTACGACAGAAAATTGCGATTCGCAGGAGAAAACAGCGGGGCTGGTAAATGAATACATCCCCCCCGCCAGGAAGAGAGCGAGGCAGAGTAACAGGAAAAAGACGCGCTTAGACATTGTTTTTTTCTCTGTAATAAAAACTTTCGCAGTTACCGTTATCACACTCAACGAGTAGCAATTGTATAATGTTACCTAAGGTTCCATTTATCTGCTTCTTGTAAAGGTACAGTTCTTTTGGCTGCGAACAGTCGAATGGTTGTGTTGTAAAATGAAAGCTATTTTTTACATCCCATAGCGACAGTGCGGGGGATGTAAAAATGATGCATTGGTCATCAACTATTTTATGTACGTTATTCCCTGAATCGACGGTGTGAGGCCTTATTACTAAAAGGATTGACACAATACCTAGCGCGATTATTCGGGCTATCCTTTCAAACACCGAAGGAGGAGGGGGGTTGCGCGTGGCTTCTGAGGTTTTTTCTTCCAGGAACGGGGTTCGATACTCGCGGTCGTTATGGATGATGACATCATCTGCAATCTTAAAACCAATGCGGGGAACGGTAGTGATAATCTCTTTTTCCACGCCCAGGTCGTTCAGATTTCTGCGTAACGTTGAGATATATTGATTGAGGTTACTATTTGATGCTCTGGCACCGTACTGATCAAACACGGAATGAAAAATTTCACTTCTGGACAGGATATCGCCGCGGTGATTGAGTAATTCTGCTAATAGACGCGTCGATGTCTGAGATAATTCAACGCAATCCCCGGTAAGCACATTAAGGAGAGATGCATCCTCCGTATCAAAAGTGATAAATCCCTCAATATCGTACCTCATATCCCTCTCCTCCCTAAGCCCTACTTTTCTCTCACATACCGACTGTTTTTGATAAAACAGTATGAAAGCCAGATAAAAACCCTGTTTTTACTTTCATTTGAAGCTAATGTTGCTGGTTGACTCAAGGGATTTCATACTGTTAACTCCTTCAAAACTCAGGAGTCGACAATGAAACTCTCACTGTGTTCATACAACCCGGAGGCTGTACATCCAGGCTACAACGCACCTCACGACAATCTGCAGATGTTAGCGGCGGAAATGGGAATAAGTGGTCTGGCGATGATCAGAGGCCCGGAACAAATGTTGATTCTCAATTTACTTAAAGATCATAGCACGCAGGGACTGTCCACGAGGGAGCTTGCCAATCTGTGCGGTATTTCAATTTATAAAGTTAGACACTTACTTCTTCCGCTGGAAAAATATGGCCAGGTTATACGGGATAAAATGCAAAAGCATCATCAGTGGTTTTTGTCAAAGGATGCGACATAATTATGTTTGCATTCTAACAAGGGGTATTTTTATTTGCAACAATGGCACGGAAGTCAAATAGATATATCTAAGACTTTTGAAAAATACTAATTATAATCTCGCAGGACGTTAAGAAAATTCCCAATAAATGTATTAACGTTCCTGTATTAATACTTATGAATTCATGTTTTTTGATTCAAAATAATATTGTTGTATTGCAGCTAAATGCCCTGCTTTACGTACGAGTGAATCATGCACCGAGGGGCCATGGAGAGTAGATGGGGAAGCGTGAATAGTTTGACGTTGAAAGTCATCTGAGGGGAATGCCCCCGGTGTTTTGGCGCTGAAAAGCAAAAACCCAGCCATAGGCTGGGTTCTTTAAATAGTGGTGCCCGGACTCGGAATCGAACCAAGGACACGGGGATTTTCAATCCCTTCAAAAAAGACCAAATGCTCTATCAGCACTAACAGTTTTTTACTGGTTTGCCTTGAGAAAATGTTTAAGTTTGCTGCAATATGATGTAAGCAATGCTTAAATACGGTGTTTCGAAACTACCATAATCCTACCATCAAATTGCCTTGGTTTAAGATGGCCCATCTTCGTATCCCAGTTCTAACAACTATATTGCATTAGGTGAGAGTACTTCATAATGAGCAAGCTAAAGCAATTAGCTCTTCAGAGATATCTGGGCTGATTCTGGTTGTTATGAGCTGCAACAGCTGACGTCCTCAGGTTAAGGTTTACTAAGATAAGTTTGTTTTCTTCGAAAGCTCTTGATGTTTCATGACATTGGCTAGATCGTGAACATATTGAAAGTTCGAGATAGTCACGGTAAACCTCACTTAAAGCAATTACAGTAACTAAGGTTACTACTACGTGGAGCAATTTTGATATAGTTGGAGAGAATAAAGAAGAGTTCTGTTGTTCTAGGCTCTTGGTCTCGTTGAAGCACAAAAGGATAGGGTGTGAACAAAATAAAAGCTGACTCAGATTTTCTTGTTAGTCATAAAACTAAAACATTGATTGGTATGACTTTGTTCGTACTTAAGGCAAGCCCTAATGTTCCGTTTACCGCCAGGCAATTGGCAATCAAAGTTTGCGAAAGCTTTCCTGAATACTGAATCGCCACGGATAATCTAGACACTTCCTAGCCGTTGATAATACTGGTTTTCATATTCTGTCGGTGACATCTGATCGCTGGAACCATGCCGACGCTTACTGTTATAAAACATTTCGATGTAATCAAAAATATCGCTGCGGGCTTCTTCCCGCGTTCCGTAGCTCTTTTTCTTTATCCGTTCGCGTTTCAACAACTGGAAAAAGCTTTCTGCAACCGCATTATCATGGCAGTTACCGCGACGGCTCATGCTGCCCTCCAGGCCGTGTGATTTCAGGAACGACTGCCACTCATGGCTTGTGTACTGACTGCCCTGATCCGAATGAACCAGCACCTGTTTTTGGGGATTACGGCGCCATACAGCCATCAGCAGTGCGTTCAGGACAATGTCCTTTGTCATCCGGGATTGCATGGACCAGCCGATAATTTTGCGTGAGAACAGATCAACAACCACGGCAAGATACAGCCAGCCTTCGTGGGTCCTGATGTAGGTTATGTCCGTTACCCAACGCTTATCCGGAGCATCCGGATTGAACTGTCGCTGGAGCCTGTTGGGCGACACGATACTGGCCTCGCCTTTACGTGCCCGCGGGCTCCGGTATCCGACCTGAGCCTTTATCCCGACACGTTTCATCAGTCGCCAGACTCTGTTCACTCCGCACTGTTGCCCGCTGTCCCGCAGATCCAGATGGATTTTGCGATAACCATAGACGCATCCCGATTCCAGCCAGAACTGTTTAATCTGTCCTGTCAGTCTCAGGTCTGCCTGATGGCGTTGTGAATGCGGCTGCTGAAGCCAGGCGTAAAAACCACTGGGATGAACATCCAGCACCCGACAGAGCAGGCGAACAGGCCAGCAACAGGTGTTGTCACGGATAAAGGCGTACCTCAGTCGGACAGCTTTGCGAAGTACGCCGCGGCTTTTTTTAATATGTCCCGTTCGTCGGTAACCCGCTTCAGCTCTTTCTGGAGACGGCGGATCTCGGCCTGAGCATCTGACTGTTCTTTATTAGCGGAAGAATCCGGACCGTACTTCTTTATCCAGGCGTAAAGGCTGTGGGTGGTGATATCGAGACGTGTTGCAACGCTGGCAACAGAATAACCGCGATCAACAACCTGTTTGACTGCTTCAGTTTTAAACTCTTCGGGATAACGCTTACCGCTCATGGGCACCTCTCTTTAAGCCATCTTAAATGACTCTGAGGTGTCTGTTAAACCCGTGGCGATTCATACGCAGAAAAGAAACTTGCTTCATCAGAACATCTTTCGAGTGTTGAAGACCTAATCTCCCAGGTAGCGGCAGAGATAGGCGCCCAAAGACCTTCGCTGGTTAAGAGAAATGCTCATATTAATGTGACGGCAGGAAAACCTAGGGAAGGTGCGAACAAGTCCCTGATATGAGATCATGTTTGTCATCTGGAGCCATGGAACAGGGTTCATCATGAGTCATCAACTTACCTTCGCCGACAGTGAATTCAGCAGTAAGCGCCGTCAGACCAGAAAAGAGATTTTCTTGTCCCGCATGGAGCAGATTCTGCCATGGCAAAACATGGTGGAAGTCATCGAGCCGTTTTACCCCAAGGCTGGTAATGGCCGGCGACCTTATCCGCTGGAAACCATGCTACGCATTCACTGCATGCAGCATTGGTACAACCTGAGCGATGGCGCGATGGAAGATGCTCTGTACGAAATCGCCTCAATGCGTCTGTTTGCCCGGTTATCCCTGGATAGCGCCTTGCCGGACCGCACCACCATCATGAATTTCCGCCACCTGCTGGAGCAGCATCAACTGGCCCGCCAATTGTTCAAGACCATCAATCGCTGGCTGGCCGAAGCAGGCGTCATGATGACTCAAGGCACCTTGGTCGATGCCACCATCATTGAGGCACCCAGCTCGACCAAGAACAAAGAGCAGTAACGCGATCCGGAGATGCATCAGACCAAGAAAGGCAATCAGTGGCACTTTGGCATGAAGGCCCACATTGGTGTCGATGCCAAGAGTGGCCTGACCCACAGCCTGGTCACCACCGCGGCCAACGAGCATGACCTCAATCAGCTGGGTAATCTGCTGCATGGAGAGGAGCAATTTGTCTCAGCCGATGCCGGCTACCAAGGGGCGCCACAGCGCGAGGAGCTGGCCGAGGTGGATGTGGACTGGCTGATCGCCGAGCGCTCCGGCAAGGTAAGAACCTTGAAACAGCATCCACGCAAGAACAAAACGGCCATCAACATCGAATACATGAAAGCCAGCATCCGTGCCAGGGTGGAGCACCCATTTCGCATCATCAAGCGACAGTTCGGCTTCGTGAAAGCCAGATACAAGGGGTTGCTGAAAAACGATAACCAACTGGCGATGTTATTCACGCTGGCCAACCTGTTTCGGGCGGACCAAATGATACGTCAGTGGGAGAGATCTCACTAAAAACTGGGAATAACGCCTTAAATGGCGAAGAAACGGTCTAAATAGGCTGATTCAAGGCATTTACGGGAGAAAAAATCGGCTCAAACATGAAGAAATGAAATGACTGAGTCAGCCGAGAAGAATTTCCCCGCTTATTCGCGCCTTCCTTAAGGCCTTGATTATATAAGCTGTTCATGTCAGTATTTTGTTTTAAGCGGAAGAGAAAAACTCGATGGGAAGTTCTGAACTTAGCTTGCTGCAAATGGCTGTCATGCAGTCTTGGAATGCGGTGGTGATTACCAGTGCTGACAGAGCAGCAGGATATCCTGTAAAAATTGCGAATCCTGCTTTTTGTCAGATGACAGGTTACGCAATTGATGAGTTGTATGGTCAGTCCTTGAAGATGTTACAAGGTCCTGCTACAGATCAGGAGGTGATTAACCGGCTTAGAAATTGTCTTAGCAGTGGTGAATACTTTGAGGGTATGACCACTAATTACCGCAAAGATGGTTTGCCATATTTGGTGCGCTGGAATATCTCACCGGTACGAGATGAAGAGGGCGACATCACGCACTTTGTTTCAGTGCAGCAAGATATGACTGCGTATGCCAAGGTTGAAGAGACCAGTAAAATTCTTGGTCAGGCATTGGATGCCGCAGCACAGCCGATACTCGTTACCGATGCGCAAGCTAAGATAATCTTTGCCAATCAAGCGTTTTGCCAGGTAAGCGATTATGAAGAATCAGAATTAATCGGCAATACACCATCACTTTTCAAGTCAGGCTTACAAGACGATGACTTTTACAAGAACGTAAAAGCATCTTTAATGACAGCAAAGACGTTCCAGGCAATTTTCATTAATAAACGTAAAGACGGTACCTTGTATCATTCTGAGCAGAGTATCTCCGCTATCAAAGACCACGCTGGTAACATTACTAACTATGTTAGTGTTGGAAAAGATGTCACTGAGCGACTTCGTGAAGAGCAAGCGCTACGTGAATCGGCAACAGTGGATCAACTAACTGGTTTGTTTAACCGCAATCATGGTAAGGCGTTGTTAAGCGAGGCTTATAGCTTTACTCTTAGCCGGGAAGAGCCCATGAGTCTAATTCTTTGCGATATTGATCACTTTAAGCAGATTAATGATAGCTTTGGGCATCCTGTTGGTGATCAGATCTTAGCTCAAGTATCGGGTCTACTTCGAAAGTCGGTTCGGGGTAATGATCGGGTAATTCGTTGGGGCGGAGAGGAGTTTTTGATCCTGCTTGAGAATTGCACTGATATGGTAGCGGCAGAATTAGCTGAACGCTTGCGATTGCGAATTGCTTCAGAGCAGTTTCAGAATGTAGGCAAGGTCACCGTGTCACTGGGAGTTGCATCATTATTTCAGAAAGAAAGTTTAGAGCAGCTGATCAGCCGTTGCGATGAAGCCTTGTATAAGTCAAAACGTAATGGTCGAAACCAACTAACGTTAGCGTAAGCGTTCACCAGTAGCATGTTTGACCTGCCCCCACGATTAGATACAACACTCAGTTAGTAACGTCGGAATCTTCATTCTCAGAATGACCCTTTCTCCAGCCCGCTGCAAATTCAGACGGTGTCTGATAATTCAGCGTGGAGTGCGGGCGGCATTCGTTATAATCCTGCCGCCAGTCATTAATAATTTTCCTGGCATGAACGATATCGCTGAACCAGTGCTCATTCAAACATTCATCGCGAAATCGTCCGTTAAAGCTCTCAATAAATCCGTTCTGCGTTGGCTTGCCCGGCTGGATTAAGCGCAACTCAACACCATGCTCAAAGGCCCATTGATCCAGTGCACGGCAAGTGAACTCCGGCCCCTGGTCAGTTCTTATCGTCGCCGGATAGCCTCGAAACAGTGCAATGCTGTCCAGAATACGCGTGACCTGAACGCCTGAAATCCCAAAGGCAACAGTGACCGTCAGGCATTCCTTTGTGAAATCATCGACGCAGGTAAGACACTTGATCCTGCGACCGGTGGAAAGTGCGTCCATGACGAAATCCATCGACCAGGTCAGATTGGGCGCCGCCGGACGGAGCAGCGGCAGACGTTCTGTTGCCAGCCCTTTACGACGTCTTCTGCGTTTTACGCCCAGGCCACTGAGGTGATAAAGCCGGTACACGCGCTTATGATTAACATGAAGCCCTTCACGGCGCAGCAACTGCCAAATACGACGGTAGCCAAAACGCCTGCGCTCCAGTGCCAGCTCAGTGATGCGCCCTGATAAATGCGCATCAGCAGCCGGACGGTGAGCCTCATAGCGGCAGGTCGACAGGGATAAACCTGTAAGCCTGCAGGCACGACGTTGCGACAGACCGGTCGCATCACACATCAACATCACGGCTTCCCGCTTCTGGTCTGTCGTCAGTACTTTCGCCCAAGAGCCACCTGAAGCGCCTCTTTATCCAGCATGGCTTCGGCAAGCAGCTTCTTGAGTCTGGCGTTCTCTTCCTCAAGCGACTTCAGGCGCTTAACTTCAGGCACCTCCATACTGCCATACTTCTTACGCCAGGTGTAAAACGTGGCATCGGAAATGGCATGCTTGCGGCAGAGTTCACGGGCGGGTACCCCAGCTTCGGCTTCGCGGAGAATACTGATGATCTGTTCGTCGGAAAAACGCTTCTTCATGGGGATGTCCTCATGTGGCTTATGAAGACATTACTAACATCGGGGTGTACTAATCAACGGGGAGCAGGTCAGGTAGCTGAGCTGTTATCCTTTCCGCCAGAAGTTGGCTGGTGTTTTGTAAGCGCTGAGGATGAAGGTGCGCATACCGTTGTGAAGACTGACTGCTGCGGTGCCCCAGTTGAGCCTGAACGTCATACAGTGTTCCGCCGTAGGACACGATGAGGGCGGCAACCGAATGGCGGCAGGTATGAATACACACTTCCTTGTCGAAAATTCCCGCCCGACGCACGATACGCTGAAAGGCTTTAACCGGGTTACTCAGCGGCATTCCCTGTTTTTTACCAATAAACAACCACGGATTTCCCCGCTGCGTTGGCAGCGTTCTGATTACGTCCATCGCCAGTGAGTTAAGGTGAACAATCCGTCCATAGCCATTCTTGGTTTCAGGGAGCCACAGGGTGCGTTTAACCGGGTCAACATGCTCCCACTTAGCCAGACGCAGCTCATCACGACGAAGGCCGGTCAGTAACAACAGTTTGACATAGCGGGCCGCGACGGGGCTGGTATCGTTATCGGCGGAGAGAAAAATACGACGAATTTCGTCCTCGGTGAAATAGCGCTGTCGGGCGTTGTTCTCCCTGAGAAGCTGTACCACCCTTGCCGGATGAACAGAGGTCATGCTTTGCCTTCCGGCCCATGTAAAGACGGCTTTAATGAGTACGATGACACGGTTACAGGTAGCCGCTGACAGGGAAGTACTTAACGTCTGCTGAAGGCGCAGAATGCTCGCTGGTGTGATATCGCTCAGCAGCCTCTGACCAATGGCTGGACGGATATGATCGCGGTAGCGCTGAACATCCTTTCCCCAACTGCGTTTAGCGGATTTTGCCCATGGCAGATAATGCTGATTAAAGAGTTCATCGAACGTCAGCTCCATTCTCTTGTTTTCACGCTCCTGCTTAGGGTCAGTGCCGGTGGCAAGGGAACGTTTGTGTTCTATGGCAATCTGACGAGCAAGATTGACGTCCACTTCAGGCCAGTGACCAATGGCGATGGCGCGTTTTCGTCCATGATAAAGGTAGCGTAGCAAAAACTTTTTACGACCTTCTCTTCTGCTGACCAGACACTTGAGGCCGGAAATCTCGGTGTCGCTGTATTCGGCATCGGTACTGCGTGCATCGGATGTGTTAGGGGGCAGGGATTTAATGAGCTGATTAGTAAAACGGAAGCGTTTCGGGCTGGACATATAACCTCCTGTGACTGGTTTAAAGAACGTCAGGGTTGACCCATCCCCGGCACGGCGCTGTTAATGGCTGAGTTGATTTTCTGGTGTGGCGAAGGGAATGCTGGTGCCACATGGGATGAATGAAGATGGGAGATGCAGAGAGAGCAGGCTTTACGGTCTGCTTCTGGTCTTAAGGAGAAAAATTGCCGTTGGGGAAAAGTTCACAGAAATAATATGTGTTTCAGTCGGATATAATTACATGTGATAAGGGCAAAGAGCGTGCTTTGCTAAAATTTGACATGTTGAAGTCCACTCTTTTTAACGATGTCGTTATGGACGACATGGCGAGTCTTGCTTAGATAATTAATCAAAATACTGTGACTTTGGACCCACGTTTACCACATTTCGAGCACTTGAGCCGAGTTTTAAGGTCTTCTAGAGTTACTCCCATTGCAACATACTGCTTAAGGTCGTTCAAAGTAAGGATTGTGGGGAGACGACAAAAAAATCCAGAGGCGCAACATACCAGCATCTCCGAGCCGTTTTTTAACCAGTCCTCAAGATTATCGTGCGATCTCGTTAGTCGTTCGATATCCGCTCTCCACTGCTGGATTTCATTACCGTTCCAGTCGATATTTAGCTCGATTTGTTTGGCAACGAACCGGTGTTTACCTCTGTTAACTGTGGGTTCATAGTCCTTACGTTGATCTTTGATGAGATCAGCCTCATAGAGGAAATCATCGTTTTTGTTGTCGGTATAATCAAAAATTACCTTAATTAAATCAATATCAACGTTTTGTTTTTTGATGAATAAACCCTGTGTTCCGCTTCCGTTCAAGTCCCGGCTAAAGTTAATGTTGAGATGGCGGCGGAGTGAGAAGAAATAGCTGTGGCCGTGCATAGCCAATGCAAGTCTGGCTATGTCATTGCAGTTGTAGGGTGTATGTGTATCCATGATGTTACCTTTAATTCATATTCGGTCGAGAGCGCCAGGAAACTATCCTAATATACCTTTTTTCTACACCAGTATTTGGATCAATTTTCATCCCTTTGGCCTGCTTCTTGTTGATTAACTCTCAGCGATGTTTGAAATAGGCCATCAGTGGTCAGAATCATTTTTTACTTCCACTTTTTGCTCAGATTTGACCCTAAGGTCTAAGTTCCAATACGTTTCGCTCAATTACTATCACCCCTGATAAATTATTCTATGATGACGTGGAGGGCGGGAGATTCAGGCAATGTTAAGAAATGAAAGGTTTAAATGCGAATATTACAGGTGGAGGAGATGGTGGATACCCCCGACTGACAAGGGGAGTTGATGGCGCTGAGTTCACCCCCTTGCCTGAAGAGGAGTCTCCCCGGTCTTCCCCCGGGGGTGATGGCAGGTAATCTGTTGTTAAATAAAGTAAATTATGAAATCCCCCATTTCCCCCGTATTCTCTGCTTCATTATGAATAATCTTAGAGAAAGGAACCGTAAAGGACCGTAGAAAGACCGTAGCTGTGAGGTGAGGGAAGGCACATCAGAGGGTGTTGAGGTGTCTAAAAGTAACGAACATCTGCGAAAATGGCGAGAAATCCAGCAAACAAATAACGTGTTGCAACGACCAGAAATCTACCGTAGCCAGAAAAGGAAAAAGCCCCGCTTTGCAGCGAGGCCCTATGAATATTGGTGCCCGGACTCGGAATCGAACCAAGGACACGGGGATTTTCAATCCCCGTGTTTTTGGAAAGCAGTGAAGTGAGCAATCGTTCTCATCTGAATAATGTTATTCAGGTGACGAAATGCATTCAAAAACGAAAGTTGTACCCGTAGTTTCTACCAAAGGTGGCGAGGGGAAATCAACCCAGGCCGCTAATCTCGGTGGTTTTCTCGCCGATGCAGGCATAAAAACCCTTATTATTGACGGCGACCATGCTCAGCCTACCGCCAGCAGTATCTACCCGTTAGCATATGAAGCACCCTGCGGCCTATACGAACTGCTCATGCAGACCGTAGACCTATCAAAAGCTGAAAATATTATTTCCCGCACCACGATCGATAACCTTGATGTCATCGTCTCCAATGACCCTCGAAACCTTTTACCTACCTATATGCTCAATGTTCCTGACGGACGCGTGCGTCTTCGTAATGCACTGTCAAATCAGGTTTTCAGTCAGTATGACGTCATTTTGATTGATTCACAGGGTTCACGTTCAGTGATGTCCGAACTGATTATTCTGGCCGCTACCGGCGAAATGATTGGGATGGTTAAACCTGTTCTGCCGGATGTTCGTGAATTTATGCGTGGAACTGTAGCTCTGATGGAAGAACTGATCCCGTATATGGCTTTTGGTATCAGTCTCCCACGCATACATATGCTGGTTAATTGTATGGATTATACGCTGCTCGCGAAAACCACAGTTGAACAGGCCGAAAACATCATAGTAAGCGGCGATTACAGTCAGCATGCAGATAAGATCGTCATCGATATGCTCCAGACCCGCATTTATGACCTGGACGTTTATAAGCAGGGGCATGCAGCAGGTCAGCCAGTGCACCGCCTTGAGAAGAAAACCAGCCGTAAAAGCGATTCCGCATTTGATTCTATGCATGGCCTCGCCTGCGAACTGTTCCCTGAATGGGTAAGCCTTTTCGATACGCTGGCAAAGGGAGGTGAGCGTGTCTGACGATCGCAGAAATATACCGGGGATTTATTCCCCTGATGCTGAACAGTCTGTCATCGGGGGTCTTATGCTGGATAACGACCGCTGGGATGAAGTGGCACTCCGTCTGAGTGCTGATGATTTTTTCCAGAAAGTCCATAAAGTTATCTATCAGGAAATGACCCGTCTGGTTGCGGCAGGAAAGCCGCTTGACCTGATTACGCTCTCGGAGAGTATCGAAAGTCGCGGTAAAGATGCCCTTGAACAACTAGGTGGTTTTGCCTACCTGGCTGAGCTCAGTAAAAACACCCCGAGTGCGGCAAATATCGTTGCGTACTGTGACATTGTGGCCAGAACCAGCCGGGCAAGGCAACTGGCCTCCATTGGCGCTGAAATCACCGAATCAGTCAGGACACCTGGCACCGATATTGACAGGGTGATGGAGACCGCCGAGCAGAAAATTACCCGTCTGGCAGAGCGCGCTGAACCAGAGCAGGGCGTCACGCTGCTTGAAGGGATGGAAAGGCTGCTGCCAGAACTGGAGCGGCGATGCAATGTGCCTGACGGTATTACCGGTACGCCAACAGGTTTTGAAGAACTTGATGCCATGACCAGTGGTCTCCAGGCGGGTGACCTGGTACTTATTGCGGCTCGTCCCTCGATGGGGAAAACAGCGCTTCTCATTAGCCTGCTACTGAACTCATTGATGAAAAAATCCGGCTCAAAGGGGCAGCTTTACAGTATGGAGCAACCCACCGAACAGATCCTGATGCGTATGCTCGCGTCGCTTGGCAGTATTGACCTCACGCATCTTAAAAGCGGGCTGATGGATGATGAGGACTGGGCTCGTGCAACAGACGCGTCGGCATTGCTGATGGGTGATCTCAACGACAGTCTCATCATTGATGATACCGGCTCACTGACGCCGGCGATGCTGCGTATCCGCGCCCGGCGCAATGCCCGCCGCTACGGTCACCCGTCGATTATCGGGCTCGATTACCTGCAACTGATGCGGTGCCCGGATCAGGAAAACCGCACGCAGGAAATTGCGGAAATCTCCAGGTCACTAAAAGCGCTGGCCAAAGAGATGATGTGTCCGGTGGTGGCACTGTCACAGCTGAACCGCCAGCTTGAAAGCCGCGCGGATAAGCGCCCCAACAACGGTGATTTACGTGATTCCGGTGCCCTGGAGCAGGACGCTGACGTCATCGTCTTTATTTATCGCGATGAGGTCTATCACGAAAACACCGAGGATAAAGGGATTGCTGAAATCATTATCAGTAAACAGCGCCAGGGACCCACGGGGACGATCCGCCTGCAGTATGAAGGTCGTTTTACCCGTTTTTCTGACGTCGCGGGCCGACCGGGGAGGAGCGCATGAGCAACGTCCGTAATCTTAATCTTGGCGCGGCCATGCTGCAGCGCGGCAAAACCCCGGCTCAGGGTGATGCGGTTCCCGCCGCAGTCCCCCTGCCAGTCAGCGAGATGGCAATGGTCCTCACTCTTGACCAACTGCGCCCTAATCCGGACAACCCCCGCAAGAGCCGTAACCCACATTTCGATGAAATCAAGGCTTCCATCAGGGCCTGTGGGTTGGTCCAGGTACCGAAAGTGACACGCGATCCGGACGGCGAAGACGTTTACATTTTCAGCGACGGGGGTAACACCCGGTATCAGATCCTCTGCGAACTGTGGCAGGAGACTGGTGATGAGCGTTTCTATCGCGTTCACACTATTTTTAAACCCTGGCCAGGACGGTTGAAATGTCTGGTCGGGCACCTGGCAGAAAACGAAGTCAGAGGAGACCTGAGTTACATAGATAAAGCGTTTGGTGTACACAGTGCCAGAGCCATTCAGGAAGAGCTGATGGGACGTCCAGTGACTCTGCGAGAACTATCCGATCTTTTAAACCTTGAAGGCTATCCTATTGACTATTCAACCATCAGTAGGATGGAGGATACCATAAAATATCTCTGGCCCTGCATCCCGAACTTGCTCAACAGTGGTCTGGCACGTCTGCAGGTGCTGTCACTGCTGCGCATTCGTTCCCAGGCAGGAAAGGTCTGGTCGCAGTTCGCACATGAGTCCTCCCCGCAGTGTTCGTTCGATCAGGTCTTTGAGGCGAGTTGCCAGGGGTTTGACGATCCTGACAGTTATGCATATGAGACATTCCGTGATGAGTTTATCGGTCAGCTGGTTAAGGCGCTGCCACATCCCAGCCTGAACTATGACCGCTGGATGATTGAACTGGACCCCCGCGAGCAGAAACGCCGTGAGCAGTTTGGTGAGCCGCCTCCGCTGCCCGTACTGACGCCACCACAGGAAAAAGCGGCAGGTCGTGAACCCCCGGAGCCGCAGGTGACTGTCCTGCCTCCGGATACTGCATCTGAAACGCCGGTCACGGGACTGCGCAGCGGCACGCTGACCACACCCGGACGCCCTGAGCCGGCACCGGAACTGCCCGCAGATGCTGAATTGCCTGTGAACGCACTGATGACCGCCGGCAGTGAACCACGTCGTGAAGTACAGAATGATCTGTTTGGCGGACGGCCGGTCATTTCTGGCGAAACGGCTGACCCTGACAGCATTTCTCTCCCTGATTTCAGCCCGGACACACTGATGTCAGCATTTGGCGAGGAGAATGCGTCCCCGGCTGCGTCCGTCAGTTCGGTCGCCTTTGCCGCAACCGGACTTGAGCCCGTCAGTGATATCTGGCACATCCCGGCCCTCCAGGATGATATTGAGCACCTGCAGGATATGGCTTACCGGCTTGTCTTCGAGATTGCTGAGGCGATGGGCTGCGCGGACAATGTGCGGGAGGATAAAAACCCTCAGTCAGCAGGCTTTGCCGTCTCCGAAACCGGCAGCGAATTTGTCCTCTTCCTGGCGGGCCTGTCCGGCTCGCTCCCCAACAGGCAGTTCAATATGTTTATGTTCTGCCTGAATTTCTTCGGTTCTCAGTCACCGGCTGACATGGCCGTATTCGACGATATCACGGTCGTGAAAACAATGCGCCTTATCCGCGTTATCCGCCGTCTGCGTGAACTGCAGCGACTCGCTGCGAAAGGAGGGGAAAATGTCTGATGATCTGAATGATGAAATGGCCCAGGCCAGTACAGCTCTGTTCATCCAGCACGGCATCGATGCCATCCGGGCAAAGGTAAACTCTGCAACACCGTCAAAAGCGTTCTGCGAATGCTGCGGTGCGGCTATTCCGGTTGCCCGTCAGCTTGCGGTTCCGGGCGTGGAGCTCTGTGCCGGTTGCCAGGAGGTAAAAGAGATGAAAAACCGTCACCGGGCCGACGGTGGCAGGGGGATGCGCCATGTCGGATAACGCAAAAATCACTGCCCGTATCCGGCGCCTGATGGCGCTGGGCACCCGCAACAGCAACCCGCATGAAGCCGCGCGTGCGGTGGCGCTGGCACAGCGGCTGATGCAGCGCCACGGGCTGACGCCGGACATGCTTTCCCTCAGTGATGTCAGTGAGTCAGTCTGTTTCAGCCTGACCAGTGATGCAGAAAAGGTGCCGGCCTGGCTGAGCTCGCTGGCAACCGTGGTCTGTATGGCCACGGGCTGCCGTTGCTGGTTTGGCTGGCATGTTCATGTCAGTCCACAGGGCGTGAGCAGCGTGCGCCGTTCACTGCACTTTTATGGATTCAGCGAACGACCGGAGGTGGCGCTCTACATCTATACCGTTCTCCAGCGGCAGTTGCGTGCCGCCACAGACGCACATATGTCCGGGTATCGCACGCGCCGCATTCTTCTGCGCACGCGCCGTCGCCGGGCAGACCAGTTCCGCGAGGGCTGGGTATCCGGCGTCTGGCAGGTGTTGCAGTCCTTTGCACCCTCGGGGGAAGAGAACGCCGTACTGCAGCGCTGGCTGGTCCGGCGTCATGCAGGCGAGC
This sequence comes from Enterobacter cloacae subsp. cloacae ATCC 13047, assembly GCF_000025565.1. Classification (NCBI taxonomy): domain Bacteria; kingdom Pseudomonadati; phylum Pseudomonadota; class Gammaproteobacteria; order Enterobacterales; family Enterobacteriaceae; genus Enterobacter; species Enterobacter cloacae. Next base: position 421,193 of record NC_014121.1, read on the forward strand.
CGCTGGAAGATATGGCGGTCCGGTCTGCAGGCAAATGCCGGGGTGACAGAACGGCCCGGGTGGCCGGTTTTTTCGCAGGTCGCGATATCGACCTCCATCATGGTCTCAGTGGCGCACAGGCTTCCCGGCAGATAACGGCGGGAGGGCATGCACATGACTGACGTTCTTTTATGGAGTGCCTGCCTGTCGGGCTGGCTTTTTGATGTTCTGCTCATCGCTGACCGGGCGATATCAGGAGGTGGCCTGTGAGCCAGCATAATCTTTCTCAGGCCACCACGGCCATTCTGTCCTCACTGCTGATGGACGTCAAAAACGGCAATATCCGCCGCTGTGAGTCACTGGGTATGTCGGTCGAGGAAATCCGTGCGCTGAGTCATCTGAGCCTTGATGAACTGCATTACCTCAGCCAGTCACATGTTTCCGTTCTCGATGTCACCCTGAACCATGAAAACTTCTGGCTGATGCTGAATCAGGCCCGCAATGAGCAGAAGCGCTTCATGATGATTGACCGCGCACTGGAGCTCGGCGGTTCGATGGAGCTGATTGACCGGTATTTTGGTCTGTCTCCTTCGGAGGTGAGCGCCCGCCGCCGTCTGATGGGCATTGAATCCCGGCAGGGCCGAACCCAGGCCCTGACAGAGCCACAGGACGCCGCGCTCTGGGCCGAGTGGAAAGCGGCAGGGTTGTCATCACCGGACTCCCATCAGGCGCTGGAGGCGATGATGCTGGCGGCCGAGCAACTGGGGCTTTCACTGACGGCCGTATGGAGCCGGGTCTGCCAGTGGTGTCGGGAGGCGAATGCCGCAGGCCGCCGGGCTGAAATACCTGTGCGTAAGGAGGCGTGATGGAAATGGGTGATTTCTCCCCCCGGCAGCAGGTGTCACCGGCAGTACGCCGCCGCGCGCAGCAGCTGTTCCGCGCTGCCTGCGGTGGACAGAAGGTGTTCCGCCGGCTGACCATGAACGGCTACCTCAAGATAGACGTGGGGCCGTTCTGGCGCATTCTCAGTAAGGATGGCTGCCGGCAGTGGTGGCTGATGGACCATGAGACCTACAACCGTGAAATACGGCGGTAACGGACTGCCGCTGATGACCAGACAGTGCCGGGTTTATCCCGGCACTGTGCTGTCTCAGGCTGAAGAGGAGAGCATAAAATGACCATTCCCGCCGACAGCATCGTGGCGCACACGCTCGCCAGAATGCAGCAGAATCTTGAGCGGCGCACCGATACCGGCGATGTCAGCCAGGAGCGCAGCGGGCTGCTGTTCATGGGCAACGTGCACGATGCGTTCCCGCGCAGGCTGTTTCTGGATACACGCCTTTCACCGCTGGATAAAACCGCCTGGGTAATGATAAGGCTTTATGCCCAGCAGAACGAAGGGGCCATCTTCCCGACCTACGATGAGCTGCAGGTTCAGCTTGCCTCCGCGCATTCAGAGAAGGCATCGAGGGATACGGTCAGCCGCGTCCTGCTGATGCTGCGCCTGACCGGCTGGCTCAGCCTGTGTAAGCGGGTACGCGATGACCGCGGGCGTGTGCGGGGCAACATTTACGCGCAGCATGACGAGCCGCTGGGTTACCGTGACGCCGAAACCTTCGATCCGGGCTGGCTTAAGCTGGTTGAAGAGAGTTGCCTTAGCCGTAATAAAGCTGTCCGCATGACCGCGCTGGCCGTGGTGAATGACATACTTCAGGACCCCGGAATGCGTCACCGTCACAGTCGCCTGGCCCTTATCGAAAGTCGCCTGAGCGCGCCGTCCACACCCAGGCAGATGGTCAGTCATCGCCGGGCAGTGAACCGGAGTCCGGAATCCGGACTCAGTCAAAAAAGCACCAAAAACATCCCGGAATCACTGAGTCCGGAAAACGGACTCAGTACCCCGTCAGTGGATAAAACACAGAGTCCGGAATCAGGACTCAGTCTGAAATCAACGAGTTACACCGGAGTCCGGAATCCGGACTGTAACGTACGTTCTTTCACACAGAGTGTGAATAAAAAAACGTACGTACCGGGCGGGGAACATTTTCTGCCTGACGATTTTGTGAACGGACTGAACAGCGATGACCGGCAGATGCTGACCACACAGATGGCCTCACTGCCTGAGGCGGTGGCAAAGACGCTGGCTGACATGCTGCGTGAGCAACTGCGGCTTGGCAGGCTGAATAACCCGGTGGGCTGGCTGTTCACGATGCTGCGGCGTGCCCGCAGCGGTGAGCTGAACCTGCCGGAAGCAGCAGCACCTGCCCCTGCCGGCTCCGGCAGCAACAATCCACCGACAACCGGTACGCGTGCTGTACCGGCGGCGATCATCCCCGTGCAGCCTGCCAGACGGCCTTCCCGCGATGAGGTCAGGGCGATGATCGAGAGCATACGACAGAATGTTGGCAGATAAATCACTGGTTAAAATTTGAGCTTGTTGCCACTGGCAACAAGTATGTTTTTTGAGCGATTCATGACAGGCATGCTAAAAGTGGTCCTTAGCTTTGATTAAAAAGTGACCTTGTTGCCAGTGGCAACAAGATTAAAAAACGTACAAAGGATAATTTCCTGTCGCTGATTATGAGTTTCACATTGTTGGTCATGCGTGTGATTCAGGACTATGCGAGCTCTTCTTAACTGAATACAGGTGACGACAACGATGGCAGATAAACAGGTAACAAAGACAGGCTCGCTTCAGTCAGAAATGACAATTGCGCTCCATACCAATTATGCAATTGGTTTGTGGCTGGGTCGCAAACGGGAGAAACAGGAAGACAATACTCCTGTTAAACACGGCATCATCGGGATGCCTCAGTTCTTCGTGCGTGCAACACTGATTAACCAGGACTCCCTGAATAATAATCCGTGGGCAGATGAAGCCATGTACCGTCTGGAGGAAAAGCTGAGATCTGCAACAGAGACGATGACCGGGCTTATTAAGCAACTGGATGAAGAGATGAGTATGCTTCCAGCAGGTATTACGCTGACAGAAGTTACTTCGGTCGAACCACTCGATATTCATGTGTTTACGCGTACTCCTCTGGGATACCGGTGTGTGTTTCTGCTGGTCGGGTTTGACCAGTTTGCCAAGAAGGTTCTTCAGGCGTCACATTACGGGCTGATTACCCGTAATGGCCGGGATAATTATCTCAGTGAAGGTGGGCGACTTTTGCGTCAGATTTACGGGACGGTTCTTTCTTACCGCAGGGTGGATGCGACACGCCTGGATGCAGCAGAGAATAATGAAGTCTGGCAGAAGGCCTGTCAGGAAGCGGGTGAGCCCGATCGTGCCGTGCTGCTCGGAGAAAAACGTTCCGCATTTTCCCCTCCAGTTAATGAAGCGAGCGTGAACCTGCTGCGCCTGCGTTATCAGACAGTCTGAGTAGCCGGAGGCTGGTCATGCGGCTATTTATCTGTGAAAAACCCTCGCAGGGGCGCGATCTGGCCGGGGTTCTCGGTGCCACCCGGCGCGGTGACGGCTTTCTGACCGGCAGCGGAGTCACCGTCACCTGGGCAGTGGGGCACCTGCTGGAAACCGCACCGCCCGAGGCGTACGGTCAGCAATACGGTAAACCGTGGTCACTTTCGGCACTGCCGATCCTGCCTGCCCCCTGGCGGGTTGTGGTCAAAAAAGAGACGCAGGATCAGTTCAAAGTCATCGAGCGGCTGCTGCGACAGGTTGACGATGTGGTTATTGCCACTGATGCAGATCGGGAGGGGGAGGTCATTGCGCGTGAGCTGCTGGAATACTGCCGCTGGGAAGGTCCGGTGCAGCGGCTCTGGCTGTCTGCGCTGGATGAACTCAGTATCCGCGCGGCGCTTCAGGACCTGCGTCCCGGTCAGGCCACGCTCGGGATGTATCACGCCGGACTGGGGCGTGCCCGGGCCGACTGGCTGATAGGTATGAACCTCTCCCGTCTTTATACCCTGCGCGCAGCGGAGTCCGGTTTTGATGGCGTGGTCTCCGTGGGGCGTGTTCAGACGCCAACGCTGGCGCTGGTTGTCCGACGGGACCGGGAAATCGCAGCATTTGTGCCGAAACCGTTCTGGCAGGTTAAAGCGCTTATTTCCGCCGGTGACCTCACCTTTCCGGCGCAGTGGGTGCCGGCGAAGGTGTATACCGACGAGGAAAAGCGCTGTGTTCACCAGAACATCGCGCAGCAGGTGGCACAGCTCTGCCGGCAGACAGGTCACGCCGTGGTGACCGAATGTGACACTAAGCGTGAAAAAGCCGCCGCGCCACTGGCGTTTTCCCTCGGGTCCCTGCAGCAGGCCTGTGGCAGGCTGTGGGATATGTCCCCGCAGCAGGTGCTTGATACTGCCCAGAGCCTGTATGAAAAGCACAAGGCCACGACCTACCCCCGTACCGACTGCGGTTACCTGCCGGAATCGATGCGGGAGGAGATTTCCGGTGTGCTTGATGCCATCGGCCGTACCGACCCGGAATGTGCGCCGGTGCTGGCTCGCCTCGACAGAACATTTGTCTCGCGCATCTGGAACGACAAAAAAATTACGGCACACCACGGCATTATCCCCACCCGCAATGCGTTTCAGCTGTCCGCGCTGACGGAGACCGAGCGTAACGTCTATATGCTCATCCGCCGTAACTATCTGGCCCAGTTCCTCCCCCTGCATGAGTCCGATTTCACACGGCTGCAGTTCGACACTGGCGGGCAGCTGTTCCGTGCCACCGGGCGAACGGAGGTGATAAAGGGCTGGAAGGTTCTGTTTGAGAACGCTGGTGATAATGAAGTTGATGACGGCGATGAAGCAGACATTGCCCTGCCGCCGCTGGCGCAGAATGACCGCTGCGCGGTGACGGGGGCTGAGGTGGTGCAACTGATGACCCGTCCGCCGGCGCACTATACCTTTGCCACGCTGATTGGCGCCATGATGAACGCGGCAGCATTTGTCACCGACGTCGCGCTGCGCAAGGTGCTGAAAGACAACGCGGGACTGGGCACCGAAGCCACCCGCGCCGGTATTGTTGAGCAACTGCTGAACCGTCACTTTATCGTGCGTAAAGGCAGTAAAATCATGGCGACCGAACTGGGTGCCGATGTGATTGATGCCCTGCCGCCGCAACTGACCGAACCGGGCATGACGGCGCTGTGGGAACAGGCGCTGGATGAGGTCGCCGCCGGGCGTATGTCACTCGACGACTTCCTGCAGCGGCAGACTGGCTGGACGCGTAACCTGGTCAGTCAGGGCACACAGCAGCAGGTGCGTATCCGGGTTCCGCCCACGCCCGCCTGCCCGCTCTGCGGGGGAAAACCCGTCTGCGCAGGGGAGAGAAAGGGGAATTCTGGAGCTGCCAGCGCTGGCCGGAATGCAAAGGTGTCATCAACATCGGGGGCACCAGAAAGAAACGACCGCGCAGGGCTAAGTCTCCTGAATCAAAGAAGAATTAATCCTCTGTATCCGATTGCGGGGCGTTGTGGGCTCTGCTATTGTGACCCCGGCTCTGAAGCCGCACCCCGTGACTGCGGGTTTCGTCAGCATCTAATGCATGTGCTGCCGGAATACAGTCTGGCCGGCCCCGTCCACACCTGAACGGGAGACGGTAAGGCACAAAAACTCCGTGAAACCTGTGCCGGGCCCTTTCAGCCAGCGGAGCCACTGCGATAAGCAGGTTTACCTCAGGTCGATGGTGCAGACCTCAGAAGGCGGTGTCGCACGGCACCGCTTTTTTTATTTTTGTGTGCTGATGATTTTTTGCACGCTGCGGCGTTGACATCCGTGGCGTCTGAATGAATGATAAAGAGGCTAATCGTTGTCGTTCCGACAACTGCCAATGCCTGGGTGATTTGAGACAGGCGCCTTCGGGTAATCACATGCCAATGCCACATTAACCTGAGAGTGGCGCCTTCGGGTGGTTCAAACCTGTTTAACCTTTGCAAACAGGGACCTGATAACCAGGTTAAGGTCCATTTCACCATTACAGCCAGTCGGCAAACCTTGCTGACCTCCCTGCGGGAAACACTTCCCGTACGGGACAGATGTTTCTCCGCAACCCGTTCAGTTTTACTCCGGAGAAACCATCATGACTGCAACTACCACTACCCCTGCTTCAACCGGCTCTGCTTCTGCCTCCCAGAAAAAAGAGTTTTTCAACCTCAACGTCAATGGTATCGGGTATCTCAGCTCGATACGCCGTGTACAGGGTGGTAATGGTGAATTCACCTGCGCCGTTATCAATGCCCTCACCGGTCCGACAGACAATGCATCTTATACCCGTTTCGATGTCACCATCGCGGGTGCGGAGACCACCAAACTCATCAACCGCTGTCAGAAAGCCGTTGATGAAGAAGAAAAAGTGCTGATTGGCTTTGTGCTGAGCGGGCTGAAAGCCGATGTGTTTACCCTGCAGACGGGTGATCACGCCGGTGAAAGTCGCCCTTCCCTGAAAGCCCGCCTGATTAAGGTGGAGTTTATCAAGAAAGGTCAGGACGTCGTTTATCAGGCACCCAATGCTTCCCAGACGCCGGAATCCGGTTCATCGGCTCAGAAAGAGTACGATCCGAATTCGTTCTAAGCGTCACGGACACACCACCGGAACACACCCCGGTGGGTGTGCTCCTCTCAACACCATTCTTAAGAGGAAATCATTATGTCCGCACGCGGCGTCAACAAAGTCATCCTGGTCGGTCATCTCGGTCAGGACCCTGAAGTTCGTTACATGCCTGACAGTACGGCCGTGACCACGCTTTCTGTGGCCACGTCGGAAACCTGGCGTGATAAACAGACCGGTGAAAACCGTGAAAATACCGAATGGCATCGTGTCGTGCTGTTTGGCAAGCTGGCCGAAGTGGCCGGTGAATACCTGAGAAAGGGTTCACAGGTGTATATCGAAGGTCAGTTGCGCACCCGCAAGTGGACCGATACCAATGGTATTGAACGCTGGACGACAGAAGTCCGTGTGGGCGTTAACGGAACGATGCAGATGCTGGGCGGTGGCCGTAATAACAGCACCAACACCAGTGGAAATAATGCGCAGTCAGGTCAGCAGGGCGGCTGGGGCCAGCCTCAGCAACCGCAGCAGACACCGTCAGCGCCACAAAATCCGCAAAATGAACCTCCGATGGATTTTGACGATGATATACCGTTCTGAAAATTTCATAACGGATTCATATAATTATATACCCTCATGCGCCAGTTCAGTCTGGCGCTTTCTTTTTCAGCTTCAGCTGAATAACTATGTATAGCAATCTGCTACCATTCAGACTATCCTGTGTGTATAGCAATTTGTTACCAAGAGGAAGAATTATGCAAACTCCAGTCCGTAAATCCGTCCGTGACAAGCAAATCAATATCCGCGCCACGGATGAAGAACGTGCGGTGATTGATTACGCTGCGAGTCTGGTTAATAAAAACCGTACTGATTTCATCATTGAAAGGGCTGTGCATGAGGCCCAGAACATCATTCTGGACCAGCGTGTGTTCGTTCTTGATGATGCCCGTTACCAGGCGTTCATCAGGCAGCTTGAAGCCCCTGTGCAGAATGTTGAAGGTCGTCAGCGACTGATGGATGTAAAACCTGAATGGAAATAAATGTCACTGCGCCTGCTTTACTGACAGAGGAGCATGTTCTTCATTCGTTCGATTGCGGGAATGCGGTACTTGATGACTGGCTTCGCCGGCGTGCGTTGAAGAATCAGCATCTTAATGCTTCCCGGACATTCGTCATCTGTCCTGAAGGTACTGCGTGTGTAGTGGGTTATTATTCCCTTGCGACGGGCTCAGTTAGTCATGTCGACTTGAGTCGTAGTCTGCGACAGAATATGCCCGATCCCGTACCGGTTGTTTTGCTGGGCCGCCTTGCAGTCGATGTATCCACTCAGGGCAATAACTTCGGGAAATGGTTGCTGAATGATGCTGTGATGCGCGTATCGAATCTGGCGGATCAGGTCGGCATCAAGGCTATCATGGTGCATGCAATTGATGAGCGGGCTAAAGCGTTCTATGAATACTTTGGTTTTGTGCAGTCACCGGTTGCGGCTAACACGCTTTTCTACAAAATATAATGGTCTCATGCAGGTATTCATCTGTAGAACACATGGACCTGAAATCACATTCAACGCCGGTTCTCCGGCGTTTTTTCTTATCTGATTAAAGTGAAGGGCTTAGTCAGCTGATTAAGCCTGACTGGCTCTGCAATGTTTTTCTTCAGTTTCCGGAAAGAGTTTCGCATTGCCCGCTTTTTCATCCCCGCCAGAATAGCACTCCTGATTAAGACTAATCCTGGGGTGAATCCTGATGGCAGTACCTTCCAGACGTGTGGCAACGGGCGCTGCCCTCCTCGCCTGTTCAGTTATACAGGCGGGCTGCAGCAGCGCCGTTTCTGATCCCGCGCCCTTTGCAAACGGCCGCTATCAGCAGCCCACCCGCTTCGATGATATTTACCGCAACCGGGCCCCCGACGTGGTTCGCTATGACCGTTATACGCTGGTCAGCACGCGCCCGGACGATGCACAGCGCGATCCACTCAATCAGATTGTCGATATCACCATGCCGGCGCAACTGGTCAAAACGGTCGGTGAGGGCTTTCGCTATCTGCTGCTGGAGTCCGGATATTCACTGTGCTCAGCCACAACCTCCGCATTTTCAGAACTTCTTAGCCGTCCACTGCCGGCCGTTCAGCGTGATATCGGTCCGGTCCGGCTCAGTGAAGCCCTGCAGATTGTGGCCGGCCCGGCCTGGCGACTGAAGGTGGATGACGTTAACCGTGAAATTTGCTTTGAACTGCGGGACCAGTATCGCAGCTTCGCCGCACCGTTGCCGGCTCCGGTCTCACTGGTGTCACAGCATGCACCCGTCAGTCTCCCCCCGGTCATACAGCCAGCCCGGACTGGCGGGGCCGCCGGCACTGTCAATGCTGTGCCGCGTAATCCCTTTACCGGTGATACGAGTATCAACAGCACCCCGGGGACCCTGCAAAAACCGGTACTTACGGCGCAGAACCAGTCCGTCCCGTCACCGGTACTGACAGTGGCGAAGACACCTGCAGCACAGAAGTCTGCTGCGCTGTCGCCAGCCGGGCGCCCGCCGGTGCCACCACCTGCAGCTGCACCGAAAGCGGCCTCATCTCAGAAAACCCCTGTTACAGCCGTTCATCCGGTTACCGTACAGCCAGCTACAGTGAACGCTGCCCGGCAGACTGTGCCCGTCCGGCCCGTCACCTCACTGCCGCCGGCTCCCCCCGTCTCCGGTCAGACCGCTTCTTCATATATACCGGGGGCGCCGGTCACTCCTCAGCCAGTTGGCCAGACGTGGCGTGCCGAACCGGGTTCCACACTGAAAGAGACCCTGACGGGCTGGGCATCAAAGGCGACGTGCAGCAATGGCGGAAACTGGGTGGTCATCTGGCCGGTATCACTGGATTACCGCATTGATGCGCCTCTGGTGTTTCACGGCAACTTCGAATCCGTCCTGGTACAGGTCTTTGATCTCTACCGCAAAGCGGAAAAACCGCTGTTTGCCGAGGCTAACCGCATTCAGTGCCTGATTTCGGTGAGCGATACCCCGACGGGCGGAGGGCACTGATATGGGCTATGCGCTGCCCGTCTTTGTTTTCTGTCTGGTCATTGCGCTGATGGCCGGCGATGCGCAGCGTCACTCCGCTGAACACGTCCGGCTGTCGCTGCAGCAGACCCTGCCTGACCAGCTTGCCACCGACATGCTGCGCACCGCGGATGCGGTGAACAACTGGCGCCACGGCCGGACGGTCGCTGACGGCACGGTGACACCTGCACAGGCCGGCATCGTCCCCGCGCCTGACAGCCGTATTCAGACCGTGATTCAGGGGGGACGCCTCTGGGTCTGGGTTCCCGCCACTGATGGCGTGTATGCGGCACTGCGTACGCAGTCCGTGACCTCGGCACTGGCGCTGACCGTCAGCGGCGGGCGGCTGCGGATGGCGGACGGCACCGATATGAACCTGTCCCTGCCGTCCGGCGTGACGGAGGGCAGCATTGTTTACCTCAACTAACCTCATCAGGGAGCTGCCGATGCCGCGTTTACCTTTCTGCCTGACAGCGCTGGTCGCCGCGCTGGCGCTGTCATCATGTTCGCTGAATGAAATCAGCAAAATGGACAAGGAGGCCTCGGGGCAGGCCGATACCGCTCAGCGCGTACTGCAGAGTCGCCAGACCCTGACTCAGCCCACCGTTGTCTGGTCCGATAAACCCTGGGTGAACCTGCAGCCGGTCACGCCGGTCATCTCCACGCCGGATGAGAAGAACCTGCCCGCCTGCCAGATTACGATTAACCGGCCGGAGGGGATTTCGCTGCCGGAGCTGGGGCAGCGTATCACCGCGCTCTGCGGCATCCGCGTTTCCATCACGCCGGATGCCTTTGCCGCACTGAGCAGCATTTCCACCGGCAGCGTGGTGACGTCGCAAATGAACGGTCAGTTGCCGGCACCGGATGATAATGGCCGCGTACCTTTGTCACAGATGGGCACCACGTCTGCGCAGCCCGTCTCCGTTCAGTCATCTCCTTCGCTTATCCGGGGCCTGAAATATCAGGGCGATATCCGCGGGCTGCTGGATATGGCAGCGAGTGGTCTGGGACTGTCATGGCGCATCGACAGCAGCGGCGTGTATTTCTACCAGCAGGATACGCGTACCTTTCAGCTCGTCATCCTCAACACGAAGGTGAACAGCAGTGCCTCCATCAACTCCGGCTCCGGTAATCAACTTGGCAGCGGTGGCGGTACATCCGGGGGGACCACCGGCGACATCAGCTCGAACCAGAAGACCGACTATGGCATGAACAGCGACCTGTACGATGACATCAAAAAAACGGTTGAGCAGATGGTGACGCCAAAATCCGGCCGCTTCTGGCTGTCGTCTGCCACCGGTACGCTCAGCGTAACGGATACACCCGATGTTCTGAATCGTATCGGTCGCTATATCGAATACCAGAACAAGGTTCTGAGCCGTCAGGTCCAGCTTAATATCCAGATTGTCAGCGTCAACCAGACGCGTAACGAGCAGATGGGACTGGACTGGGGACTGGTCTATAAATCGCTGCAGAACGTGGGTGCCAGCCTGACCGGCTCAATGGCGAACGCCTCCTCATCCGCCGCCAGCGCCGGTATCTCCATTCTTGATACGGCCAGCGGCAATGCCGCTAAATTCTCCGGCTCCAGCCTGCTCATTCATGCCCTGTCTGAGCAGGGCAACGTCAGCATGGCGCTGAACCAGACCGACCCGACCGCCAACCTGACGCCGGTGGCCTATCAGCTCTCGAAATCCACCGGGATGCTGACCAGCTCCAGCTCGACGGCCACCGCCAACGTGGGGGTGACGTCAACGATGACCACGACCAACGTCACCACCGGTCTGTTCATGACCATGCTGCCCTTCATTCAGGAAAACGGTGATGTGCAGCTGCAGTTTGCCTTCAGTTATACCAGCCCGCCGGATATCAAAAGCTTTGTCAGCCGGGACGGTAATACCCGCAATGATACCGCAGACACCTCTACCGAAGGGCTCGCCCGTAAGGTCAACCTGCGCTCGGGCCAGACGCTGGTCCTGACCGGTTCTGAACAGCAGAACGTCTCGGCGGATAAGCAGGGCACCTTTACGCCGGGCAACTTTATCCTGGGCGGCGGTCAGACCGGCTCGCGGGGCCGTACCACGCTCGTCATCATGATCACCCCTGTTCTGCTGAGGTAACGATGTCATCACAGAAAAAAACAGCACGCCGCACCGGTATTCGTCTCACACACCACCGGCGCGACTGGATGGCCGGTCTTCACTGGGCGCCGCAGCACAGTGTACTCAGTGTTCGTCTGCGGGGCAGGGCCTCGCCGGACACCCACTGCGTGACGGCCGGCAGAGGCAGCGCTTCCATGGCGGGCGTTGTCTCCCCGGGACGCGTGCGTCACCGCCTTTATGCCCTTGCCGTGGCTTTTCAGTTGTCCGAAGGCGGTAATGCCTGGGGTATTTACCGTCTGAGCCGCGATGAAGACCTGTGGGTGTTCTTTGCCGCCAGTGGGGGGCAGCTTTCCGTGATGGGCGACGTGACCGGCACGCGGGCATTCATTGAGTCAGCCGCACAGAATTTTCTGCGCTTTAACGATGCCGATGCGCCGGGCCTGCGCTGTGCGGCCACGGCTGAGGATGGCCGCGATGCCACCACGCTCACGGACAGGCTGAGTGGTGCACAGCTCAGGCGCTGCCGCCTGCGAAAACGCCTGGCACCAATGTCGCTCATCCTGCCGGCTGTCGTGCTCACCCTGGCGACGGCTGCCGGCGTTTACTGGCACGATACCGTGCAGCAGCAGGCAGACCGGGATAAGGCGATGGAGGCTTCTCGCTCCCGTGTGGCGCCGAAAAACGATAAACCTGCCCTCCCGGCCCGTGCACCGCACCCGTGGGCCTCACAGCCTCCGGTGTCAGTGCTGCTCAGCAACTGCTGGCTGACGCGGGAGCCGGTCTTTGCCTCGGTGGCCGGCTGGCGTTTTACCGACGGTGAGTGTGTGCCGGAAGGACTGCGGCTGCGCTTTGTCGCCACCCCCGGCTCAACAGTGGAAGACTTCTCCCGCCGCGCCCGTGAACTGCTGGGGCATGCGGCCGTTTTTAACCTGCAGGAAGGCGGGAAAAATGGTGATGTTTTCATTCCATTCCGTAAATACCTCGCAGGCGAGTACACCGATGAAGCGCTGCCGGGTGCCGAGGCGCAACTGATGCGGTTTATCTCTCACCTGCAGCGCCGCAACCTGGACGTGAAATTCACGGAGGTGAAGCCGCCTGCCGTCGCGCCGGGTCAGGAAAAAAACACGCCCGTCCAGGACTGGCGGGAATTCACCTTCTCCGTCAGCTCGCGTCTGCAGCCTGAGCGCCTGCTGCAGGATTTTGATGCCGCCGGGCTTCGCCTGACCAGCGTGTCCATCACCATGAGCCCGCAGGGGCAGTTCGGATACACCATGAAGGGGAGCATTTATGCGCAGAATTAATCCCGCCCGGACGGGGCTGCTGCTGTCCGTTCTGCTCAGCGGGCCCGCGCTGTCAGCCACCACCGCCGATGCGCTGCCACCGAACGTCACCCTCGGGGAACTGGAAGCCACACAGGCCAGGAACCTGATTCTGGAGCAGAAAGTCCAGACCGCCCGTCTGGAACAGCAGCTGCGCGAAAGCCAGTCCGGGCAGAGTACCGACCGTAATTATCTGGCGACATCCCTGCAACCGTCAGCCCCGCTCATGACGCAACCCGTCCCGTCACAAACGGCCGCGACGTCTGGCACGGAGAAGCGTGCCGGCAGTGTGCGCCTGCAGGAGATTTACGGTCGCGGCACACAGCTGCGCGCCCGCATTGTGCTGCCGGACGGGGGCGTCACCGAGGTGGCGAAAGGTGACCAGATCCCCGGCACTGCTAAACGGGTCACGGAGGTCACGTCCACGCTCGTGCGCCTCAGTGACAATTCTGAACTTTCCTTCTGAGGCAATGATGACGCCCGATAAAGACATTATGGATTTTGTGTTTGCCGAACAGCATCCGTCCGGCGGCGTGACGCTGCTTATCGACGGTAACCGGCGAAAAGAACCGGCCATACAGCGCTGGGTGATGGATGTCACCCGCGAGTATCCGACGGCAAAGACCGAGTTTGTGACGCTGAGCGAGCTGAACCGCCGGCGTGAAGTGGCAGAGCGTCAGGGGCTGGCCCTGTCCCGGAGCGTCAGTGAAAGTGATCTGAACAGTCGCGATATCAGCGTATCGCAGGATAAGGTCATCAGTTATATGAAACTGGGAAACGAGTTCAGTGCGTCTGATATCCATATTGAAATCAGCGCCGACCGTAAGCTCAGCATCGTCCAGTTGCGCATTCACGGCGAGCTGGAAGTGGTGGATGAAGTGAAAGATGTGGAGGGGATGACACTGGCCTCCACCTCCTATCTTTCCATGTGCGACGTGCGCGAGCAGTCATTTTTTGCCGGCCGCGAGCAGTCAGGGCGCATCGATGCGAAGTTTGCCCGCCGTGCCGGTCTGTATGGCGCCCGCTATGAACACCGTCCCACGCCCGACGGGCTTATTGTGGTCATGCGACTCATTCCTGATGACGGCGATAACATTCCCGGGCTGCCGCAACTGGGTTTTCTGCCGGAGCAGATAACGCTCATTATGCAGATCCTGCGCCTGCCGGAAGGCATGGTGCTGCTGACCGGGCCTACCGGTTCCGGCAAAAGCGCCACGCTGCGTGTGTTCAGCGATATCTGGCTGAAACTGACCGGCGGGAAAAAGCGCCTGCTGACGCTGGAAAACCCGCCCGAGGGGCGTATTCCCGGCGCCATCCAGACGCCGGTCATGCCGGCTGACAACTCGCCGGAAGCCATCAGCCGCGCCTGGAGTAACGCCAATGCCTCCGCGCTGCGTCTCGATCCGGATGCCATCCTGAACGGCGAAATGCGTGACCTGTATTCCCTCATCGCCGCCATTTACGCCAGTGAAACCGGCCACGCGCTGTTCTCGACCCTGCATACCCAGAGTCCCATCGGTTCCCTGCGCCGTATGGAGCACTTCGGCATTGACCGCCACCTTCTGGCGGATGCCGCACTCATTACCGGCCTGATAGGCCAGCGTCTGGTGCCGCTGCTGTGTGAAAAATGCCGTATTCCCTGGCAGGTGAAAGCGCCTGAGCTTGACGGCGAAACGCGCGCGCGCCTGGAAAAATACTGCACCGTGGAGGGGGTATGCGACACCGGCAAACTCTTCTTCCGTAATCACGAGGGCTGTTCTCACTGCCAGAAAACGGTGCCGCTGACCGGCCGCATCGTCAGCCGCGGCGTAACCGGTCGCACGGCCATTGCCGAGGTTGTCCGCACAGATGCCCGACTGATGCAGCTCTGGTTGTCTCACGGCCCGGCCGTTGCCCGTCAGTACTGGGTAAACCAGGGGGGTATCACCCGCCGTATGCATCTGCTGCGTTATCTCGCGCAGGGGCGCGTTGATCCGGTGGAAGGCGATCTTATCTGTCCGCTGGACGAGGACGACATCATGCAGTGTGAGGTGCCAAATGTCGGTTAAGACCCGTTTTTCGCCTGAGCGTGACATGTCGCTGGCGGAAATGCTGCGGTATCGCCTGGTCAGGGCAACGTTTACCGGGCAGTATCGCCAGCCGTTTTACGAAACCCTGCGCTTTCTGCTGGAAAACCGCAAAGCACTGGAAGAGGCGCTGGCCATGATTGGTGAGGTGCATACCGACTTTGGCCGGCGCTGGCACCCCTATTATGAACTGGTGCAGGACTGTCTTGAGGGTGTGAAAGACAACCGCGAGGGCCGCTCCCTTAAGGATGTACTGGCTGCCTGGGCACCTTATGAAGAGGCGGCGCTTATCAGCGCCGGTATGGAAACCGGCAATATTCCCGGTGCGCTGATGCAGGCTGACAAGCTGATTGTCGCCCGCCGGCTCATCCTCGGTCAGGTGGTTTTTGCCTCGGTCTTTCCGTCAGCGCTGGCCCTGCTGAGCGCGGGGCTGCTGCTGGCCAACAACATGGCACTGGTGCCCACCCTGAGCAAAATGTCTGACCCTGCACGCTGGACCGGTGCACTCGGGCTGATGAACGGGGTGGCTCAGTGGACCGACAGGTGGGGTGTGACCGCAGCAGGGGCCACCGTCGGGGGCGTCATTCTGGCGTTCTGGTCACTGCCGCGCTGGCGAGGCCGGCTGCGTCGTGTTGCCGATTTTCTGATGCCCTGGTCGGTTTACCAGGATCTGCAGGGGGCAGTGTTCCTGATGAATATCGGTGCCCTGCTGGGGGCTGGCGTGCAGGAGCTTAAGGCGCTGCAGATCCTCAACGAGTTCGCTCCGCCCTGGCTGCAGGAGCGTATCGAAGCGGCAATGGAGTGTATGAGCGACGGTGACTCGCTGGGCATGGCGCTGCGCCAGAGCGGTTACGACTTCCCCAGCCGCGAGGCGGTCAACTACCTCTCGCTGCTGGATAAGGGCAACAGCGCTGCGTCACTCATTACTAACTATGCCGACCGCTGGCTCGAACAGGCGCTGACGCGTGTGGCCCGGCGGGCAAACGTCACCAAACTCTTTTCTCTCGTTCTGATTATGAGTTTCTTCTTACTCATCCTGCTGATGGTGATGCAGATTCAGGACATGAACACCTTCAACATACATTAAGGAACGACTATGTCATCTCAGACATCACATTATCACCAGCGCCAGCCAGACCGGGGCTGGGGTATCCTTGAGCACGGCAGCATTGCCCTGTTTACGGTTATCGTCATCTGCATTGTCGGGGCGCTTGTCTGGGGGCTCTCTGGCAAAAAGTCTGTTGCGGTGGAAACCTCAAATATCCAGACCGTTGTGACCAATGCCCAGCAACTCAAGCAGACCCAGGGCGGGTATAACTTTACCAGCGGCACCACGATGACCGGCACGCTGATTCAGCAGGGAGGCGCGCCAAAAGCTGGCTGGACGATTCAGGGGACGGCCAGTTCCGGCACGGGGACGATGTGGAACAGCTACGGTGGCCAGGTTGTCATGGCACCTGTGGCATCAAACGGATTCAATAATGGTTTCTCCGTCACCACGCAGAAAGTGCCGCAGGCCGACTGTATCTCCATTGCCACCCAGCTCGGCTCCGGTGGCGCATTCAGTGCCATCAGCATCAACAGCACCGATTACAGCGACGGTCTGGTCAGCGCCGAAGATGCCGGCAAAGCCTGTACCGCTGACACCGGTATGACGGGTAACAACACCCTGGTCTTCACGCACAACGGCTGATGACATGCTGCGCCTGACAGTCCTCCTGCTGTTTATCCTGCTCAGCCCCCGCGCGGGGGCATTCTGCTTTGACGCAGCCGGGGCAAAGTACCACATCGATCCGCTGCTGATTCAGGCCATTGCCACCGGCGAAAGCAGTCTGCGCCCGGGGATTACGAATGTTAACCGCGATAAAAAGACCGGGCGTGCGCTCAGCACTGATTACGGGCTGATGCAGGTCAACTCCTCGCACATCCCGGCGCTGATGGCTCAGGGGGTTATCCGCAGCCCGCAGGATCTGCTGACCCGTCCCTGTCTCAATGTGCAGATTGGCACCTGGATTCTGGCGAAACATTTTCAGGTATGCGGTATCAGCTGGAACTGTCTGGGTTCTTACAACGCCGGGTTTCGTCAGGATCGCCATGAAACGCGCGAATCCTACGCTAACCGGATTTATGCCATTTACCGGCGCCTTTTACTGAAAGAGCGGGGGATCAGACTGTGACGCTGCTGACGCTGAGTATGCCGTGGCCAACGCTTGGCATCCTTTTTCCCCTTAGTCTCGGTTTGTTTAATGTTATGGCGATCCTCGTGCGTATTAACCTGGTGATATCGGGGCACCGGAACGGGGGCAGTTCTCCTGTGCGTCCGGCGATAGTCTGGCTGTATGCCGCTGCTGTCAGTGTCATGCTGCTGGCGCCTGCACCGGCGATACTCCGCCTTCTGTCCTTTTTCCTCAGCCTGTTTCTTTTCAGAATGACGCTGACCGATGCGCTGACGGGACTGCTCCCCCGCGAAATGACGGTGAGCTGTCTGACTGCGGGTCTTGCTGCCGCACTTCTGCACCCGGGGTTTACGGAACATCTCCTTTCTGCGGTCACCGCGATGTTGATATTTGGTGGCTGGCGATATGGCTCAACGAAGATTCAGGGGCGCGAGTGTCTGGGGCTTGGCGATGTGTGGCTGGCCGGTGCCATTGCCGCATGGCTCGGTGGAGCCAGCGGGCTTTATGCCCTGCTGACCGGTGTGATGTTCTTTGTCCTGTGGCAGTTAACGGTGCGTCGCATCCGCGAGGGCGGGCCGATGGGCCCCTGGCTGTGTGCCGGTGCGATGTCAGTGACACTGCTTAAACTTTATCAGCCACTTATTACATGGTGATACCAGTGAACGTAACAAAAACAACCGATCGTGGCTGGGCTATTCTCAGCACAGGTGCGGCTTTAGTGATCCTGCTGCTGGTCAGCGTATGGGGATATTCGCTTATCAGCGACTGGATGCAGAGACGGACCTGGATGAACACCTCCGCGCAGGTGTCCCGCTTCACGCAGGCCGTAAAGAGTTATACCGGGCGTTATTACGATACGTTACTCGCCAGTGCCACCACCACCGCGCCGGTCATTGTGACCCCCGCTATGCTGAAAAATACCGGTTTTCTGGAGCAGGGCTTCAGTGAGACCACCATTGACGGTCAGGCTTATTCCGCTGCGGTGATACGCAATGCCACCAACACCGACCAGCTGCAGGCGATGATTTACACGCAGAACGGATCTGCGCTGCCGTTTCTCGCGCTGCGTCAGATATCAATGGATATCTCTGCCGGCATGGGGGGCTACATCTGGACGTCCGGTATCGCCACCGGTGCAATGGGGAGCTGGACTGTTCCTCTCGCACAGTTTGGTGTCAGCAGCACGCAGGGGCATATTGCCACACTGCTGACTGCGGATGAACTGGGGGTGGCACGCGGTGAAAGTGACCGGCTTTACCGTTTTTCGGTCACCGGTAAGCCCGATCTCAACACCATGCATACCAGCATCGATATGGGCGGCAACAACCTCAACAATACCGGAACCGTCAATGCCGTAACGGGGACGTTCAGCGGCAACGTGACCGCCGGTGGCAATATGACGGCAAACGGCACGGTAACGGGACAGAACGTCGCTGCAGGGACAAATGTCACCGCCGGCAATACCATTACAGCCAGTAACGATATCCGTTCGAATAATGGCTGGTTCATTACTCGGGACGGGAAAGGCTGGCTGGATGAAACACATGGCGGTGGTTTTTATATGTCCGATAATGACTGGGTACGGGTTGTTAATAACAAGAATATTTACACCGCCGGTCAGGTTCGCGGTGGTAGCGTACGGGCAGATGGTCGTCTGTCCACCGGTGAGGTTCTGCAGCTCGATGGGGTGAACACAGCGGGTGCAACTTGTTCACCAAACGGGCTTGTAAGCCGTGATGCGTCTGGCGCAATACTTTCCTGTCAATCCGGTGTGTGGACAGGTGCCGGAAAAATTATAATTCGTCCTGTAAATGGGTATCAGCGCCAAATGCAAATGATGACATTGCTGGTTATAAACAGCCTCCTGTCCTACAGGATGGATTGTTCAGTCTGTACGTTGGTTTCAGATTCCATCCTATGTTGACGATGAACATGTAGACGCCTACTGCTGCCCTTTCTCCTAACTGTCAATCCGGTGTGTGGACCAAACAGTCAAATTCTATGTGTTTATCGAATACATTTCCCGGTGCTATAGGCATTACGCGCTGTACTGTCCTTTCGTATGTTGGGGGACTGCTTACTGGAATTTGCGCGGACCAAAATCCTCAGCATGATCCATTTCATACTGGCCGACCATATACCTGGATGGCCATAGATACACCTGTCCAGTCAAACTATGTAATTCCGTGCGATTAGGTTCATCTCCGGTTCAAGTGGTAGGAAAATATGGCCGGTGTAAGATTGACAGTCACTGCAAACGGACGGCGTAACAACGGACGTTATCGTAAGTGCAGTATTCACCATCCTCCGTACACGCATCAGAACCAGAAGCTACCCACCCATCATTAATCATTCCGGATGACTGAATATATGCCTGACACACATCGCCATAATTCTCACCCGTTCCTGATACTGTCCATGTGGTTCGCTGTAGTGCAACTGTGCTTTTTCGCCACACACCGGATTGACAGGAAGATAATTTACCTTGAGCAATAAGCTACTGCTGCAAGACATTGACCATTATTATTCCCCCCTCCAGTGACTATCCGCCATGTATTGGCGCTACCAGGGATACTTTGGTCGGGAGAGTTATGACCGTCATTTCCAGACCATCCGGTTAAAGTCCAACCGCCAGAAATGACTCGCATCCCATTAGGGCAAACAGCAGTTGATAATGTATTTGCTCCGCATGCGCTATTCCCCTGTACCATTTGGAATCCCCCAAGACTGGTGCTTTGCCACACACCGGATTGACAGTTAGGAGAAAGGGCAGCAGTAGGCGTCTACATGTTCATCGTCAACATAGGATGGAATCTGAAACCAACGTACAGACTGAACAATCCATCCTGTAGGACAGGAGGCTGTTTTATAACCAGCAATGTCATCATTTGCATTTGGCGCTGATACCCATTTACAGGACGAATTATTAATTTTTCCGGCACCCGTCCACACACCGGATTGACAGTGATGTCTGACAGCAGTGTGATATCTTTCCTGATTTTTCAGGGGAATAGGATGGCGGTCAGGAATCGGATAAAAAAAATGCCACTGGCAAAAGCACTGGATAAATATTTCAGTGCGGTCTCTGTCCACAAACGTGGTCATCTTCAGGAGTTTTACCGCATCAACGTTATCAAGCGTTCAACGCTGTCACTGAAGTGCATGGATGAGATTACCTCCGTGGATATCGCTGATTACCGTGATATGAGGCTGAATACGGTGAGCGACCGTACAGGTCGTACTGTGAGTCCCAATACGGTCAGGCTTGAACTGGCCTTACTTTCGGCGCTGTATAATCTTGCGCGTATCGAATGGGGAACCTGCTCACACAATCCCGTCGAACACGTCCGTAAACCTGCGGCGTCCCCCGGGCGTACGCGCCGGCTGACCTCCACCGAAGAGCGCCGGATTGCGCGCGCCCTCCGCCAGAAAAATCCACAGCTTCTCGCCATTTTTCATCTGGCGCTGGAAACAGCCATGCGTCAGGGAGAAATTCTGTCCCTGCGCTGGGAATATGTGGATCTTCATCTGGGTATTGCTCACCTGCCGCTCACGAAAAATGGCACCGCCCGTGATGTGCCTTTGTCATGGAAAGCACGACAGGTTCTGAAAGAGTTTGCGGGGCCGGTGACGGGGCCGGTTTTTGATTACACCTCAAATGGTTTTAAAAGCGCATGGCGGGTTCTTCTGGCTGAGCTGGAGATACATGATCTCCATTTTCACGATCTGCGTCATGAAGCGGTCAGCCGCTTGTTCGAGCTCGGGACGCTGAATGTCATGGAGGTGGCGGCGATCTCAGGCCATAAGAGTATGAATATGCTGAAACGGTATACACACCTTCGGGCCTCTCAGCTGGTCAGCAAACTGGATGCCCGACGCCGTCAGGCACAGAAGCTGGCAACGTTATTTGTTCCCTATCCGGCAGAGATTTCAGAATCCGGCGGCCTGTTCCGGGTGCAGTTCAGTGACCTGGAGCACACGGCTATTACCGCAGTAAATCGTGATGAAGCCCTGGCAAATGCAGCTTCACATCTTCTGCGAATTCAGGCTCTGGCAGCGCGAGCCGGTAAAAGGCTTCCTCCACCGGGTGAAATTGGCGTCCGGGAAGCTCACCGCGTACTGATTAATCCCTTCCATAAAGGGGGAGAGGCAGCAGGCACTGATAACGGAACTTAATCGGTGATCCCCTCCCCGGAATAATTTTAAAAAATGGCTGATGAGTTAATCATCGCCATTCACGGCGTGTTTTAGCACCTTATGGCCGTTCTGCTGTGCAGCCATAAGGAATCCCTGTATGTCACTCAGTCATGCCTCGCCCGATGAACTGCTCCCTGAAGCTCCTGAGCATCAGGTCAGTGCGCCGGAGGTGCAGTCCGCTGCTGCGGTTAAGCCACGTATCCGGCTTCCGTTCAGCCCCCGAAAAATTCTTCAGACTGGCAGCATCATTTTGCTGACTGTCAGTCTGACGGGTTCCCTGATCGCGCTGGTTGTCATGGGGCGTCAGGTTTCAGACCTGACAATACGTGTTAACACACTCGATGCGGCATTTCGCAGCGGCCAGATAGGCCAGCTCACCTCAAATATTTCAGCGATGGAAGCGCGCCTGAAGACGCTCGAACAGCAGGCGGCCACGCTTGCCTCACTTCCTGCTGCTATGCAGTCGGCCGATGAGCAGCAGAGCGCCCTGAGAACATCCGTCAGCCAGCTTCAGGAGGCCGGCAACGACAACACCCGGGCGGTGACTCAGTTGCAGTCACGCGTGGGCTCTCTTGAACACGATGTACAGCAGTCCCGGGCCGAGCTTGATGAGATTAACCGTAAGGCGGAACTCACGCAGAAAACGCCGGCGCCTGAAAAGCCCCGGACCAGCACTGGTGCAGTGCCCCCCCGGGTGGGCGCCGCTGTAAAAAAGACTGACCGGTCAGCCAGGCGTACGGTGACGCCGGCTGCACCGTTTGTGCTGACCGGCATTGAACGCCGTGGTGGTCAGACCTTCGCCGTCGTCATTCCCCGCGGTGTCTCGCAGATATCGGCCATGCGCCTGCTCTCACCGGGGGATGCCATGCTGGGCTGGACGCTGCGCTCAACGGAGGGCAGCGGTGCTGCTGTCTTTCTGGTAAACGGCCGCGAACACCGGATTCAGGTTGAATAAACGGAGATAACGCTTTGATGAAAAAAACACTGATGGCCTCACTGTTTCTGGTGCCGCTCATGACCTCCGCTGCCACGGTCAGGACATCCTCCGCGCAGAGCAGCATATCCACATCGCAGGAGTCCTCCACCGGCGTGCTGAGTGCGCAGCAGCAGGCGCAGCAGTGGGGACTGTCTGACAGCGACTGGAGCCGTTATCAGACCCTGATGGAGGGGGATCGCGGCATTATGTCACCGGGCCTTGACCCGCTGACGGCGCTGGGTGTGGAAACCGATAACAGTGCTGAACGCCGTCGCCTGGCTGAACTCTGGGTGAGGCACGAATACCAGCGAAGCGAAAAGGAGCTGGCCTTTCAGCGCGAAATCAATGCTGCCTGGCTGCGACTGTATCCGGAGACGCTGGCCGTCAACATGGGCAGCAATGCGGCGGGTATCGCGCACGACACACAGGGGCGTCTCGCCCTGTTTGTGAAAGAGAACTGCTCGCGTTGCGATGCGCGTCTGGCGGCCGTGCTCGCCGACGACCGTCCCGTCGATATTTATCTGGTCGGCGGAAACAGCGATGAGGCCATCCGTACCTGGGCCATCCGTCACAACATCCCGGTGGAAAAAGTCCGCAGCCGCCAGATAACGCTCAACCACGACGGTGGCCTGTGGCTGCGCTACGGGCAGGGCCAGATGCCGGTGATTCTGCAGCAGGGGGAAAACGGATGGCAGCTCGCCGCATTCTGATGCTGGGTGCCGGGATTCTGTTTGCAACAGCGGCGTCCGGCGCCACAGACCTGCAGGTTATTCCTGATGCGTACCGGCAGATAGCCGCCGCTGAGCGGGTGCCGGCGGAGTCACTGTATTCGCTGGCAATGGCCGAAAGCACCCGCAAAACTGCCTGGGGTGCGAAGCCGTGGCCGTGGACCATTAACGTCGCAGGCAGGGGTTACCATTACAGCACGCGTGAAGAGGCCTTCACGGCGCTGCTCGGGTTTATGCAGCGCTGGCCGCTGAAAAATATTGATGTCGGTGTGGCCCAGGTGAACCTGGGCTGGAACGGGCATTTTTTCCCGACATACCGTGATGCGTTTGATCCGTACACCAATCTTCGCGCAGCGGCCCGTATCCTGCGGGCCTGCTATGACGCCCGCCCCGGCAGCTGGCTTCGTGCGGCGGGCTGCTACCACCATCCGTCAGGCGGTGCGCACGCGGCAACCTATATGGCCATTGTGCGACGCAAGCTCAGTCAGATAGCCATGACCGGTACACCGGCGGCCGTCGGTCAGCCCGGGTTACTGGCCCGAAATTCTCTTTCCTGGATTGAACCGCAATGAAAAATACGCTTCGTTATACCCTTGTTTTCACGCTTTTTTCAGGGCTGCTGACCAGTGCCTTTAGTGCCTCTGCCACGCTGACCGTGGTGGGCGACCTCGGCGGTGAATCCACAGGACCGCTGTTTGACGCCATCAATGCCGGTCCGGGTCAGTCTGCAACGGAGTCGCCCGTTCTCCCGCCACCGCCGGCATCGCTTTCCCTGTCCGACATGCTGCCGGTCAGCACGCCTGAAATGTCACCAGGCGCTGTCGCCGCCCGGCCGCTGAATCTTCCCGGCATGCCGCCGGTGTTTGTACTGGGTGACGATGCGTCTTCCCGTCATTGGCTCACGCACCACGCCACCACGCTCAGCCGCATGCAGGCAACCGGCATGGTTATCAGTGTCAGGGATGAGCAGGGATTAAACGCACTGCGTCAGCTGGCGCCGGGGGTGGCAATGGTGCCTGTCAGCGGCGGTGACCTGGCCCGTCGCCTGGCACTGACGCATTATCCTGCCCTCATCACCGCAACGGGGATATCACAGTGATGCCGGCCTCCCTTATCGCTGAGTTGCTGAACCCGCACAGGGGACTGTCTGTCCTGGCAATGACGGGGGCGGTAGTGCTGGCATTCCTGGCATTAAAACCGCGCACTGTCAGTCAGCGCCGCCATCGTCGCTATCAGAAACAGGCCGCACGGGCGCTGCTTCGCCTGCCACAGCTGCGCGACGAGGCGGCAAGGATGGCCTGGTTGCGTAAGATGAACCCGTATGTGTTCGAGGAAATGCTGCTGACGGCACTTTCCCGGCAGGGCCTGCGCATACAGCGTAACGCCCGTTACAGCGGTGATAACGGCGCAGACGGTCAGGTCTGGATCAACGGTCGTCGCTGGCTGATTCAGGCCAAACGTTACAGCGCCACCATCAGTGCCGCGCATGTTTCGGTATTCGGGTTACTGACAGAGCGCGAGGGGTGTCCGGGGCTGTTCGTTCACACCGGCCGGACCGGCGAGGTCAGCCGGGAAGCCTTTCGCCGCTATGACGGCATCATCCTTATCAGCGGGCAGCGCCTGCTCTGGCTGCTGTCCGGTGACCGGCGCTGGATGGACACACTGACCAGACCGCCACACCGCTCCCTCACCCCACAAAGTCAACGTAAAGAACCGGCACCATCCCCCGTCATCCGCGATTAAGAAGGAACATTGCCATGCCCAGAATGCTGTATTCCCTGACAGACCGCATCGTCGACCTGGTTACCTCTCAGGCGGCAAAAACGGCCCCGATGGTCATTTTCGTCCTCGTGCAGTGTGTGCTCAGAATATGTATTCTGCGTCCCCTCATTATCTTTTGCTGCATGGTACTCGCGGTACTGATCGCCGTGCCTGTTGCGGTTTTTATCAGTCCGTCGTTCACCCCGGATGTGCTGGCTCAGGGCCTCTTACGGGTGATTCACCTGCTCCCCGGGGCGTATACCCCGCTGTGCGTAGCCGGTGCACTGTCTGAACTGGTTTACCTGATTCGCCGTTTTACGGTTCTCCCTGATTTCTGGCCGGATAATGCGGCTCAGCGAAAAGGGAGATAAGCGATGAGTGATTTTCTGGCGAGAACGGATGCTAACCCGCCACACTGGGCGGGGGAGGTTATCGGCAAATGGGATGACCATAAGTTGCGCCTGTACGGTGGTTTTCTCCGCCGGCATTACTGGACCGATCAGGGCAGTATTAATGTGTTCTGCATAAAAGGCACCGACCATCCTGACTATCAGGGGCTGACCTGGCATGAGTTTCTGCACCGGGGTAAACGCATGGACCGGAACATTCCGATGCTGGAGCGTAATCCGGGTTACTACCTGGAGACTGACCGTAAAAAACCTTCCATGTATTACAACAGCTATGACGGTATTGACTGGTATATCGGTGCTGACGGCAATCACCGCAGCGGTCTGGCACGGTTTCTGTTTCATGAGCGGGAAATGGCGTATCTGCATGGCGTGCATCTGAACCATTATGAGTTCGATGAACCCCTGCTGGCCGTGTATCTGGCCCTTCGTGAGGAACTGAGCCAGCATGCGGCACAGGGCTTTCACATGGACCTGAATGTCAACCGCGTTCATCGCGCCCGGGAGGATACCGCAGGCTGGAAAACCGATATCTATTCCACGTCGCTGTATTTCAGTGTGGGGTCATGGTGCAGGGAACACGCTGACAACCTGGACATCAGCGCACTGGCTGCACCGCGTGATTTTTCGTGTCCGGATGAGGGATGGCAATTGCTTGTGTCTCTGATGGCATGGCGGGATAAGCGTACTGCAACAAAACGTCCCGGATTTTTCAGCCGGCTGACCAGCAGGGGGCGTATATGAGCGATCGCTATGTGATGGAATCCCTGCTGCGCCCGGCTGTGGAACTGTATTCCGCAACGGTTGCGGCCAGTGCGACCTGTATCTGCCTGACCGCCCCGTGGGCGGTGGCACTCTCGCCTTCTGTCAGTTGGGTGACGGCCGCCGGTTTCGGCGTTCTGGCCCTGAAGCGCACCCGCGAGGGCATGAAAATTCTGCGCTACCGGCAGAATATCCGCCGTCTTCCCCGTTATGTACTGACCAGCGAACAGATACCGGTCAGCCGGCGCCATCTGTTTCTGGGGAAAGGTTTTCAGTGGTCTGTGCGTCATACCCAGCGGCTGATTGAGGCGCGTCGGCCGGAGTGCGAAATCTATGTGCAGCCCTCCGTGCTGTACCGCATGGCGCGTGAGATGGAAAAGAAGATGGAGTACAGCCTCCCCTGGCTGTGCCGGCTGACCTGCACGGATTCGGCGCTGAACCCTTTTCGCCCTTTACCCCCGGTCGGCGGCAGCCCGGTGTATCACGGTGTCGAGCCTGATGAGACTACGGTGACCTACGATCTCGGCGAACGCGTCGGGCATATGCTCGTTATCGGCACGACCCGCGTGGGCAAGACCCGACTGGCGGAACTGCTTATCACCCAGGATATCCGCCGCACAAACGCCGCCGGTGAACACGAGGTGGTCATTGTGTTTGACCCTAAAGGGGACGCGGACCTGCTCCGGCGGATGTACGCAGAGTCGCACCGCGCGGGGCGTCAGGATAACTTCTGGGTGTTCCACCTCGGCTGGCCCGATATCAGCGCCCGGTATAACGCCGTCGGACGGTTCAGCCGTATCTCCGAGGTGGCCTCCCGCGTGGCCGGTCAGCTCTCGGGGGAAGGTAACTCCGCGGCCTTCCGTGAATTTGCCTGGCGGTTCGTCAATATCATCACCCGCGCGCTGGTCGCCCTCGGACAACGCCCGGACTACGGCCTCATTCTGCGGTATGTCACCAATATCGGTGAGCTGTATGAGACTTACGTGGATAACTTGCTGAGCGAAAAGGCGCCGCAGCTGATGAATACAACGGAAGCCATGATGCAGAGCGGGATCAGCGATAAGGACCTGCCGCGTCATCTCCAGGGACGGCCTAACGGCGTGAAAATCTGGGTGTCAGAGCAGGTGCTCGGCAGCCCGGAGGGGAAAAAACTCTGGGACCCGGTGCTGGACGGCCTGCGCAGCGCGGTGCAGTACGATCGCACCTACTTCGATAAAATTGTGGCATCCCTGTTACCACTACTGGAGAAACTCACTACCGGCAAAACGGCCGCGCTTCTCGCCCCAGACTACACCGACCTGGACGATCCGCGTCCGATTCTCGACTGGCACAATATCATCAAGTCCCGAGGCGTGGTATACGTGGGCCTCGATGCACTCTCCGACCCGGTGGTGGCCGCCGCCGTTGGAAACAGCATGTTCGCAGACCTCGTGTCTGAGGGAGGCCACATCTATAAGTTCGGTCTCGGTGATGAGGAAGAGGGGAAATCCGCAAAGGTGGCCATCAACCTTCACTGCGATGAGTTTAACGAGCTGATGGGGGATGAATTTATCCCGCTTATTAACAAAGGCGGTGGTGCCGGTTTTCAGGTGACGGCTTACACCCAGACGCTTTCTGACATCGAGGCCCGCATCGGCAGTACGGCCAAAGCGAACCAGGTGGTGGGTAACTTCAACACTCTGGTGATGCTGCGCGTGCGCGAGAAAAACACCGCCATGCTGCTCACCGATCAGCTCCCGGAAGTGGATGTCTACCAGAAAACACTGACATCGGGTGTCACCGACGTCTCGCGTCCCGGGGAAGGCACGGATTTTAACAGCAACGTTAACGACCAGGTGAGTCTGGTAAAAGTGCCGATGATAAGACCTGCTGACATCATCAATCTGCCGAAAGGCCAGGCCTTTGCACTGCTGGAAGGGGGAAGACTGTGGAAAATCCGTATGCCGTTGCCGGCGGATAACAACGACCCACATATGCCGGCCAGCCTGAAGCATCTGGCTGACAGCATGGAGAAAAACTACCACACCGGTGAAACCTGGTGGACCGGTGGTGACATAACGTATGCAGGAGGGCCGGATGCCACAGCAGGACAGTGAGAACGGGCAGCGCAGCGCGACGCCCCGACAGCGACAGTCCGGTCCGATTGGCCTGCTGCTCTGGGATTTCCCGATGGGCCTTATCGGTGTGTTGCTCGGTTCACTCCTGGTCAGCCTGCTTATCGAGTATGTCTGTATTGCGCTGTTGTGGCCGGAAGAAGGCGCGGCCCACAGCTATCAGGTGATGGTGGCAGAAAGCCACTGGCTCTCGGAAGGGTATACGCGCAGTCTGCTGATGGCCGCCCCGGTTGAGACAGTCAGCCGGTGGGTGCACGTTGCCTGGCAGTGGCTGTTTGTGGATAGCGGGTTCAGTGGCTGGCTGCAGTCATTTAAATCCCTGAGCGAAAAAGGTAGCGGGCTTATTCCGGCGCTGAACGGAATCGGAGCCACGCTTGTGAGCTGGCTGGGTGTGTACCTTCAGGCCACGGTCTGGGTCACGCTGATATTCTTCATCCGGGTAATGATCCTGTTTCTCAGCCTGCCGCTGTTCGCGCTGGTTGTCATCACGGGCGTGGTGGACGGGCTGGTCAGACGTGACCTGCGTCGCTACGGCGCGGGGTATGAATCGAGCTTTGTGTATCACCATGCCAAACGCTTTATCAAACCCGCCCTGTATGGCCCCTGCATGCTCTATCTGGCCTGGCCAACTGCGGTGTGGCCGAATCTGCTGTTGCTGCCATCAGCCTTGCTGGTCGGTGGTGTGCTCGCCGTGGTGACCGGCTCGTTCAAAAAATACCTCTAGAAAGTCGCCCGCAGTACCGTTTTCGGGATGATGCCCGGAAGCCCGCAGCTGGTGCGGGCTTTTTTTTGATCTTGACTCAAAACGGTAGCTGATTCAGCAGGCATACTCAGGCATTAATTTTCGCTGACACATAAAGAATTTCCTGCTGTAAGACAGGCTGCTTTGCGTCACTCTGCCGACGACCCGTTAACCGGAGAGCCGCAGAATGCCTCATACCCGAATCCTCACAGCCCTGCTGATGGCCGTCCTGCCCGCGCTGCAGTGCCACGCTTCAGAGAAAGATGAACTCGCGCTGGTCATGCGCCAGCTCGACCAGGTGCAGGCCGGGCTGGACCGCGCCCGCGTGGTGGCGAACCAGACCCAGGATGCCCGCTTTTACTTCGATTATCAGCAGGCGACGCGCGATATCACCACCATGAAGCAGGGGATCTCAACCTATCTTGAACCCTCCCGCGCGCAGCCTGCGTCACCGTCGTCTTCTGTCACCGGACAGTACCGCGCACAGGCACCGGCATGGCGATGAACGGTGCACAGCTTAATGGCTGGAGCGCCGGCACCGGCAGCAGCCTCACGCCTTCGCAACTGAACACGCTCATCCTCGGCACGCTCGCAGTCGTCATTCTCCTGTTCAGCGCCTGGGCGCTGGTTCAGGCCTATCGCGGGGTTGCCTCGAAATCCGTGACATTTCGTCAGTTCAATGAGCTTGCCGTGCGACTGATCGTGCTTTACCTGGCAATGCTGTTTCTGTTTTTCCACTGAAAGGACCATATCAATGATATCCACATTACTCAGGCGTTACCGGGCTATCCGGGCCCGTGCAAAACACATACTGCTGACAGGGCTATTTTTTACCGGTAATGCCCTGGCCGACCTTCCTCCCATTGAACAACCCACGACTGGCGGCGGTGGCGGGACGTACAACATCATGATGGGTTACGCAAAAATGGGCGGTCTCGCACTCGGACTGCTTGTCAGCGTGGGAGCATTTCTGGCCGTGGCGCATGCTGTCATCACGTCTTTCCATGATATCCGCAAGGGAAAAGGCTCCTGGACGGAATTCCTGCTTTACGGTGTGGTGGGCATCATTCTTATCCTTGTAGTTATTTTTCTGGCGACCAAAGCGTCAGACATTCTGTAAGGAGACTCTATGGCCGTCATCGATTTCCTTCCTGACCGTCTGAACAACCCGCCTGTGGTGTGGAAAGGTTTCACGTCCGGTGAATTTCTTCTGGCGGCCATCACCGGCGTCATTGCCGGTATTCCGCTGGCGGTGCCGCTGGCTCTGGTACCTTTTATCGGCTGGCTGGCCTTTCCCACCTGTATGCTGCTGATGCCGATGTTCGTCATCTTCTTCGGCGGGGGCTGGATTGCGGGTTACAAGCGCGGTAAGCCGGAGAATTATATCTGGCAACGCCTGGAGGAAATCCGCTGTCGTACCGGTCTGTCCCGTGCCCTGATCCTCAACAGCCGGGCATGGGAGATGAAACGTACCACAGCGATAAAACGCGGAGGTCTGTCATGAGTCGTTTCCGCAATGGCATGACCGCGCGGGATAATCATATTTTCTCCCTGCGCATCGCCTGTGCGCTGCTGTTCGCTGGCATGCTGATGGCCGGTATTGGCTGGATGCGTGCACCGTCAGAACTTACCATCCACAATCCGCCGGATCTGCGTTCAGGCAGCACCCGTAAATGGTGGGAAGTGCCGCCTTCCACCGTGTACAGCTTTGCCTTCTATATCTTTCAGCAGCTCAATTCCTGGCCAAAGAACGGCGAGGTGGATTATCCGGCAAAAATTGCCCAGATGAGTCCTTACCTGACGCCGTCCTGCCAGGATTTTCTCAATAAAGACGCGGAGATGCGTAAAAACAGCGACGAGCTCCGGGACCGCGTGCGCGTGGTGTATGAGATCCCGCGCCGTGGCTACAGCAGCCGCAGCGTCACCATTCTCGATCAGGACCACTGGATAGCACAGCTCGATCTGGTGGCGGATGAGTATTACCACACTGAGCCGGTAAAACGTGCGCTGGTCCGCTATCCGCTGAAAGTGGTGCGCTGGGAGGGTGATCCGGAACGCAATCCCTTCGGACTTGCTCTGGACTGTTATGCGGCCACCCCGCAGCGGCTGGAGGCCGTCACGCTGCCTGAGCCGGAGAAAAAGTGATGAAGAACCCGTTAAAAAAATGCCGTCTGCTCCTGCTCGCCGGACTGATCCTGTCGGGCGCGGCAGACGCTGTGGAGCTGATGAAATGGGAACGTATCCCGCTGCAGGTTCCCCTGACGGTGGGTCAGGAGCGTATCGTTTTTGTGAATAAAAACGTGCGTGTCGGCTTTCCACCCGCGCTTAACAATAAGCTGCGTATTCAGAGCACCGGCGGCGTGGTGTATCTCGATGCGAGTGAGGCGTTTCCGGTGACGCGGCTTGAGCTGCAGAACAAGGAAAACGGGGAAATTATTCTGCTCGATGTATCAGCCGCACCGGGAAAAACCACGCGTGAACCCGTGAAAATTGTCTATGACGGCGAAGTGGCCACCGCAACCGCCAGTGACAGGCAGTCCGTCAGCAGCGAGGGTGACAGCACCGGCCGCAGTGCTCAACAGGCTGATACGGAAACCACAAAGCCGGACCGTAAGCCCGCGAAACTGAATGCACCGCTGCCGGTGGTCCTGACCCGCTATGCGGCCCAGAACATGTACGGTCCGTTGCGTACGGTTGAACCGGTGCCGGGTATCAGCCCGGTGTCACTGAAGCTGCCTTCCGTCATCACCACACTGATGCCTGCTGAACCGGTCACCGTCACGCCGATGGCCGCCTGGAGTCTGCAGGGCAGCAGCGTCGTCGCGCTGCAGGTCCGTAACCGTTCTGCCGGAAAGGTCATTCTTGATCCCCGCGCGCTGGAAGGTCAGTTTACCACGGCCACCTTCCAGCACCGCTGGCTGGGGCGCGCAGGCACACCGGAGGATACAACGGTCCTCTATCTGGTGACGCCCGGACGCCCGGAGGGTGCCTTCATTGCTGAGCCACCCTCGCTGCAGCCCGCTGACGGACATAAACGGAGAGCGAAAAAATGAAGGCACCCTCCTCAAATCTTCTCGTGAAAGTCGCCGTTCCGGTGGTACTGGCCAGCGCGGTGGTGGTGGGCGTGAAATCCTGCTCAGGGGGGGGGAATCAGACGGCTGCACCACATACCGCCAGCAATGTTGCGCTGAAGGACCTGTCGCCGGAAGATCTCAAAGCGCTGGGTATTGAAGGTGACACGCCGCAGGACACACTGCGCACGGTGGTGGGAAATTTCCGCAAAGTGCAGGACCGTCTCGATACGCTCGCGGACGATAACAAAAAGCTCAGCGACGAAAATAAAGCCCTGAAAACCACCAACAGCAATGTGGACACGCAGATTAATCAGGCAGTAAGCAATGCCCGTGCCGAGGAGGCGCAGAAACGCCAGCAGCTCAGTGCAGAGGTCACCGATCTCAGTACCCAGGTCAAACAGCTGATGGATCAGTTGCGCAATGGCGGTGCCGGCACGGAATCCGGAAAAAACAGCGGCTCCGGCAGTGATATTCCGATCGGGCTGGGCTATGACAGTGGGCTGAACAGCGGCGCCGCCGGCGTATCGTCTTCCGCTGATGGACTTCATTGGGTGGAGCCAAAAGACGGTGTCCCCGTTGATGCCAGCGGCCGGCCGGTGACCGACAGCAACAAGAATAACGCCACAGGCTTCTCGTTTGCCACGTCGTTTGCTGATACAGCTGATGCCGGTAAACAGGCCGTCGGCAACACCACAGCAGCGGTACAGACGCAGCTTACGGATGCACAGAAGGCCACCGACCCGGTGTACACGCTGCCGGAGAATTCCACCCTCGTTGGCAGTCGCGCGATGACCGCACTCCTGGGGCGCATCCCCGTGGATGGTAAAGTGACCGACCCCTATCCCTTTAAGGTGATGATTGGCAAAGACAACCTGACGGCAAACGGCATCGAGTTGCCTGACGTGCAGGGGGCCATTGTTTCCGGCACGGCGACGGGCGACTGGACGCTGTCATGCGTGCGGGGCTCCATTACCAGCATCACTTTTGTCTTCAGCGACGGCACGGTCAGGACGCTGCCTTCGCCTGACGGACAGGGGCAGAACGGAAACAGCAGTAATCAGAACAGTCAGGGCGGTAATAGCAGCAGTATTGGCTGGTTGTCCGATGATAACGGTATTCCCTGCATCTCCGGGACGCGCAAGAGCAATGCTTCGACCTATCTGCCGACCATCGCCGCACTTGCGGCCGCCAGTGCGGCGGGTGATGCCGTGGCGGAAAACCAGAGTACCGGCCAGACCAACGCTTACGGTGGCGTGACCTCAACGCTCACCGGTAATGCCGGTCAGGCCGTACTGGGTAAAGCGCTCTCCGGCGGCATGCGTGAGACCGTTGACTGGGTGAAGGCCCGCTATGGCCAGACGTTTGATGCCATCTACGTGCCGCCGGGTCAGACAGTGGCTTTGCATATCACGCGCCAGCTGGCCATCGATTACGAGGAAAAAGGCCGCAGGGTTAAATACGATTTCAGCCTGGCCGGCAGCGGCACGGGCATGGACTGACGGAGAGACTGATGCAAAATGATATCCCTGATACCGCTGTGATGAGGTGGCGCAGTCTGCGTCCCGTCACGCTTTTCCTGACCGGAGCCGTGGCACTGCTGCTTGCCGGCTGCAGCACATCAAAAGATGAGATGCTCCCGCCGGGTGACAGCACCATGCTGGAACTGTGGAATGATGGTGCTTCAGCCACCCATGCAACCGGTGAGAGCCGGACCACCCTGCGCCGTCCGGTTACGGACAGTGAGCGGGTTATTTCACGGCAGACCCGGGACAGCTACAGCCGCACCCAGGAGAATGAAATCCAGCAGACGTTTCCGCGCCTGCCCAACCCCGACCTGGTGATGTACGTCTTCCCGCATCTGGCCGACGGCAACACGCCGGTGCCCGGTTACAGCACCGTATTTCCCTTCTACAGCCAGGTACAGTACGCGCTGCCCGGCGAGCGCACGGAGGATTTGTAATGGCCTTTTCACTTTTCCGTCGCAGGGCTGAAGCGCAGGAAGCACACCAGTACGGTGACGGGCCGTTTTCTGTTAACGGCCATGAACCCCTGACGCGCGAGGGACGTCTGACCCGCAGCGAGGAAGCGAAGCTGTATGAGACGGCTCCGTCCATCATCGATCACATTCCCTGGGGGGAATATCTCCCTGAACATCAGTGCATCCTGCTTGATGACGGCGTGTCGGTCGGGGCAGTTTACGAAATCATCCCGGTGGGCACCGAGGGGCGTCCGGATTCCCGCCTGGAGGAAATTCGCGACGTGGTCGAAAACGCCCTGCAGGACAGTCTTCCGGAGCTGGATACACATCAGTGGGTGGTGCAGTTCTACTGTCAGGACGAGTCTGACCTGATGGTGTATATGGATAAGATCCGGGGGTATGTTAAGCCCCGGGCGCAGGGCACCGACTTCACCGACGCCTGGCTGAGGGAACAGGCCCGTCATCTGCAGAATGTGGCCACTGAAAAAGGCCTGTTTGTCGATGAGGCCGTCACCGGTGCGCCGTGGCGCGGTCAGATACGTCGTACGCGTATGGTCATCTACCGCTGGGTGGAGTCACCGTATCGTGACCCGATGGCCCCCGAGGTGCTGCTGAAGCAGGTCTGCGATCGCCTGACGGCCGCCATGAGCGGTGCCGGTATTCAGTGCCAGCGCCAGAACGGCGAGCAGATCCACAGCTGGCTGCTGCGCTGGTTCAACCCTGAACCAACGTGGGTGGATAAGGCCACACTGTATCGCTGTGCCAGACATACTGACGACGCTCCTGGCGAACTGCCGTTGCTGAATGATTTCAGTGAAAGCCTGTGGTTCACCCGCCCCCGCAGTGATGCGGAGAAAGGCGTATGGTGGTTTGATGACGTGGCGCACAGGGCGGTGCCGGTGGCTCGTCTGCGCAGCGCACCCACCACGGGGCACCTGACCGGCGAGGTCCGCCGTGGCGATAATATCAACGCCATTATGGACCTGCTGCCGGAAGGTACGGTGCTTGTCATGACGCTGGTTATCCATCCGCAGGACAAGCTGGAGGAAAACTTTGCCCGGCTGAGTCGTGACTCGATGGGGGAGAACGTGGATTCGCTGCGTGCCCGGGAGGATGCGGCCACCGCCCGCACTTACCTGGGTAATAAGCATAAACTGTATCGCGCGGCCATTACCCTGCTGATTAAAGCCCGCGACCTGCCTTCACTGGACAGTCGCTATCTCGACCTCAGCAGTAAGCTACTGAACTGCGGGCTGGAGCCGGTAAACCCGGAGCATGATATCGGGCCGCTCAGCACCTACATGCGTGCATTACCCATGTGCTTTAATCCGGAGCAGGACCGGCACAACTGGTATACCCGTCTGATGTTCGTGCAGCATTTTGCCTGCCTGGCGCCGGTGTACGGGCGTGATACCGGCACCGGCAACCCGGGCTTTACCTTTTTTAACCGGGGCGGTGGTCCGCTGTCCGTCGATCCCCTCAACAAAAATGACCGTACGCAGAACGCCCACCTCCTGCTGTTTGGGCCGACCGGTGCAGGTAAATCGGCTACCGCACTTGATAAGCTGGCACAAATGATAGCCATTTACCGTTCACGTATCTTTTTACTGGAGGCGGGTAACAGCTTCGGGCTGGCCGGAGACTACTTTGAGTCCCTGGGACTCACCGTTCATCGTGTCAGCATCAAGCCCGGTAAGGCCATCTCGCTGGCGCCGTTCGGTGATTCGCATCTGCTGATGCAGGAAAAACCGGATGAACTCATTATCAGTGAAGACGCCCTGCCGGATATTGATGACGATGAGGACAAGGATGAAAAACGTGATGTGCTGGGTGAGATGGAGATTGCAGCACGCCTGATGATTACCGGCGGCGAGCCAGCGGAGGAGCAGAGAATGACGCGCGCCGATCGCGGGATGATCCGGGAAGCCATCATGATCGCTGCGCGGAGTACGTTTGAGGCCGGACGGCAGATGTTGCCTGAAGATCTGATGTTTGCGCTGCAGGGCATCGCCCGGGATGCCGGGATGGGTGAGGACGGGCGCGAAAGGCGTACGGCCGCGCGCCGGGCCCGTGCTGAGGAAATGTCGGAAGCGCTACGGATGTTTACCGAAGGCTTTGAAGGTGAGCTGTTTAACCGTCCGGGTACGCCGTGGCCGGAGGCTGATGTGACCATCGTTGACCTTGGTACGCTGGCGCGCGAAGGCTATGAGGCGCAGATGGCCGTTGCGGTGATTTCCCTGCTCAACACCATCAACAATATTGCTGAGCGCGAGCAGTACAGTGACCGGGATATTATCGTGTCGATCGATGAGGCGCATATCGTGACCGCAAATCCCCTGATGGGGCCTTATGCCACCAAGATTGTGAAAATGTGGCGTAAGCTGGGTGCCTGGCTCTGGCTGTTCACGCAGAACCTGGCCGACTTTCCGGATACGGCCAAAAAGATGCTCAATATGGCGGAGTGGTGGATTTGTCTGGTGATGCCCCCTGATGAAGTGGAGCAGATAGCGCGTTTTAAAACGCTGAACAGTGAACAGAAGGCGATGCTGTTGTCTGCCACCAAACTTCCTAAAAAATATACGGAAGGCGTTATTTTGTCACGTAAGGTGCAGGCCCTGTTCCGTGCCGTGCCCCCGAGCCTCTACCTTGCTCTGGGTATGACAGAAAAAGAAGAGAAAGCTGAAAGACGCCTCATTATGAATGAATTACAGTGCAGTGAACTTGAGGCTGCGTTTCATGTTGCGCGCCGGCTTGATGAAAATCGCGGACTGAGTATCTGACAGGGGAATTCATGAAGAAACTGACTATGGCACCGCCGATGGTCGTTGCGGACAAAGCGCTGATTGCGTCTGTCATTTTTACCGTACCGCCGCAGGGTATGGCCTCGATAGGGCAGTCTGACAGCGTGTCGCTTGATACGCTGCTGCGGGAAATACTGAAACGTCTGAAAACACCGTTTTTGCTGTCGGTTTACCCGCACCGTGTTGGCCGTCGCAGTTGCGTGGCGGTACACCTGACGGATGAGAATGAAAAAAAACTGGATATCCTGATCACTGTGACTGGCAATACGCTGTGGCCCGGTGAAGCGGAGTTCAGAAATGGCCTGCGCTGGAATGTCTGCGTACCCGACGCCACCGACCTGCTGTGGGTACTGAAGGAGATTGACAGAGTTACGGGCGGGGAAATCTGCAGTTAACAGGACCTGCGTGTTTGTCGGACAGCGCAGTCTGCTGTCTGACAAATACGCAGGCTGCGGGTGCGGGCGGCAAAGAGCCCGCGTTGATTTGCCTTTCAGTCCTTCGGGAATATCGTGTCTGAAACATTACAGTCTGCCTCTTCGATGCCAGTCCCGAGTTGTCAGTAGCCATTGTTGTAGCGACTCTGCATTTTATACAGGCGTCGTGTTTCATTTCGTCGTCCGTCCGGTGCTATGTTTGCGCCCATACTGATGCAGTGTTCCCTGCGACGGGCAATGGCTTCCCGTACGGCATCGTCGTCCGACAGGTCCATCACAGCCAGCCACCGGCGGGCGGCACGGCGCCACTGCCCCCGGTGTTCCAGACTTTCAGCAATACTGTCTTTCAGTTCCATATATCTCCATCGCCAGGCAGTCATGACATTGCCGGCTATTCTTCCACAGACGCAATCACAGTTCTTTATTTAACCCTCAGCGCGCTTACGGAAAATGGCATCTGAACCCCCATATCGGAGACTTCTGATGCGCTATCCCTTTGAACTCGATCCACAGATTATCCATCACATTATTTACAGCCAGGCCGGTTCCATCGGCAAGGCCGTGATAGAACTCATCATGAACAGCGTCGATGCCGGCGCCGGCGCGGTGATTATCGATATTACCCCGGAAGGCTTCTCCTGCCGGGATGATGGCCGGGGTTTTGCGTCATACGATGATGTTAAGCGCTACTTTGGCCGGTTCGGCACCCCGCACCAGGAGGGCGATGCCACTTACGGCCGTTTCCGGCTCGGGCGGGGGCAGATTATGGCACATGCCCGGACGCTGTGGCGTTCGCAGCGATGGCAGATGTCCGTTGATACGCGTGAAATGGGGTATCACTATGATCTGGAAGAACTGACTCAGCCGATTCAGGGATGCATCATCAGCGGTGAATGGTATGAGCCGCTCACCAGCCAGGAGCGTATGTCCTGCCTCCAGGAAATCCGCGACCTGGTACGCTATACGCCCGTCACGGTACATCTCAACGGCACCATCATTACCCGGAATCCGGCGCTGGAAAAGTGGGATATGGAGGACGATGAGGCCTGGTATCGCCTGCGCGAAGACGGTGCCGTATCCATTTACAATCAGGGCGTCCTGGTACGACATGACCCGGCTCATATCTGGGGCGTGGGTGGCCTTGTCGTCAGTAAAAAGCCGCTCGCGCTGAACGTCTCACGCACCGAAATCCTGCGCAAGACCTGCCCTGTGTGGGCATCGATTGCGGCCCGGTTTGGCCGGCTTGCTGCCACTTTTTCTGACAATCAGGGTAAGCACCGTAAAACGGAAGCCCGGCGGGAGAAAACGGCGCGATCGCTGCTGTCAGGCGAGGGAGACATGCAGAGTCTTTTCAATGGTGAGGAGGTCATCACCCTGCTGCCCGGAAAGCAGCATGTTACGCTGGAGCACTTCATCCGCAAATGCTGCCATTACCCCTCTGCGGTGGATAAAAACTGTTTCACTCTCATCCGTTATGCCGGTGATGTGCCCCGGGGAGAACTCATTGCCCGTGCGGGGATCGCACCCGTGGTGCATCCGGTCACGCTTTCCCGCTTTGGCTGTTATGAGCCGGAAGAGTTTATGGAGTGCCTGAGCCGTGTCCGGGAAAACCTCATGGCGTACAGGGAACCCCTGCCCCGGGAGCAGCGATGGGGTTCCGGCTGGCTGTCAGAACTGGCGCTCGTTGATTTTGAGACGCTCAGCACAAACTTTATCGACAGCACGCAGATGGTCAGTGAGAAACAACTGGATAAGGAGACACGGCGGGCGTGGACGGCGCTGCGATGGTGTCTGGCCCGGTATGCTGCCGTCTGTTCGGGGGGGGAGGCGGGTTATCAGTCACGTTCTTACGGCGGCAAATGCTTCCAGATCCTGCTGGGTGAGTCCACGTCGTCCGATGCCTGGACGGACGGTGAAACCTATATTGCCTACAACATTGATATCGTGCGCCGGCTGAAGCCTGATGCGCTGCGTACCGCCAGCCTGTTGTTCAGCCTGACGGAACATGAGGTGGCGCATGAGGGTGACAGTCTGGACTGTGGCCATGATGAGGCCTTTTACCAGCGGTTTCATGACATCAGTACCCTGTGCGCCCCCGACAGGCAGCGTTATATGCACGTCTGGCTGATGAAATACACCACCAGTCTGGAAGCGGAGAGCAAGCGTGCCAAAGGCACAGCATGGCGGGAACGTTACCTGACCGAGCGAGCCAGTACCGGCCGGGAGAAAAAGGGGCTTCCCGGTGTCATCAGCCATGAAGGCATTGAGGACGCTGTGAACGCACCGGCTGAGCCGGAAGATGTAGCCCGGCTCAGCTTTCTCAACCTGCAGTTGAACGGTGCGGGCACGGTAGCACCGGCGGAGACCGACTGGAATAGTGTGGTGGCCGCGGGTATTGAGCAGACCCGGGTAAATCAGGACATACGTGGCCAACAAAAGAAACTACTGGAGGAATGGTACGCTTCAGATAAAGATGAGACCGATATCCTGACGGATGAGCAACAGGCAGATGAAGCCGAAGAGCAGATGTGGCTGGAGTCCCGTAAATTGCATTACCTGTCCATTTTACCCGGGGCGACTGAGGAAAATCTGCATGACAGGGCTGTGGCATTTCTTGCTTATATGACCGATTCAGAAGAGGAGGAACTGGCCGCCTGGGCCATGCGGGCCTGGGAAAACAGTGACCAGTGGTATGCCAGAAATACCCTGTCGTGCAGTGAGGCTGATTTCCTGTATGAGCAGGATTTTGATCAGCCACTTGGGGAAAATGTCCCGGCAGACTGGCTTCCGTTTATGCAGGAGGGCGAAACCCGATGGAGCATTGAGCGTAACGCGGCAGCGGCCGGGTTTATCCGGGAAATGGATTATCTGGAGTGGCGTCGCGACAGCGCCATCGATGACATTCCCTGACTGTGCATAATACAGGGTTTGTCAGCCGACCGGGTGGTGTGGATTTTGCTTTCTGTCAACCAGTCATACGGATAATAAATTATCGGCACCGGGCTCAGAGTTAATTACTGACCAGCTGTATCATTGACCGCACCCTGAGCGGGTTACTCACTCAGGGAGTGTTCTCCATGAAATTACCTGTCTGCTGCCTCGCAGCACTTTTCCTTACCGCCGGCGTCCGTGCCGGCACCGTCATTTATACCGACAGTACCCACCCGGTCACGGGCAACCCCGGTCCTGAAGTGACCGTCGTTCTGCTCGATGCCCCTGACCGGCTGCAGGCGCAGCTGTTCGGGCCGCTCCCGGCAGACCCGGCGCAGGCTGAGCAGCAGGCGCGGACGGTTATCGGTTCACCGGATTTTCAGCGACGCCAGCAGGACCTTGCCGGGGCTTATGCCGGCCTCACGCGTGCCTGGTCGCTGGGTCTTGAGAAATACCCCGCGGTGGTGTTTGACGATAAGTGGGTGGTTTACGGCACCTCTGACGTCGACGTTGCCACACAGAAGCTGAACGTATGGAAGGAGAAGGCACAGTGAAAATGTCTTTCTCCCGCCCGCGCCGGCTGGCGCTGGCCACGTTAATGGTCTGCACGGGCACGATGGCCAGCGTCAATACCGCCAGCCTGCTCTCCAGTGCCACCAGTCCGGACTGTATCAGCTGGCGCATCAGCGGCATCTGTTACTGGCTGTTCTGCACGCCGTTCGGCTGCTCGGTGAAAACCTCCGTGAAGGTCACGCATTTTATTCCTGAAGCCGTGGTTTCGGCCTACCTCAGCCCGGGTGCCAATCCGTGGACCGAAATGTCGGCTGTCAGCAGCCTGGCCGACAGCACCGAAAGCACGCTGCTCGGTAGTGCTGCAGGTGTGGCCACCGGCGGTGGCCGTCAGGAGATGAAAGCCCCGGGTGAGCGCAAGCAGAACCTGCACTTTTACTATGGCGATGCGTATGGACATCCGGCCACCAGACTTATTGGCGGGATGGTCCCGGGTTATTCGTGCGACAGTGCCGCCACGCCCTTTATGCCGTACTTCACAAGTGCTCTCGATGCACTGGCCTGGCGCACCGGCGTGCCGGAATCACTCTACCCGGAGGCGCTTATCCCCGGACAGCGTGAAATCGGCAGTACCATCGGCGGCAATATGTGGGGCAACGTCTACCCCCGCAGCGGCTTTGTGACCCAGACCGACAGCTACAAATCGGCGGCCATGGTGGTGCAGCGCGTGGCTGACATCATTACCCGCCAGGGACAACTGCATGTTTACAGCCCGCTCACCGGCCAGCGTTCGCCGGGGTACTGGCCACCCGACCCCGTGCAGGAAAACACCGGTACGAAAAATCACAAGTGGCAGCGTCTTTCCCCACAGCTGTCGCAGAGCTGCGCGGTGTTCCCGGACACCGGTGGACAGGAGGCTCAGGACGGCAACTACGCCTGGGCACTGTGGCAACCGTACAGTTGTTGCAAGCGACGCGGGCAGACTTTTCTTTACAGCACCGATTTCTCATGAGGACTATGCAGATGAAACAACAGTATCCGCAGCGGCTGCGCCGCCCCCTGGCGACACTGGCACTTTTCGCCGCTCTTTCCCTGCCTGCACTGGCCGTGAATACATCGCTTTCGTCCGATGGCGCCTCGGTCAGCGGTGCCATCAATGACGGTCTTTTTTACTCCATTGGTGGCGGTTCAGTGATTTCCCCGCCGCCGAGCCGCAGCAATATGTCGCGACTCGGGCTGAACGACGGCTGGAGCAGTGACCTCATGTGCGGCAACTTCGACCTGAAAACCACTGTAGGCAACCAGCTTAACGGTATCACCAGTGGGTTTAAGGACCTGATGGGTAACGTGATTCAGGGGGCGACCGGGGCGGTCATGAGCATGCCGGCGATGGCCATTCAGCGCGCCAACCCGGGTCTGTATGAAATGCTCACCAACGGGGTGCTTCAGGCGGGGCTCAGTTACGACAAAGCCCTGCTGAACTGCCAGAATATGTCGAAAAAACTCGCCGATTACACTGTGGGCAGCAAGTGGCAGCAGGCTGCTGTATCTGAGGAGTACAAGGATATCGTGGCGTCCAGCGGCGGGGATGCGGTCTCCAGCGACCAGCAATTGCAGAAGGCCACCGGTGAAGAAGGTGTCACCTGGGTCGGCGGCCAGAAGCGCGGTGGTAAGGGGCAGCAGGCCATCCAGCCCACCCGGGACCTGGCGAAAGCCGGTTATAACATGATGAACAGCCTGCCGGTGACCAGCAACAGCAGCGTGGGCTCCGCCAGCTGCAATGGCACGGCCTGTCAGCGATGGCCATCGTCCGATGATGCAGCCGCCGCGGTGGTGAAAGTGCTGGGTGACCGCTCCATCCGTACCTGCCGTGAGACCAGTGAATGCACCAGTGGTGGCACGGACAATCAGCCCGGGAGTACTGTTGCCGGCACCGGTTTCTCGCCGGTGCTGGAGGATGCAACGAAAACCAACCTGGAACAACTGGATAAGCTGGTCGGCGGCCAGATCCAGCCCACCGCGGAAAATCTGGGGGCGCTCAAAACCGGCAGTCTGGTGGTGACACGCGGCGTCATTCAGTCGCTGCGCGATGACCCCGATAAAGCCGCTCTGGTGCAGCGTCTGGCGGGTGAGCTGGCGATGGCCGACACCGTCGAGACCGCGCTCACCATGCGCCGCATGCTGACCACCGGTGAGTCTGAACCGAATGCCGCCGAGCAGCCAGAGGCGATTGCCGAGGGTGACCGCCGCATCGATGCCCTGGACCGGGAACTGAATGCCCTGCGTAACGAGATGGAGCTGCGTAAGGCCATCAGTAACAACAGCCTGCTCACCACGCTGGAACGTCAGGGTGCCCGTAACCAGGATAACCAGCTGCAGCAGAAAGCCGGCAACCAGGACCAGGGCTTCAGCCAGATGAACCAGACGCAATCCTCAGGAGCAAAGTGATATGAAGCGCTCTTTTCTTCGCGGTCGTACGGGCCGCATTGTCCTGATGATTGCCGCCTTACTGCTTATAACCGTGGCCATGTTCGCACTGGCCTCTGTGTTTATGGCGTATGACCCGGATGGCCACCTGACCC
This sequence comes from Enterobacter cloacae subsp. cloacae ATCC 13047, assembly GCF_000025565.1. Taxonomy (NCBI): domain Bacteria; kingdom Pseudomonadati; phylum Pseudomonadota; class Gammaproteobacteria; order Enterobacterales; family Enterobacteriaceae; genus Enterobacter; species Enterobacter cloacae. The sequence goes on from NC_014121.1 coordinate 464,394, forward strand.
GTCGCTGGCTGCATGACAGCCGCTGGGCACTGTTTACCTGGCGGCTGCTCATGTATGCCGGCATCGCGGTAGTCTGGCGGATGAAGGTCCGGCCGCAGATGCTGGCGCGCTGGCCGGAGGTCCGGGCTCGCCTGCCGCGCACGGAACTGCTCGGCGTACTGTTTATTGCGGCCACGGAGTGCGTGGCCTGGGCAGGTGTGGCGTGAGGAGGAGGGGACAATGACTGCGAACAGTTTTCTGGAGTATTTTCTCATCCTGTTCGGCTGGGTGATGAACAACGCCATGTGGACCATCCTCGGCAGCACGGGGCTGTTCGCCCTGCCGCTGGTCTTTAAGGTGATGGGTGTGTGGCTGAAGGTCCGGGAGGAAGGGGCAGACGAAGGCAACAAAGGGTTGCTGGCACTGCCCCGTATCGAGCATGCGCTTTACGTGTCGTTTGTGGTGATGTTGTTCTGCTGCATTCCGCTGCTGCCGGTGGATATCAGTACCATTAAATTCGACAGTTCCCGGGCAAAACAGTGCGGTGTCAGTGTTCCCACGCCGCAGAACTCCGGTTACAGCGGACTGGTGAACGACTTTGACGGCCGCACGGCTGAGGTGCCCATCTGGTGGTATCTGCTGCACATGATTTCGAAAGGCACCACGCAGGCGATGATTGCGTCCATCCCGTGCGGTACGGAGCTGCGCCAGATGCGGTTTGACGTGCAGAACACGAAGCTGCGTGACCCGGTATTGCTGCAGGAGGTGCAGGATTTTGCGAACCAGTGTTACTCGCGGGCGTACTTTCGTCTCAAGAACAGCAACAGCCAGCTCAGCGATGCTACCATTAACTCGGTGGGCTGGATTGGCAGCGACTATTTTCTGAATACGTCCGGCTATTACGATTATTACACCGCCACCACACCGAGGGGCCAGTGGCCTTATGACAGCACGCGCGACAGCGGTTATCCGGATACCGGGCAGGGAGGCTATCCCACCTGTAAAACGTGGTGGTCAGATGGCTCGTCCGGGCTGCGCAAGCGGGTACTGGCCAGCTTTGGTGACAACACGCGTAAGGAGATGCAGCGATCATTCCCGGGGACGCAGTGGGAAGAGGTCGCCCTGCGCTGGCTGGTCAGTCCGCGTAATGCCGGCCTCTCCGGAGACGGAACGACGTATGCCGTGGGAAGTTCTGATAACGTGACCGGCGTGGTCGGTAATATGACACGACTGACGTCCACTATCGGGCTGGGCCTCAAGCAGGCGGAAGCGCTGCCGGGATTTGATGCGCTGAAACAGGCGCTTCCGATGATTCAGGCGCTGCTGCAGATGATGATTATTACGGTAATACCGGTCCTGATGATGTTCAGTGCCTATGAGCCCAAAACGGTGGTGACGATATCATTTGCGCTGTTTGCGTTGCAGTTCATCACGTTCTGGTGGGAACTGGCCGGGTGGCTCGATGACCGTCTGATCACCATCCTCTACGATAATATGGCCCAGCAGGGACTGGCCAGTTCTGTACCTTTTGCGAATTTTATCAGCTCAACCAACGACGGCTGGATCATGAATCTGGTGCTGGGAATGATGTATGTGGTTTTCCCGGTGTTCTGGATTGGCATGCTTAGTTGGATTGGCGTTAATTTGGGAACTGCAATATCGACAGGTTTGGAAAAAGGTGGTTCTTTGCCACAGAAGGCTGGTGCAGAGGCGGGTAGAGATGCCCAGAAGATTGCTACAGATAAAGCCGGAGGTGCTTTAAAAGGGGGACTTAAGCTTAAATAGAAGCATTTATAAGATGAACTGCATGTTGCTTAGAACGCGCAGTTCATCTGTTATCATTCCATTGTCTATCTTGACTTTCCCAATCTTCTCTTTCTGCATCCCAGCTTTCACTCCACTCTTCATTTTGTTTTTTACGTTCTGGAGTAATAATCATAAGATCTGCTATACCAGCCAGCACAGCAGTTCCACATGCATTGGTTGCACTGGAGAACTCAAGCGGTTCTGGTTTCTTCCTCTGCAACTTTGACTCATCACAAACAATATTACGGCGTTTATTGGCGAACCGGGCAAATGTGCTGGCGATATCATCAGCACGGAATCCATCTTTGCTCATATTTACCTCCACCTATTTAGCCATTGGTTATCATTATTTAAACGAACCCTGATTAATTCTACACCAGGTAATTCATTAATAAAGCGGTAAGTGAGAATTTCAGCTAGCATGGGCGAAGCGGTGAGGGACGGCGATTTTTTCCGCCCTCACAACCGAGATTTCCAGCGCTGACCGATTAGCAGTGGGAAAACTTATCACAGCATTCCGTACTTCTGTTCGCGGGCTTCAAAGGCCTGACGCCCACCTTCTAATACGTCGCAGATGGCCTTACGCATGCTGTTTTTCTGCCCGTGGTCGCCGTGCTCAAGTGCGCCGCTGCGGTAGCTGATCACTTCATCTTCATTGCTGGCCACAATTACCTGTTCGGCGTCACAGTTCACCACCAGATTGGCATTATGTGTCACGATGATGACTTGCCGGTAAAGTTTGATTTTGCGGAAAAGCGGAACAAGCTGGCGCATGATAAAGTCATTATCAAGGTCGTCCTCTGGCTGATCGAAAACAAATGGAGAACCAAACGCATCGGTCGCCAACTTCAGGCAAACGTAGAACGTTCCGCGCTGTCCAGCCGACAGCTTCTCAACCGTTTTTCCTTTGTATTCAAACTCGGCCCTCACCGTCAGATAGCTGCTGATGTGTTCGGGGCTGCAGAGGAAGCGCTGCAGGGCGTAGGGTCCCTGATTGTTGAAATACTCGGACCTCCAAAGAAAGGCCTCAAGCGTAATCTTATTTCCGGGTTCCTCGGGAAGCTCGATGATGGCATCACCCCGGACAAGTGCCACAAAATCATCAATGCTCCTTACGCCGAGAACCTGAGTTAGCTTTTCTGTGCCAGACTGCTCGCCTGCAGTCCGGAACCGTCCGCGGTTAAGTCGCTCAAGTATTCCATTATAGAACCTAGCGGTGTCAAAGTGAGGCTGTCCGTAAATACGTATATCGGTCAGGATCTCTTTTATCAGTTCCTGCTGGTCAGGCTTAAGATGTGGTTTTTCCGCTAGTGCGGCAAAGCAGGAGTCGATAGCCGTTTTCTGCTCCAGAAGCTGACGGACATAAGTCTCCACCAAGTTTCCCCTCTGCCGGACGTCATTGTTGTACTGTGTAATACGCTGCTGAATTTCTCCATGTCTGAGCTGCGCTTGCTGAATTTCCCGCTGATAGCCTTGAATTTTGTCGAGCACGCCAGTGATGTCCTGTTCAATACCCTGCTCCCGGAATTCAGCAGTTATTCGCAGATTGTCCTCTCCGGTCTCCATCAGTTGAGTCTGTAGCGCTTCCATATAGGCTTTGACTCTAGCCATCAGCTCTGACAGATCTAGCGGTGGCACGGGAACCACGCCGGCGGAAACCGTATTCATCTCGGTCAGGCGGCTATTCAGTGATGTTTCTGCGGCTGTAGCCTCCCGCAGAAAAGCATTTCCTGCATTGATGCCTCGCGTCAGTGCGGTGGCTCGTAGACTGTTTGCCCGAAATCGTTCAATCAGTGCTTTGTTCTTTTCACTAGTGAGTGTGTTTATCTTATCCTGGGCGACCTTGATAACTTCGTCCTGATACCCGGGCGTATTGATATAGTACTGGCGCTCATCCTGGGCCACATAGTATTCGCGGAACGTTTGGAAGGCGTTCAGGTTTTCACCCAGCCCTCTACGCTGTTCGTCCGCAACCTCGCAGTCGGCCAGCCGAAGCATTTTTTTGATCTCATCGCTGATAAGGCCGGGTTGCTGGCATAGGGTTTTGATTTCCCCCTGCGAAACGTGCAGATAGTCATAGCTGTCAGTGCGAGTATCAAAAAGCGTCTTTTCACCGTTTGTCTTATCCAGCTCTATTGACAGATGTTCAACGTTGACCTCACGTTCTTCAATGCCGTACGCTGTGGCGCCGGCAAAGCGGGAGCGCAGCGCGTCAAGAAGAAGGCTCTTACCTGTACCCCTCCCGCCGATTATGGCCACCATGTCTTGATTCAGAGGAATACTCTGTTTTTTAAACCGGATTGCTTGCCCGTCGAAAATTGTGCCTTCAACAGCAATATGGCTGAAATGTACTTTTGGGGGCCTTTGCGCCAGCCAGTCCGCGCCCAACTGCAGGCGAGCTTCTGGTTCCAGCAATGCCTGACGGAGACCCTCAAATGTTGGCTTCGCCTTAACCCATGTGTAAGCGCGGCCAATGTGTTCTGCCCGATGAGCGTCCGAGCAGTGAAAAACTGGTTTAAGCGAGGCTCCCGGATAGCGCGTTGTCGTTAAGAAGTAATCTCTATCGTTGGGGTCCCCAAAAATAATATGTCCCTGACGATCAATTTCAGTAGCAATCGCTGCTGAACGCCCGGTTGCACCCGGACGGTAGCCGCCGTAACCATTCGGGCAGACGGCTACGATATAATCGATAAAAGGTCTCAGCGCTGACGAAAGATGTTCGAGCAGATCACTGAGGTTAACCACGATGGTATCCACGTTATGCCCGCTATCACGTACGCTGCTTTCACAAGCGTATACTTTTTTCCCACTATCATCGGTCAGCTTCAGAGGAAGTCTGGAAAGTATCTCGTTTATTTTTGAGGTACTGAGCTTGTCGGAGAACAAAACGTGCACATTGATAAACGCTTCGTCTTTATTCTGTTGATCGAGACGAAACTCGACGTTGCCAAGCACTGTAATATTAAGACCCTGCCGGCCAATTTCACTCCGGATAATCTCCAGTTCATTTTCCTGGAAATAAAAATAGTTGGTCAGGCCTATCAGGGACAGTTGTTGCTCTCCCAGCTTTCTGACGTAGGTCTCTATATCACAGTTATCGGCGTATACATTGGCAAGCCAAGTCATCGGACTGTGAATGTGCAGGTCCCATTTATTCCATTCAGAGCCTTTCATTCGCTGCAGTTCCCCTCTATTCGGGATTAATCTCATTGAGATAATAATGAGAGCGTTTTGAGCTTGCCATGTTTTTGAGCAATTATTAGCATCAGGGTGTCGGGGAAGTCATACACACTTACAGAGACAGAGGAATAAATGGGATGAAATCGGCCAGAGAAACTGCTGTTGAACTGGCAGCGCTCCTGACTCTCTGTCAGACGCTTCAGTCTGAAAAAAACGGGGTGGGGCGCCACGCGCCGAGCGTGTTTGCCAGCGACCATGAAACGTTTTCGGAGCGAATTGTAGAGGCGTGTATGTATACGAAAATGCTCAATTATCTGCTCCCCATGCACAGCCAGTTGGTCACGGTGGGAGATGAAATGGAACGACAGAGTAAAATCCGGGTAAACGCTAGTGAAAGTTATGCACGAGTCGCCTTGGATCATCTGCTGGCGCAGTATCTGCCCGGTCAGTCCCGGATAAATGACTGTGTGGCAGCTTTGCCGGCATTTTCTGTCCCACTGATGTAAAACTTCCTCATCCTGAGGTGACCATCGACTGGTCGGCCGTGCTGGCATTACGTCACACTGTTTAGCTAATAAAAGCGCGAGGAATATCTAGCCATTTCGTTGTCTAAGAAGGTGAGAGCATTTCACGTTTCATCTGCCGTTCAAGCGCTATTCACACTTCCCTAACCCGGAATGGTTGATCCCGTCCAGCACTTTCATCAGTTCATCGCTGTTCGCGCGTGGCTGTATCCGGATAAAATATTTACTTATAGGGGTGATAAGCATTTCGCTATGTCTGAGGTGTTTTCCATGAAGTACGCTTGTGCTCTTATTCAGCAGGGAGTTACACAGATGGAAATAACTGAAGCAGATGAAAGACATATCTCCGCGATTCAGCAGATATACGCCTGGCATGTATTGCATGGCACAGCCACTTTTGAAACAGAGCCACCCGATGTGGCAGAAATGACCGCCCGGCAAAAAAATATACATGCTGCCGGACTCCCGTGGTTTGTCGCGACAGAGAATGGAGAGGTTCTGGGTTATTGTTACCTTTCACTTTACCGTGAAAGATGCGCATACCGATTCACTCTGGAAGATTCCGTATACATAGCCCCTGCATTTCAGGGGCGAGGGATCGGAACGTTGTTATTGTCACGTGTAGTGGCATGGGCAGAGGAACATGGTTTTCGCCAGCTTATCGCCGTAGTGGGTAACAGTGAAAATATCGCCTCTCTTTCACTGCACCGTTCCGCAGGCTTCAGGCATACGGGGACACTTAAATCCGTGGGGTTTAAGCATGGTCGCTGGCTTGATACAGTAATACTGCAACGCACTCTTGGTGCCGGTGATGTTACACTTCCGGACATACCCACTGGCTGAGGCTCTTCTCTACATCCGGGAGGGCTATTACGGGGCGTGCCTTCCCCGAAAGAAATCAGATATCTCCCGTAAATCTTAAGCACTATATGCTGCGCTGGTTTACCCTCCCGGAAAGTGCAGAGGCACTTTCCTTACGTTCACTGTAGCGGTCAACCAGGTAGGCAGTTCTCCCCCGGGTAAGCAACGTAAACTTCATCAGCTCTTCCATCACATCCACGATCCTGTCGTAATAGGCTGAGGGCTTCATCCTGCCTTCTTCATCAAATTCCTGCCAGGCTTTGGCGACTGACGACTGATTGGGAATGGTGATCATACGCATCCAGCGTCCTAAAATACGCATCTGGTTAACCGCGTTAAAGGACTGGGAGCCACCGCTGACCTGCATCACCGCCAGCGTTTTCCCCTGCGATGGGCGTACAGCCCCTTCGCTCAGTGGGAGCCAGTCTATCTGTGCTTTCATAATCCCGGTCATCGCCCCATGACGTTCAGGGGAGCACCACACCATTCCTTCTGACCATCGCACCAGTTCACGTAGCTCGGCAACTTTTGGGTGGGTATCCGGAGCATCATCTGGCAGGGGAAGCCCGGAAGGATTAAAAATACGGACTTCAGCGCCCATGGCGGTGAGCAGGCGTGCTCCTTCCTCCGTAGTCAGGCGGCTGTATGAACGTTCACGTACAGATCCATAAAGCATCAAAATACGTGGTGCATGCCCGGGCGTTTCAGATAAAGGTTTGCCAGTGAAGTCCGGAGTATCGAAAATGTCAGGGATGATATTTGGCAGGCTGTCATTTAATTCGTTCATTGCAGGCTTTACTCACAGGTTGATGTATTGTTAAAACACTGGCTGCGCTGCCCATGCAACACTCATCCAGCAAAAATCCGACAATCTGGGTCAGTTGTTCATACTGCGGCTGGCAGTACAGGGGGACGGCCCTGCCTTTCCTGACGTATGAGCCTCACTGACTCCCTGAAAGGGCAGAGTGAAGAATCTGCTGTTGCCGGGCGTTTGAAAAATACAGTTCAGGGGCCATCAGGGTACAAATTTGCCCCCTGATGGATAATTTTTCGACGGGAAGGTCTGCCAGCACATTACGGCATTGTTACTGGTAGCCGTATCGCTTACAAAGATAATTGACCTGTACCGGCGAAGTCAGTGATTTTGGCCTGATTAGCTGGACCTGTTTTTTCACCTGAGCAGGCTGATAACCTGACTCGAGCATCAGAACAGCGGCCATCATGCCTGTCCGGCCAGAACCACCATGACAATGGATAACCAGCGTCCCGCCAGACCGGACTAAAGCCAGCAGGCTCTTTTTCTCTCGGGCAAATGCCTGTTCAAATGGTTCTTCAGGTGCACAGCTGTCTTGCACGGGGAGGTGAAACCAGTCCATATGAAGGTCAGCGCACAGTGACGGAAGTGCATCAGCCTGATTTTCACTGAGTTCAGCCAGCGTCATCATGTAGTGGCACACTAAATTTGGCCACCTGATGAAAGGTGATATTCTCACCACAACACAAAACAGGTGACTTAATGAACAAGAAAACCAAACGAACCTTCCCCCCTGAGTTCAGGCTGGAATGTGCACAGCTGATTGTTGATAAGGGCTACTCATATCGACAGGCCAGTGAAGCGATGAATGTCGGTTCAACCACGCTTGAGAGCTGGGTACGCCAGCTCAGGCGAGAGCGCCAGGGGATTACGCCCTCTGCCACACCCATTACTCCAGACCAGCAACGTATCCGCGAGCTGGAAAAGCAAGTTCGCCGTCTGGAGGAACAAAATACGATATTAAAAAAGGCTACCGCGCTCTTAATGTCCGACTCGCTGAACGGTTCACGATAGCCGCCAGACTAAGTGACAGCCACACGGTTGTCAGCCTGTGTTCTGCTCTGGAAATACACCGCAGCAGTTACCGGTACTGGCGAAAACGACGCGATACGGTTAATCCGGCACGAGTCAGGTTGTGCAGCGAAATACGCCGGGCGTGGAACCAAAGTCGGGGCTCTGCGGGCGCGCGCACTCTGGCTGAAATGCTGACTCAAAACGGCGTCCCGATGAGCCGTTACCGTGCCGGGCGTCTGATGAAATATCTGAACCTGAGCAGTTGTCAGCCCGGAAAACATCAGTATAAAAATGCCCGTCAGGAGCATACCAGCCTGCCGAATCTGCTTGAGCGTCAGTTCGCAGTACCGGAGCCAGACCGGGTATGGTGTGGAGATATTACGTATCTCTGGGCAGGAAATCGCTGGTGCTATCTGGCGGTTGTTATGGATCTTTTTGCCCGCAGGGTTATCGGCTGGAGTCTGTCAGCGCATGCCGATACCGCACTGATAAGCAGTGCCCTGCGGATGGCCTATGAGACGCGTGGCCAACCCCGGGATGTCATGTTCCATAGCGACCAGGGAAGCCAGTATACAGGCCTTAAATATCAACAACTTCTCTGGCGTTGCAGAATAAATCAAAGCGTCAGTCGGCGGGGAAACTGCTGGGATAACAGCCCCATGGAACGCTTCTTCCGCAGTCTGAAAACAGAATGGGTGCCAACGAATGGTTACGCAGGCAAGGACGAGGCCCGGCAGCAAATTAATGATTACATATTGAACTACTACAACAGCGTCAGACCTCACCATTATAACGGTGGGCTGACGCCGGAAGAGTCAGAGAACAGATACCATTTTTACTGTAAAACTGTGGCCAGTATTACTTGACCACTACATCATCGTGATAACAGCCTGCGCACCGGCTTCTTTTAAGGATTTTAATGAATCAGCAAGGGACACCCCTCTGGTTCCCGGGCAGGGGGTAAATATCAGCCTGGCACCATTGTCCAGGGTGAGAATATCAAACGGATGAAACATCAATAAAGACTCCATACTTATTGTTATTAATCTGGTTAACGTTATGCCTTTACCCCATCCATGCTGGCTGTATCAACAGGGATAACGTCCTCAGGACATCGTCAGGGTTTGTAAGAAAGGGTGGCCGGGCGGTACCGGATTAATGTTCGTCAGATCCGGTATTACCCATTGCCTGCAGCTGCTTCTGTAATGAAAGCCGATCGATTTTATCCAGGGGAAGGCTCAGAAACAGCCGGATGCGCGTGGCAATCTGTTTTTCAACCTCCACAAAGGCGTGGTATTTCTCCGTATCGGTTCCCGCTGCTAAAGCCGGATCCCGGAAACCCCAGTGGGCTGTTATGGGGCTGCCCGGGAACACCGGACATCCTTCTCCCGCCATCCGGTCACACAGCGTAAAAATGAAATCCATTTGCGGGGCATCAGGATGCCGAAAGTTTTGCAGGTGTTTGCTTTTCAGGGATTCAGTGCTGAATCCCTGATCGTTAAGTACCCTGAGCGTCAGCGGGTGAGGTGAACTGGCCGGTTGAGTGCCGGCGCTGAATGCCCGGAATTTTCCCCCGCCAAGCTGGTTCATCAGCACTTCCGCAAACAGGCTCCGTGCCGAATTCCCTGAACACAGGAACAGGACATTGTATGTTTTACTCATCATCGCGGCTTACCTTCTGTCAGGCCGGAAAGGTATGATCGGGCTGCTCAGGTGCTGACAGCCCGACCACTGGGATTACTTCACGACACGCTGCCCCTGGGCATCAATCACCTGTTCGCCGTCCTCTTTGCTGAACGCTCCCTTTTGTGCATCCGGCAGAATATCCAGCACCACCTCAGACGGACGGCACAGCCGGGTACCCAGAGGGGTGACCACAACAGGACGATTGATCAGGATGGGATGCTGCAGCATAAAATCAATCAGCTCATCGTCACTCCATTTGTCCTCTGCCAGGCCCAGTTGCTCATAAGGCTCCACATTTTTACGCAGCAGGTCACGCACGCAGATCCCCATATCAGCGATAAGTGTGACCAGCTCAGCGCGGGCCGGCGGCGTCTCAAGGTATAAAATGACCGTGGGTTCCACACCACTGTTGCGGATCAATTCGAGGGTATTGCGGGACGTCCCGCAGGCCGGGTTATGATAAATCGTAATTGCGCTCATAAATCACTCTCTTAGGGTTTGACGGGCGCAGGTCAGTGACGACCAGTGCCGGGTTAATCAGAACGAAACGGATAAACGTAATGCCAGAGCAACCAGCGTCACAAACAGCACGGGCAGGGTCATTACGATGCCGACCCGGAAGTAATATCCCCAGGTGATCCGGATATCTTTCTGCGCCAGCACATGTAACCACAGCAGGGTGGCCAGACTGCCGATAGGGGTGATTTTGGGCCCCAGGTCGCTGCCAATGACATTGGCGTAAATCATGGCCTCTTTAATCACTCCGGTCGCGGTACTGCCATCGATAGACAGTGCTCCTACCAGGACGGTTGGCATGTTATTCATGATCGAGGAGAGGAAGGCGGTCAGGAAGCCCGTGCCCAGCGTGGCCGCCCACAGGCCCTGGCTGGCGAACTGATTAAGCACAGCAGACAGGTAGTCAGTCAGTCCGGCATTACGCAGTCCGTAGACCACCAGATACATGCCCAGGGAGAAAATCACAATCTGCCAGGGGGCTCCGCGAAGCACCTTTCCGGTATTAATCGCATGTCCTTTTTTGGCGACCAGAAACAGGATGAGTGCGCCGACGGCGGCAACTGCACTGACGGGGATCCCCAGGGGTTCAAGCCCAAAGAATCCGAGCAGTAAAAGAGCCAGAATCCCCCAGCCTGTCCGGAAGGTATTCCGATCGCGGATAGCCTCTTCCGGCGCTTTAAGGCGCGAAATTTCATAGGTCGCGGGAATATCCTTCCGGAAATACAGATGCAGCATCACCAGTGTGGCAATAATGGCCGCGATATCAACCGGCACCATAACGGACGCATATTCATTGAACCCGAGCTTAAAGAAATCCGCCGAGACGATGTTCACCAGGTTCGAAACGATGAGTGGCAGGCTGGCGGAGTCTGCGATAAATCCTGCCGCCATAACGAACGCCAGCGTGGTGCCTTTACTGAATCCCAGTGCGAGCAACATGGCGATAACGATAGGTGTCAGGATGAGCGCCGCACCGTCGTTGGCAAACAGCGCCGCTACCGCAGCACCCAGTAAAACAATCCAGGAAAACAGCCATCGTCCGCGGCCGTTACCCCAGCGTGCGACGTGCAGAGCTGCCCATTCAAAGAAACCTGATTCGTCGAGTAACAGACTGATAATAATGACCGCAATGAACGCAGCCGTCGCATTCCAGACAATATGCCAGACGGCCGGAATATCACCGGGGTGAACCACACCAGTAATCAGTGCGAGTAAGGCCCCGAGCATCGCGCTCCAGCCTATTCCCAGCCCCCGGGGTTGCCAGATGACCAGTACAATGGTCAGAATAAAAATAGCTGCAGCCAGCCACATAAAGCCTCCTGTCGGGCAGGACTCTTCCTGCCCGTATTTATTATTTTCCTGCCTGACGGGTAAGACGTTTGAGTTGTTCAATACCTGTCGGCTCTTCCTGCTGCAGAGGGATCAGCGCCATGCGTGAGGCCAGCTCCGTCCTGACCTTATTGATCTGAGCAGCTTCGTGTGCAGCCCTTGTTAATAACAGCGGTGACGTTGTTTCTGTTGCGACCAGACTGTTATTGATGAGCCATGCCCAGGGTTCAATACCGGCCCGACGTAAATCCTCCTGTAAACCGGCAGCTTCGAGAACAGGAGTGGTTTCAGGCAGGGTTACGAGCATGATTTTGGTTCGCTCAGGATCCTGCAACTGCATCATTGGCGTCAGATAATGCCCTTTTTCGCCCATTCGTTTTACCACTTCACGATGGTAGGCTCCCGTGGCATCCAGCAGTAACAGGGTGTGGCCTGTCGGGGCGGTATCCATGACCACAAAACGTTTCCCGGCCTCCCTGATCACACGGGAAAATGCCTGGAATACCGCGATTTCCTCCGTGCAGGGGGAACGTAAATCTTCTTCCAGTAACGCCCGTCCCTGTGGGTCCAGCTCCTTTCCTTTGGTGGCAAGAACATGTTCCCGGTAACGCGCAGTCTCGGCATGCGGATCGATACGACTGACCTGGAGATGAGGCAGTTGTCCGTTAAGCGTGCTTTCAAGGTGTGCTGCGGGATCCGATGTGGTGAGATGGACATCAAACCCTTTATCAGCGAGGGCCACGGCCACAGCGGCGGCCAGCGTTGTTTTTCCCACGCCGCCTTTGCCCATCAGCATCACCAGACCATGTCCGCCACGGGCAATATCATCAATCAGCATTTCCAGGGACGGTACGGAGAGAGGCTCTGACACGGGTTTCGCTGCGGGCAGTGAGCATGGCTTATTTTCTCCCGTCAGCAAACGGCGAAGCGCCGTCACGCCAACCAGGTTTTCCTGCTGAAGGCTTAACCTGTCCGTCGGAAGCGATGCAAGCACCTGCGGCATGTGAGAAAGAATACGTTGTTCACGCTGATACAGTGCGCTGGCAAGACTGTCCTCTGAGGCTTCTCCGGCAGGCATGATCCCGTTTATGACCAGGTACTGGTGCTTGAGACCGACATGCAACAGTTCATCATGCGTGCGGGCAACTTCAGCCAGCGTTGACTGCTGAGCGCGGGCGACCAGGATTAACCGTGTCTTTTCCCCGTCTGCCAGCACCGATAATGCATGCGAGTAACGTTCCCGCTGTTTTTCCAGTCCGGCCAGCGGCCCAAGGCAGGATGCACCGTCAGGATTCGTCTCGATAAAACTGCTCCAGGCACCTGGCAGCTGTAGCAGACGAATGGTATGCCCTGTAGGGGCGGTATCAAAAATCACATGGTCAAAATCATTCAGTAACGCGTCGTCGGTCAGCAGCCCGGTGAACTCATCAAAGGCGGCAATTTCTGTTGTGCAGGCACCGGACAACTGTTCTTCAATGCTGCGGACGACATCTTCGGGCAAAATCCCTTTAACCGGATCAACGATGCGGGCACGATACTGTTGCGCCGCCGCCTGCGGATCGATTTCCAGCGCAGTGAGTCCGGGTACGTCAGAGATGACCGTCAGGGTGTTACCAATCTGCTGCCCGAAGACCTGGCCCACATTGGACGCGGGATCGGTACTGACCAGCAGGATGCGTTTGCCCTCATCAGCCAGACGAATAGCGGTTGCGCAGGAAAGCGAGGTTTTTCCGACGCCTCCTTTCCCCGTAAAAAAGAGAAACTTCGGGATAGTGTTGAGATAATTCATCATAAGCTCCTGTCCGGTTGGGTTCAGCAACATGACGTGTTGCCGCCACAGCAGCTTTTCCCCGGTGCCATGCCTGTTTTCTCCTGATTAAGCCCAAACCAGCGAGCCAGATCCTGCCGTGTCGGATAGCGACCAGACAGGACAAACTCGCCATCCAGCAAAATTAACGGCAGGCTTTCAGCACCGGAGCGCTCAAGAAAGGCTTTAACTGACGGATTCTCAGCAAATGCCAGAGGTTGCTGCGACAGGTTAAAACGTTCCACCGACACACCCTGCTGTTTCAGCCACGTGACGTCTGCGGAAAATGACACCAGAGCCTGGTCCACTTCCGTCCCGCACACACCCGAACTGCAGCAAAGTGCCGGGTCATACACTGACAGTGTTTTCATTCTCTATTCCTTCAGGTTTCCGTTAAAAAATGGTTTCACCGATCCGGTTCAGTTCAGCCTGAAGACGCTCCTCAGGGCCCGACAGGACTGATGGCGCAAGCAACAGAAAGGCTTCAATCCGGCGACGAAGAATATGCCAGGCCTGTTCGAAAGCGGCATCGATCTCCTCATCACTTCCTGTAGTCTTATCAGGATCCTCGACTCCCCAGTGTGCCCTCACCGCCGGAGCCAGATACGCAGGACAGGTTTCACCCGCCGCATTCCCGCACACCGTGATCACCACATCCGGGGTCACAGGGAGGTTGTTCCACGATTTGCTGTAATACCCATCCGTGGGTATCCCTTCTTTCCTGAGAAGAGCAAGAGCGCGGGGATGGACTTCACCTTTAGGCTGACTGCCTGCGCTGAAGGCGTGGTGCGCTTCCGGTGAAAGCGCATTAAACGTCGCTTCGGCCAGAATGGAACGACAGGAATTACCGGTACACAGAAAAAGAATATTCATAACATCACCATATAAATTCGTTAAAACATATATGTATGGATAAATTTTTTAATTTGTTAAAGACAAACCGCTCTGCCGCCGGTTGTGGCGCTGTTGCGGGCAATCCGCCCGGCCAGAAGCGAAATATCCTCTTTCTGACTGAGATAAGCCTGTTCAATGACAGCTGCCGCCCAGGCGGGCATATGCGCTGAAAGCCGGTAGTGGATCCATTTGCCTTCGCGGCGGTCAATAAGCAGTCCACTTTCCCGTAGCATGGAGAGATGGCGGGATATTTTGGGCTGAGATTCCTCAAGCGTTCCGCAAAGCTCACAAACACAGAGTTCTCCTGACGCCCTGAGTAACAGAACGATTTTCAGGCGAGTTTCATCCGAGAGATTCTTGAAAAGCTGAAGCGCAGTAATCGGGGCCATAAATACTCCGGGGTTTTATTAGACTTCATCTTAGTCTTCGCTGTATTGATGTCAATAACATATTCGATTTAATGAATATGAATGACTATAATCAATAAGACTGAGCAAGGGAGGTCACAATGCGTATCGAAAAAGTCACTGGCTGGCTATTCAGGCTGATCCCGGAACGCGTTTTTGACGCGTTATCCGGGATCGTATGTGCGGAAATGGATGGTATTGCGCGTGACCGTCTGCCGGAACAGACTGAGCGGAAGGCCACACTCCCTGCAGCAGGGCAAGAGCGGCGAAAAAGAAATAACTGACCGGATGCTGTCAGCCCGTCACATCGTCGGGCCCCCTGAATTGACCTCAGTCTGCCGTGAGGCCCTCAGGCGAATCCGACAGCATCTCTCCGGCAATTACGGACATATCAAGAGAACGCTTTAATGGTGCAACCGACAGGCTCACTACCTTGCCTGATGAAGGCATGGAAGATGCATGAACACGAACTTTATTGCTGGTTACTCAGACAAACGGGTAATCAGGCTGATACTGATGATCTGATACAGGAAACCTTCCTCCGGGCAATACGTCAACAGAGAAAATTCTGTTCCATTGTAAATACAAGAGCCTGGCTGTTTGAGGTTGCCCGGCATCTGGTTATTGATAAAAGCCGGCGGCAGCGCCCATATCAGCCTCTCCACGATGGTGTATGCATACAGGATAATGCCCCTGAAACTGTCGATTCACTCGCTGAATGTCTGCCCCGTATACTGGATAAAATGACAGAGGATGATCGAACTATCCTTACTCTTTGCGATCTGGAAGGGATGAAACAGGCCGATTTTGCAGACCGAAGCGGTCTCACGCTTGCTGCAACCAAATCGAGATTATTACGGGCGAGAGAGAGATTGCATAAGAAACTCTCCAGTGATTGTCAGGTCAGACTGGATGAGTATGGTCGGGTATGTTGTTTTACTCCCCGATGAAGACTTCCGGACTCAGAAAGAAACTATTTCTGTTGCACTGCATATGTATATTGCACAGGTGGTTACGTTATCAGAATAGAGAATGTAGCGAAATCCTGCTCAGGTTAACATTTCTCAGCAAGGGAAATTAAATCGAGAAAACCGGCATCCTTTTCTGTTAAACAGCGTCTTCCAAAGTAACAACCATCGTGAGGCCTGTTCGTTATGTTCCAGATTTTCACAGATTTTGCCACCTGGCTGGTCTATCAACGACTTAATCTGAGTCCTGCCACCAAACTGGGGGATGCGCTCCATTTTTTTGTCGAAGACGTGAGCAAGATTTTCGTTCTGTTGCTGGTCTTGATCTACTTCGTAGCCATGTTACGGGCATCGCTGGATGTCGGGAGGGTAAGAGATTATCTTGCAGGTAAACATCGGGGGGTGGGGTATTTACTGGGATCCTGCTTCGGTGCCATTACCCCGTTCTGCTCCTGCTCAAGTATCCCGGTATTTCTGGGATTTACTTCGGCTGGTATTCCCCTCGGAATTACCATGGCCTTTCTCATCACCTCCCCACTTATCAATGAAGTCGCCGTCCTGCTTCTGGTCAGCCTGCTCGGATGGAGGTTCACGCTCATTTATATTGTTGTCGGAATGGCTGTTGGTATAGCTGGCGGTGCTTTTCTTGATCGGATTAAGGCCGAACGCTGGTTAGCCGACTTTGCCGCTGACGCCCTCAGAGACGGGCAGCAACATCAAACTGCTGTGATCCGACAATCTACCGGGACACCGCATATGTCTCTCTCAAAGCGACATGCCTTTGCTAAAGATGAAACGCTCACCATTTTTAAACGTGTCTGGCTCTGGGTCATTCTCGGTGTAGGACTTGGCGCTGCACTGCATGGATTTGTGCCGGACGGATGGATCGCATCGCATCTTGGTGCCGGTCAGTGGTGGAGCGTTCCGGTAGCCGTACTGGTTGGCATACCACTCTATTCCAATGCGACCGGTGTGATCCCCGTGATGGAAAGCCTGATTACTAACGGCCTGCCAGTGGGTACAGCACTGGCTTTTTGCATGAGCACTGTCGCAGTCAGCTTCCCTGAGTTCGTTCTGCTCAAACAAGTGATGAAGTGGCAATTACTCTGCATCCTGCTGTTGCTGTTGTTGACCTCATTCACACTGGTTGGCTGGGTTTTTAACGTCGTATTCCCGCTGGTTTCCTGAGGAGGATTATAAAATGAAGCATGTAAAAGTACTGGGTACAGGTTGTTCCAGTTGTAAAACAACCATCCGGCTTATCCAGCAAGTAGCTGATGAGCGAGGCGTCGCTATTCAGCTTGAAAAAGTGGAGTCACTACCTGAAATAATGAAATACAAAGTGATGTCGACACCGGCAGTCGTCATTAATGACATCGTTGTACACGCCGGAGGAATACCGTCAAAAGACATTATCGAAAGCTGGCTCTGATCTGCAGGATGTGAACCCTGCAGATCAGAGAGAGATGTAAAGATCAGGCCCGGAGCTTATGTCTTCACCTCCGGGTCGCTCTAACGCAGCAGATAAAATTCAAACTCTGATTATTCGTTCAAACTCTGACGCTCCGCTTCAAGCCCTAGGATCCGGAGGCACATCTGCTCAATAAGCTCAGGAGTAAACGTTTTTTTAAAACGAGCGATGACTTCAGCGTCAGTGTCATCCATATATTTTAAGGGCTTCTTAAATGCCATGATGCTAAGCCGGGCAAGCGCCAGAAGTTCAGCAGTCATAAGGGCTTTCTGCATATTGTCGCCTTTCCTTCCCGATTCAGGGTTCTAATAACCATCTGGAATTAAGCGTTCCCGGAGTTTCCTCCGGGTGTCGGCTTATCTGAGCATTAACAGGGGGACACGGGTCTGTTCGATCATCGCAGTGGTGTTACTGCCGATGAAAAAACGTCGCAGGGAAGAGTGGCCATATGCACCCATGACAATCAGATCCACATTGTTGTCTGAGGCGTAACGGCAGAGCGCCTCCGGTACCGAACGCCCTTCAGCTAACCGGGATATCGCACTGATACCTGAGGTCTGCAGACTACGCCGCGCCTCTTCGAGAGTATGAGCATCTCCGTTAACCATAACGACATGGCACTCCATTCCTAACAGCAGGGGACTGAGCGTAAGACGACGCAGGTTTCTCCGGCTTTCCTCGCTGCCATCAAACGCAAACATGGCTTTTGAAGGGGGAGTAAAAGTTTCCGGTACAATCAATACCGGCTTTTTCTGCAGGCGGATAATACTCTCCAGATTACTGCCAACCGGGTTCTGTGTCCCCCGGCGCCCGAGTATCATCAGGCGAATATCCTTCAGATCAGCCAGGATGATATCCAGTGCTCCATGTTTCTGAAGTTGCTGAACATCCGGGATACCGATCTGGCTGAGCAGTTCCGCGCATCCGGCAAGAATGGCGCGTCCCTGAGTCATCAACAGGCGGTTGCGCTCCCCTTCTATCCGGACAAGCTCCTGCGTCAGTTGCTCCCGGCTGTCAATACCGATAGCCCCTGTCAGGTCCGAAACAGCCGGTTGTTCGTTTTTTTCCAGCACATGCAGCAGGGCAAGAGGAACGTCAAGCTTTCCTGCAACCCAGGCCGCATATTCACACACAGCGCGTGTAGATGACGATCCATCCACGCAGGCAATAATGGTGTTGTTCATATCATTAATTCCTGACATTAATGACCTCCCATCAGTTTTTCGACTTCTTCGGGTTTATCGTGAACACCAAAGCGATCAACGATAGTACGGGTTGCTTCGTTCATCCCGCGGATCTCAACTTCAGTTCCTTCTCTGCGGAATTTAATCACCACCTTATCCAGTGCGCTGACAGACGTGATATCCCAGAAATGGGCTTGCGCAACATCAATGACAACTTTCTCTACCGCTTCGCGAAAATCAAAATACGCCATAAAGCGGTCGGCGGAGGCAAAAAACACCTGTCCGGTGACCTTATAGAACCGGGTATCCTTCTTCAGTTCTGAAGAGACAACCAGAAAACGCGCCACTTTAGTGGCAAAATTCAGGGAAGCGATCAGGACACCAGTCAGTACCCCGAATGCCAGATTATGAGTGGCCACCACCACCACGACCGTTGCCAGCATCACCACGCTGGTAGAAATTGGATGGCTTTTAAGATCTGCAACTGAACGCCATGAAAAGGTACCAATCGAAACCATGATCATCACGGCGACCAGTGCGGCCATAGGGATTTGGGAGACCAGGTCCCTGAGGAATACCACCATGCACAGCAGGACCACACCGGCAGTAAGGGTGGAAAGGCGGCCCCGCCCGCCAGATTTTACGTTAATAACGGATTGTCCAATCATTGCACAGCCCGCCATTCCCCCGATAAAGGGTGTGCAGATATTGGCGATGCCCTGAGCCTTGCATTCCCTGTTTTTGTCACTGGGTGTATCCGTCATATCGTCCACAATAGTGGCCGTCATCATTGATTCCAGTAACCCTACAACGGCGAGGCCTGCGGAGTACGGGAGAATAATCAGGAGGGTATCGAGATTCAGCGGGATATCTGGCAACAGGAAGACCGGCAGACTGTCAGGCAGTTTGCCCATATCCCCGACAGTACGAACGTCCAGATGTAACCACATGGCAATCGCCGTCAGCACCACGATACAGACAAGGGGTGAGGGGATTGTTTTATTCAGATACGGGAAAAGGTAGATGATGGCGAGACCACCTGCTGTCATGGCATAAACATGCCAGGTCACATTGGTGAGTTCAGGTAGCTGCGCCATGAAAATCAGGATCGCGAGTGCATTAACGAATCCGGTCACCACGGAGCGTGAGACGAAGCGCATAAGCCCGCCGAGCTTCAGATAGCCAGCTATCAGCTGGAATACGCCGGTCAGTATGGAGGCCGCCAGTAAGTACTGCAGACCATGGTCTTTCACCAGGGTCACCATCAGGAGCGCCATTGCCCCCGTGGATGAAGATATCATCGCCGGGCGACCACCAAAGAAGGCCATAACCAGCGGGATACAGAAGGCGGAGTAAAGTCCCACCTGAGGATCAACACCGGCAATAATGGAAAAGGCGATCGCTTCAGGAATGAGTGCGAGCGCGACAACAATACCAGCCAGCACGTCACCACGGACGTTACCCAGCCAGTCCCTACGCGTCGAGGACAGCAACATAGTAATTTCTCAATTTTTAGATGGAGTTAGCCCCGGAGGACATAAGTTTCAAATACGATAAAACACATCCGCAGACGGGATGTTATTGCGTGCGTTCTGAGGCTCGCTCAGTACGGCGGAGGAAGGAAAAACTCAGGGTGGCGTAATGCGCATGATCAGCAGGTAAATCCTCGAAAGCAGGTACTCAGCCCTTAGTGAACAGAATAAGCCAGCGTAATGTACTTTAGTGCTGACCACATGCTCTGCAGGATGCAGAGTCTCTCTACTATAAACGAAAATACAACACGATCAATGCACAGGCTCCGTATGGGCAGTTCAGGCACCAGAATATGACTGTCGGTGATCAAGGTAACCGCATGCATGTCTTGATATCAGAACGATTACGTTTCCAGAACATACCCTACGCTGATTAAAAAGCGGTCTTACCGTACAATAATTTTCTATATCTAAACTGCCCCCTGTAACATCGACCTTTTCCCGCAGGGTTGAAAAATCTCCCTCAGATGGCCAGTTACAGGGGATATCGCGGACTTTTGCTATTAATTAAACCTGTCGCGATGCTGTCAGAACTTACAATGTGACAGAGAGACACAGCGAGTGAAGAGGGAAATCATTTTGACGCTTTTCGAGCTACGAGTGGTGCTAACCGGAATATTACCCCCTGATTTTTCAGGAGGACGTTATTTTTCTGTGATGTGAATCTAATCTATTTTTAACAGATATCCTTCCCGTGGTCTTCTCAGGATAATCGCATGAAAAATGTACTTGTTTTCTTTAACTCTCAACCCGCTGAATTAGTAAAAACCCTGAGGGAAGTCAATATCATCAGGCGCGTATACCCGAACGGGGAAGAAGCTCATCTCAAAATCATGCTTTCCGGCATGCACTCCGTTGGACGAAAGAAATGTGAGATTTTCATAGCATCAGACAGAGACCTGAAGCATGACGAAATTATAACTGCTGCGAATACTCTGCTGTGAACTGAACCTTTATCGTATCAGGGGATTTACAGCTACGGATACGATGAATTTTCGTTAAGATATCCGAAAACTCCGGATGTCTCAGACTGCAAGCGTTGAACTCTGATGTCAGCACTTTAATTGAGTCACAGATAGTATCCGCGTTCCTTCCCTTCATCTTCCCCTGCTCTGCTACACACTTACAGACTCAAGGGCAAAGCAAAAAAATCCTCCGCCGGTGAGCAGAGTATATTGCATATGCCACTTTACGAGTGTATATATGGCATATGCCAATAAGGAGCCTTCATGCCAAGACCCAGAATTCCCCGTAACATTTGTGGCCGCCCTGCGGATACCTGTTTTAAGCCCAATGCGCGACCGATGAGCCAGCTTGAACATGTTCATTTAAAAGAAGATGAGTTTGAAGCGTTACGACTGGTCGATTTACTGGGCATGCAACAGCAGGAAGCGGCTGTTGCAATGGGGGTTTCAAGGCAGACACTGGCCAATGTCCTGAAAGCAGCCCGTTTTAAGGTTGTGGACTGTCTCACTCAGGGCAAGGCCTTAATAATGCACTCTGAAAGGGAAGGAGTTACACAAGATGATCACAGCCATTCCAGTGAATGACGACCGGGTAGCGAATCATTTTACCAAAGCGAGTCACCTTGTTTTTGTGGATAAGCGCGGTGCGGAACTCAGCCGGACAGAGAATCCCGCGCTGGGCGCAGATTGTTCAGGTAAACGGAAGCTGGTTGACCTTCTGGTTCAACAACAGGTCAGCCGCGTTGTGGTCCGTAACATCGGGGAACGGATGCTGGGTAAATTACTGGGGCATCAGATCGCGGTGTACCAGACTGACTGTGGCCGTCGTTTGTTCACTGAACTATGTGATCCGGATACCCGTGTACTGACTGAACTGAATAAGCCGGAGCAGGGACGCCAGTCCCTTAACCATGAGGCGAAGGGGAAAAAATGCTGTCACTCTGACGGGAACACAGCAGAAAATGCGTGCCTGCGGGGTCATCAGCATCATCACGGAAACGGGCGCTGTTGCCATTCCTGAGTTTATTTCATCACGGGTGGTGATTTTTATCCGACCCGTATTGTGTATAAACCAGGAGCCGGAATGTGTGGAGGAGGCAGTAATGACTGCCGGGTATGAGAACCCCATCTGACTGAATTCCGGATGCCTCCCGTCAGTATGTAGTGGTCAAGTAATACTGGCCACAGTTTTACAGTAAAAAATGGTATCCTGTTCTCTGACTCTTCCGGCGTCAGCCCACCGTTATAATGGTGAGGTCTGACGCTGTTGTAGTAGTTCAATATGTAATCATTAATTTGCTGCCGGGCCTCGTCCTTGCCTGCGTAACCATTCGTTGGCACCCATTCTGTTTTCAGACTGCGGAAGAAGCGTTCCATGGGGCTGTTATCCCAGCAGTTTCCCCGCCGACTGACGCTTTGATTTATTCTGCAACGCCAGAGAAGTTGTTGATATTTAAGGCCTGTATACTGGCTTCCCTGGTCGCTATGGAACATGACATCCCGGGGTTGGCCACGCGTCTCATAGGCCATCCGCAGGGCACTGCTTATCAGTGCGGTATCGGCATGCGCTGACAGACTCCAGCCGATAACCCTGCGGGCAAAAAGATCCATAACAACCGCCAGATAGCACCAGCGATTTCCTGCCCAGAGATACGTAATATCTCCACACCATACCCGGTCTGGCTCCGGTACTGCGAACTGACGCTCAAGCAGATTCGGCAGGCTGGTATGCTCCTGACGGGCATTTTTATACTGATGTTTTCCGGGCTGACAACTGCTCAGGTTCAGATATTTCATCAGACGCCCGGCACGGTAACGGCTCATCGGGACGCCGTTTTGAGTCAGCATTTCAGCCAGAGTGCGCGCGCCCGCAGAGCCCCGACTTTGGTTCCACGCCCGGCGTATTTCGCTGCACAACCTGACTCGTGCCGGATTAACCGTATCGCGTCGTTTTCGCCAGTACCGGTAACTGCTGCGGTGTATTTCCAGAGCAGAACACAGGCTGACAACCGTGTGGCTGTCACTTAGTCTGGCGGCTATCGTGAACCGTTCAGCGAGTCGGACATTAAGAGCGTCGGTTAGCCTTTTTTAATATCGTATTTTCGTTCCTCCAGACGGCGAACTTGCTTTCCAGCTCGCGGATACGTTGCTGGTCTGGAGTAATGGGTGTGGCAGAGGGCGTAATCCCCCTGGCGCTCTCGCCTGAGCTGGCGTACCCAGCTCTCAAGCGTGGTTGAACCGACATTCATCGCTTCACTGGCCTGTCGATATGAGTAGCCCTTATCAACAATCAGCTGTGCACATTCCAGCCTGAACTCAGGGGGGAAGGTTCGTTTGGTTTTCTTGTTCATTAAGTCACCTGTTTTGTGTTGTGGTGAGAATATCACCTTTCATCAGGTGGCCAAATTTAGTGTGCCACTACAGTACAACCGGACACTGAACAGAAACAGATGAATTGTTATCTTAATGCCAGAAAGGCCCATACCTGTTGTATGGCCTGTGGTTCCCGCGACAACAACCCTGATTCGGTGAGCTTAATGTTTTCAGAACACCCGAATGGTTCTGTATGTGCGAACTACACGGCCGATCACAGGCATCAGGGCTATACGGGTCTTTTACATGGAGGAATGACGAGTACCCTGCTGGATGCAGCAATGACTCATTGTTTGTTCATGCAGGGTGTGCAGGCCCTGACGGCTGAACTGACGGTCAGATTCATTTCACCCGTTTGTACCGGGGAAAAACTGATGGTATGTGCCAGACTGCTTGGGCAACGCAGGGGGATTTACCAGCTCGAAGCATGGCTGACAAAGGGACAGCAGAAAGTGGCACGTGCCACGGCGAAATTCATTGTCCCGTCGCAGGATATTGCTCTGGCACATCGCTAGTGTGACAGACGACAGGTGTACCTGGTTATTATAAAAATTTGAGGCTGTTTTGCCCAGACCGGAAAGAATAATGGCACATCGTATATCCCACTGAAACAATGTAAGAGGTAGTTATGAGTAAACAAATCATTGATATTGGTATTGCTGAATCATCCCGAGTGGAGATTGCAGACGGCCTGGCCCGGCTTCTTGCTGACACCTATACCCTGTATATAAAAACACATTACTATCACTGGAATGTAACTGGCCCCATGTTTAACAGCTTACATTTAATGTTTGAAAATCAATACAATGAGCTGGCCACTGCCGTTGATGATATCGCTGAACGTATACGCTCGCTCGGATGCTTCGCGCCCGGCACATATCATGAATTTTCACGTTTAACAGCGGTTAATGAAGACAAGGATATTCCGGCAGCAAAAAACATGATTGAAAATCTTGTCCAGGGCCAGGAGACCGTGGTTAAAACTGCACGCTCTTTATTCCCGGTCGTTAATAATGCGAATGATGAAGCCACAGCAGATCTGCTTACACAACGTATCCAGTTGCATGAGAAAACTGCCTGGATGTTGCGTAGCCTGCTTGAATAATGTAACCCGGTGGTAGCAGAAAAAACGGTTTATCAGCCACAGGCCATTGCTGACAGTGCAGTATCATCCTTGATCTCGTGGCTTTTTTTCTGAAAAAAACATTAAAAATCAATAATATAACCAGTTGTTGCGTGAGCGATAAATACAGTCCGGACAGGCATCAGCGGCGGGTATATCCGCACCACTGCCGCTTTCCCGTTACAGTATCGCAGGCTCCGGCCAGGCACGGGGAAGGCGCTGCACAGCCTGAACAGGGTTAATGATCCACTGATAAAACGGTTTGCGGTGAAAGCAGGATCACATTATTCGTTGTTATGGCTTTCTTTACCGGTGTCTTCCTGCGGGCAGTAGAGATCATATAAGGTATTTAACAACGTCATGATACGGTTATCCCCGATACGGTAATATACCATTTTACCTGCCCGTCGGGTCTCGACCAGCTTCAGGCGGCGCATGACACCCAGCTGCTGAGACAGGGTCGGCTGAGTGATACCGACCGCCGCTTCCAGCTCGGTCACATTCGCTTCCCCCTGGCTTAACTGACACATCAACAATAGCCGGTCGCTGTTGGCCAGTCCCCGTAAGACATCTGCTGCCCCCAGGGCTGCATTTTTCATATCGGTCTGACGTTTTGTGTCTTCATTCATGCGCATTGCTGATTTCTCACATTATGTATTTTTATATAATATAGTTTAGTATACTAATGGCGCTATGATTTTGCCACCGTGTTCGTCAGGTCTGCAGCGTCTTGCTGGCCCGGGTGAATGATTATATCTGGCAGGAATTTTTGCCCCCAGTAAACGGAGAGGATTTAATGAAAATAGTGATTGTTGGTGGTGTCGCCGGCGGCGCATCCGCTGCAGCCAGGGCACGTCGATTGTCAGAAGATGTCAGCATTGTTGTGCTTGAGCGGGGAAGCAATGTCTCCTTCGCCAACTGTGGATTGCCTTACCATATAGGCGGGAAAATTCCGTTACGGCAGTCACTTATTCTCAAAACCCCGGAGGATTTTAAATCCCGTTTTAACATAGACGTCCGTATATATCATGAAGTGACCTCAGTAGACCCGGTGAATAAAACGGTAACGGTTAAGAATCTGACCTCAGGGGAGGTCTATAGCGAAGAGTGGGATCGTTTGCTCCTCAGTACCGGCGCCGCTCCGGTTGTCCCCCCTTTGCCCGGGCTACAGGAAGAGGGGGTCTTTACGCTGCGAAATCTTACTGACATGGATGCTATCCAGGCGTGGATTGAGCAACATAACGTCGCTCACACCACGCTTGTCGGCGGGGGATTTATCGGGCTCGAAGTGATGGAGGCACTGAGCGAAAGAGGGATCAGTGTGACCCTGCTGGAGATGGGGGAACAGGTTATGGCTCCGGTTGATCCTGAAATGGCATCGGCCCTGCATCAGGAAATCAGGAGTCATGGCGTGGATCTGCGTCTCAGAACGGCACTCAACGAGGTACTGCGGACAGAAACGGGATTCCGCGTTGCACTTTCTGACGGTGAGTTTCTGCAAACCGACATGGTTATTCTCGCCATCGGGGTAAAACCTGAGAATACCCTTGCCACAGGAGCCGGGCTCGCAGTGGGGAAACGGGGAGGCATCAGTGTCAATGCCTGTATGCAGACCAGTATCCCTGACATCTACGCCGTGGGGGATGCTGTTGAAACTCCTGACCTTGTCTTTCAGGAACCCGCTAATGTTCCTCTGGCAGGGCCAGCCAACCGCCAGGGACGTATTGCTGCTGATAACATGCTTGAACGTCACAGCCTTTACCATGGCAGTCAGGGTACATCCATTTGTAAGGTATTTTCGCTGAGTATTGGCAGTGTCGGTGCGAATGAAAAACAGTTGAAAGCCCATGGTACCCGATACGAGAAGGTTTACGTCCATGCCGCTGATCATGCCAGTTACTACCCGGGAGCAACGATGATCAGTCTGAAACTGCTGTTCAGCCCTGACACCGGTAAAATTCTCGGAGCCCAGGCGTCAGGAAAAAAAGGGGTAGATAAACGCATCGATGTCCTGGCTGTCGCACAGCGCGCGGGGCTTACCGTCAACGATCTCGAGCATCTTGAGCTTACTTATGCTCCTCCTTTTAACAGTGCAAGGGACGTTGTTAACCAGGCTGGAATGGTGGCGGCAAATGTAATTAAAGGAGATACGGTCATCTGTCATGCCAGCGATGTGTTACAACGGGAACCGGGCAGTTATTGTTTCCTTGATATTCGCTCTCCTGCAGAACTGAAACAATTTGGTGAATATCCTGATGCACTATCCATCCCTCTGGATTCCCTGCGGGAGAATCTTGAAAAATTACCTAAAGATAAAGAGATTTTTATCGGGTGTCAGAGTGGCCTGCGCGGGCATGTGGCATACCGTATTCTGCAGGCTCACGGCTTCCGGGCATATAATCTGAGCGGTGGTTTTATAACCTGGAAAGCGGTTATGGCGTCGATGAATAAATAACAGATGACGTGCCATCTATATGGCACGTCATCTTTCCGTATTCTCAGCATTTGTTACATCTCAACGCTGACGCGGGAGCAACATGATAAGCGCCCCAGTCAACGCAGACAGAACTGATCCCACCAGTACGCCGACTTTCACTTCATCTATGAGTAACTGGCTTTCCGCAAATGCAAGGTTGCCAATGAAAAGGCTCATGGTAAAACCAATTCCACACAGAACAGAGACGCCGTATATCTGCAGCCACGAGCTGTTTTTCGGTTTTTGGGCCAGCCCCAGACCGACAGCGAGCAGCGAAAGGCCAAAAACGCCCACCTGCTTACCCAGGAAGAGTCCCGTGGCCACACCAACTGGCACGGGTGACAGAAGATCCTCTGCGGTCAGGCCTGTGAGCGATACGCCTGCATTCGCGAAACCAAACACCGGCAGAATAAGGAAAACCACCCACGGCTCAAGACCATGTTCAAGTCGCTCCAGCGGTGAACCGGAAGTGCTGTCTGTTTTCAGCGGGATGAAGAGGGCCACCAGAATACCAGCCACCGTAGCATGAACCCCCGACTGCAGCATAAAAAACCACATCAGGCAGCCTGCAACGAGGTAGGGAAGCAGTCGCTTCAGGCCAGCTCTGTTCATCATGAACATCATCAGTGCGGTTACCATAGCGCCGCCCAGCATCATGAGTGAAATATGACTGGTATAAAAAATTGCAATAATCGCTACGGCTCCCATGTCATCAAGGATGGCCAGGGCAGAGAGAAAAATCTTCAGCGACGCCGGAACCCTCCTTCCCAGCAAAGTCAGCACACCGAGCGCGAACGCAATGTCCGTCGCAGCCGGGATGGCCCATCCGCGAAGCGTTTCTGCATTGCTGGCATTAAACCCGGCATAAATCAGTGCCGGCACGGCAACGCCTCCCAGCGCCGCAAAACCCGGTAGGGCGCGCTGGCTCCATGTTGCCAGTTGACCAACGAGAAGCTCCCGCTTAATCTCGAGACCGACAAAGAGAAAAAAGATGGCCATCAGCCCGTCGTTGACCCAGTGCTCCGTGGAAAGCCCGACAGTTTTGTATTTCAGCAGTGATTCATATCCCTCAAGCAGGGGAGAGTTGGCCACCACGATGGCTGCTACAGACGCGAGGATCAGTATAATACCGCCCGCCGCCGGCGAGCTGATAAACCCTCTGACAACTCCGTTAAGCTTTTTTTTATTTGCGCTCATGGAATGTGTCGCCTCCTTTCAGAAAGTTGATACCTGGCTGTTTCTTACTGACAGAAATACGGAAAACGTGGATCTGTCCCTGAAGACACCTGGCGGATGACATTCTCAGGCTTGCTTGCATGACATAATTCACCTGAAGTGATTGATAATAAACTATTTTATCACAAGCGTTAACCTGAGCCGTTGTAATGCGCGTAAATTCCGGTAAATGCCGTACACCTTACCGTCTTCAGTTATGCGCATCCATGGGCACAAGAAAAAGCATTGGCCTGCTGACTTTCCAGAGGCGTTGATCTATGATGTTTTTAAAGGTGATGGCGTTCCACCTTTCCCAACCGCCCCGTCCGGGGCTGATGACGCCTGATATGACTCTTGATTTTCAGGAGGTATGTCAGGCCGTCGATAAATCCTTCCGGCCTGTGTACTTCCCTTAACGGGGATACATCTTTGATTAATGTTTTTGGTCATCTTAACCCTGACAGCGACGCTGTCTGCACCGCAGCCGTGACGGCGGGCTGGCTCAACCGGTGTAACCGTCCTGCCCGTGCCTGGCGGCCCGGTGAAGCGAATCCTGAGACACGCTATATTTTTGAAGCTGCCGGGCTCTCCCTGCCGCCCCTGCTGGATATTCCACTGAAAGGTGAACCGGTATGGCTGGTCGATTTTACCGAACCGGCACAGGGGCCTGCTGATCTCCTCCAGAGCAATATCATCGGGATTATCGACCATCACCGGCTTGGCGGTCTGGTCACGCAACTGCCGCCGGAGGTCTGGATAAAACCGGCAGGCAGCAGCGCGACAGTACTCTGGCTGCTGATGGATGCAGAAATGCGCCGCACGATGCCCCCGACTCACGCAACCCTGCTTCTTGGCGCGCTGCTCAGCGACACCATTAATCTGTGCTCACCCACCACGACGGAAGACGATATCCGTACAGCCACTGAACTCTGCGTCCTGTCGGGGATAAAACGCAGGGCATTTGCTCATGGGCTCATGACCGCCAAAACCGACATCAGCGGACAGTCAGCAGAGCAGCTTCTGAATAAAGACCTGAAGGCCTTTTCGCTCGCTGGCACGGATGTGCGTATCGCACAACTGGAGGTCAACTCACCTGAACAGGTCGCTCCCCTACTGGATGAACTGCAAAATGCGATGGCGCAGATGGCGGTGACAACCGGAGCCGGACTTATCGTGCTGATGGTGACTGATATCCAGGAATGCTTTTCAACACTGTATTTCGCCGGGCCGGAGAGTGGCAACATAACATCATGCTCCGTACCGGGCATGGTCAGCCGGAAGAAACAGCTTCTGCCCTGGCTGGAGCACTTCCTCAGTCAAAGCCGGAGACAGCCATGAAAATCTACACACATGCACTTGTTCTTGTTCAGGGGAAAGAGGATGGCGTTACCCTTCTCGCACTGGCGGCAACGCTATCCCGCCTGCTGCAAATGAAAATCACTCTTGCTCATATCTGCAATGACTATCGGGAGATGAACTACGTATCGGACGGCCTGATGGACGATGCCGTATCAAAAGATGTTGTTCAGGTGAAGGCGCTGTTCAGTGAACTGACGTCCTCTGTGGCCGAACACGTTGACGCACGTGAACTGGTCACCATGCGGCGTTTTGAAGATGTACAGAAATGCATCACCGACACCGGTGTGGACCTGGTGATTGCAGGTCACCGTAATCGTTTTATGGGGGCGCTGACATCCCGTTCTGCTGAATACATTAACCATCTTAACGTCGACGTTCTGATTAAACACATTCCAAACTGAACCACTGGAGATTTATATGAGCTTTATACTGGAAAAAGTTACTGCCCGTGAAATTCTCGACTCTCGCGGTAATCCCACTGTTGAAGTGGACGCTTTTACTTCTGACGGAATGATGGCCCGGGCATCGGTACCGTCTGGCGCCAGCACCGGCTCACGCGAGGCGACCGAACGCCGTGATGGCGATGCCACTCGTTTTGGCGGGAAAGGGGTCCGTGATGCCGTTAAGGCCGTGGATACAGAAATCTGCGACACCGTCAGGGGAACAGATGTGCGGGAGCAGCGGCGACTGGATAATCTGATGCGGGAGCTGGACGGCACTGAGAACAAAAGTCGGCTCGGCGCCAATGCCATTCTGGGTGTTTCTCTGGCGGTGGCCAGACTGGCTGCTCAGGTCACCCGTCAGCCGCTTTACCGCTATCTTGGAGGGCTTAATGCCAGCCTTCTGCCCGTTCCGTGCATGAATATTATTAACGGTGGCGTTCATGCCCGTGGTCAGGGCGCCGATTTTCAGGAATTCATGATAGCGCCGCACGGTGCGCCAACGCTGGCAGAGGCCGTTCGTCAGGGCAGCGAGGTCTATCAGGCTCTGCGCCAGATCCTTCTGTCCCGTAACCTCTCCGCCGCGGTGGGTGATGAAGGGGGATTTGCCCCGGCCGTCTCCTCGAACCGTGAGCCGCTGGAATTCATTGTCCAGGCAATTGAGAAAGCCGGTTACCGGCCGGGGGAAGATATCAGTATCTGTATGGACCCGGCATCCAGCGAATTTTACCGCGACGGGAAATATCACCTTCGCACCGAAAGCAGCGCCCTGAGCTCTGAAGAGATGACGGATTATTATGGTGAACTGATGAACCAGTTCCCCATTGTCCTGCTTGAAGACGGACTCGCCGAGGATGACTGGGCTGGCTGGAAATACCTGCATAATAAACTGGGCGGCCGTACCGAACTGGTCGGTGATGACCTTTTCGTAACGAATGTGAAGTATATCCGCCGGGGTATTGAAGAAAAGCTGGCCAGCGCGGCGCTCATCAAACTCAACCAGATTGGCACACTGAGCGAGACGTTCGACGCGGTTTCACTGTGTCATGAACACGGATGGGGCGCTTTTATTTCGCACCGCAGCGGTGAAACTATGGACACATTTATCGCCGACATGACGGTGGCATTGCGGGCGGGGCATCTGAAAACCGGCGCGCCCTGCCGTGGTGAACGTATTGAAAAATACAATCAACTTATGCGCATTGAGCAGGATCTGGGCAGTGAAGCCCGTTATGCGGGTATCAAGGCATTTGTTCGCCGGGGTTGACCGAAATCATAACGGCATCTGAAGGATGTATGCCGGTTAAATCCGGCATACATCCTGGTTTCGAAATTATATTCATCTGAGATGGGGAGTCGGGCATTGGGTCAGTTGTCAGCAATTATGATTGGCGGGGCTGTGGGGTGTGTCATTCGCTGGTTTTTTGGGGTTAAGCTCAACAGTTTCTTTCCTTCACTTCCGCCCGGAACGCTGGTGGTTAACCTGCTGGGGGCTTTTATCATCGGTGCCGCAATGGCCTATTTTATGCGCAACCCTCAGTTGGATCCTGCCTGGAAACTGCTGATCGTTACCGGTCTGTGTGGTGGGCTTACCACCTTTTCAACATTCTCTGTAGAGGTCTTCACATTATTGCAGGTGGGAAATTACTTGTGGGCCCTCACTTCCGTACTGGTGCACGTGGTAGGGTCGCTGCTCATGACCGCGGCGGGTTTTTACCTGATAACATTACTTGCATAAAACTTACAATGCAGCTCTGGTCAAGTTACAGATTTGACCTGCTCTGCACTGAATACTAGGTCTGCCGGACAGGGCTGAGGGAGAATGGCTTCCTGCCGGCTTTAACGATGATTACCCGTTCAGGTAGAACATAAAAATATGCCCCTTTAGAGCGAAAGGCGGACGCCAGTAACGCTGAAACAAGAAACGATAACGGGTTAAATGTTTAGCGCCTCGCAAAGGATTCAAATGTTTTGATGGCCTGCTTCAGCCAGTCGGGAAAGTTTGCTCTGTACCACCATGTCAGTTGTAAAAAATGATGAAGCCTAAGAAAGAAAAAGCTTTCCAGTAGGCACCGTAAACAGAGATGAAACCGGAGAGGGTAATATCATGATTACAAAAATTCTGATTGCCTATGATGGTTCGGAGTCTGCAAAAGAGGCTATGGATTTCGCCTTTGAACTTGCTCATCATTTTAACAGCGAATTGTATGTTATGGCTGTTTGTCACTTAACTGAGTTTGGCGGTGAGGTTGAGATGCTGGATTTTGTGAGTCGGACACAATCCTACTTCTATCAGAGGATGAGAAATCTGAGGAAACAGTATCCGGAAATGAAAAAAAAACCTCGATTACATATTGCCACAGGGCATCCGGCAGAACAGATTCTGCATTATGCCGATGGTCATGGTATCGATCATATTGTGGTCGGTCACAGAGGAAAAAAACAGTTTTCTCAGTGGTTGTTGGGTTCAGTTGCTCGACAGGTGGTGGACCATGCCCCTTGCCCGGTAACAGTTACCCGTAAATGAGACTATTTTCATTGGATGGTACGCAACAGATCTATTTCCTTTTGTTTTTTTTACGAGAAGTTCGGTTCAGTGACCATAGCGAGAAAGCAAAAACACAAATCAGGCCCAGTGAAAGGAGAATTAACGTCGTTATTAAATAATCCATGATAGCCTCCATTTTTATACTGTGACCATTTTAGCATGTCATGCAATTTAATATGTGAATGTAAATGATTTTTATATTCAATAGATAATATGGCAATAAAGTCAGTCTGGAGAAAAGATGGAATTTATAAGCATATTGTATGCCACACTCGACGGAAACCGTCAGCATACACTCAGAAAAAATGAACCTGCATGTTTTGCTGATTTAAACCTTGATAAAGTTATCACTTCGATAACTCATGGTCGGGAAGTGTATAATATTAAACCATTTTTTTATTCACCATTAGAATATCTTGACGATATCTACTATCGGCAGGGTATAATTCAGGATGTTGGAAATGAAAATCTCTATAGTGCTATAAAGGAATTCTCATCTGACATGCAGAAAATTAGAGAGATTTCAGGGGAAAAGGAGTACCGGTACTATCATTATCAGCAAAGACGCTGGGAACTTGAGTGTATACTACTTTATTGTCAGTCGGTTACAAAACTTCGGGAGCATTTAAGCTCGTTGTTACTTGGGTCGTCCGGTATGACAAATTTTAGAAATTATCTTTCCGGGTACATTGATAGTGAGAATTTTAAAAGTTTATCCGCAATGGCAAACCGGATAAAAGATAATCTTGAGGGAATTCGCTATAATCTCAGAATTAAAGGTGACACAATCAATGTGGAACACCATGCAGATGAAATAAACTATAGCGATAAGATTATTAATGTTTTCTCAAAATTCAAACAACGTGATGTAACGGTTAAACTTGATTTTAAGAGTCATGACACTGTCATGACTAATGTTGAAGCCAGAATTCTGGAGTGCGTTGCCAGACTTTTTCCGTCTGTTTTTTCTGAGCTCGATACATTTATTGAAACCAGAAGCGATTATCAGAGTCATACACTGAACATTTTTGAACGTGAAATCCAGTTTTATCTGGCCAGCATCGAATATTTCCGCAACTTTCAGAACGCCGGATTATCATTTTGTATTCCTGAGATAAATGTTAATAATAAAAATATAACAGTCACCAACGGATTTGATCTGGCTCTTGCTTATTCACTTCTGAAGAAAAAAGAGAATGTAGTATGTAATGATTTTCAGTTGCGGGAATGTGAACGCATTTTAGTTGTTTCTGGCCCTAATCAGGGAGGGAAAACCACATTTGCCAGAATGATCGGACAGTTGCACTATCTGGCTTTGCTGGGGCTATACGTTCCCGCAGAGGATGCGAATTTGTTTCTGGTCGATAATATTTTTACTCATTTTGAAAAAAGCGAAAATATTCATAATCTTAGGGGTAAATTGTATGACGACCTTGTACGGATCAAATCTATACTTGATGTGGCTACATCAAAAAGCCTTATTATCATGAATGAGATTTTTACCTCAACAACTTCACACGACGCGTTATACCTTGGAACCCAAATTATTAAAAAAATAGTGATGCTGGATGCACTTTGTGTATGTGTGACTTTTATCGATGAACTCACCAGACTGGATCGGGCTATCGTCAGTATGATGAGTACGGTGGAAAATGATGAAAGGGCTTCACGAACCTACAGGATTGCCAGAAAACCTTCGGATGGCGTGGCGTGGTCAGCGACATTGGTTCAGAAGTATGGTCTGACATATGAAAAAATAAAAGGGGAGGTGAATGGATGAACGTATATCTGATGTATAAAGATGCTGATTTTGTTTTGGATGATATTTTCCCGGATAATTTCAATATCCAGGTGAGAGATCTGGGGTTGGATGTATTATTCCAGAGTCTTTCTGCTGGGGATGAGTTTTTATATTCAGTGGTCAAAAAAGCCTGTTCTCAGTCGCTTGCTGACGTTCCGTGTATTGAGTACAGACAGGCTATTTTGCGTGACTGTCTTTATAACTCAAATATTATCAGGGAATTTTATCAGGCGGTTCTTGAGTGCCTGACGATGGAGAAAGAAAAACTTCACTACATTGTATTTGGTCATTCCCCCTCAGCAATGCTTCATCAGTCAATTTCCTTCACTAGATTTTTCCTTGAAAATTTAAAGAAAGTCAGAGCTATTGCTGAAAAAAATATTTATTTTTTTGAGTCATCCGGAATGACTCGCCTCCTGAAGATGATTATCCAGGAACTGAATGAGGATTATCTGAGGGGTATAGAAGAACATCTTAAACAGATGGACTTCAAAAGAGGCGTATTAATGAGTGCCAAGCTTGGTCCGGGAAGTCGTGGAGACGAGTATATTCTCAGAGAACCCAACTCGCCGGATAAGTGCTGGTTCAGGCGCATTTTCTCAAGGAGACCTGAACATTACTCGGTTCAAATAGCCCCTCGTGATGAAAATGGCTTCAGAGCACTTAGCGATTTACGGGATGAGGGACTGGTACTGGTTGCTAGTGCAATGGCGCAGTCTACAGAGCATTTACGGAATTTTTTCAAATCACTGCGTGCAGAGCTAGGATTTTATGTGTGCTGTATTAACCTTGCTGAAGAATTAAATAAACGCAATTTACCCCAGTGTTTCCCTGTTCCTGTATATAAACGAGAGCGTCGTCTGGTTTTTGAATCGTTGTATGATGTTTGTCTGGGGCTTACATCAGACAAGAATATCGTCGGCAATACATTAAAGACTGATAATAAAAACACATTCATTATTACCGGTGCAAATCAGGGCGGGAAGTCTACCTTTTTACGTAGTATTGGACTGGCACAGATAATGATGCAAAGTGGAATGTTTGTCGTGGCTGAGTATTTCTGTACCGATATTTGCGGTCAAATCTTTACTCACTATAAGTGTGAAGAGGATAGCTCTATGGTTAGTGGAAAACTGGATGAAGAGCTCCTGCGTATGCGCGATATCGTTGATCTTCTGGAACAAGACGATCTTGTCCTGTTCAATGAGTCGTTTTCAGCGACCAACAGCCGGGAAGGGGCTGATATTATCAGGGGGATTGTGATGGCGCTTGCAGAGAGCAGGGTAAAAATTTTTTTTGTTACCCATTGTTCAGAGTTTGCCTGCGCGTTTTATCAGGAATTCCATCCAGATACCGAATATCTGTGTGCTGAAAGACGAGACGATGGTGAAAGGACGTTCAGGATCGAGGAGGGAGCACCGATGGATACTAGCTTTGGTGAAGACTTATATCAGGCGGTTTTTACATCTGATGAGCTTGCATGATCCTCTGTTCCTGATAAAAACAGAACAGGGATGTGTTTTTAAAGCATTGCCATCATTAAATGGCCAGCCGCTTTCATCAGTAGTGAATCGATAGAATGGTGTTATTAATAAAAGAATTGCTGTTCTGATTAAATGCCTCGTCTTCAGAAGGAAAAGTGGAGAGCATTGTCATACCACCATACAATCCAGTGGTAACATAAAAACTCCACACTGGGGCACGGTGGAACGGTCCGGCAACATATGGACACATACTAGTGATACACAGATAATCATTGCTAATAATGAATTATAAATAAAACACTTAAACCCACAGAATATCGTAACTTACTCCAGTATATAGCGACCACTGATGGTTTTGTCTTCGCTCATTTCATAAAGGACTGGGACACCCGTAGGGATATGCAGATCCATTACATTATTTTCGTCTGTCTGCTCAAGGTACATTGTCAGAGCCCGAAGCATATTGGCATGGCCGATCAGTAATAATGTTTCTCCGCTGACGAGGCTTTGTTGAATAAATCAGATTTCGGGTAAGTCTCCCCCGTAGCGGGTTGTGTTTTCAGGCAATACGCACGCTTTCAGGTATACCTGCTTTCGTCATTTTGTTCAGCGCTCGTACCAGGGCCATAGCCTCCGCAACCTGACCATCGTAGTCACGCAGCGTCAGTGAACCCCCGAACAGCTGTTTTACCCGGTACATCGCCGTTTCCGCTATCGAGCGACGGTTGTAATCTGTTGTCCATTTCCACCGCGCATTACTCCCGGTCATTCGCTGATTAGCCACTGCACGGTTACGGTCTGCATATTCACCGGGCCAGTAACCCGCACCTTTTCGGGGAGGGATAAGCGCGCTGATTTTCTTACGCCGCAGTTCATCGTGACATAGCCGGGTATCGTAAGCGCCATCGGCGGCGGCTGACCTGATTTTCCGGTGGGTTTGCCGGATTAACCCGGGGAAGGCCTCTGAGTCCGTAACGTTGTTCAGCGACAGGTCAGCGCAGATGATTTCATGTGTTTTACTGTCAACGGCGAGATGCAGCTTACGCCAGATACGGCGGCGTTCCTGGCCATGCTTTTTGACTTTCCACTCGCCTTCACCGAAGACCTTCAGCCCGGTGGAATCAATTACCAGGTGTGCGATTTCACCCCGGGTGGGCGTTTTGAAACTGACATTAACCGACTTTGCCCGCCTGCTGACACAGCTGTAATCCGGGCAGCGTAGCGGAACGTTCATCAGAGAAAAAATGGAATCAATAAAGCCCTGCGCAGCCCGCAGGGTCAGCCTGAATACGCGTTTAATGACCAGCACAGTAGTGATGGCAAGGTCAGAATAGCGCTGAGGTCTGCCTCGTGAAGAAGGTGTTGCTGACTCATACCAGGCCTGAATAGCTTCATCATCCAGCCAGAAAGTTATGGAGCCACGGTTGATGAGGGCTTTATTGTAGGTGGGCCAGTTGGTGATTTTGAACTTTTGCTTTGCCACGGAACGGTCTGCGTTGTCGGGAAGATACGTGATCTGATCCTTCAACTCAGCAAAAGTTCGATTTATTCAACAAAGCCCGCTGACGACGCGGGGAGCGATGACATGCTGCCAGTAAGGTATAACTCTTCGTAGTGCCATCTCAAGACTTTCACCTTTTGGGAGATCTGACAGAGCAATATGGTGATAGCGGGCTTCGCGATGGAGAAGTTGTGGGGCTGCCGCAAGCAAAGGCGGAATACCTCGGTAACTTTTTCGCCAGTGATACACCAGTTCCTCGCCCATTTGTTGTGCCGCTTCATCTTTCCTCATCCCTTGCAGGGCGCCATAATGACGTTCATTCAACCGCCAGGTTTTACTCACTGGCAGCCATAACAGGTTCAGTGTCTCCATTATCAACCAAAGTGAATGTATTGCCCGGTTGAGAACAGATGTACAGGCTGAATCTATCTGTATACCAGCCTGTTTTATGAGCCTGGCTGCATGTCGGGCTTCTTCTTCTCCTCTCCTGGTCAGCGTAACGTCTGTCCATCCTGTAAAACGATTTTGCTGATTCCATTCACTTTCGCCATGTCGGAGCAAAATTATTTTTCCCATGACCCAGAACCCGTTGTTGTTAATAGTACGTATCAATAAATTGCCAGGGTTTTCCTGGCATCCACGTTTAATAACCTTTTTTTTTCGATGTTCTGCTGAGAAAATGGCGGACCAGCAAATGGCTGCTACTCCCGATGAAAAGGGCAATAGCGATTGCCACGTAATCATCAGGAAGTGCGGAAAAAAATACATCTGAGATTAGGAAAACCAGACAAGTTGTCAGTATTCCGATGACCGTTGATAGTAAGAGTATTTTAGGATTCACAGAGGACCTCCTTATAGCCCCCAGATCGAAGGTATGGGGTAGGTACAGGACTGGCTTTTTTAAAGGCTGGCTTACCGATAAAGACTGCCGCCTCACCCATAGCGTTTTCAATACGCTTCAACTGATTGTATTTTTCAATGCGCTCTCTGCCGCAGGGGGCACCAGTTTTTAGACGACTGTAACGAAGTTCGCAAACGAATGCGTCATTATTCAGGTCCGAAATTTCACGTAATGTGGTGATGGTTTCTTGATTCTTCGTGGTCGAGCAGGTGAATTTTCCTGGACGATAATGGGGGGCTGGTCCGCCGATGTGGTTAAGCGGGTCGGCCGAAGCTGGAACACTACAGACAGTGTAGCGCAGCCCAATAACATGAATGAAAAGAGAACATTTTGACAAGGGCGTTTTGTGGAATGAGAAGAAATTGTCTGAATTTCGCATAGAAACACCTGACATACATGCTTAAAAGGAAACAGCGATATTGTATATCAGGCGTCATCATCCAGTTTGAAAGTACTGGCGGTTGGGAAAGGTGGAGCACCATCACCTTATGGATTGAGCTTAAATGAGACTTTCTCTGAAATCAATATTTATTACGGCATGCCATATCAGCGATGTGTTACAACGGGAAACAGGCAGGTATTGTTAACTTGATATTCGCTCTCCCGCAGAACGAAAAAAAATTGGTGAATATCCTGATGAGTTATCCATTCGCGGACGAAAATCATCATTCACCTTTCGCCCCTGTCGGAGGTGGTGCAGCAGTGTCTGTTCCCGGATGTGGTCTGGCGTAACCAGCCCCGTGCGGAAAAACGCGTGAATCTGCGCTAGCACAAGGTACAGCGGAAGGAAGATAAACGCTGGTGCCATGAGGCCATGCTGCATCAGAGCCTGGTCGCGCGGGCTGATCTGAGTGTTCAGTCGCCGGAAATGGTGGGAGCATAGTATTCGCGCTGGTCGGACGAACTGGCATCGATGTTCTGGCAGTGGCGCAGGCGCTTTCCCTCGCTGGCGGAACTCAGGTGGCACCAGGACGCGGTGGAGGAGTAGCCTGACGGCCAGCGTGCGGCTGACCGCTGGCGCGTGCCCTCCAAGCTGAACCAGCTTGGAGGGCATATGATACATATGGAACTGGCAGACATTGCCCGTCGCTGGTCGCTTCGCACCGAAAGCAGGGGCGGTCAGTGGGCAATGTTGCCTTTATCGAAGTCGGCGCGTTAAGGGAAAACGAACAGGCAGACGCATGGGGCTGCCGGCGGGGATTCAAAGCGGCCAGCGTGGTGGTGTAGGTGAAAGTGTCACGGGCAGATTTTCTGCGTGACCGGCTGAAACCCCACAGGGCAGTGGGGGGATGGGCGATTTTTGTTATTTTCTGTGTCTGGAGGATGTCATTACCATTGATGAACTTCCCGACCGCTGGGGGCTACTCTGGGTGAATGAAAGGAGGCGCATCACAGGGCCAACTCTATGTCTCGACAACATCAGAGTAGCAGTTTACCCGCCGTAAGGCAGGAGAAGAGGCTTTGCGTTGACACGAACAACTGGGAACAGATCACTGATGTAAATATTATCAGCGAGTATACTATGAATGAAAATGATCTTCATGTGGCTGCGTAACGCTATGGTTTATCGACAAGGTTATAGACTGGAAAAAAGCCCATTAGTTGCTCTGTATTTTGCTACAGAAAAAATTCAGATGAGCTAACTGATGCTGCTGCTTTCATGACTTGGGATGTTCCAGATAGTAAATTAGATGTAATGCAAAGTTCGAAATTTCTTGGAGTAATTCAAGTAGAGCGAAATTTTTGCTAAGAAGTGTATTATAAAAGCTGTCATTTTTATGGGGTGAATTATGAAAATTATATCGCTGACCCTTTTGATGTGGTTCTTTTAAAAAGATTGATGACTATCTTGAAAATGTAAATTTCTCTTAATTTATTATAATTTAAGGTTGGGCTAAAAATAAAATAAAAACTTTAATTTTTTTATTTGAAGATATTGGGTCTCAGTGTGTCTGAAATAAATTTCTTGAAGCCTTTTCTTTAATCTTTGAAATTGTTCTAGGGCGAAATGGGCTCCAACTGCAGCGGAAATTAAGATAATGTCGACATGTTTAATGAACATCAAGCTATAATAAAACAACTACCTATAAATCAATGAGTGAAAAATCAGGGGTGTATCGCTATTTTTAAATGGGATTAATGATGAGGCTTATCCTGCGAACCTTTTTGATACAATATCGCAAATCGATGGGGTAAGCCTTTCAGATTTAAAGGGGAAATTCATGGTTATTAAAAATAGTTATTCCTAAAGAAAAAATTGATGAAGTTCGGGAGGATTGAATTTATATAGTTTGACTAAAGAATTTATTTATCCTGAGATAATGTATTTCACCGAGTACATGCAAGACAAAATAGTCTCAAGATATCGAATCCGAACGTAAACTGCTCCTTCATGATTTAATTTCGGAACATACTAACTTTGCTTTTTGCTGTTGTAACCTTGATAAAGGATCGCACTCTGATCTAACATGGCTCCGTTATACCGTTGCGTAAAGCAACATGCCAATGTCCCTGCAATCTGAGAGGGACGCCTTCGGGTGATTGCTTGCCAAAACCGTCATGACCTGAGAGACGGAGCCTTCGGGCGGTAACTCCGTTTAACCTTTGAAAACGGAGGTCGTATAGCGACGAAGGTCCTTTTACTTACAAT
Organism: Enterobacter cloacae subsp. cloacae ATCC 13047; assembly: GCF_000025565.1. Lineage (NCBI taxonomy): Bacteria > Pseudomonadati > Pseudomonadota > Gammaproteobacteria > Enterobacterales > Enterobacteriaceae > Enterobacter > Enterobacter cloacae. The sequence goes on from NC_014121.1 coordinate 505,202, forward strand.
GCCTGTTTATGGCCTTTTCATCTCAATGGTGGTTCTCGCCAACGTTTCCTCTTTCGTTCAGACGCTGAATTCCGGTTGCAAACTTTGCGGCGTGGGTATGACCATTTGAAACATTTGGGCATCTTCCACGACTGCATTGAGAGCAGAGGAGCGCGGCGTCACTTGCGTTCGAGTGAAACGAGTACCAAGTGACGCGCGCAGCGCACTACGTCTCAACCCACGTACGACGTGGTTTTCAACGTTTTCGTACCAACTGAACAACACGTAACTAAGGGTTTTACGACCTTAAAGACGTCCTCTCATACGTTTTAACGCAAATTAACCAACGTCCTTCAACACGCTTATGCGTCAGGACTTCACTTCATTTAAGGAGAAATCGGCACGACATCGATGGCGACACCGGCGAGCAGCTGGTGTGTGGAGGCAGTCTGATGAATATCAGCCCGGCGAAAGCCGCGAACAGGTCAGAGACCTGGGGAGCCTTGCAATAACTCAACATTTCGCCGCCCCGATGCACAGATGTCTGCCGAGTCGCAGGAAGCGCAACCGTAACCGTGCCATCGGGGTGAAATACCATCGTCTGTAACTTCAGTGCAGCCGGTGACAAAGCTTTTCCGTTCACTCAGACGGAAAAGCTCTGTCACCTTTTTATGAGGAGAAGCTGTAATGGCTAAATTGAATAAAAATTTGAAAACACTTGCCAGACAGGCAGGTGGAAGTTTTAAGACTGTTGCCGATCGGATGAAAATAGCCGACAGATTTGCTGCCCGGTTGCAAAGTCTTAATATTCAGATTAGGGACATTAAAAATATTAAAACAGGGCATGTTGAATTATATGTTCGCAGCCGTCTTGCGGAAGACATATCAAAACGCACCCTGCAAAATGAAATGTCCGCCATTCGTTCTTTGTTACGTGTTGCGGGAAAAACGTTTATGGCCGATCCGTCTCACGAAAAACTGAGCAATGAAGCATTGAACATCTCCGGAACAAGTCGTGATGGAACAAAAGTGGCCATCACCGATGAACATCTTGATTCTGTACTTTCGTTAGTTAAGGAGAAAGATGAAGGCGTGGCTGTTGCCATTCAACTCTCTCGTCTCCTCGGTTTACGAACAGAGGAAACGATCCAGTCGGTTAAATCACTTTCGACATGGAAAAAGGCTTTGCAGAACGGAGAGAATAAAATCAGAGTGGTTTTTGGGACGAAAGGTGGAAGGCCCAGGGACACGACAATTATTAAGCGTGAAGAGACATTAAAATTATTATCTTCCGCTTTGAAGTACACAGCAGAACATAATGGAAAACTCATCGATAAACCTTCCTTACACCTTGCCATTGAGCGATACAGAAATATCGTACGTGAAGCGGGAATGGTTGGAGAGTTTGCTCCTCATAGCCTCAGGTACGCTTATACACAAGATGTGATCGGATTATATTTAGAACACGGCTTCAGTGTAAAAGAAGCTCAGGCTCTTGCTTCTATGGATTTAGGTCACGGTGATGGTCGTGGACATTATGTAGCGAGGATTTATAGCAAGACAAAATCATAGCAGCCAACGTGTTGAACGCTATCACTAAGTTTTATTGAAATTAAATTATTCTCACTCATTGATGGCAGGGGTTATGATGAATGTACTTAAAGTATCCAGGTTAGTTAAAGTGGCTAATAGGGCTTCATTTTTTGATTTTATTTCACTCGTATCAGAAATTGAAGGGCGTTTGAAATTGTTGCATGCATACTCCATTCTCTTTGCCATCGATGGTAAGGGTGATAGTTACTTCTCTTTTGAGCATGTTTCCCGGACTACTTTTTTAGTTACTGAAAGATTAATGGAATATAAACTTCTTGGACTGATTCCTGATCATAGAGTTAAGTGCCTTGATGATATTTTTGAGCAATGTAAACAGGTACTGGGTGATAAAAAGTGGAACATGGCAGTGACAGGTGGGACAGTAGTTGCTCAGGATGTACTTGACACATATGCAGAAACTTTTCTCACCACCTATGTTGAAGAGTCCGATACCCGCTTCTTAAAGGATTTTGTTCAATGGTACTTAAGTACCTGTTGAACAATCATCAAGCCTGTCGTACGATAATTTTGCTAACCGTTGTCATCACGACAACTGCCAATGTTCGGTGGATTTGAGACGAACGCCTTCGGGTAATCCATGCCAATGCCACCACAACCTGAGAGGTGGCGCCTTCGGGTGGTTCAAACCTGTTTAACCTTTGCAAACAGGGACCTGATAACCAGGTTAAGGTCCATTCAACTTATTCTTCCAGATTTTTCATCCCACGGGACAACGCTTCCCGTATCGGGTGGTCGTTTCCCTTTTTTATTCAGGAAATGCCGCCATGACCTTTCTTCATATTGTTTACTTTGTTGCTGTTTTTGCCGATCGCTTTGTGTGCTTCATTGCACCAAAAACGCTGATTGCTGAATGGTTTTTCTGGTTCACCGGTGATGCGAAGTCATTACTGCTTGTTGTTCGTGAGCTGGAGCTTGCCCGTTCATATCAGAAGGACGAAGCATCAGTGTTGCTGACGGAATTCTCGGTCTACCATGCCGCCTTTTTCTTCGGAGAACGCGAGTATTACGGACTAAAGGTTCGCTGGCCACGCTGGTTCATCAACCGCCTTCATTTTACCGGGATGCAGCTCGACGCCACGCAGTGGCAGGAAGGCTGTCAGAATGGATTCAGCGACGCAGCCGCACTGGAGTCCAGGGCGACTGCTCATTGCTGATAACGCTGTACATTTCACTCACTTCTCCCACAGGACTCCGCTCCCGACAGGGCAGGGTTCCACGTTTTATAAGGAACCTTTGATGACTGCTTTTGCTATTACTGTTGATGTCCTTGCTGCCAGCATCCATTCAAAGACCGGGTTCATTTCGGTGATGTCGGAGATTGAAGGGCTGTTACAGAGCGCTACAGCGCTGAACATTTGCGGCATCCCGGACAGCATCGATCTGGATGGTTTTCCGGAACGCTGCAGCCAGACAATCCACCTTGCCAGTGTTGTTGGTGAGGCCCAGGAAATGAATCTGATTCCAGACTCTCTTCGTCAGTTTGTCGATGATGTTGTCCTGACGGGAAAACGCTTCGACGCTGAAGGCGACACTAACGCATGGTGCTACGGTTTTAAGCTGGGCACCGAACGTGGACTGGCTAACTGGTCCGGCGTTTAACGACAATATCTGATTTTTTACGACGGATATTCGATTACTGATAACTCACCCATGCGGGGATAACCCCCCGCATAGCGGTGAAGGTGTCTCCGCCTTAACCAACGGAGACATACCATGAGTATAATGCTCATCCTTGCATCAAAAGCGGCTTCAGCTCTGGCGCACGTTTCTGAGTCACTTAATCAACGTAAGAAAGAATGGTTCACCAATCAGTCGGGGCACAGCAGCTTCCGGCCGGAAGTGATCCCGGATGGTAACGGATTCACAGCCATAATTTCCCGACGAACCGGTTACAGTCCGAAAGACTGGACCTATCAACGTTGTGCAACCGCAGGACGGTTTGCCTCCTCGCGTCAGGCAATGAATGCTGGTCGCCGGATGGCGCAGCAGCTGGCTGATTTACGTTACCGTTTTGACTGATACAACACACTGACCTCCCCCAGGGATCTTCCCTGCGGGAGGTACTGGCGGGCATGGCTTCATTTTATTCTGAGGTATTCAACATGACCGTATTTAATGACATCGCTTTTGACAGATCTTACGCACCTCAGGGAATGCATGAACTGTGGCAGGGGCAACGCTCGCTTTCCCGTTTCATCGCTTATGTTGCGGAATTAGAGGGTGAACTCCTGGCAATACGTGCATTCCGGCGCTGCGCTATCCCTGACCTGACGGGCAGCTACGGCGTTCCGGTACGCACATTCCGGCTTGTTTCGATTGCCCGGCTTATTGGGTACGCCTGTATGACCGGGGCATTTACTGACGGTTTATTCGAAAAGTACATTGCCGGGCTGATCCTTCTCGGAGAACAGATTGCCCCCCGGGCCTGGAATTTTGGGTTTAGTGAGGGGCAGATGCACTTTGATGAGATGCGCTCTGACGATGAAGCCAGTGAGGAACAACGGGCTGTATTCTGTGCGAGTGCAGACTATATAGCCTGATTTCTGAAGCGAAAGCGGCTCCCGAGAGAAGCTTTCTCAGTTAAACAAACACTTTCCGGAGGGACCTTCCCTCCCGGGGAAGTTTCCTCCTCCTTTCCCCGGAGGAAATATGATCCGCTTTACTTCTGATGAACTACGTCCGCTGTTTACACAGAATCTGGGTATGCAGCGCCCGCTGATACTTGAAAAGAAACTGGGCATTTATCTTCGTGTACCGGATGACAGACGTCCGGGGGAGTGGCTGAAAGCCTGGGCTGCAGGCTGCAATCCGTTAAAAGATGCAGACTGGTTCACACTTGTCGACACGCTCATACCCGAACATGAGTTTTCTTTTCAGACATTTATGGCACAGAGCATGTTTGATGCCGTGCTGAACGACCATCACGACCTGCTCATGAAGCCTGTTATCAGTAAGCTGAATAACGCGCTGACACTTCACAAGGGAACGAGACCACCCATGAAGGTATATGTGCCGGTGGGCGAATATCGCTACCGGATACAGTGGCTTTATGAGCAGTCCTTACGCCACTTCCATGCCTGTGTGGGTGATGCTGAACGTCTCAGCTGGCGTTCGCAGGCATTGCATGTGCTGGATCAGGTGATACGCCTGGACTCGAAACGGGCGAAACCCGCCGACCGGGAGAGGTTTGACCGGGCGGTCGAGAGCGTACGTGACCGTATCCGTTCGGTGATGTCCGACGGCTCCTTACGTTATTACTGATTTTTCCACGCACCGGTGGCGCATCGTCCGCCACCGGGCAGGGATGCGCCCCGCACTCAGAGGCAGCATCCCATGAAGATAACCACCGGCCGGCGTAAACCGGCGGCAGTACAGACCCCCGACCTGTATCAGCAGGTCACTGACAAAATCATTCTGGCGCTCGAAAACGGCGTACCGCCCTGGCGGCGCCCCTGGCGTTCGGCTCAGAACGTGCATGGAGGCAGTCTGCCGGTCAATGCCGTCACCGGCCGCGCCTACAGTGGCATTAATGTACCACTGCTGTGGATGGCCGCTGAAGAACACGGGTACACGTCCGACCGCTGGCTGACTTTCCGGCAGGCGAAAGCCGTCGGCGGTTATGTCAGGAAGAATGAGACCAGCGCGCTGGCCATCATCTACAAACCGTTTGAGAAACAGGCCCGCGACAGCAGCGATAACCTGTTGTATCGCGACGGTGAACCGGTCATGGAGCAACTGGCCATGCTGAAGCAGTTGCAGTTGTTCAATGTTGCCCAGTGCGACGGCCTTCCCGAATCCGTACAGGGTGAACAGCCCAACACGGTGGAGGCAGAGCCGCCCTCTGAACTCAGTGCAGCTCAACTGCAGCAGGTGCAGCAGATACTCAGCACAACCGGCGTCGGCTGTGACCATCGCCGGCAGGACCGCGCATTTTACCGTCCGGGTGCCGACCGCATTGTGATGCCGACGGCATCGCAGTTCCGGACGGAAGCGGATTACTGGTCCACGCTGTTGCACGAACTGGTACATGCCACCGGCCACAGCAGCCGCCTGAACCGGGAAGGTATTACCTCATCATCGCGTAAGTTCGGTGATCCGGTTTACGCCTTCGAAGAGCTGATAGCGGAAACCGGAAGTGCCTTTCTCTGTGTGGAGCTCGGCATTACCGGCGACGTGCAGCACGAAAGCTATCTGGCCGGCTGGCTGAAAGCCCTTCGTGAAGACAAAAGAGCGATTTTCCGTGCCTGCCGGTTTGCCCGGGAAGCGTCGGAATATTTACTTGCCCCCCTGAACCGGAACACGGAACAGGCGGCATAAACTGACCCGGCGGCTGCGGCCGCCATCATCCCCCTGGGGGCATCTTCCTCAGGGAGATGCCCTCTTTTCGTTTTAACCGACAAGAGGAGTTTCACAATGTTCTCATGGTGCCAAAACCGTCTGGAGATCACCGGTAAATCAGTCTGTCTCGATGTGATGCAGCCCTGGATTGCCGGCACGGAAAAACCGCTTTACCGGCATGCCATCCGGCAGGCGATAAAGCTGTTCCTCGCCGGCTGTGCCGGCATACTGAAGCCCGTCAGGGCGGTGGATTACGCACCGTATCCTATGCTGACCGCATCCGGTACAGGCGCGCAGACCTCACCCAACCAGGCCTTCCAGCATTTTATCGAGCTGCTGGAGCAGAATGCGTGGCTTGACAGCAAGACGCTCTCCCGTATGGAGAAAATCTGGCTGCAGTCCGGCATCGATGCACTGAAATGGGAAGCCATTCCCTTTGCAGCGCGGCAGATAATGGCGCAGCTGATGGCCGTGCACTATGCCGACTGGTTCGGCGTTGCCGGTGCCGGTGGTCAGTTTGATCCGCAGGAGCGCTGGGAGTCGCTGAGCATCATGCCGGAGACGACCTGCCCCTGTGACATGCTGATGGTGATGCCGTCACGTCTGGCCTCCGAGCTCAACGGCGAAGGTGGTCTTTTCACCGGGCTCTGTATAACGTCCGAACTCTATATGCAGCTCTTTGGCATGGAGTTTCCGGCGGGCCATCAGGCCAGCTGGAGCAGGGATGACGTGGGGTCACTGACGCTGAGCTTTGCATCTCCCTGGTATCCGCCGTCAGGTGAGGTTATGGGGATAATGTCGCAGATGTTTGACTGTGAAATCCGGCACTACTGGATTTCACCGGATGCCGGCACGTCAGGGTTCAACTGCTTTGATCGGGGGGACCACGTTGACAGTGGTCCGTACCAGGCAGAAGCGCTGCGGCAGTCAGCATCCGGCGACGGTGCACGCATGTATCTGGTGACACCCGAAACGGCTGCGGTTCCTGCAACCACCGCAGCGCACTACGGCAGCATCCGCGCATAACATTCACTTAACGTCGGTTTATCCGGCTCCTCTGACCGGTCACAGCGAAAGCTGTGGCCGTTTTTCACCCTGAAGGGAACACCGTTTCCCTCCGGGCGCGTGTTCTCTTTCCGGAAGGGAGCACATATGAAAAGCGTCATCAACCACGAAAAAGCCTTTCTCTCACTCTTCAGCCAGACTGCACGGTACCATCACCGGCATCAGGTATTTGAAGACTTTGTCAGCTGCAGTGTGATCGCACTGCAGAACAGCCTTCAGTTCTGTGACAAACGGGAAGAAAAGTACATGCGTATTGTCGGCCGTTACGAAAAAACGGACATCTCCCGTATGGCGCAGCTACTGGCCCATGTGACCAACGGGCTGGATGAGACGCCCGGCGATTTTCTTGGCCGCGTTTTTATGCAGCTTGAACTGGGTGATAAATACCGTGGTCAGTTTTTCACGCCGTGGAATATCGGTCTGATGATGGCCAGAATGCAGCTCGGTAACGTCGAAGATAATTTTAGGGACAAGCCGTTTATCACGCTTTCCGAACCTGCCTGCGGCGCCGGCTGTATGGCTCTGGCATTTGCCTTTGTTCTGCGTGAGGCTGGCTATTCTCCTCACCGGTATCTGTGGGTCTCTGCTCAGGATATCGATCCGCTGGCGGCCGGTATGGCGTATATCCAGCTTTCGCTGTCTGGTGTGCCGGGGGAGGTGGTGATCGGCAACTCACTAAACGATGAGCGCCGGCGAATACTTCACACGCCCGCGCATTACATGGGGAACTGGAGTTTCCTGCTGCAGACGAGAATGAATGCAGCCGTTGCATGAAAGCTCATACTGAACAAAAGGCCACGAATCATTGTGGCCTTTTCTTTTCACATATCTGAAAAGTTATCGAAGATTCCGGATAAAAAAACGAGGATTAATGGGATAATATAGCTGCCAAGAAAACCAAGACGAAAAAAGTCAACGTAATTGTCGGTGAATGGTTTCGTATCCCACATTACGAATGCATCCAGAGTTGCTACACATGCCACTAAAATATAGCCAGCAACGGGACTGAATAGCTTCATAAGAAGTACAGGCCATTTTTCAGCATTCTCACACAAATAGAGCGCAAACCCAGATATCCATACAAATGTTAACAGGATAGTAACCCGCCAGCTTATGTATTCCGGCGGGAATATATTTCTTTTCATCATGACATACCAAAATAGTAACTCCGTGCCATATATGGCTAATGGGATCGCAAGTAAAAATAATCTTGAAAATCTGATGTTAATTTTCATTCTGTAGCCTTTTAACCCAGGTCATCGTAGAACGGGTCTACAATATAAGAACCATGCTTACCGGCGACGGCTCCTGGTTTTGTCTGTAAAGCAAAAATAAATATTCGCAGCGGGATTTCTCTTCTCAGCAGAAGTCTGGTCAGCCTGAAGGTATAAATAAGGTGGTGGTAATACTTCATACCTGTATTTTCGCCTCCTGCTGTTGATAGTGTTCTGATCTTGACCCGCCATCTCCGGACAGCTTTTGTATCTTAAGTTAACGATGTCCGCTGCCGCCGATATTCCCTCGGGGAGTGATATCCCAGCGCGCTGTGCGGGTGGTTTTCATTGTAATGTGTGAACGCTGCTGCAAGGTTTCGCAGGGCTGTTCTCACATCTGGTTTTGGCATGAACGCGATATAGTCTTCCTTCATCGTCTTCACGAACCGTTCGGCCATGCCATTGCTCTGCGGGCTGCTCACCGCTGTTGTACACGGCTCCAGATTCAGCTCTCTGGCGAACCTCCGCGTTTCATGCGCGGTATATGCTGAACCGTTATCCGTCAGCCATTGAACCGGTGTGGTCGGCAGCCCGTCGCCGAAGCGCTTTTCCACCGACCTCAGCATCACATCCTGCACCGTCGAACTGTCGTAGCCTCCTGTGCTCGCTGCCCAGTCTATGGCTTCTCTGTCGCAGCAGTCCAGCGCGAACGTGACCCGCAGCTTCTCACCGTTGTCGCAGCCGAACTCGAAGCCATCTGAACACCAGCGCATATCGCTTTCTGCCACCGCGATTTTGCCCTTATGTTCACGCTTCGACCGCTCTGGTTTGTCATGCAGTAACAGCAGATTATGCTCGCTCATAAGCCGGTAAAGCCGTTTGGCGTTCACGGGGGGCAGTCCCTCTGTACGACGTTGCGTACGCAGGATGCCCCACACACGGCGATAGCCGTAACTGGGCATATCGCTGATGATATCGAGGATCTCTGACAGTATTTCAGCGTCTGCTTCGTCATCACGCCGGTTACAGCGCCTGTCCTGCCAGTCGGCAGAACGGTTAATTCGCAGTGACAGCTGCGCACGCGACACGCCCATGGTGCGGCTGACCAGGGCTATTCCCCGTCCTTTGGCAACAAGGGCGCGTGCGCTATCCATTTTCGCGACTGAGCGTACTCCACGGCTTCTTTCAGGATCTCAACTTCCATCGTCTTCTTGCCCAGCAGGCGCTGAAGCTCCCGGACCTGCTTCAGAGCAGCAGTAAGCTCAGAAGCTGGAACAACTTCTTCCCCGGCCGCAACGGCGGTGAGGCTGCCTTCCTGATATTGCTTCTTCCACTTAAACAGCAGGCTGGGCTGGATGCCATGCAGGCGGGCGACATGGGAGACATTCATGCCCGGCTCCATCGTCTGCTGGATAATGGCGATCTTCTCCTGAGGAGTTTTACGTTTACGGACTTCTTGCCCTAACAGGATCCCGGTCATCTCAAAATTGGCGTTAGTGTTAGACATATATTCAAGCCTATCTCTTATCTGGAGATACAGCTACTGTCTGGAGTTTCAGGGGGCTACATCATGTTCAAACCAGAACACCACCGGCTTATCGACGATCTCTACCAGGCCAAAGCGCTCTGCGGTGCGGAAATTGACGCTATATGTTCGGGCGCGCTCTACCTGCTGGCTGATTTCTTTTCTCATTCCTTCAACGCTAAATGCCCCCTTGAACAGGTTGCACGGTGCGCAGGCGGGAAACAGGTTTTCTATTGTGTGCAGATCTGGATGCAAGACTTTACCAGTGTTTCTGGCAACATGCGTTACTCCGCTTCCAACTGGTGCCAGCACATATTCAAAATCGCGGCGCACAGGTTCAACGTGATCTGCATGCCAGCCTTTTTCAGGGAGAAAGCAGCCACAATACGCACAGCGCCCGCCGAACTTCATGCGCAGCTCTGCCCGCTGCGCTTTTGTGATTTTGTTCTTTGGCCTGGAGAAACGACCGTCCGGAACTTCCGCTTTAGGCAGGTGCTTCGGCAAATCAGGCAGTTCAATCATCATGCCTTCACGATTTTTAACCTGAAGTGGTCAACAAAAACTGGCCACCGCGTTAGAGTTTTTCCAGTATCGGTTTTCTGATTCGTTTGGCGGTAACCCACCATTATATTCGTGCGGTCTTAGTGCGCTGTAATATCCAACGATATAGTCCGTTATTGCGTGAGCTGCATCGCTGAAGCTTACATAGCCCGTCGCCGGCACCCATTCGTTCTTCAGACTCCTGAAGAAGCGCTCCATTGGGCTGTTATCCCAGCAGTTTCCACGCCGACTCATACTCTGCCTGATCCGGTATCGCCACAGTAACTGCCGGAACTGCCTGCTCGTATAATGGCTGCCTTGATCGCTGTGGAACATCACCCCGACGGGCTTACCACGGGTTTCCCATGCCATTTCCAGTGCTTTCATGGTGAGCCTGCTGTCCGGCGAGAACGACATGGCCCAGCCCACTGGTTTTCTTGCGAACAGGTCGAGAACAACGGCGAGGTACGCCCAGCGCTTACCCGTCCAGATATAGGTCACATCACCGCACCACACCTGATTTGGTTCCGTTACGGCGAACTGTCGCTCAAGATGATTCGGGATAGCAACGTGCTCATGACCGCCACGCTTATACCGGTGAGTCGGCTGCTGGCAACTGACCAGCCCCAGCTCTTTCATGAGTCTGCCAGCAAGCCAGCGCCCCATCTGGTAACCTCTCTGGGTTGCCATTGTGGCGATGCTTCTTGCTCCGGCAGAGCCGTGGCTGATGCCATGCAGTTCAAGTACCTGACTGCGTAATACAGCCCGTCTGCCGTCTGGCTTTTCAGGACGGTTTTTCCAGTATTTGTAGCTGCTGCGATGAACCCCGAACACATGGCAGAGAGTGGCCACAGGATAACGCGCCCTGAGTTTCCCGATTATCGAGAACTGTTCAGGGAGTCTGACATCAAGAGCGCGGTAGCCTTTTTTAATATTTCATTTTCCATTTCAATACGTTGTAGCTTTTTCCTGAGCTCACGGATTTCAATTTGTTCCGGGGTAATGGGGGAGGCTTTTGGTGTTTTGCCCTGCCGTTCATCACGTAATTGTTTCACCCATCGCGTCATTGTGGAAAGGCCGACATCCATAGCGCTGGCTGCATCTGCCACGGTGTAGTTCTGGTCAACGACCAGTTGAGCGGATTCGCGTTTTAAACTCTGCGCTGAAATTTCTTTTTTTCATTATGACACCTGTGTTGTTCTGAGGTGAGCATATCACCTCTGTTCAGGTGGCCAAATTCAGTAAACCACTTCAACCCTGGGCATACCTGTTCCCCCATTTCCAGATTGAGATTGATGCCAGCGGCAGACAGTACGAAATCGCCGAAATCCGTGGTGAAGCTGATGCGCCCCGAACGTCGTAATAACCCGATTTTTTCAAGCCGTTTCACCTGTTCTTTCTCAAGGTCATGGCCACCTGATTCCGGGTCATCACAGCACTCAGCAAAGCGGTTCAGCGCTGTAATATCATCGTCAGAAACGAATGATCGCCACGGCTCCGTATTAATGCTCACCGTGCGAGTTTTCAGAATGGTGTCTGCGATTTGAGAATACTCAGAGCGACGTTGTTCGTTGTACTGTAAACGTGCATGCCATCCCATCAGGTAAAATGCATAGAATGTCCCGTTCTCCCCGGTTTTCCAGTGTTCAGTAGGGAGGTCTTTCTTGATTGCACGCCATGCCCACTCCCGGCAGTAGTCTGCGTCAGTGGTCTCTTTGAAGTCGAACGGCGCAACCGGGCGGGCTTCTAGATCGGCGATGCGTTGGCGCAGTTGAGAATTATCGGTTTTGTCAGCTTCGCGCCCTGCAAGCAGCGATGCGATGATGTTTAATTCGTCGTTATTCACTAATGCCATAAACTCACTGGTGGCATTATCCCATGCAGTCAGCGCTTCATAATTTGTGGGATTGTTTCGGTGATCTGCGAATGTTGAAAGGTATTTCTTCGCCGCCAGTGTCAACATGTCGTTATTCATACTGCATCGCCTTTTCTGTAGGTTATGATTTTGATATCGAGAGTTTTGCTGTACGGGTTGATTTCAATCGCACGGGTCATCGCCTCCAGGCTGAGTGATGGAGTAAGTCCACCGATACCGCTTCCCAGTAAAGGAAAAGCAACAGAGTGAAATCCCTTCACGGCGGCGAGGTTCAGGGCCGCATCTGTGCAGCAATGGACGATTGATTCCGAGCTGCACCAGAACATATTCAGTGCGGCTGCATGAATGATGGGTGTTTTAAGTTTACCGCCATCAGTCAGGCAGACCGTTCCCGGGCGCATCACACCTGTTCGGGCGAGTTGTCGGAACGGCTCCGGCCCTGCCAGCTGTTTCAGTCTGCCGGAGACCCCCTTAGGCCAGAGCAGCCACCAGGGTATAAAATTCATATTCCAGGCATTGATCAGACAATCAGCTTCCTGTTCGAAGAGATCACCTGGCAGGACGGTAAGTGTCATTCTTCATCTCCGTCAGGATATATTACTGCACCGGGAAGACTTTCCGGCTCAGGGACGATATCGGTATCGGAAATGCTTTGCAGATAGCGCAGCGCTTCTTCTGCTGTTGAGAATTCAGTAATGTTGCTGCGACTCATATAGCTGTCAGTGGTAATTCCGTATTTTCCCGTTCCTGTATTAAAAACGAAGTTGTGGCAACAATTGTCAGTCGGGACGTTATAGACAATCATTGTTTTTTCGTTATTGTGGTCGGTCCGCAAATATTGCATAACGAATTCAACCATGCGGATATTTTGATACAGTTCGTGTTCTGATGTTGTGGTAAAACCAACAGAGAAGGCGCCCTGATTAGTATGGCAATTATACATCCCGCCCGCGTGAAGGCCTTTTTCCCTGACCCATTTTTCTTTGTATTCATACATTGCCGGTGAGGGATTAACGAGGTCAAAAATAACCTGCCAGTTCGGTATATCTCCCCATGACGCAATCAGCAGTTCGTCACGTTCATTTTGCAGCTGAGCAAGGTTATCCTCTGCAATTTCAAGATTGCGTTCCGCACGTTTAACGGAGCGCTCCCGGCGTGCCACAATATTCTGCGCTTCTGCAATCCGTTCGTGGATGGCATTGAGTTGTGTCTGTAACTGAACCATGATGTGACCTCTTATTTATTTGAGAGAGCCGCTAGCGACATCCGGGATCTGCTTCCACAAACGTGATGTCCAGGTTTTTTTAAGATGCTCCGGATTGGAAGATATATAGGTTGCTGTAATAAAGCTCTCTTTACTGTTCCCCCGAACATCGAGCGTCAGGCGGTCATTTTCGGCCCAGTTCCGGCTCATGCGATAGTAGTTGCCCGGCTGCGCCTCCCAACTGGTGCCTTCTGAGATCGCCGATGCTGACCAGCCTGCATTTCCCTGACCGCTGTTATGTGCAGCAGCGACATCAATGTCCGATACAAACCCGTAATGCTGTTTCAGACGCATGGCTACAGTTTCAGCTGGAATCGGTATAGGGCCATAAAACTGGCCGACGTAATTACGTTGGTTCGGTTCAGCACTGTTTTGTGTCTGCTGCTGACTCACAGGGTTGATAAGCGATGTCAGCCTGCTGAGGCTGAGGTCGTTTAAGGGGGAACTGCCGCTACAGCCGGTCAGCGTTAATAAAAGAGTCGTCAGAGAGACAACGGAGAACATTTTTATCATGGTATTACCCTTTTGACGTCTTCAGGAAGTGAAATCCCGGGGCTTATCCTCTGTTGCCCCGGTCTTGTTGAATCAGAAGGTGAACTGCATCTGGGCGACTGCACCGTAGGTACGATCGGTGCCGGCAATGCCCGTGATGTCCAGATGGACCACATCAAAAGGCGAGAAACCGAGCCCGGCCGTGAAGGCGGAGCCATCGTTCGAAATGATGTTCTGGCGGTAACCTGCACGAACCTGCATCCAGCTCCACGCATTCAGCTCGACGCCAGCGCTTGCAAACTGACGCTTTTTGTCGGTATCGAAACGGCTGGCTTCAGTCAGGTCGACATCGAGCGCCGTTGTGATAAAACCGCTGTGCCATGCAGCTCCGGCCGTAGCCTGCGGCTTAACTTTGAATGTCCCGGTCGAGCCATTTACCGGTTTGGTCTCAACGGAACGGGGAATGACGTTCAGGACTGCCAGACCCAGAGTCCAGTTGTCAGTCAGATCCGTTGCCAGTCCCAGGTCAGCGTTAAAACCCGTTTTTGTGTTGCGGTAATCGCCGGAATGGATATCGCTCTTATCGAAATCGCGAACGGAGACATTGTAGTTAAACAGGTCAATACGCTGATATTTCGGGGTGATGCCCAGGGACCATCTCTGACCGGCAGTTTCAAACTCATGTGCCATTGCTACCCCGACATCGGTGATAACGGCTGCACGGCCATAAGCTTTCGAGGTCAGGGAATTCTTGTCTACAGCGGATGGAGGGATGTCGCCATCAGCCACCTTATCGAGATAATCCAGGTCATGGTCACTGACTTTACCCTCAACAGACACTGTCCCCCAGGACTTCACGACTACCGCAAAAGGCAGGGTCTGATTTGGCACGGTTGCCACTACAGAGGCACCGACCTGACCATTGGCATGAGTATCTTTCAGATCCTGCAGTTTATTTTTAAGTGCCGCTGCGCTTTCGCTGACACCGGACTGGCTGTCGGCGGCTGCATCAAAACGGTCCCACAGGTCTTTCACATCATCCGCTTTGTCCACCGTGTTATCGGGATCAGAGACTTGCGCGCCGACAGACGGCAGCACCAGGCTGAAATAATCGGTTGGTCCAAAATGCGTCAACAGCGCCGGGTTGGACAGCGCCGCGGTACCGTAGTGTGCTGATGCCACGCCGGTGCCCCCCATTGCGTCCCCCCGTGCTTCCATCCAGCCTGTGGCTGCATAGACTGACGGCACCGCAGAAACCAGCAGGGCAACAGAAATGCAGCGTGTAATCATTGAAACTGAAGCTTTCATCATTTATTTCCTTTTCTCATTTATGGTGTTTAAGGCAAAAGAATCCCCTGACGCTGGCGCGCCAGTTAAAACGGGCTATTCAGTGAATTCAGATGGAACGGGTTGAAATAATGTCTTCCGCTATCTTTCTCCATTCATCATTTATAAAATTATCCGGATTAAGGAAAGGCTCCCTTTCTTCAGTGCTCCAGATCCTTTGGGTATATTTTCCGTGAGAATCGTGGAAGGGTTTTTGTATTTCCCTTAATGCTGCCGGCGGAAGTACTTCCCCGGATATCATTGAATCCAGAATGTTCCCTGAATCAATAAAGGTATCGACAAGGGAGAGGACTTCGGCTTTAAACAGCAATCCGCACAGGGCCAGGAATAAAGTAAATTGTTTCCCTGACTCACCGGATACTGAACAACGGCCAGCACATTCCACAACACGGAACCTTGTGTCGTTAATGGTTGTGTACCGGCGAATAAACAGGAAAATATCATCCTGCTCTTTTTTTCGAATAAAAAAGAGATCCGGCCGGGCGATAAAATCTTCCGGATTGATTTCCTGAATTCTGCACGTTAATAACCGGGATGCATCGAGCCAGTCAGGAAATACGGTAATCCGGACCGGAGGGACGATTTTGCCCGAGAGCCACCCGGTACTGACATAAAACCATTCAGACAATTTTTCCAGCAGGGGCGGGGTCATGTAACCGAGCGTTCTTTCCCGGTTTTCCAGCACACCCAGGCTCATGTTCCAGTCCGCAAGCAGATGGGCCACCTCCGGAGATGACAGATTGTATTCGTCCATCAACAGCCAGAAACGTTCAGGGATGCGGGTAACGGCGGCCTGATGCGGTGTGAGGGTTTCACGCATGACGCCTTCAATCATAATATTCACGAGAGCCGCAGCCGAGATACCCAGACGACCTGACATGAGGATGATAAAATCCCCCACAGCAGGTTTGAAACGGATGGCCATCGGGTTACCGGATGTTTTCTTTCCGTCGGACATTGCGGCGGTCAGCTGCAGCAATTCGTCGTCCCGTTCAAGGGCGATCCTTGCCAGCAGGGATGTCATATTCAGATGCTTCATAAAAAGTCCTGGTGTTGGCTAACAGTCTAATTTTCATCGGTTTATTTATATGTATCCGGTGTGAATACGTTACGCCGCGAAAATGCGGATGTATAACGGATAAAATCGATCGTTCAGATCGAATACATGCATGTATCCAGTGTGAAACGGCGCGCAGACTGTTGACAGGGGAAATTATTTTTCCGTGTTTAAAGATTTTCGCCGGAGGACCAGCACGGGCCAGTCCCTGCGGAAGTCCGTGCGCCAGCGCCACTGCCGGAAAAGGATTTCGAGCTGCATCAGTGCTCTTTTCCAGGGAGTAAAAGGAATCTGATAAATACGGCTGCGGACCGTGAGTCCATATTCCGTGGTGTGGGCCAGTAGCCTGCGGGCACGTATACCGGTCAGCAGGTGCGATGAGATGATAACGGTGCGGTGTGTTTCCAGTGCCTGACAGGTTGAGGCGTTCACGTTCTGCCAGAACAGACAGACACGCGACGGCGTCAGGTCGGTGGTGGGCTGCCAGGGGGCCAGGTGAACCCATGCCCGCTTTCCGTGCTGGCTTATCAGCGTCATCTTCGGCCTGAAACGACGCTCTGCCCATGCGAGCGGGCGCAGCAGGAAGGGG
Organism: Enterobacter cloacae subsp. cloacae ATCC 13047; assembly: GCF_000025565.1. Taxonomy (NCBI): domain Bacteria; kingdom Pseudomonadati; phylum Pseudomonadota; class Gammaproteobacteria; order Enterobacterales; family Enterobacteriaceae; genus Enterobacter; species Enterobacter cloacae. The sequence goes on from NC_014121.1 coordinate 522,102, forward strand.
AGGCCGGACAGCAGCACCCAGACCAGATAAAAACCGGAGCAGGGAACGCCGCCGGTGATCTCCAGACCCATCACGCCGGACAAACCCAGCCATAGCAGGAAAAAAGAAAAAACACAGGCTTGCTGCATGAACAGACTCCCGATAACGGTGTTAACAGAGGCGTGCAGGAGAGCACTCCTCCTCTGGTCCCGGCACCCTGAAAATCTGAAACCACTTCTGAATATTTTCACAAGCAGGATTTCTGTCAGGGGCGGTTCAGGGTTTCCGGTTGCAATTATCAGGGGGGCTTTTAGCGTAGCGTCATTTTCAGCAGGCATATTCCGGCGGAGGTGATGGTGCGTGGACTTAACTGGTTAACAGGCAGGAGCAGACAGGAAAAACGGCCCGGAGAGAGGCTACCGGCGGGTGCCACGCCGTCCCGGACTGTTGCTGATGATGGCTGGCGCCCTGCTCAGACGGGCAGATCACTGCTGCAGGCAGACGAATACCGTCGCCTTATCCGGGTGCTGACAGAGAACAGCCCGCTGTCGCAGCAGGTCACGGAAGCTTGGTGGCTCAGGCCACTGGAGGAGATGGCGGGACGGGTGCAGGCCTGCCCGGGGGCCTGGTCTGGGCCGTTCTCCGGACCGGGAGGGTTTAATGAACTCAGCCTGAACGTAGCCACACGTGCGGTGAGGCTGGTACGTGGCATGATGCTGCCACCGGGTGCCACGCCTGAAGAGCAGGCAGAGCAGATGCCCGGCTGGGTCTGTGCAGCGTACTGGGCCGGGCTGTTCCATCACCTGCCCTGGCTGATGCAGGTGGAGGGGGCGCTGAAAAGCGGACGTGTCTGGTATCCGGGGCTGAGTGTGCCCGGAGAACCGTGGCGGGTCAGGCCGGCCGGTGAACCTCCGGGGGCGACGGGCAGTGTATATGTGGCGTTCAGGCTCCTGCCTGAGGCCGCTCTGCTGTGGCTTCAGCGCTGGCCTGTGCTGTCTGATACGCTGCTGCTGTTTCTTTCCGGACGTCGTGCGGAAGCCGGGATTCTGAACAGTATTGTGAACGATGCGCTGCGCAGCTGCGGTCTCTCTGATACGGCCGTTATGTCCGGGCAGCCACCAGACCCGGTCTCCCTTGTGACAGTTGTGCCTGTCACTGGTCATACCTTCCCTAAATTATATGAGACTGATTCTATCCCATTGTCCAGTAACGATAATTCTCCGGATGTTTCAGTGCCAATTAAAACCGGAGATATGACCTACAGTTTCAGTCAGGACGGAGAGAAAACGTCCGTTAATACTGTCCCTTCAGCACTGGTACTGGAATCAGCACTTTCAACACATGAACCGCTGCTTTCAGCAGAAAATGATATCAGCAGGGATGAGGAAGGTGGGGCGCAGGTATCCACGGAGAACCTGCTGTCATTGCTGGACCTGATGGCAGAAGGGAAAAGCTCTGTGGTAACGGAAAATGTACCTGCAGATAGTGCTGATAGCCCTCCGGCCACGGAGCTTCCGCCCGGTACGCACCCTTCGCATGAGGAGGGGATGGACAAGGAAGAGCAGGCCGGCGCGTTATTTCTGGAGTGGGTCAGGGACAGCGTTGAGGACGGCACGCTCAGCGTCAATGAAAAGGACAGCATTCTGCACGTTCTGGCGCAGTTTGTATTCATGGTGTCACCGGCCTGTTTTTACCGTCACACCTCTACAGCGGAAGGGAGTGTTACCGACAAGGACAGGCTGCAGAAAAGTTTTGAGGCGCTGAACGTACACCATTCACGAAATGGTAAGGGGTTATTCCATTACCATCAATACGACACGCCGGATAAAAGCGGTCGTTTTACCAAAGTGTCAGGCTACATGATTAACGCTGACATTATTTTTAAAAAAGGGAGCTGTCTCACGGACAGTATATGGCTTTCAGCGAAGAAATAATTTGCTGAGGTTAAGTTAATATTACGAGGTCATTATGGCAGACATTGTGACGTTTGAAAAAATTCTCGATGACTATTTTTTTAATAAAGTTCTTCGTCGTGCAACAGAATGGAGTTACCGAAAGGTGGTGAGAACTTTCCTTGAATTTTACGGAGAAGATATTCTTCCGGAAAATGTGACGCGAATGGATGTTCTGAAATGGAGACGGTATGTTCTGAATGAACAGATGTCCAGTAAGCGGACATGGAATAACAAGGTTGCCCACATGCGGGCAGTATTTAATCATGCCATCACGAATAAACTTATTTCAGCCAGAGAGAATCCTTTTAACCAGGTGATTGTTAAACCCGATATTAAACGAAAAAAAACACTATCCGGGGAGCAGATGAAGAAAATTGATTTAATCATGGAAAGGAAAATTGAGCTGGAGCAGATGGGCGTTCACGATCCGCGGCCAAATGCCCTTGAACCCGCCTGGTTCTGGATGACGGTCATTGAGACACTGAAGTTCACCGGTATGCGCCAGAATCAGCTGCTGCATATACGACTTTGTGATGTGGACCTGAAACTGGGCATCATTGAATTACAGGCTGAAGGTTCTAAAAACCACCGGGAGCATCGCGTGCCGATCACAGCGCGGCTGAGACCGCGTCTTGAGCAACTGTATCTTATGTCTGTACAGAAGGGATCCAAAAAAGGGGAGCAGTTATTCAACATCAACCGGTTTACACCCAAAAAGAAAAGAATTATTCGGGCTAAAAACATGGATCACCTACCGATGAGGGCCTTCTTCAGAAGACTGTCCAGGGAGTGTCAGTGTGATATCAGCCCGCACCGGTTCAGGCATACGATAGCCACAGACCTGATGAAACGCCCGGAGAGAAGCCTGAATGATGTCCAGATGCTGCTCGGTCATTCCAGCGTAGCGGTGACCCTGGAATATGTGGAAGCAAACATGGATAACCTGAGGCGAAATCTTGAAGCCGCATATGCAGCTTAGGAGTAATCCTAAGTCAAATTCATAAGGATTTGATATCTAAACGGGAAAAATCGCGGGTTTTCCTTTACAGATCGTTGACAGAGCAGCGCTGAGAAGGTAAATACCTGTAACTGAAATTGTTGGGATGTGAGAAATCCGGAGGATGCGACCAACATCCTCCGGATTCTTAATCCCTAAACCCTCAGGTGCAGAACGACTTTGCCTCATCCTGCACGATGATGGGGCCGGGACTTTGTCTTGCCCGTTAAGGATCTCATCTCTTAACGGACAGGCTCTGAAGAAGTGGTGCCCGGACTCGGAATCGAACCAAGGACACGGGGATTTTCAATCCCCTGCTCTACCGACTGAGCTATCCGGGCAACGGAGCGCATTAAACCGCAATCCCGCCCGATCGTCAACACTATTTCTGGAAAAGCTGTTCAACTGCTTAAGTTTGCGGCAATGCGCTGACTTCTGAAGCAAACAGGTCAAATTACGCTTACGTCAACGCGCCGCCCATGCGGCACTGGGCAAAGCGCAGGATGTCCTCTGCCAGGCGGTGAGCGGTATCCACATCGGCCTGGCTACGGTTTACCAGCATACGGCTCAGGCAGCCTTCCAGCACCAGCTCCATTTGCTTTGCCACCATTGCCGGATCATCCACTTCAAGCGTTGTCAGCAGTTCGTGGGTGAAGTCGTGCGCCGCCCGTTTTTGCTGATCCGCCAGCTGGTGGATCGGATGGCCTGGATCGGGGTAGTACGTGCAGGCGGCGATAAACAGACAACCCGGGTAGCGGTTGTTACTTACACATTCCGTCAGCGCGGTATAGCGCGCCAGCAGCTTCTGTTCGGCGGTCAGTTCTTCATTCAACATCAGCTGCCTGCGCCAGATATCAACCTGCTGGCTGAGGTAGCGCAGGGCATCATAAAGCAGCGCCTCTTTATCGGGCCAGAAGCGCGTAAGCTCATCCAGAGGGTAATCGATACGGTCGGCTACCATCTCAAGCGTGGTGCTGGCGATCCCTTGAATCTCAAGTAATTGCAGGGCTTGTCCCAGTACGTCTTCGCGTTGCACGGTTCTCTCCTCCGTTATTCCCAACGGTTGTCCCGTTTAAAGTGTTGTTTACGGTTGGCGATCGCGCAAATGCGCGCTGAAAGCCGCCGCGTCCATAAACCCGGTTACACGCTGCCCTGGCTGTTCTTCACCCTGTTGATTGAAGAACAGAATGGTCGGCAGCCCGAGCACGTTAAGTTGCTTCAGCAGGGCTTTATCCTGCGCATTGTTGGCGGTCACGTTTGCCTGAAGCAGAACGGTCCCGTTTAGCGCACCTTGCACCTGCGGGTCGCTAAAGGTGTACTTTTCAAACTCTTTGCAGGCAACGCACCAGTCTGCGTAGAGATCGAGCATCACCGGTTTGCCGCGCGCCTGGGCCAGAGCCTGGTTAAGATCATCCACGTTCTTGATCTGGATGAAATTCAGATGCGCCTGGTTCTGAGCCACTGGCGTGCCAAATGCCCAATCCTGAAGTGGACGCACGCTCACCAGCGCAGCGGCGAGCAGGACGATTTGTACCAGACGCATCCACGCGCTTTTTGCCCCCAGACTGACGATAAACGCCCAGGAGAAGAACGCTACGCCGAGCATCGCCCACAGGCGCATCCCCCAGACGTCACCGACAATACGCTCCAGCAGGAAGACCGGCAGCGCCAGAATGACAAAGCCAAACGCGGTTTTCACCGTCTCCATCCACGGCCCGCTCTTCGGCAGCAGGCGGTTGCCAAATACCGTGACCAGGATCAGCGGTAGACCCATCCCAAGCGCGTAAAGGTACAACGTACCGCCGCCAAGCCACATATTACCGCTCTGGGCGATATAGAGCAGAATCGCGCTAAGCGGAGCAGTGGTGCAGGGGGAGCAAATCAGCCCGGCGATAGCTCCCATCGCAAACACGCCACCTGCTGAACCCCCCTGTTGGCGGTTGCTGAGCAGCGTTAAGCGGGTTTGCAGGGAAGACGGCAGTTGCAGGGTGAACAGGCCAAACATCGACAAGGCCAGCAGGATAAACATCACCGACAGGCCGATAAGGACATAAGGGTGCTGAAGAGCTGCCTGGAACTGCAAGCCAGCCGCCGCAACCACGAGGCCGAGTGCCGTATAGGTTAACGCCATTCCCTGCACGTAAATAAAGGCAAGCAGTAGCGCGCGGGCGGTGCTAAGACGCTGTTTTCCGCCCAGCACTATCCCGGAGATCAACGGGTACATCGGCAGTACGCATGGCGTGAAGGCGATGCCGATACCAATCAGCAAGGCCCAGAGCGCGGAGAAAGGGAGGTCTGACGCAGGCTCACCTTCACGCTTGACCTCTGCAGGAAGAGGAGCAACGTTGGCGGCAGATGCTTTAACTTCACTAAGCGGAACGATCCTCGTTTCTGGGGGATAGCAGAAGCCTGCATCGGCACAGCCCTGGTAAGTGACGGTGAGCGTAGCGCCTTTGTCTGCCTGTTGCACCGTTACGGGCACGCTTAAGTGCTGGCGATAAATCTCGCTTTTGCCGTAAAACTCATCCTCGTGCCATTCGCCCGCAGGCAGTTGCAGCGCGCCCACGCTTGCCTGAGCGGGTGTGATACTGACCTGCTTACGATACAGGTAATAGCCCTCTTTCACCTGCCAGGTGAGGTTGAGGTCATGCTGGTTTTGCTGGAAATCGAAAACAAATGCCTGATCGGCAGGAATAAAGTTCGAACGGCCGGGCGCGTCAAACAACCCGGCAAAGACTGACGTGCTGCACAGCAGCAGGATCAGCGTAAGGAAACGTTGAGCCATGAGAGATAATCGTTATCACCGTGGAGCACTGGCAATACCAGCAGTTCCGGAGTTTGGTAAGGATGATGAGATTTGAGGCAGTCAAGAAGCGCCTGCTGGTTTGCCGGGTTGGTTTTGAGCAACATCTGGACTTCATACTCCTGCTCCAGTTTGCCTTCCCAGTAATAGAGGGAGGTCGCTCCGGGGAGGAGGGTTACACAGGCAGCCAGTTTTTCGGCCAATACTTTGGCGGCGAGATCCTGGGCGGAAGCTTCATCAGGGGCGGTACACAATACGACAACAGCATCAGGCGTGTTCACAAGTCGACCTCCTCATCACGAAAGTGGTCACTATATCACGCAAGGCGATTGGTCATTAATGAAACGGGCCGCAGAGCGGCCCGATTTTAACTATTTTTACAACCCGAAACGGTTTACAGCACGACGCCGCCGATGATAAAGCCGAGGATCACGCACAGCGTAATCGCGACCACACCCGGGATCAGGAACGCATGGTTAAACACATACTTACCGATGCGGGTTGAACCGGTGTCATCCATTTCAACCGCCGCCAGCAGGGTTGGATAAGTGGGCAGAACGAACAGGGCAGAAACGGCAGCAAACGAGGCAATGGCCGTCAGTGGCGTTACGCCCAGCATCAGAGCCGCAGGCATCAGCGCCTTGGTCGTGGCAGCCTGAGAATAAAGCAGGGTAGCGGCAAAGAACAGTACCACCGCCAGCAGCCATGGGTAGTTGTGCAGCAGGTCACCCGCAACGGTCTGGATATCGCTGATGTGCGCTTTTACGAAGGTATCACCGAGCCATGCCACACCCAGCACGCACACGCAGGCGCTCATACCGGATTTAAAGGTGCTGGCATTCAGCACTTCGCTGGTATCGATTTTACAGGTGATGCTGATCAGGGTTGCGATGGTCAGCATGAATACCACAATCGCTTCGTTACGCGGCAGAACCGGGTTCTGGATGAGGCCTACTGTGTCACTGATGGCCGTCGCGTAGAACATCACCGCCACGATACCGATCAGGAACAGCACCACGGAGCGTTTCGCATGCGGCTTCAGTTTGAAGACCTGGCTACCGCGCAAGCTCACTTCGCCCTTGGCCAGACGTTCCTGATAAACCGGATCGTCTTTCAGTTCAGCGCCGAGGAAGTTACACAGCACGGCGGTGATCATGACTGCAATCAACGTTACCGGAATACAGATCGCCAGCAGCGTCAGATAGCTCACACCCATGGGTTCCAGGATACCGGCGAAGAACACCACTGCCGCGGAGATAGGCGAGGCGGTAATCGCAATCTGGGAGGCCACCACCGCAATAGAGAGCGGGCGAGATGGACGGATACCCTGTTCTTTCGCCACTTCGGTAATCACCGGCAGCGTGGAAAAGGCAGTGTGACCGGTACCGGCGAGAATGGTCATGAACCAGGTCACCAGCGGGGCAAGGAAGGTAATGTATTTAGGATGACGGCGCAGCATACGCTCCGCCAGACTCACCAGGTAGTCCATACCGCCAGCCACCTGCATGGCGGCGATAGCGGCAATAACTGCCATGATGATTTCGATAACGTCAAACGGGATTGCGCCGGGTTTAATCTGAAAGATAAGGGTAAGAACGAGCACCCCGAGACCGCCGGCAAAACCGATGCCGATACCCCCGAGTCTTGCTCCCAAATAAATCGCCAACAGGACGATGACGAGTTCTGCTCCAAACATAAGGACCTGCCTTGCTTATTAACAAGTTGATATTGAATTGTTGTATTTTGGTAACGCCTAAAAAGAAAAAAGGCACGTCACAAGTGACGTGCCTTTCGGAAGCTTAGCCTGAACGGTTACTGTTCGCTTTCATCGGTGTATCGTTTCGCTTTATATGCCGGGTGCATCAGGTTCTGGGCGGAGAAGATATCGTCCAGCTCGGCTTCGGTCAACAGTCCGCGCTCCAGTACGACTTCACGCACGCTCTTACCGGTTTCGGCGCAAATCTTACCGACGATGTCGCCGTTATGGTGGCCGATGAACGGGTTAAGGTAGGTGACGATCCCGATGGAGTTGTACACGTAACCTTCGCAGACTTCTTTATTCGCGGTAATGCCGTTGATGCATTTTTCCAGCAGGTTATAGCAGGCGTTAGTCAGGATATGGATAGATTCGAACATCGCCTGGCCAATCACGGGCTCCATGACGTTCAGCTGCAGCTGACCGGCTTCAGAGGCCATGGTTACGGTCGTATCGTTACCAATAACCTTGAAGCAAACCTGGTTCACCACTTCTGGCACTACCGGGTTCACTTTCGCTGGCATGATGGACGAACCGGCCTGCAGTTCTGGCAGGTTGATTTCGTTCAGGCCAGCGCGTGGGCCGGAAGAGAGCAGGCGCAGGTCATTACAGATTTTGGACAGTTTCACCGCCAGACGTTTCAGGGCGCTGTGTACCATGACGTAGGCGCCGCAGTCGGAGGTGGCTTCAATCAGATCTTCTGCAGGTACGACCGGCAGGTTAGAGACTTCAGCCAGTTTCTGAACCGCCAGCTGCTGATAGCCATCCGGGGTGTTCAGACGCGTACCGATGGCGGTGGCACCCAGGTTCACTTCCAGCAGCAGCTCGGAAGTGCGCAGCAGGTTTTTGGTTTCTTCATTCAGCAGCACGTTAAACGCGTGGAATTCCTGACCGAGGGTCATTGGTACCGCGTCCTGCAGCTGGGTTCGCCCCATTTTCAGAATGTCCTGGAACTCAACCGCTTTGCGCTGGAAACCGTCGCCCAGCTGGTTGATGGCGTCGACCAGTTTCACAACGGAGGCATAAACCGCGATGCGGAAGCCGGTTGGGTAGGCGTCGTTAGTGGACTGACATTTGTTGACGTGATCGTTCGGGTTCAGGTACTGGTATTCACCTTTCTGGTGGCCCATCAGCTCCAGGCCGATATTTGCCAGTACTTCGTTGGTGTTCATGTTGACGGAGGTGCCCGCGCCGCCCTGATAGACGTCAACCGGGAACTGGTCCATGCATTTGCCGTTGTTCAGCACTTCATCGCAGGCCGCGATAATCGCATTTGCCGCGCTTTTAGGAATGGTTTGCAGCTCTTTGTTTGCCAGCGCTGCCGCTTTCTTCACCATCACCATGCCACGGACAAACTCAGGAATGTCGCTGATTTTGCTGTTGCTGATGTAGAAGTTTTCAATCGCTCTCAGAGTGTGGACACCGTAGTAGGCATCCGCTGGAACTTCCCTGGTACCCAACAAGTCTTCTTCGATACGAATGTTGTTTAACATGTGAACCTTCTTTTCAAGCTGCCGATGGATTGTACTAAACACACAGTATTTATGTGGTTTTGAATATTTTCTGACCGACGATTATTCCCTCAATCGGCCAATTGCTCGAGATCATATGCTGATGATAGCGAATTGCCGTAAGCTGGATCACTTATTATCGACCCGATTCCATGATAATTATTAATCTGTGAAATGGGTCACCGCTTTAATATTTCCAAAAAAAATATCCGTGCAAACCGATTGAATTTTAGCTAACCGTCCTCATCTCTTACAGACGCGTGTCGCGAACACATTCAGACAGGGGCCAAAAGGCACCTGCCACACAGGAGATGCCAGTGCGCTGGATACCGTTTATTGCTTTCTTTCTCTATGTTTACATTGAGATTTCGATTTTTATCCAGGTCGCCCATGTGCTGGGCGTCCTGCTGACGCTGATTCTGGTGATTTTCACCTCCGTCATCGGCATGTCGCTGGTGCGTAATCAGGGTTTCAAAAATTTCCTGTTAATGCAGCAGAAGATGGCCGCAGGCGAGAGCCCGGCGGCCGAGATGATCAAAAGCGTATCGCTGATTATTGCCGGTCTGCTGCTGATCCTGCCGGGCTTCTTCACCGACTTCCTCGGTCTGCTGCTGCTGTTGCCGCCGGTGCAAAAACACCTGACTATGAAGCTGCTGCCGCATCTGCGCTTTAGCCGGATGCCGGGTGGCGGGTTCAGCACCGGCCCGGGTGATACGTTTGAAGGGGAATACCAGCGTAAGGATGACCAACACGACCGTTTGGATCATAAAGACGATCGGTAATGTCTTTGCCCGGTGACGCTTCGCTTACCGGGCGCTACTACAGCGCCACCCACAGCCCTGCCAGCATGACGACGGCGTACATACTCTTCCATCCCACCATCATCAGCAACAGCAGGCAAAGCACTCCCCCGACAACGGCCAGTGCTTTATAGCGACCCTTCAACAGACGACAACCCGCCAGCATGCACAGCAGGTAGATCATAATAAATATGCCGTTGGCATAAATGATCAGTGCATCCAGATTGATCTTAAGCGCGTAAATACACAACGTGCTCACAACGCAACTTCCCAGCACGAGATTCAGCGCATTCAACGGCAGCTGACGCTTAGACAACTGCGCAAGACGGCTCTGCGGTTTATTGCGCGCCTGAGACCACACCAGCCGCGCAAAGCTCTGGATGTAAATATTGAGGCTGGCAAAACAGGCCAGATAGCCAATCACACAGGCCACCCACAGCGCTTTTACGCCAAACAGCTGTACCACGATACCCGGCAGCGAAGCGGCGGCTGCTTTATCTGCGCCAAAGGCGTCGAAGTGCAGCACCAGCACAGTACAGGCCCAGTAAACCGTGCCTGCGACCAACAGGCCAATCATCAGGGCTCGCGGAAAATCGCGCTCGGGATGCTTAAACTCCGACGCCAGATGGGCGAACGCTTCCAGACCGACAAAACACCAGAACATGACTGACAGCGCAGCGAAGAGCTGCGCATGATTGATATCGGTGATGGCCGGGAAGGGGATCTCCTCGACGCGAATATCACCCGCCCACCAGATAGCGGTGATGAGCGCGACAATCAGCACCGCGACGATCGTCTGCAGGTTAGCGCTGGAACTGGCCCCGCGTGAGCCCACCCACCAGACGATAGCCAGCGTACCCAGCTCAGCCAGCAGCAGTGCTTCGTCATGCCAGCCGAAGAGCGCTTGCCCAAAGCCGGTTGCGATATGTAGCGCCGCAGGCAGACCAACCGGAATGACGGAAAGGAACAGCCAGCCGGTGACGCGCTCCAGTCGTGGGCCAAACGCCATGCCGACAAAGTGCGCCACGCCGCCCGCGCTGGGAAAATGCCTTCCCAGAATGGCGAACACGATCGCAACCGGGAACACCAGCACAATCAGCACCGGCCACGCCCACAGGCTGTTATTTCCGGCAACCAGCGCCGCCAGTGCGGGCACCGCAAACACCCCTGTTCCTAACAAGGAGGTTGAGAGCAGGCCTACCCCCTGCGCCAGCCCCAACTCCTGCTTGAGTCCACTCATTGACATCGTCCCGCCACCATTCAAAGAGAGCCGATGGTAACACTTTCGCAAATTTTTTTTCGACTCCCCCTTGAAGGGGTAAAAAGCTATCCCCATCTCTCAGGGCACTAGCCGGAAAACCGTGTGCGGCCCGGCGTCATCCATAACTGATAATGACTTTCTCAAAGGAGAGCTATCAATGAGTATTCGTCCGTTACATGATCGTGTGATCGTCAAACGTAAAGAAGTTGAAACCAAGTCTGCTGGCGGTATCGTTCTGACGGGTTCTGCAGCAGCAAAATCAACGCGTGGCGAAATCATCGCTGTCGGTAAGGGCCGCATCCTGGAAAACGGAACTGTGCAGCCGCTGGACGTTAAAGTTGGTGACATCGTCATTTTCAACGATGGCTACGGCGTGAAATCCGAGAAGATCGACAATGAAGAAGTGTTGATCATGTCCGAGAGCGACATTCTGGCAATTGTTGAAGCGTAATTAACGCACGAAACTGTACGAATTTGAGGAAATAAGAACATGGCAGCTAAAGACGTAAAATTCGGTAACGACGCTCGTGTAAAAATGCTCCGCGGCGTAAACGTACTGGCAGACGCAGTGAAAGTCACCCTGGGCCCGAAAGGCCGTAACGTAGTGCTGGATAAATCCTTCGGCGCGCCAACCATCACCAAAGATGGTGTTTCCGTTGCACGTGAAATCGAGCTGGAAGACAAGTTCGAAAATATGGGCGCGCAGATGGTGAAAGAAGTGGCCTCTAAAGCGAACGACGCTGCAGGCGACGGTACCACCACCGCGACCGTACTGGCGCAGGCAATCATCACTGAAGGTCTGAAAGCCGTTGCTGCGGGCATGAACCCAATGGATCTGAAACGTGGTATCGACAAAGCTGTCGCGTCCGCTGTTGAAGAACTGAAAGCGCTGTCCGTACCATGCTCTGACTCTAAAGCGATTGCTCAGGTAGGTACCATCTCCGCTAACTCCGACGAAACCGTAGGTAAACTGATCGCTGAAGCGATGGACAAAGTCGGTAAAGAAGGCGTGATCACCGTTGAAGACGGTACCGGTCTGGAAGACGAACTGGACGTGGTTGAAGGTATGCAGTTCGACCGCGGTTACCTGTCCCCATACTTCATCAACAAGCCAGAAACTGGCGCTGTTGAACTGGAAAGCCCGTTCATCCTGCTGGCTGATAAGAAAGTCTCCAACATCCGCGAAATGCTGCCAGTGCTGGAAGCCGTTGCGAAAGCAGGCAAGCCACTGGTTATCATCGCTGAAGACGTTGAAGGCGAAGCGCTGGCGACCCTGGTGGTTAACACCATGCGTGGCATCGTGAAAGTGGCTGCGGTTAAAGCACCTGGCTTCGGCGACCGTCGTAAAGCTATGCTGCAGGACATCGCTACCCTGACCGGTGGTACTGTAATCTCTGAAGAGATCGGTATGGAGCTGGAAAAAGCGACCCTGGAAGACCTGGGCCAGGCGAAACGTGTTGTGATCAACAAAGACACCACCACCATCATCGATGGCGTGGGTGAAGAGTCCGCTATTCAGGGCCGTGTTGCTCAGATCCGTAAGCAAATTGAAGAAGCAACGTCTGATTACGACCGTGAAAAACTGCAGGAGCGCGTAGCGAAACTGGCAGGCGGCGTTGCGGTAATCAAAGTCGGTGCGGCTACCGAAGTTGAAATGAAAGAGAAAAAAGCACGCGTTGACGATGCCCTGCACGCGACCCGTGCTGCGGTAGAAGAAGGCGTGGTTGCTGGTGGTGGTGTTGCGCTGGTGCGTGTTGCCGCCAAACTGGCTGGCCTGTCCGGTCAGAACGAAGACCAGAACGTGGGTATCAAAGTTGCGCTGCGCGCGATGGAAGCGCCTCTGCGTCAGATCGTTTCCAACGCCGGTGAAGAGCCATCTGTTGTTACCAACAACGTGAAAGCGGGCGAAGGTAACTACGGTTACAACGCGGCAACTGAAGAATACGGCAACATGATCGACTTCGGTATCCTGGATCCAACTAAAGTGACCCGTTCTGCTCTGCAGTATGCGGCATCGGTAGCTGGCCTGATGATCACTACCGAGTGCATGGTGACCGACCTGCCTAAAGGCGACGCGCCTGACTTAGGTGCTGCTGGTGGTATGGGCGGCATGGGTGGTATGGGCGGCATGATGTAATTGCCCCCTTCGCCCGGCAGCCATCAGGCGTTGGGCGCTACCTCTTAATAAAAAACCCCGGGCATCGCTGTCCGGGGTTTTTTGTTTTAGAACAGCAGTTGCATGACCCACATAGAGAGCAGAGCGTTAATTACGCAGACGCCAATAATATGCGGATAGTATTTAGGGTTTACCCCTGCCGTGGCTTTGTTGAATAAATCAGATTTCGGGTAAGTCTCCCCCGTAGCGGGTTGTGTTTTCAGGCAATACGCACGCTTTCAGGTATACCTGCTTTCGTCATTTTGTTCAGCGCTCGTACCAGGGCCATAGCCTCCGCAACCTGACCATCGTAGTCACGCAGCGTCAGTGAACCCCCGAACAGCTGTTTTACCCGGTACATCGCCGTTTCCGCTATCGAGCGACGGTTGTAATCTGTTGTCCATTTCCACCGCGCATTACTCCCGGTCATTCGCTGATTAGCCACTGCACGGTTACGGTCTGCATATTCACCGGGCCAGTAACCCGCACCTTTTCGGGGAGGGATAAGCGCGCTGATTTTCTTACGCCGCAGTTCATCGTGACATAGCCGGGTATCGTAAGCGCCATCGGCGGCGGCTGACCTGATTTTCCGGTGGGTTTGCCGGATTAACCCGGGGAAGGCCTCTGAGTCCGTAACGTTGTTCAGCGACAGGTCAGCGCAGATGATTTCATGTGTTTTACTGTCAACGGCGAGATGCAGCTTACGCCAGATACGGCGGCGTTCCTGGCCATGCTTTTTGACTTTCCACTCGCCTTCACCGAAGACCTTCAGCCCGGTGGAATCAATTACCAGGTGTGCGATTTCACCCCGGGTGGGCGTTTTGAAACTGACATTAACCGACTTTGCCCGCCTGCTGACACAGCTGTAATCCGGGCAGCGTAGCGGAACGTTCATCAGAGAAAAAATGGAATCAATAAAGCCCTGCGCAGCCCGCAGGGTCAGCCTGAATACGCGTTTAATGACCAGCACAGTAGTGATGGCAAGGTCAGAATAGCGCTGAGGTCTGCCTCGTGAAGAAGGTGTTGCTGACTCATACCAGGCCTGAATAGCTTCATCATCCAGCCAGAAAGTTATGGAGCCACGGTTGATGAGGGCTTTATTGTAGGTGGGCCAGTTGGTGATTTTGAACTTTTGCTTTGCCACGGAACGGTCTGCGTTGTCGGGAAGATACGTGATCTGATCCTTCAACTCAGCAAAAGTTCGATTTATTCAACAAAGCCCCCTGCCGTACCGAGACAGCGGCCGGTGTTTTGCACCGGATTACCCATCAGATAGATAGCCGGAAGCAGTACGGTGGCGTCATGCCCGCTGAGCGACCCTGCCACCACCAGGCTTGCGCAGACGCCCACGCCGCCGCCCATGCTCATCACCGACGCCAGCAACACGGTGGCGGCTTCTCCGGGCAGCCCCCACAGCGCCATAATCGGCTCGCAAACGCGGCCAACGATATCCAGCAATCCTGTTACCTTCAGCGCCTGGATGATCACAAAGGCCATTACGACGTTTGGCAGCAGGCTGGTAGTGGCGATGGTAAAGCCACGGCGAGCGCCGTCGATAAAGAGATCCATCAGGTTTTTACGCACTTCGGCGGTCATCTTCTCTCTCCTTGATCTGACGGGTTTCCATGTGCGCAATCCATGCTCTGAGAAAATTGGCACCTATAAATTTAAAGACCAGAATCACTGCCAGCGGGGTGATAACCGGTACGGTGATGCTGGTAAACAGCGCCGCGCCGGACGAGAAGTAATTGGTGATAATTGCGCTACCGCTGGTCTGAAAGGTGGCGAAAATCGCTCGTTCCCTGTCGCTGATAACGCCTTCATCGGCGAGCTCTTTGGTCATACCTGCAGCCGCATCGGTGTTTTGCAAATTGGCGATAAGCGCCAGAGAACAAATACCTGGAATGCCCAGCAACGGTTTCAAAACGGGCGTCATCAATTGCTGTGCCGCCCGCAGCCCGCCCAGCCCTTCGGTCACTGAAATGATGCCCAGCGACAAAATAACAGACGGTGCAAGTTCCAGCGCAAACAGAAAGCCATCTTTTGCGCCGGTACCGCCTGTGCCGCGAAAAGAGACGCTTGCGGCGCCTTCGCCGTTAACCTGACCAAATGTGCCGTTCAGCACGGTGAAATCAAAGACTCGCCACCATTCGGTGGCTTTGGCGAAAAAGCCAGAAAAGAAAATGATGGTTAGAAAGAAAGCGAGATACCCTACCCACGTCACTTTCCCCTGATTCGGGGATACTTCACTCATGTTGCCTCCTGTTTTTATGTTTCCCTGTCACCACACGCGCAAAAAATAAGCCGGTGGCCTGTCACTAAAAACGAAAAAGCATAAAAAAACGATATCCGCGGGGTGATTATCAGAATTCATTTAGGGGAGGCGAAGGCACCATTCGTGCTTGATATCTCGCAGAAACGCACGGAGGTTTTTCTTTTGGTCATCTTTTTAGTATAAGGTTTACACACGGACAACTACTGTCCAGCTTATTGAAAACGAGGAATAACATGCGCGTAAAAGTCTGTGCAGGGATTGTAGGAGCAGCATTGCTGCTGGCGGGTTGTAGCTCCAGCAATGAGCTGACTGCAGCGGGTCAGGGCGTTCGCTTTGTGGAAGATAAGCCGGGTAACGAGTGCCAGTTTTTAGGCACGGCAACCGGTGAGCAAAGCAACTGGATGTCGGGTCAGCACGGCGAAGAGGGCGGCTCTATGCGTGGCGCGGCTAATGCCTTGCGTAACCAGGCCGCGGCGATGGGTGGCAACGTGATTTACGGAGTAAGCAGCCCGACGCAGGGAATGTTATCCAGCTTCGTGCCAACCGCCAGCCAAATGAATGGCCAGGTCTATAAGTGCCCGAACTGATTGCCTTTTTCCCTCTCCCACCGGGAGAGGGTTAGGCTGAGGGGAAACTAGCTCTGTCTTAGCTGCAAATCCAGCGGCGTCTTGCTCGGTTCACCGCCAATCTCACGCGCCAGCTTCGGCACCATATAACCTGACACCAGCGTTAACAGTTCACGCACGATCTGCCGGGCTTCTTCATCCGTCACCATGAAATGGGCCGCACCCTGAACGCGATCCAGCACGTGCAGGTAATAGGGCATCACTCCCGCATCAAACAGCGCATTGCTGAGGTCCGCCAGCACGCGGGCATTATCATTTACGCCGCGCAGCAGCACGCTCTGGTTCAGAAGCGTCACGCCTGCCTTGCGTAAACGCACCATTGCCGCACGAAATGCATCATCAATTTCATTGGCGTGATTGATATGGTTCACCAGCAGCACCTGCAGGCGGGACTGCTCCAGGCGTGAGACCAGTCCGTCAGTGATACGTGCCGGAATAACAATCGGCAGACGGCTGTGTATGCGCAGGCGCTTAATATGCGGAATGGCTTCAAGCTGGGTCAGCAGCCAGTCCAGCTCATAATCTTTCGCCATCAGCGGATCGCCACCGGAAAAAATGATCTCATCCAGCTCAGAATGGGCGGCGATATAGTCCAGCGCGACCTGCCAGTTGCGTTTATTGCCCTGATTTTCGGCATACGGGAAGTGTCGACGGAAGCAATAACGGCAATTTACCGCACAGCCACCTTTCACCAGCAGCAGCGCACGGTTCAGATACTTGTGCAGCAAACCGGGTACCACGCTGTTCTGCTCTTCCAGCGGATCGGTGCTATAGCCGGGTGCCGTGATGAACTCTTCCTGTGCGGTAAGCGTCTGTTTTAATAATGGATCGTCAGGATTGCCTTTCTCCATACGGGCAACAAACGCGCGGGGAACGCGCAGGGCGAAAAGCCGCTTCGCCTCCCGGCCGGCCAGCAAATCGGTATGCTGTTCGAGCTCAAGAAGACGCAGTAATTCATCAGGACTGGTGATTACATCGGCAAGTTGCGATAACCAATCTTCTCTGGACGGGGTGTTTAGGGTTACAATATGCGCCATTTTGTGGCTTAGCTACCAGTTAACAAATTTAGAGGGCCTTATGGCAACGTACTATAGCAACGATTTTCGTGCTGGTCTTAAAATCATGTTGGACGGCGAACCGTATGCGGTTGAAGCCAGCGAATTCGTTAAACCAGGTAAAGGCCAGGCATTTGCACGCGTTAAGCTGCGCCGCCTGCTGACCGGTACCCGTGTCGAAAAAACCTTCAAGTCTACTGACTCCGCTGAAGGCGCTGATGTTGTCGATATGAACCTGACTTACCTGTACAACGACGGTGAGTTCTGGCACTTCATGAACAACGAAACGTTCGAACAGTTGTCTGCTGACGCTAAAGCCATTGGCGATAGCGACAAATGGCTGCTGGATCAGGCTGAGTGCATCGTGACCCTGTGGAACGGCCAGCCTATCGCGGTTACCCCACCGAACTTCGTTGAACTGGAAATCGTTGAAACTGACCCAGGTCTGAAAGGTGACACCGCCGGTACAGGTGGTAAGCCAGCGAAACTGTCTACCGGTGCCGTGGTTAAAGTGCCACTGTTCGTACAGACTGGCGAAGTGATCAAAGTGGATACCCGCTCCGGCGAATACGTATCTCGCGTGAAGTAAGTGTTAAGGCGCAGCGTTGCTGCGCCTGATTTTTGCAGGCAGGGATGATGAAACGCACCGTTAAAATTCTGCTTCTGTTAGCGCTGTCCAGCGCGTTGCTTTCCGGCTGTAATACCACACGTGGAATGGGGGAGGATATCCAGGATCTCGGCCATATCATTTCTCACGCCGCCAGCTAATCCCGTCTAATTTTCCTAAAAATGCTTCCTTTTCCGTCAACTGGCGGGATCTTGTCTATTCTTAAGTTGCTATACACAAAACAACTCTGGCTATAAAAGGAAGATATTATGGTTAAGAAGACAATTGCAGCGATCTTTTCAGTTCTGGTACTTTCTTCAGTATTAACGGCCTGTAATACCACGCGCGGCGTTGGTCAGGACATTTCTGAAGGCGGTAGTGCAATCTCCGGCGCGGCAACAAAAGCTCAGCAGTAATTTAAAAACGGTACGGGCCCGGACGGGTTTCGTACCGTCAGTTTTCTGATTCCTGCAGAGATAAAAACGGGGAAAAGCGCGTATCCATATGCAATTTCATGCGGATATTTCGCTTATAGGTATAGACCGTTTTTCCATTGATCCTCAGGTGAGTGGCAATCTTCTGATTGCTTGCGCCATCCATCCACAGCGTCAACACCTTCTCCTCCTGGCGAGTCAGCAGGGGGGCCGCGACCGCAGGGATCTCAACGCTTGCGCGAGTCGTCAGGGCGTCGTTGATGACCGTCGCCAGCGTCTCCAGTCCGGCATTTTTGGTAAGCGAAGCCCATATCGGAAATTGGGACAGAAAGCCTGCCATCTCTTTATCTTCCCCCGACTGCAGCAAAATGAAAGGCACTTTTTCACTGGCGTTCAGCAGGGAAGAAAGCTGCTGGAAATGATGAATGTCCTGCATAAAGCCGTGCAGATCGGCGATAACCACCGATGGATCCCACTGCAGAATATGCTCTCTGGCGAGGATGAGATTATTCAGCCCGGTCACGACGAAGTGCCCGGGAAACAAACCGGAATGATTGAGCCATGCTTCAAACCCCGCGCGGGTGAAGTGACATCGGTCAATCAAAAGAATTTTGAACATAATAGATTCGCAGTCGGCTAGTGGTTTGGCTTCCTGCCATCAGAAAGCACATCATGATAGAGAAGTCGGATGAGTGATAAATGCCTGAACTACGCGCCATACTGAGGCTATTTCTTGCCTTAACAGGTTCAGCACAAAGGGATTGAAAAAAAATCGTTCGTTAACCAAAATAAGTGACCTAATCTATGCCTTACGGGACGACCCGTAAGCGTTTCGTTCACCGGGGACGGCCCCAACTTGCAGTTAAGTTAAGGAGCCTGAAATGTCCTGGATTATTCTTGTTATCGCCGGTCTGCTCGAAGTGGTTTGGGCAATTGGTCTGAAGTACACCCACGGATTTACCCGCCTGACACCCAGCGTGATTACCGTTACCGCCATGATTGTGAGTATTGTGCTGCTCTCCTGGGCGATGCGCTCTTTGCCGGTGGGGACGGCCTATGCTGTCTGGACGGGCATTGGTGCAGTGGGCGCGGCGATTACCGGGATTTTGCTGCTGGGAGAGTCGGCGAGTCTGGCGCGTATCGCCAGCCTCGCGTTGATTGTGTGCGGTATTATTGGGCTGAAACTCAGCGCCCACTAATGCGGTTGTTCTACCCAGATGAGTTTTGACACATCAAACCCTTGCCGGGTCGCAACGTCCAGCATCTGCTGTTTCATCTCTGACGAAATGGTCGGCGTGCGGGAGAGTATCCATAAATAGTCGCGATCCGGCCCGCAGACCAGCGCATGGCGGTACTCTCTGTCGAGGGCGATGACATTGTACCCGCCATAGAACGGGCCAAAGAACGAGACTTTTAGCGCGGCCCGGCGCGGGTCGCCGGTAAAGTACGCTTTTCCCGTCGACTGTTGCCACATCTGCCGATCCGGATTGTATCCACGGTTGATTACCTGAATACCCCCGTCGTCCATCGAACTGTAATGTGCTGTGACTTTCTCTAACCCCCGCTCAAACCGATGGTCGAGCCGGGCGATTTCATACCAGGTTCCGAGGAAACGTTGAGCGTCGAAATTACTTACAACAGTGACGCCGGAGGGAGGGGTAGGGGAACTGCAGGCAACCACTAAAAACGCGGCTGTCACCGCGGCGATAACAGGCAGAATGCGCATAGGAGTTTCCTTACTGTTTTTTGTTAAGTGTAGATGACAGCAGGGAAATTGCGGAAGATTGTGCAGCGTGTTTCGCCGGGTGGCGCTGCGCTTACCCGGCCTATACAACGCGTAAATTTTGTAGGCCGGGTAAGGCGAAGCCGCCACCCGGCAAAGGTTTACTGTAGCGCGTCGAGGATACGGTAAGCCGTTTCCACCCGTACCGGGTTCGGATAGCTTTTATTTGCGAGCATCACAATACCGATCTGCTTTTCAGGAATAAACGCCACGTAGCTGCCAAACCCACCCGTAGAGCCCGTTTTATGCACCCAGGAGGCTTTTACTGGCGGAGCCGGAGGATTCACTTCTGCGACCGGCAACGGCGCCAGTGCGACCTTATTGTCGCTGCCATCCACCACGGTTTTGGCATCGACCGGCCAGTTGAGCATCTCCCAGCCTAACCCTTGATACATGGCACCCACGCGCCAGTAGCGAGACTGCGCCAGCGCAATACCCTGCTGCAGAGTGGACTGCGGGAGTGTCTCAGGTGCCATATTGGCCATCACCCAGCTCGCCATATCTTTGACGTTAGATTTCACACCATAGGCTTCTGCATCCAGCATACCAGGCGAAACGTGGACCGCTTTTCCCTCACGATAACCCCATGCGTAGTGCGGCTCTTCAGCGTGTGGAACGTTTATCCACGTATGGTTGAGTTTCAGGGGCTTAAAGACCCGCTCCGCCATGGCCTGCTCGAAGCGCATGCCGGACGGTTTAACGGCCAGTGAGCCAAACAGGCCGATGCTGGTGTTGGCGTACAGACGCGTGGTACCCGGGGCCCACTTTGGCTGCCAGGACTGGTAGAAACGCAGCAGAGAGGCGTTATCGGTAACATCATCCGGTACCTGCAACGGCAATCCGCCTGCCGTATAGGTTGCCAGGTCGAGCAGGCGAATGCCTTGCCACTGCTTGCCCGTCAATTCAGGCCAATATTTCGTGACCGGGTCGGCCAGCGAAATCTCTTTGCGGGCAATGGCATCGCCACCCAGCACGCCAGTGAAGGTTTTACTGACGGAGCCCAGTTCAAATAAGGTTTGCGGCGTGACGGGCTTATTCGCCGCGACGTCTGCTTTACCGAAAGTAAAATAGTGTGGCTGGCCCTGATAAATGACGGCCACGGCCATTCCGGGTATGGCCTGCGCCTTCATCAGGGGCGTAACGGTACGTTCCACGACGTCAGCCAGCTGTTTTTCTGACATCGGCGCGGCAAAAGCAGAGCAGGCAACGCTGAGCAGCAGGGCGCAGCTTAGGGATTTTTTCATCATCAGTTATCTTCCGTAATAGCGAGTCAAGGGGATGTCCGGGCCCGTCAGACGTTCGTAGTCTGGGTGATTTGACTGAGGCTGACAAACGGTTAAATTTAGCATTAGCTGTTAATTTTTCTAACGGAAGGGACCATGACACGCAGCTATCTCCCTCTTAATTCGCTTCGGGCGTTCGAAGCCGCCGCCAGGCACCTCAGTTTTACTCATGCCGCGATTGAGCTGAATGTGACCCATTCCGCGATTAGCCAGCACGTGAAGGCGCTGGAACAACACCTTAACTGCCAGCTGTTTGTCCGCGTTTCGCGCGGGTTGATGTTAACCACCGAAGGCGAGAATCTGCTGCCGGTGCTGAATGACTCCTTCGATCGTATCGCAGGCATGCTGGATCGCTTTGCTAACCATCGGGCGCAGGAGAAGCTGAAAATTGGCGTGGTGGGGACCTTTGCCACTGGGGTGTTATTCTCACAGCTGGATGATTTCCGTCGCAGTTATCCGCATATCGATCTTCAGCTTTCCACGCACAACAATCGCGTCGATCCGGCAGCTGAGGGGCTTGATTACACCATTCGCTACGGTGGGGGAGCGTGGCACGGCACGGAGGCGACGTTCCTCTGTTCAGCGCCGCTGGCACCACTTTGCACGCCGGACATTGCAGCCGCGCTGCACACCCCTGCCGATATCCTGAAGTTTACCCTGCTGCGCTCTTACCGGCGCGATGAGTGGACAGCCTGGATGCAGGCCGCCGGAGAAAACCCGCCTTCACCCACGCATCGGGTTATGGTGTTTGATTCGTCGGTCACTATGCTGGAGGCCGCACAGACAGGCACAGGCATTGCTATCGCCCCTGTCGATATGTTTACCCATCTGCTGAACAGCGAGCGCATTGTGCAGCCGTTTACGACGCAGATTGATCTTGGCAGTTACTGGCTAACGCGGCTGCAGTCACGCGCCCAAACCCCGGCAATGCGTGAATTTGCTCAGTGGCTGGTGGGGAAGATGCAGAAATAACAGGCCCGCCGGAGGGCGGGCCTGGTGTGTCAGATAGTGACTACGGCAATCAGTGTGACCACGGTCAGGATGGTTGCCAGACCGTAGAACACCCATTTACCGCTCGGTACGTGGATCTTCAGATCATGCATCGCATGATGGATACGGTGCAGGCCGCACCACAGCGGCAGGACAATCATCAGGAAGATGAATACCCGGCCAATAAAGCTACCTGCAAATGCCAGGACGCGCTCATAGCTCAGCGCATCACCGGGGAACAGCCCCAGCGGCAGCATAATGCCGACCAGCAGGATAATGACAGGTGCAATGATGGCACTCCACATGCCGCCTGCGCCAAAGAGGCCCCAGAAGACCGGCTCGTCTGAACGTTTTGGATTTGGATTGATCACAATAGTCTCCTTACCAGAACAGTGCGACAAACAGAATGACCACAGAGACCACTGCCGTCACTGCCCAAAGCCCTTTAATGACCGGCTCTGGCCCCATTTTTTCGCCTTTTACGATAATATTCGCCGCTTTTGGCGCCAGTTCAAACCAGGTTTTGGTATGAAGCAGGGCGGCTGCGAGCACAATCAGGTTCAGGATCACGATGATCGGGTTTTGCAGGAACCCGACAAAACTGGCCCAGGTTTCAGGACCATGTTTGAGGGCAAAGACGCCATACATCAGTTCAAGGCTGAACCAGACCGCAGGCACCGCAGTGCCTTCACGCAGCATATAGAAGCGATAAAACGGCAGTTTCTTCCACCAGGTGGACGGCATCGGCCGCACGTAGGCTTTGCGTTTAGTCGTCATCATGCACTCCTTAGCGTGGTTTCAGGGTGGCGATAAGAAAGTCTTTCGAGCTTTCCACTTTACCCTGCTGAATAGCGGCGGCCGGGTCGACGTGCTTCGGACAGACTTCGGAGCAGTAGCCCACAAAAGTACAGCTCCAGACGCCGTTCTGGCTGTTAAGCTGCGGCATACGTTCTTTTTTACCGTGGTCGCGGCTATCCTCGTTGTAGCGGTGCGCCAGCGTGATCGCCGCCGGGCCGATGAACTCAGGGTTCAGGCCAAACTGTGGACACGCGGCGTAGCAAAGACCGCAGTTGATGCACCCGGAGAACTGATGATATTTCGCCATCTGGGCGGGTGTCTGGGTATTCGGTCCCTGATCCGGCGTGCGCGGGTTGCCAATGATGTACGGCTTAATGGCTTCCAGGCTTTCGATAAAGTGGGTCATATCGACCACCAGATCGCGCTCAATCGGGAAGTTGCCCAGCGCTTCAACCTTGATGCCTTTGGTGTAATCACGCAGGAAGGTTTTACAGGCCAGTTTCGGTACTTTGTTCACCATCATGCCGCAGGAGCCGCAGATGGCCATGCGGCAGGACCAGCGATAGCTCAGGTCCGGTGCCAGGTTATCCTTGATATAGCCGAGCGCATCCAGCAGAGAGGTTTGCTCGTCATAAGGCACTTCATAGAAAGCGCTGTGTGGCGCGGTGTCCACTTCCGGGTTGTAGCGCACCACTTCAACTTTCAGTGTTTGCATCTCAGCCATTCGCCTTCTCCTTCTTCTCGGCGGCTTCTGCTTCTGCGCCGTAAACGCGTTTAGCCGGTGGCAGCGTTGTGATCTTCACGTCGCTGTAGTCCAGACGAGTGGTGCCATCCGCGTCGCGCCAGGCGAGGGTGTGTTTCAGGAAATTGACGTCGTCACGCTCGGTGCAGCCCTCATCAAGACGCTGATGTGCCCCGCGTGACTCTTTGCGTGCCAGCGCAGAGTGCGCCATACATTCCGCGACGTTCAGGCCGTGACCGAGCTCGATGGTATAAAGCAGGTCGGTGTTGAACACGCTGGAGGTGTCGGTGATGCGCACGCGTTTGAAACGCTCCTGCAGTTCCGCCAGCTTATCGACAGTTTTCTGCATCAGCTCTGGTGTACGGTAGATACCGCAGCCCTCTTCCATCGACATGCCCATTTCGTCGCGGATTTTCGACCAGTTTTCGTTGCCTTCCTGGTTGACCAGATCCTTCAGCCGTTTCTCAACGTCAGCGACCTGCGCGTCCAGTGCTGCGCCGTTGGCTTCGCCCGCCGTTGCGGCACGCTCCATCGCGCGTTCGCCCGCCATGCGGCCAAAGACAACCAGCTCCGCCAGCGAGTTTGACCCGAGACGGTTGGCACCGTGCAGGCCGACAGAGGAGCATTCGCCGACGGCGAACAACCCTTTGATGCGCGTTTCACACTGCTGGTCGGTTTCGATCCCACCCATGGTGTAGTGCGCTGTTGGGCGTACCGGAATCGGCTCTTTCACCGGGTCGACACCCACGTAGGCTTTTGCCAGCTCGCAGATGAACGGCAGACGTTCCAGCAGTTTCTTCTCGCCGAGGTGACGCAGATCGAGGTAGACCACATCGCCACGCGGCGTGGAGATCGTGTTGCCTTTGCGCCACTCATGCCAGAAGGCCTGAGACACCTTGTCGCGCGGGCCGAGCTCCATGTATTTGTTTTTCGGCTCACCGAGCGGCGTTTCCGGGCCCATGCCGTAATCCTGCAGATAACGGTAGCCATTCTTGTTGACCAGAATACCGCCTTCGCCACGGCAACCTTCCGTCATCAGAATGCCGGAACCCGGCAGGCCGGTAGGGTGATACTGGACAAATTCCATATCGCGCAGCGGCACGCCGTGGCTGAGCGCCATGCCCATACCGTCACCGGTGACGATACCACCGTTGGTGTTGTAGCGGTAAACCCGGCCCGCGCCGCCCGTTGCCATCACTACCGCGTTAGCGCGGATCTGCACGAGCGTGCCTTCCATCATGTTCATCGCCACCAGACCGCGCGCGTGACCGTCATCGACCAGAATATCGAGGACAAAATGTTCGTCAAAACGCTGGATTTGTGGGAACTGAAGGGAGGTCTGGAACAGGGTGTGCAGCATGTGGAAGCCGGTCTTATCAGCGGCAAACCAGGTGCGTTCAATTTTCATTCCGCCGAAGCGACGAACGTTGACGCTGCCGTCCGGACGGCGGCTCCACGGGCAGCCCCACTGTTCAAGCTGGGTCATCTCCGTTGGACAGTGATGTACAAAGTAGTCAACGACATCCTGTTCGCAAAGCCAGTCGCCCCCTGCAACCGTGTCGTGGAAATGGTATTCGAAGCTGTCATGATCCTGCGCAACGGCGGCGGATCCTCCTTCTGCGGCAACCGTGTGGCTGCGCATCGGATAGACTTTTGAAATCAGTGCGATTTTAGCGTTGGGATTAGCCTGTGCTGCAGCAATTGCAGCACGTAATCCCGCTCCGCCAGCGCCTATTACGGCAAGATCGGCTTGAAAAGTTTGCACGACATTCCTCCAGATTTTTGTTATTTCGCAACGCGATAAACTAAAGGTAGCCCACCTGTCCGCAAGGACGATTGCGAAAGCGTTTCCACTGCTCCTTTATGGGTAAAGAAGTATAACCGCGCGAACGGCAGGGAAATTTGACGTGTTCGATTTTTTTGCTGTTCTGTGCGGTGATTTATCATCGTGAATGATGAATTCCGTCACGTGATAGTTGCCCTAAATGAAATGCGATTTTTATTGCGCAAAATTTGTCTCTGTCCGTGCTAACGAGTAGACTTCGTGCCCTTGTCTGAAATCGGAGAATTACCCATGAGCGAAACGGCCACCTGGCAGCCGAGCGCATCCATCCCCAATCTGCTGAAACGCGCTGCAATTATGGCGGAGATCCGCCGCTTCTTTGCCGACCGCGGAGTCCTTGAGGTGGAAACGCCGTGCATGAGTCAGGCTACGGTAACGGATATTCATCTGGTGCCGTTTGAAACCCGTTTTGTTGGCCCCGGCCATTCACAGGGCATGAACCTCTGGCTGATGACCAGCCCGGAATACCACATGAAACGCCTGCTGGCGGCAGGGTGTGGCCCGGTGTATCAGTTGTGCCGCAGCTTCCGTAATGAAGAGATGGGGCGTCACCATAATCCGGAATTCACCATGCTGGAGTGGTACCGTCCGCATTACGATATGTACCGCCTGATGAACGAGGTGGACGATCTGCTGCAGCAGGTTCTCGACTGCTCAGAAGCGGAAACGCTCTCTTATCAGCAGGCTTTCCAGCGTTATCTGGAAATTGATCCACTGTCAGCGGATAAAACCCAGCTGCGCGAAGTCGCGGCAAAACTGGATCTGAGCAACGTGGCGGATACTGAAGAAGATCGCGACACGCTGCTGCAACTGCTCTTCACCTTTGGGGTTGAACCGCAGATTGGCAAAGATCGTCCGACTTTCGTCTACCACTTCCCGGCAAGCCAGGCTTCTCTGGCGCAGATCAGCACTGAAGATCACCGCGTGGCGGAGCGTTTTGAGGTCTATTACAAGGGCATTGAGCTGGCGAATGGTTTCCACGAACTGACCGACGCCCGCGAACAGCAGCAGCGTTTTGAGCAGGATAACCGCAAGCGCGCCGCGCGCGGTCTGCCGCAGCAACCTATTGATACTAACCTGCTGGCGGCCCTGAAAGCGGGTCTGCCGGATTGTTCTGGCGTGGCGTTGGGTGTGGATCGTCTGGTGATGCTGGCGCTGGGCGCGGAACAGCTGGGCGATGTGATTGCTTTTACCGTCGATCGAGCCTGACGGCAGTCCCCCCTCTCCCACGGGAGAGGGGGGACTGGCTGGCTTACAAACTCCCCGCCGGGCGTTTACGCGCCGCAGAGGTTAATGTTTTTCCTGTCTTAAGTCCGTCCAGGCTTTCCAGACGCATCTGGAACGGTGGGAACGGCATATCAATACCGTGCTCACGGAAGCCAGCCAGAATCAGCTGGTGGATCTCATGGCGCAGCGGCATACGGTGCCCCATTTCGGCGGCGTAAATACGCAATTCGAAAATCTGGATACCCTGCTGGAGATCGACCAGGAACACTTCCGGCGCCGGGTTATCAAGGACCAGCGTGCAGCGTTCGGCGGCGGTGTAGAGGATCTGTGTGACCTCTTCACTGTTGGCATCCGAGGGCGCCGGTACCGTCAGTACCACACGCGTGACGGAGTCTGACAGCGACCAGTTGATAAACTGCTCGGTGATAAACGCCTTGTTGGGCACGATGATCTCTTTGCGATCCCAGTCGCTGATCGTGGTGGCGCGGGTGTTGATTTTGGTGATGCTGCCTGTCAGATCGCGGATCGTCACCGTATCGCCAATACGAATCGGTTTTTCAAACAGGATAATCAGGCCGGACACAAAGTTAGCGAAAATCTCCTGCATGCCAAAGCCCAGACCAAACGTCAGCGCGGCAACCAGCCACTGCAATTTAGACCACTCAATACCAATCATGGAGAATCCAACCATCCCGCCAAAGAGCAGAATCAGGTATTTGGTGATGGTGGTAATGGCATA
This sequence comes from Enterobacter cloacae subsp. cloacae ATCC 13047, assembly GCF_000025565.1. Lineage (NCBI taxonomy): Bacteria > Pseudomonadati > Pseudomonadota > Gammaproteobacteria > Enterobacterales > Enterobacteriaceae > Enterobacter > Enterobacter cloacae. Next base: position 549,721 of record NC_014121.1, read on the forward strand.
GCCCGTACCAGGAGTTAAATCCAGGTGCTGCAACAGCGCCAGCTCCAGCAGTGCCGGGAAATTACGCACCAGCTGCGTGGTGATGATCAACACCAGAATGGCAATCAGTACCGCACCTAAGGTTATGGGCTCCAGGCTCTCCACACCCTGCACCGTGGACGTCACATCCCACAGCGAGATGTTCTCCAGGAAACCAAACGCGGAGTGGATTTCTGACCACAGGAAGATCACCGACAGCAGCGCAATCAGCATCAGGATGGAGCGTACCAGACGCAGAGACTGGGTGCTGATTGCGTCGAGATCCAGCTCAACCTCGTCCGCATCTATCGTGCCTTCGGTGCTGTTGACGTGGTTTGGCTCATCCTCGCCCCGCGCACGCTGGGCGAGGATCTCTGCCCGACGGTGCTTGGCGCGGTCAAACGCCAGACGGCGTCGCTGGATCAACATCCCCCGGCGGATGACGTGATAGATCACCAGCAGCAGGAACCAGATGGCAACGGAGGTTTCCAGTCGCGCCAGCAGTGCCTGCGAGGTCGCCAGGTAACCCACCGCTGCTGCCAGCATGGCAACCAGGGGGGCGCACAGCAGCAGGTTCCAGAGCATGCGGTTGAACATGTTGTCGCCGCTGCCGGTTTTATCCAGATAGAGCGGTATACCAGCCCGTTTCAGGCTGAGCGTGACGATGGCCAGCGCACCGCATATCAACATAAAGCAGAGACGGCCCAGCGAGCCCGAAAACTCCCGGTCATTGAGATTATCAAACATGATCAGTGCCATAATCAGCGGCACAATCAGCCCGATGCTCATCAGGTAGTAACGCATGGCGCGCGCCACGCGGTTACGCGGCCAGCCAAAGTGAGCAATGAACAGACCATTCGGTCGCGCAAACGTGGCGCAAATCATCACTACCCACAGCAGGGGGACGGTAGCGGTCACGCCATCGCCAATGGCGACCGCGAGCGGGTAGGGCCAGGCCTCCCGCAGGCCATAACCGAGCGTCATCCACAGGACCGGCAGCGGCGAGGCGACAAGTATTGACCAGAACACGGTACGCAGCGTCAGCCAGAAGTGATCCTGCGTAACCTTACCCACCCGGGCGCTGGAGCGTTCCAGGAAGCGGGTGAAGTGTCTGCGTGAGTAAATGCTAAAGCCCACCAGAATCAACGCGCCCAGAAGAGGGAAAATGGTCTCTTTGCTGGTGAGCATCATCACGCTGGCTTTTCCAAGCTGGCTAAAGGTATCCAGCGAGATCAAACGGCGCAGATCCTGAACGATCTCGATTGGCCATGAGAAGGTCATTGGGCGCACGTCAGAGGTCCAGAAGAGATAACGGTGCGTTGCCTCGTTCACCTCTTTCAGCGCATCTTCCAGCTGACTGTTGGAGACCTTCAGCTTGGTCAGCTCCAGAATCAGCGTATCCCCGCCCTGTAACAGGGAGTTCAGCAGCTCGCGCTGGGTCCGCAACTGGGCTTCCAGAATACGATTTTGCTCGCTGGTGAGAGGCTGCCCATCGGCCTGACGGATCTGGCGGATTTGCGGCTGTTTATTGAGAAGGTCTTCATAGTGCAGGCGTTGAACACGCAGTTGCGCCATCTCGGTATCCAGCTGCTGCGGTTTTGGCATCTCCGGCAGGCGTGAAACCTGGGCGCGTAATGCCTCTCCCAGCAGGTTGGACGAGCCCAGCCACTGAGACTGTTCACGCAGGGTGTTGAGCGCCTGGCGAACCTGAAGGGTTTGATTGGTGGCCTGACGTTGCTGGGACGCCACCAGATCCATACGCTGCGCCTGCTGATTCAGTGCAGCAGAGAGCTCACGGTTAACCTTAAACTGGTCAACGATGCCCGCTGGCAGGTTATCGCTGTTTTCTGCCAGCAGCTCGGTGCTTTCCAGCGCGCGCTCAGCTTCACGCTGGCGCTGGCTGTTAAGTTGATTACGTAAAGCCTGCAGGTAAGCATCGAGCTGTTCGCTCTGCTTTTGCGCCAGTTCGGAGCGCATCCGCGACAGCTCCTGGCGGTTGTTTGCCGAGAGCTGCGCCAGCTCCAGTTCATCGACCAGTGCTTTAAGTCTGGCTGATTGAGCCTGAAGCGACAGATTTTGCGCCTGGTTCTGCGGTGTGTTACCCGTTTGGGTACCGATACGGCGCTCAACCTCGTTGAGCTGACGGCGGGCATCGGTTTGCTGTTGCGGAAGCTGGCTCAGCGAGTCGGCGATTTCACGTGCGCGTTCCTGCTCCTGCTGTGCCAGACGACTCTTTTCCAGAAGCTGACTGCTAACCTGCAGGATCTCCTGATTCAACGCGTCAGAGGTCATGCCAGCAGGCACATCGCGCGGTTCATCGCGCAGATTGCTCAACTGATTGCGTAGCGTTTGCGAGAGTTTGGGGAAGTTGTCGATAACCTGCTGATATTGCTGAGCGCGCTCAAGGGAGCCTTTCCGCTCCTCAAGCGCATTCAGTGCAGACTGGAGCGACTCCACGGTCTCTGGCTGAGCGGGTTTTGCCGCTTTCGCCTGCTCCAGTTCCTGGGTTATCTGTTTTGCGTCGGGGGCTGTCGCTGCGTACGCCCCCATGCTGAGGCACCAGGCCATCAGTAGTACGATAATCGGGCGCACGTCAGCGTTCCTTCTGTTGTTAGCCTTCGTCTTTTTTGTCGTCAACCAGCGGGCTGGCGTCAAGTTCGGCCTTGATCTCTTCTTCCGGGAGCGGTGCAGGCTCTGCGTCCGGCGTCACAAAAGGTTCAGTCGAGACCGCCAGCGGCTGGCCGAGTTTGGTGACTGACAGGCTCTGGAGCTGTTCAGCCAGCTTCACTTTGCCAGGGGCAAAGAGGTTGATAACCGTGGAACCCAGCTTGAAGCGACCCATCTCCTGGCCTTTCAGCAGAGCGACCGCGCCTTCTTCTTCACCGGCAGGCCAGGTCCAGCGTTTGATCACGCCTTCACGTGGCGGGGTGATGGTTCCAGCCCAGACCGTTTCGATGCTGCCGACAATCGTTGCACCCACCAGAATCTGCGCCATTGGGCCAAACTCAGTATCAAACAGGCAGATGACGCGTTCGTTACGCGCGAACAGGTTGGGAACGTTTTGCGCGGTCAGGTGGTTCACGGAGAACAGATCGCCCGGCACGTAGATCATTTCACGCAGGATCCCGTTGCACGGCATGTGCACGCGGTGATAGTCACGCGGAGAGAGATAGGTGGTGGCGAAAGTACCGTTGCGGAACAGATCCGCCATCAGGTAGTTACCCGCCAGCAGCGCTTCCAGGCTGTAGTTGTGGCCTTTTGCCTGCAGGATTTTATCGTCTTCGATGTTACCCAGCTGGCTAATCACGCCATCCGCAGGCATGACCAGCACGTTAGGATCGGTATCAACCGGGCGGACTTCGTCGCGCAGTGGGCGCACGAAGAATTCGTTGAAGGTGCGATAGCTGGCGGTATCTGGCTTCTGCGCCTCTTTCATGTCGACCTTGTAATATTTTACGAAAAGGTCGATGACCAGTTTGGTCAGCCAGCCCGCTCGTTTGCTCGCGCCCCAGCCCGCCAGGCGAGTGAGCCACAGTTTTGGCAGAATGTATTGAAGCGAAAGTTTAAATGCGTTTAACAAGGTAGCCTCCAGGCCATTTTTTGTCGTTCCTGATCCGGCTGTAATCAGCCGGAACCTGAAAAAAGGGGACGATTTTAGCGATGCTTAGCTTAGTTGTCAGTTATCAGAATCAGAAAAGTTTTTACGCGTTTTTACCTGATCCATGCTCTCAAGAATGCGGTGGTAGTTATCAAAGCGGGTCTCCGCAATCTCACCTTTCTCGACCGCTTCGCGGATGGCACAGCCCGGGTCGTTATCGTGTTTACAGTCCCGGTATTTACAAGCCCCTAAATAATCATGGAATTCGACAAATCCGTTGAAGATTTGTTCCGGCTCAAGGTGCCACAAACCGAATTCGCGCACGCCCGGAGAGTCAATCACATCGCCGCCATGCGGGAAGTGGTAGAGACGAGAAGCGGTAGTGGTGTGCTGGCCCAGGCCCGAGACATCAGAGACATCGTTAGTCAGAATTTCTTGCTGGAGACCGAGAAGATTATTCAGCAGGCTGGATTTCCCCACGCCGGACTGACCCGCAAAGATACTGATGCGCCCGGTCAGCGCTTCTTCCAAGGGTTTCAGGCCATCTTTGGTGTAGCTGGAGACCATCAGCACGCGATAACCGATCTTGCGGTAGATATCCATCTGCTCATTCACGAAGTCCATACCTTCATCATCCAGCAGATCGATCTTGTTCAGAACAATGATTGGCTCAACCTGTAACGTTTCGCAGGCAACAAGGTAGCGGTCGATAATATTGAGCGACAGCTCGGGCAAAATCGCCGAGACGATGACGATCTGGTTGATATTGGCGGCAATGGGTTTTACCCCGTCGTAGAAATCGGGACGGGTAAGTACCGACGTGCGCTCGTGAACCGCTTCAACGATACCTTTGACCGTTACGCCTTCCGCCGCCTCTTTACCTGGACGCCAGACAACGCGATCGCCGGTAACCAGCGAACGGATAGTCCGTCGAATATTGCAACGGTGGATCTCACCGTCGGCGGATTCCACGTCGGCATGCATACCGAAACGGCTGATGACGACGCCTTCCGTCGGCTCACCAAACAGGTTGTCGTCGTAATCGACCTTCTCCGAAGTGGTTTTAAGACGGCGCTGGTGATTGGCATTCACGCGGCGCTGCTGCCCTTTGGAGAGTTTATTTTTACTCAATCGCGCTGGCTCCTGGTCGCCCGTAAGGGGCAAAACCTCTATGATACACTCTAATTAATACTAGTTAACCTGCTACAGCCGGTTATGCGAGAAGGGTGGAAAATAACATGAGCGCGGATGAAAACAACCTGATTTGGATCGATCTTGAAATGACCGGGCTGGATCCCGAGCGCGATCGCATTATTGAGATTGCCACGCTGGTTACCGATGCAAACCTGAATATTCTGGCGGAAGGGCCAACCATTGCGGTGCACCAGTCCGACGATCAGCTGGCGTTGATGGATGAGTGGAACGTGCGTACCCACACCGGCAGCGGGCTGGTTGAACGGGTGAAAGCGAGCACGATGGGCGACCGCGAGGCGGAGCTGGCGACGCTTGAGTTTCTGAAACAGTGGGTCCCGGCGGGCAAATCCCCTATCTGCGGTAATAGCATTGGCCAGGATCGTCGTTTCCTGTTTAAGTACATGCCGGAGCTGGAGTCTTACTTCCACTACCGTTATCTGGACGTGAGCACCCTTAAAGAGCTGGCGCGCCGCTGGAAACCCGAAATCCTCGATGGCTTTAAAAAGCAGGGTACGCATCAGGCGATGGACGATATCCGTGAGTCCGTCGCGGAGCTGGCGTACTATCGCGAAAACTTTATTAAGCTGTGATTTTGAGACCTGGCGCCTTGCGTGGCCGGGTTTTTGTCGTTAAATTGTTCAGCTTGCCGATTAAATAAGCACTTGAACTGATTTTCGAAAAAATCGCGTTGAGGGGGGTTGCAGCTAAAAGGATTTCTCGTATAATGCGCCTCCCGTAACGACAGAGAAATACGCGTTACGACAGCAACAAAAGCAGTACAAATTTGCGGGAATAGCTCAGTTGGTAGAGCACGACCTTGCCAAGGTCGGGGTCGCGAGTTCGAGTCTCGTTTCCCGCTCCAAAATTTGAAAGTATCGCAAGATACGCCAGCTTCAGAACACCCAAGCGGGAATAGCTCAGTTGGTAGAGCACGACCTTGCCAAGGTCGGGGTCGCGAGTTCGAGTCTCGTTTCCCGCTCCAAATTCTTCTTGATATCAAAAATATCCACAGCGATAAAATGCGTTGGGGACGTTTTCTATTACTTCCGAAATACTCTTGTAAACAGAGTTATCCACAGATTTTGGGTATGACCGAAACCGTGTTAAAAGTTAGCAGGGTGAATAGTATCTCTGTAACTTGCTGTATATGCTTGAGAAAATTTGATTTCAAAATGTTATTGAGATCACTTGACCTCATCTCCAGCCCTGATGCTGCTTGAGTTTGTAATTTTATTCACAGGCTGTGAATAGTTCACGCATCCCGCGGAAGCCCTTTTTCTATCACCCTCACCAGGCGTTGTTTTTGCGGTGGTTGCACCTCAACCACGCAGGCATTTCGCTTCTCGATTTGCTGCGCAATCGCCCACTCTATGTGTTCATCGAGAAGTGGGTGCTCACCTCTACGGCTCTCAAGCGCCCGGATATTCGCTTCATCCCACGGGGCATTCCCCAGCGCAACGGCGACATTACGCAGCCAGCGCAGATGGCCAATACGGCGAATGGCCGAACCTTCCGTCACTTTCAGGAACCAGGCTTCACTCCAGGCGAACAGTTCAATGAGCTGTGGCGCATGCAGCGCCTTACGCGGGCTAAAATCCTCTTCGTCTGTGAGCTGCGAATAACGGTTCCACGGGCAAATTAACTGGCAGTCGTCGCAGCCGTAGATGCGATTGCCAATAAGTGGTCGGAATTCTTCAGGGATCGCCCCTTCCAGTTCGATGGTGAGGTAAGAGATGCAGCGTCGGGCATCCACCGTATAGGGCTCAACGATAGCGCCCGTCGGGCAGATAGTCATACAGGCCACGCAGCGCCCACAACCTTCTTCTACCGGGCCGTCTACCGGCAGTGGTAAATCAATCAGCAGTTCACCAAGGAAAAAGAACGATCCGGCGTCGCGGCTCAGAATAAGTGAGTGCTTACCAGTCCAGCCAAGCCCGGCTTTTTCAGCGATAGGGCGCTCAAGAACAGGCGCGGAGTCGACAAACGGTCTAAAATTCAGCGAAACACAGTGCTGCTGAATAGTTTCGCCGAGTTTTTTTAGTCGGTTACGCAGAAGCTTATGGTAATCACGCCCCAGGGCATACCGGCTAACGTAACCGAGAGAGGGATTTTTTAACGTACGCGCAAAAGCCGCGTTGGCGGGAAGATAATTCATGCGTACGCTGATAACGCGTAACGTACCCGGCAACAGCTCGTGTGGACGGGCCCGCATCATGCCATGACGCGCCATCCACTCCATTTCGCCGTGGTATTGTTTATCCAGCCAGGCCTGCAGTTTTGGCTCGCTGGCGGAGAGATCGGTGTCGGTGATCCCCACCTTCTGGAAGCCCAGTTCAGCACCCCACTGTTTTATTTTTTGCGCTAACTGATTGAGATCGAGGGGCTGTGACATGACGGACCATACTGTGAAGAAAAACCCCGCAAGTATACCACATTCCATCTGGCATGCGGATGACCTCAGACGCGCCGAAAAAGAGGCTGCAGACAGTCTTGGCATTACCCTTTATGAGCTCATGCAACGGGCGGGTGAGGCGGCATTCAACATTGCCCGCAGTGCGTATCCGCAATCCGGCCACTGGCTCATTTTATGCGGACACGGCAATAACGGCGGCGATGGTTACGTTGTCGCCCGGCTGGCGGTCGCGGCAGGTCTCCGCGTTACGTTACTGGCGCTGGAGAGCGATAAGCCGCTGCCGGAAGAAGCCAGCGCCGCGCGGGAAGCCTGGCTGAATGCAGGCGGAGTGATTCATGCATCCGATATCGTCTGGCCAGAGGATGTTGATCTGATTGTTGATGGTCTGCTGGGCACCGGGTTACGTAGTGCGCCCCGTGATAACGTAGCCGCTCTGATTGCGCGCGCCAATGCCCATACCGCGCCGGTGGTGGCACTGGATATTCCCTCTGGTCTGATGGCGGAAACCGGTGCGACGCCAGGAGCGGTGATCCAGGCCGCGCATACCGTCACGTTTATTGCCCTGAAGCCCGGGTTACTCACCGGGAAAGCGAGGGATGTGGTGGGCTCGTTGCACCATAACGCCCTGGGGCTGGAGAGCTGGCTTGCCGGACAGGAGACACACCTTTCCCGCTTTGATGCGACTCAACTTAGCCACTGGTTGCCGCCGCGTCGGCCAACGTCGCACAAAGGCGACCACGGCAGGCTGGTCATCATTGGCGGCGATCACGGTACGGCTGGCGCAATCCGGATGACGGGGGAAGCTGCGTTGCGCAGCGGCGCGGGGCTGGTCCGGGTGCTGACGCGCAGTGAAAATATCCCGCCCATTATTACGGCCCGACCGGAACTGATGGTGCATGAGCTTACGCCGCAGACCCTTGAAGAGAGTCTTGAGTGGGCGGATGTGGTGGTGATTGGCCCGGGACTCGGGCAACAGGCCTGGGGTAAGCAGGCGCTGCAAAAGGTCGAGAATTTTCGTAAACCGATGCTCTGGGATGCCGATGCGCTGAACCTTCTGGCAATCAACCCGGATAAGCGTCACAATCGCATCCTGACGCCACACCCCGGCGAAGCCGCGCGGCTGCTTAACTGCAGCGTGGCAGAAATTGAAAGCGATCGCTTACTTTCTGCTCGCCGTCTGGTAAAACGTTACGGAGGTGTTGCCGTTCTCAAAGGGGCGGGAACCGTCATCGCAAGCGATGAGGCACTGGGCATTATTGATGCCGGAAATGCGGGCATGGCGAGTGGCGGAATGGGCGATGTGCTTTCAGGCATCATCGGCGCATTGCTCGGGCAGAAACTTCCCCTTTATGATGCAGCCTGTGCCGGCTGCGTGGCTCACGGTGCGGCGGCTGACAGCCTGGCTGCACGGTATGGCACACGCGGTATGCTGGCCACCGATCTTTTTTGCACGCTGCGGCGTGTTGTTAACCCGGATGTGATTGACGTAGAAGATGACTAATCGAGCGATTCCTTTACCTGATGAACAAGCCACTTTAGAACTCGGCAAGCGCGTGGCGCAGGCCTGTCAGGGGGCGACTGTCATTTATCTTTATGGTGATTTAGGTGCGGGTAAAACCACCTTCAGCCGGGGTTTTTTGCAGGCGTTAGGCCATAACGGGAATGTGAAAAGCCCAACCTACACGCTGGTAGAACCGTACACTCTTGAAAATCTCATGGTGTATCACTTCGATTTATACCGACTTGCGGATCCTGAGGAGCTGGAATTTATGGGGATCCGTGATTATTTTGCCAATGATGCCATCTGCCTGGTGGAGTGGCCGCAACAAGGTGCGGGTGTGTTGCCTGACCCGGATGTCGAAATTCACTTAGATTACCAGGCACAAGGGCGTGAGGCGCGCATCAGTGCTGTTTCCTCATCAGGCAGTTCCTTACTGGCGCGTTTAGCCGGTTGAGCGTAGGGATGACGGGATGATAAATCGCGTTAAAGGTTGGTTATTGGCTGCCACAGTGCTGCTGTGCGCGCAGGCTGGTGCGGCAAGCCTCTCGGATATTCAGGTGTCGAACGGGGAGAGTCAGGCCCGGATCACGTTCAGTTTTATGGGCGACCCTGAATATGCTTTTTCTCAACCAGACAGCCGCAGCGTGGCGCTGGATATCAAACAGACGGGTGTGATCCAGGGGTTGCCCTTGCAGTTCAGCGGTAACAACCTGGTCAAAAGTATTCGTTCCGGCACGCCAAAAGACAGTCAGTCATTGCGCCTGGTGGTCGATCTGACCGAAAAGGGTAAAACGCGGGCGGTGAAGCAGCAAAACGGCGCGAATTATACGGTGGTCTTTACCATCAATGCCGATGCGCCTCCGCCACCGCCACCGCCGCCGGTTGTGGCGAAACGGGTGGAAGAGCCGGTTTATACCCCGCGCCCGTCTGAACCTGCGCGTAATCCGTTTAAAACCGACAACGATCGCATCACCGGCGTCACCAGCAGTAATACCGTGACGCGCCCGGCGGCCAGCGCGCGTCGGGTGGTCAGCAGTGATAAAGTGATTATCGCCATTGATGCCGGTCATGGCGGGCAGGATCCGGGTGCAATTGGTCCAGGTGGTACGCGTGAGAAAAACGTGACCATCGCCATTGCCCGTAAGCTACGGACGCTGTTGAACGATGACCCGATGTTTAAAGGCGTATTGACCCGTGACGGCGATTACTTTATCTCCGTGATGGGACGCTCAGACGTGGCGCGTAAGCAAAATGCTAACTTCCTGGTCTCCATTCATGCGGATGCCGCACCAAACCGTAACGCCACGGGGGCATCGGTGTGGGTGCTGTCAAACCGTCGGGCGAACAGTGAAATGGCTAACTGGCTTGAAGAGCATGAGAAGCAGTCCGAACTGTTGGGTGGTGCGGGCGATGTGCTGGCCAACAGCCAGTCTGACCCGTATCTCAGCCAGGCGGTGCTCGATTTACAGTTCGGTCATTCTCAGCGCGTCGGGTATGATGTCGCCACCAACGTACTGAATCAGCTGCAAGGCATCGGGGCATTGCATAAACGCCGTCCGGAGCATGCGAGCCTTGGGGTTCTGCGTTCGCCGGACATTCCATCGATCCTCGTGGAAACGGGCTTTATCAGTAATAACAGCGAAGAGCGTTTGCTGGGCAGCGACAGCTATCAGCAGCAAATTGCCGAAGCGATTTATAACGGTCTGCGTAAATATTTTGAGGCTCATCCGCTGCAGTCTGCGCCGCAGGGCGGTGCAGCCCAGACGGCCAGCGCCGTGCTGCCGGGTGAGATGACTGCGACCAACTAAGGAGAATTCATGCCGATTCAGGTTCTACCGCCGCAGCTTGCGAACCAAATCGCCGCCGGTGAGGTGGTGGAGCGCCCTGCGTCGGTGGTGAAGGAGCTGGTCGAAAACAGTCTTGATGCGGGAGCTACCCGCATCGATATTGATATCGAACGTGGTGGCGCAAAGCTGATTCGCATTCGGGACAACGGGTGCGGTATCAAAAAAGAGGAGCTGGCGCTGGCGCTGGCGCGTCACGCGACCAGTAAAATCGCCTCTCTGGACGACCTGGAAGCGATCATCAGCCTCGGGTTTCGCGGCGAGGCGCTGGCCAGTATCAGCTCGGTTTCCCGTTTAACGCTAACCTCCCGTACGGCCGAACAGCAGGAAGCCTGGCAGGCCTATGCCGAAGGGCGCGATATGGACGTCACGATTAAACCTGCGGCGCATCCTGTTGGCACGACGCTCGAAGTATTGGATCTCTTCTACAACACTCCCGCCCGCCGTAAGTTTATGCGCACCGAGAAGACCGAATTCGGTCATATCGATGAGATTATCCGCCGTATCGCGCTGGCGCGTTTCGATGTCACCATCAACCTCAGCCACAACGGCAAGGTGATGCGCCAGTACCGCGCAGTAGCGGAGGGCGGGCAGAAAGAGCGTCGTCTGGGGGCAATCTGCGGCACGCCGTTTCTGGAACAGGCGCTGGCCATTGAATGGCAGCACGGTGATTTGGCCTTACGCGGTTGGGTTGCCGACCCGAACGCCAGCAGCGCCGCCTTCGCGGAGATCCAGTATTGCTACGTAAACGGCCGCATGATGCGCGACCGTCTGATCAACCACGCCATTCGTCAGGCCTGTGAAGATAAGCTCGGCGCGGATCAGCAGCCTGCGTTTGTGCTTTATCTGGAAATCGACCCGCATCAGGTTGATGTTAACGTCCATCCTGCCAAGCATGAAGTTCGGTTCCATCAGTCGCGACTGGTGCACGATTTTATCTATCAGGGCGTGCTGAGCGTTTTGCAGCAGCAGGTTGAACCCACGCTGCCGCTGGAAAAAGAAGAGCCCGCTTCGCGTCCAATACCGGAAAACCGTGTTGCGGCGGGACGTAACCATTTTGCCGAGCCCGCTGTCGCGCGTGAACCGGAAGCGCCACGTTTCTCGTCGGCAGGAAGCGCGCCGCGACCCACCGGTGCGAACTATCCCAACGCTCAGCCCGGCTATCAAAAGCAGCAGGGGGCGTTGTACCGTAAACTGCTGGAAACCCCCGCAGTCACGCGTAAAGAGCACAGTGAGGTACAAGCGCCTTCGCTGGAAGGGCATAGTCAGAGCTTTGGCCGGGTGCTGACGATTATTGCGCCGGATATGGCGTTACTCGAACGCGAGGGCAAGCTCATGCTCCTGGCCCTGCCGGTTGCTGAACGCTGGCTAAAACAGGTGCAACTGACCCCGGGAGAAAACGCGGCTTGTGCGCAACCGCTTTTGATCCCGGTTCGACTAAAAATATCCACTGAAGAAACAAGGGTACTGCAGCGCGCAGAGGCCCAACTGGCGCAGATGGGGATTGAAATGGTACTGGAATCACAGCATGTGACAATTCGCGCAGTGCCTTTACCCTTACGCCAACAAAATTTACAAAACTTGATTCCTGAACTGATAGGCTACCTGGCGCAACAAACAACGTTTGATGCCGCCAACACCGCGCAGTGGATCGCCCGCCATTTGGCCAGCGAACATACGCCGTGGAGTATGGCACAGGCGATTAGCGTGCTGGCAGAGGTGGAACGCCTTTGCCCGCATCTGGTGAAAGCACCGCCGGGTGGATTATTACAACCTGTTGATTTACAAACGGCGATGACTGCCCTTAAAGATGATTGATGTCAGTAAGGCGAGCCTGCCTAAGGCGATTTTTTTGATGGGCCCTACGGCCTCCGGCAAAACGGCGTTAGCCATTGAGCTACGTAAAGTTTTGCCCGTAGAGTTGATTAGTGTCGATTCTGCCCTCATCTACCGAGGAATGGACATTGGCACGGCGAAGCCCGACGCAGCCGAACTGCGCGCGGCTCCACATCGTTTGCTGGACATTCTCGACCCGGCGCAGGCCTACTCCGCAGCGGATTTTCGCCGCGATGCCTTAGCCGAGATGGCTGAGATAACGGCGGCGGGACGTATACCGCTGTTGGTTGGCGGCACCATGCTCTATTTCAAGGCGTTGCTGGAGGGGCTCTCTCCTCTGCCATCAGCGGACCCTGAAATAAGAGCAAAAATTGAACAGAAGGCGGCAGAGCAGGGATGGGACGTTTTGCATCAGCAACTGGCAGAGATTGACCCGGTTGCCGCAGCACGGATCCATCCAAATGATCCGCAAAGGCTTTCCCGGGCACTGGAAGTTTTTTTCATTTCGGGTAAAACTTTAACGGAACTGACGCAAACGTCAGGAGACGCTCTGCCGTATCAGGTGCATCAGTTCGCTATCGCCCCGGCGAGCCGTGAACTGCTCCATCAACGAATTGAGCAGCGTTTTCATCAGATGTTGGCTTCAGATTTTGAAGCAGAAGTGCGGGCGTTATTTGCCCGTGGAGATTTGCATACGGACATGCCTTCCGTTCGTTGTGTGGGATACCGCCAGATGTGGTCATATCTTGAAGGCGAGATTTCATATGATGAAATGGTTTATAGAGGTGTTTGCGCCACGAGACAGTTAGCGAAGCGCCAGATCACCTGGTTGCGCGGTTGGGAAGGGGTTCACTGGTTAGACAGCGAAAAACCGCAACAGGCGCTAAACGAAGTGATTGAGGTTATTGGTGATATCGCTCACTGAATGTGTACAATTGAGACGTATCGTGCGCAATTTTTCAGAATCGCAAGGTTCTAAGTACAAAACAAGCATATAAGGAAAAGATAGAATGGCTAAGGGGCAATCTTTACAAGATCCGTTCCTGAACGCATTGCGTCGGGAACGTGTTCCAGTTTCTATTTATTTGGTGAATGGTATTAAGCTGCAAGGTCAGATTGAGTCTTTCGATCAGTTCGTGATCCTGTTGAAAAACACGGTCAGCCAGATGGTCTACAAGCACGCTATTTCTACTGTTGTTCCGTCCCGTCCGGTATCTCATCACAGCAATAACGCTGGCGGCGGCACTGGTAGTAACTACCATCATGGCAGCAACGCGCAGGGTTCTTCTGCTCCTGCGCAGGACAGCGACGAGACCGAATAAGGTTTCGCACTGTTATCCACACGGGGAGCCAGGGATCCTGCGTTCCCCGCTGATATTTTTAGAGGGTTTTACGCTTGTTTGACCGTTATGATGCCGGTGAGCAGGCGGTGCTGGTACACATCTATTTTTCGCAAGACAAAGATATGGAAGACCTCCAGGAGTTTGAATCTCTGGTCTCTTCCGCCGGTGTCGAAGCAATGCAGGTGATTACCGGTAGCCGTAAAGCGCCGCACCCAAAGTATTTTGTTGGTGAAGGTAAAGCAGTAGAAATTGCGGATGCCGTAAAAGCAACCGGTGCTTCAGTCGTGTTGTTTGATCATGCGCTGTCTCCGGCTCAGGAGCGTAACCTGGAAGCGCTTTGCGAATGCCGTGTTATCGATCGCACGGGGTTGATTTTAGATATTTTTGCTCAGCGTGCACGTACCCACGAGGGTAAGCTGCAGGTTGAGCTGGCGCAGTTGCGCCATCTGGCCACGCGTCTTGTACGTGGCTGGACCCACCTTGAACGACAAAAAGGCGGGATTGGTTTGCGCGGTCCGGGTGAAACCCAGCTCGAAACCGACCGCCGTTTGCTGCGCGGCCGTATTACTCAGATCCTCTCTCGTCTGGAAAGAGTCGAGAAACAGCGTGAGCAGGGACGTCGGGCGCGTACGAAAGCCGACATCCCGACGGTGTCGCTGGTGGGGTATACCAACGCCGGTAAATCCACCCTGTTTAACCAGATTACCGAGGCCCAGGTCTATGCCGCAGACCAGCTGTTTGCGACCCTGGACCCGACGTTGCGTCGTATCGACGTGGCGGATGTGGGTGAAACCGTGCTGGCGGATACCGTAGGGTTTATCCGCCACCTGCCGCATGATCTGGTGGCCGCGTTTAAAGCCACCCTGCAGGAGACGCGTCAGGCGACCCTGCTGCTGCACGTGATTGATGCTGCAGATGTTCGCGTGCAGGAAAACATCGACGCGGTGAATGTGGTGCTCGAAGAGATCGAGGCCCACGAGATCCCAACGCTGTTGGTGATGAACAAGATCGACATGCTGGATGATTTTGAGCCGCGTATCGATCGTGATGAAGAAAACAAACCAATTCGGGTCTGGCTTTCCGCCCAGACCGGTATTGGCGTGCCACTGCTTTTCCAGGCTTTGACAGAACGTCTTTCCGGTGAGGTAGCCCAGCACACGCTGCGACTGCCACCACAGGAAGGCAGGCTGCGCAGCCGGTTTTATCAGCTTCAGGCGATAGAAAAAGAGTGGATGGAGGATGACGGCAGCGTGGGGATGCAGGTGCGTATGCCGATCGTTGACTGGCGTCGCCTCTGTAAACAAGAACCTGCGCTGGTCGACTATATCGTCTGATCGGAAAGGGGATGCCTGAATAATTCGCCCTTGCATAACAAATATGGAGCATATACATGGCGTGGAATCAGCCCGGTAATAACGGACAGGACCGCGACCCGTGGGGAAGCAGCAATAATCAAGGCGGCAACTCTGGGGGAAATGGCAACAAAGGTGGTCGCGATCAGGGGCCGCCGGATCTGGATGATATCTTCCGCAAGCTAAGCAAGAAGCTTGGTGGGCTTGGTGGAGGAAAAGGGTCTGGCTCGGGTGGCAATTCTACCCAGGGCCCGCGCCCGCAAATGGGTGGTCGCATCGTGGGCATTGTGGCCGCTGCTGTGGTCATCATCTGGGCTGCCAGCGGGTTCTACACCATTAAAGAAGCCGAGCGCGGCGTGGTCACCCGTTTTGGTAAGTTCAGCCATCTGGTTGAGCCGGGCCTGAACTGGAAACCGACCTTCATTGACGACGTCACTGCAGTGAACGTGGAGTCGGTGCGTGAGCTGGCTGCTTCCGGCGTGATGCTGACCTCTGATGAGAACGTAGTGCGCGTTGAGATGAACGTGCAATATCGTGTTACGGATCCAGAACGTTATCTGTTTAGCGTAACCAGTGCCGATGACAGTCTGCGTCAGGCGACCGACAGCGCCCTGCGTGGTGTGATCGGTAAATACACCATGGACCGCATTCTGACTGAAGGTCGTACCGTTATTCGTAGCGATACACAGCGTGAGCTGGAAGAGACCATTCGTCCGTACAACATGGGTATCACCCTGCTGGACGTCAACTTCCAGGCTGCTCGTCCGCCGGAAGAGGTGAAAGCCGCGTTTGATGACGCGATTGCCGCGCGTGAGAACGAACAGCAGTACATCCGTGAAGCGGAAGCGTACGCCAACGAAGTTCAGCCACGTGCTAACGGTCAGGCGCAGCGTATTCTTGAAGAAGCACGCGCGTATAAGACCCAGACCATCCTGGAAGCGCAGGGTGAGGTGGCTCGTTTCGCGAAAATCCTGCCGGAATATAAAGCGGCTCCGGAAATTACCCGCGAGCGTCTCTATATCGAAACCATGGAAAAAGTGCTGAGCCATACACGTAAAGTGCTGGTTAACGACAGCAAAGGTGGAAACCTGATGGTACTGCCGCTGGATCAGATGCTGAAAGGCGGTTCTGCACCGGCAGCAAAAGACAACAGCGGTGCGAATAACCTGCTGCGTCTGCCACCTGCATCGTCCGGTAGCTCCAGCGCAACAACCACGCCTTCTTCGAACGATGGTGACATTATGGACCAACGCCGTGCTAACGCGCAGCGTAACGACTACCAGCGTCAGGGGGAATAAGGATGCGTAAGTCAGTTATTGCGATCATCGTCATCGTACTGGTCGTACTTTATACCTCTATCTTTGTGGTGAAAGAGGGCGAGCGCGGGATTAAGTTCCAGTTCAGCAGCGTCGTCCGTGACAGTGACAAGCGTCCGGTGATTTATGAGCCGGGTCTGCACTTCAAGGTTCCTTTTATCCAGTCAGTGAAGACGCTTGATGCGCGTATCCAGACCATGGATAACCAGGCCGACCGTTTCGTGACTAAAGAGAAGAAAGACCTGATCGTTGACTCTTATATCAAGTGGCGTATCAGTGATTTCAGCCGTTACTTCCTGGCAACGGGCGGCGGTGATGTTTCTCAGGCGGAAGTGCTGTTGAAACGTAAATTCTCTGACCGTCTGCGTTCTGAAATTGGTCGTCTGGATGTGAAAGACATCGTGACCGACTCTCGTGGTCGTCTGACGCTGGAAGTGCGCGATGCGCTGAACTCCGGCACCGCGGGTACGGAAGACGAAGTTGAAACGCCAGCAGCGGACGATGCAATTGCTAAAGCGGCGGAACGTGTTCAGGCTGAAACCAATGGTAAAGTGCCTGTAATCAACCCGAACAGTATGGCTGCGCTGGGTATCGAAGTGGTGGATGTGCGTATTAAGCAGATCAACCTGCCGGCGGAAGTGTCTGAGGCGATTTACAACCGTATGCGCGCCGAGCGTGAAGCGGTAGCCCGTCGTCACCGTTCACAGGGTCAGGAAGAAGCGGAAAAACTTCGTGCGGCCGCGGACTACGAAGTGACCAAGACGCTGGCGGAATCTGAGCGTCAGGGCCGTATCCTGCGTGGTGAAGGTGATGCGGAAGCCGCGAAACTGTTCGCCGATGCGTTTAGCCAGGATCCAGACTTCTACGCCTTTATCCGTAGCCTGCGTGCTTACGAGAATAGCTTCCAGAGCAACCAGGATGTGATGGTGCTCAGCCCGGACAGCGATTTCTTCCGTTATATGAAGACGCCGACTAACGCAACGCGATAAACTCAGTCTCGTTTGAGTATTCAAACCACCGCTCTTAACGGAGCGGTGGTTTTCTTTTATAAGGATTAAAAATGAATTCAACGATCTGGCTGGCACTGGCGCTGGTTTTAGTCCTGGAAGGCCTGGGCCCGATGCTCTATCCGCGCGCCTGGCGTCGCATGATCGCCACCCTGAGCCAGTTGCCGGATAATATTTTGCGCCGATTCGGCGGCGGTCTTGTGGTTGCTGGCATTGTTATCTACTACATGTTGAGGAAAACGATTGGCTGATCAAAAAGTGATCGGTTTTGGCATATTTTGGGGTCAAAAAGTGCTGTATATCTGAAAAAGCGATGGTAGAATCCATTTTTAAGCAAACGGTGATTTTGAAAAAAATGGGTAACAACGTCGTCGTACTGGGCACCCAATGGGGTGACGAAGGTAAAGGGAAGATTGTTGATCTTCTGACTGAACGGGCTAAATATGTTGTACGCTACCAGGGCGGTCACAACGCAGGCCATACTCTCGTAATCAACGGTGAAAAAACCGTCCTCCATCTTATTCCATCAGGCATTCTCCGCGAAAACGTCACCAGCATCATCGGTAACGGCGTAGTGCTGTCTCCGGCTGCGCTGATGAAAGAGATGAAAGGTCTGGAAGACCGTGGTATCCCGGTTCGCGAGCGTCTGCTGCTCTCCGAAGCCTGCCCGCTGATCCTTGATTATCACGTGGCGCTGGACGTTGCGCGTGAAAAAGCGCGTGGCGCGAAAGCGATCGGCACCACCGGTCGTGGTATCGGCCCGGCTTATGAAGACAAAGTGGCTCGTCGCGGTCTGCGCGTGGGCGACCTGTTCGATAAAGCCACCTTCGCTGAAAAACTGAAAGAAGTGATGGAATATCACAACTTCCAGTTGGTGAACTTCTACAAAGCAGACGCTGTTGACTACCAGAAAGTGCTGGATGATGTCATGGCGATTGCAGACATTCTGACCGGCATGGTAGTTGATGTGTCCGATCTGCTGGACCAGGCGCGCAAGCGTGGCGATTTCGTCATGTTCGAAGGTGCGCAGGGTACGCTGCTGGATATCGACCACGGTACCTATCCGTACGTAACCTCCTCTAACACCACCGCAGGTGGCGTGGCGACCGGCTCTGGCCTGGGTCCACGTTATGTGGATTACGTTCTGGGCATCATCAAAGCGTACTCCACTCGCGTGGGTGCGGGTCCATTCCCGACCGAACTGTTTGATGAAACCGGCGAGTTCCTGTGCAAGCAGGGTAACGAGTTTGGCGCGACCACCGGTCGTCGTCGTCGTACCGGCTGGCTGGATGCAGTGGCTGTGCGTCGTGCAGTGCAGATCAACTCCCTGTCTGGCTTCTGCCTGACCAAACTGGACGTCCTGGACGGGCTGAAAGAGGTGAAAATCTGCGTCGGCTACCGCATGCCAGATGGCCGTGAAGTGACCACCACTCCGCTGGCTGCTGACGACTGGGAAGGTATCGAGCCAATCTACGAAACCATGCCAGGCTGGTCTGAGACCACTTTCGGTGTGAAAGAGCGTAGCGGCCTGCCACAGGCAGCGCTGGATTACATCAAGCGCATTGAAGAACTGACCGAAGTGCCGATCGACATTATCTCTACCGGCCCGGATCGTACTGAAACGATGATCCTGCGCGACCCGTTCGACGCATAATCTTCGTGACTGCTGGCCTGCGGGGAAACCCGTAGGCCGGATAAGCGTAGCGCCATCCGGCGACCGCTCCTGGATATCCGCTTTTTCGCCCCGTCTGTCAAATAAATTAGCCCCTAACTATCTGGCTGGTTTATCATCATTAATGAATATCTCTGCGGTTTTACCGCGTTTTCCCTTTTTTCCTGAGGTTGATGTGCAGTTAACAAGTTTCACCGATTACGGCTTACGCGCGCTAATCTACATGGCGTCGTTACCCGATGGGAAAATGACCAGTATCTCTGAAGTGACAGAGGTCTACGGCGTGTCCCGTAATCATATGGTCAAAATAATCAATCAACTTAGTCGTGCCGGATACGTTGCTGCCGTCCGCGGGAAAAATGGTGGGATCCGTCTCGGTAAACCGGCGCAAAGTATTCGTATTGGGGATGTGGTGCGTGAACTGGAGCCTTTGTCTCTGGTGAACTGCAGCAGTGAGTTCTGCCACATTACACCCGCTTGTCGCCTGAAACAGGCGCTTTCTCTGGCCGTGCAAAGTTTTCTTAAGGAACTGGATAACTACACGCTGGCCGATTTGGTTGAAGAGAATCAACCGCTTTATAAATTATTGCTGGTGGAATGAAGAAAATTTCCACCGGAGCTGACAACGGAGGAACCGATATGTCACATGATCCTTTCCAGGAACGCGAAGCTGAAAAATACGCGAATCCTATCCCCAGCCGCGAGTTCATCATTGAACACTTAACAAAACGCGAAAAACCCGCCAATCGTGAAGAACTTGCTGTTGAATTAAACATTGAAGGTGAAGAGCAAACTGAAGCCCTTCGCCGCCGCCTGCGCGCCATGGAGCGCGACGGGCAACTGGTCTTTACCCGTCGCCAGTGCTATGCGCTGCCAGAACGCCTCGACCTGTTGAAAGGGACCGTCATTGGTCACCGCGACGGTTACGGTTTTTTGCGCGTAGAGGGCCGCAAAGACGACCTCTACCTCTCATCCGAACAGATGAAAATGTGTATTCACGGCGACCAGATCCTGGCGCAGCCGCTGGGTGCCGATCGTAAAGGCCGTCGCGAAGCACGCGTGGTTCGCGTGCTGGTGCCAAAAACCAGCCAGATCGTTGGCCGCTACTTTACCGATGCCGGTGTAGGCTTTGTGGTACCGGATGACAGCCGTCTGAGCTTCGATATCCTGATCCCGCCTGAAGAGGTGATGGGCGCGCGCATGGGCTTTGTGGTAGTAGTGGAGCTTACCCAACGTCCAACGCGTCGCACCAAAGCGGTAGGTAAAATCGTCGAAGTGCTGGGCGATAACATGGGTACCGGCATGGCTGTTGATATGGCCCTGCGTACACATGAGATCCCCTACATCTGGCCAAAAGCGGTTGAAGAGCAGATTGTGGGTCTGAAGGAAGAGGTTCCGGAAGAGTCCAAAGCGGGACGCGTGGATCTCCGCAGTTTGCCGCTGGTCACCATTGATGGAGAAGATGCCCGCGACTTTGATGACGCCGTATACTGCGAGAAAAAACGCGGTGGCGGCTGGCGTCTGTGGGTTGCTATCGCCGACGTGAGCTATTACGTTCGTCCCCACACGCCGCTCGATAACGAAGCGCGCAGCCGTGGTACGTCGGTTTACTTCCCGTCTCAGGTGGTACCGATGCTGCCGGAAGTGCTCTCCAACGGCCTCTGTTCCCTGAACCCGCAGGTTGATCGCCTGTGTATGGTTTGCGAGATGACCATCTCCAGTAAAGGTCGCTTAACCGGTTATAAATTCTACGAAGCGGTAATGAGCTCCCATGCGCGTCTGACCTATACCAAGGTCTGGCATATGCTGCAGGGCGATCAGGACCTGCGTGAACAGTATGCGCCGCTGGTGAAGCACATCGAAGAGTTGCATAACCTCTACAAAACGCTGGATCAGGCGCGTGAAGAGCGCGGTGGGATCTCGTTTGAGAGCGAAGAGGCGAAGTTCATTTTCAACGCTGAACGCCGCATTGAGCGTATTGAACAGACCCAGCGTAACGATGCGCATAAGCTGATCGAAGAGTGTATGATCCTGGCGAACATCTCGGCGGCCCGTTTTGTCGAGAAAGCTAAAGAGCCGGCGCTGTTCCGTATCCACGATAAACCGTCGACGGAAGCCATTACCGCGTTCCGCTCCGTACTGGCTGAACTCGGTCTGGAGCTGCCTGGCGGTAACAAGCCAGAGCCGCGCGATTATGCCGAGCTGCTGGAATCCATTGGCGATCGTCCGGATGCAGAAATGCTGCAGACCATGCTGCTGCGCTCCATGAAACAGGCGATTTACGACCCGGAAAACCGGGGTCACTTCGGTCTGGCGCTGCAGTCTTACGCGCACTTTACGTCGCCGATCCGCCGTTATCCGGACCTGTCTTTGCACCGTGCGATCAAGTATCTGCTGGCGCAGGAGCAGGGCCATAAAGGGAACACGACTGAAACCGGCGGGTACCACTATTCAATGGAAGAGATGCTGCAGCTTGGCCAGCACTGTTCCATGACCGAACGCCGTGCCGATGAAGCGACGCGCGAAGTCTCTGACTGGCTGAAATGCGACTTTATGCTGGATCAGGTCGGTAACATTTTCAAAGGTGTTATCGCCAGCGTGACCGGGTTTGGTTTCTTTGTTCGCCTTGACGAGCTGTTTATCGACGGTCTGGTGCATGTCTCCAGCCTCGATAACGACTATTATCGTTTCGACCAGGTTGGACAGCGCCTGATTGGTGAGTCGGGTGGACAGACCTATCGCCTTGGCGACCGGGTGGAAGTCAAAGTCGAAGCCGTCAACATGGACGAGCGTAAGATTGACTTCAGTCTGATCTCCAGCGAGCGCGCGCCGCGCAACGTAGGTAAAACCGCGCGTGAGAAGGCGAAAAAAGGCGGTAACGGCAACGCGAGCGGCAAACGTCGTCAGGCGGGTAAGAAAGTGAACTTCGAGCCAGACAGCGCCTTCCGCGGTGAGAAAAAGCAGAAGCCAAAAGCGGCGAAGAAAGAGGCTCGCAAGGCGAAAAAGCCGTCCGCGAAAACACAGAAAATTGCTGCTGCGACCAAAGCGAAGCGCGCAGCGAAGAAACAGCAGGCGGAGTAAATTCTCCCCTCACCCTGACCCTCTCCCCACTGGGGAGAGGGGGAAATACCTATTATGAGAATCATCAATGAGTGAAATGATTTACGGCATCCACGCGGTGCAGGCCCTGCTGGAGCGCGCACCGGAGCGTTTTCAGGAAGTGTTCATTCTGAAAGGGCGTGAAGACAAACGTCTGATGCCGCTGATCCACGCACTGGAAGCGCAGGGCGTGGTGATCCAGCTGGCCAACCGTCAGTTCCTGGATGAGAAAAGTGAAGGCGCGGTTCACCAGGGGATTATTGCCCGCGTGAAGCCAGGCCGTCAGTATCAGGAAAACGATCTGCCGGATTTGATCGCTGCACTGGATAACCCGTTCTTCCTGATCCTTGATGGCGTGACCGATCCGCACAACCTCGGCGCGTGCCTGCGCAGCGCCGATGCGGCGGGCGTGCACGCGGTGATCGTACCGAAAGATCGTTCTGCACAACTGAACGCAACGGCGAAGAAAGTGGCCTGCGGTGCAGCAGAAAACGTTCCGCTGATCCGCGTCACCAACCTGGCGCGCACCATGCGTATGCTGCAGGAAGAGAATATCTGGATCGTCGGTACCGCCGGTGAAGCGGATCATACTCTGTATCAGAGCAAAATGACCGGCCGTCTGGCGCTGGTGATGGGTGCGGAAGGTGAAGGCATGCGTCGCCTGACGCGTGAGCACTGCGACGAGCTGATAAGCATCCCGATGGCGGGCAGCGTGTCGTCCCTGAACGTTTCTGTTGCAACGGGTATTTGCCTGTTTGAAGCGGTACGTCAGCGCGGCGAATAAACAGCAAGGCCGTCCTGTGGACGGCCTTTTGTGTTTTATCTCTCTCCCGGTGGGTGAGGGCACCAGACGGTGACAACCTTACTCCTCTAACGTCCGCAAATGGTCATCCTTCCTGAGCGTCATCAGCGCCACAATACTCACCACCGCCGTCGCCATGACGTAATATGCCGGAATGTCGAGGTTTCCCGTCTCCTTAATCAACCCGGTAATAATAAGCCCCGCACACCCCGAGAAAATGGCATTCGACAAGGAATACGCCAGACCAAGCCCGGTATAGCGCACACGCGTCGGGAACATCTCTGAGAGCATTGCCGGCCCTGGACCTGCCAGCATGCCCACCAGACCGCCAGCTATCAATACCACGATCGCTTTTACCGCGAGGGTACTGGACTCCGCCTGCAGAATTTTCAGCAGCGGCAGGGCGAGGATCAGCAGTAACGCGGTGGCGATAATCATCACCGTGCGGCGGCCAATCCTGTCGCTCAGGATCCCCGACGGAATAATGGTGAGCGCAAAGCCGACATTCGAAATCACGGCTATCAACAGTGCCTGGTTAAATCCGGTGTGCAGTGCCGATTGCAGATAGGTCGGCATAATCACCAGATAGGTATATCCCGCCGCCGACCAGACCATCACCCGGCCAATTCCCATCACGATCGCTTTAATTGTGGCGACGGTACTGGCCTGCGCGATCAGCGGTTTTTCCTGCTGCTGCACGAAGCTCGGCGTCTCTTCCATACTCACCCGCAACCAGAGCGCCACCACCCCCATAGGCAGGGCCAGGAAAAATGGGATACGCCAGCCCCAGTCATGCAGGGCTTCCGGTGTCAGTAAGGCAGAAAGCAAGGCGACAATACCCGCGCCCGCTAATAGCCCCAGCGCCACCGTGAACGATTGCCATGCGCCATACAGACCACGTTTACCGCGTGGTGCAAATTCCGTCATCAAGGAAACCGCACCACCGTACTCACCCCCCGCGAACAATCCCTGCAGGATGCGCAGCAACGTAACGATCAGCGGCGCAGCGATACCGATGCTGGCATAGACTGGCACAACACCGATGGCGGCGGTGGCGAGCGTCATCAGCACCAGCACAATAATCAGCGTCGGTTTGCGGCCAATACGGTCACCGATGCGGCCAAACACCACCGCCCCCAGTGGGCGGAAAAAGAAAGCGATGGCAAACGAGGCGTAGGTGAGGATCAGGCTGGTCAGCCCCGACTCGCCTTCAAGCTGGAAGAAGTTTTTCGCAATCACGGTGGCCAGAAAGCCGTAGACCGCAAACTCATACCACTCGATGAAATTACCAATGGAGCCTGCAATTAACGCACGCTTATGCGCATTCGGTTGCATAACTTTCCTCACTGAAAGGGGTAAGAATAAATTATTCAATAAAAGTGAAGTGATGAAATAGTTTATTCTTATGTTCTGTGAGCTATTTCACGAATGATATCAGCGGGATCGCTACCGTGTGACCTTACTCCCATGCAGCGTGCACAGGGTCTGTCCATACTTATCTTCATTGCCACTGAAGGAGGGAGACAGCATGCACTGGCAAACACATACCGTTTTTAACCAACCCGCACCGCTTTCGAACAGCAACCTTTTTCTCTCTGATTGTGCCCTGCGTGACGCGGTGGCCCGCGAAGGCGCGGAGTGGGATAGCGAGTTGCTGGCCAGTATAGGCCAGCAGTTAGGTACGGCGGAGTCGCTGGAGCTTGGCAGGCTGGCGAACGTCAATCCGCCGGAGTTACTTCGCTATGACCCCACCGGTGAGCGGCTGGATGATGTCCGTTTTCACCCCGCCTGGCATCTTCTGATGCAGGGGCTGTGCGCTAACCGGGTGCATAACCTGGCGTGGGAAGAGGAGGCGCGTAAAGGCTCCTTTGTCGCTCGCGCCGCGCGCTTCGTGTTGCATGCTCAGGTTGAGGCCGGAACGCTGTGCCCCGTGACCATGACGTTTGCCGCCACGCCGCTGCTGCAACAGGCGCTCCCTGAACCTTTCCAGAACTGGCTCACGCCGCTACTGAGCGATCGTTATGATCCTCACCTTGCCCCTGGAGCCCAAAAGCGCGGCCTGCTGATCGGCATGGGGATGACGGAAAAACAGGGCGGCTCGGACGTGCTCAGCAACACTACCAAAGCAGAAAAGTGCAGCGACGGCAGCTACCGGCTGGTGGGTCATAAGTGGTTTTTCTCTGTGCCACAAAGCGATGCGCATCTGGTGCTGGCGCAGGCGAAAGGCGGGTTGTCCTGCTTTTTTGTTCCTCGCTTTTTGCCTGACGGGCAGCGCAACGCCGTGCGCCTGGAGCGGCTGAAAGACAAGCTCGGCAACCGCTCTAACGCCAGCAGTGAAGCGGAGTTTCTGGATGCGTCCGGCTGGCTGTTAGGGGAAGAGGGGGAAGGGGTACGACAGATCCTTCGCATGGGCGGGTTAACGCGTTTTGACTGCGCTCTGGGCAGCCATGGGTTGATGCGTCGGGCATTATCCGTGGCGCTGTACCACGCCCATCAGCGGCAGACGTTCGGGAAAAACCTCATCGATCAGCCACTGATGCGCGACGTCCTGAGCCGCATGGCGCTGGTGCTGGAGGGGCAAACGGCGCTGCTGTTTCGTCTTGCCCGGGCGTGGGATAAACGCGCCGATCCGCAGGAGGCGGCCTGGGCGCGGCTTTTCACGCCAGCCGCGAAATTCAGCGTCTGCAAAGCGGGTATCCCGTTCGTGGCAGAGGCGATGGAGGTGTTGGGCGGCATCGGGTACTGTGAGGAGAGTGAACTCCCCCGCCTGTATCGCGAGATGCCGGTGAACAGCATCTGGGAAGGCTCAGGGAACATCATGTGTCTGGATGTTCTGCGCGTTCTGGCGAAGCAGCCGGGTATGTTCGATCTGCTGGCAGAGGATTTTGCGCAGGTGAAAGGTCAGGACAGACACTTCGATCGTAGCTGGCGGCAGCTGCAGCAAAAACTGCGTAAACCGCAGGAGGCGCAGGGGCGGGAGATTGCGCATCAGCTATTCCTGCTGGGCGCCGGAAGCCAGATGCTGCGGCACGCCTCTCCGCCCGTCGCGCAGGCGTGGTGCCGCATGATGCTGGATACCCGTGGCGGCACGCTGATGACAGAGCAGGTTCAAAGCGATCTTCTGCTGCGCGCCACGGGCAGGGTAGGCTAGTTTTTAAGCTGGAACAGGCTCACCAGTTGAGTGAGGTGCGACCCTTTCTCGCGCAGTGATTGTGCGGTTTGCTCGCTGCGCGAGACGCGATCGGCGTTGATGTGGGAGGCTTCACCAATATGGGTCATGGCCAGATTCACCTGACGGATCCCCGCCGACTGTTCGCGGGATGCATGGTTAATCTCGGTCACCAGTTGGTTGATGTTATCGATGTGCGCGATGATGGCATCCATCGCCAGACGCGTCTGCTCTGAGAGCGCATGGCCTTCACTCACCTTGTTCAGCGTGTCGCCAATCAGCTGCTCAATCTCTTTCACCGCATTAGCGCTGCGTGCCGCCAGGGCGCGCACTTCCTGCGCGACCACAGCAAACCCTTTTCCGTGTTCGCCGGCACGTGCTGCTTCAACCGCTGCATTAAGCGCCAGAATGTTAGTCTGGAAAGCAATCGACTCAATCACACGCGTGATGTCCTCGATGCGCTTTGAGGCGTCGCGAATATCGTCCATGGTGGAGACCGCGTGCGTCACCGTCTCGCCCCCCTGATGCACCGCGCGTGAGGTTTCCCCCACCAGCTGCTGCGTCTGTTCCATATTGGCCGCGTTTTGCTGCACGGTTGCGGCGAGTTGTTCCATACTCGCGGAGGTCTCTTCAACGCTACTGGCCTGTTTGTTGATCTGCTCTGAGATCTCACCGGTATCAGAGGCCAGGGCGTTAGTGCCCAGATGGATCTCGCCTGCGGCCTCGCGTACCTGCAGGACAATCTTTTGCAGACCGCCGCCGATCCCGTTGATGGCGTCGATAAGCTGGCCAACCTCATCCTGGCGGGTAACGGACAGGCTGGCACGCAGATCGCCTGCCGCATATTGTCGGGCAAGGTGAATGACGTTACGCAGCGGGCGCGTCAGCATGCGACGAATGATGATGACAAACAGCGCGGCAAACAGGACTGACAGCGCCACGCCTGCCAGCAGGAAGCGATCCCGCATCGTGGTGACGCTTGAGAGCAGGACCGATTTATCCACTTCCCCCACGATGGTCCAGTTCCAGCCCGGCAGCGGCGTGTAGGCCATTTTCAGTATGCGACCACCCTCACTTGTGCGTTCCAGCGTGCCCGGGGTATTGCTCAGCAACTGCTGCTGGGTGGCGCTATCCCACTCAGGAAGCTGGCCTTCCCGGTTCGAGTGGAACAGGAACTGTCCGCGCGTTTTACCGTTACTGCGATCCAGCACGAAGAAGTGTCCGCTGTCACCTAAACGACGATTGAGGATTTTTTCGCGCATCACGTTCCAGGAGTGGGTGATATCCACACCAACAAAAATGATCCCAATGACCTGGCCTTCTGCGTTTTTGAACGGCTGATACTGGGTGATATAGCGCTTACCGAACAGCAACGCCAGACCGCGATAGACCTCGCCTTTAGTGACGGCCGCATAGGCCGGGCTGGCAGTGTCCAGAACGGTACCCATTGCCCGATCGCCGTTCTCTTTGCGCAGGGAGGTGGCGACACGGACAAAGTCATTACCGCTGCGCACAAACAGGGTCGAGATTGCCCCTGTACGCGTCAGGAAGTCGTCAGAAAGTGCATTGTTTTCATGCAGGCCTGTTTCACCCCCTTTCAGAAGGGGAACGCTAAGCCCGTTAATGGTCTGGAGTTGATTGCTGTCGACGCTCAAAGGTTGCGGTAAAAAGGTGGTGAACAGCCGGGTATAGCTCTCGACCTCTTCGCTCAGACTGGTGTTAAACATCTGTACCATATCAACCATACCGGTGGACTGGTTATGCAGGTCTTCTACCGCAAGGGCTTCAAGCTGCTGGCTGGCTTTATGGCTGAGCAGAAAAGTGAAAAGCAGAAACAGCGTGGCGACACTCACGCCGGTAAGAAGCGATAGCTTTGCGCCCAGACCCGCACGGCGAAAAAAAGTGATCATAAATTGCTCATTATTGAAAAGGTATGGCTTTTCAACGGCAGGACAGAGCTAACATTTACTTAAATAATGTAACAAAATGTTATCAAATTGTTTTTAATGGGGTTGAAAGAAGATAAAAAATTTGCAAAAACGAAAAGCCACTAAAAATAAGTGGCTTTTATCGGAGGTGATTAGACGTAGAGAATAGCCTGTACGCGCCAATGATCGCTGCGGTTATCTTCCTGCATCTGAATAATTCGATACCAGGAAGCGCCCTGTTCATCGGCTTTTAGTGCCACGACACGTTCAACATCTTGCGGGCTCCCCGAAATGTTATTGACGGAGATCTGGCCAATTTCATTAAGGCCAGTGACGCAATCAGCACTGGCGAATTCTGCTGACTGTGCAGTCGTGCTCACAAGGCCTACTGAGAGCAACAGAGAGGTCAAAGCAAGAGTTCGTTTCATTGTCAGCTCCATTTCACATTTCTCCGGTATCCGCCGGGCACTCCTTCGCAAATAAACTCACTTCCATTGTCGCGGGCATGGAGTTTATTGTGGACAGGAAAATGTCTATGGACGCAAAGCAGTGTAAATGTCGTTCAAATGAAGATCGTTATTTACGGTACAATATAGCCTGTGAATACCACTGTCCCGTAATGATGGTTTCATCGATCATAATGATGACGTAATAATCTGCTTTGGCGGCGGCAGCTTGCGCCTTTATTGACTCCTCTGCGTCATCCGGGGATCCGCGAACCAGCGCGGAGACGGTACCCATTCGTTGTAATCCTTCCGTCTGATTACGACGAATCTCCTGCGGATGGTCGGCGACCGGGGGAGCGGGTTGCGGTGTCCCCTGTAGTGCACTACAGCCACTGAGCAGAACCAGCAACAATAAAGTAGCAAACCTGCGCATAACCATATCTCGTTTCCTGATAGCCATAGTGTAGTTGTCTGCGAATTTAGTTTTGGGGGAATGTTCCCGAAGTGTTATCTGGTACGTATATTTCGAATGAAAATATCGTGAAAGCGTAATCCAGTTCTCAACATTATGAATCATTCATCAGCACAGGGTCGACAATGATTGAAATTGAAACTCGCCGCCTCGGCAATCATGAAATATTACACGCTATCCCTGCGGGAAAAAGTGCACACCCGCTGCCTGTTGTGGTTTTTTATCATGGCTTTACTTCATCGAAGCTGGTGTACAGCTACTTTGCGGTGGCGCTGGCGCAGGCCGGTTTTCGGGTAGTGATGCCGGATGCGCCCGATCACGGTGCACGTTTTACCGGTGATGAACAGGTGCGACTGGGGCAGTTCTGGCAGATTTTGCACGGTAGCCTGAGCGAATTTGCCGGGCTGCGCGATGCGCTTTACCAGGCGGGGCTGGTGGCGGATCAACGGCTGTCGGTGGCCGGCGCATCGATGGGGGGAATGACGGCGCTCGGGATCATGGCTCGTCACCCTGAGGTGACCTCCGTGGCGTGCCTGATGGGCTCGGGCTATTTTACGTCATTGTCAAAAACGCTGTTTCCACCGCAAGACGCGACGGAGATTGATGCGTTGCTGGCCGAATGGGAAGTGACCCGGGCGTTACCGCGTCTGGCCGATCGCCCGTTGCTGTTGTGGCATGGTGACGCGGATGATGTGGTGCCCCCTGGCGAAACCTTCCGTCTCCAGCAGGCACTACAGCGCGAAGGGCTGGACGGCAACCTGACCTGTCTGTGGGAAGCGGGGGTTCGCCACCGTATCACGCCAGCGGCACTGGACGCGACGGTGGACTTTTTCCGCCAGCATCTTTAAACGCGCAGAATTTTGACGCCCTGATCTTCCAGCTTCTGGAGGATCTCTGGATTGGCATGTTTGCCGGTGATCACCATGTCAATCTGTTCGGCGCGGCTGAACAACATGCCAGCTCGCTCGCCGACTTTGCTGCTGTCGACCAGTACGACGAGCTTGCCCACGACGTTAAGCATATTTTGCTCTGCCATCGCGGTTAACATGTCGGTTTTGTAGAGCCCGTCCGCGGTCAGGCCTTTGCCGCTGGTAAACATCCAGTGCCCGGCATAGAGGCTGTTTTCGCTATCCTGGGGACTGAGGGTAATGGATTGGCTCTTATTATACTGGCCGCCCATGATCACCACGCTTTCATGTTCCTGATCGATAAGATAGTTAGCCAGCGGCAGATAGTTGGTGATGATTTGCACCGGTTTACCGCACATCTCGCGGCCCAGCAGAAATGCCGTGGAGCCGCAGTTGATCACCACGCTCTCACCCGGGTTGACCAGCTGTGATGCGGCTCTGGCAATGCGCACTTTTTCATCGTGGTTTTGCGCCTGATGGATGTTCATCGGCGTCCAGCGGGGGCGCTGCTGGCTGATGGCTTCCGCGCCGTTACGGACTTTTTTCAGCTTACCGCTCTCATCCAGCTTGTTGATATCGCGTCGTGCCGTCGCGGGTGAAATCCCTAAACGTTCGATCACTTTCTCGACGGTGATAAACCCTGTTTGCGCCAGGAGTTCCAGTAATATTTGATGCCGTTGCGCTTCCGTCATGAGCTATTCCGATAAGAATTGATTTGAAAAGATGATATTTGAAATAGCGTGAAATTACTAAAATAAATATGAAATCGCCAGACGCAAGGTCTGGCGATGGGGGTTCACAATCAGAGGAATGACTTGAACGGCAGGTCTGGCTCAATGGTGAAGCAATCATCGAAACCGCGTGGGTAGTGATACTCAAGATTGTCTTTGTCCAGCGGCCAGGTGAACTTGCCGCCTACCTGCCAGATAAATGGCTTGAAGCCATACTTCAGACGGTCTTTTTTCATCTCCCACAGTACGCGGATTTCCTGCGGATCGGCCTGGAAGTTTGACCAGATATCGTGGTGGAAAGGAATCACTACTTTGGTGTTCAGTGCTTCCGCCATGCGCAGCATA
Source organism: Enterobacter cloacae subsp. cloacae ATCC 13047 (assembly GCF_000025565.1). Taxonomy (NCBI): domain Bacteria; kingdom Pseudomonadati; phylum Pseudomonadota; class Gammaproteobacteria; order Enterobacterales; family Enterobacteriaceae; genus Enterobacter; species Enterobacter cloacae. The sequence continues at coordinate 580,715 of NC_014121.1, forward strand.
TCGGCGCTGGTCATTTTGTCGGTAATGCCGCGTGGGTTCTCGCCGTAGGAGCCCAGCGCCACGTCAATCTGATGCTCGTTACCATGCTTCGCATAGTAGTTGGAGTAGTGAGAATCACCGCTGTGGTACAGGGAACCGCCAGGGGTTTTAAACAGATAGTTCACTGCTCGCTCATCCATGCCGTCTGGCAGGACGCCTGCGGCTTTCTGGTCAGCAGGCAGGGTGATCAGCGCGGTGCGGTCAAAGGCGTCCAGCGCATGGATTTCAATGTCTTTAATTTTCACCACGTCGCCTGGCTTCATGACGATGCAGCGCTCTTTCGGCACGCCCCAGCCAATCCAGAGATCCACGCAGGTCTGCGGTCCGATAAACGGCACGTCGTCCGCGCAGTTTTGCATCACCGCTGCCGCCACGTTTACATCGATGTGATCGTTATGATCGTGGGTGGAAAGGACGGCGTCGATCTGGCGAATGGCAAAAGGATCAAGAACAAACGGCGTGGTGCGCAGGTTCGGCTGCAATTTTTCGACACCTGCCATGCGCTGCATCTGATGACCTTTTTTCATCAGCGGATTGCCGTGGCTCTGTTTGCCGGTACCGCACCAGAAATCAACGCAAATATTGGCGCCACCCTCGGATTTCAGCCAGATGCCGGTGCAACCCAGCCACCACATTGCAAACGTACCAGGAGCAACCTGTTCCTGCTCAATCTCTTCATTCAGCCAGCTGCCCCATTCCGGGAAGGTGCTCAGAATCCATGATTCACGGGTGATGGTGTTCACTTTACTCATCGTTTTGACTCCTGGTTTAATCAAAAGTAATCATTTGGTGATTTGTTGTGATTAATGCTGGCACTCTTTGAATCGGTTTGCAACGAGTAAATTGAGGAAATTTATCTTCGCCATGTCACAGATAATCTATTTCTACGTTGTTAGAATATCCGCTATCAATGATTAATTGTATGAATTATAAGAAATAATTTATGCGTGGGAATCGATAGTGAAAATCATTACTAACACCATGGAAATAATTTGCGTGATACGTCACAAATAATCAAATGCAATCTTGTGGTGATTATTTGTGATTAATAGAGTGATGGCACCAACCGAACAGGGATTACCCCCTCGTGTTCTCATTTCTGGAGAGAGTTATGGAGATCCTCTACAACGTCTTTACCGTTTTTTTTAATCAGGTAATGACTAACGCCCCGCTTTTGCTGGGTATCGTGACGTGCCTGGGCTACATCCTTCTGCGCAAAAGCGTCAGCGTCATCATCAAAGGCACAATCAAAACCATCATCGGTTTCATGCTGTTGCAGGCGGGTTCAGGCATTCTGACCAGCACGTTTAAGCCTGTGGTTGCGAAGATGTCGGAGGTGTATGGCATCAACGGCGCCATCTCTGACACCTACGCGTCGATGATGGCCACCATTGACCGCATGGGAGATGCCTACAGTTGGGTGGGGTACGCGGTACTGCTCGCGCTGGCGTTGAACATCATTTACGTTCTGCTGCGCCGCATTACCGGCATCCGCACCATCATGCTGACTGGCCACATTATGTTCCAGCAGGCCGGGCTGATTGCGGTGTCTCTCTATATCTTCGGCTACCCCATGTGGACCACGATTATCTGCACCGCCGTGCTGGTATCGCTCTACTGGGGTATCACCTCCAACATGATGTACAAGCCGACGCAGGAGGTCACCGACGGCTGCGGTTTCTCCATCGGCCATCAGCAGCAATTCGCCGCCTGGCTCGCTTACAAGGTCGCACCGTACCTGGGTAAAAAAGAGGACAGCGTAGAAGATCTCAAGCTGCCGGGCTGGCTGAATATCTTCCACGACAACATCGTCTCAACCGCCATTGTGATGACCATCTTCTTCGGCGCCATTCTGCTCTCCTTCGGGATTGATGTGGTGCAGGCGATGGCGGGGAAAACGCACTGGACGGTTTATATCCTGCAGACCGGTTTCTCCTTCGCGGTAGCCATTTTCATCATTACCCAGGGCGTCCGTATGTTTGTTGCCGAACTGTCTGAAGCCTTTAATGGGATCTCCCAACGCCTGATTCCTGGTGCGGTGCTGGCCATTGACTGTGCGGCTATCTACAGCTTTGCGCCAAACGCGGTGGTCTGGGGCTTCATGTGGGGCACCATCGGCCAGTTGATTGCGGTAGGCATTCTGGTCGGCTGCGGCTCATCCATTCTGATTATTCCTGGCTTTATCCCAATGTTCTTCTCCAACGCCACCATTGGCGTCTTTGCTAACCACTTTGGCGGCTGGCGCGCGGCGCTCAAGATCTGTCTGGTGATGGGCATGGTGGAGATCTTCGGTTGCGTGTGGGCGGTCAAGCTCACCGGTATGAGCGCCTGGATGGGCATGGCGGACTGGTCAATCCTGGCACCGCCAATGATGCAGGGCTTTGCGTCCGTCGGGCTGGTCTTTATGGCCGTCATCATCCTGATTGCTCTGGCTTATATGTTCTTCGCTGGCCGTTCTCTGCGAGCTGAAGAAGATGCGGAAAAACAAACAGCAGAAGTTTCTGCTCACTAAGGAGTTTCGATTATGACCGTACGTATCCTGGCTGTGTGTGGCAATGGGCAAGGTAGCTCCATGATCATGAAGATGAAAGTGGACCAGTTTTTAACCCAGTCAAACATTGACCACACGGTGAACAGCTGCGCGGTGGGTGAATACAAAAGTGAACTGAACGGCGCCGATATCATCATCGCGTCTACCCATATCGCCGGTGAAATTAGCGTTTCTGGCAACAAATATGTCGTGGGGGTACGCAACATGCTCTCCCCTGCGGATTTCGGCCCAAAACTGCTGGAAGTGATCAAAGCGCACTTCCCCCAGGACGTGAAGTAAGGACGCCACATGAAACTACGTGATTCGCTGGCAGAGAATAACTCCATCCTTTTACAGGCTGAGGCCAGCACCTGGCAGGAGGCGGTCAAGCTGAGTGTGGATCTGCTGGTTAAGGCTGACGTTGTCGAGCCGCGGTATTACCAGGCCATTCTTGATGGTGTGGCGCAGCATGGTCCTTATTTTGTCATCGCGCCAGGCCTTGCAATGCCGCACGGTCGCCCGGAAGAGGGCGTGAAGAAAACCGGCTTCGCGCTGGTAACGCTGAAAACGCCTTTGGTGTTTAACCATGAAGATAACGACCCGGTCGACATCCTGATCACCATGGCGGCCGTCGATGCCAATACCCATCAGGAGGTTGGCATCATGCAGATCGTTAACCTGTTTGATGACGAAGCGAATTTTGATCGTTTACGCGCCTGCCGCACCGAGCAGGAAGTGCTGGATTTAATTGATAACGCCACAGCGGCGGCAGTTTAAGAAGGAATTGAAAATGTCATTACCAATGTTGCAGGTTGCGCTGGATAACCAGACTCTGTCCGATGCGTATGAAACCACCCGCTTGATTGCGGAAGAGGTGGATATTATCGAAGTTGGCACCATTCTGTGCGTAGGCGAAGGCGTGCGCGCCGTTCGCGATCTGAAAGCGCTCTACCCGCATAAAATCGTGCTGGCCGATGCCAAGATTGCCGATGCAGGCAAAATTCTCTCCCGCATGTGTTTTGAAGCCAATGCCGACTGGGTCACTGTGATCTGCTGTGCAGATATCAACACCGCGAAAGGCGCGCTGGATGTGGCGAAAGAGTTCAACGGCGATGTGCAGATTGAACTGACCGGTTTCTGGACCTGGGAACAGGCCCAGGCGTGGCGCGATGCTGGCATTCAGCAGGTCGTTTATCACCGCAGCCGTGATGCGCAGGCCGCCGGCGTGGCGTGGGGAGACGCGGATATCAGCGCCATTAAACGTCTTGCTGACATGGGCTTTAAAGTGACCGTTACCGGTGGCCTGGCACTGGAAGATCTGCCGCTGTTTAAAGGTATCCCTATTCACGTCTTTATCGCGGGTCGCAGCATTCGTGATGCCGCGTCTCCGGTGGAAGCGGCACGTCAGTTCAAACGTTCAATCGCTCAGCTTTGGGGCTAAGGAGCGGGTATGTTGTCTAAACAGGTCCCGCTTGGCATCTATGAAAAGGCACTCCCCGCGGGGGAGTGCTGGCTGGAGCGGCTGAAACTGGCGAAACAGTTGGGCTTCGATTTTGTCGAAATGTCCGTGGATGAGACCGATGAACGTCTTTCTCGCCTCGACTGGAGCCAGGAGCAGCGTCTGGCGCTGGTGAGTGCGGTCGCCGAAACGGGCGTACGCGTGCCGTCTATGTGCCTCAGTGCCCACCGCCGTTTTCCGCTTGGCAGTGAAGATGATACGGTGCGCGCGCAGGGGCTGGAGATCATGCGTAAAGCCATTCGTTTTGCGCAGGATGTCGGTATTCGCGTGATACAGCTTGCCGGGTATGACGTTTACTATCAGGAAGCCAATGACGAAACGCGTCGTCGTTTTCGTGATGGCCTGAAAGAGAGCGTTGAAATGGCTAGCCGCGCGCAGGTGACGCTGGCGATGGAGATCATGGACTATCCGTTAATGAACTCGATCAGCAAGGCGCTGGGCTACGCGCATTACCTGAACAATCCGTGGTTCCAGCTCTATCCTGATATCGGCAACCTGTCGGCGTGGGATAACGACGTACAAATGGAACTGCTGGCGGGGATGGGCCATATCGTCGCGGTTCATGTCAAAGATACACGTCCTGGGGTATTCAAAAACGTTCCGTTCGGCACCGGGGTGGTGGATTTCGAACGGTGCTTCCAGACGCTCAAACAGGCGGGGTATTGCGGACCTTACCTGATTGAGATGTGGAGCGAAACGTCAGATGACCCGGCAGGTGAAGTGGCTAACGCTCGCGACTGGGTACGGGAACGTATGGCACGGGCCGGCTTACTGGAGGCTGAATATGCTTAAGCTTAAGCAGCAGGTCTTTGACGCTAATATGGATCTCCCGCGCTATGGGCTGGTGACCTTCACCTGGGGAAACGTCAGTGCTATCGACCGAGAGCAGGGACTCGTGGTGATTAAGCCCAGCGGCGTGGCATATGACGCTATGAGCCCTGACGATATGGTGGTGGTTGATCTTGAGGGTAACGTTGTCGACGGCAAATGGCGCCCTTCTTCAGATACAGCCACCCATCTGGCGCTCTACCGGCGTTACCCTTCTCTGGGCGGCGTAGTGCATACGCACTCTACGCATGCCACAGCCTGGGCACAGGCGGGGCGGGCCATTCCGGCTCTGGGAACCACGCATGCGGACTACTTCTTTGGTGACATTCCGTGCACGCGGGCACTCACGCAGACCGAAGTGGAAGGCGAGTACGAGCTCAACACCGGCAACGTCATTATCGAAACGCTGGGTGAGAGCGAACCGCTGCATACGCCGGGCATTGTGGTCTATCAGCACGGTCCGTTCGCCTGGGGAAAAGATGCGCATGACGCTGTCCATAACGCGGTAGTCATGGAGGAGGTGGCACGCATGGCGTGGATTGCTCGCGGCATCAACCCACAGCTTCAGGGCATTGATGATTACCTGATGAACAAGCATTTCATGCGCAAGCACGGTCCAAACGCCTATTACGGGCAGAAGTGAATAAGTGCTCTGGAATACCGAAAACAGTTGTAACCGGTGGTATTTCAGAGCCATTCATAAAAAAATCCCCCGGGCAGGGGGCAAGTAAAACGATGGCTATATTCTTTTTGTTGGCTTTCCTGGTGCTAGCGTCAAAGCGTTATCGGTAAATATCTGCACTGGCGTGCATGTTGCCGTTGCTGCCGGGCTCACGCATCAGAATAACGTGGTAGTAATTTGCCCCCTGAGCATCGGTTTCTTTATTAAGCGCCTGATCTGCTTCGCTCTCTGTGGCGAAATGGTGATTGATGTAAATAACGCCTAAGCTCTGCACATCATCCATGTTTCTGGCCTGTCGGCTGTCTATCTTGATGGCTGCCATCGCGTTTGCACTGAGCAAAAGCGCAGCCATTACGGCAATTGCGATTTTTTTCATGATATGCGCTCCACGACTGCGTGCTGTGAGACGGTTGTTTGCTCCCCTCCGGTATTTATATGGTCTCTGATTAAAGTGTAATCACTTATCCGGCGAGGATGCGTGACCATTTCTGATGCAGTTGTTCAAAAAAACAACGCTTCCTGATGTGGTTAATTTTAAATCACCCACTTAGACCAGCTTTGCGGTTTGTGCGAATTATTTGTGCAATCAGCTTGAGTTTCCTGGGGGGCGCAAGTATTATGACGCGTCAATTTTTCAGCCGACCTTTAACACGTTCCTTGCCTCCCCGGGCCTCGGCTGACCCAGACAGGAGGCTGAATAATCCGTAAGGAGCAATTCGATGCGTCATTACGAAATCGTTTTTATGGTCCATCCTGACCAGAGCGAACAGGTTCCGGGTATGATCGAGCGTTACTCTGCTGCCATCACTGGTGCAGAAGGTACGATCCACCGTCTGGAAGACTGGGGCCGCCGTCAGCTGGCTTACCCGATCAACAAACTGCACAAAGCACACTACGTTCTGATGAACGTTGAAGCTCCGCAGGAAGTGATCGATGAGCTGGAAACTACCTTCCGCTTCAACGATGCCGTTATCCGCAGCATGGTTATGCGTACCAAACACGCAGTTACCGAAGCATCTCCGATGGTTAAAGCGAAAGACGAGCGCCGTGAGCGTCGCGATGATTTCGCAAACGAAACCGCAGATGATTCTGATGCTGGGGATTCTGAAGAGTAATTTCTGATGACCAACCGTCTGGCGTTGTCCGGCATCGTATGCAGGGCTCCCCTTCGAAAGGTCAGTCCATCAGGAATTCCGCATTGCCAGTTCGTGCTTGAGCATCGTTCTGTGCAAGAGGAAGCCGGGTTTCACCGGCAGGCGTGGTGCCAAATGCCCGTTATCATTAGCGGACACGAAAACCAGGCCATTACTCACAGTTTAACGGTCGGTAGTGCAGTAATCGTTCAGGGGTTCATCTCTTGCCACAAGGCAAAGAACGGTCTGAGCAAAATGGTTCTGCATGCCGAGCAGATTGATTTGATAGATTCTGGAGACTAGCCATATGGCACGTTATTTCCGTCGTCGCAAGTTCTGCCGTTTCACCGCGGAAGGCGTTCAAGAGATCGACTATAAAGATATCGCAACGCTGAAAAACTACATCACCGAAAGCGGTAAGATTGTCCCAAGCCGTATCACCGGTACTCGTGCAAAATACCAGCGTCAGCTGGCTCGCGCTATCAAACGCGCTCGCTACCTGTCTCTGCTGCCGTACACTGATCGTCATCAGTAATCGGGCACGGTCCATTAATACGACTTTAAGAGGATAAGGTAATGCAAGTTATTCTGCTTGATAAAGTAGCAAACCTGGGCAGCCTGGGTGATCAGGTAAACGTTAAAGCGGGCTACGCTCGTAACTTCCTGGTTCCACAGGGCAAAGCTGTTCCTGCTACCAAGAAAAACGTAGAGTTTTTCGAAGCACGTCGTGCTGAACTGGAAGCCAAACTGGCTGACGTTCTGGCGGCTGCTAACGCTCGCGCTGAAGCAATCAACGCACTGGGCACTGTTACCATCGCTTCCAAAGCTGGCGACGAAGGTAAACTGTTCGGTTCCATCGGTACCCGCGATATCGCTGATGCAGTTTCTGCAGCAGGCGTTAAAGTGGCTAAGAGCGAAGTTCGTCTGCCGAACGGCGTTCTGCGTACCACTGGTGAGCACGAAGTTGACTTCCAGGTTCACAGCGAAGTGTTCGCTAAACTGGTTGTTAACGTTGTAGCTGAGTAATTTTTTACTCTGCTCGCGTCGAAGCGCCGGCCTTGTGCCGGCGTTTTGCTTTTTAAAGCCTGACGAACCTCTCTTTTAGCTTGTATGGTCGCGATTCCTGACGCATTCTCTGATAATAAAATGAAACGCAATTTTATCTTTGAGATTTGCCATGGAAACCGCTCTGTCTACGCCTGTCTTTGCCCGTCGCAATGTGGCCTACGCCTGCGCCACACTCTGCTGTCTGCTCTGGGGTAGCTCTTACCCGGCCATTAAAAGTGGCTATGAACTCTTTCAGATCGCAACCGATGATATTCCGTCAAAAGTCGTCTTTGCCGGATACCGTTTTCTGTTTGCCGGAGCACTGCTGCTGCTGTTTGCGCTGGCACAGCGTAAACCCATCGCCAGGCTCACGCCCACGCAGTTTGGCCAGCTTACGATCCTGGGACTGACGCAGACCACCATTCAGTACACCTTCTTTTATATCGGGCTGGCATACACCACGGGCGTTAATGGCTCGATCATGAACGCCACCGGCACCTTCTTCAGCGTACTGCTGGCGCATTTTATCTACCACAACGACAAGCTCAGCTATAACAAAACGCTGGGCTGTATTCTGGGGTTTGCCGGGGTGATGCTGGTGAATTTCCACAGTGGTATTCGTGATTTCCGCTTTGTCTGGAATGGTGACGGGTTTGTGGTGCTGGCGGCGTTCATCCTCTCCGCCGCCACGCTTTACGGCAAACGGATTTCCCAGACGGTTGATCCCACGGTGATGACCGGCTGGCAGCTGGGCATTGGTGGTCTTGCGCTGGTGGCAGGGGGATATGCAACGGGCGGGACGCTGGAGGTGCATAGCCTTACCGCGGTGGCGGTATTAGGGTATCTGACGTTGCTCTCATCCGTCGCCTTCGCCCTGTGGAGCGCGCTGCTGAAAGTGAACCGCGTCAGTATGATTGCCCCGTTCAACTTTGTGATTCCCGTCGCCGGGACGGTACTGTCCGCTATTTTCCTCGGCGAAAACATCCTTGAGATTAAATACGCGATTGCGCTGGTGCTGGTCTGCTCGGGGATCTGGTGGGTGAATAAACGGAGTGCCTGAGAACAAAAGTGCCGGGTGGCGGCTTCGCCTTACCCGGCCTACGCCATTACCGTGCTCTGATAAAACTGCCGTCTGGCTGGCGGGTAAACAGCACCTGTTGGCCATTACCCGTATCAATCGTTAGCCCGGTGACCACGCCGCTGGCATTCTGGCGGATCTGCACCATCTGGCCGTTCTGCAGGTTACTGAGCGGCTTACCCGCGCCTTCTACCTGGGCCATCGCATAGACATCGGTTGGCGGCAGGTTATGGTCGCGGAACAGCTGGGCAAGCGTTTTGCCCGCCTCCACGCGGTAGGAACGCCATTGCTGCTCAATGCCGGTTGGCTGCTGCGTCTGGGGTTCAGACGGGGCTGCGGCCTGCTCCTGCGGCTGTTCTTCCTGAATAGGCTCTGGCTCAACCGGTGCAACCTGTCCCGGATCGTTAGACGGCGTCACAAGCTGTGTCTGCATGGTTTGCGTGTCAGGCTGCGGGCGCGTTTGCGACTGAAGATCCAGTTGCGCATTGCGGGTGACCGGTGCGGTGTCGACATTATCGCCGCCAGAAGGGAGCAGGAAACCGACGATCATCAGCAGCGCGCCTATGATAATCCCTCTGCGATGCAGAGGAGGTAGCGGGTCCATAATGCGAAAATTGTCCGGCGCATGCCAGATTTTCGCCAGGGTAGGTTTCAGTTCAAATCGCCCGGGCATGGCTCTCCTCCTGCTCCGCGTCTTTTTTATCCTGTGCTCCGAAGTATAGTTTGCTAACTGCCTGAACGGCGTAGCAAACTCGACATCCGTGACATCCATTCGGGATTAATCCTGGTTACCTCTATTGTTTCTGTTTCGTCGCAGTTTGTCACCTTAACTTCAGACAAAGTTTTACCCATAAGGGCATGGCTGCTATGCTGCCCGCTACTTTAAATGTGATGGAAGGAAAACCCATGACCACCCCGACTTTTGACACTATCGAAGCGCAGGCAAGTTACGGTATCGGCTTGCAGGTAGGACAGCAACTGAGCGAATCCGGCCTGGAAGGTCTGTTACCAGAAGCGCTGGTGGCGGGTATCGCTGACGCGCTGGAAGGCAAACAGCCAGCCGTTCCGGTTGATGTTGTGCACCGTGCGCTGCGTGAAATCCACGAACGTGCTGACGCTGTGCGTCGCGCGCGCTTCGAAGAGATGGCGGCAGAAGGCGTGAAATATCTGGAAGAGAACCGTGAGCGTGAAGGCGTGAACAGCACCGAGTCTGGCCTGCAGTTCCGCGTGATCAACCAGGGCGACGGCGCTATCCCGGCACGCACTGACCACGTTCGCGTGCACTACACCGGTAAACTGATCGACGGTACCGTGTTCGACAGCTCTGTTGCACGCGGCGAACCGGCTGAATTCCCGGTTAACGGCGTTATCGCAGGCTGGATTGAGGCTCTGACCCTGATGCCAGTCGGCTCCAAATGGGAACTGACTATCCCACACAACCTGGCGTACGGTGAGCGTGGCGCTGGTGCGTCCATCCCACCATTCAGCACCCTGGTGTTTGAAGTCGAGCTGCTGGAAATCCTGTAATCGGCTTTTCTTATTTCCTCTCTCCGTCCGGGGAGAGGAAAATAGTGTTAAAACCTATAGTTACGACGGAATCAATATTTTATCTTGCAAACGAAACTGTTGCGTGTATTTTTGTGAGCTGTTTCGCGCTGTATGAGTGATATGACACTCACTTCCAACATATTATTAACATAATATCTAAATCATAGTATTCATCCCGCCGATTCTTACCTAATATCGATAAACCCTTACAAAGGGACCGTCATTTATTTGACGTTTTTAAAGGCCAGAAGAGCCTTAACAACACAGACAGGCATAAACAGGAAAATTACATGGTAGATCAGGTCAAAGTCGCCGCGACAGAAGAGGCGACGTCTGAACAGTCGCTACGGCGCAATCTCACAAACCGTCATATTCAGCTTATCGCCATCGGGGGTGCCATCGGTACCGGGCTGTTTATGGGCTCAGGCAAAACCATCAGTCTTGCCGGGCCGTCGATCATTTTCGTTTATATGATCATCGGTTTTATGCTCTTTTTTGTGATGCGTGCAATGGGTGAATTGCTGCTCTCCAACCTCGAATACAAATCTTTCAGCGATTTTGCTTCCGACCTGCTCGGTCCCTGGGCGGGTTATTTCACCGGCTGGACCTACTGGTTCTGCTGGGTCGTGACCGGCATGGCGGATGTCGTCGCCATTACTGCCTATGCGCAGTTCTGGTTCCCGGGGCTGTCGGACTGGGTCGCTTCGCTGGCGGTGATTGTTCTGCTGCTGAGCCTCAACCTCGCCACCGTTAAGATGTTCGGTGAGATGGAGTTCTGGTTCGCGATGATCAAGATTGTCGCTATTGTGGCGCTGATTGTGGTGGGCCTGGTAATGGTGCTGACGCACTTCCAGTCGCCAACCGGCGTACAGGCTTCGTTTACCCATCTGTGGAATGACGGCGGCTGGTTCCCGAAAGGCATCAGCGGCTTCTTTGCTGGCTTCCAGATTGCGGTATTTGCCTTTGTGGGGATTGAGCTTGTCGGAACCACCGCTGCGGAAACCAAAGACCCGGAAAAATCCCTGCCGCGTGCAATCAACTCCATTCCGGTTCGTATCATCATGTTCTACGTCTTCGCCTTGATCATTATTATGTCCGTAACGCCGTGGAGCTCGGTTGTGCCAAGCAAGAGCCCATTTGTTGAACTGTTCGTGCTGGTGGGACTGCCTGCAGCAGCGAGCCTGATTAACTTCGTGGTGCTGACATCTGCAGCGTCATCGGCGAACAGCGGTGTGTTCTCAACCAGCCGCATGCTGTTTGGCCTGGCGCAGGAAGGCGTTGCGCCGAGCGCGTTCGCGAAGCTCTCTAAGCGTGCTGTTCCGGCGAAAGGGCTGACGTTCTCCTGCATGTGCCTGTTAGGTGGGGTGGTTATGCTCTACGTGAACCCGAGCGTTATCGGTGCGTTCACCATGATCACCACCGTTTCGGCGATCCTGTTTATGTTCGTCTGGACGATCATCCTTTGTTCGTACCTGGTGTATCGTAAACAGCGTCCGCATCTGCATGAGAAATCGATCTATAAGATGCCGCTGGGCAAGCTGATGTGCTGGGTATGCATGGCGTTCTTCGCGTTCGTTCTGGTTCTGCTGACGCTGGAAGATGACACCCGTCAGGCGCTGATCGTCACGCCGCTGTGGTTCATCGCCCTGGGATTGGGCTGGCTGTTCATTGGTAAGAAACGAATGGCAGGCGTAAGGTAAAAGCAAAACGGCAACTTCGGTTGCCGTTTTTAGTTTTTGCACCCTCTTCCCGTGGGAGAGGGCCGGGGTGAGGGCATCAGGCTTCAGTGGCCTTTTTATTTACCCGCTAATGCACGCGGGAACAGAACGTTATTCTCAAGACTGATGTGTTCCATCAGGTCATCGATCATCTCGTTAATGCCGTTGTACATCGCTTTCCATGTGGTGCAGGCTTCTGGCGGCGGCGTGACGTTATTGGTCGTGTGTTTGATGACTTCCAGCAGTTCACCCGCGTCGTCATGTTCGCTTTCCATCACGCTAATTGGCCCCATCGCCTGGCTGCCCATTCCCTGTTTAATCATCGGGAAGAGGATCTGCTCTTCTTTCATCATGTGGCTGGTGAGTTCTTCATGCAGCATGGTCAGGTATTTCGCCAGGCCGCGCGGCACGGAAGGCTTGTCGGCATGAACGCGCTCCACTTTGGTGGCCTGCAGGATCAGCTCCGGCAGTTGTTCGCGGTGGCGATCGTGGTAACGCACGATAATGTGGTCGATGATTTCGGCAAGCGGGGCCGTGCGCCACTCTTTGTTGATGGGTTGCTCTGCCAGCAGAGCCAGCTCCGCTTCAATAACCTCTACATCCAGCTCTTTGCGCGAGGCCGCACGTGCCAGAGTTTGCTTACCGCCGCAGCAGTAATCCATGTCGTATTTACGAAACAGCGCAGAAGCGCGAGGGATGGAGAGCGCCAGCTCGCCGAGTGGTTGGTCGCGGAAGGCCATAGCAGTTACCTCATCATCAAGAATATAAGATGCATATTAAATGCATCTTTAAGGCGGCGCTATAACCCTTTAGAGGCAAGGGTGAAAATGAGATGTAAGTCACAAAAAATTAGCGTGTTTAACTCACTGAATGAATGCAGAAAATAACTTTAGAAACTTTTTTAACGTGGAGAAACAGTAAACAACCCGCCGCGCCTGCCGATATATCCACGTCAGACAAACCTGCATATTACAAAGGCAACGCATGTTTAAACGTATAAAAGTCATTACCCTTTTGATTTCGGTGCTGCTTGTGCTCGGCATCATGCAACTCGTTTCCGCCGGTATCTTTATCAACGCGCTGAATAACGATAAAGACAATTTCACCGTGTCGCAGCTATCCAGCAAGAACGTGGCGGAGTTTACCGATGCATGGATCAGCCTGAACCAGGCGCGCGTCACCCTGAACCGCGGCATGCTGCGTCTGCAAAGCAGCATGGCCTCGCAGATTAACGGCGGACAGCTCAATGAACTGGTAAACACGGCGAAAAACCTGCTGGCCAATGCCCAGTCTCATTACGACAAATACTATGCTTTGCCGAATACCCCAGGGCTGGATCCCAACCTGGCAAATCGCCTGGAAGAGCAGTACCGCAATTACTCCGCGACGCTGACCCAAATGAACGTTTTGCTCTCTCAGGGCAATCTGGAAGAGATGTTCAAGCAGAATGCAGAGCAGAAACAGACCGCGATGCAAAACGTTTACCGGGAATGGCGTGAAGCCCAGGCCGTGCTTACGGATAAAGGTATCAAAGATAACGAAAGTGATTACAAGCGTATCCTGTGGATCCTCTCTGCGGTTATGCTGCTGGTAATTATCGTGATTATCTCCAGCTGGATTGCCATGCGCCGCGTGCTGCTGTTGCCGCTGCAGGATGTGATAAGCCATATCCGCGCCATTGCCGCCGGTGATTTAACCCAGCCGATCCATGCAGAGGGTAAAAACGAGATGGCCGTACTGGCGCAAAACGTCCAGGAGATGCAAACCGCGCTGGCAAACACCGTGGGCGTGGTTCGTGAAGGTGCGGATACCATTTACACCGGTGCGGGGGAAATCTCTGCGGGCAGTAACGATCTTTCTTCCCGTACCGAGCAGCAGGCTGCCTCGCTGGAAGAGACGGCTGCCAGCATGGAGCAGCTGACGGCAACGGTGAAACAAAACGCCGACAATGCCCGTCAGGCTTCCCGTCTGGCGCTTGATGCCTCTTCAACGGCGAAGAAGGGCGGTAACGTTGTAGAAGGCGTGGTGCGCACCATGGACGAAATCGCCACCAGTTCCAGCAAAATTGCGCAAATTACCAATGTCATTGACGGCATTGCCTTCCAGACGAACATCCTGGCTCTTAACGCGGCAGTTGAAGCGGCGCGCGCAGGTGAGCAGGGGCGTGGCTTTGCGGTGGTAGCCGGAGAAGTGCGTACGCTCGCTCAGCGCAGCGCCCAGGCGGCGAAAGAGATCAAAGCGCTGATTGATGACTCTGGTGAGCGAGTTAACGCAGGCTCGCAACTGGTGAACGAAGCCGGGGCCACCATGGCGGAGATTGTTAACGCCGTGACTCGCGTCACCGACATTATGGGTGAAATTGCCTCTGCGTCTGATGAGCAGAGCCGCGGGATCGACCAGGTGGGCCAGGCGGTGGCAGAGATGGATCGTGTTACCCAACAGAACGCCTCGCTGGTGGAAGAGTCTGCGGCCGCAGCGGCCGCGCTGGAAGACCAGGCGGCACGCCTGAACGACGCGGTGGCGGTGTTTAAAATTGCCCGCAGCCAGGCAGTGAAGGCGGCTCCGGCGAAAACCTATGCGCCAAAAGCGCAGCCCGTTGCTTCTGCGTCTGAAGCCAACTGGGAAACGTTTTAAAAGCTTGCCCGGAGGCGGCTACGCCTGACCGGGCCTACGTTTTTGCAGGCCCTGCAAACGCCTCACATCTCCGACGCCGGAACGACCATCGGTTTTTCCGGCTTCGCTCTTACCGCCATCACTACCCCCATCACCAGCAGCACTATTCCACAGGCCGTTAACAGCGGCGGTACGCTCTGGCGCATCAGGAAGGTGTACAGCAGCCCGGCCAGCGTTTCGAAGACAATCAGCGGCCCTAAGATCACCGTGGGCAGTTTCTGGCTGGCGATATTCCAGCACAGTGCGCCCACCCAGGAACAGAGCACAGCGATAGCGATCATCAGCCCGACAAAGACCCACGGCCGCGGCCCGAAAGGGAGGGCGAAGTCCGGTTGTTGCTGCCCAGACCAGAGGCACGCCCCGGCATAGCCCACCAGCGAGACCGGCAGCGTCACCAGCGCCTGTGCCGTTGCCCACATCATCGGATGTTTATCCGGGTTCTCCCGCAACCATCGCGCATTACGCAGGGCATACCAGGCCCAGCAGGCGACGGAAATAAACGCTAAACCGATCCCCGAACCGTAACGCCAGACGCTGAAATCAGCGAGCCCGTGGCGAAGCTCGGCAATATTCACACAGACCAGCCCGACGCCCGTGCAGATCAGCGCGGGTACCATTTTTGACCATGCCAGTTTGCCATCGCGCTGGCTGTACAGCAGGTTCGCAAAGACGGGGATAACGACAGGCAGCGTGCCGATAATCATGGTCGATACCGGCGCGCCGGTACGCTGAATGGCGCTCGCCAGGCAGACGTAATAGATAAGGTTGCCCATCATGGTCAGCGCCAGCGCGGTCATCCAGTCCTGGCGGTTGAGCTGGCGTAAACGCGTACGACCGAGCCAAGCCAGCGGCAGGGCAATCAGCCCCAGCGCCAGATAGCGTCCGGTTGACTGCAGGGCCGCCGGATACTCGGGCACAATCAGCGGGCCGACAAAAATCAGCCCCCACATCAGCCCTGCCAGCAGGGCATACAACACGCCACTAATCATTATTCCATCCACATCAATTGACTTTGTACTCAGTGTAGAAGGGGGGATTGCGCGCGTATTGTATGAGATTGCGCATCAGCGCCCGATAACTTGTTTCTGGTAGCGGACGGGCGTAATCCCGTAGCGGCGGGTAAACGCGCGGGTTAAATGCGACTGGTCGGTCAGCCCGGTCGCGGCGGCCACTTCGGCGGCGGGCATGCCGTGCGTAAGGAAGCCTTTGGCGCGCCACAGGCGAATAGCCATCAGCATCTGGTGCGGCGTGACGTGGAAATGGGCTTTAAACTGGCGCTGAAAATGGTAAGGGCTGAGAGAAACCACGTTGGCCAACTCGTCCAGCGTCACGGCGTGCATGTAGTTGTCGTGCAGATACTCGCGTACCCGTTCGAACCGGTGCGCGCCTTCCTTAATTATTGGAGCGTGATGGGCCAACGGCTGGAAGGTCTCAATCAGATCCAGCAGCAGTCCTTTTTGCGCAAGTGGGTCCTGGGTATGCCACAGGCCGTAGATCAGCTGGCCGATTTGCTGCGAACGCAGCGGGTCGTGGCGGGTAACGTCGCTAAACCACCAGTGACGCAGGCCAGTCACCTCTTCCAGTAAAGCGGGTTCGATGTAAACCATCCGGTAGCGCCAGCCGCCTTCGGTGGCCGATTCACCGGTGTGGATCTCGTCCGGGTTCATGGTGACAACGGATTTTTCAGCGGCCAGGTGCTGGGTACCGCGATAGCGAAAGCGCTCGGCACCGGTTTCGATGGTGCCGATGCCGAAGGCTTCATGCGTGTGAGGCTCAAAGGCGTAGTCAGCGATATGCGCGTGATAAAGTTCCAGACCCGGCAACTGCGCCAGATGGCGAAAGCGCGCGCTGTCTCTCTCATCGCTAAATTGTTCCGGTACGCCTTGCACACTGATTCTCCTCGGGGGCTGTCTTGTGATTATCAGAGATGATCCGGGATTATGCACTAAACATCTTTGCGCGAACGGTCTTACGGTAATCCCCCGGTGAAACCGTGGTTTTATGTTTAAACTGGCGATTAAAGTGCGCAATATCCTCATACCCAACCGCGTTGGCGATCTCCTGAATACACAGGTTGGTTGATTGCAACATATTCATGGCTAACTCAATTCTGGCGGTTAATAAATATTGCAAAGGGGACATGTCAGTGGCGTTTTTAAAACGACGATTAAAGTTGCGCAAACTCATGCCAGCCATATCGGCAAGATTTTGCATTGATATATCTGAGGCGCAGTTGGCTTTAATCCAGGTCTGGATTTGCACAATATCTTCATCGGGATGGGGTTTGTTTTCTTCGCTGTAGCACTGACGATCAAACTGGCTACGAATTTCATGGAAAAATGTCCGTTGAGTATGTGTGGCTACCCGTTTTCCATATATCGTTTCAATAAAATGAATTGTCAGATCTGACAAGGCCTTAACGCTGGCGGCGCAGTAAATATTTTCGGCCTGGGTGAGAAAATGTTTAGTTTGTAATTTAACGCTGGGGTAATCGCGTGAGAATTGCCGGAAGTAGTGCCAGTGTGTGGTGGCGGGTTTCCCGTTAAGCAACCCTGATTCCGCCAGAAAACAACAGCCGGTTCCGACGGCAGCGATGCGGGTGCCTCGTGCGGCCTGCTCAGAAAGCCACGCCAGCAGCTCAGGCTGTTGTCTGACTACCGCGCGAGGGTTGCGCCACAGGGCCGGAATATAAATAACATCGTAGTGTCTGTCGTCGGCAAGTGTGGTGTCGGCAGTAATACTGAAGCCACTGTGCGTGCGGATCGGCAAACTGTTTATGCCGATGGTATTGACCTTCAAAATGCTTTCCGGTCGACAGAGCCTGAAACGCGATCGCTTTGCCGGGGGCGTATCTGTGTTGGCGTTTGTTTTTTGCTCAGCTAAATAGCTACTGGCCGCTGATTTCCACATTTCAATCGGTAGACTGAGGCCGGAACTTAGCATGCGTTCGCATAACACAAATCCTATTTGTGTATTTGTCATTTTTGATTAATACCTGTTTTGACTATTATTTTTGGTAGCTCATCTTTAACCTGGCCAAAAAAGTCAGCATTTTGGCTGGATTTTCATATTAGCTTTTGTTGGCGATTTGTAAACTAATATCTGTAAATTGTCTTAGCTTGATAACAAAATAAATTCACGACCAATACAGGATGGATTATGGTGAAATTACCCGTAATAACAGCATTTGGTGGCTATGGTCCGGCTGGTCGTAGTTCTTCTCATCATGCATTTCGCCGAATGGTTATAGAGTCATTATCCGAAGAGGAACGGCAGCAGACGTTATTATCGCTCGCTATCCTGATGGGCCTTCTTAAATATGATGAAGGCGGATATTGTGACATTTCCGGTAAAAGATTCACGCCCGATCAGGCTGCCGCGACGATAAAGAACGAGGCGCTTGAAGGATCCCTTATCAGAAAAATCACGGACGATAATTTTGATGTTGATGCCATCGTTAGTCATGCAAAATTGAATATGGCTTCGGACGAAAACGGTTTTAGTTTTAATATCTCTTCCAGACAATTACCTCAACCCTTACCGCAGGGATGGCATGCTGAGGAATTAACGGATCAGCGCGTGCGCATTACCGTCCGGGGTGATATGGACTGTAGAATTGAGACGCTGTTGCGCACGGAAGTTCAGGCCGCAGGTTTGCTACCACAAGGATTCCGGCCGGGTGACTATTACAATTCACAGTTTCACCCGCGGGCGTTGCAAATGGCCGTTGTCGGGGCGTCAGATGCGATCAACGCTTTGGGGATCCCGTGGCGGGATATACAGGCGAAAATTTCGCCGGATAAGCTGGGTATCTACTCGGGCAATATTATGGGACAGCTCGACGAGTATGGCTTTGGCGGAATGTTGCAGTCGCGTCTCAAGGGCCATCGCGTCAGCGCCAAGCAGTGTCCGCTGGGCCTGAACAGCATGTGCGCTGATTTTCTCAATGCCTATGTGCTGGGTAGCGTGGGCCACACCAGCGCCACGCTGGGAGCATGCGCCACGTTTCTTTATAACCTGAACGCGGCCGTCGAAGACATAAAAGCAGGGCGCATTCGCATGGCCGTGGTAGGCAGCGCAGAAGCACCGGTTACGTCAGAGGTGATTGAAGGTTTTGATGCCATGGGCGCGCTGGCGACAGAGAGCAAACTCAGGCATATCGATCAGACGGAGACGGCCGACTGGCGCAACAGCAGCCGTCCGTTTGGCAATAGCTGTGGGTTTGTGATCGCCGAGTCCAGTCAGTATATCGTGTTGATGGACGACGAACTGGCGATGCAGCTCGGCGCAGAGATTCACGGTTCTGTGGGAAACGTCTTTATCAATGCTGATGGCTATAAGCGTTCGATTGCTTCACCGGGGCCGGGGAATTACATCACTATGGCAAAAGCTGTCGCCTCTGCAGTGTCGATGGTTGGACTGGAGACGGTGCAAAAGGGATCGTTTATCCAGGCTCATGGTTCAAGCACGCCGAAAAATTGTGTCTCGGAAGCGGATATTTTTGACCGTGTTGCGCAAGCCTTTTCGATTCACAACTGGCCGGTGACGGCGGTGAAATCTTACCTGGGACACTCCCTGGGGCCTGCCAGCGGGGACCAGTTGATAAGCTGTCTCGGTGTCTTCCGCTATGGCATTTTACCGGGCATTAAAAGTGTGTCGCACATCGCGCCGCAGGTGAATAACGCGCGTTTACACATCCCTGTTCAGGACTGCAAATTAGAGGATGAACAGGGGCAAATTGCGTTTATTAATTCAAAAGGCTTCGGCGGTAATAATGCCACGGGGGTGGTTTACTCGCCGAAGCTTACTCAACAATGGTTGCGCAAACGCTATGGCGAACCGGCCTTTGCAGATTATCAGCAGCGTAACCGCCAGGTGCAACGACAGGCCCGTGCTTACGATGAAGCTGCCTCTCACGGCGAATTAAACGTTATTTATCTGTTTGGGCAGCAGGGGATAAATGAAGACGATATCAATATTGATATGAATGGCATCACTATTCCCGGCTTTGAAAAGCCTATTTCGTTTGCGAGGGAAAAAGAATATAGCGATTTTTAATTTCTACCTGCGACGTAAGCGGGGTTAACAGGAGTCACTTTTATACAGGCGCAAATTAATTTGAATACTATGTCAGCGGCAGGATTGAGTGCTTTATAGCGACTCTCTTTCGCAAAAGAATAGATTGAGCTGTGCTCTTTAAGCCCTAATCGAGTCGGTGGCGAGGTATTCCGCTTTTTATTTTACCCCGCCATCCGTAATAATAGCCTTCCCGTTACAAAATGGTTTTAACGCTTTCAGCCAGCGACGTGGTTGGTCGCCCAATCAATTTGCTCAGCGTATGGCTATCGTCAAAGAGCCCGCCTTTAGATGCGCCCACATCAGAGTCCGCCAGCATATCCGCCAGCCCGGCAGGCAGGCCGACACTCTTCAGCGCAGCGGCGAAATCCGCTTCGCTCATGTTCTGATAAACCACCGGTTTACCGCTCTGCTTGCTCAGTTCAGCCGCCAGTTCGCTCAGCGTCCACGCGCTGTCGCCTGCCAGTTCATAGACCTTGCCAGCGTGGCCCTCTTCCGAAACCACTTTTGCCGCCGCCGCCGCGTAATCCGCACGGGTGGCAGAGGCGATTTTGCCTTCACCTGCGGCACCGATAAACACGCCGTGTTCCAGCGCAGGCGGCGCGCTCGCCAGGTAGTTTTCGGTATACCAGCCGTTGCGCAGCAGGGCATAAGGAATGCTGGATGTTGCCAGCGCTTTTTCCGTAGCAACGTGCTCAACGTGCAGGCCCAGCGGTGAGTTATCCGCATGCAGCAGGCTGGTGTAGGCGATAAATATCACGCCAGCCGCTTTGGCAGCGTTGATGACGTTCTGGTGCTGCGTGGCGCGCTGACCCACTTCGCTGGATGAGATCAGCAGAAGTTTCTTCACACCCTTCAGCGCCGTGGTCAACGCGGCCTGGTCGGTGTAATCGCCCTGACGAACCACAATACCCTGCTGGCTCAGGGCTTCCGCTTTCGCCGGGTTACGCACAATGGCGACAATCTGGTTTGCCGGGACGGTTTTTAACAGCTGTTCGATAACGAGGCGGCCAAGCTGGCCGGTAGCGCCGGTAATCGCGATCATGATCAATCTCCTTCGTGTTTGTCTGGTGTTGTGGCACACTAGCACCATAACTAACTTTTAGTAAGTACGTACAAAAAGGTAAGTATTAAATGACGATACCGACACTCAGCGAACAAATGCGCGATGGTAACCTCTTCGCGGAGCAGTGCCCGTCCAGAGAGGTGCTCAAACATGTCACCAGCCGCTGGGGGGTTCTGATCCTGGTGGCGCTACGTGAGAGAACGCACCGCTTCAGCGATCTGCGCCGTAAAATGGGCGGCGTGAGCGAGAAGATGCTGGCCCAGTCGCTGCAGGCACTGGAGCATGACGGTTTTGTCGATCGCGTTTCGTATCCTGTTGTACCGCCGCACGTTGAGTATAGCCTGACGCCGCTTGGCGTAGAGGTGAGCGAGAAAGTGGCCGCGCTGGCGGACTGGATAGAGGTGAATACGCCAAAAGTAATGGCGAACCGGGATGAGCGGGCAGCGTAAAACCCGGGAATGTGCGGTCTGATGCCCTCAATCTAACCCTCTCCTACAGGGAGAGGAATAAACACTAAAAACGGCAACGTGCGTTGCCGTTTTGCTTTTACTTACTTAAATCCACCTGATAAATGGCGAACCCGATATCATCCGTCGCAACCTTCTTCATCGGATACTGCGCCTTCTCCTTAATAAACGCCGCAGCCTTATCCGACGGAGACGTTTCAATGCGAATATCCAGTGGGGTATCGCTGTGGATCGGGGCCAGACGCCAGTTGTTATCGACCGCCGGATGAATCTCTCCCGCCTTTTTCGACTCAGCGCTGATCCAGGCGGCAAGCACCGAGCGGTTCTCATCCGGGGATGCAAAGGCAATGTGGCTATCGCCGGTGCCGGCAAATTTGCCGCCATACGCGCGATAGTTATTGGTCACCACCAGGAAGGTGGCCGCCGGATCGACAGGCTTGCCCTTGAAGGTCAGGTTTTTGATGCGCTCTGCCTGCGGGTTAATCGCCTGGCACTCACCGTCATATTTCGCCGGCTGGGTGACATCAATCTGATAATCCACCCCGTCGATAACGTCGAAGTTATAGGTGCGGAACCCGTCCCAGTTAATCAACGACTGCGGCTTGCTGCTCTTCGGATCGATCTGGTTAAACTGCCCGGCGGAGCATTCCAGCCACTCTTTCACCTCTTTACCCGTTGCTTTAACCACGACCAGCGTGTTCGGGTAGAGATAGAGATCGGCGGCGTTACGGAACGTCAGATGGCCTTTTTCCACTTCAACATAGCTGGCCGGGTCATTTTTACGTCCGCCCACTTTGAACGGTGCGGCGGCGGAAAGCACTGGCAGGTTGGCTAAGTCCGGATCGCCCTGAACAAAATGTTCGGCATAGGCTTTCTGCGCCATGTTGACCACCTGAACGGTTGGGTCATCCTGTATCAGCGCCAGATAGCTGTACATGTTGTCGGCGGATTTGCCGATCGGCTTGCTAACGAATTCGCGGGTGGCGTCGTGGTCATGCTTGAGCACGTCGAGGAGTTTTTGGTCTTCAGCCGCCAGTGATTTTTTGGCGGCAGCATCGTAAATGGGGCGCGCTTCGGCTTTGGATCCGGTCACCTTCCAGCTGCCGCTGTCGTTATTGAGTACCAGATCCACCACGCCAAGATGATCGCCCCACATGCCGGGCATTACCGCCGGCACGCCGTTGAGCGTTCCCTTGTCGATGTCTGCCCCTTTGATGCTGGCAAAATCCTTACCCGGGAAGACCGCATGAGCGTGGCCGAAGAGGATCGCGTCCACGCCCGGCACTTCGCTCAGGTAGTAAACGGAGTTTTCCGCCATCACCTGGTACGGATCGGCAGAGAGGCCCGAGTGGGCGACAACGACCACAACATCCGCCCCTTTTTCACGCATCTCCGGTACATATTTACGCGCCGTTTCGGTGATGTCGTTAACGGTGACTTTGCCGGTGAGATTGGCTTTATCCCAGGTCATGATCTGGGGCGGTACAAAGCCGATGTAGCCAATTTTCAGCGTCTGCTTTTTACCGTCCTGATCAACAACCTCGGTCTCTTTAATCAGATAAGGGGTGAAAAGCGGCTTTTTGGTCTTAACGTCGATGATATTGGCGTTAACGTACGGGAATTTTGCGCCTGCCAGCGCATCGTGCAGGTATTTAAGACCATAGTTGAATTCGTGGTTACCGAGGTTGCCGACGATATAATCCAGGGTGTTCATCGCTTTATACACCGGGTGGATCTCGCCTTTTTTCAGCCCCTTTGCCGCCATGTAGTCACCCAGCGGACTCCCCTGAATCAAATCACCGTTGTCGACCAGCACGCTATTTTTCACTTCATTGCGGGCGGCATTGATCAAACTTGCCGTGCGTACCAGTCCGAATTTTTCCGTAGGGGTATCTTTGTAGTAATCGAAGTCCATCATATTGCTGTGCAGGTCGGTGGTTTCCAGAATACGGAGATCGACCGTCGCCGCCTGTACGCTCGCTGCAATCAGCGTCGCCAGGAGCGTTGCGCTAAACTTAATCATCAGAGGAGTCCTTTTTTCGATCCAGGCCACAAAAGAATATGTATCTATCGTTTGTTGCTTACAGAAGTGTGAATCCTGCCAGAAAAAAGGGCGATGAAACCGGAATTGCTTCACAGATAGCGGAATTGTTCACATTACGATATAAATAAAACAAAGAGTTATACCCACTGCGTTAACGAAGAGGTGGAGAATGTTAGATAAAATTTGTCAGCTCGCACGGGATGCGGGCGATGCCATCATGCAGGTGTATGACGGCGCACAACCGATGAACGTTGTCAGCAAGGCGGATGATTCCCCGGTCACGGCGGCGGATATCGCGGCGCATGGCGTGATCATGAAAGGGCTACAGGCACTCACGCCAGAGATCCCCGTGCTTTCCGAAGAAGCGCCGCAGAGCTGGGATGAGCGTCAGCACTGGCAGCGTTACTGGCTGGTCGATCCTCTGGACGGCACCAAAGAGTTTATCAAGCGTAACGGTGAATTCACCGTGAATATCGCTCTGATCGACAAGGGCAAGGCGGTGCTTGGGGTGGTTTACGCGCCGGTGATGAAAGTGATGTACAGCGCCGCAGAAGGCAAGGCCTGGAAGGAAGAGTGTGGTGTCCGCAAGCCGATCCAGGTGCGCGATGCGCGCCCTCCGCTGGTGGTCATCAGCCGCTCGCACAGCGACAGCGAGTTGGAAGAGTACCTGCAACAGTTGGGTGAACATCAGACGACCTCGATTGGCTCCTCGCTGAAATTCTGTCTGGTGGCGGAGGGGCAGGCGCAGCTCTATCCCCGTTTCGGGCCGACGAACATCTGGGACACGGCAGCCGGCCACGCGGTAGCCGCGGCCGCGGGTGCGCATGTTCATGACTGGCAGGGCAAGCCGCTGGACTACACCCCGCGCGAATCATTCCTCAATCCAGGCTTCCGGGTCTCTCTTTACTGAGCCAGCAGCTTGTGCAGCAGATCAACCACCTGCTGCACCTCTTCCTGGGTTAACGCCCCGTCTTTTACCCACTGCACCTGGCCGTTTTTATCCAGCACGATAATCGCGGAACTCTCTTCCTCAAGCTGCCAGGCTTTGCGCGTCACGCCGTTGCTGTCGACAATAAACTGCGACCACGGGTAGAGCTTTTTGTTGCTCTCAAGGCTTGAGCGTACAAACATCCCGGAGCCAGGGATGGCATCGTCGGTATTCACAATGGTGGTGGTCTGATAGCGGTCATGCGGGAATTTTGCGGCCTTGATCGCTTCCACCAGGTTTGCGTTTTTCTCTTTTGCAGATGTACGACCGGCAATATGTTGTACAACTCTCACTTTGCCCGCGAGCTGCGCGCTATTCCACGGTTTGTAGCTAAACTTATCATTGTCGAGAATCAATTCTCCCCGGTCAGCAATGCCGACTGGCGGTACGCGTTGTCCTTTTTCAATGTTGTGGGCACTCGCCCACAGGGGCAGGAGCAGGCATGCGGCTGCAAGAATGTTACGTAGGGTCATGGTGTTTCCTTATTGTATGCAGGTGATCCGACCACTTGGTCTTACGCTTTTAATCATAAGTGCGATCAATGGGCTTTTCCCGCAATCCCGATGCCAGTTTGCGGGCGAACGCACATATCCATAAAAAAACGACGGCTTATACTGCCTGTAGTCACAGTTTGAAAAGATTATTCTGAATAATTGTAATCAAACGGTAAATAAACTTATGCACACTGGGTAACTACGTAGTTCTGGTCTATAGTCATTGGGCAACAAAATTTGCGCTCAGAACAGTCGGGCCGATTGTGGCGCCGCAAGAGCGTATGATTCGCAGGAGATACAAGAATGAAAATTTTCCAACGCTACAACCCGCTTCAGGTGGCGAAGTACGTGAAGATCCTGTTCCGTGGACGGTTGTATATCAAGGATGTTGGCGCTTTTGAGTTTGATAAGGGCAAGATCCTTGTCCCAAAAGTGAAGGACAAACAGCACTTGTCTGTGATGTCCGAAGTCAACCGTCAGGTTATGCGTCTGCAAACTGAGATGGCTTAACCAACGTGCTATGCAGTAGTTAAAAAAACGGCTCCCGATGGGAGCCGTTGATGTTTGTGGGGGCAGGAACCTTACGCCGACACCTTCTCTTCCGCATCCGGCAGCTTCGGCACCAGCACGGTCGGTTTGTTATCGATACGCGTCACCAGCAGCTGGTCGATGCGGTAGTTATCAATATCCACCACTTCAAACTTGTAGCCGGAGAACTTCACCGAGTCGGTGCGCTTCGGGATTTTACGCAGCATAAACATCATAAAGCCGCCGATGGTCTCGTAGTTGCCTGACTGCGGGAACTCGTCGATATCCAGCACGCGCATCACGTCGTCGATTGGCGTTGCGCCGTCAATCAGCCATGAGTTCTCATCACGCGCCACAATCTGCTCTTCCAGACCCTGGCCGACCAGGTCACCCATCAGCGTGGTCATGACGTCGTTGAGGGTAATGATACCCACCACCAGCGCGTATTCGTTCATGATAACGGCGAAGTCTTCACCGGCGGTTTTGAAACTTTCCAGCGCTTCAGAGAGCGTCAACGTGTCCGGTACAATCAGGGTATTGCGGATCTGCACGCCGCTGTTAAGCGCCAGGCTTTGGTTCGCCAGCACGCGGTTCAGCAGATCTTTGGAATCCACATAGCCGATGATGTGGTCGATATCTTCATTACAGACCAGGAATTTAGAGTGCGGGTGCTCCGCGACTTTATTCTTCAGGCTCTGCTCGTCTTCATGCAGATCGAACCAAATCACGCTTTCACGGCCCGTCATGGAAGAGGGCACGGTACGGGATTCCAGCTCGAACACATTTTCGATCAGCTCATGCTCTTGCTTACGCAGCACCCCGGCCAGCGCACCGGCTTCTACCACGGCATAGATGTCGTCGGAGGTGATGTCATCTTTACGCACCATCGGCAGTTTAAAGATGCGGAAGATGACGTTCGCCAGGCCGTTGAAGAACCACACCAGCGGACGGAACACGAACAGGCAGAAGCGCATCGGGTTGATGATACGCAAAGCCACAGCTTCTGGCGCAATCATACCGATGCGTTTCGGGGTCAGGTCAGCGAACAGGATGAACATCCCGGTGACCAGCGAGAAGGAGAGAATAAAGCTCATCTGCTCGGCAAGTTCGGCGGACATGTACTGCACGAACAGGCTGTAAAAGGCCGGAGAAAACGCTGCATCCCCCACGATACCGCCGAGAATAGCGACCGCGTTCAGGCCAATTTGTACCACGGTGAAGAACGTTCCAGGATTTTCCTGCATCTTCAGGATACGGGAAGCATTGATGTTGCCTTCGTCGGCAAGCAGCTTAAGTTTGATTTTACGGGACGCGGCCAGCGAGATCTCGGATATCGAGAAAAATGCGCTGACGGCTATCAGACAAAGTATTACTAAAATACTGTTTAACATAGTTTATCCGGCTTCTCGCCAGATCCTCGGAAGGGAAGTTGATACCATTTGTGTGGAAACACATTGAATGTCAGCTCGTAGCGTTGAGCTGATTATTTCAGCGGGTAGTATAGCGTAAAGAGATGTAAACCTGCCAGAGGTCACGTTTTGGAAATCATGGTATTGAAAATACCAGCGGTAAGGAGGATCGCCTGAGAGGAGGCTTAGCTGATCAGCACTACTACCGCAGCACATTTCCTCTTCATAGCGGGGGAGTGACAATCGGTAACTAGGTATGATTTATGAAGAAACGTTTCTCTCATCTCGGAGGATGCTTCTAAACTATAGCTTTGTATGTATTCTTTAGCAAAAAGAAGGTGCTTTGACTTACTCAGCTCATTTAACTTTTTATATGTATTTATCTCAAATTAACTTGTTAGGGATGTAATCTATTCCTATGGCTCTTTTGTGGATTTTGTGATGAATATCAACGATATATTATTATTTTTAAAATAACAATGGGTTTTTTCATTACACAGCAATGGAGTTACAATGAAACTTGAACGGATTGAAATTCAAAATTTTAGAGGAATAGGTACTGCATCAATTAATCTAGAAAATTTCACAACATTAATTGGTTCTAATAACATTGGAAAGTCAACAGTTTTAAAAGCCATCAAGATTTTAGTGGATACTACAAATCCGACTACAGAGGATTGGCCTTTTAGACAAGCAAGTGATGGAGAGCTTATTATTGCAGGCTATTTTATTGATATTCAAGATTGGGAAAGAACAAAACCGGCAATTTCAAATCTCATTCTTAATGATAAGTTGGCGATAAGGGTAAGGGCTACTTGGGATGAAGATAATAATTGTATTTCCCTCCCTATTTATGAGGCCTACTGTCGTAGGGAAATTATTGAAGGATTTACAAATAAAATTACGGAGGCCAGACGAGTACCATATCTTTTAGAAATTATAGAGCGTCTTGATGTAAATAGTTCAGAGGCGTATAAAGCAAACTTACAGCAAGTGATTGAGATAATAAGAACGGAATATCCTGACAAAGTTACAACAGAAGAAGGATGGTCCTCGGAAAATATTAACTTTAAAAACAGCCTCCAACAAGCCTTACCTCATATATTATATATACCTGCATGCTTTAAGATAGAGGATGATTTAAAGTCACAAAAAGGAACTCCATTTGGGCATTTATTTTCTAATCGAATCTTTCCTGCGCTACAAGCTGACTCTTCTTTTTCCGGTTATCTAGATTCTGCTAATTATATGCAAAGAAAAATGAAAGGGGAAATCGACGGTGAGACAATTGAAGGTTTAATGGAATTGATGGATTCTATATCAGAATCACTTAATAAAGTAATGGACATTTCTTCAAAAGTAAAACTATCTGTTGGCGAAATTGACATTAATTCAGTATTTATGAAAGCTGCAGGTTTAGTGATTGAAGATAGACTGGAAACCCAACTTGAATATCAGGGGAGTGGTGTGCAAAGAGCACTTGCATATGCTCTTCTTGAATCGAATGCTATTTTTGAAGTAAGCGAATCTAGACGCTCAACAATAATCCTCTATGAAGAGCCTGAATTGTATATCCATCCTCACTTAATGAGATTACTAAGAGATACATTACGAAGTAAATCTTCAGGTTCTGAATGGCAGGTGATTGTAAGTACTCATTCTCCATTTTTAATAGATATTGCAGAAAACCCTTCATCATTGAAGCTACTCAAAGATCACGATAATGGTACAAGAACGGTACACGAAATTAATGAGGATATCTTTAGTGTCGGGGGGCAATATAATGAAAGAGATATGCTGAGAGCAGCCTTAGATTTTCACCCCACAGTATGCGAGGCTTTTTTTGCTAAAAGAGTAGTAGTTGTTGAGGGCGATACCGAAGTCGCTATTTTGCGTTTTGCAGAAAATCTATGTGATAAATTTGAAATTAATAAAAGGCTTGTCAAAGATACAACTATCGTTTCGGCAGGCGGAAAATGGACCATACCAGCAATTGCGAGAATTCTGAGGAAACTTAATATACCATTTAAAGTGATTCATGATACAGACCGAAAAGGTAGGACAGACCAAGAGCTTGAGGCTCTCTCACCAATTAGTGAATATAAAGCTAACGAAAAGATTGAAAGTATCGTAGGTGCAGATGATGTATACCGTGTTGATGATACATTTGAACACGTTTTATGGAATTTAGAAACAGATGGTGAGGCTCCAACAGATGGTGGAAAACCATTCAATGCTTGGAAGAGAATGTGATCTTATATAAATAACGAAATAGTATTGCATGAAAATTGTGAAAGAAAATTAAGAGAGATTACTCAGTTCATTTATGGATGATGTAATTGTATCTAGTCATTCATGCCAGAATATCTGACATGAATGACATTTCTTCAATGAATGTATTTAGTAAAAACCATTGTCGTTGGTGTCTTGATTTTTATTAAATTGTTTTTCTACGGAAACGCTCTCCTAAGTATCTTTATTCGTTCTAATTCAAAGAATAGTACTTTTTTATCAGTAAAAAATTGTCTGGGAAGAATATATACCCTCCTTGATACTATCATTGCTTATTTTATACTTGAAAGATTGAGCTTATTCACTGCACGACGGGCAGCATCGCCTCCCCATACCTGATCGTACTCATAGCCTGTGAGCTGTTTTATCACCACACGGGTATTGGCATCGCAGTCGCGGTAATCGCCGCCCAGCTTACGGCGGGCAATCTCCTTGAGAAGCAGTTTATGCGTCTCGCGGGTGAGCTTGAACTTATAGGTAGTGAAGAAGCTCACCGCCAGCAGGGCTGCCGTCGCGAAGATCATCAGGCCTATAATCGCCCCCAGCGCGCTTTCAGGCTGTGCGCCGCCGCCCTTCACAAAGCCGGACTCCTGCAGGACCAGGCCAATAATCATGATGGCGATCGCCACGGTGCTTTTGCGGGTCAGGACCATCACCCCGGCAAAAATCCCTTCGCGGCGCTGCTGCGTCACCATCTCGTCAATATCAGGAATGAAGCTGTAGATATTCCACGGTATGTAATAGAGGCCTGCTCGGGTGGCGCCCAGCAGGATAAAGACCGCCGTGAACAGCAGCGTGGGCACCTGGGTTTTGGTCAGGTAGACCGTAAACAGGAACACCAGCACGAAGAATATCCCGCCGTAAGAGAGGCGCAAAGCGGCAGAAGGGGAGACATTCAGCCTGTTCAGCAACAGCATAAATCCATATGTGCCAGGTACCGAGGCGAAAGCCGCAATGCTCAGCCAGCCGGAGACGGCTGCCGCGTCCTGGCTCAGACAATACACGACATAATAGGTAAAGACCGAACCGAATACGTCCATCGCCGTAAATGAAAAGATATAAATAATAATATGCAGGCGGAACGCGCGAATACGGAAAGAGGAAAAGAGATCCAGCACCAGATATTTCAGGTGATTAATTAATCCGCTGCTGCGCTGTTTATCCACTTTAAACGTGGATGGCTGTTGCACATCTTTCGCTTCCCAGGTGGTATACCAGGTAATAAATACCGCAATACAGAATACGCAGGAGAATATCAGCCCGGTAAGAGTATAGGTAAACGGATTATCTTTCCCCGTGAACTGCATAATGACGCCGGGAACGGAAACCGCAAGAAAGCCGCCGAGCTGAGAGCAGATCATGCGCACACCGGAGAGACGGCTACGCTCTTCATACCGGTTAGTCATCTCAGCGGCCAGGGTTTCCCAGGGCACCAGCACCATCGCCGACAAGAGCTCAATAGAGAGGTAAGTGCCCAGGTAATACCAGTACCCCATATCTGTCATCCACAGCAGGGCATACAGAAACATTAAGGGTGAACTGAGTAATAAAAAGAAGCGGCGACGGCCAAATTTACGCCCGAGCCAGGTATCACCGAAATTATCAGTGATATAACCCATAATCGGGCTTAATAACGCATCAATGACGCGGGCAATAGCAAATATCGAACCCGCTTCGACGACAGAGAGCCCGCAATAGGTGGTGTAAAAAAATAAAAGCCAGGTGCCGATAATGGCGAAAGCGCCTCCGCCAAACAGATCGGTTATACCGTAGCCGAGCGCCACGCCATAACCCACTCTACGTTCAGTTGGTTTGACCATAATAATATCCAGTGTAGGGTAATGATTAACCCGATCTGTCGGGTCGTTTTTTATTTACTGCTGGAATACAAATTACGTTCTATTAATTGATTTCTATCCATTGCCTTAATTGAGATGATCGATAAATAGCCTCCACAAGGGTGAGTGATTTCCCGGCTTCACGGATATCGGTGTAATCCGTGTAACCGGGGTGAGTGATAGCCTGATAAAAACGGCGGATCGCCTGCTGGTGGCCCAGCCCCCAGTAGCTTTTGACCGAACCGTCCGGGGAGTCGTCGCAGGTGAGCCTGACGCGCTCACCCGGCGTCACGCGCCAGAGCGTGTTGTCGTTGAGCAGCAGCGAGCCCTGCTCGCAGTGGATCTCCATCAGAAGCGGGGAATCAGTGGTATTGCAGTTGCTGGCGTAAAACAGGCCGCGCGCGCCGTTAGCAAAGTGCAGCGTGGCCATCGCGCTGTCTTCGCCTTCCGTCACGTCCGCCAGTTCACCGCTATCCACCACACCTTTCACACGCGTCACGCCGCCGGCGAACCACTGCATCAGGTCGAGGGTATGAATGGCCTGGTTGATCAGCAGGCTGCCTCCTTCCGTAGCCAGTCGCCCACGCCACGGACTTTGGGTGTAGTACGCGCCCGAGCGTGACCACGTCAGCACCGCTTTGATGCTGAGCATTTTTCCCAGCTCGCCTTCGTCCAGCGCCTGGCGAATGCGCAGGCTGGTGGGGTTGAGCCGGTTCTGATAACACACGCCGAGCAGACCCGTAGCCTGGTCAGCGGCGCGGGTGATATCCACCAGTTCGCTGCTGTTCATGCCCACCGGTTTTTCGCAGAAAACATGCTTTCCGGCGGCGAGGGCCGCCAGAATCATGCTTTTATGCTCAAAGTGCGGCGTGCAGATATGGACCACATCGATGGCATCATCCAGCAGCATCTCCCGGTAATCCTGATAGAAGCGGCACTGATAGCCCAATGCCAGCTTCAGCCCTTTGACGCTGTCGATATCTGCCAGCGCGCGCAGCGCAACGTTGGGGAGCTGGCGCAGCGCATTCACGTGGCAACCGTGAATCGCTCCGGCGCCGATCACCGCCGTGTTCAGGAGCTTCATTGTCGCCTCCCGTTATGCCGTTGCGTTGGCCAGCATCTGTGCCTTCACGCAGAGCTCCGCCGCCTTAAAGGCGTGAGCCTGGGTCATGGCATGTTCAGTACGATGCAAACAGTCGAGGATCAGTTCGCCAAAGAACGGGAATCCGACCTGGCCGGCGACCGGATAACGGAACTCCCCCTCGTTATTGACGAGATACACCACATCCTGTTCACCACGGGTGAGATCGACATATTTGCGGATCTCAATATAGCCTTCGGTGCCCAGCAGCGTCAGGCGGCCATCGCCCCAGGTCGAGAGCCCGTCAGGGGTAAACCAGTCGCAGCGGAAATAGCCGCTGGCGCCGTTTTCCCCTTTCAGCATGGCATCGCCAAAATCTTCGAAGGCGGGGTACTGGGGGTGTTTAACGTTCCGTACCTGGCTTGCCACCACGGTGGCGTCACTGTTGCCGGTGTAAAACAGGAACTGCTCAATCTGATGGCTGCCGATATCGCATAGAATGCCGCCGAAATAGCGCCGATCGTAGAA
The DNA here is from genome assembly GCF_000025565.1 of Enterobacter cloacae subsp. cloacae ATCC 13047. Taxonomy (NCBI): domain Bacteria; kingdom Pseudomonadati; phylum Pseudomonadota; class Gammaproteobacteria; order Enterobacterales; family Enterobacteriaceae; genus Enterobacter; species Enterobacter cloacae. Next base: position 613,321 of record NC_014121.1, read on the forward strand.
CCAGTCAGGGCGGCCGGTCCCTTCCCGGTGCGGGCCCGTCCCCAGCGTTTGTACGACGCGGCCAATGGCCCCTTGCTGCACCAGTTGTCCGGCAAAGACCGCGCTCTCAACATGCAGGCGTTCGCTGTAATACACGGCGTATTTCCGGCCCGTTTTTTCCACCATGGCTTTGGCATCTGCCAGTTGTTCAAGGGTGGTAAGGGGGGCTTTATCGGTGAAGTAATCTTTGCCTGCGGCCATCGCTTTTAGCCCCAGCGCGCAGCGCTCGGCGGGAATGGCGGCGCCAGCTACCAGACGCACCTCATCGTCGGCGAGTATGACATCCAGGGAGTCTGCAACCCTGGCCTGCGGATACTGCTGAATGAATTTATCCACTTTTGCCGGATCGGGGTCGTAGACCCATTTCAGCGTGGCGCCCGCTTCAATCAGGCCGTTACTCATGCCGTAGATATGGCCGTGGTCGAGCGCGGCAGCGGCAAAGACAAACTCTCCTTCCCTGACAACGGGCTGAGGTTTACCCACTGGCGCGTAGTTCATGCCGTCATTTTTGTTCATGGTGTTACTCCTTCATCCAGATCTTTGCCCAGGGGAATCGCACCGACTTCGCTGAAGTTGGCGACGCTTGCGGATTTTTCATAAAAACGGGGGGCGAGGGCGTTGGTCCCGCCGGTACGGTAAAACGGATCGTCGCGTTGAATCGGCAGCGAAACCACGCAGCGGGTGACGGCGGATTTATAGATCGCGGTTATCAGCTCCAGCGAGCGTTTGCCCTGCAGACCATCCACTAACGGCGCCGTGCCGTGCTCGATGGCATACAGCAGGTCGTTAATCTGCCCGGTGTGCAGCGTCCATTCGAGCTTCGGCGTCTCGTGAAAAACGGCGTTAAGCTGCGCTTCCCGTTGCCGGTCCCGATCCTCCTGGGGGAAGCCGTTATCAGCGCTGACGCTGGCAAAGGCCTGCCACGGTGCAGAGATGCGCGCCTTTTCACCCTGGATAATGATTTTCTGATCTTCTCCGTGGTGCACGACCGAGGCGGTTAGCTGAGTGAGTGCGCCGCTGGGGTATTTAAATATTGCCGCGCTGAGATCTTCGACTTCAGCGTTGTCGTGCGCCACGTTGGTCATCATAGCCACCACTTCAGACGGGAAACCCAGCATCCACTGAATGGCGTCGATGTGGTGAACCGCGTGGTTAAGGGTGCAGCCGCCGCCCTCTTTTTCCCAGGTGCCGCGCCACCACAGGTCGTAGTAGCAGTGTCCGCGCCACCAGAACGAGTCCACCTGGGCATGGCACACCTTGCCAGCAAGGCCCGAATCCAGCGCCGCTTTTAAACGCCAGAAGGCATCGGTAAAGCGGTTTTGAGCGATGATGGCGAGCAATTTACCGCTGGCCTGTTGCGCGGCGATCATGGCGTCGCACTCCTCCAGCGAGGCGGCCATTGGTTTTTCGCACAGCACATGGCAACCCGCATTGAGGGCATTAATGCTTATCTCTGCATGAACGTGGGGCGGCGTGCAGACGTCGACAATATCGATATCTGGCTCTGACGCCAGCATCTGCTCGTGGCTTTCATACACGCGTGCGTCCGTCAGGTTGTAGCGTGCTTTTTTCTCGTGGGCTTTTTCCGGGTAGATATCGACCAGCGCGACGATCCGGCAGCGTTGGCCAAACTGCAAATAACCCTGAATATGGTTATGCGAGATATTTCCTGTTCCCACGATAGCGACATTTAACATCGTTTCTTCTCCTGAGTTACCAGGTGCCGGAGGCATCCAGCGTGACGCTGGCGGTCTCTTTAGCCACTGAGGTGCTGATACGCTGTTGAAGCAAGCGCAGATACTGTTTCTCGTTGAGCGGGAGGTCGACCCAGTCGTCGGTCCAGGTGGAGAGGTGCATGGCGTTGGAGAGCGTTAACCCGTGGATCCCTTCCAGCCCCGGGGCAATGAGCGGCTCGCCGCGCAGGATGGCGCCGCAGAAATTGGCGGTAATGACGTGGTGTTCGCTGCATTCCGGGCCGACGGGAAGCGTGACCTCCCAGCATTCCGGTTCACCAAAGCCGTTTTGCCAGCGGGCGTTGAAGGCGGTTTCAGATTCCCGCAGCCGCCAGTAGCGCAGTTTCCCTTCTTCGACGACCACCTTGCCGCGATCGCCGACGATCTCCAGCCGGTTGGTCCCCGGCGTTTCAGCCACGGTCGTGATAAATACGCCCGTCGCACCGTTGGCGTATTCGGCGTAGGCGGTGACCTCATCTTCCACTTCAATGTCGCGATGCTTACCAAACTGGCAAAACGCGCGCAGACGGATCGGCATACCAACCAGCCACTGCCAGAGATCGAGCTGATGTGGGTCCTGATTGAGCAGTACGCCACCGCCTTCTCCTTTCCAGGTGGCGCGCCAGCCGCCGGAGTTGTAGTAGCTCTGCGAGCGATACCAGTTGGTAATGATCCAGTTGGAGCGGCGGATCTCACCCAGCTCGCCGCTGTCGATCAGATCTTTCACCTTCTGGTAGAGCGGATTCGGGCGCTGGTTGTACATGATGCCGAACACCACATCGCAGGTCCGGGCACAGGCGTTCATTTCCTGCACCTGCGCCGTATATACGCCGGCCGGTTTTTCGCAGAGCGTGTGGATGCCGTGGCGCATTGCCAGCATCGACAGACGCGGATGCTCGTAGTGCGGCGTTGCGACAATCACCGCGTCGATAAGTCCGCTCTGAAGCATCTCCTGCGCATCGCTGAAAAGGGGGAGGGAGCCGACCAGCTGGCGAATGGCCGGATGCTTTTCCGGTGCATTATCACAAACCGCCGCCAGGCATGCGTCACTGACCGTACCCGCCAGTAAATAACGGGCGTGGACCGTACCGATATTACCTATTCCGATAATGCCAAAACGTACCTTCTCCATGTCACACCTTAATTTCAGTTGAAATGAGGGATGACCGGAAAATAGGAAAGGGGAGCCGCAGCGACAATGTGTTTTTGTGAGAATACTCGCAAGCTGTTTAAGTAATCTCCAGGGTATCTGAAATTTGGTTTTAAAATCAAAGCGCTGTTTCTGCAAATATTTGCAAAAACTGATTGAGAGCGAGGTCACACTATGCCGGGCAGGTTAAAAATGGAGGAGATTGCGACCCTGACGGGGTATTCCGTCAGCACGGTTTCGCGGGTATTAAGCGGCAAGTCTTATGCCAGCGATAAAGCCCGTGACGCGATCGTTCGCACCGCGCGCGAATTAGGTGTTCTGGAGGCAATGGCAAGCGGAAGGCTGTTAATTAACGGTATCGCTGTCTTTGCCCCGGAAAGAACTTTTCAGGGGCGTGGAGACATTTTTTATCTGGAAGTGACCAAAGGCATTGCTGAAGCGTGCGCCCCGCATAACGTGTGGGTCAGTTGCTGCGGATTAGAAGAGCAGCACGCCGACGTGAAATTGTTTATGGAAAAGGCCAGCCATAAGAATATCAACGCAATAATAATTATTGGGACTGATGATTCCACCATCTTTAAACTGGCGAGCACGCTGAATAAGCCCTGCGTATTGATTAACTCCGTTGATCGGGATCGGGTGCTGGACGCCGTGTCACCCGATCACCGGGCGATTGGTTTCACCGCCATGCAGTACCTTTTTGAGCAGGGGCACCGCCGAGTGCTCACGCTCACCTGCCTGCGGCGTGAGACGCTGTATGCGCGTCTGGACGGCATTAAAGAGGCGTACCGCCATTTTCACGTGGCCTTTGATCCCCAGCGTGATTTGCTGGTGACGGAGTGGTTTACGGCAGAGGAGGCCGAGCGGGCGCTGGATGCATGGCTGTTAAGTCATGACAGATCGCAGTGGCCAGAGGTGATTTTCCCGAACAGTACCAGCATGACGGAGGGGGTGATCAGGGCGTTAACGCGCCATGGGCTGCGCATTCCGGAAGACATTTCGCTCATTACGACCGATTTTGCATGGAATTTAGCGCACCGTCTGGAAAAACCGATCACAGGCGTCACGGTGCCCTGCCGTGAGCTGGGGATTGAGGCCGTACACCTGCTGCAAACGCGGCTCAACCGACCTCAGGCGCCGGTCTATAACCTGCTGTTGCAGGGCAAAGTCATGGATTACGGCTCAGTCAGTAATGCCACGCGCCACGCGGCTCGCGTGGCGCTGGATCAGTAATCAGGCAAGCTGCGGCGGCAGGCACACGCCGATGCCACCAATTCCGCAGTAGCCGTACGGATTTTTGTGCAGATACTGCTGGTGGTCGTCCTCGGCATAGTAGAACGGTTTCGCGGTGGTGATTTCCGTTGTCACCTCGCGCGTATCACCTGCGTCGCGCATGGCCTGCTGGAAACGCTCCTTACTGGCGAGTGCGGCGGCTTCCTGCTCAGGCGTGAGCGGATAAATCGCCGAACGATACTGGGTGCCATGGTCATTACCCTGACGCATACCCTGCGCCGGGTCGTGGTTTTCCCAGAACACCTGCAGTAGCTGTTCATAGCTGATGACGGACGGGTCGTATACCACGCGTACGGCTTCAGCATGGCCGGTCTCGCCGGAGCAGACTTCGCGGTAGGTGGGGTTTGGCGTATATCCGCCCGTGTAGCCCGCCGCGGTGCTGTAGACGCCAGGCAACTGCCAGTAGAGGCGTTCCACGCCCCAGAAGCAGCCCATGGCAAACAGGGCGATTTCCATGCCTTCAGGTACGTTGGTCATGGAATGGCCATTCACGGCGTGTAAGGTTGCGACTGGCATAGGGGTGTTGCGTCCCGGTAATGCATCTGCTTGTGAAACCAGATGCTTTTTGTCGAATAAACTCACGATGGGGCCTCCCGGGGTGCGATGTTTCGGTTAAGGTTGTCACGAAGCGTTTAATTGAACACAATAAATGCGCTGAATGAGTCTAGATTTAATCATAAGAAATATTTGGGTGTTACACCCTTTTTCAACCCGAGAATTGGGTTTTTTGGCTAACAGGCCGTATTTTGCCGCGGAGCGGCACTTCATTTGCTTCCAGGGTGGAAACAGGGATATTCAGGAGAGAACGTGACAAAAATCCGCCAGTTATGTTTGGTCAGTGTCTTGCTGACAAGCGGGGTTGCCAGCGCGGCGAATGTCCGTTTGCAGGTTGAGGGGTTATCCGGGGCGCTGGAAAAAAACGTGCGTGCACAGCTGTCGACGATTGAAAGTGACGAAGTGACGCCGGACCGGCGTTTTCGTGCACGCGTGGACGACGCGATACGCGAAGGGCTAAAAGCCCTGGGATATTACGAACCCACCATCGATTTCGATCTCCGCCCACCGCCAAAAAAGGGGCGGCAGGTGCTTATTGCCCGCGTCTCGCCGGGTGAGCCGGTGCTGATAGGCGGCACCAATGTGGTGTTACGCGGCGGCGCGCGTACCGATCGCGATTATCTGGATCTGCTCAGTACGCGGCCTAAAATTGGTACCGTACTGAATCACGGTGATTACGACAGTTTCAAAAAATCACTGACGAGCGTCTCCTTACGCAAGGGCTACTTCGACAGCCAGTTCAATAAAAGCCAGCTGGGCATTGCGCTGGGCAGACGCCAGGCCTTCTGGGATATCGACTACGACAGCGGCGAACGTTACCGCTTTGGCGATGTGACGTTCGAAGGCTCGCAAATTCGTGAAGAGTACCTGCAAAACCTCGTGCCGTTCAAAAAGGGTGACTACTACCATTCACGCGATCTGGCCGAGCTGAACCGCCGCCTGTCGGCAACCGGGTGGTTTAATTCGGTGGTCGTTGCGCCGGAGTTTGAAAAGGCCCGCAAAACCAAGGTATTACCACTGCACGGTGTGGTGTCGCCACGCACCGAAAACACCATTGAGACCGGGGCTGGCTATTCAACGGACGTGGGGCCGCGCGTGAGGGCGACCTGGAAAAAGCCGTGGATGAACTCGTACGGCCATAGCCTGACCACCAGTGCCAGTATCTCAGCCCCGGAGCAACAGCTCGACTTCAGCTACAAAATTCCGCTGCTGAAGAACCCGCTTGAGCAGTATTACCTGGTCCAGGGGGGCTTTAAGCGTACCGATCTGAACGATACCGAGTCGGATTCCACCACGCTTGCCGTATCCCGATTCTGGGATCTCTCCAGCGGCTGGCAGCGCGCCATTAACCTGCGCTGGAGTCTTGACCACTTTACCCAGGCCAACGTCACCAACACCACCATGCTGCTCTATCCGGGGGTAATGATCAGCCGTACCCGCTCACGCGGCGGCCTGATGCCGACCTGGGGCGATTCCCAGCGTTACTCTATCGATTACTCCAACACCATGTGGGGTTCCGATGTGGATTTCTCGGTGATTCAGGCGCAAAACGTCTGGATCCGCACGCTGTATGACAAACACCGCTTTGTGATGCGCGGGAACCTCGGCTGGATTGAAACCGGCGACTTCGACAAAGTCCCGCCCGACCTGCGCTTCTTCGCCGGGGGCGACCGCAGTATCCGCGGCTACAAATACAAATCCATCGCGCCTAAAGATGATGACGGCAAGCTGATCGGGGCCTCCAAGCTGGCGACCGGCTCGCTGGAGTACCAGTACAATGTCAGCGGAAAATGGTGGGGCGCCATGTTTGTGGACGGCGGCGAAGCGGTGAGCGATATCCGCCGCAGTGATTTCAAAACCGGCGCGGGCGTGGGCGTGCGCTGGCAGTCGCCCGTCGGGCCCATCAAGCTCGACTTCGCTGTGCCGGTGGGTGACAAAGAAGAACACGGTTTACAGTTTTACATCGGTCTGGGGCCTGAATTATGAGTTTATGGAAGAAGATAAGCCTCGGAGTACTGATTTTTATCGTGCTGCTGCTCGGTACGGTGGCGTTTCTGGTGGGCACGACAACCGGTCTGCATCTGCTGTTTAACGCGGCGAACCGCTGGGTACCCGGGCTGGAAATCGGCCAGGTGACGGGCGGCTGGCGCGATCTACGTCTGAAGAATATTCGCTACGAGCAGCCTGGCGTTGCGGTCAACGCGGGCGAGTTTCACCTTGCCGTCAGGCTGGGTTGCCTGCGGGACAGTAAGCTCTGCGTCAACGACCTGTCGCTAAAAGATGTGAACGTGGCGATTGATTCGGAGAAAATGCCGAAATCAGCGCCGGTTGAAGAAGAGGACAGCGGCCCGCTGAATCTCTCGACGCCGTACCCGATTGCGCTTTATCGGGTGGCGCTGGACAACGTCAATGTCAAAATCGATGACACCACCGTATCGGTGATGGATTTCACCTCCGGCCTGCGCTGGCAGGAGAAAAACCTCACCCTGACGCCAACCACCCTGCAGGGATTGCTGATCGCGCTGCCGAAGGTGGCGGACGTGGCGCAAGAGGAGATCGTCGAGCCGAAGATCCAGAACCCACAGCCGGAAGAGAAACCGCTGGGTGAAACGCTGAAAGATCTGTTCTCGAAGCCCGTCCTGCCGGAGATGACGGACGTGCACCTGCCGCTGAACCTGAATATCGAAGCGTTCAAGGGCGAGCAGTTGCGTCTGACTGGCGACACCGATCTCACGGTCTATAACATGTTGCTGAAGGTCAGCAGCATCGACGGCAACATGAAGCTCGACGCGCTGGATATCGACACCAACCAGGGCTCTGTCAATGCCTCGGGTCATGCCCTGCTGCGTGACAACTGGCCGGTGGATATTACCCTGAACAGCGCGCTCAACATCGACCCGCTGAAAGGCGAAAAAGTGAAGGTTAAGGTGGGCGGCGCGCTACGCGACAAGCTGGATGTTGGGGTGAATCTCTCCGGCCCGGTGGACATGGTCCTGCGCGCGCAAACCCAGCTGGCGGAAGCCGGACTGCCACTTAACCTTGAGGTGGTCAGCAAGCAGCTGTACTGGCCGTTCACCGGCGAAAAACAGTTCCAGGCCGATGACCTGAAGCTGAAGCTGAGCGGCAAGATGACCGATTACACGCTGTCGTTCCGTACCGCCGTGAAGGGCCAGGACGTGCCACCCGCCACGATCACGCTGGATGCAAAAGGGAATGAACAGCAGGTTAATCTCGACAAACTGACCGTTGCGGCGCTGGAAGGCAAAACCGAGCTGACCGCGCTGCTCGACTGGCAGCAGGCGATCAGCTGGCGCGGTGAGCTGAAGCTCTCGGGGATTAACACGGCGAAAGAGGTGCCGGACTGGCCGTCAAAACTGGACGGTCTTATCAAAACCCGCGGCAGCCTGTACGGCGGCACGTGGCAGATGGATGTCCCGGAAATCAAGCTCACCGGTAACGTGAAGCAGAACAAGGTTAACGTAGAAGGTTCGCTCAAAGGCAACAGCTACCTGCAGTGGGTGATCCCGGGTCTGCACGTGGCGCTGGGCCGCAACACGGCGGATATCAAAGGCGAGCTGGGGGTGAAAGATCTGAACCTCGACGCCACTATCGATGCGCCGAATCTGGATAACGCCCTTCCGGGGCTTGGCGGCACGGCGAAGGGGCTGCTTAAGGTGCGCGGCACGGTGGATGCACCGCAGTTGCTGGCGGATATCACGGCCAGTAACCTGCGCTGGCAGGAGCTGTCCATCGCCCGCGTTCGCGTTGACGGGGATGTGAAATCCACCGATCAGATCGGCGGTAACCTGAACCTGCGCGTGGAGCGCATTTCTCAGCCGGACGTGAACATTAATCTGGTGACCCTGGACGCCAAAGGCAACGAGAAGCAGCACGACCTCCAGCTGCGCGTGCAGGGCGAGCCGGTTTCCGGGCAGCTTCACCTGACGGGGAGCTTCGACCGCAAGGCGGAGCGCTGGAAAGGGACGCTCGACAATACCCGTTTCAACACCCCGGTAGGGCCATTGGTGCTGTCACGCGCTATTGCCCTGGACTACCGCAATGCCGAACAAAAGATCAGCATTGGCCCACACTGCTGGACCAACCCGAATGCGGAGCTGTGTGTGCCGCAGACCATCGACGCGGGAGCGGAAGGGCGCGCGCAGATCACCCTCAATCGTTTTGATCTGGCGATGTTAAAACCGTTCATGCCGGATACCACTCAGGCGAGCGGCGTCTTTAGCGGGAAGGCCGATGTGGCCTGGGACACCACCAAAGATGGGCTGCCACAGGGCAGCGTGACGCTTTCTGGCCGCAACGTGAAGGTGACACAGGATGTCAACAACGCGCCGCTGCCGGTGGCGTTTGATACCCTGAACCTGAGCGCGGATCTGCACAACAACCGCGCCGAGCTGGGTTGGCTTATCCGCCTGACCAATAACGGCCAGTTCGACGGTAAGGTGCAGATTACCGACCCACAAGGGCGACGTAATCTGGGCGGGAACGTCTCTATTCGCAACTTCAACCTGGCGATGGTTAACCCGATTTTCTCGCGCGGTGAAAAAGCGGCGGGGATGCTCAACGCGAACCTGCGGCTGGCGGGCAATGCGCAAAGCCCGCAGCTGTTCGGCCAGATGCAGCTAAACGGTGTGGATATCGACGGCAACTTTATGCCGTTCGATATGCAGCCAAGCCATATTACGATGAACTTCAACGGGATGAGCTCAACGCTGAACGGCTCGGTGCTGACCCAGCAGGGGCAAATCAACCTCAGCGGTGACGCCGACTGGAGCCAGCTTGATAACTGGCGCGCCCGTATCGCCGCGAAAGGCAGCAAGGTGAGGATCACCGTACCGCCGATGGTACGTCTGGATGTCTCGCCGGATATCGTCTTTGAAGCAACGCCGAGCCTCTTTACCCTCGACGGGAACGTGGACGTGCCGTGGGCGCGCATCGTGGTTCACGAGGTGCCGGAAAGCGCGGTGGGCGTCTCCAGTGATGAAGTGATGCTCGACGATAACCTCAAGCCGATTAATCAGCAAAGCGCGGGCATTCCGATCAACAGCAATCTTACCGTGCATGTGGGGAATAACGTTCGTCTGAATGCGTTTGGGCTGAAGGCACGCCTGACGGGTGACCTGAAAGTGGCGCAGGACAGACAGGGGCTTGGCCTGAACGGGCAGATCAACATTCCTGAAGGGCGCTTCCATGCTTATGGTCAGGATTTGATTGTGCGTAAAGGTGAACTGCTGTTCTCCGGCCCGCCGGATCAGCCGCTGCTCAACATTGAAGCGATTCGTAACCCGGAAGCGACAGAAAACGACGTGATTGCGGGCGTGCGCGTCACCGGTTCGGCCGACGAACCGAAGGCGGAGATCTTCTCCGACCCGGCGATGTCCCAGCAGGAAGCACTCTCTTACCTGCTGCGTGGTCAGGGCCTGGATAGCGGCCAAAGCGACAGTGCAGCGATGACCTCAATGTTAGTGGGTCTGGGGGTTGCACAAAGTGGTCAGGTTGTGGGTAAAATCGGTGAGACGTTCGGCGTAAGCAATCTGGCGCTGGACACCCAGGGCGTGGGTGACTCCTCGCAGGTGGTGGTCAGCGGCTATGTATTGCCGGGTCTGCAGGTAAAATATGGCGTGGGGATCTTTGACTCGCTGGCAACTCTCACGTTACGCTATCGCCTGATGCCTAAGCTATATCTGGAAGCAGTGTCCGGCGTAGACCAGGCACTTGATCTGCTCTATCAGTTTGAGTTTTAGCAATGCGAATATTTGTCTACGGCAGTTTACGAACCAAGCAAGGCAACAGTCACTGGATGACCAATGCCCTGTTGCTTGGGAATTACAATATCGAAAACTACCAGTTGTACAGCCTGGGCCACTATCCAGGCGCGGTTCCCGGCGAAGGAACAGTACACGGTGAAGTTTATCGTATTGATAACGCGACACTTGCCGAACTTGATGCCTTGCGCACCAGGGGCGGTGAATACGCGCGCCAGTTGATCCAGACGCCGTACGGAAGTGCGTGGATGTACGTCTACCAGCGTCCGGTCGAAGGGTTAACGCGGATTGTAAGCGGTAACTGGTTAGACAGAGACCAGTACTGAAAAAACAACGCCACCGTGAGGTGGCGTTGTTTTTTGTGCCTTCAACTCTCTTCTGTATCCCGGCGACGGGTTAAAAACAGAGGAACAAACAGCATGATGTACGGGGCAATAAGCCATAACAGGCACAGGGCGCGTGAACGGCCATAGTAGTTTATGCACCGCGTATTGCTTGAAATGACGGGCAGGAAAAACAGTAAAAACAGCAGAATCGCATAATCACTTCGATAAGGGATCCATAAGTACCCCAAAAACCAGGCAAGCTGGAATGCCAGGATGCAGAGATACTGCCATTTACTGTCTTTGCCGTAACAGTCAAACGCCTTTATGTAGCCCATCTTTATGCTTTGAAGAAAGAAACTTAGCATGTATAACGCTCACGATCGCGACGGTCAGGAGGGTGCTCGTGAGCAACGCCCCTAAAAAATAGCCGTAGGTAATGTCAGTAGCACCCGGGCCTAAAGTATGCAATTTACTATATCCTCTCTCTACGGCAACGAAAAGCGTATAGAGACCGATATTAATACAGAACTGAAGCAGACATGAAACAACGATATTTCTGGGGATTCTTTTTAATAGAGTGAGCGACGCATAAATAATACATGCTGAAAGAACGAAGAAGAACCCGTTGCATAAACTGGATAATAAGGCGCTGTTCACTTCGCTAAATATTAAATTATTGCTCCCATAGTACCATGCCAGGTATTCAGTATATGTGCTTCTGCCAAAGATAAAGGCGGCAATAATAAGGATGAAAAGACTCACGATATGAGTTTTTTTATTCATAATTTTGCTCCTTTTGAGAGCAGTTCTTTCATTGTTTTACTGGCTTCTAGCTGATCTTTGATTATGGCAAGATCGCGCGTGTTATGGTTATATTTTGCAATAGCGGTTGGCGTGCCTTTTCCACCATTGTCCATAAAGAAAACAATATCCTTACGGCCATACAGAAGAACTTGTGGAATGGGATCACGGCCATAACTCACCGCCTGTGGCAGCGAGTGGATAGACTCTGTCGTGAGGAACCGAGGAATATTTTCAAGTTCAATATTGCCTAACGGTGTTGTGGCAACAAGGGAGCCGATAAAATCGGTCGTATACACTAACGTATCTGTATCTTTGGTCGTGACTTTTGAACCCGTAATATATTTTATCTGTTGCCAAAGAGTAATGTCTTTGGGGATAACCTTAACTCCATCCATAAACATATCTTGCTTGCGTTTGAGCTGAATGACAGTACGGTGTACCTGTGTCAAAGAGGGACTTATTTCCCCAAAAGAAGGCATCAGGCCATCGCGAGAATACAGGCGTTCAATGATAAAATAAATTCCAGTTGGGCGGGCAACATCAATGTTAATGGATGACATGTGAATCCTATAAAGAATGGGGATTAATGTTCATCGTGACAGTATGTTGTTAATGGCCAGTCTATTCAACTATCCCCACCATAAATGATAGTGCATCGTTTATGGTTTTATTATATGCATGAAAAGGAATGAGATTCTTCTTAAATATCCGCTTGTGATGCGTTAGCCAAGTACAAAAAAGCCCCGACCAGCGGGGCTTTATCGATGTGCGGTAAGAATTACTTCTTAGCAGCGCGTTCGAAAGAGGCGATGATTTCTGCTTTCGCCGCTTCTGCGTTGTCCCAGCCGTCAACTTTAACCCACTTGCCTTTTTCGAGGTCTTTGTAGTGCTCGAAGAAGTGAGTGATCTGCGCTTTCAGCAGTTCTGGCAGGTCGTTCACATCTTTGATGTGATCGTACTCTTTGCTCAGCTTGGTGTGCGGTACCGCAACCAGTTTCGCATCTTCGCCGGATTCGTCGGTCATTTTCAGCACGCCAACTGGGCGGCAGCGAATGACTGCGCCTGGCTGCAGTGGGTATGGCGTTGGAACCAGCACGTCAACCGGGTCACCGTCCAGAGACAGGGTGTGGTTGATGTAACCGTAGTTGCATGGATAGAACATCGCGGTAGACATGAAACGGTCTACAAACAGCGCACCGCTCTCTTTGTCCACTTCGTATTTGATAGGATCTGCGTTAGCCGGGATTTCGATAACAACGTAGATGTCTTCTGGCAGTTCTTTACCCGCAGGGACGTTGAGTAAGCTCATGTCTGTGTCCTTTAAAATGGATGGTAAACAAGTGGCAGGTATTATAGCCAACTGGCGCTGAATGTCTCCGCCTGTTTTCGTCTTCTCACCGCGTTCGTTTCACTTTTCAGACCGATTCCATGACAGAAAAATCCATAAACTCAGCCGCATTTTTCATGGAGAAATGAAAGCGATTACAAACTTGTGATTAACGTTTTATTCACTTTTCTGAAGTGTGATGTAACGCAATTCGTTACATATTTCATTGGCTATAGTCATTTCGCAGAACATCTTTTAACCAACAATAACTCACCCTACGAGGACGTTCATATGTGGAAGCGCTTACTTCTTGTCACAGCAGTTTCGGCAGCCATGTCGTCTATGGCGATGGCCGCACCTTTAACCGTAGGATTTTCGCAGGTCGGCTCTGAATCAGGCTGGCGTGCGGCAGAAACCAACGTTGCGAAAAGCGAGGCCCAGAAACGCGGCATCACGCTGAAGATCGCCGATGGCCAGCAAAAACAGGAAAACCAGATTAAAGCCGTGCGTTCGTTTATTGCGCAGGGTGTGGATGCCATCTTTATTGCGCCCGTTGTGGCCACCGGCTGGGAGCCTGTCCTGAAGGAAGCGAAAGATGCTGAGATCCCGGTCTTCCTGCTCGATCGTTCCATCGATGTAAAAGACAAATCTCTCTATATGACCACCGTGACCGCCAACAACGTTCTTGAAGGGCAATTAATTGGTGACTGGCTGGTGAAACAGGTGGATGGCAAGCCGTGTAACGTCGTTGAGCTGCAAGGTACGGTCGGCGCGAGCGTGGCCATCGACCGTAAGAAGGGGTTTGCTGAGGCCATCTCCAAAGCGCCAAACATTAAAATTATCCGTTCTCAGTCCGGCGACTTTACCCGCAGTAAAGGTAAAGAGGTCATGGAGAGCTTTATCAAGGCTGAAAACAACGGCAAGAACATCTGCATGGTTTACGCCCACAACGATGACATGGTGATCGGGGCGATTCAGGCCATTAAAGAAGCGGGCCTGAAACCGGGCAAAGATATTCTCACCGGCTCTATCGACGGCGTGCCGGACATCTACAAAGCGATGATCGACGGCGAAGCCAACGCCAGCGTGGAGCTCACGCCAAACATGGCCGGTCCGGCATTCGATGCGCTGGAGAAATTCAAGAAGGACGGCACGATGCCTGAGAAGGTGACGGTCACCAAATCCACCCTCTACCTGCCGGATACCGCGAAAGAAGAGTTAGAGAAGAAGAAAAATATGGGCTACTAAGCTTGTCTGAACATGCCGGGTGACGCTGCGCTTACCCGGCCTACGATACGCTCTTTTGTAGGCCGGGTAAGCGTAGCGTCATCCGGCTTGATGCAGGGGGAAAACCATGACCACTGAACAACACCAGGAAATCCTCCGCACAGAGGGCTTGAGTAAATTCTTCCCCGGCGTAAAAGCGCTGGATAACGTTGATTTTAGCCTGCGACGCGGCGAGATCATGGCGTTGCTGGGCGAGAACGGTGCGGGGAAATCGACGCTGATTAAAGCCCTGACCGGGGTTTATCACGCCGATCGCGGCACCATCTGGCTGGAAGGTAACGCCATATCACCCAAAAATACCGCCCATGCGCAGCAGTTGGGGATCGGGACGGTGTACCAGGAGGTGAACCTGCTGCCGAACATGTCGGTCGCGGATAACCTGTTTATTGGCCGGGAGCCACGACGCTTTGGCCTGCTGCGCCGCAAGGAGATGGAAGCGCGGGCGACAAAACTGATGGCGTCTTACGGCTTCTCTCTCGACGTACGCGAGCCGCTGAACCGTTTTTCCGTCGCCATGCAGCAGATTGTCGCCATTTGTCGCGCTATCGACCTCTCGGCAAAAGTGCTGATCCTTGATGAGCCCACCGCCAGCCTCGATACCCAGGAAGTGGAGATGCTCTTTACCCTGATGCGCCAGCTGCGCAATCAGGGCGTGAGCCTGATCTTCGTCACCCATTTCCTCGATCAGGTGTATGAGGTGAGCGATCGCATTACGGTGCTGCGCAACGGCAGTTTTGTCGGCTGCCGCGAAACCCGCGAGCTGCCGCAGATTGAACTGGTCAAAATGATGCTCGGCCGCGAGCTGGAGTCCAATGCGCTCCAGCGTGCCGGCCGTACGCTGCTGAGTGAGAAACCGGTCGCCGCGTTCAGTGATTTCGGCAAGAAAGGGGTCATCTCGCCGTTTAACCTGGAGGTGCGCCCCGGTGAAATTGTCGGTCTGGCGGGCCTGTTAGGCTCGGGCCGTACCGAAACCGCCGAGGTGATCTTCGGGATCAAGCCTGCAGACAGCGGCACCGCGCAGATCAAAGGTAAACCGCAAACCCTGCGCTCGCCACATCAGGCCTCCTGTCTGGGTGTGGGTTTCTGCCCGGAAGACAGAAAAACGGATGGCATTATTGCCGCCGCCTCGGTGCGGGAAAATATCATTCTGGCCTTACAGGCGCAGCGCGGCTGGCTGCGGCCGATCCCACGGAAAGAGCAAAACGCCATTGCCGAGCGCTTTATTCGCCAGCTCGGTATCCGTACCCCGAGCGCAGAACAGCCGATAGAGTTCCTCTCCGGGGGCAACCAGCAGAAGGTACTGCTTTCCCGCTGGCTGCTGACCAAACCTCAGTTCCTGATCCTCGATGAACCGACCCGCGGCATTGACGTGGGGGCGCACGCCGAAATTATCCGCCTTATTGAAACCCTGTGCGCGGACGGGCTGGCGCTGCTGGTCATCTCGTCTGAACTGGAGGAGCTGGTGGGTTATGCCGATCGCGTCATCATCATGCGCGATCGCAAGCAGGTGGCAGAGATCCCGCTGGATAAACTGTCCGTTCCGGCAATCATGAATGCCATCGCGGCGTAAGGAGTGAATCGTGATGTCTCGTTCGCTTTCGCAAACTGGCGAAACAAAACGCCGCTTCAACTGGCCGACCGGCACGCCGTAAATCGCCGCGCTGCTGGTGGTGTTGCTGGTCGATAGCCTGGTCGCACCGCATTTCTTCCAGATAATCGTGCAGGATGGCCGTCTGTTCGGCAGTCCGATCGATATTTTAAACCGCGCCGCGCCGGTGGCGCTGCTCGCCATTGGTATGACGCTGGTGATCGCCACCGGCGGGATCGACCTTTCTGTTGGCGCGGTGATGGCTATTGCCGGGGCGACGGCAGCCTCAATGACTGTGGCCGGGCACAGCCTGCCGGTGGTGCTGCTGGCGGCGTTGGGCACCGGCGTGCTGGCCGGACTGTGGAACGGCATTCTGGTGGCGGTGCTCAAAATCCAGCCGTTTGTTGCCACGCTGATATTGATGGTGGCCGGGCGCGGTGTCGCACAGCTCATCACCTCGGGGCAGATTGTTACCTTCAACTCGCCGAACCTGGCGTGGCTCGGGAGCGGCAAGCTGCTCTTCTTCCCCACGCCGGTGATCATTGCGCTGGTGACGCTGGTGGTGTTCTGGATCTTTACCCGCAAAACGGCGCTGGGCATGTTCATTGAAGCGGTCGGGATCAACATTCGTGCGGCACGCAACGCCGGGGTCAATACGCGGCTGATGGTGATGCTCACGTACGTATTGAGCGGCGTGTGTGCCGCCATCGCCGGGGTGATCGTCGCGGCAGATATTCGTGGGGCTGATGCCAACAACGCCGGGTTATGGCTGGAGCTGGATGCGATCCTGGCGGTGGTCATTGGCGGCGGATCGCTGATGGGCGGGCGCTTTAACCTGCTGCTCTCGGTGATTGGCGCGCTGATTATTCAGGGGATGAACACCGGGATCCTGCTTTCCGGGTTCCAGCCGGAACTCAACCAGGTGGTGAAAGCGGTGGTCGTGCTCTGCGTGCTGATCGTCCAGTCACCGCGCTTTGTCAGCATCATTAAGGGGATCCGTGGCCATGATAAAACGTAATTTACCGTTAATGATCACGCTGGGCGTGTTTGTGCTGGGCTATCTCTACTGCCTGACCCAGTTCCCGGGGTTCGCCTCGACGCGTGTGATTTGTAACATTCTGACGGATAACGCCTTTTTAGGCATCATCGCGGTCGGCATGACCTTTGTGATCCTCTCCGGGGGGATTGATCTCTCCGTCGGATCGGTGATCGCCTTTACCGGTGTGTTCCTTGCCAAAGCGATCGGTTTCTGGGGCATCTCGCCGCTGGTGGCGTTTCCGCTGGTGCTGGTGATGGGCTGTGCGTTTGGTGCCTTTATGGGGCTTCTGATTGACGCGCTCAAGATCCCGGCCTTTATCATTACGCTTGCCGGGATGTTCTTCCTGCGCGGCGTGAGCTACCTGGTGTCTGAGGAGTCGATCCCGATCAACCATCCGGTGTACGACACGCTCTCCAGCCTGGCGTGGAAAATCCCCGGCGGGGGGCGCCTGAGCGCGATGGGGCTGCTGATGCTGGGCGTGGTGGTCATTGGTATCTTCCTTGCTCATCGCACCCGGTTTGGTAATCAGGTCTACGCTATTGGCGGCAACGCGACCTCGGCCAACCTGATGGGGATCTCCACCCGTAGCACCACCATCCGCATCTATATGCTCTCCACCGGGCTGGCGACGCTGGCGGGGATTGTCTTCTCCATTTACACCCAGGCGGGTTACGCGCTGGCCGGGGTTGGCGTTGAACTGGATGCGATTGCCTCTGTGGTGATTGGCGGCACGCTGCTCAGCGGCGGGGTGGGGACGGTGCTGGGAACACTGTTTGGCGTGGCAATCCAGGGGCTGATCCAGACCTATATCAACTTTGACGGCACGCTCAGCTCGTGGTGGACGAAAATCGCCATCGGCATTTTACTGTTTATTTTTATTGCCCTGCAGCGCGGTCTGACGGTGCTCTGGGAGAACCGCCAGAGCTCGCCTGTTACCCGCGTGAACACATCAGTAACAGAGCGATAACATGCTGAATTTGCTTAAAGTCTAAACATTTTCCGGTAGCGGCCGATACTCTTTTTTTATGCCCAGAAATATCTCGCTACCGGAAATAACATCATGCTTAAAACGCTATCGATTCGTACCGGCTTGCTCTCTTTACTGGCCGTTATGACCCTTCTGCTGCTGATTGTCAGCGGCATTGGCATTTATGCCCTCACACAGAGTTCTTCGTCACTTCAGCGCATTAACCACCTTCAGGGTGAGCAGATGGTGCAGCTCAATTCTGGCTATACGCTGATCCTTCGTGCGCGCAACGAGGCGGGCCAGGCTGTCAGAATGATGGAAATTGGTCTGCTGGACGATGCCGCGAAATCGGTGAAAAGCATTAATCAGGAGATCGCCCTGGCGCAAAAAACGCTGAAAGGCGTGATCGACGCAGGCGTGGCCGATCCCCAGGGACAGCAGTTGCTGGATAAGGTGGCGGCCAGTCTGGCGGCCTATAACCAGCAGGGGATCAACCCAATGTTGAAAGCGCTGAACGAACAGAGCGCAGACAGCTATTACGATCTGCTGGAGAGTAAGCTCATTCCGGTAGCAAAGCAGTTTGATAACGATATGCAGGCGTTCCAGATGTGGAGCGACGCGCGCGGGAAAGCGGAAGTCAGCGCCGTGCAGTCGAGCAAAACGCGGGTTCTGGTCCTGATCGTTGTCGCGGCGCTGCTGACGGCAGGCATCATTGTGCTGGCCTGGCTGGTGCTGCGCCACATGCTGCTCAAGCCGCTCTCGGCGTCGATTGCGCAGCTGGAAAACGTCGCCGCGGGGGATTTAACCCACACGCTGAATGCCCCGGCGAGCCAGGAGTTCAACCGTCTGAACGCTGCCATCGAGGGCATGCGCCAGTCGCTGATGCACTCGGTGCTGCGGGTCCGCGATGCCAGCTCGCAAATTGATACCGGCAGCCGCGAGCTGACGGCGGGAAACAGGGATCTTGCCGAGCGCACGGAGTCCACCGCGACCTCGCTGGAGCAGACCGCCGCCAGCATGGAAGAGATCACCGCCACGGTGAAACTCAACGCGGATAACGCCGAGCAGGCGCACCAGCTGGCGAAATCTGTCTCGGATACTGCCGATCACGGCAGCGAAATGGTCTGCTATGTAATTGAGAAAATGCGCGATATCTCCGGCAGTTCGGCGCGGATTGCCGACATTCTGAGCGTTATTGACGGTATTGCCTTCCAGACCAATATTCTGGCGCTGAACGCCTCCGTGGAAGCGGCGCGTGCGGGCGAGCAGGGGCGCGGTTTTGCCGTCGTTGCGGGCGAGGTACGCAATCTTGCCAGCCGCAGCGCCGATGCGGCAAAAGAGATCCGTTCACTTATCAGCGACTCGCAGACCCACGTTAATGAGGGCAGCGAGCTGGCGCAGCAGGCGGGCGAAACGATGGATGAGATCGCAACCGAAGTGCTGCGCATGACCAAACTGATGCGCGAAATTGCCACCGCGTCTCAGGAACAGAGCCGCGGCATTGAACAGGTGAATATTGCGGTAAATCAGATGGATGAAACCGCGCAGCAGAATGCGGCGCTGGTACAGCAATCCTCTGCCGCGACGCGCTCGCTGGAAGAGCAGTCACGCCAGCTGATGGAAGCCATGTCATCATTTAAACTGACGACGCAGAGTGTCGCATAATATTCCCCGACCCTGTACATTCTGTACCAGGGTATTATTCTCGGACAAATTAATCGCGCTAATATTATCGTGAATATTACCGAGTAATATTTCCAGATGGTGAGTTAAGGTTAACGCTTTTTCCGTCGGTTCAAGATATAACCCTTTACGGATAAATAGCGGTTCAGCAAAAAGCTGGCTAAAGCGCTTCAACGCCAGGCTCACGGCCGGGCGTGACATCTCCAGCCGGACAGAGGCCTTCGCCATGCTGCCGCAGCGGACCACTTCAATAAAGACAGGAATAAGATTTAAATCGATGCCGGTATTGGCACGGGAATAGTTTTTCGTCACGGGTACGCTCCAGGAAATATCTGTCAAACTGTTATGGAAATAATGCAGGAGCGAATCTGAATATTAAAGCGCGTTTTTTATAAACACTTATACGGTAAATTATATAAATGTATTGGGGAGCCAGAGCGGCTCCCCGGGAGAGGGATTACGCGTCCGGATACTCACGGATAAAACGTTCAACGTCTTCAACCATATGGTTGTTGCCGACGAAGAAGGAACGACGCTGGTGCAGACTTTCTGGCACGATATCCAGAATACGCTCTTTACCATCGCTCGCCTTGCCGCCCGCCTGTTCCGCCAGGAACGCCATCGGGTTGCATTCATACAGCAGACGCAGCTTCCCGTCCGGGTGGCTGGCGGTGCTTGGGTAGAGGTAAATGCCGCCTTTCAGCAGGTTACGGTGGAAATCCGCAACCAGGGAACCGATATAGCGGGAGGTGTAAGGGCGCTGCGTCGCTTTATCTTCTTCCTGGCAGAATTTAATGTACTTCTTCACGCCAGTCGGGAACTTGATGTAGTTACCTTCGTTGATGGAGTAGGTGTTGCCCTTCTCCGGGAAGCGCATACGTTCCTGACACAGGCAGAACACGCCCAGCGACGGATCGTAAGTAAAGGCATGAACGCCACAGCCGGTGGTGTAGACCAGCATGGTGGAGGAGCCATACACGACATAACCGGCAGCAACCTGCTGACTGCCAGGCTGCAGGAAATCTTCTTCTGTCACCGGCGTGCCAACAGGCGTGACGCGGCGGTAGATGGAGAAAATGGTACCGACAGAAACGTTAACGTCGATGTTGGAGGAGCCGTCCAACGGATCCATCAGAACAACGTATTTCGCGTGTTCACACCCTTCGAATACGACAATTTCATCTTCTTCTTCAGAGGCGATACCCGCAACGATGTCGCGCGCGCGCAGTGCAGCTTTCAGTTTTTCATTTGCGAACAGATCGAGTTTCTGCTGAACCTCGCCCTGAACGTTCTCGGCACCGCTGGCACCCAGGATATCGACCAGACCGGCCTTGTTGATATCACGGTGGATGATCTTAGCGCCCAGCTTTATTGCCGACAGCAAAGCAGTGAGTTCACCGGTAGCATGAGAGAACTCGTGCTGCTTTTCGACAATAAATTCACCTAACGTTTTCATAACACTTTCCCTGCATCTTTGTGAGTAGAGCGATTGTATGTTCACTAAAACGACTAATGCCCAACAATCTTAACAAATATTCAAATAGTAGCGCAGAGGTGAATCGCGCCAGCAATATACGGATTTACCTGAAATGCGTTTCACACCCGCTAACATGTGAGTAAAATGTGCGCCACATTGAAGAAGGATAGTGACGTATGCGCATTCATATATTGGGGATTTGTGGCACTTTCATGGGCGGACTGGCAATGCTGGCGCGCTCGCTGGGCCATGAAGTGACAGGTTCGGACGCCAATGTGTATCCGCCGATGAGCACGCTCCTGGAGAAACAGGGCATCTCTCTGATTCAGGGTTATGATGCCAGCCAGCTGGATCCCGCGCCGGATCTGGTGATCATTGGCAACGCCATGACGCGAGGTAATCCGTGCGTTGAGGCGGTACTGGAACGCAATATTCCGTTCATGTCTGGCCCACAGTGGCTGCATGATTTCGTCCTGCGCGACCGTTGGGTTGTTGCCGTGGCCGGTACGCACGGTAAAACCACCACCGCCGGTATGGCGACCTGGATCCTTGAAGCCTGTGGTTACAAGCCTGGCTTTGTCATTGGCGGCGTTCCGGGCAATTTCGACGTGTCTGCGCGTCTGGGGGAGAGCCCGTTCTTTGTGATCGAAGCCGATGAGTACGACTGTGCGTTCTTCGACAAGCGCTCCAAGTTTGTACACTACTGCCCGCGCACGCTGATCCTCAACAACCTTGAGTTCGATCATGCGGATATCTTTGACGATCTGAAAGCCATTCAGAAACAGTTCCACCACCTGGTGCGCATCGTTCCGGGTCAGGGCCGTATCATCCTGCCGGAGAACGACATCAATCTTAAGCAGACCATGGCGATGGGCTGCTGGAGCGAGCAGGAGCTGGTGGGTGAGCAGGGCCACTGGCAGGCGAAAAAACTCAACGTGGATGCCTCGGAGTGGGAAGTGTGGCTCGACGGCGAGAAAGTGGGTGAGGTGAAGTGGGGCCTGGTTGGCGAACACAACATGCATAACGGCCTGATGGCAATCGCTGCCGCACGCCATGTGGGTGTTCAGCCTGCGGACGCGGCGAATGCGCTGGGTTCATTTATCAATGCCCGTCGCCGTCTGGAGCTGCGCGGTGAAGCCCACGGCGTAACCGTGTATGACGATTTCGCGCACCACCCAACTGCTATTCTGGCGACGCTTGCAGCGTTACGCGGCAAGGTCGGCGGTACCGCGCGCATTCTGGCGGTGCTGGAGCCACGCTCTAACACCATGAAAATGGGCATCTGCAAAGACGATCTCGCGCCATCCTTAGGGCGTGCCGACGAAGTCTTCCTGCTGCAGCCACAGCATATTCCGTGGCAGGTAGCTGAAGTGGCCGATGCCTGCATTCAGCCTGCGCACTGGAGTGCGGATGTTGATGCTCTGGCGGATATGGTGGTGAAAGCCGCTCAGCCGGGTGACCATATTCTGGTGATGAGTAACGGCGGTTTTGGTGGGATCCATCAGAAGCTGCTGGACGGTCTGGCGAAAAAGGCTGAGGCCGCAGAGTAAAAAAAAGCCCGGTGGCGCTAGCGCTTACCGGGCCTACATTACTCTTCTCCCTCTTCCCTATGGGGAGAGGGCTGGGGTGAGGGGGGAACAGGCGGTTCGATATTACTCTTCGTTCTCAGACAGCTCGCGCAGATACTGGAAAATCAGACGCGCGGACTTCGGCGGCTTATTCCCTTCTTTCTCTTTCTTCGCGTTGCGGATCAGTGAACGCAGCTGCTGGCGGTCGGCATCCGGCCACAGGTTCAATACTTCCGGTACCGCATCATCACCCTGTTCAATCAGACGGTCGCGGATCTGCTCCAGCTTGTGGAACAGCGCAACCTGCTGGTTGTGGCGGTTTTTCAGTTTATCCAGCGCCTGGCGGATCGGATCGACGTCGCGCTGACGCAGCATTTTACCGATAAGCTGAAGCTGGCGACGACGGCCTTCTTTTTTGATTTTCTGTGCCAGTTCAATGGCATCACGCAGATCCTGGTCGAGCGGGATCTTATCCAGCGCGTTTTTACCCAGTTCCACCATTTCTGCGCCAAGCTGTTTTAACTCTTCGGCGTCGCGTTTAATTTCACTTTTACTGACCCAGATGATCTCATCATCTTCGTCTTCGATGTCATCACCGGGAACGTCGTCGAGCCAGTCTTCGGGCTGCTTAGTCATGTCAGGCTCCTTAAAAAAAGAGGCTAATGTTACCAGTTAAGACGCGCACTGAAAAACGGTTCTCTGTTAGACTTCAGTTAACTCTCTCTTACAGTATGGCATTTGCGATGAAAGTAACCTCACAAGTTGAAGCGCAGCGTAAGATTCTGGAAGAAGCCGTCTCCACCGCGCTGACGCTCGCTTCAGGTAAATCAGATGGCGCCGAAGTGGCGGTCAGCAAAACCACCGGCATTAGCGTGAGCACCCGCTATGGCGAAGTGGAGAATGTAGAATTCAACAGCGATGGCGCACTGGGGATCACGGTCTATCACCAGAACCGCAAAGGCAGCGCGTCGTCTACCGATCTCAGCCCCGATGCCATTGCCCGTACCGTGCAGGCGGCGCTGGATATTGCGCGTTACACCTCACCGGATCCTTATGCAGGCGTTGCGGATAAAGATCTGCTGGCGTTTGATGCCCCGGATCTCGATCTTTTCCACCCGGCGGAAGTTACCCCGGACGAAGCCATTGAGCTGGCCGCACGTGCCGAACAGGCGTCTTTGCAGGCGGATAAACGCATCACCAATACCGAAGGCGGCAGCTTCAACAGCCACTACGGCATCAAAGTCTTCGGCAACAGCCACGGAATGCTGCAGGGCTATTGCTCAACCCGTCACTCGCTTTCCAGCTGCGTGATCGCCGAAGAGAACGGCGATATGGAGCGGGATTATGCTTACACCATCGGCCGCGCGCTGGGGGATTTACAGTCCCCTGAGTGGGTGGGCAAAGCGTGTGCTGAACGCACGCTGTCTCGCCTGTCACCGCGTAAGCTCTCCACCATGAAAGCCCCGGTTATTTTTGCCAATGAAGTGGCGACCGGTCTGTTTGGCCATCTGGTGGGCGCTATCGCGGGCGGCTCAGTTTACCGTAAATCGACCTTCCTGCTCGACTCACTGGGCAAACAGATCCTGCCGGAATGGCTGACCATTGAAGAGCACCCGCACCTGCTGAAAGGGCTGGCCTCCACGCCGTTCGACAGCGAAGGCGTGCGCACGGAACGCCGCGATATCGTTAAAGACGGCATTCTGACCCAGTGGCTGCTGACCAACTACTCCGCGCGCAAGCTGGGGCTGAAAAGCACCGGACACGCGGGGGGCATTCATAACTGGCGCATTGCCGGACAGGGCCTGAACTTCGAGCAGATGCTGAAAGAGATGGGCACCGGCCTGGTGGTGACAGAACTGATGGGCCAGGGCGTGAGCGGCATTACCGGAGACTACTCTCGCGGTGCGGCAGGCTTCTGGGTCGAAAACGGCGAGATTCAGTATCCGGTGAGCGAAATTACCATCGCCGGCAACCTGAAGGACATGTGGCGCAATATCGTTACGGTCGGTAACGATATTGAAACACGTAGCAATATACAGTGTGGTTCTGTATTACTGCCGGAAATGAAAATCGCCGGCCAGTAATACCCGAAAAGCGTTTTAATAATAAAAAAGGAAGTGAGCAATGCGTAAACACCTGTTAGCGATCGTCGCGGCTTCAACGCTGGTTCTTGGCTCTTCTGCGTTTGCTGCCGATCTTGAAGACAACATGGACATCCTCAGTCAAAACCTGAAGGTCGTTCAGAAAACGGACAATGCGGCAGAAATGAAAAGCGCATTGACCAAAATGCGTGAAGCGGCGCTGGATGCGCAAAAAGCGACGCCGCCAAAGCTGGAAAGCAAAGCGGCAGACAGCGCAGAGATGAAGGACTATCGCCACGGCTTTGACGTGCTGGTCGGTCAGATTGACGGCGCGCTGAAACTCGCTAACGAAGGCAAAGTGAAGGAAGCCCAGGCGGCAGCCGACCAGTTTGTCGCGACGCGTAACACGTATCACAAAAAGTATCGTTAATTGGGTGCCTGAGCTGTACGTCCTTTCCCGTATGCGGGGGCGCAGTTAGCGCCCCCGCATCTTTGCTCCCTACTGGCCGGAGCGACACTCCATCCGCGCTGTCACTTCAAGCGAGCCGTTTCGAAAACGGATCTCGCACAGTGTTTTCCTCGTCACCAGCGTTAAGATGATTATTGTCAAAGCAATAATCATCAAAACCCGGATAATTGGGGATTGGCGTTTCATGGATGCCTCCTTGCTTTAAAGCGGGCGAGGTAGCGAACTCCACGGTCCGACGTGTCGTTTCGAGCCCCCGCCCTGATTTTTTATCAGGCGGGGCTTTCCACTTTCCGTCCCATGCCTGAGACGGTCAGTCTCAAGCACCCGCCGCCACTCTAGCGAATCCCCATAAGAAAACCTTATCCACGTCACATTTCTACGAGTCGGCTCGTAATCTTTTCCGCTTCGCTCTCCCTGTATTTGCCGTCAGATAACGTGATATTCATCACGTAAATACAGCGATTTATCCAGATTCAGCCTATTTATGTGGCACAGATCACTGCTGCGGCTCGCCTTTCCACTTCGAAGTGGAAAACAACTCGCTACAAACCCGCCATCGCCAACGTTAGTTTTATTCCAGAGCCATTAACGGGGTAAGACCAGTGAGTAACGGAGCGGTAATGAACGACGTTGGGGATCACGCGGAGCAAACAGAAAAGCTCGCGAACACCATGCTACAGCAGGTTTATGCCCTGCTGGCCCGGCACAACATCATCCCCAATGCAGTACAGGAACAGATGCTCACCTCCCATGTCCGCGCGATGGCGCACCGGTCCGTGACCGGCGAGCCGTTGCCGGAAGTGGAGGCAGAGCTGTTCGACGAAATTTCACCGGATTCAATGCGGCTCGCCCGTGAAGTGGTAGCGCATTTTGGCAACCTTCCTGATGAAGAAGCCTGGCTGCTCTCCGTTCACTTTGAAGTCGCTAAAGACAACCTTTAAGGAGCAACACATGGAACAGATTACAGTCGTGATTGGCGATCGCCTGGGTAAAGGCCAGAAAGTGGCTGCCGGTGTGGAAAAAGCGGGTGGACGTGCGGTTGTCGTGCCGGGTATGGCGGCAGATATGAAACTCGGCGACGTCATGAAAGCGGAAAACGCCACCTTCGGCATCTCCTTCTGCGGCAGCGGCGGCGCGGGTGCCATCACGGCGCAAACCAAATATGGCTACAAAGCGAAATACGGCATGCGCTCCGTGGATGAGGGGGTGACCGCCATCAACGAAGGCTGCAACGTGCTGGGCTTTGGCTTTATGGATAAAGAAGAGCTGGGCGAGCGTCTGGTGCAGGCGTGGCAGAAGAAGCACGGCGCATAAGCATGAAAGAACAGTTCACAACCACGGTGAGAGTGAAGGGGAAGGGCGACGCCAAAGCGCGCGCCTTTGCCGACGCGCTCAACCACGTTCAGGCCGCGGTGATGAAAGCCTCACCGCATATCTTACTGCGTATTGAGCCACAGGATGTGCAGGTCGTTCAGGCGCAAGAAGCGGTGCGTAAAGAAGCGTTTCTGTTCTTCTTTTTGCGCCGGGAAAGACGCACCTACAGCGTGGAGCTGGATGTGACCGTCAACGTGACCGCCATCAATCTCGACCAGGTGGATTTCGTCACGCAACGCTGATTATTCATAAAAGGGCAGACTGATGTTCTTAATTATATTAATAAAATCGCTCATCATTGGCGGCCTGGTAGGCGTCGGTGTTGGAGCCGGGGCTGCACGCATGTTTCATGCGCCTACCACTCAGGGTATGGGCGCGTTTCGTACGTTGGGGGAACTGAACTCCTGCGAAGGGGATCCGGCTTCTCACTTCTCCTTTGGGTTAGGCTTCTTCTTTAACGCCTGGGCCTCTTCCGTGGCCGCAGGTGCCTTCACACAGGACGTAGACCACCGCATCATCCCAAACTGGGGTGCTGCAGCCTTGATGATCAAAAACCGTAACGTCGGCGAAACGCTGCACGATCCCCGCAAAATGGCGATTGCCTGCGGCATCATCGGCATGATTGTCGTCACCTTCCTTAACCTGACTGCCTCGTCTGTTCCGGCCGCACTGCAGGTCACCGCCGTGAAGGTGCTGGTACCGGCGGCAAACCTGCTGGTGAACACCGTGATGCCGGTGATCTTCTGGCTGGCGGCCATCGACGCGGGTAAAAAATCCGGCTTCTGGGCCACCATCTTCGGCGGCGCGGCGCAGCTGATTATGGGTAACGCCGTACCGGGCCTGGTACTGGGGATCCTGATCGGTAAAGGCGTGGAAGAGAGCGGCTGGAACCACGTCACCAAAGTGATGATGGCGGCCATCGTTCTGCTCTTCGTGCTGAGCGGCTTCTTCCGCGGCTTCGACATGAAGATGATTGAATCCTTCCATCTGACCGTGCCGAACTGGCTCGACATGATCCACAACTCGCTCAGCGGTAAATAACAGGAGCCTCTACATGGAACAGAATAAAGGTTTTTGGTATGCCGACTGGTCGTTCCCGATCTTCGTTGGCCTGCTCTCCTCCGGCGTGTTTGCCGGGACGCACATGTACTACCTCTACGGCATCGGCGCGTTTAACGAAGTGGCCTTCGTGGCGATGCTGAAGGCGGGAATTGATACCGGCGTATACGGCGCGGTGGCGGCGTTCGGCGCAAGCTTCCTGTTCGCCCGTATTATCGAAGGATCGCTGGTAGGGATCCTCGACATCGGCGGGGCGATCCAGACCGGCGTGGGTCTGGGTGTGCCAGCACTGCTGCTGGGCGCGGGGATCATGTTCCCGGTGACCAACTTCATTGCCTCGCTGATTACCGGCCTGGTGATTGGTCTGGCGATCGGCTACGTCATCATCCTGGCGCGTAAGTTCACCATCAACCAGAGCAACTCCACCTACGGGGCGGACGTGATGATGGGCGCGGGCAATGCCTCCGGTCGTTTTCTGGGGCCGTTGATTATCCTCAGCGCCATGACCGCTTCTATTCCGATTGGCGTCGGTTCCCTGCTGGGCGCGCTGCTGTTCTACATCTGGCAGAAGCCGATCACCGGCGGTGCCATCCTTGGCGCCATGATTTTAGGCTGGTTGTTCCCGGTCGCCCTTTAATACCTGCGGGCGCGCTGGCGCCCGCCTTATCAGGAGAACCCCATGTTTGATTTACTCCTGCGCCGTGCGCGCCTTAGCGACGATACCCTGACCGATATCGCCATTCTGGACGGGAAAATTGCCGCAACAGGCGACATAGACGCTCCCGCCCGCAAAACGGTGGAGCTGAACGGTGACGTATTCGTCAGCGCAGGCTGGATCGACTCCCACGTCCACTGCTACCCGAACTCCCCCATTTACCACGACGAACCGGACAGCGTGGGTATCGCTACCGGCGTCACCACCGTGGTGGATGCGGGCAGTACCGGTGCCGACGACGTGGACGATTTCTACGAAATCACCCGCAAAGCCTCAACCGAGGTCTTTGCCCTGCTGAATATCTCCCGCGTGGGGCTGATTGCCCAGAACGAGCTGGCCAATATGGCGAATATTGATGCCGAGGCCGTGAAGCAGGCGGTGAAACGCCATCCTGACTTTATCGTCGGGCTGAAAGCGCGCATGAGCAGCAGCGTGGTGGGTGAAAACGGTATTACGCCGCTGGAGCGTGCGAAAGCCATTCAGAAAGAGAACGGCGACCTGCCGCTGATGGTGCACATCGGCAATAACCCGCCTAACCTCGACGAAATTGCCGAGCTGCTGAGCTCGGGCGACATCATTACCCACTGCTACAACGGCAAACCAAACCGCATTCTGACGCCCTCCGGCGAGCTGCGCGCCTCCATTACCTCTGCCCTGAAACGCGGTGTGCGGCTGGACGTAGGCCACGGTACGGCGAGCTTCAGCTTTGAAGTGGCGAAACGCGCTATCGCGATGGGCATTCTGCCGCACACCATCAGCTCGGATATCTACTGCCGCAACCGCATCAACGGCCCGGTGGGCTCGCTTTCGAGCGTGATGTCGAAATTCCTCGCCATCGGCATGTCATTGCCGCAGGTGATTGACTGCGTCACCGCCAACGCCGCCGACGGCCTGCGCCTGACGCGCAAAGGGCGTATCGAACCCGGCCTCGACGCCGACCTGACGCTGTTCACCCTTAAACGTCAGCCGACGGTGCTGACGGATGCTGAAAACGACAGCCTGCAGGCTGAACACATTCTGGTGCCGCTTGCCGCGATCCGCGCGGGCAAGGGCTACATGACCGAACAAGGGAGCACGGAACATGCCTTCGATTTATGAGAAGTACCACTTAAAGCAAGTCATCAACACCTCTGGCCGCATGACAGCGCTGGGTGTCTCCACGCCGCGCCCGGAGGTGGTGCAGGCGGCGATGGACGGCATGAATCACTATTTCGAGATGAAAGATCTGGTCAATAAAACCGGGGAATACATCGCGAAGCTGCTGGATGTGGAGGGCGCGACGGTGGTCTCCTGCGCATCCGCGGGCATCGCCCAGTCCGTGGCGGCGGTGCTGGTGAAAGACAGCGACTGGCTGCTGGAAAACCTGCACGTTACCCCAATTGAGAACAACGAAATCGTGCTGCCGAAAGGCCACAACGTTAACTTTGGCGCGCCGGTGGGCACCATGGTGGCGCTGGGCGGCGGCAAGCTGGTGGAAGCGGGCTATGCCAACGAATGCTCAGCCGATCAGCTGGCGGCGGCCATCACCCCGCGCACCGCGGCGATCCTTTACATCAAATCGCACCACTGCGTGCAGAAAAGCATGCTCAGCGTTGAGCAGGCAGCGGTCGTGGCGCGCAAACACGATCTGCCCCTGATCGTCGATGCCGCAGCGGAAGAAGATCTGCATACCTATTACCGCTCCGGCGCCGACCTGGTGATCTACAGCGGCGCGAAAGCGATCGAAGGGCCCACCAGCGGCCTGGTGATCGGCAAGACCCAGTACGTTGAGTGGGTGAAGCGCCAGACGGCGGGCATTGGCCGCGCCATGAAGGTGGGTAAAGAGGGGATCCTCGGCCTGACCTGCGCCATCGAACACTACCTGACGGCGACTAAAGAGAGCGGGGCGGAGATGGTGGCGAAGATGACGCCGTTTATCGACGCGCTCAACACCCTGAACGGCGTTACCGCGCGCGTGGTCTGGGACAGCGCCGGTCGCGATATCGCGCGTACCGAGATTAAGTTCGACGAAGCCGTAACCGGCATCGGCACCGGCGAGCTGGTGAATGCCCTGAAGCAGGGCGAATACGCCATTTATTTCCGCGGCTACAAGGCCAACGAAGGGATTATCGAAGCGGACGTGCGCAGCGTGAACGCTGACCAGCTGAACATTGTGTACCGTCGCATAAGCGAAGTGTTAGGACAGGAGAAAAAGGCATGAAACTGACCCCCAATTTTTACCGTGACCGCGTCTGCCTGAACGTGCTGGCAGGCTCAAAAGCGAACGCCAGCGCCATTTACGAGGCGGCGGAAGGTCATGTGCTGGTGGGCGTGCTCTCCAAAAATTACCCGGACGTGCCCAGCGCGGTTGCTGATATGCGCGAGTACGCGGCGCTGATTGATAACGCGCTCTCGGTAGGCCTGGGGGCGGGTGACCCGAACCAGTCGGCGATGGTGAGCGAAATCTCCCGTCAGGTGCAGCCGCAGCACGTTAACCAGGTTTTCACTGGTGTAGCCACCAGCCGTGCGCTGCTGGGGCAGAATGATTCGGTGGTCAACGGTCTGGTCTCCCCGACCGGCACCGTCGGGATGGTAAAAATCTCCACCGGCCCGCTGAGCAGCGCGGCACCGGACGGCATTGTGCCGGTTGAAACGGCGATCGCCCTGCTGAAAGATTTTGGCGGCAGTTCAGTCAAATACTTTCCGATGGGCGGCCTGAAGTGCCGTGACGAATACCTGGCCGTGGCGGAAGCCTGCGCCCGTCACGACTTCTGGCTGGAGCCGACCGGGGGAATCGATCTGGAAAACTACGAGGCGATCCTGCAGATCGCCCTGGACGCGGGCGTGAGCAAAATCATTCCGCATATTTATAGTTCGATTATCGATAAAGCCAGCGGCGATACGCGTCCGGAAGATGTGCGTACGCTGCTTGCGATGACGAAGAAGCTGGTGAAGTAAAACAAAACCTTACCCCTCACCCCAGCCCTCTCCCCAAAGGGGAGAGGGTGTAATCGTCCCCTCTCCCCTTTGGGGAGAGGGTTAGGGTGAGGGGGGAACACACCGCATAACCCCAAAGGAGCCATCATGCACACCCGTACCCTGCTTGTCGCTTCACTCTCTTTACTGGCTAACGCCGCTATCGCCCAGCCGCAGTACGCCTGGGTGGGCACCTATAACCCCAACGGGGAAGGGCTGTACCGCTTTACCGTCGACCCGAACACCGGTGCGCTCGGCGATAAAACGCTGGTGAGTCAGCTGCCGAACGCCGCGCAGCTGGCCGTCTCGCACGATGGCAAAACGCTGTATCTGGCAAGCGAAGTGGAGCAGGGCGTGGTGCAGGCGCTGCGGATAGATGATAACGGCGAGCTGAGCGAGCTGAATCAGGTCTCCTCCGGCGGTGCGGGGCCGGTGTATCTTTCGCTCACGCCGAACGGTCAGCATCTGCTGGTGGCGAACTACGTAAGCGGATCGATCGCAGTGCTGCCGATCAAAGCCGATGGCAGCCTGGGTGACGCCACGGATCGGCACCAGGATCAGGGTGAGCCAGGCGCTGCGAAACCGGAGGCGGCAGCAGAAGGCAGTTTTGCCATCAGCGATCATAATGGCCCCCATGCGCACATGATCGCCGCCGATCCGAGCGGGAAATATGTGTTTTCCACCGATCTGGGGCTGGATCGCATCTATCAGTACCGCTTTGACGATCGAGCCGGCAAGCTGACGCCGAACGATCCGCCGTTTATCAGCGCCTCCTCAAAAGGGGCCGGGCCGCGGCACTTTGTCTTTACGCCGAAGGGGGATGCGCTGTGGCTGATTAACGAAGAGGCGTCTACGCTCACCCATTATACGCTGGACAGCAACGGCAGGCTGAAAGAGGGCAAAACGCTCTCCGCGCTGCCAGAAGGTTACAAAGGCACCAGTTTTGCGGCCGGACTGGCGCTGAGTGCAGATGGTAAACAGCTGTACGTGGCTAACCGTTTGCATAACAGCATCGGGCACTTTACCGTAACAGCGGAGGGCACGCTGACGCATCAGGACGATGTCTGGACGCGTGGCGACTACCCGCGCACCCTGACGCTCGATAAACAGGGGCGCTGGCTTTACGTCATGAACCAGCGCAGCGACAACATTACCCGTTTCCGCGTCGGTCAGGACGGCAAGCTAAGCTTTGAGTCAGACTACACCCCGGTCGGCAGCCCATCCCAGATGGTCATTTCACCCTGAGCAGTAAGAGGACAACGACGTGCGATTTCCGAACCAACGTTTAGCGCAACTTTTCGATCTGTTGCAAAACGAGACGCTGCCGCAGGACGAGCTGGCGCAGCGGCTGTCGGTCTCCACGCGAACCGTCCGGGCGGATATTTCCGCCCTGAACGCGCTGCTGGCAAGCCACGGCGCGCAGTTTATTCTCAGTCGCGGCAATGGCTACCAGCTCAAAATTGACGATGCGGTACGTTATCAGCAGCTACAGGCTTCCCATCCGCGCGCGCTGCGCATTCCCCGTACCGGGCCGGAGCGCGTGCATTATCTGGTGGTGCGTTTTCTCACCTCGGCGTTTTCACTCAAGCTGGAAGACCTGGCCGACGAGTGGTTCGTCAGCCGCGCCACGCTGCAGAGCGATATGGCGGAGGTGCGGGAGTGGTTCCACCGCTACAACCTGACGCTGGAAACGCGTCCACGCCACGGCATGAAGCTGTTTGGCAGTGAGATGGCGACCCGCGCCTGTCTGACCGATCTGCTCTGGGAACTGGCCCAGCAGGACAGCCTGAACCCGCTGGTGACCGACGTGGCGCTCAATGCCGGAGTAGCAGAGCAGATGGTGCCCGTACTGCACGAGGCGCTGACGCGGCATCACATCCGCCTGACGACGAAGGCGAGCTGTTCCTGCGACTCTACTGCGCGGTGTCGGTGCGCCGCATCAGCGAGGGGTACCCGCTGCCGGAATTCCATGCCGAAGATGTGGAAGAGAACGTGCGTGACGCGGCGAAAGATATCGCGGTGACCATCCAGCAACTGGCGGGCAAAGCGCTTTCCCCTTCGGAAGAGAGCTGGCTGTGCGTGCATATCGCCGCGCGGCAGATCCAGGATATCGCGCCGAGTGCCATCAATGCGGATGACGACGAAGCGCTGGTCAACTACATCCTGCGCTATATCAACACCCACTATAACTACAACCTGCTCAGCGACGAGCAGCTGCATGCGGATCTGCTTACCCATATCAAAACCATGATCACCCGCGTGCGGTATCAAATCATGATCCCGAATCCGCTGCTGGATAACATCAAGCAGCACTATCCGATGGCGTGGGATATGACGCTGGCGGCAGTCTCAAGCTGGGGCAAATACACGCCGTATGTGATCAGCGAAAACGAGATTGGCTTCCTGGTGCTGCATATTGGCGTCGGGCTGGAGCGCCACTATAACATTGGCTACCAGCGCCAGCCGCGCGTGCTGCTGGTGTGCGATGCCGGTAATGCCATGGTACGCATGATTGAGGCGGTGCTGCAGCGCAAATACCCGCAGATTGAGGTCACACGCACGCTTACGCTTCGCGAGTACGAGCAGACGGAATCCATTAGCGAAGACTTTGTGATCTCGACTGCCCGCGTCAGTGAAAAGTCTAAGCCGGTGGTGATGATCGCCCCGTTCCCGACGGACTACCAGCTGGAGCAGATCGGCAAGCTGGTGCTGGTGGACAGAACCCGTCCGTGGATGCTGGATAAATACTTCGACGCTGCGCATTTCCGTATTCTCAACGCCCCAGTGGACCAGCAAACGCTGTTCCGCGAGCTCTGCGTCCAGCTTGAAGAAGAGGGCTTTGTGGGGGCTGAATTCCTCGACTCGGTCGTTGAACGTGAAGCCATCGTCAGCACCATGCTCGGCGACGGCATCGCGCTGCCGCACTCCCTTGGCCTGCTGGCGCAGAAAACGGTGGTCTATACCGTGCTCGCCCCGCACGGCGTCCAGTGGGGCGACGAAACCGCCCACGTCATCTTCCTGCTCGCCATCAGCAAAAGCGAATACGAAGAGGCGATGGCGATCTACGATATTTTCGTCACCTTCCTGCGCGAACGTGCGATGTCACGGCTGTGTAGCTGCGGAGATTTTGCCGAGTTTAAGGCGGTGGCGATGGAGAGTTTGAGCCGGTTTTGAGAGGCGTTATCCAGAATTCGATGTAATGCGAATGTAATGCTAAACTGCATTACACATTCGATTCTCCTGGAGGCATAATGGCTACGCTTAACGTCCGTCTGGATGACAAACTCAAAAACGAGGCTTATGCCGTGCTGGAAAAACTCAATATCACCCCAACAGAAGCCGTGCGACTCCTGTTTCAGTATGTCGCCGAGACGGGACGCATGCCGGTGAAAACGGTCACGATTAGCGACAGCGAAGATGCGCTGATACAGACAGTCCGGGAGCGACTGGCTAATCCGCAAAAGGGAATTAAGGTTAGTCTGGATGACTTATGAACTGGAATTTGACCCGAGGGCGTTAAAAGAGTGGAGCAAGCTGGGGGAGACTGTAAAAAAGCAGTTCAAGAAGAAACTTGCCGGGGTGTTGGTAAACCCCCGGATCGAATCGGCCCGTCTGCATAACCTGCCTGATTGCTACAAAATAAAACTCAGATCCCAGGGTTACCGTTTGGTCTATCAGGTTCAGGACAACGTGGTAACGGTAGTTGTCATCGCCATTGGGAAAAGAGAGAAATTAACTGTGTATCACGATGCTAACAAACGGCTATAGCGTTCAGCGCAAATGATGCACAACCTGGTTACTGCTGCCGCGCCAGATAAGCGCCGGGTCTTTTAAATCCTGTACAAATTTGCCGTCGACCAGCACGTTAATCAGATCCACCACTTCCCTTTGCTGCGCGTTCAGCTCGTCCAGCTTATAGCCCGTCCAGACCCAGATATCTTTTCCTGCGCACTCGCGGCGAATGCGTTTCACCAGCTTCAGGATCTCCGGCACGTTTTGCGGATGCAGCGGATCGCCGCCGGAGAGCGAAATCCCCTGGCGTTTGATGCGGGTGTCGTTGAGGTCGTTAATGATCCGGTCTTCCACCTCGGCAGTAAACGGCATGCCGGAATTGAGCCGCCAGGTGCTTTTGTTGTAGCAGCCAGGGCATTCGTGCACGCAGCCTGAGACAAAAAGAGTGCAGCGGGTGCCGGGGCCGTTAACGATGTCGACGGGGTAGTACTGGTGATATCGCATAGAAATGTCCAGAGAATGTATGCGCGCTGATGCCCTCACCCCGGCCCTCTCCCACGGGGAGAGGGGGAAGAGTTCCCTCTCCCTTGAGGGAGAGGGCTAGGGTGAGGGGGAGAACACGGAACTTACCCGATCTGCCCATTCCCTAAATGCTTCACGCGGCGTTTCACCTCTTCCTGCTTACCGGCGTTGAACGGACGCGCATCCGGGCTGCCAAGATAGCCGCACACGCGGCGGGTTACCGATACGCGGGCCGCATCGTGGTTGCCGCATTTCGGGCAGGTAAAGCCTTTACTGGTACACTCAAACTCGCCGGTAAAGCCGCACTCGTAGCACTCATCGATAGGCGTGTTGGTGCCGTAATACGGCACGTGCTGATAGCTGTAATCCCACACGTCTTCCAGCGCTTTAAGGTTGTGCTGGATGTTCGGGTATTCGCCGTAGCAGATAAAGCCGCCGCTGGCGATAGGGGGATAGGCCGCTTCAAAGTCAATTTTGTCGTACGGGTTAACCTTTTTCTCCACGTCCAGGTGGAAGCTGTTGGTGTAGTAACCTTTATCAGTCACCCCTTCCACAATACCGAACTCGGCGGTGTCCAGACGGCAGAAACGGTCACACAGGTTTTCGCTCGGCGTGCTGTACAGGCTAAAGCCGTAGCCGGTCTCTTCTTTCCACTGGTCAACGGCATCGCGCAGGCGCTGAACAATGGCGATGCCTTTCTCGCGCAGCGCGTCGCTGTCATACATATGCGTGTTGCCAAACAGGGCGTTGATGGTTTCGTGAATGCCGATATAGCCCAGCGAGATCGACGCACGACCGTTTTTGAAGATCTCAGACACATCGTCGTCCGCTTTCAGACGCACGCCGCAGGCCCCTTCCATATAGAGGATTGGCGCGACACGGGCTTTCACCCCTTCCAGACGGGCGATGCGGGTCATCAGCGCTTTACGCGCCAGCTGTAAACGCTCATCCAGCAGCGCCCAGAAGGCGTCTTCATTACCTTTGGCTTCCAGCGCGATGCGCGGCAGGTTCAGGCTGATCACGCCCAGGTTGTTGCGGCCGTCATGCACCTGCTCACCATTTTCGTCCTCATACACGCCGAGGAAGCTGCGACAGCCCATCGGGGTTTTAAACGAACCGGTGACTTTCACCACCTGGTCGTAGTTCAGAATGTCCGGATACATACGCTTGCTCGCGCACTCCAGCGCCAGCTGTTTAATGTCGTAGTTCGGGTCACCAAACTTATGGTTCAGACCGTCGCGGATGGCGAACACCAGTTTCGGGAACACCGCCGTTTTGCGGTTTTTGCCAAGACCGGAGATACGGTTACGCAGAATGGACTGCTGAATCAGGCGCGATTCCCAGCTGGTACCCAGACCAAAGCCGAACGTGACAAACGGCGTCTGACCATTCGCGGTATGCAGCGTGTTCACCTCGTACTCCAGCGACTGGAACGCGTCATAGCACTCTTTCTCGGTGCGGGAATGGGCGTAGCCGTCGGCATCGGGGATTTGCCACTCTTCCGCTGTTTTACGGTGCTTCTTAAAGCTGGCGGTGACAAACGGGGCCAGCACTTCATCAATGCGGTTAATGGTGGTGCCGCCATAAATGTGGCTCGCGACCTGGGCGATAATCTGCGCCGTGACGGCCGTCGCCGTGGAGATAGACTTCGGTGGTTCAATCTCGGCGTTACCCATTTTAAAACCGTGGGTAAGCATGCCCTTGAGGTCGATCAGCATGCAGTTAAACATCGGGAAGAACGGCGAGTAGTCGAGATCGTGGTAGTGGATCTCACCGCGCTCGTGCGCCGATACCACGTCGCGCGGCAACAGATGCTGACGGGCGTAGTGTTTAGCCACGATACCGGCCAGCAGATCGCGCTGGGTCGGGATCACCTTGCTGTCTTTATTGGCGTTTTCATTGAGCAGGGCGGAGTTGGTCTGCTCGACCAGACCCCGGATTTCCTGATTCAGACGACCGCGCTTCTCACGCTGGACGTCGCGGTCGTGGCGGTACTCAATGTATGCGCGCGCTAACTGCTTGTAAGGACCAGACATCAGCTGGTTCTCAACCGCAGTCTGGATCTCGCTGATATCCACCTGGCTGCGTTCGTTCATCTGGCGGCTAACGACGTCTGCGACGGTGGCGCAGTAATCTGCGTCATCGACTCCCGCTGCTTTAGCTGCACGCAGAATGGCTTCCTGAATGCGCTCTGATTTAAACGGCACTTTACAGCCATCACGTTTCATCACATGCGGTGTCATGATCACTCCATTTTAAAAACAGGTTATCCACAGAGGTGGGGAAGTATGCACCGGGTGGATTATCAGCCAGCCCAATGACTTCCCGCGTTCCCGACCCTTGTTATCCACAATCCCGGAGAGCGGAGTCGCCGTGTTGTTGTTGGAATAGTAGACGATAAATACAAGATGTTGGGTCGGCCAGCATTTTAAGTGCTACATATAGTGATTTGCATCAAACATGTTTGCGATTTTTTTGATTCAGAACAAAGTAAAAAGACGAGAGTACAAACGGCGGGCGCTGGAGCGAATGTAAATCCGCAAAGGAAAAATCTGATTAATTATTCAACAAAAACAGTAAAGTAAGCCGGGCGCTGCTGTTACGCCCGGCGGGAGATTACGCCTGTAGCCACCAGACGGCTTCAAACGGACGTAGCGTGGCGGTGTGTGGGGCCGGGTAGTTACTCATGACGGCCTGCCACTCACCGCTGAGAACATCAGATTCCCATTCATGAGACTGATGGCTGAGGTTAGCCACCACCACCAGGGTTTTCCCCTGCCACTGGCGGCGATAACACCACAGGGACGGATGTTCCGGCTGCAGATCCTGATAATCGCCCCACGTCAACACCGGCAGGGTTTTGCGCAGGCGAATTAGCGACTGGTAGGTATAAAACACCGAATCGGGATCGTCCAGCGCCGCGCGGGCGTTGACCGTCTCGTAGTTGTCGCAGACGCCAATCCACGGCTCACCTTCGGTAAAGCCCGCATTGTGCGAGGCATCCCACTGCATCGGCGTGCGCCCGTTATCGCGCGACTTACTCGCCAGAATCGCCAGGAGTTCGTTCGGATCGCGGCCGTTAGCTCGCAGTTCGGCGAACATGTTCAGGCTTTCCACGTCGCGGTAATCGGTGATACGGCTGAAGTGCGGGTTGGTCATGCCAAGCTCTTCACCCTGATAGATATACGGCGTGCCCTGCATCCCGTGCAGCACCATGCCCAGCATCTTCGCCGCCGGTACGCGGTATTCGCCTTCATCGCCAAAGCGCGACACAATGCGCGGCTGATCGTGGTTACACCAGAACAGCGCGTTCCACGCTTTGTTATGCATCCCCTGCTGCCAGTGGTTGAAGAGGGTTTTCAGCGCCACGAAATCCGGTTTTGCCAGCGTCCATTTTTCGCCGCCGGGGTAATCCACCTTCAGATGATGGAAGTTAAAGGTCATCGACAGCTCGCGCCCGTCGAGAGACGCATACTGCTGGCAGTTCTCCAGCGAGGTGGAGGACATCTCGCCCACCGTCATCAGATTACGCGGCGTAAAGACGTCGCGGCTCATCTCCTGGAGATATTCATGAATGCGCGGCCCGTCAGTGTAGAAGCGGCGACCGTCGCCAATATCGTCATTCGGGAAAGCCTGATCTTTCGAAATCAGGTTAATCACATCCAGACGCAGGCCGTCCACGCCGCGATCGGCCCAGAACTCGCACACCTTTTTCAGTTCAGCGCGCACGGCCGGATTCTCCCAGTTGAGATCCGCCTGCTCCGGGGCGAAGAGGTGCAGATAATACTGCTCGCTCTCGGCGTGCCAGCGCCAGGCGTTGCCGCCGAATTTGGAGCGCCAGTTGTTGGGAAGCTGCTCCGGCGTGCCGTCGCGCCAGATATAAAACTGGCGGTACGGGCTGGCTTTATTCAGTGATTCACGGAACCAGGCGTGCTGGGTTGACGTGTGGTTAAACACCATATCCAGCACGATGCGAATGCCGCGTTCATGCGCCTGGGCGACCAGCTCGTCAAAGTCATCCAGCGTGCCGTACGCCGGGTCGATGGCGGTGTAATTCGCCACGTCGTAGCCGTTATCGACCTGCGGGGAGATGTAAAACGGCGTCAGCCAGATGGCGTCAATACCGAGGGTTTTCAGGTAGTCCAGCCGCTGCGTCACGCCGCGCAAATCGCCGGTGCCGCTGCCGGTCGTGTCCTGAAAACTTTTTGGGTAAATCTGATAGATGACTCCGTTCTGCCACCAGTGAGGA
This sequence comes from Enterobacter cloacae subsp. cloacae ATCC 13047, assembly GCF_000025565.1. NCBI lineage: Bacteria > Pseudomonadati > Pseudomonadota > Gammaproteobacteria > Enterobacterales > Enterobacteriaceae > Enterobacter > Enterobacter cloacae. The sequence goes on from NC_014121.1 coordinate 653,093, forward strand.
AGGGTATTCATAATGCGTTCCTGCAAATGCGAAGGGGCGCAACTGCGCCCCGAAAGATGAAGTTAAACAATCTGCAGCGCGCCCTGACGGAACTTACGCTGGTAAACCACGGTGGTGAGCGCCATAGGGACGATGATCGCGATGGCCATCGCCAGGGCAAACACCTGCCAGAAGGCGGGCTGAATGGAGAGAATACCCGGCAGGCCACCAACGCCGATGCCGTTTGCCATCACGCCGTTGAGACCACACACCAGACCCGCCAGACCCGAGCCGATCATGGCGCAGAGCATCGGGAAGCGGTATTTCAGGTTGATACCGTACATCGCCGGTTCGGTGACCCCGAGATACGCGGAGATGGCGGCCGGAACGGAAATTTCACGCTCGTTATGCTTACGGCTGACCAGAATAATGCCCGTTACGGCAGATGCCTGAGCGATGTTAGACAGCGCGATAATCGGCCAGACCGGCGTGCCGCCAAGGCTCTGGATCATCTGCATATCAATCGCCAGCGTGGTCTGGTGTACGCCGGTGATCACCAGCGGGGCGTACAGGAAGCCGAACAGCGCGGCACCAATCGGCGCGAAGCTGCCGGTCATCAGGTGACGGACGGCAAAGGCCACACCGTCGCCGATCATGCGGCCAAACGGACCGATAAAGGCGTGCGCCAGGAACACCGCCAGGATCAGCGAGCAGACCGGCACCACTACCAGATAGAGGTAATCTGGCACGATGCGTTTCAGGCGCGTCTCAATAAAGCCCAATGCCAGACCCGCCAGCAGTGCCGGGATAACCTGCGCCTGATAGCCCACTTTGGCGATGGTGAACAGGCCAAAGTTCCACACTTCCGGCGCCTGCTGGCCAAGTAAGTAAGCGTTCATTAACTGCGGAGAGACCAGCGTTACGCCGAGCACGATACCCAGAATCGGGGTACCGCCCATTTTACGCACGGCGGACCAGCAAATCCCCACCGGCAGATAGAAGAAGATCGCTTCGCCAATCAGCCACAGGAAGTCGTAAATGGTTTTCAGCGCCGGGTACATCTGCGCCAGGGTTTTGCCGTCGCTCATCGGCACATCACCGATGACGTTACGGAAGCCTAAAATTAAGCCCCCGCTGATCAGCGCTGGCAGCAGCGGGAAGAAGATCTCTGCGAAGTGGGAGATAAGCTGCTCGTGCCATTTCATATTCTGGCGCGCGGCCTTTTTGGCCTGCTCTTTATCTGCCGCGTTGTGCCCGGTAGTGGCGAGCAGAGCCTGATAGTAATCGCCCACTTCGGTACCAATAACCACCTGGAACTGCCCGGCGTTGGTGAAGCAGCCTTTCACCATCGAAAGCGCTTCAATCGCTTTCGGATTGGCTTTGGCCGGATCGTTCAGCACGAAGCGCAGGCGGGTAATACAATGGCTGACCGTCGCGATGTTTTCGCGACCGCCCACCAGGACGATCAGCTGATCGATATCTGCTTGTTTGACTTTACTCATCATGAAACCTCATGACAGATGGGAGGGGTGTAATGACCTGAGCGCAAGCCTACTCCTTCAGCGGGACGGCGAAAATGGGAACGTTCCCGAAATCGGGCGAAGATCACAATAAACCGATTTATGGCGGTTATGAAAGATGGACGGGAATGACGATTTGGCGGGGTTCTGCGCGCCCGTTGATCTGCTCAATCAGCTGTGCGGCGGCCTGACGGCCGGACTCAGCGTAGCCCGGATCGACGGTGATGATCTCCGGGTGCAGGAACTTCATCAGCGGGGTACTGCCTACGCTGGCGACCTGCAGGTCGTCGATGCGCTGTTCCTGTAAATATTTGCTCGCACCCAGCGCCAGGGTATCGGTCGCGCACACCAGCGCGGTGGTCTGCGGGGTCAGTACGCTGGCGACCTGTTCATAGCCCTGCTTCATGCCAAGCCCGGGCAGGGAAGCCACGGCAGAGAGGTTGTGCTTTTTGCAAAACGCCAGATAGGCTTCGTGACGGCGTTTGCCGGTGGTGACGTCCGCGTGCGGTACGCCAAGATAGCTGATATGGCGATGGCCTTTTTCGTACAGGCGCTGCATCAGGGTAATAATCGCCCCTTCATCGTCATAGCAGACGGACGCAAATCCGTGGGCATCGCGTGCCAGCAAGACCAGCGAGGGTTGCCAGGGTTTGAGCATCTCCTCTTTAATGCCGGTAAAGCCAAACAGGACCACCCCGTCGATGTTGCGTCGCGCCAGCATCCCCAGATGCTCTTCCACCAGCTGTGGCGAGAACTGGCTCTCCATCATGATTGGATCGTAACCCTGCTCATAGAAGGCGGGCAGCATGGTTTGTACGGCGAGGTTTTCAGAGAGAGAATCCAGACGCGAGACAATAATGGCGACCACTTTATCGCTCTGTCCGCGCATGGCGCGTGCGGAACGGGAAGGGGAAAACCCGTGCTGATTCATCACCGCCTCGACGCGCTCGCGCGTGCGTTCGCTGACACCGCTCTCGTTGTTCAGCACGCGCGACACGGTGGATTTCCCCACGCCGCTTAAACGCGCAATGTCTTTAATCGTAAGGCGGTTTTGCATGCTGTATTCCCTGTAACAACGATAACGGTGTCAAATGAGCCTAATGCTATAGCGCTAATTCGCTATGGGCAAAGTCTGGTTTACGTTCGGTTTATTTGAGGGTGGGTATAATACCGCCCGACGCGCCGCTTAGGGTACGGTTAAATCCTTATACTGCGCGGCGTACCCCTTATTTTTACTTACCGGAGGCGACATGGATCCCGATCCCACACCTCTCCTGACCAGGAGAACCCCTTCTTTCCGGTAAGCCAGCCTTGTGCTGTCTCACCGGTGATGTGAGGCAGCAACGTTCTGAACGTTCCTGCTTGAAAATTTAAGTGCCTGTCAGGTACGGCTTTGCCACGCCTGCAGGAATGACTGCGTCCGCCCTGGCGGATGCGGGGGAATGACTATGTTTAAAAATATCACCCGGCAGCTGCAGGCGCTGCTGAGCCGCCACCTGCCACACCGTCTGGTTCAGCGCGATCCGCTGCCAAACGGCAAAAATTTCTCCGGCGCCACTATTCCCGCCAGCCTGACCGAGCGTTGCCTCAACGTGGCGGCGATGGATGAGAACGAAGTCTGGCGTGCCTTTAACGGACACCCGGAAGGGCTGAACGCGGCTGAAGTGCAAAAAATCCGGGCCGTGCATGGCGATAACCTTATCCCGGCGCAAAAGCCAGCGCCGTGGTGGGTGCATCTGTGGATCTGCTACCGCAACCCCTTCAACCTGCTACTGACGGTGCTGGGCATTATCTCTTACGCCACTGAAGATCTGTTTGCCGCGGGCGTTATCGCCCTGATGGTGGGGATCTCCACGCTGCTGAACTTTATCCAGGAAGCGCGCTCCACCAAAGCGGCGGATGCCCTGAAGGCGATGGTCAGCAACACCGCGACCGTGTCGCGAGTCATCAACGATCTGGGTGAAAACGCCTGGGTCGAACTGCCCATCGACCAACTGGTGCCGGGCGATCTGGTGAAGCTCGCCGCCGGGGATATGATCCCGGCGGATTTACGCATCATCCAGGCGCGCGATCTGTTCGTGGCCCAGGCCTCGCTCACCGGGGAGTCCCTGCCGGTGGAAAAGGTGGCGCGGAGCCGCGATCCGCAGCAGATGAACCCGCTTGAGTGCGACACCCTGTGCTTTATGGGCACCACGGTGGTCAGCGGCACGGCGCAGGCGATTGTCATCGCCACCGGCGGCAATACCTGGTTTGGTCAGCTTGCCGGACGTGTGACAGAGCAGGAGAGCGAGCCGAATGCGTTCCAGAAAGGGATTGGCCGCGTCAGCATGCTGCTGATCCGCTTTATGATGGTGATGACGCCGATTGTGCTGCTGATCAACGGCTACACCAAAGGCGACTGGTGGGAAGCCGCGCTGTTTGCGCTCTCCGTGGCGGTTGGCTTAACGCCGGAAATGCTGCCGATGATTGTCACCTCCACCCTGGCGCGCGGGGCGGTGAAGTTGTCAAAACAGAAGGTGATCGTCAAACACCTCGACGCCATTCAGAACTTTGGCGCAATGGACATTCTCTGCACCGACAAAACCGGCACGCTGACGCAGGATAAAATCGTGCTGGAGAACCACACCGATATCGCCGGTAAAACCAGCGAACGCGTGCTGCACAGCGCCTGGCTGAACAGCCACTACCAGACCGGGCTGAAAAATCTGCTCGATGTTGCGGTGCTGGAAGGGGTGGATGAAGAGTCTGCCCGCTCACTCTCTGGCCGCTGGCAGAAGGTGGATGAGATCCCGTTCGATTTTGAGCGCCGCCGGATGTCGGTGGTGGTCAGCGAGCAGCCGGATGTGCACCAGCTGATCTGCAAAGGCGCGTTGCAGGAGATCCTCAATGTTTCCACCCAGGTGCATTACAACGGCGACATCGTGCCGCTGGACGACACCATGCTGCGCCGCATCAAACGCGTCACGGATAACCTGAACCGTCAGGGGCTGCGGGTGGTGGCGGTGGCGAGCAAATTCCTGCCTGCGCGCGAGGGGGACTATCAGCGTATCGACGAATCCGATCTGATCCTCGAGGGTTATATCGCATTCCTCGATCCGCCGAAAGAGACCACCGCTCCGGCGCTGAAAGCGCTGAAGGCCAGCGGGATCACCGTGAAAATTCTTACCGGCGACAGCGAGCTGGTGGCCGCCAAAGTGTGCCACGAAGTGGGGCTGGACGCGGGTGACGTGGTGGTAGGCAGCGATATCGAACACCTCAGTGACGACGAGCTGGCTCAGCTTGCCCGGCACACCACGCTGTTTGCCCGCCTGACGCCGATGCACAAAGAGCGTATCGTCACCCTGCTGCGTCGCGAAGGGCACGTGGTGGGCTTTATGGGCGACGGTATCAACGACGCGCCCGCGCTGCGTGCGGCGGATATTGGCATCTCCGTGGACGGGGCGGTGGACATCGCCCGCGAAGCGGCAGACATCATCCTGCTGGAAAAGAGCCTGATGGTGCTGGAAGAGGGCGTGATCGAAGGGCGTCGGACTTTTGCCAACATGCTGAAATACATCAAAATGACCGCCAGCTCCAACTTCGGTAACGTCTTCAGCGTGCTGGTGGCGAGCGCGTTTCTGCCGTTCCTGCCGATGCTGCCGCTGCATCTGCTGATCCAGAACCTGATGTACGATGTCTCTCAGGTGGCGATCCCGTTTGATAACGTCGATGACGAGCAGATCCAGAAGGCGCAGCGCTGGAACCCGGCGGATCTGGGGCGTTTTATGCTCTTCTTTGGCCCGATCAGCTCCATCTTTGACATCCTGACCTTCTGCCTGATGTGGTTTGTGTTCCACGCCAATACACCGGAACATCAGACCCTGTTCCAGTCCGGCTGGTTCGTGGTGGGGCTGCTGTCGCAAACGCTGATTGTGCATATGATCCGCACACGTCGTATTCCGTTCATCCAGAGCCGTGCCGCCTGGCCGCTGATTGTGATGACGGGGATTGTGATGGCGCTCGGCATCGCGCTGCCGTTCTCACCGTTGGCCAGCTACCTGCAGCTGCAGGCCTTACCGCTGAGCTACTTCCCGTGGCTGGTGGCGATCCTCGCGGGCTATATGGTGCTGACGCAGATGGTGAAAGGGTTTTACGCGCGTCGGTATGGGTGGCAGTAAAAACACACCCTCACCCTAACCCTCTCCCTGGAAGGGAGAGGGCCGGGGTGAGGGGACTGGCTTTCCTCTCAAATTCAACAACCTGTGATCTCCGTCGGCGCATTCGCTTGACGACAAATTGAGCGCATGTTACCAGAATGTTTTGCCTGTATTTGGCCCGTCAGATAAGGAACATTCATGTTACGGTACAGCCTCTTAACCGCCGGGCTGCTGCTCGGCGCGTCAGCGTTTGCCGCCCCGGCAGGCGATCTTCCCCTGATGCCCTGGCCTGCGAAGGTTGAACGCCCGACCACTCAGGGTGCGCTGGTGCTTAATAATCAACTCTCCGTAAGCGTCAGCGGAGACGATCTCGGTGACGCCGTTAACCGCCTGCGCCAGCGCATTGCCCTGCAAACCGGCTGGACGCTGCAGCCGCAGGCCGACAAACCCGAAAAACCGACCATCCGCATTGCCATCGCCAAAAAAGTGAAGCCGCAGCCGCTGCCGGACAGCGACGAAAGCTATAAGCTGACGGTGGATGCCAACGGGGTGGATATCTCCGCCAACACCCGCTTCGGCGCGCTGCGTGCCATAGAAACGCTGCTCCAGCTGGTGCAAAACGGCGCGGAAAACACCTCTGTACCGTGGGTGACCATTGAAGATTCCCCGCGCTTCCCGTGGCGCGGGCTGCTGCTGGACTCGGCACGCCACTTTATCCCGCTGGCGGATATCAAACGCCAGCTCGACGGTATGGCCGCGGCAAAACTCAACGTGCTGCACTGGCATTTAACCGACGATCAGGGCTGGCGCTTCAGCTCAAAGCGCTATCCTAAGCTGACCCAGCTTGCCAGCGACGGGCTGTTCTACACGCCAGAGCAGATGCGCGAGATTGTCCGCTATGCTGCCGATCGCGCTATCCGCGTGGTGCCGGAGATCGATATGCCGGGCCACGCCTCGGCCATTGCCGTGGCCTACCCGGCGCTGATGAGCGCGCCGGGGCCGTACGAAATGGAGCGCCACTGGGGAGTCTTAAAGCCGGTGCTGGATCCGACCAAAGAGGCCACTTACGCCTTTGCTGACGCGATGGTCAGCGAACTGGCAGCGATCTTCCCCGATCCTTATCTGCACATCGGTGGCGATGAGGTGGATGACAGCCAGTGGAAAGCGAATCCGGCCATTCAGCAGTTTATGCGCGACCACAAGCTGGCGGACAGCCACGCGCTGCAGGCGTATTTCAACCGCAAGCTGGAAACGATCCTTGAAAAACACCACCGGCAGATGGTGGGCTGGGATGAGATCTACCATCCCGATCTGCCCAAAAGCATTCTGATCCAGTCCTGGCAGGGGCAGGATGCGCTGGGACAGGTGGCGCAGAACGGCTACAAAGGGATCCTCTCGACGGGCTTCTATCTCGATCAGCCGCAGTCCACCGCTTACCACTACCGCAATGAGATCGTTCCGCAGGCTTTAAACGGCGTGGACGTGATTGCCGACACCGACAGCGCCCAGAGCTGGGCCTTCTCCATGCCGCGTCTGAAAGGCAAACCGGTCGAAGGCAGCTTTACGCTGGTGAAAGGGGAGTCCGGCTGGCGCGGATTTATTGATTTTGCCGGCAAGTCCCGCCGCGCGGTGGATAACATTGCGTGGCGCGATGACAATCAGGTGACGTTTACCGTTGATACATGGATGGGCGAAACGCGCCCGGTGGTGTCGGTTGATAACGATAAGCTCACGGGTTATTTCCTGGTGGGGAATGTCCGCTACCCGATCAGCGGCACGCGTCTTGATGAGGTCCCTAAAGGCACTCCGCCGGTAGTGCCGGATATCGCGCATCAGGTTAATCTGCTTGGCGGAGAAGCCGCGCTGTGGGCGGAAAACGTGGTGGCGCCGGTGCTGGATATCCGTCTGTGGCCGCGTACCTTTGCGGTGGCGGAGCGGTTATGGTCCGCGCAGGATGTTACCGATGTCGACAACATGTACACCCGCCTGCAGGCGATGGACAGCTGGTCGACGGTCTCGGTCGGGCTGCAGCAGCACACCCAGCAGCAGGTGCAGTTCACGCGCCTTGCCGGGAATGCCGATACGCTGCCGCTGCAAATCCTCGCCCAGGCGGTGGAGCCTGCGCAGTATTATACCCGTCAGCATCTTAAATTCCAGGCCGGAAACTACCATCAGTTTGAGCCGCTTAACCGCTTCGCGGATGAGCTGAACGCTGAAAGCGCCACCGTGCGCCAGATGAACAAATGGGCCGACCGTCTGGTGAGCGACGCCGAGGATACCGAAAGTGCCGACGCGCTGCGCCATGTGTTTAACCGCTGGCAGAGCAATACCAGCGACGCGCTGGCACTGAGTGAAAACAGCTATCAGCTGAAGGCGATCAAGCCGGTGATTCAGGAGGTGGACAAGCTGGCCTCGATTGGCCTGAGGCTCACCGATCTGGTGGCGCGTCAGGGCACGCTGGACGATAAAGAGATCGCCTCAATTCAGAGCGAGCTGGATAACGCGGCGAAGGTTCAGGACGAAGTGGTGATTGCAGCGGTGTACCCGCTGGAGACGCTGCTGCGCGCGACGCGGAATCAGTAGACCCCCTCACCCTAACCCTCTCCCAGGGGGAGAGGGAATTAATACACCCTCTCCCTTTGGGAGAGGGCCGGGGTGAGGGATCAGACGACTCAGTGCTTAAGCACCCACGCCTCTTTCCAGTGTGAACCGGTGCCCGGCTCAAACTGGGTCGCATACTTGCTCCACTGCACGCAGTAGCCGCTGTACGGGAAAGGCTTACACTGGTAGGTCTTACCGTCTTTTGGCTGCAGCACCACGGTGCCCGCTTTGTACGACGCGATGTTATCCGGGAAGATGTAATCATGCTGACCGGTGCTGTTGTCCGCCGCGGCTTCCTCTTCCAGCATCAGGTTCAGCACATCCTGCGCAAACAGCGTGCCGTCTTTATTGGTGGCGTAGTACTTCAGCATGTGGTGACCCGCCTCAACGCCGGTCAGCGTCAGGGTGACGTCCTGATTCGCGTTATTCATCTCCTGCTTCAGGTACCCTTTTTCCGCCCCGTGATGGTTCATGACGTGGGCTTCGAAATCGACGTTACCGTGGGTATTCACATGGAAGGTGACGGTCGCATTGCCGTTCTCGATTTTGCTGTAGTGCAAATTGCTGACGGCGATGGTTTCATTGACCTCTGCCTTCTGCTCTTCGTACGAAATCGCAACGGACTGCAGGGCGCTGTCCTCTTTGACGAATACGCTGTTCGCGCCATGGACCGGGCTAATGTCGCCGCCCTCATCCTTCACGCCGACGCGAATGTCCTGGTGCGCGGTGTTAATTTTCTGCGCCAGATCGTACGACCACTGGTTGGCATCCCCCTGCGCGGCCGTGGCGATCGTTATTTCCGTGCGCAGGGACGTCACTTCACCGTGCGCGTCGAAGAAGCGGGCAATGACCTTATCGCCGACGTTCAGGTTATTACCCGCAATCTGGCCGCTGAGGACTTTGCTCCACTCTGATTCGATGCCGGCACCGTCATCCGGGGTAACATTGCCGCCGTTACCAAAATCAACGTCAATGGCCTGGTAGAAACTGTTCGAGGTATCCGCTATTTCCCAGACGCCATAAATCACCTGGTAACCCGTTCGCGCAGGTACATTACAGGTCATGGCTTTGCGCATCGCGGGGGCCTGGCCATTTCCATTCACGGTACAGAACGGGGTTAATTCAAACTGATCGCGGGTCAGGGGTTTATTCGGATCCCAGTTTTGTTTGGTGATGTAGTAACGCCAGTTGGTGGTTTTGTGCGGCGCGGTGTGATACCAGACAAACTCATGCGGGCCGGCGGTCATGGGGCTTTTCGTCCACGCGTTCAGGCTCTGTTTATCCAGCTGGGAGTAATTCGCAATCCCCGCGCTGGCAAGCTGGCCGTCTGGCGGCATCGCACCGCCCGGGAAGCCGGAGGTTTTCTCCACGCTCTGCGGTTCATACTGAACAGAGCCACAGTCAATGTTTTGACCGAGCTTGCACATATAAGCGCGGCTGGCAGGAGACTCAATATATCCGTGCGCTAAAGCGGATGAGGCAACGGTCAGGGTCGCCATCGCAAGGGCAATTTTTGATAATTTCATTGTTAGTCCATTAATAATAAATACGCAGGGTGATGTTATTAATGGCGGGTGGGGAAGGTCATGCTGTGGTGAGAGGAAAAATAACCAAAAAAAATGGACAGCCGAAGCCGCCCATTCTCTGCTGCTATCAATCAGCGACGTACGGCAATCGCTTCGATTTCAATTTTCACGTCTTTTGGCAGACGAGCCACTTCCACGCAGGAGCGCGCCGGGAAAGAGGCGTTATGCTCGGTGAAGAACGCTTCATAAGTAGCGTTAACGGTGGCGAAATCGTTCAGATCTTTCACGAAAACGGTGGTTTTCACGATGTCGCCCACTTTCAGGCCTGCGGATTCCACAATCGCCTGCACGTTTTCCAGCGACTGACGCGCCTGCGCCGCTACGTCGGCTGGCACTTCACCGGTCTTCGGGTTCACCGGGATCTGGCCAGAGGTAATAATCATGCTACCCAGATCAACGCCCTGAACGTATGGGCCGATAGCCGCTGGTGCATTTTCCGTCGCGAGTACTTTGGTCATGATTTCTCCAGAATAACAGCTGATTTAAGAGTCCCGGCCATTATAGGGAGGCCGGGATCCTTTACCAACCTCAATTAGTTGGCCAGCACCACATAATGAGAAAACTCTTTTTCGCAGTATTTGCATTTGAGTGCGATGTCATCGGCGCGTTTTTTCACTGCGAAGCTGGAGGAGACCGGTTCCGCGTGGCTGATGCAGTTGCTGTTCGGGCAAACCAGCACGCTCTCAATCCGCTCCGGCAGGCTTGGGCGTGATTTGCCCACCACGTCGTAATTGTCGATACGGTTAACGGTGGCGTCCGGCGCGTACAGCGACAGCTGGTTAACCTGCTCGTCGGTCAGGAAGGTATTCTCGATCTTGATCAGGTCCTTGCGGCCCATTTCGCCTGACGGCAGATTCAGGCCGATGGTGATGCGCTGGTCGGTTTCGGTCAGTTTAAACAGCGTCAGCAGCTTAAAGCCGACCTGCGCAGGGATGTGGTCAATCACGGTGCCACGTTTGATGGCTTCAACCTGGAGTTTGTTATCGTGTGTCATTGTCGTTTCCCCTTACAGAGCCAATTCGCGATTCAGAACCAGTGCCAGTAACGCCTGGCGGGCGAAGATGCCGTTTCCGGCCTGCTGGAAGTACCAGGCGTGCGGCGTTTTATCCACGTCTGTGGTGATCTCATCGATGCGCGGCAGCGGGTGCAGCACCTTCATGTTGTCGCGCGCGCCCTCGAGGTCGCTGGCGCGCAGCACAAACTGCGCCTTCACGTTGGCGTACTCGGACGGATCCAGACGCTCTTTCTGCACGCGGGTCATATACAGAATATCCACGTTGCCCATCACCTCTTCGATGCTGGCGTGCAGGCTCCACGGAATGCTTTTTTCATCCAGCATGTCGAGAATGTACTGCGGCATCGCCAGCGCGTCCGGGGCGATGAAGAAGAAGCGGTTGCCGTTGAATTTCGCCAGCGCCTGGGTCAGGGAGTGAACCGTGCGGCCATATTTCAGGTCACCCACCATGGCGATGTTCAGGTTTTCCAGACGGCCCTGGGTCTCCTGAATGGTGAACAGATCCAGCAGGGTCTGCGTCGGATGCTGGTTGGCACCGTCACCGGCGTTCAGCACCGGAATACCGCCGGAGAACTCGGTCGCCAGACGGGCCGCGCCCTCCTGCGGGTGACGCATTACAATCGCGTCAACGTAGGTGCTGATCACTGAAATCGTATCCGCCAGGGTTTCGCCTTTTTTACCCAGCGACGTGTTACTGCTATCTGAGAAGCCCACCACACTCGCGCCCAGGCGGTGCATGGAGGTTTCAAAGGAGAGGCGCGTGCGGGTCGAGGCTTCAAAGAAGCAGCTCGCAATCACCTTGTGCTTCAGCAGCTCCGGTTGCGGATTGGCCTTCAGTTTTGCCGCGGTTTCCAGAACCAGTTCCAGCTCTTCGCGGCTGAGGTCGTTTATGGAAATGATGTGTTTTTGATAAAGCGGATTCATGTTTATCTCCTGACGCCGGGCAAAAAAAAGCCCCTCAAATGAGGGGCTCTGGGAATAGGTTTAGCAACGGGAAGAAAAACGGCAGGCCAGCGTCTGATTTCAGACGCGGTAAGACGTTATGTCGAACACGCTTGACCATGCTTCCTCCCGGCAAATTGTCGGGCATTATACGCACCCCGATGTCCGGATCAAGCAATTTAATGCACGCTTTACTCAATGCAAACGGTTCTTTATGAATATTAATGCGTTCTGAGTAAATAATTAATTTGCTTATGCACCAGCGCGGTACGTTTCACCACCCGGGGGGCGACCCAGACAATACTGCTTCCGGCAACCACGCCTAAAATTTCCGGTAACTGGTGATAATCCAGAATGCGCGCCACCGCGCGGCCATATCCGGCCACGGTATGAATAAGGATAAATTCGCTATTATGCTCCACGCTGACCACCATTTCGGAAACGGTACGCGCGGCGTCGGGGGCAGGGCGCAGAAGAGGATTCAACGAATAAATCTTTAGCCCTTTGGCATTTCGAATTTTTATGACACCAAGCAACTTGAGCAGACGTGAAACGGTGGACTGGCTGATGGTCTCAAAACCACGCTCCTGCAAATCGCGGCGAATCTCTTCCTGGGAGAGATAGCTCTTTTCTGCGATCAGGCGCTGACAGACCGTCAGCTGTAGCTGTTCTTTTGGAGAGTAATCACCATATTCCGTCATAACTATTTCCCATGTAAGTGGCTGAAACAAAACGCCCGGTGGCGCTACGCTTACCGGGCCTACAACGTCAAAACATCACAATACTGCCCCCAGGCTTAACGCCACCATGATCACCACCGTGAGTATCCCCAGCAGCGGCGCCACCCATTTCAGGTAGCGCACATAGGGCACGCGGGCGATAGCCAGCCCGCCCATAACCACCGCGGAGGTGGGCGTCACCAGGTTAACGATACCGGAGGCTGACTGGTAAGCCGTGACTACCAGGTCGCGGTTGACGTTAGCGAAATCGGCAAGCGGTGCCATGATCGGCATCGTCAGAACGGCCAGGCCGGATGAAGAAGGCACAAGAAATGACAGCACCACCTCCAGCCAGTACATCACGTTGATAAACGCCACCGTGGATAACCCGCTGACCAGCCCTTCCGCGCTGTGCAAAATGGTGTGGGTAATCATGCCCTTATCCATGATGACTACGATACCGCGGGCGATGCCGATAATCAGCGCGACGCCCAGCAAATCTCGTGCGCCGTTGATAAACGTTGAGGTCAGCTCCTCTTCGCTCATGCGGGCGATAAGCCCCACGATAATGGCGCTGGCGAGAAACACCGCCGAGATCTCCGCCATCCACCAGCCCAGCACCGCCACGCCGTAAATCATCACCGCGAAGGCGAGGGCGAAAATGACCAGGATGATTTTGCGCACCGGGGTAAATTCCAGCGTCTGTGCGTCTTTGTTACCGAGGAAATGGGCACGGTTCTCTTCCTGTTTGTCTGCAACGATGGAAAGAGACGGATCCTGGCGCACCTTACGGGCGTAACGCATTACCCACGCCACGCAGATGATCCAGCCGATGACCAGCAGCGCCACGCGAAGGACGATCCCGTTGGTGAAGGGGATACCGGCGGCGTTGGCGGCGATCACCGTGGCGAAGGGGTTGATGGTAGAGCCGAGCGTGCCGATCCCCGCGCCGAGCAACACGGTGGAGGCCGCGACAACCGGATCAAAACGGGCGGCCAGCATTACCGGTACCAGCAGGGTGTAGAACGGCAGTGACTCTTCGGCCATGCCGTAGATGGTGCCGCCTGCGGCGAACAGCGCCATCAGGATCGGGATCATCCACTCTTCACGCCCGCGTAATCGCGTGGTGACGCGCTCGATCCCGGCGTCGATCGCCCCGGTTTTGGTGACGATCCCGAGAAATCCCCCGATGATCAGGATAAACAGCGCTACGTCGATCGCCCCGGCCTGGCCGGACTCCGGATCGTACAGCCCGGCAATGGGAGCCATCAGTACGGAAACCAGCCCCTGCGGGTGGGCCGCCACGTGCGCATAGGTCCCGGCAACCGGCACGTCCTTGCCGAGCGCCTCGTTCATTGCCATATGGTACTGTCCGGCCGGAATAATCCACGTCAGCACGGCCACGACGGCAATCAGAAAAAAGAGAATGGTGTAAGCGGAGGGAAACTTAAACTTGCCCATGATGTTCTCCTGAACCCCGGCGCACCCCGTGGCGCGCCGGGCGGTGATTAGTCGCCGAGTGTCGCCACCATGACGGCTTTTATGGTGTGCATACGGTTTTCTGCTTCGTCGAAGACAATAGAGTTTGGTGATTCAAAGACCTCTTCTGTCACCTCCAGTCCTTTCAGGCCGTAGGCCATCTCAATTTCGCGGCCCACTTTGGTGTGTTCGTTGTGGAACGCCGGCAGGCAGTGCATAAACTTGACGTTCGGGTTGCCGGTGGCCTTCATCACCTGCGCATTGATTTGATACGGCTTCATCAGGCTGACGCGCTCGGCCCAGGCTTCCTTCGGCTCGCCCATGGAGACCCACACGTCGGTGTAGAGGAAATCGGCTCCCTGCACACCTTCTTCTACGTCGTCGGTAAGGGTGATGCGTGCGCCCGTTTCTTTGGCGATGGCGCGGCACTGCTCAACCAGCCCCGCTTCCGGCCAGAAGGACTTTGGTGCCACCAGGCGGATATCCATTCCCATTTTGGCCGCGCCGACCATCAGCGAGTTGCCCATGTTGTTGCGCGCGTCGCCCAGATAGGCAAAGCTCAGCTCCGGCAGGGTTTTGCCCGGCGAGTGCTCCAGCATGGTCATCAGATCGGCGAGGATTTGGGTGGGGTGGAACTCGTCAGTCAGGCCGTTCCATACCGGCACGCCCGCGTACTCGCCCAGCTCTTCGACGATGGCCTGGCCGTAGCCGCGATACTCGATGCCGTCATACATGCGGCCCAGCACGCGGGCGGTGTCTTTCATCGACTCTTTATGGCCAATCTGCGAGCCGCTTGGGCCGAGGTAGGTGACCTGCGCGCCCTGGTCAAATGCGCCCACTTCAAAGGCGCAGCGGGTGCGGGTGGAGGTTTTTTCAAAAATCAGGGCGATATTTTTCCCGACCAGGGTTTGCTTCTCACGTCCGGCTTTTTTGGCGGCCTTCAGTTCGATGGCGAGGTCGATCAGGTACTGGATCTCCGCCGGGGTATAGTCCAGCAGTTTGAGGAAGTTGCGGTTTTTCAGGTTGATGGTCATGTGGGAAATCCTTTTTAAAATTTTGCTGTCTGGTGCCCTCACCCCGGCCCTCTCCCACGGGGAGAGGGAGAGTCGGGTGAGGGGGAAGTTATTCAGTTACGAATCAACGTGCCTTTCTCGCCCGCGAGGATCTCCGCGCCGTCGGCCAGCGCGCCGATCCCGGCAATCCCGTTGCAGGCCTCAACAAACTCGCGGCAGGCGGCCACTTTCGGTCCCATCGAGCCGGCGTCGAACGCCATGCCCTTGAGCAGTTCCGGCGTCACCTGTGCCAGCGGACGCTGGGTTGGTTTGCCCCAGTCGAGGTACACCGCGTCGGCATCGGTGAGGATCAGCAGGGCATCCGCCTCAATCTGGCGCGCCAGCAGGGCGGCGGAGAGGTCTTTGTCGATCACCGCCTCAATGCCGTGATAGCCGTTGGCGTTTTCCACCACCGGCACGCCGCCACCGCCGTTGCAGATCACCAGGTGGTCGCGCTGGATCAGCGCCGCGATGGCATCGCTCTCAACGATGCGTTTCGGCTGCGGAGAGGGCACCACGCGGCGGAAGTAGCTGCCGTCGGCCTTGAACACCCAGCCTTTCTCTGCCTGTAGCGTTTTTGCCTGGGCTTCGCTGTAGACCGGGCCGATGTACTTGGTCGGGTTGCTGAAGGCCGGGTCGGCGGCGTCCACCTCCACCTGGGTGAGCAGCACGCTCACCTCGCGCTGGGGCAGGCTGTTTTTCAGCGCCTGCTGGAGCATGTAGCCGATCATCCCCTGGCTTTCGGCGCCGAGAACGTCCAGCGGGTAGGGGGCGACTTTGTCGTAGGCGCTGTTCTGCAACGCCAGCAGCCCGACCTGCGGCCCGTTGCCGTGCACCAGCACCACGCGCCACTGCTCCGTCAGCCCGGCGATGGTACGGGCCGCGAGATCGATGTTTTTACGCTGGATCTCGGCTTCTAGCGGTTCGCCGCGTTTGAGCAATGCGTTGCCGCCCAGGGCCACAACCAGAGTGGGTTTTCGTTCCATAGTGGCTCCTTAAATTCCGTCGCGTTCCAGTGGGCAGCTCATGCAGCGCGCGCCGCCGCGACCGCGTCCCAGCTCGTCGCCCGGGATAGGCAGCACGGTGATCCCCGCTTTGTCGTATTTCTCGTTGGTCCAGACGTTGCGCTCGTAGCCGATCACCACGCCCGGGCGGATGGTGAGCACGTTGTTGGCGTCGTTCCACTGCTCGCGCTCGGCTTCAAAGGCGTCGCCGCCGGTGGTGATCAGGCGTACCTGATTAATACCGAGCGCTTTCTCGATGGCGTGCAGCAGGTCGGTTTCCTGGGTGCGCAGCAGGCCGCCGCGTCCGTCCGGGGTGAGCGTCCAGCACTGGGCGTCTTTACGCACCACTTCCGGGTAGACGGAGAAGGTGTCCACGTCGATGTGGGTCATGACGGTGTCGAGGTGCATGCAGGAGCGGTGTTTTGGCAGCTCAACGGCAATCACGCGCTCGGCCTGTCGATGTTTAAACAGGCTGTTAGCGAGGAACTCCACGCCCTGCGGGGTGGTGCGTTCAGACATGCCAATTAATACCGCGCCGCGGCCAATCACTAATACGTCGCCGCCCTCCAGGGTGGCATGGTCATAATTAATATTCTCGTCGCCGAAATACTTAATAAATTCGCCATCGGCGAATGCCGGGTGCCAGCGATATATGGCCCGCAGGTTATTGGTTTCACGCTGGCGGGCCGGTTTGGCCATCGGGTTAATGGAGACGCCGTTATAAATCCAGCACGAGGTATCGCGGGTAAATAAATGGTTTGGCAGCGGCTTCATAATAAAATCATTCGCCGTGTGGGTATCCACCACCATATTTTTAATCGCCGCCGGAATTTCACCGTAGGTTAATCCGCCGCTCAGTCTGCGCGCCAGTTCCCGGTGCGGCATATCCGCCAGCCAGCCGCGGACATCGCTGGCAAAGGTGGGGCCGAGACGGTAGTCGGAGATTTGCGTCTCCAGCAGCCAGGCTTTCGCCTCTGCAATATCAAGCGTTTGAGTGAGAAGGTCGGTCAACAGCAGGACTTCCACACCCTGCTCGCGCAGCGTGTTTGCGAAAATGTCATGCTCCTCACCCGCCCGCTCAACCGAGAGCACATCATCAAATAACAGCTCCTGACAGTTTGATGGCGTTAAGCGTTTAAGACTTAAATTAGGGCGGTGCAGCATCACGCTACGCAATTGACCAATTTCAGAACCGACATAATGCTTTTCCATAATTATTCCTTTAACTGTTTTTCAGAATAAAAAGGGCATGCGCCATATTCGTGTAATGATATGGCGGCTAAGCTCAATTGATTTCGTGGTCAATAGTAGGCGCTTAAATAAACCGTATTGTGATGTTGCTCACGTGAAATTAGGTATTGAGTAGTTTGTTTTCATTTGCATGATTCGCATCAGATAATGATTAATTTGATATTATTAGCCGGTGAATAGCTAAGCAGGATCCGTTGGCATTATTTGTGGTTGTTATTATTTTGTAGAATTTAATGTTTTGACATATTTGGTTATGATATTGATTTTAAATGATTTTATTTCATGTGCGGAATGGCTATGCAGAATAGCCAATTAACTATTTTTGACTTAAGAAAAATCAATAAATAATTATGGAATTTAATAGCAAATAATCAAAATGATAAAGTGTGAAGCTGGCGCGAGTTTTATGATGAAGGCAGTACAATCAGTGAGTTAGCGACACGGCATCGTCACGACGCGCTGAGGTTATGCATAACAACTGCATAAATGCCTGTGAGGGATTAACAGCAAATTAACACCATTCCCGATAAACATGCGTTCGCGCAACTCTCCGCGAAAAAGGGCTGGTATGGCAGTTTGAATTCTCGTATAAAAGATTAAAATGAAACAGCGTTTTATTATGAGGGTTTAATTATGATTATCGGCAACATCCACCATCTGCAAGCCTGGCTACCGGAACCCCTGCGTCTGGCCATCGAGCACGTTAAAGCCCACGTCACCGACGCCACCCCGCCGGGCAAACACGACATCAACGGCAACAACCTGTTTTATCTGGTCTCCGAAGACATGACCCAGCCGTTTGCCGAGCGCCGCGCGGAGTACCATGCTCGCTATCTGGACATTCAGATTGTGCTCAAAGGGCAGGAAGGGATGACGTTCAGTACCTTGCCACACGGCACGCCGGACACCGACTGGCTGGCGGATAAAGATATCGCGTTCCTGCCGGAAGGCGAGCAGGAGAAAACCGTGGTGCTGAGCGAAGGGGATTTCGTGGTGTTCTGGCCGGGTGAAGTGCATAAGCCGCTGTGCGCGGTGGGGGCGCCTGCTAAGGTCAGGAAAGTGGTTGTTAAGATGTTGGTGGAGTAACCCCTTACCCCTCACCCTAACCCTCTCCCTGTGGGAGAGGGCCGGGGTGAGGGCACCAGACCGCACCCACGCATAATGTGATCCAGCTTAAACTTCCCACACTCCCTCCTCATCTCTCATTTACCTGTGCTTTTTCTGCGTCATAGTATGATCGTTAAATTAATGAACGCCGTTCTATAATGTAGAACAAAATGATTCAGCAAGGAGATCTCATGCCGCAGTCCGCGTTGTTCACGGGAATCATTCCCCCTGTCTCCACCATTTTTACCGCCGACGGCCAGCTCGATAAGCAGGGCACCGCCGCGCTGATCGACGATCTGATCGCGGCAGGCGTTGACGGCCTGTTCTTCCTGGGCAGCGGCGGTGAGTTCTCCCAGCTCAGCGCCGAAGAGCGTAAAACCATTGCCCGCTTTGCTATCGATCACGTCGATCGTCGTGTGCCGGTGCTGATCGGCACCGGTGGCACCAACGCCCGGGAAACCATTGAACTGAGCCAGCACGCCCAGCAGGCGGGGGCGGACGGCATCGTGGTGATCAACCCCTACTACTGGAAGGTATCTGAAGCGAACCTGATCCGCTATTTCGAGCAGGTGGCCGACAGCGTCACGCTGCCGGTGATCCTCTATAACTTCCCGGCGCTGACCGGGCAGGATCTGACGCCGGCGCTGGTGAAAATCCTGGCCGACTCGCGCAGCAACATCGTCGGCATTAAAGACACCATCGACTCCGTGGCCCATCTGCGCAGCATGATCCACACCGTCAAAGCCGCCCATCCGCACTTCACCGTGCTGTGCGGCTACGACGATCATCTGTTTAATATCCTGCTGCTCGGCGGCGATGGGGCGATCTCGGCCAGCGGCAACTTTGCTCCGCAGGTGTCGGTGAATCTTCTGAAAGCCTGGCGGGATAAAGACGTGGCGAAAGCGGCTGAGTATCATCAGACCTTACTGCAAATACCGCAGATGTATCAGCTGGATACGCCGTTTGTGAACGTCATTAAAGAGGCAATTGTGCTCTGCGGCCGCCCGATTTCTACCCACGTGCTGCCGCCCGCCTCTGCGCTGGACGAGCCGCGTAAGGCGCAGCTGAAAACCCTGCTGCAACAGCTCAAGCTCTGCTGAGCCGGACGATAACCATGACCATCGAGAAAATTTTCACCCCGCAGGATGATGCGTTTTATGCCGTCATCACCCATGCGGCGGGGCCGCAGGGCGCGCTGCCGCTGACTCCGCAGATGCTGATGGAATCCCCCAGCGGCAATCTGTTCGGCATGACCCAGAACGCCGGGATGGGCTGGGACGCCAACAAGCTGACCGGCAAAGAGGTGCTGATTATTGGCACCCAGGGCGGCATCCGCGCCGGGGACGGACGACCAGTTGCGCTGGGCTACCACACCGGGCACTGGGAGATCGGCATGCAGATGCAGGCCGCGGCGAAGGAGATCACCCGCAACGGCGGGATCCCGTTTGCGGCCTTCGTCAGCGATCCGTGCGACGGGCGCTCGCAGGGCACGCACGGGATGTTCGACTCCCTGCCGTACCGCAACGATGCGGCGATTGTGTTTCGTCGTCTGATTCGCTCCCTGCCGACGCGCCGGGCGGTCATTGGCGTGGCGACCTGCGATAAAGGGCTGCCTGCCACCATGATTGCGCTGGCCTCGATGCACAATCTGCCGACCATTCTGGTGCCGGGCGGGGCGACGCTGCCGCCGACCGTGGGGGAAGACGCGGGCAAGGTGCAGACCATCGGCGCGCGCTTTGCTAACCACGAACTGTCATTGCAGGAGGCCGCCGAGCTGGGCTGTCGCGCCTGCGCCTCGCCGGGCGGCGGATGTCAGTTCCTCGGCACGGCGGGCACCTCGCAGGTGGTGGCCGAAGCGCTGGGTCTGGCGCTGCCGCACTCCGCGCTGGCGCCGTCCGGGCAGGCGGTGTGGCTGGAAATTGCCCGCCAGTCGGCGCGGGCGGTGAGCGAGCTGGATAACCGCGGCATCACCACGCGCGATATCCTCACCGATAAAGCCATCGAAAACGCCATGGTGATCCACGCGGCGTTCGGCGGCTCCACCAATTTACTGCTGCACATCCCGGCCATCGCCCACGCGGCGGGCTGCACGATCCCGGACGTAGAACACTGGACACGCGTCAACCGCAGGGTGCCGCGCCTGGTCAGCGTGCTGCCCAACGGCCCGGACTATCACCCGACCGTGCGCGCCTTCCTTGCGGGCGGTGTGCCGGAGGTGATGCTCCACCTGCGCGATCTCGGCCTGCTGCATCTGGATGCCATGACCGTCACTGGCCAGACGGTGGGCGAAAACCTCGACTGGTGGCAGGCGTCCGAGCGCCGTAAACGCTTCCGCCAGTGCCTGCGCGAGCAGGACGGCGTGGATCCGGATGATGTGATCCTGCCGCCGGAGAAGGCAAAAGCGAGAGGGCTGACCTCGACGGTCTGCTTCCCGACGGGCAACATCGCGCCGGAAGGCTCGGTGATCAAGGCCACGGCCATTGACCCGTCGGTGGTGGGTGCCGATGGCGTTTACCGTCATACGGGCCGGGCAAGGGTGTTTGTCTCGGAAGCACAGGCGATTAAAGCCATCAAGCAGGAAGAGATTAAACAGGGCGATATCATGGTGGTGATCGGCGGTGGGCCGTCCGGTACCGGCATGGAAGAGACCTACCAGCTCACCTCTGCGCTGAAGCATATCTCGTGGGGCAAGACGGTGTCGTTAATCACCGATGCGCGCTTCTCTGGCGTGTCGACGGGCGCCTGCTTCGGCCACGTGTCGCCGGAAGCGCTGGCAGGCGGGCCGATTGGCAAGCTGCGCGACAACGACATCATTGAGATTGCCGTGGATCGCCTGACCCTGACGGGCAGCGTCAACTTTATCGGCACCGCAGAAAACCCGCTGACGCCGGAAGAGGGCGCGCGCGAGCTGGCAGTAAGACAGACGCACCCGGACCTGCACCCTCACGACTTTTTGCCGGACGATACCCGCCTGTGGGCGGCATTGCAGTCGGTGAGCGGCGGCACCTGGAAAGGCTGTATTTATGACACCGATAAAATTATCGAGGTAATTAACGCCGGTAAAAAAGCACTCGGACTTTAATTATTTTCTGAGCGATACCGTCTACGGGAAATATCCCGTGGACGGTTTTCGCGTATCTTAAATTTATCAATTTAAACAATGCGTTGTGATATATCGGTGGCGTCACAAAAGCAAAATATCGTAATTCGGAAATAAGATATGACCATTGCTGGTTAATTGAACAGCTCATTACACTCCATTAACACGATGTTGTGAAATCAGCATACGAAAATAAAGGTGCGATGATGATGCAATTAACCATGAAAGATAAAATTGGCTACGGGCTGGGTGACACCGCCTGCGGCTTTGTCTGGCAGGCCACCATGTTCCTGCTGGCTTACTTTTATACCGACGTGTTTGGCCTGTCGGCGGGCATTATGGGCACGCTGTTTTTGGTCTCCCGCGTGCTCGACGCCGTGACCGACCCGCTGATGGGGCTGCTGGTGGACCGCACCCGCACGCGCTACGGCCAGTTCCGCCCGTTCCTGCTGTGGGGGGCGATCCCGTTTGGCATCGTCTGCATGCTGACCTTCTACACGCCGGATTTCTCTGCGCAGGGCAAAATCATCTACGCCTGCGTAACCTACATTCTGCTGACCCTGGTCTACACCTTCGTTAACGTGCCGTACTGCGCCATGCCGGGCGTGATTACCGCCGACCCGAAAGAGCGTCACGCCCTGCAGTCGTGGCGTTTCTTCCTGGCGGCGGCGGGCTCGCTTGCCATTAGCGGCATCGCGCTGCCGCTGGTGAGCATCATCGGCAAAGGGGACGAGCAGGTGGGCTATTTCGGCGCCATGTGCGTGCTGGGGCTGACCGGCGTGGTGCTGCTCTACGTCTGCTTCTTTACCACCAAAGAGCGTTACACTTTTGAGGTTCAGCCGGGCTCGTCGGTGGCGAAAGACCTTAAGCTGCTGCTGGGCAACGGCCAGTGGCGGATCATGTGCGCGTTCAAGATGATGGCGACCTGCTCCAACGTGGTACGCGGCGGGGCGACGCTTTACTTCGTCAAATACGTGATGGATCACCCGGAGATGGCGACCCAGTTTTTACTCTACGGCAGCCTCGCCACCATGTTCGGCTCGCTCTGCTCCTCCCGTCTGCTGGGCCGCTTCGACCGGGTAAAAGCCTTCAAGTGGATCATCGTCGCCTACTCGCTGATCAGCCTGCTGATTTTCGTCACCCCGGCGGAGCATATTGCCCTGATTTTCGCCCTCAACATCCTGTTCCTGTTCGTCTTCAACACCACCACGCCGCTGCAGTGGCTGATGGCCTCTGACGTGGTGGATTACGAAGAAAGCCGCAGCGGGCGTCGCCTCGACGGGCTGGTGTTCTCCACCTATCTGTTCAGCCTGAAGATTGGCCTGGCGATTGGCGGGGCGGTGGTGGGCTGGATCCTCGCGTACGTCAACTACTCCGCCAGCAGCAGCGTGCAGCCGGTTGAGGTGCTGACCACCATCAAAATTCTGTTCTGCGTGGTGCCGGTGGTGCTCTACGTGGGCATGTTCATCATGCTGTCGTTCTATAAGCTCACCGATGCCCGCGTGGAGGCCATCAGCCAGCAGCTGATCAAGCACCGCGCGGCGCAGGGCGAGGCCGTTCCCGACGCAGCGACAGCCGCATCCCATTAACCGGAGGCAATATGGAAATCACCAACCCAATACTCACCGGCTTCAACCCGGATCCGTCTTTATGTCGTCAGGGCGAGGACTACTACATCGCCACTTCGACCTTCGAGTGGTTCCCGGGCGTGCGCATCTATCACTCCCGTGACCTGAAAAACTGGTCGCTGGTCAGCACCCCGCTGGACCGCGTGTCGATGCTGGACATGAAGGGCAACCCGGACTCCGGCGGCATCTGGGCGCCGTGCCTGAGCTATGCCGACGGCAAATTCTGGCTGCTCTACACCGACGTAAAGATTGTTGATTCGCCGTGGAAAAATGGCCGTAACTTCCTCGTCACCGCGCCGTCCATCGAGGGGCCGTGGAGCGATCCGATCCCGATGGGCAACGGCGGGTTTGACCCGTCCCTGTTCCACGACGACGATGGCCGCAAGTACTACCTGTATCGTCCGTGGGGGCCGCGCCACCACAGCAACCCGCACAACACCATTGTGATGCAGGAATTCGATCCGCAGACCGGCACCCTCTCGCCCGAGCGCAAAACGCTGTTTACCGGCACGCCGCTCTGCTACACCGAAGGCGCGCACCTTTATCGCCACGCGGGATGGTACTACCTGATGGTGGCCGAAGGCGGCACCAGCTACGAGCACGCGGTTGTGGTGCTGCGTTCAAAAACCATCGACGGGCCGTACGAGCTGCACCCGGACGTGACGATGATGACCAGCTGGCACCTGCCGGAGAACCCGCTGCAGAAGAGCGGCCACGGCTCGCTGCTGCAGACCCACACCGGGGAATGGTATATGGCCTACCTCACCAGCCGCCCGCTGCGCCTGCCCGGCGTGCCGCTGCTGGCCTCCGGCGGACGCGGCTACTGTCCGCTGGGGCGCGAGACCGGCATCGCCCGCATTGAATGGCGCGACGGCTGGCCGTACGTGGAAGGCGGCAAGCACGCGCAGTTGACCGTGAAAGGCCCACAGGTGGCGGAACAGCCTGCATCCATTCAGGGCAACTGGCGGGAGGACTTCGACGGCAGCACGCTTGACCCGGAACTGCAGACCCTGCGCATCCCGTTCGACGACACCCTCGGCTCGCTCACCGCGCGCCCGGGCTATTTACGGCTCTACGGCAACGACTCGCTCAACTCGACCTTTACCCAGTCGACCGTGGCGCGCCGCTGGCAGCACTTCACCTTCCGCTCCGAAACGCGGATGCAGTTCTCGCCGGTTCACTTCCAGCAAAGCGCCGGACTGACCTGCTACTACAACAGTAAAAACTGGAGCTACTGCTTTGTGGACTACGAGGAGGGGAAGGGGAGAACCATCAAGGTTATTCAACTCGACCACAATGTGCCGTCATGGCCGCTGCATGAGCAGCCGATTCCGGTGCCGGAGAGTGCGGAGAGCATCTGGCTGCGGGTGGATGTGGATACGCTTGTCTACCGCTACAGCTACTCGTTCGATGGCGAGACGTGGCACACCGTGCCGGTAACGTTTGAGGCGTGGAAACTGTCGGACGACTACATTGGCGGGCGCGGTTTCTTCACCGGCGCGTTTGTGGGGCTGCACTGCGAGGACATCAGCGGCGACGGCTGCCACGCGGACTTCGACTACTTCACCTACGAGCCGGTTTAACGGCTCAGGCCGGGTAGCCCAGCGCGCGTGAAAGCTGGAGCCCGGCCTGCTGAAGCTGCTCGCGGAAATTAGCCAGCCCGGCATCGTCCACGCGCGAGGTCAGCGTCGACAGGCTCAGGGCGGCAATCACGCGGGATTCATGGTTCCACACCGGCACCGCCACGCAGCGCACGCCCTGCTCGTTCTCTTCGCTGTCCAGGGCATAGCCCTGCTCACGGGTCTGCGCCAGAGCGGCCATTAAAGCTTCGCGAGAGGCGAGGGTGGAAGGGGTATAGGTGGTGTACTGATAGCCCTCAAGCAGGGCGTTCAGCTCGGTCTCGCCCAGCCAGGCAATCAACACCTTGCCGATGGCGGTGGCATGAACCGGCAGGCGGCGGCCAATGCGCGAATAGGCGATGGCGGCCAGCTTGCCTTCAATCTTCTCGATATAAACCCCTTCACGCCCGTCGAGGATCCCCAGATGGGTGGTCTGCCCGGTCCGTTGGGACAGCTCCGTCAGCCAGCCTTTCGCCTTCTGACGAATATCGATGGAGCCCACGACGAAATGACCGCGCTCAACCAGCTTCATGCCGAGGCGATATTTACCGTTCTCCGGGTTCTGATCGATATAGCCATGGAGCTGCAGGGTTTTCAGCAGGGAGTGGAGGGTACTCTTGCTCAGCCCCATCATTTTGCTGATGTCGGTGATCTTAAGCTCGGTGGCCTGCTCGTTGAACAGGTCGAGGATCTGCAACGCACGTTCAACAGACTGAATAATCGGCATAATGCTGGCATGTCCACGCTGGAATTAAGGCGAAAACGTACCTTTTTCGGGGTGAAAAATCAATGAAGGGGAGGTAAAAGCAAAAACGACAACCCTGTTGTCGTTTTTTAGTGTTTTCCCCCTCTCCCTGTGGGAGAGGGCCGGGGTGAGGGCACCAGACCGCAGAGGACTCAACCCCCAAGCGTCGCCACCATCACCGCCTTAATCGTATGCATCCGGTTTTCCGCCTGGTCAAACACGATGCTCGCCGCCGACTCAAACACCTCGTCCGTCACTTCCATCCCGCCGTGCAGGTCGAACTCCTTCGCCATCTGCTTGCCGAGCGTGGTCTGGTCGTCATGGAACGCGGGCAGACAGTGCAGGAACTTCACGTTCGGGTTGCCGGTCAGCGCCATCATCTGCGCGTTCACCTGATACCCACGCAGCAGCGCAATTCGCTCCGCCCACTTCTCTTTGGCTTCGCCCATCGACACCCACACGTCGGTATAGATAAAGTCCGCACCCTTCACGCCCGCCGCCACGTCTTCCGTCAGGGTGATCTTCCCGCCGTGCTTCTGGGCCAGCGCGCTGCATTCCGCCACCAGGCTCTCTTCCGGCCAGCAGGCCTTCGGAGCCACCAGACGCAGATCCAGCCCGGTCAGCGCTGCCGCTTCCAGCATTGAGTTGCCCATGTTGTTGCGCGCGTCGCCCGCGTAGACCAGCGTCATCTCGTTAAACGCCTTGCCCGGCAGGTGCTCCTGCATGGTCAGCAGGTCCGCCAGCAGCTGCGTTGGGTGGAACTCGTTGGTCAGCCCGTTCCACACCGGCACGCCCGCGTACTGCGCCAGCGTCTCGACCACTTCCTGGCCGTGACCGCGATACTGAATGCCGTCGTACATCCGCCCGAGCACGCGCGCGGTGTCCTTAATTGACTCTTTATGCCCAATCTGACTGCCGCTCGGCCCTAAATAGGTGACGCGCGCGCCCTGGTCAAATGCGGCAACTTCGAAAGAGCATCGTGTACGGGTTGAGTCTTTTTCGAAGATGAGCGCGATGTTTTTGCCAGTAAGCTTTTGTACTTCCTTGCCATTTTTTTTATCGGCTTTGAGCTGTGCGGCAAGAGTCAGCAGAGAAGTGAACTGTGCAGGGGTAAAGTCGAGCAATTTCAGAAAGTGTTTCTTGTACAGATCAGACATTTTATCCTCACATGGCGAACGCCACTTATTGAATTAAAATTCACTTTATATGTGTAATTATTCATTTGCAACCCCGTTTAACAAATCTTTCTCACAAAGGTGGAGGCAAACACGTCCGTGTGTGAAAATAGAAGTATCTGCCGCACTTTAAAGAGGAATGAGCCATGGCAAACCCGGAACACCTGGAAGAACAACGCGAAGAGACGCGTCTGATTATTGAAGAGCTGCTGGAAGACGGTAGCGATCCGGACGCGCTGTACACCATCGAGCACCATTTCTCTGCGGATGATTTCGACGCGCTGGAAAAAATGGCGGTGGAAGCTTTTAAACTGGGTTACGAAGTGACCGAGCCGGAAGAGCTGGAAGTGGAAGAGGGCGATACCGTCATCTGCTGCGACATCCTGAGCGAAGGCGCGCTGAAGGCGGAGCTTATCGACGCGCAGGTAGAACAGCTGATGAACCTGGCCGAGAAGTTTGACGTGGAGTACGACGGCTGGGGAACCTACTTCGAAGATCCGAACGGTGAAGACGGCGAAGAAGGCGACGACGAAGATTACGTCGACGAAGACGACGACGGCGTGCGTCACTAAGCGTTTCAGGCGGTGGCGCGCGCCACCGCTTTTTCAAGGCAGAACCATGGATTACCCGCAGATACTCGCCCCCGTACTTAACTTCCTCCAGTGCCCGACCCCGCAAGCATGGATTGATAAAGCCCGCGACCCGGCGAACCTGCCGCTGCTGCTCACCGACCACATGGTGTGCGAGCTCAAGGCCGCCCAGACCGCGCTATTACTCGTGCGTAAATACGTCGCCGACGAAAGCGGTGCTGACGCGCTGCTCGACTGGCTCAAACCCTACGAACAGTTCACCTTCCGCGACGGCCCGGAGCCGGACTTCATCGCCCTGCACAGGCAGATTGGCAAAAGCGTGATGCCCAAAACCGACGACCCGTGGGGCCAGGCGCTCATCGACAGCATGGTGCTGCTTATTAAAGAGGAGCTGCACCACTTCTGGCAGGTGCGCGAGGCGATGCTGGCCCGCGACATTCCGTACGTCAAAATCACCGCCAGCCGCTATGCCAAAGGGATGCTGAAGGAAGTGCGCACCCACGAGCCGCTGACGCTGATCGACAAGCTCATCTGCGGCGCCTACATCGAAGCCCGCTCCTGCGAACGCTTCGCCGCGCTGGCCCCGTTCCTCGACGACGACCTGCAGAAGTTCTATCTCTCGCTGCTGCGCTCGGAAGCGCGCCATTATCAGGACTACCTGACGCTGGCCCAGCAGGTGAGCGACGACGATATCTCACCGCGTATAAAGCTTTTTGGCGAAATTGAAGCCACACTTATCTCGACACCGGATAACGAGTTTCGCTTCCACAGCGGCGTGCTGGTGTAAACCGGCATAACTCAAGGATAAGGATGCGAGATGAATAAAACGTGGACCCGTATTGTGATTGTCGTCATTGCGGCTGCCGCCGTGGCGTTCTGGGTGTTTTTCGACAGGCAGCGCGCCCCGGAACGGCAGATGGATAACGCCCTCAACGCGATGCCCGCCTGGCAGGTGATTAAGGAGCAGGAGCCCGCGCTGCACCAGCGCATCCTCGACCAGATGGCCGCCCTGCAAAAAGCGGGCGAGCCGGAGCAGCAGATTATCGACACCATCCAGCCGCAGATCCTGCATCTGCAGATGACGCGCCTGCAAAACGCACCGGACGCCAACGTGGTGAACTACATGACCATCAATATGGAGCAGACCGCCGCCATCCAGAAGGTGAGCGACGACGCCTGCTTCCGC
This sequence comes from Enterobacter cloacae subsp. cloacae ATCC 13047, assembly GCF_000025565.1. Classification (NCBI taxonomy): domain Bacteria; kingdom Pseudomonadati; phylum Pseudomonadota; class Gammaproteobacteria; order Enterobacterales; family Enterobacteriaceae; genus Enterobacter; species Enterobacter cloacae. The sequence continues at coordinate 681,527 of NC_014121.1, forward strand.
TTCCTCTACCCGATGGTGAAGGGCGGCATCAACCCGATGCGCATGCTGGATAAAGACCTGATGGCGCGGCGCATGCAGGCCGATGCCGACATGATGCGCGCGGCCTACGGCAAAAACCGCCACATCGTGACCCAGGCCGAGCGCGAGGCGGCTGTCGAAGATGTGCGGCCGATTATGAAGGCACTTGCCGATAAGTACGGCGAGGACATCCAGCTGCTGCAGATGCCGGAGAAGGCGGTGGGCAAAGAGAAGCTCTCCTGCGATATGGTGCAGGAGATGTGGGCGAAGGTGCTGGCGCTGCCGGAGCAGAAGGCGGCGAGGGTGATTAGGCTGGCGGTATCTGAGCTGGACTGACGGTAGCGCTGGTTTTTTGGGCACTTAGCGCAGGTTTAGCGCGTCGTCGCTTGCATGGCGGCGCGCGACAGGTATAATCCACAACGTTTCCGCATCCCCTTCAGTGCCGAAGTGGCGAAATCGGTAGACGCAGTTGATTCAAAATCAACCGTAGAAATACGTGCCGGTTCGAGTCCGGCCTTCGGCACCATTAGTACTTCCAATATCATCCGAGAAAGTCCATCAAACCCTTTGAAATCAACGCTTGCAGCGGTTTTTACGTCCTGAGTTGTCCGTGGTAGTCCGTTGAAATCCGGATGTCATTGGGGGCATAATTGGGGGCATCTTAACTTCTGACCTGCTCCCCGTTGATTAGTACACCCCGATGTTAGTAATGTCTTCATAAGCCACATGAGGACATCCCCATGAAGAAGCGTTTTTCCGACGAACAGATCATCAGTATTCTCCGCGAAGCCGAAGCTGGGGTACCCGCCCGTGAACTCTGCCGCAAGCATGCCATTTCCGATGCCACGTTTTACACCTGGCGTAAGAAGTATGGCAGTATGGAGGTGCCTGAAGTTAAGCGCCTGAAGTCGCTTGAGGAAGAGAACGCCAGACTCAAGAAGCTGCTTGCCGAAGCCATGCTGGATAAAGAGGCGGCTTCAGGTGGCTCTTGGGCGAAAGTACTGACGACAGACCAGAAGCGGGAAGCCGTGATGTTGATGTGTGATGCGACCGGTCTGTCGCAACGTCGTGCCTGCAGGCTTACAGGTTTATCCCTGTCGACCTGCCGCTATGAGGCTCACCGTCCGGCTGCTGATGCGCATTTATCAGGGCGCATCACTGAGCTGGCACTGGAGCGCAGGCGTTTTGGCTACCGTCGTATTTGGCAGTTGCTGCGCCGTGAAGGGCTTCATGTTAATCATAAGCGCGTGTACCGGCTTTATCACCTCAGTGGCCTGGGCGTAAAACGCAGAAGACGTCGTAAAGGGCTGGCAACAGAACGTCTGCCGCTGCTCCGTCCGGCGGCGCCCAATCTGACCTGGTCGATGGATTTCGTCATGGACGCACTTTCCACCGGTCGCAGGATCAAGTGTCTTACCTGCGTCGATGATTTCACAAAGGAATGCCTGACGGTCACTGTTGCCTTTGGGATTTCAGGCGTTCAGGTCACGCGTATTCTGGACAGCATTGCACTGTTTCGAGGCTATCCGGCGACGATAAGAACTGACCAGGGGCCGGAGTTCACTTGCCGTGCACTGGATCAATGGGCCTTTGAGCATGGTGTTGAGTTGCGCTTAATCCAGCCGGGCAAGCCAACGCAGAACGGATTTATTGAGAGCTTTAACGGACGATTTCGCGATGAATGTTTGAATGAGCACTGGTTCAGCGATATCGTTCATGCCAGGAAAATTATTAATGACTGGCGGCAGGATTATAACGAATGCCGCCCGCACTCCACGCTGAATTATCAGACACCGTCTGAATTTGCAGCGGGCTGGAGAAAGGGTCATTCTGAGAATGAAGATTCCGACGTTACTAACTGAGTGTTGTATCTAATCGTGGGGGCAGGTCACTGATAAAGAGCTGTTGTTCCCGGGGGATCATGATGCAACTCAGGTCATGAGTGAAAACACGATAAATAGCGCATTGCGTGCGATGGGCTATGACACGAAAACCGAAGTTTGCGGACATGGATTTAGGACGATGGCGCGTGGTGCTATGGGGGAGTCAGGGTTATGGAGCGATGACGCGATTGAACGACAGTTGAGCCATTCTGAAAGAAATAATGTCCGTGCTGCGTATATTCATACCTCTGAGCATTTGGATGAGCGTCGTTTGATGGTGCAATGGTGGGCTGATTACCTTAAAGCAAATGAAAGCAAAGCAGTTACACCTTATGATTTTGCTAAAATAAACAAAAAAAATTAGAAAAATAAACGCCTATACTTTCAATAGGCGTTTATTTTTTATTAAACACTTTGATCATAATCTTCCAGTAGCAACTTTTTTTCGCACTTCGTCCTTCCAGTTACCACTATGGATTATTCTATCGAAATTATTCCCTGCTCTTCCTGATAACAAATCAATTCGTGATAGCTTGCTGATTTCATCCCAGTTATCATAGAGGATGTATATCGCATTACCATATTCTATATTCTCAAAAACAACCAGATCGTCCTCTAGCATTGCTCCAAGATAATTACTGAACGTACTATTCCCGGTGACAATCTTTTTAGGTTCAAGGCTCATAAAGAAGTCATATCTATTTTCTGCAACATTTTTCTTGTCTGGAGTGATATTTTTTCCTCTAAAGATTCTTGATAAAACTTCTTCTTTACTACCTGGTGGGAATATGTCCCATGACACTATAAGTGTGTCAGCATAAGTTGATATAGGCTTATCAGCATTTTCAACTCCACATTTACCAAGATTTTCTTGGAGAAGATTTAAGTCGAATAATAAATCATCATCAAACGTGCTCGATTTTTTTTCTAAAATTCTGGTCACTCTGAAATTAAATATGAAATGACTCCCCGAAGACTGTTTGTGATTAATTTCAATTGCTATTAGTTTCGGTGGGATAATGTCTCTGGGGTACTTCTCGTGAGGTAGTCTAACAGTATGCGTACCGTTGGAGCTATCACCCCAGTTAGGGGACTCAATTTCAGTGTAATGAGTTTCTTTAGGGAGATCTCTTCTAACGATCTCTTCACCGAAAACATTTTTAAGAGAATATTTTCCCTGCAATGGATCCGGTATTACTGACGCCTCATATGCATTTACACCATTATCATAGTATATTCCAAGGTGTTCAAGCATTCCATTTTTTAATTGACTTTCTGTAATTGCGATGGAAGTGCCAGCAACAACAGTATTGCCAAGTCTTTTTAGCTTGCTATAAACGTTTTTGGGTATAACTCGTATGTTCCTTTTCATTTTTCCCTCACACTTGATCGTCGATGTCTCGTTGCTCTCTCTTGTTATGTAAGTCATTGATAAACATAACATTCGCAAGTATAACGCTAATTACTGCCTCAATCTGCATGTACGAAATAGCAATAATCAATGCTAAAGATGTGTTTTTTATTACTTCTTGACTCTCAATATAAAGGTGACTCTTGAAAAATACTAGTTTTAGTAAATATATAACAAGTAAAGTTATCATAACGAAAGATGACTTTAGAACACTTCCAACTATTGCTTCTAACCTTCTTGTATCTTCCAGTTGTTCGGTGAAATCAACAGTTTCTATAGTTTTGGGGTTAACGATCCGCTGTAAAGCATTTGGATAAAGAAATGCTAACCAAATTCCCATAATAGTAAAAACCATTCCAGAAACTGATACGAGAAGAGTGCAATAGTTAGCAAAATCGTTATACACATAGTTAATATTGGATGTTGAAATAATCAATAGCGATAAAATGAATATTGCTATGTATATCCGCGTGTATTTGACGATGCCTACTATAGCTTTCAACATTCAATCGGCTTTGTTGAATAAATCGAACTTTTGCTGAGTTGAAGGATCAGATCACGTATCTTCCCGACAACGCAGACCGTTCCGTGGCAAAGCAAAAGTTCAAAATCACCAACTGGCCCACCTACAATAAAGCCCTCATCAACCGTGGCTCCATAACTTTCTGGCTGGATGATGAAGCTATTCAGGCCTGGTATGAGTCAGCAACACCTTCTTCACGAGGCAGACCTCAGCGCTATTCTGACCTTGCCATCACTACTGTGCTGGTCATTAAACGCGTATTCAGGCTGACCCTGCGGGCTGCGCAGGGCTTTATTGATTCCATTTTTTCTCTGATGAACGTTCCGCTACGCTGCCCGGATTACAGCTGTGTCAGCAGGCGGGCAAAGTCGGTTAATGTCAGTTTCAAAACGCCCACCCGGGGTGAAATCGCACACCTGGTAATTGATTCCACCGGGCTGAAGGTCTTCGGTGAAGGCGAGTGGAAAGTCAAAAAGCATGGCCAGGAACGCCGCCGTATCTGGCGTAAGCTGCATCTCGCCGTTGACAGTAAAACACATGAAATCATCTGCGCTGACCTGTCTGATGTAGCCCCCTGAAACACCAGACAGTAGCTGTATCTCCAGATAAGAGATAGGCTTGAATATATGTCTAACACTAACACCAATTTTGAGATGACCGGGATCCTGTTAGGGCAAGAAGTCCGTAAACGTAAAACTCCTCAGGAGAAGATCGCCATTATCCAGCAGACGATGGAGCCGGGTATGAATGTCTCCCATGTCGCCCGCCTGCATGGTATCCAGCCCAGCCTGCTGTTTAAGTGGAAGAAGCAATATCAGGAAGGCAGCCTCACCGCCGTTGCGGCTGGAGAGGAAGTCGTTCCTGCTTCTGAGCTTACTGCTGCTCTGAAGCAGGTCCGGGAGCTTCAGCGCCTTCTGGGCAAGAAGACGATGGAAGTTGAGATCCTGAAAGAAGCCGTGGAGTACGGTCAGTCGCGAAAATGGATAGCGCACGCGCCCTTGTTGCCAAAGGACGGGGAATAGCCATGGTCAGCCGGACCATGGGCGTGTCGCGTGCGCAACTGTCACTGCGGATTAACCGTTCTGCCGACTGGCAGGACAGGCGCTGTAACCGGCGTAATGAAGAAGCAGACGCAGAAATACTGTCGGCTATCCTCAACATTATCAGCGATATGCCGAGTTATGGTTATCGACGCGTGTGGGGCATCCTGCGCAAGCAACGTCGCACAGAGGGACAGCCACCTGTGAATGCCAAACGGCTTTACAGGATAATGAGCGAGCATAACCTGTTGTTGTTGCATCACAAACCAGAGCGACCGAAGCGTGAACATAAGGGCAAGATAGCGGTGGCAGAAAGCGATATGCGCTGGTGTTCAGATGGCTTCGAGTTCGGCTGCGACAACGGCGAAAAACTGCGGGTAACGTTCGCGCTGGACTGCTGCGACCGTGAGGCCATAGACTGGGCAGCAAGCACGGGAGGCTATGACAGTTCGACCGTGCAGGATGTGATGCTGAGGTCGGTGGAAAAGCGCTTCGGCGACAGGCTGCCCCGACACAGGCGGTGCAGTGGCTGACGGACAACGGGTTCAGCATATACCGCGCATGAAACGCGGAGGTTCGCCAAAGAGCTGAATCTGGAGCCATGTACAACAGCGGTGAGCAGCCCGCAGAGCAATGGCATGGCCGAACGGTTCGTGAAGACGATGAAGGAAGACTATATCGCGTTCATGCCGAAACCGGATGTGAGAACAGCCCTGCGAAACCTTGCAGCGGCGTTCACGCATTACAATGAAAATCACCCGCATAGTGCGCTGGGATATCACTCTCCGAGAGAATACCGGCGGCAGCGGGCATCGTTAACTTAAGATACAAAAGCTGTCCGGAAATGGCGGGTCAAGATCACTGCGCTGACCTGTCGCTGAACAACGTTACGGACTCAGAGGCCTTCCCCGGGTTAATCCGGCAAACCCACCGGAAAATCAGGTCAGCCGCCGCCGATGGCGCTTACGATACCCGGCTATGTCACGATGAACTGCGGCGTAAGAAAATCAGCGCGCTTATCCCTCCCCGAAAAGGTGCGGGTTACTGGCCCGGTGAATATGCAGACCGTAACCGTGCAGTGGCTAATCAGCGAATGACCGGGAGTAATGCGCGGTGGAAATGGACAACAGATTACAACCGTCGCTCGATAGCGGAAACGGCGATGTACCGGGTAAAACAGCTGTTCGGGGGTTCACTGACGCTGCGTGACTACGATGGTCAGGTTGCGGAGGCTATGGCCCTGGTACGAGCGCTGAACAAAATGACGAAAGCAGGTATACCTGAAAGCGTGCGTATTGCCTGAAAACACAACCCGCTACGGGGGAGACTTACCCGAAATCTGATTTATTCAACAAAGCCCATTCAATCTTCTCCAGATGCTTTCTTTTTTCTTGACTGAGATTGTAATGCTTTTAATTCTTTTAATATAGGGGAAATGAATTCTTTTCTTTTGTGTGATATTTGTTCGTAAATATATGCAGCAGAATATGTTGAATAGTCTTCGGAAGGGATATTAATAATATCACGCATTCTATATTTATCTACCCATGTTATGCCCTTGTCTGTAGCAAATCCGACATTGTCCCAGAGACGTTTTTCTCTATCCTCAGCAGAATATTTTTCAATTATTTCTTTAACTTCTTTCAAGGATGGTTTTGCTTCTGCTTTTATTTCAATCTGTCTTGTTCTAGTGTTTTTCTTTCCGGACACAAATGGGACGAGTGTGCTGAAGGTTTTTAACCAATCAGCTCGAGCGTCATTTGGATTTATAATAATGGTTTCTCTACGCACAATATGTGTTATTTTTGGTACCAATTTACCTAGCTCAGTATGAGTAGTTTCTAAGCTTCGAAGCTTCATGTCAAATCTGTACATGTATTTATATAAGTCTTCATCATCAGTATTAGATAACCTTATATATCCTTTCTCGGTTTTGTTTTTAACTCTTTTGCTATGTTTAACTCTATTTGTGATAGATGCATGCACATAGTCTTGAAATAGTTCAGAGTCACAAACAGAATGGTCAAATTTAATTGATACTATAGTTTCAATCTCAGGGATAATCCAATAGAAGCATGGTCGACCCCAGATTACTTTCTTCCCTTTATAGCTATTAGTATATTTAACGACTGATGAACTGCCGATTTCACCATCTTCACTCGCCCCTAATAAAGAACCAGTACTATCAGTATCAGATTTCCATAACATGATTAAGAAATCGCCAGTATTTGCGTCCTTGTAAATGTCTTTGCAATAACACTTTGATCGGTTTGGTTTTTCTTTTGGATCCCATGGTATCGTGAGTGCAAGAGATTTAGTTCCCACCCAATTCTGTATGAGGTCGAATGTTTCGCTAAGTTCTAAACCATATGTATTGTCATCATTTACCTTGTATAAACCACATTTATTAACCTTGAAGAAATTGAGATGCCCTACATTCATGCTCTTTCCTTAGCTTCTTATCTTGGGATATGCACCACGATCAAAAATTAAGCATACTCCCATTGACTTCATGTGGGCAATTTTTTTTACCCTGTAATTTGATCAGTTTAACGTTAAATTTTCGTGAGTTACCTGAGCCTTTTTCGCTTCTTTTTGATTACTGATTCCACTAGCTGGATGTAAATTTAATAATTATCCTCATTGCTTGGCGCGCAATGCTCTCCCCGCCACGCCTGCCCGCTTAAGGGGGCGCATTTAATGCAGGTGCATGACCGGCCTCAGGGCGCGCCAGTGCTGGCGCTGGCGGGGGTTCCAGTATAGGTAAAACGCATGCAAAACCATGCACCTTATGCATGCATGGCTTTTTTACGGGAAAAAGGCGGGATTTTCGGGAATTTTTTAAAGGACTACTGCGCGGCCAGCTCTGCGCGTCGGCGGGTGTAATTCAGGTTCTGTGCGGGTGTGAATTTTTCACGACAATCATCGCGCGAGGCCGCGTCAGGCCTGAATCCGATGGCCGTTAAAATGTCATAATCCTGCACCGAATAATTAATTTTTTCACCGGCGGTCAGCCAGACCAGCAGCGCCTCACGCAGATAGTCGAGTGAGTGCTGCATGGCGCAGCGCTGAATGGCGGCATGCTGCCCGGAATAATTCATCAGCTCCGGGGCAAGGGCGGCGGCCAGCTCCGCGCCGTGCGCCTGCATAAAATCATTCAGACGGTTACGGATGCTGATGCGCTGCACCTCCTCATGCGAGCGGATATAACGCCCGGCAGCCTGATTTATTTCCCACTTTTTCACATCGATAATTTCGCGCAGGGTTTGCAGACTCCGGCCGCTGTGGTCGTTACCGGCAAGCTGTTCGCGGTATGCCTGTTCGGCCTGCTTCAGTTCATCCCGGCGTTGCAGCCAGGCGGATTTATTTGCCTGACAGGCCTCAAAGGCTTTCTGTAGCGTCAGTGTGGTCACGTATGTCTCTCCTGATGTCTGGCCGTGCTCACGCACCGGCACGGTTAACGGTGGCCGCCGGTGCGGGTACAGGGGTAACCGGCTCAGTAACCGGTGAACGGATAATCCCGTCAACGGATTCAAGCGTACGGAAGGTCGCCGAGCACTCGACGTTCACGCACTGGTGATAGCGCTGTTTGACGTTCTCAGACAGATAGCGACTGGTGCGGGCGTGCGCACTGGTTTTGCAGAACGGGCAGTGAAACATGCTTATACCTCCGCTTTTGTCTCGCCATTACCAGCCAGTTTTCTGGCGAGCATCATTCTCTTCACCGGGCTGCGTAACAGCTCCATATCCACACCGTTAATCTGCGGCCGGTGCATGCCCGTCACGGACAATACCGGCTCCTGCTTCATATCGAAGTGATACAGGCTGCCCTGACGGCTCAGCGCATCGCGCAACTCGCCGATGGCCACGGACTGGGGTGCACTGTCACCCTGCATTTCGAGGGCGCGAATGCGCAGCAGGAAAGCACGAATGAGCGCGGCGGGGAGCGTGTTGACCGCCTGAGCCCATTCCGCGCCGGCATAAGTGGTAAAGGCATCATCATGCGCTGACAGGTATTTACTGGCGGTCGAGCAGGCATTCAGCATGGCGCGTGTCCGATCAGTTTCCAGCTCCGCAATCAGGCCGGTGAACTCGTCGGCCAGCTCGCGACTGGCGATACGCCTGCTGTGCTCAGCTTTCATTTCAGGGGTGAGATTGCCGCGCAGGGTGCGGAAGCGACTGCGCCAGTCCTGCTCCGCCTCTGCACTCTCACTGAGGGCGGTCTGCCGCTCCTGCTTACAGCGTTCAATGGACGTATCAATCTCTTTCAGTTCCTGCATGCTGGCCGCGTGCGTGTCTCTGGCCGCAGTGAATGCGCTCAGCTTGTCTGTGATGCGCTGGCTGCTCTCTGCTGACTGTTGAGCGGCTACATTCTGCAGGTCGGTAATGACTGTTTCGGGTTTCATGTTCAGGCTCTCCGTGTGTTCAACCTGAAATGATTCTGCCCTTCATGACACAACATCTCGATTCATTGCAGTTGTGGCAGTTCTGGCACAAACACCACTTAAAACCCGGCTTGCCAGAGAAAGGTCTCAGCAAAACCTTACTCATCGTTTGTTTTTTTACTGATAACTGTTCACCACTGTTCACCATAAATAAAAATATAAGTAATACAGTAAGTTAAAGGGTGAGCAGTTGCAGGTCTGACTGTTCACCGTCTGTTCACCACTGTTCACCTGCCGTTCTGGCTTATCTCAGGGCTTTTATATTTTATTCCGGTCAATGCAGGAGGTATTAATCAGTAAAAGTAATCATGGGTTTTCCATCAATTGCCACTGATTGCCAGCAGTTGCCATGGGTTTGCCACATTCGATAAATCAACGGTCTGGATGCAAAATCGTCTGTAAAAGACTTGTTGCCCTGAGGGAAAATATTCACAAAATAGAGAGCTACCCGAGGCCGGACGGACACGACCGGCACAGTATGGACTTTATGAGGTAGCCCGATGCACACCGCTTTTTCTTCCCCGTCTTCTGCCCCTGCCGCCCCGATGATGCCGGTCTCTGATGCGGTTCAGGAACGCTTTATCCGCCTGCCCGAAGTGATGCATCTGTGCGGTCTGTCCCGGTCGACCATTTACGACCTCATCAGCCGGGAGGCTTTCCCGAAACAAATCAGCCTCGGCGGAAAAAACGTGGCGTGGGCGCAGTCTGAAATCACCGCATGGATGGCGGATCGCATTGCCGAGCGCAACCGGGGCTGTGACGCATGATGATGACCGTTCAGCAAACAGCCCCTTTTTCTGGCTTGCTTCCTGTCGCCGTTTCCAGGTATAGTTTTCCCGCTGTCGCAAAATCGGCAGCCGGAATTGGCGTTCCGCGAAACTCAATGGCGACACCAGACGCGCCGTGCGTCTTTTTTTTCGTCGTAGCTCAGGCACACCCATTTTCCGGGCTGTGGTGTCTCTTTTTACACCATGGTTCCAGCAAGATAATGGTAGTCCGGGCGGGGCAGCCTTCGGGCTGGCCGGTATCCATTGAGGCCGGTTACGCCAACCCCGTTCGGGCTGCCACCAGTGAAATTGGCGTTTCCGGTGGTAGCAGTAACCGCTACTCAATGGAGGCTGCCATTATGGCTACTATCCTCACCCCGTCACATCCGCAGTTTGTCTTTGTGTTTGCCGCAGTTCGTCGCGCAGACCGTAAACCCCGTATCTGTATGCTCCGCACCGTTGCCGGTGATGAACACGCCGCACGCCTGTCCCTCGTTCGTGATTACATTCTGTCGTTCGCTGGCCGCCTGCCGGTTACGGAGGTGCGACCATGAAACAGACCCTTATCACCCCTCATGATATTGAGTGCCTTGAGCATATGCGTAATGTCGGCCAGCTCATTGACGAGCTGATGAAGGTGCAGGACTCAACCTCCGTTTGTCGCGACCCGGCGCAGCAGTTGCAGCTCACCTCCGTGATTTACCTCATGACCGCCCAGCTCGACGGCGTGGTCGAGCGCTGCAAAAAGCGCTGGCTGACCGGGGAGGATAACGTATGAAAAAGCCTCTTTCACCTGTATTACGCGCCGCGCTCTATCGCCGCGCCGTGGCCTGTGCATGGCTGACAGTATGCGAGCGTCAGCACCGCTACGAACACCTCACCCTTGATGCGCTGGAAAACGCCATTGCCGACGAGCTGGAGGGCTTCTATCTGCGCCAGCACGGTGAGGCAAAAGGCCGCCAGATTGCCTGTGCGCTGCTGGAAGATTTAATGGAAGCCGGACCGCTCATGGCCGCGCCGTCGCTGTCCTTTCTCGGGCTGGCCGTGATGGATGAACTCTGTGCCCGTCATATCACATCGCCTGTTATGCACTGAGGGAGAAAATAACGATGAAAATGAACGTAACGGAAACCGTAAAACAGGCGTGCGGCCACTGGCCGCGCATTCTCCCGGCGCTGGGTGTGAAGGTCATTAAAAACCGCCATCAGGCCTGTCCGGTGTGCGGCGGCTCTGACCGCTTCCGCTTTGACGATAAAGAGGGGCGCGGCACATGGTTCTGTAACCAGTGCGGTGCGGGTGACGGTCTTAAGCTGGTAGAGAAAGTGTTCGGCGTAACCGCATCAGAGGCTGCCGGGAAGGTGAACGCCGTGACCGGCAACCTGCCGCCGGTTGCCCCGGAAGTGATTGCGGCCGCAGAGGCTGAAACCGATGCCGACCGTAAAGCGGCGGCCGCGCTGGCCGTCAGACTGATGGAGAAAACCCGCACGGCCAGCGGCAACGCCTATCTGACCCGCAAGGGATTCCCCGGTCATGAATGTGTCATGCTGACGGCCACACATAAAACCGGCGGCGTGACGTTCCGCGCCGGTGATGTGGTTGTCCCGCTGTATGACGATACCGGCGTGCTGGTTAACCTTCAGCTTATCAATTCTGAGGGGCTCAAACGCACCCTGAAAGGCGGGGCGGTAAAAGGAGCGTGTCACACCATCGAAGGAAAAAAATAGACCGGAAAACGCCTGTGGATTGCGGAGGGCTATGCAACCGCGCTCACCGTGCATCACCTGACCGGCGAAACCGTCATGGTGGCACTGTCGTCCGTGAACCTCCTTTCTCTGGCGAGCCTTGCCCGTCAGAAACACCCGGCCTGTCAGATTGTGCTCGGTGCCGACCGCGACCTTAACGGCGACGGCCAGAACAAAGCCGCAGCGGCCGCAGAAACCTGTGAGGGTGTTGTTGCCCTGCCGCCGGTGTTTGGTGACTGGAATGATGCGTTTATGCAGAATGGCGGGGAGGCCACGCGAAAAGCGATTTATGACGCCATCCGGCCACCGGCACAAAGCCCGTTCGACACCATGAGCGAGGCGGAATTTACCGCCATGAGCGCCAGCGACAAGGCTCTGCGGGTGCATGAGCATTACGGTGAAGCGCTGGCGGTGGATGCGAACGGCCAGCTCCTGTCCCGTTATGAAGCAGGGATATGGAAAGTCGTTCAGCCGTCCAGCTTCGAACGCGACGTAGCCGGGCTTTTTCAGCGCCTGCGCGCCCCGTTCTCGTCGGGGAGAATCACCTCAGTGGTGGAGACGCTGAAGCTGATTATTCCTCAGCAGGCCGCACCGGCACGCCGTCTGATTGGTTTTCGCAACGGGGTACTCGATACCCAAAGCGGCCTGTTCAGCCCACACAGCAAATCGTACTGGCTGCGCACGCTGTGCGACGTGGATTTTACCCCGCCGGTCGAGGGGGAAACGCTGGAGACCCACGCGCCGAATTTCTGGCGCTGGCTCGACCGGGCGGCCGGTAAAAATCCACAAAAGCGCGACGTGATACTCGCTGCGCTGTTTATGGTGCTGGCGAACCGCTACGACTGGCAGCTCTTTCTTGAAGTCACCGGTCCCGGCGGGAGCGGGAAAAGTATACTGGCCGAAATCGCGACCCTGCTCGCCGGAGAGGATAACGCCACGTCGGCCGATATCGACACGCTGGAAGACCCGCGCAAGCGTGCCTCCCTGATTGGCTTCTCGCTTATCCGTCTGCCTGACCAGGAAAAATGGAGCGGTGACGGTGCAGGGCTGAAGGCCATCACCGGCGGTGATGCGGTCTCGGTTGACCCGAAATACCAGAACCCGTATTCAACGCATATTCCGGCGGTCATTCTGGCCGTGAACAATAATCCGATGCGCTTCACCGACCGCAGCGGCGGTGTGTCGCGTCGCCGGGTGATTATTCATTTCCCGGAGCAGATTGCCCCGGAAGAGCGCGACCCGCAGCTCAGGGATAAAATTGCGCGCGAGCTGGCCGTCATCGTGCGCCAGCTTATGCAGAAATTCAGCGACCCGATGGCCGCGCGCGCACTGCTCCAGTCGCAGCAGAACTCCGATGAAGCGCTCAGCATCAAGCGCGATGCTGACCCGACGTTTGATTTTTGCGGCTATCTGGAAATGCTGCCGCAGACCAACGGAATGTTTATGGGTAATGCCAGCATTGTCCCGCGTAATTACCGTAAATATCTTTATCACGCGTATCTGGCCTATATGGAGGCTAACGGATACAGGAACGTACTCAGCCTGAAAATGTTCGGGCTGGGGCTGCCCATGATGCTGAAAGAGTACGGCCTGAATTATGAGAAGCGGCACACAAAGCAGGGGATACAGACCAACCTGTCACTGAAAGAGGAAAGCTACGGCGACTGGCTGCCGAAATGCGATGACCCCGCAGCGACATAACCAACTCCAGACCGGCAACAGCCGGTCTTTTTCTTTCCGGCAATTGCCATAAGGTGAACAATCCACTGTTCACCCTTCACCGTATATTCACCCTGTATCACTATGAAATTATTGATAAAAAGGCAAAGGTGAACAGTGTGAACAGTAAAACCGGAAAAAACTTTTTATACCCCCTCATCACCATCGTATTGCGGTGATGGTCGCCGGAAACAGGCCAGAAACGCGCTGAGGTGAAGAGTCGACTGTTCACCCTTCACCAACTCATCACCACTTAACTTCATGATATAAAATGAGAAATAACTGAGGTGAACAGTGTGAACAGTAAAATGCAAAAAAACTTTTTTTGTGGGCATTAAGTCCCGGTTAGGATCCGGATTTCGGATCCTAACCGAATAGGGAATTAATCTTTAATTTGGTAGCAATATCAAATAGCTAAGTTTGATATGCTCAAAAAAATCGTTGGGGGCACAAAAGGGGGCATATTTCTTATGATTGTTGTAAATGTTATTGTATTTCAGTTACTTAAGTTGTGATTTGAGTCCGGCCTTCGCACTCATCCTCTAAACACCTCCCTAAGATGCCACTCCACAAACCCCTCCCTTGGATAATTCCCTTTTACCATCGGCAGCGCAATTTGCTTCCCTGCAAAATCCCAGAACAGCCGCCCAACAATCCCGCCCCCATTCACCGCCTCAGACACCAGCACCCGCATACTTTCATCCAGCCCAATCGATCCCTTATCAAACGCTTTATGATGAATTGCACACAACGCCAGTCCGTTCGGGATCTCACATGGTCCGCCAAACTGCTTCCACTTGATATGCGCGGCTTCAAGTCCAACAGAGGCGTTATCATGTCGCATGTTAAACCCGCAGATTGCGCACTCATAGTTATAAGCACGTAGCACCTGCTGCCGGAACAGCGGATCGCGAACCTTACGGATCTGCTGGATATCAAAACCCATCTCATCCGCGAGCTCTTCCTGAATGCTTTCAGGAAAGTGCGCTTCAAGGATCTGCTGCGCCAGCGAGCCGATCAGGTTTTTGTTCTTACCCAGTAGCGCAAAGTGTTCTTCATCAAACCCGCCTGCGACGTTATGTTCCACAAGTTCTTTAACGGGCGGTTGCTTACTGCCATTGGTCGAACAGAACTCAGTATTCTTCAGATCCCAAAATCCATCCCCTTTGAGCCGCCAAAAAGGCATATTCGGGTAATGCGCCTTCCTCTGTGGGCCAAAGCGTTCTAACAGGCTAAGCAACTGCTCGTGGACCTCTGTTCCGTAATCAAACAGTCGCGCATGCCCCTGCTGATAGTTCGCCAGCACGTACAGAAGCAATAAAGGCTTATGCGGCGCACGCTGTTCGCCTTTGCGCCAGATGGTGATGTCGGCAATTGCCTGTTCGAGAGTTTTGCTGGAAGCCATCGCGTTACAGAAGAAGGTAAATAATTGCGATGATGCTCGCAAAACCCAGACCAATCAACCCGTAACCAACAAAAACATGACCTTACCGCACCCAACCTTATTTCCTGAATCCCCCTCGCAAATTCCAAATTTACTCCACACCAAACTGCTGTATTTATATTCAGCCCTGTATAATGAGCATCAGAAATTACGCCGAACGGCAAAGGAAGTATCAAAAAATATTTAAAGAAGAATTCGCGATATGAAGGTGCTGCAACACCCCCATACCGCTAACCACAAACAACTATGAAGGAGTTGAAAATGGCTGCGACGAATTTTAAGCCAGAGTTTACTGTTTGCAAAACAGAATCAGACGCTTTCACCGGCATGATTGAAAACCGCGAGCTGGTACGCAAAAACAGCGCCCGTCGTCTTCACGGCAACCAGCCCAACGCGGCGCCCGTCCATCCCCGCGCGGAAACGCCGCAGGACAGTGCCGCCTGCTGCGAACTGTATGCACGCATAGACATGAAATACCTTCTTTTAGGCGGCGACTGGCTAACCCGTGCAGGCTTTATCAACGGTATGCCGGTAAAAATCCGCGCCATGAAAGACTGCATTGTGATTACGCCACAACATACAAGAGAATTATGGGGATGCCTGGAAGGTATGAGTGTGGTGAATGTAAATAAACAGAAAATCGCTCAGTGGTTAAAAACGTTTCCGGGTGCGTTAAATGACACCGGCGATATTCCGGTGATTAAGCGCAACGCTTGATAAATATCCCGGCCCTGCGCCGGGATTATTATTTATATCGCTCTCAAAACACCGGCACCCCCAGCCCAACCTTCACCTCCCTCAACGTCGCCTGCGTCACCCCCTGCGCCCGTTCGGTCCCTCGCTTCAGCATCGCCATCAACTCTCCCTTGTCCCGCATGTACATTGCCCTCCGCTCCCGCATCGGCGCAATCAGCTCCTGCAAACAACCCTCCAGCTCGTTCTTGCAAACCCGGTCCCCAAGCCCGCCTAACTGATAGTGCGCCTTCATCGCCGCCACTTTCTCCTTGTCCGGATGAAACGCGTCGAGGTACGTAAACACCACGTTCCCCTCAATCTGCCCCGGGTCGCTCACCTTCAGATGATTCGGGTCGGTGTACATGGCGCTGACCGCGCGATGAATGGTCTCTTCGCTGGCAGAAAGGTGCAGCGTGTTGCCCAGCGATTTCGACATCTTGGCGCTGCCGTCGATGCCGGGCAGGCGGCTGGTGTCGCTCAGCATCGCCTTACAGTGGCGCAGCACCGGAGCGGGCAACAGACTGTTCATCTTGTGCACAATCTCGTTGGTCTGCTCAATCATCGGCAGCTGGTCGTCGCCGACGGGCACGCACTCGGCCTTAAACGCGGTGATGTCCGCCGCCTGGCTGATGGGGTAGGCCATAAACCCGACCGGCAGCGAGCGGGCAAAGCCCTTCTGCGCAATCTCGTTTTTCACCGTCGGGTTACGCTCCACGCGGGCGACGGTAACGATGTTCATATACAGCATCGTCAGCTCGGCGAGGGCGGGCAGGGCGGACTGCAGGCAGATCGTGGTCAGGTTCGGGTCGATGCCCGCGGCGAGGTAGTCGGCCAGCACTTCGGAGATGTTGTCGCGGATCTTCTGCGGGTTGCTGCCGTTGTCGGTCAGCCCCTGCAGGTCGGCAATCAGCACAAACTGGTTGTGCGTCTGCTGCAACGCCACGCGCTGGCGCAGCGATCCGACGAAGTGGCCAAGGTGCAGCGGGCCGGTTGGGCGGTCGCCGGTGAGGATGGTTTGCGGGTTCATAAAGACTCCTTAACGTTGTAATGCCGAAAGGGGTCTTAGATGTGAGAAAGCCGCCTTTCGGCGGCTATCTGAAAATGGGGAAAACTACTCCGTGCCGCCTTTAAGAAGGCAGCCACCAGCGGTTTACGGTGAGCACGGCGTGGTTTATGTTCATGCTTTTACCGTATCACGTCCGGCGCAAAAAACAAAAGGGCACGTCATGCTGCAATCTCTCAACCACCTGACCCTCGCGGTCAGCGACCTGCAAAAAAGCGTCACCTTCTGGCACGAGCTGCTGGGGCTTGCGCTGCACGCCCGCTGGAATACCGGGGCCTATCTCACCTGCGGCGATCTGTGGGTCTGCCTGTCGTACGACGAGGCGCGCAGGAACGTGCCGCCGCAGGAGAGCGACTACACCCACTACGCGTTTACCGTGGCGGAAGAAGACTTTGAACCGTTCTCGCACAGGCTGGAGCAGGCGGGCGTCACCGTCTGGAAGCAGAATAAAAGCGAGGGGGAGTCGTTCTATTTTCTCGACCCGGACGGGCACAAGCTGGAGCTGCATGTGGGCAGCCTCGCCGCGCGGCTGGCGGCGTGTCGCGAGAAGCCCTATGCGGGCATGGTGTTTACCTCAGACGGGGCTTGAGGCGCGCGCCTTCAGCCTGCCCGCCAGCGTCACGTGCGTGGCGGCATCTTCCTGATTACACAGGTACTCCACCGCCAGCCGTCCCAGCTCGCTGTAGGGCAGCTGGATACTGGTCAGCGGCGGGGTGAGCTGCTCAGAGATCTTCTGGTCGTCGTAGCCCGCCAGCAGCATGTCCTGCGGGATGCGCACGCCGTTCACCGCCAGCGCCTGATAGCAGCCAATCGCCAGCCAGTCGCTGGCGCAGAAGATGGCGTCCGGTCGCTCGGCCAGTTCCAGCAGCGAAGTGGTGGCGGTAAAGGACTCGCTGAACTGCCAGTTGGTCTGGCGCACCAGGCTGTCGTCGCACGCGAGTCCGGCCTGCTGCAGCGCGGCCTGGTAGCCCGCCAGACGCTGGCGGGAGGCCTCCATCCAGCTCTCACCGGTGATGTGGGCGATGCGCGTCGCCCCGCAGGCGATGAGGTGTTTCGTCACCTGGAAGGCATTGGCGTAGTCGTCCGGGATAAACGACGGCAGCAGCGGCGAGCCGGGGTCGCGCTGGTTGAGCAGCACCAGCGGGATGCGGGTGCAGTCCTGGAAGGCCGTCATGTCCACCAGCGTGGTGACCGGAGAGGCGAGAATAATCCCGATGCAGTTGCGTTTCTCCAGCTGGCGGATGATGTTCAGCGCCAGCTCGATGTCGTCGCCGTAGTCGTAGACGGTGAGCAACGTCTCGTTGCGCCACGCCGCTTCCCGCGCCTGGCTGATGGCGTCGATAAACGGGTCGAAGCTCTGCATGGAGCTCACCAGCAGGGCGATCTCTTCCTGGTTGCGCGGGGCGTGAACGGCGGGGAGGCGGTCGTAGCCGAGCTCAGTGGCCACGTTAATCACCCGCTGGCGGGTGTCGTCGCTGAGCTTGATGTTGCGGGACTGGTTAAGCACCAGCGATACCGTCGCCTGCGACACCCCTGCCGCCCGCGCAATATCGTTCATCGTCACTTTCGTTTTTCGCTTCATCCGTCCTCTCCCTTTCGCGATTTCGCATCATACCCTAACCGCACGCTTTAGCGCCGTCGATCACGTTTCTCATTCATCGAAGCGTGAACTTTGTGAGGGCCGTCGCTTTTCTAAACGCCGTGATTTGCGCATTTATCCCGCAGCTAATATTTATTAGCTAAATATTATCAGTAAGAGGATGCGTAATGAAAGAGCAGTGGAGCAGGGAGCAGGCACAGGCGTGGTATCAGCAAAAAGGCTGGCTGTGCGGGTTTAATTACCTGCCGTCGACGGCGGTGAATTGGACCGATATCTGGCAGGAAGAGACCTTCGATGCCGCCACCATCGAGCGCGAGCTGGGCTGGGCGGCGGAGGCGGGTTATAACACCCTGCGCATTAATCTGCCGTTTATCGTCTGGGAGCACGACCGCGACGGGCTGATGGCGCGCATCGACCGCTTTTTGACGATTGCTGACGGTCGCGGCTTCAGCACCATGCTGACCCTGATGGACGACTGCGGTTTCTCCGGCGACGAGCCGTACCTCGGCCCGCAAAAGCCGCCGGTACCGGGCAAGCACAACAGCCAGGCGGCGGCGAGCCCGGGGCGCGACAAGGTGTGCGATCCCGACTGCTGGGCAAACATTGAACGCTATATCCGCGACGTTGTCCGCCAGTTCCGCGACGATAAGCGCGTGCTGCTGTGGGATCTCTATAACGAGCCGGGCAACCGCGGCATTTTCGCGACCGGCACGCAGGAGGTGCAGTACGACGCGAAGCTGGAGACCTGCGCGCACGAGTTGATGAAGCTGGCGTTCCAGTGGGTGCGTGAAGAAGACCCGACCCAGCCGCTCACCGTCTGCGCGTGGCGTCTGCCGCCGGAAGAGGAGGGCGAGACGTTCTTCCAGCATCCGCTGGACCAGACCGCACTGGCACTCTCGGACGTGGTGAGCTTCCACGCCTACACCCACACTGGCCGTATGACGGCGATTATTCAGCAACTGCAAAAGCTTGGTCGACCGCTGTTCTGCACCGAATGGCTGGCGCGCCACGTGGGTAGCACCATCGAGGAGCAGCTTCCGCTGATGTACGCGGCGAAGGTCGCGCCGTATCAGTGGGGGCTGGTCCGCGGCAAAACCCAGACGTGGCTGCCGTGGCCGGTGGTGATGAAGGAGTCCACGGACTACTGCCGCCTCTGGTTCCACGACGTGTTCGAGGAGAACGGCATTCCGTTCTCACGCCGTGAAATCGCATTAATGCAGCAATTGCGCAAGATCGCCCCGAAAGTCCAGGGCTAATAATATCGACCCGGCGGCCGACCGCCGGGCAACCAGGCAGGCATATAACAATGGCAATGACAATGAAAATACCGTCTCGCGAGTTGTGGTCTTATTTTGGCTATGGTTTAGGTCAGTGTTTTAGCTTTGGTTTAGTGGGTTCGTTTATTAACTATTTTTACACCGACGTGCTGGGGATCTCGGCGCTGGCGGCGAGTACCATCTTCCTGATTGCCCGCGCGTGGGACGCAGTTCACGATCCGCTGTTTGCCAGCATCATGGATACCATTAACAGTCGGTTCGGCAAGTTTCGCCACTTTTTGCTGATTGCGCCGCTGCTGATCACCGGCGTCACGCTGCTGTCGTTCTATAAAATCGAAGCAGACATGACCACCAAAATCCTCTACGCCGGGGTGACGTATATCCTGTGGGGGACGCTGTATGCCATCTCCGATATCCCGTTCTGGTCGATGTCGTCGGTGATGACCAACGACTCCGCCCAGCGCACCCGCGCGGTGACGGCGGCGATGCTCGGGGTGAACGCGGGGATTGCCTGCGCCAACATCTTCTTCCCGAAGCTGGCGGCGTTCTTCGCCCAGTACAGCAATGACAAAGGCTACTTTATGGCGGCGCTGGTGATGATGCTGGTGGGCCTGCCGCTGATGCTTAACGGCTTTATGCAGATCAAGGAGCGCGTGCCGCCGAGCCCGGAAAAGGTGACCATCCGCGACACCTTCCACAACCTGCGCCAGAACAAGCCGCTGTTTATTGTCCTGCTGTCGTTCTTTTTCTGCGTGTTCCACAACGTGGCGGGCGGGCTGTATATCTACTTCTTTATCAATAATCTGGGCGACGGCAGCCTGCAGATGGCGATTGGCGTGATGGGGATTGTGGCGGCGGTGCTGTGCCTGGTCGCCCCGATGCTGACGCGCCGGATGCAGAAGCGGAAGCTGTTTATGATCCTCTGCGGGCTGGACGTGGCGGTGCGCGTGGTGATGTGGTTCATCGGCTATCAGCAGGTGACGATGCTGTTCATTCTGCTCGGCCTGAGCACGCTGTTCGTGATGATGACCAACATCCTCACCTCGTCGATGATTGCCGACACCATCGAGTACGCGGAGTACCACACTCACAAGCGCTGCGCGGCGATCACCTTCTCGGGGCAGACCTTTACCGGCAAGATGTCGGTGGCAGTGGGCGGCGGGTTAATCGGCGTGTTTCTGACGATGATCGGCTACGTGCCGCAGGCGCAACTTCAGAGCGAAGGCGTGCTGTCGGGGCTGTTCTTCGGGATTTGTTTGTTACCGGCGATTGGCTCGTTGATCCGCATGGGCTTTATGTCGCGCTTTACCTTTACCGAGGAGAAGCATGCGGAGATTTGTCGGCTGCTGGCGGAGCGGAACGCGTCTGCGAAAGCGCCGGGTGGCAGCTGCGCCTTACCCGGCCTACAGAAAATTACAGCGAGTTCACAAACGCCAGCAGATCTTCGTTGAGCTGGTCCTGGTGGGTCAGCGCGAAGCCGTGCGGCGCGTTATCGTACACCTTCAGCGTGGCGTTTTTGATCATCTCTGCCGCCAGCTTGCCGGTGCTTTCAAACGGCACGATCTGGTCGTTGCTGCCGTGGATCACCAGCGTCGGCACGTCGATTTTCGCCATATCCGGGCGGAAATCGGTTTCGCCGAACGCGGTCACGCAGTCGATGGTGCCCTTCAGTGACGCCAGCAGGGCGATGTTCAGCGTCTGGGTCAGAGCACCGGCAGAGACGGTCTGCCCGGCATTGATGCCGTAGAACGGGGTGGCGAAGTCGCTGATGAACTGGGCGCGATCTTTACGCAGGCCGTCGCGAATACCGTCGAACACGCTCTGATCCACACCCTGCGGGAAGGTATCTGATTTACCGAAGATCGGCGTGACCGCGCCCAACAGCGCCAGACCGGCCACGCGCGCGCTGCCGTAGTTATTGATGTAGCGGGTCACGTCGCCGCCGCCCATGGAGAAGCCCACCAGCGTCACGTCCTGCAGATCCAGAGTGGTAATCAGGTCGTTGATATCGGACGCAAAGGTGTCGTAGTCGTAGCCGTTCCACGGCTGATCCGAGCGGCCAAAGCCGCGACGGTCAAAGGCGATGGCGCGGAAGCCGCGTTCGGCCAGATAGTTCAGCTGGCTGTCCCACATGTCGCCGTCCAGCGGCCAGCCGTGGCTGAAGAGAACCGGTTTACCCGCGCCGCAGTCTTTGTAGTAAATCTGCGTGCCGTCTTTTGCCTTAAACGTTGCCATAGTGTGTTCCTGTACAGGTGATGGTTATGGTTATACCGGCGCGACCAGGTAGCGAATAGCCGGTGATGTTGTGCCCTGATGAAAAGCCAGAACGCGGCTCTGCAGCAGGAGGTCATTCATGGTGTGGCGCTCCTGCTGGCGCAGATGCTCAATCCAGGAGCCCATCAGGAAGGTCTCGATAAACAGTCCGGGGCGCTCGATATCCTCGTATACCGCCCAGCTCATCGCCCCGGCGCGGCGGCGTACCCGGCGCAGCTCGTGCACCGCCTGCAAAAACGCTTTCGCGTTGTGCGGGTCGATGATGTACTCGTGCGACACCAGCACCGGGCCGCGCTCGTTCGGCAGGTCGATCTCCACGCCGTCCAGCGGCTGGCCGCTGAGGTCGAGATTTAAATCAGGATCTTTCTCCAGCTTCCAGCGGAACACCGTCGCGCTCGCCAGCACCATCCCCAGCGTGGCGACCACCAGCGAGGTCGGGGTGCCAAACTGCGAAGCGATCTGTCCCCAGAGGGCGCTGCCTGCGGTCATCGAGCCGAAGAACACCGTCAGATAAACCGCCAGCGCGCGGGCTTTCACCCAGCGTGCCGCACTGCGCTGCGCGCCGAGATTGAGGGTGGAAAGCACCGCAATCCATGCGAAGCCGGTGAAAAACTCAAACAGGTTCAGCAGCCAGAAGTGGCGTACGAACGCCAGCGCCAGCATGGTGAGGGCAAACGTCAGGCTGGCGGCCACCATCAGGCGGTCGGCGTTCAGCCGCTGGCGCAGCCGCGGCAGCAGGATCGCCCCGGCGATCGCCCCCAGGCCAATGCAGGCCAGCATCACGCCGTAGCCCGCCGGGCCTAAACCCAGCTCGCGGCGCGCCACCAGCGGCAGCAGGGCCCAGCCCGCGCTGCCAAAAACGAAGAAGGCCACCGTGCGCACCAGCACGTTGCGCAGCACCGGCGCGGCGTGCACGTAACGGATGCCAGAGCGCACCGCCGAGAAGAAGTGCTCCGGCGGCAGACGCTGCACTGTCGGTGCGGGACGCCAGCGCCACAGCACCCACGCCACGCCGACCACGGAGAGCGCGTTCAGGGCAAACACCATCCACGGCCCGGCCAGCGACAGCAGAAAACCGCCCAGCGCAGGGCCGATTGCCCGGCTGATGTTCACTCCGAGCGAGTTGAGCGCCACGGCGGCACCCAGCTCCGGCTTGCTCACCAGGTCAGGCACCACCGCCTGGAACGGCGGCGAGCTCATCGCCGCGCCCACGCTCAGCAGAAACGTCGTCACCAGCAGAACCGCAGGTGTGACGTGGCCGGTGAAGGAGAGCACCGCCAGCCCGGCGGCGGCGATGAACACCCACAGCTGGGAGAAGAGCAGGTATTTACGTCGGTCGACAATGTCCGCCATCACCCCGGACGGCAGGGCGAAGAGGAACATCGGCAGGCTGCTGGCCGCCTGTACCAGCGCGATATCCAGCGGATCGGCGCTCAGGCTCAGCATGCTCCAGTTAATACCGACGTCGCTCATCCATGAGCCGACGTTAGAGACCACCGTGGCGATCCACAGCATGCGGAATACCGGCTGGCTCAGCGGCTGCCAGGGCGAAACCGTCGGTGCGGGCGTCGTTTCGACGTGGGCGTCACGAACGTCGTTAACCTGGGTCATGCAAATTTCTCCGTTACCTTACGCTGCAGCCGCCACTGGCCCGGCCCGGTCAGGGCAAGGGTGGTGAAGATAATCAGCAGCAGCCAGCCAAACTGCCCTTCGGCAATCGACCAGTTGGGGTGAACCGCCAGCATCGCCACCAGCAGCACGGCAATAATCGGCAGGCACGCCAGGCGGGTGTAGACGCCCGCAATGATAAACAGCGGGCAGATCACCTCGGCGACAATCGCCGGGATCAGGCTCGCCCAGGGCCCGAAGCCGAACGGATCTTCAATGCGCGTCAGCTCTTCGCTGAAGTGCAGCACCTTCGGCAGGCCGTGCACGTACAGCAACAGCAGGCTGCCGGTCAGGCGCAGGAAAAACAGCCCCAGGTTGACCCGGGGCGGAGCAAAGGTGTTTTTCATCAGAATGCAAAGCAGCTGCAGCCCAGCGCCCCCCAGAATGCGTTATCGTCCGACACCGGTATCTCTGACGTGCGCGCAAAATCATGCTGGTGGCTGTGCACCCCGCACGGGCCGCTGCAGTGGTGGACGGCGTTCATACCCACGCGTGTGGCCTGCGGCGGCGCGCTGCGGTAGTGGCCCGGCACCTTCACCACCGGGGACCACTCGGGCAGAACCGGAATGGCAGGCGGGGCCAGCGGGCCAAAGCTGCCTGCGGCGTAGACGATATCGCCGTTGACCACCGTCAGGACGGATTCGATGCCCTTGATCTCCTCTTCCGGCACGCGGAAGTAGTCTTTGCTCAGCACCGCCAGGTCGGCGAGCTGGCCGACTTTGATCTGCCCCTTCTGGTTTTGTTCGCTGGAGAACCATGCGCTGCCCTGGGTCCAGAGCATCAGGGCGGTGTCGCGATCCAGACGGGCGCTGTGATCGTACATCTGCATCCCGCCGACGGTGCGGCCGGAGACCAGCCAGTAGAGGGCGGTCCACGGGTTGTAGCTCGCCACGCGGGTGGCATCGGTGCCTAAGCCCACCGGTACGCCGGTCTCCAGCATTTTTGCCACCGGTGGCGTATGGCGGGTGGCTTCAATGCCGTAACGCTCGGCAAAGTATTCGCCCTGGAAGGCCATACGGTGCTGCACGGCAATGCCGCCGCCGAGCGCTTTGATGCGGTCGATGTTGGCCTGGGTGACAGTCTCCGCATGGTCGAAGAACCAGTGCAGGCCGTTAAACGGAATATCGCGGTTAACTTTTTCGAACACGTCCAGCATGCGGCTGATGGACTCGTTGTAGGTGGCGTGCAGGCGGAACGGCCAGCGGTGCTCTACCAGATGGCGAACCACGCGCTCCAGCTCATCCTCCATACCCGGCGCGAGGTCAGGGCGTGGTTCGAGAAAATCTTCAAAATCGGCGGCGGAGAAGACCAGCATCTCGCCCGCGCCGTTATGGCGGAAGAAGTCGCTGCCCTGGCCCGGCGTGAGCATGTCGGTCCATTTTTCAAAGTCTTCCAGCTCGTGGCCCGGACGCTGGGTAAAGAGGTTGTAGGCGATGCGGACGGTCATCTGCTTTTTCTCGTGCAGCTCGGCAATCACCTCGTAATCTTCCGGGTAGTTCTGGAAGCCGCCGCCCGCGTCGATGGCGCTGGTCAGCCCCAGACGGTTCAGCTCGCGCATAAACTGGCGGGTGGAGTTAACCTGCTGCTCCAGCGGCAGCTTCGGCCCTTTGGCCAGCGTGGCGTAGAGGATCATGGCGTTCGGACGGGCGATCAGCATCCCGGTCGGGTTGCCGTTGGCGTCGCGCTGGATCTCGCCGCCCGGCGGGTTTGGCGTGTCTTTGGTGTAGCCAACCACCTTCAGCGCGGCGCGGTTGAGCAGGGCGCGGTCGTAGAGGTGCAGGATAAAGACCGGGGTGTCCGGCGCGGCGTCGTTGATTTCGTCCAGGGTTGGCATGCGGCGTTCGGCAAACTGAAACTCGCTCCAGCCGCCCACCACGCGCACCCACTGTGGCGATGGCGTGCGCAGGGCTTGTTCTTGCAGCATCCGCAGGGCATCGGCCAGAGACGGCACGCCTTCCCAGCGCAGCTCGAGGTTGTAGTTCAGCCCGCCGCGAATGAGGTGCAGGTGGGAGTCGTTCAGGCCGGGGATGGCGGTGTGGCCTTTTAAATCCACCAATTTAGTGCCGTCGCAGTGGTGTTGCATCACCTCGGCGACGGTACCCACTTCCAGAAATTTTCCGTCGCGCACGGCGACTGCTTCCGCCACAGGATTCTCGCGATCGACGGTGTGAAACTGGCCGTTAACCAGAATGAGATCGGCTTTTCCAAGGGTAACCATAACTGCTCCTGACTGAGAGGGGAATGGTCAGGATTATGGGAACCGGTTTCGGCAAAGATCCAGTTATACAATAGGATAGGTATACCAAAGTATAACTATACCTAAGGTTAACTATACGAAGAGATAATTACGCACAGGCGCAGAAGGCCGCAGGATGGGGGCGACTTTATCGGCGTGGCACTCACGGCGATTTCACCCTTAACCACTGGAAAATGCTATGACCTCTTCAAAGCTCGAAGTATTAACCCCTGCGAACTGTCAGATTATTTTCATCGACCACCAGCCACAGATGGCGTTTGGCGTGCAGTCTATTGACCGCCAGGTGCTGAAAAACAACACCGTGGCGCTGGCGAAAGCGGCCAAAGTGTTCAACATCCCGACCATCATCACCACCGTAGAGACCGAAAGCTTCTCCGGTAACACCTACCCGGAGCTGCTGGACGTGTTCCCGGGCCAGGACATTCTGGAGCGTACCTCCATGAACTCCTGGGATGACCAGAAGGTGCGCGACGCGCTGAAAGCCAACGGCAAGAAGAAGGTGGTGGTTGCCGGTCTGTGGACCGAAGTGTGCAACAACAGCTTTGCCCTGTGCGCAATGCTGGAAGGTGACTACGAAATTTATATGGTGGCGGACGCGTCCGGCGGTACCACCAAAGAAGCCCACGACTTTGCCATGCAGCGCATGATCCAGGCGGGCGTGATCCCGGTGACCTGGCAGCAGGTGATGCTGGAGTGGCAGCGCGACTGGGCGCGTAAAGAGACCTACACCGCGGTGATGGATATCGTGCGCGAGCACTCCGGCGCGTACGGCATGGGCGTGGATTACGCTTACACCATGGTGCACAAAGCGCCGTCTCGTCAGAAGAGCGAGCACCGTACCTTAGCGCCGGTCCCGGCCCGCTAAGTCCCGGTGGCAGGCTGGTCCCTCATCCGGCCTGCCACTGACTGCTTTCTGGAGTTCTCTATGAGTACAGGGTTGATATCCCTTGCGGCAGGCGTGTTGATCGGCCTGATGTATGCCGCGCTGAAGGTACGCTCCCCCGCGCCGCCCGCGCTGGCGCTGATTGGCCTGCTGGGGATGCTGGCCGGGGAGCAGGCGACGCGCCATCTGTTAGCCCGCGACAGCGTGGTGAGCGTTCCGGCAGTGGTTCACCATCCGGCAGGAGAGTCATCATGAAGGCCTGGATAATTTCGCTGGTGTGCGGCGTGCTGGCTGGGGTAATTTACGCTCTGCTCAACGTCCACTCTCCGGCACCGCCGGTTGTCGCCCTGCTTGGCCTGTTTGGTATGCTGGTGGGCGAACAGCTGATCCCGGTGGGACGTCGCATACTGAATCGCGAACCGCTGACTCTGGCCTGGTTTCGTCACGAGTGTGTGCCGAAAATCAGCGGCACGGCGCCTCCCGCGCCCGTGAAGGAAAACCGCGACGTTTAATGATTTTTTGAGGAATAACAGCATGACGCTGCCGTGGCGCATTGCCATCATTGATGACGAACGTTCTGTCCGCAGCGGGCTGAGTAACCTCCTGGAGTCGGAAGGGTATGCGACCGACACGTTTGATTCGGCAGAGGTGTTTCTGAGCCACCCGTTCGCCCTGTCCGGCGCGGCGCTGGTGATCACCGATATCAAGCTGCGGGGCATGAACGGCCTGGAGCTGTTTGAAAAGCTGCGGCTGTTGGCTGCCCCGCCTCCCCCCGTACTCTTTATCTCCGGTCATGCTGATGAAAATATGCAGCGGTACGCTCTTGATTTGGGCGCCGCTGCATTTTTGCGTAAGCCTATTAACATCGATATTCTGCTGGATCATATTCAGCGGGAGCTGGCCCGCCGACAATAAGGATCGCGGATGAACGAAAACGAGCTGCCTGCATTCTGGCCCGCCCAGGGAAATCTCCATGATGGGCGGGTTTTTGTCCTTAAAGAGGATGTCATTTTTACCGTGCTGGCGCAGGAGGGCGGGATCTCCTGGATGAACGCCCGACATCCCCATTCTGGCGGCTCCTTTATCATTGCCACCGCGGTCAGCGACGAAGAGGAAGAGCGGGCCACCCGGCTGCTCAAAAATGAGTTTGCGTTGCGCGATCACCTTCAGGACAGCTGGGCCATTCGCGCCGTGGCCTCCACCCAGTACCGGGGGCGTTTTGCACTGGTGTACGCGCCATTTTCGTTTGAGCTGCTGGCGCGACGCGCGGGCAGGGCGATCTCGGGGATCGCCCGGTTTATCGAGCTGGCGATCCAGATCTGCACGCCGCTGCGTCAGATGCACCTGCAGAACCTGATCCACGGCGATATCAAGCCCGGCAATATCTTTGTTCATCACGATTCAACCTGCCGTCTGGGCAGCTTTGGCCTCTCATGCAGTATCTCCGGGGCCTTTTCCCAGACCCGGCTGGCCGTCTCTGGCGGTACGCCCGCCTATATGTCCCCGGAGCACACCACCCGCACACAGCGGGCCGTCGATTGCCGCAGCGATCTCTACAGTCTCGGCATTGTGCTTTATGAGCTCCTGACCGGACGCCTGCCGTTTGAGCTGGGCGAGAACGAGCAGACCAACTGGGCGCATTACCACATTGCGTCTGAGCCGCTCTCTCCCGCCGTGTTGCGTCCGGATGTGCCCGACATGCTGTCGACCATCATCCTCAAGCTGCTGGAGAAGCAACCCGATAACCGCTACCAGACCGTCGACGGGCTGATTGCCGATCTTCGACGCTGTCAGGCGACGTTAACCTCCGAAGGCGAGATCGTCGCCTTTACGCCAGGCCAGCAGGACCGGACGCCGGCGATCCATCTGGCGGACTCCCTGTTTGCGGCGCATCCGCAGGCAAACGACGTCATCGCCGCGTTTGAGCGGGTGGGGCAAAACATTGTGCCGGAGCTGGTGACGATCGGCGGGCCGTCGGGGATCGGTAAATCCTCGATTATCGCCACGGCGTTAAAAACGTTGCAACAGCGCAGGGTGCTGCTGGCGGTGGGCAAGGTCGATCAGTTTTCGCCGACGTTACCCTACGGCGTATTAAGCTCGGCGTTTCGCACCCTGACGCTGCACCTGCTCGGGCTGCCTGCGGAAGAGGTGGCGAAGTGGAAAATCCGCCTCGCGCGCGCCCTGGAAGGATATGAAGAGCTGGCTGTCAGCCTGGTGCCCGAGCTGGGGTTGCTGCTGGAGAGTAAACCTCGCTTCTCGGCAGATACATTTTCCATTGATGCCCGGGCCCGCTTCAGCCATATGGTGCTGGCGCTGGTTAAAACCTTTGCCTCGCAGGGCTGTCCGCTGGTCTTGCTGCTTGACGATCTGCAGTGGAGCGACGCCGCCAGCCTGCAAACGTTGAAGCACCTGCTGGCGACCTGCGGTGCCATTCCGCTATTGCTGGTGGTGGCGCACCGGGACATCGCCTCGTTATCCGATCCCGCGCTACAGCAGCAGCTCGCGAGCCTGCCGGCGTCGGCGCAACACGCCATCGAGATTATCCCGCAGCCGCTGACGGTGAAGGCGGTAGCACGCTGGCTGGGCACGCTGTTTCGCGTGCGCAGCGCCACAACAACCGACCTCGCCACGCTTATCCACGAGAAAACCGGCGGCAACCCGCTGTTCGTGCATGAGTTTTTCCGCCGCATTGTTGATGACGGGCTGGTGGTGCATAACAAGTATCAGGACAAATGGCAGTACGATCTGCAGGCGATCCGCGCCCGGCATTACACCGAAAATGTCGTCACCCTGGTGCTGGAAAAGCTCGAAGAGATGCCCGACGAGACGCGTCGTCTGCTGGGCAGCATTGCCTGTCTTGGCGGCACGGGCGAGCTGGAGATGCTGTGCCGCGTGGTCGGGATGTCGGTGGCGGAAATCCGTTATGCGCTCCACCCGGCGGTGATGGCGCAACTGATTGTGTTGACGGAAAAAGCGTATGCCTTTACCCACGACAGGGTGCAGGAGGCAGCCTTCGCGCTGCTGGATCAGCGTGAGAGGAGCCACCTGCACCTGACCACCGCCAGCCTGCTGGCCGAGGCCGCGCGTCAGGCGGCGGGGAACGAACTGCTGTTCCGCGCCGTGCATCACGTGACGGCCGCGCTGGACAGCATTCAGCCTGCGCCGCAGCGCCAGATGTTCCGCGAGCTCAGCCTGCTGGCCGCACGGCGGGCGAAGCGCACCGGCGATTATCATTCGGCCCTGAGCTACATTCAGACCTCCAGAGCGCTGGGCAATGCCGGGACGGTGTCTGACTTTATGCTCGACATCGAAGAGGCGGGCTGTGAATTTGCGCTCGGCCACCTGGAGCGAACCCGCGAGCTCTGTGACGCGATCCTCGGCTGCCCCGGCGGGCTGACTGAAAAAGCGCTGGCGGCTAACCTGCTGGTGGAAGTCTACATTCGCCAGTCCGACAGCCGTCTGGCGCTGGAGGCGGCGCTGTGCTGGCTGGGGATTTTTGGTATCCAGATCAGCCACTACCCGGAAGACAGTGAGTGCGACGAAGCCTGGAAACACTTCTGCAACCGAGTGGGTGACGCGCCGCAACAGCAATTTGTCCAGCTCTCGCAAATGGACAACCCGCAAACCGAAGCGGTGATGAACCTGCTGTATAGCGCCAGCATTTGCGCCAGTTTTATCTGTCCGCGCCTGCACTTTTTGCTGCTTTGTCGCATGATGCACCTGACCCTCGACCACGGTATCACCGGCGCCTCCACCACGGCGATGGCCTGGTTTGGGGTGTTGATTGGCCAACGCTACGCCGAGTATCGCCTTGGTTTCCAGTACGGCACGCTGGCCCGCGAGCTGGTAAACCGTCACGGCTACGATGCCTTTGAAGCCAAAACCCTGCTGCCGCTCGATCAGCTCAGCGTCTGGACCCAGCCGCTGTCGTTCACCATCGAGTGCGCTAAGGCCTGCTTTACCGCCGCCGTCACTCACGGTGATATGACGGTGGCCTGCTTTGCGGCCTGCCATCAGGTGATCAACTTCCTCTCGCGGGGCGATCATCTGGACGGGGTGCTGACCAGCATCGATCGCGGTCTGGCCTTTGTCCGTAAAACCCACTTCCAGGACATCGAAACGATTTTGATGCTCCAGCGCGGCTACGTTGAGTTTCTGCGTACGCCGGTCATCGGCACCTGGAGCGCCGCGCAGGTACTCCCTGAAGCGATGCTGCCAGCGGCGCCTGAGCAGGCCCCGGAGCAGACCTCGACCATGCTGTTCTGGTACTGGCTGTACCGTGGGATGGCGCACTTTACCTGCGGGGAGTATGCCGCCGCGCAGGCGGAGCTGGAGCAGGCGGGCTGGTTCGCGTGGTCTGCGCCTGGCCACATTCACCTGCTGGATTACCATCTCTACAGCGCCCTGTCGCTTTCCAGACAGCTGACGCCGGAGACCTTCTCGGCGAATCACCGTCGCAGCATTCACGCCCACTACGACAAAATCGCCCTCTGGGCGCGGATTAATCCGGGCACGTTTGCCGACAAAGAGGCGCTGATTTACGCCGAAATCGTGCGTCTGGACGGGATGAACAGCATTGCGCTTGAGCAGTATGAGAAAGCGGTGCGCCTCTCGCGGGAGGGCGGTTTTAATCCGCTGAACGCGCTGGCCCACGAGCTGGCAGGGCGCTTTGCCCTTGCCTGCGGCTATCCGACCGCCTCGGACGCCCACTTCCGCGGGGCGATCGCCGCCTGGGGCCGCGCCGGTGCACAGGCAAAAGCGCGCCAGCTTGAGCAGGATTTCCCGCATCTTCTGAGCTCCGCCCAGGCCAGCGCGTACGACACGGTGGCTTTCGCGCAGAATGAAGTGATTCGCGATCTGCAAAGCGTGATCAAGGCGTCACGCGCGCTGTCTGAAGAAATTAACCTTGAGCGGTTGATCGAAAACCTGATGACGCTGCTGCTTGAACGGGCCGGGGCGCAGCGCGGTCTGCTGCTGCGCGTGAGCGACAACCATATCCCGGAGATCGAGGCCAGCGCGTGGACCAGTACCGACGGCGTGCGGGTGCGGATCCTGAAAGAGGTCCCGATGGCGACCGATATGCCGCTGTCGGTGCTGGCGGCGGTGATCCGCACCGGACAGGAGATCCGCACCGGCAAGCCGGAAGAGTTCCACCCCTTCAGTCAGGATCCTTATCTCGTGACCTCGGGGGCGGCCGTGATGTGCGTCCCGATGTTCAAACAGGCGCGTCTGGTGGGCGTGCTCTACCTGGAAAATCGCCTGATGCCGGAGGTCTTTACCGCCGAGCACTCCCGCGTGGTGAGCCTGCTGGGGGCGCAGGCGGCGGTCTCGCTGGAGACGGCGCGCCTGTATGCCGAGCTGCTGGCGGAAAACATCCAGCGTCGTCGCGTGGAGAAAGAGCTGCGATCCAGCCAGACCTCGCTGATGCTGGGCGAGCAGATCAGCCACACCGGCAGCTGGCGCTGGGAGCTGGAGCAGGATCTGATGTTTATCTCCGAAGAGTACGCCCGTATCCTCGGCCTGCCTGAACAGCAAAAGAAGATCTCCATGGCGGAGTTTTTGACCTTTGTGCATCAGGATGATTACGCCCGGATCAGTACCATCGTCACCCAAAGCGTACGCGAAGGGCTCTCCATGCGGGCGGAGTTCCGCATTAACCGTACCGATGGCTCAACCCGCTATATTCTCGGGATTGGCGATCCGGTGGGCGTGGGCAGCGAGGTGAACGAGTATTACGGCATCATCACCGACATTACCAGCCAGCGGGCGGCGGAAGATGCGATGCGGGTGGCGCAGGCGGATCTGGCGCGCGTTTCCCGGGCGACCACCGTTGGGCAATTGACCTCTTCCATTGCCCATGAGATCAACCAGCCGCTGATGTCGATCGTCTCCAACGCCGGGGCGAGCCTGCGCTGGCTCAACCGGGAGCCAGCCCGGCTGGATAAAGTGCGTGAAGGGCTGGAGGAGATCGCCGCTGAAGGGGCGCGGGCGGGGGAGATCATCCGCAGCATTCAGTCCCTGACGCGCAAGCAGGATCCGACCTTCTCACGCATCGATCTGCACTACCTGGTCCACCATATCATCGCGCTGTCGCGCAGCGAGCTTGAGCAGCGACACATTAGCGTCGATTACCTTTTGCAGGCGCATGACAGCTTTATCACCGGCGACAGCGTGCAGATCCAGCAGGTACTGCTCAACCTGGTGATGAATGCGGTAGAGGCGATGGCCGAGGTGAAAGATCGCTCTTGCACCATCACCATCAGCACCAGCAATGCAGAAGGGAGAGTGCTGGTGGAGATAGCCGATACCGGCAGCGGCATAGAGCCTGAGCGGCTGGAGAAGATTTTTGACTCGTTCTATTCCACCAAAGCGCAGGGCATGGGGATGGGGCTGACCATCAGCGCCAGCATCATTGAGCGGCACTGCGGGAAACTGAGCGCGCGCCGCCGGGAGCCGCACGGCACCGTCTTTGCCTTTACGCTGCCGCTTGCGGCACAGGAAGGGTAACGGCTATTCCGTTGGCAGACTTTTGCTCAGGCGTTCCACGACCCTGACCAGCTCTGCCACGGAGCGCACCTGCATCTTCTCCATCACGCGGCGGCGATGGACTTTCACCGTGATTTCGCTCACCCCAAGCTCGGCGGCGATCTGCTTGTTCAGCAGGCCGCTTATCGCCAGCTGGAGCACTTCATGTTCGCGCGGGGTAAGAGACATATGGCGCTGCTTCAGGGCGTAGTGCTCTTTGTTACGCACGGCGTTGTTTTCCGCCAGCCGGAGTGCGGATTCAATGGCGTCGATAAGCGCGGCGGATTCAACCGGTTTGGTCAGAAACTCATAGGCCCCGCCTTTGATGGCGCGAACCGACATCGGGATGGTGCCGTGGCCGGTGAGGAAAATAATCGGGATCTCACGCCCGCTGTCCCTGAGGGCATCAGCCACCTCAAAACCGGAGATGGTGGGCATTTGCATATCGAGGATCACGCACGAAGGCAGATCCTCGAAGCGGTGCTGAAGAAATGCTTCTGCCGATGAAAAGCCGATAGCGTTCAGGTCTGCCGATTCCAGTAGCCCGGTCACGGACTGCCTGACGGCGTCATCGTCATCAACCACATACACAATGTGTTCCATTCACCGCCCCGGTGCTGATTTAAATGTCGAGGATGCAAACCGTCCCTTCGGTTACGTAAGAGACTGTTTATGCTGACTTTCATCTTAACACATTAAATATCATTATCATTTAACAATATGATAACCATATGAAGTATAGCGAGCCGGAGCAGGGGCGGTGAAGGAACGAAACGCTGTTTTTATGCACCGACAAGCTCAATGCGATTGCCGTCCGGGTCCGCGATTACCGCTTCATAGAAGCCGTCCCCGGTCATACGCGGGGCGCTAAGCAGCGTGCCGTTTGCCCTGGCCTGTGCCGCCATGCTGTCCACCTGTGCTTTTCCGCCGACGTTGATGGCGATATGCGCCCAGCCGATAAATTCAGGGTGGGCAGGCGCGTCGGGCAGGTCCGGAATGGTCATCAGCTCAATCGTCGGCCCCTCGTCCAGGGTAATAAAATGGGATTCAAAACCCGGACGATTTTTACTGACGTAGCGCGCGTTGCTGCGGCCATTAAACACCGTTTCCCAGAACTGAACCTGGACCTTAAGGCTGCGGGTCCAGAGTGCGACATGTGCAATATTCATTGTAACCCTCGTTGTTTGTGTTGCGCGGTTATGCAACATTATGCGCATTGATACTCGATTAGAATTTTTAAAGGACTTTCAATGCTCGATTATGCAGCTTTTCCTGAACAGCGACAAGCGCGGATCCGCCAGATCCTTCAGAAGAGCGGAAGGGTGGTCTGTACCGAGCTGGCGAGCCAGATGAACGTATCCGAGCACACTATTCGCCGTGATTTACATGAACTTAGCAAAGAGGGCTATTGCAAAAAGGTCTACGGCGGCGCGGTGCTTCAGCTTCCGGATGCGGGTAATTTTTTAAGCCGCGAGCAGAAAATAAGTGCAGAAAAGCACACAATCGCGCAGAAAGCAGCAACGCTGGTTCAGGCGGGCGGGTGCATTTTTATCGACGCGGGGACAACAAACCTGGCGCTGGCGAAAGCCCTCCCGGCGGATCTCAACGTCACGGTGGTGACCAACTCACCGGCCATCGCCACGGAACTGCTGCGCCATCCCCTGTGCGAGGTGATCATCACCGGCGGGCAGATCCAGCGGGCATCCGGCGGGTCGGTGGGCGCCACGGCCGCGGGTCAGATCCAGGGCATTATCTTCGATCAGGCCTTTATTGGCGGCTGCGCGATGGATCCGCAGATGGGACTCACCGGCTTTGACTTTGCCGACTGCGAATTCAAAAAGGCGGTTATCGCCCAGAGCAACCAGACCATCGTGGCTCTGACGGCAGACAAACTTCCCGGCGTGGCGCGCTTTGTGGTGGCGACGTGCCAGGACATTGATGTGCTGGTGGTAGAAGAGGCGCTGGAACAGGGCGTTGTCGACGCGTTTGCGGCCCAGGACATTCGCATTGTGTGCGCCTGAGGACTTTCACGGGTAAAACAGGCTACACTCTGGTTTTAAGCGCTAAATGCTGAGGACATAACAATGCACTACACACTGAAAGACGGCGATAAGGATAAAGCGGAAGGGACACAGAGCGCACTGCAGCAGAAGCTGCTGGAATCCCGCTCGATTGTTATCTCCGGTGAAATCAACCAGGCGCTGGCAGAGAAAGTCATCACCCAGCTGATCCTGCTGCAAAGCGTGAGCAACGATCCGATCAAACTGTACATCAACAGCCAGGGCGGTCACGTGGAAGCCGGTGATACCATTCACGACTTCATCAAGTTCATCCGCCCGGATGTACACGTGATCGGTACCGGCTGGGTGGCAAGCGCCGGGATCACCATCTTCCTGGCGGCGAAAAAAGAGCATCGCTACTCGCTGCCAAACACCCGCTTTATGATCCACCAGCCGCTGGGCGGCGTGCGCGGTCAGGCGACGGATATTGAGATTGAAGCGCGCGAGATCATCCGCATGCTGGACCGGGTAAACAAACTGATCGCCGACGCCACCGGCCAGCCGCTGGAAAAAGTGAAAAAAGACACCGACCGCAACTTCTGGATGTCTCCGGCCGAAGCGCTGGATTACGGCATTGTGGGTAAACTGATTACCCATTATGACGATCTGAAGCTGGATTAAGTTTTTAACGCCGTGTACGTGTCGGGTGGCGGCTACGCCTTACCCGACCTACGCGTGCTGGTTTGACCCATGACAAGTTCCCCCTCTGCCTTCTTGCCTATAATCGCGCCTGTTTCCCCTCTCACTGGTGCTATCCATGGCGTATCAACTGAACCTGAACTGGCCGGAATTTCTTGAGAAATACTGGCAAAAAAAACCCGTTGTGCTGAAAAATGCCTTCCCGAATTTTGTCGACCCGATTACCCCGGACGAGCTGGCTGGCCTGGCGATGGAGCCGGAGGTCGATAGCCGTCTGGTGAGCCATTTCAACGGCAAATGGCAGGCCAGCAATGGTCCGTTTGAGCACTTTGACGGCCTGGGTGAAACCGGCTGGTCGCTGCTGGCGCAGGCGGTGAACCACTGGCACATGCCGGCGGCGGAGCTGGTGCGCCCGTTCCGCGTGCTGCCGGACTGGCGTCTGGATGATCTCATGATCTCCTTCTCCGTGCCGGGCGGCGGCGTGGGCCCGCATATCGATCAGTACGATGTCTTTATCATTCAGGGGATGGGCAGCCGTCGCTGGCGCGTGGGTGACAAGCTGCCGATGCGTCAGTTCTGCCCACATCCGGCGCTGCTGCACGTGG
Organism: Enterobacter cloacae subsp. cloacae ATCC 13047; assembly: GCF_000025565.1. Classification (NCBI taxonomy): domain Bacteria; kingdom Pseudomonadati; phylum Pseudomonadota; class Gammaproteobacteria; order Enterobacterales; family Enterobacteriaceae; genus Enterobacter; species Enterobacter cloacae. The sequence goes on from NC_014121.1 coordinate 718,105, forward strand.
ATCCGTTTGAACCGATCATCGACGAAGATCTGGCGCCCGGCGATATTCTCTACATTCCACCAGGATTCCCGCACGACGGCTTCACTCATGAAACCGCGCTGAACTACTCAGTGGGTTTCCGGGGGCCAAACGGCCGCGATCTGATCAGCAGCTTTGCCGATTACGCGCTGGAAAACGATCTGGGCGGGGAGCATTACAGCGATCCGGATCTGACCTGCCGCGAACACCCTGGGCGCATTGAGCAGTACGAGCTCGATCGCATTCGCCAGATGATGATCGACATGATCGGTAAGCCGGATGATTTCACAAAATGGTTCGGCAGCTTTGTCTCCACGCCGCGTCACGAGCTGGATATCGCCGCCGCCGAGCCGCCGTATGCGCCCGAGGAGGTGCTGGACGCGCTGCAGGGCGGCGAGAGATTGTCTCGCCTGAGCGGCCTGCGCGTGCTGAATATCAACGGCAGTTTCTTTATCAACAGCGAACAGCTCGAGACAGTCGACGCGAAGGCGGCGGACGCGCTGTGCCGCTACACTGAGCTGGGCCAGGCCGAGCTGGGCGATGCGCTGAACAACCCGGCGTTTGTCGAGGAGCTCACCGGGCTGATTAACCAGGGGTACTGGTACTTCGACGAGTAGTGCGGCCTGTTGCCCGGTGGCGCTGCGCTTACCGGGCCTACAACGGCGGTTTTCTCCCTCTCCCTGTGGGAGAGGGCCGGGGTGAGGGCATCAGGCCGCACTAGCCCTCCTCCATCGCAATCACAATCGCTTCACCCATCTTCTTCAATGCCTCGCGATTCTTATCCGTCGGCGGTAATGCCACGTTAATCCGCAGGCAGTTGCGGTACTTCCCGGAGGCGGAAAACAGCGACCCGGCCGCCGCCTGGATCTTCAACCGGCACAGCTGCTTGCTGACGCACACCATGTCGACCTTCTCCGGTAGCTCCACCCACAGCAAAAAACTGCCCTGCGGGCGCGTCACGCATATGTCTGCCGGAAAATATTGCCGTACCCAGCAGGTATAGGTTTCCATATTCTGCTGATAAATCTGGCGCATACGGCGCACGTGGCGATGATAATGGCCGTCGCGGATAAACGCCGCCACCGCCATCTGCGTGCCCGGCACGTTAAACCCGCCCGCGGCGTATTTCATGTGCATCACCCGGTCGTAGTAGCGTCCCGGCACAATCCAGCCGACGCGTAACCCTGGCGCCACGGTTTTGGTAAACGAGCTGCAGAGGATCACGCGGCCATCAATATCCATGGAGTGAATGGTCCGCGGGCGCGGGTATTCCGCCGCCAGCTCGCCGTAGATATCATCCTCGACGATCACGATATCGTGCCGCTGGGCCAGGGCCAGCACCTGCTTCTTACGCGACTCCGGCATGATAAACCCAAGCGGATTATTGCAGTTGGGCACCAGGATGACTGCTTTGATGGGCCACTGCTCCAGCGCCAGCTCTAAAGCCTCAATGCTGATCCCGGTTTGCGAATCGGTCGGAATTTCTATCGCCTTGATGTCAAACCCGCGCAGCATCTGCATGGTGCCGTGGAACGACGGCGACTCGACCGCCACAATGTCTCCTGGTTTACAGACCGACAGCAGGGCGATGGAGAGCGCGCCGTGGCAGCCGTTGGTGATCACAATTTCGTTCGCCGCCACGGTGGAGCCCCCGTCCAGCATCAGCCGGGCGATCTGCTCGCGCAGCTCAAGGCGCCCGTCGAGTACGTCATAGCTCAGCATTTCGGCGGGGTTGTGCTGTGCGATGCGGCTCATCTCACGCCACAGGGGCTTCAGGCTCGGCTGGTTAACGTCTGGCGAACCGCCGCCAAAGGAGATCATCTCTTTGTCGGCGCGGGCATCCAGCAGCATCATCACCTCATCCCACTGGGTGACGTCCACCGGGCGCTGCACCGGGCGCGTCATGGCCGGCATCGGCGGCTGGGCCTTGCGCTTAGACACAAAATAGCCGGAACGCGGCTGGGGAGTGATGAGCTGCAGGTTTTCGAGGATCTGATAGGCCTGCTGTATGGTGCTGATGCTCACGCCATGCTCCTGGCTCAGCGCGCGTACCGACGGCAGACGTTCACCGCTGCGATACAGCCCTTGTTCAATGCGTTCTGCCAGTAGATTGGCCAGATGTTGGTAGCGCGTCATGCTGTATCCTTTGTTGTCACCATACAGATTACAAAACCAGTACAGATTGCCGCAAAAAACGGCATGCAGATACCGTTTTAGCGGATCTGTATGTTAAACAAAAGTTGTTTTTGAGTCTGTATTGCTAAAGCCGTTTTCCACGATCATAGCCCCACTGACACGGTGAGGAGAGCATCATGGAATTCTATGAGAATCGTTCAAAACGTCCGTTTATTGTCTTCGTCTGGATCGGCAAAACGATCTGCAACTGGTATCGCATCAACCGTACCCGCCGCATTCTGAGCCAGATGAGCGATGAGCAGCTCAAGGACGTTGGATTGTCGCGGTATGATGTGTGAGACACGTCGCCGCCGGGTGGCGGCTGCGCCTTACCCGGCCTACTCGATCCCGTAGGCCCGGTAAGCGTAGCGCCACCGGGCGATGTTTAGCTCAACAGCGCAAGCGTCTGCCGCTTCGGTCTTTCCAGCAAATCCACCGCCTCCTGATATGACCGCACGTTGTTATAGCCCATCACCAGCCCGTAACGTTTGCCCGACCCGCGATACCACTCTGAAAGGGCATTCACCTGCAGCTGCTGCGCTTGCCAGCAGCACGCCACCTCCCGATCGTTGCTGCCTTTCGCCAGAAACGCCACGATATGCATTCCGCCGTCGTTCTGCTCGGTGAAAAACAGATCGCCATATACCTCACGCAGGGCGGCAATCATCCACTCCCGGCGGGTCTGGTACAGCGCGCGCATCTTCTTAAGATGACGGAAAAAATGGCCCTCGTTGAGAAAGGTGGTGAGGATTTTTTGCGTCAATACCGGCTGGCCGCTGGCGACGATGTCCGCGCAGTCGGTAAATGCCTCAACCGTGCTGGCGGGCATCACGATGTAGCCCATGCGCAAGGAGGGCATAATGGTTTTACTGAAAGTGCCCATAAAGATCACCCGATCATGGCGATCGAGGCTTTTCAGCGACGGCAGCACCTTGCGGGTATAGTGAAATTCTCCGTCGTAATCATCTTCAATAATCCACGCCCCGTTCTGGCTCGCCCAGTCGAGAAGCTGCTGTTTACGCGGCAGAGAGAGCGTTACCGCCAGGGGGCTCTGGTGAGAGGGCGTCACGATAGCAAAACGGGCGTCGCGGTGATGGTGCAACAGGTACTCCGTGTCGATGCCGCATCGATCGACCGGCACGGTGTGCAGACGTGGCACAATCCGCTTAAGCAGCTGCTGGCCCATAAAATAGCCCGGATCTTCAAACACCACTTTGTCGCTGCGGCTGGCGAGCGTATCGAGGATCAGGCGCAGACTGCCGCTGTAGCCGCTGGTGATCAACACCTGTTCGGCGGTACACGAGAGCCCGCGGGAGATATTCAGATAGCGGGCGATAGCCTGGCGCAGGGGATACCAGCCCAGCACCGGCGGGTTGAGCATCTCTTCCGGGCGCATCGAGCGCGTCGCCTGGCCTGCCAGCAGTAACCATTTTTTATAGGGGAAGCTGTCGAGGGAGGGAATGCCGGGGCGCAGAAAACCCGCTCGTTCACGCTGGCTGATAAGCGATGCCGGGAGTGTACCGGTGGTGTGATCCGCTGGAGCCGGCGTCGCGGGCAGCAAGAGATCGGGATTGACCCGCGTGCCGCGCGCGCCCTGGCTCATCAGGTACCCTTCGCCGATTAAAATAGCATACGCCGTTTCGACGGTTTTGCGCGCCACCTTGAGCTCTTCGGCCAGTACGCGAATGGCGGGCACCTTATCGCCAGGCTTCAGCACGCCGCGCGTAATGTTGTCGCGATAGCGGGTGTAAATGTCGTGATAGCCCGGCTTCATGTCCTACCTCATTTTATGGTTTTTGTATCTTTTTACTATGTCATGACCCGCGTAGATTGTCCTCATCGCATGACACATACCGTGTAAATAAGAGGAAAGACAATGAGCACTCGCGTAAACCACCATAAAGTCACTCCAGCCCTTGCCAACGCGCTGTCCGCCCTGAGCATGGAAGTGGCGAAAACCTCCATCGACCCGGCGCTGAAGCACCTGATCGACATTCGCGTTTCCCAGCTGAACGGTTGTACCTTCTGTCTGGATATGCACTCCAAAGAGGCCAAAATTGCCGGGGAGCGCGAACTGCGCCTTTACCACCTGGCGGCCTGGCGCGAATCTCCGCTGTTCAGCGCTCGCGAGAAAGCGGCGCTGGCCTTCGCCGAAGCGTTGACCCAGATTGGCGTTCACGGGGTGAGCGACGCGCTGTACCGCAGCGTGGCGGAACACTTTTCTGACGTGGAGATTTCAGAGCTGAACTTTGCCATCGTGGCGATCAACGCCTGGAACCGTTTAGGCATTACCTCGCGCATGGCCCCCGGCTCGCTGGACGCAGCTTACGGACTGAACAAGGCTAACCTGGAATAATCCCGCGCTCGCGGATCATCGCCACCAGCGCCCGCAACCCCGGCGGGACGTGGCGATGGCCTGGATAGTAAAGACGCAGCCCGGCAAACGGCTGCGTCCAGTCGTTTAACACGCTCAGCAGTTCCCCGCTTTTCAGCTCGTCACGGATATAGAGTTCCGGTAAAAAGCCAATCCCCAGCCCTGCTTTGACCGCGCGGATCGAGGCAAAAAGATCGGATGTCGCAAAACGCGGCGGCACGGCCAGCGCATACTGGACTCCCCGACGGGCCAGCTCCCAGCGGTAGATCCCACCGTGGGCCATGCGCATCCCGATCCCCTGATGCAACAGCAGATCCTCCGGCGTTTGCGGGACACCGTGGCGGGCAAAATAGTCCGGTGTGGCGGTCACGAGCTGGCGGATCTCTCCGGTCAGCGGTACGGCGATCATATCCTGCGGCACCGCCTCTTCAAGGCGGATCCCGGCGTCGTAGCCTTCGGCGACGATATCGATCATTCGCGCCTCGCTCACCGTTTCCACGCGCATTTTCGGGTAGCGGATCATAAAGTCGATCAGCAGCTGGTCCAGAAACAGGGAGCCAATATTGTTCGGCACGTTCAGGCGCAGGGTGCCTGCGGGTTCGCCGGTGTCGCTGTGGATCTCTTCCCCGGCCTGACGAATTTCCTGCAGCGCCGGACCGATGCGCGCCACATAACGCTGCCCGGCGTCGGTGAGCGCCACGCTGCGGGTAGTGCGGTTAAAAAGACGCGTCTCGAGGCGGCTCTCCAGCCCGGCGATGGCGTTACTCACCGCCGTGGCAGACATGCCCAGCTCCTGGGCGGCACCGCGAAAGCTGCCGCGTCGTACCACCGCCATCACCACTTCCAGCTCTGTCAAACCTGAACGATGCATAGATTATCCTGAAAATCGAAACAACCCTTGCAGCATAGCGTGGATTATCGCAACGGAGTAGTCGTGCCAGACTGTGTCCACACAGCCTGAGGAGGTTTATATGCACCACATCGAACAGATTTTTATCAACGGCGAATTTGTTACCCCGCACGGCACCGAGCGTTTTGATTTATACAACCCGGCGACGGCACAGGTCATAGGGCAGGTGCGTCTGGCAGATGAGGTCGACGCTGAACGCGCCATTGCGGCCGCCAAAGTGGCGTTTCCGGCGTGGTCGCAAACCACAAAACAGGAACGGATTGCTGCGTTAACACGTATGCATGCCGCTGTTGCCGCCCGTCATGACGAACTGCTGGAGGCGATAATCGAAGAGTACGGCGCACCGGCCGCACGTTCGGCGTGGATGGCCAGTTATCCGACCGATGTCATAGCCCAGGCGATTGAGGCCCTGGAGGCGTTTGAATTCGCATTTTCAGCGGGGGCGGCATCGGTGCAGATGACGCCGCTAGGCGTAGCGGGTCTGATCACGCCGTGGAACAGCGATGCGGGGTTTATCTGCGGCAAACTGGCGGCGGCGCTCGCGGCGGGCTGCACGGCGGTGATCAAACCCAGCGAAATGAGTGCTCTGCAAACGCAGATCATCACCGAGGCGCTGCGTGATGCCGCATTGCCAGCGGGCGTGTTTAATATCATCACCGGGCGCGGCGAGACGGTGGGGGAGACCATTAGCCGCCACCCGGACGTGGCGAAAATCTCGTTTACGGGGTCGACGAATACCGGCAAAGCGATCCTGCATAACGCGGCGGAGGGTTTTAAGCGCGTCACGCTGGAGTTAGGCGGTAAATCGCCGACGATTTTGCTGGATGATGTCGATCTTGCACGGGCGATCCCGCTGGTGATTCAGGCCGGGTTTATGAACAGCGGGCAGGCGTGCGTGGCCGGCACGCGTATTCTGGTGCCGCAGTCGCGCAAGGCCGAGATGGAAACCGCCCTGGCGCAGGCGGTGACGGCGGTGAAATCCGGCGACCCGCGCGAAAGCGCGACAGAGATTGGCCCGATGGTCAGCGAAAAGCAGTGGCTGCGGGTGCAGGGATATATTCGCAAAGGGCTCGACGAAGGCGCGCGACTGCTGGCGGGCGGCGAAGGGCGACCGGACGGGACGCGGGACGGCTGGTTTGTGCGCCCGACGCTGTTTACTGATGTGAACAACCAGATGACCATCGCGCGTGAGGAAATTTTTGGCCCGGTGCTGTGCATTATTCCTTATCAGGACGAGGCGGAGGCTGTCGCGATTGCCAACGATACCGAGTACGGCCTGAGCGCGATGGTGCTGGGGCGTGACACCGGGCGTGCGCGTCGCGTGGCGCAGCAGATTGTTTCCGGGCGCGTGCTGGTAAACACCCTCGCGCATGAGCCAAAAGCCCCGTTTGGCGGGTTTAAACACTCCGGCGTGGGACGCGAGATGGGCGAATGGGGAATTGGGGCGTTTATGGAGCCGAAGTCGATTGTGGGTTAAACCCATTACGTGTTACTCACGCCCGGTTCGCGGGGCGTGAGTAACAGACTTAATCTGCAAACAGTCTTTCGATGGTTTTAGTCGGCAGGAAGAGAGTATTTTCATTCTCTGCCTGAAGGGCGATAAACCCCAGTTTAAGGTAAAAGTTTTTGGCGCTGTCGTTCAGCGCTTCTACGAATATCCCATGGATACCCACGGCAAAAGACGCCAGGTAGACCGTTTTCAGAGCATGGGTGACCAGCAACTCCCCCAATCCTTGCCCCTGGAAGCGTTTATCAATCGCCAGGCGGCCCAGCGTGACGCTGGGAACATTTTTGTAAGGCACTCGCTTCTGCTGGGTTTTAGAAGGAAGGTACGCCTTTTCAAAGCAGCTCCCGGACAGCGTGTAATAACCCAACACCCGCGGCTTTTCCCCGGATGCGACAAGAACGTAACCCCGCAAAAATTTCCCACGATGCTGGCGTTTCAGGTGCGCCGTCAGAAAGGTGTTTAGGCTCTCTTCTCCGCAATCGAAATGGCTTAGATCATACTCAACGTCATCTGAAAAAATCCCTATTTTCATGTTATTCACGTATCACTCCAGATCCTGGAGACGCCTGGCTGCTCGCTTCAGTCGTTCATTTGGCGTTGGCGGGTTACTGATCGCATCCATCACCTGGTTCCATGATGCCTCGTTGAGGATCAGGCGGCGGTGCTGTTCAATCACTTCTGCTGCGCGCTCGGAGGCTGTACTTACCATGAATTGTGAAATTGACTGGTTCGTCATTGCCGCTGCTTCTTCGATCAGGCTTTTGTCGTCTTCGGTTAAGCGTAGATCGATGCGCTGTTTCTTTAGTGCTGACATGATTCGCTCTTCATCGTGACCTGGGGTTAATGCCCCGGTTGCATAATAATATTATGTACGGAATTTTACCGTACATAAATCATATGTCTGTCATCGTCGGATTTCAACGGGAAATTGAGCGCAGCACCATCCGGCACAACACTTCGCTCCATACCGAAGCATCCTTGTCATCTGTCCTGCATTCTCTCCACACCATCACAACGGAGAGACCTTCATGATCGCAGTCATTTTCGAAGCCAAAGCCACGCCGGCGCATCAGGCGCGCTACCTGCAGCTCGCGGCCGAACTTAAACCCCTGCTGGCGGATATTGACGGTTTTATCGATATCGAACGTTTCCAGAGCCTGACCACCGACGGCAAAATTCTCTCGCTCTCCTGGTGGCGGGACGAAGAGGCTATCCGCAACTGGAAGCAGAACGTTTTTCATCAGGCCGCGCAGGCCGAGGGGCGGGAGTCGATTTTTACGTACTACCGCATTCGGGTGGCACAGCTGGTGCGGGAATACAGCGCCGAAAACGGAGGGCACGCGGATGTATGATGTTCATGTGATTTTTAACGATATGCCGGGTGAACTGGCACGCTTTGGTCAGCTGTTGGGCAGTAAGGGGATTGGACTGGAAGGCGGTGGCGTATTCGGCGTTGAGGCGCATTTTCTGGTGGAAGACGGCGAAAAAGCCCGCCATGTTCTGCTTGAGGCCGGATTTAACCTGAAAGCGGTTCGTCAGCCCATCATCAGAAAACTGAGGCAGGAACGCCCCGGCGAACTGGGGGAGATAGCTGCTGCACTGGCGGCTCGCGGGGTGTCTATTTTTACCCAGTACAGCGACCACGCGAATCACCTCATTCTGCTGACGGATAATGATAAGCTGGCCGCAGCAATCACCGAACCCTGGGCAACCTATGTTAAAGACGAGCTTACCGCCAGATAACAGCGCAGCGCTGGAGCAGGCCATTGCCGCAGTAGCAGCCGCAATGGCCGATCCGTCGCGCGTGAAAATGCTTTGTGCGCTGATGGACGGGCGGGCGTGGACGGCCACCGAGCTGAGTACGGCGGCGGATGTGGCGCCGTCTACCGCCAGCGGGCACCTTGCGCGACTGCTGGACGGAAAGCTCATTACTTGCCTGTCGCAGGGGCGCCATCGCTATTATCGCCTGGCAGGGCATGACGTAGCGGAGCTGGTGGAGCAGATGATGGGGCTGTCGTGGCACCGCATTTCTCCGCCGGAAACCAGCGCGCCAAAAGCCCTGCGTGAAGCCCGCACCTGCTACGACCATCTGGCGGGCGCGGTGGCGGTGCAGATCTACGATTTCATGCAAGCCGAAAGTTGGCTGGAGCCAGACGGTTCAGTATTGACGCTGTATGGCCGGGAGCAGTTTCTGAAACTCGGTATCCCGTTAAGCACCCATCCCCGGCGAAAGGCCTGTTGCGCCTGTCTGGACTGGAGCGAGCGGCGGTTTCATCTGGGCGGTGAAGCCGGTGCGGCGCTGCTCATGCATCTGGAAAGCAAGGGCTGGATCCAGCGGGTAGCGGGGTATCGGGAAGTGGTGCTTACGGCTTCGGGGAAGGGCGCCATTACCCGACATTTTAGCCGCTAAACTCCGCTGCGGGCTGTGCCCTCACCCCAACCCTCTCCCTTAAGGGAGAGGGGGTCCTCCGTGCAGGCATTATTGTATGGGGAACCCTCAGCCCGCCGGGAGAGGGAGATATCCTTTCGCAATTCCTGCTCTTTCGCCTCGCGTTTCTTGATACTTACCCTGATAACTATTATCTTGACGACGTGTTTCGAGAGGTTCCCCCCATGAGTGAAGAACAACTGTTTTGCCGCAGGCCGATGGGCATGCGGATGGCGATGATTGTGCGCCAGTGGCGCGCCGTTATTGACGACGCCATTCTCGATACCGGGTTAACCCAGTCGAGCTGGACGGTAATGATGCAGCTTCATCAACTGGGGGATAACGTCTCGGTGAGTGAACTGGCGGAGGTGCAGGGCATTGAACTGCCGCCGCTGATGCGCACCCTGACACAGCTGGAAAAGCAGGGATACCTGCTGCGCACCGTATCGCCTTATGACAAGCGCATCCGGCTTCTGACGCTGACGCCTGAGGGAAAAGCCATCCTAAAAAGGCTCACCCAGGTGATTGAGACGTACCAGACACGCGTATCGCAAAACATCGCGCCTGAGCATATCGAAATTTTCAGCGCCACCTTGAATCAAATCGCCTGCAATTTGCGGACAATCCGCGAAGAAGATAACAAGACCGAAAAATAATGACTCCTGAACAAAAGTTTGCCCGCTGGGTAAGGGTGAGTATTGCCTCTTTCCTGCTGATGTTTGTCTACTTTGTCGTCGCCGATATCTGGATCCCGCTGACGCCGGACTCCACCGTCATGCGCGTGGTGACGCCGGTTTCTCCGCGCGTCTCCGGGTATGTGTCGGCCGTGCACGTACACAACAACAGCCAGGTGACGCGGGGCGACCTGCTGTTTGAGCTGGATGACACGCCGTTTCGCAATAAAGTGGAGGCGGCGCAAATCGCGCTTGAGCAGGCACGCCTGTCCAATGAACAGCTGGACGCGCAGATCGCCGCCGCCCAGGCCAGCCTGAAAACCGCCGTGCTGACCGCGCGTAACGACAAAGTGACCTTTGACCGCTACCAGAAGCTGAGCACGTTACAGAACGTCTCGCAGGCGGATCTGGATAAGGTCCGTACCACCTGGCAGAGCAGCGAGCAGTCCGTGAGCTCGATTCAGGCGAACATCCATAACCTGCGCATCCAGCGCGGCGAGCGGGAAGAGCACCGCAACGTGACGCTGCAAAAATACCGTAACGCGCTGGATGAGGCGGAGCTGAACCTCGGCTGGACGAAGGTTTACGCCCAGGCGGATGGTACGGTCAGCAACCTGCAGTTGAGCCCCGGGTTTTATGCCTCGTCCGGCTCGGCGGCGCTGGCGCTGGTGAATAATCAGACCGATATTGTGGCCGATTTTCGTGAGAAGAGTCTGCGCCATACCCATCAGGGGACCGATGCCGCCGTGGTATTTGACGCCTTTCCGGGACAGGTTTTCCGCGCCCACGTGACCAGCAGCGATGCGGGGATCCTTGCCGGACAGGAGGCGGTGAGCGGCGAACTGTCCGCGCCGGAAACCTCCAACCGTTGGGTGCGCGACGCTCAGCGAATGCGCATTCACGTGGCGCTGGATGAGACGCTGCCGAAACCGCTCCCGACCGGCGCTCGTGCCACCGTGCAGCTCTACAACAGCGAAGGGCCGTTTGCGCGCTTCTTCTCCGGGATGCAAATCCACCTGGTGAGCCTGCTCCACTATGTCTATTAGCACGCTGGCGCGGGTCTTTACCCCGCACGGCAACATCGTCTATACGGCCAATGACTTTCGCCAGACCCTGCGCATCGTCTTTGCCGGGATGATCGCGCTGAGTATTTCAAGTTTCTATAACACCAGCTACGGCGTGTTTTATGTGGTCTACCCCATCATGCTGCTGTCGCTGGTGCCGGTCTTTAACCGCCATGTGGCGAAGCAGTTTATCTTCAGCGCATCGCTAAACTGCGTCGAAATGGTGATTATCATCGGCTATCTGTCCCAGTGGCCGGTGATCATGACGCTGGTAGTTTTTGCCCTGTATGTCATGCGTTTTCGCTTTATGAGTAAGGGGCCGCTGTTCCTGTTCGGGTCGATGGGCGTGGTGTGCCAGAGCGTGATGCTCAACTTTATGAGCTATCCCACCACCGACTGGCACACGCTGCTGTTTTCCAACATTGAAGCGAGTGTGATGGCGGTATGCCTGAGCGCGCTGATGAACTACCTCCTGCCGGACGTTGAACCGCGCAAGCCGCCGCCGCTGATCGAGAAAGATGATGCCCGCGTGCGGCACGAGTCTCTGCTCTCCGGCACCGTTGCGACGATGATTTTTGTTATCTTCCAGATAAGCGATTTAAGCGATTCGCTTTCGGCGCTGATGGCCGGTGTGTTGATTCTGTTCCCGATGCACTATCGCGGCGCGGTGATGAGCTCTATCTGGCGCGTGGCTGGCGTGGTGCTGGGCTGTCTCTATATTCTGGTGGTGCAGCTTATCCTCTACGATCACAGCAGCCACATGCTACTGATGATGCCGCTTATCGGCCTCGGGCTGGCGTTTGGTGCGCGTCTGCATGTGATGGAGAAGGTGGGAGCCGGCGTTGGGTTTGCCAGCATCACCACCATCGGGATTATGTTCGGTCAGAACATGCACCCGGACAGCGACCTGGTGTTCAGCGATCTCTACCGCATCACCTCGGTGACCTTTTCTCTGGTGGCGACGCTGACGATGGTGTTTCTGGTGCACTTGATCCTCAATCGCTTTGAGGCGACGCGCTACGTCATTGCACCACCCAAAACGGAGTAATGCGCAAGCACGGCGGGCAGTTGCGAGAGTAAAAACAGGATCAGGCCAATTGTCCCGCCCACCAGGGTGCCGTTGACGCGGATAAACTGCAGATCTTTGCCGATATTAAGCTCGATCTGGCGGGACATATCTTTGGCGTCCCAGCTTTTTACCGTGTCGCTGATATGGCGAGTGAGAAACGCCGCGAAATCCGGTGCCACGCGGTGCGCCGCCTGCTCCAGATGCTCATTGAGCGATGCCCGCAGGCTGTCGTCACCGAGCAGCGTTTCGCCGAACCACTGCCCGGCGTTGGCGATGCGCTGCTTCACGCGGGAATCCTCACGTTGCATATCCGCCTTCAGCCACTGGCGCAGGTCAGCCCACATCTCACCCAGATAGCGGTTAAACGCGTCGTCGTTCTTCAGGTAATGCTTGATGTTCTCTGCCTTTGCGGCCATCTCCGGATCGTTTTTCAGGTTGTCGATAAGCTTCAGCGTGGCGCGGTCGAACGCCTGGCGGATCTGGTGGGTGCGGTCATGACTAACGTCGTCCAGCAGGGTATTCACCGCGTTTGACACCATCTCCGCGCTCTGATCGCCCAGCCACTCGGTGGGCAGCACCATCGCCTTGCGCGGATGCTCGGTCTTAAGCCAGTGGACGATCTGGTCTGAAATAAATTCCCGCGTGCTATCGCGTTGAATCAAGGTGATCAGGCGGTTGATGATGGCGTCCAGCAGTACCTGATGGCGGTTGTTTTTGGTCATGCTCTCCAGCATCACTGCGCTGGTTTCGGTGAAATCGACCTTGTCGATGGCCTTATGCACCGCGCGTTTGAGCAGGCGCTGAATACGCCCGTCATCGGTCAGCTCAAGAAAACCACCCATCACCTGAATCAGATGCTGCCCGACACGCTGGGCATTGTCGGGCTTACTGAACCAGGTGCCAATCATCTGCGCCGGCTCATAACGGCGGATCAGCGCCACCAGCGACTGGGTGTCGAGAAACTTCTCCTGCACGAACTGGCCGAGATTATCGCCAATCCGGTCTTTATTGCGCGGGATAATCGCCGTATGGCGCGAGATAAACGGAATGGGCACCCGGCGAAACAGCGCGACGACCGCAAACCAGTCCGCCAGCGCGCCAACCATCGCCGCCTCGGCAATGGCCTTCACGCCGCGCACCCAGAAGGTTTGCGGCAGAAACAGGGTGGTGATAAACGCCGCGACGGCAATCAGCAGCAGCGACAGCGCCAGCAGCTTGGCGCGTTTGAGTTCAGCGATTTTTTCCATGGGTTAAGGATAGAGGGAGACGGGGGGGAAAGTGCAAAAACCGCCACAACACCCATACCCCAAAACCTATCAACACCGCGCCCGCCGCCCGCTCAATTAGCCACAGCGAACGGCTGAGCCTCTGTTGCACCGCGGGCAGCCCCATCAGCGACACCAACGCCAGATCCCACACCAGCACTACCATCACCATCCAGACGCCGCAGGTCGACTGCTGAAGCAGCGTGACGTCCGGCCCCAGTAACGCCGTCATCAGCGCCAGATAGAACAGGGCGTTCTTTGGATTTAATAACGCCGAGCCAAGTCCCAGCAGGATCTGCTTACGCAGTGAAGGGAAGCGCTGGTGGGTTTCATTCAGTGCCAGTGCTTGCGGGCGGCTGCGCACCAGATGCGAGCCGATCCACAGCAGATACAGCGCCCCGCAAAACTCGATAAGGGTAAACAGCCACGTAAACTGGCGCAGCGCGCTCCAGCCGATAATCACCAGCAGGATATACAACCCGTTGCCCGCGGCGATGCCGAGGCACAGCCCGGCGCTGCCGCGGACCCGGTAGCGCGCCGCGTAGCCCACCAGCAGGAAGAAATCCGGGCCCGGGCTTAACAGGGCGACAAAATGCGCCAGCGCCAGAGCGAGAAAAGCGGAAGGGAATAACAGTTCCATAGCAACCTCTGTGTAAAAAACCGAGGTCAGACTACGGCGATGCAAACGCTATTTATTGTCCGATATTGATCGGCCCGTGGCGTACTGGCGCGGCGTGGCGGCGGTATAGATCACAAAGGTCTTATGAAAATGGCTCTGATCGGCAAATCCGCTCTGGTAGCCGACATCGGCAATATCATCCCCGGCACGCAGCCGCGCTTTGGCGTATTCCACGCGGGAGATGTTGAGAAAGCTGCCCGGCGTCAGGCCAGTGTCCTGCCTGAAGGTGCGGATCAGCGTCTCCTTGCGCAGCGAGAAGCGATGGGCAAGGTCGTCGAGTGACGGCGGGCTGGTTAAATCGGCAAGAAACGCCTGCTGGATGTGCTGGCTGGTTGTACGTAGTTCACCCGTGCGGCTGGCGCAGCGCGGAAGGGCAGAAATCAGCATGTTCAGGGAATTAGCCGACATGTTCTCAACAACGTTCTGGTAAAGAGCAAACAACGTGCTGTCGCGTATGACCTGTTCTGCCAGGGGATAATCCGTGTCGATATAGAGCATGTGATAGCTACGGGGCTGGCCCGCAACGGGGTTGCAGCTGTGCGGCACATGTGCCGGGATCACGATGAGATCGCCGGGGTGGAGGATGTACTGCGTGTCATTGCACCGGCAGCAGGTCTGGCCTTCCACTATCGCGCCAATCGAAAGTTGGGGGTGACAATGACGTTTATACGCCACGGTACTCTGCCACGTGCTGCGCAGCTCAAGGCCCGGAAGGCGGTTAAAGGTCTGGCGGATCTGTCGGGTATGGGTCATAGGCGCTCCTGTCAGGAACATTTTTATACCATGCCCTGGCCCTGCTAAGAACCTTCCGGATATACCCAACTTTACGTCCATCACCCGTCATGTTGTCTACCCTTACTACCCTAAGCGGTAAAACATGGAGATTCGATATGGCTTATCAGACAGTAAATCCTGCCACCAACCAGCTCATCAAAGAATATCCCTCTCATACCGACGCGGATATCGAAGCGGCGCTGAAAGCGGCCGACGCCCTTTACCATTCGCAGTGGGCGAAAGGCGACATTGAACAGCGCCTGCCGGTGCTGCATAAGCTTGCTGACCTGATCGACGAACGCACCGAGGAGCTGGCTAAAATTGCCAGTCAGGAGATGGGTAAGCTCATCGAACAAAGCCGCGGCGAGGTGAAGCTGTGCGCGCAAATCGCCCGCTACTATGCCGATAACGCGAAGCAGTTCCTGGCCCCGGTGAAGTACCCGTCTGAACTCGGAGAAGCGTGGGTGGAGCATCACCCCATCGGCGTGCTGATGGCCGTGGAACCGTGGAATTTCCCGTATTATCAGCTGATGCGTGTTCTGGCACCTAACCTGGCGGCGGGTAACCCGGTTCTGGCTAAACATGCCAGCATCGTGCCGCACTGTGCCGAAACCTTTGCTCATCTGGTGCGTGAGGCAGGGGCGCCGGAAGG
The DNA here is from genome assembly GCF_000025565.1 of Enterobacter cloacae subsp. cloacae ATCC 13047. NCBI lineage: Bacteria > Pseudomonadati > Pseudomonadota > Gammaproteobacteria > Enterobacterales > Enterobacteriaceae > Enterobacter > Enterobacter cloacae. The sequence continues at coordinate 733,694 of NC_014121.1, forward strand.
GGCATGGACCAATCTCTTTATCTCGTCTGAGCAGGTGGCGAACATCATTGCTGACGACCGCGTACAGGGGGCCGCGCTAACCGGCTCTGAGAAAGCGGGCAGCGTGGTGGCCGCGCAGGCGGCGAAGCACATCAAGAAATCCACCCTTGAGCTGGGCGGTAACGACGTTTTCGTGGTGCTGGACGACGCGGATCTCGATAAAGCGGTGAAGACAGGCGTGAACGCGCGACTTAACAACGCCGGTCAGGTCTGTACCGCAGCGAAGCGCTTTATCCTGCATGAGAAAATTGCTGATGCCTTCCTGAGCAAATTCACCGACGCCTTTAAGCAGGTGAAAATTGGCGACCCGCTGGATGAAAGCACCACGCTTGGGCCACTGTCGTCTAAAGATGCGCTCGAAACGCTGACAAAACAGGTCAACGAGGCGGTGAAAAAGGGCGCGACGTTACACTATGGTGGTAAACCGGTGCAGCGCGACGGGAGCTTCTTTGAGCCGACGATCCTGACGAATATCTCCCGCGACAACCCGGCGTACTTCGAGGAGTTCTTCGGCCCGGTGGCGCAGATATATGTGGTGAAAAACGATGACGAGGCGGTCGCCCTGGCGAACGACTCCCACTACGGACTGGGCGGTGCGGTGTTCAGTCAGGATATTGAACGCGCGAAGAAAATGGCGTCACGGATTGAGACCGGGATGGTGTATATCAACTGGCTCACCGATACCGCACCGGAGCTGCCGTTTGGCGGCGTGAAGCGCTCCGGTTACGGACGCGAGCTGTCGGATCTGGGGATCAAAGAGTTTGTGAACCAGAAGCTGGTGGTGGTGCGTAAGTAAGCAGCAATAAAAAACCTGCCAGTAGGCAGGTTTTTTAGAGATTATTGCACTTCAATTTTATCCCAGCCGCTTTTGAACATGCAGCTGTCTACGAGGGTCGCCCTGCGATCCTCATTGGCGTCTTCAACCGTGTAGCTCGTGGAAATATCCTTTTTCTTGTTCTTCAGATCCGTTTTTTCCGAGTCCGAACCGGTTACGACGTTATCCGGGGGCAGATCGATCAGCGCCTGCGCTTCACATTCCGTGAGCTTTTTGTTCATTTCAGCGTCGCTGACGCCCGGTTTCACCCATTTGTACTGGACGCAGCCGGTGAGCAGAAGCGTGAGGCTCAGAACGCAAAGCGCGGTAATGCGGTGTTTCATCAGAAGGTGACTCCACCGCCAACATACGCACCGTCAATCAGGGTGTGGCCTGGACGACCGTCTTTACCATCCACGCTCACGTGGCGGTAACCCACTTTCAGGGTCACAGGTGTAACTGGCGTCCAGCTTACGCCGCCGTTGGCTTCAACGTAGTTTTTCACGCTGTTGTTCATCCCTTCTGGTGCCACGTAGCCTTCACCATACAGATGAATGCTGTCGGTCAGGGCAACGTTTACGCCGCCACCGATCGGGAACGCCACGCCGTTATCGCCTTTTTTCGGGCCGATATAGATAGCTTTTGCACCCGCGTTCAGCATGACCGGGCCAAGACCCAGGTTATAACCTGCACCCACACCGCCGGTCTGCGTACCGTCATCGGTGTTTTTCAGCCAGTTGCTTTCCACATACAGGCCGGATGAGGATTTACCCATCTCCAGGTTGAGGTTGGTAAAGTTTTTACCCTGCTCAACGCTGCCACCCAGAGCCAGTGCAGAACCCGATACAGCAGTCAACGCAGTCAGCAGAAGGATATTCAGTTTTTTCATCTCATATGCCTCGTCATCAATTTAATCTGGGCGCACCTTAACAAGCGATGTTAATGACTGCAAATGTGATGAAAGTCGCCGTTTTATGCTGTTTTTGTTAATTTTTTAATTTGGTGGTGTTGCGAGAGTGTTGGGTTGCGAGGTCGTCAACGGGTAATGATTTGGCGTTTAGAAAGTGTTTATTTTTTTAGCTAAACATAATCTGAACGAGAGCAGAAAGAGTGGTTCGCAGCGAATTAATTGGGTTTCTAATAATTTCCAGAAATGTTTCTGTTGTTACAGATAACAACAGAGCTTTACATTTCTTTGGCGCTCCGGCCCGCGCAATGTTGCCATTCGATGTCATTTTCCTGACACGTTTCTTCTTTACGGTGTGAGCTTCACTTTATGGATGCTAACAATATGAAAAGAAAAATTATTCCTGTGCTAATCGGTTGTGTTCTCTCTTTCTCTGCCCTCGCGGCGCAGCCTACGGCTGAGCGCTATGTCGTCAGTTTTCCAGAAGGCACACACGTGAACTACACCGGCGCATTTGCCAGTGCATTCCCGAACGGCCTTCCGGTTGGGATAGGTTCTGGCCTGCTGTTCACCGGGAAACAGGGCGATGCCCTGACCTTCGCCACCATTACCGATCGCGGTCCGAACGCGGATTCACCGAAAGTGGGTAAAAACGAAGCCAAAATTTTCGTTACGCCAGATTTCGCGCCGCTGCTGATGACGATTCGTGTACAAAACGGCAAAGCGGAGGCCATTGATGCCCGTCCTCTGCATGACGATAAAGGCGCGATCAACGGTCTGCCGCTGGAAAGCGACGTGATTGGATCCACCAATGAAGTGGCCTTCAGCGACACGTTAAAGAGGCTGAAGGGGGATAATCGCGGGCTGGATACGGAAGGGATCACCCCGGACGGTAAAGGCGGTTACTGGCTGTGCGATGAGTATGGCCCGTTCCTGATTAACATCGACAGTAAAGGGAAAATCCTGGCGATCCACGGTCCGCAGGCGGCGGAAGGGGAAAAAGCAATTGCGGGCGGTTTGCCAAATATCCTCAAATGGCGTCAGGCGAACCGCGGCTTTGAAGGCCTCACCCGTATGCCGGACGGGCGTATTATTGCCGCCGTGCAAAGTACGCTGGATATCGACGGTAAGAGCAAGAAAAAGGCGCTGTTTACGCGTCTGGTGAGCTTTGACCCGGCAAGCGGAAAAACCGCGATGTACGGTTATCCCATCGACAGCGCGGCTTACAGCAAAAACAGCGACGCTAAAATCGGCGACATCGTGGCGCTCGATAACCAGCACATCCTGCTGATCGAACAGGGAAGTGATAAAAACGACGGAATGCGTAACCTGATTTACAAGGTCGATCTCAGTAAGGCGAGCGACCTGTCAGGTTTCGACAAGCCGGGCGAGTATCCGGAGTTTGATGATGAGAAAACCCTGGCACAGCGCGGCATTACCCTTGCGCAGAAAACGCAGGTTGTTGATCTGCGCGCCCTGGGCTGGCAGCAGGAAAAGGCTGAAGGGCTGGCGCTGATCGACAGCAAAACGCTGGCGGTGGCGAACGATAACGATTTTGGCGTGAAGGTGGCGATGCAACATCCGGTCGAGGGCAAGAAGCTCAAGGATTATCGGGTGAACGCGGAAGGAAAGCTGACGCTGGATGATAAGCCGGTTGAGACGACCCTTAGCGTGAAGCCGCTGGAGAAACCGGCGTCTGACAGTGAGTTGTGGATTGTGACGCTGCCGGAGGCGGTGAAATAAGGTTTACCCCTCACCCTAACCCTCTCCCTGTGGGCTGAGGGTTCCCCAGAAAAATGAAAAGCACGATGAAGTGTGATCTACTGGTTGCGCTAACAAATCAGAAGAGACCTCATCGTGCCTTTACAGACAGTCTGCCAGAAATTTTTCTCCGCGTCTTTACCGGACGTTCACAGCTTCCGGATTAATGTCCTTGTTTCCATGGCCGTTGCCCTCACGCACGGTGCGGATCTGACCCTGACCAGCCTTGGTCGCACTCTTCCCGGCAGAGCGCACGTCAAAAATAAAATTAAACGTGTTGACCGTGCCCTGGGTAATACCGCCCTTCACCGGGATATTCCCCGTATTCAGCACCTGCTCACACATACCATCACCTCCCTGATGCCCTTCTGTGTGATTGCTGTCGACTGGACAGGCTGGCATGACAGGAACTGGTATCTTCTGCGGGCAAGCCTGGTCTGTAATGGTCGCTCACTGCCGCTTATGAGTGAGGTTGTCCCCGCAGAGCTGGCGCAGAACAGTGGTGTACAGTGCCGCTTCCTTGACCGCCTGCATGATGCCATCCCGAAAGATAAAGCCGTCACCATCATTACAGATGCAGGCTTCCGGACAGACTGGTTCCGGCATGTCAGCCAGCTGGGCTGGAGCTTCACCGGCAGGGTCAGGGGCTGCATCAGCTTCCGGCTGGACGGAGATAAAAAGTGGATGAAAATCAGTGAGCTTGAGGCTACCGGACAACCGGTCTGCGTGGGTTACGGTGTCCTGTCCCGTAAACCACGAACGCCCTGTTACGGCCGGTTCTATCTGCATAAGCGCCCTGACGCAGGGCGTCAGGGAAAAGGGGGGATGCCGAAAACACAGCGGGAACACCGCAGTAGCGCGCGGGAGCCCTGGCTGCTGTTCAGTAATGCAGAGGGACTGGAGCCGCACCAGATAATGGCCCTGTACAGCCGCAGAATGCAGATAGAACAAAACTTCCGGGACGACAAAAGTCCACGCTTCTGGTTCGGTCTGAGGCTGAGCCGGAGTCAGGGAAAAGGGCGACTGGAAGTGCTGAATATGGTCGCGGCAATGGCAAGCCTGGTGATGTGGCTGGCAGGTTACAGGGCAGAAAGGCAGTGTTTACACTGGCACTATCAGGCAAGTAGCATCAGGCACAGACGGGTTCTGTCATACCTGAGTCTGGCAGAAGAAGTCATCCGGCATGAGCCCGGGAAAGTGAGACGGCTGAATATAGTTAACGAGATGAAAAAGCTGGGAAAAGAGTACAGTAATATGGTCATGGTGGCATGACCATATTACTGGGGATCCCTCAGCCCAAAGGGAGAGGGGATGCTGGGCGGTTATCTCTTCAGCCCCGCAAACGCCGCCCGAATTTCCTCTTCCGGCAGCTGGATGCCAATAAACACCATCACGCTGCGCGGCGGCTCGTCGCCCCAGGGTCTGTCCCAGTCCGCGCTGTACAGCCGCTGTACGCCTTGGAACAGCAGGCGGTTTGGTTCGCCGTCGATCCACAGCATGCCTTTGTAGCGCAGCAGTTTATCGGCAAAGGACAGCAGCAGGTTCTCCATCACGCGGGAGACCTCGCTGATGTCTACCGGGTAATCCAGCTCCAACACAATCGACGCTACGTCGTTCTGCTTATCCGCCATAAAGTGAAAACGCGGTTTTGAGGTGACATGCTCTTCCAACATAAAACCGTTGGTGTTGAACAGCTGAGACAGGTCGATATCGCCGTGCGTCACGGTGTATACCGGCGCGCGGGCGTTGATGCGTGCGAGGCGCTCGCGCAGTTTAACGCTCTCGCCCGCCACGTCGGTTTTGGTCAGCAGGATGCGGTCGGCGTAGCCCACCTGAGACTGGGCGATGGTGAACTGGTTCATCTGATCGTCGGCGTGAACCGCGTCGACCAGGGCAATCACGCCGTCCAGCAGGTAGCGCTGGCAAAGGATGTCATGCGAGAAAAAGGTCTGAATAATCGGGCCGGGGTCGGCCATGCCGGTGCATTCAATCACCAGGCGGTCAAAGTGGATGTCCCCACGATCGCGGCTGTCGAGCAGGTCCAGCAGGGCATCTTCCAGTTCGTTAGAGCGGGTACAGCAGATGCAGCCGTTGGTCAGGGTTTTGATCTGCGTGGCGCGATCGCCAATCAGCTGGTCGTCAACGGAGACTTCGCCGAACTCGTTTTCGATCACGGCGATTTTGAAACCGTGCTGTGCGTTGAGAATGTGGCGCAGCAGGGTGGTTTTACCGGCGCCGAGGAAACCGGTCAACAGGGTGACGGCAATCGGGGTCATGGTCTCTCCTTTAGCAGCAGCGGACGCCGCCTTCTCCACTTCCGCCGTAGCGCGCTTCCTGACGCTCGCGGAAGAATTCAGTGTAGGTCATGTAGGGCTTATCCGGGTGGTTGGTTTTCATATGCTCAACGTAGTTGTCATAGTCCGGAATGCCAATCAGCATTTTCGCTGCCTGACCGAGGTATTTTTTTGCTTCGCCTAAGTTACCAAACATTGTGGATTCCAGACAGGAAAAGCCCCTCACCCTAACCCTCTCCCCATAGGGGAGAGGGAACTTTTACACCCTCTCCCCTATGGGGAGAGGGCTGGGGTGAGGGGTATTAGTAGATTAATGGTGCGAAGAGGTCTTCACGCCGCCTTCCGGTACCGGCACGTACGGGGTCTCTTTGTCCGTACGACCTTCAGCGTTACGCACTTTCATCCAGGTTTTGATGCCGTAGAAGATAATGCTGTAAACCACCACCAGGAACAGAATGCTCAGACCCGCGTTGGTGTAGTTGTTCACCACGATATGGTTCATGTTGGCAATCTGCTGGGCGGTGAGATCCGCGCCACCGGCGGCAATTTTCGCTTTGTACTGGTTAGCCATGTAGAAGAAGCCTTCCAGCTGCGGGTTGCTGCTGAACAGTTTCAGACCCAGCGCCCAGGTGGTGCAGAGCAGCAGCCACAGCGCAGGCACCATGGTGACCCAGATGTATTTGGTGCGTTTCATCTTCACCAGTACCACGGTGCCGAGCACCAGGGCAACGGCGGCCAGCATCTGGTTAGAGATACCGAACAGCGGCCACAGGCTCTTCACGCCGCCGAGTGGGTCAACAACGCCCTGGTACAGCAGGTAACCCCACAGGCCAACGCAGCCCGCGGTACCCAGCACGCCCGCCACCAGAGAGTCGGTTTTCTTCAGGAACGGCACGAAGTTACCCAGCAGATCCTGCAGCATAAAGCGGCCTGCACGGGTACCGGCGTCCAGCGCGGTGAGGATGAACAGCGCTTCGAACAGAATACCGAAGTGGTACCAGAAGCCCATGTCCGCCCATGGCAGCACTTTGTGGAACACGTGTGCAATACCTACCGCCAGCGTCGGTGCGCCACCGGCGCGGTTCAGCACGGACGGTTCGCCGATGTCTTTCGCGGTCTGCATGATCTGCTCAGGCGAAATCACAAAGCCCCAGGAGCTGACGGTCGCCGCCGCGTGGGCGCTGGCGTCCTTCAACTGCGCCATAATCAGCGCCGCGTTGTCACCGCCCATCTCATGCAGATTTGGCATGGTGATGCCCAGGCCTGCCGGCGGGGTGTTCATCGCGAAGTAAAGACCCGGTTCGATGATAGACGCAGCCACCAGCGCCATGATCGCCACGAAGGATTCCATCAGCATGGCACCGTAACCGATGAAACGCGCGTCGGTTTCGTTGGCCATCAGCTTCGGCGTGGTGCCGGAGGAGATCAGCGCGTGGAAGCCAGAAACGGCACCACAGGCGATGGTGATAAACAGGAACGGGAACAGGGCGCCTTTCCACAGCGGACCGGTACCGTCAATGTACTGGGTCACCGCCGGCATTTTCAGTTCAGGGTTGATGATCACAATACCGATCGCCAGCCCGACGATGACGCCGATTTTCAGGAAGGTCGCCAGATAGTCACGCGGAGCCAGAATCAGCCATACCGGCAGAAGGGCAGAGATAAACGCGTAACCAATCAGGGCAAAGGTGATGGTGGTGTCTTTGAAGGTCAGCGCCGGACCCCAGTACGGGTCGTGCGCAATCACACCGCCGAAGTAGATTGAGGCAACCAGCAGCACGATACCAATGACCGACACCTCGCCGACGCGGCCAGGGCGCAGGAAGCGCATGTAGATCCCCATGAACAGCGCAATCGGCACGGTAGAGCAGACGGTAAAGACGCCCCACGGACTTTCAGCCAGCGCTTTCACCACGATTAATGCCAGCACCGCGAGGATGATGATCATAATCAGGAAGCAGCCGAAGAGGGCGATGGTACCCGGCACGCGGCCCATCTCTTCTTTGATCATCTCACCCAGCGACGAACCGTTACGGCGCGAGGAGATAAACAGCACCATAAAGTCCTGCACCGCACCCGCCAGCACTACACCAGCGAGCAGCCACAGGGTACCCGGCAGGTAGCCCATCTGCGCGGCCAGTACCGGGCCGACCAGCGGGCCAGCGCCTGCAATGGCGGCAAAGTGGTGACCAAACAGCACATAGCGGTTGGTTGGCACGTAGTTCAGGCCGTCATTGTTAATGACCGCCGGGGTGGCACGCGTCGGGTCGAGTTTCATGACCTTCTGCGCGATGTATAAGCTGTAGTAGCGATAAGCCACAAGGTAGACGGAAACCGACGCGACCACGATCCACAGGGCGCTTACGTGTTCGCCCCGGCGTAATGCGACAACCGCCAGACAGAAAGCGCCGAGGATCCCGAGTAAGGCCCAGGGCACGTGCTTCAGTAGTTTTTTAGTATCCATAGTAAGACCTGGTTTTTTATGTAAAGAAAAAAGGGTCAGGGTTCGTTGTGAGGAGGTATTGAGTAATGCTGGAGCGATCGTGCCAGAAGCTTGCGCGCGTAAAGGGGAGAAAATGGGTGAGTGGTTGAAAGTGCCTGGTGAGCGGTCAAAGGGGGCGGCGAGTGGTTCAGGCTCGCCGCCAGCGGGAGAAATAATGTGATACAGATCACCCGGTTACCGTGGCTGCGCTCCCCGCCAGGTAGCCTTCCAGCGTTTTAACCAGCTTTTCCTTAAGCCAGGCTGGCTCCAGGATCTGAATGTTGGGTAACCAGTAGAACAGCAGCGGCAGGATCTGGTTTTCATGTGCTGCCTGACAGCGCAGCGTCACGCCGTCGTGTTGCTCCTCCAGCAGCTCTTGTGCCGGGAGGAGATCGCGGCGCAGGAAGTAGTGTGAAATATTATCCTTAATAAATATTTTCACCTCGAAAGTATCTTCCGATACCCACGGATCGAGGTTTTTTTCCAACAGCCCGATCACATTTTCGTCCGGCGTAAAGGTGCGTTTCTGAATATCAAGCCAGCGAATCTGACTCAATGAGAAGGATTTTAACCGGCTATTTTCGGTAGCTTGTAAATACCATATATTTTTTTTGTTAATGAGTTTATAGGGGTTAATCAGCCGGGTTTTGCCTTTATAAACGATCTGGCAAACATTACAGTTTTTAATCGATTTTTCAATGTTGGATAAATGGCGACGAATATCACGTTCCGCCGTGTGCTCCGCCTCGTTGGCGAGAATAAGAATATGATTTTCGTCAACGCGGTTTTCGAGTTTCTCCCAAAACTCCGCGTTTCTTTCGGGGAAAAAGCTATCAGCATTCAGGAAGTTAGCAAGGGTATGGTGTAATCCTTTTCCGCCGGGCGATTGAGCGGAATGGATCAGTCGATATAGCCCGTTTCCGGTATGTTCCACAATCGGGGAGAGCGCATTTAAATCCCGGTAGACGGTACGCTCGGTAATATTAAATTTCTCCATCAGCGCACTGCGGTTTATCACACCGTTTAAATGTAGCTCAAGGAGAATATCGACCAGACGTTCAGCCGAGCGGCTCCGCGTCGTTTTAGCCATAAGGTCTTCCTGTATATTAGGGTATGCGCTGAATGATGCGGGTAGCACTGACACAGCGTGTCAGTATTCAGGCACAGAAAATTTCTCTTATGGCTATATAACGGCGTGATTTAGCGGAAACCTTAGGAATTTTTGCAGAAAGGCGCGCTGGCCTCAGGAGGGCCAGCGCGAGAGGGGATCACACGGCTGCTTCCGGCTCCATCATTACCGGGTGGAAACGACGTTTGAAATAGATCAGGCCGTGGCCCTCTTCACTGAGGATGATATTTTTAATTTCAACAAGATAAACCAGATGCGTGCCGATGGTTTGCACCTGACTTATCTCGCCTTCCAGGCTTGCCAGCGCCCCTTTCAGCACCGGTTGCGCCAGAGGACCTTTCTGCCAGCAGGAGAGGGTAAAGCGCTCCTCCATGGCCATCCCGGTCATACCGGCGAAGTGGCGAGCCATGATCTCCTGCTCGTGGTTGAGCACGTTCACGCACAGTTTGCCGTTGCCCTGAAACACCGGGTTCATGGCGCTGTTGGCGTTGATACAGACCATGACCGACGGCGGGGAATCCGTTACCGAGCAGACGGCAGTGGCGGTGATCCCGCAGCGTCCGGCATCGCCCGCCGTGGTGATGACATTCACCGCGGCCGACAGGCTGGCCATGGCGTCGCGAAAACGCAGGCGTTGTTCATCTGAATGCATTGAAACCTCCCGCTGCGTTATTTCAGCAGCTTGTCCAGCATGTTGATATCGCTGTTGTTGTGCAGGTGTGGCACCGTCCAGCCGTGTTGGTCGTACTCAGACATGCAGCGGTCGACCATCGCCATCATTTTGTCCATGTTGCCGGAGCTTTGCGCCTGGCGCAGACACTGCAGGCGAATTTCGTCCTGGCTGCCGGAGTAATTGATCTCATACAGCTCGTGACGGCCGCCAAATTCGCTGCCGATGGCATCCCACATCAGCTTCAAAATCTTGATGCGTTCGACGTGATCCATGCCGTTGGAGCCGCGCACGTACTTCGCCAGATACTGATCGATCTGCGGGTTGTTCAGATCCCGTGCGCTGGATGGCAGGTAGATCAGCCCGCTGGTGACGTTGCGTTCGATGATGTTTTTAATCTTCGCGTAGGCCATTGGCGCCATCACGCGATAGGTTTGCAGCGCCGCGTGATCCGGCAGGTACGCACCGTTCACCCACGGCGTGGCTTCGGAACACATGGAGTCGCTCAGCGCCCAGAACATATTGCGCCAGGCGACCACTTCGCCGAGATCTGCCTGCACGCCGCGGAACTCCAGGGTGCCGGTACACTCCAGCGATTTTTTCAGCAGGGCGGTGATGAAGTCGAGCTTCACCGCCAGACGCACGCAGGCCTGCAGCGGGTACATGCGGGCAAAACCGCCTTCCATAGTCCAGCGACGGCAGCGGTCGAAATCGCGGTAGATCAGCACGTTTTCCCATGGGATCAGTACATTATCCATCACCAGGATCGCGTCGTTCTCATCAAAACGGCTGGAGAGCGGGTAGTCGTACGGCGAGCCGGTAGCGCCAGCCACCATCTCGTAGGAGGCGCGGGAGATCAGCTTCACCCCTTCGGCGTCCATTGGCGCGACGAACATCAGCGCAAAGTCCGGGTTTTCGCCCATCACCTGCGCGGAGCCAAAGCCGATCATGTTGTAGTGGGTCAGCGCCGAGTTGGTGGCAACTACTTTGGCACCGCTGACGATGATCCCGGCGTCGGTCTCTTTTTCCAGCTTGATATAGACGTCTTTCACCTCGTCCGCCGGTTTGTGGCGGTCGATAGGCGGGTTGACGATAGCGTGGTTAAAGTACAGGCCGGTTTCCTGAATGCGGGTATACCAGTTACGGGCATTTTGCTCAAACTGGCCGTAGAAGGCCGGGTTTGCGCCGAGCGCGCAGCCGAACGCGGCTTTGTAGTCCGGCGTGCGGCCCATCCAGCCGTAGCTCAGGCGAGACCACTCGGCGATGGCGTCTCGCTGCTGACGCAGGTCGTCGGCGCTTTTCGCCACGCGGAAGAACTTATGGGTGTAACCGCCGCTGCCGGTGTCGGTGCCCCAGCACAGCGTATCCTGCATGTCCGGTTTGTGCAGCGCGTCGTACATCTGCGCGATGGAGGCCGCCGCATTGCGAAACGCCGGATGGGTGGTGACGTCTTTAACGCGCTCGCCGTAGATATAAATCTCGCGGCCATCCTGCAGGCTTTTTAAATACTCTTCGCCGGTTAACGGGCGTTTGGTATCAGCGCGGAACTCTTCAGGCTTCATAGGGACCTCGTATCGGAATTGGTTTGTTAAATTTATGTTTTGTTTTTGTTGTTTAATTGAAGCGTGAGAGGGGCGGAACGTGAAGGGACGATTGGGACAACGGCAGGTACTTTTCGCGAGAGATCGCAGAGTGTGATTTCCCTCACCCTAACCCTCTCCCAACGGGAGAGGGATCCCCAGTAATGTTTACCGAAAGCGATGAACGTTGTTTCAGGAAAATGAATGACTTACAGCGACGCCCTGGTCCGGCTGTAAATCGCTGAGGCGTTTCCTGCAGGCCGGGGCGAGGCGCAGGGATGCGCCGAGAGGGCGGCCTTACAGGGACGTTACATCCGCCCGTCCCCGATAAGCCGGAAGGAATAAGCCGAAGGCACCGCGAAGCGGCGATTTACCGCCGGGAGCCCGGGTCGCCAGGGTGGTGGCGACTGAGCCACCCTGGCACGTTCACGGGTCATGTTGTTACAGAGTAGCAAGGAACATAAAGTGAACGGAATGACCTCCACAGCCGTATGTTCCCCCTCACCCCAGCCCTCTCCCAAAGGGAGAGGGGGCCGTCTGTGCAGGCATTATTTATGGAGATCCCTCAGCCCGTTGGGAGAGGGCAGAGGTGAGGGCAACAGGGGAAACCGGTACTTTCTGCGCCCGATACGCGCTGGGCGAGCAACCCGTCAGGCGATTGAAAAAGCGGGCAAAATAGGCCGGATCCTTAAAGCCCAACTGCCACGCAATCTCGCTGACCGTACTGTCGGAAAAGAGCAACAGCCGTCTGGCTTCGCGCAGCTGGCGGTCGAAGATCAGCCGCTTCGGCGGACGGTTGGCGAAGCGGCGGCAGATATCGGTCAGGCGGGATTCGGTCAGGTGGAGTTCACAGGCGTAGTCCGGCACCGTCCAGTGCTGGTGATAGTGGGTGTCAATCAACTGGGTAAAGCGCTGGAACAGTTTTAACTCACCGCGCATGCCGCCTGAAGCGTGGTCGTCGAGCCTGGCGTTACGCAGCAGCAGGGTAAAGACCGCCTGCGCGAGCAGCACCAGGGTATGCTCGCGCCCAGGAAGTTGCCCGGTGGATTCCCTGGCAATCAGCAGCCAGTAGTGCCTGAGCGCCGCCAGCTCCTCGGGCTTATCGGCCAGCGACAGGCAGATCCCCGGCAGGCCAAACGCTTCTCGCGTGCCGGGGTAGAGCACCTCCAGCAGCGGCCAGATGAGATCCTCGCGTACCGTCAGAACGTGGCCATCGCTGTCGGATTCGGTGATAAACGCGTGCGGCACCGACGGCGGGGTAATGACGAACAGCGGAGCCTGCACCGAGTAGCGATGATCGTCGAGCTGGAGTTCTATCTGCCCGGTATCAAGAAAGTGCATCTGAAAATACTGGTCGTGACGATGCGCCTGCATGTCGCGGCCAAAAAAGGCCGCCATGCGGGCGAACGACTGATAGTGCACATCGTCGGTGCCCAGACTTTCGTCGTACTCTTTGCTGATATCGATATTGGCGACGGGGCTCTGGCACATAGCTCCTCCTCAGTGGATCTTCTGTGCCGCCATCCCCGGATCGCGCCCGAGGCTCTCCTGGCGGGTCATTGGGATCCGCGTCAGCACCAGCGCGCCCACCACCAGCAGCCCGGCGACGAACCACAGCCCGGAGCTGAAGCTGCCGGTAGCATCACGCAGAATGCCGATCAGCAGCGGGCTGACGGCGGATCCGACGTTGCCGATAGCGTTGATCACCGCCAGCGCCACCGCACGGGACTGCAGGCTAATAACCTGATCCGGCGTGGTCCAGAATATCGCCATGGCGGTAAACGATCCGGTTGAGGCCATGATGATGCCAAGCAGCTGGATCAGGCTGTGATCGGTGGCCGAGGCCAGCATCCATCCCGCCGCCGCGAAGAGATACGGCAGGATGGTGTGCTTTTTTCGCTCTTTCAGCCTGTCGGAGCGACGGCTCCACCAGATCATGCCGAGGATGGTGCAAAACTGCGGGATCGCCGCCAGCAGGCCGATCACAATGTTGCTGCTGCCGGTGTTGAAGCTTTGCAGGATCTGCGGCGTCCAGATATTGATCGCACTCAGCGTGTTCGTCAGACAGAAATAGGCCAGCGTATAGAGCAGTACCGCCGGGGTCAGGACTTCACGCAGCGTTGAACGCGGCGTGGCGGCATGCGCCACCGCCAGCTCTTGCTCACGGGCGATCATGGTTTTCAGCGTTTGCTTTTCTTCATCATCCAGCCAGCTGGCCTGATCCGGGGTGTCGTTAAGGTAGAACCAGGTCACCACGCCGAGCACCACCGACGGCAACCCTTCCAGCAGGAACAGCCACTGCCAGCCTTTCAGATTCCACAGCCCGTCCATCGCCAGGATGTAGCCGGAAAGAATAGAGCCGAGCATCATGGTTACCGGCATGGCAATCATAAACAGTGCGTTGGCGCGGGCGCGGTGATAGGCCGGGAACCACCAGGTGAGATAGACCAAAATCCCCGGCAGGAAGCCAGCCTCGGCAATGCCCACCAGCATGCGCAGCACATAGAGCGTTTCCGGGCTGGTGGCGAACATGGTGCAGGTGGACGCGATCCCCCACACCACCATGATCCCGGCGATCCAGCGCCGGGCGCCGATCTTCGCCAGCATGATGTTGCTCGGGATCCCGCACAGCACGTAGGTGACGTAAAAGAGCGTCGCGGCCAGGCCAAACATCGTGGAGGTGAGGCCCAGATCTTTGCCCATCGTCAGCCCGGCAAAGCCAATGTTGATGCGATCGAGAAACGAGAAGACAAACAGGATAAAGAGAAACACGATCAAACGACGGAACAGCTTATTTATAACGCGATGTTCAACAGCTTTATTATCTTGCAGGGTAGAGGTCGTCATGGTGCGCTCCAGATCTTACGTTTAGTAGACGGATTTATTGTTATTAACTGACGTAACCGGGTGATCGATAAAACGTGCCGCCAGCGCTTCGGCGCTGCGGGCGAGCAGGGTGGTGTCGACGCCGACGGCGACAAACAACGCACCGAGTTCGAGATAGCGTTTTGCCAGCTGCTCGTTGGCCATCAGGATGCCGGGCGCTTTGCCGGCGCTCAGGATCTGCGCGATCGCCTGTTCAATGGCCGCCTGCACTTCCGGGTGCTGAGGATTACCGGCAAAGCCCATGTCGGCGCTCAGATCCGCCGGGCCGATAAACACCCCGTCGACGCCGTCCACATCCAGGATCTGCGGCAGGTTTTTTAGCGCCTCGCGGGTTTCGATTTGCACCAGCACGCACATGGCGTCGTTGGCCTGGTGCAGGTAGTCCGGGATGCGGTTCCAGCGCGAGGCCCGCGCCAGGGCGCTGCCCACGCCGCGAATACCCGCAGGCGGATAGCGCGTGGAACGGACCGCCAGACGGGCTTCTTCGGCGTTTTGTATCATCGGTACCAGCAGGGTTTGCGCGCCCACATCCAGCAGCTGTTTGATCTGCACCGGATCGTTCCACGACGGGCGGACGACCGGCTGGCTCGGATAAGGGGCGATGGCCTGCAGCTGGGTTAAGACGGTCTGCACGGTGTTCGGCGTCGATCAGCAGCCAGTCGAAACCAGCCCCCGACAGCAGTTCGGCGCTGTAGCTGCTGGTCAGCCCCAGCCATAAACCAATCTGCGGCTTTCCGGCTTTCAGCGCCGTTTTGAATGCGTTTTGCATGGTTATCTCCTAGACAAAGCGGCAGCTGATGGAGCCCATGTTGCCGTAGTCCACGTGGAAGGTATCGCCTTTGCTGGCCGCGACCGGACGGGTAAACGAACCACCGAGAATGATCTGGCCAGGCTCAAGCTGAACGTCGTAGGGGGCAAGTTTGTTGGCCAGCCACGCCACACCGTTAGCCGGGTGGTTGAGCACGCCCGCGGCAACGCCGGTCTCTTCGATCACGCCGTTGCGATAGAGCAGGGCGGAGATCCAGCGCAGATCCAGCTCGTCGGGCTTAATCGGACGGCCGCCGAGGATCACGCCCGCGTTGGCGGCGTTATCGGAGATGGTGTCGAACACCTTGCGCGGGCGCTGGGTTTCCGGGTCAACGTTGTGGCAGCGGGCGTCGATCAGTTCCAGCGCGGGGATGACGTAATCTGTGGCGTTGTAGACGTCGAAGATCGTGCAGTTCGGTCCGCGCAGCGGTTTTGCCAGCACGAAGGCCAGCTCCACCTCAATGCGCGGGACGATAAAGCGATCGACGGGGATGTCGCTGCCGTCGTGGAAGAACATATCGTCCAGCAGCGCACCGTAGTCCGGCTCGCTGATCTGCGAGCTGGCCTGCATCGCTTTTGAGGTGAGGCCGATCTTGTGGCCTTTCAGCACGCGGCCTTCGGCGATTTTCAGGTTCACCCATTCGCGCTGTACGGCGTAGGCGTCTTCAATCGTGATCTCCGGGTACTCCAGCGAGATCGCGCGGATCTGCTCCCGGGACTGCTCCGCCTGATGCAGGCGGTGGGCGATCAGGGTATGGGTGTGTTTGTCGAGCATGGCGATATCCTGTTTTATGTTTGTTTTCTCCCTCTCCCAGTGGGAAAGGGACGGGGTGAGGGCATCGGGCCGCAGAGATTTCCCCTCACCCTAACCCTCTCCCAAAGGGAGAGGGGACGGTATTACGTAAACAACGCGTGCACGTTGTTTTGCTTGTAATTGAGCGTCGGGTGCAGTTCGTCGAGCTCAAACGACAGCGCCAGATAGCGGCTCGCCATGAGGTCGGCAAAATGCGCTTTGATCAGCGCAAACAGCATCTCCCCCACGGCCTCGCGGCTCTCCAGGCTGCGTCCGGAGCCAATCTTCAGCGTCATATGCACAAAGGCGTAATCCTGCTTGCCGTCCGCCATCTGCCAGGTATCCAGCCAGTGGGCACGGCTGCGGATACCGCCGATGGGGAAAATACCGGTGGCGGCCAGCGCCTCGTTCACTTTGGCGAACAGCCCCGGCAGGTCGGCCTGCTCGCGGATGTTGTCGGTACATTCAGCGATAAAATGCGGCATGGTGGCTCCTTACGCGGGCAGCGGGAAAACGGCGTTAACCTGGCCGGTACCGGAGCTGGCGAACAGCTCGGTGAGGAATTCAACCTTGCCGTCGTATTTGTCCCAGCCGAGCATACCCAGCAGCATCACCGTGTCGTGCATGTTGCCCTCGCCGTAGCAGTAATCGGCGTACTCCGGCAGCATGCTGCAGAACTCTTTGAACTGGCCTTCGCGCCATAGCTTCACCACCCGTTCGTCCATCTGGCGGTCGAACTCGCGGGTGTAGCTGTTCATCCCTTCTTCCGCACGCTGGTCGTCGATAAAGCGGTGCGACAGTGAGCCGCTGGCGAGCACCGCCACGGTGCCGTCATACTTTTCGATGGCGCTGACGATGGCCTCGCCCAGCCTGCGGCTGTCGGCGAAGTCGTGAACCGTGCAGAACGCCGAGATGGAGACCACTTTGAAGTGCTTATCCGCGTTCATGTAGCGCATCGGCACCAGCGTGCCGTATTCCAGCTTCAGGCTCGGGATGTTGTGCGCTTTGGCGCGCACGCCAAGCTTGACCGCCTCGTCGGCGATCAGCTGCCCGAGCTCCGGGTTGCCGTCGTAGTCGTAGGTCATGTCGCGGATAAAGTGCGGCAGCTCGTTACTGGTGTAGATGCCTGAAAAATGGTCCGCACAGTTGATGTGATAGGCGCTGTTCACCAGCCAGTGGGTGTCGAAGACGATGATGGTATCGACGCCCAGCTCGCGGCAGCGCTTGCCGATCTCTTTGTGCCCGTCAATGGCCCCCTGACGGCAGCCGTGGTTTTTACCCGGCAGCTCAGAGAGATACATTGACGGTACGTGCGTGATTTTTGCCGCTAACGCTAACTTTCCCATTTTAGATCCCCCATTTTGGAATCGGATGGTCGCCCATGGAGATGCAGACGTTCTTCATCTCCGCGAACACCTCAAAGCTGTACTCGCCGCCTTCGCGCCCGGTGCCGGAGGCCTTCACGCCGCCAAACGGCTGGCGCAGATCGCGCACGTTCTGGGTATTCACGAACACCATGCCCGCTTCGATATTGCGCGCCAGACGCAGCACTTTGCTGACGTCCTGGGTCCAGATGTACGACGCCAGGCCGTACTCCACGTCGTTGGCCAGGCGTAGCCCTTCCGCTTCATCCTTGAACGGCAGCAGGCATGCTACCGGGCCGAAGATCTCCTCCTGCGCCACGCGCATGCGGTTGTCGACATCCGCCAGCACCGTCGGGCGCAGGAAGTTACCGCCTTTCAGGTGCGCAGGCAGGTCGGCCGGTTTGTCCGGGCCGCCCGCCAGCAGGGTCGCGCCCTCCTCAATGCCCAGGCGGATATAGCCGGAGACTTTCTCCCAGTGCTGTTGGCTAATCAGTGCGCCAATCTGGGTGTTCGGATCGGTCGGATCGCCCACGCGCAGGCGGTTGGCGCGCTCGGCGAAGCGTTTGACGAATTCCGGGTAGATGCTCTGCTGGATGAAAATGCGCGAGCCCGCGGTGCAGCGCTCGCCGTTGATGGAGAAGATGGTGAACAGGGCGGCGTCCAGCGCGCGCTCAATGTCGGCATCTTCAAAAATCAGCACCGGGGATTTGCCGCCCAGCTCCATGGAGTATTTCTTCAGCCCGGCGTTTTTCATGATATTGCGCCCGGTGGCGGTGCCGCCGGTGAAGGAGACGGCCCGCACGTCGTGATGGCGCACCAGCGCATCGCCTGCCGTGGCGCCATAGCCCTGCACCACGTTCAGCACGCCCGCCGGAATACCCGCCTCCAGCGCCAGTTCGCCCAGACGGTCGGCGGTCAGCGGCGAGAGTTCAGACATCTTCAGCACGGCGGTATTCCCCAGCGCCAGGCAGGGGGCGACCTTCCAGGTGGCGGTCATAAACGGCACGTTCCACGGCGACACCAGCGCGCAGACGCCCACCGGCTGCACCAGGGTGTAGTTCAGCATCTTGTCGTCAACCGGGTAGGTTTTGCCGTTCATCTGCTGGCACACTTCGGCGAAGAACTCGAAGTTGTGCGAGGCGCGCGGGATAAGCACGTTTTTGGTCTGGTGGATGGGCAGGCCGGTGTCGGCGGTTTCCATCGCGGCAATGTCCGGCACGTTCTGGTCAATCAGATCGCCCAGGCGACGCATCAGACGCGCACGCTCTTTCATCGGCAGGTTGGCCCACTTTGGGAAAGCCTCTTTTGCTGCCGCCACGGCCTGATGGATTTCCGCTTCCCCGCCGGCGGCGACTTCTGCCAGCACCTCGCCGGAGGCCGGGTTGGTGGTGTGGAAGTAGTCGCTTCCCGCCACGTTTTTGCCGTTGATCCAGTGGTTAATCTTTTTCATTTTGCCGTCTCCTCACTCACAATCCGGTTTACTAGGCGACCCACGCCTTCCACTTCCACCACCACTTCATCCCCCGGTACCACGTCGGACAGTCCTTTTGGCGTGCCGGTGGCGATCATGTCGCCCGGCTGCAGAGTCATGAATTCGCTCAGGTATGCAATCAGGTATGGGATGCTGAAGATCAGATCCGCCGTGGTCCCTTCCTGACGTAATTCACCGTTGACGAAGGTGCGCAGGGTTAAGTTATGCGGATCGGGAATGGCTGCTTTTGGCACGATGTTGGGGCTGATGGGGGTTAACCCGTCGCGGCTTTTGACCCGCAGATTCGGGCGGTAGTAATTTTCGAGATAGTCGCGAATGGCGTAGTCGTTACAGACCGTGTAGCCCGCAACAAAATCCATCGCCTCGGCTTCACTGACCTTACGCGCGGTTTTGCCGATGACCACCACCAGCTCCGCCTCGTAGTGCATGTACTCAACGTTGTCCGGGCGTACCGAGGTCTGGTTGTCGCCGTTGAAGGTATTGGGCGCTTTGATAAATACCAGCGGCTCTGTCGGTGGCGTGAATGCCAGCTCGCTGGCGTGATCGGCGTAGTTCAGGCCGAGGGCGAACAGCGTGGGGTGAGGGTGCGCGCCCTGAGCCATCGCCACGTCGCGTTCATCCACCACCGGGTTTTCCAGTGCCGGGAACCCTTCCGCCAGAATGCGTACCCGATCGCCCGGGCGGATCTCGACGCGGCTTTGCGGCGTGCCGAGCAAGATCGCATCGCCCGGATTCAGGGTCGCGAACTCGCTCAGGGCGCTCAGCAGTTCGGCGGCGTTGCGCTGTAGCCCGGCGGTGTTCCAGTGGTCCGCTTCGCGGCCGTTGATTTCGGTGATGATAGTCAGGTTATCCACGTTGTCGACGGCGACCAGCTCACCCAGCGGACAAAACCCGTCCCGGCATTTGGCTTTGATTGCCGGGCGATAAAAGCTCTCTTCCGGCAGGCTTACCTCGTTGGCCAGTGCGTACCCGGCGATGTAGGCCGCTGCGTCCTCCACGCGAACTTTGCTGGCCGTTTTGCCCACCACCAGCGCGACGGTTGCGCCGCTCAGCACCGTCTCACCCTGCGGGAACGGGATGGGTTCACCTGCGCGGATCACCGTGTTGTGTGGCTTGATAAACCACACCGCGGTTTTTGGCGGGGTGTTGTAGGGGGCTTTTTCAAACGCCTCAGCCCAGGCGTCGCGCTGGCTTTGGTGGTTCAGCGCCACGGCAAAAACGGTACCTTTCATTGACATACTCCTCAAGCCGGAACGCCGGCGTTAATTTTGTTAATATGTTAATGATCTGGTTTTATGCTTTTGCTGATTATTTCGCAATCAGAAGTGAAATATTTGTGATATGAATAACAATAAATTTACATTTTCTTTTAAAATGATATATTTATCATTGTGTTAATAAAGTGCTGTTGTTTCTGTTAGACTTTTCGATGGTCAAAAAGCAGTTGATTAAAACAGCGATTTTGAATTGTTTACTTGTTAACAATAAGCGGGAGTGGCTATGCATGATTCTTTAACTATCGCCCTGTTGCAGGCGCGGGAAGCGGCAATGTCCTACTTCCGACCGATTGTGAAGCGGCATAATCTGACCGAGCAGCAGTGGCGCATTGTGCGAGTGCTGGCTGAACATCCCTCGATGGATTTTCACGATCTGGCGTTTCGGACCTGCATATTGCGCCCGAGCCTGACGGGCATTCTGACGCGCATGGAGCGCGACGGTCTGGTGCTGCGCTTAAAACCGGTCAATGACCAGCGCAAACTGTACGTGTCGCTGACCAAAGAGGGCAACGCGCTGTACGAGCACGCTCAGGCGCAGGTGGAAGAGGCGTACCAGCAAATAGAGGCGGAATATACGCCGGAGAAGATGAAACAGCTGACGGCGCTGCTTGAGGAGTTTATCGCGCTGGGAAACCGCCATAACGCAGCGCGTGACGAAGAGTAAAAACCACAAATTAAAGGATGATTTTCGTAAAGTTTTCCCTTTCCAGGCCGAAAATTCTGTATCTGTCTGAAGGAAGAGAAAACATGTTAAACCGTATCAAGATTGTCACCAGCTTAATGCTGGTTTTAGCGATATTTGGCCTTTTACAACTGACCTCCGGTGGTCTTTTCTTCAATGCCCTGAAGCATGACAAAGAGAATTTCACCGTCCTGCAAACCATTCGCCAGCAACAATCCACGCTGAACGCCAGCTGGGTGGCGTTGCTGCAAACCCGTAACACCCTGAACCGCGCGGGCATCCGCTACATGATGGATCAGAACAATATCGGCAGCGGCGCGACCGTGAACGATCTGATGCAAATTGCCTCTGTGTCACTGAAACAGGCGGAAAAAAACTGGGCCGCCTACGAAGCCCTGCCGCGCGATCCGCGTCAGAGCGACGCTGAAGCGATGGAAATTAAGCGTAACTACGATATTTATCACGGCGCGTTGGCGGAGCTGATTCAGCTGCTGGGTGCAGGCAAAATTAACGCTTTCTTCGATCAGCCTACCCAGAGCTATCAGGATGGTTTTGAGAAGCAGTATGTGAACTACCTGCTGCAGAACGACAAGCTGTATCAGATGGCGGTGGAAAACAGCAACAGCTCTTACAGCCAGGCGATCTGGGTGCTGATCAGCGTGCTGATGGTTGTGCTGGTGGTCATCGTGGGCGTGTGGCTGGGTATCAAGCAGGCGCTGATCTCTCCGCTGACCCGTCTCATCGACAACATCCGCCATATCGCCAGTGGCGATCTGGTGAAGCGCATTGAAGTGGAAGGCGCTAACGAGATGGGTGAACTGGCCGACTCGCTGCGTCATATGCAGAGCGAACTGGTACGTACCGTTGGTGACGTGCGTAACGGCGCAAACGCCATCTACAGCGGCGCGAGCGAAATCGCGATGGGCAATAACGATCTCTCTTCCCGTACTGAACAGCAGGCCGCTTCCCTGGAAGAGACCGCAGCCAGCATGGAGCAGCTGACGGCGACCGTGAAGCAGAACGCCGAGAATGCCCGCCAGGCGAGCAACCTGGCGCTGAGTGCGTCTGAAACCGCACAGAAGGGCGGGAAAGTGGTGGATAACGTGGTGCAAACCATGCGCGACATCGCGGGCAGTTCGCAGAAAATCGCCGATATTATCAGCGTGATTGACGGTATTGCCTTCCAGACCAACATTCTGGCACTGAACGCGGCGGTTGAAGCTGCACGTGCGGGTGAGCAGGGTCGCGGATTCGCCGTCGTGGCAGGTGAAGTACGTAACCTGGCCCAGCGCAGTGCCCAGGCTGCCCGTGAGATCAAGAGCCTGATTGAAGACTCCGTCGGTCGTGTGGAAGTGGGCTCAACGCTGGTGGAAAGCGCCGGTGAAACGATGGGTGAAATCGTTAATGCGGTGACCCGCGTGACCGATATCATGGGCGAAATCGCCTCTGCCTCTGATGAGCAGAGCCGCGGTATCGATCAGGTTGGTCTGGCGGTGGCGGAGATGGATCGCGTGACTCAGCAGAACGCCTCGCTGGTGGAAGAGTCTGCTGCTGCCGCTGCGGCGCTGGAAGAGCAGGCGAGCCGCCTGACGCAGGCCGTCGCGGTGTTCCGTATTCAGCAGGAGCAGATGAAAGCACGTGAGTTTGCCGCTGCCAAAAGCGTTGCTGCACCGGTGGTGATGCGTAAACCGGCGACCGCGGATGCGGGCGATAACTGGGAAACCTTCTAACGCCGTGCGTGGTGCCGGGTGGCGGCTACGCCTTACCCGGCCTACGCAATGACGGTGCGCCACCGGGCGATATTACAGAGGCAGGCGCATGGCACAGCGAGCGTCATACGCTAAACCGTGCGCCATCTCTTCTTCGCGTTTTTCACGCAGTTCAGGCGTCAGCGTCGTTATCATTTCAAACCCCAGCCGCGCATAGAACGGCGCATTCCACGGCACGTCCCGGAAGGTTGTCAGCGTCAGCGATGCCAGCCCCCTTTTGCGGGCCTGGTCAGCGACACAGGCGATGAGCCGTCGGCCGATCCCTTTTCCCTGCCAGTCCAGATGCACCGAAAGCTCCACGATGAACAGCGACGAAACGTGCAATTCTGCGAGGATAAAACCGACCGGCTGGTCGTTGGCCAGCGCCAGCCAGCTCAGTCCGCGTTCGGCGTAGTCGAGATGCTGCTCAGCGGAAATGACATCGCCCTCTGCAAGCCAGGCGAGTTCCGGGTAATCCCGGAAACGCTCGCCCGCCGCGCGTTCTATGGCGGGCAGGGCGGTGACGTCACCGGGGCGTGTTGGGCGAACGGTGATGTTAAGGCCGACACGCATTAGCCTGCGTTACCCACGATTTTAATTTCGACCATGCCAATCCCGAGCTCGCGCGGTGAGTGGCCGAGAATATTGCCTTCATTGGTGGATTGCGGCTCTGGCGGCACAATCACCAGGGTATTACTCCGTGAAGGATTATCGAAATGCAGCGTGGTGGTGGTGACTTCGTTGCCAAGGGTCAGCGTTTGCTCGCTGTCGCCCACCCGTACCGGAACAGGGCGGTTAGCATTAGCGCCATACGCTTTGGCGGTGATCACCAGGTCGAATTTCTGCGGCAAGGGGTGGGCATACTCAATTTTTACTTCATTGCCCAGCTGTGCGTTGGACCAGCGACCCCAGGACTCCGGACGAGAGATACCGCTGAACTGTTTAACTTCTTCCGGCGCACCGGCGACGTTGAAGATGAAGCTGTCCGCTTTATAGCGAATATCGTTGTCGACGATTTTCAGCATATCAATGTTGCGCTGATAGCGGGCGGTATCGATAACCGTATCCCTGAAGGCGGTTTTGCCCTTCCATACTGGCTTATCCACGTGCTGCACGGTTTGCTCCCCGCCAAGCTGCCCCTGAGAGACGCACCAGTCCGTCGACAGCGCCAGCGGCGGCGACCAGAGCTGGCCCATTTTGTAGCACTTATCGACCCAGACAAAGTTATCTCGCGGGGCAAACTCCGCCAGCTGGAAGCGCAGCGGCGCCGAGTATTCGCTTTCGGGCAGCGGCTCAACGCGGTTATCCGACACGCGCAGCAGCAGCGGCAGCCGGAAGTGGCTGCCTGAGAAGGCGATCGTTTTTTTATCCTGATCGATAGTGAAGTCTTTCATCTCTTTCGGGAAGTTCCACAGACGAATGATATCCGGCT
Organism: Enterobacter cloacae subsp. cloacae ATCC 13047; assembly: GCF_000025565.1. Lineage (NCBI taxonomy): Bacteria > Pseudomonadati > Pseudomonadota > Gammaproteobacteria > Enterobacterales > Enterobacteriaceae > Enterobacter > Enterobacter cloacae. The sequence goes on from NC_014121.1 coordinate 757,851, forward strand.
TCCAGGCGAGGATTTTTTCCTTCATGTTGAGGAACACTTCGGACAGCGATTGTCCCGACAGCGTGCTGCGGCCCAGGCCAATAAAGTTGTCACCGCCAAGAATATCCAGCACCGTGGCGCCGTTATCCATCGAATTACGCTTGGTGGCGATTACCTCCTGCTGCGGTGTGTCGCCGCGCAGAACGAAGAACAGGTTGCTGCGATCCTGTTTGTTCAGCTGATCCCACGCGCTGTTTTTCATCGCCAGATGGTCTGAAGAGACCACGATCACCGTGTTTTTGAACCAGGGTGAGGTTTTGATTTTCTGAACAAGGGCGGCGATATGCTCCTGGCTACAGGTGACGGCGCTGAAGGATTTATTATCTTTGCCGTCAATGTCGTAGCGTTTGCGCTTGCAGGTGCGCGAGACAAAACCGTCAGGATGGTGAGTATCTACCGTCAGGGCAAAGAGGGAGAAGCGTTTCCCGGCGCGGGACAGTTCTTCGAATTTTTTCCAGGTCTCCTCCAGTACGGTATCGTCGTAGAAGCCCCAGTCGTTGCGGTAAGTGGGATCGGCGACGGTCGTTTTTAACTCTTCTGAGCCGTACAGATGATCAAACCCGTGTGATTTCAGGAACACATCTTTCCCGGCAAAGCGCAGGTTGGCCCCCTGGACAAAATAGTTCTCGTAACCGGAGTTTTTCAGGATGTCGCCCAGGCAGATATTCTGCGGGAAGAAGCTCGACATTGAAGCTGAGGCGTTGCCTTCAAAGGGGGCAAACAGAGGAATGCCGCACTGGGAGGCGACCATTCCGGCAATGGTGTAGTCGGTGCCGGGCAGCTGCATGGTGTGACTGAAGTCGAGGCCTTCGTTTTTCAGCGCGCCCAGATCCGGCGTCAGGTTCGGGAAGGCGTCGTTATCGAAATAGGTCCTCTCCAGACTCTCGCCGTAGATGTACACCAGATTAAGCTTCGGGTTGGCTATCGTTTTCGATGGCTCTTTATAGTACGCCACGAAATCCGGGTCACCGTCGCGCGACTGGGATTTCACCAGCTCGGTGATCTGATGAAATGCCGGGCTGGCATCCACGGAGGCCAGCGCAAGGAAAAGCGCCAGCAGGCTGTAGCCATGGTGGTGCGGAAGATGACGGCGGCGGCGCAGCACCCAGGCGAGCGCGCCAAAAATGGTCACCAGCGCCAGCACCAGGCCCAGACCGGGGAGGATATATTTACCCACGCCCGCGCCCGTCAGGCTATTGGTCAGGGTGTAGAGCACCGCATCGTTTATCCCGTCTCCGGTAAAGTAATCGCTGGCGTAGAGCGTAATGTTTAAAACAATAAAAATGCCGAGCACCACCAGCGTGGCGATAAACCACCAGGTGTTACGGCCAGCTTTCCAGGCGTAAACGCCGATGGAGGCCAGAAAAAGGGCAAGGGACATTAACTCTGACAACAGCATATCCTCATGACGCCAGGTGCTTCGCTGGCTAATTGATTATTTTTTGGGTAATACAATGTAATGGCGATGTCGCTAAGCTGCAATTTTAGTGTCACGAAAGTGTGCCGTTGTTAGGAATTGGTTTAGAAAATCGTTTTTTTGAAGGCGGTCGCATCCTGCTGTACGGATGCTGAGACGAGGGCAGAAGGGGAAAATGCCGGTTTCACGCCGCGTTGCAAGACTAACGTATTAAACGCGGCGTGTTGTGGCAGGAAATGGGGCCGATCAGGAGATGAAATTAACGCCTTGTTTCAGCACCAGATCGCAGGCTTTGGTTTTCACCTGTTTCGCCAGAGATGAGTTGCCAAGGGTGCTCAGATTCAGCTGCTGACCATTTTGCGCGTTCAGCAGACCCTGAATGCCGTCCATGTAGTTGGTGTCGGCTTTCTGCTCCTGGGTGTCCAGACCCAGCTTACCGAGCACCTGGTTTTTCACATTTTGCGCATCGGTCACGGAAGCCAGCTTTTGCTTCGCACAGTATTCCAGGATGCCTGCTGCGTTGTTCATGGTGCCGGCACTCAGACTCTGGGAGCTATTGCCCAGCAGGCTGGTGAGGGAAGAGGCTGACAGCCCGCCCTGAGTGCTGCCGCTCTCTTTGGTGAGTTCGCTGGCGGCGCTGGAAAGGGACTCCTGCCATGACGCGGCATGGGCCATGCCGGTGACCAGCAGGGCGCCTAAAAGTGTGCTGAAAAGAATCTGTTTTTTCATAATGGCTTTCTCAAAAAGGTCCGTTTTGGGCCGGAAGGGGTCCAGTATATACCTCCGCTCCGGCGGCGATTCCTGGAACTGTCTTAATACTCTTTACCGGTGACGCGGCTGCGATAGCTTTCCCAGTCAAAGATGACGTAGAGGCTGTTGCCCAGCTTCATGCGATCCATCACGCGCTCGCCCAGTAAGCGGGTCATCTCGTCGATATTGTGGTTGGTCAGCATGCCGGTGGGACGCTTGGAAGAAGAGCGGCGATCGACAATCTGGTTAATGATCACCTTTTCATAGCGGGATTCGGTTTGAACACCGATCTCGTCAATAACCAGCAAATCCACATTGCTCAGATCGTTAAGCAGCTGCTCTTCGCTGGTTTCACGGTTGCTGAAGGTATCTTTCATGGCAGACATGATATCGGCCACGGTAATGATTAACACCGATTTCCCGCGCAGAAGCAGTTCGTTGCAGATGGCGGCGGCCAGGTGATTTTTACCGGTACCGGGCTTACCGCTGAAGATAAAGCTGGCGATGTTGCCGTCGAATTCGTCCACGTACTGCCGGGCGGCGGCCAGGGCGTTCATCTGCCCGTTGGTCTCAATTTTATAGTTATCGAATGAGCAGTTCTGATGCAGGGGGCGAATACCGGAGCGGTTAAAGGTACGCTGCATTTTCATCGCCCGGTTTTCACGGGCGAGGGCGGCAGCGCGGATCTCACCCTGTTCTTTTTGCCACGCCAGAAGTTCTTCACCCGTTGTGAAGGCAGGCTTCACATTGGCTGGCATCATCTTTTGCAGTCGTTTCATCAGGTCGCCGACGTTTTTCATTTCGCACCTCGGAATCCATTAGGGATCTGTTTATCCGGTTCTGAAAAAGCGTTGATATCGCGTTTTGGCTGGCCGTTATTGCTGGCGCGGTTAATTTGCAGATGGCGGGCGAGCTTTTGCTGCCACTGAATGTGGGTGAAGACTTTGCCTTCTGCCTGCCACCAGGCAATAAAGGCGGCAAGCTCCTCAGGGGTAGCCGGTTGCGTCAGCGCAATGCCCCACAATGCCGCCTGCCGCTGGAAATCCACATCCGGATGCCAGCCCGCGTACAGGGCAAATTTCCCCATCGGCACCGTGACGGGGGCGTTACCCGGCTCTTCAAAGAACTGGTTATCGAGCGTGACGTCACTTGCCGGGCGCGACAACCGCGCTTCTATCTCCAGAAGCTGCGCCAGACGCTCCGGGGTGAGGGCGTAAAACGCCGGGGCGTTGTCGGCCAACACTGCAAGCGTGCCGCCTTCGGCGTGCGTCAACACACCGCTGGGATCGCGCATAAAGGCATCAATACCAGCAATGCTGGTGGTCAGAATTCTGGAGGACATAACGCTTTCTCTACTGATTACTACGGGCGTGATATGGGCTTATGGTAGCACAGAGAGGATGAGGGAATGGAGGGGATTTCCCCGGTGGCGCTGCGCTTACCGGGGCTACAGTCGTAGGCCTGATAAGCGCAGCGCCATCAGGCATTTATCACGCGATGATATTCAGGGTCACGTCGATGTTGCCGCGGGTCGCGTTAGAGTACGGGCACACAATGTGCGCCGCATCCACCAGTTTTTTGGCTTCTGCAGGATCCATACCTTCAACGTGAATGTTCAGTTTGGCTTCGATACCAAAACCGGTTGGCAGTGGACCAATTCCCACTTCACCTTCAATGAAGGCCTCTTTTGGCAGCGTAAATTTGTCGCGTGCAGCCACAAATTTCATCGCCCCCAGGAAACAGGCAGAGTAGCCGGCAGCAAACAGCTGTTCAGGGTTGGTCACTTCGCCACCCATGCCGCCCATCTCTTTTGGCACACCCAGTTTGACGTCCAGGACGCCATCGGAAGAGGTTGCGCGGCCGTCACGGCCTCCGGTCGCTTTTGCTTTGGCAGTGTAGACAACTTTTTCTAAAGACATGGCAGGTTCCTCATCTTACGTTAGTGCGTGCTATTAAATAGCACGCGATGTATCGGGGTAAATAAATACGCGTAAAGTATAGCCTTACGCGTGATGTAACTGATGTCGCAAAAGTTCAAGCTGCTGCTTGAGTGCCAGCATGGTGTCAGTGTCACATTGCGCTGCGCATCCCACCGCGTGAGGGATCCCGGAGGCCTGCTGCTGCAGCTCACGTCCCGCATCGCTCAGCGTGACGGCAACCTGGCGTTCGTCTTTACGCGAACGCTGACGGTTGATCAGCCCGGCGCTTTCCAGACGCTTCAACAGCGGCGTCAGGGTGGCAGAGTCAAGGAACAGCCGCTCACCGATGTCCGACACCGTAATGTCATCCTGCTCCCACAGTACCAGCATCACCAGGTATTGCGGGTAGGTCAGGTTCAGCGGTGCCAGCAGTTGCCGGTACAGCTTGTTAAGCGCCAGGTTTGCCGAATAGAGGGCAAAACAGAGCTGGTTATCCAGCAGAAGCGCGTTGGTGGTGTCGTTCGTTTTTGCGTTCATGAGTTGAATATAGATAGTGCACGATATAATTGCAAGCAATTTTATGGACAGGTATAACGAAGCGCCACCTGAACGGCCATTTTCCGGTAGTGCTGGCGCTGAGCCTGCTCGTCTGCTCCCTCTTCAAACAGCAGCGTAAAGGTGTAACTGTTGGCAACATAGTGGAAGCTGAAGCTGCTGATCAGGCGGTGAAGATCCCGCGGGTCAACCGACTGGCTGAACAGCTGCTTTTCTTTTCCGCGCCGCAGGATATCGTCGAGCAGATCGAGCGCGCTGCGGTTGACCTGGCGCAGGTAGCTGGATTGCTGCATAAAGCGACCACGCTGCATGTTCTCCATGCAGATAATACGAATGTAATCCGGGTGGTCTGCGTGGTAGTCAAAGGTGGCTTCCACCAGGTGCACCAGCGCTTCAACCGGCGGTATGTCTGCAAGGCTGAGCGCTTTTTCACTGGCGCGGATCCGGGTGTAGACGTACTCAAGAACGAGAAGGTAAAGATTTTCTTTGTTCTTAAAATGGTAAACCACCATCCGTTTCGTGGTGCCTGCTTTCTCTGCGATCTGCTCCATGCGGGCGCCGTTCAACCCATATTCAGCAAAAAGGGCGATAGCGCTCTGAAAGATTTTTTCCTTCAGGCTGGATTCTTCACTGTGCTCAGGGAGTTCGCTGCCAGGGTTTGCCACATCCTTTCCTTATCGTCACTAAACGGAATAGAAAGATTATCCCCATGGCAGCGAAATAACACAAACATCAAACGCGCGGGCGTTTGCGGTAAAGCCACAGCCCCGGGATCGACAACCCGATAGAGAGTGCGCCAACAATAGATGAGGCCTTAAGAAAGTTGCTCAGAAGCAGGATCATTTGTGGCTCGGTGTAGCCAAAGTGGCTGATTTTTACCGCTGAAATCATGGCCGTATAGGCTGAAATGCCGGGGAACATCGGGATGACGGCCGCGACGGTGAACACCTTAGGGTGCGCCAGATACCAGCGCGACCACTGAATACCAATGCTGCCGACCAGCATGGAGGCCATAAAAGTTGACCACTCGATGTTAAAACCAGCGGTCATCATGATCATTCTCGAGCCATGACCGATGGCGCCCAGCAGCGCACACCATGGCAAAGCGCGCTGCGGGACGTTGAAGACCATCGCAAAGCCGACGGCGGGAATGGCGGCCAGGATCATGTCCTGCATCAGTGCCAGCAGAAACGTTATCACGCCCATCCGCGTAACCCCCACAGCGTCATGGCCATCACTACGCCGATACAGGTTGCCAGCGTAAGCAGGCTGGCAATCGCCCAGCGCGCCAGACCGGTATTGATGTGCCCTTTAAACATATCGGCAACGGCGTTAATCAGCGGGAAGCCCGGAACCAGCAGGAGCACGCTGGCGGCCATGGCAATGGTGGGCGTGTTGGCAAACTGCGGCAGGCGCAGCAGCAGCCCCGACACCGTGGTGGCAACAAACGCGGTGATGCAGAAGTTAATTTGTGGGTGCAACTGCCGGTGCGTCAGTACCTGGCGTACATACATGGCGATGCTGCTGGCGCAGAAGGTCACGAACGCGCCGTCCCAGCCCCCTTTATTGAGCTTACAAAAACAGGCGCACGATAACCCCACCATCAACACCACCAGCCAGCGCGGATAACGTAGGGGTTTAATTGGCTTTGTTGAATAAATCGAACTTTTGCTGAGTTGAAGGATCAGATCACGTATCTTCCCGACAACGCAGACCGTTCCGTGGCAAAGCAAAAGTTCAAAATCACCAACTGGCCCACCTACAATAAAGCCCTCATCAACCGTGGCTCCATAACTTTCTGGCTGGATGATGAAGCTATTCAGGCCTGGTATGAGTCAGCAACACCTTCTTCACGAGGCAGACCTCAGCGCTATTCTGACCTTGCCATCACTACTGTGCTGGTCATTAAACGCGTATTCAGGCTGACCCTGCGGGCTGCGCAGGGCTTTTATTGATTCCATTTTTTTCTCTGATGAACGTTCCGCTACGCTGCCCGGATTACAGCTGTGTCAGCAGGCGGGCAAAGTCGGTTAATGTCAGTTTCAAAACGCCCACCCGGGGTGAAATCGCACACCTGGTAATTGATTCCACCGGGCTGAAGGTCTTCGGTGAAGGCGAGTGGAAAGTCAAAAAGCATGGCCAGGAACGCCGCCGTATCTGGCGTAAGCTGCATCTCGCCGTTGACAGTAAAACACATGAAATCATCTGCGCTGACCTGTCGCTGAACAACGTTACGGACTCAGAGGCCTTCCCCGGGTTAATCCGGCAAACCCACCGGAAAATCAGGTCAGCCGCCGCCGATGGCGCTTACGATACCCGGCTATGTCACGATGAACTGCGGCGTAAGAAAATCAGCGCGCTTATCCCTCCCCGAAAAGGTGCGGGTTACTGGCCCGGTGAATATGCAGACCGTAACCGTGCAGTGGCTAATCAGCGAATGACCGGGAGTAATGCGCGGTGGAAATGGACAACAGATTACAACCGTCGCTCGATAGCGGAAACGGCGATGTACCGGGTAAAACAGCTGTTCGGGGGTTCACTGACGCTGCGTGACTACGATGGTCAGGTTGCGGAGGCTATGGCCCTGGTACGAGCGCTGAACAAAATGACGAAAGCAGGTATACCTGAAAGCGTGCGTATTGCCTGAAAACACAACCCGCTACGGGGGAGACTTACCCGAAATCTGATTTATTCAACAAAGCCGGTTTAATTTGGTTGAACCGTTTTTCTATCTCTTTCAGGTCGAGCAGCTTATGTTCAGCCAGAATGACGATGTGCTGCACTTCGGTTACCACATGCATATTAATGCCGCGGTCGTGGTTTTTACGGGTAGAGGTGAGGCACTGGCCATCTTTGATAGTGGTCAGCACGATAGCGTTCGATGAAATCGCGCTTTCGACGCTATCCATCCCCAATGCCAGCCCCAGACGCGTCGAAAGCTCCTCGACCAGGGCGCTTTCCGCCCCGTGCTGGAGCAGGAAAAGTCCGCACTGAATACACAGCCGCGTGGTGGCACGCTGCATCGTTATTTCTGCCTGCATGTAGTGTCCCGAAGTGTTGGTGAGTCGCTTGCCTGTTGGCCCCTGATGCTTACTTTTAGCACAGAGTGCGGTATCCCTTGCTCTGGGTCAGATCAAGATTCCTGCAAACAGTTGCAGCCCGGTTCGCGAAAGAGAATGAGGTTTAAATATAAATGCGATGAATTTATATGATTCGAAATATAGAATATTTATATTAAGTTATTCTTATTTTATATTTTCATTATTTTAATGCTCTTGCAATTAAATTTAATTGCGCTTTGTGAGATATTAGCGTTGTTTTAGGCCTTTCTTAAGCTAAGAACATATCTCATCTTCTGCTTGTATTAATCAGTCTACACTCAGGGACGAAAAAACATAAATCTTGATGCGTTTAGACGCTACTCATCAAATGAAAAATGGACACGGAGGGTCTATGTTGTCATTGAATGGTAAACATGGCGTAGTTATTAGCAGGGTACCCGTTATGCAAAACGGGTTAGGCAGCGTTATGGCAAACCATTTCCCAGAATTTGAATTGACTTATTGTCGTTCGCTGCAGGAGTTAACGTTACTTCAGCTTCGCCGGGCTAATGTCATTATTGCTGATATTTCAGGTGAATACAGGAAACCCCGGGGAACGTTAGAAGAATATTACAACTTACTGAACCAATACCGGGATATTCACTGGATTTTTATGGTCTCTCGTCCCCTTTATCCCATTGCAGTGGAACTGCTTATGCGCCCGGAAAGCACGTTGCTTTCTGAAATGGAACCGATTGAAGGCGTGATTAATGCTATTCGTGCAGGTAGCGAGCGGGCAGAGCGGATAAGCCAGACGTTATTGTCTCCTGAACCCGCCGAGGCGGAAACCGAAGACGAACCGTTTGTTGCGCTGACCCACTCTGAACGAAAAGTGTTACGCCTGCTAGGTAAGGGCTGGGGAATTAACCAAATTGCTACCTTGCTCAAGAAGAGCAACAAAACGATCAGTGCGCAGAAAAACAGTGCGATGCGACGGTTGTCGCTGCGCAGCAATGCCGATATGTACGCCTGGATTAACAGTGCACAGGGAATGAGAGAGCTGAGTTTAATGTCAGCCTATGGAGAGTATGAGGAATGGAAAAAACCGATACACCAGGACATATCGCTGTCATCGAAAATTGCACAATGAGTGCCGTTGGGCTGCAGCATCTTTTTGCGATGCCGATGCTCAGCCATTATCGACTGCACCTCTTCAGTCAGTTCGAAAGCTTTAAAAAGGCGCTGACCAATATCTCTTTTTTCTCGGTGATCTATTCGCTCTCGGATGCGCGTGAAGAGCGTCGTAACTGCCTGGCTTCCCTGCGGGATCTCGCTTTCACCCATAGCGATATTCAGCGAATTGTACTTGCGTCTGATGACATGGAAGCGCGCCTGATAAGCCATCTGTCGCCTTCTCGTCTGCATGGCATTGTGAGTAAATCGGTACCGCTGAGCCACCTGCAGGAGGAGCTGGTGGTGCTATTGAGAGAGACGCATCATATCAATGACAATATGCTGAACCACTGGTATGTCAATCAAAACAGATTGTTAAGCCCAACAGAGCGGGCGATATTGCGGTATATGTCTTTCGGGTTTTCCATTCCTGAAATCGCGACACAACTTGAACGCAATATTAAAACCATCCGCGCGCACAAGTTTAATGCGATGGTGAAACTGGGGGTGAATTCTGACGTAGGGCTGCTTGATGCGGCGGATATTCTTACTCATCTTCCGGCAAGAGACATGCGCTGTTCGGTGTCAGGCTCGCCGGCATTTTTATAATCGGTGATTTTTTGATGCGCCAGATACATTCTGGCACATCAATTAAATGCATACATCGACCCACTTTGCGGACGTCAGCTCAGCCATCCGGTCTGGAGAAATGCGTACGGCGCTGTGGATGGCACCTGCGGCGGGCAGCACTTCCGCGTACTGTTTTAACGAAATATCGCAGTAAACAGAAAGTGGGTTTTCCAGCCCGAACGGACAGACTCCCCCGACGGGATGGCCTGTAATCGTCACCACTTCATCACTACTGAGCATGCGCGCTTTTGCACCAAAGGTATCTTTCAGTTTTTTGTTGTCCAGACGCGCATCGCCTTTCGCCACTACCAGAATCACCTCATTTTTTACTTTTAGCGATAATGTCTTGGCGATTTGACCCGGCTCAACGCGATGAGCGGCAGCAGCCAGCGCAACGGTCGCGGTACTTTGACTCAGTTCAATGATTTCTATATCCGGCGCGTTGTCGGCAAAAAACTGCTGTACAGACTGCAAACTCATTGTTTCCTCCTGACAAATATCCTGCGTAATCTGTCATAAGAATTTATCTGCTGTAAATATCTCTTAAGTAACAAATATCCAACATGGCCGATTTCTGGATCGCCTTCACATTCACGGAAACCGGTTACAGTAACCGGTTGCAGAGCGTGAATCAGAGATTAATACTGAGGACGTAACGTCCCCTGTATCCAATAATAAGAGCACATTATGAAACCATTCCGTCTGAGCATTACCGCTGGTACACGAGCCAGCAAGGTTGTGAAGCTGATTTATGGAACAACGTGTGGCGTGAAAACGCCCGTATCGAACGTCTGACAGGAGATCTGCTATGTCTGCCAACCATGCTGCGTTTAATCTGATATTCCGTTTCGTTGAAAATTACGTCAGTCCCATTGCCGGGCGGATCTCTTCCCAGCGTCATGTTATGGCTATCCGCGACGGGTTTATCTCCGCGATGCCCTTCATGATTGTCGGTTCATTTTTGTTAGTGTTTGCTTACCCACCGTTTTCGCCAGACACCACCTGGGGCTTCGCGCGCGCCTGGCTGGACATGGCAAAGCAATTTGAAGGCCAGATTCTCACGCCGTTCGATATGACGATGGGCATTATGTCCATTTATATTTGTGCGGCCATAGCCTATAACCTCGGCAAACACTATGTGAAATCGCATCAGTTAGATCCGTTCATGTGCGCCATGCTGTCGCTGATGGCGTTTCTGTTGGTGGCTGCACCTAAGACCAAAGGCACGCTGCCCGTAGACAGCCTGGGAGGCACGGGGATCTTTACTGCGATTCTGGTAGCAATCTACTGCGTTGAGATGATGCGTTTCCTCAAAGCGCACAATATCGGTATCCGTCTGCCGGACCAGGTTCCTCCGATGATCAAAAACTCCTTTGATCTGCTGATCCCGGTGCTGGTGGTTGTACTGACGCTCTATCCGCTGAGTTTGTTGATTCAGTCTCAGTTTGGCATGCTGATCCCGCAGGCCATTATGTCAATCTTCAAACCGCTGGTTTCCGCTGCGGATTCTCTGCCTGCCATCCTACTGGCGGTGTTGATTGGTCATTTACTGTGGTTCGCAGGGATCCACGGGGCGGCAATTGTCTCCGGGATGCTGCAGATGTTCTGGCTGACCAATCTCGGGGCTAACCAGACCGCCCTTGCGGCAAGCCAGCCTCTTCCCCATATCTTTATGGAAGCGTTCTGGACGTTCTTTATCGTGATTGGGGGCTCGGGCGCGACAATGGGGCTGGTGTTCTGCTACCTGCGCAGCCGTTCAGCGCACCTGCGCTCCATCGGGCGTCTGAGCGTGGTGCCGAGCATCTTTAACATCAACGAACCGGTCATTTTTGGTACGCCGATCGTCATGAACCCGGTGTTCTTTATTCCGTTCCTGCTGGCGCCGATGGTCAACGCCGTGCTGGCCTGGGCGGCAATGAAGTTTGATCTGATTAGCCGCGTTATCTCTGTTGTTCCATGGACAGCACCCGCGCCTGTGGGCGCCGCATGGGCGCTGGGCTGGGATTTCCGCGCGGCCATTCTGGTAGTGGTGCTTGCGTGTGTCTCCGCCATCATCTACTTCCCGTTCTTTAAAGTGTACGAGAAGCAACTGCTGGAGCAGGAAGCGGAAGAAGCGCAGCGTAATGCGGAAGCGGAAAATCAGCAGGTGGCCTAGGTAAAAGCAAAACGGCAACATAAGTTGCCGTTTTTAGTGTTTGTTCCCTCTCCCTGTGGGCTTAGGGTTCCCCAGTAATTTTTTAACCATAAGCGATAACGCTGCTCTAAGAAGGACTGAGAGCATTCAGCGATGCCCTGGTCCGGCTGTAAATCGCTGAGGCGTTTCCTGCAGGCCGGGGCGAGGCGCATGGATGCGCCGAGAGGGCGGCTTTACAGGGACGTTACATCCGCCCGTCCCCGATAAGCCGGAAGGAATAAGCCGAAGGCACCGGCGGAGCGGCGATTTACCGCCGGGAGCCCGGGTCGCCAGGGTGGTGGCGACTGAGCCACCCTGGCACGTTCACAAGTCATGCCGTTACAGAGTAGCAAGGAACATAAAGTGAACGGAATGACCTCCACAGCCGTATGTTTCCCCTCACCCCCGCCCTCTCCCAAAAGGAGAGGGGGCCGTCTGTGCAGGCATTATTTATGGGGATCCCTCAGCCCTGTGGGAGAGGGCCAGGGTGAGGGCATCAGGCCGGTCCTGACTACTTCAGCGTACAATCCCCGCACTGCTGAACGTCCGGCAGGCGATAGCGCTGGCAGCAGGTGCGGCGCACCAGAAGCCCGTCACGTGGCACCACGGTACGGAATAACGGGTTATCGCGGCCATCCGCAAGCTGTTTCGTAAAGAACAAGGACTGACGCAGGGCATCCACCTTCTCATCACCGAGCAGGGGCTTCATTTCCGTCAAATACCAGTGGATTAAATAGCCGGTATTACTCCAGATAAGCTTCCCGTTGATCTCACCTGTCTCTTCCAGAGCATTCACCACCGGCATCAGGGCGCGGGTCACGAGCCGCTCCATCCGCTGCGTGGCAGAAAGATGCATGGCCGTTGGGTCTTCGTGAAGATCGATCCAGAAGCAGGCCGCACGCCCCGTCTCGTGGAACTCAACGTGAAAATACTCCGGGGAGAGATCCAGCATGGTCTCCTGGGTGAGCAATGCCAGCATAAGCGGAGGCGCCATCAGGCCGATATACCATTGCGCCCAGAGAGAGAGCAGGGGCTTATTTTCCCGCGTAAGGGTGGGTTGATTGCGATAGATATGGTCAGAATAGGTTGCCAGCAGCGACTGGCGTTTTGCCGGCTGCTGCCACTGTGCCAGCGTCATCGCGTGGTGCGGATGCGGCTCATCCAGTTTGATAAAGTCCAGCAGATGGGCACGGGTTGCCGCTATCTTTTCGCGTATGGCTTCCGCAAGCGAAGAGTCTCCCGTGGTGAGACGGGCTCGCCAGAGGAGGGGTTCAACAGTCTGTACGGTATGAGTGGCCATAATAGATAGAAATCTAAATGATAATGATTGCCAATCCTAACTATTGCTCATACCGATGGCAAGACTTTTGTCCTGGAGAGAGAGGCTGTGCTTAAACCGCCTGTAGTTCTTCGCTGAGCAGAATGTTATTTCGCCCAAGATGCTTTGCTTCGTAGAGGGCTTTATCTGCTTTTTCCAGCGCGCCTTCTGCGTCTTCATTCTCGAAAATGGCAATACCAATGCTGATGGTGACGTTAGTCGCGACGCGCTCATTGAACATGTGGGGGATTTTTAAGTCGTACACTTTCTGACGAATGCGCTCTGCCGTCTGGCGGGCATGTTCCAGCGAGATGTTCGTCAGCAGTACCATAAACTCTTCTCCGCCAAACCGCGCCACAATATCCCGCGAGCGTACGGCATCACGAATGGCTGCCGAGACACGGATTAACGCCTGGTCACCCATCATATGGCCGTAGTGGTCGTTATAGGCCTTGAAGTGATCGATATCCATTAGCAGGACAAAGTGTTCGCCGTTCTCTACCGCAGGCAGATTCTCCAGTCGGCTTTGCAAGCCGCGACGGTTATACAGGCCGGTAAGTGGATCCATCATGCTGAGATCGGTCAGGGTTTCTCGTTCTTCCAGTAACCGGGAGAGAAGTTCCTGAGCGAAGCGATCGTTACGTCTTTGTAGTACGTGGTGAACGCCGATAGCCACGACCGGAAGAATGAAAGAGTAGATCATTCTCAACCAGTGTTCAGAGGGGCTTAACCACAGGCAGACAATAAATGCGGGTAATGAGTGGAGCGTAAACGCTTTGATATTAATGGCGAATGCCAGCGAACCGATAAAAAGCACCGTTAATAGCGCCATGATCAAATATGTCGCCCGATCCTGCGTAATTAACGAAAATTTTGAGGCGATTTGCCAGGCCCATAAAATACCGAATATCGCTGAAACCACAGGAATATTTATCTTGCGGGTACTCTTTTGCCAGTGCCAGAGCAGCAATCCGGTGCTGAGCGTAAAAATAGCCAGCAGGGGGAAAGATAACAGCTGAACAGAATAGAGCGGATTTGTTACCGAGAACACCGCTGAGGTTGCGTTCAAAAAAAAAATAAACGTAACGATAATTGATATTTGCTGTTGACCAAAGACCGCCAGGATTGTGATGTCATAGTAGTGCGTTTTTATTAAAAATTAATTAAAACAGATAAATGGATGTTGTTTCGCAATAATGGAAGCAAAAAAAATCAACGAGTAATTATCAGAGAAACTTTATGAGTAGTTAACAGGTGGGCAATTTATCACCTTAAACAATGCCTGTCATTACGGGAAAGGTAAACGGCCACGGTTTTTAATTATCGGTGCTGACAAATGATAATGCTTGCCATATGATATTGGTTATCATTATCGATTCGAAAGGGCAAACCATGTTGAACCGGGTGTTAGGAAGTGGTTGGGGGGTATTACTGCCGGGAGCCATCCTCGGCGGTCTGATGTTTGCCGATCTCTCCATTGAACTCTGGAAAGCCATCATCGTGTCAGGGTTGCTGATGTCCTCAGCCATGATCTGGCATAAGCAATTACGGCACTTTGTTTTGTTGCCATCATGCGTCGCGCTGGTCAGTGGAATTCTGGTGATACTGATGAGTTTGAAATAACAGGGAATAATATGAAGGACTTCAGAGGGGATGCAAGATAATTGGTGCGAGGGGGGGGACTTGAACCCCCACGTCCGTAAGGACACTAACACCTGAAGCTAGCGCGTCTACCAATTCCGCCACCTTCGCACAGTTATCTTACTTTTTGATATCGCCTCGTTGGTGCGAGGGGGGGGACTTGAACCCCCACGTCCGTAAGAACACTAACACCTGAAGCTAGCGCGTCTACCAATTCCGCCACCTTCGCCCAGTGCGAGCAATATCAACGTGATTTATGGTGCGAGGGGGGGGACTTGAACCCCCACGTCCGTAAGGACACTAACACCTGAAGCTAGCGCGTCTACCAATTCCGCCACCTTCGCATACCATCGATACTGTAAAAGTATCGTAACCACGGAGGCGCATTCTAGATGTTTTGAGCTTTACGTCAATAGAAAAATGCGCGCGTTGTTTTGATTGCTGCAAAAATGGCCGGAGGGGGATGGCACTTCTCCGGCAAACAATACCCGTGGATTACTTTTTAGCCTGACGCGTCATCACGGTACGGTAGACCTTAAAACGGCCCGTTTGCGCGATAACTTCATGGAAGCCGAAGGTTTCATCCAGCACTTTCGGGTACGGCAGAAACGCGTTGGCGACGATCCTCAGTTCACCCCCGCTGTTCAGGTGACGTACAGCGCCACGGATCAGCGTTTGCGCTGCTTCAAGGCTGGTTTCGATGCCATCGTGGAACGGCGGATTTGAAATAATCATGTCGAACCGACCGGTAACGTCAGAGAAGACGTTGCTGGCGAAGACATCCCCTTCGAAGCCGTTTGCGGCAAGCGTCGCACGGCTGGCTTCAACTGCTGGCGCGCTGACGTCACAGAGCGTCAGGCGGACTTTTGGTGAGTGGCTTGCCAGCACCGTGGCCAGTACCCCTGCACCGCAGCCTACGTCCAGCACTTTGCCTTTGGTGTGCGGCGTCAGCGTGGAGAGCAGCAGCTTACTGCCCACGTCCAGCCCGTCACGGCTGAAAACGCCCGGCAGGGTTTTAATGGTCAGGCCATCAAGCTGATACGCATCCCAGTATGTCCCGGCATCAAAGGAAGGCTGGTTTTCCAGACGACCATGATACAGGCCGCAGCGACGGGCGCTGTCGACTTTATTGAGCGGGGCGTACGCTTCCAGCATCTGCTCTGCGCTTCGCACGCCGCTGCGGTTCTCACCGACCACGAAAATATCGCACCCGACCGGCAGCAGAGAGAGCAGATTCATCAGCTGGAACTGCGCTTCCGGTTTGTTCTTCGGCCAGTAGTAGATCAGCGTGTCGCAGTCAGCAACATCACTCTGTTCCGCCACCAGGCTAAAGCGTGCGCGCTCGCCCATCTGGCGGCTCAGCACCTGCCAGTGGTGGTAGTATTGGGTATGGGCACGGCTTTCAGCACAGTCGAAACGCGCGGGCAGGTCATCCTGCATATCTCCGGCAAACAGAATACGGCTTTCTTCGAAATCATCACTGTGACGCAGCAAGACTTCACTTGCCGGGGTAAATGCAGACATGAATTGTTCCTCAATAAACTCAGGCGGGGATTATAGTAGGTAGATGGCGCACTTTCGACACATTTGCTATATTTGCGCGCCTGAGAGACAGGAGTTTTCGCTATGACATCCCGACGTGACTGGCAGTTGCAGCAGCTGGGTATCACCCAGTGGGCCTTGCGTCGCCCGACGGCGTTGCAGGGTGAAATCGCCATCGCCATCCCTGCGCATGTGCGTCTGGTGATGGTGGCGGAAGAACTGCCTGCCCTGAATGATGCCCTGATTGGTGATGTCCTTCGCAGCCTGAAGCTGACGGCCGACCAGGTTTTACAGCTGACGCCGGACAGGGTCGCCATGCTTCCTCCTGACAGCCATTGCAACTGCTGGCGAATGGGCGAGACAAACGACATATCCCTTTCCGGGAGCCAGATCAGCTCCCCCGTGCTGGAAGAGCTGAAAGCCAACCCAAAAGCGCGAAGCGCGCTATGGCAACAAATCTGCGAATATGAACACGATTTCTTCCCTCACGACGCCTGATCTGCCTGCGGCGTATGCGATTGAAACACGCGCCCATGCGTTTCCGTGGAGCGAAAAGACACTCGCCAGCAATCAGGGCGAACGGTATCTGAATTACCGCCTGGACGTTGACGGCACCCTGGCCGCATTTGCGATAACCCAGGTCGTTCTGGATGAGGCCACGCTGTTTAATATCGCGGTGGATCCCGCGTTTCAGCGCCGTGGGCTGGGAAGAGAACTGCTTACGCATCTCATTCGTGAGCTCGAAACCCGTGACGTTTTCACCCTGTGGCTGGAGGTGCGCGCGTCAAATGTCGCCGCCATCGCGCTCTATGAAAGCTTAGGCTTTAACGAGGCGACAATTCGCCGTAACTACTACCCGACCGCAGAGGGACGTGAAGACGCCATTATTATGGCTCTGCCGATTGGATAACGAAAAATAAGGTTGTAACGATGAAATGGGACTGGATTTTCTTTGACGCCGACGAAACGCTCTTTACGTTCGATTCGTTCGGTGGTCTACAGCGGATGTTTTTGGACTATAGCGTGACCTTCACCGCTGAAGATTTTCAGGACTATCAGGCGGTGAATAAACCGCTGTGGGTGGATTACCAGAACGGTGCCATCACCGCGTTACAACTGCAGCACCAGCGTTTCGATGTCTGGGCCGAACGGTTAAATGTAAGTCCAGGCGCGTTAAACGAGGCATTCCTCAATGCGATGGCCGATATCTGCGCCCCGCTGCCGGGGGCGGTTTCCCTGCTTGATTCGCTGAAAGGCAAGGTCAAACTGGGGATCATCACCAACGGTTTTACCGCGCTGCAGCAGATTCGCCTTGAGCGCACGGGCCTGCGCGATCATTTCGACGCGCTGGTGATCTCAGAAGAGGTGGGCGTGCCGAAGCCGGATCCGCGTATTTTTGATTATGCACTGGCGCAAGCCGGCAACCCCGATCGCGACCGTGTGCTGATGGTGGGTGATACCGCGGAGTCGGATATTCTGGGCGGCATCAATTCTGGTCTGTCGACCGTCTGGTTGAATGCGCATGGCCGCATGAAGCCAGAAGGTATTGAGCCAACCTGGACCGTAACGTCGTTGAACGAACTGGAGCAGCTCCTGTGTAAACAATGATTGCCTGCCCCCCATTGATGGGTAAAATAGCCGCATTTTTCGTATTCCATGATGCGCGGCCTGCTGTCGCGCTTATATAAGAAGATTTGATTATGACGTTGTCTCCTTATCTGCAAGAGGTGGCCAAACGCCGCACTTTTGCCATTATCTCGCACCCGGATGCCGGTAAAACCACCATCACCGAGAAGGTGCTGCTTTTCGGACAGGCCATCCAGACCGCCGGTACCGTAAAGGGCCGTGGCTCCAGCCAGCACGCAAAATCTGACTGGATGGAGATGGAAAAACAGCGTGGTATTTCGATTACCACCTCCGTGATGCAGTTCCCGTATCACGACTGCCTGGTGAACCTGCTGGACACCCCAGGCCACGAAGACTTCTCCGAAGATACCTACCGTACGCTGACGGCGGTGGACTGCTGCCTGATGGTGATCGACGCCGCAAAAGGTGTAGAAGACCGTACCCGTAAGCTGATGGAAGTGACCCGTCTGCGCGATACGCCAATCCTCACCTTTATGAACAAACTCGACCGTGACATCCGTGATCCGATGGAGCTGATGGATGAAGTGGAAAACGAGCTGAAGATTGCCTGTGCGCCCATCACCTGGCCAATTGGCTGCGGTAAGCTGTTTAAAGGTGTTTACCACCTTTATAAAGACGAAACCTATCTGTATCAGACAGGTAAAGGCCACACCATTCAGGAAGTGCGCATCGTGAAAGGTCTGGATAACCCGGATCTGGACGCCGCGGTGGGTGACGAGCTGGCTGCACAGCTGCGTGACGAGCTGGAGCTGGTGAAAGGCGCATCTCATGAGTTCGATAAAGAGCTGTTCCTGAGCGGCGAAATTACCCCGGTCTTCTTTGGTACCGCTCTGGGTAACTTCGGCGTCGACCATATGCTCGACGGTCTGGTGGAGTGGGCGCCGCAGCCGATGCCACGTAAAACCGACACCCGTGAAGTGGAAGCGAGAGAAGAGAAGTTCACCGGCTTCGTCTTTAAAATTCAGGCCAATATGGACCCGAAACACCGTGACCGCGTGGCCTTTATGCGCGTGGTGTCCGGCAAGTATGAAAAGGGTATGAAGCTGCGTCAGGTGCGTATCGGTAAAGATGTGGTGATCTCCGACGCGCTGACCTTCATGGCGGGCGACCGTTCGCACGTGGAAGAAGCGTATCCGGGTGACATCATCGGTCTGCATAACCATGGCACCATCCAGATCGGTGATACCTTCACGCAGGGCGAAATGATGAAGTTCACCGGGATTCCGAACTTCGCGCCAGAGCTGTTCCGCCGCATTCGCCTGAAAGATCCGCTGAAGCAGAAACAGTTGCTGAAAGGGCTGGTGCAGCTTTCCGAAGAGGGTGCTGTGCAGGTCTTCCGTCCAATCGCGAATAACGATCTGATCGTGGGTGCGGTGGGTGTGCTGCAGTTCGACGTGGTGGTTGCGCGTCTGAAGAGCGAATACAACGTGGAAGCGATTTACGAATCGGTCAACGTGGCGACCGCGCGCTGGGTTGAATGTGCTGACGTGAAGAAATTCGAGGAGTTCAAGCGTAAGAACGAAGTTCAGCTGGCGCTGGATGGCGGTGATAATCTGACCTATATCGCCCCAACCATGGTTAACCTGAATCTGACGCAGGAACGTTATCCTGACGTACAGTTCCGCAAAACGCGCGAACACTAATCCCCTCTCAGAGCACGGCAGCCGCCGTGCTCTTCTTTATTTCCTGTCTTATTAGTCCCTTGCGGAATGTTCTTAATTCATCGCATTTTAGCGCTTTTTGCTCGTTTTTTGCCCGAAACTGAAAGCACCTCTGTGAGAGTGATCTATATTTAACTCAGTGTTTAGCTCCGGGTGTGGATGAATAAACTGTTCAATGCATGACTTTAGGTTCTCCATTTTGCCCGTGTGTCTATTCGCAATATATAAAACTACTAAGGAAGTATGTAGCCCGAATAACGGGCAAAACACAGGAATACATCGATGAATATGACAAGACTGAAGATTTCTAAAACTCTGCTGGCGGTGACATTGGGTAGCGTTCTGGTAAGCGGCTCCGCTCTGGCGGAATCCAGCACCATGGATAAAGCGCAAAACACCGCTAATACCGCAGGGGAAAAAATCGATAGCTCTATGAATAAAGTCGGTAATTTCATGGATGACAGCTCAATCACAGCAAAAGTGAAAGCCGCGCTGGTAGATGATGAAGCTATCAAGAGCACCGATATTTCCGTAAAAACCGAGCAAAAAGTCGTCACCCTGAGCGGCTTTGTTGAAAGCCAGGCCCAGGCCGAACAGGCCGTAAAAGTGGCGAAGGGTGTTGAAGGCGTTGCGTCTGTAAGTGACAAACTGCACGTCCGTGACAGCAAAAACGCGTCGGTGAAAGGCTATGCAGGCGATGCCGCTACGACCAGCGAAATCAAAGCTAAACTGTTAGCTGACGACATCGTGCCATCGCGTAAAGTCAAAGTGGAAACCACCGACGGTGTGGTTCAGCTTTCCGGTACGGTAGATTCTCAGGCGCAAATTGACCGCGCCGAATCCATTGCGAAAGCGATTGATGGTGTGAAAAGCGTTAAAAACGATCTGAAAACGAAGTAAACCTGCACGATTCGCCCGACAGGCCAGCCCTGCGGGCGAAATAAAAATGACTCTGGAAAAACGCCGGTGAGTGACCTGAGCGCTCATATTTAGCGGCCGACATTAACTATGGTAAAGGAGAGGCTTATGTTTCGTTGGGGCATTATATTTCTGGTTATCGCGTTAATTGCCGCCGCTTTGGGCTTTGGCGGACTGGCGGGTACAGCGGCCTGGGCAGCTAAAATTGTCTTCGTTGTCGGTATCATCCTGTTCCTGGTGAGCCTGTTTACGGGACGCAGACGTCCGTAGCAAACGCAATATTCCTTAAACAAAAAAAAGCCAGTCGTGATGACTGGCTTTTTCTTATTTGCGTTGTTGGTCGGGTGCGTTACTGTGGAGAGAGAAAATAATCAAAACAGGAAAGCAGAGGTGGGGCAACGAATTCCCGTTACGCTCGGCAATATTGCGCCGCTGACGTTAAAACCGTTTCGTGCTGGTCAACTTGCGCTGGTTTGCGAGGGGGGTGGGCAGCGCGGCATTTTTACCGCCGGCGTGCTGGATGAATTTATGCGCGCGCAATTCAACCCGTTTGACCTTTACTTCGGCACGTCTGCCGGGGCGCAGAACCTGTCTGCCTATGTCTGTAACCAGCCTGGCTACGCGCGAAAAGTCATTATGCGCTACACCACGGCGAAAGAATTTTTTAACCCGGTGCGCTTCGTGCGGGGCGGCAACCTGATCGATCTCGACTGGCTGCTGGAATCCACCTCCAGCCAGATGCCGCTGGCGATGGATACCGCCGCACGCCTGTTTGATAGCGGCAAAGCGTTCTGGATGTGCGCCAGCCGGGGCGATGATTATTCCCCGGGCTATTTCTCTCCGCAAAAAGAGAACTGGCTGGATATCATCCGTGCCTCCAGCGCCATTCCCGGCTTTTATCGGACCGGCGCGCTGCTGGACGGCATCAGCTATCTCGACGGCGGCATCAGTGACGCGGTGCCGGTGCAGGAAGCGGCCCGGCGGGGGGCGAAAACCATTGTGGTGATCCGCACTGTGCCGTCGCAAATGTACTACACGCCGCAGTGGTTTAAACGGATGGAGCGCTGGCTGGGCGACAGCAGTCTGCAGCCGCTGGTGAATATCGCGAAGCAGCATGAAACCACCTACGGCGCGATGCAACGCTTTATTGAAAAACCGCCGGGTAAGCTGCGTATTTTTGAAATTTATCCGCCGAAACCGCTGGTCAGTATGGCGCTCGGCAGCCGTGTTCCCGCGCTGCGTGCAGATTATAAAACGGGGCGACTGTGCGGACGCTACTTCCTGGCGACGGTTGGAAAAATGCTGGCAGAGCAACCGCCGCTGCACCGGCACAAACACATTATTACGCCGCCTGCGATTGTGGCTAACGATCCGCTGACCGTGCCACTGGTGGATGTCCCGCAGGCGAATGACGCTTTACTGGATAACGAGGATCTGGCGTGACGCACCGTTTTGTTGATACCCACTGCCACTTTGATTTTCCGCCGTTTACGGGGGACGAGACGCAGAGCATTGAGCGCGCCGCTCAGGCGGGTATCCACGCGATGATTGTGCCTGCAATCGAAGTGGACAGATTCGAGCGCGTGCTTGATCTCGCCCGCCGCCATGATGCGCTGTATGCCGCGCTGGGTCTGCATCCTATAGTGATAGAACACCATCTGGACGAACATCTCGACGTACTGGATGCGGCGCTGCAAACCCGCGAAAACAAACTGGTCGCGATGGGTGAGATCGGCCTCGATCTCTATCGCGATAATCCGCAGTTTGAACGCCAGCAGAGGATCTTTGATGCCCAGCTCAGGCTGGCAAAGCGTCACGATCTGCCGGTGATCCTCCACTCACGACGTACGCACGACAAACTGGCGATGCACCTGAAACGCATCGATCTGCCGCGAAAAGGGGTAGTGCACGGTTTCTCCGGTAGCCTGCAGCAGGCGCAGCGTTTTATTGAACTGGGCTATAAGATTGGCGTGGGCGGTACCATTACCTATCCCCGGGCCAGCAAAACGCGCGACGTAATGGCACAGTTACCGCTGTCTGCTCTGTTACTGGAAACGGATGCTCCTGATATGCCATTAAACGGTTTTCAGGGACAGCCGAACCGCCCGGAACAGGCGGCACGCGTGTTTACCACGCTGTGTGAACTGCGTGAGGAGCCGGAAACGGAGATTGCAGATGCGCTGCTGGAAAATACCCGCGCGCTGTTTGGCATCACGCTATAGGTAAAGTGCCGGGCGGATCACCGTGATGTGCTGTTTTTCGAGCGCCAGCGCCAGCGGCTCGATGTCCTCCGGTGTAGCGCTGCGCCATGACGCCGCCTCGCCGTAAACCCCGTGCGCGTGAAACGCGTTAATGCGCACCGGCACATTCCCCAGCCCGAGGATAAATGTCGTCAGGGGCTTAAGATGCTCCAGATAATCGCACTGCTCAGGGATCACCAGTAAACGCAGTTCCGCCAGCCGCTGATGCTGCGCCAGCCAGCGAATGCTCTGCTTAATCTGCGGGTTTTCGCGTCCGGTCAGCACGCGGTGATGTTCGTTTCCCCACGCCTTGAGATCCACCATCGCGCCATCCAGTACCGGCAGCAGTCTTTGCCAGCCGGTTTCCCCCAGCAGACCGTTACTGTCCACCAGACATGTAAGGTGGCGCAGGGCGGGATCCGTTTTGATCGCCGTGAACAGGGCGATCAAAAACGGCAACTGGGTAGTGGCTTCGCCGCCGCTCACGGTAACCCCTTCAATAAAAGGGGCGGCTTTACGGACCTGCGCGAGGATCTCTTCCACGCTCAGGCGCTGCGCCATTGGCGTTGCCTGCTGCTGGCACAGATGCAGGCAGGTATCGCACTGCTGGCACTGACTCTCCTGCCACCAGACGCGCCCGGCCTGAATGTTCAGTGCATCGTGCGGACAGTGGGGCACGCAGTCGCCGCAGTCGTTGCAGCGCCCGATGGTCCACGGGTTGTGGCAGGTTTTACAGCGCAGGTTACAGCCCTGCAGGAAGAGGGCCAGGCGGCTGCCCGGCCCGTCCACGCAGGAGAAGGGGATAACCTGACTAACTAAAGCGCATCTGCTGTTCATGGCTGACCACGCGCGGCTGACGTTCCAGAATGCGGGTATTGCGTGCGGCTTCTTCGCCAAGCCAGGTGGTATTGGTGCGCGATCCGGCTTCGCGATACTGTGCCAGATCCGACAGCCGCACCATATAGCCGGTCACGCGCACCAGATCGTTACCGGCTACGTTGGCGGTAAATTCCCGCATACCGGCCTTAAACGCCCCCAGGCACAGCTGCACGACCGCCTGCGGATTGCGTTTTACCGTCTCATCCAGCGTTAGAATGTCGCTGATCCCGGCGGAGTAGTGCGGGTGATGCGGCGCCACGGCCAGCAGATGAGTGATGGGATCCGGCTCGTCGCCGTACGGCAGACGCGCGCCCGGAGTGGTACCGACATCTGAACTTATTCCCGACTGTGCATGGAGCATCGCGCGCTGTTTCCAGCCGTATTTCACCGGCGTGTTTTCCACAAACGCCGCCAGCTGCTCGCTGATGCGATAGCCCAGCGCGTTGGCCTGCTCGCTCTTACCGTAACGGCCGTCGATACCCGCTTTTTCGCAAAGCGTATTCACCGCCTCTGCCATCCCGTACATGCCAAACATCGGTACAAAGCGATCGGCATCAATCAGCCCCTCTTTCACCAGGAAGCTATTCTCAAAGAAGCCGGATTGTTGATAGAGAAACGCGCAGCGGGCATCAATGATGGCCATTTGTTGCTGGCAGTAGTGCGGCAACATACGCGTGAAGAAATCGTCGGGTGACGCGCTGTGTTCAGCAATCGCCCGCAGATTGAGGCGGACCAGCGTACTGCCGCCGCCCGCCAGCGGCAGCGAGTTGTAACAGCTCACGATGCCATAGCGGCCTTTTGTGAAAATTTTATCATTCACCGGGCCATGGGAAATATGCGGTTTGCTGCATTCACAGATATTTTTTGCCACCTCAAGCAGGAGATCGTCCGGCGTCACGTCCGGGTCATAAATAAACGTCAGATTTGGTGCAGCCTGCTTCAATTCTGCATCGGCACGCAAAATGGCGCGGGTGATGGGGGTATCTGCCGGACCAATGTTGACGTGCGTAAAGGCGTCCGGCAACGTTCTGTCGAGATAGCGCCAGAAACGTTTTATTCGGCTATCGATCGCTTCTTGTGTTAGGATTCTAACATAGGGTTGCAGTAAGGCATCAAGGTGACCGAGATAGACCGGCATTGATGTTACTGACGGCACATGATGGTAGAGAATGGTTAACAGCGAGAGCGCGTCATCCAGATCTTTCGCCCCCTCCAGCTCCAGCCATTCTGAACCTTTAGCCAGAAACGTTGCGTAATCCGGCAGAACATAACGGGGTTTATAGGGCGCGTGCCCTTCAAACATGTCGCAGATAAATCCCTTGTCCAGCGCGGCACGAGCCGCCTCAGGAAGTGCCGGATAAGGCAGATTGTTTTCCGCTTCCAGCGCCAGAAAATGACGCTTCTGTTCCGGGGTTAACACCGGGCTTGTCACAATGTGCTGGCAACGTTGTTGCAGGGCGTCGGGGCTGGCGTGGGGCATGTTCGCTTCCTTGATTGTTCTGCGGATGATGAACGGATTGTAGGAAGCCATCCCGTCAGGGCTTTTGATCTGACGAGGGGAATCGCTGCATTCGTCAGCAGTTCACGCATTAAAATTTGAAGCAGATCTCATTACAGTAATGCAAATTTGTACGTAGTTTTCATTAACTGTGATGAATGTCGAAGTGTGAATGCGGGTGGATGTTAGAATACTCACAGACCCGCAAGGTAAAATTGATACGGCACCGCCGTTGGAGAATGTTATGACCGATTTAACTGCAAGCAGCCTGCGCGCGTTGAAACTGATGGACCTGACCACCCTGAACGATGACGACACCAATGAAAAAGTCATCGCCCTGTGTCATCAGGCGAAAACGCCAGTGGGCAACACTGCCGCTGTCTGCATCTATCCGCGCTTTATCCCGATTGCCCGCAAAACTCTGAAAGAGCAGGGTACCCCGGACGTGCGCATTGCAACCGTAACTAACTTCCCGCACGGCAACGACGATATCGAGATCGCGCTGGCGGAAACCCGCGCGGCGATTGCCTACGGCGCAGACGAAGTTGACGTGGTATTCCCGTACCGTGCGCTGATCGCGGGCAACGAGCAGGTGGGCTTTGACCTGGTGAAAGCCTGTAAAGACGCCTGCGCGGCGGCAAACGTGCTGCTGAAAGTGATCATCGAAACCGGCGAACTGAAAGAAGAAGCGCTGATTCGTAAAGCGTCCGAAATCTCCATCAAAGCCGGTGCGGATTTCATTAAAACCTCTACCGGTAAAGTGCCGGTGAATGCGACCCCGGAAAGCGCGCGCATCATGATGGAAGTGATCCGCGATATGGGCGTGTCCAAAACTGTGGGCTTTAAACCGGCGGGCGGTGTGCGTACTGCGGAAGACGCGCAGCAGTTCCTGGCGATTGCCGACGAGCTGTTCGGCGAAGAGTGGGCGGACTCACGTCACTACCGCTTCGGCGCGTCCAGCCTGCTGGCAAGCCTGCTGAAAGCGCTGGGTCATGGCGACGGTAAGAGCGCCAGCAGCTACTAAGTTTGAATTGCCGGGTGGCGCTACGCTTACCCGGCCTACAGGATCGTGGTCGGGTATATCGTACCCGCCATCATTCACCCGATTCCTCATGGGGGTTACCGTGTTTCTCGCACAAGAAATTATTCGTAAAAAACGTGATGGTCATGCATTAAGCGACGAAGAGATCCGCTTCTTTATCAACGGCATTCGAGATAACACCATCTCAGAAGGGCAGATTGCAGCCCTGGCGATGACCATCTTCTTCCACGATATGTCGATGCCTGAGCGTGTCTCGTTGACCATGGCGATGCGAGATTCAGGAACCGTACTGGACTGGAAGAGCCTCAACCTCAACGGCCCGATTGTCGACAAACACTCCACCGGCGGCGTAGGCGATGTAACGTCTCTGATGCTCGGCCCCATGGTGGCGGCCTGCGGCGGTTATATCCCGATGATCTCCGGGCGCGGCCTGGGACACACCGGCGGTACGCTCGACAAACTGGAAGCCATTCCGGGCTTCGATATCTTCCCGGATGACAACCGCTTCCGCGAAATTATTAAAGACGTTGGCGTGGCGATCATCGGCCAGACCAGCTCGCTCGCCCCGGCAGACAAGCGCTTCTACGCAACCCGCGATATCACCGCAACCGTTGACTCCATCCCGCTGATCACCGCCTCTATTCTGGCGAAGAAACTGGCAGAGGGGCTGGACGCGCTGGTAATGGACGTAAAAGTGGGTAGCGGCGCGTTTATGCCAACCTATGAACTCTCTGCTCAGCTTGCTGAAGCGATTGTTGGCGTTGCCAACGGCGCAGGCGTGCGCACCACCGCACTGCTGACGGACATGAATCAGGTGCTGGCCTCCAGCGCTGGTAACGCCGTCGAAGTGCGCGAAGCCGTTCAGTTTCTGACAGGCGAATACCGCAACCCACGACTGTTCGACGTGACCATGGCGCTGTGCGTCGAGATGCTGATTTCAGGCAAACTGGCGAAAGACGACGCTGAAGCGCGCGCGAAGCTGCAGGCGGTGCTG
Source organism: Enterobacter cloacae subsp. cloacae ATCC 13047 (assembly GCF_000025565.1). Taxonomy (NCBI): domain Bacteria; kingdom Pseudomonadati; phylum Pseudomonadota; class Gammaproteobacteria; order Enterobacterales; family Enterobacteriaceae; genus Enterobacter; species Enterobacter cloacae. Next base: position 784,928 of record NC_014121.1, read on the forward strand.
GATAACGGCAAAGCGGCAGAAATCTTTGGCCGCATGGTGGCGGCGCAAAAAGGCCCGACCGATTTCGTGGAAAACTACGCGAAATACCTGCCGACCGCGACGCTCAGCAAAGCCGTTTATGCCGATAGCGAAGGTTTCGTCTCTGCTATGGACACCCGTGCACTGGGTATGGCGGTGGTCTCGATGGGCGGCGGCCGTCGTCAGGCATCGGACACTATTGATTACAGCGTTGGCTTTACCGATATGGCCCGTCTGGGCGACAGCGTTGACGGAGAACGTCCGCTGGCGGTGATCCACGCCAAAGACGAAGCCAGCTGGCAGGAGGCGGCGAAGGCGGTGAAAGCGGCCATTACGCTTGCTGATAAAGCACCAGAAAGCTCGCCTTCGGTCTATCGTCGTATCACCGAATAGCGGTATACTGATCCGATCAATCATTTTTAGCACTACGTACGGAGAACAATTATGAAACGTGCATTTATTATGGTGCTGGACTCATTCGGCATCGGCGCAACCGAAGATGCAGAACGTTTTGGTGACGTGGGTTCCGATACCATGGGTCACATCGCGGAAGCCTGTGCGAAAGGCGAAGCGGACAACGGTCGTAAAGGCCCTCTGACTCTGCCCAATCTGACCCGCCTCGGTCTGGTGAAAGCGCATGAAGGTTCTACCGGTAAAATCGCTGCCGGTATGGACGGCAACGCGGAAGTGGTGGGCGCTTACGCCTGGGCGCATGAGCTCTCTTCCGGTAAAGACACCCCGTCCGGTCACTGGGAAATCGCCGGTGTGCCGGTTCTGTTTGACTGGGGCTATTTCTCCGATCACGAGAACAGCTTCCCGCAGGAACTGCTTGATAAGCTGGTGAAACGCGCCAACCTGCCGGGCTACCTCGGTAACTGCCACTCTTCCGGTACCGTGATTCTGGATCAGCTCGGCGAAGAGCACATGAAAACCGGTAAGCCGATTTTCTACACCTCTGCTGACTCCGTATTCCAGATTGCCTGCCACGAAGAGACGTTTGGCCTGGATAAACTGTACGAGCTGTGCGAAATCGCCCGTGAAGAGCTGACCGAAGGCGGCTACAACATTGGTCGTGTTATCGCGCGTCCGTTTATCGGCGACAAAGCGGGTAACTTCCAGCGTACCGGTAACCGTCACGACTTGGCCGTTGAGCCACCGGCACCTACCGTGCTGCAGAAACTGGTTGATGAGAAAGGCGGTCACGTGGTTTCCGTGGGTAAAATCGCCGATATCTACGCCAACTGCGGTATCACCAAAAAGGTGAAAGCCACCGGCCTGGATGCGCTGTTTGACGCGACCGTCAAAGAGATGAAAGAAGCGGGTGATAACACCATCGTCTTCACCAACTTCGTCGACTTCGACTCCTCCTGGGGCCACCGTCGCGACGTGGCGGGTTATGCGGCCGGCCTGGAGCTGTTCGACCGTCGTCTGCCAGAGCTGATGGAGCTGGTGGGTGAAGATGACATTCTGATCCTGACCGCTGACCACGGCTGTGACCCAACCTGGACCGGTACTGACCACACCCGTGAGCACATTCCGGTGCTGGTGTATGGCCCGAAAGTGAAACCGGGCTCGCTGGGTCACCGTGAAACCTTCGCGGACATCGGCCAGACGATTGCGAAATATTTTGGCACGTCTGACATGGAATATGGCAAGGCGATGTTCTGAGTTATGTTGGGTGCGGCCTGATGCCCTCACCCCAACCCTCTCCCACGGGGAGAGGGCGAATTTACAATGAAAAGGAACTGAAGATGGCAACTCCTCACATTAACGCAGAAATGGGTGATTTCGCTGACGTCGTATTGATGCCGGGCGACCCGCTGCGCGCGAAACACATTGCAGAAACTTTCCTGGAAGACGTGCGTGAAGTGAACAACGTTCGCGGCATGCTGGGCTTCACCGGAACGTACAAAGGCCGCAAAATCTCCGTGATGGGCCACGGTATGGGTATCCCATCCTGCTCCATCTACACCAAAGAGCTGATCACCGACTTCGGCGTGAAGAAAATCATCCGTGTTGGCTCCTGCGGCGCGGTGCGCATGGACGTTAAACTGCGTGACGTGGTGATTGGTATGGGTGCCTGCACCGATTCCAAAGTCAACCGTATGCGTTTCAAAGATCACGACTTCGCGGCGATTGCTGACTTCGGCATGGTGCGTAACGCGGTTGACGCGGCTAAAGCGCTGGGCGTTGATGCTCGCGTGGGTAACCTGTTCTCCGCGGATCTGTTCTATGCGCCGGACGGCGGCGAGATGTTCGACGTGATGGAAAAATACGGCATCCTGGGCGTGGAAATGGAAGCGGCGGGCATCTACGGCGTCGCGGCTGAGTTCGGTGCGAAAGCGCTGACCATCTGCACCGTGTCTGACCACATCCGTACCCACGAGCAGACCACGGCTGCTGAGCGTCAGACCACCTTCAACGACATGATCAAAATCGCGCTGGAATCCGTTCTGCTGGGCGATAAAGAGTAATTCTGTCTCTTCCGGCCCTCTCCCTGTGGGAGAGGGTTGGGGTGAGAGCACCAGGCCGCACCTAGCGCACGGCCCGTGCAATCCACGCTGACAACTCCCTCAGCTCATTTTCCTGCCCCGGGAAATCCCCGATCAACGCATCGCATTCCTGCTGCAGCATATCCGCCCGATACAAACAGCCCTGCAAACGAGCCGCCAGCGCCTCTAACGGCGCCGGGTTAAGGCTGTCCGTAAATACCTGCGTGCGGGTGATATGACCTTTCTCTACGTCAAAGTGCAGCTCCACGTCGCCCCAGGTAAAGCGTTCGTCCAGCAGATGCGAAAAGGCAGGCGCCTGGCCAAAGTTCCACTCCCAGCTGCTCTGACGGGCAAAGGTTTCGGCGAAATTGGGCAGATCCGGGGTTTTATCCGGGGAGATCACCTCTGCCTCTACGCGCTCACCGTAATGGGCAAAGAAGGCTTCCTGGATCGCCTTGCAGATTTGCGCGTGAGTGATGTCTGGCAGTAGCTCAACCAGGTTGGCCACGCGCCCCCGCACGGAAGTGATCCCTTTGGCCTGCAGTTTTTTCTTGTCGGGATTCAGGTAGTTCGCCAGACGGCTGAGATCGGCGTTAAGAAGAAGGGTGCCGTGGTGGAAGCCGCGATCCAGTGTTTCGCGATAGGCTGAGCCTGACACTTTGCGATCTCCGTCTGGCGTTTTGACCACCAGATCGTTACGTCCGGAGGCTTCTGCCGTCACGCCGAGCGAATTGAGCGCGTTGAGAACAATGGACGTTGAGATGGTCTTGTCGTATTCCGGCTTACCCGCCATAAAGGTAAAGCAGGTATTGCCCAGATCGTGGAATACCGCACCACCGCCGCTGCTGCGGCGCGCCAGACGGACGTTGTCCTCTTCCATACGCCGGGTGTTACACTCTTTCCACGGATTCTGCGCGCGGCCAATGACCACCGTGTCGGCGTTGCGCCAGAGAAACAGCACGCGTTGGGTGGCGGGCATCTGGCGGAAGATGCACTCTTCTACCGCAAGATTAAACCACGGATCGTAAGAGTCAGAGAGCAGCAGGCGTAACGTCGTCATGGCAGAGTTCCTTTTCCGAATCATCAGCCTACTTTATCACTAATCTTTCTTTTCGCTCTCTTCGTCTTCAGGAACGGATTTACTGGCGGTCAGCAGGAAGGGCGACTGCTGCCAGCGAGTGCGCTTACCCTGCAGCAAGGTGCGGGCCAGTACCACGCCAATGGCGAGGGAGAGCAGGAGCATCAGACGGAGTATATTGGTGGTGTTATCCACCTGTTTGGCTTCCGTGGGCAGGGTATGGGTGTCGAGCGTCAGGCGCAGATACCCCAGCGGACCATTTTTGCCCTGAATAGGTTCGACGATCTGCTGGTTAAAGTAGCCCCCGGCTTTTTTACCGTCCAGCGCCAGCCTGTCGCGTACGTCGACATGCTCGCCCGCGCGGGCAATCAGATCGCCTTTTTCATCGTAGACACCGGCATCCAGGATACGGCTGTTCTCGGTTAACTGACGCAAAACCTGGCTGATGCGTTTGTCATCCGGCGTTTCGGTACGCATAGCGGGCGCGACGTTAAGCGTAACCTGACGCGCCAGCGTGCGGGCCAGCTCCTCAAACTGCGGATTCCGTTGCCGTTGATGATTCTGGCTAAACCACGACGCCCCTTGCATCAGCACCACTAACAGGGCGAGACAGAAAAGGACGATCACGGCGCGATGAAGCCGGAATTTCAGTTTTGCGCGAGCCATATTCCACCTGCTGAAAATTTACGGCTTAATGTTGCCAGAAGTGATGGTTACAGGGTAGCCTCATGCGTTATTTTCCCTCTGGAACCTTCCGGCGCGAACGAAATTACAGGAGCTTCAATGCCGAACATTACCTGGTGCGACCTGCCAACGGATGTCTCTTTATGGCCAGGATTGCCGCTCTCTTTAAGTGGCGATGAGGTGATGCCTCTGGATTACCACGCTGGCCGTAGCGGCTGGCTGCTGTACGGACGCGGCCTGGATAAGCAACGCCTTACCCAATATCAAACTAAACTGGGTGCGGCGATGGTGATTGTCGCCGCCTGGTGTGTGGAAGATTATCAGGTCATTCGCCTGGCCGGTTCCCTGACGCAGCGTGCGACGCGTCTGGCGCACGACGCCGGGCTGGATGTTGCCCCGCTGGGTAAAATCCCGCATCTGAAAACGCCGGGTCTGCTGGTGATGGATATGGACTCTACCGCCATCCAGATTGAGTGTATCGATGAGATTGCCAAACTGGCGGGCAGCGGCGAGCTGGTGGCGGAAGTGACCGAGCGCGCGATGCGCGGCGAGCTGGATTTTACTGCCAGCCTGAGACAGCGCGTGGCGACCCTCAAAGGGGCCGATGCCAATATCCTGCGTCAGGTGCGCGATGAACTGCCGCTGATGCCCGGGCTGACGCAACTGGTGCTGAAGCTCCAGTCGCTGGGCTGGAAAGTGGCGATCGCTTCCGGTGGCTTTACCTTCTTCGCGGATTACCTGCGGGAAAAACTGCATCTGACCACCGTGGTCGCCAACGAGCTGGAGATCATGGACGGTAAGCTGACCGGGCAGGTGCTCGGCGATATCGTGGATGCGCAGTATAAAGCCAATACGCTGAGCCGACTGGCCGAGAAATATGAAATTCCGGTTGCCCAGACCGTTGCCATTGGCGATGGCGCAAACGATCTACCGATGATCAAAGTTGCCGGTCTTGGCATTGCCTACCATGCCAAGCCAAAAGTGAATGAAAAGACGGAAGTGACAATCCGTCACGCTGACCTGATGGGGGTGTTCTGCATCCTCTCCGGCAGCCTGAATCAGAAATAACGGTATGCGATTGTAGGCCGGGTAAGCGTTAGCGTCACCCGGCGCGCAGGCCGCACTGAAATAACGAGGTAAACCGTGGCTAAAGCCCCAAAACGCGCATTTGTCTGTAATGAATGTGGTGCGGATTATCCGCGCTGGCAGGGGCAATGCAGCGCCTGCCATGCCTGGAACACCATCACCGAAGTGCGTGGTGTGGCGGCTTCGCCGAGCGTGGCCCGCAATGAACGCCTGAGCGGTTATGCGGGTAATGCCGGTGTGGCAAAAGTCCAAAAACTGTCAGAAATCAGTCTGGAAGCGTTGCCGCGCTTCTCCACCGGCTTCAAAGAATTTGACCGCGTGCTTGGCGGCGGCGTGGTGCCGGGCAGTGCGATCCTAATCGGCGGTAACCCGGGAGCGGGTAAATCGACCCTGCTGCTGCAAACGCTCTGCAAGCTCGCCGAGCAGATGAAAACCCTGTACGTCACTGGCGAAGAGTCCCTGCAGCAGGTGGCGATGCGAGCACACCGTCTGGGGTTACCTACCGGCAATCTGAATATGCTGTCGGAAACCAGCATTGAGCAGATCTGCATGATTGCTGAAGAAGAGCAGCCGAAGCTGATGGTGATTGACTCCATCCAGGTGATGCACATGGCGGATATTCAGTCCTCGCCGGGCAGCGTGGCGCAGGTGCGTGAGACCGCCGCGTATCTGACGCGTTTTGCCAAAACCCGCGGCGTGGCGATTGTGATGGTCGGCCACGTTACAAAAGATGGTTCCCTGGCGGGGCCAAAAGTGCTTGAGCACTGTATCGACTGCTCCGTGATGCTGGACGGCGACGCAGACTCCCGCTTCCGTACCCTGCGCAGCCACAAAAACCGCTTTGGTGCGGTGAATGAACTGGGCGTATTTGCCATGACCGAGCAGGGGCTGCGTGAAGTCAGCAACCCGTCGGCCATCTTCCTGAGCCGGGGGGATGAAGTCACCTCCGGCAGTTCGGTGATGGTGCTGTGGGAGGGGACGCGCCCGCTGCTCGTTGAAATTCAGGCGCTGGTGGATCACTCGATGATGGGTAACCCGCGGCGCGTGGCGGTCGGTCTGGAACAGAACCGTCTGGCGATCCTGCTGGCGGTGCTACACCGTCATGGTGGCCTGCAAATGGCCGATCAGGATGTCTTCGTCAACGTGGTCGGGGGCGTGAAAGTTTCAGAGACCAGTGCCGATCTGGCGCTGCTGCTGGCGATGGTCTCCAGTCTGCGTGACAGACCGCTGCCGCAGGATTTGGTGGTCTTCGGCGAAGTGGGGCTGGCCGGGGAGATCCGCCCGGTGCCCAGCGGCCAGGAGCGCATCTCCGAGGCGGCGAAACATGGCTTCCGCCGGGCGATTGTGCCGGCGGCCAACGTGCCGAAGAAGATCCCCGAAGGGATGCAGGTCTTTGGCGTTAAAAAACTCGCAGATGCGTTAAATGTCTTTGACGACTTATAATTACGTATTCGATTTTGCAGGAGGCACCGTAATTTATGTCATCATTTGACTACATCAAGACCGCAATCCGTCAGAAAGGCTGCACGCTACAGCAGGTGGCTGACGCCAGCGGCATGACGAAAGGCTATCTTAGCCAGTTGCTGAACGCTAAAATCAAAAGCCCCAGCGCGCAAAAGCTGGAAGCGTTACATCGCTTTCTGGGGCTTGAATTCCCGCGTATGCAAAAGAACATCGGCGTGGTGTTTGGTAAGTTTTACCCGCTGCATACCGGCCATATCTACCTGATCCAGCGCGCCTGTAGCCAGGTCGACGAACTGCACATCATCATGGGTTACGATGAAGCCCGTGACCGTCAGCTGTTTGAAGACAGCGCCATGTCGCAGCAGCCGACGGTGCCGGATCGCCTGCGCTGGCTGCTTCAGACCTTCAAATATCAGAAAAACATTCGCATTCATGCCTTTAACGAAGAGGGCATGGAGCCGTATCCACACGGCTGGGACGTGTGGAGCAATGGCATTAAAGCGTTTATGGAAGAGAAAGGGATTGCGCCCAACTGGATCTACACCTCTGAAGAGTCCGACGCACCGCAGTTCCGCGAGCATCTGGGCATTGAAACGGTGCTGATCGATCCTAAGCGTACATTCATGAACATCAGCGGGGCGCAGATCCGCGAAAACCCGTTCCGCTACTGGGATTACATCCCGACCGAAGTGAAGCCGTTCTTTGTGCGCACAGTTGCGATTCTGGGCGGTGAATCCAGCGGGAAATCGACGCTGGTTAACAAGCTGGCAAATATCTTCAATACCACCAGCGCGTGGGAATACGGACGTGATTATGTCTTTTCCCATCTGGGGGGAGACGAGATGGCGCTGCAGTATTCTGATTACGATAAAATCGCGCTAGGCCATGCTCAGTACATTGATTTCGCGGTGAAATACGCCAACAAAGTGGCCTTCATCGACACCGATTTTGTCACCACACAAGCTTTCTGTAAGAAGTATGAAGGACGCGAGCACCCGTTCGTACAGGCGCTGATCGATGAATATCGCTTCGACCTGGTGATCCTGCTGGAAAACAACACGCCGTGGGTCGCCGACGGGATGCGCAGCCTCGGTAGCTCAGTGGACAGAAAAGAGTTCCAGACGATGCTGGTGGAGATGCTTCATGAGAACAACGTGGAGTTTGTCCACGTTGAAGCGTCGGATTACGACACCCGTTTCCTGCGCTGCGTCGAGCTGGTGAAGGAGATGATGGGGGAGCAGGGGTAAATTCACAGGCTTGCCCCTCACCCTAACCCTCTCCCCATGGGGGAGAGGGGATCGTACGGAGCTGTCTTTACCCTCTCCCCCGTGGGGAGAGGGGGAATTATCCACTCAGAACGCAACCACCACCTTCCCGCGCATATGCCCGTCCAGCACTTTGCGGTGGGCCTCGGTAATGCTTTCCACGCTCAGCCCGTGCAGCGTTTCGCTGAGCGAACTCTCCACCACGCCGTTATCTACCAGCTTCGCCACCTCGTTTAAGATCTCACCCTGACGCGCCATATCGGCAGTCTGGTACATGCTGCGGGTATACATGAATTCCCAGTGCAGGGCGGCGGATTTGGATTTCAGCTTGTCCTGGTTCAGCGGGTGCGCATTTTCGACGATGGAGCAGATGTGTCCCTGCGGCGCAATCAGTTCGCTGACCGCGTCCCAGTGGCCATCGGTATCATTGAGGATGAAAATATAATCCACAAAGGTGATGCCCTGTTTGGCCAGTTCACCTTGCAGATCGCGATAATTCACCACCAGATCCGCGCCGCGATCGCGACACCATTGGGCTGAGTCTTCCCGCGACGCGGTGGCGATGACCCTGACCTTGCTGTTGTGCTTCGCAAACGGGATCGCAAGGGAGCCTACGCCGCCGGCACCGCCGATGATCAGCAGCGTTTTGTCCGACCCGGCATCCTGAATATTCAGGCGCTCAAACAGCCCTTCCCAGGCGGTGAGCGCGGTCAGCGGCAATGCGGCAGCGGCATCCCAGCCAAGGCTTGTCGGTTTGTGTCCGACAATACGCGCATCAATCAGCTGATGCGTGGCATTACTGCCCGGACGGGTAATATCACCCGCGTACCACACTTCGTCGCCCGGTTTGAAGCCGGTGACGCTTGTCCCCACCGCTTTGATGACACCGCTGGCATCCCAGCCGAGAATGCGTGGCGCCTGCAGGCCGTTTTTAACAAGACTCGCATGCACTTTGGTATCGACCGGGTTGATGGAAACGGCTTTCACTTCCACCAGCAGATCGTGTTCACCGGGCTGTGGCATCGGTTGGGTGATCTCAATAAAAGCTGCGGGATTTTCAGGATTAACGGCAATGGCTTTAACAGACATGATCAACTCCTCAATGGAATGCGTTTTGTTGAGGCTAGTCTATTAAGTGGTCATGCGCATGATAAGATGGACAATCAAGAACGGAGTGTTCGTATGGGGTGAACAATCATGTTTAAACAGCTTCAGGATATGGCGCTGTTTGCGCTGGTGGCGGAGATGGGGAGTTTTACCGCCGCAGCGCAGAAAGCAGACCTGCCGAAATCCAGCGTTAGCCAGCGGATTAGCCAGCTTGAGCAGCAGGTGGGGATCCGCCTGCTAAACCGCACCACGCGCAGGCTGAATCTGACCTTTGCGGGGGAGCACTATCTGGTGCATTGTCGCGAGATGCTGGCGGCCAGCGAAAGGGCGGAGTATGCCATTCAGCGGCTGCGTGAAAACCCCAGCGGGCGGCTTCGTATCACCTGCCCGGCGGGCATTGGCGCGACGTTACTGGCACACCTGAATGCCGAGTTTCAGCTCCGCTATCCTGACGTTTCGCTGGATGTCTCTATTTCTGACGATGTGCTCGATCTGGTGGAGTCTGGTTTTGACGTGGCGCTGCGTACCGGTAAACCGCAGGACTCCTCGCTGATTGGCCGCATGATTGGCCACTGTCCGCGCTATATGCTGGCCTCACCGGAATATCTGGCACGCCGGGAGCCGCTGCACCATCCCCGCCAGCTGGTGGATCACCGTTGTATTACCCACAAGGCCTGGTCTGAATGGCTCCTGCAAAGCGAGAGTGAGGATTACCGCTATCTGCCGGACAATGCGCATATGACGGATAATCTTGTGTATGCCCGTGAGTGCGCGGTAGCTGGTGCGGGAATCACACTCTTACCCGCTTTTTTGCTGGAAGATAAAATTGAAAAAGGGGCGCTGGTGCAGGTGCTACCGGAGTGGAACGTTGAAGGAAACGATCTCTGGCTCGCCTATCCGAGCCGTAAGCTCAATTCGCCTGCGCTGATGAGCTATATCGACTTTGCGATGCAGTGTGATGAGGTGAAGCGGTTTTACGTGGGCGGGTGATTATGTGCGGCCTGATGCCCTCACCCTGACCCTCTCCCACGGGGAGAGGGCACAAACATAAAAACGGCAACCGAAGTTGCCGTTTTACTTTTATTTCGCAATACGCTTGTACTTAATACGCTTCGGCTCCAGCGCGTCTGCGCCCAGCGTGCGTTTCTTGTACTCTTCGTATTCGGTGAAGTTACCTTCGAAGAACTCCACTTTCCCTTCATCCTGGTAGTCCAGAATGTGGGTGGCGATACGGTCAAGGAACCAACGGTCGTGCGAGATAACCATGGCACAGCCCGGGAACTCCAGAAGGGCGTTTTCCAGCGCGCGCAGGGTTTCGATGTCGAGGTCGTTGGTTGGTTCATCGAGCAGCAGTACGTTACCGCCAACCTGCAGCAGCTTCGCCAGATGCAGACGACCACGCTCACCACCGGACAACTCGCCGACGCGTTTACCCTGATCGGTACCTTTGAAGTTAAAGCGGCCAACATAGGCGCGGCTTGGCATCTCGGTGTTGCCGATACGCATGATATCCAGCCCGCCGGACACTTCTTCCCACACGGTTTTGCTGTTATCCATTGCGTCACGGAACTGGTCAACGGACGCCAGTTTCACCGTTTCACCCAGGGTGATAGAACCGCTGTCTGGCTGCTCCTGACCGGACATCATACGGAACAGGGTGGATTTACCCGCGCCGTTCGGACCGATGATACCGACGATGGCACCCTTCGGTACGGAGAAGGAGAGATCGTCGATCAGCACGCGGTCACCGTAAGATTTACGCAGGTTGCTGACTTCGACCACTTTATCCCCCAGACGCGCGCCAGGTGGAATAAACAGTTCGTTGGTTTCGTTACGTTTCTGGTATTCGGTGTTGTTCAGCTCTTCGAAGCGTGCCAGACGGGCTTTGCCCTTAGACTGACGGCCCTTCGTGCCCTGACGTACCCACTCCAGCTCTTTCTCAATAGACTTACGGCGTGCTGCTTCAGCAGACGCTTCCTGCGCCAGACGCTGATCTTTCTGCTCCAGCCAGGAAGAGTAGTTGCCTTCCCATGGGATACCCTCGCCGCGGTCCAGCTCCAGGATCCAGCCCGCCACGTTGTCGAGGAAGTAACGGTCGTGGGTGATCGCCACCACGGTGCCTTCGAAGTCGTGCAGGAAGCGTTCCAGCCACGCCACGGATTCCGCATCCAGGTGGTTAGTGGGTTCGTCGAGCAGCAGCATGTCTGGTTTTTCCAGCAGCAGACGGCACAGCGCCACGCGGCGACGCTCACCACCGGAGAGGTTGGCGATTTTCGCATCCCAGTCCGGCAGACGCAGGGCGTCAGCGGCGCGCTCCAGCTGCACGTTCAGGTTGTGACCGTCGTGCGCCTGGATAATCTCTTCAAATTTGCCTTGCTGAGCGGCCAGTTTATCGAAGTCCGCATCTGGCTCGGCGTATTTGGCATACACTTCATCCAGACCTTTCAGCGCGTTAACCACTTCGGATACCGCTTCTTCAACCGATTCACGAACGGTGTGTTCAGGGTTCAGCTGAGGTTCCTGCGGCAGGTAGCCAATTTTGATGCCTGGCTGCGGACGGGCTTCACCTTCGATGTCTGTATCGATGCCGGCCATGATGCGCAGCAGGGTGGACTTACCGGCACCGTTGAGGCCCAGAACACCGATTTTTGCGCCCGGGAAGAAGCTCAGCGAGATATTTTTAAGAATATGACGTTTCGGCGGTACCACTTTGCCGACACGATGCATGGTATAAACGAATTGAGCCACGTTGGACTTCGCCTCTTTTATCGTGATGAAAAGGAATTTCAGCCTCGAAGTGTAGCCTTTTTCCCGCCCTAATCCCAGCCAGGAACGTCGGGAGTGTTAAAACGCGCAGGAAAGGTAAAAAAGTGTCCGTAACGTGGCGCGTTCCGGGATGCCTGGTTAGCATAAGTTAATTAGACTTTGACGTGGCAAGACGCTGCAATTGACGAAAAAACAATGAGGAAGAGCTTGTGGAAAAAGCCAAACGGGTGGTCTGGCGTCTGCTGGCGGCCAGCGTATGCGTAATGGCGGTAAGTCAGGCGGTGCATGCCGATTCACTGGATGAACAACGTAACCGCTACGCCCAGATTAAACAGGCGTGGGACAACAAACAGATGGATACTGTGCAGGCGTTGATGCCGACGCTGAAAGACTATCCTCTCTATCCCTATCTGGAGTATCGCCAGATTACTGACGATCTCATGAATCAACCCACGGTCACCGTGAATAACTTCATTCAGGCGAATCCGACCCTGCCGCCCGCCCGGAATCTGCAGTCTCGTTTTGTAAACGAGCTGGCGCGTCGTGAAGACTGGCGCGGGCTGCTGGCGTTCAGCCCGGAAAAACCGAACACCACGGAAGCCCAGTGTAACTATTACTATGCAAAATGGGCCACCGGTCAGCAGGAGGAAGCCTGGGCAGGGGCAAAAGAGCTGTGGCTGACCGGGAAAAGCCAGCCGAACGCCTGTGATTCGCTCTTTGGTGCCTGGCGTGCTTCCGGTAAACAGGATCCGCTGGCTTACCTTGAACGTATCCGTCTGGCGATGAAAGCCGGAAACACGCGTCTGGTGATGGCTCTGGCGGGTCAAATGCCGTCGGATTACCAGACCATTTCCACGGCCGTGATGTCGCTGGCAAACGACCCCAACAGCGTTCTGACCTTTGCCCGCAGCACGGGAGCGACCGATTTTACCCGACAGATGGCGGCGGTGGCCTTTGCCAGCGTGGCGCGTGACGATGTCGAAAACGCACGGCTGATGATCCCGCAGCTGGTGCAGGCACAGCAGCTCAATGAAGAGCAAACCCAGGAACTGCGCGACATCGTGGCGTGGAGACTGATGGGCTCGGACGTAACCGACGAACAGGCCCGCTGGCGGGACGATGCCATTATGCGCTCCAACTCCACGTCGCTGGTGGAACGTCGCGTGCGTATGGCGCTGGGGACGGGCGATCGTAAAGGCCTTAATACCTGGCTTGCGCGTCTGCCGATGGAAGCCAAAGAGAAAGACGAATGGCGCTACTGGCAGGCGGATCTGCTGATGGAGCGGGGACGCGATGACGAAGCCAAAGAGATCCTCCACGCGCTGATGCAGCAGCGAGGCTTCTACCCAATGGTGGCCGCGCAGCGTCTGGGTGAGGAGTACACCTTCCGCATTGATAAAGCGCCGGGTAACGCCAGCCCGGCGTTGACCCAGGGGCCGGAAATGGCGCGCGTGCGCGAGCTGATGTACTGGAATATGGACAACACCGCCCGTAGCGAGTGGGCGAATCTGGTCACCAGCCGCACTACGGATGAGAAAGCCCAGCTTGCCCGTTACGCCTTTGATAACCACTGGTGGGATCTGAGCGTTCAGGCGACGATCGCTGGCAAGCTGTGGGATCATCTCGAAGAACGTTTCCCGCTGGCCTACAAAGATCTGTTCGATCGCTACACCAGCGGTAAAGATATTCCGCAAAGCTACGCCATGGCGATTGCCCGTCAGGAGAGCGCCTGGAACCCGAAAGTCCGTTCCCCGGTAGGGGCCAGCGGCCTGATGCAGATTATGCCGGGCACGGCGACGCATACGGTGAAGATGTTTAATATCCCGGGATACAGCAGTCCATCACAGCTGCTGGATCCGGATACCAACATCAACATTGGTACCAGTTATCTGCAGTACGTCTATCAGCAGTTTGGTAACAACCGCATTTTCGCCTCTGCGGCGTATAACGCGGGCCCAGGGCGCGTGCGTACCTGGCTGGGTAACAGCGCCGGACGCATCGACGCCGTGGCGTTTGTCGAGAGCATTCCGTTCTCAGAAACGCGCGGCTACGTGAAGAACGTGCTGGCGTATGATGCCTATTACCGTTACTTCATGGGGCAAAAAGATACCCTGATGAGCGATGCGGAGTGGCAGAGACGTTACTGATTGGGATGGGTTGTGTTATGCTGTACTCGTTAATGAGTACAACAGGCGGCATAACATGACCCAGCATTCCCCGTATTCCTCGGCACTGGCCGAACAACGTCATCAGGAGTGGCTTCGTTTTGTGGAGTTGCTCCGCCAGTCTTACGACCAGGATCTGCATCTACCCCTGCTGCAACTGATGCTGACGCCGGACGAGCGTGAGGCGTTGGGCACGCGCGTGCGGATCATCGAAGAGTTACTGCGCGGTGAGATGAGCCAGCGTGAGCTCAAAAACGAGCTGGGCGCGGGGATCGCGACGATCACCCGCGGTTCAAACAGCCTGAAGTCTGCGCCGGTTGAGCTGCGTCAGTGGCTGGAAGCGGTATTGCTGAAAAACGCCGGATGACGGCTGCGCCTTATCCGGCCTACACGTTCAACGATAAATGGCGTTATGGAACGGGCTTAACGCCAGGAGCACCGCCTGATGATAAACGCTTGAGCGCGTAAGCGCGCCAGCAGTAAAGACGCCAATCGCTCCTTCTTTACGGCCTATTTCATCAATGCCGGTGTATTGCGACATCACTGGCCCGAGCGCTTCGCCTGCGCGCACTTTTTCCAGAATGATGTCCGGCAGCGGCAGGGTGGCCGAGCGTGCTTCACCGCGCTGTTCACGGCTTTCGATAACCACCCAGCTAAACGTCGCGCCCTCGTCAATTCCCGCTTCAATGGCGACCCAGAAGTCGGCATCGGGTGCGGCCGCTTTCGCATTTAACACGCGATTTCGTGCGCCAGCGCGCGTTTCTTCGCTGCCAAACGGCTGTTCAGGAACGCCACTCTCGACGCCGACGGCATCAATATGGCAGGATCCTTCGCCGAAAATCTCTTCAAATGCCCTTAGAATTGCCTGAATTTTGGCAGGATTGGTGGTAGCAGAGACAACATGGTGCATAATTAAGCTCGATTCAAAAAAACTCATCGCAGTATAACGGAAAAAAAGCATGTTACAGGTATACCTTGTTCGCCACGGTGAAACGCAGTGGAACGCCGAGCGACGTATTCAAGGCCAGTCCGACAGTCCTCTCACTGAAAAGGGTGTGCAGCAAGCGTGGCAGGTGGCAGAACGTGCCAGAACGCTGGGCATTACCCATGTCATCACCAGCGATTTAGGTCGCACGCAGCAGACGGCGCGCATAATTGCTGATGCCTGTGGTTGTGATGTGCTGCTTGAACCGCGCCTGCGCGAGCTGGATATGGGGGTGCTCGAAAAACGCCATATCGATACGCTGACGGAAACGGAAGAGGGCTGGCGCCGCACGCTGGTTAACGGTACCGAAGATGGTCGTATTCCTGAGGGCGAATCCATGCAGGAGCTGAGCGTGCGTATGCATGCTGCGCTGGCGGAATGCCTGAAGCTGCCCGCCGGAAGCCGTCCACTGCTGGTGAGTCACGGGATTGCGCTGGGATGTCTGGTCAGCACCATTCTGGGGTTACCGGCCTATGCGGAGCGCCGTTTGCGTCTGCGCAACTGCTCTATTTCCCGTATTGATTATCAGGAAAGCGCGTGGCTGGCGTCGGGATGGGTCGTTGAGATGGCAGGGGACATTTCGCATCTTGATGCCCCTGCACTGGATGAACTGCAGCGCTAACGACGGATCGGGATTAAGAATTCCATCCGCAGATTAATGGGGCCTTCTTCCGGTTTCGCATCGCTTGCCGGGTAGTAGCGCTCAATATCCTGACCTTTACGGCGATTCAGGTTCAGCATAGGCATGCATGTTCCGTAAACGGTCAGGATGAATTCCTGTACGCCCGTTCCCAGCCCTTCGTAGGAGAACATCACGTACTCTCCGCCTTCCAGCACGACCGGTTTAGAGCCCTGAATATAGCCATTGGCCATCTCCGGCGTTAACGCGGTGGTGTAGAACACCTCCTGCTCGTCGTCTTTTTCCTGGCTTGGATGCGTTTCGTTGAGACCATACAGGATAGGCGGGATCGCCGGGGCATGGCTCAGGAAGTCGCGCCAGAACTGAACGCGCATTTGATGGCGGAACTCAGAAATCTGCTCCAGAGAACAGGTGTAGCTCTGTGTCGTACCGATCAAATGGGTTTCCGGCAGGGTAATGATTTCGTACTTCGGCATGGCGAACTCGCCCAGACGCAGCGGCGGGCGCATACCGTATGAGCTCCAGTCAGGTGAACGGCGATAGAGTGCCGGCGTCAACGAGAACTGTTTTTTAAAGGCTCGGGTGAACGTTTGTTGCGAGTCGAAACGATACTGCAGGGCAATATCAAGAATGGGCCGCGCGGTCAGGCGTAAGGCCACCGCAGATTTAGATAAACGACGTGCGCGAATATAGGCACCGATAGCATGACCGGTGACATCCTTGAACATCCTTTGCAGATGCCACTTGGAATAGCCTGCTTTAGCCGCCACATTATCCAGTGACAAAGGCTGGTCAAGATGACCTTCCAGCCAGGTTAGCAGGTCGCGAATAATTCCAGCCTGATCCATATACTATCCTCATCCTTAAAACAGCAGGTGCCTGATAACAGGTTAGCGGATAATAGCATTTTTTGATGTTTTAGCATTCAGTGTTTTTTTTGCTCATTAATGCTTTTTGTCCTGCGTTTTGGGTGAATATATTCTAATCCTGTGATCTTGCTACATTTTTGTCTAACGAGTTGAATAATCGCTCAACGTAATATTAAGAAATGGTAACAATATGAAATATAAGACATTGCTCTTAACAGCCTTACTGCTGATAGCGGGCCGCGCGGCGCAGGCGGAACAGATTGGTTCTGTCGATACCGTGTTTAAAATGTTTGGGCCGGACCACAAAATTGTGGTGGAGGCGTTTGACGATCCGGATGTGAAAAACGTCACCTGCTACGTTAGCCGGGCAAAAACCGGGGGGATAAAAGGCGGTCTGGGGCTGGCCGAGGATACATCCGATGCGGCCATCTCCTGCCAGCAGGTCGGGCCGGTTGAACTGAGCGAGAAAATCAAAAACGGCAAAGCGCAGGGGGATGTGGTGTTCCAGAAACGGACGTCGCTGGTCTTCAAAAAGCTGCAGGTGGTGCGTTTTTACGATGCTAAACGTAACACCCTGGCCTACCTTGCCTACTCCGACAAAGTGGTGGAAGGTTCACCGAAAAACGCGATTAGCGCGGTGCCGATTATGCCGTGGCGGGAATAAAAAAACGGCGCTTTCGCGCCGTTTTTTATGGTGTTGACTGCAGGATCACTCCTGCAGGTCACCGCAGAAACGATAGCCTTCGCCGTGAATTGTGGCGATGATTTCCGGCGTATCTGGCGTAGATTCGAAATGTTTACGAATACGACGGATGGTCACGTCTACAGTACGGTCGTGTGGCTTCAGCTCACGGCCGGTCATTTTCTTCAGCAGTTCTGCACGGGACTGAATTTTGCCCGGGTTTTCACAGAAGTGCAGCATCGCCCGGAATTCACTGCGCGGCAGTTTATACTGCTCACCGTTCGGGCTGATCAGTGAACGGCTATTGATATCAAGTTCCCAGCCGTTGAATTTGTAGCTGTCTACGCTACGACGCTCTTCGCTGACGGTGCCCAGGTTCATGGTGCGGGACAGCAGGTTGCGTGCACGAATGGTTAACTCGCGTGGGTTAAACGGTTTGGTGATGTAGTCATCCGCACCGATTTCCAGGCCAAGGATCTTATCAACTTCGTTATCACGGCCTGTCAGGAACATTAATGCGACGTTCGCCTGTTCACGCAGTTCGCGCGCCAGCAGAAGGCCGTTTTTACCTGGCAGATTGATATCCATAATGACCAGGTTGATATCATTTTCAGAAAGGATCTGATGCATCTCTGCGCCATCGGTCGCTTCAAAGACATCGTAGCCTTCTGCTTCGAAAATGCTCTTCAACGTGTTGCGTGTTACCAACTCGTCTTCAACGATAAGAATGTGCGGGGTCTGCATGTTTGCTACCTAAATTGCCAACTAAATCGAAACAGGAAGTACAAAAGTCCCTGACCTGCCTGATGCATGTCGCAAATTAACATGACCGGGCTAACGTGACTAAAGTACGTAATTGCGTTCTTGATGCACTTTCCATCAACGTCAACAACATCATTAGCTTGGTCGTGGGTACTTTCCCTTTGGACCCGACAGTGTCAAAAACGGCTGTCATCCTAACCATTTTAACAGCAACATAACAGGCTAAGTGACACCTGACACCCAATAAAACTACGCTTCGTTGACATATATCAAGTTCAATTGTAGCACGTTAACAGTTTGATGAAATCATCATAGCTAAATGCTAGCCTTTGTCACAATTTTTCAATAAACCAACTAGTTGCGGATCTTGATTGATAAACGTTACGAATCCAACTTAAATCGCGTATTCACCCTGTCATTATCATTATAAAACATAAGGATAATCAGGTTCTGTTAACATTCTAAATGATTGTTCAGCTACAAAATAGTTTAGCGCTTTTAATTTGTTATGAAACGCTATTTCGGTGATTTGTGTTGCAAAATTGTAAATTCGCGCCGCGTAATATGTTGACGCGCATCACATTAATCCCCGCTAACTGATTAAAAAGAGAGCATAAATGCATCTGTCGATTGTACTGGTTGCGCCAGCCAGAGCTGAAAATATAGGCGCTGCGGCGCGTGCCATGAAGACCATGGGGTTCACCGATTTGCGTATTGTGGACAGCGTCGCTCACCTGGAGCCCGCGGCGCGTTGGGTGGCGCACGGGTCGGGCGATATTCTTGATAATATAACCACTTACGACACGCTCGCCGACGCGCTGCACGATATTTCGTTTACCGTTGCCACCACGGCGCGCAGTCGGGCGAAGTTCCACTATTACGCCACGCCAGCGGAACTGGTACCGATGCTGAGCGAGAAAAGCCAGTGGCTGGAAAAAGCGGCGCTGGTGTTTGGGCGGGAAGATTCAGGATTAACAAACGACGAACTGGCGCTCGCGGATGTGCTGACGGGGGCTCCAATGGTCGCGGATTATCCGTCCCTGAATTTAGGCCAGGCGGTGATGGTCTATTGCTATCAATTAGCGTCCTTAATACAAATTCCTCAACCGCCAGCGGTGGGTACCGACGAAAACCAACTGGCCGCGCTGCGTACGCGCGTTGACAACCTGCTGATGCAACTTGGCGTGGCGGATGACCAAAAAATGGCTGACTGGCTGCAGCAGCGTCTTGGGCGCCTGGAGCAGCGCGATACGGCAATGCTGCACCGTTTGCTGCACGATATCGAAAAAAAATTAGCCGAGTAAAATGCTGCCATAAGTTTTTACTATGGCGTAAGCGTCTGACGTTAAGGGTTGCCTCTGGCGGAATCGGATGAAAATAAATCTGCACGCAGCGGGACGTAAGAAGGCGCTGAATTGTGATCAAATTAAAAATTCATTGACTTAAGGTGCCCGATCCTTTAACCCTAAAAGAATACAGCACAGACAGATAATAATGACAGAGTACACAACATCCATGAAACGCATCAGCATCACCACCATTACCACAACCATCATCATTACCACAGGTAACGATGCGGGCTGACGCGTACAGGAAAAACAGAAAAAAGCCCGCACCTGAACAGTGCGGGCTTTTTTTTCGGCTAAAGGAAACGAGGTAGAACCATGCGAGTGTTGAAGTTCGGCGGTACATCAGTGGCAAATGCAGAACGCTTTCTGCGTGTTGCCGATATCCTGGAGAGCAACGCCAGGCAGGGACAGGTCGCGACCGTTCTCTCTGCGCCGGCAAAAATCACTAACCACCTGGTGGCGATGATTGAAAAGACCATTGGCGGTCAGGATGCACTTCCGAACATTAGCGATGCCGAGCGTATCTTCGCCGAGCTGCTGCAGGGGCTGGCGGAGGCACAGCCAGGTTTCCCGCTCGTACAGCTGAAAGCCTTCGTAGAACAAGAATTTGCCCAGATTAAACATGTGCTGCACGGTATCAGCCTGCTGGGTCAGTGCCCGGACAGCATCAACGCGGCGTTGATTTGCCGCGGTGAGAAACTCTCTATCGCCATCATGGCGGGCCTGCTGGAAGCGCGCGGGCATCACGTCACGGTGATTGATCCGGTTGAAAAACTGCTGGCGGTGGGCCACTACCTCGAATCCACCGTTGATATTGCTGAATCAACCCGCCGCATCGCTGCGAGCAAAATTCCTTCTGACCATATGATCCTGATGGCGGGCTTCACCGCCGGCAATGAAAAGGGTGAACTGGTGGTGCTGGGCCGTAACGGCTCTGATTACTCTGCTGCTGTGCTGGCCGCCTGTTTACGCGCGGACTGTTGCGAGATCTGGACTGACGTTGACGGCGTATACACCTGCGACCCGCGCCAGGTACCGGACGCCAGGCTGCTGAAGTCGATGTCTTACCAGGAGGCGATGGAGCTTTCCTACTTCGGCGCGAAAGTGCTTCACCCTCGTACCATCTCCCCCATTGCCCAGTTCCAGATCCCTTGCCTGATTAAAAATACCGGTAACCCGCAAGCGCCTGGCACGCTGATTGGCGCCAGCACAGACGAAGATGGCCTGCCGGTGAAAGGTATCTCTAACCTCAACAACATGGCAATGTTCAGCGTCTCCGGGCCTGGTATGAAAGGGATGGTTGGCATGGCGGCGCGCGTGTTTGCCGCAATGTCACGCAATGGGATCTCTGTGGTGCTGATCACCCAGTCCTCATCGGAATACAGCATCAGCTTCTGCGTGCCGCAGGGTGACTGCCTGCGCGCCCGTCGTGCGCTGGAAGAAGAGTTCTATCTGGAGCTGAAAGAAGAGCTGCTGGAGCCGTTATCCATTCAGGAACGTCTTGCGGTTATCTCCGTGGTTGGCGACGGTATGCGCACGCTGCGCGGTATCTCCGCCAAGTTCTTTGCCGCGTTGGCGCGTGCCAATATTAATATCGTGGCGATTGCCCAGGGCTCATCCGAGCGTTCTATTTCGGTGGTGGTGGATAACGATGACGCGACTACCGGCGTACGCGTGGTTCATCAGATGCTGTTCAACACCGATCAGGTGATTGAGCTGTTCCTGATTGGCGTGGGCGGTGTTGGCGGTGCGCTGCTGGAGCAGGTGAAGCGTCAGCAGGAGTGGCTGAAGAAGAAGCATATCGATCTGCGCGTCTGCGGGATCGCCAACTCAAAAGCGCTGCTGACCAACGTTCACGGGCTGAACCTGGAAAACTGGCAGGCCGAGTTGAACGAGGCAAAAGAGCCGTTCAACCTGGGGCGTCTGATCCGTCTGGTGAAAGAGTATCACCTGCTGAACCCGGTGATTGTCGATTGTACCTCGAACCAGGCGGTTGCCGATCAGTACGCGGACTTCCTGCGCGAAGGCTTCCATGTGGTCACACCGAACAAAAAGGCCAACACCTCGTCGATGGATTACTATCACCAGCTGCGTCTGGCGGCGAGCAAATCGCGTCGCAAGTTCCTGTACGATACCAACGTGGGGGCGGGGCTGCCGGTTATCGAAAACCTGCAGAACCTGCTGAACGCGGGCGACGAACTGCAACGTTTCTCCGGCATTCTCTCCGGTTCGCTGTCCTTTATTTTCGGTAAGCTGGATGAAGGGATGAGCCTCTCAGAAGCAACCCGCGCCGCGCGTGAACTGGGCTACACCGAGCCGGATCCGCGTGACGATCTCTCCGGTATGGACGTGGCGCGCAAACTGCTTATTCTGGCGCGCGAAACGGGCCGTGAGCTGGAGCTTTCCGATATCGTGATAGAACCCGTGCTGCCGGCTGAATTTGACAGCAGCGGTGACGTCAGCGCCTTTATGGATAATTTACCGCAGCTGGATGACGCTTTTGCCGCACGCGTGGCGAAAGCCCGTGATGAAGGTAAGGTATTGCGCTATGTTGGCAACATTGAAGAAGATGGCGTGTGCCGGGTGAAGATTGCCGAAGTCGATGGCAACGATCCGTTGTACAAAGTCAAAAACGGCGAAAACGCCCTGGCGTTTTACAGCCACTATTATCAGCCATTGCCGCTGGTGCTTCGCGGCTATGGCGCAGGGAACGATGTTACGGCGGCGGGTGTGTTTGCCGATCTGCTGCGTACCCTGTCATGGAAGTTAGGAGTTTAACATGGTCAAAGTTTATGCCCCGGCTTCCAGCGCCAATATGAGCGTCGGGTTTGATGTGCTGGGTGCGGCGGTGACGCCGGTGGACGGTTCACTATTGGGCGATACGGTCACGGTGGAAGCGGCAGAAAGTTTCAGCCTGAATAACGTGGGACGTTTTGCCAGCAAGCTGCCGTCCGAACCGCGCGAGAATATTGTCTATCAGTGCTGGGAGCGTTTCTGTCAGGAGATCGGGAAAAACGTGCCGGTCGCCATGACGCTGGAAAAAAGTATGCCGATTGGCTCTGGCCTGGGATCAAGTGCCTGCTCTGTTGTGGCCGCGCTGGTGGCGATGAATGAGCACTGCGGCAAACCCCTGAACAATAGCCGTCTGCTGGGGTTAATGGGTGAGCTGGAAGGCCGCATCTCTGGCAGTATCCACTACGATAACGTCGCGCCGTGTTTCCTCGGCGGTATGCAGTTGATGATCGAAGAAAATGGCATCATCAGCCAGCAGGTGCCAGGGTTTGATGAGTGGCTGTGGGTGCTGGCCTACCCGGGTATCAAAGTGTCTACCGCGGAAGCGCGGGCGATCCTGCCTGCGCAGTATCGCCGTCAGGACTGCATCGCCCACGGGCGTCATCTGGCAGGCTTTATTCACGCCTGTTATACCCGTCAGCCACAGCTGGCGGCGAAATTGATGAAAGATGTGATTGCCGAACCGTATCGTACGAAGTTGCTGCCTGGCTTTAATGAGGCGCGACAGGCATCGCTTGATATTGGCGCGCAGGCGTGCGGCATCTCCGGCTCCGGCCCGACGCTGTTCGCCCTGTGCGATAAGCCAGACACCGCGCAGCGCGTGGCGGACTGGCTCTCTAAACACTACCTGCAAAATCAGGAAGGCTTTGTTCATATTTGCCGTCTGGACACGGCTGGCGCACGAGTACTGGGATAACGAATGAAACTCTACAATCTGAAAGATCATAACGAGCAGGTCAGCTTCGCGCAGGCGGTGACTCAGGGACTGGGCAAAAATCAGGGGCTGTTCTTCCCTCACGATCTCCCTGAATTCCAGCTGACCGACATTGATGAGCTGCTGAAGCAGGACTTTGTCACTCGCAGCACAAAAATTTTGTCTGCGTTTATCGGCGACGAAATCCCGCAGGAGTTGCTGGAAGAGCGCGTACGTGCGGCGTTCGCCTTCCCGGCACCGGTTCAGCAGGTTGAGCCGGATGTGGGCTGTCTGGAGCTGTTCCACGGCCCAACGCTGGCGTTTAAAGACTTCGGCGGCCGCTTTATGGCGCAGATGCTTACCCACATCAGCGGCGACAAGCCGGTCACCATTCTGACCGCCACCTCCGGGGATACCGGTGCCGCCGTGGCGCATGCTTTTTACGGTCTGAAGAACGTCCGCGTGGTGATCCTCTATCCGAAAGGCAAGATCAGCCCGCTCCAGGAAAAACTGTTCTGCACCCTCGGCGGTAACATTGAAACCGTGGCGGTAGATGGCGACTTCGATGCCTGTCAGGCGCTGGTGAAACAGGCCTTCGACGATGAAGAGCTGAAAGCCGCGCTGGGGCTCAACTCTGCTAACTCCATTAACATCAGCCGTCTGCTGGCGCAGATTTGCTACTACTTCGAAGCGGTTGCCCAACTGCCGCAAGAGGCGCGCAATCAGCTGGTGGTTTCGGTACCGAGCGGAAACTTTGGCGACCTGACCGCGGGCCTGCTGGCGAAATCCCTCGGGCTGCCGGTGAAACGCTTTATTGCGGCGACCAACGCCAACGACACCGTGCCACGCTTCCTGAAAGACGGTAAATGGGCGCCGAACGCGACTCAGGCGACGCTCTCTAACGCGATGGACGTGTCACAGCCAAACAACTGGCCGCGCGTGGAAGAGCTGTTCCGCCGTAAAGTGTGGCGTCTGGGCGATCTGGGCTATGCGGCGGTCACCGATGAAACCACCAAAAGCACTATGCGTGAGCTGAAAGCGGTGGGGTATACCTCTGAACCGCATGCGGCGATTGCTTACCGTGCGCTGCGCGACCAGCTGAATCCTGGCGAGTATGGCCTGTTCCTGGGGACGGCGCATCCGGCAAAATTCAAAGAGAGCGTGGAAGAGATTCTGGGTGAAACGCTGCCGCTGCCGAAAGAGCTGGCGGATCGCGCTGACCTGCCGCTGCTCTCTCATGAGCTGCCAGCGGATTTTGCCGCGCTGCGTAAGCTGATGATGACCCGAGCGTGATTTTTTGCCCGGTGGCGCTGCGCTTACCGGGCCTGCAACAATCTCAATCGTAGGCCGGGTAAGCGAAGCATCACCCGGCTTTTTTGTGAAGAAAATAAGGAGAAAAATAGCAGGGAAAAAGCAGAAATTCCCAATAAATGCGGTCACTTAGCGTTTAGGATTGCAGAGAATAACATCTCCGGTTCCCCTCACGTAATCTCCTTACATCGGCCCACGTTGGGCAAGAATCATAAGGAGTCACCGATGTCTAAACTGAAACCTGCGCTGATTGCGCTTTCACTGATGCTGGTCGCTCCCATGGCGGTACAGGCATCCGAAATCACCCTGGTTCCGGCGGTCAAACTGCAGATTGGCGATCGGGATAATAACGGCCATTACTGGGACGGCGGCCGCTGGCGCGACCATGACTGGTGGAAGGCGCATTATGAGTGGCGCGATAACCACTGGCGTCCACATGATGAGCATCGCGATCGTGACGATCGTCATGACCACCGCCACGACGATCACCGACCAGGCCCGGACTGGAAGCATCACTAATACAAACCCCGCCAGCAGGCGGGGTTGATTTTTTACTGTTCGTGACGCTTAAACACCAGTTCCCCTTTCCCTGACGCTTCCTCGTCAAAGAAATACCCCTCGCTGTTGAATCCGGTGAGCTGCTCTGGCTTCGTCAGGCGGTTTTGAATGATGTAGCGGCTCATCAGGCCACGCGCTTTTTTGGCATAAAAGCTGATGACCTTGAACTTGCCGTTTTTCTCATCAAGGAAGACCGGTTTAATAATTTCCGCATCGAGCTTCTTCGGCTTCACCGATTTGAAGTATTCATCGGAGGCGAGGTTAATCACCACGTTATCCCCCTGCGCGTGCAGGGCTGCGTTCAGCTTATCGGTGATAATGTCGCCCCAGAAATGGTACAGATCTTTGCCTTTGGCGTTTTCCAGGCGGATGCCCATCTCCAGACGATAGGGCTGCATCAGATCCAGCGGGCGCAGCACGCCGTACAGGCCTGAAAGCATACGCAGATGCTGCTGGGCAAAATCGAAATCGGCTTCGCTGAACTCTTCTGCCTGCAGGCCGGTATAGACATCGCCCTTGAAGGCCAGAAGCGCCTGGCGCGCATTCGCAGGAGTAAAGTCAGGATGCCACTCATGGAAGCGGGTCGCGTTGAGATCGGCGAGCTTATCACTGATGCTCATCAGCGAGGCGATTTGCGGCGCGGAGAGCTTACGCGCCTCGTGAATCAGCTGTTGCGAGTAGTCCAGCAGTTCAGGCTGGGTATAACGCTCGGTCGCGAGCGGGCTCTGGTAGTCGAGCGTTTTTGCAGGTGAAATCAGAATCAGCATATCCAGTCCTTGCAGGAAATTTAAGGCGACTTTAGCAAAAAATCGCCCTGAATTGATCGATAGCTGTTATTGCCGCGGCAAATCATCCCACGTGCCGGGCGCAATCTGCGACTTGATTTCGGGATAGCGCGAGGCGTCAAACACCGGCGGAACCCCCAGCTTGCGCTGGCGAAGGTAGTCCCGGGCGATGAGGGTGACTACGGGCGAGAGCAGCAAAATCGCCGTCAGGTTGGTGATCGCCATCAGCGCCATAATCACGTCCGCCAGTTGCCAGACCACCGGCATGCTGAGCAGAGAACCCACGATGACCATCAGCAACATGCCCAGGCGCAACAGGTTGAGCATGGGGCGAGAGTTGAGCTTCAGGAAAATGAGGTTGTTCTCGGCGTAAAGGTAATTGACGACCATCGAGCTGAAGGCGAACAACAGCAGAATGAGCGAAACAAATCCCGCTCCCCAGCCACCGGTAAGGTTCACCAGCGCCTGCTGAAGAAGCTGTATCCCGCCGGCTTCCGATGAGTGAGAGATCGGGCCTGCCAGCAGCAAGATCATGGCGCTGGAGGAGCAGATAATAATCGTGTCCGTGAAGACCCCAATCATTTGCACAATGCCTTGCGCGGCCGGGTGAGGGGGCCAGGAAGCCGCCGCCGCCGCGGCATTGGGGGTAGACCCCATTCCGGCTTCGTTAGAGAACATACCGCGCTGAAACACCGCCATCAGCGCCTGGCTAAAGGTATAGCCCAGCGCACCCGAAGCCGCTTCACGCCAGCCAAAGGCGCTGCTGAAAATGGTCGCAATCACATCCGGCACCTGGTCGATATGCAACGCAGCGACAAGCAGACTGGCCGCAACCCAGAGCAAGGCCATAATGGGAACCAGCCACTGCATCAGGCGGGCTGTACCCTTAAGACCGGTAGAGATGGTCAGCAGTATGCAGAGGGCTAACCCCGCGCCGGTGAGCCATTCCGGACAGGCGAAGGCATAGCGCAGGGCATGGGCGACAGAATTTGCCTGGACGGTGTTGAAAATCAGGCCATAGGTGACGAGTAAGAAAAGCGAGAACAGCACGCCCATCCAGCGCATTCCTAAGCCGCGCGCCATGTACCAGGCAGGGCCACCGCGAAACTGGCCATGATGATCTTTTTCTTTATAGAGCTGGGCGAGAGAGCATTCGGCAAAGGACGTTGCCATGCCGATAATTGCCGTCACCCACATCCAGAAAACCGCCCCCGGCCCACCGGCGCTGATAGCCAGCGCGACCCCCGCCAGGTTACCGCTGCCAAGCCTTGCCGCAAGGCTGGTGCACAGCGCCTGGAACGAGGTTAATCCACCGGGTTGTGGCGTGACGCTGTTTTTCAGACTTCTGCCAAATTTGCGGATATAACGAAACTGGATAAAACCGCTGCGTAACGTAAACCATATACCTGCTGCCAGAAGCAGGTATATCATTATCGAACCCCAGAGCACTTCGTTAATAAAGAAAAAGAAATCAGGCATTAACGTCCCTCATGTTGATGCCAGGGTAAGGATGTAAGCGCTACCACATATTGGGCGTACTGTTACGTAGCTGCCTCTTAATATTCCGAGTTTATCATACATTGGCTAAGCGCACTGTCTGCGGTTGCGCTACCCCTCTGGCGTGTTATCATCAGGGCAGACCGGTTACATCCCCCTAACAAGTAAACCTGTCATTTTTCCGCTGCAGGCATGCTGTCGGTAGCGTGAATTATCCAGGGCACGTTAAAAGAGAAACACTATCATGACGGATAAATTGACCTCCCTTCGTCAGTTCACCACTGTCGTAGCTGACACCGGAGATATCGCGGCAATGAAGCTGTACCAGCCGCAGGATGCCACAACTAACCCTTCTCTGATCCTTAACGCCGCGCAGATCCCTGAGTATCGCAAACTGATTGACGACGCTGTGACCTGGGCGAAAGCACAGAGCAACGACCGCGCGCAGCAGGTTGTGGATGCCACTGATAAACTGGCAGTGAACATCGGTCTGGAGATCCTTAAACTGGTTCCTGGCCGCATCTCTACCGAAGTGGATGCGCGTCTCTCCTACGACACCGAAGCGTCTATCGCGAAAGCCAAACGTCTGATCAAAATGTATAACGATGCGGGTATCAGCAATGACCGTATCCTGATCAAACTGGCTTCTACCTGGCAGGGTATCCGCGCTGCTGAACAGCTGGAAAAAGACGGTATCAACTGTAACCTGACGCTGCTGTTCTCTTTCGCGCAGGCGCGTGCATGTGCGGAAGCGGGCGTATACCTGATTTCTCCGTTCGTGGGTCGTATTCTGGACTGGTACAAAGCCAATACCGACAAGAAAGAGTACGCCGCGTCTGAAGACCCAGGCGTGATTTCCGTGACTGAAATCTACGAATACTACAAACAGCACGGTTATGAGACCGTTGTTATGGGCGCAAGCTTCCGTAACGTCGGCGAAATCATCGAACTGGCTGGCTGTGACCGCCTGACCATCGCACCAGCGCTGCTGAAAGAGCTGGCTGAAAGCGAAGGTACCATCGAGCGTAAACTGTCTTACACCGGTGAAGTGAAAGCGCGTCCAGAGCGTATCACTGAATCCGAGTTCCTGTGGCAGCACAACCAGGATCCAATGGCGGTAGACAAACTGGCTGACGGTATCCGTAAGTTTGCTATTGACCAGGAAAAACTGGAAAAAATGATCGGCGATCTGCTGTAATCATTCTGCGTGACCGGGCTCCCGGTCACGCGACTTCTTTCGTACTCTGTCTGAAATTCCCCTCTGCGTGTATCATTCCCTTTAATCAGTACTTTTTGAATGGAATGGATATGAATACCTTACGCATCGGCTTAGTGTCGATTTCTGACCGCGCCTCAAGCGGTGTCTATCAGGACAAAGGCATCCCTGCTCTTGAAGAGTGGCTGGGTAGCGCGCTGACCACCCCGTTTGAAATCCAGACCCGCCTGATCCCGGACGAACAGCCGATCATCGAGCAGACGTTGTGTGAGCTGGTGGACGAGATGAGCTGCCACCTGGTGTTGACCACCGGCGGAACCGGTCCTGCACGTCGTGATGTGACACCAGATGCTACGCTTGCTATAGCTGACCGTGAAATGCCGGGCTTTGGTGAACAGATGCGCCAGATTAGCCTGCACTTTGTTCCAACGGCGATCCTCTCCCGTCAGGTGGGGGTGATTCGCAAGCAGGCGCTGATCCTGAATCTGCCGGGCCAGCCTAAGTCGATCAAAGAGACGCTGGAAGGGTTAAAAGCGGATGATGGCAGCGTGATCGTCCATGGGATCTTTGCAAGTGTACCGTATTGTATACAGCTGCTGGACGGGCCGTATGTCGAAACCGACGACAAAGTAGTAGCAGCATTTCGTCCTAAAAGCGCACGCCGCGAAACAATCTCCTGAAAATAATCATTATGTGACATTAGCTGAAGCTGCTGTGGTGTGCTAAAAGTTTTACGGTATAGTAATTTTTTCTTTACGATAGCTGTAATAATAATTCCACAACACACGCTAAATGGTTCGCTATGTCACATAACACCCGACCTCTGAATCGACAGGACTACAAAACTCTTACGCTCGCGGCCCTGGGCGGCGCGCTGGAGTTTTACGATTTCATCATCTTTGTTTTCTTTGCCGCTGTGGTGGGGGAGTTGTTCTTCCCGGCGGATATCCCGGAATGGCTGCGTCAGGTGCAAACCTTCGGTATTTTTGCTGCCGGGTATCTGGCGCGTCCTCTTGGTGGGATTGTGATGGCGCACTTTGGCGATCTTGTCGGGCGCAAAAAGATGTTTACCCTCAGTATCCTGCTGATGGCCGTGCCGACGTTGGCCATTGGTCTGCTGCCAACCTACGCCTCGATGGGCATTCTCGCCCCGTTATTGTTGCTGCTGATGCGTATTCTTCAGGGGGCGGCCATCGGCGGTGAAGTGCCGGGGGCGTGGGTGTTTGTCGCGGAGCATGTTCCGGCACGCCGCATTGGTATCGCCTGCGGAACCTTAACCGCGGGGCTAACGGTGGGGATTTTGCTCGGTTCCGTGGTCGCGACAATTGTGAATACCAGCATGACGCAACAGGCCGTACACGACTGGGGCTGGCGTCTGCCGTTCCTGCTGGGCGGGGCGTTTGGCCTGGTGGCGATGTACCTGCGCCGTTGGCTCCAGGAGACACCGATTTTCCTCGAAATGCAGCAGCGCAAAGCGCTGGCACAAGAGTTGCCCGTTAAAGCCGTCGTGGTGCGTCATAAAAAAGCGGTGGTGGTGTCGATGCTGCTTACCTGGTTGCTCTCGGCAGGCATTGTGGTGGTGATTTTGATGTCGCCGGTCTGGCTGCAAAAGCAGTACGGCTTTGCCCCGGCGGTGACCTTACAGGCGAACAGTATCGCCACGGTTATGCTCTGCTTCGGCTGCCTGGCCGCCGGGCTGGCTGCGGATCGTTTCGGTGCCAGCGTAACCTTTATCGTTGGCAGCCTGTTACTGGCGGGCTCAAGCTGGGCGTTTTACCATCTGGCCGGTAGTCATCCTGAAGTGCTGTTCCTTTTATACGGCGTGGTAGGGCTGTGCGTTGGCGTGGTGGGGGCGGTGCCTTATGTGATGGTTCGGGCCTTCCCGCCAGAAGTCCGCTTCACCGGGATCTCATTCTCATACAATGTTTCATATGCCATCTTCGGTGGACTGACGCCGATTGCGGTTACGGTATTGATGGGCGTGTCACCGCTGGCACCTGCCTGGTATGTGCTGGCGTTGTCGCTGATGGGGCTGGTGTTGGGGATTTGGCTTCGCCAGATGGGGGAATGTCGTGCCCGCGAGGCGGACACGACAGAGGGATCAGTGTTTTTCACCAATCGGTAAAATGGTGCGGTCAAACTGCTCGTTCAGCACTTCACCCATTGCCAGGTAGATAGCGCTTGCGCCGCAAACCAGACCAATCCAGCCTGCAACGTGAACGATGCCTTCGTTGTCCACCAGATGACCAATCGCCAACAGGGCGAACAGCACGGTCAGGCTCAGGAAGACAAACTGCAGTGCGCGGTTACCCTTGAGGGTGCCAAAGAACATGAACAGGGTGAAGACACCCCACAGGCCCAGGTAAACGCCCAGGAAATGGGCGTTTGCCGCCTCTGCCAGGCCCATTTTAGGCATCAGCAGAATGGCGACCAGGGTCAGCCAGAAAGAACCGTAAGAGGTAAAGGCGGTTAAGCCGAAGGTATTGCCTTTCTTATATTCCAGCAGGCCCGCGAAGATTTGCGCGATACCGCCGTAAAAAATGCCCATCGCCAGGATAATGCCGTCCATCGGGAACATCCCGATGTTGTGCAGGTTCAGCAGAATGGTGGTCATGCCAAAACCCATCAGGCCCAGCGGAGCCGGATTAGCCAACTTAGTGTTGCCCATAAGTCCTCAAAAAAATCATCATTAATATGGTGAAATGGTTAAACCCGCGACAGTACTCCCTGAAGGGGCGCGGCATCATAATGGGCGCAAACGATGCCGTCTATGATCTCGTCAGGGTGAAATTAAAATTTTTTTTATCCTTCCCCCCTTGATGGATGACGTTGCGACCCCATCTTGTAAGCAACCGCAGTGTGTGGACCTGAAAAAAATCAAATGTGGGCAGTTGAAAAAGCACGTTCTGCCCTTATTACAGGTACACAACCACATGTTGACTGAATTTTTAGTGGAGACGTTTAGATGGGTAAAATTATTGGTATCGACCTGGGTACTACCAACTCTTGTGTAGCGATTATGGATGGCACTACTGCACGTGTGCTGGAAAACGCCGAGGGCGATCGCACCACGCCTTCTATCATTGCCTATACCCAGGATGGTGAAACTCTGGTTGGTCAGCCGGCTAAACGTCAGGCAGTGACGAACCCGCAAAACACCCTGTTTGCGATTAAACGCCTGATCGGCCGCCGCTTCCAGGACGAAGAAGTTCAGCGTGACGTTTCTATCATGCCTTACAAAATCATCGCAGCAGATAACGGCGATGCATGGCTTGATGTGAAAGGCACCAAAACAGCACCACCTCAGATCTCTGCTGAAGTGCTGAAAAAAATGAAGAAAACCGCAGAAGATTACCTGGGTGAGCCGGTAACTGAAGCAGTTATCACCGTTCCTGCGTACTTCAACGATGCTCAGCGTCAGGCAACCAAAGATGCTGGCCGTATCGCAGGTCTGGAAGTAAAACGTATCATCAACGAACCAACCGCTGCTGCTCTGGCTTACGGTCTGGATAAAGAAGTTGGCAACCGTACTATCGCGGTTTACGACCTGGGTGGTGGTACCTTCGATATCTCTATTATCGAAATTGACGAAGTAGACGGCGAAAAAACCTTCGAAGTTCTGGCAACCAACGGTGATACGCACCTGGGTGGTGAAGACTTCGATACCCGTCTGATCAACTATCTCGTTGACGAATTTAAGAAAGATCAGGGCATTGACCTGCGTAACGACCCGCTGGCTATGCAGCGCCTGAAAGAAGCCGCTGAGAAAGCGAAGATCGAACTCTCTTCCGCTCAGCAGACCGACGTGAACCTGCCGTACATTACTGCAGACGCGACCGGTCCTAAGCACATGAACATCAAAGTGACCCGTGCGAAACTGGAAAGCCTGGTAGAAGACCTGGTGAACCGTTCTATCGAGCCACTGAAAGTTGCACTGCAGGATGCTGGCCTGTCCGTGTCTGATATCAACGACGTTATCCTCGTTGGTGGCCAGACCCGTATGCCAATGGTTCAGAAGAAAGTGGCTGAATTCTTTGGTAAAGAACCACGTAAAGACGTTAACCCGGATGAAGCAGTGGCAATTGGTGCTGCGGTTCAGGGCGGCGTGCTGACCGGTGATGTTAAAGACGTTCTGCTGCTGGACGTTACCCCACTGTCTCTGGGTATCGAGACCATGGGTGGCGTAATGACGGCGCTGATCAGCAAAAACACCACCATCCCAACCAAGCACAGCCAGGTGTTCTCTACCGCTGAAGATAACCAGTCTGCGGTAACCATCCATGTGCTGCAGGGTGAGCGTAAGCGTGCGTCTGATAACAAATCTCTGGGTCAGTTCAACCTGGATGGTATTAACCCGGCACCACGCGGCATGCCGCAGATCGAAGTGACCTTCGATATCGATGCTGACGGTATTCTGCACGTTTCCGCGAAAGACAAAAACAGCGGTAAAGAGCAGAAGATCACCATTAAGGCCTCTTCCGGTCTGAACGAGGAAGAGATCCAGAAAATGGTTCGTGAAGCGGAAGCCAACGCGGAATCTGACCGTAAGTTCGAAGAACTGGTTCAGACCCGTAACCAGGGCGACCATCTGCTGCACAGCACCCGTAAGCAGGTTGAAGAAGCAGGCGATAAACTGCCAGCGGAAGACAAAACTGCTATCGAAGCTGCACTGAGCGCGCTGGAAACGTCTCTGAAAGGCGAAGACAAAGCGGATATCGAAGCGAAGATGCAGGAGCTGGCACAGGCTTCTCAGAAGCTGATGGAAATCGCTCAGCAGCAGCATGCGCAGCAGCAGGCAGGCGCTGACGCTTCGGCGAACAACGCGAAAGACGACGACGTTGTCGACGCTGAGTTCGAAGAAGTTAAAGACAAAAAATAATCGCCCTGATGCAGGGTAATTAATCGGCACGGGCGTAGGAGAACTCTCCACGCCCGTGCTCGCATGTTAAGGGGCTTAAAAAAACCAATGGCAAAGCAAGACTATTACGAGATTTTAGGCGTTCCGAAAACTGCGGAAGAGCGTGAAATCAAAAAGGCGTATAAGCGCCTGGCCATGAAATTCCACCCGGATCGCAACCAGGGTGACAAAGAGGCTGAAGCTAAATTTAAAGAGATCAAAGAAGCCTACGAAGTCCTGACCGATGCACAAAAACGTGCGGCCTATGACCAGTACGGTCACGCAGCCTTTGAACAGGGCGGCATGGGTGGCGGTGGATTCGGTGGCGGCGGCTTTGGCGGCGGCGCTGATTTCAGCGATATCTTTGGCGACGTTTTCGGCGATATCTTCGGTGGTGGCCGCGGTCGTCAACGCGCAGCGCGTGGTGCGGATCTGCGCTACAACATGGATCTGACGCTGGAAGAGGCTGTTCGCGGTGTCACCAAAGAGATCCGTATCCCGACGCTGGAAGAGTGTGACGTTTGCCATGGCAGCGGTGCGAAAGCGGGTACGCAGCCACAAACCTGTCCAACCTGTCACGGTTCCGGTCAGGTGCAGATGCGTCAGGGCTTTTTCGCCGTTCAGCAGGCATGTCCGCACTGTCATGGTCGTGGGACGCTGATTAAAGATCCATGCACCAAATGCCACGGCCACGGTCGCGTTGAGAAAACCAAAACCCTGTCCGTTAAAATCCCGGCTGGCGTAGATACGGGTGACCGCATCCGTCTGGCAGGTGAAGGCGAAGCAGGCGAGCACGGTGCACCAGCAGGCGATCTGTACGTTCAGGTTCAGGTGAAACAGCACGCTATCTTTGAGCGTGAAGGCAACAACCTCTACTGTGAAGTCCCGATCAACTTTGCTATGGCAGCGCTCGGTGGCGAAATAGAAGTGCCTACGCTGGATGGGCGCGTGAACCTGAAAATCCCAGGCGAAACGCAGACCGGTAAGCTGTTCCGCATGCGCGGTAAAGGCGTGAAATCCGTTCGCGGTGGTGCGCAGGGCGACCTGCTGTGCCGCGTGGTGGTTGAAACCCCGGTTGGCCTGAATGACAAGCAGAAACAGCTGTTAAAAGAGCTGCAGGAAAGCTTTGGCGGCCCGACGGGTGAGAAAAACAGCCCACGCTCCAAAAGCTTCTTCGATGGCGTCAAAAAATTCTTCGATGATTTGACCCGCTAAATCGTTAGCTGGTAACTATCCTTTAAAAACCCGGAAGCGATTCCGGGTTTTTTATTTCTTGTTCGAAAGCTCGGTTAAACTGAGTATATATTCAATATTAATCTGTTTTTACCGATTTGTTTGCGCTGATATTATGGTTTTATCGAGGTATTGTTGTAAAAGAGAGAATTAACGTGAAATTACTACACCGTTTTTTTAGCAGTGAAGCATCCGGCGGCGTGATCCTGATTATTGCTGCTGCGGCCGCGATGCTGCTCGCCAACATGGGCATGACGCGCGATCTCTATCACGCATTTCTGGAAACGCCCGTCGAGCTTAAGGTCGGCGCGCTGGAAATTAACAAGAACATGCTGCTGTGGATCAACGATGCGCTGATGGCGGTGTTCTTCCTGCTGGTGGGGCTTGAGGTGAAACGTGAGCTGGTGATGGGCTCGTTAGCCAGCCGCCAGCGTGCAGCGTTTCCGGTGATCGCCGCCATTGGCGGGATGGTTGTTCCGGCGCTGCTCTTCCTCGCGTTTGCCTGGCAGGATCCTGTCGCGCGTGACGGGTGGGCGATCCCGGCGGCAACGGATATCGCGTTTGCGCTTGGCGTTTTAGCGTTGCTCGGGAGCCGGGT
This sequence comes from Enterobacter cloacae subsp. cloacae ATCC 13047, assembly GCF_000025565.1. NCBI lineage: Bacteria > Pseudomonadati > Pseudomonadota > Gammaproteobacteria > Enterobacterales > Enterobacteriaceae > Enterobacter > Enterobacter cloacae. The sequence continues at coordinate 820,141 of NC_014121.1, forward strand.
TCCGGTTGCACTGAAAATCTTCCTGATGGCGCTGGCGATCATTGATGACCTGGGGGCTATCGTCATTATCGCGCTGTTCTACACCAGCGATCTGTCGATTCTGTCGCTGAGCGTGGCAGCAGGGGCGATTGCCGTTCTGGCGCTGTTGAACATTTTCAATGTCCGTCGCATTGGAATTTACATCCTTGTGGGGATGGTGTTGTGGACGGCGGTGCTGAAATCGGGTGTCCATGCCACGCTGGCCGGGGTGATCGTCGGCTTCTTTGTGCCGCTTAAGCCGCAGGAGGGTAAATCGCCGGCCAAACAACTGGAGCATGTGCTGCACCCGTGGGTCGCCTTTATGATCCTGCCACTGTTTGCGTTTGCCAACGCGGGCGTTTCTCTGGGAGGGGTTACGCTGGAGGGGCTCACTTCCGTGCTGCCGCTGGGTATTATTGCCGGGCTGTTTATTGGTAAACCGCTGGGGATCAGCCTGTTCTGCTGGCTGGCGCTGAAGCTTAAGCTGGCATCGTTGCCGAACGGCACAACATTTGGTCAGATTATGGCGGTCGGCGTGCTGTGCGGTATCGGATTTACCATGTCGATCTTTATCTCGACGCTGGCGTTTGGTGCAAACGCGCCTGAGCTGATTATCTGGGCAAAACTCGCCATTCTTATCGGTTCATTACTGGCCGCAGTTATTGGTTATACCTTATTGAAGGTGAAGTTGTCCGGGCAGGCCGTCCAGGCATAACGGAAAACCGGGAGGAGGTCATTCTTCTCCCGATACACTCAGGGAGAGAAGACGCGATGTCTCATTTGAATTACAACCATCTGTATTACTTCTGGCATGTTTACAAACAAGGCTCGGTGGTCGGGGCGGCAGAAGCTCTTTTTCTGACGCCACAAACTATCACCGGGCAAATCAAGGCTCTGGAAGAACGCCTGCAAGGCAAGCTGTTCAAGCGTAAAGGACGTGGCATAGAGCCAAGCGAGTTGGGTGAACTGGTTTTTCGCTATGCGGACAAGATGTTTACCCTGAGCCAGGAGATGCTGGATATTGTTAACTACCGCAAAGAGTCTAATTTGCTGTTTGACGTGGGCGTGGCGGATGCCCTCTCGAAACGGCTGGTGAGCGGCGTGCTGGATGCGGCGGTGGTTGAAGACGATCAAATCCATTTGCGCTGTTTTGAATCCACACACGAGATGCTGCTGGAGCAGTTGAGCCAGCATAAGCTGGATATGATTATCTCGGATTGCCCCATCGACTCCACGCAGCAGGAGGGGCTGTTCTCGGTCAAGATTGGTGAATGCGGGGTAAGCTTCTGGTGCATTAACCCGCCTCCGGAAAAACCGTTCCCTGCCTGTCTGGAAGACCGCCGCTTGCTGGTGCCGGGAAGGCGCTCCATGCTGGGGCGTAAGCTGCAGAACTGGTTTAACTCTCAGGGGCTAAACGTGGAGATCCTGGGTGAGTTCGATGATGCAGCACTGATGAAAGCGTTTGGTGAGGCGCACAACGCAATCTTTGTTGCGCCGACGCTGTACATGCACGATCTCTATTCGGATAACAAGATTACCGAGATTGGCAGAGTCGATAACGTCATGGAGGAGTACCACGCCATCTTCGCCGAAAGGATGATTCAACACCCGGCGGTGCAGCGTATCTGTAACCGCGACTATTCGGCGCTGTTTACCCCGCCAGCAAACTGAAGGTATAAAAAAACCCGCGTTAAGCGGGTTCTTTAAACAAGCAACAACAAGCGGCGATTAAGCCAGTTTGTTGATCTGCGCGGTCAGGTTTGCTTTATGACGCGCTGCTTTGTTTTTGTGGATCAGACCTTTAGCAGCCTGACGATCCACGATTGGTTGCATTTCGTTAAATGCGTTCTGCGCTGCAGCTTTGTCGCCAGCTTCGATTGCTGCGTATACTTTCTTGATGAAAGTACGCATCATAGAGCGACGGCTTGCGTTGTGCTTACGAGCCTTTTCAGACTGAACGGCACGTTTCTTAGCTGATTTGATATTAGCCAAGTCCAACTCCCAAATATGATCTATGTGGACAATTCAAAGGCCGAGGAATATGCCCTCTTTGCCTTCTTTTGTCAATGGATTTGTGCAAATAAGCGCCGTTAATTAGCGACGCTACGTTACGTAGTGATGGCGCAGGATTCTACCAGCTTGTCTTTCGTGAATACAGCTTTTCGGCATAAAAATCGCAGTTCCCGGACAGATTTTTTTGCTGTGAAAGGTCAGCATGATGAAATCATTACGGCTTTCTGTTTTGTGCAGACAATCGTCGGTTAACCTTAATCGCTGTACAAGGTATACTTTGGCGATTTTCACTGTTTTGAGCCAGACATGAAGCTGATACGCGGCATACATAATCTCAGCAAAGCCCCCCACGGGTGCGTGCTGACCATTGGTAATTTCGACGGCGTGCATCGTGGGCATCAGGCGCTGTTGCAGGGATTGCGTAAAGAAGGGGAGGCACGTGGCCTGCCCGTGGTAGTGATGATTTTCGAGCCGCAGCCGCTGGAACTGTTCGCGGGCGATAAATCGCCTGCCCGACTTACTCGCCTGCGCGAGAAGTTGCGCTATCTGGCACAGTCCGGTGTGGACTACGTATTGTGTGTCCGTTTTGATCGTCGTTTTGCCGCGCTGACAGCACAAAATTTCGTCAGCGACCTGTTGGTCAAGCGCCTTGGCGTGCAGTTTCTCGCCGTGGGTGATGATTTCCGCTTTGGCGCTGGTCGTCAGGGCGATTTCTTGCTATTACAGAAGGCTGGCCTGGAATATGGTTTTGACGTCACCAGCGCGATGACCTTTTGCGAAGGTGGCGTGCGCGTCAGCAGTACGGCGGTTCGTCAGGCGCTGGCCAATGATGAACTGGAGACCGCAGAGAATTTGCTGGGGCATCCGTTTACCATTTCTGGTCGTGTGGTTCATGGCGATGCGCTGGGCCGTACGATAGGTTTCCCGACGGCGAATATACCGCTGCGTCGTCAGGTCTCCCCGGTTAAAGGGGTATATGCGGTGGAAGTGGCTGGACTGGGCGAGAAACCTTTTTACGGTGTCGCCAATATTGGCACACGTCCTACGGTCGCCGGTGTGCGGCAGCAGCTGGAAGTGCATCTGCTGGACGTTGTAATGGACCTCTACGGTCGCCATATAGATGTCATACTGCGTAAAAAAATACGCAATGAGCAGCGATTTGCCTCGCTGGATGAACTAAAAGCGCAAATCGCGCGAGATGAATTAACGGCCCGCGAGTTTTTTGGGCTTTGAACCCGGCTTAAATGCCTACGTGATAAATACGGAACCGAGAATCTGATGAGTGACTATAAATCAACCCTGAATTTGCCGGAAACAGGGTTCCCGATGCGCGGCGATCTCGCCAAGCGCGAACCGGGAATGCTGGCGCGTTGGACCGATGATGACCTGTACGGCATCATTCGTGCAGCCAAGAAAGGCAAAAAAACCTTCATTCTGCATGATGGCCCTCCATATGCGAATGGCAGCATTCATATTGGTCACTCTGTTAACAAGATTCTGAAAGACATTATCGTGAAGTCCAAAGGACTCGCGGGATATGACTCGCCTTACGTTCCGGGTTGGGACTGCCACGGTCTGCCGATTGAACTGAAAGTTGAGCAGGAATTTGGTAAGCCGGGTGAGAAATTCACCGCGGCGGAATTCCGTGCGAAATGCCGTGAATACGCGGCCACTCAGGTTGACGGCCAGCGTGCAGACTTTATTCGTCTGGGCGTGCTGGGCGACTGGTCGCATCCGTACCTGACCATGGACTTCAAAACCGAAGCCAACATCATCCGTGCGCTGGGTAAAATCATCGGCAATGGCCACCTGCACAAAGGCGCGAAGCCGGTGCACTGGTGCGTGGACTGCCGTTCTGCGCTGGCAGAAGCAGAAGTTGAGTATTACGACAAAACCTCGCCTTCAATCGACGTGGCCTTCGAAGCGGTCGATCAGGATGCGATCAAAGGTAAATTCGGCCTGCCGGGCGTAAGCGGCCCGATCTCGCTGGTTATCTGGACCACCACCCCATGGACGCTGCCTGCTAACCGTGCAATCTCCCTCTCCGGTGAGTTCGAATATGCACTGGTTCAGATTGACGGTCAGGCGCTGATCCTGGCGAAAGATCTGGTGGAAAGCGTGCTGAAACGCGCTAACATCACCGACTACACCGTGCTGGGCACCGTGAAGGGCGACGCGCTTGAGCTGATGCGTTTCAAACACCCGTTCCTGGACTTCGACGTTCCGGCAATCCTGGGCGACCACGTGACGCTGGAAGCCGGTACCGGTGCAGTACATACCGCCGGTGGTCACGGTCCTGACGACTACAACATCAGCCTGAAATACGGTCTGGAAATCGCGAACCCGGTTGGTCCGGACGGCTCATACCTGCCTGGTACGTATCCATCGCTGGACGGTATCAACGTCTTCAAAGCGAACGACATCATCGTGGAGATGCTGCGTGAGCGCGGCGCGCTGTTGCACGTTGAGAAAATGCAGCACAGCTACCCGTGCTGCTGGCGTCACAAGACGCCGATCATCTTCCGTGCGACCCCACAGTGGTTCGTCAGCATGGATCAGAAAGGCCTGCGCGAGCAGTCTCTGAAAGAGATCAAAGGCGTGCAGTGGATCCCGGACTGGGGCCAGGCACGTATTGAATCCATGGTGGCTAACCGTCCTGACTGGTGTATCTCCCGTCAGCGTACCTGGGGCGTGCCGATGTCGCTGTTCGTGCATAAAGAGACGCACGAACTGCACCCGAACACGCTGGAACTGATGGAAGAAGTGGCGAAGCGTGTTGAAGTTGATGGCATTCAGGCGTGGTGGGATCTCGATGCCCGCGATATCCTGGGCGCTGACGCGGACAACTACGAGAAAGTGCCAGATACCCTGGACGTGTGGTTCGACTCCGGATCTACTCACGCCTCCGTGGTTGACGTGCGCCCTGAGTTTGCCGGTCATGCGGCTGATATGTATCTGGAAGGTTCTGACCAACACCGTGGCTGGTTCATGTCATCGCTGATGATCTCCACCGCCATGAAAGGTAAAGCACCTTACCGTCAGGTACTGACCCACGGTTTCACCGTTGATGGTCAGGGCCGTAAGATGTCCAAATCTATCGGTAATACCGTTTCTCCGCAGGACGTGATGAACAAACTGGGCGCAGACATTCTGCGTCTGTGGGTGGCATCTACTGACTATACCGGCGAAATGGCGGTATCAGATGAGATCCTGAAACGTGCTGCCGACAGCTATCGTCGTATCCGTAACACCGCGCGCTTCCTGCTGGCGAACCTGAATGGTTTCGATCCGGCAAAAGACATGGTGAAACCGGAAGAGATGGTGGTGCTGGATCGCTGGGCGGTGGGCTGTGCGAAAGCGGCGCAGGAAGATATCGTTAAGGCATATGAGTCTTACGATTTCCATGAAGTGGTGCAGCGCCTGATGCGCTTCTGCTCCATCGAGATGGGCTCGTTCTACCTCGACATCATCAAAGATCGCCAGTACACCGCGAAAGCGGACAGCGTGGCGCGTCGTAGCTGCCAGACTGCGCTGTATCACATCGCAGAAGCACTGGTGCGCTGGATGGCGCCAATTATGTCCTTCACCGCGGATGAAATCTGGGGCTACCTGCCAGGTGAGCGTGAGAAGTATGTCTTCACCGGCGAGTGGTATGAAGGTCTGTTCGATCTCTCCACTACCGAAGCGATGAACGATGCCTTCTGGGACGAGCTGCTGAAAGTGCGTGGCGAAGTGAACAAGGTCATTGAACAGGCGCGTGCTGACAAGAAAGTCGGTGGTTCTCTGGAAGCGGCAGTGACCCTGTACGCAGAACCTGAGCTGGCGGCCAAACTGACGGCGCTGGGCGATGAATTACGATTTGTCCTGTTGACCTCCGGTGCGAAAGTTGCGGATTATGCCGACGCTTCTGCTGATGCTCAGCAGAGCGAACTGCTTAAAGGACTGAAAGTCGCACTGAGCAAAGCCGAAGGTGAGAAGTGCCCGCGCTGCTGGCACTACACCACCGATGTCGGCCAGGTGGCGGAACACGCAGACATCTGCGGACGCTGTGTAAGCAACGTCGCCGGTGACGGCGAAAAACGTAAGTTTGCCTGATGAGTAAAACTCTCTGTTCAACAGGACTGCGCTGGCTGTGGCTGGTTGTGGTGGTGCTGATTATTGATCTGGGCAGCAAGTTCCTGATCCTCCAGAACTTTGCTCTGGGGGATACGGTTCCGCTGTTCCCGTCGCTTAACCTGCACTATGCGCGTAACTACGGTGCGGCGTTTAGCTTCCTTGCTGACAGCGGTGGCTGGCAGCGCTGGTTCTTTGCGGGTATTGCTATCGGTATCTGTGTGGTGCTGGCGGTGTTGATGTACCGTTCGAAAGCGACGCAAAAGCTGAACAACATCGCCTATGCGCTGATCATTGGCGGCGCGTTAGGTAACCTGTTCGATCGCCTGTGGCATGGCTTTGTGGTCGATATGATCGACTTCTACGTCGGCGACTGGCACTTTGCGACCTTTAACCTCGCCGATAGCGCAATTTGTATCGGTGCGGCGTTAATCGTGCTGGAAGGTTTCTTGCCGAAACCCGCCGCGAAAGAGCAGGCTTAATTGTAAATGCCGGGTGGCGCTGCGCTTACCCGGCCTACAGAATTTGTGGCCTCCCGTAGGCCCGGTAAGCGCAGCGCCACCGGGCAACAGGTGACCCAAAACAAGCGAGCAATTTGCATGTCTAAATCCGTACAAAGCAATAGCGCGGTTCTCGTTCACTTCACGCTGAAACTGGATGACGGCTCAACGGCCGAATCCACCCGCAATAACGGCAAACCAGCCCTGTTTCGTCTTGGCGATACGTCGTTATCTGAAGGTCTGGAGCAGCAGCTTCTGGGTCTGAAAGAGGGGGAGAAGAAGGCGTTTTCGCTGGAGCCGGATGCGGCGTTTGGCGTGCCAAGCCCGGATCTTATCCAGTACTTCTCTCGTCGTGAGTTTATGGATGCGGGCGAACCGGAAATCGGGGCGATTATGCTCTTTACCGCTATGGATGGCAGCGAAATGCCTGGCGTGATCCGCGAAATCAACGGCGACTCCATCACCGTAGATTTCAACCATCCTCTTGCCGGGCGCACCGTCCATTTTGATATTGAAGTGCTGGAGATCGATCCGGTACTGGAGGCCTGAAATGCAGATCCTGTTGGCTAACCCGCGCGGCTTCTGCGCCGGTGTAGACCGCGCTATCAGCATTGTTGAAAACGCGCTGGAGATTTACGGCGCGCCGATTTACGTGCGTCACGAAGTTGTACATAACCGTTACGTGGTCGACAGCCTGCGTGAACGCGGTGCAATCTTCATTGAGCAGATCAGCGAAGTGCCGGACGGCGCGATCCTGATTTTCTCCGCACACGGTGTCTCCCAGGCGGTACGTAACGAAGCGAAAAGCCGTGATTTGACGGTGTTCGACGCCACCTGTCCGTTGGTAACCAAAGTGCATATGGAAGTGGCGCGCGCCAGCCGTCGCGGTGAAGAGTCGATCCTGATTGGTCATGCGGGTCATCCGGAAGTCGAAGGCACCATGGGCCAGTACAGCAACCCGGAAGGGGGGATGTATCTGGTGGAGTCGCCGGAAGATGTTCTGACGCTGAACGTAAAAAACGAAGCCCGTCTGTCGTTCATGACGCAGACCACGCTTTCAGTTGATGATACGTCGGATGTGATTGACGCATTGCGCCAGCGTTTTCCGAAAATCGTCGGGCCGCGTAAAGATGATATCTGCTACGCAACCACTAACCGCCAGGAAGCAGTGCGTGCGCTGGCTGAGCAGGCGGACGTGGTGCTGGTGGTCGGCTCGAAAAACTCCTCTAACTCCAACCGTCTGGCCGAACTGGCGCAGCGCATGGGCAAGGCGGCGTTTCTGATTGACGACGCGACGGACATTCAGGAAGCGTGGGTGAAAAACGCGGCCTGTGTCGGTGTCACCGCAGGGGCTTCCGCACCGGATATCCTGGTGCAGAACGTGATCACCCGTCTGCAGGAACTGGGTGGTGGTGAAGCCGTTCCGCTGGAAGGCCGCGAAGAAAACATCGTCTTCGAAGTCCCGAAAGAGCTGCGTATTGATGCACGCGAAGTGGAATAATCCTTCTTCTGAGGAAAGGCCAGCACCTCCTGTGCTGGCCTTTTTTTTATCTGCTACTTTATCGTGACGACAAAATCATGTCTTTTACTGATATTTGAGTCCGTTTCACGTTAAATTCTAATTATCGGTGTTTTCAGTTGGCAGGCCTGACAAAGGCTGGTTAATCTGAAAACGGTTTACATCATTTTAACGTAAGAGAATAACTATGCATGATGCACAGATCCGTGTCGCTATTGCGGGCGCGGGTGGACGTATGGGTCGCCAGCTCATTCAGGCGGCACTTCAGATGGATGGCGTAGCGCTGGGCGCTGCACTGGAACGTGAAGGTTCATCGCTTCTTGGGGCCGATGCCGGTGAACTGGCAGGCGCGGGCAAGACGGGCGTTACCGTTCAAAGCAGCCTTGATGCGGTGAAAGATGATTTTGATGTGTTTATCGATTTCACCCGGCCAGAAGGCACACTGACCCATCTGGCATTTTGCCGTCAGCACGGCAAAGGCATGGTGATTGGCACCACCGGGTTTGATGAAGCCGGTAAACAAGCCATTCAGGATGCGTCACATGAGATTGCTATTGTCTTCGCTGCTAACTTTAGCGTGGGCGTCAACGTTATGCTTAAGCTGCTGGAGAAGGCCGCAAAAGTAATGGGCGATTATACCGACATTGAGATTGTCGAAGCTCACCACCGTTACAAGGTCGATGCTCCCTCCGGCACGGCGCTGGCAATGGGCGAAGCGATTGCGCATGCACTGGATAAAGATTTAAAAGACTGCGCGGTATATACCCGCGAAGGCCATACGGGCGAACGCGTCCCGGGAACGATTGGTTTCGCAACCGTGCGTGCGGGTGACATCGTCGGGGAACATACTGCGATGTTCGCCGATATTGGAGAACGTGTAGAGATCACGCATAAAGCATCCAGCCGCATGACATTTGCGAATGGTGCCGTTCGCTCCGCTTTGTGGCTGAAAGGCAAAGAAAATGGTCTTTTTGATATGCGTGATGTGCTCGATCTCAACAATTTGTAAGAGATATTACCCATCGTGATGTGGTTATTGCAGTCGTAACTTTTTGATTGCATAGGGCAATAATTTATTGCCCTTTTATTTTACCCATTCCATGTTTATTTTTGTCTTTTTTGGCTAAAAGTAGGTGTTATCCCGCCATTTTGTGTTGCTGGTATGTAAATTTTGACCGTTTGGTCCACTTTTTATTATCTGCGTACCAGAAATTCCAATAAACTTGCCACGCAAGCGTTTTCTGTCGTGATTTACCTGATCTTTTTGCCGCTTAACATCTTTTCAGGCCTCCAGGCTTGCAAAAGGATAATTAAAATATCCGTTTTGAGTTGACTTTTACCTGGCAAATCTCCAGAATGCCGCCGTTTGCCAAAAATCCGCTGGCAACACATTTGCATTGATTTATGACATGGTTGTGAATTAATATGCAAATAAAGTGAGTGAATATTCTCTGGAGGGTGTTTTGATTAAGTCAGCGCTATTGGTTCTGGAAGACGGAACCCAGTTTATCGGTCGGGCCATAGGGGCAACGGGTTCGGCGGTTGGGGAAGTCGTTTTCAATACTTCAATGACCGGTTATCAAGAAATCCTCACTGATCCTTCCTATTCTCGCCAAATCGTTACTCTTACTTATCCTCATATCGGCAATGTCGGCACCAATGCTGCTGACGAAGAATCTTCTCAGGTACATGCGCAAGGCCTGGTCATTCGCGACCTGCCGCTGATTGCCAGCAACTTCCGCAATACCGAAGACCTCTCTTCCTACCTGAAGCGCCATAACATTGTGGCGATTGCCGATATCGATACCCGTAAGTTAACGCGTCTGCTGCGCGAGAAGGGTGCACAGAACGGCTGCATCATCGCAGGGGACAATCTCGATGCGGCGCTGGCGCTGGAAAAAGCGAAAGCCTTCCCGGGCCTGAATGGCATGGACCTGGCGAAAGAAGTGACGACCACTGAAGCATACAGCTGGACGCAAGGTAGCTGGACGCTGTCAGATGACCTGCCGGAAGCGAAAAAAGAGAGCGAGCTGCCGTTCCACGTGGTTGCCTACGATTTCGGCGCCAAGCGCAATATCCTGCGCATGCTGGTTGATCGCGGCTGCCGTCTGACGGTGGTGCCGGCGAAAACCTCTGCCGAAGACGTACTGAAGATGAACCCGGATGGCATCTTCCTCTCTAACGGACCTGGCGACCCGGCACCGTGCGATTACGCTATCGATGCCATCAAGTCCTTCCTCGAAACCGATATTCCGGTATTCGGCATCTGCCTCGGCCATCAGCTGCTGGCGCTGGCGAGCGGGGCGAACACCATTAAGATGAAGTTCGGTCACCACGGTGGTAACCACCCGGTGAAAGACATTGACAACAACACGGTGATGATTACGGCACAGAACCACGGCTTCGCAGTAGACGAAGCGTCAATGCCGGCTAATCTGCGCGTGACGCACAAATCCCTGTTCGATGGCACCCTGCAGGGTATCCATCGTACCGATAAGCCAGCGTTCAGCTTCCAGGGACACCCGGAAGCCAGCCCGGGGCCGCACGATGCCGCACCGCTGTTCGATCACTTCATCGAACTTATCGAGCAATACCGTAAGACCGCTAAATAATCAGGAGCCGAGAAGACCATGCCAAAACGTACAGACATAAAAAGCATCCTGATCCTTGGCGCTGGCCCGATTGTTATCGGTCAGGCCTGTGAATTTGACTACTCCGGTGCACAGGCGTGTAAGGCCCTGCGCGAAGAGGGTTACCGCGTTATCCTGGTGAACTCTAACCCGGCGACCATCATGACCGACCCGGAAATGGCGGATGCAACCTACATCGAGCCAATTCACTGGGAAGTGGTACGTAAAATCATCGAGAAAGAGCGTCCGGATGCGGTTCTGCCGACCATGGGTGGCCAGACTGCGCTGAACTGTGCGCTGGAGCTGGAGCGTCAGGGCGTGCTGGAAGAGTTCGGCGTGACCATGATTGGTGCGACCGCCGACGCGATTGATAAAGCAGAAGACCGTCGTCGCTTCGACGTGGCGATGAAAAAAATCGGCCTCGACACCGCGCGTTCCGGTATCGCTCACAACATGGAAGAGGCGCTGGCCGTTGCGGCTGAAGTGGGTTATCCGTGCATCATCCGTCCTTCCTTCACCATGGGCGGCACCGGCGGCGGTATCGCCTACAACCGCGAAGAGTTTGAAGAGATTTGCGAGCGCGGCCTGGATCTCTCCCCAACCAAAGAGCTGCTGATTGATGAATCGCTGATTGGCTGGAAAGAGTACGAGATGGAAGTGGTGCGTGATAAAAACGACAACTGCATCATCGTCTGCTCCATCGAAAACTTCGATGCGATGGGTATCCACACCGGCGACTCCATTACCGTTGCGCCAGCGCAAACGCTGACCGACAAAGAGTACCAAATCATGCGTAACGCATCGATGGCGGTACTGCGTGAAATCGGCGTCGAAACCGGTGGTTCTAACGTGCAGTTCTCGGTGAACCCGAAAACCGGCCGTCTGATTGTTATCGAAATGAACCCGCGCGTGTCCCGCTCCTCCGCGCTGGCTTCTAAAGCGACCGGCTTCCCGATTGCGAAGGTGGCGGCGAAACTGGCGGTCGGTTACACCCTTGACGAGCTGATGAACGATATCACCGGGGGCCGCACGCCTGCGTCCTTCGAACCGTCTATCGACTACGTTGTGACCAAAATTCCACGCTTCAACTTCGAGAAATTCGCTGGCGCGAACGACCGTCTGACCACCCAGATGAAATCTGTGGGTGAAGTGATGGCGATTGGCCGCACGCAGCAGGAATCCCTGCAGAAAGCGCTGCGCGGCCTCGAAGTGGGCGCGACCGGCTTCGATCCTAAAGTGAGCCTGGACGACCCGGAAGCACTGACCAAAATCCGCCGCGAGCTGAAAGACGCGGGCGCAGAGCGTATCTGGTATATCGCCGACGCCTTCCGCGCAGGCTTGTCCGTGGACGGCGTGTTCAACCTGACCAACATCGACCGCTGGTTCCTGGTGCAAATTGAAGAGCTGGTGCGTCTGGAAGAGAAAGTGGCGGAGCTGGGCATCAATGGCCTGGATGCTGACTTCCTGCGCATGCTGAAACGCAAAGGCTTTGCCGACGCGCGTCTGGCAAAACTGGCCGGCGTGCGTGAAGCGGAAATCCGCAAGCTGCGCGACCAGTATGACCTGCACCCGGTCTACAAGCGTGTTGATACCTGTGCGGCAGAGTTCGCGACCGATACGGCTTACATGTACTCCACGTATGAAGACGAGTGTGAAGCGAATCCGTCTGTTGACCGCGACAAAATCATGGTACTGGGCGGTGGCCCAAACCGTATCGGCCAGGGCATCGAGTTTGACTACTGCTGCGTACACGCCTCTCTGGCGCTGCGCGAAGACGGTTACGAGACCATCATGGTCAACTGTAACCCGGAAACGGTCTCTACCGACTATGACACCTCTGACCGTCTCTACTTCGAACCGGTAACTCTGGAAGACGTGCTGGAAATCGTGCGCATCGAGAAGCCAAAAGGCGTGATCGTGCAGTACGGCGGCCAGACGCCGCTGAAACTGGCGCGCGCGCTCGAAGCCGCAGGTGTGCCGGTTATCGGTACCAGCCCGGATGCCATTGACCGTGCAGAAGACCGCGAGCGTTTCCAGCAGGCGGTTGACCGTCTGAAGCTGAAACAGCCGGCAAACGCCACCGTGACTGCGATTGAACAAGCGGTTGAGAAGGCGAAAGAGATTGGCTACCCGCTGGTGGTGCGTCCTTCTTACGTGCTGGGCGGCCGCGCGATGGAAATCGTCTACGACGAAGCTGACCTGCGTCGTTACTTCCAGACGGCAGTCAGCGTTTCCAACGATGCGCCGGTGCTGCTGGATCGCTTCCTCGACGATGCGGTTGAAGTGGATGTGGATGCTATCTGCGACGGTGAAATGGTGCTGATTGGCGGCATCATGGAGCACATCGAGCAGGCGGGCGTGCACTCAGGCGACTCCGCCTGTTCTCTGCCAGCGTACACCCTGAGCCAGGAAATTCAGGACGTGATGCGTCAGCAGGTGCAGAAACTGGCCTTCGAACTGCAGGTTCGCGGCCTGATGAACGTCCAGTTCGCCGTGAAAGACAACGAAGTCTACCTGATTGAAGTGAACCCGCGTGCGGCACGAACCGTACCGTTCGTCTCTAAAGCGACCGGTATTCCGCTGGCAAAAGTGGCGGCGCGCGTGATGGCCGGCCAGACGCTGGCTCAGCAGGGCGTCACAAAAGAGATTATCCCGCCGTACTACTCTGTAAAAGAGGTGGTGCTGCCGTTCAACAAATTCCCGGGCGTTGACCCGCTCTTAGGGCCAGAGATGCGCTCTACCGGGGAAGTGATGGGCGTGGGCCGCACCTTTGCAGAAGCGTTTGCTAAAGCGCAACTGGGCAGCAACTCCACCATGAAGAAATCTGGCCGTGCGCTGCTCTCTGTTCGCGAAGGTGATAAAGAGCGCGTGGTTGACCTTGCTGCCAAGCTACTGAAACAGGGCTTCGAGCTGGATGCAACCCACGGTACGGCGATTGTGCTGGGTGAAGCGGGAATCAACCCGCGCCTAGTGAACAAGGTGCATGAAGGTCGTCCGCACATTCAGGATCGCATTAAGAATGGCGAATACACCTATATCATCAACACCACTGCGGGCCGCCAGGCGATTGAAGACTCCAAGCTGATTCGCCGCAGCGCGCTGCAGTACAAAGTGCATTACGACACCACCCTGAACGGCGGTTTCGCAACAGCCATGGCGCTGAACGCGGATGCCACCGAGAAGGTGATTTCGGTCCAGGAAATGCACGCCCAGATTAACAAGTAAGACAAATTGCCCGGTACCGTTCGGTTACCGGGCATTCTTCCCCTCTTCAGAACCTTCTGGTTTTCCATCCGCATTCAGTCAGTTAGCCTAAAATGGTTAGGTCGATAATGAAATTCAACTGAGAGCAGGGGAAAACACCATGCAAAATAAACTACTGATCGCTTCCGTTCTGGCTGCCACTGCAATGTTCACCGTAGCGGGATGTTCATCTAATCAGGCGGTGAAAACCACCGATGGCCGCACCATCATTACGGACGGCAAACCGCAGGTGGATGACGATACCGGTCTGGTGTCGTATAAAAACGCGGAAACTGGTCAAACCGAGCAGATTAACCGTGACCAGGTTAAATCCATGGGTGAACTGGATAATTAAAAAAAGCAGTGGCATCCGCCACTGCTTTTTTGCTTGATGCGGATGGATTACCAGCGGTGGTTTAACAAAATATGACCGCCATAAGCGGCATAGTTGTTTTCACCCCATTCGCCGCTGGCGCGAAGTGAAATCGTCGTGGTTTCGTTAAGATTGCCGGTAATACCCAGCTCTACCTGACCACGATCCTCCGGCGTATCATTACTTACGGTTTCGTCGTTGAAGGCCAGATCGTTTTGACCTGCACCCTTCAGCCAGTTCACCGCAACGTATGGCTGCCAGGCCGTGACGTCCTTTTGCTGGAAATAGCTGGATTTCACACCCAGACGACCGAAGACGCTGTCGTTATCCAGAGTCGTCACCCGGACGCCATCGCGGTCCGTATGATTTTCCTGATCAAGATAGCTGTAGATCACCTGCGCCTGAGGCTCGATCTTCCAGGTACGCTCGTTTTCAGATGGGATAACCCACGCATGGCCGACTTCAACAGACGCGGCAAAACCTTCGCTGTTGTAATCCTCATCGTTGCGGTTGCTGGTCACTTTGTTGTTGTACCAGCTGTAAGCGGCCCAGGTATCAATGTAGCTGCCCAGGCGTAATTTCTGATCTTCCTGCCAGGTGGCGTAGAGCCCAACGTTGAAGCCATCGACTTTACCCTGTGCGTCACGCACGTTGTGTTTCGCATCTGAGTGGGTCTTCGCCTGGCCTGCACCGAACATGCCACCGGCACGCAGGATACCGCTGTCCATTGGCTTGCTGAGGAAATCGCTGCCGACTTGCAGAACGGTGGTCGTGGTGTCGTAGCTGACTTTATCGCCGCCTGCATCATTTTCATGGTAACGACCTTTAACATACATCCAGGTATTCAGATCGTCTTCGTTACGGAAAGTGAGCTGATCGCGATCGTCACGTTTGTGCAGGAACATACTCTGAGCCGCCAGATAGTTGCCTAAATACGCGCCCACTTCAGGTGCCATCACTTCTGGTGCTGGGGTATTGCCGCCGCCGTTATCGGTATTATTACCACCGTCGCCGTTATCATTGCCGCCGCTGTTGCCGCCATCGTCGGTATTGCTGCCATTGTCATTGTTACCGCCATTATCAGTGTTACCGCCATCGTCGGTATTGCCACCGTTGTCGGTGTTATCACCGTCATCGGTATCATCTGTTGGATCGACAGGTGGCGTGGCCTTCGATTCCAGGTACCAGTTCCCGTCACTATGCTGGTAAAGAGAGTATTCGTATGCGCCTGCCACAACCGGTTTGGCCAGCGTCAGCTGTGCTTCAGAGCTGCCGGCGACGCTGACAATCTCCATGCCGTTCACGGTCTGTGCGCCAAGTCCACCCATGTTGCTGACGGTCACACCGGACTGGCCAAAACTGCTGCCGGTTATTGTGAGATGATCGGTAGGTGCCGTGTCAGTACCCAGCTCGCTGTTTAACACAATCTGGCTACCTTCTGCGCCGGTATAGTCGCCATTGATGGTAAAGTCATTACCCACGCTGTGGTCGGCTGCACTGAGCAAAAGCGTGCCGCTGTTGGTCACGTTGCCGTTAATGGTATCAATGCCGACGTCTCTGAGGGTTGTGTTGCCCTCAATTGCATTCCACGCTGCCAGCGTACCGCCGCTGAGAATAGTGATGTTGTTGTAGACGGTTCCTGCGGTGGCAAACTTTGCCCCGTTCTGCACGGTGAGAGTGGCATTGCTGTTTTCAACACCTAACGTTGCGCCTGCCGCTACCAGCGTTGTGCCGTTTCGCAGGGTCGTATCGCCGGTATAGCTGTTGTTGCCGGTTAGCGTCAGCGTATTCGCATCAACTTTCTCTACGTTTCCGCTGCCGGTCATGTCGGTAGAAAACGTAAAATTGCCTCCCTGGTTAAAGATAACCGTACCATTGTTGGTTAGGCCGCCGCTGAGACTTGCCATACCTTCGCCATTGCCCAGCTGGAGCGTGGCTTCATTCGCCACCAGCGTATTGCCAGCATTGGAAACGGTACCCGCCAGGGTTAGGTTGCCGCTATTCACCTGCAGTGAATCACCGGCGCCAATGATGTCGACGTTACCCGTCAGCGTCCAGTCTTCACCGTTCATTTTGACAGAGGCGAAACCATCGCCTTCGTTCAGTCCGATAAAATTGCTGTCTTCTGTACCGGTGCCTACCAGGGTTAGGGTGTTACCTTTCGAGACTGTCGAAATAACGTCACCTGATAATGATGAGCCAGTATTAAGCACCAGGGTGTTATTTTTATCGCTGGCAAAAAATACTGCCGCATTTCCACCCCCGAGCGAACCGCTATTCGTAATATCAACTTTAGCGTTACCTGAGACATAAATACCGTTCTGCGTGCCTGTTATGGTACCGCTATTTGATATTTTGGAATTGCCATTTTTTAGCGCAATACCATCACCTTCCAGGCCATTGAATGTCCCTTCATTGTTAATTGCTGTAGCAACTTCAGTACTAAGCCCTGTATTGCCTTCGACTTTCCCCGTTGCTGTATTCGTAATATTTACCGTTGATGAATTTTCGCTAATGAAAATACCCGTCTGAACACCTTTTATATTACCTTCGTTGATTAAATTCCCCTGCATTGATTCGATGTTTACCGCATTTGCTTCAGTAGAAGAAATGGTTGCTCCAGTTTCATTCGTAATGATGACTCGTTGAGCGCCGGTGTTAATATCAAGACCGTTGGCCGCTCCAGATATATTACCTTTATTTGTTACTGATGTGACATCAATACCTGATACGGATACGGCTGCTTTATTGCTTGAGGAAGAAATCGTTACATCTTTATTGATAACATATTCGGTATCAGCGGAAAAATCTTGTGGGACGGAAGTGGACTGTTCAATAATTCCTGCTGAGGTTATTGCTGGTGTGAATGCCAATATGGCGGGGAACAGTCTTCCGAGCATTCTGGTTGTTCTGTTTAGTTCAATGCGTATATTACTCATGCACACATCCATTTGAATGAAAAGTTCGTGAAATGTTCAGGTTAATAATTGCGTATACTTTTCTGAAGAGCGGTTATCGCAAAACCATCTAAAATTATTATTTTTTCAATAGGTTATGTATACTTTGTTTTATTAAAAAGACGTTTTAAGAATGCTTAATATTTCAGCGTGGTAAATGTAAAATTGGTTAGATATTTTTGGCGGCTATGGATTCCTGTTTGTTCAAAGACGCACATATATGAACGATATTGATGACCAAAGAAGCAGTTACCATACTTGCGATTTGCCGACACCAGGCAATGGGAGACTTTCAGTGAGCGAGTTAAATGTCTACACTCACTGCTACCAGAGAGAACGGAACCGTAAAGACAGGCCAACTGATGATTCTGATAATTTATGCGCATCCCTATCCGCATCACTCCCATGCGAATAAGCGCATGCTTGAACAGGTAAGGACACTCGACAACATAGAGATACGTTCCCTCTATCAACTTTATCCTGATTTTAACATCGACATCGCCGCCGAACAGGAGGCGCTCACTCGCGCCGATTTGATCATCTGGCAACACCCAATGCAGTGGTACAGCACACCTCCGCTCCTCAAATTATGGATCGACAAAGTCTTTTCCCACGGCTGGGCGTATGGTCACAACGGGCATGCGCTGAAGGGAAAAAGCCTGATGTGGGCTGTGACCACCGGTGGTGGAGAAAGCCACTTCGATATTGGTTCTTTCCCGGGTTTTGAGGTGCTGGCACAACCGCTTCAGGCGACAGCACTCTACTGTGGTCTTACCTGGCTTCCTCCATTTGCTATGCACTGCACATTTGTTTGTGACGATGAGACGTTGCAGGCGCAGGCTCGTCATTATAAACAACGCTTACTTGAGTGGCAGGAGACGCATAATGGATAGCCATACGCTGATACAGGCGCTGATTTACCTTGGCGCGGCGGCGCTGATTGTGCCCGTGGCGGTTCGCCTGGGGCTGGGCTCCGTGCTGGGCTACCTGATCGCCGGGTGTGTTATCGGACCCTGGGGATTCCGCCTGGTCACCGACGCGGAGGCGATCCTGCATTTCGCCGAAATTGGTGTCGTGCTGATGCTGTTTGTCATTGGTCTGGAACTTGACCCGCAGCGTTTGTGGAAGCTGCGCGCCTCAGTGTTTGGCGGCGGGGCGCTACAAATGGCGGCCTGTGGTCTGCTGTTGGGCGGCTTCTGTATTCTGCTGGGAATGGACTGGAAAGTGGCAGAGCTTATTGGCATGACGCTGGCACTCTCTTCGACGGCGATTGCCATGCAGGCAATGAACGAGCGAAACCTGACCGTTTCTCAGATGGGGCGCAGTGCGTTTTCGGTGCTGCTGTTTCAGGATATCGCGGCCATTCCGCTGGTGGCGATGATCCCGCTGCTGGCCGCAAGTGGGGCCTCCACCACGCTCGGCGCTTTTGCCCTCTCTGCGTTGAAAGTGGTCGGTGCGCTGGCACTGGTTGTCTTGCTTGGCCGGTATGTAACACGTCCGCTGCTTCGATTCGTCGCCCGCTCCGGGTTGCGGGAAGTGTTCAGTGCCGTGGCGCTGTTCCTGGTGTTTGGTTTTGGTCTGCTGCTGGAGGAAGCCGGGCTGTCGATGGCGATGGGAGCCTTCCTCGCGGGCGTTCTGCTGGCCAGCTCAGAGTACCGACACGCGCTTGAAAGTGATATCGAGCCATTTAAAGGACTGCTGCTGGGGCTGTTTTTCATCGGGGTCGGGATGTCTATCGACTTTGGCACGCTGGTCACGCATCCACTACGGATCCTCATTCTGCTGGTCGGTTTCCTGGTCATCAAAATGGTGATGCTGTGGCTGATCGCCCGTCCGCTTAACGTGCCTGGCAGACAGCGTCTTTGGTTCGCCGTGCTACTCGGACAAGGAAGCGAATTCGCGTTTGTGGTTTTCGGCGCGGCGCAAATGGCCAATGTGCTCGATCCCGAGTGGGCGAAAGCGCTGACGCTGGCGGTCGCGCTGTCGATGGCGGCGACGCCGATCCTGCTGGTGCTGCTGACGCGTCTGGAAAAAACAGGCAGCGAACAGGAACGCGAAGCCGATGAGATCGATGAGGAACAGCCGCGGGTCATCATCGCCGGATTCGGTCGCTTTGGGCAGATCACCGGTCGTTTACTGCTCTCAAGCGGGGTAAAAATGGTCATCCTCGATCACGATCCGGACCATGTGGATACCCTGCGTAAGTTCGATATGAAAGTCTTTTACGGCGATGCAACGCGTGTCGATCTGCTGGAATCAGCCGGGGCAGCGAAAGCGGAAGTCCTCATCAACGCGATTGACGATCCCCAGACCAGTATGCAGCTGGTTGAGCTGGTGAAGGAGCATTTCCCGAACCTGACCATTATCTCCCGTGCGCGCGATGTGGATCACTATATCCAGCTGCGACAGGCGGGGGTGGACGCACCCGAGCGTGAAACCTTCGAAGGGGCGCTTAAGTCTGGCCGCATGGCGCTGGAAAGTCTGGGCCTGGGCGCGTATGAAGCGCGCGAGCGTGCGGATCTGTTCCGTCGCTTCAATACCGATATGGTGGAAGAGATGGTGGCGATGGCGGGCAGTACGGCCACAGAGCGTGCGGCGGTGTTTAAACGCACCAGTGCGATGCTGACAGAGATCATTAACGAGGATCGTAATCATCTGTCGCTGGTGCAGCGTCATGGCTGGCAGGGAACGGAGGAGGGCAAGCATACCGGCGATCCGGCGGACGAACCGGAGAGTAAACCTTCCGCGTGAAGTGGAGTTGCCAGCAATATTAAAAAATTTCTCGCTCTTTACCATGCCGCCAGTCGACGAAAGATTAAGCTTTCCGTATAGTGGCGGCAATTTTTTGCATCCGGGAAATTTTCAATGATCAGTCTGATTGCAGCGCTGGCGGTGGACCGTGTTATCGGTATGGAAAATGCCATGCCGTGGAACCTGCCTGCCGATCTCGCATGGTTTAAACGTACGACGTTAAACAAGCCGGTAGTGATGGGCCGCCTGACCTGGGAGTCGATTGGTCGTCCATTGCCGGGCCGTAAGAATATCGTGATCAGTAGCCAGCCAGGCACTGACGATCGCGTCGAATGGGTGAAATCCGTGGACGAGGCGATTGCCGCCTGCGGTAACGCCGAAGAGATCATGGTGATTGGTGGTGGGCGTGTATATGAGCAGTTCCTGCCAAAAGCGCAAAAGCTCTATCTGACGCATATTGATGCGGAAGTGGAAGGCGATACCCATTTCCCGGACTACGATCCGGACGAGTGGGAATCGGTATTCAGCGAATTTCACGACGCGGATGCGCAGAACTCACACAGCTACTGCTTCGAGATTCTGGAACGTCGCTAGTTGATAGACCCTCTCCCGGCCGGGAGAGGGAATTCACTCTCAGGAGGCGACTGCCTCGCCTTCCCCCAGGTCCAGCTGTCGGTTGGACGGCTGCACGAAGTATGTTTTATCTTCCCAGCGTAAGCAGGTTAAATCCCCGCCCCAGCAACAACCGGTATCAAGACCGTAGATCCCTTCCGGCGTGCCTTTCCCTTCTAGCGCGGCCCAGTGGCCAAACACCACGCTGTACTCACTGGTGACCGGTCCGGGGATCGCAAACCACGGTTTAAGCGGTGCAGGTGCGCTTTCCGGCGTCTCTTTTGAGTACATATCCAGTTGTCCGTTCGGGAAGCAGAAACGCATCCGTGTGAACGCGTTCGTGATAAAACGCAGACGCGCCAGACCGCTCAGATCTTCACTCCAGTGATTTGGCATGTCGCCGTACATGGCATCAAGAAAGAAGGGATAGGAATCGCTCGCCAGCACGGCTTCTACATCACGCGCGCAGGTTTTTGCCGTCTCAAGATCCCACTGTGGGGTGATCCCGGCGTGTGCCATGACCAGTTTTTTCTCTTCATCGATCTGCAACAGGGGCTGACGACGCAGCCAGTTGATCAGTTCGTCGGCGTCTGGCGCCTCCAGCAGCGGGGTGAGGCGATCTTTCGGCTTATTGCGGCTGATGCCGGCAAAGACGGCGAGCAGATGCAAATCATGGTTGCCCAGCACCATGCGAACGCTGTCGCCCAGCGATTTTACGAAGCGTAAAACCTCCAGGGAGCCTGGCCCACGCGCCACTAAATCGCCCGTCAGCCAGAGAATATCCCGTCCTGGCGTAAAGTCGACCTGTTTTAATAATGCGATCAGTTCATCGTAGCAACCGTGAACGTCGCCAATCAGATATGTAGACATTAGATTAATGAATGAGTGTTGTAACGGCGAGACGGAACACAGGAATAGCAACGCGGAACACATTGCCATCGACGTCGACCATTTCATAATGGCCTTGCATGGTACCCAGCGGTGTTTCAATTACTGCACCGCTGGTGTACTGATACTCTTCGCCAGGGGCGATGTGGGGCTGTTCACCAACCACACCTTCACCCTGAACTTCGATTTCACGGCCATTGCCGTTAGTGATAAGCCAGTAACGCCCGAGCAGTTGCACAGGCATCCGCCCCAGGTTGCGAATGGTCACGGTGTAGGCGAAAACAAAACGTTCTTCATCGGGTGAGGACTGCGACTCAACGTAAACGCTTTGTACCTGGACACAGACGCGGGGCGAATCAATCATGGCTTAACTCTCCTTCGGCGGCGCATTTTCGCTAATGTAATTAGCCAGTTTACAGTACTGCTCAACAGAGATGTTTTCTGCTCGCATTGCCGGGTCAATGCCCAGTTCGGCCAGCACGTCAACGGTGAACAGATTGCCGAGGCTATTACGGATCGTTTTACGGCGCTGGTTAAAGGCTTCTGTGGTGATGCGGCTCAGTACGCGCAGGTCTTTGACCGGGTATGGCATCGTTTTATGCGGCACAAGGCGCACAACCGCAGAGTCGACTTTTGGCGGCGGCGTGAAGGCAGACGGCGGCACTTCGAGTACCGGGATCACATTGCAGAAATATTGTGCCATCACGCTTAAACGACCATACGCTTTACTGTTCGGCCCTGCAACCAGACGGTTTACCACCTCTTTTTGCAACATGAAGTGCATGTCGGCAATGGCATCAGTATAGCTAAAGAGGTGGAACATCAGCGGCGTGGAGATGTTATAGGGCAGGTTACCGAATACGCGCAGCGGCTGACCCATTTTTTCCGACAGCTCGCCAAAATTCATGGTCATGGCATCTTGCTGATAAATCGTCAGCTTCGGCCCAAGGAACGGGTGCGTTTGCAGACGAGCAGCGAGATCGCGGTCGAGTTCGATAACGGTCAGTTCGTCCAGACGTTCGCCGACGGGTTCAGTCAGTGCTGCCAGACCGGGGCCGATTTCAACCATCGCCTGGCCTTTTTGCGGATTAATGGCCGAGACAATACTGTCGATCACGAACTGATCGTTGAGGAAGTTTTGCCCGAAGCGTTTACGGGCTAAGTGGCCCTGATGGACTCGATTAGTCATTGAGTATTAACAATCATTTTGATGGCGAGATTAAGCGCCGTAATAAAACTGCCGACATCCGCTTTTCCCTGGCCTGCCAGATCCAGCGCAGTACCGTGGTCAACGGACGTTCGAATAAAAGGTAAACCGAGGGTGATATTCACACCGCGGCCAAAGCCCTGGTATTTTAGCACGGGCAGGCCCTGATCGTGGTACATCGCGAGCACGGCATCGGCATTATCCAGGTATTTGGGCTGGAAAAGGGTATCGGCAGGCAATGGCCCACTCAGGTTCATCCCTTTCGCCCGCATTTCATTCAGCACCGGAATGATGGTGTCGATCTCTTCAGTCCCCATATGCCCGCCTTCCCCGGCGTGTGGGTTCAGGCCACAGACCAGAACGTGCGGCTGTTTAATGCCGAATTTGGTCTGCAGATCGTGATGCAGTATCCCGATGATCTCCCGTAGCAGTTCAGGGGTGATGGCGTCAGGAATGGCCTTAATCGGCAGATGAGTTGTTACCAGAGCCACCCGCATCGCTTCCGTCGCCAGCATCATCACCACTTTCGGGCTGTGCGATCGCTCTTCAAAAAACTCGGTATGTCCGGTGAACGGAATACCGGCTTCGTTAATCACCCCTTTATGCACGGGGCCCGTAATCAGGGCAGCAAATTCACCCTTTATGCAACCATCGCAGGCGCGCGCCAGGGTTTCGACAACATAGTGGCCGTTTTCAGTGCTGAGCTGACCCGGAATAACAGGAGTACGAAGAGGGACGGGAAGAAGCGTGAGCGTTCCGGCTTGCTGCGGTGCAGGCTGCTGGCCTTCAACGTAGGGGATAAGCGTTAAAGGCAGACCGAGCAGTGAAGCCCGGTCTTGTAACAGTGTTGCATCAGCACAGACGACCAGTTCCACCGGCCAGCTACGTTGGGCAAGCTGGACCACGAGGTCAGGCCCAATCCCGGCGGGTTCGCCGGGGGTGATCACAACACGATGCTGTTTCATTAGTTGCTCAGAACTTTCACGTAAGCGCTGGCGCGTTGTTCCTGCATCCAGGTTGCCGCTTCTTCAGAGAACTTACGGTTGAACAGCATACGATAGGCTCTGTCTTTCTGCGCTGCGTCGGTTTTATCAACGTTGCGGGTATCCAGCAGTTCGATCAGATGCCAGCCAAAGGAGGAGTGTACCGGCGCACTCATCTGGCCTTTGTTCAGCTTCATCAGCGCATCGCGGAATGCCGGATCGTAGATATCCGCCGCCGCCCAGCCCAGGTCGCCGCCCTGGTTAGCAGAGCCAGGATCCTGAGAGAACTCTTTTGCGGCATTCGCAAACGACGTTTTTCCGCTCTTAATGTCCGCAGCAATCTGTTGCAGCTTCGCACGCGCCTGATCGTCCGTCATGATCGGTGACGGTTTCAGCAGAATGTGGCGAGCATGAACTTCGGTGACGGAGATGTTCTGGCTCTGACCACGCAGATCGTTGACTTTCAGGATGTGGAAGCCAACACCTGAACGGATTGGACCCACGATGTCGCCTTTCTTCGCAGTGCTCAGCGCCTGGGCAAAGATGGATGGCAGTTCCTGAATACGTCCCCAGCCCATCTGGCCGCCTTTCAGCGCCTGTTGGTCTGCAGAGTAGGTAATGGCCAGCTTGCCAAAGTCACTGCCGTTACGTGCCTGCTCAACGATAGCGCGCGCCTGGCTTTCCGCTTCTGCGGCCTGGTCAGACGTTGGGTTCTCTGGCAGCGGGATCAGAATGTGGCTCAGGTTCAGCTCGGTGCTGGCATCGTTCTGGTTGCCCACCTGTTTTGCCAGCGCGTCGACTTCCTGCGGCAGGATGGTGACGCGGCGACGAACTTCATTGTTACGCACTTCTGAGATCAGCATCTCTTTACGGATCTGATTACGGTAGGTTGAATAGCTGATGCCATCATAGGCCAGACGACTACGCATCTGATCCAGGGTCATATTGTTCTGCTTAGCGATGTTAGCGATCGCCTGATCAAGCTGCTCGTCAGTGATCTTCACGCCCATTTTCTGACCCATTTGCAGGACAATCTGATCCATGATCAGACGTTCCAGGATCTGATGGCGCAGCGTTGCGTCATCCGGAAGTTGCTGACCCGCCTGGCCCGAATTGAGCTTCACAGATTTCATCAAACCGTCAACGTCACTTTCGAGCACGACACCGTTGTTAACCACAGCGGCGACCTTATCAACAACCTGGGGGGCCGCGAAGCTGGTATTCGCAACCATAGCGACACCGAGCAGCAGCGTTTTCCAGTTCTTCATACTTTTTCCATTTCAATTAACCGCAAAGCGGATTACGTTGCAAAACAAGCACATTACAAGGAACTGCGGTACGGCAGAATGTTCGAGCGCAGCATCTGCTGCGTGCCCAGGCCGTAGTTGGAGCTCAGGCCGCGCAATTCGACATTAAAGCCAATCACGTTATCGTATTTGCTCTGATTGTTTTGAGTATCCCAGCCGTTAAGCTTGCGTTCGTAGCCGACACGCAGCGCGTAACAGCAGGAGTTATATTGCAGACCAACCATCTGGTCAGCAGGCTTGTTGGCGTTAGTGTCAAAGTAGTATGCGCCCACAATTGACCAGCGGTCAGCGATTGGCCAACTGGCTGCACCACCCACCTGCGAAATCCCGTCTTTATACTGTTCACTGGTGGCATAGTTCGGCAATGTTGCCTGAATATATTCCGGGCTGGCGTAACGATAGGTCAACTGCACCATACGATCTTCATCGCGACGGTACTCGACGGCTGCACTGCTGGTCGCAATATTGTCGAGACGCGTGTCGTACTGCAGACCCCCGCGTAAGCCCCAGCGATCGGTCATGCGCCAGTAGGTATCGCCCGCCCACACCAGCGAACCTGTTTTGTTGTCTTTCTCCCAGTTGATATTGTCATCACCGGTACGAGACTCGGTGAAATAGTAGATTTGACCAACAGAAACGTTAAAACGTTCAACGGCAGATTCATCATAAACGCGCGTTGTGACGCCGGTCGTTAACTGGTTCGCGGAAGCAATACGGTCGAGACCGCCGTAGGTACGGTCACGGAACAGGCCGCTGTAGTCAGACTGCAGGAAAGCGGAGTCATAGTTCTGGATTTTGCTCTGATCGCGATAAGGCACGTACAAATACTGCATACGTGGCTCAAGCGTCTGCGTATACCCATCCGCCAGCAGACCCATATCGCGCTCGAAGATCAGCTTACCGTCCATTTTGAATTGTGGAAGAACGCGGTTCACGGATTCGTCAAGGTCGGTGCCATAACGGTTGTTATACCAGTCCACATTTTTCTGCTGGTAATGGGTCGCCATCAGCTTGGCTTCGGTATTCAGACTCGACCAGTTGTTCGACACCGGTAAATTGATCGTCGGTTCTAAATGAACACGCGTGGCTTCCGGCATGTCCGAGTTGGTATTGACGAAATGCACTGCCTGAGCGTAGACGCGCGTATCGAATGGACCAACATCGTTCTGATACCAGTTCACATCCAGCTGCGGTTCTGCACCGTAAGTGCTTCGCGTCTGGCTATCAAACACCTGGAACTGCTTCGTCGACACCGTAGCGTTGAAGTTCTGAATGGCATAGCCAACGCTGAACTTCTGCGTGGCGTAACCATCGGTACTGGAACCGTATTTGGAATCGAAGTCGTTGAAATAGTAAGGATCGCTGACTTTGGTGTAGTCGACGTTAAAACGCCAGACCTGGTCCATGACGCCAGCGTGACGCCAGAAGTACATCCAACGGTGTTTATCACCTTCTGTTGGGTGCTCATCCTGGAAGACCTTATCTGATGGCAGATAATCCAGTTCCATCAAACCGGTACCCGCCTGGGTCAGATAGCGGAACTCGTTTTCCCACATGACGTTGCCGCGCTTATGGATATAGTGCGGCGTGATCGTGGCGTCCATGTTGGGCGCGATGTTCCAGTAATACGGCAGATAGAACTCAAAATAGTTCGAGGTGCTGTATTTGGCATTTGGGATCAGGAAGCCTGAACGACGTTTGTCGCCCACGGGAAGTTGCAGGTACGGGCTATAGAAAACCGGCACCGGGCCGAGTTTAAACCGGGCGTTCCAGATTTCTGCGACCTGTTCTTCACGGTCGTGAATTACCTCACTTCCAACCACGCTCCAGGTATTCGAACCCGGCAGACAGGAGGTGAAGGAACCGTTTTCCAGAATCGTATAGCGGTTTTCACCGCGCTGTTTCATCAGATCTGCTTTACCACGCCCCTGACGACCCACCATCTGGTAATCACCTTCCCAGACGTTCGTATCTTTGGTGTTCAGGTTTGACCATGCTTTCGGACCTTTCAGGATGACCTGATTGTCGTCATAGTGCACATTACCCAGCGCATCCACCGTTCGTACCGGTTCGGCCGCACCTTCCGGCTGCTTCTGGTGCAACTGCACTTCATCTGCCTGCAGGCGGCTATTGCCCTGATTAATATCCACACTGCCCGTAAACGTGGCATTGTCAGGATAAGTTCCTTTTGAACTGTCGGCAGTAATGGTTACCGGCAAGCTATTTGTATCGCCACTCACCAGTGGGCGATTATAACTTGGGACGCCAAGCATACACTGCGAGGCAAGATCGGCCGCCAGCCCCTGTTGACTGTACAGGGCGGTGCCAATCATTGTGGCCAGGAGGGTGGGGATACGTTTTTTCATACGTTATATTTTAGTGTTCCGTCATCAGTGGCTACGGCTTACAAACGCTCAGAGACTATCTTACTCATCAGCGCAGTACCAGCGTTAATCCTGCCCGTTTGCGTGCCAGAGTGTTAGGCTCGCTATCGAATGACGAGTATGATAATGCAAATTATAGGCGATGTCCCTCAATTGACCGTGGCTCGACCACTGTAATGATGGCGTTGCGTCGACAAGGGACATGACTATCCGGGGAGTATATGCAGTATTGGGGTAAAATCATCGGCGTTGCGTTCGCCATCATCATGGGTGCCGGGTTTTGGGGCATCGTACTTGGCCTGATTATTGGCCATATGTTCGATAAGGCACGCAGCCGCAAAATGGCGTGGTTCGCCAACCAGCGCGAGCGTCAGTCCCTCTTTTTCTCCACCACCTTTGAGGTGATGGGGCACTTAACCAAATCAAAAGGGCGGGTGACGGAAGCCGATATCCAGATTGCCAGCGTATTTATGGACCGCATGAATCTGCACGGGGAATCTCGTGTGGCGGCGCAAAATGCGTTTCGCATCGGTAAATCGGATAACTATCCGCTGCGCGAAAAAATGCGTCAGTTCCGCAGTATCTGTTTCGGCCGTTTTGATTTAATTCGGATGTTTCTGGAGATCCAGATTCAGGCGGCGTTTGCCGACGGGTCTCTTCATCCTAATGAACGCGATGTGTTATACGTGATTGCCGAAGAGCTGGGGATCTCCCGCATGCAGTTCGACCAGTTCCTGCGCATGATGCAGGGCGGCGCACACTTTGGCGGTGGCTATCAACAGCATCAATCCTCTGGCGGCGGCTGGCAGCAGGCGCAGCGAGGCCCGACGCTGGAAGACGCCTGTAACGTGCTTGGCGTGAAACCTTCGGATGATGCGACAACCATCAAGCGTGCCTATCGTAAGCTGATGAGTGAACATCACCCGGATAAACTGGTCGCGAAGGGCTTACCGCCAGAGATGATGGAGATGGCGAAGCAAAAAGCGCAGGAAATCCAGAAAGCGTACGAGCTGATAAAAGAGCAGAAAAATTTCAAATAAAAAATGGCCCGACACAGTCGGGCCATTTTTTTTAGAAGTCCACCGGGGCTTTAAACGTCATTGCGTTGCCAAACGCCGGGTGGGTGATGGTGAGCGTCTGGGCATGAAGCTGCAAACGCGGCGCTGAAGCCAGCGCCTCCGGTGGTGCGTAAAAACGGTCTCCCAGAATCGGGTGCCCCAGCGCGAGCATATGCACACGAAGCTGATGTGAACGCCCGGTAATGGGCTTTAGCAGCACGCGCGCGGTGTTATCCGGCGCGTACTCCAGCACTTCATACTCGGTTTGCGCGGCCTTGCCCGTCTCATAGCACACCTTCTGCTTTGGCCGGTTTGGCCAGTCGCAAATCAGCGGCAGATCCACCAGCCCTTCCGTCTGCGCGGGATGGCCCCAGACGCGTGCGACATACTGCTTTTTCGGTTCACGCTCGCGGAACTGGCGTTTGAGTTCACGTTCAGCCGCTTTGTTCAGCGCCACCACAATCACGCCGCTGGTTGCCATGTCCAGGCGATGAACGGACTCCGCCTGGGGATAATCACGCTGAATACGTGTCATCACGCTGTCTTTGTGCTCATCCAGACGCCCCGGCACGGACAACAGGCCGCTTGGCTTGTTGACCACCATAATGTGCTCATCCTGATAAAGGATAACCAGCCACGGGTCTTGCGGCGGATTGTAAGGCTGCATCACCATCTTGTGCTCCGTTTACTGATGCGTCACAACGATAAGACGCAGGGCATCCAGACGCCAGCTTGCCTGATTCAGGCTTTCCAGCACCTGCTGACGGTTGCTCTCAATCGCGGTCAGTTCGTCATCACGGATGTTTGGGTTCACCGCTTTTAACGCTTCCAGACGAGACAGCTCTGCAGCCAGTTTCTCATCGGCTTCCTCGCGAGCGGCATCAATCAGCGTCCTGGCCGCTTTTTCGATCTGCGTTTCACCCAACTGCAGAATGGCGTGCACGTCCTGTTGTACGGCGTTGACCAGTTTGCTGCCCGTGTGGCGGTTTACTGCGCTCAGCTGGCGGTTGAAACTCTCGAATTCAACCTGTGCAGCCAGGTTGGTGCCGTTTTTATCCAGCAGCAGACGCACTGGCGTTGGCGGCAGGAAGCGGGTGAGCTGCAGCTGTTTCGGCGCTTGCGCTTCCACAACATAGATCAGCTCAACCAGCAGCGTACCAACGGGTAATGCTTTGTTTTTCAACAGGGAAATCGTGCTGCTACCCGTGTCGCCGGAAAGGATCAGGTCGAGGCCGTTGCGGATCAACGGGTGTTCCCAGGTGATGAACTGCGCGTCTTCGCGAGACAGCGCCACGTCACGCTCAAAGGTAATGGTGCAACCATCCTCTGGAAGACCCGGGAAATCCGGAACCAGCATATGATCGGATGGGGTCAGCACGATCATGTTCTCGCCGCGATCGTCCTGGTTAATCCCGACGATGTCGAACAGGTTCATGGCGAAGCTGATCAGGCTGGTGTCGTCATCCTGCTCTTCAATGCTTTCGGCAAGCGCCTGCGCTTTTTCGCCACCGTTGGAGTGGATTTCCAGCAGGCGGTCACGTCCCTGCTCCAGCTGCGCTTTCAGAGCCTCATGCTTTTCGCGACAGGATTTGATCAGCTCATCAAAACCGTCCGTATTTTCCGGCGCTGCCAGGTAACCGATCAGATCCGTATGCACCTGATCGTAAATGGTGCGTCCCGTCGGACAGGTATGTTCGAACGCGTCCAGACCTTCGTGGAACCAGCGTACCAGCACCGACTGAGCGGTTTTTTCCAGGTAAGGGACGTGGATCTGAATATCATGCGCCTGACCGATACGGTCCAGACGGCCGATACGCTGTTCCAGCAGGTCGGGGTTGAACGGCAGATCGAACATCACCAGGTTGCTGGCGAACTGGAAGTTACGCCCTTCAGAACCGATTTCAGAGCACAGCAGAACCTGTGCGCCGCTGTCTTCTTCACTGAACCAGGCCGCGGCGCGGTCACGCTCGACAATGGACATCCCCTCGTGGAACACGGCGGCTCGAATACCTTCGCGCTCGCGCAGAACCTGCTCCAGCTGCAGCGCGGTGGCCGCCTTGGCGCAGATCACCAGCACTTTCTGTGAACGATGAGCCGTTAAGTAACCCATCAGCCATTCAACACGCGGGTCGAAGTTCCACCAGGTTCCGGTATCGCCTTCAAATTCCTGATAAATCTGCTCCGGGTAGAGCATGTCGCGCGCACGTTCTTCCTGGCTTTTGCGCGCCCCCATAATGCCGGAGACTTTTATTGCCGTCTGATACTGCGTCGGCAGCGGCAGCTTGATGGTATGCAGTTCGCGTTTCGGGAAGCCCTTCACGCCGTTACGGGTGTTACGGAACAGCACGCGGCTGGTGCCGTGGCGGTCCATCAGCATATCGATCAGCTCTTTACGCGCGGATCCAGCGTTGTCGCTGTCACTGTTGGCTGCCTGCAGCAGCGGCTCAATATCCTGTTCGCCAATCAGATCGCTCAGGGTGTTGAGTTCGTCATTCGAGAGGCGTTTGCCCGCCAGCAGCATGGCGACAGCATCGGCAACCGGGCGGTAATTATTCTGTTCTTCGACAAACTGCTCAAAGTCATGGAAGCGGTTTGGATCGAGCAGGCGCAGACGGGCGAAGTGGCTCTCCAGCCCCAGCTGCTCCGGCGTTGCGGTCAGCAGCAGGACGCCCGGCACGCGCTCGGCAAGCTGTTCAATCGCCATGTATTCACGGCTCGGTGCCTCTTCGCTCCAGACCAGGTGGTGCGCTTCGTCGACCACCAGCAGATCCCACTCTGCGTCGCACAGATGCTCAAGACGCTGCTTGCTGCGGCGCACGAAGTCCAGGGAGCAGATGACCAGTTGTTCGGTTTCAAACGGGTTGTCTGCGTCATGCTGGGCTTCGGCGTAGCGCTCGTCGTCAAACAGCGAGAAACGAAGGTTAAAGCGGCGCAGCATCTCAACCAGCCACTGGTGTTGCAGCGTTTCCGGTACCACGATCAGCACGCGCTCGGCGGCGCCAGAGAGCAGTTGTTGATGCAGGATCATACCGGCTTCAATGGTTTTACCGAGGCCCACTTCGTCTGCCAGCAGTACGCGAGGCGCATGACGACGGCCAACGTCATGGGCGATATTCAGCTGATGAGGGATCAGGCTGGTGCGTTGACCACGCAGGCCGCTCCACGGCATGCGGTACTGTTCACTCTGGAATTTACGTGCGCGATAGCGCAGGGAGAAGCGATCCATACGGTCGATTTGCCCGGCAAACAGGCGATCCTGCGGCTTGCTGAAAACCAGTTTGCTGTCGAGCAGCACTTCACGCAGGATGACATTGCTCTCGTCAGTGTCGAGGCGAGTCCCAATGTAGGCGAGCAGACCATTCTCTTCTTTTACGTCTTCAACCTTAAGCTGCCAGCCGTCGTGGCTGGTCACGGTGTCACCTGGATTGAACATCACGCGGGTAACAGGGGAGTCATTGCGAGCGTACAGGCGGTTTTCACCGGTAGCAGGGAAAAGGAGGGTGACCATGCGTGCATCGACTGCAACCACGGTTCCCAATCCAAGTTCGCTTTCTGTATCGCTGATCCAGCGTTGACCAAGTGTAAAAGGCATATATGTTCGGCTCTAATCTTTAATTGCAGGCAATAGTTCAACCACAGTCAAAAAAGACGGTCATCGAAAAATGGGTCCGGGAGTGGAAAGGGCGCTATGGTACTGGATGGCAGCGATTTCGTCACGTGTCAAAATAGGCCAAGTTGCCCTGTCACTAGTGTAGCAAAATCGTCGTCAATGAACGGCAAAATTCCATCCGCGACGGGCTGAAGCTGGCGCGTCAGGTAGTGGTCGTAGTCCAGCGCAGAGTGTTGATAATCCACGGGCTCTGGCCCGTTTGTCGTCCAGACATACTTAATGGTGCCCCGGTTCTGATACTGCGGGGCGCGCCCCCGACGGACGTTCTCTTCATCCGCCAGACGCGCGGCGCGGACGTGTGGCGGAACGTTACGCTGATACTCGGCCAGCGGGCGGCGCAGGCGTTTGCGATACACCAGCTGGTTGTCGAGCTCGCCAGCCATCAGGCTGGCTATCGTCTCGCGGACGTAGTCCTGATAAGGCTCATTACGAAAGATCCGCAGATAGAGCGTTTGCTGGAACTGCTGAGCCAGCGGAGTCCAGTCTGTGCGTACCGTCTCCAGCCCTTTAAACACCATGCGTTGCTTTTCACCTTCCTGAATCAGTCCGGCGTAGCGTTTCTTGCTGCCCTGAGCGGTTCCACGGATAGTGGGCATTAAAAAGCGGCTGAAATGGGTTTCATACTCCAGCTCTAACGCACTGGTTAACCGCTCTTTTTGCAAATGCGCTTGCCACCAGTCGTTCACGAAGGCGACCAGCTGTTTGCCAATTCGCGCGGCTTCCTCTTCGGCGTGCGCGCCTTTCAACCAGACGAAGGTGGAGTCGGTATCGCCATAGATCACTTCATAGCCCTGGGATTCGATCAGCGCCTTTGTCTGGCGCATGATCTCATGCCCGCGCATGGTAATAGACGAGGCGAGACGCGGGTCGAAGAAGCGACAGGCGCTGGTGCCCAGCACACCGTAAAAGGCATTCATGATAATTTTCAGCGCCTGAGAAAGCGGCTTGTTGCCGTGGCGCTTGGCCTCGTCGCGCCCGTGCCAGATCTGTCCCACGATCTCCGGCAGGCAGTGTTTCTCCCGTGAGAAACGCGCCCCCAGAAACCCGTCGGTGCTGTGCATATCGTCCGGCTGCGCCATCCCCTCTACCAGCCCCACCGGATCAATCAAAAAGGTGCGGATAATCGAGGGGTAGAGGCTTTTGTAGTCCAGTACCAGCACGGAGTCATACAGTCCCGGCCGGGAATCCATCACGTAGCCGCCAGGGCTTGCCTGCGGCGGCACGTCCCCCAGGTTCGGTGCGACGTAGCCTGCCCGGTGCATGCGGGGAAAGTACAGATGGCTGAATGCCGCCACGGAACCGCCGTGCCGATCAGCGGCAAGACCATTTACTGTGGCGCGTTCCAGCAGAAAAGGCATGATCTCGGTTTTGTGGAAAATCTGCGTAACCAGCTCACAATCTTTCAGGTTATAGGTGGCAAGTGCCGGTTTGTCTTCGTTGAAGCGGCGGTCGATCTCATCCATTCGGTCCCACGGGTTATCGATGGATTTCCCTTCCCCCAGCAGCTCCTGCGCCACTGCCTCCAGCGAGAAGGAAGAAAAATTCCAGAATGCGGATTTCAGCGCCTCGATGCCGTCGATAATCAGGCGACCGTTGGCCTGCGCGAAGAAGACGCCGTTTTTGAAACCGTGCTCGCGCCATTCCAGTTCGCTATGACCCCGCCCAAGCATGAGCGGGATGCGGTAACGCTCGGCGTGTTTTTGCAGTACCCGCAGGTCGAACTGCACCACGTTCCAGCCGATCAGGACATCGGGATCGCGATCGGCAAACCACTGGTTCAGTTTTTCCAGCAGCTGTGGCCGACTGTTGACGTACTCCAGCCGGAAGTCCAGCGCGGAGGCATCGCCATTCGGTGGCCCGAGCATATAGACAACCCGGTCGCCGCAGCCTTCAAGACCAATACAGTACAGTTCACCGTGACGGGTGGTTTCGATGTCCAGTGAGACCCATTTCAACGGCGGACGGTAGTGCGGGTTGGGTTTCAGGCGGGCGTTAATCAGCCCGCCGTTGTGCGCTGTGCCATCAACCCAGACAGGGGCGGTAATAAACCGCTCCATCAGAAAACGTTCCGGGGGACGAATATCGGCCTCGTACAGGGTGACGCCCGCCTCGCGCAGCAGTTTTTCATAGCGCATCAACTGGCGATGGGCGCGACAATAGAGACCGTAAACCGGCTGGCGATGGAAATCTTTTAGCTCAAGTGGCGTGATGCGCCAGTTGTTTTCACCGCGCAGTAGCTGCTTTGCTTTGTCGATGTGGGCTTCAGGAATAAATGCCACGGACTCCTGTGGCGGCAGGGTAACGCGCAGCGGGCCGTTGTCCGTCGCCAGCCAGAACTCCACCTCTGTTCCCTGAGGCGTATCCCGCCAGTGTCGGGTCAGTAAAAAACCTTCTTGCGCCTGCGTCACGCCGTTATCCCATAAAACAAAACCAGGCCTGATTATAGCCTGGTTAGCGGTTTTATGCTGGGTTTATATACAGTTTATTGCCCGTAATAGGCTTTTGCACCGTGCTTGCGCAGGTAGTGTTTGTCCAGCAGCGTCTGTTGCATATCCGGCAACTGTGGTGCCAGTTGACGACAGAAGATGCCCATATAGGCCACCTCTTCCAGCACAATCGCGTTATGCACTGCATCTTCCGCATTTTTGCCCCACGCAAACGGGCCGTGAGAATGCACCAGCACCCCGGGCATCTGTGCTGCGTCGATTCCCTGTTTTTCAAAGGTTTCGACAATCACATTGCCGGTTTCCCACTCGTACTCGCCGTTGATTTCCGCATCGGTCATCAGGCGGGTGCAGGGGATGGTGCCGTAAAAGTAGTCTGCGTGCGTGGTACCGGTAGCCGGGATGGACTGGCCTGCCTGCGCCCAGATAGTCGCATGACGCGAGTGGGTATGCACAATGCCGCCGATGGTCGGAAATGCCTGATACAGCAGGCGATGGGTGGGGGTATCGGAGGAGGGTTTTTTCTTCCCTTCCACCACTTCACCGGTTGCAATGCTGACCACAACCATATCGTCAGCTGTCATCACCGTATAATCCACGCCGGAAGGCTTGATGACGAACACCCCTTTTTCGCGGTCAACGGCGCTGACGTTGCCCCAGGTTAGGGTCACCAGATTATGTTTAGGCAGCGCCAGGTTGGCTTCGAGTACCTGGCGTTTGAGATCTTCTAGCATTGTTGTCTCCCGCCGGATGGCGCTTTGCTTATCCGGCCTACACAATCGTAGGCCCGGTAAACGCAGTGCCACCGGGCACGTCGTACTTAACGTTTCGAACCGTAATAGACTTCATTCCAGCGCAGCGCGTCTTTAAACGCGGGCAGGCGGGTATCGTTATCGATCACGGTCAGTTCGATGTCGTGCAGTTCAGCGAACTGACGCATATCGTTGAGATCCAGCGCGTGACTGAAGACGGTATGGTGCGCGCCACCGGCGACGATCCAGGCTTCGGAGGCGGTTGGCAGATCGGGCTGCGCTTTCCACAGGGCGTTGGCGACCGGCAGTTTTGGCAGCGCGTGTGGCGTTTCAACCGCATCCACACAGTTCACCAGCAGGCGGAAACGATCGCCCAGGTCGATCAGGCTGGCGTTGATGGCCGGGCCGGTACGGGTGTTGAAGATTAAACGTGCCGGATCCGCTTTACCGCCAATGCCGAGGTGCTGCACGTCGAGGATCGGTTTCTCTTCAACGGCAATGGACGGGCACACTTCCAGCATGTGTGAACCGAGTACCAGGTCGTTGCCATTTTCGAAGTGGTAGGTGTAGTCCTCCATAAAGGAGGTGCCGCCCTGCAGACCGGTTGACATCACTTTCATGATGCGAAGCAGAGCGGCAGTTTTCCAGTCGCCTTCGCCCGCGAAGCCGTAGCCCTGCTGCATCAGACGTTGGACTGCCAAACCCGGCAGTTGTTTCAGACCATGGAGATCTTCAAATGTCGTGGTAAAGGCGTGGAAGCCACCCTGTTCCAGGAAGCGTTTCATCCCCAGTTCAATGCGCGCCGCGTCCAGCACGTTCTGGCGTTTGTCACCCTTCACCTGCGCCGCTGCAGTGAGGCGGTAGCTGCTTTCGTATTCGTCGACCAGCGCGCTCACGTCGCCATCGCCGATCTCATTGACGACCTGCACCAGGTCACCCACGGCCCAGGTGTTCACGGAAAAACCGAACTTGATCTGCGCGGCAACTTTATCACCGTCGGTGACTGCCACTTCACGCATGTTGTCGCCAAATCGCACCACTTTCAGATGGCGGGTATCCTGTTTGGAAACGGCCTGACGCATCCAGGAGCCGATGCGTTTCTGCGCATGTTGATCCTGCCAGTGTCCGGTCACTACGGCGTGCTGCTGACGCATACGGGCGCCGATGAAGCCGAACTCACGGCCGCCGTGTGCGGTCTGGTTCAGGTTCATAAAGTCCATATCAATGCTGTCCCATGGCAGGGAGGCGTTGAACTGGGTATGGAACTGCAGCAGCGGTTTGTTGAGGATAGACAGACCGTTGATCCACATTTTTGCGGGTGAGAAGGTGTGCAGCCACACCACCAGACCCGCGCATTTATCGTCGTAGTTTGCGTCACGGCAGATATGGGTGATCTCATCCGGCGTCGTGCCCAGCGGCTTCAGCACCAGTTTACATGGCAGTTTGGCCTCAGCATTCAGCGCGTTCACGACGTGTTCCGCATGTTTCGTCACCTGCTGCAACGCTTGCGGTCCGTACAAATGCTGGCTGCCAATCACAAACCACACTTCATAATTATTAAAAATGGTCATCGTCGTGTCCTTAATGGGTCAGGGTTGCCGTCGTGTCCGCGGTGTGTTTTGACGGGGCGGCGACAGGGAGATAGTGAAGTTCGGCGCTTTTTGCCCATTGCTGGTAGCGCTGATAAAGCTGTTCAAAGCGTTGCGCCTGTTGAGCACGCGGCTGAAGGGTGTTTTCGACCGCGCTTGCCATATGCTGCTGTGCAGCCGGAATATCGGCGTGAACGCCCGCGGCAACGGCGGCGAAAATGGCCGCGCCCAGCGCGCAGCATTGATCGGATGCGACAATCTGCAGCGGACGGTTCAGCACGTCGCAGCAGGCCTGCATGATCACCGGGTTTTTACGGGCGATACCGCCCAGCGCCATGACGTTATTGACGTCGATGCCCTGTTCGGTGAAGCACTCCATAATCGCGCGGGCACCAAAGGCGGTGGCTGCAATCAGGCCGCCAAACAGGGCCGGGGCATCGGTCGCCAGATTGAGATCGGTGATAACACCTTTAAGACGCTGGTTGGCAAATGGCGTACGGCGGCCGTTGAACCAGTCGAGCACCACCGGCAGGTGTTCAAGAGACGGATTTTTCGCCCATGCGGCGGTGAGCTGGGGCAGCAGCTGTTTCTTACTTTCGGCAATCTGGGTTTTCAGTTCCGGGTGCGCGGTCGCCAGCTGGTCCAGCGGCCAGCCCAGTACCCGACCAAACCAGGCGTAAATATCGCCAAACGCAGACTGCCCGGCTTCCAGACCGATAAAGTCCGGCACCACGCTGCCGTCGACCTGTCCGCAGATACCTTTCACTGCGCGGTCACCGACGCTGGCCTTATCCGCCGTCAGGATGTCGCAGGTGGAGGTGCCGATCACTTTCACCAGCGTATTGGGTTGGGCGCCAGCGCCCACCGCGCCCATATGGCAGTCAAACGCACCGCCGGAGATTGCCACGTTTTGCGGCAGGCCCAGGCGTGTTGCCCACTCTTCGCAGAGCGTGCCCACCGGAATATCGGCGGTAAAGGTGTCGGTAAAGAGCGGGTACTTCAGGCTCTTGTTGATAATCGGATCGAGTTCATCGAAGAAGGCTGCCGGTGGCAGACCGCCCCAGCTTTCATGCCATAGGGATTTATGCCCGGCGCTGCAGCGGCCGCGGCGAATATCCTGCGGGCGGGTGGTACCTGAGAGCAGGGCAGGAACCCAGTCACACAGTTCAATCCACGATGCGGCTGCCTGTGCAACCGCTGCGTCAGCGCGGGTGACATGCAGGATCTTGGCCCAGAACCATTCACTGGAATAAATTCCGCCGATGTAGCGCGAATAGTCGGTTTTGCCCGGCTGGTGGCACAACCGGGTGATGGCTTCGGCCTCTTCGACGGCGGTATGGTCTTTCCACAGCACAAACATGGCGTTCGGGTTGTCGGCGAACTCAGGACGTAGCGCGAGCACCCGGCCTTCCGCATCCACTGGCGCGGGGGTAGAACCGGTGCTGTCTACGCCGATCCCAACTACCTCTGCACGCTGGGCGTCAGTCAGTTCTGCCAGCACGGTTTTGATTGCCGCTTCCATCGACTCGATGTAGTCGCGTGGATGGTGACGGAACTGGTTGTTTGGCGCATCGCAGTAGCGCCCCTCTTGCCAGCGTGGGTACCACTCAACGCTGGTTGCTATCTCCTGGCCGGACGTACAGTCCACTGCCAGGGCGCGAACCGAGTCGCTGCCAAAATCGAGGCCAATCGCAATTGCCATGGTGTTGCTCCATCAGAAAACAGGTATGAGAGAACATTAGAGACTGGGGGCGAAAATCGTCAGGCAGGATCCGCTAATCTTATGGACTAAATTGCTGTTGAGATGGAAAGTGTGACGCCGTGCAAATATTCAATGTGGACATTTCTGCCGCACTTATAGACACTTTTGTTACTGCTTATCTGCCCACTCTGGCGGAGAAATCAGGGGGGAAGGCTGAAACATGGCGGACGTAAAAGAGACGTGATGCTTTTTGGATCTCGTCGCAGGCCATTTTTATACGGCTTTTAACGATATGGACAATTGGTTTCCTTCAGTACCGTTGGGAGAACTGAATCTATGGCCGAAACGCAAAACGATCCCTTACTGCCGGGTTATTCGTTTAACGCCCACCTGGTGGCGGGGCTGACCCCTATCGAGGCTGAGGGATATCTCGATTTTTACGTTGACCGTCCGCTTGGGATGAAAGGGTACATTCTGAACCTGACCGTGCGTGGGGAAGGGATAATCAAAAACAACGATCAGCAGTTCGTCTGTCGTCCCGGCGATATGCTGCTGTTTCCACCTGGCGAGATCCACCATTACGGGCGTCATCCGGATGCCAAAGAGTGGTATCACCAGTGGGTCTACTTCCGCCCCCGCGCCTACTGGCAGGAGTGGCTTTCGTGGCCAGCCATTTTTGCGCACACTGGTTTTTACCGCCCGGACGACGCTCATCTTGCTCAGTTCCGCGAGCTGTTTGCCCAGATCATAGAGGCAGGGCAGGCCGGTGGGCGCTACGCTGAGCTACTGGCAATTAATTTGCTTGAACAGGTGTTACTGCGCCGGATGGAGGCGATTAACGCGTCGCTTAATCCGCCGCTGGATAACCGTGTGCGTGATGCCTGCCAGTACATCAGCGACCACCTGGCCGACAGCCAGTTTGATATCGCCAGCGTGGCCCAGCATGTCTGTCTGTCGCCGTCGCGGCTATCGCATCTGTTCCGGCAGCAGTTGGGTGTCAGCGTGCTTAGCTGGCGCGAAGATCAGCGCATCAGCCAGGCGAAACTGCTGCTCAGCACCACCCGGATGCCCATTGCCACCGTAGGGCGCAATGTGG
Source organism: Enterobacter cloacae subsp. cloacae ATCC 13047 (assembly GCF_000025565.1). Taxonomy (NCBI): domain Bacteria; kingdom Pseudomonadati; phylum Pseudomonadota; class Gammaproteobacteria; order Enterobacterales; family Enterobacteriaceae; genus Enterobacter; species Enterobacter cloacae. Next base: position 859,950 of record NC_014121.1, read on the forward strand.
GCTTTGAAGATCAGCTCTATTTTTCCCGCGTATTTAAAAAATGTACTGGTGCCAGCCCCAGTGAATTCCGGGCGGGATGTGAATAAACGGTAAAAAAAGATAAACAAGCAGGTGAACAACGGAAGCAACCTGTAAACTATTCAGACAATTGTTGTCTTGACGCGGTGCAGGGCGCTAAGCAGAATCCCTGATTCGTTTTCTGACCGGAATAGTTATGCAGGCATTGCTGGAACATTTTATTACCCAGTCGGTTATGTATTCGCTTATCGCCGTTGCGCTGGTGGCGTTTCTGGAATCGCTGGCGCTGGTTGGGCTGATCCTGCCTGGTACGGTGATGATGGCGGCGTTGGGCGCGTTGATTGGCAGCGGTGAGGTCAATTTCTGGCAGGCATGGCTGGCCGGTATGATCGGCTGCTTACTGGGCGACTGGATCTCCTTCTGGCTGGGCTGGCGTTTCAAGAAGCCGCTGCACCGCTGGTCTTTCATGAAGAAGAACAAAGCGTTGCTGGATAAAACTGAGCATGCGTTGCATCAGCACAGCATGTTTACGATCCTCGTCGGACGCTTTGTCGGGCCAACGCGTCCGCTGGTGCCGATGGTCGCCGGGATGCTGGATCTGCCCGTCGCAAAATTCGTTTTGCCGAACATTATCGGCTGCGTCTTCTGGCCGCCGTTCTACTTCCTGCCGGGGATCCTGGCGGGGGCGGCAATTGATATTCCAGACGATGTGCAGAGCGGTGGCTTTAAATGGTTATTGCTGGCAACAGCGCTGCTGTTATGGCTCGCTGCATGGTTGTGCTGGCGGCTATGGCGCAGCGCGAAAGCGAATGTCGATCGTCTGACGCGCTATCTGCCTCGTTCGCGCTTGCTGTGGCTGGCGCCGCTGACGCTGGGCGTTGCCGTCGTGGCGCTGATCGCACTGATTCGCCATCCGCTGATGCCGGTGTACGGTGAGATCCTGTTGAAGGTGGTCAGCCGTTAAGGATCCCCAGCAGGTGCGACGCGCTTGCTTTGCCACTCATCAACTCTTCGGTTTCACCCTCCCACACGATACGACCCTCCGCGATCACCACCGATCGCGGGGCGATGCGTGCGGCATCTTCAATACTGTGTGACACCATCAGCATCGTCAGCTGCTGACGCTGGCAGACCTCCTGTACCAGGGCGAGCATCTCCTGGCGCAGCGCGGGATCGAGTGCAGAGAAGGGCTCATCCAGCAGCAGTATCGGCTGCTCGCGAACCAGACAGCGAGCCAGCGCCACGCGCTGACGTTGTCCGCCAGAGAGCTCTCCGGGGAGCCGGTCAATAAACGTGGTGATGCCCATCTGCCCGGCAATCTTTTCCAGCTTCTGGCGCTGCGCGTCGTTCAGTTTCAGCCCCGGATCCATACCCAGCGCGATGTTTTGCCGCACCATCAGATGGGTGAACAGGTTATTTTCCTGGAACAGCATCGAGACCGGACGCCTGGCGGGCGGGGTGTAGGTATGGTCGTTGTTTTCAATGATTATCGACCCGCTTGCCGGTTGCAGAAAACCGGCAATCAGATTGAGTAAGGTACTTTTCCCTGCCCCGCTTGGGCCAAGCACGGCAATCATCTCACCCGGGCGTACCGACAGGCTGAAACGCATAGGCAGGTGTTGGTAGAGCCAGGTGACATCAGTCAGTTTTAACATTGCGCCCCGGAAGTTTTTCGATAACGGTAAATAAGGCGAAGCACAGCAACAGCAGCAACAGCGCCGTGACGGCCCCCTCCTGACTGCGGTAGGAGCCGATCTGCTGATACAACCAGTATGGCAGCGTGCGGAAATCTTCATTGCCAAAGAGCGCCACCACACCAAAGTCACCAATGGAGAGCACACAAGCGAAGGCCAGCGCCTGAGCAAGCGGGCGTTTCAGCGCGCGCAGTTCAACCACCTTTAACCGGCGCCAGCCCTGTATACCAAGCGACTGACACAGCAAAGCGTAACGGCTGTTGACGTCGCGCATGGGGTTTTCCAGCACCTTCAGCGCATAGGGAATGGCCATCAGGGCGTTGGTAAAAATCACAATTCCGTCGGCGCTTTCCGGCAGACCAACCGTACTGTTGAACAATAAAAAGAAGCCGGTTGCCAGGACGATGCCCGGCATTGCGAGGATTAACATCCCCGTCAGCTCCAGCGCTTGTCCGGCTTTGCGCGCCTGGCGAGCATAAAGTTCGCGACTGCTCCACAGCAGCATCATGGTCAGCACGACACACAATAGCCCGGCAGCCAGTGCGATGCGCAAGGATGTCCAGGTCGCCTGCCAGAGGACGGGCTGTTGCAACACGGAGACGAGGTTAAGGTTAACGCCATCGACGATAACGGCCATCAGCGGCGGCAGAAGCAACAGCAGGGCCAGTACGATCAACATCACATCCGCGATTCGGCTGTGCAGGCTGTCCTGTGGATCGCGCCAGCCTGTAATCTGATGACTGCCCGGTGGAATGGCTTTGCTCAGACGCTGACTCAGCAGGACCAGCACAAGACAGCACAGCATCTGCACCAGAGCCAGAAGCGCAGCGCGGCCGGGGTCGTAGTCGTAACTCAGCGCCTGGTAAATCGCCAGTTCGATGGTGGTCGCCTGTGGTCCACCACCAAGAGAAAGCACGGTGGCGAAACTGGCAAAACAGAGCATGAAGATCAGCGCCGCAACCGGAGGGATTTGACGGCGCAGCCATGGCCATTCGACAAAGCGGAAGAATGACCAGCCGCGCATACCCAGCTGTGCTGCAAGCTGACGCTGCTCGCCGGGGATAGCCGCCAGCGCCTGTAAAAAAAGCCGGGTCGCCATGGGCATGTTGAAAAAGATGTGCGCCAGCAGAATACCTTTGAGTCCGTAAGGGGAGAAGGTCCACTCCAGACCAAGCAGGTTAAAGAGGGCGGCCAGCCAGCCCTGACGACCATACACGCTCAGGATCCCAAATACCGCCACCAGGACGGGCAGGATCAGCGTCATGGCACACAGTCTCAACAGCGCCTCCCTGCCGGGGAAGCGTCTGCGGTAGAGCGCCCGCGCAAGAAAAATGGCCGGGATCACCGACAGCAGGGCAGAGAGAAACGCCTGCCAGAAAGAGAACCGGATGACGTGCCAGAGATAGCTGTCGTGCCAGAGAGAGAGCAGATCACTCTCTGGCGCGTTAAACCACAATGCCAGAAAAGCACCCAGACTGACCGCCACCATCACTACAGCGGCGAGCAGTCCGGGAAATAACCAGCCGGGAATTAGCGGCTGACGGCGCGTTGCCATTCACTTACCCATGCTGCTCGCTGCGCGGCGACCTGCTGCGGCGTAAACTCCAGCGAGGTTTGCGGTTTGGTCAGTTGCTCAAAGCCCGCAGGTAGCGTCACGTTGGTCACCGGATACATCCAGTTACCCGTAGGGATCGCATTCTGGAACGCCGGGGAGACCATGAATTTCAGAAACTTCTCGGCCAGTTCCGGCTGCTTGCTGGCGGCAGTGCGGGCAGCCACTTCCACCTGCAGATAATGACCTTCAGCGAAATCAGCGGCGGCGTAGTTGTCTTTCTTCTCGGCGATAATGTGATAAGCCGGGGAGGTGGTGTAGCTCAGCACCAGGTCGCTCTCCCCTTTCAGGAACAGGCCATAGGCTTCGCTCCAGCCTTTGGTGACGGTCACGGTTTTGGCGGCCAGCTTCTGCCACGCCTCCGGCGTTTTATCACCGTATACCTTCTGCATCCACAGCAGCAGGCCCAGACCCGGTGTGCTGGTGCGCGGATCTTCATAAATCACGCGCCATTTCTGGTCGCTTTCCACCAGCTCCTTCAGGCTTTTCGGCGGGTTCTTCAGCTTGTTTTTGTCATAAACAAACGCAAAATATCCGTAATCGAACGGCACAAAGGTGTCGTTTTTCCAGCCGCCCGGCACGTTAACCGCATCTGCCGCTACGCCGCTTTTGGCGAACAGTTTCGTTTGCGAGGCCGCATCCAGCAGGTTGTTATCCAGGCCGAGTACCACGTCGGCCTTGCTGTTTTTACCTTCCATACGCAGACGGTTAAGCAGCGAGACGCCATCTTCCAGCGCCACGAATTTCAGTTCGCAGTTGCAGTCGGCTTCAAAGGCTTTTTTGACGACCGGGCCTGGGCCCCAGTCGGCAGAAAAGGAGTCGTAGGTGTAGACCGTCAGGACGGGTTTTGCGAAAGCAGGCAGCGCAAACAGCGCCAGCAGGGGAAGCACTTTTTTTAACACTTTGCACCTCAAGGTTGAGTGGCAAAGGATTTTGAGCGACAGCCTCAAATCCCTTCGCCGGCGTTATCCGGATCAGGTTCGACGGGTATTATCTCAGCGCACATCAGTGATGCAGCACCCCGTTGAGAACGGCGCTATTGTAATGATTTGGCGAATATTACGAAAGTGTTATGGCTCTGGTGGCGCAAACCAGGCGGATTTAAAATCAAACCAGCCCAGCGTATTCATCCGTAACCCCCGCATACTGCGCTGGCCCTGGATCATCAGCCAGTGGTGGATCAGCGGCACGATTGCCTGTTCGGCCAGCAGCGCCTGACACCAGGTGGCCAGGTTCATCTCACCCGCGCGCCACTGCGCCGCATCCTGCTGCCAGTCCCGATCGATACAGTGCTGGATCAGCGGGACTTCATACAGGTGTGAGAAGAGCGAGAAATCGAGCGGCAGGGTGAAGTTGGCGCTGTTCAGCCAGATATCGCTGGTCAGTTCCCCCTGGTGCCATTCGTCATAGTCCACTTCCCTGATGTCCAGCCGGACGCCTTCTGCGGCCAGCAGTCTGGTCATGATCCTGGCAATAAAACGGTGCTCCACATGCTCGCGGTAGTAGGTCAGGGTGACAGACTCCAGCCCTGCCGGTTTGTCACAGTGGGCAGGTCGGGCATGATGCCAGCGAGGAAGCAACCCGTACGCCGGAAACCAGTACGTCTGATACTGTTCTTCCGCATGGTAAATCAGATTGGAGGGAGATAAGACGTGGCTGATCCATTTGCGTACCGCCTGATTGGCCCCGCGGTGGGTGCGGCTGTCAAACAGCAGGTAGTAGCAGCCCTCCTCAAGGCGGCTTTCCACCGCCTTTTCGCCTGTTGTGGGGCCTTCAAGCGTCAGCCCGGCGCTGAGCTCTTCATTGAGATCCGGTAATACCCAGACGTTCACTTCGTCGATCAGCGCCCGGTAGCCAAAATAGTCATCAAACGCGCGAATTTTCAGCTGGTTATTGGTGTTACGCGACACGGCATAGGGCCCGGTGCCAATGGGCTGGCTGGCAAAATTGTGCAGCGATTCCCACTCTCCTGGCAAAATCATTGATGGGACATACCCCAGCAGCCAGGGGAGCCATTTATCCGGCTGAGACAGTTCAATATCCAGCGTCCAGGCGGTGGGGGAGTGAACGCGCGAGATATGCGAATAAAGCGGAAGCTTGCGGGCACGTTCCAGTGAGGCGATGACATCGCGCATTTCCAGCTCGCGGCCGTGGTGAAAGTGGATGCCGGGACGTAAGAAAAAGCGCCAGTGACGTGGGGAGAGTTGCTGCCAGTGGTGCGCAATATCAGCTTCCAGTTCCCCGTTTTCCTCATTTATTCGCGTCAGGCCGCTGAATATTTGTCGCGCCATATGGGTTTCTGAGCGGCGCAAGGCCGTGCCGGGGAGCAGATTCTTCATCGGGCGATAGTAGAGCACCCGCAGAATGTGGCGGCCCTGACGAAAACTCCGCCCAAGATGGGAGACCAGCATCTGACGCACTGCGGCTTTATCGCCAACCAGTTGCACCAGCTGATCGATTCTGTCCTGTTCCAGCAGGTCTTCCGCTCGCTGTTGCTGCAAGGCCAGCCCGGTATAGAGAAAGGTCAGGCGTGAGCGTTTGCCGCGTCCCGCTTCGGCTTCCCAGTTTAACCAGCCCTGTTGCTGCATGGTGTTAAGCAGCGTGCGCATATGACGTCGGGAGCAGTTAAGGAGTTCAGCCAGTTCGTTAAGCGTGGTCTCCTGCGATTGCCCTTCGCAGCACTGCCAGAGGCGGATGAATTGTTGTTGCAGACGACCAGAAGGCATAAAAGGGGAACTCCTGACAAAAAATCAGCAATTTATTAATCCCTATATTAAGCCAATAATGATTCCCGATGAAGTGAGGAGGTACATTATGAAGAGGTCTACCGCACGTCAGTTTTATCAGCAGTACTTTTCAGCGACAAAAGGAACGTCCTGGCTGGCCCGTCAGTGTGCTGAGCAACGGCTGAAAATGTTAGAAGAACTGATGCAGTGGGACGTTACGAAACCGACCTCTTCTCGCTAACTCGCCTCGATCATGTGTGACTGAGTATTGGTGCTTATCACCCGCCAGCAAAATGTTTTTTGCTGGCTTTTTTCGTTTATTCTTTCACCCAATTTCGATTCGCTTTCACAAGGACTTGCAGATGCTCTGGTTAATGACGATGGGGCGACGCCTGAACGGCGTGTATGCCGCTTTTATGCTGGTGGCCTTTATGATGGGCGTGGCGGGGGCGCTGCAGGCACCGACGCTGAGTCTTTTTCTCAGCCGGGAGGTGGGGGCGCAGCCGTTTTGGGTCGGCCTGTTTTATACCGTGAACGCCATCGCCGGGATCCTGGTGAGCCTGGGGCTGGCGAAACGATCCGACAGTCAGGGCGATCGCCGCAAGTTGATCCTCTTTTGTTGCGCCATGGCCGTGGGTAACGCGTTGCTGTTTGCCTTTAATCGTCACTACCTGACGCTGATCACCTGCGGCGTGCTGTTGGCCTCACTGGCGAACACAGCCATGCCGCAGCTGTTCGCGCTGGCCCGGGAATATGCCGACAACTCGGCGCGGGAAGTGGTGATGTTTAGCTCGGTGATGCGTGCGCAGCTCTCTCTTGCATGGGTCATTGGTCCGCCGTTGGCCTTTATGCTGGCGTTGAATTACGGTTTTACCGCCATGTTTTCCATCGCTGCGGGGATTTTTGCCATTAGCCTGGCACTGATTGCCTTCGTGCTGCCGTCAGTGGCGCGTGTCGAACAGACAGCGGATAAACCCATTACTCAGGTGAGCGGCTGGCAGGATAAAAACGTCCGTATGCTGTTTATCGCCTCCACGCTGATGTGGACCTGCAACACCATGTATATCATCGATATGCCGCTGTGGATCAGCAGCGATCTGGGTCTGCCGGATAAGCTCGCGGGGATCTTAATGGGGACGGCCGCCGGGCTGGAAATTCCGGCGATGATTCTGGCGGGATACTACGTCAAACATCTCGGGAAACGCCGGATGATGCTGATAGCCGTAGCGGCCGGAGTGCTTTTCTACCTGGGGCTGATTTTCTTCCATTCACGAGAGGCGTTGCTGGCGCTGCAGCTGTTTAATGCTGTGTTTATCGGGATCGTGGCCGGGATAGGGATGCTCTGGTTCCAGGATTTAATGCCCGGGCGGGCGGGGTCGGCGACCACACTCTTTACCAACAGTATCTCTACGGGGGTAATTCTGGCGGGGGTGATTCAGGGGGCGTTGTCGCAAAGCTATGGACATGGGTCGGTGTACTGGATGATTGCACTAACGTCGATTGTCACGCTGATGCTGACCTGGCGCGTAAAAGACGTCTGATTCTGGAAGGTGCCTTCACGAAATGAAACGATTTTCTGACAGAGTTTAAGAAGACACATAGAGTGCGTGGCGGGTGCTTGAGGCTGTTTGCCTCAGGCTTTCGCAAGAGGCAAACAGTGGAGAGTCCCACATCAAAAAACTGATGGGGAGACAAACTTCACAACCAACATTGCGAGGTTAGTCTCTTCATTGCCGAAAAGCAATAAGGAGGCTGGAATGCCAAAACGTACTCTGCTGTTAGGTTTGTTTCTGATCTGTACAACGCTGTTGATCTTCACCTGGATGGTGCGTGATTCACTGTGTGAACTGCATTTCAGACAGGAGAAAACCGAGCTGGCAGCAGTGTTGGCTTACGAAGCAAAACGTTAGCGGTATGGGCGGGGAAAGTTCCCCGCCTCTCCAGAGTGGTTGAGCCTCAACGCACCCTTATCAATGGCCCGCATCGTGCGGGCCATTGCCTTTAGCCCATAAACGCAGGCTGTTTTTTCTCGTACGCGGAGATGGCGTCTTCATGCTGAAGCGTCAGGCCAATGCTGTCCAGACCGTTCAGCATGCAGTGGCGACGAAAGGCATCGATGCTGAAGCTGTAGGTTTTATCTCCGGCTTTCACCACTTCCGCTTCCAGATCCACTTCAAACGACATGCCCGGATTTGCCTTAACCAGCGCGAACAATTCATCCACTTGCTCGTCACTCAGCGTCACCGGCAGCAGCTGGTTGTTAAAGCTGTTGCCGTAGAAGATATCCGCAAAGCTCGGGGCGATCACCACTTTAAAGCCGTAGTCGGTCAGCGCCCATGGTGCGTGCTCACGTGAGGAGCCGCAGCCAAAGTTTTCCCGTGCCAGCAGAATGGAGGCGCCTTTATATTCCGGGAAATTCAGCACAAATTCCGGGTCAGGTACCTGGCCTTTATCATCCAGAAAACGCCAGTCGTTAAACAGATGAGCACCAAATCCGGTGCGGGTGACCTTCTGCAAAAATTGCTTCGGGATGATCGCATCGGTATCGACGTTAGCGGCGTCCAGAGGGACAACCCGGCCTGTATGTTGGGTAAATTTCTCTGCCATGATTGTCTCCTTATTTCAGGCTGCGAATATCGGCGAAATGGCCGGTAACTGCCGCAGCGGCGGCCATCGCCGGGCTGACCAGGTGGGTGCGTCCACCGCGGCCCTGACGACCTTCAAAGTTACGGTTACTGGTGGAGGCACAACGTTCGCCCGGATTCAGGCGGTCATTGTTCATGGCCAGACACATGGAGCAGCCAGGCAAGCGCCACTCGAAGCCTGCTTCGATAAAGATCTTATCCAGGCCTTCGGCTTCCGCCTGCGCTTTTACCGGACCAGAGCCTGGTACAACCAGCGCCTGTACGCCGGGTGCCACTTTACGGCCTTTGGCGATCTCCGCCGCAGCGCGTAAATCTTCGATACGCGAGTTGGTGCAGGAGCCGATAAAGACTTTGTCGATGGTCACATCGGTCAACGGCACACCGGGTTTCAGACCCATATACGCCAGCGCTTTTTCAGCACTGGCGCGTTCGACCGGATCGGTAAATGAGGCCGGATCGGGAATGGTGTCATTCACGGAAATGACCTGACCCGGATTGGTTCCCCAGGTCACCTGCGGGGCAATCTCCTCCGCCTGCAGGGTAACAACGGTATCAAAAACCGCGTCATCATCGGTTTTCAGGGTTTTCCAGTACGCGACGGCGTCAGCGTAATCCTGACCTTTTGGTGCGTGCAGACGCCCTTTTACATAGTTGAAGGTGGTTTCATCCGGTGCCACCAGGCCTGCTTTGGCCCCCATCTCGATGGCCATATTGCACAGAGTCATACGACCTTCCATGCTCAGCGCCTGAATAGCGTCACCGCAGAACTCAACAACGTGCCCGGTGCCGCCGGCACTGCCCGTTTTACCGATGATGGCCAGCACGATGTCTTTCGCGGTGATCCCCGGCGCGGCTTTGCCTTTCACTTCAATCTTCATGGTTTTGGCTCGGCCCTGTTTAAGGGTCTGCGTAGCCAGAACATGCTCAACTTCAGAGGTGCCAATACCGAAGGCCAGTGCACCAAACGCGCCGTGCGTTGCGGTATGGGAGTCGCCGCAGACGATGGTCATGCCGGGCAGGGTGATCCCCTGCTCAGGTCCCATCACGTGAACGATACCCTGATACGGATGGTTCAGATCGTAGAGCTCGACGCCAAACTCGTTACAGTTCTTGATCAACTCCTGCATCTGGATACGCGCCATTTCGCCCGACGCATTGATATCTTTGGTCTGGGTGGAAACGTTGTGATCCATTGTCGCGAAGGTTTTACCCGGCTGACGTACCGGGCGTTTGTGCGCACGCAGCCCATCAAATGCCTGTGGGGAGGTCACTTCGTGTACCAGATGCCTGTCGATATAGAGCAGCGGGGTTTCGTTTGGTGCCTCATAGACAACGTGTGCATCAAACAATTTTTCATATAACGTCTTCGCCATGATTACACCCCTTCAGCGACATAGCGGGCAATGATGTCGCCCATTTCATCGGTACTGACTGCCGCCGTGCCGCGTGCTAAATCACCGGTACGGACGCCTTCTTCTAACGCGCGATTAATGGCGTTCTCAATTGCGGTTGCCGCATCGCCTGCATCCAGGCTGTAGCGCAGCAGCAGAGCCAGGGAGAGGATCTGCGCAATCGGGTTAGCAATGTTTTTACCTGCGATATCCGGCGCGGAGCCGCCAGCAGGCTCGTACAGGCCAAAGCCTTCTTCGTTCAGGCTCGCTGACGGCAGCATGCCCATGGAGCCGGTGATCATCGCGCACTCATCCGAGAGGATATCGCCGAACAGGTTGGAGCACAGCAGCACGTCAAACTGGGACGGATCTTTAATCAGCTGCATTGTCGCGTTGTCGATGTACATATGCGACAGCTCAACGTCAGGATAATGCTTAGCAACTTCGCTGACGATCTCACGCCATAAGATGGAAGACTGCAGCACATTCGCTTTGTCGATAGAGGTGACTTTATGGCGGCGTTTGCGTGCTGACTCAAAAGCGATATGGGCGATACGTTCAATTTCGAAACGGTGATAGACCTCGGTGTCGAACGCTTTTTCATGCTGACCGCTGCCTTCACGGCCTTTTGGCTGGCCGAAATAGATCCCGCCGGTCAGTTCACGCACGCACAGAATGTCGAAGCCGTTAGCGGCGATATCCGCGCGCAGCGGGCAGAACTCTTCCAGACCCTGATACAGCTTTGCCGGACGCAGGTTACTGAACAGCTTGAAATGTTTACGCAGCGGCAGCAACGCGCCGCGCTCTGGCTGCTCTGCGGGTGGCAGGTGTTCCCATTTCGGGCCACCCACGGAACCAAACAGGACGGCATCGGCGTTCTCGCAGCCCTCTACCGTTGCTTTTGGCAGCGGCGTACCGTGATTATCGATAGCAATACCGCCCACGTCGTAGTGGCTGGTGGTAATTTTCATCGCAAAACGCGAGCGAACGGCTTCCAGTACTTTCAGCGCCTGTGCCATCACTTCCGGGCCAATACCGTCACCCGGCAACACAGCAATATGGTAATTCTTCGACATTACACGGTTTCCTTGTTGTTCTCTTTATTCTGAGCTTTGCGTTGCAACTCTTTTTCGACTTCAGCGGCGCGCCAGATATTGTTCAGGACATGAACCATTGCTTTCGCAGAGGATTCGACGATATCGGTCGCCAGACCCACGCCGTGGAAGCGACGGCCGTTATAATTGACCACGATATCCACCTGACCGAGTGCATCTTTGCCATGGCCTTTGGCCGTCAGGTCATATTTGACCAGCTCCACGTCGTATTCGGTGACGCGGTTAATCGCCTGGTAGATAGCATCGACAGGACCATTGCCGTTTGCCGCTTCCGCTTTTATCTCATCCCCGCAGGCCAGCTTGATGGATGCCGTGGCGATATCGCTGGAGCCGGACTGCACGCTGAAGTAATCCAGACGGAAATGCTCTGGCTCTTCCTGCTGCTTATTAATGAAGGCCAGTGCTTCCAGGTCATAGTCGAACACCTGACCTTTTTTGTCGGCCAGCTTCAGGAACGCGTCGTACAGCTGATCCATGTTGTAATCGCTGTCCTTGTAACCCATCTCTTCCATACGATGTTTCACTGCCGCACGGCCGGAGCGGGAGGTCAGATTCAACTGAACCTGGTTCAGACCGATCGATTCCGGGGTCATGATTTCGTAGTTTTCGCGGTTTTTCAGTACGCCATCCTGGTGGATACCGGAAGAGTGCGCGAATGCGCCGGTACCGACAATCGCCTTGTTGGCGGGGATCGGCATGTTGCAAATCTGGCTGACGGTCTGGCTGGTACGCCAGATTTCATTGTGATTGATGCGGGTGTGCACGTTCATGATGTCTTTGCGCACTTTGATCGCCATGATCACTTCTTCCAGGGAACAGTTGCCTGCGCGTTCCCCGATACCGTTCATCGCACCTTCTACCTGACGGGCACCGGCGTGAACAGCGGCGATGGCGTTGCCGACGGCCAGGCCTAAATCGTCGTGGGTATGAACAGAGATAATTGCCTTATCAATGTTTGGTACACGATCATACAAGCCAGTAATGATGTTGGAGAACTCAAACGGCATGGTGTAGCCGACGGTGTCCGGGATGTTGATGGTTTTGGCCCCGGCATTAATGGCGGCTTCCACCACGCGTGCCAGATCCTCAATTGGCGTGCGGCCTGCGTCTTCACATGAGAATTCAACATCATCCGTGTAGTTGCGCGCGCGTTTGACCATGTAGACCGCGCGCTCAATCACCTCGTCGAGGGTGCTGCGCAACTTGGTGGCAATGTGCATGGGGGAGGTGGCAATAAAAGTATGAATACGGAATGCTTCAGCCACTTTCAGTGACTCGGCGGCAACGTCGATATCTTTCTCAACGCAGCGTGCCAGGCCACAGACGCGGCTGTTTTTGATGGTACGGGCGATGGTCTGTACCGATTCGAAATCACCTGGAGAAGAGACCGGGAAACCCACCTCCATCACGTCGACACCCATACGTTCGAGAGCCAGCGCAATCTGCAGCTTCTCTTTCACACTCAGGCTCGCCTGTAATGCCTGTTCACCGTCACGTAAAGTGGTATCAAAAATAATGACTTGCTGGCTCATGGGTTAGGTCCTTGTCAGTCTTAGGGCGCCTTGCTACGAGCATAAAAAAACCCGCGCAGTGGCGCGGGTTTTTAGTCTTACTGGTGACGATTCAACGCTGAATTTCGCCCGCCAGTCTACCGCGCACAGAGGATGCGTTTAGTAGTAGTAGACCAGTGAAACGAATGGTGCGAATCATGAATCGTGCTCCGTTAAATTCAATATGCTTTTAGTGGTACTGGATATGGGGGTTGATGTCAACCCCTGACAACAAAAACGACCCCGATCGCACGATGTTCCAGAGAATTTTATTTAGCTAATTGTGCTGGTTTTTATCTTTCATGCCTTTTGAAAAGTCTATTTTTGGACTGGAGATTCATCTCCGGAACGATTTAAATATAATTAGTATCAATTCAACATACGTCTGTAATGGATGAGCCCTGAGAAGAATTGTTTTTAATTTCATTGATTTATTAGTGCTGCAAATAAAAATGCAGTAAATAAAGCGTGAGCAATGATGCGAGTTTGTTAATTGTTTGGCATGGCTCACGTGAATAGTTTAATAATACTTAAGTTATCATTAACCGAAGGGCGATTGTGTATTTGTCTTGATTATGGTTTCATGCAAACCATAATGTCATTGATATCATTTATGCGGAATTTCATCTCACCATCAATGACCTGGGCGAAGTCACCCTTTTGATGATGCGCTCTTTATATTTTCCGAATTTTAAACAATTCTCTTTCGCTGGTTGTATCTGCATGGTAAATCATATTTTTCGAAATTATTACTGTAATTTGGCAAAGGGAGTTTAGCGTGACAGTGGAGCCAGGAGTGCCAGAAAATAATATTAATCAACCTCAGGGTTATAATGGGGTTAAACCTCAGTTACGCACCGTGGATCTCAATCTGTTGACCGTGTTTGACGCGGTGATGCAGGAACAGAATATCACGCGGGCAGCGCAGTCTCTGGGGATGTCGCAGCCTGCCGTCAGCAATGCGGTATCCCGGCTTAAAGTGATGTTTAATGACGAATTGTTTGTTCGTTATGGCAGGGGGATTCAACCCACGGCGCGTGCATTTCAGCTGTTTGGCTCTATCCGCCAGGCGTTACAGTTGGTGCAAAATGAGCTGCCGGGATCGGGTTTTGAGCCCTTAAGCAGTGAGCGTGTTTTCCATCTTTGTGTATGTAGCCCGTTAGATAATTATTTGACGTCCGTGATCTACAATAAAGTGGAAGAAATTGCGCCCAATATTCAACTGGTATTTAAATCTTCTCTTAATCAGAACACCGAACATCAGCTTCGGTATCAGGAAACAGAATTCGTTCTGGGATACGAAGAGTTCCGTCGTCCGGAATTTTCCTGTGTGCCTCTGTTTAAAGATGAAATGGTACTGGTCGCCAGCAAAAAACATCCACGAATGAATATGCCGCTGCGCGAAAGTGATGTTTATAACGAGCAGCATGCTGTTGTTGCCCTCGACCGATACGCCTCATTTAGTCTGCCGTGGTATGACACTGCGGATAAACAGGCGAGCGTGGCTTATCAGGGAATGGCCATGGTCAGCGTCTTAAATGTGGTTTCCCAGACCCATCTGGTCGCTATTGCCCCGCGTTGGCTGGCGGAGGAGTTTTCGGAACCCTTAAATCTGCAAATTCTGCCGTTGCCGCTCAAGCTCAATAGCCGTACCTGTTATCTTTCCTGGCATGAAGCCGCAGGCCGGGATAAAGGCCATCAGTGGATGGAAGAATTGCTTATTAGCATTTGCCGCCGATAAGTGCGTCAGGATAAATCACATCGGCGCGTGTGGTTTATCCTGCATATATTTTCATTTGCGGTATTTTGTGCTGTTGTTATTTTTTCTGGCTGCTGCCAGCCTCGCAAAAATAGATGATTTCCTGAAAGGTTGCGCTTTTCAGCGATGATTTATCACCTCACGAACGAATCACAGTGGAATTAACCATATCCTCCCTGTAACGCTGCTTTTTGTGCTTCTGACCCCGTTTGCCGCGTCCTGTTTGCTAATTGCCTGCCTCAAAACGAGCGGTTAAGGTAACGATCACTCTGCAATATATAAGATTGGTTCATCACGATCGTAAGACGGTGTGGAAATGAATTCTGCAGTCCGTCTATAACAAAATGCCTGGAGGCAAAGCATGGAGATGTTGTCTGGCGCGGAAATGGTCGTCCGATCGTTAATCGATCAGGGCGTTAAGCAGGTGTTCGGCTACCCTGGAGGCGCAGTTCTGGATATTTATGATGCGCTTCATACGGTAGGCGGCATTGACCATGTTTTGGTGCGCCACGAGCAGGCGGCGGTGCACATGGCTGACGGGCTGGCGCGTGCGACGGGTGAAGTGGGCGTGGTATTGGTCACCTCCGGCCCCGGCGCGACGAATGCCATTACCGGTATTGCGACAGCCTATATGGACTCCATCCCGCTGGTCATTCTATCCGGGCAGGTCGCAACGTCACTGATTGGCTACGATGCATTTCAGGAGTGCGACATGGTGGGCATTTCACGCCCCGTTGTGAAGCACAGTTTCCTGGTGAAGCAAACTGAAGACATTCCCGGCGTACTGAAAAAAGCCTTCTGGCTGGCAGCCAGTGGGCGGCCTGGTCCTGTGGTGGTCGATCTGCCTAAAGATATTCTTAACCCGGCAAACAAGCTGCCGTATGTCTGGCCGGAAACGGTAAGCATGCGCTCCTACAACCCAACGACACAGGGCCACAAAGGCCAGATCAAACGTGCATTACACACGCTTCTGGCTGCGAAAAAGCCGGTGGTCTATGTCGGAGGTGGCGCGGTTAACTCAGCCTG
Source organism: Enterobacter cloacae subsp. cloacae ATCC 13047 (assembly GCF_000025565.1). Lineage (NCBI taxonomy): Bacteria > Pseudomonadati > Pseudomonadota > Gammaproteobacteria > Enterobacterales > Enterobacteriaceae > Enterobacter > Enterobacter cloacae. Next base: position 875,486 of record NC_014121.1, read on the forward strand.
TGAAGCGCAACTGCGTGAGCTGATCGAAAAATTGAATCTTCCTGTCGCCTCGTCACTGATGGGACTGGGCGCCTTCCCGGCAACGCACCGCCAGGCTCTGGGTATGTTGGGGATGCACGGTACCTATGAAGCTAACATGACGATGCATCATTCGGATGTGATCTTTGCCGTTGGCGTGCGCTTTGACGATCGCACGACCAACAATCTGGCGAAGTACTGCCCGAACGCCACCGTGCTGCATATTGATATCGATCCTACGTCTATTTCGAAAACGGTGCCGGCGGATGTGCCGATCGTTGGGGATGCGCGACAGGTTCTGGAGCAAATGCTGGATCTGCTATCGCAGGAAACCCCTTCACAACCGTTGGATGAGATCCGCGACTGGTGGCAACAGATCGAGCAGTGGCGAGCACGTCAGTGTCTGAAATACGATACCCAAAGCGAAAACATTAAGCCGCAGGCGGTGATCGAAACCCTCTGGCGTCTGACGAAAGGTGAAGCCTATGTCACCTCTGATGTAGGTCAGCATCAGATGTTTGCCGCGCTTTATTATCCGTTTGATAAACCACGTCACTGGATCAACTCTGGTGGTCTGGGGACAATGGGCTTTGGGTTACCTGCCGCACTGGGGGTGAAGCTTGCGCTGCCGAATGAAACCGTCGTTTGCGTGACGGGAGACGGCAGCATTCAGATGAATATCCAGGAACTCTCCACCGCGTTGCAATATGAACTGCCGGTCCTGGTTCTGAACCTGAATAACGGTTATCTCGGTATGGTGAAGCAGTGGCAGGATATGATCTACTCTGGCCGCCATTCTCACTCCTACATGAAATCGCTGCCGGATTTTGTTCGTCTGGCCGAAGCCTATGGTCATGTCGGGATGCGGGTGACCGAGCCGGCAGAGCTGGAAGCGAAACTTGCTGAAGCGCTTGAACACGTCAAAAATAACCGCCTTGTTTTCATGGATGTCATTGTTGATGGTACAGAGCACGTTTATCCGATGCATATTCGCGGTGGTGGTATGGACGAAATGTGGTTAAGTAAAACGGAGAGAACCTGATATGCGCCGGATATTATCTGTATTACTGGAAAACGAGTCTGGCGCACTGTCACGCGTTATTGGACTCTTTGCACAACGCGGCTACAACATTGAGAGCCTGACCGTTGCCCCTACCGAGGATCCTACGCTGTCGCGCATGACGATTCAGACCGTCGGCGACGCCAAGGTGCTTGAGCAGATCGAGAAACAGTTACACAAACTTGTCGATGTTCTGCGCGTGAGCGAACTGGGGCAGGGGGCCTATGTAGAACGTGAAGTTATGCTGGTGAAAATTCAGGCCAGTGGTTACGGCCGTGAAGAGGTTAAACGCAACGCGGATATCTTCCGTGGGCAGATTATTGACGTTACCCCTTCTTTATATACGGTTCAACTGGTGGGAACGAGTGACAAGCTGGATGCATTCCTGGCGTCTGTAAGGGATGTGGCAAAAATTGTTGAAGTTGCGCGGTCGGGCGTTGTCGGTCTTTCGCGCGGCGAGAAAATCATGCGTTAGCAGGTAATAAGGTTCGCCTCTTTCAGCCCGGTCACCAAAGCCGGGCTTTTTTTTGCGTAATACGCCGATAACACAGATAAAAGCGGTTGCCGCGAAAGCTATTCTGCGTTTAGATGTTAAAAGATTCAACCATAACCTTGACAGGGCCATGGACTCTTTTCTTTTTTTAAGGGGCAATTGTGAAACTGGATGAAATCGCCCGGCTAGCCGGCGTGTCACGAACTACGGCCAGCTATGTGATTAACGGTAAAGCAAAGCAGTACCGTGTCAGCGACAAAACCGTTGAGAAAGTCATGGCGGTGGTTCGTGAGCACAACTACCACCCGAATGCTGTCGCAGCGGGCTTACGTGCCGGGCGCACCCGATCGATTGGTCTGGTGATCCCCGATCTGGAAAACACCAGCTACACCCGCATCGCTAACTATCTTGAACGTCAGGCTCGCCAGCGTGGCTATCAGCTCCTGATTGCCTGCTCTGAAGATCAGCCTGATAACGAAATGCGCTGTATTGAGCATCTGCTCCAGCGTCAGGTTGATGCGATCATCGTTTCGACCTCCTTGCCACCCGAGCATCCCTTCTATCAACGCTGGGCGAACGATCCGTTCCCAATCGTTGCACTGGATCGCGCCCTGGACAGAGAGCATTTTACCAGTGTCGTCGGTGCCGATCAGGATGACGCGGAAATGCTGGCCGCGGAGCTGAGAACCTTCCCGGCTGAAACCGTGCTCTATCTTGGGGCGTTGCCTGAGCTCTCTGTGAGTTTCCTGCGTGAGCAAGGCTTCAGAACGGCGTGGAAAGACGACCCGCGCGAGGTTCACTACCTTTATGCCAACAGTTATGAACGCGAAGCCGCTGCGCAGTTGTTCGAGAAATGGCTGGAGACGCACCCGATGCCTCAGGCGCTGTTCACCACTTCATTTGCGTTGCTGCAGGGGGTGATGGATGTCACTTTGCGTCGGGATGGTAAGCTGCCTTCCGATCTCGCTATCGCCACCTTCGGTGATAACGAACTGCTCGACTTCCTGCAATGTCCGGTCCTGGCCGTCGCGCAGCGCCATCGTGATGTGGCGGAGCGCGTGCTGGAGATCGTTCTCGCGAGCCTTGATGAACCACGTAAACCGAAGCCGGGGCTGACGCGCATCAAACGTAATCTCTACCGTCGCGGAATTTTAAGCCGCCATTAATAAAATGAGACGGGGCAGCGAAAACTGTCCCCTCTTTTTTCTGGATAATTCTGTCAAATAATTCCCGGAGAAAAATTAGGACGATTCCTTAGGAATCAGAACCTGCTATTTTTTTTATTCTTTCAGGCGTTTTAAAATGCCTTTGAAAGAACATTTATACGATTTATAAAGCCTGTCTTTGTATTGTTTTGTTACAAAGCTGCCCGGTCGATGAATATTCAGACGTTTTTCCCCTGCTCCAGCGTGCTTGCCTGCCAGCCGGTTCGTTCATTGCGCATTGTGGTGAATGTGGCGCTGTTATCCCCTGTGAATATGTCTTAAAATGCTGCCCGCGTCGCAAACTGACACTTTATATTTCGATGCGATGATATTGAGTGAGCCTTAACGCTAGTGTGCATATTCGGTTTTTTTCTTACAAATATTCATAACGTTAATTTTGCCTCGCCAGTTGTGCAGTTATTCACCAGGACTGTTTATCTCTGTAAATAGAGCCCTTTCGGGTTCGTATAGAGAGAGTCCTGGCTTGACAAGCTTTTCCCTCGCTCCGTAAACTCCTTCAGGTGGGAATTTGTGGGTTAAAGTGGTGAGGAGGGGTGAGACTGGCATGTTCCGTGGAGCAACGTTAGTCAATCTCGACAGTAAGGGGCGTTTATCGGTACCAACCCGATACCGCGACCAGCTGATCGAGAACGCTTCGGGTCAACTGGTTTGCACCATTGACATTAACTCCCCCTGCCTGCTGCTTTATCCTTTACCTGAATGGGAAATTATTGAGCAAAAGCTGTCGCGACTGTCGAGCATGAACCCACAGGAACGCCGCGTGCAGCGGTTGTTATTGGGGCATGCCAGTGAGTGTCAGATGGATAGTGCAGGGCGATTACTGATTGCGCCCGTGCTGCGGCAGCATGCCGGTCTGACCAAAGAAGTGATGCTGGTCGGTCAGTTCAACAAGTTTGAACTGTGGGACGAAACGACCTGGTATCAACAGGTCAAGGAAGATATCGACGCTGAGCAGTCTAATTCCGCTACCTTGTCGGAACGGCTGCAGGACTTGTCTCTATAAATATGATGGAAAATTATAAACATACAACGGTGTTGCTGGATGAGGCCGTCAACGGCCTGAATATTCGTCCGGACGGCATCTACATTGATGGCACTTTTGGTCGCGGTGGCCACTCGCGTTTGATCCTCTCCCAGCTTGGAGCGGAAGGACGTCTGCTGGCAATTGATCGCGATCCGCAGGCGATTGCTGTTGCGCAAACCATCGATGACCCACGCTTTTCCATCGTGCATGGACCTTTCTCTGCGCTGGCGGATTACGTTGCTGAGCGCGGCCTGACGGGCAAGATCGACGGGATTCTTCTCGATCTTGGCGTCTCTTCACCCCAACTTGATGATGCTGAACGCGGTTTCTCCTTTATGCGCGACGGCCCGCTGGACATGCGCATGGATCCCACGCGCGGTCAGTCTGCCGCCGAGTGGTTACAGACCGCAGATGAAGCCGATATCGCCTGGGTGATCAAAACCTTTGGCGAAGAACGTTTTGGCAAGCGTATCGCGCGCGCCATTGTTGAGCGCAATCGTATTGAGCCAATGACCCGCACGAAAGAGCTGGCCGAGGTGATTGCGGCGGCAACACCGGTGAAGGATAAACACAAACATCCCGCGACCCGTACCTTCCAGGCGGTTCGCATCTGGGTAAACAGTGAACTGGAGGAAATAGAGCTGGCGCTAAAAAGCTCGCTCGACGTGCTGGCCCCGGGAGGGCGGTTGTCCATCATCAGCTTCCATTCGCTGGAGGACCGTATTGTGAAACGCTTTATGCGTGAACAAAGCCGCGGTCCACAGGTGCCAGCAGGGCTGCCGATGACGGAAGAACAACTCAGGAAGTTGGGTGGCCGTCAGTTGCGAGCATTAGGCAAGTTGATGCCGGGCGAAGAAGAGGTGGCAGAGAATCCACGCGCCCGTAGTTCAGTGCTGCGTATTGCAGAGAGGACGAACGCATGATCGGCAGAGTGACAGAGACCCTAAGCAAAGTTAAGGATTCGTTAGGAAGCAACGAGCGCCATGCCTTGCCTGGCGTGATCGGCGACGATCTTTTGCGGTTTGGGAAGCTGCCACTCTGCTTGTTCATTTGCATCATTGTGACGGCAGTAACGGTGGTGACGACAGCCCACCACACACGTTTATTGACTGCGCAACGCGAGCAGATGGTACTGGAACGCGATGCGCTGGATATTGAATGGCGAAATCTGATCCTTGAAGAAAACGCCCTCGGCGATCACAGCCGGGTCGAGCGGATCGCAACAGAAAAGCTGCAATTGCAGCATGTTGATCCTTCCCAGGAAAATATCGTAGTACAAAAATAAGGGAAAACGCGACGCATGAGAGCAGCGGCAAAAACGCTAAAACCAAAACGTCAGGAAGAACAGGCCAACTTTATCAGTTGGCGTTTTGCGTTGCTTTGCGGCTGCATTTTACTCGCGCTGGGCTTCCTGCTGGGACGCGTGGCGTGGCTACAAATCATCGCGCCTGACATGCTGGTGCGCCAGGGCGATATGCGCTCTCTGCGCGTACAGGAAGTCTCCACATCTCGCGGGATGATCACTGATCGTTCCGGTCGTCCGCTGGCGGTGAGCGTACCGGTGAAGGCGATCTGGGCCGATCCGAAAGAGCTGCACGATGCCGGTGGTATCACGCTCGACAACCGCTGGAAAGCGCTGTCTGACGCCCTGAAAATGCCGCTGGATCAGCTTGCCTCTCGCGTTAACGCCAACCCGAAAGGGCGCTTTATCTATCTGGCGCGTCAGGTTAACCCTGACATGGCCGATTACATCAGAAAACTGAAGCTCCCGGGTATCCATCTGCACGAAGAGTCTCGCCGTTACTATCCTTCCGGCGAAGTAACCGCTCACCTCATTGGCTTTACCAACGTCGACAGCCAGGGGATTGAAGGGGTTGAAAAAAGCTTCGATAAGTGGCTTACCGGTCAGCCGGGTGAGCGAATCGTGCGTAAAGACCGCTATGGTCGCGTGATTGAAGATATCTCTTCCACAGACAGCCAGGCCGCGCATAACCTTGCGTTGAGCATTGATGAACGCCTGCAGGCGCTGGTGTATCGCGAGCTGAACAATGCCGTGGCCTTCAACAAGGCGGAGTCGGGCAGCGCCGTGCTGGTGGATGTCAGCACTGGCGAAGTGCTGGCGATGGCCAACAGCCCGTCCTACAACCCGAACAACTTTACCGGTACCGCAAAAGATGCAATGCGTAACCGGGCCATTACCGACGTGTTCGAACCTGGCTCCACGGTGAAGCCGATGGTGGTGATGACGGCGCTGCAACGCGGCATCGTCAATGAGAACACGGTTCTGAATACGATCCCTTACCGAATCAACGGCCACGAGATTAAAGACGTGGCGCGCTACAGCGAATTGACCCTGACCGGGGTATTACAGAAGTCGAGTAACGTCGGTGTTTCAAAACTGGCGTTAGCGATGCCGTCCTCAGCGTTAGTAGAGACTTACTCACGTTTTGGGCTAGGAAAGGCGACCAATTTGGGGTTGGTCGGAGAACGCAGTGGCTTATATCCTCAAAAACAACGGTGGTCTGACATAGAGAGGGCCACCTTCTCTTTCGGCTACGGGCTAATGGTAACCCCGTTACAGTTAGCGCGAGTCTACGCAACGATTGGCAGCTATGGCGTCTATCGCCCACTGTCGATTACCAAAGTTGATCCACCGGTTCCGGGCGAGCGTATCTTCCCGGAATCTATCGTTCGTACCGTTGTGCATATGATGGAAAGCGTGGCGCTACCTGGCGGTGGCGGCGTGAAGGCGGCGATCAAAGGCTATCGCATCGCCATTAAAACCGGTACGGCGAAAAAAGTGGGGCCAGACGGCCGCTACATCAACAAATACATTGCCTATACCGCAGGCGTTGCGCCTGCAAGCAATCCGCGTTTTGCGCTGGTGGTCGTCATTAACGATCCACAGGCGGGTAAATACTACGGCGGCGCCGTTTCAGCGCCTGTGTTCGGCGCCATCATGGGCGGCGTATTACGCACCATGAACGTTGAACCGGACGCGCTGGCAACGGGCGAAAAAAGTGAATTTGTAATTAATCAAGGCGAGGGTACAGGTGGCAGATCGTAATTTGCGCGACCTTCTCGCTCCGTGGGTGCCAAACGCACCTGAGCGAGCGCTACGGGAGATGGTACTGGACAGCCGTGTGGCTGCTTCCGGCGATCTTTTTGTGGCTGTAGTTGGTCATCAGGCGGACGGGCGTCGATATATCCCGCAGGCGATTGCGCAAGGTGTAGCTGCCATTATTGCTGAGGCTAAAGATGAGGCAACCGACGGTGAAATCCGTGAAATGCACGGTGTGCCGGTTATCTACCTTAGCCAGTTGAATGAGCGACTCTCCGCACTGGCGGGACGTTTTTATAACGAGCCTTCAGACCAGCTGCGTCTGGTGGGCGTGACGGGCACTAACGGTAAAACGACGACCACCCAATTGATGGCGCAATGGGCGCAACTGCTGGGAGAAACCGGCGCCGTAATGGGCACCGTGGGGAATGGGCTGCTGGGTAAAGTGAGCCCGACGGAAAACACCACCGGCTCCGCGGTTGACGTACAACATGTGATTGCCGGTCTGGCAGGGCAGGGTGCGACCTTTGCCGCGATGGAAGTCTCCTCTCATGGTCTGGTACAGCATCGTGTGGCGGCGTTGAAATTTGCCGCCTCCGTGTTCACGAACCTGAGTCGCGATCATCTTGATTATCATGGTGATATGGAGCATTACGAGGCCGCGAAATGGCTGCTCTTCTCCACGCATCACTATGGACAGGCCATCATCAACGCTGATGACGAAGTGGGGCGCCGCTGGCTTGCGAAGCTGCCGGATGCGGTTGCGGTGTCGATGGAAGACCATATCAATCCGAACTGCCATGGCCGCTGGCTGAAGGCGGTTGAGGTTAATTATCACGACAGCGGCGCGACGATTCGCTTTGCCTCTTCCTGGGGTGAAGGCGAAATTGAAAGCCGCCTGATGGGGGCGTTTAACGTCAGCAACCTCCTGCTGGCGCTGGCAACCCTGCTGGCGTTGGGCTATCCGATGGCCGAACTGCTCAACACCGCAGAGCGTCTGCAGCCCGTCTGTGGCCGTATGGAAGTGTTCAGTGCACCAGGTAAACCGACCGTTGTTGTCGATTATGCCCACACGCCGGATGCGCTGGAAAAAGCGCTTGAAGCGGCACGTCTGCACTGCGCCGGTAAGCTCTGGTGTGTGTTTGGCTGTGGGGGCGATCGTGACAAGGGCAAGCGTCCGTTGATGGGTGCCATCGCCGAACAGTTCGCGGATATTCCGGTTGTGACCGATGACAACCCGCGTACTGAAGAGCCGCGCGCCATTATCAACGATATCCTGGCCGGTATGCTGGACGCAGGACGTGCCCGCGTGGTGGAAGGCCGTGCGGAAGCCGTGACCAACGCCATCATGCAGGCGCAGGAGAACGACGTCGTGCTCCTGGCGGGTAAAGGCCATGAAGATTATCAGATTGTTGGCAATCGTCGTCTGGACTATTCGGACCGTGTAACGGCAGCGCGTCTGTTGGGAGTGGTGGCATGATCAGCTTAACGCTCGGCAAGGCGGCAACCCTCCTGCAGGGGACGTTACATGGTCAGGATCTGACCATCGACGCCGTGACGACAGATACCCGCAAAGTGACCGCCGGGTGCCTGTTTGTGGCGCTGAAGGGCGAACGTTTTGACGCCCACGATTTTGCTGAACAGGCGAAAGAGAATGGTGCGGGTGCGCTGCTAGTGAACCGCAAACTCGATATCGATTTACCGCAGATTGTGGTGAAGGATACGCGCCTTGCCTTCGGTGAGCTGGCAGCATGGGTTCGTCAGCAGGTGCCAGCTCGCGTTGTTGCTCTGACGGGGTCTTCGGGCAAAACGTCAGTAAAAGAGATGACGGCGGCGATCCTCAGTCAGTGCGGTAACACGCTTTACACCGCAGGCAATCTAAATAATGACATCGGCGTGCCGATGACATTGCTTCGCCTCACCAAAGAGCATGACTTTGCGGTGATTGAATTAGGGGCAAACCACCAGGGTGAAATTGCCTGGACGGTCAGCCTGACGCGTCCGGAGGCTGCGCTGGTGAACAACCTGGCCGCCGCGCATCTGGAAGGTTTCGGTTCACTTGAAGGCGTGGCGAAAGCCAAAGGTGAGATCTATACCGGCCTGCCGGATAACGGTATCGCCATTATGAATGCCGATAATAACGACTGGTTGAACTGGCAGAGCATCATCGGTTCACGTAAGACGTGGCGCTTCTCGCCTAATGCGGCAGACAGTGATTTTACCGCGACCCATATCCATGTGACCTCGCATGGTACGGAATTCACGCTCAATACCCCAACGGGAGGCATTGAGGTTCTGCTGCCGCTGCCGGGTCGCCATAACATCGCCAATGCGCTTGCTGCCGCGGCGCTGTCGATGGCCGTCGGCGCGACACATGACGCGATCAAGACTGGCCTTGCGAATTTAAAAGCCGTACCGGGACGTCTGTTCCCAGTCCAGCTTGCAGAAAACAAACTGCTGCTGGATGACTCCTACAACGCGAACGTCGGTTCGATGACGGCAGCCGTACAGGTGTTGTCCGAAATGCCAGGCTATCGCGTGATGGTGGTTGGCGATATGGCCGAGTTGGGCGATGAGAGCGAAGCCTGTCATATCCAGGTGGGTGAAGCCGCGAAAGCGGCCGGGCTGGATTGCGTACTGAGCGCAGGAAAACTGAGCCAGGCGATTAGCCATGCCAGCGGTGTTGGCGAACATTTTGCCGATAAAGCCGCACTGATTGAACGTCTGAAGACGTTGATTGCTGAAAAACAAATTGTGACTGTGTTAGTGAAAGGTTCACGTAGTGCCGCCATGGAAGAGGTAGTGCACGCATTACAGGAGAACGGGACATGTTAGTTTGGCTGGCCGAACATTTGGTCAAATATTACTCAGGCTTTAACGTCTTTTCTTATCTGACGTTTCGCGCCATCGTCAGCCTGCTGACTGCGCTGTTCATCTCGTTGTGGATGGGCCCGCGCATGATTGCCCGTCTGCAAAAACTCTCTTTCGGCCAGGTTGTGCGTAACGATGGTCCGGAATCGCACTTCAGCAAGCGCGGTACGCCAACCATGGGCGGGATTATGATCCTGACCGCGATCGTGGTTTCCGTGCTGCTGTGGGCCTATCCATCCAACCCGTACGTCTGGTGTGTGCTGACTGTGCTGGTGGGCTACGGAATCATTGGATTTGTTGATGATTACCGCAAAGTGGTACGTAAAGACACGAAAGGTCTGATCGCCCGCTGGAAATATTTCTGGATGTCGGTAATTGCGCTGGGCGTGGCCTTCGCGCTGTATCTGGCCGGAAAAGATACTCCCGCTACCGAGCTGGTGGTGCCGTTCTTTAAAGACGTCATGCCGCAACTGGGGCTGTTCTACATTCTGCTGGCGTACTTCGTGATTGTGGGCACCGGTAACGCGGTGAACCTGACCGATGGTCTGGATGGCCTGGCCATTATGCCAACGGTCTTCGTGGCCGCAGGTTTCGCGCTGGTGGCGTGGGCGACCGGCAACATGAACTTTGCCAACTATCTGCACATTCCTTATCTGCGTCACGCGGGCGAGCTGGTGATCGTCTGTACGGCCATTGTCGGGGCGGGGCTGGGCTTCCTGTGGTTCAACACCTATCCGGCCCAGGTCTTTATGGGTGACGTCGGTTCACTGGCTCTGGGCGGCGCGCTGGGTATTATTGCCGTGCTGCTGCGCCAGGAGTTCCTGCTGGTGATCATGGGCGGGGTATTCGTGGTTGAGACCCTGTCGGTGATCCTGCAGGTCGGTTCCTTTAAGCTGCGCGGCCAGCGCATCTTCCGTATGGCACCGATTCACCATCACTATGAACTGAAAGGCTGGCCAGAGCCGCGAGTCATTGTGCGCTTCTGGATTATTTCGCTGATGCTGGTGCTGATTGGCCTGGCAACGCTGAAGGTACGTTAATCATGGCAGATTACCAGGGCAAAAAAGTCGTTATCATCGGGTTGGGCCTTACTGGCCTGTCCTGCGTGGACTTTTTCCTTGCGCGCGGCGTGACGCCGCGGGTGATGGATACGCGTGTTTCTCCGCCGGGTCTGGACAAACTGCCGGAACAGGTTGAACGCCACCTTGGTGGTCTGAATGATGACTGGCTGCAGGCAGCCGATCTGATTGTGGCCAGCCCCGGTATGGCGCTGGCGCACCCTTCACTGAGCGCCGCAGCCGATGCGGGCGTTGAGATTGTCGGTGATATCGAGCTGTTCTGTCGCGAAGCGCAGGCGCCAGTTATCGCCATTACCGGCTCTAACGGAAAAAGCACCGTCACTACCCTGGTGGGTGAGATGGCGAAAGCGGCGGGCAAAAATGTCGGCGTTGGCGGCAACATTGGTTTGCCGGCACTGATGCTGCTGGACAAAGGCTGCGAGCTGTACGTACTGGAACTCTCCAGCTTCCAGCTGGAAACCACCTCCAGCCTGCATGCGGCCGCGGCCACAATCCTGAACGTGACCGAAGATCATATGGACAGGTATCCGTTTGGTCTACAGCAGTATCGCGCAGCCAAACTGCGTATATATGAAAATGCCAAAGTCTGCGTCGTTAACGCCGATGATGCCCTGACCATGCCGGTACGCGGTGCCGATGACCGCTGCATCAGCTTTGGTATCACCATGGGTGATTATCATCTGAACCGTCAGCTGGGTGAAACCTGGCTGCGGGTGAAAGGTGAGAAAGTGCTGAACGTGAAGGAGATGAAGCTTTCCGGTCAGCATAACTACACCAATGCGCTGGCGGCGCTGGCGCTGGCGGATGCCGTCGGTCTGCCACGCTCCTCCAGCCTGCAGGCGCTGACCACCTTTACGGGTCTGGCGCACCGTTTCCAGCTGGCGCTGGAGCATAACGGCGTACGCTGGATCAATGATTCCAAAGCCACCAACGTAGGCAGTACAGAGGCCGCGCTGAATGGTTTGCAGGTGGAAGGTACTCTGCATCTGCTGCTGGGTGGCGACGGTAAATCCGCCGATTTCACCTCTCTGAAGCAGTATCTCTCCGGCGATAACATCCGTCTCTACTGCTTTGGTCGTGATGGCAGGGAACTGGCGGAACTGCGTCCTGAGATCGCCGAGCAGACCGAAACCATGGAACAGGCAATGCGCCTGATTGCTCCTCGCGTGAAGCCGGGCGATATGGTGCTGCTCTCTCCGGCATGCGCCAGCCTTGATCAATTCAAGAATTTCGAACAGCGTGGTGATCTCTTTACCCGCCTGGCGAAGGAGTTAGGCTGATGCGTTTATCTCTCCCTCGCCTGAAAATGCCGCGCTTCCCAGGATTTGGTGTCCTGGTGTGGTTGTTTGCGGCACTGAAAGGCTGGGTGATGGGCTCTCGTCAGAAAGATAACGACAGCCTGATCATGTACGATCGCACGCTCTTCTGGCTCACCCTGGGGCTGGCGGCGGTCGGCTTTATTATGGTGACGTCAGCATCAATGCCCGTCGGGCAGCGACTGGCGAACGATCCTTTCCTGTTTGCCAAGCGTGATGGTCTGTACATCATCCTGGCGTTCTGTCTTGCGCTGATAACCTTACGTCTGCCAATGGCGTTCTGGCAGAGACACAGTACCGCGATGCTGATTGCCTCGATCATCATGCTGCTGATCGTGCTGGTGGTGGGGAGTTCCGTAAACGGGGCATCGCGCTGGATCGCCTTTGGTCCGCTGCGTATTCAGCCTGCAGAATTTACCAAATTGTCCCTGTTCTGCTACCTGGCGAACTACCTGGTGCGCAAAGTAGATGAAGTGCGTAACAACCTTCGCGGCTTCCTGAAACCGATGGGCGTGATTCTGGTGCTGGCGGTCTTACTGCTGGCGCAGCCTGACCTCGGTACCGTGGTGGTTCTGTTTGTGACAACGCTGGCGATGCTGTTCCTGGCGGGGGCGAAACTGTGGCAGTTCATCGCCATTATCGGGATGGGTATTTCAGCGGTTGTCCTGTTGATCCTTGCTGAACCATACCGTATCCGCCGCGTGACCTCGTTCTGGAACCCGTGGGAAGACCCGTTTGGCAGTGGCTATCAGCTGACGCAGTCACTCATGGCGTTTGGCCGCGGTGAAGTCTGGGGACAAGGCCTGGGCAACTCTGTTCAGAAACTGGAGTATTTACCCGAAGCGCATACTGACTTCATCTTCTCCATTATTGCGGAAGAACTGGGTTATATCGGTGTGGTATTAGCGCTATTAATGGTATTCTTCGTCGCTTTCCGCGCCATGTCGATTGGGCGGAAAGCGCTGGAGATCGATCACCGCTTCTCAGGTTTCTTAGCCTGTTCAATTGGTATCTGGTTTAGCTTCCAGGCATTGGTTAACGTCGGGGCCGCAGCGGGTATGCTGCCGACCAAGGGCCTGACGTTGCCGTTGATCAGTTATGGTGGTTCCAGTCTGTTGATCATGTCGACGGCCATCATGATGTTGTTACGTATAGATTATGAAACGCGTCTGGAAAAAGCCCAGGCGTTTACACGAGGTTCACGATGAATCAACCGAAGCGGTTAATGGTGATGGCAGGCGGTACCGGTGGACATGTGTTCCCGGGGCTGGCGGTTGCGCACCATTTAATGGATCAGGGCTGGCAGGTACGCTGGCTGGGAACCGCAGACCGCATGGAGGCCGACCTGGTACCGAAGCACGGTATTGAGATCGACTTTATTCGTATTTCTGGCCTTCGTGGCAAAGGCATTAAGGCCCAGCTTCTGGCGCCGGTACGCATTTTCAACGCATGGCGTCAGGCACGCAGCATCATGAAGCGCTTTCAGCCGGATGTGGTGCTGGGCATGGGCGGTTATGTTTCCGGTCCGGGTGGACTTGCCGCGTGGTCGTTGGGCATTCCCGTTGTACTGCATGAGCAGAATGGTATTGCCGGACTGACCAATAAGTGGCTGGCGAAAATCGCCACCAAAGTGATGCAGGCATTTCCTGGTGCGTTCCCGAAAGCGGACGTCGTCGGGAACCCGGTGCGTGTGGATGTGCTGGCGCTGCCGTTGCCGGATACCCGCATGGCTGGCCGTGAAGGCCCTGTTCGCGTGCTGGTCGTCGGCGGATCGCAGGGCGCACGCATCCTGAACCAGACGATGCCGCAGGTTGCCGCAAAGCTGGGTGATGCCGTGACCATCTGGCATCAAAGCGGAAAAGGCGCTCAGCAGACCGTTGAGCAGGCTTATGCGGCAGAAGGTCAGCCGCAGCACAAAGTGACGGAATTTATCGACGATATGGCGGCAGCGTACGCCTGGGCCGATGTCGTGGTGTGTCGCTCCGGTGCATTAACGGTGAGTGAAATTGCCGCCGCGGGTTTACCGGCTCTGTTTGTGCCGTTCCAGCACAAAGATCGTCAGCAGTACTGGAATGCGCTGCCGCTTGAAAAAGCCGGTGCCGCGAAAATATTCGAGCAGCCACAATTTACCGCCGATGCGGTCGCCACCACCCTGGCGGGCTGGAACCGGGAAACATTAATGGAGATGGCGCAACGCGCACGTGCGGCGGCCATTCCTGATGCAACGGAACGGGTGGCAAAAGAAGTGAGCCTGGCAGCCCAGGCTTAACCCTCGCAGCGCGTGTTGCGCTGCACGATTTTTTTAAGTAGTCGATGGCGTTTAGAGAATGAATACACAACAACTGGCAAAACTGCGTTCAATCGTGCCCGAGATGCGTCGCGTCCGGCACATTCACTTTGTTGGCATCGGTGGTGCTGGCATGGGCGGTATTGCCGAAGTGTTAGCTAACGAAGGCTATCAGATCAGCGGGTCTGACCTGGCGCCAAACCCTGTTACGCAGCAACTGGCGTCGCTTGGGGCGACTATCTATTTCAACCATCGCCCGGAAAACGTGCGCGATGCGAGTGTGGTGGTGGTATCCAGCGCCATCTCCTCTGATAACCCGGAAATCGTGGCCGCGCATGAAGCGCGTATTCCGGTGATCCGCCGCGCGGAAATGCTGGCAGAGCTGATGCGTTTCCGTCACGGGATTGCGATTGCCGGGACGCACGGTAAAACCACGACCACGGCGATGGTTTCCAGTATTTATGCCGAAGCGGGTCTCGACCCGACGTTCGTCAACGGCGGTCTGGTAAAAGCAGCAGGTGTGCATGCGCGTCTGGGCCACAGCCGTTATCTGATTGCGGAAGCGGATGAGAGCGATGCGTCGTTCCTGCATCTGCAGCCGATGGTGGCGATTGTCACTAACATCGAAGCTGACCACATGGATACCTACCAGGGCGACTTCGAGAACTTAAAGCAGACCTTTATCAACTTCCTGCATAACCTGCCGTTCTATGGACGCGCGGTAATGTGTGTGGACGATCCGGTCATTCGCGAGTTGTTGCCGCGGGTTGGTCGTCAGATCACCACCTATGGTTTCAGTGAAGACGCGGATGTTCGCGTGGAAGAGTACAAACAGATTGGTGCGCAGGGGCATTTCACCCTGGCGCGTCAGGACAAAGAGCTACTGCACGTGACGCTGAACGCACCAGGCCGTCATAACGCCCTGAACGCAGCCGCGGCGGTGGCCGTCGCGACGGAAGAAGGCATTGATGACGATGCGATCCTGCGTGCTCTGGAAAGCTTCCAGGGAACCGGGCGTCGTTTCGACTTCCTTGGCGAATTCCCGCTGGATGCGGTAAACGGTAAACCGGGTACTGCCATGCTGGTAGACGACTATGGCCACCATCCAACCGAAGTGGACGCGACCATTAAGGCCGCACGTGCGGGATGGCCAGAGAAGAACCTGGTGATGATCTTCCAGCCACACCGTTTTACGCGTACGCGCGATCTGTATGACGATTTCGCCAGCGTGCTGTCCCAGGTGGACACATTGCTGATGCTGGATGTTTATTCTGCAGGTGAAACGCCGATCCCAGGCGCGGACAGCCGTTCTCTGTGTCGAACCATTCGCGGACGCGGTAAAGTAGACCCTATTTTGGTTTCGGATCCTGCTCAGGTCGCCGAAATTCTGGCGCCGGTACTGACAGGTAACGATTTGATTCTGATTCAGGGCGCGGGAAATATCGGCAAAATCGCCCGTACCTTAGCTGAAATCAAACTGAAGCCGCAAACTCAGGAGGATGAGCATCATGGCTGATAAGATTGCTGTCCTGTCTGGCGGCACCTCCGCCGAGCGCGAGGTTTCCCTGAATTCAGGCGCTGCGGTACTGGCGGGCCTGCGTGAGGCTGGCGTTAATGCACATCTGGTCGATCCGAAAGAGGTCGATGTAACGCAGCTGAAAGCAATGGGCTTCGATAAAGTCTTTATTGCTCTGCACGGTCGTGGGGGAGAAGACGGTACCCTGCAAGGGTTGCTGGATCTCATCGGTATGCCCTACACCGGCAGCGGCGTGATGGCCTCCGCCATCTCAATGGATAAACTGCGCAGTAAGCTGCTGTGGCAGGGAGCGGGTTTGCCGGTTGCGCCGTGGGTTGCGTTGACGCGCCGCGAATTTGAAATGGGCCTTCAGGATAGCGTTAATGCACGCATTGCTGAGCTGGGCTTACCAGTTATTGTAAAGCCCAGCCGTGAAGGGTCGAGCGTTGGGATGTCCAAAGTTGATAAAGCTGACGATTTATCGTCTGCTTTAGCGGTGGCATTTCAACACGATGAAGAAGTTCTGATTGAAAAATGGCTCAGCGGACCGGAATTTACCGTGGCGATGCTTGGTGAAGAAATTTTACCGTCGATTCGCATCCAACCTGCTGGCGTCTTCTATGATTATGAGGCGAAGTATCTCTCTGACGAGACGCAATATTTCTGCCCTGCAGGTCTTGAAGCAGAACGTGAAGCGGATTTACAGTCCCTGGTGCTTAAAGCCTGGCATGTTCTTGGTTGCAGTGGCTGGGGACGCATTGATGTGATGCTCGACAGCGATGGGCAATTTTATTTACTGGAAGCAAATACCTCTCCAGGCATGACCAGCCACAGCCTTGTGCCGATGGCCGCGCGTCAGGCGGGGATGAGCTTCTCGCAGTTAGTCGTACGTATTCTGGACCAGGCGGGCTGATATGTCTCAGGCTGCATTGAACACGCGCAACCGCGATGACGAGGAAGAATATTCTTCTTCACGCCGGAGTAATGGAACGCGTCTTGCAGGGATTATTTTCCTGCTCGGGGTGCTGTGCACCGTGTTTATCAGCGGCTGGATGGTACTGGGCTGGATGGAAGATGCGCAGCGGTTGCCGCTGTCGAAGCTGGTGGTCACCGGTGAACGCCACTACACGCGTAACGATGATATTCGCCAGTCGATTCTGGCACTGGGGTCGCCTGGCACCTTTATGACGCAGGATGTCAACATTATCCAGAGTCAGATTGAACGTCTGCCCTGGATAAAACAGGCGAGTGTAAGAAAGCAATGGCCTGATGAATTGAAGATTCATCTGGTTGAATATGTGCCCATTGCGCGTTGGAATGATCAGCACATGGTTGACGTAGACGGAAATTCCTTCAGCGTCCCGGCCGATCGTGTCAACAAGCAAAATTTACCGATGTTGTATGGTCCTGAAGGCAGCGAAAACGAAGTGTTACAGGGTTTTCGCGAGATGGGGCAAGTGCTGGCGAAGGACAGGTTTACGTTAAAAGAAGCTGCGATGACGGCGCGCCGTTCGTGGCAGCTCACCTTAACGAATGGCATTAAGCTCAACCTTGGCCGCGGCGACACGATGAAGCGTCTGGCGCGTTTTGTAGAACTTTACCCGGTTTTACAGCAGCAGGCACAGACTGACGGCAAACGGATAAGCTACGTTGATTTGCGCTATGACTCAGGCGCAGCAGTCGGTTGGGTACCGGCTCCGGTCGAGGAACCTAATCAGCAACAGAATCAGGCACAGGTACAGGCAGAACAACAATGATCAAGGCGACGGACAGAAAACTGGTAGTTGGACTGGAGATTGGCACCGCGAAGGTTGCCGCTTTAGTAGGGGAAGTTCTGCCCGACGGTATGGTCAATATCATTGGCGTGGGCAGCTGCCCGTCCCGTGGTATGGATAAAGGTGGGGTAAACGATCTTGAGTCGGTGGTGAAATGCGTGCAGCGCGCCATCGATCAGGCTGAATTAATGGCAGATTGCCAGATTTCCTCTGTCTATCTGGCCCTCTCTGGTAAGCATATCAGCTGCCAGAACGAAATCGGCATGGTGCCCATTTCTGAAGAAGAAGTGACGCAGGAAGACGTTGAAAACGTAGTGCATACGGCGAAGTCCGTGCGCGTTCGCGATGAGCATCGCGTGCTGCACGTGATCCCGCAGGAATATGCGATCGACTACCAGGAAGGGATCAAGAACCCGGTTGGTCTGTCTGGCGTGCGTATGCAGGCAAAAGTGCACCTGATCACATGTCATAACGATATGGCGAAGAACATCGTAAAAGCCGTTGAACGTTGTGGCCTGAAAGTTGACCAACTTATTTTCGCCGGTCTGGCGGCAAGCTATTCCGTGCTGACCGAAGATGAACGTGAACTGGGCGTCTGTGTGGTCGATATTGGTGGTGGTACAATGGATATGGCCGTGTATACCGGCGGTGCCCTGCGCCACACCAAAGTGATCCCTTACGCGGGGAACGTGGTTACCAGCGATATTGCCTACGCGTTTGGTACGCCGCCAAGCGATGCAGAAGCGATTAAAGTGCGCCACGGTTGTGCGCTGGGGTCTATCGTTGGCAAAGATGAGAGCGTTGAAGTGCCAAGCGTGGGCGGTCGTCCGCCGCGTAGCCTGCAGCGCCAGACGTTGGCAGAGGTGATTGAGCCGCGCTATACCGAGCTGCTCAACCTGGTCAACGAAGAGATTTTGCAATTACAGGAACAGCTTCGCCAGCAGGGAGTAAAACATCATCTTGCGGCGGGGATTGTATTAACCGGCGGTGCAGCGCAAATTGAAGGTCTTGCGGCCTGTGCGCAGCGTGTGTTCCATACGCAGGTGCGTATTGGCGCACCGCTGAATATTACCGGTTTAACGGATTATGCCCAGGAGCCTTACTATTCAACGGCTGTGGGCCTGCTCCACTACGGGAAAGAATCCCATCTCAGTGGTGAAGCAGAAGTGGAAAAACGCGTCTCAGTGGGGTCGTGGGTCAAACGACTGAACAACTGGCTGCGAAAAGAGTTTTAATTTTTTTAAGAGACCGGAGAGAATTAACGGTCTCGGGCGACAGGCACAACGGAGAGAGAAATTATGTTTGAACCTATGGAACTGACCAACGACGCGGTGATTAAAGTCATCGGCGTCGGTGGCGGCGGCGGTAACGCCGTAGAGCATATGGTGCGCGAGCGCATTGAAGGTGTTGAATTCTTTGCGGTTAACACCGATGCACAGGCACTGCGTAAGACGGCAGTCGGCCAGACTATCCAGATCGGTGGTGGCATCACCAAAGGTCTGGGCGCAGGAGCTAACCCGGAAGTAGGTCGCAATGCGGCTGAAGAAGATCGTGAAGCGTTACGCGCTGCACTGGAAGGTGCGGACATGGTCTTCATCGCAGCAGGTATGGGTGGCGGTACAGGTACCGGCGCAGCACCTGTTGTGGCTGAAGTGGCTAAAGATTTAGGTATCCTGACCGTTGCTGTTGTGACCAAGCCTTTCAATTTTGAAGGCAAGAAACGTATGGCCTTCGCGGAGCAGGGTATCACCGAGCTGTCCAAGCATGTGGACTCGCTGATCACCATCCCGAACGACAAACTGCTGAAAGTGCTGGGTCGCGGTATCTCTCTGCTGGATGCCTTTGGCGCAGCAAACGACGTGCTGAAAGGCGCGGTTCAGGGTATCGCTGAACTGATTACCCGTCCTGGCCTGATGAACGTTGACTTTGCTGACGTTCGCACCGTGATGTCCGAAATGGGCTACGCGATGATGGGCTCCGGCGTGGCGAGCGGTGAAGACCGTGCGGAAGAAGCGGCTGAAATGGCTATCTCTTCTCCGCTGCTGGAAGATATCGATCTGTCGGGTGCGCGTGGCGTGCTGGTCAACATCACCGCTGGCTTTGACCTGCGTCTGGATGAGTTCGAAACCGTGGGTAACACCATCCGTGCGTTCGCCTCTGACAACGCGACCGTGGTAATCGGTACCTCCCTTGACCCGGAAATGAACGACGAGCTGCGTGTAACGGTTGTTGCTACCGGTATCGGTATGGACAAGCGTCCTGAAATCACTCTGGTGACGAACAAGCAGACTCAGCAACCGGTAATGGATCGTTACCAGCAGCACGGTATGTCTCCTCTGACTCAGGAGCAAAAACCGGCCGCGAAAGTGGTTAATGACCCAACGCCGCAAACGGCGAAAGAGCCAGATTATCTGGATATCCCGGCGTTCCTGCGTAAGCAAGCTGACTAAGAATTGGCTGGAATTTGGGGATTTCCGCTCTTTGTGCTAAACTGGCCCACCGTTAGTGATATACACTCTCGGTTGGATAGTTAATTTGGCGAGATTATACGATGATCAAACAAAGGACACTTAAACGTATCGTTCAGGCGACAGGTGTCGGTTTACATACCGGCAAGAAAGTCACCCTGACGTTACGCCCTGCGCCGGCCAATACCGGGGTCATCTATCGTCGCACCGACTTGAATCCACCGGTAGATTTTCCGGCCGATGCCAAATCTGTGCGTGATACTATGCTCTGTACTTGTCTGGTGAACGAGCATGACGTGCGGATTTCTACCGTAGAGCACCTGAACGCCGCCCTGGCGGGTCTGGGTATCGACAACATTATTGTTGAAGTCGATGCGCCAGAAATCCCGATTATGGATGGTAGTGCTGCTCCGTTCGTTTATCTGTTGCTGGATGCCGGCATCGAAGAACTGAACTGCGCGAAGAAATTTGTTCGCATCAAAGAGACCGTTCGCGTCGAAGATGGCGACAAGTGGGCTGAATTCAAACCGTACAATGGTTTCTCGTTGGACTTCACCATCGATTTTAACCATCCGGCGATTGATGCCAGTACCCAGCGCTATGCGATGAACTTCTCTGCTGATGCGTTTATGCGCCAGATCAGCCGTGCTCGTACTTTCGGCTTCATGCGTGATATCGAATATCTGCAGTCCCGCGGCCTGTGCCTGGGCGGCAGCTTCGATTGTGCCATCGTTGTTGACGATTATCGCGTACTGAACGAAGACGGTCTGCGTTTCGAAGATGAATTCGTTCGCCACAAAATGCTTGATGCAATTGGCGACCTGTTCATGTGTGGTCACAACATTATTGGTGCATTTACCGCGTTCAAATCCGGTCATGCGCTGAATAACAAACTCTTGCAGGCCGTCCTGGCAAAACAGGAAGCCTGGGAGTATGTGACCTTCGAAGACGAAGCTGAACTGCCGCTGGCCTTCAAAGCCCCTGGCCTGGTTCTGGCGTAACGGTTCAAGCCGTTTCGTAAAAAAATCGACTGGTTAACCTGGTACTCTCTCCGACCAGGGAAACCAGTCGTTTTTATTTTTACCTTTCTTCATTTTGCCCCAGCTTCCCCTTTCGCTTAGCAGGCGTAGAAAATCTGTGCGTTAGCTGCATTCTTGACCGTTTTTCCCCGCTGCAGTATGTCATTCCTGCTGCTGTGTATTGGCTTTAGTGGTAATATCTGGGCGCTTAAAAGAATAACTGAACTCAGCCTGTTTAAGACGGGCTTATGTGGTGGAGCAAGTGAGCGGAATTCTGACGCGCTGGCGACAATTTGGCAGACGTTACTTCTGGCCGCATCTCTTATTAGGGATGGTCGCGGCGAGTTTCGGCTTGCCTGCGCTCAGCAACAGCGCCGAAGCTGCCACACCGGCAAAGACGTCAACCACTAAACACGATCTCACCGCGCGCGTTAACTTCACCAATCTTGCGTGGCTTGAAGCCAGCCGCCGTCCTAACTTTTCGGTAGATTACTGGCAGCAGCACGCCATCCGCACGGTTATCCGCCATCTGTCATTTGCAATGGCGCCGCAGGCCATACCGGTTGCTGAAGAGACGCTGCCGGTTCAGGCGCAACACCTTGCGCTGCTGGATACGCTCAACGCGCTGTTGACGCAGGACAGCCAGCCAGCTGTTAGCGTTCCGCAGACAGCGCAATCCATCGTTGTTTCACCCGCCACATTCTCTGTCTCGACGTGGATAAGCCAGGTTCATGGCATCCGCGCCGGGCCTCAGCGCCTCAGTTAAATTAACCGTTTTCAATACCTTAATTTATCTGCCCGTTATGGGGCGTTTGAGAATTTATTATGCTAATCAAATTATTAACCAAAGTTTTTGGTAGTCGTAACGATCGTACCCTGCGCCGTATGCGCAAAGCTGTCGCTGTCATCAACGGTATGGAACCGGCGATGGAGAAGCTGTCTGATGACGAGCTGAAAGCGAAAACCGCAGAATTCCGCGCACGCCTGGAAAAAGGCGAAACCTTAGAAAGCCTGATCCCGGAAGCCTTCGCGGTTGTGCGTGAAGCGAGTAAACGTGTATTCGGCATGCGTCACTTCGACGTGCAGCTGCTGGGCGGTATGGTGCTTAACGAGCGCTGCATCGCGGAAATGCGTACAGGTGAAGGTAAAACCCTGACCGCGACGCTGCCTGCCTACCTGAACGCACTGACCGGCAAAGGCGTGCACGTCGTGACCGTCAACGACTATCTGGCACAGCGTGACGCCGAAAATAACCGTCCATTGTTCGAATTCCTGGGGATGACCGTCGGCATCAACATGTCCGGTCTCCCTGCGCCAGCCAAGCGCGAAGCGTATAACGCCGATATCACCTACGGTACCAACAACGAATACGGCTTCGACTACCTGCGTGACAACATGGCGTTCAGTCCTGAAGAACGTGTGCAGCGTAAATTGCACTATGCGCTGGTGGATGAGGTGGACTCCATTCTGATCGATGAAGCGCGTACCCCGCTGATCATCTCCGGCCCGGCCGAAGACAGCTCTGATATGTACCGTAAAGTCGACAAAATCATTCCGCACCTGCTGCGTCAGGAGAAAGAAGACTCCGATACCTTCCAGGGTGAAGGCCACTTCTCCGTTGATGAAAAAGCGCGCCAGGTCAACCTGACTGAACGTGGTCTGGTTAAAATTGAAGAGCTGTTAGTGGCTGAAGGCATCATGGAAGAGGGCGAGTCTCTTTACTCCCCGAGCAATATCATGCTGATGCACCACGTGACTGCCGCACTGCGCGCCCATGCGCTGTTCACTCGCGACGTCGACTACATCGTCAAAGACGGCGAAGTCATCATCGTTGATGAGCACACTGGCCGTACCATGCAGGGTCGTCGCTGGTCTGACGGTCTGCACCAGGCCGTTGAAGCCAAAGAAGGCGTGGATATTCAAAACGAAAACCAGACGCTGGCGTCTATTACCTTCCAGAACTACTTCCGTCTGTACGAGAAGCTTGCAGGGATGACCGGTACAGCAGATACCGAAGCGTTTGAATTCAGCTCCATCTACAAACTGGATACCGTTGTCGTTCCAACCAACCGTCCAATGATCCGTAAGGACATGCCGGACCTGGTCTACATGACCGAAGCGGAAAAAATTCAGGCAATCATCGAAGATATTCGCGAGCGTACAGCTAAAGGCCAGCCGGTTCTGGTGGGGACCATCTCCATCGAGAAATCCGAAGTGGTGTCTAATGAGCTGACCAAAGCGGGTATCAAGCACAACGTACTGAACGCCAAATTCCACGCCAAAGAAGCAGATATCGTTGCGCAGGCGGGTTATCCGGCGGCTGTGACCATCGCCACCAACATGGCGGGTCGTGGTACCGATATTATGCTGGGCGGTAGCTGGCAGGCCGAAGTGGCTGAGCTGGAAAACCCAACGCCGGAACAGATTGCGCAGATCAAAGCCGACTGGCAGGTGCGTCATGACGCGGTTCTGGCATCTGGTGGTCTGCACATCATTGGTACCGAGCGTCACGAATCACGTCGTATCGATAACCAGCTGCGTGGTCGTGCAGGTCGTCAGGGTGATGCCGGTTCTTCCCGCTTCTACCTGTCGATGGAAGATGCGCTGATGCGTATCTTCGCCTCTGACCGTGTTTCCGGCATGATGCGTAAGCTGGGGATGAAACCTGGTGAAGCCATTGAGCACCCATGGGTGACCAAAGCGATTGCCAACGCGCAGCGTAAAGTGGAAAGCCGCAACTTCGATATTCGTAAGCAGCTGCTGGAATATGACGACGTCGCCAACGATCAGCGTCGTGCTATCTATACCCAGCGTAACGAACTGCTGGACGTATCCGACGTGAGCGAAACCATCAACAGCATTCGTGAAGATGTGTTCAAAGCGACTATCGATGCGCACATTCCGCCTCAGTCTCTGGAAGAGATGTGGGATATCGAAGGCCTTCAGGAGCGCCTGAAAAACGACTTCGACCTCGACCTGCCAATCAAAGAGTGGCTGGATAAAGAGCCTGAGCTGCACGAAGAGACCCTGCGCGAGCGTATCTACGAAACCGCGCTGGAGGTATACAAGCGTAAGGAAGAGGTTGTTGGCGCTGAGATGATGCGTCACTTCGAAAAAGGGGTGATGCTGCAGACGCTGGACTCACTGTGGAAAGAGCACCTGGCGGCGATGGACTACCTGCGTCAGGGGATCCACCTGCGTGGCTATGCGCAGAAAGATCCTAAGCAGGAGTACAAGCGCGAATCCTTCTCGATGTTTGCCTCCATGCTGGAGTCGCTGAAATATGAAGTTATCAGCACCCTGAGCAAAGTGCAGGTGCGTATGCCGGAAGAAGTGGAAGCGATGGAGCAACAGCGTCGTGAGGAAGCCGAGCGTCTGGCACAGATGCAGCAGCTCAGCCACCAGACTGACGATAGCGAAGCCGCTGCGGCGATCGCCGCGCAAACTGGCGATCGCAAAGTGGGGCGTAACGATCCGTGCCCATGTGGTTCCGGTAAAAAATATAAGGCGTGCCACGGCCGTCTGAGCTAAGTTCATAAAAAACGAAAAGGCGCAGAAATCTGCGCCTTTTTTATGGAAGTGACAATATGAAAATACTGCAAATTGCTGTCGGGATTATTCGCAACCCGCAAAACCAAATCTTCATTACGCAACGTGCCGCTGATGCCCACATGGCAAACAAGTGGGAGTTTCCCGGCGGGAAAATCGAGTCCGGTGAGACGCCGGAGCAGGCGCTGGTGCGTGAGCTTCAGGAAGAGGTCGGCATTACTCCGATTGGCGCAACGCTGTTTGATAAGCTGGAATACCAGTTTCCGGATCGTCACATCACGCTGTGGTTCTGGCTTGTGGAAAGCTGGGAGGGGGAACCCTGGGGGAAAGAGGGGCAACCGGGTGGCTGGGTTTCGCTTCACGCGAGTGATGCCGAAAAATTTCCTCCGGCAAATGCACCCGTCATATCCCGGCTAACGGGCAACCTGTAGGCCTGCTAAGCGAAGCGCCAGCAGGCTTTGAACTCTACTGCTGGTTCTCGCTCCAGTCATCGCTGTCTGAGAGGTCGCCTTCACTTGGAATGCGTTTCTCTTCCGCCGCCCATTCGCCCAGGTCAATTAACTGACAGCGCTTACAGCAGAATGGGCGAAACGGACTCACCTCTCCCCAGACAACAGTTTTGCCACAGGTTGGGCAGTTTACGGTGGTTACATCAGACATAGGCACTCCTTAACAACAGGCCAGTTCAAAATCGAGGCGTTCCGGCACGGTGCCATTTTCACTATCCAGCGGCATAAAGCGAATCGCAAAACGACTCTTATGCCCGGAGATTTGCGGGTAAAGCTGTTCACCTAAAGAGAGGTTAAGACGCAGCAGATCCGCATCATCACCGTTGTCCTGGTAGAAACCGTTCAGGCTGGTTTGCTTGCGGAATGGCGCCGAGTTACGGATGAGATCGAGGATCAGGGATAACGTCTGATGCATCGGCTCCAGGCTGTCCAGCCAGCTTTTCACCTGTGCATCACGCTGGACCTGCGGCATATGCAACCACATATGCAGTGTCGGCAGGTCAAAGCTGCAGCAGCCGCCCGGGATACTCAGGCGCTGGCGCACCAGCCCGATTAAGCGGTCTTCACGCAAAAACTGCCCAACGCGGGGAGCGGCCATCAGCGTACTGCTGCTGTTTTTAAGCTGTTGACGGAGTGAATCAATGCGGCTCTGGTCAACGCCCGGTACTTCGGCCCAGGCCTGTAATTTACGCTGCTGGCGCTCCAGCTCTTTCAGTAGCTCGGTGCGAACGTCGCCTCGTTCAATTACATCCAGAAGATCGCCCACATTGCGGAAGAAGTGCAGCGCCGTCGCATGATCGTTGATGGGCAAATGTTGTGAGAGTTGTTGAATCAGAAATTCGATACGCAGCCAGGTACGCATTTTTTCGTTGAGCGGATGCTCAAAAAGGATGTGGGTCGACATTATGGTTTTTCCTGTGCAACGGCCTGCGCGGCATACGTCAGATACTGCGCGTGCAGGCGGGCAACATCCGATGCAATGGCATCTGGTGCGCCGTTATTATCAATAACATCATCCGCAACGGCAAGGCGCTGAGCGCGCGTGGCCTGAGCGGCAAGAATTTGTTCAGCCTGTTCGCGCGAGACATGGTCGCGCGCCACGGTGCGCTGGATTTGCGTTTCGGGTGAGACATCAATGACCAGTACCCGGTCCGCTTTATTGTGCAGTTGATTCTCTACCAGCAGCGGAACCACCCACAGAACATACGGCGAGCGGGCTGCGTCAATCTGACGCTGGGTTTCCTGGTGGATAATGGGGTGGAGCAGAGCATTAAGCCAGGCCTTTTCTGAAGAATCAGAAAAAATGCACTCACGAAGCTTGCGGCGATTTAGCGTGCCATCCGCGTTGATAATTGCCTGACCAAAATGTGCCTTAATGGCGTTTAGTGCGGGTGTATCTGGCTCTACCACCTGACGGGCAATGATATCGGCATCGATTATGGTGATACCCAGACGAGAAAATGCGTCCGCAACGGTACTTTTCCCGCTGCCGATGCCGCCGGTTAATGCGACGATATACCCCATTAAATCAAATCCTGGGAATTATTCATTATTAAAATCAGTTGGTTAAAATTCAAACGTGCGCCAGCCACTGTTTGGCTCTCTTTACCGGCTTTTTACCAGGTAAATTTATAGGATTGTAGCGTAAAAAAAGAGAATTTCGCAGTCTTGCGGAGCAGGTATTAGTGCGTATGATAACGTCACTGGAGTTGTGCTTTTAACATATTTGCCTCTAACCCCAGGAATCCGCACATGCGTATCGAAGAAGATCTGAAGTTAGGTTTCAAAGACGTTCTTATCCGCCCTAAACGCTCTACACTGAAAAGTCGCTCAGACGTTGAACTCGAACGTCAATTCACCTTTAAACATTCCGGTCAAACCTGGTCTGGCGTGCCGATCATCGCAGCCAATATGGATACGGTGGGAACCTTCGAGATGGCGACCGCGCTGGCGAAATTCGATATCCTTACCGCTGTGCATAAGCACTACAGCCCGGAAGAGTGGAATACCTTTATCGCCTCTGCATCGGACGATGTGGTGAAGCATGTCATGGTTTCCACCGGTACCTCCGATGCCGATTTCGAGAAGACCAAACAGATTCTTAACGCTAACCCGGCGCTCAATTTTGTCTGTATTGATGTGGCAAATGGTTACTCCGAGCACTTCGTGCAGTTTGTCAGCAAGGCGCGTGAGGCTTGGCCCACCAAAACCATTATCGCGGGCAACGTGGTAACCGGTGAAATGTGTGAAGAGCTGATCCTTTCCGGTGCAGACATCGTAAAAGTGGGCATTGGCCCGGGTTCCGTGTGTACCACGCGTGTGAAGACCGGTGTGGGTTACCCGCAACTTTCTGCGGTGATTGAGTGTGCTGATGCCGCGCACGGTCTGGGCGGCCAGATCATCAGCGACGGCGGTTGCACCATGCCGGGTGATGTCGCGAAAGCCTTTGGCGGCGGCGCGGATTTCGTGATGCTTGGCGGCATGCTGGCGGGTCATGAAGAGAGCGGCGGTACCGTGGTTGAAGAGAACGGCGAGAAGTTCATGCTGTTCTACGGCATGAGCTCAGAATCAGCAATGACTCGTCACGTAGGTGGCGTGGCAAAATACCGTGCTGCGGAAGGCAAAACCGTGAAGCTGCCCCTGCGTGGCCCGGTCGAAAACACGGCTCGTGACATCCTGGGCGGCCTGCGTTCCGCATGTACCTACGTTGGGGCATCCCGTCTGAAAGAGCTGACAAAACGTACGACGTTTATCCGCGTTCAGGAGCAGGAAAACCGCGTTTTCAATAGCCTGTAATGTTTCTGCTGGCGTATGTCCGTACGCCAGCGTTATCCCGCGCTCATTGCATCCCCGAGATGGAAAATGGGCAGATACATCGCCACCACCAGCGTACCGATAATCACCCCTGTCACAATCAGCAGCACTGGCTCCAGAAGCGCGGCCAGATTATCTGCCAGTTGAAAGGTTTGCTCCGTATGATGGCGGGCAAGGTTTTCCAGCATAATGTCGAGTGACCCAGATACCTCCCCGGTGCGTATGAGTTGAATGCACAGCGGGGTAAAGACGGCCGCTTTCTGAAATGAAGACCAGACGGTAAAGCCTTGTTCAATGTCCCCACGAACGCTGCGCAATATACCTTGCCAGTACCGGCTATCAACAGTTTCTTCTGCGCTCTGTAATCCCTGTAAAAAGGGGATGCCCGCCTGCTGGGTGAGTGACAGTACGGTAAAGATCTGCCCCAGTTTTTGCCCTCTTGCCAGCCTTCCCGTCACGGGAATATGCATCAGGATACGTTGCCAGCGCGGATCCCGTCGCAGCGCCCAGGCGATGGCCACGGGAATAAGCAACAGCACGAACAGGGCGATGGAGTATGTCTGGATAAACGCCGACAGGCCCATGACCATCTGTGTCAGCAGCGGCAGGGGAGTATTAAACGTTTTGTAGATGGCCGCGAACTCCGGCAAGACCAGAGTGACCATGGCCAGAACGACAAGAATGGCCAGCGCCAGGATGATCGTCGGATAGCGCAACGCCTTCTTCACTTTAGCCGTGAGTTGCTGCTGGGATTGTTGCTGCTGAGCGAGCTGGCGGCAGCACGTTTCCAGCTTCCCCGTTAGCTCCCCTGTTTTTACCATCGAGACATACAGCGGGCTAAATACCGCAGGCCATCGCTTCAGCGCCTCGGAAAAGGCGCATCCCTCGCTCAGATCATCATTCATGTTTTCCAGCAGCGCCTGCCAGTGTTTGACAGGATGCTGCTCGGCCAGCATTTGCAGACTTTGCGATAACGTCAGGCCAGCCTGCAACAGCGTGGCAAGCTGGCGAAACATCTCATAGCAATGCTGGGGTCGCCAGCGGTGCGTCAGCGAGCATCGGGTGAGCGAAAGTGGATGTAACTCTTTACGCATCAGCCTGACGAAGGCCGTTTCGCGATCTGCCGCCCACAGCACCCCACACAGAGATTCGCCTTCACTGGATAGCGCCCGCCAGCGCCAGAGATGATTAATACTCATTGGGCATTCCCAGCACGCGCAGCAACTCTTCGAGCGTGGTCAGACCTTGCTCTACGGCCAGACAACCCTGCTCAAATAACGATGTCATTCCCGCCTGACGGGCGCTGGCTTCGATGACCTCTATCGAGGCACCACTGGCGATGGCCTGCCGGAGCGTGGTGTCGATGGCGAGGACTTCAAAAATGGCGACGCGGCCATAAAAGCCGTGATAGCAGCGATCGCAGCCGCCAGGTTGCCAGCGAGGAAGCGGCCGGGGCCATACGGTGCGCGGTAATTCTGCGCGGCTGTTGGCTTCCTGCCGACAGTGAGGACACAGACGACGCACCAGCCGCTGGGCAATCACCAGCGAGAGTGCAGAGGAGATCATCCAGCGTGCAACCCCCATCTGCTGCAGGCGAATGACGGTTTCCGTCGTGGAGTTGGTGTGCAGCGTCGACAGCACCAGATGCCCGGTCTGTGCGGCGTTAATGGCAATCTCTGCCGTTTCACTATCGCGGATTTCGCCTACCATAATGATGTCCGGATCCTGACGCAGGAGCGCCCGCAGAACGCTCTGAAAGGTTAAGCCCGCACGGGGATTAATCTGCGTTTGGTTCAGCCCCGCAAGCGGGATCTCGATCGGATCTTCCACGCTGCAGATGTTAACGTCAGGGGTATTACGCGCCTGCAATGCGCTATAGAGCGTGACCGTTTTTCCGCTGCCAGTGGGGCCCGTGACCAAAATCAGCCCCTGCGGTTGATGGAGGATCTCGTTAAAGCGGGCCAGCTGTTTCGCACTCATTCCCAGTTTTTCGGGTTCCAGCGCCTGATGAACCTGATGCAGCAGGCGCAGCACAATTTTCTCTCCGCCGCTGCAGGGAAGCGTGGCGATGCGAAAAGAGACCGGCTCGCTTGCCAGTTCAATCGTAAATTGACCATCCTGCGGTAAACGGCGCTCCGCAATATCCAGTTGGCCCAGCACTTTTAAGCGAGCGGTGAGGGTATTTGCCACCGCTGCAGAAAGCGGTGGCAGCGGGCAAAGCACACCGTCAACACGCAAGCGGACCTGACAGATATCCCCCATCGGTTCGATATGAATGTCAGAAGCGCGCTGGTTGATCGCCTGCTGCAGGGTGTGGTTGAGAATATCCACCGTGTTATGCGGCGTTAAAACAACCGGGAGGTGTGATTGCGCGGTTAACTGCCGGTGTTTTTCCATGCGCTCCGCTGTCCAGCATTCAATATCAATACGTTTTTGCGTGGCGAAACGCAGCGCTTCCATCATTTCAGCGGCGGGATTTCCCACGACGGCGATGCTAATCATGTCGGCGTCGCTGGTCAGCAGCAAAGCATGGTGGCGCTGGCACAGGGTGACGAGTTGATCTGAATTCATTGTCCGCTCCTGTCAGTTACTGTCGAAACGGAAAACGTCTTCGCAGGCCTCTTTGAGCGTACCGTCGTTGCTGATATTGCAGCTACGTTTCCAGCCCGTCATACCGTTGCCACTACTCCATTGCGGCGTCACCACCACCTCAAGTCCGTTAAGGCTCTCCTGCCCGGTTAACGACACGACGCCCTGCGTCACGCTCATTCCCGAGACATAGCGTGTTGTCGTTGGAGAAGGGATACCGTTACTGCCGCCGTCGCAGCTCGTCACGCCGCCATGTTCCAGGGCACAAAGCTCAATCGCCGTGCGATAGGGCACGAACGTTTGCAGCATGTCGGTCAGGGCCGCTTTTCGCAGGTAGTTCTGGTAGGCGGGAATACCAATGGCGCTCAGGATGGCAATAATGCCGATTACCACCATCAGCTCAATGAGCGTGAAGCCTTGCTGTCTGTTCATATCTGCTCCTCAGGGTTAAGTGGCGCTACTCTGACAGCGGGGAAAAAAGCAGACGAGGGGCAAAAAATGGAACGTGAAGCGGCGTTCAGGGAATTTGTACTTACTTGCAGAGAAGAACAGAGAGATTGCGAGGAGGGCTGAAATTTCCCCTCTCCAGGCAGAGAGGGGGAACGACGTTATTTAAAGCGCATGGAGAGATCGAGGGCGCGAACGTGCTTGGTCAGCGCCCCGACAGAAATGTAGTCCACGCCGGTTTCGGCGAATTCACGAATCGTTTCGAAGGTGACGTTCCCTGAAACTTCGAGCTGTGCCTGGCCGTTGGTGAGCTTCACCGCCTCGCGCATCTGTGCTGTTTCAAAGTTATCGAGCATGATGATATCGGCACCGGCCTTGATGGCCTGCTCCAGCTCTTCGAGGTTTTCAACTTCCACTTCAACCGGCACATCCGGGTGCAGCCAGAAGGCTTTCTCCACCGCCTGACGCACGGAGCCAGAGGCAATAATGTGGTTCTCTTTAATCAGGAAGGCGTCGGACAACCCCAGACGGTGGTTGGCTCCCCCGCCACAAAGCACCGCGTACTTTAATGCCGTGCGCAGACCCGGCAGCGTTTTACGGGTGTCCAGCAGTTGCGTATGGGTACCGGCCAGCAGGTCAACGTAACGACGCACTTCGCTTGCCACTCCTGACAGAGTCTGCACAAAGTTAAGCGCGGTACGTTCACCGGTCAGCAGCACGCGGGACGGGCCTTCAAGCTCAAACAGCGGCTGGTTTGCGGTAATGGCGTCACCGTCTTCAACATGCCAGGTGATTTGCACCTCATCGCCAGCCAGTTGAGTAAAGACCTCTTCAACCCAGCGCTTGCCGCAAAACACGCCATCTTCACGGGTGATGATCACGGCGTGTGAGCGTGTCTCTTTCGGCAATAATTGTGCGGTAATATCGTTGTCCGCGCTGACGTCACCGCCCAGATCTTCTTTCAAAGCATGGGCAACGCTTGCCGGAATATCCATATTAATACGTTCCAGAAGCGCTTCACGTCGGTGGTCGGGGTTGTAGCGGCGAGGCGGCATGATAAAACTCCAAATTGGTAACGAATCATAATATTGAAACATGCTACTCTGAACCGAGTAACAGCACCATACATAAGGAGTTCCAGCATGTTGTTAGAAGACGGATGGCTGGTGGATGCGCGGCGTGTACCCTCGCCGCACCACGATGGCCGCCCGGAGGATGAAAAGCCCACACTGCTGGTGGTTCATAACATTAGTCTCCCGCCGGGTGAGTTTGGCGGTCCGTGGATCGATGCGTTATTCACGGGAACGATAGATCCCGATGCCCATCCTTTCTTTGCTGAGATTGCGCATCTGCGCGTATCGGTGCACTGCCTGATCCGTCGCGATGGCGAAGTGGTTCAGTATGTTCCTTTTGATAAGCGCGCCTGGCATGCGGGTGTCTCGATGTATCAGGGGCGCGAGCGTTGCAATGACTTCTCTATTGGGATTGAACTGGAAGGCACGGACACCACCCCTTATACCGATGCACAGTACCAGCGGTTGGCGGATATCACCCAAACGCTCATCAGGCTTTACCCTGCGATTGCAGAGAACATGACGGGACACTGTGATATCGCCCCGGCGCGAAAAACCGATCCTGGCCCTGCATTTGACTGGCCCCGGTTTCGCGCCATGCTTACCGCGTCGTCAGAATAAGGAGATAACATGACGTTGTTTACCATGCTGCTGGTCATCATCGCAGAACGCTTGTTCAAACTCGGTGAGCACTGGCATCTGGATCACCGGCTGGAGGTGCTTTTCCGCCGGATTAACCATTTTTCCATGCTGCGTACGCTGCTGATGACCGCGGGCGTGATGGTGATTACGTTCTTGCTGCTGCGCTCGTTATACGGCCTCTTTTTCAACGTGCCGCTACTGGTGGTGTGGATCCTGCTCGGCGTGCTGTGTATTGGCGCAGGCAAGGTGCGTATGCACTATCACGCTTATCTGAAAGCCGCTTCCCGTGATGATGCGCATGCACGTAGCGCCATGGCCACCGAGCTGACGATGATCCACGGCGTGCCGCCGGATTGCGATGAACGCGAGTTCCTGCGTGAACTGCAAAACGCGCTGCTGTGGATTAACTTCCGCTACTACCTGGCGCCGCTGTTCTGGTTTGTGGTGGGGGGCCCGTGGGGGCCGGTACTGCTGATGGGATATGCGTTCCTGCGCGCCTGGCAGACCTGGCTTGCCCGCTATCTCACCCCGCATGAACGTTTGCTCTCCGGCATTGATGCGATCCTGCACGTGCTCGACTGGCTTCCGGTTCGTCTGGTGGGTGTGGTCTACGCGCTTATTGGCCACGGCGAAAAAGCGCTCCCGGCGTGGTTCGCGTCGCTTGGCGACCGTCATACCTCGCAGTACCAGGTGCTGACACGCCTGGCGCAGTTCTCTCTGGCGCGTGAGCCGCATACCGACAAGATAGAAACGCCGAAAGCGGCGGTCTCGATGGCGAAGAAAACGTCGTTTGTGGTGGTCGTTATCGTAGCGTTGCTAACCATTTACGGCACGCTGGTCTGAACCCGCGTGCCGTAGCGGTTACGGTGTATCTGCAGGCGGGATGCCAAAATCAGGCATCCCGTTTTCGTGCCAGCGGACGAGCTTCAGGCGGGTATGACGATTGGGGTCATAAAGCGGATCGCCTTCAATTTCGGTGTAATTTCGCGCGTGATACACCAGCACATCTTCTCCTTCCGGCGTTTGTGTAAAGCTGTTATGGCCTGGCCCATACTGGCGGTTTTCGTAGCTGGTGACGAAGACCGGGCGCGAGGCCTTGTGCCAGTTCGCAGGATTTTGCGGATCGGCATTGATCTCTGTCCACAGCAGCCCCATGCAGTAGTTCTCGTCGGTCGCGCTGGCGGAATAGCTGATAAACAACTTGTCGCCGTGGAACAGCACCGCCGGGCCTTCGTTGACCCAGAAGCCGCGGCACTCCCAGTCATATTCCGGTTTACTGAGCATCACCGGCTCGCCTTTCAGCGTCCACGGGTTCTCCATTTCACATAAATAGAGATTGGAGTTGCCGGAGATATCCGGGGCTTTTTGCGCCCACAGATACCAGCGTTTCCCCTGATGCACGAACGTGGTCGCGTCCAGCGCAAAGGTGTCGAAGGGCGTTTTTACCTGGCCTTTTTCAGTCCACGTGCCGGTTAGCGGGTCGCGGTCGGCACACTCCAGCACAAACATGCGGTGCTGGAACATGCCCAGACCATCCAGCGCCTGGGTGTGCGCGGCGGCAAAATAGATGTACCACTTACCGTCGATATGATGCAGTTCCGGTGCCCAGATAAGCTGGCTCATTGGGCCGGTCTCCGGTTTGCGCCATACGACCACCTCGTCGGCACTGCGCAAACCTTCCAGCGACGCTGCCCGGCGGATCGCCAGCCTGTCGTATTGCGGCACGGAGGCGATAAAATAATATTGCCCTTCATGACGCAGAATGTACGGGTCAGCGCGTTGTTCTATAAACGGGTTAGGCCAGTTATTCATGCGGCGTTCCTTCTTTTGTTTCGGCTCTCGTTTCCTGCCAGGCGTTCAGTTCGCTGTAGTTGGTGCGGCGTTTCTCCAGGTCGAGCTGGATCTGTTTCATGGTTTCCCGATCCACTTTCAGCAGTCGCACTACGCCCGCAGTGATCAAATACCCCACGCCCGGGATCACGGTAAACAGCAGAACGATTCCGTTAATGGCCTCTGCACTTTGCGCTTTCGCACCGGCGTCGTAGCCATACCAGGAGAGCAGGAAGCCCACCATCGCGCCAGCAATCGCCAGCCCCAGCTTGAGGAAGAAGATATTGCCCGAGAAGCTGATCCCGGTGATGCGTTTACCGGTTTTCCACTCGCCATAGTCGTCCACATCGGCCATTAGCGACCAGTGCAGCGGAGATGGGATCTGGTGAAGAATGTTAAGCAGGAAGTAGAGCACCACGATGGTGACGGTCGCTTTCGGGTCGAAGAAATAGAACACACAGGAGAAAAGCGCCAGCACGATGTTGGTCCAGAAGAACACTTTCAGTTTACACCAGCGGTCGGTCAGCACTTTCGCCAGCATACTGCCGAGCATCATCCCCACCACGCCCAGGCTGATAAACAGGGTGGCAAAGTGAGTGCTCTGGCCCATTACCCAGGTGACGTAATACATGGTGGCCGCCATGCGGATAAAGCCCGGGCAGACGTTGCAGAGCGTCAGCAGCAGAATGCGTACCCACTGGTCGTTTTTCCATACGTCCTTCAGATCGTTTTTCAGCTCATCATGGGTCTGCACCGCCGGACGTACGCGCTCGCGCACGGTGGCGAAGCAGAACAGGAACATACAGGTACCAATCAGCGCCAGCACGGTCATCGCCATCTGGTAGCCTTTGGCTTTGTTATCGCCACCAAACCAGTCCGCCATCGGCAGGAGCGTGAGCGACAGTAAAAGCGTGGCAATACCCACCATCACAAAGCGATAGGACTGGCAGGCCACGCGCTCTTTTGGGTCATTGGTGATCACGCCGCCCAACGAGCAGTAGGGAATGTTGATGGCCGTATAGGTTAACGAGAGCAGGAAGTAGGTCACAAAGGCATAGATAACTTTGCTGTTATAGCTCCAGTCTGGCGTGGTGAACATCAGGATACTGAATAGCGCATAGGGGAACGCAATCCACAAAAGCCATGGACGAAACCGCCCATATTTACTGCGGGTACGGTCCGCGATGGCCCCCATGATCGGGTCCGTAACGGCATCAATGACGCGCACAGACAGCAGCAACACGCCGACCAGCGCAGGTGCCAGCCCAAAAATATCGGTATAAAAATAATTAACAAACAACATGATGGCGCCGAAGATGATGTTGCATCCTGCATCGCCCATCCCATAGCCGATCTTCTCTTTTACTGACAGTTTATTGTTATCCATTGACTGCTCTCCGGGTGACGGTATGGAGAGAATTATTTGCTGGCTAATCGATATATGCGTTGCAGTATCAGGGCGGTGATATGGATAAAGCGGCTGACGAGGTGAATTTGTGAGGAAGGTAACAAACGCTCAGCACCCGCGAAACGAGTGCTGAGCTGAGGGGCTATTAATGTGCTTTTACGGTTTTACCGTTTTTCTGTTTTACCAGATACCCCACGCCGAGGATCGCAATCCAGACCGGGATCAGGTAAACGGAAATCGCCATGCCTGGGGTGAGTAGCATAATCACCAGCACGCCCGCCATAAACAGCAGGCAAACCCAGTTACCCAGCGGATAGAGCAGGGCAGGGAAGCGGGTGGTTACGCCCTGCTGCTGTTTAGCGCGGCGGAACTTGATGTGCGCCAGGCTGATCATCGCCCAGTTAATCACCAGAGCCGAGACCACCAGGGCCATCAGCAGGCCAAACGCCGATTCGGGGGCCATGTAGTTAATCAGCACGCAAAGCGCCGTCACGATAGCCGAAACAATGATGGTATTGACCGGCACGCCGCGCTTATCGACGTTCAGCAGGGCTTTTGGTGCGTTACCCTGCTGCGCAAGGCCGAACAGCATGCGGCTGTTGCAGTACACGCAGCTGTTGTAAACGGAAAGCGCCGCCGTCAGCACGACGATATTGAGCGCATTCGCCACGAAGGTATCGCCCAGTTCGTGGAAGATAAGGACGAACGGGCTGGTGTCGGCCGTGACGCGTGTCCACGGCAGCAGCGAGAGTAGAACGGCCAGTGAACCCACATAGAAGATCAGAATTCGGTAGATAACCTGATTCGTCGCTTTCGGGATGCTTTGCTCCGGGTTGTCGGCTTCAGCGGCGGTGATCCCCACCAGCTCCAGCCCCCCGAAGGAAAACATAATAATGGCCATCATCATCACCAGACCGGTCATCCCGTGAGGCAGGAATCCACCTTGCTCCCAGAGGTTACGCACCGTGGCCTGTGGGCCACCGTTGCCGCTGAACAGCAGCCAGCCGCCAAAGATAATCATCGCCACCACGGCAATGACTTTGATGATGGCAAACCAGAACTCCATCTCACCGAACACTTTTACGTTGGTCAGGTTGATGGCGTTGATAATGACGAAGAACGCTGCCGCAGAAACCCAGGTTGGGATCTCGGGATACCAGAACTGAATGTATTTCCCCACGGCGGTCAGTTCTGCCATGGCCACCAGAACGTAAAGCACCCAGTAGTTCCAGCCGGAAGCGAAACCGGCAAAACTGCCCCAGTATTTGTAGGCAAAGTGACTGAACGAGCCTGCAACCGGCTCTTCAACGACCATTTCACCTAACTGGCGCATGATCAGAAACGCAATAAAACCTGCGATAGCGTAACCCAAAATAATGCCTGGACCGGCGGACTGGATGACGGATGCGCTTCCCAGAAACAGACCTGTGCCGATAGCACCACCCAATGCGATGAGCTGTATATGGCGGTTTTTAAGGCCGCGCTTTAGCTGATCGCCGTGCTGTTGAGCTTCCATTTGAAACCTCGTGTGTGGTTGTTATGTTCACGCTGTGCGTGTGTAATTATGAATATCCGTTTTCTGTATTTATTTCTTTACGGTTAATAAGACCGAAAAAAGCGGAGATGTCTTCCGTAAGCGCAAGAATAGTGGTAAGCGCCTGTGAATGCACCTGCTTTATGAAGGGCTGATGACGAGTTGAATAAAAAGAAAGCATTTGTAAATCGCACCGTTAATTCTTACTACCCCAACCTATAGAATAGAAATGCCTTAAAAGTGGGCGAATTTTCATTTTTTGCGTTGTTGAATCGCTTCAGATTGCAAAAACCCTCGTTTCATTATGGTTAAAACTCCCTCTTTGGTAGTAATCAACTCATTTGTGCAAAGTTACATTTCTGAAACGTTATTTCTGTAAGGTTGTTAAAATGTGCAGGGTTTACTGATTTCAATCAAAACCAATATGGACAGAAGGTGAATACTTTGTTACTTTAGCGATACGAACTTGAAATTGGTAAGACCAATTGACTCCGGGCAAAAAGGCGTAAGACAGGGAATATGGCCTACAGCAAAATTCGCCAACCAAAACTATCCGATGTGATTGAGCAGCAGCTGGAGTTTTTAATCCTCGAGGGGACACTGCGCCCGGGTGAGAAACTTCCGCCAGAACGCGAGCTGGCTAAACAGTTCGACGTATCCCGCCCCTCTCTGCGTGAGGCGATTCAACGCCTCGAAGCAAAGGGCTTGCTGCTTCGTCGCCAGGGCGGCGGAACCTTTGTTCAAAACAGCCTGTGGCAGAGCTTCAGCGATCCGCTGGTAGAACTTCTCTCTGACCACCCAGAATCCCAGTTTGATCTGCTTGAGACCCGTCACGCGCTTGAAGGTATCGCGGCCTATTACGCCGCCCTTCGCAGCACTGATGAAGATCGCGTGCGTATCCGCGAACTGCATCAGGCCATTGAACGGGCACAGCAGTCCGGCGACTTAGACGCCGAGTCCAATGCCGTCGTCCAGTATCAGATTGCCGTCACCGAAGCGGCACACAACGTTGTGCTCCTCCATCTGCTACGCTGCATGGAGCCGATGCTGGCCCAGAACGTTCGTCAAAATTTTGAATTGTTGTATGCCCGTCGGGACATGCTCCCGCTGGTAAGCAACCATCGCACCCGAGTATTCGAGGCGATAATGGCCGGGGAACCGGAGCAGGCGCGCGAAGCGTCGCACCGACATCTGGCTTTCATTGAGGAAATCTTGCTGGACCGCAGCCGAGAACAATCGCGTCGCGAACGTTCATTACGCCGCATACAGCAACGAAAGGATTAAGCGCCAGGTACTTTTAGAGCGCGGCAACTAAACGCAGAACCTGTCTTATTGTGTTTTCTGACGAAAATACAATGGGACAGGTTCCAGACAAATCAACGTATTAGATAGATAAGGAATACCCCCATGTCAGAACGTCTCCAAAATGACGTGGATCCGATCGAAACTCGCGACTGGCTACAGGCGATCGAATCGGTCATCCGTGAAGAAGGTGTTGAGCGCGCTCAGTATCTGATTGATCAGCTGCTTTCTGAAGCCCGCAAAGGCGGCGTGAAGGTTGCTTCAGGTGCAGGGGCTAGCAACTACGTAAACACGATTGCCGTTGAAGACGAACCGGAATACCCGGGCAATCTGGATCTGGAACGCCGTATCCGTTCTGCCATCCGCTGGAACGCCATCATGACCGTTCTGCGTGCGTCCAAGAAAGATCTGGAGCTGGGTGGCCACATGGCGTCCTTCCAGTCCTCTGCGACCGTTTACGAAGTGTGCTTCAACCACTTCTTCCGTGCTGCTAACGAGAAAGACGGCGGTGACCTGGTGTACTTCCAGGGCCACATCTCTCCGGGCATCTATGCACGTGCATTCCTGGAAGGTCGTCTGACTGAAGAGCAGATGAACAACTTCCGTCAGGAAGTTCACGGTAAAGGCCTGTCTTCTTACCCGCACCCTAAACTGATGCCTGAATTCTGGCAGTTCCCGACCGTATCCATGGGTCTGGGCCCAATTGGTGCAATCTATCAGGCGAAATTCCTGAAGTACCTGGAACACCGTGGTCTGAAAGATACCTCTGAGCAAACCGTTTACGCCTTCCTGGGCGACGGTGAGATGGATGAGCCAGAATCTAAAGGTGCGATCACCATCGCTACCCGTGAGAAGCTGGACAACCTGTGCTTCATCATCAACTGTAACCTGCAGCGTCTGGATGGTCCGGTAACCGGTAACGGTAAGATCATCAACGAACTGGAAGGCATCTTCGCAGGTGCTGGCTGGAACGTTATCAAAGTAATGTGGGGTTCCCGTTGGGACGAACTGCTGCGTAAAGACAC
The DNA here is from genome assembly GCF_000025565.1 of Enterobacter cloacae subsp. cloacae ATCC 13047. Lineage (NCBI taxonomy): Bacteria > Pseudomonadati > Pseudomonadota > Gammaproteobacteria > Enterobacterales > Enterobacteriaceae > Enterobacter > Enterobacter cloacae. Next base: position 915,421 of record NC_014121.1, read on the forward strand.
CAGCGGTAAACTGATCCAGCTGATGAACGAAACCGTTGACGGTGACTACCAGACCTTCAAATCCAAAGACGGTGCCTACGTTCGTGAGCACTTCTTCGGCAAATATCCTGAAACCGCCGCACTGGTTGCAGACTGGACTGACGAGCAGATCTGGGCGCTGAACCGTGGTGGTCACGATCCGAAGAAAATCTACGCTGCACTGAAAAAAGCGCGCGAAACCAAAGGTAAAGCGACTGTAATCCTGGCCCACACCATCAAAGGTTACGGCATGGGTGATACCGCAGAAGGTAAAAACATCGCTCACCAGGTTAAGAAAATGAACATGGACGGCGTGCGCTATATCCGCGACCGTTTCAACGTGCCAGTGACCGATGAGCAGGTAGAAAACCTGTCTTACATCACCTTCCCGGAAGGTTCTGAAGAGTATAAGTACCTGCACGAACGTCGTCAGGCGCTGAAAGGCTACCTGCCAGCTCGTCAACCTAACTTCACCGAGAAACTGGAACTGCCAGCGCTGGAAGACTTCTCTCAGCTGCTGGAAGAGCAGAACAAAGAGATCTCCACCACTATCGCTTTCGTTCGTGCCCTGAACGTGATGCTGAAGAACAAGTCGATCAAAGATCGTCTGGTGCCAATCATCGCTGACGAAGCGCGTACTTTCGGTATGGAAGGTCTGTTCCGTCAGATCGGTATCTACAGCCCGAACGGCCAGCAGTACACCCCGCAGGACCGTGAGCAGGTTGCATACTACAAAGAAGACGAGAAAGGTCAGATCCTGCAGGAAGGTATCAACGAGCTGGGCGCAGGCGCATCCTGGCTGGCTGCTGCGACCTCCTACAGCACCAACAACCTGCCGATGATCCCGTTCTACATCTACTACTCCATGTTCGGGTTCCAGCGTATCGGTGACCTGTGCTGGCAGGCAGGCGACCAGCAGGCTCGCGGCTTCCTGATTGGTGGTACTTCCGGTCGTACGACCCTGAACGGTGAAGGTCTGCAGCACGAAGATGGCCACAGCCACATTCAGTCTCTGACTATCCCTAACTGTATCTCTTACGACCCGTCTTACGCGTACGAAGTGGCAGTCATCATGCATGATGGTCTGCAGCGCATGTACGGCGAAGCGCAAGAGAACATTTACTACTACATCACCACCCTGAACGAAAACTACCACATGCCGGCAATGCCAGCAGGTGCCGAGGAAGGTATCCGTAAAGGTATCTACAAACTCGAAACCATCGAAGGTAGCAAAGGTAAAGTTCAGCTGCTGGGCTCCGGTTCTATTCTGCGTCACGTTCGTGAAGCAGCGCAGATCCTGGCGAAAGACTACGGTGTGGGTTCCGACGTGTACAGCGTGACCTCCTTCACTGAACTGGCGCGTGATGGCCAGGATTGTGAGCGCTGGAACATGCTGCACCCAATGGAAACCCCACGCGTTCCGTACATCGCTCAGGTGATGAACGACGCGCCAGCGGTGGCGTCTACTGACTATATGAAACTGTTCGCTGAGCAGGTTCGTACTTACGTTCCAGCTGATGATTATCGCGTACTGGGTACTGACGGCTTCGGTCGTTCTGACAGCCGCGAAAACCTGCGTCACCACTTCGAAGTTGATGCTTCTTACGTGGTTGTAGCAGCACTGGGCGAACTGGCTAAACGTGGCGAAATCGATAAGAAAGTGGTTGCGGACGCAATTACCAAATTCAACATCGATGCAGAAAAAGTTAACCCGCGTCTGGCGTAAGAGGTAAAAGAATAATGGCTATCGAAATCAATGTACCGGACATCGGGGCTGATGAAGTTGAAATCACCGAGATCCTGGTCAAAGTAGGCGACAAAGTTGAAGCTGAACAGTCGCTGATCACCGTAGAAGGCGACAAAGCCTCTATGGAAGTCCCGTCTCCTCAGGCTGGCATCGTTAAAGAGATCAAAGTCTCTGTTGGCGATAAAACCGAGACTGGCAAACTGATCATGATTTTCGATTCCGCCGACGGTGCAGCAGCTGCTGCACCTGCGCAGGAAGAGAAGAAAGACGCTCCGGCCGCCGCTGCTCCAGCAGCTGCCGCGGCAGCGAAAGAAGTTAACGTGCCTGACATCGGCGGTGACGAAGTTGAAGTCACTGAAATCCTGGTGAAAGTGGGCGATACCGTTGCAGCTGAGCAGTCTCTGATCACCGTAGAAGGCGATAAAGCGTCTATGGAAGTGCCGGCGCCGTTCGCGGGCACCGTTAAAGAGATCAAGATCAACACCGGTGACAAAGTGTCTACCGGCTCTCTGATCATGATCTTCGAAGTGGCGGGTGCTGCACCTGCCGCTGCGCCAGCTCAGGCTGCAGCTCCGGCTCCAGCGGCTGCACCAGCAGCAGGCGGCGTGAAAGACGTTAACGTTCCTGACATCGGCGGTGACGAAGTCGAAGTGACCGAAGTGATGGTGAAAGTGGGCGACAAAGTTGCCGCTGAACAGTCACTGATCACCGTTGAAGGCGACAAAGCCTCTATGGAAGTGCCTGCGCCGTTCGCGGGTACCGTTAAAGAGATCAAAATCAGCACCGGCGACAAAGTCTCTACCGGCTCTCTGATCATGGTCTTCGAAGTGGAAGGCGCTGCGCCTGCAGCCGCTCCGGCTGCCGCGGCTGCTCCAGCACCGGCTGCTGCACCGGCTCAGGCTGCTAAACCAGCGGCACCTGCTGCAAAAGCGGAAAGCAAATCTGAGTTCGCTGAAAACGACGCTTACGTCCACGCGACCCCGCTGATTCGTCGCCTGGCGCGCGAATTCGGCGTGAACCTGGCGAAAGTGAAAGGGACTGGCCGTAAAGGTCGTATCCTGCGCGAAGACGTTCAGGCTTATGTGAAAGACGCGGTGAAACGCGCTGAAGCTGCACCAGCTGCAGCCGCAGGCGGCGGTATCCCGGGCATGCTGCCATGGCCGAAAGTGGACTTCAGCAAGTTCGGTGAAATTGAAGAAGTGGAACTGGGCCGCATCCAGAAAATCTCTGGTGCTAACCTGAGCCGTAACTGGGTCATGATCCCGCACGTTACGCACTTCGACAAAACCGATATCACCGATCTGGAAGCGTTCCGTAAACAGCAGAACGCCGAAGCTGAGAAGCGTAAACTGGACGTGAAATTCACCCCAGTGGTCTTCATCATGAAAGCCGTTGCCGCTGCCCTGGAGCAGATGCCACGCTTCAACAGCTCCCTGTCCGAAGATGGCCAGAAGCTGACGCTGAAGAAATACATCAACATCGGTGTTGCGGTTGATACGCCAAATGGTCTGGTTGTTCCGGTCTTCAAAGACGTGAATAAGAAGAGCATCACTGAGCTGTCCCGTGAACTGACCACCATCTCCAAAAAAGCGCGTGATGGTAAGCTGACTGCCGGCGAAATGCAGGGCGGTTGCTTCACTATCTCCAGCATCGGCGGCCTGGGTACTACCCACTTCGCACCGATTGTTAACGCGCCGGAAGTGGCTATCCTCGGTGTGTCCAAGTCCGCGATGGAGCCGGTGTGGAATGGCAAAGAGTTCGTGCCGCGTCTGATGATGCCAATCTCTCTGTCCTTCGACCACCGCGTGATCGACGGTGCTGATGGTGCGCGTTTCATCACCATCATCAACAACATGCTGAGTGACATTCGCCGCCTGGTGATGTAAGTGAAAAGCCGGCCAGTCGGCCGGCTTTTTTCTGTTAATCTCATGTGGTTTGTGAGGTTATTGGCGAAAGCGACAATTCGTGAGCCGTTTGTTGTTTCAAAATTGTTAACAATTTTGTAAACTGCGAGCGGATAGAACGTCCCGGTGGATGAAGGGCGACAAGTACCTGGACCGCCGGAAATCAATAAGAGGTCATGATGAGTACTGAAATCAAAACTCAGGTCGTGGTACTTGGGGCAGGTCCCGCAGGTTACTCTGCAGCCTTCCGTTGCGCTGATTTAGGTCTGGAAACCGTCATCGTAGAACGTTACAACACCCTTGGTGGTGTTTGTCTGAACGTAGGTTGTATCCCTTCTAAAGCGCTGCTGCACGTAGCGAAAGTTATCGAAGAAGCCAAAGCGCTGGCTGAACACGGTATCGTCTTCGGCGAGCCGAAAACCGATATTGATAAAATCCGTACCTGGAAAGAGAAAGTTATCACTCAGTTGACCGGTGGTCTGGCTGGCATGGCGAAAGGCCGTAAAGTGAAAGTGGTTAACGGTCTGGGTAAATTCACCGGCGCGAACACCCTTGAAGTGGAAGGCGAAAACGGCAAAACCGTAATCAACTTCGACAACGCGATCATCGCGGCGGGCTCTCGTCCAATCGAACTGCCATTCATTCCACATGAAGATCCACGCGTGTGGGATTCCACCGATGCCCTGGAACTGAAAACCGTTCCAAAACGTCTGCTGGTTATGGGCGGCGGTATCATCGGTCTGGAAATGGGTACCGTGTACCATGCGCTGGGTTCAGACATTGACGTGGTTGAAATGTTCGACCAGGTTATCCCGGCTGCGGATAAAGACATCGTTAAAGTCTTCACCAAGCGTATCAGCAAGAAATTCAACCTGATGCTGGAAACCAAAGTGACTGCCGTTGAAGCGAAAGAAGACGGTATTTACGTTTCCATGGAAGGTAAAAAAGCGCCATCCGAACCACAGCGTTACGACGCCGTGCTGGTGGCGATCGGCCGTGTGCCGAACGGTAAGAACCTCGACGCGGGCAAAGCTGGCGTGGAAGTGGACGACCGTGGCTTCATCCGCGTTGACAAGCAGCTGCGCACTAATGTGCCGCACATCTTTGCTATCGGCGATATCGTCGGTCAGCCAATGCTGGCGCACAAAGGTGTTCACGAAGGTCACGTTGCCGCTGAAGTTATCGCCGGCATGAAACACTACTTCGATCCGAAAGTGATCCCATCTATCGCGTACACCGAGCCAGAAGTGGCATGGGTCGGTCTGACCGAGAAAGAAGCGAAAGAGAAAGGCATCAGCTACGAAACCGCCACCTTCCCGTGGGCTGCTTCTGGCCGTGCTATCGCTTCCGACTGCGCAGACGGTATGACCAAACTGATCTTCGACAAAGAGACTCACCGCGTTATCGGTGGTGCGATTGTCGGTACCAACGGCGGCGAGCTGCTGGGTGAAATCGGTCTGGCGATCGAAATGGGTTGCGACGCGGAAGACATCGCGCTGACCATCCACGCTCACCCAACTCTGCACGAGTCCGTAGGTCTGGCGGCAGAAGTGTTTGAAGGTAGCATCACCGACCTGCCAAACGCGAAAGCGAAGAAGAAATAAGTTTCTTCAGACAAAAAAAGCGGCCTGTGGCCGCTTTTTTTATGTGCTGGATTCAGGGAGCCACAGGCTGCCAGGTTTTATCCGGGTTATAGGTAGTTAACGCCCGGGCTTTCTGCTCAGAGTCATTGCCGAGATCGGCCTGGTACACTTTGTCATCCTGGTTTATCACAAAGCTCATGACGCCTGTCTGGCCATAGCTGACGGGCCATGCCACCATCGCAAAGCCTTTCTCATCAGGCAGGATACGGAACCGATAGCCGTGATAGCCTGCACCGGGCTCTTTGGGGCTGAAGGCCGGCCCCAGCGGGCTGGGTGCTTCACCCGGCGAAACGGGCCAGTAGAGACCATCTTTTTTCCCTTCAGAGCTGACAATTTTCTGCGCGTATTTTTGATTCATGGCGAAATAGCTCTGCTGGGCATCCACATAGGCATGTAATGCTTCGATGGCGGCAAGCTCGTTACGCCCGATCTCGCGGGTCAGGATCTCCTCGGCGCCCTCCTTGATATCGAATTGCCATCCGGCAGCGGTTTTGACAACCGGGATGGGCAACTGCCAGTCGTTATTTCCGACGACCAGATGCGCCGTATTACCGTCGATAACCGTGTTGTGCCGCACCTTCCAGTCGCGGAGGAAACGATCGACGGCCTCAGGATCGACCCCTTCTGGCGGCAGAAAATCGCGCCAGTTCTCTCCAAGCAGATTGTTCATCGCCGTTTCATTCTGCTCACTGATGGCATGCGCCAGCGCATCGGTCGCCTGAGCGGGCGTGCTGAAGGATTGCTGTGCCATCGCAGCGGCGGACATCATGAACAACACCATTCCACAGACAAGATTCTTTTTCATGTTGGCTCCCTTAACGATGACGGAATTCACGGTGTTCAGCACGTCCGGCAGGGGCCTGACGCGGTTGCTGATGACGGGCAGCCAGTTGTCTGCTTTGCGCCCCCCGTTGCTGCTGGGCTTGCCAGTTGGCAGAGCGGCTGTCGTTACCGCTCAGCGCATTTGCGCGAGGCTGGCTGGTTCGCTGCGGGATATGGCGTTGCTGGGCTGGCTGCGCGATCCGTTTCTCCTGCCGCTGGGTTACGGCAGGGTGATTATCACGCTGCTGCGAGGTGGTTCGCTTTGCCGTTTGCGGTCTGGTGTCGTAGCCACGGTAGTTGTTGCGCTGGGATATCTGCTTCAGCTGTTCGCCTGAAGCCTGGCGCTGTGCATCTTTGGTTCCCGGACGCGCGGTTTGCGGGAAGGTTTTACCCGTCGATTTCTCCATCTGGCTCAGGGCCGCCTGACGCTGGCTGTCGCGGTTAACCGGTTTTTGCTGCGTAGAACTGAGCCCCGTTACCGTGTTAGTGGAATGGAAGCGGTTATTAAGCTGGCTGGTGGGGTAGGGCACACCTTCCCGATACGCCGGGTTATGCTGCCAGGTGCGGTTGGCATCCGTCAGGCGTTGACCACTGATTTTGTTGAAGTTCTCAACGTTAATATTGATATTGTTATCACCGTTGCGGTTATAGCCGCTGTGATTCCAGTCATCGTCATGATGGTGGTCCCAGTCGTCGTCATCATCCCAGTCGATGTTGCTGAAGATGGCGTAGGTTGTCGCCACACCCAGGCTGAAGCCTAAGCCTTTGACCAGACTATCCGTAAACTGCTCTCCCGGAGAAGGAGGAAGATAGGTGGGCGGGTAAGCCGTGTTTGGCCAGGTACCGTAAACGGTATTGGGGTTATAGGTGGGGACGTAAACGACCTGCGGATCCGCGGATTCAATTTTGATCACCGTCGGGGCAGGCGTGGTGGAAGTCGTCGATTCGCTGGTGGCCGATTTCGCCGGGGCAGGTTTCGTCACGGTGGTGACCGTCTGCTGAGGCGTCGATTGTAAGGCGCCGGTCTTTTGAGCCAGCGCGCGCAGGCGTTGGACGGAATCCATGACATCCTTCGGTTGCGCGAGAAACGCATCCCCCAGATTTTGTACCCACGGCGGGTTTTCACCCATCAGCGACATCAGTTGAGGAAACGCGACCAACGATTTTACGCTGGGATCCCAGGGCTGGCTTGCAACGGCCTGGATAGCGGCGTCTCCTTCCATTTTAGGGTTGTCTTTGGACCACTGCGCCGCCTGGATGACGTTGGCCGGATAGGTCGAGGCCATTAAAATTTGTGACAGCAGGGCATCCGGATAGAGCGCGATGGGAGCAACCCACTGATCGATTTGCGCGGCCGTATAGGCTGGGGCGACGACAGGGGCGGGTTGCGCTGCTGCAGGGGTTACCGGTTGTTGTGCGACGGGAGCGGGGACGACAGGCTCTGTCGCCCGACTTTTGACAAACATGACACCTGAGGCGGCAAACAGCCCGGCACTGCACAGAAGAACAAGCAGATGTGGTTTAAAGGGCAACTTCATAAAATGACTCCAACGAGACAAGCGCTGTGCCGTGAGGCGTTACGGTTGGCGTGAGTATTATTCACTCGCCTTTTACTGTTTTGACTTTTGTTGGGGAACAGCCGGTACGTCCGGATAAAGAGTGTGAGTATTTATTACACAATTATATGTGATAGCTGAAAAGCCGCTGGGATTTCAGAAGGCCGCTCTTGCGAGCGGACCGCAGCGAGTTGCCAAAATTCCCCCCGTCTGCCCTCTACACCATGCTTAACGATTCAGCAAATTTTTTAATGTTGCTTTTTTGTAAACGGATTAACACTGTGCAGAAATCCTGCTATGCTGCCCGACGCGGTATCGGGCATTTACCCTACAAACTGCTGTCTCACAGGAGCGTGAAGAGAACGCCCGCCGCATATGACAATGAGAGCGAGGAGAACCGTCGTGCTAGAAGAATACCGTAAGCACGTAGCAGAACGTGCCGCCGAGGGAATTGTACCCAAACCGTTAGATGCAACCCAAATGGCCGCGCTCGTCGAGCTGCTGAAGAACCCGCCTAAGGGCGAAGAAGAATTCCTGTTAGATCTGCTGATCAACCGCGTACCGCCTGGCGTAGATGAAGCTGCCTACGTAAAAGCCGGATTCCTTGCTGCTATCGCCAAAGGCGAAGCCACCTCCCCACTGGTTACTCCTGAAAAAGCCATTGAACTGCTCGGCACCATGCAGGGTGGTTATAACATTCATCCGCTGATTGACGCGCTGGATAACGACAAGCTGGCACCGATTGCCGCTAAAGCGCTCTCTTCAACGCTGCTGATGTTCGATAACTTCTACGATGTGGAAGAAAAAGCCAAAGCAGGCAACGTCTATGCGAAGCAGGTGATGCAGTCCTGGGCCGATGCCGAATGGTTCCTGAACCGTCCTGCGCTGGCTGAAAAAATTACCGTTACCGTATTCAAAGTCACGGGTGAAACCAACACCGATGACCTCTCTCCGGCACCGGATGCATGGTCTCGCCCGGATATCCCGCTGCACGCTCTGGCGATGCTGAAAAACGCCCGTGAAGGCATTGAGCCGGATCAGCCAGGCGTTGTCGGCCCGATCAAACAGATCGAAGCGTTGCAGAAAAAAGGGTTCCCGCTGGCTTACGTCGGTGACGTAGTCGGTACCGGTTCTTCCCGTAAATCCGCCACCAACTCCGTCCTGTGGTTTATGGGTGACGATATTCCGCATGTGCCGAACAAACGCGGTGGCGGCCTGTGCCTGGGCGGTAAGATTGCCCCAATCTTCTTCAACACCATGGAAGATGCTGGCGCACTGCCAATCGAAGTGGATGTCTCTAACCTGAACATGGGCGACGTGATTGACGTTTACCCGTATAAAGGTGAAGTCCGTAACCACGACACCAACGAGCTGCTGGCGAGCTTCGAGCTGAAAACCGACGTACTGATCGACGAAGTGCGTGCCGGTGGCCGTATCCCGCTGATCATCGGTCGTGGCCTGACCACCAAAGCGCGTGAAGCGCTGGGTCTGCCGCACTCAGACGTGTTCCGTCATGCGAAAGACGTAGCAGAAAGCAATCGTGGCTTCTCGCTGGCGCAGAAAATGGTTGGCCGCGCGTGCGGCGTGGCCGGTATCCGTCCTGGCGCTTACTGCGAGCCGAAGATGACCTCTGTGGGCTCTCAGGACACCACTGGCCCAATGACCCGTGACGAGCTGAAAGACCTGGCGTGCCTGGGCTTCTCGTCCGATCTGGTCATGCAGTCCTTCTGTCACACGGCGGCGTATCCGAAGCCGGTTGACGTAACCACGCACCACACGCTGCCAGACTTCATCATGAACCGTGGCGGCGTCTCCCTGCGTCCGGGCGACGGCGTTATCCACTCCTGGCTGAACCGTATGCTGCTGCCGGATACCGTGGGTACCGGCGGTGACTCCCATACCCGTTTCCCGATTGGTATCTCCTTCCCGGCGGGCTCCGGTCTGGTGGCGTTTGCCGCAGCGACCGGCGTGATGCCGCTGGATATGCCGGAATCGGTACTGGTGCGCTTCAAAGGTAAAATGCAGCCGGGTATCACCCTGCGCGACCTGGTTCACGCTATCCCGCTGTATGCCATCAAACAGGGCCTGCTGACCGTTGAGAAGAAAGGTAAGAAGAACATCTTCTCTGGCCGCATCCTGGAAATTGAAGGGCTGCCGGACCTCAAAGTTGAGCAGGCATTCGAGCTGACCGATGCGTCTGCAGAGCGTTCCGCCGCGGGTTGTACCATCAAGCTGAACAAAGAGCCGATCATTGAGTATCTGAACTCTAACATCGTCCTGCTGAAGTGGATGATTGCGGAAGGCTACGGCGACCGTCGTACGCTGGAGCGTCGTATTCAGGGGATGGAGAAATGGCTGGCGGATCCGCAGCTGCTGGAAGCCGATGCTGACGCAGAATATGCGGCGGTGATCGACATCGATCTGGCAGACATTAAAGAGCCAATTCTCTGTGCACCGAACGATCCTGACGATGCGCGTCTGCTGTCTGACGTGCAGGGCGATAAGATCGACGAAGTGTTCATCGGTTCCTGTATGACCAACATCGGTCACTTCCGTGCCGCGGGTAAACTGCTGGATACTCACAAAGGCCAGCTGCCAACCCGCCTGTGGGTAGCGCCACCAACCCGTATGGATGCGGCGCAGCTGACTGAAGAGGGTTACTACAGCGTGTTTGGTAAGAGCGGTGCGCGCATCGAAATCCCTGGCTGTTCCCTGTGTATGGGTAACCAGGCGCGCGTGGCAGACGGTGCGACGGTGGTCTCCACCTCTACCCGTAACTTCCCGAACCGTTTAGGTACCGGTGCGAACGTCTACCTGGCGTCTGCTGAGCTGGCGGCGGTTGCGGCGCTGATTGGCAAACTGCCAACGCCGGAAGAGTACCAGACCTTCGTTGCTCAGGTTGATAAGACGGCGGTGGATACCTATCGCTATCTGAACTTCGACCAGCTCTCTCAGTACACCGAGAAAGCTGACGGGGTGATCTTCCAGACGGCGGTATAAAAGCAAAACCGTCTCCACGAGACGGTTTTTAGTGTTTGCACCCTCTCCCATGGGAGAGGGCCGGGGTGAGGGCATCAGGCCGCAGGGCCTTGCTCTCACCTTTTTATTTTCATTCCTCCCACCTCACACGCTTTTTTTCTTCCTCTCTGCTGCGATAATTACCGTAATGGCTTTGCAGAGGAAAACACTATGGATTACGAATTTCTGCGCGACATCACCGGGGTGGTGAAAGTGCGTATGTCGATGGGCCACGAAGCCGTTGGACACTGGTTTAACGAAGAAGTGAAAGAAAATCTAGCGCTTCTTGATGAAGTTGAACAGGCGGCGAATACGATAAAAGGCAGTGAACGTTCCTGGCAACGTGCGGGTCATGAATACACGCTGTGGATGGATGGCGAAGAGGTGATGGTGCGGGCCAACCAGCTGGAATTCTCGGGCGACGAGATGGAAGAGGGGATGAGCTACTACGACGAAGAGAGCCTGTCGCTGTGCGGCGTGGAGGACTTTCTGCAGGTCGTGGCGGCGTACCGGGAGTTTATGAAACAGAAATAAATGAAATTCCCTCCGAAGCGTGTCGGAGGGAATTCGCTGGTATCGCTCTACAGCAAAAATCTCACAAAATTAGCGGTCGGGTTGGTCGCCGCAACGGGTGACGCCCCCCTGGCGCTGAACGACCACGCCTGACATTGGGAAACGCCTGGCATACCATCGTTGCGTACAAGGAATTGTACGCCGCCAGGGTTTTGCGGCGGATCGCCAGCCGGCATTCCGCAGGCTATCAGGAAATCAATGTCACTTTGTTTACTCCGCAGCTCCGCTACCCGCTGTTCCCAGCCCGCCGGGCGAACACCTTTCTGGGTAAAATAATCCAGACAGATATCAATGCTAAATGGCTTATCGTCAGCATAAGTATTGGTGAAGTAATCGGTGATGACGATCCCATGCACTGATTCTGCCGACACTTCACTGTTGCTGCCAATATGAATGATTTGACCATTCGGCAATTGGGCTGAAATATGACCTGGGAACGCGTGACCGTTCACCTGAGGAAAGAAATCAATTGTGGAAACGTAGCGTTTTGGCCACATCGTCAGAGATTTATCGCTACGGGTATTCTGCCCGCACAGCAGCCAATTCACAGCGTGAAAAACGGGATCGTGGCAGGGCGTCTTCTCACTCTCCTTATCGTCGCGGTAGAGGATGGCACATGTTCCCGCCAGAAACGTGATGGCAGAAGAGGGATCCCCGGAACGGGCCGGGAAGGCATCAATCAGCCTGTTAACGTAGTCGCTGACATGGTCCATGTAGAAGTCACCGAGTTGCATGAGTTCATCTTCACTGAGCACATTACTCCAGCGGGTATTCCAGAAAAATTCCGGAAGCGTGACAAAGGTATGGTCCCAGCTACCGGTGTCAGTTTCCAGCACCGCTTCGAGCTCAGCAATAACCTGGCTCAGACGAAACTCCATCCGCTCTTTGGCGTGAGTCAGAAGATCGTTATCCGCACTTCGCACGTCGTCTGCCTCGTGCGTAAAGGAGTCAGCACGCCAGGAAAGAATTCGAATTGTCATTTTACACCTCGTGATTGATCAGGATAAAAAAAGAGTTTTTTCAGCGTTACGACGTGCTGTCAGGCCCGCCAGGACCTGACCACCCGCATGGTTCCATTTCAGAAATTCGTCGGCGGCGCCGTTAACGTCTCCGCTGTTCACTTTGCGTAACAGGGTTGAACTCTTCAGATTGGCCGGGCCCAGATTGAAGGCGAAGCTCACCAGAGCATCGAACTGGTTCTGCGTCACCTCCACAGTCAGCATGTTGTTAACCTCGTGCTCAAAACGCTGCAGGTCATCACGAAGGAGCTGTTCTGCGGCTTCTGCGGTGATGGTCCGCGTGCCGCCTGGCGGGATCGGGTTTTCGACGTGACCATAACCGATAGTCGGAATACCGACTGCGTCTTTGTAGGTGGTTAAACGCAGGCCTTCGTACTGTTTGATAAGGGCAATGCCGCCATTGCCGGTTGTTTTCAAGGCATTACTCATGGCTATTCTCCTTTACGGGGACGGGGGTCATACGGTGGATAAATTCATCAAGCAGCCGCAGCACCGCTTCCGGCGGTTCCTGAGCGACAAAATCAATTTCAATATCAATGTTCTGGCTGTCCGTTTTGCCCTCATGGGGCTGGGGCGCCATCGTGACGTGGAAGTGACCCCGCTCTCCCTGTCCTGTCAGCGTGCTGATGGCTTCTGTGGCATCACCGCGAACGGTCAGGCGCATCTTCATTCTCTCCATTGACAGATTGCGCGGTGGAGCAAGTGTCACCAGCGGTACGTTCAATCGATGCCCGTCATCCAGCTGAAGCTCGGCATAGTCGGGTTTGTAGCTGCCGTCCGGGGCCTGCTCAAATAGCTGCGAGAGCACGGCAACGTACTGATGGGCCATATACTGGTTGGCGCTAAAGGCAGCGTGCTGGAGCCCTTGTACCAGGGCATCTAATCCCATCGCGTGGTTGCCCTTGTTGCCGGCAGGGGGGGGCGGCGTTCCGTCATCGCCCCCGCCGCCGCCTCCGTCATTGCTTCCGGCGTTCTCCTCCTCCCCGGCAGGAGAAGGAGACGGAGTTGCGGCAGAGGGGGGATCTGACGATACCGTCATCGGTTTATCTGCCGGGGGTTCGGTACTGGCTTCAGGCTTTACATCGCCGGGCGTTTTACGGCTGAACCAGAATCGACGTGAATCAGGCATATTTTTTCTCCATCAGGCAGGTGCCCGTTAACCGGACACCTGTTAGGGGTAATAAATGCGTTTGAATGCGTTGTACGGGTTAGCCGTTACCCCCCTGAGCAGGCGCGGCTGGGGCTGGGGCTGGTGCTGGTGCTGGTGTAATCAGACCTGAACTGTTGGTTGCAGGCAGCTCAGCGGGTTGATCTCCAGCGCGTTGTGCCGGTTTGGTAGCAGCATTGGTCAGATAATCGACCACGCGGCTAAGTGCTTCCGGCATCGGCTGACGTTTAACGGAGGTGTGGATGGAGTATTTGGCACGGGTATCGGTCGAACGGGTCTGTTCTGACTTATGGCTCACGCTGCCCTTGACGCTAACGGAGAATGGACCCCAGCCGATTTTGCCCTCCAGGGAGCCTTCCTGGCTGCTGCTTTCATTGCTGGCTGCGCTCTGATGGATCTCAAGCTCGAAGTCGATGGTCCCTTCTTCGATACAGATGATGGGGTGCACCACTGCCGCCAGCAGAGGAATACGCATGACTTTGGTTTGCGTACCGGTCGTCACGCCTTTCTCATCGACGAGGGTCTCCTCATAATCAAACTGTACCGAAACGGCTTTGCCATCTTTAATACAGACGCTTAATAAGAAATCGGTATAACTTTTGGCTGCCTGGGTTTGGGCTTTAATCATTGCCTGTAATGGCGCGGAAATCATACTGTCTAGCGGCAATGAACTAATAACTGAACCAATAAATCCGGCATCAACATTTGCATCTGGCATAATTCATTCCTCGATGTTTGGGGGGAGCAGAATATGTCTGCCCATTAATCATGGATATCGATTAAAAAAGCATCCATGCGCTTAAAGTTATGTTTTCGGAAATCATTGTGTCTGTATGGAATGGTCTGTATCGAAAGTTACATGGCGAAATGAGACGGGCTGTGCTTAATAAATTAAACCGGCATTACTCCTGCAATTGAAAGTTTCTCCTGGTGTTATTACTTTTCATCCCGCAGCAACCGTTGTTTAAGGTTTGTTTGAAGGGGTTAAGTGCCGCTAACAAGATAACGATTATTTAAGTGGGACGACAATGAATATACTTATTTATGATGAATTGCCGCTGTTCATTCATGGCATCCGATGCCGTTGGGCGGAACTTGCGCCCGCATTACACATCACAGCAGCACATACCGAAGATGAGGTCTGGAAAGGCTTAATAAAAGTCAGGACGGATGTTGTTATTCTGGATGCGGATTATGAAATAGAGAAAAAAAGAGCGTTATTAACCCAATTAAAATCGCAGGCGGACACTATTTTAGTGTTGATGAATTTTTCACGGTTGGATAATGTCAACCCGATTTATTTTCTGGAATGTGGTGCGGCAGGGATTTTAACCAAGAAAATGGAGTCGGAAGAGTTATTGCAGGCAATTGAATGGGTGCGGCAAGGGAGAATATATTTACCGGATAGTTGCCTGCGCGAACATAAATTAATACGCATGCAGAATTATCCATCCCCGCTGTGCACACTATCACCCCGACAACGTGAGATTCTGCATCTTGTTGTTCAGGGAAATAGCAATAAGCAAATTTGTCGTGTACTTGGGATTGCGGAAGGGACGGTTAAAAATCACCTTCACGCCCTGTTTCGTCAACTGGGAGTCAGAAACCGCACGGAAGCGGCGATGATACTGGCCCAAACGACTGTTTAGGAAAATAAGCAGCATGATAAAGAAGGAAAAATCATCACTTTTCCTTCTTTGTCTGCTTACCTGCGTCTTACACGGCCGGAATATTGCGGCCGTAGTAGATTTCGCGCATCTCTTTCCAGAGCAGGTCGGTAATGACCTTACGCTCTTCTTCGCTTAAATCTTCTGGCTTTGTGTGGAACATGTAGTGCTTAAGGTCAAACTCCTTAAGCAGCATCTTGGTGTGGAAGATGTTCTCCTGATACACGTTCACGTCCATCATGTCGTACAGCGATTTCATGTCCTCGGACATAAAGTTCTGAATGGAGTTGATCTCGTGATCGATAAAGTGCTTCATACCGTTGATATCGCGCGTAAAACCACGCACACGATAATCAATGGTGACGATATCGGATTCCAGCTGGTGAATTAAATAGTTCAGCGCGTTTAGCGGGGAGATCACGCCGCAGGTGGATACTTCGATATCGGCGCGGAACGTGCACAGGCCGCCTTCCGGGTGGCTCTCCGGGTAGGTGTGCACGCAGATATGGCTTTTATCGAGGTGGGCGACAACCACTTCAGGCAGCGGGCCCGGATGCTCGGTTTTGTCGATAAGCTTAGGATCGACCGGCTCTTCGCTGACCAGAATGGTCACGCTGGCGCCCTGAGGTTCATAATCCTGGCGGGCGATGTTCAGAATATTTGCGCCGATAATAGAGCAGGTTTCCGACAGGATCTCGGTCAGTCGGTTGGCATTGTAGAGTTCATCGATATAGGCGATGTAGCCATCGCGCTCTTCCGCTGTTTTGGCATAGCAGATATCGTAAATACAAAAACTCAGGCTTTTGGTCAGGTTGTTAAAGCCATGCAGTTTAAGCTTTTTCAATTAGTTCACCCCCTGGGAGGACAGTGCATCTTGCAGGTACTGCGGCAAGGCGAAGGCTGCGGTATGGACCGCCGGATTGTAGTAACGGCACTGGAGACCTGCCTGATGGAAGCGCGCCTGGATAATCTCCGTGGAGAGATGACGCAGGACGTCGTTATCCGTCGCCCAGGCAAAGGTCATGATCCCGCCGTAGTAGGTCGGAATGGCAGCCTGATAGAAGCTAACATCGCCAAAATAGGTGCTCAGTTTGCGGTGGCTGTCGAGCGCTTCATCCTGCTGCAGGAAGCAGACGCCATTTTGCGCCACGAAGATACCGCCAGGGTTCAGACAACGCTTGCAACCCTCGTAGAACGATGAGGTAAACAGCGAGGCTCCCGGGCCGATAGGGTCGGTACAGTCGGAGATAATGACGTCAAACGTCTGAGTTGTCTGGTTGACGAAGTTCACGCCATCGTCAATCACCAGCTTAAAGCGCGGATCGTCGTAGCTTCCCGCGTTATGGTTAGGCAGGTACTGACGACAGAATGAGACCACGCCCGCGTCGATCTCTACCATGGTGATGGTTTCAATGGACTGGTGGCGGGAGACTTCGCGCAGCATCGCCCCGTCGCCGCCGCCGATAATCAGCACGTGCTTCGCGTGGCCATGGGCCAGCAGCGGTACGTGGGTCATCATCTCATGATAGATAAACTCATCTCGCTCGGTGGTTTGCACCACGCCGTCCAGCGCCATTACGCGGCCAAAAGCGGCATTCTCGAAGATGATCAGATCCTGATGATCGGTTTTCTCATGATAAAGCACGTTATCAACGGCAAAGTACTGACCAAACTGGTCATGCAGTGTTTCATGCCACAACGTGTGGTCGGCCATACGCAGACTCCTCTTCGTTAACATCCGTTACACTCACGAAAAATGAGCGAAACATGATAGCTAACTATAACCGTGGTTGCACGGTTCCAGGCGAAACAAGAGGCGTCGGGAAGGTTATTTCACGTAGGCGAGCAGGCTAAGCGAATCGCGGGCCAGCGCTTTGCATTTTTTTGCCGTTGGGATGCCAATACCGCTTAAATCACGGTAACTGTCTTCACCGAGCGCTTTCATGTCGAAGCTGTCGTAGTTGCTGAGGTCCCATTGGTTCTGCTGGGCAAAAAAGACCAGTGCGCGACGAATTTGCCCGTTGGGTAAATTCTGGTAGCCACAATCATTTTTCAGGAACACAAAAACCGCCGTCAGATCGGCCATATCTTCCGCTTCATTTTCACTGAGCGCATAGCTGTTCGCACACATTGCCATCAGGCTGGTGAACAAAATTGTCCTGAAAAACGTCTTCATTGCTTCTACCACTGCATCACGGAAAATTAACGTTAGCATATTTGGTGCCAGTGCGACGATCTTTATTATTGCCGCGTAACTTGACCTTCCGGTAAGGGGAGGGTTTATGCTCAAAAGATCGTCTGCACGAAATAAGGAAATGAATATGCAACGTCGTGAATTTCTAAAATATTCCGTTGCGTTGGGGGTTGCCAGCGCATTACCACTGTGGAGTCGCGCGGTTCTGGCGGCTGACAGACCTGCCTTACCCATTCCTGATTTATTGACCGCCGATGCCCGTGGCCGTATCCAGCTGGTGGTTCAGTCCGGTAAAACGGCGTTTGGTAAAAATAACGCCACCACCTGGGGCTATAACGGCAATGTGCTTGGCCCGGCGTTGCAGTTGCGCAGAGGAAAAGCCGTCACCGTTGATATTCACAACACGCTGGCAGAAGAGACGACGCTGCACTGGCACGGGCTGGAAGTGCCGGGTGAGGTCGACGGCGGCCCGCAAGGGATTATAAAAGCGGGTGGGAAGCGTACCGTGACCTTTACCCCCGAGCAGCGGGCGGCGACCTGCTGGTTCCACCCGCATCAGCATGGTAAAACGGGCCATCAGGTGGCCATGGGGCTGGCAGGCCTGGTGCTGATTGAAGATGACGAAAGTCGCTTGCTGCGTCTGCCCAAACAGTGGGGTATCGACGATGTGCCGGTCATTGTGCAGGACAAAAAATTCTCCACAGACGGTCAGATTGATTATCAGCTGGATGTGATGACCGCGGCGGTAGGCTGGTTTGGCGATACGCTGCTGACCAATGGCGCGATCTACCCCCAGCACGCTGCACCAAAAGGCTGGCTGCGGTTACGTCTGCTCAACGGATGCAACGCGCGCTCGCTGAACTTTGCCACCAGCGATAATCGTCCGCTGTACGTCGTGGCGAGCGACGGAGGACTGCTGCCTGAGCCGGTCAAAGTGAATGAACTCCCTGTGCTGATGGGCGAGCGCTTTGAGGTGCTGGTGGACATCAGCGACGGTAAATCATTTGACCTGGTGACGCTCCCGGTCAGCCAGATGGGGATGGCCGTTGCGCCATTCGATAAGCCGCACCCGGTTTTACGTATTCAGCCGCTGCAGATCACCGCCTCCGGTACGCTGCCGGACACCTTAACCACGCTGCCGGCACTTCCGTCGCTGGATGGGCTTACGCAACGTAAGCTGCAGCTCTCCATGGATCCGATGCTCGACATGATGGGCATGCAGGCGCTGATGAAAAAGTATGGCGATCAGGCGATGGCGGGGATGCACCACGGGCAGATGATGGGCCATATGAACATGGATCACGGCAAGATGGGCGGTATGAATCACGGCGGTCACGGGTTTGATTTCCACAATGCCAATATGATCAACGGCAAAGCGTTCGATATGAATACGCCAATGTTTGCTGCTACAAAAGGGCAGTTTGAGCGCTGGGTGATTTCAGGCGAAGGCGACATGATGCTGCATCCGTTCCATATTCACGGCACCCAGTTCCGTATTCTTTCAGAGAACGGCAAAGCACCGGATGCGCATCGCGCGGGCTGGAAAGATACAGTGAGAGTGGAAGGCGGCGTCAGCGAGGTGCTGGTGAAGTTTGACCACGAGGCGCCAAAGGAGTTTGCCTATATGGCGCACTGTCATCTGCTGGAACACGAAGATACGGGGATGATGCTTGGTTTTACCGTATAAAAAAGCCGGGTGGCGGCTTCGCCTTACCCGGCCTACATTTCGCAGGTGCGGCCTGATGCCCTCACCCTGGCCCTCTCCCGGTGGGAGAGGGAACAAACATAAAAACGGCAACCGAGGTTGCCGTTTTGCATTTATTTTGCGTCATCCGGCAACGCATAGGCGACAATATAGTCGCCCATCTTCGTGCCAAACGAACCGTGACCGCCCGCAGAGATGACAACGTACTGCTTGCCATTCACTTCATAGGTCATCGGCGTTGCCTGCCCACCGGCTGGCAGACGGCCTTGCCACAGTTTCTCACCGTTGGTCATGTTGTACGCGCGCAGGTAGTTATCTGCGGTTGCCGCGATGAACAGCACGTTACCGGCGGTGGAAATTGGGCCACCCAGCATTGGCATACCCATGTTGAACGGCACCGGAACCGGCATCGGGAACGGCATGCTGTCCTGCGGGGTACCAATACGTTTTTTCCACACGATCTGGTTGGTTTTCAGATCCAGACCGGAGATATATCCCCAGGCAGGCTGTTTACACGGCAGACCAAACGGAGACAGGAACGGATTCAGGGTCACGCCAAACGGTACGCCATACTGCGGCTGAATACCGGCTTCGGTACCGCTGCCTTTCGCGTCTTTCGGCTGCTCCATCGGGTTACCCGGACCACGTGGGATCAGTTTAGAGACAAACGGCAGCGCCATCGGGTTGGCGATCGCTACCTGGCGGTTAGGGTCAACGGAGATCCCGCCCCATTCGAACATCCCAAGGTTACCCGGGAAGACCAGCGTGCCCTGCTCAGAAGGCGGGGTAAAGATGCCTTCATAGCGCAGCTGATGGAACATTACGCGGCACACCAGCTGGTCAAACATGGTGGCACCCCACATGTCTGCGCCGCTGAGGTCTTTCTTCGGACGGAAGCTCAGTTCGGAGAACGGCTGCGTTTTAGTGACGTAATCGCCTTTAGCCGCGCCCTGAGGAACCGGTTTTTCCGGTGCAGGCACAACCAGCTCGCCGTTACGACGGTCCAGTACGAAGATGTTACCGGTTTTCGCCGGAGCATAAATCACCGGAACGGTTTTGCCGTTAACGGTAATGTCCGCCAGCGTTGGCTGGGACGGCATATCCATATCCCACAGATCGTGGTGTACGGTCTGGTAGCTCCACGCCAGTTTACCGGTGGTCGCGTTCAGCGCCAGAATGGAGCTGGCATAACGTTCCTGCTCAGGGGTACGGTTACCGCCCCAGATATCAGGCGTGGTCACGCCCATTGGCAGGTAGACCAGATCCAGCTTCGCATCATACGCAGCCGGTGCCCAGGAGTTTGGCGAGTTGAAGGTAAAGGTGTGTTCATCAGACGGGATCGCATTAGGATCTTTCGCGCCCGGATCGAAGGCCCACAGCAGTTTACCGGTATTCACGTCGAAACCACGGATAACGCCAGAGGTTTCGCGGGTGGAGAAGTTATCCGTGACCGAACCAGCAATCACGATGGTTTTATCAGTGATGATTGGCGGTGAGGTGGGTTCATACAGACCCGGCGTGGTGTCCGGCATGTTGGTCTGCAGGTTCAGGATACCTTTGTTGGCGAAGGTTTCGCACAGCTTGCCCGTTTCGGCGTTAATCGCGAACAGGCGGCCATCGTTCACCGGCAGCATAATGCGGCGAGGACAGTCGGCAATGACGTCCGGGCTGGCATTATCCGCACGCGCTTCGTGGTAAGAGACACCGCGGCAGGTGATGTGCTGGAACGACGGGTTGGAGTTCAGCTGCGGATCGAAGTGCCATTTCTCTTTACCGGTGGCCGCGTCGAGCGCGAACAGACGCTGGTGCGCCGTACACAGATAAAGCATGTTGCCCACTTTAATTGGCGTCACTTCGTTGGTCAGTTCACCCGGATCGTTTGGCATCTTCAGATCGCCGGTACGGAATACCCAGGCTTCTTTCAGGTTTTTCACGTTGTCCGCGTTGATCTGCTTCAGCGGGGAGTAGCGCTGACCTTCCTGGTTACGGCCATACGCTGGCCAGTCGCCGTCAGCCACCTGCGAGATAGCCGCCGCAGGGGTGGATTCTGCATTCAGCGTACCGTTGATCTCCTGCGGGTCGTTAAAGCCGGCCCAGGTCAGGATACCGCCACTGATTAGCAGAGCGACAAGCAGCGCCGCAACGGCACCGCTGGAAGGCACAATCAGGCGACGCCAGACGAACGGCAGGATCAGCCAGATACCGAAGAAGACCAGAATGTCGCTGCGTGGCGTCAGTGCCCAGAAGTCGAACCCGACTTCCCAGACGCCCCAGATCATGGTTGCGAGGAGTAATGCCGCATAAAGCCACAGTGCGGATTGTTTTCTACGCCAGAGCAGAACAGTTACGCCAAGCATAACCAGGCCCGCAATGGGGTAGTACCAGGAGCCGCCAATTGCGACCAGCCAGACGCCACCGATTAACAGGTACAGGCCGCAGAAGGCGGCGAATAACGCTGTTAGTGTCACCAGTAGACGCGGCTGTTTAGAGTTTGTTTCAGCCATAGAAAGTGTACTCGTCAGTTTTTGTTAATAATTTGCTAGCAACTAATTATAGGTATTAACAAGTGTGATCGGAATCACAATATTTGCTTTTTATAACTCATACGCCAGGCTTAGCCATTTGCTGATATAATGGCTGGCTTGCGTATCGATGCCGGAATAACACTCATCCGCATTGAGAGATTTTCATTAAAATCATATGGTTAGTAATATGAAACATACTGTTGAAGTGATGATCCCGGAAGCCGAGATCAAAGCGCGTATCGCCGAACTGGGTCGTCAAATCACCGAACATTACAAGGACAGCGGCAGCGAAATGGTGCTGGTTGGTCTGTTGCGTGGCTCTTTCATGTTCATGGCAGACCTGTGCCGTGAAGTGCAGGTGTCACATGAGGTCGATTTTATGACCGCCTCCAGCTACGGCAGCGGCATGTCCACAACCCGTGATGTGAAAATCCTGAAAGATCTGGATGAAGATATTCGTGGCAAAGATGTGTTGATCGTCGAAGACATCATCGACTCCGGTAACACGCTTTCTAAAGTGCGCGAGATCCTGAGCCTGCGTGAGCCGAAATCCCTGGCCATCTGTACTCTGCTGGATAAACCAGACCGCCGTGAAGTGCAGGTACCGGTGGAGTTTGTTGGTTTCTCTATTCCGGACGAGTTCGTCGTCGGTTACGGTATTGACTACGCGCAGCGTTACCGCCATCTGCCGTATGTTGGGAAGGTTGTGCTTCTGGACGAGTAGTGCGGCCTGGTGCCCTCACCCCAGCCCTCTCCCACAGGGAGAGGGAGAAAATCCCCGCTTTATTTATGGTTCACATGCTTAAGCTTGAGGTTGGCAATGCCCGAACGGTAACGCTGCTCCAGCGTTTCGCGGTTGGTGGCGGTCACTTCCAGATTGCGCAGCAGGCCGTCGTGAATGCCGTACGCCCAGCCGTGGATAGAGACCTTCTGCCCGCGCTTCCACGCTGACTGCATGATCGTTGAATGACCCAGGTTATACACCTGCTCCATCACGTTCAGTTCACACAGCGTGTCCATCCGGCGCTCCTGCGGCATTTCACCCAGCAGTGAGCTATGTTTGAACCAGATATCGCGGATGTGCAGCAGCCAGTTATCGATGAGCCCCAGTTCCGGGTTTTCCACAGCGGCCTGCACGCCGCCGCAGCCGTAGTGACCGCAAATAATGATGTGCTCGACCTCCAGGACGTCTACGGCGTACTGAACGACAGACAGGCAGTTGAGATCGGTATGAATCACCAGGTTGGCAACGTTACGGTGAACAAACAGTTCGCCGGGCTCAAGGCCCGTCAGTCGCTCAGCCGGAACACGGCTGTCGGAACATCCAATCCAGAGAAAGCGTGGATTCTGCGCTTGCGCGAGCTTTCCAAAAAAACCGGGGTCTTCCTCCACCAGCATTTTTGACCATAGTGCATTGTTGCTGATGAGTGTATCTATGTTGTTCATGGAGGTTAGCGACCTGTAACCAAGTGATTGCGTTGCGCTACTATAGGGTAACCCGACTTTTAATGAAACCACACAACGTGTGTCAGAACCTAAGGTAAGTTTAATTCATGGCGATTGCACTGGAGCTTGAGCAGCTTAAAAAAACCTATCCGGGCGGCGTTCAGGCGCTACGCGGGATAGATCTCAAAGTAGAAGCGGGGGATTTCTATGCGCTTCTGGGGCCGAATGGCGCGGGGAAATCGACGACCATCGGCATTATCAGCTCGCTGGTCAATAAGACCTCTGGCCGGGTCTGCGTGTTTGGCTACGATCTGCAAAAAGATGTAGTCAACGCCAAACGTCAGCTCGGTCTGGTACCGCAGGAGTTCAACTTCAACCCGTTTGAGACGGTGCAGCAGATCGTCGTCAACCAGGCGGGCTACTACGGCGTTGAGCGAAAAGAAGCGTTAGCTCGCAGCGAAAAGTACCTGAAGCAGCTTGATCTATGGGAAAAACGTAACGAACGTGCGCGTATGCTGTCTGGCGGCATGAAGCGCCGTCTGATGATTGCCCGTGCGCTGATGCATGAGCCAAAACTGTTGATCCTCGACGAGCCCACCGCCGGGGTAGATATTGAGCTTCGTCGCTCAATGTGGGGGTTCCTGAAAGATCTCAACGACAAAGGCACCACCATTATTTTGACGACGCACTACCTTGAAGAAGCGGAAATGCTGTGCCGCAACATCGGCATCATTCAGAACGGCGAGCTGGTGGAAAACACCTCAATGAAGGATCTGCTCTCGAAGCTCAAATCAGAAACGTTCATTCTGGATCTGGCGGCAAAAAGCGCGCTGCCGAAGCTTGAAGGGTACCAGTATCGCCTGGTCGACACCTCCACGCTGGAGGTGGAAGTATTGCGGGAGCAGGGCATTAACAGCGTCTTCTCCCAGTTGAGTGCCCAGGGCATTCAAGTTTTAAGTATGCGTAACAAAGCGAACCGACTGGAAGAGCTGTTTGTCTCTCTGGTGCAGGATAAACAAGGAGACAAGGCATGACGCATCTATATTGGGTCGCGCTGAAAAGCATCTGGGCGAAAGAGATTAACCGCTTTATGCGCATCTGGGTACAAACCCTGGTGCCGCCGGTGATCACCATGACGCTCTATTTCATCATCTTCGGTAATCTGATTGGTTCCCGCATTGGTGAGATGCATGGCTTTACCTATATGCAGTTTATCGTTCCGGGTTTGATCATGATGGCGGTGATCACCAACGCCTATGCCAACGTGGCTTCGTCTTTCTTTAGCGCTAAGTTCCAGCGCAACATTGAGGAGCTGCTGGTGGCACCGGTGCCAACGCATGTGATCATCGCGGGTTACGTCGGCGGTGGTGTGGCGCGCGGCCTGTGCGTCGGGATACTGGTGACGGCTATCTCCTTGTTCTTCGTGCCGTTCCAGGTGCACTCCTGGCTGTTCGTAGGGCTGACGCTGCTGTTGACGGCGATCCTGTTTTCGCTTGCCGGTCTGCTGAACGCGGTGTTTGCCAAAACGTTTGACGATATCAGCCTGATCCCGACCTTTGTGCTGACGCCGCTGACCTATCTGGGTGGGGTGTTTTATTCCCTGACGCTGCTGCCGCCGTTCTGGCAGGCGTTGTCGCACCTGAACCCGATTGTCTACATGATCAGCGGTTTCCGCTTCGGCTTCCTCGGCATTACTGACGTACCACTGTTCACTACCGTTGCGGTGCTGGTGGTGTTTATCGTCGCCTTCTACCTGCTGTGCTGGTACTTAATCCAGCGCGGACGCGGACTGCGCAGCTAACCTTCCGCCCGGTGACTTTCTGGTTGCCGGGCCTTTTCTTTGACTGTTATCACCGTAAGCTAATCTTCACTTCGCTAAACTACTCGCCTGCTAAGAGAGAGTTATGCTGGGATGGGTCATTACCTGCCACGATGAACAGGCGCAGGAGATGTTGATAAAGCTTGAAGCCAGGTTTGGTCCACTGGCGCAGTGTCGTGCGGTGAATTACTGGCAAGGTCTGAGCACCAACATGCTGAGCCGGATGATGTGCGATGCCCTGCATGAAACCGACACTGGCGAAGGCGTTATCTTTCTCACCGATAAATCTGGCGCAGCGCCGTATCGCGCGGCTGCTCTGTTGAGCCACAAACACGACTGCTGCGAAGTGATCTCCGGTATTGATCTTCCCCTGCTTGAGTTAATGTATCCACGGCGTGAATTATTAAGCAGCGCAGAGTTTCGCGATGCCATCGTGGCGCAGGGTGAGCCGGGCGTCAGCAGCCTGTGGCATCAGCAGCAGAAAAATCCCCCCTTCGTTCTTCTTCACGACCTGTATAAGAATTAAACATTGGTATTGATGGTGCATTTGTTACAATGGCACCAGTTTATTCGTACCGATATCACATACATGTTCACGCGTATTTTGTTCCTGTGCCTGCTGGTTCTCTCTGGCGGGGCATCAGCCAGTTTATTAAGTCAGCAAGGTCTTCCAGCCCAGTACATGCAAACCACTGAAGATGCGGCTATCTGGGCGCAGGTGGGAAACGAGGTCGTTAACGTCGGCCATGTCAGAGCCGGACAGATCCTTGCCGTTGTGCCTACCGCTGCAGATTATTACGAGTTTCGCTTCGGCTTCGGGACGGGATTTATCGATAAAGGCCATCTGGAGCAGGTGCAGGGAAAGCAGCGCGTTGAGGACAGCCTTGGCGATCTTAATAAGCCGCTCAGTAATCAAAACCTGATCACCTGGAAAGACACGCCGGTGTACAACGCGCCGTCCAGCGGCAGTGCGCCATTCGGTACGCTGAGCGCCAATTTGCGGTATCCGGTTTTAAGCAAACTCAAAGACCGCTTAAACCAGACGTGGTTCCAGATCCGTATCGGTAATCGCCTGGCATGGATCAGCAGCCTGGACGCGCAGGAAGATAATGGCCTCCCGGTGCTGACCTACCATCATATTCTGCGTGATGAAGAGAACACGCGCTTCCGGCATACCTCTACTACCACCAGCGTGCGCGCGTTCAATAACCAGATGGCCTGGCTGCGTGACCAGGGGTATACCACCCTGACGATGTATCAGCTGGAAGGGTATGTGCGTAACAAACTGAACCTGCCGGCCAAATCGGTGGTGATTACGTTTGATGACGGGCTAAAGTCCGTAAGCCGCTATGCTTACCCGATTCTGAAAGAGTACGGGTTTAACGCCACGGCGTTTATCATCTCATCCCGCATTAAGCGACATCCGCAAAAGTGGGATCCGAAATCACTTCAATTTATGAGCGTTCAGGAGTTGAAGGGCATCCAGGACGTGTTTGACATTCAGTCCCACACGCACTTCCTGCACCGCGTGGATGGTAACAAGCATCCGATTCTACTGAGCCGCAGCTACCACGTGATTTTGTTTGATTTCGAACGCTCGCGCCGGGCGCTGGCGCAGTTTAACCCGCGCGTGCTGTATCTCTCTTATCCGTTTGGTGGCTATGACAATAAAGCCATAAAAGCCGCGAATGACGCCGGTTTTCACCTCGCAGTGACAACGGTAAAAGGGAAGGTCAAGCCGGGGGATAATCCGTTCTTACTGAAACGCCTGTACATCTTAAGAACGGATTCGCTGGAGACCATGTCGCGGCTGATCAGCAACCAGCCGCAGGGGTAAGCTATTCGTAAGTAAACTGCAGGGTGCCGATGGCGCTGAACGTGCCTGAAGTGACTTTTTCTGTATCAGACTTAACTAACCTGGCCGTAAGTAACCAACTGAATATCGTGAGGGTAGTATTATCTTGTGCGGTATAGCTGCTAGTTGAATTAGGCACTATCTGCCTGTTGTTCGGCCACTTCAGTAACACGCCCACGCCTTGTGCCGCGTTCGACGATGCGGTGTTGGCGAGTAATGAGCCATCGGTCCCGGTTGTTTTACTGGTGGTCAACGTCACGGTGACTTTACGGGTGTTGGTGCAATTCCCTGTCACCCCAAAATCGGCGTTTATGGTTTTATCGTTCTCGATATCGGATACACCATAATCCCCCAGGTCTACGGTTTTGGGAGCCGTGAGCGTGCAGGTGGGTTTTTCTATTGGTGTAATGAAGGCCATATTGGCTATGGTAATGGTCGGTTTGGGATGATCGTCTGGATCGGATCCCACCGGGTCTCCAATGGTAATTTTTCCAATTGTTCCACCAACCGGGCCAATAGATACTACGTTAGCAGGAATACCGGCAAACGTGGGAAGTTGGTAAAATTCGACCATGGCCCGCCAGGCGCGATTATCCAGCAGCTCATCCTGGTCATTCATGTGTAATGCAAGAAACCAGCTCGTACTGGGAGCGAAATAGGCCGTGGCGGTATTGTCTACTGTGCCAAAAGCCAGAGCATAGGCTATTCCGGTTACATTGGTTTTGAATAAAGCTTTACCATCAATACTGCCGACTAACAGACTGGCGTCTGCCAGGGTGAAAATGTTTTCGCCATGTTTTCCTATCGTGCATTTACTACTTAATCCGGGGCTCAGATTCAGGCGATATAGCGAGCTGATTTTTGTAGGAACAGCGACATTATCCACGATTTGCAGGGTCGGCTTTGCGCCATTATAGTCGCCGATGGACTGCGTGTCGCCAAATCGAAATTTACACTCAATATCTGCATGGGCGTAAAAAGCGTTCATGGTTAAAAACATAAATAAAATGATAAAACCGTTAAAACGTGGGGACACGGTTATCCCAGGACGCTGTGCCATAATTCTTCCTTTTAGCGTTGCCTGTTAGCGATATGTCACGCTGACTAATGCGCGCGCGGTCACTTTTCCTGCGCTGACCGGGCCGTAATTTTGGTAGCGGGCGTAAAAGTTATACGCTTTCAAATAGCTTTGTTGGTCTGATGGGGTCGCTATTTTGACCTCCACATCAGACTGCCCCTCGCTGTCGAGGACGTTTTGATTATTGGATTCAGAAAAAATAACAATCCCCACGTTTTCAGCGCCGCCAGCAAGGGCGGATGTTTCATTACTGAATATCTGTTTTGAAATCCCATCAATTTGGGCAGACTGCGGTTTAAAGGTAAAGTGCAGCGCTTGCCCGGATCCCGATTCATCCCCGCTGCAGTCCACAACCTGAATCATAAAGCGTGTTCCTCCCGCGGGGTCTGCTGGTTGAAGTCGATCGGTGCCCTCCGCGGTGTAAAACCACGGTTTCCCCACCGTTGGCAGCGTTACGTTTCCACTTTCTGGAATACTGACCTGACACGTATTGTTGATAATGTTTGCCGTCATATCCATTTCCAGGCTGGAGGCAAAACCCGCTGCGGGAAACCCCATGCAGAGGGCCAGCCATGACATCGCATTTCTTAAGATTAAGCGGGACTGGCACATCCTGTTTAAGCTACCTGTCTGAATAAACATTATTGATAGGTCACGGTAAACGTCACGGGCGCATTGACCGAACCTGTCGTCACGTCCGAAATCGTTTTACCTTTTGCAATGACGATGCGCGCATCCATTTCAAAATTCCCCGTCCCGTTAGACAGATTGATGACAGACGTCGGGACAGTGGCGCAGTTCAATATGGAGCCTGAGTCGACAGAGCCTTTCCAGATTTCAAAACCGACGTTATGCCCGGCTGCATATGCGTTACCAGTACACGACCCGCCTGCACCCGGCATGGCCTGAATGGCGGCGTTTTTTACCCCGGCACAGTTCGTGAAGGCGATTTTGAAGGTTTCTCGTCGGCTCTGGCTCACCAGGTCAGACTTAAACACATCGCCAAACGGCAAAATGTCAATGGGGGCTCCGCTGGCGTTTTGAATCTCCGCGTTACAGGTCCCGGCCTCAATGGTGGATGTAAACGTTGCCTGCACGCTCGTCGTCCCCGTAATCGCACTTAACGCAACGGAAGGCAGGGTGGCAGTCATTGCAAGCACCAGTAATGTCATTTTCATTTTCATATCAACGCTCCGCATTGCTGCCAGTTATTCATAGGTGAAATTAAACGTAGCGATACCGCTAAAATTGCCGGTCGTGCCCTGGCCGTTTGCGGTTTCCACCAGCGTTGCCAGAAGTGAAACTTCGCCAGCACTTATCTCTCCGCTCGACCAGACGAGGCGCTGTGTATCGGTGGATGAATTAATGACGAAGGGGGTATTCGGGGTGGCGGTACGGGAAATCGCCACGCCAATATTTTCCGCACTGCCGTCGCCGGAAAGTGAGTTCTTAATTGCCGTCGTCAGCGTGCTGGCGCTACCGCTGATGGTGGTTTTCAGCGATGCCAGACTCGGCGGGCATGAGACCATTTTGAGTTTAAAGTTGGTCGTGGCTTTGGCATTTTTCAGGATGATGTAATCCAGGCGCACCTTGCCGTTAGTCCCTATTGGGATCACATTGCTGGTGCCATCACCGCTGCCGCCTTCGATTTTCATATCGCAGGTGGTATCACGGATATTTGCGGTAAAGGTGATATCGAGATTATCGGCGTGTGTTTCCAGCGACAGCGCCATTAGCCCCGTGCTTAAAATAACTAACCCTGTTTTTTTCCAGGCTCTAAAAAGCATGTTTTAACTCCCTTTATAAGGCTGTGACGCGGCAGGTCTGGCCCGTCAGCAGCGTTGTCGGTCCAATCTTTCTCGCATCCGGTGGGATGTGGTAGGAGACGGTACAGGATGTGCCGGGCTCATTTCCCCAGACGATGTTTAACGTCCCTTTATCTTCAATTCCGCGGATCCAGGCCTGCCCGGCCTGACCCACGCTACCCACGGATACGCCTTGATCGGTTTGCACATCGGCGCCTAACGGGATAAACCCGCCATCGTCACGCATCAGTTCCATTAACACTGAGCGCCCCTGATCGGTTTCAAAGTTAACCAGCACAACGGCACCGCTACGGGGAACGGTGGTGGAGCGGGTATTTTTCACTTCCACGTCTGAGTGCATTTCACTGATATCTAGACCAACGCTGTTTTCACGGTAGGCGGACAGATAGGGCATAAGGGCATAGCCTGAGGCGCCGATTTCACCGTTACCGATAGAGACGCGGGCGCCTTCTGCCCCCTCAGCTTTAATTAAGGCAAGCGTATCGCTTTCGCTGATGCTGCCAGGGGCGAGTGTTACGCCACCGGAGTGCAGAACCATCCCGCCGCTATAGCTGGCAGAATATTGTCGTGTACCGTCATCTGAGGCGGAGACGGAAAGGCTTAGCGGTCCATGCGGGCCGTTGTAACTGCCGTACCCGCTTAACTGATTTAACGTATCGTCGTAACGCGTGGTGCTTTCGGTAATGCTGTAACTGAAACGGTTATCTTCGGTGTTGCCATTGGCGCTGGCGTTAAAGCTACTGCCGCCTTTTAAATCGCTGCCGATGCCTGTCGTGAGTGAGGAGAATCCACCCGCTCGCTTGCTGTTACCCATCAGCGTGTCGAATGGAATTGTGAGGTTCAGATAGACGCTGTCATCTTTTTCCCCAAACTCATTGTAGGTGCGCTGCACGGTGAGGCTATAACTTCCCCAGCTTAACGAATGACTATGGCCAACCGAGTATTGCGCCGACGAACTGCTTTCATTCCAGTAGTCCTGCCAGGTTGAGTTGACATACAGCGATCCCAAATCAAGATCGGCAATATTCAGCGGTTGGCTGATATTCACCTGGATCTGGTTTTTCATGCGCTGGAAGGTCTGATACACGTCGCTGTTGTTACGTTCCGGGTTACGCTCCCTGTCACGGTATTTGATCTCATTGGTCAACGAGGCCGCATCGTTCAGGCTGAGATAGTCAGAGGTCGAAAAACGGTAGGCGGCGACGTTGAAAGAGGTATTCGTGGCTTCCATGAGTTTGCTGTAGGAGATGCGATAACTTTCGCCCGTGAGATGTCGTAAGCCGTCTATCCGGGCATCCGAATGCGTGACATCAAGGGCGAATGCGCCGACTCCGGTATTCATGGCAATACCCAACAATGCGGCGTAGAAATCGCTATCGGTATATTCCAGGCCCGCATACCCCGTGAAGGTATTGGTTAAGCCATAGTAGCCCGTTGCATATCCCACCTTTGGTTTGTCACGCAGGCTGTCGTCACGCAGTTCACCCACGCCAACATCCCATCGGGAGTAGCCAGGACGAAGCATTTGTGCGACGGAAGAATAGGCGACTGAGAAGGAACGTTTGCTCCCATCCGTCTCTTCTACCGTGACGATGAGATCGCTACCGTAACCTGTTGTACTGAGGTCGGTGATTTCAAACGGTCCTGGGGGGACGGAGGTTTCGTAAATCGTATTGCCGCTTTGGGCGATCGTGACTTTGGCGTTGCTGTTTGCAACCCCTCGGATCACCGGCGCATAGGTCGATATACCATTTGGAAGCATACGGTCATCGTTATACAAACGCGCCCCGCGCAGGCTAATGGAATCGAAGGCGTCGCCACGGGTATAGGAATCGCCGGCGATAAACTGCGCTTTCAGCGGCGTGATATCACGCTGAAGATAGATATCCTGGCTGGCGTAATGGGTACCGGAATCCTGATCCCAGTTCAGGTTGCCTCGCGCCCGGAGTCGCCATGGCCCAAGGTTTGCCCCATAGCGCAGACCAGCATAGGCCGTATCAGTGCTGGAATCCGGCATGTCTGCGTGCCAGCCGTTAAGATCCCATGAGAGCATGGCCACCGGGATCCCGTCTTCCCACAGTGAAGGATCGACAAATCCCGCTGGACGCTGAATGACGAAAGCCTGAGGAATGGAAAGGTCTAACTCCTGTGTGGAGGGATCGTAAGCCACACGCGAGCCGGGATAGGCGTCTGGCATAGAGACACAGGTGTCAGCAGAATCCTCCTCAGGGTGTTTCAGTTGCTCGGTGGTGACATTTGCCTGCGTGAGTAGTTTCGGGGTGATGCAGGGAGTGGCGCGCGGTGTGCCATTCTCCTTAAACAGAAGATCCGTGGTAACGGAAGGTTTCCCGTTTACGATCATCTTCACCTTATAGGTTCCGGCAATAACAGGGTTGCCTTTTGAAAAACGACTGATATCAATGGATGCGCCAGTGTTATAAAGAAACTGCTCGTTAAACTGCACGTCTTCTTCGTTATTATTTTCAGCAGCAAATGCACATAACGGCAATACCGCACTTATCGATAAACATAGTAGCGAACGTCTAAAGTGCATGATGAACTCTGTCCCAGGGCAACGCTAATTATAGTTTTTGTGAATGTTCTGAAGCTGACAGGGAATCAATGCGGTATAGACTCATACTTATCAATTCCACCGAAATCATTAATGGCTTGCCAGGTTATTTTGCTATTTCCGGATGAAGTGTAATTTTTCACATTCATCGTCTGGCTTGAGAACGGTTCAATATAATGCGTTTCGATCTCGTAACTTTTACCGCCTGAAATAAGCGCCGCACTTGCCAGCGACACATAATAAGGCGAGTCATTTTTCGCACTTAAAACGATTTTTTGCCCTTGTCGGGTTTGGGACCACTTAAGATTTTTGGCCGCGTCTGTCGGTTCCCCTTTTAACCCAGTGGGACGGAAAAAGAGTTTAATACGGGTGCGGAAAGCAAGCTGAAGCATACTTTGGTTATCGCTCTCCTTAGCCTTCGGCGGAACTTCCAGAACGTTAAACCAGAACAGCGACTCTTTATCTTTTGGCAATGCCTGACCCAGCCAGGTGATTCTGACGGTTTGCCCTTTTTGCGGTTCAACACGCGAAACAGGCGGCGTCACAATAAAAGGCAGTTTCAGCTCCTGAGGGTTAGTGGTATCTCTTCCATCATCGAGCCAGGTCTGTACCAGCAGAGGCCGGGTGCCACGGTTATCCATTGACACCGTTACGTCTTTTGCCGATTCAGGATAAATGACACGGGTGCCGGAAATCACAATATCTGCACTGGCGTTAAGAGCAAACACGCTCATCGAGGCCAGCAGCAGGGCTTTTAGTCCGCTCTTAATATTCAGTACGTACATGTAAACTCTCAATAAATACGCAAAAATGTGCCCAACAGGGCACATTAACGGGAGGGATAAAATTATTCGTAGCTCATGGTGAAGTACGCGTTGGCGCTGACTTTACCTGACTGCACTGGGTTCGTGTCTTTCACCCAGTTGGAACCCGGAACGTATGCAACGCGGTAGAACAGCTTGCCGGAACCGGCGGTGAGATTGGCTTTCTGCGTATTATTAGCAGGCTGGCCGACCATAATACGAGAAGATTCGGTAGGGGCATTATTATACAAGGCAAGTGCAACGTTGGTTGCTGAGCCTGCTACGTTGGCGTCAGGTTCAATAGTACCGTTTGCAATGGCACCCATATTTTTTGACATAAAGCTTGCTGAAGCAGTCTTTAATGTTCCTGGGCAGTTGGTGAGCAGCAGTTCAAAATTCTTAGAGCCGACACCGGTATCGACGGTGGTTGATTCAACATCAGATTTTTTAACAACCGGTAAGGTAATAGTAATATTATTTTGTGATTCGCCATTGGCGGTGGAAATATTACACGTTGTGTCTGTTACCGCACCGTCAAAGGTGATTAAACCGATATCGGTGTCTGCTATTGCTGAAAAAGAACCCATTGCAAACAAAGTTACAGCTGAAGCTAATAACGTTTTTTTTAACATAATTTAAATTCCATTTAAAAACATTGTACAGATTTAATTTAAGCAAAATGATGATAGGGATCTATGAATGGGTTGGGTATTTAAAATTGCTAAAAGCCATTATTAGAAAAATTGAATGTTTGATAAGTTATTGAAAATGATCTTTAAATTTGTTTTGAATGAACGGAGAGAGACGATTTTTATTGCAGCCAAATTATATTGGATTGTTTAGATTATAAATGACAAAGATCATTCCTTTAATTATATCATTCAGAATAATGTTTTTTTTAAACCAAGAGAAACGCTGAGAGAGGAGAAAATAGGGGAAATAAATAGAGGAGAGGCTATGTATACAAAAAAAGGATGTTTTCTTTACCTTTGAGGAGCGGAACCTGAAGGCTCCGCTCCTGGCGGCATCAGGCAACCTGCACCGGAATCGCCTTCGCGGTGCGTTTCATCTCGTTGTCGCCTTCAAAATAGGCGACTTTAGGCTGCCAGCGGCGCGCCTCTTCGTCGGACATCATGACGAAGCTCGCGATGATCACAATATCCCCTACGTCTGCACAGTGCGCGGCGGCACCGTTAACGGAGATGATCTTAGACCCGCGCTCTGCGGCAATCGCGTAGGTGGAGAAGCGTTTGCCGTTGTTCACGTTCCAGATGTCAATCGCTTCGTTTTCAAGAATACCCGCCGCGTCGAGAAAATCCTGATCGATCGCGCAGGAGCCTTCATAGTGCAGGTCGGCCTGCGTGACTTTCACACGGTGAAGCTTACCTTGCAGCATTTTGCGAATCATTACGTGTACCTTTAATCATGCGTTAACCCCTCCTGTAAGAGGGGAGGGTAAGAAGGTTATGCCAGTTCAACCACTTTGTTGTCGATAAGGCGCGCCTGGCCGAGCCATGCAGCCACCAGAATAACCGCGCGCTTGCTGGCGTCGGTTAACTCAAGCAGCGTGTCAGCATCACGGATTTGAATATCGTCAGCGCGGAAGCCTTTATCGTTCAGCGCTTGTTCAGCCAGGGCCACGATCTCTTCAGCGGTCAACTCTTTCGCCGACAGTTGCTCTGCCATGGTATTCATGACTTTGCTTAATCCTGGGGCAATCTTACGCTGGTCAGCGGTCAGATAGCCGTTACGGGAGCTGAGCGCCAGACCGTCTTTGGCACGTACAATCGGCACGCCCACGATCTCGATATCATAACCCATGTCGGCAACCATCTTACGGATCAGAGCCAGCTGCTGGAAATCTTTCTCACCAAAGCAGGCAACGTCCGGCTGCACCAGATTGAACAGCTTGCTGACGATGGTAGACACGCCGCGGAAGTGGCCTGGACGGCTGGCCCCTTCGAGCATGGTCGAAATGCCCGGGACATCAACGTACGTGGACTCTTCCGTACCCTGAGGGTAGACATCTGCAGGTGCCGGCGCAAAGACGAAGTCCGCATGGCGCTTTTTCAGCTTCTCGCAATCTTCCTGCAGCGTACGAGGATAGCGCGCCAGGTCGTCCGCGCGGTCAAACTGCATCGGATTAACGAAGATACTGACCACCACGATATCTGCACGGGCTTTCGCTTCGTCGACCAGTTTCATATGGCCGTCATGCAGGTTACCCATGGTCGGGACCAGTGCGATACGTTTACCTTCCTGTCGTGCACGGCGAATATGCTGGCGAAGCAGCGGCAGGGTTTCAATGATTAGCACAACGAGACTCCTTAATGGAAACTGTGTTCTTCACCCGGGTAAACACCGGATTCGACGTCGGCAATATACTGCCTGACCGCGGCGCGCATGTCGCCCGCTTCAGTAAGGAAATTTTTGGCGAATTTCGGGATATGGCCGCCGGTGATGCCAAAGGCGTCGTGCATCACCAGAATCTGACCGTCGGTCACGTTGCCAGCCCCAATCCCGATGACCGGAATAGACAGCGCGTCGGTGATGCGTTTTGCCAGCTCAACCGGTACACATTCCAGCACCAGCAGCTGTGCGCCCGCCGCTTCCAGCGCGAGAGCATCGTCAAACAGCGCCTGCGCGGCATCACCGCGGCCCTGCACCTTGTAACCGCCAAAGATATTGACGGACTGTGGCGTAAGGCCCAAATGTCCGCACACCGGCACGGCGCGTTCGGTGAGCATTCTTACCGTCTCCACCAGCCAGGCGCCGCCTTCGATTTTGACCATATTAGCACCTGCGCGCATCACGGCCGCCGCATTGTCGAAAGCCTGCTCCGGCGTGGCGTAGGCCATAAACGGCAGATCGGAAAGCAGAAGGCAGGCAGGTGCACCACGGCGCACGGCTCGGGTGTGGTAAGCAATATCCTCGACCGTGACCGGCAGGGTAGAGTCATGTCCTTGTACCGTCATCCCTAACGAGTCCCCGACCAGCATGACGTTGATCCCCTCTTCGGCAAACAGTTTGGCGAAGCTGTAGTCATATGCGGTGATGGTGGCGAAGCGTCTCTTTTCCTGTTTGCATTTCTGCAGTAAGGAGATGGTGGTTGGTTTCATACTGTTTCCTGATAACCCAAAGCGAATCTTTGCGCATTCTAACAGTAACATTCGAGGGAACAATGATTTTAGGTCGTCTATTAGCCGCAATTATTTTGTGGCTAATGCGCGGGGGCACAGGCTTACCAGCGAGCGGGTTTTTCTGCGTGGAGGTTGTCCAGGATCTCCCTGAGCGGGATGCCGTCCGGGAAGGTGAGATCGGGGGCGACTTCAAACAGCGGCCAGAGCATAAATCCGCGATTTTTCATGTCGTAATGCGGCACCGTCAGGCGTGAAGTGTTAATCACCTCGTTGCCAAACAGCATGATGTCGAGGTCAAGGGTACGTGGCCCCCAGCGCTCTGCTTTACGCACGCGACCCTGTTGCAGCTCAATGCGCTGGGTGTTATCAAGCAACGTTTCGGCATCCAGCGCGGTGTCCAGCACCACGGCGGCATTCAGGTAATCAGGCTGATCCTGCGGGCCGAGCGGCGGTGTACGGTAAAACGAGGAGACCGCCACAATGCGGCTCTGGGGGATCTCACCCAGCGCCTGAACGGCAGCATTAACCTGCTCCAGAGGAGAGGCCAGATTGCTGCCGATAGCGATATACGCGAGGGTCATGCCGTGCCTTCGCGACGCGGTGCGCGCTTGCGCGGACGACGGTGACGACGACGCGGCGCCGGCTCTTCATCAAGGCCAGTGAGCATGTCTTTCTGCTCCGGCGGTGCGGAGACCTGGAACTCGGCCCACCACTGCGCCAGACGCTGCAGCTCCTGGTTGCGTTCAATTTCAGCACGCAGAGAGAGCAGATCAAAGGCCGCGCGGAACTTAGGATGCTCCATCAGCTTCCAGGCGCGTTTGCCCTGACGACGGGACATACGCAGCTGAAGCTGCCAGATATCGCGCACCAGCGTGGTAATACGTTTCGGAATGGCCAGCGTACGGCAGCCTTCGTCCAGTACGTCGTTTGCCGCCAGGGCAAAAGCGTCATAATAGGCGAGGCCGCTTTCCTGGGTAATGCGCTGAGCCGTTTCCAGCAGCGGATACCAGAACATCGCCGCAAACAGGAACGCCGGGTTCACGCGCATATCGTTGCGGATACGGGTGTCGGTATTCTTCAGCACCTGCGCAATCATGCGTTCCATTGGGCTGTCACCATTTTCGGTGAAGTAGCGGGTAATGGACGGGAATAACGGCTGGAAAAGGTTGTATTCGCGCAGCAGGTTATAGGTGGCAAATCCGTGACCGGCTTGCAGCAGTTTGAGCGCTTCTTCGAACAGGCGGGCTGGCGGTACGTCATTGATAAGCGTCGCCAGACGCGGGATCGGCTCTGCCGTCTCCGGGCTGATGCGCATATCCAGCTTGGCGGCGAAACGCACGGCGCGCAGCATACGCACCGGATCTTCGCGATACCGGGTTTCCGGCGTGCCGATCAGGCGAATCAGGCCCTCTTTCAGATCCTGCATGCCGCCGACGTAATCACGCACGGTGAAATCCGCCACGCTGTAGTAAAGGCTGTTGATGGTGAAATCGCGACGCTGGGCATCTTCTTCGATCGAACCGAAGATGTTGTCGCGCAGCAGCATACCGTTCTGGCCACGCTGGGAAGTTGTGCGATCGGATGCGCCCGCTTCGTGGTGACCACGGAACGTCGCCACCTCAATAATTTCCGGCCCAAACATGACGTGTGCCAGACGGAAACGGCGGCCAACGAGACGGCAATTGCGGAATAATTTACGCACCTGTTCGGGCGTGGCGCTGGTCGTCACGTCGAAATCTTTGGGTTTTTTGCCCAGCAGTAAATCACGTACTCCACCGCCAACGAGATAGGCCTCGTAGCCCGCTTTATTCAGACGATAGAGCACCTTGAGGGCATTTTCACTGATATCTTTGCGGGAAATATTGTGCTGCTCACGCGGGATAACCGACATCTGTGGTTGCGCAATAGCGTCATTCGCCATGCTCTCTTCGCGGCTTAGCACTTTACGGCAAAAATTAGCGACTCGGGTAAAAATGGTACACCTCGTAGTGTGTTTTGTTATGAAAAAAGCGGCTAATCATAGCTCAGCGCAACGCATTTGAGAATGCTGGATTTTTGGCACGCTCGTGAGCGACCAGGTGGCAACGGCCAGTTTCAGCAATTCGTCAATGGAAAGATCCTGCCATTCGTTGGTTACATTCTGGTTGAGAAATCGTAACGCGTCGATCAAAACGGGGCGCGGATCGCCCTCTGGCAGGGCGGGGGCGTGGTTTTGCTTCGACAGCTTATCGCCCCGCTCGTTGACGGCCAGCGGCAGATGAATGTAATCCGGTGCCGTCCAGCCAAACTGGTGATACAACGCTATTTGCCGCACCGTAGGTTCAACCAGATCGGCTCCGCGCACAATTTCGGTGACGCCCTGAAAGTGGTCATCCACCACCACCGCCAGGTTATAGGCAAACAGCCCGTCACGGCGGTGGATAATAAAATCTTCCCGTGCCAGCCGTTCATCCGCATGAATGTCGCCAGAGAGCAGGTCGTTAAAGTGGAGCACAGGGGCACGCTGGATCAGGCGAACGGCGGCGTTTTCCGGGCCGTGGTTGAGCGTGCGGCAGTGGCCGTCATAGACGCCCCCCACGCTCTGTATGCGCGCGCGGGTACAGGTGCAGTTATATGAGAGCCCTTGCTCAGCGAGCCAGGCCAGACGTTCCCGGTAGGCGTCGTGACGTGTTGATTGCCAGACAACGTCGCCGTCCCAGTGAAGACCGTAATGTTCCAGCTGACGCAGAATGGTGTCTGCTGCACCGGGAACTTCACGTGGAGGATCAATATCTTCAATGCGGACGAGCCATTTACCCAGGCGTGCGCGAGCCTGCAGGTAGCTGCCGAGAGCGGCAATTAACGAGCCGAAATGTAATTCACCGGAGGGGGATGGCGCGAAGCGCCCGATATAGTGAGATTCAGACATATCAACAGTAATAAGGCGGGAGAGACTCCCGCCTTTGGAGTGGGTAAACAGGACCGGGATTAACCCGCCATCTGTTTTTCGCGGATTTCTGCCAGCGTTTTACAGTCGATGCACAGATCGGCGGTCGGGCGCGCTTCCAGGCGACGAATGCCAATTTCAACACCACAGGATTCGCAGTAGCCAAAATCTTCGTCCTCGACCTTCTTCAGCGTTTTTTCGATCTTTTTGATCAGTTTGCGCTCGCGGTCACGGTTACGCAGTTCAAGGCTGAACTCTTCTTCCTGAGCGGCACGGTCTACCGGATCCGGGAAGTTAGCCGCTTCATCCTGCATATGACTAACGGTGCGATCGACTTCATCCCTGAGTTGATTACGCCATGCTTCAAGAATACGCTTGAAGTGCGACAGCTGGGCTTCATTCATATACTCTTCGCCCGGTTTCTCTTGATACGGCTCCACCCCAGCGATGGCGAGAATACTCAGGGACGATGTTTTACGGTTTTGCCCTTCTTGCATGTTGCTTCTCCTTAACACGCACTATCGATCCCCGTGTTGGGGGAAAAATCAGGTCGCTATAAATAGCAGATGCTTTTCCGTATGGCAATTATCTAAACGTAACACTTGACAAGCCTGTGAGGAAAAGCGTATTTGCGCACGCGGCCAGAACACTTATTCATCAATCGTCTATTCCCTTATAAGACAATGGGAAGAGAGGATCTCAGAGTCATATTATCGGCAGAAAGTTCCGCTTTATAAGCCAAAACCTCTACCCCCTGCTTTTGTGCCTCATTCAACAATTGCGCGTATTTAAGATCAATATGGCGGGCTGGAGAAAACCGTTCAATGGCTGAGTGCAAAACCGCAAACAGCAGTACGGCGCGTTTGCCCGCCGCCGCAACACTCATCAGCTCCCGCAGATGCTTTTGTCCCCGTAGCGTGACTGCATCCGGGAAATAGCCGTTTTCCTGATCCGCTAACGTGACTGATTTGACTTCAATATAGCACTCGGGACGGTCTTCCGCCTGTAACATAAAGTCAATTCTGCTGCCTTCATCGCCATATTTCACTTCAGATTTATGGGTGCCATAACCCACCAGTTCGGGAAGGGTTCCGTTAGTCAGAGCCTCCTTAACTAATTGATTCGCGCGCAGGGTGTTAACGCAAATAAAAGCCCCTTGTTGGGTTTGCGTCATTTCCCAGGTGTGAGGATATTTGCGTTTAGTATTTTCTGAAGTGGAATACCAGACCGTGTCACCCGGTGTCGCACATCCCGTCATTGCCCCGGTGTTGGGGCAGTGCAGCGTTAACGGCTCCCCTTCAGGGGTGACGACATCAGCGAGAAAACGCTTGTAGCGTTGAATAAGCGTGGCGTGTTGCAGTGCAGGACTAAACTTCATCAGAATTCCTTAGGGTATCGCCCAGCGTCCAGCGCTGGAGCGGCGTATAGCGGGTGCGTCCTTGTGAAAAAACAGATTCGTACAGCGCGAAAGAGGTCACCGGAAAGGCCCAGTGAAATCCCGGTGGCGGGATAGCAACGGCCTGACCGGCATCGCGCAGTAGGGTAATGTGAGGATGAAACGGCTGTGGGCTCTGGTAACACCCGCTGCGTGCCGCCTGGGCGCGCAGCATATTCGCAAGCTGTAATAATCCGCGCGGCGGCTGGCGCGTGCCCAGCCAGACGACGCGGGAGCGGAGCCACTGCCCCGCATCGTCAAGGGTCAGCGTAAATCCCGGCTGGGAAATCCGACCGGCCATCGCCGCCAGGGCGCGCTGTTTCTCGCCGCTGACGTCGCCCAGAAAAGCCAGCGTCAGGTGGAGGTTTGCCGCAGCAACCGGGCGGCCCGCTTCGGGCGGGAAGTGTTCGGCGCGCCAGCGAACAATTTGCCGTTGGATCGGCGCGGGAAGCTCAATGGCGAAAAACAGTCGTTTCGACTCAGACATACAGGGGACTCGGTAATGATATGCGCCGATGCTACAATGTACGCCGACTAATGTTAACCCTCTGGAGCTGTTAGTGTCCTCATTGCCGGTCGCCGTCGTCCTTCCTGAACTGCTCGCTGCCTTGCAGGATGCCCCGCAGGTTTTACTTAACGCCCCTACGGGTGCCGGTAAATCCACCTGGCTACCGCTGCACATTCTCAACGCAGGCATTATCAGCGGGAAGATTATCCTGCTGGAGCCGCGCAGGCTGGCTGCGCGCAACGTGGCGCAGCGCCTGGCGGAACTGCTGAATGAAAAACCGGGCGAGACGGTAGGCTACCGTATGCGCGCCGAAACCTGCGTCGGCCCGTCCACGCGGCTTGAAGTGGTGACCGAAGGGATCCTCACCCGTATGCTGCAAAACGATCCGGAACTGTCCGGCATCGGGCTGGTGATTCTGGATGAGTTCCACGAGCGCAGCCTGCAGGCGGATCTGGCGCTGGCGCTGTTGCTGGACGTCCAGCAGGGGTTACGGGACGATCTCCGACTACTCATCATGTCGGCCACGCTGGATAACGAGCGGCTACAGCAGACGTTACCGGATGCGCCGGTCATCACCTCCGAAGGGCGCGCGTTTCCGGTTGAGCGCCGCTATCAGCCGCTTCCTGCCCATCAGCGTTTCGATGAAGCGGTGGCGATCGCCACGGCTGATTTGCTTCGTCAGGAATCCGGTTCGCTGCTGCTGTTTTTGCCGGGCGTTGGTGAAATCCAGCGGGTGCAGGAGCAGCTTGCCGCCCGCGTGGGCAGCGACGTATTGCTTTGCCCGCTCTACGGCGCACTGTCGTTGAGTGACCAGCGCAAGGCGATACTTCCCGCGCCGACGGGGCAGCGTAAAGTGGTACTGGCCACCAATATTGCCGAAACCAGTCTGACCATTGAAGGCATTCGCCTGGTGGTGGACAGCGCCCAGGAGAGGGTAGCCAGTTTTGACCCGCGCACCGGGCTGACAAAGCTGCTGACGCAACGCATCAGCCAGGCGTCGATGGTTCAGCGAGCTGGCCGTGCCGGGCGTCTTGAGCCGGGCATCTGTTTACATCTCATCAGCGCAGAACAGGCCGAACGCGCGGCTGTGCAGAGCACGCCGGAAATTTTACAAAGCGATCTTTCGGGGCTGATCATGGAACTGTTGCAGTGGGGTTGCCCCGATCCCGCGCAGTTAACCTGGCTCAATGCGCCTCCCGCGGTAAACCTGGCGGCGGCGCGCGCGTTGCTGACCCAGCTAGGGGCGCTGGACGGCGAAAGGCTATCATCACGTGGGCAGAAAATGGCCGCGC
This sequence comes from Enterobacter cloacae subsp. cloacae ATCC 13047, assembly GCF_000025565.1. Classification (NCBI taxonomy): domain Bacteria; kingdom Pseudomonadati; phylum Pseudomonadota; class Gammaproteobacteria; order Enterobacterales; family Enterobacteriaceae; genus Enterobacter; species Enterobacter cloacae. The sequence goes on from NC_014121.1 coordinate 957,680, forward strand.
TGGGTAACGATCCCCGGCTGGCGGGAATGCTGGTGGCCGCGCAGGGGGATGATGAAATTGCTACCGCGGCGAAACTGGCGGCTATCCTTGAGGAGCCGCCTCGTGGTGCAAATTGCGATCTGGCGCAGGCCTTTTCACGTAATCAGGGGAACTGGCAGCAGCGAGCGCAGCAGCTCTGTAAACGGCTTAACAGCCGTGGTGGTACGCCGGACGCTGACAGCATTGCGCCTCTCCTGGCGCAGGCATTTGCCGACAGGATTGCGCGTCGTCGCGGGCTGGATGGACGCTACCAGCTGGCAAACGGCATGGGGGCTATGCTGGACAGCGATGACGCCCTGACGCGCCATGAATGGCTGATTGCGCCGCTCTTATTGCAGGGTAGCCACTCGCCCGATGCCCGAATTTTGCAGGCCGTGGCTGTGGATATCGATGCCCTCACGCGCGCTTGTCCGCAGTTGCTTCAGCAGTCCGACATCGTCGAGTGGGATGATGCGCAGGGCACCCTGAAGGCATTTCGTCGTAGCCAGATAGGTAAACTGACCCTGGGGACGAAGCCGCTGGCAAAGCCATCGGAAGAGGAGTTGCACCAGGCAATGCTGAACGGTATTCGTGAAAAAGGTTTAGGTGTTCTGAACTGGACCCCGGAGGCCGAGCAGTACCGTATTCGTCTGCACTGCGCCGCGCGCTGGTTGCCCGAGTATGCCTGGCCGGCGGTGGATGATGACACGTTACTTGCGTCGCTGGAAAGCTGGCTTCTGCCGCAAATGAGCGGTGTACACTCGCTGCGGGCGTTAAAAGCGCTTGATGTTAAGGTCGCGTTACAGAATTTACTCGACTGGTCGTTACGTCAACGTCTGGATAGTGAACTGCCAGGGCATTACACTGTGCCGACCGGCAGCCGGATTGCCATTCGTTATCACGAGGATAATCCACCGGCGCTGGCGGTACGGATGCAGGAGATGTTTGGCGAGGCGACCACGCCATCCATTGCCGAAGGGCGCGTGCCCGTGGTGCTTGAGCTGTTGTCACCTGCGCATCGCCCGCTGCAGATTACCCGCGATCTGGGCGCATTCTGGGCGGGGAGCTACCGTGAAGTGCAAAAAGAGATGAAAGGGCGTTATCCCAAACATGTCTGGCCGGACGATCCGGCGAATACGGCACCGACACGGCGGACGAAGAAATATTCGTAAAGGGGAGTGCGGCCTGATGCCCTCACCCCGACCCTCTCCCACAGGGAGAGGGAGAAAAGCAATTTTGAGAGATTTCTTCTTTCACAGGTCAGTGGAAGAAATGAGAATCGGGCCTTTGCGCCTGAACGTTGCGGAGAAAAAGCATGGCGGGGAATGACCGCGAGCCAATTGGGCGTAAGGGAAAACCAACGCGTCCGGCCAAAGAAAAGGTGAGCCGTCGTCGCCTCAGAGATGAGGATTATGACGATGACTATGAAGACGATTATGAGGATGAAGAACCGATGCCGCGTAAAGGAAAAGGCAAAGGGCGTAAGCCTCGGGGTAAACGCGGCTGGTTCTGGCTGCTGCTGAAGCTGTTCATTGTTTTTGTTGTACTGATGGCGATCTACGGCGTTTATCTGGATCAGAAGATCCGCAGCCGTATCGACGGAAAAGTCTGGCAATTGCCGGCGGCAGTGTATGGCCGCATGGTGAACCTTGAGCCTGACATGTCGATCAGTAAGAACGAGATGGTGAAACTGCTGGAGGCCACCCAGTATCGTCAGGTGTCGAAAATGACGCGTCCTGGCGAATTTACCGTGCAGGCGAAAAGCATTGAGATGATCCGTCGTCCGTTCGATTTCCCGGACAGCAAAGAGGGGCAGGTGCGTGCGCGTCTGACCTTTGACGGCGATCGTCTGGAAACCATCGAGAACATGGATAACAACCGCCAGTTCGGTTTCTTCCGTCTCGATCCGCGTCTTATCACCATGCTCTCTTCGGCGAACGGTGAACAGCGTCTGTTCGTCGCCCGTAACGGTTTCCCGGACCTGCTGGTGGACACGCTGCTGGCAACCGAAGACCGTCACTTCTACGAGCACGATGGTATCAGCCTCTACTCCATTGGTCGTGCGGTGCTGGCCAACCTGACGGCGGGCCGTACGGTACAGGGGGCAAGTACGCTTACCCAGCAGCTGGTGAAGAACCTTTTCCTCTCCAGCGAGCGCTCTTACTGGCGTAAAGCCAACGAAGCGTACATGGCCGTGCTGATGGATGCGCGTTACAGCAAGGATCGTATCCTTGAGCTGTATATGAACGAGGTCTATCTCGGTCAGAGCGGTGATAACGAAATCCGCGGTTTCCCGCTGGCGAGCCTGTACTACTTTGGCCGTCCGGTGGAAGAGCTGAGCCTGGACCAGCAGGCGCTGCTGGTGGGTATGGTGAAAGGGGCGTCCATCTATAACCCGTGGCGTAACCCGAAACTGGCGCTGGAGCGTCGTAACCTGGTGCTGCGTCTGCTGCAACAACAGCAGGTGATTGACCAGGAGCTGTACGACATGCTGAGCGCACGTCCGCTTGGCGTCCAGCCGCGCGGCGGTGTGATTTCGCCTCAGCCTGCGTTTATGCAGCTGGTGCGTCAGGAGCTGCAGAGCAAGCTCGGTGATAAAGTGAAAGATCTCTCCGGCGTGAAGATCTTTACCACCTTTGACTCCGTGGCGCAGGATGCGGCAGAAAAAGCGGCCGTTGAGGGCATTCCGGCGCTGAAGAAACAGCGTAAGCTGAGCGATCTGGAAACCGCGATGGTGGTGGTTGACCGTAACACGGGTGAAGTCCGTGCGATGGTGGGCGGGGCTGAGCCGCAGTTTGCAGGTTACAACCGTGCTATGCAGGCGCGTCGTTCGATCGGTTCACTGGCGAAGCCAGCAACCTATCTCACTGCCCTGAGCCAGCCAAATCTGTATCGCCTGAATACCTGGATTGCCGACGCGCCGATCTCCCTGCGTCAGCCTAACGGCCAGGTCTGGTCACCGCAGAACGATGATAAACAGTTCAGCGGCCAGGTAATGCTGGTGGATGCGTTGACCCGCTCCATGAACGTGCCGACGGTAAACCTTGGGATGGCACTGGGTCTGCCTGCGATAGTTGATACCTGGCAGAAGCTGGGCGTCGCTAAAGATCAGCTGCACCCTGTGCCAGCCATGATCCTGGGGGCGTTAAACCTAACGCCAATCGAAGTGGCACAGGCGTTCCAGACCATTGCCAGCGGTGGTAACCGTGCACCGCTGTCAGCCCTGCGCTCGGTGATTGCCGAAGATGGCTCCGTGCTGTATCAGAGCTTCCCGCAGGCGGAACGCGCCGTTCCGGCGCAGGCAGCCTACATGACGCTGTGGACGATGCAGCAGGTTGTGCAGCGTGGTACCGGCCGTCAGCTGGGGGCGAAGTATCCGGGCCTGCATCTGGCGGGCAAAACCGGGACGACCAACAACAACGTCGATACCTGGTTTGCCGGTATCGATGGTCGTGAAGTGGTGATCACCTGGGTGGGCCGCGACAACAACCAGCCAACCAAACTGTATGGTGCGAGCGGGGCGATGTCGATTTACCAGCGTTATCTGGCGAATCAGTCTCCGGTGCCGCTAAACCTGGTTGCGCCGGAGGATATCGTGGATATGGGCGTGGACAGTTCCGGAAACTTTGTCTGTGGCGGCGGTATGCGTACCTTGCCTGTCTGGACAACGAACCCGGATTCCCTGTGCCAGCAGAGTCAGCCAGAGCAGCCGACGGGCAACCCGTTCGACCAGTCTTCTCAGCCTCAGCAGCCGCAGCAACAACAGCCGCAGCAGCAGAACGAGAAGAAAGACAGCGACGGTGTCGCGGGCTGGATTAGAGATATGTTCGGCGGTAACTAACCGTTCAAGGTCCCCCCGAAAGGGGGGATTTTTTTACCCGTTTTCCCCATTTTATTAACCCTCGTTTTAATTCTGATTAACCCTTCGTTTTCTCCTGGTTATTTCTTAAACCCTTAATTCTCGTAGGGCCGCTTCCTGCTTGCTATGCAGCCAACGTTTCGCCTATTATGCTGCGGTCATAATAATAATTCTCGTTTACGTTATCATTCACTTTTCTATCAGAGATACACCATGGCGCTTTCCAATACTGCTCAGCCAATTAACACGTCGCTGCGTAAAATCGCAGTTGTCGTAGCCACAGCGGTTGCCGGCATGTCTGCTTATACCCATGCTGCCGAAACCCCGAAAAAAGAAGAAACCATCACTGTCACTGCCGCTCCGGCTGCACAGGAAAGTGCCTGGGGGCCAGCTGCTACCATCGCAGCAAGACAATCCGCGACCGGGACCAAAACGGACACCCCCATTCAAAAGGTACCGCAATCTATTTCAGTGGTAACAGCCGAAGAGATGGCACTGCATCAACCGCGCTCGGTTAAAGAAGCATTGAGTTACACCCCTGGCGTTGCGGTAGGCACCCGTGGTGCATCAAACACCTATGACTACTTGATTATTCGCGGTTTTGCGGCCGATGGTCAGTCTCAAAATAACTACCTCGATGGCATGAAAATGCAGGGGAACTTCTATAACGACGCCGTTATTGATCCTTATATGCTGGAGCGCGCCGAGATCATGCGCGGTCCGGTTTCCGTTCTGTACGGCAAAAGCAGCCCTGGCGGTTTGCTGAACATGGTCAGTAAGCGCCCAACAACCGATCCCCTGAAAGAGATCCAGTTCAAAGTGGGCACGGATAGCCTGTTCCAGACCGGGTTTGACTTTAGCGATGCGATTGATGACGACGGTGTTTATTCTTATCGCTTAACGGGGGTTGCGCGTTCAAATAACGCTCAGCAGGAGCGTGCGAAAGAGCAGCGTTATGCTATCGCGCCATCTTTCTCATGGCGTCCGGATGATAAAACCACATTTACCTTCCTCTCTTATTTCCAGAACGAGCCTGAAACGGGTTACTACGGCTGGTTGCCAAAAGAGGGGACAGTGGAGCCACTGCCAAACGGTGAGCGTTTGCCGACTAACTTCAATGAAGGGGCGAAGAATAATACCTATTCCCGGAACCAGAAAATGGTGGGGTATAGCTTCGACCACGAATTTAACGATACCTTCACCGTGCGTCAGAATCTGCGCTTTGCCGAGAACAAAACTTCGCAAAACAGCGTTTACGGCTATGGCGTCTGCACCGATCCGGCAAATGCTGGCAACAAACAGTGTGCGGCGCTTGCGCCTGCTGATAAAGGCCATTATCTGGCGCGTAAATATGTTGTCGATAATGAGAAATTGCAGAACTTCACCGTTGATACCCAGTTGCAAAGCAAATTCTCTACCGGCGAGGTGGACCACATACTGCTGACTGGCGTTGACTTCATGCGTATGCGGAATGACATCAATTCCTGGTTTGGTTATGACGATTCTGTTCCGCTGCTGGATCTCTATAATCCTGTGAACAGCGATTTTGATTTCGGTTCAAAAGATCCGGCTAATTCAGGTCCTTATCAAATCCTTAATCGCCAGAAACAGACGGGTCTGTATGTTCAGGATCAGGCGCAGTGGGATAAAGTGCTGGTAACCTTGGGCGGTCGTTATGACTGGGCCGATCAGGAGTCCTATAACCGTGTGACCAATACCACCTCCAAACGTGATGATACCCAGTTCACCTGGCGTGGCGGTGTTAACTACCTGTTTGATAACGGTGTAACTCCTTACTTTAGCTACAGCGAATCGTTTGAACCGGCTTCGCAGACTGATGCACAGGGTAAACTGTTCTCGCCATCTAAAGGCAAGCAATACGAAGCGGGCGTGAAATACGTTCCGAGCGATCGTCCGATCGTTGTCACCGGTGCGTTGTACCAGCTGACCAAAACTAACAACCTGATGGCGGACCCGGCGGGTTCTTTCTTCTCGGTTGAAGGTGGTGAAATCCGTGCCCGTGGCGTAGAGCTGGAAGCGAAAGCAGCCCTCTCTGCGAGCGTTAACGTTGTTGGCTCCTATACCTACACCGATGCGGAATACACGACAGATACTAACTACAAAGGCAACACACCAGCCCAGGTGCCGAAACACATGGCATCTGTATGGGGTGATTACACAATGTATGATGGTCCGCTGTCTGGTCTGACGCTGGGCACCGGCGTGCGTTATACGGGCTCAAGCTATGGTGATCCGGCTAACTCCTTCAAAGTGGGCAGCTACACCGTCGTTGATGCGCTGGTCAGGTACGATCTGGCACGCGTTGGCATGGCGGGGTCAAACGTGGCGCTGCATGTGAACAATCTGTTCGATCGTGAGTACGTTGCCAGCTGCTTTAACACCTACGGTTGCTTCTGGGGTGCTGAGCGTCAGGTTGTGGCTACCGCGACCTTCCGCTTCTAATCTCTCTTCGGGCACGGTTCGCCGTGCCCTTTTTATTTAAGTTGGCTGATATGCAGGATAATAAAACGCAATCCGATACCACCTTTACGCTCAATCAACTCTCCTTTCGTGTTCCCGGGCGCACCTTGCTGCATCCGCTCTCGTTGACGTTCCCCGCAGGTAAAGTTACCGGCCTGATTGGTCACAATGGTTCCGGTAAATCGACGTTACTTAAAATGCTGGGCCGTCATCAGCCGCCTTCTGAAGGGGATATTTTGCTGGACGAACAGCCTCTGGAGAGCTGGAGCAGTAAAGCCTTTGCGCGCAAAGTCGCCTATCTGCCGCAGCAATTGCCTCAGGCAGAAGGGATGACGGTGCGTGAGCTGGTGGCGATCGGGCGTTATCCGTGGCATGGCGCACTCGGGCGCTTCGGTGTCGCCGACAGAGAGAAAGTGGAAGAAGCGATTGCGCTGGTGGGATTAAAGCCGCTGGCGCACCGTCTGGTCGACAGCCTTTCCGGGGGCGAACGTCAGCGCGCGTGGATTGCGATGCTGGTCGCGCAGGACAGCCGCTGCCTGCTGCTCGACGAACCCACTTCCGCACTGGATATCGCTCATCAGGTTGATGTTCTCGCGCTGGTTCATCGCCTGAGCCAGCAGCGTGGCCTGACGGTTATTGCGGTGCTGCACGATATCAACATGGCGGCGCGCTACTGTGATTATCTTGTCGCCCTTCGCGGCGGGGAGATGATTGCCGAGGGTTCGCCGTCTGAACTGATGCGGAGCGAAACGCTGGAACACATCTACGGTATTCCTATGGGGATCCTGCCTCATCCTGGCGGGGCTGCTCCGGTGAGCTTTGTTTACTGATGCTGAATTCTACCTTGTTGAGCCGCCGTCGCCTGCTGACGGCCATGGCACTTTCACCGCTGCTGTTAAAGATGAACCTCGCGCGGGCTGCTGCCGTCGATCCACACCGTATTGTGGCGCTGGAGTGGCTGCCTGTTGAACTGATGATGGCGCTGGGCGTCACGCCGTATGGCGTGGCCGATATTCCCAACTACCGGCTGTGGGTGAACGAGCCGGCGCTACCCGATTCGGTCATTGATATTGGTCTGCGTACGGAGCCTAATCTTGAGCTGCTGACGCAGATGAAGCCGTCATTTCTGTTCTGGTCCGCGGGTTATGGCCCGTCAGAAGAGACAATGGCGCGTATTGCCCCTGGGCGGGGATTCTCCTTCAGTGACGGTAAAAAACCGCTGACGATGGCGAAAAACTCCATCAACGAGATGGCGCATTTCCTCAACCGTGAGGCGGAAGCCAAACAACATTTCGCAGAGTTTGATGCTCTGATTGACGCCCTGAAGCCGCGTTTTGCCCATCGCGGAGACCGCCCGCTGCTGATGGTGACGCTGCTGGATGCGCGCCATATGCTGGTCTTCGGCAAAAACTGTCTGTTCCAGGAAGTGCTCGATAGCTTTGGCATTCCTAATGCCTGGGAAGGGGAGATGACCTTCTGGGGCAGCACCGCCGTCGGTATCGACCGTCTGGCGGCGTTCCGCGATGTGGATGTGCTGTGCTTCGATCACGGCAACGAGCGTGAAATGCAGGCGCTGATGGCGACACCGTTGTGGCAGGCGATGCCGTTCGTGCGTGAGCAACGCTTTACGCGTGCACCGGCGGTCTGGTTCTACGGCGCGACGCTGTCGGCCATGCACTTCGCCCGGGTGCTGGATAACGCGCTGGGGGGAAAAGCATGAGTACGCGTATTGCCCGTTTCCCGGCGCTGTTGCTGGCTCTGATTTTCCTGACTGCGCTGGCTTTGACCTGGTTTAACCTCTCGACCGCCTTACCGCGCGGGCAGTGGGGCGCGGCCCTGGCTGCGCCGGATATCGATAATATTCAGCAAATGCTGTTCCACTACAGCCTGCTGCCGCGTCTGGCGATTTCGCTGCTGGTCGGGGCCGGGTTAGGGCTGGTGGGCGTCCTGTTCCAGCAGGTTTTGCGTAACCCGCTGGCCGAGCCTACAACGCTTGGCGTCGCGACCGGTGCCCAGCTTGGGATCACGGTGACCACGCTGTGGGCACTGCCTGGCGCGTTAACCTCGCAGTTTGCCGCGCTTGCAGGCGCGTGCGTGGTAGGCGCGCTGGTCTTCGGCGTGGCGTGGGGGAAACGCCTCTCGCCAGTGACGCTGATCCTCGCAGGGCTGGTGGTGAGCCTCTACTGTGGGGCAATCAACCAGCTGCTGGTGCTGTTTCATCACGATCAGCTGCAAAGCATGTTCCTGTGGAGTACCGGCACGCTGACCCAGACCGACTGGAGTATTGTGCAGCGTCTGTGGCCGCAGCTTGTTGGCGGCGCCATGTTGACGCTGCTGTTGTTACGTCCGCTGACGCTGATGGGGCTGGATGACGGCGTAGCCCGTAATCTGGGGCTGGCGCTCTCCCTGGCGCGTCTGGCGGCGCTGACGCTGGCGATCGTCCTCAGCGCATTGCTGGTTAATGCGGTTGGGATTATCGGCTTTATCGGGCTGTTTGCCCCGCTGCTGGCAAAAATGCTCGGTGCGCGTCGCCTGCTGGCGCGACTGCTGCTGGCCCCACTGATTGGAGCGCTGATCCTCTGGCTTTCCGATCAAATCATTCTCTGGCTGGCGCGCGTCTGGATGGAAGTCTCTACCGGGTCGGTAACGGCACTGGTTGGCGCGCCGCTGTTGCTGTGGCTGTTGCCACGTCTGCGCAGTATGAGCGCTCCCGCGATGGACGCGGGGGATAAAGTTTATGCCGAGCGTCAGTCGGTGCTGTGGTTCAGCCTCGCCGGGCTGGCGGTGCTGATCATCGTCTCGTTTGTGGCGCTTGCTTTCGGGCGCGATGCGACGGGCTGGCACTGGGCAACGGGCGATTTGCTCCAGGAACTGCTGCAGTGGCGCTGGCCGCGGATCCTCTCGGCGTTGATTGCCGGGGTGATGCTGGCGGTCGCGGGCTGTATTATCCAGCGCCTGACCGGCAACCCGATGGCCAGCCCGGAAGTGCTGGGGATCAGTTCGGGAGCCGCGTTTGGCGTGGTGCTGATGCTGTTCCTTGTGCCGGGAAATGCCTTTGGCTGGCTGATGCCTGCCGGAAGCATCGGGGCGGCGGTGACGCTGATGATCATTCTGATTGCGTCAGGCCGCGGCGGGTTTTCGCCTCACCGGATGCTGCTGGCCGGGATGGCGCTCAGCACCGCCTTTACCATGCTGCTGATGATGTTGCAGGCGAGCGGCGATCCGCGGATGGCGAAGATCCTGACCTGGATCTCCGGCTCAACGTACAACGCCACCGGCAGTCAGGTGGTGCATTCCGGGATCGTGATGATCGTGCTGCTGGCGATTGTGCCTCTGTGCCGCCGCTGGATGACGATCCTGCCGCTGGGGGGCGAAACCGCACGTGCGGTCGGCATGGCGTTAACGCCAACGCGCGTCGCGCTGTTACTGCTGGCGGCGTGCCTGACGGCCACGGCCACCATGACCATTGGTCCACTGAGTTTTGTTGGGTTGATGGCGCCGCATATCGCCAGAATGATGGGATTCCGTCGGACGATGCCGCATATCGTGATGTCTGCCCTGACGGGCGGGGTGATGCTGGTGGTGGCGGACTGGTGCGGAAGAATGGTGCTGTTCCCGTATCAGATCCCGGCAGGTCTGCTGTCGACCTTTATCGGCGCGCCGTATTTTATTTATCTGTTGAGAAAGCAGAGTCGGTAATAAAAGTAAACGTCAATCCTAAGATTGACGTTTTAGGGTTTGCTCCCTCTCCCGGTGGGTTGAGGGGTGGGGTGAGGGCGTCACGCCGCACGTGCTTACAACTTCGCAAACACCTTACGCGCCGCGTCGATGGTGTTATTGATATCCTCTTCGCTGTGCGCCACGGACATAAAGCCAGCTTCAAAAGCAGACGGCGCCAGATAGACGCCTTCTTCCAGCATCAGGTGGAAGAAACGCTTGAAGCGTTCAACGTCGCACTTCACCACGTCCTGATAGCTTGTCACGGTTTGGGCTTCCGTGAAGAAGATCCCGAACATCCCGCCCACGTGGTTTACCACCAGCGGAATACCCGCCTCTTCAGCCGCTTCCAGCAGACCGTTTGCCAGCTGCGTCGTGCGCTCAGTCAGGGTTTCGTGAATGCCCGGCTGGGAGACTTCTGTCAGGCAGGCGAAGCCCGCCGCCATAGCAATCGGGTTACCGGAGAGCGTACCCGCCTGGTAAACCGGCCCCGTTGGTGCCAGGGCTTCCATCACATCCTTGCGCCCCCCGAATGCGCCCACTGGCATACCGCCGCCGATGATTTTGCCGAGACAGGTCAGATCCGGCTCTACGCCGTAATAAGACTGGGCACCCGCGAGCGCGACGCGGAAACCGGTCATCACTTCGTCGATAATCAGCAGCGCGCCAAATTCATCGCACAGGGCGCGCAGGCCCGGCAGGAAATCGGGCTGCGGTGGAATGCAGTTCATGTTGCCCGCAACCGGCTCAACGATGATGCAGGCGATCTCCTGTGGATACTGCTCGAATGCCGCACGAACGGTGTTCAGATCGTTATAGGTGCAGGTGAGGGTGTGTTTCGCGAAATCAACCGGTACGCCCGGGGAGTTTGGCTGACCAAGGGTCAGTGCGCCGGAACCCGCTTTCACCAGCAGGCAGTCCGCATGGCCGTGGTAGCAGCCTTCAAACTTGATGATTTTGTCGCGACCGGTAAAGCCGCGCGCCAGACGAATAGCGCTCATGGTGGCTTCGGTACCGGAGTTCACCATACGCACCATGTCCATGGTTGGCACCAGCTCGGTCACCAGCTCCGCCATTTTGACTTCCATCTCGGTAGGCGCGCCGAAGCTCAGGCCGCGCTGGGCCGCTTCAATCACCGCATTGCGGATGGCAGGGTGGTTGTGACCCAGCACCATCGGGCCCCAGGAGCCGACGTAATCGATATAGGCCTTGCCGTCGACATCAAACAGGTACGCGCCATCAGCACGTTCAATAAACAGCGGCGTTCCGCCTACGCCGGTAAAGGCGCGAACAGGCGAGTTCACGCCGCCCGGGATAAGCTCGCGGGCTGCACTGTAGAGGTTTTCAGACTTGCTCATGGCGTCGTTCCTGGTTCGTATAAAATGATTAAGCACACTATTCTAAGTGATCCGCGGAAGGTAATGAAATTTTTGCCCCCTTTCATTGCTAAACAATTTTTAAGTATTTTTCACGGGACGACCTGACGCACTCTGGTAAAATCCCTGCGGCGATTTGTATGACGAAAAGACATGGTAATGAAAGCAGACTCTCCCTCGTTTGAAGAACAACAGTTCCGACGCGCGCAACACCGGATCAGCATCCGGCGCTTGCTTAACCGCGATAAGACACCGCTGGCAATTTTACTGGCCGCCGCTGTAGTCGGTACGCTCGCCGGGCTGGCGGGCGTCGCCTTTGAAAAGGCAGTCAATGCGGTGCTGAACTGGCGTATTGGTACGGTGGCCGGTTTCGCCGACAAAGGATGGCTGGTCTGGGTCTGGGCGTTCGGGTTGTCCGCGCTATTTGCCATGGTGGGCTACTTTCTGGTGCGTAAATTTGCGCCGGAAGCGGGCGGTTCCGGGATCCCTGAAATTGAAGGCGCGCTGGAAGAGCTGCGTCCGGTGCGCTGGTGGCGCGTCATCCCGGTGAAGTTTATCGGCGGCATGGGAACGCTTGGTGCGGGTATGGTACTGGGCCGAGAGGGGCCAACCGTGCAGTTGGGCGGGAACGTCGGGCGCATGGTGGGGGATCTGTTCCGGATGCGCAGCGCGGAAGCGCGCCATACGCTGCTGGCGACAGGTGCCGCAGCGGGGCTTTCGGCGGCGTTTAACGCGCCGCTGGCGGGGATCCTGTTTATCATCGAAGAGATGCGCGCCCAGTTCCGTTACAACCTTATCTCGATCAAAGCGGTCTTTACCGGTGTGATCATGTCGAGCATTGTGTTTCGCATTTTCAATGGCGAAAGCCCGGTGATCGAAGTGGGCAAACTGACCAATGCGCCGGTCAACACGCTGTGGCTGTACCTGATCCTCGGCATGATATTCGGCATAGTCGGCCCGCTGTTTAACACTTTTATTCTGCGTATGCAGGATATGTTCCAGCGCATCCACGGCGGGAATACCACGAAGTGGGTGTTGATGGGCGGTCTGCTGGGCGGCCTGTGCGGCGTGCTGGGGTTCATTGAGCCGAACGCGGCGGGGGGCGGGTTCGGGCTGATCCCGATTGCGGCTGCGGGCAACTTCAGCGTGGGTCTGCTTCTGTTTATGTTTATTTCTCGCGTCATCACGACGGTGCTCTGTTTTTCCTCCGGTGCGCCTGGCGGTATCTTTGCCCCGATGCTGGCGCTGGGAACGCTGCTTGGTACTGCCTTTGGCATGGCCGCTGAGGTCAGTTTTCCGGCATACCATCTGGATGCGGGCACCTTTGCCGTTGCCGGAATGGGGGCGCTGCTGGCGGCCTCCCTGCGCGCGCCGCTGACCGGCATCGTGCTGGTGCTGGAGATGACGGATAATTACCAGCTCATTTTGCCAATGATCATTACCTGTCTCGGCGCGACACTATTAGCCCAATTCCTGGGTGGAAAACCGCTATACTCCACCATTCTTGCACGCACCCTGGCGAAGCAGGAGGCAGAACGGGCCGCAATGCAGAATACTTGAATGAATTACCAGGGTATTAGATAATGACAAAAAGAATTGGGTGAATTTTACCCAATTGCAGTAGCAGTATTCATGGGAGCATAAGATGAGTGATGACGTAGCGTTGCCGCTGGAGTTTACCGAAGCAGCAGCCAACAAAGTGAAAACCCTGATTGCCGACGAAGACAATCCGGATCTGAAACTGCGTGTCTATATTACCGGTGGCGGCTGCAGCGGCTTCCAGTATGGTTTTACCTTTGACGACCAGGTTAACGACGGCGATATGACTATCGAGAAACAGGGCGTCGCGCTGGTGGTTGACCCGATGAGCCTGCAATATCTGGTGGGCGGTTCGGTAGATTACACAGAAGGTCTGGAAGGTTCACGCTTTGTGGTGACGAACCCAAATGCCACCAGCACCTGCGGGTGTGGGTCTTCGTTCAGTATTTAAGCGGGGGCGGGCTGATGCCCTCACACCGGCCCTCTCCCACCGGGAGAGGGAGAAAAGATTAAAAACGGTAACCTTGCGGTTACCGTTTTGCGTTTATCTTCCATTCTCATCCAGCGCGAACGTCGGCAATTTAAGGTGCCAGCGTATCGCCGCCAGACGTATCGCCAGCGTCACCACCATTCCCAGCATGGCTGAATTTTCCAGCGGTATCGCAAAGGTATAGTACGCCGTGGCGTGTACAATCCCGCCAATAATGCAGGCCGTAGCATAGATTTCGGTACGCAGGATCATCGGCACTTCTCGTGCCAGAATATCGCGAATAATCCCGCCGCCTACGCCAGTCAGTACGCCCATGCAGATGGCAACCATGGGCCCTGTACCCGCATTAAAGGCTTTATTCACCCCAATGCCGACAAACACAGCCAGCCCGACGGCATCCAGCACCGGGAGGATCCATTTTGGTAAGCGGCGGGGCTGGCGAACCAGCACGATGGTTAACAGGCAGGTGACCATCGCCACCACCAGATCGGTGGGATCTTTCACCCAAAATACCGGGCCATTATCCAGCGCCATATCGCGGATCGTTCCACCGCCTACGGCGGTCACCACGCCAAGCACCAGCACGCCAAACGGATCCATGCGCAGCTTTCCGGCGAGCAGGACGCCGGAGATAGCAAAAACGGCTGTGCCAAGAATATCCAGCCAATAAACGAGCATCGTTAAATCCTCGAAGGGGGTCTTATGTTAATGACTCTCGGCCAGTGCGGCACAGAGTTGTTTTGCGGCGAGGATAATACGCGGGCTGGCGCGTTCAAACCAGTCGCTGGTGAGAGGGATCACCGGAATTTTTAGCTGGCTTTGCCAGAATTGTTCAATTTTAGGAATCTCGCTCGCATTTCCGACCACAACGATCGCCTGTGGTCGGCGAGCAAGAACCTGTTCCCGGCTGACCTGAGGCCACGGTATTCGGCTGGCCGCAAAGATATTTTCTCCGCCGCACACTTCCAGGACCTGATTCTGAATGGAGCCTTTCCCGGTGGTGAACAGCGGCTGGCTGCCAAACTGCAGAAAGATGCGCTTTTTAACGGGGGTATCGTATTTTGCTTTGAGTGCCGCATAGTCGCTGAGCAGTTGTTTTGCCGCATCCTCGGCCTTGGCCGGGGTTGGGCTGTAGGGCGCCAGAGCGCGTAACGCCTGCGCGACCTGCTCAATGCTCACGGCATCCACCCACATGACCTTGATCCCAAGCGACATCAGTTGATTAACCTGCCGCTCTGCATTGCCGCCACGCCAGGCGAGCACGAGATCGGGCTTAAGCGCCACGATGCGCTCAAGGTTCATCCCTTGCCAGGTTGCGACCTGTTCAATTTGTGCGGCCTGGGGTGGGTAATTGGAAAAGCTGCTTACACCAACCGGGGTGATACCGGCGGCAAACGCCAGTTCGGTGTTAGCGGGGGAGAGGGTAATCACACGCGGCGCGGCGCAGAGCCAGGCCGGTGCGAGCAGAAGCAGGGCGACCAGCGCCCTGATGGCATGTTTAGCCACGAGCCAGTTTCTGCACAAGGCTCTCCACCATCACGGTGGACTGTTTTGCCGCGACAACCAGGAATTCGTCGAAGCTGATATGAGACTGCTGATCGGCCACGTCAGAGATGGCGCGGACCACCACGAACGGGACGTTGAAATTATGGCAAACGTGGGCAATCGCGGTCGCTTCCATCTCAACGGCGATAGCCTGCGGGAAGTTGTGACGGATTTTTGCCAGGCCGACGGAGCCATTGATGAAGGCATCACCGCTCACAATCAGGCCGCGTACGGCGTTGAGGTTCAGCTCAGCAATGCACTCTTCTGCCGCCGCAACCAGCTTATCGTCGGCCTTAAAGCCAGCCGGGCAACCTGGAAGCTGACCGTATTCGTAGCCGAATGCGGTAACGTCTGCATCGTGGTAACGCGCTTCATCGGAGACGACGATATCACCCACTTTCAGGGTCGGTGCCAGACCGCCTGCAGAGCCGGTGTTAACGATCACGTCTGGCTTACAGCGCTCAAGCAACAGCGTTGCGCCCAGCGCAGCAGCAACCTTACCGATGCCTGATTTCAGCAGAGCCACGTCAACACCGTTCAGTTGACCGGTATAGATCTCACAACCCCCCAGAGAGAGAGTCTGACGGTTCTCAATTTTGTCACGCAGCAGCGTAACTTCTTCTTCCATTGCACCAATAATGCCGATTTTCATAGATTTACTCGCGATGTGCCTTGTTAAGATGCATAGTCTATCATGCGCTTAAGGGGAAACGCATTCTCACGCGGGGGAGCACATGTCACAGATCGATTTTCGCACCAAAATTAACTGGCACCGACGTTTCCGTTCGCCGCAGGGTGAAAAGAGCGAACATGAGATCCTGCGTATCTTCGAAAGCGATCGCGGGCGGATCATTAACTCGCCTGCCATTCGTCGTCTGCAGCAAAAGACCCAGGTGTTTCCGCTTGAGCGTAACGCTGCCGTGCGCACACGCCTTACCCACTCAATGGAAGTTCAGCAGGTGGGGCGCTACATTGCCAAAGAGATTTTAAGCCGTCTCAAAGAGCAGCGCTTGCTGGAAACCTACGGTCTGGATGAGTTGACCGGGCCCTTTGAGAGTATTGTTGAGATGGCCTGCCTGATGCACGACATCGGCAATCCCCCGTTTGGTCACTTTGGCGAGGCGGCGATCAACGACTGGTTCAGGCAGCGACTCTTCCCGTCGGATGCCGTCAGCCAGCCGCTCAGTGATGACCGCTGCGTGGTGCGGGATTTACGCCTGCGTGAAGGCGAAGACGGGCTAAACGATCTGCGTCGTAAAGTGCGTCAGGATCTCTGTCATTTTGAAGGCAATGCGCAGGGGATACGGCTGGTGCACTCCCTGATGCGCATGAATCTGACCTGGGCACAGGTGGGATGCATCCTCAAATATACCCGTCCCGCCTGGTGGATGGGCGAAACGCCCGCTTCGCACAGCTATCTGATGAAAAAGCCGGGCTATTACCTCTCCGAAGAGGCCTATATTGAGCGGTTACGTAAAGAACTTTCATTGACTGCAAATGGCCGCTTCCCGTTGACGTGGATTATGGAAGCCGCCGATGACATCTCCTATTGCGTTGCTGACCTGGAAGACGCGGTTGAAAAAAGAATATTTAGCGTCGAGGAGCTTTATCAGCATCTTTATGATGCATGGGGGAAACATGAAAAAGGTTCGCTGTTTGCCCAAGTGGTCGAAAATGCCTGGGAAAAATCGCGTGCAAATACATTAAGCCGGAGCACCGAAGATCAGTTCTTTATGTATTTGCGGGTCAATACATTAAATAAACTGGTGCCTTACGCCGCCTCGCGCTTTATTGATAATTTGCCGATGATTTTTAGCGGCGAGTTCAATCATGCCTTGCTGGAGGATGACAGTAGCTTCAGCCAGTTGCTTGAGTTATATAAACATGTCGCGATGCGTCATGTATTCAGCCACCCCGATGTCGAACAGTTAGAGCTGCAGGGATACCGGGTTATCAGCGGCTTACTGGAAATATATCGCCCTCTGCTGCAATTGTCGGTCGATGAATTCAGCGAGCTGGTGGAACAAGAGCGCGTGCGACGAATACCGATTGAGTCCCGGCTTTATCAGAAACTTTCTACCCGTCATCGTCTGGCTTACGTTGAAGCCATCGGCAAACTGGATCGCCACTCACCGCAGTGGCCGGTGCTCGAATATTATTATCGCTGTCGTCTCATCCAGGACTATATCAGCGGAATGACCGATTTGTATGCCTGGGATGAGTACCGCAAGCTGATGGCGGTGGAATAATCCCGGAGTTTTGTAAAGACGACCAATAAATTTTTACTTTTTCCATAAACTTATCGCCGGAACTAAGCGGTATAAAACGAATCTGAGTTACACAGCAATTTTGCGTTATCTGTAAATCGAGATTGAGAAACATGAAAAAAACCACATTAGCAATGAGTGCACTGGCTCTGAGTTTAGGTTTAGCGCTGTCTCCTCTGACTGCTACTGCAGCCGAGACCGCGTCATCGGCAGCAACCGCGCAGCAGATGCCAAGCCTGGCACCGATGCTCGAAAAAGTGATGCCATCGGTGGTGAGTATTAACGTTGAGGGCAGCACGACCGTCAATACGCCGCGTATGCCGCGTAACTTCCAGCAGTTCTTCGGCGATAACTCGCCGTTCTGCCAGGACGGTTCGCCATTCCAGAGTTCTCCGTTCTGTCAGGGCGGTGGCGCAGGGGATGACGGCCAGGGCGGCGGCCAGCAGCAGAAATTCATGGCGCTTGGCTCGGGGGTTATTATTGATGCCGCGAAAGGGTATGTCGTTACCAACAACCACGTGGTGGATAACGCCAACAGCATTAAGGTTCAGCTGAGCGACGGGCGTAAATTTGACGCCAAAGTGGTGGGCAAGGACCCACGCTCTGATATCGCACTGATCCAGATTCAGGATCCTAAAAACCTGACGGCGATTAAAATTGCCGACTCCGACGCGCTGCGTGTCGGTGACTACACCGTGGCCATCGGTAACCCGTTCGGTCTGGGCGAAACCGTGACCTCGGGGATTGTTTCAGCGCTGGGCCGTAGCGGTCTGAACGCGGAGAACTATGAAAACTTCATCCAGACGGATGCGGCGATCAACCGCGGTAACTCCGGCGGTGCGCTGGTGAACCTGAACGGTGAGCTGATTGGTATTAACACTGCCATCCTGGCACCGGACGGCGGCAACATCGGTATCGGTTTTGCTATCCCAAGTAATATGGTGAAAAACCTGACCGCGCAGATGGTGCAGTACGGCCAGGTGAAACGCGGTGAGCTGGGTATCATGGGTACTGAGCTGAACTCTGAGCTGGCGAAAGCGATGAAAGTTGACGCCCAGCGCGGCGCGTTCGTGAGCCAGGTTATGCCTAACTCCTCCGCAGCAAAAGCGGGGATTAAAGCCGGGGATGTGATCACCTCCCTGAACGGTAAACCGATCAGCAGCTTTGCCGCCCTGCGTGCCGAAGTGGGCTCAATGCCAATTGGCAGCAAAGTTACCCTTGGCCTGCTGCGTGACGGTAAGGCGGTTAACGTGAGTCTGGAGCTGCAGCAGAGCAGCCAGAATCAGGTTGATTCCAGCACCATCTTCAGCGGTATTGAAGGGGCGGAGATGAGCAACAAAGGTGCAGATAAAGGCGTGGTGGTGAATAACGTGAAAGCGAATTCCCCGGCAGCCCGTATCGGCCTGAAAAAAGGTGATGTGATTATGGGTGCTAACCAGCAGCCAGTGAAAAACATCGCTGAACTGCGTAAAATTCTCGACAGCAAACCATCCGTGCTGGCGCTGAATATTCAGCGTGGTGATACCTCTATCTACCTCCTGATGCAGTAAACCTCGTAAGCCCCTGCGTGATGTAAGCAGGGGCTTTTTTGTTTCTGTGACCCTTCCCACAAGTCCATACTTCACTGCCTGATTTTGTGCATTCGCACAATGCGACCGTAACCGAACTCCCCTATGCTTGAGCTCTGCTCACAGGAGGGTTACATGGCTGGCTGGCATCTTGATACCAAAATGGCGCAGGATATCGTGGCGCGCACCATGCGCATCATCGATACCAATATCAACGTAATGGATGCCCGCGGGCGCATTATTGGCAGCGGCGATCGCGAGCGTATTGGGGAATTGCACGAAGGTGCACTGCTGGTGCTTTCCCAGGGGCGGGTCGTGGATATCGATGATGCCGTGGCGAAACACCTGCACGGCGTCCGTCAGGGCATCAATTTACCGCTGCGTCTTGAAGGGGAAATTGTTGGCGTAATAGGCCTGACCGGTGAACCCGAATCACTGCGTAAATATGGCGAGCTGGTCTGCATGACGGCGGAGATGATGCTGGAGCAGTCGCGCCTGATGCACCTGCTGGCCCAGGACAGCCGTCTGCGCGAAGAGCTGGTGATGAATCTGATTCAGGCAGAGGAGCATACGCCTGCGCTGAGCGAGTGGGCGCAGCGTCTGGGTATTGACCTGAACCAACCGCGCGTCGTGGCGGTGATTGAGGTGGATAGCGGCCAGCTGGGGGTCGATAGCGCGATGGCTGAATTGCAGCAGCTACAAAACGCGCTGGCAACGCCGGAGCGCGACAATCTGGTGGCGATTGTATCCCTGACGGAAATGGTGGTGCTCAAGCCGGCGCTTAATGCGTTTGGTCGCTGGGATGCGGAAGATCACCGTCGTCGTGTGGAGCAGTTAATTTCCCGTATGAAAGAGAATGGTCAGCTGCGTTTTCGCGTCGCCCTGGGGAATTACTTTACCGGGCCTGGCAGTATCGCCCGCTCATGGCGTACGGCGCGTACCACGATGATGGTGGGTAAACAGCGAATGCCGGAAAGCCGCAGCTATTTTTATCAGGATCTGATGCTGCCGGTACTGCTCGACAGCCTGCGCGGTGGCTGGCAGGCCAATGAGCTGGCGCGTCCGCTCGCGCGCCTGAAAGCGATGGACAACAATGGCCTGCTGCGCCGGACGCTACAGGCGTGGTTCCGGCATAACGTGCAGCCGCTGGCGACGTCGAAAGCGCTGTTCATTCACCGCAACACGCTGGAGTATCGGCTCAACCGGATTTCGGAGCTGACAGGGCTGGATCTGGGAAGTTTTGACGACAGACTGCTGCTGTATGTGGCGTTACAGCTGGATGAACAGCGATGATGCTGTTTGCCGGGTGGCGGCTTCGCCTTACCCGGCCTACATGATGGTTTTCTCCCTCTCCCTGTGGGAGAGGGCCGGGGTGAGGGCATCAGGCCGCACCCAACTTATTTGTTACGCGTTAATTTCTCAAGATCCGCTTCAATCTCGCTGATCTTATTAGTCACAACGCTTTCAAGGTGACGCAGATCGTCAAGGATCTTACGCTTGAGATCGACTTCGGTACGGTCGCGCTGGCAGATCTGATCGAGTTCATCGATCACATAGCGCAGATTGGGGCTGATTTCCTGAACCTCTTTGTATCCCTGTCCTACACCGTCTGCGACGACGGTCTTACGCTGGCGTGGATATTTAAACTTCACGCTCTTGGCGAAAAACTCTCCTTTGTCCTTGTGAAAATAGATTTTTAAAATGTCGTTGTTGGCTTCCTGGCGAAGGCTGTAACGATCAATTTCATCAGGATTGGTAATGCCCAGACTTTTCAGATTATCGTACATAGCGGTACCCTTGATCTCAACATAACCTTTGAATAATTAACGAAAAAATCTATTTTCGCCACCCTCAGATATGAAAAAAGCGGGGTTGCCCCCGCTTTTTGTTATATCCGATTAATCGATGGTGCGCAGCAATTCGTTGATGCCCACTTTACCGCGGGTTTTCGCGTCCACTTTCTTCACGATAACCGCACAGTACAGGCTGTACTTACCATCTTTAGACGGCAGGTTGCCGGAAACAACCACGGAGCCTGCCGGAACACGGCCGTAATGGATTTCGCCGGTTTCACGGTCATAAATACGGGTGCTCTGACCGATGTAAACGCCCATAGAGATTACTGAGCCTTCTTCAACGATCACGCCTTCTACCACTTCAGAGCGCGCGCCGATGAAGCAATTGTCTTCGATGATGGTTGGGTTAGCCTGCAGGGGTTCCAGTACGCCACCGATGCCGACGCCGCCGGACAGGTGAACGTTTTTACCGATCTGCGCGCAGGAGCCCACGGTAGCCCAGGTATCCACCATGGTACCTTCGTCTACATAGGCACCGATGTTTACGTAGGATGGCATCAGTACGGTGTTACGGGCGATGAACGCGCCCTGACGCACCGCAGCAGGTGGCACTACGCGGAAGCCTTCTTTCTGGAAACGCGCTTCGTCGTAATCAGCGAATTTCATTGGCACTTTATCGAAGTAGCGGCTTTCAGCTCCGTCGATAACCTGGTTATCGTTGATACGGAAAGAGAGCAGCACGGCTTTCTTCAGCCATTGATGAGTGACCCACTGACCGTCGATTTTTTCTGCTACACGCAGCGCGCCGGAATCCAGCAGAGAAATCACCTGGTTAACCGCTTCGCGGGTAACGGTATCCACATTTGCCGGGGTAATCTCGGCGCGACGCTCAAAAGCGGACTCAATAACGTTCTGTAACTGCTGCATTGTTTACTCTTTCCATTTCACTAAAAAACACGTCACCCTTTATCGTTTGGATTGAGGGCTGCTGTCAACCGTTGTTGCACTTCAAGTTGCAGGTCATTATTAAGGGCACGCCGGTCCGCTGTTGCGATTATAAATAAATCTTCTACTCGCTCGCCAATGGTTGTAATTCGGGCCCCGTGAAGCGAAATTCCCAGATCGGCAAAGACCTGGCCGACGCGGGCGAGCAGACCTGGCTGATCCAGCGCAATGAGCTCCAGGAACGATTTACGATCGGTGTGGGTTGGCAGGAAATTGACCTCGGTATCGACGGTAAAGTGGCGCAGTTTAGCGGGCTGACGACGCGGCTGCGGCGGCTGCCAGCTGCGCTGAGTGATGGCCTGCTCCAGACCAAAACGTATCCCCTCATGACGATCCGACGACAGCGGGCTGCCGTCCGGCTCCAGCACAATAAAGGTGTCCATCGCCATGCCGTCCCGGGTGGTGAAAATCTGCGCGTCGTGCACGCTCAGGTTTCGTCTGTCCAGTTCAGCGCATACCGCAGCAAACAGATAAGGGCGGTCCGGGCTCCAGATAAAGATCTCGGTACCACCGCGCGTCGCCTGCGGGCTGAGCAGGATCATCGGCTGCGACAAATCATGCTGCAGCAGATGCCGCGCATGCCAGGCGAGCTGGTTTGGACTGTGACGGACAAAGTAGTTGGCACGACAGCGGGCCCAAATCTGATGCAACGCCTCTTCATCAATGTTGTCCATCCGCAGCAGGGCCAGAGCCTGCAACTGATGGTGGCGCACGCGCTCGCGCATGTCGGGCGTGTTTTGCATTCCGCGGCGCAGCTGTTTTTCGGTCGCAAAGTACAGTTCACGCAGCAGGCTCTGCTTCCAGCTGTTCCACAGCGTTTCGTTGGTGGCGCAGATATCGGCCACCGTCAGGCAGACCAGATAGCGCAGACGGTTTTCTGTTTGTACCTCTTCTGCAAACTGCTTGATCACTTCAGGGTCCTGAATGTCACGACGCTGTGCGGTGACCGACATCAGCAGGTGATGGCGCACCAGCCAGGCCACCAGCTGTGTTTCACGTGAGTTCAGACCGTGCAGTTCGGCAAATTTCAGCACGTCCTGCGCGCCGAGCACCGAGTGGTCACCGCCGCGACCTTTGGCGATATCGTGGAACAGGGCGGCAATCAGGATCAGCTCCGGATGGGTCAGCCGTGGCCACAGCTCAACGCACAGCGGGTGGCGGGAGCGCGTCTCTTCTTTCGCAAAACTCTCCAGCTTGAGCATGACGCGGATCGTGTGTTCATCCACCGTATAGGCATGGAACAGATCGAACTGCATCTGCCCGACAATGTGCGACCATTGCGGCATATAGGCCCACAGTACGCTGTGACGGTGCATTGGCAGCAGTCCGCGACTGACGGCGCCCGGATGGCGGAGCATGCTCAGGAACAGCGAACGCGCTTCCGGGATATAGCACAGCGGCTGCGTCAGATGGCGGCGCGCATGGCGCAAATGGCGCAGGGTGGTGGAGTAGATCCCGGTGATCGTGCTGTTGCGGACCATGGTATAGAACATCCGCAGGATCGCTTCCGGCTCGCGCATAAACAGCGTTTCGTCGCGCAGATCGATAAGCGTACCGCGTAGCTGAAACTCGTCATCAATGGGGCGCGGTTTTTCGTCGGCCGTCAGCGCCAGAATAGCTTCGTCGAACAGCTGCAATAGCATCTGGTTGAGTTCGGTAACGCGTCTGGTCACGCGGAAGAAATCCTTCATCATGTGCTCAACCGGTTCGTTACCCTCACCGCTGTAGTGAAGGCGCTGGGCCACGCTGAGCTGGCGGTCGAACAACAGACGGTTATCGTAGCGATTAAGTTCAAGATGAAGGGCAAAACGAATGCGCCACAGTAGATGCAGACACTCGTTGAGCTCGTTTCGCTCGGCCTCGGTTAAAAAGCCAAAACCCACCATTTCATCCAGCGAGGTGGCGCCAAAGTGGCGACGGGCTACCCACTGTAATGTGTGGATATCGCGCAGGCCGCCGGGGCTGCTTTTGATATCCGGTTCAAGGTTATAGCTTGTGCCGTGATAGCGCTGGTGGCGCTGATTTTGTTCCTCGACCTTAGCGGCGAAGAACTTTTCTGATGGCCAGAAGCCGTCGCTGAAAATGTGTTTTTGCAGTTCCAGGAACAGCGCGACGTCGCCGATCAGCAGGCGGGTTTCAATCAGGTTGGTGGCAACGGTCAGATCTGATAGTCCCTCCAGCAGGCACTCTTCCAGGGTGCGTACGCTGTGGCCGACTTCCAGTTTCACATCCCAGAGCAGCGTCAGCAATTCGCCAATCTTCTGCGCCTGTTCGTCCGGCAGCTTTTTGCGGCTTAAGATCAGCAGGTCAATATCGGAAAGCGGATGCAGCTCACCGCGGCCATAGCCCCCGACGGCAACCAGCGCCACGTCGCTGACCTGCCCGAACCCGTACTCAATCCACAGGCGTTGCAGAAGCTGGTCAATAAATTCGGTACGCGCTTCAATGAGCTGTTCGGCGGAAATGCCCGCATCAAACGCGCTTCCCAGCCAGCGCTGGAAGACATCCATATGGGCTTTGATGCCGGCACAGCTCAGCTCGTGCTGCGGCCAGACGCCCGGGTTATCGGGCTGGTCGGGGAGGGTGGGAAGTGCTGTGTTAGCATACTGTTCGGGTAATAGATTACTCATCGTGTGCCACCCATAAGAAAAAGCTATCGCCATTAAAAAAGCCGGCATTTGCCGGCTTTTTTATCATTCATCGTGCGTCAGTATTGCCGGGATGGTGTCATCCTTGCGCAACGTCATAATTTCGCAGCCGTTGTCTGTTACCACAATAGTATGCTCGTACTGTGCAGACAAGCTTCTGTCTTTGGTTTTCACCGTCCAGCCATCTTTCATGGTACGGATACGGTAGTCACCCGCGTTGACCATCGGCTCGATGGTGAAGGTCATCCCTTTTTGCAGCACCACGCCGCCGTCATCCGCATCGTAGTGCAGAACCTGCGGCTCTTCGTGGAAGACGCGGCCAATGCCGTGGCCACAATATTCGCGAACCACGGAGAAACCTTCCGCTTCGACAAACTTCTGGATAGCGGCACCAATGGTGCGCAGGCGAATGCCCGGTTTCACCATCTTCAGCGCCAGGTAGAGGCTCTCCTGCGTCACTTTACACAGGCGCTCACCCAGGATGGTTGGCTTGCCCACGATAAACATCTTCGAGGTGTCACCGTGGTAATCATCTTTAATGACGGTGACGTCGATGTTGACGATGTCGCCATCTTTCAGCAGTTTTTCGTCATCCGGAATACCGTGGCACACCACTTCATTTATAGAAATGCAGACGGATTTCGGGAAACCGTGGTAGCCGAGGCAGGCGGAGACCGCGTGCTGCTCGTTAACGATATAGTCGTTACAGATGCGGTCCAGTTCGCCGGTGCTGACGCCCGGTTTCACGAACGGCTCGATCATTTCCAGCACTTCCGCGGCCAGACGACCGGCGACGCGCATCTTTTCAATTTCTTCAGGGGTCTTAATAGAGATAGCCATGTAATCTGTCCATCGGTGTCGATTTTTTCGACAATACTAGTCTAAGTACCGTCAATGGTATCAGTCAGGCGCACCCCGTGCCAAACTGAGAATCATTAACAGCACACTACGCCAACAATTATTGGTTTCTGGTCGTGATTTGTGGTATAAAGCGCGCCGGACTTCCGATCCATCTCAGATACACAGGCTGGACGGGAGCGATATATCTCACTTTGTGTAACAACACACACGTATCGGCACATATTCCGGGGTGCCCTTCGGGGTCGGTAATATGGGATACGTGGAGGCATAACCCCAACTTTCAATATAGAGGTTTTAAACATGGCAACTGTTTCCATGCGCGACATGCTCAAGGCTGGTGTTCACTTCGGTCACCAGACCCGTTACTGGAACCCGAAAATGAAGCCTTTCATCTTCGGCGCGCGTAACAAAGTTCACATCATCAACCTTGAGAAAACTGTACCAATGTTCAACGAAGCCCTGGCTGAGCTGAACAAGATCGCTTCCCGTAAAGGTAAGATTCTGTTCGTTGGTACTAAGCGCGCTGCAAGCGAAGCTGTGAAAGATGCTGCTAACAGCTGCGACCAGTTCTTCGTGAACCATCGCTGGTTGGGCGGCATGCTGACCAACTGGAAAACTGTTCGTCAGTCCATCAAGCGCCTGAAAGATCTGGAAACCCAGTCTCAGGACGGTACTTTCGACAAGCTGACTAAGAAAGAAGCGCTGATGCGCACTCGTGAGCTGGACAAGCTGGAAAACAGCCTGGGCGGTATCAAAGATATGGGCGGCCTGCCAGACGCGCTGTTCGTAATCGATGCAGACCACGAGCACATCGCAATCAAAGAAGCTAACAACCTGGGTATCCCGGTATTCGCTATCGTTGATACCAACTCCGATCCGGACGGTGTTGACTTCGTTATCCCGGGTAACGACGACGCAATCCGTGCTGTTAGCCTGTACCTGAGCGCTGTAGCTGCTACCGTTCGTGAAGGCCGTTCCCAGGATCTGGCTTCTCAGGCGGAAGAAAGCTTCGTAGAAGCTGAATAATAAGGTTTCACCCCTTATTAGTACCGTGTATGAATAGGGGCCCATTATCGGCCCCTTTTTTCAATTTATACTGTTTGGCCGCAGGCCGGGCAGTTCACATCTCCCGAGGATTTAAGAATGGCTGAAATTACCGCATCCCTGGTAAAAGAGCTGCGCGAGCGTACTGGCGCAGGCATGATGGATTGCAAAAAAGCGCTGACTGAAGCGAACGGCGACATCGAGCTGGCAATCGAAAACATGCGTAAATCCGGTGCGATCAAAGCAGCTAAAAAAGCAGGCAACGTTGCTGCTGACGGCGTGATCATCACTAAAATCGACGGCAACTACGGCATCATTCTGGAAGTTAACTGCCAGACTGACTTCGTTGCTAAAGATGGTGGTTTCCAGGCATTTGCTAACAAAGTTCTGGACGCAGCTGTTGCTGGCAAAATCACTGACGTTGAAGTTCTGAAAGCACAGTTCGAAGAAGAACGTGTTGCGCTGGTCGCTAAAATCGGTGAGAACATCAACATCCGTCGCGTAGCTTCCCTGGAAGGCGACGTTCTGGGTTCTTACCAGCACGGTGCGCGTATCGGTGTTCTGGTTGCGGCTAAAGGCGCTGACGAAGAGCTGGTTAAACAGCTGGCAATGCACATCGCTGCAAGCAAACCAGAATTCGTTAAACCAGAAGACGTGTCTGCTGAAGTGGTAGAGAAAGAGTACCAGGTTCAGCTGGACATCGCGATGCAGTCTGGTAAGCCAAAAGAAATCGCAGAGAAAATGGTTGAAGGCCGCATGAAGAAATTCACCGGCGAAGTTTCTCTGACTGGCCAGCCTTTCGTTATGGATCCAAGCAAATCCGTTGCTCAGCTGCTGAAAGAGCACAACGCTGACGTAACTGGCTTCATCCGCTTCGAAGTGGGCGAAGGCATCGAGAAAGTTGAGACTGACTTCGCAGCAGAAGTTGCTGCAATGTCCAAGCAGTCTTAATGATGAAAAAGGAGCCGCCTGAGGGCGGCTTCTTTTTGTCACCCGTCAGACGAAAATCAGACAGGATCCCGTATCGCTGTGCTGGTATGCGACATACTATGTCGCCAGAATTAACCCCCATCTTAATCGTTGACAGTCTCAGGAAAGAAACATGGCTACCAATGCAAAACCCGTGTACAAACGCATTCTGCTTAAGCTGAGTGGCGAAGCGCTGCAGGGATCGGAAGGCTTCGGTATTGACGCAAGCATTCTCGACCGCATGGCACAGGAGATCAAAGAACTTGTCGAACTGGGTATTCAGGTCGGCGTGGTCATTGGCGGTGGCAACCTTTTCCGTGGTGCTGGTCTGGCGAAAGCGGGGATGAACCGCGTTGTGGGCGACCATATGGGTATGCTGGCAACCGTGATGAACGGTCTGGCAATGCGTGATGCGTTGCATCGTGCCTATGTGAATGCCCGCCTGATGTCCGCTATTCCTTTGAATGGCGTTTGCGATAACTACAGCTGGGCAGAAGCGATCAGCCTGCTGCGCAACAACCGCGTGGTGATCCTCTCCGCCGGTACGGGTAACCCGTTCTTTACAACCGATTCCGCTGCCTGCCTGCGCGGTATCGAAATCGAAGCCGACGTGGTGCTGAAAGCAACCAAAGTGGATGGCGTGTTTACCGCCGACCCGGCAAAAGATCCCTCTGCCACCATGTACGATCAGCTGTCCTACAGCGAAGTGCTGGAAAAGGAGCTGAAAGTGATGGATCTTGCCGCCTTCACGCTGGCTCGCGACCACAAACTGCCGATCCGTGTCTTCAATATGAATAAGCCTGGCGCACTGCGCCGCGTGGTCATGGGCGAAAAAGAAGGCACATTGATCACGGAATAATTTCCGTCGGCGATAAATACAGGTAAGATTCCGCTTTATTTTGAAGTGGTATCTTACCCGGACGCGCCATTGGCGTTGCCATGAATTAAACGCGACTATACTTAGCACACCTGTAGCACTGTGCTGGCGGATAGTCTGCCTGAGACAAGTTTTCAAGGATTCGTAACGTGATTAACGACATCAGAAAAGATGCTGAAGTACGCATGGAAAAATGCGTAGAAGCGTTCAAAACCCAAATCAGCAAAATCCGTACTGGCCGTGCTTCTCCAAGCCTGCTGGATGGCATCATCGTAGAGTACTACGGTACGCCTACCCCTCTGCGCCAGCTGGCGAGCGTGACCGTAGAAGATACCCGTACGCTGAAAATCAACGTGTTCGATCGCTCTATGGGCCCGGCGGTTGAGAAAGCGATCATGGCATCTGACCTCGGTCTGAACCCAAGCTCTGCGGGTGCTGATATCCGTGTTCCACTGCCTCCGCTGACCGAAGAGCGTCGTAAAGACCTGATCAAAGTGGTGCGTGGCGAAGCTGAGCAGGGTCGTGTTTCCGTGCGTAACGTCCGTCGCGACGCTAACGATAAAGTGAAAGCGCTGCTGAAAGAAAAAGAGATCAGTGAAGATGACGATCGTCGTTCACAGGACGACATTCAGAAAATGACTGACGCTGCCATCAAGAAAATTGATGCGGCGCTGGCAGATAAAGAAGCGGAACTGATGCAGTTCTGATTTCTGTCTTACACTGATAAACGCCGTTCAGAGGGACTTCGGGTCTTGCTGGCGGCGTTTTGCTTTTATCTGGTCTAACTTTTTTCGGGCATCTCATGAAGCATTTAACTCTCCTTGGCTCAACCGGATCTATCGGTTGCAGCACTCTCGACGTTGTACGCCACAACCCTGCGCTTTACACCGTGACAGCACTGGTGGCCGGGAAGAATGTGCAGCGAATGGTCGAGCAGTGTCTGGAGTTTACGCCCCGCTATGCGGTAATGGATGACGAAGAGAGCGCCCGCCAGCTGAAAGCCGCTCTGCAAGAGAAGGGCAGTCGTACTGAGGTTCTGAGCGGGCAGCAGGCTGCCTGTGAGATGGCCGCGCTGGATGAGGTCGATCAGGTGATGGCCGCCATTGTTGGCGCGGCCGGGTTGCTGCCGACGCTGGCCGCCATCGATGCCGGTAAAGATGTTCTGCTGGCGAATAAAGAGTCGCTGGTGACCTGCGGACGCCTGTTTATGGAGGCGGTTAAGCAGCGCGGAGCACGACTTTTGCCGGTCGACAGCGAGCACAACGCCATTTTTCAGAGTTTACCGCAACCTTTTCAGCAGAACCTGGGGTACGCTGACCTGGAGCAGAATGGGGTTGTATCGATTTTGCTTACCGGGTCTGGTGGCCCGTTCCGTGAAACGCCACTGTCTGAACTGAGCGCAATGACGCCGGATCAGGCGTGCCGTCATCCGAACTGGTCAATGGGGCGTAAGATCTCCGTTGACTCTGCCACTATGATGAACAAAGGTCTGGAATACATTGAAGCTCGCTGGCTGTTTAACGCGTCGGCGAAACAGATGGAAGTGCTGATCCACCCGCAATCGGTGATTCACTCGATGGTGCGCTATCAGGACGGCAGCGTGCTGGCACAGCTGGGAGAGCCGGATATGCGTACGCCAATTGCACATGCAATGTCATGGCCTGAACGCGTGAAATCTGGCGTGAAGCCACTCGATTTTTGCAAGCTGAGCTCCCTGACGTTCAGTGAACCTGACTACGATCGTTATCCGTGTCTTAAGCTTGCAATGAATGCCTTTGACCAGGGGCAGGCGGCGACGACGGCACTCAATGCAGCCAATGAAATTACCGTTGAAGCATTTCTGAATCAGCAGATCCGTTTCACCGATATCGCTATGCTGAATTTGTCGGTACTGGAGTTGATGGATCTGCGCGAACCTCAAAGCGTGGAAGAGGTGCTGGCGGTAGATGAGCAGGCTCGTATTATTGCGCGCAAACAGGTGACACGTCTCGCAAGCTGGTGATAAAGCAAGCACTAGTCGTCGTGCTATTTGTTAGCGTTGGGCTTCGGTGATATAGTCTGCGCCACCTGATCGCAGGTATTTGACTTTAAGTGGTCAGGTAAGCCGTGGTTTGACACGGCTTTTTTACGTATAGGCTTCAGTATTCCTGAGTACCGTTAAATCCTTTTCAGGGACTAAAAACGCGTTATGTTGTCTGCGAATCAACCAATAAGCGAAAACTTGCCAGCTCATGGCTGCCGTCATGTAGCAATCATCATGGATGGCAATGGCCGCTGGGCGAAAAGACAAGGGAAGATACGAGCCTTTGGGCATAAAGCTGGGGCGAAATCTGTTCGCCGCGCCGTCTCTTTTGCCGCCAATAACGGCATTGATGCGTTAACGCTCTATGCTTTTAGCAGTGAAAACTGGAATCGACCTGCGCAGGAAGTGACTGCGTTGATGGAACTGTTTGTGTGGGCGCTCGACAGCGAAGTAAAAAGCCTGCATCGCCACAACGTGCGCCTGCGTGTCATTGGCGAAACCAGTCGTTTTAACTCACGTTTGCAGGAACGGATTCGTAAAGCAGAAGCGCTGACTGAAAATAACACGGGTCTGACGCTGAATATCGCGGCGAATTACGGTGGACGCTGGGATATTATCCAGGGGGTTCGGCACCTGGCCGAACAGGTTCAGGAAGGGTTGTTGAGGCCCGACCAAATTGATGAAGACGCGCTGAGCAAGCAAATCTGCATGAATGAACTGGCACCTGTGGATTTGGTAATTAGGACAGGGGGAGAACATCGCATAAGTAACTTTTTGCTGTGGCAAATTGCCTATGCCGAACTTTACTTTACGGATGTGCTTTGGCCCGATTTTGATGAACAAGACTTTGAAGGTGCGCTGCATGCCTTTGCCAATCGAGAGCGTCGTTTCGGCGGCACCGAGCCTGGTGGCGACAAAGCCTGATGGGGGTAGCTTTTGCTGAAGTATCGCCTGATTTCCGCTTTTGTATTAATACCCATTGTCATTGCGGCGCTGTTTTTACTGCCCCCGGTGGGATTTGCTATTGTCACGCTGGTGGTGTGTATGCTGGCCGCGTGGGAATGGGGACAGTTTAGCGGCTTTACGTCGCGCAGTCAGCGGGTATGGCTGGCGGTACTCTGTGGCTTGATCCTGGCCCTGATGCTGTTTACCTTGCCGGAATATCACCATGATATTCACCAACCACTGGTTGCCGGGTCCCTGTGGGTATCGTTGGCCTGGTGGATCGCCGCCCTTGTTTTGGTGCTTTTTTATCCAGGCTCCGCGGCGTTATGGCGCAACTCAAAAGTGCTGCGCCTTATATTTGGTCTTCTTACCATCGTGCCTTTTTTCTGGGGCATGGTGGCCCTGCGCGCCTGGCACTACGACGAAAACCACTACAGCGGTGCGATTTGGCTGCTTTATGTGATGATTCTGGTCTGGGGGGCTGACTCTGGGGCCTATATGTTTGGTAAACTGTTCGGCAAACATAAACTGGCTCCGAAGGTGTCGCCTGGTAAAACCTGGCAAGGATTTATCGGCGGCCTGTTTACGGCAGCGATTATCTCCTGGGGCTATGGCGTCTGGGCGAATCTGGACATTGCACCGTCAATACTGCTGGTGTGTTCGATTTTTGCCGCGCTGGCCTCGGTACTCGGTGATTTAACCGAAAGTATGTTCAAGCGAGAAGCAGGGATTAAGGACAGTGGACACCTGATTCCAGGGCATGGCGGGATACTGGATCGCATTGACAGCCTGACAGCGGCTGTTCCCGTGTTTGCTTGTCTGCTTTTACTGGTATTCGGGACGATTTAACGGAAGGTTTTATGCTGAGCATTCTCTGGAATCTGGCGGCGTTCATTGTTGCACTGGGTGTACTGATTACCGTGCATGAATTTGGCCATTTCTGGGTTGCTCGCCGTTGCGGTGTGCGCGTAGAGCGGTTCTCCATCGGTTTTGGCAAATCACTCTGGACGCGTAATGACCGTCACGGCACGGAATTTGTCATCGCCCTTATCCCGCTCGGTGGCTACGTCAAAATGCTCGACGAACGTGTTGAGCCTGTGGCCCCTGAGCTTCGGCACAGCGCGTTTAACAACAAAACCGTTGGACAACGTGCCGCCATCATTGCTGCCGGACCGGTAGCCAATTTCATCTTTGCTATCTTCGCTTACTGGCTGGTGTTTATCATCGGCGTTCCGGGCGTGCGTCCGGTTGTCGGTGAAATCGCCCCCAATTCCATCGCGGCGAGTGCGCAAATTACGCCGGGGATGGAACTTAAAGCGATTGATGGTATCGAAACCCCTGATTGGGATGCCGTGCGACTGCAACTGGTAGCCAAAATCGGTGATGAGCAGACCACGGTCAGCGTGTCGCCGTTTGGTTCTGACCAGCGACAGAATAAAGTGCTGGATTTGCGTCACTGGAGTTTCGAGCCAGACAAAGAAGATCCCGTCTCTGCGCTGGGGATTCGCCCACGTGGTGCGCAGATCGAACCGATATTAGCCGAAGTTCAGGCAAATTCGGCGGCGAGCAAAGCGGGTTTGCAAGCTGGCGACAGGATCGTTAAAGTCGATGGTCAGCCATTAACACAGTGGATGACCTTTGTTACTCTGGTGCGCGATAATCCGGGTACGTCGCTCGCGCTGGAAGTTGAAAGGCAGGGTAGTCCACTCTCGCTGACGCTGATCCCGGATAGCAAATCGGTCGGCAAAAAGGCAGAAGGGTTTGCAGGCGTTGTGCCTAAAGTGATCCCGCTGCCTGATGAGTACAAGACAATACGCCAGTATGGGCCGTTTAGCGCCATCCTTGAAGCCACGGATAAAACATGGCAACTGATGAAGCTGACGGTAAACATGTTGGGGAAATTGATAACCGGTGATGTGAAACTGAACAACCTCAGTGGGCCAATTTCGATAGCTCAGGGGGCTGGGATGTCAGCGGAGTTCGGGGTGATTTACTATCTCATGTTTCTCGCGCTCATTAGCGTGAACCTTGGGATCATCAACCTGTTCCCGCTTCCCGTTTTAGACGGGGGTCATCTGCTGTTTTTAGCGATTGAAAAGCTAAAAGGCGGGCCGGTATCCGAGCGAGTTCAAGACTTTAGTTATCGCATTGGCTCGATTTTGCTGGTGCTGTTAATGGGGCTTGCACTTTTCAATGATTTCTCTCGGTTGTAAGAGAGTTAGTTAGGAAGAACGCATAATAACGATGGCGATGAAAAAGTTGCTCATAGCGTCGCTGCTGTTTAGCAGCGCCACCGTATACGGTGCTGACGGGTTCGTAGTGAAAGACATTCATTTCGAAGGCCTTCAGCGTGTCGCCGTTGGTGCGGCCCTCCTCAGTATGCCTGTGCGCCCCGGCGATACGGTTAATGATGATGACATCAGTAACACCATCCGTGCTCTGTTTGCCACCGGCAACTTTGAGGATGTCCGCGTCCTGCGCGATGGTGATACGCTGCTGGTTCAGGTAAAAGAACGTCCAACGATCGCCAGTATCACTTTCTCCGGTAACAAGTCGGTGAAAGATGACATGCTCAAGCAAAACCTTGAAGCATCCGGTGTTCGTGTGGGGGAATCTCTGGACCGCACCACCCTTTCAGACATTGAAAAAGGTCTGGAAGACTTCTATTACAGCGTCGGTAAGTACAGCGCCAGCGTGAAAGCGGTGGTGACTCCGCTGCCGCGTAACCGTGTTGACCTGAAGCTGGTCTTCCAGGAAGGCGTCTCGGCGAAGATCCAACAGATCAATATCGTCGGGAACCACGCGTTCACTACCGACGAACTGATCTCCACCTTCCAGCTGCGTGACGAAGTGCCGTGGTGGAACGTGGTGGGCGATCGCAAATACCAGAAACAGAAACTGGCGGGCGACCTCGAAACCCTGCGCAGCTACTATCTGGATCGCGGTTATGCCCGTTTCAACATCGACTCGACTCAGGTGAGTCTGACCCCGGACAAGAAAGGGATCTACATTACGATTAACATCACAGAAGGCGATCAGTACAAGCTTTCGGGTGTTGAAGTAAGTGGCAACCTGGCGGGGCATTCTGCCGAGATCGAATCGCTGACCAAAATTCAGCCGGGCGATCTGTACAGCGGTTCTAAAGTAACCAAAATGGAAGACGGCATTAAAAAGCTGCTCGGCCGTTATGGTTATGCCTATCCGCGTGTGCAAACTCAGCCGGAAATCAACGACGCGGATAAAACCGTTAAGCTTCACGTTAACGTTGATGCGGGCAACCGTTTCTACGTGCGTAAGATCCGCTTCGAAGGTAACGACACCTCCAAAGATTCTGTTCTGCGTCGCGAAATGCGCCAGATGGAAGGGGCATGGTTGGGTAGCGACCTCGTTGACCAGGGTAAAGAGCGTCTGAACCGTCTGGGCTATTTTGAAACGGTTGATACCGATACCCAGCGTGTGCCGGGCAGCCCGGACCAGGTTGATGTCGTGTACAAAGTGAAAGAGCGTAATACCGGTAGCTTTAACTTCGGTGTGGGCTACGGTACTGAAAGCGGCGTGAGCTTCCAGGTTGGCGTTCAGCAGGATAACTGGCTGGGTACGGGTTACTCGGTGGGTATCAACGGTACCAAAAACGACTACCAGACCTACTCTGAGTTCTCTGTCACTAACCCATACTTCACCGTTGACGGTGTGAGCCTGGGTGGTCGTATCTTCTATAACGACTTTAAAGCAGACGACGCGGATCTGTCCTCGTACACCAACAAGAGCTACGGTGTAGACGGTACGCTTGGATTCCCGGTTAACGAATACAACACCCTGCGTGCGGGCTTAGGTTACGTGCATAACGACCTGTCCAATATGCAACCGCAGGTGGCAATGTGGCGTTATCTCGACTCTATCGGCCAGTCGGCGAGCACCTCGAGCGATAACAACGGTTTTGCGGCGGATGACTTCACCTTCAACTACGGCTGGACGTATAACCGCCTTGACCGTGGTTACTTCCCAACGGAGGGCTCTCGTGTCAACCTGAATGGTAAAGTGACTATTCCTGGTTCTGATAACGAGTTCTACAAGTTAACGCTCGATACTGCCTCGTACTTCCCGATCGATGACGATCATAAGTGGGTGGTTCTGGGTCGTACCCGTTGGGGCTATGGCGATGGTTTAGGCGGCAAAGAGATGCCGTTCTATGAGAACTTCTACGCCGGTGGTTCCAGTACCGTTCGTGGCTTCCAGTCCAATAACATTGGTCCGAAAGCGGTTTATTACGGCGGTAATGACGAAGATAATTGCGCAAGCCGGGATCCAAAACAGGTTTGTAGCTCTGATGATGCGGTAGGCGGTAACGCCATGGCCGTGGCGAGCCTTGAGTTCATCACGCCAACGCCATTTATCAGTGATAAATACGCCAACTCAGTCCGTACGTCCTTCTTCTGGGATGCCGGTACCGTGTGGGATACCAACTGGGAGAACACTGCCCAGATGCGTGCGGCAGGTGTTCCAGACTACAGCGATCCGGGCAATATTCGCATGTCTGCAGGTATCGCATTACAATGGATGTCACCGCTGGGGCCGTTGGTCTTCTCTTACGCCCAGCCGTTTAAGAAATATGATGGAGATAAGTCGGAGCAATTCCAGTTTAACATTGGTAAAACCTGGTAATTCTCCGCTGCAAAGGAATGCGTTGGCAGTGTAGCGCTGACAACCGGCGATCGGTAAAACGATCGCCTTGCCACGCAAAGAACGGTACCTTCTGGTGCCAATGGGATGGTAAGGAGTTAATTGTGAAAAAGTGGTTATTAGCTGCAGGTCTCGGTTTAGCGATGGCAACTTCTGCTCAGGCAGCAGACAAAATTGCAATCGTCAACATGGGTAATTTGTTCCAGCAGGTTGCACAGAAAACTGGCGTTTCTGCGACTCTGGAAAACGAATTCAAAGGCCGTGCAAGCGAACTGCAGGGTATGGAAAACGATCTTCAGTCCAAAATGCAGCGTCTGCAGCGTGATGGTTCTACCATGAAATCAAGCGAGCGCAGCAAACTGGAAAAAGACGTAATGGCTCAGCGCCAGACGTTCTCCCAGAAAGCGCAGGCTTTCGAGCAGGATCGTCAGCGTCGTTCTAACGAAGAGCGTGGCAAGCTGGTGACTCGCATTCAGACTGCTGTTAAAGCAGTTGCTGCCGATCAGAACATCGATCTGGTTGTTGATGCGAACGCCGTTGCTTTCAACAGCAGCGATGTTAAAGACATCACCGCTGATGTTCTGAAACAGGTTAAATAAGTAATGCCTTCAATTCGACTGGCTGATTTAGCTCAGCAGTTGGATGCAGAATTACACGGTGATGGCGATATCGTCATCACCGCTGTTGCGTCCATGCAATCTGCTAAAGCTGGCAATATTACCTTCATGGTAAGCCCTAAGTACCGTGAACATCTGGCTCAATGCCAGGCGTCGGCTGTTGTTCTGACGCAGGACGATCTTCCGTTTGCCACTGGTGCGGCACTGGTAGTGAAAAATCCCTACCTGACGTATGCTCGCATGGCACAAATTCTTGATACCACGCCGCAGCCGGCGCAAAACATTGCTGCCAGTGCAGCAATCGATCCGACGGCTCAGCTGGGTAACAACGTAGCAGTCGGCGCAAATGCCGTGATCGAGTCTGGCGTCGTACTGGGCGATAACGTCGTCATCGGCCCGGGCTGCTTCGTTGGGAAAAACACAAAAATCGGCGCCGGGACCCGTTTGTGGGCCAATGTGTCCGTCTACCACGAAGTTGAAATCGGCGAAAATTGCCTCGTTCAGTCCAGCACAGTGATTGGTTCTGACGGTTTTGGCTACGCTAACGATCGTGGTAATTGGGTTAAGATCCCGCAACTTGGTCGCGTTATCATTGGCGATCGCGTTGAGATCGGAGCCTGTACCACCATTGACCGTGGTGCGCTTGACGATACCATTATCGGCAACGGTGTTATTATCGATAATCAGTGCCAGATTGCGCATAACGTTGTGATTGGCGACAATACCGCGGTTGCAGGTGGCGTCATCATGGCAGGCAGTCTGAAAATTGGCCGTTACTGCATGATTGGCGGTGCCAGCGTGATCAATGGTCATATGGAAATATGCGACAAGGTCACCGTGACGGGAATGGGCATGGTAATGCGTCCTATCACTGAGCCAGGCGTCTATTCCTCAGGCATCCCGCTGCAACCTAACAAGGTATGGCGTAAAACAGCAGCTCTGGTGATGAATATTGATGATATGAGCAAGCGACTCAAGTCCCTTGAGCGTAAGATCGATCAACAAGACTAAGCGTTCATCTTTTTAACGCTTAATTTCCCGGCCTGTCGGCTTTCTTTTAAACCGGCAGGCCGTGTTATTATTGCTAATCAGTACATTTTGACAGGAAGAGTATTTTGACTACCGACACTCATACTCTGCATATTGAAGAGATTTTAGAACTTCTGCCGCACCGTTACCCGTTTTTGCTGGTAGACCGTGTGCTGGATTTTGAAGAAGGTCGTTTTCTGCGCGCAGTGAAAAATGTCTCCGTTAACGAGCCATTCTTCCAGGGGCACTTCCCTGGTAAACCCATCTTCCCGGGTGTGTTGATCCTGGAAGCGATGGCACAAGCTACCGGTATTCTTGCGTTTAAAAGCGTAGGCAAACTGGAGCCGGGTGAACTGTACTACTTCGCGGGTATCGATGAAGCGCGCTTCAAGCGTCCTGTCGTGCCTGGTGATCAGATGATCATGGAAGTCACTTTTGAAAAAACGCGTCGTGGCCTGACTCGCTTTAAAGGCGTAGCGCTGGTTGACGGCAAAGTTGTTTGCGAAGCGACGATGATGTGTGCTCGTAGCCGGGAGTCCTGATACGTGATTGATAAATCTGCCTTTATTCATCCTACCGCTATTGTGGAAACCGGCGCCATTATTGGTGCTAATGTCCACATTGGCCCGTTCTGTATTGTTGGTCCCCATGTCGAAATTGGTGAGGGTACAGTACTGAAATCTCACGTTGTCGTGAATGGTCATACGACCATTGGCAGCAACAATGAGATCTATCAGTTCGCCTCCATCGGCGAAGTTAACCAGGATTTAAAATATGCTGGTGAGTCGACCCGTCTGGAAATTGGCGATCGTAACCGTATCCGCGAAAGCGTCACCATTCATCGTGGAACAGTACAGGGTGGTGGGTTGACGAAGGTGGGCAGCGATAACCTGTTTATGGTTAATGCGCACATCGCGCACGACTGTACCGTAGGTGACCGCTGTATTCTTGCCAACAACGCAACGCTGGCAGGACACGTATCGGTTGATGATTTCGCAATTATTGGCGGTATGACCGCAGTCCATCAGTTCTGCATCATTGGTGCACATGTGATGGTCGGCGGATGCTCCGGTGTGGCGCAGGACGTCCCACCGTATGTAATTGCGCAGGGCAACCATGCCACGCCATTCGGCGTGAACATCGAAGGACTCAAGCGTCGTGGCTTTAGTCGCGAAGCGATTACGGCTATCCGCAACGCGTATAAGTTACTGTACCGTAGCGGCAAAACGCTGGAAGAGGCGAAGCCGGAAATTGCCGAACTGGCGGAAAAGCACCCTGAAGTGAACGCGTTCATGGAATTCTTTGACCGTTCCACAAGGGGTCTGATTCGTTAATGGTCGACAGTCGTCCGCTTACGATAGCCCTGGTCGCCGGAGAAACCTCCGGCGATATTCTTGGTGCCGGTCTTATCCGCGCGCTTAAGGCTCGCGTACCTGATGCTCGCTTTGTTGGCGTTGCAGGCCCGCTAATGCAGGCTGAAGGCTGCGAAGCCTGGTACGAAATGGAAGAGCTGGCCGTGATGGGCATTGTTGAGGTGCTGGGGCGACTGCGTCGTCTGCTGCATATCCGCGCCGATCTTACCCGCCGCTTCACCGAGCTCAAACCCGATGTCTTTGTCGGTATCGATGCGCCTGACTTCAACATTACCCTCGAAGGGAATCTGAAAAAGCAGGGCATTAAAACCATTCACTACGTCAGTCCGTCCGTCTGGGCGTGGCGACAGAAACGCGTTTTCAAAATCGGACGGTCAACCAATCTGGTGCTGGCTTTCCTGCCTTTCGAAAAAGCGTTTTACGACAAATTTAACGTTCCGTGCCGTTTTATCGGGCATACCATGGCGGATGCGATGCCGCTGGATCCGGATAAAAACGCAGCGCGTGACGTGCTGGGGATCCCTCACGATGCGCACTGTCTGGCTCTTCTGCCGGGTAGCCGTGGCGCAGAAGTAGAGATGCTTAGCGCGGACTTCCTGAAAACCGCGCAAATTCTGCGCGATACCTATCCCGATCTCGAAGTGGTTGTGCCGCTGGTGAACGCCAAGCGCCGGGAGCAGTTTGAGCGTATCAAAGCCGAGGTTGCACCGGATCTTCACATCCATCTGCTGGATGGAAAAGGCCGTGAGGCGATGGTTGCGAGCGACGCCGCGCTGCTGGCCTCCGGTACGGCAGCCCTGGAGTGCATGCTGGCGAAATGTCCGATGGTGGTAGGCTATCGCATGAAACCGTTCACCTTCTGGCTGGCCAAACGCCTGGTGAAGACGGAGTACGTTTCGCTGCCAAACCTGCTCGCCGGGCGTGAACTGGTGAAAGAGCTTCTGCAGGACGAATGTCAGCCTCAGGCGCTGGCCGATGCGCTGCTACCGCTGCTTGCCAACGGCAAGACCAGCCACCAGATGCATGATACGTTCCGCGAACTGCATCAGCAGATCCGCTGTAATGCCGATGAGCAAGCGGCTGATGCGGTGCTGGAGTTAGCAAGATGATGGAATTTATTTATCCTCACACCCACCTTGTTGCGGGTGTGGACGAAGTGGGCCGTGGCCCGTTAGTGGGCGCTGTTGTGACCGCGGCGGTGATCCTCGATCCTGCCCGTCCGATTATCGGGTTGAATGACTCCAAAAAGCTTTCAGAAAAGCGCCGACTGGCGTTATTTGATGAGATTCAGGAAAAAGCATTAGCCTGGAGCCTTGGGCGTGCTGAACCGCATGAAATTGACGAGCTGAACATCCTGCATGCCACAATGCTGGCGATGCAGCGTGCGGTGGCGGGGCTGAAAATTGCCCCGGAGTATGTTCTTATTGACGGCAACCGTTGCCCTGCATTACCAGTGCCTTCCATGGCGGTAGTAAAAGGGGATAGCCGGGTCGCGGAAATCAGTGCGGCTTCTATTATTGCCAAAGTGACTCGCGATGCTGAAATGGCCGCGCTGGATCTCACTTACCCTCAGTATGGCTTCGCTCAGCATAAAGGGTATCCTACAGCCTTCCACCTGGAAAAGCTGGCTGAACATGGCGCAACCGAGCATCACCGGCGCAGTTTTGGCCCGGTGAAACGCGCGCTGGGACTGGTGTCCTGAATCAATACGCAAGCAATTAAGTAACGCGGAATCTGAAGATGGCTGAACCACGTTTCGTACACCTGCGGGTGCATAGCGACTACTCCATGATCGATGGGCTGGCGAAAACCGGGCCGCTGGTAAAAAAGGCGGCCTCACTGGGTATGCCTGCGCTGGCGATCACCGATTTTACCAACCTGTGTGGTCTGGTGAAGTTCTACGGAACGGCGCATGGTGCGGGGATGAAACCCATCGTCGGAGCTGATTTTCATGTGCAGAGCGAACTGCTCGGCGACGAAATGACGCAAATTTCCGTGTTAGCGATGAACAACACGGGTTATCAGAATCTCACCCTGCTTATCTCCAAAGCCTACCAGCGAGGCTACGGCGCCCTGGGGCCATGGATTGACCGGGACTGGCTGGCGGAGCTGAACGAAGGGCTATTGCTGATCTCCGGCGGCCGCATGGGTGATGTGGGCAAATGCCTGCTGCGCGGCAATAGTGCGCTGGTGGATCAGTGCGTATCATTCTATGAAGAGTACTTCCCGGATCGTTATTATCTGGAGCTGATCCGCACCGGTCGCCCGGATGAAGAGAGTTATCTCCATGCCGCTGTCGCGCTTGCGGAAGCGCGCGGGCTGCCCGTGGTGGCAACCAACGATGTACGCTTCCTTGAGGCCGGGGATTTCGACGCTCACGAGATTCGCGTGGCGATCCATGATGGCTTCACCCTCGACGATCCCAAGCGCCCGCGTAATTATTCTGCTCAGCAGTACATGCGCAGCGAAGAGGAGATGTGTGAACTCTTCTCTGACATCCCGGAAGCGCTGGAAAACAGCGTTGAAATCGCCAAGCGCTGTAACGTTACCGTGCGTTTGGGTGAGTATTTCCTGCCGCAGTTCCCGACCGGGGAAATGACCACGGAAGACTTCCTGGTCATGAAATCCAAAGAAGGTCTGGAAGAACGTCTTGAATTCCTTTTCCCGGATGAAGAAGAGCGTAAAAAACGCCGTCCGGAGTATGACGAGCGCCTGGATATCGAACTTCAGGTTATCAACCAGATGGGCTTCCCGGGCTACTTCCTGATCGTAATGGAGTTTATCCAGTGGTCGAAGGATAACGGCGTGCCGGTTGGTCCAGGACGTGGTTCCGGTGCCGGGTCACTGGTGGCCTATGCGCTTAAGATCACTGACCTCGATCCGCTGGAATTTGACCTGCTATTCGAACGTTTCCTTAACCCGGAACGTGTCTCCATGCCCGACTTCGACGTCGACTTCTGTATGGAAAAACGTGACCAGGTTATTGAGCACGTGGCGGATATGTATGGCCGTGACGCGGTTTCGCAGATCATTACCTTCGGTACGATGGCGGCGAAAGCGGTTATCCGCGACGTGGGCCGCGTGCTGGGGCATCCGTACGGCTTCGTCGATCGCATCTCTAAGCTGGTGCCGCCCGATCCGGGGATGACGCTGGCAAAAGCGTTTGAAGCCGAGCCGCAGCTGCCGGAAATCTACGAAGCTGACGAAGAAGTCAAAGCGCTGATTGACATGGCGCGTAAGCTGGAAGGCGTCACGCGTAACGCCGGTAAACACGCGGGTGGTGTGGTTATCGCCCCGACCAAAATTACCGACTTTGCGCCGCTCTATTGTGACGAAGCGGGGCAGCACCCGGTTACCCAGTTTGATAAGAACGACGTTGAATACGCCGGGCTGGTGAAGTTCGACTTCCTCGGTCTGCGTACGCTTACCATCATCAACTGGGCGCTGGAGATGATCAACGCCCGCCGCGAGAAGAACGGCGAGCCGCCGCTGGATATCGCGGCCATCCCGCTGGATGACAAGAAAAGTTTCGACATGCTGCAGCGCTCGGAGACCACCGCGGTCTTCCAGCTTGAATCCCGCGGCATGAAAGATCTGATTAAACGTCTGCAGCCTGACTGCTTCGAAGATATGATCGCACTGGTGGCGCTGTTCCGTCCGGGACCGCTGCAGTCGGGGATGGTAGATAACTTTATCGACCGTAAGCATGGTCGGGAAGAGATTTCCTACCCGGACGTTCAGTGGCAGCACGAAAGCCTGAAGCCGGTACTGGAGCCAACCTACGGCATCATCCTGTATCAGGAACAGGTCATGCAGATTGCTCAGGTGCTCTCCGGCTATACCCTCGGCGGCGCGGATATGCTGCGTCGTGCAATGGGTAAGAAAAAGCCGGAGGAGATGGCCAAGCAGCGCTCTATTTTTGAAGATGGCGCGAAGAAAAACGGCATTGACGGCGAGCTGGCAATGAAAATCTTCGACCTGGTGGAGAAATTCGCCGGGTACGGATTTAACAAATCGCACTCTGCCGCCTATGCTTTGGTGTCGTATCAAACCCTGTGGCTGAAGGCGCACTATCCCGCTGAATTTATGGCGGCGGTAATGACCGCCGATATGGATAACACCGAGAAGGTGGTTGGCCTGGTGGATGAGTGCTGGCGCATGGGACTGAAGATCCTGCCGCCGGACATTAACTCGGGTCTTTACCATTTCCACGTTAACGACGATGGAGAGATCGTGTACGGGATCGGCGCGATCAAAGGCGTAGGTGAAGGGCCGATCG
Organism: Enterobacter cloacae subsp. cloacae ATCC 13047; assembly: GCF_000025565.1. NCBI lineage: Bacteria > Pseudomonadati > Pseudomonadota > Gammaproteobacteria > Enterobacterales > Enterobacteriaceae > Enterobacter > Enterobacter cloacae. Next base: position 1,000,686 of record NC_014121.1, read on the forward strand.
AGGCAATCATCGAAGCGCGTAATAACGGTGGTTATTTCCGCGAGCTGTTTGATCTGTGCGCCCGTACCGATACCAAAAAACTGAACCGCCGCGTGCTGGAAAAACTGATCATGTCCGGTGCGTTCGACAGGCTGGGGCCGCACCGCGCCGCGCTGATGAACTCGCTTGGCGACGCGCTGAAAGCCGCGGATCAGCACGCAAAAGCGGAAGCCATTGGCCAGGCGGACATGTTCGGCGTGCTGGCGGAAGAGCCAGAGCAGATCGAGCAGTCTTACGCCAGCTGTCTGCCGTGGCCAGAACAGGTGGTGCTGGATGGTGAGCGTGAAACGTTAGGCTTGTACCTGACGGGGCACCCGATCAACCAGTACATCAAAGAAATTGAGCGCTATGTCGGAGGCTACAGGCTGAAAGACATGCATCCGACAGAACGTGGTAAAATCACCACGGCTGCGGGGCTCGTGATTGCTGCAAGGGTTATGGTCACCAAGCGCGGCAATCGTATCGGCATCTGTACCCTGGATGACCGTTCCGGGCGTCTGGAGGTGATGTTATTCACCGACGCGCTGGATAAATACCAGCAATTGCTGGAAAAAGACCGCATACTTATCGTCAGCGGACAGGTCAGCTTTGATGACTTCAGCGGGGGGCTTAAAATGACCGCCCGCGAAGTGATGGACATTGACGAAGCCCGGGAAAAATATGCTCGCGGGCTTGCTATCTCGCTGACGGACAGGCAAATTGATGACCAGCTTTTAAACCGACTCCGTCAGTCTCTGGAACCCCACCGCTCGGGGACAATTCCAGTACATCTCTACTATCAGAGGGCGGATGCACGTGCGCGGTTGCGCTTTGGTGCAACGTGGCGTGTCTCTCCGAGCGATCGTTTACTGAACGATCTCCGTGGCCTCATTGGTTCGGAGCAGGTGGAACTGGAGTTTGACTAATACAGGAATACTATGAGTCTGAATTTCCTTGATTTCGAACAGCCGATTGCTGAGCTGGAAGCGAAAATCGATTCTCTGACAGCGGTAAGCCGTCAGGATGAAAAACTGGATATTAACATCGACGAAGAAGTGCATCGTCTGCGCGAAAAAAGCGTAGAACTGACGCGCAAAATCTTTGCCGATCTCGGCGCATGGCAGATCGCCCAGTTGGCGCGTCACCCACAGCGTCCGTACACCCTGGATTATGTCCGCCTGGCGTTTGACGAATTTGACGAACTGGCAGGCGACCGCGCTTACGCTGACGATAAAGCTATCGTCGGCGGTATCGCTCGTCTGGATGGACGTCCGGTGATGATCATTGGCCATCAGAAAGGCCGTGAAACCAAAGAGAAGATCCGTCGTAACTTTGGTATGCCGGCACCAGAAGGCTACCGTAAAGCCCTGCGTCTGATGGAGATGGCTGAGCGTTTCAATATGCCCATCATCACCTTTATCGACACCCCGGGTGCTTACCCAGGCGTGGGCGCAGAAGAGCGCGGTCAGTCTGAAGCCATCGCACGTAACCTGCGTGAGATGTCTCGCCTGAAGGTGCCTGTCATCTGTACCGTCATCGGTGAAGGTGGTTCCGGTGGTGCGCTGGCGATTGGCGTGGGCGATAAAGTGAATATGCTGCAGTACAGCACCTATTCCGTTATCTCTCCGGAAGGGTGTGCCTCTATCCTGTGGAAGAGCGCCGATAAAGCGCCTCTGGCTGCAGAAGCGATGGGCATCATTGCCCCACGCCTGAAAGAGCTGAAGCTGATCGATACCGTCATCCCTGAACCTCTGGGTGGTGCGCATCGTAAGCCGGAAGTGATGGCCGCTTCCCTGAAAGCGCAGCTGCTGGCCGATCTGGCGGACCTGGATGTGCTGAGCAAAGAAGACCTGCTCAATCGTCGTTACCAGCGTTTGATGACCTACGGTTACGCGTAAGCTTCACAATTATCTGAAAAGCCGCACACTGTTGCGGCTTTTTTTATACCTGCGGTTTACCCTGGCTATGCTTAGCTAATGTTTTTTAAGGAGGAAGCCCGTGAATATTATTGCCATTATGGGGCCACACGGCGTCTTTTATAAAGATGAGCCCATCAAGGAGCTGGAGCAGGCCCTGCAGTCACGTGGCTATCAGCTGATCTGGCCGCACAACAGCGCTGACCTGCTGAAGTTCATTGAGCACAACCCGCGGATCTGTGGCGTGATCTTCGACTGGGATGAGTACGACCTGGAGCTGTGCAGCGATATCAACAAACTGAATGAATATCTCCCGCTGTATGCGTTTATCAATACCCACTCGACCATGGACGTCAGTGCCCAGGATATGCGGATGGCGCTGTGGTTTTTCGAATACTCACTCGGCGTGGCCGAAGATATTGCGGCCCGCATTCAGCAATATACCGGCGAGTATCTGGATAACATCACGCCACCGTTTACCCGGGCGCTGTTTACCTATGTGAAGGAAGGGAAGTACACCTTTTGCACGCCAGGTCATATGGCGGGGACGGCTTATCAAAAAAGCCCGGTTGGTTGCCTGTTCTATGATTTCTTCGGCGGCAACACCCTGAAAGCGGATGTATCGATTTCGGTTACCGAGCTTGGCTCATTGCTGGATCACACCGGTCCACATCTGGAAGCCGAAGAGTACATTGCCCGCACCTTTGGGGCCGAGCAGAGCTATATGGTGACCAACGGTACGTCGACGTCAAACAAAATCGTCGGCATGTATGCCGCCCCGGCCGGAAGTACGTTACTCATCGACCGTAACTGCCATAAGTCGCTGGCGCATCTGCTGATGATGAGCGATGTCGTGCCGCTCTGGCTGTCACCCACGCGTAACGCGCTGGGGATCCTGGGGGGAATTCCGCGCCGTGAATTCACCCATTCAGCCATAGAAAATAAGGTGGCGGCGATCCCCGGCGCAAGCTGGCCGATCCACGCAGTGATCACCAACTCCACCTATGACGGATTGCTGTATAACACCAACTGGATCAAACAGACGCTGGATGTCCCCTCGATCCACTTTGATTCCGCGTGGGTGCCTTATACCAATTTTCACCCCATCTACGCGGGTAAAAGTGGAATGAGTGGCGAACGTGTGCCGGACAAAGTGTTTTTCGAAACGCAATCGACGCACAAAATGCTGGCTGCGTTTTCCCAGGCCTCGCTTATCCATATCAAAGGTGAGTACGACGAAGAGACGTTTAACGAAGCGTTTATGATGCACACCACCACCTCACCAAGTTATCCGCTGGTGGCCTCCATTGAAACGGCTGCGGCGATGCTGCGCGGCAATCCGGGTAAACGTCTTATCAATCGCTCTGTGGAGCGCGCGCTGCATTTCCGCAAAGAGGTTCAGCGGTTAAAAGATGAGGCTGAGGGCTGGTTCTTTGATATCTGGCAGCCGGAAGAGATTGACGAGGCGGAGTGCTGGCCGGTCGCGCCGGGTGAAGAGTGGCACGGCTTCCGTGATGCCGATGCCGACCACATGTTCCTCGACCCGGTAAAAGTGACCATCCTGACGCCGGGGATGGATGAACAGGGCAACATGAGCGATGAAGGCATTCCGGCCGCGCTGGTGGCGAAATTCCTTGATGAGCGCGGCGTGGTGGTGGAGAAAACCGGACCGTATAACCTGTTGTTCCTGTTCAGCATTGGGATTGATAAAACCCGCGCGATGGGTCTGCTACGTGGGCTGATGGAGTTTAAGCGTGCGTACGATCTGAACCTGCGGGTGAAGAACATGCTGCCGGATCTCTATGCGGAGGATCCTGACTTTTATCGCAATATGCGTATACAGGATCTGGCCCAGGGGATCCACAAACTGATCCGCCAGCACGATCTGCCGCGCCTGATGCTGCAGGCATTTGACGTCTTGCCTGAGATGAAACTGACGCCGCATAAAGCCTGGCAGCGACAGGTGAAAGGGGAGGTAGAAACCGTTGAGCTGGAAAATCTGGTGGGACGCGTCTCGGCCAATATGATCCTGCCTTATCCGCCGGGCGTACCGCTGCTGATGCCGGGAGAGATGATCACCGAAGAGAGCCGTGCGGTGCTCGATTTTCTGCTGATGCTCTGTTCTGTGGGGCGTCACTACCCGGGCTTCGAGACGGATATCCACGGTGCGAAACGTGATGAAAATGGGGTTTACTGGGTGCGAGTCCTAAAATAAAGGTGGCTGCTTGCCAGGTGCGGGTTTTCGGTTGTAACGTTCAGGCATCATAAAAAGGAGAAGCTATGCTGGGTTTAAAACAGGTTCATCATATTGCGATCATTGCCACCGATTACGCCAAAAGTAAGGCCTTTTATTGCGACATTCTGGGCTTTACGCTGTTAAGCGAGGCCTATCGTGTGGAGCGCGACTCCTGGAAAGGCGATCTGGCGTTAAACGGGCAGTATGTGATTGAACTGTTCTCTTTTCCTTTCCCGCCTGCGCGTCCGTCCCGTCCGGAAGCCTGCGGCCTGCGCCATCTGGCTTTTAGCGTGGACGATCTTGACCGTGCGGTAAAACATCTTGAAGAGCATGGCGTGAAGTGCGAAGCGATTCGTGTCGATCCGTTTACCGACAAGCGTTTTACTTTTTTCAACGATCCGGACGGTCTTCCGCTGGAGCTTTACCAGCAGTAAGCGCCATCCTGTGTGATAATGCCCGCTCTGTTCGGGCATTTTTTATGTGTAATTCTCTATGACCCTACCCGCTATTGCGCAAGCCGTTTCACCGTACCGCCAGCTGCTGGTGGGATTTAGCGGTGGCCTGGATTCCACGGTGTTGCTCCATCGCCTCAAGCTCTGGCGCGATCAACAGCCTGACGTTCAGCTCCGGGCGATGCATATCCATCATGGGCTGAGTCCTCATGCCGACGTCTGGGTTGCGCATTGTGAAGCGGTGTGTTCCGCATGGGCGATCCCGCTTGAGATTAAACGGGTAGTGCTCAGAGATGAGGGGCTCGGTATTGAAGCGCACGCGCGTAAAGCGCGCTATGCCGCGTTTACCGCGGCATTACAGCCCGGCGAAGCGCTGGTCACGGCACAGCACCTTGACGACCAATGCGAAACCTTTTTGCTGGCGTTAAAACGGGGAAGTGGCCCGGCGGGGCTCTCCGCCATGCCTGAACGCTCTGATTTTGCCGGGACGCAATTATTGCGTCCGCTGCTTGGCGAGTCGCGCGCATCGCTGGAAGCCTGGGCGCAGCAATATCAGCTGAGCTGGATTGAAGATGAGAGCAATCAGGACGATGGCTACGATCGTAATTTCCTGCGTCTGCGTGTTTTGCCGTTACTGACCGCACGCTGGCCGCACTTTGCAGACGCAACAGCACGAAGCGCCCTGCTGTGTGCCGAACAGGAGAGCCTGCTGGATGAACTGCTGAGTGAAGAACTGGCTGAACTGATTTCGGTAAACGGGGCGTTGGCGATCGCACCGCTGGAAGCGATGAGTCCGGTTCGTCGGGCCGCGCTGCTGCGCCGTTGGCTGGCCTCTCACCGTGCAACGATGCCATCGCGTGCCATGCTGGGACGTATCTGGGACGAAGTCGCCCAGGCGCGGGAGGATGCAACGCCGTGCGTGCACCTGAACGGTTTTGACGTCAGGCGCTATAAAGGCCAGCTGTGGTGGGTGAAATCGACCCCCTCGCTTGCAGATGTGGTGCTCGGCTGGCCATCGCCTGCGAAACCGCTGCTGTTGCCCTGGGATATGGGAAGCTTGTCTCTGGAGACGCCAGGCCATGTGCGTTTACCGAAAGCCGAAGAACCGGTCACCGTGCGCTTTAAGGCCAGCGGTATGCTGCACATTGTCGGACGTAACGGTGGAAGGAAGCTCAAAAAAATCTGGCAGGAGTGCAATGTGCCGCCCTGGTTGCGCGATACCACGCCGTTACTTTTTTACGGTGAAACACTGATTGCGGCGGCAGGGGTATTCATTACAGAAGAGGGCTGGGCAGAATCGGGCGTGAGTCTGGAGTGGAAAACGTAACGGGCAGCCAGGCTGCCCGTTAGTGTCATCAGGATTCGCTCACCACGACGGTGCCGATTTGCGGGTGGCTGAAGCTGGCAATTTTGTCCAGGCGTAGCTCACGCGTCGCACCGGCGTCTTCCACTATCAGATATTCCACATTCTTACGTGAAACCAGGTCGCTGGCTTTCGCCTTCAACACTTCGCCATCTTTTAACTCCAGCGTCAGTATTAAATGATACTGGCAGGCGAGTTCGAGGTTGTCATAGTCATCACAATTGATGGGTTGATAAGTATCATTCATCGACATAATCGCTCACCAGTAAATTCGCCGCAGCATACGCTGCTTTTTCCCTGACCGATTCTGAAAGGCTCTCATCAGAGGCCACTTCATTAAGCACTTTCAATACACAGCCCAACGCATCCGGGACATATCCCAGATCTCCGCTGGCGATTTCCGCATACCGTTTGCGAATTAGCTCACAATAATTATTCACATCCCCTCCCGCCAGCGCACTGACTTACTGTGAGATATCATTAAGCCTACGAAGATAAACTCGGTTTAGCAAGGTGACTATACCATACTCATTTAAGCAATATCAGAGCCTTGATGGCGCCGTATTCATCACGGCGTAACAGCCTTTTGCTGCTGTTTTCGCTACAATGTGCGCCTGATTCGAAAGGAGTTATCCCATGGCGCTGAAAGCGACAATTTATAAAGCGGTGGTCAATGTGGCTGACCTTGACCGCAACCAGTTTCTGGATGCGTCACTGACGCTGGCGCGTCACCCCTCTGAAACCCAGGAGCGCATGATGCTGCGCCTGCTGGCGTGGATTAAATATGCCGACGAGCGTCTGCAGTTTACCCGTGGCTTAAGCGCAGAAGACGAGCCGGAAGCCTGGCTGCGTAACGATCATCTGGGTATCGATTTATGGATTGAACTTGGTCTGCCGGATGAGCGCCGCCTCAAAAAGGCGTGTACCCAGTCTGCGGAAGTGGCGCTATTCGCGTACAACCAACGCGCTGCGGAAATCTGGTGGCAGCAAAACAAGAGCAAGAGCGGTCAGTTTAAAAACCTTACGGTCTGGTATCTGGATGATGAACAACTGGCGCAGCTGAGCGAATTTGCCAGCCGGACGATGACTCTGCAGGCGACGATCCAGGACGGTGCAATCTGGCTTTCTGACTCTCAGAATAATCTGGAAATTCATCTGGCGGCGTGGCAGCCTGCTTCATGATCGTGTTGTCCCGAAACGTCAGCATCCCGGACAATGAGCTGGAGATCACCGCCATCCGTGCGCAGGGGGCGGGGGGACAGCACGTTAACAAGGCTTCAACCGCTATCCATTTGCGCTTTGACATTCGGGCCTCAAGCCTGCCAGAGTATTATAAGGAAAGTCTGCTCGCTGCCAGCCATCATCTGATCACCAGTGACGGTGTCATTGTGATCAAGGCGCAGGAGTACCGTAGCCAGGAGTTAAACCGGGAAGCGGCTATGGCCAGACTGGTGGCGGTGATAAAAGAATTAACTACGGTGCAAAAAAGCCGTCGGGCAACGCGGCCAACCCGCGCATCGAAAGAGCGTCGGTTGTCGTCAAAGGCTCAGAAATCCACAGTGAAAGCACTACGCGGTAAAGTTCGTCGCCCTTTGGATTGACGAAAAGGAACACTATTTCATAAGGAATTCATTGTGAAAAAAGCATTATGGTCAGCGTTGGCAGTGAGTACGCTCTTTGCGCTTTTCGGATGTAACAACCGTTCGGAAACGCAGGTCCTGCAGCCCACGCAGAATGAAGAGTTAAAGCCAATGCAGCAGAGCTGGCGCGGCGTACTGCCTTGTGCCGACTGTGAAGGTATTGAGACGTCGCTGTTCCTGCAAAAAGACGGTACGTGGGTCATGAATCAGCGGTATCAGGGCGCGAAAGAACCCTCCTCTTTTGCGACTTACGGGACATGGGCACGCACGGCCGAGAAACTGGTGTTGACCGATACGAGCGGCGAGAAAACGTATTTCCGCGCCAAAGGCGAGGGGATGGAGATGCTCGACCGTGAAGGCAACCCGATTGAATCCCAGTTCAACTACACGCTGGCTCCGGTGAAAGCGGCGCTGCCGGCCACGCCGATGCCGATGCGGGGCATGTATTTCTATATGGCTGATGCGGCCATCTTTACAGACTGCGCAACGGGTAAGAAAGTGAGCGTGGCGAACAATGCCCAGCTGGAACGGGATTATGCGGTCGCACGCGGAAATGACAGTAAGCCGGTATTATTGACGGTCGACGGTCACTTTACGCTGGAGCCAAACCCGGATAGCGGCGAGTTGGTGAAAACCCTTGTGGCAGATAAAGATGCGAAGTTCGCGGCAGGCAAAGACTGTAACAGTAAATAACGCTGGCTTTGCGCCATGAAAAAACCCCGCCTGAGCGGGGTTTTTTATTTAACCTTTGATGGCTTTTACCAGGTAATCAAGGATATCACCGGTCTTGATCATCTGTTTTTCGCCGCTACGACGGTATTTATATTCAATCTCGTCGCTGTCGAGGTTACGGTCACCGATAACGATGGTATGAGGAATACCAATCAGTTCCATATCAGCAAACATCACGCCCGGACGTTCTTTACGGTCGTCCATCAGCACTTCGATACCTTGCGCGCGCAGCTCTGCGTACAGTTTCTCAGCCAGCTCCTGCACACGGTAAGACTTGTGCATGTTCATTGGCAGGATCGCCACCTGGAACGGCGCGATGTTATCCGGCCAGACAATGCCACGCTCGTCGTAGTTCTGCTCAATCGCCGCAGCCACCACGCGCGTGACCCCGATACCGTAGCAACCCATGGTCAGGATCTGGTTACGGCCATCTTCACCCTGAACGGCAGCGTTCAGCGCACGGGAATATTTATCGCCCAGCTGGAAGATATGGCCCACTTCGATGCCGCGTTTAATCATCAGGGTGCCCTGGCCATCCGGGCTTGGATCGCCTGCAACAACGTTGCGAATATCCGCCACTTCTGGCGTTGCCACATCGCGATCCCAGTTGATGCCAAAGTAGTGTTTACCATCAATGTTAGCGCCTGCAGCGAAGTCGCTCATCGCCGCAACCGTGCGGTCAATCACAACAGGCACAGGCATATTCACCGGACCCAGAGAGCCTGGGCCTGCGTTTACGACGGCGCGGATTTCCGCTTCCGTTGCGAAGGTCAGTGGGCTGGCAACCTGTGGCAGCTTCTCAGCTTTCACTTCGTTCAGCTCGTGATCACCGCGTACCAGCAGGGCAACCAGCGGGTATGCACTGCCTTCTGTGGATTTCACCAGCAGCGTTTTAACGGTTTTTTCGATCGGCAGCGCAAACTGCTCAACCAGCTCGGCAATGGTTTTGGCATTTGGCGTGTCAACCAGCGTCATTTCCTGGGTTGCCGCGCCGCGTGGTTCTTTTGGTGCCAGAGCTTCAGCAAATTCAATGTTTGCCGCGTAGTCAGAGGAGTCAGAGAAGATCACATCGTCTTCACCGCTCTGCGCCAGAACCTGGAACTCATGGGACGCGCTACCACCGATAGAGCCGGTATCGGCCTGCACAGCACGGAAATCCAGACCCATGCGGGAGAAGATTTTGCTGTAAGCCTCGTACATTTTGTCGTAGGTCTCTTGCAGAGATTCATGAGAAGTATGGAAAGAGTAAGCATCTTTCATCAGGAATTCGCGAGAACGCATAACGCCGAAACGTGGGCGAACTTCGTCACGGAACTTGGTCTGGATCTGGAAGAAGTTCAGCGGCAGCTGTTTGTAAGAGCTCAGCTCATTGCGAATCAGATCGGTGATCACTTCTTCATGCGTCGGGCCGAGGACGAACGGACGCTCGCCACGGTCAACGAAGCGCAGCAGTTCAGGGCCATATTGCTCCCAACGGCCGCTCTCCTGCCACAGGTCAGCGGGCTGAACCACGGGCATGGACACCTCGATAGCACCGGCGTTATTCATCTCTTCACGCACGATGTTTTCGACTTTTTTCAGGACGCGCACGCCGGTCGGCAGCCAGGTGTACAACCCGGAGGCCAGCTTGCGGATCATCCCGGCGCGCAGCATCAGCTGATGGCTGATGACTTCGGCGTCGGCAGGTGTCTCCTTCAGTGTGGAGAGCAGATATTGGCTAGTACGCATGTTGTTACGGTTCCATTTCGACGATTGGAACAGGCTGAAACGCCAGCCTGACACAAAAAAGTGGTTTAGTTTACCAGTGTGGCAAAGATGCCAAAAGAGAGGAGAAGAAAATTACCTGGGTTCCAGGGCAAACACTTCAAAACCGGTCTCTGTCACGCGCCAGCGGACATTAAAATCCAGCAGCCATACGGCGTAGGTTTTCCCGGCTTCCTCTTCTTTACGGTAGGCTGGACGCGGATCCTGCGCCAGAACGTCTACGATAAAGTCCCGCAAACGGGGATAGCGCTTTTCCAGTTGGCCAATTTGCGTAAGCAGTTCTGGCGTAAAGTCAACAGGCATATCCGCCTGCGGTGCTTGCTGGGCGTAGCTGGCCCGGGCATCTGGCAACGCTTCGGCAAAAGGCAGATAGGGTTTAATGTCGATAACCGGGGTGCCATCAACCAGGTCAAGGCTGCCTAACTCCAGTATCACCTGATCTTTCTGACAGCGTATTCCTTTCAGTTCAACCAGCGACATGCCGATCGGGTTTGGACGAAAGGTTGAGCGAGTCGCGAATACCCCCATCCGGGCATTTCCGCCCAGACGAGGAGGGCGCACCGTAGGACGCCAGCCACCGTCCATCGTCTGGTGAAACACAAAAACAACCCATAAATGGCTGAACGCCTCAAGCCCGCGCACCGCATCGGCCTGATTATAGGGCGCAATCAAGTGAAGTTCACCGCTGCCGCTGGTGACCAGACCCGGCTGGCGTGGCACGGCAAACTTCTCTTTGTAAGGAGAGCGGATAACGCCTATCTGTTCGAAATGAAAGGCACTCATTTCGCCGAAATGGTCAGCGCCGAACCAATACACACCGCCTGACGATAGCAGCCTGGTGTCCCGCTGGTGACCTCACAGCTGTGCAACAGTACCGCGTTAGCTTTCATTTTGGCCGCGTTGATCTGCATACGTTTACGGGCTGTCGGAATGTTGGGTGGGGAGTCCTGATTGGTAGCCTGACAGGATTCACCGCTCACCTCACCGAGCTCACGGAAAGGCTTGCCCACGAGGTCGTCTGCTTTGGTAATGATACGTACCGGCGCAGGGCGAGGCGCTTTAGGTTTAACGGGCTCTGCTTTTGGCGGGGTTGCAGTGCTTTGAACGGGTTCAACTGGAGATCTGCTTAGCATAGAACAGCCGCTCAGCATCAGTGCTAAAAGACAGATCGGTAAAGCACGCATAATAATTCCTCAGTGGATAATCAAAACGTCAGATATTGAATCAGTTGACTGCACAAATGACAAGACGGGCAGAAGCCCGTCTTGATGATATTACACTGAGGTCAGATTACCAGCCTTTAACCGCGCCGCCGTTAAACACTTTGTTGGCTTCCTGGTAAACTTCTTCAGACTGATAAGCCTGAACGAATTTCTTCACGTTTTCCGCGTCTTTGTTGTCTTCACGGGTCACGATCAGGTTAACGTACGGGGAATCTTTGTCTTCCACAAAGATGCCGTCTTTTGCCGGGGTCAGGCCAATCTGGCTGGCGTAGGTAGTGTTGATAACAGCCAGGGCGATCTGCGCATCGTCCAGAGAGCGTGGCAGCTGTGGCGCTTCCAGCTCAACAATTTTCAGATTTTTCGGGTTCTCGGTCACGTCGAGAACGGTCGGCAGCAGGCCAACGCCGTCTTTCAGTTTAATCAGGCCCACTTTCTGCAGCAGCAGCAGGGAGCGGCCCAGGTTAGTTGGATCGTTTGGCACAGCAACCTGAGAGCCTGGCTGCAGTTCGTCCAGCGATTTAATCTTCTTGGAGTAGCCCGCGATTGGGTAAACGAAGGTGTTACCCACCGCAACCAGTTTGTAGCCGCGATCCTTAATCTGCTGATCCAGGTACGGTTTGTGCTGGAAGGCGTTGGCGTCAATATCGCCTTTGCTCAGCGCTTCGTTCGGCAGAACGTAATCGTTGAAGGTCACCAGCTCAACATCAAGGCCATACTTCTCTTTTGCCACTTTCTGAGCGGTTTCAGCAACCTGTTGTTCTGCACCCACGATAACGCCCACTTTAATGTGGTTTGGATCTTTTTCGTCCTGACCACAACCCACCAGTGCCAGAGAGCCGATCAGCGCGCCTGCTGCAGCAAAGGTCTTTAATTTAAACGCCATGTTTTTATCCTTAACTCGTCGAGTTTGTGTTGTGTGTAACGTTATTTGTGCGTAACAGCCCGGACGATGCGATCGCCAGAGAACTGGATGAGATAAACCAGTACAACCAGCAATACCAGAACGGTATTCATTACGGTAGCGTTATAACCAATATAGCCGTACTGGTAACCAATCTGGCCTAAACCGCCAGCGCCAACGGCACCGCCCATCGCGGAATAACCGACCAGGGTGATTAGCGTAATGGTTGCCGCATTCACCAGGCCTGGCAGTGCTTCCGGCAGCAGAACCTTGCGCACGATCTGCATCGGTGTGGCGCCCATTGCGCGGGAAGCTTCGATCAACCCGGTTGGAATTTCAAGCAGGGCGTTTTCCACCATACGCGCGATAAACGGCGCGGCGCCAACCGTCAGGGGAACAATGGCCGCCTGCAGACCAATAGAGGTGCCGACAATCACGCGGGTGAATGGAATCATCCATACCAGCAGAATAATAAACGGGATAGAACGGAAGATGTTCACCAGCGCAGAGAGCGTACGGTACAACTTCGCGTTCTCAATGATTTGACCCGGACGCGTCACGTACAGCAGTACGCCGACCGGCAGGCCAATCACAAAACCAAAGAAACCGGATACAAAGGTCATTGCCAGCGTTTCCCAAACGCCGCGAACCAGCAGCCACATCATCGGCTCAGACATAACCCAGTACCTCTATTTTTACGTGATGTTCTTGCAGCCAGGCAATTGCCGCCTGGGTTTCTTCTTGTGTGCCGTGCATTTCCGTCAGCATGATGCCGAACTTCACGCCACCGGCGTAATCCATCTGCGCGCTGATGATGTTGTTGTTCACATTGAAGCGGCGCGCGGTTTCGGAAAGCAGCGGGGCATCAACGGACTGACCGGTGAACTCCATTCGCAGCATCGGGACGCTGTCCGTCGTGGGTTCGGTTTTCAAACGTTCCAGATAATCTTCCGGAATATCCAGATGCAGTGTGGACTGAATAAATTGCTGCGCCAGCGGGGTCTTAGGATGTGAAAACACTTCACTTACCGTGTCCTGCTCAATCAGTTCACCGTTGCTGATCACGGCAACACAGTCACAGATGCGTTTCACGACATCCATCTCGTGGGTAATAAGGAGGATCGTCAGGCCGAGACGACGGTTAATGTCTTTCAGCAGTTCCAGAATAGAACGGGTGGTGGCCGGGTCTAATGCGCTGGTGGCTTCATCGCACAGCAGCACTTTGGGATTGCTTGCCAGCGCACGGGCAATGGCTACACGCTGTTTTTGTCCGCCAGACAGATTAGCCGGGTAGCTATCATGTTTATCATCCAGACCCACGAGATCCAGCAGCTCGGTTACGCGACGCTTAACCTCATCTTTAGGCGTGTTGTCGAGCTCCAGCGGTAAGGCGACGTTGCCGAACACCGTGCGTGACGCCAGCAGGTTAAAGTGCTGGAAGATCATGCCAATCTGGCGACGCGCTTTGGTCAGTTCTTTTTCTGAGAGCGCGGTCAGTTCTTGTCCGCCAACTTCTACGCTGCCCTGGGTTGGGCGCTCAAGCAGGTTAACACAACGGATCAGTGTACTTTTACCTGCACCCGATGCGCCAATGACGCCATAAATCTGACCAGCAGGAACATGCAGGCTGACATTGTTCAGCGCCTGAATGGTTCGGTTCCCCTGCTGGAACACTTTGGTGATATTGGAAAGTTTAATCATTAGATTATTTTTATCGTATGTAAGTTAGCCGTGGCATTTTCGTCTGCCAGATACGGGTGATGCCCGTAAACAAAACGGATGTTAAGGCATCCAGACGTCTAAATCAATCCAACTCTGTGCGATGAGCACTTTATTGCGCTGCGATTCATGAGATACTAGCTGAACACGCCTTTTTCAGGAGCAAACCGGTGGCAAAATCAGTACCCGCAATTTTTCTCGATCGTGATGGCACTATTAATGTGGATCACGGTTATGTTCACGAGATTGATGAGTTCGAATTTATCGAAGGCGTTATCGATGCCATGCGCCAGCTAAAAGAGATGGGCTATGCGCTGGTGGTTGTCACCAACCAGTCTGGTATTGCGCGTGGCAAATTTACCGAAGCGCAATTCGAAACGCTGACGGAATGGATGGACTGGTCTCTTGCCGACCGCGGTGTTGATCTTGATGGCATCTATTATTGTCCTCATCACCCGCAGGGAACGGTAGAAGAGTATCGCCAGACCTGTGATTGCCGTAAGCCGCACCCGGGGATGTTTATCTCGGCGCAGGAATTTCTGCATATTGATATGGCCGCTTCTTATATGGTGGGCGATAAAATGGAAGATATGCAGGCGGCAACCGCGGCGGGTGTGGGTACCAAAGTATTAGTTCGCACCGGCAAACCCGTGACGCCAGAAGCAGAGACTGCAGCGGATTGGGTGATTAATAGCCTGGCCGATCTGCCTGAAGCGATCAAAAAGCACCAAAAATAGGCTTTTTGGCGAAAAGATGAGCGGTTGAAATAAAAATGCATATTTCCGCTTGTCATTCCCCGGAGGCCCCCTATAATGCGCCTCCATCGACACGGCGGATGTGAATCACTCCACAAACAGCCCGGTCGGTTGAAGAGAAAAAATCCTGAAATTCAGGGTTGACTCTGAAAGAGGAAGGCGTAATATACGCCACCTCGCGACAGAGCGCTGAAGCGCGTCGCAACTGCTCTTTAACAATTTATCAGACAATCTGTGTGGGCACTCAAAGTGACATGGATTCTTAACGTCCTCGGACGAAAAATGAATACCAAGTCTCAACGAGTGAACACGTAATTCATTACGAAGTTTAATTCATTGAGCATCAAACTTTTAAATTGAAGAGTTTGATCATGGCTCAGATTGAACGCTGGCGGCAGGCCTAACACATGCAAGTCGAACGGTAGCACAGAGAGCTTGCTCTCGGGTGACGAGTGGCGGACGGGTGAGTAATGTCTGGGAAACTGCCTGATGGAGGGGGATAACTACTGGAAACGGTAGCTAATACCGCATAACGTCGCAAGACCAAAGAGGGGGACCTTCGGGCCTCTTGCCATCAGATGTGCCCAGATGGGATTAGCTAGTAGGTGGGGTAACGGCTCACCTAGGCGACGATCCCTAGCTGGTCTGAGAGGATGACCAGCCACACTGGAACTGAGACACGGTCCAGACTCCTACGGGAGGCAGCAGTGGGGAATATTGCACAATGGGCGCAAGCCTGATGCAGCCATGCCGCGTGTATGAAGAAGGCCTTCGGGTTGTAAAGTACTTTCAGCGGGGAGGAAGGTGTTGTGGTTAATAACCGCAGCAATTGACGTTACCCGCAGAAGAAGCACCGGCTAACTCCGTGCCAGCAGCCGCGGTAATACGGAGGGTGCAAGCGTTAATCGGAATTACTGGGCGTAAAGCGCACGCAGGCGGTCTGTCAAGTCGGATGTGAAATCCCCGGGCTCAACCTGGGAACTGCATTCGAAACTGGCAGGCTGGAGTCTTGTAGAGGGGGGTAGAATTCCAGGTGTAGCGGTGAAATGCGTAGAGATCTGGAGGAATACCGGTGGCGAAGGCGGCCCCCTGGACAAAGACTGACGCTCAGGTGCGAAAGCGTGGGGAGCAAACAGGATTAGATACCCTGGTAGTCCACGCCGTAAACGATGTCGATTTGGAGGTTGTGCCCTTGAGGCGTGGCTTCCGGAGCTAACGCGTTAAATCGACCGCCTGGGGAGTACGGCCGCAAGGTTAAAACTCAAATGAATTGACGGGGGCCCGCACAAGCGGTGGAGCATGTGGTTTAATTCGATGCAACGCGAAGAACCTTACCTGGTCTTGACATCCACAGAACTTTCCAGAGATGGATTGGTGCCTTCGGGAACTGTGAGACAGGTGCTGCATGGCTGTCGTCAGCTCGTGTTGTGAAATGTTGGGTTAAGTCCCGCAACGAGCGCAACCCTTATCCTTTGTTGCCAGCGGTCCGGCCGGGAACTCAAAGGAGACTGCCAGTGATAAACTGGAGGAAGGTGGGGATGACGTCAAGTCATCATGGCCCTTACGACCAGGGCTACACACGTGCTACAATGGCGCATACAAAGAGAAGCGACCTCGCGAGAGCAAGCGGACCTCATAAAGTGCGTCGTAGTCCGGATTGGAGTCTGCAACTCGACTCCATGAAGTCGGAATCGCTAGTAATCGTAGATCAGAATGCTACGGTGAATACGTTCCCGGGCCTTGTACACACCGCCCGTCACACCATGGGAGTGGGTTGCAAAAGAAGTAGGTAGCTTAACCTTCGGGAGGGCGCTTACCACTTTGTGATTCATGACTGGGGTGAAGTCGTAACAAGGTAACCGTAGGGGAACCTGCGGTTGGATCACCTCCTTACCTTAAAGAACCTGCCTTTGTAGTGCTCACACAGATTGTCTGATGAAAAACAGCAGTAAAAACCTCTACAGGCTTGTAGCTCAGGTGGTTAGAGCGCACCCCTGATAAGGGTGAGGTCGGTGGTTCAAGTCCACTCAGGCCTACCAAATTTGCACAGCAAATTTGAAGAGGTTGCAAACGATGGGGCTATAGCTCAGCTGGGAGAGCGCCTGCTTTGCACGCAGGAGGTCTGCGGTTCGATCCCGCATAGCTCCACCATCTTTTACTGCGAACACAAGAAAACTTCAGAGTGAACCTGAAAAGGTGCACTGCGAAGCTTTGCTCTTTAAAAATCTGGATCAAGCTGAAAATTGAAACGACACATCTTTAATGGTGTGTTCGAGTCTCTCAAATTTTCGCAATCAGAAGTGAAACATCTTCGGGTTGTGAGGTTAAGCGACTAAGCGTACACGGTGGATGCCCTGGCAGTCAGAGGCGATGAAGGACGTGCTAATCTGCAAAAAGCGCCGGCGAGGTGATATGAACCCTTGACCCGGCGATGTCCGAATGGGGAAACCCAGTGTGATTCGTCACACTATCGTTAACTGAATACATAGGTTAACGAGGCGAACCGGGGGAACTGAAACATCTAAGTACCCCGAGGAAAAGAAATCAACCGAGATTCCCCCAGTAGCGGCGAGCGAACGGGGAGCAGCCCAGAGTCTGAATCAGCTTGTGTGTTAGTGGAAGCGTCTGGAAAGTCGCACGGTACAGGGTGAAAGTCCCGTACACGAAAACACACAGGCTGTGAACTCGAAGAGTAGGGCGGGACACGTGGTATCCTGTCTGAATATGGGGGGACCATCCTCCAAGGCTAAATACTCCTGACTGACCGATAGTGAACCAGTACCGTGAGGGAAAGGCGAAAAGAACCCCGGCGAGGGGAGTGAAAAAGAACCTGAAACCGTGTACGTACAAGCAGTGGGAGCACCTTCGTGGTGTGACTGCGTACCTTTTGTATAATGGGTCAGCGACTTATATTCTGTAGCAAGGTTAACCGTATAGGGGAGCCGAAGGGAAACCGAGTCTTAACTGGGCGTTAAGTTGCAGGGTATAGACCCGAAACCCGGTGATCTAGCCATGGGCAGGTTGAAGGTTGGGTAACACTAACTGGAGGACCGAACCGACTAATGTTGAAAAATTAGCGGATGACCTGTGGCTGGGGGTGAAAGGCCAATCAAACCGGGAGATAGCTGGTTCTCCCCGAAAGCTATTTAGGTAGCGCCTCGTGAACTCATCTTCGGGGGTAGAGCACTGTTTCGGCTAGGGGGCCATCCCGGCTTACCAACCCGATGCAAACTACGAATACCGAAGAATGTTATCACGGGAGACACACGGCGGGTGCTAACGTCCGTCGTGAAGAGGGAAACAACCCAGACCGCCAGCTAAGGTCCCAAAGTCATGGTTAAGTGGGAAACGATGTGGGAAGGCCCAGACAGCCAGGATGTTGGCTTAGAAGCAGCCATCATTTAAAGAAAGCGTAATAGCTCACTGGTCGAGTCGGCCTGCGCGGAAGATGTAACGGGGCTAAACCATGCACCGAAGCTGCGGCAGCGACGCTTATGCGTTGTTGGGTAGGGGAGCGTTCTGTAAGCCGTTGAAGGTGGCCTGTGAGGGTTGCTGGAGGTATCAGAAGTGCGAATGCTGACATAAGTAACGATAAAGCGGGTGAAAAGCCCGCTCGCCGGAAGACCAAGGGTTCCTGTCCAACGTTAATCGGGGCAGGGTGAGTCGACCCCTAAGGCGAGGCCGAAAGGCGTAGTCGATGGGAAACAGGTTAATATTCCTGTACTTGGTGTTACTGCGAAGGGGGGACGGAGAAGGCTATGTTAGCCGGGCGACGGTTGTCCCGGTTTAAGCATGTAGGCGGAGGTTCCAGGTAAATCCGGTACCTTTTAACGCTGAGGTGTGATGACGAGGCACTACGGTGCTGAAGTAACAAATGCCCTGCTTCCAGGAAAAGCCTCTAAGCATCAGGTAACACGAAATCGTACCCCAAACCGACACAGGTGGTCAGGTAGAGAATACCAAGGCGCTTGAGAGAACTCGGGTGAAGGAACTAGGCAAAATGGTGCCGTAACTTCGGGAGAAGGCACGCTGATATGTAGGTGAAGCCCCTGCGGGTGGAGCTGAAATCAGTCGAAGATACCAGCTGGCTGCAACTGTTTATTAAAAACACAGCACTGTGCAAACACGAAAGTGGACGTATACGGTGTGACGCCTGCCCGGTGCCGGAAGGTTAATTGATGGGGTTAGCGGCAACGCGAAGCTCTTGATCGAAGCCCCGGTAAACGGCGGCCGTAACTATAACGGTCCTAAGGTAGCGAAATTCCTTGTCGGGTAAGTTCCGACCTGCACGAATGGCGTAATGATGGCCAGGCTGTCTCCACCCGAGACTCAGTGAAATTGAACTCGCTGTGAAGATGCAGTGTACCCGCGGCAAGACGGAAAGACCCCGTGAACCTTTACTATAGCTTGACACTGAACACTGGTCCTTGATGTGTAGGATAGGTGGGAGGCTTTGAAGCGTGGACGCCAGTCTGCGTGGAGCCGTCCTTGAAATACCACCCTTTAATGGCTGGTGTTCTAACGTAGACCCGTTACCCGGGTTGCGGACAGTGTCTGGTGGGTAGTTTGACTGGGGCGGTCTCCTCCCAAAGAGTAACGGAGGAGCACGAAGGTTAGCTAATCCTGGTCGGACATCAGGAGGTTAGTGCAATGGCATAAGCTAGCTTGACTGCGAGAGTGACGGCTCGAGCAGGTGCGAAAGCAGGTCATAGTGATCCGGTGGTTCTGAATGGAAGGGCCATCGCTCAACGGATAAAAGGTACTCCGGGGATAACAGGCTGATACCGCCCAAGAGTTCATATCGACGGCGGTGTTTGGCACCTCGATGTCGGCTCATCACATCCTGGGGCTGAAGTAGGTCCCAAGGGTATGGCTGTTCGCCATTTAAAGTGGTACGCGAGCTGGGTTTAGAACGTCGTGAGACAGTTCGGTCCCTATCTGCCGTGGGCGCTGGAGAATTGAGGGGGGCTGCTCCTAGTACGAGAGGACCGGAGTGGACGCATCACTGGTGTTCGGGTTGTCATGCCAATGGCACTGCCCGGTAGCTAAATGCGGAAGAGATAAGTGCTGAAAGCATCTAAGCACGAAACTTGCCCCGAGATGAGTTCTCCCTGAGACTTTAGGTCTCCTGAAGGAACGTTAAAGACGATGACGTTGATAGGTCGGGTGTGTAAGCGCAGCGATGCGTTGAGCTAACCGATACTAATGAACCGTGAGGCTTAACCTTACAACGCCGAAGATGTTTTGGCGAAGAGACAGATTTTCAGCCTGATACAGATTAACAGAATTTGCCTGGCGGCTTTAGCGCGGTGGTCCCACCTGACCCCATGCCGAACTCAGAAGTGAAACGCCGTAGCGCCGATGGTAGTGTGGGGTCTCCCCATGTGAGAGTAGGGAACTGCCAGGCATCAAATTAAGTAGTAAGCCGGTGCATAAATCCGGTGGTTACAGCAGTCTTCGGTGGAGCGGTAGTTCAGTCGGTTAGAATACCTGCCTGTCACGCAGGGGGTCGCGGGTTCGAGTCCCGTCCGTTCCGCCACTTATTAAAAGCCCTGAGTTAACGCTCAGGGCTTTTTTCTTATCTGCTTCCCAATTATTGCTAAATCAGCAAAAATCCTCTGCGTTTTACGACCTTTTTCAGCATAACGCCAGCAGCGATAATCTTCCTCAGTTAACGAACATTACGAATAACGAGGAATGACATGACTATCCCTGCATTAGGCCTGGGCACTTTCCGCCTGAAAGACGACGTTGTTATCGCATCGGTCAAAACCGCCCTTGAGCTTGGCTATCGCGCAATTGATACCGCGCAGATTTATGAAAATGAAGCTGCGGTTGGCCAGGCGATTGAAGAAAGCGGTGTACCGCGTAACGAACTGTTTATCACCACCAAAATCTGGATCGAGAATCTCAGTAAAGACAAGCTGATCCCAAGCCTGAAAGAGAGCCTGAAGAAGCTGCGTACTGA
Organism: Enterobacter cloacae subsp. cloacae ATCC 13047; assembly: GCF_000025565.1. Classification (NCBI taxonomy): domain Bacteria; kingdom Pseudomonadati; phylum Pseudomonadota; class Gammaproteobacteria; order Enterobacterales; family Enterobacteriaceae; genus Enterobacter; species Enterobacter cloacae. Next base: position 1,021,373 of record NC_014121.1, read on the forward strand.
CTATGTCGATCTGACCCTGATCCACTGGCCATCTCCGAATGATGCCGTTTCTGTAGAAGAATTCATGCAGGCGCTGCTGGAAGCGAAAGAGCAGGGCTTAACCCGTCAAATTGGTATTTCGAACTTCACCATTCCGTTGATGGAAAAAGCCATTGCTGCCGTTGGCGCAGAGAACATTGCGACCAACCAGATTGAGCTCTCCCCTTATCTGCAAAACCGCAACGTGGTGGCGTGGGCCAAACAGCACGGCATTCACATCACTTCTTATATGACGCTGGCATACGGTAAAGCGCTGAAAGATGAGGTCATTGCACGTATTGCAAATAAACATAACGCAACGGCTGCACAGGTGATCCTGGCCTGGGCGATGGGTGAAGGTTATGCCGTTATTCCATCTTCAACGAAGCGTGAAAACCTGGCCAGCAACCTGTTAGCTGTGGATCTCCAGCTGGATGACGAAGACAAAAAAGCGATCGCTGCCCTGGAGTGCAACGATCGCCTGGTGAGCCCGGAAGGTTTAGCGCCAGACTGGGATTAATATTGACCCGCCCTCTGTACGCTTAACCCTCACACAGCTCCTTCGGGAGCTGTTTTTATATGCTCGCTCAGAAAGTCGATAAAGGCACGGATACGCGTGCTCACCGCTCTGTCGCTGTAGTAAACCGCACTGAAGGGCATCTCTACCGGCAGACGCTTGTCCGCCATTAACTCCACGAGATCACCGCGCGCAATTTCTTTATCAATCATGTAATCAGACAAACAGGCGATCCCGTTTCCTTCAAGACACAGCTGCTTCAGCGTTTCCCCGCTGTTGGACGACAACCCGCAGGTGATCTCATGCAACTGACCGTCAGGGCAGGCGACAGGCCAGGTATTCAGTGATACCGGCTCGGTGAAACCCAGACACAGATGCTGCTTCAGCTCTTCAACGGTTTCAGGTTTGCCGTGTTCAGCGATGTATTGTGGTGAGGCGATGATTTTACGGTAGCTGGCAAACAGAGGACGCGCGCGCAGGCTTGAGTCCGTCAGGGTTCCCGCCCGGATCGCCACATCGACTTTACGTTCGATAAGATTGATAAAGGTCTCAGAGGAGACCAAAGAGAGCGTCATCTCAGGATAGCGTTCACGGAAAGGTTTAATCAGCGGCATCAGAAAGTGCAGAACTACCGGTGTGGCCGCATCAATACGCAATAGCCCACGCGGTGTGCTGCGCGTTTCCATGATCTCGGTCTCTGCTGCAGCCATCTCCTGTAAGACAGACTGCACCCGGCGGAAGTACCGTTCACCTTCTTCCGTCAGGCTCAACTGCCGCGTCGTGCGGTTGAGAAGACTCACCCCAAGCTTCATCTCAAGCTTTTTCACCGAGCGGCTTACAGCAGAGTTTGCCTGCCCTAACTGCTCTGCCGCGCGGCTAAAACTGCCACTTTCGACGACGGCGACAAAGATTGTTAGCTCTTCCGAGGTTGCTTTCATTGTTGCACCACCTGCAAAATTCTATTGAGATTTTGACCATTTTTGTTATTTAACCACTGGCGCATACTGCCTGTCATCTTAATCCTGATGATACGGAGTATTTTATGCCACTGGCGCTACTTGCCCTGACGATCAGTGCCTTTGCAATTGGCACGACCGAATTTGTTATCGTAGGACTGGTTCCTACCATCGCTAACCAGCTTGCTATCTCATTACCTTCAGCCGGGCTGTTGGTCTCCATCTATGCTTTGGGTGTCGCTGTCGGCGCGCCCGTCCTGACGGCGTTAACCGGGCGATTCCCGCGTAAGCAACTGTTGGTCGCGCTGATGGTGCTCTTCACGGCCGGCAATATACTGGCCTGGCAGGCGCCGGACTACACGACGCTGGTCATTGCCCGCCTGCTGACTGGCCTTGCTCATGGGGTGTTCTTCTCGATTGGCTCCACCATTGCAACCAGCCTGGTACCCAAAGAGAAAGCCGCATCAGCCATTGCTATTATGTTTGGCGGATTGACCGTCGCACTGGTCACCGGCGTACCATTAGGGACGTTCATCGGACAACATTTCGGCTGGCGTGAAACCTTCCTCGCCGTTTCTTTACTGGGCGTGATTGCACTGGTGGCCAGTCTGCTGCTGGTACCGTCGAATATTCCCGGCCGTACAAGTGCAAGACTGAGCGATCGGATTAAGGTGCTCACACATCCTCGTTTGCTGCTCATCTATGCCGTTACGGCGCTGGGCTACGGCGGCGTGTTCACTGCATTCACCTTCCTCGCTCCAATGATGCAGGATCTGGCCGGCTTCTCTCCTGCAGCGGTAAGCTGGATTTTACTGGGGTACGGTATCTCTGTGGCGATTGGCAACATCTGGGGAGGTAAGCTCGCGGATAAGCATGGTGCTGTACCAGCGCTTAAGTTTATCTTCGCGGCACTGGTGATTCTGCTGATGCTCTTCCAGTTCACGGCATCGATTCAGTACGCCGCGCTGGTAACGGTACTGGTCATGGGCATCTTTGCCTTTGGTAATGTACCCGGCCTGCAGGTCTACGTGGTACAAAAAGCCGAACGCTATACGCCAAATGCGGTGGATGTGGCTTCTGGTCTGAACATTGCCGCCTTCAACATTGGTATAGCGATCGGTTCTATCGTTGGCGGGCAGACGGTGGAGCACTTTGGATTAACCCAAACCCCGTGGATTGGTGCCGTTATTGTGCTCGTTGCCTTCCTGCTGATTGGTCTGAGCGGGCGCCTTGATAAACCCTCTCGCGTAGCGCTTGGTTAAACCTCAGTAAGTGCTTGCTTACAAAACTGGAAAGAGGTTTCTCAGTAATTGCGTTGAAAGTGTGACCTAAAATCCCTATAACATTAGAACCAGTCCGTTTTCCGGGCTGGTTCATGTTACAGAGGTTGTTTCCAAAAGTGCGAAAAAATACCTATGCCATGCGTTATGTTGCCGGAATGCCCGCGGAGAGGATCTTGCCTCCCGGGTCGTTTGCGAGCATCAGCCAGGCATTACCTGCCGGTACACCGTTAAGCAGCGATGAAAAAATTCGGGTGCTGGTATGGAATATCTTTAAACAGCAGCGTGCGGATTGGTTATCCGTCCTCAAGAACTTTGGTAAAGATGCCCATCTGGTTCTGCTGCAGGAGGCGCAAACCACGCCTGAGCTGGTAAGGTTTGCGACCACTAACTATCTCGCCGCCGACCAGGTGCCCGCATTTGTATTGCCGCAACATCCCTCTGGAGTGATGACCCTTTCTGCCGCGCATCCGGTTTACTGCTGCCCGCTGCGCGAACGCGAGCCTATCCTGCGACTGGCAAAATCGGCGCTGGTGACGGTCTACCCACTGCCTGACACGCGGCTGCTGATGGTCGTGAACATCCATGCGGTAAACTTCAGTCTGGGCGTGGATGTGTATAGTAAGCAGTTACTTCCTATTGGTGACCAGATAGCCCATCACAGTGGGCCTATTATTATGGCCGGGGATTTCAATGCCTGGAGCCGTCCACGCATGAACGCGCTGTATCGCTTTGCGCGGGAGATGTCGCTGCGTGAAGTTCGTTTTAGTGATGACCAGCGCAAGAAAGCGTTCGGTCGTCCTCTCGATTTCGTTTTCTATCGTGGTTTGAGCGTGCATGATGCCTCTGTTCTGGTCACTCGCGCCTCCGATCACAACCCGCTACTAGTGGAATTCAGTCCCGGCAAACCTGATTAACACGGTGAGTCAGGTCTGCCGTGGGGCAGGCCGGTTGAGTGCTGCCCTTTACTTTAACCAACGCAAGGACAGTACAATGACAACAACACACTCTCATCACGACAACGTCGAAAAACAGTTTGGTTCCCAGGCAAGCGCCTATCTGACCAGCGCCGTACATGCTTCCGGCCGCGATCTGGTGCGTCTCGGCGAGCGTCTCTCGGCGTTTCCGCAGGCGACGGTGCTGGATTTAGGCTGCGGAGCAGGGCATGCCAGCTTTACAGCAGCGCAGCATGTGGCTCAGGTTACGGCGTATGATTTATCCAGCCAGATGCTGGAGGTAGTGGCGGAGGCGGCAAAAGCCAAAGGGCTCAACAATGTCGATACGCGCCAGGGCTATGCCGAATCCTTACCTTTCGAAGAGGCGTCGTTTGACGTTGTTATCAGCCGTTACTCCGCGCACCACTGGCATGATGTCGGCCAGGCATTACGGGAAGTCAAACGCGTGCTGAAGCCGGGTGGAACCGTCATCATTATGGACGTCATGTCTCCGGGTCACCCTGTACGGAACATCTGGCTGCAGACGGTTGAAGCGCTGCGTGACACCTCGCACGTGCAGGATTATTCCAGTGGGGAGTGGTTAACGTTTATTACTGAGGCCGGTTTAATTTCACGTTCACTGATAACCGATCGCTTACCGCTGGAATTTAGTTCGTGGATCGCCCGTATGCGCACCCCGGACGCGTTAAGCCAGGCCATACGGTTGTATCAGGACAGTGCTTCCTCAGAGGTGAAGGCCTACTTTGAATTGCAGGATGACGGTTCGTTTACCAGCGATACCATCATGGTTGAAGCGCAAAAAGCGAAGTAAAAAAAAAGCACCGAGGGGAATCGGTGCCTTTTTATCTTTGTATCGTGTAATCAGGAGTCTGGCGTGGCGCTGTTTTTCACAAACAGTGTCAGCTGGTCGCCTGGTTGCAGATTGTCAGTATCATTATTCCAGCGCATCACATCCTTAATGTTCACGCCGTGTCGTTTTGCGATACTGGACAGTGAATCGCCTTTACGCACGCGATAGGTAATGCTATCGCTGTTATTGGCGAGACGCTGTGCGCTGCTACCCGCACCCACCGTCAGTGTCTGACCCACTCTCAGGCCTGAGCTGCGCAGGTTATTCCACTGCTGCAGATCTTTTGCTGTCACGCCAAGACGTGATGCAATGCCCGAAAGCGTATCACCGCTACGAACCTTATAGCTGCGGCTGTTGACTGATGATGCATCCGCAATCAGCGTTGACTGAACGGCGGCAATTTCACCAGACGCTAAAGACTCACGTAACTGTTCAGCATGTTTCTGCGGAACCATCACATACTGTGGGCCACTCGCCCCCAGCGTTGAGCCTTTAACACCCGCGTTAAAGGTTTTCAGTTTACTTACCGACATACCCGTCATATCGGCAACCTGTTGAATATCAACCGGGTTGCTGAGGCGAACGCGCGCCAGTGCACGACTTTCGTCTGGTGTTGGCAGTTGTACACCGTAACGCTTGCTGTTTTTGAGAATATCACTCAATGCCAGCATCTTCGGTACGTAAATCTTCGTTTCCTGTGGCAGTGAGAGCGACCAAAAATCGGTGGATTTACCCCGTGCTTTATTCGCTTTCATTGCCTTCAGTACACGACCTTCGCCACTATTATACGCCGCAACCGTTAACAACCAGTCGCCGTCAAACATCTTGTTCAGACGTTGCATCATGTCGAGAGCGGCTGTCGTGGAAGCGACAACATCGCGACGGGCATCATAGTTACGGGTCTGTTTCAAACCGTAATTTCGCCCGGTGCTCGGAATGATCTGCCAAATACCTGCGGCATTGGCACCAGACGTCGCGTGTGGGTCAAAAGCGCTCTCCACTATGGGTAGGAGTACCAGCTCCATAGGCATGTTACGTTTCTTAACTTGCCCGGCTATCCAGTACATATACGGCTCTGCCCGTAACGTTACATCGTGGAGATAGCTCTTATTTCTTAAATACTTCTGTTTCTGTTCGCGAATCCGGCTGTTTTCCGGAATTCCCATCTTTAGCTCGTCGCCAATAGAGGTCCACAAGTTTTGATCCTGCGCGAAAGATGTCCCATCGTCCAACCAACGCGCTGAGCTTGTAAACTTCCCTGCTTCCCCTTGACCAGCTGCAGAAAGGCTCTGTGCGTGCTGTTGTACGTTGCTGCCGTTCTGCGACTGGCAACCAACAAGCAGGACAGAGGCGAGTAAGATCGCTTTTGCCTTCATGTGTGTGTCAATAGTTGCTTAAAAGACGAGCGATGATAACGGCGAAATTTTGAAAAGGCAACCCGCAATTATCTGAAGTTATCTTTCTTTGACCTTAACCATGCAAATCGCTGTTCTGGTTGTTGCAATTTTGTTTCTTGGTTAATTTTATTAATTAAATCAATGTCATCTGTTCTAAGAAATAAATTAATTTTACGCTCGTTTTTCAGAATTACGGGTAGTGTTTTTTGGTTTTTTGCACGTAACTCCTTCACTTTCTGATAGTAATCCTGAATCTCACGATCCTCAGGTAAAATGCTGGCAGAAAACTTCATATTTCCTAATGTATACTCATGCGCGCAACAAATTACAGTATCGTCAGGCAGGGCATTAATTTTTTGTAAAGATTGATACATCTGGGTTGGCGTGCCTTCAAACAGTCTGCCACAGCCGCCAGAAAACAGCGTATCGCCACAAAACAGATAAGGTTTGCTGTAGAAACACAGATGTCCCAAAGTGTGACCTGGTGTAGCAAATACGGAAAACTCCCACTCACGTATGAGGATATTTTTGCCTTCTTCGACTACTTGCGTGATTCCCTTATCTTGTGCCTCTGCCGGTCCGTAAACCACCAGATGCGGGAACCGGGCGCGCAGCTCAGGCACACCGCCGGTATGATCGTGGTGATGGTGGGTCAGGAGGATGGCTTCAGGCTGCCAGCCGTTCTCTTTTATTGCCTGCAGAACCGGGGCGGCCTCTCCGGGGTCGACAATGACGCATCGACGCGCGTCATCGACTAAAACCCAGATGTAATTGTCCTCAAAGGCAGGAATACTGATAAGATTCATACATTACCTCTTATAGCGTGGCGGGTGTTTTGATGAAACCGGCAAGGATACCTCAGACTGTCGCAGCACCGGAACGTTGGGCGGAATTGCCCTGGGGTGAATACTATCGCGAAGCATTAGAACTACAGCTTAAGCCCTGGCTCGCGAAAATGTATGGCTTTCACCTGCTTAAGATTGGCAATCTCAGCGCGGAAATCAATACCGAAAGCTGCGCTATCTCACATCAGGTCCATGTCTCTCTCGGCGGATCGCCCGTTCAGGTGAAGGCAGACCCTTTACACCTGCCGTTTGCGGAAAAGTCGGTTGATGCGTGCCTGCTGGCGCATACGATACCCTGGTGCAGCGATCCTCATCGCATGCTGCGTGAAGCCGATCGCGTGCTGATAGATGACGGCTGGCTGGTGATAAGCGGGTTTAATCCGCTGAGCCTGATGGGGCTGCGCAAGCTGGTGCCCGTATTACGCCGCACTCCTCCTTATAACAGCCGGATGTTCACCATGATGCGCCAGCTGGACTGGCTTTCGCTGCTGAATTTTGAAGTACTCAGCTACGGCGGATTTCAGGTACTGCCCTGGGCCAGAAAAGGGGGCGTTTTGCTGAGTACCCATTTGCCCGCATTAGGCTGCATGCAGTTTATCGTTGCGCGTAAGCGAACCATTCCCCTGACGCTTAACCCGATGAAGCAGAGCAAAACCAAAACGCCGATCCGCCAGACCGTGGGGGCCACGCGGCAGTACAGAAAACCGTAATCAGGATTCAGGCTGATAGCCCGCGTCCTCATGTGCCGGGTTAGCGGCCGCCGTCCGCGCCAGTTCATCGCAGCGCTCGTTTTCCGGGTGGCCGGCATGGCCTTTTACCCATTCCCACTTAATATTATGCTGGCCCAGCGCCGCATCCAGCCGTTTCCAGAGATCGACATTCTTGACGGGCTTCTTATCTGCCGTCTTCCAGCCGCGTTTTTTCCAGTTGTGGATCCACTGGGTGATCCCCTGGCGCACGTACTGGCTGTCGGTACTGAGCACCACGTCACAATGTTCTTTTAAGGCTTCCAGCGCCACGATGGCCGCCATCAACTCCATGCGGTTGTTGGTGGTCAGGAAATACCCTTCACTAAAAGTTTTTTCGTGCTGACGATAGCGCATAATCGCGCCATAGCCGCCAGGCCCTGGGTTACCGAGACAAGATCCATCGGTGAAAATTTCTACCTGTTTACGCATCTCTGGTAGACTTCCTGTATTTGAAACGTTCAGTTAAACGATAAGTCTGACATAAATGACCGCTATGAGCACTGCAATTACTCGCCAGATTGTTCTTGATACCGAAACCACCGGTATGAACCAGATCGGCGCGCACTACGAAGGGCACAAGATCATTGAGATCGGTGCTGTTGAAGTGGTGAACCGTCGTCTGACGGGGAACAACTTCCACGTCTATCTCAAACCCGATCGGCTGGTGGATCCTGAAGCGTTCGGCGTTCATGGTATTGCCGATGAGTTCTTGCTGGATAAACCGACCTTCGCGGAGGTGGCGGACGAATTTCTGGACTACATTAAAGGCGCAGAGCTCGTCATTCACAACGCCTCGTTCGATATCGGCTTTATGGACTACGAGTTTAGTAAGCTCCAGCGCGATATCCCCAAAACGAACACCTTCTGCAAGGTTACTGACAGCCTGGCGCTGGCCAGGAAGATGTTCCCCGGCAAGCGTAACAGCCTCGATGCGCTCTGTTCACGTTATGAAATAGACAACACCAAGCGAACGCTGCACGGGGCATTGCTCGATGCCCAGATCCTGGCGGATGTCTATCTGGCGATGACCGGCGGTCAAACGTCAATGAAGTTCAGCATGGAGAATGAATCCCAGCAGACGCAGGGCGAAGCGGGAATTCAGCGTGTTGTTCGCCAGGCCAGCCGCTTGCGGGTTGTTTTAGCGAGTGATGAAGAGCTTCTCAACCACGAATCTCGTCTGGATCTGGTCCAGAAGAAGGGCGGAAGCTGTATGTGGCGTGCGTAAGGCATGCCAGAACGCCTGTAAAATCACCGTTCGGGTGATTTTTGCAGCAAACGATTCAAAACGTGAGAAAAAGCGTTGACGAGTTCAGAGGCAAACCGTAATATGCGCCTCGTTCCCAAGGGAACACAGCGGAGCGGTAGTTCAGTCGGTTAGAATACCTGCCTGTCACGCAGGGGGTCGCGGGTTCGAGTCCCGTCCGTTCCGCCACTATTCAGGCCCACGTTATTTATAACGTGGGCCTTTTTCATTTCTGCGTTTCCTCAATCCTGAATTTCTCTCGTCTACCCGGCCCGTTGCTGTCGTCACGCGGTGAACGGCTGAGTTCCTGTTTAATTTATTTTTAATTAAAAATCTCATTCTGTTATTTTTATTAAAATAATCAATTTGATTTATTATTCTTTTCGTGTAAGTTCTTAACCGTTAATTATTCTTTTCCTCCTCCTTCCTTGTTCACTCATTAATAGCTTTTTGATGTCAACTATTCCTAATGCGGCGTAGAGCGTTGCGTGGTTTTTTCCTACCCATATAAAGAGGTCAGACATGATAGTTTTAAGCATCATGTCGATGAACCCTGTGGACATGAATTATCTCAGAAAGGTTTCAACGTAAGGCAGCTCAGGGTGTATCAACAAAAAAGTTTATATATCCACAATTTAGTGAGTGAAATTCACCAAGGACTTTAAGTATGACGGACAATAAAGTCATTTTAGCGGTCAATAACGGAGACGGAAAAACTCGGTTGTTGACCGCAGATGCAGGCCGGACGGTTAAGGTAAAACTTATCCCCGGCAATAAATATTTATTGAAGAATATTAACGACGACTTCGCTCCAGAAAATATTACGCTGCAGCGCGTAGACAAGGCGCTGCACATTATCCAGGAAGGCGATACACAGCCAAGCATAATTATTGAAGATTACTTCAATGGTGATCCTAACAACCCGGTGCTGATGGGCATGGCGGAAGATGGATTACTCTACGCCTATGTTCCTCTGTCGGGCGAAAGCTACGACACCGGCTATCTGATGGCTGACGGCAGCATGTCTCCTGTGGCGTTAGGCGGAGAACCGTTAGGCGCGGGTGGGCCTCTTCTGACGGCACCGGATGACGACAACGACATGCTGTTTGGCATGCTGGGATGGTTTGCACTTGCGGCGGCGGGTGTAGGGGCTGCTTTCGCGCTGTCTGAGATGGACAAGGACGACGGCGATAACCACTCCACGCCTGATAAGCCGAGCATCGGCACCACAATGGATGATGAAGGCTCAATCAAAGGCCCGTTAAAATCAGGTGATACAACCGATGACTCAACGCCGACGCTGACCGGTAAAGGTAAGCCTGGTGACACCATCCATATCTACGATAACGACAAAGAGATCGGCTCCGTTATCGTCGATGATGAAGGCCAGTGGAGCTATACGCCTGATAAGCCACTGGGCGAAGGCGAGCACGAGCTGACCGTCGCGGAAAAAGATCCTGACGGCAACGCGAGTCCTCCATCAGACCCGATTGTCATCGTCGTTGATACGGTTGCGCCAAAAGCGCCGACGATTGAACACATCATGGACAAAGTGGGTAAAACCACCGGTGAAATTCATGATGATGCTTACACCGACGATCCTCAACCGGAAATGAGCGGCACCGGTGAAGCTGGCGCAACGATCGCAATTTACGATAACGGTAAAAAGATCGGCGAAACCACCGTTAACGAGGATGGCCGTTGGTATTTCAAACCGTCCGAAAACCTCACTGACGGTAGCCACAGCATCACGGTCAGCCAGACGGATAAAGCGGGTAACGTCAGCGAACCGTCTGATGAGCGTGATTTTATTGTATTGACTGAACCTCCGGGAAAAGCAGAAACGCCTGAGGTGATTGACAATACCGGTCCGGTAACCGGTCCGCTCAAACCGGGCGATGTGACGGATGACAGTCAGCCTTCTTTCAGTGGAGAGGGAACACCGGGCAATACCATCATTATCAAAGACAATGATAAAGAGATCGGCTCGGTTATCGTCGACGATGAAGGTAAATGGTCATTTACACCTAAGGATGAACTTGCCGAGGGTGAACATAATGTCGTGGTCGTTGAGGAAGATCCGCTCGGCAATGAAGGCGATCCTTCCGATCCGATTCAGATTATTGTGGATACCACGCCGCCAGCCAAACCGGATATGGCCGATGCCCAGGATAATACCGGGCCGATTACGGGCCAGCTGAAAGGCGGTGACGTCACGGATGAAACCCGTCCGGTATTCAGCGGTAAAGGCGAACCGGGCGACACCGTGACCATTTATGATGGTGACGAGGTGCTTGGCACAACCGTTATTGACGATAAAGGCAACTGGACGCTGAAACCAGAGAAACCGCTGGGTGAAGGCGATCACAGCATCACCGTTACGCAGACGGATAAGGCGGGCAATACCAGCGACCCCTCGGAAGCGCTGGAGTTTGAAGTTGACACTACCGCGCCTGATGCTTCAGCAAATGTTCTGAATATTACCGCCGTCGCGGATGACGTAGGCGATCGTCAGGGCAATGTAGCCAGCGGTGACATCACCGATGACAGCAAACCGCTCATCAGTGGTATCGGTGAAGCCGGGAACACCGTCTTTGTCTACACCACCGACTCTTCCGGCAAACACCTGATTGGTACAGCGGTGGTAGGCAGTGATGGCACCTGGAGCCTGACACCAGAAACCCCACTGACGGAAGGCCTGAACAAGCTGACCCTGGAGACGCAGGACCCGGCGGGCAACCGCGTTGCCGGTGAAGCGCCGTCTTACGACATCAATCTGCTGATCCCGGTGAGTACTGCACCGTCCATTAACAGCGTTGTGGACAACGCCGAGCCACATGTGGGTCCGTTGCAGAAAGGTGAATCCACCAACGACACCACCCCAACCCTGAGCGGCAGCGCTGCACCGGGCGACATTGTGTCTATCCTTGACAACGGGAAAGTGATTGGTACCGTCACGGCGGACAGCAACGGGAAGTGGGCGTTCACCCCGGATACCGCGCTGGCGGATGGCAAGCACACCTTCACCGTCACGGCGACTGACGCAGCGGGCAACGCGCGCACCAGCGGCAGCTTCCCGATCGTGATCGATACTGCGGCACCGTCTCCGGCAAGAAAATATCGTTATCAATGATAACGTGGGCGACAAGCAGGGGCCGGTAGGTCCAGGCGACACCACCGACGATCAGTCCCCGACCCTGAGCGGCGAAGCTGAGCCGGGCAGCGTGGTGGACATCTATGATAACGACGAGAAGATCGGTTCCGTCATCGTTGATGACGAAGGTAAATGGTCCTATACGCCAGACACGCCTCTGGCTAAAGGCGATCATGAGATCACCACTACCGTGACCGATCCGTCTGGCAACACCAGTGAACCGTCTCCGGGGATCTCCTTCACCGTCGATCCGGATCCAAACCAGGTGACCGTGGGTGAAGTGGTGGATGACCAGGGCCCGATCGTGGGCAACCTGAAGCCAGGCACCGTGACCGATGATGTCCGCCCTGAACTGAGCGGTAAAGGTAAGCCAGGCAGCACCGTGACCATCATGGATGGCGACGATGTACTGGGCTCCACCGTGGTGGATCCGGACGGCAACTGGACCTTTACCCCTGAACAGGATCTGGCCGATGGCGATCACAGCCTGACCGTGATTTCCAAAGACCCGGCCGGAAACGAGGTGACCTCTCCGTCCTTTGATATTACCGTTGATGCGACCGCCCCGGAAAAACCTGTACTGGGATCCGCAACGGATGATGTGGGAACAATTCGTGGCGATCTGAGCAACGGCGGCACCACCGACGACGCAAACCCAACCTTCAACGGCTCTGCAGAGCCGGGCAGCCGTGTCGATATTTATGACAACGGTGAGCATATTGGTTCGACGATTGCGGACGACAACGGCGCCTGGCAGTTCACGCCAACCACACCTCTGCCAGAAGGTGAGCACCATATCACCACCACCGCAACGGATGAAGCGGGCAACACCGGTCCGGAATCGGATGATTTTGTGCTGGTGACCGACTACACCCCACCAGTGGCAAGCAGCGATGTACTGAACATTACGTCCGTAATGGATGATGTCGGCGGCCGTCAGGGTAACGTGGCCAGCGGTGAAATCACCGATGACAGCAAACCGGTTATCAATGGTATTGGTGAAGCGGGAAGCACCGTCTTTGTTTACAGCACGGATGCTAACGGCAAACATCTGCTGGGCTCAGCCGTGGTCGACAGTGAAGGCAACTGGACGCTGGCACTGGATACACCGCTGGTGGAAGGGCTTAATCAGCTGACGCTGGAAACCCAGGACGCAGTAGGCAACCGCGTAGCGGGTGAAGCACCGTCTTACGACATTACCGTTCTGATCCCGGTCAGCACCGAGCCGTCCATCAACAGCGTTGTGGACAACGCCGAGCCGCACGTCGGCCCAATGCAGAAAGGTGAAACCACCAACGACACCACCCCAACCCTGAGCGGCAGCGCTGCACCGGGCGACGTTGTGTCTATCCTCGACAACGGGAAGGTGATTGGCACCGTCAAGGCGGACAGCAGCGGTAAGTGGTCGTTCACCCCGGATACCGCGCTGGCGGATGGTCAGCACACCTTCACCGTCACGGCGACTGACGCAGCGGGCAACGCGCGCACCAGCGGCAGCTTCCCGATCGTGATCGATACTGCGGCACCGTCTCCGGCAGAAAATATCGTTATCAATGATAACGTTGGCGACAAGCAGGGGCCGGTAGGTCCAGGCGACACCACCGACGATCAGTCCCCGACCCTGAGCGGCGAAGCCGAGCCGGGCAGCGTGGTGGACATCTACGATAACGACGAGAAGATCGGTTCCGTCATCGTTGATGACGAAGGTAAATGGTCCTACACGCCAGATAAGCCTCTGGCTAAAGGCGATCATGAGATCACCACTACCGTAACCGATCCGTCTGGCAACACCAGTGAGCCGTCTCCGGGGATCTCCTTCACCGTCGATCCGGATCCAAACCAGGTTACCGTGGGTGAAGTGGTGGATGATCAGGGGCCGATCGTGGGCAACCTGAAGCCAGGCACCGTGACCGATGACGCACGTCCTGAACTGAGCGGTAAAGGTAAGCCAGGCAGCACCGTGACCATCATGGATGGCGACGATGTACTGGGCTCCACCGTGGTGGATCCGGACGGCAACTGGACCTTCACTCCTGAACAGGATCTGGCCGATGGCGATCACAGCCTGACCGTGATTTCCAAAGACCCGGCCGGAAACGACGTGACCTCTCCGTCCTTTGATATCTCTGTCGATACCGTGGCACCGGAAAAACCGGTTATTGGTGTTGCGACTGATGACGTCGGCTCCAGCCGTGGCGATCTGAGCAGCGGTAGCACCACCGATGATGCGAACCCAACCTTTAAAGGTTCCGCAGAGCCGGGCAGCCGTGTCGATATCTATGATAACGGGGAGCTGATTGGTTCTACCATGGTGGACGAAAATGGCGGCTGGCAATTTACGCCAACCACCGCGCTGCCAGAGGGTGAGCACCATATCACCACTACCGCAACCGATAAGGCCGGTAACACGGGTCCGGAATCAGATGATTTTGTACTGATCACCGACTACACCGCGCCTGACGCCAGCAAAGTGGCGATCACCGAAGTCTACGACGACGTGAACACCGCAGGCGTGATTGCCTCCGGCGGAGAAACCGACGACAACCGTCCGCTGATCAAGGGGACGGGCGCAGAGCCGGGCAACACCATCACCGTCTACAACGGCGACAAGGTGATTGGCACCGCGAAAGTGCAGGCTGACGGCACCTGGTCCCTGGAGCCGACCACGCCGCTGCCGGACGGGAAGTACACCCTGACGGCGAAAGAGACCGACGGCGTGGGCAACGTCTCCGGCCCGTCCGGTGAGTACATCATCAACGTGGCCACCGTACCGCCGCAGGCACCGACGCTGGATACCGTCTATGACGATGTGGCCCCGCATGCGGACTACCTGCAGAAGGGCGATGTCACCAACGACACCACCCCGACCCTGAGCGGCAGCAGCGGCGTGGCGGGCGGCACCATCAGTATCTACGACAACGGTCGTCTGATTGGCACCACCTCCGTGGCCGGCAACGGCAGCTGGAGCTTCACGCCGGATACGGCGCTGGCAGACGGCAGCCATAACTTCACCGCCACCGTCACCGACGGCGTGGGCCGCACCAGTGAGCCAACCGGCGGCTTCGGTATCGTTATCGATACAAAAGCCCCGGACGCGGCCTCTGACCTGCTGGTCACCGACAACGTCGGCGCCTACCAGGGCCCGGTCGTGAGCGGCGACACCACCGATGACAACACCCCGACCCTGAGCGGTAAGGCCGAGCCGGGCAGCACGGTGAACATCATCGACAACGGCCAGGTCATCGGCACCGCGAAGGTGAACCCGGACGGCACCTGGAGCTACACCCCGGACCAGCCGCTGGCGAACGGCGCACACGACCTGACCACCACCGTCACCGATCCGTCGGGCAACACCGGGCCGGAAGGCTCGCACGTGGTCATCACCGTTGACGTGGTCCCGGGCAAGGTGGAAATCACCGCCGTGACCGATGACACCGGCAGCGTGACCGGCAGCCTGTCGCAGGGCGCGCTCACCGACGACACCCGTCCGCAAATCAGCGGCACGGCGAAGGCGGGCAGCACCGTGACCATCATGGACGGCAGCAACGTGCTGGGCACCACCACCGCGGGCGCGGACGGCACCTGGAGCTTCACGCCGAGCGTGGACCTGGGCCGCGGCGACCACACCTTCACCGCCACGGCGAAGGACCCGATGGGTAATGAGTCAGCCAGCAGCAGCTGGACCGTGACCATCGACACCGATGCACCGGTGAAACCGACCATCGATGCGGCGCTGGACGACGTGGGCAGCGTGCAGGGTAACCTGGCGAACGGCGGCACCACCGACGATCCGACCCCGACCCTGAGCGGCAAGGCGGAAGCGGGCAGCACCGTGAAGATCTACGATCAGAACGGCCTGCTGGGCGAAGTGACGGCGAAAGCTGACGGCACCTGGAGCTTCTCACCGGTGGCGAAACTGCCGGAAGGCGAGCACCGCTTCCACGTGACGGCCACCGACAAGGCGGGCAACACCAGTGTGGCATCGGACGACTTCGTCCTGACCCTGGACTACACCGCCCCGGATGCGAGCAAGCTGGCGATCACCGAAGTCTATGACGACGTGAACACCGCAGGCGTGATTGCCTCCGGCGAAGAAACTGACGACAACCGTCCGCTGATCAAGGGTACCGGTGCGGAGCCGGGCAACACCATCACCGTCTACAACGGCGACAAGGTGATTGGCACCGCGAAAGTGCAGGCCGACGGCACCTGGTCCCTGGAGCCGACCACGCCGCTGCCGGACGGGAAGTACACCCTGACGGCGAAAGAGACCGACGGCGTGGGCAACGTCTCCGGTCCGTCCGGTGAGTACATCATCAACGTGGCTACCGTACCGCCGCAGGCACCGACGCTGGATACCGTCTATGACGATGTGGCCCCGCATGCGGACTACCTGCAGAAGGGCGATGTCACCAACGACACCACCCCGACCCTGAGCGGCAGCAGCGGCGTGGCGGGCGGCACCATCAGTATCTACGACAACGGTCGTCTGATTGGCACCACCTCCGTGGCCGGCAACGGCAGCTGGAGCTTCACGCCGGATACGGCGCTGGCAGACGGCAGCCATAACTTCACCGCCACCGTCACCGACGGCGTGGGCCGCACCAGTGAGCCAACCGGCGGCTTCGGTATCGTTATCGATACAAAAGCCCCGGACGCGGCCTCTGACCTGCTGGTCACCGACAACGTCGGCGCCTACCAGGGCCCGGTCGTGAGCGGCGACACCACCGATGACAACACCCCGACCCTGAGCGGTAAGGCCGAGCCGGGCAGCACGGTGAACATCATCGACAACGGCCAGGTCATCGGCACCGCGAAGGTGAACCCGGACGGCACCTGGAGCTACACCCCGGACCAGCCGCTGGCGAACGGCGCACACGACCTGACCACCACCGTCACCGATCCGTCGGGCAACACCGGGCCGGAAGGCTCGCACGTGGTCATCACCGTTGACGTGGTCCCGGGCAAGGTGGAGATCACCGCCGTGACCGACGACACCGGCAGCGTGACCGGCAGCCTGTCGCAGGGCGCACTCACCGGACGACACCCGTCCGCAAATCAGCGGCACGGCGAAGGCGGGCAGCACCGTGACCATCATGGACGGCAGCAACGTGCTGGGCACCACCACTGCGGGCGCGGACGGCACCTGGAGCTTCACGCCGAGCGTGGACCTGGGCCGCGGGGACCACACCTTCACCGCCACGGCGAAGGACCCGATGGGCAATGAGTCGAGCAGCAGCAGCTGGACCGTGACCATCGACACCGATGCACCGGTGAAACCGACCATCGACGCGGCGCTGGACGACGTGGGCAGCGTGCAGGGTAACCTGGCGAACGGCGGCACCACCGACGATCCGACCCCGACCCTGAGCGGTAAGGCGGAAGCGGGCAGCACCGTGAAGATCTACGATCAGAACGGCCTGCTGGGCGAAGTGACGGCGAAGGCCGACGGCACCTGGAGCTTCTCACCGGTGGCGAAACTGCCGGAAGGCGAACACCGCTTCCACGTGACGGCCACCGACAAGGCAGGCAACACCAGTGTGGCATCGGACGACTTCGTCCTGACCCTGGACTTCACCGCCCCGGATGCGAGCAAAGTGAGCATTACCGATGTGGTGGATGATTTTGGTTCCGTGACCGGATCGATTGCTTCGGGTGGTAAGACGGACGATAACACGCCGTTGATCAAGGGTACGGGCGCAGAGCCGGGCAACACCATCACCGTCTATAACGGCGACAAGGTGATCGGCACCGCGAAAGTACAGGCTGACGGCACCAGGGAACTTCAGGTTACGAAAGCCCTGCCTGACGGGACGTACAACCTGACGGTGAAAGAGACCGATAGCGTGGGTAACACCACGGCGGCATCACCGGAATACATTATTCAGATCGATGCTGGCGGTCAGCCGCTGCCACCGACCCTGAGCAGTGTGGAAGATGATGTTGCGCCGCATACCGGGCCATTACAAAAGGATGCGACAACCAACGACAACACCTTGTTGTTGACGGGTACGGCTGAAGCCGGTGTCACGGTTCGCATTTATGGCGGCCCGAACGGTACCACCCTGCTGGGTGAAACCAAGGCCGATGCCCAGGGCAAATGGAGCTTCAATACGCCGAAACTGGCGGACGGCGTTCATACGTTTGTCGCGGAAGCGATTAACGACATTGGTCAGGTAAGCCCGCAGACTGGCGGCTTCCCAATCACGGTTGATACCAGCGCGCCGGGTGAGGTCACTGGCTTTATCGTGAGCGATAACGAAGGTCCGAAGACCGGTACATTGTCCAATGGCGATACCACTGACGATGCGACACCGACGATCAGCGGTAAAGCAGAGCCAGGCAGCGTTGTTCACATCTATGTGAACGGCCAGGAAAACGGTACTGCGGTTGCAGACGCGAACGGTAACTGGACTTACACCACCGGTTCTCTGGCGGATGGAGAATACACCTTCACCGCGCGTGCTGAAGATTCAGCAGGCAACCTGGGGGCTGAAAATGCCGGTGTCACCGTCACGCTTGATACCTCCAGCGTTCCGGTCACCATCGTCCGCGTAATGGATGATAAAGGCAGCGTCACGGGTGAACTGAAGGCGAACGACGTCACTGACGACGCGCGTCCGGAAATCATCGGTAAGGCGAAAGCAGGCAGCACTGTCACCATCATGGATGGCAACGTGGTGTTGGGCAGCGTCAAGGCCGATGCCAGTGGCAACTGGGTATTTACGCCTACCAGCGATCTGGGCGATGGTGTACACAACATTACGGCAATCGCGAAAGATCTGACGGGTAACGAGGATACCTCCAGCACCTTCAGCTTCGAAATTGACAGTAAAGCACCGAACCGTCCGAGTATCGATTACGCGGAAGATCAGGTGGGAACGATCAAGGACGATCTGAACAGCAACGATGTCACTGACGATCCGCAGCCAATCCTGCACGGTACGGCTGAAGCGGGTAGCACCGTCAATATTTACACCGTTGACGGCACCCTGCTGGGTTCAGTCACCGCGAACAGCAACGGTGCATGGAACTTCAAACCGGGCAGCAAGTTACCGGAAGGCAAAAACACCTTCTACGTGACGGCCACGGATGAAGCCGGCAACGTCAGTGACAAGTCTGCGGACTTTATTCTGACTACCGACTACACCGCGCCGGATGCGAGCAAAGTGACCATTGATTCCGTAACGGATAACGTGGGTAACGTTCAGGGTATTGTTGCAGATGGCGGGGTACTGGATGACTCACGTCCGGTGATCCGTGGCTCTGGTGCTGAAACGGGCAACGTCATTACCGTCTATACCACCGACAAAGACGGCAACACGAAAGTGTTGGGCACGACCAAAGTGGATCAGAATGGCAAATGGGAACTGACGCCATCTGAGTCTCTTTACGGTGATTCAATCAACAAACTGACCGTGACGGAAACCGATAGTGTTGGCAACGTGGCGAAACCGGCTGACAGCTATGACGTCATTATGTCTGACACCCCGAATGCGCCAGCGATTGTTAACGTCCTGGATGATACTGGCACAACCGTTATCAATCTGGCCGACAATGCGTTGACCAAAGATGACACGCCGACCCTGAAAGGGACTGCGGATGGTGTTGCAGGCGATACCATCACCATCTACAACGGTAGTCAGGTTGTGGGTAAAACAACGCTGAACAGCGATGGCACCTGGAGCTTTACGCCATCACCAGCGCTGGCTGATGGTAACTATATCTTTACGGTGACCAATACCAACAGCGCGGGTCAGGAGAGCGAGCGTAGTGGTTCGTTCACCCTCACTATTGACTCAACAGCACCAAATCCGGTTTCCGGTTTACAGGTGGCTGACGATCAGGGGGCCTGGAAAGGTCAGTTAACCGACGGTATGACCACCGACGACAACAAACCGACCTTCACGGGTAAAGCAGAGCAGGGTAGCACGGTCACTATCTACGATAACGGCCAGGCGATTGGTTCAGTTGTTGTGACTAACACTGATGGTAGCTGGCAGTACACGCCAACCACGCCATTAGCAGATGGTGAACACCAGTTTGCGACCCAGGTAACGGATCCGGCGGGTAACGCGAGCGCGATCGTTGACGATATCACCGTTAACGTCTCCACGGGCGCAAGCTATCTGCAACTGCTGCAGGTGGTGGATGATGTCCAGGAAACGGGCGGCTCACGCGTGCTTCGCGAGGGTGAAGTCACCAACGACAGCCAGGTACAGCTGGTTGGTAAGGCGACGGCAGGCAGCACCATTATCATCACTGACGTCGGTGGCGTTCAGCTTGGCACGGTGAAAGCAGATGCCAACGGTGACTGGGAATTCACGCCGCTGAGCAGCCTGAGTGATGGCGCGCATACGCTGCGTATTACCGGGACCGATCCGTCAAATAACCCGCTCACCCCGATTGACTTCGATCTGGTGGTGGACACGGTTGCGCCTGTTGCGCCGGTTATCACAAACGTGCTGGATGATGTGAACCCTGTTCAAGGTTCCGTTGCTCACGGCAAGCCTACCAACGACACCACGCCGGAAATCACCGGTACGGCGGAGAAGGGAAGCACGGTCAATGTGTACCATCAGGTGGATGCGACCACGCGTATTCTGCTTGGTACCGCCGTTGCCGATAGCACGACGGGCCTGTGGACGCTGCAGATCACTGACGCGAACAAGCTGACTGAAGGCACCTGGAATCTGGTGGCAACCTCCACGGATGCGGCTGGCAACATCAGTACGCCGAGCAACACCTGGACGATTGTTGTCGATACCACCGTGTCTGACGCGGTTATCAATATCAGCTCTATTTCAGAAGACCGGGGGGCATCAGATACTGACTTCATCACCAGCGATAACACGCTGTTGATTAACGGTCAGCTGACGAAAGCCCTGCAGGCGGACGAATGGGTTGAGATTAGCCTCGACAACGGTGCAACCTGGACGCGTGCCTCAACGGTGACCAGTACATCCTGGACTGTGGATATGCAGAACACGCCGCTGAATGATGGTGCTTACACCATTCAGGCTCGCGTGGTGGATAACGCCGGTAACGTTGGTAGCACTGATTCTCAGGCGCTGCAGGTGACAACAGGCGGCAGTGACATGAATGGTCTGTCTACGACCACCAAAGTCACCACCGATACCAGCCATGGCCTGACGACCGGTGATCACTTCAGCCATGCTGCGACAGCAACTAACAGCGACATGGTCACCCGTGACCGTACGGTGACCATCAGCGGTAACCTGAGCGCGGCGCTACAGGCGGGTGAGCATCTGCAGATCTCCCTGGATAACGGCAAAACCTGGCAAACGCTGGCACTCAACGGCCAGAGCTGGAGCTATGTACTGCCGGAAGCGACAGCAAGCACCACTCACAGCTTCAAGCTGCAGGTCATTGACGTTGCGGGCAACCCAGGTACGAACACGAAGTTTGCGGATAGCTACAACGTGGTTATCGATCTGGATTCTCCGAACGGTATTACCGGGGCGCCAGATGTGCCGCAGCACACCACCACAGGAGATTCGTTCACCTTCTCCAGTGGTCAATACGGTCGTGTTGAAGCGGGGGCGATTGTCTCGCTGGTGAGTGATGTCAACAACAACGGGACATATCAGGAAGGTCTGGATCAGGTCATTGGCTTCGTGAAGGCTAACGCTGACGGCTCCTGGAGTCTGAATACGTCACTGCCTTCTGGCGCACATAACCTGGCCTTTGTGGTCTGGGATGAAGCGGGTAACCGCTCAAGCATGAGCGCCAGCACCAGTACAGGTGTCACCGAAGGTGGCGGCAGTACGCTGATTGAACAAACCTGGGGGGGAACGACCGATGCGGATAGCCGCGGTCTGAACGCCGCTGCGGTGACCATCAGTCAGGATGGTTTGTGGTCATTCTTCCAGAGTGCTCGTGGCACTTCTGGTACATCGACCGCTAACGCCGGACGTGTCTATGACTCCGTCACGCGTGAAGACTACGATTCAACGTACCTTGCCCAGCCGTCAACCGACAACGGTGCGGGTTACAACGTAGATAGCACGTCCTACAGCCGTTATGTTAACTCCGCAGCCTTTGCGGACATTAACCGCGATGGCTATGCCGACGTCATGTCTCAGATCAGTAGTTATAGCAACGCGGGTCGTACCGCCTACTGGCTGCAGAACGCGGACGGTAGTTACTCCGCGAAGGCGCTGGATCAGGGCACCCTGAACCACCTCGGCGGCGTGATTTCCTATGACCGTGAAGGTGATGGCTATCTGGACTTTGTGCTGGGTGACTCCGAAGCAGACTCCATTTCGTTCATCAAAAATACGCAGGGCACGCTGAGTTACGAGGACAACTCCGGCTTCTCTGACGGACATCCTGGCGGGGCATTGCCAACGTCGCTGAGTGTGCTGCACGAAGTCGGGGCTGTGGATATCGATAACAACGGTACCGTAGATATTACGGCACATATCGACTACAACGGCGCTGGCAACCTCGTCGGCAACAACTCCCGCGGTCTGGGTATCTTGTATAACCAGACTACCGGGACGTCGAACACCAACTTCGGTGAAGTTGGCTACTACGCGAACGTGTTCCGTGACGATGGCCATGAAGACTACGGTAACTTGTCTATCTCCATGACCTATGCGGATTACAACAACGATGGTTGGCTGGATCTGTTCCTGAGCCGTGGTTCGAAGGGGGGCAGTAACAGCGACGAGAGCCGTATCTATCTGAACGATGGTACCGGTAAGCTCAATGCAACGGACAGCCAGGCGCAGTGGTTTGGCGATAACGTTGATGGCGGCACGTCGCTGGCAGTGGACTGGAACCACGACGGTAAGATGGACATCATCGAAGTGCCACGCTCTGGCGTGACTGGCTCGCCGATGTTGTATACCAATACCGGTAGTAACAATTGGGGCGCCAATAAAGTCAGCCTGACAGGTAGCACGACGTTCAACAACATGACGGGTGCCGTCGCACTCGACTATGACTGGGACGGTTCGATGGACCTGGTGCTGTACCGCTCTGGCGCAGATGCTGATGTCGTGGCAAGAGACGACGCGGGACGCACGATGCTGGTGAAAAACACCAATATCGCGGCGGACGGCACGAGCCTGCAGATCCGTATTGTTGACGGCAACGGCATCAATACCTTCTACAGCAACACCGTGAAGTTATACAACTCAGCGGGCGAGCTTGTGGCAACCCAGTTGATTAACCCGCAGTCCTCTGGTTCCAGCAACAGTATGGGTCTGGTGAGCTTCTTCGGGCTGGATCCGAATGAAGTTTACTCCGTGCAGATGCTGCGCATTACCGATGGTAAAGCGGATCACGTTGGCGCAACGAGCAGCATTGGTGGGTACACCAACGGTACGGTAAATGAGAGCTGGGGGGGCCTGACAACAGGTAAAGCCCATGACTCTTACGTACTGACGGCGGAAAACAGCAATGCGGCGAACAACACCTCCGGAAACAACGGGATCATCGGGACGGGCTATAACGACACCTTCTTCGGTTCTGCAGGCAACGACACCTACAACGGTGGCGGCGGCTGGAACCAGATTGTGAGCGGTAATCCTGTCTGGAGCGAAACTGCCGGTATGGACGTTGTTGACTACAGCCGTTCAACCACTGCGATCAACGCGAACCTGTGGACAGGCACTGCAACCGGTAACGGCACCGATCAGCTCCTCAACATCGAGGGTCTCGTAGGTTCCAGTCAGCAAGATACGTTTACGGATAACTCCGCGAATAACGTGTTTGAAGGACGTGGTGGCAATGACGCCTTCTACCTGGTCAACGGCGGTAACGATACGCTGATGTACAAGGTGTTGGCAGGTCTGAGCAACGACAGCACCGGTGGCAATGGTCATGACACGATCTACGGCTTTAAGGTGGGTAATCTGGTGAAAGACAGTGATGCAGATCTGCTCGATATGAGTGAACTGCTTGACTACAAAGGTTCTATCTCCTTCTTCGAAGACGAAGGAAAACTGGAGCTGGATTACTCCTCCCGCGGCGTACTTGACTACGTCAAGGTGGAAGTTGTGGGTAGTGATACCGTGATCAGTATCGACCGTGACGGTCAGGGCGGACAGCATGGATTTACGCAGGTTGTCACGCTGGCTGACGTGCAAACGGATTTGGTGACGCTGTTACAGAATAACCAAATCATGATGTAACCCAGTAAATACCCGCCATCTTCGGATGGCGGGCTTTCTGCACGCATCTACCAATCGTTGTTACACAGTCATTCACTGGGTTAATCGGGAATTTGATAAATGAAAGTAACCCTTAATAAGTTTAAAAAAATAAACCTGGCGTGTGCGATTACTGCCGCGCTCAGCATATTGATATCCAGCACTGCATATTCAGCAGAACGAGTGAAGCACGTCATCGATATACCGGAAGACGTCAAAACCACTTCAGGGAAGACGGCACCACAGCCTTACCGTCCGGTTGCGGATGTGACACCGGAACTGGCACAAATTGTGGTTTATTACCCTGAGGGGAGCGTGCCCGCGACGATTTACGTCGACCGCGAGCTGCAGTCGGTACTGCTGCCGGGGCAATTTACCGTCCTGTGCGCCGCGCCAGGCGCGCATGCGGTGGAGTCCTGGTTCAACGATCACCCTGCTTATCAGGGGAAACAAAATCCTCTGCAACAGCTCAATGCCGAGAGTGCGCAAACCTATTTTATTCAGGTTAATCCAGGTACGTCAGGAAATACGGCGGCCCTGGAAGAGCGTTCCCGGGCTGAAGCCCTGTTGAGTAAGATGCATAAACAGACCAAAATTATTAACCGTGCATCGCAGGTAAAAACCTGTGATTACATTAATAACAGCGGTGTGGTGCTTATTCAGGAGCAAGTCCTGTTCCGCTTTGCGGCAAGTAATGCGGCAGGGATTTTTGCTGAATCCCGCAATAAGCTGGACGAGGTGGTGAAATTCACCAAAAAGGCGAATAACGTCAGTGAGATCCAGATTGTGGGTTATACCGACGCAATTGGTAGCCGTGAGGCTAACCAGCGCCTGTCTGAAGCACGTGCCGATACCGTTCGTTCATTGCTGATCGAGAAAGGGATTAAACCGGAGCTGATCAATAACACGACGGGCAAAGGAATAGCACAAAGCGCTGAAGGCTGCGGTACCTCTGCCAGCCAGCAAGCGGCAGGATGTAACGTCAATAGCCGCCGCGTAGAAATTTTAGTGAAAAGCCACTAAGTCAGCATCGATACAAAAATACGGATTGCGGAGACGCTTTCCGTATTTTTTTTTGTGAATAATTTGACGGTGTTATGGAGACACGGGGGACGTGTTAGAGGCGGTGAGGGATTAAGCAGTTTGTGGTTCGTACATCTTAATGTGGGCAATGCTGTAGTACTTTTTCTTTTCTCTGATTATGTCATGGTCAATCGAGGATTTAATGATTTCGCCGCAGGAATAGATTTTCTTTAAAGAGTTAAACCCCAATTGTTTCATTATGCTGTTGCTGTAGGTATAGGTGGTTTTGGGTTTGATGTTATATAAGGTACTGATGTCGTCAATCGTGTAGCCTGAGATCATTAACTTCAGGACACAGAACTCCATATGCGTCAGTTCGATGTGTTTTTTGACGATCCCGCTTTTGCTGGGATGACGCTGGGTATGCATTTTCCTGACGATTTCATCGTTGGTCAGATTATTGATATTCACGAGACGATGTTTGTAATGCGAGCAAATGCATGCGAAAAGCTCCGGAAAGATATCCGAGTGGTAAGCGATGATGATCTCTTCAATGGCGTGGAGGTTTGTTTTCTGTTTTAGTGAGATAAGCCACTGAAAGTAGATGATGTTGCTATAAATAGAGTCAGGAAGCACCAGGTACAAAGTAAAAAAACTCTCTTTTTTCATACCTTTTACCCAGTCGTGTAAATGGTGCTGATTATAAAAAGAGAGAATCTCTTCTTTTTTGAACGTATTGGAAAGTAAATGGCGCAATCCGATGTTGCTGAAATGACATCTTGATAATATGACCCGCGACGTATCCATTTTTATCCCTTTGGTTAATGTATTCTGCACGCCTCTTTTTAGTGTAAGATTTGCATGCTAACGATCTTATGATACGGTATGTATATATTTTCATTTTACACGATGTCTCAGGGTTAATATGTGAGAATAGTCTTCGCATAAATGGGAATTGTTTACGTGCCTGATGATTGGACCGCTTTCTATATTAATAATAAGAAAGTGATGTCAGGGGTTAGGATTACTCCACGTCTACAGGACATGCATACTTTTAAGGTTTATCATTTAATCAATTGTGGAATGCCACGCTTCATTCTCTCTGCACCGCCATGGGTGATTGATTAATTATAAGGAAATGTCATTTCACCGAAATGGCATAAAGAAAAGTATGAGAAAATTGCCAGCTCTGTTTATTTTCACCACGCTATTTTTACTGGCAGGGTGTCAGATAACCCCCGGAAGCCATATTGATACCGACGGAAAAACGGTTGTCGAAACGCCCGACCCCGATAATATCAATGACGTAAAGGTGAATGTTTACCCCGTTACGCCGGCGCTGATTGAGAAATTACGTGAAAACGTCGTAGTCGCCCACGCCAATGCGGAGCTGAATAAACGACTCGAAGCGTATGAGTACCGTATTGGGGTTGGTGACATCATTATGGTCACGGTGTGGGAACATCCTGAGCTTACCACCCCGTCTGGCCAGTATCGTAGCGCCAGCGATACGGGAAACTGGGTCCATTCAGACGGCACTATTTTTTATCCGTACATCGGGAAAATCCATGTTAAGGATAAAACGGTCACTGAAGTCAGAGAGCTGATTACCGAACATCTGGCGAAATACATTGAGTCCCCACAGGTCGATGTGGGGATTGCCGCGTTTCGCTCTCAGAAAGTGTATGTCTCTGGTGAAGTTAATCAGTCCGGGCAGCAGCCCATCACTAACGTTCCATTGACCATCATTGATGCGGTTAATCTGGCGGGTGGGCTGACTGAAAACGCAGACTGGGGGAATGCTGTTTTAACCCAGGGGGGTAAAAAATCAATCATTTCGCTGCAAGCGCTTATGCAGTATGGCGATCTGCAGCAGAACAGGTTGCTCTATTCCGGCGATATTCTGTATATCCCGCGTAATGATGATTTAAAAGTCTTTGTTATGGGCGATGTGGTGAAGCAAACCACCATGAAAATGGATCGCTCAGGCATGACGCTGACCGAAGCGTTGGGTAATGCGGAGGGCATGAATCAATTAACCAGTGATGCCAGCGGTATTTTTGTGATCCGTTCGGAAAACAAACCGGATGCGTCAAAGGGAAAACAGGCAAATATTTATCAGCTTGATGCCAGGGATGCGACGGCGCTGGTGCTTGGCACCGAATTCAGGCTCAAGCCGTACGATATTGTGTATGTGACGACCGCACCGATTGCGCGCTGGAACAGAGTCATTAATCAATTAATGCCAACCATTAGTGGTGTCTACAGCCTGACTGAAACGACGCGCTTCATCAGAAACTGGAGTAATTGATATGAATGGCAGGTATCAGTCCATTCTTGTCGTCTGCACAGGCAATATTTGTCGTTCCCCGGTGGGGGAACGCATTTTGCGTTCACGCTTGCCCAATATGATCGTGGATTCCGCCGGGATTGCTGCGTTAACGGGAGAAGCGGCAGATCCCGTAATGGTTAACACTGCACGTGAGAATGGCCTTTCGTTAGAGGGTCATTGTGCCAAACAACTTACACCGCTGATGTGTCGTGAATATGATTTGATTCTGGCCATGGAGCAAAACCATATTGAAGCCGTGACCCGCCTGGCAATGGAAGCCCGGGGAAAGACATTTTTATTCGGATATTGGCTCCAGCAAATGGAAATTCCTGATCCTTATCGTCGGGGTCGAGATATCTCAGGTGTTATTTTTCAACAACTTTTTTCCGCTGCCGAAGAATGGGTCAAGGTTTTCCAGCAGGTTAAATAATCAGGGCTGATTAGAGCATGTTTGACAAACAGATTAGCAATTCGCAAACCGATAATGTTCCGCGGCAGGAGGATATTGACATCGTTCAACTCCTCAAAGTCTTATATTACAGTAAGGTCTGGATAGCGGCGACGACATTACTGTTTATCGCTTTCGGTATCGTTATTGCTTACACCTTAGCGCCGGTCTATAAAAGCGATGCGTTAATTCAGGTTGAGAGAAATGCATCTACGGGGCTGTTGAATAAGCTCTCTACGATGCTGCCTGAAGGTTCCGGGGTCGCTTCAGAATCTGAAATTTCGTTAATTAAATCGCGGATGGTGATCGGTAAAACCGTGCGCGATCTGGGGCTGGATATCTCCGTGACTGAAAAGCGCTATCCGTTTGCGAATGGCCTGCTCCTGCGCCTGCTTGGTAAACCCACGGGTAACATTGAGGTTTCAACCTTAACTGTCCCCGAGGAGTTCCTGAACGAAGCGTTGATCCTGACGATAACTGCTGCGGGTGAGTACACCCTGCAGGTCGGCGAGGCCGTTTTGCACGGTAAAGTGGGGGTTCCTCTTCACGCGCACGGCATTGATTTTATGATTGAACGTGCCGAACTGACCCAGGACACCGTGTTCATTTTACGTAAGCACAATGAATATTCGGTAATTGATGAGATCAAAAACAATATCGTCGTGGATGGAAAATCCGGGGGCAATGGGATGCTGCATCTGAGCATGACCGGCACCGATCCGGTCATGATCAGTAAAATCCTTGAAACCATCAGCCACAATTATCTTGCCCAGGACGTTGAGCGTAAGTCAGAAGAGGCCAGCAAGAGTCTGGCCTTTGTGAACGAACAATTACTGCAAATCAAAAACAATCTGGTGACGGCAGAAACGAAACTCAATGATTTCAGAAAGAATAATGAGTCGGTGGATTTATCCCTTGAAGCGAAATTCATTTTAGACAATGTGGTGTCCATTGATACCCAACTGAATGAATTAACCTTTAAAGAAGCTGAAATATCAAAGCTCTATAAACGTTCGCATCCGGCTTATAAAGCGCTGTCAGAAAAACGTGCGGTACTGCAGGAAGAGAAAGAGAAGCTCAATCAACGTATCAGTACGATGCCGCGGACTCAGCAAGAAATTTTGAGCATGACCCGTGATGTGCAGATGGGAAATGATATCTATATGGTGCTGTTGAATAAGCAGCATGAACTCAATATCAATAAGGCCAGCACGCTGGGCAATGTTCGCATTATTGACAATGCCGTCACGCAGCATAAGCCGATTAAACCGAAAAAAACGTTGATTGTCATCCTGTCGGCGCTGTTGGGCTTCCTGTTCGCCTCCGGTGTGATTCTGCTACGCAACATGTTAATTAAAGGGATCAAACAACCCGCGGAGCTGGAAAAACGGGGCATCCCTGTCCACGCCGTCGTACCGCTGGCACCTGAACTGACAAAGAGCAGACGCTGCCGGGCGATTACCACCTATCAGTCTGATGAGCTGTTAGTGAAATCGTCCCCAACCTCGCTGGCGGTCGAGGCGATAAGAGGGCTGCGGACCAGCCTTCATTTCGCCATGCTGAAGTCAGAAAATAAAATATTAATGATTTCAGGCACCTCTCCGGGGGTGGGTAAATCCTTCGTCAGTTCAAACCTGGCGGTGCTGATGGCGCAGGCCGGTTCACGGGTGCTGCTGGTTGATTGCGATCTGAGAAGGGGATATTTGCACAGCATCTTCTCCCAGGCGGAAGGCCATGCCGGGCTTGCCGATTATCTCTCAGCGAATGTGGCGGTGTCCCAGGTGATAGAAGAGACAGAGTACCAGGGCGTCGATTTTATTGGCCGGGGAAGAATGGTCAATAACCCCGCCGAGCTGTTTATGACGGAGAAATTCCAGACACTCGTTGACGCCTGTTCAGCGCAATACGATGTCATTCTTCTCGATACACCGCCAATTCTGAGCGTTACGGATGCCGCGATTATTGGCCGATTTGCCTCAACGTCTCTGATGGTCGTCAGGTTCGAACAGAATTCGGTCCAGGAGGTGGAAGCAGGGCTGCGTCGATTCAATCAAAACGGGATTGCCATCCAGGGGGTCATATTCAATGGCGTTGAAAAACGCGCTTCGGCCACCTATAGCTATGGCGATTACTCATACCAGGAGTAATTCATCTCTCTTCTTTTAAGGAATAAGTCTTGACAGGCCGGGAATGTGTAATATTCCTAATGCCTGTTGACTTGTTCCTGGTTAAAAGTTCCCGTTATGTAATGCAGTCTGAATGCCAATTCCAGATAAAAATGCCAGAATTAATACCAAGGAATGCTCTTAAAATCTAAATTAATGAACCATCAGGGAACCACAAGGGGGGATAAACAGTAATCAACGGATGTGAAGTAGTTATTTAGAGTGGTGATGTTATATTTTGAAAAAATGTAATGATTCCGAAATAAAGAGTCGATTAAATGAATAGTAATAAAAATAAAGTCTTTCAACTCGAGTTGAAGTGGCATCCTGTTGCCGCTTCTGTGCTACTCGCTCTGCCAATTGTTGCGCACTCAGCAGAGATCAACATCAAGAACGGCGTGGTTTATACTGCCGGGAATGTGCCTGTCATTAACATTAATAAAGCCAACGATAAGGGGCTTTCTCATAATGTGTATGACAACTTAAACGTTGATAAGAATGGCCTTATCTTCAATAACAGCATGACTGAATCAAATACCGTTCTGGCGGGTAAGATTCAGGGGAACAGCAATCTGACGTCCGGGACGGCGAAAGTCATCCTGAACGAAGTCACGTCTAAAAATGCCTCTGCGATTAACGGCATGATGGAAGTGGCCGGCGATAAAGCCGATTTAATTATTGCTAACCCGAACGGTATTACCGTTAACGGTGGCGGCGCCATTAACACCAGTAAACTGACCCTGACAACCGGTACGCCGGATATTCAGAACGATCAGTTAGCGGGTTATTCTGTTAACGGTGGCACCATTACGCTGGGTAAACTGAATAACGCCAGCCCGACGGAAATTTTGTCTCGCAATGTTGTCGTGACCGATAAAGTCACAGCTAACGAGCTGAACGTTGTCGCCGGTAATAACTACGTTAACGCTGCAGGTCAGGTGACCGGTTCAGTAACCGCAGCCGGAACGCGTAATGCCAACAGCATTGACGTTGCTGCGCTGGGCGGTATGTATGCCAATAAGATTAACCTCGTCAGCACCGAAAGCGGTGTCGGCGTGCGTAACCAGGGCATTATTGCGGGTGGCATCAACGGCGTAAATATTGACGCTAACGGTCAGTTGCTGAACAACACTGCGCGCATTGAGTCCTCTGGTCAGATCAATATTAAAACCAACGGCGCACTGAGCAACGTCACCGGGGATATTACCTCTGTGGGGCTTTGTTGAATAAATCGAACTTTTGCTGAGTTGAAGGATCAGATCACGTATCTTCCCGACAACGCAGACCGTTCCGTGGCAAAGCAAAAGTTCAAAATCACCAACTGGCCCACCTACAATAAAGCCCTCATCAACCGTGGCTCCATAACTTTCTGGCTGGATGATGAAGCTATTCAGGCCTGGTATGAGTCAGCAACACCTTCTTCACGAGGCAGACCTCAGCGCTATTCTGACCTTGCCATCACTACTGTGCTGGTCATTAAACGCGTATTCAGGCTGACCCTGCGGGCTGCGCAGGGCTTTATTGATTCCATTTTTTCTCTGATGAACGTTCCGCTACGCTGCCCGGATTACAGCTGTGTCAGCAGGCGGGCAAAGTCGGTTAATGTCAGTTTCAAAACGCCCACCCGGGGTGAAATCGCACACCTGGTAATTGATTCCACCGGGCTGAAGGTCTTCGGTGAAGGCGAGTGGAAAGTCAAAAAGCATGGCCAGGAACGCCGCCGTATCTGGCGTAAGCTGCATCTCGCCGTTGACAGTAAAACACATGAAATCATCTGCGCTGACCTGTCGCTGAACAACGTTACGGACTCAGAGGCCTTCCCCGGGTTAATCCGGCAAACCCACCGGAAAATCAGGTCAGCCGCCGCCGATGGCGCTTACGATACCCGGCTATGTCACGATGAACTGCGGCGTAAGAAAATCAGCGCGCTTATCCCTCCCCGAAAAGGTGCGGGTTACTGGCCCGGTGAATATGCAGACCGTAACCGTGCAGTGGCTAATCAGCGAATGACCGGGAGTAATGCGCGGTGGAAATGGACAACAGATTACAACCGTCGCTCGATAGCGGAAACGGCGATGTACCGGGTAAAACAGCTGTTCGGGGGTTCACTGACGCTGCGTGACTACGATGGTCAGGTTGCGGAGGCTATGGCCCTGGTACGAGCGCTGAACAAAATGACGAAAGCAGGTATACCTGAAAGCGTGCGTATTGCCTGAAAACACAACCCGCTACGGGGGAGACTTACCCGAAATCTGATTTATTCAACAAAGCCATTCCATTACGTCGTCTGGGTAAATGCGACGAGGTTGCCAATACCGTCGTTTATCTGGGCTCCACTGCCTCCAGCTACATTGTGGGTCAAACCATCGTTATCGATGGCGGCCTGGTGATGCGGTGATTTATGTCTAAATACGTTATCCCCTCGAAGATCTTTCTGGAAATGGGCGGCTGGCGTCAGCCGTTGCTGATGGTCGACAGAATTGATGACTTCAAATATGGCGAAAATGGCTTTGTGAAGGTGACGAAGCATATCACCTACAACGAGCCCTATTTGCTCGGGCATTTCCCGGACGATCCGATCATGCCTGGGGTTATTATTTCTGAGATTTTTGGTCAGGCCAGCGAGTACCTCTCGTTCCTCACCGATATTTGCGATATTTACAACCAGACATACGGCACGGAACTGAAATCGTTACGCGATATTCATGCGCTCATTCAGCGTGACGAGATGCGGGAGATCATTCGCACGCGCCGCGCGCAGGTTCGCGGTGTTCTGGCGGCCCAGAATTTGAAATTTAAAGATATTGCCTACCCAGGTGATTCGATTGAAGTGACCAGCAAGCTGGCATTTTCTGATGCCCATGGCTTTAAGCATTATTCCGTGACGGCTAACGTCGGCAAGCGGTTAATCAGCCATGGCACCATTATTAATTTCCGCGAAACAAAGTAAACCCCTGAGAGAGTTAAAACCATGTCTACAATGAAAAACGAAATTGACCAGCGCAAGGACGTGCTGATGACAATTAAAACTGAGATTATTCAGCGTTTAAATATTCAGCGCGATGAGTCTCAAATTGATGATGATACCGCCCTGTTTGGTAATGGTTTAAAACTGGACTCCGTTGATGCAACGGAAATCGTGGTCATGCTGGATAAAGTTTTCGATATCAAAGTGAGCGAAAGCGATGATCCTTCTTATATGAGAAGTATCAACAATCTGGCGACGTTTATCATCCAGAAGAAAAAAGCTTAATTTATCATTGCGAACAACAGGATCACGTTATGAAGTCTCTTTATGATTTTCATTTAAAAAACAATGCGAAAATGGGCATTTACAACAATGCCAACGTTCCTTCTGCCTATCACGATCCGATGGTGGAATATAAAGCCGTACGTGAAAATGCCCTGCTGGTGGACTATTCACACATGTCCATTGTCAGCGTGATGGGTGATGATGCCTGGGCACTGGTGAATTATTATGTCTCTGCCGATGTTTCAATTATCCGTGACGAGCAAGGGATCTACTCGCTGGTATTGAATGAAGACGGTACGGTGCGCGGTGATGTGTATGTGCTCTGCTCATCCGACGGCTACTACATCATGTCCGAGAACATTCCGGCGGCGGAAATTATCACTGGCCTGAACGCCCTTCTGGAAAAAGCCGACGAACTGGATATCCAGGAAACCCCTGAAATTGCTGACATGCGCGAGCAGAACTGGGGCGCGATCATGGTAGAAGGGCCGTACTCCTGGGAGCTGATGTCTGAGATCCACGGTTTCGACGTGATTGGTCTGCCTTATTACGAGTACATGAATACCGACGACGAGCTGATGGTATTCCGCTGCGGTAAACACGGTGAATTCGCCTATATGGTTGTTGGTCAGCAGGAACAGCTGCTGGATCAGTGGCAGCAACTGCTGGAGCACGGCGGCAAATACCTGCTTCAGACTGGTGGGCTGGACTACCAGAAAATTGTACGTATCGAAAACCCAGGCTGGGATGACGCGCTGTGGGCTGAGTACAACCTCAATCCGGTAGAGCTACAGTTGCAATGGGCTGTGCAGTACGACAAAGAGGGCTTTGTGGGTAAAGACGCGGCCGAAGAGCTGTCTCACGGCGAAGGCGCACGCAAGGTGATCGGCATGATTGTCGAGGGCGAATGTTCAGGCATTGAATCCGGCGATAACGTACTGGTTGAGGGTCAGGTGGTAGGGAAAGTCGCTAAGGCTATCTATTCTCCAGCCCTGCAGTGCTTTATTGCCCTGGCGCTGATCGACAATGAATATGCATGGTCTGATATTAGCGGCTTTGCTATTCAAACGCGCTCTGAAACGGTAGCCGCGAAAACCAAAGGTATGCCATTTATTTATAACCTGAGCATGCTGGTTAATCCAACTGAACACAGTTTTGTGGATGCCTCTAAAGCGAAAAGCGCACTGTAATTATTAATCGAAACAGCGAGAAGCGAATCCGTGGGAATAACACCACGGATCCTTTTCGCTGCTCATTGCCTGTACATGGCGGTACATATATTTATGAAGACAAACAGAAAACGGGTTGTCATTACCGGGATCGGTATTCTCTCTTCGCTGGCTGAAAACCTGCAGGATTTCAGAAACGCCTTACTGAATAAAAAAAATGGCGTCACGGACAGCGTGCGTTTTTCAAAATGGTTTGAAAACGCCAGAGCCGCTGAAGTCTTGCATGACATTGACTATTCGGAATTACCGGACGACGTTATCGCCTCCCTGGATAATGCCGCACTCTGGGCCTACAAAGTGGGTAAAGATGCGCTGAATCAGGCGGGGCTGGCTGAGAATAAAGCGCACCTCAAAGAAACCGGTTTAATTGTTGGCGTGTCATCTGCCGGGACCGAGGCATTTCTGCCGCTGTTTGAGCAACGCATGGAAGACTTTTCCCTGCGTAAGGCGCTGTTCTCTGGCGGTTTCTCCTCCTGCTGTTCCAGCGTCTCCACGCTGCTTGGGTTACAGGGCGGTGTTGAACTGGTCGCGACCGCCTGTACGGCCAGCCCTAACGCGGTCGGCATGGCGTTTGACTACATCCAGAACGGCAAAAGCAAAACCATGCTGGCCGTCGGGACAGAACCTATCTACCTGCCCACCTTCGCGGGCTTTTATGCCCTGAACGTGATGCATCCGGACGCCTGCACGCCGTTCTCCGGCAATTCGGGTATGTCCATCGGTGAAGGGGCCGGGGCGATCGTGCTTGAAGAGTACGAACATGCTGTCGCACGTGGCGCCACCATTTACGGTGAAATTCTCTCTTATGCCACCTCCTGCGATGCGTTCCACGAAACCGGACCGGATCCACGCGCCAGCGGCGCGGTACAGGTGATGCATAAGGCGATGGAAAATGCCGGCGTCACCCCGGATCAGATCGAATACGTCAACGCCCACGGTACCGGAACAGAAGCCAACGACCGTATCGAAACGCTGGCGATGAAAAAGGTGTTTGCCAACAATGAGAAACTGTTGGTGAGCTCTACCAAGTCTTATTTTGGTCATAACATCGGCGCGGCGGGGATCGTCGAACTGATCGCCTGCCTGGTCACGCTGCCGGATAACCGCGTGCTGCCGACGCTGAACTTCACCAACGCGCGTCCAAATTGCGATCTGGATTACGTACCAAACGACTTCCGTGACCAGAAAATCAACCTCTTCATGAAGAACAATTATGCCTTCGGCGGTAACAACTGCAGCATGATTATCAGCATGGAGCCTTGTTCGATCCCGGTCAGTACCTACGACGAAAAGCGCGTGGCGATCACCGGCCTGGGTGCCGTTTCCGCGATTGGCCACACCGTTCACGAGATCCTCGACAACGTATGGCAACAGAACCATACCGTTGAGCTGGGCGGCGTCACCTTCCCGGAAGACACGCTGGAAGAGGCGAAAGAGTTACTGGATGTGCTGGAAACCACCCGTCAGTTCGAAGCGCTGTTTGGTGACGATTTCAACGCGCTGGCCGAAACGCTGCCGGAAGCGAATGAACACTTTAAAACCTTCCAGGTTTCCGGGCTGGAACCGCGTAAACATCTGCGCCGCTTTGACCCTCGCAAGGCCACGCGTGGCGGTACGTTCGCATTAATTGCCCTGTCCGAAGCGCTGGAGCAGGCGAAGCGTAAAATCAAGCGTGATGGCGATGAGCTTGGCATGGTCATGGGAATGTCTAGTGGCCCGCAGGAGACGACCTACAAATATCTGCAGAGCCTTAAGCCAGACCCACGTAAAGTCAGAACCTCTGAATTCCCGGGATCGTTGATGAACTCCATCCCGACGTTCTGCGGTATTTCGGAAGGGATCAAGGGCTACACCACTACGCTGGCGACCGGCGAGAATGCGGCATTAGGCGCATTAACCTACGGCTACGAAATCGTGCGTCAGGATCTGCAGCCGCAGGTGCTGGTGGGCGGCGCGGACGAGTATTTCCCGTCCATGTCACTCTATATGGACGCCGTAACCCGCAAGCTGCATATGACCTCCGACGCCAGGGAATATCAGATCTACGGTAACGATCCGAAGGGTTACATTCCTGGCGAAGGTGCCTGCATGTTGTTGCTGGAAGATCCGCAGCGTGCAGCCGCACGTGGTGCAGAAGTGCTGGCGGAAGTGGCCGGTTACGGTAAAGCCTGTAGCAACAGCTATTTTGATGCCTCTCAGCGGGACGAGAAATCCTCCTCCATGGCGCTGGCTATCGCCCGTGCGCTGGCGGATGCCGGTGTAACGGCGCAGGAGATCGACCTTGTCTGTGGTACCAGCAACGGTAGCGATGAGAGCTCACGCATTGAAATCGATGCGATTTACGCCACCTTCGCCCAGGCAAAACCGGACGTACCGGTCGTGAACTACAACGCCTGCTTTGGCTTTGTCGCGTCTGCTGCCGGACTGCTTAACCTGGCCGTCATCATTGACTGTTTTAAGACGCAGGCGGTTCCCGCTATTCCTCATACCGTCGAGTTTTTCGATAAGCGAATTAACTTCGTTCGTGAACCGTTAAAACTTGCCCTGAAGCACGTATTGCTGGTGGGTGCGACGGAAGGCGGTAACTACTACGCGTTTGTGATTAAAGGATAATATTGTGGATAATGCCGCTATCATTTCGGGGTTCAGTTCTTGTCTGCCGTTTGCCGAAGACAGTCTTCAGCTTATTCAAAATCTGAAGCTGGGCAAACGCGTTGAAAGAAAGCCCTGGTTTAAATCCGACGACGAGGCAATTAAATGTGGGTTCGATGGCAATAAACATATTGCCACGCTGGATCATACGGATGATAGCGCATTAGATCTGCTTTATCGTCTGATTGACGATGCACTCGACCAGGCCGACCTGGATGTTCAATGGCTGGCCGGGTGCAATGCCCGGGTTTATTTAACCGGTATTGGCCCGCGGGTCGATGGCATGGCCTTTAAGAGTTTCTATAACAAAAATGATGTGGAAGATATTTATCTTTCAAAATCATTAATGCAGCTGTATGTGGATAATATGTCGCAGGATCGTATTGCCGGTCACCTTGCGCGTAAATATAACCTGCAGTATTTACCCCCGAATATGAATTGCACCAGTAATTCATCCATGACAGCCGTGCATTTAGGTTGCCAGGCCATCGAGCATGGCGGCGTAGATATTGTCCTGGTGGTGAACTGCTCAAAAATTAAAACGCAGGATATCTGGTTTCTGGATACGCAATCCATGCTGGATAGCCATCTTGTTCAGCCCTTTGGTGAAAACAGCCAGGGGGTGCTTTTTGCGGAAGGCTATAGCGCCATTCTGCTGGAAAATTCCCGCCACCGTCGCGCCAGAAAGGCGAAGGGCGGCGTGCGGTTGCAAACAACCTATACCCAAATCGGCGCAGGCAGAAGTAACGACAGCTCATGGCTCAGCACCAATATTTTAAAAGTGATGCAGGCCACAATGAAAAAAGCCGAACTGGACGTTGAGGCACTGTGCGCGATTATCCCTCACGGTAACGGTTCATCCGTCAGCGATAAAGCGGAAGCCAAAGCAATAGCGATGTTGACGGAAGGACATCCGGTTCCGGTTCTGGCTTATAAAGGCCAGATTGGCTATACCGCAACCGGCTCTGGGATTGTCGATTTAATTATTGGTCATCATTCGCTCACCCAGCAGGAGCTTATTTCCCCCGTTGGTAATGACACCATTATTGATGCCGTTGCTCAGCATGTTTTGATTGACCGTGGCGTTATTGGTCATCACAAAAACCACCTGCTTAAAGTTGGGGTTGGCGTGGACGGATCCATTATTGGCGCCGTCATGTCTACGGGTCATCCAGGCTGTTGAACGATCATGGAGAGTAACATGTTTTTATCCTCATTTTCGCTCATTGAGCCGGAAGATAAATTTTATTTCTATCAGCCCAGCTGGCTAAACGCGTGGGAGTCGCATTTATTTAATAAAGCGCTTAAATCAACCCATGCAAACGGCTGGGGTCTGAAACGTTTTGGTACGCAGCCGGAGTTATATGCCGGTGAGATGATCCGCAATCCTCAGTATCAAAAATACCTGGATGCGATGGAGCAAGCGGCGGATGACGCGCTCATGGCGCTGCCGGCGAAAGAGCGAATGAAGCTGCTAAAGCAGCGTACGGCATTTATTTATGTCGACTCCTGGGGGGAATCCGGGCCGTTTGAAAATATCTCCAGCGCATTACACATCTCAATGATTGATACGCTGCCAAAAAACCTGGTGAAGAAATTCTCTGTGAATTCACCGACGTGCAAAATCCGGGGTGAAAGGCAATCCTTCATCCAGGCCATGAGTCTGGCAAAGGATTATCTGAGCTGGGATGTGTTTGATTACGTGGTGATCTGCGCCGCCTACCGTGCGATCCCGGTGCTGGTGTTTTCGGACGAAGATATCGCGCTGAAGTGGGGAGAGAAGCGCAGGGGGAAAGCCCAGGATGTCAATTTAACCGTTGAGCGCGCGGGCTGTTTCATCTTTAGTCAGCATGAAAGTGCAATCCGGGTGAACGGCGGTCAATACGTGATGGCCGATACCCTTGAGGACATGCAGGCAGCGGATCGCGTGGCGTTTGCCGGTCTGCGTAAAGAGATGCTGTCTCGCTCAACCGTTGCGCCGCAAAAGACGTTAGATCTGGTCGATACCTTTGGTGCCAGCGGCTGTCTGACGCCAGCATTAAGCTTTGCGTATCTCCAGCAGGCTCCTCATTTTGCGGGAAAATTAAGAACTGTCGTTCCCGATAAACAGTTCGGTTACAGCTATTTCGACATTGACTATTGCAAGGAATAACGGCACCCCCATGAGCGGAATGATTAAAGAACTCCCAATGATATCGCTGAACAATATCTATAAGAGTTATGGCTCGGGCGAAGGCAAAGTCGATGCCCTGAAAAATATCAATCTTGAAATAGAGAAAGGCGAATTTCTGGCACTGTGCGGCCCCTCCGGCAGCGGTAAAAGTACGCTGTTAAATATCCTGTCGGGTATTGATAAACCGGGATTTGGTTCGGTGATGTTTTTGCGAAAATTACTCAACAATTTACCGGAAGAACAATTAGCAGAAATTCGTGGCAAGCATCTGGGGTTCATATTTCAGTTTTTTAACCTCATCCCCGTGCTGAGCGTATTTGATAACGTTTTTTACCCGCTGGTGCTGAATGGGCACATTGGCAAAAAAGAGGCGAAAGAGCGGGCGCTGCATTTTATCGAGAGCGTAGGACTGGCGGGATATACCGAACGTAAGCCGGGCCAGCTTTCGGGTGGACAACAGCAGCGTGTGGCTATTGCCCGTGCACTGGCGCATGACCCTCAGGTCGTGATTGCCGATGAGCCAACCGGAAACCTCGACCTGGTCTCCGGTGAGGCCATTCTCGATCTGCTGCTGAAAATCAACCGGGAGACACGCACCACTTTCATTATTTCGACGCACTCAAGCCAGCTGAAAGAGCGCGCGCGGCGTGTGGTTGAAATTAAGGACGGAGTATTAGTTCATGATTCACAATCGTAATTTCTTCATTCTCTGCTGGTTATTGATCTGCATGGCCTATGCCGGGAGCGTTAAAGCCGCCGCGGCCCCCGTGGCTGAGCAGGTGATAAAAAATGGCTTCCCGACGCAGGCCGATAAGCTAGCCGATATCACCCGTGCGTTGTTTACCGAATACAAGGCCAATGATAACGCGCTGTCGCTGGTTTTTTATGCCTACGGCATGCTGCGCCAGGCGGAACATGCCCTCAATACCAATGACGTCATTCGGGCGTCTGAGTATGGCAAAACGGGCTTTTTCTATCTCGATGAAGCGGTGGACCTCTACGAGGGCAATCAACGGGTGCGCTACATGCGTGCCCGTGTGGACGCGTACCTGCCAGCCGATATTGGCCGCTGTGTGGTGACGTTAAAAGATACGGAACAGATGGCGAAAAGCCCTGACGTATTCAATGCCGGGTTGATGAAGCACATTGACGAAATGCGTTATCGCGCGCTGTTGAGCTGTAACCGTACCGCCGAGGCAGACGCGCTGCTGGCGCAAACAGAACTGCGTCACGCCAACTCTGCATTACCACTGGCTTCTGGCGACGCGCCAGAGTGGGATATCAACGAAGTGACAGAGGTCTTGTTACCGCTGGTGAAAGGGAACTAAATGTCCGGGGTTATGGTGTTAGCGAATAGTGTTGTTGTACTGATTCTGATTTTTGTCCTCTGGTGCGTATTATTCCGCTCGCGGGATGTGAAGTTTGCTTTTTTAAACCTCTTTCGCCACAAGAGACGATCTTATTCAACCATTGCCGCCATTATGCTCGGTGGCGTGTCGATTTTTCTGTATGGCGGGTTTATCGATTACTCTTTCTGGATTTTGAAAGAGCAAACGATTCGAACCAATATTGGTCACGTGCAAATTTATAATGAAAATTATTTCCAGACGTCGAATAAAAACAAAAGCCTGATTGCAGATTATGCATCCCTGAAAAAGGCGATTCTCAACGATCCGGATCTTGCACCGCATATTTCGACGCTGTCCGGTCAGCTGGAATTTACCGGGGTGATTTCGCAATATGAAAGCGAAACGTCCAGCTATTTTTCCGCCCTGGGTGTGGAGCCGCTGCCTGCGTTAAAGCTGGGATCGTTTGATAAATTAATTTCCGGCAGCGATCTCTCCCGGGTGCGTACCGACGAAATCACGCTGGGCAGTGGGCTGGCGAAAACGCTCAATGCCCACTATGACGACTGGCTGGATGTGCTGGTGGTGAATACCGAGGGCGGGCAGGGCGCGTTATCGATGAAGCTGCGCGGCATCTTTGAGTCCGGTATTAAGGATTACGATGATGTGGCGATGAAAATCCCGCTTGATACCGCACAACGCATCATGGGAACCAACAGCGTCAGTAAGGTATTAATCCTGCTGAAGGACGACGATACCGCCGTCTTTAGCGCCAAACTGCGCCAGTTTATTGCGAAACATCATTTACCGCTGCTGGTCAAAGACTGGAAAGAGACCTCGATCTTTTATCAGCAAGTCGAAGGCTTATTATCCGGGATCTATTTCTTCATTAAGCTCATCGTCGGATTGATCGTGATCTTTATGATCGGCAATTCGATGACCATGAATATTATCGAACGTACCCGGGAAATAACCACCCTCAGGGCGATTGGCCTGAAACCCCTGCACG
This sequence comes from Enterobacter cloacae subsp. cloacae ATCC 13047, assembly GCF_000025565.1. Lineage (NCBI taxonomy): Bacteria > Pseudomonadati > Pseudomonadota > Gammaproteobacteria > Enterobacterales > Enterobacteriaceae > Enterobacter > Enterobacter cloacae. The sequence goes on from NC_014121.1 coordinate 1,063,150, forward strand.
TCACCAGGCTGTTTTTACTGGAAGGGATTTTCATTGGTCTTATCGGCGCCATTGGCAGTCTGGCGACAGGTTATGCCATTGCTTCTGCCATCAATCTTTACGGTATCGCCATGCCGCCGTCACCGGGGCAATCGCTGGGCTATACGGCCTTTATTAAAACCGACAGCGTAGCACTGACCTGGATAACCCTCGTATTACCGATCCTGGCCGCAACCGGCGCCTCTGTGCTGCCTGCATTACGTGCTTCACGGCTGAATATTTCAGATGCTTTTAAATTTTCGTAAGGAAGCGATATGAAACGCGTTGTCATCACAAAACTGCTCTTTTGTCTGTGCCTGTTTTCCTCGGCGGTATTATCAGCGCCGGTGGATAACAAAGCATCAGAGATTATTCGTCGTGCCGATGAGGTTCGTTCCCCGAATAAACCTTTTCGCTACACCCTGACCATTCATGAATATAAGTCGGGCGCATCTCAGCCTGACAATAAGCAGGTGCTGGATATTTCCATGCGCTTTATGAAACCCGAAGGGGGAATGAAAGCCGATGCCCGTTCGCTGGCGCGTTTTATTTATCCCCCGCGGGACAAAGGCAAAGTGCTGCTCTCTGACTGGTACGATCTTTGGTTCTACACGCCAGAACTGCGTCGACCGGTTCCCGTTTCGCGCCAGCAGCGCCTGATTGGACAAATTTCCAATGGCGACGTCATTGTCACCAATTTTGAGTATGCCTACCACGCCACGCTGCTGGGCGAGGAAGCATGCGGCGATACGCAGTGCTATAAGCTGGAGTTGGTGCGCAAAACGGATGACGTCACGTGGCCAAAAGTCATCTATTACGTCGAAAAAGAGGGGGAGAACCGTCCTTTTAAAGCGTCGTATTACTCTCTGGATAATAAATTGATGAAAGAAGTGCTGTACCAGGATTTTCAGATGGTATTAGGGAAGATGCGTCCGATGAAAATTATTGTGAAGGAGGCCCGTCACGGTAACAGCTACTCCGTGATGGAGTACAGCGATGTTCGCCTGGAGTCCTTGCCTGAATCCCACTTTACTCGCGAGTCTATTCAGCGAGGTGCCAATTGAAACGCACATTACTGGGGTTAACTCTGGCACTCTCCGCTCTGCCCGTGAGCGCACTGGCGGACTGCCTGTCCGGTTCCGACTTTGCAAAAAACAGCACTGTCACGCTGTATGAGCAGGTGTCGCTGGTCAAAAAACAAATTTCAGACTGGCGAATTAACGGCCGAAATCCGTATACCAGACACAATATCTACAATGACGCGGGCGTGAATCTCACCAGCAAGTGCGCGATCGTTGATAATGCGCTGGATCTGGATTTGTCTCTCTACGGGCTCACCTGGTACTCACCGCGCAAGGTGGGAGCATTTGAAGAGGACGACAGCCGCTCTCAGCTGCTGATTGAGCGTCTGAGACTGGTTTACGCCGTTTCAGACAGCGTGCAGCTTGAAGTGGGAAAACTTCAGGCGAAGCAGGGTCTCTTTTTCCTGCGCTCACCTTCCGATCTGACTCCGCATTACTACGCCGGGTTCAAACCGACGCGGCTTTACGATCCCGCGCTTCGCACTGCGTATCAGTCCTCGTCCTGGGCCGCGACGCTGTCAATGGACAACCGGGATGAGTCGCTCTCGCTGACCATGATTCCGAAGCTGGCGACGATCGATAAATACTATCTGACCTCCAGCAACTGGTCCGCGAACCAGCGTGGCAACAGCAGCGAGGCCTGGCTTCTGAGCTATACCTCACATGCCTTCCGTCAACATACCCCGGGGATGCGCATTCTGCTGGGAGACTCGCAGTCGGTTGCCGTCTCTGACAGCTATCACTACACCCCACAGCTGACCCTGAATGCCGGGATGGCCTGGCACCGGGAGCAGCGCTGGCGTCATCTCTCTGAGGAGAAAAGTGCAGAAGTCCAGAACTATGCATTTCCTTCATCGCTGTATGAGACCGAGGACAAAAATGGCGTAGAGCTGGCGGTGGGCGGGCAATATACCACTGATACCTTTAACGTTTTCGGCCTGGAATATTATTACCAGAGCGAAGGCTACTCCCGCACGGAATGGCGCAAACAGCGCGAGCTGATGACCTTTTTGAATACGCCGACAGGTTATGCGCCGCTCGACAGGGCGTTTGATTCCTATAAGTACCTGATGGCGTCTGAAATCAGCAATACGGGCAACAAAGGCATGTTGCAGGGGAAACACTATCTCAACGCCTGGTCCAGCGTGCAGCTCACGCATCAGATCGCCGTGCAGCCTTATTTTATCGTCAATCTGATGGATAAAAGCACCCTGTCGGGGCTCCACATCAGCGCACCGCTGACCTTTATTGATGACCAGCTGGAAGCGTATACCGGCGTCTATTCAGCACTGGGTAGCGCAAATTCTGAGTTTGCTTTCTTCGGCGATGTTGCCGGTGGCTATGTTGGCTTTAAGTATTACTTATAAGGAAATGACTATGACGCTTGATAATCCATCGCAGCCTGTGGTGCTGCTGTTTTCCGGCCAGGGAAACCCGGTGATTGGTATGGGCAGCGATCTGTGGGATCTCAATGCAATGACGAAACAGATCTGGGATTGTGCCAGCGATGTGTCGGGTCTCGATCTGCGCCGACTCTGCCTTAAGGGGCCGATGAACAGGCTGATCCAGACCACGGTACAACAGCTGGCCGTTACGGCTATCAACGTATCGCTTTATAGCCTCTGCCGCGAGCGCTTCCCGACGCTGCGCGTCGTGGGTGCCTGCGGCCATAGCGTTGGCGAATACAGTGCCCTGTACGCGGCAGGCGCGATCTCGCTGGAGACCCTGTTCCGTACGCTGCATTTTCGTGCCAGCACCATGGATGCGGTGAGTAAAAAGCAGAAAGGCGCGATGCTGGCGCTGAAGGGGGCCGATTTTGCCACGCTGAGTGACATCATCACCCGTTCCGGGATCGCGCTGGATATCAGCTGCGACAACACCCCGCGTCAGCAGGTGATTGGCGGGACCCCGTCTGCGCTGAGTGATTTTGCCAAAGTGCTGGCCGATGAAGGCTATGAGCCGATCAAGCTCGGCGTCAGCGGGGCCTGGCATACCCGTTTAATGGCTGAGGGCGTGCAATTGATGCGTGACTTCCTGGCGGGACAGCCCTTCACCTCGCCAGCCTATGACGTGCTGATGAATGTGACCGCCAGAGTCGAAACGGTGCCGGACAATATCAAAGAGAACCTCTCCCTGCATCTGACGCAGACGGTGAAATGGGCCGATTCCATGGCCAGATTCATCCATCATCCAGACCAGCCGCTGTTCCTGGAGATGAGCAACAAACCCTATCTGGGACAGATGCTAAATGATTTTTCCGGTTTTTCTGCCGGGCGTGTCCTGCACTGCAGAAAAGTGTTAGGGATGTAATGGCCGAGCTATGATTCCAGATTATTTAACCTTCATCCGCTATCAGGATAAAAGGAACGTGCTTTTTATCTATATCGTGACGTTTATCCTGCTGGGCTTTTACTGGAAAAATGCCGGTTTCTCTTTTTCCCGGCAGGATGCCTGGGTCGCGAGCGGTATTTTCGCGCTGATCGGGTATAGCTTCATTGCCGACCTTAAGGCCTTCTGGGCCTATAAATGCGTCGTCAAGAATGTTGATTTGTCGGTATTTGTCGGCAAAGAGAGCCCGAAAACGAATTCGATCATCTTCGAACCGTTCGTTGTGCTTGCCGTCTCGATCCTGATTTTCGCGGGCATCACGGGGCTCTTCCTTGCGCTGACCACGCCAGGCATCACGCTGCTGATCATGGTTTTCGTGGCGCCGCTGATTATCTGGGGGATCTTTGCCGCACTGCGTCATGTCTATATTCAGCAGGTCGTTGCCTCAGCCAGAGACAAGGCAAAATACACGCAGCTTTCACAGTATGTGGCCGTTGCTGTCGTGATGAGTGTGGTGATGAATCTCCTGACCATCAGCCCCTTACGCAACAGTGCGCAGTTTGATCTCTATGGGCGCTACTTCACCTTAACCGCCATCATTACCATGGTGGTGCTCTGCGTGGTGGTGCTGGGAATCAATCTGCTGTTCTTGCGCTTTACCCGACGCTATGTGTTTCTGGGGCATCTGTTCCTTAACGAGATTGATCTCTATTTCTCCCCGTCAATCCCGTGGAGGACGCTGTCAGAGAAACCATTATGGCTGCGGCTGGTGATGCTGGTGGGCGTGGAATGTGTCTGGTCGGCTGTTATCGGCGTGCTGCTTACGCTTTCGGGATGGCAGGTCTGGTTTGAGGTCTATTTCCTGCTTTGCTATCTGCCATGTCTGGTGTACTACACGCTGCACACCTGGTGGAAATGGCATACCGATTTTATGATGTCGAGCGATATGTATCTGCGCTGGGCGGAGATCAGCAGAGAGGACACCCCCTGGTAGTCGCCTTCTGAAAGACATAAAAAAGCCAGACCCTCATCACTGACGGTCTGGCTTTTTATTACGTCTGTTTCGCTTAGCTCATTTTCATCCATGACAGCAGCATGGAGGCGCTGGCAATGACGTTAATGTTGGAAATATAGCCGTCGTAGCGGTTGTTAATGGCAGAAAGCTGATTATTAAAATGATCGTTTTCTGCCGTCAGCACGTCGAGCAAGGTGCGTTTGCCAAGGTGATACCACTGTTCGTAGAACATACGACGCACCCGATCCGTTTCACTTGTCAGGCGATCGTAATCATCGGCGCGCAGGAAAGAGGAGTCACGTACCTGAATCTGATAGTTAATCTGATACTCCAGATCTTTGTAACTCACTTCATATTGCTGCTGCGCCATATTGGCTTTCGCCCGTGCCGACATCTCAGCGGCACGCTGAGAGCCGCCGCTAAACGCCTCCCACTCGACGTTTAAGCCCGTATACCAACCCGCTTCGTTGCCGTTGCTGTCTTTGGCGGTGCTTTTGGAGATGACCCAATTCACCTGCGGCAGGGCCGACGATTTAATGCTTTCTGCCTCATACTCCGCCGCCCGGACTTTGGACTGCAGGTTCAGCATCATCGGGTTTTTATCCAGCCCAGAAAGCGCCACCGACGCCGGGATGACCGTGTCGTGCCAGCTTATGCCTTCCGGTAATTCAGGCTCGATCCCCAGCAGACGCACCAGTTTAATTTTGCTGGCACTCAGCTGATGCTCAATATTGTCGAGACTCGCCTGGGCCGACATCAGTTTTGCTTTTGCCTGCACCAGTTCACTCTCTCTGCCGCGGTCTGCCTGGGTAATTTGCGACAGCATGGTGACCAGCTCTTTCATGCGGCCAACATACTGTTTCGCCACAACCTTACTGTGCTGGTAACGCCCCATGTTCATCAGCTCGGACACGGTGTTGTAGGCCAGCTGTTCGCGGGAATACTCTTTTGAATAACGGGCTGCTTTTGCCGTTTCCAGAGAGTTGTCCACCTGGTTACTGATCCTTCCCCAGTCAATAATCGGCGTATTAACGGAGACCGTGCCGCTTGAGTCGCTGATATGGCTATTGTTGGATGACGACTGGCGATCGCCGCCCACGGTCGACAGCGGCGAGGTTACGCCCAGACGTACCTGGGGCATGCGCTGGCCTTTTACCTGATCGACCATGTAGTCAGACGCCATCACCTCTGCTGAGGCGGCCCGCAGTTCCGGGCTATACGCCAGCGCTCTGGCCACCATGCTGCGCAGAAAAACAAGCGAATCCTGACTGCCGGCACGGTAGCCCTGCGACATGCCGCTGATGGCTTGACGCGCACCGCCGTCACGACGCACCCCGGCGTACGCCGGGTCTGGTTTGTAATACTCGGTGACGGGCGGGAAGAAGTCTGCGTTTTTCTTCAGCGCAGCCCGGCTTTCCGCCGGTTTTGACGGGGCGGGGGCAAACTCCCTGGCTGTTGGTGCAGAGGCGTAACGTTCAGGGCGCGCAGTGGCTTGCGTTGGCATCGCCTTTTGCGTACTGACGTATTGCGACTGGGTACGCATGGCGGGCAGCGAACGCGGCGATGCCGCACTTTGCGACACCGTCCGCTGCACAGGCTGCACTTCGCGGTTGAGCTGTGACTGTGTGCGCATCGGCGGCAATGACGCCAGGCTGCTTTTAGCCTGAGCAATGTCAGCCGCGTGCAGCGGAATGACAAAAGAAGAGCAGGGCAAGCAGAGTGCAACTGCGGTTGCTACCCTTGCCCAACGACGCTCTTTACGTGCCTTAACCATATAATTATCTCTCCCTGAAGGCTTCGCGCGCTTTCAGTATCGGTTTGAGGATGTAAGACAAAATGGTCTTCTCCCCCGTTCTGATTTCTACGTTTGCCACCATTCCCGGCATGATCGGGAACGACTTGTCTTTTACCTGTAACGCGGCACGGTCGGTGCGGACGAACACCCGGTAATAGGTAGAATCTCCACGCCCCTGACGGGCTTTCTCTTCATCGATCAGGGTGTCTGAACTGAGGTGTTCAACGACACCGTTTAATCCGCCATAAATGGCATAGTCGTAGGCGGTAATTTTCACCGTGGCGGGCAGGCCCGGATGGATAAAGGCCACATCAGAGGGTTTGATTTTGGCTTCAACCAGCAGGTTATCTTCGAGCGGAATGAGGGTCATGATCTCCGCCCCCTGCTGAATGACGCCGCCACGGGTTGTCACCCGGATGTTGTTGACGGTGCCGCGCACGGGCGCCACCACCGTGGTACGGTTCATTACGTCCTGGCGTCCGCGCAGAATTTCTTCCGCCTGCGCCAGCTCAGATTCCAGTCGGTTCAGTTCGCTGTTGGCATCAGAGCGGAAGCGGTTGGTACGCTCGGTGATCTGCAGGCTGAATTCGTTCGCCTGGCGCTTGAGGCGCAGGATTTCGACATCCGACATTAACCCTCTGCGCGCCAGCGGCTCCGACAGACTGACCTCGTTTTGCGCCAGCGTCAGGCTCCGTTTTAAGGCCTCTACGCTTTCATTCAGGGTTTTCAGGCGGGCGTTATAGGCCTGGGTCTCATCACGCACGATTGACTCAATCCCGGCGATATCCGGCGGGAAGGTCAGTGGCGTGTCGTAGGCTTCCGCCCTGAGACGGGCAATGCTGCCTTTCAGCCCCTGCACTTTGGACAACGATTCGCCATAGCTGGCCCCGGCGCGAGTCGGGTCAATCTTCAGCAGAATCTGGCCTTTCTCGACGATGTCGCCTTCCTGCACGTTTAGCTCTTCGAGAATGCCGCCTTCCAGGCTCTGAATGAGCTGCTCGCGGCTGGCGGGGATCACTTTCCCGTCGCCACGGGTAATCTCCTCAACCCGGGCGAAATGCGCCCAGACCAGCGCTACCACCACAACCAGGGTGATGGTGTAGAGCATGATCATGCTGAAAGGGGTCTTCTGTGCGATCAGCGCGCCCTGCAGGTCGTGCATGAATTTCAGATCGTCGGCTTTCACTTTCCCCGTTGGCTGTGCAGGGTGTAATGCCAGCCCGGTGCCCGCTCTCTGCGTAGCGTTCACGTTTTCCAGTGCCGTTGAGGGTACGCCTGCATCCGTTTCGGCCTCTCCCTTTGAGGCGTTATGATTCACTTCGTCCTCGTTCATCATTCATTCACACCTTGTTTCTGTTGCTTCTCTTCGACTGAATGCATTGCTTGCTTTTTCTTCATGACATTCTCATTCAGGCTGGCCATCACCTGATCTTTGGGACCGTCTTTCACTACGTGTCCGTCTTCCATGACGATCAGACGCTCTACCAGGCTCAGTACGGACATGCGGTGGGTCACAATGACCAGCGTTTGTCCTTGCGTCGCTTCTTTGAGCCGACGAAGGAACAGGGTTTCCGTCATCGCATCCATTGAGCTGGTGGGTTCATCCATCAGCAAAATCTTTGGCCGCAGCAACAGGCAGCGGGCGAGGGCGACGAGCTGTTTTTGTCCACCGGAAAGGCAATTGCCCATTTCGCCGATAGGCATGTCAAAACCCAGTGGATGTCTGGCCGCCACGTGATCAAGCCCGGTCAGGCGAACCACCCGCAGAAACTCTTCCGTGCTCACGCCCGGGTTGCCAATGATGATGTTATGGCGCAGGGTGCCGTAAAACAGGCGGCAGTCCTGCCCGACGTAGCCCACCGCAGCGCGCCAGTCGGCGGGATCAACCTGTGTCGCATCCACACCATCAATGAAAAGCTGTCCGCTGCTCTGCTGGTACAGGCGCGCCATCACGCGCAGCAGGGTCGACTTACCGCTGCCAATTTTGCCCAGCACGGCCACCTGTTCCCCGGCCTCGATGTTGATATTGATGTTGTCCAGAATGCGTGGCGCGACCATCATTCCCGGTACCGGATAGGTGAATCCCACCTTTTTCAGACGCAGGCTGCCGGTGAAATTGGGCGTCGGCAGATAATTGATCAGCGCATCGCGCTCGGTCGGTGTTTCCATCAGCTGGTTAAGGGATTTCAGCGCGGTTTTGGCGTGCTGATAACGCAGCGCCAGACCGACCACAGAGGCCAGAGGCGCGAGCGAACGGCTGGAGAGGATCACCACCCCAATCATGGCCCCCATGGTCAGCTCTCCGGCGTGGATTAAATAGACGCCGAGCACCACGATGCAGACGGTGGTGATTTGCTGCACAAAAGAGACAAAGTTGGTGGTCAGCATGGAGAGATAGCGGGTTTTCATCGAGGACGCCGCAGCCAGTGCGCTGAAATCATTCCAGCGCTTTTGCATCACCCCTTCGCCCTGAGCGGCTTTTAAGGCCTCAAGCCCTTCGATGCTCTCGATCAGCAGACCCTGCTTAAGCGAAATTTCCCGGACGTTTTCTTCCATGTAGCGACCCAGCGGCCACTGGATAATGACGCTGACAATCAAAATCAGTGGCATGGCAACCAGCGGTACAACGGCCAGTGGGCCGCCAATCATGTAAATGATGAACATGAACAGCAGACAGAACGGCAAATCGGACAGCGTGGCGAGGGTCGCAGAGGTGATAAAGTCGCGGACGGCCTCAAAATCGCGTAACTGGTTCGCAAAGGTTCCGGAGGATTGCGGCTTGTATTCCATACGCATCGACATCACCTGGCGAAACAGCTTCGCCCCGAGGATCAGATCTGCTTTTTTACCGGCGATGTCGATCAAATAGGCGCGGATTTGTCGGCTGGCAAATTCAAAAATAATGGCAATCACCACGCCAATCGCCAGCGACCACAGGGTGACGTACGCCTGGGTGGGGATCACGCGGTCATAGACGTTCATGGTGAAGAAGGTACCGGCCAGCGTCAGAATGTTCGCCAGCAGCGCCGCCAGTGCCGCGCTGTAGAAGTAATGCCGGTAGCGCCACAGCGTCGAATAGAGCCAGTGACCTTCATCCTTGGCTTTCGGTAACAGCTGGTCTTCAGCACGCGCGTCCAGCGTGGGTTTTGGCGTCGTCACAAGGGCATAACCGCCATAAGCCTCGTGTAAATCCGCCTCTGCAACGAGGAGCGTTCCGTCGTTTTCAGGTACCACAATCTGATACGTATGTTGCCCGCGCTTTCCCTTGCGTGCGGTAAGAATGCAGTATGTCCCGTCTTTGCGTGCAATAAGCAAAGGGAACAGCCAGGAGGAAAGCGAATTCAGATCGCGCTTAACCCAACCGGCGGATATGCCCATCTGCTCAAGCATACGTAATGCCATTTCAGGCTCCAGCTTGTCGCTTTTTGGCAGGCCTGCATACAGCACCTCTTTGCTGGCATACTTAGAATGATGCCCACAAAGCCATTCAACGCCCCACAGAAGAGAATCTTTTTCAGGGGCTTCAATATCTTCAAGAGTATGCTCTGAATTAATTTTTACCGTGGAGAGATGCGTATTCATTTTGAATTCAGACCTGTAGTTGCGTTCCTCACTTAGAATTAAAAAAGTAAAGAATATGTTATTTAAAAACGACCAGGGGCATCCGTAAATACAACGGGTGACGCGGGTGGATTATGTAAAAATACAAGCACTGGTAATATCGTAGTGTAGGGTTTTATCCCTCTCACACACAATAAAGAAAAGTAACTGTTCCTTTAGGAATATTCTACGTCATATTTGCTATGCTGATGTTTTAACATCTCTTTCTTACGTGGACGTATTAGCTCGCCAGCCTTGAAATGGGAACGCCCAGCTTTGTTTCAATTCTTATTTTCATGGCGTAAATGTTTTTGACATTCGTGGCATTTTTCATGGCAATCTTTTTAGGCAGTTGGCCTTTATACAGTTCAGAAAAGAGTGCATATTCATTTGCGCTAAGTTTGGCTCTTTTTTCTGAAGGTCGTATTATTTTTCCCATAAAGGACTGACTGATCTTCATTTTGATATCCTCGGCCAGGTCATCATGAAAAATAACCGTACTGATGATCGTGTCTGCCGTATCGTTGTAGAACCAGTAGTGGGCAATGGCCGCCATTTTTTTGTCGGTGATCAGAATCAGGCGCGAGTTTCTGAACTGAGATAACCAATTGTTTGATAAGAAATAATTTATATTTTTGTAATTAAAGTCTATCACGACAATGGGTTGTGAAATTATTTTTGAATTAATATCAGCAAAGTATTGTAAAATGCCTTCTATCAGAAATGAGTTATTTTCTGGCCAAATATAAAACTCGGCTCCCGAACATTCATCGCACTTTGTGCTGCGAATGGAGGCATAGGCGCATTTATGCATACAACCGTAACAACGCATAGTGTAGTTGTCATTCTCATTTTGTTTAATAGTAATAATGTTCATGTGATCAAACGCTACGCGTCCATATAATATATGTAAAATATTATGTAATATATCAACAATCAGATTAATTATGCATTACGGAAAAACACGAGTGACAGTCAGAGTACGCTCTGTTCGTCCAGGAATTTTCGACAGAGCGTATTGTCAGTTTTACACTAACTTGCAAGCCGTGTGATGGACACGCCCAGCTTGCGTTCAATGCGGTTCTTCATGGCGTAGGTGTTTTTAACACTGGTGCCGTTCCGGTAGGCGATTTTCTTTGGCGACCATCCGTTAAAAAGGAATGAAAACAGGCTGTATTCATTCTGACTCAGTTTGGGTCTGTTACCTGTCGGTTTAATCGTTTTTGCCAGGAACGTTTTTTTCAGTTTCGTCGAGACTTCTTCTGCGCTATCGTCATAAAAGATAATTGAACTGATAGTGGTTTCTAACGTGTCGTTGTAAAACCAGTAGTGCGCAATTGCCGTCATCTTTTTATCAGTGACAAGAATCAGTCTCATGTTTTTGAACTGATCTAACCAGTTTTCAGATAAAAAATAATTGATGTTTTTATGACTGAAGTCGATGATGACAACCGGCTGCGAAATATATTTATCATTTACCTCGCCAAAGTGATGGCGAATGCCTTCAACCAAAAAGGTGTTATTATCAGGCCAGATATAATATTCAAGCGCGTGGCAATCACGGTTTTGGCCATCTTCAGACGTATTAAAGCGGCATTGCTTTTCGCAACCATAACAACGCATTTCAGGGGTATGACAAACAGGTTGTCCACCTGTATGAGATAAATAGCCAGGATTGTTAGTTGCACAGTACATATTATACCTCACACGCGATGTTTTCTTACGTTAATGATATTAAGCCGGAGTCTGACAAACGCCGTCGTTCTTTAGGAATAATCATATGCTGGACCAGGCAATAATCTTAATTAAATAGTCTGAACTGACTATTATGAATGCGATTTAAGAACTAATTTTATATAAAACAAGGAGTTGTATAAGTTCTTAAATGAGAGTGAGATTCATTTATTTTTATCTAAAATGCTGTAATTGTTGTTTTTTGGTTAATTTTTGGCAGAGTCGTTTACTTTCTGAAATACCGGGTGAAAGACACGGTTTAATAAGCCGAAAAAGCACGGACTTTATTAACTAAAGTAAGCGGCGTGGAGCAATAAAATACGCATTTAAATATCGCCGGGGAAAATAGTTGTCCTGTTTATAAAGTGTATTATTTGCCTGTTTCTTGTGACTCGTCGTCCGTTATATCAGTGCCCGGCGTTACCAACCGACGGCATCGTTGCCTGTTTTATCGGTTACATAATCTTTAGTTAACAAAGAGTATACATAAACAGTGCATTTATTTAACATTCGATCGTTTTTGGTGCGTTTATTGCACTGTTTTTGTGCAGTTGACGGGGGGCTAATGTGCTGACGCAACGTTTGACGTGCCAGTTCGTTTTTGATGTTTTGCTTATCAATTAACAGGTTAACTCTCTTTATACTGCGAAATTTTGAACCAATATAAAATTGGTTCGTTTATTGCTTAATCATTAGCACGATAAGTAGCGCCTCATATCAATAACTTATCGTTAATAACAATAAAGTCATGATGAAAGCGAGCGAACCAATATGGAAAAACCGTCACGGTTTCTGGCAAATTCCAGCACCGCGCTTGAACAATTGCGCGGTCTTATTCACCAGCACGAGTCAACACCAGGCCTTCCGCTGCCCACGGAACGTGAGCTGTCGGAAACTCTCGGCGTAGGACGACGTGAAGTACGTCGTGCGCTGGATGTGCTGGAAGAAGAGGGGCGGATCTGGCGTAAGCAGGGCAAAGGCACCTTTATTGGTCCTGCTGCGCCTGTGGAACCGCTGGCCCTTCAGGGATTGGTTCAGCAAACCAACCTTCTGGAAGTGATGGAAGCTCGTCTACAACTCGAACCCGGCTTAGCCCGGCTTGCGGCACTGCGTGCCACCAGGGAAAACCTCGCGCTCATGCAGCGCATGCTGGAACGCATCGATAAGGTCAGCCCGGACGACCGCGATCTGAATGAACTGTGGGACAGCGCCTTTCACCGCGCCATTGCGGAGGCCGCAGGCAATCGCCTGATGCTGGGTCTTTTTGATGCCATTGATGCCGTCAGGCGTGAGCCAGGCTGGCAGCATTTGCGTGAGCTTGCCCGAACCCCCGAACGGGTCGATGTCTACAACGACCATCATCATAAAATCATGTCCGCGATTATCCATCGCCAGCCCAACGAAGCAGCGGCCGCCATGCGCGAACATCTGCTTAGTCTGCAAAACGCCCTGATACAGGCGATCCACCTTGAGGACGACATCACGCTATGACGACGATTCCGTTTAAGGAAGCCACTCCGGTACTGCGCCTGCAAAAACTCAACGTTAAGTTCGCCGGATCGCCGGTGAGCGTGCTTGACGGTATCTCGCTGACGGTCAAAGCGGGTGAAACGCTGGCGCTGGTGGGGGAGTCCGGCTGCGGGAAAAGTATCACCTCCTTAGCGCTGATGGGGCTACTGCCCGCCAGCTCGCAGATTGTCAGCGGCGATATGCAGTTTCGTCGCCACGATCTGCGAAAGCTCTCCCCGCGGGAATATGCCGATCTCCGGGGTAACGAGCTGGCGATGATTTTCCAGGAGCCGATGACGTCGCTCAACCCCGCCTTTACCCTTGGGGACCAGCTCAGCGAAGCGGTTATGCGCCATCAGAACGTTTCGCGTGCGCAGGCGATGAATACCGCGCTGCAAATCCTGGAGAAGGTGCAGATCCCGGCGGCAGAGATGCGCCTGAAAGCGTATCCGCACCAGCTTTCCGGCGGCATGCGCCAGCGCGTGATGATTGCGATGGCGCTCATTAACCATCCGCGTTTGTTGATTGCCGACGAGCCGACCACCGCGCTGGACGTCACCATTCAGGCGCAAATCCTCGCACTGCTCAACACCTTAAAAGAGGAGACCGGTACGGCGGTGCTGATGATCACCCATGATTTAGGCGTGGTGGCGGAAGTGGCGCAGCAGGTGGCGGTGATGTATGCCGGGCAGGTGGTGGAGCAGGGGAGCGTCGAGGCCATCTTTGCCGATCCGCAGCACCCGTACACCATTGGTCTGATGGGCTCTATTCCGTCCGCGGGCGCGCGTAAAGGGCCGCTCGCCACCATTCCCGGCGCGGTTCCCCTGGCGGAATCCATGCCGAAAGGCTGCCGCTTTGCGACCCGCTGCCCCTTCGCGCAAACGCGCTGCCATAACGAAAAACCGTCGCTCGCGGCGCAGGGGGCTGACCATCTGGTCGCCTGCTTCCGCGTGCCGCTGGAACAACACATTGCGCTGGGAGAGATCGCATGACCACGCCCATTCTTGAAGCCCGTGACCTGAGCAAGCGCTTCCCCGGCCCGAAGAAGCTTTTTTACTCCAGCCCGCTTTGTGACGGCGGTGGATCGCGTCTCCCTCTCCGTGATGCCCGGCGAAACGCTGGCGATTGTCGGGGAGTCCGGGTCCGGCAAATCCACGCTCGGCCGTCTGCTGCTGCGTTTGCTGGCCGCCAGCGAAGGACGCGTGTTTTATCAGGGGGAAGAGATCACACACGCCTCAGGAGCTCGTCTCAACCAGTTGCGCCGGGAATTACAGATTATTTTTCAGGATCCTTTTGCGTCGCTAAACCCGCGCATGACGGTTGAGCAGATTGTGGGTGAGCCGCTGTGGCTGCATCAGGAGATGAAAAAAGCCGATCGTCACTATCGCGTTGCGGAACTGCTTAAAACCGTGGGTCTGCCTGCCGCCTGGGCGGCGCGTTTTCCGCACGAGTTTTCAGGTGGGCAACGCCAGCGCATTGGTATTGCGCGTGCGCTGGCCTCCGGGCCAAAACTGCTGCTGGGTGACGAGCCCGTCTCGGCGCTGGATGTTTCCGTGCAGGCGCAGGTGATCAATCTGCTGGAAAGCCTGAAGCATCAGCTGGGGCTAACGATGGTGATTGTTGCCCACGGCCTGGCGGTCATCCGCCATATGAGCGACCGCGTGGCAGTGATGTATCTCGGGCAGATCGTTGAGCTTGCCAGCGTCGACGAGATCTTTGACGCGCCTCTCCATCCTTACACCCAGGCGCTCATCGCCTCTGCACCGCAGATGCAGCCGGGCGCCCGACGCGCAGCCCCGTTGCTGCAAGGGGATTTACCGAACCCGGCCGATCCCCCGTCCGGGTGCCGATTCCATACCCGTTGTCCGTATGCCACGGATGAATGTCGCCTTGCCGAGCCCATTAACCAGGTGCTGGAAGGCGGACGCCAGATTGCCTGCCACCGCTGGCAGGAGATTAACCGCGATCGCAGTGTTATCCAGATAGCACCGCCGTCTACCGCCTTTCTGCGCCGCCGCGCGCTGTTTGAACACGCGGCCTCTCACTCCTCCCTTCCTTCAAGGAACTCATGATAATGACAATGCGTAATTCTCTTTTGACCGTACTGGGAAGTGTTATGTTGCTCGGCGCGGCGCTGCCCGCCCAGGCTGAAAGCGTGCTGCGAGTAGGGCTGGGTGCAGACCCGGATATGCTCGATCCGCATCTGGCGCGCACCTATTATGGCCGCTTCGTTTTTGCCTCCCTGTGCGACAGGCTGGTGGATGTGGACGAAAACCTGAAAGTGGTGCCGGGTCTGGCGAAAGAGTGGACCTGGAGCGAGGATGGCAAAACCCTGACCTTCAATTTGCGTGAAGGCGTCACCTTCCATGACGGCGAAAAATTCGATGCGGCAGCGGCAAAATACAACCTCGACCGGGCGCTGACCTTAAAAGGCTCTCTGCGTAAAAGTGAAATATCGTCCGTGGAGTCCGTTGAGGTCACCGGCCCGATGCAGATCGCCCTGCACCTGAAAACCCCCGATGCTGCCCTGTTAATGCAGCTCACCGACCGCGCCGGGGCGATGATGGCCCCCGAAGCGGCGAAAAAGCCGGACTTTGCCGCCCATCCCGTCTGCTCCGGTCCTTATAAATTCGACAGCCGCGTCTCCCAGGACCGCATTGTTCTGACTCGTTTCGACAACTACTGGAATAAAGACGCTTACCACTTCGACAAAATCATCTACCTGCCGATCCCGGATGCCTCCGTGCGTCTGGCGAACCTGCGCGCGGGCGATCTCGATCTGACCGAGGGCATTGCTGCCAGCGACGTTAAAACCGTCGAAGCCGACAGCAAGCTGGCGCTGGCGAAGGTGACCGGCCTCGGGTATCAGGGCATCACCTTCAATATCAATAATGGCAAGGTGCCAGCGAACGATCCGTTCAAGGACGCCCGCGTGCGTGAAGCGTTCTCTCAGGCCATTGACCGCGATGCGCTCAATCAGGTGGTCTTTGAAGGACTCTATACGCCTGCCAACCAGCCCTTTTCGACGGTAAGCCCGTATCACGTCAATCTGCCGGTGCCCCCGCGTGACGTCGACAAGGCGAAAGCGCTGCTTAAAGCCGCAGGCGTCGCGACGCCGCTGAACGTGAATCTGCTGGTGCCGAACAACCCAACCTCGCAGCAGGTCGGCCAGGTATTGCAGGCGATGGTGGCTGAGGCGGGCTTTACCCTGAATCTGCAGATGACCGAGTTCGCCACGCTGCTCGATCGCCAGCAGAGCGGTGATTACCAGCTGAGCTTCTCCGGCTGGTCAGGACGCCCGGACCCGGATGGCAGCATCTACGGTTTTATCCACAGCAAAGGGACGCTTAACGACGGCCGTTACAGCAATGCGCAGGTCGATGAGTGGCTGACCCAGGCGCGTCTCAGCAACGATAAAGCCGTTCGCCAGCCGCTGTACGACAAGGTAGTGAAGCAGCTGCAAACCGACATGCCTGTTGCCTACCTCTACTTTGAGCCGCGTATTTTCGGCCTGAACAAAAGCGTGCAGGGCTTTAAGCCGTACCCGGACGGCATCGTGCGTCTGGCCGGTGTGACGCTGGCGAAATAACCGTCCCGAGGAGAGACCATGCTGGAACTGATTTGCAAACGTCTGCTGCTGGCCATTCCGACGCTATTGCTGGTGAGTATGATGGTGTTCGGGCTGCAGAAGCTGCTGCCCGGCGATCCGCTCATCGCCATGGCGGGCGAGGAGCGGGATCCGGCGGTGATCGCCCAGCTGCGCGCTGAGCTCAATCTGGATGCGCCCATCCCGGTGCAGTATTTCCACTGGCTGACGCGCGCGCTGCAGGGCGATCTAGGGGTCTCCTTACGCACGCACGAACCGGTGACCGAGCTTATCGCCAGCAAACTGCCGGTCACGCTGGAGCTGTCGCTGCTGGCGATGATCATCGCCCTGGTGTTCGGCATCAGCATGGGGATCCTCGCGGCGGTGAACAAAAACAGCTGGGTCGATCACGGGGCGAACTTTGTGGCGATCTCCGGGATCTCGATACCGCACTTCTGGCTCGGGATCCTGCTGATACTGGTCTTTTCGGTCAATCTGCAGTGGCTGCCGGCGTCCGGGTTTGTGCCGTTTAGTGAAGATCCGGTGCAGAACCTGCGGACGTTGCTGCTGCCTGCCGCCGTGCTCGGCACCGGGCTGGCGGCCACGCTGATGCGCCATACCCGCGCCTCCATGATCGCCGTGCTCAAAGCTGACTACATCCGCACCGCGCGGGCCAAAGGGCTGCTGCCAAAAGCCGTCATTATCAAGCATGCGTTTCGCAACGCGCTGGTACCGGTGATCACGCTTACCACGCTGCTGTTCGGCGAGCTGCTGGGCGGCGCGGTGCTGACCGAGCAGGTCTTCACCATTCCGGGATTTGGCAAAATGATCGTCGACTCGGTGTTTAACCGCGACTACGCGGTGGTGCAGGGCGTGGTGCTGATCGTGGCGATTGGCTTCCTGCTGCTGAACCTGCTGGCCGATGTGCTGTACGTTCTCATCAATCCGAAAATGCGAGGTTAACCATGGCGGAATTGACAACTCAAACCGTTGCGCCGGTTCTGCCCCGCGCGCAGAACCGGGTGCTGAAGAAATTTCTCGCCAATAAAAGCGCGGTGATCGGCGCGGTGATTGTGGGCTTCTTTGTGCTGGTGGCGCTGCTGGCACCGTGGATCGCGCCGTTCGATCCGGTGAAGGCGAATTTCCTCGCGGTGCGTAAAGCGCCCTCGGCGATGTACTGGTTCGGCACCGACGAGCTGGGGCGCGATATTTTATCCCGCATTATCTGGGGAGCCAGAACCTCGCTGATGGCGGGGTGTATGTCGGTAGTCATCGCCGTGGTCATCGGCGTGCCGCTGGGGCTGGTGGCTGGTTACTTTCAGAAGATGTGGGATGGGGTGATCTCACGCGTTATCGAAGCGCTGCTGGCCTGTCCGTTCCTGATCATGGCGATCGCCCTCGGGGCGTTTTTAGGCCCAAGCCTGACCAACGCCATGATCGCCATTGGCCTTTCCGCGATGCCGATCTTCGCCCGTCTCACGCGCGGCCAGGTGATCGCCATTCGCAACGAAGAGTACATCGACGGCGCGCGGGCGATAGGCCTGCCGGATCGCTGGATCATCATCAAATATGTCCTGCCGAACGTCATGTCACCCATTCTGGTGCAGGCCACGCTGGCCATTGCCTCGGCAATTATCGCCGAAGCCAGTCTCTCGTTTCTGGGTCTGGGGCAGCAGCCGCCAAACCCCTCCTGGGGCTCAATGCTTAACACCGCCAAAGGCTTCCTTGAGCAGGCGCCCTGGATGTCCGTCTTCCCCGGCGTGGCGATTTTCCTTGCCGTGCAGGGCTTTAATTTACTCGGCGACGGGCTGCGCGATGCGCTCGATCCGCGCCACGACTAAGGAGTCATGATGACCAAAGCGCTTGATTTTACGTCCGGTTACGCTTCACGACGCCCGCCGATGATGGGCTATAACGCGGTTGCCACCTCGCAGCCGCTGGCGGCGCAGGCGGGGATGAAGATGCTGCAGCTGGGCGGCAACGCCGTTGATGCGGCTGTCGCCACCGCGATGGCGCTGACGGTGGTTGAACCCACCGGTAACGGGATTGGCAGCGATGCCTTCGCCATCGTCTGGGATGGTGAAAAGCTCCACGGCCTGAACGCCTCTGGCCGCTCGCCTGCGAGCTGGCATGCGGATCTGTTCGCTGGTAAAACGGCGATGCCGGAAATCGGCTGGGATGCGGTAACCGTGCCCGGTGCGGTATCGGGCTGGGTGGCGCTGGCGGAACGTTTTGGCACGCTGCCGCTGACCACGCTGGCGCAGCCTGCCATTGAGTATGCGCGTAACGGTTTCCCCGTCTCACCGCTGATTGGCCATCTCTGGCTGCGCGGTTATAACAAACTCAAAGACCAGCCGGGCTTTAGCGCCTGCTTCGCACCGGAAGGCCGCGCCCCGCGTGTAGGGGAGATCTTCCGTAACCCGGCGCAGGCTAACTCCCTGGAGCTGATTGCAAAAACCAACGGCGAGGCGTTTTATCGGGGCGAGCTGGCGCAGAAAATTGCCGCCTTCGCCAAAGCGCACGGCGCACATCTGACGGCTGAGGATCTGGCGAACCATCGTGTGGACTGGGTGGAGCTGTTGTCGCGCGACTTTGCCGGCGGTTCGGTGCAGGAGCTGCCGCCGAACGGGCAGGGGATCGCCACGTTGATTGCGCTCGGCATTCTGGAGCAGTGCGGCATTGAGCACCATCATCCGGACTCCGTGCAATCCCTGCATTTATCCATTGAGGCGATGAAGCTGGCGCTGGCGGATCTCGACCGCTACGTGGCGGATGAAGCGCACATGGAGTTTGCGGCTAAAGAGCTGCTGAGCGACCATTATCTGAAATCGCGCGCGGCGCTTATCGACCCTGATAAAGCCTCGGATTTTGAGTACGGTTCGCCGACGCAGAGCGGCACGGTCTACATCAGCACCGCGGATGCCAGCGGGATGATGGTTTCGTTTATCCAGTCCAACTATATGGGCTTTGGTTCAGGGATTGTGGTACCGGATACCGGCATCAGCCTGCAAAACCGCGGCTGCGGATTTGTGCTGGATCCGAAGCACCCGAACGCGCTGGCGGGCAGCAAGCGTCCGTTCCACACCATCATTCCGGGTTTTGCGATGGACGGCAACGGCCAGCCGCTGATGTCTTTTGGTGTGATGGGTGGGCCAATGCAGGCGCAAGGGCATATGCAGATGGCGCTGCGCATCATGCTGCACGGGCAAAACCCGCAGGCGGCAATCGACGCCCCGCGCTGGCGCGTGGTGCAGGGCCGGGAGGTGATCGTCGAAGCGACGTTCGATCGCAACACCATTGCTGCCCTGCGTGAACGTGGCCACCACATCGTCGTGGAAGATCCGCTCCAGGAGTATAACTTTGGCGGTGCGCAGGTGATTTACCGGATGCCGGAAGGGCACTACGTGGCCGCGACGGAGAGCCGCAAAGACGGGCAGGCGCTGGTGAGTTGATCTTTTATCCTCCCTCTCCCTTTGGGAGAGGGTTGGGGTGAGGGGAAAATGTCACCCAATACTAAACGGATCCGCATCCTGCCATGCGGGGAACTTCTCGCGATACTCCTTTTAGCGCCGTCAACGACAGCTCGGCATCAATGCGCGTCGCCTGATGCGGTTCGGCGGTGGCGATGATCTCGCCCTGCGGATTCACCACCCGGCTATCGCCCCGGTAGTGATGTCCGTTGCCGTCTGTTCCCACGCGGTTACACCCCACCACGTACGCCTGGTTTTCAATTGCGCGCGCCACCAGCAGCGACTGCCAGTGCAGGGAGCGCGGCGCAGGCCAGTTGGCGACATACAGCGCCAGGTCGTAATCGTTGCGGTTGCGCGACCAGACCGGGAAGCGCAGGTCGTAGCAGACCAGCGGCAGAATACGCCAGCCGCGCCATTCAAACACCACACGTTCGCTGCCGGCTTCATAATGATGATGTTCATCGGCCATGCGGAACAGGTGGCGTTTATCGTAAAAATGGACCTTCCCCTCCGGTTCAACCAGCAGGAAGCGGTTCACCGGGCCGCGTTCCGTTTGCAGGGCGGCGCTCCCGGCGATCAGCGCGTTGGTCTGCTGCGCTTTGGCGTGCATCCAGGCGACCACCTCATCCTGCGGCATCGACTGTTGTGCGGCTTCCATCGCGAAGCCCGTGGTGAACATCTCCGGCAGGACAATCACATCGCGCCCGGTAATGCCTTCCAGTTGACGATCAAAGTGGCGCAGGTTGGCAGGGCCATCCATCCACACTAAAGGTTGCTGCAAAATAGAAATCTTCAGACCAGGCACAATTCAGACTCCTCAAACGACCCTTTTTGACACTGTAGCACGACATAAAGAGAAAAGATGGCAATAAAAAACCCCGCTCGAGGCGGGGTTTTTCAGGACGAAACGCGTTAAGCGGCTTCAGGTTTGCGGTGTTTCTCCGGCAGCTTTACCGGCTGTGTCGCCAGCTCGTCCGGTTCGAAATCATCGACGTTAATGCTGCGCAGACGGCTCTCTTCGGCTTTCACCAGGAGTGCGGCTTCGCTGTTGTCAATGATGCCACCCGCCAGCGCCTGTTTCGCCAGTTCATCCAGGCGGGTAAACGGCAGGTTTTTGCCCAGCTGTTTACAGATCTTCTGGTGAATCGGGTCGGCGGCCATCACGTCCAGCAGCGCCTCTTCCAGCAGACCCACCGGGTTATGTGGCGTTGGCGCCAGATACTGACCGCGGCCGATACGTGAGCGGGTTGCGCTCGGTACCTGCAGGATTTTCGCCACTTTATGATCCAGCTTGTCAGACGGCGCCAGATGATGACGACCGGTCGGGAAGATCGCCACGCGCAGGGCACCTGCCACCAGACGGTTAGGGAAGTTCACCAGCAGATCGTCAATCGCCTGCTCGGCCTGATACAGCGCATCCTGCCCCCCCCAGTGCACCAGCGGCAGATCCGCTTCCTGACGGCCTTCGTCGTCGTAGCGTTTCAGTACCGCAGAAGCCAGGTAGAGCTGGCTCAGCACATCACCCAGACGGGCAGAGATGCGCTCGCGACGCTTCAGGCTACCGCCCAGCACTGCCATGGAGACGTCGGACAGCAGCGCCAGGTTGGCGCTCAGCCGGTTCAGATGCTGGTAATAACGTTTTGTCGCATCATGGGTTGGCGTGGCGCTGGTCAGCCCACGGGTCAGACCCAGCCAGAAGCTGCGCACTTTATTGCTGCCTACATGACCGATATGTTTGAACAGCAGCTTGTCGAAGGCATCCACGTCGTTGTTCTGCGCGGCGGCCATCTCTTCCAGCACGTACGGATGGCAGCGAATCGCCCCCTGACCGAAGATCATCATGCTGCGGGTCAGGATGTTTGCCCCTTCTACAGTGATGGCGATCGGGGCGCCCTGATAGCCACGCGCCAGGAAGTTGCCTTCGCCGAGCATAATGCCTTTACCACCTGCGATATCCATTGCATCAATGATCGACTGCTGTGCGCGGTGGGTGCAGTGGTACTTCACAATCGCGGACAGTACGGCCGGTTTTTCACCCAGCATAATGCCGTAGGTAATTAACGACGCGGCGGCATCCATCACGTAGGCGTTGCCTGCGATACGCGCCAGTGGCTCTTCGATCCCTTCCATCTTGCCGATGGAGATTTTGAACTGACGACGGATGTGCGCGTAGGCACCAATCCCCATCGCCACCGATTTCAGCCCGCCGGTTGAGTTCGACGGCAGAGTAATGCCGCGACCAACGGACAGACATTCCACCAGCATACGCCAGCCCTGACCGGCCATTTTCGGCCCACCGATGATGTAATCAATCGGGACAAAGATATCCTGACCGCGGGTCGGACCGTTCTGGAACGGCACGTTCAGCGGGAAGTGGCGACGACCAATTTCAACGCCCGGGGTAGAGGTGGGGATCAGCGCACAGGTAATGCCCAGATCTTCTTCACCACCCAGCAGTTTTTCCGGGTCGGAGAGTTTAAACGCCAGGCCCAGCACGGTAGCGACAGGCGCGAGCGTAATGTAGCGTTTGTTCCAGGTCAGGCGCATACCCAGCACCTGTTCGCCCTGCCATTCGCCCATGCAGACTACACCGGTATCCGGGATGGCGCCTGCATCGGAACCCGCTTCCGGGCTGGTCAGTGCGAAGCATGGAATTTCCTGACCGCGTGCCAGACGCGGCAGATAGTGATCTTTCTGCTCTTTTGTACCGTAATGCTGCAGCAGTTCGCCCGGGCCTAAGGAGTTAGGTACGCCCACGGTGATCGCCAGGATCCCGGAGACGCCAGCCAGTTTTTGCAGCACGCGAGCCTGAGCGTACGCGGAGAATTCCAGACCGCCGTACTCTTTTTTGATGATCATCGCGAAGAAGCGATGCTCTTTCAGGTATGCCCACAGCTCCGGCGGCAGGTCGGCCATTTCATGGGTGATGGCAAAGTCATTGGCCATACGGCAGGCTTCTTCTACCGGGCCGTCAATAAAGGCTTGTTCTTCCGCCGTCAGACGCGGTTGCGGGTAGTTATGCAGTTTTTTCCAGTCCGGGTTGCCCTGGAACAGATCGCCTTCCCACCAGGTGGTACCGGCGTCAATCGCTTCTTTCTCGGTGCGCGACATCGGTGGCATCACTTTGCGGAAACCTTTGAATACCGGCGCGGAGATCATCGACTTACGCATCGGGGCAAAGTTAAACGGCAGAAGGATGATGGCCAGCGGCACTAAAAGCCAGATATTCCAGAGACCTGCGACGCCAAGCACAGCCGTCCAGGCCAGAAGAATCAGGCTGCTCAGGAATAAACTTACACGGTGATAGAACAGCACACCGAGCAGGACAACGGTTGCGAGAATGCTCAAAATCATCATAAAGAAAAGCTCCCTTGCTTGTAGGAGGTCTGACCACTTGTGATGATATGGTTGTAGTTGATGTTATTTCCTTTAGCAATGTGTTTACAAAATAATTACAACCTGGTTCACATTGTTCGTTTGTTTGCCGGCACGAAAACGCAAAACGTCAGACGATTCGCATGCCTTTAGCTTCTCGCTTTTATTGCTATCCGGTACACTCCACTGTGTTATCTCATCAATACTGAAGGATTATCCTCATGTACCAGGATCTTATTCGTAACGAACTGAACGAAGCGGCGGAAACGCTGGCTAACTTTCTGAAAGATGATGCCAATATTCACGCTATTCAGCGCGCGGCGGTCCTGCTGGCCGACAGTTTCAAAGCCGGTGGCAAAGTGCTCTCCTGCGGTAACGGGGGGTCCCACTGCGACGCTATGCACTTCGCAGAAGAGCTGACCGGGCGTTATCGTGAAAACCGTCCGGGCTACCCGGCGATTGCGATCTCCGACGTGAGCCACATCTCCTGCGTGGGCAACGATTTCGGTTACGACTACATCTTCTCCCGCTACGTTGAAGCGGTTGGTCGTGAAGGTGACGTGCTGCTGGGTATCTCCACTTCGGGCAACTCTGGTAACGTGATCAAAGCGATTGCGGCGGCGCGTGAAAAAGGGATGAAAGTCATCACCCTGACGGGCAAAGATGGCGGTAAGATGGACGGTACCGCGGACGTTGAAATCCGTGTTCCGCACTTCGGTTATGCTGACCGCATTCAGGAAATTCACATCAAAGTGATCCACATCCTGATCCAGTTGATCGAAAAAGAGATGGTTAAGTAAGACTTCGCTGGGGGGCTCCGGTGCCCCCCGCAGTTGTGGAGTGGAGGTAATCTATGTGCGAACTGCTCGGGATGAGCGCCAATGTGCCAACCGATATCTGCTTTAGTTTCACCGGGCTGGTACAGCGCGGTGGGGGAACCGGGCCGCATAAAGACGGCTGGGGTATCACCTTCTACGAAGGCAAAGGGTGTCGCACGTTCAAGGATCCACAACCCAGCTTTAACTCACCGATTGCCAAACTGGTGCAGGATTACCCCATTAAATCCTGTTCGGTAATCGCCCATATTCGTCAGGCAAACCGCGGCGAAGTGGCGCTCGAAAATACCCATCCGTTTACCCGTGAGCTGTGGGGCCGTAACTGGACCTACGCGCATAACGGGCAACTTACGGGCTATAAGTCACTGGAGACCGGTAATTTTCGCCCGGTTGGCGAAACCGACAGCGAAAAAGCCTTTTGCTGGCTGCTGCATAAGCTAACAGAGCGTTATCCGCGCACCCCTGGCAACATGGCGGCGGTATTTAAATATATTGCGTCGCTGGCGTCTGAACTGCGCGAGAAGGGCGTGTTTAACATGCTGTTGTCTGACGGGCGCTATGTGATGGCGTTCTGCTCGACGAACCTGTTCTGGATCACCCGACGTGCACCGTTTGGCGTGGCAAAGCTGCTCGATCAGGATGTGGAAATTGATTTTCAGAAAGAGACCACACCAAATGATGTGGTCACTGTTATCGCCACGCAGCCGCTGACCGGCAACGAGACCTGGCAGAAGATTATGCCAGGCGAGTGGGTGTTATTTTGTCTCGGGGACCGTGTAATTTGATGCCAGCTGTGGGTGGACAACTTCGTGGCTCAGCGGTTTGCTGACCACATAACGGCCATCCACAACCGAGACGACAGGCGGCTTGTGCGTCTGCTCGAAATAGTCATAGCCCGGTTTGAGCTGTTTCCAGAAATCCGCGTAGTAAGAGTACTTGTGACGCGCCATGTTGGCATCGGTCATGCGGAACGGATAGATGCTGACCTGAACGTTTGGCTGACCAAAGACCAGTGCGCCCGTGACAAACTGGAAAATCTCATCGATGCCGGAATCGGTCATCGCGTAACAGCCGATGGACACACAGGCACCGTGGATCATCAGATATTTACCTTCGTAACCGTGCGCACGGTCAAAGGCATTCGGGAAGCCGATATTAATCGCTTTATAGAAACGGCTATCCGGTTTTAGCTGGTTACGCTGAACGTTGTAAAACCCTTCCGGGCTTTTGAAATCGCCCTGACGCTGTTTTGGCCCCAGACCACCGGAATAGTTACAAATCTTGTAGCTGTCGAGCAGCTGATATGTCTCACCCATTTTTACAAACAGGTCGAGTGTGCGTTCTTCCTTAAAGATTTGAATATAAACGGGGGATCCCATTAGCTGCTGTTTATATTCTTTGCTCACAGGCGTGGTTGAACTGTTGCTGCTGAGCAGCCCGGCAAACGACACGCACGGAATCAGGAGCATCGCAATGAACAATGCGATTTTACGCATACTACAAGTTCCTTGATAAAACTAAGACCAACTTGCCAGAACGGCAAAAGAGACCCGAAATCAGATTAATCTGTTAGGAGCGCTCACATTAGCACCGCTATAGATTTTCGCAAGAGCGGAGCTGTTAGTTTACAAATTAGTTTTACTTTATAACCCATCAAAATCGCGCTGGCTCCAGGAACTTTGCGTATCAGTTCGCAATTTGACACCTGCAGCTGAGTTTTATCTGCCCGGAAAACGCCGGAAATGGTACACTTCACGCCCTCAGAATAGTTGTTCACGGAAACTTGCTAACCACATGTTTAAAATAAGAAAAGGACTTGACCTGCCCATCGCAGGCGTGCCCGAACAGCACGTTTCGGCAGGCGCAAGCGTTCGCCATGTTGCCATTCTGGGCGACGATTACGTGGGGATGCGCCCCTCAATGCTGGTCCAGCAGGACGATCGCGTCATTAAAGGGCAGGCGCTCTTCGAAGATAAAAAAAATCCCGGCGTGATGTTTACCGCCCCTGCCAGCGGCACCGTTGTGGCGATCAACCGTGGCGAACGTCGCGTGTTGCAGTCGGTGGTTATCCGCATTGAAGGGGATGAACAGCGTGAGTTTGCCCATTATGAGGCCGCAGACCTCGCGGCGTTGAGCCGTGAAACCGTACAGGCGCAACTGCTGGACGCCGGTTTGTGGACCGCATTTCGCACACGCCCTTTCAGCAAAACGCCTGTGCCTGGCACGGTTCCGGCCGCTATCTTCGTTACGGCAATCGACACCAACCCACTCAGTGCAGACCCGCAGCCGGTTATTCTGGCACAACGTCAGGCCTTTGATGCCGGGCTGACCGTTCTCACGCGGCTGACGTCCGGGAAAGTCCACGTGTGCCAGGCCAGTGCCGGTAAACTTGGCGGCCATCCGCAGGGACAGGTGACGTTTAATGAATTTGCAGGCCCGCATCCGGCGGGGCTGGCGGGAACGCATATTCACTTCCTTGAGCCGGTCAGCCTGACAAAACAGGTCTGGCACCTTAACTATCAGGACGTGATTGCCATCGGCAAACTCTTTACCACCGGTAAGCTCTGCACAGAGCGAGTAATCGCGATTGGCGGGCCGCAGGCGGCAAACCCGCGCCTGGTGACAACGCTGTTGGGTGCGGATATCAATGAACTGCTGGACGACGAAACCAAAGCGGGTGAAAACCGTCTGATTTCCGGTTCGGTACTCAGCGGCCGTCATGCCGTTGGGCCGCAGGCCTATCTGGGACGCTTCCATCTGCAGGTGAGCATTGTGCTGGAAGGGCGTGAGAAAGAGCTCTTCGGCTGGGTGCTGCCAGGTGCAGAAAAGTATTCCGTCACCCGCACCACGCTCGGCCACTTCCTGCGTCATAAGCTGTTCAACTTCTCCACCAGCACAAACGGCGGTGAGCGCGCCATGGTGCCGATTGGCAACTACGAGCGTGTTATGCCGCTCGATATTCTGCCCACCGTGCTGCTGCGCGATCTGCTTGCCGGGGACACCGACAGCGCCCAGGCGCTGGGTTGCCTGGAGCTGGACGAAGAAGATCTGGCGCTCTGTACCTATGTCTGTCCGGGAAAATACGAATATGGACCGGTATTGCGCGAGGTGTTAACCCGCATTGAGCAGGAAGGATAACCATGGGCTTAAAACACCTCTTTGAAAAAATAGAGCCGCATTTTACCGAGGGTAAACTGAAGAAGTACTACCCGCTGTATGAAGCGACGACGACCATTTTCTACACGCCAGGTCTGGTGACGAAAGGCGCGGCGCACGTTCGTGACGCCATCGACCTGAAGCGAATGATGATTCTGGTCTGGTTTGCCGTCTTCCCGGCAATGTTCTGGGGCATGTACAACGTGGGGCTGCAGACCATTCCGGCGCTGCATCATCTGTACGATGCTCAGCAACTGGCGCAGGTGATCCAGTCTGACTGGCATTACCGTCTGGCACAGTCGCTTGGCGTAAGTTTTGCCCCAGACGCGGGCTGGATCAGCATGATGACGCTGGGGGCGGTGTTCTTCCTGCCGATCTACATCACGGTATTTATCGTGGGTGGGTTCTGGGAAGTGCTGTTTGCCATTATTCGTAAACATGAGATCAACGAAGGCTTCTTTGTTACTTCCATTCTGTTTGCCCTGATTGTCCCGCCAACGTTACCGCTCTGGCAGGCCGCGCTGGGGATCAGCTTTGGTGTGGTCATCGCGAAAGAGATCTTCGGGGGAACCGGGCGTAACTTTCTCAACCCTGCGCTGGCAGGGCGTGCGTTCTTGTTCTTTGCCTATCCGGCACAAATCTCCGGCGATCTGGTCTGGACCGCTGCGGACGGCTTCTCTGGGGCGACACCGCTTTCACAATGGGCGGCGCACGGCGGTGAAACGCTGGTGAACAATGCGACAGGCCAACCCGTCACCTGGTTTGATGCGTTTATGGGCAACATCCCGGGCTCCATTGGGGAGGTCTCCACGCTGATGATTTTGATTGGCGGGGCGATCATCCTGTTTGGTCGCGTGGCCTCCTGGCGGATTGTCGCCGGTGTCATGATCGGCATGGTGCTGACTGCCACACTGTTCAACCTTATCGGTTCCGCCACCAACCCGATGTTCTCCATGCCCTGGTACTGGCATCTGGTGCTGGGCGGTTTCGCCTTCGGCATGATGTTCATGGCCACCGATCCGGTTTCTGCTTCCTTTACTGACAGAGGGAAATGGAGCTATGGCGTGCTCATCGGGGTGATGTGTGTCCTGATTCGTGTGGTCAACCCGGCCTATCCGGAAGGGATGATGTTGGCCATTCTGTTTGCCAACCTGTTTGCACCTCTGTTCGATTATCTGGTCGTGCGCGCCAACATTAAGCGGAGGAAGGCACGTGGCTGAAATCAAAAATAACGACAGCATCGGCAAAACACTGCTGGTGGTGCTGGTCCTGTGTCTGGTCTGTTCCATTGTGGTGGCTGGTTCTGCCGTGGGGTTAAAGCCGCGACAGCAGGAGCAGCGCGCGCTGGATAAACAGCGCAACATCCTGGCCGTCGCCGGGCTGATGCAGGAAGGGATGAGTGCAGACGATGTGTCGGCCGTCTTTGCTGAGCGCATCACCGCGCGTCTGGTGGATTTAAAAACGGGTCAACTGCTGGATAAAGATCCGGCGAAATATAACCAGGCGCTGGCATTAAAAGACCCGCAGATGAGCATGACGCTGGACGCATCTCAGGATCCGGCGGGCATTAAGCGTCGCAGCAATCTGGCTGAAATCTACCTCGTACGTGATGAGCAAAAACAGGTGCAGGAAGTGGTGCTGCCCATCTACGGCAACGGCCTGTGGTCAATGATGTACGCCTTCGTGGCGCTTGATACGGATGGCCGCACCGTGAAAGGCATCACCTACTATGACCAGGGTGAAACGCCGGGGCTCGGTGGTGAAGTGGAGAACCCTAACTGGCGCGCGCAGTTTGTCGGGAAGAAAGTGCTCGACGACAGCGGAGCGCCTGCGCTGAAGGTGATGAAAGGGTCTGCGCGTCCTGACGATGTCTATGCTGTTGACGGGCTATCCGGGGCCACGCTCACCTCCAAAGGGGTGCAGCACAGTTTTGATTTCTGGATGGGCGAACTTGGTTTTGGTCCTTTCCTGAAAAATGTACGTGAAGGAGCGCTGAACCATGGCTGATACGGGTGAACTGAAAGAAGTTAAAAAGGTGCTGATTGGCCCACTTTTAGCCAATAACCCGATAACGCTGCAGGTGCTGGGTGTGTGTTCAGCCCTGGCGGTGACCACCAAGCTGGAAACGGCGGTGGTGATGACGCTGGCAGTAACGCTGGTAACCGCGTTTTCCAGCATGTTTATCTCGATGATCCGCCACCATATCCCCAACAGCGTGAGGATCATCGTGCAGATGGCGATCATCGCCTCGCTGGTGATCGTGGTCGATCAGCTGCTGCGAGCCTTTGCCTATGAAATATCGAAACAGCTTTCGGTATTTGTGGGCCTGATTATCACCAACTGTATCGTGATGGGACGTGCAGAAGGCTATGCCATGAAAATGCCCCCGCTGGCGAGCTTTATGGACGGCATCGGCAACGGCCTCGGCTACGGCGTGATCCTGCTGTCCGTAGGGTTCCTGCGTGAGTTGATTGGCAGCGGTAAGCTGTTTGGCATCACGGTGCTGGACACGGTACAGAACGGCGGCTGGTATCTGCCAAACGGCCTGTTCCTGCTGGCTCCAAGCGCATTTTTCATTATCGGTTTGCTGATCTGGCTGATTCGTACCCTGAAGCCAGAACAGCAGGAAAAGGAGTAACCGACAATGGCTCATTACCTGAGTTTATTTGTGCGCGCGGTGTTTGTTGAAAACATGGCGCTCGCGTTCTTCCTCGGCATGTGTACGTTCCTTGCCGTGTCCAAAAAGGTATCGACAGCATTTGGCCTGGGCATAGCGGTTACCGTGGTGCTTGGCCTGTCGGTGCCGATCAACAACCTGGTGTACAACTTTGTCCTGCGCGACAGCGCGCTGGTGGAGGGGGTGGATCTCAGCTTCCTGAACTTCATCACCTTTATCGGTGTGATTGCGGCGCTGGTGCAAATCCTTGAGATGATCCTTGATAAATATTTCCCGTCACTCTACAACGCGCTGGGGATCTTCCTGCCGTTGATCGCGGTGAACTGCGCCATCTTCGGTGGCGTCTCGTTTATGGTTCAGCGTGATTACAACTTCAGCGAATCAATTGTGTATGGTTTCGGCTCCGGGATCGGCTGGATGCTGGCTATCGTCACCATGGCGGGGATCCGCGAAAAAATGAAATATGCCAACGTGCCTGCAGGCCTGCGTGGCTTAGGGATCACCTTTATCACCACCGGTCTCATGGCGCTGGGCTTTATGTCCTTCTCCGGTGTGCAGCTATAAGGGCTAACTGATGGAAATTATGCTTGGCGTGGCGATGTTCACGCTGATTGTACTGGTGCTGTCGGGGTTGATTCTGGTGGCGCGTGCGAAGCTGGTGAATTCCGGCGATGTCATTATCGATATCAACGATGAACCGCAAAACCAGATCCGCACGCCAGCCGGCGATAAACTGCTGAATACGCTTGCTGGCAACGGCATCTTCGTCTCTTCGGCCTGCGGCGGCGGTGGCTCCTGTGGGCAGTGCCGCGTAAAGGTGAAAGAGGGTGGTGGCGATATTCTGCCCACTGAACTGTCGCACATCACCAAGCGTGAGGCGAAAGAGGGCTGCCGTCTGGCCTGTCAGGTCGCGGTGCGCCAGAACATGAAAATTGAACTGCCGGAGGAGATTTTCGGCGTTAAAAAATGGGAATGCGAAGTTATCTCCAACGATAACAAAGCCACCTTTATCAAAGAGCTTAAACTGCGGGTGCCTGAAGGAGAGAGCGTTCCGTTCCGGGCGGGGGGGTATATCCAGATTGAATGTCCGGAGCACACCGTAGCCTATGCTGACTTCGACGTGCCTGATGAATACCGTGCCGACTGGGATAAATTCAACCTCTTCCGCTTTGTCTCTGAGGTTAAAGAGCCCGCGCTTCGTGCTTACTCCATGGCGAACTACCCGGAAGAGAAGGGTATCATCATGCTTAACGTGCGTATCGCCACGCCGCCGCCAGCGGTACCGCATGCGCCGCCGGGCATCATGTCATCGTATATCTGGTCATTAAAACCGGGCGACAAGGTGACCATCTCCGGCCCGTTTGGCGAGTTCTTTGCGAAAGAGACCGATGCCGAAATGGTATTTATCGGCGGTGGTGCAGGTATGGCGCCGATGCGTTCGCACATTTTCGACCAGCTCAAGCGGCTTGGCAGTCAGCGTAAAATCAGCTTCTGGTACGGGGCGCGTTCGCTGCGTGAGATGTTCTATGACGATGAGTTCGAACAGCTGGCGCGTGAAAACCCTAACTTCACCTTCCATGTGGCGCTCTCCGATCCGCAGCCGGAAGATAACTGGACCGGCCATACGGGCTTCATCCACAACGTGCTGTATGAAAACTACCTCAAACAGCATCCTGCGCCGGAAGACTGCGAGTTTTATATGTGTGGTCCGCCAGTGATGAACGCCGCCGTGATCAAGATGCTTAAAGATCTGGGCGTGGAAGATGAGAACATCCTGCTGGATGATTTTGGAGGCTGATGATGCTGACGTTTCTGGCAACCTTCGCGGTCTTTGTACTGGTCATATTCGGCATGTCGTTAGGCTGGATCATCAAGCGCAAAAGCATTCAGGGCAGCTGCGGTGGGATCTCGTCCATTGGCATGGAAAAAGTCTGCGACTGCCCGGAACCGTGCGATGCCCGTAAAAAAAGGATGGCGCGGGAGCAGCAGCGCCGAATTTTGTAAATCGCGACGTAACGATAACAGCAGGCCGCATTATTGCGGCCTGCTGGCTTATTTAGCCCATGCTTTTGCGGCGGCGGGCGAGTCGACCATCACCGCATCCGCCTGCAGCGCCTCTGCCTTTTTATAATCTTCGGCGGTGTTCACGCCCAGCAAGATAACGTGACTGTTGCCCTGCGAGCGGAAACAGCCCATGGATTCTTTATCCCATGTGAGGGTTGAGCGGGACACCCCTTCACCAAGGGTAAATTTCTCAACCACGTCAACGGTTCTGTTCAGCTCTAGCGCGTACCAGTACTCCTGCATCGTCTGATCTGGTGGCAGGCACTGATGGCTCAGCGATACCGTTACCAGCCTGGAGCGCGTTTCACTTCGGGTAACAAAGCGTGGGATTGCTGCCGGAAGCGAGGCAAGATAACGGTCCTCAGTAGAATAAACCCTCACCCGCCCCAGACTCTGGGTCTCATTAAGCACCGCAAGAAGCGCTTTTCCCATCGTGGCCGGATCGGCGTCAGGTGATTTGATATCAATATAAAACCGGGTTTGTGGCCAGGTTTCCAGCACGCTTTTCAGGGTGGGGATCGTCACCCCTTTGCCACGCCAGGGATGGGTTTCACCGCCCCAGCTCCAGCCAGCGTCAACTGCCGATAACTCCGCAAGCGTGTAGTCCGAGATTTTGCCTGTTTTGTTCGTCAGCGCTTTTAAATCAGAAGGACGATACAGGACCGGAACGCCATCTTTACTGAGCTGCACGGTTATCCAGACTGCCTGAGCCTGATTCTCTAAGGCCAGTTTGATCGCTTGTACTGTGTTTTCTGGCGCATCGGCTGTTCCGCCCCGGTGGGCAACGATCTGTGGGCCAGCGTAGCTCGTTCCCGTCACGAGCAGCAGAGAGAGCGCGAGTATTTTTCTCATGAATTTATATCCTTATTCACATAAAAAATTAATATATACAACAAGTTACGTGTTATTTTTTGTATCATATTTTTATGACAAATAAGAGAAGGTAAATCTGCTGTCGCATTTTTTAGACTTTGATATACTGTATATAAATACATGTGTGGTGGTCGTGATGCGCAAAATAATCCATGTCGATATGGACTGTTTTTTTGCCGCAGTGGAGATGCGTGACAACCCGGCGCTGCGGGATATTCCTATTGCCATTGGCGGTAGCCGTGTCCAGCGCGGTGTAATCAGCACCGCCAACTATCCTGCGCGCAAATTTGGCGTGCGCAGCGCCATGCCTACCGCCATGGCGCTTAAGCTTTGTCCTCATCTCACGCTTTTACCCGGTCGCTTTGAGGCGTACAAAGAAGCGTCCCTGCATATCCGCGAAATCTTCTCTCGCTACACCTCACTGATTGAACCTCTGTCGCTGGACGAAGCTTATCTTGATGTCACCGACAGCGTACACTGTCACGGCTCCGCGACGCTGATGGCGCAGGAGATCCGCCGGACTATCTTCCAGGAACTGAATCTGACCGCGTCGGCAGGTGTCGCACCGGTGAAATTCCTCGCCAAAATAGCGTCCGATCTCAACAAGCCCGACGGCCAGTACGTTATTACCCCGGAAGAGGTCCCGGCGTTTTTAAAAACGCTGCCGCTCGGCAAAATCCCGGGCGTAGGCAAAGTCTCTGCGGCAAAGCTGGAAAGCATGGGGCTGCGAACCTGCGAAGATGTACAGCGCAGCGATTTAGCCATGCTGCTTAAACGCTTCGGAAAATTTGGCCGCGTGCTGTGGGAGCGCAGTCAGGGGATAGACGAGCGCAGTGTCAGCAGCGAGCGGCTGCGAAAGTCGGTCGGGGTTGAACGCACACTGATTGAAGATATTCATGACTGGTCTGAATGCGAAACCATCATTACGGAGCAGCTCTATCCTGAGCTGGAACGGCGCTTAATCAAGGTCAAACCGGACCTGCTGATTGCCCGTCAGGGCGTGAAGCTTAAGTTCAATGATTTTCAGCAGACGACTCAGGAGCATGTCTGGCCGCGCCTGAATAAAGAGGATCTCATCGCGACGGCGAAAAAGGCCTGGGATGAACGTCGGGGCGGGCGAGGGGTCAGGCTGGTGGGGTTACACGTTACCTTGCTAGATCCGCAGCTGGAACGACAGCTGGTATTGGGATTGTAAAAAGGCCAGTGGCGCGACGTTGTTCACCCTCTCCCTTTGGGCTGAGGGTTCCCCAGAAAAATGAAAAGCACGATGAAGTGTGATCTACTGGTTGCGCTAACAAATCAGAAGAGACCTCATCGTGCCTTTACAGACAGTCTGCCAGAAATTTTTCTCCGCGTCTTTACCGGACGTTCACAGCTTCCGGATTAATGTCCTTGTTTCCATGGCCGTTGCCCTCACGCACGGTGCGGATCTGACCCTGACCAGCCTTGGTCGCTCTCTTCCCGGCAGGGCGCACGTCAAAAATAAAATTAAACGTGTTGACCGTGCCCTGGGTAATACCGCCCTTCACCGGGATATTCCCCGTATTCAGCACCTGCTCACACATACCATCACCTCCCTGATGCCCTTCTGTGTGATTGCTGTCGACTGGACAGGCTGGCATGACAGGAACTGGTATCTTCTGCGGGCAAGCCTGGTCTGTAATGGTCGCTCACTGCCGCTTATGAGTGAGGTTGTCCCCGCAGAGCTGGCGCAGAACAGCGATGTACAGTGCCGCTTCCTTGACCGCCTGCATGATGCCATCCCGAAAGATAAAGCCGTCACCATCATTACGGATGCAGGCTTCCGGACAGACTGGTTCCGGCATGTCAGCCAGCTGGGCTGGAGCTTCACCGGCAGGGTCAGGGGCTGCATCAGCTTCCGGCTGGACGGAGATAAAAAATGGATGAAAATCAGTGAGCTTGAGGCTACCGGACAACCGGTCTGCGTGGGTTACGGTGTCCTGTCCCGTAAACCACGAACGCCCTGTTACGGCCGGTTCTATCTGCATAAGCGCCCTGACGCAGGGCGTCAGGGAAAAGGGGGGATGCCGAAAACACAGCGGGAACACCGCAGTAGCGCGCGGGAGCCCTGGCTGCTGTTCAGTAATGCAGAGGGACTGGAGCCGCACCAGATAATGGCCCTGTACAGCCGCAGAATGCAGATAGAACAAAACTTCCGGGACGACAAAAGTCCACGCTTCTGGTTCGGTCTGAGGCTGAGCCGGAGTCAGGGAAAAGGGCGACTGGAAGTGCTGAATATGGTCGCGGCAATGGCAAGCCTGGTGATGTGGCTGGCAGGTTACAGGGCAGAAAGGCAGTGTTTACACTGGCACTATCAGGCAAGCAGCATCAGGCACAGACGGGTTCTGTCATACCTGAGTCTGGCAGAAGAAGTCATCCGGCATGAGCCCGGGAAAGTAAGACGCCTGAATATAGTTAACGAGATGAAAAAGCTAGGAAAAGAGTACAGTAATATGGTCATGGTGACATGACCATATTACTGGGGATCCCTCAGCCCTTTGGGAGAGGGCTGGGGTGAGGGTATTACTTAGCAGGAATCGCTTTCAGCAGTTCAGTCAGCAGGGTCCAGTAATGGCCCACGCTTTCAATGTGAACCTGCTCATCCGGCGAGTGCGGCCCGGTAATGGTTGGCCCAATGGAGACCATATCCATGTTCGGGTACGGCTTCTTGAACAGACCACATTCCAGACCCGCGTGGATCACCTGAATGTTCGGGGTGCTGTTGAACAGACGCTGGTATGTTTCACGCACCAGTGCCATCACCGGAGAGCTTGCGTCCGGCTGCCAGCCTGGGTAGCTGCCTTTGGCAGAGGTTTTCGCTCCGGCCAGCGTGCCCAGAGATTCCAGCATGCTCACCACATACTCTTTACCTGTGTCGATAAGCGATCGGATCAGGCAGATGATCTCTGCGCTGTCGTCGCCCATGGTGACCACGCCCACGTTCAGAGAGGTTTCAACCACGCCTTTCGCGACGTCTGAGTTGCGGATCACGCCGTTTGGCGTCGCGTTTAACAGCTGAATAAAGGTGTCACGAGACTGGCTGGTCAGAGCGGCTTTATCCGTGGACACGGACTCCAGCACTACGGTCAGGTTCTTCTCTTTCGCGGACAGTTCGTTTTTCAGGATATCCAGATAGACGCTGGAGAGCTTTTTCAGCTCGTCCGCTCTGGCAGCTGGAACGGCTACCGTCGCGAACGCTTCACGCGGGATTGCGTTGCGCAGCGTACCGCCGTTGAAATCGACCAGACGCAGGTCCAGATCAGCCGCGTGGCCCGCCAGGAAGCGTGCCAGCAGTTTGTTGGCGTTGCCCAGGCCTAAGTGAATATCACCGCCGGAGTGGCCGCCTTTCAGCCCTTTCAGCGTCAGCTTGAAGGTCTGGAAGCCAGCAGGCACCGCTTCACGGGAGAGCGGCAGGGTAGAGATAAAATCAATCCCGCCCGCGCAGCCCATGTAGATCTCGCCTTCTTCTTCAGAGTCGGTGTTGATCAGAATATCCGCCTGCAGCCAGTTCGCCTGCAGACCGAACGCACCGTCCATGCCCGCTTCTTCGGTCATGGTCAGCAGCACTTCCAGTGGACCGTGCTGAACGCTGTCGTCCGCCAGTACCGCCAGCGCAGAGGCCATACCGATACCGTTATCTGCACCCAGCGTGGTGCCGCGCGCTTTCACCCAGTCGCCGTCGATGTACGGCTGGATCGGGTCTTTCGTGAAGTCGTGAACGGTGTCGTTGTTTTTCTGTGGCACCATGTCCAGGTGCGCCTGCAGCACAACCGGTTTACGGTTTTCCATGCCTGCGGTCGCCGGTTTGCGGATCAGAATGTTGCCAACCTGGTCGCGTTCAGCGTGCAGACCTTTTTCCTTCGCCCAACCCATAATATGTTCGGCAAGCTGTTCTTCATGGTAAGACGGGTGTGGAATGGAGCAGATTTTGGCAAAAATATCCCACAGCGGCTGGGGAGATAATTGAGACAGTTCAGACACGATAAGTCTCCTTGTCGATGCCCTGCAAAGCGAGTTGCAGGTCACAGGGTTAGCAGGTTAATAGTTACCACAAGTCAGGCTTGCGAGATGCAACTGAGAATACCACTTTCTCCGATGGCTGGTAGCATAAAGCATGTAAAAACTCAGGCAGAGGGCGCTAAACACTGGTTTTTAGTGCGTCAGATCTCTATAATCTCGCGCAACCTATTTCCCCCTCGAACACTTTTTAAGCCGTATAAAAACAGGCTGGGACACTTCACATGAGCGAAAAATACGTCGTCACCTGGGACATGTTGCAGATCCACGCACGCAAACTGGCCGCGCGTCTGATGCCTTCTGAACAGTGGAAAGGCATTATTGCCGTTAGCCGTGGCGGTCTGGTACCGGGGGCGCTGCTGGCCCGTGAGCTGGGTATTCGTCATGTCGATACCGTCTGCATTTCCAGCTATGACCACGACAACCAGCGTGAGCTGAAAGTGCTGAAACGCGCGGAAGGCGACGGTGAAGGTTTCATCGTTATTGATGACCTGGTGGATACCGGTGGTACCGCGGTGGCTATCCGCGAAATGTACCCAAAAGCACACTTCGTCACCATCTTTGCGAAACCGGCGGGCCGCCCACTGGTTGATGATTACGTGATTGATATTCCACAGGATACCTGGATTGAACAGCCATGGGACATGGGCGTGGTCTTCGTACCGCCTATTTCCGGCCGTTAATTTCCGTACGTAACTTTACACGCCCGGCTATGCCGGGCGTTGTTCTTTTTATTCTGCCACGCGTTACAATGGACACTATATGACGTATCCATGGAGGCAACGCAATGACGCAGGCGAATCTCACCGAGACACTCTTCAAACCCCGTTTCAAGCACCCTGAAACCTCGACGCTGGTGCGTCGCTTCAATCCGGGGAACCAGCCTGCCGTCCAGTCTGCATTAGACGGTAAAAACGTGCCTCACTGGTATCGCATGATTAACCGCCTGATGTGGATCTGGCGCGGTATCGATCCGCGTGAAATCCTCGATGTGCAGGCGCGTATCGTCATGAGTGAAGCCGAGCGTACCGACAGCGAACTCTACGATACGGTGGTGGGTTACCGCGGCGGCAACTGGATCTACGAATGGTCGAAACAGGCGATGCTCTGGCAGCAAAAAGCCAGCCAGGAAGAGGACGCCACCCTCAGCGGCAAGCACTGGCTGCACGCAGCCAACCTTTACGCCATTGCCGCCTATCCGCACTTAAAAGGGGATGAGCTGGCGGAGCAGGCGCAGGCGCTGGCAAACCGTGCCTATGAAGAGGCTGCCCAACGCTTGCCGGGCCGGATGCGCGAGCTTGAGTTCACCATCCCCGGCGGCGGGCCCGTGACCGGGTTCCTGCATATGCCTGAAGGCGACGGCCCGTTTCCGACCGTGCTGATGTGCGGTGGGCTGGATTCGCTGCAAATCGACTATTACAGCCTGTATGAGCGTTACTTCGCCCCAAAAGGGATCGCGATGCTGACGCTTGATATGCCCTCTATCGGTTTTTCCTCTAAATGGAAACTGACGCAGGATTCCAGTCTTCTGCACCAGCATGCGCTGAAAGCGCTGGAAAACATTCCCTGGGTCGACCACACTCGCGTCGCGGCGTTTGGTTTCCGCTTTGGGGCGAACGTGGCCGTGCGTCTGGCCTATCTTGAGGCGTCACGCCTGAAGGCCGTAGCCTGTCTTGGGCCAGTGGTTCACGCTCTGCTCAGCGATCCTGCCCGTCAGGGCAGCGTGCCGGAAATGTACCTCGACGTACTGGCCAGCCGCCTTGGCATGCATGATGCTTCAGACGAAGCGCTGCGCGTGGAACTCAATCGCTATTCGTTAAAAACGCAGGGCCTGCTGGGACGCCGGTGTCCAACGCCGATGCTGTCCGGCT
Source organism: Enterobacter cloacae subsp. cloacae ATCC 13047 (assembly GCF_000025565.1). Lineage (NCBI taxonomy): Bacteria > Pseudomonadati > Pseudomonadota > Gammaproteobacteria > Enterobacterales > Enterobacteriaceae > Enterobacter > Enterobacter cloacae. The sequence continues at coordinate 1,102,177 of NC_014121.1, forward strand.
TCTGGAAAAACGATCCGTTCAGCCCGGAAGAGGAGTCACGCTTAATCACATCGTCATCTGCGGATGGCAAATTGCTGGAAGTTCCCTTCAGCCCGGTGTATCAGAATTTTGACAAAGTATTAAAAGAGATTACGCGTTGGATCGCCCAGAGATTGTGTTAAGAGATTGCTAAATTTTGATGGTTTGGTAAAACAGTGGCTTCACAAAAGGAGATCGTAATGACGTTACCGAGTGGACACCCGAAAAGTAGATTGATTAAGAAGTTCATGGCTCTTGGCCCGTATATTCGAGAAGAGCAGTGTGAAGAGAATCGCTTTTTTTTCGACTGCCTGGCTGTATGCGTCAACGTGAAGCCTGCACCCGAAAAACGTGAATTCTGGGGCTGGTGGATGGAAATGGAAGCAGAAGAGAAACGTTTTACCTATAGCTACCAGTTTGGCCTGTTTAATAAAGACGGCAACTGGCAGGCCACCACCATCAAAGATCAGGAAGTGATTGACCGCCTGGAATATACCTTGAAAGAGTTCCACGACAAGGCGCGCGATTTACTGGCCACGCTGGACGGCTTTGTTGAATAAATCGAACTTTTGCTGAGTTGAAGGATCAGATCACGTATCTTCCCGACAACGCAGACCGTTCCGTGGCAAAGCAAAAGTTCAAAATCACCAACTGGCCCACCTACAATAAAGCCCTCATCAACCGTGGCTCCATAACTTTCTGGCTGGATGATGAAGCTATTCAGGCCTGGTATGAGTCAGCAACACCTTCTTCACGAGGCAGACCTCAGCGCTATTCTGACCTTGCCATCACTACTGTGCTGGTCATTAAACGCGTATTCAGGCTGACCCTGCGGGCTGCGCAGGGCTTTATTGATTCCATTTTTTCTCTGATGAACGTTCCGCTACGCTGCCCGGATTACAGCTGTGTCAGCAGGCGGGCAAAGTCGGTTAATGTCAGTTTCAAAACGCCCACCCGGGGTGAAATCGCACACCTGGTAATTGATTCCACCGGGCTGAAGGTCTTCGGTGAAGGCGAGTGGAAAGTCAAAAAGCATGGCCAGGAACGCCGCCGTATCTGGCGTAAGCTGCATCTCGCCGTTGACAGTAAAACACATGAAATCATCTGCGCTGACCTGTCGCTGAACAACGTTACGGACTCAGAGGCCTTCCCCGGGTTAATCCGGCAAACCCACCGGAAAATCAGGTCAGCCGCCGCCGATGGCGCTTACGATACCCGGCTATGTCACGATGAACTGCGGCGTAAGAAAATCAGCGCGCTTATCCCTCCCCGAAAAGGTGCGGGTTACTGGCCCGGTGAATATGCAGACCGTAACCGTGCAGTGGCTAATCAGCGAATGACCGGGAGTAATGCGCGGTGGAAATGGACAACAGATTACAACCGTCGCTCGATAGCGGAAACGGCGATGTACCGGGTAAAACAGCTGTTCGGGGGTTCACTGACGCTGCGTGACTACGATGGTCAGGTTGCGGAGGCTATGGCCCTGGTACGAGCGCTGAACAAAATGACGAAAGCAGGTATACCTGAAAGCGTGCGTATTGCCTGAAAACACAACCCGCTACGGGGGAGACTTACCCGAAATCTGATTTATTCAACAAAGCCACGCTGGACCTGAAGCTTGAGCCTGCCGATGATTTTTCCAGTGAAAAGGCGAAATTGACGGCGTAAAGACGAAATAATGCCGGGTGATGATCCCGTAGGCCCGGTAAGCGCAGCGCCACCGGGCACAAAAAAACCGGCTTAATGCCGGTTTTTTTATTACTGCCGACTCAGAACTGGTAGGTCATACCCAGGGCAACGATATCATCGCTGCTCACGCCCAGTTTGTTATCGTCATCAATCTGGTTGATTTTATAATCAACAAACGCGGACATATTTTTGTTGAAATAATAGGTCGCGCCGACGTCGATATATTTCACCAGATCTTCATCGCCAATACCTTCGATATCCTTGCCTTTAGACTGGACATAACCCAGGGATGGACGCAGACCGAAATCGAACTGATATTGTGCGACCACTTCAAAGTTCTGCGCTTTATTGGCAAAGCCGCCAGAAATTGGGGTCATATTGCGGGTTTCGGAGTACATCGCCGCCAGGTAGATATCGTTCGCATCATATTTCAGACCGGTTGCCCAGGCTTCGGCTTTTTTGCCTTCGCCGCGGGTCAGCAGGTTCTGCGCGTTGGTACGATCAGAGTTGGTGTACGCGCCGCTTACCGCGAAATCGCTGCCGCCAAAGTCATAGGTCAGAGACGTACCAAAACCGTCACCGTTCTGTTTTTTGACGTCGCGGTTTTCGTTTTTACCCTGGTATTGCAGGGTCATATCCAGACCGTCAACCGCGCCAAAGAAGTCGGTGTTACGGTAAGTGGCCAGACCGCTTGCACGCTTGGTCATGAAGTTATCGGTCTGAGCGGAAGAGTCGCCGCCAAACTCAGGGAACATATCGGTCCAGGCTTCCACGTCATACAGCGCGCCCAGGTTACGACCGTAATCCAGAGAACCAAAGTCTTTTAGCTTCAGACCGGCGAATGCCAGACGCGTTTTCTGAGTGGAATCGCTCTCTGCTTTGTTGCCTGCAAATTCCGCTTCCCAACGGCCATAGCCCGTCAGCTGATCGTTAATCTGAGTTTCACCTTTAAAACCGAAACGCACGTATGTCTGGTCACCATCTTTTGAATCGTCATCGCTGATGTAGTGCATTGCTTTAACTTTGCCGTACACGTCCAGTTTGTTGCCGTTTTTATTATAAACTTCGGCAGCGTGAACAGATGCGGAAGCCACAACGCCCATAACCATTAATGCCAGAGTGCTCTTTTTCATTTTCGATCCTGTCTTATAAACGCGCTTAAAAATTCGCTGGACGATAAGCTCATGCTTAAGTCCCGTGAAAAAACAGAAAGGGTTTTAACGTTACGGAATGAAACTTTTATGACAAATTAAGATTAATTTTAAAAAACTGTGATTTATTATTTCGGTAATAAAATTGTCAAAATCCGCCGCTACGCTTCCTGATCCCGCGCAACAAAGTGTTTCGCGATGTGCTGTGGCAGTTGGCAACGGGCCTGACACCTGTTAAAACGTTCGTTCGACATCACTTTCCCTTATCGTTGAACGGCAGAGAATCATGAGTGACAGCCAGACGCTGGTGGTAAAACTCGGCACCAGTGTTTTAACAGGCGGATCGCGCCGCCTAAATCGCGCCCACATTGTTGAGCTTGTACGTCAGTGCGCTCAGCTGCATGCCGCAGGGCATCGTATTGTTATTGTGACCTCCGGGGCGATTGCCGCCGGGCGTGAACATCTGGGTTACCCCGAACTCCCCGCGACGATCGCCTCTAAACAGCTGCTGGCCGCCGTGGGACAAAGCCGACTCATTCAACTCTGGGAACAGTTGTTCTCAATCTATGGCATTCACGTCGGGCAGATGCTGCTGACGCGCGCGGATATGGAAGACAGAGAACGCTTCCTGAACGCCCGCGATACGCTGCGCGCGCTGCTGGACAACAATATCGTCCCGGTGATTAACGAAAACGACGCCGTGGCTACCGCTGAAATCAAAGTGGGTGACAACGATAACCTCTCTGCGCTGGCGGCGATCCTGGCCGGTGCCGACAAGCTCTTGCTCCTGACGGACCAGCAGGGGCTGTTTACCGCAGACCCGCGCTCCAACCCGGAAGCTGAACTGATTACCGATGTGCACGGCATTGACGATGCGCTGCGCGCCATCGCCGGCGACAGCGTCTCTGGCCTGGGAACGGGCGGCATGGGCACTAAACTGCAGGCGGCGGATGTGGCCTGCCGCGCCGGGATCGACACCATCATTGCGGCGGGCAGCCGTCCTGGCGTCATTGGCGACGTGATGGAAGGCATTTCCGTTGGCACGCGCTTCCACGCCCAGGAATCCCCGCTGGAAAACCGCAAACGCTGGATTTTCGGCGCGCCGCCGGCAGGTGAACTGACCGTGGATGAAGGGGCGACCGCCGCGATTCTGGAAAGAGGGAGTTCATTGCTTCCTAAAGGAATTAAAAACGTGACAGGCAACTTCTCCCGTGGTGAAGTGATCCGTATCCGTAACCTTGAAGGTCGCGACATCGCTCACGGCGTCAGCCGCTACAACAGCGATGCTCTGCGCCGTATTGCGGGTCACCACTCGCAGCAGATCGACGCCATTCTGGGCTACGAGTATGGCCCGGTTGCCGTGCATCGTGACGACATGATTATTCGTTAAGGAGCCAGAAAATGCTGGAACAAATGGGTGCCGCCGCCAAGGCCGCCTCTTACAAACTGGCGCTCCTTTCCAGCCGCGAGAAAAACCGCGTGCTGGAAAAAATCGCTGATTATCTGGAATCGCAGTCGCCGGAAATCCTCCTCGCCAACGAACAGGATCTGCTGGAAGCGCGCCGCAATGGTCTGAGCGAAGCGATGCTCGACCGTCTGGCGTTGACCCCGGCACGCCTGAAAGGCATCGCCGACGATGTCCGTCAGGTTTGTAATCTGGCCGACCCGGTCGGGCAAGTGATTGACGGCGGACTGCTCGACAGCGGTTTACGTCTGGAGCGCCGTCGCGTGCCGCTCGGCGTTATCGGCGTGATTTATGAAGCCCGTCCGAACGTGACGGTGGATGTCGCTTCCCTGTGCCTGAAGACCGGTAATGCCGCTATTCTGCGCGGCGGGAAAGAGACATGGCGCACCAACGCCGCGACGGTGAAAGTCATCCAGCAGGCGCTGCAGGAGTGCGGCTTACCGGCAGGTGCCGTGCAGGCTATCGAAAGCCCGGACCGTGCTCTGGTGAACGAGATGCTGCGCATGGACAAATACATCGACATGCTGATCCCACGCGGTGGCGCGGGCCTGCACAAGCTGTGCCGCGAGCAGTCGACGATCCCGGTGATCACCGGCGGTATCGGCGTGTGCCATATCGTGGTGGACGAGAGCGCCGAAATTACACCGGCGCTGAAGATTATCGTGAATGCCAAGACCCAGCGTCCAAGTACCTGTAATACGGTGGAAACGCTGCTGGTGCATCAGGGTATCGCGAACACCTTCCTGCCAGCCCTGAGCAAGCAGATGGCCGAGAGTGGCGTCACGCTGCACGCGGACGAGAAGGCGCTGGCGCTGCTGAAAGACGGCCCGGCGACGGTGGTGCCGGTAAACGCGGAGCAGTATGACGACGAGTTCCTGTCTTTGGATCTGAACGTGAAGATCGTAGCCGATCTCGACGACGCTATCGCGCACATCCGTGAGCATGGTACTCAGCACTCTGACGCCATCCTGACGCGCACGCTGCGCAATGCCGACCGCTTTGTGAACGAGGTGGATTCTTCTGCCGTGTACGTGAACGCATCAACCCGTTTCACCGACGGTGGACAGTTTGGTCTGGGCGCGGAAGTGGCCGTAAGCACGCAGAAACTGCACGCGCGTGGTCCGATGGGCCTGGAAGCGTTGACCACCTACAAGTGGATTGGCATCGGCGACGATACGATTCGTGCGTAAATAATCACGGGTGATGCAAAAATAGCCGTTTGATTCAAAAGGGCATTGACGCATCACCCGGATAGATCTAACCTTTTGCCCCGTGGTTACGCTCGTAACCGGCCTCTCAGGGCCGATATAGCTCAGTTGGTAGAGCAGCGCATTCGTAATGCGAAGGTCGTAGGTTCGACTCCTATTATCGGCACCATCCCCTAGTTTTCTCAAGTCAACTCGCATCAACAAAATCCTTTTAAAACATAGATCTTACGTTGTTTTCAGTCATTTGACGTCAACCTCTATCCATTGAAATCAACATGCCTTTGGGGGCACAATCAGGGGCATGTTCTGTTCGGTCTAGGAAATGTGCCCCCAATGATGCTGAATGCCCGAAAGGTTGAAGCCGCGAAAGGAAAAGAGAAGAGCTACAAGCTGTCTGATGGAGGTGGTCTGTATCTTCAAGTAGAACCCAATGGCTCTCGTTACTGGCGTATGAAGTACCGTTTTGCTGGCAAAGAGAAGCGTTTATCTTTTGGTGTCTATCCAACAGTTTCTTTGGCTGATGCCAGGCAAAAGCGTGAAGACGCAAAGAAATTGCTCGCAGCCGGTGAAGACCCCGGCGAAGTGAAGAAAGCCAAAAAACATGCTTTAACCGCTGCTACAGAGATACTCAATCCATTCAGAGAAGTGGCGTTAGAGTGGCACAAAATGAAGTCACCTAAATGGTCTGAGGGCTATGCTTCAGACATTATCGAGGCATTTGAGAAAGACATTTTCCCGCACATTGGCCATCGACCCATTGCTGATATTAAGCCCCTAGAGCTGCTTGAAGTTCTGAGATTAATAGAAGCCAGAGGAGCAATGGAAAAAGCGAAGAAAGTCCGTCAACGATGCGGTGAAGTATTCCGCTACGCCATCGTAACAGGTCGAGCGATCTACAATCCGGCACCGGATCTTGCCAGTGCAATGCAAGGGCATGAAGCAGTCCACTATCCATTTCTCAAAGTCAACGAGCTACCCGAGTTCTTCACTGCCCTTAACGCTTATTCAGGAAGCCCGATAGTGTTGCTGGGAGCGCATCTGCTCATCCTGACAGGTCTCAGAACCGGAGAGCTACGAGCAGCGGAATGGCGTGAAGTGGATTTTGATAACGCAGTGTGGGAAATTCCCAAAGAACGCATGAAAATGCGTAGGACTCATATTGTACCACTGTCAAAACAAGCATTAGTTCACCTCGGGCGGTTGAAAGAGTTGACAGGCAACTATCCGCTCATGTTCCCTGGACGCAACGATCCCAGTAAATTCATGAGTGAAGCCAGTATCAACCAGGTGTTTAAACGTATTGGGTATGCTGGCCGTGTAACAGGGCATGGTTTCAGGCATACGATGAGTACGATTCTGCATGAGAAAGGTTTTAATAGCGCTTGGATTGAAACCCAGCTTGCTCATTTAGACAAGAACTCTATTCGTGGAATTTATAACCATGCTCAATATATTGAAGGGCGTAGGGAAATGATGCAGTGGTATGCTGACTTTTTAGAGGGACTAAAATGAAAACTATTCCTTCTTTAGATTATTACAGAGTGAGCCGAGCAGCTAAATTAATAGGCTGTGATGTTGGTGATTTAATTCATTGGGGAGCAGTAGATAAAATCAAACTTTGTGTCATGCTGGATATGGCCAATTCAATTTTTCATAGCTCTGTGGACGTTAAAAAAATAAATAATGACTTAAGGGATTTGCCTAATCATACTGAAGAATTCAAAGAATTAACTAGGAATTCATTTATATATAATGACGACTCAATTTACACTGAGGGTATTGAATTTTTCTTTAAGGATGATTTATTTAGTTTTGGCTCTGACGATGAAGACTCACTTAACATCGCTTATGGGCACGCATCGGGATTATGGGAGCTTGAGCAAAGAGTATTAATTAAAATGGAAATGAATAATTTCTATGATGATGGGCTAATAGTTTTACCTTCAGGGGAAATGAGCTTTGAGGGTTTCTTTTGTTGTTTATTGCCTGATTCACAAGGATGCAGAATTACATTAAACGATCTATGGATCACGAGAGAGCATGTTGAAAGAATTCTATCAAATGATATAGCCAATAAGATAATTCATAAGCCACATGAATCCGTAGGTATAAAATCGGTAAAACTATCTAAAGTTGTTTCAGAACGTCATGCCAAGAAAAGAGAAGTTGTGCTCGTGGCTGCTATTTTCTGTAAAGAAAAGTATCCGAATGAGTGCTCTGGGTCAATTCGCTCATGGGCTAATTGCATAGAAAAACGTGCAACCGAACTGTTATATATAAATGGTGAGCCTCCACTTTCGATAGATAGAATAGAGCGAATTTTGGGTAAAGCTATTGCTGGTAAATTGATCGCGAACTAAGTCCTAGTTTACGTTGAGTAGAAATTATTTTTTCTACTCAACGTTAAAACGAAACCATCTATGTTTAGATAGTGTTCATTGACGAACATTGATGAACTGATGGAGATATTTTGGATAATTCTAAATGCCGCCCTTCATACGACAAATTAGTTGATATGAAATTTATAACTTCCGACTGCTTATTTACTGATAAGTGGATTTATAAACTGATCTCTCTTGGTAGATTCCCTAAACCGATCAAGCTAGGTCGTATGTCACGATGGCGCGCTGGTGATTATTATGCCTGGAGAGATAGTCACACATCTAATTAAACTTGTTAAAAATAGGACTGATATGACATTTATTAAACTCCCAATGGAGGGTAAGCCCTTGTATCCTTCCCTGAAAAGTGATCACGTTACGGCAATAGATACTTATAAGGTCAGTATTTTCAATGAAGAATATGGTGATTCTGCATGTATAATAAGAATCATCGAGATCTCTATGTTAAATAAACTGCGTCATAAAGGAGAGAAATTACGGTCTTTAACCGGGCTAACAATCCCCGATACAGAAGCGACTGCCGATGAAATCAATCTCTTAATGAGTCGATTTGAGGTGCTATGTCACCGTGAAGAAGAAGAGTTATCCTTCCGACAAAAAGATGTTAGCTCTGCCGAGTACGCATTAAAGAATGCAGGGGTTAATGTTAACGCCAGAACAGTTTCTGAAGTAAAAAACAAAAATGCCGTGAAAGGGGCGCGTGATGCTTATGAAAGACAGTACCATTCTGCATTTTTACGACAGAAAGAGCAGCAAACACGCGTAAGTATCTTCAGAGGGTTCGGAGGTTTGTTACTTGAAGAGGCTGAACATATTGGGAAAAACGTCAGTAAAAAATATTTTAACTCGTTTACCAGCTCGTTAACTTCCCCAGCTGAGTTTATTAACGTTTTGCATGATGCGGCACTAGTTCGGGATGTGAGATTTATCTTGGATGCTCTATGCGCGCTTGATAATGCAGTTGAGCACATTCTTAAATGTTGTGCATACCCAAATGACCGTTACGAACTGGAAAGAGGTGGGATAGGTCGAACTATGGCCTACCGGGAGTACTACCGTGCTGAAAATGCCATTCTTCGCTCCGTAATAAGTGATCGTGAGTATGCAGAGCATGCTGTGAAATATAATCAGCTCTCTCAATACAAGAAAAAAATATTTCGTAAATAATAAAAGGATAAATCATGTACGCATTCAAAGCCGAAAGGCCGGACGCTGCACGCCGTTATCACAGTAAATTCGTATCTGGCACAAATTACCAGGAATCTTCAAACAGAAGATTTGCATTAAGTAAACCAACAGAAAATATTTTGCGAAGCTCAATTCTTGAGTCTGGTTGGTTAATCAATAATATCACTTTGCGTGACGTTAATGCTGTTTCAGGTAATGCCATTAATATTGGAGCCAGCGAGTTACATACAGGACGAGTTCACGGTGGCAGATTCCGTAAGATGTTAGCAATAAATGGCACTGAATTTTTTCTGTCCGAAACTGACACGTGTGCACGAATCAGCTATTTAGATATGTCACATATTTATCATACAGGTGTTCAGGGCGAATTTGATAAATCGGTCAGTGCGTTTTTTAGTCAGGCTTATGCACTTGATATGTTGCGGGTTGGTTTTAATGGAGAGTCAATTGCCGATACGACTGATCCTGAGATCAATAAAAAAGGTGAGGACGTAAATATCGGTTGGCATGCGCTGGCAAAAGACTATCGAGATGGTCAGCAGGTTCTAAGCACCCCTCTAACCCTTGGAGATACCGGGGAATGGAAAAACCTCGATCTGCTCGCTAATCACCTCATCACTGAGTTGATTGCAGAGCCTTATCGGGAAGATCCGCGTCTGGTGGTTCTCGTGGGTGCCGAGCTTGCTGCTAAACAGCGTCTTAAGCTCTTCAACGCAGCTGATCGCCCGGCTGATGTGGATGCTGCACAAATGGCAGTCAGTTCGGTTGCTGGACGGTTTGCTTTTATCCCGCCGTTCATGCCGGGAAAACGTCTTGCGGTCACTACGCTGGATAATCTGCACATCTATACCCAGTCCCGAACCCGATCATTCCGGGCTGAGTTTGATGATGAGAAAAGTGAATACGTTAATTCTTATCTTCGTAATGAAGGGTATGCGCTGGGTGAACCGGAGCTTTATGCGGCTGTTGATGAGAGTGCGGTGACTTTTTCTGACTGAGACTATAGAAACAAAAAGACCCGCTAAAAGCGGGTCTTATGCACAGCAACAGGATAATGAAAAACCGAAACTTCGGTCTGCGGTTTAAGAATGCCAGGGTTTATCTATATGTTCAACACACAAGATTCGGTTATAAAATTCTTGCACCATGCTAAATGCTCGGGCTATATTCGCAGCGTTGCCGCAAAATCGGCAATCGGGCGTAGGAACCCGTGTTATCTGAAGGCGACACCACACGCGCCGAGCGTGTTTTTTTGTGTCGTAGCTTTGACTCACCCTTATTTTATGGTGTGGTGGTTAACCGTATCTATTCGTTATTTACGCCACATCATCCAAATTATGGTAGTCCAGGCGGGGCAGCTTTCGGGCTGGCCGGTATCCTTCAGAGCCGGTATTCCTACCCCCGTTTGGGCTACCACCCATGAGCGTAGGAACTCCGGTGGTAGCGTTACCCGCTATCTGAAGGAGATTGCCACCATGGCTACGATCCCTGCTTTGCCTCACCCTCAATTTACCTTTGTATTTCTCGCTGTTCGCCGTTCTGACTATGCCGCGCGTCCATTCGCTGTGCGTACTGTTGCACCCTGCGAGCGAGCTGCACGTCTGAAACTCGTTGCCGATTTTGTACTGAGCTTCGCCGCACGTATTCCGATGAACAATTTCGGGGAGGTGAACGCATGAACCATTTACCTATCACTAAACATGGTTGCACCTTGTCTGAAGTGGGCGAAAGCCGTCTTTTACGAATAGCTCAGGCCAGCGAGTTTCTTGCCGAAATTCTTTCAATGCCTGTAATGAGCGGAACGAAAACGATTTCTGCTGAAGGTGCCGCAGCGCTAATGGCATGTATTGCAGAACAGCTGGAAGGCGTAGTGAAGGAAACCAGCACTATGAAAGGAGAAAGCGATGCACGCTAATATCGGGATCAACTCACCAGAATTTCGGGCGGCATTTCTGCGCTCCTGCATTGCTGACGCCTATATCTCCCTGATGCTGCGGATTAATGGGGAAGCTGTGTATATCGAGGATGGCGAGCGTATCGAGCTGACACCTGAGCGTGTGGCCATGAATATTCTTTATCATATTGAAGCGCCCTGGATTAACGAATTCGGCCAGGAAGAGGGGCATCGTCTGGCGTGTGACGTTCTGGAGCGAATGCTGTCACCTGGTTACATGGCTGAAAATATTCGTCTTTCCGCATTTGGTGTTTCTGAGCTACGTGAAGTGTACCGGGACATCGTTTTCGGTGCGCCAGATGGAGAAGTACCTCCGGGGTTCAGCATTACCACTGCGGGAGTCGGGGAGGTACTGCTATGAAAGTTCAGTCTGTATCTGCGGTTTCGGGGGCAGCAAACGGGCGCTGGCCACACATCCTTTCCGCGTTAGGGATTAATGTTCCTTCCGCCCGGCGCCACGGTGCCTGTCCGGCCTGCGGCGGAAAAGATCGCTTTCGTCTTGATGACAAAGATGGGCGCGGAACATGGTTCTGTAATCAGTGCGGCAATGGCGATGGCCTTGATTTAGTCCGTCTGGTGACTGGACGCTCAGTGAAGGAGGTCGCGGGAATGGTCTCTGAGGTTCTGGCATTGCCTGAAGTACAGGATAAACCCGCTATGCCAGCCAGGAAAAAGACGGGGGGAAACGAGACTGGGGCAGACCGCTATCAGAAACTTAAAAAGCTGTCTCAAAACGGTGAATCAGCCTATCTGACCGGAAAGGGATTACAGGGTTACTCTTTACCGCTTCTTACTGCCACCATCAATCTGGCGGGGATGTCTTTTCCAGCCGGGTCGCTGCTGCTGCCCTTAACTGACATCACCGGGAATGTTACAGGCGGTCAGCTTATTAACTCCGATGGTGATAAAAGTCTTTTACCCGGCAGTCAGCTGTCAGGTGCTTTTATTGCCGTGGCTGATGCTCCGTCTGATGCTCCGGAACAGGTCATTATCACTGAAGGATATGCCACTGCGTTGACGGTCAGCCTCCTGGCTGACGGCTGGATCGTTGCAGCTATTGCGGCCACAAATTTGGTAAAGGTTGCTGAGCAAATCCGCATTCGATGGCCTGACACCCGGATTATCCTGGCTGGAGATAACGATCTTGTTGACGGGAAAGAGAACACTGGCCGGGTATGGGCTGAAAAAGCGGCGAAAGCAGTAGATGGTTGGGTAACGCTGCCACCGGTACGTCATAAAGCCGACTGGGATGATTATCGCCAGGAAACCGGGAAGGAAAGGGCGCGTGAAGCCTTCCGGGAGGAAATGACATTGCACGGAAAAGGGCAAACCAGATTGCCGCAGGGCTTCAGGCTCACGAAAGAATATTTGTGGTACGACAAGCTGGTGAACAAATCAGATGGTGACACTGAGATCCGCAATATCAAGATTTGCAGCCCGCTGCGTGTGACAGCTATCACCAGCGATGCTGACGGCAGCAACTATGGCCGACTGCTGGAATGGGAGGACACCAACGGTATGAGCCGAAAATGGGCAATGCCGATGGAAATGCTGGGCGGCAGCGGGGAAGAGCTGCGGCGCGTGCTGCTGGTCAATGGGCTTTCTTATATCAATATCAACGGGATGGCCAGAGCACACCTGATGGAATATATCTCCCTGTGCAAACCCGACAGAAAAGTGACCTGTGTAAATAAAACAGGCTGGCATGGCGGGGTTTATGTTCTTCAGGATGAAGTGATCGGCAAAGAGTCACAGTCTGTCATTCTCCAGACTTCCAGCGTTCAGGGGCGTGATTTTCGTGTTACGGGCACCACGGAAGAATGGCGGGAAAACATAGGCCGCTATTGCGTCAATAATGCCCGACTGGCCTTTGCCGTAAGCCTGGCATTCGCCGCGCCGCTTCTGAAGCTGGTTGGCATAGGTGGCGGCGGTTATCACCTGAAAGGTGAATCTACAGACGGTAAAACCACGACCATGAAAGTGGCTGCTTCGGTGTGCGGTGGTACGGATTTCTGGCATACATGGCGTGCTACCGGGAACGCGCTGGAAGGAACGGCCAGCCGCCGCAATGATGCCACACTGATGCTTGATGAAATCCGCGAGGTGGATGGCAGAGAGGCGGGAAATATTGCCTACATGCTGGCGAACGGCCAGGGCAAAGCCCGCGCCCGAACTGATGGTTCGGTACGGGAAACAAACCGCTGGAATTTGTTGTTTCTTTCCACGGGGGAGCTGTCACTGGTCGAGCATGCCGCCAGTGCCGGAGAGCGAACCTACGCCGGGGTTGAAGTGCGCATGATCCAGATCCCGAGTGATTCGGGCAAGCATGGAGTATTTGAGGAGCTGCACGGCTTTAGTGGCGGTAAAGCGCTGGCGGAGCATCTGGAACACGCCGTTATTCATTATCATGGCTCACCCTTCCGCGACTGGCTGCATTGTCTGACAGCCGATCTCCAGGAACTGACCAGCCAGGCGAAAGCGCTGCTGAAGGACTACACCCGCAGGTTGACACCAGCGGATGCAGGAAATCAGGTTGGGCGTGCTGTTACCCGTTTTGCGCTGGTTGCTATGGCCGGAGAACTTGCCACACAAGCCGGGATAACCGGATGGCCTGAAGGTGAGGCGTTCAGGGCTGCTGAGTGTTGCCTGGCCTCATGGATGGCTGATCGTGGGCATACCGCGAACCAGGAGGATAAAACCGCACTGGATCAGGTCAGGGATTATATGACACGTAATCAGTTCAGCCGCTTTGCTGACTGGCACGACGACAGGAACCGTCCACTGGCGATGATGGGGTTCAGGAAAGTGGACAAGGGCGACAACGTGACAGAATCCACTGTGACCTTCTACGTATTGCCATCTGGCTGGAAAGAAATTTGTAAAGGGTTCGATTCGCGTAAGGTGGCCAGATTGTGTGTTGAGGCGGGATGGCTGAAGGCCGGAGAGGACGGGAGAACACAAAACAGCGTTCGCCTGCCAGAAATAGGGCTTAAGCGCGTGTACCAGTTTAATACGCAAGTATTGGGTAGCACCGATCCCGAATAGTTATCGCGTGAGTCTTATTTTTATGAGGTAACACTGGTAACAGAGGTAACAGGCAGTAATGACGAGGCTTGCCATTGTTACCAGTCAGAAATATCCACTGGTAACAGTGGTAACAAAAATCAGTGTGTTACCACGCGTTACCTCTTTATTTGGCTCACTGGTAACAGATTAATTTCAATTAAATCAACGATGTTACACGTGTTACCAGTGTTACACGTTCAGAACAAGAGGGAGGGAACCAAAATCCCTTCTTCTGGCAGGCAACAGAGGTTTAGTTATGCGAGTGATGAAAATTTACTGCCCGGAGTGTATGTCTGCGGCAACGGTGAGGAAAACAAACCGAAAGCACCCCAAATTATCAGATGTGTACTGTTATTGCTCAAATGTAGAATGTGGGCATACGTTTGTGATGAACGTTTCCTTTTCACACACGATTAGTCCCAGCGCGTTGAGCGGCCAGGGACGGATTAAAGAGCTAATGGATGCCCTGCCACCGGACGAGCGACAAAAAGCATTAGAACTCCTGTTGGCAGCCAAAGAGAGCCACTGAACGGTTCGCCGGGAGAAACTAAAATTTTCCCGGCTTCGGTTCATTAAATTTCAGTTGCTTAAGAACAATGTCTATAAGAATCAGTTTCTTAACTTTTAAGTGTGCCGTCAGTTATCATGAGAAATCTCACCTAAAATTTTATATCTCTTTACTATCAATAGCTTAATTCAAGTGGTTATGATGTTGGAGTAAAGCTAAACTGAAAAAAGCTGAAATTCTTTTCACTCTTTTCAGTTCCCTGCTCGTTGTAAATCCCCAGTTGTGGCGCGGTCTGGCGCTATCATTTGTAAAAAATCCCAACTGAAAAATTTTTGCGATCTGAAAACCGCAGGCGGGTGCGGTGTAGTGCGATTTTGGCCAAAATCGACTTTTGTTGACCAATGAATCAGGTCATGGTTTATTAATAAAACACTATTAAAACTGTAGAGGAATGCATATGCGTTTTTCGGAATTTTTTGGAGTTAAAAGGAATCAATCGGAATTAGATTTCGTAGATGTTCCTTTAGATACAGATATTGAGGTGTTTTTAGATCCTGCGGCAATAAAGTCACTTAACTCGCCTTGGGGTAATGAATTGTCTTCACATCTTCAAAATTATTTTGAAACAGTTCTGAAACTAATTAAAAATGGTGAAGATGTTAAAGCACAAAATCTACTTTCATGTTTAAACGAAAGGAATGAGTATCATTTAGGATACTCGAGTGGGAAATCAAGAGGCCATGGTTTTGGTGAAGGCGCTGCAAAGACTGTTTGGGGAGCTTTGACAAAGAGCAAGGCTGCGAAGTCTGGTCTGTTACAAGATTTAGAAGATACTGCCTTATTAATTGAGGGCATTGGAACTGACATGATTTCAGATGCAGTTTCAAATATATTAAGAGGCCCGTTAATAAAATACACGCAAGATATTTGTAATTACTATGATATTAAGTTAACTGATAATGTCCCATCTGGGCCTATCTGGAATCCAAGAGAGGAGAAGTGGGAGCAGGGATATGTCTCGTTGCCGATGACTAATGAAGGTAAAGTGATTCTTGTTCCGAAAATAATTGTCAGACATCAAATAACTTATCAGCATGATGAATACTATAGACATTTTTTATTACCTGAAATGCAAAAGCAACATTTAAAAGCTGGCTCAGAACTAATTCAGTTGTTGAAGAACGGTAAGCATAGGGTTACTAAAAAAAGTCTGATGGAGAAATATGGGAAAGACAAGCTCGCGATTGTAGAGCAAACCCTTAAGTACCCTCATGTTCTTGATGAATATAGAGTGAGGAAAAATGATGCGCCTTCTGAGCCATTACCACATTCTGATTTTGCGGAAATGGAAAATGAATCGCCTAAAGTAGATTTTCAGCCATTTATTGACGAGTTAAAATCCATAGTTCCAGGCAGGGATGATGCAACTAAATATGAAGATCTGATAGAGAAGTTATTTTCAATTTTATTTTACCCTTCTTTTTGTCATCCTACAAAGCAGCATAAGATTCATGATGGAAGAAAGAGAATTGATATTTCATATTGCAATGAAGCCACATTTGGTTTTTTTAAGTGGATTGGCTTGCACTATCCCTCTTCAATGATATACATAGAATGTAAAAATTATGGTAAAGAAGTTGGTAATCCAGAGTTAGATCAGTTATCCGGGCGCTTCTCGATTAGTAGAGGAAAAGTGGGAATATTGGTTTGTCGGAGTATAGAAAATAAAGAAAAACTATATCAAAGCTGCAAAGACACTGCCAAAGACGATCGTGGATACATTCTGCCATTGGATGATGATGACATCTTAATGCTTATAGAAGAGTATCAGACAAAAAATGACCAGTTGTTCCCACACCTGCGCAAGCTCTGGATGTCATTGATTGGCTAGGTTCCTGAATTGCGGTAATTGTTCATATTGGATAATTACCGCATCATTGGAGGAATGATAGCCAATCTAATTGGGGCATTTTTGGGGGCATGTACAGAATGCTTATTTTATTTTTCATTATAAAACAATGCATTGCTTGGTCGTTTTATTCCTATTATCGGCACCATCTAACAAAATCAATCAGTTAGCGTCAAAAACCTAAAGGATTGTATCTTTCATTATCATCCTTGATAACACTTGGTAAACGCCTTTGCGTTGTATCGGCTCAAGGATTGAGCAACGTACTGACGGGTAGTTACCAGGCTCAAGCCCGAACAGCATTAGAAATTTTGCCATCCCTTGAAGCTGAAAGAGTTGCCGGACTCTCTAAACACATCACTTGAACCCTTAGCGATACGTTCCGCGCTTCGTGCGGCGCTCAATGATGCTACACGTCGAGATGACGTTGCAGAGAATAAACAGGCGTAATGTGGGAAGCTAACCGGATCGGGAAAGAATCCGGCTCTGCCACGGTTTCGATCACCGGAGTATAACGATCACCTGATAAGAGAACGTGCTAAGGCTTTATCCTCCCTGCGAAGGGATTACACCCTGCGGAAGCGCTACGCGCTGCCTTTTCTTATGTGCCCAACACGGCACGTAATGGTCATCTATTATCTGCACCATTGTAACTTTCGTTGTACTGTCTCTCTGCTGTACGTTGAGCGCTGGCAGATTCAGCGGAGGGGATATCATGTCAAAAGCTAACCAAAAAGCAGCCACGAAGCGCAACAATCGAAAAATACACGCTCGTAAATTCCTGGCTACGCCGGAGGGGAAAGCATCGCTTGCTAAGAAGCAGGAAGAGCGTGAGGAAATTAAGTTGGCGCGAGCGGCTAACACCATGTTTTAAACTACCGATCACGCCGCTAAATGGCTTGTATTGTCCAAAATCTGTTGGTTGCGCATTGTAGGCACCTTGGTTAACCTAAGATTAATCCGATAGGGGTGGTGGAGATACGTGATGGGCGAAGCTCTAGTAGAGATTTGTATGTTAGATTTCAAGGAAGGGTAACGGCTAATGAAGAATAGTATTCTTGCTGATGCTTTGTTGAATGCTGCAAAAAATAGCGAGCCTGAAAGCGCTATCACCAAACTTGTTACATCAAGTGTTGGAGAACAGCAAAAACAAACCAAAAGAAAACTTCATGCACAAGAAATGTCTCTAACTGAATTGATCAGGATAAAAAATGAATACTCTGAAAAAATAAACGATCCGGTAACATCTAACGAGAAGAAGAAAGAAGTTTCAGAAATCATTAAATCAATAAATTATGAGATCAGGAATAGAACTAAGGATACGCCTGCACAAACTCTAAAGGAGCCTTGCTCAATATTTAAGCAGGAGAGGAGAGTTGCACGCGAAAATTATAGAAAATCTATTCAGGTTAGATCTTTCAAGAAAACTATCCCACCGAATCAGTTTACCATCAGCCATGAAAATCGTAGTTTCCTGCCATTGAATGAGAAGACTTTGGAGCGTGAAAGGTTGCGTAAAGAGTTAATTGCCAAAGAAGCTCAGGCTGAGTTGGAGAGAATGGCTTTAATTTCTCGCGTTACGCATACTAAAATTATTCAAGAAGAAAGAACTGATACGAGGAAGAGATCACCTGCAAAGGTGATTACAAAATTAGATACCAATTCAACAACCAAAATTGAAGTGCCGGAATTTTATTTTAATAGCGAACTGTACAGCCAGTTGATAAGGATTATCCCTGTCACGCAAGCGTACAAGATCGCAAAAAGCCGTGAACTATCTTCAAAATATTATGACAGTAAAGTTGAATCAGGTAAGTATACATATTTTAACACGCTCGCTTACTTAATTTCATTAAGAGGTAAGACTGAAGCGGATGCGCGTGAAATAGCCAAGGAACAAGGGCGATCTGAAAGGGTATTATATGATTTTATCACAGTAGGCTATAAAATTTCTCTTGGTAAAAAAGATTCTGGTGCGGTAAGAAAGAAAAATGAAAAAAGTAATTCCTACCCTGAATTAGTGGATCTTAAATTAATTTCGAGTAATGTTCAGCGTACCTTGCAGTTAAGAAGAATTAGTGACCAACAAAGTTTTCGAAGGAGAGTTGAGACCAACTTCAAAGGTAGGTGTGCTGTAACTGGGCAATCAATTCAATCTTTGCTTCAAGCCTGTCATTTAGAGAATTATTGTTCCTCGCATAATATGGATACCAGTAACGGCATCCTACTTACCTCGGATTGTCATCGAATGTTCGATAACGGCCAACTTGGTATAAATCCAGATACTCTAACCGTACATTTCAATGTTGAATGTATATATGCCCATATGTTTGAGGGTAAAAGAATAGAGGCACATACTGTGAAGTTAGACGAGAATAAACTGCGCAGTAAATGGAAATTATTTTTGAAAATTAGATCCGGTTGATACGTTACTTTCAACCTTTGGTCTATTTTAGAATAAGTACAATCCGCCACTATTCCAAAGAAAACTCGTCTGTTAAATCGTCCTGCACGTCCTGACCATACCCGATGTAATACATAGTAGAGCGTGGATCTCTCTGTCCGAAGAAATGGGTGATAGTTTCTATAGCCACTCCAGCATTGAACATGACACGGCCTCGACTCTTTCGCAGGTTATGCCGGCAAGGTTGTTGCTTGTACCATTAATAAAGCTTTATGGATGCTATTATCCGAAATCAGTTTCTTAGACAAACCGCATACGCTCGAGAAACATTGAATAGTCGCAACGCCTTGAGCCCACCAGAGGATAACTAAAAGGCATAGACCCCGCCGCAAACTTTCGGCTGGATTGCGATAAAGTACATCAGTATACTCATCCCTCGAAACGGACATTGCATGAACAGAGGAGAGAAGGATGAAGATCACAGAAGACTCTTTGTTGCATTCTGGATTTACTCGCAAAGAAATACAAAAGTTGAATAATAATATCGCGAATTATGGCGGGGATCTTGATGAGGTAGTCCACGATTTAGCAAGAAGATTTAAAACTCTACTATGGATTTTCTCTTGTGGCATACTTTTTTTCATCTATCTCGTTTTTTCAAAACAGGATGATCATTGGTATGTTTTCTCAGGAGGGATTTCAATACTGATTGTTTTCTTGATATGTGGTTTTGCTCAGCCACCAATCATTTCCTACAAATCATGGCGGCATGTCAGGTCTGAAAAAAGTTAATCAATACTCATCAGATCAAAGATGACCTTGGCCTTCAAACCATATCCCACGATTTTCATTGTGAGCTTTGGAGTGCTCATAGTTGTCACTTTCCGATAGTAGTCGCTTGGTATATAACGGAAAAGCCTCCACGCTTCAGCTTTCCTCGACAAGCCAAAGATGGTGTAACCGCTTGCGCTTAAAGAAAAAGATTTGTAAACAGCGAGTCCAGTTTCAGGCTTAAATCCCATGAATTTTGCTATTTCCATTGATTGATCAGCAGCTATTCCCTCTGACTTTGCATTGCTGTCTCTTTTAAAATTAATAAACTCTTTTGATATTCCATTCATACCATCTATAACAAGAATTGCACCTGCAAGAATACCAATAGGTGTCCCGGTAAACATGAGCATTGCCCCACCAAATGCGGTCACTCCGGATATCACAATATTTACTGCCGAAATCACATACCCAACAATTTTATTATTTTCCCTGACAAACTCGACCTTCGCATAAAGCTGAGCAGACCTCGTCCTTAACAAGCGCTCTTGCTCAAGAAGATTCTCTTTTTCAGCACGCAGATTTTTGAGGCATTCAATGCATTCTTCATCGGTTTTCGCCCGCCGTGCTGTCGCGAACTCTTTTTCTACGACCTGTTTTATTTCCTCAACAAACTTGATACGTGTTAGACCATCTTGTAAATAGTAAGATGACAGTCGATTTGCAGTTTCGATGACCTTTCGGGCTTCCAGATTCACCATCGTATCTGACCAGGTTCTATTCCATCCCCTGTTAAGCAGCGCAATATCCATCATGCTTCCTTCATTAATGTGCCTGGCTGTTTTATGGGCAATATATTCTCCTCATCGGTTTTTCTCAATAGACGATCCCCTGGTATTCATCTCACGCCAGTAAAAGAATAACCACCTGTAATTACGATGACAAATAAAGGGAACAATTAACGATAATTAAGTACGACAGGCATTATATTGTGCGCACCCTGCAAAAAGGCGATATAACCTTTGGGTTATATCGCCTGCTCCTTTTTATCGCGCGATTAAGGCAAACACGCCCCAGCCAAAGTATTCCCGCGTATACGTCACATGGCGTTTAGGCGCATTCGTCAGCTCTGCCCGAACCTCATGCGCAAAGTCATCGTCAGGGTTCTCCTCCAGCCAGCGGCGCATGGTCAGCCATTTAGCCGCTTCATACCGATCCCAGCCTTCCTGGTCTGCCAGTACCATTTCGACCAGGTCATAGCCCTGTTCATCGAAAGAGGCGACAAGGTCGGGCAGGGTGAGGAAATCGGCCACCGACGAGGCGCCACAGGCCTGGGCAATCTCTTCCGTTGCAGGCACCTGACGCCAGTACGGTTCGCCGATAAGCACCAGTCCGCCTGGCTTAAGGCTCTTTGCCAGCAGTTCGAGCGTCCCGGCGACGCCGCCCGCAATCCAGGTTGCACCTACGCAGGCCGCCACGTCGCATTTTTCATCCGTCACGTAGCCCGCCGCGTCGTTATGAATAAAATGAACGCGTTCACTGACGCCAAGCTCTTCCGCGCGCAGCTTTGCCTGCGCGGTGAAGAGCGGGCTCATGTCGATGCCGGTACCGGTAATGCCGTAGTCACGTGCCCAGGTACACAGCATCTCTCCCGAGCCGCTGCCGAGATCGAGAATGCGCGCGCCTGGCTTCATGCGTAACACGCGGCCCAGCGTGGCGTACTTCTCTGGCGTGAAGGGGTTGTGAATGCGGTGTTCACTTTCGCTGATAGTAAAAATACGTGGGATATCCATAATCCTCTCCTTATCGATTATCAGGCTGGGCGCGAACGTTGTTCAGCCCGGTGGTATTGATGCGGTAGGGCTGACCGTTGACGGATTTGATCAGCTTTTTGGTTTTGAGTTTTTTAAAGACGGCGAGTGTGCAGTCGGTGAGCAGAAGCCCTTCCCGGCTGTAGCATTCAACAGAAGTGACGCGGCCAGATGCATCGCGGACGTGCACAATACGTCCACCTTTAGCGAGAACGTGTAAGGTACGTTGTTCCTGACGGGATAAATTCATACTGGAAAACCTGTTTAATCATCATGTGCAAAACGTGCAAACACACAGCGGTGTCCGCATTCGATTTCAGCGCATTGATAATCAGTCCGGCCTGAAAGGTCGGGGTGCTGATTATCAGATGATTACATTCTCCAGCATCAAAGCCTCGGGTAGAGTTGAAAGGTATTTACGAGGCGAATGATAACACCGCTTTTTGGTAAGTGAATAGCCAGGGATAAAAAGTGTGATCCAGAAGGGTAGGGGGCGGCGCCAGAATGTTGTATTCCCGGCAGGCTGGAAGTGAAAAGGTAAGCCTGTGGTCCGGCTATCTATCTTTTTTATCCTGAAACCCCATGGTATTTCAGGATGAGCGTACTCCCACACAAGCCCGCACGAAGCGGGCCGTACATCACATCACAGCTTCAGCAAACGCGGCAGCTGGTTGTCCAGCTCAAGCAGGCAGCTTTTCATATAGCTTTCGGTTTGAGTGGTCACTTTTTGGTAATTATTTGCACTCCACTCGCTCAGTGGCGCTTCAACTGGCGTAGGGGCGCATTCCGCTACCGTAAATGCAGAGAACATATTTCCGCTTTCCGGGCGTTTATAGAACAGGACTTTATATTTCAGCTGATAGAGAGGTGTGGTCGCGGTGGCGTCTTTATAGATCAGCGCCCAGGTTGCTTTACCAATATAGAGCGGCTGCTTGTAAACGTGGCCATTGCCTTTTTCGTTCAGCCACTTGCTGATATTTTGTTTCGCTTTAGGAACAAACCAGCTGTTCGTCGGGTTTTGCAGGGTTTCGATCGCTGTCCCTTTATAGTTCTCTTTATCAAAGTCACCGGAGTTAATGTTACCTGTTAACGCGCCGAGAACGGCAAGCCCCATACCGGCTGCGGCATGCGTCGGGGTCACTTCGCGCAGCGTGTTGTCGGCGATACGGTTGTCATTCAGTTCCGGCAGTGCTGATACGCTATAAATATCAATTGCGCTGCCATTTGCCGCTTTCACGGTGTCGGGTTTTACCGAGCCAGCACAGCCCGCAAGAATTAAGGATGCAGATACAATCGCTAGAAGACGAACTTTCATTTTCTCTCCATGAGATAATTTTATTTAGGTGGCTGCGTGGATGATCCTGAGCCGAAAAGGGCCGTTTATCTTGCCCGGCAGAGTTGTCAGCCTGCAGACACAGGCTGACAGCTACCCAGATAAATATCGACTCCCTGACCTTGTTCTTTAGTCAATCAGCCACATTCCTTTGACCCGCATCAATAATCGTTCGCGATTATCCAGCCACGGGTATTTTATTATTCGCCCGTATTATGTGATGCACCGAGAGGCAAACGCCACAAATCATAGCGTTCCTCTCCGGGTTTAACGGCTCCCGCGAAGTGGTCATTGAGGCGACTCGAGGTAAAGATCAAATCTCCGTCCGGACGGATTGCCGGTGTGTCTGGCCAGTAAACGTCTTCGCTGGCGGCGATAAGCGACATAGCGCGGTGCTTCGGATCAAACCGGACAATTCCGTTGCGGGTGACATCCGTGATATAGAGGTTGCCCTTTGCATCGGTTACAAGACCGTCGGTGTTACCGCCCACCACGCCGAGATCCTGGATACTGGCGGCAATCTGCGCATCGGTTGATCCTGCCTGTCTCAGCAATGCCGTGGGCACTGCCCAGGCATGGGTTCCCGTTGTGACCGTCCAGTACAGCGTGCCCGCATCCGGGGAGAGCGCAATACCGTTGATGCCAATTAATAAGGGTTTACCCGGCCAGACCTCCGCACCGTGTGAAACCACGTTGACGCCTGGCTCAATCTGTAGCGCAGGGTGACGGTCGAGCACGCGTCGCGCCGTGCCGGTGGTGAAATCTACGACGATAAGGCCCACGCGGTTTTCCGGTGCGCTCCGCGAGCCGCTGTCGGAGATATAGGCGACACGGCGTTTCTCATCGACAACCACATCGTTCAGGAAGCTGGCTTTGCGGTCCGCCACGCCATCCAGGGCGATACGTTTAAGGGTGCGGCCTGTGTTGAGATCCAGCACGACCAGTTTCTGCGAGCCCACGGGCGACTCCGCTTCGCCTGCGACAAACCCCATGTCCAGCGCCCATAGCCAGCCGTTTTGACGATCAATATAAAAGCCAAGCACGTTGCGCAGGTTCTGCGCGGGATCGGTGTTTACCGCGTTCCCCTCGCGTGACGGAAACGCCGTCAGGCGGGCAGGGCCGGACTGAACAGTCGTATCCAGAATGCTCAGCGTGGCGGGGGCGGCGGCAGAAACCAGCCGGGGCGTACTGACAAAGGTCCGGCCCTTTGCATCAAAATGGATACCGGCAATGGGCGCGTTAACCGAGCCGGAAAACCGCGTCGGCGTTTGCCCATTCTGCGGGGTATCCCAGCTCACGCCAGCATAGCTGCGCCAGCGTTCAAGGGGCTGGAGCGTCGCCGCACTGGCGAGACTCGGGAAAGCGATCAGCGCCGCCAGCGCAATGGCGGACAGACTACGGGTGCGAATGAACATGAAAAGGCTCCGGTGAGTTCAGCATTAAAGGATGGAACGGAACGTGCCGCCCTCGACGCGTACAGCCGCCCCGTTGGATGCCGCGCCCAGTGGGCTGGCTAACAGAGCGACCATCGCCGCGATCTCGTCTGCCTCAATCATTCTGGCTATCAACGAGCTGGGGCGGTAGGTCTGGAAGAAATGCGCTTCGATCTCCCGATCGGTCATATCCGGTGCAGGCGCGGTCTGGCGAAGGTACTCAATAATGCCGTCCGAGCGCGTCGCCGACGGCAGCACGCTGTTAACCGTCACGCCGGTTCCCCGGGTCAGTTCGGCCATACCGCGCGAAACAGCAAGCTGCGCTGATTTGCTGACGCCGTAATGCACCATGTCTGGCGGCGTAAAGGCGCCCACTTCGCTGGATATAAAAATTACCCGTCCCCAGTTCCGCTCCAGCATGCGCGGGAAGTAGTGGCGTGAGAGGCGGACGCCGGACATCACATTGGTGTTGAACATGCGCAGCCAGTCTTCATCGTTAATATCCGCGAAGGCTTTGGCTTCGTAGAACCCCAGGTTATTAATCAGAATATCGGTATCAGGGCAGGCGGCGAACAGGGCTTCTGCTCCATTCATGGTACCGAGGTCAACGACAACGGTGGAGACCTGTGCGTCAGGCGTCGCGTCGGTGATGGTGGCCGCGGCTTTTTGCAGCTTTGCCGGGTCGCGTCCGGTAAGGGTGACGGCAACCCCTTCTTGAGCGAGCGTGCGGGCGATGGCCAAACCAATGCCTGCGGTTGCGCCCGTAACCAGCGCGGTCTTACCGGTGAGTTGAAGATCCATAGTGTTTACCCTCTGATGATGAATGCAGCTCACTTTACTCATCACTCCGGAGGGGATAAATTAGCCAGATTGAAAAACATTTGTTCCTGAAAGAGCAAAATGAGCCGCAAATTCGATTATCTCGGAGACGTTGAAGTCTTCATTACTGTCGTTGAACACGGCTCTTTTACTGCCGCAGCGGTTGTCCTTTCCACCACACCCTCTGTCCTGAGTCGCGCGGTTTCCCGCCTGGAAGCGCGTCTTGGACGGCAGTTATTACAGCGAACGACCCGCCGCGTGGGGCTGACGGAGGCCGGACGCGTTTATCTGGAACAGGCGAGGTCTGCGTTTGCACTGCTTGATGACGCCGAACGCGAGGGGCGGGGCCAGGAAGGCGATCTGACCGGTCGCGTGCGAATGAGCGTTCCAACCACCTACGGGCACTACCGTCTGCCGCCGCTGCTGGCGCGCTTTGCCCAACACTACCCACGCGTTCAGGTGGAGCTGAACATCACCAATCGCAACGTTGATTTGATTGCGGAGGGATTCGATCTGGCGATTCGCCTGGGGCAGTTGCCCGACAGTGGGTTAGTTGCGCGCAAGCTGGAGGACGCGGCGCTGCTGCTGGTCGCATCGCCTGATTACCTGCACCGCATGGGGAGCCCGCAGACGCTGGAGGAGTTGCATCGTCACACCTGCCTGCCCTTTATCATGCCGCGTACCGGGCGCATTGCCCCCTGGGTGTTTCGTGATGAGGAACGTGATATTGACTGGCTGCCGGGTTCAACTATCGAAATCTCAGAAGATGTACTCGGCGTGGTTTCGCTGGCGGAGCAGGGGATGGGGATCTGCCAGAGCTATGAATTTATCGTCCGCGACAGGATACAGCGCGGTCAGTTAGTTGAGGTGCTGCCACACCTGCGTGGACGGTCGCGGCCGTTCTCCGTGCTCTTTGCGCCACATCGACGCCAGTCGGCGGCCACCCGGGCGATGATTGATCTTCTCACCAACCAAAAATGACAAGGATATGTCCACCATGAAAAAAGAGACTTATACCTTTTGGCTCCCACTCATCGTGGGCGGTATAGCACTGCTATCTGGTTTTGTGGTCTGGTCAGTTAACGTTTATCGCGTGACATACCTTACGATCCGCGGGGAGCAGTATCTGGCCGGAGGGGCGTTGCTGCTGGCGCTGGTGCCGATGGTTATTTTTATCAGAAAGGGACGACTGAAAGGCAAGCGTGTTGCTGGCGCGATAAAACTATACCTCGGCTTCTTCATTTGCAGCCTGCCGGTTGCCATGTTCGTGATTTTTACAACGGCCTGGCTACTGGAGGGAGACTATTCCTCATGGAGCAAACCTTACCGGTATGAATCCAGTACCCGCCACAGCTGCTCGGGGGCAGAAGTTTACGAGCCGGAGTTAAAAAAAGAGATCCGCATCTGTAACCCGAAGGGTAACGTCTATTCCAACTCTACCCTGTACGTGGAAAAGCGGAGTAATGCGCTGGGGATTGTGGTGCTCTGGGCGATCACGCGCGCCTGAATCGGTGAAGCTCAGGGCGCGAAAATCACCGTTAGCCCGCCTCCAGCATCCCAAAGCTTACAATACGCGAACGGCCCAGCTCTTTCGCCCGGTATAAGGCCACGTCGGCAGCGCGCAGCAGGTTATCGCTCTGAGCGTGCTGCGGATAGCTGGCGACGCCAATCGACACATCCACCGGGCCAATCTCTGAAAGCCCATAGCGCAGCGACAGTTCATGCACGCCGTTATAAATCTCTTTGGCGCACGCCTGCGCCGCCTCTTCATCAACGCCGGAAAGCAGCACCAGAAACTCTTCGCCGCCATAGCGGAATGCCAGCCCGCTGTCGTGTACGGCGCGTTGTACGATGGAGGCCACGCTTTTGATGACCTGATCGCCCGCTTCATGACCAAAGCGGTCATTGATGCTTTTGAAGTGGTCGATGTCGATCATCAGGCAGCTTACCGGCTCTTCATTGCGCACCGCCTGCGCCATTTGGGTGCGCAGGGTATCTTCCAGATGATGACGGTTACGCAAGCCGGTGAGCGGATCGAAGAGGGCTTTTTCCAGCAGGGCATCGCGCAGACGTTGGTTGGCCAGCGCCAGGCCGAGCGCTTCAGCCATCAGCTCCAGATAGGCGCGGGAAGGGGCATTTTCCGCAGTGATGTTCTGGAAGGAGAGCAACCCAATGGCTTCGCCCTGGGCAATCATAGGAACACAGAGCGACGTATGCGTGTGCGACGCCGGCAGATGGTAGCAGGCGATATCCGGCTCGCCATTCACCGGAGGATGGCTCTGCCCACGTCTGACCGCCCAGCACTCATCGGGATGGAAAGGCGTATCCTCTCCTGGCGGCGAAAGCCACTGCGCGACGCAGCGCATCTGCCACGGATCGCGGTCGAGGATATAGAGCCGCCCGGCAATTCCCGGCGCGATATTGGGGGCGAACAGCTCCGCTACGTTAATCACGTCCGCAAAGTTCTCACACCCCTGCAGCCGCTGGGTCATGCGCGCCAGCAGCTCTCGGATGGCCCAGTCGGCGTCGCGCTCTTTTTCCAGACGTTGCCGCGCAAGGCCATTTTCACGAAAGATACGAATCGCCTGCGCCATATCGCCAATCTCATCGATCTGGTTGAAATTGGGTGTTTCTACGGCATAGTCCTGCGACGCCAGGCGATGCACCACATCGCTCAGGCGTACCACCGGGCGCAGTACGCGCCGTTTTAAGATAAAACCAAGCACAAACAGGAACAGCAGGGCGGTCAGGCCAACCATCATTTCAGAGACTGTCCGCAGCGTTTTCGATTTTTTGGTTGCCTCCTGAACGGAAGCGATCACCCGCTTGTCGAGTATCTGGCGGAAGTGATCGATCTGATTCTGGGCGCGTTCCAGCTCCTGTTCATAGGGCGCACCGTAGAGCAGGGCGATGGCCTGCGCATCTTCTCCCTGCGCCGTGTGGGTGAGGGCGACCTGTTGCTCGTCCTGTAACGCATCGACGATTTTTATCCCTTCATGCAGCAGAGACAGCTCATCATCTGACGCGCCGACATCCTGCAGTTTTTCCAGCCGGAGTTCGGTACTCTTCAGCTTGTTCTCTGACTGGTTGTATTCCCTGAGGATCTGCGGGTCTTTTTTAATTACGTACAGGCGGGCTAAATCAGACTGCGCCCAGATATCGGTTTCGATATCTTCCGTGAGCGCATCAAATTTCTGCCGCTGTTCAACGGCCTGACGCTCAAGGGTGTCAGCATTGGACGCCATCAGCATGATGATGCCGGAAGCGAGGGTCAGGCAGACCGTGGCACCGTAGGCCCAGTTTGTTATCGTCGCGATTCGCACCTGGTGATCCTTTTACGACCAAAGAAGGATGGCGTTCTTTCAAATTATAGAAAACGTTTGATTTAAGGCGAAAAAAAAGGCGGCACAGCGCCGCCTGTTGGGAAGGTTATCGTCAGCGGTTTATAAATCTGGAGGATTTTTCCCTTCTTCAATAAACGCGGCATCCAGCTCTTCGGCGTTACCCGCATGATCGCGACCGGAGAAGAGGTTCCAGCAGGCGATAAACAGCGCGGCAATCAGCGGGCCAATCACGAAGCCGTTAATGCCGTACAGCTCCATGCCGCCAAGCGTTGAGATCAGGATCAGGTAGTCCGGCATTTTGGTGTCTTTGCCTACCAGCAGCGGGCGCAGGATATTGTCCACCAGCCCGACGATAATCACGAAGAAGCCGACAATGAACAACCCCTGCCAGATCTGATGCGTCGCGAAGAGGAAAATGGCGGCCGGAACCCAGACAATCGCCGACCCCACCGCAGGCACCAGGGAGAGGAAGGCCATCAGCGCTCCCCAAAGGATGCTGCCGTCGATACCGGCAATGGCAAACGCAATCCCGCCGAGCGTGCCCTGAACCACCGCGACAACCGCCGTGCCTTTTACCGTCGCCCGCGAGACGCCGACAAACTTGGCGAACAGGTGCTGCTTGGCGAAATCGGACAGAGGCAGGGAGTCGAGGATCTGGCGCACCAGGAACGGCCCGTCTTTCAACAGGAAGAACAGCAGATACAGCATGATGCCGAAGCTAATGGCAAAGCCGAACGTCCCTTTGCCGATCAGAAACGCGCTGCCCGCCAGATACTGCCCGCCCTGCAGGGCGACATCGGAGAGTTTTTTCTGGATCTGCGCGGCGTTGGTCAGGTTGTGATCCGCGAGGAAACCGCTGGCCCAGTCCGGCAGATGGTTAAAGATGCTCGCCACCACCTCCGGGAACTGGGTGTTGTTCTCCTGCAGTTTGGTGTACACCACGTTCAGCTCTATGGCGAGCGAGGAGAAGATCACCATCAACGGGATAAAGACAATCAGGCAGATAATGCCGATGGTCAGCAGCGAGGCCAGCCCGTTGCGATCTCCCAGTGCGGCGCGCAGCTTGTTTTTTACCGGGTTAAAGATAACGGTCAGAATGGCGGCCCACAGAATGGCGGAGAAGTAGGGCGACAGCACGTCGAAAAACGCCCACGTCACGAGGGCGAGAATAAAGATAAAGAAACCTTTGGTCAGTCCGTTAAAGCGCATCAGTCAGTCCTGGTTACTAAGAAACTGTGACGACTATAGAACTGATTGACGGATTTACCAACCATTGCGCCGGGGGGCGCAGGCGACGCGCCGCCGGGCAATGTCAGGATGGGAGGGGTCAAATCTCCTCAAACAGCGGGCTCACCAGCGCAACGTGCGTTTTCACGCCCACCGCCAGCGCAGCTTCGTCGATGCGAAAGTGTGGATTGTGGACGTTCCAGACCGCGCCTTTTTCCTCGTTGCCGCAGCCGATGAACAGAAACGTTCCCGGGACTTTCTCCTGATAGGAGGAGAAATCCTCGCTTCCGAACAGGGCCCGATCGGCAAGCTGCAGCGTTCCTTCTTCGAAGTGCGCTGCAATCGCCGCTTTGGCGATGGCATTGGTGTCGGCATGGTTGTTGCCAACGGCGTAACCCTGCTGCCAGCGGATCTCACAGCGCGCGCCGTGGGCACTGACGACGCCCTCGACAATACGCTGCACCAGCTGCGGTACCTGCTCGCGTACCTGCTGATTATGAGTACGCACCGTTCCGGCCAGGCGGGCGCTGTCCGGAATCACGTTATAGCTGTCACCGGCCTGGAAGGTCGCGATGGTCAGCACCGGGGCGTTAATCGGGTCGAGATTACGCGCCACTACGTTTTGCAGCGCGGTGACAACTTCAGCGCCGATTACCACCGGGTCGATGCAGAACTGCGGCATTGAGCCATGTCCGCCCCGGCCGAAAATCGTGATATCAAAATTATCGCTGGAGGCGACATAGACCCCTTCTTTCAGCGTAATGTTACCGGTAGGACTGGTCGGGAAAACGTGCAGACCGAAGATCTTCTCGACATCGTCAACCACGCCTTTCTCCACCAGTTCGCGCGCGCCGCCCGGCGGCACTTCTTCGGCAGGCTGGAAGATAAACTTGATGCTGCCGCACAGCTGGCTGCGCAGGTGGCAAAGCACTTTCGCCGCGCCCATCAGCATGGCGGTGTGGGCATCGTGACCGCAGGCGTGCATTACGCCGGGTTTGGTTGAGCTGAATGCTTCACCGCTCTCTTCCTGCAGCGGCAGGGCGTCGATATCAGCACGCAGTGCCCACATCGGGCCGGGTTTTTCACCCTGTAATACCGCCACCACGCTGTTCTCCAGCGGGCGGCTAATCGTCAGCTCCGGCAGATTAGCCAGTTCACGGGAGATAAAATCTGCGGTCGGCTTTTCCTGAAATGAGAGATCCGGGTTGGCATGAATATGCCTGCGCCAGCGGATCACCTCGTCGTGAACGTCGCGGATAAGGTTTTCAGTGCTACTTTTCATGACAGTCTCCTTCAGTCAGTCACCGGCAGTGAGGGCGCAGGTTTTTTTATCAATGGCACTATCGCCACGCCCGCGCACACCATTGCCAGTGACAAGAAAATAAATGCGCTTTCATAACTGTGGCTTTTTCCAACGAGATAGCCAATAACAACCGGTGAAACGAAGCCCCCCAGCGTCCCTCCGGTGTTTATCAGCCCGATGGCCGAGCCCATGATGTTCTCCGGCAGGCGTTTCATTGGCAGGGTAAACGCGGTCACAAAGGTGGCCATCAGGAAGATCTCCCCCACAAACAGCAGGATGCTGGCACTCACCGCCGTGGCGGTGTGGAAGATGCCGAGAATGGCAGCAGCGCTCACCAGTGCGCAGATCAAAATCACCTGTGGCTCGCGGTGGTGGAAGTATTTTCCGACCAGCCAGCCGGTGCACAACGACGAAAGCCAGATCCCCGCGCCGCCAGCCGCCACGATATAACCGGACACCTCAATCGGCATGCCCATGCTCTGGACAAAGAATTTAGGCAGCCAGGCCAAGAGGCCATAGCTTGGGATATTGATGCAAAACACCGAGAAAAACAGCAGCAGCACCGTAGGGTTACGCCACAGCGCCTCGTGTTGCCCGTGCGCGGCCTGGCGTGGCGCGGGTTTCTGATACGGCACGCGCAAGGCGATCAGCAGGGCGATGGCGCAGGCAACGATCCCTAATGCCACAAAGGAGGCGTGCCAGCCCAGGTGTTCCAGCGCCGAGACGGCCACAATCGGCCCGACGGTCATCGCCAGCCCGGCGGAGGAGAGCAGGACCGACTGGGCGAAGGTGCGTTTTTCCAGCGTAAAATTGCTGACCACCGCTTTCGCGCAGGAGCAGGGATAGCCGGAATGCCCCACGCCGGAGAGAAAGCGAAACACCAGCAGCAGGCCAACGCTCATACCCAGCGCGCCAAAGCAGAGGGCGAAGACCCCCAGCGCACACAGAGAAAGGATCAGCATGGTTTTGTAGCCGATTCGGTCGTTTAACCAGCCAGCAGGCACCTGAAAGAGAGAGTAGGCGAGAAAGAAGATCCCGGTGATATAGCCCAGCTGCGCGGTGGTAAGCCCGAACTCTTTTTCGATCGGCAGCAGGGCAAAACCCATTACGGTTTTATCGATGTAGACCACGACATAGCCGATAAAAAGTAAAAAAATCATCTGTGACTGGCTTTTCATTGTGTTTTCCGCCTGACGTCAGAGTGTGATGAGAATTGTTGTGTGCACTCTGAATCTAGGGGTTTACCAGACAGGCGGGAAGATATAATTTTGCTATAGGTGATGCTTTTTTGTTATAGGGCGAGCGATGAAATATCTGCCAAAACTCGGCCATCTTCAGGCCTTTCGTCAGGTGGCGCGCAGCGGCAGTATCCGTTCGGCCGCACGGGAACTGGGCGTTTCGCAGCCCGGATTGAGCCGTACATTGCGTGAGCTTGAGCAAACTTTAGGCACCCAACTTTTATTGCGCAGCAAAGAGGGGATTGCCCTTACCGAGGCGGGAATGGCGTTTTCCCAACGGGCGGAGTGGGTGCTTGAAGAGCTGCGGCGTGCGGCGGATGAAGTGGAGCAGATTAACCATTTTACTCACGGGCGTCTGACGGTGGGGTTCTCTTCGCTTATTGCGCTGACCGTCTTTCCCGATGTGGCCGAGGCGTTCAAGAAAACGCTGCCCCAGGTCTTGCTGACGGTGAAGGAGGGGCAGCTCTCCTCGCTCCTGCCTGGCGTACGAAACGGTGAAATAGATATGGCTATCGGCTCTGTGGATCCGATGGCGCCGCCGGAAGGGGTGATGATCGAACCGCTGTTTACCTCGCCATTTTGCATCATCGCACGCAAGGGGCACCCACTGGCAGAAGCCCGCGATCTGATGGCGCTGCGTCAGGCCAAATGGCTGCTGCCGGAGTCATCCATGGGCTACTACCAGCAGCTACAAAATGAGCTCAGCCATTTTTATCGACAGGTGGATATCACCCCGCTGCGCACCGATTCCGTCATCACGGGGCTGAATATGGTGCTTAACGCGGACTATCTGACGGTGGTCGCGCGGGCAATGTGTCAGCCGCTGCAGCTTGATGACAAGCTGGTGGCGTTGCCCATCACCCAACTGCCGTCGGCGCAGTATTGCGCGGTGTGGTCGCAAAAGTCGGCGATGACCACCAACGCGCGTCAGTTTTTGATTCGCCTGCGCGAAGCATGCAGAGGGTTTAGCTGGTAGCGGACAGATACGACTTTTGTCTGAGCCAGAATCACAGCCGTCCGCGCCATGCTGTAAGTATCTGCTTGCGGAGGTGCTTATGGCCTGGCGTCCGATTCTGTATGTGATCCTCACAACCCATCCCCGACTCAGTGCGCGACGCGCCCGGTTGCGTCTGGTCGTCTAGCTTTTTTATGTTAATCGCGGTATAACACACCTTCTTTGGATGTTTAGATGTCCATACGTATAGAAGGTAATATGCAAACACAACAAGAAAATGGGCAGCTAAAGCGCACCATGAAAACACGCCACCTGATTATGCTCTCGCTGGGTGGCGTGATTGGCACAGGGTTATTCTTTAATACCGGTTATATCATTTCGACAACCGGGGCCGCAGGCACGCTGCTGGCCTATCTCATTGGCGCACTGGTAGTCTGGCTGGTGATGCAGTGTCTGGGCGAACTGTCGGTGGCGATGCCGGAAACCGGCGCGTTTCACGTCTATGCCGCTCGTTACCTCGGCCCGGCGACGGGCTATACCGTGGCGTGGCTGTACTGGCTCACCTGGACGGTGGCGCTAGGGTCGAGCTTTACCGCCGCCGGGTTTTGTATGCAGTACTGGTTCCCACAGGTGCCCGTCTGGGTATGGTGCGTGGTCTTCTGCGTGGTAATTTTTGGCCTTAACGTTATCTCCACGCGTTTCTTTGCCGAGGGCGAATTCTGGTTCTCGCTGGTGAAAGTTATCACCATCATCGCCTTTATTATTCTTGGCGGCGCGGCGATCTTTGGCTTTATTCCAATGCAGGACGGTTCGCCTGCGCCGGGTCTGAGCAACATTACCGCTGAAGGCTGGTTCCCGCATGGCGGCCTGCCGATCCTGATGACCATGGTGGCGGTGAACTTTGCCTTCTCCGGCACCGAGCTTATCGGCATTGCGGCGGGCGAAACGGAAAACCCGCATAAGGTTATTCCGGTGGCGATCCGCGCGACCATTGCCCGACTGATCATCTTCTTTATCGGCACCGTGTTTGTGCTGGCGGCGCTGATCCCGATGCAGCAGGCCGGGGTGGAAAAGAGCCCGTTTGTGCTGGTGTTTGAAAAAGTCGGGATCCCGTATGCGGCAGATATCTTTAACTTTGTGATTTTGACCGCGATCCTCTCGGCGGCAAACTCCGGCTTGTACGCCTCAGGGCGCATGCTGTGGTCGCTTTCTAACGAGAAAACGCTGCCGCGCTGCTTTGCCCGCGTCAATAAAAACGGCGTGCCGCTGACGGCGCTCTCCGTTTCCATGCTCGGTGGCGTGCTGGCGCTCTTCTCAAGCGTGGTTGCGCCGGACACGGTGTTTGTGGCGCTGTCGGCCATTTCCGGTTTTGCGGTGGTGGCGGTGTGGATCAGCATCTGCGCGTCGCACTTTGTCTTCCGTCGTCGTCATCTGCAGTCCGGACAGCCGCTGTCTGCTCTGCACTATCGCGCGCCGTGGTATCCGCTGGTGCCGGTGCTCGGGTTTATCCTCTGCGTGGTGGCATGTATCGGCCTGTGGTTTGATCCGAGCCAGCGCATTGCCCTTTATTGTGGCCTGCCGTTCGTCGCCCTGTGTTATGGTGCCTACTACCTGACCCGAAACCTGACATCGCAGGAGCCTGAACATGTCGCAGAATAATCCGCTTACCGCCCTCCTTGAAAAGCAGCCGTTTGTGGTGCTGGATGGCGCAATGGCAACTGAACTGGAAGCGCGCGGGTGCAACCTTGCAGACAACCTCTGGTCTGCCAAAGTATTGATGGAAAACCCGGAGCTTATCCGTGAAGTCCACCTCGACTACTACCGCGCGGGTGCGCAGGTGGCGATCACCGCCAGCTATCAGGCCACGCCTGCGGGCTTTGCGGCGCGCGGTCTGGATGAGGCGCAGTCCCGCGCGTTGATCGGCAAAAGCGTGGAGCTGGCGCGTAAGGCGCGTGAAGCGTATCTGGCGGAAAATCCGCATGCGGGCACGCTGCTGGTGGCGGGGTCCGTTGGGCCGTATGGCGCCTATCTGGCGGATGGCTCTGAGTATCGCGGAGATTATGTGCGTCGCGCCGAAGAGTTTACCGCGTTTCATCGTCCGCGCATTGAGGCGTTGCTGGATGCGGGGGCGGATCTGCTGGCTTGCGAAACGCTACCCTCCTTTGAGGAGATCAAGGCGCTGGCAGCACTTGTGGCTGAGTATCCCCGCGCCCGGGCATGGTTCTCGTTTACCCTGCGCGACAGCGAGCACCTGAGCGACGGGACACCGCTGCTGGAAGTTGTCGCGGCCCTGAAAGATAATTCGCAGGTCGTGGCGCTGGGCATCAACTGTATCGCGCTGGAAAACACCACCGCGGCGCTGAAACACCTGCACAGCCTGACGGCACTGCCGCTGGTGGTCTATCCGAACTCGGGCGAGCATTATGATGCGGTGACCAAAACCTGGCACCATCACGGTGAAGCGTGCGAGACGCTGGCGGGGTATTTGCCCCAGTGGCTGGAGGCCGGTGCCAGATTAATCGGTGGATGCTGTCGCACCACGCCGAAAGATATTGCTGAGCTTAACGCGCAGCGATAATCCTGATTCCCGGTCAGCAGTTATGCAGGCCGGGAATAATTCTCTTTATACCCTTCCCATTATTTCTTTCTGACCAATTCAGATGCCTATCCCAACTAGATAATTTCTGTTCGCGTGCGAATGATATTGTCTCCTGACACAGATACTTTTTGAGTTTATGTAATTAATTTTCACACTCCAGCAACAAATCTACTTTGATAATCTCGTGTTTATGACTGTTGGTGTGGGTTAAAAGATTAAGCTTTAGAATGATAATCTATCATTATTATTTATTTTAGTATAAAAAACTAATTGATGTG
This sequence comes from Enterobacter cloacae subsp. cloacae ATCC 13047, assembly GCF_000025565.1. NCBI lineage: Bacteria > Pseudomonadati > Pseudomonadota > Gammaproteobacteria > Enterobacterales > Enterobacteriaceae > Enterobacter > Enterobacter cloacae. The sequence goes on from NC_014121.1 coordinate 1,138,250, forward strand.
TAATTCATCTTTATTATTCTAATTAAATCTCTTATTTAAGAATGTCTTTTGTTTTTGATCTGATGGCTTATTTTGCCTTTTGTTTTTTCATCGTCGGGTTATTATTTGTTGCATCAGCGAAGCGCAGGGAGATATGCGTAAGTTCAACTGAATTTGCTGATGATGATGTTTAAGAGATTATTTGATTGCTGAATAATTTAATTAATCCCAATTTTCGGGCGGGGCGTCTATTGCCCAAATTCAGCCATCACAAATCTTATGTGTGTGTCATTCACTTAATTTACAGGACGATATTTATGAAAATGAACAAACTCTTTACTGCACTGGTTCTGGCTTCTGGTATGGCTGCTTTCGGTGCTCAGGCTGACCAGGGTAGCGGCGTTGTGACCTTCACCGGTTCCGTTATCGATGCGCCATGTTCAATCGCGGCAGGTGATGAAGATCAGACCATTAGCCTCGGCCAGGTTTCCAGTTCCGCGGTGGCGAACGGCGGTACCTCTACGCCGGTTCCGTTTTACATTCACCTGGAAAACTGCTCTGTTGAGACCGCTACCACTGTGACCACTACCTTCTCCGGCGCGGATTCCAGCGTTGACGGTGCAGTACTGGGCGTAACCGGTAATGCAACCGATGTTGGCATCGTGATGACCGATGGCGACAGCAACACTATCACCCTGGGTGAAGCCACGAGTGGACAGAACGTGGTTAATGGCGACAACACTCTGACCTATTCCGCATACATCATCGGTGGAGAAGCACCAACCGAAGGTGATTTCACCGCTGTGACTAACTGGACTCTGGCTTACGAATAAGCCCTGACCTTATTTCGATGATTCGTCAGACGGCCTTTGCAGGCCGTCTGATATTCGATACCGACTGAATAAGTGAAAAGGGTTTGCTATGGGTTATATATTTTCGAATACAACAAAATTAGTTAAAACACTCCCTTTTCTCCTGTCTGGTTATTGCCTGCCTTTATTCGCTGCAAACCTGGGGGAGGGTGCCGTCCTGATTCAGGGGGCGGTGCTCTACACACCCTGTGCAATTGATCTCGATAGCCGTGATCAAACGATTGATATGGGCGATACACCCGTGTCGGAAATTGCGACTAAAGGTTACGGCCCCACCCGTGCCTTCACCGTTCGCTTAATTAATTGCCTGATGCTGCCAACACCCGGGAACAGCAAATATGACTCCGAGTACTACCAGATAACGTTCGAGCCCATGATCGGCACAGAGCGATTTTCAGTACATGGAGACGCGCAGGGCATTGAACTGGCGATCCGCGATATTGACGGCAATATCGCCGCGCCTGGTGTGGCGTTTCCCGCCAGAGAGGTTACGGCGGGCAGTATGAACCTGAATTATTCGCTTCAGCTTGTCAGCAACGGACAGCCGCTTAAAGCCGGGGATTACCAGTCTCTGATCCGCTTCAGAATGGATTACTACTGAGATGAAAAAAACGATACGGACATTCCGACGCTCAACGCTCAGCGTGCTGATTTTGGCTTTAATCGTGCCGGTGGCGAAAAGCTGGGCCGACGATGATATTCAGTTCAATACCGACGTGCTGGACACGCAGGACAAGAGCAATATCGATCTTAGCCACTTTTCGCGTCGAGGCTACGTCATGCCCGGCGACTACACCTTCAGCATCATGGTGAACAAAGACATCCTGCGCGAAGAGCGAATTGTGGTCTATCCCGAGGGTGAAAACGGCCGGGACAGCCTGATTTGCCTTACGCCAGAGCAGCTCTCTCGCTTCAACCTGAAGGCCAGCGTCATGGACGATCTTCGCTGGCTGCGCGACGGTGAGTGTCTGGACAAAGCCAGTCTCGAAGGGCTGGATATGCGCGTCGACCTTGCAAAGGACACGCTTTATCTGGCGATCCCACAGGCGTGGCTGGAGTACACTGCGCCAAACTGGGATCCGCCTTCGCGCTGGGATGAGGGTATCCCTGGTGTGATTGCCGACTACAACCTCAATGTTCAGGCGCAGCAGAATAAAACCGGTTCAGACAGCCAAAATATCAGCGGGAATGGGGTCCTGGGGGCCAACCTGGGACCATGGCGTGCCCGCGCCGACTGGCAGACCAGCTGGTACAAGCGTGACGGGAAAACGGACAAGGATTTCGCCTTTAGCCGTTACTACCTCTACCGCGCCATTCCTTCACTGAAAGCGAAGCTGACGGTGGGGGAAGATTACCTCAGCTCCGATATCTTCGATACCTTCCGCTTTAGCGGCGTTAGCCTGAATTCCGATCTCAGCATGTTGCCGCCGAGCCTGCGTGGCTACGCGCCAGAAGTGACGGGGATCTCCCGTTCAGGCGGTAAAGTGACCATCAGCCAGCAGGGACGCGTAATACACGAAACGCAGGTGGCCGCCGGGGCATTTCGTATTCAGGAACTGAATGATGCCATCTCTGGCACGCTCGACGTAAGGGTGGAAGAGCTGGACGGCAGCGTGCAGGTCTTTCAGGTCACGACGGCTTCGGTTCCCTACCTGACGCGCCCGGGTGCGGTGCGCTACAAGCTTGCAGCGGGTAAACCCTCCGAGTGGGGGCACAGCATGATCGGGCCGATGTTCACCTCGGGAGAAATCTCCTGGGGCGTGGCCAACGGCTGGACGCTGTACGGCGGCTCGGTGATCGGCGGTGACTATAATGCCCTGTCGGTGGGGATCGGGCGCGATCTCTTCATCCTCGGCGCGCTGGCCTTCGACGTAACGCAGTCGCGGGCGGTATTGCCTTCTGAAGGAACGCTGTCCGGTACCTCTTACCGGGTGAGCTACTCAAAAACCTTCGACGAGTACGACAGCCAGGTCACCTTTGCCGGGTATCGTTTCTCCGAACGCGACTTTATGAGTATGTCGGAGTACCTCGATACCCGCTACGGCAGCGGCACGTCGCACAGCCCGAAAGAAAAATACACGGTGTCGTTTAACAAACGCTTCCGTGATGTCGGGCTGAGCGCTTACCTCAACTACAGCCATCAGACCTACTGGAACAGCGCGGATAACGACCGCGTAAGCCTGTCGCTGTCGCGCTATGTCGAGCTCGGTCCGTTCAAGAACATGAGCGTATCGCTTACGGCCTACCGCAGCGAGTACTACTCCCTGAAAGACGACGGGGCATACATTTCCGTGTCGTTGCCGATAGGTAACGGCACCTCGCTCAGCTATGGCGCCACAATTAACCGCACCGATAACACACATCGCGTGAGCTATTACGGCCGGGTGGATGAACACAATAGCTTCCAGGTTAGCAGCGGCCTTTCCCGCAGCGGCCCGACGGCGTACGGCTACTACACCTGGCAGGGCGATAGCGCGCAGGTACAGACCAACGCCAGCTATCAGTCCGGCAGTTATACCGCGCTGGGCATGAATGTGACCGGCGGTCTGACCCTGACCACCGAAGGGGGCGCAGCGCACCGCTCGAACGCGCGGGGCGGCAGCCGCGTACTGGTGGATACCGCAGGCGTCAACGGCGTGCCCGTGAAGGGATTCGGCGCCTCGGTGAAAACCAACCGATTCGGGAAGGCGGTGATTGGCGATGTGAACAGCTACTACCGCAATCCGATCCGCATTGACGTTGACAAGCTTGATGAAAACGCTGACGTCACCCGATCGGTCTCACAGGCCACGCTCACCGAAGGGGCGATCGGCTATCGCCAGTTTGACGTGATTGCAGGTGGTAAAGCGATGGCCTTTATCCGCAAGGCTGACGGGAGCTTCCCGCCATTTGGGGCCTCGGTGATGAACGAGAAAAACCAGGAAACGGGGGTGGTGAATGACGAGGGAAGCGTCTGGCTAAGCGGCATTCAGCCAAACGGCAAAATGACCGTCAAATGGGATGGACAAGCCCGCTGCGTGGTAAACCTGCCGGCCGTGCTGCCAGCCGTGCTGGAGAATTTGCTTTTAACCTGTGCGCCGGAATAACCGGCCTGAACAACGAGATGAGTTAATCAAGATGACAATTGTGCGAATTTCCGCCCTGACGGGCCTGGCACTGATGGTTTCAGGCGTGGCGACAGCCGCCATATCGCTGGACAGAACTCGGGTGATTTTTGACGGCGCGGCAAAATCCGTCAGCCTGCGCCTGACCAATGAAAATAAAACACTGCCGTATCTGGCGCAGGGATGGGTGGAAGATGCTCAGGGTAAAAAAATCACCGATCCGCTGGTGCTGCTGCCGCCGGTTCAGCGCATTGAACCAGGCGAGCAGAGTCAGATCAAGGTGCAATCCACCGCGGGGATCCAGCGCCTGCCACAGGACAGGGAGTCGCTGTTCTATTTCAATCTGCGCGAGATCCCGCCCAAAAGCAGCAAGCCTAATACGCTGCAACTGGCGCTCCAGACCCGCATCAAGCTCTTTTATCGCCCGGCCGCTATTGAAGTGCAGCGTGCCGATTATTCCACGCCGTTTCAGGAACAGCTGACCCTGACGCGGGTAGGGGATAAATACCGCGTGAATAATCCGACGCCGTATTACATCTCGCTGGTGAATGCGTCTTCGACGCTCACTGGCAAAGCGGCGGCAGGCTTCAAGCCGATTATGGTTGAGCCGAAAGGTCAGCTGGTGCTGACACCTTCTGCTGCTGCGCTCGGCAGCGCACCAGTGCTGACTTACGTCAACGACTTCGGTGGCCGCGCAAAGCTGATCTTCAGCTGTGGCGGCAACGAGTGCAAAGCCGTTCCGCAGGAAAAGAAAAAATAACCGTCGGGAGAGTGGCATGACTATCGCGTACTGGAAAAAGGGGAGCGGGCTCGTTCTGATGCTGCTGGCAGGATCGCTAAATGCCGCGGACGAATTGGTCGATGGCAACTATGGGCTGCTGCACGTGCGCGGTGCGCTGACGGAAAGCGCCTGCCGTCTGGAGATGGACTCCGCGTGGCAGGAGGTGGACATGGGGACGACGGCAACGGGTGCGCTTAAAAAGCCAGGCGACCAGGGTACGCCGGTGCGGGTGGAGATCCATCTGGAGGATTGTATGCCATCACCCACCTCAGTACGCGATGCGTGGAGCGGCGATTTGCTCTGGAGTCGGGATCAGCCTTCGGTCACGGTCAGCTTTGTTGCGCCGGGAGAGTTGTTTAATCCGGGCCTGGTCCGCGTGACCGGGGCCAGCGGGTTAGGGCTACACCTGACCGACAGACTGCACCGTTCGGTTCGTCTTAACGATGAGGGGCATCCGCTGTTGCTGGAGTCAGATGACAACACGCTTTTTTATTATCTCACGCCGGAACGTACCTCTGCACCGCTGGTGGCCGGGGCATGGCAGGCGCTGATCCACTTCAGGCTTAATTATGACTAGTTCACGTTTTGCTCTGCTTATCGCTTTGTTGCTGGCCAATCCAGTGGCCTGGTCATCCCTGACGGTAAACGTCACCGGCGTGGTCGTGGAGGGAGTGTGTGAAATCAACAACGGTGAAACCGTCCACGTGGATTTTGGCAGCAACCTGCAGGCGCGCCAGCTGGACGGTGAGAACTTTATGAAAACCATCGACTATTCGCTGGTCTGCGAAGATCTGACCTCCAACGATCTGGAGATGCAGTTTGAAGGCGCGGCAGCCTCGTTTAGCGACGACTATCTGGCCACAGACCGCGAAGGGCTGGGGATCAAATTGTATATGAACGGAGAATCGATGCCGCTAAATACCTGGATGCCGTTTACCTGGCCGGAGGTCCCTGTCTTGCAGGCCGCGCCGATTAAAGATGGCGCATCAACCGTGGAAACGGGCGTGTTTAGCGCGTCAGCCACGCTGAAAATTCAGTATCAGTAGGAGAATACTCCATGAAAAAAATGTTCTTTGCGCTTCTTCTGTTCCTCGGCATGGCATTTTGTCACACCGCTTCAGCCTCAATCTGGAGTTGGATCGACACCCTCAAATCGTGCGGCTCGAACTCCTGCTACGACTACACTTTCACGATTGCCGACTGGGATGAAAATGACGCAACGCCAAATCCATGCTATCAGCTCTCGGCCTGTACTCTGATCATCGGACACAGACATAATGTTGCGGGGACTTCAGGACCAGGAATAGAGCGTTCCTGGGACGCGGGGTCCTATCCGTTTTTGATCACCGCAGAGACAATGGGTGAGGTAAGTCAGCAGTTTAAAACCATTTTCACGTTCCCTTATTCGTCCACGACGCGGCACAGCGGTGTGGCTGTCAATTGGGAAGAGTGCGTGGGTTTTTTTTACGCAGCGGGCAAAAACCTTGGTAACAACGCGTCAAACGTCAACCAAAGCGCTTTTCAGGGCCACCCTATGATGCCAGGGAGTATTTGTGGTGTTGCTCCACAGCCCAGCGGTTCCTGCGATTTCAATCAGGACGTACTGACCCTCGACCACGGCACGCTGACGCATCAGGAGCTTGACGGGCATGAAGTCAGTGAAAACGTCAGTATTAACTGTACGACATCACAGACGCTCAAGCTGTATATCTACTCCGCAGACAACGTGCAGTTGCGTGACGACGGCAGTCTCTATTCCGAGCTTTATATGAATGACAACGTACTCGGCACGTCGGGCTTCACTCTGGACGTCGCCGAACAGGAAAATGTCGTTGTGAAATCAGTTCTTCATACAAATGGCAGCGTGGCGGCAGGTGAGTTTTCGGGCTCCACTGTGATGCTGATTACAGTGGAGTGATGAAAATGACTGCGTTGCCCTTGAACAATATCGATCTCTACTGCGCGCTTATGATGGGGGAGATCGTTCCCTATTATCAGCCGCTGATTAACAGCCGGACCCAGCGTTTGTACGGGCTGGAAATATTAATGCGCTGGTCACTCTCTGAGGAGAATGCCTCGCCCCTGGCGCTTATCCGCGCATTTGACGAGAACGGCCTGTTGCCTGAAATGATGCAACACCTGATGCGCAAGGTTGCGGCAGATATTAACGAACTGGATGCATTGCTGCCTGTTGGGCTTCATCTTTCGCTCAATGTGACCTCTTCACAGGTCGCGAAGCCCGGCTTTGTGTTTGATACGCTCTCGTTTCTGGCATCCATTCCTCTGGAAAAATATTGTCTGGTGGTCGAGGTCACCGAAGAGCAACCATTGCCGCCTACGCCTGAGGTTACGGGCGCTTTTCTGAAGTTGCAGCTGGCGGGGGTCGAGATCTATCTGGATGATTTTGGTACCGGCTGCTCTAATCTGGAATACCTTGAGCAATTTAGCGTGGACGGGGTGAAGGTGGACCAGCTTTTCGTTAAGCATCTTTCCTCTGATAAAGCGTCAACATCCATTGCAGCGATGGTTGCTGGCCTGGCGAAAGCGCGGGGTCTTGGCATCATTGCTGAAGGGGTTGAAACCTCTGAACAATCACAGCTGCTGCGCGATATGGGGATTGTTATTCAGCAGGGCTATCTCTTTTCCTTCGCATTAAGTCAGTCGCAGTTACGGGAGTATCTTGCCGCCAGACGGTTACATTTTCAGATGAAAAACAGGAAATAAGAGAGTCGTTGATTATAATTTGTCATGACGTAAGTAAAAATTTCTAGACAGTATGATACGCAATTGAACGGGTATTTTGTCACTTTATTCCAATACGCTAAACTAGCTATCGGCATTAACGCCATGAAGAGTGTGGATTAATATTGGAGCTGGTGACAGTGTTATGCATTTCATATTAAACAATAATGTCTCTTTCAACGTTGCTGAAAGGACAGTGTCGGATGGAAAAACGCAACATGTGCTTTCTAATCCGGCATGCAGGCTTCTTCTCGTACTCCTGGAGAATAATAACCGGCTAATGACCAGAGAAGAACTTTTGCAGAAGGTTTGGGGCGATTTTGGATTAACCCCATCCAGTAATAGTTTGAATAATAATATCAGTATATTGCGTAAGATTTTCACTGAGTTTGGAATTCATGATGTGCTCAAAACTGTCCCTAAACAAGGCTTTGAGTTGGCGCTGGAAAATCTTCAGGTCAATGAAAAGTCCAGAGACTATTTGGTGATGCAGGCGATTTCAAAACCTGAAAAAGAGCCCAGTGTACATAAGACCCGGTTGATTAAATGGACCGGCGTGTTGTTCATTATTATTGGATTAGCAATCGCTTTATATCTCAATTTTTTCGACAAACGTGAGGATGTCACGCTTTTAAAACAAGTGCAGCAGTGCAAGATCTTTTATCACAGCAAAGTGAATGCAAAGAGAGTGGAACACTATTTCTCTGAAGGAAACGGGATGAAATTGCTGACGAAGTGTTCAACGCCTGCCTATATTTTTTACGATGACAGTAAAGTGCATGAGAAAACTGAGCTTCTTGAAATCTTTGTCGCAAAATGTACGGTCGATAGTGAAGGGGAATTTAGTGAATGTAAAAACTTCGTCTCGACTAAAGTGGGCTAGCCTTGCTATGTTGTTGATCGCGGTATTTATTGGTGCGTTGCTGTATGTGCCCAAGGATACCCGCGTGCTGGATTGCACAGCAGATATGAATCTTGAGCTGGGTAAAGACCATGACAAGATCGTCGCCAACATCCATCTCGTCGTTCACTTCGTTCCAGATGAGCTCAGCTACATTACCGAGTATGGGGTCGTGACCTACAACAACCAGCGCTATATCGTCGATCGCTATGCCCGACTGCGTTATTCTGGAGATAACCGTCACTCTTTTAATGAATTTAAAAGAGAAGAGATAGAGAAGAATATTAGTGAAACACTACCTGACTCTTTATCTGAAAAACTCACTTCAGCACAAAAGGTCTTTTTATTTAAGGTGCGGAAGTTACAGGGTGAAATATGGAGCATTAGCGATTTGCGGCGTACGGTATTAGTGTGCGCTAAATCAGACTGATGCCGTTATTTTTTTAATTATATCTCCGCCTCTTAATGTTAAGAGGCTGGAGTCTTTTTGTCTTTAAAATGCATTTGGGTGTAAATTTCATGCCATTAAACGTTCTGATAACACAGGATAGTTATCTCTTTCATGGGTTGAAACACTGTATTTCTCTTAAACATATTCAGGATCTTACACTACTTGAAACCTCACATCGAGAGTGTGTGGTTCTGGTAGACAGCAGAATGCCGATGAACGACCTTGAGCACGGGTGGCGGTTTCTCTCGGCTATGTTTGAGCGAACTAAGGCTATTATGCTTTGTATGAATCAACCCGTGAGCTTGCCCTTCAGCGTAAAACCCTGTGGAGACACTGTTGATATGAAAACCAGCCCAGAAAATATATCGCTGATGATCCTTAATAAAATCTCTATTGCAATGCCGGATAAATGGTCACCGCCGGTGCGAATAAAAATAGAAGAAAGAGAGGTTGCATTAATTAATGCGTTTCTGTGCGGAAAGGATATCGAAGAGATGGCAACGATGTTTTGTTGTTTGATGTAGCCCCCTGAAACACCAGACAGTAGCTGTATCTCCAGATAAGAGATAGGCTTGAATATATGTCTAACACTAACACCAATTTTGAGATGACCGGGATCCTGTTAGGGCAAGAAGTCCGTAAACGTAAAACTCCTCAGGAGAAGATCGCCATTATCCAGCAGACGATGGAGCCGGGTATGAATGTCTCCCATGTCGCCCGCCTGCATGGTATCCAGCCCAGCCTGCTGTTTAAGTGGAAGAAGCAATATCAGGAAGGCAGCCTCACCGCCGTTGCGGCTGGAGAGGAAGTCGTTCCTGCTTCTGAGCTTACTGCTGCTCTGAAGCAGGTCCGGGAGCTTCAGCGCCTTCTGGGCAAGAAGACGATGGAAGTTGAGATCCTGAAAGAAGCCGTGGAGTACGGTCAGTCGCGAAAATGGATAGCGCACGCGCCCTTGTTGCCAAAGGACGGGGAATAGCCATGGTCAGCCGGACCATGGGCGTGTCGCGTGCGCAACTGTCACTGCGGATTAACCGTTCTGCCGACTGGCAGGACAGGCGCTGTAACCGGCGTAATGAAGAAGCAGACGCAGAAATACTGTCGGCTATCCTCAACATTATCAGCGATATGCCGAGTTATGGTTATCGACGCGTGTGGGGCATCCTGCGCAAGCAACGTCGCACAGAGGGACAGCCACCTGTGAATGCCAAACGGCTTTACAGGATAATGAGCGAGCATAACCTGTTGTTGTTGCATCACAAACCAGAGCGACCGAAGCGTGAACATAAGGGCAAGATAGCGGTGGCAGAAAGCGATATGCGCTGGTGTTCAGATGGCTTCGAGTTCGGCTGCGACAACGGCGAAAAACTGCGGGTAACGTTCGCGCTGGACTGCTGCGACCGTGAGGCCATAGACTGGGCAGCAAGCACGGGAGGCTATGACAGTTCGACCGTGCAGGATGTGATGCTGAGGTCGGTGGAAAAGCGCTTCGGCGACAGGCTGCCCGACACAGCGGTGCAGTGGCTGACGGACAACGGTTCAGCATATACCGCGCATGAAACGCGGAGGTTCGCCAAAGAGCTGAATCTGGAGCCATGTACAACAGCGGTGAGCAGCCCGCAGAGCAATGGCATGGCCGAACGGTTCGTGAAGACGATGAAGGAAGACTATATCGCGTTCATGCCGAAACCGGATGTGAGAACAGCCCTGCGAAACCTTGCAGCGGCGTTCACGCATTACAATGAAAATCACCCGCATAGTGCGCTGGGATATCACTCTCCGAGAGAATACCGGCGGCAGCGGGCATCGTTAACTTAAGATACAAAAGCTGTCCGGAAATGGCGGGTCAAGATCAACGATGTTTTGTTGTTCTCAAAAGGAGGTCTATAAGCTTAGAGACAAAGTTTGCCAGCGGCTTAACGTCAGGCATTTTTATATTGCTTGTTTATATATTTTTCGCCACGGGTTACTGCAACGGTCTTATACGTTACCCGAAACCTGGTTATGGTATTAAAAGCGAAGACGCGAAACGGTAACCCGCGTCACCGTTTCGCATTTCATTACGCAGCCTCCGCCAACATAAACATCCCGTACGGATGGATCTCAAGGTAGTACGCATCGCCCACGTCCGGCTGCAGGCGCGTGGCGTTCACCTGAAGTAAAATCTCCTGCCCGTGCCAGTCGACAATCACCTCATACTGCGGCCCCATATATGCGACGTGGCGGATAGTGCAGCGCTGGCTCTCCTCGCCGCGCTGGCTTAGCGTAATCGCCTCCGGACGCACACCGACCGTACCTTCGCCCTGCGTAGCAAAATGCAGCGGTCGCGGCAGACGGTAGCCGTAGATTTCCACGATATCCTCGCTGAAGCGCGCCGGGAAGAGGTTGGCATCCCCCATAAAACTCGCCATAAAGCGAGACGCCGGCTGTCGATAGAGATCCTGAGGCGAGCCAATCTGCATAATGTTGCCCTTGTTCATCACCAGCACGGTGTCGGAGACCGCAAACGCCTCGCTTTGATCGTGCGTCACGTACAGCGAGGTGATGTTGAACTGCTTTTGCAGTTCGCGAATTTTGTCCCGCATGCTGCGCCTGAGGTTCGCATCGAGGTTGCTCAGCGGTTCATCAAATAGCAACACTTTGGGTTTGAGGATCAGAGCGCGGGCCAGAGCCACGCGCTGCTGCTGGCCGCCAGAAATCTGATCCACGTAGCGATCTTCAAACCCCTCCAGGTCAACCATCGCCAGGGCTTCTTTGACCCGTGATTTTATCTCCGGACGCGAAACGCCCAGCATCTTCAGACCGTAGCCCACGTTCTCGCCCAGCGACATATGTGGGAAGAGCGCGTAGGACTGAAACACCATACAGATATCGCGCTGCTGAATGGAGCGGTGGGTCACATCCTCTCCATCAATGTAAATCTGTCCTTCGGTCGGTTTTTCCAGCCCGGCGACCAGGCGCAGCACGGTAGTTTTACCGCAGCCGGACGGGCCGAGCAGCGTTACCATTTTTCCCTGCGGGATCGCCAGGTTGATGTTTTCAATTACTGTGTTTGCGCCAAAGCGTTTGGTCACGTTGCGCAGTTCAACAAAATGTTTCTCAGTCATAGTGTTATGCCTGGTTTTTGGCTTTAGAACGGGAGATACGCGCCTCGCCGATCAGCCAGTCAAAGAGGAAAATGATCGCCAGCATGACCACAATCAGGATCGAGCCGTAGGCAATCGCCACGCCGTATTCACCGTCTTCCACACGGTTCAGAATGTAGGCCGTTGCCACGCGGGTATCCGGCGTGACGAGGAACACAATGGCGCTGACGGTGGTAATGGCACGCACAAAGCTGTAAATCAGTGCCGATAAAATGGCCGGACGCAGCAGCGGCAGCAGGATGTGGGTGATGGTGCGCAGGCTTCCGGCACGCAGGCTCAGCGAAGCCTCGTCCAGCGACTTGTCGATCTGCCCTAATCCCGCGATCCCGGCGCGAATGCCCACCGGCACGTTACGCATTACCATGGAAATAATCACGATGGCGGCGGTGCCCGTGAGGTACACCGGCGCGCTGTTAAAGGCCAGAATGTACGACACGCCCGCCACGGTACCCGGTACGGCAAAGCACAGCATGGTAGTGAACTCGATGGTCTTTTTACCCCGGAACTGCTGGCGCACTACAACCCAGGCAATCAGCAGGCCGAAGGCGGCGGTGATCGGCGCGGCAATCCCGGCGTAGAGCAGGGTATCGAGCAGCGAAGGCCACGCGCCGTCGCTCATCCCCTGCCCGAACAGCTTGATAAAGTTATCCAGCGTCAGGGTGTAATCCACGCCCCAGTTGACGGTAAAGCTGCCGTAGAAAATGCTGCCGTAGAGCAGGGCGTTAAAGGCGATCCACACCGCCAGCAGGGCGATCACGCTCCACACCAGCGTCACCGGCAGCGGCTGCACGTCTCCGCGGTACGATTTACCGGACACGGTTACGTAGGATCGCTTGCCGATCCACATGTACTGAATGCAGAACACCAGCAGCGAGAACAGCAGGAGGAAGGCTCCGAGGGTACTCGCCGCCTGATAATCCAACTGTGAGCCGGTAATGTAGAAGTAAATCTGCGTGGCCAGCACGTCGAAGTTCCCGCCCAGCACCAGCGGGTTACTGAAGTCGGCCAGCGACTGTACAACCACGATTAAGAACGCATTTGCCAGCGCCGGTTTCAGCAGCGGCACGAAGACGCCGTTAAAGGTCTGCCAGCGGCTGGCGCGTAGGGTGTACGAGGCCTCTTCCAGCGACGGGTGGATGGTTTTGATTGCGCCGTCGAGGATCATAAAGGCCATCGGCGTGAAGGCCAGCACCTGCGCCAACCAGATGCCGGTGAAGCCGTACAGCCAGTTAGTGTTGGTTAACCCAAACCAGTCCACCATCAGCTCCGTAATATAGCCAGAGCGCCCCATCATAAGTGTAACGCCCAACCCCACCACGAACGGCGGGGTAACGATGGGCAGAATCGAGAAGATACGGCCAATGATGGCGCTGCGTTTGGCGATGCGCGTGGTGTATATCGCCAACACCAGCCCAAAGAAGGTGCAGCCGATCCCGACGGCAATCGACAGCATAATCGAATTGATGATGACCTGAATAATGTGCGCCTGGGACAGCACATTCATGAACGCCAGCGGGGCGAATTCACCTGCGTCGTTGGTGAACATCGGAATGAAAATGGCGATGCTCGGCCAGACGATAAAAATCCCGATCAACGCCACGATGGTAATCAGCGAGCCGATGACAAAACGATCGCCGCCCAGCCACTCCAGGCGGGTGAGGGCCAGCGTCATGATGGCGCCCAGGGCGACAAACAGCACGATGGTGGCATAGCCTAAACCGCGTCCTTCCACGGTGGCGCTGATGACCACGAACGCCATACACAGCAGTGCCCAGCCCGCGTCAAGGTAGTGGCGGCTGCGCTGCTCGCGCTTTGCTTCGTTAAACGGACGTACCAGCAGCAAGCTCGGCAGCAGGTACCACAGCCAGCTGATGTTGAACTGGGACCAGCCGTAGGCGTCGAGGATCTCATCCCCGGTCGACTCCAGCAGGCCGTAATCAAGGCTCCAGCTCGGCAGCAGGGCAAAGGCCAGCCAGCCGAGTAAAACCCACAGGAATACCGCATCCCGTTTTTTGGCGGGATGAAGAGCATGTGTCTGTGACATAAATTTTCCGGGTGTTGGATGCCCGGCAAATGAATGCTGCCGGGCGATGACCACTGTTCGCGGGCTTATTTACCCATCTTCACGTCGCTGACCCATTTATTGATCAGCGCTTTACGCACGTCCGTGGAGCCGTACTTGTCCATGTCATAGCTGATGAGCTTGAGGTCATCGAGCTTGAGCGAGTTCGGTGAGGTCTCGGCTGTGGTGTTGGTCAGGATTTGGTAGGATTTGCCCTTCTTCCACGCCAGCTCCTGCGCTTCTTTGGAGAGCACCCAGTCCACGAACAGCTTCGCGTTCTCTTCGTTGCGCGCGCCCTTCAGAATGCTTACACCGCCAATTTCATACCCGGTGCCTTCGCAGGGAGAGATCAGTTCCAGCGGTGCACCCTGCTCTTTTTCCAGCGAGTAGTCGTGCAGGAAGCCGATGCCGATGGCGGTTTCACCACGTGCGGCGTTACGCGCCGGGGCAATGCCGGATTTGGTGTACTGAGACACGTTGCCGTTCAGCTGTTTCAGGTAGTCGAAGGCCTGATCTTCCCCCCACAGCTGGACGAAGGTCGCCAGCGCGGTATAGGCGGTGCCGGAGCTTTGTGGATCGGCAATCTGGATCTCGCCCTTGTATTCCGGTTTGGTCAGATCCTTCCAGCATTTGGGCACCGGCAGATTTTTCTCTTTCAGGCGCTGGGTGTTAACGCCAAAGCCTAAGATCCCGACATAGACCGCAGAGGAGAGGTTGCCCTTCACCTTGGCCGGATCGCGGAATTTCTCCATGATCTGTTCCAGGTTTTCCGATTTATAGGGCTGGAGTAACCCCATCTCACCGGCCTGGGACTGCGGATCCAGCGTGCCGCCGTACCAGACATCGGCCTGCGGGTTTTTCTTCTCGGCATCCACCTTCGCCAGCGTGCTGCCGGAACCGTTGCGGATAAACGAGGTTTTAACATCGTACTTTTCACCGAATGCTTTGGTTTCCACTTCGCACATTTCGTTAGTGGCGCTGCAGTACACCACCAGACGGCCTTTGGCCTGTGCGGCACCGGTTAAGGTAGCCAGTGCGATCCCGGAAGCAATGAGGGTAGAGAGAAGCGTTGTTTTCATTATTCAGCCCTTTTTATGACGTTATGTGACTGCGAGAAGCGGTGATGCCCGCCATCAGCAAGGGCATCAGTAATAAACCCATCAGGACGGCGGCAATCGAGAGCAAACTGAACATCCCTGACCAGCCGTAGCGTTCAATCACCTGCGACAGCGGCCACCCGGCCAGCGAGGCACCCAGATAGGCAAATACGCCGAGAAAGCCGGTAATCGAGCCTGCCGCCAGTTTGTGTCCACACTCAACGGCGGCAAGGCCAATGAGCATCTGCGGACCGAAGACGAAAAATCCGACCGTAAAAAAACACATCGCCAGCAGGGCATAGTGATGAACCGGTGCCAGCCACAGCGCAGCGACAGACACCATCAGCCCCAGCGTGAACAGCAAAATCATCGGTGCACGCTGGCCGCTGAACAGCAGATCTGATCCCCATCCAGCAAATAACGCGCCCAGTAACCCGCCCACTTCGAACAGCATCACCGTGGCGTTGGCGCTAAGCAGGTTCACGCCGTGGCTTTCTGCCAGCCAAATATTGCCCCAGTCGTTCAGGGCGATGCGGATGAGATACACCAGCACATACGACGCCCCGAGCAGCCAGATCATCGGGTTTTGCAGCATGGTGGTACGCAACATCTGCCATAACCCCATCGTCGGGCTTTGCTGCTGCTGGCGCAGCTCCAGCGGATCGCTACGCCACTCCCCGACCGTGGGCAGACCCTCTTCCTGCGGTGTACCCCGCAGTTGTATGGTCAGCCACAGGCCGAGCACGATGCTGATGATCCCCGGTGTCAGCATCGCCGCCTGCCACCCCCATCGATGGGCGGCAACGGCGCAAATCAACGGAATAATCGCGCCACCGATATTGATGGAGGTATTCCAGCAGCCCCACCAGAAGCCGCGTTCGTTACGCGAATACCAGTGGGTCAGCAGCCTGGCGCAGGGCGGCCAGCCCCAGCCCTGAAAGAAGCCGTTCAGCGTCCAGATAAACAGAAGCAGCGGGAACGCATCGCTAAAGCTGAACAGCACGTTCAGCACGCCCGTAGCCAGCAGCCCGATGCCCATAAACGCGCGCTGTCCGTGGCTGTCGTTCCAGAGCCCGGCGGCGAATTTGGACAGCCCGTAGCTGAGATAAAACAGCGAACCGATAAGCCCGATATCGCCCTTGCTCAGCCCCAGATCCAGCTGCAGCGCGGGTAAAACATAGTTCAGACTTTTTCGCGTCAGGTAAAACGCGGCGTAGCCAATCGCCATACAAAGGAGCAGCCTGGGGCGCAGCGCCCGGTAACGTTGTGAAACCTCTTCAGCAGACAGTGCGTGCATGGCGTTCTCCGTTTGAGATGACTGTAGGGAAGTGCGGCATAAATGGGATGAGACAAAGTCTGGAGTGACTAAGACTTTTTCCTGGTCAGAGCGGCGTTTGTTGCAAATTTGTGGGCAGGTTAACAATTACGCGCGTCCCTGGAAGGGATTCCAGCGTCAGTTCGCCGCCGAGCGCAGAGACGCGCTCGCGCATGCCCTGAATGCCAAAGCCGGGCTGCTGCTGCGGGCTAATGCCGCTACCGTTATCGTGCACCTCAAGGTACAGCCGCGCGTGCCGCTGGCAGAGCAGAATTGTGACTTCGCTTGCGTTGGCGTGTTTGCAGACGTTGTTGAGCAGCTCCTGAAGCAGGCGATATAGCGTAAAGACCAGCGTTTCGCTCTCCGGCGGCGTGGGAAGCCGGTAGTCAAAGTGGCAGCGGATCCCGCGTTCAGCAAAGGCGAACTCGTTGACCAGGTGGTGCAGAGCCTCGTGGAGCGACAGCTCTTCCAGCACGGGGGGGCGAAGCTGGCGCAAAAGCTGGCGTGTGGAGTGGTGAATACGCCGCGCGAGATCGTTGATCTGTCCAGCGGCCTCAATGGCGAGCGGCGTATCGCTCGTCCGCTTCACCAACTGAGACTGAATCTGGATAGCGGTGATGTTCTGGCCAATCTCATCATGAAGCTCGCGCGCCAGCAGCTTGCGGGTGTCCTCTTCGGAATGGATCAGTTTCTCCGCCAGCGCCCGCCTGGCCTGAAGTTCATTCTCAAGCCGATGGCGATAGCGTTCGAGGTTCATCGCCAGATGCTGCTGGCGGCTGATAGCGATTCCCAGGCCAATCCCCAGCAACGACTGGGTAGAGAGAAAAATTTCCAGTTCGAGAAGGTCGCTAAATCCGACGCCCACCTGGCGGGCAATGGTGATCATCATGCTGCCGAGCAGCCCGGAAAGGACACCACCCTGCCAGCCGAATTTCCACGCCATCACCACGTTGGGCAGGAACACGATAATCAGCAGCAGCCGCTCCAGCGCCGGGGAGAGCACCATCTGCGTGCCGATGCCGATAATGAAAAACAGGCTGCACCAGATAATCAGCGAGGTGCGCAGCGGCGGATTGCTGGTGTCCAGCCCCAGCAGATGGTAACGATGCTGCTGGCGTAAAAATTCGAAGACCAGATAGACGAACGGCGTAAGCAGCACGCCACCCGTAAATGAGCCGAGCAAAAGCAGCGTGGCCGGGCTGTCCAGAAAGGGCGACAGGAGCAAGGTTTGCAGTAGGGCATTCACCGTCACCGCCGCAATCAGGGTCGACAGCCGCTGCCAGTAGAGCGGGAAACGGTGCCAGTACCGCTGCGCCAGCCAGGCGCTGACTATGCCGATAAGCGGCACAGTTAGCATCATATAACGTGTGAGGAGTTGCTCGCCGTGCAGCCACAGAATGGCGGCAAGGGGGGGAAGAATTAATGCAGGCCAGTAGTGGCGTGAAAGTAAAATCATCAGTGCCAGCCACACCCCCTGCGGCAGAAACAGCACCGCCTGCTGGCCGTTGTGGGTAAGGTAGAAACTCAGCGTCCACAGCATCAGCCAGCCGGTTCCCCAGGCCAGCATAATGAACAGGGACAGGATCAGATGCCGGACAGCGCGCCGCATCAGTGACCCGTCAGCAGTTGGTTATCAAGCGCAAAGTGCACCAGGTCGATGGTGCTGTTGCACTGAAGCTTGCCCAGTACATTGGCACGATGAACGTGTACTGTTTTATGGCTCAGCGCAAGCGTATAGGCGATCTCCTTCACGCTTTCTCCTTTCACCAGCAGTTCAAACACTTCGCGTTCGCGCGGGGTGAGCGCCTCAAGCACTTTTGGCATCGGCTCGCCGCCGCGCAGCGCTTTTACCGCATCGGCACACAGATAATGCCCGCCCATGCCGACGGTGCGCACGGCCTGCACCAGTTCCTCCGGGCCGCAGCGCTTGGTCAGATAGCCGCTTGCACCCGCGTCGAGAGCACTTTGCACAAAGGCCGGGGTATCGTAGATGCTCAGGATGATGGCGCGAAACGTTGGCCGCTGCTGGCGCAGGCGCTTGAGCAGGCTAAGACCGTTTTCGTCCGGCATCGCAACATCCATCACCGCCACGTCGATATCGTTACGCGACAGGACGGGCCACGCCTCTGCAGCGCTGCTGAACTGACCCTCTACGACTAAATCCTCTTCCAGATTTAACAGTTGGGCGAAACCGGAACGCACCACCACGTGATCGTCCACCAGCACCACTTTAATCATCTCGACACCTTTTGCTCATTCGTTGACCTATGATGCCCGTTGCCGACGGGCTGGCAATACTGCGGCTGCGGTTATGGAATCGATGTAACAAAATTGCAATAAAGCCACAGCCCACTTTTTTTAACTATCCTTTCCCGCTTTTTTTCTAAAAACGAATCGTTATTAGCGATTCGTTTTAATTCCTTTATCAAAATTCCCGCGCCGGAAATACTGCCCTCATAACAACAAGGGGAGCAGACAGGATGGCAATTACATCGCGAATTACATTACTCGGCGCGCTGGCGCTGTGGGCATTTCAGGCGCAGGCGGTGGACGTCACCGTCGCGTATCAGACCTCCGCAGAGCCTGCGAAAGTCGCGCAGGCGGATAACAACTTTGCCAAAGAGAGCGGCGCAAACGTCGACTGGCGTAAGTTCGACAGCGGGGCGGCCGTGGTGCGTGCGCTTGCGTCCGGCGACGTGCAGATTGGTAATATCGGCTCCAGCCCGCTGGCGGTAGCGGCCAGCCAGCAGGTGCCGATTGAAGTTTTCCTCCTCGCTTCACAGCTGGGTAACTCCGAAGCGCTGGTGGTGAAGAAAAACATCACCAAACCGGAAGACCTGATCGGCAAGCGCATCGCCGTGCCGTTCATTTCGACCACTCACTACAGCCTGCTGGCGGCGCTGAAACACTGGGGCATCAAGCCAGGCCAGGTGCAAATCATTAATCTGCAGCCACCGGCGATTATTGCGGCCTGGCAGCGCGGCGATATTGATGGCGCATACGTCTGGGCACCGGCCGTCAATGAGCTGGAAAAAGACGGCACCGTGCTGACCGACTCCGAAAAAGTGGGCCAGTGGGGCGCGCCAACGCTTGACGTGTGGGTGGTGCGCAAAGATTTTGCCGAGAAACATCCTGAGGTCGTGAAGGCCTTTGCCAAAAGCGCCATCGACGCTCAGCAGCCCTATATCAGCAACCCGGATGCATGGCTGAAGCAGCCTGCCAATCTCGAAAAACTGTCCCGTCTGAGCGGCGTGCCGCAAGCGGACGTTCCGGGGCTGGTGAAAGGGAATACCTATCTCACGCCTGCCCAGCAGGTACAACAGCTGACCGGGCCGGTAAACAAAGCGATTGTCGATACCGCCACGTTCCTGAAAGAGCAGGGCAAAGTGCCTGCGGTGGCGGCGGACTACAGCCAGTACGTGACCGATCGCTTTGTGAAATAAGGGGGCTGCGATGCTGACTATTACAAATCTGTCTGCTGATTACGGTGGCAAACCGGCTCTGGAGAACATCAACCTGACGCTGGAGAGCGGTGAGCTGCTGGTTGTGCTTGGCCCGTCCGGGTGCGGGAAAACAACGCTGCTGAATCTGATTGCCGGGTTTGTGCCATATCAGCATGGCTCCATTCAACTGGAAGGTAAAAAAGTGGAGGGCCCGGGCGCTGAGCGTGGGGTGGTCTTTCAGAACGAAGGTCTGCTTCCCTGGCGCAACGTGCAGGAAAACGTGGCGTTTGGGTTGCAACTGGCGGGCGTAAGCCGCGAGCAACGGCTGGCAACAGCACGGGACATGCTCAAAAAGGTCGGTCTTGAAGGGGCTGAAAAACGGTTTATCTGGCAGCTTTCCGGCGGCCAGCGTCAGCGGGTTGGAATTGCCCGCGCGCTGGCGGCCAATCCGCAGCTTTTGCTGCTGGATGAGCCGTTCGGGGCGTTGGATGCCTTTACCCGCGAGCAGATGCAAACCCTGCTTTTACGCCTGTGGCATGAAACGGGTAAACAGGTGCTGCTGATCACCCACGATATCGAAGAGGCGGTGTTTATGGCGACCGAGCTGGTGCTGCTGTCCCCTGGCCCGGGGCGCGTGCTGGAGCGGCTGCCGCTTGAGTTTGCCCGTCGCTATGTCGCGGGGGAGCCGGTGCGCAGCATCAAATCCGATCCGCGGTTTATTGAACAGCGTGAATACGTCTTAAGCCGTGTGTTTGAACAACGGGAGGCCTTCTCATGAGCATCGTCTTCAGCGAGAAAACGCGACGCGCGCGCCCGGTCTTACGCTGGCCTTTCTCGCGCCAGATAACACTCAGTGTCGGCACGCTGCTGGTGCTGCTGGCGGTCTGGTGGCTGGTTGCCGCGCAGGCATGGATCAGCCCGCTGTTTCTGCCGCCGCCGGGGCAGGTGCTGGCAAAACTCATCACCATTGCCGGGCCGCAGGGCTTTATGGACGCTACGCTCTGGCAGCACTTGGGTGCAAGCCTGGCGCGCATTCTGGTGGCGCTACTGGCGGCGGTGATAATCGGCATTCCGGTCGGGATCGCGATGGGCTTAAGCCCGACGGTGCGCGGGATCCTCGATCCGCTGATTGAGCTTTACCGTCCGGTGCCGCCGCTGGCCTATCTGCCGCTGATGGTGATCTGGTTCGGCATCGGTGAAACGTCAAAAATCCTGCTGATTTATCTGGCGATTTTCGCCCCGGTTGCCATGTCGGCTCTGGCGGGTGTCAAAAGCGCCCAGCAGGTGCGGATCCGCGCGGCGCAATCGCTGGGAGCCAGCCGGACACAGGTGCTGCTGTTTGTGATTTTACCGGGCGCACTGCCGGAGATTTTAACCGGATTACGCATCGGCCTTGGCGTGGGCTGGTCAACGCTGGTGGCGGCAGAGCTGATCGCCGCCACCCGAGGGTTAGGGTTTATGGTGCAGTCGGCGGGGGAGTTTCTGGCGACTGACGTGGTACTGGCCGGGATTGCGGTTATCGCCGTGATCGCCTTTGGATTAGAACTGGGGCTGCGTGCGCTGCAGCGTCGTCTGACGCCCTGGCATGGAGAAATACAATGAGTGAACGTCTGACCATTACCCCGCTGGGGCCATATATTGGTGCGCAGGTGTCGGGCCTGGATGTGACCCGTCCGCTGAGCGATAACCAGTTTGAGCAGCTTTATCATGCGGTGCTGCGCCATCAGGTGGTATTCCTGCGCGAACAGGCAATCACCCCGCAGCAGCAGCGCGCCCTGGCACTGCGCTTTGGCGATCTGCATATCCATCCGGTTTATCCGCATGCGGAAGGGGTGGAGGAGATTATTGTGCTCGACACGCATAACGATAACCCGCCGGACAACGACAACTGGCACACGGATGTGACGTTTATCGAGACGCCACCTGCAGGGGCGATTCTTTCGGCGAAGCTGCTGCCGGAGACGGGCGGCGATACGCTGTGGGCCAGCGGCATTGCGGCCTTTGAGGCGCTGTCCGCACCCTTCCGTACCCTGCTGAGCGGCCTGCGGGCGGAGCATGACTTCAAAAAATCGTTCCAGGAGTACAAGTATCGCAAAACAGAAGCGGAGCATCAGCGCTGGCAGGAGGCGGTTGCGAAACATCCGCCGCTGCTCCATCCGGTCGTGCGCACCCATCCGGTAACCGGCAAGCAGGCGCTGTTTGTGAATGAGGGATTCACGACGCGGATTGTGGACGTGACGGAAAAAGAGAGCGAGGCGCTGTTACGTTTCCTGTTTGCGCATATCACCAAACCGGAGTTTCAGGTGCGCTGGCGCTGGCAGGAGAACGATCTGGCGATCTGGGATAACCGCGTGACGCAGCACTATGCGAATGCGGATTATCTGCCACAGCGTCGAATTATGCAGAGGGCGACAATTTTGGGAGATAAGCCGTTTTACCGTCCTTGAACCATCGCACCCGTAGGCCGGGTAAGGCGTAGCCGCCACCCGGCAATTGTGCACCGTTCTTGCCGGGTGGCGCTGCGCTTACCCGGCCTACAAAAAACCGCACAGTTAAAGGTGCGCCTCAATATACCGCTGATAGCGGTTTGCCTTGAGGTAGCACAAGTCCACCAGCACCAGCCCGTCGATGCAGTTGTTGAACGCCGGGTCGCTGCCAAAATCGATAAACTGCACGCCGCCGGGTTCACACAGCTCGGAATACTGTTTGTAGAGCGGTGGAATACCGCACCCCAGATTACCGAGCAGGGATTTCAGCTTCGTCAGGTCATCCACGTAATCGACCCCGCCAAACTGCGCCAACACGTCCGGCAGGGAGGCCGGATAAGGCTGACGTGACGCGGCTAAGGGATGTGTCGCCGGGAACCAGAGGCGGTAAAACGCCACCAGCAGATCCCGTGCGGCAGGCGGTAAGCCACCGGAAATCGAGACCGGGCCAAAGAGGTAGCGGTAGTGCGGATAACGTGCCAGATAGGCACCAATACCGGACCACAGATAGTCCAGACCGCGACGACCCCAGTAGCGCGGTTGAATAAAGCTGCGCCCCAGTTCAATACCGTGTTCCAGCACGTCCTGCATTTTATCGTCGTAGTGAAACAGACTGTAGCTATAAAGCCCTTCCAGACCGCGTTGCTCGACCTGTCTGGCAGTGGGCATAAAGCGATAGGCGCCGACGATCTCCAGATCGTCTTCATCCCACAGGATCAGGTGCAGATAGTCATCGTCGTAACTGTCGGTGTCCCGACGTTTACCGCTCCCTTCCTCCACGGCGCGAAACGCGATCTCGCGCAGGCGTCCCAGCTCGCGCAGCAGGGGAGCCTCTTCCTGTCCGTTGCGTTGCCACAGATAAATAGTTTTGCCATCGCTGGTTTTGCCCAGACATTCAGCCTGGGCCAGCTCGCGCTTCAGCGTGGCCCGGTCTTCCGGACGGGCAATGGCGCATTGGGTTTTAAAGACGCCAGGCACTCCCTTGCCAAGACGTATCACGTGCTGACGGCACTGCTCGGCCATCTCACGCGATGAAAGGGTTGTGCTATACCAGTGATGCCAGGCTATCTGCTGGCCGATCTTTATCGGTAGCTGGCTGTGGCGGCGGCGGAACATCTGCTGCATCAGCAAGAGCATCGATACGGTGGGGGACACCAGCGTGCTGGCATAAAAGAGCAGGCTGTTGTGTGCCTGAATATGCACCGGCAGCAGCGGTACGCGCAGCTTACTGGCGAGTTTAATAAAGCCGGGGTGCCATTTTTTATCGCGGATCCCTTTGCGCGTAGGACGGGACACTTCTCCCGCCGGGAAGAAGATCAGCACACCTGCGTTTTGCAGATGCTGTTCCATCTGCATCAGGGACATTTTTGCCGTTCTGCCGCCCATATTGTCCACCGGAATAAACAGCGAGCTAAGCGGTTCAAGGTGGGTCAGCATCCGGTTAGTGACGACTTTCACATCGCGCCGTACACGGGAAACGGCATACATCAGCGCCAGCCCGTCCAGCGTTCCGGTTGGGTGGTTGGCAATAATGACCAGCGGGCCATGTTCAGGGATTTGTTCGAGATCGCGGGCGGAAACGGTGCAGAGTATATCGAGGTGCTCCAGAACTTGCTCCACCATATCCAGGCCTTTCAGATGGCGGTGTGTCGCGGCAAATTGCTGGAATTCTTCTTCGTAGAACAGTCTTTTTAACAGACTTTTTTGCCAGGGTGCAGGCCTCGCCTGAGGCCAAAGGTCGTCGAGAACGCTATCGAGACTAAACATGGTTACTCCTCCTGCCGTCTTGCTCAGACAGTAGAAGGGAGAGATGTCGGTTGTATTGCAGTTTGGTGAAGATTAGCGCAGAGAGGAGGCCGGGTAAGGCGAAGCCACCACCCGGCGCTAAAGCGGATTAACGCAGAATTTTCTTCTCGGCCAGATCCAGCGCAAAGTAGCTGAAGATCAGATCCGCGCCAGCACGTTTGATCGCGCCCAGGCTTTCCAGGATCACTTTCTCTTCGTCGATGGCACCCGCCTGCGCGGCGAATTTGATCATCGCGTACTCGCCGCTCACCTGGTATGCACCCAGCGGCAGCTCGGTGCGCTCGCGAATGTCGCGCAGAATATCCAGATATGCGCCAGCTGGTTTCACCATCAGGCAATCTGCGCCCTGGGCTTCATCCAGCAGCGATTCACGGATGGCTTCACGGCGGTTCAGCGGGTTCATCTGATAGGTTTTGCGATCGCCCTTCAGCGCAGTACCGGCCGCTTCACGGAACGGACCGTAGAACGAAGAGGCAAACTTGGTGGAGTAGGACATGATGGCGGTATCGGTGAATCCGGCCGCATCAAGCGCCTGGCGGATCGCCTGAACCTGCCCGTCCATGGCAGCGGAAGGTGCGATGAAATCCGCACCGGCTGCTGCAGCTACCACCGCCTGCTTGCCGAGATTCAGCAAAGTGGCGTCGTTATCGACACCGTGATCGCACAGCACACCGCAGTGGCCATGAGAGGTATATTCACAGAAACAGGTGTCTGACATGACGATCATTTCCGGCACGGTCTCTTTGCAGATCCGCGACATCCGGGCGACCAGACCGTCCTCTTTCCAGGCATCGCTGCCGGTAGCGTCAGTGTGGTGGGAGATGCCAAAGGTCATCACCGAGCGGATCCCCGCGTTGGCGATACGTTCGATCTCACGCGCCAGATATTTTTCCGGAATGCGCATCACGCCTGGCATGGCGTCGATGGCTTTGTAGTCATCGATCTCTTCTTCAACAAAAATCGGCAACACCAGATCGTTTAAGGTCAGTGTTGTCTCTTCAAACATAGCGCGCAGTGCAGGTGACTTGCGCAGACGACGGGGACGAGCAATTAAATCGGTCATGATATGCCTGACGTTTGTGGAACAAAGAGGCTAGTGTACATGAAAGTGGGGGAGAGGGTTTTACGAAAGTAGGCTTTTTGTTAATGCAAAATGGGGTTTGCGATGTTTCACATGGTCAATATATATAACCAGCGTCAGCCTGTTTTTCAAACGCTCGAGATATTGGTGCGATTTCTAAATTGAAGTAAATATATCATTAATAATGATCTATTATTCTTTATTATATTTTCTATATTTATGTCAGATGATTTTAATTCGCTGTTTTTATAGTGTTTATTTATAATTTTTAATGTCGTTGCATTTTTTTCATGTTATTAGTCTGGATACGGACTTAATGGAATCATTCATTGAACCTTTTCGAAATGAAAATGCATAATTCCCTCCGCAATACAATGTTGCCAAATGATTTGATGGACAAACTTGCTTACGTCCCTGAGGAGGGATGACCCAATGCAAACATGGAAAAAGAAACTGATTGTATCACAACTTGCATTAGCCTGCACCCTGGCTATCGCTTCTCAGGCCAATGCGAAAGATATTTCTGGTACCACATATAATACCTTCGGATATGATAATACAGCATCAACACCCTGGTATTATGGCTACGCTGACTGGGATTACTCGGATGCCACCCACGACGGTGATATTTATCCGGTGATTAATAAGTCAACGGTGAACGGTGTTATTTCGACGTACTACCTTGACGATGGTGTCAATGGAAGAGCGAATGCGCTGAGCATTTCTAACAGCACCATTAATGGCATGATCACCTCAAAGTGCATGACCACCACATGTGCTGATGGGGTTGATACGGACGGCACGACCCATACGCAGTACGATCGTTTTAGCCTGACCGTCGATCACTCCACCATTAACGATACCTATGAGCATTATGCGTATGATGTTCTGAATGGTGACAACACCGAAACCCACTATCTGGATACCTATGGACTGGGTAATGCGATTACGCTGGATGTGGAATCGGATATTGTTATCCAGAACAACTCCCACGTTGCGGGCATCACGCTGAAGCAGCACGAGCACTATCAGGCGCAAGATAACACTCCGTACGATGATGTTGAAGGCGTTGCCAATAGCAGCAATGTATTTACCAACACGCTGGTGGTGAAAGACTCTGTACTCACGTCGGGTGCCTACAATGATTTAGGTACCAACGGTTTCTATGGGCAATCTGCGAAGCCAAGCGATTACGGTGAAAACGGCGCAACAGCTTATGATTATGATGATGCGGCATTAATTGTAGAGGCTGATAAACTAGACCTGTCAGACACTTCACAAACGCCGCAGGCATTACTCAAGACAGACGTTGCGATGCAAACCACCGCAACCTTCGATCATTCGACGATCACTGGCGATATTCTCTTTACTAGTACTTTTGATAATAACTTCTATCCGAATGGCGACCCGGCAACCGATACCACCGAAGACGGTGTATATAACCCAACCACCAACGGCTGGGATGGTACCGATAAGCTGGATGTCACACTGACAAACGGCAGTAAATGGGTGGGAGCCGCTCAGTCTAAAGTTGCTATGATCGACGTAGATGATATGTACGGTCTGGGCTATAGCAACGTTGACTGGAGAACCCTGACTCCAAACAGCATCTGGCCAGATTCACTTCTGGATAGCAATGGTCATCTCATCAGTGAGCAGGTATACCAGAGCGGTCTGTTCAACGTCACCCTGAACAACGGTTCAGAGTGGGATACCCGCAAACTGTCTAATATCGACACGCTGGCAGTGAATAACCAGTCGCAGGTTAATGTTGAAAACTCTGGCCTGCTGGCGGATTCCATCACCCTGACCAACGCCTCTACCCTGAATATTGGCGACAGCGGTGCAGTGGCGACAGACAGCCTGTATCTGGACAGCTATAGCCGTGCCGCGCTGACGGAAGAAACGGCTGAACTGTATGCCAACACCATCACCGTCGACAACGGTGCGGAACTGGCACTGGGCCTGGGTCAGGTGGACACGCACAACATGGTGCTGACCGATGGCGGTGTGCTGAACGTTGCCAGCCGTGACTACGTGCTGAACAGCGATCTGAACAACGCCCGCTTTATCACCAACGACAAGAGCAAAGCAGATTACGACTATGGCGTCGTGGCGCTTAACTCAGACGGTCATCTGGCGGTGAACGGTGATGTGGCAGGTAACTACACCGTGCGTATCGATGATGCGACCGGCGCCGGTTCTGTTGCTGATTATAAAAACAAAGAGATCATCCGCGTTTATGACAATAACGCAGACACTGCGGCCCGCTTTACGGCAGCAAACAAAGCCGATTTAGGTGCCTATACCTACCAGGCGCAGCAGAAGGGTGACACGGTTGTTCTGCAGCAGAAAGCGCTGACTGACTACGCCAATATGGCGCTGAGCATTCCGTCAGCGAATACCAATATCTGGGATCTGCAGCAGGATACCGTTGGAACCCGTCTGACTAACAGCCGTCACGGTCTGGCCGATAACGGCGGGGCGTGGGTGAGCTACTTCGGCGGCAACTTTGACGCTGACAATGGTGTTATCAGCTACGATCAGGACGTAAGCGGGATTATGGTTGGTCTGGATACGCAGATTGACGGTAACAACGCGAAGTGGATCGTGGGTGGCGCGGCAGGTTTCGCGAAGGGGGATATCAGCGATCGTACCGGTCAGGTTGATCAGGATAGCAAGACGGCGATGATCTATGCCTCTGCGAAGTTTGCCAACGATGTCTTCCTCGACAGCTCCCTGAGCTACACCCGCTTCAATAACGATCTCTCCGCGACCATGAGTAACGGTCAGTACGTGGACGGTAATACCACGACAGATGCGGTTGGTTTCGGTATGAAACTGGGTTATGACTGGAAACCAAACCTGTCCGGCTACGTCACGCCTTATGCGGCAGTGTCTGGGCTGTTCCAGTCGGGTGACGACTACCGCTTGAGCAACGACATGCGAATTGATGGCCAGTCTTACGACAGCCTGCGCTATCAACTCGGTGTCGATGCAGGGTATACCTTCAACTACGGCGGCGATCAGGCTCTGACGCCATACGTCAAACTGGCATATGTGTATGACGATGCTGATAACAATGCGAACGTGAATGGCGACAGCATTGACAACGGCGTTGAAGGCTCTGCGGTGCGTGTGGGTCTGGGCACACAGTTCAGCTTCACCAAAAACTTCAGTGCATACACGGATGCCACTTACCTGGGCGGCGGTGACGTTGACCAGAACTGGGGCGCCAATTTGGGTGTGAAATATACCTGGTAAAGTATAAAAGCGGGGGAATATATCCCCCGCTTTGTCATCTAAAAAAAATAATATTGAACCGACAAATACGGATGTCCAGAGGTCTGCATGAAAGTTAATGCGAAACCACTTTCTGAATTAAGCCGGCTCGAACAGTGTTTGAAAGTAGCCAGTACCCCATTTAAATCTGCTCCCCAGCAGATTATTTCAAATGATGATAATGATGAACCCAGCACCTTTGTATTACAGACCGGCGTAATTGAAATCTATCGCCGTTCAGACGAGTTGCTGATTGGCATTGCTACTGCGCCCTTTATTCTGGGGCTGACTGCAGGCATGCTTGATTACAGCAAGGAATATCGGGTCGTTGCCAAAAATCCGTGCACAGGCTTTTATTTACCTGCTTCGACCTCTCTTCAGCTTATTCAGCAAAGTTCTCTCTGGAAAGAAGCTTTCTGCTGGCTGTCCTGGATTAAATCCATTCTGGAAAAGCGGGACAGGCAACTGGTAGGAAATAACTCCTATCACCAAATCCGCGCCATGCTGCTGAATATGGCCGAATGGGATGAAACCCTGCGCTCAAAAATTGGTGTGATGAATCATATTCAACAAAGCACGCGCATTTCGCGTTCGGTTGTGGCTGAGGTACTCGCTGCGCTTCGACAGGGGAACTACATCAATATGAGCCGGGGCAAACTGGTTAGCATCAACCGTTTGCCCACGGAATATTAAGGCTGGACGGAGGCGGTAAGCACCTGGGCTTTATTGGCGCTGAGCTCAGCCACTAAGTTATTGATGCCATCGCTCATATTGACGAAACGGGTATTTGGCGAGCGGGTGACCACCACAAAAGCGCCCACGTTGGACTGGGGGATCATTGCCATATAGGTAATGAATCCTCCACCACCCCCCGTTTTCTGAATAATGCCCGGACGGCCATTTTTAGGTGCCATATATACCCAGCCCAGACCGAGGGCGTCGGCTTTACCCGGCACGTCCATACCGATCACGCGGTGCAACTGGCTGCGCTGGTAAATCAGCGTCTGCATTCGGTCGGCCTGATGGCTGCGTGAGTAGAAGTCTGATGAGAGGAACTGCTGCATCCAGCGCATCATGTCGCCAGGGGTGGAATAAACCCCGCCGCTGCCGATGGCTGCCAGCGTGTTGTTACACGGGCTGGCACCTTTTTCGGCGACCATCAGACGGCGGCACTGATCCGGTGATGGGGTGAAGGTGGTGTCCTTCATGCCCAGCGGGCGCGTGATCTGCTCTTCAAACAGCTGCGTATACGGTTTGCCCGCTGCCGTCGACAGCGCATCGGCCAGCAGGTCAAACGCCAGGTTGGAGTAAGAGGCCTGAGAACCGGGCGCGGACTTCAACGTGGCTTTGCTCAGGTAGTTCCAGCGCTGTTCACGCGTTGGCCAGACAAAAACGTCGCGATGCGCCGCACCCCCTGGCTGCTCGCGAGGCAGGGCGCTGGTATGCGTTGCCAGGTTGACCAGCCTTATCGGCGTTCCCTGATACGTCGGGACACGTGCGCCCGGCGGAGCATACTTGCTGAGCGGATCGTCGAGTTTCACCACGCCCTGGTCCAGCAATTTCACCAGCATTTCGCTGGTCATCAGCTTGGTCAGGGACGCGATGCGGATGACGGAATCCAGCTGCGGATGAACATTATTACCGGGACGCGTTTCACCGAAACTGCGAAACACGCGCTGATTACCGTCGATGACGACCATCGCCATTCCCGTCGCGCCGCTGCCGTAATAAATCAGGTTCGCGTAGCGATCGGCAATATCCGATGCCAGAACGGGCGCCGTCAGCGGTTGGGCTGCCTGGGCGGTTGAGAAGCTCACCGCACACAGCGCGGCGAAAAAGAGCAGACAACGTTTCAACGAAAAGCATCCATAGTGTGAATGAGGAAAGTAATGGGTATTTATACTACTAAACCGTACGGTGCAATGCCCCGAATTACATAACGATAACCAGAAAAACGTAACTGCGAGTAAATCAGAAGAATTTACTTACCGTCAGTCTCCCATTTTGTGACATCGGCCTTATGATAGAGGGCTGTGTTACTCAATCTTGCGGAGAAGGGTATGTCCGGAAAGCGTGTGGTTATGGTTGTCGATATGCAGCAAGGGGTGTTCGAAACGCCTCGTCATCAGCGTGAAAAATGTGTTTCACTGATCAATCAGCTTACGCAGGCAGCCGATCGGGTGATTTTTATTCAGCATACCGAGCCCGGCGGTCTGGAAGAGGGCAGTGACGGGTTTGCCTTGCTGCCTGAACTGCATCAGCCTGCTGATGCCCTTTACGTGACCAAGACGGCCTGCGATGCATTCTATAACACCTCGCTTGAAACGCTGCTCCGCGAGCAGGGGATCCGGGAGTTTGTCATCTGCGGTTGCGCTACTGATTACTGTGTCGATGCCACGTTCAAGAATGGCGTCAGCCGGGGCTACCACATCACCGTGGCGGAGGATGCGCATACCACCGCGAATCGCCCGGCGGCCGAAGCCCGCATTCTGATTAACCACTACAACGACGTCTGGCACAACTTCATTGCGCCCGCAAACCCGCCCGCGGTGAAACGCACCGAAACAATTCTTGAAAACTGGAAAGCGAACTAATAATAAACCCTCGGGTCTGACCTTTTTGCCTGCGCCAGGCACCTGGCCCAGGCAAGATTTTCGTGTGGTGATGTGTTGAGCACAGCAACAGCCATAACAACAAGAAGGATGTATCATGTTTAAGTCTTTTTTCCCAAAGCCGGGGCCATTTTTCCTGTCGGCATTTATTTGGGCACTGATCGCTGTCATTTTCTGGCAGGCCGGCGGCGGAGCGTGGTTGACGCGTATCACGGGCGCGACGGGCGAGGTTCCCATTAGCGCGGCGCGTTTCTGGTCGCTGAGCTATCTGCTGTTTTATGCCTACTACATGGTCTGCGTAGGGCTATTTGCCCTGTTCTGGTTTGTCTATTCGCCACATCGCTGGCAGTACTGGTCGATTCTGGGCACGTCGCTGATCATCTTTGTCACCTGGTTTCTGGTGGAAGTGGGGGTGGCGGTTAACGCCTGGTATGCCCCGTTCTACGATCTGATCCAGAGTGCGCTGAGTTCACCGCATAAGGTGACTATCAATCAGTTCTACCATGAAGTTGGCATCTTCCTCGGTATTGCCCTTATTGCGGTGGTGATTGGCGTCATGAACAATTTCTTCGTCAGCCACTACGTCTTCCGCTGGCGTACCGCGATGAACGAACATTATATGGCGCACTGGCAACACCTGCGTCATATCGAGGGCGCCGCACAGCGTGTGCAGGAAGACACCATGCGTTTCGCCTCGACCCTTGAAGACATGGGCGTGAGTTTTATCAATGCCATTATGACCCTGATTGCCTTCCTGCCGGTTCTGGTGACGCTCTCGGCGCACGTGCCGGACCTGCCGATTGTTGGTCATCTGCCGTATGGCCTGGTGATTGCCGCTATTGTCTGGTCATTAATGGGAACAGGGCTGCTGGCCGTGGTGGGGATCAAGCTGCCTGGGCTGGAGTTTAAAAATCAGCGCGTTGAAGCGGCGTATCGTAAAGAGCTGGTATATGGTGAAGATGACGCCAACCGCGCCTCGCCGCCAACCGTACGTGAACTGTTTGGCGCCGTGCGTCGCAACTATTTCCGTCTTTACTTCCACTATATGTACTTCAACATTGCGCGCATTTTGTATCTGCAGGTGGATAACGTTTTCGGTTTGTTCCTGCTGTTCCCGTCCATTGTTGCGGGTACGATAACGCTGGGTCTGATGACACAGATCACCAACGTATTTGGCCAGGTTCGCGGGTCGTTCCAGTATCTGATTAGCTCCTGGACCACGCTGGTGGAACTGATGTCCATCTACAAACGTCTGCGCAGCTTTGAACGCGAGCTGGACGATCGGGATCTGCAGGAAGTCACCAATACATTTAGCTAAAAAGGGAATTGCTATGTCTTTTGCCGTACCGCGTACATTATCGCTCTCTTTACTCGCCGCACTCGTGCTGGCGGGGTGTGCCGAAAAAGGGGCCGCCCCGCTTAAAAAAGGTGAGAAACCTGTAGATGTGGCGAGCGTGGTGCGGCAAAAAATGCCCTCTACGGTGAAAGACCGCAATGCGTGGGCCGAGGCATTAGCGAAGACCTTTGAAAGTCAGAAAATTGCCCCTACCGAGGAGAATATCTGCTCGGTACTGGCAGTGGCGCAGCAGGAGTCAATGTACCAGTCAGACCCGGTGGTGCCGGGGCTGAACAAAATTGCCTGGAAAGAGATCGACCGTCGCGCGGAATCGATGCATATCCCGGTGTTCCTGGTGCATACCGCCCTTAAAATCACCTCGCCAAACGGCAAAAGCTACAGCGATCGGCTGGACACGGTGAAAACCGAGAAACAGCTGAGCGCCATTTTTGATGATTTCATCAATATGGTGCCGATGGGGCAGAAACTGTTCGGCTCGCTTAACCCGGTGCACACCGGCGGCCCGATGCAGGTCAGCATTGCGTTTGCCGAGCAGCATACGGACGGTTATCCGTGGAAAATCGACGGGACGGTGCGCCAGGAAGTCTTCTCCCTGCGTGGCGGACTGTGGTTTGGCACGTACCATCTGCTGAACTATCCGGCGAGCTACAGCGAGCCGTTGTACCGCTTTGCTGACTTTAACGCGGGCTGGTATGCCAGCCGAAACGCGGCGTTTCAGAGTGCGGTCAGCCGTGCCAGCGGGGTGAAGCTGGCGCTGGACGGCGATCTCATCGCCTACGGCAGCAGCAAGGCGGGGACCACGGAACTGGCGGTGCGTAAACTGTCAACAACGCTTGGCATGAGCGATAGCGACATTCGCCGTCAACTGGAGAAAGGGGATAGCCTGGCGTTCGAGAAGACGGATCTCTACAACAAGGTTTTCGCGCTGGCCGAGAAGAAGAGTGGAAAAGCGTTACCGCGGGCAATCCTGCCGGGTATTCAACTGGAAAGCCCAAAAATCACGCGTAATCTGACAACGGCATGGTTCGCCAAACGCGTCGACGATCGTCGGGCTCGTTGCATGGGACGTTAATGGCGACGACGCAGGCGTACGACTAACGCGACAACACCAAGAATCAGACAACCCGCGAGGAAAGGGACAAGGCCAAACAAGGTGCTCACACCCAAACCAATCTCAACCCGCGGGCGTCCGTTATCCTGCACCTGCATCAGATGTTCATAGACGCCAGGCGCGTGAACCAGCATGTTGAGAAGCTGGGAGCCTGCCCAGAAGCAGAACAGGACAAACAGGGCATACGCAATATTACCCGCAGTGGAGGTTTTTGGTGGTGTGCCGCCAAAAATCGGTTTCGACAATGTAAAGTCAGCCATAAAGACCTCCGGAAATATCACTCTGTTAATACGCTTCGCACACGGTGAGTTTGACAGGTCATAGCATTTGTCAATATCAGAATCGTGGTAATTTCCCCTGCGGAATTCTCCTGGATTGTCGATTTCTGCAGCACATCACAAATTCATTACTTAACTGAAATTGCGTCGTGTTTCAGATTTTCCGCATCTGCCACAGACCCGATCGTAAAACTGTGAGAGGATGTCTTTTTTTCCTGCCGGAGTTGTTATGAAGCTCACGTCCAAACTACGCCGTGACTGGCACTACTACGCCTTTGCTATCGGGCTGATCTTTATTCTTAACGGTGTCGTAGGGCTGCTGGGGTTTGAAGCCAAAGGATGGCAAACCTATGCTGTCGGACTGGTGACCTGGGTGATCAGTTTCTGGCTGGCTGGGTTAATTATCCGCCGTCGTCCGGAAGAGACGACAGCGGATGAGGCGGAGACGGTGAAAAGAACCGATTAACCGTTTACTGAACTTTTGAGTGCGCTGTCAGCGGCATGACGCTCCAGCGCCAGTTCGATCAGACGGGTGATCAACTCAGAGTAACCCAGACCGCTGGCCTGCCACAGTTTTGGATACATGCTGATGTTGGTAAAGCCCGGCAGGGTGTTGATTTCATTAATCACCACCTCATTATCTGGCGTCAGGAACACATCCACACGCGCCATGCCGCAGCAGCCAAGAGCCTGATAGGCGTTGATGGCGATCGCCCGGATCTTATCGTTGATGGCCGGATCGATATTTGCCGGCACGACGACCTGAGCGCCTTTATCATCAATGTATTTGGTGTCGTAAGAGTAGAAATCGCTGTTTAACACCACTTCACCGCAGGTGCTTGCCTGTGGGAAATCATTGCCCAGCACCGCGCACTCAATTTCACGGCCTTTGATACCCTGCTCAACCACGACTTTGTGGTCAAACTCAAAAGCCAGACGAACGGCTTCGGTGAACTGCGCTTCGCTTGTCACTTTGCTGACGCCAACGGAGGAGCCCTGGTTCGCAGGCTTCACGAACAGCGGCAGACCCAACTGGGCGGAAATCTGGCTGAAGTTGTATTTATCGCGGTTGGCGCGGGTGAGCGTCACGAACGGGGCAACGTTCAGCCCGGCATCGCGCAGCAGGCGTTTGGTGACGTCTTTATCCATACAGGCGGCGGAGCCCAGCACATCGGAGCCGACAAACGGCAGGTTAGCCATGCGCAGCATACCCTGCAGCGAACCATCTTCGCCCAGCGTGCCGTGGACGATTGGGAACACGACGTCAATCTGAGCAAGAGCCTGTGCGTTACCGGCGTCGATAAGTTGCCCCTTCACTACGCCAGGGACGGTGGCGACGCTGATTTCAGAAGGATTAAGGGCGATATGTGCCGGATCGTTGGCGTTTAACAGATACTGGCTCGCATCGTTCACATGCCACTGGCCCTGTTTATCAATGCCCAGCAGCACTACGTCGAAACGGTTTTTATCAATCGCATCGACAATATTTTTTGCCGACTGCAATGAAACCTCGTGCTCCGCTGATTTTCCCCCAAAGACAATACCTACGCGCTGCTTTGCCATCTCACTCTCTTCCAGTCTGACGAAAAGCCAATAACATACCACGATGCCCTGCGGGTTTCGCGACCTTCTGCCATAATGTTTTGGGAGTAAAGAGGGGGGAGTGTGAAAGGCAAAACGTTGCTGATCGTTTTCATTCTGGTGGCAGTCGCAACGGTGGGTTACCGCTGGTTGCCGTCTCACTACAACCCTTTTACGCCGCTCTCGCTTGACGACCCGCCAGGCCCAATTACTCAGTACAAACTGCGGCGCCTTACCCCCGAGGCGTGTGCCAGCCT
This sequence comes from Enterobacter cloacae subsp. cloacae ATCC 13047, assembly GCF_000025565.1. Classification (NCBI taxonomy): domain Bacteria; kingdom Pseudomonadati; phylum Pseudomonadota; class Gammaproteobacteria; order Enterobacterales; family Enterobacteriaceae; genus Enterobacter; species Enterobacter cloacae. The sequence goes on from NC_014121.1 coordinate 1,173,991, forward strand.
GTTATCGCAGGCCAATCAGAAGGCCCTTATTCGCACACAGCCTGTCGCCGACAGCGCCGGAGCATGCCCCCTTCACAACATGGTGCGCGTGCGTGACTTCGGACCGGTCAGCCTGAACAGCAGCTTTCTTGCCAGCTGCCCGCTGGCGCTGAGTTCTGCACTGTTTGTCAGCCAGCAGGCCCGGCCACTCACCAGAACCTGGACCGGAAGCGAGCTGGTGCGCATTGAGCACCTGGGCAGCTACGCCTGTCGCAATATTTACCACCGCCCTGATGCAAGACGCAGCGAACATGCCACGGCAGAGGCGCTGGATATCAGCGCGTTTCGGCTGGCGAACGGTGAACGGGTCACCATTCTGCACGGCTGGAGATCGACCAAAACGCAGCCGTGGCTACAGGCGCTGCTGACGGCGAGCTGCGGCTACTACGGGAACGGCCTGGGGCCGGAGTATAACGCGGCGCACGCCAACCATTTCCATCTGGGAATGCGCGGCTTTGGACTCTGCCGCTAAAGCATAATCTTCCGCCAGAAATTGGATGATTTGTGACATATTTCACAAATATGATGACTGGGAAGATAAAACACCAAAGTCAGCAAGGCCGCATCTCTGGCACGGCGTAGATGTCGGTAACTTGCTAATCTGTCGGCGCATTTGCCTAAAAATGAAGACTATTTCTTTTATGGAATCCTGGAAAGTTAACCTCATCTCGGTCTGGTTCGGGTGTTTCTTCACCGGGCTGGCCATCAGCCAGATTTTGCCCTTTCTGCCGCTGTACGTGTCGCAGCTGGGCGTGACCTCGCATGAAGCCCTCTCCATGTGGTCGGGGCTGACGTTCAGCGTGACGTTTCTGGTTTCCGCCATTGTGTCACCTATGTGGGGGAGCCTGGCGGATCGAAAAGGGCGCAAACTGATGCTGCTGCGCGCTTCGCTGGGAATGGCAATAGCCATCCTGCTGCAGGCCTTTGCCACTAACGTCTGGCAGCTGTTTATCCTGCGGGCGATCATGGGGCTGACATCCGGCTATATTCCGAACGCCATGGCGCTGGTCGCTTCACAGGTGCCGCGTGAACGTAGCGGCTGGGCGTTGAGTACGCTCTCCACCGCACAGATCAGTGGCGTTATCGGCGGCCCGTTGTTAGGCGGCTTTCTGGCCGACCACGTAGGGTTGCGCGCCGTCTTCTTCATTACCGCTATCCTGCTGGTGATCAGTTTTCTGGTGACGCTGTTTCTGATCAAGGAGGGGGGACGTCCGGTGGTCAGTAAATCTGAACGCCTGAGCGGCAAAGCGGTCTTCGCCTCGCTGCCGTATCCCGGGCTGATGATAAGCCTGTTCGTAACCACCATGGTGATCCAGCTCTGTAATGGTTCGGTAGGCCCGATTCTGGCGCTGTTTATAAAATCGATGGAGCCAGACAGCAGCAATATTGCGTTTCTCAGCGGGATGATTGCTGCCGTGCCGGGCGTATCGGCGTTAATCTCTGCGCCGCGGCTGGGAAAACTGGGCGACAGGATCGGTACGGCGCGTATCCTGATGGCCACGCTGATTTTTGCCGTGGTGCTCTTTTTTGCGATGTCGTTCGTCACCTCACCGCTTCAGCTCGGCGTGCTGCGATTCCTGCTCGGCTTTGCCGATGGCGCCATGTTACCTGCGGTGCAGACCTTGCTGGTGAAATATTCAAGTGACCAGGTGACAGGGCGTATTTTTGGCTATAACCAGTCATTTATGTATTTAGGTAACGTTGCCGGTCCGCTTATTGGCGCATCCGTTTCGGCGATGGCCGGTTTTCGTTGGGTATTTGCGGCCACGGCGATTGTGGTGTTGATCAATATTATCCAGCTGGCGATTGCGCTGAGACGCCGTCGCCAATTAGAGCAGGCGAGAGCAGCGCGTTAATTTTCTGACGGAATGTATTATATATTCTTATGGTTGCCGCATTTTTATATAACTAAATGCGGCTTTTTCTAAAGAGAAAAACGTTTCGCTGCTTGCCATTCATCTTTATTTTGGCAGCAGCATCACTTTTGCATAAGATAATACTTTTCTCCTCTTTGCATTATTCATTCTGAATGCTAAGTTCAGAAAAAACGCATAAGGAAATAGCACGATGAAAAATCTCATTGCTGAGTTGCTGGTCAAGCTTGCACAAAAGGAAGAAGAGTCAAAAGAACTGGTCGCCCAGGTCGAGGCGCTGGAAATTGTCGTTACGGCGTTGCTCCGACAAATGACACAACCGCAGCAACAGGCGTTAATCGATAATGTAGAAAGCGCACTGGACAAGGCTCGCCCCGATTCGCTGGTCCCCGCTGAAGATGCGGAGATGCTTCAGCAATACGTAAAGAAGCTATTAAGGCATCCTCGCAGCTAGCCTGCTGAAAGAGTATGGCCTGTCATAGAATGGTCATGCAGGATGCCTGTCGTCGCTCTGTTTTTATTTTTGGCCTTCGCACTGGGAGAAAAGAATTTAAACAGAGCCTCTATTTCATCTCATGCCTCTCGCTATTAAATACCCTAACGCGTCAGGCGAAACCGGGTAATGAACAGCGTGCCGCGCCAGAGATGAAATAATCCATAAACCCGAAGAAAATCATTGTCGCAGGGTGGTTTTTTTCCCGCAACGAACCAGACTTAATGTGGAACTTCACATAAAGGATGGTGCAATGAAAACAACAATACTGGTTACCCTGTTTTCCGGCCTGTGCCTGATCGCCTCAGCGCATGCGGAAGAGAAAACCTTAACACCTCAACAGCAGCGTATGACAACCTGCAACCAACAGGCGACAGCAAAAGCGCTGAAAGGGGATGCCCGTAAGACATATATGAGCGATTGCCTCAAAAATGGTGCATCCAAACCAGATGAAAAAAGCCTGACGCCGCAGCAGCAAAAAATGCGTGAATGTAACGCTCAGGCCACGCAACAAATGCTGAAAGGCGACGATCGCAGCAAGTTTATGAGTGGTTGTCTGAAGAAACAGGCATAGTCCTATCGGGTGAGTCCTTACGGTGACTCACCCGAAATTTCATACTTTCTCCGCATCCCCCCTCTCTATAATTTGGGAAAATGTTTCAGAATATTCCCAAAATATGATGAACGACGAAAACTTTTACAATAAAGAGCGTATCGGGGAAGAGTGGCTTCAAAACCTTTCTCAGGATGACGCGCACCGTACCGGCATACGCTTTGCCCGGCGCGTCCGGCTGGGGCGGATTGTGGGTCTGGCGGCGATGTTTTTTCCTGTTGCCGGTGTGCTGGTAAAGCATTTTCTGCCCGGCGGCTGGTGGTTATTACTGGTGAGCTGGGTTTTTATCTGGCCGCATCTTGCCTGGCAGTTCACCTGCCGTTCATCTCAACCTTATCAATGTGAAATCTTCAATCTGAAGATCGACGCTATTTTTACCGGCATCTGGATTGGCCTGATGGGCGTGAACGCTCTGCCATCGGCTGCGCTGGTTATGATGATGGGCATGAATATGATGGGATCCGGCGGCTGTCGCCTGTTTCTCGCGGGCATTGCCATAACCACGTTATCCGCTGTCGTGACGCTGAAGCTAACCGGAAATGTTGTGGTGCTCTCTTCCGGATCGCTGGAGTGGTGGCTGACGCTGCCGGTCTTGATGATCTACCCAATACTCTTTGCCTGGGTGAGCCATCAGACGGCCATTCGCCTGGCGGAAAATAAGCGAAAACTTGAGCTGATGAGTACCCGCGATGGCATGACGGGCGTTTATAACCGGCGCCACTGGGAAACGTTGCTGCGGATGGAGTATGAAAAGTGCCGACGGGATCATTGTCAAACCACGATCTTGCTTATCGATATCGATCACTTCAAGAGCATCAATGATACCTGGGGACATGATGTGGGCGATGAAGCGATCATTGCTATCACTCGTCAGCTGCAGATGACGCTGCGGGCCGGGGATTATATTGGCCGTTTCGGTGGCGATGAGTTCGCGATCATCATGTCCGGGACCCCGGCAGAAAGTGCAATTGCGGCGATGTCCCGTGTCCACGAGCGGCTAAAAAAACTGTCGTTACCCTGTGCCCCGAACGAACGGCTTCGCATCAGCGTGGGGGTTGCGCCATGGGGAACACAGTTTGCCCACTACCGCGAATGGTTAAAAGCGGCAGATATCGCGCTTTATAAAGCCAAAAATGCCGGACGCGGACGTACCGAGGTGGCCGCCTGACATCCGGCTTAGTTTGGTCAGGACTTACTCAGCTTCTCTGACTTTTCCATGCATTTCGCCATCGCTTCAATGACCGCCGCACGGAACCCGCGCTCTTCCAGCACCCGCACCGCTTCGATGGTGGTACCGCCAGGCGAGCAGACCATATCTTTCAGTTCCCCTGGATGCTTACCGGTTTCCAGCACCATTTTGGCTGAGCCCATCACCGCCTGTGCGGCAAATTTATAGGCCTGCGCACGTGGCATACCGCCAAGCACCGCAGCATCCGCCATCGCTTCCAGGAACATGAAGACATACGCAGGAGCAGAGCCACTCACGCCCACAACCGGATGGATCATCGATTCGGCAATCACTTCCGCTTCGCCGAAGCAGCGGAAAATGTTCAGCACATCGGCCACATCTTCCGTGGTCACCAGCGCGTTAGGGGTGATGGAGGTCATCCCGGCGTTGACCAGCGAAGGGGTATTGGGCATTGCGCGAACAATTTTACGGTCATGACCCAGTGCACGGGCCAGCTGATCGAGCGTCACGCCTGCGGCAATCGACACCACCAGCGTGTCTTTATTCAGGCTGGAGGTGATCTCGCTCAGGACTTTGATCATGATATTCGGTTTAACCGCCCCAAAGACGATATCGGCGACCTGGGCCACTTCCTGCGCGCTTTCGGCTGCGTTAATACCATACTCATCACGTAACGCCGCGACTTTATCCGGTGATGGTGTATAGACCCAAATCTGACCCGGCAGGACCTGCCCGCTGGCGATCAGGCCACCCAGGATGGCTTTGCCCATGTTACCGCAGCCAATAAACCCGATTTTCTTATCCATCACGTTTCTCCGTCGTTATGCGTTGTTTTCTCTGATTGATAGCTTAACAACGAAATGCAGGCGACAATAGTCGCCAGTATCAATAGGGGAGACATTATGGCGATTTGGGTTGATGCGGACGCATGTCCGAATGTGATTAAAGAGATTTTGTTCCGCGCTGCCGAGCGTGTTCAGATGCCGCTTACGCTGGTGGCAAACCAGAATATCCGCGTACCGCCTTCCCGATTCATTCGTGCGTTGCGGGTTCCTGCCGGTTTTGATGTGGCGGATAACGAGATCGTACGGCTGTGCAGCGCGGAAGATCTGGTGATCACGGCGGATATTCCTTTGGCCGCAGAGGTACTGGAAAAGGGCGCCGCAGCGCTGAACCCGCGCGGGGAGCGTTACTCACCAGCAACCATCCGGGAAAAACTGACCATGCGCGATTTCATGGATACGCTTCGCGCCAGCGGTGTGCAGACCGGCGGGCCAGATAGTTTATCTCAACGTGACCGCCAGCAGTTTGCCGCAGAGCTGGATAAGTGGCTGCTGGAAGTGAAACGTCGCACTGCTAAATGATAATCATTGTCAATATGTGGTACAGTATGGCAGTGACAGGGTTGTCATTCCGTACCGCTTTGCAGTAAAGTAAACGCAACATCTTCTGCAATTATATCTTTACACTCTTCAGCCATCCGGCATCAAGGGGAAACACCTGGTTATGACCCAACCCATCTTTTTAGTTGGCCCCCGCGGCTGTGGGAAAACCACCGTTGGCCTGGAGCTGGCGCGTGCCTGTCAACGTCATTTTGTTGATACCGACCACTGGCTGCAGACGCAGGCCGGACAAACCATCGCGGATATCGTCGAAAAAGAGGGCTGGGAGAGCTTTCGCAGCCGTGAAACGGCCGCGCTGGAAGCGGTAACGGCACCCGATGCGGTGATTGCCACAGGTGGCGGAATTATTCTGGCGGAATATAACCGCCGCTATATGCGTGAAAAAGGGATAGTGATTTATCTCTGTGCGCCCGTGGCTGCGCTGGTGGGGCGTCTGGAAGCGTTTCCGGAAGAGGGGCAACGCCCTGCGCTAACCTCCAGACCGCTCAGCGAAGAGGTGAGCGAAGTGCTGGCGGAGCGCGATGCGTTATACCGCGAAGCGGCACATCACGTAGTGGATGCTTCCGCGTCGCCCGAAGAGGTTGTGATTCAGATTATTACCGCCCTGCGTTTGGCTTGTGCCAGCTAACCGCCGTCTATACTTATAGCTCTGACATAAAAAAAGGATGAGCTATGCCAACCAGACCTCCCTATCCGCGTGAAGCACGTATTGTTACCGTTGAAAAAGGCAATGGCGATCAAACCGTGACCTGGTATCAACTGCGTGCCGATCACCCTAAACCCGACTCTCTCATCAGTGAACATGAGACTGAACAGGAAGCGCTGGATGCGAAACGGCGCTACGAAGATCCCGATAAGTCATAAATGTTTTCCTAAACGCTCCAATACCGTGCCTGAATCACACTTTTTACTCATCGCTAATGTTAAGCAGGAGTTAATATTTAGTTATTACAGGTAGCTCCGTTACCGGCAGGTGATCTTTACATTTCGGGATGGAGATCACCTGCTACGCTTGGTGCTGTTTTGTTGAAAAAACGAACTGTGCAGCGTAGTGAGCCTGTACCTGTGTAATAAGTTTTTGTAGTAATGGAAGGCGAAGACGATGAAGGCAACGTTGGCGATCATCACTATTGGTGTGGTCCCTGTAAGCGAAGTGTTACCGCTCTTAACCGAGCATGTATCTGAACAACAGATCACGCATCTCAGCCTGCTGGGGAAGATGAGCCGGGAAGAGGTCATGGAGGACTACGCTGTAGAGGCGGGGGAGGATCCCCTGGCGACGTTATTAAGCGACGGTAAACTGGCGCATGTTTCACGACAGAAAATTGAGCGCTCGCTGCAGGCAGTAATAGAAGTGCTCGATAATCAAGAGTATGACGTAATTTTGCTGATGAGTACTGCTCCCATTAAGGGACTCATGGCGCGTAATGCGATTTTACTCGAGCCGATGCGAATCATTCCGCCGCTGGTGGCATCCATTGTGGACGGACACCAGGTGGGGGTGATTGTGCCCATTGAGGAACTCATGGACAACCAGGAAGCAAAATGGCACGTGCTTGAAAAAACGCCCCTGTATGCGCTGGCCAATCCCTTCTGGGACAGTGAGGCCAAACTCATTGCGGCCGGGAAGGAGCTACTGGAGCGCGGGGCTGATGTATTGATCCTCGACTGCCTGGGGTTCCACCAGCATCACCGCGATCTACTGCAAAAAGCGCTGGATGTGCCGGTACTGTTGTCGAACGTTCTGATGGCGCGTCTGGCCTCAGAACTCCTTACCTGATGATTTTGCGTGACAGGTCATGAGCATGGCCCCTATAGTGAATTTTTATCTAAAAATATAAGGGCCAGTTCATGCTTCAAAGTAACGAATACTTTTCCGGTAAAGTGAAATCCATTGGTTTTACCAGCAGCAGCACTGGCCGCGCCAGTGTCGGCGTGATGGCTGAAGGGGAATACACCTTTGGTACGGCCGAAGCTGAAGAGATGACGGTGGTAAGTGGTGCGCTTAACGTCTTACTGCCGGGTGAAACGGAATGGAAAGTTTACTCTGCCGGCGAAGTTTTCAACGTCCCTGGCCACAGTGAGTTCCATCTGCAGGTTGCTGAACCGACCTCTTATCTGTGCCGCTATCTGAAATAATCTTCTTCCCTCTCCCCGTTGGGGAGAGGGTCAGGTTGAGACGAAATTATCTCTGCGCTTCGCCGCCGAGGCCTTCTACCAGATTTTGAATCAACGCGGCCAGCTCGCCGGTCATCAGGATAAAGTCCGCATCAAAGCGCTGGGCGTAATCTTCACGATCGATATCTTCGTTCTGATCGCGCAGTTCATCGCAGAACTTCAGGCGCTTAACAGAGCCATCGTCACACATCACAAACTGAATACGCTGCTGCCAGTCGAGCGCCAGTTTAGTGACCACTTTGCCTGCTTCAATGTGGACGGCGATCTCATCGCTCACCAGATCCTGCTTTTTCGCACGAATGACACCGCCATCCTCAAGCAGGGCTTTCAGTTCGGCTTCATCGAGGATCTGGAACCCTTGCGCCGCCGTGCCGCTGCGAACCCATTCGGTCAGGGTTAACTCGATAGGCGTTTCCAGCGCCAGTGGAACCACCGGCAAAGAGCCGATGCTCTTACGCAGCAGGGCCAGCGTATCTTCCGCTTTTTTGGCGCTGGCGCAGTCCACCATGATCAGCCCGTTGACGGTATCGATCCACATCATGGTCTGGCTGAAGCGGCTAAACGCGCGCGGCAGCAGGGAGTGCAACACTTCGTCTTTCAGGGAATCTTTTTCGGTCTTTTTCAGCTTGCGGCCCTGTTCGGCTTCAAGCTTAAAAATTTTCGCTTCCAGCGCCTGCTTCACCACCGGCGTGGGCAGGATTTTCTCTTCTTTACGGGCGCAAACGATGATTTGACCCGTGCTGCTGGCGTGGGTCAGGGCATCGCTTTGTGAACCCATTGGCGGAACCCAACCGGTTTTTGCCATATCCTGGCTTCCGCAAGGGGAAAAGGTATAAGCGGCTAACTGTTTTTCCATCTCTTCTGCACGCAGCGAAACGTCGCGGCTGAGACGGTAAACCATCAAATTTTTGAACCACAGCATGATAATTTCCACGGCCTTGTCGTTAAATCAGCGGGCATGATAACGAATTGTCGCATCGCTTGCATTGCTAATCGGGAAGCGTGCTTCTACTGTGTTGATAATCAAAATAATGAGGAGAGTCTTGTGCGTATTGGGATTGATTTGGGCGGCACCAAAACTGAAGTTATCGCACTGAGCGAGCAGGGGGAGCAGCTTTTCCGTCACCGCCTGCCCACGCCGCGCGACGATTATCACCAGACTATCGAGACGATTGCCCGGCTGGTTGAGATGGCAGAGCAGGCGACAGGACAGACCGGCTCCGTCGGGATGGGCATTCCCGGGTCCATTTCGCCTTATACCGGGGTGGTGAAAAACGCCAACTCCACCTGGCTCAATGGCCAGCCTTTTGATAAAGATTTGAGCGCGCGTCTGCAGCGTGAGGTGCGTCTGGCAAATGATGCGAACTGTCTGGCGGTATCAGAGGCGATTGACGGTGCGGCGGCCGGTGCCCAGACCGTTTTTGCTGTCATCATCGGTACCGGCTGCGGGGCCGGTGTGACGTTCGGCGGGCGTGCGCATATTGGCGGTAACGGTACGGCAGGCGAGTGGGGACATAACCCATTGCCATGGATGGATGAAGACGAACTTAAATACCGTACTGAAGTACCGTGCTACTGTGGAAAACAGGGCTGTATTGAGACGTTTATCTCTGGCACCGGTTTTGCCACCGATTACCACCGCCTGAGCGGTCAGCCGCTTAAGGGTAACGAGATCATGCGTCTGGTTGAGGAGCAGGATCCCGTAGCGGAACTGGCGTTGAGCCGCTACGAAATGCGCCTGGCGAAATCGCTGGCGCATGTGGTGAACATTCTCGATCCTGATGTGATTGTGCTGGGCGGTGGGATGAGCAACGTCGACCGGCTGTACGCGACGGTGCCTGCTCTCGTCAAACAGTGGGTCTTCGGCGGCGAGTGTGAAACCCCAATCCGCAAAGCCGTCCACGGTGACTCCAGCGGCGTGCGCGGCGCAGCGTGGTTATGGCCGGAATAAAAGCAAAACAGCAACGCACGTTGCGGTTTTTTATGTTTGTACCCTCTCCCTGTGGGAGAGGGCCAGGGTGAGGGCACCAGACCGCGCCGATCCGCCTTTCACTGCACCGCAAACTCCTTATCCAGTCTGCTATACCCCAGTCCATTAATCTTCTTCACTTTGATTTGCACCGGAATACGCTCCTTCATAGCCTCGACGTGGCTTATCACGCCGATGGTTTTCCCGGTGGCATTCAGCGCGTCGAGCGCATCCAGCGCGGTGTCCAGCGTCTCGCTGTCGAGCGTGCCGAAACCTTCATCCAGGAACAGCGAATCGATTCGCGTTTTGTGGCTCACCAGGTCAGAAAGTGCCAGCGCCAGCGCCAGACTGACGAGGAAGCTTTCGCCGCCAGAAAGCGTGCGGGTATCGCGTACGGCATCGGCCTGCCAGGTATCAACCACCTCCAGCTCCAGTGCGTCGCTGACTTTACGCTGCAGAAGATAGCGCCCGTGCAGGCGGTTAAGCTGCTGGTTAGCGAGCCAGACCAGATTATCCAGCGTCAGACCTTGGGCGAATTTACGGAACTTGTCGCCGGTGCTGGAGCCTATCAGCGCATTCAGATAACCCCAGTCCTCGGCCAGACGTGAGGCCTCGTCAATTTGCTGCATCAGCGCCAGCTGGTGCTGGCGGTTATCGCTATCCTGCTTAAGCTGCTGGCGGATCTCCCCCTGATGAGTGGTGTTCTCGCGAAGCTGCTGCGCCAACTGCTGTAGCTGCACATGCAGGGTTTGCGCGTCGGCGTCCAGCCCTTCCGGTTGTTGGTGCTGGTGGGCCTGTAGCTGCTGTTCAGCCTGCCCGCTAAGCGCGATTGCCTGCTGAAGCTGGCTCTCCAGCGTCTGCTTGCGTTGTTCAAGACGGTGGATGGTCTCCTCATCCAGCAGCGCGGCGAGAAAGGCCTCGCGATCGGCGAAGCAGCTTGCCGCCAGCGCGGTGGCAAATTGCGCTGTGGCGTGCTGTAGCCGCTCGCTTTCCAGACTCTCCTGCTGCTGCAGGGTGGCAAGCTGGCTTTGCAGGGACAGGCATTCGTCGTGGATCTCGCGCCAGTTCTCAGGAATGGCCGGTTCTGCCTCGGTGTCATCGCCTGCCGGAAGCGTGTCGAGCAGCGGTTTCAGGGTATTAATGCGCTCCTGAATCGCAGCATACTGCGTCTGTTTTTCCTGCCACAGGTTGAATTCCGTCTCCCGGGCGTACAGCCAGGCGGTCTCTTCCCCCTCTTCAGGAACATGCAGCGACAGCGCGAGCAGGGCGTTTTCCAGTGCCTGACGCGTTGCCGACAGCTGCTGCTGGTACTGACGCTCCTGCGCTTGCTGTTCGTTAAGCTGGTTTTGCAGCGTCAGGCGCTGGCTGAGCTGATAGAGCTGACGTTCGTACTGTTCCTGTTCGTTCATCCATGGGGCGATATCTTCCTGAATATTCAACGAGATATTCAGGTCTGCACAGACCTCCTGCCACTCTTTAGTGAGTGCTTGCTCTTCCTGAGAGAGCGTCTGCGCTTCGTCTGTTGCTCGCTGGATCTGCTGTGTCAGGGCATTGACCTGTCCCAGCACCAGCAGACCCTCCTCTTTAAGCGCGGCAACCTCTTTTTCCAGCGCGTCCCGGCGTCGCTGGTTATCGGTGAGTTCAAGCGCCTGATACGTCTCAATGGCGGGATGTTCACTGGAGCCGCACAGTGGGCAGGGTTTTCCGGCCTCAAGCTGCGAGCGATAGCTTTCCAGCTTTTTGATCGTCGCTTCGCTTTCACACAATGCTTTCAAATCGACATAGTGCTGGTTTTTTTCTTTGTACTGCTGGCGGCGCAGCGTCAGCGTTTCATTGAGTTTTACCTGCTCGGACTGCGCTTTTTGCCGGGTATCCGCGTTCTCTTGCAGCCGTTTTTGCAGCGGCTGATAGCGGGCATGAAGCGAGGTCAGGCGCTGGCGTAAAGGGCGTGACCGGGACTGTTGCTCCATTGCCGCTGCCACGTCATCCGCCGTCAGCGTCAGGGGGTTTTCCGGCATCCCGGCGAGCTTCTGACGTAATTCAGCAATACGGGCTGCAAGCGTGGCAATCTGATGTTTATCGCGGTTCAACTGCGCAAAATGGGCGCGCCAGCCAGCAATCTCCTGGCCCCACACGCGGTAACGTTCATGCTCCGCCAGCCATGTGGCCTGGATCGTAAGGTCACTCTGCAATTGCGCATGGGTACGCAGCGCCGTATGACGGATGCGTGAGCGCTGCGCGGCTTTGGCCTGTAAGCGAGTATTTACTTCGACAATGCGCTGCTTTGTCTGCGCGAGGCGCGTGGTTTGTTCTTGCTGGCTATCCCACAGGGGGCGAAGCTGGGCGGCGGGCTGCGCAAGCTGGAGCTTGGCCAGCTCAGGCGCGGCGTCGGTCAGCGCCTGCTGCGCCTGCTGTTGCAGGAGCATGACCCGCTGCTGCTCGCGAATTAGCTCGTCGTTGCGCGTCAGCCACTGAAAATCGCGCTGTTGGTTCTGCTGCTGAGTCAGCAGGGTTTTCTCTTCGTCAGTAAGTGCCTGCAAACTCTGCTGTAACTGCTGCTGTTGCGCTTCGCTCAGTAACACCACGCCTGCGGCCTGCGCCTCGCACATCTCAAGCGCGTTACGGGCGGCCTTATGTTTCTCGAACACCATCGCTGAGATCTGACCGTAGATCTCGGTGCCGGTCAGCTCTTCCAGCAGTTCGGCGCGATCGCCCGGTTTAGCGTTGAGGAAGGCGGCAAACTGCCCCTGGGAGAGCAACATTGAACGGGTAAAACGGCTATAATCCAGCCCGGTGAGCGCGGCGGTTTGCTCCAGTTTGTCCGTCACTTTATCGGCCAGAATTTTACCGTCTTCACAACGCGCCAGTTCGACGCGCGGTGCCTGCAGGTTTCCGTCTGGTTGATTGCGCGCGCGGTTCTGGCTCCAGAACGCACGATACGCTATGCCTTTTACCTCAAACTCCACCTCGGCCAGACACTCGGCGGTATCGCGGGTCATCAGGTCGTTTTGTGCCTGGGAGACTTTTTGCAGACGCGGTGTTTCGTGGTAAAGGGCCAGACAGATGGCGTCGAGCAGGGTCGTTTTCCCGGCACCGGTCGCGCCGGTAATGGCGAACAGCCCGTTGCTGGCAAACGGCTCGGCGGTAAAGTCAATTTTCCACTCGCCCTTAAGGGAGTTGAGGTTTTTCAGACGCAGGCTCAGAATTTTCATGCGTTTTCTTCCTCATCGCTGAGCGCGTGCAGGGTATGAAGGAACAGCTCGTTAAGCCTTGCGCGCGTGGTGTCGTCAATCTCTTCCTGCGACAGTCGGCGTTCAAATACCTCTTCCACCCTCAGTTCGCTGAGCGTTTCACGCTGTGCACCCAGCAGAATTTTCTCGCGCTGTTCGCGGCTGCGGCGAACCAGTAAGACCTCGACGGGCAGATCTTCCGTCAATGCCTGAATTTTACGCTGCATATCATGCAGGTAGCCGTCGGTCGTGATTTCAATATCCAGCCAGATGGGCGGATTTTGCTCGACACCGCGCCACTGCTCCAGCTGAGCGGTAATCGCCGCCAGATCGCCCTTCAGCACCGCCAGCGGTTGGGTGACGGGGACCTCCAGCGACTCCACGGCACTGAGTTTGCCCTCATTAAAACTCACCAGGTGCACACATTTGGCTTTGCCGGTCTCATCAAAACTGAGCGCAATGGGCGAGCCGCAGTAGCGAATGTGCTCGCAGCCGCCGATGACCTGCGCCCGGTGAATATGCCCGAGCGCGATATAATCCGCTGGCGGGAAATTTTGCGCCGGGAAGGCGTCCAGCGTACCAATATAGATGTCACGCACCGCGTCACTTTTACTGGCGCCGACGGTAGTAAGATGCCCGGTGGCAATCACCGGAATGGCCTGTTCGCCGCGCAGGGCGCAGGCATCCGTATGTTGCTGGTGATAATAGTCCGTGATGCTCTGCAACAGATGCTGCTGCTTTTCCCCGCCGGACATCCCCGCCTGGCTTTGCACGATATCGCGTGGGCGCAGGAAGGGCACCGGACACAGCACCGCTCCCGGTGTACCGTCACGTTTTTTCAGGATCTGCGGAGCATGACCGGCGCTGGCTACCACGGTCGTGTTAAGGAAGGCCAGGATATCGCGGGATTCATTCAGCGTTGCGACGGAGTCGTGGTTACCGGCGACAATCACCAGATGACAGCCGGTTTGTTGCAGATTTACCACGAAGCGGTTGTAGAGCTCACGCGCATAGCTTGGCGGCGAACCGGTATCGAAAATGTCACCCGCAACAATAATCGCGTCCACCTCGTGCGATCGGGCCGTGTCCAGCAGCCAGTTCAGGAACGCTTCATGCTCCGCTGCCCGGCTTTTGCTGTAAAAGTTTTGACCCAGATGCCAGTCCGAGGTGTGTAATATGCGCATAGCGAATCCGTGGCAAAAAAAGGGAATGGGGATTATAAACTTTCAGAAGCTGGAAAATAACCGCTGTAATAAAACAACAGTTTGCCATTTTACGTGGTACTGTTTTTCATAAATCTGTCATAAATCTGACGCATAATGACGCCGCATTACAAACTTGTAACTTAAATAAGATAAGACAGGGCAAAGTATGGCGAGACGTATTCTGGTCGTAGAAGATGAAGCTCCAATTCGTGAAATGGTGTGCTTCGTGCTCGAACAAAATGGCTTCCAGCCGGTTGAAGCGGAAGATTATGACAGCGCGGTGAACCAGCTGAATGAACCCTGGCCCGATCTGATCCTGCTTGACTGGATGTTGCCTGGCGGCTCCGGACTGCAGTTTATCAAACACCTCAAGCGTGAAGCGATGACCCGCGATATCCCCGTTGTCATGCTTACCGCGCGCGGTGAAGAGGAAGATCGCGTGCGCGGCCTTGAGACCGGCGCGGATGATTACATTACCAAACCCTTCTCACCGAAAGAGCTGGTTGCCCGTATTAAAGCTGTGATGCGCCGTATTTCACCGATGGCGGTGGAAGAGGTCATTGAGATGCAGGGCCTGAGCCTTGATCCCACCTCGCACCGTGTTATGACGGGCGAAAATCCCCTCGACATGGGGCCTACCGAATTCAAACTCCTGCATTTCTTTATGACTCACCCGGAGCGTGTTTACAGCCGCGAACAGTTGCTGAATAACGTCTGGGGAACTAACGTGTATGTCGAAGACCGGACGGTTGACGTACATATCCGCCGCCTGCGTAAAGCGCTGGAACTGAGCGGCCACGATCGCATGGTACAGACGGTCCGCGGCACGGGTTATCGTTTTTCTACCCGTTTCTGAACAATGACAGGAGTGTGACGCGTGCTGGAACGTCTGTCATGGAAAAGGCTCGTCTTTGAACTGATCTTATGTTGTATTCCGGCCTTCATTTTGGGGGCCTTTCTTGGATACCTGCCGTGGTTTCTGCTGGCGTCTGTGACCGGGCTGCTGATCTGGCATTTCTGGAACTTACTGCGCCTCTCCTGGTGGTTGTGGGTTGACAGAAGTATGACGCCTCCCCCAGGAAGCGGGAGCTGGGAGCCGCTGCTTTACGGCCTGCACCAGATGCAGATGCGTAATAAAAAGCGCCGTCGCGAGCTGGGAAGCCTGATTAAACGCTTTCGCAGCGGTGCGGAATCGCTGCCGGATGCGGTGATTCTGACCACGGAAGAGGGGACAATCTTCTGGTGTAACGGTCTCGCCCAACAGCTGCTGGGCCTGCGCTGGCCGGACGATAATGGCCAGAACATCCTCAACCTTCTGCGTTATCCGGAGTTCACGCAGTATCTGAAAAAACGTGATTTCACGCGTCCGCACAATCTGAAGCTCAACAATGGCCGTCATCTTGAAATACGTGTGATGCCCTACAGCGATCGGCAATGGCTGATGGTAGCGCGTGACGTCACCCAGATGCACCAGCTGGAAGGGGCACGACGCAACTTCTTCGCCAACGTGAGCCACGAGCTGCGCACGCCGCTGACGGTGCTGCAGGGCTATCTGGAGATGATGCAGGAGCAGACGCTTGAAGGTGCGCCGCGTGAGAAGGCGCTGCATACCATGCGCGAGCAGACGCACCGTATGGAAGGGCTGGTGAAACAGCTGCTGACGCTGTCGAAGATTGAGGCGGCTCCGACGCTTGCCTTAAATGACACTATCGACGTACCGATGATGCTGCGGGTAGTGAAGCGCGAAGCGCAAACCTTAAGCCATAAAAAACATCATCTGACCTTTGACGTCGATAACAGTCTGAAGGTGCTCGGGAGCGAGGATGAACTGCGGAGTGCTATCTCTAACCTGGTCTATAACGCGGTTAATCATACCCCAGAAGGAACGGATATTATGGTGCGCTGGCAGCAGACACCAACGGGGGCCGAGTTTAGCGTCGAGGATAACGGGCCGGGCATTGCGCCTGAGCATCTTCCACGTCTGACCGAGCGGTTTTACCGGGTAGATAAAGCCCGTTCCCGGCAAACGGGGGGAAGTGGGCTGGGGCTGGCCATTGTGAAGCACGCGGTGAATCACCATGAAAGCCGCCTCGATATTCAAAGCACGCTGGGCAAAGGAACCCGTTTCAGTTTCGTTATACCGGAACGATTAATTGCCAAAAAGATCGCCTGACGGCGGGTGTGTCATTTTACCTTTCCACGGGCCAGCTATTGCTGGCCCGTTTGCTTTGCAGTAAAGCGAAACGCGAATGAATTTTATACGGCTGGTGCTTTTTTGTTCGCATGATTAGCCATGGCTTTTTCATGATATTAGCGAATTATTCTGGTTGGTATTTTCATGCTGGCATATTGTTCTGGTTTTACGATCCCTCCTTGCCTTTAAACGTTATAAGCGTTTAAATTGCCCCCCAGATACTGTCAGACCGACTGTATTTGCGTGGTAAATCGAAAAACTATTCTTCTCCACGCCAGGACGGGAGCATATCCCGCTGAAATTGAGCAAAATTTCCGCTGTATCGTCCCATTGGGATGGCGAAAATCTCAATATATTCAACACCACATCCACAGGCAGTAAGGTTTTATGACCCATCACTTAAAATCGCGTGACATCATCGCGCTGGGCTTTATGACATTTGCGCTGTTCGTTGGCGCAGGCAACATCATTTTTCCCCCAATGGTTGGCTTACAGGCGGGTGAACACGTCTGGACAGCAGCATTTGGTTTCCTGATCACTGCCGTGGGCCTGCCGGTGTTGACCGTGGTTGCGCTGGCGAAAGTTGGCGGCGGCGTTGATAGCCTCAGCACCCCAATTGGTAAAGTGGCTGGCGTTCTGCTGGCAACGGTGTGTTATCTGGCCGTTGGCCCGCTGTTTGCGACCCCGCGTACCGCGACAGTCTCCTTCGAAGTGGGGATTGCGCCACTGACCGGTGACGGTGCGATGCCGCTGTTTATCTACAGTCTGGTTTACTTCGCTATTGTGATTCTGGTCTCCCTCTATCCGGGCAAACTGCTGGATACCGTGGGTAACTTCCTGGCTCCACTTAAAATTATCGCGCTGATCGTGCTGGCGGTTGCGGCCATTATCTGGCCTGCGGGTCCTATCAGCAGCGCGATGGATGCCTACCAAAACGCGGCCTTCTCTAACGGATTTGTGAACGGCTATCTGACCATGGATACGCTGGGCGCGATGGTGTTTGGTATCGTTATCGTGAACGCTGCCCGTTCTCGTGGTGTGACCGAAGCGCGTCTGCTGACCCGCTATACCATCTGGGCTGGTCTGATGGCCGGTGTGGGCCTGACGCTGCTCTATCTGGCGCTGTTCCGCCTGGGTTCCGATAGCGCCACGCTGGTCGATCAGAACGCGAATGGTGCGGCAATTCTGCACGCTTACGTTCAGCACACCTTTGGCGGTGCGGGCAGCATGCTGCTGGCGGCCCTGATCTTCCTGGCCTGTCTGGTGACGGCGGTTGGCCTGACCTGTGCCTGTGCGGAGTTCTTTGCGCAGTATCTGCCGCTCTCTTACCGCACGCTGGTATTCATCCTCGGCATCTTCTCCATGGCGGTGTCTAACCTCGGTCTGAGCCACCTGATTCAGGTCTCCATTCCGGTGCTGACGGCCATCTATCCGCCGTGTATCGTGCTGGTGGTGTTGAGCTTTACGCGCCCGTGGTGGAACAACTCCTCGCGAATTATTGCGCCAGCCATGTTTATCAGCCTGATTTTTGGTATCCTTGACGGGATTAAAGCATCAGCGTTTGCTCACATCCTGCCAGCCTGGACACAGCGTCTGCCGCTGTCTGAGCAAGGTCTGGCCTGGCTGATGCCTACCGTTGTTGCACTGGTTCTGGCCATTATCTGGGACCGTGCTGCAGGGCGTCAGGTCGCATCGAACGCCCATTAATCAACGGCAACAAACTGTTTAACCACGGGGCTTAAGGCCCCGTGGTTTTTTGTTTTTTTCGTGTTGAATGGCAAGATTTAAATGGAAAGTACTAACAAACTCAAACGTGGGCTGAGCACGCGCCACATTCGCTTTATGGCGCTCGGCTCCGCTATCGGTACCGGTCTTTTTTATGGCTCGGCAGATGCCATCAAAATGGCCGGTCCAAGCGTTCTGCTGGCCTACATCATCGGCGGCGTGGCGGCGTATATCATCATGCGTGCGCTGGGAGAGATGTCGGTTCATAACCCTTCAGCCAGTTCATTCTCGCGCTATGCGCAGGAGAATTTAGGCCCGCTGGCCGGGTTTATTACCGGCTGGACCTACTGCTTCGAAATTCTGATTGTGGCCATTGCCGACGTCACCGCCTTTGGCATCTACATGGGCGTCTGGTTCCCGGCGGTTCCGCACTGGATTTGGGTGTTGAGCGTGGTGCTGATTATCTGCGCCGTCAACCTGATGAGCGTGAAGGTCTTTGGTGAACTGGAATTCTGGTTCTCCTTCTTCAAGGTTGCCACCATCATCATCATGATTGTGGCCGGTTTCGGCATCATCATCTGGGGGATCGGTAACGGCGGCCAGCCAACCGGTATTCATAACCTCTGGAGCAACGGTGGCTTCTTCAGCAACGGCTGGCTCGGCATGGTGATGTCGCTCCAGATGGTGATGTTCGCCTACGGCGGGATTGAGATCATCGGGATTACCGCCGGGGAAGCCAAAGACCCGGAGAAATCCATTCCACGCGCCATCAACTCGGTGCCGATGCGTATTCTGGTGTTCTATGTGGGTACGCTGTTCGTCATTATGTCTATCTATCCGTGGAACCAGGTGGGGACCAACGGTAGCCCGTTTGTGCTGACCTTCCAGCATATGGGCATCGCCTTTGCGGCCAGCATCCTGAACTTTGTGGTCCTGACCGCGTCGCTTTCAGCGATCAACAGTGACGTCTTTGGCGTGGGCCGCATGCTGCACGGCATGGCAGAGCAGGGCAGTGCGCCAAAGGTCTTTGCCAAAACCTCCCGTCGCGGCACGCCGTGGGTGACGGTTATGGTGATGACCGTTGCGCTGCTGCTGTCGGTCTACCTGAACTACATCATGCCGGAAAACGTCTTCCTGGTGATCGCTTCTCTGGCGACCTTCGCGACCGTGTGGGTGTGGATCATGATCCTGCTGTCACAGATTGCGTTCCGCCGCCGTCTGTCCCCTGAGGAGGCAAAAGCGCTGAAGTTTAAAGTGCCAGGCGGGGTAGCGACGACCGTCGTTGGGCTGATCTTCCTGGTGTTTATCATCGGCCTGATTGGCTACCATCCTGATACCCGTATTTCCCTCTACGTGGGCTGTGCGTGGATCGTGCTGCTGCTGTTGGGTTGGGTGTTTAAATGCCGCCGCGACCGTCAGCTGGCGCAGGCGCAGTAATATTTTATGCCCTCTCCCTGTGGGAGAGGGAATTTTGTCTCCTCCTCCTTTCTCCTCCCCCAATAAATCACGTCATGGTGAGCTAACCTTAATCACCCTGTGGCAAGGTGACGTCAATTTCATCAAAGGGGATTCGTGATGTTAAACGCCTGGCACCTTCCGGTTGCCCCATTTGTTAAGCAAAACAAAGACAACCTTGTGATTACGCTCTGGCTGGCGGGGGAAAATCAGCCTGAACGCGTGACGCTACGCGCTGAAGTCGATAATGAAGAAACCACGCTGAAAATGCACAAGCAGCGCAGCCAGCCGCAGCCTGGCGTAACTGCATGGCGGGCAAACATCGACTTGCGCAGCGGCCAGCCGCGCCGACGCTATAGCTTTAAGCTGCTCTGGAATAACCGCCAGCTGTGGTTTACCCCGCAGGGATTTAGCCGTTTTCCTCCGGCGCGGCTGGAGCAGTTTGCCGTCGATTACCCGGAGGCTGGCCCGCAGTGGGTTAACGATCAGGTCTTTTATCAGATCTTCCCGGATCGCTTTGCGCGCAGCGAAACGCGCACAGCCGGGCAGGATAAGGTCTATTATCACCACGCCGCAGGACACGACATTATCCTGAAAGAATGGGATGAGCCGTTAACCGCGCAGGCGGGCGGCTCGACGTTCTACGGCGGCGATCTTGACGGCATCAGCGAAAAGCTACCTTATCTGAAGAAGCTGGGCGTGACGGCGCTGTACCTTAACCCGGTGTTTAAAGCACCGAGCGTGCATAAATACGATACCGCCGATTATCGCCACGTTGACCCGCAGTTTGGCGGTGATGACGCGCTGCTTCGTCTGCGTAAAAATACGCAAAAAGAGGGCATGCGTCTGATACTGGACGGCGTGTTCAACCACAGCGGCGACTCACACGCGTGGTTTGACCGTCATAACCAGTCGATGGGCGGGGCGTGCCATAACCCGGATTCACCCCAGCGCGACTGGTACAGCTTCAACGAGGAGGGTCGCGCGCTGGACTGGCTGGGCTATCCGAGCCTGCCGAAGCTGGATTTCCAGTCGCCAACGCTGGTGAACGAGATTTACGGCGGTGAAAACAGCATTGTGCGCCACTGGTTGAGTGAGCCATGGAATATGGATGGCTGGCGTCTTGACGTGGTGCATATGCTCGGTGAAGCGGGCGGGGCGCGTAATAACCTTCAGCACGTTGCCGGGATCACCCGTGCAGCAAAAGCCGCGCAGCCGGAGGCGTTCGTGTTTGGCGAACATTTTGGCGACGCGCGCCAGTGGCTGCAGGCGGACGCGGAAGATGCGGCAATGAACTATCGCGGTTTTACCTTCCCGCTGTGGGGATTCCTTGCTAACACCGATATTTCCTACGATCCGCAGCATATTGATGCGGAAACCTGCATGGCATGGATGGATAACTACCGCGCCAGTCTTTCGCATCAGCAGCAGTTACGGATGTTTAACCAGCTGGACAGCCATGACACCGCGCGATTTAAATCCCTGCTCGGTAAGGATGTCGCGCGCCTGCCGCTGGCGGTGACCTGGCTCTTTACCTGGCCGGGCGTGCCGTGCATCTATTACGGCGATGAGGTGGGGCTGGACGGGAACAACGATCCATTCTGCCGCAAAACCTTCCCATGGGATCCGGCGAAGCAGGACAACGTGCTGTTCAGCCTGTATCAGCGGCTGGCGAAACTGCGTAAGCAGAGCCAGGCGCTGCGCTACGGTGGTTGTCAGGTGGTTTATGCCCACGTCAACGTGGTGGTGTTTGTCCGCGTCTATAACCAGCAGCGCGTGCTGGTAGCCATCAACCGGGGCGAGGCGTGCGAAGTGGTGCTGGATGCCTCTCCGCTGCTTAACGTGAGCGCGTGGCAGCTAAAAGAGGGGAAAGGGAGCGTGCAGGAGGGGATCCTCTCCCTGCCGGCGATTTCTGCTTCCGTCTGGTTTGGCTGACGGTGTGATAACAAAAAGGCCCGCATAAGCGGGCCTTTTTCGTAAACCGTGCCGATTACAGGCTGGATACGTTCTCGGACAGGTATTTCGCAACGCCGTCTGGGGACGCAGACATACCTTCTTTACCTTTTTCCCACTGAGCCGGGCACACTTCACCGTGCTCTTCGTGGAACTGCAGCGCGTCAACCATACGCAGCATTTCGTCGATGTTACGACCCAGCGGCAGATCGTTCACAACCTGGTGACGCACGATGCCGTTCGCGTCGATCAGGAAGGAGCCACGCAGCGCAACGCCAGCGTCCGGATGTTCGATACCGTAAGCCTGCTGGATTTCGCGTTTGATGTCCGCAACCATTGCGTATTTCACCGCACCGATGCCGCCTTTGTCGACAGGGGTGTTACGCCATGCGTTGTGTACAAACTCAGAGTCGAAGGAGACGCCAACCACTTCTACGCCACGCTTCTGGAATTCTTCATAACGTTTGTCGAACGCGATCAGCTCAGACGGGCAAACGAAAGTGAAGTCCATTGGCCAGAAGAACAGAACGGTCGCTTTACCGTTGGTGTGCTGTTTGAAGTTGAAGTTTTCAACGATTTCACCGTTGCCCAGAACTGCTGCAGCTGTAAAATCCGGAGCCGGACGAGTTACCAGAACCATATGATTCTCCTGTAGATACTAAGGTTATTTGGAACGCAACGCGAGCCAGTATAGAGAGTGTTCCTGGATAAGACAAAGAGGTGGTGACAATCGTTCCGCCAGCTTTTACCTATCAATGCGAATTCTGTCAGAGCTGTTTGTTTTTCGCCTGCGTCATCATTCGCGGGTAAAACTGCCAGAAACGCATTTCCAGCGCATCATAATGTTCGTCCAGGTCATGCCATGAGTCGCGTAGCGCATCCAGACGCGGTCGGCGGCTCGCCATCCCATTTAACACATTCTGGATGAAGTCCATCTCGCGATAGCGCTCCAGCCAGCGTTCCGACCACAGGTAATTGTTCAGATTCACAAAGCGCGGCGGCGAGTCAGGCAGGATGATCGACACCTGCTGGTGGGCATAACGCACAAAATCCGGCAATGGCATCTCCGGCGACAGCTGCGCCCAGTGGCGCGACAGGAAATGGTCCCACATGACATCAAGCGAGATTGGCGCAACGCGGCGCGTTTCAGGGCGAAACCACGCTTTGGCCTCGGTTACTTCTGGCAGGTTATCCGTCATGACATCGATACGACGATGCATAAAAATCCCGTCGACAACCTCAGCGGGCCAGGTCTCGGCGGGGTTGCCGCGGACGAAATCGGCCAGCAAATTGCCGGAAAGGGAGCTGTCAGCGAGGTGAGCGAGGTGCAGGTGAGCGAGAAAATTCATGCGTTTTATTTGTCCGGGGGCGGCTAGTTGTTGCAGCAAAAGGGTGTGAGCACTAGACTATGCCGCCTGTTTTTAAGTCACGAGTATACGTCATGCGCGTCGCCGATTTCTCCTTTGAACTACCTGAAACCCTGATTGCTCACTATCCAATGCCTGAGCGCAGTAGCTGTCGCTTGCTGTCACTGGACGGGCCAACGGGCGAGCTGACGCACGGTACTTTCACCGATCTGCTCGACAAGCTCAACCCTGGCGATCTGCTGGTCTTTAACAATACCCGCGTGATCCCGGCGCGTCTGTTTGGCCGCAAGGCCAGCGGCGGCAAGATTGAAGTGCTGGTCGAACGTATGCTCGATGATAAACGTATTCTGGCACATATTCGCGCCTCTAAAGCACCTAAACCGGGTGCCGAACTGCTGCTGGGCGATGACGAGAGCATCAAAGCAACCATGACCGCGCGCCACGACGCGCTGTTTGAAGTGGAGTTCAACGATGAGCGCACGGTGCTGGATATTCTCAATGCCATCGGCCACATGCCTTTGCCGCCGTACATTGAGCGCCCGGATGAAGAGGCCGATCGTGAGCTCTACCAGACCGTCTACAGCCAGAAGCCTGGCGCGGTAGCGGCGCCGACGGCGGGTCTGCACTTTGACGAACCGCTGCTGGAAAAATTACGCGCGAAAGGCGTGGAGATGGCGTTTGTGACGCTGCACGTCGGCGCGGGCACCTTCCAGCCGGTGCGGGTAGACAGCATTGAAGATCACATCATGCACTCTGAGTATGCTGAAGTGCCGCAGGAGGTTGTTGATGCGGTTCTGGCGGCAAAAGCGCGCGGCAGCCGCGTTGTTGCGGTAGGCACCACCTCCGTACGTTCACTGGAGAGCGCTGCCCAGGCGGCTCAAAAAGATCTGATCGAGCCATTCTTTGGCGATACGCAGATCTTTATCTATCCGGGCTATCAGTACAAAGTCATCGATGCACTGGTGACCAATTTCCATCTGCCTGAATCAACGCTGATTATGCTGGTCTCCGCCTTTGCGGGGTATCAGCACACCATGGCGGCATACAAGTCTGCGGTAGAACAAAAATATCGCTTTTTTAGCTACGGGGACGCGATGTTTATCACGTACAATCCGCTGGCTTTGAATGAGCGTGTCGGGGAATAAGTCCGCGGCACCGGAATAATGTGTTGGACTGTTTTTCTGGCACAGAGGAATAAAAATGAAATTTGAACTCGATACCACCGATGGCCGCGCGCGTCGCGGTCGCCTGGTGTTTGATCGCGGCGTGGTGGAAACCCCCGCGTTTATGCCTGTGGGGACTTACGGCACCGTAAAAGGGATGACGCCGGAAGAAGTAGAAGCCACTGGCGCCCAGATTATCCTCGGTAATACCTTCCACCTGTGGCTGCGTCCTGGTCAGGAGATCATGAAGCTTCACGGCGATCTGCATGACTTCATGCAGTGGAAAGGCCCGATCCTGACCGATTCTGGCGGTTTCCAGGTCTTCAGCCTGGGTGATATTCGCAAGATCACCGAGGAGGGCGTCCACTTCCGTAACCCGATCAACGGCGATCCGATTTTCCTCGATCCTGAAAAGTCTATGGAGATTCAGTACGATCTCGGCTCTGACATCGTGATGATCTTCGACGAATGTACGCCATACCCGGCGGACTGGGATTACGCTAAACGTTCCATGGAGATGTCGCTGCGCTGGGCGAAGCGTAGCCGCGACCGTTTTGACTCCCTGCAGAACAAAAATGCGCTGTTCGGCATTATCCAGGGCAGTGTTTACGAAGATTTACGCGATATCTCTGTTAAAGGTCTGGTAGAGATAGGTTTTGATGGCTACGCTGTCGGCGGTTTAGCTGTGGGTGAGCCGAAGGAAGACATGCACCGTATTCTGGAACATGTCTGCCCGCAAATCCCGGCGGATAAACCCCGTTACCTGATGGGTGTGGGTAAGCCAGAAGATCTGGTTGAAGGTGTGCGCCGCGGCATCGATATGTTCGACTGCGTCATGCCAACCCGTAACGCACGTAACGGTCATCTGTTTGTTACCGATGGCGTGGTGAAAATCCGTAACGCGAAGCATAAGAGTGACACCAGTCCGCTCGATGCCGAGTGCGATTGCTACACCTGTCGCAATTATTCTCGCGCGTATTTGCATCATCTCGATCGTTGCAATGAGATTTTGGGCGCGCGTCTCAATACCATTCATAACCTTCGCTATTATCAGCGCTTAATGGCTGGTTTACGCAAGGCTATCGAAGAGGGTAAATTAGAGAGCTTCGTGACCGATTTTTACCAACGTCAGGGTCGAACCGTTCCACCTTTGAACGTTGATTAATATTAATAATGAGGGAATTTGAATGAGCTTTTTTATTTCTGATGCGGTAGCGGCAACAGGTGCTCCAGCGCAGGGCAGCCCGATGTCTCTGATTCTGATGCTGGTTGTGTTCGGTCTGATCTTCTACTTCATGATCCTGCGCCCACAGCAGAAGCGTACCAAAGAGCACAAAAAGCTGATGGACTCCATCGCGAAAGGTGATGAAGTCCTGACTAACGGTGGCCTGGTCGGTCGCGTAACCAAAGTGGCTGAAAGTGGCTACATTGCTATCGCCCTGAACGACACCACTGAAGTGGTTATCAAACGTGACTTCGTAGCTGCCGTTCTGCCGAAAGGCACCATGAAGGCGCTGTAATCCCAACTTTTCCCAAAGGGAACTGCCGTGTTAAACCGTTATCCTTTGTGGAAGTACATCATGCTGGTCGTCGTGATTCTCGTCGGCCTGCTGTACGCGCTTCCCAACCTGTATGGTGAGGATCCGGCTGTTCAAATCACTGGCGCGCGCGGTGTCGCCGCCAGTGAGCAAACGCTGATCCAGGTCCAGAAAACGTTACAAGAAGAAAAAATTACCGCTAAGTCTGTGGCTCTGGAAGAGGGCGCAATTCTTGCTCGCTTCGACACCACCGACACGCAGCTCCGCGCTCGCGAAGCGCTGATGGGCGTGCTGGGTGATAAATACGTCGTGGCGCTTAACCTTGCTCCTGCTACCCCGCGTTGGCTGGCTGCGCTGAGCGCAGAGCCAATGAAACTCGGTCTTGACCTCCGTGGCGGCGTGCACTTCCTGATGGAAGTGGATATGGATACCGCGCTGGGCAAACTGCAGGAACAGAATATCGATAGCCTGCGCAGCGATCTGCGTGAAAAAGGCATCGCGTATACCACCGTTCGTAAAGAAGATAACTACGGTATGAGCATCACGTTCCGCGACAGTGCGGCGCGCGATCAGGCTGTAGATTACCTGACCCAACGTCACCGTGACCTGGTGATCACCGCTCAGGGCAGCAACCAGCTGCGCGCGGTAATGACCGACGCCCGTCTGAAAGAAGCGCGTGAATATGCCGTTCAGCAGAACATCAACATTCTGCGCAACCGTGTAAACCAACTGGGCGTGGCTGAACCGCTGGTGCAGCGTCAGGGTGCTGACCGTATCGTTGTAGAACTGCCGGGTATTCAGGACACCGCGCGCGCGAAAGAGATTCTGGGCGCCACTGCAACGCTGGAATTCCGTCTGGTGAACACCAACGTTGACCAGTCTGCTGCCGCTTCTGGCCGTATTCCGGGTGACTCGGAAGTGAAAGAGACCCGCGAAGGTCAGCCCGTTGTGCTGTACAAACGCGTGATCCTGACCGGTGACCATATCACCGACTCCACCTCCAGCCAGGACGAGTACAACCAGCCGCAGGTTAACATCTCGCTGGACAGCGCGGGTGGTAACATCATGTCTAACTTCACCAAGGACAACATCGGTAAACCGATGGCAACCCTGTTCGTGGAGTACAAAGACAGCGGTAAGAAAGACGCTAACGGCCGTGCGGTGCTGGTGAAAGAGGAAGAGGTGATTAACATCGCCAATATCCAGTCTCGTCTGGGTAACAGCTTCCGTATTACCGGTATCAACAACCCGAACGAAGCGCGTCAGCTCTCTCTGCTGCTGCGTGCCGGTGCGCTGATTGCGCCAATTCAGATTGTTGAAGAACGTACCATTGGTCCAACTCTGGGTATGCAAAACATCCAGCAGGGGCTGGAAGCATGTCTGGCCGGTCTGGCGGTCTCTATCCTCTTCATGATCTTCTTCTATAAGAAGTTTGGTCTGATTGCCACCTCCGCGCTGATCGCGAACCTGGTGCTGATCATCGGCATTATGTCCCTGCTGCCAGGGGCGACGCTGACCATGCCGGGGATTGCGGGTATCGTTCTGACCCTTGCGGTGGCAGTCGACGCCAACGTACTGATTAACGAACGTATCAAAGAAGAGTTGAGCAACGGTCGCTCTGTTCAGCAGGCGATTGATGAAGGCTATAAAGGCGCGTTCAGCTCCATCTTCGATGCGAACGTAACAACACTGATCAAGGTTCTTATCCTGTATGCAGTGGGGACTGGCGCAATCAAAGGCTTTGCGATTACCACCGGTATCGGTGTTGCAACGTCAATGTTTACTGCTATTGTCGGCACCCGTGCCATCGTGAACCTGCTGTACGGCGGCAAGCGCGTCAAAAAGCTGTCTATCTGAGGAGTGCGTTGTGGCACAGGAATATACTGTTGAACAATTGAACCACGGCCGTAAAGTCTGGGACTTTATGCGCTGGGACTACTGGGCCTTCGGCATTTCAGGTTTACTGCTGATTCTGTCCATCGTCGTTATGGGCGTAAAAGGCTTTAACTGGGGTCTGGATTTCACCGGCGGTACGGTGATTGAAATCACCCTGGAAAAACCGGTTGATATGGACCAGATGCGTCAGTCACTGCAGAAAGCGGGCTTTGAAGAGCCGCTGCTGCAGAACTTCGGCAGCAGCCGCGACATCATGGTGCGTATGCCGCCGGTACACGATGCCAACGGCAGTCAGGAACTGGGCAGCAAGGTTGTTAGCGTGATTAACGAAACAACCAGCCAGAACGCCACGGTTAAGCGTATTGAGTTCGTCGGCCCGAGCGTGGGTGCGGACCTGGCGCAAACCGGTGCGATGGCGCTGCTGGTGGCGCTGATCTCCATCCTGGTGTACGTCGGTTTCCGCTTTGAGTGGCGACTGGCGGCGGGTGTGGTTATCGCACTGGCGCACGACGTGGTGATCACCATGGGCGTACTGTCTCTGTTCCATATTGAGATTGACCTGACAATTGTGGCATCCCTGATGTCCGTTATCGGTTACTCCCTGAACGACAGTATCGTGGTATCTGACCGTATTCGTGAAAACTTCCGTAAGATCCGTCGTGGTACGCCGTACGAAATCTTTAACGTGTCGTTGACCCAGACGCTGCACCGTACCTTGATCACATCCGGTACCACCTTGATGGTGATCCTGATGCTGTATCTCTTCGGTGGTCCGGTGCTGGAAGGCTTCTCGCTGACCATGCTGATCGGTGTGTCTATCGGTACCGCGTCGTCAATCTATGTGGCGTCCGCTCTGGCACTGAAACTTGGCATGAAGCGCGAGCACCTGCTCCAGCAGAAAGTCGAGAAAGAAGGGGCGGATCAGCCGTCTATTCTGCCGTAAGACGTTTATCGCGTTATCGAAATCCCGGTCTGTTGACCGGGATTTTTTTTATCTGCTCCTGACAAACACTCCTGACAGTATGCTGTCAGGAGCCCTGTCGTAGACTCCTGTTGAACCCAAACAAGAGGCAGGAGGATGTATGAAAAGTGTGATTAACTGGTTTGAAATTCCGGTCGCGGATATGGATCGCGCCATCAAATTTTATGAGCCGGTGATGCAGGTTTCACTGAGGCGCGAGAAAATGGACAGCGCCGATCTGGCGGTATTCCCGCATGAGGATCCGGCC
Source organism: Enterobacter cloacae subsp. cloacae ATCC 13047 (assembly GCF_000025565.1). Classification (NCBI taxonomy): domain Bacteria; kingdom Pseudomonadati; phylum Pseudomonadota; class Gammaproteobacteria; order Enterobacterales; family Enterobacteriaceae; genus Enterobacter; species Enterobacter cloacae. Next base: position 1,202,704 of record NC_014121.1, read on the forward strand.
ACCGGCGGCGCGCTGGCAAAATTTGAGGGGATTATTCCCTCGGTGCAGGGGGCCATTATCTACCTGCATACTGACAATCTGACAGCAACGCTCGATCGCATTGCCTCTGCGGGCGGCGAGTGCGTTTTTGGCCCGCTGGAGTTACCGCGCGGTATTGGTACTATTGCTTTATTTACCGACAGCGAAGGTAATCGCGTCGGCCTTCATCAACCTGCCTGAGAGCGTAAGCAAAAATGACCCGACGCGCTGACCGTTTGTTTCAGATAGTACAGATCCTGCGGGGCCGACGTCTGACAACGGCAGCGCATCTTGCGGACCGGCTGGGCGTTTCTGAGCGCACGGTATACCGCGATATCCGCGACCTGTCGCTTTCCGGCGTGCCGGTGGAGGGCGAAGCGGGGAGCGGTTACCGGCTGATGTCGGGGTTTGACCTGCCGCCGCTGATGCTGACAAACAAGGAGTCTGAGGCGCTGATCGTGGCTATTCGTCTGCTTACCACCTGGGGCGGGGAGTCGCTGTCGCGCGAACTGGAGTCGGCACAGGAGAAAGTGCTCGCGATCCTGCCCGAAGAGAGCCGCCGAAAGGCAGAGCAGACGCGGATCTACGCCCCGGATTTTGGCATGAAAAGCCACTCCCGCAGTGATTTTGATGTCATACATCAGGCGATCTCGGCCCAGCGCGTGCTTGTGCTGTATTATCGTGACGAAGCGGGGCAATTTTCAACGCGTGAGGTTCAGCCGCTGGGGCTGTTTTTCTGGGGAGAACGCTGGTTACTGGCGTCATGGTGTGAACTGCGCGATGACTATCGCTGTTTCCGTCTCGACAGATGCCTCAAAATTGTCCTTACGGAAAGGCGCTTTAGTGAGAGTGCAGACCGATCGCTGGCGGATTTTTTGCGCAAGGTAAAGCAGTAACAAGCCACGGGGAGAGGCAGCCCGCACAGGTTTTGTAGGCCGGGTAAGCGTCAGCGCCACCCGGCAACAATCACACGATTAGAAGTTGTAACCCACTACCAGGTAACCACCCCAACCGGTAGAACGGACGCTGAAGTCGCCGTTGCCGAAGTTCAGGCTGGCGTCGTCGTTCCACTGTCCACCGTTGTGCCAGTAACGCGCAACAACAGAGTAGTGCCAGTGATCGTAGTTCAGCGCCAGGATGTGGCTGGAGGCGATGGAGTCGTTGGTGCGCGCTTTCTTACCGTTCAGATCGCGGAAGTCGTTGTCGCCCAGATCGGAACCCCAGTCAAAGTTGGTGAAGCCGATATAGCTCAGGTTGCCGCCCCACAGCTGGGTGATTGGCACAAAGTATTTCACTTTGAAACGGTAACCATCCCACTCGTTTTCGTTCGCGGCACCGTAGTTCTGCCATTGATACTTAGCGTACACGTTCAGAGACAGGCTCATTGGCAGGCCCGTGTCGATGTCGGTACCCAGACCCATATACCAGGTGCTCTGGCGACCGGACTTGTTGCGGCCCATGTCGTAGATATAGTTGTTCGCGAAATACCACTCTTTGAACGGACCAAACGCCAGGCTGGTACCAGTCAGTTTATCAATAGAGAAGCGCGGTTCGATCTCCATGAACAGTGGGGAACCGTGGTTCCAGATACCTTTTGCGTCGGTGTTACCACCGAAGAAGACCGGTGCATCCATATAGCCGTAGAAATCAAACCAGTCTTTCTTGGCGAACGCTTCGTACTCCAGGTAGGTATCGTTACGGATCTGAGGTCCGAAACGGGTGTGGTAGCTGCCGACCACGTTAACGCTCTGGTGCCACCAGTCGGAGAGGTATTGTGGTTTATCGTTTTCCGCTGCGTTAACAGTGAAAGAGGAGGACAATGCCAGCACGGCGCCGGCTGCGAGTAATGTTTTTTTCATAATCATGCCACTGATTGAAATTCCCTTCCGGGAGTGAAAAATGCGCGAATTGCGTTTCTAAATATTTCGTGTTTCTGCGGAGCCTATTATAGGAATCCTTGCTCACAAAAATATGTGTTGTTTCACATATCTCTCACACGCGTAATCGATTGCGTTCACGTTTGCGTACTTTAAACGGCCGGGATTGTAGCGGCAATCATTTATGTTGCCAATCCATACGAAATGTAAATGTTAGCGGAGTGACATTTCACTCCGCTCAAAAGGAGGGGGGTTACTGCGCGGCGGGTTGGATGTCGTGAATACGGATAAAGCCTAACTGATCGGGCGTAAGGCCGCTTAACTGCAGCGGAATATCCACATCACTCGGCGCTAAAACACTGGCCGGGGCGGTGAAGAGCTGATTCTTCACGTTCACCTCCTGGTAATTCTCGGTGGTGCCCTGGATCTGGCCCCACTCGACGGTGCCGCTAAAGGCTGGCAGCGGATCGTTGGACTCACCCTGAATGCGTAATGTTGCGCGAGTACCATCCGCATTTGCCGCCACATTCACCAGCGACATTTTTAACGTGCCAACCTGGCTGTTGAGACGGGCAGGGGTGTTGGCCCCCGGCAGCAAATACACTCCGCTGGTGGATTTTGCATTCAGCGCGTTTTGCTGGGTGATCTTCACGGTCTCTTTGTTCAGTTTGTCCATCGCCGTATTGAGCGTATTCACGCTCTGTTTCATCTGGCGGACTTCGGTTTGCTGTGCACAGGCACTAAGGGTGAAGAGGCTCCCCACCAGCAGAATTTTCAGGTAACGTCTTGTCATTGCGTTTAATTCCTTGAAATAACGGATCACCGTAATGGTAGCCAGCATCATCCCGACAGACATAGATCCTTTGTCTCAAAAAGCTCTTCCTTTGTTGTCAGGCCAGTTCAGGGTAAAATGAAAGTCAGTTAACCAGATAACAGGGATACCGTATGCATTGCCCATTCTGCTCCGCTGTGGATACCAAAGTCATCGATTCTCGCCTTGTGGGCGAAGGGTCTTCCGTACGCCGCCGTCGGCAGTGTCTGGTATGTAACGAGCGTTTCACGACCTTTGAGGTGGCAGAGCTGGTCATGCCGCGCGTGGTAAAAAGTAACGACGTGCGCGAGCCGTTTAACGAAGAGAAACTGCGCAGCGGAATGCTTAAGGCGCTGGAGAAACGCCCCGTCAGCGCGGATGACGTCGAAATGGCGTTAAACCACATTAAATCTTACCTTCGTGGTCTGGGTGAACGTGAAGTGCCCAGCAAGATGATCGGCAATCTGGTGATGGAGCAGTTGAAAAAGCTCGATAAGGTTGCCTATATCCGCTTCGCCTCTGTCTACCGCAGTTTCGAAGATATCAAAGAGTTTGGCGAAGAGATCGCCCGCTTACAGGATTGAGTCCATGCAGGATGAGATGTACATGGCGCGCGCCATGAAGCTGGCGCAGCGCGGTCGATTTACCACCCATCCCAACCCCAACGTCGGGTGCGTCATTGTTAAAGATGGCGAGATCGTGGGCGAAGGTTTCCACTACCGCGCGGGCGAGCCCCATGCTGAGGTGCATGCCCTGCGTATGGCGGGTGAAAAAGCGCGCGGAGCTACGGCCTATGTGACGCTTGAGCCGTGCAGCCATCACGGGCGCACGCCGCCATGCTGTGAAGCGCTGATCGCGGCGGGAGTGTCACGCGTTGTCGCTGCGATGCAGGATCCTAATCCCCAGGTGGCCGGACGTGGTCTGTACCGTCTGCAGCAGGAAGGGATCGATGTTAGCCACGGCCTGATGATGCAGGACGCGGAAGCGATTAACAAAGGCTTCCTGAAGCGTATGCGTACCGGGTTCCCGTATATTCAGCTCAAGCTGGGCGCCTCACTGGATGGCCGCACGGCGATGGCGAACGGCGAAAGTCAGTGGATCACCTCGCCGCAGGCAAGGCGCGATGTGCAACATCTGCGTGCGCAAAGCCATGCTATCCTCACCAGCAGTGAAACGGTTCTCGCGGACGATCCGGCCATGACCGTGCGCTGGAACGAACTGAATGCCGATACCCAGGCGCTGTATCCGCAGGAAAACCTGCGTCAGCCGCTGCGTATTGTCATTGATAGCCAGAACCGCGTCACGCCTGAACACCGCATTGTGCAGCAGCCCGGTGAAACCTGGATTGCCCGCACAAAAGAAGATTCACGCGACTGGCCGGAAAGCGTGCGCAGCATTATGGTGCCGGAGCACAACGGTCATCTGGATTTAGTGGTGCTGATGATGCTGCTGGGTAAGCAGCAGGTGAACAGCATCTGGGTGGAAGCCGGCCCGACGCTGGCAGGCGCACTGCTCCAGGCAGGTCTGGTCGATGAACTGATTGTCTACGTTGCGCCTAAACTGCTGGGTAGCGACGCGCGTGGCCTGTTTGTGCTGCCCGGCCTTGAAAAACTGGCCGATGCACCACAACTCAAATTTAGCGAGATTCGTCCGGTGGGTCCGGATGTTTGCCTCCATTTAACGACAGCGTAATTGCTCCTGAAATAGGGAAGCAGTGCGCAAAGTATTATGATAAAATCCGCCCCCCTGCGGGGCCAAATGAACCCGTAAAGGAAGAGTATGAACATTATTGAAGCTGCTGTAGCTACCCCGGACGCTCGCGTCGCCATCACCATTGCGCGTTTCAACAACTTCATCAACGATAGCCTGCTGGAAGGTGCGGTTGACGCCCTGAAACGTATCGGCCAGGTTAAAGATGACAACATTACCGTTGTGTGGGTTCCAGGTGCTTACGAACTGCCACTGGCAGCGGGCGCGCTGGCGAAAACCGGTAAATACGACGCGGTGATTGCGCTGGGTACCGTTATTCGTGGCGGCACTGCGCACTTCGAATACGTTGCGGGCGGTGCAAGCAATGGTCTGGCGCACGTTGCACAGGACGCTGAAATTCCTGTCGCGTTCGGCGTGCTGACCACCGAAAGTATTGAACAAGCCATCGAACGTGCTGGCACTAAAGCCGGTAACAAAGGTGCAGAAGCTGCACTGACCGCGCTTGAAATGATCAATGTATTAAAAGCCATCAAGGCCTGATTTTTTTGTAAGGGGAATTCCGTGAAACCTGCTGCTCGTCGCCGCGCCCGTGAATGTGCCGTTCAGGCACTTTACTCCTGGCAGTTGTCCCAGAACGACATCGCTGATGTTGAATACCAGTTCCTGTCAGAACAGGACGTGAAAGATGTTGACGTTCTGTACTTCCGTGAACTGCTGTCGGGAGTGGCGACTAATAGCGCGTATCTCGATGGTCTGATGAAACCCTACCTCTCCCGTCTGCTCGAAGAGCTGGGTCAGGTAGAAAAAGCAGTGCTGCGCATTGCGCTGTTTGAGCTGTCTAAACGTGATGATGTGCCGTACAAAGTGGCCATCAACGAAGCGATCGAACTGGCGAAAACCTTCGGCGCTGAAGACAGCCACAAGTTTGTAAACGGCGTTCTTGATAAAGCAGCACCTGCGATCCGTCCCCACAAAAAGTGATCCGCAAACCGGAGCTCTGCATTGCCTGACGGGCAGTGCGGCTCCGGTTTTTTCTTTTATTTGCTGAGGCATAACGTATGGCATGCGGCGAATTCTCCCTGATTGCCCGTTATTTCGACCGTGTCAGAACTTCTCGTCTTGATGTTGAAACCGGCATTGGCGATGACTGTGCACTTCTCAATATTCCCGAAAAACAGACGCTGGCAATCAGCACCGACACCTTAGTGTGCGGGCGCCATTTCTTACCTGATATCGATCCTGCCGATCTGGCGTATAAAGCGCTGGCGGTCAACGTGAGCGATCTGGCTGCGATGGGGGCCGATCCGGCGTGGTTAACGCTGGCCCTGACGCTGCCAGAGGTCGATGAACCCTGGCTTGAAGCCTTTAGTGACGCTCTGTTTGAGCAGCTTAACTACTACGACATGCAGTTGATTGGCGGCGATACCACGGCGGGGCCGCTATCGATGACGCTCGCGATCCACGGTTATGTGCCGGCTGGGCGCGCGCTGAAACGCTCCGGGGCGAAACCTGGCGACTGGATCTACGTCACCGGTACGCCGGGCGACAGCGCAGCGGGACTGGCGATCCTCCAGGATCGCTTAACCGTGAATGACACTGACGACGCGGCGTATCTGGTCAAACGCCATCTGCGGCCAACGCCGCGTATTCTTCACGGCCAGGCGCTACGCGAACGGGCAAGCTCAGCTATCGATCTCTCGGACGGGTTAATCTCAGACCTCGGTCATATTCTGAAGGCCAGCGGTGTCGGCGCGCGCGTTGACCTGGATCTGTTCCCGCTATCAGAGCAGTTGCTTCGACACGTCGAGCCTGAACAGGCGCTGCGCTGGGCGCTCTCCGGTGGAGAAGATTATGAGCTGTGCTTTACCGTGCCTGAGCTCAACCGTGGGACGCTGGACGTGGCGTTAGCGCATCTCGGCGCGAAGTTTACCTGTATCGGCCAGATCATGCCGGAGAGTGAAGGGCTGAAGTTTGTGAAAGATGGTGCGCCCGTTACGCTGGACTGGAAAGGGTACGATCACTTCGGGTGATGTTGTGCGATCTGTACTGCCGGGTGGCGGCTTCGCCTTACCCGGCTTACGTATTTGAGGGTTAGGGAGAGGGATTACTTAAACCCTACCACCGGATGCTGCTGATACGGTGTCTCCAGCTCGGCAATCTGCTCCGGCGTCAGCGTGATATCCACCGCATTCAGCAATTCATCAAGCTGCTCTTCCCGCGAAGTGCCAATAATCGGTGCCGCGACGCCGCGTTTACCCAGCAGCCATGCCAGCGCGACCTGGGCGCGGGTTGCTCCGGTATCGTCGGCGATCCCGGCTAACCGTTCGGCAATTAACGCATCGCTGGCTTCTGTACTGGAATAAAGATTTTTTCCTACTTCATCCGATACCAGGCGGGCCGTGGTTTCCCCCCACGGACGGGTCAGACGACCACGTGCCAGCGGGCTCCACGGGATCACCGCCACGCCTTCCTGATAGCAGAGCGGTAGCATCTCGCGTTCTTCTTCGCGATAGATCAGGTTGTAGTGATCCTGCATGGTGACGAAGCGCGCCCAGCCATGTTGCGCCTGCAGAGCCAGCGCCTGAGCAAACTGCGACGCGTGCATAGACGATGCGCCGATGTAGCGCGCTTTACCGGCTTTCACCACATCATTGAGCGCTTCAAGCGTCTCTTCAATGGGCGTGTTGTAATCCCAGCGGTGAATTTGCAGCAGGTCGACATAGTCCATGTTCAGGCGTCGAAGGCTGTCATCAATGGAACGCAGGATCTGGGCGCGAGAGAGCCCCTCAGCCAGATCGCCCACCGGGTAATAGACCTTGGTGGCGACGACGATTTCATCACGACGCGCAAAATCGCGCAGGGCACGGCCGACGATCTCTTCACTGCTGCCGTCGGAGTAGCTGTTGGCGGTGTCAAAGAAGTTAATGCCACCTTCAATGGCGCGTTTGATGATAGGGCGGCTGCTCTCTTCCGGCAGCGTCCAGGCGTGATTACCCCGGTCAGGCTCGCCAAAGGTCATACAGCCCAGGCAAAGTCGGGAAACGTTAAGATCCGTTTTTCCTAATGTCGTGTATTGCATGGTTCCACTCCTGCTTTTTTAAACAATACGTTTAAGCATAGCAGGAGCGGAAAAGGGGAAGGATCAGGCAAGCCAGCTACGAATTTTGGCTTCAATACCTGCGGCGTCCAGGCCAATTGCCGCGCGGGCTTCGTCCTGAGTACCTTGCGGAATGAAGTGATCCGGCAGACCAAGGTTCAGTACCGGAACGGCTTTACGGTTCGCCATCAGCACCTCGTTCACGCCGCTGCCTGCGCCGCCCATGATGGCATTTTCTTCCAGCGTCACCAGCACCTCATGGGTTTCTGCCATTTCCAGGATCAGGGATTCATCGAGCGGTTTCACAAAGCGCATATCCACTAGAGTGGCATTCAGCGCTTCAGCGACCTTAGCGGCCTCTGGCATCAGGGTACCAAAGCTCAGAATTGCCACTTTCTCACCGCGACGTTTCACCAGACCTTTACCTATCGCCAGTTTTTCCAGCGGTTGCAGCTCAACGCCCACCGCGTTACCGCGTGGATAGCGAACCGCGCTTGGACCATCCTGGTAGTGATAGCCGGTATACAGCATCTGACGACATTCGTTTTCGTCGCTTGGCGTCATGATAACCATGTCCGGGATGCAGCGCAGGAACGAAAGATCGAATGCACCCTGGTGCGTCTGGCCGTCAGCACCCACGATGCCTGCGCGGTCGATCGCAAACAGCACCGGCAGCTTCTGGATGGCAACGTCGTGGATCACTTGATCGTAGGCACGTTGCAGGAAGGTGGAGTAGATCGCCACCACAGGTTTGTATCCACCAATCGCCAGACCCGCCGCGAAGGTGACTGCGTGCTGCTCGGCAATCGCCACGTCAAAATACTGGTCAGGGTATTTTTTGGAGAACTCGACCATGCCGGAACCTTCTCGCATAGCCGGGGTGATCGCCATCAGCTTGTTGTCTTTCGCCGCGGTTTCACATAACCAGTCGCCGAAGATTTTGGAATAGCTCGGCATACCGCCGCTGCTTTTTGGCAAACAACCGCTGGTCGGATCGAATTTAGGTACCGCGTGGAAAGTGATCGGATCTTTTTCCGCTGGTTCGTAACCACGGCCTTTCTTCGTCATGATGTGCAGGAACTGCGGGCCTTTCAGGTCGCGCATGTTCTTGAGCGTGGTGACCAGCCCCAGCACGTCGTGCCCATCAACCGGGCCGATATAGTTAAAGCCCAGCTCTTCAAAGAGTGTGCCCGGCACGACCATGCCTTTGATGTGTTCTTCGGTGCGCTTGAGCAGCTCTTTGATTGGCGGTACGCCAGAGAAGACTTTCTTGCCGCCTTCGCGCAGCGTGGAGTAAAGCTTGCCGGAGAGCAGCTGTGCCAGATGGTTATTCAGCGCGCCGACGTTCTCGGAAATCGACATTTCGTTATCGTTCAGGATAACCAGCATGTCCGGCTTGATATCGCCCGCGTGGTTCATGGCCTCAAAGGCCATCCCGGCGGTGATGGCGCCGTCGCCGATCACGCAGACGGTGCGGCGCTGCTTGTTCTCTTTTTCGGCGGCCACGGCAATACCGATACCCGCAGAGATGGAGGTGGAGGAGTGGCCGACGCTTAAAACATCGTACTCACTCTCACCGCGCCACGGGAACGGATGCAGGCCGCCTTTCTGGCGGATCGTGCCAATTTGATCGCGACGACCCGTCAGAATTTTATGTGGATAGGCCTGATGGCCCACGTCCCAGATGAGCTGATCGAACGGGGTGTTGTAGACGTAGTGCAGCGCAACGGTCAGCTCGACCGTGCCAAGCCCGGAGGCGAAATGTCCGCTGGAGCGGCTTACGCTGTCGAGCAGATAGCGACGCAGCTCGTCGCACAGCTTCGGCAGGTTCTCTTTCGGCAACAGACGCAACTCCTGGGTGGAGTCAACTAACGCCAGTGTCGGGTATTTGGCAATATCAAAACTCATCAAAGGCTCATCGAGATAGTGTGTTTATTTATCACGCTGGATTATATAGTCCGCTAGCGCTTCCAGTGCCGAGGTATCGAGAGACTGCGCGGCCAGTTCATTCAGCGACTGGCGGGCTTCCTCTATCAGATCCCGGGCTTTACGCTGGGCTTGCTCAAGACCCAGCAGGGCGGGGTAGGTACTTTTGCCAAGCTGCTGATCCGCACCCTGACGTTTACCCAATGTTGCAGTATCGCCCACCACATCCAGAATGTCATCCTGAACCTGGAACGCCAGACCGATACTTTCTGCGTATCTGTCCAGAATCGGCAGGGCTTTGCGCCCCTGTACACCCGCGCTCAGTGCGCCCAAGCGTACGGCGGCACGGATGAGTGCGCCCGTTTTATGCCGGTGAATACGCTCCAGCTGTTCCAGATTAACCTGACGTCCTTCTGCCTCCAGATCCAGCGCTTGCCCACCGCACATGCCGGCAACGCCGCTGGCCATCGCCAGCTCGGAAACCATTGCCAGACGGTCGCGATCGCTGACTTCTGCCATCGGCGCATCGCTCAGAATAGAGAATGCCAGCGTTTGCAGGGCATCCCCCGCCAGGATGGCATTCGCTTCGCCAAACTTAATATGGCAGGTTGGCTGACCGCGACGCAGATCGTCATCATCCATCGCCGGTAAATCATCGTGGATCAGCGAGTAGGCATGGATGCACTCAACGGCGGCAGCCGGGGCGTCCAGCGTAGTATCGCTGATACCAAACATATTGCCTGTGGCGTAGACGAGGAACGGGCGCAGGCGCTTTCCACCCAAGAGTGCGCCATAGTGCATGGCCTCAACCAGTGGAGTGTTCTGAAAAGGTTGTGGCGCAATAAAACGGCGCAGGGCGTCGTTGGCGCGTATGACTCGCGCCTGAAGCTCGTTAGCAAAATCCATTTACTCGGCGTCCGGTGTGAAAGGCGTTGTCTTAGCGTCTTCGCTATCGGAAAGCAGGATCTGCACACGCTGCTCGGCCTGCTGCAGTTTAACCTGCCCCTGGCGCGCCAGCTGCACGCCACGCTCGAATTCATTGAGCGCCTCTTCCAGCGGTAGATCACCGCTCTCAAGGCGGGTGACGATCTGCTCCAGTTCACTCAGCGCAGTTTCAAAACTGGCCGGTGCGTCGTTCTTCTTCGGCATAGTGAATTGACTCTTATATTCTCAGCCCCGACATGGTAACGGACTCGGGGCAATTATCAAATAACGCGCAATGTGCACAGGAACGGCGCGATGGTGGTATACTTGCGCGCCTGGATGCAGCCACGGGTGTGGGCTGTAATATTATTTTCCATTACAAGCCTTAATACGCTTGCCTAAGAAACATTGCCGCCATGAAGTTTATCATTAAATTGTTCCCTGAAATCACCATCAAAAGCCAATCTGTGCGTTTGCGCTTTATTAAAATTCTCACCGGGAACATTCGTAACGTTTTAAAACACTACGACGAAACCCTCGCCGTGGTGCGCCACTGGGATCACGTTGAAGTTCGCGCGAAAGATGAAAACAAACGTCAGGACATTCGCGACGCGCTGACCCGTATTCCGGGTATTCACCATATTCTGGAAGTGGAAGATGTTCCGTTCACTTCCCTGCATGACATCTTCGAAAAAGCGCTGGTGCAGTATCGCGACCAGATCGAAGGCAAAACCTTCTGCGTGCGCGTGAAGCGCCGCGGCAAGCACGAATTCAGCTCTATCGAGGTGGAACGTTACGTTGGCGGCGGTCTGAACCAGCATGTTGAAACGGCGCGCGTGCGTCTGACCAACCCGGATGTCACTGTGAACCTGGAGATCGAAAACGATCGCCTGCTGCTGGTGAAAGGGCGTTATGAAGGTATCGGCGGCTTCCCAATCGGTACCCAGGAAGATGTGCTGTCCCTGATTTCCGGTGGTTTCGACTCTGGCGTCTCCAGCTACATGCTGATGCGTCGCGGCTGCCGTGTGCATTACTGCTTCTTTAATCTGGGCGGCGCGGCGCATGAAATCGGCGTGCGTCAGGTGGCACACTATCTATGGAATCGCTTTGGCAGCTCGCACCGCGTGCGCTTTGTGGCGATCAACTTCGAGCCAGTGGTTGGCGAAATCCTGGAGAAAGTGGATGACGGCCAGATGGGCGTGGTCCTCAAGCGTATGATGGTGCGTGCGGCCTCTAAAGTAGCGGAACGCTACGGTGTGCAGGCGCTGGTCACCGGTGAAGCGCTGGGTCAGGTTTCCAGCCAGACGCTGACCAACCTGCGTCTCATCGACAATGTCTCTGACACCCTGATCCTGCGTCCGCTGATCTCTCATGACAAAGAGCACATCATCGATCTGGCGCGCGAAATCGGCACTGAAGATTTTGCCCGTACCATGCCAGAGTACTGCGGCGTGATTTCGAAGAGCCCGACGGTCAAAGCGGTAAAAGCGAAGATCGAAGCGGAAGAAGAGCACTTCGATTTCAGCATTCTGGATAAAGTGGTGGAAGAAGCCTCCAACATCGACATCCGTGAGATTGCCCAGCAGACCGAGCAGGAAGTGGTTGAAGTTGAAACCGTGAGCGGTTTCGGTGCCAACGACGCGATTCTGGATATCCGCTCCGTTGATGAGCAGGACGACAAGCCGCTACAGGTGGAAGGGGTGGAAGTGGTTTCTCTGCCGTTCTATAAGCTGAGCACCAAATTTGGCGACCTCGACCAGAGCAAAACATACCTGCTGTGGTGTGAGCGTGGGGTGATGAGCCGCCTGCAGGCGCTGTATCTGCGTGAGCAGGGCTTTGCGAATGTGAAGGTGTATCGCCCGTAGTTTTTTGCGGGTGTGTGTGTGGCTTGATGCCCTCACCCCGACCCTCTCCCACGGGGAGAGGGCGCAAACATTAAAAACGGCAACCTGAGGTTGCCGTTTTGCTTTTACCTACCGCCACCCCGGCTTTTCTTTGCACTACTCTTCATAGTAGTTATAAATCCCCGCCGCCATCACCAGCGTTGAGGCGACTTCGTAGGCTTTCTCTCGCCCGACCAGCAGGTCAACAATCTTTAAGCCAAAGTCTATCGCGGTACCTGGCCCCTGGCTGGTGAGCAGGTTGACGCGCGGATCCCAGACGACGCGTTTATCCACCCATTGCTCTTCCGGGATGGTCTCTTTCAGCCCCGGGAAACCGGTCATGTTACCGATGGGAAAGATATTATGCGGAACCAGCACGGTACCGGCGGCGGCACAAATGGCAGCAACGATACGTCCCGACAGATGAAACTGTCTGACGGTTTCGACTAACAGAGTGCTGTCGCGAAAATACTCCGCCCCTTTCAGGCCGCCGGGCAGCACGATGATGTCATAGTCCCCGTCGGCCACCTGTACCAGTGGCGCATCCGCGAGGAGTTTCACTCCTCGGGAGCAGGTAATAGCCAGGTTGCCATCGCTGGCGACGCTGGCGGTGGTCACCTGAATACCACCACGCACCATGATATCGATGGTGGTGACCGCTTCTGTCTCTTCGCTACCAGGGGCGAGGCAAACCAGTGCCGACGCGCTCATATTCACTCTCCTTACGTTTTACCAGGTCATACAGGCGGGCGTTTTCCGGCACAGTGATACCGTGTGCGCGGGCGCGTTTTAACAGATAGCCGGTGATGTAGTCGATTTCCGTGTGGCGTAGCGCCCGAACATCCTGCAACATGGATGAGATATTTTCTGCCGTACTATCAATAACCTGCTCAACATAATAGCGTAAATCATCCGCCGATGTGTGTAAGCCTTCACGCTCGATCACCGAGGCGACTTCAGCACAGAGGGTGGCAACCTCCTGCGGATGGTGCTTCAGTTCCCCGTTCGGGCAGTCCCACAGCGCCGTCAGCGGATTGATCACACAGTTAACGGCCAGCTTACGCCACAGCTGAGGGCGGATGTTGTTGTGCCAGGCCACGTCCGGAAGCACCGTTTGCAGGGTGTCTGCCAGATAACTGTAGTCGCCGTCCTCATCCCGGGCAGGTCCAATATGCGTGACGCCGCTGGCCACGTGCACAATGATATTGCCGTCGCGGCGCGCGGCATGCGTGGTGGTGGCCATCAGCAGCGGCTGCACAATGCTTTTCAGTTCATCAATCGTCCCCATGCCGTTATGCAGTAATAAAACGGGCGACGTGGGGGGAAGCTGGGCGGCCAGCGCTTTTACTGCATCTGAAACTTGCCACGCTTTGAGCGTCACCAGCAGCAGGTCGCTATGCGCCAGGAAATCAGGATCGTTCGCGGTGAGGGATTCGTTAAAGATACTTCCGTCTTCACCAATCAGGTTTACACTGCAATAGGGCTGAGGTACGCGCAGCCAGCCCTGAACTTCGTGTCCGTGCTTGCATAGTGCGGTCAGCCAGAGTTGACCAAGGGCTCCGCATCCGAGCACTGTAATTTTCATTGTTCCTCCTCACCTGCAACTGCGCCAGGTGTTACGGCCTAAGTATAGCGCCGTCAGCTAAGCTTCTGTTGAGTTATGCCTCGTAGCGGGTATTATGCAACGCAACAAAAATGAAGGGAGAAGAAAAGATGCCATCTTTCGATATTGTTTCCGAAGTTGATATCCAGGAAGTTCGCAACGGCGTAGAAAACGCAACCCGCGAAGTTGAGTCACGTTTCGATTTTCGTGGCGTTGAAGCCTCGTTTGAGCTGAACGATGCCAATAAGACCATTAAGGTGCTGAGCGAATCTGATTTCCAGGTCAACCAGCTGCTCGATATTCTGCGTGCCAAGCTGTTAAAACGCGGCATTGAAGGGACCTCGCTGGATGTACCGGAAGAGTTCGTGCACAGCGGTAAAACCTGGTTTGTTGAAGCCAAACTGAAGCAGGGCATTGAGAGCGCGGTTCAGAAGAAAATCGTTAAGCTCATCAAAGACAGCAAGCTGAAGGTTCAGGCGCAGATCCAGGGCGAAGAAATTCGTGTTACCGGAAAATCCCGTGATGATCTGCAGTCCGTCATGGCGCTGGTGCGCGGCGGCGATCTGGGACAACCGTTCCAGTTTAAAAACTTCCGCGATTAAAACGAAAAAGCCCGGTTTAACCGGGCTTTTTTTCAGGCTTTCAGCGCCTGTTCAACTTCAAAGCGGTTTGTCACCTTACTGTCTATTTTGACATACGCGCTGCGCTCTTCTGCCGCGAGAAGCACTTCACTCACGCCCTCTGTCGATGCAAGACGCTGTTTCAGCGCATCGTTAATCTCAACGTCGTCAGGAATTTCTACCCGCAGGCTACTGACGTAGCGCGGCTCTTTCATGGTACCGGCAACCAGCAGCCAGACCGTCGCCAGCAGTGCGCCTGCGAGGAAGACGGTTTGGGAATCAAACAGGCCGTCGACCCAGCCGCCGAGGGCACCGCCAATGGCCACGCCGATGAACTGGCTGGTGGAGTAAATCCCCATCGCCGTGCCTTTATAACCGGCAGGGGATTCTTTGCTGATCAGTGACGGCAGCAGGGCTTCCATCAGGTTAAACGCCAGGAAGAAGAGCTGCACACCGGCAACCAGTTCCCAGAAGTGGGGGCCAGCGCCCCAGAGCACGATCTCGGCAATCAGCAATACCGCCACACAGCCAATGAAAACGCGCTTCATTTTGCGCTTCACTTCGGCATAGATAATAAACGGTACCACCGAGACGAACGAAATCACCATCGTCACCAGATAGATTTTCCAGTGTTCTGCCGCCGGGAAACCTGCGGCAGCCAGTTGACCGGGCAGGGCGACAAAGGTCGACATCAGCAGAATGTGTAGACACATAATGCCGAAGTTAAGCTTCAACAGGCGCGGCTCAACCAGTACCTTGCTAAAGCAGCCTTTGACCATCCCGGATTCACGGTTGAGGACGTGGTTTTTGCTGTCCGGTACCACCCACAGCGTTAAGGCAATACCGATGGTCGCCAGCACGGCAATCATCCAGAACAGGGCGTGCAGGCCAAGCGTGTGGGTAATAATGGGGCCGAGCACCATCGCAATCGCAAACGTGACGCCAAAGCTCACGCCGATAAATGCCATCGCTTTGGTACGGTTCTGTTCACGGGTTAAATCCGACAGCAGCGCCATCACGGCGGCGGCAATCGCGCCGGAGCCCTGCAGGGCGCGGCCAAGAATAATTCCCCAGATGGAGTGGGAGAGGGCGGCGATGATGCTACCGAGCACAAAAACCAGCAAACCACCGACAATGAGCGGCTTGCGGCCGACGCGGTCAGAGAGCAGACCAAACGGGATCTGGAATACCGCCTGAGCCAGACCATAAATACCAATCGCCAGGCCAATCAGCGCTTCGCTGGCGCCCTGCAATGCCATGCCGTATGTGGTCAGAACAGGCAGGACCATAAACATGCCAAGCATCCGTAGCGAGAAAACAGTCCCTAAACCCCAGGTCGCACGCAGCTCGCCCGGTGTCATTTTATAATCGTTCATTGCCACCTCAATTCAAAAGCAGGCCATAGTGTAGTGCGGGGAAGGGGCGGGGTAAATAAAGGGTTATTTAACAAATATTACATGCGTTATTGATAGATTCAGTGAATAAAAAAGGGTGCCGAAGCACCCCTTTATTCACCTGTTGTGGCTTACCAGACGTAAGTCAGCAGGTTATGCGAATCCGGCACCATAAAGTCCACGGACATCATCACGGACAGCGAGGTGATGGCAACAATCGAGAACACAAACAGTTTGCGCGCCCAGACTTTGTCATCTTCCACTTTGTAACCGCGCAGGGCCATACCGAGCCACCAGACGCTTACCGCTGCGGCCACCGCCAGATATTTATACCCGGCGTAACCTCCCAGCGAGAGCATCAGCGTTGCCACGGCAAAGGCGATGATGTACAGCGTGATGTGGTTCTTGGCAACGGAAATACCTTTCACGACCGGCAGAACCGGAATGTTCGCTGCCTGATAATCCTTAAAGCGGAAAATCGCGATGGCATAGGAGTGCGGCATCTGCCACAGGCTAAAGATAGCCAGCAGGATCAGCGCACCGCTGTCGAACTCGTTCGTGACGGCGCAGTAGCCAATCACCGGCGGCGCAGCGCCGGAGAGAGAACCAATCAGCGTGCCGTAGACGGAGTGACGCTTCATATACAGGCTGTAGACGCCCACATACACCACGAACCCCATCACCCCCAGCCAGCAGGCCAGCGGGTTAGCACCAAACCACAGCAGCATAAAGCCAGCAATACCCAGCAAGGTGGCGTACACCAGCGAGACGGAAGGGGCGATCAGGCCTTTCACCAGCACCCGATTTTTGGTCCTTTCCATCTTCTTGTCGATATCCATGTCGATGTAGTTGTTAAATACACAACCGGACGCAACAACCAGTGACACACCGACCAGCGTGTAGATAAAGAGGGTGTAATCAATGCTGCCTTTGGAGGCCAGCAGGAACCCTCCGATCACGGAGATCAGGTTGCCAAAGATGATGCCTGGTTTCGTTACTTGCAGGTATTGCTTAAACATACTCGCCGCTCTTAGTGAACCATCATGTTGTAGTTAAGGTTCCACATAATCCAGATGGAACCGACTACCAGGATAGCGATGATAATCACGGTAAAGATGAAAGCCGTCATGTTCCAGCCTTCATCGGACTTGGTGTTCATGTGCAGGAAGCAAACCAGATGCACCAGAATCTGAATCACCGCGGTCACCAGGATTGCACCCAGAATAACCGGCTTAGACGCAGAACCGCTCATCACCATCCAGAACGGGATCACCGTCAGGATGATCGACAGGATAAAACCTGTCATGTAGGTTTTTACGCTACCGTGGGAAGCGCCATGATCGTTTGAATGACTCATTACATCGCCCCCATCAGATAGACAACAGAGAACACACAGATCCAGACCACGTCCAGGAAGTGCCAGAACAGGCTCAGGCACATGATACGGGTACGGTTAGTGCTGGTCAGGCCGCGACGGGAGATCTGGAACATCAGAACCGCCATCCAGATCAGACCGGAGGTCACGTGCAGACCGTGGGTACCGACCAGTGCGAAGAACGCAGACAGGAAGCCACTGCGATCCGGCCCGAAGCCTTCCATAATCAGGTGATGGAATTCATAGATTTCCATCCCGATGAATCCAGCACCAAACAACCAGGTCAACGCCAGCCAGGAGACAACCTGGCTCTTGTTGTTTTTGTACATGGCGATAGCCGCCATGCCGTAGGTGATGGAGCTGAATAACAGCAGTGCGGTTTCAACCAGAACGAACGGCAGTTCAAAAATGTCCTTGCCGGTCGGGCCGCCCGCTGTGCCGTTCACCAGAACGGCATAGGTTGCGAACAGACAGCAGAACAGAATGCAGTCGCTCATCAGGTAGATCCAGAACCCGAAGACTTTCGTCGGTCCTGTATCGTGGTGCGCATGTTCATGCGCGTGGGCAGTCGAGTGCGCCAGAGTATCAGTTGCCATTTTTCAGCCCCGCTTTAGAAATCTCGTCGAAATGCTGATTTTCCAGCTTTTCAACTTCACGGACTGGTACGTAGTAGTCCACGTCCTCGTCAAAGCTCTTCACAATCCAGCTGATTACGATGCCAGCGAAGCCAACAATCGCCATCCACCAGATGTGCCAGATCATTGCGAAACCAAATACCGTTGCGAAAGCGGCAATCACGATGCCCGCTGCGCTGTTTTTCGGCATATGGATCTCTTCGTAATGGTCAGGTTGCTTGTACGCTTCACCTTTTTCTTTCATTTCCCAGAATGCATCACGTTCGTGAATGTGCGGCACTACGGCAAAGTTATAGAACGGAGGTGGAGAAGAGGTCGCCCACTCCAGCGTACGGCCACCCCATGGGTCACCGGTCAGGTCGCGGTTCAGGTTACGGTCACGGATGGACACGTAGTACTGAATCAACTGGCACAGAATACCGCAGGCAATCAGCGCGGCACCGCCCGCTGCAACCATCAGCATTGGGTGGAACTGCGGATCGATCTGCTGGCTCAGACGACGGGTCATACCCATGAAGCCCAGCACGTACAGCGGCATAAATGCTACGAAGAAGCCAATGATCCAGAACCAGAACGCGCGTTTACCCCATTTCTCGTTCAGCGTGAAGCCGAACGCTTTTGGCCACCAGTAGGTTACGCCAGCGAAGCAGCCGAAGACCACGCCACCGATGATAACGTTATGGAAGTGCGCAATCAGGAACAGACTGTTGTGCAGAACGAAGTCAGCACCCGGTACCGCCAGCAGTACGCCGGTCATCCCACCTACGGAGAAGGTGACGATGAAGCCGATGGTCCACAGCATCGCTGAGTGGAACACGATACGGCCCTGGTACATGGTGAACAGCCAGTTGAAGATCTTCACCCCGGTAGGGATGGCGATAATCATGGTGGTAATACCGAAGAAGGCGTTTACGTTCGCGCCCGCACCCATAGTAAAGAAGTGGTGCAGCCAAACGATGAACGACAGAACGGTAATACAGACGGTTGCCCACACCAGAGAGGTGTAACCAAACAGACGTTTACGCGAGAAGGTTGCTGCGATTTCGGAGAACACACCGAAGACAGGCAGAACCAGAATGTACACTTCCGGGTGACCCCAGGCCCAAATCAGGTTGATGTACATCATCATGTTGCCACCCATGTCATTCGTGAAGAAATGGGTGCCCAGGTAGCGGTCCAGGGTCAGCAGCGCGATGGTGACGGTTAGAATTGGGAAGGATGCGATAATCAGTACGTTGGCGCACAGAGATGCCCAGGTAAATACCGGCATCTTGAACATGGTCATACCAGGCGCACGCATCTTCAGGATGGTCACGAAGAAGTTGATACCGGTCAGGGTGGTACCGACACCGGAGAGCTGAAGCGCCCAAATCCAGTAGTCAACGCCAACGCCCGGGCTGTACTCAATTCCTGACAGCGGTGGGTAAGCCAGCCAGCCGGTCTGAGCGAATTCGCCCACGCCCAGTGACAGGTTAACCAGGATAACGCCGACAACCGTAAACCAGAAGCTCAGGTTGTTCAGGAACGGGAACGCAACGTCGCGCGCGCCAATTTGCAGCGGAACGACAACGTTCATCAGACCGATAACCAGCGGCATCGCCACGAAGAAGATCATGATAACGCCGTGAGCGGTAAAGATCTGGTCGTAGTGGTGCGGTGGCAGGAAGCCGGCTTCACCCGCAGACGCGAGTGCCTGCTGGCTACGCATCATGATCGCATCCGCAAAGCCACGAATTAACATGACGATACCGACGATGCAGTACATGATACCGAGTTTTTTGTGGTCAACCGAAGTCAGCCACTCGTTCCACAGGTAGCTCCACTTACCGAAGTAAGTGATTAAGGCCAGTAAGGCCGCGCCACCGATGATAATGGCAGCCACCGTAACCATGATAATCGGTTCATGGTAGGGCACTGCATCCAGTGTCAATTTTCCGAACATTTTCTTCCTCGGCCCCTTAGTGAGCGGTTTCCGCGTGGCTCATGTCCATGCCTTCCATACCTTCATGTGCGCTATGCTCGCCTTCAGGCTGGGTCATGTCCATGCTCTTGCCGTGATCCATAAATTTGCCAATAACGTCTTTGAACAAATCAGGTTTCACGTTAGAGAAGTACTCCACCTTGTTGTATTCGCTAGGTGCAGCCACTTTTTCGAACGCCGCCATGTCAGACATGGTGTTTGGAGACTGCTTCGCTTTTGCAACCCATTGGTCGAAAGCGGCACGGTCCGGCGTCGCAATAGCTTTGAACTTCATACCTGAGAAGCCCGGGCCGCTATAGCTGGCGGAGATACCATCATAGGTGCCTGCTTCATTCGCGATCAGGTGCAGGTTGGTCTGCATACCAGCCATCGCGTAAATCTGGCTACCCAGACGTGGGATGAAGAAGGAGTTCATTACGGAGTTGGAGGTCACTTTGAACTGAACCGGAGTGTTCGCCGGGAAGGCGATTTCATTCACGGTAGCAATGCCCTGCTCTGGATAGATGAAGAACCATTTCCAGTCCATGGAGACCACTTCGATGGTAATTGGTTTTTCATCGTGAACCAGCGGTTTGCTTGGCTCAAGTGCGTGAGTGGTTTTCCAGGTCAGCACAGCGAGGAACAGGATGATCAGAATAGGAACCGTCCAGACCACAGCTTCCACTTTATTGGAGTGTGACCAGTTAGGGCTATACTTCGCATCTTTATTGCTCGCACGATACTTCCAGGCGAAACCAACAGCCATCAAAATGGCTGGAATAACCACAATCAACATCAGGCCAAATGCCGTCAGTATCAGTGAACGTTGTTCCAGTCCAATCTGTCCTTTGGGGTCAAGTAGTGCAGAATCGCAGCCACTGAGTAATACAGTGCCTGCGAATAATGACAACCATCCCAAACTTTTATTGTATTTCCTGAGTCTCATTTAACGACCTCAATTCCACGGGAGTCTGGTGGCGTTTAAAGTGTGGGGGCATTTTACGGGAAGGTTACATTACTGTAAACATCATTAGGCCTGTGTCAGGAAGGTGTTACCGGGTTCTGCCGCACGTGTCACAAGTGTTGCAAATTATGTCGGTTTTTATGACCGAAGCCGCATGGCATGGGCTTTATAACGAAAGGACCCCCAAGCATACTCTAAAAGGGGCAATTGGTATAACCATTGTTAAAAATAAACAAAAAATTAACAATTAATTATCAATAAAAAGACAATTAAAAAACGAAAATTCAATCTTTCCTAAGCTGAATCGTTTAATGAAAAATAGCCTGAAAGAAATGGCTCCAATAATTTCCGAATCCTATCCCGCACAAAACAACAAATATTTTTTTTAGCGTTTGTCGGTTATTTCACCGTTATAATTTCGGCCGGTGATTACAACGGGAAATAACCTTTCGCTTTTATCTTCAGGTTGTCTGCGTTTTACGCAGAGCCAGAAAATCGAGCAGCCCACCGAGCAGGATCCCGACGACCGCCAGCAGGGCGCCGACATCAAGGAGAAGGGCTTCAAGAGGAAGCACCAGGGGGGTAGTGGCATTGATGATGAGCACCACGAGCCATAACCCCAGCGTCAGACATCCCACCATTAACAGGCGTAGCGCAAAACGGTAGGCGCGCTGATATTCCGTTCGCGGCATAAAGTGTTCTGTTCGCTGGGTATATTCCAGCGTCTGGCGGCAGACCAGCAACAATAAAATGCCTGGCACGGCTGCAACCACGGAGAAGAGATAAAACGTTGGCCAACCGTGCGCTTCAACAAACCAACCGGCAATCGGCCCCACATATACGCGGCCCACGGCAGAAAGCGCCGAGAGCAGGGCGAACTGCGTTGCAGAAAACGACTTGTTGCAGAGCGTCATCAGCAGGGCGACAAACGCCGCGGTACCCATTCCGCCACACAGGTTCTCAAAGAACACTGCTGCCGCCATGCTAATCATATGTTTATCGGTAATCGACAGCAGCCAGTAACCCGCGTTAGACGCCCCCTGCAGAATGCCGAAGATCAGCAACGCCCGGAACAAGGTCAGGCGCTGCATCAACACCCCGCCGTAAAGTGCGCCGACGATAGTGGCAAACAGCCCGAGGGTTTTGTTAACCACTCCCACTTCACCGGCATCAAACCCGACGCCGCGGATCAGGAACGTGGTGGTCAGGCTCATCGCGAAGGCATCACCCAGCTTATAAAGGACGATGAGCAGCAGGATCAGCCAGGCATTGTTGCGGCCAAAGAAATCACGCAGCGGTTCGGCAACGGCCTGCTCCAGAGAACGGGGGACCGGAATCACGTCGCTCGGTTCAGGGGCGAGGAGGGTGGCAATAATGCACGGGATCAGCAGGGCGGCCATCAGCCAGTACATGCCCTGCCAGCCCATATAGCGGTCAGCCAGCCACAGCGCCAGCCCACCAGATACCAACATGCCGAGGCGATAGCCCAGCACGCTGATGGCTGCACCGGCTCCACGCTCTTCTGCGGGTAACACGTCCGTTTTCCAGGCATCAAACACGATATCCTGTGACGCGGAACAGAAGGCGATCACCACCGCAAGCGCCGCCATCCAGCGAAGCTGTGTCGACGGCTCAAGGAATCCCATGGCGGCAATGGCCAGCAACAGCAGGACCTGCGTCATCACCAGCCAGCCACGACGACGGCCCAGGAACGGCGGGGTGTAGCGATCCATCACCGGCGACCACAGGAACTTAAAGACATACGCCTGGCCGACGAGCGAGAAGAAGCCAATGGTTTTGAGATCGATATTCTCAACCGTCATCCAGGCCTGCAACGTGCCGGAAGTGAGCGCGAGGGGTAAACCGGAGGCAAAGCCAAGGATCAGCAGAATGGCTGATTTGGGTTGCTGGAAAATGCGTAAGTAATGACTGGACATGTTCTTAAAAACTGACCCGGTAGAACACCGGGTCAGTCAGCAGGATTAACGCGCGTTTTGCTTGATAAAGTCGTGAATGCTGGTGTCCTGCGCCATATCGGCGATGGTATCGGTCAGCACGCTGTTTACGGCGTTCGCAATGTTTTGGTTAGAGGCCTGGAAAGCACCTTCTACGGAGTAGCTGGCACGATAGTTTTTGGTCATCTTGTTGCCGTTCTTCGCGGTAGCGATGATGGCGATGTCCGCTTTGGTGGAGATGTTGTAGCGCACGTTACCCTGGGAAACGTCAGCGTACAGGTTGTTAACGATGATCTGCAGATCAACCGCGCCGCTTGGGCCAATCATGTAACCACGAGAGGTCATCTGTTTCTCCAGCACTTCCTGCAGCAGGAAACGCAGGTCACGGGAAGCGGTCAACGTCACCAGCTGGTTGTCGCGGGTCACTTTCGCCAGGGCCTGATCCTGACGCTGATCGGCACCGTTAATGCTCACGGTCACGCCCATCAGGCTTGGATCCTGCTGAGGCAGCGTGATTTTTGGTGAGACATCAATAGTTGTTGGCGGGGTAGCGCAGCCTGCCAGCATAAAGAGGGCTACCAACGGAAAGAAGAGTTTTTTTAACATTTTCGGGTTCTCAACGAATCGTAAGCATATAGAGAAAAATTGCCGCCATCATAACATCGCTAACGGCCAGGGGAAGTGGTCAACGCATGTAAATTCATCGCCTTGTCTGAAAACTGACCAGTTCGCCCTTTTTCTCAACCTGTGTGTGACAAAACGTATGAGCCTCACAGTGAACTTCATTCGTTTGAATGAGAAAATAAGACGAAAGCTAAATATTTGTTGTCTTGTTGTAATGGAACCGGTAAAAGCGGCTAACATTTAAAGGGATGGGTGACATCCTGGCGTTGTCGGAGGAGTAATTTCATGATGATACGTGAGCAGATAGAAGATAAATTAAGGGCAGCGTTCAACCCTGTGTTCCTCGAAGTCGTCGACGAAAGCTATCGTCATAACGTGCCGGCAGGTTCTGAAAGCCACTTCAAAGTGGTTCTGGTTAGCGATCGCTTCACGGGAGAACGTTTCCTGAACCGACACCGCTTGATCTACAGCACCTTGACGGAAGAACTCTCCACAACCGTACATGCGCTGGCATTGCATACCTACACCATTAAGGAGTGGGAAGGCTTGCAGGATACGGTTTTTGCATCCCCGCCTTGTCGCGGTGCAGGCACCATCGCCTGATAAATCGGATTTGCAACCGCTGGAGTTTTTCCAGTATGTTGCTTACAGATTTCCTCAAAACGGCCTTCGGGCCGTTTTGTTTTGTCTGAGTTTTGAGCGGATGGTGCGATTTTAAGGCTAAAAATAGCCTTAAAGTGTGAAAAAAGCCGCAGCAACATGCCCCAACCGTTCTCGACTCACCTAAGTGATGCCGCTATAATGCCGCGTCTTATTGAATGTCTTCGGGATGATTCTGGCGACAGGGAATGTGAATCTGCACTAAGAGAGCATCCCGGTAAAACAGACAGATTCAGAGTTGACCGAGCACTGTGATTTTTTTGAGGTAACAAGATGCAAGTTTCAGTTGAAACCACTCAAGGCCTTGGCCGCCGTGTAACGATTACTATCGCTGCTGACAGCATCGAAACTGCTGTGAAAAGCGAGCTGGTCAACGTAGCAAAAAAAGTACGTATTGACGGCTTCCGTAAGGGCAAAGTACCAATGAATGTTGTTGCTCAGCGTTATGGCGCTTCCGTGCGTCAGGATGTGCTGGGTGAACTGATGAGCCGCAACTTTATCGATGCGATCATCAAAGAAAAGATCAATCCGGCCGGTGCGCCGAACTACGTTCCAGGCGAATACAAACTGGGCGAAGACTTCACCTACTCTGTAGAGTTCGAAGTGTATCCGGAAGTAGAACTGAAAGGTCTGGAATCTATCGAAGTTGAAAAACCGATTGTTTCCGTGACCGACGAAGATGTTGACGGCATGCTGGATACCCTGCGTAAGCAGCAGGCTAACTGGAAAGAGAAAGAAGGCGCTGTTGACGCTGAAGACCGCGTCACCATCGACTTTACCGGTTCTGTAGACGGCGAAGAGTTCGAAGGCGGCAAAGCGACTGACTTCGTACTGGCAATGGGTCAGGGTCGTATGATCCCGGGCTTCGAAGACGGTATCAAAGGCCACAAAGCGGGCGAAGAGTTCACCATCGACGTGACCTTCCCTGAAGAGTACCACGCTGAAAACCTGAAAGGTAAAGCAGCGAAGTTCGTCATCAACCTGAAGAAAGTGGAAGAGCGCGAGCTGCCAGAACTGACTGAAGAATTCATCAAGCGTTTCGGCGTGGAAGATGGTTCTGTTGCCGGTCTGCGTACTGAAGTACGTAAAAACATGGAACGCGAGCTGAACGGCGCTGTGCGTAACCGTGTGAAATCTCAGGCTATCGAAGGTCTGGTGAAGGCGAACGAAATCGACGTTCCAGCTGCGCTGATCGACAGCGAAATCGACGTACTGCGTCGTCAGGCTGCACAGCGTTTCGGTGGCAACCAGCAGCAAGCGATGGAACTGCCACGCGAGCTGTTCGAAGAGCAGGCAAAACGCCGCGTTGTTGTTGGTCTGCTGCTGGGCGAAGTGATTCGTACCCACGAGCTGAAAGCTGACGAAGAGCGTGTGAAAGGCCTGATCGAAGAGATGGCTTCTGCATACGAAGATCCATCAGAAGTTATCGAGTTCTACGGTAAGAACAAAGAGCTGATGGACAACATGCGCAATGTTGCCCTGGAAGAGCAGGCTGTTGAAGCGGTACTGGCGAAAGCGAAAGTGACCGAAAAAGCGACCTCTTTCAACGAACTGATGAACCAGCAGGCGTAATTTCGCCCCGAAGGTTTAAAGTTTGAACAAAAACCCGTTGCCTTCCGGCAACGGGTTTTTTTTATCGCACCAATAGCCCTGGAAGGGTGCTAAAACGCCCTTTCGGTGTTAGCGTAACAACAAAAGGTTGTTATGCTTGAAATAGGGCAATGTAAACCCCATAAGTGTGTAATCAGATGAATGAGACTGGCTGATAATCCGTCCGTAAGGTTACAATCAGTACAGCAGGTGTTTTCAATTTTGATCCAGGAGACGGAAATGTCATACAGTGGCGAACGAGATAACTTTGCACCCCATATGGCTCTGGTGCCAATGGTTATTGAACAGACCTCACGTGGTGAGCGTTCTTTTGATATCTATTCCCGTCTGCTCAAGGAACGCGTTATCTTTCTGACCGGCCAGGTGGAAGACCACATGGCGAACCTGATCGTGGCGCAGATGCTGTTTCTGGAAGCGGAAAACCCGGAAAAAGACATTTACCTGTACATTAACTCCCCAGGCGGCGTGATTACGGCAGGTATGTCCATTTATGACACCATGCAATTCATCAAGCCTGATGTGAGCACTATCTGTATGGGTCAGGCAGCATCTATGGGTGCCTTCCTGTTAACCGCAGGGGCAAAAGGCAAACGTTTCTGCCTGCCGAATTCCCGTGTGATGATTCACCAGCCGCTGGGTGGTTACCAGGGGCAGGCGACGGATATCGAAATCCACGCCCGCGAAATTCTCAAAGTAAAAGCGCGCATGAATGAACTTATGGCGCAGCATACGGGTCAATCTCTTGAGCAGATCGAGCGCGATACCGAGCGCGATCGCTTCCTCTCTGCTTCAGAGGCAGTTGAGTACGGCTTAGTCGACTCCATTTTGACCCATCGTAATTGATGCCCGCGACGCGAGTGTGCCGCTATACTAAGGTAAAGCGGCACTCTGCTTGAGAGCAGCTTGCGTCTGAAAATGGCATTTGCGTCGTCATGTGCGGCACAAAGAACTTAAAAAGAGGTTTGGACTCATGACAGATAAACGCAAAGATGGTTCGGGCAAACTGCTGTACTGCTCTTTTTGCGGCAAAAGCCAGCATGAAGTGCGTAAACTGATTGCCGGGCCGTCCGTGTATATCTGCGACGAATGTGTTGATTTATGTAATGACATCATTCGCGAAGAGATTAAAGAAGTAGCGCCTCACCGTGAGCGTAGCGCGCTGCCGACACCGCATGAAATTCGTCATCATCTTGATGACTATGTCATCGGTCAGGAGCAGGCTAAGAAAGTGCTGGCGGTAGCGGTATATAACCACTACAAACGCCTGCGTAACGGTGATACCAGCAATGGCGTTGAGCTGGGTAAAAGTAACATTCTGCTGATTGGCCCAACCGGTTCCGGTAAAACGCTGCTGGCTGAAACGCTCGCACGCCTGCTGGATGTGCCGTTCACCATGGCGGATGCCACCACCCTGACCGAGGCCGGTTACGTGGGTGAAGATGTGGAAAACATCATCCAGAAACTGCTGCAGAAGTGCGATTACGACGTACAGAAAGCCCAGCGCGGGATCGTCTATATCGATGAGATCGACAAGATCTCCCGTAAATCAGACAACCCGTCTATCACCCGTGACGTATCAGGGGAAGGTGTACAGCAGGCATTGCTGAAGCTGATCGAAGGGACCGTTGCCGCAGTGCCCCCGCAGGGTGGCCGTAAACATCCGCAGCAGGAGTTCCTGCAGGTTGATACCTCCAAGATCCTGTTCATCTGTGGCGGTGCTTTCGCCGGTCTGGATAAAGTTATCTCCCACCGTGTTGAAACCGGCTCCGGCATTGGTTTTGGCGCAACGGTGAAGGCCAAATCCGAGAAAGCGAACGAAGGCGAACTGCTGTCTCAGGTTGAACCAGAAGATCTGATCAAGTTTGGTCTGATCCCAGAATTCATTGGGCGTCTGCCGGTTGTGGCTACGCTGAATGAACTGAGTGAAGAAGCCCTGATCCAGATCCTGAAAGAGCCGAAAAACGCGCTGACCAAGCAGTATCAGGCGCTGTTTAACCTGGAAGGCGTTGAGCTGGAATTCCGTGATGAAGCGCTGGATGCAATTGCGAAGAAAGCGATGATCCGTAAAACCGGTGCCCGTGGTCTGCGTTCCATCGTTGAAGCCGCGCTGCTTGATACCATGTACGACCTGCCTTCCATGGAAGATGTCGAAAAAGTGGTTATCGACGAGTCCGTTATCGGTGGTCAAAGCAAGCCGCTGCTGATTTACGGGAAACCGGAAGCGCAGCAGGCATCTGGCGAATAATTCACCAAATCATACAAGCAGTTAATCAAAAAGGGGGGATTTTATCTCCCCTTTACTTTTTCCGTATTCATGGCGTTGAATGTGTGGGAAACATCCCCATATACTGGATTACATGTTAATGGTTGTGTGAAGCACAGTTACATGACCAGTTTACCTGGCGGACACTAAACTAAGAGAGAGCTCTATGAATCCTGAGCGTTCTGAACGCATTGAAATCCCCGTATTGCCGTTGCGCGATGTGGTGGTTTATCCGCACATGGTCATACCCTTATTTGTAGGGCGGGAAAAATCTATCCGTTGCCTCGAAGCCGCCATGGATCATGATAAAAAAATCATGTTGGTTGCGCAGAAGGAAGCTTCGACGGATGAGCCGGGTGTAAACGATCTTTTCACCGTCGGGACCGTGGCCTCTATTTTGCAGATGCTGAAGCTGCCTGACGGCACCGTTAAGGTGCTGGTAGAAGGCCTGCAGCGTGCGCGTATTACCACCCTGTCTGACAATGGCGAACATTTCTCTGCCAAGGCAGAGTACCTTGATTCGCCTCAGCTTGATGAGCGCGAGCAGGAAGTGCTGGTGCGCACCGCGATTAGCCAGTTTGAAGGCTATATCAAGCTGAACAAGAAAATCCCACCAGAAGTGCTGACGTCGCTGAACAGCATCGACGATCCCGCACGTCTGGCGGACACCATCGCAGCGCATATGCCGCTGAAGCTGGCGGACAAACAGTCCGTGCTGGAGATGTCCGACGTTAACGAACGTCTGGAATATCTGATGGCGATGATGGAGTCTGAAATCGATCTGCTGCAGGTTGAGAAGCGTATTCGCAATCGCGTAAAAAAGCAGATGGAAAAATCGCAGCGTGAGTACTATCTGAATGAGCAAATGAAAGCCATTCAGAAAGAGCTCGGCGAGATGGACGACGCGCCGGACGAAAACGAAGCGCTGAAGCGTAAGATCGACGCGGCAAAAATGCCGAAAGAGGCCAAAGAGAAAGCGGAAGCTGAACTGCAGAAGCTGAAAATGATGTCTCCGATGTCGGCTGAAGCGACGGTGGTGCGTGGCTACATCGAGTGGATGGTTCAGGTGCCGTGGAATGCCCGCAGCAAGGTCAAAAAAGACCTGCGTCAGGCGCAGGAGATCCTGGATACCGACCACTACGGCCTGGAGCGTGTTAAAGACCGCATCCTTGAGTACCTTGCGGTACAAAGCCGTGTAAACAAACTGAAAGGCCCAATCCTCTGTCTGGTTGGACCGCCAGGGGTAGGTAAAACCTCTCTGGGTCAGTCGATTGCGAAAGCGACCGGACGTAAATATATCCGTATGGCGCTGGGTGGCGTACGCGACGAAGCGGAAATCCGCGGCCACCGTCGTACCTACATCGGTTCTATGCCGGGTAAATTGATCCAGAAGATGGCGAAAGTAGGGGTTAAAAACCCACTGTTCCTGCTCGATGAGATCGACAAAATGTCGTCGGATATGCGTGGCGATCCGGCCTCGGCTCTGCTGGAAGTGCTTGATCCAGAACAGAACGTGGCGTTCAGCGATCACTACCTGGAAGTGGACTACGATCTGAGCGATGTGATGTTCGTGGCAACCTCCAACTCCATGAACATTCCGGCACCGCTGCTGGATCGTATGGAAGTGATCCGTCTGTCTGGTTATACCGAAGACGAGAAGCTGAATATTGCGAAGCAGCATCTGCTGCCGAAACAGATTGAGCGTAACGCACTGAAAGCCAACGAACTGACCGTCGAGGACAGCGCGATTATCGGCATCATTCGCTACTACACTCGCGAAGCGGGCGTGCGTAGCCTTGAGCGTGAAATCTCTAAACTGTGCCGTAAGGCGGTGAAACAGCTGCTGCTGGATAAGAGCCTGAAGCATATCACCATTAACGGCGACAATCTGCATGCCTATCTGGGCGTTCAGCGTTTCGACTATGGTCGTGCGGACAACGAAAACCGCGTGGGTCAGGTCACCGGTCTGGCATGGACGGAAGTGGGCGGCGATCTGCTGACCATCGAAACCGCCTGTGTACCAGGTAAAGGTAAGCTGACCTACACCGGTTCTTTGGGTGAAGTCATGCAGGAGTCCATCCAGGCGGCCTTGACCGTGGTTCGCGCACGTGCGGAGAAACTGGGGATCAACCCGGATTTCTACGAAAAACGTGACATTCACGTTCACGTCCCGGAAGGGGCAACGCCGAAAGATGGCCCAAGCGCCGGTATCGCGATGTGTACCGCACTGGTCTCCTGTCTCACAGGGAACCCTGTGCGCGCTGATGTCGCAATGACTGGTGAAATTACCCTGCGTGGTCAGGTTCTGCCAATTGGTGGGTTAAAAGAAAAACTGCTGGCGGCACATCGTGGTGGGATCAAAACCGTATTGATTCCTTACGAAAATAAACGCGATCTGGAAGAGATTCCGGACAACGTGATTGCCGATCTGCAGATCCATCCTGTTAAGCGAATTGAGGAGGTTCTTACTCTCGCATTGCAGAATGAACCCTCCGGAATGCAGGTTGTGACCGCAAAATAGTGACCTCGCGCAAAGAGCGTCAATAAAAACAAGGCTGGTAAGTCATTTCGCACTTGCCAGCCTTTTTTTGTATAGCTAATTTAGATTGCTGATTAGGTCAGCCATCAACAACGGGTGTTGTAAGGTCATGGCAGGCCTGATATAACTGCTGCGCGGTCGCGTTGTGAAGGATTCAGGCGCGATATAAATTATAAAGAGAGGAAGAGAACAGTGAATAAATCTCAACTGATTGACAAAATTGCTGCTGGTGCTGATATTTCTAAAGCTGCAGCTGGACGTGCGTTAGATGCATTAATTGCTTCTGTTACTGAATCTCTGCAGGCTGGGGACGACGTTGCACTGGTAGGCTTCGGTACTTTTGCTGTTAAAGAGCGTGCTGCCCGTACTGGCCGCAACCCTCAGACCGGTAAAGAGATCACCATTGCTGCCGCTAAAGTGCCGGGTTTCCGTGCAGGTAAAGCGCTGAAAGACGCAGTAAACTGATTGCTTTCCCGTTTCAGGGAAGCCGAAAAGTACAAGGGCGCATCATTTGATGTGCCTTTTTTATTTGTCCAGACCTGATTTGTGCGAGTTTATGCGAGTTGTGGGCTGACAATCGCCCCGTTTTCTTGTCACAATACGCCTTTACGCGCGACGGTCAGGATTTTCCGTTAGCGTCAGGTAACCAGTCACCTACAGCGGAGTGTTGTTACACCATGATGGACAGCTTACGCACGGCTGCTAACAGTCTCGTGCTCAAGATTATTTTCGGTATCATTATCGTGTCGTTCATATTGACCGGCGTGAGCAGTTACCTTATCGGCGGTGGCGCAAACTATGCCGCAAAAGTGAACGGCCAGGAAATCAGCCGCGGTCAGTTCGAGAACGCGTTTGCCGGTGAACGTAACCGTATGCAGCAACAGCTGGGCGACCAATTCTCTGAGCTGGCTGCGAACGAAGGATACATGAAAACCCTGCGCCAGCAGACGCTGAACCGCTTGATTGACGAAGCGCTCCTCGATCAATATGCCAAAAAACTGGGTCTGGGTATCAGCGATGAGCAGGTTAAAAAAGCCATCTTCTCGACTCAGGCTTTCCAGTCTAACGGCAAGTTCGACAACGCTCGCTATAACAGCATTGTGAATCAGATGGGCATGACGGCCGATCAATACGCGCAGGCGCTGCGTAACCAGCTGACGACGCAACAGCTCATCAATGCGGTGGTTGGTACTGATTTCATGCTTAAGGGTGAAACTGACGAACTGGCAGCCCTGGTGGCACAGCAGCGTGTTGTGCGTCAGGCGACCATCGATGTGAATGCGCTCGCGGCGAAGCAGCAGGTGAGCGACGCAGAGGTTAACGCCTGGTACGAGCAGAATAAAAACAGCTTTGTTGCACCTGAGCAGTTCCGCGTGAGCTATATCAAGCTGGATGCTGCTGCGTTGCAGGAAACCGCGACTGATGCAGAAATCCAGTCTTACTACGATCAGCATCAGGATCAGTTCACTCAGCCGCAGCGTAACCGCTACAGCGTGATTCAGACCAAAACCGAAGCCGATGCCAAAGCGGTGCTGGATGAGCTGAACAAAGGCGCAGATTTCGCCACCGTTGCGAAAGCAAAATCCACCGACATCATTTCTGCCAAAAATGGCGGCGATATGGGCTGGCTGGAAGCGGCGACTACGCCGGATGAGCTGAAAAATGCCGGTCTGAAAGACAAGGGTCAGCTGTCGGGTGTGATTAAATCGTCCGTTGGTTTCCTGGTTGCGCGTCTGGATGATATCGAAGCCGCTAAAACCAAACCTCTGGCTGAGGTGCGTGATGATATCGCCGCCAAAGTGAAGCAGGAAAAAGCGCTTGATGCGTACTATGCCCTGCAGCAGAAAGTGAGCGATGCGGCGAGCAACGACAACGAATCTCTGGCCGGTGCAGAGCAGGCTGCTGGCGTGAAAGCGGTTGAGACCGGCTGGTTTGGCCGTGACAACCTGCCGGAAGAGCTGAACTTCAAACCGGTTTCGGATGCCATCTTCAACGGTGGTCTCGTGGGTGAGAACGGTACGCCGGGCAGCAACTCCGATATCATTACCGTTGACGGTGACCGTGCGTTTGTTCTGCGCGTGAGCGAGCACAAGCCTGAAGCGATAAAACCGCTGGCGGAAGTGAAAGATCAGGTTGTGGCGCAGGTTAAACATAGCAAAGCGGAACAGCAGGCAAAACTGGATGCTGAGAAGATCCTGGCTGACCTGAAAGCCGGTAAAGAAGACGCCCTTAAAGCGGCGGGTCTGAGCTTCGGTGACGCGAAAACGCTGAGCCGTACCGGTCAGGACCCAATCAGCCAGGCTGTGTTTGGTCTGAGCCTGCCAGCGAAAGACAAACCGAGCTTCGGGACAACAACCGACATGCAGGGGAACGTCGTTCTGCTGGCGCTGGATGAAGTGAAAGCCGGCACCATGCCAGAAGCGCAAAGGAAAGCAATGGTTCAGGGTATCACCCAGAACAATGCCCAGATTGCTTTCGAAGCGATGATGAGCAACCTGCGTAAAGAAGCCAAAATCAAGCTGGGCGATGCCATCACTCAGCAGCAATAATTACGTATCTGCTCGCAGATTTTCGTAACGCTCTGCAAACCCTGAAGGCCGCTTTCGCGGCCTTTTCCATTTCTGCAAATGCATGTTTGAGCCTCTTTTGGCTGACGGCTATGGTGACATGGCTGTCAACAAACAAGGAGATAACAGCATGAAATGTGGAATCAAAGCACTGCTAATCACACTGGCTATTGCCACTACCGGAATGAGCGCAGGCGCACTGGCGGCGGCCCCCGCAGCCAAAACGCAGTCTGTACAGAGCAAAACTGACCCCGCTGCACAGGCATCTGCCCAAACTAAAGCCGCTGAACCTGGCAAAAGCACAGAGGACGACGGTACACGCGTCAGCATCAATACGGCCTCGGCTGAAGATCTCGCCCGCGTGATGAACGGCGTAGGGCTCAAAAAAGCGCAGGCTATCGTCAGCTACCGTGAAGAGTACGGCCCGTTTAAAACGGTTGACGACCTCAGGCAGGTTCCGGGGATGGGCAATTCACTGGTTGAGCGCAACCTCTCACACCTGACGTTGTAATCTCAGTTTTACTTGCACAGCAGCAAAAGTTTGCCAGGATAAAGAGGTCATACCAGTCTTGACCTCTTATCCTATAACAACAGTAAAGGCTATTGCGCTATGCAGACAAAAATCAAAGTACGCGGTTTTCATCTTGATGTTTACCAGCACGTGAATAACGCCCGCTATCTCGAATTTCTGGAAGAGGCGCGCTGGGATGGGCTGGAAAACAGCGAAAGCTTCCAATGGCTGACCGCGCACAACATCGCGTTCGTGGTCGTCAACATCAATATCAACTACCGTCGCCCGGCCGTGCTGGGGGATGTGCTTACAGTGACCAGCCAGGTGCAACAGCTAAACGGGAAGAGCGGCGTGCTCAGTCAGATCGTGACGCTGGATCCGGAAGGGCAGGTGGTAGCCGATGCGCTGATCACCTTCGTTTGTATCGATCTGAAAACGCAGAAAGCACTGCCGCTGGAAGGGGAGTTGCGGGAAAAGCTGGAGCTGATGATCGTGTGATTTTTTGTCTTTTATAAAAGACAAAATGTTTTTCCAGGGATAGAATAATGGACAGGGACTATGTTGTTGAGCGTTATCGGACCCGTGACGGCAAAGTGCCGTTTGAGGAGTGGATAACCAGGATGCGTAGAAAGGGTCCGGAGACTGTTTTACGGATCCTTATGCGTATTAACCGTGCAATAAAGCATAATTTTGGTGATTACAAATACCTTAGAGAAGGTGTTTGGGAGATGCGAATTGATAGTGGTCCCGGTTACAGGATCTATTTTGCCGTAGAGCATCAGAGGGTCTTGTTGTTACTCATCGGTGGTGACAAGAAGAGTCAAAAACAAGATGTTAAACAGGCGGTAGATTTCTTGAAAGATCATCTATCTAAAGGAAAAACAGATGAGCACTTCTAAACGACACTATTCAAGTTCTGTTAACCATCACGATGCGGTTGTAAAAATGCTTCGTGAAAACCCTTCCTACGCTCAACTTTACCTGCAAATAGCACTGGAAGAAATTTATGAGGATCAGGGGATCCCTGCCTATCTCATTGCACTCCGCCAGGTCATCGAATCCCGCGGCGGCATAGGTGAAATTGCTGCCAAAGCAGGTCTTTCCCGCCAGCAGCTATACCGAACCTTGTCTGATAATGGCAATCCAACACTGACGACGCTAATGAAAGTCACGCGTGCTGCCGGTGTAAAACTGTTCGACAGCACGGTCAAATAACCCTATTTCAGCCCGGTTTTTTTCTGCATTGCGGCCATCACACCGGCTTTATCTGCCAGGTAGTGATTCAAGCCATTGGCACGCAGGTTACAGGCGGCGCACTGGCCGCATCCGTCGCCCTTGATGCCGTTGTAGCAGGTCAGGGTTTCGCTGCGAACCAGATCCAGCTTGCCCCAGTAGTCCGCCAGTGCCCAGGTTTCCGCTTTATCAAGCCACATTAGCGGCGTTTCAAAGCGCGTCTCCTTGGCCATCCCCAGATTTACCGCATGATTAAGCGCTTTTACAAACTCGTCGCGGCAGTCCGGGTAACCGGAGAAGTCGGTTTCGCAAACGCCGGTGATCACCGCTTCGGCTTGCACCTGGTAGGCGTAGATGGCCGTCAGGGTCAGAAAAAGAATATTACGGCCCGGCACAAAGGTATTGGGAATACCGCTGGCGTCAGGTTTGTAATCAGGAACAGGAATACTGTCGCGAGTGAGGCTGCTGACGGCCAGTTCGTTTAACAGCGTGACGTCCAGCACCTTATGCGCGCGTGCGCCCAGTTTCAGCGCCAGTTCGCGGGCAACGTCGATTTCAGCGCGATGGCGCTGGCCATAATCGAAAGTGACACAATGCACTTCATCGTACTGGTGAAGCGCCTGAACCAGGCAGGTAGTGGAATCTTGTCCTCCGCTGAACACGACGACGGCACGTTTCATAAATCATCTCGACAGTTACGGTAAAAACATTATGTTACCGTCTGACTTCGGCGACGACCAGCTTCTTCACGACCGGGGGGCTGGAAGCCAGGCTTCAGTGAAATCAAACCAGCCACGGGTATTCAGTCGTATTCCGTTTACTCCCGGTGGTGCGCTGATTTGATACTGGTAGTTAAACAGCGGCGTCAGCACCGCATTATCCATCAGCCGGGTAAAGATGGCTCTCAGGCCAGCGTGTCTTGCCTGCTCATCGGCCTGAGTCTGTACGGCATCCAGCGTGGCCTGCAGATGCGCAACTTGCGGCGCGCTTAGCAGATGCGGCCAGAGGGTATCGCACCGAAGCCACTGTTCAAGCGTGTACTCCGGCGCTTCGCCAATCAGCCTGTCTCCCATCATCATGTCCGCATCGGCAAGCTGCGGACACCCGTCCCACGTCTTCGCATCGTGAAAGATAACGGTCAGTTCGCAGCCCTGCTGCGCAAGGTACTGTTTTAGCTGGTTTGCCATGGTGTGTAACTCAACGGGCAAATGGTAAACGAGGGTTAACGCTGCCGGTAAAGGAACGTGCGTTAAATCCGGCCACCGGGGAATAGGCAGGCCTGGAAGCAGCTCTTCTGTTGGGGTAATCAACCCTTCGTTCAGCGGGAGCGTATGCAGCAGCGTTGAGAGATGGATGATATTAATTAGCCGTCGAGCCTGCAGTTCATTCATCCGGTCGCGCTGTTTCAGGGTGAGATAACAGAAGCCCAGGCTGGTGCTGTTACTTACCAGCCGCAGGCTCTCCAGTTCATCAGGCTCGCCAATGGCAATCTGGACCGGATGACGACAGCTGGTCCCCAGTCCGTAATCAAATAGCGTCGGCGTGATCCAGTATTCAATCGCCTTGATCAGCGGGTGGCTAAGATGGTACTGCTCGTGGCTTTCCAGACGCACCAGCTCGGAATCAAACACGCTCAGCCTGAAAGGGCCGCTGCCCGTCATGGGCTGATCGGGGTGGGCCAGACGGCTACAGTAGGTCGCCAGACGATGGGGCAACCAGTAGTCCGGTTGATGCAGGGTAAACGTCAGGCACTGCGGGTGAGTGACCTCGATATCTAATACGCTCTGGAACAGTTTGCGCAGGGCTGGCAGCATAAGCAGGGCCTTCAGGCTCCGCTGCAACTGCGTTGTCTCAATTTTGTCGCCATTATGCCAGTGCAGGGTCGAGCGGATATAAAAATGCCAGCGCAGGCCGCCATCCGTGACTTCCCAGTGATGGGCAAGATCGCCCGTCGGTTCGCTGCTGTTGCCGTTAAAGCGCGTCAGCCCGGAGAAAACCTGGCCTGCCAGGTGCTGCTCCGCCCGGCCGGGTAAAAAGCCAGGCTGCAGCGCATCCAGCGAGCGGTAATAGGGAATGCGCAGCGTCGGCGTATCGTTTTGCCACTGTCCGCCCAAAAAGGGATGCAGCAACTCCCGCAACTCTTCCGGCGCAAGCTGGGCTAGCTCCAGGGCGTTATGCTGCTGCCCATGCTTCAGCGCTTCTTCCATCATCGTATTGCGCAGTGATTCCGGGCTGACATAAAACCTGAGCTCGCCGCGCTTGCCGCGACCAGGCTGCGCATGCCAGTTCAGCCAGCCAGCCTCCTGCGCCTGACGCAGCAGGGTGCGAACATGCCGCTCGCTGCAAAAACAGCGGCTGGCGAGCTCCGCAATGGTGACCTGCTGCGGTGCCCCTTCGGAGGGCTGCCACAGGCGTTGATACTGTTTGAGGCGGTTGAGCTGGCGCATAATAAACCCGGAACAATAATTCTCATCTATTCACTATTACTTCCGTATATCCCACGCAATACTGATGCACAAGTTAATCGCATCACATTTCGGGAGTTATGATGGCTCGGCTCGCTGCATTTGATATGGACGGCACGTTGTTAATGCCGGATCACCGTTTAGGGGAGAAAACCCTGAACACCCTTAAGCGCCTGCGTGAGCGTGATGTAACCCTGACGTTTGCCACTGGCCGTCATGTGCTGGAGATGCGCCATCTGCTGGGCGCATTTTCCCTGGATGCATTTCTGATTACCGGCAACGGAACACGAATTCATTCGGTCGAAGGGGAGGTGCTGCACCGTCAGGATCTCAACCCGGAAGTGGCGGATATCGTGCTGCACAGTACCTGGGATACCCAGGCCAGCGTTCATGTCTTTAACGATAACGGCTGGTTTACCGGTCGTGAAATCCCTCAACTTCTCCATGCGCATGTCTACAGCGGTTTTCGCTATCAGCTGATGGATCTGCGCCGCATACCTGCCCACGCGGTGACCAAGATCTGTTTTTGTGGCGATCACGACGATCTCTGCCGCTTACGTATTCAGTTGAATGAGGCGTTAGGCGACCGGGCCCATCTGACCTTTTCGGCGGTGGATTGTCTGGAAGTGTTGCCGGTGGGGTGTAACAAAGGTTCTGCCCTGGCGGTCCTGAGCGACCACCTGGGCTTGACGCTGCAGGAGTGTATGGCGTTTGGTGACGCCATGAACGACCGCGAGATGCTGGGCAGCGTCGGGCGCGGTTTGATTATGGAGAATGCTATGCCGCAGCTGATCTCTGCGCTTCCTCATCTGCCGGTTATCGGACACTGCCGTAATGAAGCGGTGTCCCATTTTTTAACACATTGGCTGGACAACAACACCCTCCCATATTCCCCCGAATAGTGAGACCCTTCCAGCAAGCCAGACTTCGGTCTGGCTTTTTTTTATTTCACCAGCTGTGCGATTTGCGCTTGCCACGGCGCAATATCACCAATGTTTGCCTGCACCCACTCCGCGTTGTAATAGGTTTCCAGGTAGCGCTCCCCGCTGTCGCACAGCAGCGTGACGATAGAGCCCGTGCGGCCCTCTTCACGCATGCGTGCTGCCAGCTGCAGCGCACCCCACATATTGGTACCGGTAGAGGCACCCACCTTGCGGCCCAATTGCGTCTCCAGCCAGTGGGCCGTCGCGACGCTGGCGGCATCCGGTACGCGGAGCATTTCATCCACTACATCAGGAATGAACGACGGCTCAACGCGCGGGCGGCCAATCCCTTCAATTTTACTGCCCACCGGACTGCGCAGGTCGGCATTGCGGCTTTGCCAGTAGTCGAGGAAGACCGAGTTTTGCGGATCAACCACCATCAGTTGCGTATCGTAGCCCTGACAGCGGATATAGCGGCCAATGGTGGCCGAGGTTCCGCCCGTACCGGCGCTCATGACGATATATGACGGAACCGGATGAGGCTCATGAGTCATCTGGCGGAAAATACTGTCCGCAATATTATTATTGCCACGCCAGTCGGTTGCACGCTCGGCGAAGGTGAACTGATCCATATAGTGGCCGTTCAGCTCACGGGCCAGCATTTCCGAGGCGGCGTAAATTTCGCAGGCGCTTTCTACAAAGTGGCAGCGTCCGCCATAAAATTCGATCTGTTCGATTTTGCGTTTCGCGGTGCAGGAGGGCATGACAGCGATAAACGGCAGGCCCAGCAGACGGGCGAAATAGGCTTCGGAGACGGCGGTCGAACCGGATGACGATTCAATAATTGTCGTGCCTTCTTTAATCCAGCCGTTACACAAGCCATACAGGAATAGCGAACGCGCCAGACGATGCTTCAGGCTGCCCGTAGGATGGGTACTTTCATCTTTCAGATACAGCTGAATCCCCGCAAACCCCGGCAGGGCGAGGCGGATTAAATGGGTGTCGGCCGAGCGCTGGTAGTCGGCATTGATTTCGCTGATGGCATGTTTAACCCAGTTGCTATTCATCGTAATTATCCGTTTGTCATTTTGTGCCCAGCATAGCGAAAAGCACAGAAAAAATTGTTGCTATCTGGCCTTTAAAATAGAATGAAGGGAGAAAAATTTTCTCTGTGAGGTGGGTATGCTAGATAAAGTTGACCGCAAGCTGCTTTCATTGCTGCAAAGTGACTGCACCCTCTCTTTGCAGGCGCTGGCAGATGCCGTTAATCTGACCACCACACCGTGCTGGAAGCGCCTCAAGAAGCTGGAAGATGACGGCATTCTGCTGGGGCGTGTCGCGTTATTAGATCCCGAAAAACTGGGGCTGGGCCTGACGGCCTTTGTCCTGATAAAAACGCAGCACCACAGCAGCGAATGGTATTGCCGCTTCGTAAACCAGGTCTCTGACATGCCGGAGGTTCTCGGCTTCTGGCGTATGGCCGGGGAGTACGATTATCTGATGCGTGTCCAGGTGGCAGACATGAAGCGCTATGATGATTTCTACAAGCGGCTGGTGAATAGCGTACCGGGCTTGTCGGACGTCACCTCAAGCTTCGCCATGGAACAGATTAAATACACCACAGCGTTACCCATTGAATAACTCCATAAAATACCTTCAGGAACAAACCGCGTGCGATTATTTGCCCAACTAAGCTGGTACTTTCGTCGGGAGTGGCAGCGCTACCTCGGCGCAGTTCTCCTGCTTATCATCATTGCCATTTTGCAGCTGATCCCGCCGAAGGTGGTGGGCTACGTCGTGGATGGCGTTACGGAACAGCATTACACCACCGCACGGGTGTTGATGTGGGTTGGCACGCTGGTGCTGACGGCCGTCATCGTCTATTTGCTGCGTTACGTCTGGCGCGTGCTGCTGTTTGGCGCGTCCTATCAGCTGGCCGTTGAGCTGCGCGAGGATTTTTACCGTCAGCTTAGTCGCCAGCACCCCGAGTTTTACCTGCGCCATCGCACCGGGGATCTCATCGCCCGCGCCACCAACGACGTCGATCGCGTGGTGTTCGCAGCCGGGGAAGGGGTGTTAACGCTGGTGGATTCGCTGGTGATGGGCTGCGCGGTTCTGATTGTGATGTCCACTCAGATCAGCTGGCAACTTACCCTGCTGGCATTGCTGCCGATGCCGCTGATGGCGCTGGCGATCAACCGTTATGGCGAACAACTGCACGAACGTTTCAAGCTGGCGCAGGCGGCGTTTTCGTCACTAAACGATCGCACGCAGGAGAGTATGACCAGCATCCGCATGATCAAAGCCTTTGGTCTGGAGGATCGGCAATCTGCCCTGTTTGCGGCCGATGCCGCAGACACCGGCGCAAAAAACATGCGTGTTGCGCGTATTGATGCGCGCTTTGATCCGACCATCTATATCGCTATTGGCATGGCCAACCTGTTGGCCGTCGGTGGCGGGAGCTGGATGGTGGTGCAGGGCACCTTGACCCTGGGGCAGTTAACCAGTTTTGCCATGTACCTGGGGCTGATGATTTGGCCGATGCTGGCGCTGGCCTGGATGTTTAACATCGTGGAGCGCGGCAGTGCCGCCTATAGCCGCATTCGCGCCATGTTGTCTGAAGCGCCAGTGGTCAACGACGGTACCGAACCGGTACCGGAAGGGCGTGGGGTGATGAACGTCAACATCCGTACGTTTGTTTATCCGCAGACGGAACATCCGGTGCTGGAAAACGTCAGCTTTACGCTGCAACCGGGGCAAATGCTCGGGATCTGTGGCCCGACGGGATCCGGCAAAAGTACCGTTCTTTCGCTGCTCCAGCGTCACTTTGATGTCACGCAGGGGGATATTCGTTTCCACAATCTTCCCCTCACGACACTGCAACTTGACGACTGGCGTCGCCGACTGGCCGTGGTCAGCCAGACGCCGTTTCTCTTTTCTGACACCGTGGCGAACAACATAGCCCTTGGCTGTCCATCGGCCACGCAGGAAGAGATTGAGCATGTGGCGCGCTTAGCCAGCGTACATGACGATATTTTGCGTCTGCCTCAGGGGTATGAAACGGAGGTGGGTGAACGTGGCGTTATGCTCTCTGGCGGGCAAAAACAGCGAATTTCCATTGCCCGTGCGCTGCTGCTCAATGCTGAAATCCTGATCCTGGATGATGCGCTTTCTGCTGTGGATGGTCGAACCGAGCACCAGATCCTGCATAACCTTCGCCAGTGGAGCGACGGACGGACGGTGATCATCAGTGCCCACCGTTTGTCGGCGCTGACGGAAGCCAGTGAAATTCTGGTGTTGCAGCACGGGCACATTGCCCAGCGCGGGCAGCATGACCAGCTTGCGGAGCAACCGGGCTGGTATCGCGATATGTATCGCTATCAGCAGCTTGAAGCGGCACTCGACGATGCCCCGGAACAGGAAGAGGAGGACGCTAATGCGTAAATCAAAAACGCAGTGGCCGACGCTAAAACGCCTGCTGGCCTACGGTTCGCCATGGCGAAAACCCCTTGCTCTTGCCGTCGTGCTGCTGTGGATTGCGGCGATTGCAGAAGTGAGTGGTCCGCTGCTCATCAGTTATTTCATCGACAATATGGTTGCGAAAAGCTATTTGCCGCTGGGGCTGGTGGCGGGGTTAGGCGTGGCCTATGTGGGGCTACAGCTGGCAGCGGCTGGCCTGCACTATGCGCAGTCGCTACTCTTTAACCGGGCGGCGGTGGGTGTGGTTCAGAAGCTGCGTACCGACGTTATGGATGCTGCGCTGCGCCAGCCGCTGAGCGAGTTTGATATCCAGCCGGTCGGGCAGGTGATTTCGCGGGTGACCAACGATACCGAGGTGATCCGCGATCTGTACGTGACGGTCGTGGCGACCGTGCTGCGCAGTGCCGCGCTGATTGGCGCCATGCTGGTGGCGATGTTCAGCCTTGACTGGCGCATGGCGCTGGTGGCGATCGCGATTTTCCCGGCAGTGCTGATTGTGATGGTGATCTATCAGCGCTACAGCACGCCTATTGTACGTCGGGTGCGGACCT
Source organism: Enterobacter cloacae subsp. cloacae ATCC 13047 (assembly GCF_000025565.1). Classification (NCBI taxonomy): domain Bacteria; kingdom Pseudomonadati; phylum Pseudomonadota; class Gammaproteobacteria; order Enterobacterales; family Enterobacteriaceae; genus Enterobacter; species Enterobacter cloacae. The sequence goes on from NC_014121.1 coordinate 1,244,883, forward strand.
ACCTGGCCGATATTAACGATGGCTTCAACGAAGTGATCAACGGCATGAGCGTCATCCAGCAGTTCCGCCAGCAGGCTCGCTTTGGCGAACGCATGGGCGAAGCCAGCCGTTCGCACTATATGGCGCGTATGCAGACGCTGCGCCTTGATGGTTTCCTGCTGCGTCCGCTGCTGAGCCTCTTCTCGGCGCTGGTGCTTTGTGGCCTGCTGATGCTCTTTGGCCTGAGTCCGGGCGGAACGATTGAAGTGGGGGTTCTGTATGCTTTTATCAGCTATCTGGGACGCCTGAACGAGCCGCTGATTGAACTCACAACCCAACAATCCATGTTGCAGCAGGCAGTGGTTGCCGGCGAGCGCGTCTTTGAACTGATGGACAGACCGCGTCAGACCTATGGTGAGGATACAGCACCGCTGCAAAGCGGGGCGATTACGTTTGACCATGTCTCGTTTGCCTACCGTGAAGACAGGCTGGTGTTGCAGGACATCAATCTTGATGTGCCGTCGCGCGGCTTTGTGGCGCTGGTGGGGCATACCGGCAGCGGCAAGAGTACGCTTGCAAGCCTGTTGATGGGCTACTACCCGTTAACGAAAGGCGAAATTCGTCTGGATGGACGTCCGCTGGCGTCGCTCAGCCACAGCGTATTGCGTAAAGGCGTAGCGATGGTGCAGCAAGACCCGGTCGTGCTGGCCGATACCTTTTACGCCAACGTGACCCTGGGGCGTGATTATACCGAGGAGCAGGTCTGGGCAGTGCTGGAAAAAGTGCAGCTCGCTGAGCTAGCACGCGGATTCAGCGACGGAATCAACACCCGGCTGGGCGAGCAGGGGAATAATCTTTCTGTCGGGCAAAAACAGCTTCTGGCGCTGGCGCGTGTGCTGATTGAAACGCCACAGGTGCTGATTCTGGATGAAGCGACGGCCAGCATCGACTCCGGTACTGAACAGGCTATCCAGCAGGCACTGGCCGCCGTGCGCGATCACACGACGCTGGTGGTTATCGCGCACCGTCTTTCAACGATTGTCGACGCAGATACCATTCTGGTGCTGCATCGCGGGCAGGCCGTTGAACGCGGTACGCACCGGGCGCTCCTGGAGGCGAAAGGCCGCTACTGGCAGATGTATCAGCTGCAACTGGCGGGTGAAGAGCTGGCGGCCAGCGTCCGTGAGGAAGAGTCGCTTAGCGCCTGATGCACCAAAAACAGGCAACGTGCTAACAGTCACCGCTGTTGGTGCAAAACCGAAACGCGCCATGCACTGCCATGGTGCGTTTTTTTTCACCTGTTGACCATGAATGGTCTTTTAACGCGCATTGCACCGCTTTTCCCTTCCGTTTTCATTTCTGGCACACCCCTTGCAATGTCTCCTGCGTGTTAGCTGCGGCCATTACCGAATTCTGACTGGAGGGGATCTATGAAGCTGGTTACGGTGGTAATCAAACCATTCAAACTCGAAGACGTGCGTGAAGCGTTGTCTTCAATGGGTATTCAGGGACTGACTGTCACCGAAGTGAAAGGCTTCGGTCGTCAGAAGGGTCATGCCGAGCTTTATCGCGGGGCGGAATACAGCGTTAATTTCCTGCCAAAAGTAAAAATTGATGTCGCGATTGCTGATGACCAGCTTGATGAAGTCATCGATGTGATCAGCAAAGCGGCCTATACCGGCAAAATTGGCGACGGCAAAATTTTCGTTGCCGAACTGCAGCGTGTCATTCGCATCCGTACCGGCGAATCTGACGAAGCGGCACTGTAAGTAACTCCTGGCACACAGTGATAGGGATCGAGAAAATGAAGATAGCAACAATCAAAACGGGTCTGGGTTCGCTGGCACTGCTGCCGGGCCTGGCAATGGCTGCTCCTGCGGTGGCAGACAAAGCCGATAACGCCTTTATGATGATCAGCACCGCGCTGGTGCTGTTCATGTCTATTCCGGGCATCGCGCTGTTTTACGGCGGCCTGATCCGTGGCAAAAACGTTCTCTCCATGCTGACGCAGGTTGCCGTGACGTTCGCGCTGGTTTGCGTGCTGTGGGTGGTCTACGGCTACTCTCTGGCCTTCGGTGAAGGTAACGCCTTCTTCGGCAACTTCAACTGGGCCATGTTGAAAAATATTGAACTGACCGCGGTGATGGGCAGTTTCTATCAGTACATCCACGTTGCGTTCCAGGGATCGTTCGCCTGTATCACCGTGGGGCTGATTGTGGGTGCGCTGGCTGAGCGTATTCGCTTCTCTGCCGTTCTGATCTTTGTGGTGGTCTGGCTGACGCTCTCCTATGTGCCGATTGCACACATGGTCTGGGGTGGCGGTCTGCTGGCGTCGCACGGCGCGCTGGATTTCGCAGGCGGTACCGTTGTTCACATCAACGCTGCGGTGGCGGGTCTGGTGGGGGCATACCTGATTGGCAAACGCGTGGGCTTTGGCAAAGAAGCGTTCAAACCACACAACCTGCCGATGGTCTTTACCGGTACAGCAATCCTCTATTTTGGCTGGTTCGGCTTCAACGCTGGCTCTGCGAGCGCTGCTAACGAAATCGCTGCGCTGGCCTTCGTGAATACCGTGGTGGCCACGGCGGGTGCAATCCTCTCATGGGTGTTTGGTGAGTGGGCGGTTCGCGGTAAACCTTCTCTGCTGGGCGCGTGCTCGGGTGCCATTGCCGGTCTGGTGGGGATCACCCCAGCATGTGGTTACGTCGGTGTCGGTGGTGCGCTGCTTGTCGGCCTGGTGTCAGGTCTGGCGGGTCTGTGGGGTGTGACGGCGCTGAAACGTCTTCTGCGCGTGGATGACCCTTGCGATGTCTTTGGCGTGCACGGCGTGTGCGGTATCGTCGGTTGTATCATGACCGGTATCTTCGCCGCGAAATCGCTGGGCGGAGTGGGTTACGCTGAGGGCGTTGACATGGTTCACCAGGTGCTGGTACAGCTGGAAAGTATCGCCATTACCGTTGTGTGGTCTGCTGTGGTGGCCTTCATTGGTTACAAACTGGCGGACATGACAGTGGGTCTGCGCGTACCGGAAGAGCAGGAACGCGAAGGTCTCGACGTCAACAGCCACGGCGAGAATGCGTATAACGCATAATAAACAGCAAAACGGCAATCTCCGATTGCCGTTTTTAGTATTTATTCCCTCTCCCTGTGGGAGAGGGCCAGGGTGAGGGCATCAGGCCGCACAAGGTAAAAGCAAAACGGCAATCCCTGATTGCCGTTTTTAGTATTTATTCCCTCTCCCTGTGGGCTGAGGGTTCCCCACAAAATAATGCCTGCACGGAGGACTCCCTCTCCCTTGAGGGAGAGGGCTGGGGTGAGGGGGAACATATGGCTGTAGAGGTAATTCCGTTCACTTTACTTTCCTTGCTGCTCTGTAACAACATGACCCGTGAACGTGCCAGGGTGGCTCAGTCGCCACCACCCTGGCGACCCGGGCTCCCGGCGGTAAATCGCCGCTTCGCGGTGCCCTCGGCTTATTCCTTCCGGCTTATCGGGGACGGGCGGATGTAACGTCCCTGTAAAGCCGCCCTCTCGGCGCATCCATGCGCCTCGCCCCGGCCTGCAGGAAACGCCTCAGCGATTTACAGCCGGACCAGGACGTCGCTGTAAATCATTCATTTTCCTGAAACAACATTCGTCGCTTCCGGTAAAAAAATTACTGGGGATCCCTCAGCCCTGTGGGAGAGGGCCAGGGTGAGGGCATCATCACCCGCGATTACGCATCACCCCTTCCTGCACCGTCGAGGCGACCAGCACGCCGTCCTGCGTATAAAACTCTCCACGTACAAACCCGCGAGCGCTGGACGCCGAGGTGCTTTCCACGCTGTAGAGTAGCCAGTCATTCATGTTAAATGGACGATGGAACCACATCGAGTGATCGATCGTCGCAACCTGCATCCCTTTTTCAAGGAACCCTACGCCGTGCGGCTGCAGTGCAACCGGCAGGAAGTTAAAATCTGACGCATAGCCCAGCAGATACTGATGCACGCGGAAATCCTCTGGTACGGTGCCGTTGGCGCGGATCCAGACCTGGCGTTTCGGCTCGGCCGTATGGCCTTTCATCGGGTTATGGAATTCGACCGGACGGATCTCCAGAGGTTTATCACAAAGGAATTTCTCTTTGACCTGCGGTGGCAGCAAGTGGGCCAGCGCGCGGGCGATATCGGTCTCCGATTTGAGATCGTCCGGCGACGGTGCCGCTGGCATCGTTTTCTGGTGCTCATAACCCGGTTCCGGTGCCTGGAAAGAGGCGGTCATGTAAAAGATGGGCTTGCCATTCTGAATGGCTGCCACGCGGCGCGCGCTAAAGCTGTTGCCGTCACGCAGCACTTCTACATCGTACACAATGGGTTTTGCGCTATCGCCAGGACGCAGAAAATAGCTGTGAAAGGAGTGCACCAGACGGTCTGCCGGGACGGTCTCCTTGGCAGCGTACAGTGCCTGTCCGACGACCTGCCCGCCGAAGACCTGACGCAAGCCCAAATCTTCGCTCTGTCCGCGAAAGAGACCTTCCTCTATTTTTTCCAGATTCAGTAATGTCAGCAGATTGTTCAGTGCCTGACTCATAGTTGTCCTCAATAAACGCCGTGGCGAAAGATATGCAGAGTATAACGCAGAAATGAAAGTGGTCCGACGGGTAGAATTATCTGAATATCAGGGAGAATTTAGGCATTAATCAGTGATCTGTGCCACACTTGAATACGATATGTGTTTGAAACGACATCGGATGGGATCGATCCCGCTGGTGCATTGATGATAAGGAGACTTCAATGAAACTCGTGCCCATGCTAAGTGGTGTAGCTATTGCGGTGGCGTTGTCCGCCTGTGCAGGTAAGAGCGCCCAGGTGCCGGTGCCAGCAGCAGATCCAAATGGGATTAATACACTCTCACAGCAATCCATTCAGCAACCTAATGTTTCCGGTACTATCTGGATCAAACAGCGAGTCGCTTTACCACCGGATGCGGTATTAACGGTCACGCTGTCTGATGCTTCTCTGGCCGACGCGCCGTCGAAAGTGGTGGCCCAGCGTGCTGTTCGTACCGAAGGTAAGCAGGCACCGTTTAGCTTCGTGCTGCCGTATAACCCGGCAGACGTACAGCCGAACGCCCGTATCCTTCTGAGCGCTGCGGTAACCATCAACGGTAAGCTGGTGTTTATTACCGATACGGTTCAGGAAGCCATCAACAACGGTGGGACGAAAATCGACCTGAACCTGGTGCCGGTGCAGCAAACCGAAGTGCCGATTGCACCACAGACGAACCAACCGTCTGTACCTACCCCACCGACTCAGCTGTAATGTGTTCCCCTCTCCTTCGGGGGAGGGGGTCAATACACCCAGCGATACTTCTGCAAATCAATCTGCCCTGACCCGGACACCTGTACCCCTTCTGAAAGTAATGCCTGCCTCTGGCGCTGCAAATCCGGCCCGGTGAGCGAGATGGCACCATGACGATTCACAACCCGATGCCAGGGCAATGTACTGCCTTCAGGAAGCCGTTTTAGCACGCCACCCACCTGACGCGCCGCGCGGGGGGAGCCAGCAAGACGTGCGACGTCACCATAGGTTGTCACGTAGCCCTCCGGAATGGAGGCCACAATTTGCCACACTCGCTGTGGAAAGGAGTCGTGTTCGTCCATCAGTACACCTGTGGGGATGAGTGAAGTGCCATGTTAAACGAAGATTGCGCCGATTGCTGTGCCTGTTTGCGCAAGAAACCACCATCCGGTTGCTGGCAGCTTGCAATTGACCGTTAGCACAGGGATAATGCGCCAGCGCGTTGGGTAACAACGCTCACAATGGGGGCTCTGTTGGTTCTCCCGCAACGCTACTCTGTTCACCAGGTCAGGTCCGGAAGGAAGCAGCCAGGGCAGACGACGTGTGTGCCGGGATGTAGCTGGCAGGGTCCCCACCCATTTGTGCTTCTGGCAACATCTCCCCGTTTTTTTACTTCCTTCCGGCATGGCTATTCCACAGAATTAACAGGGTTTAATTCGTGGTGTAATATATATTTCATCGCGCTGAAATATTACTGTCATAAACTTGTAATAATAGACTGTCATTTTATTTCTGGGCGTCTTTTTTCTGTCATAAGTTAAAAATATATATCTGGATTACATTGTTAACATCGTGTATTAAATAAAGCACTTATTCCGAAGGGAAGTGACAATCATGGCTACTGCGGTATTAAACGTTAAGATTGACGAAGCGCTAAAAGACAGACTTCGCCACTATGCGGAAGTGAATAACGAAAACTTAAGCGTGACCACAGAGAAGTTGCTGCTGCTGGCATTTGAAGCCGCAGACGAGGTGGGAGTATCGGAAGAGGATATTGATAATCAGCATACGGAAGAAGAGAGTGTAACGCCTTTTACTCCTAAAGAAATCAAAGCTCTACGTAAACTTCTGAAGAAGAGAAAATGAAACAACAACTATCGACCGCCAGTGACTACAAAGAAGCCTGCGATCTGTTGCGTTCAGGCTACGTGAAGCATGTCCGTCTTGGCTGGAATGTAGGAAGTGATGAGTTCTTTCGTATTGCGTCTGACTGGTGTGATACCGGCGCAAAAATAAAGAAAGACGGTGAAAGTTTTGTTATTTCACTGAAAGGTTTTCCTATTCCTCCTCAGCACTGATTCCTGACTGGTGAAAACTGCTGACTGCCGTATGACAGTCAGCAGTTTTTATTTTATGATCCACTTCAAACTTTTATATTAAACAAGACTGCGTTTTACCGACGGCGCGGTTTTATTTAATGCGAGCCAAACCGGTTTGATTCGTAGCAACGCCTGCTCAAGCTCTGCCGACTCAAGCGAGAAGGGCATGCGTAAGTAGCGGTCAAACGCACCCGATAACCCAAAGCGTGTGCCGGTTCCCAGATTAATCCCCAACATCTCTGCACGTGCGGCGAGTTGTGTCGCCAGCATGCCCGGCAGCTCGATCCAGTAGGATAGCCCGCCTTCCGCCTCCTGAAACCGCCACTGGGGAAAATGTTCGCGCAGCAGTTCACCGCAGCGGTCGCGTCGCTCCTTCAGTATTTTCCGGCGCGCAGGCAGAAATGTCTCGCTATTGCTGATAAGCCACAGCGTGGCCAGCTGTTCCAGCAGCGGCGAGCCTAAATCCAGCGTATCCCGCGTCTGGGCAAGTGTGGCAATGGTGCGCGACGAGGCGCGGATCCAGCCGAGGCGCAGCCCACCCCAGAAACTTTTTCCCGCCGAACCCAGGGTGATCACCGTAGCCTGCGAATTAAACGACGCCAGCGGCGGCGGGGGCGGTGCTTCAAACCAGAGATCGACCATCGTTTCATCGACCACCAGCGTGGTACGGGTGCGAGCGGCAATGTCGGTTATTGCCTGACGGGTGGCGATATCCATGCATCGCCCTGTTGGATTGTGAAAATCCGGCATCAGGTACGCCAGGCGCGGTGCTGTCTGCGCAAGTGTGGCGGCAAAGCCATCCGTATCCCAGCCGCTTTCCGGCAGCGACACGCCCACCGGCCGACACGATGCCCCCTGGATGGCTGCAATCGCCAGCGGATAGGTGGGATGATCGACCACGACGCGATCGCCCGGGCCGGCCATCATCCGCAGTACCAGCGCAAAACCGCTGACGGCACCATTGACCACCATCACTTCGTCTGCGCGGGTCGGCAGCCCGCGTGCGGTATAGCGAGCGGCAATGGCGTCGCGCAGAGCCGCCAGGCCGAGCTGATCGTAACCGGTCAGCGTAAGATGCTGGGTGATTGCGGCGAGCGCCCAGGTGTAAGCCTGGTGGATCTCTGGCCCGGCATTCAGGGCGGCAGTGGAGAGATCCAGCGCTGCGCTTGCCGCTGAAAGCGTCGGTATGGCACGGGTATCGGGCAGGATCACGCGTGAACCGCTGCCGTGGCGGCTCTCCAGATACCCTTCCTCTCGCAGATGGGCCAGCGCGCTGCTGATGGTCGTCCGGCTTACATCTAACGCCGTGGCCAGTTCACGTTCACCGGGCAGGCGCGTGCTCAACGCCAGCCTGCCGTCTAGGATCAGCAGGCGCAACGCGTCGGCCAGCTGTCGCCAGAGTGGGGTTCGGGACGGGGTTTGTTGCCAGTGGCCCAAAAGGCGAACCAGCGACTGACTTCCGAAACGGCGTGATGACATATGCAGTCCACTATTTGAAAACTGGACATTAATCATAGTGCCATTTTCGAACAAGATGAAAGCCTGGTTCACTGGAGAAGCTAAAATGGTACGTCGTCTGCTGCAACTGTACGTTGGTTTAGGCCTGTACGGGCTTTCAACCGCGATGTTTATTCGTTCGGATCTGGGGGTTGACCCATGGGATGTGTTTCACCTTGGGGTGGGATTACAACTGGGGATGACCATCGGTACGGTGATTATTTTGACCGGTGCCGCGGTGCTGCTGCTCTGGATCCCGCTGCGTCAGATGCCTGGGCTGGGAACGCTCAGTAACGTAGTCTGTATTGGCCTGGCGGCGGATGCCTCGATGGCCCTTATCCCCGAGCTGGATCTTCTCCCCATTCGGATTGCTCTGCTGGTTGGGGGCATTGTGCTGAACGCGATAGCAACCGGTATGTATATCGGTGCCGGGTTCGGGGCGGGCCCACGCGATGGACTGATGACCGGCATTCACGCCCGGCTGGGGTGGTCAATCCGCAGCGTTCGAACCTCAATTGAAGTGAGTGTTCTGCTGATTGGCTGCGTCCTTGGCGGAACGTTTGGCGTCGGGACGGTACTGTATGCCCTGACCATCGGCCCGCTTATCCAGCTCTGTTTGCCGTGGTTCCGTCAGAAGCCGCGTACGGATAACGTTCCTCAGCCAGAGCGGGTTGTTTAATTTTGCGAAGCGCTCACAGGTATTAATGGCCGCGCTGTGCCACAATAGACGGCTCTGTTAACACCAGGCCGGAACGCATGAAAGCCATTACCCTCTATGATGTTGCCCTCCTTGCGGGGGTGTCTTATCAAACCGTTTCCCGTGTGATTAACGACGCGGAGCATGTTTCTGCCCGGACACGGGAAAAGGTGCAGCAGGCCATGGCGGAGCTGCACTATGTTCCTAACCGTGGCGCGCAGCAGCTGGCGGGCAAGCGCATCCGTACGCTGGGACTGATCACTACCGATCTGGCGCTGCACGCGCCTTCGCAAATTGTCTCTGCGGTCAAATCCCGGGCGGTAGAAAAGGGGGCGAGCGTACTGATCTCAATGGTGGAACATCCGCAACAGTGCCAGACCGCGCTTCAGGAGCTGCTGGCGCAGCGCGTGGAAGCCCTGCTGGTGAACGTGCCGCTTGACGATCCCCATGCCGAACAACTCAAGGCACTGGCGTCGCCCGTGCCGGTGCTGTTTCTGGATGTCTCTCCGTCGGCAGTGGTCAACAGCCTGGTGTTTAATGCTGAACAGGGCGCTCGTCTGGGCGTTGAACATTTGCTGTCGCTCGGGCATCAGCGTATTGCATTGCTGAGCGGGCCGGAAAGCTCTGTTTCCGCTCGTGCCCGTCTGGCGGCATGGAAAGCCGCGCTGGCGGAAGCTGGCCTTGAGGCGGCGGCGGTGGCCTACGGCGACTGGAGCGCAGCCTGCGGTTATGAAAAGGGGCATGCGCTGTTGTCTGCTGCAACGTTACCGGATGCCATTCTGGTGGCTAACGATCAAATGGCGCTGGGGGTGATGCGAGCCTGCGCGGAAAAAGGGGTGACGATCCCGGGCCAGATATCGATAGTGGGGTTTGACGATACCGCCGACAGCGCCTGGTTTTCACCTCCGCTTACCACCATCCGTCAGGCATTTCGCGAGGCAGGTGAACAAAGTGTGGAGTGGCTGCTGGCTCCCGCCCGCCATGAAGCCTGCTGGCAGGTTCAGTTGCCCGTCACGTTGATTAGCCGACAATCCAGTGCCCGTCGCACCCCGCAGCAGGCCGATCGTGAGGATCTTGCGCAACAGCTGAGAAGCCTGGCCCTGCTGGCAGAGCAACTTGCTCGCCAGTAACACTTTTGTGATCTGACTCGCTACACGGCGATCCCACGCTTTACCGCGGCAGTTTGCCAGGGCATGTTGAGTAAAATTGTGAGCGCTTCGCAAAGAGGATAATATGTCCAATACTGTCTCGCTGACTCTCAGCGCACTTCTGGCCCGTCGGGACTGGGAAAATCCCGGCGTCACCCAGTGGAACCGGCTGGCGGCGCATGCGCCATTTCATAGCTGGCGTAATGAACACGCCGCCAGAGAGGACGCGGCATCCATCAGCCGACGTTCCCTGAATGGGGAGTGGCGATTTAGCTTCTTTTCTGCACCTGAGCAGGTTCCGCAGGCATGGACAGGCGAAGATTGCCCGGATGCCGTTGCGATGCCGGTGCCGTCAAACTGGCAGATGCAGGGGGTTGATACACCTGTTTACACCAACGTCACCTATCCCATTCCCGTCAATCCGCCCTTTGTTCCGGCAGAGAATCCGATCGGTTGTTACTCGCTCACATTTGAAGTGGAGGACGCGTGGCTCGAGGGCGGGCAAACCCGCATTATCTTTGATGGCGTGAACTCGGCGTTTCATCTCTGGTGCAACGGTCAGTGGGTGGGGTATTCCCAGGACAGCCGTCTGCCGGCCGAATTCGATCTTTCGGGCGTGTTGCGTGCTGGCCAGAACCGCCTGGCCGTGATGGTTTTGCGCTGGTGCGACGGAAGCTATCTGGAAGATCAGGACATGTGGCGCATGAGCGGGATTTTCCGCGATGTGTCGCTGCTGCATAAGCCGGAGACGTACATCGCGGATTATCAGGTGGTTACCGACCTCAATGCGGAGCTGGATCGCTCCGTGCTTAAGGTGGATGTCTCCCTGGCGGGCGCTCACTTTGCGGAGTGCGAGGTGGCAATAACGCTCTGGCGCAACGGTGAACGCTGTGCCAGCGCCACCCGGCGGCCAGGCTCGGCCATTGTGGATGAACGTGGCAACTGGGCCGAGCGGTTGACGGTGGCGATCCCGGTTGCGTCACCCGCCTTATGGAGTGCTGAGACCCCAGCGCTTTATCGGCTGACGATCGCGCTGCTGGACCCGCAGGGTGAGGTGCTGGAGATTGAAGCCTGTGATGTGGGCTTCCGCCGCGTTGAAATCAGCAATGGCCTGCTGAAGCTCAACGGCAAGCCACTGCTGATCCGCGGGGTCAACCGGCATGAACATCACCCGGAAAACGGCCAGGTGATGGACGAAGCGACGATGCGTCGCGATATCGAAATCATGAAGCAGCACAACTTCAACGCCGTGCGCTGCTCGCACTACCCAAACCATCCTCTGTGGTACCGGCTTTGCGATCGCTACGGCCTCTATGTGGTTGACGAGGCCAATATCGAAACCCACGGCATGGTGCCGATGAGTCGTCTCGCTGACGATCCCCGCTGGCTGCCCGCCATGAGCGAGCGCGTGACCCGCATGGTGCAACGCGATCGTAATCATCCGTCCATTATCATCTGGTCGCTGGGCAATGAGTCTGGTCACGGTGCAAACCACGACGCGCTGTATCGCTGGCTAAAAACCGCCGATCCGACGCGCCCGGTTCAATATGAAGGCGGTGGAGCGAACACGGCGGCGACCGATATCATTTGTCCGATGTATGCCCGTGTTGATCAGGACCAGCCGTTCCCGGCGGTGCCTAAATGGTCCATTAAAAAATGGATCGGGTTGCCGGATGAAACCCGACCGCTGATCCTCTGCGAATACGCCCACGCAATGGGCAACAGCTTTGGCGGCTTCGCCAGATACTGGCAGGCGTTTCGTAGCCATCCACGTCTGCAGGGAGGATTTGTCTGGGACTGGGTCGACCAGGCGCTGACGAAGAAAGATGAAAATGGCACCCCGTTCTGGGCCTACGGCGGCGATTTTGGTGATACACCCAATGACCGACAGTTCTGCCTTAACGGGCTGGTGTTCCCCGATCGCACGCCGCACCCGGCACTGTATGAGGCTCAGCGCGCGCAGCAGTTCTTTACCTTTACGCGGGTAAGCACTTCTCCGCTGGTGGTGGACGTGCAAAGCGATTACCTGTTCCGTCATACGGATAACGAGCTGCTCAGATGGTCGGTGACCCGTGACGGAACGGTGCTGGCTAAGGGGGAGGTTACGCTCTCCATCGCGCCTCAGGAGACTCAGCGTCTGGACATCTCGCTGCCCGCGCTGACGGCGGAGCCGGGCGAGGTCTGGCTGAATGTAGAGGTGTACCAGCTGAAGGCAACGCCGTGGTCACCGGAAAACCATCGCTGCGCGTGGGATCAATGGCCACTCCCGGCACCGTTGTTTATCGCCCCGCCCGCACCGGTGGGTGTGCCGCCGGTACTGACGCAAACCGATGAGATGCTGACCCTGACGCACCAGCAGCAGCGATGGATAGTTGACCGTACCTCAGGACACCTGACGCAGTGGCTGAACAATGGCGTTGAAACGCTGCTCTCGCCGCTGACGGATAACTTTACCCGCGCGCCGCTGGACAATGATATCGGGGTCAGCGAGGCCACGCGTATCGATCCAAATGCATGGGTGGAGCGCTGGAAGGCGGCGGGGATGTACGACATTACCCCGCGGTTGCTGCGTTGTGAAGGAGAGCAGCATGCCCGCGAGGCGGTAGTCACGACGCTGCATGCCTGGGAACATCTCGGCAAAGCGCTGTTCCTGAGCCGTAAAGTCTGGCGGGTGGACGATCAGGGTGTGCTGCACGGTGAGGTTGAGGTAGAGGTTGCGTCTGATATTCCGGAGCCTGCGCGTATTGGCCTGAGCATGCATCTTGCCCGGCCGCCGGAAGCCGTTCACTGGCTGGGGCTGGGGCCGCATGAAAACTACCCGGACAGAAAGCTGGCAGCACAGCAGGGGCGCTGGACGTTGCCGCTGCAGGCAATGCATACGCCGTACATCTTCCCGACGGAAAACGGCTTGCGGTGCGATACCCGTGAACTGGTGCTGGGGACGCATCAGTTGAACGGGCAGTTCCATTTCTCTGTGAGCCGCTACAGCCAGCAACAGCTGCGTGAGACAACCCATCACCATCTGCTGCGTGACGAGCCGGGGTATTGGCTCAATCTTGATGCGTTCCATATGGGCGTGGGTGGAGATGACTCCTGGAGCCCCAGCGTCTCGCCGGAATTCATCCTGCAAAATTGTCAGCTTCGCTATCGCTTTAGCTGGCGTCAGAACCTCAACTGACCTTCGGTGGCGGCCACGCGTTGGCCGCCTGGTTCAGGCCAGGATACCGCCTAACCCGTGCAGGATCATGTAACCCCCCACCAGGATAATCAGTGCCGCAGAGAACCACGGTGCTTTGCGTGAAAACTCGCTGAACCCCGGCCAGCGTTTTGTGGCATGTTTAAGGCTTAACGCGGCAATCGCGCCCGATGCCACCAGCGTTAACGCCAGACCAATACTGAAGCTAAATACCAGCGTGGCGCCCAGGGCAAAGTGCTTGAGCTGCAGGCAGATCAGCAGGACGGTGATTGACGCCGGGCAGGGGATCAACCCGCCGGTCAGCCCAAACATCGCAATTTGCCCGGTGGTGACGTTTTGTCCGTTAAAACGACGATTGATATCCTGCGCATGGGCGCGCTGGTGGACGTCTTGCCACTCCTCTGCAACCAGTTGATGTTCATGGTGGTGATGATCATGATGGTGGTCATGGTCATGGTGGTGATGATGATCGTGCGGCTGATTCTCCTTCCAGGTACGCCACGCCATCCACAGCGCGATCAAAACGATCAATACCCCAGAGATAAGCTGGAACCAGGGTTCAGAGGTTTGCGCATCCCAGCCGCGACCAAACCATAATCCCGCCATGGCAATGATCCAGACCACCGCGGTATGGGAAAGCGTGGCCGCCAGCCCCAACAATACCGCCTGTTTCAGCGTGCCGCGGATCGCCACAATAAAGGCCGCCATCATTGTTTTAGAGTGGCCCGGCTCAAGACCATGCAGGGCACCGAGCAGGATCGCGCTGGGAATGAATAGCCATGCGTTGCCCTGTTGCAGAAGAGAAGCAAAATCGTTCATTACAAAATCCGCACTGGAAAAGGTGCGCAGATAGTACTCCCCCCCAGTAGTTGAATACTACCCCCCAGTAGAAAAATACTCAGGGGGAGTAGGGCGTGTTATGCTTTACCCGCCAGAAGAAGAAGGATGCAGAGATGTCACATACGGTTCGTCACAAGAAGATGTTATTGACTCGCCTGAAGAAAATTCAGGGACAGAGCACCGCGCTGGAAAAAATGCTCAGTAACGACGAGCATGAGTGTGCCGAGGTATTACAGCAGCTGGCCGCGATCCGCGGTGCGGTGAATGGCATGATGCTGCAGGTGATCGAAGGCCATTTAACCGATCACGTCGTCAAAGAGCCTGAGGAAGATCAGCGTGAGGCCGATCTTGGCGTGGTTTTACAGGTGATCAAATCTTATCTGAAGTAGAAGGGGCGTTAAGGTTATTTTCTGCCCATGCCATAAATTCCGCTTTTGGCAGCGCCTTACTGTAGTACCAGCCTTGCCCGTATTGCACGCCGTGACGGTGCAGCCAGGCGAGCTGCCCTGCGGTTTCCACGCCCTCAGCAACCATCGCCAGCTTCAGTGATTTCGCCATTCCTATAATGTGTGGCGTTACGTTTTTGTACTCCAGCGCATCCACGAACGACTTATCAATTTTCAGCGTGTCGACGTCCAGATCCTGCAGATAGCTCAGGCTGGAATAGCCCGTGCCAAAATCATCGATGTAAATGGCGTGGCCCGAACGGCGAAAAGCGGCGATGGCCGGTGCGCTGATTTTGGGATCGGCAAAGCCGCGTTCGGTTAATTCAAGCGCTATCTGTTCCGGGCGGACTTGCCATTTATTGAGTAGCTGGCTCAGAAGCGGCGGCAGCTTGCCGGAGGTTAAATCTGCAGGCGCGAGGTTGACGGAGATATGCTGATCGGCATGGAGATGCAGCCAGTTGCCCATATCCTCGAACACTTTTTCGATCACCAGATGCGTGAGGCGCGAGATAAGCCCCGTTTGTTCCGCCAGCGGGACGAAACTGTCAGACGACAGGCTACTCCCGTCAGGCTGAGGCCAGCGCGTTAGCGCCTCTGCGCCCACTATTTTCCCGCTACAGAGCGCCACAATAGGCTGGTAATAAACCTCGAATTCGCGGTTATTGATGGCATCAAGCAGGCGGTTACGCGGTGACTGGATGCGACGCAATATCCGCAGAACAAACAGGGCGGCAAGCAGGCTTATCAGCATGCCAAACGGCAGCCAGAAAAGGAGCTGCCGGTGCCAGGTTTCCGCCAGCGGTTTTAGTGCAGCCCATGCAACAACGTTTATTCCCAACTCCGGTACGGGCTTCATGACGTACATTGCACCGTTGTACTCAACACTGACCATCTCCTGATCTTTAATCATGTTGCGGATGTGCGGATCCAGTTTACTGCTGCTGGAGAACACGAGATGCGTTGCGTTCGCTACCAGGGCGGCATCGATAGAAATATCGGCGAAGGGGATCACATCCACCAGCGAGGCGGGATCGACCAGTACAAGATAATGTCCTTGCCCCAGCACGGCCATGTTGCGGTTGAAACCGAGTTCGTTTGGCCTCGTAAGCCACGCGCTATAGCCATCTTCCGTAATGCGCATGGGCGGCGGGAACGCGGTCGCTTTGCTGACCTGTTCCAGCGACGAGCACAGTGGTTTAAGGTTATCGGTGTAGATCACTTCCTGAACATAGAGCCACGAGAAGGCGATCCGGCGCATTTCCCGTAAATGCAAATGGCTACACGGAGGGCCTTTAAAGGTCTGCAGCTGCGTGAGTGCTTCCTTGGCCTGCCCAACAACCCTGTCCGTACGCAACAGCACGCGTGAGGCATAGCTGTCCAGCGCATCGACAAATTTTTCTTCCGCCTGGCGATGCGCCAGCCAGATACTGAGGCAAATCGGTATCAGCACAGAAAAGATCAGTATGCCAGTCACCAGGCTGACCAGATGTCGGGTTTTCATGCTGCCGTGTCCTTCCTCATATGCCCACTCCAGGGCACTGAGACGCTTGCCAGAGGAGAAAGTTTTTACCGCGAAATGATATAGTTATAGCACGTGAGCGTCATGGTTTTCGTTCCGCAGCAGCGAAATCAAAAAATATCGTCGGAAATGTGATGCACTCTCGGGGGTTGTTTTTACCGCACAGCCTGGATATTATTTTGTTATGTTATAACAAAACATGAGTGATTCACGATGAAACCCAATATCCATCCAGCCTATCGCACCGTGGTGTTTCACGACACCAGCGCCAATGAATACTTTAAAGTTGGTTCAACCATCAAGACTGACCGCGAAATTGAACTCGACGGTGAAACCTATCCTTACATCACCATCGAGGTCTCTTCAAAATCGCATCCGTTTTATACCGGCAAACAGAAAACCTTCTCGACGGATGGCAGCGCGGCGCGCTTCCGTAAACGTTTTGGCGGCTTTCTTAATGCGAAGCGGGGGTGATCATGCAGGTACTTAACTCGTTGCGGAGTGCGAAACAGCGTCACCCGGATTGCCAGATAGTCAAACGTAAGGGACGCCTGTATGTGATTTGCAAATCAAACCCGCGCTTTAAAGCGGTGCAGGGACGTAAAAAAAGACGCTAGACGCCCGTTTCACGCCAGCTTTCCAGGGATCTCTTCTGTTTGCCATCGGCTGTAAAATTGTCGGTGGCAAGCCAGCTTTCAAAGGCGCTCGCCAGCGCAGGCCACTCTTTGTCGATAATCGAAAACCAGTCCGTATCCCGGTTATGGCCTTTGGTGACCAGCGCCTGGCGAAAACGCCCCTCAAACAAAAAGCCCAGACGCAGCGCAGCCTTGCGGGAAGGCTCGTTCAGGCTGTTGCACTTCCACTCATAACGCCGGTAGCCCAGGGTATCGAACACGTATTGCATCAGCAGAAACTGCGCTTCGGTAGACATTGGCGTGCGGCTCAACAGCGGGGAAAAATGAACGTGTCCCACCTCCACAACGCCATTTTTGGGGTCGATACGCATCAGGGCCAGGGTTCCCACCGGGGAGCGGGTCTGATTATCGAAGACGGTAAAGTGTATCGGGTCTGATAATTCACTCACGCTTGCCACCCATGCGGCAAATTCACCTGCCGTGGCATCGGGTTCACGCAGAAGCCATGTCCAGCTTCGGGTATCTTCGGCGAGTGAATAAGCGGCAAACAGCGCACCGGCATGCTCCACCTGCAGCGGCTCAAGCCAGCAGTAGCGGCCCTGAAGGACCACCCGGGAAGGGTGCTGACGGGGCTGCCAGTCGATTAGCGCTTCGCCCACCGGCTGCCCAAACTGATTGAAAGTATTCATCTTCATCTCCGTGACGTTGTAAAGAGTTCCAGACTAGTGAAGAAGTGGTTCCTTAAAAAGGACCAACAGGCTATGTTTTGGTGGTACCACGAGGAGGGGCGATGAATATTCCTGGCGATGAACTGTATACTTTGCTGAATACGGCGCTGAAAAACCGCGGACAAGAGACGCTGCAGCGCACGCTTTATCTTTCATTGCGGGAGTACATATTGTCCGGCAGGTTACAGTCCGGTAGCCGCCTGTCTGGTTCCAGGACGCTGGCCGGGCACCTCTCCCTTTCCCGAAACACCGTTAATGCGGCACTGGAACAGCTCACGCTCGAAGGGTATCTGTTGTGTAGCCGCCAGGGAACGCGGGTGGCACCGCTGGCGGCCCGTCAGCTCGCGCAGGATTTACCGGCGCCCGCGGTTGCGCTTGCCGGGCGGGTTAGCGCACTGCCTGCCCCTGTACCGCGTAGCACGCCGGTTCTGGCCTTTACGCCGGGGACACCGGCCATCAACTATTTTCCCTTGCCGCTCTGGCGGCGCCTGTACGATCGCGTGTTGCGGGAGGAGGGAAGTACCCTGTTGGGCTACGGCGATCCCGCCGGGGAACCTGCTTTGCGGGCGGCCATTGCCCGCCACCTTGCGCTTTCCCGCGGGATTGACTGCGACGCCAGCCAGATTGTGATCACCGAAGGCGCACTGGAAGGTGTGAACCTCTGCACCCTGCTATTGAGTGAGCCGGGCGATGTTGCCTGGGTGGAAGATCCCGGCTATGCCGGCGCAAAAAGCGCCTTTGTGAAAGCGGGTTTAGCCATAACGGGAATACCGGTTGATGGAGAGGGCATGTGCTGGGAAGGAACAGATGCGCCGTCCCCTTCGCTTATTTTTACTTCACCTTCACATCAGTTTCCGTACGGAAGTGTCCTCAGCGCGCGGCGGCGTCTGGCGTTACTGGATGTGGCGCGACAACATAACGCCTGGATTATCGAGGATGATTACGACAGCGAGTTTCGTTATAGCGGTGAGCCGGTACCGGCGATGCTGGGAATGATTAACCATGCGCCCGTTGTTTATCTGGGAACATTCAGCAAAACGTTATTCCCGTCGCTCAGAATGGGGTTTATGGTTTTCCCCCCGGCGCTGGCGAAAGCGGCACGCCCGGCCATCGGTTCGTTATTGCGCGGCGGGCATCGCGCCGAGCAGCGTACCCTGGCGCTGTTCATTGAAGAGGGCCACTATGCGCGCCATTTGGCAGCCATGCGTCGTCTCTATCGTAAACGCTACCGACAGCTGCGTGAGGCTCTGAATGCGGAGCTTCATGTACCACACCGGGTTCTGGCGGGGGAAGGGGGCATGCATCTGACGGTGGCGATTGACGGAATCGACGACAGGCAACTGGTGGAACAGGCCAGGGCGTATCAGCTGGCTCCAGCGGCATTGAGCGGGTATTACCTTGATACAAAACAGGGGCAGAGCGGTCTGGTATTAGGCTACGGGAACACATCGGCTTCACTGTATGCGTCGGCTATCCGACGCATACAGATACTGATCACGCAACAGCAGGGCGGGAAAGGGTAAAGACATCATAGAAAGAGAGCTGGCCTTTGGTTGAGACCATTTTTTGCAGTTTCTCTTTTTGTTCGGTTTCTACCGCAGGGGAGTGCAGAATGCTGTCGATCAGCTCCGGCGGGACAAAACGGGTGTTGTACCACTCGCCGTTGTAGCAGACCCGGAAATCGAGCACGTCGATATCTTCATAACGATAGCGCGGATGCACGTCAAAAAAGAAAAACGCGTTAAATACCACAAACAGCACCACAAGCAGCCAGACGGAGTCCACCAGCGTTTCGGATTTCAGCATGACAATCAGCGTTGCCAGCCAGGCGGCATACATTGCGACAAACAGGCCTGGATGTTTGCGAATAAAGCTAATGCTAAAGCGCGGGCGATTATCGCGCTTTTCGCGGATGTTGAGATCGTCGATGGTGGCGGTAAGCAGGCGCTGTATTTCGGTCATTTTTTGCCTTCATGATTGTTGAATACAGGGGATCTGCCTATTTTAGGGGAGCCATTTGACTGAAAAAAGTAACAGTTACGCGCTGAAAGACCATAACAGTTGACTCCCCACACCTTCACAGCATTTTGATAATTTTCGCCGGATTACCCCCGACGACGGCATTGGCCGGGACATCTTTTGTCACCACAGCGCCGGAGGCGATCACCACATTATCCCCCACCGTGACGCCCGGGTTAATCACTGCCCGTCCGCCGATCCAGACATTATTGCCAATGCGCACGGGTTTACCGTATTCCACTCCGCTGTTGCGTTCTTCGGCATCCAGCGGGTGGGTGGCCGTATAAATATGCACGCCAGGCGCGAGCATACAGTTATCACCAATATGAATAGGGCAGACATCGAGCATCACGCAGTCGAAGTTAGCGTAAAATTCTTTGCCCAGGAAAATGTTATAGCCATAGTCACAACGGAAAGCTGGCTCAATATAAGCCCCTTCACTTTGCCCCAGCAGTTCCGCCAGAATCTTCTGGCGTTCTGTTTTCTCATCGGGGGCTGAGTGGTTATAGCGGTGAACCAGATGGCGGGCACGCAGTCGGTCGGCCCGTAATGTTTCATCGCCAGGACGGTAATGTTCACCCGCAATCATTTTCTGTTTTTCTACGCTCATAGGATGCCTCTCTGGGTTCGATTACCGCAGGGTAATCGGGATAAGCCAGGAAGGGAACGTTCCCGAAAGGCGCGTGTGACTAAAGTCACAACATTGTTGCTAATGATCACGTTTTACACGGAGACCTGGCTTTAACACCGGGATCGTAATTCGAAAGGTATAAACAACTAAGAGAGTGGCGTAGAACCTCTACAGACACACTGCAACAACTAACGGACAAATTTCCACACGGAAGGAGGGATTTTGTCATACAGTTTATTCATGGTCAGCTCGGCAAGGCGATGGTCAGCGGCTGAATAAAATACGGTCAGTTCATTATCAGAAAGCTCGTATTTATTTTTTTCAATCACGCGTTCGAGTGTGTCAATTGACTGACAACGTCGTAAGCGCATCAAATAATCGGTTTTTGTGAGTGGTTTATCAGACATAAATTCACCTTAGTCATTGTAATAATTTTAACAGGAAAGGCTAACCGGGTTAGCTCTGCTCACGTTGACGAAACAGCGGAATAGCCGGTTTCCAGATTTACGCCATTTCTGCAAATCCTGCGCGTTAATGCCGTAGCTGCTGAACAACATAAAGGTGTCATCCAGGTATTCGTCAATTTGCTCAATCAGTTTATTATCTTCATTGTACTTAATTTTATAATTAAGTGCGAAGGTCGCGATATGCTCTATCAACTCATTCAATTGCAAATTGATGGCCGATGTTGGATCGTTCACCCAGCCATGATTACTTTCATCAAGATTGGCAAGGCAGTCATGGTACAAGGATTCGCAGAGAAATTTCAACTGCGCGATATCATGCCTTTTTGGCGAGTACTCGTCCATAGCGCATCCCCTTCTGAGTGATTTCTTACTCACCGAACATCATTGTCGGGATGGATACAACCTACTTAGCTCTACGGGTGCTGTGCTCCTGTTCACTCTAACTATAAGCCACTCTGATCAGGATTTCA
The DNA here is from genome assembly GCF_000025565.1 of Enterobacter cloacae subsp. cloacae ATCC 13047. NCBI lineage: Bacteria > Pseudomonadati > Pseudomonadota > Gammaproteobacteria > Enterobacterales > Enterobacteriaceae > Enterobacter > Enterobacter cloacae. The sequence goes on from NC_014121.1 coordinate 1,265,810, forward strand.
CCGCGCTATTACGAAAAATTACAATTAAAATCAGAGTCTGCGAGCGTTTACGCAATAGTACATCCTAAGATGAACACTTTTATCCAAATTAACGCTGGTTTTTTTTCGCTTCCTTACGTTTCATTGATTTAGCGTAAACACGCGGAAAAAGTCCGGATTCAGAATTTTCTTTGTATGGACTTGTTATTAGGAATATTCCTAATAAGTTAAGCGGCGAAATGGAATTAAAACAATCCTGAGTTCGCCCATTAAGTTTTCTGCTAATTATGATATGCCTTTTAAACATGGCATAAAATAAATAAAACGACAATAAGCGTATTTTATGATTTTTTTCAGAAATGAAAAAGGCCGCTAATGCGGCCTTTTTATCATGTGAAACCGGTATCAGTGAGGTTCTACCGAATGACTGTGTTCAATATCTTCATTCTTCCGGCTGAAGCGGCGGCGAACCACCACAAAGAACACCGGTACGAAGAAGATAGCCAGTACGGTCGCGGTGATCATACCGCCCATTACCCCGGTACCTACCGCGTTCTGTGCGCCGGAACCCGCACCAGAGCTGATAACCAGCGGCAGTACCCCGAGGATAAATGCCAGTGAGGTCATCAGAATAGGACGCAGACGCATACGAACAGCTTCAAGCGTGGCTTCGATCAGGCCTTTACCTTCTTTCTCCATCAGATCTTTGGCGAATTCGACGATAAGTATCGCGTTCTTCGCCGACAAGCCAATGGTTGTCAGCAGGCCTACCTGGAAGTACACGTCGTTGGTCAGCCCACGGAACGTTGCGGCCAGCAGCGCACCGATAACCCCCAATGGCACCACCAGCATAACGGAGAACGGAATTGACCAGCTCTCATACAGTGCCGCCAGACACAGGAACACCACAATCAGTGAAATGGCGTACAGGGCAGGGGCCTGGTTACCGGACAGACGTTCCTGATAGGACATACCGGTCCAGTCATAGCCAATACCCGCAGGCAGCTTGCTGGCTAACTCTTCCATCAGGTTCATGGCTTCACCGGTGCTTCGACCCGGCGCGGCCTGACCCAGAATTTCCATGGATGGCAGCCCGTTATAACGTTCCAGACGCGGTGAACCGTATTCCCAGCGCGACGTCGAGAAGGCTGAGAACGGCACCATCTGGCCATCGCTGCCGCGAACGTACCAGTTGTTGATATCGTTCGGCAACATACGGTATTGCGCTTCAGACATCACGTACACTTTCTTCACACGACCGCGGTCGATGAAGTCGTTAACGTAGCTACCGCCCCAGGCTGCGCCCAGTGTGGTATTGATGTCGCTGATGGATACACCCAGCGCCTGTGCTTTCTCCTGGTCGATGTCGATCTTGTACTGCGGCGTATCTTCCAGGCCGTTAGGACGCACGCCGACCAGCAGGTCAGGGTGTTTAGCCACTTCGCCAAACAGCTGGTTACGCGCCTGAGTCAGTTTCTCGTGGCCCAGACCGCCCTGGTCAATCAGCTGGAAGTCGAAACCGGTCGCCGTACCCAGTTCAACGATCGCTGGCAGGTTAAAGGCGAAGACCATCGCATCTTTAATCTGCGAGAAGGTGCCCATTGCACGGCCGGTGATCGCCTCAACCTTGTTCTCTTCGCCCGGACGTTCAGACCAGTCTTTCAGTGAAACGAAGGCGATACCGGTGTTCTGGCCACGACCCGCAAAGCCAAAGCCGTTAACCGCAAACACGGATTCAACGTTCGCTTTTTCTTTGGTGAGGTAGTAATCCGTCACTTCATCCAGCACTTTCTGGGTACGTTCTTGCGATGCACCCGCCGGAAGCTGCGCCATCGTCAGGAATACGCCCTGGTCTTCATCTGGCAGGAACGAGCTTGGCAGACGAACGAACAGATAGGCCATGCCCACCACGATGATGATATAGAGCAGCAGATAACGACCGGTGCTGCGCAGAATGTTCCCTACGCTGTCGGTATAGTGGTGCGTACTCTTATCAAACATGCGGTTAAACCAGCCGAAGAACCCTTTGTGCTCGCCGTGACCGCCTTTCTGAATCGGTTTCAGCATGGTTGCACACAGCGCAGGCGTCAGGATCAACGCCACCAGCACCGACAGCGCCATCGCAGAAACGATAGTGATGGAGAACTGACGGTAAATCGCACCGGTAGAGCCCCCGAAGAAGGCCATCGGAATAAATACGGCGGACAGCACCATCGCGATACCGACCAGCGCGCCCTGGATCTGGCCCATGGATTTACGGGTTGCTTCCTTCGGCGGCAGACCTTCTTCCGCCATGACGCGCTCGACGTTTTCTACCACCACGATGGCGTCATCCACCAGCAAGCCGATGGCGAGCACCATCCCGAACATCGTCAGGGTGTTTATCGAGTAGCCAAATATTGCCAGTATGGCGAAGGTTCCGAGCAAGACGACCGGTACGGCGATGGTTGGAATCAACGTCGCGCGGAAGTTCTGCAGGAACAGATACATCACGAGGAAGACCAGGATAATCGCTTCTACCAGGGTTTTAACCACTTCGTGAATCGAAATTTTAACGAATGGCGTGGTGTCATACGGATAAACGATCTTCAGACCTGACGGGAAGAACGGTTCCATCTTCTTCAGTTCTGCACGGATAGCCGTTGCGGTGTCCAGGGCGTTAGCACCGGTCGCCAGTTTGATACCCAGACCAGAAGCCGGTTTGCCGTTAAACTTCGCAATGATGTCGTAGTTTTCGCCACCCAGCTCCACTTTTGCCACGTCACGCAGGCGAACCTGCGAACCGTCCTGATTCACTTTCAGCAGAATTTTGCTGAATTCATCGGCGGAGGTCAGACGGGTTTGCGCGATGATGGACGCGTTAAGCTGCTGGCCTTTCACCGGCGGCGTACCGCCTAACTGACCGGCTGCAACCTGGGCGTTCTGTGCTTTAATGGCGTTGATGACGTCAACCGGCGTCAGCTGGAAGTTGTTCAGTTTGTTCGGGTCCATCCAGATACGCATCGCGTACTGGGAACCAAACAGCTGAACGTCACCCACACCTGAAGTACGGCTGATGGCGTCCTTCATGTTGGCGCCCACGTAGTCGGAAATATCCTCCTGCGTCATGGTGCCGTTGGTGTTGATAACGCCAACAACCATCAGGAAGCTACTGGACGATTTCTCGACGCTCACACCCTGCTGTTGTACTTCCTGCGGCAGCAGCGGCATCGCCAGCTGCAGTTTGTTCTGTACCTGAACCTGCGCGATGTCAGCATCAGTACCAGACTCGAAGGTCAGGGTGATCTGAACCGTACCGGTGGAGTCACTGTTTGAGGACATGTACATCAGGTTATCGATACCGTTCATGTTCTGTTCGATAACCTGCGTAACGGTATCCTGCACCGTTTTCGCATCCGCCCCCGGGTAGGTTGCGGAGATCGTCACCGCCGGTGGCGCAATGGTCGGATATTGCGCAACAGGCAGCTTCAGGATCGCAAGTCCCCCGGCCAGCATGATAATAATGGCGATCACCCATGCGAATATGGGGCGATCGATAAAGAAATTAGGCATGTCTTAACGGCTCCTGTTTAAGTTAAGACTTGGTTTGTTCTGACTGGCCAGCGGCCGAAGCTTGTTGTTTATCGTCAGACTTCACTTCCTGTGCTTTAACCTGCGCGCCAGGACGAACTTTTTGCAAACCAGTAACAATCACGCGATCGCCATCTTTCAGACCGTCCGTCACCAGCCATTTATCGCCAATCGCCTGCGTAGCAGTGATATTGCGCATTTCGACTTTGTCACCAGCGCCAACAACCAGTGCGCTCGCATCGCCGCGTGGCGTACGGGTCACACCCTGCTGTGGAACCAGAAGTGCGGTTGGGTTAGTGCCTTCTTCCAGACGTGCGCGAACGAACATACCTGGCAACAGGGTGTGGTCAGGGTTCGGGAAGATCGCACGTAAGGTGATGGAACCGGTGGTCTGGTCGACCGTTACATCAGAGAATTCCAGCGTACCCGCCTGTGGATATTTGATGCCGTCGTTAGTGACCAGCTCCACTTTGGCTTTACCGTTCTCCTGCTTCAGGGTGCCGTTTGCCAGCTCTTGTTTCAGTCGCAGGAAATCGTTGCTGGACTGCGTCACGTCAACGTAGATCGGATCAAGCTGCTGCACGGTTGCCATCGCTGTGGCCTGACCGTTTTGTACCAGCGCCCCTTCCGTCACGGAGGATTTACCAATACGACCGCTGATAGGGGAGGTCACTTTGGTATAGGCCAGGTTGATGCGCGCGGTTTCGACAGCTGCTTTTGCTGCCACAACGGCCGCGTTAGCCTGCTGTGCATCCGCCAGGGCTGTGTCGTAGTCCTGTTGGCTGATGTACTGCGTACCGAGCAGTTTTTTGTAACGATTCAACGTCAGCTGAGAGATTTTGGCCGCCGCTTCCGCTTTCGCCAGGTCGCCTTTCGCGCTTTCATACGACGCCTGATACGTTGCGGGATCAATCTGATAAAGAGACTCACCGGCTTGCACATCGCCGCCTTCGGTAAAGTTACGTTTCAGGATAATGCCGCTCACCTGAGGACGAACTTCTGCAATGCGATAAGCACTTGTGCGGCCAGGCAATTCGGTGGTGATCTGAAGAGGTTCGGATTTGAGCGTCACAACGCCAACTTCTGGCATCTGCTGCGCTCCTTGTTGAGCCTGTTTGTCGTCACATCCTGTAAGCGTTAAGCTGCCTGAGAGCATCAGAACGACCGCCAGAGGCGTTAACCCTCTGTTTTTGTTCATATGTAAACCTCGAGTGTCCGATTTCAAATTGATCAATGGTCCTGAGTCCAAAAACCCATTGCTGCGTTTATATTATCGTCATGCTATGGTACATACATTCACAAATGTATGTAAATCTGACGCCTGTAAATTCACCCACTTATGGCACGAAAAACCAAACAACAAGCGCTTGAAACCCGACAACACATTCTGGATGTGGCAATCCGCTTATTTTCTCAGCAAGGTGTTTCGTCAACCTCGCTGGCACAGATTGCTCAGGCCGCTGGCGTTACGCGGGGAGCGATTTACTGGCATTTTAAAGACAAGTCAGATCTGTTCAGTGAAATCTGGGAGCTTTCAGAGTCCAGCATTAGCGATCTCGAGAGTGAGTATCGGGCAAAATTCCCTGACGATCCACTCTCAGTATTAAGAGAAATATTAGTATATATCCTTGAAGCGACGGTAGTTGAAGAGCGCCGTCGGTTAATGATGGAAATTATTTTCCATAAATGTGAGTTTGTGGGAGAGATGGCTGTTGTGCAGCAGGCGCAACGCAGCCTTAGCCTGGAAAGCTATGACCGCATTGAACAGAACCTGAACCAGTGCATGCAGGCTAAACTGTTACCGGCCAATCTCCTGACCCGCCGGGCGGCTATTCTGATGCGCAGCTACATTTCGGGCCTGATGGAAAACTGGCTTTTCGCCCCGCAATCCTTTGACTTAAAAGCGGAAGCCCGCAGCTACGTGGCGATTTTACTGGAAATGCTACAGCTCTGCCCGACGCTGCGCAGCGACGCGCCTTCGCTCACTGCCTGAGCCATTTCCAGGATTTATCTCAGAGGCTCACGTTCGCGCTATTCTGCTTCAGGCGAGCGTGATATTCTGCACGCCGGACTATTTTCGGTCATCTTCTGACATCACTCACGACTATGCTGCACACCAATCGCTCGCAACATCCTGTTCTTGCACTACTCTTCGCGACGCTGTTTTTCTTCGCAACGGCACCGCTTTCCTGGGCCCGCGCCGATAACGGCAATGACATTCCATCACGTGCTGATGTTCAGTCGCAGCTCGACGCCCTGAATAAACAAAAAGATCTCACGCCGCAGGACAAACTCGTTCAGCAGGATCTGACGGAAACGCTGGAATCACTGGATAAAATCGATCGCGTTAAAGCGGAAACTACCCAGCTTCGTCAGAAGGTGGCGCAGGCGCCTGAAAACATGCGTAAAGCAACGGATTCGCTAAATGCCCTGAGCGACGTAGATAACGACGACGAAACGCGCAAAACGCTGGCAACACTGTCGCTGCGTCAGCTGGAGTCACGCGTCGCACAACTGCTCGACGACCTGCAAACCGCACAGTCGGATCTCGCCACCTACAACAGTCAGCTTGTCTCTTTGCAGACTCAGCCCGAGCGCGTACAAAACGCAATGTACGCCGCGTCTCAGCAGCTGCAGCAAATCCGCAATCGCCTGAACGGCACCACGGTGGGTGAAGGCACGCTGCGCCCGACGCAGCAAACGCTGCTGCTGGTTCAGCAGTCGTTACTGAATGCGCAAATTGAACAGCAGCGTAAAAGCCTGGAAGGGAATACGGTGCTGCAGGACACGCTACAAAAACAGCGTGATTACGTGACCGCCAACATTAACCGTCTGGAACATCAGCTTCAGCTGTTGCAGGAGGCGGTGAACAGCAAGCGCCTGACGCTGACGGAAAAAACCGCCCAGGAGGCGGTATCGCCGGACGAAACCGCCCGCATCCAGGCCAATCCGCTGGTGAAGCAGGAGCTCGATGCGAACCATCAGCTGAGCGAGCGCCTGATTCAGGCGACCGAAAACGGTAACTCGCTGGTTCAACAGAACATTAAAGTTAAAAACTGGCTGGACCGCGCGCTCCAGGCGGAACGTAACATCAAAGAGCAAATTGCGGTGCTGAAAGGCAGCCTTCTGCTGTCACGCATTCTTTACCAGCAACAGCAGACGCTGCCCTCTGCCGACGAGCTGGAGAACATGACCAACCGCATTGCGGATTTACGTCTGGAACAGTTTGACGTCAACCAGCAGCGCGATGCCCTTTTCCAGAGCGATACCTTTGTCGCCAAAATAGAAGAGGGCCACTCCAGTGAAGTGAACCCGGAAGTTCACGACGCACTGTTGCTGGTGGTGGATATGCGCCGCGAGCTGCTTGACCAGCTCAATAAACAGCTGGGTAACCAGCTGATGATGGCGATTAACCTGCAGATCAACCAGCAGCAGCTGGTGAGCGTTTCTAAAAGTCTGCAGGAGATTTTAACCCAGCAGATTTTCTGGGTTAACAGCAACAAGCCGATGGACTGGGACTGGGTTAAATCCTTCCCCGAAACGCTGAAAACGCAGATTAAAAGCATGAAAATCACCGGGAACTGGGAGAAAGCCTGGCCCGCGGTGATGATTGCCTTCCTGGCGGGATTACCGCTGCTGCTGATTGCGGGCGTGATCCGCTGGCGTCTGGGATGGCTGAAGAACTATCAGGCGAAGCTGGCCTCAGAAGTGGGGCAATTGCGAAATGACAGCCAGCTGCATACGCCAAAAGCGATTCTGATCGATCTCATTCGCGCGCTGCCGGTGTGCCTGATCATCCTGGCGGTTGGCCTGATCCTGCTTACCATGCAGCTCAACGTCAGCGATTTGCTGTGGGCTTTCAGTAAAAAGCTGGCCCTGTTCTGGCTGGTGTTTGGTCTGTGCTGGAAGGTGCTGGAAAAAGACGGCGTGGCGGTGCGTCACTTCAATATGCCGCAGCAACTGACCAGCCACTGGCGTCGTCAGATTGTCCGCATCAGCCTGGCGCTCCTGCCGCTGCACTTCTGGTCGGTGGTTTCCGAGCTTTCTCCGCTGCATCTGATGGATGACGTTCTGGGTCAGCTGGTCATTCTGCTGAACCTGCTGTTGATTGCCATCCTGATGTGGCCGATGTGCCGCGATAGCTGGCGTGATAAAGAGTCCCACAATCTGCGCCTCGCCACCGTCACGGTGCTGGCAATCATTCCGCTGGCGCTGATGGTGCTCACGGCGACGGGCTACTTCTACACCACGCTGCGTCTGTCCGGCCGCTGGATAGAAACCGTCTATCTGGTGATTGTCTGGAACCTGCTCTACCAGACCGTGCTGCGCGGCCTGAGCGTGGCGGCTCGCCGTATCGCTTATCGCCGCGCCATTGCGCGTCGTCAGCATCAGGTGAAAGAGGGCGCCGAAGGCGCGGAGCCGCAGGAAGAGCCGACCATCGCGCTGGAGCAGGTTAACCAGCAGACGCTGCGTATCACCATGCTGGTGATGATTGCCCTGTTCGCGGTGATGTTCTGGGCCATCTGGTCTGATTTGATTACCGTCTTTGCCTATCTCGACAGTATCACCCTCTGGCAGTACAGCGGGACCGAAGCAGGCGCTGCGGTGATGAAGAGCGTCACCATGGGCAGTCTGCTATTTGCGGTGGTGTCGTCGATGGTGGCCTGGGCGCTGATTCGAAACCTGCCGGGTCTGCTGGAGGTGCTGGTGCTGTCGCGCCTGAACCTGCGTCAGGGGGCGTCCTATGCCATTACCACCATCCTCAACTACGTCATTATTATTGTCGGGGCGATGACGGTCTTCGGCTCGCTGGGCGTGTCATGGGACAAACTGCAGTGGCTGGCGGCAGCTCTCTCTGTGGGTCTCGGTTTTGGCCTGCAGGAGATTTTCGGTAACTTCGTTTCCGGCCTGATCATCCTGTTCGAACGTCCGGTGCGAATTGGCGATACGGTGACCATCGGGACCTTCTCCGGTACCGTCAGCAAGATCCGCATTCGTGCGACCACTATTACCGACTTCGATCGCAAAGAGGTGATCATCCCGAACAAAGCGTTCGTGACCGAGCGTCTGATCAACTGGTCGCTCTCTGATACGACGACGCGTGTGGTGATCCGCCTCGGCGTAGCCTACGGTTCGGATCTGGATAAGGTGAAAGAGGTATTGCTGAAGGCCGCAAAAGAGCATCCAAAGGTCATGCACGAGCCAGCGCCAGACGTCTTCTTCACCACCTTCGGGGCAAGCACGCTGGATCACGAGCTGCGTTTATACGTGCGTGAGCTTCGCGATCGCAGCTACACCGTGGATGAACTGAACCGCTCCATCGACCGTCTGTGCCGTGAAAACAATATCAATATTGCTTTCAACCAGCTTGAGGTTCACCTGCATAACGAGAAAGGTGACGAGCATACGGAAGTGAAGCGTGAGATTAAGGGTGACGATCCGACTCCCGCCTGAACTATTTTCCCTCTCCCTGTGGGAGAGGGTTAGGGTGAGGGTGAGGGCAACCGGCCTTCACCTTTCCCTCAAAATCCCGCCGCACAATCTCCAGTGCCTTCAGCACCGTCTCAGCCGGGATCTCATGATTCTCCAGCAGCATAATCAAATCGACGGCCAGTTTGACCTCATCGGGGGCATTTTCCAGCGACATGTGTGGCTCCTTTTAACAGGTCAGGCGTTCAATGACGCGTTCGATCTCATCCAGCGCCTGACGGCAGCGGACAAGACGTCCATCCAGCGCGTCGATTTCGCGCATCAATAACTGCTGCTCTTCCAGCGTTTCACTGTTGTTCAGACGTGCTTCCCGCTCGCGCTTCATCTCAAACAGACGGCGTTCAAACTCCTGGTGCTCCAGCCGTTTGCGCTGCCATTTACCGAGGCCGGGCGACGCGCTGTCCCACGTACGCAGGGGCCAGGCTGCGATCTCCCGGTGCAAGGCGGTGATCTGACTGGTGAGATGCTCCGCAAGCCAGGCCACCTGCTCATGTTTACCGTCATTCACGGCCTGTCGCAGTTCGTCGAGGTTGGTCTGCGCCTCATCAAGATAGTCTTTCATCAGCGTACTTCGCGTATGAAATAACAGCCGGTCAAAGCGCGGTTTGAGCGTCGCATGCTGCATCAACGGTGACGCCTGCGTGCGCAGGGCAACGAGCTGATTTTGCAGCGTCTCTAAAAGCAGGGCTATTTTCAAGGCGCGCTCCAGTGGTAAAGTAGCCGTTCAGTTTGATAACGATTCGCATTATGCAGCGTACTATTTTAATCATCATTGGCTGGCTGGCGGTAGTGTTAGGCACCCTGGGCGTGGTTTTGCCACTTTTGCCCACGACGCCGTTTATTCTGCTGGCAGCCTGGTGTTTTGCCCGCTCATCCCCGCGTTTTCATCACTGGCTGCTGTATCGCTCGTGGTTTGGCGGCTATCTGCGCCACTGGCAGAAACACCGGGCCATGCCGCCTGGCGCAAAGCCGCGTGCGATTGCAGTCATCCTCATCACCTTCGCCATTTCATTATGGCTGGTGAAAATGATGTGGGTGCGGATCCTGCTGCTGGTTATCCTGACCTGCCTGCTTATCTTCATGTGGCGGATCCCCGTGGTTGATGAAAAGCAACAAAAGCACTGAAGCCTTATAATGGCTGTTGCAATTATTGCGCGCAGCCAGTAAATTCGACCGTTTTCGAGCACAGGCGCGCCTGGTTAAAGGTTAAACAATTGTTACCTTTACCGCCTCTTTGCGCGCTGTGAGTAACACTGTTTCATTTAGGCACAAACCGATGACCGCAACTGCACAGCAGCTTGAATATCTGAAAAACAGCATCAAAAGCATCCAGGACTATCCAAAACCTGGCATTCTTTTCCGTGATGTCACCAGCTTGCTGGAAGACCCGAAAGCGTACGCGCTCAGCATTGAACTGCTGGTAGAGCGTTATAAAAACGCCGGGATCACCAAAGTAGTAGGTACCGAAGCCCGTGGCTTCCTGTTTGGCGCACCGGTGGCGCTGGCAATGGGCGTAGGTTTTGTGCCAGTGCGTAAGCCGCGCAAACTGCCGCGTGAAACCATCGCGGAGAGCTATGAGCTGGAATACGGCACCGATCAGCTGGAAATCCACGTTGATGCCATTAAGCCTGGCGACAAAGTGCTGGTGGTGGACGATCTGCTGGCAACCGGCGGCACTATCGAAGCGACCGTGAAGCTGATTCGTCGCCTGGGTGGTGAAGTGACCGACGCGGCCTTCATCATCAATCTGTTCGATCTGGGCGGCGAACAGCGCCTGGAAAAACAGGGTATTACCAGCTACAGCCTGGTGCCTTTCCCGGGTCATTAATCCCGTTTCTCACAACCTCGCTCAATGGGTGAGGTTGTGATAGCATTCCCCTCCATTAATTCACCTTCCAGCGTTGCAGAGCCTGCCCATGAGTTATCAGGTGTTAGCCCGTAAATGGCGACCACAAACCTTTGCCGACGTTGTCGGTCAGGAACATGTGCTGACGGCCCTGGCGAACGGCTTGTCGCTAGGTCGTATCCATCACGCCTATCTCTTCTCCGGTACCCGCGGCGTCGGTAAAACCTCTATTGCCCGTTTGCTGGCAAAAGGTCTGAACTGCGAAACCGGGATCACCGCCACGCCATGTGGCGTGTGTGACAACTGCCGTGAGATCGAGCAGGGGCGCTTTGTCGATCTGATCGAGATCGACGCCGCCTCGCGCACCAAAGTTGAAGATACCCGTGAACTGCTGGATAACGTGCAGTACGCCCCGGCGCGTGGCCGCTTCAAGGTCTATCTGATCGATGAAGTGCACATGCTGTCACGTCACAGCTTCAACGCCCTGCTGAAAACGCTGGAAGAGCCGCCTGCGCATGTGAAATTCCTGCTGGCGACCACCGATCCGCAAAAGCTGCCGGTGACGATTCTGTCGCGCTGTTTGCAGTTCCATCTGAAGGCGCTGGACGTTGAACAGATCCGCACTCAGCTGGAACACATTCTCGACGAAGAGAACATTGTCCACGAGCCGCGCGCCCTGCAACTGCTGGCCCGTGCAGCGGACGGCAGCCTGCGCGATGCGCTCAGCCTGACGGATCAAGCCATTGCCAGCGGTGACGGTAAACTGTCGACGGAGGCGGTCAGCACCATGCTCGGCACGCTGGATGACGACCAGGCGCTCTCCCTGATTGAAGCCACGATCGCCGCGAACGGTGAGCGCGTCATGTCGCTGGTGAATGCCGCTGCAGCCCGTGGCGTCGAGTGGGAAGCCCTACTGGTCGAGATGCTTAGCCTGCTGCACCGTGTAGCGATGCTTCAGCTCTCTCCGTCAGCGATGGGGGCGGATATGGCGGCCATTGAACAGCGGATGCGTGAACTTGCCCGTACCGTGCCGCCTGCTGATGTACAGCTTTACTACCAGACCTTGCTGATTGGCCGTAAAGAGCTGCCGTTTGCGCCGGATCCTAGAATGGGCGTTGAAATGACGCTGCTGCGTGCGCTGGCATTCCACCCGCGTATGCCGCTGCCAGAGCCTGAAGTGCCCCGGCAGTCATTCGCCCCGACCGCTCCAACGGCAGTGATGTCGCCGCAGCAGGTGCCAGCACAGCCGGCAGCGCCGCCGCAAAATGTACCGCTGTCGGATGCCACCAGTTCGGTGCTTGCCGCCCGCAGCCAGTTGCAGCGAGCGCAGGGAGCAACCAAACCAAAAAAGAGTGAACCGGCAGCGCCAGGAAGAGCGCGGCCGGTAAACAACGCCGCGCTTGAACGACTGGCCTCGGTAACGGAGCGCGTACAGGCGCGCCCGGCACCGTCCGCGCTCGAGCAAAAAGCCCCGGTGAAAGAAGAGGCTTACCGCTGGAAGTCGACGACCATCGTCGAAGAGGTGAAGAAAGAGGTTGCCACGCCAAAAGCGCTGAAGAAAGCGCTGGAGCATGAAAAAACACCGGAGCTTTCCGCGAAGCTCGCGGAAGAGTCTATCGCGCGTGACGCCTGGGCCGCGGAGGTCAGTAAACTGCATTTGCCTAAGCTGGTCGAGCAGGTCGCGCTGAATGCCTGGAAAGAGCAGGACGGTAATCAGGTGCGTCTGCATCTGCGTCCTGGTCAACGGCATCTGAACTCCCCCGGCGCACAAAAAGCGCTGGCGGAGGCGCTGGCCACATTGCAGGGTGCACCGGTTGAATTGACTATCATTGAAGATGATAATCCGGCGGTGCGAACGCCACTGGAGTGGCGCCAGGCCATTTATGAAGAGAAACTCGCGCAGGCGCGTGAGTCGATTATTGCGGATAACAACATCCAGACCCTGCGCCGGTTCTTCGACGCCGATCTGGATGAAGAGAGTATTCGCCCCATTTGATCGTGAGTCTGACTTACGGTTGTCATCGTTAAACGTGAAAGAGAGAGAAGCCTATGTTTGGTGGAAAAGGCGGTCTGGGTGGCCTGATGAAGCAGGCTCAGCAGATGCAGGAAAAAATGCAGAAAATGCAGGAAGAGATCGCTCAGCTGGAAGTCACGGGTGAATCCGGTGCCGGTCTGGTCAAGGTGACCATCAACGGTGCGCATAACTGCCGCCGCGTTGAAATCGATCCAAGCCTGCTCGAAGACGACAAAGAGATGCTGGAAGATCTGGTTGCAGCCGCGTTCAACGATGCCGCTCGCCGTATCGACGAAACCCAGAAAGAGAAAATGGCCTCTGTATCCAGCGGTATGCAACTGCCGCCGGGCTTCAAGATGCCGTTCTGATGCAAACCAGTCCGCTGCTCACGCAGTTAATGGAAGCGTTGCGCTGCCTGCCGGGCGTAGGCCCGAAGTCGGCGCAGCGTATGGCGTTTACGCTATTGCAGCGCGACCGCAGCGGCGGGATGCGCCTGGCGCAGGCTCTGACCCGCGCCATGTCAGAGATTGGTCACTGTGCGGATTGCCGTACTTTTACCGAGCAGGACGTCTGTAATATTTGCTCGAATCCGCGTCGTCAGGAGAACGGTCAGATTTGCGTGGTGGAGAGTCCGGCGGACATCTATGCCATCGAACAAACCGGGCAGTTTTCTGGCCGCTATTTCGTGCTGATGGGGCATCTCTCCCCGCTGGACGGTATTGGCCCGGATGATATCGGTCTTGATCGCCTTGAACAGCGTCTGGAGTCCGAGACCATCAAAGAGGTGATCCTCGCCACCAACCCCACGGTGGAAGGGGAGGCAACCGCCAACTACATCGCCGAGCTGTGCGCGCAGTACGGCGTTGACGCCAGCCGTATCGCTCACGGCGTGCCGGTTGGCGGCGAACTAGAGATGGTTGACGGCACCACGCTGTCGCACTCTCTGGCCGGACGTCATAAGATTATTTTCTGACCAAACGGAGGCGGCATTCGCAGCCTCCGCTTGAAAATTTCCCTGCTTATCCCCATCTCTCCCTCAACGTTTTACAACCCCATTAAATGGCATTGTTGAGGTCGACTTAGATGAAAGGACAAGAAACCCGTGGTTTCCAGTCAGAAGTAAAACAGCTTCTGCACCTGATGATCCATTCCCTGTATTCCAACAAAGAAATCTTCCTGCGTGAGCTGATTTCCAACGCCTCCGATGCGGCGGACAAGCTGCGTTTCCGCGCGCTGTCTAACCCGGATCTGTATGAAGGCGACGGCGAGCTGCGCGTGCGCGTCTCTTTCAATAAAGAGAACCGCACCCTGACCATCGCCGATAACGGCATCGGCATGAACCGTGACGAGGTGATCGACCACCTCGGGACTATCGCCAAATCCGGGACCAAAGCGTTCCTGGAATCAATGGGCTCTGACCAGGCGAAAGACAGCCAGCTGATCGGCCAGTTCGGTGTGGGCTTCTATTCGGCGTTTATCGTGGCGGACAAAGTGACCGTGCGTACACGTGCGGCGGGTGACAGCGCGGAAAACGGCGTGTTCTGGGAATCCAAAGGTGAAGGTGAATACACCGTTGATGACATCACCAAAGCGGATCGCGGCACCGAAATCACCCTGCACCTGCGTGAAGGCGAAGACGATTTCCTGAACGACTGGCGCGTGCGCTCCATCATCAGCAAATATTCCGACCACATTGCCCTGCCGGTTGAGATTGAAAAGCAGGAAGAGAAAGACGGTGAAACCGTGGTCTCCTGGGAGAAAATCAACAAGGCGCAGGCCCTGTGGACGCGCAATAAGGCTGAAATCAAGGACGACGAATACAACGAGTTCTACAAACACATCGTCCACGACTTTACCGATCCGCTGACCTGGAGCCATAACCGTGTGGAAGGTAAGCAGGAGTACACCAGCCTGCTGTATATCCCGTCGCAGGCACCGTGGGATATGTGGAACCGCGATCACAAGCACGGTCTGAAGCTTTACGTTCAGCGTGTCTTCATCATGGACGACGCCGAGCAGTTCATGCCGAACTACCTGCGCTTTGTCCGTGGCCTGATAGATTCCAACGATCTGCCGCTGAACGTCTCCCGTGAAATTCTGCAGGACAGCACCGTGACCCGCAACCTGCGTAACGCGCTGACCAAACGTACGCTGCAGATGCTGGAAAAACTGGCGAAAGACGACGCGGAAAAATACCAGACCTTCTGGAAGCAGTTTGGCCTGGTGCTGAAAGAAGGCCCGGCGGAAGACACCGCGAACGTAGAAGCGATCGCCAAACTGCTGCGCTTTGCCTCTACGCACACTGACTCCTCCGCGCAGAGCGTGTCGCTGGAAGAGTACGTTTCCCGCATGAAAGAAGGGCAGGAGAAGATCTACTACATCACCGCCGACAGCTACGCCGCGGCGAAGAGCAGCCCACACCTGGAGCTGCTGCGTAAGAAAGGCATCGAAGTGCTGCTGCTTTCTGACCGCATCGACGAGTGGATGATGAACTACCTGACCGAGTTCGACGGTAAGCCATTCCAGTCTGTTGCCAAAGCCGATGAATCCATCGACAAGCTGGCGGATGAAGTGGATGAAAGCGCGAAAGAAGCCGAGAAGGCGCTGGAGCCGTTCGTTGAGCGCGTGAAAACCCTGCTGGGCGATCGTGTGAAAGAGGTGCGCTTCACCCACCGTCTGACCGATACGCCGGCGATTGTGACTACCGATGCGGACGAAATGGGTACCCAGATGGCGAAACTGTTCGCCGCGGCAGGTCAGGCGATGCCAGAAGTGAAATATATCTTCGAGCTGAACCCGGATCACCCGCTGGTGAAACGCGCGGCGGATACCCAGGACGAAACCCGCTTCGCTGAGTGGGTTGAACTGCTGCTGGATCAGTCTCTGCTGGCCGAGCGCGGCACGCTGGAAGATCCTAACCTCTTCATTAAACGTGTGAATGCGCTGCTGCTGGCGTAATTGACCACGCCTCCCCTGGTCTTCTCCCTCTCCCCGTGGGAGAGGGCCGGGGTGAGGGCACCAGACCGCACTCCCCCAAATAATCTCCCCCCATTAACCGTTTCAGCCCTCCCGCCTTCCTTGAGCCGCATCCGTTCTGGTGGTATTGTTTAGCGCTTTTGAAAAATTGAATCGACTTTTGAGGGGATTTTCGCAATGCGTATTATTCTGCTTGGCGCTCCGGGCGCGGGTAAAGGAACTCAGGCTCAGTTCATCATGGAGAAATACGGTATTCCGCAAATCTCCACCGGTGATATGCTGCGCGCTGCTGTTAAATCTGGCTCTGAGCTGGGTAAACAAGCGAAAGACATCATGGACGCTGGCAAACTGGTGACCGACGAGCTGGTTATCGCTCTGGTCAAAGAGCGCATTGCTCAGGAAGACTGCCGTAACGGTTTCCTGCTGGACGGCTTCCCACGCACCATTCCTCAGGCTGACGCCATGAAAGAAGCGGGCATCAACGTAGACTACGTGCTGGAGTTCGACGTACCAGACGAGCTGATCGTTGATCGTATCGTTGGTCGCCGTGTGCACGCTGCTTCTGGCCGCGTTTACCACATTAAATTCAACCCACCTAAGGTTGAAGGTAAAGACGACGTAACCGGCGAAGAGCTGACCACCCGTAAAGACGATCAGGAAGAGACCGTGCGTAAGCGCCTGGTGGAATACCATCAGATGACTGCGCCGCTGATCGGCTACTACACCAAAGAAGCGCAGGCGGGTAACACCAAATACGCGAAAGTTGACGGCACCAAAGCCGTGGCTGACGTTCGTGCAGAGCTGGAAAAAATCCTCGGCTAATCGCACTGCTCTCACCCGGGTCCCCGGGTGAGAATATTTCTCATCTTACCTATTACAGCAATGGGTTCCGTTTAAACGCATTTCCGCTACAATTGACAACCATTCAAATGGTTAAGAGGCGTGAATGAGTCAGGCGAAAACCGGCATCCTGCTTGCCAATCTGGGCACCCCAGAAGCACCTACGCCAGAAGCGGTAAAACGCTATCTGCGACAATTTTTAAGCGACACGCGCGTTGTGGATACCCCAAGACTGCTGTGGTGGCCATTACTGCGTGGCGTGATTCTGCCCATTCGTTCACCGCGCGTCGCCAAACTCTATCAGTCTGTCTGGATGGAAGAGGGCTCGCCGCTGATGGTCTACAGCCGTCGTCAGGAGAAAGCGCTGGCTGCCCGCCTGCCGGATATGCCTGTCGCGCTCGGCATGAGCTATGGCAAACCGTCTCTGGAAAGTGCGGTCGACGCGCTGCTCGCGCAGGGGGTTGAGCACATTGTGGTGCTGGCACTCTACCCGCAGTACTCCTGCTCGACGGTTGCTGCGGTGTGGGACGAACTGGCCCGCATTCTGGCGACCCGCCGCCGCATTCCGGGCGTGACCTTTATACGCGACTACGCCGATAACGAACTCTATATCAAAGCGCTTGCCAGCAGTGCCCGCGCGTCGTTTGAAAAACACGGCGAGCCGGATCTGCTGCTGCTGTCCTATCACGGCATTCCGCAGCGTTTCGCTAACGAAGGGGATGATTATCCGCAGCGCTGTCGCGATACCACGCGTGAGCTGGTGTCCGCGCTCGGCCTGCCGCCGGAGAAGGTGATGATGACTTTCCAGTCGCGCTTTGGTCGCGAGCCGTGGTTGACACCGTATACGGACGAAACCCTCAAAATGCTCGGCGAGAAAGGCGTGAAGCATATTCAGGTGATGTCGCCGGGCTTTTCGGCCGATTGCCTGGAAACGCTGGAGGAGATCGCGGTGCAAAACCGGGAGTTTTTCCTGGAGGCTGGCGGTGAGAAGTACGAGTACATTCCGGCACTTAACGACGCTCCGGAACATATCGACATGATGGTCTCGCTGGTGACCAACAGCCGCTGATCGCACTCTGGGCCGGGTTTGTGCTACCATTCCCGGCCCATATTCTATGCACAGTTCAGACCATGAAATTTCCCGGTAAACGCAAATCCAAACACTACTTCCCTGTTGATGCCCGCGATCCGCTCCTGCAGCAAATCCAGCCTGAAAATGAAACCAGCGCGGCATGGGTCGTCGGTATCGATCAGACGCTGGTGGACATTGAAGCGAAAGTGGATGATGCGTTTGTCGCCCGTTACGGTCTGAGCGCCGGCCACTCGCTGGTAATCGAAGACGATGTTGCGGAGGCGCTCTATCAGGAGCTGGTGCGTGACAACCTGATCACCCATCAGTTTGCCGGTGGCACCATCGGCAATACCATGCATAACTACTCCGTTCTGGCAGACGACCGCTCAGTGCTGCTCGGCGTGATGTGCAGCAACATCGAAATTGGTGGCTACGCCTACCGTTACCTGTGCAATACCTCCAGCCGTACCGATCTTAACTATCTGCAGGGTGTCGACGGCCCCATTGGCCGCTGCTTTACGCTGATCGGTGAATCCGGCGAGCGTACCTTTGCCATCAGCCCCGGCCACATGAACAAGCTGCGTGCCGAGAGCATTCCCGAAGAGGTGATTGCGGGCGCGTCGGCGCTGGTGCTCACCTCCTACCTGGTGCGCTGCAAGCCGGGCGAGCCGATGCCGAAAGCCACCATGAAGGCGATTGAGTATGCGAAAAAGTACGATGTGCCGGTGGTCCTGACGCTGGGAACGAAATTTGTGATTGCCGACAACCCGGAGTGGTGGCAGGCCTTCCTGAAAGAGCATGTCTCGATTCTGGCGATGAACGAAGAAGAAGCTGAGGCCCTCACCGGCGAGAGCGATCCGCTGCTGGCCTCCGATAAAGCGCTGGACTGGGTGGATCTGGTGCTCTGCACCGCCGGACCGGTAGGGCTGTATATGGCAGGCTTCACGGAAGAAGAGAGTAAACGCAAAACCCAGCATCCGCTGCTGCCTGGCGCCATCGCCGAGTTCAACCAGTATGAGTTCAGCCGTGGCATGCGTTATAAAGACTGTGTTAATCCGCTGCGGATCTACTCGCACATCGCCCCGTACATGGGCGGCCCGGAGAAGATCATGAACACCAACGGTGCGGGCGACGGTGCGCTGGCGGCGCTGCTGCATGACATCACCGCCAATGCCTACCACAAAACCAACGTGCCGAATTCCAGCAAACATAAGTTCAGCTGGCTCACCTATTCGTCGCTGGCGCAGGTGTGTAAATACGCGAACCGCGTCAGTTATCAGGTGCTGAACCAGCACTCCCCGCGCTTAACACGTGGCCTGCCGGAAAGGGAAGACAGCCTCGAAGAGGCGTACTGGGACAGGTAAAAGCAAAACGGCAACGCATGTTGCCGTTTTTAGTGTTTATTCCCTCTCCCGGTGGGAGAGGGTCAGGGTGAGGGCATCAGGCCGCACGAAACTTACCTCGTCACAGCCTCTTCAACCGGCGGCTTCGCCAGCAGCGCCAGCATCGTATTCGCAATTTCGCGCTCACCCATCACCACCTGATTCGCACCCCGTTCGGTGATGTAATCCACCTCGTCGTCGTAATGGGCGCGGGCAATGATCTCAATCGTTGGGCATTTCTCACGTGCAGTGGCCACAATCTCACCCGCTTCGTAGCCGTTTGGAATGGTCAGCAGCAGCCAGCGGGCGCAGTCCAGATGCGCCAGGTTCATAATTTCTTCGTTCGCCGCATTGCCCAGCACTGCGCGAATACCGCGCTCGCGCAGCTCATCGACGCGGGTGCGCGAGGTTTCAATCACCACCAGCGGGATCCCCTGCGCCATCAGCTTCTCGCCGAGCAGGCTTCCCACGCGGCCAAAGCCGACCAGCAGGGCGTGGTTGCAAATATCCACCGGGATCTGCTTCTCTTCTTCAATGGCCTCTTCGAGCGTCTGCTCTTCAAGGGTTTCGGTTTTATCGAGATATTTTTCCAGCAGCGCGAACAGCACCGGGTTCAGCATAATCGAGAGGATCGCTCCCGCCAGCACCAGGTTCTGCCCGGCCTGCGGCAACAGGTTGAGCGCCATCCCCAGACCCGCCAGAATAAAGGCGAACTCACCAATCTGTGCCAGGCTGGCGGCGATGGTAAGAGCGGTACGCGGCGAGTGGCCGAACATTCGCACCAGGAAAAAGGCGGCGACCGACTTACCAAAGATGATAATCGCCAGCGTCCCCAGTACGGCCAGCGGCTGCTGAACCAGAATCATCGGATCAAACAGCATCCCGACGGAGACAAAGAACAGCACCGCGAAGGCATCACGCAGGGGGAGGGTGTCGTGCGCCGCTCGGTGGCTCAGTTCGGATTCGTTCAGCACCATCCCGGCGAAGAACGCGCCAAGGGCAAAGGAGACGTCAAAGAGCTCCACCGCACCAAAGGCAATCCCCAGCGCCAGCGCAAGGACGGAAAGGGTGAACAGTTCACGCGAGCCGGTGGCCGCGCTGCGCGACATGATCCACGGCACCAGACGGCGGCCTACCAGCATCATGATGGCGATAAACGCCACCACTTTTCCGATTGTGATGCTCATATCCAGCGCCAGCGAGGCAAAGCCGTGGGTGTCTTTTTCCATCATTCCGGCGACGGCAGGCAGCAGGACCAGCGTCAGCACCATCACCAGATCTTCAACAATCAGCCAGCCGATTGCGATTTGTCCGCGCTGGCTGTCTATCAGCTGCCTCTCTTCAAGCGCGCGCAGCAGCACCACGGTACTGGCGGTTGAGAGACACAGCCCAAATACGATGCCGGTCATTAACGACCAGCCCAGTACGGCCGAAAGCGCCATGCCCAGCAGCGTCGCCACCCCTATCTGGGCGATCGCTCCCGGTATGGCGATCGACTTTACCGCCATCAGGTCCTTCAGGGAAAAATGCAGCCCCACGCCAAACATCAGCAGAATCACGCCCAGTTCCGCCAGTTCAGGTGCCAGTTTGGTATCCGCAACGAAGCCAGGCGTAAACGGTCCCGCCAGTACCCCGGCTAACAGATAGCCCACAAGAGGGGAAATACGCAGTTTATTGGCAATCATGCCGAGAATAAAAGCGAGCACAAGTCCACCAACAATGGTGGTGATAAGCGGTGTGGCGTGGTGCATTCCGTCTCCTTTCGTTGTGGGTGTTCCATTTTGGTGAAAACCAAAAACCGAGTAATAGTTTATGACAATTTTTACCCTTGTGTTTATGAATAATTGTTGAAGTTTGAATAAAACGGCAATATGCCTCAGAAAAGGCAGGTTTTGATAAATTCAGAGAAGGGATGAACAGGAAAGCCTTATGCCATGAGGGCATCAGGCTGCCAAAGTTACACTTTGGCAGCCATGAAATTACGCTTTATGACGATTATCAGGCAGGAATATGGTCAACATCCCCAGAAGTGGCAGGAAAGCGCAGATTTTATAAACCAGGAAGATACTGGTGTGGTCGGCAACCATGCCTAACACGGCTGCACCAAGGCCGCCCATGCCGAAGGCGAAACCAAAGAAGAGCCCGGAAACCATACCAATACGCCCCGGTAACAACTCCTGCGCATACACCAGGATAGCCGAGAACGCCGAAGCCAGAATAAAACCAATAATCACCGTTAAAATGCCCGTCCATTCAAGGCTGGCGTAAGGCAAAATAAGGGTAAAGGGAGCAACGCCAAGGATAGAGCCCCAAATAACATATTTACGGCCAATTTTATCCCCGACTGGCCCGCCAATCACCGTCCCTGCTGCGACGGCAAACAGGAAAGCAAACAGGTGGAACTGCGCGTTTTGTACCGATAATCCGAATTTTTGCATCAGGTAAAAGGTGTAATAGCTGCTGATGCTCGCCATATAGAAATATTTCGAGAAAATCAGCACCAGCAGCACGGACACGGCCAGGATAACCTTATTGCGTGGAAGGGGATTGATAACCTTCACTTTTGGTTTGCCTTTGTTTACGCGGTGCTGTGCGGCATACCAGCGACTGATCTGGGCGAGCACAACGATCGCCAGCAGGGCGGCCAGCACAAACCAGGCGACGTTACCCTTGCCGTAGGGGGCGATGATCACTGCCGCCAGCAGCGGGCCGAGGGAACTGCCAAAATTACCGCCCACCTGGAAGAGTGATTGCGCCAACCCGTGGCGCCCGCCGGAGGCCATACGTGCCACGCGGGAGGACTCCGGATGGAAGACCGACGAGCCGGTCCCCACCAGCGCGGCGGCAAGCAGCACCGCTTCAAAACTGCCCGCCATAGCCAGCAGCACCAACCCGCTCAGGGTGAAGCACATGCCAATCGGCAGCGACCACGGCATCGGATATTTATCCGTCCAGTAACCGACGATAGGTTGCAGTAGCGAAGAGGCCAGCTGGAAGGTCAGGGTGATCATCCCGATCTGCACGAAGGTTAATGAAAACTCGGATTGCAGCAGCGGGTAAATCGCCAGGATCAGCGACTGGATCATGTCGTTGAGCAGATGGGAGAGGCTAATAGCGCCTAAGACTTTAAATGAGGTGCGCGAGGGTGGCGGCGACGCCGGCGCGCCCGAAACGGGCTGGGTTGATTCACTGATTGCCATAAATACCACGTCGTTAGTGATGAAAAATGCAGGGGGTAATTATTATCCAACTAACATACCTGCCAGCGACATTTGAAGAAAGTCGCAATTATGAAAACTTATTTGTCTATTCTTGTTACTCACTGTAATTTTTGCGTTTGTCTATTGGTCAGGGAGAGAGAAGATGAAGTTAATGAAGCATGGCGTCGCGTTGGCGCTGCTCGCCGCCTGGGGTCTGGCAAGCCTGCCCGCACAGGCGTATGAAAAAGACAAAACGTATAAAATTACGATCCTGCATACCAACGATCACCACGGCCATTTCTGGCGCAGCGAGTACGGCGAATATGGTCTCTCCGCGCAAAAAACGCTGGTGGATGGCATTCGTAAAGAGGTTGCCGCCGAAGGGGGCAGCGTGCTGCTGTTATCGGGGGGCGATATCAATACCGGCGTGCCGGAGTCCGATTTACAGGATGCTGAGCCTGATTTTCGTGGCATGAATTTAATCGGTTACGATGCAATGGCCGTCGGAAACCATGAGTTTGATAACCCACTGAGCGTGCTGCGCCAGCAGGAAAAATGGTCCAAATTCCCGTTCCTCTCCGCCAATATCTATCAGAAAAGTACCGGTGAACGCCTGTTTAAACCGTGGGCGCTGTTTAAGCGTCAGGATCTGAAAATCGCGGTGATTGGCCTCACCACGGACGATACGGCAAAAATTGGCAACCCGGAGTTCTTTACCGATATCGAATTCCGTAAACCGGCAGACGAAGCGAAGCTGGTGATTCAGGAGTTGCAGCAAAATGAAAAACCGGACGTGATCATCGCCACCACCCATATGGGACATTACGACAACGGCGAGCATGGTTCTAACGCACCGGGCGACGTTGAAATGGCGCGCAGCCTCCCTGCGGGCTCGCTGGCAATGATTGTGGGTGGTCACTCACAAGATCCGGTGTGCATGGCCTCGGAGAATAAAAAGCAGGTGGATTATGTTCCGGGCACGCCGTGTGCACCAGACCGTCAGAACGGGATCTGGATTGTGCAGGCACACGAGTGGGGTAAATACGTTGGCCGTGCCGACTTTGAGTTCCGTAACGGCGAGATGAAACTGGTGCATTATCAGCTCATCCCGGTCAACCTGAAGAAAAAAGTGACCTATCCGGACGGGAAAAGTGAGCGCGTACTCTACACCCCGGAGATCCCCGAGAACCCACAGATGCTCTCCCTGTTAACCCCGTTCCAGAATAAAGGCAAAGCGCAGCTGGACGTGAAAATCGGTACGCTGAACGGGCGTCTGGAAGGGGACCGCAGCAAAGTCCGTTTCGTACAGACCAATATGGGTCACCTGGTGCTGGCGGCACAAATCGCGCGCACCGGCGCTGATTTTGGTGTGATGAGCGGCGGCGGGATCCGTGATTCCATCGAAGGCGGGAATATCACCTATAAAGATGTGCTGAAGGTGCAGCCGTTTGGCAACGTGGTGGTTTATGCCGATATGAGCGGGAAAGAGGTGATTGAGTACCTTACCGCCGTGGCGCAGATGAAGCCGGACTCTGGCGCCTATCCGCAGTTCGCTAACGTCAGCTTTGTGGCCAAAGACGGCAAGCTCAACGATCTCAAAATCAAGGGTGAGCCGGTTGATCCCGCGAAAACCTACCGTCTGGCAACCTTAAGCTTTAACGCCACCGGCGGCGACGGTTATCCGCACATCGATAATAAACCGGGCTATGTGAATACCGGCTTTATTGATGCCGAGGTTCTGAAGCAGTTTATCGAGCAGAATTCACCGATCGACGTGAATGCGTATGAGCCGAAAGGCGAGGTGAGCTGGCAGTAACGTTGTGCGGCCTGATGCCCTCACCCCAACCCTCTCCCACCGGGAGAGGGCGTGAACACAAAAAACGGTAACGTCTGTTACCGTTTTGCTTTTACCTCGCAGCCGCCACCCGGCTTTTTCTTTTAATCCCGGCGCGCAATATCCGCAAACTTCGCATCCAGCATTTTGGCCAGATCGCCTGCGGCCAGTTCGATATCCAGCCCGCGCTTGCCGCCGGAAATATAGATGGTTTCAAATTCCTGAGAAGGGGCGTCAATCAGCGTTGGCAGGCGTTTTTTCTGTCCGAGCGGGCTGATCCCGCCCACCAGATAACCCGTGGTGCGTTGCGCAACCATTGGGTCTGCCATATCTACCTTTTTCGCTCCCAGCGCTTTGGCCACTTTCTTCAGGTCCAGTTGACCAGCCACGGGCGTGACCGCGACGGCGAGATGCTTCATATCTCCATTCACGGCCACCAGCAGCGTTTTATAGACCTGGTCGGCGTTCAGCCCCAGTTTGCGCACCACTTCATCACCAAAATTGGTTTCGTTCGGATCGTGATCGTAAGTGTGGATCCGGAAAGAAATTTTGTTTTTTTCGAGTAATTTAACGGCGGGAGTCATAGCTATCCTTCTTACGACAGACAATTCATGCTGACAGCATACGCCTGACGTTTGTCTAAAAAATAGCACCATCTTGCGCAATAGTATTGGCAGTGATGGTCACTTTGAGCGACAATCGGCTCAACCGAAGGTCTCCTTCGGCATAATAAAAACGATGAAATTCCTCTTTGACGGGCCAATAGAAATATTGGCCATTTTTTTATTTCAGCAGCGACGGCAAGTTTCCTTCTCCGTACAAATGTAATGCCCCCACCGCAACCACGTAATGCCCGGCAGGTAACGCATGCAGCGTCTGCCGCCATGCCGCATTGCGTGCATTCATCAGCACATCATACAGCGATTCACTGAACGTCGACGGCAGCGTTAATTTCCCCTCAGCAGGCGGGGCATCCAGCCACCAGCCAATCATGGTTTGCAGCAGACGGGCGTTGGTATGCCAGTGCGTTAGCGTATCATCAAGAAGAATGAGACCGTCATCAGGCAACTGGCGAAGGAGGGCAATCTGGCTATCGGTACCTTCCAGCTCAATGATCGGCAGACGGCGTGCCCGGGCCGCATTCAGCAGCTGGTAATCAATACCATAATCACCGCGCAGACCCAGACGCTGCGCCTGCGTCGCCTGTAATATCATGGCAATCTGCCAGAGCGGCAGGGTGTCCAGCATCGAGAGCGAAACGCCGGTTTCATCCGCCACGCGCGTCAGTTCGGCGAGCTGAGCCTCGTCCAGACGGTCGGCCAGGGTGAGATCGCTCTCCAGCCCGGCAAAGGGAGACTCGTGGCCTGAAATATCCGCCTCAACCACCAGCGCATCGGCCTGCTTCAGGAGGGATAACAGACCAGAGGGCAGCGGGGACATATCCTGCGTGCCCATATGTATGCTGCCCACCAGGTGCAGATGCTGACCGCCGGGGAGCGAGATATCCATTCCGGGCCAGGTATAACGGCGGGGGAAGAGGGCGCGAAACGATGTTTTTATACGGCGAAACAGACTCATACGCGCTCCATAAACGGAAAGGTTCATGCTAACGCGTGGGGCAGGGCGGCGCAACAGGTGAACGTCGGCACGTTTCGTAGGCCGGGGAAGCGTATTACGCTTTCGGTTTAAAGCGCAGCAGACGGTTGGCGTTGCTCACCACGGTAATGGAGGAGAGCGCCATCGCTGCACCTGCGACCACCGGGTTAAGCAGCGTACCGGTCAGGGGCCACAGAATGCCGGCAGCAATCGGGATACCGAGCGAGTTATAGATAAACGCACCCAGCAGGTTCTGCTTCATGTTGCGCAACGTGGCTTTCGAAATCGCCAGCGCATCGGCAACACCCATCAGGCTGTGTCGCATCAGAGTGATAGCTGCCGTCTCAATGGCAACGTCGCTCCCGCTTCCCATGGCAATCCCCACCTCTGCCTGTGCCAGCGCCGGCGCATCGTTAATACCGTCGCCAACCATCGCGACCTGGCGCCCCTGTTGTTGCAGCGTTTTAATGGCGTCCGCTTTGCCGTCCGGCAGGACACCGGCAATGACTTCATCGATCCCCGCCTCTCTGGCGATGGCGTTGGCCGTGGTTGGGTTATCCCCGGTTAACATCACCAGGCGGTAGCCCGCGCGGTGCAGTCGTTGTAAGGCATCCACACTGTCCTGACGTAACGGATCGCGCACGGCCAGCAGGGCCGCAATATGACCGTCCACCGCAAGCAGGACAGGGGTTGCGCCCTGTGATGCCTGGGCATTCAGTTCACTTTCCAGCGCTGAAGTTGCTATGCCGTTTTCATTCATCAGGGCCTGGTTACCCAGCAGCAGTGTGTGCCCTTCGGCCTCACCGCTGACGCCTAATCCGCGCAGGGTGCGGAAGTTGTTCACCTGCGGCAGGCTGGCCTCACCGGCTTTCTCAATGATGGCTCGCGCCAGCGGGTGGCTGGAGCCTTGTTCCAGGGCCGCGGCGAGACGCAGCGCGTCAGCCTCCGCGAAGCCTGAGGTATGCACGGATACAACCTGCGGTTTACCTTCGGTCAGGGTACCGGTTTTATCAAAGACCAGCGTGTCGAGAGTGCTGGCGCGTTGCAGGGCGTCGGCATCACGCACCAGCACGCCAAACTCGGCGGCGCGTCCCACGCCGGAGATAATCGACATCGGCGTCGCAAGGCCGAGCGCGCAAGGACAGGCGATAATCAGTACCGTGGTGGCGATCACCAGGGTATAGACAATTTGCGGCGCCGGGCCGAAGAAATACCAGATAGCCGCGCTCAGCAGCGCAATGCCCACCACCACCGGCACAAAAATGGCGGAGATTTTATCGGCCAGCTGACCTATTTCAGGCTTACTGCTCTGTGCCTGGCGCACCATGCGGATAATACGGGACAGCGTGGTGTGGCTTCCCACTGCACTGGCGGTGAACAGCACGCTGCCGTCCTGCACCACCGTACCGGCATGCACGCCATCACCCTGTGATTTCTGCTGCGGAATGGGTTCCCCGGTGAGCATCGCTTCGTCAAACCAGGCTTCGCCCTGCGTAATGTCTCCGTCCACGGGAACGCGGTCACCGGTGGTCAGACGCAGCGTCATACCGGGCTGAACCTCGGCCAGAGGAACGCTTTTTTCTCCGTCGTCAGTGACCACGCGGGCGGTCGGGGGGGTTAAATCCAGCAGCCGCTCCAGCGCCTTTGAGGAGCGCTGACGGGCACGGGCTTCCAGCATATGGCCCAGGTTAATCAGGCCGATGATCATCGCGCTCGCTTCATAATAGAGATGGCGGGCTTCCATCGGGAACCACTGTGGCCAGACGTTCACGCTCATGGAGTAGAGCCATGCCGCACCCGTGCCGAGTGCCACCAGCGTATCCATGGTTGCGGTGCGGTTTTTCAGGCTCTTCCAGGCGCTGGAGTAGAAATGTCCGCCTGCAAATACCATTACACCAAGCGTAATGATACCAATGACCAGCCACAGCGTGCGGTTGTCGTCGGTGACCATCATGTTGTCACCGATCATGCCCCACACCATCACCGGGATCCCGACCAGCAGCGCAACAATGGCCTGCCAGCGGAAGCGTTTCATGGTGGCGATGGCCGTTTCCTGCTGACGTTCACGGCGTTTGGCATCATCTTCGATGGCCTCTGCGCCATAGCCCGCTTTTTCAACGGCCTGCACTAATTCTGCGGCGGAGGCACTGCCCATGACCAGCGCAGTACGCTCCGCAAGATTGACCCGTGCCTGCGCGACTCCGGGTACCGCCTGCAAGGCATTTTGCACCCGGGAGACGCAGCTGGCGCAGCTCATGCCGTTGATCAGCAGCTGTTGGCTGTCATCGATATCATCAGCTGCCGGAAGCTCAGGAGTGGCCGCTGTCAGTGCTTCCGACGGGGATGATGACTCTGCCAGCGGTTTAGCCTTTGGGTGGCTCAGCTCCGCCCCATAACCTGCCTGTTTGATGGTATCAATCAGCGCTTGCGCACTGGCGCTGCCGGTGACGGCGGCGTGATCGATAGTGACGTCAGCGCTTTCGACATCAGGACGCTGTTCCAGACTTTCTTTTACGCGTTTGACACAGTGGCCGCAGGAGAGGCCGTCCAGTGTCAGGTCAATTGTGTGAGACATAACAAAACTCCCGTATAATGAACTGGTCAGTTGTTGACCGGAGTAACGCTTTTCGCTAACTGTTATGAAGGTTAAACCTTCCATCAAGGGGAAGGTCAAGGGGGAAATGTGAATATCAGCGATGTTGCGAAAAAAACCGGATTGACCAGCAAAGCAATCCGCTTTTATGAAGAGAAGGGGCTGGTGACGCCGCCGCTGCGCAGCGAAAACGGCTACCGTAGCTACACGCAACTGCATCTGGACGAGCTGACCTTACTGCGTCAGGCGCGTCAGGTGGGTTTTAACCTTGAAGAGTGCGGTGAGCTGGTGAATCTGTTCAACGATCCAAAACGCCACAGCGCAGATGTAAAAAAACGGACGCTGGAAAAAGTGGCGGAGATTGAACGGCACATTACGGAACTGGAAGCGATGCGCAAGCAGCTGCTGGCGCTGGCGGAATCCTGTCCGGGAGATGACAGCGCTGACTGCCCGATTATCGATAATCTTGCCGGCTGCTGTCATCGTAAGGCGCAGGCTTAGCAGGCTTTCACCCGAAGCGTAATCCCTTCCACCGCGATGACCTCAACCCGCGTCCCGGCGCTGAGGTCATCGTCGGCCACCACCGGCCAGGAGCTATCGCCCACGCGCATATGTCCGCGGCCGTTCACCAGCGCGGTCTCAAGCGTAAAGCGCTGGCCGACGATCTGCTGTCCACGCTGATTGAGATGGGTATCCAGCGGTTCTTGCTCGTTAACCTGACGGTTCAGCCAGCGCCACCACAGCCAGGCGGCCACCAGCGTCAGCACGGCAAACAGCGCGCCCTGCCACGCCCAGTCCAGGGGGAGCAGCCAGACCAGCAGCCCGGTAATCACCGCGGCCACACCGCTCCAGAGCAGATAACCGTTGCCACCAAGCATCTCTGCGGCCAGCAGTAAGCCACCCAGGCTTAGCCAGAAAGCATGAGGATGTGCGACGATCAGCTCAATCATTTTTTGCGCTCATTTCCGCTGTCTTTGATAAGTTCAGCAATCCCGGCGATGGAGCCCATCAGACTGCTGGCATCCAGCGGCATCATCACCACTTTGCTGTTATTTGCCGAGCCGATCTCTTTCAGCGCATCGGTATATTTTTGCGCGACAAAGTAGTTCACGGCCTGGATGTCACCGGCGGCAATGGCCTCGGATACCATCTGGGTTGCGCGGGCTTCCGCTTCGGCAGAACGTTCACGCGCCTCTGCCTGCAAGAAAGCAGACTGGCGATCCCCTTCCGCTTTCAGAATTTGCGACTGTTTTTCCCCTTCTGCTTTCAGGATCTCCGCCTGACGCACCCCTTCGGCTTCCAGAATATAGGCGCGCTTGGTTCGTTCTGCCTTCATCTGGGCGTTCATCGAAGCGATAAGCTCCGCAGGTGGGCGAACGTCCCGGATTTCAATGCGGGTGACTTTAATGCCCCACGGGTTTGTCGCTTCATCAACAATGTGCAGCAGACGGGTGTTGATGCTGTCACGCTGAGAGAGCATTTCGTCCAGCTCCATAGAGCCGAGTACCGTACGGATGTTGGTCATCGTCAGATTAACAATCGCTAGCTCCAGGTTGCTCACCTCATAGGCGGCTTTGGGCGCATCAATTACCTGAATAAAACAGACGGCATCGATGGTGACGTTGGCGTTATCCTTCGAAATAACTTCCTGCGAGGGGATATCCAACACTTGTTCCATCATATTGATCTTGCGACCAATTCTGTCCATGAAGGGAACAATCAGGCTCAAGCCTGGCTGGAGTGTATTGGTGTAGCGGCCGAAGCGTTCAACGGTCCACTGATATCCCTGCGGGACAATTTTGACCCCGGCGCCCACAATAACCAGCGCAACGAATATAAGGACAGGAACAACGATAAGCATAAAAACCTCCTGTTTTGCATGCTGTTGATGAGTAAAAATGCATGTTTATTGTTCATAAGTATATCGGCTATCGGGCTGAAATTCGCCTCTGAAAATAGGCTGGGAAGGGACAAAGGATTATGCTACAGACGATTTTTACCAGAAGCGGTTAACGGAAGCGGAATGAACGATCAAAAAAACATATTACATCTCAGGGATGTCGGATTTCGTGTTGGGGGAAATACGATCCTTCAGCACGTCGAATTTTGCCTTTCACCGGGCGAGTTTAAATTAATCACCGGGCCGTCAGGCTGCGGCAAAAGCACGTTATTGAAAATTGTGGCTTCACTGCTAAGTCCTACGGAGGGAACCGTTCTGTTTGAGGGCCACGATATTGCGACCCTCTCCCCGGAACGCTATCGCCAGCAGGTCTCTTATTGTGTACAGACCCCTTCACTGTTCGGCGAAACGGTCTATGACAACCTGATCTTCCCGTGGCAGATTCGCCAGCAAACGCCGGAGCCGAATAAATTTATCGCTGACCTGGCCCGCTTTGGCCTGGCACAAGAGACATTGACCAAATCCATTAATGAGCTCTCCGGGGGCGAAAAGCAGCGCGTTTCGCTGATTCGTAACCTGCAGTTTTTACCTAAGGTGCTGCTGCTGGACGAGATCACCAGCGCGCTGGATGAGGCCAACAAGCGCAACGTGAACGACATCATCCATCGCTACGCCAGTGAACAAAATATTGCCGTGCTGTGGGTGACGCACGACGCAAATGAAATTGCCCATGCGGATGATGTCATCACGCTGCAGCCGCAGGGTGGGAAATGGCAGGAGGCAAACCATGGGTGAGCATAATATCACCAACGCATCGCTGGCGTTTTCGATGGTGCTGGTACTGGTGGCGATTTTTGTGAGCTACCGGGAAAAGCTGGGGCTGGAGAAAGATATTCTCTGGAGCATCTGCCGCGCGGTGATTCAGCTCATCATCGTTGGCTATGTGCTGAAGTACATCTTTAACGTCAACCACGCGGTGCTTACGCTGCTGATGGTGCTGTTTATCTGCTTCAACGCAGCGTGGAATGCTCAGAAGCGCAGCAAATATATCGATAAGGCGTTTGTCTCGTCATTTATTGCCATTACGACCGGGACCGCGCTGACGCTGGCGGTGCTGGTGCTATCTGGCTCTATTGAGTTTACGCCGATGCAGGTGATCCCCATCTCCGGGATGATCGCCGGGAACGCCATGGTGGCGGTAGGGCTGTGCTACAACAACCTTGGCCAGCGCTTCAGCAGTGAGCAACAGAAGCTGCAGGAGAAGTTAAGCCTGGGGGCCACGCCTAAAGTGGCGTCGGCGCGGCTGATTCGTGAGAGTATCCGCGCGTCGCTGATCCCCACGGTGGATTCGGCGAAAACGGTCGGACTGGTGAGTCTGCCGGGGATGATGTCAGGGCTGATCTTCGCTGGCATTGATCCGGTAAAAGCGATCAAATATCAGATCATGGTGACCTTTATGCTGCTCTCCACGGCGAGCCTGTCGACCATCATTGCCTGTTATCTGACGTATAGGAAGTTCTACAACGAGCGCCACCAGCTGGTGGTCACACAGCTAAAAAAAGCGGATTAAGCCTGTTTGTGTAGGCCCGGTAAGCGTGAGCGCCACCGGGCATTTTTTTTAGTAGAGCAGCGCGTACAGCTGACGACGGTACTTCGACGCCAGCGCATCGCCGGTACCCAGTGCGGCCAGGATCTCCTGGAACATTTTCCGCGCCTGACCGTCTGCGGCAGCCAGATCGTTTTGCAGGTGGCTGAACAGCAGTTCCAGGGCCTCTTCATTTCGACCCACCTGATGCAGCTGGAGTGCCAGCTGGCTTGCCAGCGCTGCGTCGGCCGGGTTATCGGCAACCTGCTGCTGGAGTTGCTGGATTTCCGGGGTATCCGCCGCCTGTTTCAGCAGATCAATTTGCGCCACCAGGCCCTGATAGCGGGTGTCCTGATCCTGCAACGGGATCGTTTTTAGCACGGCTTCAGCATCTTCTGAGCGGTGCAGGGCAATCTGTGTTTCAGCCAGCAGCAGGCCAATCTGGCTGTTCTGCTTAGAGAGCTGCCAGGCGTCTTTCAACAGCGGCAGGGCTTCGTCGTATTTACCTTCCTGCATCAGCGCCATGGCTTCCTGCGCTTTTAGCTCCTCCTCACGCGGCAGCACTTTATCCAGCAGGGCGCGGATCGCCTCTTCAGGCTGCGGTCCCTGGAAGCCATCAACAGGCTGTCCATTCTGGAAAAGATAGACCGTGGGGATGGCGCGCAGGCCAAACTGAGAGGCCACCATGGGTTCTGCATCACAGTCCAGTTTGGCGAGAATGAACTGGCCATTATATTGCGCGGCAAGGCTTTCGAGGACCGGCGTCAGTTGCAGACAGTGTTGGCTGCGTTCAGACCAGAAGTAGAACAGTACCGGTTTAACCATCGACTGTTCGAGGACCTGTTGCAGGTTTGCTTCAGTAATATTGACGATATTCTGTACGGACATGCGGCATTCTCTTTTATCGGTTTGTTATTTACATGGGGGTGAGCGTCGTCGCTTCAACTCAACCGTGTAAAATTTTGTCCATCATCCGGCCCGGCAGCAGACGTTTTAACCAGCCTACGGCATGGGTGACCAGCGTTACCGGATAGCGCATTTTTGGGTTATCGCTCTCAAAAGCATGGCGCACTTTCGCGACAACCGCTTCCGGCCCAAGGGTAAAACGTGCGGCGATGCCGGGGTTTTCGACCGGTTTGTCCGCCTGCGTCTGGTTGACGTTATCCGTAAAACGGGTGCGGATGGGGCCGGGTTCAATCAGGCTCACCTTAATCCCGCTGTGACGCAACTCCATGCGCAGGGCGTCCGACCATGCTTCCAGCGCATATTTGCTGGCGGCATACGCGCCGCGGCCGGGGGTAGAAATCAGCCCCATGACCGAGGAGGTCATCACGATACGCCCTTCACCGTGAGGCAGCATCGCCGGAAGCAGGCGCATGGTGAGCTGATGCACACCGAAAAAGTTGCTGGAAAACTGTTGTTCAAGCTGTTCGCGGGAGATCGTATTCAGCGGGCCATAGAGACCGTAACCGGCATTATTGAACAGACCGTATAGACGGTTGCCGGTAAGGGCGATCACCTCATCGGCGGCGCGTTCAACGCTTTCCGGTGAGTCCAGATCCAGCAACACGCTGGTGAACCCCATCCCGTTGAGGCGTTCCACATCGTCAGGTTTACGGCAGGCCGCCAGCACCTGAAATCCCTGACGCTTTAATTCGAGCGCGCTTTCAAGACCAATTCCGCTGGAACATCCTGTAATTAAGACCGATTTTTGCATAACTTTACCTGTCAGGATCTCCGCTTAATCAGGAGTCATGGTTAACTAAAGGAGCCAGCCGCGTTGCCATCCAGTCGGCAATAAACGGCTGTGCATCGCGATTGGGGTGGATCCCGTCATCCTGCATCCAGTTGGGTTTGAGATAGACCTCTTCCATGAAAAATGGCAGCAGCGGAATATCAAACTCGTTGGCAAGCTTAGGGTAGATCGCGCTAAAGGCTTCATTATACCGACGACCGTAGTTGGCGGGCAGGCGAATTTGCATCAGCAGCGGCTGGGCGTTCGCCGCTTTAATGTCCTTCAGGATGGTGCGCAGGGTTTGTTCCGTTTGCTGAGGCTGGAAGCCACGCAATCCGTCGTTACCGCCCAGCTCCACCAGCACCCATCGCGGTTGATGCTGTTTGAGCAAAGCCGGCAGGCGCGACAAGCCCTGTTGCGAGGTATCACCGCTGATGCTGGCGTTGATAACAGACGTTTTGCTCTGCCATTTTTCGTTGAGCAGAGCCGGCCAGGCCGCACTGGCCGCCATACGATAGCCTGCGCTGAGGCTGTCGCCGAGAACCAGTAACGTGTCCGCTGCCGCCGCGCGGAAAGTCATCAGAATCAAAAACAGGAAGGGCAAATGCCAGCGGAAAACATTGTTGAAGTTCATCGTCTTAAGAAGTCCGTCGGTCAGGGGGAACACGAGCTTTCCATCCTTACCGGAGTTGAACTCGTTGTCAAACCTGCCGAAACCATTGCGCTGATTGGCGAATCCGGTTCCGGTAAGTCCACGCTGCTGGCTATTCTGGCCGGACTGGACGACGGCAGCAGCGGCGAGGTTAATCTGGTCGGACAGCCGCTGCATCAGCTTGATGAAGAGGCGCGTGCCGCGCTACGTGCCCGTCACATCGGCTTTGTGTTTCAGTCCTTCATGCTGATCCCCACCCTGAACGCGCTGGAAAATGTTGAATTACCCGCGCTGCTGCGCGGAGAAAGCAGCCGTGAAAGCCGCGATCATGCGAAGGCATTGCTGGAACAGCTGGGGCTGGGGAAACGCCTTGACCATCTTCCGGCGCAGCTTTCCGGTGGAGAGCAGCAACGCGTGGCGCTGGCCCGCGCATTTAATGGTCGCCCGGAGGTGCTGTTTGCCGATGAACCCACCGGGAACCTGGACCGTAAAACCGGAGACAAAATTGCCGATCTGCTGTTCTCGCTCAACCGGGAACATGGCACCACGCTGATTCTGGTCACGCACGATCCGCAGTTGGCCGCCCGCTGCGATCGCCGCCTGCGGCTGGTCAACGGTGAATTGCAGGAGGAAGCATGATTGCCCGCTGGTTCTGGCGCGAGTGGCGCTCGCCTTCGCTGCTGATCGTCTGGCTGGCGTTAAGCCTGGCGGTGGCCTGCGTGCTGGCGCTGGGCAGCGTCAGCGATCGCATGGAGAAAGGGCTTAGCCAGCAAAGCCGCGAATTTATGGCGGGCGACAGGGCGCTGCAAAGCTCGCGCGCCGTCCCGCCGGGCTGGATCGACGAAGCGCGCAAGCGGGGGCTCAAGGCCGGGGAGCAGATAAGCTTCCAGACCATGACCTTCGCCGGTGACACGCCGCAGCTGGCC
This sequence comes from Enterobacter cloacae subsp. cloacae ATCC 13047, assembly GCF_000025565.1. Classification (NCBI taxonomy): domain Bacteria; kingdom Pseudomonadati; phylum Pseudomonadota; class Gammaproteobacteria; order Enterobacterales; family Enterobacteriaceae; genus Enterobacter; species Enterobacter cloacae. The sequence goes on from NC_014121.1 coordinate 1,301,000, forward strand.
AGCGTCAAAGCCGTGGATAATATCTACCCGATGTACGGTGAACTGCAGACCAGCCCGCCAGGCGTCAAGCCGAAACCCGGTACGGTGCTGCTGGCACCGCGACTGATGGCGCTGCTGAACCTGAAAACAGGTGACAGCATCGACGTGGGGGACGCGACGCTGACCATTGCCGGGGAGGTGGTTCAGGAACCCGATTCCGGCTTCAATCCGTTCCAGCTCGCCCCACGCTTGCTGATGAACACCGCAGACGTGGCAAAAACCAACGCCGTCCAGCCGGGGAGCCGTGTCACCTGGTGCTATAAGTTTGGCGGCACGCCTGCGCAGCTGGAGGCGTATGAAAAATGGCTTCTGCCGCAGTTAAAACCGGAGCACCGCTGGTACGGGCTTGAGCAGGATGAGGGTGCGCTCGGCAAGTCTCTTGAACGCTCTCAGCAGTTTCTGCTGCTCTCGGCGCTGTTAACCCTGCTGCTGGCTGTCGCGGCGGTAGCCGTGGCGATGGGACACTACTGCCGCAGCCGTTACGATCTGGTGGCGATCCTCAAAACTCTTGGCGCGGGCAGGGCGCAATTGCGGAGGCTGATTGTCGGCCAGTGGCTGATGGTGCTGGCGCTGTCGGCCGTCACCGGTGGGGCGACAGGTCTGCTGTTTGAAAAGCTGCTGATGATGCTCCTGAAACCGGTACTGCCTGCCGCGCTGCCGCCAGCAAGCCTCTGGCCGTGGCTGTGGGCGATTGGCGCGATGACCGTGATTTCATTGCTGGTGGGGTTGCGCCCGTACCGGCTCCTGCTCGCCACCCAGCCGCTGCGCGTGCTGCGCCGCGATGTGGTGGCCAGCGTCTGGCCGCTTAAATACTACCTGCCGGTGATGATAGCCGTTGTGATCGGGCTCCTTGCCTGGCTGATGGGCGGGAGTACCCTGCTGTGGGCCGTGTTGGTTGGGGCGGTGGTTCTGGCGCTGCTGTGTGGCATGCTGGGCTGGATGTTGCTCACTGTTCTGAAAAGGATGACGATTAAATCCCTTCCCGTGCGGCTGGCGGTGAACCGTCTGCTGCATCAGCCGTGGTCAACGCTGAGCCAGCTTTCGGCGTTTTCGCTCTCGTTTATGCTGCTGGCGCTTTTGCTGGTGCTGCGCGGCGATCTGCTGGATCGCTGGCAACAGCAGCTTCCGCCGGAAAGCCCGAACTATTTTCTGATCAATATTGCTCCAGAACAGGTGACACCACTGAAGGGTTTTCTCTCTGAGCATCACATTATTCCCGAGTCGTTCTATCCGATCGTGCGTGCGCGCCTGACGCAGATCAACGGTCAGTCGACGGAGGGGAATAAAGATGAGTCGCTCAACCGTGAGCTAAACCTGACCTGGCAGGAGAAGCGCCCGGATCACAACCCGATCACCGCCGGAAGCTGGCCGCCAAAGGCCGGGGAAGTGTCGATGGAAGAGGGGCTGGCAAAGCGTCTGAATGTGAAGCTGGGAGATAGCGTGACCTTTACCGGCGACACGCAGGATTTCAGCGCCAGAGTGACCAGCCTGCGCAAAGTGGACTGGGAAAGCCTGCGGCCAAACTTCTTCTTTATCTTCCCTGTCGGGGCGCTGGATGGACAGCCGCAGAGCTGGCTCACCAGCTTCCGCTGGGAAAACGGCAACGGCATGTTGACGCAGCTTAACCGGGAATTCCCGACGGTCAGCCTGCTGGATATTGGCGCGATACTGAAACAGGTCGGTCAGGTGCTGGAGCAGGTCAGCCGCGCGCTGGAGGTGATGGTGGTACTGGTGACGATTTGCGGCGTGCTGTTGCTACTGGCACAGGTGCAGGTTGGCATGCGTCAGCGTCATCAGGAGCTGGTGGTCTACCGTACGCTGGGAGCCAGCAAGCGTCTGCTGAGGGCTACGCTGTGGAGCGAGTTCGCCCTGCTGGGGCTGGTGGCAGGCCTGGTGGCCGCCATTGGCGCAGAGGCGGCGCTGGCAGTGCTGCAGTCGAAAGTCTTCGACTTCCCGTGGGAGCCAGACTGGCGCCTGTGGCTGACGCTGCCGGTGTGCGGTGCGCTTTTGCTTTCGCTTTGCGGCGGCTGGCTTGGAACGCGGCTGTTAAAAGGCAAAGCATTGTTCCGCCAGTTTGTCAGTTAGTTCACAGACGTGATGGTTGCGTGCCGGTTTAAATGCTGGTGCGCAGTCCGTTAACAGCACAAATCGATAATATCCACTCATTTAGTAGCACAAAACATTAAAAACCCGCCCACACAGCCCGATTATTTCCAGTTAATATTCACACGCTAAATATTTAGCAGCGTGTCTATTAAGGAAAAATAATGACTATAAAAACAACCGCGCTGGCGACAGCTATTGGCGCAGCAGTGGCATTAACCTCCTTCGCATCTCAGGCGGAAATCACAGTTCTTAAGCAAGATCCTCAGGCGGGTAACCCGCTGAGCCGTCTGAACTTTACCGTTGGCGGCAGTATTCGTCCTCAGTTCCAGAACATGACGGGCGACGATGGTAAAAACAGCTACAAACGTAACGGTTTCGACGGCGGCACCCGTTTCCGTTTTGCGGCAGATTACTATCTGTTCGACGACATCAGCTGGATCAGCTACTACGAACTGGGTGTGAATATCCCTGCCCAGTTCAACTGGGATCATCACTATGCCGAAGGTGCTCACGACACCACGCGCCGTATGCTCTACACCGGCCTGAAGAGCGACACCTGGGGTACGCTGACCTTCGGTCAACAGAACAGCGTGTACTATGATGTGGTGGGTGTGAAAACCGATATCTGGGACTACGACATGATCGGTCAGGCACCAGGTAACGGTATCAACGGCGACTACGATGGCTCTTATCGTTCACGCAATATGCTGAAATATAAGAAAACCGTTGGCGATGCTGATATCTACGCCTCTTACCTGTTTGAAGACAGCGAATACCTGCCGGGCAACGGTCTGCGCTACAAGCGTAAAGGCGGCGGTTCCCTGGGTATCGATTACCACCTGACCACCGATCTGACCTGGGGCGCGGCATGGAACTACACCCGTGCGGATATGCGTAACCCGGACAACGGCGACAGCAAAACCTATGACCAGAACATCCTCGGTACCGCGCTCAGCTGGACACCGGATAACTGGACCTTCTCTGCTGGCGGCGGCTGGTACCAGAACTTCCTGACCACCAAAAAAGTGTCTGTTAACGACTACTTTGCCGGTGACGCATGGGGTATCGAATACTTCGCAGGGTACAAATTCCCAATCAATCAGTATGCGGTTAAATCCATCCAGCCATACTTCATGGGTGACCGTATCGAGTACGTGAACGGCCGTAACTACCAGCGCATCGACAACGGTGTGGGTATCAGCTTCCAGCTGGACTACGGTTTCCGTGTGGATTACGAACACGTGTTCACCTCCAGCACCGACAACCTGGGCGATATGAACCTGGTGCGTCTGCGTTACGACTTCTAATGTCGAAGCACAGGGTGCGGTCTGATGCCCTCACCCTGACCCTCTCCCACAGGGAGAGGGTACAAACATTAAAAACGGCAACCAGGTTGCCGTTTTGCTTTTACCTCGCCACCCGGCTTTCTTTCAGCGATCAAGCCAGTTAGCGACCTCGCCATACGTCCCGCGATATACAATCTTTTCTTCCTTCTTCTCCAGCTGATAACCGTACATCGGGTCGTAATAATCTCTGAGCAGCGGCGCAAGCCAGCTAAAGTGTGCGTCAGTGCTGCCAGAGCGTTGTTGTTCCAGCAGTGCGGAATCTAACAGCGCGGTGAATTCCGCATAACGCTGCAGCCCCAGACGGCGGCGAATGGCGAACAGACCGTGGTGCAGATACTCGCTATACTCCTTCCAGCCCGCCTCTTCGCCGTAGGCGGCAGAAAAATCGGCCCACATATGGTCGAAATACTCTTCGCGCAGGCGCTCAAGACGAATGTCAAACGGATCCTCTACCACCACGATAGGGGCTTCGGCCATCCGGTCGCGCAGGCATTCCGGCAGATGGTTAGAGCCAATCATCCTGCCCTCATCCTCCAGCACCCAACGTGTAGCATCTTTTTTCAACAGCTCGACGGCCAGATGATTTTCAAAGCTTGCCTGGGAAAGCTGTGGTGTAAGCGTGCGGCCAAACGATGAGCCGCGATGGTGGGCCAGCCCTTCCAGATCGATCCCCTGCGCGTGCTGCTTCACCAGCAACGTTTTACCGTTTCCGGTACAGCCGCCGATAAGCACCATCGGTTTTTGTGACTGCTCAATAGTGACCTGAATCGCCGTCTGACGCAGGGCTTTATAGCCGCCGCGGATCAGCGTGTAATCCACGCCCGCCTCTTTCAGCCAGGCCTGCGTGATATGCGAGCGCTGTCCGCCGCGCGCACAGCAGATAAAGCCCTCAGGTCGGGCAAGACAGGCTTCGCGCCAGGCGTTGATCCGGGCCTCCCGCGTGTCGCCGTTCACCAGACTATGGCCGAGCGCCAGCGCAGCGTCGGGCCCCTGGCGTTTGTAGCAGGTCCCCACGGCGGCGCGTTCGTCGTCGTTCATCAAAGGCAGGTTGATTGCCGCAGGCATCGCACCCTGCGCAAATTCGATCGGCGCGCGAACGTCAATCAAAGGGGTATCGGACGCGAGTATCGCGCGATAATCCGTTCCATCGTTCATGGTTTTTCCAGAAATCAAAACAGCAATGGAGGGGGATTTTACGCGCGTGAGGAGAGGCCGGGGAAGGGGAAGATCAACTCCCCGGCAATTATCGCTTATTTGAGCTTTGATTGCGCCCAGACAATCCCGCTTGCGTATTCCGGCGGCAGGAGAGGGATCATCGCTTCCAGGGTAGCGCTCAGGCGGCCTGCGTCGCTGTCGTTCAGGTTCAGGTGACCCACTTTACGCCCCGGACGAACCTCTTTGTCGTACCAGTGCAGGTGCACCAGCGGCAGCTTCAGCCAGTCGTAGTTCAGATCGGTACCGATCAGGTTGATCATCACTGAAGGGCTGTTAACCACCGGCTGCGGCAGCGGCAGGTCAGTAATGGCGCGCAGGTGCAGCTCAAACTGGCTGATTGATGCGCCGTTTTGCGTCCAGTGACCGCTGTTGTGAACGCGCGGTGCCAGTTCGTTGATCAGCAGACCAGACGGCGTTACAAAACACTCCATAGCCATCACGCCCACATAACCCAGTTCATGCATAATGGCCGAGAGCATCTCTTCCGCCTGGGCCTGCTGTTCAGCATTGGCCTGCGGGAAGGCGACGCTGGTGCGTAAGATCCCGTCCTGATGCAGGTTATGGGTCAGAGGATAAAATACGGTACGCCCGTCGTGGCCGCGAGCGCCAACCAGCGACACTTCACCGCTGAAGTTGATGCCCTGCTCAACGATGCACTCTCCGTAGCACTCTTCCGGCAGTTCGGCGGTTTCGTGCGCGCGCAAACGCCACTGTCCGCGGCCGTCATAACCGCCGACGCGACGCTTTACAATCGCCAGTTCGCCCAGCATAGCGAAGACATCGTTCCACTCGCTTTTATCAGACAGCAACTGCCACGGCGCGGTCGCCAGTCCGAGCTTGTCGAACAGCTGTTTTTGCGTCAGACGGTCAGCAATGATTGGGAACACGTCGCGGTTCACAAAAGCGTTATGGCGCGCCAGTTCACGGGTCAGCGCGGTTTCCGGCCAGCGTTCAATCTCAGCGGTAATGACGCTCTGGTGGAACGGCACGGCTTCGGGTTCGGCATCCAGACCGACCGGCCAGACGGCAATACCCAGTGGTTCACCGGCCTGGCGCAGCATGCGGCCTAACTGACCGTTACCGAGGACGCAAACCTGCTTCATGCCGCACCCCGCGGGTCCGGGTTGTCCAGCACTTCGTCGGTCTGGGCTTTACGCCAGTCCGCCAGACGCTGATGTAAGGCTTTATCGTGCGTCGCCAGGATCTGCGCCGCCAGCAGAGCCGCGTTTGCCGCGCCCGCTTTGCCGATGGCCAGCGTACCCACAGGAATGCCACGCGGCATCTGCACGATGGAGTAAAGGCTGTCGACACCGCTCAGTGCGGCGCTCTGCACCGGAACACCCAGTACCGGCACCAGCGTTTTGGCGGCAATCATGCCCGGCAGATGTGCTGCGCCACCCGCACCAGCAATGATCACCTCGTAACCGTTCTCTTGCGCGCTTTCGGCAAAGCTGAACAGTTTATCCGGCGTGCGGTGTGCGGAAACCACTTCAACGTGGTGAGGAACATTCAGGATTTCAAAGATTTCGGCGGCGAACTGCATGGTAGCCCAGTCGCTTTTGGACCCCATCACGATGGCGACACGCGCCGGATTATTGCGGGAAGACATGCGTCTTAAAACTCCTGTGGTGCGAAACACACTGCTTTCGAGGGCACAGAGAATAGCATGTAATACGGGCAAGGAAAACGGTTGCGCGGTTAAAAACCGAGCCGTTGTGGTGCGCGGGAATAACAAAACAGACCGCATTCAGGCGGTCTGTTTTGAGAGGTTACTGAAGATCCCCTGCGGTCAGGTTCTCTTTGTCGAATGCGTGGCTGACATCAATATGATTCACCATGCTGGTGTCGATATTCGAGCCGGCTTCCGGTACACAGAAGCCATTCTCTGCTGCCATCGCGCCAGTGGACAGTCCAGCGACCAGCAGCAGGGCACTTACGATGCTGATTTTTTTCATTCTCTTTCCTTCCTCATCGTCTTGTCGCTGTCGCGGATCTACTGGCGGCACGGCAAACGGCGATCTTATTTAGTCAGTTCTGCAGTCATGTGCACGCGGTTATTGAACTGTGCGCTGGTGATTTTGTAAGACGCGCCCTGTTCAGCAGCCTGAGCGGCAATTTTCGCTTCTGCACGATCCAGAGTTGAGGCTGTCGCGCTAACGCTTTGTGCGAAAGAACCGAAAGAGATCAGAGACAGAGCGGCAACTGCAACGAAAGTTTTGATAGATTTCATGGTCGTAATCCTTAAGTGTTTTGTTTGGGATAGGGCGTGTTGCCCTGATGTGATAAATGATAGGCCGACCACGGGCTGATTAAAATCGAAACAATTTGCCGATATCGTTCAAAAAAATAGAATGAGTTTTGCGGGGAGATTAAAACGGGAAAGCGATCAGTTCCACACCTTCAGGCGTGACTTTCACCATCGATCCTTCGCTGTGCCACGCGCCCAGTACCACACGGTGAGCCGGTTCGCCGTTGGCGACCAACGTATGCACGTCGGGACGGTGGGTATGACCATGGATCAACCACTGGATGTGGTGTTTCTCCATCATGTTGACCACTGCCTGCGGGTTGACGTCCATGATGGTCATCGACTTACTGCTGTTGGCGGCTTTACTGCCCGCGCGCATTCTGGCGGCGATACGGTTCCGGATAAACAGCGGCAGGGCAAGAAACACCTTTTGGATCCACGGGGTGTGGACCTTCGCGCGAAACGCCTGATAGCCGGTATCGTCCGTACAGAGCGTGTCACCGTGCATGATCAGGACTTTTCGACCATAGAGGTCAAGCACCTGTTCTTCTGGCAGCAGCGTCATGCCGCTTTCGCGGGCGTAGCGAGGGCCGACCAGAAAATCGCGGTTGCCGTGAATGAAGTAGCAGGGAACGCCGGAGGTGACCAGCGCGTGAATGGCGGCAGCCATTTCACGGTGCAGCGGGTTGGGGTCGTCGTCGCCGATCCAGGCTTCAAACAGGTCGCCAAGGATGTAAAGCGCGTCGGCGTGTCTGGCTTCACCCGCTAAAAAACGCAGAAAACCGGCGGTGATCGCCGGTTCTTCTGTTTGCAGGTGCAAATCTGCAATAAAGAGTGTCGCCACGAATTACTCGCTGACGGCCACGCTGGTAATCACAACGTCTTCTTTTGGAACGTCCTGATGCATGCCGCTGCGGCCGGTGGAAACAGCTTTGATCTTGTCGACCACGTCCATGCCTTCAACCACTTCTGCGAATACGCAGTAGCCCCAACCCTGCAGGCTTTCGCCGGAGAAGTTCAGGAAGTCGTTGTCAGCCACGTTGATGAAGAACTGCGCGGTGGCAGAGTGAGGTGCCTGAGTACGCGCCATCGCCAGCGTGCCGCGGGTGTTTTTCAGGCCGTTATTGGCTTCGTTTTTGATCGCTTCTTTTGTTTCTTTCTGCTTCATACCCGGTTCAAAACCGCCGCCCTGGATCATAAAGCCGTTGATCACACGGTGGAAAATGGTGTTGTTGTAGAAACCTTCGCGGCAATAGTCCAGGAAGTTTTTAACTGTTTCAGGCGCTTTGTCATCAAAGGTTTTGATTACGATATCGCCATGATTAGTGTGGAAAGTAACCATTTTTGCATCCTGTTCCGTTATTGTGGTACGTCGACCCGCGTTCGGGTCAGATATAGGGGCCTGTTATAGCATAACCACAGGATGCGATCACCTTGCATTGTGTGCTGCTTCGGGTTTGAATTACGGGTAGAATACCCGGTTTTCGTCCACACACGTGTTTACATGGAATCTTCGATGTTAAAAATCTTTAATACAATGACGCGCCAGAAAGAGGAATTTAAACCTATCCATGCCGGGGAAGTCGGCATGTACGTGTGTGGTATTACGGTTTACGATCTCTGTCATATCGGCCATGGCCGTACCTTTGTCGCATTCGATGTCGTGTCGCGTTACCTGCGTTTCCTCGGGTATAACCTGAAGTACGTGCGTAACATCACCGATATTGACGACAAAATCATCAAGCGCGCTAATGAAAATGGCGAAAGCTTTGTCGCACTGGTGGATCGTATGATCGTTGAGATGCACAAGGATTTCGACGCGTTAAACATTTTGCGCCCGGACAGCGAGCCGCGTGCGACCCACCATATTCATGAAATTATCGACATCACTGAAAAGCTGATCGCACGCGGCCACGCGTACGTTGCGGACAATGGCGACGTGATGTTCTCAGTGCCAACCGATCCTACCTACGGCTCGCTTTCCCGTCAGGATCTTGACCAACTGCAGGCTGGCGCGCGCGTTGACGTGGTTGACGTGAAGCGTAACCCCATGGACTTCGTGCTGTGGAAGATGTCCAAAGAGGGCGAACCAAGCTGGCCATCTCCATGGGGAGAAGGGCGTCCGGGCTGGCACATTGAGTGCTCGGCGATGAACTGCAAACAGCTGGGCAAACATTTTGACATTCACGGCGGCGGTTCAGACCTCATGTTCCCGCACCACGAAAACGAAATCGCGCAGTCCACCTGTGCGCACGGCGGCGAGTATGTGAACTACTGGATGCACTCCGGGATGGTGATGGTTGACCGCGAGAAGATGTCTAAATCGCTGGGCAACTTCTTCACCGTGCGTGACGTGCTGAAGTATTACGATGCGGAAACCGTGCGTTACTTTTTGATGTCGGGCCACTACCGCAGCCAGCTGAACTACAGTGAAGAGAACCTGAAACAGGCACGCTCTGCGCTGGAGCGTCTGTACACTGCGTTGCGCGGTACCGACAAGTCCGTGGAGGCCGCGGGCGGCGAGGCGTTTGAGGCCCGCTTTGTTGAGGTGATGAACGATGATTTCAACACCCCGGAAGCCTACTCGGTGCTGTTCGATATGGCGCGTGAAGTCAACCGCCTGAAGTCAGAAGATATGGCGGCGGCGAATGCGCTGGCTGCTCACCTGCGTAAACTCTCTTCCGTGCTTGGCCTGCTGGAGCAGGAGCCGGATGCCTTCCTGCAGAGCGGTGCGCAGGCGGATGACGGCGAAGTGGCAGAGATTGAAGCGCTGATTAACGCGCGTCTGGAAGCCCGTCAGGCGAAAGACTGGGCGGCAGCGGATGCGGCGCGCAATCGCCTGACCGAGATGGGGATCATCCTGGAAGATGGCCCACAGGGGACCACCTGGCGCCGTAAGTAATTTTCCCCTCACCCTAACCCTCTCCCACAGGGAGAGGGGATTGTTAGGTGTTCTCCCTCTCCCTGTGGGAGAGGGCCGGGGTGAGGGCATCAGCGTGCACGCTTTCGCCACCACAACAACCCCATCAGCACCACTCCCGGCAGCCACACCCACAGTAGTTCAGAGATAATCACCTGATGCCCGTACGGCGTGGTATAGCGCGACAGGGCAAACGGGGCGACCTTAATCACCTGCCAAGGCGCAAAGAAGCGTTCATCTGACCACGGCCACAGCCAGCCGACGCCCTTACCGCCGGTGGTGATGGAATCCAGCAGGCTGTGCGACAGCAGCGACACGGTTAAAAACAGCCAGCAGCGCGTCAAACTTGCCCTGAACCATCGTCGCCCGACCAGTACGCAGAGTATCGGCACCACAAAGGCAAACAGCAGTGAATGGGTAAAGCCGCGATGGCCGAAAACATTGCCGTAAGCAACGCCGAACTTAAACGCCAGCACGTCGGCATCGGGCAGCATCGCGAGCACGACACCGGCGAAAAGCAGGCGGGGAGGAATAACCCGGGTTCCCAGGCCTAAGCCCAGGCAAAGCGGAACAGCAGCGTGTGTGATAACGGTAGGCATCGTAATTTTCCATGACAAATCATGGGAATATAGCAGCGATTTTGCTGGAACTGACCTGTGCTAAATTCCGATTTTTACGCCGATTCCCGCGCGATAAGCTGGCCGGAGAGGGTAATGCGCTGCGTCTGCAGCTCTGGCTCTTTCAGCTTACGGATGATAAGACCCGCCGCCTGGCGGCCTGTCTCGTCACTGGCGGAGGAGACATAGGTAAACGACGGCGAGGTCAGGTTGACGTGCAGCATATCTTCAAAGCCCACCAGCGCGACCTGCTGCGTCAGAAACACGTCTTTTCCCACGGTGCGGCCCACCTGATGAATGCCGCTAATGCAGCCGATCATCGCATCCGGTGAATGACATAGCAGGGCGGTGATGGTGTTGTTTTTCTCAAGCAGCTGGCGGGTCGCCATTGCGGCGGCTTGCGTGTCATCGCTGCAGGCCGGGGAGCTTTCATCGCGCCACACCAGCCCGTTCTGGGTCATTGCGCTGCGAAATCCAAGCAGGCGCTGCTCGCGAATAAGGCAGCCTTCCCGTCCGCCAATGTAGGCGATGTTGCGGTGCCCGCGCTCGATAAGATAGCGCGCGGCCAGGTTTGCCGCCTGGCGGTTATCGCGCATCACCAGGTTGCATTTTTCATCCAGTAGAGACTGCGAGACCACCACCAGCGGCAGCAGGCACTGGCGGATCTGCTCCGGCAGGGTTGGGGAGCGCGTATCCGACGCGAGATAGATCACGCCCGCCACGCCCTGTTGCTTAAAGGAGAGCAGGGTGCGCTCTAAATGCTCCCGATCGTTCAGCGGCTGGCCGAGAAAAACCATATAGCCCTGCTTCTCCAGCTCCTGGACGATACTCGCCATGACTTTGATGGAAAAACTGTCGCTGAAATCACGCAGGATCAGGCCGATCAGGTTGGAGGTGTTGGCGCGAAGGTTGGCAGCGGCAACGTTATGAACATAGCCCAGCGTCGTGATGGCGGCATTGACCTTCTCGATCGTTGCTTCGGAGATTTTCCCTTTCTGGCGCAGCACCAGCGATACGGTAGAGACCGACACACCCGCGTGCTTTGCGACATCAATGATGCTGACTTTCTTCAAAACCGCTCCCTGAAATTTACCGATTATCAGCCAGATACGACACGTCTCTCAGCCTACAGGAGACGTGTCGTTCCGGCATCTTATTATTTGCCAATCATGGTGGACATGGTCTGGGCGATAAACTGTGCTCTGGCACCGAAAATCACCTGAATTCCGTTATCACCCACGAAGACCACGCCGCGTGCACCGAGTCCGTTCAGGCCATCTTTATCCACCGCATCACTTTTTGCCACTTCCAGGCGCAGACGGGTGATACAGGAGCCAACGGAGTCGATGTTGTGCGCACCGCCCAGCAGGGTAATGATTTCGGTGGCGAGTTCAGAATCGGATTTATCATCCGCGCTGGCGGTCACTTCGGTACGGCCCGGCGTTTTCACGTCAAAGCGACGGATCACGAAACTGAAGGTGAAGTAATAAATCAGGCCCATCGGAATACCAATGATAATGGCATTGAGGAAGTTGGTCTGATAGCCGTTGAATGACGGCAGGATCCCGAACGACAGATAATCGATAAAGCCTGCCGAGAACGACTTGGCGATATGGGCGTGCAGCAGATACATGGTCATGTACGCCAGGCCCGCCATAATGGCGTTAAAGACGTAGAGGATCGGCGCGACGAAGATGAAAGTGAACTCCACCGGCTCGGTGATCCCCGTCAGGAAGCAGGTGAGTGCCGCAGAGAACAGAATACCGGCCGCGATTTTTTTATTTTTGGTATGCGCTTCATGATACATCGCCAGACACGCCGCAGGCAGGGCAAACAGCATCAGCGGGAATTCACCCTGCATGAACTTACCGGCGTTCTGGTAGGTGTCGCTGCTGAAGGATTTCACCCCTTCTTCCAGCATCTTGAACCAGATGGTCTGGTCGCCGTGGATCACCTGGCCCGCCTGAGTGGTGTAATCACCAAATGAATACCAGAAAGAGGGATACCAGATATGGTGCAGACCGAGCGGGATGAGGGCGCGTTCGACCAGACCGAAGATAAAGGTTGAGGCGGCCTGATTATCGCCGTTCACCACCACGGAGAGCGCGTCGATGCCTGCCTGAATGTGTTGCCAGACGTAGGGCAGCAGCAGACCGAGCAGGAACGAGAGAAACGCCGTGGCAATCGCCACAAAGCGTTTGCCGGAGAAGAAGCCAAGGAACTCCGGCAGCTGCATGGTGTGGAAACGGTTATAGCACCACGCCGCCAGAATACCGCAGATAAGCCCGCCAAAGACGCCCATCTGCAGCGTCGGGATGCCTACCACCATAGCGTATTTACCGCCCTGAGAGGCCATTTCCGGCGTAATGCTCAGCACGGTACTGATGGTGATATTGGTAACAAACACCGAGACGGCGGCAGACAGTGCGGCAATGCCGGATTCCGATGCCAGACCCACGGCGGAGCCAATGGCAAACAGCATGGGCAGGTTATCAAAGATAACCCCACCCGCGTTCATCATCAGCGGCAGGTGAAACTTATCGCCAAAGGCCAGCAGCAGGCCCGCAGCGGGAAGCAGTGAAATTGGCAGCATTAAGGCGCGACCAATCATCGATAACTTAGACAGCGATTTAACAAACCCTGATATCAGACTCATGCTGATTTCCCCCGAGAAGCGCTTTTTTTGGCGCTGTTATTGTAAGTATAACGTTTTAGTAGAACGTTCTACTTATCGTGGGCAAAGCGTGAAAAACGCGCAACTCAATTTTCACTTTTCAACAGATGAAATAGTGATTATTTGAAGTTGATCGATAATTAACCGTGATAGGTGTGCGGGGATTGTTATCCCCTCTCCCGGCCGGGAGAGGGTTAGGGTGAGGGCATCAGACGGCTCAGGCCGTAACGGTCACGCTCTGACCTTCAAAGCTGACGGTCTGACCGGCAACAATCTTGCAGCGCTTACGCGTTTCTACCACGCCGTCGACGAAAACCAGCCCGTCGGCAATGGCGATCTTGGCCTGCGCACCGCTCTCGCTCCAGCCTTCCAGCTTCAGCAGATCGCACAGCTCAACGTGTGGATGTTTACCTAATGAAAATGTCGCCATGTTACGCGTCCTCTACGTCGTGATACTCCTCGCATGCCTGCAAGGTATTCTGAATCAGGGTTGCTACGGTCATTGGGCCTACGCCGCCCGGTACCGGGGTGATGTAAGAGGCACGCGCTGCGGCATCTTCATAAACCACGTCGCCAACCACTTTGCCGTTTTCCAGACGGTTAATCCCGACGTCCACGACAATCGCCCCTTCCTTAATCCATTCCCCGGGAATGAAGCCCGGCTTACCGACCGCGACGATCAGCAGATCGGCATTCTCGACGTGATGACGCAGGTTTTTGGTGAAGCGGTGGGTCACGGTGGTGGTGCAACCGGCCAGCAGCAGCTCCATGCTCATCGGACGGCCCACGATGTTGGAGGCGCCAATCACTACGGCGTTCAGACCGTAGGTGTCGATGTTATAACGCTCCAGCAGCGTCACGATGCCGCGTGGGGTGCAGGGACGCAGGCGCGGCGCGCGCTGGCACAGACGGCCAACGTTATACGGGTGGAAACCGTCCACGTCTTTATCCGGTGCGATACGCTCCAGTACCTTCACGTTGTCGATGCCTGCCGGCAGCGGCAGCTGGACCAGAATACCGTCGATCTCTTTATCGGCATTCAGGGTGTCAATAAGTTCCAGCAGTTCTGCTTCGGTGGTGGTTTCTGGCAAATCGTAAGAGCGGGAGACGAACCCCACCTCTTCACACGCTTTGCGTTTGCTGCCGACATAAATCTGCGATGCCGGGTTGCTACCAACCAGCACAACGGCAAGCCCTGGTGCGCGAAAACCAGCCGCTTTACGCGCCTTCACTTTTTCCGCAACCTCAGAGCGCACCTGCTGCGCAATCGTTTTACCGTCAATAATCTTTGCTGCCATCAGAGAGAAGATTCCGTCTGTAACGTTTGAAAGGGGGGATGGCCTGTATTTTGTCAGAAGCGAGCGCCGCTGTCAGTCACCCTTTGCGAGTTTTCCTCCGGCGGGCGTAAAGACCCTTCTCGGGTGATGGTCAATTTCTTAGGCGGGATTAGGATGTGACCTGGTAAAATGGCAGCGTTTTGACATATTTAAAAATAGTTTCCTGAGCTACTTTGTCTCCTCCGAAATAAGCTTTCAATTTTTCAATTGAACATATTTCTTATTCCCGATAATTCGCGGGAAGGGTTATTTACATTTTAAAGGAATAGACATGAAACTCAGCAACATTGCTTCTACTGTTATTGCTTCACTGGCCCTGGTCGCGGGTGCCGCTCACGCTGCCGATCCGGTTACGCCAGTTTCCGTAAATGGCGGTACCGTGCATTTTAAAGGTGAACTGGTTAATGCTGCATGTTCAGTAAATACCGATTCTTCCGAGCAGACTGTTAATCTCGGTCAGTACCGTACCGCGAAATTCACCAAAGTGGGTGATACCACCACCAATATTCCATTCACCATCGAACTGAACGATTGCGATCCGCTGGTGGCGAAAACGGCTGCTGTGGCGTTCACCGGTCAGATCGACGCAACTGACAAAACCCTGCTGGCAGTGACTTCCGGTAGCAACGACAACACCGCGAAAGGTGTTGGTATCGAGATCCTCGACAGCAAATCCAGCGTTCTGACGCCAGACGGTGCCACCTTCTCTGCTGCGCAGAACCTGATCCAGGGCACCAACACCCTGAACTTCAGCGCGCGTTATAAAGCCACTGCTGCGACCACTGAACCAGGCCAGGCAAACGCTGACGCCACTTTCGTTATGAAATACGAATAATTCCTCCGTACAGGGATGTTTTGGCCTCAGGGATGAGGCCCGTCATACGCTCAGGCCAGGAACGAAGGATGACAAGGACAGGAACACTACTGCTGTTAACCCTTGCGATGGCTTCCCAGGCATTCGCCCATACGGTGGTGATTGACGGCGGCAAAGTACACCTCCGGGGTGAACTGGTGAACGGCGGCTGCGCCGTGGCGCCGGACAGCCAGAATATGCGCATCGATATGGGACAATACCGGACCAACTCGTTTTCCGGGGTGGGCAGTTTTTCCACCGTAAATGTGCCTTTTACCGTGCGGCTGCTGGATTGCAGCGTGGATGTCTCACGCACCGTCGGGATCCAGTTCCAGGGAATCACGCCCGCGGAAGACCCGCAGGTTTTTCTGGCAACATCGCGCCCCGGTGAAACACCCATCAGCAGCGGGGTGGGGCTGGCACTCTTTGACGAACAGCAGCGTCAGATTATCCCCAACGCCACGGCGGTCAGCTGGCTGCCCATTGATACCCGCGAGCTTGCGTTTCATTTTAGCGCCCGATATCGGGCTATTTCCGAACACCTTGTGCCAGGCAATATTCAGTCGGATGTCTGGTTTACGTTGATTTATCCATAACACCTGCGAACACATTATTAAAGGTACGGTTTTGATGAATACCCTAATTAAACCAGGACTGATTTTATCGTTTATTTTAATGATGGTTTCTGCAAGCGCGAATGCGTCCGGCGGTATTGCACTTGGAGCCACGCGCGTTATTTATCCGGCAGATGCTAAACAAACTTCACTGGCGATCACCAACAGTAACAAGCAAGAACGCTATTTAATTAACGCGTGGATCGAAAACGCAAACGGGCAAAAAGAAAAAACCTTTGCCGTCACGCCACCCCTGTTTGTCAGCGAGCCGGACAGCGAAAACACGCTGCGCATTATTTACGCCGGGCCTGCGTTGCCTGCCGATCGTGAATCGCTGTTTTACATGAACGTGAAAGCGATCCCGTCAGTGAACAAAGCCAAAACCGAAAACAACAACGTGCTGCAACTGGCCATCCTGTCGCGTATCAAGCTGTTTGTGCGTCCGAATAACCTGGCAATGCAGCCGGAAGAGGCGCTCTCTCAGCTGCGCTTTGAGCGCGTTGGCTCGCATCTGAAGATCAGCAACGCCTCACCGTATTACATCACGCTGGTCAATCTGAAGCTGGGCGGTCAGACGCTGGATAACATCATGATTGCACCAAAAAATTCGGCACAGCAGGCGCTGCCGGCTGGTGCGGGCGGTACGCTCTCCTGGCAGAGCGTCAATGACTACGGTGCCATTACTCCGGCGCGTAGTGTCAACCTGTGAGCAGAGTCAGGGCGATGAATAATCATCAATGGCGTTACTGCCCGGTTGCACTGGCGCTGATGGCAACGCTCTGGCCGCAGTCGGGCTGGAGCGAAAGCTACTTTAACCCGGCCTTTTTGTCCGATGATACCGCCAGCGTGGCGGATTTATCGCGTTTTGAACAAGGTCACCAGCAGGCACCCGGCGTGTATCGCGTGGATATCTGGCGTAACGATGAGTTTATCGCGACCCAGGACGTGCGCTTTGAGCAGGCCGACGATACGCCACCGGTGGCGGGCGGACTGGCGCCGTGCATCACACGTAAAATGCTGGAACGGTTTGGCGTTAACCTCGCCGCGTTTCCCGAGCTGGTAAAGGTGCAGGACGACACCTGTGTCCCGCTGGCGACAGCGATCCCCGGCAGTCTGGTCGCATTTAACTTCGCCTCGCAGCGTCTGAATATCAGCCTGCCGCAGGTGGCGATGCAGAACAGCGCCCGTGGCTATATCCCGCCTGAACAGTGGGATGAAGGGATCCCCGCCGCGCTGTTGAACTACAGCTTTACCGGCAACCGGGGAAGCGAGGATGACAGCTACTATCTGAACCTGCAGAGCGGGCTGAACTATGGCGCCTGGCGTTTACGCAATAACGGCGCCTGGCGTTATACGCAAAACAACGGCCAGCGGCACAGTAACTGGCAGAACATTGGCACCTGGGCGCAGCGCACCGTCATTCCGCTCAAAAGCGAGCTGGTGCTGGGCGACAGCAATACCGGCAATGATGTCTTTGACAGCGTCGGTTTCCGCGGCGGGCGGCTTTTCTCGTCCGACAGCATGTACCCGGACAGCCTGCAGGGCTACGCGCCAACCGTGCGCGGTATCGCCCGTACCCCGGCCAAAGTGGTTGTTCGCCAGAACGGCTATGTTATCTACCAGAGCTATGTCCAGCCTGGCGCGTTTGCCATTACCGATCTGAACCCTACCTCCTCAAGCGGCGATCTGGAAGTGACCGTAGAAGAGAAGGACGGCAGCCAGCAACGCTATACCGTGCCGTACTCCACCGTGCCGCTGTTGCAGCGTGAAGGTCGCTGGAAGTATGACCTCGTGGCCGGGGATTACCGCAGCGGTAACAGCGATCAGGACACGCCGTTCTTCACCCAGGGCACGCTGATTACCGGTCTGGCCAATGGTTACACGCTCTACGGCGGTACGCAGCTGGCGTCGCGCTATACTGCGGTGGCCATTGGCGCCGGGAAAAACCTCGGTGACTGGGGGGCGGTGTCGGTCGATATCACCCATGCCCGCAGCCAGCTGGCGGACGACAGCCGCCATGAGGGCCAGTCCCTGCGTTTCCTGTATGCAAAATCACTCAACGGATTCGGCACCAACTTCCAGCTGCTGGGCTATCGCTACTCCACGAAAGGGTTTTACACCCTGGATGATGTGGCCTGGCGTTCGATGGAAGGCTATCAGTATGCCGACAGCAAGGATGATGACGGCGTGCCGGACGTGCAGAGCTATCACAACCTGACGTGGAATAAAAAAGGGCGCTTCCAGCTCAATATCTCTCAGTCGCTGGGTGATTACGGCTCAGTCTATGTCTCCGGCAGCGAGCAGACCTACTGGGGCACCAGCCAGTCGAACCTCTGGTATCAGCTCGGCTATGCCGGAGGTGTAAAAGGGATCAACTACTCCCTGTCATGGTCGTGGAACAAGTCCGTCGGGATAGAGGGCACGGACCGGATCGCGTCCTTTAACGTCTCGGTGCCGTTCAGCCTCTTTACCCGTCAGGGATATCGCCGGGACAGCGCCATCGATCGCGCTTACGCCACGGCCTCAGCCAGCCGCAACAGCGACGGTGATACCAGCTGGCAAACCGGGGTCAGCGGCACCCTGCTGGAAGATCGCAACCTGAACTACAGCGTTACGCAGGGGCACACCAGCACCAACGGCTCAAGCGGTAGCGCCAGCGCAAACTGGCAGGCGACCTACGGCACGCTGGGGGTGGGCTACAACTACGCGCGCGATCAGCACGATCTCAACTGGCAGCTCTCCGGTGGGGTGGTGGGCCATGCCGACGGCGTCACCTTCAGCCAGCCGCTGGGCGACACTAACGTCCTGATCAAAGCGCCGGGAGCCTCGGGCGTCAGCGTGGAAAACCAGACCGGGGTGAAAACCGACTGGCGAGGCTACGCGGTCATGCCGTATGCCACCGTCTACCGCTATAACCGCGTGGCGCTGGATACCAACTCCATGAGTAACAACACCGACATCGAAAATAACGTCAGCAGCGTAGTACCGACCAAAGGTGCGCTGGTGCGCGCCAGCTTCGATACCCGTATCGGCGTACGTGCCCTGCTGACCGTGACCCGCGGCAACCAGCCTGTGCCGTTTGGTGCCGTGGTCCGTGAAACCCAGAGCGGGGTCACCAGTATGGTGGGCGATGACGGGCAGATTTACCTGAGCGGGCTGCCGCTGGAAGGGGAGTTGCTTATTCAGTGGGGCAATGGGATGCAGTCCCAGTGTCGTGCGCACTATCGTTTATCGCCTGAAAGCCAAAACCAGGCCATTACCATGGCGGGGGCAAGCTGTGACCGTTAACAGGAACCCAAAGATGCGCAGTTTACGCAATGTGTTTAGCTTAGCGCTGCTCTGCAGCACGATGCCCGCGTGGGCGACGGTTTGCCAGAACGCCACGGGTGTGCCGAAGGATATCTCATACGATCTTTCAAACGTCTTTAACAGCTCCAATAACAAACCGGGGCAGATTGTGACCCTTGCGCAAAAATCCGGGCTGGTGGGCGTGAACGCCATTTGCCCTAAAGGAACAACCGGAAAGTCCACGATGCGTAGTTATGTCACCAGCCTGCCGATAACGACGGTAATTGATGGCTATAAGTATGTGAAGCTGAATGACTACCTTGATGGTGCAATGCAGATCCACGATGACTACGCGGGCACCTTCTATCCACCGTCAGACTACATTCAGATGGGGCAGCACCCTAACGTTCCGAACAACAAAGCGTTTCCTGTCACCGATTCGAAGCTGGTCTTTCGTCTGCGGGTCACACGGCGGTTTAACAACATGGTGGTGATCCCCCAGCAGACCATGTTCACCGTCTATGTCACCACCACGTCATCCGATCCGCTGAATACGCCGGTCTATACCATCAGCTACAGCGGCACCATTCAGGTACCACAAAGCTGTGCGATTAACGCCGGGCAGGTGGTGGAGTTTGATTTTGGTGATATTGGCGCGTCGTTGTTCAGCCAGGCGGGGGCCGGCAATCGTCCTCAGAACGTCTCACCACAAAGCAAAACCATTGCCATTAAGTGCACCAATGTGGAGGCCAATGCGTATCTGACGATGCGCATCGAGGCGGAAAAAATCTCGGGCAATGCGCTGGTTTCCGATAACCCGGATTTAGGGTTTGTCGTGGCGAACGATAGCGGTACGCCTCTGACGCCTAACAACCTGAACAGCAAAATTCCGTTCCGTCTGGATGACAGCGCGCAGGCGCAGGTGGGGATCCGGGTCTGGCCGGTGAGCATTACGGGGAATAAGCCAGCAGAAGGCCGGTTCACCTCTCGCGGCTATCTGCGCGTGGATTACGATTAAGGGGAAGAGATGGGGAACTGGAAATGGCCTTTCGCTGCGCTGGCCCTGACGATGTGTCAGGCAAACGCGTGGTCAGCCACAGCGCTGGGCGAGATCAATATTCAGATGTACGGCAATATCGTTGATTTTACCTGCGTGGCAGAGGGCAGCGACAGCGACAAGACCGTCACGCTGGGCACCTGGCCGACGAAGCAGCTCAGCACCACGGGGAGCCGCACGCAGCCCATGCCCTTTACGCTGAAGCTGACAGGCTGTCCGCCAGGTTCGGCATCAATTACGTTTTCCGGGAAAACTGACGGGAGTGACAGCGGATTGCTGGCGTTGAATGACGCCAGTACGGCGAATAACGTCGCGGTGGAGATCAGGGATGCGGATAAAACACGTCTTGCGTTACAGCAGGCCAGCCAGCCGGTGGCGGTAGATGCGCAGGGTAATGCCGTGTTGTCATTTTATGCTAATTATATTGCCACAGCGGATAACCCCCGGCCCGGACGCGCCGATGCGGATGCCACATTTATGATTAATTATAATTAGCGCTGACCGCACTCCCTGCAACTCAGATAAACTGCAGGGAGTGAATTCAGGTTATAGCAGCTCGTGTGCCTTGGCGTAATCAATTAATTCCACAATGCTTTGCACACCGAGCTTGGAATAAATATTGGATTTGTGCGCGCTAATGGTTTTGTTGCTTAATAGCAGCTGTTCGGCAATTTCCTTATTCGATAAGCCATTCGCCAGATACCGCAGTACGGTGACCTCACGATTCGATAATGGCATATCGGATGCCATCCCTTTCCCGGAGCCCAGGTGATTAATAAAGTTCAACGTTTCCGATGGGAAAAAAGAATAGCCCATCAGAATCATTTCCACGGCGTTGTAGATCTCACCTAAATCTTTTCGTTTACTGACAAACCCATTTGCCCCGGCGCGGATGGCACGGCCTGCGTAAAAGGACTCCGATTTGGAAGAGAGGAACAGGACCTTGATGTCTTTGTTTAAGTTTCTGATTCTTTTCAATAAAGCGAAGCCATCGGTGCCCGTAAGTTCAATGTCCAGGATCACCAGATCGATGGCGTGATTGCGGATACAGTCGAGAACTTCATGGCTGTCGCCAGACTTCAGTTTGACTGTGATATTTTTATTTTTCTGTAGCAGGACTTCTATCGACATTCTGACGATAGGATGTTCGTCCATAATGATAACGGATGCCGGTTTCATTTTTTATGCCTCAGATTGTTAAAAGCGTTATGCTGAGTTTGGTTCAAACTCTCGAAATGCCGGAAGGATAAATTTGCAGATCCTTATAGGGTGGTATTTCCCTGGAAAGAGCGAAAGCATCCTTGTTAACGTAGTGGTAATGTCATTGCCTCAGCGCGGTCATCTCATTTGGCTGGTGGCGGCAAAAAGGTTTTTCTTATTCATAATTGGTACGCGTCTTATTATACCGTGTAAGTTTTCTCCGAAAAGCCTGCAGATTAATTCATGATTATTGATTTGTATTATCTTCTGGATCTGAATGACTATTTTTTTAAATTTAGCGGAAATGTCCTGTTATTCCATTTACCGCATCTTTTCATCTTTATGTAATAACAAAAAATAACAGATACCACTATATGTTGCAAAGTTGTTAATGAAATGACGGGGCAGTAAAACGTCTCACCTGCTGCTGAAGTGGCGTGAATTTGCACAGATAGCGCGTCTCATCCTCATCCTGATACCTCTCCCCGATATCAGAAAAATACTATGCCGGAAGAGCAAAATCTTCTGCGGCCTTCGCTTTAAGCGCCAGGGGCGTGCAACCAAATTGCTTGTTTTTACATCATTATCATCCTGTTAACGGAACCATCAATCCCTTAACGCATGGATGAAAGTGCTGCGCTTTACTTATTCTTTAATATTTCACGTGGTTCAGAGTCAGAAATTAGGAATAGTTGTAATTTCGAGATTTATGTTAACGGTTAACATAAAATTAACATTTTCAGTAAGTAACTTCCTAAAGATCTTTAGGAAATAAGGGGTTAGGTTAAGAGTAAAACGGGCAGTCGGAGAGATTATTGAGAAGATGCAGCAGTTCCTGGCGAT
Source organism: Enterobacter cloacae subsp. cloacae ATCC 13047 (assembly GCF_000025565.1). Lineage (NCBI taxonomy): Bacteria > Pseudomonadati > Pseudomonadota > Gammaproteobacteria > Enterobacterales > Enterobacteriaceae > Enterobacter > Enterobacter cloacae. Next base: position 1,323,357 of record NC_014121.1, read on the forward strand.
GGCTAAGCCCGAGCTTCACCAGAATGCAGCTCAGGCGATAGATAATGCGGCTGTAGGGGCGATTCTGCAGCAGGGCGATCTGACGTAGTGACTTCCCCCGCGACAGCTCCTGTAAAATGGGCCACTCGCCGCGAGAGAACCACTCTTTACTGGAGCCCTGTGGAGGGTTGATGTCCATCAGGCTGTGCTGGAGTGCCGCCGCCGTTGACTGGCGTTCAAGGACATGAAACGGCCCCGCCGCTTTACAGAACAGACGGGTGTCGTAATTATCCGCCCTGACCAACAGATACGGCGTGAGAAAGGGCGGATACAGGCTGTGTCTTCTCAGCTGATCCAGCTTTTCCATAAGCGCCGTGGTGCGGCTTTCAATATCTACCACCAGACGGGCTGCAGGCCACTGGTTGAGCGCCTGAAAGGCTTCGTCCAGCGTCGGGTAGTCGCTACAGCTGCTCAGGGGAAACTGGCCGTTCAGAAAACCGGTGCGCAGGAAATGATCTTCCGTGACCAGAATAATAAAGGGCGCGTCGGTTTTGCGATGTTGGTGGATGGACTGGCTCAAAAATTCGAGCCGGTCGAAAAAGGGGGGAGCAAAAGGCGAGTGCGTAAATCCCAGTGCATCACTTCCTGTACGCCGCCGCCGGTAACGGCGCACTGTCATTCGCATGGCTTCCCTCCTGGAAATGGCTTTTTATTCCTCCGGCCATGTCCAGGACGGCCAGTAGTACCCCTGGCCGAGTCCTGCTCCTGCCTGTCGTGCCCGGCTATGATCCTTTTCAGTCTCAATACCTTCAATAAGCACGTTGTCGGCAAGCTGAAAGCAACGTGTCACCAGTTGCCCGAGCGCAGGGGGGGCGCGTAAACGCCAGAATGCTTCCTTGTCGATTTTTATGCCGGTTAACGGCAGCCGGCAGGACAAAAACGGTTGGACGATCGCTTCATCAATATCATCCAGCCAGATACCGTGGCCTTGTCTTCTGAGCTGCAGCAGGCGCTGGTGAACGTCCTGCCGTTTTGTGTCAGACAGCGCCAGAAAGCGTGCCGGGTCGACAATTTCTATATTCAGCGGTGCGGCAGGCAGCCGGAGAAGCCGCTGAAAGGCGTCCGGCTGCGTTAATACGGTTATCGGCAGATTGACGTAAAGATTATGACAGTGCGGGGTATTTTTTAGCGCGACAAGTTGCGCTTCAAGCAGCGTAAGTGACCACTCCGCAGACCGATCGTTGAAAAATGCTTCGCTTTGCTCTCTTGCTGACAGAACGCTCAGCACTTCCACTCCAACCTGGCGCTGCGAGGAGAGGGCGATGATAGGCTCAAGTTTAATGCCCGCGATATCGTGAGAGAGGTGCTGTAAGCTGGGGGACGTATCGATCAGGTTTTGCGCTGTCACTCCATTGTCCTGTTGTCTGTCAGCCTCCAGGCGGCCGGGATACCTCACACTAGTGTGACGAGCTGACGCTCAGGAAAACAGCAGGCGTTACTTAAATGCAGCTAAGCCTTTTCGCAGCGCTAAATTCTACGAAAGAAAGGCCGGGGATGTTGAAAAAACAGCCATATTTACAATCAGCTAGCCCTAATCGGGGGTGAAAACGGAAAAGGCATTGACTCACCTGCCATTGACCGTATAATTCTTCGCGTTTCACCACCGCGAAGTTCACTCTTCTCAGTGCGCCCTTAGCTCAGTTGGATAGAGCAACGGCCTTCTAAGCCGTAGGTCGTAGGTTCGAATCCTACAGGGCGTGCCATTTAAAAACAGGCACTTACGCCAGTTTCAAACCAGCCTGATTTTCTCCTTGTGTCGTAATTGTGTCATGGTTGCCAAAAATGGCATCAATTTTCCGTGCATGTTCGCTTAAATGGTTCGGTGCCAGGTGAGCGTATCGACGGACCATTTCGATTGACTCCCAGCCTCCCATTTCCTGAAGAACTGACAGCGGAACGCCGGACTGGATTAACCAGCTTGCCCAGGTATGGCGGAGGTCGTGAAAACGGAAATCCTCAATCCCCGCTTTTGCCAGGCCAATTCGCCAGGCGCTGTTATCATCCACACGCATTTTCCTGACCGCCGGAGTGACAGTTTTATCCGGGCGCGTTGATGGCTTCGTGTGAACGAATACCCACCTTGAACTTTTACCAATCTGATCCCTTAATACCCTGCATGCGGTATCATTCAGAGCCACGCCGATAGCCTTGCCCGCCTTCGCGTTCTCCGGATTTACCCATGCAACCTTTCTCTGCATATCGACCTGCTGCCACTCCAGATCAATTATGTTGGAGCGGCGCAGGCCGGTTGCCAGTGCAAATATCACCACCGGCTTTATCGACTCCGGCATGCAGGCAATTAACCGTTCTGCCTCGTCCCTGGTCAGCCAGCGGATGCGTTTGCTGATCGGCTTTTTGGTTTTTATAACAGGGGGCGTTTTAATCCAGCCCCAGTCATTAGCCGCAGCCTTGAACAGAGATCGCATGAACGAAAGGTGCTGGCTCTTTGTGGCGTGGCTTACCGGTTTCTCAACATACGGCGGCGGTTCTTTCCCCCGGCGTATAGCCGCGTCCCGGCGCGACTCCCACACCTGAATATGCTTGCGGTTGACCATCTTCGAAACTGCTTCGTTTACCTGGTCCGCCGTGATGGTCGAAATATCCCGGCCAGAGAAATGCCGCAGGAAATATTCGATTTTGGTCTTATCGTCATCGAGTGACCGCTTATGCTCCTTCTCGCGGATCCACCTGATGCAACATTCCTCAAACGTCCTCGTCGGTAGTTCCCCAATTTTATCAACCCGCCACGCTTCAGCCTTCAGCTTGTCGTGCAGCTCCTGCGCTTGTTTCTTGTCCCCCGTACCAAGAGATCGTCTAATTCTTTTCCCTGACGGCGTAACGAAATGACAGTGCCAGACGCCGCCTCTGAGGGTGATTGACATAAAATTTCTCCTTTATGTTCACCCGCGCTCGCAGGAACAGGATCGCGCGGGTCATGTAAATACGCAATACAGGCGACGTCGGTCGTTCGGTATTTGTTCCCGATCTTCTTCCCGGCCAACTGCCCCGAGTCGATAAGCCGGTAGACAGTTCTCGGTGAGGTGATCAGTAGTTCTGCCGCCTGTCTGGCTGTCAGTGTTTTTGCCTCAACCATGTATTTCCTCCAGGCAAAAAGAACCCGGCGCAGGGCCGGGCAAAAGGGATCACGAGGTGGCGCTTTCGCACCCAATAGCCAGCTCATAACTGGCTATCAGTTGCGTCATGCTTTGATGTGGAGGCGCGGCTCCCCGTCTTTCGGTTCCGGCCACTGGCGCGCCATATTCACCTTCAGCTTTTCTTCCAGCGCCGCGGTGATTTGCTCATCGGTGATACCGGCGCGCCGCTGTGCGTCCCATAGCAGGAACTGCAAATCAGCCCATTCGCTGAGGTCGCCAGGATCGGCAGCAGCTTCCAGCGCCTCTTTCGAAAGGTGCTTCAGTGGTCCAATGGGGCCGACGTTGCCGAAGGTTTGTTCTGACCATTCAGCGTGGCGCCGCCGGATCAGGTTTCTGGTGAACTGTGATTTCTTCGATTCGTAAGGTTTCACGCTCTCTCCTTATGCCGCACGCTGGGCGCGCAGCTTCTTCAGGTGTTATGCTGTTTCGATTTCTTCAGCGATCCGCTCGGCCTCTGCTTTGGTCAGCGGCTCGAAATCCTGATTAAAGCGTCCCATGCTGGCAATGCAGGTGCGGCCGTTGCGGATGTAGTGGATGACTTCGTGGGTAGCGCGGAGGATTTTGCAGGGCGCGCCGTGGGGATCGGCATGCCAGGTATTAGGCTGTATTATCCTGAACATTGGCTGACTCCTGCATCATGAGGAAGACAATCATTGCGGCACGAAGTGGGTTATCGTTAAAGCTATATGCATCGTTGGGATGAAAAGCCTCGGCCCCCCAACCGCCTCTTTTGTCCGCTTCGCTCATTGCGTAAATGCTGATTTTATTTGCGGTGATAATCGGCCATGCATCTGCCGGGTTATTGCACGGATCGAAGAATTCCCACTTTCCATCCCTGACAATTAGGACTCCTCTACCCGTCATTGAACCAATTAGTCTTGAAGCTATCTGAACCTTTCGATTAACTTCCTTATCACTCAACTTGCTGTAATCCATCAAATCCCCCTCTGCTTATTCCTCAATTCGATGACGCTCTGGCAATCCGCACAGGTCTGGCAGCCGGAACCTTCATGCGCCGCAAATCCGGAATCGGATCCCCGCATTCCGCACAACGCTCAGCTGATACGGCGTTGCGGTCGATACGATGAGCGGAAAGGGCAGCGTTACGCTGAAGCTCTTCAATCTCTGCTGCTGTGTCGATGATGTCCATGGTCAATACTCCCGGAACTGTCGGTTAATTCTGTTGAAGGTGAACGCCATCAATAAAAAAGGCCGCTTTAGCGACCTGGTGATAAGTGCCTTGATACTGGCGTTGTCTGTTTCTGGCGTCATGCGGCCTCCGTTTTCATAACATCGATGGCGCAGACGGGCAGCAATTTTCTGGCGGCTAACTCGTTTTCATGCGGAAAGTTAAGTCGCGCATATTCGCCGAATAGCTCGCGAGCAGATTCGTCGTAAGCATGAGCGGCCTCTTCAGCCGAACGGTAGTAGCCAAGGTGGCGGCGCTCACGGCCTATTGTGATATTTGCACGGTATGGTTTTGATAAGTTATTGGCCCGAGAGACGCCTTTATATCCCGTTAAATTCGCTCTGCTTAACTCTCGGTTGTGCTGGTTCTGATTTAGCGTAGCCAAACGCAAATTGGACCATCGGTTGTTCGTGCCGTCATTATCAACATGATCGATGTGATACTTTGGCCATTCACCTGTCACTATCAGCCAAATGAGACGATGCGCGCGATAGAGGCGGCCAATCCTAACTTTGACGTAAAGCTTTCTACCGTTCCCACAAACCGAGCCAGCAACACTACCTTTCTGGACTTTTTTGCGACAAGTCTTCCAGGTCAGCAGCCCTGTTGTGGGGTCATATTCCAGAAGCTCTCTAACCATTTCGGCAGTTAATTCAGGGCAGTTTCTACTCGGCATTTTCATATCTCCCCGGAACAAGCTTCACATCGCCATCAACTTCATTCCCCCAAGCATCCCAGCCCGGCGCCGCGCTGCGGCTAAACAGCTCAATGCGCGGCACATCGCCGTAAAGCAGCTCCAGCCGGTTGCGCACTTCCCACGGCTTTTCGCTGTGCGCGCCGAGCGGGCTGTAGACCACCTGCTTAATCCCGGCATGCTTTCGCTCCAGCCCGGCGCCGCGGGTGGCAATCAACAGGTCTTCGGTGTTGGCCCGGGTGTGGTTTCCGCCGTTCATGCGCGTCTCGGCGTTAAGCAGATCGAGGAAGTCGTAAAAGTCGGTGACTTCACCATCGGCCAGCGCCTTGTTGATGCGCAACTCGGCATTCTGATTCAGCTTCACCCAGGTAAAGCCCTTCATCGTGCGAACTGTAAAGCCCCAGGCCTCGGCCAGCTCGATTGCCTCCTGGTTATGTGTGCCGGTGTACCACATCGCCAGCACTGCGTTTTCGGCGGCAAGCTCCCACACAGGCAGGCGCTTGATGTCGATTAACTTCATGGTGGAGTAGTGGTCGGCAGCGGCGCCGTTGCTGATTGTGTTGCCGTAAGACCAGGGCGGATCAGCGTAGATAAGAGAGTATTTTCCGGTCATGCATCCTCCCGCTCCGGATCGTTAACATCCCAGCCATTACGCTCAATATTGGTTTGCAGCCGCTTATCTCCTACCTCTTCAATGCTGCGGCCGGTTATCGCTGCGACTTCAGCGTTTGAGTGTCTCCACAGCAGCGCCAGTTCTTCGGTAGTCCATTCAGGCATGACTTTTCCTCCTGACGATCGGGCAAGTGAGTTGCGCTTGCTGCGCACGGAGTGGATAGAGCGGCCGGTTGCCGCGGCGATTTCCTCGGGAGTGAACCGGCCAAACAGAAACAACTCTGCTTTGATCCATTTCCTGCAGTTGGTATTGCCAGGAAATTTCACGTCGAGGCGAGCGGCCTGGGTGTAAACGGCGCGCTTACTTCTCTCCAGTTTTTCGGCAATCAATGAGACGGGAATCTGTCCGGCAACTTCATGCAGGAACAGGTTTTCCCACGGTTGCCAGTGATTTGCTCCCATGGTTACCTCCATTGCTCGCCAAACGTGAAGCCGATCTCCGCCAGCGCCTCGTCCATCTTCTCGATGAACTCCGGCACCATTTCGTTGAAATCGGTCATGTATTGCGGATCCCGCTCAACGACGACGTGGTGAATACCTTCGCGCTTCATGCGCGGGTCGTAGTTTGCAAAGAACCAGGCCTCTTTTCCGGTCACCCACATGCTGTACTGTACCTGGGCCATGTACGCAGACTTGATGGCTTCGAAACCGCCAAGGCGGAATTTCATGAAGTCGCGGGAGGTGAAAGGGCATTTAAGCTCAAGGCCGAACCCATTACTGCACAGGCCGTCAGGGGAGCACGCGGTGCGCATGCTCTCGTCACGGAACAGGATCGGAGACTCCGTGACTTTCACGTCAGTTGTGAACTCGAAGAGGGTGCGGGCATCTTCCTCGTACTGCTTACCCCAGGCCAGCGCCTTGGCGTTAACCTCTGGCGCTACGCCGGTGCATACCTCGGCGAGTAGGGTGTGGATGTAGGACATCTTCATGTCTGTCCACTTCTTCCCCGATCTTGGCTTGGCGATGACGTTGTGCACTTCTGAGGCGGTGATGACGCCGAGCCTAAGTTTATGCCAGGCCTCATCGCCCTGTTGGATAGTTGTTACGTCAATGCCGGTCCGGGACAGGATAATTTCTGGTGTCATGCTGCCGCCTTAGCTCTTTTCTGAAGAAAGCAAAACCCTTTCTGTGCCTCTTCTTCAGTGAGCTCTGACGCCTCAAGAATTTGCCGTTTGAAGATGTCGCTGCACAGTGGGAGAAAGTCTTTCTCCCAGTCTTTATCCAGGGTCGTTAAGAGGTCGGTGATCGCCTGAAGCGTTTCTTCGCTTGCTGCTGGTGGAAGCGCTTCTGTGGTGTTGCGCGGCGAGACGTCACGGATATCAACGTCCAGTGATTTGCCTTCCATTTCTTCGGCGGTAGGCTGCTGTCCGATCTCGGGCCAGGCCTTACGCAACGCCTGGGCTTCTGCGCATTTCGCCAGCTGTCCGTATGGGCGCTTTTTCCACATCGCGTTCGGCGCCGTGGTGTCGCGGCCGCCAGTGGCGTAGTTTTCAATCCAATATTCTTTGGCGCTGAACTCGACGATCTCCCCGCTGGGCATGCGCTTGTAGACGGTGTATTTGCACCACTGAGGGAAGGTGACCTCGACACCAGAAAGCGTCTGCGTCGTGTCTGGACCGAACTCTGGTTCGCGGGCACCGGCATAATCACCTGAGCGGTCCGCCTGAATGCGGTAAAGCCCGATGCCTGGCATTACCACATCGCGCCATTCGCTTTTACCCGTTCTTGAGTCTTTGACGCTCATCGGCACCAGGTGAACAGGCTTCAGCAACGGATCCAACTGGCGGGCACGGCAGTAATCGAGCGCCATCATTACCGATTCGTCTTTGGCACCAGGGTAGATACTGTTCTTCAGTGCGCTCCAGGTAGCAACGTCGATGCCTTTTTCCTGCAGCGCGCTCGCCGTGATTGTTAATTCGTTTGCCATCGTTAATCCCCTCAAAAATTAAAACGGGCAGCCGGTACGGTGTTCCCAGTCGTATTCCGCCTGGGCGTAAGCAACTGCCGAAATGAAATCGTTGTAGGCCTCGCCAGCTTTATCGCTGCGAAGTCCTTCGTATGGGCTGGAGTCAATCGGGATCGTGAAGTGGAAGAGGCCTGACGGCTCTTTTGGCATCATGTCGATGATTTTTTGCGCCCGGTCGTCTATCCACTTCTCTTTCTCGTCGTCGAGCTGCTGCTCAACCCAGCGCCGATCTTCGATGCGGTCGTAAGTGAGGTATGCGTTCATGGCTGAACTCCTGAAATTTGGATGTGCAGATCCCGCCCGCATTGAGCCAGGCCGATCGGTTGAACAGGGTGGTTGGTATCAGTGAACCATTGGCTCGCCGCGCTCATTCAGCAGCACAACGACGGAATCACTTTTGATGATGGTTTTTTCGAAGATGTTGAAGGCGTACAGGCCTTTCTCAACGTTCGCAGAGGCGCGATAAGTTTTGCCGTGGTGTTGCAGCATTGTGCCCGGTAAAACCTCGCTACGTGGCACTGATGCGGTGCCATAGTGCATTCCAATCATACCTTCACCTCAACCTGTTCCAGGAGGCCAGCCAGATTCATCTGCCAGCGGTTCAGCACCAGTTTTTCCCGCGGTGCCGATACCGACGTCATCTGCCACTCGTTATCGTTGAGCTTTTTGGCGGTGTACTGCTTGCCGTTGTGGGTGACTGTCATGAGGCCTCCCGAGCGAGGAGCATCGCGTCGGCAATGCTGTATGCATCGCTTGCTAAATCACTAAACGCTCCATAGTTGCATTCGCTGCTGATGATTCCCTGCATAGCCTTAGCTGCAAAGTAGTCACGGATCGTCATGTCATCTGTATTGACTGAAACTTCTTCTGGATATGGCTTGTCATCAAACCGGTAAAGCAGGTCGTAATCGCCGGCATCGTCAAAGCTGGTGACTTCGTACGCCCAGCGGTGACCCGCCCATTCAAATGACTGGCCATTTCTGGCGCCGTCGGATCGCGCTTTCAGATAAGCAGCATGGTCATCAGAGTTTTTATAAACCTTCATGGTGTATTTCATAATCATCTCCGCGCTTGGGGCCGCGCCGCCGAACGGTTAATACAAGACTTCAACGCATTTATTCAGTGTTTCATTGGGCGGTGGATGGCCGCCGGTTGTCATAACTGACGCTCACTCGTTGGAATGAGCTGAGGTATGGCCGATAAAAAACCCGCCGGAGCGGGTCAATCGTTTGTTACTGTGTAACCTTCGTTTTCAAGCCAGCGAACCACATCAGATTCATCCATTGCATCAAGAAGTGATGCCGCCGTGTACTCAGAAATAATTTCTTCCGGCTTAACACATTCAACTAACTCGATACTGTCGATATCGATTTCCATATGCCTATTCCATCCGTCGCCGTATGGGTTAATAGAGTTAATTTGTTTAACTTTTAACGTCGCATCTATTGCCATCGCCTTACCCTCTGTCGTTACCCGCTGATGCGGGAGAAATGCTTTGGCGCTGGCTCCCCACAATGAAGCGGGGAAGGCCGTCGTCGCCTTGGTTAGCCATTACCTCACCAACTAGCTGATAACCGTCTGCCAGCCCAAAGCACTCACCAAAAACCCCGACAACGCCGGGGTTTCCGAAAGCATTTGTGGTACCGATTATTTGTGAGCGATATAGCTTTGCCGTCGCATAGAAGCTCCTTTGTTGCGTGGGTTGATTCAGCACAGCCCACTCAGCTTCGAATGGACTGGAATAAATCTTTTCTTTCGCTTTGCCATAATTGCCGCTCTTCCTGAGCCCGCCTATGGTCCGACGCATGGTTTACTGTCGCGCCGTTCGACTGACCGAATCTCCACTTCGCCGCTGGCTAACTTCGCTCAGCTGTCGATGTTTCGTTTCGATGGACTTATTAAAAACCATAGTTGTTTTATCGTCAACAACAATAGTTGTATTTTTGGTTGTTATGGTTTTATTTGGTTGTATTTGAAAGGAATTTATTTTTAAAAAATGTCTTGTGAGGGGATTTAGGCAATAAAAAACCCCGCCGGAGCGAGGTTTGATGGGGAGTTGGGTGATTACCGTGTTTGATTTTTCAGGTAGTCCGAGATTTCTTTAGCTGCCGCACATTGCGATTTCAGTTCGGCGTTCATTTTAGCTTTTACTTCGTCAGAACTACCCTCACAACTAGCATCCAATGAGGTAATGTTGTAAACCGCCAACATTGTAGCCTGCACCGCTACCATGCACTGATCAGGTTGTGCGTGATCTTTACATATTGCAGATGGCGATTGCTTTAACTGGTCAAGTGCTGACTCTGCAGCGTTAGCAGCCAAAGGGGACAGTAATACCATTGCCAATAACAATTTTCTCATAGTTGCATCCCTACCAGATTGTTGATGTCCAAAACATTCTTCCGATGATCTGGACGCTATCAAGGTCCGCTTCTTCGTCTGGGTGCTCGACATGATTGAAGCTGCGAATGCTCAGCCTGTTCGGGCCCACACGGTAAAGTATTTTTAAGCGATTCCATCCATCCTGGCTGATGGCGTAGACCTTTCCGTCCACGATCTTTTTGTCGTTAATATTGATAGCGACAGTCGTTCCTTCAGGAATAACTGGCTCCATGCTATTCCCATGCGCGGGGAAGCAGATAACACTTTCTCTGTGGGCATTAACTCGGCGTAGAGTCGCTTTTGAGAAGCGGAGTTTATAGCCATTGTAATCTTCGCGAGGGAACGTCCCATCGCCGCAGGCCAGCTCAATATCCTTTAGAAATGGCACTTCTACCTCGTCATCAGGTAATGGGGTTGAATTATCCCAAGGCTCAACGGTACCCCACTGATCAGACGGTGGGATGGCTTCATCCTGCCCAGTGAGAAGCATAGCGCCTTCCCCGGAACTCAACCATTCAGGCTTTACCTTTAACGCATTAGCCAGCTCAACCAGCTTCGTTGTCTGGTTGGCTTTTCCTGTTTCTATCTTCTGGATAGCCGCCTGGCTGACCCCAACCAGATCCCCGAGAGCTTTTTGCGTAAGGCCTCGTAATGTCCTGGCTTCTTTCAATCTTTCAGCGAGTGTCGTTTTCATACGCGCAATGTACAACCATGGTTTTATTCCATCAAACGAAAATGGTTGTTGACTAAATACAACCATAGTTTTATTCTTCATTCATATTCACTACGGAGGTTGTTATGAACCCAACCATTAAAACCGCTATCACCATCGTCGGCTCTCAAAAAGCCCTTGGTGAAGCGTGCGCAGTGTCGCAGCAGGCGGTTTACAAGTGGCTACACAACAAAGCGAAGGTTTCTCCGGAGCATGTGAACAGCATCGTGAAAGCAACTGGTGGCGAGATTCAGGCTTACCAGATTCGCCCTGATTTGCCGACGCTGTTCCCGTCACCGGCCGACAACACAGCCGCTTAACGGCGGCCATAACCACGAAAGGGAAAGCAATGCATTCACTTGCGTATCAACAAAGTAACAAATTTTCGCCAACGGCGATGATTTACCAGAATCGCCGGGAACCTGATTCCTCGGCGTTAAACATAGATGGGATCCGCGCAGCTGTTCGCGCCTGGGCAGCTGATTGCCGCAGCCGTGAATTTGTCGCAGCGCTGATTGTGGAAGAGTGGCGGGCTACCGGCGGCACCGGGCTGGATATCCCGACTGACTCGCATCGCCAGATGCAGAAGGTATTCCGCTGGATCGACGGCGACACCGAATACGCCGCCAACAACATTCGCCAGCTGGCCCCGGCAATCATGTCCGTCCTGCCGCTCGAGTACCGAAACCGCCTGGCGCCGCAGAACGACACGATGTCGCTGATCGCCTCTGCGATGAAAGAGTGTGCCGAAGCTAAGCAGGCCGTGCTGCTGGACGCTCCTGAGCATCAGAAGCTGAAAGAGGTAAGCGAGGGTATAGCGTCGCTGTTCCGCCTCATGCCGGAGCAGGTAGGGCCGTTGATGACGATGGTCACGTCGATGCTGGGGGTTATGTGAGAGGCACCAGAAAAGAAAAAGCCCTTGAAGCGGTCACTTCAAAGGCCTTCCAAACACTGTGTTACGCCAAGTAACGGGAGTAAGTATGTCAAAAACTCGCAAAAAGTACCAGGAAAAAGAGGAACGTCGCCATCCAGATTCACCAGATGGCCTGGTTGTCGCTGCCTCAAAAAACCGGGCGTTCGCTGAGCGCTTCGTTGGCATGGCAAGACTGGCACTGATTCAGGCAGGGGTGAAGCATGGGCGTCGTTAAGCATTTAGCAGACTACAGGCCGCCGCTGGAGGTCGTGGAGCATCGTGTGGCGCAACTGGAAGATGGGTTCACTCGCGTCGCGAATGAGCTTCTTGATGCCGTTATGGCTTCAGGTTTGAGCGAAACTGAGATGTGCATTGTGCTGGCCGTCTGGCGCAAAACATACGGCTTCAATAAAAAAATGGATTGGGTCAGTAACGAGCAACTCGAGCAGATGGTTGGTAAGCACCACACACATTGCTCTACTGCAAAAAACCTGCTGATCAGCAAGAAGGTATTCATTCAGGAAGGCCGCAAAGTGGGCATGAATACCAATGTCTCCGAGTGGAAAACAAAGGTTAACGGATTCTGCAAAACATTAGCTAAACCTGCTAAGAAAACCTTAGCGGAAGTTGCTAACAGAACTAAGCAGAAGATGCTAACCACAAAAGACAATAATCAAAATACAGAAAGACAAGATCCCCCTAAATCCCCCAAGGGGGAAAACTCACTCGCTCAGGAAGTGATGGATTACTTCAACGAGCTAACGGGTAGTCGTTGTGCTGCGCTGGCACCTTTTGAGAAAGCTCTCTCCACAGTGAAGAGCAAAGACCAGTGCTACACCGCCGAAGAGCTGAAGCTGGTTATCCGCTGGGCCCATGTGAACTGGGGTCACAGCTTCAAGCCAGAGAACCTGTGCCGTATGACCCGCTTTGATGGATACCTGTCAGACGCCCTGATATGGGCGGATGGCCAGGGAAGCAATCCGGCAGCCTGTCCGCACGAAGAGATCATCAAACTCTGGAATGAAAAATTCCCTTCGAAGGCCGTTTCGCTGCATGAGTGGAACCGCCGCCGTCCGGCCTATCGAGACCTGGAAGCTGTGTGGAACGGCAAAACCACCCAGGGCAACTGGCGAGAACTGAAGCACATGGGAATGGCCTTCGAGCTGATTAGCAAGTCTTCCCTGTTCGCCACCAGAGGCGATCAGCCATGGCTGACACTCGACTGGATCCTGAATCCGAAGAACTGGGGATCTGTCTACGAGCAGGCCATCAACGAGCACCGTGAGCGCAAGGGAGTCAAAGCATGAGCCGTTTTATCGATTTGTACGTTGAGCAGGCCGTCATCGGCGGGATCATGCTCGCAGCGGGCCGCACAGACGGCGTTGACATGGCGACTGACGCGATTGAGGGGCTGACTGAGGACCACTTCACAGCAACGCCTCACAAGGTGGCTCTGCGGTCCTACAAACGCCTCAACGAGTCCGGGGAGAAGATAGACCTGCTGACGTTGACCAGCGACCTTGAACGGCTTGGCGCGCTGGAAAGTGCCGGGGGATTCGCTTACCTGGCTGAATGCAGCAAAAACACACCGTCGTTCGCGAACCTTGCCTCGTACTGCGAAAAGTTGCGGGAAATGCATCTCGGCCGCCGGATGACCCTGGCGCTACAGGTAGGGATCCAGAAGCTGTCCGAACCATCCAGTGAGGGTATCGCTGACATCATCGGCAACATACAGGCGGATATCTCTGGCATCGAGCACAACACCGACTACGGCACCGAGCACATCACCACCGGGATCGACATGTCCCTCGAGACTATCCAGTCGATTATCAGCGGCGATATCTGGAAGCACAAAACCGAGCTGGGCATGGCAACCATCGACAGCGCATTCGGCGGGTTCAACAACACCGATTTCATCGTTGTCGGCGGGCGCCCTGGCATGGGGAAAACTATGTTCAGCACCACCGTGACCGAGACAGTCGGCCTGAAAAACAAAAAGCCGGTGCTGTTCTTCAGTCTCGAGATGCCAGTGGAACAAATCTCTGAGCGAGTCGCGTTCCACCGGGCGCGGGTAAGCAAAGAAGATCTGCTGAGCAAAGTTAGCGGGAAAATGGACGAGGCATGGGGGAAGGTTAGTCACTGCATGAAGGAGTTCATCGACTCTCCAATCTACATCAATGACAAGCCATCCCTGAGCGTTCACCAGGTGCGTGCTGAAGCGCGCAGAATGAGCAAGAAGCTGGGCGGCCTGGGCGTGGTCATCGTCGATTATCTTCAGAAAATGCGGATGTCAGACCCGGAGAACATGAACCGCAGTGTAGGGGAGATCGCCACTGGACTGAAAAACCTGGCGAAAGAATTGCGCTGCCCGGTCATCGCTCTGGCCCAGCTGAACCGAAACCTTGAACAGCGCGCTAATAAGCGTCCCGTAGCGGCAGACCTGCGAGAGTCTGGCGTCATTGAGCAGGAAGCAGATGTGATCTTCATGGTGTATCGGGATGAGAAGTACAACGAAAACACCGAACTGAAAGGCATCACCGAAATCATCTGTGTGAAGTCCCGCCATGCGCCGGGGGCAGAAAAGACCTACCACTTCAGCAGCCGCTACTCCGGGCTGGACCCGGTAGATTTCACCTACAGCGGTCAGATGCAACAGGAGGCCGACTATGAGTGCTAAGACGATGAAAGGCAAACAGGCAATTCTGCGTTATCTCGAAACGCACCGGACCTTCACCGCGAAGGATGTGGCCACAGAGTGTGGCATGACCATCAACTGCATCACGAAGAACGCTATCGATCTGGAGCGGGCCCGGAAGATTGTGCGGGTGAGCAAGGTCTGGCGAACGGTGACTTATCGCCTGGCGACTCCGGAAGAGCAGGATGGTACCGCGCGCAGCTGCACCAACGGAATATTTCAGGAGTGCCGCAACAGCCCGGCGATGAAGCGAGTATTGATGGTTTGGGGGAGGGTAGGGGTATGAAACAGAAATTTATCGAGTGGTTTACCAAGAACAACAACGGCTGCTCGCCAGCGATGGAAGACGACAGAAGCTTTGTCTACGAGATGACGCAGCACATGTTCGAAGCCTACCAGGCTGGCGTGGCAGAAGGTGAAGCCAGATGCGCGACGCTGGCTGCGGAGTTGCGTGCAGTTGAAGCAATCCACGACGAGGCAGTGTTCATCACAGACGATCACTATGAGCAGTGCCCACCGGAGGTGCAGAAAATGATTCGTTCACTTGCTGTGCTGCAGATTCCTGCCTATCAGGCTTTCCTGACTGAAGTGCGCGCGCAGGGTGTGGATGAGTTTCTGAGAGGTAGCCAATTACCTTATCAAATTGCAACTGTGTTGGCTGATTACGACAACGTTGATGATGCAACGCTCCAGACCGTTATTTGGTCTGGGCAGCCGCCAGAGCCTGACGGCGACGTTTGGCACCTCGAATATGTGTCTCGCGGTAACGCAATTGTGCGCGCTGTTTTGAAGGAGCTTCGCAAAGGAGTGCAGCAATGAAACTTAAAATGCACACGCCAGACGGATCGGTGATTGTCGAAAGTAACCTGGTAACGCAGTTCTACCCTGATTTTGATAGCGGCGGCGAACTGACCACCATCGAAACGGTATCGCCAACAGGAGAAACCTTCTCGGTGAAAGTAAAGCACTCGTTTATGCAGGTTACTGGCGCGCTGGCTACCGCCTGGAGCGTTGACGAGAAGAAAGCAGAAGGAGCCGCCCAATGAGCAACATCGACAAACGCGCATTACGTGATAGCGCAGAAAGCACTATCGGCATTCTGGAAAACATTTCCGGGTTTGAACCTTCAGATATCGACGGCGACACCGTAGAGCTCCGCTTTGAAACTGAGGACGGTTTTGATACCGGTTGTGACGTGAGCATTGTTGACCAGTGCCAGAAAGCCGCAGATGTAGTTCGGGCGCTGCTGGATGAGCTGGAAGCCAAAGACAAGCAGATTGCTGAGCTGGAGAGCGACAACGCATACATCAGAAACCGCCACAAAGAACTGGACCTGTTAATCGGTAAAAACATTCTGGTAATGCAGGCAGCAATCATCGAATGGCAGGGAACTGGGGACGCCAGAAAGGGGCTGGCATGGATTTATAACACCCTGTTTGGCCCAGGCGAACTGCCGGACGAATCGGAGAAAGATGCCCAGGCCTATTTTGACCGTAAATATGCTCCTCTCGACGAAGAGCTCATGAACCTTCACCGATGGTTCTGGGAGCAGAGCGAAGCTGAGCGCGCCGCCGCAGCCGGTAAAGGAGAGGCATCATGATCACCTTCACCAAAGAGCAGCTTATCGCTTCTGCGCACGCGCGTATTGAGTTTGCAGAAATGATGCTGGCAGGAGAGTTAGAGCCTCTCAAAGAACGCACATGGTCAATTGAACTGGAGCTGGCGCGTATCGCGCTGGCATCGCTCGAAGCGGAGCCTGTTGGTGAGGTTTCCGAGCAGCGTGATGGACTGGTTATGGACGGCACGGTAGACCTCGGTGGAGCATCAACTCACCGAATTATTAAGGGAGCTAGCAAGATGAAACGGTTGCCGCTTGGCACGAAGTTTTACACCGCCCCGCCAGCGCCGGTATCTGTACCTGATGCGATGGAAATGGATGATGACTTTGACAGCGCGTTTGAACACGGAAAAGCTGTCGGATGGAACGCCTGCCGCGCCGCCATTCTTCAGGGTGCCGATGGCAATTCTCCGGCGCACTCCGGTTGCCGCCCGGCGCAAAACTGCATCTCTCCGGCGCAATGCGGCAACTCTCCGGCGATTCCGGATGGTTGGGTGATGGTGCCAGAAGAACCCACCCATGAAATGCTTGAGGCTGGTGATGAACAATTCGGGACTTACGATGTGTATCGCCGGATGATAGCAGCATCACCGCAGCAGAAGTGATCTATAATCCCCTCAAATAACCGAGGGGGTTTTATGTCTAACGAAGAAATGACTCCAGCAGAAAAATATAAAGCTTCAATGAAAAGACATAAAAAGTTCTGGAGGAAATCACAAATTGCAAATGCGAAACGGTTTGATGCTGGAGAGGTTGAATCTGTTGATGGTTTTAGATCTCCTTATGAGACCAGAAAGAAGAGAGGGAGGACTGCTGACTAATGTCTGACTGGAATATTGCTGCAAAGCCGCAGGAGGAGCGCGACAAGGTTAACGTTGACCTTGCAGCCTCCGGAGTCGCGTACAAAGAGCGCTTGAACATGCCGGTTATCGCTGAGGTGGTGATGCGTGAGCAGCCTGAGCATTTGCGTGATTACTTCCTTGAGCGCCTTAAGTTTTATCGTGAGAAGTCGATAACTTTGCCGAAAGGTAGCGATCCGGTTTACCTGAAACAGGATGACTAAAAATGAAAGTTGCATTACTAAAGAACCCAAAAATCGTTATGGAAGCAGAATTCACTGACGGATCGCCGGAAAGGTTAGTTTTCCTCAAAGACCAAGTCACGGAAGTTATTTTTGACGGCGCCGCTGATGATGAGCTGTTCGAGTTTATTTTCGATGAAAGAACAGCCAAGGGATTTTATTTCCATGACTTTGACGGAGAAAGATATACCTTCCTCGGAGAATAATCAGCCTTTGATTTTCTGGAATCAAACCGCCATAATCATGTCATCGGAGCCTGAACAACTTCGATGACTTCTGCGCATTTAAGGGGACTTAAATGCGACCACAATCTGAACTCCTCACCTTGTCACAGATGCAGAAATGCACCTGCGATTTTCTGCATTCTGCGTTACCTCTTGGAGGTGGCGTATGAAACAGCACTACTGCATCGTTAACGACACCGTTAAAGATAACCTCATCGCGTACATTCGCACCCTTCCAGTAAACCCTCGCACGCCGATGGTCGTTGAAGCCCGGGAAGAGACGCGCACTGACAAGCAAAACCGTTTGATGTGGCCGCTGCTGAAAGACCTGTCTGATCAGGTTGTCTGGCACGGCGAAAAGCTGAACCGCGAAGAGTGGAAGGACCTCATCACCGTTCTGGTGAATCAGACCCAGGACCAGGAGCAGAAATCCGCGCCGGGCATCAACGGCGGCCGTGTTTATTTCGGCGTCCGCACATCCAAATCCAGCAAGCGCTACATGGTCGACGTCATCGAGGCGATTTACTGGTTCGGTACCGATCGCGGCGTGAAGTTCTCCGAAGCATCCAGTAAGCGCATCGCCTGGGCGCAAGAGTGGAGGGCTTCCCGTGGGTAATCCTCTCGCACGCGTAATCACAAATCACATCTTCAACGTTCCGGCGCGCCGCAAGCGTAAGCCCGTGGTTAAGCCGTCCGACATCCCTACCATGAAAGGCTACACCGCCCGCCTGGTAGATCAGAAATGGCTGCGTCTCGCGGCGAGGAGGAAACGTGCGTAAGCCATCCCGCCGTAAGTGCAAAGTATGCGGTGAATACTTCGTGCCGAAAATCCACGACATCAGGATCCGCTGGTGCTGCCCGGAGCACGGCGCAATCCTCGCTATGGAAGAGCGCGAGAAGGAGAAGGTTAAAGCAGCGGCCAAACGTATCAAGGAGCGCAAAGAGAAAGAGCGCGCGGATCGCCGGGACCTGAAAGCGAGAAAGGTGGCGCTAAAAACGAAACCTCAGTGGAGAGCTGAAGCGCAGGCGGCTTTCAACCGGTACGTCCGTCTCAGGGATGCTGGTAAGCCGTGCATCAGCTGCGGCAGGCTGCCGGAGCAGAAGTTTGGCGGAACCATGGACTGCGGCCACTACCGCACCCGCGGCGCAGCGGCGCACCTCGCTTTCAACCTTCACAATACCGCAGCCCAGTGTGTCTATTGCAACCGGGATCGGGACGGCGCGCAAAAGGCATTCGAGCAGGGCCTTATTGAGCGCATCGGTGCCGAAAAAGTTGAGGCGATAAACAACGATAATTCCGTCCGCCGGTTCGACATCCCATACCTGCAGCGCATCAAATCCATTTTCACACGCAAAGCCCGCGCGCTGGAAAAACGCCGGGCCCGCCGACAGGAGGCCGCATGAACCACACCGACTTCCTCCGGTACCAGGCAGAAAGCGTTAAGCGCGCCAAGCTGCCGCCAGTAGCAAAGCACAGCCAGACCAAAACCAACCAGCCACATAAGGAAGCCGCATGAACAGTCAGCAACTGGAATACGTACGTCAGCAGCTCATTGTGGCGACCGCAGATCTGAGCGGGGCGACGAAAGGGCAGTTGGTGGCCTTCTCCGAGCACGCGCAATTCACCGCGACCGCGCGCAGCCGGGGGCGTAAGAAAATCACTGACCCGGTCACCGGCCGAAAAGTTAACCCTGACGGCCCGGCAATGAGCGGTAGCCAGTCTCGCGCCAAGGGATCGTCAATCGCGCTGGTGGGGCCGGTTGAGTTCGTTACCGCATCCTGGCGCCGCGCTGTCCTGTCGCTTGAAGACCACCAGAAAGCATGGCTGCTGTGGAACTACAGCGAGAACATCCGGTTCGAGTACCAGGTGGCGATCACTCAGTGGGCTTGGGCTGAGTTCCGGGAGCACCTCGGCGCGAAGAAGGTGGCCGGAAAAACGATGGAGCGGCTGAAGAAGCTGATATGGCTGGCAGCGCAGGACGTCAAAGCGGAGCTGGCAGGGCGTGAGACGTATGAATATCATGCGTTGGCGGAGCTGGTGGGCGTGGCTAAATCCACCTGGACAGAAACGTATCTGCCTCACTGGCTGGCTATGCGTAACAGCTTTAAGCGGCTCGATAGCGGTGCGCTTATCTCCGTAACGCGATCACGTTCACAACAAAAGGCGACAAACTCAGAGGCTCAAAAATGAAAAAGATTAACCAGAGCACGTTAAAAGAGCTTCTAAGTTATGACGAGAAGACGGGCGTATTTACGTGGATAAAAAAACGTCAGAATGTAGTGGTAGGAAGAGTGGCTGGGCATATAGATAGACTTGGTTACGAGAGGATAACCATTTCAGGAAAAATATATCTCTCCCATCGTTTAGCATGGCTTTATGTTCATGGATATTTGCCGGAAAAAGAGATAGATCACATAAACAGAATAAGAAATGACAACAGGATTGCCAATCTAAGAGAGGCAACCAGCCAACTAAACTCCCTCAACACTGGCATGTACAAAAACAACACATCAGGAAGCAAGGGCATTTACTTCAACAAGAAGGCCAAAAAGTGGCAGGCTCAAATTCTTATAGACGGAAAGCGCGAGTACTTAGGTCTCTACGATGATGTAAAAAGAGCGGATATAGCATACAGAATTGCTAATCACTTCAGGCTTGCAAAACCGAACTGAAACGCATATATTTCATGTAAATCTGATATCGTCGCCATAGCTTCGTAGGTCGACATAGAATTAAGAGCCTCGCCATCGTGCGGGGCTTTTTCGTTTCAGGGTCAGAAGCACAGCGGTTGTGCGTTCGGCTGTTAACCGAATGGTCGAAGGTTCGAATCCTTCCTGTCCCGCCAATTCTGCATCTGTCGTAGTTTGGGAATTACGTCTGGCTTCCAACCAGAAGATGCGGGTTCGATCCCGCCAGATGCTCCAAATTCGCCGGTCTAGTTCAGTGGCAGAACGGCAGCCTTGTAAGTTGCGCGTCAGAGGTTCGATTCCTTTGCCCGGCACCAGAACCCACTACCTGGGACCCTTCGGCCAGAGAGCCGACATTGCCTTACCCTCATCTTCCTGGCTTGTCGCCAGGTTTTTTATTCCAGGCCCCGGGAACCATCCTCGACATGCCTTCTTGTTAAATCGTCCCGAGGGCCTGACCCTTTTCAAACACACACAGCACCCGCTAACTACGCGAGGTGAGAGCATGTATCGCATGGAAAAAATAACCACTGGTGCTGCCTATGGCGCTTCAGCCGGGAGCATCCTAAACGGCATGCTTAATGCCTACAGCCCCGAGCAGTGGAACGCTATCGGCGTGCTGGTGGGTATCATCATTGCCGTACTGACGTATCTGACAAACCTCTATTTCAAGATCCGCGAAGACAACCGCCGTAGCAGGAGCCGAGATGAACCCAACATTGAGGAATAAGCTGGTGGGTGCCATTGTTGGCGGATCCGGAGCAATCACGATTGCTGCAGTAATGCTGGGCAATGCGGATGGACTGGAAGGGCGGCGCTATTACGCCTATCAGGATGTGGTCGGCGTCTGGACTGTTTGCGATGGGCACACCGGTACCGACATTCGCCGCGGTCACCGCTACACCGACAAAGAATGCGATAACCTTTTGAAGTCGGATCTGCGAAAAGTGGCAGATTCCATCGACCCGCTGATCAAGGTTCGTATCCCTGAGCCTACCCGTGCAGCGCTTTACTCCTTTACCTACAACGTTGGCTCTGGTGCTTTTGCCAGCTCGACGCTGCTGAAGAAGCTTAACTCCGGTGATGTTCCGGGTGCATGCAAAGAACTGCAGCGCTGGACGTATGCCGGTGGCAAGCAGTGGAAGGGGCTTATCACCCGGCGCGAGATTGAGCGTGAAGTTTGTGAGTGGGGCCAGAAATGAGCCGATTAACAGCCATCATCAGTGCTGTCGTTATCTGCCTGCTGGTTTCCATGGCTTGGGCGATTAACCACTACCGCGACAACGCCATCACCTACAAGGACCAGCGCGACAAGGCGACCGAGAATCTCCGCCTGGCTAACGACACCATCAAAGATATGCAGGTGCGCCAGCGGGATGTCGCTGCGCTGGATGCCAAATACACGAAGGAGTTAGCTGATGCGCAAACTGAGAATGACAGGCTTCGTGCTGATGTTGTCGCTGGTAAGCGTCGGCTGCAAATCGCCGCCACCTGCTCCAGAGACGAAACCACCGGAGCCTCCGGCCTGGTTGATGGCTCAAGCCCTCGACTTACAGCAGATGCTGAACTCAATTATTGGCGTCTCAGAGACGGGATCGCCGCCGTCACAAAGCAACTGACCGGCCTGCAGGAATACGTTCGGACTCAGTGCCTGAAATAATACGGAGGTGAGCATGTATTCGTATGGCGAAAGACCGCCTACGCATTCCACACTGCAATGCCGGGGTCATGCATCCGTTACCACATGAATAACCAAGCCTCGCAATAGCGGGGCTTTTTCATGCGCATCTCACGCGCACATCAACGAGAGCCTTTCAGTAAGCGAGCCTGAGAAAAGCCGTTATAGGTGGCGACCTCTCTCGGGCGGCTTTTCTGTGAGACAGGCTCACTTTCTAAAAGGTAAATCGCAATGACATACCCAACAGTTGCAGTAAACGGCGTATCCGTTCGAGTAGATGACGATGGCCGTTATAACCTCAACGACCTGCATGCAGCAGCGGTCTCCAATGGGGAGGCCACTGAATCACAGCGTCCAAGTAACTTCATCAAAAGCGCACAGATCAGACGCTTTGCTGACGAACTGACCGAAGCTACGAAAATAGCTTCGACTCGGGTAGTTAAGGGCGGCACTGAATCAGGCGTTTGGGGCCTCGAGTTGCTCGCGATTCGATATGCGGCCTGGCTTAGTCCTAAATTTGAAATCCGGGTATACAACACCTTCCGGGAAGCGGTACTCAGCGGCATCACCAATATGTCTCGCCTCAATCGGCTTGACCTTCTGATCGCCAATGAGACCAAAGAGGTCAGCGCCTGCGCCCGGGCGATGAATAAGTGGGGAGTAGGCGGTCGCAAGAAATTGCTCAATTGCGCTCGTGAGCGGATCGTCAGCCAGATGGATCCTGACATGGTCACGCTGATGGAAGCGAAAGCAGGTTAGCCAACGCAGAATTTCGTCGGCGAAGTAGCCATTACAGAAGCTCTTCACTGAGGGGCTTCGATAATGATCTGTGTAACCCCGCAAGGATGGTGATCACATCTTGCTGACGGGTAAGCCGTAAGTGGCTAAGCACTTCTGAGAAGCAGGGCAACAGCTGCGACAAGGCAAAGAGGTAATCATGTCCGACATCTACCAAATCACGCTAACCACCCAAACAGGCGAAACCTTCACTGGCAAGATGTCACGACGTCAGCCTGAGCTGGTTAACGGCTTTGTGCCGCTGGCAACGGAAACGGGACAGTGGTTGTACTTCGCTCCTGCTGATGTAAAGCGTGTGGAGTTCACGCCAGTTCCTACCGAGGAAGAAACCAATGGCGATGTGCAGACTGTCAGTTGAAATCAAAAGCAGGTGGTGGGTTCCTGTCTACCTAAGGACGCTGACGGTGTTATGCCTGATGATGCGTTGCGAGCCTGATTACCAAAAGGTGGGTGATTTCATCGTTAAGTATGGAATCAGCCAGAAGGTGAAGGCGGAGCCTGTAAAGAGATAACGGAGTAACCCATGGCTAACGATGACGAGCGCAGGCCTTACCCGCCAGTTAACTTCATCGCCTCCGACAACTGGCAGCCATACACCAGGCTCATTCCCGCCAATGAAGTGCATGAGTGGGTAAGCCGCCAAATCCTCAGTGATACCGGCAGCATCCATAACCCTGACCATGAACACCTGTTAGAGGCTGACCTCTGCTTCATGTGGGCGTCCGATTCGTTTGCGAAGAAAGGGCGACATGTCCTCGGGCAGGCCGAGCAGGTAATGCTACGCGCCGGTGGTTGGCAGAAAGCCAGAATGGAACAGCAGATGCATGAATGGTTCGGGCGAATACCGAAGTTCATCATCACCCTGGCGGCTGACTACTGCTCGCAATGCAGTGACCTCGAGTTCTGCGCGCTTGTAGAGCACGAGCTTTACCATATCGCCCAGGCCACCGATGATTTCGGCGCGCCTAAGTTCAACAAAGAGACCGGGCAGCCAGTGCTTACACTGCGCGACCACGACGTCGAAGAATTCATTGGTGTCGTACGTCGATACGGTGCCAGCAAAGAAGTGCAGGAGCTCGTTGATGCTGCCAATGCGCCAGCAGAAGTGGCTCACATCGATATAGCCAGGTCATGCGGGACGTGCATGTTGAAGCTGGCGTAACGCTTTATTCAGTATTGTCATGGAGGTAGCCTGTGGCAGCATTATCGACAGAGGTTAAAGCCTTCATCGTTCAGTCGCTCGCCTGCTACGAGACCCCGGTAAAAGTCATTGAGCTTGTAAAGGCTGAATACGGCATCGATGTCTCACGGCAGCAGGTGTCGCAATATACGCCAGGCAATGCAATGGCGGCCAAGTTGAGCCAGAAGTGGATTGACCTGTTCAACGCCACCCGTAAACGATTCCAGAATGAGATCGCCGACATCCCGATCGCGAACAAAGCGTACCGGTTACGCGTTCTCGACCGAATGGCGACCAATGCTGAAAAGATGAAGAACTACGGCATGACCTCGCAGCTTATCGAGCAGGCCGCCAAAGAAATGGGCGATGCCTACACAAATCGCCAGAAAGTCGAGCATACAAGCCCTGATGGCAGCATGACTCCGCAGCCGACAATCATCCAGCTACTGCCTGTTGAGCCAAAGCATGAGTAACGCCGTTCAACTGCCGATCCCAGCGAAGCTTGCGCCACTGTTCATCGCCGAGAATAAGCGTTACCGGTGCTCGCATGGTGGGCGTGGTAGTGCCAAGACGCGCACTTTTGCGCTGATGACAGCCGTAAAGGCGTATCAGTCGATGATGAACGGTGAAAGCGGCGTGGTGCTCTGTGCGCGTGAATTCATGAACTCACTGGAAGAGTCGAGTATGCAGGAGGTGAAACAGGCTATCCTGTCTGTTCCCTGGCTGGCTTCCAACTTTGATATCGGCGAGAAGTACATCCGCACCATCGACAAGAGCGTTAACTACGTGTTCTGCGGTCTGCGGCATAACCTCGACAGCATCAAGTCGAAAGCGCGCATCTTGCTCTGTTGGGTTGATGAGGCTGAATCAGTCAGCGAAATAGCCTGGCAGAAGCTGAGCCCGACCGTTCGTGAGGAAGGTTCAGAGATTTGGGTGACATGGAACCCGGAGCGCGACGGCAGCGCCACGGATAAGCGTTTCCGTAAAGAGGCTGGCGACGACTGTATCACCGTTGAGATGAACTACACGGATAATCCATGGTTCCCCGACGTGCTGGAAGGTGAGCGACAGAACGATCAGCGCCGCCTTGACCCGGCAACATACGCGTGGGTTTGGGAAGGTGCTTACCTCGAAAACTCTGATAAGCAGGTGCTGGCCGGTAAATACCGGATCGCTGAGTTCTCGGACCAGCTATGGAAAGAGGCCGATCGCCTTTTCTTCGGTGCTGACTTCGGTTTCGCCAAAGACCCTAACACGCTGGTGCGCTCGTTCATCCTGCACAACCGGCTGTACATCGAATACGAGGCATACGGTCAGCAGACAGAGCTCGACCATATGCCAGAGCTATACGACACAATCCCCGGATCGCGTGACTGGCCCATCAAGGCCGACTCCGCCCGACCCGAGACTATCAGCTATCTCAAGCGCCAGGGCTTCAACATCTCGGCTGCCGAGAAATGGCAGGGGAGTGTTGAGGACGGTATCGCGCATCTTCGCGGCTTTGACGAAATCATTATCCATCCTCGCTGCAAGAATGTGGCGAGAGAGGCCCGCATGTGGTCCTACAAAACGGACCGCATCACCGGCGAGGTATTGCCTAAACTGGCAGACGGTTACGAACACTGCTGGGACGGTATTCGCTACAGCCTCGACGGACACATTAAACGTAAGGGCCAGATGGCCGGGATGATGATCCCGAAAAGGTTGAGATAATTTAAAGAAACATATGCACTTGCCGATAATATCTACTCAATTCTGTAAGGGAGTAGATATTATGAATGATTGGTTTATGTCATATAAGATTTACCACACCAACGGCGGAGTATTTGAAAACTTCGAAATTTATGGTGCAAGCTCTTCGAAATCTGCATCAACTGTCTTAATTGAGTGCACTCAGAAGTTGGCAAGTGATTATGGCGTTAAGCCTGAGCAGATTATGTTTATTTCGTTCAACAGAGTTTAGCTTTTTAAATAGCCACAAGGTCGCCAAAGCGGCCTTTTTTTATGCCTTAAATCCACCAACGGACAAACCATGACTGACAAATTAACTCTCGCCGTCAACCATGCGTTGAACGATGCGCGGATGGCCCGTGCCCGTATGGGGCTGTTGGCGCCTACAATGGGGCTGGACAATAAGCGCCATTCCGCATGGTGCGAGTATGGATTCCCTGAGCAGGTCACTTACGAAAACCTCTACGCACTGTATCGTCGCGGTGGAATAGCCCACGGCGCAGTAGAGAAGCTGGTGGGCAAGTGCTGGCAGACCAACCCGGAAATCATCGAGGGTGATGATGCCGACGAGAGTAAGGATGAAACTGCCTGGGAGAAGAACACCAAAAAGGTTTTCACAAAGCGCCTTTGGCGGGCTTTTGCTGAAGCAGACCGCCGCCGACAGGTCGGACGTTATGCGGGTATCCTGCTGCATATCAATGATTCCAGAACATGGGATCAGCCTGTTGTTCGTGGCAAGTCACTAAAAAAGGTTACGATCGCATGGGCTGGGTCATTAACAGTCAGCGAGTGGGTAACTGACCAGAAATCGGCAGGCTACGGGCAGCCAAAGCAGTGGAAATATGTTGAGAGCCTTCCAAGCGGTGGAACTAATCAGCGCTTCGTACATCCCGATCGCGTCTTTATCCTTGGTGACTATTCTAATGATGCTATTGGCTTCCTTGAGCCTGGCTATAACGCCTGCGTCAGCCTTGAGAAGGTCGAGGGTGGTTCTGGTGAGTCATTCCTAAAGAACGCCGCGCGGCAGCTTAATGTCAACTTTGAGAAGGAAATCGATTTCAACAATCTCGCGTCACTTTATGGCGTGAGCATGGACGAGTTGCAGGATAAGTTTAACGAAGTTGCCGGGGAAATGAACCGTGGTAACGATGTTCTGATGACAACCCAAGGGGCTACAGTCACACCACTGGTCACAGCTGTAGCGGATCCGTCAGCGACCTATAACGTCAACCTGCAAACCTTCGCTGCATCTGTTGATATCCCTGTGAAGGTTCTGGTTGGGATGCAGACGGGTGAAAGGGCAAGCACCGAGGATCAGAAATATTTCAACGCGCGCTGCCAGTCACGGCGCGGTGACCTGTCATTCGAAATTGAAGACTTCAGTGACAAGCTCATCGACCTGAAAATTATTGATGCAGTCAGCGAGAAGACGGTTATCTGGGATGACCTCAACGAACAGACTGGAACTGAGAAACTCGCAAATGCCAAAACCATGGCAGAGATTAACCAGACGTTCCAGGGGAGCGGAGAAAAACCAGCCTTTAGTCGTGAAGAAATTCGCACTGCTGCCGGTTATGAAAACGTCGATGAATTTCCATTAGGAGAAGAGGATGGCGACGAAGAAGACGAAGCCACCGATTCTGCCGCGTAACTATCAGGATCCGACCGGAGCCGATGCGCTGGAACGCCGGGCAATGAAAGACTTCGCCAGGCGGATGAATAAGATTGGCAAGGCGTACAAATCAGCACTCAACAAAATACCTTCCTCCCTCGCAGTAAACGCCAGATACGAATACCAGCTAAACCCAATGCTACTCTCCATCATCCTGAACGATGCCAGTTACCTGGTTGATCAGGTACTGCTTGAAGGTGGCGATTACGACCTGTGGTTTTACGAGTACATCGATCTGGCTTCGGAAAAAGGGACCGGGCAGTCGTTCTACAACCTCAGTCAGCAATCCCCGGTGTACGCAGCCGGGCGTGAGTCGCTGGCCTCCATCCTCGCAAGCGACCAGTATCAGAAACGCATGGCGCTGGTGCATGCGCGTGTATTTGAGGAAATGAAGGGGCTGACGGCTGACGTTAAGCGCGACATGGCGCGTGTTCTTACTGATGGTGTTGGGCGCGGGCTCAATCCTCTGGACATTGCCCGCAACCTGACAGACCAGACCGGCATCGAGAAACGCCGGGCTAACCGGATAGCACGCACTGAAGTGACTACCGCGCTGCGCCGGGCCAAGTGGGATGAAGACCAAGAGGCGAATGACCTGTTCGGCCTTAAAACGCTGCTGGTTCACATCTCAGCTCTGTCGCCGACAACGCGACATACCCACGCAGTGCGCCATGCCCACCTCTACACCAACGAAGAGGTGCGTGACTGGTACAGCAAAGATGGCAACTCCATCAACTGCAAATGCAGCCAGCAGTCGGTGCTGGTGGATGCGGACGGCAAGCCGGAATACCCGGACACCATCACGAAACTCAAACAGGAATATAAATCGATGCAGGCGAGCGGTTACGCCTGGGCGGAGAAATAACTCATGAAATTCCAGGTAAACCACGAAGCACAGCGTCCAATCCAGGCACCGAAACATGGTGAGCATATTCAGGTCAACATCACCACAAAGGTGAACAGCCAGTCTATCCGGCGCGAAACATACAACGGGCGTGAGCACCTGGTGCTGCCGAGCTACACACTTCCAGCTAACGTCGTCATGAATGGCGGCTTGTACACGCAAGAGCAAATCGACGCCCACTATAAGGGGCTGGAAGGTACCCTGGCGCCGCTGGGCCACCCTCAGGTTAATGGTCAGTTCGTGTCTGCTTTCTCCCCGGAGGGGATTAACGCAGGCCATATCGGCGCGTGGAACCGCAACGTTAAGAAGTCCGGTAATCGTATCTACCTCGAAAAGTGGGTTGATGTTGCCCGCGCCGGTGAGTCTGAAGGTGGCCGAGAACTACTTGAGCGCGTCGCAGCCATCGAGCGCGGCGATGACGTTCCGCCGATTCATACCAGTGTCGCCGCTTTCCTCGACCAGCTTGAGCCTAACGAACAACAGAGAGCTACGGGTGCCGAGTGGGTGGCGAAGATTCACAGCATGGACCACGACGCGATCCTACTGCACGAAGTCGGAGCCGCCACCCCTGAGCAGGGCGTTGGCCTGATGGTAAACGCCGATCTGGCGCAGCCGCTTAAAGCGAACTCCGGCGCGCTGGTGGGTGAATCCTACCGGGAGCGCGAGCAGCGTCTCGATCGGGCAGCCAAAGCCAAGTTTGCGCCGGGCACGGATGAATATGCCTGGGTTGCTGACTTCACTGACTCGCAGGTGGTCATCGTGCGAAATGGCGGTGATGCTCAGGTTTACGGTTATTCCGCTGATGGCGGGAAGATCACAATCGACGATACCGGAACCGCAGTAGCGCGCCAGGAGTCGTGGGTGGCAGTCGTCGCTAACAAATTCAAAGCTCTATTCACACCGCAGGAACAGCCTGCACCAAACCACAAAACGGAGGGCGACATGCCTTTAACCAAAGAAGAACTGGAACAAATCGGCAGCATGATCGGCCAGGCTGTTGCGACCAATACTGAAGCGGCTATTAAGCCTCTCGCGGAAAAGGTTGATGCGCTGCAGGCCAATCAGAAGCAACTCGCGGAAACCCTTACCGCGAACTCCCGTGCCGAAGAGAAAGCAAAGCGCGAAGCGGTTGCGAAGGTCCATGGCGATATCGTCGCGAACGCTCTGTCAGGCGAAGCTCTGGACGCGATGTTCAAGTCGCTGGGCGAAGCTGCGCCGCTGGGCACCAACAATGCTCAGCAGCACAAAGAAACCGGCGCACCAGCCGCAGACGAACACTTCAAGTAAGGAGCCGGAATAATGCCACGTTATCGTCGCGTTAATATCGACGGTCAGTCTCTGTACAAGACCGAAACCCGCACAACGGCCGCCGGGTTGCTTCCTGGCACCGCCGCAACCATCAACTCATCCGATAAATTCGCTCAGGCCACCGCGCTAACCGGCCGCCTGTACATCATCGATGTCGGTTATCACCAGGGCCTGACAATCACCGAAGAAATCCCTGCCGGGGATTCGGCAGTAGGTAACTACGTCGAAGAAGGTCGTGAGCTGGCGCTGCGCTGCCTGCCTGGTGCGTATAAAAAAGACAGCCCGATCAAGCTGGGAACTGCCGGTCAGTTTACCCTTGCCACATCCGACACTGATTCAGTGATCGGCTACAGCCAGGATGAATACACCATCGCGGCCAGCACCACTGACTTCATTCGCGTGCGTATGCGCGTTGGCACTGTCGCCGCAGCTGGCGCGTAACAAAAGGACAAACACATATGTACTTCTCTAAAGAGACGCTGGCGACTAACTCCCGCCTCGGCGGGCACTGGAGTGAGCTGTGGGCAAACCGCAACATGTGGAACCTACAGAACGATTCCATCATTGCAGCTAACCGCGCAATGATGACGCCTGACATGCTGGCTTGTAACGCTGTTGGCGGTTTCTCCCGTGACTTCTGGGCTGAGATTGACAACCAGGTGCTGCAGCTGCGGGATCAGGAAGTTGGCATGGAAATCGTAAACGACCTGATCGGCGTTCAGACCGTGCTGCCGGTTGGTAAAACCGCCAAGCTGTATAACGTGGTCGGCGACATCGCTGACGACGTGTCAGTAAGCATCGATGGTCAGGCGCCATTCTCCTTCGACCACACTGACTACGCGAGCGATGGCGACCCGATTCCGGTGTTCACTGCTGGCTACGGTGTTAACTGGCGTCATGCTGCTGGCCTTAACTCTGTAGGCATTGATCTGGTTCTGGATTCGCAGATGGCGAAGATGCGCAAGTTCAACCAGAAGCGCGTCAACTACTACCTGAACGGCGATTCAAAAATTCAGGTTCAGTCCTACCCGGCGCAGGGCATCAAGAACCACCGCAACACCAAGAAGATTAACCTCGGTTCTGGTGCTGGTGGTGCGAACATCGACCTGACCAGCGCAACCACGACTCAATATTTTGAGTTCTTTGGTAAAGGAGCATTCGGTACCACCGCACGCACCAACAAAGTAGCTCAGTATGATGTGATGTGGGTTTCCCCTGAGATCTGGGCAAATATGGCTCAGCCATACGTAGTTAATGGTGTGGTGAGCGGCACTCTCCTGCAGGCTGTTCTGCCATTCGCACCGGTGAAAGAAATCCGCATGAGCTTCGCGCTGACCGGTAACGAGTTTATCGCGTACGTTCGTCGTCGTGACGTGATCTCCCCACTGGTGGGTATGGCTGTTGGCGTTGTGCCACTGCCGCGCCCACTGCCTAACGTTAACTACAACTTCCAGATCATGTCTGCTGAAGGCCTGCAAATTACTGCAGACGATCAGGGCCTGTCTGGCGTTGTCTACGGCGCTAACCTGGCGTAAGGAAACAGCATGGCTAAATACGAAGTTGTGCGCCCATGGTTCGGCGTAAAGGTTGGCGACGTGGTGGAGTTGAAAGATCTTCACCCGGCGCTGAAGTCTAACGTCCGGCTGATGAAGGGCGAGGCTGGTGGCGAGCTGAAACCTGCAACACCTGATGCCGGTACCGGTGAAAAATCTCGCAAAGAGATCATTCAGGGCCGCCTTACTGAGTTGGGTATTGAGTTCAAAGGCAACCTGGGCGCTGAAAAACTCAGCGAGCTTTTGCCGGATGGCGAACTCGAAAAGCTTTTCCCTGCTGAATAACAGCCGCCGCTAAGGCGGTTTTTTTATGCCCCGCTCCGGCGGGGTATTTCACGGAGTCGATAATGGTAACTCTCGAACAGGCGAAGGAGTATCTGGAGAGCCAGGGAATTACCATTCCCGATTTTGTTCTTCAGGCTCTCGTCGACCAGGCCAACAGCATTCAGGAGTGTCTCGATGCGCATTATCCTACATCGACCGCGCTGCTGATTCAGCTCTATCTGCTGGCGCTTATGGGGCTCGGTCAGGGTGATAAATATATCTCAAGCCAGACGGCGCCGAGTGGTGCGTCGCGCTCGTTCCGGTACCAGTCGTTTACCGATCGCTGGAAGGCCTCGGTTAACCTCTTACGCGGGCTGGATAAGTACGGCTGCGCCACTGCCCTTATTCCTGCAGACCCTACCGCCGCCCCGGCATTCGCTGGTATCTGGATAGGAAAAGGCGGCTGCATGTGCGGGGATAAATGATGACGTACAAATCAGTTAAGCACGGGCTGCCGCGTTCATTCGTCTGCGTCTGGGTGATGACCGACACCGGGCGGGAGACTACCGGCTACGTTAAATCTGACGGTGAGTGGCATATCAACTGTGCTCGCATCCGGGCAACTGGCGCTAAAGTGCTGCGCTGGAAGGAGGGCTGATGTCGAGTATTGCTTCGTGGAGTTACACCGCGACAGCCACCATCTGGCGCAAGCTGGAAGGCAATGACGAATACGGCGACCCGCTTGGCTATGCCGAACCTGAACAAATCCTCTGTGATTACGAGGGTGGGCTCAGCAAGAAGTTAGCCAGCCTGGGCGCTGAAATCGTCGTGAAGAATACCGTCTGGACAGGGTTCGCTCTCGCGTCCGCAGGTGATTACCTGCTGATTGGCGTGTCAACCGAAGCCGACCCGGTTGTGGCCGGTGCCGACGAGGTGCGGCAGGTTATCCGTTACGCTGATACGTTCGAGCGCCTGGCGGATGATTATGCGATACTGACTGGCATATGATTCCGGGAGGCTTTATGGATATCGACCTAATCACCATGTCTATCTCAGCGCTGGCAGTGGCTATTTCTGTTTATGTCGCTGTGCCGGTTCCTGAGAAGAAGTCCAAACAGATTAAGCATACACCCCGCGATCAGCTTCCATCCGAGGTGAGAAAGCTCATTGAGAACGTTGATGAGATTGAGCGGATAGCAAAAAGTCTCTGAACAGGTCGCCACGGCGGCCTTTTTTATTGCCTGGAGAAAGCCATGGGCATCAAAGCCAAAGGGATTAAGGAGTCAAAGAGAAACCTTGATCGCATCATGAAGGATGTTCAGAGGCGGAAGCTTGTCAGGGGCATGCATGCGGCGTTGATTATCGGAGCAGATCGGGCAGCACTTTACACCCCGATAAACATTTCAACCTTAATTAACAGCCAGTATCGCGAGGTTGAGGTTAGAGGCGTTGTCGTGACTGGCAGGGTTGGCTATTCAGCAAACTACGCTGTTTATGTCCACGATCCAGACGTCCCGCAAACATTCCGCAGAGCTACAGCCAAAAAGGAATTTCTTACTCTTGGCATGAATGAGACCAGAAACCAGATGCAAGCGGCAATACTCAGGGAACTTTCAAAATGACACCTCCTATGTATGAGCGCGTGCGTAACTACTTCGTTGATGCCGGGCTTACCACTGGCTTCATTGTTCAGATGCTGGCATGGGACGACACAACCAAGTTAACCGACGCATTCATCGTGTTCCGGCCTAACGGCGGTACCGACATCCGAAATGACCTCGGATCTGACCACTACGTGATGGTGGATGTCATCTCAGCCAAGGACAAGCGCCGAGCAGCTGCTGAGAAGGCTCAGGAAATCATCAATTATGTCGAACAGAACGACATTACAGACGAATGCCTTGGCCTGATTCAAAACCTCGGCAATATGCCTGCACCTATCCTGACCGAAGAGGGCCGCCTGGTTTTCAGACTCCAGTTCATGTGCGTTTACGGCGAATAACCCAATCACCAACCCATCAGGCTGCCATCCGGCGGCCTTTTTTATTTGAGAGGTACACATGCAAGGCTGTGCTAATGATTTTGGCAAGCTGATCGGGAAAGTAGCTGTGCTACGCATGGCCTTTGGCTGCCCCGACGCAGTGCCAGCGCTTTCTGAGTGGAAGCGTCTCGGCGCTATGACGACCAAGGGTATCGACTATTCGATGAACACCATTAACTCCGAAGCTGATGATGCTAAAGGGCTGGTGGAGAACCTGGTCAACAACATGGATCTGACGATCTCCGGTGAAGGGGAGTTCCGCAAATCTGATAAAGATAACGAGATCGGCGCGTGGCGTCTGTCGAAGTACATCTTTGACGAAGTTCAGGCAGGCCGTCAGCCTAACCTGTGGGTGCGTTTCGACTTCGCTGGTGAGAACGCCGGTACTTACATCCAGGGTTACATGAACACAACGTCATGGTCTGGTGATTTCGGAACCAACGATATCTCCACGTTCTCCGGCGAGTGGAAGGTATATGACGCCGACACCGTTGTGTTTGAAGTCGCTGATTCCATCGCGGCCACTGGCGTCGAAGTTACCCCTGCAACTGCTTCCCTGGTCGTTGGCGCAACCCAGCAACTCAGCGGCGCGGTTCAGCCAACCGATGCGACTAACAAGGCGATTACCTGGACAACTTCTGCGGCATCTATCGCAACAGTCAGCTCAACCGGCCTGGTAACGGCTGTCTCCGCCGGAACCGCGACTATTACGGCTACCACTGCTGACGGTGATTTCACCGACACCTGTGCTGTGACCGTGACTGCTGCGCCGTAATCACTACAAAGGGCGGCGTGCTGCCCTTGATACTGGTTATGGAGAATGATATGACCCCTTTAAAGGAAATTGGCGAGTGCCTGATTGGTGCTGGCGGCCATGAATACTTCTTCCGGCCATCGTTCCGTAACATGACGCGGATCGGCGAGCCAGAGCATATCGTCCGCACTTTCTATGCGCTGTTCAATGACGATGTGGCAAAGATGCTTGAGGCGGCGCGAGAGATTCACAGTGCTATACCTGAGCATCAACGTAAGTTCTACGCCCATTATTTCGGTGATGTTTCTCTACCGCGATGGGCGTTGGATGCAGCAGGTTCAGCAGCTTTTGTGCGTGAGGCATTGCTCTCGGCTATTAACGTCATTCAGTCATGCTGTGACGAGGATGTTTCAGAACTGACAGGATGGCATGAGCCTTCCCGCACTGGCAGGCGCACATTCGTATGGCACCGAGGAGCGCTTCCGCCGGAGAACCTGATTCTGATATCTCAGTCACTGATCATGCATGGCATAATCGGCCGGGCGAAGGTTCGTAAACTGCAGAAGCACGAAAGCAAGGAAACGACGCCGGAGTTTCATGCGACTGAATACATCATGGCGGCGCGCAACCATTTCGGGATCAGCAGGGAAGAGGCTGAAAACCTTACCATGACCGAATTCGCCATGATGCTTAACGCCAAATACCCTGACCAGAAAGGCTTCACCAGGGAAGAGTACGACGCTGTTATGGACGATGACGATCGCCGCTGGCAGGAAATGATTGAGCGCGAAAAATCAGCAAAGAATGCGGCCTGAGTTAATAATGGATGTACCTTAATCGCCTGACCGGGCGTAATATGGCTCGACAATAAAACTCAGGGGATAAGAGTGAAAAAAATACTTTTGGCTTTAGCTATTCCGCTGGTTCTGGCTGGCTGTAAGCCCGGCGAGGAAAAGGCAATATCTTTAGCGAAATCTGAAGTTGCTGCAAATCTTAAAGATCCGGCCAGCGCACAATTCCGCAACGTGAAAGTTGCAAAAATGATGGATGCTGACGAGGGCCGTGTCTTTGCTATAGTTTGCGGGGAAATTAACGGCAAGAACGGTTTTGGGGCCTATGCAGGGTTTCACCCATTCTTCGTTGAGCTGAACATGAAATCGAAAGGTATGTTCTCGAAAGGCGTCGATTACACGCTTGGAAAACATTTCCTGAGTTCGCGCGAAACGCCGCCACTGCCAGACTATACCGAACGATGCCAATAAACGACACGAATAACTAACCCACCTCTCGGTGGGTTTTTTTATGCCCGGAGAAAAGTGATGTCTGAAAAAGCAGGCGAGATTTATTACGACATCGAGGCCGATGTTTCTGGCTTGCTGAAGGCGCAGGGAAAGGCCAATAAGTCACTCGACTCAATCGGCAACTCTGCCACAACAGCAGCCAAAAAGATGGATGAGCTGCAGACCAATATCAACCGCGTGGCCGGGGCTATTGCAGCTTCACTCGTTGTTGACTGGGGAAAGGCATTCCTCGTAGCTGCTGACAACATGAGTCAGCTCAATGCACGCATTGAACGCCTGACAGGCAGCGCTGCGGCCGCTTCGCAGACAATGCAGAACCTGATGCGTATCAGTTCGGCAACGGGCGGTTCTCTACAGGACACCGCTAAGCTGTGGGAGACTCTCAGCACGGCGTTGCGCGATACCGGTGCGACCAACGGCCAGATCATCCAACTCACCGAAACACTTCAGAAAATAGGTCGCATTGGCGGATCATCGACAGAAGAAATGGCGAATGCTCTTCGTCAGTTCGGTCAGTCAATTTCATCCGGCACTGTCCGGGCTGAGGAATTCAACTCCATCCTTGAGCAAATGCCGGAACTGGCGCGCCAGATTGCCGCGGGGATGGGCGTAAGTATCGGTGAACTGCGTCAGCTGATGCTGGACGGAAAGTTGACGGCAGAAGACGCGCTCAACGCCATTCAGAAACAGACAGGATCGGTTAACGCTGAGTTCGAAAAGCTCCCGCGTACGCTTTCTCAGGCCAATACCGCGCTTACCAACTCATTCCTGACCATGGTTGATAATGTTAACCAGGCTACAGGCGCCAGTAACGGGATGGTTCTGGTTATCGATTCTCTTGCTGTTGCTATTGGCAGACTTACCGGCCAGGCCGCTACCGCCAGTCAGCAAATAGCAGATCTCCGATCTGAGGCCGAAATGTACGCCAGGCGAGCGAGAACATGGAGTTGGCTTGGCTTTGGTGACTGGCAGAAAGAGAACGAGGAGAAATCCGCAAAACTTACAGCTGAAGCGTGGGAGAAGGCCTCTCGCGCCGGTTGGGATGCGGTTCAGAAAACAGCAGCAAACACTAAACCTATCGAAATAAAAGCCACTGCCACTTCAGGTGGTTCTAAAGCGAATGGTGGCAAGTCTGCAGCCCAGAAAGAGGCTGAGCAATATGCCAAAGCGCAGGAGTCGATAAACGAAAAGCTGGAAGCCATGAGGCAAGAATCTGTCCTTGCAGCAGCTTCAACCAGTGAATTAACACGTGAGCAGCAACTGCTAAGGGCAGAGATGTCTCTTGGTGCCGATGCAACGGATGAACAGCGACAGAAGGCAAGAGATTACAAAGCACAGGCTTTGGATACCGCTGAAGCATTGAAAAAGCAAGCCCAGGCAGAGAGAGATAAGCAGGCTGCGCAGTCCAACTTCAGCAGCCTACAAAGCCAAGCTTCTCCTGTGGCTGGCGTTGAAAGCCAATTTCAGCAGCAGATGGAGCAACTCAACCAGTACGCAACGCTCTACCCTCAGAAAATAGCTGAGGTAGAGGCTGTAAGGGCTAGCATTGAGGAGCAATATCGCCAAAAAAGACTTGAGGCTCAGTGGCAAGAATTAAGCCAAATGAATATCGGCTTCGGCATGCTAACGAGTGCCGTGGATGCCTTTGGCGGGAATGCATCAAACGTCATAACTGGACTGATCACCGGAACGATGTCAGCGCAGGATGCTATGCGTTCACTCGGGAATACGATGCTGAACAGCGTGGTCAATGCGCTAGTCCAGGTTGGGGTTGAGGCTCTCAAAAACTTCATTATCGGTCAGACATTGGGCGCGGCTTCTACCGCTGCGTCTGTCGGCATGGCGACCACGACGGCGACTGCATGGGCTCCTGCCGCAGCGCTAGCCAGCCTGGCATCCTTTGGCGCTAACTCAGCACCTGCGATGGCTGGTATTGCATCTACCGTTGGGCTTGCTCAGGGGCTGGCTTTGGCTGGCGCCAGGTACAATGGCGGACCTGTGTCAGCAGGAAGTATGTATCAGGTCGGTGAGCGAGGGAAGCCGGAGATTTACCAGGCCAGTACCGGTAAGCAGTACATGATACCGGGCGACAACGGCAAGGTGATCAGCAATAAGGAAATGACTGCCGGAGGCGGTGGAGGGGTGATTTTGAATATCA
Organism: Enterobacter cloacae subsp. cloacae ATCC 13047; assembly: GCF_000025565.1. Classification (NCBI taxonomy): domain Bacteria; kingdom Pseudomonadati; phylum Pseudomonadota; class Gammaproteobacteria; order Enterobacterales; family Enterobacteriaceae; genus Enterobacter; species Enterobacter cloacae. The sequence goes on from NC_014121.1 coordinate 1,360,727, forward strand.
ACAATTACTCTTCCGCGTCGGTCGATGCACAGGCTACGCAGGGCAGTGACGGCACATGGACTATCGATGCATTCATAGCTGACATGAATAACGGCGGGCCAGCAAGTCAGGCCATCACCAGCAACTTGAACGTTAAGCGCACGCCAAGGGGGCAGGGCTGATGCCAATCATCGATTACCCAGACTGGCTGCCGCTGGCGCAGAAGGCCAGCAAAAACATGACTCTCGATACCGGGTTCCAGACTGACCAACCGGCGGTCGGCCCGGCTATCTTCGAGAATCAAACCGACGACCTGAAAGTGACCTGGTCGCTGACGTGGATCTTCACTCTGGCTGAGGAGCGAGCATTTCAGCAGTGGCTACGCAGCCCGAACTATCTCAACCGGGGCCTGAACTGGTTCCGGATGAATATCAATCTGGGCGGCAGTGGCCTGCAATTGCAGGAGCTTCACTTCACACAAATGCCGGTGCAAACCAGTATCGACGGCGGTGTGGTGACCTGGACGGGGACCGTTATTGCGAACCACCTCTACAACGCCGACGACGAATTTGACGACATCATTGTTGAGCTGCCGCCGCCGTGGGATTCATGGCTGGATATCGTTGTTACGGGTTATCCGGACGGTCGCGATCCGGAATCACTACCGAGGGTGCCGTAATGCCTAGCTTCAGGGAGTATAAGCAGCAGCGCCCGACGCGCGGACTGTACGACACCATCACGTTCTACCATCCAACCTTTGGCTATGTCCGCCTGGTCGACAAGCAGTTCTTCCCGAAGACGCTTGGCGGCCAGACGTACACGCCAGCGCGCTTTGAAATTGAAGAGAGCCAGCAGAGCGGCACGCCGGTGATTGACGCGACCGTGAAGTTAGGGCGGCTGTCGTCGGATATCAAAGCGCTGATGAAGCAGTGGAAGGGCGCAGCCCGGCTGACGGCCATCACGGCCACCAGGAAGATCTTCGACAGCGGCGATGTGTCGGTGCCGATAAAGTCGTGGCAGCTTTACGTCAAGACGGTGGATATCGATGCAGATGCCGCGTCGGTCACTCTCTCCGTAACCAATCCGCTGAACAACAACATCGGAAGGCTCTATGACCCAACGGAATATACCGGCCTGCAGTACCTCTGATTTCATCAGCAGGATGATCGGCGTGCCGTGGGCTAACCGGGCCTGTTCGTTCGAGAAGGTGGATTGCTGGGGATTATGCGTGCTGTATTACCGGCACGTTCTCGGCATTGAGCTGCACCAGACGCCGGACTACGAAGCCGGAGCTGACTTCTTCACCTGCTATCAGGGTGACGTCGTTTTCTGGCGCCAGGTCGATAAACCTGTCGAGGGAGGGATATTCGTAGGGTACCGCGGCGCGCAGCCAGCTCACGTTGGGTTGGTGGTTAACAGGCAGGCGTTGCACTCGCGCGGCGAGAACGGAAGCGTGCGCATGGACTCGTTGCTGGTCATTCAGCGGGCATTCACCAAAGTGGAGTTTTTTGAATATGGCGCTGGTTGAGATATCGAACTTTCCAGGAACGCCTAAGCTGCGTTGCAGGGTGCCAAACGGCACCCTTTTTTATGACTGGCTGGCGGCCAATGACGCTACTTTCCACCGCGACCTGCTGATCGTCCGCAATGGCGTGAAGTTGGGCGACGATGACGAGCTGTCGTTTGAGCTTAGCGAACTGGACCACATCCAGATATTCGACCAGCCGAAGGGCATTGTCGGCGACATTCTGAGCCCGATCTTTAAAGTGGTGGGCCAGGTGTTTTCGTTCCTGGCGCCGAAGCCAGCTATCGCAAACAACGGCGGAAATACCGTCGACTCACCAAACAATAGTCTGACCGGTCAGACAAACACCGCGCGTGTGTATAAGGCCAAGCCAGACATATACGGCCAGATTCGTTCGTTCCCGGATCTGATTCAGGAGTCAGTATTCGAATACGTGCACCAGACGTCCACCGACGGCGGCCTGAAGTACGTCACGGAATGGATGTGCATCGGGATCGGCAAATACGATTACGAGTCTGTGCGCTACTCAGAATCAAGCCTCGGCTCACTGGCTGGTGCCGAATTCCAGTTCTTCCAGCCAGGCGAAGTTATTCCGCAGATCGTTGAGGGCTACGGGTTCGATGACGTCGACGGGCAGGAAGTACCAGGGCAGAACGAAGCGGGTGATTTTCCGATAGAGACGGCGACGGCAAATACCGTCGTCAGCGGAACGTATTCCGGCGGCCAGATAGCGATGAAAATCGTGAAACAAGCTGAGTTTGACTATTTTATGGGCTTGGTTCTGCCGCACGCTGTGACCTTCACCATCAACGTGACATACAGCACTGCATCAGGCAGCGTTACTACCGATGCGACATTCTCCGGAACCCTGATCTCCGCCGTTGAAACGAACGACGGCGCTGTGGTTAACCCGGTGCGCTGGTACACGTTTACGATGAGCGACCTGCAGGGACCGCAGGACATACCTGCGACAGCGACCATCAACACCACGAAGTTCATTCTCAATGACAACGAGGCTCTGATCGTCGGACCGTTCTTCTCCCCGGTTGAGTCAACTCAGCTTTGGCTGCATACACAGTCCAGCCTGGGCGGAAATAAGGAAACTAACTGGAAGGTCGTCCTCTGGAAAATCGACGACGATTACAACCAGGTGCCAGGTACGCAGCAGACTTTCACATACCGGCAGACGACCCCGCATGATTCCACAAGTGAGGTGTTCTACCGCACTGACAAAATCACACCTTCCGGGGGATTCGGAAAGTACGCGGTCAGCTTCCAGCGCACAGATAACTCCAGTGATGCAAGCCTGTTGAAGGTCGAAGAGATCCACAGCATCAATATCAGGACAAACGTCGTTCACCCGACCGACACGCTGGTACGTGTGAAGGTGAGGGCGACAGAGAACGCCCTTGGCAGCCGAGAGCGTAAATATAACGCTCTGGTGACGCGGCACACCATCACGTACGACCTGGACACGCAGACGGTGGATTACACGCTGCGTCCGTCGCGCTTGTTCGCTGATGCAGTGGCGCACACCTGGCTCATCATGGGTGAGCAGCCGGTAAGCAGCATTGACCTGTACGGCCTGTACTCGATTGCTGAAAGCCTGCCTGATGAGCGCCTGGGTTACTTCGACTACACGTTTGATGACGAGAACGACTCGCTGGGCGACCGCGTGCAGGCGATCTGCAATGCGGCGTCGGTTGTGGCGTACTGGGATGACGGCGTGCTGACGTTTACCCGTGACCAGAAAGTGGATTACCCGGCTGCAGTATTCAACCGGGCCAACATGAAGACGGACGAGTACAAAATAACGTACGAGTCCACGCTGCCAGGCGGTTATGACGGCGTGCAGGTGTCATACGTCCACCCGACAACAAACAACAAGACGTACATCAACTACCGCGTGGTGAACGGCGCTATCGTCGAGCAGGAAGCTGAGAACCCGAACAAGCTGGAGATCGTCGGCTTCCGTAATGAGTATCAGGCCCGGGAGCGAGCTCTGCGCGAAACCAAGCGCCTGATCTACTCCAGGGTGAAGATGAATGCCAAAGTGTTCGAAGACGGCATTATCCAGGTTGGCAGCGTCATTCAGATGCCGGACATCTACGACAGCAACCAGCAGCAGGGTTACATAACAGGCCGCACCGGGAATGACTTTGATACCAGCGAACCGATCACCTTTTCCGGGGATATGTTTGTCTTGGTAACCGACAGTCTTGGCAATCCCACTCTGCGTTATCCAGCCACCGCCCGTAGCGACACGAAGTACGGCTTCACCGCGGCTATCCCCAACATTCAGCTCAACATATGGAACGGAGACACTGTGCAGCTCCCGTCGCGCTATCTCATTGCGACAGTGGAGGAGCTGGACAGTCAGCTATGGACGGTCAACAGCATCAAACCGAACACAGATAACACGGTATCTCTGACCGTCGCGGAATACAGCGACGCCATCTACCAATAAGAACCGTCCCCGACCAACCTAACCCGGCCACCGCGCCGGGTTTTTTTATGGAATCAATATGGCTACGCAACCTACCAATTTGCCTGTCCCAAGTGAATCCCCTCGCGATCTGAAGTTTAACGCGGGAAAAATTGACGAGTTCGTTACCTCATTGGTTAACACCTATGTTGACCGGTTTGGTAACGAGCATTACACCATCGAGGGGCTGCGCTGGCTGGCTCAACAGGCTATTGCTCAGTATGGATGGATCCTCATTGACTCCTTCCAGGACGGCGCTAATATCACCCTGCCAAACCAGGCGCTACGTGACGAAGATACCGGCGAATATTATCGTTGGGACGGCGCGCTGCCGAAGCATGTGGATGCCGGCTCTACGCCATCATCTTCCGGCGGGGTTGGCGTAGGCGCGTGGGTAGGTATTGGTGATGCGAGCCTGCGAGCAATGCTAGCTACATCTGCGGGCGCGGGAATGATCGGCGCGCTGGACTCAGATGGAAATGCAACGACTGTTCAGAATGCAATCGGCCATTATCGCGCCTATACCGTTAAAGAGCGACTTGATGAAGAGATAAGTATCGCATCAATCCCAGGGGTTGACTCCACCGGCACAGAAGACTCAACAGCAGCACTTCAAAACTTTTTTGATTCTCTAAGTGATGGGAGTGAGGTATACGTGCCAGCTGGAACGTACAAAATTAGCGGACTTATCATATCAAATAATTCATTAAAAATACGTGGGGCATATAGATACGCCTACGGACAAAGTACGACTAAATTAAAAGCTAGCGCTCCAAATATCACCTTAATGAAATTTACCGGAAATGGATGCAGGGTAGAAGGCTTACTTTTTGAAGGCTATGAAGCGGCAGTTGCCAATGAGTTTGGTAAAGGCACAACTTGCAAAGGGGTAAATTTTGAGCCTTCTACAGGTACGCTTGCAGATATTGATTCATTTGTAGATGATTGTATTTTCTGGTATTTGCAAACAGGAGCAGAAGGTCATGGCAGAAATTTAACTGTCACAAATACAATGTTTACGTTCTGCCGTTTCGGAGTTGATCTTTATGGCGTGCCAAATCAACAATTTCGCGGTCATATCATTAATCATAATCGCTTTCATTCTTGTGGAGGTGTCGAAGCATCTTCTGAACCAACACTTCTTAACTCTGTATGCATTAGATTAACAACTACCAATACCAATAATGTTGATAATTATGCGGGAAACGTATCCATTATGAATAATGTTGTTGATGGTGGCAGTTATCAATTTTTCAAAGGACCATTTCACCGCGGCAGCATTATGAGTGCTAACAGTATGTTCCGTATCGGTGGCTCAGGTGCAATTGTTATAGACATAGATAACACCTCAACAGCTGGCAACACTAGCTCTGACGGTGTAATTATTTCAGACAACAGTTTGGGTGGATTTGACCTTCCTGTTTATCAGAATGGGATACAATACTGTCCTGATATGGGCATCCGATTAACACAGGTACGAGGCGCTATCCTTTCTGAAAACCTTATTAACAAGGCATGGAAAGATGGGATCAAGTTGGTTAGCAGTTCTGAAGTAATTATCACGGGTGTAGTCAAGGACCCGAGTTCAATTGCAAACCAATCGACTTCAACCCTTTATAGTTCAGTTGATATCGACGCTAATTGCGCTAACGTGCTGATCCCTCACTTAATGACGCGAACAACCGTTTATAACGGAAACCAATTGGCCGCCTATGTCAAAACCGCATGCGCATCAACGGTTATTGGAGACCTTTACGGAAGCGCAAGCTATACTCCATCAGGCCCAGTGATTGAAACAGGTAGTGGTTATGCTGTTGGCGATGTTTCTGCTGTCTCATCGAAAACAAAGATAACAGCGATAACCGGCCTTATTAGTGGGTCAAACTACCCAGCAGGAAACTACAAGCCAGGTGATGTTTGCAAGTATCTGAACCCAGCAACTACAGGATATAAAGAAGCTGTATGTACTGTTGGCGGTAATGGTTCAGCGGTGACATGGAAAAATTCAGGTGCGCTAGTATAAAAAAAGGGGGAGATATCTCCCCCTTTTTTTAACATTTATGGTAATGGTATTTTTGATTAATGTAACTTGTGATAGTGATTATACCTGATACATCATAAAAACTACACGCCTCAGAATAATCAATAGAGTTTACGAGCCTTGAGTCATCATTATAGTTTGCAAATCCGTAAGCCCTCTCATTACCAATAACTCCGCGTATTATCTGGATGCCAGTTGAAGCATAAATGTTCATTGTATAAAAATTATTTCTCCTTTTGTCATTGCTTTTTGTGAATTCGTGCTGAATCACATTCTTAGGAATAAAAATAGCAAGACTAGAGTTTTTTATATGATTATCATTTCTCACATTTTCAATATATTTTATAAGGCTTGATAGATTTCCATTGGAAATATCACTGGCCTCTTTGATTTTTTCGTTTTTTATGTATTTAATCTTATTCTCTATTCTCTTGAAAGACGCCTCAGGGAAGGAGAGTAAGGGTTGATATACAAAAAAAGACATAAATGAAAGTGTCATCAATGAGAACGCAAAGCCAATATTATTGTAATCTGTCGGTATTGCACGCGGAATGTAGGATAAAGCTATTATGAAAATTAGTACGGAAGTGGCGTAAACCCCCTGGAAGAAATAAAATTTATCACTCCAACTAAATGACTTCATCATGATAGATAATGCGCAGATAAGCAGGAATGTAGCAGTTATGCCAAATAAAACTCTCAGGGTGGATCTATTTTTTTTGGTGTAAAATATAACACCTATAAGTAAAATTATAACTGGGGTGGCAGATGCATACTTTATTCCAGATGTAAAGATTAAATCGTATATGCCAGTTAAATTTAGGCCATCTAAAGAAGTCGCTGAATCTATTCCGTATGAGTAATTTATAAATTTCTGATATGCAAAGATAAATATTATCAAAAAGACCGCACTTACATACATGCGCGCCTTGCAATAGTCCCTAAAAAATGAAATAGAGAATACTATCATTATGTAAGTCAATCCTGTAGATATCTTGCCAAGACACAGCAAAATTGATAGGAATGATAATGATATGTATTCCTTTATGGTTGGATTTTCTGCTTGGCAGACAAACTTATATGTAAATATGGATGTAATTATTAATAATATGCTAGGCATCCATAGCGCGTGAGATACAACAGAATGCCAGGAAGATATTATCAACGGAGAGGCAACTAAAAATAATGCACATATTCTGAACTTGCCTGCTGTTATGCTTTGACACAAGACGAGGCACAAACAGACAAATAATGATGCTTTTGTTAAGCTTGTCAATCCATAACTATTATATGGGTCAAGTCCTGAAACAACCAGCAAGGCAGCATCAAAATAATGAGTGAGGACATGATAAGCAGTCAGTCTATGGCCATCAAGGCCAACGCTTGGATATCCAAATGTAATTATACTTTGTATGATTGATACATTAAAAGATGTATCTTGATGCCATCTGTTATTTGAATCAACATCAAATACTGGAGAAAAGCTAAAGTATTGCGATATATAGGAATCATACATGCTTAGGGAAATAAATAAGCATAAAACACCTAAAGCAATCGGCAAGATTGAATCACCTAGCTTATCTACAAATTTTAATGATTCTTTGTTTAAAAATACATAAATTGCGCAAACAAAAGAGAATGCTAGTATATTGTAAATCAATATTCCTTTAGTTGGCAAAGCAAAAGCTGAAACCTCAAATATCGTAGTAGCCAAAAAGCATGACAAAATTGACATTACCTGCATAGAGGGCATGCTTTTACTATATGCTAATAACTTCATTTCTCGCCCCATGACTTTTCATCAATAAAGTATTTTGGACGCCCCTTGCTTTCCATGTATATTTTACCTATATACTCTCCAATCACACCAAGACAAAGCATTTGCACGCCGCCAATAAAAAGGACAGCCAGGATAACTGATGCCCATCCGCTTACTGTGTGCCCCATAAAATACTGAACAAGTGTATATACTATCCCAAGAGAAGAGAGCATAGATATCACAAATCCCATGGCGGTAACCATGCGAAGCGGAGTAACAGAAAAAGACGTAATCCCCTCAAGAGCTAAGGCGAGCATCTTTCTTAGGGGATATTTAGATTCACCAGCAGCGCGCTCGCTCCTTGAGTAATACACTTTTTCACTAGGGAAGCCAATGAGAGGAATGAGACCTCTGATATAAAGATTTTGTTCTCTATACTGCAATAAAGCATCAAGAGCACGCTTGCTCAAAAGTCTAAAGTCCGCATGATTTTCAACCTGACTAACACCAAGCTTAGTCATAACTTTATAGAAAGTCTCGGCCGTGAATTTTTTGAAGAAACTATCTGAAGCCCTATCATTACGAACTCCATACACTATGTCATGTCCAGACAGATATGAATCAACCATTTTTTCGATAACTGATGTATCATCCTGCAAATCAGCATCAATACTCACTGTTATATCAGAGTTAATGCAAGAAGATAGACCTGCCATCAATGCAGTCTGATGGCCTTTATTGCGAGAAAGTTTCACCCCTTTTACTTTATAGTTCTTATTAGACTCCTCTTTTATCAGACTCCATGTTAAGTCTTTGCTCCCGTCATCAACAAACACAATATGGCTATTTGCATCTATTTTTCCTTTGTCTACCATACTATTTAATACTGATGATAGCTCATTTAGGCATAAGGTGAATACTTCCTGCTCATTATAGCAAGGCACAACTATTGAAAGAACTGGAGCTTTCATTATTTCATAACCCATAATTTATTAATAATAAAGCCAGAGACTGTGTAGAAAAACATCCCTGTCAACTGAACAAAATATACGTTCTCAGCACCAGAAAGCATGGCGATATTCATAGTAAATAAATTTATAGCATAACAAACGCCACAGCATGTTAAAAATTTCAGAAGCTTTGTTGCTGAAGGCTTGGATGAAAACGTAAATACCGTATTTAGTATAAAACTGAACAATACACCTACTACATAACCAGCAAAATTGGAGAAGTAAAGACCGACACCAGCGGCAGTAAGCGTGATGATAACGACTGCGGTCACCGCAGTGTTCATTCCCCCCACAAGACAGTAACGCAACGCTTGGTTACGGTAAATGGAAGCAAGATTGATACTCATGAGCCGATCATCTTTAACATTATAAAAATCAGTCAATTCGGAAAGGTCTGAAGTTTAGCACCACATCGAAACTTGATCGACCCTCATATTTAACGATACTGTATATGTATACAGCTATTTTGTGAGGTAATCATGCCGCGCACAGCAGACATAAAGACCGCCTTTATTGCGGCAATACAGCTAAACCCAAAGGGGTACCAGTACCTTCGGACCGAGAGCTTCATCGAGAAGCTGCGTGAGTACAACTGGCACTTTACCCGGTCAGATGCCAATGCATGGATAAAACGTTACCAGCAAGACTTTGTGGATAAGACAACAGACCACAGCGATAACCGATACTGGATCCTGCGTAACATGGGGAGGGTACAATAATGGGCTTTCCTTCACCGGCGTCAGATTACGTTGAGCAACAGCTCTCACCTGTTGTGCTGTGTAACATTGGAGCGGATAGCAGAGTGCTTGAGACAGATATTGGCTTTGCGGTTATCGAGCCGTGCGTGAAAACCTGCGAAGGGGATGTCCTCCTGATTCTGAGCGATGGACGCACGCAGTTTGCAAAGCTGATGGGTAAAGCGCTCATTACGGATGATGGGGAGGCAATAGAAGGAGCTGCGCTTGCAGATGTGGAGGTGCTTGGAGTGGCGACGTTCTTCATCAACCGAGTAAGGGAAGATGACTCCCCGGTGATGTGATGGGGCATGGATGGGACATAAAACAGCACTCGCTCTAAGGTGAACTTAGACGACTGATGTTTTCGACAACTGCAACCATTTGTTATTTGGAGCGCTCTTGGACGATCTTTGTCGATTATGAAAAATATATGCTCATGTGATGGGGATGCAGGTCTAAGACCTGGACGATCTTCGCTGGCAGCCTTAGCGCTTTAATGCCACAATATTTTTTTCTTCGAATGCAGGAAAGATGATGAAAAAAATAGCAATTGCTGGCGCGCTGCTGGCACTCACCGGGTGCGTACAGGTAGATAGCTACAAGGATGTGATTAAACATCCTGTTCCGGCACATCTGGCGGGATACTGGCAGTCAAAAGGGCCGCAGAGCAAAATGGTTAGCCCGGAGGCGATTGCCACGCTGGTGGTGACGGAGGAGGGCGATACGCTGGACTGCCGTCAATGGCAGCGCGTGATTGCCGTGCCGGGTAAAATCATGCTGCGTTCAGACAGCTATTACAACGTGACCAGCAAGCTGGATATCTACCCGCTGGAGCGTGATGGCTCGGTGCTGGAGTATGATGGCATGGAGCTGCAGAAGGTCGATCGCCCAACGGTGGAGTGTGCCGATTACCTGAGCAAAAATCCGCTGGAAAGTAAGCTACCGTAGCTGTTAGTTGCCGGGTGGCGCTGACGCTTACCCGGCCTACGGGACGGGGCTTTTGTAGGCCGGGTAAGGCGAAGCCGCCACCCGGCATTGTTTCTACAATGCATCCTCAATTACCCACACGCTCACGCTTCCGCCTTTGCAGGTAAATGTCCCTTCGCCATCCGCTGCGGTGGTGACCGTTTCTTCACGATTGCCGAGAAAATCACGCCAGGTTTTGTTCCCGTAGTTTTCCCCAAGGCAGATTACCTTCTCGCCATCATCCCCATTGGACATCACCACCACGCAACCGGGATCCTCTTCCGTGCCACTGCGGCTGAATGCGATGCAGTTAGGGTGGTCAAAAAACAGCGTCTGCACGCCGTGGGCAAAGCGCTGACGGGCGAGGATCAGCTCGTGCAGTTGCTCAATCACCGGCATATCAATGTGGTAAGTTTCACCGTCTCCCCCGGTATCGTCATAGCTGGCGCCAAAGAGATCGGGATAAAACACGCTCGGCACGCCATTTTCCCGCAGCAGGATCAGCGCGTAAGCCAGCGGTTTAAACCAGGCTTCCACCGGGGCTTCAAGCGCCTGCAACGGCTGGGTGTCATGGTTGGCAACCAGCGTCACCGCATGGAACGGATCGGCCTCCACCAGCGTGCCGGTGAAAATCTGGCTCATGTCGTAGTCCCGCCCCTGACGCGAGGCCTCGTGGAATTTCATCTGCAGGGGGGCATCAAACAGCATCGTTTTACCCTCGACCTGATTAATATACGCCTGCAGCTTATCCACCTCGTGCGACCAGTATTCCGCGACGATAAACAGCGGCTGCGTCGCCACTTCCTGAACGTGTTCAATCCACTCCTTATAGAACCAGGCGGGGATGTGTTTGACCGCATCCAGGCGGAATCCGTCGCAGCCGGTTTGTTCCATGACCCAGCGCGCCCAGTACTTGATCTCCTCCGTCACGGCATGGTTACGGAAATCGATATTTTCGCCCATCAGATAGTCGAAATTACCCATTTCGTCATCGACCTGATCGTTCCAGCCTTCGCCGGTGTAGTCATTGACGATTTTGAAGATGCCATCCTCATCGGGGTTTTCGATGTGGTCGATGCCGCTAAAGCATTTGTAATCCCAGACGAACTGCGAATACTGTCCGGCGCGGGCAGGGAAGGTGTAGCGGGTCCAGGCTTCGCACTCGATGATCTCATCATCGATTTGCGTGCGGTCCTGTTCGTTCACACGCTGAACGCGAACGTGCTCTTTCTCATCGGCGCCCATTTTGTGGTTAACCACCACATCCAGCAGCACCGCGATGTTATTGCTTTTGAGCGCATCAATGGCTTCCAGAAGCTGGGCTTTATCACCGTATTTGGTGGCAACACTGTCTTTCTGGTCAAACTCGCCGAGATCAAACAGATCGTAAGAGTCATACCCGACCGAGTAACCGCCCGATGCGCCTTTATAGGCTGGCGGCAGCCAGATCATATTGATGCCGATTTCGTTAAGATTGGGGGCTAATGCTGTGACCTCTCGCCACAATTCACCGCCTGCAGGGTAATACCAGTGAAAGCATTGTAACAGGGTGGGGTTTTTCATCGTCCGTGCTCCAGAAGCCGTTTGGCTGACTTCTGGAGTATGGATGAAGAAATCATAATTGTGTGTCGCGGGTCAAACTTTCTGGATAAAGAATATTCCCTGACAGCTTTCCATAGGTTGATGTGATGGATTGCTGTTTACCGGTTTGATCAATGAGGCTGCGCAGTTCGTCCATGCGTGTGGCAAGCAGCATTTTGAGCTCGGTCTCGTTTTGCAGAACCTTCTCGAGTAGAAAACGTGCCTGCTCAATCTGGGACGGATGTGCCTCCGAAATAGGGTTTTTGGAGATATTCTCTACCAGTTGAACATAAGATATCTCAAGGGTAATGAGCTCGTCCCAGAGACCGGAACGAGCATGTTTTAACATGGTAAGGCTGAGGTTATAGAGGGCCTGCCAGTTATCAAGAGCGGACGCTGGATTATTCATCAATAGATATCCTGAGAAGAAGGACCATTGGGACCAATTTGTTTCCACGCATCCGCAATGTTATTGAGCAGCGCTTCGACCTCTACAATCGCCTCCACGTCGTTACGCAGATTTGAATGCAACAAACGTCTGACCATGTACTCGTACAGCGCGGCAAGGTTGCCCGGCAGTTCACTGTCGATCTCCATATTCAGACCGGCTTTTAACCCGTTATCGATAATATTGATCGCCTTCGATAAGGCTTCGCCTTTTTCGGTGATTTTACCTTCGTCCAGGAAAAGACGGGCGCGGACAAGGGCACTCAGTGCCCCGTCAAACAGCATTACGACAAGTTGATGCGGACTGGCACTCAGCACCGCGCTTTCCAGCCCGACCTGCTGATAAGCTCGGGCGCCATTTTGTGCATACATATACGTTCCTTACGACTAAGAACTGAACTGCTGTTTCAGGTAGGTGGCCGTGTTATTCAGTTTACTCATCATGGTATCAAGACTGTTGAACTGTGCTTTATAACGGGCCATCGTGGCTTCGATGCTCGCTTCCATTGCGTCGTAGCGCTTATCCAGGGTTTTCAACGTGCTGTTGATACCGTCAGTCGCGCTTTTGATGATCCCTTCTTTACCGGTGGTCGTGCTCAGCATGGCGGTCAGGGTATTGCCCATCTGCGTGGCCAGACCGGTTGTTTTGCCATCGCCAATAAAGTAGGCCTGCACCGCTTCCGGGCTGTCGGTGAGCGCTTTTGTCAGTTTGGCATCGTCGATTTTCAGGTTACCCATTGAGCCGTCAGCGCCCACGGTAGGATCCTGGGTGATACCGAGCTGGGCCATGATCGCGTAGGAGCCAGACTGGACCACGGTCAACATATCGCGCAGCTGTGACTGTACAGAACGCACGGTGTTGTCACCCAGCAGCGCACCGTTGCTGGCGGACTGATCGGCACCGGCTTCCACTTTCACATACTTGGTGATGCTGGCGATGGTCGACTGCAGGGAGTTGTATGCGGTAACCCAATCCGTGACGGCTTTTTTGGTGGCATCGGTAGAGCGGGTAACATCTAAATTTTCGCTCTTGGTGCTTTCTGCCTTCAGGGTGAGGGTTACGCCCGGCAGCGCGTCATTAATTGTGTTGGTCGAACGCTCAATGTCGATGTCGTTGATGGTAACCAACGCATTTTGTGACGCGGTTTGCTGATTCATCGCGCCGGTATTCGTGGATGAGTCGTAGCTGATAATGCCTTTTAAGGTGTCGTCACCGGTCACCGTCACCGTCATGTCATTGGCCGTGCCGGTGGTTTTCGAGGACAGCATCAGGGTGTACTCGTTGTCCTTCGACTTCACTACCGTTGCCGTGACGTTGCCGTTAGCCTTGTTAATCGCGCTGGCAATACCGTTCAGGCTGGTGTCGCCGTCAGCAAGATCGACGGTCAGCGGTTTGGTGGTGCCTGGCTGGCTGATGGTGATGGTACGCGTGGTACCGGTAGTCGCTCCCAGCTGCGCGGTGGCACTGGTCTGGACGGCAGAGGTTAATACCTGAGCTTTCGCCAGCGATTTAACCTGTACGCTATAGGAACCAACCGCTGCACCGGCCGTGGTGGTGGCGCTGAAGGCGGTGTTGGTCGAGCCAATAGACGCCGCGTTCCAGGTGTCCGTTTTTCCCAGGGCTGCAGTGGCGGTATTCAGCGACGTCATTGCACTTTGCAGCTTACTGAACGCACTCAGCTGGGCATTATAGGACGTCTGCTGATTGGTGATGGTGTTCAGCTTGGTTTTTTCAGCCGTTTCGAGATTGTTATACAGTGTTGCCAGATCCAGACCTGAACCTACGCCCAGACTCGTAATAGTCGCGCCTGAAGAGAGAGTGATTGAGCTACTCGCCATTTTTTTATTTCCTTTAGCCAATGGTAGTTTCAGGTAGTTATCGGCGACTTATGCAGATAGTTTACGTTTCAGGTAAAAAAATTATCGGCTGAATAGCGCTCAACCTTACGGCCATATAGCACTATTGGCGCGTGAGAGACATATATAAAAGAAAAACCTGGGAAGAATAAAATGTGAAAACGTTTCCTGAAAAATAGCGTTTCTGATGGCGTTCTGAATAGATTTTAATAACTATAAATTCATTAAAATCAATGTGTTAATAATTTTTTGACGAAATTTCTAAAGTCTTATTCAGACCCGTCGATAACTTTCATGACGGTGAGAGACGCCGTGAGTGTTAAGGCACCGACCCTAGAAACCATTTTTGAAGGAATTAAATTATGGCAGTTATCAATACTAACCTGTTGTCCCTGACCACTCAGAACAACCTGAACAAATCTCAGTCTTCTCTGGGCACTGCTATCGAGCGTCTGTCCTCTGGTCTGCGTATCAACAGCGCGAAAGATGACGCTGCTGGCCAGGCGATTGCTAACCGCATGACCTCCCAGGTTAAAGGTATGACCCAGGCGGCGCGTAACGCCAACGACGGTATCTCCCTGGTTCAGACTGCTGAAGGTAACCTGAACGAAATCAACACCAACTTACAGCGTATTCGTGAGCTGTCTGTTCAGGCTGCTACCGACACTAACGGTTCTTCTGACCTGACTTCTATCAACACTGAAATCAAACAGCGTCTGGCTGAAATCGACCGTATCGCGGGCGCAGCTAACTTCAACGGTAAGAAACTGCTGGACGGTTCCGTATCTACCGCGCTGAAAATTCAGGTTGGTGCAGGTACTTCTTCTAACGACACCATCTCCATCGACAGCAACGCGCTGATCAACGCCACCTCTGGTACCCTGAGCGCTGGCCTGAGCACTGCTATCTCTGATAACGCCTCTGCACAGGCTGTTATCTCTGCTGCTGACGCTGCAATCGCGAAAATCGATACCGCGCGTTCTAACATGGGTGCGATTCAGAACCGTTTCGAATCTACCATCAACAACCTGAACAACTCTATCAACAACCTGTCTGCTGCTCAGTCCCGTATCCAGGACGCTGACTACGCTACCGAAGTTTCCAACATGTCTCGCGCGCAGATCCTGCAGCAGGCTGGTACTTCTGTACTGTCTCAGGCAAACCAGGTTCCACAGGCAATGCTGTCTCTGCTGCGTTAATCGCCGCGCCTGTTTCACAAAAGGTTGCTGGAAACAGCAACCTTTTTTTTTGCCCGTCAGACAATCTCCGAAATAAGCCATTATTCCCGGGGGTGTTCCTTCCATTATCCCGGATATTCCCTTGTACGATGGGTAAGAATCGCAATCTTACTAAGAGAATCGGGATGAACAAGTTCGAGCGTACACGATCGCTGCATCAGTTTTACCGTGACGAATTTTCACGGTTAATTTTCCTGCCGGAAACGGATGCATTGCCTGCGCATATCGTTACCGAAATCCTGCATTATAAAAATTCCGATATTGTCACGCTCGAACCCCAGATCATGGAAGCCATGACCGATCTGGATGCAGACAAAGAACTCGCCGTGAAGCGCATGCTGTGCGCGATTGCTGCTGCAAACGCCGCGTTTGATTTTAAAAATGAAGGGAAGCCCACGCCATTTTCAAAAGAGATGAGCGACACCATTACCGGCTGGGTGGTAGAGGCGCTTCAACACGACAACAGCATTAATCTACTGGTGGCGGGTATTCAGGTCTTCTTCCGCATTAACGAAATTGACGCCGCCTTATTCCTGATTTCTAACTACTACGCGGCGGTGAGTCCATCCCCAACCGTGATGAAAATATTGTTGTTGGTTTGTCTGATGGAAGATGATTTTAATCAGATGCAGACGCTTATCCAGCAGCTGACCGCCAATCCTGAACATATTGGTGAAGACGCGTTAACGATGCTGATGATCGTCACGGGCATTCATAAGCTGGGTGGCTGTCCCGAATCGTTCATCGATTTTTCCGCCCTGAAAATGCCTGATTATGAGCCTGATTTTTCGCACTACGAGTGGCTTCTTCCGGCGGAAGAAAACGGAAAAACCACGGTTCTGGTGGCGTGCGACAAACGTTATTACTTCGATCATGCCCTGACGCTGTTAGGGTCTGTCTACCACACCAACGGCGATGGGCTTAACGTTCACCTGCATCTTTATAACCCGGATGATGAGACAAAGGCGCACGTTAATGCCCTGCACCAGCGTTTTCCGGGCATGGTGATATCCGCGACGGCCGAAACCATTACACCTGTTTTTGGTATCAACGTCTGGTATGCCTCAAGACGCTTTGTCTTCCTTAGCTATGCGCTGAGCGTATTCACGTCACCGATCATGGTGCTTGATGCGGATTGTCTGGTGCGTAAGAACTGGTCGGATATTGAGCCACATCTCCCGAAGAGTGAGATTGTCCTCTCTTACAGCAACGGCGCGCCGCCGTGGGAGCAGGTGCCTGCGGGCTTTGTTTATACGGTCCCTGGCACGCTTTCGCGTAAATACCTTTCGCTTGTCGCCACCTTTATTGACTGGAACTTACGTCGCGGTAATGCGGAGTGGTTCCTTGATCAGGTCGCGCTGTCGGTCTCTCTGGATGCCCTTCCGGCGATAGAACAGATGGCCATTCATCGCGAGCCGCTGGAGAAACTGATCGACATTCGCTACACCGACGACACGTTCAGCTGGACCGTGACCACGCAAAAATCAGGCGGCGAAGCGTACCAGAACTATAAAGCTGCGATGCAACAAACCTATTTTGGCTAACCACTGAACTCATGGAACTTTCTCTGTATGTTGTATCCAGATAATCGATTCACGCTATCCAGTCTGCAGGCTGCCGCTGCCCTGTATCAGTTTCCTGCCGGGGCGCCTGAGAATGCGCGCGTCCTGGATTTAGGCTGCGGACAGGGAGATGTGTTGTTATCCGCTGCGCTGGCCTGGCCGGATTGTGTCGGGATAGGGATTGATAGTAACGAAGAGGCTGTTTCAGCGGGGCAGAGGCAGGCGCAGCGTCTGGGTATCGCCAATATCGAACTGGTTGCGGCGGGTCTTAACGATGTGTTGAGCGTGTCGCCGGGTGAGTTCGATTACATTCTGATCCGCGGGGACTTTATTCCTGCTGGCATGCCAGAGCGTGACGCGCTGTTGCAGTGGTGTCATCGTCATTTGGCGGCGCGCGGCATGATTGCCATTCATCAAACCTTTACCCCGCCTGAGTCCGCGGCGCAATATGTCCAGGATGCGCTGGCTTTCCATGCACGTCTGGCGGGCCGGCCAGAAGAGCAGGTGGCGTTTGCTCGCGGCATGCTCAGCTATCTGGCCATGACTCAGCCGGAAGGCGAGATCAAACACCATGTGCTCGCGATGGAGCACGTTGACGACGCCACCCTTAGTGAGATGCTGGCAAGCGCCACCCATACCTCCGGGCAGTTTATTCACTTCAACGATAGCCTTTCCGCCTGCGGGTTACGCTACGTGGGAGATGCGCTGCCGCAGTACGAAACGGGTGAAAGTGTTAGCGAGCAAATTCATCAGCTGCACGCTCTGGTCTCATCCGGACAGACGTCGATTGCCGCGCAGCAATATCTCGATTTTGCCGTCAACCGTCGCGAGCGCGTCAGCCTGCTTTCCCGTGATGATGCCGTCAACGCGGCGGCGCTGGATTTTACCCGCCTGAACACGCTGCACTGGGCCGGTGATTTCAGGCGTTACCGCAACGAGCGGGGTGAGGTTGTTAATGCTCACACCAACGCGGAAGGGAAGTTTTTCTCAACGCTTAATACCACGACCCTGCACATTCTCGATCTGCTTGGCGGCGCATGGCCGCTGAGCCTGTCGTTTGAACAGCTGGTGTTCAACACCCGTCTTCCTGAAAAGGAGGAGGATGTCGCCCAGCAGGTACTTGAGTCACTGAAAGATCTGTTTCTCAATCAAATTCCGGGACTCTACTGGGCCGGTTCACCAGGGCCATACAATGTTCAACCGGAACGTGAACTTGCCTTCATTTCACCTCTTCAGACAGGCGATGACGCCGACGTCACGTTTAATTTGTGGGGCGCGCGCGTCACTCTTAGTCAGGAAGAGCGTGAATTTGCACTTGCAGGCATGGATGTCAATCAGGCCAAAAGCAGCGAACTTTTTTCGGCACTGAAAGCGAAAGGTCTGTTGAAAGGCTCCCCTGAAGCGTGGCGCAGAGCACAGCAGCATTATTTACGCCCGGGGGATGTTGACTATCTCAAACGTAGCATCGATACGCTGTTGCTGCTTAACGTCGGGTCGCAGCAGGGTGGTTTACTGGCTGACGGACAAATAATGGCAGGTGAGAAGGATGAACAGGATCCTGCTATCGATCTCATCTACAAAAACGTCAACGCCCTGATTGCTGCGGGTCTGGCTAAAGACGCGCGCGATTATATCCGCGGACAGATTGAAAACGATCCCCATAACCTGCATATGCTTCGCTGCTATTCCCGCGCCAGCCTGCTGATGGGGGACTGGGATGAGGCCTTATCGGCACTCGGTCAACTGATGAGCCGCTACTCTGCCGGGCAGGATATCTGGTTCGACCTGGCCACCGTGCTACAGAAAAAGGGTGAGTTGCATTATTCAGCCCGCATCCTCCAGGCGCTGCTGCGGTTGAATAAAAATAACGCGTCATTCTGGAATACGCTGGCGGTGGTGTATCACTCGCGCCGCAACATGGCCATGGCTGAACGCTGTGCCAGAGAGTCTTTGCGCTATAACGCCACGAACCCGCTGCATCTCGCAATGATGGGCATCATTCTGAGTGATAACCAGAAACTGACGGAAGCACGCTATTTCCTTGAGAAATCGCTCGAGTTTGCGCCGGGTGATTTTGACTGTTTCACCAGCTTGCTGTTTGTTCTGACCCACGATTTTTCCGTCTCGCCGGAGGTGCTCTTCGAGCGCCATCTTGCTTATGGCGAGCTGGTGAGCGCATGGGCGAAAAAATTCGACCTGACGCTGCCGTGGCAGGGTAGCAAGGATCCTGAGCGGCCGCTGCGCGTCGGCTTTGTCTCCGGCGATTTCCGCAACCACCCGGTAAGCCGTTTCCTGCGGCCGTTCTGGGATGGTATGGACCGGGAACAGTTCTCCCTCTACGGCTATAGCACGCTCGATAAAGATGATGCCGTCACGGAGCACTTCCGTAACACCTCGACGAAGTGGTTATCCGTTACCGATCTCAATAACGTTGAGCTGGCAAAACAGATCCACAGTGACGGGATCGATATTCTTTTTGACCTCTCGGGCCATACCACCGGAACGCGGTTACCTGCGTTTGCCTTTAAGCCTGCGCCAGTGCAAATCACCTGGCTGGGCTACCCGGGCACAACCGGGATGACGCAGATGGATTACCGCATTATCAGTACCGGGTTTGTCAGAAATGCGGCGATAGACGCGCAGTTCACGGAGAAGCTGATTGCAATCCCGCTTGATAACTTCTTCGAGCCGGATGCGTCCAGTCCTGACGTCAATACGCTGCCAGCCCTGACGAACGGCTGGTTTACCTACGGTAGCTTTAACCGTCCTAAAAAATTGAACGATCGGGTCTTCGCGCTGTGGGCGCGCATTCTCCAGCATAACGCCACGTCAAGGCTGCTGATTGGTTTTATGGATGATGACGCGATGATCGCCCGCTACCGCAAGAAGCTCAATGCGCTGGGCGTGGCGGATGAACAGCTCATCTTCCGTAAAACCACGGGAATGGAGGCCTACCTGCAGATGCATCACGAGGTGGACATGCTCCTTGACTCCTTCCCATACAACGGAGGCACCACCACCAGCCATGGCATCTGGATGGGCGTCCCGACGCTCACCCTGGCAGGGGCGACCTATCCTGCCCGTCAGGGGCTGGAGATTATGCATATCTACGGGCTGGATGAATTTGTTGCGGAAAGTCAGCAGGACTATTTCGATAAAGCCGTGCGCTGGCAAACCCAACTGGAAACCCTTAACGCCTTGCGCCAGAGCATGCGGAGCACGATCCCGACGCAGGGGCAGAGCAATGTGGCGATTCCTTTCCAGCAGGCCCTACGTCAGGCCTGGCGTAAATGGTGTGCTGACGAAGCACCTCACAGTTTCCGGGTAACAGGTACTGAGGATTAACTTATGAAAAATGTCTACGTTACCAGTCCACTTCTTCCGCCACTTGAGGAGTTCATCCCTTACCTGGAGACCTTGTGGGAAAGTAAAATTTTGACCAACAGCGGGCAATTCCATCAGCAACTGGAAGAGGCGCTGGCGGCCTATCTTGGCGTAAAGCATGTCTGCCTGTTCTCTAACGGCACGCTCGCGCTGCTGACGGCGCTGCAGACATTGCGTATTACGGGCGAAGTGATCACCACGCCATACTCCTTTGTCGCCACCTCTCACAGCCTGCTGTGGAATGATTTAACGCCGGTGTTTGCCGATATTGACCCTGTCACGTTTAATATCGATCCGGATCGCATTGAAGAACTGATTACGCCTAAAACAACGGCCATCATGCCGGTCCACTGCTATGGTATTCCGTGCGATATGGAACGCATCCAGAAGATTGCCGATACCTATGGGCTGAAGGTGATTTACGATGCGGCCCACTGTTTCGGCGTCAAACAGGATAACGCCAGCATTCTCAATTATGGCGATCTCTCCGTGCTGAGCTTCCACGCCACGAAGGTATTTAATACCTTCGAAGGGGGCGCCATTATTTGCCACGACGCCAAAACCAAACAGCGCATCGATTATCTTAAAAACTTTGGCTTTGCCGATGAAACCATCGTGATGGCGCCGGGTATTAACGCCAAGATGAATGAAGTGCAGGCGGCCATGGGACTGCTGCAATTAAAGTATATTGACGGTGCGCTGCAGGAACGTGCGGTGATTTATCAGCGTTACGTTGAACTGCTCGATGCCGCGCTTCCGGCGCTGGAATACATTAAACCGGCCAGTAATATTGAATGGAATTACTCTTACTTCCCGGTACTTATTCGTGCAGATTCGGCGGTCAGCCGGGATGCGATTTATGCGGAATTACGTAAGCATAATATCTATGCCCGCCGTTATTTCTATCCGCTTATCAGCGCCTTCCCGATGTATCGCCACTTCCCGACGGCGAATGTACAACATCTCCCGGTTGCCGATGAAATTTCTCATGCGGTGCTTTGCCTGCCTATCTATCCCGGACTGCCGGTGGCCGATCAGCGTCGTATTATTGAGATTATTCAGGGCTTGTTTATCGATGCTGCTCATGCGGCTGAGCCTGCGCTGGTGGTCAATGGATAGGAAAGGAAACCGATGAAGCTGGCGATCATGCAACCCTATTTTTTCCCGTATTGCGGCTATTTTCAGCTCATGGCGGCCGTTGATGCTTTCGTGGTGTATGACAACATCAAATACACGAAAAAAGGGTGGATTAACCGTAACCGTATTCAGGTTCGCGGTGCGGAGTCGTTAATCTCGCTGCCGCTAAAAAAAGACTCGGACTTTCTGGATATCAGGGAGCGGCAGCTCTCAGCCACATTTGACCGCAACAAGCTGTGCAATCAGATAATCGGGGCGTATCGCCACGCCCCCTCATTTTCTGCGGTAATGCCGGTTGTTGAGGAGATTATTCAGAACCCGGACGAAAACCTGTTTAATTATCTGTGGCAGGGGCTGAACCGGCTGCGGGACTATTTTGGCTTCTCCTGCGAGCTGATTGTCTCGTCCTCATTACCGGCGAATCACGCGTTAAAGTCTCAGGATCGCGTCATCGATATTTGTCAGGTGATGAACGCCCGTACGTATATTAATCCCCCGGGGGGCATGGCGCTCTATTCCCGGGAGGATTTTGTCGACCGCGGGCTTGAGCTGAAATTTATCCAGCCGCAGCCGTGGCACTACCCGCATTCTGACGCGGCGTTTATTCCGTGGCTGTCGATTATTGACGTCATGATGTTTAACCCTCGCAATGAGGTGGTTCGTCGCCTCCAGCATGGTTATGAGTTAATTTAATATGTTTACATGGAAAAAATTGGGTAAGGTCTTTACCCCGCAGGAAGTGACCCATCTCCCCTGGCTTAAAGAGTTTGCGCAGGCCCCTGCGACGCTGATCTTTGATGATTTCGTACGCGTCTATTTCTCCTGCCGTCCACCCGCCGATGAACAGGGAAAATATGTCAGCTACTCCGCCTGGGTCGATTTGGCACGTGACGATCTCTTCCACGTGTTGCGCGTCGCCCGCGAACCGATTCTCCCGTTGGGCGGATACGGAGAGTTCGACGAATTTGGAACCTATCCCGTCTCCGTAATGCGCGATAACGATGTGGTAAAAGCCTGGTATGCAGGCTGGACCCGCTGCGAATCGGTGCCGTTTAACGTGGCAATTGGCATGGCGGTGAGCCATGACCAGGGGGAAACCTTTGTTAAAGCGGGCCCGGGACCGGCAATTGGCTACTCACCGGATGAGCCGTTTGTGATGAGTGGGCCAAAAATTCGCAGATTCAATAACCAGTGGCAGCTTTTTTATATCGCCGGGCGCAAATGGAAGTGGGTGGATGGCCGCGCAGAGCCGGTCTACAAGATCCGCATGGCGACCTCTGACGATGGCATCAACTGGACGAAGCTGAATAAAGATCTGATCCCCAGCCGTATCGAAGAGGACGAGGCGCAGGCCAGCCCGGATGTCTTTTACGCCAACGGCAAATACCATATGTTCTTTTGCTACCGCTACAGCGCCCATTATCGCGGAAAGCAGAACGGTTACCGCATCGGCTACGCGTGGAGTCTGGATATGATCACGTGGCATCGGGATGACAGTAAAGCTGGCATTGATGTGTCCGCCTCCGGGTGGGATGCCGAGATGATCAGCTACCCACACGTATTTGAACTGGATGGCACTATTTACATGGCTTATCTGGGGGATCAGGTGGGCCGCTATGGCTTTGGCCTGGCACAACTGGAGGGCAAATTATGCTAACCCTGAACTGGCGTAAGCACGGACTTATCTATTCGCCGTCGCAGTTTCCTCCTCTGGCAAATGGGGTGGGGTTTGCCCAGTCTCCGCAAGCGCTGGTGTTTGATGACTTTGTCCGTATCTATTTCTCCACGCGTGAGCAAGAAAAGCACTCAGCAAAGTTCATCAGCCGCGTCTGCTATGTGGATATGGATAAATCTCTGCGGGAGGTGCTTCGCATCAGTCCCGAGCCGGTACTTGCTCCTGCTGAACTGGGCACATTCGACGAGCACGGTATTTTCCCCTGCAACGTTTTACGTCACGACGGCAAAATCATGGCCTGGACAACCGGGTGGAACCGTCGCGTTTCGGTCTCGGTTGATACGGCCATTGGTCTGGCAGTAAGCACAGACAATGGCGAACACTTCACCCGTGTCGGTACCGGGCCGGTGATGGGCCCCTCATTGCACGAGCCACACTTAGTGGGTGATGCCTTTGTCATCCATACCCGTGAACGTTTCCACATGTGGTACATCTTTGGCACGGGCTGGAAAAAGCGCACGCCGGAATCGGTGCCGGATCGCATTTATAAAATTGCCCATGCGGAATCAGACGATGGCATCAACTGGCAGCGTGACAGCCAGCAAATCATTCCTTCGGTGCTGGGGGAAGACGAATGCCAGGCGCTGCCGACGGTGATTGAAATCAATGGCCGGTATCATATGGTCTTTTGCTTCCGGGAGTGTTTTGACTTCCGTACTGGGCAGGGGCGCGGTTATCGTCTGGGCTATGCCTGGTCTGATGATTTACACCACTGGCATCGTGATGATAGCCAGATGGCGTCGCTCGCGTCCGTGGATGACTGGGACAGCGAAATGCAGTGCTATCCCCATCTTTTCCGCTGCGATGAAAAAGTCTATTTGCTTTATAACGGTAATGCGTTTGGCAAAGCGGGCTTCGGCCTTGCGGAACTGGTGTTATGAATCGCTGGGTGTTTTGTCAAAACCGCGCCTCTCGTGAGGAGATAGTCGAACATTTTAACCGGTGTGACCCGCTATTTATTGCGTCAATCAGCGAAAGAATAGCGTTACAGGACTATGCCCAGAAAATAGTGGCGCGGGCATGGCGAAGCGAAGCCTGGCAAAACAACACGCTCACCGGACTGGTGGCTGCCTATTATAACACGCAGCGTCAGCAGGGATTTATTACGAATGTTTCCGTTTTGCCGGACGCTCAGCATTGCGGCATGGGTAGTCAGCTGTTAATTCAAAGCATTGCACATTTACACTCCCAGGGTGTGACTGAAATTAATCTTGAAGTCGATAAGAATAACGTGTCGGCACAACGTTTATATCTAAAGCATGGTTTTACCTTTGGAATAGCAAACGGTTCAAAGATAACCATGACTTTACAGAGAGAGAAAACAACATGACCCTTCGTGATTACAATCTGGAAATCAAGGATACTGCCGATCATCAGTACGCCTATAACTTTGATTTTGATGTGATGCACCCTTTTATGATTCGTGCGTTCACACCGTTCTTTAAGCCAGGTAATTTACTTGAACTGGGTAGTTTTAAAGGTGATTTCACCGCACGCCTGGCTGAAAAATTTAACGCCATCACCTGCGTGGAAGCTTCCGAAGAGGCGATGACCATCGCCCGTAAGCGCCTGGGAAAAAATGTCTCGTTTGTCCATTCCCGCTTTGAGGATGTTCAACTTCCTGAGCGTTATGACAATATTGTTCTCACCCATGTGCTGGAGCATATTGACGATCCCGTTAACCTCTTAAAACGCATTAATGATGAATGGCTAACGGATGACGGACACCTTTTTCTGGTGTGTCCCAATGCGCATGCCGCTTCCCGACAGATTGCGGTCAAAATGGGATTAATCTCGCATAATAGTGCGGTGACGGAGGCCGAGTTTCTCCATGGCCATCGTTGCACTTATTCTCTGGATACGCTTGAGAGAGATGCCCGTCTTGCCGGACTGAATGTGGTTTATCGCACAGGTATTTTTTTCAAAGCGCTGGCTAATTTCCAGTGGGATAAACTTTTACGGACGGATATCATCTCGACGCAATATCTTGAGGGCTGCTACGAGTTAGGCCATCAATACCCTGATTTATGTTCAAGCATATTCTTGCTGTGTAAAAAAGGCTGACGTTATTCCTGCTGCAGGATGCATGTTATCCCGACATGCATCGGTAACCCCCAAATAACCCCTTATTTTACCCACTATTCATCCAATTGAACGCCCTGCAGAATCGGATAATCATGCCGATAACTCAACTAACGCAGGGCTGTTTATCGTGAATTCACTCTATACCGCTGAAGGTGTAATGGATAAACACTCGCTGTGGCAGCGTTATGTCCCGCTGGTGCGTCACGAAGCATTGCGCCTCCAGGTGCGTTTGCCGGCGAGCGTGGAACTGGACGATCTGCTACAGGCGGGCGGTATCGGGTTATTGAATGCAGTTGACCGATACGACGCTCTGCAAGGAACGGCATTTACCACTTACGCAGTTCAGCGTATTCGTGGTGCGATGCTGGACGAGCTGCGCAGCCGGGACTGGGTGCCGCGCAGTGTTCGCCGCAACGCGCGCGAAGTGGCGCATGCGATGGGGCAGCTGGAACAGGAACTGGGACGCAACGCGACGGAAACGGAAGTGGCGGAACGGCTTGGTATTCCTGTTGAAGAGTATCGTCAGATGTTGCTCGATACCAATAATAGCCAACTCTTCTCTTATGACGAGTGGCGCGAAGAGCATGGCGATAGCATCGAGCTGGTGACGGATGAGCATCAGCAAGAAAACCCGTTACACCATTTAATGGAAGGTAATTTACGCCAGCGCGTGATGGAAGCCATTGAAGCTTTGCCAGAGCGCGAACAGCTGGTGTTAACCCTCTATTATCAGGAAGAGCTTAATCTCAAAGAGATTGGCGCTGTTCTGGAAGTGGGAGAGTCGCGGGTAAGCCAGCTGCACAGCCAGGCCATCAAACGCTTACGAACCAAGCTGGGTAAGTTATAGGTGATTGATTCACCTGAAAAATGCCGCACAAC
The DNA here is from genome assembly GCF_000025565.1 of Enterobacter cloacae subsp. cloacae ATCC 13047. Lineage (NCBI taxonomy): Bacteria > Pseudomonadati > Pseudomonadota > Gammaproteobacteria > Enterobacterales > Enterobacteriaceae > Enterobacter > Enterobacter cloacae. The sequence continues at coordinate 1,387,134 of NC_014121.1, forward strand.
GTATTGACAACCAGGAGTTATCATGACGGTGCAGCAATCTAAAAGACGGCCTTTAAGCCGCTACCTGAAAGACTTTAAACACAGCCAGACGCATTGCGCCCACTGTAACAAGTTACTCGATCGTATCACGCTGGTTCGTCGTGGCGAAATCGTCAACAAAATTGCGATTTCTCGTCTCGACACGTTGATGGACGAAGCCGCGTGGCTCGAAGAGCAGAAAGAGTGGGTGGCGCTTTGCCGTTTCTGTGGCGATCTCCACTGCAAAGAGCAAAGCGACTTCTTCGATATTATCGGTTTCAAACAGTTCCTGTTTGAACAGACCGAGATGAGTCACGGGACCGTTCGCGAATACGTGGTTCGCCTGCGTCGCCTCGGGCAACATCTGACCGTGAATAACATTTCCCGCGATCTGCTCAAGACCGGCTACCTGGATGAAAACCTGGAGCCGTGGCTGCCTGCGACCAGTACCAATAACTACCGTATTGCGCTGCGCAAGTACGCACAATATAAGGTCCAAATGCCGGCGGCGGTAAAGCAGAAAGCCCACGCCGGGACAACTTCTGATATATATTAAAAAAGAATAAGATGTAGCGCAGTCGCCTTTGACCTTGCAGGCGATTTCTCTACACTACACAAAAATTCCACTATATCGGGGTACTTATGAAATTAGCACTTCTGGGTCGTCAGGCGCTGATGGGCGTTATGGCCGTTGCGCTGGTCGCGGGAATGAGCGTGAAAACCTTCGCCGCAGAGAACCTGCTTAACAAAGTGAAAGAGCGCGGTACGCTGTTGGTCGGGCTGGAAGGAACCTATCCTCCGTTCAGCTTCCAGGGTGATGACGGTAAACTGACCGGTTTCGAAGTGGAATTTGCGGAAGAACTGGCTAAACACCTTGGGGTGAAAGCGTCCCTGAAACCGACCAAATGGGACGGTATGCTGGCGTCGCTGGATTCCAAACGTATTGATGTGGTGATTAACCAGGTGACCATTTCTGACGAGCGTAAGAAGAAGTATGACTTCTCCACGCCGTACACCGTGTCCGGTATCCAGGCGCTGGTGAAGAAAGGTAACGAAGGCTCAATCAAAACGGCCGCGGATCTGAAAGGTAAAAAAGTCGGTGTCGGTCTGGGAACCAACTACGAAGAGTGGCTGCGCCAGAACGTTCAGGGTGTGGATATCCGCACCTATGATGATGACCCGACAAAATACCAGGATCTCCGCGTTGGCCGTATCGATGCCATCCTGGTTGACCGTCTGGCGGCACTGGATCTGGTGAAGAAAACCAACAACACCCTGGCGGTCGCCGGTGATGCGTTCTCTCGTCAGGAATCCGGGGTTGCTGTCCGTAAAGGTAATGAAGACCTGGTCAAGGCGATCGACTCCGCCATTGCGGATATGCAAAAAGACGGCAGCCTGAAAGCGCTTTCTGAGAAGTGGTTTGGGGCAGACGTCACCAAATAAGTCTTTGACGTTAAAAAAAGGCGCTTTTAAAAGCGCCTTTTTTATTTCTTACGCGTCTGCGTGCATAATGAAAAATATCACATTTTGTCTGAGTTACCGGAGAACCCATGTCACTACAGAATTTAACGCGCTTTCCCCGCCTGGAGTTTATCGGCGCGCCGACGCCGCTGGAGTATCTGCCGCGATTTTCAGACTATTTAGGACGCGATATTTTTATTAAGCGTGATGACGTGACGCCAATGGCGATGGGGGGCAATAAGCTGCGCAAACTGGAGTTTCTGGCGGCTGACGCGCTGCGTGAAGGGGCGGATACGCTCGTCACCGCAGGGGCGATTCAGTCCAACCACGTTCGCCAGACGGCGGCGGTGGCGGCAAAACTTGGGCTGCATTGCGTGGCGTTGCTGGAAAACCCAATCGGTACACGGGCAGAGAACTACCTGACCAACGGTAACCGTCTGCTGTTGGATCTCTTTAACGTGCAGGTTGAAATGGTCGATGCGTTGACCGACCCGACCGCACAGCTCGATGAGCTGGCCACACGCCTTGAAGCACAGGGCTTTCGTCCGTATGTCATTCCGGTGGGCGGCTCGAATGCGCTGGGTGCGCTGGGGTATGTGGAAAGCGCGCTGGAGATTGCTCAGCAGTGCGAAGGGGCGGTGAGCCTCTCGTCAGTGGTGGTTGCCTCTGGCAGTGCGGGCACGCACGCGGGGCTGGCCGTCGGGCTGGAGCACCTGCTGCCGGACGTTGAGCTGATTGGTGTGACGGTATCGCGCAGCGTTGCGGATCAGAAATCCAAAGTGGTGAGCTTGCAGCAGGCGGTGGCAGACCAGCTGGAGCTGAAGGCAAAGGCCGATATTCTGCTGTGGGACGACTATTTTGCGCCGGGTTACGGCACACCGAACGAAGAGGGAATGGAAGCGGTTAAACTGCTGGCGCGCCTTGAGGGCATACTGCTGGATCCGGTCTATACGGGCAAAGCGATGGCCGGGCTTATTGATGGCATTGCGCAGAAACGCTTTAAGGATGAAGGCCCGATTTTATTTGTGCACACCGGCGGCGCGCCCGCGCTGTTTGCCTATCATCCTCATGTCTAAAAATCAGGTCGAAAAATAATAATGCAAGAAAGTATTCAACTGGTTATCGATTCGCTGCCGTTCCTGCTGAAAGGCGCGGTGTTCACCTTACAGCTCAGTATTGGTGGCATGTTCTTCGGCCTGGTCCTCGGGTTTGTGCTGGCCTTAATGCGTATGTCGCCCGTCTGGCCGGTGCGCTGGCTGGCTCGCTTTTATATCTCTGTGTTTCGCGGCACGCCGCTTATCGCGCAGCTCTTTATGATCTACTACGGTTTACCGCAGTTCGGGATTGAACTGGACCCGATCCCGGCAGCGATGATTGGGCTGTCGCTTAATACGGCGGCGTATACCTCGGAAACCCTGCGTGCGGCAATTTCGTCGATTGATAAAGGGCAGTGGGAAGCCGCGGCCAGTATCGGTATGACACCGTGGCAAACCTTGCGCCGGGCCATTCTGCCGCAGGCGGCGCGGGTGGCGTTGCCGCCGCTCAGCAACAGCTTTATCAGCCTGGTGAAAGACACCTCGCTGGCGGCGACGATTCAGGTGCCGGAGCTGTTCCGTCAGGCGCAGCTTATCACCTCGCGCACGCTTGAAGTGTTTACCATGTATCTTGCTGCCTCGCTGATCTACTGGGTGATGGCAACGGTGCTGTCTGCCCTGCAAAACTATTTTGAAAACCAGCTTAACCGCCAGGAGCGTGATCCAAAATGAGTGCTATCGACGTTAAAAACCTGGTGAAGAAATTCCACGGGCAAACGGTGCTCCACGGGATCGATCTGGAGGTGGAGCAGGGTGAAGTGGTGGCGATTATCGGCCCGAGCGGCTCAGGAAAAACCACGCTGCTGCGCAGCATTAACCTGCTTGAACAGCCGGAGGGAGGCACCATTCGGGTTGGGGAAATCACCATTGATACCGGTAAATCAATCAGCCAGCAAAAAGGCCTGATCCGCCAGCTGCGCCAGCACGTGGGGTTTGTTTTCCAGAGCTTCAATCTGTTCCCGCACCGGACGGTGCTGGAGAACATTATTGAAGGTCCGGTGATTGTGAAAGGTGAACCAAAAGAGGAAGCCACGGCACGCGCGCGTGAACTGCTTGCCAAAGTGGGGCTGGCAGGGAAAGAGACCAGCTATCCGCGTCGTCTTTCGGGCGGGCAACAGCAACGTGTGGCGATAGCCCGCGCGCTGGCAATGCGCCCGGATGTGATCCTCTTTGACGAACCCACTTCTGCGCTTGATCCTGAGCTGGTGGGCGAGGTGCTTAACACTATTCGTCAGCTGGCACAGGAAAAACGCACCATGGTCATTGTGACTCACGAAATGAGCTTTGCCCGTGACGTCGCCGACCGGGCTATTTTCATGGATCAAGGACGGATTGTGGAGCAGGGGCCGGCAAAAAGTTTATTTGCCAACCCGCAGCAGCCGCGAACCCGTCAATTCCTTGAAAAATTCCTTATGCAGTAGCATTTTTGCACGCATTTGCTCCAGATTTTTCTTCTGGAGCAAATTATTCTCTCGCGGTTTCGTCTGCTATGTTTTTTATTCCGCTCAGTACAGATAAACCTTATCAAAACTAAAGTTAATTGTGCTATTGCCGATATTTTGTGGTTAGAAATAAGTTTTATGTGTTAGGTTATATTCACCTTAATAATGAATATCATTTCAGAGGCTTCATTTAGTAAGTATGAAGGATTCAGACTTTTTCACCTGGCGACGGGATTGCTTCCTCCGGTTTCAGGCACTGACCAGTGCCAGTGAGGTATATCAGGAACTACAGCGACAAACTCAGGCGCTCGAATTTGATTATTACGCACTCTGTCTACGCCATCCTGTGCCATTTACGCGCCCCAGGATATCTGTACACGCCACGTATCCACAACGGTGGATGGCGCAATATCAGTCAGAGAATTATTTCGCCATTGATCCGGTGCTCAAACCGGAGAATTTCATTCAGGGCCATTTACCCTGGACGGATGAATTATTCGCGGACGCTGAGGCATTATGGAATGGCGCACGCGACCATGGCTTGCGTAAGGGAATAACACAGTGCCTGATGCTGCCAAATCACGCGCTCGGTTTCCTGTCCGTTTCGTGTACCAGCGTTCAGGCGGGCGCGGTCACCAGCGAAGAATTAGAGCTGCGGTTGCAGATGCTGCTGCAAATGGCGTTAACCAGCCTGCTGCGTTTTGAAGATGAGATGGTGATGCCACCCGAAATGAAATTCAGCAAACGTGAGCGGGAAATTCTGAAATGGACTGCGGAAGGGAAGACATCAGCGGAAATAGCGATCATTCTCTCTATCTCGGAGAATACCGTTAACTTCCATCAGAAGAATATGCAGAAGAAATTCAACGCGCCAAACAAGACGCAGATTGCGTGTTACGCGGCGGCGACAGGGTTAATCTGAGCAGAGAGAACGTTCTGCGTGCCAGACGAGATAACGGCTGAATGCAACACATTCAGCCGTTTTTTTTACTGACGGTAGGCTTGTTTAATTTGCTTAACGGTATTGGCAAATACCGCTGACTCAGCCTGGTTTTCCATCTGCGCGATTTGCTTTTCCATTTTAATGATCACACGTCCGGCGTCAGCCTGACCCATTGCCTGTAACATCAGCGTCAGCAGGGCTTTCAGGCAGTTGACTTCCTGGGCCAGTTCCTGGCTATTCTCCGCAGTTGCAAATTCAGGTGTGCTCATTTATTTTCCTCGTTATAAAACAGCGCTCGCGCGCGATGATGCAAGTCAAGGCGGCGGAGTATACCACAAGCTGTTCCAAAAAATGCAGCGGTTGTTTTTCATACTTTTCCGCAGGGTGTTTATTTGCATAAACACCGCGTGCCAGTAAACTGTACAGGGTCGAAGATTATTAATTGTTTATGGCCGGTTCGCTTGCCGTTAATTATTGTTACAAAAATTTGAGAACTGTTTTTTTGACCGTGACGGGGTAGGAATTTTTGTAACTTTTTGAATACAGATGCTTAAAAAAAGCCGTACAAGCGCTCACCGCGCGGGCTTTCTTTCCAGCATCTGTACAGGCTAATTTCCAAAAACGCGAGCGAAATCGAATAGCCGGTTTTTTAACGTTTTAATCTTGTGAGGAAAAACGTTAATATAAAGCCAATTATCACTCAGTAGCGTTATCCCTATTCTGGAGACATTCCCTTTGATCAACGTCCTTCTTGTTGATGACCACGAACTGGTGCGCGCAGGGATACGACGCATTCTTGAAGATATAAAAGGTATTAAAGTTGCCGGTGAGGCGTGCTGTGGCGAAGATGCCGTTAAATGGTGCCGCACCAATTCAGCCGATGTGGTGCTGATGGATATGAACATGCCCGGTATCGGTGGGCTTGAAGCAACACGCAAAATCGCGCGTACCTTTGTTGACACAAAAGTCATCATGCTGACCGTACATACCGAAAACCCGCTTCCTGCGAAGGTGATGCAGGCAGGGGCGGCAGGTTACCTCAGTAAAGGCGCCGCGCCGCAGGAAGTGGTGAACGCGATTCGTTCCGTCTTTGCCGGCCAGCGTTACATTGCTTCCGACATTGCGCAACAAATGGCGCTGAGCCAGATTGAGCCGGAGAAAACCGAATCTCCGTTTGCCAGTTTGTCTGAGCGTGAATTGCAGATTATGCTGATGATCACCAAAGGCCAGAAGGTAAATGAGATCTCGGAGCAACTGAATCTCAGCCCGAAAACGGTGAACAGCTATCGTTATCGGATGTTCAGTAAACTGAACATCCACGGTGATGTTGAACTGACTCATCTTGCCATCCGTCATGGTCTGTGTAATGCGGAGACGTTATTAAGTCAGTGAGTGATGTATTTGATTCAAAAGCATTTCTGAAAACCGTGACCAGCCAGCCTGGCGTTTATCGCATGTATGACGCTGGCGGTACGGTTATCTACGTGGGGAAGGCGAAAGATCTCAAGAAACGCCTCTCCAGCTATTTTCGCAGCAACCTTGCCTCCCGTAAGACTGAAGCGCTGGTCGCGCTCATCCAGAATATTGATGTCACCGTCACCCATACGGAGACAGAAGCACTCCTGCTTGAGCACAACTATATTAAGCTCTATCAGCCGCGCTATAACGTTCTGCTCCGGGATGATAAATCCTACCCGTTTATTTTTCTGAGCGGCGATACCCATCCCCGGCTCGCGATGCACCGTGGTGCGAAACATGCGAAGGGTGAATACTTTGGGCCGTTTCCTAACGGCTATGCCGTGCGTGAGACGCTGGCGCTGCTGCAAAAAATCTTTCCTGTTCGTCAGTGCGAAAACAGTGTCTACCGTAACCGCTCGCGTCCGTGCCTGCAGTACCAGATTGGCCGCTGTCTGGGGCCCTGCGTCGCCGGGCTGGTGAGTGAAGAAGAGTACGCGCAGCAGGTTGAGTACGTGCGCCTGTTTTTAGCCGGTAAAGACGATCAGGTCCTGACCCAACTGATTGCCCGTATGGAGAAAGCCAGCGCCGCGCTGGAGTTTGAAGAGGCCGCGCGCATACGTGACCAGATTCAGGCGGTGCGCCGGGTGACGGAGAAACAGTTTGTTTCGAACACCGGTGACGATCTCGACGTGATCGGCGTTGCCTTTGATGCCGGTCTGGCCTGTGTGCATGTGCTGTTTATTCGTCAGGGCAAAGTGCTCGGCAGCCGCAGCTATTTCCCGAAAGTGCCAGGCGGTACGGAGCTGGGTGAAGTGGTTGAAACTTTTGTCGGCCAGTTTTATCTGCAGGGGAGCCAGATGCGCACGCTGCCGTCGGAGATCCTGCTTGATTTTAACCTTGCCGATAAAACCCTGCTGGCCGATTCCTTATCCGAGCTGGCGGGACGCCGGGTGAATGTCCAGACCAAACCGCGCGGCGACCGTGCGCGTTATCTGAAGCTGGCGCGTACCAATGCCGCGACAGCGCTCAGCACCAAACTTTCCCAGCAGTCGACGGTGAGCCAGCGTTTAACGGCTCTGGCGACGCTTCTGAAATTGCCGGAAGTGAAACGCATGGAATGTTTCGACATCAGCCATACCATGGGGGAGCAGACCGTTGCTTCCTGCGTGGTGTTCGATGCGAACGGTCCGCTGCGTGCTGAGTATCGTCGCTACAACATCACTGGGATCACCCCGGGGGATGACTATGCGGCAATGAATCAGGTGCTGCGTCGTCGCTATGGTAAAGCCATTGAAGAGAGCAAGATCCCGGATGTGATCCTGATTGACGGCGGAAAAGGGCAGCTCGGGCAGGCGAAGGCGGTCTTTGAATCCCTGGATGTCAGCTGGGATAAAAACCATCCCCTGCTGTTGGGGGTGGCAAAAGGGGCCGATCGTAAAGCCGGGCTGGAGACGCTGTTCTTCGAGCCGGAAGGTGAGGGCTTTAGCCTGCCGCCGGATTCCCCGGCGCTGCATGTTATTCAGCATATTCGCGATGAGTCACACGATCACGCCATTAGCGGTCACCGTAAAAAACGGGCGAAGGTGAAAAACACCAGCACGCTGGAGACCATTGAAGGCGTTGGGCCAAAACGTCGCCAGATGCTGCTGAAGTATATGGGCGGATTGCAAGGATTACTCAACGCCAGCATGGAGGAAATTGCAAAAGTGCCGGGTATTTCGCAAGGGCTGGCAGAAAAGATCTACTACTCGTTGAAACATTGAGGGCTCTGTAGCAACATAGAGCTAAATTTTACTGACAACAAATAGTTACCGTCATTATGCAATATAACATCCCTACGTTGCTCACTCTCTTTCGCGTCGTGCTTATCCCGTTCTTTGTACTCGCGTTTTATCTGCCGTTTGTCTGGGCCCCTTTTGCCTGTGCGCTGATTTTCCTGGTTGCCGCGGTCACCGACTGGTTTGATGGTTATCTGGCGCGCCGCTGGAACCAAAGCACCCGTTTTGGTGCTTTCCTCGATCCGGTGGCCGATAAAGTGATGGTGGCTATTGCCATGGTGCTGGTGGCTGAACATTACCATACCTGGTGGGTGACACTGCCAGCCGCCACCATGATTGGACGCGAGATCATCATCTCTGCACTGCGTGAATGGATGGCTGAACTGGGTAAACGCAGCAGCGTGGCGGTATCCTGGATCGGTAAAGTGAAAACCACCGCGCAAATGGCGGCGCTGGTCTGGATGCTGTGGCGTCCGAACGCCTGGGTAGAGTGGGCGGGAATCGGCCTGCTGTGGGTTGCCGCGGTGCTGACCCTGTGGTCAATGCTGCAATATTTGAACGCGGCGCGCGGAGATTTGCTTGAACAGTGATCGTTTCGCCGTAATTTTCAGCAAACGATCCGGGGATGCAAAAAATAACGTTGACTCATCACGTCATATCAGTAGAATGCAACGCATCGAACGGCGGCACAGTTAGCCGGACGATAATGAAATCAAGTGGTTAGCAGTTAACTTGATGACATGCGGGAATAGCTCAGTTGGTAGAGCACGACCTTGCCAAGGTCGGGGTCGCGAGTTCGAGTCTCGTTTCCCGCTCCAGATTAAAGACATGCGCAATAGCGGGTGTCAGTTTAAAAAGTTTTACGGCGCGTTAGCAAAGCGGTTATGTAGCGGATTGCAAATCCGTCTAGTCCGGTTCGACTCCGGAACGCGCCTCCACTTTCTTCCCGAGCCCGGATGGTGGAATCGGTAGACACAAGGGATTTAAAATCCCTCGGCGTTCGCGCTGTGTGGGTTCAAGTCCCACTCCGGGTACCATGGGAAACAAAGAATAATCAAAGCAATAAGCAGTGTCGTGAAACCGCCCCTTAAGGCGGTTTTTTTATTTCTTTCACAATGCGCTAATCAATATCTCTTTGTTCGTACGATGGCGATCAGCCATATACATGCAGTAGTTACTGCAATCGCTATCAAATAGAGAATTAATGTGTAGTAATCCAGAAAATCCTCTTCGATAACAAACCCATACTTTTCTACATACCAGTCATATAGCTCCAAATCAGGCGTGAAGTAACAGAATATACAGTAAAGAATGCTTAAGAAGCTCAATTCGGCAAGCCAGATAAGCACTGAGTGAACGGGTTTCATCAGTAGACCTGTATAGTGCCAAATGCACGTAGTTGAGGGGTGATCATCGTTGATGGGGTTCTGACAAGCGCTCTCCAAAGCACCATATAATCATTGAGAGAGACAAGCGTTATACACCCGTCACTGTTGCCACTGCTTCCTGCCGGGTGTAGACGAAATGATCCTCGCTCAACTTTATTTATAAAAGTAGTGTCATCAATCCGTTCATCTTCACGCAAGAGTGCAAACCATAAGTCACGGTCCGATCCGCTTCGAATTGATTTCATCCAATTGCTGGTACGGTTTTTAAGATTACCCCGAGATCTTACAACAATGTAATAATTACCCGGAGGAAGAGGCCCCCTTTTGGCGATTGCTATAGAATCTGGGTTGTTTCTGTGCTTCCCTTTATTGCCTGAATAGGCGGCGAAAAAACCCACACCAGGACAACTTAGTGACGATAGCTGCCCATTATTCATATGAAAATAGCAACGGATCATCTGTCTGCCCAAGAATCAGTAAAAATAATATTGCCGTCGCAGTGCTTCCAGGTTATGCGTTCATAACGCAAAGATATGCTTTCAAGATGGTTGTGCTTTTCAGTCGTAGGATCTTTCACATCGTGCATGACGGGGCATACAGACACTACCTTTACCCCTTCAAGATACATATTGAAGTATTCAACTTCCTGCCCAGCGTCGTTAATTCTGTACCACTTAAATTCCGCTGATTGTAACGTTTGCCCATGCGCCACAGCTTTATAAAGATATGGGCTTGATGAATCGAATTCTTTTTCAAAATTTAATGCGGAGTGAACTCGTGTACCTGTGATTTTTCCGGTTGCGCTATCAGTAGGAAGGTGCAAACCATGTCCAAATCCAAGAACTTCAATACTACCTTCACGGTGCTGAACATCTACAGAACCTGTAATGTTTGCACCGCCGTCATCTTTAAGCCAAAGATATGCGGGTATAGCCATTCTGAAAGCTCCTTTTCAGTGAGTTTGACGTGATTGTCAGAGACTAATAAATCAACAAACTCAGGCCGTCTCAAGGCATTGCGTGCTATACCTGTCGTGAATATCTCATTGTTATTTATATGAAATTACTTTTATGGATTCCTTTCATATCAAATCACACCCCGCCCAAATACGCCTTCCTCACCTCCTGATTCCCCAGTAACTCCTCACCGCTGCCGCTCAGGCGGATCTGCCCGTTAACCATCACGTAGCCGCGGTCAGAAAGCTTCAGCGCGTGGTGCGCATTCTGCTCCACCAGAAAAATGGTCATCCCGTTGCGGGCCAGTTCGCGCAGCGTCTGGAAGATCTGTTTCACCACAATCGGGGCCAGGCCGAGGCTGGGTTCATCCAGTAACAGGAGTTTAGGGCGGCTCATCAGCGCCCGGGCGATGGCCAGCATCTGCTGTTCCCCGCCGGACATGGTCATCGCGCGCTGTTTACGCCGCTCTTTGAGGCGAGGGAAGAGGTCAAACATGGTGTGCATATCTTCCGTTGCAAACTGGCTGCCAATGGGGATGGTCCCCATCAGCAGGTTCTCCTCCACGGTCATATCGGGAAAAATGCGTCGTCCTTCCGGCGCCTGGGCAATGCCTTCGGAGGCGACATAGTGGGTCGATTTATGGCTAATGTCCTCTCCGCAAAACACGATCTGCCCGCTGCGAATACGCGGCTGGCCGAAGATAGACATCAGTAATGTCGATTTACCCGCGCCGTTAGCGCCTATCAGCGCCACGGTTTCCCCTTTGTTTACTTCAAGTGTTACCTGTTTCAGCGCCTGGATCACGCCGTAAAACACGTCCACCTCGCGAAAGGCCAGCATCGGTTCGCTCATAGATTGACCTCGCTTTCATCGGTGCCCAGATATGCGGCGATCACTTTTTCATCATGCTGGATCTGCTCGGGTTTTCCCCTCGCGATGACGTCTCCATGGTCGAGCACAATGATGTCGTCCGAAATCTCCATCACCATTCCCATATCGTGTTCAATCAACAGTACCGTAATGCCGTGGTGGTCGCGCAGAAAACGGATGATGTTGCTCAGATTGAGCGTTTCAACCGGGTTGAGCCCGGCGGCGGGTTCATCCAGACAGATCATCTCTGGTCCGGTGCACATGGCGCGCGCGATTTCCAGACGCCGCTGCTGGCCGTAGGACATCTCGCCCGCCAGGCGATTGGCACACTCCACAAGATCCACCACCTCAAGCCAGTAGAAGGCCCTGTCCAGGGCGTCGCTCTCTGCCCGTCGGTAAGCGGGGGTATTGAGGATCCCGGCGAGCAAATTACGGTTAACGCGCATATGCTGTGCGACCAGCAGGTTTTCCACGACCGACATCTCGCGGAACAGACGAATGTTCTGGAAGGTGCGTGCCAGCCCGGCGCGGTTAACCAGATGCGTCCCGCCAAACATCTTATAGAAAAGGCGCTGCCCCAACTGTGCAGGGTGAATCCAGTCGTCCGGCTGGAATTTTTGCCCGAGTACCTGAATGACGTTGGTCGTTCTGTTGCGTGCATTAAACAGAATGTTCCCGCCGGACGCTTTATAGAAGCCGGTCAGGCAGTTAAAGACGGTGGTTTTGCCAGCGCCGTTTGGGCCGATAAGGGCGGTAATTGAACCGCGCTGCACGTCGAGATTGACGTCTTTAAGCGCCTTGATCCCGCCAAAATGCATCATCAGGTGCTCTACGCTTAAAATCGTTCCATTCATGGCGCCACGCCCTTACGCACGGCAAACCCGCTGCGGTTAATGCGGATCAACCCGCGCGGACGCCAGATCATCATCACCACCATCAGCATGCCAAACAGCAGGACGCGATACTCAGCAAAGCTGCGCAACAGCTCGGGTGTCACGGTGAGCACAAAGGCTGCCAGCACGACTCCGAGCGTGGAGCCCATACCGCCCAGTACCACGATGGCGAGGATCAGCGCAGATTCAAAAAAGGTGAATGAGGTTGGATTCACAAAACCCTGATAGGTGGCAAAGAACACGCCCGCAATCCCGGCCGTTGACGCGCCCAGCGTAAAGGCCGAAAGCTTAACCAGCACATGGTTGAGGCCCATGGAGCGGCAGGCGATTTCATCTTCCCGCAGGGCTTCCCATGCCCGGCCAATCGGCATTCGCGTCAGACGATGCTTGATATAAAGCACCAGCAGCACCACCAGAAACAGCACCGCATAAATAAAGATAAACTTCATATTCGGGTTGTACGTCAGATGGAAAAACTCATGAAATGGCACGCCACCTTCTTTGGCGCGTCGACCAAACTCCAGTCCGAAAAACGTAGGCGGCGGCGCTGACACGCCATTAGGCCCGCCGGTGAAGGTTAGCCAGTTGTTCAGCACCAGACGGATAATTTCCCCGAACCCGAGCGTCACAATCGCCAGGTAGTCGCCGTGCATGCGCAGCACCGGGAAGCCGAGCAGGGCACCGGCAGCCGCAGCCATAATTGCCGCCAGCGGCAGCATGCTCCAGAATCCGAGTCCCAGATATTGATACCCCAACGCCAGCCCGTAAGCGCCGATGGCGTAGAAGGCGACATACCCCAGATCCAGCAGTCCGGCCAGACCCACGACGATATTCAGGCCGAGGCCGAGCAGGACGTAAATCAGACCGAGGATAGCAACCGTCAGCAGGTATTTGGTGGCGACGAACGGGAAGCAGATCGCAAGGGCGATCGCCAGAGGAATAACCCAGCGCAGACGGCTTTTGTATTCCGGCGGGCGAACATATACCCCCACGCTGTCGGCTTCGAACCGCGCCTGAAAGCGGGCCCCGGCAGCGGTACTTAAAAAAACGCTCAGCAGAAAACGCCCAACCATCACTGTGCCGACCATCCAGGCCAGGCGCTGTCCGGCAAAGTTAAAGCTATATCCGTCCAGCACCACACCTGCAATCGGGCCAAAAATAATCAATGCGATCAGCCCGGAAAACATCGCGTCCAGCAGGCAGCGCTTGAGGGAGAAACCGTGTGATGTCATCGTTTTCTCCTTCACACTTTGGCCACGACAGGGCGGCCGAGCAGCCCCTGAGGGCGGAAAATCAGGATCATGACCAGCAGCCCAAACGAGAACACATCTTTGTAGTCCGAGTTCACCATGCCGGAAAATTGAGCTTCGGCCACCCCCAGAATCAGCCCGCCGAGCATCGCGCCGGGCAAAGAGCCGATCCCCCCGAGCACCGCGGCGGTAAAGGCTTTGATACCAATCACAAACCCGACGTAGAAATCAAAGGTGCCGTAATTCATGGTAATGAGCACCCCGGCCAGACCGGCCATTGCCGCGCCGATGACAAATACCAGAGAAATAACCCTGTCGGTATTTATCCCCAGAATGGAGGCCATTTTTCGATCCTGTTGTACCGCACGACACATGCGTCCCAGCCGGGTATGGCTGATAATCCAGGTGAGCAATAACATCCCGGCGAAGGAGGCGACCAGAATGAATACTTTGGTATAGGTAATCTGCACGAACCCCTCTCCCAGATGCAGACGAATCACGCCATCCAGCATGGTGGGCACCCCTTGCTGACGCGGCCCCTGGCTCAGTTGCGCGTAATTTTGCAGGATAAGCGACATGCCGATGGCGGAGATCAGCGGTGCCAGACGGGTGGAGTTGCGTAGCGGTTTATAGGCAATGCGCTCGATGGTCCAGCCATACACTCCGGTGACCACGATGGTGAATACCAGCGTGCCGAGGATCAGTAGAGGGAACGACTGCAGGCCGAAGAAGGAGAGCAGCGCCAGGCCAATCGCGCAGAGATAGGCAGAGATCATATACACTTCGCCGTGGGCGAAGTTAATCATGCCGATGATGCCGTACACCATCGTATAACCGATGGCGATGAGTCCGTAGACGGAGCCCAGCGTTAAGCCATTAATTAACTGTTGCAGGAAGAATGTACTCATCTTAGCGCGCTCTTTATAACGGCCGCATAAACCGCGCAGCCTGATGTGTTGTTTGCGTCGGCAGGCGGCCCTGCCGACGTTGAGCGTGACTCCGTCCCGTTACGGCACTTCCTTATACTTTCCTTTGTCGTCCCATTGATACACCACGTAGTCAGAGACTTTCAGATCGCCTTTGCTGTCCCAGGCTTTTTTGCCCATCACCGTATCGACGGAATTAGCCTTCAGCCATTCGCTGGCTTTGGCTGAGTCCTTGCCGCCCGTCGCCTTGAATGCCGCAGCGATAGCCTGCACGGAGGCATAGGAGTAGAGGGTGTATCCTTCCGGTTCGAATTTACCGGCGCGGAATTTCTCAATTACCGCTTTACCGTCCGGGATCAGGCGCGGATCTTTACCGAAGGTCATATAAATGCCGTTGGTATATTGCGGTCCTCCCGCCGCGGTCACCATCTCTTCGTTGACAATACAGTCGCCGGAGAAGAATTTTGCCTGCACGCCCTGTTCACGCATCTGGCGAACCAGCGGGCCGGCTTCAGGGTGACAGCCCCCGAAGAAGACGACATCCGGTTTTTGCGCCCCAATTTTGGTGACCAGGGCGTTAAAGTCTTTTTCACCGCGGGATAACCCTTCGTACATCACGTCCTGCACGCCGCGTTTTGCCAGTGCGGCTTTGGTGGCGTCCGCCAGCCCCTGACCGTAGGTGTCTTTGTCGTGAATGATCACCACCCGTTTGGCTTTCAGCTTGTCGATAATGAAATCGCTGGCGACCTGACCCTGCTGGTCATCGCGGCCGCACATGCGGAACATATCGCTCATGCCGCGCTCGGTAATCTGCGGGTTGGTGGAGCCAGGCGTGATGGCGATGATCCCCGCGTCGCTGTACACCTCAGAGGCGGGCATGGTGGACGAGGAGCAGAAATGACCGACCACCGCGTTGACCTTATCCTGGTCGACTAAACGGTTGGCGACGGCAACGGCCTGCTTGGGCTCGCAGGCATCATCTCCCTGAACCAGCTTAATTTTTTCACCGTTGATCCCGCCTGCGGCGTTAATGTCCTCTGCTGCCTGTGTTGCGCCATGCCAGTACTGATCGCCGTAGGTGGCATTGGGGCCTGTAAATGGCCCGGCCACGCCAATGACAATATCTGCCCGGGCGGAAAATGCCGTCACCAGACAACCGGCCAACAAAAGAGAAAGAGGAGTTCTGATTAATTTCAGCGACATTATTGTGTTCCTTAGCAATGAGGTTTTTGCACCACGGTGTAAACCCGAACGCCCGGCGGCGCAGCCAATCAAAAACACGAGCGAGAAAAATGATGTTACGAACAAGATACGGTCAGCATCCTGCTTAATACGGCGAGGTTTCCATGCGCAGTGTCGCGTGCTGAAGATTAAGCAAAATCGTTGCCAGAATGGTTAACCTGTTGACGGCGTTGCGACATGTTGAGTATAGAGCGCCGTTGTACGCAGCCTTGCGGGACGCACTGAAATTACAGCGGAGATCACATCTCGTTAACAATAAAGCCCATAAGTTGTGCAAGGGTCACGATTTGCACGTTTTTGCAGCAATAATTCCCGTAACTTCCGCCGGGAAAGGCGTACGATATGTGCTAGGATCCTTTCCTTTTTGATCAGGAGTGTCAGCAATGACTGAAGGCCCATTAAATGAAAGCGAAATGGCGTGGCTGGAAGAGACGTTAATGTCTTACGGTCATGACGATGCGTCCGTGATTGACGTGTCCGAACTGGACGGCATGCTTACGGCAGTGCTTTCCGGCCCCGTGGTTGTCGAGCCAGACACCTGGCTGGTGGCGGTATGGGGCGGCGAGAAATATATCCCGCGCTGGAAAAACGATCGAGAAATGAACCGTTTTATCGATCTCTGCTTTAAGCATATGAACGACATTGCTGAGCGCCTGAGCGAATACCCGGATCAGTTTGAGCCGATGTTTGGTTATAACGACGTGGACGGCCAGAGCTACACCGTTGTGGAAGAGTGGTGTTATGGCTATATGCGCGGCGTGTCGCTGACCGACTGGTCTGCACTGCCAGAAGAGCTGAAAGCGGATCTGGATGTCATCGCGCTTCACGGCTCAGAAGAGAACAGCGAGAAGCTGGACGCGCTGAGCGAAGAGGAGTACATCGCCAGCATTGAGCGTATCCAGCCAGCGGCGCTGCGCTTATACGACTACTGGTCTGCTAACCCACAGCAACCGGAAGCGAAGAAACCGATTGTTAACGGCACAAAGGTCGGGCGTAACGATCCGTGTCCGTGCGGCAGCGGGAAGAAGTTTAAGAGCTGTTGCTTACACTGATAAAAAAGGGGCTGTCGATAGCCCCTTTTTTTACCCCACTTCCGGCAGCATTCCCGCCGCAATCAAAAATTGCACCAGAATAATGACGACCCCGCAGGCAAACACAATGCACAGCAGCGGTTTTCCACCTGCCACCCGGTACCCTTGCCGGGCATGCTGTTGGCGGCTCTTCCACGCCAGCAGAGAAGGGAGCAGCAGGGCAAGAATGGATAGCGCCACCCCCGCATACCCCAGCGCCATGACAAACCCGCGCGGGTAGAAGAGGGCAAAGGCCAGCGGAGGCAGGAAGGTGATCGCCCCTGTCTGTAAGCGGCCGGTGACGGAATTGCGACGCTGGAACAGATCTGCCAGATAATCAAACAGACCGAGCGCCACGCCCAGGAAGGAGGTGGCCAGCGCCAGATCGGCAAACAGATGCACCGCCAGCTCAACGTGTGGAGAAGTTACCACTTCACGCAGCGCCAGCAAGAAACCGTTCAGACCGGCGTGTTCCGCCATCAAGCCAATAAAGGTGGAGGAGTCGATACTGCCCAGCGTCACCAGCTGCCAGAAAATGTAGGCAATCAGCGGGATGGCGCTACCGATAACAAACACGCGGCGAAGCTTGCGAATATCACCGTTCATGTAGCTGACAATGCTTGGCACACTGCCGTGGAAGCCAAATGAGGTAAAAATGACCGGGATCGCGGAAAGCGCCAGGCCTTTTTCCAGCGGCAGCGTCAGCAGGTTAACCTTATGAACATGCGGTGCCAGCAGAACCAGCATCACAATCAGAAAAAGAATTTTGGCGCTGAATAAAAATCGGTTAAACAGATCGACCAGCGAGGTACCTACACAGACTACGCCGCCGCCGATGAGCGTAAAGAAGATGGCCCCCTTCGCTGGCGTAATGTCAGCACCGAACCCGTCGTTGACGCTGGAAGCGATCAATTCCCCGGCACCGCTGATATACGCAGCGGTCAGGGCGTACATCAGAAACATCATGCTAAAGCCGGTCACCCACTGTCCGTAACGGCCCAGATAGCGTGCCGCAAGCGAACCCAGCCCGGTATCGGCGGGGACGTGCTGATAAACCTCAAGCAGCAACAGCGCGGTGTAACACATTAATGCCCAGAGCGTACCCAGTAGCAGTAATGTCATGCCAAATCCGACGCCCGCGGCGGCCAGCGGCATCGCCAGCATTCCTGCGCCAATCGTCGTTCCGGCGACGATAAAAATACTTCCCAGGGTTCTGTTTTTCACGCTTTCCTCTACAACGCTTCACGATCGCGACAAAATCTGCGGCGCAGAGTAAGGGAAAAGCCGTATTTCGTCAAATCACCGTTACAAGAAGTGTAACTTTAACTTTACGATTCTGGCCGAGCGAGGCTCTTCAGGTAACTCTCTGATCCTTCGGAGGTGTAAGGCTACTTCATAAGGACAATAGGATCGCGTGAAAATCAGGCGTAATTTAAACAAAAATTGCAAAACATAAAATAAAATGAGGGTCTGATGGCGGGGGAAAATCCATTCACAGCGGCCTGGAGCCGGGGAGGCAATTTGCTATGTCACGGCCACTGGATCATCAGCTGGCAGAATACGGCGCTGACGTTGCCGGAATCCCGACGTGAAAAGGATATGGGCACCTGGGCGATTTATTCGATTATCGATCCTGAGGATGAGACCTTTGCACAGGGGTTAAAAGAGGATGAGTGGATAATCGAAAACGTGGACTGGCTGACGGATTTATTCTTCGACGCCGGGATCCCGCTTGAGGCGGCAAACTACCGGTACTTTTTCCAGGCCGTAAATCCGCATGACTGGCGCTGTACCAGTTGCGCAGGTTGCATGTAAAAAAATATGGCGCTGAAAGTCAGCGCCGTATCGATATTAATTCTGGGTATCAAGCGTAGAGAGTTCTTTATCAATAAAGTAAAGACCTTCACCGGTTTTACCGGCCAGCGATAATTTATCCAGAACCGATTTAAACAGTTTCTCTTCTTCGTGTTGTTCGGCCACATACCACTGCAGGAAATTAAAGGTTGGATAATCCTGGCTGGTCATTGCCGCATGCACCAGTTCGTTAATTTTCTGGGTGATCAGCTGCTCGTGCTCGTAGGTAGCGCGGAAGAGTTCATCAAGTGAGCCATACTCCGCAAACGGTGATGCCACGTTATCAATGCGCGGCAGGCTGCCGGTATCTGTCAGATAATCAAAGAGACGCTGCATGTGGGTCATCTCTTCCTGAGCGTGACGACGCAGGAACGCGGCGGCACCTTCAAAGCTGTGATAGCTGCACCAGGCACTCATCTGCTGGTAGAGCAGGGAGGAAAAAAGCTCAAGATTCATTTGTGCATTGAGCTTGTCGATCATTTCAGTTTTCAGCATGGTGACGCTCCGGTTTATTATTTCTGGTTCACAATGAGCGACACTATAATTTGTTATTTAATTATATGCAAAACGTAAAATAAATATTTGTTTATTTAAAAATACGAATGGGAATAAAACGCATTGGCGATATTTATATTTATAAATGAGAATTATTTATTTTAACGAGCTGCCAGCCAAAACTGGCAGCGCAGATTAATACCACGGATTACTGGTGGCCGGTTTAACAGCATAACCCATGCATTTGTACTGAATGGTCACGCTCTCGTTCAGACACAGTGAGCCGCTAATCAGGGTGCAGGTTTTAATGGGCTGCCCATAGGAGGAGGCGGTGGCATATCCCATGCCCTGGCACGCTTTGGTTGCGGTGCCGTTATTCACATATTCATCAGACCAGGCGTTTTGCAGGGCGGCCTGACCATAGTCAAGGCGGACTATGCCATTTGGCGCATCCAGACTGCTCACCTGTGCCTGGCGGTTGATGCTACATCCCGCGAGCAGCAGGACCGTGCCGACAACGAAGACTCTTTTCATGGTTCGCTCTGAGTGGAGGGAAATACGTTATCGTACCGCTCGCTGTCCGCCGCAATGCCCTGAATAGCCGGACAATCTGCCCTTTCTCTTTGCAACGGGCCGGGCTCAGACCTGTCATCAACAAAAATGTGAGTCCCCTTTGGTTTTTTAAAACAATCTTTCATTTAATTTGAAAGTGCGTTTGTGTGATAGTAGGGTGAAGATGAAAAGGTATCCATGATGGGCTCGCCCGCAACGCATTCAGGAGAGAGACAATGAAAATCGCACTGATGATGGAAAACAGCCAGGCCGCAAAAAATCCAGTGATTCTGAAAGAGTTAAAAACGGTCGCCGATGAAAAAGGGTTCCCGGTGTATAACGTTGGCATGAGCGATGAGAACGACCATCATCTGACCTATATCCATCTGGGGATCATGGCGAGCATTTTGCTCAATGCGAAGGCCGTTGATTTTGTGGTGACTGGGTGTGGAACGGGCCAGGGGGCGTTGATGTCGCTGAACATCCACCCGGGCGTGATCTGCGGTTACTGTATCGACCCTGCAGATGCGTTTCTCTTCGCCCAGATAAACAACGGTAACGCGCTTGCCCTGCCGTTTGCCAAAGGCTTCGGCTGGGGCGCAGAGCTGAACGTTCGCTTTATTTTCGAAAAAGCGTTCACCGGCCGCAAGGGAGAAGGTTATCCGCCAGAGCGCAAAGAGCCTCAGGTACGTAATGCGGGGATCCTGAATCAGGTGAAAGCGGCTGTGGTCAAAGAGAACTATCTGGACACGCTGCGGGCAATCGATCCTGAGCTGGTAAAAACCGCCGTTTCCGGCCAGCGCTTCCAGCAGTGCTTCTTTGAAAACTGCCAGGACAAAGAGATCGAGGCTTTCGTGCGCGAGATTGTCGGCTAACACGCGTAGTTGAATACAGAAAAAATTGTGATGTGAGTCACAAAAATATTGATTTTTGTGATGGTGGTCATATTATAGGCACATTGACGATAAAGTTGTATAACAAGTTAATGGAGCATCACAATGAAACTGCGCAAAATCCTCAAAAGCATGTGGGCTAACTACTGCAACACCTTCAAAGACGTGCCGCCTGGCGCGATGTTCTGATAAAAAAACCTGCTTCGGCAGGTTTTTTTATGCCTGCAACCACCAGAAGGGAGATGAAAGGGGGCGTGTTTTGTTACTATGGCGGCCTTTGAATAAGGAGAAACCCCCATGCCTCAAAACCTGAGCGCCGATCAGGAACTGGTATCTGATGTTGTCGCATGCCAGCTGGTCATCAAACAGATCCTTGATGTCTTAGATGTTATCGCGCCGGTGGAAGTGCGCGAGAAGATGTCTACCCAGCTGAAAAACATCGATTTTTCCAGCCATCCCGCTGCGGCTGACCCGGTTACGCTTCGGGCGATCCAGAAAGCCATCGCGCTGATTGAGCTGAGATTCACGCCGCAGGGTGAATCTCACTGATAGCGCGCAACGTGAGAAGGGCGACAGTGCCTGTCGCCCGAAAGCGTTTAAAAGAAGGTCTGTACCAGCAGATAACTCGCCGCGCACGCACAGCTCACGCCAATTATCCCAGGTAGAATAAAGCTGTGGTTGATAATAAATTTGCCGATACGAGTTGTCCCTGAACGGTCAAACCCGATGCAGGCCAAATCGCTTGGGTAGGTGGGCAGAACAAAATAGCCATACGACGCCGGGAAGAAAGCGATCAACATTTTCGGATCGATACCCAGCATTAACCCCATCGGCGCCACGGCCGTCAGCGCTGCCGCCTGGCTGTTCACCAGTTTAGAGACCAGGAAAAGCACGATGGCGTAGGTCCACGGATGGCTTTTCACGACCCCTTCCAGCGCCAGTTTTAGCTCGTCGAGATGCGCCTGGAAAAAGGTATCGCTCATCCACGCGACGCCGAACACCGAGAAAATCGCCACCATTCCGGCTTTAAAGACCGCGCCGTTAGAAATGGTCGCCGCATTGACCTTGCAGGTGACCAGCATCACCGCACCCGCAATGAGCATCATCATCTGAATGACAAGGTTCATCGACAGCGCCGTCATTTTGCCTTTCACCTCAAACGCCGGACGCAGTTCAGGCAATGCCCCGAGCAGCACCACCACCGCGATCCCGGCGAAGAAAATCCACGTTGACCAGTAGGCCTGTTTCGGAAAACGTTGGTTCATCAACGTCTCGGTTCCGCCGTAGATAAACTCGCGCTGTTTTGGATCTTTCAGCTTTTCCTGGAATTCCATGTCATCGGCTAAATCTTTCCCGCGGCGTAAACTCCACAGGGCGGCAATGGTCACACCGAACAGCGAGGCGGGAACCGACACGGCGAGAATTTCGAGGATCCCCCACGCGTGTCCAATGCCGTGCTGGGCGGCCAGAATGGAAATCAGCGACACCACGGCAACGGAGACCGGGGAGGCGGTGATCGCCATTTGCGATGCCACCGACGCCACGGCCATCGGACGTTCCGGGCGGATCCCTTTTTTCAGGGCGATATCGGCAATAATCGGGAACATGGTGTACACCACATGGCCGGTACCGCAGAGAAAGGTCAGCATCCAGGTGGTAAAGGGGGCGAGGAGGGTGATGTGCTGAGGATGCTTGCGCAGCAGGCGCTCGGCAAATTGCATCATCACATTCAGCCCGCCTGCCGTCTGCAGGGTGGCCGCACACCCGATCACAGCGAGGATAGTCAGCATCACATCAACCGGCGGTTTACCGGGCTGCAGACCAAAGATAAACGTCAAAATAAACAGACCGATACCGCTTATCAGCCCCAGTCCCATCCCGCCAAAACGCGTGCCTGTCAGCAGGCACAGGAGGATGACAATAAACTCAATGGTGATCATGATGCTCCCTCGTCATTAATTATGTAATTAAATAAATCATTACATGTTGTAGGGATAATCATTGAGAGCGAGATCTGATTTGTTAAATCTTTTAAAAAGCAGGAGGTTGGCTGTGAAAAAGAGGCCCACTCCCGAACGGGAGCAGGCGAAAAGCTTAGTGGTGCTGCACTGTCACCAGATCGAGCAGGTGACGGTCGGTCTGTTCCGGGCATAACCCGGACTGCTGCGCGTTGCGGAGCTCATCCGCCAGTGCTTTAAGCAAAATGCCGTCCTGCTGCTGCTCTTTGTCCATATCGCGCAGGAACTGCAGTGTTGCGCTGTCATGCTGAGCCCTGGCTTCATCCGCCAGTTTATTCAGCGTGGCGCAGCGTTGCTCATACTCTTCAAGTGTTTTCCTGAATAACTCCTCCAGCGAGGAGTAGTGCCCATTAATTGCATCCGGGGCTTTGACGATAGGATTTGCCCCTGCGCCTTTCAAAAAGTTAAAGACGCGCATCATATGGGTGACGTTACTTTGTGCCTGGGTACGAAAAAAAATGGCGGTACCGTTGAGACGGTTCTCAGAACACCACTCGCTCAAATGGAGGTGCAGATTCGACGCATAGAACTCCAGGTTCATCTGCGCATTGAGTTTTTGCATCATCGTTTGGGTAGTCATACCAATATCCTTATAGACTGTTAGTGTGATGTCCGTAACAAAACCTGAACGGGCAGGTTAAGACGAGTAAGTGGCAGAAAAGCATTTCTGCAGTGACAAAAGTCGACCGAATAATCACTTCCTGTGTTCGATATAAATAAGCATACCCCTGCTCGGTGTTTAAGAAAACTCTTAATTGGTGCGTTTTACCATACATTAAAAAATTTAATATAGTACAAAAATAACAACATGTTGTTATAAAATAAGATTTATCTAATGCCTTGAAATTACTGGTTTTTACCTATTTTAATATCGATATTTACCCACTGGGAATAGTGATCCGGAATAATTCTCTGAGAAATCGTTAATTCAGGATTAACTATTTCAAATATATGGTGCGCCGACTAAATTGCGCTAAATCAATTTTCGCAGAAAAACGCCATAAAATATATTTTGCGGCAACGCCAGTCCTACACAGTTCCCGATGATGGTAACGCCGTACGGCTTTGTTGAATAAATCAGATTTCGGGTAAGTCTCCCCCGTAGCGGGTTGTGTTTTCAGGCAATACGCACGCTTTCAGGTATACCTGCTTTCGTCATTTTGTTCAGCGCTCGTACCAGGGCCATAGCCTCCGCAACCTGACCATCGTAGTCACGCAGCGTCAGTGAACCCCCGAACAGCTGTTTTACCCGGTACATCGCCGTTTCCGCTATCGAGCGACGGTTGTAATCTGTTGTCCATTTCCACCGCGCATTACTCCCGGTCATTCGCTGATTAGCCACTGCACGGTTACGGTCTGCATATTCACCGGGCCAGTAACCCGCACCTTTTCGGGGAGGGATAAGCGCGCTGATTTTCTTACGCCGCAGTTCATCGTGACATAGCCGGGTATCGTAAGCGCCATCGGCGGCGGCTGACCTGATTTTCCGGTGGGTTTGCCGGATTAACCCGGGGAAGGCCTCTGAGTCCGTAACGTTGTTCAGCGACAGGTCAGCGCAGATGATTTCATGTGTTTTACTGTCAACGGCGAGATGCAGCTTACGCCAGATACGGCGGCGTTCCTGGCCATGCTTTTTGACTTTCCACTCGCCTTCACCGAAGACCTTCAGCCCGGTGGAATCAATTACCAGGTGTGCGATTTCACCCCGGGTGGGCGTTTTGAAACTGACATTAACCGACTTTGCCCGCCTGCTGACACAGCTGTAATCCGGGCAGCGTAGCGGAACGTTCATCAGAGAAAAAATGGAATCAATAAAGCCCTGCGCAGCCCGCAGGGTCAGCCTGAATACGCGTTTAATGACCAGCACAGTAGTGATGGCAAGGTCAGAATAGCGCTGAGGTCTGCCTCGTGAAGAAGGTGTTGCTGACTCATACCAGGCCTGAATAGCTTCATCATCCAGCCAGAAAGTTATGGAGCCACGGTTGATGAGGGCTTTATTGTAGGTGGGCCAGTTGGTGATTTTGAACTTTTGCTTTGCCACGGAACGGTCTGCGTTGTCGGGAAGATACGTGATCTGATCCTTCAACTCAGCAAAAGTTCGATTTATTCAACAAAGCCACGCCGTACCGCGATCGCGCCCGGACCGCGGGGGTTTGGGTATCAGGGATTTCTTAGCTGATCTTATGGATAATTCTGCTTATCTCGGTTTCATTTGTCCGACAAATACTGCCGTTTTTATGTCATTTTTCGCTGAATTTATGTACGCAATTACTGTAATTCTGCGGTGTGATGGCGCTCTCTTATGGATGATTAATTTCCCGCTAAAACTATCACCAGCACTAACGCTTATGACGAGGTAAGCGCTAATGCCTTGTTTTAAGTCCGATTAAATAAGAAGTACGCAAATATTCCCTACAGAAAAGAACGCTAATGCTGGAGTTTACCATGCACAAATTTACTAAAGCGCTGGCGGCCATCGGTCTGGCTGCCGTTATGTCACAATCCGCTATCGCTGAGAATTTAAAACTCGGTTTTTTGGTAAAACAGCCGGAAGAACCCTGGTTCCAGACCGAATGGAAATTCGCCGATAAGGCCGGGAAAGATTTAGGTTTTGAAGTCATTAAAATCGCCGTGCCTGACGGTGAAAAAACGCTGAACGCTATCGACAGCCTGGCGGCCAGCGGGGCGAAAGGGTTCGTTATCTGTACGCCGGATCCCAAACTGGGCTCTGCAATTGCAGCCAAAGCGCGCGGTTACGACATGAAGGTTATTGCAGTTGACGATCAGTTCGTCAACGCCAAGGGCAAACCGATGGACAGCGTGCCGCTGGTGATGATGGCGGCCACCAAAATTGGCGAACGTCAGGGCCAGGAACTCTATAAAGAGATGCAGAAACGCGGCTGGGATGTGAAAGATACCGCCGTGATGGCTATCACCGCCGACGAGCTCGATACCGCCCGCCGTCGTACCACCGGGTCAATGGACGCGCTGAAAGCGGCCGGCTTCCCGGAAAAACAGATCTATAAAGTGCCGACAAAATCCAACGACATTCCGGGGGCCTTCGACGCCGCCAACTCCATGCTGGTTCAACATCCAGAGGTGAAGCACTGGCTGGTGGTCGGCATGAACGATAACACCGTCCTGGGCGGTGTACGCGCAACGGAAGGTCAGGGCTTCAAAGCGCCTGATGTGATCGGTATCGGCATCAACGGCGTTGACGCGGTGAGTGAGCTCTCTAAAGCGCAAGCGACGGGCTTCTACGGCTCACTGCTGCCAAGCCCGGACGTGCACGGCTATAAATCCAGCGAAATGCTCTACAACTGGGTTACCAAAGGGGTGGAACCGCCGAAGTTTACTGAAGTGACCGACGTGGTGCTGATCACCCGCGACAACTTCAAAGAGGAGCTGGCGAAAAAAGGACTGGGCGGTAAGTAATACGCGGTGATTGTGCCCCTCGCGAACCGCGAGGGGCCAGACGTACACACTACAGGAATCACGGAGACGTTATGCGACAGTCTGATCCGTATCTCTCTTTTCGCGGTATCGGGAAAACCTTTCCCGGTGTTAACGCGCTGACCGATATCAGCTTCGACTGCTATGCCGGTCAGGTTCACGCCCTGATGGGCGAAAACGGCGCCGGAAAATCCACGCTGTTGAAAATCCTCAGCGGCAACTACACGCCAACCACCGGCACGCTGGCCATTCGCGGCGAAGAGGTGGCGTTTGCTGATACCACCGCTGCGCTCAACGCCGGGGTGGCCATCATCTATCAGGAACTGCATTTGATCCCTGAGATGACGGTGGCGGAAAACATCTATTTAGGCCAGCTCCCGCACAAAAGCGGCGTGGTAAACCGGTCGCTACTTAATTACGAAGCGGGGCTGCAGCTGAAACATCTGGGTCTGGATGTCGATCCCCAGACACCTCTGAAGTATCTCTCCATCGGCCAGTGGCAGATGGTTGAAATTGCCAAGGCGCTGGCGCGTAACGCCAAGATCATTGCCTTCGACGAACCGACAAGCTCGCTTTCCGCGCGTGAAATCGAAAACCTGTTCCGGGTGATCCGCGAGCTGCGTAAAGAAGGCCGCATTATTTTGTATGTTTCGCACCGTATGGAAGAGATTTTTGCCTTAAGCGATGCAATCACCGTCTTTAAAGATGGCCGGTACGTGCGCACCTTTACCGATATGGAGCAGGTAAATCATGACCAGCTCGTTCAGGCGATGGTTGGCCGCGAGCTGGGAGATATCTATCACTGGCAGCCACGCGAATACGGCCCTGAGCGCCTGAAGCTGGAAAACGTTAAAGCGCCGGGTGTGCGAACGCCGATCTCGCTCTCGGTGCGCAGCGGGGAGATTGTCGGGCTGTTTGGTCTGGTGGGCGCAGGGCGTAGCGAGTTAATGAAAGGCCTGTTTGGCGGTACGCGCATCACCGAAGGGCAGGTATCCATTGACGGGCAGCGGGTCGATATCCAGAAGCCCGCACATGCCATCCAGGCCGGGATGATGCTCTGCCCGGAAGACCGCAAAGCGGAGGGCATTATTCCGGTGCACTCGGTACGTGACAACATCAATATTTCCGCGCGGCGGAAGTTTATTCGCGCCGGTTGCCTGATCAACGACGGCTGGGAGGAGAGCAACGCCGACCACCATATCCGTTCGCTGAACATCAAAACCCCGGGCCCGGAACAGCTGATCATGAATCTCTCCGGCGGTAACCAGCAGAAGGCGATTTTAGGCCGCTGGCTGTCGGAGGATATGAAGGTCATTTTGCTGGATGAGCCAACGCGCGGCATCGATGTGGGGGCGAAACACGAAATTTATAACGTGATCTATGAGCTGGCAAAACGCGGTGTGGCGGTGTTGTTCGCCTCCAGCGATCTGCCTGAGGTACTCGGCGTGGCCGACCGCATTGTTGTGATGCGTGAGGGCGAAATCGCCGGTGAATTGCTTCATGAACAGGCGAATGAACAACAGGCGTTGAGTCTCGCCATGCCGAAAGTTAGCCAGGCTGTCGCCTGAGTAAGGAGTTAATGATGTCCTCTGTTACTACATCCGGAGCGCCGAAATCGAAATCGGCCTTCAGTTTTGGCCGCATCTGGGATCAGTACGGCATGCTGGTAGTCTTTGCCGCACTCTTTGTCGCCTGCGCGATCTTTGTGCCCAACTTTGCCACCTTCATTAATATGAAAGGGCTGGGGCTGGCCATTTCCATGTCCGGTATGGTGGCCTGCGGGATGCTGTTCTGTCTGGCCTCGGGCGATTTCGACCTGTCAGTGGCCTCCGTCATTGCCTGCGCTGGCGTCACCACGGCGGTGGTAATCAACATGACCGAAAGCCTGTGGATTGGCGTGCTGGCGGGTCTGCTGCTGGGCGTTATCAGCGGTCTGGTTAACGGGTTTGTGATTGCCCGCCTGAAGATTAACGCCCTGATCACCACGCTTGCGACCATGCAGATTGTGCGCGGTCTGGCCTATATCATCTCCGACGGTAAAGCGGTGGGGATTGAAGACGAGCGCTTCTTCACCCTGGGCTATGCGAACTGGCTGGGTTTGCCTGCGCCAATCTGGCTGACGGTGGCCTGTCTGATCCTGTTCGGCTTCCTGCTTAACCGCACCACGTTTGGCCGAAATACCCTGGCGATCGGCGGTAATGAGGAAGCGGCGCGACTGGCGGGTGTACCGGTGGTGCGCACTAAGATCATTATCTTTGTGCTCTCCGGTCTGGTCTCGGCGGCAGCGGGGATTATTCTGGCATCGCGCATGACCAGCGGCCAGCCTATGACCTCCATTGGGTACGAGCTGATCGTCATTTCAGCCTGCGTGTTGGGCGGGGTTTCGCTGAAAGGTGGCATCGGAAAAATCTCATATGTAGTGGCCGGTATCCTCATTTTGGGGACGGTAGAGAACGCCATGAACCTGCTGAATATTTCGCCGTTCTCCCAGTATGTGGTTCGTGGCCTGATCCTGCTTGCAGCCGTGATTTTCGACCGTTACAAGCAAAAAGCGAAGCGTACCGTGTAACGTTCTTCCTGCCTTTTAATTGCTCAACTTATAACCTTAGTTGACGCCTGAACCGCCTCGCCAGTTCCGCTGGCGGGGCGGTTGTCAAATGGCGAGCGACGTCACACTGTCTATACTTACATGGCTATGAAAGAGGTAAAGGCGTTTACCTCTCGTAAACCGTAAGGAGGACCAGGGTGGCTGACTTGTTAACCGCACCGCCTGTACTGCCCGGACACTATGCTTTCTTTTTCGATCTCGACGGCACGCTCGCCGGGATAAAACCGCACCCCGACCAGGTGGTTATCCCGGAGGCGGTATTACAGGATTTGCATCAGCTCTCGCAAATGAATGAGGGAGCACTGGCATTGATATCAGGGCGCTCAATGGCCGAGCTGGATCTGCTCGCCAGTCCTTACCACTTTCCGCTGGCCGGTGTACACGGAGCGGAGCGCCGCGACATCCATGATCACACGCACATCGTTTCACTCCCCGATGCATTAATCGAAAAGCTGCAGGCGCAGCTCGCTGCTGCACTGGCTGAACTGCCGGGCACGGAGCTGGAAGCCAAAGGGATGGCCTTTGCCTTGCACTATCGCCAGGCACCGCAGCATGAAGAGGCCGTGCTTGCGCTCGCCGCCAGGGTCGCGCAGGCGCATCCTGAGCTGGCGCTGCAGCCGGGTAAATGCGTCGTGGAGCTTAAACCGAAAGGGATCAATAAAGGGGCTGCGATCGCCGCGTTTATGGCAACGCCGCCTTTCCGGGGCCGGACGCCCGTTTTTCTTGGGGATGACCTGACCGATGAGGCCGGGTTTCGTGTAGTGAATCAGGCCGGAGGGATCTCCGTGAAGGTTGGGCCTGGTGACACTGAAGCCGAATGGCGTCTGGCAAATGTGACCAGCGTCTGGCAGTGGATATCTGACATCGCTAACCAGCAACAACAACAAATAGCGCAAAACAAAGGGGGAAACCATTATGGGTCGCTTAGTCGTCGTCTCTAACCGTATCGCACCGCCTGACGATAAAAAAGCCAGTGCAGGTGGGCTGGCGGTGGGGGTATTAGGTGCCTTAAAAGCTGCTGGCGGGCTGTGGTTTGGCTGGAGTGGTGACATCAGTGAGGAAGAAAAACCACTTAAAAAGGTGACGCGCGGCAACATCACCTGGGCGTCATTCGCCCTGAAAGAGAAAGATTATGACGAGTACTACTCCCAGTTCTCGAATGCCGTGCTGTGGCCCGCGTTCCACTACCGTCTGGACCTGGTCAAATTCCAGCGAGAATCGTTTGAAGGCTACAGCCGCGTCAATGCGCTGCTGGCGGATAAACTGCTGCCTTTAATCGAGGAAGACGATATTTTATGGATCCACGATTATCATCTGCTTCCCTTCGCCCGTGAGCTGCGAAAACGCGGAGTCAACAACCGCATCGGCTTCTTCCTCCATATTCCATTCCCGACACCGGAAATTTTTACCGCGCTGCCGCCGCATGAAGAACTGCTGGAAGCGCTGTGTGATTACGATTTGCTGGGCTTCCAGACTGAGAATGACCGCATTGCGTTCCTGGATTCGGTATCGGGCAAAACACGCCTGATGACGAAAGGGGGCAAAACGCATACGGCCTGGGGTAAAACGTTCCATACCGAAGTCTATCCGATTGGGATAGAACCGGATGAGATTGCTGAGCAGGCGTCTGGTCCGTTGCCGCCGAAGCTGGCGCAGCTTAAAAACGAGCTGAAACACGTGAAGAATATCTTCTCGGTGGAGCGTCTCGACTACTCCAAAGGGCTGCCGGAGCGCTTCCTGGCGTATGAAACGCTGCTGGATAAATATCCGCAGCACCACGGTAAAATCCGCTATACGCAGATTGCACCTACGTCGCGTGGGGAAGTGCAGGCCTATCAGGATATTCGTCATCAACTGGAGACGGAAGCAGGGCGCATCAACGGCCGCTACGGTCAGCTGGGCTGGACGCCGCTGTTTTATCTGAACCAACACTTTGACCGTAAGATCCTGATGAAGGTGTTCCGCTATGCTGACGTCGGCCTCGTAACACCGCTGCGCGACGGGATGAACCTGGTGGCAAAGGAGTATGTGGCGGCACAAGATCCGGCCGATCCGGGTGTGCTGGTGCTTTCTCAGTTTGCGGGAGCCGCGAACGAACTCACTTCAGCGCTCATCGTTAACCCTTACGACCGGGATGATGTGGCGAACGCGCTCAACCGTGCTCTGACGATGCCGCTGACGGAGCGTATTTCCCGTCATGCGGAAATGATGGATACGATCCGCGAGAACGATATTAATCACTGGCAGGCACGTTTTATTCGCGATTTGCGTAATATTGAGCCGCAAAGCCATGAAGGCGTTCTGCAAAAAAAGATCGCGACTTTCCCTAAACTGGCGTGATATTCCTCTGGGGGTTTAACGACCCCCAAGAGGCACCAACAGCACATCAACCAGGCTTGAGGCGACTATCGATTTCGCCGCGCAGGCCGCCCGTGAAATAAAGCTTTGGTTATGATTACCGCATATCACTAAATCAATTTTCTCTTTGCGACATACGTCGAGAATATGCGCATTCAGTTCACCTGTCGCAATGACGGTCTGATAAATGGGATATTGCGCTTTCTCCACCAGCTCCTGCAGAAATTGCTGCGTTTCTTCCTGTAACACCTCACGAATATCTTCCAGCATGGGGGCTGCCAGTTGATTGTACATCTCGGGTTCGGCCGCAAGGGTAATTAAGCTGATGCGCGCATTATGCGGACGGGCGATGGACACCGCCCGGGCAACGAGTTGGTGACTTTCCGGTGAAACTGCAACAGAAACAAGAAGATGGGACTAACTCATCACGCACTCCTTAGCTGTCTGAAAACCGCGTCTGTGTCAGCATTACCGCGAAATCAGCACTTCTGCAAGAGGTGAATACGACATTAGTGTGAAGCTTCTCATAATTATTCATTAATTATTCTTATAAGAAGAATAACGGCAAACCGCGTGCAAATGAAAAAATTAACAACTTAACGTAAATCACACATTTTGATGCGCGTGATGTTAAATCGTTTTAAAACGTTATAGACGCAATGTGAATGATCACGCGTTGAAACAAATTTTTCACCCCTCAAGCATAACTGTATGTTTTTCATAGGTAATGAAAATGTGGCCCTGAGATGTATAGCGTGTGAATTGTTGCGGTAGTCGCTATTGCTCAAAAAAGCAATCGCCATGCGCCTTCTGTTCGCACTTCTGCATGAGTATTCGTCCATAAAGAATATAAAATGGTCTTGATCGGTTAAAAAATGAACAAATTACAAGGCTCACTGATGGATTTATGGATGATATTCACTTAAATTATGTGATATGGATCACATTTTTTTTAAATTTGAGGATGGCTGCATTGTATGTGTCAAAACTGACGAGTAGAGTTTGCGTCGAATTAGGAAAAATCTTAGTTATTTGTAAGAAATGATAAAACATGTAAGAAGCGCATCCGCGCTTCGTTGGTGCACGTTTTGCAGAATACAAACCTAAATTCAACTATGCATTTAGCCTTTTTTTTAAATACCGGGTGTTTTCCCGGCGACATCACGGGGTGCGGTCTTTCCGCATAAAAATAATAGTTGGTTATTCGGGATGGGAAAAATGCATACATCCGAGTTGCTAAAACATATCTATGACATCAACCTGTCATATTTACTGCTCGCGCAGCGATTGATTAGTCAGGACAAAGCGTCCGCGATGTTTCGTTTAGGTATTAACGAAGAGATGGCAACCATGCTGGGCGGGTTAACCCTGCCGCAAATGGTTAAACTGGCTGAAACGAATCAACTGGTTTGCCAGTTCCGCTTCGATAATCCTCAGACTATCACGCGGCTGACACAGGAATCTCGTGTGGACGATCTGCAACAGATCCATACCGGTATTCTTCTCTCCACCCGCTTGCTCAACGAAATCAGCCAGCCTGATGACGCAGCCCGTAAAAAAAGAGCGTAGAAATGAGCGAGAAAAGCATTGTTCAGGAAGCGCGTGACATACAGTTGGCCATGGAGCTGATTACACTGGGTGCTCGTTTACAAATGCTGGAAAGCGAAACTCAGTTGAGCCGTGGTCGTCTCATCAAACTGTACAAAGAGTTACGTGGTAGTCCCCCACCGAAAGGAATGTTGCCGTTTTCAACGGACTGGTTTATGACCTGGGAGCAGAACATTCACGCCTCCATGTTCTGTAATGCCTGGCAGTACCTTCTCAAAACCGGTTTGTGTAGCGGCGTCGATGCCGTGATCAAAGCGTATAAACTTTACCTTGAACAATGCCCACAGCAGGAAGAGGGTCCCCTGCTGGCGCTGACCCGCGCATGGACGCTGGTGCGTTTTGTTGAGAGCGGAATGCTTGAATTGTCGCGCTGCAACTGCTGCGATGGCAATTTCATTACCCATGCTCATCAGCCTGCAGGCAGCTTCGCCTGTAGTTTATGTCAGCCTCCATCCCGTGCAGTAAAAAGACGTAAACTTTCCCGGGATGCTGCCGATATTATTCCACAACTGCTGGATGAACAGATCGAACAAGCTGTTTAACCCGAACGTGTGGGAAAGATTCCAGCAGCGGTAAGCCATTACCGCTGCTTTTTTTTATCCTGGATTCGGTAAACGCTGCGAGCTGAACGTCCTTGCCATAGTCACTAGCGGAAGGATGATGTCGTGCTTATCTTATTAGGTTACCTGGTAGTTCTCGGTACAGTTTTCGGCGGTTACATGATGACCGGCGGGCACCTTGGAGCACTCTATCAACCGGCTGAACTTATTATCATCGGCGGCGCAGGGGTAGGGGCTTTTATCGTTGGCAACAACGGGAAATCGATCAAGGGGACGCTGAAAGCTATTCCATTGCTGTTCCGTCGCTCGAAATACACCAAAAGCATGTATATGGATCTGCTGGCTCTGCTTTATCGCCTGATGGCGAAGTCGCGCCAGCAGGGGATGTTCTCGCTGGAACGGGATATCGAAAACCCGAAAGAGAGCGAGATTTTTGCCAGCTACCCGCGCATCCTTGCCGATGCCATGATGCTGGATTTCATTGTCGATTACCTGCGCCTGATCATCAGCGGCAATATGAATACCTTCGAAATTGAAGCGCTGATGGACGAAGAGATCGAAACCCACGAGAGCGAATCCGAAGTGCCGGCCAACAGCCTGGCGCTGGTGGGGGACTCATTGCCGGCCTTCGGTATCGTGGCGGCGGTCATGGGGGTTGTTCACGCGCTGGCCTCGGCGGATCGCCCGGCGGCAGAGCTGGGGGCGCTGATTGCCCACGCCATGGTGGGGACCTTCCTCGGTATTTTGCTGGCGTATGGTTTTATCTCTCCGCTGGCCAGCGTTCTGCGTCAGAAGAGCGCGGAAACCACCAAAATGATGCAGTGCGTGAAGATTACGCTGCTCTCTAACCTCAACGGTTATGCGCCACCGATCGCGGTTGAGTTTGGCCGTAAAACGCTTTACTCCAGCGAGCGTCCGTCGTTTATCGAGCTTGAAGAACACGTGCGTGCGGTGAAAAACCCAAACCAACAGACGACAACTGAGGACGCATGAAAAACCAGTCCCATCCGATCGTCATCGTAAAAAAGCGCAAGCATAAGGGGCATGGGCACGGTGCGCATGGCTCCTGGAAAATTGCCTACGCCGATTTTATGACCGCAATGATGGCCTTCTTTCTGGTGATGTGGTTGATCTCGATCTCCAGCCCGAAAGAGCTGATTCAGATTGCGGAATACTTCCGTACGCCGTTGGCGACTGCGGTCTCCGGTGGGCCGCGTATCTCTAACAGTGACAGCCCGATCCCCGGCGGCGGCGATGATTACACCCAGAAGCAGGGTGAGGTGAAAAAAGAGCCGAACATCGACGAGCTGAAGAGAAAGATGGAGCAGGCGCGTCTGAAGAAACTGCGCGGCGATCTCGATCAGCTGATTGAAGCGGACCCGAAACTGCGCGCGCTGCGACCGCATCTGAAGATCGATCTGGTGCAGGAAGGGCTGCGTATCCAGATTATTGATAGCCAGAACCGCCCGATGTTCAAAACCGGTAGCGCCGAGGTTGAACCCTATATGCGCGATATTTTGCGCGCCATTGCGCCGGTGCTGAACGGTATTCCAAACCGCATTAGCCTGTCAGGCCACACGGATGACTTCCCGTACGCCACGGGCGAGAAGGGATACAGCAACTGGGAGCTTTCTGCCGATCGTGCCAACGCCTCGCGTCGCGAGCTGGTGGCGGGTGGGCTTGATGATGGCAAGGTACTGCGCGTGGTCGGCATGGCAGCAACCATGCGTGTCTCTGACCGCGGGCCGGATGACGCCATCAACCGTCGTATCAGTCTTTTAGTGCTGAACCAGCAGGCGGAGCAGGCCATCCTGCATGAAAACGCCGAAAGTCAGAATGAGTCACTGGACGATTTAAAACAGCCTGGGGCCGTTCCTTCGGCTGCCGTTCCAACATCGCCACCAGCCAATCCGAGGTGATAGCGTGAGCATGGATATTAGCGATTTTTACCAGACATTCTTTGATGAAGCCGACGAATTGTTGGCGGATATGGAGCAACATTTGCTGGATTTGGTGCCAGAAGCGCCGGACTCCGAGCAGCTCAATGCCATCTTCCGCGCTGCGCACTCCATTAAAGGCGGAGCCGGAACATTTGGATTTACCATCCTGCAGGAAACCACCCATTTAATGGAAAACCTGCTTGATGAAGCACGACGCGGTGAGATGCAGCTCAATACCGACATTATCAACCTGTTTTTGGAAACCAAAGATATTATGCAGGAACAGCTCGACGCCTATAAAAGTTCGGCAGAGCCTGATGCCGCCAGCTTTGAATACATCTGCAATGCGCTGCGCCAGCTTGCGCTGGAAGCAAAAGGTGAGGTTGCCGCAGCCGTTGTTCCTGCAGCCAAACTGAGCGTTGTTGATGCGCCAGCCGCTGAAGATGCAGCACCTGCCGCCGCTAAAGCGGGGAAACTGCGCGTTGTGCTGTCACGCCTGAAAGAGAACGAAGTCAACCTGCTGGAAGAGGAGCTGGGTAACCTGGCGACATTAAGCAACGTGGTAAAAGGCAAAGACAGCCTTGCTGCGACGCTCGATGACGGTATCAGCCAGGACGACATCGTGGCAGTGCTGTGTTTTGTTATCGAAGCCGATCAAATCGCCTTTGAAACGGAAGCGGTTGCCGTTGACGCGCCTGCTGCAGTGGAGGAGGTTGCCGCTGTGGCTCAGGCTGCTGCGCCCGCGGTCGCCCCTGCTGCCCCGGCGTTGAAAGCCGTTCCTAAAGAGGCTGCTGCCCCGGGCCGTGGTGAAAAACCGGCGGCGCGCTCCAGCGAATCGACCAGCATCCGCGTCGCCGTAGAGAAGGTTGACCAGCTGATCAACCTGGTCGGCGAGCTGGTGATCACCCAGTCAATGCTGGCCCAGCGTTCTAACGAACTGGACCCGGTCACGCACGGCGATCTGATTACCAGCATGGGGCAGTTACAGCGTAACGCCCGCGATCTGCAGGAATCGGTGATGTCCATCCGTATGATGCCGATGGAGTACGTCTTTAGCCGCTTCCCGCGTCTGGTGCGCGACTTGGCCGGTAAACTCAATAAGCAGATTGAACTGACGCTGATGGGCAGCTCCACCGAGCTGGATAAGAGCCTGATTGAACGCATTATCGATCCGTTAACGCACCTGGTGCGTAACAGCCTGGACCACGGTATCGAACTGCCGGAAAACCGTATTGCCGCCGGAAAATCCCCGGTCGGTAACCTGATCCTGTCTGCGGAGCACCAGGGCGGGAACATCTGTATTGAAGTAACCGATGACGGCGCGGGCCTTAACCGCGAGCGTATCCTGGCGAAGGCGATTTCGCAGGGGATGGCGGTCAGCGAAAACATGACCGATGAAGAAGTGGGCATGCTGATCTTCGCCCCGGGTTTCTCAACCGCCGAGCAGGTAACGGATGTCTCCGGACGCGGCGTGGGAATGGACGTGGTGAAGCGTAACATTCAGGAAATGGGCGGCCACGTCGAAATCCAGTCTAAGCAAGGTTCTGGTACCACCATTCGTATTCTGCTGCCGCTGACGCTGGCGATCCTCGACGGTATGTCGGTGAAAGTGGCGGACGAAGTCTTCATTCTGCCGCTGAACGCGGTAATGGAATCACTGCAGCCACGTGAAGAAGATCTGCACCCACTGGCAGGTGGCGAGCGCGTGCTCGAAGTGCGTGGGGAATACCTGCCGCTGGTGGAACTGTGGAAAGTCTTCGAAGTCGACGGGGCGAAAACAGAGGCCACGCAGGGTATCGTCGTGATCCTGCAAAGTGCGGGTCGCCGCTACGCGCTGCTGGTTGACCAGTTGATTGGTCAGCACCAGGTGGTGGTGAAGAACCTCGAAAGTAACTACCGCAAAGTGCCGGGTATTTCTGCCGCCACCATTCTGGGGGATGGTAGCGTGGCGCTGATCGTCGACGTGTCGGCGCTTCAGGGATTAAATCGTGAACAACGTGTGGCGTACACAGCCGCCTGATTAAGTAAAGGGTAAGAACATGACCGGTATGAGTAATGTAACGAAACTGGCGGGCGAGCCATCAGGACAGGAGTTCCTGGTATTCACTTTAGGCGATGAGGAGTACGGCATCGATATCCTGAAAGTGCAGGAAATTCGTGGTTACGATCAGGTTACCCGCATCGCGAACACGCCAGCGTTTATTAAAGGCGTCACTAACCTGCGCGGCGTGATTGTGCCTATCGTTGACCTGCGCGTGAAGTTCAGCCAGGGCGATGTGGAGTATAACGATAACACCGTGGTGATTGTCCTCAATCTGGGGCAGCGCGTGGTCGGTATCGTGGTGGATGGCGTGTCTGACGTGCTCTCACTGACGTCTGACCAAATCCGTCCGGCGCCGGAGTTTGCGGTCACGCTGTCTACCGAGTACCTGACGGGGCTGGGTGCGCTGGGTGAGCGTATGTTGATTCTGGTGAACATTGAGAAGCTGTTGAACAGCGAAGAGATGGCGTTGCTGGATATCGCGGCGAACCATGTAGCGTAGGTAAATGCAAAACGGCAATCCAGGTTGCCGTTTTTTGTGTTTGCTCCCTCTCCCGGTGGGAGAGGGGTGGGGTGAGGGCATCAGGCCACACCCCTTTTGTACTCTTACACTTCCTGCTCTACCAGCTCCGCTTCAGCTTCCCGCGCCCCTTCATTCTGCGACAGCATCGCGGTTGCAATCCCGTTACCCAGCACGTTAATGGCGGAACGCCCCATATCCAGGAAGTGGTCGATCCCCATCAGCAACAGAATACCCGCCACCGGAATATTAAAGCTTGGGATGGTCGCCGCCAGTACCACCAGCGAAGAGCGTGGTACCCCCGCAATGCCTTTTGATGCCAGCATCAGCGTCAGCATCAGAACGGTAACCTCAGAGAAACTCAAATGAATATTGTACGCCTGAGCGATAAACATTGAGGCAAAAGAGCAGTAGACCATCGAACCGACCAGGTTAAAGGAATACCCAATTGGCAGGACGAAAGAGGCGATGCTGCGCGAGCAGCCAAATCGCTCCAGTTGCTCAAGAGTTTTCGGATACGCTGCCTCGGAGCTGCTGGTGGTAAAGGCGACCAGCACCGGATCTTTCAGCATGCTGAGCAGGCGGAACACCTCTTTTTTCAGCACCATGTAACCCACTGCCAGCAACACCATGCAGGTGAGCAGGATCGCCACATAGTAGCCGCCAATAAAGGAGGCATAGTTCAGTAGAATGCCGAGACCCTGGGTGGCAATCACCGACGAGATCGCAGCGAAAATCGCCAGCGGGGCAACATACATGACGTAGCCCGTGACCTTCAGCATGATATGGGATACCACATCCAGCGCCGCGACCAGCGGGGCGTTGAATTTCTGGCCCAGCGACGCGCCGCCGATGCCAAAGAACATGGAGAACACCACAATTTGCAGAATTTCATTGTTCGCCATCGCCCCGGCAATGCTGGTCGGAATGGTATGTGAGAGGAACGCTTTCAGGGTCATGCCGCCGACGGCCAGCCCGGTATCCACTGCTTCAGTGGGGATCGTCAGGTTCAGACCGCTGCCTGGATGCTCCAGAGTGACAATAAACAGCCCCACCAGTATAGAAAGTACCGATGAGCTGATAAACCATACCATCGCTTTACCGCCTACGCGGCCAATAGTCGAGGTTTCGCCCATTTTCATAATGCCGACCGTCAGCGTGCTGAAGACCAACGGTGCAATCACCATTTTGATCAGTCGCAGAAAAATATCGGTGAGAAGCGTAATGTTATCCGACCAGGTTTTGATGGCATCCGCAGATGCGTATTCATGAATGGCCGCCCCTGAAAGAATACCCGCCAGCATGAATATCACGATGAAGAGCGTAAGTTTGTTTGCACTTGCCACGAAAAAGACCCCTATGCGCTGTAGATGTCGCCCGCGCCGATATATATGGATTTTTTATTACTGCGCGGGAAATTATTCGGCACATAAATTGAAGTAAAGCGGGGGGAGATACAACTCCTTTTTAAATTTTAT
Source organism: Enterobacter cloacae subsp. cloacae ATCC 13047 (assembly GCF_000025565.1). Classification (NCBI taxonomy): domain Bacteria; kingdom Pseudomonadati; phylum Pseudomonadota; class Gammaproteobacteria; order Enterobacterales; family Enterobacteriaceae; genus Enterobacter; species Enterobacter cloacae. The sequence continues at coordinate 1,426,301 of NC_014121.1, forward strand.
TAATTTTGTTGCTAATGCCGCGACGATATATTGTGACGCTTATCACACTTTAATGGGATATATCCTCAGGCAACATTCGGTAAATTCCGTTTATAAATCAATAACCCAATGTTTCTAAAATCATTTCTCTGTCAATCGGACAAGGGGGTGACTGACATGGCCGCCAGTGGTCGAAGCGATAACCATAAACTAAATTCTCAATAACCCCCTCGGAGGAACATTAAGCGGGGCTAACATCTTGAACGTTAAAACTAAATTGTTGTACGTGAACGGAGACGTCTTCTGGAGGGTGGTAAATGAAAAGAAAACGCCTTTTGACCTGCGCTGGCATTCTGTTAACCGCGACAACCGCCCATCAGGCGCTGGCGGTCACCAGTAGTGGCACTATCGGCGCGACGCTGACATTGACAAACGGGTGTCTGATTAATGGATCGCCCACCCAAAACGGCATTAACTTCGGGACACTGGATTTCGGGACCCATCCTGCAACCTTTTCCACCCTGACGACGCAGTTGACCGGTGCCAGCGGCGGAAACACCTTCACGATTCAATGTACAACCGCCAGCTACACGGTGGCGATAACCGGGAATACCAACTCCACTGCGCCGGGCACCGTCGTTGGCACGACGGGGACACCCGCCCGCTATCTGATTAACACCACCAACACGGCGCAGGGTGTGGCATACAGCCTGTATAGCGACAGCGGATTTAATAACGTTGTGGCGAATAACGCGGCATTGCCGATCGCGTCCACGGCCGGTGGGGTGGACAGTTACACCCTCTACGGGCGTATTACCGGCGGCGGAAACAGCGTTACGGTGGTACCGGGGACCTACACCGACACCATAAATGTCAGCGTAACCTATTAGCCCACTTAGCCCATGAAGACCGCTTTTTCAGGTCTGCGCCACTGCGCAGAGGGGATCGTGCATCTTTTTTTTACGCTGATCCTCGGGCTGGCGCTGGTGCCGGCCGCTATGGCCGTCACGTCGCAGTCCTTTAAGGTCAGCGCGACCATTGTGCCGGGATGCGCGGTGAGCACCGGCAGTGGGGGGCTGTTAGGCACGCTGAACTTCGGTACCCATACCGGCGTGGAGAGTGCTCCGGTGAGCACCAGCTTCGTACCAAACGGGGCACTCTCGATCGCCTGTACGCCAGGCGTGGCGCTGAGTATGAGTATTAACGGCGGGCAGAATTACGCCTCCGTGCGGCGAATGACGCGCAACGGCGGGAACGACGTGGTGGGATACCGGCTTTACAGCAGCAGTTCACTTGCGGCGAACAGCGAAATAGGGGTCAACCAGGCGATTCCGGTGACCTATACCAACAGCAATAACATCGCGCTGCCGCTGTTTGGCGTGGCGCTATTGACCGGGTTCAGCCCGGCAGGAACCTATTCTGATCAACTTACCGTGACCTTGTCATGGTGATAAAGGGAGAGAGTCGATGACGGCATATTTCAGGCGCATATGTCTGGGAAGTTTGCTGGGGGTGATGGCCGTGGCGGCAGGCCAGGTGCAGGCCGCCGCCACCATTCTGTTATGGCCTATCGATCCGTGGCTGGCGGCTGATGCCAAAGCCACGGAGCTGTGGATCCAGAATCAAGGAAACAGCCCAACCACCATGCAGGTACGCATTGTGCGCTGGAAGCAGGAGGGCGGGTTCGAACGTTACAGTGCCCAGCAGGATGTGGTGGCCAGCCCGCCAATTGTCACCATCGCAGCGGGCAGCAAGCAGCTTATTCGTCTTATCAAACAGGGGACGGTTCCGGTGGGGGGCGAGCAGGCCTACCGCATTATTGTCGATGAAATTCCTCAGCCGGACAACAAAGCCGAACCGGCTATTGGTCTCAAACTGCAGATGCGTTATTCCATTCCCCTTTTTGTCTATGGGCAGGGGATCCCGACAAGCAAAGAGGGGGCGCACCATGCGTTTGTGGATACGCACAACCTCAGCTGGCGGGTAAAAAATGAGGGCGGACAGCCTCAGCTGGAGGTTAACAACCGGGGCGATGTACACGTCAGGCTCAGTCAGGTTTCGCTGGTGCAGGGCGGGCAGAAACGTCCTGTTGCTGAGGGATTGCTGGGCTACGTGCTGGCGGGCAGTACCCGCAGCTGGGCCATCCCGGCCGGAATTCGGCAGCCAGACCAGATGCGCGCGCAGATTAACGCCAGGGATGAACAATGGCAGTCGACGCCCGTCAACTGAAACCGGCGATGATGATCCTGCTTTGCGTCACGACCAGCGCCTGGGCAGAACCCGGCGATGACAGTTTACCGCCGCCTCCCGAGGCCCGGGCGGTGAACGATGAGGTGGTTTTTCAGCTTGGCCTCATAGTGAACCACTACGATACCGGTCTGGTGGTGCCCGTGACGCAGCGTAAAGGCGCTTACTTTGTCTCGAGCGCCGATTTGCTGCGTGCCGGGCTGCCGCCGGAGCATGTGCCGACCGGCGAGGTGGATCTCTCATCGCTTGCTCAGGTTCGCGTGGAGTACGACAGCGCCGCACAGCGTCTGCTGCTCACTGTGCCCCGCGAATGGGTGGCCTCCCGGGTGACCTCCTTTGGCGGGCAAACCGCGCAAAGCAAACCTCACTTTGGGCGCGGGGCGCTGCTGAATTACGATCTTTATACCAACCACACGGAACACGTGGGCGGCCAGGCTTCTCTGTGGCATGAGTTCCGCTACTTCAATGAACGCGGCTCGCTCTCTTCTACCGGTTATGTGCGGAAAAATTTCGCTGGCGATGACGGCCAGCAGGCCGGATATGTGCGCTATGACACCACCCTGCTGGTCACCAACGAAGAGGACGCCACCACCTGGACGGCCGGGGATGTGATCAGCGATGCCCTGAGCTGGAGCTCCAGCGTGCGTATGGGTGGGATAAGCTACGGGCGTGACTTCTCCCTGCGCCCGGATCTGGTGACCTGGCCGCTACCGGAATTCTCCGGGGAAGCAGCGGTTCCCACCTCGGTCGATCTCTTTATTAATGGCTATCGGTCTGGCTCTACGCAGCTTCAGCCGGGCCCCTTTACCCTGACGAATCTGCCCTATATTAACGGGGCCGGGGACGCGGTGCTGATCACCACCGATGCGCTGGGACGGCAGGTGAGCACTACGCTGCCGTTCTATGTCACCAGCGAACTGCTTAAACGCGGCTTGAGCGATGGGGCGGTGACGCTGGGAAGCCTGCGGCGCAACTACGGGATCGACAATTTTGATTATGGTCCGGCGGCGGGCAGCGGTTCGTATCGCTACGGGGTAACGGACTGGCTGACCCTTGAAGGTCACGCGGAAGGGGCGGAGTCGCTGGCGCTGGGCGGGGCCGGGACGGTGGTGAAGCTCGGGCACTTTGGCGTTGTGAATACCGCGTATACCCAAAGCCGGATGCGCGGCGATGAGGGCGGGCAGATCGCCTGGGGCTATCAGTACAGCACCAGCGATTTTAGCCTTGCCACTCAACATACGCGACGCGATCGCGGCTTTGGCAACCTGGCCCTCTATGACCAGCCGACGATGTATGACGAAAACGACCGGCCTGTCGCCAGCTTCAGCCGCAATACCGATCAATATTCCCTGACTTTTAATCTTGGGCAGTACGGCAATATCGGGGCCGCCTGGATCGGTGTGGAGAGTTTTGACAGCCAGAAAACAGAACTGCTTAACCTCTCATGGAGCCGCAACCTGTGGGGCGCGAGCAGTCTTTACCTCGCCGCAAGCCGTGATCAGCAGCGGGGCGACTGGACGGTTGCACTCTCGCTACAGGTCCCGCTTGGGGAACGGGACAGCGCCGCAGTCACCTTCGAAAACACGCCGGAGGCAGGCAGCACGCAGCGCATCAACTACAACCACTCCATGCCTTCCGATGGCGGGTTAAGCTGGAACATGGCATGGGCGCATCAGTCGCGGGCGAACAATTATCAGCAGGGAACCTTGGGCTGGCGTAACAATAATATCGAAGTGCAGGGCGGGGCCTACGGTGAAAAGGACATGATGACCTGGTGGAGCGAGGCGCTGGGCTCCATTGTGCTGATGGACGGCGAGCTGTTTGCGGCGAATAAAATCAACGACGCCTTTGTGGTGATCAGCACCGATGGTCAACCGGATGTGCCCGTCAGCTACGAGAACCAGCCGGTCGGCAAAACGAATCGTAACGGCTATCTGCTGGTGAGCGGCGTATCGGCCTATTACCCGGCCAGTTACCGCATTGACACCCTCAATCTGCCTGCCGATACGCGTCTGAAAGAGACCGAACGCCGGATTGCGATCCGCCGCCACAGTGGTTATCTGGTGGACTTCCCGATGGAGCAGGAGCGGGTGGCAAGTGTCATTCTGCATGATGCCGAGGGACAGGCCATTCCGGTGGGCAGCCAGGTCAGACGTGCCTCACGCAGCAACGCGGTGGTGGGTTATGACGGGATCGCCTGGCTGGAAAATCTTAGCGACGTCAATTCGCTGGAGGTGATCACCCCGACGGGCAAACGGTGCCAGGCGATGCTGACCGTTGGCGCGAACCCGGAACACAGGCTGCAAACCTACGGGCCGCTGATATGTCGGGAGGCACGGTGACGCGTTATCTGCTGGTGATTCTGCTGCTCTTCTCCGGTGCCAGCAGCGCGGCCTGCACCGTCAGTACGGTGAATGCGTCGTTTGGCAGCGTGACCTCGTTCGCGCTGAGCGGAACCGGGGAAGTGGAAACCACCGGTACGCTGGTGGTGGCCTGCGATACGGTCCTCAACCTCCTTACCAACGACTCGGTGGCGCTGACTTACACCTCGGCATCGATATTCGCCAACAGTCGCGCCACCCTGAAGCGCACGGACAATGCGGCTATTACCGATGTCATACCCACGCGCCTGTGCGCTGCCTCCGGCTGTGGCGGTAGCAGCGAAGTGCAGATCGGTAATGCCTATACCTGGAGCGGGAACACGCTGCTCGGGCTGCTGGGGTCGAAGCGCTACAACATTCCGCTCTATTTCCGTACGGTGCCGGGACAGAACGTCTCGGCCGGGCCGTATCAGGTGCTGCTGACATTCAGCATTAATTACAACGTCTGTGCCGTTGGCGCTGCCGGACTTTGCCTGACGCCGCAAACCGGCACGGCCACCACCACGATCCTTCTCAACATGACCGTCACTAACGACTGCAGCACCATGACCACGCCGGACGTGAATTTCAACAGCGCGCCGCTAGTACAAAGTTTTCCCACCGTCTCGCAGGCCATCGCCGTCACCTGCACCAAAGGCAGTACCTATACCATAGGGATTAACAATGGTGCCAATGCGCTGAACAACGTTCGTCGCATGGTGAGCGGCAGTAACTACATGAGTTACGACATCTATAAAGAAGCCACCACCAACCGCTGGGGCAGCAGCGGCACCGAACGCTGGACCAGTGCGACCTCATCCCAGGTCAGTACAGACGGATTACTGCGTACCTACAATTACACCGCCAAAGTCCTGACCGGGCAGGCCACGCCCCCCGCCGGAACCTATACCGACACGCTGATTGTTGACGTGGCGTTCTAACCCCCGCGCTTTTCCCTTTCGCAAATGTAAAGTTCCTGTGGCCTGTGCCGATAACACCGTTAATAAATCTATGAGAAGGTGTTGTATGTTGAACCGTATCCGCGTTGTCACAATGCTCATGATGGTGCTGGTCATTTTCGCACTACTTCAGCTTATCTCCGGTGGGCTTTTTTTCTCGTCGTTAAAACAGAATCAGGACAGTTTCGCCGCCTCAAACGATCTGCGCCTGCAGCAGAGTGAACTCACGTCAACGTGGGATTTGATGCTGCAAACGCGTATCAACCTGAGCCGCTCCTCCGCCCGCATGATGATGGATCCCAATAACCAGCAGAGCAGCGCGAAAACCGATCTGCTGAAAAATGCCCGCGCAACCCTTGCGGATGCCGCAAAGCATTACGACGCCTTTAAGAAGATCGCCCCGCAGCCTGCCATGGAGCAGGTGAGCCAGAATATCGATGAAAAATATAACGCCTACTATGCCGGTCTGACGGAGCTTATCCAGTTCCTGGAGAGCGGCAACATGGACGCCTATTTCGCCCAGCCGACACAAGGAATGCAAAACGCGCTCGGCGCGGCGCTGAGTGAATACGCCAAAGCCAGCGCAGATCTCTACCACTCGGCCTTTACGGAAAGCCAGAATGATTACCGCTTTGCCAAATGGCAGATGGCTGTAATGGCGCTGGCGCTGGCCATTGTGCTGATCGCGGTATGGTACGGCATTCGCCATAGCCTGCTGAACCCACTGGGTCGCGTCATTGCCCATATCCGCGAGATTGCCAGCGGCGATTTGACCAAAACGCTGACCGTCTCCGGGCGTAACGAAATCACCGAACTGGCTAACAGCGTAGACCATATGCAGCGTTCGCTTATCGATACCGTTGCCAACGTGCGTAGCGGCACGGATGCCATCTATACCGGCACCAGCGAAATTGCGATGGGCAATAACGATCTCTCTTCCCGTACCGAACAACAGGCCTCCGCGCTGGAAGAGACCGCGGCCAGCATGGAACAGCTCACCGCCACCGTGAAGCAGAACGCGGATAACGCGCGTCAGGCTTCTCAGCTGGCAGAAAGCGCGTCCGAAACGGCGCAGCGTGGCGGTCGGGTGGTGGATGGGGTGGTGAAAACCATGCATGAAATTGCCGACAGCTCGAAGAAAATCGCTGACATCATCAGCGTGATCGACGGCATTGCCTTCCAGACCAATATCCTGGCGCTGAACGCCGCCGTTGAGGCTGCGCGTGCGGGTGAACAGGGGCGCGGGTTTGCGGTGGTGGCCGGTGAAGTGCGTAATCTCGCCAGCCGCAGTGCTAACGCGGCGAAAGAGATTAAAGCCCTGATTGAAGACTCGGTTTCCCGCGTCGATACCGGCTCCGTGCTGGTGGAAAGCGCAGGGGAGACCATGAATGACATCGTGAATGCCGTTACCCGCGTAACGGACATCATGGGTGAAATCGCCTCTGCCTCTGATGAGCAGAGTCGTGGTATCGACCAGGTTGCCCTGGCGGTATCGGAAATGGATCGCGTGACACAGCAAAACGCCGCTCTGGTGCAGGAGTCCGCCGCGGCGGCCGCTGCGCTGGAAGACCAGGCGAGCCGTCTGAAGATGGCCGTCTCGGCGTTTCGTCTCGCTTCACTCGCTGGAAATACGGTCACCCCGCAAGCCACGTATCGTGCGCCAGCCGCTGAGCCGGCGGCCACGCGTACCCGCGCCGCGACGACCGGACATGATGAAAACTGGGAAACATTTTGACTGACATTTAAACCGCGGCTGCTTGCCGCTTGATGGGAGCGTGGATGTTAAATCGTATTCGTATCTCGACCACACTGTTTTTGATTCTGATCCTTTGCGGTGTGTTGCAGGTTGGCAGTAACGGGTTGTCTTTTTGGGCGTTTCGCGATGGCTATCAGAATTTGCAGGAAGTTGAGGCGAGTAATCAGCAGCGCTCCGCACTGGCACAAACGCGTGCCGTGCTGTTGCAGGCAAGCACTGCGCTGAACAAGGCGGGAACCTTAACCGCGCTGAGTTATCCGCCAGATGATATCAAGGCGCTGATGGCGACGGCGCGCAACAGCCTTAAGCAGGCCGACGCGCAGTTCAAAACGTTCACCGCGCAGGAGGACGTCAGCGAAAAAGGGAAAGCGCTGAAAGCTGCCATGAAGAAGAACTTTGAGCAGTGGCACAGCGATCTGGATCACCAGGCGACCTGGCTTGAGAACAACCAGCTCTCGGACTTTATGAGCGCGCCGGTGCAGGCCTCACAGGCGGCGTTTGATGACAGCTTTAACGCCTGGCAGCAGGATATTAACCAGTTTGTTCAGCGCGCAGGGGAAAGCAGCCGCATGAGCTACCACATGTCCGGCGTGATTTTTACCGTGGTGGTGATTCTGGCGGCACTGCTGACCGGTGCCGCGCTGCTCTGGTCGCGCAAGATGATTGTTCAGCCGCTGGCGATTATCAGCAGCCACTTCGACAGCATTGCGAAGGGGGATCTGGCGCGTCCGGTGGCGGTGTATGGCAAAAACGAAATTTCGGCGATCTTTGCCAGCCTGAAGGCGATGCAAGGATCGCTACGGGAAACGGTCTCCGATGTGCGCCAGGGCAGCTATGCCATGCACACCGGGATCTCAGAGATTGCGGCTGGCAATAACGATCTCTCTTCCCGTACCGAGCAACAGGCGGCCTCGCTGGCGCAAACGGCGGCCAGCATGGAACAGCTGACTGCGACGGTAAGCCAGAACGCCGACAACGCGCGCCAGGCGTCAGACCTGTCAAAACAGGCGGCGATGACGGCGAAGAAGGGGGGCGACCAGGCGTCTCATGTGGCCAGCACCATGCAGGATATTGCCGCCAGTTCGCAGAAAATTGGCGACATCATCAGCGTGATTGATGGCATTGCGTTCCAGACCAACATTCTGGCGCTGAACGCGGCTGTGGAAGCGGCGCGTGCGGGTGAGCAGGGGCGCGGGTTTGCGGTGGTGGCGGGTGAAGTCCGTAACCTGGCGAGCCGCAGCGCCAACGCGGCAAAAGAGATCAAAGGGCTGATTGAAGAGTCTGTCTCCCGCGTCCAGCAAGGCTCCGCGCTGGTGGATACGGCGGCGAAAACCATGCACGAGATTGTCACCTCCGTTACGCGGGTGAACGACATCATGGGCGAAATTGCCTCGGCGTCTGATGAGCAGCGTCGCGGGATTGAGCAGGTGGCCCAGGCGGTAAGCCAGATGGATCAGGTCACGCAGCAGAATGCCTCGTTAGTGGAGGAAGCGGCAGCGGCAACCGATCAGCTGGCCAGTCAGGCGGATCATCTCACCGGGCTGGTCGCGATATTTAATGTCAAAGAGCACGTTGAAGCAGTAACAGAAGTCGGGCGGTCGCAGGCCGTGCCAGTTGTATCCTGAATGTAATTAAGAAGGCGCTATGACATCACCAATGCCTCCAGGGCAAACGTCATTATTGTTGCAGATGACACAGCGCCTCGCGCTGTCCGACGCGCATTTTCGTCGGATATGTCAGTTAATTTACCAGCGTGCGGGGATCGTGCTTGCTGACCATAAGCGAGACATGGTCTACAACCGTCTGGTGCGGCGCCTGCGTACGCTGGGGCTGGATGACTTTGGTCGCTACCTGAGCATGCTCGAAGCGAACCAGAACAGCGCCGAGTGGCAGGCTTTTATTAATTCTTTAACCACTAACCTGACGGCCTTTTTCCGCGAAGCTCATCACTTCCCGGTACTGGCAGAGCACGCCCGCCGTCGCACCGGGGAATATCGCGTCTGGAGTGCGGCGGCCTCGACCGGGGAAGAGCCTTACTCGCTGGCGATCACCCTTGCCGATACCCTGGGAATGGCGCCGGGTCGCTGGAAAGTGTACGCCAGCGATATCGACACCGAAGTGCTGGAGAAGGCGCGTAACGGCGTCTATCGCCAGGATGAGCTGAAGACGTTGTCGCCTCAGCAGCTTCAGCGTTACTTCATGCGCGGTACCGGCCCGCATGAAGGGCTGGTGCGCGTGCGCCAGGAGCTGGCGAACTGCGTGGAGTTTGCACCGGTTAACCTGCTGGATAAGCAGTACAACGTGCCGGGGCCTTTCGACGCCATTTTTTGCCGTAACGTCATGATCTATTTTGATAAAACGACGCAACAGGACATTCTGCGTCGGTTTGTTCCGTTGCTCAAGCCTGACGGTTTACTGTTTGCCGGGCACTCGGAAAACTTCAGCAACCTCGTGCGTGAGTTTAGCCTGCGTGGGCAAACGGTATATGCGCTGAGTAAGGAAAAAGCATGAGTAAAATCAGGGTATTGTCTGTCGATGATTCGGCGCTGATGCGCCAGATCATGACTGAAATTATCAATAGCCACAGCGACATGGAGATGGTCGCTACCGCGCCGGATCCGCTGGTAGCGCGGGATTTAATTAAAAAATATAACCCCGACGTGCTGACGCTGGATGTCGAGATGCCGCGCATGGATGGCATTGATTTCCTGGAAAAGTTGATGCGTCTGCGTCCGATGCCGGTGGTGATGGTCTCATCGCTGACCGGCAAAGGCTCGGAAATTACGCTGCGCGCGCTGGAGCTGGGGGCGGTGGATTTCGTCACCAAACCCCAGCTTGGCATTCGTGAAGGCATGCCGGCCTACAGCGAAATGATCGCTGAGAAGATCCGCACCGCCTCGCGCGCGAAGCTCGCGGCCCATAAGCCAACGGCTGCCCCGGCAACCCTGAAGGCGGGTCCGTTACTCAGCTCGGAAAAACTGCTGGTGATTGGCGCATCAACCGGAGGAACAGAGGCAATTCGCCATGTACTCCAGCCATTGCCGCTTTCCAGTCCGGGTATTCTGATTACTCAACATATGCCGCCAGGCTTTACCCGCTCGTTCGCGGAGCGTCTGAACAAGCTGTGCCAGATCAGCGTGAAAGAGGCGGAAGATGGCGAACGTGTGCTCCCGGGTCATGCTTACATCGCGCCGGGCGATAAGCATATGGAGCTGGCGCGCAGCGGCGCTAACTATCAAATCAAAATTCATGACGGGCCGCCGGTAAACCGGCACCGTCCGTCGGTGGATGTGCTGTTTCATTCGGTGGCGAAACATGCGGGGCGCAACGCCGTTGGGGTGATCCTGACGGGGATGGGCAACGATGGTGCCGCCGGAATGCTTGCAATGCACCAGGCTGGCGCCTGGACGATTGCGCAGAATGAAGCAAGTTGTGTGGTGTTCGGCATGCCGCGCGAGGCCATCAATATGGGTGGCGTGAGCGAAGTGGTCGATCTTAGCCAGGTAAGCCAGCAGATGCTGGCGAAAATCAGTGCCGGACAGGCAATACGTATTTGACTCAGGAGTATTATTTTATGGCGGATAAAGAGCTTAAGTTTTTGGTTGTGGATGACTTTTCCACCATGCGTCGCATTGTGCGCAACCTGCTGAAAGAGCTGGGCTTCAACAACGTTGAAGAAGCAGAAGACGGCGTGGATGCGCTGAACAAACTGCAGGCGGGCGGGTTTGGTTTTGTTATCTCTGACTGGAACATGCCGAACATGGATGGTCTGGAACTGCTGAAAACCATCCGCGCGGATGCAGGCATGGCCTCTATGCCGGTGCTGATGGTGACCGCAGAAGCGAAAAAAGAGAACATCATTGCCGCTGCACAGGCGGGCGCAAGCGGCTATGTGGTGAAGCCATTCACCGCGGCGACCCTGGAAGAGAAGCTCGGTAAGATCTTCGAGAAACTCGGCATGTGAGGTGTTGGTTATGATGCAACCTGCTATGAAACCCGTTGAAGAACATTCGCCCAGCGATATCATTGCCCGCATCGGCAGCCTGACACGCATGCTGCGTGACAGCCTGCGTGAACTGGGGCTGGACCAGGCAATCGCAGAAGCGGCGGAAGCGATTCCTGACGCGCGTGACCGTCTGGACTACGTTGTGCAGATGACCGCGCAAGCGGCTGAACGTGCGCTGAACAGCGTTGAAGCGTCACAACCGCACCAGGATGCGATGGAAAAGGGCGCGAAAGCGCTGACCAAACGCTGGGATGAGTGGTTTGAGAATCCTATCGAGCTGGCGGATGCCCGCGAGCTGGTGACGGATACCCGTCAGTTCCTGGGCGATGTACCGGGCCACACCAGCTTCACCAACGCTCAGCTGCTGGACATCATGATGGCGCAGGATTTCCAGGACCTGACCGGTCAGGTGATCAAGCGCATGATGGATGTGATTCAGGAGATTGAACGTCAGCTGCTGATGGTGCTGCTGGAAAACATCCCGGAACCGGCTGCACGTCCGAAACGCGAGAACGAAAGCCTGCTTAATGGCCCACAGCTCGACGCCACCAAAGCGGGCGTTGTGGCAAGCCAGGATCAGGTAGACGACCTGCTGGACAGCCTCGGCTTCTGATACGCCTTTCCGCCTCAGGTGTGCATGCGCCTGAGGCGGTTAACGCAGAATCACCGAAAAGAGCCCGAATAAACGGGCTTTTCCCGCCATTGGATTTCCTCTGCGCTGGCATGATACCCGTGACGTAATGGGCTGAGCATGCACTGTGGCAGAAGAGAACGACGACAAAACAGAAGCCCCCACACCCCACCGACTTGAAAAAGCGCGTGAGGAAGGGCAGATCCCCCGATCCCGAGAGCTGACATCCCTGCTGATCCTTATTGTGGGTGTGTGCATCATCTGGTGGGGTGGGGAGTCGCTCGCCCGAAAACTGGCCGGGATGCTCTCTGCCGGATTACGTTTCGACCACAGTATGGTCAACGACCCAAACCTTATCCTCAGCCAGATTATTCAGCTTATTAAAGGGGCCATGGTCGCACTGCTGCCCCTGATTACCGGGGTGGTGCTGGTCGCGCTGATCTCGCCGGTGATGCTTGGCGGTCTGGTCTTTAGCACCAAATCGCTGCAACCAAAATTTTCCAAACTGAACCCGCTGTCCGGCATCGCGAAAATGTTCTCCGCGCAGACCGGGGCAGAACTGCTTAAAGCCATCCTCAAAGCGGCGCTGATGGGCAGTGCCGCGGGGTTTTACCTGTGGCACAACTGGCCGGAAATGATGCGGCTTATCAGCGAGTCGCCTCTGACCGCGATGAGCAATGCATTGAATCTGGTCGGACTCTGCGCGCTGCTGGTGGTCCTCAGCATTATTCCGATGGTGGGGTTCGACGTCATCTTCCAGCTGTACAGCCATTTCAAAAAACTGCGCATGTCCCGTCAGGATATCCGTGACGAATATAAGCAGATGGAAGGTGACCCGCACGTGAAAGGGCGTATCCGCCAGATGCAGCGCGCCGCCGCCCGTCGACGGATGATGGAAGATGTGCCGAAAGCCGACGTTATTGTCACCAACCCGACCCACTATTCCGTTGCGCTGCAGTACGACGAAAACAAAATGAGCGCGCCGAAAGTGGTGGCGAAGGGGGCGGGCTTAATCGCCCTGCGCATCCGCGAGATTGGCACGGAAAACCGGGTGCCAATACTGGAAGCGCCGCCGCTGGCGCGTGCGTTGTACCGCCACGCGGAAATTGGACAACAGATCCCAGGTCAACTCTACGCCGCCGTGGCGGAAGTGCTGGCCTGGGTATGGCAGTTGAAACGCTGGCGTCTGGCTGGCGGTCAACGACCTGTCAAACCTGAGAACCTTCCGGTGCCTGCTGCGCTGGATTTTATGAACGAGAAGGACACTGATGGCTAATCTGGTGGCAATGTTGCGCCTGCCCGGCAACCTGAAATCGACCCAATGGCAGATCCTTGCCGGGCCGATCCTCATCCTGCTAATCCTGTCGATGATGGTATTGCCGCTGCCGGCATTCATCCTCGACCTGCTTTTCACTTTCAACATTGCGTTGTCCATCATGGTGTTGCTGGTGGCGATGTTTACCCAGCGTACCCTTGAGTTTGCGGCGTTTCCGACCATCCTGCTGTTTACCACCCTGTTACGACTGGCGCTGAACGTGGCGTCCACGCGTATCATCCTGATGGAAGGCCACACCGGCGCGGCAGCCGCGGGTAAAGTGGTTGAGGCCTTTGGCCACTTCCTCGTGGGCGGTAACTTTGCCATCGGTATCGTGGTGTTTGTCATTCTCGTTATCATCAACTTTATGGTTATCACCAAAGGTGCAGGGCGTATTGCGGAAGTGGGTGCGCGCTTTGTGCTGGACGGGATGCCGGGTAAGCAGATGGCGATCGACGCCGACCTTAACGCCGGGCTTATCGCGGAAGATGAAGCGAAAAAACGCCGTGCGGAAGTGACCCAGGAAGCGGACTTCTACGGCTCAATGGACGGTGCGAGTAAGTTTGTGCGCGGTGACGCCATCGCGGGCATTCTCATCATGGTGATTAACGTGGTGGGCGGCCTGCTTGTTGGGGTGCTGCAGCATGGCATGGGCATGGGCCAGGCGGCTGAAAGCTATACGCTGCTGACCATTGGTGACGGTCTGGTTGCCCAGATCCCGGCGCTGGTCATTTCTACCGCCGCGGGCGTTATCGTTACCCGCGTCAGTACCGATCAGGACGTTGGCGAGCAGATGGTTGGCCAGCTGTTCAGCAACCCGCGCGTCATGCTGCTGGCGGCGGCGGTGCTGGGTCTGCTCGGCCTGGTGCCGGGCATGCCGAACCTGGTGTTCCTGCTGTTCACGGCAGCACTGCTGGGCCTTGCCTGGTGGATGCGTGGCCGTGAAATGAAACCCGCGGCAGAACCTGTACCGGTAAAAATGCCGGAGAACACGCAGGCCGTGGAAGCCACCTGGAACGACGTTCAGCTGGAAGATTCGCTGGGGATGGAAGTGGGTTACCGTCTGATCCCGATGGTCGATTTCCAGCAGGATGGTGAACTGCTTGGCCGCATCCGCAGTATCCGGAAAAAATTCGCCCAGGATATGGGCTTCCTGCCGCCGGTTGTGCACATCCGCGACAACATGGATCTTCCGCCTGCCCGCTACCGTATTCTGATGAAAGGGGTTGAGATTGGCAGCGGTGATGCGTATCCAGGCCGCTGGCTGGCGATTAACCCGGGCACAGCCGCCGGTACGCTGCCGGGTGAACAGACCATCGATCCCGCGTTTGGTCTGGCCGCTATCTGGATTGAAAGCGCGCTCAAAGAGCAGGCGCAAATTCAGGGGTATACCGTGGTGGAGGCCAGTACCGTGGTGGCTACCCATCTTAACCACCTGATTGGACAGTTCTCAGCAGAGCTGTTTGGCCGTCAGGAAGCACAGCAGTTACTCGACCGCGTGAGCCAGGAGATGCCGAAGCTGACGGAGGATCTGGTGCCGGGCGTGCTGACGTTGACCACGCTGCATAAGGTGCTGCAAAACCTGCTTGATGAAAAAGTGCCGATCCGCGATATGCGCACCATTCTGGAAACCCTCGCCGAGCATGCGCCGCTGCAAAGCGATCCGCATGAGCTGACGGCGGTGGTGCGCGTGGCGCTGGGCCGCGCGATCACCCAGCAGTGGTTCCCGGGCACCGGCGAAGTGCAGGTGATTGGCCTGGATACACCGCTGGAACGTCTGCTGTTGCAGGCCCTGCAGGGCGGTGGCGCGCTGGAGCCGGGTCTGGCTGACCGTCTGCTGGCGCAAACACAGGAGGCGCTGGCGCGTCAGGAGATGCTGGGGGCACCGCCGGTGCTACTGGTAAACCATGCGCTGCGTCCGCTGCTGTCACGCTTCCTGCGCCGTAGCCTGAACCAGCTGGTGGTGCTGTCGAATCTGGAGCTGTCTGATAATCGCCATATTCGTATGACGGCGACGATTGGAGGTAAATAATGCGTAAGTGGTTAGGGCTATTACTCTTCCCGCTGGTGGCGCAGGCCGCGGGCGAAGGGAGCTGGCAGGCCAGCAGCATCGGCGTGACCCTCAGCAACCGTGGCGTGGCGATGTCGTCGCGCCCGCTGGCGCCTTCTGAACCGGTGTCCGGTCAGATGAGCCTGGTGGTGTGGAACTACTCGCTGATTGGCCCGACGCCTGCCGGGCTGCAGGTGCGTCTGTGCTCCCAGAGCCGTTGCACGGAAATCGACGGAGAGAGCGGCACTACCCAGGCGTTTAACGGCGTACCTGCTATAGAACCTTTACGCTTTATCTGGGAAGTGCCGGGCGGCGGGCGGTTGATCCCGGCGCTCAAGGTGCAGAGTAATTCCGTTATCGTTAACTACCGCTAGTTGCCTGCCTCAACGCCCGTTATCAACGTTTATGATAGCGGGCTCGCAAAAATGACCTCACCTTTTGAAGTAATAGAAACGCTGTTTTATAAATCAGTGATGCACGTAATGACACTCTTTGCATTTTTGCCAGCCTTTGCGGTGTGATGGCAGAAACAGAAAGGTTTCCACAGTGCGTTAATTCTACTGTAGCCGTGTAAAAACTCCCGGACGAGGTTTGCTTACAGGGGGGCTCCTAAAACTGATTAGGGTTGACGGCAATGAAAACACGAAAAATTGGACTCGCAAACTATCTTGCATACGGGGCAGGGGATTTCCTCGGCGCGGGAACGACCGCGCTGACGGCGGCCTGGCTTTTGTATTTTTATACGACCTTCTGTGGACTCACACCGATTGAAGCGACCTTTATTTTTGCTGCTGCAAGGGTGCTGGACGCGGTGGTCAGCCCGCTGATGGGCTTTTTAACCGATAACTTTGGCACCACCTGGCTGGGCAAACGCTTTGGCCGTCGCAAGTTCTTTATTCTGCTCGGCATTCCCTGCGTCTTCAGCTACTCCCTGATGTGGGTTGGGGAGATGAATTTCTGGTACTACCTGCTGACCTATCTGGTCTTCGATATCGTCTACACCATGATTCTGGTGCCGTATGAAACGCTGGTCCCGGAGATGACCGATGACTTTAAACAGAAAACGAAATTCTCCGGTGCGCGTATTTCGATGGCGCAGATGTCCGCTATCCTGGCTTCGTTCCTGCCAGGGATCCTGCTGACCCACTTTGGTAAAGACAACGCGATTTCATTCTTCTACGCAAGCCTGGTCTTCTCGGTGCTGTGCGCGCTGATGCTGACCTTTGTCTGGTTCTTCACCTGGGAACGCCCGCGCGAGGAGTGGTCCGAAGCGGCCCTGCGCGCGGAAGAAGAGAAGAAAAAACTGACCCTGGGCCAGAGCCTGAACCGCCTGTTTGTGGAGTTAAGCTCGACGCTGCGCATCAAGATTTTCCGTCAGCACCTGGGCATGTACCTCGGCGGCTACATTGCGCAGGACGTCTTCAACGCCGTCTTTACCTATTACGTGGTGTTTGTGCTGATGCAGGAGGCGTCAATGGCGTCGAACCTGCTGGGCACGATGGCCATCTTCCAGTTCCTTGCCGTGATTGGGATGATCCCGCTGTGCATTCGCTTTGGGCCTGCGCCGTCTTACCGCTTGGTGGTGGTGCTGTTTGGCCTGGCCTCTCTGTCTTACGCCGTGCTGTATTATGCCGGGCTGAGCGACGTTTACGCTCTGCTGCTGCTTATCTCCGCGGTTGCCGGTCTTGGTCGCGGCGGTATCAACTATGTGCCGTGGAACACCTATACCTACATTGCTGACGTGGACGAAGTGATCACCGGCCAGCGTCGTGAGGGCATCTTCGCTGGCATCATGACACTGACCCGAAAAGCGTCTCAGGCCGGTGCGGTAATGCTGGTGGGCATCGTGATGCAGATGTCCGGCTTTGTCAGCGGTCAGAAAACCCAGCCTGCTGAAGTCAGCCACACCATACTGCTGATTTTGAGCGTGGGAACCCTTCTGGTGCTGTTCTGCGGTTTCCTGGTTTCCCTGCGCTTCAGGCTCAATCTACAAACCCACAGCACGCTGCGCGAAGAGACCGCGAAAATGCGCGAATCGGGCCGCGCCATGCCTGAAGCGGCCAGCCCGCATGCCCGCGCCACCGTAGAAATGCTGGCCGGTATGCCGTTCGAATCCTTGTGGGGGAATAACAACATTGGTTATCTCAATCGCAATAAACCAGCAGCTCCTTCGCTGAAGGGACGTGCGGTACTGAATTCGACATACAACAGAGGTTAAGATGATGAAAGTTTGGCCTGTCAAACATAGCCCCTTGCTGCGTCAGCCAGAGCGTTTTATCGCCAGGGACGAGCTGAAATCGCTGATTCAGAAGGTGACGCATAACCTGGTCAATATCCACGACAAAACGGGTGAATTTTTGCTGCGGCTGGACGACGGGCGCGTCATAGATACCAAAGGCTGGGCAGGGTGGGAGTGGACGCACGGCGTCGGGTTGTACGGTATCTGGCAGTACTACTGCCAGACCGGCGACGACGGAATGCGCGACATTATCGACAGCTGGTTTGCGGATCGTTTTGCGGAAGGGGCAACCACCAAAAACGTGAATACCATGTCGCCGTTCCTGACGCTGGCGTACCGCTACGAAGAGACCCGAAATCCGGCCTGGCTGCCGTGGCTGGAGAGCTGGGCGGAGTGGGCGATGCACGAGATGCCGCGTACCGAACACGGCGGCATGCAGCACATTACCCTGGCGGAAGAGAACGCGCAGCAGATGTGGGATGACACGCTGATGATGACGGTCCTGCCGCTGGCCAAAATTGGCAAGCTGCTGAACAAACCGGAATACGTTGAGGAGGCCGTGTACCAGTTCCTGCTGCACGTGCAGAACCTGATGGACCGGGAGACCGGGCTGTGGTTCCACGGCTGGAACTATGACGGCAACCATAACTTTGCCCATGCCCGCTGGGCGCGTGGCAACAGCTGGCTCACCATTGTGATCCCGGACTTCCTCGAACTGGTCGATCTGCCGGAAAACAACGCCGTGCGCCGTTATCTGACGCAGGTTCTCAATGCGCAGATTGCCGCGCTGGCGACATGTCAGGACGACAGTGGCCTGTGGCATACGCTGCTCGACGACCCAGACTCATACCTGGAGGCGTCGGCCACGGCAGGCTTTGCCTACGGTATACTTAAGGCCGTGCGTAAACGCTATGTGGCGGCGGAATACGCTGAGGTCGCGGAGAAAGCCATCAGAGGGATTGTGAAAAACATCTCGCCGGAAGGGGAGCTGCTGCAAACGTCGTTCGGAACCGGGATGGGGAGCGATCTGGAGTTTTACCGCCAGATCCCGCTGACGTCGATGCCGTACGGTCAGGCAATGGCGATCCTCTGCTTGACGGAGTATTTGCGGAAGTACTTCTGATCATAAAAAAACCCGGCGATGATAGCCGGGTTTTTGTATTACATACGTTCTACGGTTTCGATACCCAGGGTATCCAGACCCAGCTTCAGGGTCTTCGCCGTCAGCTGCGCCAGCTTCAGGCGGCTGTTGCGGACCGATTCATTTTCCGCAGACAGAATAGGGCAGTGCTCGTAGAAGCCGGAGAACAGACCGGCCAGATCGTACAGGTAAGCACACATCACGTGCGGCGTACCGTCGCGCGCAACCACGGACAGCGTCTCTTCAAACTGCAGCAGACGGGCCGCCAGCTGGGCTTCGCGATCTTCGGTAATGGTGACGGTCGCATTCGCCAGCACGCTTTCATCGATATTCGCTTTACGGAACACCGAGAGCACGCGGGTGTAGGCATACTGCATGTACGGCGCGGTGTTACCTTCAAACGCCAGCATGTTGTCCCAGTCGAAGATATAGTCGGTGGTACGGTTCTTGGAGAGATCCGCGTATTTCACCGCACCGATACCCACGGCGTTCGCCAGTTTTTCCAGCTCCTCGGCCGGCATATCCGGGTTCTTCTCTGCCACCAGGCGACGGGCGCGTTCCAGCGCTTCATCCAGCAGGTCGGACAGCTTCACCGTACCGCCCGCACGGGTTTTGAACGGCTTGCCGTCTTTACCCAGCATCATGCCGAACATGTGGTGTTCCAGCGGTACGCAATCGGGAACATAACCGGCTTTACGCACGATAGTCCACGCCTGCATCAGGTGCTGGTGCTGACGGGAGTCGATGTAGTAGAGCACGCGGTCAGCATGCAGCGTTTCGTAACGGTACTTCGCACAGGCGATATCGGTGGTGGTGTAGAGGTAGCCGCCATCCTTTTTCTGGATGATCACGCCCATCGGTTCGCCTTCCTTGTTTTTGTACTCATCAAGGAATACGACCGTTGCGCCTTCGCTCTCAACCGCCAGATGTTTGGCCTTCAGGTCAGCCACAATGCCCGGCAGCATTGGGTTATAGAGGCTTTCACCCATCACGTCGTCGCGGGTCAGGGTGACGTTCAGACGGTTATAGGTGAGCTGGTTCTGGGACATGGTGATGTCCACCAGCTTGCGCCACATCTCCAGGAAATACGGGTCGCCGCCCTGCAGTTTCACCACATAGCTACGCGCGCGCTCGGCGAAGGCTTCATCTTCGTCGTAGTGTTTTTTGGCTTCACGGTAGAACCCTTCCAGGTCCGCCAGCGCCATTTCACCCGCGTTTTCCTGCTGCTGTTTTTCCAGGTAAGCAATCAGCATACCGAACTGGGTACCCCAGTCGCCAACGTGGTTCGCGCGGATCACCTTGTGACCGAGGAACTCAAGGGTGCGTACTGCCGCGTCACCGATGATGGTGGAGCGCAGGTGGCCAACGTGCATCTCTTTCGCGACGTTTGGCGCGGAGTAGTCAATCACCACGGTCTGTGGCTCTGGCTGGGCTACGCCCAGACGGTCAGATTTCAGCGCTGCGTCAACGTGGCTTGCCAGGAAGGCCGGCTCAAGGAAAATGTTGATAAAGCCCGGGCCAGCGATTTCGGTTTTGCTGGCAATGCCGGTGAGATCCAGATGAGTCAGCACCTGCTCAGCCAGTTGTCGCGGCGGCATGCCCAGTTTTTTAGCCACTGCCATCACGCCATTAGCCTGATAGTCGCCAAACTGTACTTTCGCTGACTGACGAACCTGCGGTTCGCAATCCGCAGGCGCACCTGCGGCAATCAGTGCCTGACTGACTTTTTCTGAGAGAAGAGCCTGAATATTCACCTGGATACCTTACGTTTTTGATGCGGGCTGACTGCCACCCGCGCCAGTTAAAGAATGAGGGCGGGAGTATACTGCAAATGCCTTCTGGCGTCAGCATTGCGGGGGGCGAAGATTGCGCAGAATCCAGGCTAAGAAAGCATGCATAATCATGCAGTGATAAAAAGCGTCATTCCGCGGTTGGTCAAAAGGGGGCAACAGAGTAAATTAGCGGCTTTGTGACACGATAAGAGACTGACTTATGGCGAACTGGCAATCCATTGACGAACTGCATGATATTTCCGCAGATTTACCGCGCTTCACCCAGGCGTTCACAGAACTTGCCACCCGTCTTGGTCTGGACATCGCACCGCTTGAGGCCGATCACATCTCCTTGCGCTGTCATCAGAACGCCACCGCCGAGCGCTGGCGTCGCGGGTTTGAACAGTGCGGGGAACTGCTCTCTGAGAACATCATCAACGGCCGTCCTATCTGTCTGTTTAAACTTCATGAGCCGGTCTGCGTAGCGCACTGGCAATTTAGCGTTGTTGAACTGCCGTGGCCGGGAGAAAAACGTTACCCGCATGAAGGCTGGGAGCACATCGAAATCGTGCTGCCAGGCGAGCCCGACACGCTGAATGCGCGCGCGCTGGCGCTGCTGTCTGATGAGGGGTTGAGCAAGCCGGGTATCTTTGTGAAAACGAGTTCACCAAAAGGCGAGCGCGAGCGTTTACCGAACCCGACGCTGGCCGTGACTGACGGACAGGTGACGGTGAAGTTCCATCCCTGGACGATAGAACAGATTGTTGCCAGCGAAGAGTAAGCGTTGTGACGACACGCGAAGACCGACCGGGAGCGGCGTGTCATGATGGTGCATTACGCGAAATTTAAGGAGGAGTGGATGGCGCTGCTGGAGATTTGCTGTTACAGCGTGGAGTGTGCCGTGACGGCGCAACAGCGGGGGGCTGACCGCATTGAACTGTGCGCGGCACCGAAAGAAGGGGGGTTAACACCCTCGTACGGTGTGTTGAAGTCTGCCCGTCAGGCTGTCACCGTTCCGGTACACCCTATCATTCGTCCTCGGGGCGGTGATTTTTGTTACACGGCAGGCGAGTTCAATGCCATGCTTGACGATATCGCCCTTGTTCGCGATCTGGGTTTCCCGGGGCTGGTGACGGGACTGCTCGATGAAGAAGGTAACGTCGATGTACCGCGGATGCGCCAGGTAATGGCGGCCGCGAAGGGGATGGCGGTAACATTTCATCGCGCGTTCGATATGTGTAAAAACCCATTGCAAGCCTTTGATACCCTTGCGGAACTTGGCGTGGCGCGTGTGCTGACATCGGGCCAGCAGTCGTCGGCTGAAAAAGGACTGCAATTAATTACGGAACTAAAAGCACATTCCGGTGTTCCAATAATAATGGCGGGTGCGGGAGTCCGTGCCAGCAATCTGGAACTGTTTTTAAACGCCGGGGTGGAAGAGCTTCACAGCTCTGCCGGGAAATGGATACCGTCGCCCATGCGTTATCGCAATACAGGGTTGTCTATGTCGACGGATGCTGAAGCGGATGAGTACTCACGCTACGGTGTAGATGGAGAGTCGGTTGCGGAAATGAAATCGCTGATTGAACGTCATCACGTGTAGCAACGTACCGATTTTTACCGCGCATCATGTCGCCCAATATGATGCTTGCTTGTACCAGGCCCCTGCCAATTACACAGGGGCCTTTTTTTCTCCTTCATATTTCAAGCCGCAGCTGCGTTGGCTGCCTCGCTCCCCCCAGTCACTTACTGATGTAAGCTCCTGGGGATTCGCTGCGTTGCCGCCTTGCTGCAACTTGAAATATTTTGGAGAAAACCTGCGATGACCAGGCCGGGTAAGGCGCAGCCGCCACCCGGCTAAAAGGCTACGGCTTCGTGGCAATCAACACCGCACGCATTGGCGCCGGATAGCCTTCAACGGTTTTGCTGTGGTCGGTTGGGTCAAGGAACTGCTCCAGCGATTCGGTCACCATCCACTCCGTGCGGCGTTGCTCCTCGATGGAGGTCACGCAGACGTCGGCGATGCGCACATCCACAAATCCGCACTTCTCCAGCCAGTTTTTCAGCGCCAGCGCGGAAGGAATGAAGTAGACGTTGCGCATTTGCGCGTAACGATCGCCGGGAACCAGAACGGTATTTTCATCGCCTTCGACCACCAGCGTTTCCAGCACCAGTTCGCCGCCGCTGACCAGCTGATCTTTCAGCTGCCATAAATGCTCCAGCGGGGAACGGCGGTGGTAAAGCACGCCCATGGAGAAGACGGTATCAAACGCTTTCAGCGCGGGCAGTTGCTCAATGCCCAGCGGCAGCAAATGCGCGCGCTGGTCGTTACCCAGCAGCTTACGCACGGCTTCGAACTGGCACAGGAACAACTGCATCGGGTCGATGCCAACGGCTAAATGCGCGCCCGCGCCAATCATGCGCCACATGTGGTAACCGCTACCGCAGCCGACGTCCAGAATGGTACGCCCGGTCAGGTCGGAGAGGTGCGGCAGCACGCGATCCCATTTCCAGTCGGAGCGCCATTCAGTATTGATATTCACCCCGTAGAGCGAAAACGGTCCTTTGCGCCACGGCATCAGGTTACGCATCAGCGTTTCGATGCGATTAATCTGCCCGGCGGGCAGCGGCTCTGCGCTTTCTGCCGTGACGCTGTGCAGCAGATCCAGACGGTGAGGCGTCAGCTCCGGCAGAAACTCCACCGCATTTGACCACTGCTTCAACAGCCCATGCTGCTGATCGCGCTGCCAGGTGGCAATCTGCGCAGGCAGGGTCTCCAGCCAGTGGGAGAGATGGTTTTTTGCAATCAGCTGATAGAAGTTACCGAACTCAATCATGCCGCGTCCTCAGCTTTCAGCGCCACCAGGGAGCCAAAGTTAAAGCACTGGAACCACAGTTCGCTGTGCTCAAAGCCTGCCTGGCGCAGACGCGCTTTATGGGTTTCCACGGAGTCCGTCAGCATCACGTTTTCCAGCATGCTGCGTTTCTGGCTAATCTCCAGCTCGCTGTAGCCGTTTGCACGTTTGAAATCGTGGTGCATGTTGAACAGCAGTTCGCCGACGGTCGCGTCTTCAAAGCTGAATTTCTCAGACAGCACCAGCGCGCCACCGGGGTTAAGGCCCTGATAAATTTTGTCCAGCAGCCGCTGGCGGTCATCGGGCACCAGGAACTGCAGGGTAAAATTCAGCACGACCATCGAGGCGTTGTGGATTTCGATGTCACGAATGTCGCCTTCAACGACCTCGACCGGAGTTGCCGCTTTCCAGGCATCAATATGGCGACGGCAGCGTTCAACCATCGCTGGGGAGTTATCGACGGCAATGATTTTACAGCCTTCGTGATGAACGTTACGACGTACCGACAACGTTGCCGCGCCGAGCGAGCAGCCCAGGTCATACACCTGCGTGCCGGGTTGAACGAAGCGCTCAGCCAGCATGCCGATCATGGAGATAATATTGGAATAACCGGGAACAGAGCGCTGGATCATATCCGGGAAGACTTCGGCTACCCGTTCATCGAAGGTCCAGTCGCCCAGGCTGGCGATAGGCGCGGAAAAAAGCGTGTCGCGATCTGACATAACGTAAAAATCCGGGAAAAATAAAGTGGCGTATTGTGCGCTAACGGAAGGAGAAAACCAACTCCCACGGCATATACCAAAGGTTAGCCAGCACCATCAGCAAAAGCGAACACCATGTCGCGCTCATGCCGGAACGACGCCAGCGGAATAAGCGGTGGTGAAAGCCGTAATAATGCATTAACCGACCCGCAATCAGCAGCAGGCCACAAATGTGTACCATCCAGGTTTCGGCGCCATTCATCTCCATAAACAGCAGCAAAATGAGTGCCACCGGAATGTACTCAACCGCGTTGCCGTGGATACGGATAGCGCTTTGCAGTTCGGAAAACCCCCCGTCGCCGTATGAGACGCGGTACTGCATTCTGAGTCGCACAACATCAAATGAAAATTTAATCAGCAGTAATGCACCTAGCACCGCATACAACGCGCTGACCATACAAACTCCCTGTGTTTTGGCAGATGGCGTCTCTATGATATGGCGTGATCTCAGAAAAGAGAAGATTGTTGTGGGATGGACGGCGCGCTGCCGAGCGACGGAACCGCGGTTTGCAGGGCCTGCCAGAGCGTATCGACCAGTTCGGGTGCCTGGGCGATATCCGGCGTATGTAAAAAGAGATACGGCGTGGTGGTCTGTTCCCATTTCGCTAACGTGTGCAGCCAGACGGCGAACATCTCCTGATTTTGCTGCATATTGTCGCTGCCGATAAACCGGACCATCGGATTGTGCGCGGTTACGATAGCGTGGACCGGGACTTTGGGCTTCTTGCGCTGGGCATCAATAATGGCTTCGTTATGCGCAATTGCGCTGTGAACAGGACGACTGTCAAGGATGACGCGGTTGACTGAGCGCTCATGCAATCCCCGGTTGAGTGCTTTTTCCACCTCGCCTTTGGCAAAAAATTCAGGATGTCTCACTTCAACGCCGTAGGTAAAGTCCCGGGGCAGGCCATCAAGGAATGGCCAGAGCGCGGGCAGATCGCGCGGACCAAAGGTGGCGGGAAGCTGCAGCCAGTACTGGCCGATACGGTTTGCCAGTGGCGACATTCGGCCAAAAAACTCTTCGGTTAAATCACCGCAGTTACGCAGGGCGGCGTTATGGGAGATGGTTGCCGGAAATTTAAAGCAGAAGCGGAAATCATCCGTGGTTTGATCCCGCCAGCGCTCGACAATCTCTGCCCGGGGAAGGGCATACAGCGTGGTGTTGCCCTCCACGCAGTTAAAGTGCCGGGCGTACTCTTCAAGGCTGGTTATGCCAAGGCGCACCCATTTCGGGTGCGACCACTGGGGCAGGCCCACATACATCATAACGCGCTTAAAATCTCATCCGTGCTGCGCACGCGACCGATGCGCGGGAAAATATGGGTCATGCTGCCCTGGTGTTGTTCCGCAGAAGCCGCGCTGCATGCGTCTTCGGCAATCACCAGGTTAAAGCCCAACTCCCAGGCGTTACGGGCGGTGGATTCCACGCCAATGTTGGTGGAGATCCCGCACAGGATAATGGTGTCGATACCGCGGCGGCGCAGCTGCAGCTCCAGGTCGGTGCCATAGAAGGCGCCCCACTGGCGTTTGGTCACTTCGATATCGCTGTCGCGTTTACCGAGCGAGACCGGATACGTCCACCAGTTGTCCGGCAGGGCGTGCGCGGGCGCCTGAGCGTCAACCGGCTGTTTTAACGCTTCGGCAAAATCGGCCGACCAGCCAACGCGCACCATGACAACCGGTGCGCCGCTGGCGCGGCATTTTTCCGCCAGACGGGCGGCACGGCTGACGACATCATCAGCGGTGTGCGGGCCACCGGCAAAGGGAAGGATCCCTTCCTGTAGATCAATCACCACCAGGGCGGTTTTGCGGGCATCAAGTGTCAGCATGGTAACTCCAGTTAAATGAATCGCTTCCGTTACACCTTACGACGTTATGGCCTGTTATCGGTCGGATAATTTTGTTAATTTTTGTGAGAATGCGCAATAAGAGCGCAGCAAACGTGCGTCTGGCCGTGCTTCGCTCTTATCGTCCGGCGGAATTTCCAGTATAATAGCCGCCTTTTTTCATCCAGTTGTGACATACAGAAAGCTGCGACATAGTAGCCTGCATACCAGGCGACATTTAGCCTGCGGCTAATTAAGGGATATCTCATGCGTACAGAATATTGCGGGCAGCTGCGTCAGTCCCACGTCGGACAGCAGGTGACCCTGTGTGGTTGGGTCAACCGTCGTCGTGATCTTGGTAGCCTTATCTTCATCGATATGCGCGACCGCGAAGGTATCGTTCAGGTGTTCTTCGATCCGGATCGCGCGGACGCGTTGAAGCTGGCTTCTGAGCTGCGTAATGAGTTCTGCATTCAGGTCACCGGCACCGTACGTGCTCGTGACGAGAAAAACGTCAACGCAGATATGGCGACCGGTGCCATTGAAGTGCTGGCCTCCGATCTGACGATCATCAACCGTGCTGAAGCGCTGCCGCTGGACTCCAACCACGTCAACACTGAAGAAGCGCGTCTGAAATACCGCTACCTGGATCTGCGTCGCCCGGAAATGGCACAGCGCCTGAAAACCCGTGCGAAAATCACCAGCCTGGTGCGTCGCTTTATGGATGACCACGGTTTCCTCGATATCGAAACCCCGATGCTGACCAAAGCCACGCCGGAAGGCGCGCGCGATTACCTGGTGCCATCCCGCGTTCATAAAGGCAAATTCTACGCGCTGCCGCAGTCTCCACAGCTGTTTAAACAGCTGCTGATGATGTCCGGCTTCGATCGCTACTATCAGATCGTAAAATGCTTCCGTGACGAAGACCTGCGCGCTGACCGTCAGCCAGAATTTACCCAGATCGATGTGGAAACCTCCTTCATGACCGCTGAGCAGGTGCGTGAAGTGATGGAAGCGCTGGTGCGCAGCCTGTGGAATGACGTGAAGGGCGTGGAACTGGGCGACTTCCCCATTATGACCTTCGCCGAAGCCGAGCGTCGTTACGGCTCCGACAAACCAGACCTGCGTAACCCTATGGAGCTGGTGGACGTTGCTGACCTGGTGAAATCCGTTGAGTTTGCGGTGTTTGCCGGCCCGGCTAACGATCCGAAAGGTCGCGTAGCAGCCCTGCGTGTACCGGGCGGTGCAGCACTTAGCCGTAAGCAGATTGACGACTACGGCAACTTCATCAAGATCTACGGCGCGAAAGGTCTGGCCTATATTAAAGTAACCGAGCGTGCGAAAGGTCTGGAAGGTATCACCAGCCCGGTGGCGAAGTTCCTGAACGCGGAGATTGTAGAAGCGATCCTTGAGCGCACCGGCGCACAGGATGGCGACATGATCTTCTTCGGCGCTGACAACAAGAAAATTGTTGCCGATGCAATGGGCGCGCTGCGTCTGAAACTGGGCAAAGATCTGAACCTCACCGACGAGAGCAAATGGGCGCCGTTGTGGGTTATCGACTTCCCGATGTTTGAAGACGACGGTGAAGGCGGCCTGACTGCCATGCACCACCCGTTCACCTCGCCAAAAGACATGACGGCGGCAGAGCTGAAAGCGGCACCGGAAGAGGCAGTCGCGAACGCCTACGATATGGTTATCAACGGCTATGAAGTGGGCGGCGGCTCCGTGCGTATTCACAGCGGTGAGATGCAGCAGACGGTGTTCGGCATTCTGGGCATCAACGAACAGGAACAGCGCGAGAAGTTCGGCTTCCTGCTGGATGCGCTGAAGTACGGTACGCCGCCTCACGCAGGCCTGGCATTCGGTCTCGACCGTCTGACTATGCTGCTGACCGGCACCGACAACATCCGTGACGTTATCGCCTTCCCGAAAACCACCGCAGCGGCGTGTCTGATGACCGAAGCGCCAAGCTTCGCTAACCCGGCCGCACTGGCTGAGCTGGGTATCGACGTGGTGAAAAAGGAAGAGAAAAACTGATATGGCATATAAGCGTCCCGTTTCTGTCTTAGTTGTAATTTACGCTCAGGACACGAAGCGGGTGCTGATGTTGCAGCGGCGCGATGACCCTGAATTCTGGCAGTCGGTTACCGGCAGTCTGGAAGAGGGCGAAACCGCGCCGCAGGCCGCCGCGCGTGAAGTAAAGGAAGAGGTCACCATTGACGTTGCTTGCGAGCAACTGACCCTGAAGGACTGTCAGCGCACGGTGGAGTTCGAAATTTTTAGCCATTTACGTCATCGCTATGCACCGGGTATCGAGCGCAACACGGAATCGTGGTTCTGTCTCGCGCTCCCTCACGAACGGGAGATCGTGTTCACTGAACATCTGACCTACCGCTGGGTGGATGCGGCGGATGCCGCCGCACTGACCAAATCGTGGAGCAACCGGCAGGCGATTGAAGAATTTGTAATTAACGCAGCCTGAAAAGGCGCGATTTTTGGAGAACTTTTTATGGCAGGTCATAGTAAGTGGGCCAACACCAAACACCGCAAAGCGGCACAGGATGCCAAGCGCGGTAAGATCTTTACCAAAATCATTCGCGAGCTGGTGACAGCAGCGCGTCTGGGCGGCGGCGATCCGGCGTCTAACCCACGTCTGCGTGCGGCAGTAGATAAAGCGCTGTCCAACAACATGACGCGTGACACCCTGAACCGTGCTATCGCTCGTGGCGTGGGCGGTGATGAAGACACGAACATGGAAACCATCATTTATGAAGGTTACGGTCCTGGCGGCACCGCGGTAATGGTTGAATGTCTGTCCGACAACCGTAACCGTACCGTTGCAGAAGTGCGCCATGCGTTCACCAAAACCGGGGGTAACCTGGGGACTGACGGTTCTGTAGCGTACCTGTTCAGCAAAAAAGGCGTCATCTCCTTCGAGAAAGGCGACGAAGATGTCATCATGGAAGCGGCGCTGGAAGCGGGTGCGGAAGACGTAGTCACCTTCGACGATGGCGCTATCGATGTCTACACCGCGTGGGAAGAGATGGGCGCAGTACGTGATGCGCTGGAAGCGGCGGGCCTGAAAGCCGACAACGCTGAAGTCTCCATGATCCCGTCCACCAAAGCGGATATGGATGCTGAAACGGCACCAAAACTGCTGCGTCTGATCGACATGCTTGAAGACTGCGACGACGTGCAGGAAGTGTATCACAACGGTGAGATCTCTGATGAGGTTGCAGCGACTCTCTGATGAGAGCGTTTAAACCGTTTACGGGAGACGCGTGATGTCGATTATCCTTGGGATTGACCCCGGCTCACGCGTCACCGGTTACGGCGTTATCCGTCAGGTTGGACGCCAGTTAACCTACCTTGGCAGTGGCTGTATTCGCACCAAAGTTGAAGATTTGCCGTCGCGACTGAAGCTCATTTATGCAGGCGTGACGGAGATTATCACCCAGTTTCAGCCTGACTATTTCGCCATCGAGCAGGTCTTCATGGCGAAAAACGCCGATTCGGCGTTAAAGCTCGGTCAGGCGCGGGGCGTGGCAATTGTTGCTGCCGTGAACCAGGATCTTCCGGTATTTGAATACGCGGCAAGACAGGTCAAGCAGACGGTGGTGGGGATTGGTAGCGCGGAGAAAAGCCAGGTGCAGCACATGGTGCGTACCCTGTTGAAGCTCCCCGCGAACCCGCAGGCCGATGCCGCCGATG
Organism: Enterobacter cloacae subsp. cloacae ATCC 13047; assembly: GCF_000025565.1. Lineage (NCBI taxonomy): Bacteria > Pseudomonadati > Pseudomonadota > Gammaproteobacteria > Enterobacterales > Enterobacteriaceae > Enterobacter > Enterobacter cloacae. The sequence goes on from NC_014121.1 coordinate 1,455,912, forward strand.
CGCTGGCAATTGCGATCACCCACTGTCATGTCAGCCAGAACGCGATGCAAATGAGCGAGTCGCGGCTCAATCTGGCGCGAGGCAGGTTACGATAATGAGAAATCAGGCTGGATGTTTATCCAGCCTTTTTTTATTATGTCGCAAATCAATAATTTTCCAGAACGCAGGAGCGTCACGTGATAGGCAGACTCAGAGGCATCATCATTGAAAAACAACCCCCGTTAGTGCTGCTGGAAGTGGGCGGCGTGGGCTATGAAGTCCATATGCCAATGACCTGCTTCTACGAGCTGCCGGACGCGGGTAAAGAGGCGATTGTCTTTACCCAGTTTGTGGTGCGTGAAGATGCTCAGCTGCTCTATGGCTTCAACAACAAACAGGAACGCACCCTGTTCCGCGAGCTGATTAAAACCAACGGCGTCGGGCCGAAGCTGGCGCTGGCCATTCTCTCCGGTATGTCCGCCCAACAGTTCGTGAATGCCGTTGAGCGCGAAGATCCTGCCGCGCTGGTTAAGCTCCCGGGCATTGGTAAGAAAACGGCAGAGCGCCTGATTGTTGAGATGAAAGACCGCTTTAAAGGTCTGCATGGCGATCTCTTTACCCCTGCTGCCGATCTGGTGCTGACTTCGCCGGGTGCGCCTGTGTCGGATGATGATGCCGAGCAGGAAGCGGTTGCCGCGCTGGTGGCGCTGGGCTATAAACCTCAGGAGGCCAGCCGAATGGTGAGCAAAATTGCCAAACCGGATGCCAGCAGTGAAACTCTGATTCGTGAAGCGCTGCGCGCTGCATTGTGAGGTAAAGGATGATTGAAGCAGATCGCCTGGTATCGGCAGGCACTATTCAGGCAGACGACGTGGTGGATCGTGCGATCCGTCCGAAGTTGCTTGATGAGTATATTGGCCAGCCGCAGGTGCGTTCCCAGATGGAGATCTTCATCCAGGCGGCAAAGCTGCGCGGCGATGCGCTCGATCACCTGCTGATATTCGGTCCTCCGGGTTTGGGGAAAACCACCCTGGCGAATATCGTTGCTAATGAAATGGGCGTGAACCTGCGTACCACGTCTGGCCCGGTGCTGGAAAAAGCAGGCGATCTGGCGGCGATGCTGACCAATCTTGAACCGCACGACGTGCTGTTTATCGATGAGATCCACCGCCTGTCGCCGGTGGTGGAAGAGGTTCTCTATCCGGCAATGGAAGACTACCAGCTGGATATCATGATCGGCGAAGGCCCTGCCGCGCGTTCGATCAAAATCGATCTGCCGCCGTTTACCCTGATTGGCGCCACCACCCGCGCCGGGTCGTTAACCTCTCCACTGCGCGACCGCTTTGGTATTGTGCAGCGCCTCGAGTTTTATCAGGTCGCCGACCTCCAGCATATCGTGGGCCGCAGTGCCCGCTATATGGGGCTGGATATGAGTGAAGAGGGGGCATTTGAAGTGGCGAAGCGTTCGCGCGGAACACCGCGTATCGCTAACCGCCTGCTGCGCCGCGTCCGTGACTTTGCAGAAGTGAAGCACGATGGTTCTATTTCTGCCGAAATTGCTGCTCAGGCGCTGGATATGCTGAATGTCGATGCTGAGGGTTTTGACTACATGGACCGCAAGCTGCTGCTGGCGGTGCTGGACAAATTCTTTGGCGGGCCGGTCGGGCTGGATAACCTGGCGGCGGCAATCGGGGAAGAGCGTGAGACAATTGAAGATGTACTCGAACCGTATCTGATCCAGCAAGGCTTCCTGCAACGTACCCCGCGTGGGCGTATGGCCACGGTGCGGGCGTGGAATCATTTTGGTATCACGCCACCGGCAATGCCGTAATGCTTAATTCCCTCTCCCACGGGGAGAGGGGTTAGGATGAGGGCATCAGCGCCCTCGATATCAACTAGCGGTCTTCTTCATCATACTGAAAATAAACAGTACCGCCGCACACAGCACCACTGACGGCCCCGCAGGCGTGTCATAGAACGCCGAGAAGGTTAACCCGCCCGTTACCGCAATCATCCCGATAATCACCGCCACGCCTGCCATCTGCTCCGGCGTACGGGCAAAACGACGCGCGGTGGCCGCAGGAATAATCAGCAGCGACGTAATAATCAGCGCACCGACGAACTTCATCGCCACGCCGATGGTTAACGCTGTCACCAGCATTAGCAGCAGTTTCACCCGCTGCAACTTCACGCCGTCTACAAACGCCAGATCCGGGCTGACGGTCATCGCCAGCAAATTACGCCACTGCCACAGCAGAATACCCAGCACCACCACCACGCCAATGGCAATAGCAATGAGATCTTCAGGCGTCACGGCGAGCAGGTCGCCAAACAGATAGGCCATCAGGTCAACGCGGATATTGGACATCAGGCTCACTACCACCAGGCCCAGCGACAGAGCGCTGTGCGCCATAATGCCGAGCAGGGTATCAATGGCGAGGTGAGGGCGTTTTTCCAGCCAGACCAGACCGGCGGCGAGGAGCAGCGTAACGACAATCACCGCATAGAACGGGTTGACGTCCAGCAGCAAACCAAAGGCCACGCCCAGCAGTGAAGCATGGGCCAGGGTATCGCCGAAATAGGACATTCTGCGCCAGACCACAAACGAGCCAAGCGGACCCGCGGCGCAGGCGAGCATAATCCCGGCCAGCCAGCCGGGCAGTAACAGTTCAATCATGAGTGTCCATTTCCCCGGCGCAGGACAATTCGTCCCTGTAAATCATGGCGGTGGTTATGATGATGGCGATAAATACCCAGTTGTTCAGCCCCGCGAGGGCCAAACATAGAGATAAATTCGGGGTGCATTGACACCACTTCAGGCGTGCCGGAACAGCAGATATGATGGTTCAGACAGAGCACTTCGTCGGTTTTCGCCATCACCAGATGCAGGTCGTGGGAGACCATCAGCACCGCGCAGTTCAGTTCGTGGCGCAGCTGGTCAATTAAATCGTAAAGCGCGACCTGACCATTGACGTCCACACCTTGCGTTGGCTCATCCAGTACCAGCAGCTGGGGGCTGCTGAGCAGCGCCCGGGCAAGTAACACGCGCTGGGTTTCCCCGCCGGACAGTTTTTGCAGTGGCGCGTCCACCAGGTGGCCCGCCTGGACACGTTTCAGCGCCGGAAGGATATCGGCTTTACGCGTACCAGGGCGCAGGCGCAGGAAGCGGCTGACGGTCAGCGGCAGCGTGGCATCAAGATGTAATTTTTGCGGCACGTAGCCGATACGCAATTTTTCTTCACGCTTGATGACACCTTCATCAGGGGCTACCAGACCCAGCACCACGCGCACTAGGGTGGATTTACCCGCGCCATTCGGACCGAGCAGCGTCAGAATTTTACCGGGCTTCAGATCCAGCGAGACGTCAGAAAGGACGCGGCGCTGACCGAAAGAGACCGAAACATTTTCAAGAGAAACCAAAGTTGTCATGTCAATTTAAGCTTGCAGAAGTCAACGAATGTTATAATATCACATTCCACGCATTCATTACGATGATTAGTCGCATTATGTTACATAAAAATACGCTTCTTTTCGCAGCATTATCCGCTGCCCTTTGGGGCACAACAGCACAAGATGTTAACGCTGCCGTTGTCGCTTCGCTCAAACCGCTGGGATTCATTGCATCGGCCATTGCAGATGGGGTGACGGAAACCCAGGTTCTGCTGCCCGATGGGGCCTCTGAGCATGATTATTCCCTGCGTCCATCCGATGTAAAACGCTTACAAAACGCGGACTTAGTTGTCTGGATTGGGCCGGAGATGGAAGCTTTCATGCAGAAGTCTGCGAACCAGATCGCGGACACGAAAAAGGTCACCATTGCCGAACTTTCTGGCGTGAAACCGTTGCTCATGAAGGGGAGTGATGACGACGGTGACGAACACGAAGGTCATCATGCTCATGATGAAAAAGGTGACGGGGATCACCATCACGGCGAGTACAATATGCATCTTTGGCTCTCCCCAGAGATAGCGCGGCTTTCGGCGGTTGCAATCCATGACAAATTAGTGGAACTTATGCCGCAAAGTCGAGCCAAACTAGACGCCAACCTGAAAGATTTTGAGGCACAATTAGCCGCAACCGATAAGCAGGTGGGTAACGAGCTGGCACCGCTGAAAGGAAAAGGGTATTTCGTTTTTCATGACGCCTATGGCTATTACGAAAAACACTACGGCCTGACCCCGCGTGGGCATTTTACCGTCAACCCTGAAATTCAGCCTGGTGCGCAGCGTTTACATGAGATCAGAACACAGTTGGTTGAGCAAAAAGCGTCCTGCGTTTTTGCTGAGCCACAGTTCAGGCCAGCGGTCGTAGAAGCCGTGGCCAGGGGAACATCCGTGCGCATGGGAACCCTTGACCCGCTAGGAACGAACATCCAGTTGAGTAAAGCGAGCTATTCGCAGTTCCTCACTCAACTGGCGAACCAGTATGCGAGCTGCCTGAAAGGAGATTAACGAGGAAGTGAATACGTGCAACAGATAGCCCGCTCTGTCGCCCTGGCATTTAACAATCTGCCCCGACCCCATCGCGTTATGCTGGGGTCGCTTACAGTTCTCACCTTAGCGGTCGCCGTCTGGCGGCCCTATGTTTACCACCCGAGTTCTGCCCCTATCATCAAAACCATCGAGCTTGAGAAGAACGAAATCCGTTCTCTGCTGCCGGAGGCCAGTGAGCCTATCGACCAGGCGGCTCAGGAAGATGAAGCCATTCCGCAGGATGAGCTGGACGATAAAACCGAGAATGAAGCCGGGATCCATGAATATGTGGTCTCCACTGGCGATACGCTGAGCAGCGTACTGAACCAGTACGGCATTGACATGGGGAATATCAGCCAGCTGGCTGCCGCAGATAAAGACCTGCGTAATCTGAAAATTGGCCAGCAGCTCTCGTGGACGTTAACGCCAGAGGGCGATCTGCAACGCCTGACCTGGGAAATGTCCCGTCGCGAAACGCGCACCTACGACCGCACTGCAAACGGTTTCAAGATGACCAGCGAGTTGCAGAAGGGCGACTGGGTTAACAGCGTGATGAAAGGGACCGTAGGCGCAAGCTTTGTCTCCAGCGCGCGCGATGCGGGCCTGACCAGCGCTGAAATCAGCTCGGTTATCAAAGCCATGCAGTGGCAGATGGATTTCCGTAAGCTGAAAAAAGGTGATGAGTTCTCCGTACTGATGTCCCGCGAAATGCTGGACGGCAAGCGTGAGCAGAGCCAACTGGTGGGGGTACGTTTGCGCTCTGATGGCAAAGATTACTACGCCATTCGCGCTGAAGACGGCAAATTCTATGACCGCAGCGGTACCGGGCTTGCGAAAGGCTTCCTGCGCTTCCCAACGGCGAAACAGTTCCGCATCTCATCCAACTTCAACCCGCGTCGTCTGAACCCGGTCACCGGGCGTGTGGCGCCGCACCGTGGCGTGGACTTCGCCATGCCGCAGGGCACACCGGTGCTGGCGGTGGGAGATGGTGAAGTGGTTGTCGCCAAACGCAGCGGGGCGGCCGGGTACTATGTTGCGGTCCGTCATGGTCGCACTTATACCACCCGTTATATGCACCTGCGTAAGCTGCTGGTGAAACCAGGCCAGAAAGTGAAACGTGGAGACCGTATCGCCCTTTCAGGCAATACCGGACGTTCTACAGGGCCACACCTGCATTATGAAGTGTGGATCAACCAGCAGGCGGTAAACCCGCTGACGGCGAAACTGCCGCGCACCGAAGGGCTGACGGGTAAAGATCGTAAAGATTACCTGGCGCAGGTGAAAGAGGTTGTGCCGCAACTGCGTTTCGACTAAACCCTTCCGTTTTGTCTAAAGCCGGCGTCAGTAAGCGCCGGCTTTTTCTTTTGTGCGTGGGGCGCTGCCTCGCTACACTATCGTCATTATATTTTGCTTCACCAGACCCTGGAACCAGCATGGAAACCAAAAAAACAATATTGAGTTCATTCCTGAGTTTGAAAAATCCTTTCGCCACCCGCGTAACTGGGGCGCCTGGCTTGGCGTTTACGCGTTTGCTGGCATTGCCATGTTACCTGCCTCTGTGCGCGATCCCGTTCTGGGGAAAATTGGCCGTCTTGCAGGACGAATGGGCAAAAGTGCCCGCCGTCGCGCGCAAATCAATCTCTACTACTGCTTCCCGGAAAAGAGCGATGCCGAGCGCGAAGCGATTATTGATGACATGTATACCACCGCGCCACAGGCCATGGCGATGATGGCAGAGCTGGCGCTAAAAGGGCCAGAAAAGGTCCTTAAGCGTGTTGACTGGAAAGGGCTGGAGATCATTGACGAGATGCGCCGCAACGATGAAAAAGTGATTTTTCTCGTTCCGCACGGCTGGGGAGTGGATATTCCGGCCATGCTGATGGCATCTCAGGGCCAGAAGATGGCGGCCATGTTCCATAACCAGGGTAATAAAGTCTTTGATTTCGTCTGGAACACCGTGCGTCGTCGTTTTGGTGGACGCCTGCACGCCCGTAACGATGGTATTAAGCCGTTTATTCAGTCCGTGCGACAGGGGTACTGGGGTTATTATCTGCCGGATCAGGATCACGGTCCTGAGCACAGCGAGTTTGTCGATTTCTTTGCCACCTATAAGGCGACACTTCCGGCGATTGGCCGTCTGATGAAAGTCTGCCGCGCCCGGGTTATTCCGCTGTTCCCGGTCTACGATGGCAACACGCACCGTCTGAGCATTGAGGTTCGCCCGCCGATGGACGACTTACTGACCGCGGACGATAACACCATCGCGCGTCGCATGAACGAAGAGGTGGAGGTGTTGGTGGGACCGCATCTTGAGCAATACACGTGGATCCTGAAGTTGCTCAAAACGCGTAAGCCTGGCGAGAAAGAGCCGTATCAGCGCAAAGAACTTTACCCAAAGAAATAAAACCCCTCACGCTGACCCTCTCCCCGTGGGGGAGAGGGAAACATCTGTTTATTATTCGACGGTTAATACGCGGGTGGTGTTGGTTGAGCCGATGGTGCTCATGACATCACCCTGGGTCACGATGACAATATCACCGGATACCAGGTAGCCTTTGTCGCGCAGCAGATTAACGGCATCGTGCGCCGCTGCCACACCGTCATTGGTGCTGTCGAAGTAAACCGGGGTTACGCCGCGGTACAGCGCCGTCAGGTTCAGCGTGCGCTCGTGGCGGGACATCGCGAAGATCGGCAGACCGGAGCTGATACGGGACGTCATTAGCGCGGTACGGCCTGATTCGGTCATGGTGATGATCGCCGTGACGCCCTTCAGATGGTTAGCCGCATACATGGCGGACATCGCAATCGCTTCTTCCACGTTGTCGAACTGCACGTCCAGACGGTGTTTAGAGACGTTGATGCTTGGGATCTTCTCCGCGCCCAGACAGACGCGCGCCATCGCGGCAACGGTCTCTGCCGGGTACTGACCGGCTGCGGTTTCAGCGGAAAGCATGACCGCATCGGTACCGTCCAGCACGGCGTTAGCCACGTCCATCACCTCTGCACGGGTCGGCATTGGGTTGGTAATCATGGATTCCATCATCTGGGTTGCGGTGATTACCGCGCGGTTCAGCTGACGCGCGCGACGGATCAGCGCTTTCTGGATGCCGACCAGTTCCGGGTCGCCAATTTCCACACCCAGATCGCCACGGGCAACCATCACCACGTCAGACGCCAGAATCACATCGTCCATGGCATCCTGATCGCAAACGGCTTCCGCACGTTCAACTTTTGCTACGATTTTGGCGTCGCAGCCGGCATCACGCGCCAGACGGCGGGCATAGTTCAGGTCTTCGCCGCAGCGCGGGAAGGAGACGGCCAGATAGTCCACGCCGATCAGCGCCGCGGTAACGATATCCGCTTTGTCTTTATCGGTCAGCGCTTCGGCAGACAGACCACCGCCGAGCTTGTTGATCCCTTTGTTGTTAGAGAGTGGGCCGCCGACGGTGACTTCGGTGAACACCTTCATCCCCTGAACTTCCAGCACTTTCAGCTGAACACGACCGTCGTCGAGCAGCAGGATATCGCCAGGCACAACGTCAGCCGGCAGACCTTTATAGTCGATACCCACTTTCTCTTTATCGCCTTCACCTTTACCCAGGTTGGCATCAAGCAGGAATTTATCGCCGATATTGAGGAATACTTTGCCTTCTTTGAAGGTCGAGACACGAATTTTTGGACCCTGCAGGTCACCGAGGATAGCAACATGGCGGCCCAGTTTAGCCGCGATCTCACGCACTTTGTCGGCACGTAATTTATGGTCTTCTGGCGTACCGTGAGAGAAGTTCATACGCACCACGTTGGCACCCGCGGCGATAATCTTTTCGAGGTTATTATCGCGATCGGTGGCCGGGCCTAAGGTGGTGACGATCTTGGTTCTGCGAAGCCTTCTGGACATGTAATACTCCGTTGACTGAAACAACTTTGGTGTTGCGTGAAGATTGAATCGGCCTTCATCTGCTGCAAAGCAACCGCGAGGGGACCGAATGCCGTAAATCGTTACATCGTAATTATTCGTTACGTCTTAGTTATCTACTATTAGGGAACATCGCTCTTTATAAGCAATTCTTTATCAAAACGCGATTCCTTGAGCGCTTCCTTGACACGCTTCAAGTTATCTCTGAATTTAGCGCCGCGGCGTAAGGTAAAACCGGTTGCCAGGACGTCAATCACCGTCAGCTGCGCCAGACGGGAGACCATTGGCATATAGATATCCGTATCTTCCGGAACGTCCAGAGTGATGGCGAGCGTGGCTTCTCTTGCCAGCGGCGTGCCTGCCGTCGTGAGGGCGATAACCATGGCATCGTTTTCACGCGCCAGCTGCGCCAGCTCAACCTGACTTTTAGTGCGCCCGGTATGGGAAATCAGGACCACCACGTCATCCTCGCTACAATTCATACAGCTCATGCGTTGCAACACGATGTCATCGGAATAAATGACCGGGACGTTAAAGCGGAAGAATTTATTCATGGCATCATGCGCCACGGCCGCCGACGAACCGAGTCCGAAGAACGCAATTCGCTTGGCCTGGGTCAGCAAATCGACCGCCCGGTTGACAGAACTCATATCCAGCGACTGACGCACGTGGTCAAGCGTGGCCATGGCCGATTCAAATATTTTCGCCGTGTATGCATCAACGCTGTCGTCTTCATCCACATTGCGATTAACATAGGGCGTACCATTTGCCAGACTTTGTGCCAGATGCAGTTTAAAATCAGGAAAGCCACGCGTTTCCAGGCTCCGGCAGAACCGATTCACCGTCGGCTCGCTGACACCTGCATCCTGTGCCAGAGCGGCGATGCTTGAATGAATCGCCTGAGCAGGCGAGGCGAGAATAACTTCAGCCACTTTTCGCTCGGATTTGCTAAGGTGTTCCAGTTGAAACTGGATTTTTTCCAGCATGTTCATGTTAACAGGACGCTCATGGGTGTAAACGATTTCATCCATAGATGAAATTGAGATTCGATTTAGCCGATATTACCCTCGTGGCTTCCATAAAGGGTAACAGTCGACAAGATAATGTTGTTGTTTTTTTTCATTACTTGATCGGTGTCGGGTTTTACTGTGACCGTGTTGCGCAAAGAATCGACGCTTGTTGCGTCATCAGGCCAGCGTAATCCTCTTAAGGGGTGAAAAATCGCCGTATCGCACGCGACGTTAAGCGCTAATGGTTTCGGGACTGACGTAAAAGCAGTACAGTGCATTGTAATAAAATTACAACGATACCTGGCAGAAGCACCAGGTGATCCAACTGAGGAGAATGACATGGCGGTAACGCAAACAGCCCAGGCATGTGACCTGGTCATTTTCGGCGCGAAAGGCGATCTTGCACGCCGAAAATTGCTGCCTTCCCTGTATCAACTGGAGAAAGCGGGCCAACTTCATCCGGATACCCGTATCCTGGGTGTAGGGCGCGCCGACTGGGACAAGGACGCATACACCAAAGTCGTGCGTGAAGCGCTCGAAACTTTCATGAAAGAGAAAATTGATGAAAGTTTGTGGGATACCCTGAGCGGACGTCTCGATTTCTGCAATCTGGATGTGAACGACGTGAGCGCGTTTACCCGTCTGGGTGAGATGCTGGATCAGAAAAACCGGGTCACCATCAACTATTTCGCCATGCCACCAAGCACCTTCGGCGCCATCTGTAAAGGTCTGGGCGAAGCGAATCTGAACGCCAAACCTGCGAGTGTGGTAATGGAAAAACCGCTGGGTACCTCGCTGTCAACTTCCCGCGAAATCAACGACCAGGTGGGCGAATACTTCGAAGAGTGCCAGGTCTACCGCATCGACCACTATCTGGGCAAAGAGACGGTACTGAACCTGCTGGCGCTGCGTTTTGCCAACTCCCTGTTTGTGAACAACTGGGACAACCGTACCATCGACCACGTGGAAATCACCGTGGCCGAAGAGGTGGGTATCGAAGGCCGCTGGGGTTACTTTGACCAGGCCGGTCAGATGCGTGACATGATCCAGAACCACCTGCTGCAGGTACTCTGCATGATTGCCATGTCTCCGCCATCAGACCTGACCGCTGACAGCATCCGCGACGCGAAGGTGAAAGTGCTGAAGTCACTGCGTCGTATCGACCGTTCTAACGTGCGCGAGAAGACGGTGCGTGGTCAGTACACATCCGGCTTTGCGCAGGGAAAAAAAGTCCCTGGTTATCTGGAAGAAGAGGGCGCGAACAAGTCCAGCAACACTGAGACGTTCGTGGCGATCCGCGTGGATATCGATGACTGGCGTTGGGCGGGGGTGCCGTTCTACCTGCGTACCGGTAAACGTCTGCCAGCCAAATGCTCTGAAGTTGTCGTTTACTTCAAAAACCCTGAGCTGAACCTGTTTAAAGAGTCGTGGCAGGAGCTGCCGCAGAACAAACTGACTATCCGTCTGCAGCCGGATGAAGGTGTGGATATCCAGATCCTGAACAAAGTGCCGGGGCTGGATCACAAACATAACCTGCAGACCACCAAACTGGATCTGAGCTACTCCGAGACCTTCAATCAAACGCACCTGGCGGATGCTTACGAGCGCCTGCTGCTGGAAACCATGCGCGGTATCCAGGCGCTGTTTGTGCGTCGCGACGAAGTGGAAGAGGCGTGGAAATGGGTCGACTCCATCACCGAAGCCTGGGCTGCCGATCAGGATCCGCCAAAACCGTATCAGGCGGGCACCTGGGGACCTGTCGCCTCCGTGGCGATGATCACCCGTGATGGCCGCTCCTGGAACGAGTTTGAGTAAGATAATCCTCTAGCCCGAAGGTGTTATTTTACCGGTAACATGATCTAACACAGCTAGTGGCACAATTTTTATACTTTTAAGCTCCGCGTGGATTCACCCGCGGGGCTTTTTTTATTACACTGCCGGAAGCGATTTTGCCCCTGAGCTCCGGACAGCAAGCGTTTCAGCGTTGTTAACAACTGCCAGCGACTTTGTAAACTCCCGAGCCCGGACAGATAAATTAGAGGAGCTTTTATGAATCCGACATTGTTACGCGTAACACAACGCATTATCGAGCGCTCGAAAGAGACCCGTTCGGCCTACCTCGCCCGCATTGAACAGGCTAAGACCAATACCGTACATCGCTCGCAGCTGGCCTGCGGTAATCTGGCGCACGGTTTCGCCGCTTGTCAGCCTGAAGACAAAGCCTCATTAAAGAGCATGCTGCGTAACAATATCGCCATCATTACCTCCTATAACGACATGCTCTCCGCGCATCAGCCGTACGAAGTGTACCCGGACATCATCCGTAAAGCGCTGCACAGCGTGAATGCGGTGGGCCAGGTGGCGGGGGGCGTGCCGGCCATGTGTGACGGTGTGACCCAGGGGCAGGACGGGATGGAGCTGTCGCTGCTGAGCCGCGAAGTCATTGCCATGTCTGCAGCGGTCGGTCTTTCTCACAATATGTTCGATGGCGCGCTGTACCTCGGCGTGTGCGACAAGATTGTCCCGGGGCTCGCCATGGCGGCGCTGTCGTTTGGTCATCTTCCGACCATTTTTGTGCCGTCAGGTCCGATGGCCAGCGGTTTGCCAAACAAAGAAAAAGTGCGTATCCGCCAGCTGTATGCCGAAGGTAAAGCAGACCGCCAGGCGCTGCTGGAAGCGGAAGCCGCCTCTTACCATGCGCCGGGTACCTGTACCTTCTACGGTACGGCCAACACCAACCAGATGGTGGTGGAATTTATGGGGATGCAGCTTCCGGGCTCCTCCTTCATTCAACCCGATGCGCCGCTGCGCAAGGCTCTGACCGAAGCCGCCGCCCGTCAGGTGACGCGTCTGACCGGGAACGGCAACGAGTGGATGCCGCTGGGTAAAATGGTCGACGAGAAAGTGATCGTCAACGGCATCGTGGCCCTGCTGGCAACGGGGGGCTCAACCAACCACACCATGCACCTTGTGGCAATGGCACGTGCGGCTGGCATCCTGATCAACTGGGATGATTTCTCCGACATCTCTTCCGTGGTGCCGCTGATGGCGCGCCTGTATCCGAACGGTCCGGCAGACATTAACCACTTCCAGGCCGCCGGTGGTGTACCGGTGTTGATGCGTGAGCTGCTCAAGGGCGGTCTGCTGCACGAAGACGTGAACACGGTGGCGGGTTATGGTCTGCATCGCTATACCCTTGAGCCGTGGCTGAACAACGGTGAGCTGGACTGGCGTGATGGGGCGAGCGCCTCTCTTGATCCGCAGGTCATTGCTACCTTCGAACAGCCGTTCTCACGCCACGGCGGCACGAAAGTGCTGAGCGGCAACCTGGGACGCGCGGTGATGAAAACCTCTGCCGTGCCGGAAGAGAACCAGGTGATTGAAGCCCCGGCAGTGGTCTTTGAGAGCCAGCATGATGTTTTACCTGCCTTTGATGCGGGCCTTCTCGACAAGGATTGCGTGGTGGTGGTGCGTCATCAGGGACCCAAAGCGAACGGGATGCCAGAATTACATAAACTTATGCCACCACTTGGTGTATTATTGGACCGCCGTTTCAAAATTGCACTGGTCACCGATGGACGCCTCTCGGGTGCCTCAGGTAAAGTGCCTTCAGCCATCCACGTAACGCCTGAAGCGTATGATGGTGGTTTGCTGGCTAAGGTGCGTGACGGCGACATCATCCGCGTCAATGGCCAGACAGGTGAGTTAACCCTGCTGGTGGACGAAGCCGAGCTGGCGGCCCGTCAGCCGCATATTCCAGACCTGAGCGCATCGCGCGTGGGAACCGGACGCGAAATGTTTGGCGCGCTGCGTGAGAAACTCTCCGGGGCGGAGCAGGGCGCAACCTGTATTACGTTTTAAGACGACTTGATTTTATCGATCTGGCGAGAGAAAACTCTGATGAAAAACTGGAAAACAAGTGCAGAAGCAATCCTGACCACTGGCCCCGTTGTGCCGGTTATCGTGGTGAACAAACTGGAGCACGCGGTACCGATGGCGAAAGCGCTGGTTGCGGGTGGCGTTCGCGTTCTGGAAGTGACCCTGCGTACCGCCTGCGCGATGGACGCGATTCGCGCAATCGCTAAAGAAGTGCCGGATGCCATCATTGGTGCGGGTACCGTTACGAACGCAAAACAGCTGGCTGAAGTGACCGAAGCGGGCGCGCAGTTTGCCATCAGCCCGGGTCTGACCGAGCCGCTGTTAAAAGCGGCAACCGAGGGCACCATCCCGCTGATCCCCGGGATCAGCACCGTTTCTGAACTGATGCTGGGCATGGACTACGGTCTGAAAGAGTTCAAATTCTTCCCTGCAGAAGCCAACGGCGGCACCAAAGCGCTGCAGGCGATTGCGGGTCCCTTCTCTCAGGTGCGTTTCTGCCCGACGGGCGGCATCTCTCCGGCCAACTACCGTGATTACCTGGCGCTGAAGAGCGTGCTGTGCATCGGCGGCTCCTGGCTGGTACCGGCGGATGCCCTGGAAGCAGGCGACTGGGATCGCATCACCAGACTGGCTCGCGAAGCGGTTGAAGGCGCGAGGCAGTAAGCACCTCGCATCATGAAAAACGGGCCATCAGGCCCGTTTTTTTTATCCGTTAACGCTAACCGCGGCAGCGGCAGCTTTCGCCCTTGCCACGGCATCATCCACGCTATCGCCAGTGGCTAATGCCACGCCCAGTCGACGCGTACCGTCGATCTCCGGTTTCCCGAACAGGCGAACCTGCAGACCTGCCCCAACCGCGCCTTCAACGTTGTCAAAGGTGATGTTCTGGCTGGTCAGTTGCGGGAGGATCACCGCCGAGGCGGTCGGACCATACTGGCGAATACCGCCAACCGGCAGGCCGAGGAACGCGCGCACGTGCAGGGCGAACTCGGAGAGATCCTGGGAAATCAGGGTCACCATCCCGGTATCGTGCGGGCGAGGGGACACTTCGCTGAATATCACCTCATCACCGCAGACAAACAGTTCCACACCGAACAGGCCGTAACCGCCCAGCGCCAGCACCGTTTTACGGGCGATCTCCTGCGCGCGCGCCAGCGCCAGGGCACTCATCTGCTGCGGCTGCCAGGATTCACGGTAATCGCCATCCTCCTGACGGTGTCCAATCGGATCGCAGAAATGGACACCATCAACGGCACTGACGGTCAGGAGGGTAATTTCGAAATCAAACTTCACCACGCCTTCAACAATCACGCGACCGGCTCCGGCGCGACCGCCCTGTTGGGCATAATCCCATGCCTTGTCCAGCGTGCTGCTGTCGCGGATGAAGCTCTGCCCTTTACCGGAGGAACTCATCACCGGCTTAATGATGCACGGATAGCCAATCTCCTCAACGGCCTGCAGGAAAGCAGCTTTATCGCCGGCAAAACGATAGCCAGAGGTGGGTAATCCCAGCTCTTCCGCCGCCAGGCGACGAATGCCTTCGCGATTCATGGTCAGCTTCGCGGCCTTTGCACAGGGCACCACGCGCTGGCCTTCCTGTTCAAGGGCAAGCAGCGTATCGGTGGCGATGGCTTCGATTTCCGGTACGACAAAATCCGGTTTCTCACGCGTAATCAGCTCGCGCAGGGCATCGCCATCCAGCATGTTAATCACATAAGAACGGTGGGCAACGTGCATGGCGGGTGCATCGGCGTACCGGTCTACGGCAATGACTTCCACGCCTAAACGCTGACACTCAATGGCGACCTCTTTGCCCAGTTCACCCGATCCCAACAGCATTACACGCGTCGCCGCAGGTCGCAGCGCGGTTCCTAAACGAGTCATAACAATCCCCCTGAAAAAGTTGCGCGCAGTATAAACGAAAACGTTTGCGTGTGTCTTGATCGGGGCCCGTGCGCGGGGAAGAAATTTGCGCTTCTTTAGCCCCGCCAGACATTTCCTGACGCCTGCTCGCTTACGCTGTGGAATATGTACACCGTTAAGTGAGGGAAACCATGTCTGGCTGGTTAAATCAATTGCAATCACTGTTAGGGCAGAAAACGTCGCCATCCGGCGAGCAGGGGCTGAGCAAACTGGTCCCCGGGGCGCTCGGCGGGCTGGCGGGCCTGCTGGTGGCGAATAAATCCTCGCGCAAGTTGCTGGCAAAATATGGCACCGGCGCGTTACTGGCCGGTGGCGGAGCCATTGCGGGCACGGTTCTGTGGAATAAATACAAGGACAGAGTACGAACCGCACATAGCGATGAACCCGATTATGGTCAGCACACATCACCGTTGGATCTGCGCACTGAACGGCTGATCCTTGCGCTGGTTTTTGCCGCGAAAAGTGACGGGCATATCGACGATAAAGAACGGTCGGCGATTGAGCAGCAGCTGCGGGAGGCCGGTGTGGAAGAGCAGGACAGAACGCTGGTGGCTCAGGCCATCGAACAGCCGCTGGATCCGCAGCGCCTTGCGCAAAGCGTAAAGAATGAGGAGGAGGCGCTTGAACTTTATTTTTTAAGCTGTGCCGCCATTGATATTGACCACTTTATGGAGCGCAGCTACCTCAATGCCCTCGGCGACGCGTTGAAGATCCCTCAGGACGTGCGCGACAGCATTGAGAAGGATATCAGGGAGCAAAAACAGGCGTTAGCGGGTTAACTGTCACCGTCGCGGTCATGTTTCGCTTGCATCATGCGCGTGTTTTGCCAACCTTATAGGGTGTAAAACTCAAAAGAAACATGACATGCCACCAAAAGCCCGACGTACTCCTTATGCGATCACCACGCATGGCGATACGCGCATTGACAACTATTACTGGCTCCGGGACGATTCGCGTTCCCGGCCAGAGGTGCTCGACTATTTGCACGCGGAAAATGACTATGGCCGCAAGGTCATGGCCAGCCAGCAGGCGCTTCAGGATCAGTTGCTGAATGAAATGGTGCAGCGTATTCCCCAGCGCGATGTCTCCGCACCCTGGACCAAAAACGGCTATCGTTATCGCCATATCTACGAGCCCGGTAACGAATATCCCATCTACCAGCGTCAGTCGGTGTTAAGCGCCGAGTGGGATGAATGGGATATTTTGCTGGATGCTAACCAGCGTGCTGCCCACAGCGAGTTTTATACGCTGGGCGGCATGTCGGTCTCGCCCGATAACGCCATTATGGCGCTGGCGGAAGATTACCTCTCCCGGCGTCAGTACGGCCTGCGTTTTCGCAATCTGGTAACCGGTAACTGGTACCCGGAGATGATTGCGAACGTTTCGCCGGATTTTGTCTGGGCGAATGATTCTGAAACCGTCTATTACGTGAAGAAACATGCCTCCACGCTGCTGCCTTATCAGGTATGGCGTCATACCGTCGGCACCAGTGCGGATGATGACGAGCTGGTCTACGAAGAGAAAGATGAAACGTTCTATGTCAGTCTGCATAAAACGTCGTCACGCCACTATGTGATTATCTTCCTCGCCAGCGCAACCACCTCTGAAGTTCTGCTCCTGGATGCCGAGCTGCCTGATGCGCAGCCGCTCTGCTTCCTGCCGCGTCGTAAAGATCATGAGTACAGCCTGGATCACTTCCAGCACAGCTTTTACCTGCGCTCTAACCGCGAGGGCAAAAACTTTGGCCTCTATAAAACCAAAGTACGCGATGAACGGAAATGGGAAGTGCTCATTCCTGCGCGGGAACAGGTGATGCTCGAAGGATTTACCCTCTTTACCGACTGGCTGGTGGTGGAAGAGCGCCAGCGGGGGCTGACCAGCCTGCGGCAAATTAACCGCAAAACGCGGGAGGTCATCGGGATTGCGTTTGACGATCCGGCCTATGTTACGTGGATTGGGTTTAATCCCGAGCCGGAATCTTCCCGCTTGCGCTATGGCTACTCGTCAATGACCACGCCGGATACGCTGTTTGAGCTGGACATGGAGACCGGACAACGTCAGGTGCTTAAGCAGTCTGAGGTAAAAGGGTTTGATTCCGATAACTACCGAAGCGAACACCTGTGGGTCACCGCCCGGGATGGCGTCGAGGTGCCCGTCTCGCTCGTCTATCACAAGGCGCATTTCCAGAAAGGGAAAAACCCGATCCTGGTCTACGGGTATGGCTCCTACGGCTCAAGCATGGATGCCGATTTCAGCAGCAGCAGATTAAGCCTGCTCGATCGTGGCTTTGTTTTCGCCATCGCCCACGTGCGCGGTGGCGGCGAGCTGGGCCAGCACTGGTACGAAGACGGGAAATTCCTGAAGAAGAAAAACACCTTTAACGACTACCTCGACGTCTGCGATGCGCTAATAGAGCAGGGTTATGGCGATCCGCAGCTCTGCTTTGGCATGGGCGGCAGTGCGGGAGGGCTGCTGATGGGGGCGGCCATTAACCAGCGTCCTGACCGCTTCAAAGGGGTCATCGCGCAGGTTCCGTTTGTCGACGTGGTGACCACAATGCTGGATGAGTCTATTCCGCTGACGACTGGTGAGTTTGAAGAGTGGGGGAATCCTCAGGACGAGATCTATTACCGCTATATGAAAGAGTACAGCCCGTACGATAACGTGGAAGCCAAAGCCTATCCGCACATGCTGGTGACCACCGGTCTGCACGATTCACAGGTGCAATACTGGGAGCCCGCAAAGTGGGTGGCGAAGCTGCGTGAGCTGAAAACTGATAATAACCTGCTGCTACTCTGTACCGACATGGACTCCGGACACGGCGGGAAATCGGGACGATTCAAATCGTATGAAGGGGTCGCGCTGGAGTATGCCTTTTTGATTGGCCTGGCGCAGGAAACGCTGCCAGGCCGTGCCGGAAGTTAAGCTTCACCCAGATAGTGCTTGAGCGTTAAGCGAAGCTCCGGGCTCATTTTGTCGAGGTTGTTATACAGCCAGCGCAGGTAGCCCGGATCTTTATCGGCGATATCGGACACCGCTTTGCCGCGGTATTTGCCAAAGGTGAAGGTGGTCAGCAGCGCCGGTCGCCCGGTGATCGTCGCCATATCATCCGGCGTCCAGCCAGAGGTATTCATAATATCTATGAGTAGCGCCGCGGTAATATAGCAGTCGTACAGGGCGCGGTGATGATGCAGCCCCTCGGGCGTTCTGACGCTGAGCTTACGCGATTTATACAGCGCCATATTGCTGTATTTGATCCCCGGCCACAGACGACGCGCCAGCTTCATGGTGCAAATCCATTCGCCGGGCATCTCGGGCAGTACCCGGCGGTCAAAGCTGGCGTTGTGCGCGACATACCACGGGCTACCGTAATAGTGCGGAATGACCTCTTCAATCCAGGGTTTATCCGCCACCATCGATTCAGTAATGCGATGAATGGCCATCGCCTGCGGGCTAATCGGGCGGTCGGGACGCACCAGATGGCTCATGGGATTGACGATTTTACCGTCAATGACGTCAACAGACGCCACTTCCACTATTCCGCCCTGAAGATCGCAAGTTTCGGTATCGATGACGCGCAGCATTGAACGCTCCTGAGCTAAAACGCTTAGCCTAAAGGAATGATATCGCCTTGCCAACCCTGTCGGCCCAGAGATCCGGTCAATAATAGTTCGCCCTTATCCGCACGGACAATCAGCTGGCCTTTTTCATCCCACAGCGCGCTACCGCCACGGGCGTTCGCCATTAACACGGCAATGGCATACCTGTGCGCGAAGCGCTGCAACGTGTTGATGGACTGGCGCCAGCGGGTATCGCCCACCGACTGACAGCTGGTGAATAGCGTCGCCTGCGGATCCAGATTGGGGGAATCGGCATGCGTATCAACAATCGTCAGCTGTTTATCACCCGGCACCAGGCTGGCTCCACTTCCCTGGGGGTAGCGCAGGATGCTGTGCCGGGACGGCGAAAACAGGGCGAGGCCCTTAACGCGCTGACCATTCAGATCAAGGGGCAGACCGGCAATGATGGTGATCCGGTAACGCTTTGCGGCGGCAAGCAAAGGGGCGAGCTGTGCGTCATCGGGTGGGGGAGGTAGGTCCGTCTTTCCCGGTCCTGTTAACGAGAGTTCAGGAAAGACCAGGAGATCGCACCGCTGTTGTGCCGCTTTCGCAACGAAACGGAGATGGTGCGCTACGTGGTCATTTACACTGTGATGCTGCCCGGCATACTGGGCGGCGGCAATATTCCATTGTGACATCGTGACTTCCTTATACACAGAGTCGCAGGATATAAGAATGCACCTAAACTAATCAGGGTTTTCTTATCCTGGCATATTCCGCGTAAGGAAGTGTAACGAGTCGTTAAGCTTATTTAACTTTAGGTTCGTACGGCAAACGAGAGAGATTGACCGACGCGAGTCGGTGCGCAATCAAACGTTCGCGGAACCAGTCACGCAGATGGGCGGGTTGTTCACGTTCCACCACCTCAGCCACGATTGGCATGTTGTAACGCTCTTTAAACGCGACACCTGCGGCAGCGAGATCGACATTCACTTTATCCATCTCGTCCTGAGGAAGGGCAGCCAGATTGATCTTCATTACCTTCTCCTTTTTATGCGGCGGCAACGTTACCGCGATTGCACGATGATGACAAGCGGAGGTGGGATGATCCTCGACTCGATTATTATACAGCGTTATTCTTTAGCATACAGGCATAACAAAAAGGAATGATTGCGATGGGTTTATCCGCTTCCCGCGCTGTATGCGCGCTGGCTTTTCTCTTCTCTTCCGTTACAGCGACCCCGGTGCTGGCGCATGCGCACCTCCAGCAGCAAATCCCGGCAGCCGATAGCCAGGTAACGGCTCCTCAGACGCTTACCCTGAATTTTTCCGAAGGCATTGAACCCGGATTCAGCGGTGTCGTGGTGAAGGATGCACAGGGGAACGTGGTTAAAACCGGTGATATACAGCGTGACGAGCAGAATAAGGCCCAGTTTAATGTTCCGCTGGAGCAGACGCTGGTGACCGGCACGTACCAGGTTGACTGGCATGTGGTCTCGGTAGATGGTCACAAAACCAAAGGCAGCTATCGCTTCAGCGTGAAATAATATGCTGGCCTTCATCTACGTGGGGTTGCGCTTTATCCATTTCGGTGCGCTGATGCTGATTTTTGGTAATGCGCTGTATAGCGTCTGGTTCGCGCCGTCTTCTTTGTACCGTCTGATGTCCTGTCGTTTTCAGGTGCAGCAGCAGATTGCGGCGCTGGTCAGTCTGTTGTCGGCGCTCCTGATGTTCATGATCCAGGCGGGGCTCATGGGCAACGGCTGGGGAGACGTGTTTAACCCGAACGTCTGGCAGAGCGTGCTGGCAACGCAGTTTGGTAGCGTGTGGCTGTGGCAAATTATCCTGGGTGCAATTGCGGCCTGTGTCGCCTGGCTTGCGCCCCAGAAAGGATCGCGACTCTTGCTGCTCGTCATGGGGCAATTTGTCCTGCTGGCAGGCGTAGGGCATGCGGCAATGAACGACGGTGCAGCGGGGGCGTTGCAGCGTATCAATCACGCTCTGCATCTGCTCTGTGCCGCCACCTGGGTTGGCGGCCTCCTGCCGCTGCTGTATTGCATGCATCTGGCGAAAGGGCGCTGGCGGGTTGCGGCAATTTACACCATGATGCGCTTCTCTCGCGTGGGACATTATGCCGTAGCGGGGGTCGTGCTTACCGGCGCGATCAATGGGCTCTTTATTCTGGGCATTACGGTGCCCTGGCACACGGGCTACGTGCAACTTTTGTTGTTCAAATGTGCGCTGGTGGCATTGATGGTGGTAATTGCGCTGGTGAATCGGTATTTTCTGGTGCCACGGTTTGGTGCCCACATCGGGCGCGAACAACAGATTTTTATCAGAATGACACAGGCAGAGGTGGTGCTGGGGGCGTTGGTGCTGGCAACGGTCAGCCTGTTCGCAACCTGGGAACCCTTTTGACAAGGTTAAAAAGCATATGAAAAAGACAGTACTTTCTCTCTTATTGTTGGCCTGCACGGGTAGCGCGCTGGCGGCACCACAGGTTATTACCGTCAGCCGTTTTGAAGTGGGTAAGGATAAATGGGCGTTCAATCGTGAAGAGGTGATGCTGACCTGCCGTCCGGGTCATGCGCTGTATGCCATCAACCCAAGCACGCTGGTGCAATACCCGTTAAACGACGCGGCCGAACAGCAGGTCGCCAGCGGTAAGAGCAGCGGACAGCCCATCAGCGTTATCCAGATTGACGACCCGTCCAGCCCGGGGCAGAAAATGAGCCTGGCGCCGTTTATCGAACGCGCTGACAAGCTCTGCTAGCTTTCGGTTTCCAGTAAAAAAAACCGCAGTGGCTTGCGAAAGCACTGCGGTTTTTCATATTTATTGATGTTTTGACGCTTTTTTTCCGGCCGCTTTAGCTGTGGACTGGAAAACCTGGCGTCGTCATCTATTCTTAAAAGGCAAGGCGACTTAGCCTGCATTAATGCCAACTTTTAGCGCACGGCTCTCTCCCAAGAGCCATTTCCCTGGACCGAATACAGGAATCGTATTCGGTCTCTTTTTATCTGCTTTTTATTTCAGTCACTTGCGGCTCTTCGTCCGAAAGTTGTCCGAACTTCAATATTCGGTAATTCCCGTTATACCACACCGTTTTTAACATTCACAATTCATTTACACGCAAACTTTTATATCATCACGAATTCCTTTTTCTGCTTTCCGGGTACTTTGCGGTCATCCTCTCTGACTTATGCCCTAAGAGGCGATGGGCGAAATCTTTCCCAAACTCCTTCTTATGCATCCTGCCGGACAGACTCCGGATTTTATGGAACGATGGCGGAGTCTCCGTAAATTCTATCTCGGAAAAATTCCTCGCCTGAAGAATACCCTTTGTCAACCTGCCCAGGTTAATGTTCCCATCCGGGCTGTTTTTAGCGGTTCCCTTGGACCTATCATAAAATCGCAGCGACTTACCAGACGGAAACGATCGTCCACAGGGTAGAAGGGGATATCGATTATCGCGCGCGCATTGCGTGTGCCACTGGGGGCGTTAACGCCGGGGGTAGGGAACACCGATGATAGGGTTGTCTTGCGTCCGGGAATGCCAGTCAGTGGCATTCCGTCAACCGGATATGCTGACACCGTGACCAGCGAAGATGATATGGAAGAACCAGTGACCTGATTCATCCCGCATAGGGAGCTTACCTTGTCCAGACAGTGCTAAATCATTTTTTTCCACGGGTAGCTGTGGCCGGGTCGGACTGACGATCTTTGCAGCAAGCAAAAAGGTAATTCCGATGCCATAGCCCTGACTGAAGATACGGCAGAAATTCATGTGGCCGTTATGGCAGAACTGAATACCCTGATGCTGCGCGATGGGGTACCATCCGGAAAAGCATACTTGTCACGCATCAAAGAGGCGATCAGCCTGGCTACGGTTGCTTTAAAATGATGGCAGTTATTTAAACGTAAAATGGCTCGAAAGTCAGGTTTTACAAAATATGAAAATGGATAATTTTTATCACAGGGTTCAAAACCGTTTTAAACTGCAAGGGGGGGGATTTTTATTGAACCTCAGAGAAAATCTCTGTTTTACAGCTTTTTATTGATTTATGGATGGCTATGGCAAACAGGTTAAAAATCATTTTAGAATGAGAAAATACTATATATTGCTCAGCAGGATTGATATGGATGAACCGGTGAGACAAAAAAACTGCCAGCTAAATAGAATTTAACTGGCTTGGATTTTAAGCAATGAAATCTTTAAATCTGTCTGCATTATCTACAAGATAAGCAGGGAATTTGTCTTTGTTTAGATCCTGTTTAATCATTTTACGGTCACGATTCCATATGTCTTTAGCATTTGTCAGAGCATCAATAATATGTTCTTTGTTATTGAGGTGAGGTAAATCATATTCAGTATGAGAAATAGAAGACATTTTTTCAGAGATACGCTCAGGAGTCATTATCCATGAAAAGTGCCATCCAGCATCAGATACAATCTTTCTTCTGATTTTGAAAGTGGTTCTGGATATGAAATCTTTATGAAGTTCGGATTTTTTTACATTTCTGAATAATTCCGGTTCACCGGCAAAGTAATCTTTAAGATTACGCAATGTTGTTGCTCGTGGAAGTTTACAAAGACGATTTGTACCGTCAGTATTAAAAACCTGAAGGTTAAACTGATAATTGAAAAAATTCATGTGAAAAATAGTGCACAGTTTTTTAGGGTTTATGTTTTTGATAACTTCGGGCGAAAAATTTCATCAACATCTGAAATTAATATGATGTCATTATCTTTTGCATTTTTTAACCCGCGCATGATTGCATTACGGGTAGCTGCTTCATTTTTCCAGGCGTCGTACTCACCCGCAATACCATTTTTCAATTTTGGGAGATCGTTATATATCACATAAATTATTTTATCTTTAAATTTTTCAAATTTAGAAATATCGAAATTTAATTTTTTAGGTTTGCCAGTGAATGTGTGTGTGGATTCTACAATAACGAAGTAATCAACAACATCATTTAGAGTATTAAGACGAATATCTAGCAACATATCTTCATCGTAATATAAAAAACAATCATAAATCATCATATACATCCTTAATAATTACGCTTACTTGGCGCATTTCGTACGTTTCAACCAGCAATTCGTAACGGAATGCTAACCGAGCAGCCTCGCTGTATGCAATAGCAGACTGCCCTGTAGAGTTAAAATTGGATCCAACTATCCTGGACTTGTCATGCTATGGCGATCATTTTCTCTATCTTACCGGAGGTGAATTTTTCTGCGTTATCACATGGCATTACTGCAAAGCCGGAACGGATCACATGTGCCAGGCATGAATTTGGGTTCATAACTACTTCGCCAGTCATAAGAGGGTGCAGGCCACAGGGAGATCTTTTTTAATTGGTGATGTTTGCGTAATGTAGTCGATCATCAGTCTGCTGCATCTGAGTTGATGGCTTCATAACCTCTTTGCCGAAGGTGTCTAATACGTACCTACAGAATTCTTTTGCATTCGGCGTTCCGACAAACATGGCGATAAAATGTGCACTACAGAGGGAGAAAGATCGCACTGTTTATTATAGTTCACAGAGACGGTCAAATTGACCTTCTCAGTGATTCGGGCAGAAAACTCTTTGTGGTTGTGGTTATAGATTCTGGCAATTGAGTCGTCTGATCTATTGCAGAGGACTTGGGTAAGCTCTGAAGATGTGAGCCAGATTTGGTTGTTATCGGTAAAGACACTGAACTGAACGCTATTTAAAATTAGTTGAGTATTCATGTGGTGTTCCTTGACTGAGGAGGTTTGCACCACTGCGACGCCAATCATTGAGTTGGTGAGATGTACAGGGTTGGCAAAAGCAAGACGCAGGGTTAAAAGCGGGCGTTAATGGCCGTTTTAATTTCATCAAGCAGCTCAAAGCGGCGGCGATATTCTGCCCGTTTCTTACTGGCAATCTCGTCCAGGGATTTGCGCGCCATCTCAAGTGGCAACTGCCAGCAGAAGGTCGAGCGTTTCTTACCCTCCAGGGTTTCCCAAAACTCATCGTAGCTGGCGTGGAAATGACGGCCTTTGCTCAGGCGATAACGCAGCGCGCGGAAAACATGGCCCTCATCACTGACGGCATAAATGACGCGGATGTTTGACTGTGCGACCAGCTGGAAAATCACTTCCATCAGTACGCGTTTTGGGAACAGACCGTGGCAGGCGCGGGTAGCCTGTTTTATCACATCGCGCGTGACGCCACGGCGAGGCCCCTGAAGACCGCCGATCACCAGTACCCGTTGTCCCGCGCTGTGCGCAACAGTGAAGGTCAGGCTTGCGAGCAAGGTATTCTCGTCATCGCGCAGCCACAGTGTGCTTTCACCTTCGCGCTCGGCTTTGTGAGCGGAGGAGGCGTTGACGGTATAGAGCACCTCATTTTTAGCCCTGAACTGCACGACAGGTTGCTCCTGAGGGCTGGTCAGCGCATGGGCGAGTAAGGGGTCTTTCAGACCATCAATCCAGTGGTAGTGGCTGACGATCGCGTCAGCACGGTCGCCGGCATTCAGGCCGCGCATCAAGTACTGGCGGTGGGTTTTACTGGGTAACGTGATTTGCGCGGCCAGTAACCGATCAAAGTCATCCCGGCCAGAGAGTGCCTCAAGCATGCGTCGGGTAGAAGACCAGAACAGAAGCGTGCGTAACAGGAATTTCAGCCGATACTCACGCTTTTTCCAGATGGGGCCCGGAACGCATCTTCCGTTGACCAGGTCGGAAATAATATGTGTACGATGCGGATAGAGCACATCGTTATGCAGGTGAGTATTGGACACGTTGAAACCTCTCTTTTATTTAGTGCTTATTTTAAAGGCCCGATAAAAAGGGATTAATAGCGCGGGAAGGTTTATTTCCGTTTGGTTTAGCGTTTGTTTGGCTTTGTGATGCCCGGCGCTGATATTTGCATTTTCTGATGCGGCTATACTTATTCAGGGAGGCCTTATGTATCAGCGAATCGATGGTGGAAAGTGGCGTCACGTCTGGGTTGTGAGCGATATACACGGTTGCTATCAGTGGCTGTTGGACGAACTGAAACGCCGCCGTTTTAATCCTTATGAGGATTTGCTGATCTCCGTTGGGGATTTGATTGATCGTGGCCCTGACAGCGTTAAGTGCCTGCAACTGATCAATGAAAAATGGTTTCGCGCAGTCCGGGGGAACCATGAGCAAATGGCAATCGACAGCGTGGAAAATAATGACTTTGCGCTCTGGTTGATGAATGGTGGAAGCTGGTTTTCGCAGCTTGGTGATTCGCAACAGCAGCAGGCGCTGACCCTGTTAGAAGCGTGCCGAAAGTTGACGCTGATTATTGAGATAACCTGCACAAACGGCCTGAATGTTATTGCTCATGCTGACTATCCGGCAGCGGAATATCGCTGGCAGCAGCCGGTGAGCGCTGAGCGGGTGCTGTGGGATCGGGATCGGCTAATGGGGTTTATGGCAGGAAAAGGGCAGGGAATTCGCGGAGCGGATCACTTCTGGTTTGGTCATACGCCGCTGGATAAGCGATATGATTTTGACAACCTGCACTACATTGATACCGGCGCGGTGTTTGACGGCTATTTCACGCTGGCGCAGTTGCAGTAATAAATAACCCGCCTTCGGGCGGGTTCTCTCTGGTCAGGCAAGACGCATGACCCAGGCATCGGTTTTACTATCGTAATGCTCGCGGTAAAGGACGGAATGTTCGCCATCAAGGATTGCCGGAACGCTGGTGTCGGCATCCCAGGCATCCAGTTGCATACACAAATCCGGGTCGGATTTGCAGGGAATACTTAACGTTCGTTCGCCCTGTGTTTCGCCGCGCAATTCTGCGTCGTCGATTTCAAAAGCGCCAATTCGCACGCTGGTTTTCGTCATAATGCTCTCCGGGTGTGTTGTCAAAATCTGGTATGACCAGTACAGCCATCCATTTTTGATCGTAGACAAGGAGAGCAAAATCGCCAGTAAAAAAGTGCGCTTTTTTTAGTCGGCGCGATCGTTACCGGTAAACAAGCGACCATCGCGCACCAGTTCGCGTGGATAGCTGTTTTTCAGACGCGAACCCACTTTCTTTGCCAGTCCTAGCGGGTATCCCTGGTACGTCACCACAACGTCATCCTGAGAAGGGGCCGTTTCCGGATACACATCGCGCCCCCGGTACCACTCTTCAGCTTCCAGATGCGTCAGCGCGAAGGTGTTAGCCGTGCCGGCAAGGGCAATGACCGCCTCGTGCTGCCAGCGATAGCCTTTGTTATGCACTTCCGCCAGGCGGATCCCGATTCGGGAAAAACGAACTTTGCCGATAAGCGGTTCGATGTTCGCCGGGAAAAGCCAAATCTCTTTATCACGCTGCCAGAGGTGGAGATCGTCGTTCCAGTTCAGTCCGGCTTTGCGGGCTGCGGTGGTGACCTGCTCTGCTTCACGGCTCTTCAGCGGTGTGAAGGGGAAATTACCGATCTTAAATGTTGGCGCGGGCAGTGGTGCGATGGCGGCAGTTTTACGCAGACGGGCGACAAAAAAACCTTCGCAGTCATAAATCTGCGGGAATACGTGGAGGAAACCTTCCGGGGTGATGGCGTCTTCAGCAGAGGCAAATAAGTCATTCAGTGGCAGAAACTCAACCGCATCGGGGTATTGCGCTTTCAGCCACAGGCAGACCTCTTCGTTTTCATCACGGTTTAACGTGCAGGTGGAATAAACCAGCGTACCGCCTGGACGAAGGGCATGAAACGCGCTGTCGATCAGTTCGCGCTGCGTTGAGGCAATGTCGAGGTTGCTTTCAACTGACCAGTTTTTTAGCGCATCGGGATCTTTGCGTACCACGCCTTCACCGGAGCAGGGGGCGTCCAGCAGGATGGCGTCAAACGCTTCCGGCAGGGCGGCGCCAAACACGCGTCCGTCGAAATGCGTCAGGGCAACATTCTGAATGCCGCAGCGGCTGATGTTGGCATGCAGCACCTTCACGCGGCTGGCTGAAAACTCATTGGCGAGAATGGCCCCGCGGTTAGCCATGCGGGCGGCAATCTGCGTGGTTTTTGAACCGGGTGCGGCAGCCACATCCATGACCCGTTCAGGCGCGTTGCCATCGGCAAACAGCGCAGCAACCGGCAGCATTGAGCTGGCTTCCTGAATATAAAACAGACCGCTCAAATGCTCGGCGGTACTGCCCAGCGGCAGTGACGCCTCGTCCTCCCGTTCGATCCAGAAACCCTCTTCACACCACGGAACGGGCGTGAGCTGCCAGTGGTAAGGTGATACCAGCGCAAGGAAATCTGCGACGCTGATTTTCAGCGTGTTGACGCGAATACTCCGGCGTAACGGTCGCTGACAGGCGGCGATAAAATCGTCTAACGAGAGGTGAGAAGGAAGCGCCTCGCGCATCTGCGCCAGGAATTGTTCAGGAAGATATACGGAGTTTTGAGCCACGGGCACACCACAGGGAAAAGTTCAGGTGCGCAGTGTAACATAAAGGCTCCGGTGCGTTGACACCGGAGCCCTGAGATTAACGCGGCAGGGCGGTTCCCCACTCACGCCACTCTTTAGGTTCGCTTTCGAGCAGCAGGAAGTGTTTGCCCGGCTGTGCTTTCGGCGCCAGCGGTGTACCCGGCGGCGTGGCGAAAGCAATACCGCCGCGAATAAACTGGTTGAACGTACCGGTTTTCACCACGCCGCCCGTCAGGCCGAAGTCCAGCGAATAGCCAGAGGCCAGCCAGAACACCGAATTATTCCGTACCAGATGCTGGTAACGATCGCTGATGCGTAACGCCACCATCACGCGGTCGGAGAGCGTCCCGAGCGTCAGGCCGGTCACCGTTCCCACTTCAATACCGCGGAACAGAACTGGCGTGCCGATGCTAAGCGAGCCGGCTTCCGGTACCTCCACCACAATGCTCAGACCATCAAGATAGCGCGAGTCGGTGATGGTGGCTTCCTGCAGTTCAAAATCACGACGCGCGTTGCCACGGCCAGGCTCGACGTTGATATACGGCTGCAGGATGGTGTCGAGATGCTCAACGCCCGCGGCCGAGATCTGCGGCGTCACCACGGAGAAACGCGTGCCTGAACGGGCAAACGTCTGCACATATTCCGGATAAAGCACCGCGGTGGCCTGCACTTCATTGCGGGCGGTGATCAGCGTCAGCTTCTGGATCTGTCCGATATCAATGCCCAGGTAGCGGATAGGCATTCCTTCCGCCAGCTTTCCGGCATCGAAGGCGTGCAGGGTAATCTGCCCGCCAACCGCACGTGCAGCGGTTTCAGACGGGAAGAGGATACGCTTGTCACCCTTGCGCATATTGCCGCCCGCGCCGGGCAGGTTATCGAAGCTGATCGCCCCGCGCAGCGCGCGAGAGAGCGGGGAGGCCTGCACGGTCAGCCCGCTACCGTTAAGCTGAACTTTTGCACCACCTTCCGCCCAGAAGACGCTGTTCGGGGTAAGCAGTTTGCGATACTCCGGCTTGATGTGCAGTTCAATATCAAAGGCGTCTGCACGAGGGCGAACGGTGATGACCTCCCCAACTTCAAACTTGCGATACAGCACGACTGAGCCTGCCTGAACGTCCGGCAGCGTTTCCGCACTCAGCGTCAGCGTGGTGGTCGGCAGATCGCTCATGCTGTTTTCAATCGCTTTATCCAGATTGGCATACAGCGGATAGCTGTCGCGGACAGGACCTTTGCTGCCCGGCAGGATGCGGATCCCGCCGTTCACCCACTCGCTCGCACTGGCTCCGAGGAATTCAACGCCGTCCAGCCCAACCTTCACGTCTACGCGGCTGTTAACCACGAATTTGCTGTCGCCATGCACCAGATTGCTGTATTGCGGATCGATTGCGGCGGAGAAGCTCACACCGTTTTCCGACAACGACCGCTCCAGCACCTGGCCTACCTGCACGCCGTGTAAGATCAGCGGCTGACCGGCTTCGATACCGTAACTTTCCGGCGCGTTCAGCGTAATGGTCACCACGCCGGGTTTTTGCAGCAGGGCTTTATCCGCCGGGGCAACCACAAAGGTGTTGCTGGGCTGGCCTTCGCCGGGGATCAACTCGAAGGTACTGCCTGTCAGGAGGCTGCTGATGCTGGCATCACTCAGGGACAGTTTCGGGCTGCGCATTTCGATACGCGTTTTCTCGCGCAGAAGATCTACCACGCTTGGGTCAACCGTCATCTCCCCGGTTACGGAACCGCCCGGATTGAGCGTCATTTTGGTGAGCTGACCGACCTCCAGACCCTGATACATCAGCGGCGTAGAACCGGCTTTTAACCCTTTGGCATCGGGCAGGGCAAGTTTGACGATCACGCCACGCTGGCTGTGCGCCAGGTCGGCATACAGACCGAACGTGTCATCTGCGGCGGCAGGGCTGGAATTTTCCGGGGAGTCAAAGGCAATGGCACCATTGACCAGCGCGGCCAGACTTTCAAGCTTCACTTTCGCACCGCTAAGGCTTAGGTCAGCGTCCACGCCGGAAACGTTCCAGAAACGGCTGCCTTTTTTCACCAGATTGGTAAAGCGACGCTCAATTAACACATCGATAGTCACCCCCTGCTTGTTGGGGTTGATGGCGTAATCGTACACCCGGCCCACCGGGATTTTACGGAAGTACACCAGCGAGCCACTGTTGAGTGACCCTAAGTCCGGCGCCTGCAGGTGGATCATCAGATCCCCGTTATTGAGACGATATTTGGGCTGCGTATCAAGCGCCACAAAGTGATCCTGTGGCTCACCTTTACCCGGCATCATGCCGATATAGTTCCCGCCAACCAGCGCATCCAGACCGGACACCCCGGCCAGAGAGGCCTTTGGCGTGACCAGCCAGAACTGTGTTTCGCTACGCAGCGCGTCCTGCATATCAGATTTGATGCTGGCCCGCACCTGAATCTTATTCAGCCCTTTTCCAAGGGAGATATCCTGGACGGTACCGACTTCCACCCCCTGGAAACGCACCGGGGTACGTCCGGCCACAATGCCGTCGGCAGACTGGAAATCAATGGTGATGGTACTTCCGCGATCTTCATAGCTCGTCCAGATAAGCCAGCCTGCAATCATCAGGGCGATGACAGGCAGCAACCAGAATGGCGAAATGCGGCGTTTTGTTTTAATTCTCGCTTCAGTCGGCGAAGCGGGGGTTTCCTGACTCATGTGCATCCCAAAGTAAGCGGCTATCCAGCCATTCCACAGCAAGAATAGTCAATATCACCGCAGAGCCGAAATAAAAAGCTGCGGGTCCCATTGTAAAAGCAAGTAGCTGGTCGCGGTTAATCAGCGACATCATCAACGAAATCACGAACAGATCCAACATCGACCAGCGGCCAATCCAGGTAACGAAGCGCAGGAGCAGGATACGGGTACGTAAGCCTTGCTCACATTTAAAGTGAATGCTGATGAGCAGGGTAAACATCACCACCACTTTGGTAAACGGCACCAGAATACTGGCGATAAACACAATTGCCGCCACGCCAATATTACTGTGCGCAAGGGAGATAATGCCCGAGAGGATGGTATCCTCCTGCCGCCCGCCATTCACGTAAATAATGGATATCGGCAACATGTTGGCAGGAAGCAGGAATATCAACGAGGCGATGAGGGCGGCCCAGCATTTTTGCAGGCTATTGTTGCGCCGCAGTCGCAAGGGAATATGGCAGCGTGGGCAGCGGCCGCGCGCATCGGGCAGCCCGGTGTAGTGGCAGCCCAGACAGACCCGGAGATTCTCGTCCGGGCGCGTGGCGGGGCGCTGCGGGTAAAATCGCTCCCAGAGCTGCTCAACGTTGAGATGGATCAGCGTCAGGATACTGAGCAATACCAGACAGATAAAAGCAAAGAGGCCGACGCCCGGTTGCAAAAACGCGTAGTCCTGCACTTTTATGGAGGCCACGCCAACGCCCACCAGATAGATATCCAGCATCACCCACTCTTTGAGTTTATCGAGCATCAGCAACACCGGACGCAGGTTCATGCCGAGAATATTACCGAACCAGAGATACGCAATGGCGGCGACCAGCACCAGCGGTGCACCAACGGTACAGAAAAGCACCATGGCTGCGGTCACCGGATCGCCCTGGCGCGTCATCTGCCAGATCCCCTGCAGCACGTTGGCATCAATGCGCACGCCGAGCAGGTAGAGCTTCAGCAGCGGCTCGCTCCAGGCAAAGGGCATCAACAGCAGCATGGTGACCGCCATGGCGGCGAGACGGGTTAATGACCAGTCGCGGCCGTCACGAATTTTGGCGTCGCAGCGGGGACAAAAGGCGCTTTGGTGCGATTTCATCTTCGGCAACATAAAAAGCGTATCGCACTGGGGGCAACGCTGATAATGTGCACGAGGCAAAGCTGCGCTTACCGTATGGACAGTTATCTTTTTTGTCGGCGTGATTTTGGTTGTTTTTAAGGCCATCAGTTGCGCACAAATAGGTATTGTTGAAAGTTATAATAACTCATGAATGGATTCATCTTGAGCATGAGCGCATTTAATGCTTATTTTAATAGGCTATGCGGTAATTTTGTAAGACAACTAAGTGATTGAAGAATGAACAAAACAGAATTCTACGCGGACCTGAACCGCGATTTTAAGGCATTGATGGCGGGTGAGACCAGCTTCTTAGCCACTCTGGCAAATACTAGCGCATTGCTGTTTGAACGTCTCTCTGACGTGAACTGGGCCGGTTTTTATCTTCTGGAAGGTGAAACGCTGGTGCTGGGGCCGTTCCAGGGCAAACTGGCCTGCGTACGCATTCCGGTCGGCCGGGGTGTCTGCGGCACGGCAGTCGCCGAGAATCAGGTACAGCGTGTGGAAGATGTGCATGCGTTTGACGGGCACATTGCCTGTGATGCCGCCAGTAATTCTGAAATCGTGCTGCCGCTGGTGGTAAAAAATCAGATTATTGGCGTTCTGGACATCGACAGTACGGTCTTCAGTCGCTTTACAATCGAGGACGAACAGGGGCTGCGCGAGCTGGTGGCGAATCTGGAAAACGTTCTTGCAGCAACCGATTATCAAAAATTCTTTGCGAGCGTCGCAGGATAATCAACGGATAACGTAGCATTTACTGATAGCGTCATTATAATGACGCCTGTTCATGCCTGCGCTTGTTGGCAACGTCCGTTGTAATCAGGAAATTTCATGGAAAATCAACCTAAGTTGAATAGCAGTAAAGAAGTTATCGCATTTCTGGCCGAGCGTTTCCCACAGTGCTTCAGCGCTGAAGGCGAAGCTCGTCCCCTGAAAGTCGGTATTTTTCAGGATCTGGTAGCACGCGTTGAGGGGGAAATGAACCTCAGCAAAACTCAGCTGCGTTCCGCCTTACGTCTTTATACTTCGAGCTGGCGTTACCTGTACGGTATCAAACCGGGCGCGACTCGCGTGGATCTTGACGGCAACCCCTGTGGTGAGCTGGACGAGCAGCACGTCGAGCATGCGCGTAAGCAGCTTGAAGAAGCCAAAGCACGCGTTCAGGCACAACGTGCAGAACAGCAGGCGAAAAAACGTGAAGCCGCTGCGGCAAACGGCCAGGAAGAAGCGCCTCGCCGTGAGCGTAAACCGCGTCCTGCACCGCGTCGCAACGAAAATAACGATCGCAAACCGCGTGCTGACAAACCAGCAGCTAAAGCCCCGCGCGCGCCTCATGAAGAGCAGCGCCACACTCCGGTTTCAGACATCAACGCCCTGAGCGTCGGTCAGGCACTGAAGGTAAAAGCGGGTAACAATGCAATGGACGCCACCGTTATGGAAATCACCAAAGATGGCGTTCGTGTACAGCTGACTTCTGGTATGTCAATGATTGTACGCGCAGAACACTTGTTGTTCTGAAACGGAGGCCAAGCCTGGCATGAACACTTTTTTTAAGCTCACCGCGCTGGCCGGCCTGTTTGCCATAACAGGCCATGCTTTCGCAGTGGACGATATTACGCGTGTTGATCAAATTCCGGTTCTCAAGGAAGAGACGCAGCACGCGACGGTGAGCGAGCGTGTAACGTCACGCTTCACCCGTTCGCACTATCGTCAGTTCGATCTCGATCAGGCCTTTTCGGCCAAAATCTTCGACCGCTATCTGAACTTGCTGGATTACAGCCATAACGTACTGCTCGCCAGCGATGTCGAGCAGTTCGCCAAACGTAAATCCGACGTCGGTGATGAGCTGCGTTCCGGCAAGCTGGATCTGTTCTACGATCTGTATAACCTGGCACAAAAGCGCCGCTTTGAACGTTATCAATATGCGCTGAAAGTGCTGGAACGTCCGATGGACTTCACCGGCAATGACACCTTTAATCTGGACCGCAGTAAAGCGCCCTGGCCGAAAGACGAAGCCGAGCTGAACGCCCTGTGGGACAGCAAAGTGAAGTACGACGAACTGAGTCTCAAGCTCACTGGCAAAGATGAGAAAGAGATCCGTGACACGCTGACGCGCCGTTACAAGTTTGCCATTCGTCGTCTGGCACAAACCAACAGCGAAGATGTTTTCTCGCTGGCAATGACTGCCTTTGCCCACGAAATCGATCCGCATACGAACTATCTCTCCCCGCGTAACACCGAACAGTTCAATACCGAAATGAGCCTTTCTCTGGAAGGTATCGGCGCGGTGCTGCAGATGGACGACGATTACACGGTGATCAACTCCATGGTTGCGGGTGGCCCGGCATCAAAAAGCAAAGCGATAAGCGTAGGCGATCGCATTGTCGGTGTAGGCCAAACCGGGCAGAACATGGTTGATGTCATCGGCTGGCGTCTGGACGATGTGGTTGCGCTGATCAAAGGTCCGAAAGGCAGCAAAGTTCGTCTTGAAATTCTGCCTGCCGGGAAAGGCACCAAAACCCGTATCGTTACCCTGACCCGTGAGCGTATTCGTCTTGAAGACCGCGCGGTGAAAATGTCGGTGAAAACCGTCGGTAAAGAGAAGGTGGGTGTACTTGATATCCCTGGCTTCTACGTAGGGCTGACCGATGACGTAAAAGTGCAGCTGCAGAAGCTTGAGAAGCAGAACGTCAGCAGCGTGATCATCGATCTGCGCAGCAACGGCGGTGGTGCACTGACAGAAGCTGTCTCTCTGTCTGGCCTGTTTATCCCGTCTGGCCCGGTCGTGCAGGTGCGCGATAACAACGGTAAAGTGCGTGAAGATGCCGACAATGATGGCGTGGTTTACTACAAAGGCCCGCTGGTAGTGCTGGTCGATCGCTTCAGTGCGTCAGCATCAGAAATCTTTGCCGCTGCAATGCAGGACTATGGTCGCGCGCTGATCGTGGGTGAGCCGACGTTCGGTAAAGGTACCGTCCAGCAGTATCGTTCCCTGAATCGTATTTACGATCAGATGCTGCGTCCGGAATGGCCTGCGCTGGGGTCTGTTCAGTACACCATTCAGAAATTCTATCGTGTGAACGGCGGCAGTACGCAGCGTAAGGGCGTGACGCCAGACATCATGATGCCGACAGGCACGGAAGAGACGGAAACCGGTGAGAAGTTTGAAGATAACGCGTTGCCGTGGGATAGCATCAATGCCGCGACTTACGTGAAAGCCGGTGATATGACCCAGTTTGGTCCGGAGCTACTGAAAGACCACAACGAACGCATCGCGAAAGATCCTGAATTCCAGTACATCATGAAGGACATTGCCCGCTTTAATGCCCTGAAAGAAAAACGGAATATTGTTTCTCTGAACTACGCTCAGCGTGAGAAAGAGAACAATGAGGATGACGCAACGCGTCTGGCGCGTATCAACGATCGCTTCAAACGTGAAGGTAAACCGTTGCTCAAGAAACTGGACGATCTGCCAAAAGATTACCAGGAGCCGGATCCGTACCTGGACGAGACGGTACATATCGCTCTTGACCTGGCGAAACTCGAAAAAGCCAGGCCCGCCGAGCAACCCGCTCCGGCAAAATAATCCCCAACAGGCACAAGAAATTGTGCCTGTTTCTTTTTGTTCTGCATCCTTCCGTCAGGCAGATTTCCAATTGTGTAAAGTTGTGTCTTTCTGGTGACTTACGCCCTTCGTATGCTTGAAAATAGCCGCAATACCCATACGATGTGGGTAATCGCATAGTGCGTTTTGTTAAACTGAGGTTAAAAGAAAATTATGATGCGAATCGCGCTCTTCCTGCTCACCAACCTGGCGGTAATGGTGGTATTCGGGCTGGTGCTAAGCCTGACAGGAATTCAGTCGAGTAGCGTTCAGGGTCTGTTGATTATGGCGCTGCTGTTTGGTTTTGGTGGCTCTTTTATTTCACTTCTGATGTCGAAGTGGATGGCGCTGAAATCGGTAGGTGGTGAGGTCATTGAACAGCCGCGCAACGATATGGAGCAGTGGCTGATGAATACGGTGGCGCAGCAAGCTAAGCAGGCGGGGATCGCCATGCCGCAGGTTGCCATTTACCATGCGCCGGACATCAATGCCTTTGCTACGGGTGCCCGTCGCGATGCGTCGCTGGTTGCCGTAAGTACCGGGCTGCTGCAGAACATGAGCCGTGACGAAGCCGAAGCGGTTATCGCGCACGAGATCAGCCATATTGCGAACGGTGACATGGTAACCATGACGCTGATTCAGGGCGTGGTGAACACCTTTGTGATCTTTATTTCCCGTATTCTGGCGCAGATCGCCGCTGGCTTTATGGGTGGAAACCGCGATGAAGGTGAAGAGAGCAACGGTAACCCGCTGATCTACTTCGCGGTATCAATGGTTCTGGAACTGGTGTTCGGCATTCTGGCCAGCATCATCACCATGTGGTTCTCCCGTCACCGTGAATTCCATGCGGATGCCGGCTCTGCGAAACTGGTTGGTCGTGAGAAGATGATTGCTGCCCTGCAGCGTCTGAAAACCAGCTACGAGCCGCAGGAAGCTAACAGCATGATGGCATTCTGCATCAACGGTAAATCAAAATCGTTGAGCGAGCTGTTTATGTCTCACCCGCCACTGGATAAACGCATTGAAGCGCTGCGCAGTGGGGAATACCTGAAGTAATGCTGAAGATGCAGTCTGAGCCGGGCGGAGGTAACTCCGCCCGGCTTTTTTTATGCCTGTACGCTGGGCTGCGTGACGCGCAGGCCGCTGACGATCGCGGCAAGGGTGGCAAGTGCACCTGCGGTGAGGAGCGCAAGGTGATTACCATTCTGCCCGGCGAGGTTGAACATCAGGGCGACCAGTGCCGCACCGGTGCTTTGCCCCAGCAGGCGCGCGGTACCCAACATGCCACTGGCTCCTCCACTTCGGTGGCGCGGTGCGGAGGTGATAATGGTGTGGTTGTTCGGCGACTGGAACAGGCCAAAACCGGCACCGCAGAGGATCATACGCCAGATAATATCCAGATCCGTAGGTTGCGAGGGAAGCAGCGCCAGCGCAAACAGACCCGCCGCCATGACTGCCAGCCCCAGCGCGCCCAGTAATCCGGCATGCACGCGCTCTATGAGATAACCTGCCAGCGGTGCCATCACCATCGTTGCCAGCGGCCATGGGGTCAGCAGCAGTCCAGTCTCCACTTCCGAACGTCCTATTACGCTCTGCAGGAAAAAGGGCAGAGAGACGAGGGCGAGCATCTGGGCGCAGAACGAACAGATGGAGGTGCATATTGAGAGCGAAAAAAGCGGAATACGCAGCAGATCCACCGGCAGTAACGGCACAGGTAAAGCGAGCTGGCGGCGAACAAAGAAGTAGCCAATGATCAGCAGAGCAGCAACCTCTGCGACGGTCAGCAGGAGTGATTGACCCTGCGCAAAGCCGCTCAGGGCCGTAATCAACAGGCCAAAGGTCAGCGCATTCATCACCGCACTGGCGATATCAAAACGAGGCATGGTGCTTTTGGGGCCGTTCCCCGGCAGATAGCGCAGGGCAAAGAAAATGGCCACCATACCCAGCGGCACATTGATGGCGAACAACCATTGCCATGAGGCGACAGACAGTATAGCCGCCGCAATGGTGGGCCCGGCGGCCGAGGATACCGCCACAATAAAGGAGTTTATTCCCATTCCGCGCCCTAAATGGCGCTGAGGATAAATTAAGCGAATCAACGCGGTATTAACGCTCATCAACGCCGCGCCGCCAAAACCCTGCGCAATGCGGGCCAGCGTCAGCATATGCAGCGAATCAGAGAGGGCGCAGAACAGTGAGGTTAAGGTAAACACAGCCAGACCGCACTGATACACCCGCCGGTAGCCGAACATATCACCCAGAAACGAGAACGAGAGCAGTGAGATCACGATCGCTATCTGATAAGCGTTAACAATCCAGATTGAGCTGGCGGGTGAGGCATGCAGATCGCTGGCAATGGTGGGCAGGGCAACATTGGCAATCGCGCCGTCGAGCACGGCCATTGAAATACCGATGATAATCGTAGCGATAGCGCCATACCGCTGGGGTAAAGGCAGACCATCGGACAGTTTTTTTTCCATGTGGGATGAATAGCTCAGTGTGAAATTATTCTCAGGGTAACTATTTTAGCACTGTTACAACCGCTTTATGTCGCAGATTTGTAACGAAGTAAACGCGGATTGATTGCAGCAGGCATGACGGGAATTTATAATAAAAACCGGTTCTGATTTTTATAAAACACTCTCTATGAGGTGATGAATGGCAATTGCAGATTTGGATAAACAACCCGATTCTGTTTCTTCCGTGCTGAAGGTGTTTGGCATCCTGCAGGCGCTCGGAGAAGAGCGTGAAATTGGTATTACAGAATTGTCGCAGCGTGTGATGATGTCGAAAAGCACCGTTTATCGCTTTTTGCAAACCATGAAGTCACTGGGGTATGTCGCGCAGGAAGGCGAGTCTGAAAAATATTCTCTGACGCTGAAACTGTTCGAATTAGGTGCCCGTGCGCTGCAAAACGTTGACCTGGTGCGTAGTGCAGATATCCAGATGCGTGAGCTCTCTCGTCTGACCAAAGAAACCATTCACCTGGGTGCTCTGGATGAAGACAGCATTGTTTACATCCATAAAATTGACTCAATGTATAACCTGCGCATGTACTCTCGCATCGGGCGTCGCAATCCGTTATACAGCACGGCTATCGGCAAAGTTCTGCTGGCCTGGCGTGACCGTGAAGAAGTGAAGCAGATTCTGGATGGGGTGGAGTACAAACGCAGTACCCAGCGTACCATCACCAGTACGGACGAACTGCTGACGGTGCTTGATAAGGTACGTGAGCAGGGTTATGGCGAAGATAACGAAGAGCAGGAAGAAGGGCTGCGCTGCATTGGTGTGCCGGTATTTGACCGCTTTGGTGTGGTGATTGCGGGCTTGAGTATCTCCTTCCCGACGCTGCGCTTCTCAGAAGAGCGTCTGCATGAGTATGTTGCTATTCTTCATACCGCCGCGCGTAAGATTTCTGAGCAGATGGGCTATAACGCGTATCCGTTTTAACCCCTCTCAGCATAAAAAACGCCGCAGACATTGCGGCGTTTTTTTATCGGTCGTAAAAAAGGGTAATTAACCGTTATCAATGACGACAGAAGTTTTACGCAGGACCGGGCAGTTGGTTAAACCGATGATCCCGCTATCAGAATGCAGGTACTGGGCGGTGCTCATTCCCTGGGCAGTCAGGTATTTACACTGGATACCTAATCCAGCTGCGTTTTCGGTGCTCCCCACAAGCACGCCATATCCGGTTAATAAAAGGCCAATCCATACTACGGCCAGTGCAATAATTGTTCGAATGATTAAATGCATCATTGCCTCTTTATCTTTGTTGTCATGCCTCAAGACTAAACGGTTTACTCTATGAAACAAGTGCATAATTCTGAAAAGGGCTTACAGGCGTTACAGTTAGTCCTTGTTTAAGATAACCGTGATAACCTGTATGCAACAGGTGTTAAGACGGAGTGTGGAGTGAAAAAAATACGCTGGGTAATTCTGGTTATCGTGCTGATTGCATGCGTGGTGTTGTGGACGCAGACGATCAATGTGATGTGCGATCAGGATGTACAGTTTTTTAGCGGCGTTTGCGCAATCAATAAGTTTATTCCGTGGTAACAGGCA
Source organism: Enterobacter cloacae subsp. cloacae ATCC 13047 (assembly GCF_000025565.1). NCBI lineage: Bacteria > Pseudomonadati > Pseudomonadota > Gammaproteobacteria > Enterobacterales > Enterobacteriaceae > Enterobacter > Enterobacter cloacae. The sequence goes on from NC_014121.1 coordinate 1,495,585, forward strand.
TTTTTTCTTAAGGTGATTTCCTTCCTTCGCGCCAGTGGTAAAATGCGTGTTTTTATTGAGGTGGTGAAATGGGTGAGTTACTGAGTTCAGGGCTGCTGAATATGGCATCCCTGTTGGTTTCTGTCGTTGTTTTGCTGGTGGGACTTGTCATCTGGTTTTTCGTGAACCGTGCGAGCTCCCGGACGAACGAGCAGATCGAACTGCTGGAAGCGCTGCTCGATCAGCAAAAGCGTCAGAATGCGCTGTTACGCCGTCTGTGTGAGGCTAACGAACCGGAAGAGAAAGAAACGGCGAAAGAAGCTGCTGCGGAAGAGAGCGACGACAAAGACGACTTCATCCGTCTGGTGGCAGAGCGTTAATCTTTCTGACCTGGGAGGTGGTTGTGGTCTGGAAAAATCCCTGGTATGACGCCTCCCTGAAGCATCACACGCCGAACGGTTTTCAGAATACCTGTCCCGTTGGGCATCAGCCCGGCGACCTTGAGCGCTGGCGTAAAGCGCGTAAAGAAGCCGGTTTGCCCAAACCTCCTGCGCTCGGTTATGACGACTTTATCCGCCAGTGGTGGCAGCCTGTGTCGCTTAATCAACCTCATGAAGATGGGGTATGGTGGCTGGGGCATGCGAGTATGCTGCTGCAAATGGACGGCAATACTCTTCTCACCGACCCGGTGTTTTCCCGACGCGCCTCTCCCGTACCGTTCCTGGGCCCCCTGCGCAGAACGCCTCCCGCTCTCTCTGTGGAACAACTCACGCAGCTTGATGCAGTGGTTATCTCTCACAATCATTACGATCACCTTGATGACGCGACCATTCGCCGTATCCTGAAGCGCTTTCCCGACGTCAGTTTCTTCGTGCCGTTAGGACTTGCACAGTGGTTTCGCCGCCGGGGAGCAAGGCGCATCGTTGAACTCGACTGGTGGCAGAGTATCACCTGGCAGGGGATAACCCTGACCGCCGTTCCGGCACAGCACTGGAGCATGCGAACATTCTGGAACCGCAATCGCTCTCTGTGGTGTGGCTGGGTCTTTGAGGGGCGACACCGCCGTTTCTGGTTTAGCGGCGATACGGGCTACTCTCCGGAGCTGCTTTTGATCCCGGAACGATTGGGCAAAATCGACGCCGCCGCGTTGCCCATTGGCGCCTATGCACCAAGATGGTTCATGGCGGTACACCATATGGATCCGCAATCTGCCGTCGCATTGTGGCAGCAGCTGGGAAGTCCCTTAGCTTTTCCCATTCACTGGGGCGTGTTTGAACTGGCGGATGAATCACTTGATGAACCAGTCAGAGAGTTAACTGACGCGCTTGTTAATTTAGCACCGGTTAATAATTCCTTCAGGATACTGAAAATTGGTGAATATTTATCCTTGTAAGCGAAGCGATGATTTGTTGCATATATTCTGCTATTAAAGCCACTATCTAATGTTTTATTTTTATCGAAACGTTTTGCTTGCCTTCTTTTGAGGCAGAGTCATAAAAATTTCATTATTTTGGTGCATAACATTTTTATTATCTGGTGATTTTTAACACAGTTTGGCCGGGCTTATTAGCTGTGTATTTTCTTTGTAACAATACAGTTGCGTTACAATGATTTGAGCATAACTTTTCACAAAATGTTCTAAATCAATCACTGTTTCCGGCTTTCTTTCGTGGGTTGCTGGACGCATTGTAATGATTGAGCTATGTTAAAAAAGTCTTTGATTACAGCGGGTGTGAAAGCAACGTTGAGTCTGTATAAGGACGAGGACTGGTTTGTACGCGGTAAGCATAAATGTGCAAATCCTTACAGGCTGTGTTCGAATTTGTGCGGCGGATCGAGACATGTTTAAAAATGGCTTGCCATATTAAACATAGTGTGTGATAACACGTTTTGGGTCAAACGAGGTACAGTTCTGTTTATGTGTGGCATTTTCAGTAAAGAAGTCCTGAGTAAACACGTTGTCGTTGAATACCGCTTCTCTGCCGAACCTTATATTAGTGCCTCAAGCAGTAATGTCTCAGTTTTATCTCAGTCAATGCCTGCGGGCTAAGAAAACACTCTAAGGAATTTTGCAAATGGCAAAGATTAAAGGTCAAGTTAAGTGGTTCAACGAGTCTAAAGGTTTTGGTTTCATTACTCCTGCTGACGGCAGCAAAGACGTGTTCGTACACTTCTCTGCAATCCAGGGTAACGGCTTCAAAACTCTGGCTGAAGGCCAGAACGTTGAGTTCGAAATTCAGGACGGCCAGAAAGGCCCAGCTGCAGTTAACGTAACTGCTATCTGATCGAACCGCTGCTGACTGAAGCGCGTAGCACTTCAATCTCAGACATAAAGCCTCGCAAACGCGGGGCTTTTTTATATGCCTTATCTTTCAAAATATTACCATCCCTGTCTCTGTTAGTAACTTGTTGCAAAGCTACGAGATTATTAGCACTGTTTTCCCCCCTCCACAGCGGCTTTTCCCGTTAAATCAGGGCGTTGTTCAACAGCCCTGGGGTTCAGGTGAAGAAGAAAATGATACCGAGTGCCGGCAGTTTCACCCCGGCACGTTTTGCTCTGCTCTGTTTTGCTATTTTTTGCAGCCTGGCATTTTTACTGGTACGCGTTGCCTGGCTGCAGATTATTAAACCTGACAATTTGGTAAAACAGGAAGATATGCGATCGCTGCGTGAGGTGGCGATTGATGCACCGCGTGGCATGATCATGGACCGTGAAGGTCGTCCGCTGGCGGTGAGTGTGCCCGTCAGGGCCGTGTGGGCCGACCCCAAAACGGTGCTGGCAAAAGGTGGGGTTGGGTTTGATGACCGCTGGCAGGCGCTGGCCAGTGCGCTGCATCTCTCCCTTAGCACGCTGGCATCGCGCATTAACAGTAATCCGCAGGGACGCTTCATTTACCTTGCCCGTCAGGTGGATCCTGCTCAGGCGCAGTGGATCGATAAACTCAATTTGCCGGGCATCAACCTGCGCGATGAGTCCCGGCGTTTTTATCCGGCAGGTCATGTGGCCGCAAACCTTATCGGTTTTACCAATATTGATGGTCAGGGGATTGAAGGCGTAGAGAAGAGCTTCAACGCGCAGCTTATGGGGAAGGCCGGGGTCCGGCAGGTGAGGGAGGACCGCTATGGACGCGTGGTGGAAAACCTGACCGAAGTGGCGCCCGTTCCTGCGCATAATATCCAGTTGAGCATTGACGAGCGGCTGCAAACCATCACCGAGGACGCGCTTGATAATGCGGTGGTCTGGAATAAAGCCGAGTCGGGTGCATCGGTCCTGATCAATATCCCCACAGGGGAAATACTCGCCATGGCGAGCTATCCCGATTTCAACCCGAACAATCGTGAAGGTGCAACGTTAAACGATTTTCGTAATCGTGCCATTAGCGATACCTTCGAACCCGGCTCCACCGTTAAGCCGCTGGTTCTGATGACGGCATTGCAGCAGGGGCTGGTGCAACCGGACAGCGTCATTGATACCCATCCGTATACCCTTGACGGTCACCGTATCCGTGATGTGGGTTACTACCCGGAACTGACGATGACCGGGATCCTGCAAAAATCGAGCGACACCGGTGTTTCCCGTCTCTCTCTGGCGATGCCCATCCAGCATCTTATCGATACCTACCGGAACTTTGGCTTTGGCACCAATACCGGGCTGGGTTTAACGGGCGAAAGCTCAGGGTTACTGCCGCAGCGTAAATTCTGGAGTCAACTCGACAGGGCAACCTTTGCCTTCGGCTATGGCCTGATGGTGACGCCCCTTCAGCTGGCCCATGTCTACGCCACCATTGGCGGGTATGGGCTTGAGCGCCCGCTCTCGATCACCCGTATCGACCCGCCGGTGATAGGCCACAGAGTCATGCCAGAAGAGATTGCCCATGAAGTGGAACACATGATGGAAAGCGTGGCGCTTCCGGGCGGTGGAGGAGTGAAGGCCGCCGTACGGGATTACCGGGTGGCGGTCAAAACCGGTACGGCGAAAAAGATTGATGACAGTGGCAAGTACGTCGATAAGTATGTCGCCTATACCGCAGGCGTTGCGCCTGCCAGCGACCCGCGTTTTGCGCTGGTGGTAGTCATAAACGATCCGCAGAACGGTGCCTATTATGGTGGTGCCGTTTCAGCGCCCGTTTTCAGTGAGATCATGGGGAATGTGCTGCGCCTTGAGAACGTGAAACCGGATGGCCTGCCGGCTGATTCCGGCCACCTTATCGTCATGCGTTAACCCTGGCGTTTTATAACGGGGCGAATAGCGGTACACTTCGCCCTTTGATTTATGTCCCGGAGTTGTCATGCCCTTCAGTTGCCCCCTTTGTCACGCGCGCCTGACGCGTTCTGAGAAAAGTTATGCGTGTCCGCAGGGACATCAGTTTGATATGGCGAAAGAGGGGTATGTGAATCTTCTGCCGGTGCAGCATAAACGCTCCCGCGATCCGGGCGACAGCGCAGAGATGATGCAGGCGCGACGTGCCTTTCTGGATGCCGGACATTACAAGCCGCTAAGAGAGAGTGTCGCTCAGCTGCTGGACCACACGCTGACGCAGAGTGCCTCCGCTCTGCTGGATATCGGCTGTGGTGAAGGGTATTACACCGCAAGGTTTGCCGAGATTGCCGCCGGGAAGGGCGCGCAGACGACGGGTCTGGACGTGTCGAAAGCGGCGATTCGCGCAGCGGCAAAACGCTACGCGGGGGTGATGTTCTGCGTGGCCTCAAGCCACCGGCTGCCGTTTGAAGATGCCAGCATGGATGCCGTTGTGCGTATTTATGCTCCCTGTAAGGCAGAAGAGCTGGCTCGGGTGGTAAAACCCGGCGGGTGGGTGATAACCGTCACGCCAGGACCACGTCATCTGATGGAGCTGAAAGGGCTGATTTATGACGAGGTTCGCCTGCATGCTCCCCATTCAGAACAACTGGCTGGTTTTGTGCTCAGGCAGGAAGAAACAGTAGCGTATGAGATGGATTTGAAAGGGGATGAAGCCGTGGCGTTACTGCAAATGACCCCGTTTGCCTGGCGGGCAAAACCGGCTGTCCGGGAGACGCTGGCTGCACAGGCCACGTTTCGCTGCCAGACGGATTTCAGCATCCACTGCTGGCAGCGCGAAGGTTAACCCGCGAAGTGTGCCCAGAGTATCTGGGCACCAATACCGATTAACACGATCCCGCCCAGGATCTCGGCTCGCTTACCCAGCAGCGGGCCGATAAAACGGCCAACCATCATACCCAGGGTGGACATAATCAGTGTGGCGCAACCAATGGCCAGCGCGGTGGCAATGATATTCACCTGCAGAAAGGCCAGACCAACACCGACGGCCATCGCGTCAAGGCTGGTGGCAATTGCGGTGGTGACCAGCAGCCAGAAACCGTGGCGGTGCTGAGGCTCTTCATCTTCATCGCTGTTGCCACGGAATCCTTCAATCACCATTCGTCCGCCGAGAAAAACCAGCAGCACAAACGCAATCCAGTGGTTCCACTCCAGTACAAACTGGCTGGCCAGCATACCCAGGCCCCAGCCGATAAGCGGCGTCAGGGTTTCGATAGCACCGAAAATCAGACCTGTGCGCAGCGCTTCAGAAAATTTTGGTTTATGGAGTGTGGCACCTTTTCCGATGGAAGCAGCAAAAGCATCCATGGACATGCCGAAAGCGAGAAGAATGGTGGCGGAGATGTTCATACAAGCGTCCAGACCGGGAGATATCCATATGACACATCACTGCCCCCAGTAAACAGCAGTTGATGTATCTATGGTCTCGCCTGACCGTCGCACAATGATGTGCAGAAAACGATCCGTACGCGCCACGTTTTTCAACGAGTATGTTGACACGTACATTTCCTGAGTACAGGAAATTAGCTACTCCCCAACGACGGGCGCAACCTTAACATATTTTGAGAATATAAAACAACAACAGCGGGGGTATTATTTTATTATCTTGTTGATAACGATTTTCATTTAGATTTATTCGTAAAAATAGCGTTAAAAAATAGGAAGGATAAAAAGAATGGAATATAGCTATGGCTATATTTCGTGAGCAACGTTAACACGGAATATAGCCGATGCTATAAATATAACTTATTGAGTTTTAATGAGTAATTTGTATATCTTTTCCAGGTCATCTATATTTTTGACCCGAATGAGCAGGCGGCGCTGTTCTAATTGCATCACCAGCACCCCGTCTTCAGATAAATTCATCTCTTTAATGCGGTTATATTCTATCCAGACATTGGCAAAGAAGAACCCGTGTTTTTTAAAAATGAGTTTTGGCGAACGGATCCAGAACAGGTAAATCGCCATTAATGCCAGCGCACATAATAACCATGTGGTTAATATTGCACCATGGCTGGTCACGTTATTGTAAATCAGGATGACCACCAGACCGGCGAAGATAAACGCATCAATGCGTCCACGGCGTAAGAGGGGAAGGGTCAGCAGCGTCTCGCCGTGGCGGCGAGGCATAATGAACTCGTCATAGATCGCGTAAGCCAGAAGGGCAACAATAAACAAAACCAGTACGGTGTCCGTGACAGTCATTCATCCTCCAGATAAAAAAACCGGGGGCAAGCCCCCGGCGTATAACATAAAGCTTTACAGGCCCAACAGACCAACAGCGTAGCCCGCGATACCGATGACGAAGAAGCCAACGATGATCCACAGCGGGTTCACTTTCTTACGCAGCAGCCACATACAGGCGAAGGTCAACAGCAGCGGCACCAGGCCAGGCATCAGCTGGTCAAGGATGGTCTGCACGGTGGTCACACGGGTTTGCCCATCCTGTCCGGTGATGGTTGAAACCACCAGCGGGATGTTCACGTGCGTCCACTTGTTAACCAGCGCCCCCATCACAAACAGGCCGAGAATTGACGCCCCCTCTGTCAGTTTTTGCAGGAAGCCGCCGCCCATATCTTTAACGATATCCACCCCTTTACGGTAACCATACGCCACGCCGTAGTAACGGGTCAGCAGACGCACCGCATTGAACAGGATGAAGAACAGCAGTGGACCGAGCAGGCTGCCGCTCATCGCGATACCCGCGCCCAGCGCTGCAAAGACCGGACGAACGGTACCCCAGAAGATCGGGTCACCTACGCCTGCCAGCGGACCCATCAGACCGACTTTAATACCGTTGATGGCACCATCGTCGATCTCTGCGCCGTTTGCACGCTGCTCTTCCATCGCCAGGGTAACGCCCAGTACCGGTGCCGCTACGTAAGGATGGGTGTTAAAGAATTCCAGGTGACGCTTAATCGCCTGGCGACGTGCTTCGTTGTTCTCCGGGTAGAGGCGTTTGATTGCCGGTACCATGGAGAAGCAGAAGCCCAGGGCCTGCATACGTTCGAAGTTCCATGAACCCTGAAACAGGTTAGAACGGATGAACACGCCACGAATATCACCCGGAGTGAGTTTCTTCTCAGGGGTAGTTTTAGTCATATCAACCATTTCGCTCACCTGTTAGTCCAGTTCGTTATCGAGATCGTTATTACCAGCAGCCTGCGCTGGGGCACCCGCAACGCGGTTATATTTCGGGCTGAGCTGGATGTAGAGAATTGCCATTACCGCACCAATCACACCGAGAGCAACCAGGTTGAAGTTGGTGAACGCCGCGGTTACGAAGCCCAGGTAGAAGAATGGCATCAGGTAGCCTGCGCGCATCATGTTGATGACCATCGCATAACCAACCACCACGATCATACCACCGGCGATGTTCAGACCGCTGGTGACCACTTCAGGGATGGCGTTGAGCATGCCCTGAACTTCGCTGGTGCCTACGGAGATAGCGACGATAACGGCAGGAATAGCGATACGCATCGCCTGCAGGAACAGGGACGAGACGTGGATCCAGGAGAGCGCCGTAAGGTTGCCGTTTTCGGCCGCCTTATCCGCCGCGTGCTGGAAAGCCACGGTGATAGTACGAACGATAATGGTCAGTACCTGGCCTGCGGCAGCCAGCGGAATTGCCAGAGCGATACCGGCACCGATGCTTTGATGACCGGCAATGACCAACACGGTTGAAATAATGGACGCCAGCGCGGCATCGGGCGCAACCGCCGCACCGATGTTCATCCAGCCAAGGGCGATCATTTCCAGGGTACCACCGATGATGATACCGGTTTTCATATCACCGAGAACGGCGCCAATCAACGTACAGGCCACCAGAGGGCGGTGGAACTGAAATTCATCAAGTACGGATTCCATACCCGCAATACACGCGACGATGAACACCAGCACAATCTGAAGAGTGGTAATCTCCATTGTACTTCTCCTATTGCATAATCTTTATGTGAAAAACCGGCGCGGGCTTATTTCCCAACTTTGCCGATCAAATCCATCATTTTCAGTTTCGGGTCCGTGGAAACCTTACGGGCTTCCAGTTCAATACCGCGAGCATTCAACTTGTTAAATGCCTCGATATCCTTCGCATCGACTGAAATCGCGTTGTTGACCTGCGTTTTGCCCTGACGGAAAGCCATACCACCAATGTTCACGGAGGTGATTTTCACGCCGCCTTCAACAATGCGCTCGACGTCTGTCGGGTTAGTGAACAGAAGCATCACACGTTCACCGGCATATTTCGGGTTGTTATAGACGCGGATCATCTTGGCGACATCCACCACGTGCGCGGTAACGCCCGGAGGAGCAACCTGGGTGAGGAGGGTTTTACGCACCGTGTCGGCGGCCACTTCGTCGCTGACCACGATAATACGTTGAACGTTGGTCTCTTTGGTCCAGCGCGTTGCCACCTGGCCGTGAATTAAACGGTCATCGATACGCGCAAGGCCAATCACCATATAATCGTTCGGGCCCATCGGTTTTGCGGGGGCAGCGGCTTTCGGTGCCGCGGCAGCCGCCGGTGCGGGTTTCTCAACCGGCTGTGCCTTCAGCGCTTTCACGCCTTCGCGACCGGTTTCGACCGCCAGGGCAACCAGCTCATCAAAAGTCGGATTGTCGTCGCGTGCCATGAAGGTTTCCACCAGCATCGGAATATTGACCCCGGCGACAACTTCATAGTGCTCTTTATCGACGACAATGCGGCTGGCAGCGTTGAACGGGCTGCCGCCCCATGTATCAACGAGAAACAGCACGCCTTTGCTGGTATCCAGCTTCGACAGTTGAGCCGTGTATTTCTCAATCAGCGTCTCGGCGTTTTCACCGGGAACGAAATCGATCCAGCCGACGTTTTCCTGCTCGCCCAACAGCATCTCTGCTGTTTTGAGTAGCTGCTCTGCAGCCCAACCATGTGTGCCTATGACAATAGCAATGGTCACTTGCTACCTCCTTTTATTATCATTAATACCTCTGCCAGGCAGACGTACTGAGAATCGTATTGGCGAACCGAATCGATTCAGATAAGGGTTAGAGTTAAAAAAGCTCAGACTTACGCGAATTATTTTAGATAGTGAAAAAATAATTTATGTGATGAAGATCCGTAATTTAGGTTTCGAAAATCAGAAATTACTCAACACAAATTCTGCCTTTTCACGTTTTTGCAAAGGAACGTAAATCTTTGCTAAAAACGTAATGTCTCTGATATGTTTAGCCTCCGTTTAATTGATCAGGAGTATAGGGCTACAGCCCACTATATGGACCGTCACCGACGTCAGTCATCTATCAGGCCACTTCGCGCCTTTTTCACCGGCGATCCTCGCCACGTATCGACTCTGTTTACCGCTGTTTTGCCCACATTGAGTGGGGCACCGTTTCGTCATTCCTTTAGCAGGAGCTTGTCATGGAATTCTTAATGGACCCGTCAATCTGGGTGGGATTGCTCACGCTGGTGGTGCTGGAGATCGTTCTTGGCATTGATAACCTGGTGTTTATTGCCATCCTCGCGGACAAACTGCCGCCAAAACAGCGTGATAAAGCGCGTCTGATCGGCCTCTCGCTGGCGCTGGTTATGCGTCTGGCGCTGCTGTCCGTGATCTCGTGGATGGTCACCCTGACAAAACCGCTCTTTACCGTCATGGATTTCACCTTCTCTGGCCGCGATTTGATCATGCTGCTCGGGGGGATATTCCTGCTCTTTAAAGCAACGACAGAGCTGCACGAGCGGCTGGAGAACCGTCAGCACGACGATGGTCATGGCAAAGGCTATGCCAGCTTCTGGGTTGTGGTGCTGCAGATCGTGGTGCTGGATGCTGTCTTCTCGCTTGATGCGGTGATCACAGCGGTGGGTATGGTGAACCATCTCCCGGTGATGATGGCGGCGGTGGTTATCGCCATGGCGGTTATGCTGCTGGCGTCTAAACCGCTGACCCGCTTTGTGAACCAACATCCGACGGTCGTGGTGCTGTGTCTGAGCTTCCTGCTGATGATCGGTCTGAGCCTCGTTGCGGAAGGTTTCGGTTTCCATATTCCGAAAGGTTATCTGTATGCCGCGATTGGCTTCTCGATCCTGATCGAACTGTTTAACCAGATTGCACGCCGTAACTTTATTAAGCAGCAGTCCAATCAGCCGTTGCGTGCCCGCACCGCGGATGCCATCCTGCGCCTGATGGGCGGTCGCCGTCAGGTGAATGTGCAGAGTGACACCGAGAACCGTAACCCGGTTCCGGTGCCGGAAGGGGCATTTGTGGAAGAAGAGCGTTATATGATTAACGGCGTTCTCTCCCTGGCCTCCCGTTCACTGCGCGGCATCATGACCCCGCGCGGCGAGATCAGCTGGGTAGATTCCCGGTTGAGCGTTGATGAAATTCGTCAGCAGCTGCTCTCTTCACCGCACAGCCTGTTCCCGGTGTGTCGTGGTGAGCTGGATGAGATCATCGGTGTCGTGCGTGCCAAAGAGATGCTGGTCGCGCTGGAAGAGGGCGTTGACGTCGAAGCCATCGCCGCCGCCTCACCGGCTATCGTGGTACCGGAAACGCTGGACCCCATCAACCTGCTTGGCGTTCTGCGCCGTGCCCGCGGCAGCTTCGTGATTGTCACCAACGAGTTCGGTGTGGTGCAGGGGCTGGTCACGCCGCTGGACGTGCTTGAAGCCATTGCCGGTGAATTCCCGGATGAGGACGAAACACCGGAAATCGTGGCCGATGGTGAAGGCTGGCTGGTGAAAGGTACCACTGACCTGCACGCGCTTTCGCATACGCTGGGGCTGGAAAACGTGGTCAACGATGAAGAAGACATTGCCACTGTGGCCGGTCTGGTCATCGCCGTAAACGGGCAGATCCCGCGCGTGGGGGATGTGATCGAACTGCCCCCGCTGAGTATTACCATCGTTGAAGCCAACGACTATCGCGTTGATATGGTGCGTATTGTTAAAGAGCAATCCGTGCACGACGAAGATGAGTAACGCTTCTTAACGCAACGGCATTAAGGGCACGATGTGCCCGTTATGATGCGCTGGCGGAGGTGAACTCTCCGCCAGCCATTGTGGAAAATCCCGCAGCGGCATCGGCCGCGCATAGAAATCCCCCTGCAGAGTATGAACACCGTGTCGGCGTAGGTAGCGCGCCTGCTCCTCCGTTTCGACCCCTTCCGCAACCAGCTCAATATTCAGCCGCTGACCCAGCGCAATAATGATATCTGTCACCGTTGAGTTCACGGCATCGGTTCCAATGGCGGTGGTAAAGGACTGGTCAATTTTCAGTACGTCAGGATGAAGCTTTTCAAGCCAGGAGAGCGAACTGTTGCCGGTACCAAAATCGTCGATAGCCAGTTTGACCCCTTTGCGATGCAGCTCGCGCACGATGCGATAATCTGCATCGACCAGCGCGTCACGCTCGGTAAGTTCGATAACCAGCCGCTGGCTCGGGTTTGCACTGAACCAGTAGCGGTTCAGATCCTGAAGTAGCACGGCGTGACGGAAGTGGCTGGCCGCCACGTTAATACCGATGTGAAAGCCCGGGTGGGAGGGGAAGTAGCCTATCTGGCGTACCGTCTCGGCAATCACGTAGCGCGTCAGGGGAACAATAAGGTTATGTTCTTCTGCCAGGGGGATGAACACTTCCGGGGAGATCCAACCCTGACGTGGGTTGTTCCAGCGCAGAAGAATTTCCACGCCGATACACTCCTGCGTACGGGCATTCACCAGCGGCTGACAGAACAGCTCAAATTCCCGCGCCGCAATCCCCATATCGATCTCCCACGTGAAGCTCATCCGGTTTGCTGTGGCCAGCCAGGCCAGATACCCCAGAACCAGGCTCAGCATTAACCCCAGCGGCAGCTGTGCCGGCAGGCTTTTAAGTGCCAGCGCGCCAGGACCCGGCCCACTGACCGTGATGGTAAATGGAAAGCGTGTAGAGACTTCCTCTATTCGCGAGTCAGCCTCATTAAACTTCAGCGCGTCGGTAATACCTTGACCGTAGCGTAAAGAGCGATCTCCCACGGTTAACGCCACGTCAGTGATAAGCGGGCGGGGCGGCTCAAGGATCATTCTGGTGATGAGATCGATATTGATCACCTCCATCACCCCCTCTTCACCGCGTTGTGACGTCGGGTGCCACTGGATAAGAATAGGGCTGCCTTTAAGCAGCCACTTATCGGTCGATAAAATCAGTTTTGGCAGACCTGACGGCAGTTCGGGAAATAATTCATGAACCGGGACGGCGCGACTGCCAAAAATACTGGAGCAGTAGAGGATCCCCTCTTTAATCAGGGTAATCGAGCGGACGGTCTGTAAAATGGCGGCCTGCTTACGCAGAGTCAGATGCGCCTGCGGGCACGGCTGGCCGACAAGACCCAACAACTCCGGCCGGCGGTTATCCAGGGAAAGCAGGACGTTTTCAAGTGAGCGAACGGTATGGCTGGCGAAATCGACAATGCGTTGTTGATTAACATTGCGCTGTGAAATAAATCGAATGCCCAACGTCAGGATGAGCGTAAGGAGCGCAACCGTCACGCAGACGATAACGCGTTTTCGGCGATAGTTTTTAATGATCGTTTGTGCGGTTTGCATGAACGGTAGCCTGATACACCTCCAGCCCCAAAAGCCAGACGCAACAGTGAAAGTGTAGTGGGGAAAGTGAAAGGCGACGAGAATCAGAAGGAAATTTCGCCCATCCGTTGCAGATGGGCGATGGGAGGTATTAGTCGCACTGTACCTTAATGGCCAGACCACCACGGGAAGTCTCACGGTACTTCGCGTTCATGTCTTTACCGGTTTCGTACATGGTCTCAATAACTTTATCCAGCGACACGCGAGGCTCGCTGGTACGGCGCATTGCCATACGGGAGGCGTTAATCGCTTTCACCGACGCAATGGCGTTACGCTCAATGCACGGTACCTGCACCTGCCCGGCAACCGGGTCACAGGTCAGGCCCAGGTTATGTTCCATACCGATCTCCGCCGCCACGCAAACCTGCTCAGGGCTTGCGCCCAGCAGTTCAGCCAGACCAGCGGCCGCCATGGAACAGGCCACACCCACTTCACCCTGGCATCCTACTTCAGCGCCAGAGATAGAGGCGTTCATTTTGTACAGGGCACCGATGGCTCCTGCCGCCAGGAAGTAACGGATGTAGATATCTGGCGTAACAGGTTCAATAAAGTGATCGTAATAAGCCAGCACCGCCGGAACAATACCGCACGCACCGTTGGTGGGTGCCGTCACCACGCGGCCACCGGCAGCGTTTTCTTCGTTAACCGCCAGAGCGAACATATTCACCCAGTCGACCACGTTCATCGGGTCGTTGGAGAATTTATCGGTGGTCACCAGCATGCGGCGCAGGGCAGAGGCACGACGTGGTACGCGCAGCGGACCCGGCAGCACACCTTCGGTGTTCATCCCGCGATCGATACAGGCGCGCATGGTCTGCCATACGTTTGCAAAATAGTCTTCGATCTCTTTTTTGCTGTGCAGTGCCAGTTCGTTCTGCATCACCATGCCGGACAGCGACAGGCCGGTCTCTTTGCAATAACCCAACATCTCGGTGGCCGATTTGAAAGGATACGGCACGTTGACGTCGCCAGTGCTCTCTTTACCGAAATGCTCTTCATCCACGATAAATCCACCGCCGATGGAGTAGTACGTTTTGCTGTAAATCTCTTTCTCGCCGTTCCAGGCATGGATGGTCATGCCGTTTTCATGCAGCGGCAGGTTGTCGCTACGAAAACGCATCCCGTCATCCTGCGGGAAATCCACTTCGTGCTGGCCGTTAGCCAGCAGCAGACGACCGCGCGCTTCCACGTCACGGATGAATGCCGGGATGGCATCAATATCTACAGTGTCCGGCATATTGCCCGCCAGACCCATAATAATGGCGATATCGGTGTGGTGGCCTTTACCCGTTAATGACAGTGAGCCGTAGACATCCACGGCGACACGGGTAACGCTTTCCAGTAATCCTTTTTCGACCAGATCATCGACGAACTGTTTACCGGCCTTCATCGGCCCAACAGTATGGGAAGACGAAGGGCCAATTCCCACTTTGAACATGTCGAATATACTAATCACTTTCACACTCCTGACAGGGTTACCGGGGTTCCAGTAACGATGTTATAACTGCGCATAGTGTAAGAGGGAACATCGACCTCGGCTTAACTATTCACATGAATTAAACTAATGGTTAACGATGGTTTTGCTAATAGCGCGACGCCGATCGCAAACCTGACAAAAGAGGGTGGAATGTAAAGTATAGTCAAGGCTTCAGGCCGATTTGCAGAGCCAGTTCACGAATGATGCCCGCCGTCATGCCCCAGACAAAATAATGCTGATACCAGGACAACCAGACCCGATGATCGTGCCCACGGCGCTGAATATCCAGCGGGTGATAGCGACTGAGGCGAAGGGCTTCTTCCAGTGGCATTTCAAACACCGCAGACACCTCATCAACACTGGCGTGATACTGAAGGCCGGGCGGGATAATGCCCACCACCGGCGTCACCTGGAAACCGGTCACGCTGTCCACCGGCGGGAGGACGCCGACAATCTCGACGGCCTCCGGTGGGATAGCCACCTCTTCCTGCGCTTCACGCAGCGCCGCGGCAATCAGCGAGGCATCGCTGCTGTCTACCGCGCCGCCGGGGAAAGCGACCTGACCGGCATGTTTGCGTAAATGAGGGGAGCGCTGGGTCAGCAGCAAACCGGGCTGCTCACGACGCACCACGGGGATCAGCACCGCCGCCTGACGTTGATTAAGCGCTTCGCGGCTCACCTGTGGCCGCAAAAGCTGAAAGCGCGACAGAAAATCATCCAGCGTCAGGTTCTCTCTCTCCACCCGTCAGTTCTCCAGTTGTTGCAGGATACGGTTAACTTTATCAAAGGTTTCCTGATATTCCGCCTCGACCTGGCTGTCAGCAACAATCCCGCCGCCTGCGGAACAGTAAAGCTGGCCGTCGCAGGCCGTCAGGGTGCGAATAGTGATGCTGGTATCCAGCGTGCCGCAGACGCTAACGTAGCCAATGCTGCCGCACCAGGCGTTTCGACGGTGCGGTTCCAGCTCATCGATAATCTCCATCGCCCGCACTTTTGGCGCGCCGGTGATGGAGCCACCCGGGAACGCGGCGCGCAGAAGATCGCAGGGGGTACGCGAAGCCGGCAGCTGTGCAGTAATGGTGCTGACCAGATGGTGCACCGCCGGGAAAGGCTCGACGACGAACAGCTCCGGCACGCGAACGCTGCCCGGTACCGCCACCCGGCCAATGTCGTTGCGCATCAGGTCGACAATCATTAAATTTTCGGCGCGGTCCTTCGGTGACACGGCGAGCTTTTCCGCCTGCTGGCGGTCGGCAGCCGGATCGCTCAGGCGCGGCAAGGTCCCTTTAATCGGGCGTGTCTGGATCTTGCCTTCCGCCAGATGAATAAACCGCTCAGGCGAAAGACTCAGGATCGCGCCCTGATCGAGACGGATAAACGCACTGAAAGGTGCCCGGTTGCTGGCATTGAGGCGGGTAAAGGCCTGCCATTCATCGCCCTGATACGTTGCCTGGAAGCGCTGGGCAAGGTTCACCTGATAACAATCGCCGCTTTGCAGATATGCCTGCACGCGTGCGAATTTTTCCGCATAGGTCTGCGGGGTCATGTTTGAACGCCACGCAGAGGTCAGACGGAAATCCGGCGCGGCTGCTGGCTGCTGCGCGTTCAGCCAGGCCAGGCGTGCCTCCACATCCGAATGGCTGAGCAGGGAGACCACCTGTTTATGGTGATCGACAATCAGCGCCCAGTCGTAAAGTCCCACCGCCATATCCGGCAGCGGAATATCCGCCTTCGCAACGGAAGGCAGCGTTTCAAAGCGGCGACCAAGGTCATAGCCAAACACGCCCAGCGCACCGCCCTGGAAGGGAAGATCCGGGTTCGGCGTGGCAGACAAACCCAGCTCGTCGATAGCCTCCTGAAGCTTGATCAGCGGATCGTGCGTGGAGGGCTGGTTTTCGGATGTCACCGTGCGCACCGGGTCAGCAACCACAATGTCGAAGCGGCTGTAAGGATGGTCCGCATGGCCGGAATGCAGCAGCATCGCCCAGGGAAGATGGCTCAGACGAGCAAACCAGAATTCAGCGGCGTCAGTACGCCACGGCAGGGTAATAACAGTGGGGAAGCGCATGTTCATGTGTGGCATACTACCGGGCAGCGTGAAATAATTAGCGCGAATAATTTAGCAGGAGTTGACGATGTTTGCAGGTTTACCTTCTCTGAGCCACGAGCAACAGCAGAAAGCGGTTGAGCGGATCCAGGAGCTGATGTCCCAGGGGATGAGCAGCGGGCAGGCCATTTCTCAGGTGGCGGAAGAACTTCGCGCCACCCATACCGGCGAGCGGATCGTGGCGCGTTTCGAGGATGAAGATGAAGAGTAACCGGCTTACACAGCCGCGATAATCTTAATCTCTACCTTGTATTCCGGCTTCATCAGCGTGGCCTGTACGGTACAACGTACAGGCGCGTGACCCGCCACCACCCACGCATCCCAGGCTTTGTTCATGGCCGCAAAATCGTCTTTATTCGCCAGGAAAATGGTGGCGTCCAGAATACGCGATTTGTCGCTTCCTTGCTTTTCCAGCACCGCATCGATCTGCGCCAGGGTGTCAGCTGTTTGTTCAAAGGCATCCGCATCCAGATTGGACGGCACGCCAGTGTAATAGAGCGTCTGGTTATGAATGACTACATCAGACCAGCGGGCTTCGGCATCAATGCGCACAATTGTCATAAACGTTTCCTCGTTACTTTCGTCATCAGGCGGCAAGACTGCCATATTGTTTCGCCGTCGTCACTATTTGGGGTGGCACAGGAGAGGATGGGCTGACATAATCCCTGTGCAAAAATACAGTGAGAGAACACCGTGGCAGACGATTTTTCCCCTGAAGGGCAGTTAGCACAGGCTATTCCCGGTTTTAAACCGCGTGAACCGCAGCGTCAGATGGCGCATGCCGTCGCTCGCGCCATCGATAAGGCACAGCCGCTGGTGGTCGAGGCCGGAACCGGCACGGGAAAAACCTACGCTTACCTTGCACCGGCGCTGCGCGCGAAAAAGAAGGTGATCATCTCTACCGGCTCGAAGGCGTTGCAGGATCAGCTCTACAGCCGTGATTTGCCGACGGTGGCAAAAGCGCTGAAATACAAAGGGCGGCTGGCATTGCTGAAAGGGCGCTCCAACTATCTCTGCCTGGAGCGTCTTGAACAGCAGGCGCTGGCGGGCGGCGATCTGCCGGTGCAGACCCTGAGTGATGTGATCATCCTTCGCGCCTGGGCTAACCAGACGGAAGAGGGGGATATCAGCACCTGCGCGAGCGTGGCGGAAGACTCTCCCGCCTGGCCGCTGGTGACCAGCACCAATGACAACTGCCTGGGCAGCGACTGCCCGCTGTATAAAGACTGTTTTGTGGTCAAAGCGCGTAAAACGGCGATGGATGCAGATGTGGTGGTGGTCAACCACCATCTGTTTCTCGCGGATATGGTGGTGAAAGACAGCGGTTTTGGCGAACTTATTCCTGAAGCGGAAGTGATGATCTTCGACGAAGCCCATCAGCTTCCGGATATCGCCAGCCAGTATTTCGGCCAGTCGCTCTCCAGCCGCCAGCTGCTGGATCTGGCGAAAGATTTCACCATTGCTTATCGCACTGAATTAAAAGATACCCAGCAGCTGCAAAAATGTGCCGATCGCCTCGCGCAAAGCGCGCAGGATTTTCGCCTGCAGCTTGGCGAGCCGGGCTACCGCGGCAATTTGCGCGAGTTGCTGGCGGACAATAATATCCAGCGCGCGCTACTGCTGCTGGATGACGCGCTGGAACTCTGTTACGACGTGGCGAAACTGTCGCTTGGCCGTTCTGCGCTGCTGGACGCTGCCTTCGAGCGCGCCACGCTCTATCGTGGGCGGCTGAAACGGCTGAAGGAGATCAACCAGCCGGGGTACAGCTACTGGTATGAATGCACCTCGCGTCATTTCACCCTGGCGCTTACGCCGCTGACGGTGGCAGACAAATTCAAAGAGGTGATGGCGCAAAAACCGGGGAGCTGGATATTTACCTCCGCGACCCTGTCGGTGAATGACGATCTGCACCACTTCACCGAGCGTCTCGGGATTGAACAGGCGGAGTCACTGCTGCTGCCGAGCCCGTTTGATTATGAAAAACAGGCGCTGCTCTGCGTGCCGCGTAATCTGCCGTTACCCAACCAGCCCGGCGCCGCACGCCTGTTGGCAGCCATGCTGAAGCCGATGATTGAGGCCAACAATGGCCGCTGCTTTATGCTCTGCACCTCTCACGCCATGATGCGCGACCTGGCAGAACAGTTCCGCGCCACCATGACCTTGCCTGTCCTGCTGCAGGGAGAAACCAGCAAAGGGCAACTGTTACAGCAGTTTGTCAGTGCCGGAAATGCGCTTCTGGTGGCAACCAGCAGTTTCTGGGAAGGCGTAGACGTGCGGGGCGATACCTTGTCGCTGGTGATTATCGATAAACTGCCTTTTACCTCGCCGGACGATCCGCTGCTCAAAGCGCGAATGGAAGACTGCCGTCTGCGCGGAGGCGATCCTTTCGACGAGGTACAGCTGCCGGACGCGGTGATCACCCTTAAGCAGGGGGTAGGACGCCTGATCCGCGACGTGGACGACCGCGGCGTGCTCGTAATCTGTGATAACCGGCTGGTGATGCGCCCCTACGGTGCGACCTTCCTCGCCAGCCTGCCGCCCGCGCCGCGTACGCGGGACATTAAACGCGCGGTTCGCTTCCTGGCCAACCCAACGGCGGAGTAATTTGCCCGGGAGTGTGCTAAGATGCGCGCCATTTTGTGACTGACCATTGCGAGAGCGCGACGACTGATGCGAATTCTGGCTATTGATACCGCTACAGAGGCGTGTTCCGTTGCTCTGTGGAACGACGGTGCTATTTCTGCTCATTTCGAAGAGTGCCCACGAGAACACACCCAACGTATTCTGCCCCTGGTGAAAGCGATTTTGACCCAGGGCAACACCACCTTAACCGACCTCGATGCGCTGGCCTTTGGCCGTGGCCCCGGCAGCTTTACGGGTGTACGCATTGGGATCGGTATTGCGCAGGGGCTGGCGCTGGGCGCTGACCTGCCGATGATCGGTGTTTCCACCCTGGCGACGATGGCGCAGGGCGCGTGGCGTATGACAGGTGCTACCCGTGTGCTGGCAGCGATTGATGCCCGCATGGGCGAAGTCTACTGGGCTGAATACACCCGCGACGAGCAGGGCGTGTGGCACGGCGAAGAGACGGAAGCGGTGCTCAAGCCGGAAGCGGTAACCGAACGGTTGCAGAACCTCTCCGGTGAATGGGCGACGGTAGGGACCGGTTGGGCGGCATGGCCTGACATGGCAAACGGTACCGGCGTAACGCTGGTGGACGGCAACATGCTTCTGCCTGCCGCAGAGGATATGCTTCCCCTGGCCTGCCAGCTGCTCGCAGCAGGAAAAACCGTGGCTGTTGAACATGCCGAGCCGGTTTATTTGCGAAACACCGTCGCGTGGAAGAAACTTCCAGGCCGCGAGTGAATCTCAGTAACAGGAACTGAGAAAAAGGAGTCGCATCATGGCGGTTCAGACTAAAGTAGTACGCCTAATTATGGCAGGCGCTGTGGCCATAGCACTGAGCGGATGCGTTTCCGTTCCTGATGCGATTAAGGGCAGTAGCCCTACGCCACAGCAGGATCTGGTTCGCGTGATGAATGCCCCTGAGCTTTACGTCGGTCAGGAAGCGCGCTTCGGCGGGAAGGTGATTGAGGTGCAAAACCAGCAGGGGAAAACCCGGCTGGAGATCGCCACCGTGCCACTGGATAGCGGCGCGCGGCCGATCCTCGGCGAAACCTCGCGCGGGCGCATTTTTGCCGATGTCAGCGGCTTCCTCGACCCGGTTGATTTCCGTGGACAGCTGGTGACCGTCGTCGGGCCGATTACCGGCACGACACAGGGCAAAATCGGCACAACGCCTTACAAATTTATGACCATGCAGGTTAACGGCTACAAACGCTGGCGGCTGACACAGCAGGTGATCATGCCGCCTCAGCCTGTCGATCCGTGGATGTGGGGCCCACACCCGTATCGTTACGGCTACCCCGGCTGGGGCTGGTATAACCCAGGCCCGGCGCAGGTACAGACGATCGTTACTGAGTAACTTACTGTTATTGTTAGAAAAGAGACAGCGGCTCAGCCGCTGTCTCTGTTTTTTTACGGCTAAAACGAAAAAAAAGAGTGACGCGCTTCGCAACCTTAAATCTGGGCAATTAATAAACTGGTACGCTGAGTTAATATAATGTTAACAAACTGTTTATTATCGGGGTTGTGATGACGACGAACACTCAATTCAGAGGTGATGCATTGAACAAGGTTTGGCTTAACCGTTATCCCGCAGATGTGCCTGCGGAGATCAATCCTGACCGTTATCAATCCCTGGTTGAATTATTTGAACACTCGGTAAGGCGTTACGCCGATCAGCCCGCGTTTATCAATATGGGTGAGGTGATGACGTTCCGTAAGCTTGAGGAGCGGAGTCGGGCGTTCGCGGCCTATTTGCAGGAAGGGCTGGGGCTGCAAAAAGGGGATCGCGTCGCGCTGATGATGCCGAACCTGCTGCAATACCCGGTCGCGTTGTTTGGTATCCTGCGGGCCGGGATGATTGTCGTCAACGTCAACCCGCTCTACACCCCACGTGAGCTGGAGCATCAGCTGAACGACAGCGGCGCGACCGCAATTGTGATCGTCTCAAACTTTGCCCACACGCTGGAGAAAGTGGTCGACAGAACCCAGGTGAAACACGTCATCCTGACGCGCATGGGGGATCAGCTCTCCACCGCCAAGGGCACGCTGGTTAACTTTGTCGTCAAATACATTAAACGTCTGGTACCGAAATACCATCTGCCGGATGCCATCTCCTTCCGCCGCGCGCTGCATGCCGGGTATCGTATGCAATACGTCAAACCGGAAGTGGTGTCAGAGGATCTTGCGTTCCTGCAGTACACCGGTGGCACTACCGGCGTGGCCAAAGGCGCCATGCTGACTCACCGCAATATGCTGGCGAACCTTGAGCAGGTGAATGCGACCTACGGGCCGCTGCTGCATCCGGGCAAAGAGGTGGTCATCACCGCGCTTCCGCTTTATCACATTTTTGCGCTGACCATGAACTGCCTGCTGTTTATTGAGCTGGGCGGTCAGAACGTGCTGATCACCAACCCACGCGACATTCCGGGGCTGGTTAAAGAGCTGGCGAAGTACCCGTTCACCGCCATGACCGGGGTCAATACCCTGTTTAACGCGCTGCTTAATAACAAAGAGTTCCAGCAGCTTGATTTCTCCACGCTGCACCTCTCTGCGGGCGGCGGAATGTCGGTTCAGCAGGCGGTGGCCGAGCGCTGGGTGAAACTCACCGGCCAGTATTTACTCGAAGGCTATGGCCTGACCGAATGCGCCCCTCTGGTCAGCGTCAATCCGCATGATATCGACTACCACAGCGGCAGTATCGGCCTGCCCGTACCGTCGACGGAAGCCAAACTGGTGGATGATGACGACAACGAAGTTGCACCGGGCGAGCCGGGTGAACTGTGCGTTAAAGGGCCACAGGTGATGCTGGGCTACTGGCAGCGTCCTGATGCCACCGACGAAATCATCAAAGACGGCTGGCTACACACCGGTGATATCGCGGTGATGGACGAAGAGGGCTTCCTGCGCATTGTCGATCGTAAGAAAGACATGATCCTCGTCTCCGGATTTAACGTCTATCCGAATGAGATCGAAGATGTGGTGATGCAGCATAGCGGCGTGCTTGAAGTTGCCACGGTTGGCGTACCTTCCGGCAGCAGCGGCGAGGCAGTGAAGATTTTTGTGGTGAAGAAAAACGCCTCTCTTACCGAGGAGGAGCTCATCACGTTCTGCCGCCGTCAGCTCACCGGCTATAAAGTGCCGAAGCTGGTGGAGTTCCGCGATGAGCTGCCGAAATCGAACGTCGGGAAGATATTACGACGAGAATTACGTGACGAAGCCCGTGCCAAAGTGGACAATAAGGCCTGAGCTTCATGCTAATCGCCCAGACGCCGGTTTAGCCGGCGTTTTTTATGGGCGCAAACAAAAGAGAAACCGTTTTGAATTACCAGATGATCACGACCAACGACGAGCTGGCTTCGCTGTGCGAAGTGACGCGCGACTTTCCTGCCATCGCCCTGGATACCGAGTTTGTCCGTACCCGGACGTATTATCCGCAGTTGGGTTTGATTCAGATGTACGACGGCAAACACGTGTCGCTGATTGACCCGCTCGGCATTACCGACTGGACGCCGATGCGTGACCTGCTGCTTGATACTGCGGTCACCAAATACCTGCACGCAGGCAGTGAAGATCTGGAAGTCTTTCTGAATACGTTTGGCATCATGCCGCAGCCGCTGATTGACACGCAGATCCTCGCCGCGTTCAGCAATCGTCCGCTTTCATGGGGCTTTGCCGCCATGGTTGAGGAGTACACCGGCCTGACCCTGGATAAAAGTGAATCCCGTACCGACTGGCTGGCGCGCCCGCTCACAGAGCGTCAGCTGGATTACGCTGCAGCAGATGTGTTTTACCTGCTGCCGATTGCCGGACAACTGATGAAAGAGGCAGAAGCCTCCGGCTGGCTGCCTGCTGCTCTGGATGAGTGCCGCATGACGCAGCAGCGTCGTCAGGAAATCGCTGACCCGAAAGAGGCCTGGCGCGATATCAGCAACGCGTGGCAGCTGCGTACGCGTCAGCTGGCCTGTCTGCAATTATTAGCCGACTGGCGCCTGCGTAAAGCGCGCGAACGCGATTTGGCCGTTAACTTTGTGGTACGCGAAGAGCACCTGTGGGCGGTCGCACGCTATATGCCAGGCAGCATGGGTGAGCTGGACAGCATTGGGCTTTCAGGCAGCGAAATCCGCTTTCACGGAAAAACGCTGCTCGCGCTGGTGGCCAAAGCGCAGCAGATACCGGATGACGCACTGCCAGAGCCTCTGCTGAATCTGATGGATATGCCGGGCTATCGCAAAGCGTTTAAAGATATTAAAGCGCTGGTGCAGGCTGTGGCGGCAGAAAGCAAACTGAGTGCGGAATTGCTGGCATCACGTCGTCAGATAAACCAGCTTTTGAACTGGCACTGGAAGCTGAAACCGCAGAATGGCTTACCGGAAATGATGGCGGGCTGGCGCGGGGAATTGATGGCCGATCGCCTGAATACGTTGCTGGAAGGGTATCCACGATAATCAATATGCCGGGCGATATACCCGGCATATTCCCCCGGTGGCGCTGCGCTTACCGGGGCTACGAAATCAAAAACTACGGACGCGACTCTTCCGCTTCCGGGAGCGTAACGTTCAGCTCCAGAATCGAAATATCCCCGTCTTTTTGCTCCAGCTGCACGGTGACCATCTCCGGGTCAATCTGCACATATTTGCAGATCACTTCCAGGATGTCCTTGCGCAGCTGCGGCAGGTAGTGAGGCTCGGCGTCGCTACGACGACGCTCTGCAACGATGATTTGCAGTCGTTCTTTTGCGATGTTGGCGGTGTTCTTTTTCCGCGAGAGAAAAAAGTCCAGTAATGCCATAACTTATCCTCCGAACAGGCGTTTGAGGAAACCTTTCTTCTCTTCTTCAATGAAGCGGAAAGGACGTTCTTCTCCCAGCAGACGGTCAACCGTATCCGCATACGCTTTACCGGCATCTGCTGTTGTATCAAGGATCACTGGCTCGCCCTGGTTAGAGGCGCGCAGCACGGACTGGTCTTCCGGGATGACGCCCACCAGTTTAATGCGCAGGATCTCCAGCACGTCTTCCATGCTCAGCATGTCACCTTTGTTTACGCGGCCCGGGTTATAGCGGGTCAGCAGCAGGTGCTCTTTAATCGGATCTTCGCCATTTTCCGCACGGCGGGATTTGGATGCGAGGATCCCGAGAATGCGGTCAGAGTCACGGACGGATGACACTTCAGGGTTCGTGGTGATGATCGCTTCATCAGCGAAGTAGAGCGCCATCAGGGCACCGGTTTCGATACCGGCAGGGGAGTCACAGACAATGAAGTCGAACTCCATTTTTTTCAGCTCATCGAGCACCTTTTCAACCCCTTCGCGGGTCAGGGCGTCTTTGTCACGCGTCTGAGAGGCCGGGAGGATATAAAGGTTCTCGGTGCGCTTGTCTTTAATCAGCGCCTGGTTAAGGGTGGCATCGCCCTGAATCACGTTTACGAAGTCATACACGACGCGACGTTCACAACCCATAATCAGGTCGAGGTTACGCAGACCGATATCGAAATCGATAACGACGGTTTTCTTTCCCTTCTGGGCCAAACCAGTAGCGATGGCCGCGCTGGAGGTGGTCTTGCCAACGCCTCCTTTACCCGAAGTAACAACAATAATGCGTGCCATAGAAATTCCTTGTTAAAAAGGGATCAATTCAACGGTTGAACGGTCAACGCGTCGTCTGCCAGTCGCAGACGAGCCGCTTTGCCATAAAATTCGGCTGGGATCTTGTCGCTCAGCCAATATTCACCTGCGATGGACACCAGTTCCGCAGTCAGGTGAGTACAAAATATTTGTGCGTCCCGATCGCCACTCGCCCCGGCGAGTGCACGCCCACGCATCATACCGTAAACGTGAATATTGCCATCTGCAATCAGCTCAGCGCCAGCGCTGACGTGGCTTGTAACAATTAGATCACAGTTTGGTGCATAAATGCGCTGTCCGGAACGAACCGGCACATCAATCATTCGCGTTTTTGTGAGGGCGGTAACGTTTTGTACCGCAGGTGGGGGCGTTTCAACGGCAACGGGGGCCGCACGTAGGGCTTTTTCTTTGCCTTCGTTCAGAAGAGGCAGTCCCGCACGGTCGATTTCCGCTTTCAGCTCAGTATCTTTACAGCCACTGATGCCCACAATGCGCAGACCGGTAGAGGAGACGGCCTGCTGGAGTTGTTTCCAGTTAACCGGGGATTCCAGACCGCTGACATTGATAACAACAGGGGCGTGTTTCAGAAAGGCGGGAGCCTGAGCGATTTTGTCTTCTAACGCCTGACGAATAACCTCGGGTTTTGCATCATGCAAATGTACCACTGATAAGGTGAAGCTACTGCCTTTAAGCTCGATGGGCGTGTTTGACATCCTGGCCTTACTCAATTTGCTATTAACCGCAACCACTCGCTGCGATATTCCGAAGAGTATCAGGCATGTTATAGTCAGGAGTATATTGAGGCAAGCAACCACCTATGAATTCAGAGTAAAAACATGTTTTGTGTGATCTACAGAAGTACAAGCCGCGACCAGACCTATCTTTATGTCGAAAAGAAAGACGATTTTTCCCGCGTGCCAGAAGAATTAATGAAGAGCTTTGGCCGACCTCAGCTGGCGATGCTGCTGCCGCTCGACGGTCGTAAGAAACTGGTTAACGCCGATCTGGAAAAAGTTAAAACGGCCTTAACGGAGCAAGGCTATTATTTACAGCTTCCGCCACCTCCCGAGAATTTATTAAAACAGCATCTTGAGGCGACCGGTAAAAAATAGCCTCACCTGTTTTCGGGCATAACACATCAACCGTTTAGGGGTCGACCATGTATCAACATCATAACTGGCAAGGTGCATTACTGGATTATCCCGTCAGCAAAGTGGTTTGCGTGGGCAGCAACTATGCCAAACACATTCAGGAAATGGGCAGCGCGACGCCAGAAGAGCCGGTGCTGTTCATTAAGCCGGAAACCGCGCTTTGCGATATCCGCCAGCCGCTGGCACTGCCGCAGGGACTGGGTTCAGTGCATCATGAAGTGGAGCTGGCGGTGCTGATTGGCGCGACGCTACGCCAGGCCTCCGAAGAGCATGTGCAAAAAGCTATCGCCGGTTACGGCGTGGCGCTGGATCTGACGCTGCGTGAGGTACAGGGCAAGCTGAAGAAAGCAGGGCAGCCGTGGGAAAAAGCCAAAGGCTTTGATAATGCCTGCCCGATCTCGGGTTTTGTTCCGGTCGGCGAATTTACCGGCGATCCACAGAACACGTCCCTCAGCCTGAAAGTGAACGGTGAGATCCGCCAGCAGGGCACCACGGCAGATATGATCCATAAGATCGTGCCGCTGATTGCCTATATGAGCCGCTTCTTTACCCTTAAGCCGGGTGATGTGATCCTGACCGGTACGCCAGAAGGTGTCGGCCCTCTTAAAGGTGGAGACGAACTGGACGTGAGCTTTAACGGCCTGTCACTGAAAACCCGCGTGCTGTAAACGCATTTTGCCGCCCCTCAGGGCGGCAAAACTTGCATCAACGTGCCAGACTCGTTATAAGGTGCGCTTTCTTTTGACGTGTGGACATTCTGATGAACGACATCCCTTTCTGGCAACGCAAAACTCTCGACGAAATGACAGACGTGGAGTGGGAGTCGTTATGTGACGGCTGCGGGCAGTGCTGCCTGCATAAGCTCATGGATGAAGACACTGATGAAATCTATTTCACCAACGTTGCCTGTAAGCAGTTAAACATCAAAACCTGCCAGTGTCGCAACTACGAGCGCCGCTTCGAGTTCGAGCCGGACTGCATTAAGCTCACCCGTGAGAACCTGCCGACGTTTGAATGGCTGCCGCATACCTGCGCGTATCGCCTGCTGGCGGAAGGGAAGGATCTGCCGACATGGCACCCCTTGCTGACTGGCTCTAAAGCGGCCATGCACGGCGAGCGTATTTCGGTGCGCCACATCGCGGTGAAAGAGTCCGAGGTGCGGGACTGGGAAGACCACATTATGAATCACCCGACCCGGTGATAAATAAAAACCCGCCGAGGCGGGTTTTTATTGGGGTGCGGCCTGATGCCCTCACCCCAACCCTCTCCCACGGGAGAGGGCGCAAAAACTAAAAACGGCAACTATCGTTGCCGTTTTGCTTTCACCTTCCGAACAGATCGCGCTTCTTCGGCTTAAACGGCTGAGCAATTAGCACCAGCAGCGCGACCACGAAGTAGGCCACAAAAATGCCCACCAGCCACTGCGGCATCTCCAGCGACAGGAATTCCCACTGACGTACAGAGCAGTCACCGGAGGCGACAAACACCTGCGGCAGCCATTTATCCAGCGGCAACCAGCTCGGGAAGCGGGCTGCGAAATCACAGGTCATGAACGGCGACGGGTGCAGTTGCATCATAGTGTGCTGCCAGGAAAGCTCAATCCCTTTCCAGGCGCTGTACAGCCAGACCGCGATAGCGACGTAGCGGAGCGGTGTTTTTGGTGCAATTGCACCCAACAGACCCGCACCCATGACGCCGAACAGCGCGCAGCGCTCGTAGATACAGAGCACGCAGGGTTTGAGTCCCATCACATGCTGGAACCACAGCGCGACCATTTCCAGCGCAAAGGCGGTCAGGGCCATTAACAACCATGCTCCGCGACCGCGGGAGCACTGGTTTAAAAATCTCAACATAATCATTTCCCTGGAACATGCTTAGAAAGCGCAGTGTAAACGAATTTTAATGCGCCGCAAGTATACCCGCTTGTATCAGCCATTGCGTACAGGGAATGAGGGTAATTTTGACGCAAAGCAATCCCACAATGGTGAGCACCAGCGTATAGGGCAGCGCCATCCAGACCATCTTTCCATAAGAAAGACGTATGAGTGGCGCGAGGGCCGAGGTCAGCAGGAACAGGAAAGCGGCCTGTCCGTTTGGCGTCGCCACCGACGGCAGGTTGGTGCCGGTATTAATGGCAACCGCCAGCAGCTCGAACTGCCCGGCGTTGATAATGCCTTCTTCCATCGCCGCTTTGGCTTCATTGATGTAGACCGTGCCGACAAAAACGTTATCGGAGATGGACGACAGCAGGCCGTTGAAGAGATAGAAGAGCGACAGCTGCGCGTCGGGCGCCGCCTGCAGTACAAAAGTAATAATCGGGGCGAACAGGTGTTGGTCGATAATCACCGCCACCACCGCAAAGAAGACCGCCAGCAGCGCGGTAAACGGCAGGGCTTCGGTAAAGGCTTTACCGATAGCATGTTCATCCGTTACCCCGCTAAAAGTCGTCGCAAGAATAATAACCGAAAGACCAATCAGCCCGACTTCGGCAAGATGGAAAGCCAGCGCGACGATAAGCCAGAGACCGATGATCCCCTGCGCAATCAGACGCAGCGTCTCCTGGCGCGTGCGCTGCGTACGGTTCTGCTCGTCAAATTTATGCAGCTCTTTGCGAACTGGCTCAGGCAACTGCGCACCGTAGCCGAAAACGTTGAATTTCTCGACCAGGATACAGGTCGCTAACCCGCAGACGAACACGGGCAGGCTGACCGGGGCCATGCGCAGGAAAAACTCGCCGAAATGCCACTCAGCCGCTTTGGCGATGATCAGGTTTTGCGGTTCACCAACCATGGTCATCACGCCACCTAATGCGGTACCGACGCCCGCGTGCATCATCAGGCTGCGCAGAAACGCGCGGAACTGTTCCAGCACCTCACGGTTATGCGCCTCGACGTGGCTGTCGTCCTGCAAATCCTCGCCCGGACGGGACGATGCCACGCGGTGATAAATGCCGTAAAACCCGACGGCAACGCTGATGACCACCGCCACGACGGTTAGTGCATCCAGGAAGGCCGAAAGAAATGCGGCAGCAAGGCAGAACGCCAGCGACAGCATCGTTTTAGACGGAATGCTGAGCAACAGGCGGGTGAAGATAAACAGCAGCAGCTGTTTCATAAAGTAGATACCGGCCACCATGAAGATCAGTAGCAGAAGCACTTCAAGGTTGGATGCCAGCTCGGCTTTGACATGCTCTGCGCTCGTCATACCGATAACCACGGCTTCAAAAGCCAGCAAACCACCCGGCAGCAGGGGATAACATTTCAGCGCCATGGCCAGGGTGAAGATAAACTCCGCCACCAGCAGCCACCCGGCGACGAACGGAGTGATACTAAAAATAATGGGATTAACAATCAGGAAAACCAGAAGTATCAGTTTGTACCAGTCAGGAGACTGGCCTAAAAAAATTGCGCCACAGCGCGCGCCCAAAAGAAATTTCCACAACAGACGTCCTTCCCCGTCAGGTAAAACAAAACATCAGTATACGCAAAAAACGCGGGGCAGAGGCGGATAAGCGTGTATTGTAAATTTCACGAAAATAAAACAGCGATCCCTCTTTTCTCTCTTTCACGCGCTACCTGCCACTGCATGCCTCTGGTATGATGAGTGCAATTTGCAAAAGCTGTGTAATGGAAATCTCACTATGGTCATTAAGGCGCAGAGCCCGGCGGGTTTCGCGGAAGAGTACATCATTGAAAGCATCTGGAATAATCGCTTCCCTGCGGGATCCATTCTTCCGGCTGAACGCGAACTCTCTGAACTGATTGGCGTCACTCGCACCACGCTGCGTGAAGTGCTCCAGCGACTGGCGCGCGATGGCTGGTTGACGATCCAGCACGGTAAGCCAACGAAAGTAAACAACTTCTGGGAAACTTCCGGGCTGAACATTCTTGAAACGCTGGCGCGCCTCGATCACGAAAGCGTGCCACAGCTGATCGATAATCTGCTCTCGGTGCGTACCAACATTGCGACAATCTTTATTCGTACCGCTTTTCGTCAGCATCCGGAAGACGCGCTGCAGGTGCTTGCCAGCGCGAACGAAGTGGAAGATCACGCGGATGCCTTTGCCACGCTCGATTACAACGTTTTCCGCGGACTGGCGTTTGCCTCCGGTAACCCGGTGTACGGTCTGATCCTGAACGGCATGAAAGGGCTGTATACCCGTATCGGTCGCCACTACTTTGCCAACCCCGAGGCGCGCAGCCTGGCGCTGGGCTTCTACCATAAGCTCAGCAAGCTCTGTACTGAAGGCCTGCACGATCAGGTGTATGAAACGGTGCGCCGCTACGGCCACGATTCCGGTGAAATCTGGCATCGGATGCAGAAAACACTGCCGGGTGATTTAGCCATTCAGGGCCGCTGAAATAAAAAACCTCTCAAGTGAGAGGTTTTTTTTCGCCCGGTGGCGCTTCGCTTACCGGGCCTACAAAACCCGGCAAAAACCATTACAATGTATTCAACCGCGCCGGGCAACGTTCCAGCAGCTCCACGCTGCCATCTTCATTCTGCTGCTCAAGCAGCACATCAAAGCCCCACAGGCGATGCACATGCTTCAGCACCTCTTTGCGTCCTTTATCCAGCGGCGCCCGGTTGTGCGGAATATAGCGCAGTGTCAGGGAGCGATCGCCGCGTAAATCCACGTTCCATACCTGAATGTTGGGTTCAAGGTTGCTCAGGTTGTACTGGGAGGAGAGGCGAGAGCGGATCTCACGGTAGCCTTCCTCGTTATGGATCGCCGAAATCTCCAGGTAGTTATTGCGGTCGTCATCCAGCACGGTGAAGAAGCGGAAATCACGCATGATCTTCGGCGACATAAACTGGCTGATGAAGCTCTCATCCTTAAAGTCACGCATCGCGAAATGCAGCGTTTCCAGCCAGTCAGAGCCGGCGATATCCGGGAACCAGTATTTATCTTCTTCCGTTGGCGACTGGCAGATGCGTTTAATGTCCTGGAACATCGCAAAGCCGAGCGCGTACGGGTTAATGCCGCTATACCACGGGCTGTTGTAAGGCGGCTGGAACACCACGTTTGTATGGCTGTGCAGGAACTCCATCATGAACCGCTCGGTGACTTTCCCTTCATCGTACAGATGGTTAAGGATGGTGTAATGCCAGAAGGTGGCCCAGCCTTCGTTCATCACCTGGGTCTGTTTCTGCGGATAGAAATACTGGCTGACCTTACGCACGATGCGCAGGATCTCACGCTGCCACGGCTCCAGCAGCGGCGCGTTTTTCTCCATAAAATAGAGCAGGTTTTCCTGCGGCTCAGACGGGTAGCGACGCGCTTCGGCAACCGCTTTCTCTTCTTCACGTTTCGGCAGGGTGCGCCACAGCATATTCACCTGGCTTTGCAGATACTCTTCGCGGCTTTTCTGCCGCGCTTTCTCCTCCTGAAGGGAGATTTTCTGTGGACGTTTGTAACGATCAACGCCGTAGTTCATCAGCGCGTGACAGGAGTCGAGCAGTTTCTCCACTTCGTCCACGCCGTAGCGCTCTTCGCAGTCGGTAATGTACTTACGCGCGAAGATCAGGTAATCGACAATCGAGCTGGCATCCGTCCAGCTGCGGAACAGGTAGTTATTCTTGAAGAACGAGTTATGCCCGTAGCAGGCATGCGCCATCACCAGCGCCTGCATGGTAATGGTGTTCTCTTCCATCAGATAGGCGATACACGGATTGGAGTTGATCACGATTTCATACGCCAGCCCCTGCTGGCCGTGTTTATATAAGCGCTCCGTTTCAATGAATTTTTTACCAAACGACCAGTGCGGATAATTGATCGGCATCCCGACGCTGGAGTAGGCGTCCATCATCTGCTCGGACGTAATGACTTCAATCTGATGGGGATAAGTATCCAGACGATACAGTTTTGCCACCCGATCGATTTCGGCGAGATAGACATCCAGCAACTCGAAGGTCCAGTCGGGTCCATCGCTCAGACGTGTGCTGTCCTTATTCAGGGAATCAATAGTAGCCATTAGCGCGCCCTCGTTGTGGGAGCTCTCTCTGTCTGGAGAGCCTCCTGATAAGCATAGATCACCGTGTTAAAAAGCGTGCTGGAGCAGAAATTTTTTCTTTGCGATTTCCCGTTTTTGATGCGGCAAAAAAAGCGGTCTTCACAGAATTTTATACTGGTTAAAAATAACGCGCAGCAGGAGATCCCAAATTCGCCTCATCCCCTGATGCTGGGGGATGTGTGAGGTAAGTCACCATAAAAAAGTCGTATGTTGAATAATATTTTCAACTAGGTTATCAATCTGTAATTAGAAGATTGTTCTTTTGCACATATGGAGTGGCTATGCGTGTTGTCATACTGGGAAGTGGTGTCGTTGGCGTAACCAGCGCCTGGTATTTAAGTCAGGCGGGACATGACGTGACCGTTATCGATCGCGAGTCAGGGCCTGCGCTGGAAACCAGTGCGGCGAACGCCGGACAGATCTCTCCGGGCTATGCCGCGCCGTGGGCGGCACCCGGCGTTCCGCTGAAGGCAATTAAGTGGATGTTCCAGCGCCATGCGCCGCTGGCTATCAGCCTCGACGGCACCCAGTTCCAGCTGAAGTGGATGTGGCAGATGCTGCGCAACTGCGACACCCGGCACTACATGGAAAATAAAGGTCGGATGGTGCGTCTGGCGGAATACAGCCGTGACTGCCTGAAAGCACTGCGCGGCTCCACCGGTATTGAGTACGAAGGTCGCCAGGGCGGCACGCTGCAGCTGTTCCGTACGGCGCAACAGTATGAAAACGCCACCCGTGATATTGCCGTGCTGGAAGATGCGGGCGTACCGTATCAACTGCTCGAAGCCAGCCAGCTTGGGCAGGTTGAACCGGCGCTGGCAGAAGTGTCGCACAAGCTGACGGGCGGCCTGCGTTTGCCGAATGATGAAACCGGCGACTGCCAGCTGTTTACGCAGCGTCTCGCGCAGATGTGCGAGCAGGCGGGGGTGAAATTCCGCTTTAATACCGCGGTCGACAAACTGCTGTCAGAAGGCGGCAGTATCTACGGCGTGAAGTGTGGCGATGAAGTCATTAAAGCGGATGCCTACGTCATGGCGTTTGGCTCCTATTCCACCGCGATGCTGAAGGGCATTCTCGACATTCCGGTTTACCCGCTGAAGGGCTACTCCCTGACCATTCCGGTAAAAGAGGACAGCGGGGCGCCAGTTTCCACCATTCTGGATGAAACCTACAAAATCGCCATTACCCGCTTTGATAACCGCATCCGCGTTGGCGGGATGGCGGAGATTGTCGGCTTTAACACCGAGCTGCTGAAGCCGCGCCGTGAAACGCTGGAGATGGTGGTGGGCGACCTGTTCCCGCGTGGCGGTTTTGTCGAGCAGGCAACCTTCTGGACCGGGCTGCGTCCAATGACGCCAGACGGCACGCCAATTGTTGGCCGTACGCCGTTCAAAAACCTGTGGACCAATACCGGCCACGGTACGCTTGGCTGGACAATGGCCTGCGGCTCTGGCCAGCTGCTTAGCGATTTGATATCCGGGCGCACGCCGGCAATTCCGTTTGACGATTTAAGTGCCGCACGCTATCAATCGGGGTTTACCCCTTCGCGTCCACAGCACCTGCACGGCGCGCATAACTAAGGAGTTGTCATGTCCCGTCCTGTTCTGGCTCAGCTCGATTTGCAGGCCCTGAAGGATAATCTGCAAATTGTTCGCCGGGCGGCGCCAGGTTCACGCGTCTGGTCGGTGGTGAAAGCCAATGCCTACGGCCACGGTATCGATCGTATCTGGAGTGCGCTCAGCGCCACCGATGGTTTTGCGTTACTGAATCTGGAAGAGGCCATTCTGCTGCGCGAGCGCGGCTGGAAAGGGCCCATTCTGTTGCTTGAGGGGTTCTTCCACGCCGACGATCTGCCGCTGCTGGATAAGTACCGGCTGACCACCAGCGTTCACAGCAACTGGCAAATTAAAGCGATTCAGGATGCAAAACTGCATGCACCGCTGGATATTTATCTCAAGGTGAATAGCGGTATGAACCGCCTGGGCTTCCAGCCTGAGCGGGTCCATACGGTATGGCAACAGCTGCGCGCCCTGAAGAACGTGGGCGAAATGACGCTGATGGCGCATTTTGCCGATGCGGAAAAACCGGACGGTATTGCCGATGCGATGGTGCGCATTGAGCAGGCAGCAGAAGGGCTGGATTGCCCACGTTCGCTCTCCAACTCAGCGGCCACACTGTGGCATCCTGAGGCGCATTATAACTGGGTACGCCCGGGCATTGTCCTTTATGGCGCCTCTCCCTCAGGCCAGTGGCAGGATATCGCCAACAGCGGCCTTAAGCCGGTGATGACCCTGCGCAGCGAAATCATCGGTGTACAGACGCTGAAGGCCGGCGATACGGTGGGCTACGGCAGCCGTTACCGGGCGACGGGCGAGCAACGGATTGGTATTGTGGCGGGCGGTTATGCTGACGGCTACCCGCGTATCGCGCCGAGCGGTACGCCAGTCTGGGTAGACGGGGTGCGTACGGGAACGGTGGGTACCGTCTCCATGGATATGCTGGCCGTTGATCTCACGCCATGTCCGCAGGCGGGCATTGGTTCCCCGGTCGAGCTGTGGGGTAACGAAGTCAAAATTGATGACGTGGCTGCCGCGGCGGGGACGGTAGGGTATGAACTGATGTGCGCGCTAGCCCCAAGAGTGCCGGTTGTGACGGTGTAACGTGTCTGTGTGCCGGGTAAGCGTCAGCGCCACCCGGCAAAAAACCACTACTCCACGTCCTCTTCCATCGGCCGCAAACCGACTTTCCGCACTGCGTTATCTTCTTTCTCTGCTACGGTCCAGATCATCCCGGCAAACTCCACCTGGTCACCCACAACCGGGGCCGCACCAAGGCGCTGCTGGATAATTTCGCCCAGCGTTTGCTGGTTATCGTCGCCTTCAGCACCTTCATCCAGCCCATAAATCAGGGCCACATCCGCAAACCTGGCGCTGGCTTCCAGAATAAAATCGCCGAAGAAACGCTGATCCAGCGCCACCGGAGGCGACTGGCTGAACAGTTTACCCAGGGCGGGCAGGTCCCGCTCGCGGCCAATCACACACAGAATATCGCCTTCGCGTAGCCGGGTGCTGCCGGTTGGGTGCAGCAGGACATTATCGCGGAACAGGGCGGCAATTCGCGTTTCCGCAGGCATGTGCAAATCGCGCAGCGATGCCCCCACGCACCATTTATCGGCGCTGAGCTGGTAAACAAACTGTTCCCACGGGTTTTCCGGGTGAATATCCAGCCCCACGCGGGAAACCGGCCAGCCCACAGGAGGAACCACCACTTTGGCTTTTTTCGCTGCCCACCCGAGCGAGGTTCCCTGGAACAGCAGCGAGATCAGCACCACGAAGAAGGCGACGTTAAAGAACAGCCGCGCGTTATCCAGTCCGGCCATCATCGGGAAGACAGCCAGGATAATGGGCACCGCGCCGCGCAGCCCCACCCAGCTGATAAAGACCCGTTCGCGCAGGTTGAAGCCGCGAAACGGCAGCAGACCGGCAAACACCGACAGAGGGCGTGCGAAGAAGATCATCCACGCCGATAAAATCAGCGCCGGAACGGCAATCGGCAGCAGGTCTGACGGCGTCACCAGCAGGCCCAGCACGAGGAACATCCCGATTTGCGCCAGCCAGGCCAGCCCGTCGAAGTTCTGCAAAATGGCGTGACGGTTGCGAATAGGGCGATTGCCCAGCAGGAAGCCGCAGAGATAAACCGCGAGGATCCCGCTGCCGTTCAGCGCAGTGGTGACGGCAAAAATCAGAATGCCGCCGCTCAGGGCAAGCAGCGGGTAGAGCCCCGAAGGCAGCGATATCCGGTTGATCGTCTGCTGAAGCAGGTAACCCCCGGCCAGGCCGAGCGCAATCCCCAGGCCGAACTGCTGCAGGATATGCAGGACAAACATCCAGCTTAAGCCCGTTTCATGCTGCTGGATCATCTCTATCAGCGTGATGGTGAGAAATACTGCCATCGGATCGTTACTGCCGGATTCAATCTCAAGCGTGGACCCGACGCGTTCGTTCAACCCTTTGCCCCCCAGCAGGGAAAACACCGCCGCCGCGTCGGTTGAGCCGACAATCGCGCCAATCAGTAAACCTTCCATCAGATCGAGATGGAACAGCCACGCCGCCATCATGCCGGTCAGACCGGAGGTAATTAACACCCCGACCGTCGCCAGCGACAGGGCGGGCCCCAGCGCCACGCGAAATGAGCTCGCCTGGGTGCGCATCCCGCCGTCGAGCAGGATCACCGCCAGCGCAAGGTTACTGATCATGTAAGCGAAAGGGTAGTTATCGAAAGGAATACCGCCGATACCATCGACACCCGCCAGCATGCCGATGGCAAGGAAAATAACAAGAATAGGTATGCCGAGACGCGATGAAAATGAACTTAATAAAATACTACAGGTTACGAGCACAGAACCCAGAATGAAAAGACTGATTATCGCTGTGGCATCCAATGTTGTCTTACTCCCACCTCAATGTTAATGCTGTTACTAAAACCCTAACATATTAACGACGGAAACAGCGGTTTATTGAGGGGGATAAACGGCTTTTTTATGCCTTTAAGACCGGATGACCCCCAATCGTTAACCGACTGCCCGTTTCATCATGCTTCAGGATGGCCTGCGCGCCTAACGCCAGGGTGACGGTTTGCTGCTCGTGGCCGAAGTCCAGCCCGGTAATAACAGGAATATCAAGGCGTGAGCGGATGAAATCGACCATCGTTTCCAGCGAGTATCCTGCGTCATAGTCATTCGGCGCGGCACCGGTAAAACTGCCAAGAATAACCGCGGATTGACGTTCCAGAATACCGGCGTAATACAGCTGCAATAACATGCGCTCGACGCGGAACGGATGTTCATTGATATCTTCCAGCACCAGAATGCCGCCGTCAATTTGCGGCAGCCATGGCGTCCCGATGAGCGACACCAGCATTGCCAGATTTCCGCCCCAGAGTTGTCCTTCACACGACCAGTGCGGCCCGTTGCCCTGCCACTCAACGCTGTAGGTCGGGTTTTTCAGGGCGCGCCAGAAGTGTTCCACCGTAAATGGATCAAGCTCGGGTGCCCCGAAATTTCCGGCCAGCATCGGGCCGCTGAAGGTCACCACGTTATGCAGCGCGAGCAACCCCAGCTGGATTACGGTAAAGTCGCTGTGGCCGCAGATAAGCAGCGGATCCTGCTGCTGACGCTTTGCCAGCCCTTGCCAGTCAATACTCTCCAGCAACCGGCTCGCACCATAGCCGCCGCGCACCGCCAGCACGATATTGTTCTCACCCTGCAGGTTCACCAGGCTGTTGATATCATTCAGCCTTTGCGCTTCCGTACCGGCAAAACGCTGCTGGCGGCGGGGGATAATTGTCTGATTTTCTACCGGGTAACCGAGTTCCAGTAAGCGCTCAACGCCCCGCTGTGCCGCCTCCTGGTTGATGCAGTACCCGGACGGCGCGATAAGATGAAACTGAGACATGGCAATTCCTTGCTGAATGAGAATCTAATTGTCTATATCATGCCGCTTATACGTTGCCTGCTTCAAGGGCGATGACCGGCTATAAGGATAGATGACGTGAAATTGAGATGGTTTGCTTTTTTGATTGTGTTGCTGGCTGGCTGTAGTTCAAAACATGACTATCAAAACCCGGCATGGAACCCGGAAGTGCCAGTAAAACGGGCCATGCAGTGGATGCCGATCAGTGAACAGGCAGGCAAGGTCTGGGGCGTCAGCCCGCGACTGATCACGGCGATCATTGCCGTGGAATCCGGCGGTAACCCAACGCTTGTCAGCAAATCTAACGCCGTGGGGCTGATGCAGCTTAAGGCCTCA
Organism: Enterobacter cloacae subsp. cloacae ATCC 13047; assembly: GCF_000025565.1. Lineage (NCBI taxonomy): Bacteria > Pseudomonadati > Pseudomonadota > Gammaproteobacteria > Enterobacterales > Enterobacteriaceae > Enterobacter > Enterobacter cloacae. Next base: position 1,533,290 of record NC_014121.1, read on the forward strand.
ACCGCAGGGAGAGAGGTCTACCGCTATATGGGCTGGCGTGGTCAGCCGTCAACCAGCGAGCTGAAAAACCCGGAACGCAACATCTCCATGGGCACGGCCTATTTGAGCATTCTGGAACACGGCGTGCTGAAGGGAATCGAGGATCCTGAAGTGATGCAGTATGCGCTGGTGGTCTCTTACGTGAACGGTGCGGGTGCGCTGCTCAGGACGTTCTCATCGGACCGTAAAGAGGCGATAGAAGAGATCAACGACATGGACAAAGACGAGTTCTTTGAACACGTGGTGAAAAATCATCCGGCACCACAGGCTCCGCGTTATATCTGGAAAGTTCAGAAAGCAATGGATGCCATGTAATGCCGTTGTCGGGCGGCCTGTGTGCTGCCCGGCTCCTGTCACAACACTTTATTCGCCCGCTCCCGCGCCTCTCGCTCCAGAGAATAGATAATCCGCTGCAGTTCACGCTCTGCGCTCGGCCCGACGTTCAGGAAGCGGAAGCTCAGACGCGGCGTGACGATCGTTTCATTTTTGCTGTCGACCACCTTACGCTCGCTGATGGCGATCAGCTGCGCATCAAAGTAAAAACGCCCCCAGCCTCCCATATCCAGTTCGATTTGGGTAAATCGCATGCCTTCTACCAGTCCGTCAGGCTTTGGCGTATCCATCAGCGCACCCATGCCGCCCAGGGAGAGGTCAAAAAGGCGAAAGCGGATCTCTTTTTTGTCCGGCATTTTGGCCTTACCAAAATAGGCAGGATGAAGCGGGGCACTGATACGAAAATATTCACGGCGCTGAACAAACCAGAGGTTGGCCGGCAGCGGGGTGACAAACGCCGGAAGACCACCGTATTCGCTCAACTCCAGGCGCGGCAGGACAAATTCCACTTTTGCGCCGTGCGTTTCTGCCATCACCGAGATTTTCTCCGCCCGCAGCGCGGCGCGGTTTTCATGCTCCTGGCTGCCCAGGTCAATGACCAGCCTCTCTGCAGAAGCATCCAGGATCTTGCTGATGAACTGATTGTTTGACCAGCTGATGCGCAGCGGCACCTCGCCTTTTTGCAGGTCGCGCAATACCCCTAATACAGCCAGCGGATTTTGCTTCAGGAACTGCTCACTGTAATTACTCACGCCGGATGGCTCCTTGATAAATGACAGACTGTCTCTGCGTTATCGGCAGCGTGAAACGAAACTTAATACAAACCGGTGAGTTTTTTTCGCAGTACAGAGAAGTTAAGTCGGTGAGATGAAATCGGTTTTACCGTGATGACCTATACTTACGTTACCTGCGCGGAGGGTTTTCTGCGCATGCGTTAAACCTGCAAGAGGGCATCGCTATGGGTATTATCGCGTGGATCATCTTTGGTCTTATTGCCGGGGCTATCGCTAAACTCATCATGCCGGGAAATGATGGCGGCGGCTTTATATTGACCTGTGTTCTTGGGGTTGTTGGTGCGGTTGTCGGCGGCTGGCTGGCGACCATGTTTGGCTTTGGGGGCGACATCAGTGGATTCGACCTGCACAGTTTCCTTGTGGCTGTGGTGGGCGCCATTGTTGTCCTGGGCATATTCAGGTTGCTCCGACGGGCATAGATGACATAAAACGGCTCTCGCGACAGGGCCGTTTTTTTTGTCGTGATATTGATTTGCTAATCGAAATGATAATAATTGTCGTTCCTAGTTACATATAATCACAAGACGACATTATGAACACCTCACGTTTTGCAGTATGCGCGTTGGCAGGAGCCGTGACGCTGGCATTACAGGCACAGGCATTTGCTGAAGAATCCACCATTCTTGTCACCGGTTCTGAGCAGGGTAGCGTTCTCCCCGCATGGACAAACAGCGCAACCAAATCGGCCGTTGCCGAAAGTAAAACGCCGCAGGTGATCGATACCGTCTCTGCGCAGCAGATCGCGCAACGCCATGCCAACTCCGTGAACGAAATCCTGCGCTATGTTCCGGGCGTTTCGACAGAGCTGCGTGGCAATACCACCTACATGAGCGAATATAAAATCCGTGGTTTTTCCGTTGACCAGGAGTTCTACAACGGACTGCAACTGCCGTATAACGTCACCGGAAATACCAAAGCGCGCATCGATCCACTGCTGATTGAAAGCGTTGATATCCTCAAAGGGCCATCTTCTGTGCTCTACGGCGGTGGCTCCCCGGGGGGGCTGGTGAATATTCAGGGTAAAAAGCCACAAAAAACCGCCCATACCGAGTTGGGTTTCAACACCGGCAATCGCAATCTGAAGGAGGGTTATCTCGACTCGACCGGACAAATTGCCGACAGCGACTGGAACTACCGACTGCTGGGCAAAGCCACGGAAAATGACGATCAGCCCCATACCACGCGCTATGAAAATTATCTGGTTGCCCCGTCCGTGACATGGGAGCCGGACAGCAAAACGCGCCTTACGGTTGATGCACTGGCGCAAAACTCCCCGAGCCTGTCTCCATCCAACCCGTTGCCGCTTGCATATCTGCGCTCGAAATATGCCGACCGCCGGGATTATGCCGGGGATGAGTGGAGCGGTTTCAAACAGCGTCAGTGGATGCTCGGCTACAGCTTTGAACATGAGTTTGACAGTGGCTGGGGCTTTAACCAGAAGGCACGGTACTTTGATGTCGACACCCACCAGCGCAGCGTTTATGCCACGGGGACGGGGAGCGCGGTCTACCAGCTTAACCGGTTTGCTTACACCACGGATGAAGATCTGAAGAGCTTCAACATCGATAACCAGGTAACCAAAACCGTGGCGCTGGGAGAGTGGAAACACCACCTGTTGGCCGGGTTTGACTATCAAAAGATGGACTCTCACTTCTACTACCGTTATGCCTCAACAACGCCTGGCATCGATATGCGAAATCCTGACTATTCGCAGATCAATGAACGCGATCTCGGGTTGTATACGGGGCAGAAAAATCGTCTGAGCTATCAGCAAAACGGCTATTACCTGCAGGATCAGGTGGAGTTTGGCGGTTTAAATCTGCTGGCCAGCCTGCGTTATGACGATTACCGCTCGGTAACCACCAACTATATGCAGAATGGCGACAAGGCGTGGGTCTCGCAGGACCGCGTGACCAAACGTCTGGGCGCGCTTTACGCGTTTGAGAATGGGCTGTCACCGTTCATCAGCTACTCCGAAGGGTTTGCCCCGGTGTCGCCGCAGGGTACGCTCACGGCTAAAGATGTGAAGCCAACCACCAGCAAGCAGGTGGAAGGCGGGGTCAAATACCTGCTGGCGGATTACGCCACAACCTTTACCGCCTCGGTATTTAATATCCGTCAGAAAAATGTCGTCACCTCCGATCCGGGCTTCCTGAATTACAGCCAGACCGGAGAAGTGGAATCTAAAGGGGCTGAGCTCTCAATCGTCAGCCGCCCAGCGGATAACGTGACCCTGATTGCCAACTATGCCTACACCCATCTGATCAATACCGAAGATGACAAATACCAGGGCAAACGGCCAACGCAGGTGCCGGAGAACGCGTTCAACCTGTGGGGGGATTACACCTTTGACAACACGCCGCTGAGAGGGCTGATGCTGGGGGCAGGGGCGCGCTACACCGGACCCATGGAAATTTCACCGAACAACGATGCGGGCAAACTGGGCGGCACCATGCAGTACGATCTGGCGGCCTCCTATCGTATGGGGGAAATCCTGCCGTCGCTGGAGGGATTAACGCTGAAAGCCAGCGCGCAAAACATCACCAACAAAGAGACGCTGACCTGCTACGACGCGACAAACTGCTGGATTGGGCGTGACCGGACGTATCAGTTGGGGGCGAGCTACAGCTTCTGATTATCGTTTCCCTCTCCCGCAGGGAATGCAGGCCGGGTAGGCGTTAGCGCCCCCCGGCATTGTTCACTTACTGCGCCGTACTTTTCACCGGCGCAGCCTCATCATTCGCCGCAGGCTGATTCTGCGGCACGCTGTCACACGGTTTCTCTTTCGGACAGACCAGATCCAGCATCTTCAGCGTCACGCCGTTGCTCCAGCCGAATCCATCCTGTAGCGGATACTCACCGCCGCCGCCGCCCGTACCGGTGGAGGAGACATCATATTTCTCCACCAGTTTCTGCTCGCGATCGTAGGTATGCTGAACATTTTTCAGGAAGCGCCAGGTGACATCCATCGCGACCTTGTCCTGTCCATAATTCTGCAACCCTTCCGTTGCTACCCACTGCAATGGCGCCCAGCCATTGGGGGCGTCCCACTGCTGGCCGCTGTTCACGGTGGTGGTGGTGATGCCGCCCGGTTTCAGCAGACGTGAGGACGTCGCTACAGCCACTTTATCCGCGCGATCCTGTGCCGCGGCCTTCACATACAGCGGGAAGAGGGCTGCAGCCGTGAGCTGATTACGCACCTTCTTACTCTTCAGGTCGTAATCCGCATACCATCCCTCTTTATCGTTCCACAGATACTTCTCCATCGCCTTCTGGCGCGCCGTGGCCAGGGCTTCATATTTGCTCGCGCTGGCGGCATCGCCGCTCTCCTGGCTTGCCCGGGCGAGCAGTTTTTCCATCTTGAACATCAGGGCGTTCAGATCCACCGGCACAATACTGGTGGTGCGGATGGTGCCCAGCTTTTGCGGATCGTCCATCCAGCGGGAACTGAAGTCCCAGCCTGAGGCCGCCGCAGAGCGCAAATCGCGGTAGATTTCGGTTGCCGGGCGGTTAGGGTTGCTTTTGGCGGTGGTGATATCGTCAAGCCACGACTCCGGACGCGGCGTGTCGCGGTCATCCCAGTAGCGGTTGAGCAGCGAGCCATCCTCCAGCTTCACCACGCGTTTGTTGGCCTCTCCGGCCTGCAGCGCATCTGCGCCCTCCATCCAGTAGGCGTACTCCTTTTCCATCTGCGGACGGTATTTCTTCAGCGCCTCGCTGTCGTGCGTGGCCAGCAGTTCCACCATCAGCGAGAAAAATGGCGGCTGGGAGCGGCTCAGATAGTAACTGCGGTTGCCGTTCGGAATGTGCCCCCATGTATCCAGTTCGTAGGCAAAGTTGTCCACCATATCGCTGATTTTGTCCCAGTGGCCGCTTTCCGCCAGCCCTAACATGGTGAAATAGCTGTCCCAGTAGTAGACCTCGCGGAAACGCCCGCCCGGCACAACGTAGGATTTTGGTAAGGGCAGGAGTGAATCCCATTTGTTACTGGCTTTATCGGTGGTACGCGTCAGCACAGGCCACAGCCCGTCAATATGCTCACGCAGGCTCTGCCCCGCAGGAGGAACATATTTTTCCCCTTCCGCGGGAAGCGTGAAGTTCATATCAACAAAATGGCGTAAATCAAACCCGGACTGACGACGCTGCATGCGGTAGTCGGCCAGGATCGTCAGGGGATCGCTTTTCGGTACGGCATCGGCAAAGGTTTTTTGATCGGGGAAGAGTTTGGCGCTCTGGACATCGTTGAAGAGAGGGCCGAGCAAGATATCCGGTGAATTTGTCTGGCCAGAGTTCATCTCTTCCGCGTTGCCTGTCGCGGCAACCGCGAGCAGCGCACTGCCCAGAACCAGAGGTAAGAGGCGAGGGCGCAGCTTTTGAGGTGTTATCATCGGTGCTTCTCCTTATTTCGCTGAGCAGCGGTCACGCTGTAATCATTCACCAGAAAACCTTAGTCGAATATTCCGCGCTTCGCGTGTCGAACATCGCACTTTGCACAAATCCAGACAATTTACCGTTGCGTTTAATGCCCCGGTGGCGCGGCTGAAATATTGATATTGTGAATGGCTGTAGGCGAGAAAATAAATTGCGATCCGTTACGCATAATTTTCCGGATAAAGGCTTTCTTTTAATTATCCCGATCACATAAAGCAAAAAACATAACTTCATGGTGAAAAAACATAATGGATCGCCTCGTTGCGCTCAGGCGAAATTATTGCCAAAGCAGAAACCGGTTTCATCAATAAGGAGTAACGTGATGTCAGTGAGTGAAAAAATTCCGGTCCGGGAAAAAATAGGCTACAGCCTTGGAGATGCCGCGAGTCATATTGTTTTTGACTCTTCGGTCGCCATTCTGGCGTATTACTATACGGATATTTATGGCTTACCCCCGGCCGTAATGGGAACCATGTTTCTTTTGGTCCGCTTATTAGATGCCATTACCGACCCCGTTATGGGAGCGATTGCCGATGCAACATCCACACGCTGGGGACGTTTTCGTCCCTGGCTGCTGGCGATATGCGTTCCTTTTGCGGTGAGCTGCGTGCTGGTATATTCCATACCTGATTTTTCTGAAACCGGGAAAATTTATTATGCCGTTGGCGCGTATATATTTATGACCCTGATGTATACAGCCATAAATATCCCGTATTGTTCTTTGGGGGCGGCGCTAACGTCCGATCCGCGTGAAAACCTCTCGTTGCAGTCCTGGCGCTTTGCCATTACGCCAATTGGCGGGGCGCTCGGCACCGCGTTGATTCTGCCCCTGGCGGACTATCTCTACCCCGGCGACAGGGCGACCGGCATCCAGGTGGCGATGGCGCTTTTTGGCGCAATCGGCTGCGTGATGTTTATCATTTGTTTTGTCACCACCAAAGAGCGCGTCCAGCCGATCAAAGAGGAGAATCTGAACATTGCCCGGGACGTTAAAATCCTCTTTCGTAACGATCAGTGGCGCATTCTCTCGATCTACAACTTTATGATGCTGGTGGCGGTGGTGATCCGCGGTGGTGCAGTGGTCTATTACGTGAACACTGTTCTCAACAAGGGGGCTGACGTCATCTCGTTCTTTATGTTGGGTGGGATGCTGGCCTCGATGTTTGGTTCGGTTCTGGCGCAGCCGTTCGGGACCCGTTTTTGCAAGGTTAAACTCTCGTTCTGGATCAATATTCTCAATGCTGCGTTAGGCGTGGCCTGCTTCTGGCTGCCGCTGGAGTTCTGGGTCATTCCACTGATTGCCCATGTGCTCATTCAGATTGTCCAGGGCGGTAACGGCGCGTTGCAGTGGTCAATGATCACTGATGCAAATAATTACGGTGAATGGAAAACCCAACGTCGTATTACAGGTATGAATGTTGCGGCCAATATTTTCGTGATTAAGTTGGGTGTCGCCGTCGGTGGTGCTATTCTGGGTTGGGTGCTGGCCTGGTTTAATTACCAGTCGAACAGTACCGTACAGTCAGAATCCGCCATTCAGGGCGTTATTTTATTGTTCACGTTAATCCCTTCACTCTTTTATTTACTCACCGCATTCTCGATCAAATTTTATAAATTAACTGAAAACGTCATGAATGGCGTGGTGAGTGATTTAAACAAAGGCGAATTCGCTAACTCTTAATAGTTGAAGCAGTAAGCCGATAATTCATTTGAATTATCGGTGAGGTTCTCTGTGTCCGTCAGGAAATAATGATTAACTCACGAGGATGGAGTCGATGAAAGTGAAATACCTTGCACTGCTCGTCAGTGCGTTTTGTTCTACCGCAGCAATGGCAGCAAATGATACCCAACGTCTGGAAGATAAACTGGCGCAACTGGAGGCGCGCCTCGAAAAGGCCGAAACAAGGGCTGCAAAGGCAGAAGCACAAATTCAGGTTCTTGAGCAACAGCAGCATCCCGTGGTAGCTGCAAATCCTGTGGTGGTTGAATCCACAGAGCCTGCGACAGCGCAAACGGCACCTAAGCTTACGTTATCCGGCTACGGTGATATTAAATTTTATGGTGACGTTGAATTTAATATGGATGCGGCCAGCAAGACCGGCAGTTTAACGTCCATGAAAACGACAGCCAATAAAGACTGGGCACCCGGTAACCATGAACGCTGGGATATTAACGGGCGTTTGCTGCTGGGGTTTGACGGCTATAAGCGAATGGAAAACGGCAATTTTGCCGGTTTCTCCGTACAGCCGCTGGCGGACTTAACGGGCAAAATGAACCTGGATGACGCGGTCTTCTTCTTTGGCACGGAAAACGACTGGAAGGTAAAAGTTGGCCGCTTTGAAGCCTATGACATGTTCCCGCTAAACCAGGATACCTTCGTTGAATATTCCGGCAACACCGCTAACGATCTCTACGGCGATGGTTACGGCTATATCTATATGATGAAAGAGGGGCGGGGGCGTAGCGACAGCGGCGGTAACTTCCTGCTGAGTAAAACCCTGGGCAACTGGTATCTCGAGGTTAACACGCTGCTGGAAGACGGCAGCTCGCTGTTTGTTGACCAGCAGTATCATGGCATGGACCTGGATAACGATAAAAACGTCGCCTACGTCCGTCCGGTGATTGCCTGGCAGGAAGGAAACTTCTCGACCGCCATCGCGATGGAGAGCAACCTCGTCAACAATGCCTACGGCTACCACGATGCGTCCGGAAGATGGGTCGACCAGTCTGACCGCACCGGCTATGGCTTTACCATGACCTGGAACGGGCAAAAAACCGATCCGGATGACGGTATCGTGGCGAACCTGAATACCGCCTACATGGATGCTACCGACGAGACGGATTTCACCGCGGGCGTGAATGCCTTATGGCGCAATGTTGAGCTGGGCTATATCTACGCGCATAACCAGATCGATAATTTCAACACCGCCAACTTTAATGCGGATTGTGATGGCGACTGCTGGGTGACCGATCCCGGTGATTATGATATTCACACCATACATGCGTCGTACCTGATCCCGAACGTCATGAAGATGAAGAATTTCAATATCTATCTTGGCGCGTATGCTTCGTGGGTTGAAGCACATCCGAATGACGGCGATGACCGTAACGACGATCGCTATGGCGGGCGCGTGCGCTTCAAATACTACTTCTGATGTCCTGCGCCAGTCAGGCCTCTTCCGGGGTCTGGCTGGTCTCCCGCAGCGTGCCCGGCGCATGGCCGATAATTCGCTTGAACGCCCGGCTAAACGCCGCAAGGGATCCGTACCCCAGGCGCAGCGCGACCGTTTCAATAGGCTGATTTTCATGGCGAATGTACTGAATGGCCAGGCGCATCCTCAATTCGCTGAGGTATTTCGCCGGGGTGGTGCCCGTCGCGGCGAGAAAACGTTCCGCAAACACCGAGCGGGAGGTGCCAGCCTCTTTTGCCAGATCCGCCACGCTCCAGTTCAGACCTGGCTGCTGGTGCATGGCGTAAATGGCCCGGCTCAGACGCGGGTCACGCAGTACCTGCACCCAGCCGGTGGCTTTTCCGCAGCCTCCTTCAACCCAGCCCCGCACGATTAGCGCCGCCACCACGTCCGCCAGCCGTGCGAGGATCCCGGCGAATCCGGCCTGACGCGTCATGGATTCGCGCTCCATCGCCGCCAGCAGCGGGTGGATCTCCGGCCAGGTGGACATCAACCGGCTCACCATCATCACCTCCGGCATCGCTTTAATTAGCGGCTGCATTCCGCCCAGTTCAAAGTCCATGCATCCGCTGAAAATCACGGTGTTCTCGCTGTCCGGGCAGGGTTCGCAGGTGATGGCGCAGACCGAGCCGCAGATAGGCTCGCTGGGAAACGCGCTAACCGGCGTGATGGTTGCTTTCTCGTCAGACAGCAGGGCGTGCGCATTACCGTTCGGAATAAAAAGGGCATCGCCGCCGCTTAAGGTGAACGTTGCGCCACTCTCCATACGCAGCAGGGCGCTGCCGCGGCTGACAAAATGAAACTGTGCTTTGCCCGGTGCCTGGTGGAACGCCACGCCGAAAGGCGCGCTGGCTTCAATGCGGCGGTATTTCACGCCCGACAGGCGCATTCCGCGCAACAGCTCGCTAATCAGATCGGGGGACTGAGCGGTCATGGCAAAACTCCGGACGAATAATCAATAAGTGGAGATTATATGTCATAGATCGTCCAGGGTGAACACTCTATCCTTTTGCGACAGTTGTCACATTTTCATAACGGGAGATCAACAGATGAGTTCATGTGTCGCGGCGAGAGAGGCTGTTGTGCCTGCAAAACCCGCCTGGCGGGCCGTCTATTCACTGGGACTGGGGGTGTTTGGTTTGATCACGGCGGAGTTCCTGCCCGCCAGTTTGTTAACGCCCATGGCCGCAAGCCTGGGCGTAACGGAGGGGATGGCTGGGCAGGCGGTGACCGCCACCGCGCTGGTCGCGCTGGTCACCGGATTGCTGATCACCCCGGCGACCAAAAGTATCGACCGTCGCTGGGTACTGATGTTTTTCTCGGTGCTGCAAATCGTCTCCAGCCTGCTGGTGGCTTTTGCACCCACGCTGCACGTACTGCTGATGGGACGCCTGCTGTTAGGGATTGCCATCGGGGGATTCTGGGCGATGTCGACCGCCACGGCGATGCGTCTGGTGCCTGCCGATAAAGTGCCGAAAGCGCTGGCGGTGATCTTCTCCAGCGTGTCGATCGCCACGGTGGTCGCGGCCCCGCTGGGCAGCTATCTTGGCAGCCTGATTGGCTGGCGTAACGTCTTTATCCTCTGCATTCTGCCGAGCATGCTGGCGTTGCTGTGGCAGCTCTGGGTACTGCCGTCAATGAAGCCGGAGAGCAGCGGCAGCCTGGGCACACTGTTCCGCGTGCTGCGTCGTCCGGGAATGATCGGTGGAATGCTGGCGACCATTCTGATCTTCAGCGGTCATTTTGCCTTCTTTACCTATCTGCGTCCGTTCCTTGAAACGGTGGGGCAGGCAAGCGTGGAGAGCATCTCGCTGATCCTGCTGGGCTTTGGGATTGCCAACTTTATCGGTACCTCCGTAGCCGGACATCTGCTGGCGCGTAATCTGCGCCTGACGCTGGCGCTGGTACCGTTCGCCATGGGCGTGCTGGCACTCACCATGGTGGCGTTTGGTCATCTGGCGATACTGGATGGATTACTGGTGGCGATGTGGGGCTTTGCGTTTGGTCTGGTTCCGGTGGGCTGGTCAACCTGGCTTGCCACGACGGTGCCAGATGAAGCCGAAAGCGCAGGTGGTTTGCTGGTGGCCTCTATCCAGCTGGCAATCAGCGCCGGTGCGGCCGTGGGCGGGGCGGTATTTGACCTCAACGGCGCCAGCGGCGTCTTTGCCGGAAGCGGTTTCCTGCTGGTAACGGCGATGGTGATTGTGTTGATGGGCGTGAAGGTTAAAGCGGAGTGAATTATTAGCCGGGTAAGCGCAAGCGCCACCCGGCTTAAACCTTACAACCCTTTCTTATCCATCAGTACCGCCAGATCCACCAGGCGGTTAGAGAAGCCCCACTCGTTGTCATACCACGCCAGAATTTTCACCATCCGACCACCAATCACCAGGGTGGAGAGACCGTCAATAATCGAAGAGCGCGGGTCGCCCTGATAATCGCTGGAGACCAGCGGTTCATCGCTGTATCCCAGAATGCCTTTCAATGGCCCGCTGGCCGCGGCTTTGCGGAACGCATCGTTCACCTCTTCGGCCGTAACGTCACGGCTCAGCGTTACCGTTAAGTCCACAATCGAGACCACCGGAACCGGTACGCGCAGGGAATAGCCGGTCAGCTTGCCGTCCAGAGACGGAATGACTTTCCCCAGTGCCTTCGCGGCACCGCTGGAGTACGGCACAATCGACAGGGCTGCTGCACGTGCGCCGCGCAGATCTTTTTCCGGCTGGTCGTGTAGCGCCTGACTGTTGGTATAAGCGTGCGTGGTGTTCATCAGGCCATGCTCAATACCAAACTGCTGATGCAGGACCTGAGCGGCCGGGGCCAGGCCGTTCGTGGTGCAACTCCCGTTGCTCACTACCACGTGCTTAGCCGGATCGTACTGCTCGTGGTTAACGCCCATCACCACCGTCAGATCGTCATTTTTACCCGGCGCGGAGATGATGACGCGCTTCGCCCCACCGTGGGTGATATGCACCAGCGCTTTTTCGCGCTCGGTGAAGAAACCGGTCGCTTCAATCACCACGTCAACGTCCGCATCGCGCCAGGGAATATTCGCCGGATCGCGTTCGCTAAAGACGGTAATGCGCTGGCCGTCAACCTGCAGCGCGCCGTCCGCCGCTTCAACGGGGGCCGGTAGCGTGCCGAGCAGGGAATCATGCTTAAGCAAATGGGCGAGGGTTTTGCTGTCCGTCAGATCGTTAATCGCCACAATCTGCAGGTCCGGATTGCCCAGCGCCGCGCGCAGGAAATTACGTCCGATACGGCCGAAACCGTTAATGCCGACCTTAACCATAATGCACTCCTTATCTCTGTTGTCTGGAGTCACTGTAGGCTTCAGGCCGGATGGCGTAAACGACAAAAAAGGATCACATTACGCCATTTTACGGCAGTGAAAACGCTGACGGTATTCACCGGGTGTGAGGTGAAGTTGTTTTTCAAATACGCGACGCAGGTTGATGCTGGTGCCAAATCCGCTTTTCTCGGCGATAACGGACAGCGGATCGTCGGTCTGTTCAAGCAACTGTCGGGCTGCGGCAAGGCGCGCTTCGGTCACATAGCGTGCCGGAGACGCCCCCGTGTCGCGGGTGAATACCCGGGTGAAATTGCGCGGGCTCATGGCTACTTTTTCCGCCAGCTTTTCGACGCACAGATCGGCCGTCAGGTTTTGCAGGATCCAGGTTTGCAGCTCGCTGATGGGGCCGGAGGAGCCGGACTGCGACAGGTTATAGCGGCTGAACTGTAGCTGTCCTCCCGGGCGGCGCAGATACATCACCATATCCTGCGCCACGTCGCGCGCGAGGCTGAAGCCATAATCGTCTTCCACCAGCGCCAGGGTCAGATCAAAGCCGGAGCTCACGCCACCGGAGGTCCAGATGGGGCCATCCTGAATATAGAGCGGTCCTCCCTCAACACGGATGGTGGGGTACTGCGCTTGCATGGTTTCCAGCAGCCGCCAGTGGGTGGTTGCCCGACGGCCGTCAAGCAAACCGGTCTGGGCCAGCAGCATTGCGCCACCGCAAATGGAGGCGATCCGCCGCGCATGGGGGGCTGCAAGATGCAGCCAGTCCACCACGGCGGTGCTCTCCTGCTCGTTCATGCCGCGCCCGGTAATGATGATGGTATCAAGCGGCTCACGGGGATCCAGCTCCGGCAGGCGATAATCTGCCAGCAGATTGAGACCAGACTGGCCGTGGATCACCTGGTGCGGCTGGGTCGTGGCGATGATGATGCGATAGCAGGGCTGCGCAAGGCCTCCCGGGTGCAGGCGGTTGGCCTGCATCAGAATGTCGGCGATGCCGGCGGCTTCAAACAACATGCCGCCGTCAGGAACAATAATCAGGATCTTCTTCATGTCCTGAAAAGTACCTTTATTGCAAAATAAGTCAAGCGGAGGGCAAGGGGGTTAACGGGCGCTACGCGCCTTTCTGGCAAAGCAAAGTGATTTAAGTTCTTTGTTATTTCAGGCGTTATCCCGGATCGTCAGCATATTATCTCTGGCGAAACGGCTCTGAAGGAATGGGTAAACGAAGCTCCCTCTATTTACATCCGCAGCAACGCGACCAAATTCACCATCTCGCCTCGGGGTTTCTCTGGCGAACCGAACTGCCCACGTGGCTGTTGATCGCCACCATTTATGGCGGCTGGTTCTCGACGCTGGCATTCTGGCACATCCTCGGTCTGCTGCCTGCCACGATGTTGCTGATTGGGTTTACCGCCTGGTATATGTCTCTTCAGCATGAATTGATCCACGGCCATCCCACGCGTTTCGTGTGGCTGAACCAGCTCTTTGGCACGCTGCCGCTGGCGGTCTGGTATCCGTATGGCCTGTACAGGGATTCTCATCTGGCCCACCATCGTCACGACCATCTCACCATTCCGGTGGATGACCCGGAGTCATACTACTTTACGCAGGCGAGCTGGGCGCGATTGTCGTCCTGGCAGAAGCGGGTGATCCACGCCCGAAACACCTTTATCGGGCGACTGTTGCTGGCGCCGCTGCTGGATATTCTCCAGACGCTGGGCAGCGCGGTGGCGGCGTTTCGCCATCTGCAACTGCGGGCGATGGTGATGTGGCTTGTGCATATGGCGTTATTGGCGCTGCTTTTTACCTGGATGATGCACAACGGTTTCTCTCCGCTCTGGTTTGTGCTGGCGGTAAGCTACCCGGCGCTGGCGCTGACAAAAGTACGCTCTTTTCTGGAACATCGCGCGGCGGACGACCCGCTGGCGCGTTCGGTGATTAACGAAGCAGGCTTGTTCTGGCGCGTGCTGTTTTTAAATCTTAACTACCATTCAGTACATCACGATTTACCCGGCGTGCCCTGGTACGGGCTTAAGACGATCTACCTGCAAAACAAGCAGGCGTACCGGGAGCGTAACCACGGGTTTCTGGTCAGAGGATATGGCGAATGGATGCGACGGTTCTGGAAAACGTCGGTGGACGTCACCGTACATCCAAGGCGTCAACAGGAGGAAGGAGATGAGTAACCGGCTGGCGTTTCCGATGTATGCGGTGGATAGTACCGATACTCTTGCCCTGTGGCGGGCCGTCCAGCGTCTGCTGGTGGCGCGTGGTCTCCCGGTGGAGGAGCTTATTCCCGGCAGGCCTGAGCCTGACCTGCTGACACACTGGCAGCAGCCTAATCTTATTCTGAGCCAGACCTGCGGCTACCCGCTGATGACACAACTGCCGGAGGTGCAGGTCGTCGGCTGTTTTCACTATCGGGTACCGGGCTGCGAAGGCATTCACTACCGCAGTTTTCTGGTGGTACGTGATGAGGATAAACACCGCACGCTGGCTGATTTTCGCGAACGGCGGGTGGTATGTAACGCGCCCGATTCCCAGTCTGGCTACAATGCGCTGCGCAACCGCGTGCCGTCACGTGCGTTAAACGCCTGGTTCTCAGAGGTTATCTTTAGCGGCAGCCATCGCCAGTCGCTGATCGAAGTAAAACGTGGGGGAGGGGATATCGCGGCGATCGACTGCGTGACGTATGCGCTGTTGCAGCGGCATGAACCGACCCTGCTGGCGGGGCTAACTGTGATTGACCAGACGCCCCTTACGCCAGGACTGCCGCTAATCACTGCGTCCGGCACCACCCCCGAAACGCTTCATGCCATCCGTGATGCGCTAACCACGCTGGTGAGCGCCCCGGAATACCGGGGCGTGTGTGATGCGCTGTTTATCGGCGGGTTTAGCGTCGTGGCGCGTGAGGCCTGGTCTGTGTTAACCGGGATTACAGCGGACGGATCTCTTTCGAGCGCAGGGTGAGGCGGACAGGCACCGATTTATACGACGGCGTGCCGCTCTCTTTATCCAGATAGTCGAGCGGAACCAGCACGTTAGCCTCAGGATAGTAGGCCCCGACCGAGCCCGGGGCGATGGCATACGCCACCACAGTGATATCCTCCAGACGCTGAGCGCTGCCTGGCAGGGCGGTTTCGATATCCACCCGGTCGCCGTGCTCCAGTCCTGACTGCGCCATATCCGCTTCATTCATAAACAGCACGTCGCGACGGCCAAAGACGCCCCGGTAGCGGTCGTCGAGAGCGTAAATCGTGGTGTTGTACTGGTCGTGACTGCGCAGCGTGATCAGACGCAGGACGTTATCGCCTTCACCGCTGGCATCTTCATTGACCCCTTCAAATACCGAGAACATCGCTTTGCCCGTCGCCGTCGGCCAGATACGTTTCGTGGGCGGCAGCGGCATACGGAATCCACCGGGTACCCGGATCCGCGCGTTATAGTCCTCAAAGCCCGGAATGGTTTGCTCAATCAGATCGCGAATGCGATCGTAATCCGCAACCAGGTGCATCCAGTCCACGCGGGTTGTCTTCAGGGTCGCTTTCGCCATGCCGGCCACAATAGCCGGTTCGGCGCGAAGCAGAGGAGAGGCGGGTTTCAGCTTGCCTGAGGAGGCATGAACCATCGACATGGAATCTTCAACGGTAATGGACTGACGTCCGCTGGCCTGCATATCCAGTTCCGTGCGGCCAAGGCAGGGGAGAATGAAGGTCTCTTTACCCACCAGCAGATGCGTACGGTTCAGCTTGGTGCCAACGTGCACGCTCAGATCCAGCTTACTCATCGCCGGGAAGCCGTTTTCGTGATCGGGCATCGCCACCGCGAAGTTGCCGCCGAGGCAGATAAGCGCTCTGGCACGACCGTCAATCATGGCCTGGGTTGCCTGCACTGCGTCATGGCCATGGTGAGAGGGCGGCTCAAAGCCAAACACCTCCTTAAGACGGTTCAGAAATGCCGGGGTTGGTTTCTCGCTTATCCCGACGGTACGGTTTCCCTGAACGTTAGAGTGGCCGCGCAGCGGACAGATCCCCGCACCGGGCTTGCCTATATTGCCGCGCAGCAGCAGCACATCGGCGATCAGGCGGACGTTGGAAGTCCCTTTATTATGCTGCGTAATGCCCATGCCGTAGGTAATGATGGTGGCATTCGATTTCGCGTAGGCATCGGCGACCTGTTTCAGCGCCGCCTGGCTCAGCCCGGACTCGCGCTCAATAGCGTCCCAGCTCGTTTGCGCAATGTCTGCCGCAAAGTCTTCAAAGCCCTGTGTGTGTTCAGCGATAAACGCGTGGTCGAGCACGTTGCCGCGCCCGGCTTCCATTTGCAGCAGGTGTTTGGCGATGCCTTTTAGCGCGGCGGCATCGCCCCCGGCTTTAACCTGAAAGTAGGTAGAGGCGATGTCGGTAGAGCTGTAGGTCGCCATCTCAATCACGCTCTGCGGATCGGCAAACCGTTCCAGCGCGCGCTCGCGCAGCGGGTTCAGGACGATGATCGGCACGCCGGGGCGGGCCAGTTCATGCAGAGTGCCCATCATACGCGGATGGTTGGTGCCGGGATTATGCCCGATGGAGATCACCAGCTCCGTCTTGTCAAAATCGTCCAGCGAGACGGTGCCTTTCCCGATACCAATAGAGCGCGGTAAACCGACGCTGGTGGCTTTGTGACACATGTTGGAGCAGTCGGGAAAATTATTGGTTCCGTACTCACGGGCAAAAAGCTGGAACAGCCAGGCCGCTTCGTTGGAGGCGCGGCCGGAGGTATAAAACTCCACCTGGTCTGGTTCAAGCCCACGCAGAACCTCGCCGATGCGTTCGAAGGCATCCTCCCACTCAACGGGGCGGAAGGTGTCACTTGCCCGGTCATAGCGCAGGGGATGGGTCAGGCGCCCGTATCCTTCCAGCTCAAAGTCAGATTTTGCCAGTAACGACGTAACGGTGTTATGAGCGAGGAACTCAGGGGGCACCCGTTTGCTGGTGGCTTCCCAGGTGACCGCTTTTGCCCCGTTCTCGCAGAACTGAAATGTGGATTTATGCTCTTTGTCTGGCCACGCGCAGCCCGGGCAGTCGAAGCCGTCAGGCTGGTTGGTGCGCAACAGCGTGGCGGGAGCCTCCAGGGCATCCATCTGTGTTCGCACGGCAATTGCCGTCGCTTTTAATGCTCCCCAGCCGCCTGCAGGGCCGTCGTAAGGTCTGATGCCGGGAACGGCACGTCGTTTGTTATTCATTCCAGATTACCCTGTTAGACCGCCGGTCGTGCATGATGCGGCTGAGAAAAATTAAAGAAATCATAACTAATTTTTATCATGTCGATAATGTGTCCTGACCAAGGTGGCGTGAAGGCGACAATGTTAGTGACAGTAAAATTTTCAAACGAAAGGCGGGCAGGGGAACCTGCAATATATTTACCCGACGATGCTGAAGGCGATAAAGTGAACAATGCGCCTGGGAATAAAGATGTAGTCCTGCTTAACTGTTAATTCACTGCGGGTGGTGTAAATCGTGCCTCTAAAGGATTAAAGGCACCAGGTTATTTTGCGCCGTAAAATTAATTTTTTTCATCGTCTATGAATTGTCTTAATTCAGGGCGGAAAAGTCATCGCTATTAAAGATACGCTATCAATGCAACAAATAATTCATGGAAGATATATTCATACTCCCCCTGAAAAAATCCCCATTCTACTAATTATGGTAGTGGCGATAATAGCAGCATTGCGTTAATGACAATGGTTCTCTTTTGATTTTTTCATTTCTTAATCAATGGTTTGTGTTAGATGAACGCGTGATAATAAGACAAATTCAGCAAAGTAAGCTTTTTTTCTCAGATTAATCCTATAATGAGTCGGGTGCTTCATTAAGCAGCAGTTGTGAGGAAGGAAATATTGAATTGGTGACAAGCTCATGTAAACTTGTTTACCGTTTGTCAAAATATGTCAGGAAGACGCTGGGCCTTATTCTGAAGGGCTCGTGCGGTAGCTATGCCCGAATAATAGTAACGCCCCGAAAATATCCTGGCTATTTTAACGATAGCACTTAAGTCAAACTTCATCCCCTTTATCTCATCATCGAAATATCGCTACGGAAAAGCATATGAAAATGCGCGTATTGTTTTCACTTCTGTTTGTAATGGCGGTGGCGGGCTGTAAAGCGCCGCAGAAACCTGTGATCACCGACGATACGATCGTGACCAGCCAGGTCAACGGCGTCACCTTAACCCACCGTCATGCCATCACGCCTCCTGCTGAGTTCACTCAGGTTAACGAGCCATACCGTGCCATGTATCCGGCCTCCCTGATGAGCCGCCCTGATTTCGGTGGGAAAGTGGTCAGTACGCTTGTCACCGGTAAAACCTACGTGGTGCTGGGGCAGGTTGAACACTACTGGATGGCGCTTGCCGATGAAGGACAAGACCAGCTGATTGGTTACGTTCCAATGCGTGCGGTAATCAAAGCCGATCAGTACGAAGCCACCGTGCGTAAACAGGCTATTCGTCCTAAGGCGCGTAAAAAAGCGACCTGTGTCGATGTCGATGGTAACAGCAAAGCCTGCAAAGACAGCGCTAACGGTACCTGGATCCTGAACTAAACGGCTTTTCTGAGCGTATTTTTATGAATAATAAAAATTTTCATAAGCTGTGGTTCGTCTTTTACGCGGTGATATTCGCCCTGGTCAGTGGTTGTTCGTCGTCTTCACACAGCGACCCCTCCCGCTACAATCTGCAGTTTCAGGCTCATCCACAAATCAATGATTCTGCGCCGCTTAAAGTCAGAGTGCTGCTGTTGAAGTCCGATGCGGATTTCATGTCCAGTGACTTCTATTCCCTGCAGAACAACGCGTCAGCCACGCTTGGCGCGAATCTGCTGAACAGCGATGTTTTCTTCCTGATGCCGGGCCAGCTTTCGAAAACCCTTAGCGGACAAAGCTCACCCGAGGCGCGCTATATCGGTGTTATGGCCGAATATCAGATGCTGGATGGAAAGAAATGGCGTGTCTCACTCCCACTGCCTGTTCCGGGCGAAAACCATCTCTACCAGTTCTGGAAATGGTCATCCGATGAACTCCAGGCCAATGTCTTTCTCGACATAAATGGCATCCGGGTCATCAGCCAGTAACGCGCTTAAAAACAGGAAACCTATCATGACCAAAGCAGAGAAGGTCGTCTGGACCGAAGGCATGTTCCTGCGTCCACACCATTTTCAACGGACAGAAAGTTATCTGCTCAACCACGTTCGGGAATGGGGTGCGCTGCAGCGATCGTATCTTTGGGGCTTCCTCGATGTTGAACTGGACGAAGCGATGCTTCGCCAGGGCTGCATTGCCCTGAGCTATGCCAGCGGTGTGCTACCCGACGGTACGTTTTTCCAGGTTCGCAATGGGCGCAATGGCCCAGCCCCGCTGAAAATTCCCGACAATCTCACCAACGAAAAGGTGGTGCTCGCGCTGCCGGTACGTAGGGGAGAGCGTGAAGAGGTTATTTTCAGCGAAGAGCCCGCGTCACTGGCGCGTTTCATCGCCTTCGAGCAGGAAGTGGAAGACGATAACGCCATGTCGGTGGGGGATGCCACGGTGCAGTTTGGCCGTTTACGTCTGACCCTGATGCTGGAAAAAGATCTGACGGCCGAATGGACGGCGATTGGCATCGCGTTTGTCGCGGAAAAGCGCAACGACAACCATGTGCGTCTGGATAGCAGCTACATTCCGCCGATGCTGAACGCCTGCAACAGCCCGCAACTTTACAGCATGGTCAACGATCTCCACGGCTTGCTGGTGCAGCGCAGCCAGCAGATTGGGGGGCGTTTGCGCCAGCCTGGCCGCTTTAACACCTCTGAGCTGATCGAATTTACGCTGCTGTCGCTGGTTAACCGTCACCTGGGCGAAGTCTCCCATTTAAAAACGCTCCCGCTACTGCACCCGGAAACGCTCTGGCGCAGCTGGCTGCCGTTTGCCACGGAGCTTGCCACCTGGACCTCGCAACGCACCGCCGAAAGCGTGCTGCCGATTTACGATCACGACGACCTTGCGGGATGCTTCAGCAAGCTGATGCTGATGCTGCGTCAGGGGTTGTCGCTGGTGATGGAAGATCAGGCCATTCAGCTGCCGCTGAACGAGCGCTCTCATGGCCTGAACATCGCCACGGTGCCGGAAACCAGCATGGTGCGCGAGTTCGGCTTCGTCCTGGCGGTCAAAGCCAACGTGCCGGGCGAACACCTGCAAACCCATTTCCCTGCCCAGATGAAAGTCGCGCCGGTGTCGAAAATCCGCGATCTGGTTCAGTTACAGCTGCCGGGCATCATGCTGCGCGCCATGCCGGTTGCGCCGCCGCAAATCCCATGGCATGCGGGCTACAGCTACTTTGAGCTGGAGAAGGGCAGCGAGCTGTGGCACGAGATGGATAAGTCCGGTGCATTCGCCCTGCATCTCGCAGGGGAGTTCCCGGGTCTTGATATGGAGTTTTGGGCCATCCGTAGCCCGACTGAATAATAAAGCGAGCGCTTAATATGCAGGAACGACAGGATACCGGCAGTGATGCCGCGTTTACCGGAGCCAGTAGTAACAATCAGCTGGTGGCGGCCGCCAATCCGCTGCTCAACGCGATTCCGCAAATCCGTCATTCGGTGTCTCATGACGATCAGGTGGCACTGCGCCAGCGTCTGATCGACGAGATTCGCCGTTTTGAAGTCCGCTGCCAGCAGGCAGGGCTGGCTTATGAGGTGATCGTCGGGGCGCGCTATTGCCTCTGCACGGCGCTGGATGAAGCCGCGGCGCTGACCCCCTGGGGCAGCAGCGGTGTCTGGTCAAGCAATGGTCTGCTGGTCACGTTTCATAACGAAACCTGGGGCGGCGAAAAGTTCTTCCAGCTGCTGGCGCGTCTGTCGCAGAACCCGCGTGAACATATCCTCCTGCTGGAGATGATCAACTACTGCCTGCTGCTCGGTTTCGAAGGGCGCTATCGGGTTCTGGATAATGGCCGCACCCAGCTGGAAACTATCAAGCAGCGGCTGTGGCAGATGATCCGTGGCGTGCGCGGCAGCTATCCGGCACCGCTCTCTCCACACCCGGAAGATCGTCCCGTGCTGCGCAAGCTGTGGCGGCCGATGGTGCCGCTGTGGGCCTGTGTCGCGCTGGCCGGGTTTATCGCCTGCCTGTTCTACATCATTCTCAACTGGCGTCTTGGCGACAACACCAACCCGGTACTGGCGAAGATTTACCAGTCTCAGTTGCCTGAAACCACCATTCAGCAACCTGCGCGTCAACTGCCTGCGGTGCTTAACCTGCGTGGCTTCCTGAAGCCGGAAATCGACGCCGGTCTGGTGGCGGTGAAAGATGAAGCGGATCGCAGCGTGGTGATCCTGAAAGGAGACGGGCTGTTTGCTTCTGCTTCTACCGTGGTGCGTGACCGCTATGAGCCGGTCATCAACCGGATCGCCCAGGCGATGAACAACGTCAGCGGCAAAATTCTGGTGGTGGGCTACAGCGATAACGTGCCAATTCGCAGCGCGCGCTTCGCCTCCAACTATGAACTCTCTTTGGATCGCGCCCGGTCCGTGCAAAAAATGTTGCAGGGAAGCCTCTCCCAGCCTGACCGCGTGAAAGCGGAAGGGCGGGGAGAGATCAATCCTGTGGCGCCAAACAATACGCCTGAAAACCGCGCCCGTAACCGCCGTGTGGAAATAACTCTGCTGGTGTCGCCTGAAAATACGCAGGCTGAGCTGAACGGATTGCCGCAAGGAAACTAAGGATGCTGACGACTCTTCTTTCCATACTGACCAATCGCATTCTGTGGAGCTTCCTGGGCGTTACCGCGCTGTCGGCGGTGATCTGGATGATTGGTCCGCTGTTATCCATCGTGGATACCCGCCCGCTCGAATCTGAACAAAACCGCATCATCAGTATTGCGGTGGTTTATCTGCTCTGGGCGCAGGGGCATATTCTGCCGCGGCTCTACAACGCCTGGCTGAACCGCAAGCTGATGGACAAGCTCAATGAAAACACCGCCAAACCGGACGCGGCCGATCCCCAGAAGCGGCTGAACAGCGAGGAGCAGATCCTCGCCGGACGTTTTGATGAAGCGGCGCAAATGCTGAAGAAAGCCCACTTCAGCAAAGCGGGACACGGTGCCCAGTGGACGCAGCGCTTCAGTACGCAATATCTCTACCAGCTGCCGTGGTACGTCATTATCGGCGCACCGGGCGCCGGTAAAACCACGGCGCTGGTCAATTCCGGCCTGCAATTCCCGCTGGCGGATCGCTTCGGTAAAACCGCTCTGCGCGGCATTGGCGGCACCCGCAACTGCGACTGGTGGTTCACTAATGAAGCCGTCCTGCTGGACACCGCGGGGCGCTACACCACTCAGGAGAGCGAGCAGGTTCAGGATGCCGGGGAGTGGCTGGAATTTATCGGCCTGCTGCGTAAGTATCGCCGCCGCCAGCCTATTAACGGCGTCATTATCACCATCAGCATTTCCGATCTGCTGACGCTCTCCCCGGAAGCGGCGCGCCAGCAGGCGGTTAACCTGCGCCAGCGGCTGTCTGAGCTGCATGAACAGCTGGGTATCCGCTTCCCGGTTTACGTGATGGTGACCAAGGCGGACCTGCTTAAAGGCTTCCGCGCCTGGTTTGCTGACTACGACAAAGCGCAGCGCGACCAGATTTGGGGCTTCACGCTGCCGTGGGAACAGACCAAACACGCCGATTTCGACTTGATGGGGAACTTCCACCAGGAGTTCTCGCTGTTGCAGCAGCGTCTGGACGCCGGGCTGCCGGAGACCATGCTGAAAGAGCATGACGCCAAAACCCGTGCCGAAGCGTATCTCTTCCCGCAGGAGTTCGCGGCGCTGCGCCCGCTGCTGGCAGACTACCTGAGCACGGTCTTTGCCCGCTCTAACTTTGAGACCGAGTTCTCCCCACGCGGAATATACTTCGCCAGCGGCACCCAGGAAGGCATGCCGTTCGACCGCGTCATGGGTGAACTGAACCGCGCCCTGTCACTGCCGGAAGGGGCAGAGGCAGAGAAGTGGGATTCGGTCAGTAAAGAGGCGCCGATCCCCGGTGCAAAAGGGCAGAGCTTCTTCATTAAAAACCTGCTGCAAAACGTCATTTTCCAGGAAGCCGGTATTGCCGGTGAAAACCGCTGGTGGGAACTGCGCAACCGCGCGGTGATCTGGTCCGGATACGCGGCGCTGCTGGCGCTGCTGGTGATCCTTGGCGGACTGTGGCTGACCAGCTATGCCAAAAATAAGGCCTATCTGGAAGAGGTGGACGCTAAAGTCCCGCAGCTGGAGCAGCAGAGTAAAGCGTTACAGAATCAGCCCCAGCGCGATCTGTTCGCGCTCCTGCCGCTGCTGAACAGCCTGGTCGATCTGCCGAAAAGCGAGGCATTCGATGTCAACGACCCGCCGGTCTCCCGCCGTATGGGGCTCTATCGCGGGGATGACGTCAGCGATGCTTCCCAGTCGCTGTATCAGAAAGCGCTGGATCAGATGCTGCTGCCCGCCGTGGCGATGCATATCACCACCTGGCTGCGCAACGACAACGGCAGCGACGTGGAATACAGCTACGAGGCGCTGAAAGCCTACCAGATGCTGTATCAGCCTAAACACTACGACGGCAAATTCCTGCATTCCTGGGTGATGCTCAATTTACAGCGTAATCTGCCGCAGAACGTGACGCAGGCGCAGCTGCAACAGCTGGAGTGGCACCTGACGCAGCTGCTGGAGCCAAAAATTCAGGCTTCGCCGTATGCCCAGGACGAAGCGCTGGTGGCTCGCGAGAGGGCGCTCATCAACCAGCAGCCGCTCTCCACCCGCGTGTATGGGCGTCTGAAGCGTCTGCTGGAGCATGACGAAAACCTGAAGCCGGTCTCCCTGTCCGACCTGGGTGGCCCGCAGAGCGAACTGGTGTTCTCCCGCAAAAGCGGCAAACCGGTGAGCGAAGGCGTGCCGGGGCTCTACACCCCGGACGGCTACTGGAAGAGCTTTAACAGCCAGATTGACAGCGTGACCACGGCGCTGCACGAAGATGATGCCTGGGTGCTGGGCGCGACCACCTCCGGGGAAGACAAGCAGCAGATCGATAACGCCGTGCGTCAGCTCTACATGCGCGACTTTATCGCAAACTGGGATCGTTTCCTCGCCGACATTCAGCTTAACAACAGCGCCGATCTCTCGCAGCGCATCAACACGGCGCGCCTGCTCTCCGGCGCAAACTCGCCGCTGCGCCGTCTGGTGCAGAACCTGAGCCAGGTGCTGACGCTGTCGCGCAACGCGCCAGCGCCGGAGGACGCGGGGAAAGCGCAAGACCAGAGTAACCGCGCCACCCGTACCCTCGAAGCGCTGTTCCGCAATAACGACAATGCTCCGACGCAGGGGGCAGTAGTGACGCAGGCACCTGAACAGCTGGTGACCGACCATTACGCGCCAATGATCGAGCTGGCTCAGCCGCTGGAGAAGGGCGGCAAGACCATCGTCTTTGATGATTTCCTCAAGCAGGTGGATGAGCTGTATCGTTATCTGACCGCGGTGCAGGACGCTGCCAACAGCGGCATGCCAGCCCCGGGTGGTGAAGCAATCAGCCGTCTGCAGGCCAGCGCCGGGCGTCTGCCGGGCGGGCTGCAAACCATGTTCAGCAACATGGCGGTGGGGGCCAGCAGTGATACCCAGCGTCGCGATCTGGAAAACGTCCGTAAGCGCATTAACGTCGAAGTGGGTGGTTTCTGCCGTCAGGCAATTGCCGGTCGCTACCCGCTGGTGCGCAGCGCCAGCACCGAGGTGACGCCGGACGATCTGGCACGCATGTTTGCGCCGGGTACCGGGCTGATGGATACCTTCTTTCGCGACAACCTGACCAACAAAGTGGATACCACTCAGGCGAACTGGCGCTTTATGCCGGGGATCGACGGTAAAACGCTGCCGGGAAGTGAAGGACTGCTGCGACCGTTCCAGCAGGCCCAGTCCATTCGCGATGCCTTCTTTGCTAACGGTGCGACGACCCCCTCTTTCAAGGTGACGGTGCGTACCGTGCGGATGGATAACACCATTCTTAACCTGACGCTGGACGTTGACGGCCAACTGCTGCGTTACAGCCACGGTCCACAGGCGGTGCAGATCATGAACTGGCCAGGGCCGGGCGGCACCAACCAGGTGCGTATGCAGCTGGGTCTGGCCAACGGCAGCACCGCGACGCTGGTAACCAACGGCGCCTGGGCCCTGAACCGCTTCTTCGATAAAGCGCGCACCAGCCCTGGGGCAGGTAGTCTGAGCCGTCAGGCCACGTTCAACGTCGATGGCCATCAGGTCACGCTGGAGTTTGCGCCGAACAGCATTCGCAATCCGTTCCAGCTTCCTCGTTTCTCATGCCCATAACCGCAAGGACAGCCGTATGACGAATACCCCTGCGATGAACCGCTACAGCTGGTATGGCAAATTACCCAGCGCCGGAGATTTTTTGCAGCGTCGCTTTCCTGACACCCTACAGCGTCAGTGGTCACACTGGTTTCAGGTCGGCCTGCTGGCCTGGCAACAGGAAGAGCAGCGCAGCGGCGAACGCCAGTTTAACAAGGCGCCGGTGTGGAACTTTGTTGTCCCGCCGATGCTGGGCAGCCAGATGATCCAGATGGGCTGCCTGCTGCCGGGCCGCGACAGCGTGGGCCGACAATACCCGATCTGCATTCAACTGAGTTTCGCCCCGTCAGAGTGGTCGACCAACCTGCTCAGCCAGGCTGAAAGCTGGTATCAGCAGATTGGCCGTCTCGGGCTGCATGCGGTGCGCAACAGTTTTTCCGCCTCGCAGCTGGATGAGATGCTGATGTCGATTCCGGCGCCGCAGCCCGTCGAGCCGCAAAAGCGTTCCGACATCCTTGATGTGATTGGTTATGACGAAGACGGCCAGAGCACGCTGGGCTGGCCTCAGGCGGCGGAGTGTTTTGACCCGCTTCGTCAGACCAGCTACTGGTGGACCAACCGCTGCGACGGCTACCCGCTCTACACCCACGTCCACAGCGGAAACTTCACCGGGCAGCTCTTTACGCTGCTGTTCGATCCGGCTGGCGGCGCCCGACCAGGCCGTCACGGTCTTTATCCGCCTATGTTTGAATAAGCAGGGATCACATGAATATCGAAGAATTTCTCGCGCCGATAAGCCCCGAAAAACCCTGCGGCGACAACCTTGAGTACGACGCCGATTTTCAGGCTATGGGACAGGCAAGCCAGGGTAAAGCGGAACAGCAGTTCGGCGACACGATCATTCCCGCCGAGCCCGCTGACTGGAATACGGTAGAAAAGCTCGCCACCAGCCTGCTGGGGCGCACCAAAGATCTTCGCGTCATGCTGGCGTTAACCCATGCCTGGACCCGACGTCGTGGGCTGCCGGGCTACGCGGACGGCCTGCTGCTCGTGCAGGAGGCGATCACCCGCTACTGGGAGCCGCTCTATCCACTGCTGGAGGAGTATGGCGAAACGGACCCGTTCTATCGCATTAACGCCCTTGCCGCGCTGAGCGATAAATCTGACCTGACCGTCGCGCTGCGAAACGCCTCGCTGCTGCGCTCAAACGGCGATGAAATTTCGCTGCGTGACGCGCAGGCATTGCTGGATGGCAGCAAAACCGAATGCCCGGATTATCCCGGCGGCCGCCCAAGACTGATTGACGAACTGGCGCGCGGCGACCAGCCAGGTACAGAGGCCGTCATCCTGATTAATGAAAGGCTGCTGGCCATTCGCGATCTGCTTAGCGGTTACCTTGGTGAAAGCGGCGTACCGGAAATGGAGCAGTTGCTGAAAACCGTGGGCCTGGTCGCCAGCGCCTGTCAGGTGACCGACATCAGCAAACTGCTGCCCAATCGGGATGCACAGGCGGAACACCACGCTGAGCCGCAGACGGTGGCCACCCAACCCGTGCAGCAGGTCACCGACTGGCGCAGCGTGCAGGTTACCAGTCGCGCCGACGCCCAGCTGATGCTGGAGAAAGCGAAACAGTATTTTGCGCAGTACGAACCGAGCCACCCCGCACCGCTGATGATTGAACGGGTGCAGCGGCTGTCAGAACTTAACTTCATGGACATTATTCGCGACCTGGCGCCAGACGGCGTTAACCAACTGGAAAATATCTTTGGACGCCGCGAATGACGCGTCCAGGCATTATGACGACGGGCACGGAGCTTGTCGTTTCACCTTCACCGCGCATCTTTGATGGAGAACATCATGGCAATGAGTAACAGTGGGCAGAAATTTATCGCACGTAACCGTGCCCCCCGCGTGCAGATCGAGTACGACGTAGAGATCTACGGTGCAGAACGTAAAATTCAGCTGCCGTTCGTGATGGGCGTTATGGCCGATCTGGTCGGCAAACCGGTGGAAAATCTGCCGGCCGTCGATGAGCGTAAATTCCTCGAAATCGACATTGATAACTTTGACGAACGCATGAAGGCGCTTAAGCCACGCGTAGCGTTCCAGGTGGATAACACTCTCACCGGTGAAGGCAAGCTCAACGTCGACCTGACCTTCGACAGCATGGACGACTTCCTGCCGGATGCGGTGGCACGCAAGGTTGAGCCGCTGAACAAGCTGCTGGAAGCGCGTACTCAGCTTTCCAATCTGCTGACCTACATGGACGGTAAAAACGGCGCGGAAGAGCTGATCGCTAAAATTCTGCAAGATCCGACGCTGCTCAAATCCCTGAGCCAGTTGCCGAAAAATGACGAAAGTGCGAAAGGTAGCGAGGAGTAATCGATGAGCAACCAGACTCAACAACACGAGCAGCAGGCAGGTCAGGCGTTCAGTCAGGACGAGTTCAGCGCACTGCTGAACAAAGAGTTCCGTCCTAAAACTGACCAGGCGCGTTCCGCCGTCGAGAGCGCGGTAAAAACTCTGGCGCAGCAGGCGCTGGAAAACACCGTTACCTTCTCCAACGACACCTATCGCACCATCCAGAACCTGATTGCGGGTATCGACGAACAGCTCTCTCAGCAGGTGAATCAGATCATTCACCACGAAGAGTTTCAGAAGCTGGAGAGCGCCTGGCGCGGTCTGAGCTATCTTGTGAACAACACTGAAACCGACGAGATGCTGAAGATCCGCTTTATGAGCATCTCCAAGCAGGAGCTGGGCCGTACCCTGAAACGCTATAAGGGTGTGGGCTGGGATCAGAGCCCGATCTTCAAGAAAATCTACGAGCAGGAGTACGGTCAGTTTGGTGGTGAGCCGTTTGGCTGCATCGTCGGCGACTACTACTTTGACCACAGCCCGCAGGACGTTGAACTGCTGGGTGAAATGGCGCGCATCGGCTCTGCGGCTCACTGTCCGTTCATCACCGGTACCGCACCGGGCGTGATGCAGATGGAGTCCTGGCAGGAGCTGGCTAACCCACGCGATCTGACCAAAATCTTCCAGAACACCGAATACGCCGCCTGGCGTTCACTGCGTGAATCGGAAGATGCCCGCTATCTGGGCCTGGTGATGCCGCGCTTCCTGTCTCGCCTGCCTTACGGCATTCGTACTAACCCGGTCGACAGCTTTGACTTTGAAGAGCAGACCGACGGCGCGAACCACAACAGCTACGCCTGGGCGAATGCTGCTTACGCGATGGCGGCCAACATCAACCGCTCTTTCAAAGAGTACGGCTGGTGCACCTCCATTCGCGGCGTGGAGTCCGGCGGGGCGGTTGAAAACCTGCCGTGCCATACCTTCCCGAGCGACGACGGCGGCGTGGACATGAAATGTCCGACCGAGATCGCCATCAGCGACCGTCGCGAAGCCGAGCTGGCGAAAAATGGCTTTATGCCGCTGGTTCACCGCAAAAACTCCGACTTTGCTGCCTTCATTGGCGCGCAGTCGCTGCAAAAACCGGCCGAGTACCACGACCCGGATGCCACCGCCAACGCGCGTCTGGCCTCCCGTCTGCCGTACCTGTTCGCCTGCTGCCGCTTTGCGCATTACCTGAAGTGCATCGTGCGTGACAAAATCGGCTCCTTCCGCGAGCGCGAAGAGATGGAACGCTGGCTGAACGACTGGGTCATGAACTACGTGGACGGTGACCCGGCTAACTCCTCTCAGGAGACCAAGTCCCGCAAGCCACTGGCCGCTGCAGAAGTCCAGGTGCAGGAGATTGAAGACAACCCGGGCTACTATGCCGCGAAGTTCTTCCTGCGTCCGCACTACCAGCTGGAAGGTCTGACCGTTTCTCTGCGTCTGGTATCTAAACTGCCGTCGCTGAAGACGAAAGACGCGTAATTTTTGTGAGTTTCGCCCGGCGGCGCTACGCTTGCACGGGCCTACAATGCAACGTGAAATATAGTGACATCGCTGCACAGCGTAGGCCGGGTAAGCAAAGCGCCACCCGGCAAGAAAGTCTGGTCCTGAGAGGTTCCGGAATAACGTTCGGTAGTAAAAGACTTCTCATTCTTTCCTTTTATTCGGGAGGGAATGTAAGACTGTCAAATGACACGGGTCATTTGATGTGAGGCAGAGGTAAAATATGGACGGTTTTATTCAGCCCCATGCTTTCCTGTTTGCCATATAAGTGCTTTTTCGAAAGCAATATTGTTCATCCACGAAGAGTAGATATTATGGCTATTGATATGTTTCTGAAGGTCGAGGGTGTTACGGGCGAATCTAAAGATTCTAACCACACCGGCTGGACTGATATTACCTCCTTCTCCTGGGGCGCTTCCCAGCCAGGTAATATGAGCGTTGGCGGTGGCGGCGGTGCCGGTAAAGTTAACTTTAACGATCTGCACGTTAACGCTCTGATCGACAAATCCACCACAGCAATTCTGAAACACTGCGCCAGCGGTAAACACCTGACCAAAGTTGAGCTGTCCGTCTGTAAAGCCGGTGGCCAGCAGGTGGAATACTCTCGCATTACCCTGGAAGACGTTCTGGTAACGTCTGTTCAGTACACCGGTGCAGACAACGGCGATACCGTTGGTGTGACCTATGCATTCCAGGCTGCGAAAGTGAAACAGCAGTACTGGGAGCAGACCACCTCTGGTGGTAAAGGTGCTGAAAGCAGCGCTGGCTGGAACATCAAAGAAAACAAAGAAGCATAATAGTAGTGGGTCCGAAAGGGCCCACTTTTTCCTGAGCTTCTTTTCAAGGAGAAACAAGATGTCTCATATGCGTCCTGCTTTTGGTGCCGCCTGGAACCGATTTAAAGAAGTGAACGTCAACGTAGAACAGGTTGGCAAGTTATTGGGGGGGAAAGTTCAGCATAATATAGATGCTGGTATTTTTAAAAATGCCTGCCCCATTCGTATGAGCTATGTTTTAAATTATTGTGGCATTCCAGTTCCTTCTAATAGTAAATATGCAACTGTGACCGGGAGCGACAAGAAGCGATATATGTTCCGTGTTAAAGATATGATTGCTTTTTTACCCACGGTATTGGGAAAAGCTGACATATCTGTTTCTTCTCCAACCCCAGCACAATTTGCGGGCAAGCAAGGTATTATTATTTTTACCGGGCATGGCTGGCTTGATGCAACCGGGCATGTAACACTCTGGAACGGAAATATTTGTTCGGATGATTGTCATTTCCTTGGCTCACCGGGTAATGGTTCATTTATCCCTACTAACGCAACCTTCTGGAGCCTGAAATGAAAAAGCCATTGCTCTTTGTCTTAGCCTTCGTTGCCTCCGCCGCAAATGCCCAGACGTTGCCTGATATCAGTACTTTTTCTCAACAACAAATCTTCGAAAACTGGGTGCAGAATCGATGCATCGGTAAGATTGCGGACAGTAAAAGCCTGAAAGAAGATGCTGACGCCAGCGCCGCGGCATGGCTGGAAGCAAGCAATCTGCCTGCTGAGAATTTTGAAAAAGCTGATGAGGTGATTGTTTCTTTACTGAAACAGAAGGTAGGTGGTACCGAGCCTGGTCATTATCAGATATTGAAGTGCACCTTGATCGCTAATAGTGACGCTATTCGACCACTCAAATCCTCAAAGTAGTAAAGATGAAATCGGCCCCAAACGCCGCCGTTCTCATCCCTGAGAGCGGCAGCGTTTGAGCGCTAATCATACCAGCAGGAATACGCCATGCGATTCACGATTATTTCTACGAAACCCGGTCATCAGCCGCCGCAGAGCAGTTGTGATTTTTATGCCCCCGGGGGCACTATTGGGCGCGGTACGGATAACAATCTGGTACTGCCGGACAATGACCGTACCATCTCGCGCCTGCAGGCTATTGTTCACGTTGACGCCCAGGGCGAATGCCGCGTGACCAACCGTGGCAGCGTCACCCGCGTGGTTTTGAACGACATCCCGCTGGAGCGGGGGCGTCAGGTAGAGCTGCAGGACGGGGATATTCTCGGTATTGATGACTACCGCATCGAAGTGACGGAACTTATCCACGACACGCAGCCGGTGAGCCGCATGGCCGCCAGTATGCAGCAGCAGGCTCGCCCGACAGTGGCGCCGACACCTGCTCCGCAGCCGAAGCCAGCCAGTGCCGCACCGCGCGGCAAGGCGGAGCCAACGGCCGTGCCGTCGGAAATCTGGGATAGCCTGATGCAGGAGTTCTCTATCTCTGACAGCATCTCCAGCAACCGCGCGAAACCGCAGCCTGCGGCGTCCCACGATCCCTTCTCGCAACCCGCGGCACCCGAGCGTAACGCTGAAGACCCGCTGGCAATGTTTAATGACAGCGAGCCGAAGCTTGAGCGTAAGAATGTCGATCCCGACACGCTGTTCAGCGATGAAGCATTGTTCAAAAAAGAGAGCATTTTTGACGATGTCACCCCTTCAACGCTGGTGCCGCCGGTAGAGAGCAAACCTGCGCCTGCAGAAGAGGCGACGGATGAACTCGACCCGCTGGCCCTGTTTGGTGGTTCGGCCAGCGCGCCAGCCGCGCGTAACGATGATCCGCTCGGGCTGATGGGCGGGGCGCCATTAACCCATCCGGATGAGATCGTGCCTGAGCCATCTGCACCCGCGCCAGAGCCAGAGGCCGTACCGCAGGACGATCCGCTGGCGGATTCTCCGCTGTTTGCTCCTGAGCCACAGGATCCACCGCGTGCGGAAGAGGAAGAGCCGGTACGTACCGATTACGCAGGCTTTACTATGCCTACGCCGCAGGCCGTCGCACGCAGCAGCGCACAGACGCCGAAGGGACGTCTGCGTATCGACCCGGTCAAAAACGCGGCTGTGCCAAGCGCTACGGCGCAAAACGGTGAGAAAGGCGAGGTGCTGCAGGGCGAGCTGCTGGAGGCGCTGCTGGAAGGGATGGGCCTGAGCGAAATGCAGCCGGTGCCGCAGTTTGACCGTGAAAATATGCGTCAGTTGGGACAGATCCTCGGCATGTTCTCGCAGGGCACCGTGGCGTTGCTCTCTTCGCGCTCTATCCTCAAGCGCGGCGTAAAAGCCGATATGACCATGGTGCTGGACGATGCCAACAACCCGTTCAAGCTGCTGCCGACCGGGAAAACGGTCCTGATTCAGATGTTCGGTACGCCGATGCCGGGCTTTATGCCACCCACCAAATCAGTGCGTGACGCGCTAATCGATCTGCAGGCGCATCAGCTGGGGATGATCTCCGGTATCCGCGCCATCATCGCCGCAATGCTGCAGTCCTTTAACCCGGAGCAACTGGAAGAGCAGGCGAAGCAGAACGGCATGACCTCTCGTCTGGCGCTGCCGGGCAGCCGCAAAGCCGCGCTGTGGGACTACTTTGTTCGCAGCTATGGCGAGACGGCCGGTGAGATTGAGGATGACTTCCACACCCTGTTTGGCGAAGCGTTCCTTCATGCCTATGACATGGAGGTCAATCAGTACAAAGACTCACAGAGCGGATCGGAAGAAAAATGAATATCGCAACGGCTTCTCTCTCCCGCCAGGGAACGCGCGCCAGCAATCAGGACCAGACGGGAGAAACCATAGGGGAACGTTCAGCCTGCTTTGTCGTCTGTGACGGCATCGCTGGTCTGCCGGGCGGTGAGGTGGCCGCTGAACTGGCCCGCAACAGCATCATCTCCCGTTTTGATGGCGACAAACACCTTAACGCGCAGCATATTCGTGACTATGTGCAAACCGCGAATCGCACCATTCTCAGCGAACAGCAGGCGGTGCAGGACTATCGCCGGATGGGTACCACCCTGGTCAGCCTGTTTATCGACCGGGATTACCGTCTGGCCTACTGGGCACACGCCGGGGACAGCCGTCTGTACCTGTTTCGTCGCGGCTGGCTGTGGCATGTCACCACCGACCACAGCCTGGTTCAGCAGATGAAAGATGCCGGTCACCAGACCGATAACCTCAACAGCAACCTGCTGTATCTGGCGCTGGGCATTGAAAACGGTGGCCCGGAAGCGAGCTACAGCGACGTGGTGCAGGTTGAAGACGGCGATGCCTTTTTACTCTGCACCGACGGTTTCTGGCACGGCGTCAGCGAAGAGCAGATGAAACAGTCGCTGCATATGGTCAACACCCCACA
This sequence comes from Enterobacter cloacae subsp. cloacae ATCC 13047, assembly GCF_000025565.1. Taxonomy (NCBI): domain Bacteria; kingdom Pseudomonadati; phylum Pseudomonadota; class Gammaproteobacteria; order Enterobacterales; family Enterobacteriaceae; genus Enterobacter; species Enterobacter cloacae. The sequence goes on from NC_014121.1 coordinate 1,566,796, forward strand.
GGAGTGGCTGACCTTAATGAACCAAATCATTCAAAAGAATGCTGAACAGGAGGGGAATGCTCAGGATAACTATACGGCGCTGGCGGTATGGATGGGCAACCCTCAGGACACCACTTTGCTGCATACGCTCTCTGACGCAGCACAATTTCTTCCCTGCGGAACTGACTAGACACACAAGGAACGATATGAAACTTTGGCTATCGGGTTTGGCACTTCTGGCGGTGGCCTCCACCGCCCAGGCTGAAAATTTCCGCATCGTGCAGTCTCCTGCGCAGAAGCTGGATATCTGGATCGACAACATCAAAGACAACACCCCGCAGAGCTGGTGTAAATCAGAGATTGCGCTGCGCATTGTGGCGAACGGCAATAAAGACGTTTCAGTGCTGGAAAACTTTGTTCCGCGTCTCGGCTCGCTGCTGGAACACCAGTGCAGCAAAGTGAATAAGCTGAGCTGGGCCCTCAACGATCCGGCAGGGACTACGCTTGCGCAGGGAACAGCAGACAAAGCTCAGGAGTGGAAGCTGGTGGTGAAACAGCAGCAGACGACACCCGCTGCGACCCAGACCAGCGGCGCGTTACTGCCACCTGACCAGAACGCTGAAACCAACACGGTGGCCGCTGACCGCACACCGTGGCAGGAGTTTACCCTCCAGGACGGCTGCCATCTGCGCACCTTCTGGGAAGGGGGATCTTCCGCGCCGGCGCTGTTTATTCCGGATTCCGACACGACCCGCTGCGGCAACGGCAGCTGGCTGAGCGGCCACACGGTTATCTCGCAGACCCGCAGCGGCGGTCAAAAAGAGATAGCGGTGACCTACATTCACGGCTTCCCGGTGATGGGGCTGAATCAAAGCGTCGACCCGGAACATGCCCTGATCACCTCCGTCAACAAAGAGCGTATGGTCTTCAGCACCCCGAACAGCGACCAGAGCTGGATGATCCTGCCTTACGACAGCGCCCTGAACGGCTGGAAAAGCAACGGCACGGTGGCCGTGGAGATCTCGCGTGAAACCGCCAGCGACGATGCAAAACTGCAGGCGCGTATTGCTGCAGTGAAGAAGGTCTGGAGCGCCTGGGTTACCCCTGGCACCACGTTGAATATTGTCCTGATTGATACCCTGCGTCCTCAGCTGCGTGACCCGGCAGTGGGCGCCTGGCGCGCGGCAAACTAAGGAATGGCTATGAATACGCTCTATCAACATCTGGCGGGCGAGTCGCTCAGCGACGCGCTGGTGCGTCTTGAAAACGAGATTAAAGCCCGTCCGGCGGATGCCGATCTCCGTGCCGCGTTTGTGCAGTTTCTCACCCTCAGCGGTAACTGGACGCGCGCGCTGACCCAGCTGAAAAGCTGGCTGGCGCTTAAGCCGCAGGCGAAACCCACCGTCACCCTGCTGGAGCAGTGCATTCAGGGAGAACTGCAGCGCGCGCAGGTGATGGCGGGAGAACGTCGTCCGGCCATGCCGGAAGCCCAGTGGCCATGGCTGACCACCCTTGCTGCCGCGCTGAGCGAGAGCGATGAACGCGCTCACGCGCTGCGTCTGGAAGCCCTTGAACAGGCGCAGGCGAGCGCGGGGCAATGGACGCTAGAGAATGATGAGACGCAGACCTTTGAATGGCTGATGGACGGCGATGCCCGTCTGGGGCCGGTGTGCGAAACCCTTGTTAACGGCCGTTACTTCTGGCTGCCGTTTAGCGCTATCGCAGAGATCCGTTTCCAGACGCCGGCCAGCGTCACCGATCTGGTCTGGCGTCATGCGCTGGTGCGTTTGACCGATGGGACGGAGCAGGTGTGTCAGATCCCGGCGCGTTATCCTTTTGCAGCCGATGCCTCTGACGCCGTTAAACTCGCACGCACCACCGAGTGGCTGCCGCTCGATGATGACGGCACTCTGTATGAAGGGTTGGGGCAGAAAGCCTGGCTCAGCGAGCAAAGCGAAAGCCCGCTGCTGTCGCTGAGTCTCGTTACTTTTGCAACGGATGGAGCCCATGAGTAATCCTGCTGGCGAAGGCGATCTGCTGCGCAGCGGCTGGCAAGCCCGCAGTAAGCAGGAGAAGGTGGGGGCGCGCGATAAAATGCAGCCCTCGCTGCTCGATCGCCTCACCGATAACGACCCGGAGAAAAAGCGCGAGTCGGCCAACAGCAACCTGATCACCCATGCCGCGCTGCGTCGCAACGTGCTGCGGGATCTGCAGTGGCTGTTTAATACCATCAATCACGACGCCTCCGGCGATTTGAGCATGCTGCCACACGTAAGCCGTTCGGTAGTGAATTTTGGCGTTGCGCCGCTGGCCGGAAAGCGCATGTCGGATATCGAATGGCACGACATTCAGCGCAAACTCACCGAGGCCATTGTCAACTTTGAACCCCGCATTTTGCCCCAGGGGCTGCAGGTCCGCTGTGTGTCGGACACCTCCTCGCTGGATCTGCACAACGTGCTCTCCATCGAGATAAAAGGGCGTTTGTGGTGTGTGCCGTACCCGCTGGAGTTTCTGTTTCGTACCGATGTCGATCTGGAAAACGGCCACTTTGAACTGAAAGATGCGGGGTGATCGTGGAAAGTAAACTGCTCGAATATTACAACCGTGAGCTGGCCTATCTGCGTGAGATGGGCGCCGAATTTGCCGAGCGCTATCCCAAAGTGGCCGGACGGCTGGGCATGCGCGGCATCGAAGTGGCGGATCCGTACACCGAACGACTGATGGAGGGCTTTGCCTTTCTGACCTCGCGCGTGCAGATGAAAATGGACGCGGAGTTTCCGCGCTTCTCCCAGCGCTTGCTGGAGATGATTGCGCCGAACTATCTCGCGCCCACTCCGTCCATGGCGATTGCTGAAATTCAGCCTGACAGCAGCCGTGGCGATTTGAGCAACGGTTTTATCGTGCCACGCGGCACAATGATGGACAGCCTGGCGCTGAAGAAAACCGGCGTGACCTGCAGCTACACCACGGCGCATGAGGTGAACCTGCTGCCGCTGAAAATCGACAAGGTTGAGCTGGGCGGTGTGCCTGCCGACCTGCCCCTGACACAGCTTGGTCTGGGCCAGCAGGGGATCAGCAGCGCCTTACGGATCCGCATTGCCTGCGACGGTCCGCAAAACCTCGGCCACCTTGATTTTGACCGGCTGGAGTTTTTCCTTAGTGGCCCGGATATCGAGGCGTTAAAGCTGCTGGAGCTGGTAATGGAGCACCATGTCGGGGTGGTCTGCCAGACCGTCAGCAAACATCCGCAGCGTGATGTGCTGGCGTCTGATGCCCTGCGTCAGGAAGGGTTTGACGCGGATCAGTCGCTACTCCCGGACGATCTGCGCAACTTTGACGGCTACCGTCTGTTGCAGGAGTACTTTGCTTTTCCGGCCCGTTTCCGCTTCATCAGCCTGAGCGGGCTGAGCAAACTGATCCAGCGCTGCGAAAACGAAAAAGCCTTCGATATCTTCATTCTGCTGGATAAAACCGATGAACAGCTGGAGCGCGTTGTCGATGCCAGCCATCTGGCCCTGCACTGCACGCCAGTGATCAACCTGTTCCCGAAGGTAGCGGCGCGTCAGAAGCTGAGCGAAGGCCAGCATGAATACCATCTGGTGGTGGATAACATCCGCCCGCTGGATTATGAAATTTACGCGGTAAACAAGATATACGGCAGTGCGGATGGTCAGCGCGACGACCAGACGTTTCGTCCGTTCTGGAGCACCTGGAGCGGCGATGCAGGCAACTACGGGGCCTACTTTTCCCTGCGCCGGGAACAACGCGTGCTCTCTGAGCACGCCCTGCGTTACGGCACCCGCACCGGCTACATTGGCTCAGAGGTCTTTGTCTCGCTGGTGGATGAGCAGCATGCACCCTGGCAGGAGAACCTGCGCTATATCTCCGCCGAGGTGCTGTGCACCAGCCGGGATCTGCCGCTGATGCTGCAGCAGGAGCTGGGACAGTTCATTATGGCTGACTCCATGCCGGTGAAGTCGCTGACCTTGCGTAAGGGGCCGACGCCGCCGCGTCCGGCGCTGGCAGAAGGGTTCAGCACCTGGCGGTTGATCAGCCAGCTACAGATGAACTACCTCAGCCTGATGGACAGTGAAAACGAAGAGGGCGCCGCCGCGCTGCGTCAGCTGTTAGGGCTGTACGCCAATCTCGCGGAGACGCCGGTTGCGCGTCAGGTAGAAGGGGTTCGTCACTGCGTGCTGGAGCCGGTTCACCGCCGCGTGCCCGAGCCGGGACCGGTCGTCTTCGCCCGTGGCATCGGCATTACCCTGACGGTGGATGAACGTGCGTTTTCCGGTGCCAGTCCCTGGCTTTTCGGTAGCGTGCTGGAGCGGCTGTTTGCCCGTCTGGTGTCGATCAACAGCTTCACGGAATTCACCCTGAAAAGTCAGCAGCGCGGCGAGATCGGCTACTGGGCGCCGCGTATGGGCAAAAGGGCACTGGTATGAGCGACGTTGTCACTGCGCCACTGAAGGTCCATCGTCTGACGCCGCTGCCGGACAGTTTCTGGCGCGGGGTTCGCGAGACGCCATGGCGCTACGATCTGTTCCAGCTGTTAAGGCGCATTGATGCTCAGGGCGGGGAACGCTACCCGCTGGGGCGTGCGCCGCTGCCAAAATTCGAGCCGCTACGCCTGGGCCAGCAGCCGTCGATGAGTTTTGCACCTTCGACGGTGGCGCAGGTACGCCAGCGCGAAGGCAACGGGCTGCACGAGGTCTCCATTCTGAGCTTCGGCCTGTTTGGTCCTAACGGGCCGCTGCCGGTTCACATGACCGAGTACGCCCGCGAGCGGATCCATCATCATCAGGACACCAGCCTGAGCGCGTTTGCCGATCTGTTCCATCATCGTCTGACGCTGCTGTTTTATCGCGCCTGGGCCGATGCGCAGCCTGCCGTCTCCCTCGACCGCGCCGACAATAAACGTTTTGAGGGATATCTGGCGTCGTTGATTGGTATGGGGCAGCCCGGCCAGATGGACAAAGGCAGCCTGAGCGCCCATGCCCGCTTTACCCACGCCGGACACCTGACCCGCCACGGACGGGATCCTGAAGGTCTGGAAAAAATCCTGCGTAACTATTTTAAAGCCCCGGTCAAACTGATCGCCAACGTACCGCAGTGGATGCCGCTTTCACCGCGCGAGCAGGCGCAGCTGGGAGCAGGACGCCGCGTGCCGCGGATGGGCGAATCTGCGTTTCTGGGCGTGGCGGTCCGCGATGTGCAGCATAAATTTCGCATCGAGATTGGCCCACTCAGCGCGGAAGAGTACAACCGGTTTTTGCCCGGTGAAGCATGGGTAACCGAACTGCGGGACTGGGTACGCCAGTACGCAGGGGTGGAATTTGAATGGGAAACACGGGTGATCCTGCGCGCTGACGCCGTGCAGGGCGCCACGCTCGGCAGCACCGGGCGATTGGGGTACAACACCTGGCTGGGCCTTCAGCCGCAGCCTGTCCCGCGTGGCGATCTGGTGTATCGCGCAGAGCGGTAATCCTTCCGTATACCGAATCATTGTTAATGGAAACTAACATGTCAGAAATTAGCCGTGCCGTGCTTTTCGGCAAACTGGATACGCTGTTATTTACCTCTCTGGAAAGCGCCACCGCGTTCTGCAAGCTGCGCGGCAACCCCTACGTCGAGCTGGTGCACTGGCTGCATCAGTTGATGCAGCAGCAGGATGGCGATCTGCAACAGGTGATCCGTCATTTTGCCCTCGACGAACAGCAGCTGACGCGCGATATCGTGGCGGCGCTCGATGCCCTGCCGCGCGGAGCCAGTTCCGTTTCCGATCTCTCCGAACATATCGACAGCGCCGTCGAGCGCGCCTGGGTCTATGGATCGCTGAAGTTTGGCGTCAGCCGTATCCGCGGCGGCCATCTGCTGATCGGCATTCTGAAAACCTGGAATCTGGCGAACGTGCTGAAGAGCATCTCGGCGCAGTTTACCCGTCTTAACGTCGAGGTGCTGATTGAGCAGTTCGATACTATCTGTGCTAACAGCAAAGAGACGCAGCAGGCCGCTGCCGCAGTGGATGCGCCAGCCGGTTCGGTGCCTGCTGCCCAGGGGACGCTGGCCCAGTATGGTCAGGACCTGACCGCCCGTGCCCGTGAAGGCAAAATTGACCCGGTGGTTGGGCGCGATGAAGAGATCCGCCAGATGATCGATATCCTGATGCGTCGCCGCCAGAACAACCCGCTGCTGACCGGGGAAGCCGGCGTCGGAAAAACGGCGGTGGTGGAAGGGCTGGCGCTGCGCATCGCCGACGGCGATGTGCCGGAGCCGCTGCAAAACATTCAGCTGTGGCTGCTGGATATCGGTATGCTGCAGGCCGGTGCCGGGATGAAAGGCGAGTTCGAAGCCCGTCTGCAGGCATTAATCAATGAAGTGCAGTCCAGCGCCACGCCAGTCATTCTGTTTATCGATGAAATCCACACCCTGATCGGTGCGGGCGGTCAGCAGGGCACCGGTGATGCCGCCAACCTGCTGAAGCCAGCGCTGGCGCGTGGACAACTGCGTACCATTGGCGCCACTACCTGGGCGGAATACAAAAAATACATCGAGAAAGATCCGGCACTGACCCGTCGCTTCCAGACGGTGCAGGTACATGAACCCGATGAGGCCAAAGCGGTTCTGATGCTGCGCAGCACCGTGTCGCCGCTGGAGACCCACCACCAGGTCTTACTGCTCGACGAAGCGGTTAGCGCAGCCGTGAAGCTTTCGCATCGCTACATTCCGGCCCGTCAGTTGCCGGATAAAGCCGTTGCGCTGCTGGATACGGCCTGCGCCCGCGTGGCGGTGAGCCAGAGTGCACCTCCGGCGCAGCTGGAAGATTGCCTGCGCCATCTTGCGGCGCTGGACGTAGAAATTGAGATAGCGGAGCGCGAAGCGCGCGTCGGTGCAGGGGAATCTGAGCGCGTCACGGCATTAACCGCAGAGCGTGACGCGTATGAGGCCAAACGTGAGGCCCTGGCCCGGCGCTGGGAAGACGAGCGTAGCCTGGTGCAGGAGATCATTCGCCTGCGTGCCGCACTGTTTGCGGCGGGTGATGAGGATACCGCTGAGCTGCGCAGCCAACTGGCAGAGCAGCAGCAGGCGCTGAACGCCTTACAGGGTGATGAACCGTTGCTGTTTGCCGCTGTGGATGAAAACGTGGTGGCGGCCGTAGTCTCTGACTGGACCGGCATCCCGCTGGGCCGGATGGTGAAAAACGAGATTGATGCGGTACTGAACCTCGCCGACACGCTGAACCAGCGGGTGATTGGCCAGCGTCACGGTCTGGATCTGATTGCCCGCCGGGTGAAAACCTCCCGGGCAAAACTCGATGATCCGAACAAGCCGGTTGGCGTGTTTATGCTCTGTGGCCCGTCCGGCGTGGGGAAAACCGAAACCGCGCTGGCGCTGGCGGAGTCGCTGTACGGTGGTGAGCAGAACGTCATTACCATCAATATGAGTGAATTCCAGGAAGCGCACACCGTTTCCACCTTAAAAGGTGCACCCCCGGGATACGTCGGGTATGGTGAAGGCGGGGTGTTAACCGAGGCCGTCCGTCGCCGTCCTTACAGCGTGGTGCTGCTGGACGAAATCGAAAAAGCGCACCCGGACGTACATGAGATCTTCTTCCAGGTCTTCGACAAAGGCTGGATGGAGGATGGCGAAGGTCGTCACATTGATTTCCGTAATACGATTATTATTCTGACGTCTAACGTCGGGACCGAGCTTATCAGCGCCATGTGTGCCGATCCGGAACTGATGCCGGAGCCGGAGGCGTTAAGCGGGGCGCTGCGCCAGCCGCTGCTGGAGGTGTTCCCACCGGCGCTGCTGGGCCGTCTGCTGGTGGTGCCGTACTATCCGCTGAGCGACGCGATGCTGGGGCAGATTGTTCGCCTGCAGCTCAAACGCATTCAGCGTCGGCTGGAAGAGAATCACAATATTATTTCCGAGTTTGATGACAGCGTTGTAGAACAGATTGTTCAGCGCTGTACCGAGGTGGAATCAGGTGGACGTATGGTGGATGCGATCCTGACCAACACCTTGCTGCCTCAGATGAGTCAGATATTACTTACCGCCAGCCGCAGCGACGAGCAGTACCGACGTCTGCATGTCACCTGCGAGCAGGGCGAGTTTCACTGTCAGTTTGCCGCGTAATAATCATCAAGAGAACTGTAAAAGATGACGGATAATGATAACAATCGGACTGTCCCAAACGCGCTCCCGGTCGGGTATCGCTTCAACGAGTTTGAAATTAAAGAGGTGATTGGCGGCGGCGGATTCGGCATCGTCTATCGCGCCTGGGATCACCAGCTCGAACGCACTATCGCTATCAAAGAATTTATGCCTTCCTCGCTCGCCGTGCGCGGCGACGACATGACGCTGGTACTGCGCAGCGAACGCTTTGGCAAAGCGTTTTCGGCGGGGCTGAACAGCTTCATTCAGGAAGCCCGCCTGCTGGCGCGCTTCAACCACCCGAACCTGCTGCACGTGTTGCGCTTCTGGGTGCAAAACGATACGGCTTACATGGGCACGCTGTTTTACAGCGGCACCACGCTTTCTCGCCTGCGCGAGGAGAAGCCGGAGCTGATTAACGAGGCATGGATCCGTCGTACGCTGCCGATGCTGTTTGGCGCAATCAAGACCATCCATGACGAGGGCTATCTGCACCGCGATATTTCGCTGGATAACATTCAGATCCAGGATAACGGCCTGCCGGTGCTGCTGGACTTCGGCTCCGCGCGTCGCACCATCGGTAACCTCTCTGACGAAACCGAGACCATGCTGCGTCCGGGCTTTGCGCCTATCGAGCAGTACACCGACGACAACGAAAGCGAGCAGGGACCGTGGACGGATATCTACGCGCTCGGCGCGGTGCTGCGCACCCTGATCGTGGGCTCACCGCCGCCGGTCAGCGTGGTGCGTTCTATTCAGGATACCTGCAAACCGCTGGCGGAAATCCAGCCGCAGGGGTACTCCCTGTCGCTGTTGCAGGCTATCGACCGTGCCCTGGCTTTGCACATGGAAGACCGTCCGCAGTCTATTGATGAGTTCGCGGCGTTAATCGAGATGCCGGTCGCCGGTATCGATGACGTGCTGACTGCTAAAAAACCGGGCACCATGCTGGTGCCGGTGGAAGAAGAGGCACCGGCTTCGGCATTTGACTGGCGTCGTTACAAGATCCCCGGGATGGTTGCCGCGGGTGTGCTGGTTGGGGTGGTCGCTGGCGCGATGCTGTTCAGCGGCGGCCACGATGCGCCAGAACAGGCTGCGCAAGCGCCGGAAGCATCCCGCACGACGGAAACCGCATCGAACGCGCCAGATGTCAAACAGGAGACCGCGAAGGTAAGCGAACAAGCGGCAACGCCTGCGACAGCGCAACCGACGCCGCCACCGGTTGAAGCCAGCCCGATTGCTCTGGTCTACATTCGCATCCTTGACGGCGAGACGTTGAAAGTGAACGGCGAGCCGAAAGCGCTGCGTCCGGCGAACAACGGCTATGCATCGCTCAAGCTGCCTGCGGGTGAGGTGAGCATTGAACTGCAGGGCAACGGCAGAACCCGTAGCCAGACGCTGGATATCGTGAAGCCTGGCACCTGGCTGGTGAATCCGTAAACAAGGCGAAAAGGGACTGGTAACAGGACGGAGCGAATGTACAACATAAAATTTGTCTATCTTTTCAGCGAGAACGTCTCGCCCGCGCTTTTTGCGAAAATTATCCACCCGTCCGTTGCCGGGCAGTGGATTATGTCGGTGCCCGACAATTCGCTGCGCTCGCTGTTTACACGTTACGACTTGCTGCACTCCATCACTGGCGCGAATCCTTACCAGTCCGGGCGCGATATCCGTAAGCTGATTGTGCAGGATCTCGACATGGGCAGAGTGGTGGCGATCGACGAGAGCTATCGTAACTGGTCGTCAGTGACGGAGATATTTTATATCAATGCTGATGGCCGTCTGCAGGCTGCCTCGCTGGACGGTCTGGGCTGGTACCCGGTGAGTACAATTGTCGACCGCTACGAAACCATGGTGCGAACCTATGGCTCCCGCCCTGCGCCAACGGTGCTGCCGAAACAGGTAGTCAAATCCAAAGCGGCACAGATGCCGGATGAGCCGACGCCGGGCAAAGACGGTAAAACCTATGCGGCACAGCTGGAGAATATGACCAAAGCTGAACGCTGGCAGGCGCGTAAGGATCTGATTGCGAAGGGGAGTAATAGCCTCTATCCGGATGCGCAAATCGCGGCTAAGCGGCTGGCGGCGAATAATATCGCGGTTGAGAAAGCGAAGCTGGCAGAGAATGTGTATAAGACCGTGAACCCGCTTGAGGCCACGCCGGGAGTACCGGAGGGGTGGAAGGATATCAGTAATGATGCGGGTGCTTTGAAGAAATATGGTCTGGATAAAGAAGTTCTTTTTGACCATGCCGATACGCCTGACTTCCTGGCGCGAGTTTATCAACCTGATTCTGCGGTTTTTGGCAGTGACATGAATCCAACAATCGTGTTCAGAGGATCAAGGCAACCTGAGTTTTTTCCCACGAAGAACATGGCTGACTGGATAAACAATGGTGCTCAAGGTTTAGGTATGGAGTCGGATTATTATAAGCGGGCAGTACGCTTGGGATCACGTCTGGCTAAATCGGTATCTAAAATCGATATTGCAGGCCACTCTCTGGGTGGTGGGTTGGCCTCTGCTACCTCTATCGCAAGCGGTCAGGCTGGATGGACATTCAATGCGGCTGGTCTGCATTCAACCACTGTTGAAAAATACGGTGGAAGCTTGCTGGGTGAGGCGGATAATATTCAGGCTTATCGTGTTGAAGGTGAATTGCTGACAAAAATCCAGGAAGTTAATCTGGCGGAAGACTATAAAATGTTGAAAGGCCACATCCCAACGCTTATAGCCAAAGAAGAAATCTCTGCCATTATGCCTAATGCTGCTGGAGTTGTTCACGATCTTCCCGGCGGGACAGGCGGTCCATTGGACCGCCATGGCATTGGTCAGGCAATAGATTGCATAGAACAGCAAAAGGATGAAGACATTTCAATTATTAGGAGTCGTGCATGAAATCGTTCTTATCAGGCTGGATAATGCTTTGTTTGATTTTAATGGTTCAGGGGTGTAAACAAAATATGGATTTAAAACCAGATAATTACTTTAGCGGACAACAGCTCACATTAGCTCGTGCAATCGAGAATGGCGAAGTTGATGAGGTAATTAAATTAGCGTCAGGGACGGATTTAAACAAGCCCGGTAAAGAAGATATGACATTGTTATTTTGGGCTGTCATGAATTCGATCAATAATCAGAAAACACCGGAGCGGTTAAATGTTATCACCATGCTGATTAAAGCGGGTGCAGACCCTCTGCAACCGAGGCCACAAGGAAAAAATAGTCCAGCTGAGTTTGTTTTAATGGCAGACAACGCGGACTGGATCAAGGCGATGTTAAATGCGGGTTTATCGCCAAATGCCGTTGATAAAACTTTTGGGAAACCAATTATTTTCCAAACACTTGAAGCCAAAAACACCAAGACGTTGCAGGCTATGCTTGATAAAGGTGCCGATATAAATATCACCGATTCTTTGGGAAATACACTACTTATTGATGCCCTGGATTTCCACTCGTACGATCATGTTCTTCTTTTACTTGAACGCGGGGCTGACCCTGAAATCAAAGCTGATAATGGTTGGACGATGGGTAATCAGTTGCAGCGTTTCCTCGATAGGGCGAAGGTAGGCAGCGACGAATATAAAAAACTTAACGAAATTAAAGATGTGCTTATTCAACATGGCGGAAAATGGCCACCAACTCCGGTTAAATAGGAAACGTATAACATATGCATCTTACTGCTCGTCGGATGCCGATTTTCATATTTCTATTACAGGGATGTATATAGAAGCCAAATCCGCAAGACTACTTAAGCGGCAAGCTAGGTGAAGTTAAAAAAGCTCCCGTAAATCGCTCTTAACAAACCCAGATAACATGATATGACCTGTTGTTCTGGGCGGTTGGATGGTCTTTTAACTGACACAAAAGAAGATGATAAGTCATATCAACCCTTAAACCAAATAAAAGAAAAATGAATCATTACGGCGGTAAATGGCCACTTGCGGCAGTATAATAAGAGATAAACAGGTCATGACTGTAAAAGACAAAGTTTTCTTTTTCTGGGGTGGCATGGATACTCTTGCCATCATACTTTATTGTCTGAATTCAGTGCAGAAGGGAAGAATGCCTGTCATTTCGGATGCTTTATCATTTATTGATTTATGGTCTGCACACAGCACTTTGGTGCCTGGTGCGCTGGTGTTACTTCTTTTTGCTTTGGATTTAGGGCTACTGCTTTCTTTTGTTCTCTCGGCAATTTTTTTCTTTAAGCGGCAACGCTGTGCAGTTAAGTTCGCTCTGTTTCAAGAAGTTTTTCGGTTGATCTCATTTCGCTGTTCCGTTGCGTTTTTCCCGCTGCTTGCAGATGTTACTAGTATATCGAATGTTTGGGTTAATCTTGTTTTGTTTATGATCTCCGAGACGCTGAAATTGTACTCCCTAATATATTATAAATATGCTAAGAAAGGGGTTCGTGCGTAGTAAAGGCTTTTAATCAAGCGCTGAAGGGATATGTGTATTCGAAGCTTTTTTGCATTAGTTATCGGCTTTGTTGAATAAATCGAACTTTTGCTGAGTTGAAGGATCAGATCACGTATCTTCCCGACAACGCAGACCGTTCCGTGGCAAAGCAAAAGTTCAAAATCACCAACTGGCCCACCTACAATAAAGCCCTCATCAACCGTGGCTCCATAACTTTCTGGCTGGATGATGAAGCTATTCAGGCCTGGTATGAGTCAGCAACACCTTCTTCACGAGGCAGACCTCAGCGCTATTCTGACCTTGCCATCACTACTGTGCTGGTCATTAAACGCGTATTCAGGCTGACCCTGCGGGCTGCGCAGGGCTTTATTGATTCCATTTTTTCTCTGATGAACGTTCCGCTACGCTGCCCGGATTACAGCTGTGTCAGCAGGCGGGCAAAGTCGGTTAATGTCAGTTTCAAAACGCCCACCCGGGGTGAAATCGCACACCTGGTAATTGATTCCACCGGGCTGAAGGTCTTCGGTGAAGGCGAGTGGAAAGTCAAAAAGCATGGCCAGGAACGCCGCCGTATCTGGCGTAAGCTGCATCTCGCCGTTGACAGTAAAACACATGAAATCATCTGCGCTGACCTGTCGCTGAACAACGTTACGGACTCAGAGGCCTTCCCCGGGTTAATCCGGCAAACCCACCGGAAAATCAGGTCAGCCGCCGCCGATGGCGCTTACGATACCCGGCTATGTCACGATGAACTGCGGCGTAAGAAAATCAGCGCGCTTATCCCTCCCCGAAAAGGTGCGGGTTACTGGCCCGGTGAATATGCAGACCGTAACCGTGCAGTGGCTAATCAGCGAATGACCGGGAGTAATGCGCGGTGGAAATGGACAACAGATTACAACCGTCGCTCGATAGCGGAAACGGCGATGTACCGGGTAAAACAGCTGTTCGGGGGTTCACTGACGCTGCGTGACTACGATGGTCAGGTTGCGGAGGCTATGGCCCTGGTACGAGCGCTGAACAAAATGACGAAAGCAGGTATACCTGAAAGCGTGCGTATTGCCTGAAAACACAACCCGCTACGGGGGAGACTTACCCGAAATCTGATTTATTCAACAAAGCCTTAGTTATCATAAATCTTTTGCGAGGATGCAGCTGGGATAGAAAATTGTAATTCCTGGATTATTTCAATGATTCTCAGTTTACGCTGGTTAAGGCTCTGAGCGTGGCGAGTTAATGAATACGCTTTATGATAAAAAAACACAACCGCGTCTACAGAGTGGTAAGTGGCCACCCGAATCGATTAAATGAGGGCTTGAGTGAATATAACTGCAAAAAATAAAATATTCTATTTCTGGGGCATTATGGATGTCATCGGCATTGTGTTTTATTTTGTCGGCCCATACCACTTGCTTCAGTCATGGTGGGATTCTACCGGTGGGAATTTTGGTGTCATCATCTTCATGCTGATAGCAGGAGGGGTAAACGGTTTATTGACGGGTCTTTTTTACCTCGTATACCTTCTGTGGCCGGTTTCATTACTCTTTTCTGCCTGGTTTTTTTTCACAGCTCATCGATATGCCGTCCGGTTTGCTCTGGCGCAGGAAGTGCTACGCCTGCTCACCATGAGTTGTTCGGTGACCTTGTTCCCGATGATTATTGTCGGTCTCGGAATGAGTGTTATATCTCTTAATATCACGCTGTTCATTTTGTCTGAAATAGTAAAAATTGGCTCGCTCATATTTGTCATGAAAAAATGGGATGCGGGTGATGGGGCAAACAAATTTTTACCGTTAACTGAACGGGACTATATCGAAAGAGCCCTCAGACTGGCGCAAAAAAGATATGCGGAAATTAATGGCAAGTACCCCAGGGAGCCAATTTTACATATGTATGATGAGATTGTGCAGCAGTTACGCATTCTGAAAAAGATTGTGATCAAAAACAAAGCTGACAAATCCGTATTAAAGAGAATGACTTTTGGCATTTATGCGGTCAGAGAATTTGAAAACTCAGATGAGCTCTTTTTCGAGAGACTGACGGAAGCATGGTATATCGCAGATCAACGTCTCCGTGGCGTTAAAGTGAAATTACCGCATGAAGTGGATCCTGACTATGTTCAGAAACAATGCGTACTGGCGGAAAAATACCCTGACGAGTTTTGAGAGTTATGGATGTCATTTTGTCAATCTGGTACGGAAGTTAAAGGATAGGCATGAATAAACAAAGTTATACAGCGATGGATTATATTGAAAATGCCCTCGGCGTTATCCAGGAGCGAAAGTCAATTCATCCTTCTTTTTCTTTGTATAACATGGCTGGAAAACAAGTGGCGTATGTCAGGGATATCCTGACAGGAAAGAATAAAGATAAAAGTAAACTCCATACGTTAAATCTTGGCGCTATGGCTGCAAAAGAATTTGAAACTACCGATGAAGAGCTTGCCCGGCATCTGTCAAATGTAAACTACATCGCTTCGCAGATGGCACAAGGGTTAAAAGTTATTCTTCCTCATGAGCAGGATAATGAATATCTAAAAAGGCAAAAGCGGTATCGAAATTAAGCAGACGGTGACTTGTGCATATCCCAAAACGTCTTGTCAATAATCTCGTCTTTGTTGATACATTTATTTAGCATAAAACATTACGGAATAACGATTATGCTCAACCGAATTACCGTTCAGCTCCCCGTCGAGGGGCTGCTTTTCTGGAAACTCTCCGGCCGCGAGGCGATGTCCGAGTCGTTCGCCCTGACGCTGACCCTGCTCGGCACGGATGCGCGTATCGACCGCAGCAAACTGCTGGGCCAGCCGGTCACGGTGACCATCCCCACCCAGAACCTGCTTACCCCGCGCTACATCAACGGTAAAGTCACGCGCGTGGCGGTGAGCGCCGTTGAGCTGACGGGCACACGCTATGCGGTGTATCAGCTGACGGTGGAGCCGGACCTGTGGCCGATGAAGCGCGACCGTAACCTGCGTATCTTCCAGGGGCAGACGGTGCCGCAGATTGTGAAAACCCTGCTGGGCGAGCATCAGGTCAACGTGGAAGATAAGCTCACCGGCAGCTACCGGGTGTGGGACTACTGTGTCCAGTATCAGGAGTCGAGCCTGGACTTCATCAGCCGCCTGATGGAGCTGGAGGGGATAGCGTATTACTTCAGCCACGAGGCCGACAAACACACCCTGGTGCTCACCGATGCCGCCACGCAGCATCAGCCGTTCAGCGGCTACGAGGTCATCCCCTATCACCAGACGCCGTCCGGCGGCAGCACGGACGAAGAGGGTATCAGCCAGTGGGCGCTGGAGGACAGCGTGACGCCGGGCATTTACAGCCTCGACGACTACGACTTCCGCAAGCCGAACGCGTGGCTGTTCCAGGCGCAGCAGAACCCGGCCTCGCCGAAGCCAGGCAGCATTGACGTGTACGACTGGCCGGGGCGCTTTGTGGAGACCGGGCATGCGGAGTTCTACGCCCGCATTCGTCAGGAGCGCTGGCAGGTGGAGCATCAGCAGATTCAGGCCACGGCCACGGCGGCGGGTATTGCGCCGGGCCACACCTTCACCCTGACCAACGCACCGTTCTTCAGCGATAACGGTGACTATCTGGTGACGGCGGCCGGGTATCATCTGGAAGAGAACCGCTATGCCAGCGGCGAAGGGGAGACCATCCACCGCATCGATTTCACGGTTATCCCGGCGTCGGTGTCGTTCCGTCCGGCGCAGTCCACGGCGTGGCCGCGTACCTACGGCCCGCAGACGGCGAAGGTTGTCGGGCCCCAGGGAGAGAGCATCTGGACGGACAAATATGGCCGCGTGAAGGTGAAATTCCACTGGGACCGTCTGGCAAAAGGGGACGACACCAGCTCCTGCTGGGTGCGCGTGTCGAGCGCCTGGGCGGGCCAGGGCTACGGTGGGGTGCAGATCCCGCGCGTGGGCGATGAGGTGGTGGTGGACTTTATCAACGGTGACCCGGACCGTCCTATTATCACCGGGCGCGTGTACAACGATGCCAGCATGCCACCGTGGGCGCTGCCGGCGGCGGCGACGCAGATGGGCTTTATGAGCCGCACGAAAGATGGCTCCGTGGATAACGCCAACGCCCTGCGGTTTGAGGACAAGGCGGGTGCGGAACAGGTGTGGCTCCAGGCCGAGCGCAATCTCGATATCAACGTCAAAAATGATGAATCGCATGCCACGGAAAAAAATCGAACCCAATATGTGGGAGAGGATGAAACCTTACGGGTGGCAAAAAATCAGAAGGCAGGGGTTAAAGGGGATGTGGTCTGCCTGACGGGCAACAGCCGCAGCGATAAAGTTGTTAATGACTTTATTATTTCAGCGGGCAATACGTTGAGGCTGGAGTGTGGTGAAAGCGCTATCGAATTATCAAAAGACGGGAGCGTGAATATCATTGGCAATAACTTTAACTTTACCGCAAAACAGAGTGCGCAAATAAACACGCTTTCCGGGGAATTGCATCTTAACCCTGCTGATGGCAGCAATGCCATCGATGCGCCAGGGGCATCTCACCAGACAGCAATCCAGCAGGAAGTGGATGGTTTTTTTGTTTTCAATGCTAATAAGTAAACGTAATTAGAAACATAAAAATCGGTTAGCTAGCGCGAAAGGAATTCCCATGATCGATCTACATTCTGATTTGAATACGATATTGAAATACGTCGATAAGTATCGTAATTACTTACCCGCTAGCGATCCTGTTACCCAGCAGAGGATGCAATATAATTATGATAATAAACCATTAGACTCATGCTCGAGCAGTTATGCACAAAAAAGATGGGACTCGACACCGTCTTGTCATATTCCATCCGAACAATCAAGGGATCGTGCAATAGGTGCGCTTATTGGTCTTGCTGTTGGAGATGCTGTTGGTACTACGCTCGAGTTTTTACCTCGTGACACTGCTCATGTAAATGATATGGAAGGCGGTGGGCCATTTCGACTTCACGCAGGTGAATGGACGGATGATACATCCATGGCATTATGTCTTGCTGAAACGCTTCTTGAAAAAGGTGATGCAGATACAACCTGGGCTTTGTTGAATAAATCGAACTTTTGCTGAGTTGAAGGATCAGATCACGTATCTTCCCGACAACGCAGACCGTTCCGTGGCAAAGCAAAAGTTCAAAATCACCAACTGGCCCACCTACAATAAAGCCCTCATCAACCGTGGCTCCATAACTTTCTGGCTGGATGATGAAGCTATTCAGGCCTGGTATGAGTCAGCAACACCTTCTTCACGAGGCAGACCTCAGCGCTATTCTGACCTTGCCATCACTACTGTGCTGGTCATTAAACGCGTATTCAGGCTGACCCTGCGGGCTGCGCAGGGCTTTATTGATTCCATTTTTTCTCTGATGAACGTTCCGCTACGCTGCCCGGATTACAGCTGTGTCAGCAGGCGGGCAAAGTCGGTTAATGTCAGTTTCAAAACGCCCACCCGGGGTGAAATCGCACACCTGGTAATTGATTCCACCGGGCTGAAGGTCTTCGGTGAAGGCGAGTGGAAAGTCAAAAAGCATGGCCAGGAACGCCGCCGTATCTGGCGTAAGCTGCATCTCGCCGTTGACAGTAAAACACATGAAATCATCTGCGCTGACCTGTCGCTGAACAACGTTACGGACTCAGAGGCCTTCCCCGGGTTAATCCGGCAAACCCACCGGAAAATCAGGTCAGCCGCCGCCGATGGCGCTTACGATACCCGGCTATGTCACGATGAACTGCGGCGTAAGAAAATCAGCGCGCTTATCCCTCCCCGAAAAGGTGCGGGTTACTGGCCCGGTGAATATGCAGACCGTAACCGTGCAGTGGCTAATCAGCGAATGACCGGGAGTAATGCGCGGTGGAAATGGACAACAGATTACAACCGTCGCTCGATAGCGGAAACGGCGATGTACCGGGTAAAACAGCTGTTCGGGGGTTCACTGACGCTGCGTGACTACGATGGTCAGGTTGCGGAGGCTATGGCCCTGGTACGAGCGCTGAACAAAATGACGAAAGCAGGTATACCTGAAAGCGTGCGTATTGCCTGAAAACACAACCCGCTACGGGGGAGACTTACCCGAAATCTGATTTATTCAACAAAGCCTACAACCTGCTTCCGGAGTAAACTTCTGGATTGGTATCAGCATGGTTATAATAGTTCTAATGGTGTTTGCTTTGATATAGGCAATATGACGCGTTATGCTTTGGAGCAATATTCAAAGTTTGGAGCGGGCTGGAACGCTAATACTGCACCCGAAGCTGCAGGCAATGCTTCTATTATTAGACTGGCGCCGGTCTCAATTTTTTTTAGAAATTCAATAAAAAAAGCATTCTACGAAGCTAAAAAACAGAGTATTGCTACACATGGTGCCGCGGAATCAATAAATAGTGCACAGTATTTAAGCTATTTACTCGTACTTATGATTAACGGTCGCAACAAAGAGTTTACTTTTGCACCACACATCCTGCCGCTACAGCCGCGTGTCATGATCGTCAACGCCGGTGAGTATAAGCAAAAAACACGCGACCAGATACGTTCAAGTGGTTATGTTATCGACACACTTGAGGCCGCAATGTGGTCCGTATGGAATACTGATAATTTCCGTGATGCCATTCTACTGGCGGCCAATCTTGCCGATGATGCGGATAGCGTTGCGGCGACGGCGGGACAAATAGCAGGCGCGTTGTATGGTTATTCCGGTATTCCGCTGGAGTGGAGAAACAAACTTGTACAACACGAACGTATCACAAAAATTGCAGGTGAATTGTTTGAAAGGGCACCTGAAGGTATTTTCGTATAATAACTTATTTTTTTATCCTCCCTTATTTGTATTATCCTTTCTGTTTTTTGGATTGTCTGGATGAAAACTGATGAAACTAATATAACCCTTGCTTTGGCAGAAAATAGGGCGGAGAGATTAATGTGTATAAATAAGGGATGTTACGATGCATTGGTTCTTCTTTATTCTCTTTATGATTTGGACGCTAGCACTCGTCTGGAATGGAAAGGATTTGTATAATAAAAAACAGTGGATCCTGACAGGGGGGATGTTCGTCCTGGTGTTACTGGTGACTGTCGTTATTGGTTTTTTGTTGAAATGGCTTGCCCAGTCAATTTCATTATTTTCCCTTGCTACGGCCAAACAATATTCGATTATGTTTTCTATGTCTTTTCTGTGCGTATGGGGGTTAAAGTTAACTGTAGTGTTGCTATGCACGATTTTTTCCGGGATAACGAAGGGGCATAAAAGGTACAACGCGGAGAATTATGAAGAAATGTTGTCTGTGACGCGTGCCGTCTCTCCAGGATTAGTTATTGTTGCTAAAACCATAATTTCACTGGGAGGTTTCCTTATGTTTCGGGTTTATGGCTTAAGTAAGCACGATGATTGAGATGATATAATTCGTACCAACCTTTCCCCTTTTCGTTTTGAAAAAAAGTGACCTCACGGTATTCATATAGAACCATTCAAATAAAGCCGCTGAAAATGTGGTTTTATTTTTGCGGCAAGGAAAGTCAATCTTACAGCTACTCATTATCGCATCAACAGCGTTTCCGCATTGCGTACTGACGATGAGTTAACGTCTGGCACTGAGATTAGCCCATAGTGGAATAACGATTATGCTCAACCGAATTACCGTTCAGCTCCCCGTCGAGGGGCTGCTTTTCTGGAAACTCTCCGGCCGCGAGGCGATGTCCGAGTCGTTCGCCCTGACGCTGACCCTGCTCGGCACGGATGCGCGTATCGACCGCAGCAAACTGCTGGGCCAGCCGGTCACGGTGACCATCCCCACCCAGAACCTGCTTACCCCGCGCTACATCAACGGTAAAGTCACGCGCGTGGCGGTGAGCGCCGTTGAGCTGACGGGCACACGCTATGCGGTGTATCAGCTGACGGTGGAGCCGGACCTGTGGCCGATGAAGCGCGACCGTAACCTGCGTATCTTCCAGGGGCAGACGGTGCCGCAGATTGTGAAAACCCTGCTGGGCGAGCATCAGGTCAACGTGGAAGATAAGCTCACCGGCAGCTACCGGGTGTGGGACTACTGTGTCCAGTATCAGGAGTCGAGCCTGGACTTCATCAGCCGCCTGATGGAGCTGGAGGGGATAGCGTATTACTTCAGCCACGAGGCCGACAAACACACCCTGGTGCTCACCGATGCCGCCACGCAGCATCAGCCGTTCAGCGGCTACGAGGTCATCCCCTATCACCAGACGCCGTCCGGCGGCAGCACGGACGAAGAGGGTATCAGCCAGTGGGCGCTGGAGGACAGCGTGACGCCGGGCATTTACAGCCTCGACGACTACGACTTCCGCAAGCCGAACGCGTGGCTGTTCCAGGCGCAGCAGAACCCGGCCTCGCCGAAGCCAGGCAGCATTGACGTGTACGACTGGCCGGGGCGCTTTGTGGAGACCGGGCATGCGGAGTTCTACGCCCGCATTCGTCAGGAGCGCTGGCAGGTGGAGCATCAGCAGATTCAGGCCACGGCCACGGCGGCGGGTATTGCGCCGGGCCACACCTTCACCCTGACCAACGCACCGTTCTTCAGCGATAACGGTGACTATCTGGTGACGGCGGCCGGGTATCATCTGGAAGAGAACCGCTACGCGAGCGGCGAAGGGGAGACCATCCACCGCATCGATTTCACGGTTATCCCGGCGTCGGTGTCGTTCCGTCCGGCGCAGTCCACGGCGTGGCCGCGTACCTACGGCCCGCAGACGGCGAAGGTTGTCGGGCCGCAGGGGGAGAGCATCTGGACGGACAAATATGGCCGCGTGAAGGTGAAATTCCACTGGGACCGTCTGGCAAAAGGGGACGACACAAGCTCCTGCTGGGTGCGTGTGTCGAGCGCATGGGCAGGCCAGGGTTACGGCGGGGTGCAGATCCCGCGCGTGGGCGATGAGGTGGTGGTGGACTTTATCAACGGTGACCCGGACCGTCCGATTATTACCGGGCGCGTGTACAACGATGCCAGCATGCCACCGTGGGCGCTGCCGGCAGCGGCGACGCAGATGGGCTTTATGAGCCGCACGAAAGACGGTTCCGTGGATAACGCCAACGCCCTGCGGTTTGAGGACAAGGCGGGTGCGGAGCAGGTGTGGATCCAGGCCGAGCGAAATATGGATACCAGCATCAAGAATGACGAAACGCACAGCGTCGGCGGCGAGCGTAGCCATTACGTAAAGAAAACGAACTGCATCGCGTGGAAGCGAATCAGATCCAGGCGGTAAAAGGCGGAACCGAGATCCTGACCGGCAAAGGAAAGCTGGATGCGGCGGTGGAGCAGTATGTCCTTGCCTCCGGCACCAAACTGCGGCTGGTGTCAGGTGAAAGTGCGATTGAACTTAACGCTAACGGCAAAATTAGCCTGATCGGTAAAGAGTTTAACTTCTTCGTTGAAGGGGATGGTCACATCACCACGGGCGGTAAGCTGCATCTCAATACGTCAGGCGCTAAGCCAGGCACAACGGCGCCGGGCGCGGGGCACAAAGGAGACATTGATGCGGCGGTTCAGGCGAAATTCACGACCAAGGGTGATTAAGGCTGGAGCGGTGCTTGTCGCGTTATTCGCGATGGGCATGCCAGAAGGACACGCAACGAAAAAAGATCTCTGGATGTTCATTGCAGAGATGAGTGTTTCACTTAGAACGCTATCCAACACCAGTGTTAATGATCTGCCGTTGCAGTTTACGCTGACGAAAGATAATGAATACATTCACTTCTATCATGCCGATGATGTCAGGCTGGCAGAGGATATGCGCATTACCGGGATTGATTTACGGGTAAGCAAAGAGCGCGACGGCATGGCACCGTTACTGAGTTTTTCCCCGTCAGGTCAGTGCATCACACTCGATGCCGTTAAAAAGCATTATCCGGAGCTGGTGTTAACGGATTATCCCCGAGGCCGCTCCGGAAATGAAGTGACCAGCTATACCGCGCCAGAAAATATGAATGGACAAAAGGTTAGTTTCAGTTTCTCCGTAAATAAACCTGATTGTCTGGACTCGGTTGTCATTAGCGCGGGCAGTGATTAACGTGAAAAATTACATTTTAATATTTCTTCGTTTTACCGCGATATTTTCCGCTCTGAACTGCTATGGGGTGTATGCACATAATATGCCGCCGGTTTTAGTAAACCAGGATTTTACTGTGCAGATGGAAGATGAGACTGTCACATTGGGCGAAAGATGGACAGATGACGTTGCGCGTAAAATTGAGGTGCCGATAGAAGGTTATTTTGTCGGTGAGGTTCCTTTTGACGGAACCCACTATAAATTCTACCAGCATCAAAAGACGGGGCTTGACATTTATGTTTCCAATCTCTGGTGGGATAAGGTCGAACGCAATGTTGACGATTATATCGTATCGCAAATTACCCTTACCGCCGGAGAGGGCAAAACACCGCGCGGTATTCATGTAGGGTCAACAGCCAGGGAACTCAGTAATGCATATGGCAAGGGGCAGATGGAAAATGATGCCGGGGAACAATGGTGTTTTTATCAGTTGGGTAACAAGCTTCTCTCGTTCGGGATTAAAGACAGCAAGGTTGTGACAATAACAATGAATTACGATAATGGCGCCCAAGAGTAATTTATGGCCAGGAAAAATTTAGCATGCGCATTGTTCACCGCGCTATTACTGGGCTCAGTTGAAACTTCAGCCGCGCTTGATCTATCGCAATACAATAGGCTCGATACCGTAGGCCACATCGTTAACGACAGCGAAGTGAATGAGACGCTCAGGAAGACGCTGGGCAGCGATTACGAGACGTTTATTAGCAATTTTGATGTCTTTGGCGAACCCCATTCAACCTCAGGCGGAGGCCTGTTTGTTGAAGGCTGGCTTAACGATCTTTATCTGGAGAATGCGTCAGCTTTGGTCGTTGAACCTGACGGCAAAATCTATACGGCCTGGGTCGTTCCTGAGTCAGACGTTATTCATTATCAGTCATCTGATCATAGTCAGGTGGTGAATGCTGATATTCAGCAATGGGCTGCCAGATTCAAAGCGATGCATTTTGCAACGAACAGCCAGGCAAAATTAACGTTTGACGGGGTGTGGGCAGGCACGTTCAGCACTGACTCGACGCTAACCCTGCGTTTAACGGAATCAGGCGACCGTATCTCCGGGTCATATTGCTATATCTCTCAGAGAGGAAACCGCATCGATTGTCCCGCAGAGGATGAACACAATCTAAGCGGTGCTATCACGGGCAATCGTGCGAACGTTAAGTTCGACTCCTCGTTTGGCGGTGTGGATGGACGAGCAGTTCTGGAAATTAACGGAAGCAAAATGACGTGGCGTTTAGTAACGCCTCCTCAAAAAGGCCGTTATTATGCTCCGCTGCGTTATACGTTAAATAAAGCGGCTCCCGTTCATAACGTTGAAACCAGAAAGCTGGATACCGATAAGTTCACTATTTTTCTGGTAAATAACTGCGGGCGTTTCGAGCGTGAGTGTGGCCAGATGGATTATCTTGGCGTTCGCAAAAGTGATAACAGTACGATCTCCTTAAAGGGGAAAACGCTTCAGGATCCCACAGGTAAAATAACCGGCTCAACCTATAAGAATGGGGACGTTACCTATACCGTGACCTATGCACCACTGAAACTGGTTGTCAGCAAAGGCGGCCATATTTTGGTTGAGCAGTCGGGCCACTGGCTTGAATAACGAAACAGCCGTTCAAAAGGCCAAATCAAACCGGACACTTTATTTCTTTCAATATTAATCATCCCGAGTCCACCTATGAAATACACCCTCCAGGAAGGTTCGTTTTCCCTTTTTCCTGCTGCCTGGCAGGATAACACGATGAACATCATTCGCGATGACGAAAGCGGGCTGTCTGTGGTTGTCAGTCGCGGGGTTATCCCGGATGGCAGCGATCATGAGAAAGAGTTCCACCGCCAGTGGGAGCTGCTGCGCCCACAGATGGGGGAGATCGTCCAGAGTGAATTTCAGCGCGTAAAAGCCGGTCCTGACGGAAAAATCAACGGTCTGGCAGTTGAAACCTCGTTTGACCGTAACGGCCAGCGCCTGTGGCAAAAACAGCTGGCGGTGCAGACCCCGGGTAAACCGGTCCTGATGATTTTTACTCTCTCGGCACTCAGAGCATTCAATGAAGAAGACGAGGCGCGCTGGAGCGCGCTTAAGCAAAGTTTGACGCTTAACGACAACCGGAATGTGTAAGGCATGAGCGATAACAACGCGGCCCGCAAGGGTGACGAGATTATTCACTCCAGCATTTTCGCGGATATCACCAGCATTGTGGCGGAAGGTGCCGCCTACGCGGTGATCGGCGCGGCGGTAGGGCTGGCAGCAACTGCCGCCGCACCACTGCTGGGGGCCGGGGCAGCCGCTGCGGGCGTGGCGGCGATTGGATCCAGCTGCCTGTTAAGCGGGATCGTTGGCGGCGTACTGGCTAACCTGGCGGGTGTTACTGACGATATCAGTAATATCGCGGAGGGACTGGGTGATGCGCTGTTCCCGCCGTCTCCCGCAGGTAAAATCACCACCGGCTCCAGCAACGTGCTCACCAATAGCCTTCCCGCTGCACGCGCGGCCGGAACGCTGACCCCCGCAGATACGCCACCCCCAGAGCCACAGTCACCGGGTAGTTTTGCCGATTACGCCGGCATGTTGCTCTCTGCTGCCGGACAGTTCGGCAGCGAAATGTGGCAGCCGAGCGTGGCCTCCGCTGCGGCCGGTACATCGCCGCTGGAAGAGGATAAGGTCGCGTGTGAAAAACACTCCGGACCACAGTATCTGGCGGAAGGCTCTAAAAGCGTCTTTATCAATGGACAACCGGCAGTACGTGCCAAAGATCGCACCACCTGCGAAGGCACCGTTTCCGATGACGTTTCCCCGAATGTGATCATCGGCGGCGAGACGCTGACGGTTCGCGATATCAAGAGCGGCAAAACGCCGGGGCTGGCACTGGGGATGATTGCGCTCTCCCTGCTGCGCGGCCGTCCGGGCAAGATTTTAAAAAACATGCCCTGTGCCCTGGCAGCAGCCGGGGGCGGGATGCTGGCCGATATGGCCGTCAATGCCGTATTTGGTTCCTCGCACCCGGTTCATGCCGCCACCGGCGTGAAGGTGCTGAATGACGATGATGAGCTCGATTTCTCGCTGCCCGGGCGTTTTCCGCTTCGCTGGCAGCGCAGTTATAACAGCCTGACCACCCGCGAAGGGTTGTTTGGCCTGGGCTGGGCAACAACCTTTGACAGTTATCTGACGCTTGAAGAGAACAATGCCACCTGGTTCGACGAAACCGGGCGTGAGCTGAGCTTTGAACTGCCACCCGTCGACCACGCATTCTACAGCATCAGCGAGGGTATCATCATCCGCCGCAACGAGAGCGGTGATGTGGCGATAGCCGATGATGACGGCGCGGTGTGGCGCCTGTATAAACCGACACGCGTGAATCCATCCGTTCTGCGTCTGGCCTCCCTTAGCGACGAATACGGCAACGCACTGCTGACGGAGTGGGATGAGCACGGCAGGCTGGTCGGTTTGCACGATGAGCCGCGGGCAATAGACGTCTCCCTGCTCTATGAGGACGAACGGTTCCCACAGCGCGTAACCGCTGCCAGCCATTTTGACGGCAGCCGTAGCTGGCCGCTGATGCAATGGGGTTACGATGCGCGTGGCCAGCTGGCGAGCGCGACGGATGCCTCTGGTGTAGTCACCCGCGAATACCGCTATAACGACCATGGCCTGATGGTCTGGCATCGTCTGCCGGGCGGGCTGGAAAGTGAATACCGCTGGAAAAAATTTGACCACTGGCGCGTGGTTGAAAACCGCACCAGTACCGGGGATGGCTGTCGCTTCACCTACGATCTTGACGCCGGGTTGACCACCGTCGAACACTACGACGGTCAGAAACGTCAGCACTACTGGAACGCGCAAAATCTGATCGTCCGCTACGTTGACGAGCGCGGCGAGAACTGGTGCTACACGTGGGATGAGAACGAGCTCCTCACGCAACGCATTGATCCGCTCGGGAACACCGTCACCTTCGTTTACGACGAGATGGGCAACCGGGTGCAGGAGATCGACCCTGACGGCAATGCCCGCACCACGACCTGGCTTGAACACCGCGCGCTACCGACGGCCATCATTGAAGCCGACGGCAGCGCTACCCGGTTCTGGTACGACGAACATCACGGCCTGAACCGCGTGGTGGACCCAATGGGGCAGACCACGCTGCTGCGCCGGGATGAGTTTGGTCAGGTCGTTGAAGAGGTGGATGCCGCCGGAAACAGCCGCCATCATGAGTACAACGAAGCAGGACAAGTGGTGCGTGCGACAGACTGCTCTGGCCACACCACCCGCTACCAATATCATCCGCTGGGCTGGTTGATGACCGAGACGGGCGCCGACGGCGAAGAGACGCGTTATCGCTACGACGCTGCCGGGCGCCCGGTACAGCTCGATCGCCCGGAAGGCTGGACAGAGTCGCTAAAATGGAACAAACGTGGCCTGCCGGTGAAGCATGCTGGCGCCGACGGGAAAGAAAGCGAGTTCAGATACGATGAGGCCGGACGCTTAACCGCCACGCGTAATACCCAGGGTGAAGAGGTCCGCCGCCGCTGGGACAGCAGAGGGCGTCTGATTGCCCTTGAAAATGAAAACGGCGAAGCGTATCAGTTCCGCTGGGGGCCTGACTCGCTCTTGCTGGAGGAGGTGGGGCTCGATGGTGTGGCCTCGCAGTATCGCTACGACGCCTGTGGGCGCACGATAGCGCGTACCTTTGCTGCCGGTCATCCGGAGGCCATCACCCACGCCTTTGCCTGGAGCGCGAGCGGGCAACTGGTCGCCCGCACTACGCCGGAAGGGCAGACCCGCTACCACTACACCCCGTCAGGGCTGCTGACCCGGATTGGGCTGCACCCGGCGCTTTCAGCCGACGCGTGGAGTACCGAGGCTGAGCAGGAGCTTTCCTTTGAGTATGACGCACTTGGTCGCGTGACCCGCGAAGCGGGCGAGCACGGTGAGCTGGCATGGCAGTATGATGCCCTTGGCAACCGCACCTCCGTTACGCTGCCGGATGGCCGCGAACTCAAACAGTTCTACTACGGCAGCGGGCATCTGCTCAGCATTGCCCTTGATAAGTTGTCGGTATCCGACTTTACCCGCGACGAACTCCACCGGGAGACCAGCCGCACGCAGGGGCTGCTCACCACCCGCAGCGAATACGACCGTTTAGGCCGCCTGCATCGCCGGGACGTCTTCACCGGCAACGCCCAGCGCCCGTCACCTCGCCGCTGGTCCCGCCGCTGGGATTATGACTACCGCAATAACCTGGTGCGGGAAGAACGGGATGATAATCCGTTCAGCTGGTACCGCTGGCAGTACGACAGCGCCGGGCGCCTGCTCGTTCAGGACGGCACGCTGCCCGGGCAGGAGCAGTGGCGCTGGGATGCGGCCGGTAACCCGCTCGACGGATCTGCTGAAAAGATCACGCACAACCGTCTGACGCAGCTGAACGGCATTCGCTGGCGTTATGACATCCACGGCCGCACCGTGGAGAAGGATAACGGCCAGACCCGCTGGCACTATCGGTACGACGGTGAACACCGCCTGACAGAAGTGATCAGCCAGCCGCGGGATCGTAACAGGCCGCAGACGCAGGTCAGCTTCCGTTACGATCCGCTTGGACGCCGCATCAGCAAAACGCGCCAGCAGATGCTGGGCGGACAGGCAACCGGTAAGCCCATCACCACCCGGTTTGTCTGGGAAGGGTTCCGCCTGCTGCAGGAGCTGCACGGAGACGTGCCGCTGACCTATGTCTACAGCGATCAGGACAGCTACGACCCGCTGGCACGTATTGACGGCGTTGATGCTCCGGAGATTTTCTGGTTCCACTGCCAGCCGAACGGCACGCCGGAACGGATGACGGATATCGAAGGGCAGGTGCGCTGGGAAGGCGTTAACAGCGCCTGGGGCAAGCTGCTACGGGAAAGCGAGACGCAGCTATCAGGATATTCCCAGAACCTGCGGATGCAGGGGCAATACCTGGACCGTGAGACAGGGCTGCACTACAATCTGTTCCGGTATTACGACCCGGACTGCGGGCGGTTTACGCAGCAGGACCCGATAGGGCTGGCGGGAGGGATAAATCTTTACCAGTATGGTGCTAATAGTCTAACCCGAATAGACCCTCTGGGATTAAAACAAGAGGAAGTTATACGCTATATGAGTAAAGATGAAGCGATTGCATCAGCTGCTGAACGCGGTGGTAAAGGCGGATTGGTTCCTAATAATCGTGGCGATAAAGCCATATGGGTTAATCATGATAGTCGACCAGGATTTAACCCTGGTAATGAAAAGTATCGTGCAGTTATGACTGTAAATGATTCTGGGGTTGAGCTTCTTAATCAACACAGTGATATATCAAAGGTTGATTATAAAGAGACCGGCCTGAAGGATGGCGTTCTTTCAAAAAGAAATGAACCAGGAGCAAAGGGTATCGGTAAAAATATCCTGGCTCGTTTTAATGATAAAATTACCTCATTCCAGATTGAAAAGAAAGATGCTAAAGGTAATTGGAAGAAATGTGGCAAGAGGATTACTTAATGATTTTTGAAATGTTTCTACATAAAATTGAACACTTCACTAATGCGAGAGCAGAGATTGAAAGTTTTGGGAAATATATCTACATTCAGGATGAACCGGACCTTTTCCCCGTTTGTTTTAAAAAAGAAAATGGAAAGCATGCAGAATTAAGTCGTTGGCAAAATTGTTTCCCTAAAGCTACGTTACAGCGTGCATTGAATAAGTTAGACTTAAGTGATGGTGAGAAATATGCATTTGAA
The DNA here is from genome assembly GCF_000025565.1 of Enterobacter cloacae subsp. cloacae ATCC 13047. Lineage (NCBI taxonomy): Bacteria > Pseudomonadati > Pseudomonadota > Gammaproteobacteria > Enterobacterales > Enterobacteriaceae > Enterobacter > Enterobacter cloacae. The sequence continues at coordinate 1,596,171 of NC_014121.1, forward strand.
GTTCTCCTTTCTCGATTAGGTTATCTGTTTCAAATAGATAACCGACAGCGTATAGATAAAGATATCTTTATATTGTTTTATGTATATCAGCTCGTTTCTTTAAAAAATAACAAGAAAGATTACTCAATAAAAGCAAAAAACTACTTTTTAAAATTTTTGTGTTTTGAAATGGGTATGGATGATGACTCATATAAATTGCTTTGCATTACTAATGATGGGTTGTGTATAAATACTACTCAGCATGGTGCTGTATCAGTATTGTCATTGCTTGAGAAATTTTATGCACAATTTGAAAACAAGAAAAACCTTGAAGACATTAAGTCTATAAAGCATTATCAATCATCGGTATTGAATTTCCTATTTACTCACGATGACAGCAATTACCATCTGTTTTTTAATGATGCGAATTGCTATCTTAGCGATCCTGAAAATTTTATTAATACATATATAAAATCCAAAAAGACAATATATAAAGCTTTGGAGCAGTGTTTTGACAAGTATCAATCTACAAAGAATCTACTAATATCAAATTTCATCCTAATGAATTACTCTTATTACATTGTTAGAGGTAATTTGGCAGATCTTAAAACTTTAAAAAAATATATTTCTTCAGAAGTATTTGGAAAAATAATTTCTGCTATATTATACAGAGGTTTTTTTGTGGATGAAGAAAAAGTACTCAAGGTAGTTGGTGATGAATATAAATCTGGACTTGAAAGTGAAGATAGGAAGTTATTTAATTTAATATATTCGATTTAATATGTTAATGTTCGACCACAATTGAGGATTTTAGGGTTCAAATAATGAACCCGAAGAATAGCCCTCGATTCTCAAAGGCCAACTTATGGCCGGTTAAGAATTTTACGGTGCGCACGTTGCCAATAAAAAATGTGTATACCTCATTCAGTGCTTTAATGCATGCTTCTATTAATATTATGGATTATTTCCTTAACAAAAAACATCATATGAATTTTTATAATGCTCAATATTTGAAGATGCAAGTATCTACAACTAAAATCATTGAAAAATGAAGCAAGTTGCATCATGACAAAAATATGCCGAAGCGATAGAGCAATACCAAAGAAACTGGCAAGCTCTCTTTTAGCCAAAATTCGAAGGGAGTTTGCCAATTAGATCTCTGCGCGCATGTATAGTATTTATTTTGATCTCACCGACTACGCTGAGGCAAAGAAATGGGAAGAGACGACACTACTCATGCGTGGAACGGATATTTACCACAGCACCTTTAATCGACATCGGCATGGTCTGTTATGAATTGAGATAATTAGTTTTTTGTAAAATAATCATACACACAACATATCCTTCACAATGACTAAAAATTGTCAAATATCATCATGAATTTAACATCACGAAGCATTACTAGCTATCTTTTTTTAATAAATTAATCTTCAAGGTGAAAGTATATACATATTAACATTCATAAAAGAATTGAAAAAGAGGGTTTTGTGTAATGAGTCTTGGATATATCAATTCTGTTGATCTTCTGATCTCACATAGTCAAATATTGTTACGCTCCCGAGATTATGATGAAAAAATGAGCCAGTGGGGAAAAGGTAATGTTTCTCAAGGTGCGGTTCTTCATAACGATTATGTTATATTCGATCCATTGCCAGAGGATGCGTTTGGAGCAAACGTCAACATCAAACTAGAGAACGTTTTCAAATTGGATGAAAATGCTCAACGCTGCATTGTTGTGCCCTTTACCGTTACTGATCAACATAAACTGCAAGTCGCTTCAGCAACTGAGAAGTTTGATTTAAGCTTGGATTTAACCGATAAAATTTATTCACTCTTTTATGAGATTTGTGAAGGGGATGAAATTTACTATAATTTCACTCTTGTACCGACAAAAGAAGCAATTGCTGCGAAGTTTTTGCTGGATGATCCTTGGGGGGGAATAAAAGATCGTCCACTCAAGGAAGGTATTTTTTAAATTTAAAAAAACTAGTATTTTTTTATTTAAAACAAATCAAACGTTAAAAAAAGTTCATCACATTGATATCTTTAACAATGTAATCTTTCCCTTCCGCACGCAGGAACTGCTTACCACCCGCAGCGAGTACAACCGCCTGGTCGCCTGCATCGCCGGAACGTCTTTACCGGCAATGTCCTTTGCCGCACCGCTGGTCCCGCCGCTGGCGTTATGACATCCACGGCCACACCGTGGAGAAGGATAACGGCCAGACGCGCTGACACTATCGGTACGACCCGCGGCTCGGACGCTGCATCAGCAAAACGCGCCAGCAGATGCTGGGTGGACAGCCAACCGATTTCTGGCCCTTTAGTTTTTTGGCTGTGAGTGATGGTATTTTTATTTTATTGCAGTTTGTGATGATTAACTCATTATATAATGCTCTTAGTCAATCTGGGCATCGGATGGTGATTTTCATTGTGCCCATTATTAAAATTAACACTTTTTTATTATGCAATGACAAAAATTTTAAACATACAAACAAATACTGCAACATTAGTTATTTATGATTTGATGTCATTAAAACATAGAATTAATGATGATGCAGATTGGTGGAGTCTTTCAGAAGATGAAGTTGAAGAAATAAATAAAGGAAATGTATTATTTCTCAATCTTGGAGATGATGGTGTCTATAAAATACTTATTAAGCATGATGTTGATGAATATACCGGGTCGCTATTTTTAAAAGCACCTTCTGGAAAGGTTTTCGTTGGGGCTGGAGAGGATATCACGGGCGGAGATCTTGAGCCTGATGATTCAGATGTTATATCAGGTGAGTTTATGACTTTCGATCCTGGTAGTTACGAAGTTAAATATAAAAAGCAAGGCTCAGATGTTCTAATTTCCTTTACAAAAGCAACATTTACTGAAAACTCATTAGAAGAAGGAGTTTATCTCTGAGTTACATCCACGCCTTGGCGTGGATTTTTTCATTCAAAACAAATCAAACGTTAAACAAGAAGTTCATCACATCGCCATCATTAACGATGTAATCTTTACCTTCAGTACACATTCTGGCTGCCTCTTACGCTCCTTGCTGAATCTTACCCTCAATAAGCTGTCCTTATACCCGCGACTAACTCCACCGTGAAACAAGCAGCACGCAGGGGCTGCTTACCACACGAAGCAAATATGATATTGCAGGTTATGGTAGTGATTGGGGTGGGGAAGTATTGAAAGATGCGTTATCAATTCGGAAAGGGAATGGCTTTTGAAAGTAAAATATAAAGAGGGTGACATCTTTGTCATTCCAATGAGTAATGGGAAGTATGCGCTTTGCCAGGTTGTTTTTGCTCCAAAGCAAAAGTTTAAGCAAGCAATAGGTTTCTGCATTTTATCAATACAGGATACGGAGGAGTTTGAAGAGAAAAGTTCACTAACATCTCTATCTTTTGAAAAATTTGGCAAAGTGATGAAGGTTATTTTCACTGGCAACCAAAATATTAGCAAAGGCATTTGGAAAATTATTGGTCATACTAATCTCACAGAAGAAAAAAAACAATTAAAAATATTTAATTATGCTGGTGGTTTATATGATGGGGAGGAGGAAATCAGGCGTTTGTCTGTTGCTGAATATCCTAATTACACAACTATGGGGGTTTCAGGCTTTGAGCTTGTCGACAATGTTCTGATAAATATTTGATCATCAGGGGAAGGGAGTTTCCCCAGCTAGTTTTCATACAACAGCAACTCATTAACACCTTTAATAAATTCACAAGTTTTTATGATCGTCTGGCCAAATAGTGTTGCAACAATGCATGCTGGAGAAGAATAGCCACAAGTTTGTCGCCACAGATCTGGATATCAATACTCATACTTTCACCCCGAGCGGGAGAGAACAGTCGGTCGTCTGCACTACGGTGGAATGGCTGACCGGCTACCACGACATCCCGTCAGGTCTGCACTACAACTTTTTCCGGTATTATGACCCGACAGCGGGCGGTTTACGCAGCAGGATCCGATAGGGCTGGCGGGCGGGGATAAATCTTTACCAGTATGCGCCGAATGCTCTAGGGTGGGTGGATCCGTGGGGGTTGAGCCGTAAATGTAAGGATCCATCTAAAGAAGCTACGAGATGGCAAGGTCAAGGTGATTACAAAGGTATAGATGTCTACAAAAACAGGAAACTGAAAAAAGGCACGATTCTGCATGCATTATATCCAAACGGTGATACTCCTCCATCATATGCAGTGACTTATCCAACCGTTAGGCAAAATAAAGGAAATGCTATAGGCTACCATGAAGCACTTCAGGTTAAAATAGATCCTCATCGTACCTTAAGAACGCAAGTAAGAGCTTATTATGTTGATGTCGCATATGGAAGAGCATTGCCTAATAACATTTATGGCCGAGGGGGAGGGATGCAATTCTTTATCCCTGAGGAATTTAGAAATCTACTGATACCGGGGAAGATTAGATGCATATGATTGATTTTGAAATTAACATGGCAGATGGCAAAGTTAAGTTGGATAATAAAGATCTTTTGATACAAAGGGAGGATGAATTTATAGTTTCAGAACCATACAAATATCTTGAGTCAATAAACAAAGTGCAAAGACTAATTCCTTATTATTATACCGTTAATGCCGTTCTTTGGTTTAGTAAAGAATTTGAGCTTATAGTACGTCCATTATGCTTTAGTAACTTACCATTTGTGGTGCAATTAATTTATAAATAAGGTGAATATTATAAATCAATAAATGATTGGAATAAAGTTTCTAACATTGATATGTTAAACAAAGAAGTAGATTTCCTATATCGCTGGGTATCGGAGGTATATGATCTTGGCAAACCAGATGAAAAGGAAAAACATAGTGTAACATGGAGTATGGAATGGGATGATATAACTATTTGCTATGATATTAAATCCTTTAATTGCGGTGTGTGTTTAACATGGAGTTAACAATCTAAAATATCCCTCTTGACTAGAAATATAGGTTGCGAAGAGTTTGCGAGTTCCTGATGAATAGATTAAATAATTTAGCAAATGCACTTCAACAAATAATTTTAGAATTTTCTGCAAATGGAAAGAATGAATCTGCCGCATTCTTTCAAACTCACTATGATATGATAATAAAGTCAGGATATACAATTTCTGTTGAAGTGCTTGAAATACTATCAAATTGCATGTCAGTGTCTCAATACGCTAACTTCTCCCTCAGGGAAACCCAACTATTAGGTAATATTGTAAATAATGCAATTGCAGTTAAAAGTAGAATGCACAATAATAGCTAAATACTTTCATAAGATCCGACTTGATTTAAAAATGGAATCGGCAATGATTTTTTTCAGCAAATTAAAATATCTTTTCTTTATCTAATGTATTAGTCTGTAATATTGGGAGGCAATTTGAGATGTCTATGTATGTGGATAATATTACTGGCGAGTTTTGCTTTCACAAAAATCTGGCGCTCACACCCTTTCTAACAAAAAAAGAAATAATGGAGAGTAATTGTTTAAATTGGGAGCCTTGGCCAGACAAGGGGGATAAAACTGTCTCTTATAGGACTATCTTTGACATAAAAGGAAACAAACAGGGTGATATCTATTTAATTGTTAATTTTGTTCAATGTAATGATATAAATGCTATTATTGGTAGTTGGAGTTTTGCTCCTGCAAAGTTAATCGATGGGGAGCAAAAGAAACCAGAGGGAAAGGTTACAAAAAGGCTAAGGGATTGGTTTAAAGAAAAAACTAATATCAACCTTCCGATTTATGGTTCATGGGGGCATATTGATGCGTCTTATGACTATTGGAATTGTTCAGGCACTATTTTTTGCAATTATCGTTCCAGTTTCAGAGATGATAAATCCTGGAAGGCTTACTGTAAATGGAATAGCATTAAACTTTAATTTGGGGATGGGGGCCGTATTGGGGGAGGGGCGTTGAACTTAGTGGAGAAAAACTGTAGACAGATTATGAGCCCAAAAAGAACTAAATATTATTCTATCTGGTTTGTTGGTATATAACACCTTAAGTAAATTCGCAAGTTTTTTGAACGTCTGGCCAAATAATATATGAATCATTTCAGTAACTGTGAAAAAAAGATTGGACGTGCAGATATTGCTAAAAATGAAGAGGAATTATCTATTATTCTTCCGGATGATTTCATTTCACATTATCTGCAATTTAATGGTGGCACTCCTGAGAAAAGTTGGTGGGCCGATGATGAAGATTTTGAACCAGTAGAGGTGGCTGGGTTTAAACCGTTTATTTATAATAGTCATACAAATGATGACCCAAGATCTTTAATTGATGGTTGCTATATCAGCATGTTGGATAGGCAAGTGATCCCTGAAAACCTTTTTCCCTTCGCAAATGATTGGGGAGGAAATTTCTTCTGTCTGGATTTAGATGATTACTCAATTGTATACTTTGCTACAGATTCTTTTGATGAGTATTTGACTATGCAAGAGAATCACATAAAACTTCAAAGATATCTGACAAACTCATTTTCAAACTTTGTTAATGGATTAGTAACAGAAGAAGATCTTTCTTAAGAAGCCATTAAATGTAAGAAATCTATTCACTGCAATTTATAAGGGTAAATGTAAATTGAATAAGATGCCAGATAATTCGATTATTGTTATTGATGTGGCTGGGACTAGTATAAAAATACGTGTTTTGGGAAGTGGTTTAATTATGAAAATGCAGATGATAGGTTTTTCATTAAAATATGAATTAATGGTTATACCTGTAATCGACGAACAGGATAAACAAAGAATAATAAGACTGTTAGTTGACGAAGATGCTCTTTTTTTATTTGGATATGGTTGGTATCCATCAGAATTAATAGAGTATTATCAAGAACAAAACATCAAATTTGGTAAATATAAAATTATATACTGGAGTGATAGAGATACATACCATATAGAGGAAAGATAACCCTCATAAAATAAATCCTGGAGAGCACTTATCAACCATTTTGATAATCTTCAAAGTACAGGAGGCTTTGTTGAATAAATCGAACTTTTGCTGAGTTGAAGGATCAGATCACGTATCTTCCCGACAACGCAGACCGTTCCGTGGCAAAGCAAAAGTTCAAAATCACCAACTGGCCCACCTACAATAAAGCCCTCATCAACCGTGGCTCCATAACTTTCTGGCTGGATGATGAAGCTATTCAGGCCTGGTATGAGTCAGCAACACCTTCTTCACGAGGCAGACCTCAGCGCTATTCTGACCTTGCCATCACTACTGTGCTGGTCATTAAACGCGTATTCAGGCTGACCCTGCGGGCTGCGCAGGGCTTTATTGATTCCATTTTTTCTCTGATGAACGTTCCGCTACGCTGCCCGGATTACAGCTGTGTCAGCAGGCGGGCAAAGTCGGTTAATGTCAGTTTCAAAACGCCCACCCGGGGTGAAATCGCACACCTGGTAATTGATTCCACCGGGCTGAAGGTCTTCGGTGAAGGCGAGTGGAAAGTCAAAAAGCATGGCCAGGAACGCCGCCGTATCTGGCGTAAGCTGCATCTCGCCGTTGACAGTAAAACACATGAAATCATCTGCGCTGACCTGTCGCTGAACAACGTTACGGACTCAGAGGCCTTCCCCGGGTTAATCCGGCAAACCCACCGGAAAATCAGGTCAGCCGCCGCCGATGGCGCTTACGATACCCGGCTATGTCACGATGAACTGCGGCGTAAGAAAATCAGCGCGCTTATCCCTCCCCGAAAAGGTGCGGGTTACTGGCCCGGTGAATATGCAGACCGTAACCGTGCAGTGGCTAATCAGCGAATGACCGGGAGTAATGCGCGGTGGAAATGGACAACAGATTACAACCGTCGCTCGATAGCGGAAACGGCGATGTACCGGGTAAAACAGCTGTTCGGGGGTTCACTGACGCTGCGTGACTACGATGGTCAGGTTGCGGAGGCTATGGCCCTGGTACGAGCGCTGAACAAAATGACGAAAGCAGGTATACCTGAAAGCGTGCGTATTGCCTGAAAACACAACCCGCTACGGGGGAGACTTACCCGAAATCTGATTTATTCAACAAAGCCAGTACAGGATGAAAAAATACTTTTGTTTTACTGGCTCAAGGTTTTTTTACCTAAAATTCAATAAGTCAACGGAAGTAAATGTTGTCTGTAGTTTCACAGTTCAACAACATGGCTTGTATGATAGGTTTTAGTCCTATGATATGGAGCATAACGTGTTGTCTTGATGAGAACCTGCGCACTGCGAATTCCGAGATTGTTCGGCGATAGACCTGGAACGCTACTTGAACCGTTTACTAAAGCATACCCTGAAAAAGACCAGGGTAATGTTCAACAGCTGCATGCTGAAAAAAGAGTTATTAATTACGACAAGATTGATATTTTCCCAGAGGAGCCATGATAAATTTGCAATCTTATAATGAAGTGTTGGGTTTTCTTGAGTTATTTTTTCAAAAATATATTCTTGATTATAATTGCCTCCAGGATATGCAATTTATTTTAGAGGGTTGTCGAAAAGAAAAAACGGTGGCTATTCGAGCTATAGACTCATGCTTTATGGTATATAGACGGAAGACTCAAGATTATAGAGTCCTTACTCATGAGGAACAGGAGATTTGGAGGCAGTTGTTCAATGTATGGCAATAAATTTTTATAAGCAAAACTGGCAAGATTGTTATTTAAATTAATATCCTGTATTGTTTTACTAAGGTTATGCTATTACCATCGACATCAGGAGGTAATCTCTTTTTTTTGTAAGATAGTATAAATCCGGAGTAAAAGTGATGACAGAAAAAGAATTACAAGAGAATCTTGTTTATTTAATGAAAAAATATGTTCGGGAAAGCCAACAGGAAGCTTTTTATGAAGACATATCAATGCCTGAAGTGCCAGTAAAAGGTATTTTAGCTGAATTTAATAAAGTCAAAAAAAGAACTGTTGATGAAGCGGATGGAGTTTTGATACGTGATATTTACTTTTATTTTTGTTGACTAACCTTTAAATGGAAAATTACTTTACTTAGGTGGTTTGTGACATTTTTTTGGACGATGAACAGGTTGATGCCTCGGACAGGATAAATGACTCTTGACTCGTCCCAATCCTTATCTGTGAAGGATAGTACAAAGATTAATTACAGCTTTTAATTTATATATCACGCATTACGCTTGATGTCTTTCTTTTTATTTTATTCACTAACTGTTCGCCGCTGATGATAATCCACTCTAAGGGGCGATTGAGAAAATAACCCATTACCGCCTGCTGCACGAGATGCACGGGAACGTACCGGTGGTTTGAGTCTACAGCGACCAGGACAGCTACGATCCGCTGGCGCGTATTGACGGCGATGATGCACCGGCGATCTTCTGGTTCCACCGCCAGCCCAACGGCATGTCGGAGCGGATAGTGGATATTGAAGGGCAGGTGCGCTGGGAAGGGGGGAACAGTGCCTGGGGCAAGCTGCTGCGCGAGAGCGAGACGCAGGGATCAGGATATTCCCAGAACATGCGGATGCAGGGGGAACTCCTGCATCGTGAGACAGGGTTGCCCGACAATCAGTTTCGGTATTTTTTGACCTGGCCGATTACTCTGAGGTACAGAAATGAAGAGAGATGACAGCGCGGTTGCATGGATCGGATATAGACACTGCACTTTCAATAGACTCCTTCACAAGGTGATTCGTGGTGGTTTGATGCATTAAGGAACGTGAAATCTTTCTGAAAGGACTTTTAAGAGCCTACATTGAGGTGATGTTACCATGATAAATGATAATAAACTTATTGATTATGCGCGAGAAAAAATACCGAATGAATATAATTCTTCTTTAAATAAAAATAATAATGTTCAATGTGCATCATTTATAAACAATACTCAAGATGAGTTGCGAATAATGAAAGCGCATAAAAATAATACAAAACTTACAGGGTTGAAGGTAGAAGGTCTTGATGAATTAATTATTGCTCTTGAAAATTTTGATGAAGAAACTGTCTTAGTAATTAATATCCGAACTAAGTTATTTTCCTTTAAAATTTATTCAGATAAAAATAATGCTCCACTGAGTGTTATAATCCTTAAGTTAAAAAAGAAAACCAACGAAGATATTCGATTTGGGCGAGATGTTCTTGGCATTACGACTCCTCCTCCTGACATAGAAAATGATTAGTCTTTATTGCTTAAACTGGTGTACAGACCAACCAGAATCTCCATGCGTAGCGTTCCGGTATGAATTTACACTTGCATACATGGCTCCTTTGGAAAATGGAAACACAGTTTTAGGCGCATACCAGAAATTGGATATGCTAAAATAAATTGGAATAAGAAATCAGAGAAGCCGGTCATGAATTACGATTCATATAATGAAGTACTAGATTACCTCAATGTTTTTTTCAACGAAAGAGTGAATTCATCAATTTATTTGGAAAAACTAATGACTTTGATCGAAGGATCTCGCTCTGAAAAAACGGTGATGATAAGAGCTATTTATGAAACATACATGCAGTATGTAAAACAAAATAGAGATGGCATAAAAGTTAGCGCAGGGGAAAAAGAAATGTGGATTGACTTATTGCACCATTGGCAATAAGACTTTATTGTTATGCGCATGTAATTGTAAATGTTATAACAAATGTGATTTGTACACGGAAAATTCTCGTCATATGGTTGTTATCATGTTAAGTCGAATATATCATTAAGATCTTGTTAGACAGTCAAAAGTAAAGCAGGGGAACATGATTGCATTAAATTTAAATCCGATTACCGGTGATCTGAAATTTGATGATCTGCCTTTGGGAATGGATACTGAAGAAGGCTTTTGTAAGAGTGGTTTATACCACGAATTAATCAAGCGCAAAGCTGTAAATAAAATCATGCCGAATCACTACCTTGTTGACTCAGTAGCGTTTTTCGACAAAAAATTTCAAGTTACTATACGCCCAGTGTGCTATGGTTTTCCTTTTATGCTTCATCTTGTTGATAAAAATAGTCAATACTATAACGCATTAAATGACTGGAATGCGCGAACTAATATTCATATGCTTAATGACTCAGTGAAAAGCTTGTCTGATTGGCTGAAAGAATCATTAAACCTGGAAACGCCTGATACCACGGAAACAGACATGATGAGATGGCGCTTTGAATGGGGGCGGGTTTCCGTCTCATATGAGATAAAATCATTTAATCATGGGATATATATAGTTTGGAATATAACATAGTCACTTTCAGATAAGATGGTTTAGATATGTTAGAAATGCATTTTGATGTTAATAGTGGCTTGGTGGCCATTGATAACTACCCCCTTGAATTAAAGGATTTAGAGACGTTTAAAAATTCGGAGTTTTACAAGTTATTCTCGCCATTTACGACAATAGGCCATTATTACTTCTCTATTGATAATATAGATTGGAAAGATCAAACTTTCATTTTGGAATTGAGGCCCTCAGTGTTTTCTTTTTCCCCTTCAATATTCCTTACAAGTAAGACTGGAAATTTTTATAAAACTTTAGGAGATTGGAATAAAAGAGCCAATTTGAATAATTTATCTGAAGAAGAACAACGCTTGACAGCATGGATTGAGAATGAAATAACCTCGCACCCCAAACTTAAAATTATCACTGCCCCGTATGGAATTCAATGGGATCATGAATGGGGAAGAATTATTGTACAGTCTAATGAAAAAAGCTTCGATTGTGGTATTTATATCGAATGGAATGTTTGATTAAATAATGTTAGTGATTAATAAATCGCCCCGTTTTCTTCTCACTTTACTTGATTAACAAATTCAAAAGTTTAAAAGAAATGAAAATAACTAATCGACTGAAAAAGAAAATATTAGTCCTGGATGGCATAGATAATGAATTTATAGATTATGGCACAGAAATAGCATGCCCTGAATGCGAGGGTGTAATAATCTATTCCATCGTGAACTCATATGAGTTTGACTTGCTTTCTGAAGAGGTAAAACACTTCCTGGCTAAGAAAATGAGAGGTGTGAAGTTCGTCAGTGACAGTAATATATATATTTACGATGACAGCCAACTAAATGTTTCGCAAAACACATGTTCAAAGTGTTTAAAAGAGTTTTCTACTGTATTAACGTATAAAGAAGTGCAGCCAGCCCGATACCGGGTTTATCTTGTGGGGCTTTTTGAAGGTGATTTGAAACAGCTCAAAATTTAAAAGTTGAGGTTTGCCAATGATTGAAAATCTCATTTGTAGTAAAGAGAATGACCTGCTTCAATGGGCATGTAGTGAAAGTAACATACTGGTTAATATGCCATTTTTAGACTATGCAATGGTCGACTCAACACGCCAGTTAGTCTTTGCGTTAAGCGAGCCAAAGCCAGTACAAACCGTTTTGACCATCTTAAATGCTCAGGGCGAAAAACTATTTTGGTCTGCACCTCCTGAAGGCGCGACTTTCTATTACTTAACATTCAACCTGTCAAAGGAAGTGGTCGTTGTCTGTAGCTATCCAGAAAAAAAAACGGCTGGCATGATTGGTTTTACTCCTGGGATATGACGCGTAACGCGTTGTCTTGCTCAGGCCCTGCATATTAAGATCAAATGCGCCCAAAATGATAACAATAACCGGGTGGCAAAAGAGGGACTGCATAAGCAATTTCAACAAGCGGCTAAAAAACACAACTGAGAGGCAAAGGATGAGCACGGTTTACATTGTCATTTTAACCTATATCAAACCACTCGAAGAAATTGATGCAGCGATACCAGCGCATGTGGAGTGGCTGAAAAAGGGGTATGCTGAGGGGATTTTCCTCGCATCCGGAAGACGGGTCCCGAGAAACGGTGGTGTCATTCTCGCTAAAAGTGAGAGTCTTGCCTCACTTGAAGAGCGACTACGCGAAGATCCGTTTCAGAGGTTAAAGCTTGCGACGGCTGACATCATTCCTTTTGAACCCAGCATGAAAACAGAACGCTTAGCCAATGTGTTTTGACCGCGCAATAAAAAAAATCCACGCCAAAGCGTGGATTTTTTTCATTCATACCGACTCAGACGTTAAACAGGAAGTTCATCACATCGCCATCTTTAACGATGTAGTCTTTCCCTTCAGCACGCATCTTGCCAGCTTCTTTCGCGCCTTGCTCACCCTTGTAGGTGATGAAGTCTTCAAACGCGATAGTCTGCGCACGGATAAAGCCTTTCTCGAAATCGGTGTGGATCTTGCCCGCAGCCTGTGGAGCCGTTGCGCCAACAGGGATAGTCCACGCACGTACTTCTTTCACCCCAGCGGTGAAGTAGGTCTGCAGGTTGAGCAGGGCATAACCTGCACGGATAACGCGGTTCAGACCTGGCTCTTCCAGACCCAGCTCGGCCATGAACTCGTCACGCTCTTCGTCATCCAGCTCGGCGATATCGGCTTCTACAGCGGCGCAAACCGGAACAACGACAGAACCTTCTTTCTCGGCGATAGCACGAACCTGATCGAGGTACGGGTTATTTTCAAAACCGTCTTCGTTCACGTTGGCAATGTACATGGTTGGCTTCAGCGTCAGGAAGCTCAGGTAGCGGATAAGCTCTTTCTCGTCTTTGCTCAGGTCCAGAGAGCGCAGCATACCTGCGTTTTCCAGCTGTGGCAGACATTTTTCCAGTACCGCTAATTCGGCTTTGGCGTCTTTATCGCCACCTTTGGCTTTCTTGGAGATACGGTGGATCGCACGTTCGCAGGTATCCAGATCCGACAGCGCCAGCTCGGTATTGATTACATCAATATCTTCCGCCGGGTTTACTTTACCTGCTACGTGGATAATGTTGTCGTTCTCGAAGCAACGCACCACGTGACCGATCGCTTCGGTTTCACGGATGTTGGTCAGGAACTGGTTACCCAGACCTTCACCTTTGGATGCACCTTTCACCAGGCCCGCGATGTCCACGAACTCCATGGTGGTTGGCAGAATGCGCTGCGGCTTCACGATTTCCGCGAGCTGGTCCAGACGCGGGTCGGGCATTGGCACAACGCCGGTGTTAGGCTCGATGGTACAGAACGGGAAGTTCGCCGCTTCGATACCCGCTTTGGTAAGCGCGTTAAACAGGGTGGATTTGCCCACGTTTGGCAGACCGACGATACCGCATTTGAATCCCATTTCTAAATCACCTTAATATCTTGATAATCAATCCGTTAACGATAACCGACTGATGAAAAGTAAATAACTACGCCTATTATACACGTAACCCGCCTACCGCGCGGTAAAAATGCCGTATCGGGCAGATTATTGCGCTTTGAAAGCATGTAAGCGGTTTGTCGCTTTGGTTAACCCATCTTTGAGCCAGATTTCAGTGCAGCGCGCCGCTTCGTCTACCGCCTCATCAATCAGTTTCTGCTCAGAAACCGGGGGCTTACCCAGCACAAAACCAACAACTTTGTTTTTATCGCCCGGATGGCCGATTCCTACGCGCAAACGGTGAAAATTCGGGTTATTACCCAGCTTACTGATGATATCTTTCAGACCGTTGTGTCCGCCATGGCCGCCGCCCAGTTTAAACTTTGCCACGCCTGGCGGCAGGTCCAGCTCATCGTGAGCAACCAGAATCTCATCCGGATTGATGCGATAAAACGTTGCCATTGCCGCCACGGCCTTGCCGCTCAGGTTCATAAAGGTGGTAGGCACCAGCAGGCGCACATCCGCGCCGGCGAGATTGATACGTGAGGTATACCCGTAGAATTTTGGTTCTTCACGCAGGGGAGCACGTAACCGTTCGGCCAGCAGATCAACGTACCAGGCCCCGGCATTGTGGCGGGTTGCAGCGTACTCTGCGCCTGGGTTGGCGAGGCCGACAATCAGTTTAATCGTCACGATTCAATTCCTAATGGGTTCCAGATCTGGCGCGTAGTTTACTGTCTGGCGCGCCGCTTGACAAAATTCTGCGACCTTAACAGCGAAATACGAATAATTACTTATTTGAACAATTAGAATTTCAAGCTGTTCAATGCGTTATTTGTAAATTTTTGTTTGGGAGTAATCTGTAATTGTGATCATTGACGCAACTCATAAAAGGGGCGTTGTCTATACTTTACACACAAGGAATAGGGACTTATTCCCTACAACCCAAAGTTCCGGAGGTGACATATGAAACGCAAAAACGCTTCGTTACTCGGTAACGTGCTGATGGGGTTGGGGCTGTTCGTGATGGTAGCCGGTGTGGGTTATTCAATTTTAAACCAATTGCCGCAGCTTGATCTCCCACAATACTTCGCGCATGGTGCGGTATTGAGCATCTTCCTGGGGGCGGTACTGTGGCTCGCCGGGGCGCGTGTGAGCGGTCATGAGGAAGTGTGTGATAAGTACTGGTGGGTGCGCCATTACGACAAACGCTGCCGCCGCGACCAGCATAAGCACAGCTAGTGCGCATAGAATAAAGAACACTGAAACGACTCCAGATGGAGTCGTTTTTTTTTGCCTGAGGGGTTGACCCTCACGTAACGTAAGGCACCAGAGTGGCGTCACTGGCAAAATAAAAGGAGCAGTTATGTTGATTCAGGTGGGTGAACTGGCAAAACGCGCTGGGATCACCGTGCGCACATTGCATCACTATGAGCAAACAGGGGTATTGCTGCCTTCTGCCAGAAGCGCGGCAGGTTACCGGCTTTATAATCTGGCGGATGTACAGCGCTTGCATATGATTCAGGCACTGGCAAAAGCGGGGCTGGAGCTTGCTGAAATCAGGGATTTTCTGGAGCAGGCGTCGCTTTCGTTAACGGAACTCCTCGATGCGCAAATCAGTTTGCTGGATAAACAGCTGCGCAGCATTAACACGCTGCGTGACAGGCTGGTGGACTTGCGCACCGGGCTTACCGGCGATGAAACCCCCGATCTGGAATCCTGGCTACAGACTCTGGAGTTAATGAATATGTACGATCGCTGGTTTAGCAAAGAAGAGTTACAGCAACTGCCGTTTGCGGTGCAGAAAGATGCGCTGGCGGCTGTCTGGTCAGGGCTGGTTACCGAGGCCAACACGCTGCTGGAACAGCACATACCCGTTTCTGACCCGCGGGCGATGGATCTCGCGACGCGCTGGATGGAGCGCCTGGAGCAGGACACTGCCGGCAAGCCGGAGTTTCTCACCCGGCTGAACGAGATGCACAGCGTCGAGCCGCAAATGCGTGAGCAAACGGGCATCACCGCAGAGATGACCGACTACATCACGCGGGCGTTTGCCGAATCGAAGCTGGCCATCTGGGAAAAGTATCTCTCTGCCGATGAGATGGCTTTTACCCGGAAACACTACTTTGACCGCATGATGGAGTGGCCGCCGCTGGTGGCGAAGCTGCACCAGGCGCAGCGGGAAAATCTCGACCCCGCCTCTGACGAGGCGCAAAAGCTGGCTGAAACCTGGCTGGCGTTGTTCCAGTCATACGCAGGAACAAACCCTGAGACGCAGCAAAAGTTTCGCGCTGCTATGCAGCAGGAGCCGCATCTGATGAAAGGGACGTGGATGACGCCTGCTGTGCTTGAATGGCTCCAGCAGGCGATAGGGATAATGATGCAGAGACGTTTCTCCGCATCAGATGAATCACAGATCCGCTAACGCGGCGTCACGGTTGGGATAGAAGGCAAGGCGGCCAGGGATCGGCTGCACGCCAGCGCGCGCCATAGTGCGCAGCGGCTGAAATTCCAGATTACTCACCCGCAGCTCGCAGCCTTCCGGCAGACGTTTTACAAAGCGCTGGAAGGCGTCCAGCCCACCGGCGTCCAGCACCGGTACGGCATCCCATTTCAGCACCACAATCCGTTTGCCCGCAATGCGGGATTCCAGATCGCTGAACAGGCCTTCCGCCGCAGCGAAGAACAGCGGACCGATTACCCGCAGCACCAGCACATCATCAGGCACCTCCACGTTTACCGGGGAAAGGCGCGTCATCTGCGCGATCCGGCGCATAAACAGCAGGGAAGCCAGCACGATGCCGACGCTGATGGCGATCACCATATCGAAGAGCACGGTCAGCGACATACAGATCAGCATGACGATGATGTCGTCTTTCGGTGCGCGACGCAGCAGGTTCACCACCTTATGCGCTTCGCTCATGTTCCAGGCCACCATCAGCAGCAGGGCGGCCATGGCGGAGAGAGGCAGCCAGGAGAGCAGCGGCGCGAGGATCAGCAACGCGAGGATCACCAGCAGGGAGTGGATAACCGCTGAAACCGGTGAGGT
This sequence comes from Enterobacter cloacae subsp. cloacae ATCC 13047, assembly GCF_000025565.1. NCBI lineage: Bacteria > Pseudomonadati > Pseudomonadota > Gammaproteobacteria > Enterobacterales > Enterobacteriaceae > Enterobacter > Enterobacter cloacae. The sequence continues at coordinate 1,613,265 of NC_014121.1, forward strand.
TGCACCCGCGCGCACGTTGGCCGCAGAACGGGCGATAGCCGCGGTGGCTGTAATACCGCCGAAGAACGGAGCGATGAGGTTACCTAAGCCCTGGCCGACCAGCTCGCTGTTGGCTTTGTGCTTGGTACCGGTCATGCCATCGAGCACTACGGCGCAGAGCAGAGATTCAATCGCCCCCAGCATCGCCATTGAAAAGGCGGCGGGCAGCAGTGCGCGCAGCGAATCCCAGCTTAAGGTAAAGCTGGAACCGGGCATGTCCCAGGGAAGAACCAGCTGTGGTAACAGTTGGGGAATACCGCTGCCCTGAGAACCGTCCGCCAGAACATAGTGGAACTGCGAGCCGATGGTGGCGACATGACCACCAAACATGTTGACGATGGCCATCACCGCGCAGCCCAGCAGCAACGCGGGCAGGTGGCCAGGCAGACGAATGCCTAAGCGCGGCCAGACGATGAGCGTACCCAGCGTAACGATCCCGATGGCGGCATCGCCCTGGTTGGCCGTGGGCAGTGCCATAAACAGTGCCCCCACTTTCTGCAGATAGTGCTCAGGAACGTGAGGCATCTGCAGCCCCAGGAAATCTTTAATTTGCATCGTTCCGATGGTGATGCCGATCCCGGAGGTGAATCCCAGCGTTACGGAAAGGGGAATATATTCAATCAGCCGGCCAAAGCGGGCCAGGCCAAAGAGAATCAAAAAGAGGCCAGACATGAGCGTGGCAACCAGCAGGCCTGCCAGGCCAAACTGCTGTGATACCGGATAGAGGATCACCACAAAAGCAGCGGTAGGGCCGGACACACTGAAACGCGAACCGCCCGTGAGGGCAATCACGATCCCGGCGACGGCCGAGGTATACAGGCCATACTGTGGAGCCACGCCGCTGCCAATCGCCAGCGCCATGGCGAGCGGAATGGCGATAATACCAACGGTGATCCCGGCAATCAGGTCACGGATAAAGCGTGACGAGGTGTATTTCTCTTTCCAGCATGCGTCGATGAGGGCGCGAAAGGGCAGAACATGTGAGGAAGTGATGTTTTTCACAATTATCTATCATCCGTATGCGCATCATCTGTCATATCAATGGCAGGTGAAGGAGGCATTAATCATACAAATAAAACCCAGAGACAAAAAAACCCGCCGCAGCGGGTTTTTCGGCCGTGTTCGATTAGTGTTCGAACATTGCAGAGATGGATTCTTCGTTGCTGATACGACGAATCGCTTCGGCCAGCATCCCGGACAGGGTCAGGGTACGTACGTTTGGCAGTGCCTTGATCTCGTCACTCAGTGGGATGGTATCGCATACCACAACTTCGTCAATGACGGAGTTACGGAGGTTGTTTACCGCGTTACCGGAGAAGATCGGGTGAGTCGCGTACGCGAACACGCGCTTGGCACCACGCTCTTTCAGCGCTTCAGCGGCTTTACACAGCGTACCGCCGGTATCGATCATGTCGTCAACCAGCACGCAGTCACGGCCAGCAACGTCACCGATGATGTGCATCACCTGAGAAACGTTAGCGCGCGGACGGCGTTTGTCGATGATTGCCATGTCGGTATCGTTCAGCAGCTTAGCGATAGCTCGGGCACGTACCACGCCGCCGATGTCCGGAGAAACCACAATCGGGTTGTCCAGGTTCAGCTGCAGCATATCTTCCAGCAGGATTGGGCTGCCGAATACGTTATCAACCGGGACGTCGAAGAAGCCCTGAATCTGCTCTGCGTGCAGGTCAACGGTCAGTACGCGGTCAACGCCAACGCTGGACAGGAAGTCCGCGACAACTTTAGCGGTGATTGGCACGCGCGCGGAACGGACGCGACGGTCCTGGCGGGCATAGCCAAAGTAAGGGATTACAGCAGTGATACGGCCTGCAGAAGCGCGACGCAGGGCATCGACCATAACAACCAATTCCATCAGGTTGTCATTCGTTGGAGCACAGGTGGACTGGATGATGAAAATATCACCACCGCGTACATTTTCGTTAATTTGTACGCTGACTTCGCCGTCGCTAAAGCGACCTACAGCGGCGTCGCCGAGGGAAGTGTACAGGCGGTTGGCAATACGTTGTGCTAGTTCCGGGGTGGCGTTACCAGCAAAAAGCTTCATATCAGGCACGAGAAGAACCTCAGGCATGCGTCCAGTGGTGGATAGCGTTCGCCGCAAACTGTGCGGGGCCAGGCGAAATGCTATCCAGGCGGTGTATTAAAGAGCGCGATGCAACGTCTGGAACAGGGTGACGTTGTCACCGAAACTCAGTCTGCGCCAGAATGGCCTGCTGTAGGGGGGAGGTGTTCATCCCGCGCGCTACAAAACCATGCAGCCAATCCGGCGCTTGCTCAAGCACCTGACGAGCGGCGGATTCGGTGTCAAATTCAGCAAAGACACAGGCCCCTGTACCAGTCAGGCGCGACGGCGCGTATTCTAACAGCCAGGAAAGCGCCGCATCAACCTCGCGAAAACGTTTTCTTGCGATAACCTCGCAATCGTTGCTGAATTCACAATTTAATAACGTTTCTATTGACCGCGCCGGGGTATTGCGTGGCAGCTCAGGATCTTTGAAGATGACCGGTGTCGGAATGCTGACGCCTGGATGGGCTACGAGGTACCATTTTTCCGGCGGTTCAACCGGGGAGAGGATTTCACCCACCCCCTCAGCAAATGCGGCATGACCGCGCACAAACACCGGGACATCCGCCCCCAGCGTTAACCCTAACGCGGCCAGTTCATCCGTTGACAATCCGCAGCCCCAGAGATGATTCAGGGCGACCAGGACGGTCGCGGCATTGGATGAACCGCCACCCAGCCCACCGCCCATCGGCAGACGCTTCGCAATGCGAATATCCGCACCGCTCCCGGCGGGCAAGCGCCCGGTGTCAGCCGCAGCGTTCATCAGCAGACGCGCGGCGCGCACGATCAGGTTATCCTCATGCGCTACGCCTTCCACCGGCGTCAGCAGACAAATCTGCCCGTCCTGACGCAGCTCAATCGAGAGCGTGTCGCCATAATCGATAAACTGAAACAGCGTCTGCAGGGTGTGATACCCGTCAGCACGTTGGCCGGTGATATATAAAAACAGGTTAAGTTTTGCCGGAGAGGGCCAGTGGGTCATCATTTAACGATCCAGTTGTCCATTTTCAGCTTGATGCGCTGGCTACCCTGCGTCAGCTCCATATTCGATGGCAGCGACGGTTTACTGTTGCTGTCATAGGCGCTGTACACCACCTTCCAGGTTTTACCGTTCTGCGTGTAGTTCACCTGGCTCAGACGGTACTGATCGTCCAGGGTGTAGTCGGTGGCGTCACCCGGCAGGCCCAGGATCCACTGGCGCAGGCTGTTCAGCGGGATAGGCATTCCGGTCAGTTTGCCAATCATCTCTTCCGCGTCGGTGGCGGTGTAGTGCTGGCCTTTGTTATCCGTGATCTGCGCTTCACCCGGCTTAGCGTTAAGCTCCAGCTCGGTACTGCCCAACGGGTTCAGCAGCAGCAGGCGGTAGTTATCCTGCCCCGTTTGCTGCCAGAAGAAGCGGGCATAAACCTTTTGTTCGTCAGAGAGATAAGCAAACGCGCCGCGGGTCTGGTACTGACTTAAATTACGTACGTCCTGCTGGTGCTGACGCCACTGTGGTGAGTCAGGGCTTTTGCCCGGGCCTTTTGGTTGAGTGACAGAACATGCGGTCAGAACCAGTGCTGCCAGCGGCAGCAGGCGAATCAGTCGGGTCATAATGAGGACAAATCCTTGAGATACGTTGCAGTTATAACTGTTAATGCTAGCGTTGAAGGGTGTCACCGTCTACGTTCAAATTATCTCAAAGCGTTGAGTAACCTATTACTCCGAAAGGGGGCAGTCTCTTTTATTGATCTCGCGCATCCTGTATGATGCGTCTTGCTAACCTTATTAACGCTGGTACTACTCCCGCTCAACATGACCCTATTAGCACTCGGCATCAACCACAAAACCGCCCCGGTTTCGCTGCGAGAACGCGTCACGTTTTCGCCGGATACGCTCGACCTGGCGCTGGATAGCCTGCTTGCACAACCGATGGTGCAGGGCGGGGTGGTGCTCTCGACGTGCAACCGTACCGAGCTTTACTTAAGCGTGGAAGAGCAGGATAACCTGCATGAAGCGCTGATCCGCTGGTTATGCGACTACCACAATCTCAACGAAGACGAGCTGCGTAAGAGCCTGTACTGGCATCAGGATAACGATGCGGTGAGCCATCTTATGCGTGTCGCGAGCGGTCTGGATTCGCTGGTGCTGGGCGAGCCGCAAATTCTCGGTCAGGTAAAAAAAGCGTTTGCGGATTCGCAAAAAGGGCATCTGAAAGCCAGCGAGCTGGAGCGTATGTTCCAGAAGTCATTCTCCGTGGCGAAGCGTGTGCGAACCGAAACCGACATTGGTGCCAGTGCGGTTTCTGTTGCGTTCGCGGCCTGTACCCTTGCACGTCAAATCTTCGAATCCCTGTCGACCGTCACCGTGATGCTGGTCGGCGCGGGCGAAACCATTGAGCTTGTGGCGCGCCATCTGCGCGAGCATAAAGTAAAAAAGATGGTTATCGCTAACCGCACCCGCGAGCGTGCACAGGTGTTGGCAGACGAAGTCGGGGCCGAGGTGATTGCGCTGAGCGAGATCGACGAACGTCTGAAAGAGGCGGACATCATCATAAGCTCGACGGCCAGCCCGCTGCCGATTATCGGTAAAGGGATGGTAGAGCGCGCGCTGAAATCCCGTCGTAATCAGCCAATGCTGCTGGTGGATATCGCCGTTCCGCGTGATGTCGAACCGGAGGTTGGCAAACTGGCCAACGCCTATCTCTACAGCGTGGATGACCTGCAAAGCATCATTTCGCACAACCTTGCCCAGCGTAAAGCGGCAGCGGTGCAGGCGGAAACCATTGTCGAGCAGGAAGCCAGTGAATTTATGGCCTGGCTGCGCGCGCAAAGCGTCAGCGAGACCATCCGCGAATATCGCGGTCAGGCGGAGCAGGTGCGTGATGACCTGACTGCCAAAGCGTTAGCAGCTCTGGAACAGGGCGGCGACGCACACGCTATTATGCAGGATCTGGCCTGGAAACTGACCAATCGCTTGATCCATGCACCAACCAAATCACTCCAGCAGGCTGCCCGTGACGGGGACGATGAACGCCTGACTATTCTGCGCAACAGCCTCGGGCTGGAATAGCGCCCTATACCCATTTTCTATTATAAGGTGCACTTACGCCTATGAAGCCTTCTATCGTCGCTAAACTGGAAGCTCTGCACGAGCGCCATGAAGAAGTCCAGGCGCTGCTCGGCGATGCCGGGACCATTGCGGACCAGGAACGTTTTCGCGCACTGTCGCGTGAATATGCGCAGTTAAGTGATGTTTCAAAATGCTTTACCGACTGGCAACAGGTTCAGGAAGATATCGAAACCGCGCAGATGATGCTTGACGATCCTGAAATGCGCGAAATGGCGCAGGAAGAGCTGCAGGATGCCAAAGCGCGCTCAGAAGAGATGGAGCAACAGCTGCAGGTGCTTCTGCTGCCGAAAGATCCAGACGACGAGCGTAACGCGTTTGTGGAAGTCCGCGCCGGAACGGGCGGTGATGAGGCAGCACTGTTCGCCGGAGACCTGTTCCGCATGTACAGCCGTTACGCCGAATCGCGTCGCTGGCGCGTGGAGATCATGAGCGCCAACGAAGGCGAGCACGGCGGTTTTAAAGAGGTGATCGCCAAAATCAGCGGTGACGGCGTGTATGGCCGTCTCAAGTTTGAGTCCGGCGGCCATCGTGTGCAGCGTGTACCGGCGACCGAGTCGCAGGGCCGTATTCACACTTCAGCCTGCACGGTTGCGGTGATGCCAGAGCTGCCGGAAGCGGAACTGCCGGACATTAACCCGGCGGATCTGCGTATCGATACCTTCCGTTCTTCCGGGGCGGGTGGTCAGCACGTTAACACCACCGACTCCGCCATCCGTATTACCCACCTGCCAACCGGCATTGTGGTGGAGTGTCAGGACGAACGCTCTCAGCACAAAAACAAAGCCAAAGCGCTGTCCGTGCTGGGTGCGCGTATTCACGCGGCGGAAATGGCAAAACGTCAGCAGGCGGAAGCTTCTACCCGTCGTAACCTGCTGGGCAGCGGCGATCGTAGCGACCGTAACCGTACCTACAACTTCCCGCAGGGCCGCGTGACCGACCACCGCATCAACCTGACGTTATACCGTCTGGATGAGGTGATGGAAGGCAAGCTCGATATGCTGATTGAGCCTATCGTGCAGGAATACCAGGCCGACCAGCTGGCGGCATTGTCCGAGCAGGAATAATGGATTTTCAGAGCTGGTTACGCCAGGCCACCGGCGCGCTCTCTGACAGTGAAAGCCCGAAGCGCGACGCCGAAATTTTGCTGGAATATGTGACGGGAAAAGCCCGCACGTATCTGTTGGCCTTCGGTGAAACCGAACTGACCGTAGAGCAGGAAGCGCAACTGTCCGCGCTGCTTGCCCGCCGTAAAACCGGCGAGCCGGTGGCACATCTGGTCGGGGAGCGCGAGTTCTGGTCGTTACCCTTGTTCGTCTCAGCGGCGACGCTGATCCCACGTCCCGACACCGAATGTCTGGTGGAGCAGGCGCTGGCGCGGTTACCCGCAGCGGCCAGCCGCATTCTTGATCTTGGAACGGGCACTGGCGCAATCGCGCTGGCGCTCGCCACCGAGCGGCCCGATTGCGCGGTAACGGCTGTTGATGTGATGCCCGACGCGGTGGCGCTGGCGCAGCGTAACGTTGAGCGACTGGGCGTGACTAATGTGACCGTGCTGCAAAGCAGCTGGTTCAGTGCGCTGGAGAAGCAGACGTTCGCGATGATTGTCAGTAATCCGCCCTATATCGACGAACATGACCCGCACCTGGCGCAGGGGGATGTTCGCTTTGAACCGCTGACGGCGTTGGTCGCAGGTAATGCAGGGCTGGCCGATCTGGAACACATTGTGACAACGTCACGACAACATCTCCTGCCCGGCGGCTGGCTGCTGGTGGAGCATGGCTGGACGCAGGGGGAGGCGGTGCGTGGGCTCTTCAGGCAGACGGGTTATGCTGCTGTCGAGACCTGCCGCGACTACGGCGGTAACGAGCGTCTGACGCTGGGGCAGTGGCAATGAGCCTGTTTACCGTGCTTATTACCGTCCACCTGATTTCCGTTGCGCTGACCATCGGCTTTTTCATTGCTCGTTACTGGTGGCGCTACAGCAACAATCCGCTGATAAATGCACGCTGGGTGCGTATCGCGCCGCACTGCATCGATACGGTGTTATTCCTTTCCGGTGTCGGACTCATGTGGAAGACCGGCTATCTGCCATTTACTGATAAAGGCGCATGGCTGACTGAAAAGCTGTTTGGCGTTATCATCTATATCGTTTTGGGTTTTATCGCGCTTGGACGTCGTCGTCCGCGCAGCCAGCAGGTCGGGTTTATCGCCTTTCTGCTGGGTCTGGTGGTGCTGTACATCATCATTAAACTCGCCACCACAAGAATACCGTTACTGGGGTAAGTCATGAGGTCCTTAGCCGATTTCGAATTTAATAAAGTGCCGCTCTGCGATGGCATGATCCTGATTTCGGAGATGATTCGCGACGATTTTACGTCGCAGTATGTCTACGATGAGCTGGAAAGTCTGGTCAGCCTGGCGCGCGAAGAGATCAATCAGGCGCGTCCGCAGGACTGGCAACTGGAAAAGCTGCTGGAGCTTTTCTACGGCGAGTGGGGTTTCTGCGACACGCGTGGCGTGTATCGCCTGTCTGACGCATTATGGCTGGACCAGGTCTTAAAAAATCGTCAGGGCAGCGCCGTTGCGCTGGGCTCTATTTTGCTGTGGATCGCGCACCGTCTGGATATTCCACTGGTGCCGGTCATTTTCCCGACGCAGATGATCCTGCGTGCCGAGTGGCTGGACGGGGAGATGTGGTTAATCAATCCGTTTAACGGCGATACGCTGGATGAACATACGCTGGATGTCTGGCTGAAAGGTAATATCAGCCCGGTGGCCGAGCTCTTTAACGAAGATCTCGACGAAGCCGATAACGCCGAAGTGATCCGCAAGCTGCTGGATACGCTGAAATCTGCACTGATGGAAGAGCGGCAGATGGAGCTGGCCTTGCGCGCCAGCGAAGTGCTGCTGCAATTTAATCCGGAAGACCCGTACGAAATTCGCGACCGCGGGCTGATTTATGCCCAGCTCGACTGCGAGCATGTGGCGCTGAACGATTTAAGCTATTTCGTCGAGCAATGCCCGGAAGACCCGATCAGCGAAATGATTCGCGCGCAGATCAACGCGATCTCGCACAAACAAATTACACTGCATTAATCTTAATTCCGATTCACACCTGAATAAGGCGATCCTATGAAACAAAAAGTGGTTAGCATTGGTGATATCAACGTGGCAAACGACCTGCCGTTCGTGCTGTTTGGCGGTATGAACGTGCTGGAATCCCGCGATCTCGCCATGCGTATCTGCGAGCACTACGTGACCGTGACCCAGAAGCTGGGCATCCCGTACGTGTTTAAAGCCTCTTTTGACAAAGCCAACCGCTCTTCCATTCACTCCTACCGTGGCCCGGGCCTGGAAGAGGGGATGAAAATTTTCCAGGAACTGAAGCAGACCTTTGGCGTGAAAGTGATCACCGACGTTCACGAGGCGTCTCAGGCGCAGCCTGTGGCTGACGTGGTTGACGTTATTCAGCTGCCAGCGTTCCTGGCTCGTCAGACTGACCTGGTGGAAGCGATGGCCAAAACCGGTGCGGTCATCAACGTGAAGAAGCCGCAGTTCGTGAGCCCTGGCCAGATGGGGAACATCGTCGATAAGTTTATCGAAGGCGGTAACGACAAGGTGATCCTGTGCGACCGTGGTTCCAACTTCGGTTACGACAACCTGGTTGTGGATATGCTGGGCTTCACCGTGATGAAAAACGTCTCTAACCAGTCTCCGGTGATCTTTGACGTGACCCACTCTCTGCAGTGCCGCGACCCGTTTGGTGCCGCGTCTGGCGGCCGTCGTGCGCAGGTGACCGAACTGGCGCGCGCCGGTATGGCGACCGGCCTGGCGGGTCTGTTCATTGAAGCGCACCCGGATCCGGCGAATGCGAAATGCGACGGTCCATCCGCGCTGCCGCTGGACAAACTGGAGCCGTTCCTGAAACAGATCAAAGCGATTGACGATCTGGTGAAGAGCTTCGACGAGCTGGATACCAGCAACTAATAAAAAAACCCGCTTCGGCGGGTTTTTTTATGGGACATATTGCCGGGTGGCGCTGCGCTTACCCGGCCTACAAAACCCGTAGGCCCTGCAAGCGAAGCGCCGCTGGGCAAAAAGGCTACGCAAAAATTGTCATTAAGTACGCCACAAACAGCGCCATATGCGCCGCGCCGTTAAGTACATTGGTGCGCCCGGTTGAGAACGAAATCTGACACAGCAGCAGTGACGCTACCATCACAATCATCTCCGGCGCCCCCAGCGCAAACTGCAGCTCGTTACCGGTCATAAAGGCAATCAGCGTCACCACCGGAACGGTAAGCGAAATGGTCGCCAGTACCGAGCCGAAGAACAGGTTCATGGCGCGCTGTACCTGATTGTTCAGCACCGCTTTCAGCGCGCCCAGCCCTTCCGGCGAGAGGATCAGCAGCGCCACCAGGAAGCCGGTAAAGGCCACCGGGGCATTCATCTCGGTTAACAGTGTCTCCAGCGGGTTGGCGTTCATCTTGGTGACGGCGATAACCGCAATCAGATGTACGATCAGCCAAACCGTATGCCATGCGCTGCTGTGGGCAGATGGTTTGCCATGGTGCGGGTCATCGTCGTCGCTGTCGTCTTCATGCTCGTACACAAACAGACTCTGGTGCGTTTTGGTCTGAATCAACAGGAACACGCCGTACATGGCGGCGGAAATCAATGCGACCAGCAGCGCCTGACCGGTAGAGAAGTTTGCTCCCGGCAGCGCCATCGGGAAGACCAGCACGATAATCGCCAGCGGGAACAGGGCGATCAAATACTGTTTAATGCCAAACAGGTTCATATACTGGGTGGCGAACTTACGGCCGCCCAGCAACAGTGAAAAGCCCACCAGACCGCCAGTCACAATCATAATGATGGAATAGAGCGTATCGCGCATCAGGGTTGGCGCAGCATCACCGGTCGCCATCAGCGCGGAAATGAGGCTGACCTCAAGAATCACAACGGAAAGGCTGAGAATTAACGATCCATATGGCTCGCCCAGACGGTGGGCCAGGACATCGGCATGGCGAACCACGCTAAAGGCACTGGTTAAAATCCCTACCAGCGCAAGAATGTTGATACCAACCACCACTGGCAGTGACTGACTGCTTCCCCAGAAGAGCAGCACAGCCAGTGCCAGAACCGGGAAAATGAGCGACGTCTCCTTGTGGCGGGTTTTTACCGCCTCGTGTGCTGCTGTCATGTGCTTCTCCATCAATGCAGGTGCTTGTAATTATAGATAGAATTTTGAGGTCATTAAATTAACAGATCTCTGTTAAATACCCTTTATCTTTTACTTAATTTTACCCTAATCCTTTTTTAAGTCTCCTGATATCCATAATGTCATATTTTTGATTAATACATATTAAATAACATGTAATTAACTTCATTAATTCTTCAAAATTGATCTGCGACTGGCAGCTTGCAGCATCGTCGTCCACACTTATCTTTTTAAGCAAAAGAGAGGTTAGTGATGCCATATAAAACGAAACGCGATTTACCCGATAACGTGCAAAACGTACTGCCCGCACATGCGCAGGATATCTATAAAGAGGCGTTTAACAGCGCCTGGGATCAATACAAAGATAAAGACGATCGTCGGGACGATGCCAGCCGGGAAGAGACGGCGCATAAAGTGGCCTGGGCGGCAGTAAAACATGACTACGAGAAAGGAGACGATGATAAATGGCATAAAAAGAAATAGCCGTAAAATAATAAGCTGCCTTCATTTTGACTTTTCAGGCGGTTGAACTGCCGTTGTATTGCAACTGGCCCGCGAATTGCTTATCGTTATTCAACTGCTGGCAAAATGACCAGTAGATAATGCCGGGAAGGTGAATTACAGATGTCGCAAGGAAGCATGCAGTGGCGGAGGTGTAAAGTGTTAACGCGTGATTTCTTAATGAAGGCAGATTGTAAGACGGCATTTGGTGCTATTGAGGAATCGCTTCTCTGGTCAGCTGAACAACGTGCGGCGTCGCTCGCTGCCACGCTTGCCTGCCGCCCGGATGATGGCCCGGTATGGATTTTTGGCTACGGTTCGCTGATGTGGAACCCGGCTCTGGAATTTGTCGAATCGGCGACAGGTACGCTCCCGGGGTGGCATCGCGCATTTTGTCTGCGATTAACCGCCGGACGCGGAAGTGCCTGTCAGCCGGGACGTATGCTTGCACTGAAAGAGGGCGGACGCACCACGGGGGTGGCGTATCGCCTGCCGGATGCCACCCTCGAAGAGGAGCTGACGCTGCTCTGGAAGCGCGAGATGATCACCGGCTGCTATATGCCAAGCTGGTGCAAGCTGGAACTTGATGACGGACGCACCGTCAACGCGCTGGTGTTTATTATGGATCCGCGCCATCCTCTGTATGAAGCGGATACCCGCACGCAGGTGATCGCGCCGTTGATTGCGGCGGCCAGTGGACCGCTCGGCACAAACGCGCAGTATCTGTTTTCACTCGATCAGGAACTGACGCGCCTCGGCATGCAGGACGAGTGTCTGAATGAGCTTGTAGCGAAGGTGAAAGCACTGCTGGAAGGAAATCCGCTGAATAACCCGCTGCGTCCGGGTTTTGCCTGATAATACGCCCGGCTGCGAGAGTGCAGACCGGGCGTCTGTTTTTAAGCGGCCACGTAGCTGACTGAGTGTTCGAGTGACTGACTATGGCTGTCAATCAGGACATCCCATGTGCCGGTATAAGGGACGGTTAGCCACGCCTTATCATCCTGCACGGTCAGGATATCTGCCTGCGATTGTTTTTGTGCCTTCGCACTCATCAAATGAATACGGCAGCGCTCTGAACAACGCACCACTACCGTATCCCCGCCAAACAGTTTCAAACTTGTTTTTACCAGTGCCATTTATTTACCCCGTAGTCTTAAACAACGCTCTCCCTGCTGCCATTTCCGAGCGTGATGTTGTTCACAATTCACTCATGGCATAACACCAAAGGGGGAGCGTCGGGATGCTGATTTTGATCAAAAAATGGCATAACGTTTAAACAAAAATGACAAAATACCTGAAAGCATTCAGCTGGCGCGCGTTTACACGGTGAAGGCGCGCCAGAAGAAAATTAAATGCGGAAATGTCCGGCAGTTTCAGCAAGGTCGCCCGCCTGGCTCTGCAGGGCGCTGGCGGCTGCGGCGGATTGCACCACCAGTTCAGCGTTCTGCTGCACCATTCTGTCGAGGTGCGTGACAGCATGGTTGATCTCATGGATGCCTTTCATCTGCTCGCTGGTGGCGATGGAAATTTCACGCATGATACCCGAGACGCTGCCGATGCTGGCGCGGATCTCATCCATGCTTTCCCCGGCCAGATGTACATAGCGGGAGCCGGTTGCCACGCTGTCGGTGGTGGAGTCGATAAGCGATTTGATCTCCTTCGCCGCCTGGGCGCTGCGGCTCGCCAGGTTACGTACTTCGCCTGCCACCACGGCAAACCCGCGGCCCTGCTCACCGGCGCGCGCTGCTTCCACCGAGGCGTTCAGCGCCAGGATATTGGTCTGGAAGGCGATGCCATCAATCACGCTGGTGATATCGCCAATTTTTGCCGAAGCCACTTCAATGGATTGCATGGTGCTGATGGCCTGAGAGACGACCTCACCGCCGCGTGAGGCCGCAGCGGAGGCTCTACTGGCCTGTTCATTCGCTTCTGCCGCAGACTCATTTGACTGGGTCACCGACGCGGTGATCTGCTCTACGGCGCTGGCGGTTTCACGCAGGCTGGAGGCTGCCTGCTCGGTGCGCCCGGAGAGATCCTGGTTGCCAGCCGCAATCTCCTGGGCGGCATTTTTCACCGAGGCGCTGGCATCACGCAGCTGGATCATCACCACCGAGAGCTTATCGCTAAAGGCGTTAAACGCCTGGGCAATTTGCGCCACTTCGTCGTTACCGCTCTCCGGCAGGCGCTGGGAGAGGTCGTTGGTACCGTTGGCGATATTATGCATCGCGTCGCGGATATCGGACAACCGCTTGAGCAGGCGGGCAATCAGGATGTGGACAAGCGCGCCGCTCAGCAGGGCGAGGATCACCAGCGAGAGTGCCGAGGCTTTCAGCAGCGAGCGCATGCCGGAGGTGGCGTCGTTATTGTCGAGCGCGACCACCAGCATCCAGTTTGTTCCCGGAACGGCCGTGGCGACGAGGGTTTTATCACCGCCGTCAAATGTGCCATCAACCGGTTCACCGCTTTTCAGGGTCGCTAAATCGGTGCCGGTAATGGTCTCAGCAAACGGTTTTAACGTCAGGGCCGGATCGTTGGCGGCGATAACGCTGCCGTCGCTGTTCAGAAGTAACCCGCTGCTGGCCGGGGTCGGGTGAATGCCGCGCACGTTAGCCACCACGCTATCCATGGCCACATCGCCCGCCACCACCGCTTTCAGGGTCCCGTTTTCTTTTACCGGTACCGCAAAAGTTACCACCAGTTTTCCGGTTCCGGCGTCCACGTAAGGCGCGGTCACCACCGGTCCGTCCTGGCTGACCACCTGCTGATACCAGGGGCGAATGGTCGGGTCATAATCCGCAGGCACGCCCGCAGGCTCAGAGAATTTCGCCGTTTTAGTGGCATAGCCCACATAGACGTTGGTGAAGCCTCCCGCCTGGGCGAGTTGTTTAAAGACCGGTACCGGGTCGTCACTCAGCGCCACGCTCTGGGCGGAGGTAATGACCGTCATTTTGCTTTTCACCCAGTCGGCAATCGCCATGTTATGGCTGGCGCTGGTGCTGGTCAGAATGTCACGCTGCGACTGCTGATTATCCTGGCGCGTGACCTGGAAATTAATGACGGTATTGAGAAGAAGGGCGACGACTAGGCAGCCTGTCGTCGCGGCAATGATGCGAGCACGAATCGATCTGAACATAAGTGAAATACCTGCTGTGTTGTTTCCATGCCTATCGGCAACCCCGCAGGTAAACTTGATGCTGAAACCGCGTCCATAAGAAAATAATATTTTTACGGGTTTATTATTAAAAAGTTAATACTTTATCGGCGGCTAACGTCCACTCGGCCAGCTCGACAAGTGTGCCAATTTCCACGCCGTCAATTAGCGGCAGCCCGGTGATACCGCGCCCGTCGGTGCAGGTTTTACAGAGCTTAACCGGCACGTTTTGCGCCGTCAGGATCTCCAGCATCTGCTGAATGTTGTAGCCCTCTGCCGGTTTTTGGCCTTTCAGGCCAGCGGTGACCGCGTCGGACATCAAAAAGATCCGCAGCTCCAGCTCGCTCGCGTTATCGCGCAATGCTATGGCCAGACGCAGGCTATTAAAAAGGGATTCGCTGCCGTAGGCCGCCCCGTTGGCGACGATCACAATCTTCTGCATGTTAACTCCTGTTTATATTAAGGCACGAATATTGCTTCATTCTCCCAGGTAGGGTTATCCGGGAGAGTAAGCATGACATTAATGGCTGGCAATTCGTCGGGTGCAACCGAATGGCTCCAGCGCGCAAAGGCGTTGCGTCAGGAGCAGCTCAGCAAGCTGGCACAGCTGGGCGTACTGGTGAATGGCATTAGCCAACTGGTGCATATGCTACAGTGCGAGCGCGGTGCATCAAACGTCTGGCTCTGCTCACAGGGTAAGCTCTATGCCCCCGAATGCAAAGCCAGCCGGGCGCTGGTGGATGAAAATCTCACCATACTGTATGGCATTCTGGATAGACACTCCCCAGTGCCGGGCAGCGCCGTGTGTGAGCGCATCGCCGCTGCGTTGCAGAGCCTTGAATCACTCCGCGCCCTGCGAGAAGGGGTGAACCAACAAACCGTTACCGCCCCGCAGGCGATGGAGCATTACTGTCGCATGCTTCGCCATCTGCTCAGTATCGTGCCGCAGCTCAACGACAGCATTGACGATCCGCAACTGGCGGGGCGTTTTGTTGCCCTCTACAGCCTGATGCAGGGCAAAGAGCTGGCGGGACAAGAGCGGGCGCTGGGGGCCATTGGCTTCACGCAGGGTTTTTTTGATGATGTCACCCGTCAGAGGCTGGTGGATCGCATTGACGGGCAGCAGGCCTGTTTTGAGATCTTTTTAAGCCACAGCCCGGCGGATGTGCAGAGCACCTTTTCCCGGGACTGCCAGCCCGACCGCGAGACGGAGCAACTCCGGCGTGTGGCCTGTACCCGCCAGCCTGCTGCGGATAATGGCGACACGGCGCTGAACTGGTTCGCCCTGCAAACGTCGCGTCTTGAGCACTTGCGCACCCTGGAGGAGATGGTTATCGCCGACCTGATGCTGGCGGTTGATGAGCGTATCCATCATGACCCTCAACATCCGGTAAGTGCCGATGAGAATGACGATCCGCTCGCGCTTTATCCGGATAAACCTTTGCTGCCGCTGGTTCGCCAGCAGGCTCGTGAAATAGAACAGCTTTCCCGCCAGCTCGCGACGCTGCGCGATACGCTGGAAGAGCGCAAGACCATTGATAAAGCCAAAAGCGTGCTGATGACCCACCACAACATGAGTGAGGAACAGGCGTGGACGGCGCTGCGCAAAATGGCGATGGACAAGAACCAGCGCATGGTGGATATCGCCCGCGCGCTGCTTACCGTGAAGCGATTGTGGCAGCTAACCCCTAAGGAGTAGCTGCACAATCAGTGGGCACGTTGTGCCTGATTGAGGTGCGTTTTTGCAGAGCCAGTGGGGCAAAAGCCATAAAAACAAGGCATTAAAACCTGGCATTAGCTTTGCATTATTTCAGTAACCAATTTTGACGGTGCGCCAACGGCGGTGCATCAGTCTTCGGGATAAAGGCGTCCAGCGGTGCTTCGGCACTGTCGGGCGCTTTTTTTTGTCTTTTTTTCAGGAGTGGTCATGGCGGATTTGTCGAGACGGCGGTTTTTGCAGGCCAGCGTGCTGGCGAGCAGTGCAATGTTGTTATCGGGTGTCATGCAGGCCGCGTGGGCGGCAGGCTCGGATAAACCCGAGCAGGAGACGGTGCGCATCGGGTTTATCCCGCTGACCGACTGTGCTCCGGTGGTCATCGCGGCGCTGAAAGGGTTCGATAAAAAGCATGGCATTACCATCGTGCCCACCAAAGAGGCGAGCTGGGCGGCCGTGCGCGATAAGTTAGTCGCGGGGGAGCTGGACGCGGCGCATATTCTTTACGGTCTGCTGTACGGACTGGAACTGGGGATCGCCGGTAAGCCACAGCAGATGGCGAATCTGATGACCCTCAACCAGAACGGCCAGGCGATTACGCTCTCTGCCGATCTGGCAGAGAAGGGCGTTCGCGATCTCGACGGGCTGAAGAAACTGATTGGTCAGCAGGCACCGGGCACGTACACCTTCGCGCATACCTTCCCGACGGGCACGCACGCCATGTGGCTCTACTACTGGCTGGCCAGTGCGGGCATTAACCCGTTTGACGATGTTCGCACCGTGGTGGTACCGCCGCCGCAGATGGTGATGAACATGCGCATTGGCAATATGGTCGGCTTTTGCGTCGGCGAGCCGTGGAATGCCCGGGCCATTAACGATCGCATCGGTTTTACCGCTGCAACGTCGCAGTCTATCTGGGCTGACCACCCGGAAAAAATCCTCGGTACCCGTCGCGACTGGGTGGAGAAAAATCCGCACACCGCGCGGGCGCTGGTGAGCGCAGTACTGGAAGCCGCGCGCTGGATCGACGCTTCACCGGAAAACAAACGTGAAACGGCGCAGATCCTCTCGCGTCGCGCATGGCTGAACACCAAAGAGCAGTACCTCACCGGACGGATGCTGGGTGAGTACGACAACGGGGTGGGCACGCGCTGGCAGGACGCGCATCCGATTCGTTTCTTCAACGACGGCGCCGTCAGCTACCCCTGGCTCTCTGACGGCATGTGGTTTTTAACCCAGTTCCGCCGCTGGGGCTTGCTTAAATCTGCACCGGACTATGTCGACATTGCCCGGCGTATCAACCAGACGGCGGTCTGGCAGGATGCCGCCACCGCGGTGGGGGGCATTACCACACCGACTTCACCACTACGCAGTAGCACCCTGATGGACGGCACCGTCTGGAACGGTACCGATCCTGAAGGCTATGCCAACCGCTTCGCTATTCACCGTAAAGGGGCCTGATTATGCAGCATCTGCACAGCACGAAAGCAAAACACGAGACGCCGGTGAGTGGCGAGGTGATTACCCTGCCACCGGTTCAGGTTCGCCGTCGTCCTCCGGCGATTGCCCGCCGGATTAACGACGTGCTCCAGCGTATCATTCCGGCGCTGCTGGGGCTGGGGCTGCTGGTGGTGCTCTGGCAACTGGCGGCAATCAACAGCAAAGGCTTCCCGACGCCGCTGAGCACGCTGGATTCTGCCATCACCCTGTTCGCCGATCCGTTTTATCGCGACGGGCCAAACGACATGGGGATCGGCTGGAACGTGCTTGCCTCCCTGCAGCGCGTGGCGGTGGGCTTTGGCCTGGCCGCGTTAGTCGGTATCCCGCTCGGTTTTCTGATTGGCCGTTTCACCTTTTTCTCACGCATGTTCAGCCCGCTGATTGCGCTGCTGCGCCCGGTCAGCCCATTGGCCTGGCTGCCTATCGGCCTGCTGCTGTTCCAGAAAGCAGAGCCTGCTTCCAGCTGGACCATTTTTATCTGTTCGATCTGGCCAATGGTGATTAACACCGCCGAAGGGGTACGCCGTATTCCGCAGGATTACCTCAATGTCGCCCGCGTGTTGCAGCTTTCTGAGTGGACCATTCTGCGTCGGATCCTCTTCCCGGCGGTGCTGCCGGCGGTGTTGACCGGGGTACGTCTTTCCATCGGTATCGCCTGGCTGGTGATTGTCGCCGCCGAAATGCTGACAGGCGGCTTAGGGATCGGTTTCTGGATCTGGAATGAGTGGAACAACCTCAACGTCGAAAACATTCTCATCGCCATCGTCATCATTGGCGTGGTCGGGTTACTGCTGGAGCAGGGGCTGATGCTGATCGCCCGTCGCTTTAGCTGGCAGGAAAAATAAGGAGCGAACATGAAACCAATCATTCAGGTCCAGGCCGTAAGCCAGCGTTTTTCTACCGCCAGCGGAGAATTTCTGGCGCTGCAGAACGTCTCGTTTGATATCCACGAAGGGGAAACCGTGAGCCTGATTGGCCACTCCGGCTGCGGCAAATCAACGTTGCTGAACTTGATCGCCGGGATCACCCTGCCGACGGAAGGGGGACTGATTTGTGACAACCGTGAAATTGCGGGTCCGGGACCGGAGCGTGCGGTGGTCTTTCAGAACCACTCCCTGCTGCCGTGGCTGACCTGTTTCGACAACGTTGCGCTGGCGGTCGATCAGGTGTTCCGCCACACCATGAGCAAGGCGGAGCGTCGTGAGTGGATTGAACACAACCTCGATCGCGTGCAGATGGGGCACGCCCTGCATAAACGCCCGGGGGAGATCTCAGGCGGCATGAAGCAGCGCGTGGGCATTGCCCGTGCGCTGGCGATGAAGCCGAAAGTGTTGCTGATGGATGAACCGTTTGGCGCGCTGGATGCCCTGACGCGTGCCCATCTGCAGGACTCCGTGATGCAAATCCAGCAGGCGCTCAACACCACCATTGTGCTCATCACCCACGACGTGGACGAAGCGGTGCTGCTCTCTGACCGCGTGCTGATGATGACCAACGGCCCGGCGGCGACCGTCGGCGAAATCCTGGAGGTTGACCTGCCGCGTCCGCGTAACCGGGTGCAGCTGGCGGACGACAGCCGCTACCACCACATGCGCCAGCAGATCCTCCATTTCCTCTATGAAAAACAGCCCAAAGCGGCGTAGTGGGGGCACCACGATGCGACTGGTCATTATCGGCAATGGAATGGCAGCAACACGGCTGATTGCCTCGCTGACCGGGCGTGCGCCTGGCCGCTTCGCGATCACCGTGTTGGGTGAGGAGCCTGAGCATGCGTACAACCGCATCCAGCTTTCGCCGGTGCTGGGTGGGGAAAAACGTCCGGAACAGATCCGCCTGCAGGACGATGACTGGTACCGCGAGCGCGGCGTCACGGTGCTCAGGGGGCAAAAGGTGCTCGCCGTGGACGTGGCGAAACGGGAAATCCGTACCGCGCAGACCACGCTGGGGTGGGATGAACTGGTCTTCGCCACCGGGTCGATACCGTTCGTGCCGCCGATCCCCGGGGGCGATGCGCCACACGTCTTTACCTTCCGTCGCCTTGAGGATACGCGAGCCATTGCGCAGATCCCGGGGCCAGCGGTGGTGTTGGGCGGTGGCGTGCTGGGCGTTGAGACGGCAGCGGCGCTGGCACAAACTTGTGACAACGTCACGCTGGTGCATCGCGGACCGTGGTTGATGGAACAACAGTTGGATCGGCAGGCGGGGCTGCTGCTGGAGGCTGCGCTGGCGGAGCGCGGCGTGCGCTGCGAGCTGTCGTCCGGGATCGCGGCAATCGCGCCGGATTCAGTGACGCTACACAACGGACGCCAGGTTAGCGCCGCGCGCGTGGTGCTGGCTACCGGCGTACTGCCCAACATCGCCCTGGCAAGCGCCAGCGGTATTCACTGCGCCCGTGGCATTGTGGTCGACCAGCAGATGCAGACCTCCGTCCCGGCTATTAGCGCCATTGGGGAGTGCTGCGAAATCGACGGTCAGACGTTTGGCCTGGTTGCCCCCTGCCTGGCACAGGCGGACATTCTCGCCGCCCGGCTGGCAGGGGACGCCCCAGTGCCTTTTGCCCATACCGACAGCGGGATGCGCCTGAAGGTCACCGGTGTGGAGCTCTTCAGCGCCGGGCGCGTAACGGCGCAACCGGAGGATACGGTCTGGGACGCGTGGGATCCGCTGACCCGTCACTACCGTCGCTTACTGATTCATCGCGGTGCGCTGGCTGGCGTACTGCTGATGGGAGATTGCCGCAACGCGGCAACATTTACCGATTTACTGGCAACGGCTGCGCCCGCACACGTGGACTGGCTGTTCGATCGATTCACTACGACGCAACCGCAGGTTGCAGGACAGAACGCTATGACAAAACCTACTCTGGTGGTGGTTGGGCACGGTATGGTCGGCCACCATTTTCTTGAAGACTGCGTAAACCGCAATCTGCATCAGCAATACCAGATTGTCGTCTTTGGCGAAGAGCGTTATGCCGCTTACGACCGCGTCCATCTCTCAGAGTATTTTGGCGGCCGCAGCGCGGAGTCCCTCTCGCTGGTGGAGGGCGACTTCTTTGCCAGACACGGCATAGAGTTGCGTTTGTCGCAGCAAATTGTCGCCATCGATCGCGACGCGCACGTTGTGCGTACCGCCAGCGGTCACGAAACCCACTGGGACAAACTGGTGCTGGCGACCGGCTCATATCCGTTTGTGCCGCCGGTGCCGGGCAACACGCTGCCGGGCTGCTTTGTCTATCGTACGCTGGACGATCTCGATAACATTGCCGCGCATGCGAAGGGATCCCGACGCGGCGTGGTCATTGGCGGTGGCCTGCTCGGGCTGGAAGCGGGCAACGCCCTCAAACAGCTGGGGCTAGAAACCCATGTGGTGGAATTCGCCCCCAACCTGATGGCGGTACAGCTCGACAACGACGGCGCGGCGATGCTGCGTAAAAAAATTGAAGCGCTCGGCGTCGGGGTTCACACCAGCAAAGCCACCACTGAAATTGCGGCCACCGACGACGGGCTGGTCCTGCGTTTTGCCGACGGTGAACAGCTGGACACCGATATGGTGGTCTTCTCTGCCGGGATCCGCCCGCAGGATGCGCTGGCGCGCAGCAGCGGCCTGGCGATCGGCGAGCGTGGCGGGATCTGCATTGATACCGCCTGCCAGACCTCAGATAAGGACATCTTCGCCATCGGGGAATGTGCGCTGTGGGAAGGTAAAATCTTCGGTCTGGTGGCGCCGGGTTACCAGATGGCACGCGTGGCGGCGGCCACGCTGGCGGGTGAGGAAAAATCCTTCACCGGCGCGGATATGAGCACCAAACTTAAGCTGCTGGGCGTGGACGTGGCCTCGTTTGGGGATGCCCATGGCCGTACGCCGGGGGCATTGAGCTACCAATGGACCCACGGCCCGCAGCAAATCTATAAAAAAATTGTCGTCAGCCATGACAACAAAACCCTGCTCGGCGGCGTGCTGGTGGGGGATGCCAGCGAATACGCCACGCTGGTGCAGATGATGCTTAACGGAATCAGCCTGCCAAAAGAGCCTGAAACGCTCATCTTGCCAGCCTTCTCCGGTAGCGCGCCAAAAGCGCTGGGGGTGGCGGCACTGCCGGAAAGCGCGCAGATCTGCTCCTGTCATAACGTCAGCAAAGGCGATATCTGCCAGGCAGTAAGCGCCGGTGCGACGGACATCGGCGCCATCAAGCAGTGCACCAAAGCGGCGACCGGCTGCGGTGGGTGCAGCGCGCTGGTGAAACAGGTGATGGAGTTCCAGCTGGCTGAGCAGGGCGTGGAGGTGAAAAAAGATATCTGTGAGCACTTCCCGTACTCGCGTCAGGAGATATACCACCTGGTGCGCGTCAACCATATTCGTACCTTCGACCAGCTGATTAGCCGCTACGGCCAAGGGCACGGCTGTGAGATCTGTAAACCGCTGGTGGGGTCAGTGCTGGCCTCCTGCTGGAACGAATACCTGCTGAAACCGGCGCATCTGCCGTTGCAGGACACCAACGACCGCTACTTTGCCAATATTCAGAAGGACGGAACGTACTCCATCGTGCCGCGCATGCCCGCCGGGGAAGTAACGGCCGACGGGCTGATTGCTATCGGGCAGATCGCAAAGCGCTACGGGCTGTACAGCAAGATCACCGGCGGCCAGCGTATTGACCTGTTTGGTGCCACGCTGGAGCAGCTGCCGGAGATCTGGCAGGCGCTGGTGGAGGCCGGATTTGAAACCGGGCATGCGTACGGTAAATCCCTGCGTACCGTGAAATCCTGCGTCGGGTCAACCTGGTGCCGCTATGGCGTGCAGGACTCCACCGGCCTTGCGGTCAAACTGGAGCACCGTTACAAGGGGCTGCGCGCGCCGCACAAAATCAAAATGGCGGTGTCCGGCTGTACCCGCGAGTGTGCCGAGGCGCAAAGCAAAGATGTCGGCGTGATCGCCACGGACAAGGGCTGGAATCTCTATCTGTGCGGCAACGGCGGCATGAAGCCGCGACACGCGGATCTCTTCGCCAGCGATCTGGATGAAGAGACGCTGATCCGTACCGTCGACCGTTTTCTGATGTTCTACATTCGCACGGCGGATCGCCTGCAGCGGACCAGCACCTGGATGGACAACCTTGAAGGCGGTCTCGACTATCTGCGGGAGGTGATCCTCGACGATAGCCTCGGTATTGCGCACGAGCTGGAGCAGGAGATGGTCCGTGTGGTGGAAACGTATCAGTGTGAATGGCAGACCACGCTTAACGATCCGAACCGTCTGGCGCTGTTCCGCACGGCGGTGAACGGTCCGGCGGCGGAAGAGAGTAAACGCTGGCAGGAAATTTGCGGTCTGGATGAGATCCCGGAGCAGGCGGGGATCGGCGCCCGGCTGGGGCGTAAGCCGATCGCGCTGTTCCGTTTTGGCAAATCGGTCTATGCCCTTGACGATCAGGAGCCAGGAAGCGGTGCGAACGTGCTGTCACGCGGTATTCTTGGCGATGCGGCGGGTGAGCCGGTGGTCATCTCGCCGCTCTATAAACAGCGTATTCGCCTGCGCGACGGCTGCCAGGTGGATAACGGTGAGCCTGCGGTGCGCGCCTGGCCGGTGAAAATCGAAAACGGCAAGGTGTGGGTGGGGAACGACGCGTTGCTGGTCCGTGCGGAGGCATCATGAATGGAACCCGAACAACGTGCCCGTACTGCGGCGTCGGTTGCGGCGTGGTGGCCCGGGTTGAGGGCGACAAGGTCACGGTGCGCGGCGATGAACGCCATCCCGCCAGTTTTGGACGGCTGTGCGTCAAAGGCGCGGCGTTAGGTGAAACCACGGGCCTGCAGGGGCGGCTGTTGCACCCGGTGGTGGACGGGCTGGAGGTGGACTGGCCGCAGGCGTTAAGCGCGGCCGGCGAGCGGCTGCGGGCGATTATCGACACCTGGGGGCCGCAGGCGGTGGCGTTTTACGCCTCCGGCCAGCTACTCACCGAGGATTACTACGCTGCCAATAAGCTGATGAAAGGGTTTATCGGCGCGGCGAACATCGATACCAACTCGCGGCTCTGCATGTCGTCGGCGGTAGCAGGCTATAAGCGCGCATTTGGCGAAGATGTGGTGCCGTGCAGCTATGAGGACGTGGAGAACAGCGATCTGGTGGTGCTGGTGGGTTCAAACGCGGCATGGACGCATCCGGTGCTTTATCAGCGGCTGGTTCAGGCGCGGCAAAACAATCCGCAAATGAAAGTGGTGGTGATCGATCCGCGTAAAACCGCCACCTGTGATATCGCCGACCTGCATCTGGCGCTCGCGCCCGGCAGTGACGCCGGGCTGTTTGTCGGTTTGCTCAACCTGATCCAGGGTACCGACGACTGGCCGATTGCCCGCGTGGCCGGGTTTTGTGGTCTTGATGCACAGGAGATTGCCACGTTTTACGACTGGTTCCTCACAGCGCCGCGTGCCATTACGCTCTACACCATGGGGATCAACCAGTCTTCCAGCGGCAGCGACAAGTGCAACGCCATCATTAACGTCCATCTTGCGAGCGGGAAATTTGCCCGTCAGGGCTGCGGGCCGTTTTCGCTGACCGGCCAGCCAAACGCGATGGGAGGAAGGGAAGTGGGTGGCCTCGCGAATCAGCTGGCGGCGCACATGAACTTCGAGCCGGACGATCTCTCGCGGGTGGCACGTTTCTGGGGAACCGAACGGCTGGCGCAAACGCCGGGCCTGATGGCCGTTGATCTGTTTAACGCCATTGCCCGCGGTGATGTGAAGGCGGTATGGATCATGGGCACCAATCCGGCTGTCTCGCTGCCGGATAGTCACGCGGTATGCCAGGCGCTGGCGAACTGTCCGCTGGTCATTGTTTCTGAGGTGATGCAGGAGACCGACACCAGCCGCTACGCCCACATTCGTTTCCCGGCGCTGGGCTGGGGAGAGAAAAATGGCACGGTCACCAACTCCGAACGGCGGATCTCACGCCAGCGCGCCTTTCTGGCTGCCCCGGGTCAGGCAAAACCGGACTGGTGGATAGTTGCCCAGGTGGCGAAACAGCTGGGCTATGGTGAGGCCTTTGCCTGGGAACATCCGCAGGAAATTTTTTGTGAACATGCGGCACTGTCGGCATTTGAGAATGACGGGGCACGGGCGTTTAATCTGCATGCGCTGGCGGGGCTTACCCGTGAGGCCTGGGATCAGCTTGAGCCTTATCAGTGGGCGGCGGGCGATTTTCCCCACCGGAATATGGTGCCCGTTGACCCGCGTCTGCACGGCGCGGTGCCAGATGCGTTATATCCGTTGCTGCTGAATACCGGACGCATCCGCGATCAATGGCATACCATGTCCCGTACGGGATATGTTCCGGGGCTGATGCAGCATATCTCTGAGCCCTGCGTTGAGATCTGCGCCGCAGATGCCGCGCGTTTCGCCCTTTGCGAAGGGCAACTGGCGCGGATCAGCTCTCCGCGTGGAGTGATGGTGGCAAAAGTACGTATCAACGATGGGCAAAGGGAGGGTGAAGTATTCGCCCCCATGCACTGGAATGCGCAGTTTGCCCGTCAGGGAAAGGTTAATACGCTGGTGGCAGGGCGCTGCGATCCGCAGTCCGGTCAGCCGGAGAGTAAACAGACCGCCGTCAGGATCATGCCATGGCAGCCTGAATGGCAGGGAGAGCTGTATGCCCGTGTGCTGCCGGAACTGCCGCCTTCGGTACACTGGTGGCGCAAAGCCTCACGCCTGACGGTGGCGGCTGACGAACCGTTGATGCCGTGGGTGAAAGAGTATGCTGAACAGCAGGGCTGGCAGCTGCAACTTGCCCGGACGGATGCGCGCAGCAGCGTACTGGCATGGCATAACGGCGAGCTGATGCTCGGATTCTGGGAAGGGACTACGTTGCCAGCGCTGGCGCATGCGACTATTGAAGAGGCTTTCCGTCGGGCTCCAGAGACGCTTGCGGAGCGGCATACGCTCCTGAACGGCGCGGGCGCGGGGGAGAGTGTCGATCCGGGACGCATTATCTGCAGCTGTTACTGCGTCGGGGAAAATGCGATACGGGAGGCGATTGTCGGCGGGTGCGATTCCGTTGCAGCGCTGGGGGCTAAGCTACGGTGTGGGACGAATTGCGGCTCCTGCGTGCCGGAGCTGAAAGGGCTGTTTGGATAATGGTCTAAGAGTGTCGGGTAAAGCGACAATAATGTTCAGGATATTCCTGAAATTTGCGCTAAGACTGCATTTCACAGCTTATCGCGTTAACATTAAAAGCGTTGCCTCATAAACACAGGTTCTTATTTACGACGTTGATGGCTGTATCGTCCCGCATTCGCTTTCTGTTATTACTCCCACTTCTTACGGCGGGTGCCGTTCACGGTGCCCCGAATTCCTTTATGCATCAGGCAGAAAACCCCTTTGATAACAACGGGGACAGTTTGCCCGATCTCGGCATGGCGACGCCAACAGACGAGGGGGAAAAGCACCTGGCCGAAATGGCAAAAGCCTTTGGCGAAGCCAGTATGACCGATAACGGCCTCACCACCGGCGAGCAGGCGCGTCAGTTCGCGTTTGGTAAGGTGCGTGACGCGGTGAGCGGCGAGGTGAATCAGCAGATTGAGTCCTGGCTCTCGCCCTGGGGCAACGCCAGCGTCAATTTACTGGTGGATGACGAGGGGAACTTTAACGGCAGCAGCGGGAGCTGGTTCATCCCCTGGAATGATAACAACCGTTACCTGAGCTGGAGCCAGCTGGGGCTGACGCAGCAGAGTGACGGCCTGGTGAGCAATGCCGGCATCGGTCAGCGCTGGGTTGCCGGAAAATGGCTGCTCGGCTACAACACCTTTTACGATAACCTGCTTGATGAAAACCTGCAGCGTGCCGGGCTGGGTGCGGAGGCGTGGGGCGAGAATCTGCGTCTGTCTGCCAATTACTATCAACCGCTGGCCAGCTGGCGCGAGAGTTCGGACGTGCAGGAGCAGCGCATGGCGCGTGGCTATGACGTGACCGCTAAAGCCTGGCTGCCGTGGTTTCATCATTTCAACACCAGCGTCAGCTTTGAGCAGTACTTTGGTGACAACGTTGACCTGTTCAACAGTGGAACCGGCTATCACAACCCGGTGGCGGTCAACCTGGGGCTTAACTATACGCCTGTTCCGCTGGTCACCCTGACGGCGGCGCATAAGCAGGGCGAGAGCGGTGCGAGTCAGAACAACCTCGGGCTTAAGCTCAACTACCGCTTCGGCGTGCCTCTTTCCAAGCAGCTTTCCGCCAGCGAAGTTGCCGCCACGCGCTCCCTGCGCGGCAGTCGCTATGATTCACCGGAGCGGGATAACCTGCCGGTAATGGAGTTCCGCCAGCGCAAAACGCTCTCCGTCTGGCTGGCGACCCCGCCGTGGGATCTGAAAGGGGGCGAGACCGTGATGCTCAAGCTTCAGGTACGCAGCACTCATGGTATTCGGCAGATCCACTGGCAGGGCGATACCCAGGCACTGAGCCTGACCGCACCGGCCAACACGCACAGCAGCGATGGCTGGAGTGTGATTATGCCTGCCTGGGATGACAGTGACGGGGCGAAGAACCGCTGGCACCTGTCGGCGGTGGTTGAAGATGAAAAAGGACAGCGCGTCTCATCCAATGAGATCACGCTTACCGTGGTTCAGCCGCTTGTCGCGTTACCTGACGACGACCCGCGCTGGAAGTTACTCCCGGATGAGTAATCCTCAGAAAATGCGTTCCTGATGCACCCACACGGCGGCTTCAACGCGGGATTTTAACTTCATCTTCTTCAGCATATGTTTCACATGCACCTTGACCGTGCTTTCGGTGATATCCAGACGACGGGCGATCATTTTGTTCGGCAGACCCTGGGCAATCAGCTTCAGAATATCGCGCTCGCGCGGGGTTAACTGGCTGACGTCGCGGTCGGAGGTGGCGCGGTTTGCCCGCAGGCTGGCGGCCAGCACCGGGGTTAACGCCTCGCTCAGTACCATTTCGCCTGCGGCAGCCTGTTGCAGGGCCTTGAGCAGATCTTCCGGCTCCATGTCTTTTAGCAGGTAGCCGTCTGCACCGCGTTTTAACGCCGTGACGACATCTTCTTCATGGTTTGAGACGCTGAAGACCACCACGCGTCCCGACAGCGATTTTTCACGCAGCTTATCGAGCGTCTCCAGACCGTTCATGCCTGGCATGTTGAGATCGAGCAGGATCAAATCAGGATCAAGCGATTCGGCAAGTTCAATACCTTGTTCACCGTTGCTGGCTTCGCCAACGACGGTGATATCAGGTGCCATGCTGACCAGCTGTTTTACGCCAGTACGCAGCATCGGATGGTCGTCAATCAACAGGATGGATGCCGGTTCCTGATTAGTCATGGGTTTCTCCCTGGATAGTTGTGAGGGGTTTTTCGGGGATAAAGGTGACAACCACTTCTGTGCCACCTGTTTCTCGCCGACGAACCTGGCAATCACCGCGCAGGCTTTGGGCGCGGTCTCGCATGATAATTAAACCGTAATGGTTTGTCCGTTCGGCATTTTCCGGCACGCCGCGGCCGTTGTCATGAACCGTGAGCTTCACCTGATTATCGTGCTGGCTAACGGTAACGGTGACCGCCGTCGCGTCAGCGTGTTTTAGCACGTTGCTCAGCGCTTCGCGGGCGATCTGCAGTAAATGAATGGCCTGATGCGAAGGCACAAAACGAGGCGGTAACTGGTAATCGAGCTTCACCGGGAACCCCAGTCGGGCGCTAAATTCCTGGCAGCTTGCTTCCAGCGCCGGGCGCAGGCCGGGCTCGGTGAGCTGCAGGCGGAAGGTGGTCAGCAGTTCGCGAAGCTGTACCCAGGAGGTGTTCAGCTCGTTGCGGATCTGGCTCAGCAGCGCTTTGTTGCTTTCCGGCATTTCTGCGGCCTGCATTTGCAGACAGCTGACCTGCATTTTCATACAGGAGAGCGACTGGGCAATAGAGTCGTGGAGTTCGCGGGCGATGGTGGCGCGCTCTTCCATCACGATCAGCTGCTGCTGCTTCTCCTGATGGCGGTCTAGGGCCAGCGTGGCCGTCAGCTGTTCAACCAGCGTATCCACCAGTTGCTGCTGGTCGTGGCTCAGATGACGCCCGGCGGGCAGGGTCGCCAGCAGAATACCGTACTGGGTGTGGCTGTCTGTCAGCCGCCATTTTAGCGTCGTGCCGCTGGTGGTCAACGGCGGTAAGCCGCGTGGGCACAGATGGCAGCCTTTGTCATCGCAGGTCATGTCTGACTGACAGGTAAACTCCTGGTGATTTTCTTCATCTTCCATGTCGTACACCCGAAGCTCCAGATCGTGCAGCAGGGTCAGATTCTGCAGGCCATTCAGGACCGGTGAGAGACGTTCGCACAGCGGCACCTGCATATGCAGGCGGCGATTAGCCTGCCACAGGAACGAGAGGATCTCGTTTTTCTGCTCCAGCCCCGCGGTTTTCTCCTGTACGCGTTTTTCCAGCACCGCGTAACTCTCGGCGAGTTCATCTGACATGGTGTTGAGCGCCTGGCCCAGCATCGCCATTTCGTTACGTCCGCTGATGTGGGTGCGCTGGGTAAAATCCCGGGCGGTCACCGCGCGGGCCATCGCCAGCAGTTGCTTCCAGGGATTCAGCAGCCGGGCGCGCAGCCAGACAATGGTGAAAATCAGCAGCAGCCCCATAAACAGCGCCATCGCCCGGTGGATCATCACCACCCGGTCGATGCGTAATTCGGTGGTTTGATCGAAAGAGGAGACCAGGGTATCAATGCGGGAAACGAACCCGGCGACATCATGAGCAACGGTATCAGGATTTTTCGCCTGCTTTAACCCCGGCTCCAGCTGAGTGTGCCAGTAGCCCTGAAGGGCTTTAAGCTGGGATTCCTGACCGGCACGAATCGCGGCACTTTCCAGTTCGGTGCTGAAAGCGGTATGTTCCATATCGTCCAGCAGCTTCTGATCGTCCTGGGTTAACGGCACCGATGCCAGTAGACGATAACTCTGCATGCGTAGTGAGCCTGCCTCGTTGATGGCATGGGCATTACCCTGTACACCCTGTACCAGCCAGCCGGAAATCGCCATGCCGGTCACGCCGATGGCGGTAGACAGCAAAACGATCAGGGCGACCTGATTGACGAGTGTTAGCGGAGATAAACATCTTTTTAACATAGAGTTGCCGGGCTCCTGACGTGGCCTGCTTGCAGGAATGGCGTTATTCTGGTGCATACCCTGGAGTATACCCATACCAATAAAGGATTACCTCTAAATTGCCAATGGGGTAAGGCTCAGGGGGAGGAATGGACAGCGAGACGTCAGTCCTGTGAAAAACCACGTCTTTTTTACCGTTTTACTCTACTCACTAAGGATGATGGCTTTTTTTTCGCCGCAAATCCTCCCACTTTTCCTTTGATTTATATCAACTTACCGCCGCCCTAAAACCCTAATGTTTGCAGCATCATTCGAGAATCAGAGGTGTCTATGAGTCACACATCCGCTCCCGAAAGGGAAAATGGTGCCGTTATAACTGACTGGCGTCCGGAAGATCCGGCGTTCTGGCAGCAGCGCGGCCACCGTGTCGCAAGCCGAAATCTGTGGATTTCCGTTCCATGTTTATTGTTAGCGTTTTGCGTATGGATGTTGTTCAGCGCGGTAGCGGTGAATCTGCCTAAGGTCGGATTTACCTTTACCACCGATCAGCTGTTTATGCTGACCGCGCTGCCGTCGCTGTCGGGAGCCTTGCTGCGCGTGCCTTACGCGTTCATGGTGCCGGTTTTTGGCGGCCGTCGCTGGACGGCGTTCAGTACCGGTATCATGATCGTGCCTTGCGTGTGGCTCGGTTTTGCGGTGCAGGACACCTCCACGCCATTTAGCGTGTTCGTGATCATCTCTCTGCTCTGCGGTTTTGCGGGCGCAAACTTCGCGTCCAGCATGGCAAACATCAGCTTCTTCTTCCCGAAAGCGAAGCAGGGTGGTGCGCTGGGGATTAACGGCGGCCTGGGTAACATGGGCGTCAGCGTAATGCAGCTGATTGCACCGCTGGCGATCTCCGTCTCTATCTTCGCGGCGTTTGGCGGCGGTGGGGTGACGCAGGCAGATGGCTCTTCCCTGTATCTGCAAAACGCGGCCTGGATTTGGGTACCGTTCCTGGTGGTCTTTACCCTTGCGGCCTGGTTCTTTATGAATGACCTGTCTGCATCGAAGGCATCCCTGAGCGAGCAGTTGCCGGTGCTGAAGCGCGGCCACCTGTGGGTGATGGCGCTGCTCTATCTGGCGACCTTCGGCTCGTTCATTGGTTTCTCTGCGGGCTTTGCCATGCTGTCGAAAACCCAGTTCCCGGAGGTGCAAATTCTGCAGTTCGCCTTCTTCGGACCGTTTATTGGCGCGCTGGCGCGTTCGCTGGGCGGCATGGTCTCTGACCGTCTGGGCGGGACCCGCGTGACGCTGATTAACTTCGTTGTGATGGCGGTCTTCTGTGCGCTGCTGTTCCTGACCCTGCCAGCCGACGGACAGGGCGGTAACTTCATCGCCTTCTTCGGCGTGTTTATGGTGCTGTTCCTGACGGCCGGGCTGGGAAGTGCTTCTACCTTCCAGATGATCTCCGTCATCTTCCGTAAGCTGACCATGGACCGCGTGAAAGCGCAGGGCGGTAGCGAAGAGCAGGCCATGCGCGAAGCGGCAACGGATACGGCGGCAGCGCTGGGCTTTATCTCCGCGATTGGCGCTATCGGTGGCTTCTTTATTCCAAAAGCGTTCGGGATCTCGCTGGACCTGACCGGCTCTCCGGCAGGAGCAATGAAAGTATTCCTCGTTTTCTATATCGCCTGTGTCGCCATCACGTGGCTGGTATATGGCCGTAATTCCAAGAAAAATAAGTAAGTTTGATTATCCGTTTACGCGACCTTCGGGTCGCGTTTTTTTGTTTTCTCAGTAGTTACAACATACTCCTGGTTTTTCTAACGTCCTGCCCGCAGGTAACTCTGTGATCGCCATCGCTTTTCAGCCGAGCCTACCCCTTAATACCCGAGATGTTAAAAACAGGCGGGCTTATTGTACGATAAATAAAAAATACCTTTAAAAATCATCATGATATAAAAATAAAAATTCTACCGCTTTGGTGGTATTCGCTATAACACCTTACTTCATAGTCCCCCTCCGTCTTGATCGTTATCAATTCTCCCTCTCTTACAGGACGTTACCTTCGCTGCAAATCAGCAATGTCGATTTAGAGAGCCACAGGCTCCACACAGGAGATACCCGATGAGCAAATTTTTGGACCGGTTTCGCTACTTCAAACAGAAGGGTGAAACTTTTGCCGATGGGCACGGCCAGGTTCTGGATACCAACCGGGACTGGGAAGACGGTTACCGCCAGCGCTGGCAGCATGACAAAGTCGTCCGTTCAACCCACGGTGTAAACTGCACTGGCTCGTGTAGCTGGAAGATTTTCGTTAAAAACGGTCTGGTGACCTGGGAAATGCAGCAGACCGACTATCCGCGCACCCGCCCGGATATGCCGAACCATGAACCACGTGGCTGCCCGCGTGGCGCCAGCTACTCCTGGTATCTCTACAGTGCGAACCGTCTTAAATATCCTCTGATGCGCAAGCGCCTGATGAAAATGTGGCGTGAAGCGAAGGTGCAGCACAGCGATCCGGTAGAGGCGTGGGCATCCATTATCGAAGACGCCGACAAAGCGAAAAGCTTCAAGCAGGCGCGTGGCCGCGGTGGTTTTGTTCGCTCCTCCTGGAAAGAGGTGAATGAGCTGATTGCCGCCTCTAACGTCTATACCGTCAAAACTTACGGTCCTGACCGCGTGGCAGGCTTCTCGCCGATCCCGGCGATGTCGATGGTCTCTTACGCTTCTGGCGCGCGCTATCTTTCCCTGATTGGGGGAACCTGTCTGAGCTTCTACGACTGGTACTGCGACCTGCCACCAGCGTCTCCACAGACCTGGGGTGAACAGACCGATGTGCCGGAGTCCGCCGACTGGTATAACTCCAGCTACATTATCGCCTGGGGCTCAAACGTACCGCAGACCCGTACCCCGGATGCCCACTTCTTTACTGAAGTGCGTTACAAAGGCACCAAAACCGTTGCGGTGACCCCGGACTACGCCGAAATTGCCAAGCTGTGTGACCTGTGGCTGGCGCCTAAACAGGGTACTGACTCCGCGATGGCGCTGGCGATGGGCCATGTCATGCTGCGTGAATTCCACCTCGATAAACCAAGCCAGTACTTCACCGATTACGTGCGTCGTTATACCGACATGCCAATGCTGGTGATGCTGGAAGAGCGTGACGGCTACTACGCAGCAGGTCGTACGCTGCGTGCGGCGGATCTGGTGGACGCGCTGGGCCAGGAAAACAACCCTGAGTGGAAAACCGTCGCGTATAACAGCAACGGTGAGCTGGTGGTGCCAAACGGTTCAATCGGCTTCCGCTGGGGTGAGAAGGGCAAATGGAACCTTGAACAACGTAACGGTACAACCGGCGAAGAGACCGAGCTGCGCCTGAGCATGCTGGGCAGCCAGGATGAGATCGCAGAAGTGGGCTTCCCGTACTTTGGCGGCGAAGGTTCTGAGCACTTCAACAAGGTTGAGCTACAGAACGTGCTGATGCACAAACTGCCGGTGAAACGCCTGCAGCTGGCCGACGGCTCTAGCGCCCTGGTGACCACCGTGTATGACCTGACGCTGGCCAACTACGGTCTGGAGCGCGGTCTGAACGATGAAAACTGCGCGACCAGCTATGACGATGTGAAGGCGTACACCCCAGCCTGGGCGGAGCAGATCACCGGCGTACCGCGTGCGCAGATCACTCGTATCGCCCGTGAATTCGCAGAAAACGCTGACAAAACCCACGGTCGTTCAATGATTATCGTCGGTGCCGGTCTGAACCACTGGTATCACCTCGATATGAACTACCGTGGCCTGATCAACATGCTGATCTTCTGCGGCTGTGTCGGTCAGAGCGGTGGCGGCTGGGCGCACTACGTGGGCCAGGAAAAACTGCGTCCGCAGACCGGCTGGCAGCCGCTGGCGTTTGCCCTTGACTGGCAGCGTCCGGCGCGTCATATGAACAGCACTTCCTACTTCTATAACCACTCCAGCCAGTGGCGCTATGAGACGGTTACCGCGCAGGAGCTGCTGTCGCCAATGGCAGATAAATCCCGCTACAGCGGTCATCTGATCGACTTTAACGTCCGCGCTGAACGCATGGGCTGGTTGCCGTCCGCGCCTCAGCTGGGCACTAACCCGCTGCGCATTGCAGAAGAGGCGAAGCAGGCAGGGATGTCGCCAGTGGATTACACCGTTAAGTCTCTGAAAGACGGTTCAATCCGTTTTGCGGCCGAGCAGCCGGAAAACGGTAAAAACCATCCGCGTAACCTGTTCATCTGGCGTTCCAACCTGCTGGGCTCGTCCGGTAAAGGCCACGAGTACATGCTGAAATACCTGCTCGGTACCGAAAACGGTATCCAGGGTAAAGATCTCGGCAAGCAGGGCGGCGTGAAGCCGGAAGAAGTGGAGTGGAAAGACAACGGTCTCGACGGCAAGCTGGATCTGGTGGTGACTCTCGACTTCCGTCTCTCCAGCACCTGCCTGTACTCCGATATCGTGCTGCCTACCGCTACCTGGTACGAAAAAGACGACATGAATACCTCGGATATGCATCCGTTTATTCATCCGCTGTCTGCGGCCGTTGACCCGGCGTGGGAATCAAAAAGCGACTGGGATATCTACAAAGACATCGCGAAGAAATTCTCTGAAGTCTGCGTAGGGCACCTGGGCAAAGAGACCGACGTGGTGACGCTGCCTATCCAGCACGACTCAGCTGCTGAACTGGCGCAGCCGCTGGACGTGAAGGACTGGAAAAAAGGTGAATGTGACCTGATCCCGGGCGTAACGGCACCGCACATTATTCCGGTGGAACGTGACTACCCGGCGACCTACGAGCGCTTTACCTCTATCGGCCCGCTGATGGAGAAAATCGGTAACGGCGGGAAAGGGATTGCTTGGAACACCCAGAGCGAAATGGATCTGCTGCGCAAGCTCAATTACACCAAAGCGGACGGCCCGGCCAAAGGCCAGCCGATGCTGAATACGGCGATTGATGCGGCAGAAATGATCCTGACCCTGGCACCGGAAACCAACGGCCAGGTTGCCGTGAAGGCCTGGAAAGCGCTGAGTGAATTCACCGGCCGCGACCATACGCATCTGGCGCTCAACAAAGAAGACGAAAAAATCCGCTTCCGCGATATTCAGGCGCAGCCGCGCAAAATTATCTCCAGCCCGACCTGGTCTGGCCTGGAAGATGAACATGTCTCTTACAACGCCGGGTATACCAACGTTCACGAGCTGATCCCATGGCGTACTCTGTCCGGTCGTCAGTCGCTGTATCAGGATCACCAGTGGATGCGTGACTTCGGTGAAAGCCTGCTGGTTTACCGTCCGCCAATCGACACCCGCTCCGTGAAAGCGGTGATGGGCGCGAAATCGAACGGCAACCCGGAGAAGGCGCTGAACTTCCTGACGCCGCACCAGAAGTGGGGGATCCACTCTACTTATAGCGACAACCTGCTGATGCTGACCTTGTCCCGCGGTGGTCCGATTGTGTGGATGAGTGAAGCGGACGCCAAAGATCTGGGTATTGAAGATAACGACTGGATCGAAGTGTTCAACAGCAACGGCGCCCTGACGGCGCGTGCGGTGGTGAGCCAGCGCGTACCGGCCGGGATGACCATGATGTACCACGCGCAGGAACGTATCGTGAACCTGCCGGGTTCAGAGATCACCGAGCAGCGCGGCGGTATTCACAACTCCGTGACCCGTATTACGCCGAAGCCGACCCACATGATCGGTGGCTATGCACAGCTGGCCTACGGCTTTAACTACTACGGTACGGTAGGTTCTAACCGCGATGAGTTCGTGGTGGTACGTAAGATGAAAAATATTAACTGGTTAGATGGCGAAGGTAATGACCAGGTACAGGAGAGCGTAAAATGAAAATTCGTTCACAAGTCGGCATGGTGCTGAATCTGGATAAATGCATCGGCTGTCATACCTGCTCAGTCACCTGTAAGAACGTCTGGACCAGCCGTGAAGGGATGGAATACGCCTGGTTCAACAACGTGGAAAGCAAGCCGGGCACCGGCTTCCCGACCGACTGGGAAAACCAGGAGAAGTGGAAGGGCGGCTGGATCCGTAAAATCAACGGTAAGCTGCAGCCGCGCATGGGTAACCGTGCGATGCTGCTGGGTAAAATCTTCGCCAACCCGCATCTGCCGGGTATCGAAGATTATTACGAGCCGTTTGACTACGACTACCAGAACCTGCATAACGCGCCGGAAAGTAAGCACCAGCCGATCGCCCGTCCTCGCTCGCTGATCACCGGTCAGCGCATGGACAAAATTACCAGCGGTCCAAACTGGGAAGAGATTCTGGGCGGCGAGTTCGAAAAACGCGCCAAAGACCAGAACTTCGAGAACATGCAGAAGGCGATGTACGGCCAGTTTGAAAACACCTTCATGATGTACCTGCCGCGTCTGTGTGAGCACTGCCTCAACCCGGCGTGCGTGGCGACCTGCCCGAGCGGCGCCATCTACAAGCGTGAAGAAGACGGCATCGTGCTGATCGACCAGGACAAGTGCCGCGGCTGGCGTATGTGCATCACCGGCTGCCCGTACAAAAAAATCTACTTCAACTGGAAGAGCGGTAAGTCTGAGAAGTGCATCTTCTGCTACCCACGTATCGAAGCCGGTATGCCGACCGTCTGCTCCGAGAGCTGCGTAGGCCGTATTCGTTACCTCGGCGTGCTGCTGTATGACGCGGACGCGATTGAAAATGCCGCGAGCACCGAGAACGAGAAAGATCTGTACCAGCGTCAGCTGGACGTGTTCCTTGACCCGAACGATCCGAAAGTGATTGAGCAGGCGCTGAAAGACGGCATTCCGCAGAGCGTAATCGACGCGGCGCAGCAGTCTCCGGTATACAAAATGGCGATGGACTGGAAGCTGGCCCTGCCGCTGCACCCGGAATACCGCACGCTGCCGATGGTCTGGTACGTACCGCCTCTGTCGCCGATTCAGTCAGCCGCGGATGCAGGCGAGCTGGGCAGCAACGGCATTCTGCCGGACGTGGAGAGCCTGCGTATCCCGGTTCAGTACCTGGCAAACCTGCTGACCGCAGGCGATACCCAGCCGGTACTGCTGGCGCTGAAACGTATGCTGGCGATGCGCCACTTCAAACGTGCGGAAACCGTGGACGGCGTGACCGACACCCGTGCGCTGGAAGAGGTCGGCCTGACCGAAGCGCAGGCCCAGGAGATGTACCGCTACCTGGCCATTGCCAACTATGAAGATCGTTTCGTGGTACCAAGCAGCCACCGTGAACTGGCCCGCGAAGCCTTCCCGGAGAAAAACGGTTGTGGCTTTAGCTTTGGCGACGGTTGCCACGGGTCAGACAGCAAATTCAACCTGTTCAACAGCCGCCGCATCGACGCCATGGATGTGACCAGCAAAACGGAGCCGCACCCATGATTGAACTCGTGATTGTTTCGCGTCTGCTGGAGTACCCGGATGCCGCGCTGGCGCAGCATCAGCAGGAACTCTTTGATGCGCTCGCGTCCTCTGAAAACCTGGATAAAGAAGATGCCCAGACACTGGGCGTTTTCCTCCGCGACCTGTTAGCGCGCGATCTTCTCGATGCGCAGGCGGATTACAGCCAGCTGTTTGATCGCGGTCGCGCAACCTCGCTGCTGCTGTTTGAACACGTTCACGGTGAATCCCGCGATCGGGGGCAGGCGATGGTGGACCTGATGGCCCAGTACGAGCAGCACGGCCTGCAGCTCGACAGCCGCGAGCTGCCGGATCATCTGCCGCTGTACCTGGAGTATCTGGCGCAGTTGCCAAAAGAAGAAGCGCTGGGTGGTCTGCAGGACATCGCGCCGATTCTGGCGTTGCTCAGCGCCCGTCTTCAGCAGCGCGAGAGCCGCTATGCGGTGCTGTTTGGGGTGCTGGTGAAGCTGGCGAATGCCTCGGTCGACAGTGAAAAAGTGGCGGAGAAAATTGCGGACGAAGCCCGCGACGACACGCCACAGGCGCTGGATGCAGTCTGGGAAGAAGAGCAGGTGAAATTCTTTGCTGACCAGAGCTGCGGCGAATCTGAAATTTCGGCTCACCAGCGTCGTTTTGCCGGCGCGGTTGCCCCGCAATATTTGAATATCTCTAACGGAGGACGGCACTAATGCACTTCCTGAATATGTTCTTCTTTGACATTTACCCGTATATCGCGGGCACCGTGTTCCTGGTGGGAAGCTGGCTGCGTTATGACTATGGTCAGTACACCTGGCGTGCTGCCTCCAGCCAGATGCTGGATCGTAAAGGGATGCACGTTGCGTCTAACCTGTTCCACATCGGTATTCTGGGAATTTTTGCCGGCCACTTCCTGGGAATGCTGACGCCACACTGGATGTATGAAGCGTGGCTGCCCATCGAAGTGAAGCAGAAGATGGCGATGATCGCTGGTGGCGCTTGCGGCGTGATGACCCTGGTGGGTGGTCTGCTGCTGCTGAAACGCCGTCTGTTCAGTCCGCGTGTGCGGGCTACCACTACCACGGCGGATATCCTGATCCTCTCTCTGCTGATGGTTCAGTGCGCACTGGGTCTGCTGACCATTCCATTCTCGGCGCAGCATATGGACGGCAGCGAGATGATGAAGCTGGTGGGATGGGCGCAGTCCGTAGTGACCTTCCACGGAGGCGCATCTGAACATCTGGATGGGGTGGCGTTTATCTTCCGCCTTCACCTGGTGTTGGGTATGACCCTGTTTGTGCTGTTCCCGTTCTCTCGTCTGGTGCACATCTGGAGCGCGCCGGTGGAGTACCTGACGCGCAAATACCAGATTGTGCGTGCCCGTCGCTAATTTGTCGTTTTGATACTAACCCCGCATTCGCGGGGTTTTTTTTCGCCCCAGCCCAGATTATTGCCTGCCGCAGCAAACAGGATCAGCGCGCCGCCCGCCAGTTGGGTAATATCCAGCGAATGCCCGAAGACCACATTATCGACAACGATGGCTACTACCGGATAGATAAAGGACAGTGAACCGGTAATGGGCGTCGGAAGTTTTTGGATGGCGCTATACAGCAGCTGATACATGATACCGGTATGGACAATGCCCAGCGTCAGTAAAATTGGCCACGGAAAATCAGCGGACAAGGCGGGCATACGGGCAAACGGCAGTAGCATTACCACGCCTGTCAGCACCTGAATAAACGCTATATGCTGTGGCGCGATGGATTTCAGTTTGCGGGCAATAATCGCCGTCAACGCATAGAAGAACGCCGCACCCAGTGCCAGACCGATCCCCGCGAGCCAGGCTGAGCCATGGGAACCGGACAGTTCACCTGAGAGCAAAATTATCACCCCGCCGAAGGCAAGAAACAGCCAGCCCCATTTGACCAGACTGACGCGTTCGCCTAATAACATACCCATCATCACCAGCATAAAGGGCTGAGTGTTATAAACCACAGTGGAAAGGCCAATCGAAATACGTTCATAGGCAGCGAACAGCAGCAGCCAGTTCACCACTAATGCTACCCCGCCGAGAATAGCCAGCAGCAGAGAGGTGCGGGTGAGGGGACTAAAGGGTTTTTGGCTCATCCGAATGAAAATGAACAGTGCGATTGCGCCGATCAGACAGCGCCAGAAAACCACTTCTGACACTGGCAGTCCGGAGAGTAAAACAAACGCGCCAATCGAGCCGGAAATTAACATCGCCAGGCTCATTTGCCAGACGCCTTTATGTAAGTCACGCATCATTCACCTCCTGGTTGATGACGCTATTGTCGAAAATTGCTGTCGGGTTTTACAGGGTTCAGATAAGGTTAAATACGCGAATGGCTTTTTAAAATTAGGTGAAAACGATGGAATACCTTCTCGATGATATCGATCGGCAAATTTTGGCTTATCTGGTCGAGGATGCGCGTATGTCGCTGAAGGTGCTCAGCGGCCGTATCGGTCTGACCTCGCCCAGCACGGCAGAACGCCTGAAAAGGCTGGAAGAGCGTGGAGTGATTCAGGGTTACGGTGCGCGGGTCAATCTGGCGGCGTTAGGTTATACGCTGCAGGCGCTGGTGCGGGTTCGCCCGTTGCCTGGACTGTTACATAAAGTGGATAAATACATCCAGGCGATGCCGGAGTGCATTGAAAGTGACAAAGTGACCGGTGAAGACTGTTTTGTCATCCGGCTGGTGGTGCGGTCGATTGAACAACTGGATGTGTTGCTGGACGGGCTGGCGGAGCATGCCCAGTGTAATACGTCGATTGTGAAGAGCTCACCGGTGAAGCGACGCTTGCCGCCGATGTAGCCGTCTGTCGCCGGGTGGCGGCTACGCCTTACCCGGCCTACGAAAGTGTGCTCGGTTTGGTTTTGTTATGATTTTGAATTGATGGTGGTGGGGGAAGGATTACTCGGCGCGTTGCGCCTCGCCCTTCGGGTCGTTGCCTGCGGCAACGCTTTCTCGCTACGCTCGAATCGAACCTTAGTCGAAGCTTCTCATCCTTCCCGCATGCGATGAATATAGAACACTTAGCGAAGTGTGGGTTTGATGCGACATGGAAGTAATGGTGGTGGGGGAAGGATTCGAACCTTCGAAGTCGATGACGGCAGATTTACAGTCTGCTCCCTTTGGCCGCTCGGGAACCCCACCACGGGGTAATGCTTGTACTGGCCTGCTTCCTGCTGGAAGCGGGGCGCATCATATCAAATGACACGCCCCTGTAAAGCGTTACCACAAGAAAAATAAACTGGTTGCCTGATTTTTACCCGCAAAGCTGTAAAGCTAACCAATTCATTTCACTGTCGATTAAAGAATGATTGTTCTGTTACCGTAAACGAATACGCGCTGCGCCAGCACCTGATAGAGTGCGCGGCTCAGAACGTTCTTCTCAACATCGCGCCCGGCACGCATCATGTCTTCCGCCGTGTAGGTGTGATCCACATGAATCACATCCTGCATGATGATTGGGCCTTCATCCAGATTGTCATTCACGTAATGCGCCGTTGCGCCGATGATCTTCACGCCGCGTTCATAGGCCTGGTGGTAGGGGCGTGCGCCAATAAAGGCGGGCAGGAAGGAGTGGTGAATGTTGATAATTTTGTTCGGGAAACGCGCCACGAAGGAGGGCGTCAACACGCGCATGTATTTCGCCAGGACAACGTAGTCCGGGTTGTGCGCTTCAATAGCCTCAGCCATCAGATTGTCGTGCTCTTCACGCGTATGGCCTTCATGGCTCACCAGCTCGAACGGAATATCAAAACGTTCAACCAGCGTACGCAGCGTCTCGTGGTTACCGATAACGGCGGCGATTTCGACATCCAGACCGCCGTAGTTTGCTTTCATCAGCAAATCGCCCAGACAGTGGGCTTCTTTGGTCACCAGAATCACGATGCGACGACGGCCTGCTGGCGTCAGCTCGCGTACGGAACCTTCCGGCAGCGCGCTATCCAGATCGGCAAGCAGAGTGGTGTCGTTGAAAATACCTTCCAGTTCGGTACGCATGAAGAAACGACCGGTACGGTGGTCAACGAATTCGTTGTTCTGCACGATATTCAATTCATGTTTGTAACAGATGTTGGTAATTCGTGCGATCAGCCCTTTTTGATCGGGACAGATGGTGCGCAGAACTTTACGTTGTAGTGATTGCATCGCCGGGAAATCCTGTTTGAGTATTTGCGAAGTCTCGGTTGTCGGGCGTTACTGCCCGCAACACTTTTTAAATTTTTTACCAGAACCACAAGGGCAGGGATCGTTACGACCAAACTGCGGGCGCGTTCCGTCAATATAATACCATTGCCCGCTTTCCTTTAAGAACCGGGAACGCTCGATAATGGCACCCGGTTTATTGTGTTCAGTAAACCGGGCAACAAAGCTGACGTAACCTTCATTTTCGTGACTACCGGGTGCGGATTCATAAACGGTAAGACCGAGCCACTGGGTATTGGCGAACCCGGCTTCGATCTCCTGTTTGAAACTGGCGGCCTGGCATGAGGGGTGCCAGGTTTTAATCAGGTAGTCTGCGTCCTTGATCACAAAAGCGGTATACCGTGAACGCATAAGGTGTGATGGGTCTGGTGCAACCTGATCGCCAGAAAGATATCGCTGGCAACATAGGCTATACTCCAGAGCGCTACCACAGGGGCAGAGTTGAGACACGATTCTCTTCCTGGAACAAAAAATTAAGGGCGTAAAACGCTTCGGGTAGCACCATGTTAACTGAGCTGTTGCGTTGACGCTATGTCGGGAATCCAGGGGAAGTAAAACAGGGCTAATGAGAAAGGTTAAAATTGGACTGGCGCTGGGCTCAGGTGCAGCCCGCGGATGGTCACACATCGGCGTGATAAATGCCTTAAACCAGATGGGCGTCGATGTCGATATTGTTGCAGGATGTTCGATTGGATCGCTGGTAGGTTCCGCCTATGCGTGCGGCAAATTGCCCGAACTTGAAGCGTGGGTGCGATCCTTCAGTTACTGGGACGTGCTGCGCCTGATGGACCTTTCGTGGCAGCGCGGCGGTTTGCTTCGCGGTGAACGCGTCTTTAACCAGTTCCGTCAGATTATGCCTCTTCAGGACTTCAGCGATTGTCAGTTGCCATTTGGTGCCGTGGCGACGAATCTCAGTACGGGACGTGAGCTGTGGCTGACCGAAGGGGATATCCACCTTGCCGTTCGCGCCTCCTGCAGTATGCCGGGCCTTATGGCTCCTGTCCCGCATAATGGTTATTGGCTTGTTGATGGCGGAGTCGTTAACCCCGTGCCAATCTCTTTGACGCGCGCAATGGGGGCTGACATCGTGATCGCGGTCGATTTACAACACGACGCTCACCTGATGCAGCAAGACCTCATGCCGGTCAATTTGCAAAGCGAAGATGCCGAGGCGGAAAAACTGGCCTGGCATGAGCGCTTACGCGGGCGAATTGGCCGGATAGCCGCGCGCCGCTCGGTCGCTGCGCCCACGGCAATGGAGATTATGACCACCTCAATCCAGGTGCTGGAAAACCGCCTCAAACGTAACCGTATGGCGGGCGACCCACCGGATATTCTGATTCAACCCTATTGTCCACAAATCTCTACCCTTGATTTCCATCGGGCTGAGGCCGCCATCGCAGCGGGCTCTTTAGCCGTCGAAAAGAAAATGGACGAATTATTGCCATTTGTGCGAACCGCACGTTGAGCACCTTTTTTTGACTACTTCAGCAAAATCTGACAGGCGATAGTGCCGATAGCATGCCACTATTTAGTAACTGTCAGCCAGGGGAGGAACCATGACGCAGCCATTGGCCGGAAAACACATTTTGATTGTTGAAGACGAGCCCGTTTTCCGATCGCTACTGGATTCGTGGTTATCCTCGCTGGGGGCAACCACTGCCCTGGCTGAAGATGGTGTTGATGCCCTGGAAAAAATGGTCAGTATCACGCCCGATCTGATGATCTGTGATATCGCAATGCCGCGGATGAATGGCCTGAAGTTGGTTGAACATCTGCGTAATGAGGGTAACCAGACGCCCATTCTGGTGATCTCCGCGACGGAAAATATGGCGGATATTGCCAAAGCATTGCGTCTGGGGGTGCAGGATATTCTGCTGAAACCAGTAAAAGATCTGAACCGTTTGCGTGAAACGGTATTGGCCTGCCTTTATCCGAATATGTTTAATTCCCGCGTCGAGGAAGAAGAGCGCCTTTTCCAGGACTGGGATGCTTTAGTCAGTAATCCGCCTGCCGCGGCCAAGCTATTGCAGGAACTTCAGCCGCCGGTACAACAGACCTTTTCACACTGTCGAATAAATTATCGCCAGCTTGTGGCCGCGGATCAGCCCGGTCTGGTGCTGGATATTGCGCCATTATCGGATTCCGATCTTGCGTTTTATTCCCTGGATGTTACCCGTGCCGGGGATAATGGTGTATTAGCAGCGTTATTACTTCGTGCGCTATTTAACGGGCTGTTGCAGGAACAGTTATCGCATCAGGGGCAACGGCTTCCGGAGTTAGGCAGTTTACTTAAACAGGTTAACCAGCTTTTTCGCCAGGCCAATTTACCAGGACAATTTCCATTGCTGGTTGGCTATTACCATAGTGGATTGAAAAATCTTATCCTCGTTTCAGCGGGTCTGAACGCCTCTCTGAATACCGGGGAACATCATATTCAGGTTAGCAACGGTGTGCCGC
Source organism: Enterobacter cloacae subsp. cloacae ATCC 13047 (assembly GCF_000025565.1). NCBI lineage: Bacteria > Pseudomonadati > Pseudomonadota > Gammaproteobacteria > Enterobacterales > Enterobacteriaceae > Enterobacter > Enterobacter cloacae. The sequence continues at coordinate 1,656,745 of NC_014121.1, forward strand.
TGGGGACATTGGGTACGGCTTATCTTAATCAAATTAGCCATCGCTGTTCTTCCTGGCAGTGCCAAATTTGGGGTGCCGGCGGGCGGTTGCGGTTAATGTTGTCCACGGAATAAGCAGTTGGATCTTAATTTTAAGATTGCCTTACCTGTGTTTTGTGGGGAGTGCTACTATCGCTGCCCAGATTCATGCGTATTTATCCTAATTGATCGGCAACGCGTTCTTTTCAGACCCAGACTGTGTGATGAGGCTGATATACTCAACGCGTTATTTAATGCATAAAAGTTCAAAACTTGAACAGCTCAGGAGAATTTGAATGGCTGCCCTAAATTCGAAAGTCAGAAAGGCCGTCATCCCGGTAGCGGGATTGGGTACCAGGATGTTACCAGCAACTAAGGCAATTCCTAAAGAGATGTTGCCACTGGTTGATAAGCCATTAATTCAGTATGTCGTAAACGAATGTATCGCGGCCGGCATCACTGAAATTGTGCTGGTTACACATTCATCTAAAAACTCTATCGAAAACCATTTCGATACCAGTTTCGAACTCGAAGCCATGCTGGAAAAACGCGTTAAGCGTCAGCTGTTAGAAGAAGTTCAGTCTATTTGCCCTCCGCACGTTACCATTATGCAGGTGCGTCAGGGGCTGGCGAAAGGTCTGGGCCACGCGGTACTTTGTGCATATCCTGTTGTGGGTAATGAACCTGTTGCGGTCATTCTGCCAGACGTCATTCTGGACGAATATGAATCCGATCTCTCTCAGGATAACCTTGCTGAGATGATCAAGCGCTTTGACGAAACGGGCAGCAGCCAGATTATGGTTGAACCTGTTGAAGACGTGACGGCTTACGGTGTGGTTGACTGTAAAGGCGTTAATCTTGAACCCGGTGAAAGCGTGCCAATGGTAGGCGTCGTAGAGAAGCCTAAAGCCGACATAGCGCCGTCTAATCTGGCGGTAGTAGGTCGCTATGTCCTGAGCGCTGAAATCTGGCCACTGCTGGCGAAAACGCCTCCAGGAGCAGGAGATGAGATCCAGCTGACCGATGCCATCGATATGCTGATCGAGAAAGAGACCGTTGAAGCCTACCATATGAAAGGTAAGAGCCATGACTGCGGTAATAAACTCGGTTATATGCAGGCATTCGTGGAATATGGCATCCGCCACAATTCACTGGGTGAAGAATTTAAAGCCTGGCTGAAAGAGAGCGTGGGTATTAAAAAATAACCCCGCCTGCAAATGATCAAGACCGGTGAGGCGATGCCCACCGGTTTTTTTATGCCCACAACTCAGGGTAACCACGCCGGTCTGTAAGGAACGTTAATTAGTACGATGTCCCAATATGACGGCATGTAAGGGGATGTTTGCAGGAATTGAGGATAAAAAAAATCCCGCATTAAGCGGGATTTTTCTGAATACGTTAGGATTAATCCTTGATCAGGAAGTCGTCCAGCTGTTTACCTTGCTCATCCATGGCTTTTTTGATAACAGCAGGTGTACGACCCTGGCCAGTCCAGGTTTTAGTTTCGCCGTTCTCGTCGACATAGCTATATTTAGCAGGACGAGCAGCGCGTTTTGCTTTAGTACCGGTCTTCGCTGCAGCCATGCTGTTCAGCAATTCATTTGGATCGATACCATCAGCAATCAGCATTTCACGATATTGCTGCAGTTTACGCGTACGCTCTTCGATTTCAGCAGCAGCAGCGCTTTCTTCTTCGCGACGTTCATTAACTACAACTTCTAATTTTTCCAGCATTTCTTCAAGCGTTTCCAGGGTGCATTCTCTTGCCTGCGCACGAAGAGTACGGATGTTGTTCAGAATTTTAAGTGCTTCGCTCATTGTAGTAATCTCAAACTTATAATGGGGGGTGGTTTGTTGTCCTAATAATAGAGCGATAAATTCAGTTGTGCAATAGGTGGGAATGTAAGGAATTCAAAAAATACGGAATAATGGGCGCTATTATTAATTACGCTAACTTAAATTTCATACCCACACAGGCTCGCTTGTTATCACGCTTACCTGCTTAACCCGTTCGGTTGCATCTTTTTTTTGTGACATTTACCGCAGGAATTATAGTTGCGGCGGATAAATATCAGCCTTTTGTATTAGTTTCTGCCAGCGTTGCCAGGGCAAAAATAGTTAATAAATAGTGAATTTTAATGAACGTGGATTCCAGTATAAAAAGAAGTGTTATGTTTAGTGGGTTCGCGACATATAGAGCATGCTGAATCAGTTTACCTCCTGTTTTATCGCATTATTTTCCTGTACATCTCGTGGTTAACTGCGGCTTGAACCCCATACTCTGTGTGGTGTATCGCTGATGACCAGACAAAATATGATACAATGAATCATTGGGAATATTACACATTGATTAGGGTTTGACGGCCAATGGCACAACTTTATTTCTACTATTCGGCAATGAATGCCGGAAAATCCACGGCGTTACTGCAATCCTCCTACAATTATCAGGAACGAGGGATGCGCACCGTTGTTTACACCGCTGAAATCGACGATCGCTTCGGTGCAGGTAAGGTGAGTTCAAGAATTGGTCTCTCGTCACCGGCCAGACTGTTTAACCCACAAACGGACCTGTTGCAGGATATCCGTGCCGAGCATACTTCCCAGCCCATTCATTGCGTTCTGGTCGATGAAAGCCAGTTCCTGACGCGTGAACAGGTGCATGCGCTTTCAGAGGTCGTAGATGAACTTGATATTCCCGTTCTCTGCTATGGTTTGCGCACGGACTTTCGCGGGGAGCTATTTGCCGGTAGCCAGTATTTGCTTGCCTGGTCCGATAAACTGGTCGAACTGAAAACCATCTGTTTTTGCGGCCGTAAAGCCAGTATGGTGCTTCGTCTTGATCAGTCTGGTAAACCCTATGCAGACGGTGAGCAGGTGGTGATAGGGGGCAATGAACGCTATGTGTCGGTCTGTCGTAAGCATTATAAAGAGGCGTTGTCTGTGGGCTCCCTGACGGCGATTCAGCACGATAACCGGAAGTAGTTTCAAAGAACTCAAAGCCTGATCTTCAGACAAAAAAAACCCGCCAGAGGCGGGTTTTTTAACAGCGGTCAATTAAGCGCTTTTCTTCGCTTTTTTGTCAGCTTTAATGACTGGTGCTTCTGTTTTCACAGCAGCAACGTCACCTTCTTTGAACTCACGTCCGTAGAATGTATCCAGCAGGATCTGTTTCAGCTCGGAGATCAGTGGGTAACGCGGGTTCGCACCTGTACACTGGTCATCGAATGCATCTTCAGACAGCTTATCAACGTGTGCCAGGAAGTCAGCTTCCTGAACACCCGCTTCGCGGATAGATTTAGGAATGCCCAGTTCAGCCTTCAGGCTTTCCAGCCATGCCAGCAGTTTCTCGATCTTCGCAGCAGTACGGTCGCCCGGTGCGCTCAGACCCAGGTGGTCTGCGATTTCAGCGTAACGACGACGTGCTTGCGGACGGTCGTACTGGCTGAAAGCAGTCTGCTTGGTTGGGTTGTCATTCGCGTTATAACGGATAACGTTGCTGATCAACAGGGCGTTCGCCAGACCGTGAGGGATGTGGAACTGAGAACCCAGTTTGTGAGCCATGGAGTGGCAAACCCCGAGGAAGGCGTTAGCAAACGCGATACCGGCGATGGTTGCTGCACTGTGGACACGCTCACGGGCAACCGGGTTTTTAGACCCTTCGTTGTAAGACGCTGGCAGGTTTTCTTTCAGTAGTTTCAGCGCCTGCAGAGCCTGACCATCAGAGAACTCAGAAGCCAGTACGGAAACATAGGCTTCCAGGGCGTGAGTCACAGCGTCCAGACCACCGAATGCACACAGTGATTTCGGCATATCCATCACCAGGTTGGCATCAACGATGGCCATATCTGGGGTCAGCGCGTAGTCAGCCAGTGGGTATTTCTGACCCGTTGCGTCATCAGTGACCACCGCGAACGGCGTAACTTCAGAACCTGTACCGGAAGTGGTGGTAACGGCGATCATCTTCGCTTTTACGCCCATTTTCGGGAACTTGTAGATACGTTTACGGATGTCCATAAAGCGCAGCGCCAGTTCTTCGAAATGGGTTTCTGGATGTTCGTACATTACCCACATGATTTTCGCGGCGTCCATTGGGGAACCACCACCCAGTGCGATAATCACATCTGGTTTGAAGGAGTTCGCCAGCTCCGCACCTTTACGCACAACGCTCAGGGTTGGGTCAGCTTCAACTTCAAAGAACACTTCAGTTTCTACGCCAGCGGCTTTCAGAACAGAGGTGATCTGGTCAGCGTAACCGTTGTTGAACAGGAAACGGTCAGTCACGATGAGCGCACGTTTGTGGCCATCAGTAATCACTTCATCCAGCGCGATTGGCAGAGAACCACGGCGGAAGTAGATAGATTTCGGAAGTTTGTGCCACAACATGTTTTCAGCTCGCTTAGCAACGGTTTTCTTGTTGATCAGGTGTTTTGGACCAACGTTTTCAGAGATGGAGTTACCACCCCAGGAACCACAACCCAGAGTCAGGGAAGGTGCGAGTTTGAAGTTGTACAGGTCGCCGATACCACCCTGAGAAGCCGGGGTGTTGATCAGGATACGTGCAGTTTTCATCATCTGACCAAAGTGAGCAACACGTTCTGGCTGGTTATCCTGGTCAGTGTACAGGCAAGAGGTGTGGCCGATACCACCCATCGCAACCAGTTTCTCTGCTTTCTCAACTGCGTCTTCGAAATCTTTGGCGCGGTACATCGCCAGAGTAGGGGACAGTTTTTCGTGAGCGAATGGTTCGCTTTCGTCGACAACTTTAACTTCACCAATCAGAATTTTGGTGGTTGCCGGAACAGTGAAGCCTGCCAGTTCAGCGATTTTATACGCTGGCTGACCCACGATAGCCGCGTTCAGCGCGCCATTTTTCAGAATGATATCCTGAACCGCTTTCAGCTCTTTGCCCTGCAGCAGGTAGCCGCCGTGGCTGGCGAAACGTTCGCGAACAGCATCATAAACGGAATCAACAACAACAACAGACTGCTCAGAAGCACAGATAACACCGTTGTCGAAGGTTTTGGACATCAGCACGGACGCAACAGCACGTTTGATATCGGCCGTTTCATCAATAACTACAGGGGTATTACCCGCGCCTACGCCGATAGCAGGTTTACCGGAACTGTATGCCGCTTTAACCATGCCAGGACCACCGGTCGCCAGGATCAGGTTAATGTCCGGGTGGTGCATCAGCGCGTTAGAAAGCTCAACGGACGGTTGGTCGATCCAGCCGATCAGATCTTTAGGTGCACCGGCAGCAATCGCAGCCTGCAGAACGATGTCAGCGGCTTTGTTGGTCGCATCTTTTGCACGTGGGTGCGGGGAGAAGATGATTGCGTTACGGGTCTTCAGGCTGATCAGAGATTTGAAGATAGCGGTAGACGTTGGGTTGGTGGTTGGAACGATACCGCAAATAATGCCGATAGGTTCTGCAATGGTGATAGTACCGAAAGTGTCGTCTTCAGACAGCACGCCACAGGTTTTCTCATCTTTATAGGCGTTGTAGATATACTCTGAAGCGAAGTGGTTTTTGATCACTTTATCTTCAACGATACCCATGCCGGATTCGGCAACGGCCATTTTAGCGAGAGGGATTCGAGCATCTGCAGCAGCCAGAGCGGCCGCGCGGAAGATTTTATCAACCTGTTCTTGGGTGAAATTGGCATATTCACGCTGGGCTTTTTTAACGCGCTCGACGAGGGCGTTCAGTTCAGCGATATTAGTAACAGCCATAATGCTCTCCTGATAATGTTTAAACTCTTTTAGTAAACCAGCGCTCGATACGTCAGACAGTATAGACAGAGCCAATACGACTTGCGTAACACACAGTAAAACAATGGGTTACTTCCTGCACCAGCACACTAATTTACTAAAAGAGCCTTACCTTAGCATCATCCTTTTTTGGCAGGTCATCTCCCTGGGGGCGTAATCAAGATTACTCACTTCTGAGTACGAAAATCATGATCTGCGTCAATTTTCCCCCAAGCTGATACCTTTCAGCAGGGTTATTTCTTTGAGATTATTCCAGTGTTAAATAATTAAGTAACTATTGGAAGTGGCGCTATCATTGCTTATACAAATATTTAACATCATGAATTGATAACGTTTTGGCACAGATTTCTGGTGAAGTATGCTGATAAAAAGCGTATCTTCAGCGCGATTTTCACTGACAGTTGTCAGCCCCGGGGCATACGCATAAGCGGAGCAAAATGTGATCTTATCGCTCTTTGATTTTCCTACATATTTTAAGTTTTTATTGGTTTGTTTGCATTGGTCAACCCGGTGGGGATCATTCCTGTCTTCATTAGTATGACCAGTTACCAGACGGCGGCGGCCAGAAACAAAACCAATCTTACCGCTAACCTGTCAGTGGCGATTATTCTCCTGACCTCCCTTTACCTTGGGGATGCCATTCTTCAGGTGTTCGGTATCTCGATTGATTCTTTCCGTATTGCGGGTGGGATCCTGGTGGTCACCATCGCTATGTCGATGATCAGCGGTAAGCTGGGGGAAGACAAACAGAACAAGCAGGAAAAATCAGAAACCGCCATTCGCGAGAGCATAGGCGTAGTGCCGCTGGCGTTACCGCTGATGGCCGGTCCCGGCGCTATTAGCTCGACGATTGTCTGGGGTACGCGCTACCACAACTGGGTGCATCTGATTGGCTTTTCTGTCGCCATTGCCATTTTTGCGCTTTGTTGTTGGGGCGTGTTCCGCATGGCACCCTGGCTGGTGCGTCTGCTTGGGCAGACAGGCATCAACGTCATTACCCGTATTATGGGGTTGCTATTGATGGCCCTGGGCATCGAATTCATTGTGACCGGCATCAAAAGCATTTTCCCCGGCTTATTGCACTGACATTTCGTACGAAAGAACGGAGCCAACGGCTCCGTTTTTTTTACGTGAATATCAGCAAATCATATAAATAAAGTTGAAATGCTTACCTGTCATAATAAATTCTACTAATAATGTTCAATTCTTATATTTCAACAAGTTATTAATCCTACCGTTTCCTGCCTGCACAGAAAACCTGCGATCATTCTGTTATTTTACTCACACGATACTCTGGGGCTTGCTGAGTGATAACCGAAATGATATTAGTAAATTCAACGTTCCCTTAGAGGAATGTGCTAAATAATAATCAGTTGTTAAGTTTTTGTACAAAATGACGTGATGGTAGCGCAGCGACGCGCGCAGAGAGACTGATTTTTTTATCTCTTTGAATGAAAAGATTTTTATTGTCCTTTCATGTCAGGCAGGGCTGCCCTCAACGATTTAGTACACTTCGTAAAAGAGAATTGCTTAACAAATTTGCAAAATGTATTGGCGTGCGTTTCCGCCTTTTGATACTTTCCGGCCTAATATTTTGCAGCATAAAACAAGAAGATGAGAATTATTTTCATATAGTCATCTTCGCGAATATCCAACACATGTCTCAGACAGGGGAGACATGGAAAGAATCGACGCAAGACGGCCATACGAGCGGTCAGTAATAAAGAAGTCGGTGATAGCAAGAAGTAAAAAAGAACCTGACAGCAGCAAAAAAAACTCCTGCGCTGTACAGGCCCCAACAGGGGATTACACAGCTGGCGAAGGCCAGTAATTATAATGAGTGGAGTACCAACACAATGTCCATCATCACAAAAAAAAATCTGATAGCGGCGGGGATTTTAACTGCGCTAATCGCGGGCAACGCTGCAATGGCTGCGGACGTGCCTGCAGGGGTACAGCTGGCTGAGAAGCAGACGCTGGTACGTAACAACGGGGCGGAAGTTCAGTCTCTTGATCCGCATAAAATTGAGGGCGTGCCAGAGTCAAACGTCAACCGCGACCTGTTTGAAGGGCTGCTGGTCACTGACGTAGAAGGCCACCCGGCGCCGGGTGTCGCCGAAAAGTGGGAAAACAAAGATTTTAAAGTCTGGACCTTCCATCTGCGCAAAGATGCTAAATGGTCCGACGGTACACCGGTTACCGCCGAAGATTTCGTTTACAGCTGGCAGCGCCTGGCGAATCCAAACACCGCCTCTCCGTATGCGAGCTATCTGCAATATGGCCATATCGCCAATATCGATGACATCATCGCCGGTAAAAAACCGGTCACCGATTTGGGTGTAAAAGCGATTGATGCCAACACGTTTGAAGTGACGTTGAGCGAACCTGTTCCGTACTTCTATAAGCTGCTGGTTCACCCGTCTGTCTCCCCGGTACCGAAATCCGCAGTGGAAAAATTCGGTGAAAAATGGACCCAGCCTGCCAATATTGTGACCAACGGTGCTTATAAACTGAAAGACTGGGTGGTCAACGAACGTATGGTTCTGGAGCGTAACCCGCAATACTGGGATAACGCCAAAACCGTGATTAACCAGGTGACCTACCTGCCAATCTCTTCTGAAGTGACTGACGTGAACCGCTACCGCAGCGGTGAAATCGACATGACCTATAACAACATGCCGATTGAACTGTTCCAGAAACTGAAGAAAGAGATCCCGAAAGAAGTTCATGTCGATCCATACCTGTGTACTTATTACTACGAAATTAATAACCAGAAAGCACCGTTCACCGACGTACGTGTCCGTACGGCGCTGAAGCTGGCACTGGATCGCGATATCATCGTGAACAAAGTGAAAAACCAGGGCGATCTGCCAGCCTACAGCTACACTCCACCGTACACCGATGGCATGAAACTGGTTGAGCCTGAGTGGTTCAAGTGGTCACAGGAAAAACGTAACGAAGAAGCGAAAAAACTGCTGGCCGAAGCGGGGTATACCGCAGATAAGCCGCTGACGTTTAATCTGTTGTACAACACGTCCGATCTGCATAAAAAACTGGCGATTGCCGTTGCCTCTATTTGGAAGAAAAACCTGGGCGCGAACGTTAAGCTGGAAAACCAGGAGTGGAAAACCTTCCTGGATACCCGTCATCAGGGCACCTTTGACGTGGCGCGTGCAGGCTGGTGTGCGGACTATAATGAACCGACATCTTTCCTGAATACCATGCTCAGCGACAGCTCGAACAACACGGCGCACTATAAGAGCCCGGCATTCGATAAGCTTATCGCTGAAACGCTGCAGGTTACTGACGATGCAAAACGCGCAGACCTGTACGCCAAAGCAGAACAACAACTCGATAAAGACTCGGCAATTGTACCGGTTTACTACTACGTGAACGCCCGCCTGGTGAAACCATGGGTTGGCGGCTATACCGGTAAAGACCCGTTGGATAATATTTCCGTTAAGAATCTTTATATTATCAAGCATTAATGGCAATACGTGGGGCGGGCCTGGCTTGCCCCACTGTGTCTACTTTGTAACATTCATCAGGCACACGCCAGAAGGTACGGGCAATGTTGAAATTTATCCTGCGTCGCTGTTTAGAAGCGATACCAACGTTATTTATTCTAATTACAATTTCCTTCTTTATGATGCGTCTCGCGCCGGGAAGTCCATTCACGGGTGAACGTACGCTGCCACCTGAAGTGATGGCGAACATCGAAGCGAAATATCATTTAAACGATCCTATCTCCACGCAATACTTCAACTATCTGAAGCAACTGGCGCATGGCGATTTCGGGCCGTCATTCAAATATAAAGACTATTCCGTTAACGACCTGGTGGCATCCAGCTTCCCGGTATCGGCAAAACTGGGTGCTGCGGCATTCTTGTTGGCCGTGGTTCTCGGGGTCACCGCAGGCGTTATCGCCGCGCTTAAACAAAATACCAAATGGGATTATACGGTAATGGGGGTCGCAATGACCGGGGTGGTTATCCCCAGCTTCGTTGTCGCGCCGTTACTGGTGATGATATTTGCCATCACGCTGAAATGGCTGCCCGGCGGCGGCTGGAACGGCGGGGCACTGAAATTCATGATTTTACCGATGGTGGCGCTTTCTCTGGCTTACATCGCCAGTATCGCGCGCATCACCCGTGGTTCGATGATTGAAGTGTTACATTCAAACTTCATCCGTACCGCGCGCGCGAAAGGGTTGCCGATGCGCCGGATTATCTTCCGCCATGCGCTCAAGCCGGCTCTTTTACCTGTGCTCTCGTACATGGGACCGGCGTTCGTCGGTATTATTACCGGTTCAATGGTTATTGAAACCATCTACGGTCTGCCGGGTATTGGCCAGCTGTTTGTTAACGGTGCCCTCAACCGCGACTATTCTCTGGTGCTGAGCCTGACGATCCTCGTGGGTGCGTTGACCATTCTCTTTAACGCTGTTGTCGATGTGCTGTATGCCGTTATCGACCCGAAAATCCGTTACTAACTGGAGCACGCCATGATGTTGAGTAAGAAAAACAGCGAGGCGCTGGAAAACTTCAGTGAAAAACTGGAAGTCGAAGGTCGTAGCCTCTGGCAGGACGCCCGCCGTCGCTTTATGCATAACCGCGCAGCGGTCGCCAGTCTGGTTGTTCTGGTGCTGATCGCGCTGTTTGTGACCCTGGCGCCGATGCTGTCGCAATTCACCTATTTCGATACGGACTGGGGCATGATGTCCAGCGCGCCGGATATGGAGTCCGGCCACTACTTTGGTACGGACTCGTCCGGCCGTGACCTGCTGGTCCGCGTTGCCATTGGTGGCCGTATTTCATTGATGGTGGGGATTGCAGCAGCGCTGGTGGCCGTGATCGTCGGCACGCTCTATGGCTCGCTCTCCGGCTATCTCGGCGGGAAAGTGGACTCGGTCATGATGCGTCTGCTGGAGATTTTAAACTCCTTCCCGTTCATGTTCTTCGTGATCCTGCTGGTGACCTTCTTCGGCCAGAACATCCTGTTGATCTTCGTGGCCATCGGCATGGTCTCCTGGCTGGATATGGCGCGTATCGTACGTGGCCAGACGCTGAGCCTTAAACGCAAAGAGTTTATCGAAGCGGCGCAGGTGGGGGGTGTATCGACAGGGAATATCGTTGTCCGCCACATTGTTCCTAACGTGCTGGGCGTGGTGGTGGTGTATGCCTCACTGCTGGTACCAAGCATGATCCTGTTTGAATCCTTCCTGAGCTTCCTGGGGCTGGGCACGCAAGAGCCGCTGAGCAGTTGGGGCGCGCTGTTGAGCGATGGCGCAAACTCAATGGAAGTTTCACCGTGGCTGCTGTTATACCCGGCGGGTTTCCTGGTCGTGACCCTGTTCTGTTTCAACTTTATCGGCGATGGCCTGCGTGATGCCCTCGACCCGAAAGACCGTTAAGGAGCGCCGTCATGACAATTATTGAAACGGCAACTGCGCCACAGGCGCAACAGCGGAGTGACCTTCTGCTGGATGTAAACGATCTCCGCGTCACCTTTAAGACGCCGGACGGGGATGTCACCGCCGTAAACGATCTCAACTTCAACCTGCGCGCGGGTGAAACGCTGGGTATCGTGGGCGAATCCGGCTCCGGGAAATCTCAGACGGCGTTCGCGCTGATGGGGCTGCTGGCCGCAAACGGTGTGATTGGCGGATCCGCCAAATTCAACGGACGCGAGATCCTCAACCTGCCTGAACACGAGCTGAACAAGCTGCGTGCTGAGCAGATTTCGATGATTTTCCAGGATCCGATGACCTCGTTGAACCCGTACATGCGCGTCGGTGAGCAACTGATGGAAGTCCTGATGCTGCACAAAGGGTTGAGCAAAGCTGAAGCCTTTGAAGAGTCCGTTAAAATGCTCGATGCGGTAAAAATGCCAGAGGCGCGTAAGCGCATGCGCATGTTCCCGCATGAGTTCTCTGGCGGTATGCGTCAGCGTGTGATGATTGCCATGGCGCTGCTGTGTCGTCCAAAACTGCTGATTGCCGATGAACCGACCACCGCGCTGGATGTGACCGTCCAGGCGCAAATCATGACCCTGCTGAACGAGCTTAAGCGTGAGTTCAACACGGCGATTATCATGATCACCCACGATTTGGGCGTGGTTGCCGGTATCTGTGACAAAGTGCTGGTAATGTATGCCGGCCGTACGATGGAATATGGCAAAGCGCGCGATGTTTTCTATCAGCCTGCGCACCCGTACTCGATCGGCCTGTTGAATGCGGTGCCACGTCTTGATGCGGAAGGGGAATCCCTGTTGACCATTCCGGGCAACCCGCCAAACCTGCTGCGCCTGCCGAAAGGCTGCCCGTTCCAGCCGCGCTGCCCGCACGCGATGGAGATTTGTAACAGCGCTCCGCCGCTGGAAGAGTTTGCACCAGGCCGTCTGCGCGCCTGCTTTAAGCCGCAGGAGGAGCTGGTATGAACGCATTAGATGAAAAAAGAAATGTGCTGCTCGAAATTGCCGATCTTAAAGTGCATTTCGACATCAAAGACGGTAAACAGTGGTTCTGGCAGCCGCCCAAGACCCTGAAAGCTGTGGATGGCGTAACGCTTCGTCTGTATGAAGGGGAAACGCTGGGCGTGGTGGGTGAGTCCGGATGCGGTAAATCGACCTTTGCGCGTGCCATTATCGGTCTGGTGAAAGCGACCGGCGGTAAAGTGGCGTGGCTGGGTAAAGATCTGCTGGGGATGAAGCCCGAAGAGTGGCGCGACGTACGCAGCGATATCCAGATGATATTCCAGGATCCGCTGGCGTCCTTAAACCCGCGTATGACCATCGGTGAAATCATTGCCGAGCCGCTGCGGACCTATCATCCGAAGATGCCACGTCAGGAAGTACGCGATCGTGTTAAGGCGATGATGATGAAAGTGGGGCTGCTGCCAAACCTCATCAACCGCTATCCGCACGAATTCTCCGGCGGCCAGTGTCAGCGTATCGGTATTGCCCGCGCGTTAATCCTTGAGCCGAAGCTGATCATCTGCGATGAGCCTGTCTCCGCGCTGGACGTGTCGATTCAGGCGCAGGTGGTTAACCTGCTACAGAAGCTGCAGCGTGAGATGGGGCTGTCGCTGATCTTCATTGCGCACGACCTGGCGGTGGTGAAGCACATTTCTGACCGCGTACTGGTCATGTACCTGGGCCATGCCGTGGAGCTGGGCACCTATGATGAGGTGTACCACAATCCACTGCACCCCTACACCAAAGCGCTGATGTCCGCGGTGCCAATTCCCGATCCCGATCTGGAAAAAAATAAAAGCATCCAGCTGCTGGAAGGCGAATTGCCGTCGCCGATTAACCCGCCATCAGGCTGCGTGTTCCGTACGCGTTGCCCACTGGCCGGGCCGGAGTGTGCGAAAACACGACCGGTTCTGGAAGGCAGTTTCCGACATGCGGTTTCCTGCCTGAAAGTAGACCCGTTATAATCGCAAGGGCTGACATGATGTCAGCCCTTATTTTTTGCGAGGTTACCGTGTCGAGTCTATTCACCTCTGCCCGTCGGCGGCTTTATCATTTTCTATTCGATCCTAAAACGATATCCGGACGCCGCTTCGAAGGGATCTGCGGGCTGTTTGCACTCATCAGCGTGGTGGTTATTTTCTTTGAATCGGGAGCCGGGACGCAGTATCACCTGACCTATGATGAATGGCATATATTTGTCTGGATCGAACTGATTATTACCCTGGTCTTTACTGCCGAATATCTGCTGCGGGTCGTCTGCTGGCCCAACCCGGCGAGATATGTTTTCAGCTTCTGGGGATTTATCGATTTAGCCACCGTCCTGCCGCTCTACGTCATGTGGTTGTGGCCGGAGATTAGCCTGAGCTATGTCTTTGCATGGCGGGCGATGCGCGTTATTCGTGTATTACGTATTCTGAAATTGCTGCGTTTTATGCCGTCTCTCCGGGTCTTCTGGAGCGCAATAGTCAGTGCCCGGCATCAGCTCATTCTGTTTTACTCGTTTATCGCGATCGTCATGATTGTTTTCGGTGCGTTGATGTATCTGATAGAAGGGCCAAAATATGGCTTCACAACGCTGAATGCCTCAGTGTATTGGGCCATTGTCACCGTCACGACCGTTGGCTACGGGGATATCACGCCGCATACGCCGCTTGGACGTATCGTCGCATCGGTGCTGATTCTGATTGGGTATTCGGTGATTGCCATTCCGACAGGTCTTATCACAACCCATATGAGCAGCGCATTTCAGAGCCGCAAACAGCAGCGAAAATGTCCGGGTTGTCACCAGGCTGAACATGAGCTTAACGCCCGCTTCTGTAACCGTTGCGGGAGTGCGCTACCGGATTAAACAAAAAAGGCTGCATCCGCAGCCTTTTACTATTCGCGCCAGATGATATGGCACAGCTTATGGTCTTTCTCGCGGCAGAGCAGCACGCGGGCGAAGATGTCATTAATTTCGCCACCATCTTCATCTGCCAGCCCAATCACCACTTCGGCAAAGAAGTCAGGATTGAGATCGTAATCCACGTGCTCAGCCCAGTCTTCTGCAGGGTCGAATAACTCCGCGCCGCCGCGCTCTTCGAACTGCAGATTAAAGAGGATCACATCTGCGGGATCGAGGTTATCAACCGCCAGTTCGAGAAAAATGTCATAGGCCTGCTCGAGCGTTTCGTCTTCGGTCAGGCGATTGTTCAGATCCATTTCCATGATGACTACCTGTTAAACATCGTTGGGCACGTTTTACAGCAACGGACTAAAGAAGTAAAACAGTCGTTCAGCAATTCTCTGCCACAGCGGACGTTTTACCCACAGCCGGGCATCCAGCAGGCGCGAACGGGAGATATAATCGTCCTGTACCGCCGCCAGGTCACCGCCGAATCCGGCATCATCAATGACCAGCGTGATTTCAAAGTTTAACCACAGGCTGCGCATATCCAGGTTTACCGTGCCCACCAGACTTAACTCACCGTCCACGAGGACGCTTTTGGTATGCAGGAGCCCGCCTTCAAACTGGTAGATTTTTACCCCGGCGGCAAGCAGTTCGCTAAAGAACGCGCGGCTGGCCCAGCCCACCAGAAGTGAGTCATTTTTGCGTGGCAGAATGATGCTGACATCGACACCGCGCTGTGCTGCGGTGCAGATTGCGTGCAGCAGGTCATCGCTCGGAACGAAGTAGGGCGTGGTCATGATCAAATATTCACGCGCCGCGTAAGTGGCGGTCAGTAGCGCCTGATGGATTAAATCCTCCGGGAAACCCGGCCCGGAGGCAATGGTATGGATGGTATGTCCGCTGGCCTCTTCAAAGGGCATGATATTGCCATCCGGTGGCGGCGGGAGAATACGTTTGCCGGTTTCTATCTCCCAGTCGCAGGAATAGACAATCCCCATGGAGGTGGCGATAGGCCCTTCCATCCTTGCCATCAGGTCAATCCACTGGCCGACCCCCGAGTCCTGCTTGAAGAAGCGGGGATCAACCATGTTCATGCTGCCGGTATAGGCAATATAGTTGTCGATCATGATCATCTTGCGGTGCTGGCGAAGATCCATCCGGCGCAGGAAAACGCGCAGTAAATTGACCTTTAACGCCTCGACCACTTCGATGCCGGCATTACGCATCATCCCTGCCCAGGGGCTACGGAAAAAGGCGACGCTGCCTGCGGAGTCGAGCATCAAACGGCAGTGAATGCCACGACGTGCGGCAGCCATCAGCGATTCCGCCACCTGGTCTGCCATCCCGCCGGGCTGCCAGATATAGAACACCATCTCGATATTGTGACGAGCCAGTTGAATATCGCGGATCAAGGCCTGCATGACGTCATCAGAAGAGGTCAGCAGCTGGAGCTGATTGCCTTTTACGCCTCCAATACCTTGTCTGAGTTCGCACAGTTTAAATAATGAGGAGGCAACGCTGCTGTTTTCTTCTGCGAAGATGTGTTTACAGGCTTTAAGATCGCTCAGCCATTTGGCGGTGGAAGGCCACATGGCCCGGGCACGCTCGGCACGACGCTTGCCCAGATGAAGTTCACCGAAAGAGAGATAGGCGATAATTCCTACCAGCGGCAGGATATAAATTATAAGAAGCCAGGCCATGGCAGAGGGTACGGCTCTGCGCTTCATCAGGATGCGCAATGTCACACCCGCGATTAACAGCCAGTATCCCAGAATGACCAGCCAACTCACCACGGTGTAGACGGTTGTCATAGGTAAAAAAATCCTTTTGAAAGCGTATTGTTATGAGTGTACGCATCAGGAATCATCTGGCAAATAAAAACGCCAGGTAAAAGCGCTGGTTTGCTGCAGGGTTGGGTTTATAATGGCCTCTCTTTTAAAGAAAGAGTTGTAGACATGAAGCGCAGTAGAACTGAAGTAGGGCGCTGGCGCATGTTGCGACAGGTGAACCGTCGTAAGGCTCGTTGGCTGGAAGCACAATCCCGCCGCAATATGCGTATACACGCCATCAGGAAATGTGGAATGACCCGGCACCGCAATGCGTTGCTGTTCGCAGTCCAGGATTTCTGAGAACCATCAGGGCACCGCAAGGTGCCCAATGATTTTATGGCGTATGGTTGTTGGGAATAGCGTCTTTGCAGCGCTATTCCTGTTGTGTTGAGCAAAAGGAGGGAGAAGTGTTTGCGGAGTTTGGCGTACTGAATTTCTGGACATACGTTGTCGGCGCATTTTTTATTGTGCTGGTGCCAGGGCCGAATACTTTATTTGTGCTGAAAACTGGGATTGGTCACGGCGTTAAAAAAGGGTATCTCGCCGCCACCGGCGTGTTTATCGGCGATGCCGTACTGATGTTCCTGGCCTGGGCGGGCGTTGCCGCGTTAATTCAGACCACACCGGTACTGTTTAATATCGTACGTTATTTAGGTGCTTTTTATCTGCTGTGGCTGGGCGGTAAAATGCTCTGGTCGGTTATTACCCGTCAGAATAATACACATGAAAGCGGTACCGAGCCTGCCAGCATGATCATGAAACGCTCGCTGGTATTGAGCCTGACGAACCCGAAAGCTATTCTGTTCTACGTCTCGTTCTTTGTTCAGTTTATCGATGTGAATGCGAAGAATACCGGTACCTCTTTCCTGATCCTCGCGACCACGCTTGAGCTAATAAGCTTTATGTATATGAGCTTCCTGATCTTCTCAGGCGCTTTTGTCACACGTTATCTGAAAACGAAAAAGAAACTGGCAAAGCTGGGGAACGGCCTGATAGGACTGTTGTTTGTCGGGTTTGCGGCGCGATTAGCATCGCTGCATTGATTGAAAGAAAGGCTCCTGAGGGAGCCTTTTTGGTATCAGAACACTTTCTTGTACGGTCGAACCGTCACTTTCGCATACACACCCGCAGCAACGTACGGATCGGCATCGGCCCAGGCCTGAGCGGCCTCCAGGGATTCAAACTCGGCAATCACCGTGGAGCCAGAAAAACCGGCAGCACCCGGATCGTTGCTGTCGACGGCCGGCATAGGGCCCGCAGTCAGTAAACGCCCTTCATCCTGCAGCAACTGTAAGCGTGCGAGGTGAGCAGGGCGTACAGACTGGCGTTTTTCCAGGGAATCAGCGACATCTTCAGAGTAAATCACGTAAAACACGGTGAAGCTCCTTAACCATTAAAAGTGTCAGTTACGTTATGTGAAAGGACAACTGACTGCAATGTAAAATAAAAACAATGTTAATACCCTGATCTGAATGCCTCTTTTTTGGCCTCTCCCGCGCCTAAATTGCGCCAGAACAAAGTGTCTTATTGAATATGATTGCTATTTGCATTTAAAATCAGGATTCGGTTTTTTAACGTTGATGATTATGACTTCGATGACCCTTGATTTACCTCGCCGCTTTCCCTGGCCGACGCTGCTTTCTGTCGTGATTCACGGTGCTGTCGTGGCGGGTTTGCTCTATACCTCGGTTCATCAGGTTATTGAAATGCCAGCGCCTTCGCAGCCCATTTCAGTGACGATGGTCTCGCCTGCGGATCTTGAGCCGCCGCAGGTTGCACCACCGCCGCAGCCGGTTGCTGAGCCGGAGCCAGAACCAGAACCTGAGCCGGTTCCCGAGCCACCAAAGGAAGCGCCGGTGGTGATCCATAAGCCAGAACCCAAACCGAAGCCTAAGCCGAAACCAAAACCGGTGAAAAAGGTGGAGGAGCGCCCTAAACGGGAAGAACGCCCGGTTGAACCACGCGCTACGCAGAGGGTCGAAAACACAGCGCCTTCGCGTCCGTTGATGAACAACACGCCCGCGACCGCAAAACCGACGCCAACCGCGCCCGCTGGCCCGCGCGCCGTGAGCCGCAACCAGCCGCAATATCCTCCTCGTGCTCAGGCGTTGCGCATTGAAGGTCGTGTGCGGGTCAAATTTGACGTTACCCCGGACGGGCGTGTCGATAACGTGGAAATCTTGTCTGCTCAGCCTTCAAATATGTTTGAGCGTGAAGTGAAATCGGCGATGCGCAGATGGCGTTATGAGCCAGGCAAACCAGGCAGTGGGTTGATCGTTAATATTGTTTTCCGCCTGAACGGCGGGGCGCAGATGGAATAAGAAAAGCCTCCGCAAGGAGGCTTTTTTATGCCTGACGATCAGGCCTGAGGCAGCTGGCGGGGTTTGCCCTCGCTATCGACTGCCACATAAATAAACAGCGCTTCTGTTGCTTTATAACGCTGTCCAATCGGTTCAGATGAGACCTTTTTCACCCAGACTTCAATGTTAATGGAAATGGAAGTATTACCGCGCTTGACGCAGCGTGCATAGCAGCAGACCACATCACCCACCGCGACCGGGCGCAGGAAGGTCATCCCATCCACCCGGACTGTCACAACGCGACCATGCGCGATCTCTTTTGCCAGAATTGCGCCGCCCATATCCATTTGCGACATCAGCCAGCCGCCAAAAATATCGCCATTGGCATTCGTGTCCGCAGGCATTGCCAGTGTGCGTAAAACCAGTTCGCCCTGAGGGGCGTCATTTGTTGTCATTGTTTTAAACTCGTAACTGAAGACTTCAGGCGGGATGCTACTATGATTTTTGGCAGGAGAGAATAGACCAGAACGCCTGTTGTGCACGTTCTGGTCGGGGATTCATCAGTGTTTATCATCCTGCGGCATGTGCCGGTAGATATAGACACCGCTTAACAGAGTGAAGATGAGCGTCAGCGCCGTCAGACCAAAGACCTTGAAGTTGACCCAGATATTCTGCGGCAGCCAGAAGGCGATGTAGATATTCGCCAGGCCGCAAAGAATAAAGAACAGCGCCCAGGCGATATTCAGACGGGACCATACTTCCTGTGGCAGCGTCAGCTCTTTACCCAGCATGCGCTGGATCAGTGGCTTTTTCATTACCCACTGGCTGATCAGCAATGCACCGGCAAACAGTGCGTAAATCACGGTGACTTTCCATTTAATGAATTCATCGTTGTGAAAGAACAGCGTCAGCCCACCGAACACGGCCACCAGTGCGAACGTAATCAGAGCCATTTTTTCGACTTTACGATAGCGAACCCAGCTGTAGATCAGCACTATAGCGGTAGCAACGATCAGCGCCATCGTGGCTGCATAAATGTCATACAGCTTATAAAACGCGAAAAACACGACCAGCGGTAAAAAATCAAGAAACTGCTTCATTCTGTGATTCCATCTTCTGTGTGGGGCCGGGTGCTGCGATGCACCCGGCCACAGGATTACTGACGAATTAACATATACAGGCGGAACAGATAAACCAGCAGTATCGCTGAAATCAGATTACTCAGCGTGTTGGCTACCACCGCACCGACGTTCGGCGTTAAGACTGCAAAGTTTGGGGCAAACAGCAGCAGGAGCGTTTTGGCCAGCAGCCAGCTAATTACGGCCGGTGCCACCAGGCGCATATTGGCCCATGCCAGTTTGATGCTGCTGCGCATGGCGGTAAAGATCCCCATTTTGTCCTGCACCACCATCACCGGAGCGAACGCGAGGACGATAGCCAGCAGCACGCCTGGAACCACAACGAGCATGATCCCCATCTGCACCAGCAGGGTGGTTAAAAAGATGAGGATAAACAGCTTAGGCAATACCGGCGCGCTGGCACCGATCGCCCGTAAGGCGCTGACGCGGTGGCCTGCAGAAACCAGCTGGATCATCAGCAGAACGCCGCCCGCGAGAATGGCATTGCCGATCAGTCCTGAGAAAGTCGATGCCGCAGAGGCCCGCAGCAGGATTTGCTGCTGCTCTGGCGTCATGTTTTGCACCAGTTCAAACAACCCCACGCTACCTGCAAGATGGTCGCCCTGGCTCAGGCTGGCAATCTGTTCGTCACTCGGAGAGAACGCGTGACCCAGCACCACCGTAATAAAGGCGCATAACAACGCGATCAGTAAAAAGGTTACGAACTGATTGCGGAAAAAGTTTCCCGTGTCACGGTAGACAGACTTCGCCGTGATAGACATGCACTCTCCTTGAGTATTGCAGGTGTTAATTAGCCGGCAATTGTACACCGGATAACGCGGTCGTGGCAGCATCAAGGCTTGTATGGAAAAGCATATCTTTGTAAAGCGGCGGTAATCCGAAGCGCGCGCGGGCGCGATTACAGGCTTCGTTGACCTGACCCTCTTCGCCAGACATCGTAAAGTCCCGACACGGGCTGGGGCGATCCTCATAGATGGAGCAGCGGGTCGACACGCCTGGCTCGCCTTGTAACGCCACACAGCGGGCCTGCTTTTGATTCGTACCGCTCATGCAGCGCAGAAAGGGGGATAACGGTTCAGTGAGATGAACCGGAACGGTACCGCCGCCATCGCTGGCTTCGGCCCAGTAGAAAGAGACTCGAAAATACGCACAACAGGCTCCGCACGTCATGCACGGGTTCATATCACTCATGGCACACCTGCAAAAAAGAACGCATCAAATCACATTGTGAGAGCGCTAAATTATCCAGCCGCCATTCGAAGAGCAAGAGGGGGGAAACAGAAAATTTTGTAACCGGGAAATGCCAAAAATTGACGTAAGAACAACTTTTGGCCTTACGGTGTGTCACCAAAAATTAACCCAGATCAATGAATGTTAAGTTACTGGTTTTAATGTGATCTGTGACAGATCACTTATTACTCATTTGTGAGTATATTCTCATCCGCAGCTAAAACCACAACGATGGAGCGGATATGAAAAAATTAGCGGTGGCAGCCCTTATCTTAAGCAGTCTCTCTGGCGGCGCGTATGCGCATGAAGCAGGTGAATTCTTTATTCGTGCCGGTTCGGCAACGGTACGTCCAACTGAAGGTTCTGATAACGTGCTGGGAATGGGCGGCTTTAACGTCAGCAACAACACCCAGTTAGGTTTAACATTCACGTATATGGCGACGGATAACATTGGCGTTGAGCTTCTGGCAGCAACGCCATTCCGTCATCGCGTTGGTTTAGGCCCAACCGGTGATATCGCCACGGTGCACCATCTGCCGCCAACGTTGATGGCGCAGTGGTACTTTGGTGACTCAAGCAGCAAACTGCGCCCCTATATCGGCGCGGGCGTGAACTACACCACCTTCTTCGATGAGAAATTCAACGATACCGGTAAAGAAGCCGGACTGACCGATCTCAGTCTGAAAGATTCATGGGGCGTGGCAGGACAGGTGGGGATGGACTATCTCATTAACCGCGACTGGTTAATTAACGCCTCGGTCTGGTATATGGATATCGATACCGATGTCCGCTTCAAGGCAGGCGGACAGCAACAAAGCATCAGTACCCGTCTGGATCCATGGGTATTTATGTTCTCTGCGGGTTATCGTTTCTGATTCTACTTTCCGGGACTGGCCAGAACATGGCCAGTCTTTCTACCGACTTACCTCTACGGTTGCCCCTCCATGTTCCAGCGGGCAGAACCCATATCCTGAAATACACGCTCGTCTGTGAAGTGCGGGAAGGTGGCCCGTGTTGCCGCGTCGGCTAAAGCCTGGCAATACGCTTTGTCTCCGCCTTTTATCTCCAGGTTCTGCAATAGCCCGTCGATGGTAAAGTCGAGATGCATGTTGCATCGCTTACCATTCCAGGCGTGTGGATCGGCCAGCGCCGAGTCCAGCGCTTTCTTTATCGCGGCAGCCTGTTGACCATAGATATCCTTATCGGAGACTTTACCGGACTGCTTATAGGAGCACGAGTCGAGAGCGGTTTTCTTCTGACAACCTTCAGGCGCGAGAGGGGCACAGCCCGTTATTGCTGTGGCAAGGCATACCAGCATCACTACTTTTTTCATTGTTAAGTCCGTTTATTGAAATAATTTTTTTGTAAAACGTTTTAAATAAGCCCCGGTATATCGGGGCTTAAGTTTCTCACCAGCCTCGCTAGCGTACAACCAGCACCGGGCATTTTGCATGGCGTACCACAACTGCCGCGTTTGAACCTAAAAGGTAGGTTGTGATATCCGGTCGATGCGACGCGATGATAATGAGGTCAGCGTTGATACTGTCAGCCAGCTTCAGGATCTGATCTTTAGGCGCACCTGAAATGGCGTGTGTCTCCACACGATCGGCAGGTAAATTGAACTGCTTAACCATCTCTTTGAGCTTCGTAAGGGCTTCCTCCTGAATCTCCGCAAGCTTTGGCATTTCAACCGAATACGCCAGCCCAAGCGATGAATAGTAAGGGAAAGAAGGCACTACCGTCAGAAAATGGATTTTACCGTTACCGATTGCTGCGTTTGCCTGAACATAGGGAATCACCTGTTCGGTCAGACGACTTTCAGAGATATCGACAGGGACTAAAATTGAATTAAACATACCTCACCTCCTGTTTGTTTTTTATCCACTTTAAGTGTAGTGCTACCATTTTCAGTGGCGCTGTATTCGCCATCAAAATGGGAGGTGAGGCAGCTTTTTTGACGGGGGGGACGCCCCCCGTCACCTGGCGGTTTACTTCTGGATAAGATAGCGAATGGTCGGGCCATCCTGCTGAATATCCAGTACGGTATAACCGTGGTTTTTGGCATCCAGAGGAATGTTGTTGATGGACTGCGGGCAGTCGCTCACCACTTCCAGAATTTCCCCTTTTTGAAGCTGCGGGAGCGCTTCAAGCGTAGCGACAGCCGGGTAAGGACACGGTTCACCGACCATATCAAGGCGGTAGTCAGGCACAATCTCTTTCATGCTGCATTCTCCTGGGGTTCAGGTTTAACCGTGGCACGGCGGAAGAAACGTTTCTCTTGCGCGACAACCAGTAAAAAAGCGACCAGTAGCAGGGCGTAGGTCACCAGCAGCCCGCCGAGCGGGCCAAACGTGCTGAGCAGATTCACCTTGTCCCAGTTCGTGGCCAGCACCGGAGACAAATCGTCCCAGTACCAGGCCAGCAGGGTGGAGCCGATGACGTTCCCCAGACCTACCCACCAGTAATGCACCTGACCTTCAACCGCGCGGTACATCCAGCCGGTTTCACACCCACCAGCCAGTACAATTCCGAAGCCAAACAGCAGGCCGCCAATCACCGCGTTCGGACCAGCCCACATGATTTTCGGCTCAACACCCAGCTGCACATAGCTGAAGATGCCAATGGCGCTTACCGCCATACCCGCAATAATCGCTTTGGCCATCATTGAACGGCCGGTGATCCACATATCGCGAAACGCCGAGGTGAAACAGATCTGCGCACGTTCTATCAGCAGGCCGAAACCGACACCGAACAACATGGCCAGACCCAGCTTAGGCTGGTTGAGCGCCGTACAGAGCGCCCAGGCGACCATGGCGAAAAAGACCAACATGCCGAGACGAAAACGACGACGCGCCTGAGAAGGCTTTTGCGTCAGCGGCGAGGCAGCGCTGACCTTCACCATTTTGACCGGAATGCGGAACAGCGGCAGGAGGGTAAACTTCGCGCCAAAGTAAGAGCCAATCGCCGTGGCGACAGCAAAAAACCAGGCGTGCAGCGAAAACTGTGGAATGCCGGTAAAGAAAGCGGCCAGGTTGCACCCCATCGCCAGACGGGCGCCGAACCCGGCAATCATGCCGCCGACAATCGCCTGCGTAACGCGTATCCGGCTTTTAGGCATTCGCAACTTAACGTTGTTAGCCCACAGCGCGGCGGCAAAACACCCCCCGAACATGCCGATAATCATCATACCGTCGATGCGGGTCAGCGGCGTGCCGTCCAGATGAATAAGCTTAAAGTAACCCCACTCCTCGGTATGTACGCCAGCGAGCTGCAGCAGTTGCCCACCCCAGCGGGTGAATTCGCCGGTCACGGCCCAGAAGGTGCCGGTAATGCCGAAATAGTAGGTGGAAAGGATCCCCGCCGCGATGACGGCCGGTACTGGTGACCAGAACTTAACCAGGTAAGTCTGTTTGAAGTATTGCCATGACATGAGTAAGCCTCTGAACTCAGAAGGTGTAGGTTGTTTTAACGGACTGGAATATATAACTTTTTTCCTTTCTCCAAAACCTCTCCAAAACTTTTCTCCAAAATACCTACCTTTTTTATGACCTCCATCAGTAATCAATCCTCTCCCCAGGAGCACCGCAGCGAAAAATTAAATTGCAAGTTTGGTCCATTCCTTCCCGCGATCATCGTTGTATCTGTCGGTGGTTGACTGCGTTTTATGCCCCAGCAAAATTTTCGTATCGATCCCCTGGGCGCGGTAAAGTCGTTCGGACAATGAGCGCTGTTCGTGAAACGTTGTTGGTGTTTTTCCTGCAGGCGGTACGATACCGGCTGCATCACGTGCCGCGGCAAACTCTTTAGAAACCAAAATCAGATTCACAGGTTTCGCCTTATTGTTCATTTTTCCGTGCAAGAGATAGGGACTGACAAACCTATCCCTACATTTCCGTATTACATCCTCCAGCGATAAGCCAATGGCTTCACAACGGAGGTTCAGCGGCAACGCAATACGGGCCCCCGTTTTGCTTTGCTCGATGTGCAGATAGCCGTCCTTAATGTCTGAAAATTTCATGTTCGCAATATCCTCCCGGCGCTGACCAGTGACTAAGGCAAGCAGCATCGCTTTATGCGAGTACCGATCCTCGGGTATTTGCGCCAGTATTTTTTTCCATTCGTCCAGAGAGAGGCGCGCACGTGTAACTTTCACCGAAGGTTTTTTTGTTGCTGCTGGTGGGTTCCATCCAGGAGGCACCTCTCCTGCATGTTGTGCTTCAGTGAAAATATCCACCCACACCACCCGATTACAGAGGGCGCTGCTGGCATGTCCTGCATCCAGATATTCATCCAATAACACGGCAAAATCCTTTACCTCCAAACTCTTCATTGGCCGGGAACCAAGCCGCCTGGAAAGCAACTCTGCCATGCGTTTTTTTTCTTTAAAGCGTTTCAGCGATAGCGACCCGGCATCCAGGCTTTGTTTCTGAATCTTCAGATATCGTTCAATCCATGCTTTGAGGCTGATCCCGCGCTGTGCTGTTGCTTTTGGACTATCATCAATTTGGCGCAAATAGTGCTCGGCTTCTGCTGCTGCAATTCTCTGATTTGCCGTTGTGGCTATTTTTTCCGCTTTCTCTCTATCTGTTCCCAGGCCATGGAACTTACCCGTTAAAGGGTTTTTATACTGGTAGTATGTTTTTGCTGTGCGACGATCAAACCGGGCATACAGCCCGGAAATTGATACATTATTTTTTCGTGGCCTTGGTGACATCGCTCAGGATCTCCCGCAAAATTTCGTCATCGTCAGTGTGAATTTCTGGTTCGACTCCCGTCGCGCCTGGTCCGATATAAATTGCCTGTTCGTCTATACACCAACGATTTCCAATTTTAATCGGCCTCGGTTGTATGTATCCCAGTTTCCCGTGTTTCACCAGGCATGTGATTGTTATGGGGAAGTGCAATCTGCGAGCTTTCCAGTCCCGCAGCGGTATCAGACTTTGTTCACTCATAGCTATCACTCTTGATAGCCAGCTGCGATCATACGTGCTGCAGCTAGCGGATATTGAATCTCACGAATCAGCCAACCCTGGCAGGCGGCGAAGATGACGGGCTCTGGTCATGGCCGTCGCCACATAACTACGGCTCCGGTTGACGACTTCGACTGTCACTTTCTGTTCGCCGACACGCACTGTGTAAATCGTCTGGGTATAGCGACGCCCATGTTCGCCATATTTTTCAAAATGGCATTTGAGCGCGGCGGCGCATGCTGGCCCGCCGATACTGTCTCCCTTGCTACGGTTAATCAGACGCACAGGAGCCTTCCTGATGGTTGATAACGCTGCGGGCAAGCCCGGCGGCCATAGCCGGAAATTCTTCATACTGATTGCAATAAGCTGGGTTGGAACATAGGCCCTGAAGCGCTGCAATGGTCAGCTGCTGCAGGTAGGTCACAGACGAAAGCGGCGCGTTTGTTTCAGGTGCTGGATCGGGGGTGGCAATCGGATTTGCAGTAACGGCCGGCGGATCGAGCACGACAGATTTTGGTGGTGCCGGGCGGCGGTATTCCACGATCGCATCAAGAGCGATTTTCTGACGAACGCTAACATCGTCGGACCAGCGATCCAGCATGGTGGTGGCCACGTCGTGGATCTCCTCGTCAGTGAAATCAGGAGACAGGCAAAATTCTGTGGCGGTGATATCTTCCATCAGTAACGGGACAACATCCGAAACGAGCTGGCCGGCACATGCCACTACGCCCTCTGCCTCTTCTTTCCCCATGATGTTAGTGCGTCCAGAAATAAGGTCATTCAGCGCATGCAGAATCGCAATTTCGCGGTCATTTGGCGCTGGTGGCACTTCCTGCTTTTCGACCTCATTTGAGGGGGAATTATTAATCAGTGCTTCAACAGAGAAGACTCCGCCGCCCAGGTTCTCCATCCGTGGCTGGTCAGTGGTCTGCTGTTCTGGCGCGGAGCTGTGAGCGAATGTCTCGTTGAGTTCTTTTTCGAGTTGCGCAGCTTTCCCTGGGCAAACTGCTGGTAGCTCAGTTTCGCCCGGTACAGTCGATTCGGTTTCATCATTTTCTTTTTTCTCAGAATTAGTACGAGGTTTAGGGCGGCAGGCGATCTCTACCGTTTTCTGGTCAGGGTTCGCATGGTCACATTCAACCAGCTCGCGATTGATATACTCACGTAATGCGACAGGATCGATCCAGAGGTCTTCCGGGGCGGATTTAATCAACGCGATTATGGCCGCGCGGGAATAGTCCAGAATGCCTGGGGTGCTACGCAGTTTTTTCCACCATGCTGTGAAGCGGGGATCCTGTTCTGCTTCGGCCATGGCTTTCGCTGGAATCATGTATTTATTCGGGATCCAGTAAATGTCGATCTCGTCGTACATGCTGAGAATGGCAACAGCCACTTCGATACGCAGCGTAGAGAGGTTATGAACCAGATCCGGGCTGCGGTCTGTCTTGTTGCCACCACCCA
The DNA here is from genome assembly GCF_000025565.1 of Enterobacter cloacae subsp. cloacae ATCC 13047. Classification (NCBI taxonomy): domain Bacteria; kingdom Pseudomonadati; phylum Pseudomonadota; class Gammaproteobacteria; order Enterobacterales; family Enterobacteriaceae; genus Enterobacter; species Enterobacter cloacae. The sequence continues at coordinate 1,683,828 of NC_014121.1, forward strand.
ACGTGGAGCCGGTGTCTGTACGGTTTTCTTCTGTGGTGGTGACAGACTGAGGTCGCTTATCAACTGGGGTATCGATCCATTTAGCGATCTGCTTTTTGATATCCGGCCACTGCGCAGATTCTTTGGTGTTCTCACGTAACCAGGAGAGCAATTGCTCCTGGCGTTCCGGCGCCAGCTCAAGCGCGCGGCGCTCTTTTGCCAGTGCTTCTGCAAGCTCGCGAGCAAAGCTGGGTTCATCATCATTTTTCAGATCGACGATCTGGCCGTACTGCGCTGAAGTGATTCCAGGGACCGGGCCGAACAGTGCCAGACAAGCTGCGCGGGATGCCAGATCGAGCTGTGCAACGATTTTAATTTCTTCCTGAGTCTTATTGTCCTCCCATTCTTCCTTTGCTTCAGCTTCTGGCTGTGGTGCCGCAGCTGGTTCACCAGCATTCACATTCCATACTGCTACACTTTCGAAAAACTCAGATGAGAAAACGTCAAAATCAGGGCACGGAAGTTCTTCGCGGTGTTCCCAGATTTTCACCTTAAAATAATCATCAATATGTTCAGGGTGTTCTGCCGCCAGCTTGCCGAAAATAACGGCTTCGGCGATCGCTTTTGTGGCTGCATTAACTGCAGTTGCAAGCGGTTTTAAATCTGGGTGTTTTTTTAATGCTTTATCTTTTGGGAAGTAAGCACCACCAAATACTTTTAACTCAACAGACATAATAACCTCGTTTAATATTTGAAAGATGATGTTGAATGAAATGGCTTGCGGATGCCGCGTTTTACTTTTCTTAAAGCGTCACGTTTTTCTCTTTTTTCATTACATTGCTCACATAAATAAATCGTGCGCTTAAAAGGGTATATGTCTGTTTTCCTTTCGTGCATTTCCGATTTTTTATATTCGTGGCAGCAAACAGCGCAATGACAAATGATGTCATCCATATCAGTTAAGTTGTTGGCGTTTGTGATCGTAATAGGACATGCCACAGGAGTTCTGGGCTTCAGCGAAATTAACAGACAGCAAGCTAATGCTCTTAACAGCGCAAACCGGGCAATGAAATTCACCCAGCACGTATCCACCGTCAAGCACAACGGTTACAGGGCCAGATGATGGCAGATGAACCATGCCAGAAATGGCACCGTTAATATTAAAGGTTGCAAGGTCTTTATTTACGATAACCAGGTTCATTTCTACGGTTGTGATAGTTGCTTTCATTTTACAATCCTTAATTTAAGGTGTGAAAATCCCTGCCGTTTAAGGCATGATTTTTAATCGAATATAATTAAATTACAGTCAGGTCGTTGCGTTTATATCAACGCTATTAACCTTCAGAGTTCAGGGTTGCCTTTTTGAGCCAGAAAATAACAAAGTTGTCTAAGTTTTATTTCAAACCAGTTAAGGCGGACTGCCTGTTGCCGTGATGGTTGACGATTAAAGTCTGTCATAATGAATCCCCTATGAAGGTTATTAACAGCCATCTACAATTTTCGATTGCCCACAACTGGAAGCACACTCCGCCAGCTAACAAACCAATCCCCATTAGTGAAAGAGGGGAATGTGCTTCCATGTTTTGCGCCTGTCTTTTCACCACATCAGGCTCGGTGGATCCTGCTATTCCCCAACAACAAGGATTCGGGTAATCTGGATATCCCCAACGATAAAAAGGAATAAAAGTGAACAAAGAACTTTACCACGCTCGCTGGCGGCTACACCATGCGACTGCTGATCTAAACTATTCTCTGGAATGTTTTGGCGATCACCTGTCAGAGCAAGAAGGATATCCTTCTGAAGTTTATGGTTTTGACGCTGTCTACCTGTACTTGAGCCGTAAACATGGCTGGACAATTAAACAGTGTCGTGAGATGTCAATGGAGGAACTTCGCCTTGCTCTTTCAATAGAGATGAAAGGCTGGCTACTTCCAAAAGATGCCATTCAAGCGAGCAATCCCCGCGAGAAGCAAGATTGTTAATTTCTGCGAGGGTGGCATCGGCTTTTGCTTTAACCAGAAGCCAGAATTCCCTCGGGGTTAGCTTTTGTTTTTGCATGACTACTCCTGAAATTTTTTTGGGATATCCAGATTTTTAAAGAGCGAAGCGTCCTACGGGGCGCTTTTTTGTTACCTGCGAATCATCCGGTCATTCATACGCCATCGGCGGCTACTTCGTGGGCATCCTGCCTGTTCGCTTTGTTCACCCTTATCGCCGGGTAGGCGGAACGTTTACTGATTACTGCGTGTTTAGTTGGTCTAAGTTTATAAACAAATAAACCAATATGTAAAGTTAATAGTAAACAAAAAGGCGTGAAAAATTGGAAGTGGTTGTATTAGAAGTAAAAAAAGACCGCTACAGGCGGTCTTTGGGGGAGTTAGTCGATCTCTAGGTCTTTCAGCATCTGAAGGATTTCTTGTTTGGACTTACCTTTCAGCCTTGCCTTGAGCTCATTGTCTATAGAGTTTACTTGGGCCCTGAGGTTTACCATGTGCTGCTCTTTTTCCCATTCAGCAAGGCTGTCGAAAAGGTCAAGCAATTCTTCATGGCGCGCGTCAAACGGGCGAGGGGATTTAATCTCTTCACCCATGGGTTCTTCATCAAGATAACCAGGAGCCATGCCGTAATCACGTTCAATACGGCGCGCAGCTCTCTCGCCGAACGACGCTTTGCCGTTGATCAGCTGTGAAAGGTAGCTCTTCTCTTTCTCCGGCAAGGTTCTGCTGGAAAACCATGCCGCTAGGCGCTTGCGCCTGATTTCTTTTGTGTCCATGCAGTCATTTTGATTAGTAATTTCTAAACAAGCAAAAACTTGACATAAATGTTTAGTGGTTTATAAACTCATAACTCAACACACAGGAGCGATTATGCAACTCAATGACTTTTTAAAAGCTGGTGGGCCAAAGATCCGCAAGGAGCTGGAGCAACACCTCGGTATATCGAAATCTTACCTCTCCCAACTTGCAACGGGGCGGGCTGCTATTTCGCCAAGCCGCTGCATCGTTATCGAGGCTTTCACCAATGGAGAGGTTTCTCGTTCTGATTTGCGTCCAGGCGATTGGGCCGAAATTTGGCCTGACTACGAGCCAAAAAATAGCACGACAAAGCAGAAGGATACTGACTGATGGAAATCAAAAAACTGGCATGTGAGCTGGAGTCCTGGGCGCAGGAAAAGGGATGGAAGACGGTGACGCAGCTGATAACACCGCATCACTTTGGCGATCTGCTTCAGTCACTGGATGACGTTTCGGATCCGGACGAGTACGCGCGCCGGCTGCACAACAACAAGCAGATTATTCAGCGTGCGTTCCGCAACGATACACCTAACTACCTTAAACAGGCGGAAGCGCTGAGCTATGCCATTCGTACCGCTATTGATAACGAACTGGCGCAGAAGGACTGCATGCATTACCGGGCGGCCAGGGTCAACAAAGAGTGTATCGAAGCCACCAATGCGGTCTTCACCGGCAAACCGCAACCAGTAATTCGCCGCGAGACTCTGGAAGCAATCGATGCGCTGGCGCAGATGGCTGGCGTGAAAGTCCAAATTATGCACTGCCACCGTGCGGCGTAAGGGTCAGTAAAACCATGAATCCATCTGACATCATTCGCGGGTTCGGTCGTCCGGTTGCTTATTACCCGGCACTGGCCGAACACCTCGGCGGCGTTAGCGCCACAGTTCTTTTTTGCCAGATGACCTACTGGATGGACAAGCTCACCTCTGATCTGGGTGTGCATAAAACCTCAGAGGAAATTCAGGATGAAACCGGGCTGAGTTACGAAGAGCAGCTGACGGCCCGGAAAAAGCTTAAGCGTCTGGGGGTTTTGGTAGAGACACATAAGCGACTGGAGCACCGGATTTACTTCAAAGTTAACTTTGAACGAGTGGATCAAGTGCTAACGCAAGCCATTGATCAATCACCAAATGGGCAAAACCCATTTCGGGGAATGGGCAAAGCCCAGGTCGGTAACGAGGGAATCCCTTGTTCGGGAACTGGGGAAAGCCCAGCCCGCGGGGAAGGCAAAACCCATTTCGATCCTACAGAGATTACTACAGAGACTACTACAGAGAATAAAAACACTTCTTGTCCGGACGCTTCGCTGTCGGACGAACAACTGACCAAAGAGGCGTTTTTAAATCGTCATCCAGAAGCCGTGGTTGCACATGCAGGAAAACGGCAGTGGGGAAGCAAGGAAGATCTGACCTGCGCCCAGTGGATGTGGAACCGCATCGTCAAACTGTATGAAAAAGCCGCTGAGACAGACGGGGAACTGGTGCGCCCTAAAGAGCCTAACTGGACTGCATGGTCCAACGAAATCCGGCTGATGTGTGCCGTTGACGGCAGAACACATAAGCAAATTTGCGAAATGTTTTCGCGTGTACAGCGAGATCCGTTCTGGTGCCGGAACGTGATGTCACCGTCAAAACTGCGCGAAAAATGGGATGACTTAATTCTTCGACTGCCATCGACAGGGGTGGTTCAGAATCAGGCTGGTGGCCGGGATATCAATCGGATCTCCCGTCCTGACAGCTCCGTTCCGCCAGGATTCAGGGGGTAAGCATGCAAAACGCAGGTTCCATTCTCGATCGCCTTCGCCGCGTCATTCCGCCGGGCGTAGAACCCAAATTTAAGAGCGCCGCTGAGCTGATGGCCTGGCAGCGCGAGGAAGGTCTAAAACGTGCCGCTGAGGTGGACAAACTCAACCAGCAGGCACGTGCAGAGAAAATTTTCGGGCGATCCGGGATCCAGAACCTGCACCGCAGCTGCAGCTTCGCGAATTACACGGTGAACGGCGATGGCCAGCGCCACGCCCTGAGTATGGCAAAGAGCTATGCGCAAAATTTTGGAACCGGCTTTGCGAGTTTCGTTTTCACCGGAAAGCCGGGTACTGGCAAAAACCACCTCTCAGCAGCCATTGGAAATTATCTGCTGAAACAGGGGCGAACGGTGCTGATTGTCACTGTTCCGGATCTGACCCTGCGCGCCAGGGCCTGTTATGACGAAGGGCGTTCTGAAGCCGCGCTGCTGGATGACCTCTGCAAAGTTGATCTGCTGGTGCTCGATGAAGTCGGCATCCAGCGCGACAGCCGCGGCGAGAAAGTTTTGTTGAACCAGATTATCGATCGCCGCCTGGCAGCTATGCGCCCGGTTGGCGTGCTGACCAACCTGAATTACGACGAGCTGGTAGAGACCCTGGGCGAAAGGGTTGTTGATCGCCTGCGCATGGATAACGGCATTTGGGTGAACTTTGACTGGGAGAGCTATCGCGGAAACGTTAGCCACCTGAGACCTGTTAAGTAAATTTTGAGGAGAAAGTTATGGAATCTGTAGTCGACGCATTGAAAGCCATGGGTAAAGCAACCTATCACGAAGTGGCAGCACGCCTGGATATTGAACCCGTAGAGGCCCTGAAAATGCTGCGCGAGCACAAGGAAGAGGGGTTGTGCGATTTCTTGGATGGAGCCTGGTCGGTTGGTACCGCGAAAGAGCAGAAGCCGAAGCGTATCAGACCAAAGCAGCCATCGCAGCTGGTGGAGAGGGTATTGTCAGCAATGCAGGGGCAGGGGGCTATGAGTGCCAACCAGGTTGCAGAAAAACTTGGTAAAGGTTCGCGAGCTCTGAATGCCTCGCTGGGTGCGATGTGCAAGGACGGTCTGGTCCTGCGCCATGTGGACGGAAAAAATATCACCTGGAGCCTGGCGGGTGAACCGGAAGTTCATCCAGAACTGCAGGCGCCTCCAGTACCGGACGTCAAGTTATCATCAGCGCCAGACAGCACAACCCTGGAAGAAATTATTGGGGAAATCCCAACTTTCGCCAGCCGTCCGGATGATCTGATTATTCCGTCACCGCGTTATATCTCAACTGAAATCCGCCGCACGAAAGCGAAGCTGGCATGCCTGCAGCGTCTGCAGGGGGCCGTTCGCGAGCTGCGCCGCCACAAACATCTGCTGCAGGGGATGGGAAATGACTAATTTACCGAAATGCCCTAAATGCGGCATGGCCCCTTCACTGAGGGTTCGCAGCCGGGGGATGAACTGGGGGTCGGCAGAGGTCCGCTGTTCGAACGGTTGTCCTGGTGTCCGCGCGGGATTTTCGTTCCCACCTGATGGAGAGGTAGCGGCCCGGCGGTTGCTTCAAGAAAAATGGAAAGAGTTAGTGGAGGCGAAGTGAGCATGTCAGAGCAAACAATCCTCGATATGTGCTGTGGTTCTCGCATGTTCTGGTTCAACAAACGCGATACGCGTACGCTATTTACTGATATCCGTAGTGAAGAGCATGAGCTGTGTGATGGCCGACGTCTGGTCATTCGACCTGATCTGATTGCTGATTTCCGCGATCTGCCATTTGCTGATGCATCGTTCCCGGTAGTGGTGTTTGATCCGCCACATCTTGAACGTGTCGGTCAAACAGCTTGGATGGGTAAGAAATACGGACGATTGAACAAAAAAACGTGGCGTTCAGACCTACGCGCCGGTTTTAAAGAGGCGTTCCGTGTATTGCGTCCACACGGTGTGCTCATTTTCAAATGGAATGAAACGCAGATCCCGGTGAGCCAGATATTGGCGCTGACAGATCAGAAGCCTGCTATTGGCCAGCGTACCGGGAAGAACGACAAAACCCACTGGATCATCTTTGTGAAGGATTAACCCATGACCGCGATTACCAGAGAATTCACAAAAGAGCAGTTAATCGCAAAGGCGCAAGAGCAAATTGAATTCATTCGTCGCACACGTGTTACAGGCGCTGGGCGGGAACATGTTGATATGTGCGGGGAGCTATTCGAAATCGCGCTGGCAACCCTGGAGGCCGAGCAGGTGGCCTGGTTGTGGTCACATAGAAAACATCCGAGTGAAGTTACCCTTATTCGACCTGAAGATGATGAGCGAGCGGAAGGGGCTCGGTGGTCTGGCTGGCATTGCCAGCCGCTTACAGCACAAGTGATATCAGAGGATCTACATTCAATATCACTTCAGCAGGAGGTGAAGAAGTGTACCTGATGGAGCTGTTATCAGGGGGCCGTCTGGCTGGTGGTTTTTATCGTGCTGGTGGTGCTGACTGTGAGAAGAATTGATTACTGATTAAGCACTTACCCGCTTCGGCGGGTTTTTTGCGTCCAAATTCTTGACCCTCGTTTTTTTGGTGTTACTGTATAAATATACAGTTAATTGACAGGGGTGGTTATCATGGGTTTTCCATCACCAGCAGCCGACTACGCAGAACACACGCTCACTATTACCAGCCTTTTCGGTTATGACGATAACTGCCGAACCATAGAAACTTCATTCGGGCACGCGATCATAAACGTCGCCATGAAACCGAAAATGGGTGACACGGTCCTGATTTCTTTCTGCGGAAGTCTGGAGTACGCGAAACTCCATGGGAAAGCGCTGATTACGCGGGACGGCGAGGCTATTGAGGGCGATGCGTTGGATGATGTGACCGTAATGGGTGTGGTAACGCACCTCCTAAATCGTGTGAAAGATGCAGACGACAGGCCGGTGATATAGCAGAACGTGCATGATTCCTGTGTCTCAAATCCGATCGGTTAGCGGAACCTTTAATTAAATCAGTAGACAGGGAGATAAAGAACCGCCCCCGTCAGGGGAAACCATTTTTAGGGATGTGCCCATGAAATTAAACGAATTTGCCGCTGGTTTAACCAAAGATGGATTGCTAGTTTTAAATCTATCGGATGGTCAAATAACTGACTACCTCGTCACCAATAACGCCTTACGTACTCTGATACGCCGGGAAGGTAATCGAATTTCTGCGCGCATCCTTAGTGATGATGAGCGGGTTATAAACCTAAACTCCCTGCCAGAAACGCTTAAGGTTCTCAAGACGTAAGCGTTGATTTATAATAATCAAACGGGCTGAACACCCACTGATTACTGCGCCAACCTGAGGAATCAAAATGGCGCAGAGCATTACCATATATCACTCACACCGCCCCGTCGCGCGCGGTGTTTCTGCTTATGCTGGTGGTCCAGCATGAAGAAAGCAGATAGCCTCCATCTTTCGCGTGTGGCCGCACTGGGCTGCATCGTGTGCAGAAACCAGAACCTGGGCGAAACGCCTGCGGAAATCCACCATATCCGAACCGGTCAGGGCACCAGTCAACGTGCTGACCATCGGAAATCAATTCCCCTGTGCCATATGCACCATCGCAACGGCGGTTACGGTGTAGCGATTCATGCTGGCCGTAAGCAATGGGAGAAAAACTTCGGTACCGAGTTGCAGCTGCTGGAGCAGGTCCAGTTAGAGCTGGGGGTGTTCTATGCCTAAATTCATCATCACCCCAGTCGGAAAACCCCGCATGACTCGCCGCGATAAATGGAAACAGCGCCCGCCGGTGATGCGCTATCGCATGTTTTGCGATGAAGCGCGTCTTCATGGAATCCGGGTGCCCGAAAGCGGCGCCCATATCACCTTCGTTTTGCCGATGCCGCCGAGCTGGAGCAAGAAAAAGCGCGAAGCTATGGACGGCCAGCCCCATCAGCAAAAGCCCGATCTGGACAACTTAAAAAAATCTCTGCTGGACGCCTTGTTTGAGGATGATTCCCACATTTGGGACGCCCGGACATCAAAAATATGGGGCGAAACAGGAATGATAATTATCGAGGACATAAAATGACGCCACGCCAGAAACGCCAGTATTTTGAAGGGCTGGGAAAAACCGCAATGGCGCCACGCAAGAGCTGGCTCGGAAAAAGTATTCTCCTGACTGATGTCCAGTCCGGGTGGATTAAATCGCTTCTAACTGTATGGGGCGAATGTGTTCGCGGCGGTACCGCCCCGGCGAAACCGTGTGGGCATTCGTGCTGGCAAGTGATCAGGGGGAAGAACTGGTCAGATAAAGCGCTTGAACGTTTTACTGCTGCACTGAACCAGGCAAGGGAGGAGGGTTACCGCGGCGAACAAGCAATGCGGCGTGCACGCTCGATACTCTGGCCAGAACCACCGTCCAGCTTGATTGACGAGGCCATAAGTAGTGATGATGCGGAGTTCATGGAGGACGTGGTGCTGCAGGCGTTTGATTTGAAGGATCCGGTTTATATCGTCGGGCGCCAGTATTACACCACCCGAAAAAAAATATCGGACATCACCAGAGATCTGCAGAGTCTGGCGCCATGGCTTACGGATAACGAGGCCAGAAAGCGGGTGCGCTGGTGTCTGGAAATATTCAGGGCGAAGGTGTTCCTGTCAACAAAGAGGGCATTGGCGGATAATTGACATATAGGTGCTGCCGGGGCTCGTTACACAGTTACTACCTTAAGATGAGCCTCGGAACTGAATTGCCCTGCAAAAAATAAATGAGAGATTTTTTGAACACACGTCTACTATGGTTATGTCTCGATGTGGGTTTTTGTTGTGCCATGGCTCTTTTTAGCTTGCCTAACTTCGGTCCGGGCATCTATGGTATGAGGGAACCAAACGTTTGGCAGATGGTCTAAATCGTAAAGAATTCATGGGTTCCTTTAATCATAATATTGGTTGTGCTACAATTTCGCCCCCTTTACAGAGGGGAGTCCTCAAAAGGATATTTTGAGGTGGTCAAAAGGAGGTCTTTATGTCAGAACTGGTCATGAAGATGTTTGGTTTGAGCGGCTTTGTCAGAGGCGGCCAGGCCATGGCGGAACGCCTGAATAAATCAGGTGTAAAAAACATTAAAGTTGTAGGGCGTGGGGCGATTATCGTTGATACAGCGTCCGACCCCGAAAAGCTGCACCGCCTGAGAAAAGCTGCACGCAAGTACGTAGAGCAGGATGCCGAAGCCGTAGCGGCAGCTAAAATTAACTCTAAGGATAGTGACGATTAATCGATGTTTGCGCTGCTTATTATACCGTTGCTTGTCAGTGGTTCTTTACTTGTAACATCACCGCACAACATCAAGCTTTTCTACCGATTGCACCGATACGATGGCCAACTTCTTTACATGAAGGTGGCCACGTATGGTGTTTGGTCCTTTATCGGCGCCGTTGTCATTGCCTACTCCCTTAAATACTTCTTCCCCGGACTCACTGCCGCGACGTGGCTGTCACATTTAATCGATGGTAGCTCAGATCCGAAAGAGAACAGGATTACATCTTGGTTGATTCTCCTTTCGGTTACGACGTTCGCTGTTGCGCTGCTATGGCTGCAGTTTTGCAGGCTACGTATGTATGTCGCCGCATATTTTATCAGCGATAATCCAGGTGATAAGGATTCGATCAACTTCGCTAAACAAGTTCTCCGCCTGTATGAACTTGAGCAGCTGCTTTCCGATGGTTCGTTAGGCCAGCTTTTTTTCGATTCAGCAACAGAAGATAGGCCAGTTCTGGTTAGCCTTAAAAGCCGAAAACTCTATGTCGGAGTTGTAAATATGATTAGTGAGCCAAACGAGAAACAAGGCCCTAATCTTGAGATATCAATTAGTCCTATCATGTCTGGCTATCGGGATAAAGATACTCTGCGGGTGTTGTTCTCGAATGACTACAATGACTTGGATGATGTTGATACGAGTATAATTTTCCCGCTGAGTGAGGTTTCTCATGCGTCATGGTTCAATATAGATATCCATGAAAAAGTGGATAACAACCGTGAAGCCAAACCGATTAGCGGGCGAAAGGCCAAGAGAAGATATGGCAAGGGTGGGAAGTCGGCTCATAAGTAATAAAGTTGAACTCGCCATGTTTTAGCAAAAAGTGCTATTTATTCTGAATGATGTTGAAAACAGGCCAGAAAATCAGATAATCCATTCATGCTTGGCAGGGCTGCGCCACGATGGCAGCGATGTAAAGCGACAATTTGAAAAAACTCTAAACCCCGCCAGCCGGGGTTTTTTGTTATCCGGCGATACGACAGGGGTATTCGCGAAGGTGCATTGCATCAGTACCCCTGTCATATCGCCGCACTTCATTCAACTTTTAGTATTTTTAACGCCCCCGTGCAAAATGAAAAGCTACACTCACCTTTGATGAACGGAGGGGTTAGCATGAAAGAAGGTTATTATTGGATCCAGCATAACGGAAAAGTACAGGTAGCTTATTATTCTGATGGCGTGACCGAAGACCTGGAAACAGGTCAAACGATTAGCGGTGTATGGCATCTAACGATTGGTGATGACATTTGTCACGATGGGGAGGCCGAAGTTCTCGAAGGTCCGATTTCTCCACCTATTAGCTAATAACATTGATTGCACTGCATTAATTGCACTTCATCCTTTTCGAACTATTCTTTCAAATATCCGGTGGAATGGATATGGAAGTGCTTTGTACATAGTGCTTTTTACTGACAGCATTCATGCTGTTAGCGTCTGGTTGCCTGCTCGCTGAGTGGGCTTTTTTTTGTCCAGAAATTACGCATTGACTTTCTAAATGATTAGCGCGTAAATTATTTCTGTGGTGAATCCTTTCTCAGCGAAAGGGCGTTCCAGCCAACTGCTATCTGCAGGTATGCGCGCGACTTTGCTGGCTGGAGTAGAGTCACCGGGAGGCACCCGGCACCATGACAACAACAATACAGTTTCAAATTCCTTGAGAGCCTGCCGTAAAAAGCAGGCCTTTTTTTATGAATTTGCAAACTGCTGCTACGCTTGAAATGTGTGTTGAAGGTAACTGCCTGATGGTTCTCCTGAACCGTTGTGAATCAGCCCGATACTGTCTCACTCTGGTCAGTTAGCAAAACCCACGACTACCTACCTTACTTACAATAGTCACTCATTAGCCCGCCTTCAAAAGCGGGCTTTTTTTATCTCCCCTCAAATTTTCTGAGAGGATTCACAGCAATAAGAGGGGGCTAAATGTCCGATCCATTAACCGGCACCGGCGCTGTTCTCGGCGGCGGCCTGCTGGGTTCAGTCCTGTACGGTGTCTTTACTCATACAGATTTCGGCGTGGTGTTTGGAGCGTTTGGTGGTGCGGTGTTTTACGTCGCGACAGCTGCAAACCTTACGCGCGCTCGCCTGGCTGCATATTTCCTGACTTCATTCATTGTTGGAGTGCTTGGCGCCGGGTTTGTTGGCTCATGGCTAAATGCTGCATCGAGTTATGAAAAACCACTGGATGCACTCGGTGCAGTGATTCTGTCTGCGCTGTGTATAAAAATCCTAACTTTTCTTAATAACCAGGATTTGAACAGCCTGTTCGGCTTTTTCTCACGGTTACGCGGAGGAGGGGGAAATGGTAATTGACCCGTCAGCTGTCTTTAATGCGTTTATCTGCTCGGTGATCGTCGTCATTCTGATGTTCTACCAGCGCCATGGTGCCCGGCACCGTCCTTTCATCTCAATCCTGGCGTATATAACCATCCTGGTTTACGCAGTAATCCCGTGGCAATTCATCTTCGGCCTCTATCGTGACTCCAGTTGGCTGGTGGTGGTGGCAAACCTCCTGATATGCGCAGCTATTATGAAGGTCCGGGGAAATCTGGCACGTCTGGTTGATCTTCTGAGGCACTAATGAACCAATCACAATTTGAGAAGGCGGCTGGGCTAAGCGCCGAGTTAGCTGCGCGTTGGTTTCCGCATATCGACGCCGCTATGAAGGAATACGGCATCACCGCACCGCTTGATCAGGCCATGTTTATAGCGCAGATGGGCCATGAGTCCGGCGGTTTCACCCGGCTGGTGGAAAACCTGAACTATGCGGCAGAAAACCTGGTACCTACGTTTGGCAAGCATCGCATTACTGCACAGCAGGCCGCCGCACTCGGCAGAACGGCAAAGCAACCGGCAAATCAGAAAGCGATAGCTAATCTGGTTTACGGCGGTGAATGGGGTAAAAAGAACCTGGGCAACCAGGTTGCAGGTGATGGATGGAAATATCGCGGACGCGGCCTGAAGCAAATCACCGGGCTTAGCAATTACCGCAACTGTGGCCACGCACTGAAGCTGGACCTTGTAACCCAGCCTGAATTGCTGGAACAGGATGAATACGCTGCTCGCTCAGCTGCATGGTTCTATGTCTCTCACGGCTGTCTGCTTCATTCAGGAGACGTGGAGCGCGTCACGCTGCTTATTAATGGCGGCCGTAACGGGCTGGATAAACGCCGCGCGCTGTTTAACCTGGCGAAATCAGTGCTAGTCTGAGGTCACTATGGGATTTGAAACGGTAATTGGTATTGTTGCAGCAGTCATTGCTGCGATCGCCGGCGCTTTCGGCCTGGGCCATATTCGCGGCACCAGCAAGGCGGAAGCCAAAGCTGATAAGCAGCGCACCGAAGAGAACGCAGCGGCGAGCGTTGCGGCGGCAGAACGTAAAGCTGAAGTCACTAAAGAGGCCAGCAATGTACAGCAGACTGTCAATCACATGCCTGATGACGATGTTGATCGCGAGCTGCGTGACACGTGGAAGCGTCCCGGTGGTGGTTGATACCGCCTGTGACTGGGTAAAGCCAATCTACCTGACTGATCACGACATCGACGTTATGGACCGCCAGACGAAGAAAGACATCCTGGCGCATAACAAAGCGTGGCAGGCGAACTGCCACAATTAGAATAACAAATTATTGTTTGAGGAATATATTTTCAGCCTCTGCAAGATAAGATTCGTAGAATTCAATGCCTAATACAGCAATATCAATTGGGCTTTTAGTTTTTAAAGCTTTACCTAAATGTGAGTCTGGTGGATTGTATGTAACGCCTCTGTTTCGACATGGTATTGCTTCTACCGAACTAGGTATTACGTTAACTTTAATAGGCGACCCGGCTATAATATTAATATTACCGTTCTTATCAAAAGTTAACGACTTGATGTGAACGCTCCCACCTGGTGCAACAGGATTAATGCCGAATCCGCCAGTAACATATTTGGACGTATCTGCAATTCCATGATGGACTGAATTGCGCGCCTGTTTGAGATAGACAAGCAAACTATCTGTAGCCCGAAGGTGATTCGTTCTAGATGAGAACGATGGATACTTTTTATGAGTTTCAGCTGCAACCTTGATTCTGCTGAAAACATTTTCAATTCGACTTAGAAAATCGCTCCATGCCTCATCATATTCATCGTAGGATGTTGCCGATCTCATGCGTTCAATACAACGTTTAGCCCTGTTTAACTCTTTCCGGGATGGAACAAGATCCATTTCATTCACCATTCATCAAAGATAAGTGCATTGAACTTAGCGTTTCAATAAACATTATTCAATGGGGTTAATATGGAGGTCACGATTGATGGTGTCCCGTATGCACCCGCCTGCGTAATTTCAGCGCGGATTGGCATTGCGATTACAACCCACAACCGGGCGGACGTTTTAAAGCGTGCTATTGAGCAGCACCAGAAGCATCTGCCAGCTGGTGCGCTGGTGGTGGTGGTCGATGATGGTTCAAAACCTGTCGTAGTAGTACCTGACTGCATGCAGCTGCTTCGCCATGAAACATCACTCGGCATTGTTGCTTCGAAGAACGCCAGTTTAACCGCGCTGATGGACGCCGGGTGTGAGCATATCTTTTTATGGGATGATGATGCTTATCCGATCGCCGATAACTGGCACCTGCCATACATCGAATCACCCGAACCGCACCTTGCTTACCAGTTTCTCGATCTGGCAGGGACGAATAAGCTGAAGGATATGGCGGTCCTGTACCGGGATGATAAGCACATCGCTTACACCGGGCAGCGTGGCGTGATGCTGTATTACCACCGCAGCGCTATCGAGAAGTTTGGTGGTTTCGATCCGGTATACGGTCGCGGCATGTACGAACACAGTGACCTCGCGCTACGTATCCATAACGCTGGCCTGACGACGTGGGCTTACGGTGATGTGGTCGGTTCAGAAAAGCTAATCCATTCTCTCGATGAGCATGAAGCCGTAGAGCGTTCGGTACCGCGCCCCGACCGACAGGCGCTGGTGGAACGTAACGTGAAGATCCACAACGAACGGCGTGATTCCGGGTTTACTGGTTACGTTGAATACCGTCAGCAGCGCGATGTAGTTATCACAACGCTGCTTACCAGTCAGCCTGACCCGCAGCGCGGCACAAAAATGTCGGCCTCGCCTGACATGCTGAGCAAATGGGCAGCCTCGCTTCGCCAGTGTGGTCGTATAGCGCTGGTGGATGAATTACTGACGGCCCCGGCAGATGTTGAGCTGTATCTCGTACCTGACGTGAAGATGAATGTCTACTTCCGTCGCTGGCTGCACATCTGGCAGCACCTGCGAGAACACCCTGAATACCGGTTCGTCTGGTGTACAGATGGTACCGATGTCGAAATGCTTCGCGCGCCATGGGAAGAAATGCAGCCCGGCAAGGTTTATGTCGGTTCTGAACCGAAGACCTACGCCGATACTTGGGCGAAACAGAATCATCCTGAGCGTATCTATCAGGAATTCATTGAATCGCACCGCAGCGATGTGATGCTTAACGCTGGTCTGCTGGGTGGCACCCGCGCTGATGTCATGGCATTCGCTCACGGCATCATCCGTCTTTACTACAGGATAGAAAGTTATCGGTTCTGGAAGAAAGAACAGGCTGGCGCCGCGGTGGGTGACATGATGGCGTTCGGCATTGTTGCGCAGTCATTCGCTGACAGGTTGGTCACCGGCCCTCTGGTACATACCGTTTTCAAAACTGATGGCATCGGCAAAGAAAATGCCTGGTGGCGCCATAAATAACAGGAGTTCTTATGATTTCGTATGAGGTTGAGTTCCCGACTGAAAAATCGTTTAGCTTAAAAATTAATGGTTACTCTTCAGCAGAGGGACTGGACTGTAAAACGGTTGAGGCTATTGGCGGAGACGTCAAAGTACAAATCGATAAGAAAACAATGCTGACTGTACCTTATCGTGAAGACATTACGGCAGACTTTACTCTTGAAGGTTACAAGCAGCGCGCTGAAACTCACGCGAAAACTGTAATCGATCAGATTGTGAATGCGGCTCAGCACCGAGCCGCTGACGATTTAATTCAGGAAGTTACGAACGCGGTTGCTTCTTCTGAATTATTTTCTCAACTCTCTTAATCGCTTCGTGAGCATCTGGGGCAGATGAAATTTCAGGCGGTGTAACCTCCTTCAGTACTTCCATCAGAACGTCCCCAACATTCTGTTTTGGTGACAGCTTGTTAACAGCTTCAATAATCAAAGAAAAAACCAGTTTATTGGTGGCTTTTTCAATCTTTAATTCACGTTGTAAATCTGCAACTGCTTTTTCCAGTTCTGACATGGAACCCATGGGTATTTTCCTTTTCGGAGGTAATCAGCCATCCCCCCGCGACAGAGTGCGCCAGTGTCCAACCACTGACGGGCTGAATGTTTACCTTAACCAGGGCTAATACAAAGCAACACCCTGATATACAAACAGTAGCTATCTTGGGTGGTTTTATCGTCATAACCATGGGTAGGCTCATAGTAATGGCAATATCCCCTCCATGGGATAAAGCACTAAATATCCCTTCAAAGGGATAGGCATTCAAGCAGGCATTCACTGAGTGCCTGTGATAATGTCGAAACACATTAATCAGGTGCGCGAGATGTCGGAAAATACCGATCCGGACGAAGCGTGACGCTGCTATAAGCTGGAGGATGGTGCAGACGACCAATATCTTCTGGCTCAATGGTTCGAATCCATTCCTGATTGCCACACCCAAGCCACTGGCATCCGCTGGTGGCTTTTTTATGCGCATCGCAATATGGTCAGCGCTTACGAGAAGCAATAGACGTTTAGACGTCTAAAGAAATGCCTTCTCATAGGTGCAGGTGATAATCATTATCATTTGATGGGTCCTCCCGGTGGGGTGGCCTGCCACGGGGCGGCTGGCGCGCGGAAAACGGCTAGTTTTTGCGATCTAGGGTCATCATCATCATTTATGCAGGCCTTTGATTTGTTTAAAAGCCGTTTTCGCAAGATGTCGAATCGTTTAAAAAGTGTTCACCATCATGGACCAGGAAATCGCCGCATTAAAACTGAATATCAACCAGCTTGCCGGGATAACCGGCGTACACCGTCAGACGGTTGCCGCGAGGTTGAAAAATGTCGAACCTGCGCCAGGCAGCAACAGCAAATTAAAGCTCTATCTGGTTACAGACATTCTGACCGAACTGATGATCCCCACCGTATCGACGAATATCGACGATATGGATCCATCCGACAGGCTCGCTCACTGGAAAGCAGAGAACGAGAGGCTGAAGTTTGAACAAGATACGGGGCAGTTAATACCCGCTGATGAAGTGGCGCGTGAATTCTCATTGATGGCGAAAGCCGTCGTCATGGTACTTGAAACTCTCCCTGACATACTTGAACGCGACTGCGCATTAACGCCGACTGCGGTTTCCCGCGTACAAAACGTTATCGATGACCTGCGCGACCAGATGGCGGAGAGGGTGAAGGACGCTGAAACAGAGGAGGAAGAGCCAGAGGAGGACTGATGGCAAAGCGGGCATCCGCCAGGGGCATCCGCCGCGATGTTTCCGGTATTTTACGTGCCCCGCGTCGTATGCCGGTGGCCGATGCGGTCGGTACATATATGCGCGTGCCAATGGGGGCAGGAAACTCCGTTCCATGGGACCCGGATCTTGCACCTTATGTGATTGAGCCGATGAATTGCCTAGCCTCGCGTGAATACGATGCGGTTGTGTTTGTTGGCCCGGCGCGAACGGGTAAAACCATCGGGCTGATTGACGGCTGGATTGTCTATAACATCGTCTGCGATCCGGCAGATATGCTCGTCATTCAGGTATCAGAGGAAAAGGCGCGCGAGCATTCAAAAAAACGTCTGGACCGTACTTTTCGCTGCAGCCCTGAAGTTAAAAACCGGTTAAGTCCGAGGCGTAACGATAATAACGTCTACGATCGTACATTCCGCGCCGGTAACTATCTGAAGCTCGGCTGGCCATCCGTCAATATTATGTCGTCCTCTGACTATAAAAGTGTGGCGCTGACGGATTACGACCGCTTTCCTGAAGATATCGACGGGGAGGGCGACGCTTTTTCACTGGCGTCGAAACGTACCACGACATTTATGTCCTCCGGGATGACGCTGGTTGAGAGTTCACCCGGCAGGGATATCAGAGACACAAAATGGCGGCGAACCACGCCTCATGAAGCCCCTCCAACTACCGGAATTTTATCACTCTATAACCGTGGCGACCGCCGCCGCCTTTACTGGCCATGCCCGCATTGTGGGGAGTATTTCCAGCCGGAAATGGACAATATGACCGGGTACCGCGACAGCAGCGATCCCGTGCTGGCCAGTGAAGCCGCGTTTCTACAGTGCCCGGCCTGTAAAGGCAGGATCACACCGGACATGAAGCGTGCGCTGAACATGAAATGTGTCTGGCTGAGGGATGGGCAGAGTATCGACCGTAAAGGTCAGGTAAGTGGTGATGGCCGTCGTTCCCGTATCGCCTCCTTCTGGATGGAAGGTCCGGCAGCTGCATACCAGACCTGGGCGCAACTTATTTATAAGTACCTGACCGCCGAGCAGGAATACGAATCCACACGCAGCGAAGAAACCCTGAAAACGGTGATCAACACCGATTTCGGCAGACCCTATCTGCCGCGGGCAAGCCTCGAGCAGCGTAAAAGTGAATTGCTCGAGCAGCGTGCCGAGGATGTTCTAAAACGTTCGGTACCGGACGGCGTGCAGTTTCTCACCGCGACCGTGGACGTGCAGGCCGGGCGTGACCGGCGATTTGTAGTGCAGGTTACGGGTTACGGAAGTATGGGTGAGCGCTGGATAGTTGACCGTTACAACATACGGTATTCGCTGCGCTGTGACGGCAACGGGGAAAGTATTCAGGTTGATCCGGCAAGCTATCCGGAGGACTGGGATCTTTTGCTCACTGACGTCTTTGAGAAAACGTGGCCTCTGGCATCTGACCCGTCAAAGGGCATGCGGCTTATGTCGATGGCCGTGGACTCCGGGGGCGAGGACGGTGTGACGGATAATGCCTACAAGTTCTGGCGCAGATGCCGCCGGGAGGGGCTGGGTAAGCGTATCTATCTCTTCAAAGGTGACAGTGTTCGTCGCAGCAAACTTATCCAGCGAACGTTTCCCGACAACACCGGCAGATCAACACGCCGCGCACAGGCGACCGGGGATGTGCCTCTTTATCTTCTCCAGACCGATGCCCTTAAAGACCGGGTGAACAATGCGCTGTGGCGTGATTCACCCGGCCCTGGCTATGTGCATTTCCCCGCCTGGCTGGGCAGCTGGTTCTATGACGAACTGACATATGAGGAACGCTCGAATGAAGGGAAGTGGAGTAAGCCCGGCCGGGGCGCAAACGAAGCATTCGACCTGCTCGTTTATGCAGATGCGCTCGCCATCCTTAGTGGATACGAAAAAATTAAATGGCCGTCAGCTCCTGAGTGGGCACGGCGGGAAACGTGGATCGAGGACACGCAGACGGAAACTGGCGAAGTGCCATCCCCGTCGCCTGCGCCGAAATCTAAATCAAAACCAAAACGTGAGAAGCCCGTAACTGAACAGGCTAATCCGTGGTCTTCGTCAGGAGGTTGGGTGTGAGTCCAGCTGATATTCAAAACATGATCGACCGCTACGCTGCTGCAGAGCTGTCTGTTCTGGAAGGGAAATCAATCACTTTCAACGGGCAGCAGATGACGCTCGAAAACCTGTCGGAAATCAGAAAAGGCCGTCAGGAATGGGAGTGCCGACTGGCAACGCTCAATAACAAACGCCGCGGGCGACCCGGCTACAGGCTGGCGAGGTTTGGATGAGTCTTTTAGATGATGCGATTGGCCTGTTTTCTCCAGGCTGGAAAGCCTCACGCCTGCGTGCCCGTGCAGTCATTAAGGCGTATGAGGCGGTAAAGCAAACGCGTACCCACAAAGCCCAGAAGGAAAATCGCTCAGCCGATCAGCTTAGCCAGATGGGGGCGGTTTCACTGAGGCAGCAGGCGCGCTGGCTGGACAACAACCACGATCTGGTGATCGGCGTTTTCGACAAGCTGGAAGAAAGGGTGGTGGGTGCGAAGGGCATCATAGTTGAACCACATCCGATGCTGAGTAACGGGAAGATCGCCAAAAAGCTTGCCACTGATATCCGCAGAAAGTGGGGCGAATGGTCCGTAAGACCCGATGTCACAACCCAGTTTACCCGGCCCATGCTTGAGCGGTTGATGCTGCGAACGTGGCTCCGGGACGGCGAGGTTTTTGCTCAGCTGGTAAGCGGTACCGGAAATGGGCTTCAGCCGGTCGCTGGCGTGCCGTTCTGGCTGGAAGCGCTGGAGCCTGATTTCGTGCCGATGAACAGTGATGCAGCCACCCAGCTTAATCAGGGCGTTTTTGTCGATAACTGGGGACGGCCTAAAAAATATCAGGTCTATAAAAGTCTGCCGGTGTCCGGGCGACAGTTCGATACGAAAGAGATAGATGCTGAGAACATGCTCCATCTCAAATTCACCCGCCGCCTGCACCAGACCCGCGGAACGTCTCTTTTGTCTGGTGTCCTGATGCGCTTGAGCGCGCTGAAAGAATATGAGGACTCTGAGCTTACTGCAGCAAGAATTGCTGCGGCACTCGGCATGTACATCAAAAAAGGCGACGGACAGAGTTTCGATTCAGATACCAGCAGCGATGACCGCGAGCTGATGATTCAGCCCGGTATGCTCTATGACGAACTGCAGGCAGGGGAAGAAATCGGGATGATTAAATCCGATCGCCCGAACCCTAACCTCGAATCGTTTCGTAATGGACAACTGCGGGCGGTATCTGCGGGCAGTCGCCTCAGTTTTTCCAGTACATCCAGAAACTACAATGGCACATACAGTGCCCAGCGGCAGGAGCTTGTCGAGTCAACCGACGGATATCTGATTCTGCAGGACTGGTTCATCGGTTCAGTGACCCGGCCAATGTACCGGGCCTGGCTGAAGATGGCTATTGCTGCCGGAGAAATCAAGCTGCCGAGAGGCATCGATATGGACACGCTGTATAACGCGGTTTATTCGGGACCCGTTATGCCGTGGATTGATCCCGTTAAAGAAGCCAATGCCTGGAAAACGCAAATCCGCGGCGGTGCGGCCACCGAATCCGACTGGATCCGTGCCAGCGGTCGCAACCCGGATGATGTGAAGTCACGCCGTAAAGCGGAGGTTGATGAGAACCGAGAACAGGGCCTGGTGTTTGACACCGACCCCGCCAATGATAAAGGAGGCACCAGTGCCGAAGCCAAAGAACCGGGCGCGCCACCGTCCGAAAGCCAGCGCAAAAAGTAATTCGTGGTTCCGCATGCAGGCCAGCAATAACAGCGAGGCCGACATTTTTATTTATGACGAAATCGGGTACTGGGGCGTAACGGCGAAGCAGTTCGTCAATGATCTCCGGGCACTTGGTGACATCACCCACATCAACCTTCACATCAACTCACCCGGTGGTGATGTCTTCGACGGTATTGCTATCTATAACGCGCTGAAGCACCACGGTGCGGCGATTACCGTTCATATCGACGGCCTGGCGGCCTCCATGGCCTCGGTGATCGCGATGGTAGGCAATCCGGTCATCATGCCTGAAAACACGATGATGATGATCCATTATCCTTCACACTACCTCATGGGTACGCATGAAGAACCGGATTCATTCATTAACTCATTGTTAACTATGAAGAAGAAAGGAATGTTGTTTGCATTGCTTTTCTACTGTTTTTCGGCGTTGCAGCTAAGTGTGTATTGCAATGTGTATTGCAGAATGAGGTTTTATGGCTGGCGAGAACAAGTTAAGCGACAAGGCGCTAAAAGCCTTACATGGTAAACCGCAGAAGCGTCAAAAGATGGTTGCCGATGGTCGGGGGCTGTCTGTCAGGGTTAGCACGAGTGGCACAGTAAGCTTTGTTTTTTTCTTTAGGCATTCAGGCCGACAAAGTGCCCCCGTCTGGATGACGTTAGGCAAGTATCCAGATATGACCCTTAAACAGGCCAGGGAGAAAAGGGACGAGTGTCGGGGATGGCTGTCACAGGGACTTGATCCAAGGATAGAGAATAAACTCACCAAAGAGAGCCTCTTCACTCCAGTGACAGTTAAGAACGCTATCGATTACTGGTTTGATAACTATGCCAGAGAAAAACGCAAAGAGACTGTGCGTCTCTACCGCCGTTATGAGAAATACATTTTTCCTTACATCGGCGGGTTTCCTGTCGAGAAATGCGGTCTGTCAGATTGGATCAAGTGCTTCGACCGCATAAAGAAAATCGCGCCGGTTCAGTCTGCTGCAATGCTGATTGAGTTAAAGCAGATCTTCAAATACTGCCGGGTACGCCAGTATGTGCGGTGTAATGTGCTGGACGACTTAAGCCCTGGCGATATTGGTAAGTATCAGAACAAGAGAGAGCGGCTACTTGAGGAAAGCTACGTCGCCGATTTGTGGGGAGTGTACTTTCATGGTAAAGGCAAAACCCGTGTGATGAATTACAAAAAAAGGATGGCGATTTTATGCCTTGTGTTTGGTTGCAGGCTGAGTGAGGCCCGTTTATCAACATGGGATGAGTGGGACTTCGATAAATGGATTTGGACAGTACCTAAAGAGCACAGTAAAAACGGCGAAGAGATTATTCGCCCCGTTCCTCAAAAAATGCGCCAGTGGATCGTAAACCTGCATGAAGAGACTAAAAGGAGAGGCTACATAATTGGCGAACTTAAATCTGATTCAACCGTCAGCACGATGGGATGCACTAACTTTACCTCCCTGAAACATGAAAAACGCTGGTCATTACATGATTTGAGACGAACATTCTCGACAAGTCTTAACGATATGGGCGTTGATTTTATAGTCGTAGAGCAGCTGCTGGGGCATACCATAAAGGGCGTGGCCGGAATCTATAACCGCAGCAAGTATATCCCTCAAAAGCAAGAAGCACTGGACCGATGGGTTGACTACCTTGATGGGCTGGTGGGTGAAGAAAATACAGTAAAAGTAATTAAGAAAAGGAGTGCCTGATATGGCTATGTTATCCGTAGTGAAAAAAGAAGATCTCCAGTACATGCCTGACCTTGACAGAATGATTCGCGAACCTGAATGCCGGGCTATGACCACGCTGTCTAACTCAACGCGCTGGCGCATGGAACAGGAAGGAAAATTTCCTAAGCGAATCAAAATTGGGCCGTCAGCCGTTGCATATCGACTTTCTGAGGTACAAGCTTGGATTCGGGGGGAATGGCTCTGATTAAGAACGATTAATGCGGAATATAATCCGCATTAATCATCCTTTAGTTATCCAAAAAACTGAGATTATTCTGTTTTAAATATCATTGTTGTTGATTGAATTATATAGTCTCTCGGGACTAGTTCTTCGAAATGATCTTCTTTTTGGAAGACATGTATCATATTTGGAAATAATCTATAGTCAACGGGGTGAATAGCGTTTGGATTATGATACATATAGACGGCTGTACACCATGGTTCTTGGTAGTTAGGATCGCTTACATCTGCCGTAAAAGGGAAAGGATTAGCCTCTTGGTCTGTTTTAACACCATTAACGAGAATTTTAAATCCTTTTGCTTCTATACCTGCAAGGATTCCCATACGATTAAATTTTGGTATGGTAGCTTGAGTAGTTAGTAAAACTGCAGACACATAATTGTTTTGTTCAGATCCAAAAAAATTTGATTTTATAACTCTATTACCATCAATGTGTTTTTCAATCGATGTACCAGACTCTATATCAACACCATACAAATAACTATGTAGAGCCTCACTTGAAAACGCCATAGACATTCTTTTTGAATAATCTTGCATGGCTATAATAAATGGTTTATTTTTAGTATGGTCGAGTTCCCAATAATGAACTTTTTCTGGCTCAGGACGATGCCGGACCTTTTTTAACAAACTTCTTGCAAACTTGAAAGGCATCACCTTGAGTACATGCGTTCTTAACTCATCCATTTGTTCTTGGTTAACTTCTTTTCTTTCAAGAGGATCTTCCGTTTCAGCAATACTTACAGCCTCTACAGAGATAACTTCACCGAATTTCGAGAGTAAAAAATCAGGTTGGTTGTATTCTCTGTTCATCTCGAAGTCGAGTTCGTAAAATACGGCATTTAAATATAATTCAAATAATCTTGAGTTGAAGGAATCACTTTGGAAATCCCGAATAAATATTCCGTCTGGGTCTTTGAACCAATATGCCAACTCCTCAAGGACAATGTAGGCAGGGAAATGTAGTGGATCTTCGAGTAGCATTTTTATATAAATGTTTCTTTTTTCATCTGGCACTTTACTTAAAAACAAAGAAAAAGGTTTTGCTGATTCATCGCCTTGCATGAACGTGCCGTTGTGATGCTGAGAAAGCATTTTGGGAATGCTATCGTTCAGATTTTCAAGTAAAGTATCCATTGAATCATATGAAGCTAAAACATTTATAGCTCTGAATTTTTTATCTAAATCTCTTCCCAGAACTATTGCGTTATAATCATTGTCAATATTACAAACTATAATGGTACATAATAATGTTATGTCATTTTCTTCACATTTAAACCAGCGAATTTCTTGCGAGAATGTTTTCAGATAGGGGGAGCGACCGTAAAAATAAATGTCGAATTGTTCTTTACTAATTTCACTAAACTTTAACCCAGAGTTCATATCAATTCCTTTTTAATTTATAGTTAACCTTTAGGAGTGATTCCATTTTTTTTAAGTTCACTTCTAATCAATTCTTTGATCCAATTCCCTAGACTAACGCCTTCTTTTTCCGCAATCTCAGAAATTTGTTGCTTTAAATCAGGTGAAATTCGAATCTGAAATGCTGGGGCTTTGCCTCCCCCTTTCGGTTGTTTATCGCGTTTAATAGATGTTGACATGTGTGTACCTATTGCATAGTATCAAAAAATAGGTACACACCTTATCATGTGAATGGATTATAAGACAACGCCCTAGAGTGCTCGCAACACAGTAGGGCGTCTAACCATCAACCGTTAACTGGAGTAACGACTATGGCTGGAATACAGCATACCCAAACTCGCCCCAAATTTACATGGCTATTCCTTGGCACACCGCGAGGTCATTCTTGTCTCCCGATAGTTCTGCGCACCGTTGCAGATACTGAAGACACTGCCCGTGCAAAGTTCTGTGGCTGGGAGTTAACCTTTGCCGCCAAAATCCGGACCGAAAGCCCGCTCTCAGTATCGTTTATGGATCCTGAGAATCGCACCCTATGGAGCATCCTGGGTAGCGATCCTTACAGCAATGAAGCTGTGCCAATGGAGGTGCGCCATGGATAAGTCCGACTTACCCGCTGATTACGAGATACGCGTCCTGGTGACGGTTAAAAACGGTCAGGTTACAGAGCGCCGCCTTCGTTCGGATGAAATCGTGGCCACACCGGAAGGTTTTATCCAGGCAGTTCGTCAGGCTGCTGATGCATATGGTTTAACAGCTACCGACAAGGAATAACTTCATGATTAAAAAATTCAATCAGGTTCAGCCTGAGGGCGTTGCTCAACCAAAAATCGAGGCACACAGCCGCTGGAAAAATAACTACGGTGAAAAAATCACTGTTAAGTGCGTGGCGTTCGGTCGTGTGACATATATCCGCGACGGGTATGACAGCGAATGCATTTGCTCTGAATACCGGTTCACGGGTGAATTTAAGTACCTTCCGGAGGAAACGGAGAAAAGCCAGGCGGAAGCGAAAGAAAATGGGCGTAAAAAAATTGCTGAGCTGCGTTCAGCCCTGCCGCTGAGTGTTGGATCTGACGGATGGGATAAGGGGCTGAAATGAAAAATGCACCGAATCTGAAACTCCTGCCAAAAGAAAAATTCACGGAGGCAGTTATTTTTGCCGGGTCAGAAGCATACGCCCATGCGAAGGGTTGGGAAGAGGGGCTTGGTAAACAGATTGCCGAAGATACCACTCCTCCAGTTTACCTTGGGCCAAAACAACTGGCTGAGTTGGATAACCTGCGCATTGTGGATGATGGCCGTCATGCTGTGCGGATTTACTTGGCCGGGAATATAAAGCCTATCCAGATTAATCACATTGCTGAAAAGCTGGCGGTGGCTGGCGTGCAGGATGCCAAATTGTATAAAGGCATTCCCGACCATGAGCCAGAAGACTGGAGGGAATATCTTTCCCGTTTGCGCGAGCAGGTTGAAGTATCTATAGGGGAGGAGTCATTGCGGCACAGTCTTCCTTTAAGCGTGGGCTCTGATGGGTACGATCAGGAGCAGGATTACACGTTAAAGAGTTACCTTCCCGCTAACAGCCTGAGCAGTATCTACGGCCCGAGCGGTTCGTATAAAAGTTTTCTGGCGGTGTCCTGGGCTTGCCACGTTGCAGCCGGGATGAAGTGGGCTGGGAAGTCGGTATCAGCCGGAGCTGTGATGTACGTAGTGGGTGAAGGTGGCATTGGCGTCCCGCGGCGAATAAAGGCGTGGGAGAAAAGACACGGTGTGAAACTGAATAATCTGTATCTGGTAAACCGTCCGGTTTTCCCGGTTCGCCGTGAGGAAATGCAGGAGATGATCAAAGCTGCGCGTGATGTTAAGTCCAGAACGGGACAGCCGGTTCGCCTGATTGTCGTAGATACTTTAGCGCGGTGCTTCGGTGGTAACGATGAAAACGATGCTCGTGATATGGGGGCGTTTATCGAAGGCTGCGACGTCATCAAGCGTGAGACTGGCGCCACGTTGCTGGTGGTGCATCATTCAGGAAAAGACGATACCAAAGGTGCACGTGGTTCCAGTGCTTTCAGGGCTGCGCTCGATGCTGAGTTCAATGTCCGGCGCGAGGGTGATGGTGGGGCGATAATCCTGACCTGCACAAAGATGAAAGATGCGGAGGAGCCAAAACAGGCAGCATTCGATTTGCGCACGGTGGAACTGTTTACTGATCGCGATGGCGAACTGATTTCGTCGCTGGTGGTGCAGGACCTGCCACGAGAGGCGCGAGAACCTGATCCGGAACTGGCTGATATCAAGCACCTGACCGGGAACCACGCTGCACTATGGCAGTCAATCCGGAGCCGAAAAGCCAAAGGTGAACCGTGTAATGTCTCTGTTATACGTGATGATATTACCACTTTGTTTGGAGAGAACGGCCGCAAAGGCTTTAAACGCTGGCTGGATAAACTCGTTAGGGAAAATATTATCTTTATCGATGATTCAGGAGATATCACGATAATTTAACCCGAAAAGTGCGGCAAGAAATGCGCGCGATGCGCGAAATACTCATAAAACATACATTTGCCGCACTTTTCCCATGTATATACGAAGAAAGTGCGCGGATTGACATTAATCATCCGCAAACCCGCGCCATTACTGGTATTCATGGCTATACGGTGCATGTTGGATTGCGCACCTAGGTGCGCGGGGGGAAAAGTGCGGCAAGAAATGCGCGATGGTAGACATGCAATAAAGCTAATGCGAAACATCCCTTACCATACAATGCATACTTTGCGGTTTACCCTATCATTATGCATCATTGCTATTAACTTCAATTCACTTCACATCACTCCAACTCACAATGCTTTTCCAATCCTATCGATCTTTAAAGATCTTGCGTGTTGTGATCTTGCGAGGGAGGAGGGTTTGTGCCATTATGATCATATGACGAGCTACACTTGCATTAGGAGGTTAGAGTTATGGACTTGTCCAAGGCTAACTTTTACAACTTTATTGATCAGTATGTTGAGATTACTGGTGCTTCTCCAAATACCGCTGGCAACGTGCGTAGCGTTTGCTATCTGGTAAAGGATTACATCTCGGAGACCGCAACTGCGGATACGTGGGATACAAACAGCATCATTAACACCTACGTTATGGCGAATGGTATTGCTGAAGATACCCAGAAATCGTACATCAGCCGCTTTAACGGAGCTGTGACAAAATTTATTGCACATGAGAAAGGTGAAGATGTGACCGTGAAGCAGCGCAGATCGCCTGTTAAGTACGCTCCGTCTTTAGTGATCTCGAATAAATTCTTAGTAAAGACCTTTGATCTGCCGATCCCCCTTCGGGATGATCTCACCGTCATTGTCGGTAATTTGCCTCGCGATTTGACCAAAGATGAGGCGAAAAGGATTAGCACAATCATTGAGTCGTTTGCAGTCTCTCAGCCGGCAAATGACTAAACAAAAAAGCCCTGCTGTTATGCAGGGCTTTAGGGGGAAGAAAACGGAATTTCTTCCAGAGCACAGGTTAACTGTAACTCTTATGCGTCGAAACTTAAGAATAGCGGTTAACCGGGGCATACACAAGGCTGGATAGGATTACAGCTGTGTATACGAACAGGATAAACGTCATGGCAACTGGTTACTGTCCACGCTGTGGTAATTCTTGTGAAGTCATCTTTCGGGCTAACAAGAAAGACCCTTCCGGCAAAATCATTTACCCTAAACGTGGTAAAGTTTTTGTCATCCCTCTCTGCAGTATTTGCAGCTGAAAAGACCGCTAAGTAAACCCAGCCTCGGCTGGGTTTTTTACTCCCTAGAATCAATTTCGTACTGCCGGGAAAACCCGTTTTTTTTGCATTTAAAATCAATTAATCTATTTTTATGATAGATATTGTTTTACTTACCACTTTTAGTGATCAATCATTGAGTCCTGTTTACTTATACAGTAGAGGACACCATGAGTGACATTAACACTTTAAACCCTAGCGAGACCAAAGGCGGCTCTGTACATCTGGACGCGCAGACCGTTTTACGACTTAAGCAGTACCGCCTTGATCATTTGAAAGCTCACCCCGGGAAGCCATTACCCGGGGTTGCGCAGATTGTTCGGCACGCTGTTAATGCCTGGCTTGATGAAAGCGGCTTTTCAGTTACGGAAGGTGTCAAATGAAAGGCTGGTACACCATTAAAGCCGCCAGCAGCGGTAACAGTGCTGATATCAGCATTTACGAGGAGATCGGTGGGTGGGGTATCACTGCCCAGCAGTTTTCCGAGGATCTGAAAACTCTGGGCGATATCTCACATATTAACCTTCACATTCACTCCCCAGGTGGCGATGTCTTCGACGGCATCGCTATCTATAACCTCCTGAATAAACATCCGGCAAAAGTCACCGTGCAGATCGACGGTCTGGCCGCTTCTATGGCGTCAGTTATTGCAATGGCTGGCGACCGTATCGTTATGCCTGAAAACGCGCTCATGATGATTCACAAACCGTGGGGAATCTCTGGTGGGAACGCCAACGACATGCGCGACTATGCCGAACTTCTGGATAAAGTCGAAAGTGTCTTGATCCCGGCATATGCACGCAAAACGGGTAAATCAGCCGAATCACTGGCGGAAATGCTGGAGGATGAAACATGGATGGATGGCCGTGAATGTGTGGCGCAGGGTTTTGCTGACGAATTGTTACCCGCTGTCAGTGCAATGGCCTGTATTGAGTCAAAACGAATTGAGGATTTTGAGCATATGCCAAAAGATATTAAAGGGATGATCACCAGTCCCAAAGGCTCCACAAATAATGCGGTACCGGAACAAAATCGCATCAATGGAATTAAAGACCTGTTTGCTATGTTCGGCGGAAAACATGATGCCCTGAAAATGCAGTGTCTGGAGGATGTGGACTGCACACCGGAAAAAGCGAAAGACATGCTCCTGGCATCTTTGGGTAAGATTGCGACACCGTCGAACAAAACCACGGATGCTCACATATATGCAGGTAATGGCAACATTACCGGTGATGCTATCCGCCAGGGGCTTTTTGCCCGTCTGGGCCACGAACGCGCCGAACGGGGAAACCCTTATGCCATGATGAGCCTGTTTGAAATGGCGCAGGCATCGCTGGTGGATCGAGGTATCAGCGTCAGTGGTTTCGGTAACCGCTCGCAGATTGTGAATCTGGCCTTCACTCACAGCACCAGTGATTTCGCTCATATCCTTGCTGGTGGCGCTGAAAAGTCCGTGCTGACTGGCTGGCAGAGCAGCGGTGAAACTTTCCAGCAGTGGACGAAAACCGGTTCTCTATCCAACTTCCATGAAGCCAAGCGTGTGGGACTGAACGGCTTCTCTGAACTTGCTAAGGTTCCGGAAGGTGCGGAGTATAAATACGTCACAACCAGCGACAGTGGTGTGCCGATCGCCCTGGCTACCTATGGCAATATCTTCTCCATTACTCGTCAGGCAATCATCAACGATGATTTGAGCCAACTTTCAACTATCCCACAGGCGATGGGGCGTGCTGCCGCGCGTACGGTCGGCAATCTGGTCTATCTACAGCTGACTGCCAACAGTAAATTCACGGATGGCAAAGCACTGTTCCATGCAGATCATAAAAACCTCATCGCTAAAGGGATGGATACAGACGGACTCAATGAAGCCCGGAAGGCCATGCGCCTGCAGCAGGATGCGAACGGCGACCCTATCAACGTCATTCCTGCCTATATTCTCGTACCGGCGGCGTTGGAAGGGCTGGCAAATCGCGCCGTGCTGTCCTCCTCCTCACTGTTCCCTGTAGACCAGAGTGGCTCGATGAATCAAAACCCCGGCATTATTAACGTCGTGAAGGATATGGCGCAGGTAGTGGTTGAGCCGCGTCTGGACAAGGCCAATAACAAAGAGTGGTACGTCACTGCAGCGCAAGGAACCGACACCATCGAGGTGGCTTATCTGGATGGAATGGATGTGCCATATCTGGAGCAGCAGGAGGGCTTCACCGTGGACGGTATTGCATGGAAGGTGCGTATCGATGCTGGCGTGGCGGCGCTGGATTATCGGGGCATGGTGAAGTCGAGCGGGGCGGCATGACGACTGGAGGGCGGCAGATGCTGCCCTTTTTTAAAAGGTACTCCCGGCGGGGATGCCTGCCACGGGGCGGCGGCATCGCGGGAAACGGCTCGTTTTTGAATTCTATGGTCATCATCATCATGTGCTAACTGTTTGATTATAAATGCATGAAAATGACGGAAAACAGAAAAGATGATGGATTGTATTTTTTTTGTTCATCATCTTTGGGGGTAACGATGAGACAAATACAGTTAACGATTACCGAACTGGCTGGCGTGACGGGGATGCACCGTCAGACTGTATCAAAGCGCTTGCAAGATATTCAACCGGCACCAGGCAGCAGTTGTAAGAGAAAGCTATACGACTTGAAATCAGCCTTATCGGCAATCTATTCCACCGGGGGAAGCCAGAATGCAGAACACTGAAGTAATGACGACCATTAAGCTAAGCGGCGTTCTTGGTAAGCTGTTTGGCATGATCTTGACCCGCCATTTCCGGACAGCTTTTGTATCTTAAGTTAACGATGCCCGCTGCCGCCGGTATTCTCTCGGAGAGTGATATCCCAGCGCACTATGCGGGTGATTTTCATTGTAATGCGTGAACGCCGCTGCAAGGTTTCGCAGGGCTGTTCTCACATCCGGTTTCGGCATGAACGCGATATAGTCTTCCTTCATCGTCTTCACGAACCGTTCGGCCATGCCATTGCTCTGCGGGCTGCTCACCGCTGTTGTACATGGCTCCAGATTCAGCTCTTTGGCGAACCTCCGCGTTTCATGCGCGGTATATGCTGAACCGTTGTCCGTCAGCCACTGCACCGCTGTGTCGGGCAGCCTGTCGCCGAAGCGCTTTTCCACCGACCTCAGCATCACATCCTGCACGGTCGAACTGTCATAGCCTCCCGTGCTTGCTGCCCAGTCTATGGCCTCACGGTCGCAGCAGTCCAGCGCGAACGTTACCCGCAGTTTTTCGCCGTTGTCGCAGCCGAACTCGAAGCCATCTGAACACCAGCGCATATCGCTTTCTGCCACCGCTATCTTGCCCTTATGTTCACGCTTCGGTCGCTCTGGTTTGTGATGCAACAACAACAGGTTATGCTCGCTCATTATCCTGTAAAGCCGTTTGGCATTCACAGGTGGCTGTCCCTCTGTGCGACGTTGCTTGCGCAGGATGCCCCACACGCGTCGATAACCATAACTCGGCATATCGCTGATAATGTTGAGGATAGCCGACAGTATTTCTGCGTCTGCTTCTTCATTACGCCGGTTACAGCGCCTGTCCTGCCAGTCGGCAGAACGGTTAATCCGCAGTGACAGTTGCGCACGCGACACGCCCATGGTCCGGCTGACCATGGCTATTCCCCGTCCTTTGGCAACAAGGGCGCGTGCGCTATCCATTTTCGCGACTGACCGTACTCCACGGCTTCTTTCAGGATCTCAACTTCCATCGTCTTCTTGCCCAGAAGGCGCTGAAGCTCCCGGACCTGCTTCAGAGCAGCAGTAAGCTCAGAAGCAGGAACGACTTCCTCTCCAGCCGCAACGGCGGTGAGGCTGCCTTCCTGATATTGCTTCTTCCACTTAAACAGCAGGCTGGGCTGGATACCATGCAGGCGGGCGACATGGGAGACATTCATACCCGGCTCCATCGTCTGCTGGATAATGGCGATCTTCTCCTGAGGAGTTTTACGTTTACGGACTTCTTGCCCTAACAGGATCCCGGTCATCTCAAAATTGGTGTTAGTGTTAGACATATATTCAAGCCTATCTCTTATCTGGAGATACAGCTACTGTCTGGTGTTTCAGGGGGCTACATCAGTAAGCTGTTTGGCAAAATACATCAACGTGTTATCAGGGATACAAGAGAAGCTGTCAGGGCCTTGAATGCCACCATCCCTGGATTCGAAAAATATCTGAACAGTAGTAAATCCAGAGGGCTAACCTACGCGGTTTATGTCGGTGAGCGGAACATTGGCGAACAGGATCTCAATTTCCCTAATGTGGGCAGAGAAATTCGTATTGTGCCCGTAGTGATTGGGAGCAAGAAGGCGGGTTTAGTACAGACAATTCTGGGCGCGGTGCTGGTGATTGCATCTATCTGGATGCCAGGACTGAGCATAGCTGCCAGCAATATGATGTTTGCTGCTGGCGCATCAATGACTTTAGGGGGCGTCGTTCAAATGTTATCCCCGCAGGCAACTGGGTTGGCGAGTAAGCAGTCCTCAGATAACCAGGCAAGCTATGCTTTTGGTGGGGTAACAAATACGGCTGCACAAGGTTATCCAGTTCCACTACTTTACGGTAAGCGTAGAATTGGCGGTGCAATTATATCAGCTGGCATTTATGTTGAGGAACAGTTCTGATAATTCATATGCAACTCGCAATCCTAGAGTTGCATATAATCAATATTTAACTATTTGCTTCGTAAGGTTCTTGATATGATATCATCTATGTTTGGGCTGTAGAGTGAAATTGTATAGTATGTATCAATCCCAGCTAAATAATTTTCATAAATATCTTTTGCTATACGTTCAGAATCTGCGAAGTAGACGTGATTTTCGTTGAGTTCTGTATCAGAGTAACTGATGTCAGAATAATGATTAAGTTCAATATTTATTAGATTGATACCTTTATCATTAAGGTTTTTAATGATTTCCTTTTTTAAATTGCTGAATAATAGGATGTTGTTTTCACCTATACCCCCTGACATGCGATCTTTTCCTCCGGACTTTTTTGATTTCACAGAGAAATAATCAACATAGAATTTTTTTTCATATGATTTGTTATTGAGGGTATATTCTACATTCATGATTGAATGTAGTTTGTAGTTATAATTGTTTATGGAATAACCCTCGTTGAATATATCAAATTTTTCTGATTGTGTTGGTGTGTAATCCTTCCGGTAAAGTTGCTCAATGTTTAAAATGAAAACCGGTGAGTATTGAAGTTTTGATATTCTATTTTGCTCAAGGCTGAAGGTTACACTAAGAATAAAAGTTGCGAGCGCTAATATGAATTGTATTGTAGGCGCAATAAATGAAGGAATTTTAAATCTAGACTTTGTCATTTTTAAGTCCGCTGAGTTAATGAAAATGGGGGCTTGTGTATAGCAAGGTGTTTAGCAGTTCCCGTTTTAAGTGAGAATTGTAAACTAAAAGGTCATTAAGTTCAGAGAGTTATTTTCATAGCATTGCATAATGATCCATAAGCCATGGGGGTTTGCTGGTGGTGATGCGACCGATATGCGCGACTATGCGGATCTTCTCGACAAGGTTGAATCCGTTCTTATCCCGGCTTACGCGCAAAAAACCGGAAAATCCACCGAAGAAATTGCGGCAATGCTGGAAGACGAAACCTGGATGAGCGGCAGCGAGTGCCTTGAACTGGGTTTTGCCGACCAGGTGACTCCATCCCTGCAGGCTATGGCCTGTATCCATTCAAAACGTATTGAGGAATTTGAAAAAATGCCAAAAAGCATTCGCAACATGCTCACCCCGCCGCGCAATACTACCCAGCGTGACCCGGTTATTACCCAGCCTCAGGCACCGCAGGCAAAAACTGACCCGGCGCCGGATGAAAATGCGATCCGCGCGCAGGTGATGGCTGAGCAGAAAGCCCGTGTTAACGCCATCGGTGATCTCTTTGCCATGTTCGGTAATAAACACATGGAACTGCAAAATCAGTGCGTGGCCGACCCTGATTGTTCCGTTGATAAGGCGAAAGATTTGCTGCTGGCAGAGCTCGGTAAAACGGCCACGCCATCCAACAAAACCACACAACAGCATATTTATGCGGGCAACGGTAATTTCGTTGCGGATGGTATTCGCCAGGCGCTGATGGCGCGTGCCGGTTTTGAAGGCCAGGAGCGGGATAACGTTTATAACGGTATGACGCTGCGCGAGTATGCGCGCATGGCCCTGACAGAAAAAGGTATCGGTGTATCCAGCTACAATCCGATGCAAATGGTTGGCCTGGCGCTGACGCACAGCACCTCTGACTTTGGCAATATTCTGCTGGATGTGGCGAACAAAGCGCTGCTTCAGGGCTGGGAAGAATCCCAGGAAACCTTCGAACTGTGGACCAAAAAAGGCCAGCTGTCAGACTTCAAAACGGCGCATCGTGTCGGTATGGGTGGTTTCCCTTCTCTGAGACAGGTTCGCGAGGGGGCGGAGTACAAGTACGTCACTACCAGTGATAAAGGCGAAACCATCGCGCTTGCCACTTATGGTGAAATTTTCTCTGTTACCCGCCAGGCGATCATTAACGACGATCTGAACCAGCTCACCGACGTGCCGATGAAGATGGGGCGCGCGGCGAAAGCAACGATTGGCGATCTGGTTTATGCCATCCTGACCAAAAACCCGAAGCTCTCCGACGGCAAACCGCTGTTCCATGCCGATCACAAGAACCTGAGCGCGGGCGCAATTTCTGTGGCCAGCCTGGACGAAGCGCGCAAGCTGATGCGCCTGCAAAAGGAAGGTGAGCGTACCCTGAATATCCGCCCAGCCTACATGCTGGTGCCTGTAGCTCTGGAAACCCTGGCGAATCAGACTATCAAGTCGGCCAGTGTTAAAGGTGCTGATATTAATGCCGGCATCGTTAACCCGATCCAAAACTTTGCAGAGGTCATCGCTGAACCGCGTCTGGATGAAGCGGATGCGAAAGCCTGGTATCTGGCCGCCGCGAAGGGCACCGACACCATCGAGGTCGCTTATCTCAACGGTGTCGATACGCCTTACATCGATCAGCAGGAAGGCTTCACCACTGATGGTATCGCCACGAAAGTGCGTATTGATGCCGGTGTGGCGGCGCTGGACCATCGCGGCATGACCAAATCCACTGGTCAGTAAAAAACAGTCCTGACAAACAGATGCCCGTAAGGGCTTTTTTTATACCTGAAACCAGCCCCACATGGGGCTGAATGGAGAAGTTATGG
The DNA here is from genome assembly GCF_000025565.1 of Enterobacter cloacae subsp. cloacae ATCC 13047. Lineage (NCBI taxonomy): Bacteria > Pseudomonadati > Pseudomonadota > Gammaproteobacteria > Enterobacterales > Enterobacteriaceae > Enterobacter > Enterobacter cloacae. The sequence goes on from NC_014121.1 coordinate 1,719,348, forward strand.
CTAAGAACTATGCGCAGGACGGGAAAACGATCCCGCTGGTAAACAGTGGTGCAACCGATATTCAGAGCGGCGACCCGGTTGTTGTTGGAAAACTTATCGCGGTGGCAATTACCGATATCCCGGCTGGCGATACCGGGGACGGTTTTACTGAGGGTGTTTTCCTCTTGCCAAAAGTATCCGCAGATGCGGTTACTGCCGGGGCGCAGGTGTATCTGAAGGACGGCAAAATCCAGACCGATGAAACGGATGCCGTTGCCGCAGGCATCGCCTGGGAAGATGCACCGGCAAACACCACCGTTGTTGAAGTAAAGATTAATGTCTAATCCCTTTGATCGGATGGCGGCTCGCATGGACGCGGCCACCATAAAAAAGATGGGGAAAACGGCTCTGATTAACGGAATCACATACGACGTTATCTCTGCTGAGTTGCTTGAAGAGATGGGGCCGTTATCAGGGAATTTACGGTCTCTGGTGGTATTCAGTGGAGAATATACCCCGCGGCGAAACGATGAAGTGGTTTGGGAAGGCAAAAACTGGACCGTCACACGTCATGAACTGTTTAACGGGAAACCTCGTATCTTCATTGAGTAGGAGGGGCTATGTCGATCAAAGGCCTCGAGCAGGCTATCGCAAACCTCAACAGCATCAGCAAAACGGCCGTACCACGTGCCTCTGCCCAGTCGGTTAACCGTATTGCCGGGCAGGCCATCAACCGAAGCGTTTCTGTCGTTTCAAAATCGACGCGTGTACCTCGAAAACTGGTTAAGCAACGTGCCCGGTTACGGCGGGCTACCGTCAGTAAACCACGCGCACTTATTCGGGTGAACCGGGGAAATCTCCCCGCCATAAAACTCGGTCCCGCCAGTGTTCGTCTGTCCCGCAGAAAACGGGATAAGTCGGGTGCAAACAGTGTGCTCAGAATAGGCCCGTTTCGTTTTCCAGGCGCTTTTATCCAGCAACTGGCAAATGGTCGATGGCATGTGCTGCGACGCACCACCAAGAACCGCTACCCCATTGAAGTGGTCAGCATTCCACTGGCTGTTCCCCTTACAGAGGCCTTCCGTGCGGAGCTACCCCGGCTGATGGACGAAAACATGCCAGCAGTTATGCGCCAGAACCTGCAAAACCAACTGAGGTTGATACTCAAACGATGAAACACCCGCAGATACGGGCCGCCGTTCTGACGGCCCTGAAACGCAGTATTACAGAGCAAATAACCTGGTTCGACGGCCGTCCGGGATTTCTGGAAGAAGAAGATTTGCCTGCTGTAGCCGTCTATCTGACAGACGCGAGAGCTTCAGAAGATAGCGTGGATGAAGATATGTGGACTGCACTGCTGCATATCGAGGTCTTTTTGAAGGCAAAAGAGACCGATTCAGCTCTGGATGCCTGGATGGAAGAAAAAGTGTACCCCGCTCTGGCTGATATCCCAGAATTGCTGCCCCTAATCGAACTGATGAATGCAAATGGCTATGACTATCAGCGAGATGAGGAAGTGATGATGTGGGGGTCAGCCGATCTCAGTTATTCAATCAGCTATGTAATGTGAGGATCCTATGGCCACACCAAACCCGCTGGCGCCAACAAAAGGTGCCGGTACCACTCTCTGGGTTTACACCGGAACCGGTGACCCCTATGCCAATCCGCTTTCAGACGTTGACTGGTTGCGCCTCGCAAAGATTAAAGACCTGCAGCCCGGTGAACTGACGGCTGAATCTGAAGATGACACCTACATCGATGATGAGAATGCCGACTGGACATCAACGATGCAGGGGCAGAAATCAGCCGGTGAAACCAACCTGACACTCGCGTGGATGCCGGGAGACTCCGGGCAGCAGGACCTGGTGAACTGGTTCGATGAGGGCACCGTGAGGGGATATAAAATCAAATATCCGAATGGGGTTGTCGATGTGTTTAAGGGCTGGGTGAGCAGCCTCGGTAAAACCATTACGTCCAAAGAGGTCATGACCCGCACGGCCAAAATCACAAACAACGGCAAACCATCGCTGGCAGAGGACAGCGGTACCGCGCCGATTGCTGTCACGGGGATCAGTCTGGATAAATCCACTGCAGCTGTAGCGGTCGCAGCCACAACGCAACTGGTGGTTTCAGTCCTTCCGGCCAGTGCGTCAGATAAATCCTTCCGCGTAGCCAGCTCTGATCCTTCAAAAGCAACGGTCACCGTTAACGGCAATACCCTGACTGTCACCGGCGTGGCGGCGGGCACCGTAGAAATCATCGTTATGAGCAATGACGGTAACTTTGTGGCGATCTGCAAAGTCACTGTTTCCTGATAACCGGGGCGTGAGCCCCGTTCCGACCCGGAGTAAATATGTTTCTAAAGAGCGAACTGCTGGAAAGTAACGGCAGCAGCGTCACATTGTTCCAGCTTTCGGCGCTTCAGCGTATTGAATACCTCGAATACCTGAAGCAGCTGGAGGCAGTTGAAGCCGGCGATTTCCAGGCGGCCATCACCCTCACCGTAAAAAGTGGGGCGTTCCTCGTGGCGATGTCGCTCTGGCACGGCCACGAACTGAAAGGCTCCCAGGGAGAAAATGCGGCGGCGGAAGTGGCAAAGATTCAGGATGAGGTCATGCAGTCATGGCCGACCGAACTGGTTGCCGAAGCGGAATATAAGGTGAAGCTCCTGTCCGGGATGATTGCGCCGGTAACTGATGACCAGGCAGCGTCCGCCGAAGAAGGTTATAAACCCGCTGAACCCGTTACTGCGGAAAAGCCCTCGCCAGTGAGCTGAAATTTGCCATGAAACTGGCGCGTGAGTTCGGTCGCCCGAACTGGCGTGCCATGCTTGCTGGCATGTCCTCAACGGAGTACGGCGACTGGAAAATCTTCTATCAGGACAATTACTTTCATGATGCGCAGCTGGACGCACACTTCTCCGGCTTGCTCTACACCATCTCAACCCTGTTTTTTGCCGATCCGGAGTTAACCCCGGACAGTTTCAGCATTCTTAATACTGCACCGGAACCCATCGACATTGATGAACCGGATGACAATACGCTGATGGCGAAGGCTGCAGGTATTTCAGGAGGCGTGCGCTATGGCCCAGACGGCAGTAGGTGATCTGGTCGTTAACCTTGACGTTAACTCGTCGAAATTCAGCGAGCAGCTCAACTACGTCAAAAAAGAATTAAAACAGACCGGCAGTGCAGCAAACGACGAAGCGTTACGTATCCAGCAGTCCTTCAGCCGCCAGGAGAACGCCGCGCGCAAAGCGGGTATTTCTGTGGGTCAGTATAACGCCGCAATGCGTATGCTCCCGGCACAGTTTACCGATGTAGCCACGCAGCTGGCGGGTGGGCAGAACCCCTGGCTGATTCTGCTTCAGCAGGGCGGTCAGGTTAAGGACTCCTTTGGCGGGATCATTCCGACATTCCGGGCGTTGCTGGGGACGATTTCCCCGTTGATGGTCGGCATTGGTGCATTGTCCGTTGCAACGGGCGCGTTGTTCTATGCCTGGTACCAGGGCTCTTCCACCCTGTCTGATTTCAACAAAACGCTGGTACTGTCGGGGAACACAGCCGGACTGACCGCTGACCGCATGCTGGCACTGGCGCGTAACGGACAGGCAGCGGGGCTGACCTTCAACCAGACCAGTGAAGCGCTGACCGAGCTTATCAACGCGGGTGTGCGTGCTGGCTCGCGCTTTGATGACATGAGCCAGGCGGTGGCGCGGTTTACCGATGCCTCCGGCGTGCCGGTGGAAAAGGTCGCAGCAGCCTATGGCAAGCTCGCAACTGACCCGACATCGGGCCTGATCGCGATGGCCCAGCAGTTCCATAACGTTACTGCTGAACAGATTGCCCATGTGGCGCAGCTGCAGCGTGCCGGTGATGAGGCTGGCGCACTGCAGGCGGCTAACGAGGCTGCTACAGCCGGATTCAACGATCAGACCAAAGCCATCCGCGACAATATGGGGACGATTGAATCTTCAGCGGACTCCCTGAAGCGCGCCTTCAAGTCGATGTGGGATGCAGCCCTCGATATTGGCCGACCTGACACCGCGCAGGAGATGGTGGCAAAAGCCGAAGCCGCGTTCAAAAAAGCCGATGAAATCTGGAACCTGCGTAAAGGTGACCGATATGTCAATGATGAGGCCCGCGCCCGATTCTGGAATGATCGCGAAACGGCCAGGCTGGCGCTGGACATGGCTCAGCAGCAGGCGGGAATTGCCAGGGCGAATGAAGAGAATGCTTCGCGCGAAGCGGCTGCGGAATCGGATCGCCAGAAGTATGCTGCGCAGGCTCAGGCAAACTATGCCAAAACGCAGACGGCACTGGAGAAATACACGGCCAGGCAGAGCGAGCTCAACAAGGCGCTGAAAGAGGGGCGAATCCTCCAGGCTGACTACAACATCAACCTGGCTGCCGCGAAAAAAGAGTACGAAGACACCCTTAAAAAGCCGAAGAAGACCCCGGCAATCAGAACCCCCGCAGGTGCCCGTGCAACCGATACGGCCAGCGCCCAGACGCTGGAGCTGCAGGCACAGTTGCGCACCCTGCAGGAGCATAAGGGGATAAATGACACCATCAGTCAGCAGCGTCAGGAGCTGTGGCGTCAACAGTCCCGGTTTACAGTTCTGGAAGAGGCCGCGAAGACCCGGACGCTTTCTGCTGAGGAAAAATCCCTGCTGGCCAGTAAAAGCGAGGTGCTTTCCCGTGCAGAGCTGAACGCGAAGCTTGGCGATCAGATAGTGGCGCAGGAGCGGCTTAACCGCCTGCAGGATACGTCCCAAAAATACGTCACGCAGATCGGCGAGAAAACCAGGGCCCTAGCGGAAAGTGCTGGAATGAGCAGTCGTGCAGCACAACGCCGCAACGAGGAGGCCCAGCTTCTTCAGGGGTGGAAAAATGGTGGCGGTTCGGAGAACGACGCTGGTTATCAGAATGAGTTGCAGGCGCTGCAGGCGTATTACGCCGAGCAGGATAAGCTGCGGGACGACTGGCAATCCGGGGCCAAATCCGCATGGGCAGATTATGTTGATTCTGCTTCAGATGCTTATGGCCAGATGAAGTCGGCTGCTACCAGTACGTTTGATGGAATCGGGCAAAATATGGCTGACATGCTGACGCGCGGTAAGGCTGACTGGGCTGACTTCACCCGCTCCACGCTCTCCATGCTGACACAGATCCTGCTGAAACAGGCGATGGTAGGCTTAGTGGATTCAGCATCAACCGCGCTGGGATTTGCAGGTGGCGGTTATACCGGTTCAGGCGGGAAATATGAGCCAGCAGGTGTCGTTCACCGTGGTGAGTTTGTTTTCACCAAAGAGGCTACCAGCCGGATCGGCGTCGGCAATCTTTACCGGATGATGAAAGGCTATGCAACGGGAGGGTATGTCGGGGGTGGTGGTACAGGCCCGGCTGCAGCACCTTTCGGTGTCAGTGTATATGCCCCGGTGACGGTCGAGAATGCTTCCGGTAACGCACAGCAGCAAAACGACGGAGACAGGCTGGGTAAGGCGTATCAGCAGGTGATTAACAAATCTGTCAACGAGGGTATCGCCAGGGCAATCCAGCCCGGTGGGCTTATCTGGAATGCGACCAATCGCAGGTAACAGTTATGACGATAGAAACATTCCCCTGGGGCATTAAGGTTTCCAGCCAGCCCACCGAGGGAAGCAAAGACACAGTCAGGAAGGTCCAGTTCGGCGACGGGTACGCACAGGTGAGCGGCTCCGGCCTGAATGATGAGATTCGCACCTATGAATATTCTTTTTCAGGGGATCCAACTACAGCGAATGAAATTCACGCTTTCCTTCGGCGGCATAAAGTGAAGTCGTTTATTTTCACTCCGCCTTTCGGCGATTCCGCGCTGTGGCGTGTCGAGGCTGACACGCTCAAAAAGGTGGTTAAAAACGTAAAAGTGATAACCGTAACCGCAACGTTTGAACAGGCATTTGCACCATGAGTCTTAATGCTGATTATCAAAAACTCGAGCCGGGCAATGAAGTCCGGCTTTTTTCTGTCGATGGCACAGCGTTCGGTATGTCAGATGTACTCCGCTTCCACGCACACAATATCGCACACACCCCGGAAGAGATTGAGGCTGCAGGTGGGGATGAGAATAAACTTCCGGCGAAGTCCATCTGGTGGCAGGGGGAGGAGTATAAAGCCTGGCCGTGTCAGGTTGAGGGTATTGAAGCGACCACGGACGGTACCAGTCCACAGCCAAAACTGAGAGTGGCGAACCTGGACAGTTCGATCTCAGCGCTCTGTCTGGCGTATGACGATCTGCTGCAGGCGAAAGTGAGTATCCACGACACGCTGGCACAGTATCTGGACGCCAGAAATTTTCCGCAGGGCAATCCCACTGCAGACCCGTCACAGGAAAAGCTGAAGGTCTTTTATATCGATGCCAGAAGCACCGAGACGGATGAAGTTGTCGAATTTACGCTTTCCAGTCCGATGGATTTACAGGGCCAGATGATACCCACGCGGCAGTTGCATTCGTTATGCAGCTGGTGCATCCGGAACAAGTACCGGACCGGCGACGGCTGCGACTATGCCGGAACGCGCTATTTCGACAAAAACAATAATCCGGTTGACGATCCCTCGCTGGATGTCTGCAACGGCACGCTGACGGCCTGCAAGCTCCGGCACGGAGACAGCAACGAGCTGCCGTTCGGTGGTTTCCCCGGTACATCTCTTATCAGGAGTTGATATGCGCCAGAAAACCATTGATGCCATCATGGCACACGCTGCAGCGGAATATCCGCGCGAGTGCTGCGGCGTGGTGGCACAGAAAAGCCGGGTTGAGCGCTATTTTCCCTGTCGTAATCTCGCAGCAGAGCCGACTGAACATTTTCACCTGTCCCCCGAAGATTACGCAGCGGCAGAAGACTGGGGGACGGTGGTGGCCATTGTTCACAGCCATCCTGATGCGACGACGCAGGCCAGCGAGCTGGATAAGGCTCAGTGTGATGCAACGCTGCTGCCCTGGCATATTGTGAGCTGGCCAGAGGGGGATTTACGTACCATTCAGCCACGCGGGGAGCAGCCATTGCTGGAGCGTCCGTTCGTGCTTGGCCACTTCGATTGCTGGGGTCTGGTAATGAGCTATTTCCGGCAGACCCACGGTATCGAGCTCCACGATTACCGGGTGGATTATCCCTGGTGGGAAAACGACTACCCGGACAATTTCTATCAGGAGTGCTGGTACGAGTGCGGATTCAGGGAGTTTGATGGCCCGCCTCAGGAAGGGGACCTCGTCATCATGCAGGTGCAGGCCGATAAGTGGAATCATGCCGGGATTTTACTGGAGGGTAACATGCTGCTGCACCATCTTTACGGGCATCTGAGTCAGCGTGTTCCTTATGGCGGATACTGGCAGGAGCGCACGATGAAAATCGTTCGTTATAAAGATGTAATGGCAGGTGAAACATGCAGGAAGTAATGACCCGCATTGAGCTTGGCGGCGTGCTCGGGAAAACATTCGGTAAAATTCACCACCGCCTGATTTCCCGTGTAAGCGAGGCGGGAGTGGCGCTCGCAAAGACTATTCCGGGCTTTGAGCAGTTTATGATTTCCAGCCAGCGCCGTGGGCTCACATACTCCGTATTTAAGGGTAAAAAAAACATCGGTGTGGATGACCTCGGTTTCCCGGTTACCGGCGATGTTATCCGTATTGTCCCGGTAATCATCGGGAGTAAAAAAGCCGGTTTGATTCAAACTATCCTGGGCGCAGTATTAGTGATTGCATCGATCTGGATGCCAGGTCTGAGTATAGCTGCCAGCAATATGATGTTTGCTGCTGGTGCGTCCATAACGCTGGGGGGGGTAGTTCAGATGATATCCCCTCAGGCTACAGGGCTGGCCAGCAAACAGAGCTCAGATAACCGCGCCTCATACGCGTTCGGCGGAGTCACAAATACCGCCGCACAGGGTTACCCGGTTCCGCTCCTGTACGGCCGCCGGAGAATCGGCGGGGCAATTATTTCTGCCGGAATTTATGTCGAAGATCAGCAGTAGTTAACAAACCTTTTTACAAGCCACCTTCGGGTGGCTTTTTTTATGGGCGCGATATGGCTAAAACAATTACCGGACGAAAAGGCGGGAGCTCCAGTTCCCGAACTCCCACCGAACAGCCTGATGATCTGCAATCTGTAGCGAAGGCAAAGATCCTCGTTGCGCTTGGGGAAGGGGAGTTTGCTGGACAGCTCACCGGGAAGGATATCTACCTGGACGGAACGGCGCTGGAGAACGCCGACGGCTCCCAAAACTTCAGCGGCGTGGCGTGGGAATTCCGCCCGGGGACGCAGGCACAAAAATACATTCAGGGCATCCCCGGTACCGAAAACGAAATCAGCGTGGGCACCGCAGTTTCAAGCACCACCGCCTGGACACACACCTTTACCAACACGCAGCTGTCAGCCGTTCGCCTGCGCCTGAAATGGCCATCGCTTTTTAAACAGGAGAACGATGGCGATCTGGTTGGCTATTCAATTAACTACGCCATTGATCTGCAGACTGATGGTGGTACCTGGCAGACGGTACTTAATACCAGCGTAACCGGCAAGACAACTTCCGGCTACGAACGCAGCCATCGCCTCGACTTACCACAGGCAGGCAGCACATGGACGGTGCGCCTGCGTAAGCTCACGGCGGATGCCAACAGCGCGAAAATTGGCGACACAATGACGCTGCAGAGCTACACAGAGGTTATCGACGCCAAACTGCGTTATCCAAATACCGCGCTGCTCTACATCGAATTTGACTCAAGCCAGTTTAACGGCTCTATCCCGCAAATAGCCTGCGAACCGCGAGGCCGTGTAATCCGCGTTCCGGATACGTATGACCCGGAGACCCGCACCTATAGCGGCACATGGACGGGGGTGTTTAAGTGGGCGTGGACGGATAATCCGGCCTGGATTTTTTACGATCTGGTGGTGAGCGACCGCTTTGGGCTGGGCAATCGCCTGACGGCGGCCAATATTGATAAATGGACGCTTTACCAGGTCGCACAATATTGCGATCAGCCGGTTCCCGATGGTAAAGGCGGTAGCGGCACCGAGCCTCGTTATACCTGCAACGTGTACGTGCAGGAGAGGAATGACGCCTATACCGTGTTACGTGATTTTGCGGCGATATTCCGGGGCATGACGTACTGGGGTGGCGATCAAATCGTTGCGCTTGCGGATATGCCCCGCGATGTGGATTACAGCTACACGCGTGCAAACGTGGTTAATGGCCGCTTTACCTATTCGGGCAGCACCACCAAAACCCGATATACCACGGCACTGGTTTCCTGGTCCGATCCGGGTAATGCCTACGCGGATGCGATGGAGCCTGTATTTGAGCAGGATCTCGTTGCTCGCTTTGGCACAAATCAGCTCGAAATGACAGCCATTGGTTGTACCCGGCAGTCAGAGGCAAACCGCAAAGGGCGCTGGGGTATCCTGACCAATAACAAGGATCGCATCGTGTCGTTCGATGTTGGTCTTGACGGCAAGATCCCACAGCCTGGTTATATCATCGCGGTTGCCGATGAGCTGCTTTCCGGAAAAGTGATGGGAGGGCGCATCAGCGCGGTTAACGGTCGCGTTATCACGCTTGATCGTGATTCGGCAGCCGCTCCCGGAAGCCGTCTGATGGTTAACCTTCCGTCCGGCGCATCGCAGAGCAGGACGATACAGAGCGTAAACGGCCGGGCCGTCACCGTGACAACGGCATACAGCGAAACACCTGCAGTGGAATCGGTGTGGATTGTCGAGTCCGAAGAGCTTTACGCGCAGCAATATCGCGTTATCAGCGTTACGGATAATAATGACGGAACGTATTCGATTTCTGGCGCTTTGCACGATCCGGATAAATATGCGCGTATCGATACCGGTGCCATTATCGACCAGCGGCCAATAAGTGTTATTCCGCCTGGTAACCAGTCGCCGCCTGACAACATCGTGATCAGCTCGTTTTCCGTGGTGCAGCAAAATATCAGCGTCGAAACGATGCGCGTGAGCTGGGACCAGGCGCAGAACGCTATCGCCTATGAAGCGCAATGGCGCCGCAACGACGGGAACTGGGTTAACGTGCCGCGCAGCTCCACCACATCATTCGACGTCCCGGGGATTTATGCCGGGCGCTACCTGGTACGCGTGCGCGCAATCAATGCCGCAGAAATCTCGTCCGGATGGGGCTATTCAGAAGAGAAAGCGCTGACGGGTAAAGTAGGCAATCCACCGAAGCCGGTTGGCTTCATCGCTTCTGAAAATGTGGTTTTCGGCATCGAGCTGAACTGGGGATTCCCGGCGAATACCGACGACACGCTGAAGACGGAAATTCAGTATAGCCTGACCGGTACCGAGGACGATGCAATGCTGCTGGCCGATGTGCCTTACCCGCAGCGCAAATATCAGCAGATGGGCCTTAAGGCTGGGCAGATTTTCTGGTACCGCGCGCAGCTGGTGGACCGCAGCGGCAACGAATCAGGTTACACAGAATGGGTGCGAGGACAGGCCAGTATCGATGTTTCCGATATCACAGATGTGATCCTGGAGGAGATTAAAGATTCTGAGGTATTTAAGGATCTGATTGAGAGTGCCGTAGAAAGTAGCGAGAAACTGGCCGAACTTTCTGATGCGATTAAGGAGAACGCCGATGGTCTGGCTGCAGCAGTAGGTTCGAATAAGCAGACAGCAGAAGCAATCATTGGCAACGCCCTGGCTATTGCTGATGTTGTTGTGCGCCAGACTGCGCAGCAGGGGGCTAACTCTGCGAAATTCGAACAGCTCCGGGAGGTGATCGCTACTGAGACGGAAGCGCGCGTCACGGATGTTACTCGTCTAGAGGCGAAAACTGCCCAGAATGAAGCGGGTATTACTGATGTTCGCCAGGCGTTAGCAACGGAAACTGAAGCTCGCGCTTCTGCGGTAAGTCAATTGACGGCTGCCACTCAGGCCGCATCTGACAAAGCTGATTCAGCAGCTGCTGTAGGTGCTCAGAATACAGCATCAATCACTGACCTTAGCCAGGTTGTCACGGACCTCGATTCCTCAATGGCATCACGCCTGGAAGAGCTGGGTGCACAAACTGATAAGGCCAGCGGCGGTATTCAGAACAATGCTATCGCGCTAATAACGAGTACGCTCGCGCAGGTTAACCAGCGCAACCTCCTGAGCGTCCAGTATGGAGATAACAAAGCCAGTATCGATCGAGTAGACAATGTGATGGCCGACGCCAGTAAAGCTGTCGCTGAGTCATTGCGCGCTTTGGATTCCAGCACCGGTGGGAACACGGCGAATGTCACTGACTTGTCGAAGACACTTGCTGATTTTACCCAGGCGTCTGCTACGCAAATCAATTCGCTAAAGGTCACGGTTAACGGTCAGTCTGCAGCGATTGTCCAGAACAGCCAGGTATCAGCGGACATCAATAACAACCTGAATGCGATGTACAGCATCAAGGTCGCTGTTGATTCTAATGGTAATCAGTATGCAGCAGGGATGGGGATTGGTGTTCAGAATACGCCATCTGGAATGCAGACGCAGGTTCTCTTCATTGCTGACCGTTTCGCTGTGATGAGTCAGGCTGGCGGCGCAGTTACTCTGCCTTTTGTCATCCAGAATGGGCAGACATTCATCCGCGCCAGCTTCATTCAGGATGGCACCATTGAGAACACTAAGATAGGAAACTACATACAGTCTTCAACATGGGACGGCACCGGAAATGTTGGCTGGCACATCAACAAGTCTGGCTACGCGACGTTCAATAATGTGACCGTTCGTGGCTCGATTTACGCCACAAACGGTAATTTTTCTTTCAATGGCTCCGGCAACACAACGGTGATTAATGGTAATGGCGTAACCATTAATATTCCTGGTGGTGGCCGGATTGTACTGGGGACATGGACATAAGATGCCGACAGGATTATTGATAGAACTTAATGACGGCGGAAAGCGTATGGAGATAACGGCGGGCCTGAGATGCCCGTCTTTTGGTGGCAGCTTTGACACTGGCTACCAGAAAGCAAAGTATGTGGACATCGCTGGTTATGTTTCAGGTGCGCAGGTGCTGTTTATACCGTATGCGACTGCCTATGTTGATGCGGGGCTGTGGCATAAAATGAATTCCATAACCATCTCTGGTGGCAGGGTTACGCAGAATTCGAGAATGCAGGCTCTGGGCATTAGTGAAAGAGATAGCACCTATACGTTTCCCGGTAGTGTCTGGCAGATATTTCCGACAGGTCAGCGAAGCGGGGTGGGCCTGCTTATCAGCGACAGTACTGACTTCACCTCGATAACCAATGCCACGCAGTCAGGGCAGTGTATCTGGAAGGGGACCGTAAGTGTTCCGACCGGAGGATGGGCGGTTCCGACGATAGCAGGATACGACAAGTCGAAGTACGTCGTTTTCGGGCGCTGTAACAGTGGTAACACGATTGACTTCGACGGTAACACGGTCAGGTTCTTCAGCCCTCCGTCCACGAACGATGATGCTCCCGCAACCGGCACGATAGACATCGTTATTTTTGCCAGTGGCGTAGCGCCGCAGCCGGGTACCGGCCTCAATATTTTTAATGCTGCAGGGGCCTGCACCTTTTCAACCACAAAACGACCATTCGTATACCTCAACCAACTCTGGACCCCTTCGACAAGTGCCGTGAGCATCGGTAACGGATATGTTCCGCTGGGTAGGTTTGGGCTAATGGTGCATACGGTAAACGGCATGTATGTATATCGAATGTTCGGAATAAAAATACAGAACGGCAACGCTTCAGTTCAGGGCGGAAAATATCTTGGGCGCGAGCAATATGCCATTTTCGGTAATAACACGGTGACGTCGCTCAGCCTTCCGGTTCTGCCCGATATGTACGTCTGAATACACTGCCTAATTAAATCAACCTCGCTCCGGCGGGGTTTTTTATTACCTGGAGATAATATGATTTATACCACTGGCACTATTGCCATCAGCGGAAACACCCTTACAGGTACCGGCACAAACTTCACTGCAGCTGGCTCACTGATTCGTAACGGCTGTACCGTCATCGCGCTGACCAGCCCAGCGCAGGTTTTCCAGATCACCGCTATCGGCGGCGCAACCTCTCTCACCGTTACGCCAGCTGCTAACCCTGCTATCCCTGCGGGAACCAAATATGCCATTCTTCTGAGCGACAGCCTGAGCGTTGACGGTCTGGCGCAGGACATCGCTGAAACATTCACTATGTACCAGCGTTACATGAGCGGTTTCGCTGATGTGATGAACGGTACTACAGACGTCACTATCACGATTAACGGTGTTCCCGTCACCGTACCGGGGCAGAAATCGCTGGCGAAGAAAGGGGCTAACAGCGATATAACCAGCCTAAGCGGCCTGACTACCGCGCTCAGTATCAGCCAGGGCGGTACAGGTGCAAAGAATGCTGCTGACGCTCGCGCAAACCTCGGTTTGAGAAGTGCTGCTTTGGCCGATGTTTTAGGCACAGTTTCCCAGGCTGGCGGAGTGCCCACCGGAGCAGTGATAGAGAAGGGGGCAAATTCGAATGGTGAGTATGTTCGTTTTGCCGATGGTACTCAAATTTGCCGAATGGCGGTTGCGGCCGCAGATGCAGTAAATAAAAATGTGACAACAGCCGGCTCGCTGGGTGGGTATCGATCCTCACAAAATCCAGTACCATTCCCGGCTAATTTTGCAGCTCCAGCTTACTGTTCTGGTCACATTAACAATAATGGCCACAATGTAAGAATTGAGCTCGTCAGCGGCAACCAGGCATCATGCAATTTTGCTTTTCATGCTGTGAATAGCGGTACTTATTCCGGCGCCGACACCATTTACATTACAGCCATCGGCCGCTGGTTCTGAGGGAATTCTAATGAAAATTTTGCTTAGCCCACAACGTGCAGATGCCACAGTCACTTATTCAGCACAGGGCGATGTGCTTACAGTTACGGTGGACGAAAAAGTACATTCTTTCGATTTTTCCAATCTGCAGGACGAGGCTCTTACTGAGTTCTCGTCCTCGCTTCCCATTTGTCCTTTACTCTTTGCGAAGCGGACAGATGATGGCGTAATTGTTTCAGCTCTCCACTATTACGGACCAGAGGCCGATGAGAAAGAGAAAGTTTCTACTGAAATTATTCTTCAGTAGTAAGCTTTTTCGTTACCTCCGCTAATTTCTCCTTGAGCTCTAAAACAGCCAGTAAAAGGTCGGCGACAATCGCCCTGTCGTCGATTCCCCAAAAATCGTCCTCTGTTTCAGGCGGAAGCGCATAGGACTCATTCACAGCGTTGACCTGTTGCGCAATGAATCCGCGCCGCACCCTGGCCTTTGCCATCGGAGAAGCGCCGGAAATATCATTCCAATGGTATTCAACCACTTTCAGTGCAGACAGCCGTTCAAAATAACCATCAACCTGATTGCTGATCACCTCCTTCAGTCTTTCGTCGGAAGTAGCTAGCGCCAGGGTACCTGTTTGCTGTGGGAATGCTGTTCTGGTGCTGTCGGTCTGATCTCCACGCTCTTTACGACGCCACACATAAACCGTTCCGTCCTGCGTCTCGAGGCCAACCTCTTTCCCTACCGTTCCGGCGGCCATATTGCCTGCTCTCAATACGAGAGCTGGGTAGGCAGCCATGTCGATGTATGGGTAAGTAGAAAACGTTTGTGTGGCACTCCAGGTGTTTGCAGCATTTAAAAGCGGAACCACAGCACCTGATGTACCAATATCTTTCGTGGCACTACTTCCCAAACCGACGTTTTATAGATTGCTCTTGAGCGGCCTGGCCGATAACTTCACCTGATTTTTTTGCAGAAATAATTGGGTGAAAAATATGCAAATTGGCTATGTAAGGGTGTCAACAAATGACCAAAATACGGATCTTCAGCGGCAAGCGCTCGAACGCGCAGGATGTGAACAAATTTTCGAAGAAAAAATGAGCGGAACAGTGGCTAACCGGCCAGCGCTGAAAAAGCTTCTTAAGACGCTGAAAGAGGGAGATACGCTGGTAGTGTGGAAGCTCGATCGCCTTGGGCGAAGCATGCGGAACCTTGTACTGCTGGTCGATGAACTACGGCAGCGCGGGATCCACTTCAAAAGCCTTACGGATAGCATCGACACTTCCAGCCCAATGGGGCGTTTCATTTTCCACATCATGTCTGCCCTGGCCGAGATGGAGAGGGAGTTGATAGTGGAGCGCACTCGGGCTGGGTTGGCCGCAGCCCGTGAGAAAGGGCGAATCGGTGGGAGGCGGCCAAAATTGACACCTGAGCAATGGGCTCAGGCTGGCAGGTTGATCGCAAACGGAGTGGATCGGAAGCAGGTGGCGATCATTTACGATGTGGCCGTTTGTACTCTATATAAAAAAATTCCCAGTAAATAAAGACGTTACACGAACTTCAACACATTAAAATTCATCCGGGTTATTCGATGTGCTTATGCCAATTTTGATCAGGCTCAATACTATCAAGCCAAGAGCAACAACTACGGTACTTGCGATTATAAACATTGCCATGTTGAACCTTTTATATGAACTTTTCATTTAGACAATACGGAACTGCAAACGTTCAGAACAAAAAATTCTTAGTATGAGAGCAGGATGTTTGATGTTTCGGACAGCCATATGTAAAAATGAGCTACGGTTGCTGGGCACTGTTCGGTAATTCGAATATTGAATGTTACAACCATGAAGATTCTGTTTGTACATAAGCTTCATGTAACAAGAGGATCTACTGAAAGGAATGATGAGAGATGTGTGGGGGCTTACCGTAGTTGAATTTATTGCTATCAAGCGGAATCTTGAGAATATTTCTGATACATGGTCAGATCTCTGGGCAATGTTGTATCTGAGTCAGGCTAAGCCCGGACAGCTTCTTGGGGCAAAGTTTGATGATGTGAGCCATGATATTCTTGTTCTTTCAGCCACAAAAGGACTGAGGGAAAGATGCATTGCTCTTAAGCCAGGAGTTAAAAGAATTCTCCACTCCCGCAGGGAGAAGTATCCTGAAGATGTGTTTTTGTTTCAGAGCCATTCACATCGTACCAAGACAACTCCAAGACCGGTAACGTTAGTTGCATTTAATGCGGCACTGAAAAGGGCATCTATTGGAGTGACCGCAAAAACAGTGAGTAGTAAAAGTGCTTATTATTTAACGCCACTAAGATGAAGTGCCGTTCAATATCGGAAAAGTACGATGGGTAGTGGTGCATGTCTGCGTAGTTGAAGGTATGCACGAAGCGAACACGGGCTTTGCTAATCATTCACCAGCCACATATTTGCGTCTTCAAACATTTCCTCCAGCATGCGGTTCAGCTTTTCCCGATCGCTTTTGCTGGCATCGCTATTCAAGCCGTTCGCCTGCATCGGCTTCACCCTCACTTCAGCATCAGGGAAAATCTGGTGCACTCGTTTCGTCAACTCGGCCAGGATAATCTCCCTGGCTCCCTCCAAGCCTTCAACGTTTCGCTTATCGTAAACCAGTTCAACAAACATAATGCGCTCCATTATCTACTGTTTGGATATACAGTATTTTTGCTGTGGAGGATTTGTCTGTCAAGGCGTGAGCCCTTTGTTTTTAAATTTTGAGGGTATTTCTGCGTGAATAATTATTGTCGATGTGACCTGCAGAGCCGATGGTGTCTGAGGTTGGCTTAAAAAAGCTTTGGGGCATGGATGGGGCAAAAGTGCATGGTAAAGTGCGTTAAAGTTCGTTAATCATGTTTTGTCTCGATCTCGCTCATCCCTTGTTTTATGCGCTCCTGGACGATCTTTATCGATTTTAAAAATTATGAGTTCATATTATGTCAGCCCTGGCGGAAATGGAGAGGGAGTTGATTGTGGAGCGCACCCGGGCAGGTTTGGCTGCAGCTCGTGAGAAAGGTCGAATCGGCGGCAGGCGTCCAAAGCTTACCCAGGAACAATGGGACCAGGCGGGCCGACTGATTGCGAACGGCGTGGACAGAAAACAGGTGGCAATAATTTATGATGTGGCCGTGTGCACGCTTTATAAAAAATTTCCGGTGGGGATAAATCGGAGAAAAAGCAGCCCACCGTGTGAAATGGCGGGCTGATTTGTGATTTTTACGGTTGTATCCAGCGATCACGTGCTCGCCGTGCTATGGCGATCATTTTCTGTATCTCTCCGAGAGTGAATTTTTCCGCTTCATCGCAAGGCATTACCACATAGCCGGAACGGATCACATGTTCCAGGCATGAATCTGGGTTCATAACTACTTCAGTAGGCATAAGAGGGTGGCAGGCCACAGGCAGGCCGTTTTCGAAATAGGTGATTACTGCGTAATTCCCCGGAAAGGTGTGGCTGGAGGCCTGCTGTTTTAACTGTCTCTCGCATTCGATGAAGTAGCGGCGAATCTGTCTGCCTTTATCGTTTCGTTCAACCATAGCCAGTTCTTTGGCGGTGTCGAGTGTGAGATGGTAATCCTTCCGGTTGTGGCCACCTCGTCCAGAATTTTGCTTTCCAGTATTGGAAAGCAAAACGTAGTCTTGATTTTCAATGAAGCCGTAATCGGCAATGCGGTCTTTTATCCAGGCTGCAAAAATTTTCCCTACTGATAAGAACGCATGAAGATCACGCGCATCGCAGAGAAGGGTTGTTTCATTGCAAATCTTGCCGTTAAAGAGGGGTATAAGCTGAGTGGTCATAGTGACGTCCTCATGTTGGATGAGATTTATCACCACCAACGACGCCAATCATTGGGTGGTGAACTGTGCAGGGTTGGCGTAACCGGTCCAACGTCCGGCGCTTCCGAAGAAGCCCCCACACAGCCCACCATAGATGCAGATGCTGCTGTGCTTAGCGCATAAAAAAACCGCTAACGCGGTTGTGCGCTGTTGGAAAATCCGGGACGCCAATCCCGGCACCAGATTTTGCTGGTGCAAGGCGAGTATGTGAAAAAATCATTTTTATGTCAACGCCGGTCAAAAAATCCTTCTCCAAAACTCAGGCGTAAGTGCATGAAAATGCTTGCGTTCGCACAACGTAAAATGCATTAAAAAATGCGCTAAAATATGGGGTTATCTATTTGAATCAAAAGAGGAATCTGTGGTTTTCGTTTTTCTTTGAACTCAGAAGGTTTAAAGCCGAAAAGAGACCAAATCATACGCTTACGGCAAGGTTTGAAAAGCCATTCACGCCGAAAATATCGATGGGATCAATTTTGGCGTAACGCTTAAGTGATAGCGGGAATATAAGAGGAAGACCGTCTGGCTGAGTCGCCAGACGGTGGAAGGATCAGGCTTTACGCGTTGCGGCTTTCATCGCCGTAACAAATGCTTTGAGTTCAGCCAGCATATGCTCGGGTTTGTCCACGTTCTTCTCAATGATTTTGATGATAGCAGAGCCGGAGATCGCGCCTGCCGCTTTTGCGTCAATTGCCGCCGTAACCTGATCCGGGGATGAAATCCCGAATCCCTGCAGCGGAGGCGCTGCGTGGTATTCAGCCAGTTTTTCTACCAGATGATGCAGCGGCAGCGCGGCTTTGTTTTCAGCACCCGTCACGCCCGCGCGGGAGAGCAGGTAGGTGTAACCGCGGCCGTAAGAGGCAATCTGGCGCAGCAGTTCATCATCGGCGTTTGGCGGGCAGATGAAAATTGGCGCCACGTTATGACGCATAGCTGCCTGGCGGAACGGTGCAGATTCTTCAACCGGGACGTCGGCCACCAGCACGGAGTCAACGCCGACCCGCGCGCACTCGGCATAAAATTCGTCGATTCCGCGGTTAAAGACCAGGTTGGCATACATCAGCAGGCCAATCGGAATGGTCGGGTGCTTCTGACGGATCGCGGCCAGCATCTCAAAACACTGCGTTGGGGTTACGCCCGCGGCAAAGGCACGCAGAGTGGCGTTCTGAATGGTCGGGCCATCCGCCAGCGGGTCAGAGAACGGGATCCCCAGCTCCAGCGCATCGGCACCGGCTTCAATCAGGGCGTCGATAATTTTTAGCGACTGTTCCGGGCCCGGATCGCCCAGGGTTACGAAGGGAACGAACGCGCCTTCCTGGCGGGATTTCAGTTGTGCAAATGCGTTATCGTAGCGTTCCATCAGATTTCCCCTCGTGCTTTCAGAATATCGTGAACGGTGAAGATATCTTTATCACCGCGACCGGAAAGGTTAACGACCAGCAGTTGCTCTTTTTCCGGGTTTTCTTTCATCATTTTCAGCGCATGCGCCAGAGCATGCGAGGACTCCAGTGCCGGGATGATCCCTTCGCTGCGGCACAGCGTCTTAAACGCTTCCAGCGCTTCGTCATCGGTGATGGAGACGTAGTCAGCGCGTCCGGTGCTGTTCAGGAACGCATGCTGTGGCCCGACGGACGGGAAATCCAGACCGGCAGAGATGGAGTACGACTCTTCAATCTGACCTTCATCGGTCTGCATCATTGGCGCTTTCATGCCGAAGTAGATCCCCACGCGGCCATGTTTCAGCGGTGCGCCGTGCTCACCGGTTTCAATCCCGTGACCCGCTGGCTCCACCCCGATCAGGCCAACACGGGTTTCGTCGATAAAATCAGCGAACATCCCGATGGCGTTTGATCCCCCGCCCACGCAGGCAATCACCGCGTCCGGCAGACGGCCTTCTTTTTCAAGGATCTGCGCTTTGGTCTCTTCGCCAATCATGCGCTGGAATTCACGCACGATAGTCGGGAACGGGTGCGGGCCAGCGGCTGTGCCGAGCATGTAGTGCGCGGTTTCATAGCTACCAGACCAGTCGCGCAGCGCTTCGTTACAGGCATCTTTCAGCGTGGCTGAACCACTGTGAACCGGGATCACTTCTGCGCCCATCAGACGCATACGGAATACGTTCGGAGACTGACGCTCAACGTCTTTCGCCCCCATATAGATACGGCATTTCAGGCCAAGCAGGGCGCTTGCCAGTGCTGATGCCACGCCGTGCTGACCCGCGCCGGTTTCGGCGATGATCTCGGTTTTGCCCATCCGTTTTGCCAGCAGCGCCTGTCCTAACACCTGGTTGGTTTTATGCGCGCCGCCGTGCAGCAGGTCTTCACGCTTGAGGTACAGCGTGGTTTTGGTGCCGGCAGTCAGGTTACGGCATTTGGTCAGCGCTGTTGGACGGCCCGCGTAGTTTTTCAGCAGGTCGGTAAATTCAGCCTGAAACGCTGGATCTTTCTGTGCGCTCACAAACGCTTCTTCCAGCTGGCGCAGTGCGGGCATCAGGATCTGCGGAACGTACATCCCGCCGAACTCACCAAAATACGGGTTAAGTAATGTCGTCATTTTTTCTTCCTTAATATGCACGCAGAGTTTTAAATACCGAGGCCAGCTTACTGGCATCTTTGATGCCCGGTTGCGACTCTACGCCTGAATTGAAATCGAGGCCCGCGCAGCCGGTTTTGGCTGCTTCCACACAGTTGTCCGGGCTAAGTCCACCCGCCAGCAGGACATTGTCCAGCGCTTCGCCGTTCAGCAGTGACCAGTCAAAACGTTGGCCTGTACCGCCCTGGCCGTTATCGAGCACGTATTTATCAACATGATTCAGGTTACGTGCTGGCAGGGTGCTGCCCACGCTCTGCGCTTTCCAGATCTGAACCTGAGGAGCCAGCCCGGCACGCAGGGCATCGATGTATGCCTGATCTTCATCACCGTGCAGTTGTACTGCACTAAGGGATAACGCTTCGGCTTTTGCCGTAACGTCCGCAATATCAGCGTTACGGAAGACGCCCACATAACTGAGTGGGGCTGCCGCTATCACCTTGCGTGCCTGTTCATCGCTCACCGCACGCGGTGAGGCGTCCACAAAGATCAACCCGCCGTAAATAGCCCCCGCCTCATAGGCGGCCTGGGCATCCTGTTCGCGGGTTAAGCCGCACACTTTGTTTTCACCCAACAGCACCCGACGCACTGCGGCATTGAGATCGTCATGTGCCATCATCGCAGAGCCAATCAGGAAACCGTTGGCAAAGTGGCTCAGCTCACGCACCTGGGCGTAGCTGTTGATCCCGGATTCACTGATAACAGTCACGCCAGAGCCCAGACGCGGTGCCAGCTGACGCGTACGATTCAGGTCAATTGACAGATCGCGCAGATCGCGGTTGTTAATCCCGACCACTTTCGCCTGCAGTGCAATGGCTCGCTCCAGCTCTTCTTCGTTGCTCACCTCGGTCAGCACGCCCATGTTGAGGCTGTGCGCCACCGCAGCCAGCTGGCGATACTGCTCGTCGTCGAGCACCGAGAGCATCAGCAGGCAGGCGTCAGCCTGGTAAAAACGCGCCAGCCAGATCTGATACGGGTCGATAATAAAGTCTTTGCACAGAATCGGTTGCGGCGCGATGCTGCTGACAACAGGCAGAAAATCGAAGCTGCCCTGGAAATATTTCTCATCCGTCAGCACGGAGATCGCCGACGCATGATGCTTATAAATACCGGCAATACGCGCCGGATCGAAATCCTCACGGATAACGCCTTTCGACGGGGAGGCTTTTTTGCACTCAAGAATAAATGCGGTGCGCGCGCCCTGCAGGGCATCATAGAAACGACGGCTGCTTGGGACGACGTCGTTCTGAAAACTGGCAAGCGGCTGCTGCGCTTTGCGGGCTTCCACCCAGATGGCCTTATCGGCAACGATTTTCGCTAAAACGGTCTGCATTCTTTACCCTCTTGCCGCAAGTGCGGTAACGCGATCGTAAGCTGCACCAGAGCGCAGTACGTCCAGAACTTTTTGTGCGTTGGCTTTGAGATCCTCTTCGCCGTGCAATCGCATCAGCATGGCGACGTTGGCTGCCACGGCTGCCTCATGGGCGACCTCTCCCTTACCTTGTAATAAGCGCGTGAGAATGTCACGGTTTTCTTCCGGCGTGCCGCCTGCCAGCGCCTCCTGATGATACGGCGTTAAACCAAAGTCGGCGGCTTCCAGCTGATAGCTCAGGAGTTCGCCATTGCGCAGTTCCGCAACGAGAGTTGGCGCGTGAAGGGACACTTCATCCATTCCCCCGCTGTGAACTACTGCCGCGCGCTGATAACCGAGCACGCGCAGGGTTTCCGCAATTGGCAGAACCAGTTCCGGGCTGTAAACACCAATCAGCGCCAGCGGCGGGTGCGCCGGGTTGATCAGCGGCCCCAGTACGTTAAACAGCGTGCGTGTTTTAAGCTGCTGACGAACCGGCATCGCATGGCGGAAACCGGTGTGATACTTCGGCGCAAACAGGAAGCAGACGCCCAGATCGTCCAACGCTTCACGGGAGCGTTCGGCGTTCATATCCAGGTTAATGCCGAAGGCAGCCAGCAAATCGGACGAGCCCGAGCGGCTGGAGACGCTGCGGTTACCGTGTTTCGCCACTTTCAGGCCACACGCCGCGGCCACGAAGGCGCTGGCGGTGGAGATATTGATGCTATTGCTGCCATCACCCCCGGTGCCGACGATATCCGCAAACTGATAATCCGGGCGCGGGAAGGGGGCGGCATTTTCCAGCAGGGCCGTGGCGGCACCGGCGATTTCTTGCGGGCTTTCGCCGCGCACTTTCATGCTTACCAGTGCGGCCGCCAGCTGTTCAGGTTTCAGCTCACCGCGAACCACGGCAGAAAAGAGCTGGTGGCTCTCCTGCTGGCTCAGGGTCTGCGCCTGATACAGCTTTTCCAGAATCGGTTGCAGCGTGTTGGTCTGCTCCAGTTTCTGCAACGCCCAGTCCAGCGTCTGCTCCAGCAGTCGCGCGCCATGGGTCGTGAGAATCGACTCCGGATGGAACTGCATGCCGCAGACGCGATCCGCATCGTGACGCACGGCCATTACCATCCCTTCAAACGAGGCGTTAATGGTCAGCCCGGCCGGGATGTTGCTGCCTACCAGGGAGTGATAACGCGCAACCGGCAGCGGATTTGGCAGGCCGGCAAACATCGCCTGGCCGTCATGTTCAATGCTGGAGGCCTTGCCATGCAGGATCTCACCTGCCTGACCCACGTAGCCGCCATAGGCTTCCACAATCGCCTGGTGACCCAGACAGATACCGATAATCGGCAGTTTACCGCGCATACGGGTCAGCAGCTCCGGCATACAGCCCGCTTCACTGGGGGCACCTGGACCAGGAGAGAGCATCAGCACCGGGTTTTGCATGGTTGCCAGACGGTCTATCAGCGTCTGTGCCGGAACATGGTTACGATAGATAACGACGTTGTGACCATTCGCACGCAGCTGATCTGCCAGGTTATAGGTAAAAGAGTCGATGTTATCGAGCAGCAGAATGTCAGCCATCAGAAAATCTCCTGTGCGTGATGTGCGGTAGCAATGGCGCGCAATACCGCGCGGGCTTTACTGCGGGTTTCGTCAGCTTCAGACTGCGGAACAGAATCCAGAACAATCCCTGCGCCTGCCTGCACGGTAGCGATACCGTCCTCAACGTAGGCGGAGCGGATCACAATGCAGGTATCCAGATCGCCATGGGCGGTGAAGTAGCCCACTGCACCACCGTAACTGCCGCGACGGCGCCCTTCAGCCGCCGCGATCAGCTGCATGGCGCGAACTTTCGGCGCGCCGCTCAGCGTGCCCATGTTCATACAGGCGCGGTAGGCGTGAAGCACGTCGAGGTCGCTGCGCAGTTCGCCCACCACGCGGGATACCAGATGCATAACAAACGAGTAGCGGTCGACCTTGGTTAAGTCCGCCACGTAGCGGCTGCCAGGGGTACAAATGCGCGCCAGGTCATTACGGGCCAGATCAACCAGCATCAGATGCTCGGAGAGCTCTTTATGGTCGGTACGCATTTCCAGCTCAATGCGGCTGTCGAGATCGCGATCCAGCGAGCCATCGGCTCGACGGCCGCGTGGACGGGTTCCGGCAATTGGGTAGATCTCAATCTGGCGGCTGGTGGCGTCATATTTCAGTGAACTTTCAGGGGATGCGCCAAACAGGGTGAAATCATTGTCCTGCATAAAGAACATGTACGGGCTTGGGTTGCTCTTTTTCAGCACGTCATAGGCCGCGAGCGGCGACGGGCAGGGCAGAGAGAAACGACGGGAAGGAACAACCTGGAAAATTTCTCCGGCGCGAATCGCTTTTTGCATCTGGCGAACCACGGCACCGTACTGATCGTCGCTCTGATTAACCTCACAGGTCATTTTCTCGACACGATGTACAGGCAGCGCAGGCGGCGCTTCGGTCATTTGTTGCTGCAACTGCTCAATACGCTGCTCAAGGCGTTTTTTCTCTGTCGCGGATGGCGTGAAGAGGCTTGCCTGAATACGGGTGTTTTTTTCTGGTGGTCGATCACCAGTAAGGTTTCGGCCAGGTAGAAGCAGTAGTCGGGGCAGCGGTTACCCTGTTCAATGTCCGGTAAATCTTCGAACCCGGCCACCAGGTCGTAAGCAAACAGCCCGCCAAAGAACATTGCTTCGCGTTCATCTTCCGGCACGGTGACCAAATTTTGCAGCAGACGGAAGGCATCAAAAACGGAAAGAGAGCACAGGCGTGCGTCTTCGTCCAGCAGCTGGCTCACCGGCGGGAAGTGCAGAACGCGCATTTCAGGATGGTGTTCATTTTCGATACCAGCAGGCAGGCTCGCATCCAGTAACGGCAGCAGAGCCGCACCGTTATCCGATAACGCTTTGATAGTGACAGTGTCACCTAGCGCCGTAATGCGCAGCGCGCTGTCCACCAACAGCAGGCTCTTGAGATCGTCTTTGCTGTCAATATCGGCGGATTCCAGTAACAACGTGGCTGGACGCGCACCGCAGACCTGATGAAACAGCGCGGTTGGGTTGTGGCGATAGGCCGCCTCGCTGGTCAGCAATTCGAGGTGTGGTTTGGCTGTTTGCATTATGTTGTTCTCATTTATTCTGTTCAAAAAAAAGCCCGCTGATGAGCGGGCGGGTATCTGTTTGCTGTACGCAGACGTGTGACACTGCCCGGAAATCAGGAAGTGCGCCACCAACCGTGCAGAGTGAAATGTGCAGTCATTTTCAGATACCTTTCTCGTGTGAACTTGCGTACTAGTTAACTAGTTCGATGGCGTGTTGTCAACCCTTGATTTCAGAATTTCGTGGCAAGTCGGTATCATGGGCTTTTAAGATGTCTCTAACCTGTGACGGGAAGTGCTTTGAGCGATACCACCTACGCCGTAATTTATGATTTACACAGCCATACCCAGGCCTCCGATGGTCTGCTGACGCCCGAAGCGTTGGTGCATCGTGCCGTTGAAATGCGGGTTGGCACGCTGGCCATAACCGATCACGATACAACCGATGCCATTCCAGCCGCGCGCGCCGAGATTGCCCGCAGTGGTCTGGCACTCAAACTGGTTCCTGGCGTCGAGATATCGACCGTCTGGGAGAATCACGAAATCCATATTGTTGGCCTGAACATTGATATAGACCATCCGGTAATGTGTGCGTTTTTGCAAGAACAAAAAACGCGCCGCAACCAGCGCGCAGAAATGATCGCTGAACGTCTGGAAAAGGCGCATATTCCGGGCGCACTGGAGGGGGCACAAAGGCTGGCAAATGGGGGCGCGGTAACGCGCGGTCATTTTGCCCGTTTTCTGGTTGAGGCGGGCAAGGCCACAACGATAGCGGATGTCTTTAAACGCTATCTGGCTCGCGGGAAAACCGGATATGTTCCGCCACAGTGGTGTACAATAAAACAAGCTATTGATGTGATTCATCATTCTGGCGGTAAGGCCGTGCTGGCCCATCCGGGGCGGTATAATCTTTCTGCTAAATGGCTGAAAAGACTGCTGGCGCATTTTGCCGAATGCGGTGGCGAGGCGATGGAAGTCGCCCAGTGTCAGCAGGCGCCCAACGAGCGTTCGCAGCTTGCGACCTACGCCCGCCAGTTTGGTTTGCTGGCGTCACAAGGCTCAGATTTTCATCAGCCCTGTGCGTGGATAGAACTGGGACGCAAGCTTTGGTTACCCGCAGGCGTTGAGCCTGTCTGGCAGCTCTGGGAACAGCCACAGCAACTTGAAGAGAGGGAAGTATGAGTCAGTTTTTCTATATTCATCCGGATAATCCGCAGCCGCGCCTGATCAATCAGGCCGTGGAGATCGTGCGTAAAGGGGGCGTTATCGTCTACCCGACCGATTCGGGTTATGCGCTGGGCTGTAAGATTGAAGATAAAGCGGCGATGGAGCGTATTTGCCGTATTCGCCAGTTGCCGGACGGTCACAACTTTACCCTGATGTGCCGGGATCTCTCTGAGCTATCGACCTATGCTTATGTCGATAACGTGGCATTTCGTCTGATTAAAAATAACACGCCGGGCAACTACACCTTCATCCTGAAAGGGACGAAAGAGGTTCCGCGCCGTCTGTTACAGGAAAAGCGCAAAACCATCGGGATGCGTGTGCCGTCTAACCCGATTGCCCAGGCCTTGCTGGAAACGCTGGGTGAGCCGATGCTCTCAACCTCACTGATGCTGCCCGGCAGTGAATTCACCGAGTCCGATCCGGAAGAGATCAAAGACCGTCTGGAAAAGGTAGTTGAGTTGATTATTCATGGCGGTTACCTCGGTCAGCAGCCGACCACGGTTGTCGACTTAACGGAAGATGCACCGGAAGTGATTCGCGAAGGCGTGGGTGATGTTAAGCCTTTCTTGTAAAGGTGTAAGCAGCTATACTACGCGGCCATCAAATCAGGGCATAGCCCTGGTTTGACCTGATTCGACGCCTGTGAAGGCGACACCTGAGGAAGCTCAATGAGCGAGAAGTTACAGAAAGTGCTGGCGCGTGCCGGCCACGGCTCACGCCGTGAAATCGAAGCCATTATTGAAGCCGGACGCGTGAGTGTGGACGGTAAAATCGCCACGCTCGGTGACCGCGTAGAAATCGTGCCGGGGCTTAAAATCCGTATCGACGGTCATCTTATCTCGGTTAAAGAATCTGCTGAGCAGATCTGCCGCGTGCTGGCGTACTACAAGCCGGAAGGTGAACTGTGTACGCGCAACGACCCGGAAGGTCGCCCGACGGTATTTGACCGTCTGCCTAAACTGCGTGGCGCACGCTGGATTGCAGTGGGGCGTCTGGATGTGAACACCTGCGGTCTTCTGCTGTTCACAACGGATGGTGAACTGGCAAACCGTCTGATGCACCCAAGCCGTGAAGTGGAACGCGAATACGCCGTACGCGTGTTCGGCCAGGTTGATGAGAACAAACTGCGCGATCTGTCGCGTGGCGTTCAGCTGGAAGACGGTCCTGCAGCGTTCAAAACCATCAAATTTACCGGTGGTGAAGGGATCAACCAGTGGTACAACGTTACCCTGACCGAAGGCCGTAACCGTGAGGTTCGTCGTCTGTGGGAAGCGGTGGGCGTGCAGGTTAGCCGTCTGATCCGTGTCCGTTACGGCGATATTCTGCTGCCAAAAGGTCTGCCACGTGGTGGCTATACCGAACTGGACCTGACGCAGACCAACTACCTGCGTGAACTGGTGGGCCTGGCGCCAGAAACCACTTCCAAAGTGGCGGTGGAGAAAGATCGTCGTCGCATGAAGGCGAACCAGATCCGTCGTGCGGTGAAACGCCACAGCCAGGTGAACAATAATCGCCGCGCTGGCAGCCGTAATAACAACGGTTAAAAATAAAAGCCCGGTTAATTTCACCGGGCTTTTTTATCAATAATCAATGCCGATTTGCGCTTTGATACCGGCATCAAAAGCATGTTTAACCGGACGCAATTCGCTGACGGTATCCGCTAATTCCAGAATATCCCGATGACAGCCGCGGCCTGTGACGATCACCGTCTGATGCGCCGGGCGATTCCTGAGTGCCTCCAGTACGGCGTCCAGCGGCAGATAGTCGTAGGCGACCATATAGGTGATCTCATCCAGTAACACCATGTTCAGGGCCGGGTCTGCCAGCATTCGTTTTGCATGCTCCCAGACCGCGAGGCAGGCCGCGGTGTCGGTTTCCCGGTTTTGGGTATCCCACGTAAAGCCTGTCGCCATCACCTGGAACTCAACCCCGTGCGGCTCAAGTAAATTACGTTCACCGTTGGGCCATTCCCCTTTAATAAACTGAATGACACCCACTTTCTGCCCGTGACCAACGGCGCGCGTGGCGGTACCAAAGGCAGCGGTGGTTTTGCCTTTGCCGTTGCCGGTAAACACGATGATGATCCCGCGTTCATCCTGAGCAGCGGCGACACGGGCATCAACCTGTTCTTTCAGGCGCTGCTGACGTTGCTGGTGACGTTCTTCACTCATTGCGAAATCCCGGGTTTACGGCCTGGCTGGGCATCAAAGGTCATCCCTGTTTTACGGCGGCTATCATCGCCCATCAGCCAGAGATAGAGCGGCATAATATCTGCCGGGGTTTTAAGCTTCTGCGGATCTTCCGTCGGGAAGGCGCTGGCGCGCATTTTGGTACGCGTTCCGCCTGGGTTAATGCAGTTCACGCGCAGATGACGGCTCTGATACTCCTCCGCCAGCACCTGCATCATCCCTTCGGTCGCGAATTTTGAGACCGCATACGCCCCCCAGTTTGCGCGGCCTTCGCGCCCTACGCTGGAGGAGGTGAACACCAGCGAACCGGAATCAGATGTGAGTAATAAAGGAAGCAGTGCCTGGGTCAGGAAAAAGGTGCCGTTGATATTGACCTGCATGACCTGCTGCCAGATCTCAGGATCCTGTTCATCCATCGGGCGAACCTCCCCAAGCAAGCCGGCATTGTGCAGTACGCCATCCAGCCGTGGGTAGTGGGTGCTGATGCGGTGGGCAAGCTCCTGGCACGTTTCAGGGGTACAGGTGAGCAGATCCAGCGTGTACCAGCGGGCAGGAATGCCACCGGCGGCGTCAATCTCCTGAGCCACTCCTTTGAGTTTTTCTTCGTTACGGCCAATGAGAATTACGCTCGCGCCATAGTCAGCGTAGGTCAGTGCCGCTTCGCGGCCAATACCATCGCTGGCACCAGTGACCAGAATGATGCGGTTCTGCAGCAGATTTTTTTGCGGTTGATAATGCACGGTGACTCCTCGGCGCACAGTGATGCAAAGACGCCTTATTGTGTGACTTTTCGGCTTTATGCCCGAATTAGCATGAGAATTCAATCAGTCTACAGGACGCATCGCTGTAAAATTAACAATTTGCAAATATTTAAACCAGAATCGGGGGATTCCTGAAGACGGCTCGCAGAGGTAATGTCACGAGCGAGACGCATGGGCAGGGCTGTTGTACACTGCCGTGAAAGATTCGTGGTTAAATCAAGGTGGAACGCGTGGAATTACTTTCTCAATATGGGTTGTTTTTGGCAAAGATCGCGACGGTGGTGATTGCCATTGCGGTAGTGGCCGTTCTGATTGTTAACCTGACGCAGCGCAAACGTCAGCGTGGTGAGTTACGCATTACCCGCCTGAGCGAGCAGTATAAAGAGATGCAGGAAGAGATGTCGCTGGCCCTGCTTGACAGCCATCAACAGAAACTGTGGCACAAAGCGCAGAAGAAAAAGCATAAGCAGGACGCCAAAGCGGCAAAAGCCAAAGCGAAGCTTAACGCGCCGGAGGAAACCTCAATCCCGCGTGTCTATGTGCTCGATTTTAAAGGCAGCATGGATGCCCATGAGGTCTCTTCCCTGCGTGAAGAAGTCACCGCCGTGCTTGCCGTGGCTAAACCGCAGGATCAGGTGGTTGTCCGTCTTGAGAGTCCGGGTGGGGTCGTTCATGGTTATGGGCTGGCGGCTTCGCAGCTACAGCGTCTGCGTGAAAAACAGATCCCGCTGACGGTTGCGGTGGACAAAGTCGCGGCGAGCGGTGGCTATATGATGGCCTGCGTGGCGGATAAAATTGTTGCGGCGCCGTTTTCTATTATTGGCTCCATCGGGGTGGTTGCGCAAATCCCGAACTTTAACCGCTTCCTG
Source organism: Enterobacter cloacae subsp. cloacae ATCC 13047 (assembly GCF_000025565.1). NCBI lineage: Bacteria > Pseudomonadati > Pseudomonadota > Gammaproteobacteria > Enterobacterales > Enterobacteriaceae > Enterobacter > Enterobacter cloacae. The sequence goes on from NC_014121.1 coordinate 1,749,112, forward strand.
AAAAGCAAAGAGATCGACATTGAATTGCATACGGCGGGTCAGTACAAACGTACCCTGACGCTGCTGGGGGAGAACACGGAAGAAGGACGGCAGAAATTCCGTGAAGATCTCAATGAAACCCATCACCTCTTTAAAGACTTTGTGCACCGTATGCGCCCGGCGCTTGATATTGATCAGGTGGCAACTGGGGAGCACTGGTACGGTACGCAGGCGCTAGAAAAAGGGCTGGTGGATGAAGTGGGCACCAGTGACGACCTGCTGTTGAATCTGATGGAAGGGCGCGAACTGGTTGGCGTGCGCTTTACCCAGCGTAAGCGATTGCTTGACCGCTTTACTAACAGCGCGGCCGAAAGCGCGGATCGCCTGCTGCTCCGCTGGTTGCAACGCGGACAAAAACCGCTGCTGTAAACAAAAACGCGAGGCCAGAGCCTCGCGTTTTGCGTTAATCGACCAGGTGATATTTCTCTGAAAGCGTGTGCGCCAGGTATTTAAACATATTGAATACGGCGGTGCTTTTCGGGGTGGGTAACCCTTGTTCGTCAAGGAAGTATTCGCCGCTGAATACCAGCACGCCGTTACGTTGTTCCACGCCGGTCGCTTCAATACCCGCCAGGGTGTCTTCATGGTCACGAATCAGCTTATTTGCTTCGATAAGCAGAGAGGCTCGATCAATGGGTTGGGTTGTATTCTGCATAATCCACTCCTTAAACAGTGACAATAGTCTACGCCGGGGGCGCTTTGGGGGCAAATTTTCCCTGTAATGTGAGGGGGTAAGGGGCCGTGACCTGGCTGGCAGGATTTGCTTTTGCATGCTAATAAAGTTGCGTAACGAATTTTATCAGGTAGAGTGTGCGCTTTCGTCATTCTGGCAACAGAATTGCTTGACATTCGACCGGGAATTCGTCACGAATTACATCCGATGTGAGAAAAATACCCGATAACTCAATCACCTGGGCGTTAACGCTTTGACGTTCAGTAAGACAAAGGGGTTGATATCCCCTGACGCAGTCGCAATATCAATGGCTCGTCGTCAGTGGAAGGGAAATCAACATGCGGCGTATTCCTGGAAGAATTAAATTAGGTAAAGGTGAATATGGGTAAAGCTCTCGTCATCGTTGAGTCCCCGGCAAAAGCCAAAACGATCAATAAGTATCTGGGTAATGACTACGTGGTTAAGTCCAGCGTCGGTCACATCCGCGATTTGCCGACCAGTGGCTCAGCCAGCAAAAAGAGCGCAGACTCTACCTCCACCAAAGGGGCTAAAAAGCCTAAAAAGGATGAACGTAGCGCGCTTGTCAACCGCATGGGTGTTAACCCATGGCATAACTGGGATGCACACTATGAAGTGCTGCCCGGCAAAGAAAAAGTCGTTAACGAGCTGAAGCAGCTTGCTGAAAAAGCAGACCACATTTATCTCGCAACCGACCTTGACCGCGAAGGGGAAGCCATTGCCTGGCACCTGCGGGAAGTGATCGGGGGTGACGACAAACGCTACAGCCGTGTAGTGTTTAACGAAATTACGAAGAATGCGATTCGCCAGGCGTTTGAGAAGCCGGGTGAACTGAACATCGACCGCGTAAACGCGCAGCAGGCACGCCGTTTTATGGACCGTGTCGTGGGTTACATGGTCTCTCCACTGCTGTGGAAAAAGATTGCCCGCGGTCTGTCCGCAGGGCGTGTGCAGTCCGTTGCTGTGCGTCTGGTTGTTGAACGCGAGCGTGAGATCAAAGCCTTCGTCCCGGAAGAGTTCTGGGAAGTGGATGCCAATGTCACCACGCCGGGTGGAGATGCGCTGCCGCTGCAGGTGAGTCATCAGAATGACAAACCGTTCCGTCCTGAAAACCGTGAGCAGACCATGGCTGCCGTGGCGCTGCTGGAAAAAGCGCGCTACCAGGTTCTGGAGCGTGAAGATAAACCGACCAGCAGCAAACCTGGCGCACCGTTTATTACGTCTACGCTGCAACAGGCTGCGAGCACGCGCCTGGGTTATGGCGTGAAGAAAACCATGATGATGGCCCAGCGTCTGTATGAGGCGGGTTATATCACCTATATGCGTACTGACTCGACAAACCTGAGCCAGGATGCCGTCAACATGGTGCGCGGCTACATCAGTGACAACTTCGGTAAGAAATACCTGCCAGCGAGTGAAAACCAGTACGCCAGCAAGGAGAACTCACAGGAAGCGCACGAAGCCATTCGTCCTTCTGACGTCTCCGTGTTAGCCGAATCGCTGAAAGATATGGAAGCCGATGCCCAGAAGCTGTATCAGCTTATCTGGCGTCAGTTCGTGGCGTGTCAGATGACACCAGCACAGTATGACTCCACCACGCTGACCGTTGGCGCGGGTGATTTCCGCCTGAAAGCGCGTGGCCGTATCCTGCGCTTCGATGGCTGGACTAAAGTGATGCCTGCGCTGCGTAAGGGTGATGAAGACAGAACCCTGCCTGCGGTAAACAAAGGGGATGAACTCTCTCTGGTTGATCTCGTGCCTGCCCAGCACTTCACCAAGCCGCCAGCGCGTTTCAGCGAAGCGTCTCTGGTTAAAGAGCTGGAAAAACGCGGTATTGGCCGTCCATCCACCTATGCGTCGATTATTTCGACCATTCAGGACCGCGGTTACGTGCGTGTTGAAAACCGTCGTTTCTATGCGGAAAAAATGGGTGAGATCGTCACTGACCGCCTGGAAGCCAACTTCCGCGAACTGATGAACTACGACTTCACCGCGCAAATGGAAGACAGCCTCGATCAGGTTGCCAGCCATCAGGCCGAGTGGAAAAAGGTTCTCGACAGCTTCTTCAGCGACTTTACCAACCAGCTTGAAAAAGCGGAAAAAGATCCTGAAGAGGGCGGCATGCTGCCGAATCAGATGGTCCTGACCAGCATCGACTGCCCAACCTGTGGTCGTAAAATGGGGATCCGTACTGCCACTACTGGCGTTTTCCTCGGCTGTTCTGGCTACGCGCTGCCGCCGAAAGAACGCTGCAAAACCACCATTAACCTGGTACCTGAGAACGAAGTGCTCAACGTGCTGGAAGGGGATGATGCGGAAACCAACGCCCTGCGTGCAAAACGTCGCTGCAAGAAATGCGGCACCGCGATGGACAGCTACCTCATCGATCCAAAACGTAAATTGCACGTCTGCGGTAATAACCCGACCTGCGATGGATATGAGATCGAAGAGGGTGAGTTCCGCATTAAAGGTTACGACGGTCCTATCGTTGAGTGTGAGAAGTGTGGTTCTGAGATGCACCTGAAAATGGGGCGCTTCGGCAAGTACATGGCGTGCACCAACGACGAGTGTAAGAACACGCGTAAAATCCTGCGTAACGGTGAAGTCGCGCCGCCGAAGGAAGATCCGGTTCCGCTGCCAGAGTTGCCGTGCGAGAAGTCCGACGCTTACTTCGTGCTGCGTGATGGTGCTGCCGGCGTGTTCCTTGCGGCAAACACCTTCCCTAAATCGCGCGAAACCCGCGCGCCACTGGTGGAAGAGTTGTACCGTTTCCGCGACCGCCTGCCTGAGAAACTGCGCTACCTGGCCGATGCGCCACAGCAGGATCCGGAAGGCAATAAAACCGTTGTGCGTTTTAGCCGTAAAACGAAGCAGCAGTATGTTGCGGCGGAGAAAGACGGCAAGGCAACCGGCTGGTCAGCATTCTTTGTGGATGACAAATGGGTTGAAGGCAAGAAATAATCTTTCCTTACCGTAACTTACCTGTGAAAGGGCCGGACTTCCGGCCCTTTTTTATTACCTTGTTATTATTTTTTGTTCCGTACTATACAGTCAGGCTATAAATGATATAGTGGTTATAGTTAACCCTTTTCTTATTATCAAATCGTCTTAAGCGATTGACCGCATGCGCTAAATCGGATGGTCTGGCATGAAATTACAGCAGCTTCGTTATATTGTTGAGGTGGTAAACCACAACCTTAACGTCTCTTCTACCGCTGAGGGGCTATATACCTCTCAGCCGGGTATCAGCAAGCAGGTCCGCATGCTGGAAGATGAGTTAGGTATTCAGATTTTTGCTCGTAGCGGTAAACACCTCACCCAAGTGACGCCAGCAGGGCAGGAGATTATCCGCATCGCGCGGGAGGTCCTCTCTAAAGTCGACGCCATTAAATCGGTGGCGGGTGAGCATACCTGGCCGGATAAAGGGTCGCTGTATATTGCTACCACCCATACCCAGGCACGCTATGCGCTGCCGGGCGTCATAAAGGGCTTTATTGAGCGCTATCCACGTGTTTCTCTCCATATGCATCAGGGCTCGCCGACGCAAATCGCTGAGGCGGTTTCGAAGGGTAATGCGGACTTTGCTATTGCAACCGAAGCGCTGCATCTGTATGACGATCTGGTTATGCTGCCGTGCTATCACTGGAACCGTTCTATTGTCGTCACGCCCGATCACCCGTTAGCCGGTAAAGGGTCGGTCACTATTGAAGAGCTGGCGCAATATCCCTTAGTGACGTATACCTTCGGCTTCACCGGGCGCTCCGAGCTTGATACTGCATTCAATCGTGCAGGATTAACGCCGCGTATCGTCTTCACCGCAACCGATGCTGACGTGATTAAGACCTACGTGCGGCTTGGACTGGGGGTGGGCGTAATTGCCAGCATGGCGGTTGATCCCGTATCTGACCCTGACCTCGTGCGTCTTGATGCGCATGATATTTTCAGCCATAGCACCACCAAGATTGGTTTCCGTCGCAGTACCTTCCTGCGTAGCTATATGTATGATTTTATTCAGCGCTTTGCCCCACATTTAACGCGCGACGTAGTCGATACGGCCGTAGCATTACGTTCAAATGAAGATATCGAAGAGATGTTTAAAGACATCAAACTTCCGGCAAAATAATCACTCCCGGTATCTTTCCGCCCAGGAAAGATACCGAAATAACCTCTCAAAGCTAAATTAGAATTATCATCATCTGCACTTAACTGCCGTATAATGTCATTAACCATTTATTCAGTGTGGTTATAATGTCGTGAATTGGCGACAAAAGTAGAACTAATTTTTGGCTTCGCAAATATTTCCTTTCAAATATTTATTTCTGGTCAAAAGAATGAATATTTCCCATCAATAGATACGTAAATTCACTGGCTTTTCGGCTAAAGTTTCTTTAGGATTTATCTCAACAGATGATTAATTGTACCAATTGTTTGGTCTCTAAATGATAAGCGATATCGATTGTATGAGGTTAGCAATGCCTTCAGGAAGTGAAGAACCGCAAAGGGATCCTGCGCTCAAGCGTAAAGCCTGGCTGGCGGTCTTTCTCGTCTCCGCCTTGTTTTGGGTGGTGGTTGCTTTCCTGGCCTGGAACTATTGGGGTTGAATATGGCAGTGACGGTACGTACAGAAACAGTTAAACAGATGTGTCAGCTTCGTGACAGGGGCCACAAAGTGCGCAAAGCACCTGCCACTGCCGTACCCGCGTCCTGGAAACTGACGCCGCAGCAGCAAGCGTTTATTGATGTGTTCGCAGAAGACGAACCCAAAAAACAATAATTTACTTAATTGCGTAATGATGCAAATAGTCTGAATAAAGGCTCAATGCATATGTACTCTTTAATAAATACACATCAGCAATATTGAACTGAGGGCAGACCTCGGAACCTTTAATAAATAATGCCTGGTGTCCCTATGATGAATAACATGATGTCTATGAAATACTGGTCATGGCTCGGCGTTTTTTCCGCGTCGATTCTGTTCTGGTCACAGCTTATCTGGCTGGCCCTCCACTAAATCGTAAAACCTCGCTACGGCGGGGTTTTTTGTTTTCTCCCCCGCACTGGAACATTCCTGGATTTATCATTTCGGGTTGTTATCAAAACGTTACGACATCTTTGTGTTATCTTTAATTACAGCCCTGATGATTGTCAGGACATCTCTGTAATTAAGGAGGAGCTTATGTCGGTAACCCTACGCGAAGCCAGTAAGGACACATTACAGGCAGAAAATAAAACCTGGCACTACTACAGCCTGCCGCTGGCAGCCAGGACGCTTGGGGACATTTCGCGTTTACCCAAGTCCTTAAAAGTTTTACTGGAAAACCTCTTACGCTGGCAGGATGGTGATTCCGTCACCCTTGAAGATATCCAGGCGCTGGCAGGGTGGCTTAAGCATGCCCATGCTGACAGAGAAATTGCCTATCGACCGGCAAGGGTTCTGATGCAGGACTTTACCGGGGTCCCTGCTGTGGTTGACCTTGCGGCAATGCGCGAAGCGGTGAAGCGCCTTGGCGGCGATACCGCTAAAGTAAATCCGCTCTCTCCCGTTGATCTCGTTATCGACCACTCTGTCACCGTGGATCACTTTGGTGACGACGATGCCTTTGGCGAAAACGTACGTCTGGAAATGGAGCGTAACCACGAACGTTACGTCTTTCTGAAGTGGGGGCAGCAGGCCTTTAGCCGCTTTAGCGTCGTTCCGCCCGGTACGGGTATCTGCCACCAGGTGAATCTTGAATACCTGGGCAAAGCGGTCTGGAGTGAATTGCAGGATAAAGAGTGGGTGGCCTATCCGGATACTCTGGTGGGCACAGATTCGCATACCACCATGATTAACGGCCTGGGCGTTCTGGGCTGGGGCGTTGGCGGAATTGAAGCCGAAGCGGCCATGCTTGGCCAGCCGGTATCGATGCTGATCCCTGATGTGGTGGGCTTTAAGCTTACCGGCAAACTGTCGGAAGGCATTACCGCCACCGACCTGGTACTTACCGTCACGCAGATGCTGCGTAAGCATGGTGTGGTGGGTAAATTTGTCGAATTCTACGGTGACGGGCTGGATTCATTGCCGCTTGCCGACCGTGCCACCATCGCCAACATGGCGCCGGAGTATGGCGCAACCTGCGGCTTTTTCCCCATCGATACTGTCACGCTGGAATATATGCGCCTGAGCGGCCGTAGCGAAGAGCAGGTGGCGCTGGTTGAAGCGTATACCAAAGCGCAGGGGATGTGGCGTAACCCGGGCGATGAACCGGTATTTACCAGCACACTTGAACTGGATATGGGGACCGTCGAGGCGAGCCTGGCGGGGCCAAAACGTCCACAGGATCGGGTGGCGTTGAGTGACGTACCGAAAGCCTTTGCCGCCAGTAATGAACTGGAAGTTAACACGGCGAAAAAAGACCACCGCCCAATCGACTATGTCCTGAACGGACATCAGTATCAGCTTCCGGATGGTGCGGTTGTCATTGCAGCCATAACCTCCTGTACAAACACGTCGAACCCCAGCGTGCTGATGGCCGCCGGTCTGCTGGCGAAGAAAGCGGTAGAGCTGGGGCTTAAGCCACAGCCGTGGGTAAAAGCCTCTCTGGCACCGGGCTCCAAAGTGGTTTCAGATTACCTTGCACAGGCCAGATTAACGCCGTATCTGGATGAGCTGGGCTTTAACCTAGTGGGGTACGGTTGCACCACCTGTATCGGGAACTCGGGTCCGTTACCTGAACCGATTGAGATGGCGATCAAGCAGGGCGATCTCACCGTCGGGGCCGTTCTCTCCGGTAACCGAAACTTTGAAGGCCGTATTCATCCGCTGGTCAAGACCAACTGGCTGGCGTCTCCACCGCTGGTTGTGGCATACGCTCTGGCCGGGAATATGAATATCAACCTGGTCACCGATCCGATTGGCCACGATCGCAAGAATGATCCGGTCTATCTGAAGGATATCTGGCCATCTGCCCGGGAAATTGCATTGGCCGTAGAGGAAGTTTCTACCGAAATGTTCCGCAAAGAGTATGCGGAGGTGTTTGAAGGTACGCCGGAATGGAAGGCCATCGACGTCGTGGGTTCAGATACCTATGACTGGCAGGATGATTCGACCTATATCCGCCTGTCGCCGTTCTTCGATGAGATGCTGGCTGAACCTGCACCGCTTCAGGATATCCACGGCGCGCGCATTCTGGCGATGCTGGGAGACTCCGTCACCACGGACCACATTTCGCCGGCGGGAAGCATCAAAGCCGACAGTCCAGCAGGCCGTTACTTGCAGAGTCGGGGTGTGGAGCGCCGGGATTTCAACTCCTACGGCTCGCGTCGTGGTAACCATGAAGTGATGATGCGCGGCACGTTTGCCAATATCCGTATCCGCAACGAAATGGTGCCGGGCGTGGAAGGGGGCATGACGCGACATTTGCCGGGGAGCGACGTGATCTCAATTTATGACGCCGCCGTCAAATACCAGCAGGAAGGCACGCCGCTGGCGGTTATCGCCGGGAAAGAGTACGGCTCTGGCTCCAGCCGTGACTGGGCGGCCAAAGGCCCGCGTCTGCTTGGGGTTCGGGTGGTGATTGCCGAATCGTTTGAACGTATCCACCGTTCAAACCTGATAGGGATGGGGATCCTGCCACTCGAATTCCCGCAGGGCGTCACCCGTAAAACGCTGGGACTCACCGGGGAAGAGCTGATTGACATCAGCGGCCTGCAAAATCTGCAGCCGGGTAAAACGGTGCCGGTGACATTAACGCGCGCAGACGGTAAAACAGAGGTGCTCGACTGCCGGTGTCGTATCGATACGGCAACAGAACTCACCTATTACCAGAACGACGGCATTCTACATTACGTGATTCGTAAGATGCTGGACTGATGGAGCCAGCCCGGCACGCGAGGGCGTTGCCGGGCACTTTGCGATCACTCGCTCAGCAGATGCCCCATTTTGGCGGCTTTGGTGTCGAGGTAGTGCGCGTTTTTTGGGTTACGTCCCACAATGAGCGGTACGCGCTCAACGATATTGATCCCCGCTTCGGTCAGAATTTCGACTTTTTTCGGGTTGTTAGTCAGCAGGCGTACTTCATCCACGCCCAGCAGCTTAAACATATCCGCACACAGCGTGAAATCGCGCTCATCGGCAGCGAAGCCGAGCTGGTGGTTTGCTTCTACCGTGTCGTACCCCTGGTCCTGCAGCGCGTAGGCGCGGATTTTATTCAGCAGGCCAATATTGCGCCCTTCCTGGCGGTGATAAAGCAGCACACCGCGACCCTCTTCGGCAATATGAGAGAGCGCTGCCTCCAGCTGGAAACCGCAATCACAGCGCAGGCTGAACAACGCATCGCCGGTCAGACACTCCGAATGAACGCGAGAAAGTACCGGGGTTTGTCCTGAAATGTCGCCGTACACCAGCGCGACGTGATCCTGTCCGGTCGCCAGTTCTTCAAATCCCACCATCAGGAAATCGCCCCATGGGGTTGGCAGTTTGGCTTCTGCCACACGTTTAAGCTGCATGTGATTCTCCAGAGTAGGCTGACACGTTTCGTGTCTTCCGCCTGTTTTTGCTTTCTGTATCCGTTCATTTTGCCACAAGCTCAGCAGGTTCGCCTAATGGCTGCCATGCTATACGAACGTTAAACGCACGATCCGACATATCCACCTGTCGGATGAATTTCAGTTATGATTGTGACGCTTAGCGAAAAAGGAGAAGACATGCTTTCAATCGCCAGACGAACGGCAGCAGGTGCAGCCATATTGTTGATTATGCCATTAGCCGTTTGGGTATCAGGCTGGATGTGGCAGCCCGGGCACAATACCCTGTGGCTGAAAACGTTATACTGGATAACAGAGACGGTCACCCAGCCATGGGGCATCATTACTCATGTAGTGCTTTGCGCCTGGTTTTTGTGGTGCCTGCGCTTTCGTCTCCGCGCAGCGCTGGTGCTCTTTGCTATCCTCGGTGGGGCGATTCTTGTTGGCCAGGGGGTAAAATCCTGGGTGAAAGGCCATGTGCAGGAGCCGCGGCCATTTGTGGTCTGGCTGGAAAAAACGCATCATGTTCCGGTGAATGAGTTCTACAATTTAAAACGTAAAGATCGCGGTGCGCTGGTAAAAGAACAGCTTGCGGAACAGCAGGATATCCCGACGTTTTTACGTAAACACTGGCAAAAAGAGACCGGCTTTGCGTTTCCATCCGGGCACACCATGTTTGCCGCCAGTTGGGCACTTCTTGCCGTCGGCCTTTTATGGCCGCGGCGTCGTACTGTCACTATCGCCATTTTACTGGTCTGGGCGACGGGGGTGATGGGGAGCCGTCTACTGCTGGGCATGCACTGGCCACGCGATTTAGTGGTGGCGACGCTCATTTCATGGCTGCTTGTTACCCTTGCCACCTGGCTGGCTGAACGGCTCTGCGGTCCGTTAACGCCGCCGCCGGAAGAGAAAGAAGAGATCGCCGAAAGGGAGCACAGTGGCGTCTGAAGGTTGATTTTGCGCATTCAGCCCATAAATCCATGACGGGCGCGTCACTTTTTCCGTTTCGCGCCCGTCGCTAAAATGGTAGTTTATAAGGCTGATTGCGGTAAGTTGAACACACTTTATTCGCTTGAACCACATAACGGGAAGTAATGTGAAATATTTACTCATTTTCTTACTGGTATTGGCGATTTTTGTCATTTCAGTCACATTGGGTGCACAAAACGATCAACAGGTGACGTTTAACTATCTGCTGGCGCAGGGCGAGTATCGGGTTTCGAGCCTGCTGGCGGTCTTGTTCGCAGCGGGTTTCGCCATCGGCTGGCTGGTTTGCGGTCTGTTCTGGTTAAAAGTACGTGTTTCGCTTGCGCGCGCTGAACGTAAAATTAAACGCCTCGAACATCAAATTGCGCCTGCGTCCGACATTCCGGAAAGCTCTGGTGTGCCGGTCGTCAAGGAATAATCGAATATGCTGGAGTTGTTGTTTCTGCTTTTGCCTGTAGCCGCTGCCTATGGCTGGTATATGGGCCGCAGAAGTGCGCAACAAACAAAACAGGATGAGGCGAACCGACTCTCCCGCGACTACGTTGCAGGGGTGAACTTCCTCCTGAGCAATCAACAGGATAAAGCGGTCGACCTGTTCCTCGACATGTTAAAAGAGGACACAGGGACCGTTGAAGCACACCTGACCCTGGGCAATCTGTTCCGCTCGCGCGGCGAGGTTGACCGTGCCATTCGTATTCACCAGACCCTCATGGAAAGCGCCTCGTTAACTTACGATCAGCGCCTGCTGGCAGTACAACAGCTGGGCCGCGACTACATGGCGGCAGGGTTGTATGACCGTGCGGAAGACATGTTCTCGCAACTGGTGGATGAAACAGATTTCCGCATAGGTGCGCTGCAGCAGCTGCTGCAGATTTACCAGGCCACCAGCGACTGGCAGAAAGCCATTGATACCGCTGAACGTCTGGTTAAGTTGGGTAAAGACAAACAGCGCGTCGAGATAGCCCATTTTTACTGCGAACTGGCCCTGCAGCAGATGGGGAACGACGACATGGACAAAGCCATGGCGTTGCTGAAAAAAGGGGCCGCCGCAGACCGCAATAGTGCGCGTATTTCCATCATGATGGGGCGCGTGTTTATGGCGAGTGGCGACTATGCCAAAGCCGTTGAAAGCCTGCTGCGCGTCATTGATCAGGACAAAGAGCTGGTCAGTGAAACCCTTGAAATGCTGCAGACCTGTTATCAACAGCTGGGTAAACAGGATGAGTGGGTAGCGTTCCTGCGCCGCTGCGTGGAAGAGAACACCGGAGCCACCGCGGAGCTGATGCTTTCCGACGTAGTGGAGCAGCATGAGGGCAGCGACACGGCGCAGGTTTATATTACGCGTCAGCTGCAGCGTCATCCTACCATGCGGGTTTTCCATAAGCTGATGGATTACCACCTGAACGACGCAGAAGAAGGGCGTGCTAAAGAGAGCCTGATGGTGCTGCGTGACATGGTGGGCGAACAGGTGCGTAGCAAGCCGCGCTACCGCTGTCAGAAGTGTGGTTTTACCGCGTATACGCTATACTGGCACTGTCCTTCGTGCCGGGCCTGGTCAACCATCAAGCCCATTCGCGGTCTCGATGGACAGTAATTTTTTTAAAAGACCTCACTTTAGTTACAACATACTTATCACTTTTATAATCCCGTTCAGCATCGTGCGGTTTGCCAGCCTGGCAGGGAATAAAACGATCCTGTCAATTTGTGGCGCTGGCAGGTAGAATGCACGCCGTTTATCTGTTCCGCGCCGCTGCGCGCCCATAGACGAAAAGGGCTGGTCATGACGTCTGTTACTTCCTCCACTTCCCGCGTAGTTACTGATTCTCCTGTTGTTGTTGCTCTTGATTACAATAAACGTGACGCTGCTCTGGCTTTTGTCGACGGTATTGACCCTCGCGACTGTCGCCTTAAAGTGGGCAAAGAGATGTTTACGTTATTTGGACCGCAAATCGTACGCGATCTGCAACAGCGCGGTTTTGACGTTTTCCTCGACCTCAAATTTCATGATATTCCAAACACCACGGCGCACGCCGTTGCCGCGGCTGCCGAGTTGGGTGTATGGATGGTTAACGTGCATGCATCGGGTGGGGCGAGAATGATGACAGCCGCGCGTGAAGCGCTTCTGCCGTTTGGCAGCGACGCCCCCTTGTTGATTGCGGTAACGGTGCTGACCAGCATGGACGAAAATGACCTGCGCGACCTCGGTGTGACGTTGTCACCGGCTGAACATGCAGAGCGTCTTGCGCGGCTGACGCAGAATTGCGGCCTGGACGGTGTTGTCTGTTCCGCGCAGGAAGCGGTGCGTTTCAAAACGGAGCTGGGCCAGAATTTCAAACTGGTCACGCCGGGTATCCGCCCAGCGGGCAGCGAGGCTGGCGATCAGCGCCGTATTATGACCCCTGAGCAGGCGCTGGCGGCAGGCGTGGATTACATGGTCATCGGCCGTCCGGTGACACAATCTGCCAATCCGGCAGAGACGCTTAAGGCTATCAACGCATCACTGAAAAAGGGGGCGTAATGACCGACTCAAACAGCCGTCTGGTCTATTCAACCGAAACCGGGCGCATTGATGAACCGAAAGCGAAAGCAGAGCGCCCAAAGGGCGACGGTATTGTCCGTATCCAGCGCCAGACCAGCGGGCGTAAAGGTAAGGGTGTTTGCCTTATCACGGGTATCGATCTGGATGATGCAGAACTGGCGAAACTGGCGGCTGAACTGAAAAAGAAATGTGGCTGCGGCGGTGCCGTCAAAGACGGGATAATCGAAATCCAGGGTGATAAACGCGACGTCATTAAATCGCATCTCGAAGCCAAAGGGATGAAAGTAAAACTGGCGGGCGGCTAAAATAAATGAGCCACGGTATTTACCGTGGCTCTTGTTTTATACGTGCGTAAGTCAGACCTGAAATTCGATAAATATCGCGATGCCCATCAGGGCGTATAATAATTATTTGCCGACCTGGTGACCGATAATACCACCAACAGCAGCACCACCTAATGTACCCAGCGTACTACCGTCTGTTAATACTGCACCACCCAGTGCACCAGCACCGGCACCAATGGCGGTGTTACGGTCACGTTTAGACCAGTTAGAGCATGCGCTCAGGGACATTGCTACAGTGATTGCCAGAACAGCGGCGGCTAATTTTTTGCTGGTTAAGGTCATAATACTTTCTCCTGAATTATCGATTCACGGAAAGATGCACGCTTTAAGTATAGACTAAACGAATACTTAAATTCTGTTCTCCGTGAAAGCTGGTCGCGCAGGTGTTACGTCATCACGCAGGTGATAGTCACTTCCTGTTATATCGCTAACATTAATTTTACGTCTTCAGGGTCAGTTAAACAGGTAAAAACTCTTAAAGGGGGGTTAGGATTCCTCTCAGAGAGAGGTTAAGAGGCGCCTGAAATTCAGGCGCTCGCGGACTCAGGCGGGTTTTTTAATAATGTCGACGATAAGTCCGTCTTCCTGGAGTTTATTCCGATGCGCTTCGCTCAGACGGTCATCAGTAATTACGCGGCTGAACCGGGATATTGGCCCCATCGTATAAGGATGGACCGCGCCAAATTTTGAACTGTCGGTCAGCACGATTGCGTCACACTCTTTTTCCAGTACCGCGTTCACAACGTCTGAACGCATCATATCCCGACCGGTAAAGCCGGTTTCGGGCTGCCAGCCGTCAATACCGATGAAGGCCTTGCTGAAATGCACCTGCTGCACGTACTGACGCGTCAGCGGGCCGACCATGCTCTCACTTTTTTTCTGATAGATACCGCCCAGCAGGATGACCTCGCAGCGTGTCTCCTTCAACAAGTGAGCGATATAGCTACTGACGGTAATGATGGTGATGTCTTTTTGCTCGGCCAGGGTGCGGGCCAGCAGGGCGTTGCTACTGCCGTTCTCAATAAAGACCGTTTCGCCATTGTTCACTAAGGACGCGGCAAACTCAGCCAGCTCACGTTTGAGGGCATAGTTATTCATCATGCGGGTTTCTACGTCCTCGCTGTCCAGCGGGACCGCATACCCATGCGCACGACGCAGGTAGCTCTGTTTTTCGAGTAGATTCAGATCCTGACGGATGGTGACTTCAGAAACGCCTGTCGTTTTAGCGAGATCGACGACGCTCACGCGCCCCTGATCGATGACCATCTGCAAAATGATTTGTTGTCGGGAATTCATAGCATCCATTTAATAAAGCGAAACGAGGGCGGATAGGGCGTGGTTAAACTTCCCACGGGGCTTTTGGCTGTCTGTTTTCTGACGCGGTTTCGGCGCCAGTCTGAGCCAGAAGTTCAGACTTCAGGATCTCAAGGTTACGGATCGCAGAGTGATAATCGCCCGCAACCAGTATATCCAGCACGGTATCAATTCGTTGGGCTACGGCCTGCGCATCAATGTTAGACATAATCTCATCCCGGGTACGAAAAGTTAATATTTTCAATGATGCAGAAAATGGATTCAAAAGAGAAGGGAAAAAATGCAATAACTAAATTACATAAATGAAAGTAATAAATTTATTCCCCCGCATGCAGCGTGATGAATGAGTGGATTAGTCTAAAACTGCGCGCAAGGCGCTTTTTTATATGAGGAATTAGACTATGACAGTTATCAATCAGGCTACCTGCACACTGTTTACCGATACTGAACGTTTCACTCAGTTGTCCGGGTATTATGAGGAGGAGCGCCGCACAGTCTGGATGATGTTACGGGCGCAGCCACGACCTTGCTTCAACCATGCGTTAATCGAAGAGATCATGAACCTCTCCTGGCTCGTTCGCCAGTCCGGGTTTGCGGTCGATTTTTGGGTTACCGGTTCGCTGGTGCCCGAGATGTACAATGCGGGAGGTGATTTACAGTTCTTTGTCGAATGTATCCAAAACGGACGCCGCGAAGCGTTAAGAGCCTATGCCCGTGCCTGCGTGGACTGCGTTCATGCGGCGTCACGGGGGTTTGATACGGGGGCTATTACCCTGGCGATGGTCGAAGGCAGTGCGTTAGGGGGCGGATTCGAAGCCGCGCTGGCGCACCACTTTGTGCTGTCCCAGCGCGATGCCCGCTTAGGCTTCCCTGAGATCGCCTTCAACCTTTTCCCCGGCATGGGGGGGTACTCGCTGGTTGCTCGCCGCTCAGGCATGAAGCTGGCGGAGGAGCTCATCTACAAAGGGGAGTCTCATACGGCAGAATGGTATGAACAGCATGGGTTAGTGGATGTCCTGTTCGAACCCGGGCAAAGTTACGTCTCCGTCAGAACGTTCATTGACACGCTGCGGCCGAAGATGAACGGCGTAAAGGCGATGTTACGCGCCCGTACCCGCGTGCTGCAGCTGCCTCGCAGCGAGCTGATGGATATCACGGAAGATTGGGTTGACGCTGCGTTCTGCCTTGAACCAAAAGATATCGCCTATATGGAGCGTCTGGTCATGCTGCAAAACCGCCACCAGGCGGCGGGTTTACGCAAAGCCAGTTAGTGCTGTTTACGCGCCTGATATCGCTTTAGCCATCGCTCGAATGCGGCAGCGGGCATGGGCTTAGCAAAGAGAAAACCCTGCCGTTCGTTGACGCCGTTCTTAGTCAGAAAGGCGTCTTCTTTTGCGTTCTCCACACCTTCGGCAATGACCTGCAAATTAAGCGCCTGTGCCACCGCGACGATGGCCCGCACCAGCGACTGGGAAATAGACTGTTTATGAATATCCCGGACAAATGACTGATCGAGTTTAATCGCATCGATGGGGAAGCGTGCCAGCTGCGACAAAGACGAGTAGCCGGTACCAAAATCGTCCAGATGGATTTGCGCACCAAGCTGGCTGAACTGCTGAATCACCGACAGCGCCAGCTCTTCGTTTTCAATGAGGCAGCTTTCCGTTAACTCAACGTCGATAGGGCAGTATTCAAAATCCAGATCCTTCAGGGCCTGTTTTAAGTCGCTGAAAATGGTTTGATCTGCCAGCTGACGGGCCGAGACGTTCACCGCCACGCGCAGGTTAATGCCTTTGTCGCGCCATTTCGCCACCTGGCGAACCACATCAAGCATGACCCAGCGGCCAAGCGGCACAATCAGCCCTGACTCCTCAGCATACGAGATAAACTCCAGCGGAGGAATCAACCCGCGTTCTGGTGATTGCCAGCGCACCAGCGCTTCAAGGCTTCTGACTTCACCACGCCAGGTGACTTTAGGCTGGTAGTGGATCAGCAACTGATCGTTATCCAGCGCTTTGCGCAGGTTGGTATCCAGCCAGAGATACTCAAACACGCGCTGGTTCATTTCCGGCGAGAAGACGCAGAACTTACCCCGGCCGTTTTCTTTCGCCGTGTACATGGCGGTATCGGCATTGCGGATGACGCTTTCCCGATCGTTACCGTGCTGCGGGGCGAGGGCGATACCTAACGAGCAACCGGTATAAATTTCAATCAAACCAATTCTGAACGGCTGGCGCAGACGGGTCAGAATGCGTGATGCCATCGCTTCCAGAGAACCCTGAGAGGTATTGGTGGCCATGACAATAAATTCATCGCCGCCGAGTCGCGCCAGCACCTGGCCTTCTTCCAGACAGCTCAGAATGGCCAGCGCGACCGCCTGTAATAACTGATCGCCAAACATGTGCCCGTAGGCGTCGTTCACCTTTTTGAAGTTATCGAGATCGAGATATACCACGCCAACCTGCGTCTCACCGCGGCTGTCGATGGCATCTGAAATCAGTTCGTGGATCGCGTTGCGGTTCGGCAACCCGGTGATGGTGTCGGTATTGGCCAGCACCCGCAGGCGCTCCTGGGCGCGGCGCTCCTCCGTAATATCGGTGCCGGAACAGATAAGAAAAATTTCATTTTTACCGCTACCGCTGTGGACAAATTTGTTTCTGAACAGAAACAACCGTTGTCCTTTTCGCGTTTTGATCCAGCGCTCGACTTCGTAAGAGCTGCCGTTGCGAAAGAAGCCGGTGATGTTGCGCTTAGAGGCTGCCGCTTCACTGCGGCTCATAAACAACTTAAACACGTTCTGGCCGATAACTTCTTGTTCTTTCAGGCCGGTGTACTCCTCGCTCAGGCGGTTAAACCGCTGAATATTGCCGTTCTGATCGAGGATTACGATAACGGAGTTGGCTTCCGAAACCACTTGTTCCGCAAAGGACAGCCCCTGAGCAAGGTCCCGGGCTACGGAAGGCGTATCGTTCCACGCAGAAGCTGTTCCGGCCCACTCATTACGGGTTATTTTGCGTCCGACAAGGTGAACAGGAACATCTTCGCCGTACAACGAGAGCGTCATAGAGATACTGGACGTAATAACGGTTAACTGGCGAATAAGTTCGGCCTGTTCATCATCCAGCGCCACCACCTGAGTGACATCGGCATTTTCGCTGGTAGAAAGGTGCAGAGCATTGCTGTCTGCTGTCAGTCGCCACCAGGGGCTGTGAGTTCCCATGTAACGAAACAGCAAATTCTGCTCCAGATCGTCCATCATGTTTTCTCCTGCAGCTACCTGTTAGCGCACAATTTATTCCGTTGCAATCGGCTTTTTCGAGGTGAGACCACGGCCAGACCGATGTGAACTTATTGTTTTTTCCCGGGTTTCTTATAATAAAACGAGTCAGGTAAAAAAGGATACTTAGCAAATAAAAATTCACGTAACCGAATATAACGGCACTCTTTTACTGTAGATAATTCTGGCGAATTTGGGCGGGGGAAGTCTGAAAATAGTAAGAAAAAATGAAGAGTTTGCAGCGTGGCGTAAAAGAAAAAATTGTCGGCCCGTCCGGCAAGGAAAGGGCCGACAATTGAACAGCTTATCAGGCGGCAGGGCGCGCGATGATGCTGCGGGTTTCCATGCGGACTTCGGCGATAGTTACGTCAATCACGTCGGTGACCTTGTAAACCGTTTCACCTTTGATTTGCACAGTCCCGTTTTCCTGGCTGCAGACAAGTTCATCGCGAACGGCATGCAGGAACGGCGCAGGGATAAAGGCCACCGCCCCGTTATCCACCAGACGTACGCGCATCCCCCCACGGCTGATATCAATGATTTCTGCAGCGAAGCGAGTGTCTGTGCCGGCTTTGTCCTGCAGGAAGCGGGCGTACAGCCAGTCACCTACGTCACGTTCCGCCATGCGGTTCAGGCGCCGACGATCTGCCATCTGCAAGGTCGTGTCATCCTGAGGACGCGCAATTGATTCGCCCTTAATGATCGCTTTCAGCAGGCGATGGTTAACCATATCGCCATACTTACGAATTGGAGATGTCCAGGTGGCGTAGGCTTCAAGACCGAGGCCGAAGTGTGGGCCAGGCTCAGTGCTGATCTCGGCAAAGGACTGGAAGCGACGAATACGGCTGTCGAGGAAACCAGAAGGCTGTGCGTCCAGCTCGCGGCGCAGCTTGCAGAAGCCCTGCAAGGTCAGCACTTCTTCCGGGTCAACATGCACATCATGGTTCTTCAGTAAGGCGGCCAGCGCTTCGGTGTTCGCCGGATCAAACCCGGTATGAACGTTATAAATGCCGAAGCCGAGCTTTTCGCGCAGCACGCGTGCGGCACAAATATTGGCGGAAATCATCGCTTCTTCGACGATGCGGTTCGCAATGCGTCGTGGTTCGGCCACGATATCCAGCACTTCACCTTTTTCGCCCAGAACGAAGCGATAGTCCGGACGATCCTTGAACACCAGCGCATGGGTTTGACGCCACTCGCTGCGGCTCAGACAGATGCGGTGCAGCAGACGAATCTGTGCGGCAATGGCTTCAGAGGCCGGTTCCCAGCTGCCCGTGTTCTCCAGCCAGTCAGAGACGTCGTCGTAAGCCAGCTTGGCTTTAGATTCAATGGTGGCGGCGAAGAATTCGATATCGTCTTCAATTGTGCCGTCCGCAGCAATGGTCATGCGGCAGGCGAGCACCGGACGCACTTCGTTCGGACGCAGCGAACAGAGATCGTCGGAGAGTTCACGAGGCAGCATCGGGATGTTAAAGCCCGGCAGATAGTTGGTGAACGCACGGATTTTCGCGATATCGTCCAGCTTGCTGCCTTCAGCAATCCAGGCGGTAGGATCGGCAATGGCAACGGTTAACAGCAGTTTGCCGTCAGCAAGTTCTTCAGCATACAAGGCGTCATCCATATCTTGCGTACTGGCGCTGTCGATAGTAACAAACTCCAGGGCAGTCAGATCGCGACGCTCAATACCTTCGTCCTGCATCTCGGTGGCGACGCCGTTCGGGGCTTCTTTCTCAAGGTTATGGCGCGCAAGCGTAACCCACCACGGTACAAAATGGTCATCACCGAACGTGATGAACTGGGTCAGTTCCGCATAGAAACCGCGATCGCCTTTCAGTGGATGACGGCGCATTTCCGCAACGGCCCAGTCACCTTCTTTAAAATCATGCTCAACGCCGCGAGCGGCACGGCAGGGGATGGCGTCTTTCAGCAGAGGATGATCCGGCACGATGGAGAGACGATCGTCTTTTCTCTGTACCTTGCCCACAAAACGGGTCAGGAACGGCTCGATCAGTTCTTCCGGCTCGGCAGATTCACGCTCTTTTTCGGTATGAATAACCGCCATGACGCGGTCGCCGTGCATCACTTTCTTCATCTGCGGTGGCGGAATGAAGTAGCTTTTCTGCGCGTCGACTTCAAGGAAACCAAAGCCTTTTTCCGTGGCTTTTACGACCCCTTCTGCACGCGGCGTCTGGGAATGCAGTTGCTGTTTAAGCTGCGCTAGCAGCGGGTTGTCCTGAAACATAATGTTCTATTTTCGTAGCCATTGAGCGGCTGACAGTTTTACGCGATTCTCACTGCCACAGCAAGCGCTCTTTGGGTAAATAGTATGGTTATTCCGCTTTGCCAAGCGCCACTTTCAGGCGCTCCAGCCAGCCGTCTAACGCGCTTCGCGTAAGCAGTGCAATCGCCCGGCCAGCGGGAAGTCCTTCTTCCGTGAGCGGGTTAAACTGTGCTGCACTGAAACGGCCCGGTGAACGTGTCAACAACTCCACGGCCGCTAAGAGCGCCGGCGACGCGGCCCGGTCTTCATTGCGGCAATAGTTCAGGATTTCTCCCGTCAGATCGAGCAACGTGGGTTCGTGGCAGAGCACAGGCGTCAGCGCCTGAAGGGCGGGCTCGGCTTGCCAGCGTGAAAGCGACTCAAGTTGATGCGCACTGGCATAGCGCAGTTCCACGACAGGCAGTAGAGCGATCCAGGCGCCGGGCCTGGCGGGCAGCGTGTGCGGTTGAATATGGTGTCCCGGCAACCAGCGTACGGGGTGGCCCAGCAGCGCCTGAAATACTGCTACCACGCGGGCCTGAAAACCGATGAAGCCAATAATCTGGCTGATGAGCACGATGTCATACGTTGTCAGACCCACCTCATCAAGCTGGTTCTGCGCTTTATCATCAATGACATCCGGTGAGCTGGCAAGCTGGCGGGCATACTGCGTGATCTGGGCCAGACGGCGGTTACTTTCGCGAGAGGAGTCCGGGCCGGGAAGGGGGGCGAGAAGGGCGGCGTAGTGGTTACAGAGCCTTTGAACCCCGCAGGCCTGCGCCACCGTCAGCGCGGTGCTTAGCCTGTCGTAGGCACTCAGCGTATGCAGACGGTTGACGGCGATATCGAGTGGAAACAGCCGGTGACATAACGCCCGGGCAGGAGTAAGCCAGCCAGCACAGGCAGTAACAATCTCATCCGGTAAGGCTAAATCGAGCAAAAAACGATCGTCGACGTTAGCGGCTTCGGGCACCAGAGGCAGGACATCCGTCTGCGCGTGGTTTGACTGGGTTTCGTGGTACCAGTGGCCTTTGCCGGAAAAACGGCGTTGTTCCATGGGCGTTCCTTGATCTCAAAATGGCGATCAATATCCTGGCGTAAGGCGGATGAGGGGAAAAATATTGTTAGGTGATAACAAATAGCAGAACGGAATAACGAGAGAGGGCGGGGCGGGAAAAACTCTCTTCCCGGGCGGGAAGAGAGTCACAAACTTATTTAATTTCCAGCTCGTTCATTGCAGCGATGTTGAAGCCGCCGTCAACGTGAACCACTTCGCCGGAGATACCCGCGGAAAGGTCAGAGCACAGGAATGCTGCAGAGTTACCCACATCTTCAATGGTAACGGTACGACGAATCGGGGTAACCGCTTCGCAGTGTGCCAGCATTTTACGGAAATCTTTGATACCGGAAGCCGCCAGGGTGCGGATTGGACCTGCAGAGATGGCGTTAACGCGCACGCCTTCAGGGCCCATTGCGTTCGCCATGTAGCGGACGTTTGCTTCCAGAGACGCTTTAGCCAGACCCATCACGTTGTAGTTAGGGATTGCGCGCTCTGCGCCCAGGTAGGACAGGGTCAGCAGGGCGGAGCCCGGGTTCAGCATGGCACGGCAAGATTTCGCCATCGCAACAAAGCTGTAAGAGCTGATGTCGTGAGCGATTTTAAAGCCATCGCGGGTTACCGCGTTCACGTAGTCACCGTCAAGCTGGTCGCCAGGTGCGAAGCCGATGGAGTGAACGAAACCGTCGAATTTGTCCCACGATTTTGCCAGTTCAGCAAACATGCCATCGATGCTTTCATCTTGTGCAACGTCACATTCCAGAACAATGCTGGAACCCAGCTGCGCGGCAAATTCTTCAACACGGCCTTTCAGCTTGTCGTTCTGGTAGGTGAACGCCAGCTCAGCGCCTTCGCGATGCATTGCCTGTGCGATGCCGTATGCGATGGACAGTTTGCTGGCAACGCCGGTTACCAGAATGCGCTTACCGGAAAGAAAACCCATAGCTTTAATCCTTATATTCATTGCTTATTTTGCCTTGTAATTCATAGCGTTACAGGCAGTATTTCAAAATTATTCGAAATCAGCTCGAAATTATAGCCCACTCACTGCCCCTTGTGTCACGCTATTTCTCGCGAATCTCCCGGGAATGAACGCGCGTAAGGGGCTGATATGGGAAACGCGGCTGTGAAAATTTCGGCATTCGTCCAGTATATCACCCGGCGTCAGGTTCACCTCATCCAACCAGCGTCGAAGTGTGATCCCGTAAAGCGTTTCACCTTTTTCTGGCGTGCTCGATGAAACGCGCGACGACAATAAAGAAAACCGGGACGAAGAAAATGGCGAGAAATGTACCGCTAATCATACCGCCGAAAACCCCGGTACCAATGGCATGCTGCGTGCTGTCACTTGCGCCACGGGCCAACATTAACGGGATAACCCCTAGCGTAAAGGCCAGTGAGGTCATCAGAACAGGTCGCAAGCGTTGCCGGGCAGCCTGTAGCGTTGCTGCCACGATTGTTTCCCCCTCCCGCTGCAGCTGCCTGGCAAACTCGACAATCAGAATGGCGTTTTTTGCAGACAGCCCGATCAGGGTGATCATCCCCACCTTGAAGAAAACATCATTTGTCATGCCGGCAATGTGCACGGCCACTACCGCGCCAATAAGACCCAATGGCACGACCAGCATGACCGCGAAGGGTATAGACCAGCTCTCATAGAGCGCCGCAAGAACCATAAACACAACGAGGATCGACAGCACAATAAGGCCGGGAAGCTGTGACTCAGACGCTTTCTCCTGCAATGAACTCCCGGCCCATTCCCCTGCGATACCCGCAGGCATCTCTCTTGCCAGCGCTTCCATGGTTTTCATTGCCGTACCGCTGGATTCACCCGAGGCGGCACTTCCCGTAATACGTATCGCAGGATAACCCTGATAGCGGTTCAACTGCTGGGGCGCAACGTTCCATGAAAGGGTGGCAAACGCAGAGACCGGCACCATCTGTCCCGTCCGATTTTTTACCGATAAGGCTAAAAATTGTTCGGGCTGCATGCGGTAGGGCGCATCGGCCTGAACAATCACCTGTTGAACGCGGCCGTTATTGGTATAGTCATTAACGTAACTGGAGCCCGTGGTCACAGACAAGGTTTGATTAATTTCGTCAAACGAGACGCCCATGGACTCGGCTTTTTCCCGGTCGATCTGAATCGCCAGGCTGGTGCCATCCGGCAGGCCATCTATGTAGACATCACTCAGTTCAGGCCGTTGATTTGCCTGCTGAACAAGGTCATCCGCAGCCTTTTTTAGAGCCTGATATCCCAGCCCTGCCCGGTCCTGCAGATAGTAAGTAAATCCGGATGAGGTCCCCATATCCGAAATCGCCGGAGGGAGCAGGCTCATCGTCACGGCATCAGAAACGCTCTCCATGCGCGACTGGATAGCGTTCGCTTCATCCTGGGCGGTGATCCCTTGTCGGTTTTTCCAGTCCTTAAGCGTGGTAAAGGCCATGGCCGAGTTGGGGCCAGAACCTGAAAAGCCAAAGCCCAGGATCATAATGTTGCTCTCAATCGCCGGTCGCGATGCAATTTCCTCTTCAAATTTTTCAACCACTTTAAGGGTACGCTGCATGGTCGCATCAGACGGCAGTTGCAGGGATGACATAAAGTAGCCCTGATCTTCATCCGGCAAAAACGAGGAGGGCAAAGACGACAGGCCAGCAAACAGGGCAGCGCAAAGGGCAACATACAGCAGCAGCATGCGGCCCGTTCGTTTTAATACGGCGCCCAGGCTGGAGGCATATACCGCCGTGAGGGCGTGAAAATGCGCGTTAAACCAGGTCGCAAATTTCCCGGCGCCTCTCTTGTTCGCCTCATGGGGCTTGAGTAACGTGGCACAAAGCGCGGGTGTCAGCGTCAGCGCCAGAAAGGCCGATAACAAAATGGAAATGGCCATTGAAATACAGAATTGTCGATAGATGATCCCCACCGATCCCTCAGCAAAGCCCATCGGGATAAACACCGCCGTGAGCACAAGCGTGATACCCGCGATGGCAGGGGTGATTTCCTGCATGGCCTGCCGCGTGGCTTCGCGCGGTGAAAGCGCTTTTTCTACCATCAGTCTTTCGACGTTTTCAACCACGACGATGGCATCATCAACGATAATACCGATTGCCAGCACCATGCCGAACATGGTCAGGATGTTGATGGAATAACCGCTGAGCAGCATGATCGTAAAGGTGCCCAGGAGCGCCACGGGGGCGACAATCGCCGGAATAAGCGTGCAGCGTATCTTGTGCAGAAAAAGCAGCATGACCAGAAACACCAGCACCATCGCTTCAACAAACGTCTGTACCACCTTCATAATTGAAAGCTTTACGAAGGGTGCCGTATCAAAAGGGACGGTGAAGGTCATTCCCTCCGGAAGCACGCGAGAGAGCTCATCAATGCGCGCCCGCACGCCTGAGGCGGTACTGATGGCATTCGCTCCCGGCGACAGCTGGATTGCGGCTGCCGTCGCCGGGACGCCGTTTTCGCGAATACCGTACGCATAGCTTTGCAGGCCGGATTCAATGCGGGCAACGTCCGACAACTGCAGGCGGGCCCCTGTGGTATCGGATTTAAGGGTAATATGGCGAAATGCCTCGACCGAAGAAAGTTGTCCTTTGACCGTAATCGGATAAGTCACTCCCTGGCCTTCTGTTGCCGGTTCATCGCCCGTTCTACCGGGGGAAACAATGGTATTCTGCTGGCTGACTGCCGTAAGCACATCGCTCACCGACAGCCCATAGCTGTGAAGCTTCATCGGATCGAGCCAGATACGTAGCGCTTTCTCACCACCAAAAAGCTGGACTTTGCCAACCCCCGGCACGCGGCGAAGCTCATCGCTAATATTTCTGGCAAAATAATCGCTCAAATCCGCTTCCTGAAATTTCCCGGAGGTGGATTTTAACCCCACCATCATCAGAAAACCGGCGTTCGCCGCCTCGACGTTAATGCCGTTTTGCCGGACCGACTGAGGCAGACGCGGCTCGACAATTTTTATCTGATTCTGGAGATCCATCTGCGCCAGTTTAATATCTGTGCCTGGCTTAAACGTCACCGTAATTGAGGCTGAACCGGTGGTGTCACTCGAGGATTCAAAATAGAGCAAATTATCCACGCCGGATATTTCACGTTCGATAAGAGAGACGACCGATGTATTCATTACATCAGGGCTGGCACCGGGATACGAGACAGTAATGATAATACCCGGCGGTGCAACGACCGGATATTGCGCAACCGGCAGCCGGGGGATAGACAACACGCCCGTTAAAACAATAAAAAGTGCGACGACCCAGGCGAAAACAGGACGATCAATAAAAAATTGCGGCATGAGGATTACTTCCAGTCAACTAACAGTGAAACGCATTACGGGTGCAGTGCCTCGTCATCGGTCGATACCCGTTTACCGATGTCTCTGAGCTGTGAAAATTTCTCAAGGAGTTGCGGGGCGTCATCCAGGCTTGTGGCAAACATCCACATATAGGTCATCACGGAGTAGATATGACCCGCCGTAATACCCGTCGAGTGGGTCATCAGGATAATGGTCAGCGTAAAAAGCAGGGCGATCAGCGAACCAATCAGTAAATATCCCCACGCTTCGCGGTCAGAGAGCGCAATACGCAAGTGTGCAAGCGTAGAATAATGACGTTTGAGGGTCGCAGAGCCCGCTTTATGTACATAATCCACCTCTTTCTCGAGGCGGTTATTGAGGCGTCTGAACAGCAATTCATTCTTATGGGTGAAACCGGAAACAAATCCCATCAGGATTAAGACGATGATGGCGCAGACGATACCAGCCCAGAATTCAATGGTCAGCAGCATAATGGCTGCACCAAAAAGCGAACTCATTGAGGTAATGAGCATGGGCAGATGCATTTCAAAGAAATCCACGAACTCACGCGATAAGGTAACTCTCGCCGCGATTGTCGAATGATTAAGCTGGTATTTTCGCTGAGCCAGCACCACAGAGACCGCAAGCCCGGCGTAAATCCGTGCGAAGGTGCGCGTGTCCACGCTGCGCCTGGCGGCACCAATGCACCAGATAAACAGGACCATTAGCCCATACAGTGCAGCGCTCACGGTATCCCCGGCGAGAATGGCATTTATCGCGATCCCCGCAAGTACGGGATAGAGTAAAAAGGTCACATTTTCGGCAATAACCAGAAAGAAGGTAATAAACAGCTTCTTGCGGTGCCGCACGGCAAGTGCCTTGAGCGAGCCAACAACCCCGGAAACGACCGGAGGACAATGAGTATTTTTAAGGATCATATTTTTCGAGTTATTAATGCCAGAGAGCAGGGGAATTCCGTCAGGAATTTATCCATTAACCGTTACTTTATACAGCGCATGTTTAGTACTGATGTGCGATTTGTGGAGGTTATATGGAGACAGTAAATTAAATCATCCTTAACATGAGATAAATGGGTGAGCCAACAAAAAATATAATGAGAAAACATTCGCAGTAAAACACCAGATCGGCAATATCAGGTGCGATGTTTAACAAAATACTGAAAATGATGATCAGGTAGATAAAAATCAATGCCAGGCACAGGGCCATGACAAGGAGTTCCGTCAATCCGCCTCCTTTATGTTGAATCGCAAGAAAAAACGATGTCGCTGCGATACAACCATAAATAACAGGTGAGGAGATAATGGTTGCCGCCACTTTTTCATCGACTTCATGTATCAGGATCATCCAAAGATGCAATAATCCCCACGATACAATAAGAAACAAACATGACGTGCCAATGTTAGCAGGTGAGACATATCTATTAATATTCATGGTGAGTGTCTTCGGGTATTAATGAAAGCAATTGATAGACCGGGGTGCGTGCGAGAAGTTCAACGGTTTATTCTCTTTGGTCGTTTTTTTCTGAATAAAAAAGATTACGTCTGTATATGGAGTATTTATTTCCGAAATGTGGAGGAAGTGTGGAGACAATAACCTAAGGGGGTTCGGTTGTGGCAGAAATGTTTATAAAAAGTCGTCGCGCAACGGCACTTTTTTGTCGTGCGTGGGTCTTAGACTTTTATAAAATGACGTATAGCGTATTTTCTCAACATAATAGAGACGCTTTCAGTTCCTGTGGAGATAAAATGTACAAAAATAATTTAATCCTAGTCGCCGAAGATGAAGATGAAATCGCCGATATACTGATGAGCTACCTGCAGCGGGCTGGGATGAAAACGTTAAGGGCAACTGACGGTGAGCAGGCGATAAATCTGACACGTCTGCATAAACCGGATCTCGTTTTGCTGGATATCCAGTTGCCGGTATTTGATGGCTGGAGCGTTCTTACCACGCTGCGCCGGGAGAGTACGGTGCCTGTTATTATGGTCACCGCCCTCGATCAGGATGTTGATAAGCTGATGGGATTGCGTCTGGGCGCAGACGACTACGTGATCAAGCCTTTCAATCCCTCTGAAGTTGTCGCGCGAGTCGAAGCCGTACTGCGCAGGACGAAGGCTCACGTTCAACAGGTGGCTGCAATGCCGCTCAGGACGCCCTTCATCACGGTCTACCCGGATGATTTCTATATAGAAGTTACGGTGGGGGAAGAGGTGGTTTGCCCGGTATTGACCACCACAGAATTTAAATTGCTGACTTACCTGGTCAGGAACCCAAGAAAGGTCTGCTCTCGTGAGGAATTACTTAACGCCTGCCTGCCGGAAGGCGATACCTTAGACAGAACGGTCGACAGCCACATGAGCAAACTGCGTAAAAAACTGGAGCTTGCAGGTCTTCATGGTGTGCCAGAAAGCATTAGAGGAATGGGCTACCGGCTGGGAGAAAAGAAATGAGCAGAGAATCTGTTCTGAGCCGCCAGATTCTGACCTACATGTTAACGCTGGCATTGATGATTATCGCCATCGCTATCCTGGGGTCCTGGCTGTTTTACAGCTTCGTACTCGATTACCTTCCGGGCGGCGTAGCGGCCGGTAACGATGAAAATATGACGATGTGGGACTGGGTGTGGATCGTGACGGTCTCTGCAATCAGTGTGATGATTTCCCTCTTTTTAACCGTAAAGCTGTCATCGCGCATCCTCACGCCATTAAACGCGGTTGCCACAAGCCTGAAACGCATCTCGCAGGGCGAGCTGGATGCCAGGGCCTGGTGCGCCAGTTCCCGGCTTGGCGAGATAAATCATCTCGTCAACGACTTCAACGAAATGGCTGAAAAATTACAGACGCTGGACAGTCAACGTAAATCCTGGAATGCGGCGATTGCTCATGAGTTGAGAACGCCCGTCACGATTTTACGCGGGCGGCTTCAGGGGCTCGTCGACGGTGTTTTTACGCCGGAACCCGTTCTGTTTAATAACCTGCTTAAACAAACCGAAGGGTTGGCGCGGCTGATAGAAGATCTCAGGGTTGTCAGTTCAGACGGCGGTGCCGGTTATACGTTATACAAGAGTGAGATCGATCTGAAGGAAACCCTCGAAACGGCGCTGGAAACCTTCAGACCCGAGTTTGAGCGTAAGCAATTTACTCTTCGTACCGAACTTAAAGCCCAGCGGTGTCTCTGCGATCCGCTACGTATTAATCAGTGCTTAACCGTGCTGTTCGACAATGCGCTGCATTATTCGACATCACGTAAACTCATCGTAAAAAATGGCGTGTTTGGCAGAGAAAATTACATTCTGATTCAGGACGAAGGGCCGGGCATTCCCCGCGAATTTCATGATTTTCTCTTCCAGCCCTTTCAGCGGGATAAAGGGGCCAGACAATTGAATCCTGAAGGGTGTGGTTTAGGGCTGTCGGTGGTCAAAGCCATCATGTCTGCGCACGGTGGCGATGTCACCTATGTATTGACGAAGCAAAACCACTCCCTCTTCAAATTAACCTGGCCGATCGCGTCGTAACTGCGTACAGGCTCAAATGAGCCTGTTTGCGACGGGCGTCATTTGCCACATTTCACCTAACCTGGCATCCCATTCCGGCGGCGTGATAGTCAGTTTGCCCCGTTTCGGACTTAACGTTATCTCACTGAAGTAGATCTCGTCCCGGGTGAGCATGAGATCGACACGGCAATAGTCAATCCCCAGGGCCAGTGCTTGTGCCGCCAGCAGCGCTTCCTGATAAGAGGCGGGCTTGGGTATGTCCTGCGGAGTGTTGGGATATTCCATCTGGAAAGGCTGCAACTGCCAGTGGCGATCGTAAACGTTGATAAAACCATTGCCGCTTTCATCGGTGAAATCAGCTTCCACAAACTGCGCAACACCGTGGAAACAATGAATCCTCAACATTTCGGGTGTTGTGTTTTTGTCCGCGTCATGGCTTTGTTGAATAAATCAGATTTCGGGTAAGTCTCCCCCGTAGCGGGTTGTGTTTTCAGGCAATACGCACGCTTTCAGGCATACCTGCTTTCGTCATTTTGTTCAGCGCTCGTACCAGGGCCATAGCCTCCGCAACCTGACCATCGTAGTCACGCAGCGTCAGTGAACCCCCGAACAGCTGTTTTACCCGGTACATCGCCGTTTCCGCTATCGAGCGACGGTTGTAATCTGTTGTCCATTTCCACCGCGCATTACTCCCGGTCATTCGCTGATTAGCCACTGCACGGTTACGGTCTGCATATTCACCGGGCCAGTAACCCGCACCTTTTCGGGGAGGGATAAGCGCGCTGATTTTCTTACGCCGCAGTTCATCGTGACAGAGCCGGGTGTCGTAAGCGCCGTCTGCCGATGCTGCCCTGATTTTTCTGTGAGTCTGCCGGATAAGACCCGGGAAGGCTTCTGAGTCCGTCACATTGTTCAGCGACAGGTCAGCGCAGATGATTTCATGTGTTTTACTGTCAACGGCGAGATGCAGCTTACGCCAGATACGGCGGCGTTCCTGGCCATGCTTTTTGACTTTCCACTCGCCTTCACCGAAGACCTTCAGCCCGGTGGAATCAATTACCAGGTGTGCGATTTCACCCCGGGTGGGCGTTTTGAAACTGACGTTAACCGACTTTGCCCGCCTGCTGACACAGCTGTAATCCGGGCAGCGTAGCGGAACGTTCATCAGAGAAAAAATGGAATCAATAAAGCCCTGCGCAGCGCGCAGGGTCAGCCTGAATACGCGTTTAATGACCAGCACAGTCGTGATGGCAAGGTCAGAATAGCGCTGAGGTCTGCCTCGTGAAGAAGGTGTTGCTGACTCATACCAGGCCTGAATAGCTTCATTATCCAGCCAGAAAGTTATGGAGCCACGGTTGATGAGGGCTTTATTGTAGGTGGGCCAGTTGGTGATTTTGAACTTTTGCTTTGCCACGGAACGGTCTGCGTTGTCGGGAAGATACGTGATCTGATCCTTCAACTCAGCA
Source organism: Enterobacter cloacae subsp. cloacae ATCC 13047 (assembly GCF_000025565.1). Lineage (NCBI taxonomy): Bacteria > Pseudomonadati > Pseudomonadota > Gammaproteobacteria > Enterobacterales > Enterobacteriaceae > Enterobacter > Enterobacter cloacae. The sequence goes on from NC_014121.1 coordinate 1,779,415, forward strand.
AAAGTTCGATTTATTCAACAAAGCCCCGCGTCATTAAAGAGATCGATATACTTCTCGCACAGAATAACAGGAGGGATGTTTTTATATTGCCATTCCCGTGTGGTGTAATATAGATTTCTCTTTAATGCCAGCCGAAGCTTGTTTTGCGATTTTTTAAGGTCAAATTCAGCTTTGTTTGTGCATATGATCGCGCTTCCACTGTCATGGTTGCACTTTAACACAAATTTATGCGGCAGTTTCGTCATGTCGATGTGCTCAACGCGACGGTATACGTCAATCAATGGAACGATTTTTAGACGTTGCGTTCTCGACAGGACATATTCCCGCACAGCGAGTTTATCCGCCAGCATCGTATAGTGTGCATTATGGTCATAGACCAGACGATGACAAATTTTTTCGTTCAGGGTGGCAGGTGATTTTATATCAAATGTGTCGCCGTGGGTTGCTTTGAGACGGGACAGATGAAAGTTAATGTCTGATATTAAATAAGACCGACACTTCCTGAGCAGATACTCAAGGTGTTTTAAATAATATGTGGTTTTGTTCATTCTTTCCTCCGGAATATCTGCATATTCTGAAGGAGAAGGATTGATTCTTATTGCCTGGAGTATGGAGGAAAAATGGAGAGCCGCTTATAAAGCGGATGGCGATGTGCAACGCAAAATAAAAGGATTAAACGTTCTGTTTAATCCTTTGAAGTTCTGAGTCGAAATATTCGCTGTCGCGGGAGACGCCTGACGGGCGGTTACCGATCCTTTCTCCATGCATCAGCAGTTAGCGCTTCACCAAAATGTCCGGCAATCAGGCGTTTTGTTAAATCGTGGAGTGGGGAGGCCAGCACATCCGCCGTGCTGCCGCGCTCGACAACTTCACCCTGATGCATGACCATCACCTGGTCGCTGATGTGTTTCATCATGCCAAGATGTTGGGTCACGTAGATATAAGAGATCCCCTGTTTTTCCTGCAATTCCAGCATCAGGTTAATTAACTGCGAACGCATCGACATATCCAGTGAGGCGAGGGCTTCGTCAGCAATAATCACCTTCGGGCGCAAAATCAGGGCGCGCGCCAGCCCAAGACGCTGCTTCTGTCCTGGAGCCAGCATATGCGGATAGTAACTTTCGTGATCGGGCAGCAGTCCGACCATACGCAGGGTTTCAAAGATACGTTTACGGCGAGCGTCAGGCTCCAGATCGGTATTCAGCCGCAGCGGGAAATCCAGGATCTGCGAAATACGCTGGCGCGGATTGAGCGAGGTGGAGGGATCCTGGAAGATCATACGGATGCGCTGGCTGCGGAAGGAGTAATCGCCAAATGCCAGCGGATGATCGTCAATCAGCACTTCACCGCCGCTTGGCTCAACCATGCCCGCCAGCATCTTAGCCAGCGTGGATTTGCCGGAACCATTCTCGCCAATAATCGCCAGCGTCTGCTTTTCGCGCAGCGTAAAGCTCAGCGGTTTCACCGCTTCCACGGTCTGGCGATGGAACAGCCCGGTGCGGTAGCGAAAGGTCTTACTCAGGTTGCGTACTTCCAGTAAGGTTTCGACCATTTCACTCTCTCTCCATGTTCAGCGGGAAATGACAGGCGTAAAGATGGTTTTTCGCCCCCGTCAGACGCGGCGTTTCAATACACTTACGCTGAGCATACGGGCAACGTGGCCCAAGACGACAGCCTATCGGCAATGATTCCAGAAGCGGGATCGCACCCGGCAGCGTGTTCAGACGGCTCTTGTGCGGCATGGCGCTGCCAAAATCCGGGATCGCACGAATCAGCGCCTGCGTATAGGGGTGGTGCGGCGTGGTGATCAGATCTTCACTGGGGGCGGTTTCCACCGTTTGCCCACAGTACATCACATCAATTTTATCCGCCCATTTGCTGAGCATTTGCAGGTCGTGACTGATCAGCAAAATGGTGGTGTTGTTATTCTGATTCAGCCGCGTCAGCAGACGAAATATCTGCGCCTGCGTGGTCGGCTCCATCGCGTTCGTTGGTTCATCCGCAATCAATAGGCGCGGCTGATTGGCCAGCGCGATGGCGATCATCACTTTCTGGCATTCACCGTCGGTGAGTTCGTAGGGGAAACTGCGCATTGCGTCTTTATGATCTTTGATCCCGACGCGGTGCAGCAACTCAATGGCGCGGCGTTTGCGCCAGCCGAAACGCTGCCACCAGCGGCCTTTATAGGTCCAGCCGGGGATATTCTGCATCAGCTGCTTACCTACGCGCTCGGACGGGTCAAGGCAGGATTGTGGCTCCTGGAAAATCATCGAGACGTTATGGCCCACCAGCTTGCGACGTTCGCGCGGGGAGAGGCGCAGCAGGTCGATATCATCAAACCGCATGCGGTCGGCGGTGACGCGCCAGTTGTCCTTCGCTACACCACAAATGGCTTTGGCGATGAGGCTTTTCCCGGAGCCGGATTCGCCCACCAGCCCGCGAATTTCACCTTCAGCAAGGGTAATGCTGATTCGATCGACAGCCTTAACCCAGCCCTCACCGGTTTTAAACTCGATGGTGAGGTTGCGGATATCAAGAAGCGGCATTATTGCACCCCCGCATTAATTGCGCGGCGAATACCGTCGCCCAGCAGGTTAATCAGCAACACGCTGACCATAATGGCCGCACCCGGTAACATAACTGTCCACGGGGCGACGTAGATAAGCTCCAGCGCATCGCCCAGCATCGCACCCCATTCCGGTGACGGCAGTTGGGCACCCAAATCGAGGAAACCCAGCGCAGCGATATCCAGTATCGCCATCGACAGGGCGCGGGTGATCTCGGTGACCAGCCCGGCTGCGATATTCGGCAGGACGGCAAACCAGAGAATATTCAGCGTGGTGGCACCGTCCAGACGGGCAGCAACAACATACTCTTTCTCCAGTTCGTCATGCACCATGCTGTACACAGAGCGAACGATACGGGGCAGGATAGCCAGCCACACGGCAAACATGGCATGCATCAGGTGCGGCCCGGCAAAGGCCACCACAATGATCGCCAGCAGCAGCGATGGGATAGAGAGCAGGGTGTCCAGAATGTGATTCAGCACCGCCGAGCGCAGACCGTGGGTGGAGCCAGCAAAAATGCCCAGCGCCAGACCGCAAACTGTGGCGGCAAGCGTCACCACAAACGCACCACCCACCGTTGGGGCGGCACCGCTCAGCAGGCGGCTCAGCACATCACGGCCCAGATCGTCGGTGCCCAGGAAGAAGGAAACTTCCCCATAGCGCGACCACGACGGGGGCAACAATTGATAGCCGAGGAACTGCTGGTCGATACCGTATGGCGCAAACCACGATCCAAATACGCACAGCAAGACCAGACCGGCACAGCCGTACAGGCCGATCATTGCCGTGGTGTCACCATAGAATTTACGCCACACGGTACGTAGCGCACCGGGCGTGCGCTTTTCACTGTATACGCTATCGTAAGGCATACCATTCCTTATGCTTCAACGGGTTGGCCATTGCACCCAAAATATCGGAAATCACGTTAACAATAATCACCAGCGAACCAATCACCATGACGCCTGCTGAAATGGCGGCGTAATCCTGCTGACGAATGGCGTTAATGAGCCACCGGCCCAGACCTGGCCAGCTAAAGACCATCTCGGTGATCATCGCCAGGGTTAGCATGGTCGAAAACTGCAGCCCAAGGCGCGGAATAACCGGCGGGAGCGCGTTATGCAGTACGTGACGACGCAAGATAGTCAGGCGTGAGAGACCGCGCGTGGCCGCAGCTTTAACGTAGTTCTGATCAAACACTTCCATGGTGCTCAAGCGCATCAGGCGGATCACTTCGGTTGTTGGCGCCACCGCAAGCGTTAGCACCGGCAACACCATATGACGCAGGGCGCTGACGATCATTTCGTGACGCCAGACGGAATCAGAGAGCCATGCATCAATAATGGCGAAACCGGTCACCGATTTAACCGTGTAGAGGAGGTCAAAGCGGCCTGAAACCGGCAGCCAGCCCATCGTCAGAGAGAAGAACAGCGTCAGCAACAGCGCCAGCCAGAAGACCGGGATAGAAAAGCCGAGCAGGGCGAGGGCGCTGATAAATTTATCCTGCCATTTATTGCGATAAATCCCCGCCAGCATGCCCACTGGAATGCCCACCATCAGGGCAAAGCCGAAGGCCAGAATACAGAGCTCCATCGTGGCCGGGAACACGTCTTTCAACTGCTCAGAGATAAGCTGTCCGTTGATACTGGAGACGCCAAAATCCCAGTGCAGCAGGCCGTTGAACCAGAACAGCCAGGCATCCCACAGCGACGATCCCTGAAGCGGGGCGTGCGGCGTAAAGTAGCTCAGGCTGAATCCCACGAAGGTCAGTAAAAAGAGCGTCACCAGCAGTAACAGGAGTCGACGCAAGGTAAAAATGATCATGGTTTTTTCACCTCTTGTTCTTTTTCACGGTCGACCCCGGCGAAGGAGGCGTTGCCAAACGGGCTCAATACCAGGCCTTTAATATCGTAACGATAGGCCTGCAGACGCAGGGAAGAGGCCAGCGGCAGCACGGGCAGTTCCTTAGCGAGGATCTTTTGCGCTTCATCATAGGCATCAATGCGTGACGAGAGCTGTTGTGACGCCAGCGCTTTTTGCAGAACGGCGTCAAACTCGCGGTTGCACCAGTGAGCGTAGTTGGTCTGTGAGTTTATTGCCGCGCAGCTCAGCAACGGACGGAAGAAACTGTCCGGGTCGTTACTGTCAGTCGCCCAGCCCGTCAGCGTGAGGTCATGGTTCATATCCATCAGGCGCGCTTCCTGAAAACGCCCTTCAACCGGAATGATGATCACTTTTACACCGACCTGCGCCATATCAGCCTGCAGCAGCTCGGCGGTTTTCAGTGGGCTAGGGTTCCATGCCTGAGAGCTGGTCGGTACCCAGAGTTGCAGCGTCAGGTTTTCAGCGCCCAACGCTTTAAGCTGTTCGCGTGCTTTTGCCGGATTGTATTCCGTGATTTTGGCTTCACCGTCATACGCCCACGAGGCGCGCGGTAAAATAGAGGCAGCGGTTTCCGCGGTGCCGTAATAAATGGACTGCATCAAACGCTGGTTGTTAATGGCCAGCGCCAGCGCATGACGAACTGCCGGGTTATTCAGCGGCGGCTTATCGGTGTTAAAAGCGAGATAGGCAATGTTCATACCCGGGCGCAGCGTCAGGCGCAGGCGCGGATCGTCGCGTAAAATAGTGAGCTGGCTGGCGGCAGGCCAGGCCAGCACGTCACATTCGCCGGTCAGCAGCTTTGAGAGCCGTCCTGTACCGCCGGACCCGAGGTCGACCACTACCTGCGGCATCAGCGGCGTGCCGCGCCAGAAGTGTTCGTGGCGCTGCAGGCGAATATATTGCCCGGCGCGGTATTCGGCCAGCTGGAACGGACCGGTACCGACCGGCTGGCGGTCAAGCAGCTCCTGACGATCCTGCTTGTTCAGCTTTGCCGCGTACTCAGCGGACATGACGGACGCATAGTGGGTCGCCAGATGCCAGAGGAAAGAGGCATCCGGGCGCGTCAGGGAAAATTCAACCGTCCGGTTATCCAGTTTGCGCACGCTTTTAACGGTGTCGGCAAACTGCAGGCTGTCGAAATAGGGGAAGTTCCCCCCGTTGACGTTATGCCAGGGGTGATGGCGGTTGAAGATACGCTGGAACGTAAAGACCACATCGTCTGCATTCAGCTTGCGCGTGGGGGTAAACCACGGCGTATGCTGAAACGCAACGTCATCACGCAGACGGAAACGGTAAGTTGCGCCGTTGTCCAGCACCTCCCAGCTTTCCGCCAGCTCCGGCACCAGACGGTAGGTGTACGGATCAACATCAAGCAGACGGTCGTAAAGCTGAGCGGCGAGAGTATCCACAATCAGGCCGCTGCCCGCTTTTTGTGGGTTGAAGGTATCAACCTGTCCGCTGACGCAGTAGACGAAGCCACTGTCACGAATATCAGGCTGCTCAGTTGGCTCGGGGGCAGCAAAGGCCTGGCTACTGAACAGACTGAGTGCAAAAAAGGACGATAAAACCAGACGCATAATTTTTAAGGTATGATATGTTAAGTGGCTATCTTACTAATATTAAACGAAATTATCCAGTGTCGTTTATCCCTGAGGGCATCCTGGGGGCAGTAGCGTTTGCAGTCGCTCATTCAGCATACCAACCTGATCGGCATTCATACCGACTCTCCACTTTGAATATACCTCATAAACCATCTTAGCATTTTCATGCCCTGTCTGACTCGCTATAAACGAAGGATTCGCCCCGACAGACCGTATGCGGTTAGCAACTGTGTGCGTGATTGGCTGATGGAACTCACGGCAGACATCTTCCCGTTACCTCGCGATGCGATATTGGGTGGGCAATAAATCCCCTATAATAAAGTGCGCGCTGTTTATCCTGTGCAAGCATGATGCGATGGCGTGAATTATTATTGAGTCGATGTATTACAATAAGAAATATTCACTAAACGTATACTTGCTTAATTAATGGTTGCGTTACGAGTAATGTTGATTTATATACTGACCCTCTGATCTTGCAATTTGGCAGGGCGAAAGAAAAAAGAATAAAATGAATCGTCATAACATCTAAGAAAATTACAGTTTTCTGTTGGGGCATACCGAACGGCACTGCGCCTGATTGTCTGCTTTTTTATATTTAATGTTAAATCTTTTTCATCATGGACGTCTCGCGTCTTTCTCATGGCATGAGAAGTGACCAAAACATCAGAGAGTTAGGGAATGATTGAACCTTTGGGGCTAATTAAGAATTTTGCACGCGTTCGCACGCGCATATTCGTGACGATTGCGTTTTTCTCATCGGTCATAAATATACTGATGCTGGCACCATCTATTTATATGTTGCAGGTTTACGATCGCGCGCTGTCATCCGGGAATACCACAACGCTTTTTATGTTGACGCTGCTGGTGTTATTTATGTTTGCCGTCATGGCACTCCTTGATTACGCGCGTGGCATCGTCATCATCCGATTGGGTAATCAATTTGATAATGCGCTTTCGCCTGCACTCTATACCGCTGCATGTGAAAGTAATCTCGTTAAGCACAGCCCGAATGCCGGGCAGGCTATCAGCGACCTCACCGTTATACGCCAGTTTGTTACCGGCCCGGCGTTATTTGCGGTTTTTGATTCCATTTGGTTTCCTGTTTACCTCGGCGTTATTTTTCTTTTTAACACCTGGCTCGGGGTGTTCTCGCTTTCAGGCGCATGTCTGCTGCTGGCCCTGGCGTTTATTAACGAAAAAACGACGCGTCAGCTTTTGAATGAAGCGGGGGGGTATGCCTTGATCTCAAATCACCAGGCTAACAGCTCCTTACAATCTGCTGAGACGCTGCATGCCCTGGGGATGACTGACAACGTGAAGGCGCGCTGGTGGCGCGGACATCAACAGTTCCTTTATTGCCAGAGTGCGGCCAGTGAACGCGCTGTATTGATGTCTGCCGTCACCAAAACCGTACGCATGGCGCTTCAGTCCCTGATGTTGGGGCTGGGCTGCTGGCTGGCGATTCTGGGAGACATCTCGCCGGGCATGATGATCGCGGGCTCAATTTTGCTCGGAAGAGCGCTGTCACCGGTGGAACAACTCATCAGCATGGCGAAAGGCTACCGGTCAGCTCGTCTGGCATGGGAACGCGTGGTTCGTCTGACGGGAGACTTTCCCCCGGCGCAGGAGAGCATTCGCCTGCCGGCTGCGCAGGGAGTGCTCACGGTGGAGAATGTCACCGTTTTCCCTCCGGGAAACCCCCGGCAGCCCATACTGCAAAACATCACTCTGCGGGTAAACCCGGGTGAGGTGCTGGGAATTGTGGGAGCCAGTGCATCGGGGAAATCCTGTCTCGCCAGAGTGTTGTGCGGTGTCTGGCCTGCCGGAGAGGGGGATGTCAGGCTGGATGGGGCAGATATTTACCAGTGGCAGAAGCAGAAGCCGGGTCCTGGAATCGGCTACTTGCCACAGGACGTTACGCTTTTCACGGGAACCCTCGCTGAGAATATTGCCCAGTTTGGGGAGATTGATTCAACGCAACTGATCGCCACGGCAAAGCAGGCCGGGATCCACGACATGATTTTGCGTATGCCTGACGGGTATAACACCCTGACCGGCGAGCAGGGTATGGCCCTGTCGGGTGGGCAAAAACAGCGCATTGGCCTGGCCCGGGCGCTGTACGGCAATCCGGCACTGGTGATCCTTGATGAGCCCAACGCTCACCTCGATGAATCGGGTGAGCAGGCTTTGCAGCAGGTTATCCGGCAGCTCCGGCAGCAGAAAAAAAGCGTTGTCATCATTTCTCATCGTCCGGGAATATTGCCGCTGACCAGCCATTTGCTCGTCCTGGAAGGCGGAAAAACCAAGCTTTATGGCCCAACGGCACAACTCTTACAGCAGTCAGCTCGCCCGGTAAATAAGACACACAGCGTCCCTGCTGAACAAGGAAAAGCCCATGCATAATAGCGATGCGCAGAAGACGCCCCTTGTTGACGTCGTTCCGTTTGTCCGCCTTGGCTGGGTAGTGTTGCTGGCAGGTCTGGGATCTTTCTTGCTCTGGGCGGCACTGGCGCCGCTGGATAAAGGTGTTGTTTCCACCGGAACCGTGGTGGTGGACGGCTACCGTAAGGCCGTTCAGGCACCCACAGGCGGTGTGGTGACAAGCATCGCCGTCAGAGAGGGGCAGACGGTACATAAAGGCGACCTGCTGGTGCTGCTCAGCCAGCAATCGACGCTCGCCCAACTCTCCGCTGCGCGCCAGCATTATCTGACGTCGCTCATTGCTGAAAGCCGCCTGCAGTCTGAGCTGGCGGGCATGCAAACGCTGACCTTACCCCCTGAGACAGAAGACGAAGCCCTGCGGGATGCGATCAAGCCCATAGTGGCTCAGCAACGCCAGCTTATGCATGCCCGGCAGGAGGCGCTGAAAAATGCTCAGGAAAACGACGCTCAGGCCATTGCAGGGCTGGCTCGCCAGCGCGATTCGCTTGCCAGAACCTGCGAGACGAAAGCGCAAGGGCTCGCACTGTTAAATCGTCAACTCAAAGACCTGAAACCACTAATGGAAGAGGGCTATTTCCCCCGTAACCGCTATCTCGATATCCAGGTGCAATCGGCGTCTCTGGCGGGCGAGGTGGGTGAAACCCGCAGCAAAATCGTAGAGTTAGGGAATCAGATCGCCCAGCTCAAACGCGGCATGCAGCAGCGGTTGATTGATAACCGGAAAGATATTGAAACGCAAATTGACCAGCTTCGCCTGCAGGTCAGCGAGAGCAAAAAACAGCTGACGCTCTCCGGTGTCGATCTCTCCCTGACCCGCGTTGTCGCACCGCAGGATGGTGTGGTAATGAACCTCGCGCTTGCCAGCGACAGCGCGGTGGTGAGCGCGGGCGAGCAGCTACTGGAAATTGTCCCGCAGGCCTCCCCCCTGATTATCGACTCACAAATTGACGTCGCCCTGATCGATAAAGTCCATAAGGGCATGCCCGTTACCCTGATGTTTACCGCCTTCAACCAGCAAAGCACGCCGAAAATCCCGGCCCGGGTATCGCTGGTGTCAGCGGATCGCCAGACCGATCCCACCACCCAGCAGCCGTACTACAAGATTCAGATCGCCGTTACGCCGGAGGGGATGAAAAAGCTGAAGAGCGAGGAGGTTAAACCGGGTATGCCAGTAGAGGTCTTTATTAAAGCCGGAGAGCGCTCGCTGTTGAGCTATCTGCTGAAACCCATTGTGGATCGTGCATCGCGGTCGTTCATCGAGGAGTAAAGATGCTTACCGCAAAGTTCATACCTGTTGTGTATCTGCTCGCGCTGATGACGTCCTTTTCAGCAGGTGCGCTGACACTGACTCAGGGCTGGTTCATGGCGCTGGACAACGATCCGCAATACCGCGCTGCCGTGAAGGATCAGCTTGCCGGAGAAGAGTACATCCCCATCGGTCGCGCCGGGTTACTGCCAAAAGTCAGCGTTAGCTATCAACGCGCACCGCGTAACTGGCAGCGGCAGCAGTACCAGCAGACAAATTTGTTGGAGGAGCGTTCTGAGGTGGTGCAGCATCAACAATATGACAGTTATTCGGGATCGGTTACCGTTGTTCAGCCGCTGTTTGATTACGATGCCTATGCGGGGTATCGCATCGGCATTATCAAAAAAATGCAGTCTGATGAACGCTACCGAAGCAGTCTGCTTGATCTGCAAAACCGCTTCATTACCGCCTGGCTGGATCTTACCGAGGCGCATCAACGGCTCCAGCTTGCGACTCTGCATCGTCAGGGGCTGGAAGAGCAGAAAAAGCAGGCTCAGCGACAGTTTGAGGCCGGTGAGGGCGCAGTAACGGATGTCACAGAGACCGCCTCTGCGCTCAGCCTGGCGATTGCGGATGAGGTGGAGGCGCGCGATACGCTGGATACGGCTAACGTTGCGTTATCAGCGATCGTGGGCGTGGATCTCTCGCAGACGGCAACGCTACCGATACTCGGTGAAAAGCCGCTTAAGCTGCCGCTGGCATCAGGAGACTATCGATACTGGGAACAAAAGGCGGCTGCGCATAATCCCGATATTCTTTCTGCCGGACATAACGTGGAAGAAAAACGCTATGAAATTGAACGCAGTCGCGCTGGCGCGCTTCCCCGGGTACAGCTTTACGCGATGCATTCGGAGAACGATTCAAGCAACGACAATACCATTCATCAGAAATATCGTACCGACAGCATAGGCCTGCGCGTAAGCATGGATCTCTTTTCCGGGGGCGGCGTTTCAGCGTCCCTGCGTCAGGCAGCGGCCCGCTATGAGCAGGCAAAATATCTTCATGATGCACAGCGGCTGGCGACCTACAGCGAAATTAAAAAATCCTTAAATAAATGCCTCCATGCGTCAGAGCGCCTTGCTGCCTATGCTTCCGCGGTGGACGCCGCCAGGCGTCAGATTGAAGCGACGAAAAAAAGCATTCAGGCTGGTCAGCGCATGAATATCGATTTATTAAATGCAGAACAATCTTTCTATAAAACCAAAGTTGAGCTTACTGCAGAAAAACATGCTGTCATTAAGGCATGGGTCAGTTTGCTCGCGCAGACGGGCGAAATAAACAATGATAACGTTATGTTACTTGATTCGTATTTTGCTCAATGATTGTTGATAATAAACAGAGGGACGACTATGCCTGTATTCGATTATCAGGGCGAGAAAAACACGCAGCTTATTAAGGATGCACTGACCATTGAAAGTATCAATTTTGGTGCAGCCACGTATGCTGATTATACCTATACAGAAGAAAATGGCTGGAAAGTATTAGACGGGACCACGCTTAACTACAGCGGCTGTACTAATCCCTATGGTGCTTTTTATGGCGAAAGTCTTCTTGAAACCAGCGCTGAATGCAACGTTATGGGAAAATATGACGCCAATGGCAAGCTGGTCAATATAGGCATTAGCTTCTGGGGGACGGGCACTTACGCCAGCGCGCCTTCACTTCAGCATACCATCAATACCGCGATGGATACCGTCAGCGACGTATTATCTGCACTGGTCGACGGCTATGCGGATAACTATGTTCTCAACGCGTATAAAAACCTCATGAGTTCGGTGGCCGCGTTTGCCACGGCAAATGGCCTGACCGGTAATGACATCATCATTACCGGACATAGTCTTGGCGGACTGGCTGTTAACAGCATGGCAACCCTGTCCGCACAGGGCCAGTGGGGTGGTTTCTTTGAGGACGCAAGCTACGTCGCATTCGCCTCTCCGACTCAAAACCTGGCCGATGACAAAGTGCTTAATATTGGTTATGAGAACGATCCGGTATTTCGTGTGTTAACGGGTCACAGCTTGACGCTGGACAGTTTATTTAACCACGACACGCCGCTTGAAACCTGCACCAACAACATCGTCTCCTTTAATGATTACTATGCCGGCCTGACCAACGATTGTAAGATCTTTTCGATCGCGAATATGGCGTCCTGGGCCGGGCACTCCGGTCAGGGCTATACGGACGGTGCATTACGAATTATGGATTCTGAAATCTATGATTTCACCCATCAAAATTACAATATCATTGTTTCTAATCTTTCTGAAGCATACCGTTCCACGACCTGGGTTTCGGATCTCAATAAATCCGTAACGCATGTGGGATCAACATTTATTATTGGTACCGAAACAAATGATTTATTACAAGGAGGGAAGGGTAACGATTATCTCTGCGGTGGTGGGGGAGATGACAGTTTTAAAGATCACAGCGGCTACAACGTTATTTATGGCGGCGCAGGGACTAACACCTACGTAACGGAATGTCATATTGCCGATTTTACGTTTAGCCACGATGCAGAAGGGACGCTGTACTTTAAATATTCCACCGGCGATATTACACGGGCGGAAGATATCCATTACGTTAACGCAGACCACACCTTGTTCAGCCTGTTTGGTATTAACATCAACCAGAACGCGACATGGCAGGTCACGGATTATGGCTTAGAAGGTGACAGTGGCTCAATCGCGTATGCGAAAAGCTATTATGCCGGTAAAGAGAACAGCTTCACTATCTCGACCGCCAGTAATGATAGCTGGTTCTATTCAGGAGCCAATGACAGTGAGATCAGCGTAAACGGGAACAATAACAATGTGGTTTCCGGGTATGCCGACGACGCCATCCACCTTAACGGCAGCGAAAACACGCTTCTCTTCTACGGTGATTTTGGTCATGACACGGTCTATAACCTCTCCGCCAGCGACAGCCTGATCTTTATGGCTAACCAGAACATTGCCGATAATGACAGCTATCTCAACCACCTGTCGTTTGAAGGTGATAATGCCTTACTCACCTACGGCGACAGCAGCGTCACGCTGGTCGGTGTGAATACCGATATGCTTTCGCAGATGCATATTGCGGTAGCATAACTCTTATCCCCGCGGGAACCTCGCGGGGATAAATCCCGTCAGAATGGTTCTGCCCGTCAGCGCATCTGGTGCTTTTTGAGCAATGCTCTTAACTGGTGGTAGGTCAGCCCCAACAGTTCAGCCGCCCCTTTCTGGTTATATTTCGCCATCCTCAGGCTCTGCTCCAGTAGCTGTTGTTCCTGCTTATGCTGAAACTGGCGCAGATCGAGCGGGAGTGAGGGCCCATCGTTCGAACTCGCCGGGGCGGTGACAGATGGCGCGTTACGCTGAAAAGGATCGAGAATAATGTTGTCCAGTTCCGTTTCGCTGCTGCCGTGACGGTAGACAGAGCGTTCGACGACGTTCTTCAGCTCGCGAATATTCCCCGGCCAGGGGTAGTTAAGCAGCGTCTCCCGGGCATTATCGCTAAAGCCCGAAAAGAGCGGCAGACCCAGCTCACGGCACATCTGAATGGCAAACTGTTCCGCCAGCAGCATAATATCGCTGCGCCGTTCACGCAGCGGTGGAAGCTGGACGACGTCAAAAGCGAGGCGGTCGAGCAGGTCGGCGCGAAATTTATCCTCAGCCACCATTTCCGGCAGGTTGGCATTTGTCGCACAGACCAGACGCACGTTAACCTGTAGCGGCTGGCTGCCGCCGACGCGTTCCAGCTCGCCATATTCAATGACGCGCAACAATTTTTCCTGTACCAGCATTGGCGCGGTGGCCAGCTCGTCAAGGAACAGGGTGCCGCCGTCGGCACGCTCGAAACGGCCAGGATGGCGCTTTTGCGCCCCGGTAAAGGCTCCCGCTTCATGGCCGAACAGCTCGGTATCCAACAGGTTTTCATTCAGCGCGGCACAGTTAAGCGAAATAAAAGGACCATCCCAGCGCCCGGACAGATAGTGGAGTCGGTTGGCGATCAGCTCCTTGCCCGTGCCGCGCTCACCGATTATCAGCACCGGTTTGTTGAGAGGGGCGAGGCGTGAAACCTGCTCCAGCACTTCGAGAAAGCTGTTAGCCTCACCGAGTAAATTGTCTTTATATTCAGCCATGATGAAATTAACCACTCCTTAGCGAGATTCACCAGGTGAGCTTAGTTCCACAGTGAGCGAAAATCAATCACATTCAGTGAAATCAATAAGATAAAAAGTTGGCACGGGAATTGTATTATCTGTACAGCAGGGCATAGCCCGATAACAGAAATGTGAGGATTGAATTATGGGTATTTTTTCTCGTTTTGCCGACATCGTGAACGCCAACATCAACTCGCTGCTTGAGAAAGCGGAAGATCCGCAAAAGCTGGTGCGTCTGATGATTCAGGAAATGGAAGATACACTGGTTGAAGTGCGTTCTACCTCCGCCCGTGCGCTGGCTGAGAAAAAGCAATTAACCCGCCGTATTGAGCAGGCTACCGCCCAGCTTAATGAATGGCAGGAAAAAGCCGAACTGGCGCTGCGTAAAGATAAAGAAGATCTGGCCCGTGCCGCATTGATTGAAAAACAGAAACTGGCGGATATGGTTACCGCGCTGGAACATGAAGTTACGCTGGTGGACGACACGCTCACCCGTATGAAGAAAGAGATTGGCGAGCTTGAGAACAAGCTGAGCGAAACCCGTGCGCGTCAGCAGGCACTTACGCTGCGTCACCAGGCGGCAAACTCTTCCCGCGATGTACGCCGTCAGCTGGACAGCGGTAAGCTTGATGAAGCAATGGCGCGTTTTGAGTCCTTCGAACGTCGTATCGATCAGATGGAAGCGGAAGCGGAAAGCCACAGCATCGGTAAGCAAAAATCGCTCGATCAGCAGTTCGCCGATCTGAAAGCCGACGATGAAATCAGCGAGCAGCTGGCGGCCCTGAAAGCCAAAATGAAGCAAGACAATCAATAATAATTCATGCGGCACCTGAGCGTGCCGCCACGCATCGTACGACAAGGAGTACACATGAGCGCGCTTTTTCTCGCTATTCCCTTGACCATTTTCGTGCTGTTTGTGCTGCCGATTTGGTTATGGCTGCACTACAGCAACCGTTCTTCACGGGACGCCCTTTCCCAGAGCGAGCAACAACGTCTGGTACAGCTGTCCGATCAGGCGAATAAGATGCGTGAACGTATTCAGGCGCTGGAAGCTATCCTGGATGCGGAACACCCGAACTGGAGGGAGCGTTAATGTCAGGACTGAATCTGAATAAAAAGCTGTGGCGGATCCCACAACAGGGCATGGTTCGCGGCGTCTGTGCGGGGCTTGCCCACTATCTGGATGTACCGGTTAAGCTGGTGCGCGTGGTAACGGTGTTATCGATTTTCTTCGGTCTGGCGTTTATCACTCTGGTGGCGTACATCGTATTGTCGTTTGTGCTCGACCCCATGCCGGAAGGTGAATTGGCTGCAGAAGGCGCACCGAGCAGTAGTGACATTCTGAACCAGGTGGATGCTGAACTGGCCGCAGGTGAAAAGCGGTTGCGCGAAATGGAACGTTACGTCACGTCTGATACCTTTACGCTGAGAAGTCGTTTTCGTCAGCTTTAAGAGAGAACATAGATGAACAAAAACTGGCAACAGGCCGGTCAGAAGGTAAAACCCGGCCTGAAAATCGCAGGTAAACTGGTCCTGCTGACGGCGTTACGTTATGGTCCGGCAGGCGTGGCTGGCTGGGCAATAAAATCTGTTGCCCGTAAGCCGGTAAGACTGTTGCTGGCCGTGGCGCTGGAGCCGCTGCTGCAAAAACTGGCCAAACGTTTTTCCCGTCGATACTTATCCTGATCCCCATGTATACCGCAGTCTTTCTCTTATGAGAGGAGGGCTGCTGGCATTTCTCTTCGTTTTCTCCCTTTTCTGTCTTTCTTTGCGGCAGCTCACATTACTGCGCTGAGTTGCCTTGAGAAGACGTTTTTACCCCCTCAGGTCCGTTGACAGATATTTTTCATGGGAGTAGATTGCGTTCCGTGGGACCGCTACCATGGAAAAATAAAGTGAACGATAAAATTAAAAATTTAATCAATCTTGTTTACGGCGAATCGTTTTCTGAGGCGCACCGTGAAACACTGTCAGGGAAAATCTCCAGAGCTGCTGCCGTTATTACCGAAAGGCGTAAACCCGGTTGGGATGAAAAAGATATCGTCCTGATAACCTATGCCGATCAGTTCTACAATAAAGGGGAGAAAGCGCTGCCTGTTTTTACCCGTTTTTATAACAGATGGCTTTCTCGTTCATTTTCTCATGTGCATCTTTTACCTTTTTACCCGTGGTCCTCTGATGATGGTTTTTCCGTTATCGATTACCATGACGTTGCGCCTGAAACGGGAACATGGCAAGACGTTGCTGAATTAAAGCAGTATGCCAGTTTAATGTTCGATTTTGTTTGCAACCATATGTCAGCGAAAAGCCAATGGTTCGCTCATTATCTTGCGCAAAAACCGGGCTATGAAGATTTCTTTATTTCCGTGGATCCGCAAACTGATTTATCTGCTGTGACACGGCCTCGCGCATTGCCTCTCCTGACACCTTTTACACTTGATGACGGAAGCGTTCGGCATCTGTGGACGACCTTCAGCGATGATCAGATTGACCTCAATTTCGCCTCTCCTGAGGTGTTGATTGCAATGGTGGATGTGCTTCTCCATTACCTGATGGAAGGGGCGCGCTATATCCGCCTTGATGCGGTCGGCTTTATGTGGAAGATCCCCGGAACAAGCTGCATCCATCTTGAACAAACGCACCGTTTGATTCAGCTCTTCCGCGCCATTACGGACGCTGTGGCACCGGGTACGGTGATCATCACTGAGACCAATGTCCCGCATAAAGACAACGTTTCTTACTTTGGTGACGGCAAGAATGAAGCCCAGATGGTGTATCAGTTCTCCTTGCCACCACTGGTTCTGCATGCCGTTCATCGTCAGGATGTACGGGCACTTTGTCAGTGGGCCTCATCGCTGGAACTGCCGTCAAAGCAAACCACCTGGTTTAACTTTTTGGCCTCGCATGACGGGATCGGACTTAATCCGTTACGCGGAATTTTACCGGAATCTGAAATTCTGTCGCTGGTGGAAACACTCCAGCAGGAAGGCGCGCTGGTTAACTGGAAAAATAACCCTGATGGTACGCGCAGCCCGTATGAAATCAATGTAACCTACCTGGATGCATTAAGTGCTAAGAAGGATGAAGATACTCTGCGCATCGCCCGTTTTATTCTGGCTCATGCCGTTCTGTTGAGTTTCCCGGGTGTGCCTGCAATCTATATTCAGAGTATTATTGGCTCCCGTAATGATTATGAGGGTGTGGAGCGGTTAGGGTATAATAGAGCAATAAACCGAAAGAAATATCAGGCCGGTGAAATTGATCATAAACTCGACGATATTAATAGCCTTCGTCATAAGGTTTATTCTGGATTGAGTGCGTTAATTTCGTTACGCCGTCAGGAAAAAGCGTTCCACCCGGACAGTCAGGCGCGCTTTGAAACATTCGGGGAGCATGTTTTGAAAATAGTTCGCATTGCCGATAACGGCGAGCGAATAACAGCGCTCTTTAATTTCAGTAATGATATTCAACACCTCCCTTCAAATAGTCAGACAGGAAAAGATTTAATAACCGGGATCAATATTAACGATACGACGTTGACCCTAAATCCATGGCAGGTTATGTGGATTAAAGAAAACTAAAAAAGGACCTTAACAATGAAAATGCCGAGAATTGTGCTGATTTCAGCACTGGTTTCGTGCGCCCTGTTATCAGGCTGCAAGGACGACACACAATCTTCTGTGACCATCGAGTTTATGCATTCGTCGGTGGAACAGGAGCGTCAGGCCGTCATCACGAAACTGATTGAGAAATTCGAGAAAGAGAATCCCTCCATTACGGTGAAACAGGTGCCGGTGGAAGAGGATGCATACAACACCAAGGTCATTACCCTCGCGCGGACCGGCGCACTGCCGGAGGTGATTGAGGTCAGCCATGACTATGCAAAAGTGATGGATAAAGAGCAGTTGCTGGACCGTGACGCAATTGGCGAAGCCATTAAAGCCGTCGGTGAAAAGACATTTTATGACGGCATTCTTCGTGTTGTTCGCACGGAAGACGGCACCGCGTGGACGGGGGTGCCAATTAGCGCCTGGCTGTCAGGCGTCTGGTACCACAAAGATGTTCTCGCCGCGGCGGGTATTAAAGAGCCGCATAACTGGCAACAGCTGCTGAAAGCCAGTCAGATGCTCAACGACCCGGCTAAGAAACACTACGGTATCGCGCTTCCTACCGCTGAAAGCGTCATGACCGAGCAGGCCTTCTCCCAGTTTGCCCTTTCAGGTGGGGCAAACGTCTTCGACGCGCAGGGCAACATCCAGATCGATACGCCTGAAATGTTAAACGCGCTGGCGTTTTATAAAGAACTGGCGAAGAACACGATGCCAGGCTCGAACGACGTCATGGAGATCAAAGACGCGTTCATGAACGGTTCCGCGCCAATGGCGGTTTACTCCACCTACATTCTGCCTGCCGTGTTTAAAGAAGGGGATCCTGCCAACCTGGGCTTCGTGGTTCCAACGGAAAAATCGTCTGCGGTTTACGGCATGGTGACGTCCCTGACGATCACGACCGGCCAGACTGAAGAAGAAACCAAAGCCGCTGAGAAATTTGTGACATGGATGGAGCAGGCTCAAAACGCGTCGGACTGGGTCATGATGTCTCCGGGGGCGGCGTTACCGGTGAACAAACTGGTGGTGGATACCGAGAGCTGGAAAAACAACGAGGTCATCAAAGCCTTTGGTCAACTGCCGTATGAGCTGATCGCACAGTTCCCGAATGTGCAGGTATTTGGGGCCGTGGGCGACAAAAACTTTACCCGCATGGGCGACGTAACAGGTTCCGGCATCATCAGTTCGATGGTGCATAACGTGACGGTAGGTCAGCAAGACCTCAACACCACGTTAAGCAACAGCCAGAAACGCCTGACTGACCTGGTTTCTCAACGATAGGAGCGCTTCTGCGGAAGGAAATTATGAAGACGTTGTTTTCTGGTCGTTCAGATATGCCTTTCGCCATGCTGCTGTTGGCCCCCAGCCTGATTTTGCTGGGGGGCCTTGTGGCCTGGCCAATGATTTCCAATATTGAAATCAGTTTCTTACGCTTGCCGCTCAACCCGCGCATTAGCGCGGTGTTTGTTGGGCTGGATAACTACATCCGTATTTTGAGTGATGCAGCGTTCTGGCACTCCCTGTGGATGACCTTCTGGTATACGGCCCTGGTGGTGATAGGTAGCACGGGGCTAGGGCTGGCTGTTGCCATCTTCTTTAACAGGGAATTTCGGCTGCGCAAAACGGCGCGTTCGCTGGTGATTTTATCTTACGTCACGCCGTCTATTTCACTGGTGTTTGCCTGGAAATACATGTTCAACAACGGCTACGGCATCGTGAACTATCTGGGGGTAGACCTGCTGCATCTGTATGACCAGGCACCGCTGTGGTTCGACAACCCCGGCAGCAGCTTTGTGCTGGTGGTGCTATTCGCCATCTGGCGCTACTTCCCGTATGCGTTTATCTCGTTTCTCGCGATCTTACAAACGATTGATAAATCGTTATACGAAGCCGCAGAAATGGATGGCGCGAATGGCTGGCAACGTTTTCGCATCGTCACGCTGCCCGCGATTATGCCGGTGCTGGCCACGGTCATCACGCTGCGAACCATCTGGATGTTTTACATGTTTGCGGACGTGTACCTGCTGACTACCAAAGTCGATATTTTGGGCGTCTATCTCTACAAAACGGCGTTTGCCTTTAACGATTTGGGTAAAGCTGCGGCTATCTCAGTGGTGCTGTTTGTGATCATTTTCGCCGTCATTCTGCTGACCAGAAAAAGGGTAAATCTCAATGGCAACAAATAAACGCGTACTGGGACGAATTGGTTTTTATCTGGGGCTCGCGGCGTTCCTGATCATCACGCTGTTCCCATTTTTCGTGATGCTGATGACCTCCTTTAAAAGCGCCAGAGAGGCGATATCGCTGCATCCGACTATTCTGCCGCAGGAGTGGACGTTACAGCATTACATCGACATCTTTAACCCGCTGATTTTCCCGTTTGTGGATTACTTCCGTAACAGCATGGTGGTGTCACTGACTTCGTCGATCGTTGCGGTGTTTCTCGGCACGCTGGGGGCTTACGCCTTATCCAAACTGCGTTTTAAAGGGCGCACGACGATCAACGCCAGCTTCTACACCGTCTACATGTTTTCAGGGATTCTGCTGGTGGTGCCGCTGTTCAAAATCATCACCGCGCTCGGCATCTATGACACCGAACTGGCGCTGATTATCACCATGGTGACTCAGACGTTACCCACGGCGGTATTTATGCTGCGCAGCTATTTCGACACCATCCCGGACGAAATAGAAGAAGCCGCGATGATGGATGGCCTTAACCGCCTGCAAATCATCTTTCGCATCACCGTTCCGTTGGCGATTTCGGGCCTGGTGTCGGTCTTTGTCTACTGCTTCATGGTGGCGTGGAACGACTATCTGTTTGCCTCCATTTTCCTGTCCAGCGCCAGCAACTTCACCTTGCCGGTAGGGCTGAACACCCTTTTCAGTACGCCAGATTACATCTGGGGCCGCATGATGGCGGCATCGCTGGTGACGGCACTGCCGGTGGTCATCATGTATGCGCTGTCTGAACGTTTTATTAAAAGTGGTTTGACCGCCGGTGGCGTTAAGGGCTGAGGCGGCCAATTTTAACAAGGAGTGAGTAATGAAGAAGTTAGTTGCGACAGCGCCGCGTGTGGCAGCGCTGGTCGAATATGAAGACCGTCCCGTTGCCGTTCATGAAGTGAAAATTCGCGCCCGCTTTGGCGCACCGAAACACGGCACCGAAGTGGTGGATTTCAGGGCGGCGAGTCCGTTTATCGACGAAGAGTTTAACCCTGACTGGCAACTGTTTACGCCGCGTGAAGAGGGGGCGGCTCGCGGGATCGAGTTTGGTAAATTCCAGCTCGGGAACATGATTGTCGGGGACATCATTGAGTGCGGCGCTGACGTAACGGAATACCGTGTCGGAGACCGCGTTTGCTGTTATGGACCGCTACAGGAAACGGTCATTGTGAATGCCGTCAACAACTACAAACTGCGCAAAATGCCTCAGGGCGCCTCCTGGAAAAATGCGGTCTGCTACGACCCGGCACAATTTGCAATGAGCGGCGTACGTGACGCCAATGTGCGGGTAGGGGATTTTGTCGTCGTCGTTGGGCTTGGCGCGATTGGTCAGATTGCCATCCAGCTGGCAAAGAAAGCCGGTGCGTCAATCGTGATCGGTGTCGACCCTATCGCGCACCGCTGCGACATTGCCCGTCGCCATGGGGCAGACCACTGTCTGGATCCGATTGGCACGGATGTTGGTCTGGAAATCAAAAAACTGACCGGCAAACAGGGCGCGGATGTGATTATCGAAACCAGCGGCTTTGCTGATGCGCTGCAGTCTGCGCTGCGCGGACTCGCTTACGGCGGCACCATCTCATACGTGGCCTTTGCGAAACCGTTCGCGGAAGGCTTTAACCTCGGCCGTGAAGCGCATTTCAATAATGCGAAAATTGTCTTCTCCCGCGCCTGCAGCGAGCCAAATCCTGATTACCCACGCTGGAACCGTAAGCGTATTGAAGAGACCTGCTGGGAATTGCTGATGAACGGCTATCTCAATTGCGAAGATTTAATCGACCCGGTCGTAACGTTTACCACCAGCGCTGAGAGCTACATGACCTATGTCGATCAGCATCCTGAACTGAGTATCAAAATGGGCGTCACGTTCTGAGCTATGGAGAGCATGAAAATGAAAATCGCAACGCAAAACCAGGCCTTTTTCCCGACAAATATCCTGGAAAAATTTCAATACATCAAAGCCATGGGCTTTGATGGGTATGAGATAGACGGCAAGCTGCTGGTGGAGAACCTTGAAGAGGTTAAAGCGGCCATTAAGGCTACAGGGCTGCCGGTTACCACGGCCTGCGGCGGGTACGATGGCTGGATTGGTGACTTCATCGAAGAGCGTCGCCTGAACGGATTAACGCAGATCGAACGCATCCTTGAAGCGTTAGCAGAGGTGGGCGGGAAGGGGATTGTTGTTCCTGCCGCCTGGGGGATGTTTACCTTCCGTCTGCCGCCAATGACGTCGCCGCGTAGCCTTGAAGGAGACCGCAAGGCGGTGAGCGCCTCGCTGCGCCAACTGGACGAGGTGGCGGCGCGCACCGGCACCACCGTTTACCTGGAGCCGCTGAACCGCTATCAGGATCACATGATCAACACCCTCGCGGATGCACGTCGCTACATCGAAGAGAATGGGCTGAAACATGTGCAGATTATCGGCGATTTCTATCATATGAATATTGAAGAAGACTCGCTGACGGAAGCGCTGCATCAGAACCGCGACCTGCTGGGCCATGTGCATATTGCCGATAACCATCGTTATCAGCCGGGAAGCGGCTCTCTTGATTTTGCCGCTCTGTTCAACCAGCTGCGTGCCGATTGTTATCAGGGTTACGTTGTTTACGAGTGCCGCGTTCGCGCTGACGATCCTGCGAAGGCCTATCAAGATTCTCTCACTTATCTGCGTGAATGCTAAGGATGACCACCGTGATGAGTGCTTTAACACCTTCGCCCCTGCGTGTCGCCATTATTGGTGCCGGGCAGGTCGCGGACAAAGTGCATGCCTCGTATTACTCCACGCGCAGTGATGTTCAGATGGTGGCTGTCATGGACAGCCATCCTGAACAGGCTCAGGCGTTTGCTGAACGCCATGCCATTCCGTCGGCATGGCAGGACGTGAATGAAATGCTGCAGGGGGTCAAACCGGACGTGGTGAGCGTCTGTTCGCCCAACCGTTTTCATTTTGAACATGCGATGGCAGCCCTGGAAGCCGGTTGCCATGTAATGTGCGAAAAACCCCCGGCCATGACGCCACACGAAGCCGACCGGATGCGTGTGGCGGCCCGAACGGCGGGAAAAGTGCTGGCCTATGATTTTCACCACCGCTTTGCACGTGATACGCAACTGCTGCGTGAGGCGGTAATGAACGGGACATTGGGTGAAATCTACTTCACCACGGCGCAGGCATTGCGCCGCTGCGGCGTTCCCGGCTGGGGCGTTTTCACCAATAAAGCACTGCAGGGGGGCGGGCCGCTGATTGATATTGGCATCCATATGCTCGACGCCGCGATGTATGTACTGGGTTTCCCGGCGGTAAAACGCGTGACGGCGCACAGCTTTCAAAAACTGGGAAACCGCAAAAACAGTGGCCAGTTTGGTGAATGGGATCCTGCACAGTTTACCGTTGAAGATGCCCTGTTCGGGACGATTGAATTTTGCAATGGCGGCATTCTGCGTCTGGATACCTCCTTTGCCCTCAATATCCGCGAGCAGTCCATCATGAATGTCGCCTTTTGCGGTGAAAAAGCGGGGGCAACGCTGTTCCCGGCCCACATTTACACCGATGAAGGCGGAGTTTTGCAGACCCTAACCCTGCGCGAAGAGGCAGACGATCAGCGGCATTTACGCAGCATGGATGCGTTTGTCCGTCACGTTATGGGAGAGCCGGTCATGATTGCCGATGCCGAACAAGGGCTGGTGATCCAGCAACTGGTCGCCGCACTGTACGAGGCGGCAGAAAAAGGGGAAAGCGTAACGTTATGCTGAACCTGTCTGTATTAAACGATCCGGGTTTTTGCCCTCACAGCCTCAATAAATACGCGTCAATCATGGCCTGCGGCAACGGCTATATGGGCATACGTGCGGCGCATGAGGAAAACTACACGCAGCAAAACCGGGGAATGTATCTTGCCGGGCTTTATCATCGTGCTGGTCGTAATGAGACCAACGAGCTGATCAACGTGCCTGACATCATCGGCATGGATATCGAACTGGACGGCATCAATTTCACCTTGCTGTCAGGGGAGATTATTGACTGGCAGCGGGAGCTGGATTTTGCCAATGGCGAACTGCGTCGTCGCGTAGTGTGGCGCTCGGCAGACGGAAAGCGCTACCGTGTGGAAAGCCGCCGTTTTGTCTCACTGGATCAACTGCCGTTGGTGGCAATGCAGCTCTCCGTCACTCCGCTGGATGCCTCATCAGACGTTATGCTGAGCACGGGGATTGATGCGACGCAAACCAACAGCGGCCGTCAGCATCTGGATGAAATCTCGGTCAGAGTCTTTGACCAGCACTACATGCAGGGCGTGTATGAAACGCAGGATCGCGCTGCGGATGTGGTGATATCGGCATGCTGCCGTCTCTCAACCACCAGCGACAGCTGCTTTACCGCTAAAAACCGGCGTATCACGGTTCATCACGCCGTAAAGGTCGCTCAGGGTGACACTGTCACGCTTGAGAAGCTGGTCTGGGTGACCCATCGCAGCGATAAAGCGCTTTCACAGGACACGTTTGCCCGCAATGCTCTGGCTGAGCTCAAAACCTGCGCGACAAGAGGGTATGCCGCGTTACTCGAAAGCGCGGCGTGCGCCTGGAAAAAGGTCTGGCATGACTGCCGGGTGGACGTCACGTCGACCGAACATCAGGATCAGCTGGCGCTGGATTACGCGGTCTGGCACCTCACGGCCATGACGCCTGCCCATGATGAACGGAGCAGTATTGCGGCCAAGGGCCTGACCGGGGAGGGCTATAAAGGCCACGTGTTCTGGGACACCGAAATTTTCCTGCTGCCTTTCCATCTCTTTACCCGACCAGAAGTTGCCCGTCGTCTGCTGCGCTACCGGTGGCTTAACCTGCCGGGGGCGCGGGAAAAAGCACGCCGGAAAGGCTGGCCTGGCGCCTTGTTCCCCTGGGAGAGTGCCGCGAGCGGTCAGGAAGAGACGCCGGAATTCGCAGCGATCAACATCCGCACGGGCGTACGTCAGAAAGTGGCCTCCGCGCTGGCTGAACATCATATCGTGGCGGATATCGCGTGGGCCGTTGTCGCCTACTGGCAGGCAACGCACGATGATGCCTTTATGTGCAATGAAGGCCTGACGCTGCTCATGGAAACCGCGTTGTTCTGGATGGGACGCGCGACGGAAGTTGGCGACCGTCTGGAGATCCATGATGTGATCGGGCCGGATGAATACACGGAGCACGTAAATAACAACGCCTACACCAACTATCTGGCGTGGCACAACGTCGCCAGTGCCTGCCGGTTTATGTCGATGTTTGAGCGTGAAGATGCGCGTTTTACGGAAAATGCGCAACGGTTCCTGGCGCGCTTATGGCTGCCCGAGGCTAACGCCGACGGGGTCATACCGCAGGATGACACCTTCATGTCCAAACCGGCGATCGATCTGAGCCGCTATAAAGCCAAAGCGGGCAAGCAGACCATTCTGCTGGATTACTCGCGCGCTGAAGTTAACGAGATGCAGATCCTCAAACAGGCCGATGTGGTAATGCTTAATTACCTGTTGCCGGAACGCTTTACGCCGCAGCAGTGCGCGGCCAACCTGGCATTCTATGAGCCGCGCACAATTCATGACTCGTCTCTGAGCAAAGCCATCCACGGCATTGTGAACGCGCGCTGTGGTGATACAGAAGGGGCTTACGCCTTCTGGCGTGATGGCATTGCCATCGATCTGGGCGACGATCCGCACAGCAGTGATGACGGTATTCATGCTGCCGCAACGGGTGCGATCTGGTCAGGTGTTATTCAGGGATTTGCCGGGCTGCAGATCGTGGACGGGGAGTTACATCTGGCACCCAGGATACCTGCGCACTGGCAAAGGCTGGCGTTTCCGCTGCGTTGGCAGAATGCGCAGCTGCACTTCATCGTGACGAAAGAGGCACTTACGGTGACCAGTTCTGCTCCCGTCACGCTAACGCTCTGGGGTAAAACCCTCCAGCTTTCGGGACGGCAGGTCTTGTCCTGCAAGGATTTTCTTACGTCTGTTACTGGGACCGCTACCACGGAGGGAAGAGATGAACCTTAATGCCGTTGTATTCGATCTGGATGGGGTGATCACCGACACCGCTCATCTGCACTTCCTGGCCTGGCGCGCTGTCGCGAAGGAGGTCGGGATCACCATTGATGAGGCCTTCAATGAAACGCTGAAAGGGATTAGTCGCATGGACTCCCTGCAGCGGATCCTGCGTCACGGTGGCAAAGAAGACGCGTTCGATGAACAGCAGCGCCTGGCGCTTGCGCGTAAAAAAAATGCGCACTATGTCCAGTCGCTGGCTTCGCTTACGCAAGCGTCACTGCTCCCGGGCATTCGTGAGGTGCTGGCCGACATACGCGCGGCAAACGTCAAAATTGGGCTGGCGTCTGTTTCACTCAACGCTCCCGGCATTTTGCAGGCGCTGGGGATCCACAGGGCGTTTGATTTCTGTGCCGATGCGTCCCGTATTGCCCGCTCCAAACCGGACCCGGAAATCTTCCTTGCCGCCTGCGCGGGTCTTAACGTCCTCCCGGAGGAGGCCATCGGGATTGAGGATGCCGCCTCCGGCGTTGAGGCGATCAACGCCGCAGGGATGTTGTCGGTGGGAATAGGGGCAGGCCTCAACCATGCGGGACTTCAACTTCATTCAACGCGGGAGCTGACCTGGAAATGCCTGACAGATTTCTGGGCTTCCCGGACGGTACTGATAAGGAATTAAGAATGGCGCAACTATCGCTAAAACATATCCAAAAAATCTATGACAACCAGGTCCATGTGGTCAAAGATTTCAACCTCGACATTGAGGATAAAGAATTTATCGTTTTCGTCGGGCCATCGGGCTGCGGTAAATCGACGACGCTGCGTATGATTGCCGGGCTGGAGGAGATCAGCGCCGGTGAGCTGGTGATTGACGGCGTGCGTATGAATGATGTCCCGGCCAAGTCCCGGGATATTGCGATGGTCTTTCAGAACTATGCGCTGTATCCCCATATGACGGTGTACGACAACATGGCGTTTGGGCTGAAGATGCAGAAGATCGCGCCTGCCGTCATTGAAGAGCGCGTTAACTGGGCCGCTCAGATTCTTGGGCTGCGCGAGTACCTCAAGCGTAAGCCCGGTGCGTTGTCGGGTGGCCAACGCCAGCGCGTGGCATTAGGCAGGGCGATTGTGCGTGAAGCGGGCGTCTTCCTGATGGATGAACCGCTCTCAAACCTTGACGCTAAACTGCGTGTTCAAATGCGTGCCGAAATCAGCAAGCTGCATCAAAAGCTGAATACCACCATGATTTATGTGACGCACGATCAGACCGAAGCCATGACGATGGCAACCCGCATTGTGATCCTGAAAGATGGATACATTCAGCAGGTGGGCGCGCCGAAGCAGGTCTATAACGAACCGGCAAATATGTTTGTGGCAGGTTTCATTGGTTCGCCAGCAATGAACTTTATTCGGGGGGCGATCAATGAACGCTTCTTCGTGACGGAAACGCTGCGCCTGGAGATCCCCGAAGATATGCTCTCGGTACTTAACGCTCAGGGGTATCAACGTAAAGCCGTGGTCTTTGGCATCAGACCGGAGGATATTTTCACCTCGCAAGCCAGCGGTGAGGTGATTGCCGCCAAAATCAGCGTTGCCGAACTGACCGGTGCTGAATTTATGCTGTATGCCACCGTCGGGGGCCACGAACTGGTCGTCCGGGCAGGGGCTACCACTGATTATGCTGCAGGGGATAATATCGGCATTCAGTTCGATATGAATAAGTGTCATTTTTTTGACGCGGAAACAGAAGCGGCAATCAGATAATAAAAATGTTCGCCGGAAATATTAATTTCCGGTTTTTTTGTTTGTCCATTATAAAGGAATATTTTAATGAGTACTCTACTAAGAAGTGCTGCGCTTATTCTATGCGCAGGGGTTAGCTACGCACACGCCTCAGAACCGGCACCACACTGGAATTTTAATATAGGTGCCATGTATGAAATTGAAAACGTCGAAGGTCAGGGGGATGATAAAGACGGATTATATGAACCCTCCGTGTGGTTTAACGCCACATGGGATGCGTGGGCGATTTCCCTTGCCATGTATCAGGAAGGCCCCGTTGATTATAGCAGTATGACCCGCGGGACCTATTTTGATCGTCCCGAATTCGAGCTGCGCTATCGTTTTATTGGAACCGATGATTTTACCCTCGGCCTGACCGGCGGCTTCCGTAATTACGGTTATCATTTCAAAGATGAACACGGCGCGAAAGACGGTAGCGCGAATATGCAGCGCTACAAAATACAACCAGACTGGGATATTAAGTTAAGCGATGACTGGCGTTTCGGCGGCTGGTTTGCCATGTATCAGTTTGCCAACGACCTGGAAAAAACGGGTTATGCCGACAGTCGCGTTGAAACAGAAACGGGCTTTACCTGGACCATTAATGAAACCTTCGCGGCAAAAGTGAATTACTATTTAGAGCGCGGTTTTAATATGGACAGTTCACGTAATAACGGTGAGTTTTCAACGCAGGAGATCCGCACCTATTTACCCATTTCATTAGGCAATACCACGCTGACGCCGTATACCCGCCTGGGGCTCGACCGCTGGTCAAACTGGGACTGGCAAGACGATCCTGAGCGTGAAGGGCATGATTTCAACCGTCTGGGCCTGCTTTATGCCTACGATTTCAATAACGGTCTTTCAATGACGCTGGAGTATGCCTATGAATGGGAAAACCACGATGAAGGCGAAAGCGATCGATTCCACTATGCGGGCGTGGGCGTGAATTACGCCTTCTGATCGGCTGTTCACCAGGGGCTATCAGCCCCTGGTTTTAGCGAAGAGAATCAGCGAACGAAAAGTGGGTTTCAATCAGCACCTTATGCGGGGCGGGTTTACCGGAGATACGCCTGAAAAGCAGGTCGCAGCTCTCTTCGCCCAGCTTGCGGGTGGGAATATCAAATCCAGCTGGCGCAGGCGTCAGAATCAGGGAGAGCATCGGGTCGCTGTAACCCGCCACGGCAACCTGCTCAGGTAGCATCAAATTTAACTCATCCGCAGCGCGATAAAGACTCAGCAATTTCATGCTGTCGGTGGCGAATACCGCATCCGGTGGGGTGGAAGAAGACAACAACGTAATGGCCGCTGAAAGTGCGCTCTCGTGGGTATAACCGCCATCAATGATCCAGTCCGGGTTAACAGCAATATTCGCCTTTTCCAGGCTGGCTTTATAACCCGCGAGACGATCAATAGACACGTGATAATCGAGTGGCGCATGCAGACAGGCAATTTTTTTCCGCCCGTTTTTAATAAACGTGTCGGTCAGCATCTCGCTGTCACGAAAATTGTCGGTATCGACGGAGTAAATATTCTGAAAGTCGCCTTCAACTTTACCGATTACGACTACCGGCACACCGTACATATCGAGCCGTGAGAAAAAGGATTCATTGGCAGGCGAACTCAGCATAATGACCCCTTTGATCATTTTCTGCTTTATTTTGCTTTCGCATTTTAGCAGGTCATCTTCACTGCTCTTTGACGTTTGCAAAATAACATCAAACCCTTCCTGTTCCGCCTTGGCGGTTATGGCGTGCAATACGTCGGAGAAAAAAGGATTACCGGCAGTGGTTTTTGTTGAGCGGGTGGAAATCACCATAATGGCGTCAAAGCCAGATGAGGTCAGAGCACGGGCAAGTTTATTTGGTTGATAATTTAGCTCTTCAATCGCCTTCAGCACTTTCTCCCGCGCTTCAGGAGAAATATTGGTTTGTTTATTCAACACTCTGGACACGGTTGATTTAGAAACACCAGCAACGCGCGCAATATCATAGATGGTGGGTGACATACACCTTACTCACTCCGGGACGGCAATGTCGTTCATCTTACTGGAGAAAAAACGGCAATAGCAATAATTATGAATTGATAATCAACGATCTGCCCCCATTTACTGTATTCTGAAGCAAGTCATTCCAGGCTTCCAGCGACGAAGGACGGCGATGAAGCGACTTAAAAACGAACTCAACTCTCTGGTGAACCGCGGCGTCGATCGCCATTTGCGTCTGGCGGTCACCGGGCTTAGCCGCAGTGGCAAAACGGCGTTTATCACGGC
This sequence comes from Enterobacter cloacae subsp. cloacae ATCC 13047, assembly GCF_000025565.1. Lineage (NCBI taxonomy): Bacteria > Pseudomonadati > Pseudomonadota > Gammaproteobacteria > Enterobacterales > Enterobacteriaceae > Enterobacter > Enterobacter cloacae. The sequence goes on from NC_014121.1 coordinate 1,809,246, forward strand.
GATGGTTAACCAGCTGCTGAACCTGCACGCCGGGGCACGCCTGCCGCTGCTCAGTGCGGTGCGGGAAGAGCGTCTGCTGGGCGTTAAGCGCGTTCCCCAGCGCGATTTCGGTATCCCTCGCTTTACCTATGATGAAGGGCTGGCACAGCTTTACGGTGACCCACCCGCGTGGCCGACACCCACGAGAGGGGTGAGTGAAATCCGTCTCGCGCTGCGTTTTCGTTCCAATGAATCATTGATGCGCCACTTCAAGGATACCTCCACGCTCTATCTGGAGATTGTGGATTACCCGGGCGAATGGCTGCTCGATTTACCCATGCTGGCGCAGGATTATCTCAGCTGGTCGCGACAAATGACCGGTTTGTTACAGGGTCACCGCGCGGAGTGGTCGGCAAAATGGCGGCAGTTATGCGCAGGATTAGATCCGCTGGCACCCGCAGATGAGAACCGCCTGGCGGCGATTGCCGAAGCCTGGACGGATTATCTGCATCAGTGCAAACAGGAAGGGCTGCACTTCATCCAGCCAGGACGGTTTGTTTTGCCGGGCGACCTGGCGGGTGCGCCTGCGCTGCAGTTCTTCCCGTGGCCCGACGTGGATGGCGTGGGAGAGGCAAAGCTGGCGCAGGCAGACAAGCACACCAACGCCGGGATGCTGCGCGAGCGCTACAACTACTACTGTGAAAAAGTGGTGAAAGGTTTTTATAAAAACCACTTTTTACGTTTCGATCGTCAGATTGTACTGGTGGACTGCCTGCAACCGCTCAACAGCGGGCCGCAGGCTTTCAACGATATGCGCCTGGCGCTGACGCAACTGATGCAAAGTTTTCACTACGGACAGCGTACGCTGTTTCGCCGCCTCTTTTCCCCGGTGATCGACAAACTGCTGTTTGCGGCCACCAAAGCCGATCACGTAACGGTTGATCAGCATGCCAACATGGTGTCGCTGTTGCAGCAACTGGTGCAGGACGCCTGGCAAAATGCGGCGTTCGAAGGGATCAGCATGGATTGTCTTGGGCTGGCTTCCGTACAGGCGACGCAAAGTGGGCTGATTGATCTTAACGGCGAGAAAATCCCGGCCCTGCGCGGGAATCGCCTCAGCGACGGCGAACCGCTGACCGTGTATCCGGGCGAAGTGCCTGCACGCCTTCCGGGGCAGGCATTCTGGCAGAGTCAGGGCTTCCAGTTTGAAGCCTTCCGCCCACAGGTCATGACCGTCGATCAGCCATTACCGCACATTCGTCTGGATGCGGCGCTGGAGTTTTTGATTGGAGATAAATTGCGATGACGGAACCGTTAAAACCCCGCATTGATTTTACCGGGACGCTTGAGCAGGCGCAGCAGGAGGCCTTTAAAACGGCGCAGACGTTCAGCGGCGAGCAGGCAGAACATTTTGCGCCGGCCCTGACTGACGAGCCGTCCGTTGAGGAGGGCCAGGCGGAAGCGGTCGTTGAGGCTGCTTTACGTCCGAAACGTAGCCTGTGGCGTAAGATGGTCACGGCCGGGCTGGCGCTCTTCGGCGTAAGCGTGGTGGGACAAGGCGTGCAATGGGGTATCAACGCCTGGCAAACCCAGGACTGGGTGGCGCTGGGCGGTTGTGCTGCGGGGGCGTTGATCGTGGGGGCTGGCGTAGGGTCGGTTGTCACCGAGTGGCGTCGACTGTGGCGTCTGAGGCAGCGTGCGCATGAACGGGATGAGGCACGCGATCTGCTGCACAGCCACGGTACCGGAAAGGGCCGGGCATTCTGCGAAAAGCTGGCGGCGCAGGCGGGGATTGATCAGTCGCACCCGGCACTGCAGCGCTGGTATGCCGCCATTCACGAAACGCAAAATGACCGGGAGGTGGTGACGCTCTACTCGCATATGGTGCAGCCTGTGCTGGATGCTCAGGCGCGGCGCGAGATTAGCCGCTCTGCGGCGGAATCAACGCTGATGATCGCGGTCAGTCCGCTGGCGCTGGTGGATATGGCGTTCATCGCCTGGCGTAACCTGCGCCTGATAAACCGTATCGCCAGTCTTTACGGTATTGAGCTTGGCTACTACAGCCGGCTGCGGCTCTTTAAGCTGGTGTTGTTGAACATCGCCTTTGCCGGTGCCAGTGAGCTGGTGCGCGAAGTCGGCATGGACTGGATGTCGCAGGATCTGGCGGCCCGTCTCTCAGCGCGTGCCGCGCAGGGGATTGGGGCAGGGTTGTTAACCGCACGTCTGGGCATAAAAGCGATGGAAGTCTGCCGACCACTGCCATGGATCGACGGAGATAAGCCGCGCCTGGGCGATTTTCGTAGTGAATTGATTGGGCAGCTCAAAGAGACGCTCAATAAAAAACCGGTTCAGTAACCGGTTTGTTTACTTATCGTGCTGGCTGTCAATCTTTCTTGACAGCCATCTTCCGCATCACCGTGTTCTGACATATCATTTTAAGGTTATTGGCTTAAAACGGTGAATTTCCCATGCGTCTTGAAGTCTTCTGTGAAGACCGTCTCGGTCTGACCCGCGAGTTACTCGATCTCCTTGTTTTACGTAGCATTGATTTACGTGGCATTGAGATTGATCCTGTCGGGCGAATTTACCTCAATTTTGCCGAAATTGAATTTAATACTTTTAGCAGCCTGATGGCTGAAATCCGCCGTATCGCTGGCGTTACGGATGTACGCACCATTCCCTGGATGCCGTCTGAGCGTGAGCACCTCGCATTGAGCGCCTTGCTTGAAGCCATGCCAGAGCCTTTCCTGTCACTGGATTTGAAAAGCAAAGTTGAGCGGGTAAACCATGCGAGCTGCCAGCTGTTTGCCCAGAGCCAGGACAAGCTCACTCATCACCATGCCGCGCAGCTGATCCCGGGGTTTAATTTCCAGCGCTGGCTGGACAGCAACCCGCAAAATACGCATAGCGAGCATGTGGTGATCAACGGGCAGAATTTCCTGATGGAGATTACGCCGGTGTACCTGAAAGGAGAGAACGACACTCGCGTTCTGACCGGGGCCGTTATCATGCTGCGCTCTACCGTGCGGATGGGCCGTCAGCTGCAAAATCTCTCCAGCCAGGATGTGGGAGCGTTCAGCCAGATCATTGCCGTCAGCCCGAAAATGCGTCATGTGGTCGATCAGGCCCGTAAGCTCGCCAGCCTGACCGCGCCGCTGCTGATTACCGGTGATACCGGGACCGGGAAGGATCTGCTGGCCCACGCCGTGCATCTTGCCAGCCCACGCGCGGCAAAACCGTATCTGGCGCTGAACTGTGCCTCTATTCCTGAGGATGCGGTCGAAAGCGAGCTGTTTGGCCACGCCCCGGAAGGCAAAAAAGGCTTCTTCGAGCAGGCGAACGGCGGTTCCGTGCTGCTGGACGAAATTGGCGAAATGTCGCCGCGCATGCAGGCCAAACTGCTGCGCTTCCTGAACGATGGGACCTTCCGTCGCGTAGGGGAGGATCACGAAGTTCACGTGGATGTGCGCGTGATTTGTGCCACCCAGAAAAATCTCGTTGAGCTGGTACAGAAAGGGATGTTCCGGGAAGATCTCTACTATCGACTGAACGTGTTGACGCTAAACATTCCGCCGCTGCGCGATTGTCCGCAAGATATCATTCCGCTGACGGAGCTGTTTGTGGCACGCTTCGCCGACGAGCAGGGGGTACCGCGTCCGAAACTGTCAGCCGATCTGGGTACGGTGCTGACGCGCTACGGCTGGCCGGGAAATATTCGTCAGCTGAAAAATGCCGTCTATCGTGCGCTGACGCAGCTGGAAGGGTACGAGTTGCGTCCACAGGATATCCTGTTACCGGATTACGATGCCGGAACGGTATCGGTGGGCGAAGAGGCGATGGAAGGCTCGCTGGATGATATTACGAGCCGTTTCGAACGTTCCGTGCTGACACAGCTTTATCGCAGCTACCCAAGCACGCGTAAGCTGGCAAAACGCCTGGGGGTATCCCATACCGCGATTGCGAATAAGCTTCGTGAATATGGACTCAACCACAAGAAGGGTGACGAATAACGATAAAAGCCTCTGTAAAGAGGCTTTTTTTTGCACTTACTCTTTCGCCAGAGGCGTGGTAACTGCCTCGACTTTTGTCTCTCCCTGAATCCCCGCAATTTTCTGTTCAACCTCTTTCACCTGTTCCTTGCTGTGAAGCAGGGTATAGGTCAGGTCGAACTGCGTGCTGGCGCCAGGTTGTAGCTGCTTAACGCGTTTCTGCTCGCGTTCAATGGTAACGGGATAGGCGTAGCTGGTACCCGGCTCAATACCCGTGACATAGCCCTGTTTGAGCGTATCGGTATTTTTCCATAAGGTCAGGACAGGCAACTGCCGCGTGTCGAACTGAATTGACGCACCTTTGTCTCCCGCTTTATTGACCACTGCCGCCAGGGTTTCATGATTATTATCCGCGAGCGGTTTGATATTGAAGACCATTTCATCAAAGCCCTGAGTGGGGCCAGCGTAGGTTTGCCAGTTATCCAGACCCGCTTTGGCATAGTCATTGAAAGGACCAATGCTGGCGGCCGGCGCAAGGAAGCGGGCACCTTCTTCGAGGATTGGCGTACCAAAGTTGCTGTGATAGATAATCTGATAATCATGAGGATAATCAGCATGGTTGGTCAGAACATCATGCAGGCTGAACTGGTTGCTGCCCGGTACGTAACGCAGTTCGGTCATCGTCTGCAGATCTGCTTTTTTAAACGTGCTCTCTTTGATTAATCCGCGAATGCGAATTTCATGCGGTGCGGCATCAGCAACATCGACTTCCACCTGCGACGCAGGCGTATTTCCCGCCTTGCCGTGCAGGGTATAAATCTGCCCGTCAGCCGTGACCGGGTGGCCTGTCCATTCATAGCCGCAACGAACCATCATTTCGTTGAAACCTTCCAGCCAGCCAAGTCCGTTTCGACTTTCCAGATTGATATAGGCCGGATTCACCACCTCTTTGACAGGCGAATCCCACCCCATTCGGGTACCAAAGCCTTCGACATGCAGCAGATTCATCCCACGCGTCGGGCTGAGGGTAATTGTCAGACCATTTTTGCTGCTTATAACGATTACCTTGCTGCCTTCCTGCTTGCCACCATGCAGGATTTTTTGCTCGATGCTGAAAGGCTGTCCCTGAAACTTCAGCTCATCGCTGGAAATTTTCCAGTTTCCTTTCTCCACGCCGCTTTCAGCGCTTGTCAGCACCCAGGTTTTAGCGGCGGCATGTCCAGATATCAGTACCGCAAGGACCGTAAAAGCCAGTTTAATATTCATATTTAATCCCTTTTGCTGAAACGATTTTTTATCACGTAAGCAAATCTAATGTTTAGGCGAGAAGGGAAATGTGACGGGCTTCACTGGCGGAGAAATTGCGGTTTTTAAACCTTTATTATGTGTTAGCGATCTCATTATGGTGAGAATGGAACGTTTTTATTTCATGATATATGTGATTTTAGAACGTTTTTGCTTTAACGATTCAGCTATTGAGGCAATAAAAAACCCCGCATCGGCGAGGTTTGGAACGCAAGGTCTATTCTTAAATAAACCTTTTATTTCATTACATTGCTAAGCTTTATAAAATGCCTGTAAATAATCAGGCTTTCAGTGATTCCAGCGCAGCGGTGTAGTCAGGTTCGGTGGTGATTTCGTTGACCAGTTCGCTGAACACGACGTTATCGTTTTCATCGATTACCAGCACGGCACGCGCCGCCAGGCCTTTCAGTGGGCCTTCAGCAATGCCAACGCCGTATTTTTCCAGGAAATCCGGGCTGCGCAGAGTTGAAAGGGTGATGACGTTGCTCAGACCTTCAGCACCGCAAAAGCGGGACTGCGCGAATGGCAGGTCTGCTGAAACGCACAGCACCACGGTGTTGTCCATTTCAGTGGCCAGCTGGTTGAATTTGCGCACGGATGCGGCACAGACGCCGGTATCAATGCTTGGGAAAATGTTCAGTACTTTGCGTTTGCCAGCAAACTGGCTCAGTGTGACGTCAGACAGATCTTTAGCCACCAGAGTAAAAGCCTGCGCTTTGCTGCCAGCCTGAGGAATGGAACCTGCTACAGCAACCGGGTTGCCCTGGAAATGAACGAGTTGTGACATAGATATCTTCCTGTTTACATATAGTTAACGTCGAGGCTAGTGTATGCCATCAGCGGATAACACGGCAAACCAATTTTTTCGCCTTACCGGGCTGCAAGGAGTCAGTGATGAGAAGCGTTAAGGTCTATGAAGAAGCCTGGCCATTGCATACCCCGTTTGTGATCTCCCGTGGCAGCCGAAGTGAAGCCTGCGTGGTGGTGGTCGAAATAGAAGAAGAAGGGGTTAAAGGGGTTGGTGAATGCACGCCTTATCCTCGCTACGGAGAAAGCCTTGCCTCGGTGATGGCGCAAATTATGACCCTGGTACCTGACCTGCAAACCGGGTTGACGCGTGAGGCGTTACAGCAGCGTTTACCTGCCGGGGCGGCCCGTAATGCAATTGACTGTGCGCTGTGGAGTCTTGAGGCGGCGAAGCAGCAGATATCCTTACCGTCGCTGGTCGGCGTGACGCTTCCGGAGAAAGTGGTGACCGCGCAAACCGTGGTGATTGGCGAGCCGGAGCAGATGGCTGCCAGCGCAAACGCGCTCTTTGAGGCTGGCGCCACTCTGCTTAAGGTGAAACTCGACGATCGCTTGATCAGTGAACGCATGGTCGCCATTCGCGCGGCGGTGCCGGACGCCACGTTGATTGTCGACGCCAACGAATCATGGCACCCGGAAGGGCTGGCCGCGCGCTGCCAGCTGCTGGCCGATCTGGGGGTGGCTATGCTGGAGCAACCGCTTCCGGTACAGGATGATGCGGCATTGAAGAACTTTATCCACCCATTGCCGATCTGCGCCGATGAAAGCTGCCATACCCGTGACAGTCTCGACGGTTTAGCGGGCTGCTATGAGATGGTGAATATCAAACTCGATAAAACCGGTGGGCTGACCGAGGCGCTGGCGCTGGCGTCGCAGGCACAGGCGAAGGGGTTTACGTTGATGCTGGGATGCATGCTCTGTACTTCCCGGGCGATTAATGCGGCGCTACCGCTGGTGAATCAGGTCCGGTTTGCCGATCTCGATGGCCCGACCTGGCTGGCGGTTGACGTTTCGCCTGCGCTCACCTTCACCAGCGGAGTGCTTCATCTCTGAGGCTGCCAGCGCAGAAGATCTACCATCGCTTTCAGGTATTTTTCGCTGGCTTCGTCGGAAGAAATGGGGGGGAATTCAGCGGTGATGCAGTGCAAATCCAGATCGGCGCACCAGCTACCAAATGACCCCGGTGTTTCATAGCCGACGCTGCTGACCAGAGGCAGGGCAAAGGCATCGGCAAGCCACTGTCCCAGCGCGGAGTGACGGGGATCTTCAATACAGGCCAGCGGATCGTGAAATGAGACAACCCACGCGGGGTGGATCTTGTGGATTAACTGGCAGAGTGCCTGTGTTTCTGGCTCTGAGCCGGGTTTTTCTCCCGTCAGTAACACCACGTCACGCTCTTCAGCCGAGCTGTTCCAGCGGTATACCGTTTCACCGGCGCGCCAGTTGGCCGCCGGGAAGTTGCGGTTTAAGTCTATCCCTCTCGCATTCGCCCGCAGCCCAAGCTGACAGCCATCCGGGTTGACGGTCAGGATCACATGATGTCGGCGTAGTGTCGGTGCAAGGGTGCGTAACGCGCAGGAGAGGGTGACGATCGAGGAGTTCTCATCGCCGTGCGTTCCCGCAATAATCAGGCCGCTATGACGATCGGCATCCGGTGCGGGAAACCAGATCAGCGGTGCACCTAAGAAAGACTGGCCATAATGTTCGGTGCCTGGCGGGAAAGCGCCACGTTCCGTTCTTGGTCGGGTAACTGCCATAGGAAATCCTGATAAAGAAGTGCTTACTGGCAGTGTTGTGCAAAACCCACGTTTAATCAAATAGTTTCATCGAAGGATGAAGATTGCCAGATATCACCTTTCCGGCTTAAGGTATTTGCATTTCGCCGTTTCGAAACAAATAATTACGCATTCGCGTATTACCGATTTCTAAAGGGGATCTCATGAAGCATCCTGTTTCGCTGCTTTTTTCTGCACTGTGCCTTTGCGGGCTATCGTCATTTTCTTACGCTGCTGATGTGCCAAAGGGGACGGTGCTGGCGCAAAAACAGGAGCTGGTCAGACACATCAAAGACGAACCCGCGTCACTGGACCCGGCCAAGGCCGTGGGGCTACCCGAGATTCAGGTGATTCGCGATCTGTTTGAAGGCCTGGTTAATCAGAATGAGAAAGGGGAGTTGACGCCGGGCGTGGCGACGCGCTGGCAGAGTAACGATAACCGCATCTGGACATTTACCCTGCGTGATGATGCAAAATGGTCTGACGGCACGCCGGTCACGGCGCAGGATTTTGTTTACAGCTGGCAGCGTCTGGTTGACCCGAAAACCACCTCGCCGTTTGCCTGGTTTGCTGCTCTGGCAGGCATTAACAACGCTCAGGCGATTATTGATGGCAAAGCCGCGCCCGATACGCTGGGGGTAGCGGCGGTGGATGCCAGAACGTTACGCGTTCAGCTCGATAAACCGCTGCCGTGGTTCAGCAACCTGACGGCAAACTTCGCGTTCTATCCGGTTCAGAAAGCGAACGTCGAAAGCGGTAAAGAGTGGACGCGTCCGGGCTCCCTGGTGGGCAATGGTGCCTATGTGCTGAAAGATCGTGTGGTGAATGAGAAGCTGGTCGTTGTGCCGAATACCCACTACTGGGATAACGCGAAAACTGTTCTTCAAAAAGTGACGTTTATTCCGATCAACCAGGAGTCTTCCGCCACCAAACGCTACCTGGCAGGCGATATTGATATCACCGAGTCGTTCCCGAAAAACCTTTATCAGAAATTGCTCAAGGATATTCCTGGACAGGTATACACGCCACCGCAGCTGGGAACGTATTACTATGCATTTAACTCGCAAAAGGGCCCGACCGCCGATTCCCGCGTGCGTCTGGCGCTGAGTATGACCATCGATCGCCGGATTATGGCGGAGAAAGTGTTAGGTACGGGAGAAAAACCAGCCTGGCATTTCACGCCTGATGTGACGGCAGGTTTCACGCCAGAGACATCACCGTTTGAGCAGATGTCGCAGCAGGAGCTAAACGCGCAGGCCAAAACCTTGCTGCAGGCGGCGGGGTATGGCCCTCAGCGTCCACTGAAGCTGACCCTGCTGTATAACACTTCAGAGAATCATCAGAAAATCGCGATTGCGGTGGCTTCGATGTGGAAGAAGAACCTGGGAGTAGACGTCAAACTGCAAAACCAGGAGTGGAAAACCTATATCGATAGCCGAAACACAGGGAATTTTGATGTGATTCGCGCGTCCTGGGTCGGGGACTACAACGAGCCATCTACCTTCCTGTCGCTGCTGACATCAACCCACAGCGGCAATATTTCCCGCTTTAACGACCCGGCTTACGATAAGATCATCAATCAGGCGACGCTTGAAACCACCGCGGAAGCCCGTAATGCGGATTACAACCGGGCGGAGAAGATCCTCACGGAAAAAGCGCCAATTGCGCCGATCTACCAGTACACCAACGGACGTCTGATTAAACCCTGGGTGAAGGGATATCCGATCAATAATCCTGAAGACGTGGCGTACAGCCGTACGATGTATATTGTGAAGCACTGAAAAACGCGAGTCTGCTAATTTATTTCCCCTCCTGATACTGCGCTGGCCCGATATCACGTGCCAGCGCTTTTCTGTTCATTCTAGATCGTGAAGATGGCGCTGCATTGATACTGTGTTTTACAGCGCAGGGTATTGCTCTGTTTTTTTAAATTAAGCGAAATATTCATATTTTGAATATATTGCATCTCGTTAAAACAACTGTCCACTATTGGACTTTTTAATGGGTGTCGCGTCTTACGGATGCGTGTAAATATTGATGCGGGTCATACTATTAGGTAGCGCTGTAGATGTTTTCTCTCGTATTGATTTAAATCAATAATATTGCTTTGTTTGGATATGGAACTTCATTTTTTTCACAGAAATAGCCACTAATGCTGACTATTTTCGGAGTTGTGGTTGATATTTCTTTATGAAAAGGCACGCTGTAAACCATATTTTAATTATATAGAGTAAAATTCTTAAGGAATGTCTTAATTTGGACTTTGGTTCCAGGTGGTTGATCTATTGCAGCGTTTTGTTCTAATATCGATTTATTCAGAAACGTCGTTAACTTCAACAAACATTCCTTAAGGAAAGGGACTGCTATGGCTGATACGTTCCAGAACGAAGTGCCTAAGGCACGCATTAATTTAAAACTTGCATTGCATACCGGAGGGGCGCAGAAGAAAGTTGAGTTACCCCTTAAATTACTCACTGTCGGTGATTTCAGTAACGGCAAAGAGAGCCGGCCATTATCTGAAAGAAAGAAAATTAACGTCAACAAAAATAACCTCAATAGTGTACTTTCGGAATTTAACCCGGAGGTCAACATGACGGTTCCGAATACGCTGGCGGGTGAGCGTACGGAAGAGAATGTGACGCTGCGCTTTTCAGATATGAAAGATTTTGAACCCGAACAGGTGGCCCGACAAATTCCCCAACTTCGTGCCATGCTGGCGATGCGTAATTTATTACGTGACCTCAAGTCCAATCTGCTGGATAACGCCACTTTCAGAAAAGAGCTCGAGAAAATTCTTAAGGATCCGGCGCTGTCTCAGGAATTACGTAACGAAATGAGTGCCCTGGCCCCGAAATAAAAACGGGCGCGTCTTTTAATGGATTAAACGAGAGAATGCTGATGTCTGTTAATACTGAAAATGGCTCCGCGCAGGGGCAGACCACTGTGCTGGAAAAAGAGAGCGTCTACGCCTCCCTGTTCGACAAAATCAACCTGACCCCGGCCACAAGCCTGGGCGATATCAATGCGTTTCTGGACGATGCCGCACTGTCTGATGCTCCGGCAGGTGAGCGCCTGACAGCGGCAATGCAGGTATTTATGGACTGCATCCGCAAATCCGGCCAGCCAGTGGAAAAACTCGATAAAACCCTGATTGACCACCATATCGCGGAGCTGGATTTCCAAATCAGCCGCCAGCTGGATGCGGTGATGCATCATGCAGAATTCCAGAAAGTGGAATCCCTGTGGCGCGGCCTGAAGCAACTGGTGGACAACACCGACTACCGCCAGAATGTAAAAACGGAAATTCTGGATGTGTCCAAAGACGACCTGCGCCAGGACTTCGAAGATGCGCCGGAACTTATCCAGAGCGGCCTGTACTGGCACACCTATACCGCTGAATACGACACCCCGGGCGGCGAGCCGATTGGCTCGGTTATTTCAGCGTACGAATTTGACGCAAGTCCGCAGGACGTGGCGCTGTTGCGCAATATCTCGAAAGTCTCTGCCGCCGCGCATATGCCGTTTATTGGTGCCGTCGGGCCGAAATTCTTCCTCAAGGAATCGATGGAAGAGGTGGCCGCGATTAAGGACATCGGTAACTACTTCGACCGTGCCGAATACATCAAATGGAAATCCTTCCGCGACACCGACGATGCCCGTTATATCGGCCTGGTGATGCCGCGCGTGCTGGGGCGCCTGCCTTACGGCCCGGACACGGTGCCGGTGCGCAGTTTCAACTACGTTGAGCAGGTGAAAGGTCCGGACCACGAAAAATACCTGTGGACAAGCGCATCTTTCTCCTTCGCCTCCAACATGGTGAAGAGCTTCATCAACAACGGCTGGTGCGTGCAAATTCGTGGCCCGCAGGCAGGTGGGGCCGTGAAAGACCTGCCGATCCACCTGTACGATCTGGGTACCGGCAACCAGGTGAAGATCCCGTCAGAGGTGATGATCCCGGAAACCCGCGAGTTTGAATTCGCTAACCTGGGCTTTATACCGCTGTCGTACTACAAGAACCGTGATTACGCCTGCTTCTTCTCGGCGAACTCGGCGCAGAAACCGGCGCTGTACGACACCGCCGACGCCACTGCCAACAGCCGCATCAATGCCCGTCTGCCGTATATCTTCCTGCTGTCGCGCATTGCGCATTACCTGAAGCTGATTCAGCGCGAAAATATCGGTACGACGAAAGATCGCCGTCTGCTGGAGCTGGAACTCAATACATGGGTACGCAGTCTGGTGACCGAAATGACCGATCCGGGCGACGAACTGCAGGCCTCACACCCGCTGCGCGATGCGAAGGTGGTGGTGGAAGATATTGAGGACAACCCGGGCTTCTTCCGCGTGAAGCTGTTCGCGGTGCCGCACTTCCAGGTGGAAGGCATGGACGTGAACCTGTCGCTGGTGAGCCAGATGCCGAAAGCGAAAGCGAAAGCGTAAGTTAAGGCAGGAAGCCAATGAAAACGGAACAACCGTTATGGGGCAGGGGCCAGATGGTCTCTCCCCAGCACTTCCAGCAACAGGCCGCGTATGCGGCCTGGTCTGCGGAATGCATCGCCCGGTTAGGTCTCTCCCATCCCTGGGGAGTGATTGATGCCACTTTCGAACCGGATGCACTGAAACTGGGCCGCCTGCAGGCTCGTCGTCTGCACATTCGTTTCCCTGACGGGACGCTTATCGACACTGATAATGCTGACGATCTTCCACCGGTTCTGGCGCTTGAGAGTGGATCACAGGATGCGGTGGTGGTGCTGGCCCTCCCGCTGCTGCGGGCGAATGGCGGCAACTGTCTTACACCCGATGCGGTGGCCGAACGCCCTGTTCGCTATCGCCAGCGCTGGCGGGATATCCGCAACGCTTTTGGGGACGACACCCGCCAGATTGCGGTGATGAAACCTGAGCTGACGCTGCGGTTTGCCTGTCAGGACAACAGCGATTATCTGACCTGCCCGGTTGCCCGCCTGCAGCAGGATTCGCAGGGGGCATGGTTACTGGATGAGACGTTTCTTCCGCCACTGCTGGCTCTGCAGGGCAGTCGCTGGCTGATGATCCAGCTGGAACAGCTGATGAGCCAGCTACGTGTACGCCTGAGTCGGCTGATGGCCATGCGCCGGGAAAGTAATGAGCGGATGGCCGATTTTGCCGTGGCGGATGTGTCCCTGTTCTGGCTGCTCAATGCCCTTAACAGCGCAGAACCCGTGCTCGGACAGTTTCAGCGCCACCCGCAAAGCCCGCCGGAGCGTCTGTATCCGGAACTGGCACGCCTGGCGGGCAGTCTGCTGACTTTCTCGCTGGAGCATCAGGTGAGTGCGATCCCGGTCTGGCAGCACGAGCAACAGAATAACGTATTCCCGCCGCTGTTTGATTTACTGGGTGACCTGTTGGAAGCCAGCCTGCCGTCGCGGGTGGTAGCGATTGAGCTTGAGCATGATGCCAGGCTTCACTTCTGGCAGGCCCGTCTGCATGACCCACGTCTGCGTGAAGGGGCTGATTACTACCTCTCGGTGCGTTCAACGGTACCGGTGGCACAAATGCAGGAGCAGTTCCCGCGCCAGTGCAAGGTCGGCAGCCCCGATCATGTCAGAAGTATCGTCAATTCATCGCGGGTCGGCGTGCCTCTGACGCCGCTGCGCCATGTACCGGCAGCCATTCCGTTACGTCTGGAAAATCAGTATTTCAGTCTTGATGTCTCTCATCCTCAGGCCACTGAAATGCTTCAGGGTGGGACCTGCATGTTTTACGTTCCGGGCATGCTCGGCGAGCCTGAACTTGAACTCTTTGCGGTGCTGAGAACATGAGTGAGCGTAAACGCGGCACTGCCGCGGCCATTGATATTGATGCCCTGCTGCAGGACACCTGGCTTCAGGTGATCAGCCTGCGTCACGGTCCGACGTTTCAGGAGGGCGAAGGGCGCACGCTGTGGGAGCGCTGTATTGCTGATGTCGAACGTGTGCAGCGTGAGCTGAAAGCGAGCGAACTCGATGAAGCCAGCTGTCAGCATATTCTTACCGCACAGTGCGCCCTGCTCGATGAGGCGGTGAAAGGTCGTGGTGTGGAAGATGACGCCTGTGTGCAGTGGTATGACATTCCCCTGCAGGGGCACTTCCTCGGCACTATGGACGCCGGCGACACGCTGTGCGATCGGATGCGCGATGTGCTGCGTGAACCGGCGCCTGACCACGCTGTCGTGACCTGCTTCCAGCGGGTCATGATGCTGGGTTTTCTCGGCAGTTACCGATCATTGAATGACCCGGAGCGCCAGAAACTTGTCAACGCACTCAGTGAATATGTCACACCGTTCAGCTATCCACAGTCCTACCCCGTACTGGCGGAAAGTCATACCGGGCGGGGAATCATGGGCGGCTGGCTGGCGTCATGGCCCGTACGTATTGGTCTGAGCGTGATAGTGGTCGCTGCACTCTGGTGGGGACTGGATCGCTGGCTGGATCAGTTGCTGCTAACCCTGTTGCCGGGGGCCGTGAAATGAGTCCTGCACAACAGCGCGGGCTGGCGTTGTGGGCCGTCCTGCTAAGTGCCGTGGTCTGCCTGAGTTTTCTGCCGGTATCCAGGTGGGTTTCTGTGCTCATTCTGCTGGTGGTACTGGGGGGTATCCTGGCGTTCTGGACAGTCGCCAGTCGCCGTGAACAGCATGATGTCACCCTGCGCCTGGAGGATCTGCCTGACGCCACTTACCGTCAGCCCGTAGTGCTGGTTTGTGGCGATCTGCCTCTGGCCTGGCCGCATTCGTCACCGGTACTCACTGTCACGCAGGGATGCTGGATCCGCGTGGAGGATCATCATGATCTGGCGCAGGTCGCCCGTCAGATACTGTGGTTACGTCCTGACTGGGGACGTCAGCTGTCGGTGATGGTCAGCGTCTGCCCGCAGCAGCACCCTGACAGCGAAGCCCTGACCAGTCGACTGCTGACCCTGCGCTGGCACATCAGTCAGCTGCGTAAAGCAACCGGTCACTCTGTGCCGCTGGTGCTGAATGGTCAGGTCGGCAGCGCGATGACGAATGACATGTTCTGGCAGGCGGTTTTCCCGAGAGAAGGGGTGAGGGTCTGGCGTGAATCTTCAGCCCCGGGGTCTGTTGCTGAATGGGTTACCTCCGGCGGAACGCCTGCGGTGCAGCAACAGGTGCTGATGAATAGTCTGATGAACTGGTTCCGTCAGCATGTCCAGGCCGTCTTTATGGATGAGAACCCCGATGTGCCGGTCATTGCACCTGTTGCGGTGCTGTGGGGAATGGGGCCGATCCTGGCCGGAAGCTTGGCCACATCGGCCTGGACGACGTGGCTTTCCCGTCACACCGCGATGCAGCAGGTGTCTGGCTGGCAGCCGGTGGGAACGGACAGTACGGTCATCTCCCTGTTCCCGGATTTTATTCTGCCATTACTGCCGGAAGGGCGGGGCCTGATACCGCGTGAGCGAACCTGGCGTTGTGCGTTCGGGATTTTCACGCTGGCGGCCATTGCTGCACTGCTCAGCAGTGGCTGGAACAACCGCCAGCTGCTGCAACGCGTGAGCTTCGATATTGTGCGTTACAACAGCATCGCCATGGATGATTACGGTCCTAAAGCCAGTGCCGTACAGGTGCTGCGCGAGGATGCAGCGCTGCTGGATGAGCATGCACGGAATGGTGTACCGGCCCGGCTGGGCCTGGGGCTTTATCGGGGAGTACGTCTGCGAATACCGGTGCTGGAAGCGATCCGTTCGTATGTACCACCACCTCCTCCAACGAAGCCTGTAGAAAAGGTCGCGCCGAAAATCATCCGCCTCGACAGCATGTCGCTGTTCGACACCGGAAAATGGGCGCTGAAACCCGGCACCACGAAGCTGCTGGTGAATTCGCTGGTGGGAATTAAGGCGAAGCCCGGCTGGCTGATTGTGATAGCGGGTCATACCGACAGCACGGGCGATGACCAGTCCAACCAGGTGCTGTCGCTTAGGCGCTGGTGGACCGGCAGAGCCTGGTGCGCTGCGACGGTTTATGGCCGCTGCTGACGCTGGGGCTGAGCCAGCTTGAGCGTCTGCGACCGCTGCTGGATGCGCAGTCAGACGAGCGCGAAGAGGTACAGCAGGAAGAGGAGCTGACGCAGGGCTGCAGCGTGCCGCTGTCCGGCAGTGAGGTGAAAGAGGGCGAACTGAATCCGGCCCTGCAGAACGCGCTGGACAAGTTCACCCTTGATGTCACCGCTAACGCGCGTGAGGGCAAAATCGACCCGGTTTTCGGCCGTGATACGGAAATCCGCCAGATGGTGGATATTCTCTCGCGGCGTCGCAAGAACAACCCGATTCTGGTCGGCGAGCCGGGTGTGGGGAAAACCGCCCTGGTGGAAGGGCTGGCGCTGCGTATCGCCGAAGGGAATGTGCCGGAATCGCTGAAAACGGTGAGCCTGCGCACGCTGGACCTCGGTCTGTTACAGGCGGGGGCGGGCGTGAAGGGGGAGTTTGAACAGCGCCTGAAAAACGTCATTGATGCGGTGCAGCAGTCTCCGTCCCCGGTGCTGCTGTTTATCGACGAAGCGCACACCATTATTGGCGCAGGCAACCAGGCGGGCGGCGCGGATGCGGCCAACCTGCTGAAACCGGCGCTCGCCCGCGGCGAACTGCGGACCATCGCGGCCACCACCTGGAGTGAATACAAGCAGTATTTTGAGCGCGACGCGGCACTGGAGCGGCGCTTCCAGATGGTGAAAGTTGATGAGCCGGACGACGACACCGCCTGCCTGATGCTGCGGGGGCTGAAATCCCGCTACGCGCAGCACCACGGGGTGCACATTACCGATGAGGCGGTCAGGGCGGCGGTGACCCTTTCCCGTCGTTACCTGACCGGCCGTCAGCTACCGGACAAGGCGGTTGACCTGCTGGATACCGCCTCCGCCCGTATCCGCATGAGTCTCGATACCGTGCCGGAAGCGCTGACCCGCCTGAAGGCTCAACTCACGGCCCTGGCGATGGAAAAACAGGCGCTGCTGCAGGATATCGCGACAGGTAACACCGCCCACGGCGAACGTCTGGCGGCCATCGAACAGGACGAAGTCCGCATCATTCTGCAACTTGATGACCTGGAAGCGCAGTACGGCCAGGAGCTGAAACTGACGGAAGCCCTGCTGGCCTGCCGCAGTGATATCTCCCGCCAGGCGGAAATCGCTGACCTGCAGAGCCAGCTTGCCACCGTGCAGCAGGGGAACCCGCTGCTGGGGCTGGATGTGGACGCGCGTACCGTCGCCACGGTGATTGCCGACTGGACCGGTGTGCCGCTCTCCTCATTAATGAAGGACGAGCAGACGGAACTGTTACACCTCGAAGAGCACCTCGGTAAACGCGTGGTGGGCCAGGGCGCGGCGCTGAATGCCATCGCGCAGCGCCTGCGCGCGTCAAAAACTGGGCTTGCGCCGGAGAACGGCCCGCAGGGCGTGTTCCTGCTGACCGGACCGAGCGGCACCGGCAAGACCGAAACCGCGCTGGCGCTGGCGGACGTGCTGTACGGCGGTGAAAAATCCCTGATTACCATCAACCTCTCCGAATACCAGGAGCCGCACACCGTCTCCCAGCTTAAGGGTTCCCCGCCGGGCTACGTCGGTTACGGTCAGGGCGGTATTCTCACCGAGGCAGTGCGCAAGCGCCCGTACAGCGTGGTGCTGCTCGATGAAGTGGAGAAAGCGCACCGTGACGTGATGAACCTGTTCTACCAGGTCTTCGACCGCGGCTTTATGCGCGACGGCGAGGGGCGTGAAATCGACTTCCGTAACACGGTAATTCTGATGACCTCCAACCTCGGCAGCGACCACATCATGCAGCTGCTGGATGAACAGCCGGAGGCAACAGAAGGTGACCTGCATGAACTGCTGCGTCCGAGCCTGCGTGACCACTTCCAGCCTGCGCTGCTGGCGCGTTTCCAGACGGTGATTTATCGTCCTCTGGCGGAGGCCGCCATGCGCACCATTGTGGAAATGAAGCTCGCACAGGTGAGCAGGCGGCTGAGCCGACACTACGGTTTGACCACCAAAATTGATGAGAGCCTGTACGACGCGCTGACCGCGGCCTGCCTGTTGCCGGATACCGGTGCGCGTAACATCGACAGCCTGCTGAACCAGCAGATTTTACCGGTGCTGAGCCAGCAGTTGCTGACGCATAAGGCGGCGGGGCAAAAGCCACAGCACCTGTCCCTCAACTGGAGTGAGGAGGCGGGGATCGGACTGGAGTTTGACTGCACAGAAGGAGCGCACGCATGAGCAGTAATCCCCCGCTGAGATTCAGCCACAGCCATCATCTGCTTTCGGTGAAGGGCTGTGACGCAGGGCTTGATGTGCTGGCGTTTGAGGGCGATGAAGCCCTGAGTAAACCCTTCAGCTACCGTATTGAATTCACCAGCGCGGACCATGCCATCAGCAAAGAGATGATGCTGATGAAAGCGGCTTCCCTGACGCTGCAGGCTCCGGTTGACCAGGGTTATGGCATTAAGGTGCAGCAGCCGGTGCGGGTGATACAGGGGATGGTGAGCGGGCTTGAGCGTCTTGGCACCTCAAAAGATGAAACCCGCTACGCGGTAACGCTTGAGCCGCGTCTGGCACTGCTTGACCGCTCGCACCAGAACGCCATCTACCAGGACATGTCCGTCCCGCAGGTTGTGGAGAAAATCCTGCGCGAGCGCCACGGCATGCGCGGCCAGGATTTTCTGTTCTCGCTCACCAGAGAGTATCCACGCCGTGAGCAGGTGATGCAATACGGTGAGAACGACCTGCACTTTATCACCCGCCTGCTGGGTGAGGTCGGTATCTGGTTCCGCTTCACCACCGACACGCGGCTGAACATCGACGTGGTGGAGTTTTAAGACAGCCAGCAGGGATATGAGAAAGGCCTGACGTTGCCGTCGGTGCCGCCGTCCGGGCAG
This sequence comes from Enterobacter cloacae subsp. cloacae ATCC 13047, assembly GCF_000025565.1. NCBI lineage: Bacteria > Pseudomonadati > Pseudomonadota > Gammaproteobacteria > Enterobacterales > Enterobacteriaceae > Enterobacter > Enterobacter cloacae. The sequence continues at coordinate 1,828,001 of NC_014121.1, forward strand.
CATTCGCAGGGTGTGGACTCGGTGTGGGAAATGGAGAGCCACCATAACGTGGTCCAGAAGGCGGTCAGTACCCGCGACTACAACTACCGTCAGGCCACGGAAGACATGAATACCCTGGTGGACGCGACCGGCGGGGATGCCACCACGTACGGTGATGCCTATCACTGGGCCGATAACTACCTGACGGCGGGAACATCCCATGACCGCAATCCGGCGCCGGAGTCCGGGGCATTTTACGCCCGCATTCGTCACGAGCGTTACCTGAATGGTCAGACGAAGACCAGGGCCTTCACCAGCTGTCCGGTGCTCTCTCCGGGTCAGGTACTGAAAGTCACCGGTGGGTACGAAGTGGCAGACGTGTTTGCGCAGGGCGTGGTTGTCACGGCGATGCACAGCCATGCCCGGCGTGATGCGGACTTTGGCGTCCGGTTTGACGGTATCCCGGACAGCACCGATTTTTGTTTCCGCCCGGCGCCAGGCAGCCGCCCGGTGATGGCCGGCACCTTACCGGCCCGCGTCACCAGTACCACCGAAAATGACACCTACGGGCATATCGATAAGGACGGTCGTTACCGCGTCAATATGCTATTTGACCGCGACAACTGGGAGACCGGATTCGAGAGCCTGTGGGTACGCCAGTCCCGCCCGTATGCCGGCGACACGTACGGCCTGCACCTGCCGCTGCTGGCGGGTACCGAGGTGGCGATTGGTTTTGAAGACGGCAACCCGGACCGGCCGTACATCGCCGGTGTGCTGCACGACTCAGCGCACGGTGACCACGTCACCATCCGCAACTACAAACGTAACGTCCTGCGCACCCCGGCGAACAATAAAATCCGCCTCGACGATGAGCGCGGGAAAGAGCATATCAAGGTCAGCACGGAATACGGCGGCAAGAGCCAGCTGAATCTCGGCCACCTGGTCGACAGCGAAAAACAGCAGCGCGGCGAGGGTTTTGAGCTCAGGACGGACAGCTGGGGCGCCATCCGGGCGCAGAAAGGGATATTCATCTCGGCGGACGGGCAGGCGAAGGCGCGGGGCCAGGTGCTGGAGATGGAGCCGGCGGTCAGCAACCTCGGCGATGCCAGGGAGCAGATGACAGCCATCTCCGGTGATGCGCAGAAGGCGACCGCGAACCCGGCAGACCTTCAGGCGCAAATCACCCTGCTGGAACAGCAGCTGACGGACCTTAAAAAATCGGTGCTGTTGATGAGCGCACCGGACGGTATGGCGCTGACCAGCGGACAACACCTGCAGGTATCGGCCGGGCAGAACCTGATTACCACGGCCGGTAAAAATGCGGACATCAGCGTGGTGAAAAATCTGTTTATCGGGGTGGGCAATGCCCTGAGCGTGTTTGTGCGCAAACTGGGGATCAGGCTCATCGCCAACCAGGGGCCGGTGCAGGTACAGGCGCAGAACGATTTAATGGAATTGCTGGCACGAAAAGCAATCAGCATCGTCAGTACGGAAGATGAAATCCAGATCCTTGCGAAGAAGAAGATCACGCTGAACGGCGGGGGAAGTTATATCACGCTGGATGCGAATGCGATCGAGGCGGCGACGCTCGGGGATTACCGGACACGGGCAGGATTTTATGACCGGCAGCAGAAGGCATCAGCGAAACCTGCATTTTTAACGTTCCCTGTACTGGATGCGTCAGAGCCCGGCACAGATCCCGGCGAAACAGGTACAGACGAACAGGGAAGCGAAAAGGAAGACCCAGATAATAAACAACCGGTAACAGAACCCGGCAAGCAAAGTTTACGTTTTGCTTTTCCTGGTGCGGATACTGTCAGCCAAAGCATGGATTGGATGATAAATCAGCCATACAACATTACTGACAGTTATGGAAAAATTCTATCTACCGGAACGATAGATAGTTCAGGCCGTTTCCCGAAAATAGTACTTCCTGAAAGCGAAACATTGAATTTAATCATTGGACGAGAAAGTTGGGGCACAGAAGAACTTTCTCTTTCATCAACTAAAGATGACAGTATGGAGGATTTTGGGGATGAAGAACCAGATGACGATGTTTATTTAAGTGAAGTGGACTCTGCAGGAGATAGAACATCAGCATTGACTGAATCAATGATTGCAGAATTGTTAAATTTAACAAAGGTTAGTTGATAATGCTAAATCTTCTTATCAAACTTACGTTGAGTATAGCCATCTTATTTTATAACTTCAGTGTTAATGCTGCATGTCTGAAAGAGGGGGATAAGGTTGTACTCTCAGGAGTAATGAAAGAAGAGTTGTTTTACGGTCCCCCCAACTGGGGAGAGGATAGGCAACATGACGAAAAATTACTTTACTGGATCCTGCATTTAAACAGTCCGCTAAAATGTGTGATTGATGCTAATACTGAGCGAGATGGGTGGGACAGCAATGTACAACTCATTGTTAGCAGTAAAGATTATAAAAGTAAACGCAACTTACTTAATCACCATATCACTGTATATGGAAATGTGATGCTTGCTGACACAGGTTATCATATGACTTCAGTTTTACTAAAAGACATCAGTTTTAAACCAATGCGAAAAAATAAAAAAGGATGACGTATGAGATTTGTAAAAGCGACATACCATCTTAAAACCAAGACGGTTGAGTACGAAGCTGGTGATGGTACTCGTTTGCTAAAAACTGCTGGTACATTGAGTTGGCGATTTAACAATCCCGGGAATATTATCGCATTACCTGATGCAAATAAGCAAAAAGGGCGAATAGGCGCCGGGACTGTGTATAATCCGAAAAAAAATACATTCGTGATTTTTTCCAGCATTGAAGTTGGGGAGCGTGAAAAATGTGCATTATTGAAGCGAAAATATCGAGATTATACCATATCTGACATGATGTCGCAGTATGCACCTGAAACCGCAGGCAATGATCCCGTAGCTTATGCCAATTTTATAAGTTCAGAGAGTGGAGTTGCAAAAGATAAAAAAATTTCTGATCTGAATGATAATGAATTTGACAAGGTAGTGGATGCAATCAGTAAAAAGGAAGGTGGTCTGAAGCCCGGAACAGAAAAATGGGTGTATGTGACAAATGTGACTGTTTCTGATGGCTGCCGACCAGTTGCCGATGTGCCATTTAAGGTAATACTAGGAAGCACTACCTACGAGTGGAAAACAGATGCTTATGGTAAGCTCAAGACAATCATCCATACGAAACAAGGAATGGCTATTGTCCTCAAATATACTAATTCTGCAGGAAAAGAGGATGTAGTTTATTCAGCTGTTGCTGGGGATGAAACGAAAAATATACTGCTTACAAGAAACTTTTCACAATTTTCTGCAAAAACACTAGCCGAAACCCCAAAAGTCCCACGAGAGAAAAGTACTCAGAATCCGATAGAGTACATAGTTATGTCAGGAGACTCCCTCTCTAAAATTGCCGAACGTTATAAGACAAGTACTGATGAAATTGCCAAAAATAATAACATTAAAAATGTGAGTAAGATCTTTCCCGGTCAGCGCTTGACGATTTATGGTGTCAATACTAGTGGCCCTTCAGTATATATAGTTTCACCGGGTGATACACTGGCAAAAATCGCGGCGAAAAACGGTGTGAGTGTAGATGATATCGCACGACAGAATAATATATCAGACCCTAATAAAATATACCCGGGGCAATCCCTTTCTATTAGCACAAATGGCAGTAATGCTGCTGGTGAGACTGAGAAACCATCAGTCAGTTCTCCAGCATCAAAACCAGTGAATAAAAAACGACAAAATAGCGGTATAAATACCAATAAAAAAACGCTGGAATCGGTTGGGGGGAAGAATTCCGGAAATCCGATTGCGTTACTACCTCATGAACAGAGAGAGGCTCCATGGATGGCAGTTGCATTCGAGGAAGGAGAGACTAGATGGAAATGGGGGCGTGTAAAGGAAGGAGATGGTGGAATAAACTACCATAAGAAGACTGGCATTAATATGGCATCAATGGTTGGTAATTCTAATCCGTGGTGTGCTTCTTTTATAAATTATTGTCTCAAAGAGGCAGGATATTCAATGTCTGGTAGCGCCAGTTCTCAATCCTTCAAAAAAAACAAAAATTTCATAAAAATATCTGAGCCTATATATGGTGCAATAGTTGTTTTGCGGAAAAAAGGCTCCTGGACAGGGCATGTTGCTTTTATATACTGTCTTTTTGAAGATGGTGAAATAGGTGTGCTTGGCGGAAATCAAGGAAATAGTGTTACAATAAATCCATTATATCAAGTTTATATAAATGGACGTTTAAATTATGAACTGATAGGATTCTATATACCTAAGTCATATTACCCTTATGCACAAAAGATAATAAGTTCAGGTATGAGGGAAACTACGATGTCTAATATTGCAGAGTTGCGTGAAAGCCTTGGAGCCAATCTACCCTCGAATGAGGATGAAAGAACGAGGTAATAAATAAGGGGGGGTATATGAAGTGTTATTTTGTTTTAGCGGTGTTCCTTGCTTACAGTTCCTGCGTACTGGCAGAAGAGTGTATGGATAATGCAAATATAAATTCTTTAAGAGAGATATTTAAGGAAAACAATAAAAAGTTGCTGATTGAAATGTCTTTACAAGAAGTAAGGCATTATATTGAAAGTGATTTATTGATCAAAAATGAATACAGTACACTTGTTAATGTATCTGAGGTTTACTATGGCTGGGGTGTTGACAAAAAAACAAAGTATCCTGTTAACACCTCGGCAGTTTACCCAAAAGAAAAAGTGTGTGTATGGAATATATCTTTTGCGCTACCAGAGTACATGAGAAAAAAATGTGATGATGATGGTGCTTATGGATATTTTATTGAATTTAAGAAAGTTAATGGAAAAATAGTTCTGTATAATTACACCTCTTTATTTGATACTCTTCCTGACGGAACTTTAGCTTGCAAAGCTGCAAATAAATTCATGCTGGGAAAATAGCTTGTGAGTATTGAAGTAAACATCTCGTTATAAAGGGAGATGTATTGTTGATAAATCATTATTTGACACCTTTCCTGATTATTAGGATAAGTTGTATGTTACTTATTTATCCAATGAACTCTACTTTTGCTAAGGATCTTATTTACAATGCAAAGTGGAACGACAATTCTGGCGAACATTTTCTGGTGATAGAAAAGGAAATCAATAAAAATAACACGGGAGAGCATCTATCTGTAAAACAGGTGACGAAGAGAAAGGTTGATTGGGTACTAAATGATTATGTTAATGACTGTGATGTAGACATTAATCTGAATGTGATAAAAGAATAAATTGAAGTAAACAATAGTTTCACCGATGGTGAAGGGACAGTTTTATTTGCTTATAAAATTGGATGTATTGGTGGGATAGATCCAGTAACTGTAAAATACTTTGCGTATAAAAATGGAGTGAAGCATGCTTTAAGAGGGGAAGAGCACATCATTGTTGCAAACGAGGGTTATGGTGGTGAAAACCCTCCAATTCCAGATCATAATCTAAAAAACGATAAACCTCTGTTAAATTACATGTTGAAAAAATGGAAGGCCATTTCAACAACAAAAATAAATTAACGCAATTACTCTTTATTAAACGAGCGTTCATTTATTTAAATGTGGGTTTTAATGGGGTGGTAATGCAATGGGTCTAATCTTCGCCTCATTTTCATCTCAAGCCAGTTTAGCTATTCTGTAATATGAGAAAATGAATGTCATATACACTTAAATATTTGCCAGAACGCTACCCCAGACCTAAACCTCTGAGATTTTCTCGTTGGTTTGTTGCTCTGGTTGTTATGCTTTCTATCAGTGTTATCTTAATGCGTTTATTTGGGCGTTATGTCGGAAATCTGTACTTTTGGAAATTGGCTTTAGGTTTACCTATTTCTTTGTGGAGTATTCTGTTTGCTTGTTGTTTTCTTCTTTGGGCATTGCGGGATAGCAAAGCAAATGCTTTTGACAAACAGCGAGAACAGTGGATTCTTCTAGAAACCCGTAAGGCTCGACGTGCGCTGCAGGTGCTGAATGCAACATTTATTACCGGCCACTCATCTGTTGCACAGAAAGATATAGCTATTGCCATGCAAAAAAACGATAGCATTATTGTTTCACAGGTCGACCGGGATGGTAATGAAAGTACCAGAATGAGCCAAATTTCATCTAGCCCGCAGGACTCGTCAAAATTCGTGATAATTAATATTTTTTCGCGGTTGATTACTGACATTCCTTTTGCACAATTCCCTGACAAAGTCCCACTGATTGTTGTTTTTGATATAACAACATCTCTGCCCCTTGAGAATATACGCCATTACTGGGACGAGGTCTGGCAAAAGAATAATATTACCCATCCTGTTGAATATGGTGAAGGGAGTGGACTCAGCGTAATTGACCGCTGGCTGAATGTACGTATTAAAGATAAAGCGATGTTACTGATTGTGGGACTCCAGTTTCATCCCTCTGATTCTGATAACACGGCAGAAGCAGCCGTTGCGCTGCTTCTTGGCAACCGCCTGACACAGGAGGCACTCGAACCTCTCGCGTTGTTACACCGGCCAGATGCTTCCCCTCCTGGTGAACTGAGCGAGGGAATGAACATGGCCGCCTGGAACGTCCCGCTCAAAGAAAATATCGTTAAAAATTTATGGCTTGCCGGGATGACGGGTGAGCAACGCGCAGAAGTGATCGCGTGCCAGAATGCGCATCCTGCGCAGTCTGTAGCGGACGACTCCGTCATTTCACTCGACAGGTCTATGGGGCATGCCGGTGCCGCAGCCCCCTGGCTGGCCATCGCGGCCGCCACTGAAATCGCCCGACAGACACAGTCCCCACAGATGATTATCTGCGGTGATACGACACAGAATGTGCTGTGGAGCACGCTCATTACCCCGATTGCTTCCCGACAGGAGATGGATCCGTGAAGCTACCTTTTGCTTTTGCACCGAAGACTACGGAAGGCCGCTACCTTGCTGTCACATTGATTTTCTTTTTGTTGTTAGCCGCTATGACGTTCATGGTCTGGAAGCATCCGGATATTGCCGGGATTCAGTACGGTAGTCAGCAGCAAACTTACTGGCTTATCGCTGGCGGATGTATTTCAGGATGCACACTTATCATGCTGGTTGTGCACCTGTGGGCTGCTCTCAGTGCCGGTAAAAAGGAGTTTGATGCGCTTGTCGCCAATGTCAGTGGTGATGATGAGAAAAAGAAACGGGAAAATGATAACGACCCTGTTCACCCTGCGGTGGTCATGTGTGACAGGATTCGGGCGCATCTCCGCTCCCGTATTAGTCTTTACTGGCGCAGCAAAACCCGTCTGCTGTTAATCACTGGCGATGAGGCGGCCATCGAACAACTGGTACCCGGCCTGCAACAGCAGCAGTGGCTTGAAGGTAACCGCACCGTGCTGATTTACGGCGGCAGCCTGGCATCGGAGCCCGACCGCGAAAAATACATCGCGCTGCGCAAGCTGCGACGCGGACGCCCGCTGGACGGGATTATCCGTGTACTACCGCAGTCGCTTAAGCTGACCCCGCAAATCAGCGACAACGATTTACGCGGGCTGGAAAAAATCAGCGAACTGCTGCGCTATTCCGCCCCGGTCTGGCTGTGGCAGTTGTGTGGCAGCAACTGGTCGCAGGATACGCGTCCTGAGCAGGCGGTAGGCGCAAGCTTTCCTCTCCGCGCAAACGAAGGCGACGTGATCCGCCAACTCGAGCGGATGCTGCCGGCGCTGCGGACGCAGGGGATGAGTCAGGTCTCCGAAAACAACCGCCACGACTTCCTGTTGCGCCTGGGCCAGCATCTCCAGGACGGCGGTATCGTCCGCTGGACTGAGCAACTGGTGCCATGGTTGGCTGCCTCCCGGCAGCGCGTTCCCCTGCGGGGGCTGATGTTCAGCCTGCCGGAGAAGAAAACTGCCGGTACGTCAGCGAGCACAGCCGACGCTGAGCAATATATTCCGGGGTCACAGCGTCATGCACTGACCCTGCCGGCAATCTGGCAGGGTACCGTTGACGACTGCCCCCGCGTTCGTGGCCGCCGTGTCGGTATGGCGTGGGAGCAGACGCTTGCCTGGACGCTGATGGCCATTATCGGTGTCTGGGGGGCGGGAACGCTGCTGTCGTTCGCGGTTAACCGGTCACAGATAGTCTCTGTTGCGCAGCAGGCGCATGCACTGGTGGAGCACCCTTCCGTATCGGATTACCAGCTGACGGCCCTGCATACCCTGCGCAATGATGCCGGCCGCCTGCAGCACCGTATCCAGGACGGAGCGCCCTGGTATCAGCGCTTCGGCCTCGACCATAATCAGCAGCTGCTTGATGCGATGCTGCCCTGGTACGGCGTGGCAAACAACCGCCTGATACGCGACCCGGCAAATGAGGCGCTTAAGCAGAAGCTCAGCGCGCTGGCAAATTATGCCCCCAACAGTGACCAACGGGCACGACTGGCGAAACCGGGCTATGACCAGCTGAAAGCCTGGCTGATGATGGCTCGTCCGGATAAAGCCGACGGCGCATTCTACGCGCAGACCATGAAAACCGTGCAGCCGACGCGAATGGGTATCTCAGCAGGCCTGTGGCAAAGCCTGTCACCGGATTTGTGGGCTTTTTATATATCCGAACTGCCAGCGCAGCCACAGTGGAAAATCACGCCGGATGCGCAGTTGGTCAGCCAGGGCCGCCAGGTGCTGCTGCAGCAGATAGGACGGCGCAACGCGGAAAGCACGCTGTACGAGAACATGCTCAAATCCGTGCGCCGTAACTTTGCCGATGTGTCTCTGGAGGACATGACTGGCGGTACCGATGCCCGTCGCCTGTTTACCACCGATGAGGTGGTACCGGGAATGTTCACCCGTCAGGCCTGGGAGGGGGGGATTCAGCAGGCTATCGAAAAGGCCGCAAATTCCCGCCGCGATGAAATCGACTGGGTACTGAGCGACAGCCGAAAAGCCGTCTCCTCAGACCTGTCGCCGGAAGCACTGAAAGCGCGTCTGACACAACGCTACTTCACTGACTTTGCTGGCAGCTGGCTGAGCTTCCTCAACAGCCTGCAACTTAATCCGGCGAACAACATAGCGGATGTCACAGACCAACTGACGCTGATGAGCGATGTCCGCCAGTCACCGCTGATCGCCTTGATGAATACCCTCGCCTGGCAGGGACAGACCGGACAGCAGCGCGAAGCTCTTTCGGACTCCATCATCAAATCGGCTAAAGATCTCGTAGGTGGAAAAGATAAGCCTGCGATTGATCAGTCTGCGTCAGGACCGCAGGGGCCGCTGGATGACACCTTTGGACCGTTGCTTCAGCTTCTGGGTAAAAACAAGGGCAGCAACGTCATGTCGGCTGATAACTCCCTGAGCCTGCAGACGTACCTGACCCGTATCACCCGCGTGCGTCTACGCCTGCAACAGGTGGCTAGCGCCTCTGACCCGCAGGCGATGATGCAGACCCTGGCGCAGACCGTATTCCAGGGCAAAAGCGTGGACCTGACCGACACCCAGCAATACGGCAGTCTCATTTCTGCAAGTCTTGGCGAAGAGTGGAGTGGTTTTGGCAGCACGATGTTTGTGCAGCCTCTGACCCAGGCATGGGAAACCGTGCTTCAGCCGTCGGCAGCGAGCCTCAATGACAAGTGGAGCCGCTCTGTGGTGGCGAACTGGCACACCGCATTTGACGGTCGTTTCCCGTTTGCCGCGAGTAAAAGTGATGCCTCCCTGCCGATGCTGGCTGAATTTGTGCGTAAGGACAGCGGACGTATTGAACGCTTCCTGACGACAGAGCTCGGTGGTGTTCTGCACAAGGAGGGCAGCCAGTGGGTGCCGGATAAAGTCAACAGCCAGGGGCTGAGTTTTAACCCGTCCTTCCTGCGGGCGATTAATCAGTTGAGTCAGTTGTCGGACATTTTGTTTACCGACGGCAGCCAGGGTATCAGCTTCGAACTGCAGGCGCGTCCGGTACCGCAGGTGGTGGAGACGCAACTGACTGTTGATGGACAAAAGCTGCACTACTTTAACCAGATGGCTGACTGGCAGTCCTTCCGCTGGCCGGGAGACACGTACAAGCCGGGAACCATGCTGACCTGGACCACGGTCAACGCGGGTGCGCGTCTGTTCAGGGATTACAGCGGAACCTGGGGCTTTATTCGCTGGCTGGACCAGGGCAAGTGTGCGCAGCTTGATCGCAGTCAGTGGATGATGAGTTTCACCGCGCCGGATGGCCGTACCCTGCAGTGGGTGCTGCGTTCACAGCTGGGCAGCGGGCCGCTGGCGTTACTGGCACTGCGCGGCTTCACGCTGCCGGATCAGATATTCAGCGTCGACAGCGCGGCCACGGCGCAGGCGCTGATGGACAGTACGGAAAGCAGTGATATGGACGGAACGGAATAATGGATATTTTGCAGAATCTGGTGGCCGCCTGTCAGGCGGATGAAACCCTGTTGCGACAGCAGGCGCAGACTCGTACGGAACGCTGGCTGCGCTGGCTTGCTCCGGTCAGCGTGACCTGTCCGACGGGAGAAGACCCGGGATATGACGATGATTTCCAGCGCATTCGCGAGGAGGTCAATAAGCTTTCCGGCATCGATACCGGGCTGATTTGCACGCTTGCCGAAAAACTGATGACCACCACGGCAAAAGATATCCGGGTTGCGACTTATTACTGCTGGGCGCGCCTGCATCAGAATGGCGAAGCTGGCTTCGCCGAAGGGCTTGAACTGGTGGCAGGATTACTGCAGCGCTACGGCATGCAGCTTCACCCCCGGCGGGACCGCAGCCGCAAGGCCGCGCTGGAATGGCTCGGCGGTACCCGTGTACTGGACAGTTTGTCACTGTACCCGGAGGTCGTACGCGAGGATGCACAGCGTACCGCCGGGACGCTACTGCTCATTGCTGACAGCCTGGAGACAGAGCCTGAAGCGTTACGGGCGGAGCTGAATGCCCTGTACAGCGCTCTTGAGTCCCGTCTGATGAAAGGCGGGGGCGTGGATGCCGTGGTACCGCAGAACGCAAGCAATCAGACACGTAGTCAGCAGCCATCTCACACGACAGAACAGGACGCGCCAGTGCTGAGCCGCATCACCTCGGGTCAGGACTTACTGGCTCAGGCTCGCACCCTGACGGGGTACCTGCGTGAGCAACCCGGTGGCTGGCTTGCGGCGCACCGGCTGATGAAAAGCCTGCGTCATGACACGCTGAGCGCTATTCCGGCACCGGATGCTGAAGGGAAAACGCGCATCGAGCCGCCGCGAGCTGACCAGCGGGCGATGCTCAAGCGCCTCTATCTGCAACAGAGCTGGCTGGAAATACTGGAGCAGGCGGACAATACCTTCTCGCGCGGTGCCAATCACCTCTGGCTGGATTTGCAGTGGTATACCCATCAGGCCCTGATGAAGTCGGGGCAGGATGTGCTGGCCGACATCATCACTGCCGACCTGAAAGGGCTGCTGCGCCGTCTTACCGGGCTTGAAACCCTGGCCTTTAACGACGGGACACCGTTTGCCGATGAGGTCACGCTGAACTGGATAAACCAGAGCGTGCTGGACGATATGTCCGGCTGGCGGGATGAACCTGTCAGCGCTATCAGTACTGGTGATAACGATATTCTGGCGCTTGAACCTGAAGCACTGGAGAAAGCAGACAGCGAAGGACTGGATGCCACACTCCACTGGCTGCAGACGCGCCCGGGGACCGACACCAAAGACAGATGGTTGCTGCGTCTGCTGATGGCCCGTGTGGCAGAGCAGAAAGGTAAAAATGAACTGGCCCTGCATTTACTGGGTGAGCTCGACAATGCCGCACAGTCCATCACCCTCGCACAGTGGACGCCGGCGCTGTTGTTTGAAGTGAAATCACGCCGCTTCCGACTGCTGTGCATAAAAGCCACACGCAGTGAAGCCGATAAGTCACGGCTTCAGCCGGAGATGGACCAGCTTCTGACTGGTCTGATTGCGCTTGACCCGGCAGGCAGTGCGGTGCTTTGCGGGTAACCAGGACTGAATTCAGCAAATAAGGAAAAACATATGCCAGCAAAAGGTTTTTATCTGGTTCAGGGTGACAAAACGACCTGCGGTGGAAGAATTATCACGGGCGCAGAAGATCACACACTGTTTGGTAAACCTGTTGCCAGGGAGCAGGACGGCGTGACCTGTGGTAAGTTTGTAGGGCTTTACAAGGTCGCCGGGGCTTTGTTGAATAAATCGAACTTTTGCTGAGTTGAAGGATCAGATCACGTATCTTCCCGACAACGCAGACCGTTCCGTGGCAAAGCAAAAGTTCAAAATCACCAACTGGCCCACCTACAATAAAGCCCTCATCAACCGTGGCTCCATAACTTTCTGGCTGGATGATGAAGCTATTCAGGCCTGGTATGAGTCAGCAACACCTTCTTCACGAGGCAGACCTCAGCGCTATTCTGACCTTGCCATCACTACTGTGCTGGTCATTAAACGCGTATTCAGGCTGACCCTGCGGGCTGCGCAGGGCTTTATTGATTCCATTTTTTCTCTGATGAACGTTCCGCTACGCTGCCCGGATTACAGCTGTGTCAGCAGGCGGGCAAAGTCGGTTAATGTCAGTTTCAAAACGCCCACCCGGGGTGAAATCGCACACCTGGTAATTGATTCCACCGGGCTGAAGGTCTTCGGTGAAGGCGAGTGGAAAGTCAAAAAGCATGGCCAGGAACGCCGCCGTATCTGGCGTAAGCTGCATCTCGCCGTTGACAGTAAAACACATGAAATCATCTGCGCTGACCTGTCGCTGAACAACGTTACGGACTCAGAGGCCTTCCCCGGGTTAATCCGGCAAACCCACCGGAAAATCAGGTCAGCCGCCGCCGATGGCGCTTACGATACCCGGCTATGTCACGATGAACTGCGGCGTAAGAAAATCAGCGCGCTTATCCCTCCCCGAAAAGGTGCGGGTTACTGGCCCGGTGAATATGCAGACCGTAACCGTGCAGTGGCTAATCAGCGAATGACCGGGAGTAATGCGCGGTGGAAATGGACAACAGATTACAACCGTCGCTCGATAGCGGAAACGGCGATGTACCGGGTAAAACAGCTGTTCGGGGGTTCACTGACGCTGCGTGACTACGATGGTCAGGTTGCGGAGGCTATGGCCCTGGTACGAGCGCTGAACAAAATGACGAAAGCAGGTATACCTGAAAGCGTGCGTATTGCCTGAAAACACAACCCGCTACGGGGGAGACTTACCCGAAATCTGATTTATTCAACAAAGCCCCCCGACTGGCGTGAGATGAAAGAACCGATGCGTATTGACAAAGGCTTCGAAGTAAACTCGCGACCGATCGGTGAAAAAGGCACACGTTGTCGCTACACCACAACTCAAGAGATAACCCTACAGCCACTGGCACTGGAGCATGCCCGCCTGTCGACTGATCCGGACGGGCGTTCGGTCATCAGCCTGCGCTTCAGCTGCAGCCATCTGGCTGACTGGAGTTGTGTCGATCTCAGCCAGATCCCGTTCTATTTCAATGCTGACGCACCACTGGCCTGCGCCATGCATGAAGCCTTTACCATGAACACTGCGCGCCTCTGGCTGCGGATGCCGGGTGACACGGACAGAAGACCGCTGGACGGGTATTTCACCGCACTGGGGTTTGGTGAAGATGACAGACTGTGGCCGAAAGGGGACAGCAGTTTCAGCGGTTACCAGTTGCTGCTGGAGTATTTCACCTTTCGCGAGAAATTCATGTTTACGGGGCTGCGCGGACTGGAGAGCGTGGCCTTTCCGGCTGAACTCCCCTGGTTTGAAATCGATGTGGTGCTGGCAGAACGCTGGGAGCACGATTTCAGCTTTACCGAAAAGCATCTGCGCCTGAACTGCGTGCCGGTGATTAACCTGTTTCCGCTGGAATCTGACCCACTGACGCTTAACTCCTTACAAACCGAATACATGCTGCGCCCGATGCGTGTGCAGGATGGCCATACCGAGATATACACCGTGGATTCGGTGATGTCATCGAGCCAGCATACCTACGTGCCGTTTTCGAGCTTCCGTCACAAAGGCGGAATGATGCGTCATGAAGCACCGGAATATTACTACCACACCCGCGTGCGCCGGGGGCCATCCGGGTTGCATAACACCTGGCTCATCCTCGGCGGTGAAGCGTTTGATAACCATACGGTGCCGGAAGATGAGAGCCTGTCGCTGACGCTCACCGGTACCAACGGCCAGCTGCCACGGCGTGCGCTGCAGAGCACTGTACTTGATACGGTGATGAAAACGACTTCGGCTAATATTGCCGTGCGCAACCTGTGTGCGCCAACGCTGCCTTGTTATCCACCGGCGCAGGACCGTTTTCACTGGCGCGTACTGAGTCACCTTGGCAGCGGGTTCCTGTCGATGATGGATAACGCCGATGTGCTGCGCGGGACCCTGGCGCTGTATGAATGGACCGACAGCGAGATGAATCGCCGCCGCCTGGAAGCCATCCTCGACGTGAAACACAGTGAAACCGTGCGCTTTGAGCAGGGCTATCTGGTTCGTGGCGTGCAGATTGAAGTGACGCTGGACAGCCACGGCTTTGCCGGGCGCGGCGACATCTGCCTGTTTGGCGAGATGCTGAGCCGTTTCTTCGCGCTGTATACCGACATTTATCTGTTTAACCGCCTGATTATCATTCTGCAACCGACAGGAGAGCGCCTGGAATGGGAAGAGAAGCACAGTCGCCGCATTCCCGGCTGACCCCGCGGCTGGAAGCCGACCTGCACCGCATGAATTTTTATCGTTTCTGTCAGTTGCTGGAGAAACGTCATCCGGGCAGGCCACTGATGGGTTCAACCAGTCATCCCGCAGATGATCCGGTACGCTTTGCACCGCATCCGGGGATGGGTTTTCCAGCCGGTGAACTGAAGTGTGTCGAATATGACGAAGACGATGACAACACACCTCCGGTTATTCGAGCGACCTTCATGGGGATGTACGGTGTCGATTCCCCCTTGCCGACGGCGTATCTTGATGACATCACTCAGCGCCGTGAAGGACATGATGCGCTGCAGGGGTTTCTGGATATCTTTAGCCACCGCATCCTGACGCAGTTTTACCGCATCTGGCGTAAGTACTCTTACCCGGCCACCTTTGAGCCCGGCGGGACCGACAGCATTTCGCAGTCGCTGCTGGGCCTGGTGGGGCTGGGTATTCCCGGCACCGCGAACCACATTGCCACACCGGTATCCCGTTTTCTGGCTCTGCTGGGTGTACTTCAGCAACCGGGGAAAACCCAGGAGGGGATACAGGCCCTGGTGAGCCTGCTGGCACCGGATACCACTGTGACGGTCAGCCCGTACTGCCTGCGTCCGGTGGAGGTCAGTCAGCCACTGGGTTTTTACGGTGATGACGATTTTCTACTGGATGGCAACACGCCACTTGGAGATGAAGCGATGGATGCCAGCAGCCAGCTGCTGATCGCGCTGTCCACCGATAACGAACAGGAATCACAGGGATGGAAACCGGACGGTCTGCTGTATCAGGACTTCCTGGTGATGCTGCGTGTCTACCTTGGCTGGCGTTTTAAGGCAAAAATCACCCTGACAACCCTAACCCGCCTGCTGGCCGTGCCACCGCTCGGTGAAGGATCTTTCTGGCTCGGCATGAATGGCGTACTGGGGGCGGAGGAGGGAGCGTTTGCAGATGATATCCCGCAAACCTTTACGACGGAACTGGGCTATTACACTGGCCTGCAACCTGCAACACCACAACAAGGAAACCGACGTGTTACGTACAAGTTTGATTAAACCCGCGTGCTGGCTGCCTGCACTGCTGGCGTTCAGCCTCACGGGCTGTGGGATTACGCAGGGTATCACTGATGGCACTAAATCGGCATTTAACGCTGTGTTTTATAAAAAAATTAAGGTACTGCATCTGGATTTCACCGCCCGTGAAGCGTTGAACACCGATTCCCGCGAAAGTAACTCGCTGTCTGAGCCGGTGGTAGTCCGCGTATATCAACTGAAAGACCGCAAGATCTTCGACAAAACGGTCTATCAGCAGCTGCTGAAGGACGGGGAGACCATTCTTAAAGCGGACCTTCTGACCAGCCGTGACGTGGTGGTGAAGCCGGGCGGAGATGTGAGCCTTGATATGCCGATGGAAGAAGAAGCGCATTTTGTCGCGGTGGTCGGGCTGTTCCGCCATCCGGATATGGTTAACAACACCTGGAAACAGGTGCTCAGACGTGAAGATCTCGATCCGGATAAACCGCGCATTCTTGAAGCCGGGAATAACCATCTGACATTACAACCGCGAAAGGATGACTGATGCCACAGGGACATAACACGCCATCGCTGTATGAAATGCTGACTGGTAATTTTTCCGGTGGTCTGAGCCTGCACCAGGTCAGTGAGCAGAACCAGGTGATTTTATCCGTACTTGATAACATGCAGCGCGTGCTCAACTGCCGCGCCGGTACGCTGGCGCACCTGCCGGACTATGGTCTCCCGGATATGACCAAAATTCTGCAGGGGATGCCGGGTACGACCCATGAACTGATGGAGATCTTATCGTCTGTATTGCTTAAGTACGAGCCCCGGCTTAAGAGAATCGATGTGGTGTTGCTTGAACAGGCTATTCCCGGCGAACTGCGCTACGCCATCGACGCGGAGTTGAAGGGCATCGGTCTGGTCCGTTACGGTACGGAATTTATGCCGGAGGGCAGGGTGTTAATCCGCCACCTGAAACAGCAGCAGTACCTTGATACCCGCGCCGCACTCTGATTTTTATTCAGGCTGAAACCATCATGACGACACAATCCGAACGCCACCTCAAAACCGGCGGCGACCCGCGTACGCTTGCGGATTACGCCGCCCTGCGTGACGAAATGAACAAACTGACCCACCCGGCGCGACCGGACATCAACTGGCCGCAGGCGGAAAAGCTCTGTCTGTCGCTGTTTGAGCACAACGGGGTGGAACTGCAGACCGCGGCCTGGTATACGCTCGTCCGAACGCATCTGGCCGGTCTATACGGCATGAACGAAGGACTGGCAATAGTGGACGCACTCCTCTCCCGCCAGTGGGGCAATATCTGGCCGCAGCCTGTGCATACGCGTATGGAAATTCTCAGCGCGCTCAGCAGGCGGTTACAACAGACGATGCGCACCATGACGCTGACCTGTACCGACCTCAGCCAGTTGTACCAGACAGAAGAGCACCTGAACGCACTGGGCGACATATTGCAGCGTCTTGAACTGAGGCATGCCAGCCAGCTCGATGCCCTGCGTACCCAGGTCCATAACGCGGCGGTACGGCTGGAAAACAGCGAGGGCGGGCAGGAGGCGGGCGGTGCTGTTCTCCCGGCCAGCTTTACGACCCCGGCAGAACACGTCAGGTGGGTCTATGTCGCGCAGCCGGAGCCGCTGCCGGACAGGCAGGTGATGACCGCGCCGCCTCCGGTGAAGCCCTGGAAGCCATTTGCCGCCGGAATGGCGACCATGCTGGTGATTGCCAGCTCGGTGGCATGGGGATGGCAGACGATGCATACACCAGACCCGGCTCAAACACAGCTCGATGCCACTCTGGCGCCTTTACCTGACGAATTATCCAAAGCGCAGTTGCAGGCGCTGCGACAAGTGTCACTATCACCCGTGGCAGGGCTTAGCAAGACGCAAAATCGGCTCGCACAGCTTAGGGAACTGAAACCTGACTGGGCATGGCGCTACGGCGATAGCCTGGTGCAGCAGGCGCTGATCCTTTGGCCGCAAGAGGCGAAACCGCTGGCGCAACAGTGGCAGCAGCAGGTTAACGTTGCTGCACTTCCGCAGCCATATCTGACTGGCTGGCATCAGGGAATGACCCAATTGCAACAACTGGCGAACCGGCTTAACGCACTTGATGAACAGCGGGGTAAGTACATGACGGTCAGCGAGCTGAAATCAGCGGTATTTACCATGATGCAGGCATTTAACAGTGCCGTGCCTGCAGAGGAACAACTGCGACAGCTGGCAGATCTTCCTGAAAACCAGCCGTGGCCTGTCGCGCAGCAGAGCCAGACAGAACAGCATCTGCAGCAGTTGATTGCTCGTTATGCCCTGATGAAACAAAAAACGGCGGAATAGCTACAAAGGGTTCCCTCGTTTAAGAAGGCAAGGAAACATCCGGGAAGATAAAAATGGCCGGTCAGCGCAGGGGGCGCTGATCCTGGTTTAACCGTGTGAAGAGAACAGAGGCAACAACGTGTCAGCCAGAGAACGTTTCTTTAAAAAAGTGCAACAGAGTAGCAAGAACATAACGTCAGGTAACACCTCAGTTGAGGCTGAAATCGTTGAATTCTGCGAGCGGTTAGAGGGGCTGGCGCAGCAAATCATTGAGTGGTTTGCGGGCACCAGCATTGAAGTCACGTTATCACGTCAGTATCTTCACGATCTGAGCACATTAGGTTATAGCCTGAGCAGCGGAATTTGCCGCTATGAGATAGCGACTATCCTTCTGCAGAATGGCGAGCGTAGTGTCAGTATCGTGCCAGAACAGCTCTTCCGTGCAGGAGAAACGGGTTGTGTAAGAATGCGTGTTGAAGCTCCGGGCTTTCGTGAGGTGTTTTATCTGAGCATGGCGCCGGAAGCGGGCTGGTTTATCCGGCGCGAGTTTCAGAGCATTAAAGAACGCGCTCTTTTGACGGAAGAACGCTTTTTTGTTGCGGTCGATCGTCTGGCTTGAAGAGCGTATGTAAAGAGCAGGTTGCCTTGCAGGCCTATTCCAACAACTTCGCAAATTTCGCCAGCCACTGCGGATGCGCAGGCCAGGCCGGCGCGGTGACCAGGTTACCATCAACGTGAGCCTGATCGATACCGATATCGGCATACTCGCCGCCGCTGAGTCGCACTTCAGGCGCACAGGCCGGGTAGGCGCTACAGGTTCGTCCTTTTAAGATCCCGGCGGCGGCCAGCAACTGTGGGCCATGGCACACGGCCGCAATCGGTTTGTGCGCGTCATCAAATGCCTGCACCAGCTTCAGTACGTCATCATTTAACCGCAGGTATTCAGGCGCTCTGCCGCCAGGGATCAGCAGGGCGTCATAGTCCTGCTCGTTAACGGCGGAAAAATCGGCATTGAGGATAAAACGGTGACCCGGTTTTTCGCTATAGGTCTGAGCACCGTCGAAATCATGGATAGCGGTCATGACATAGTCACCCTTCGCTTTATCCGGGCAGACGGCGTCAACCTGATGGCCAATCATCTGTAAGGCCTGAAATGGGACCATGGTTTCGTAATCTTCGGCGTAATCGCCCACCAGCATCAGGATTTTCTTGCTCATCATTTTCTCACTTTTATGGATAACGACGTTTTAGATATAGCCTGGTGTAGCGCAAATGTCGGAAATAAAAAAGCCCGTCAGAGCACGGGCAAAATAAGCAAGTGATTTAGCAATTCGTTACCAACATAATGGAGGATAACGGCGCATATCTTACGCGCCTGTTGAGTTGGCCGATACCTGATAATTTCGGTAGGTGAAACAACGGATTAAACGTGCGTTACAGCGCGTCGAAAGTGGGGTAAATGCTGTTTTCAATATATTCCGCCACTAACCAGATCTCGCCGCTGAAGATAAACCAGAATCCGAAAATAATAAGCATTAAAATAATTATGGTGAGGATTATTTCTGTTCTTCCCATTGCAGACGATACCCACCCATAGTCTTTTTCATCAAGATGGGCATTGTAGCGGGGCTTTATCCGATACACCAGTTTCATGCCGCCAGGACTTTATTACGGCCATCATTCTTGGCGCGATAAAGCGCGTCATCTACCCGTTTAAAGAGATCGTCGATACTCTCATCCTGGTTGTGCCGCGCCACGCCAATGCTGACCGTAAATCGCGGCAGGCCGGGGATCGAGATGCGGGCAACCGCTGCCCGGATCGTTTCGGCGATTTGTAATGCAGTATCGAGAGAGGTGCGTGGCAGCAGAATGACAAACTCCTCGCCTCCCCAGCGGAACACGAAATCCTCTTTTCGGCTACAGGCCTCCAGGGTACGTGAAAGTGCGATGAGCACTTCATCCCCCTTCAGATGACCAAAAACGTCGTTGATATTCTTAAAGTGATCGGTATCCACCAGCAGTAAACTGAATTGCTGCTGTAGAGGCAGGTGCGTGAGATTCATTTGCTCAGCGATAATATAGAACTGTCGCCGGTTGAGCAGGCCCGTCATGGCATCCTGTAACGCGGCATGTTCCAGCTCAAGCTCCAGCCTTTTTTGCTCGGTGATGTCATGGATAATGCACAACATCAGTTTATCCCCGTAGATCTCAATTGGTCCGGCATAGGTCTGAACATGGCGGGTTGATCCATCGGCAAGGCGGTGCACAAAGTTGAGTGGCTTATGCCCACCCGGCAGAGCGGCGATTTCGCTCATCACTGGGATCACATCGCGCCCCAGAGTGTTGATCTCCCAGGTATGCTTGCTGCACATCTCCTCGTGCGAGTAGCCATAAAAGTTAAGCGCGGCGAGATTGGCATCAACAATTTGGCCGTCGCGAGCAGGGTCGATCAGCAACATCGGGGCGCTGTTTGTCAGAAAAAAGCGAGCATAGAATCCTTGCTTTTTTCGCTGGTAAGTAGCGGAGCGGCTCGCTTTAAGCCCGGTCGGTGCCGGATGTGAAATCCCTTCAAAAACGATAATGTCGCCGTACGGCGCATGGTGGGTCAGCGAAAGACGACAGCTCAACGCGGTTTCATGCCCGTCGCGCCAGACTGTCCAGATCTCGACAATCTCCTGGTCCGTTTTCAACTCAGGGATATACATCGACAGCACGTCTTGCGCATTGGCTGAGAAAGCGCCTTTTCGCAGATCATCCACCGTTTTATCCCCCATCACCTGAACCGCGGCCGTATTCGCAAAAATAATATGGCCAGAAACGGGGGAGATCAGCCACACGGGGGTTTTAATGACATTCAGCGCATCAAAATAATTTTGCGACATAAGGAATTCCTGTACATCGGCACAATATGCCTGACGATCACGACGGAATCGACTCGCGTGGACTCCTCTGAACCATACTCCAGTTAACCCTGTGTAGCATGATTTTTTTGTGAAACAAAAGCGGATTCCGAATGAATTTTACCAATTGGTATAATCTGTTTCTGTGAATTAATCTGCAGCAGTAGCCACGGGATCTGTTCGGCAGGCAAAGGTCTGGAGAACAGAAAACCCTGCAAATAATCACACCCGAGCTCTGTTAACACCGCTCGTTGCTCTTCTGTTTCGATCCCTTCGGCAACAACATACATCTCCATGGTCCGGGCAATATTAATAATGGTCTCCACCAGCTTGCGGCTTTTCTCATTTTCCAGCATTGACGTCACAAAGCTTTTGTCGATTTTGAGCTCTTTTGCCGGAAGCACGCTGAGCATAAGCAGATTAGAATAACCGGTGCCAAAATCATCAATAGAGACGGTGATCCCGGCCTGGTTGAATGCACTCAGTAATTCGATACTGCGGTCGAGATTTTTAAGGGCAGTGCTCTCCGTGACCTCAAGGATGAGCCGGGAAGGAGAAAGATTATATTTCTGCAACAGAGACGATACGGTCTGAAAGATATCCGGCTGTTCAAACTGAACAGGGGATAAGTTAAAAGACAACGTCCAGTGGGCAAAACCTTGTTCAGTCCAGAAATGCAGCTGACGGCATGCGGCCTCAATCGCCCAGTTACCTACAGGAATAATTAATCCCGTCTGTTCAAGCGAAGGTAAAAACAGATTCGGCAGTAGCACGCCTTGTTCGGGATGTCGCCAGCGAAGAAGCGCTTCAAAGCCGTGGATAGTTCTCTCTTCAGCGTGCCAGGTGGGTTGATACCACAGCTCAAACTGATCGCGCTCAAGCGCCTGCGTGAGTTCCTGCAAAAAACCGGGGTTAGCCGGGATCGCCGTCGACATCTCTGTCCGGTAGACCGCCCAGTCGTTTTGGCCTTGCTTTTTAACGTACTGCATTGCCGCATCTGCTTTTAGCTTTAACTCATGCAGCGTTTCGCCATCCTGCGGATAACGACTGACGCCTGCGCTGAGCGTTGTACTCAGCGTATGCCCGCATACGGAAAGCGGGCGGCGCACATCATCGAGTAGCGTTGAGAGGAGGGACTGGAGTTTGTCGTCATCACATTCTGGAACCAGCAGAATAAAAGCATCGCCCCCCAATCTTGCCAGGGTCATCTCACGGGTAAGCCTCGCCGTGATGCGCTGCGCAATGGTGATTAACAACTCATCCCCGACGTTATGTCCCCAGGTGTCATTAACCTGTTTAAAGTGATCAACGTCGAGGAAGATCACGGCAAATTGTTTATTGCTAAGCAACGCGCTGCGCAGGCAATCCTGCATGCGCAGGTCCATCTGGTGGCGATTAGCAAGGCCGGTAAGGGCATCAAACCGTGCCTGTAGTTCAAGCTGTCGATTGAGCGCCTGAAGGTTGTCCGTGAGCCGGTTGGTACGCCAGTGGGAATCAATGAGTGAGATAATCAACATCATGCCGAGCAGGCACAGCGTGGTGACCGACACCCCTATCGATAATCCCAGTTCGCTGATACCGCCGGGTAGGGTATGAGCCATATCACTGAACTGAGCGGCCCGCATGCCAGTGTAGTGCATGGCACAGATGGCAGCGCCCAGAACTAAAGCGGCGAGAATGCGATTGATAAAGATCCCTTTTCGCTGATGCCGCAGGTGAAAGGCCAACCAGAGCGCGGCACCGGAGGCCATTACGGCAATCAATACGGATAAACCGATGATGGGGTGATCCCAGATGATGGGGCTGTCCAGCATCAGTGCGGCCATACCGATATAGTGCATTGATACCACGCCTGCGCTCAGAATTAAGGTAGAGAGAAGCAGTCTGAAGGGCGAAAGGCGAGCGCCCGTCACGGCAATATTCATTGCCAGCATAGACGCCACCACCGCGACGCCCATTGAGGCGAGGGTTAACCAGAAGTTGTAGCTCATGATCATGGGAATTTTCATCGCTAACATACCAATGAAATGCATCGACCAGATCCCGACGCCCAGCGTAAGCCCTCCGGCAAAACGCCAGAACAGAGCGGCCTTCCCGCTGGAAAGCGGGATTTTCCCGGCATTCTCCAGGGCCACAAACGAGGCGATAAAGGCCACAAGATAAGAGATGGCTATTAACACTGGGTCCCACGATACATTGAGCATTATGCAATCCCACGCCAAAGGGGTTACTGATTTCGCCAACCGGGACAGATCTTTATCTGGCTGCGTGCAGGCGAGTTCAAACAATATTAGTTATAGGGTACGTAAAACGGCCCGCACTATTAAAACGCAAAACTGTAAGCAATATAAAATATATTCTCAGTTCTAACTTGTTAAGCACAGCTAAACAAGGGCAGTTAATTGCAACAAAGTCTCTAAAATAGGGTGGTGATTAACCCATTTAGCCGCAGGTGATGGTATCGCTTAAGTTCGTGTCAGACCAGTATCACAGTATCCATGGCACAATATTTCCCACAATACGCTTTTTTTATCTCACTTAAGTTAAATTGCAGGTTGCTAACTGCGAAACAACAAAGCACCGCTATTCGTGAGGACAAACGCCAGTACGGATGCTATAAACCTTAATGCCGACCAAAATATTAAGTTGTGGGAATAATCATGCTAAAAAATATTAGTGTCAGAACCTTCATTGTCTATTTCCTTTTGTCTCTTTTTTTGCTAAACGCAGCTGTCGTCTTTCTATTTACCGGCGCATCGTCGCTCTTAATAACGCTCAATGTAATAAATGTGATTGCTCTTTTTTTACTCTGGATTTACATGACCCAATATCTTGTGACACCGATCAATACTGTGAAAAAAAGTATTGAAGAAGTCACGGCAGGGAATCTTGGCGTGACAATCCCCGAGTTTGGCAACAACTGCGCAGGGCGTTTAATTCCCGGGATTAACAGCCTTTCGGGCAATATTGCAACGCTGGTCCGGGAAATCAGGGCGTCGTCACAAACCGCCATGACCTTATCGGATCAACTCTCCGCACGCAGCGCGCAGCTATCAGTGAAAACGGAGCAGCAATCGGCTTCGCTGGTGCAAACTGCAGCCAGCATGGAGCAGATGGCTGCGAGCACCAAAAACAATGCTGATAACACCCGACTCGCCAGTGAACAGGCCAATCAGGCAACGCTTCAGGCGCGTAAGGGGGGCGAGCTGATGGGGCAGGTTGCTCACAATATGCAATCGATCACCGAATGCGCACAGCAAATGACGGAAATCATTTCGATGATCGACGGCATTGCTTTCCAGACCAATATCCTTGCGCTTAACGCGGCCGTTGAGGCGGCAAGGGCGGGAGACCACGGAAAAGGCTTCTCTGTGGTCGCGGAGGAGGTGCGAAATCTGGCACACCGCAGCGCGGAAGCGGCGAAGAACATCAAAACGCTGATTGAAGTCACCAGCAATAACGTTACACAGGGCGTGACGGTAGTGTCAGAAGCGGAAAAAAACATGCGTGAGATTGTGGCTGGCTCCGGCAATGTCAGCCGTCTGATGGATGAAATTTCCAGTTCCACATCCGAGCAGGAGAAGGGAATTTCACAGATTACGCTGGCATTATCAGAGCTGGAAAGGGTCACGCAAAGCAATGTGGCGATGGCGGAGGAACTTAACGGATCCTCTGACGTGCTGCGCAATCAGGTTATCGAACTGCAGTCACGGACACGCAATTTCCGGCTTGACGGGGGATACGCGGCTGATAGTTCGTTAACTGCACCGGTTGTTCCGCTGGCGTTCCCGCAGCGACAAGGACATTCCGCCTGAAGGGACACCGCCGTTATCCGTACAATTCCCGAGCGATTTCAGCGCCATGCGGAACATAGTGGTTGCGTAACCTCTGCCGAAAGCTAGACTGACAACGAAAAGCTAAAAGCGGAGGCGTTGTGGAGAGCATAAAAGGGTCTGAACTGAACGTTCCTGACGCAGTGTTTGCGTGGGTGTTTGACGGTAAAGGCGGTGCCCGGCCGCTGGAAGACAACGACGTGATCGATCACGCGCATCCCTGCTGGTTACACCTGAACTATACCCATCCGGATAGCGCTGAATGGCTGGCATCCACCCCTTTACTGCCAAACAACGTGCGTGATGCGCTGGCAGGGGAAAGCCTGCGGCCACGCGTGAGCCGGATGGGGGACGGTACGTTGATCACGCTTCGCTGTATTAACGGCAGCACGGATGAACGTCCCGATCAGCTGGTGGCGATGCGCGTCTATATGGATGATGGGCTTATTGTTTCCACTCGCCAGCGTAAAGTGCTGGCGCTGGATGACGTGGTAAACGATCTGAAAGAGGGCACCGGGCCGACCGACTGCGGCAGCTGGCTGGTGGATGTCTGCGATGCGCTTACCGATCACGCGAGCGAGTTTATCGAAGAGTTGCACGATAAAATTATCGATCTGGAAGATAACCTGCTCGACCAGCAGATACCGCCGCGCGGTTTCCTGGCGTTACTGCGCAAGCAACTGATTGTGATGCGTCGCTACATGACGCCACAACGTGATGTATATGCCCGTCTGGCCAGCGAGCGTCTCAGCTGGATGAATGATGACCAGCGCCGCAGAATACAGGACATTGCTGACAGGCTGGGGCGCGGGCTGGATGAAATTGATTCCTGTATTGCCAGAACCGCAGTAATGGCCGATGAGATAGCACAGGTGATGCAGGAGTCGCTGGCCAGAAGAACCTACACGATGTCGCTGATGGCAATGGTCTTTTTACCCAGTACCTTTCTGACCGGTCTGTTTGGCGTAAACCTGGGCGGCATTCCCGGTGGTGCTTATCGCTACGGCTTTACCGCGTTTTGCGTCATGTTAGCTGCTTTGATTGGCGGTGTTGCATGGTGGTTGCATCGTAGTAAATGGTTGTAAATTTACGCTTTTTCCACCTTTTGCGCGGATCAAAACGCTCTTTTAATTGAGCAAAGTCAATAAACAGAAACCGTGTAAGGTGCATTATTACTCCCGCAGGTGAATGCAACGTCAAGCGATGGGCGTTGCGCTCCATATTGTCTTACTTCCTTTTTTGAATTACTGCATAGCACAATTGATTCGTACGACGCCGACTTTAATAGTCGGCTTTTTTTTGCCTCCCGTTTCTCAGGGTCTACCCTAAAAGGGTCAATCCATAAAACTGGAGGGAAAGATGAACCATCTACTCGCGCTGCAACGGCTGCATTCACGGCAGTCCGATCCGGTCCCGACCGACCCAACGCCCATGCCCGATCCCATTCCGCGTCCGCAGCCTATGCCCGACCCGCCGCCCGATGAAGAACCGATTAAATTGTCGCATCGAACCCCGAGATCTGCGAGGATACGCGCCATCTGACCGCAAAGATGACCACGAGAGACTATTGTGACCGCTTTTTCTACCCTGAATGTTCTGCCTGCCGCCCAACTCGATAACCTCAACGAGTTGGGATACCTCACGATGACGCCTGTTCAGGCGGCCGCATTACCCGCCATTCTTGAGGGGCGCGATGTTCGCGTACAGGCAAAAACCGGCAGTGGGAAAACGGCAGCGTTCGGTCTTGGACTGTTACAGCATATTGATGCCACTCTGCTCCAGACCCAGTCTCTGGTTCTGTGCCCGACTCGCGAACTGGCCGACCAGGTCGCGGGTGAGTTGCGTCGTCTGGCGCGTTTCCTGCCCAACACCAAGATCTTAACCCTCTGCGGCGGACAGCCGTTCGGGGCGCAGCGTGATTCTCTCCAGCATGCGCCTCATATTATTGTCGCGACACCTGGCCGTCTGCTGGATCATCTGCAAAAAAGCACCGTTTCACTGGATGCCCTGCAAACGCTGGTGATGGATGAAGCAGACCGTATGCTGGACATGGGCTTCAGCGACGCGATCGACGAGGTGATCCGCTTCGCGCCGGAAGATCGTCAGACATTGTTATTCTCTGCGACCTGGCCTGACGCCATCGCTGCAATCAGCGGTCGTGTACAAAAAAATCCGCTGACGATTGAAATCGACAGCGTGGATGCGCTGCCTGCCATCGAGCAGCAGTTCTTTGAAACCTCGCAGCAGGGCAAAATCCCGCTTCTGCAGAAATTGCTGAGCCAGCACCAGCCCGCCTCCTGCGTGGTGTTTTGTAATACCAAAAAAGATTGCCAGGCGGTGTGTGATGCCCTGAATGCCGCCGGGCAAAGCGCGCTGTCATTGCATGGCGATCTGGAACAGCGCGATCGTGACCAGACGCTGGTTCGCTTCGCGAACGGCAGCGCCCGTGTGCTGGTTGCAACCGATGTCGCCGCACGCGGGCTGGACATTAAATCGCTGGAGCTGGTTGTTAACTACGAGCTGGCCTGGGATCCAGAAGTACACGTTCACCGCATTGGGCGTACCGCACGTGCCGGAAACAGCGGGCTGGCCATTAGCTTCTGCGCGCCGGAAGAGGCGCAGCGTGCCAATATCTTGTCTGAAATGCTGCAGATAAAGCTTAACTGGGTGAACACTCCGGGGAACGTTCGCGTTGTGCCACTCGAAGCCGAAATGGCGACGCTGTGCATTGATGGCGGCAAAAAAGCCAAGATGCGTCCAGGCGACGTATTAGGCGCGCTGACAGGTGACATGGGACTGGATGGCGCCGATATCGGCAAGATTACCGTTCATCCGGCACACGTATATGTGGCAATCCGCCAGGCGGTTGCGCATAAGGCATGGAAGCAGCTGCAAAACGGGAAAATTAAAGGCAAAACCTGCCGGGTCAGATTGCTGAAATAAGCGGCAGAAAAAACGCGTCTCAGACGGACTCTAAGACGCGACAGGATTATTTCACTTCAAGTACGTTCAGGCGCAGCTCGTCAAACTGATTATCATCCTCTTCCGGCTGCCAGCCTGCAGGCTGCATGGGGATCTCTTCCCGATCAAACGCCAGATCGCCGCCATTCACCACTTCTGAATCATGGTTGATGCCTTTGAAGTCGAACAGCTCAACATCCGCAAGGTGAGAAGGCACCACGTTCTGCATTGCGCTGAACATGGTTTCGATGCGCCCTGGATAACGTTTATCCCAGTCACGCAGCATGTCACCAATGACCTGGCGCTGCAGGTTCGGCTGAGAGCCACACAGGTTGCATGGAATAATCGGGAAAGCTTTCGCCTGGGAGAAGCGTTCAATGTCCTTCTCGCGGCAATAGGCGAGAGGGCGGATGACAATGTGTTTGCCGTCATCGCTCATCAGCTTAGGCGGCATGCCTTTCATCTTCCCGCCGTAGAACATGTTCAGGAACAGCGTTTGCAGGATATCGTCGCGGTGATGACCCAGCGCAATTTTGGTTGCGCCCAGCTCCGTCGCGGTCCGGTACAGAATGCCACGACGCAGACGAGAGCAGAGAGAGCAGGTGGTTTTGCCCTCCGGGATCTTCTCTTTTACGATACCGTAGGTGTTTTCTTCGACGATTTTGTACTCAACACCCAGCTTATCGAGATATTCCGGCAGGATATGCTCAGGGAAACCCGGCTGTTTCTGGTCAAGGTTTACGGCCACCAGGGAGAATTTCACCGGCGCGCTCTGCTGAAGATTACGCAGGATCTCCAGCATGGTGTAGCTGTCTTTACCCCCTGACAGGCAAACCATGATGCGGTCGCCTTCTTCAATCATATTGAAGTCTGCAATGGCTTCGCCCACATTACGGCGCAGCCGCTTCTGCAGCTTGTTGAGGTTGTATTGTTCTTTCTTTGTATTTGATTGATTGTCTTGCATTTATTGCTACCTTCGGAGCCAGCAGGGGCAAAAGTTTTCAGCGTGCCGGCTAATCGTTAAGCATCAGCACCTGTTCGCCATTCATTTTCCACGCATTCTATGCCGCAACTGTCTGGCTATGAAAGATGGGTTAACGCCGGCAGTCAATGCCAGCGGGCAAAAGTATGTCGCGTATGGTACGGATTCCGGCGGCGAATACCAGCACGTTTTACAGCGATGAAGGATCTTGTGCCGACTTGCGGTAAAGCGTAATCGGCTTTCTGTTCGCCATCAGCGAGACGTGGTCGTCAAAACAGATAACATAAGGTGGGTAAGGGCAGGCAAGCTCCGCTCAGTTAAATGGCGGAGCCAGTAAAACGGAAGAACAGATCAGGCGGCTACTTCTCTACAATCTCTTTCACATCCGATTGATGAATCTGATGAATGCTGCCATCTGCATCTTTGTATGAAATTAAACCGGTGTCTTTATCTCGCTCTGGTTTTCCATGTGTGGTCATCATATGTCCATCTTTGGTCGATATAACATAATCACTTGAGCACCCTGTTATTGCTAACGCGACACCTAATGCCAAAAATGCAAAAATACCACCCTTCATATTAACCTCTAATTAACTTTATAGTTACAATCGTTTTAATACAGCATTATTTAACAACAGTGAATTGCAACGCTTCGTCAACGAAAGGGAATTTCCATTTTAAGCAAAAAAGAGCAATAAACGGCCACAGCGTACCCGTATATGTGGCGTTTAATCTTATGCTTCTATTTGAAACCCCTATTTTTTATAGATGTAATCCTTTATGACTATTTCCGTTGCTCTTCATTCGCATCACTATTGATTTAACTTGTATCGCTGCTTATTATCTTGCGTTTCAGCGTATGGGAATGTGAAGCTCGCATGCGACTTTACTGACGTGCTGGCGGCTCGGATTAGACAATCACTGGCGAACGATTCCCTTAAGATGATATCCCACTGGAAGGGGTGAAAGTGTTTAAGTTAAGTTCTTTTGGTTTTATGATTTTATTGTGCTCAGGGTGTAGTTCTGATGTGGTTATCACTCCTCCGGAAAAACCGGTTTATAAGCCAATGCCTGATATAACGCAATCTGTAACACCGTCTCAGCAACGGGCGATCATGGCTGGTGAACGTCCCGACTGGACAGACAGAGCACCGGTCACCACGACCAGGCGTTATTGATTTCTGCTTATCATCTTCAGGCTGCATAGCGCAGCGATTTCATAAGTAGTAGAGAACAACCCGGGACCTCACGATGGGGTCCTGCATGCTGATACGTAGCTTTAACGTGACCTGCACGAATAGCCACTTAAACTGCACTGTGTTGAGAGTCTATTCATCTTCAGGCTATTAAGCTGTTTTCCCCGTACAAAGCAGGAGGGAAACGGTGATGGCTGTTTTAAAAGTATGTCTTTTAGTTGGGTGCTTCCTGGCGGGTTGTGTCTTATATCTTCATCTTTTTACATCAATGAAGGAAGCATGCATAAAAGATACGGCAGGAGAAGTGTTTCACGTGCGTCAGGTTGAAAATGCTACTGATTGTCAGTCTTTTAACTGGAGCACGTATATACAGTGTGGCTACTTTTAGTCGTAACTATAACAAATGTTCAACATGCACAAAGCGAAAATTTATATGCGGTGAAAGAAGCTGCAATCAGTAAACATTAAGATTTATCTGCTTCTGTTTTATTCATTTCTTTGTGGGTTGGGATATGTTAACGGATGGTTGGATAACAGGGTGAAATAAAGTTAAAAATAAAATAAACATAATGAACAGAACAGGGCAAAAAAATATTTTTCGCGAGTGGTTAGATATTCGTTGAAGTAACACAACATACCCTTAATACCGTTGTGCAGTGGTTCCTTTAAAACTGTACGTTATGCTCAACGGCTCTCATTATTAAGGCTCCCGTATGCAAACTGACAAAGACCTTTCCACCTGGCTCACGTTTCGCCGTCTTTGGCCTATAATATCGCCTTTTAAGAAAGGACTATTGGTTGCGGCATTAGCATTAATGATAAATGCCGCCTGCGATCCTTTTATGCTGTCTTTGCTAAAGCCGTTAATGGATGATGGCGTGGGCAAAATGGACCGCTCTGTCATGTTATGGATGCCGGTTGTGGTTATCGGATTAATGACGCTACGCGGTATTACCAGTTTTATCTCCAGCTATTGTGTCTCCTGGGTCTCGGGCAAAGTGGTGATGGATGTGCGCCGGAAATTGTTCCGCCATTTGATGGGCATGCCTGTGTCGTTTTTTGACAAACAGTCAACCGGGACGTTGCTGTCGCATATTACCTATGATTCCGAACAGGTCGCATCTTCGTCATCAGGTACGCTGATAACGGTCATCCGTGAGGGCGCGTCAATCATCGGCTTGTTCGCCATGATGTTCTACTATAGCTGGCAGCTCTCAATCATCCTGATTGTACTGGCACCTGTTATATCCGTGACTATTCGTATGGTGTCCAAACGCTTTCGCACTATCAGTAAAAGCATGCAGAATACGATGGGGCAGGTCACGGCGAGTGCTGAACAGATGCTTAAAGGCCATAAAGAAGTATTGATTTTCGGCGGTCAGGACGTTGAAACAAAACGCTTTGATAAGGTCAGCAATAAGATGCGTTTGCAGGGAATGAAAATGATGTCCGCATCGTCAATCTCCGATCCTGTTATTCAGCTTATTGCTTCCCTGGCACTTGCGTTTGTTCTTTATGCTGCCAGCTTCCCGAGTGTTATGGCGACCCTGACGGCGGGAACGATTAGCGTCGTTTTCACATCGATGATTGCATTGATGCGGCCTCTTAAATCCCTGACCAATGTGAACGCACAGTTCCAGCGCGGGATGGCCGCTTGCCAGACGCTGTTCACTATTCTTGATTCCGAACAGGAAAAAGATGAAGGTCAGCGCGTACTTGAACGCGCAAAAGCGGACGTTGCATTTCGCAATGTGAAGTTTACCTATCCGGGACGTGAGGCCCCAGCGCTACGCAATATCAGCCTGAACATACCTGCCGGTAAGACCGTTGCCCTTGTCGGACGTTCCGGCTCGGGTAAATCAACCATCGCCAGCCTGATGACGCGATTTTATGATATTGATGAAGGTGAAATTCTGCTGGACGGCCACGACCTGCGAGAATATACCCTTCAGTCGCTTCGTAACCAGGTGGCGCTCGTGTCGCAAAATGTCCACCTGTTCAACGACACGGTTGCCAACAACATCGCCTACGGTCGTACGGAGCAGTACACCCGTGACCAGATCGAAAATGCCGCGCGTATGGCAAATGCGATGGACTTTATCAACAAGATGGATAACGGTCTTGATACCATCATCGGTGAAAACGGGGTACTGCTTTCTGGTGGGCAACGGCAACGTATCGCTATTGCACGCGCACTGTTGCGGGACAGTCCAATACTCATCCTTGATGAAGCAACGTCAGCCCTGGATACGGAATCGGAACGCGCTATACAGTCTGCGCTCGAGGAACTGCAAAAGAACCGTACATCACTGGTGATTGCGCATCGTCTGTCGACTATCGAAAAAGCTGACGAAATCATTGTTGTTGAAGATGGCGTTATCGTTGAACGCGGAAGCCATGCGGAATTGGTGACTCACAATGGGGTGTACGCACAGCTTCACAAAATGCAATTCGGTGCGTCAAACAGTTAAGTCACATTCACGCTTTTTACCCCGCTTGCAAAAGCGGGGTATCCCGTAATGTCACCCAAACCTGATTCATGCGCAAGATACCGTATAATGCCTTCTCTGAATACGCTTACATATCCTGTGAATGGACCTAACGCATTGAATAAATTTTGTTTTTTCCTGCTACTCTGTACTGCTATCGGCAGTTTCTTTTCCGCCTGGCCCGTAGCCATATGGTTCCTGCTCATCAACGCGCTGACAATGGTTATTTACGGCGCCGATAAAATGGCAGCACGAAAAGGAATGCGCAGGATACCGGAAGTAACCTTACTGGTCTTCGGCGTTGTGGGCGGGTGGCCCGGCGCTATTATGGGCCAACAGATCTTTCGCCATAAAACGCAAAAGCAGCCGTTCAAAACCTGGTTTTTGATGTCTGTGGTCGTGAGCATCTTAGCCACGGTGGCGCTGTATCATTTTGCTGTTCGCTATTGAGCATCATTACTGCCAATAGTAGTAGGCCAAATCCTGGTGGGTTGCTGTTTTTTGTCCGTTCTGAATAATACGTGCAACAACACGGACGACAGCATCTCATGAAAATAAAATGTATTATGCTGGCAGCGCTGATGTTTTATTCAGCGCCTGGCTGGTCGACGTTTCAGGAGCGGGAATATAATACCTGGTATATAAAAAATGCCGTTCTTTATGACATGACGCAGACGTCGGAAGGTTTTCCGGTAATGGTGAGTGTATCTCAGCCCGGGAAAAAATCCGCTAATCTGGTGGTTTCATACATCACCGAAGGGCAATGCGGAAAAAATACGCTGCCGCTTAATGTGAATGGTAAAGTACTGCCCGCCAGCTATTACTGTGTTCAGGTTGGGTCGAACAGAATTGAACATTTTTCAGTGGTCGATGCAAACAGCGTCAATGCCCTGGTGACGCATCTGAATTCAGATTTCACCCTTCTCCTGCAAAACGATATCAAGATTTGGGCCGCAAATATCAAATCGCCGAAATACGGTCTGACACCGCGTTTTTAAAATCCTGCTACGCTTGTTTGTGGTATCAGGAGCATGAACATGAAGAACAAAGATGAACAAACCGGGTTAGTTGGGCTGGCGATTGGTGCTGCCGTTATCGGGCTTGTTTCGGCACAGAAACCGATCGATCGTAACAGCATTGTTGATGAACTGCTAAGACTCGGCAGGCAAAAGGGTGACGGCGTAGAGGATGAGGTGTTCGTCAAGGCCGCTGAACTGGTAAGAAAAGGGGTGTAAACGATGGCAGAAATCCGTCATGCCCGATGCCACTGTGGTGCAGGGGCATTCACCGTTGCGTTAACCGATGGGTTAAATACCGCCCGTCGCTGTAGCTGTTCTTTTTGTCGGATGAGAGGGGCGGTTGTGGTCTCTGCACCGTTAACCGGTATAACCGTCACCAAAGGCGAGGATAAACTTACGGAGTACCGCTTTAATACCGGTACAGCCCGTCATTTCTTCTGCTCGGTCTGCGGGATTTATACCTTCCATCAGCGGCGTTCTAATCCCAATGAATACGGTGTAAATGTCGCCTGTTTTGAAAATGTCGCTCCGTTCGATTTCCCGGAAGTGACGGTGATGGATGGGGTTAACCATCCTGCGGATGGCGAAAGTGGGGTCTTTGGCTATCTCTCTTTTCGCAAACGCGCGCCAACACAAGCGTCCTAGCCGCCTGGCCACATTGTGCTAACGCTGACTATAGTGGGAAGTGGGTATCTTAAAGAGGAGACATTATGCTTAGTGTTGAAAAAGACGACCCACGTGAGGCGCCTGAATCAGGAGATAAAAAGCCTCAGCCCGTGAAAAAATAGCATTCACGAAGGGTATCACGGCCACCGGCACTGCTGGTGGCTTTTTGTTTTCAAAGGCTCACTGTTAATGCCTGTCGAGATGATTTAAGAGCGTGCCGAGGTGCCCAACAATATCGCGGAAATCGAAAATTAACGCCATCCACAAACACGCTAAAAGAGCCAGTAGGGCAAGGGATACACGACCAAACAACACAGTTATCCTTAATGATGAGGGGGATATCTGCGCAGTCTAACCCGCAGTCTTTCAACTTATCCTCAACAATCTCGCGATAGCGTGCTGTTGTGCGACTAACCTCAAAAAAGGTGAGCCCGCATGATGCTGCGGGCTCTGATCATCAGAACTGGTAAACCAGGCCTAATGCAACGACATCATCGGTACCGATACCGTTGTTTTTGTAGAAGCTGTCATCTTCATCCAGCAGATTGATTTTATAGTCCACATAGGTGGACATGTTTTTGTTGAAGTAATAGGTTGCGCCTACGTCGGCATATTTAACCAGGTCCTGATCGCCCTGACCGTTGCCCAGGTCTTTACCTTTCGACTGCAGGTAGGAAATTGCCGGACGCAGACCAAAATCGAACTGGTATTGTGCGGTTACTTCGAAGTTCTGGGTTTTATTCGCCACGGCGCTTTCGTTGTCGCCGTAAGGGGTCATATTGCGGGTTTCAGAATACATGGCCGCCAGATAGATATTGTTGGCGTCATATTTCAGACCCGCGGTCCAGGCATCCGCTTTATCCCCGCCCGCGGTGGTATTTCTCACCTGATCGTTGGTACGGTCAGAAGAGGTATAGGCCGCCCCCGCTGAAATTCCCATACCGAAATCATAGGTGGTAGAAATACCGAAGCCGTCACCGTTCTCATGACGCGTGTCGCGACCATTATTGGTCCCTTCCTGGTTATTGCTGGCATCTTCGTTATTACCCTGATACTGCAGAGCAAAGTTCAGACCCGGCACCAGGCCATAGAAATCGGTGTTGCGGTAGGTTGCTACGCCATTGGCACGACCGGTCATAAAGTTATCAGCATAGGTGTAAGAGTCGCCGCCGAACTCTGGCAGCATATCGGTCCAGCCTTCCACGTCGTACAGAACGCCATAGTTACGGCCGTAGTCAAAGGAACCGTAGTCACCCACTTTCACACCGGCGAAGGCCAGACGTGTCCAGGACTGGTTGTCAGACCCTTCGGTGTTATTTGCCTGAATGTTGTATTCCCACTGTGCGTAGCCGGTCATCATGTCGTTGATCTGGGTTTCGCCCTTGAAACCCAAACGCATATAGGTCTGATCGCCGTCTTTAGATGTGTCATCAGAGAAGTAGTGCAAACCATCTACTTTTCCGTACAGATCTAATTTATTGCCATCCTTATTATAAATCTCTGCTGCATGCGCAGCGCCAGCCATTAACAGAGCCGGAATCATCAGGGCCAGTACTTTTCTTTGCATTATGGTATTCCTTTGCGGTTGTTTTTATTTAATTACCTGTTGAACTTTCCTTTGCGGAGAGTTGTCACATGCTAAATCACTCCGCTGAAAGAGTAATAAATTATAATTGTTACGAAGTGAGTAAAATCTAAAGGGAATTGTTCTGCGGAAATGTTAATTTGTTTGATGAATGTTTTAGTGAAAAACATAATAAATTAAAATTATTAATCATGCGGTAAATCAGGTAATGTCTGCCCCGTTATATGCCTTTAAGATTATTATCCATAATTCCCATGAATATCATTTATTCATTTAACGTGATGCTCAGGGATTATTTGGTCTGGCCCGGTGTGAATACACCGGGCTTTTTTTATGGCATAAAAATGCCCGGACAAGCCGGGCATGGGATTATTCGCTGGTGGATTTTTCCGCTTTCCCGGCCATTTGCGCCAGGAAGTTGTACCGTTTTTGCAGATCGGCGGCGGCATCTTTCCACAACTGCTCAGCCACCTCTGGCTGTTGCGCATTGAGGCGACGGAAGCGTTGCTCCTGCAGCAGTGTCTCAGCCAGGGCATCTGACGGAGGACGTGAATCGAGCGCCAGCGGCAGCTTGCCTTCCTCTGCCCGGCGAGGATCAAAGCGGTACAGCGGCCAGAAGCCCGTGGCGGTCAGCTGACGCATCTGGTCGTGGCTGAGCGCCAGATCGTAACCATGCTCTTCGCAAGGGCTGTAGGCGATGATAAGCGATGGGCCCGGATACGCTTCCGCCTCCTGAATCGCTTTCACCGTCTGGTTAAGCTGCGCGCCGAGCGAGATTTGCGCAACGTACACGTGGCCATACATCATCATGCTGACGCCGAGATCTTTACGCGCCTTGCGTTTCCCGTGTTCGCCAAATTTTGTTACCGCTCCTAACGGCGTGGCTTTTGACGCCTGTCCGCCAGTATTGGAATAACACTGGGTATCCAGCACCAGGATGTTCACGTTCTCGGTCAGGCTCAACACATGATCCAGCCCGCCAAAGCCAATATCATATGCCCAGCCATCGCCGCCAATCAGCCAGATCGATTTTTCAACCAGGGCGTCAGCGTCGGTCACCAGTTGTTCTGCGCCGTCAACGCCCTGAAGGGCATTACGAAGCGCCGTAACCTGTTCGCGACGAACCTCAGGGGTGGCTTCAGCGTGCAGCGCAGCGTGCAGGTCGGCAGGGATGTTATCGGCAAACTGATCCAGCAGGCGCATCACGCGTGCGCGGTGCTGATCCACCGTTAAGCGGAAGCCAAGACCAAATTCGGCGTTATCCTCAAACAGCGAGTTCGCCCATGCCGGGCCGCGGCCGTTGGCGTCGGTGGTGTATGGGGTGGACGGCAGGTTACCGCCATAAATAGACGAACAGCCGGTCGCGTTGGCGATCAGCATCCGGTCACCGTAGAGTTGCGTCAGCAGTTTGATGTACGGTGTTTCCCCGCAGCCGGAGCAGGCACCAGAGTATTCAAACAGCGGCGTGATCAGCTGTGAGGTACGGATATCAATACGTTCCAGCTTGCTCCGATCGATTTCCGGCAGGTTCAGGAAGAAGTCATAATTCACTTTCTCTTCTTCCACGTGTTCCAGCCGCGACATCATATTGATGGCTTTGATATCCGGGTTCTGTCGGTCTTTGGCCGGGCAGACCTCGACGCAGAGGTTACAGCCGGTGCAATCTTCTGGTGCAACCTGCAGAACGTATTTCTGTCCGCGCATATCCCGGGATTTTACATCCAGCGAATGCAGGCTGGATGGGGCCGATTCCATCGCGTCCGGAGAAACGACTTTGGCCCGGATGGCAGAGTGCGGGCACGCTGCCACACAGTGATTGCACTGGGTACACAGCTCTTCCTTCCAGATTGGGATCTCTTCGGCGATGTTGCGTTTTTCCCAGCGGGTGGTGCCCATCGGCCAGGTGCCATCCGGCGGCAGGGCGGAGACGGGAAGGGCATCGCCCAGCCCCGCCAGCATGGCCGCCGTTACGGTTTTAACAAAATCTGGAGCCGCATCAGAAACCACCGGAGGACGGTTCGGGCTGCTGGCATTCACCGGCTGGAGCGGTACTCCAGACAGCGACTCGCGCGCCAGCGCCAGTGCCTGCCAGTTGCGTTCAACCAATTCCTGGCCTTTACTGCTGTAACTTTTGGCGATCGCGCCCTGCAGTTCCATTAAGGCGCTGTCACCCGGCAGAATGTTTGTCAGGTGGAAGAACGCCATCTGCATGACGGTGTTGATGCGCGCGGCAAGACCACATTCGCGGGCGATCTTCGCTGCGTTGATGACAAAAAGACGCGCTTTTTTCTGATTAAGCACCGCCTGCACTTCCTGCGGCAGACGCGCCCAGACCTCATCCGCACTGTACGGCGTGTTGAGCAGGAAAATACCGCCAGGTTTGAGACGTTCGGCCATCTGGTATTTATCGATAAACTGCAGCTGGTGACAGCCGACAAAATCAGCCTGCGAAATGAGATACGCCGAGCGGATAGGGTGTTCGCTGACGCGCAGATGGGACACGGTCAGCCCGCCGGCTTTCTTGGAGTCATAGACGAAATAACCCTGTGCATACCACGGTGTGGAATTACCGATGATCTTGATGTTATTCTTGGTTGCCGAAACGCTGCCGTCGCTGCCCAGACCGTAGAACAGCGCCTCAAGTTTCGCGCCGGAGGGCAGGGTGTTTTCCGGCAAGGCCAGTGAGAGATGAGTGACATCGTCATAAATACCGACCGTAAAGCGAGGCTTCGGCTTCGTTTCATTCAGCTCATTAAACACCGCCAGCACGCAATCCGGACCGAACTCTTTGGATGACAAACCATAACGTCCGCCAATGACACGCGGCAGCGTTTCGCGCTCGCCGTTACTGAAGGCTTCCGCCAGTGCGGTCATGACGTCCAGATACAGCGGTTCTGCGTGTGCGCCAGGCTCTTTGGTACGATCGAGCACGGCCACGCTTCGTGCGCTCTCCGGCAGCGCAGAGAGCAGATGTTTCGCTGAGAACGGGCGGAAGAGGCGAACTTTCAACACCCCAACTTTCTCGCCGCGCGTCAGCAGTTCATCCACGACTTCTTCACAGGTGCCAATGGCTGAACCCATCAGCACAATCACGCGTTCCGCCTGTGGATGGCCATAATATTCAAACGGTTTATATTCCCGTCCGGTGGCGGCAGCGAAATCGTTCATCGCCTGTTCCACATGGTTGTACACCGCGTTGTACCACGGGTTCGTCGCCTCGCGGGACTGGAAGTAAGTATCCGGGTTGGCCGATGTCCCGCGGATCACCGGATGTTCCGGGTTGAGTGCGCGGGCGCGATGGGCATCAATGTCCGCCTGCGGCAGAAGCGAGAGAAGGGTGGCATCTGCCAGCGGCACGATTTTGTTGATTTCGTGGGAGGTGCGGAAACCATCAAAGAAGTGAATAAACGGCACGCGGCTTTTCAGCGTCGCGATATGGGAAATTAACGCGAAATCCTGGGCCTCCTGGACGCTGCTGGCGCACAGCATGGCGCAGCCGGTCTGACGCACGGCCATCACGTCGGAGTGATCGCCAAAAATGGAGAGCGCGTGGGTAGCAACGGTTCGTGCCGCGACGTGCAGGACAAACGGGGTAAGTTGACCGGCCAGTTTGTACAGCGTCGGGATCATCAGCAGCAATCCCTGCGAGGAGGTGAACGATGTGGAGAGCGCCCCCGTCTGTAGCGCACCATGCACCGCGGCAATCGCACCCGCTTCGGACTGCATTTCGACGACTCTCGGGACATCGCCCCAGACATTTTTTAACCCGTTTCCTGCCCAGGCATCTGCCTGTTCGGCCATTGTAGAGCTTGGCGTAATCGGGTAGATGGCGATAACTTCGCTGGTGCGAAACGCGACTGACGCGACTGCACCATTACCGTCAATAGTTTGCATAGGACGACACCCTTACATTGCGCAAAAAAAGAGGGGTCCGTAAATCTGGTCAGACCCTGAATATTATTCCCTTATTTTAGCAAAGGCCGGATTTTGCGATTTTCGCATTTGTGTCCTCGGTATTCTCACCATCAATGAGTAGATCAAACTTTTGGCGAAAAACCCTTCTAAATCTTAAATAATTCAGTTCCAGTATTCATAAGTCGCTGTCATGGCTGCTTTATGTTTGTACTCAAAAGCCTTGCCTTTGTCGTTATCTGGTGAGGAGATAGTGATGTCGATATCCGCCTGGATACATTCCCCGTTAGTGTCCCATTCCTTACAGGTATTCACCGTTTTTTCGATAGTGTAATAGGTCTCGGTGTTCGTCCAGGTCAGCTGGCGACCTGCATCATCGTAAACATACTCATCCACGACGTTAGGTGTGTACCTTTTTGTCAGGCGATGATGCGTGTCGTACTCGTACTCCGTGCGGTAATTCTCAATCGCCAGGTTACTTTTGTTTTCTGAACGGGTAAGAGCCCCTGTTGTATTGAGGGTATACAGAATGGTGCCCATGCTGGTTCGATCTTTCTCCCCCGGCGTTGTGGCAGTAATGATGCCGCGGTTAACTGCTTTACTGATAATCCCTTTTTTGTTTAGCAAATACATACCTTCAACATTATGACGGAATAACAGTGTCGATTTTTGGTTGCGCTTGTCCGTTCCGATGCCTTTGCCATCGACAAGGATGCGCCAGCCGTAGTCCGCTTTACTGAGTTTTATCGCACTGGTAATCACAAGAACAGATTGAGGATAGGTTGCTGTTTTTACCTCCAGCATACTGCCGCCAAGAAGTTCGCCACAGCGGTTATAACTCGCATTTATTGTTGTACGGATGTAACCGTCCGGACTCTCAATCCTGGTCTCAATCGTTTTAGGTATTGCTCCATTAATTTGCTGTTGCAGTAGAATGAAATTATTGGTTTTATTTTTGTTTACGCTTTCGGGTGAGCACTGCTCAGCCCGGGCATGAAAAGAACACAGCGCGAGTACGGCTATGCAAAACGACTTATTGTAAATTGGCATTGATTATTATCCTTATGAACCAGCCTGTTAACGCAATCCCAAAGAGCAAAGCAGTAATATACTGCCAACAGCTTCAGGTTCAACAATATCCAAAAAAATTGCGAGAAATTGTTTCAGCAGCGCATAAATACGCACTTCTGCTCTCGACGGCACGGGATGTGATGCCTATTATGCATAGGTTTCGCATTATTCATGGGGGAGAGAGAGCATGCGTTCAGCGTTTTGGGTAGGGTGTGCCGCGTTATTGCTGTCGGCCTGTAGTAACGAACCTGTTCAGCAGGCCACGGCGGCACACGTAACGCCGGGAATGAAAGCCGCGATGTCCAGTTCTGGACAAGCCAACTGCGCGATGATTGGTGGCTCACTGTCGGTTGCCCGCCAGCTCGATGGCTCTGCGATCGGGATGTGCGCCTTGCCAAACGGCAAACGCTGCAGTGAACAGTCGCTTGCCGTTGGATCCTGCGGTAGCTACTGATTATTCAGCGCGTTTAAACATCAGCGTTTTGTCGGCTGTCGCCAGCGTTAACTGGTCTTCAGTCAGGTCGACCTGCGCTCCTTTGCGCAGCATGTCGCCGATGGCCTGATCCAGCTCGTTCAATTGTGGTTCGGTACAGAGTTTGCGCGTCATCGCCAGCCCTTTAACCTTAAGTTCCCCTTCGGACAATTTTCCCTGTCCGTTGAAGCGGTTACACATCACGCCGGAAATGCTGATGTTATTAACCAGGCTGATATCGGGCAACGCGCTAAAACTGATCTCAGGTTGCGTTGTCGTGGCCTTCACGGCTTTCCCGTCCACATTTTCCAGCACAAAGCGGTGGTTCTTAAGCTGCTCCGGCTGAACAGACGCTTTACCCGGATTAACGCAGCCGGAGAGGACAAGACTGATAACACTTAACGCAATGAGTTTTTTCATTTTTCTTCTCGAACTATAAATACTGTGAATCATTTACCAGTGTAACGATACGCTGGCGTGCGTTAATGGGGTTTATCTGAAAGTGCGGGAAGAAGACCGGGCAACGCAGCGGTTGCCCGGGACAAGATCAGTGAGATTTAAACCCGGCGGCCGTCATCAGCATGCGGAAGAACATACTGACAGCTGCCAGCGCCAGTACGCTGCCGCCCCAGATAATGGCCAGCCACAGCAATCGTTTCCAGACAGGCTGTTGCATCAGTGATAACCCTCCCCATGATGTACTTTTCCGCGAAATACGTAATAACTCCAGAAGGTGTAGACCAGAATCACGGGAATGATCAATAACGCACCTACCAGCATAAAGCCCTGACTTTGTGTCGGCGCGGCCGCCTGCCAGAGGGTGATCGACGGTGGAATAATATGCGGCCAGATGCTGATCCCAAGCCCGCTAAAGCCGAGAAAAATAAGCCCCAGCGTCAGGATAAATGGCCGGTTATGGCTTTGCCGATTATTCAGGCAGCGCCACAGATACAGACTCAGCAGGACGACCAGAGCCGGAACCGGCAACAGGTAAAACAGGTTCGGCAGCGTAAACCAGCGCGCGGCGATGGCCGGGTGCGCCAGCGGGGTCCAGAGACTGATCGCCGCGATAACGGCCAGCAGCACAATTAAGAGCGTTTTAGAAACTTCGCGCATCCGCTGTTGCAGGGCATTTTCACTTTTCATCACCAGCCAGGTGGCGCCCAGCAGCGCATAGGCCACCACCAGACCCGCGCCACAGAACAGGTTAAACGCGGTAAACCAGTCAAAGGGACCGCCGGTATAGGCACGCCCGGTGACGGCAAACCCGTTTATGACGGCACCCACCGTGATGCCCTGGGTAAACGTCGCCAGAAGTGAACCGCCAATAAAGGCTTTATCCCAGAACGGACGGTGCGCTGGCGTTGCTTTAAAACGAAACTCAAACGCCACGCCACGAAAAATAAGACCGATCAGCATTAATGTCAGCGGAATGGTAAGGGCATCGATAATCACCGCGTAGGCCAGCGGAAAGGCACCGAAGAGGGCAGCGCCACCCAGCACCAGCCAGGTTTCATTCCCGTCCCAGACCGGGGCGACGCTGTTGACCATCACATCGCGATCGTCCGGGTTTTGCGTCATCGGGAACAGAATGCCGATCCCCAGATCAAAACCGTCCATCACGATATACATCAGCGTCGCGAAGACGATGATGACAAACCAGATAATGGAAAGATCGATACCCATTATGGCTGCTCCTTATTGCCAGTGGTAACTGCGGAAAGCGGGCGTGCCGGACGTCCATCGGCCTCGGTGGCGAACGATTCGTGAGGCTGCGGCCCTTTTTTAATCAGGCGCACCATATAGCTGTAACCGACGCCGAAGACCGAGGTGTAAACGACGAAGAAAGCCAGCAAACTGACGCTCATATGCAGATCGCCATGAGCGGATACCGCATCCCGGGTACGTTGAAGCCCATAGACGATCCACGGCTGGCGTCCTACTTCGGTGGTCACCCATCCGGCCAGTATGGCGATCAACCCTGAAGGCCCCATCAGCAGGGCAAACCACAGGAAGGGGCGCGAGGTGTAAACGCGCTTTTTATAACGCAACCAGAGCGCCACCACGCCGAGCAGCAGCATCAGCATGCCTAAGCCCGCCATAATGCGGAAAGACCAGAAGACAATGGTGGAATTTGGACGATCTTCCTTCGGGAACTCCTTGAGCGCCGGAACCTGTTTATCCAGACTGTGCGTCAGGATAAGGCTGCCAAGAGCGGGGATCTTAAGGCCAAAGCGGGTGCGCTCCAGTTCCATATCTGGCCAGCCAAACAGCAGTAGCGGGGTAGGTTCCCCCGGTGGGTTTTCCCAGTGCCCCTCAATGGCGGCGATTTTGGCAGGCTGATGCTTTAAGGTATTCAGCCCATGCATATCACCGACCATTGCCTGGATGGGGGCCACAATCAGGGTCATCCACAGCGCCATAGAAAACATAGCGCGGATGGCAGGCGTATTGTTTCCGCGCAGCAGATGCCATGCCGCCGATGCGCCAACAAACAGGGCGCTACTGAGGAAGGCGGCTATCGACATATGCAGCAGACGATAAGGGAAGGAGGGGTTAAAGACCACGGCAAACCAGTCTACCGGGACGACCTGCCCGTTGACGATCTCATAGCCCTGTGGGGTCTGCATCCAGCTATTGGAGGAGAGGATCCAGAAGGTGGAGATAATTGTCCCCAGCGCCACCATACAGGTGGCGAAGAAGTGCAGCCCAGGCCCGACTTTATTCCAGCCGAACAGCATCACGCCGAGGAATCCGGCCTCAAGGAAAAAGGCGGTTAGCACTTCATAGGTCAGAAGTGGGCCGGTAATGCTGCCCGCAAACTGCGAAAATCCACTCCAGTTAGTGCCAAACTGATACGCCATCACCAGCCCGGAGACCACGCCCATGCCAAAGTTAACGGCAAAAATCCTGGACCAGAAGTGGTACAGCGATCGCCAGACCGGATTTTTTGTTTTCAGCCACAGCCCTTCAAGCACAGCAAGATAGCTTGCCAGGCCGATAGTGATTGCCGGGAAAATAATGTGGAAGGATACGGTAAAGGCAAACTGTATCCGTGCAAGGTGAAAAGCATCTAAACCAAACATGCACAGCCTCAATGTCAAACGGTGTGCTGTTATGGTACAGAGGCGCAGATCGGACTATCAGACGCAGAAACGCGAAATTTAACCATAACAGTTGGCAAAAAGCTCCCGCTTTTGCCATCTGATATACTTACTTATAGGGCATAAAAATATTTTTTTAATGAATTTTATGCATTAAACCGCTTGCTTTGTCGTCGGCACCGTGCGTTAATGGTCTTCTGGTTTTGAGTCCAAATAAATA
This sequence comes from Enterobacter cloacae subsp. cloacae ATCC 13047, assembly GCF_000025565.1. Classification (NCBI taxonomy): domain Bacteria; kingdom Pseudomonadati; phylum Pseudomonadota; class Gammaproteobacteria; order Enterobacterales; family Enterobacteriaceae; genus Enterobacter; species Enterobacter cloacae. The sequence goes on from NC_014121.1 coordinate 1,872,416, forward strand.
TCTGACGTAGTTTTATAAAGCAGTTCTCATCACGTTGTGCCTCTCCGCAGCCTCTCTTGGGTCTTTATCTACATTCCGATTAGTTTTGTTTCAAACCATTATCGCCTGATCGGCTCATGAGTAATTTACGTTTTTACGTTTACAGGAGAATCCTATGACTTCTTATATCCATTTTCGCTGCCCATGCTGTCATGGCTCGCAGTACCGTACTTCAGCCTTTGATGTGTCTGAGAAAAATCCCTTCGGCGCAAAATGCATCTTTTGCAAATCGCCAATGATTACGCTCGACCATCTGGCCGCGGAGCTTCTCGCACACAATCATGTGACCGAGTACCGTAAGTAATTCATTTCATAAACCATAACAGTTAGCAAAATCTTCTCTTTTTCTCCTGCTGATATACACTGTCCGCAATAAGGAGAATCTGATGAAAAAATACCAGCGTCTGGCGCAACAAATTATCTCGCAGATTGAGCTTGGCGTATGGTTGCCGGGCGATAAGCTGCCTTCTCTGCGAGAGCAGGTGGCGAGCAGCGGCATGAGTTTTATGACCGTGGGCCACGCGTATCAGATGCTGGAAAGTCAGGGGCGCATTGTCGCCAGACCGCAGTCGGGCTATTACGTTGCCTCGCGCCCGACCACACAACAGCCAGCGCCACCTGCACAGGTCATGCGCGACGAAGCGGTGGACATCAACACCTATATCTTCGACGTTCTGCAGGCCAGCCGCGACCCGTCGGTTGTTCCTTTCGCTTCCGCCTTTCCCGACCCGCGTCTTTTCCCGCTTCAGCAACTCAACCGCTCGCTGGCGAACGTCAGCAAAACCGCGACGGCGATGAGCGTGATTGAAAACCTGCCGCCGGGTAATGTCGATTTGCGCCACGCCATTGCCCGCCGCTATGCACAGCAGGGGATGAACATCTCACCGGAGGAGATCGTGATCACCGCAGGCGCGCTCGAAGCGCTGAACTTGAGTCTCCAGGCGGTGACCGAGCCGGGGGACTGGGTGATTGTCGAAAACCCCTGTTTCTACGGCGCGCTGCAGGCGCTGGAACGTCTGAAGTTGAAGGCCCTGTCGATTGCGACGGACGTGCGCGAGGGAATCGATCTCAATGCGCTTGAACAGGCGCTGAATGACTACCCGGTCAAGGCCTGCTGGATAATGACCAACAGTCAAAATCCGCTTGGCTTTACGCTCAGCCCGGAGAAAAAAGCGCAGCTTGTGGCGCTGCTGACGAGGCACAACGTCACGCTGATTGAAGATGATGTCTACAGCGAACTCTATTTTGGCCGTGAAAAGCCGCTCCCGGCGAAAGCATGGGATCGTCAGGACATGACGCTGCACTGCTCCTCGTTTTCGAAATGTCTGGTGGCCGGTTTTCGCATCGGCTGGGTAGCGGCGGGTAAACATGCGCGGCGCATTCAGCAGCTTCAGCTGATGAGCACGCTCTCTACCAGCTCCCCGATGCAGCTGGCGCTGGTGGATTACCTGGCGACCAAACGCTACGACGCCCATCTTCGCCGTCTGCGACGTACGCTGGCCGAGCGTAAACAGCAGGCGTGGCAGTCACTTTTGCGCCATATGCCGCCGGGCGTCAAAATCCATCATAACGATAGCGGCTACTTTTTGTGGCTGGAGCTTCCGGCACAGCTGGATGCAGGGCTGTTAAGCGAACAGGCTTTACGCCATCACATCAGTATTGCCCCAGGCAAGATGTTTTCTACCTCAGATGTCTGGACACCTTTTTTCCGTTTTAATACCTCCTGGGAATGGGGAGAGCGGGAAGAGCAAGCCGTTATTCAGTTAGGGAAATTAATCAGCAGCATGTTGAAATAACGATTCCGGTCTCTCGCTAAATAATCATTGCTTATCTTTTTGCCGCCGCGGCGACCATTTTGCCGCGTCGCATCATACGAAATCTGCATACCACCTCTCACGCCTAACCCCTTGTCTATAATCCAGTTAACGGGGAATGCGCCCTCGGTCACACCTTGATGAAATTTCCTTAAGCCGCACGGTGCGGGGCATTTGCGCGGTCTACGTTTAATGAGGGAGATATTTTTACGGCACGGCTGCCGCTAAATTTTCATTGCGACTGGAGTAATGTTTATGAGCAAAAAATTTGCCCGCAGCAGCCTGTGTGCGCTTGGTATGGCCATAATGACCGCGCAAGCCGCCGAGCCACCGAAAGCGATTAGCGACGGAGAGGGTCGGCTGGATATTATTGCCTGGCCGGGTTACATCGAGCGGGGACAAACGGATAAAAACTATGACTGGGTAACCCAGTTTGAAAAAGAGACCGGCTGTGCGGTAAACGTCAAAACCGCCGCCACGTCGGACGAGATGGTGAGCCTGATGGCGAAAGGCGGGTATGACCTGGTCACCGCGTCCGGAGATGCGTCGCTCCGTCTGATTATGGGCAAACGCGTTCAGCCGATTAACCCGGAACTCATCCCCAACTGGAAAACCCTCGACCCGCGCCTCGTTAAAGGTGAATGGTTTAACGTGGGCGGCAGCGTCTACGGCACGCCGTATCAGTGGGGGCCAAACCTGCTGATGTACAACACCAAAACCTTCCCGACACCGCCGGACAGCTGGAGCGTAGTGTTTGTAAAACAGGACTTACCGGACGGTAAAACCAACCAGGGACGCGTGCAGGCCTATGATGGTCCGATTTACATTGCCGATGCGGCGCTGTTTGTGAAGGCCACTCAACCCCAGTTGGGTATTAACGACCCCTACCAGCTGACGGAAGAACAGTACGCTGCGGTTCTGAAAGTGCTACGCGATCAGCACGCCCTGATCCACCGCTACTGGCATGACACCACCGTACAGATGAGTGACTTTAAGAATGAAGGCGTGGTGGCGTCCAGCGCCTGGCCATACCAGGCGAATGCCCTGAAAGCCGAAAACCAGCCGATCGCGACCGTCTTCCCGAAAGAGGGCGTCACGGGCTGGGCAGACACCACTATGCTTCACGCGCAGGCAAAACACCCGATGTGTGCTTACAAATGGATGAACTGGTCGCTGACGCCAAAAGTGCAGGGCGATCTGGCGGCGTGGTTTGGCTCTCTGCCGGTGGTGGCGCAAGGGTGTAAGGCCAGTACGCTGCTGGGTGAGAAAGGCTGTGAAACCAACGGTTACGACGCCTTTGACAAAATCAAGTTCTGGAAAACCCCGATCGCCGAAGGCGGCAAATATGTGCCTTACAGCCGCTGGACGCAGGATTACATCGCCATCATGGGTGGCCGTTAATCATCCGGGAGCAGAACATGACGTACGCGGTAGAGTTTAATGACGTTTCCCGTCTGTACGGCGACGTACGGGCGGTGGATGGGGTGAGCATTGCCATTCGTGACGGGGAGTTTTTCTCCATGCTGGGGCCGTCGGGCTCCGGCAAAACCACCTGCCTGCGGCTGATCGCCGGTTTTGAACAACTCTCCGGCGGGACAATCACAATCTTCGGTAAAGAAGCGAGTGAGCTTCCTCCGTGGGAGCGAGACGTCAATACGGTGTTCCAGGACTACGCGCTGTTTCCGCATATGTCGATTCTCGATAACGTCGCTTACGGGCTGATGGTCAAAGGCATCGACAAGAAAAACGCCATGCACTGGCGCAGGAGGCGCTGGAAAAGGTCGGGCTGAGCTTTGCCATTGCACGCAAGCCGTCGCAGCTTTCTGGCGGCCAGCGTCAGCGCGTTGCCATTGCGCGTGCGCTGGTCAATGAACCCCGCGTGCTGTTGCTGGATGAACCGCTGGGCGCGCTCGATCTGAAACTGCGTGAACAGATGCAGGTCGAGCTGAAAAAACTTCAACAGGCACTCGGGATCACCTTTATTTTTGTGACCCACGATCAGGGGGAAGCCCTGTCAATGTCCGACCGGGTCGCCGTTTTCAACAACGGACGCATTGAGCAGGTGGATACCCCGCGTGAGCTATACATGCGGCCACGTACGCCGTTCGTGGCCAGCTTTGTCGGCACCTCGAACGTTTTCGATGCGGCACTGGCGCAGAAAGTGTGCGGCATGCAGGGCGCTTATTCGCTTCGACCGGAACATATCCGACTCAATGAGAGCGGTGAGGTACAGGTTGAAGGCGTGGTGCAGGCTGTCCAGTATCAGGGTGCGGCAACGCGCCTGGAGCTGAAACTTGCCGGGGGGGCAAAACTGCTGGTGAGCCAGGCCAATCTCAGCGCGGACACACTGCACACCGGCGTTGAGCCGGGGCAGGCGGTGCTGGCGTCATGGTCGCGCGACGCCATGATCCGCCTGCATGAGGAAGGGTGAAATGGCGATGAGCGTCTTACATCCTCCCGCACCGCGCGGTACCCTAAGCCGCATGACCGCGCACTTCTGGCGCAAACCGTCGCTGGGGATATTCCTGCTTCTGCTGGCACCGCTAATGTGGTTTGGCATCGTCTATCTGGGATCGCTCCTTACGCTGCTGTGGCAGGGCTTTTATACCTTTGATGACTTCACCATGTCGGTTACGCCGGACCTGACGCTGGCGAACATTCAGGCACTTTTTAACCCGGCAAACTACGACATTATTATCCGTACGCTGGTGATGGCGATTGCGGTCACCCTCGCCAGCGCCATTCTGGCCTTCCCGATGGCCTGGTACATGGCGCGTTACACCAGCGGCAAATGGAAAGCGTTCTTCTATATTGCCGTTATGCTACCGATGTGGGCGAGCTATATCGTCAAAGCGTACGCGTGGACGCTACTGCTGGCGAAAGATGGCGTGGCGCAGTGGTTTCTCAGCCATCTGGGGCTGGAGCCGATTCTGGTCTCTGTTCTGACGCTCCCGGCGATTGGCGGGAACACGTTATCGACCTCCGGGCTGGGGCGGTTTCTGGTCTTTGTCTACATCTGGCTGCCGTTTATGATCCTGCCCGTGCAGGCGGCGCTGGAACGGCTGCCTGCCTCGTTGTTGCAGGCCTCTGCCGATCTCGGCGCGCGTCCGCGTCAGACCTTTCGTTATGTTGTTCTGCCGCTGGCGATCCCGGGTATCGCGGCGGGCTCGATATTTACCTTCTCTCTGACGCTCGGTGATTTTATCGTGCCACAACTGGTAGGGCCGCCGGGCTATTTCATTGGCAATATGGTCTATGCCCAGCAGGGGGCCATCGGCAATATGCCCATGGCTGCCGCCTTCACCCTGGTGCCGATTGTGCTTATCTCGCTTTATCTGGCGTTCGTGAAACGTCTGGGGGCATTCGATGCACTCTGAACGCGCACCGTTGTTCCTGAAAGTGGCCGCCTGGGGCGGGGTGATCTTCCTCCATTTCCCCCTGCTGATTATTGCCATCTACGCTTTTAATACTGAGGACGCGGCCTTCAGCTTCCCGCCGCAGGGGCTGACGTTGAAGTGGTTTAGTGTGGCGGCGGGGCGTGGCGACATCATCGATTCCGTGACGTTGTCACTTAAAATTGCGACGTTATCGACGGCTATTGCCCTGGTACTTGGCACGCTTGCTGCAGCGGCGCTGTGGCGTAGCGCGTTTTTTGGCAAAAACGCCATTTCGCTGTTGCTGCTGTTACCGATAGCGCTGCCGGGCATCATCACCGGTCTGGCGCTGCTGACCGCTTTCAAAACCATCAATCTGGAGCCTGGTTTTTTTACCATCGTTGTCGGGCACGCCACGTTCTGCGTGGTGGTGGTGTTTAACAATGTGATTGCCCGGTTCCGACGCACCTCCTGGAGCCTGGTTGAAGCGTCGATGGATTTAGGGGCCGATGGCTGGCAAACCTTCCGTTACGTGGTCCTGCCCAATCTTGGGTCGGCGCTGCTGGCCGGGGGCATGCTGGCGTTTGCTCTGTCGTTTGACGAAATTATCGTTACAACCTTTACCGCGGGACACGAGCGCACGTTACCGCTGTGGTTGCTTAACCAGCTCGGACGTCCGCGTGACGTGCCGGTCACCAACGTGGTCGCACTGCTGGCGATGCTGGTGACAACCTTCCCCATTCTGGGAGCCTGGTGGCTAACCCGCGACGGCGAGAACAGCGCCGGGAGCGGGAAATAACATTGATTTCAACGGGACAATGCTATGCAAAAACGACTGCTGATTAATGGTGAACTGGTGAGCGGCGAGGGGGAAAAACAGCCGGTCTATAACCCTGCCACCGGAGAGGTTCTGCTGGAGATTGCTGAAGCGTCAGCCGCGCAGGTCGACGCGGCCGTGCAGGCAGCCGATCGGGCGTTCGCACAGTGGGGGCAAACCACGCCCAAAACGCGTGCCGAATGCCTGCTGAAACTGGCTGACGTTATTGAAGCGCATGCCGACGAGTTTGCCAGACTCGAATCCCTGAACTGCGGTAAGCCGCTGCACTGCGCGCTGGGCGATGAGATCCCCGCGGTGGTCGATGTGTTTCGGTTCTTTGCTGGCGCGGCCCGCTGCCTGAACGGACTGGCGGCGGGTGAGTATCTGGACGGGCATACTTCGATGATCCGCCGCGATCCGGTCGGGGTTGTCGCCTCCATCGCCCCCTGGAACTACCCGCTGATGATGGCGGCGTGGAAGCTGGCACCGGCACTGGCCGCCGGGAACTGCGTGGTCATCAAGCCTTCTGAGATTACGCCGCTGACCGCCTTAAAACTGGCCGAACTGGCGAAGGATATTTTCCCGGCTGGCGTGCTGAACGTGCTGTTCGGGCGCGGAAAAACGGTAGGCGATCCGCTGACCGGGCATGAGAAAGTGCGCATGGTGTCACTCACCGGCTCAATTGCTACCGGGGAGCACATCATTGGCCATACCGCCTCATCCATAAAACGTACCCACATGGAGCTGGGCGGCAAGGCGCCGGTTATCGTCTTTGATGACGCCGATCTGGATGCGGTCGTCGAGGGCGTGCGGACGTTTGGTTTCTACAATGCCGGGCAGGACTGCACTGCGGCCTGCCGGATTTATGCCCAGAAGGGCATTTATGCTGCGCTGGTGGAAAAACTGGGCGCAGCGGTGGCCAGCCTGAAGATGGGGGCGCCGGAAGAGGCCTCTACCGAACTGGGGCCACTGAGCTCGCAAGCGCATCTGTCGCGCGTCTGTCAGGCTGTGGACGAGGCCAAAGCGCTCAGCCATATCCGCGTGGTGACGGGCGGCAGTAAAAAAGAGGGGGCGGGTTACTACTTCCAGCCAACCCTGCTGGCCGGGGCAAAACAGGAAGATGCCATTGTGCAACGTGAAGTCTTTGGCCCGGTGGTGAGCGTCACTGAATTTGACGACGAAGACCAGGTGCTGGCCTGGGCTAACGATTCACAATATGGCCTGGCCTCGTCCGTCTGGACCCGGGATGTGGGGCGAGCTCACCGGCTGAGTGCGCGTCTGCAATACGGCTGCACCTGGGTGAATACCCATTTTATGCTGGTAAGCGAAATGCCACACGGCGGCATGAAGTTATCCGGTTATGGGAGAGATATGTCGGTATATGGGCTTGAGGATTATACCGTTGTCCGGCATGTGATGATAAAACACTAATATGCAGTTAAGCGGCTGTAATATATTGAAAATATATTGCAGTTGCTTACTTTTTGGCCATTGGGGTTAAAATTAGTGCTCAGCAGAGCTGCCTGGTTGATGATTATGCCATCCTGACTGGAATTGGATAAATATGTGTAATAATGGCCCCAAACGGCAACTGGAATGACAGGTAATGGGATTTCAATATTGGTTCACGGTATGTGCAATTTTTCTGACCTGCCCCTTTATGCTTGTTCAGTCGATTATCTTTTTGCGACGAGGTGTCTACACTAAAACCTTCAAGGGAACGATGCGAAAGGAATATATCCACAAAGACACTAAACCTATTGAATACTGGTTTAACGTTATTGCTCAAATGATGATGAGTGCTGCAGTACTTGGTTTAGGCTTCTGGTTATTAGATGACCTACCTGCCTTTCATAATTGGCACACTGAAATCCGCGCAATGCTTCCTTTTTAATTCACCATTGAAAAGATGCCAAACCTCGCTCAAGCGGGGTTTTTTGTTACCTGAAGATAACCACGGGCATCGAAGCCAGAGCGATTAAAGAGTCAACTGCAATCTTGATCTTGTCATGCATGGTTTTCGAAGACGGATCCTTGTCAGGGCATAGTTGTAACGCAATATACTCATTTGTTATTAGCCTTAATATTTAAGTGGTTATTGTGTAACGAAAAAACTTGATCTGTATCAACATATGACGCATATTGCGTGCGGTTATTTTTTCGGCTCTGGAATACAGAATGACGTTGTATCAAAAGATGTTGGTTTTTTACGCAATCATGGCTTCTATCTGCGCATTAATCACCTGGTTCCTGTCTAAAGATCGTAAACGCATCCGCCTGCTCAGCGCGTTTCTGGTAGGGTCGACCTGGCCGATGAGCTTCCCCGTTGCGCTGCTGGTCTCGCTTTTCTGAAGCACGCTTCCATTTTTAAACGATGAACATGGCATTCCCGTCACGATAACTGTATAAATAAACAGTGTATCGTAAAAAGAGTGCTTATGAACAGTTTTTACTCGCAACATGCGGGTTGCACCGTGCGCTGGCATGATTTGCCCGGCACCGGCGATCCCGTCGTATTCATCCACGGATTGGGCTGCGCCTCGTCCTATGAATATCCCCGCGTCGTTCGTGACCCTCAGTTTGGCGGGGGCAGAACGATTCTCATCGATTTACCCGGCAGCGGTTACAGCGATAAGCCTGAGCACTACAGCTACAAAACTACCGATCAGGCCCGCGTTGTGGCTGAACTGATGGATCATCTCAAGCTCGATGCCTTCTGGCTGTACGGTCACAGCATGGGCGGCAGCATCGCCATTGAAGCGGCGGGGCTGCTGGCATCGCGTGTTAAAGGGCTGATGGTGTCGGAACCCAATTTTCATGCCGGGGGTGGGATGTTCAGCCGCTCGATTGCCGCACAAACGGAACAGCAGTTTCTGGAACAGGGATATCAGGCCATGCTCTGTGCAGAAAAAACGGCGTGGGCCGGGTGCCTCCAAAGTAATGCACCTTATGCTGTCTGGCGCGGCGCATCGAGCCTGGTGGCGGGCGTTGAGCCAGACTGGCAAACGCAATTTCTGTCGCTGCCTTGCCCGGTGACGTTGATTTTCGGCGAGCTCTCTTTGCCGGATGACGATGTGGAGCGCCTGAATCAGAAGGGCGTTGAGGTCAAAATCATCCCTGCTGCGGGGCACTCCATGTCGTGGGAAAACCCGTCGGCACTGGCGCAGACGTTAGCGGAGTGTATGTCGGCGTGATTATCGTTGCGGAATGTTGGCCGGGTAAGCGCAGCGCCACCCGGCAACAAAGGCTGCTACATGATTAAAGCCCGAAGTGCCCGACGTGCGTCAGGCTGAACATCATGAGGGTGCTGATAATCAATGTTCTCTATTGCCCGGCTATAGAGGGCAACCAGCCAGTCGTAAACGTATGCGGTGGCCGCATGGACAGGCTGTTCCCCCAGGCGCGTCAGGCGCGGCGCGGCGCTGCTAACCACGGGCGTAACAAAGATTGCCTGCCCCTTACGGATGCGGCTTGCCGGACGTTCAGCAACAGGCGTCTGGTCGTAACCCAGCCAGCCAACGAAATTACCTATCACCGCATGCAGCTGTGCGGCGCTGCTCTTGTCGGTTTCGACAATACGCTGAAGCTGCTGAGGCAGGTTAAGACGGTAGCTGGCGACCACCAGAACCTCGGCAATTTGCTGTAACACCGCAGGCTCAAGACCCAGGCGTGTGGCCGCTGCGTCATTACGACTCCACTGACGCAAATGGTTCATCCACACTTTATGCGCCAGGCGCGCTTTATCTTTTGTCTGGAACGTGCTGGCACTTTCCTGCGCATTATCGGCAAACAGATCGATGGTATCCGTAAACAGACCGTTGACCTGCTCCTCGCGCGGTTGCTGGACGGCCAGAAGCGTTTCGAAGGCTTTAAGCGGAGGCAGAAGCCCTTCGAGCAATTCGCCGTGGCGGGCAGCGCTGCTTTGCAGGGTACGAACCATGTTCTCGGCCTGAGTTCGTCTTGCTGCAGGCTCCTCAACCAGTGGTGTCAGATAGCTGTGCATTAAAGCTGACAGCTCCTGGCGCAGCGCCGTTTTCAGCGTGTTGAGACGTTTCTGTCGCTGGGCAGGTAACGTGGCCTGTGACAGCCACTCGATGACGCGCTGCATGCTGTGGCTGTCCAGCGCCTGCAGCGTGCCCCAGCGCAGGCCCGGTTTACCCAGCAGATGCTGGACTGCTTCATCGAGATTCTGCCGGGTGGTAAAACGCGCGTCGTGAGGCGTAATCGCCCACACCAGACCCGGCAGGGCTGATTCCTCCGCAGGCTGCGTCTCTTTGACCCAGTTCATCAGTACCTTTGCTTTTTTTGCCGTCTGGTCGTGCTGCGCGGTCGCATTGCAGATAACCAGCACATCTGGCTGCAACTGCTGGCGATAGTGTTCCAGCAGCCACTGACATTTGGCCTGGCTTAGCGGATCGGCGCTGTTGTCTGCAAAGACCGGGATATCAATAATATCGACGTTATCCAGCGCGCTGCTCTCGACAGGCAGTACCAGTTCACGCGTCAGGAATGCCAGTACATCGACGGGGAGGCTAATAGCATTAAGCATCTCGCCGTTGTTCAGGGGATGCAGCAGCGTCTCCTGAGCGTCCGGAAGGGTAAAGGTGCCATGGGTCAGGAAGCCTTCGCCCGGCAGACCAAAGTTATCCACCAGCAGGCTGAGCGGGGCGGCAAGTTCGCTGGCGTGGCTGGTCTGGTGCAGAACATGGGCGAGCTTTAACCACTGCTGGGTCAGTTCCTGTTGCTCACCCCACAAGAGCGACCAGACGCTGGCCCGGGTGGTGAGATCAAGCGATGGCACCAGTTGCGCAAACTGATGCCACAGCACATCATCAATTTGCTGTCTGGCGGCAGGTACCGTGCTCTGCCAGAAGCGGGCAATCGCGCCCACTTCCTGCGCCGTTATGCCCGGTACACCCTGCGGCTGACGCAGGCCGCGCCACTTCTCAAGGCGCGTCTCGATAACGGCCTTATCCACGGCGCGGATCTGCGGGTGTAAGGTGGTGCGGGCAATAAACAGCTGCACCAGCTCGGCCTCGGTGACCAGGCTCAGACGTAGCGGGAAAGCCTCATCGTCCACTGCCGCGCTTTCAGTGGTGAAACGCAGTGCCATGTTGGTCAGGGCATGTCCCGGGTTGATATGTGAGAAGTAGTCGAACGTGCGTTGCCCGGGGGTGACGTTCAGCCGCCCGTTACCGTTGCCGCACAGGGACAGCAACAGATGCGCTTTGGCGCTTTGGGAGTGGCCATACAGACCAATGCTGCTCCGCCGGGTCAGGGCCTGTTCAATGGCCTGCTCCCGCGCCTGCGCCGCATTGATACGGGCCAGCAGGGCGTCGGCATCGTTATCCAGCACCGGGGCGTGCAGGCGCGTCTCGTTAATCCACCCGATTAAGGCCTGCGTGGTGGTCATCGTTGCACTCATTTCAGGTATACACTCCCGCTGTCGATCCAGTAGTGGCTACCGCTATGACGGCGATCGGCCAGGGTATTCAGTTTGAAGGTTAAGGCGTCTGGTGGGACAGGGGTTCCATCCTGCAGCCAGGCGTCGCTTAGCTCGAAAGATTCCGGGCCTTCGTGCTTGCTGCCTCCGCAGAGCTTAAGCCGCACGTTCAGCACGCCGTCGCCAGCAATCGCTTTGGCCAGTTCCGCCGAGTTGATACTCAGGGTGTACAGCGGCGTCGCCGGCCAGCGTGCGTTCGCCAGCTGGCGGAAGCCAAGCGTGACGTTCCCACGCAGCGGGAAATGCAAGCGGGCGTCGAGTTTTGCGCCAGGTTTATCCAGGTCGATATCCTGATACCAGACGTTCTCCTCACGCAGCGTGTTAACGGTGTTATCCAGCACGCCCAGATAGCGCACGGTGGAGTAGGCGCCAATATCGGCCGCCTTAAAGTTAAAGCGCGGCAGACGCAAATCGAGCGCCAGGCTGCAGAGCATGGCCCCCACGGCGGCGGTCGATTTCGGGTTGCCGATGCGACCCTGCTGGCTGAACGGATACCACTCATGAACCTGGTATTTATCCAGCCATACGATGCGATTGACCGGCACGGGCTGGAGATGGCGGATCAGCGCCTGCACGCCCGGCAGGCACCCCGGACGACCAGTGATCAGCAAAATATCACAGCTGTAATGAGAGATCGCTTCGCACACCGCATGGAGCGGAGAGGCCAGCGTGAATTGACCTGCCAGCATCGCATCCTGCATTTCGCGGAAATTCACATGCAGCGGCACGGCAAACAGGTCGAAGGCTTCAGAGCCAGCAGGCAGGGCATGGTCGACAGCCTGCTGCAGGTAGTTCATCACGTTGCGGGTCGGCTTCTGCGGCAGCAGATCGCCAAAGGTGGCATGCAAACCGGCCAGCGGATCGTCAATGTCGCTGGATTCCCACGCGGCAAGGATCGCATGGCCGATCGGCATAAAGAGCTGAAGTGCGGTCTGCTGGCGCAATACCGCCTGGGTATCAATACGCCCGGAGTCACCGAACAACGACGCCATCAGCAGAGACGCGTCCGCAATGCCGGACTTCTGCAACTGCGTTTGCAGGGCTGGCAACACATAGCGCTGGATAACGTCCAGCAGCGTGTCGTCGCCAGCCACTTTAAACCCTTCGCGGAAGAGAAGTTGTGGCGTGATTTTTATGTTATTCCCGGAGCCGTCATCCAGCTGATAGTGGGTGATCGCCATATCTGTGGTGCCGCCGCCAATGTCGATAGAGGCGACGCGCAGCGCGCGACCCGGCTGGACACCAGGCTCGGGTTCACGATCCGGGCGGGCGAGGGAGGCGAAGAAGGCTTCCGTCTGACCACCAAAACGGGAGATCGCTTCGTTGTAAAGCCAGACCAGTTGCCCGCAGCTCGCTTCATCCCACTCCATCTGGATCTCAGGCACCGGCACCACGCTTTTATCCTGCTGCTTGCGGGTGGCAAAGTCTTCATCCTGCGGATGCCATCCCATCGCTTTCCAGACGATGGCAATCGCTTCAAACATGCGGCGACGGAAGATCTCGCGCTCCTGCTTCGGCATCGCCGAGGGCAGCGTGAGGATCAGCGTGCGCAGCTGGCGCGGAGACGCCGGGAAGCCCAGACGCAAGCGCGTGGCGACGCTGTTGATCTGGCCCAGCGCCTGTGCCAGCAGCTCGCAAAGCATATGGGTCATCAGGGTGCTGCGGCTGTACTGCGGGGAGAAAACCGGCAGACGCTCGTCCTGGGGCAGCGTAAACAGCGGTTCGCCGTCATCATTCATCAGGTTCATCAGCGGGAACGCGGTTGCCAGCGGCTCGCGTTGGGTTTTGCTGTTCATCTGGCTGAAACGCCAGTCCTGCACCACCGGCGTCTCATCCCACAGGTAGCGACGCGGGCTGGAGATACCGCTGTTACCTTCAGTCCCCAGACGCTGCATGGCCAGCTTACGCGCCTCATCGCCAACCCGGACAATAGAAGGCCAGACGAAGGCATCCTCGCGACCGCTTTCAACCGAGAAGTGCTGTTTGCCAAAGCGTGCTTCCGAGAACTCCAGGCGGCTGGTAAACAGGGGCTCATTGAGGAACTGCGGCTCGCTTAAAGAGCGCACCTGCAACTCGGCCGTCTGGCGCAGACCGTCGTTGGCGTCGCCGTGATCTTCAATAATCACGCCGCAGGTATGGGTGTTGCCCACGTCGAGGATCAAATCGACCGGAATGGCAGGCGTGCTGAGCGTATGGGTGACAAATTTGACTTCCGGCACAGTGAGCTGTTCACCAAGCATGGTCAGCACATTCAGCCAGTGTGCCTGATACTCAAAGCTGCGCATGGCCTGCTGCAGATCGCGTTCTGAACGGTGTTCAACGTCCGAGGCGTACTGCGTGAACGCTTCGCGCAGCCAGCCATCTATCCACGTCTGGTCGAGGAAATTTTCTACTTCGGCATCGCGCCAGGCCAGCGCGAAGCGGGTCCCGTTAAGAATATCGTTTTCCACCGGCGACAGCGCGGAGGTGGCATGCTCCGCAATCTGGCTGTCGAGGGCGAGGGTGACGCGATGGGTGTTGCCTGCGGTGTCCGGCGTCTCCAGCTTGCGGACCTGAACGCGCGCCCAGTTGTCCGGGCCGTCAACAAAAGTACGCGGGGGATTGAAACGCAGGAACGGAACGGGGAGCCAGACGCCATCCAGCACGGCCAGGGACTGATGCAGCGCGATGGTTGTCTCAGGCTTGACCACCTCAGGCTGGCCGCCGTCCGTGCCGGGCAGGGTATAACGCCCGTTAACCAGGTCGAAATCAAGGCGCAAAAGCGGGCCGTTCGCGGTTTTACGCACGAAACGCCCGTTGCTGGCGGTGTCCTGCGGGGTCAGGCCGAAATCGAGGAACTGCACACCGCTGTTGGCAATAAGCGTGACGCTCTGTTTATAGTCGCAAAGATTTACAAGCATAGGATCAGGCACCTGCTTTCTTAAACGTCAGTGGAACGACGGTTTTTGCATCATAACGGGCATTGCATTCGGCGACATCGCTGGTGCCTGCTTTACAGGAGACTTCCGGCATCGGGTAGCGGGAACCGTCTGTGCAGCGTGCATTGCCGCGACTCTTAATCATCAGCTCGCCATTGCTGTGCAGGCCGGAGAAAACCTCTACGCGGCACACAACGTTATCGCCATGCACAACACGGGCGAAGCCTTTGTTGTTCTGGATCTGATAGCGCAGTGACGGCGGTTTGCCGGTCACCGGATCTTTTACGTCAAGAATGGCGCGCCAGGTGCCGTTCAGGAAACGCGTCGAGCCCGCTTTGACCTGACCGGCCTCCATGACCATGGCATCTTTCGGGATCGCGGCAATCACCACCGGGGCAGACACCGGAGCGGGATCGGGTTCCTTCGCTTTACTCTCTACCACCTCAGCCTGATGCAGCGGCAGGTTCATCGCCAGTGGTTCAACCGCTTTAATCGGTTTTGGGGCAATCGCCACGGGTTGCGGTGCCGGGGCGGCTGCTGGCGCGGGCTCTGCCGAAGGGGCGAGTTTTGGCCACAGCAGCGGGGCGGCAATGGCGGCAACGATCACAGCGGCAACCGGCAGCGACCATAAGGGCACGCGACGCTTTTTCACGACGGGCGCAGGAGCAGGCTCTTCAACAGGCGGCGCAACGGCGGGTGCGGGCTCAGGCTCATACAGCGCTTCAGGCGTAATGCGCACAACCGTGGCCGGGGCGATCAAAGGTTCGTCAGCGTGTTCAAAGGTGACGGCCGGGGTCGGTTCTGGTTCCGGTTCAGGATCTTCAATCACCACCGGCGCGGGCTCAGGGATCAGCGATTCGCGCAGGCAGTCGAGTACGTCATCGCGTGCATTTTCGTTCAGGTTTACAAATCCCCAGAACGCAATGACCGGTTTACCGTCGACCAGATAAAGGAAATTTTCGCTCGGGAACTGGAAGGCTTTCGACAGCAAGGAACCAAAAAGCTGTTGTGCGGTTTTAGGCGACTGGAGGCATTTCTTACTCAGCGATTCAACGCTGGCAAGGGTATTTTCCAGATAGCGTAGGGCGCGAAAACGGTCATCTTCATTGGCCGTTTTCCAGCTGGTGACGCTACCTTCCACCGGGGAGTACCAGTCCACGCGGTCACCGCCGTCGTTGACCTGCGGAATGGCCAGACAGTCGACAATGGCCTGCTGTTTGCGCAACCGGAGTGCTTCACGTATTTGCAACGCTGATTCAAAAACGGCTTGTCCGCCGCCGCCAACGGCCTGAAAATCATCCAGATTACCGCTGCGTAAAAGAGTTTTTGCCACGATTTGATCCCATATACTTCTTCACACCGTTACTTTAACGAAACCGGAAAGCAAACAAACGGAGGAAGAGACGCTAAAAGCGCCGATTTCTTGCGGCATAGATCGTGACGGTTGTGCTTGACGGATAATGGAACTTAAGACAAATCACCTTTTTCGGCACTGGCTGTAAAACCAGCGAAAAACGCGGCTTTAGAATAACCTGATAGTGTTTCGTTATTTGCCAGCTTATAGCGGCTGTGCTGTTATTACTGTCCTATATAATAAAACTGTCAGGGTTATAACCATGTCTACAGGGAAAACACTACTCGCCCTTGCGCTGAGCGCTATTTTACCAGCCGGTGCCGCATGGGCGGCAAACAACGACACCCTTATTTACTGTTCTGAAGCGTCCCCCGAGTCGTTCAACCCGCAAATTGCCAGCTCAGGCCCGTCATTCGTCGCCAGCTCTCAGGTACTCTATAACCGCCTGATGAATTTCGACCCGGTGAAAAACACCCCGGTTCCGTCTCTGGCGGAATCCTGGACGATTTGACCCGACGGAAAGACCTATACCTTTACGCTGCGTAAAGGGGGGAAGTTCAACAGCAACAAATACTTCAAACCGACGCGTGACTTTAATGCCGATGACGTTATTTTCTCGGTCATGCGTCAGAAAGACCCTAAACATCCGTATCACAATGTGTCGCAGGGCAATTACGAATACTTTAACGACGTCGGCCTCGATAAGCTGATTCAGGACGTTAAAAAGGTCGATGATTATCATGTTCAGTTCACCCTCAGTGAACCGAACGCCGCTTTCCTGGCCGACTGGGGCATGGATTTTGCCTCCATTTTGTCTGCCGAATATGCGGATGCGATGCTGAAAAAAGGCACGCCTGAGAACGTCGATACCTGGCCAATCGGAACCGGCCCCTATGTACTCCAGCAGTACAAGGTGGACTCTCTGATCCGCTATGTGGCTAACCCGAACTACTGGGAAGGCCCGGTCCCGACCAAACACCTGATCTTCTCCATCACGCCAAACGTGGAGACTCGTCTGGCGAAACTGCAAACCAATGAGTGCCAGATCATTCCTGCGCCATCTCCGGTGCAGTTTGACGTCATTAAGAACAACAAAGACCTGACGCTGCACTCCGTCGATGCGCTGAACGTGGGGTATCTGGCGTTCAATACCGAGAAAAAACCGTTTGATAACGTGCTGGTGCGCCAGGCGCTGAACTACGCCACCGACAAAAAGGCCATCGTTAACGCCGTCTTTATGGGCTCCGGTACGGTCGCGAAATCTCCAATTCCGCCAAATATGATGGGCTTTAATAAAGATCTGAAGGATTACAGCTACGACCCGGAAAAAGCGAAAGCCCTGCTGAAGCAGGCCGGACTGGAGAAGGGCGTGGAGGTCACGCTGTGGTCAATGCCGGTACAGCGTCCGTACAACCCGAACTCCCGCCGTATTGCCGAGATGATCCAGAGCGACTGGGCGAAAGTGGGCGTGAAGGCCAAAATCGTCTCTTACGAGTGGGGAGAGTATCTTTCCGGAATGCGTAAAGGCGAGCATGACTCCGCGCTGTTCGGCTGGATGTCGGACAACGGCGATCCGGATAACTTTGCCGATGTGCTGCTGGGCTGCAATAGCATCAAAACCGGCTCCAACGCTGCGCGCTGGTGTAATAAGGATTATGATGCCCTGGTGCAGAAAGCCAAACTGACCAGCAACCCGGACGATCGTGCGAAGCTGTATAGCCAGGCGCAGGAGATTTTCTATCAGCAGGCGCCGTGGATTGCGCTGGCAAACGGCAAAACGTTCTATGCTACCCGCAGCAACGTCACGGGTTACAGCGTGAGCCTGATGGGCAGTGATTTCTCAAAAGCGAAGCTGAACTAAGCATTTTATCGCCGGGTGGCGGCTACGCCTTACCCGGCCTACTCATGCCTCGTAGACCCGGTAAGCGCAGCGCCACCGGGCAAATGCAAAGGAGTGACAATGTCACATTTAAACGAAGTTATCGCCCGTGTGGATGCCGCGATTGACGAAAGCGTCATTGCGCATATGAACGAACTGCTGATTGAACTGAGCGATGATGCTGAGCTGAGCCGCGAAGAACGCTATACCCAGCAGCAGCGCCTGCGTACCGCGATTTCGCACCACGGTAAGCAGCATAAAGAAGAGATGGAGGCGCGCCAGGAGCAGCTCACTAAAGGCGGCGTTATTCTGTAATGTTCAAAACTGGCGTCGGGCCACCAGCCACGCGCCCACCACCAGCATTATTGCACCGCACACCGGGCCGATCAGCGCCCGCAGCGGGATGCCATGACTTTTTAGCACGTCCATTATCAGCCCGCCGATGAGCTGGCTTGCCACCAGCACGGCGATGGTTGTCGCCGCGCCAACATTCTGGTAACCGCTGATGCTGGCAAAAACAAAAAATGAACCCAGCAACCCGGGGATCAACGTCCACCAGCGTACCGTGGATGCCAGCTCGCTAAACCCCGCGACCCCTTGTTTAAACAGCAGAATGCTGACAAACAACACAATGCCGACCAGCGAGTTCAGCAGCATCGCAATGAGTATGGTGGAGGAGGACTGGGTGATGCGCACCATCAGGGTATTTTGCACCACCAGGCCAATGCCCGCCGCCACCAGAAAAGCCAGCGTCAGTGATTGGTTCATTTAATCGCATCCGGATCGCTGCGCTCATCAAGCTGCAGTTGCATAAAGGTTAAGTCCAGCCAGCGGCCAAATTTGGTGCCCACCTGCGGCATCTGACCCGTTGTAACAAAGCCAAGCGTCTGATGAAGATGGATAGAGGCGTGGTTCTGCGCTTCAATCCCCGCCACCATCACATGCTTGCCGATGTCACGGGCTTCAATAATCAACGCCTTCATCAGCATACGGCCAATGCCTTTGCCCTGGTGATCCGGGTGGACGTAAACCGAGTGCTCTACCGTATGACGAAAACCGTCAAAGGCGCGCCAGTCACCGAAGGAGGCGTAGCCGGTGATGATGCCATTCTCTTCGCTTACCAGCACCGGATAACCTGCGAGGGTGCGGGCCTCAAACCATGCGATACGGTTATCAGTATCGACCGTGGTATCGTTCCAGATCGCGGCGGTGTGCAGCACCGCGTGGTTGTAAATTTCACCAATAGCGGCGCAGTCTTCTTTGCAGGCATGACGAACGATCATGATGGAACCCCTGAATGTGTTGTTTACTATGTTATTACGTTATTGCTACGATATTACACAACAACCCGGACAGATGGCTACGGTATAAGCCCGATTTTTTTGTTATTAAAACCTCATTGAAATACCGTTCATACACTATAGTATGACGTCATGAACACCATAACAGACACGATGAATCAACGGATTAGCGCAAGAATTCGCCTTGAACGCGAATCACGCGGATGGTCGCTGAGCGAACTCGCCGATCGGGCAGGCGTCTCGCGCGCCATGATCCACAAAATTGAGCGCGGCGACAGCAGCCCGACGGCAACACTGCTTGCGCGCTTATCCGGCGCGTTCGGTATCAGCATGTCAACGCTGATAGCAAGAGCGGAGATGCAGGAGGGTAAACTGCTGCGCCTTGCTAACCAGCCCGTCTGGCGCGATCCGCAAACCCATTACCTGCGCCGCCACGTTTCACCGCGTACCGATTTGCCCATCGATCTTGTCCAGGTTGAACTGCCCGCCGGAAGCGATGTGCCGATGCCCGCATCGTCCTATGCGCTGGCCCGCCAGCTGATCTGGCTGCAGTCCGGGGAGCTGGTCTTTCAGGAAGGCGACACCCGCCACGAAATGCAGGCCGGGGATTGTCTGGAGCTCGGGCCGCCCAATGACTGTCGGTTCATTAACGAAACCAATGAACCCTGCGTCTATCTGGTGGTTCGTCTTAACCAGTCTGGCTCGTAATGTTAAGGCGCTCAGGCGGATCATGAGCCAGGATCAATGGACATCTGTACCATAAGGAGTCTCTGATGAATCAATCTGTTTCGCAAAATCGTCGCTGGGTACTGGCTTCGCGTCCACACGGCGCGCCGGTCGCGGATAACTTTCGTCTCGAAGAGCAGCCGGTTCCGGTACCGGCGGCAGGAGAAGTTCTGCTGCGTACGATCTGGCTTTCGCTTGACCCGTACATGCGCGGCCGCATGAGCGATGCGCCATCCTATTCACCGCCGGTTGAAATTGGTGCGGTGATGGTCGGCGGAACGGTCAGTCGCGTTGAGCAGTCCAGTCATCCGGATTTTAAAGCAGGGGAATGGGTGCTGGGATACAGCGGCTGGCAGGAGTACGACCTCTCTGACGGCAGTGGTCTGGTCAAACTGGGCGAAAATCCCTCCCATCCTTCCTGGGCGCTGGGCGTTATGGGAATGCCGGGCTTTACTGCCTACATGGGGCTGCTGGATATCGGGCAACCCAAAGCGGGTGAGACCCTGGTGGTTGCCGCGGCAACGGGGCCCGTAGGTGCGACGGTTGGGCAAATTGGTAAAATCAAAGGCTGCCGGGTCATCGGTGTGGCCGGAGGCGCAGAGAAATGCCGCCATGCCGTTGAGGTGCTGGGCTTTGACCAGTGTCTGGATCATCATGCCGATGATTTTGCCACGCAGCTTCAGAACGCCTGCCCGAACGGTATTGATATCTATTATGAAAACGTTGGCGGTAAGGTCTTTGACGCCGTGCTCCCGCTGCTCAATACCTCCGCGCGGGTGCCGGTATGTGGTCTGGTGAGCGGCTACAATGCCACCGGTCTGCCTGAGGGGCCGGATCGTTTGCCGCTGTTAATGGGCACCATCCTGAAAAAACGCATTCGTATGCAGGGCTTTATCATCGGCCAGGATTACGGACACCGCATTAAAGAGTTCCAGGAAGAGATGGGGCGCTGGGTGCAGGAGGGTAAAATCCACTATCGTGAACAGGTGACCGACGGGCTGGAAAACGCACCGGATGCGCTGATTGGCCTTCTGGAAGGCAAAAACTTTGGCAAAGTCGTGATTCGCGTCGCGGCAGACAATAAATAAACAAGATTATGGCGGGGTAACCCGCCATATTTATTTGTGAAGATACGATATATTGTCTTTAATTAAACCTACACAGCTTTCGTGCCTTCCTTGCGGATGAGCCAAAGAGCGATAAAAAACCGTGTTTGTACTTTTTGATGTTTATACGCATTTCCCACCACCAGGCATGACGATACAGGATATATCGGACCAACGTCGTTTATTTAAACTGACGTTAATAAATAGCATTAAGTTTTAGCTACAGGAATTGAACATGCTTGATTTGGATCATTTAGAGAAAGCGCAAAGAATCAGTCTTACCATGCAAGTTGAAATCAGTTTGAAAGGGGCATTAATTACAGGCTCGTTGAAACCTGGCGCTCGACTGATTACCAAAGAGATTGCCGATAAATTAGGAACCAGTATCACACCGGTTCGTGAGGCACTTTTGCGACTGGTCTCCTCAGGGGCGCTGCAGGCCACACCGGCGCAGGCGTTTCTGGTGCCGGAGGTCACGCTGGAACGCTATAACGAGATCACCGCTATCAGGAAACAACTGGAACCAATGGCGGTAGCGGCCGCCTGTCAGCATATGACGCCAGCTAAGCTTGAGACGTTGCGCAAAATGTCGGATGCCTTTCATGAGGCGATGCGCAACGGCAATGTTCAGCAGGCGCTGCACGCGAATCGCGTGTTTCGCTTCACCCTTTATCAGTATGCGGAGATGCCAACGCTCAGCGCATTAATTGAGCAGCTATGGATACGCATCGGGCCCTGTATTAACTATCTGCATCAGGAGCTCAACGACATCAAAGCGTCGGCGTATCACAACGAGGAGTTACTTGCGGCACTGGAAAGAGGGGATGTTGAAGCCAGCCAGAAAGCGGTGGATAAACTGATTGATGAAGCTAATTCACTTTTACAGCGTCAATATTTTAGCTGAGGAATTATTTAGTAGCCAATCTATATTTCCGTCGTAAAACATTCGCTCCATGAATAAGTCCTGATGGCTCTACGCCATCAGGAACGATATTTAAGATTACGAAAGAGAAAAACAGGCAATAAAATGCCTGTTTTAGTCCTACTCGAAACGATAAGCAACCGACAGGCCAACGCCGTAGTTACGACCCGGAGCAGGTTCGTAATAACGTCCGTTGGATTCGTTGACAATCACCGAGCCGGCATACGTTTTGTCGAACAGGTTATCAACGCGACCAAAGAGATCCAGGCCCCAGTTGCCATAGTTGAACTTATACCCGGTATTCAGACCGACCACCGTGTAAGACGGAGCCTTTGCCGTGTTTTCGTCGTCGGCCATGATATCGCTCATGTAACGCACGTCGGTACCCGCGTACCAGCCTTCTTCAGGCTGCCAGCCAAACGAGGCAAAGCCCATATTGCGGGCAATACCCGGCATCCGGTTGCCGTTACAGTTGTCATCACCGCAGACGTTGGTGCGGTAGGTGGCGTCCAGATATGTCCATGCCATTTTCAGCTTCCAGTTTTCAGCAAACTGCTGATCGAGGGAAACTTCCACCCCCTGACGACGGGTTTTACCGGCGTTTTTGTAGCTGGTACGTCCGCCAGAGCTGGCATCCACCACAATTTCATCGTCGGTGTCGGTGCGGAACAGGGCCGCGGTCAGCAGGCCATTGCCGATGCGGGTTTTGCTACCCACTTCATAAGTATTGTTGGTGGACGGTTTCAGGCCAATGTTCAGCCCACCCTGGTTATCCGCGCGGTAGGAGAGTTCATTGATGGTGGGGGTTTCAAATCCACGACCTGCCGCAGCGTAAAGGTTCCACGCGTCGGTCACGGCATACTTCACCGCCCCGGCCGGGAGCCACTTGTGATAGCTCGCGTCGCCGCTGTCGTCACCGTTGCCTGGCGTAACGTAATGATCGTTGGAATCAAACCAGACGGAGCTGTAACGCACCCCGGCATCCATAGAGAGTTTCTGGGTTAACTGCCAGCGGGTTTGCAGGTAAGGATCGACGTTCCACATCAGGTTACGTTCGTTGCGGCGCTTGTCGCCTTTTACGCCGTACTCCGGTACGCCGTTGTTCATCAAGAAGTTCTCATACCCGCGACGATCTTCGCTCATGTTTTCGTAGTTCAGGCCGGTGGTAAAGGTCACCGGCACCAGCAGTTCGCCGCGGTGCGTCCAGCGTGTATCGATGCCCTGATAGTGACGCTGCATATCAATCACGCCGCCAGAGTGGGAGGGGCGCAGCTGTGGCTGATAAGGGATCGACTGGTACTGGGTCATTTCGCGCTCGCCAGCGTACATCATGACGCTGAGATCGTCCTGCGCGCTGAGCTGGCGGTCATAGCGCAGCCCGGCCTGGGTCTGCTTGATGGTTTTGCGCGTGTTGTACTGATCGCCACGCGGAGACTGGCGCGGGTTATCCTGCCACTCCTGGTAATTCAGTCCACCCGGATCGTTGGCTTTCATGTCCACGCTGTTAAAGATCAGCGTCAACTTGCTGGCATCGTCAATCCGCACGCCCAGTTTGGCATTGGCGAGATTCTTCCGCGCACCGCTGTGATCGCGGTAGCCTTTGGTGGTAAAGCGGGTGGTGGATACGGTGTAATCCACATCGCCCGCGTGTGTGCCGTCGCCCATCGCGCCGGTGGCTTTCATCCCGTAGCGCCAGGTACCGTAACTGCCGTAATAGCTGCTGGCCTCAATGGTCGGCGGCTGTTGACCGGTCTGGGTGTTGATGTTGATCACGCCGCCGGAGGCGTTGCCATACAGGGCAGAGAAGGGGCCGCGCAGCACTTCCACGCTCTCAACGCTGGAGAGATCGATGTTAGAGGTCTGGCCCTGGCCGTCTGGCATGGTCGCCGGGATCCCATCCACGTACATTCGAATACCGCGCACCCCGAAGGTGGAGCGGGCACCAAAGCCACGCATCGACAGCTGCAGATCCTGGGCGTAGTTCTGGCGGTTCTGAATTTGCAGGCCCGGGACGCTACCAAGCGATTCCGAGAGGTTAATGCGTGGCGCGGCGTGACGCATATCATCGCCGTTCACGACGCTGACCGCCGCCGGGGTATCAAGCTCCGATACCGTTTGTGGGGTGGCGCTGACGATCAGGGTCTGTTCATCCGCGCCCATTGCGGTGAGGGGCGAAAAGATAACAGGAGCCAGCAGCAGTGGAAGCGTAGCCCTATGGGCAGAAATGATTTTCATGAAATAAACCGGTTAAGGATAAGAAACGTACCAAATGGAACATGTGCATATATGTTAAAACTTTTGTAAATGCTTTGAAAACTATAACCGCACATTGCGTTAAGGAAAGGCGAAACGGAAAAGAAAAACTCCACATTTTGCTGATTAATGATTACTATTCTCATTAACAAAACGGCAATGCCATGACGTTGCCGACCGGAAGTGATGTCAGCAGTACACCCCCTCTAGTGAAAAAGGAATTGTTATGTCTTTACGTCATCTGTGCTCGCCGCGTCTGCGTCGTTCTCTGTTGTGTAGCGCTTTACTGCTTGCCGGTACCTTCCAGGTGCATGCTGGCGAAGAGATGTTGCGCAAAGCGGTAGGCAAAGGCGCGTATGAAATGGCCGTGAGCCAGCAGGAGAATGCGCTGTGGGTTGCGACATCACAAAGCCGTAAAATGGATAAAGGCGGAATTGTGTATCGCCTCGATCCGGTCACACTGGACGTGACGCAAGTTATTCATAACGATCTTAAACCGTTTGGCGCCACCCTGGATTCGGCTTCCCAGACGCTGTGGTTGGGCAACACCATCAACGGTGCCGTGACCGCCATTGATGCCAAAACGGGCGAGGTGAAAGGGCGCCTGGTTCTGGACGACCGCAAACGCAGTGACACGGTCAAACCGCTGCAGCCACGCCAGCTGGTGGCGGATGATGCCACCCACACCGTGTACATCACCGGGGTCGGTAAAGAGAGCGTGATCTGGGTGGTGGATGGCACAACGCTGAAGCTGAAGGATACCATCGCCAATACCGGTACTTACGGCACCGGCCTGGCGCTGGATGCGCAGGCGAAACGCCTCTATACCACCAACGCCGACGGCGAACTGGTGACAATTGATACCGCCAGCAACAAAATCATCAGCCGCAAAAAGGTGCAGGATGATGGTAAAGAGCACTTCTATCTGAACCTGAGTCTGGATACGGCCGGGCAGCGTGCCTTCCTGACCGATTCAAAACAGCCGGAAGTGCTGGTGGTGAGCCTGAAAGATGGCAGCGTGATTGAGAAGATCGCGACGCCAGAGTCGCTGGCGGTGCTCTTTAACCCGACGCGCAACGAAGTGTACGTGACGCATCGTGAAGCCGGAAAGGTGAGCGTGATTGACACCAAAACCTACAAAGTGACGAAAACCTTCGACACGCCGGTCTATCCAAACAGCCTGGCGCTCTCTGCCGATGGCAAAACGCTGTACGTGACGGTGAAACAGAAATCCACCCGTCAGCAGGAAGCGACCCAGCCTGACGATGTGGTACGTATCGCGCTCTAATGTGGGCATTGCCCGGAGGCGCTGCGCTTACCGGGCCTACAAAACCCTGAAATGTAGGCCGGGTAAGGCGAAGCCGCCACCCGGCTTTTTTTATTAACGCGAGGTCTCTTCCACCAGCGGGCCGTCGTGTTTTTCATCGTCATGATGAACCGGCGCGGTGCTGTGGATTTCATGCACGCGCTTACGCACGCCAAACCAGCCGGCAATCAGCAGAACGGCCAGCAGCGGAATGGTGGCGATGGTATAGGTGCCGTTCGGGTAGTCGAACGCCATCAGTACCAGCACGCTGAACAGGAACAGCAGGGTGAGCCATGAGGTCACCGGAGCACCTGGCATCTTGAAGCTTACGTCAGCCGCTTTGCCCTCTTTAATGGCTTTGCGCAGACGCATCTGGCAGACCACGATAAAGGCCCAGGAGGCGATAATCCCAAGCGCGGCCACGTTCAGCACGATTTCGAACACGCGGGACGGCACCAGGTAGTTCAGGAACACGCCAAACACGTAGACCACCAGCGTCGCCAGGATACCGGCATATGGCACCTGCTGCTTGCTCATCTTCGACATAAACTTCGGCGCAGAGCCGCCCATCGACATGGAGCGCAGAATACGGCCGGTAGAATAGAGGCCAGAGTTCAGGCTGGAGAGCGCCGCGGTCAGCACCACGATGTTCATGATACTGCCCACGTATGGCACGCCGAGTTTAGAGAAGAAGGTCACAAACGGGCTCTGACCCGCCTGGTAGGCGTTCCATGGCAGCAGCAGAACCAGCAGCACCACAGAACCCACATAGAACAGACCGATACGCCAGATCACGCTGTTAATGGCTTTTGGCAC
The DNA here is from genome assembly GCF_000025565.1 of Enterobacter cloacae subsp. cloacae ATCC 13047. Classification (NCBI taxonomy): domain Bacteria; kingdom Pseudomonadati; phylum Pseudomonadota; class Gammaproteobacteria; order Enterobacterales; family Enterobacteriaceae; genus Enterobacter; species Enterobacter cloacae. Next base: position 1,898,544 of record NC_014121.1, read on the forward strand.
CATGGTCTGCGGGTCTTTACATTCGCCTGCCGCCGTACCCACCAGCTCGATAGAGGCAAAGGCGAACACCACGCCCTGCACCAGAACCAGCGCCGGCAGCAGACCGTGCGGGAAGAAGCCGCCGTTATCGGTTATCAGATGGAAGCCGGTTGCATTGCCGTCCAGCGGCTTACCGCTGCCAAGGAAGACGGTACCGACGACCAGGAAAATCACAATCGCCAGCACTTTTACCAGTGCAAACCAGAACTCCATCTCGGCGAACCACTTCACGCCGATCATGTTCATGGTGCCGACAATCGCCAGGGCGCCAAGCGCAAAGACCCACTGCGGGATATCGCCAAACGCGCCCCAGTAGTGCATATACAGCGCAACGGCAGTGATATCGACGATACCGGTCATCGCCCAGTTAACGAAGTACATCCAGCCAGCGACATAGGCGGCTTTTTCACCGAGAAATTCGCGGGCGTAAGAGACAAAGCTGCCGCTGGAAGGGCGATGCAGTACCAGTTCGCCCAGCGCGCGAAGAATGAAGAAGGAGAAGATCCCGCACACCAGATAGACGAGGGCGAGAGCCGGGCCAGCCATCTGCAGACGTGCACCAGCACCTAAAAACAGACCTGTACCGATAGCGCCGCCGATGGCGATCATTTGAACCTGACGGTTGCCCATCGCTTTGTGGTAGCCCTCTTCATGGGAGTTTAACCAGCGACGTTTAGCAGCATGATGATCGGCTGCGCTTTTATTGCTTGTTTTCATTGAGTTACCTGTTTGCCTGTCTGAACCATTATCGTGATAGTCCTGCCTGGCAGAGAGCATACAAACGATTGCTTCTGCGCAAACACATGTCGCCTTCCCAGTCATTCTGCGTATGGATAAGGCGAAACATGGCGAGGCATCCTACCTGCAATTGATAAGCGACGCAAAATATAACCGTGCCGAGAGTGATGCACGTCGAAGGAAATCGTGTGGTCAGAGCAGACGGGGATCACAACGCGCTGAATCGTGGTGAGTTTTTAGACAAAAGATTCGCGGATTGATGATTTAAACATCAGTGGTGCTTATCAGTTGCTCAGTGGAACTAGCGGAAGGTAAACGCTATGATCGGTTTGGTTTTTATTCTGCCAGAACGAGGCTAACGGTGAAAATTAATGTAATCGGCACCAGCGGAAGTGGAAAAACCACGCTGGCAAGACGGATCGCTGATGAGCTGGCTATTCCTTATATTGAGATGGACAGGCTTTACTGGCGCCCGAACTGGCAGGGCACAGCAGATGATGCGTTTCTGGAAAAACTGGAGCATGCATTAAGCGCTTCTCAAAACTGGGTGCTCGATGGCAACTATAACCGCACGCGCCCTGTTAAATGGCGCAATGTGGATCTGGTCGTCTGGGTGGACTATGGATTTGTCCGTACGCTGTATCAGGCCGTTATCCGGGCGATCAAGCGGGCCTGGCATCAACACGAACTCTGGCCGGGAACGGGCAATAAAGAGAGTTTCCGGCGCGCCTTCTTCAGCAGAGAGTCCATTATCATCTGGACGATTAAAACCTGGCGCAACAACCGCAGGCGTTATCAGGTCGATATGCAAAACCCGGACTACGCACACATACGCTTTATCCGTATTACCCGCCGCGCTCAGGCGGAAATGCTGATTTCCTCCCTAAAGTCTTATTCTTAACAGGGTTTTATATATCTGATTTCCGGCAAACCAAATGTAAATTAATTGTTTCTCAGCGGTGAAATACGCCTTTATTAATAACGACATGTTAAGTCAAACGAGAACGCAACATGTCCTGGCGAATCAGCATTCTGGATAAAAGCCCCATCGCTGAAAATGAAACAGCCGCCGATGCGCTGGCGCGAACCCTGGCGCTGGCGCAACAGGCGGAAACTCTCGGTTATCACCGTTTCTGGATTGCCGAACACCACAACACCCCACAGTTGGCCAGCCCCTCGCCGGAGTTATTGATTGCCTGGATCCTCGGGCAGACAACGCGTATCCGCGTGGGATCGGGCGGCGTCATGCTGCAACACTACAGCCCGTATAAAGTTGCAGAAAACTTCAATCTCCTGGCTGCCCTGGCTCCCGGACGCGTGGATCTGGGCGTTGGAAAAGCGCCTGGCGGTCTGCCGCTCTCCACCCGCGCGTTGCAACGCGGTCTGAATCAGCAGGAAAAGGGCAGCTTTGCCGAACAGCTGGCGCAGCTCGATAGCTGGATCCGTCCTGAAAATCAGTCCGCGGAGGAGGCGGTGCGCGCCACGCCGTTGCCGCCGGTTCCGGCGCAAGGATTTCTGCTGGGGGCGAGTGTCGAAAGTGCTCTGCTGGCCGCAAAGCTCAACTGGCATTTTGTCTTTGCTGCTCACCTGAATGGCGATCCCGACCTGCTGCGCGAGGTCATCACCACCTGGCGTGAACACAGCGCCCGGGAGGTGATTGTGGCGGTGCAGGTCATTGTGGCGGACTCTCAGGCCCAGGCGCACTCGCTGGCACAAAAGGTTGAAGTCTGGGGCGTGGAGCTGGCAAACGGCCAGCGCGTTACGGTGGCCAGCGAAGAGCAAGCCTATGCGTTTGCGCGTCAGGCAGGCAGCGAGCCGCTGCGTATAGCGCGTCGCGCGCAGTCGCTGGTGGCCGGGACCGCTGAGTCGGTACTGGCACAACTGGACGCTCTGCATCACCAGTGGGGGATTGACGAATTCATTATCGACACACCGGTTGCGGACGGCGCCGCGCGCGTGCAGTCCCTGCGTCTGCTGGCGCAGGCGCGACTTAACAGGGAGGTTAACGTATGCGTTTTGGCGAACAACTGATTGCCTGGCGTCGTGAGCTGCACCAGCACCCGGAGCTGTCGGGCCATGAGGTGGAAACAACCGCCCGTTTGCACCAGTGGCTGACCCATGCCGGTATTACACCGCTACCTTATGACTTGCCTACCGGGCTGGTGGCGGAGATCGGCACCGGCAACAAACTGATTGCCCTGCGGGCGGACATTGATGCCTTACCGATCGAAGAGCGCAGCGGGGTGGCGTTTAGCTCGCAGCGTGCGGGAGTCATGCACACCTGCGGTCATGACATCCACACCAGCGTGATCCTCGGGGCGGCATTAAAACTAAAAGAACGTGAAGCGTTGCTCAACGGCCGCGTGCGGATCCTGTTCCAGCCTGCCGAAGAGAACTTTGGCGGTGCGAAGAGCATGGTGCGGGCCGGGGCGTTACGTGACGTCAGCGCCATCTTCGGGATGCACAACGAGCCGGGGTTGCCGGTGGGTGAATTTGCCACCCGCGGCGGGCCGTTCTATGCCAACGTCGATCGGTTTGTGATCCGCATTACCGGCAAAGGTGCTCATGCCGCACGGCCTCATGAAGGCAACGACGCGATTGTGCTGGCAAGCCAGCTTGTTACCGCGTTGCAGAGCGTCGCCAGTCGCAACGTGAATACGCTGGATTCCGTTGTGCTGAGCGTAACGCGCATTGCGGGCGGCAATACCTGGAACGTCCTGCCGGAAAGCGTTGAGCTGGAAGGGACGCTGCGCACGCATCGCACGGAAGTTCAGCAGAACGTCAAAGCGCGCGTCGGTGAAATCGCTGCCGGATTCGCCAGCGCCTTCAGTGCCCGGATTGATATCACCTGGTATGCCGGGCCGACTGCGCTGGTCAATGACGAGCATTGGGCGGCGTTTGCCACCTCGGTTGCCCGGGAAGCGGGGTATGAAACGCAGCATGCCGAGTTGCATATGGGCGGAGAGGATTTTGCAGTCTATCTGCAGCAGATCCCCGGCGCGTTTGTCAGCATTGGCAGCAATAGCCCGTATGGTTTACATCACCCGGCCTTTAATCCGGACGAAGCATTAATTGAGCCGGCTGCCCGTTATTTTGCACAGCTTGCGGAAAAAGCCCTGCAACACGTTTAATTCAGAAGAGGTGAATATGTCTGCAATCCGACAATTGCGGCTGGGGACCATTTTGCACGGTGCTTCCGGGAATATGTCCGCCTGGCGCCATCCTGCGGCGGTCGCCGATGCCAGTATTAATTTTGATTTCGTCAAAGCGACGGCGTTAAAAGCAGAGGAGGGCAAGCTCGACTTTTTATTCGTAGCCGATGGCCTCTACATAAATGAGAAATCGATCCCGCATTTTTTAAATCGCTTTGAGCCGTTAACGGTGCTCTCCGCGCTGGCGAGCATTACCTCGCGTCTGGGGCTGGTGGGCACGTTATCCACCTCCTACAGCGAACCTTTTACCGTGGCGCGCCAGTTTGCCAGCCTGGATCATCTCAGCAACGGCCGTGCGGGCTGGAACGTCGTGACCTCGCCGCTGGAAGGGTCGGCCAGGAACTTCTCGCGTGAAAAACACCCCGAGCACGCGCTGCGCTACCGCATTGCGGATGAGTATCTCGATGTGGTGAAAGGGCTGTGGGACTCGTGGGAAGGCGATGCCTTTGTGCGCAACAAAGAGAGTGGTCAGTTTTTTGACCCCGCCAAACTGCATACCCTGGATCACCGGGGTGATTTCTTCCAGGTCGCCGGGCCGCTCAATATTGGTCGCACGCCGCAGGGACGTCCGATTGTGTTCCAGGCGGGCGCATCGGACGACGGTAAAAAGCTGGCTGCGAAGCATGCCGATGCGATCTTCACCCACCATGAAACTCTCGAAGAAGCACAAGCGTTCTACCGCGATGTGAAGCAGCAGCTGGAAAACAACGGTCGTCGTGCCTCTGATTTGCACATCTTCCAGGGCGTGAGCGTCATTGTCGGAAAAGATGCCGAAGATGTGGAAAACCAGTACCAGACCACCGCGGCGCTGGTGTCGGTTAAGGATGCGCTCAATTATCTCGGACGCTATTTCGAACATCACGATTTCAGCCAGTATCCGCTCGACGAGCCGTTCCCGGACCTCGGCTATCTGGGAAAAAACAGCTTCCGCAGTACCACGGATGAGATAAAGCGCAATGCCCGCGAACGTCAGCTGACGCTGCGTCAGGTCGCGCTGGAAGCGGCCTCACCACGCCCCCGTTTTTCCGGTACGCCGGAGCAGGTGGCGGACGGCCTGCAGGCGTGGTTCGACGGCTATGCAGCCGACGGCTTCATCATCCAGGGCGGGACGCCAGATACCTTCCCGCGCTTTGTTGACCAGGTGGTGCCGGTGCTACAGGCCCGCGGCCTGTTTCGCACTGACTACCCCGGGACCACGCTGCGCGACAGCCTGGGCCTGGACGAACCCAAAAATCAGTTCACACAACAATAAAAGAGAACCCGCTATGCAGAAACCATCGCTTATTCTGGCGCTCGCGCTGGCCTTTACCCCTGCCGTCTGGGCAGAGAATGTGAACATTAACGGCACCGGCGTGAGTATTGAGGCCAACAAAACGCCGATCAATACCGCCAAAAACGGCGATGCCATCGCGCAGTTGCCGAAAGATTATCGCTTTGCCGTGCCGGGGAAATTCACCGTCGCGGTGGCGGGCCTCAATCAACCGCCGCTGACGGTTTTCTCGGATGACAACAAAACGCTTCTGGGAAGCGAAGTTGACGTGGCCCGTCTGGTGGCGGACAGCCTCGGGCTGGAGCTGAACGTGGTGCCAACCTCCTGGGAGGACTGGCCGCTGGGGGTGGCCTCCGGGAAATACGATGCGGCGATCAGCAACATCACCGTGACTAAAGCGCGTAAGGAGAAGTTTGATTTCGCCACCTACCGTAAGGATTCGCTCGGTTTTTATGTGAAATCAACCAGTTCAATCACATCCCTGCAGAAGGCGGAGGACATTGCCGGGCTGCGGATTATTGTGGGCTCAGGCACTAACCAGGAGGCCATCCTGCTGGCATGGAACGCCGAAAACCTTAAGAAGGGACTGAAACCGTTTACCCCGGTCTACACCAAAGATGATGCGGCACAAACGCTGGCGCTCCAGTCCGGGCGTGCGGATGCGTATTTTGGCCCAAACGTGATTGGCGCGTGGAAAGCGGCGCTGACCGGTAAAACCAAACTGGTGGGAAGCGTTGACGGCGGCTGGCCGAAGGCGGCGCATATCGCGGTGACGCTGAAAAAAGGCAGCGGCCTGGTGGAACCGGTGCAGACCGCGCTTAATGGCGTGATCAAAAACGGCGATTACGACAAAGTGCTGAACCGCTGGGGAGAAGGGGTGGAACGCATCCCGCAGTCGGAAGTCAACCCGGCCGGTCTGGGTGATTAAGGAGGCGTTATGAGCGAACAATTTCGTGACGTTTCGCCGGAAGATGCCGATCTTCAGCCCATCATCAATGGGCTGTTCGGTGAATACGCTGCCCGCTACGGTGACTATTTTTCGAAAGATGCTGAGGTCGAGCTCACCGAGTGGTATCTGGCGCCGCAGGGGCTGTTTATCGTCCTGGAGCGTGACGGGAAGATTATTGCCACCGGGGCGTACAAACCCTTCGACGAACGCACCGCAGAAATCAAACGCATCTGGACGGACAAAAGCCTGCGTCAGCAGGGGCTTGCGGGGCGCGTGGTGCAGGAGCTGGAGCGCCGGGCGGTGCTGGCAGGCTACAGCCAGATCTACCTGACCACCGGTTTTCGCCAGCCGGAAGCGGTACGGCTCTATCTTAGCCAGGGTTACCAGCCGCAGTTCGATCTCAACCGCGATCCGGAAGAGTACAGCCAGCCCCCGTTTGATGGTCGGTTGCGTTTCACCAAAACGCTGGTTCGTGAAGCGTTAAGTAAAACCGCATGAGGTACGATGATGAGCAACGTTGAAACCATAAAAGTGGTCCCGGCGCGTTATCCGCTACGGGCCGTCGGTGCCGTGGTGGCGCTGTTTGTCCTGGCGGTCGTTGTCCAGTCCGTCGCCTTTAACCCGCGCTGGGAGTGGTCTGTGTTTGCCCGCTGGTTCTTCGACCCGGTGATCCTTGAAGGCGTCGGCCAGACATTACTGCTGACGCTGATCGGCACCGCGCTGAGCGTGATTTTGGGCGGTATGCTGGCGCTGGCGAGACTCTCGTCATCCTGGCTGCTGAGCAGCCTGGCCTGGGGCTATATCTGGCTGTTTCGCTCGCTGCCCCTGATTGTAGTGCTGATCATCCTTTATAACTTTTCCTATCTCTACGACACGCTCTCGCTCGGGGTGCCGTTCACCGGCATGACCTGGGGCAGCTTTGAAACCATCAATGTGCTGGGGCAATTCTCTACCGCCGTTGTCGGGCTAACGCTGGTGCAGAGCGCCTATACCGCGGAGATCATTCGCGGGGGCTTCCTCGGCGTGGATCATGGTCAGTATGAAGCGGCCGCTGCGCTGGGGCTACCGGCCTGGCGTCGTACGGTGCGGATCATTCTGCCTCAGGCGCTGCGCACCATACTGCCGTCCGGGTTTAACGAAATCATCAGTCTCGCGAAGGGGACGGCGATGGTTTACGTGCTGGCCATGCCGGAGCTGTTCTACACCATCCAGATGATTTACAACCGCACGCAGGAGGTGATCCCGCTGCTGATGGTAGGTGCCGCCTGGTACCTGGTGATTACCACCGTGTTGTCCGCTATCCAGTATGGTGTTGAGCGGGGACTGGCCCGCAGCGAACGTCGCTCGGCGGTGAATCAGAACCGTACCCTCAGCCGTACCCGTACCCGTTCCCGTTCCGTCACCACCACGCCCGCACAGGAGCCCGTCCATGCAAGCCTCTCATGAAGGACATATTTCCATTACCGGCGTCAGTAAATTCTTTGGTCGCCATAAAGCGCTCGATAACGTGTCGCTTGAGATCCCACCGGGATCCGTCACGGTGATCCTCGGACCGTCCGGCTCCGGTAAATCGACCCTGCTGCGCACCATCAACCACCTTGAGCGCGTCGACGAAGGGTTTATTCAGATTGACGGGGATTACATCGGCTATCGCCGTCGGGGTGACAAACTCTACGAGTTAAAAGAGAAAGAGATCCTCAAACAGCGCGTCAATGTGGGTTATGTGTTCCAGAACTTTAATCTCTTCCCGCATCTCACGGTGCTGGAAAACCTGATTGAAGCGCCTGTCGCCCATAAAAAACTGAGCAAAAAAGAGGCCGTTGAGCAGGCGTATAGCCTGCTGGATGTGGTGGGGCTGCGTGATAAAGCGGATGCCTGGTCGCGCCATCTCTCTGGCGGGCAGCAGCAGCGCATCGCCATTGCCCGCGCGCTGGCGCTGCGTCCGCGAGTCATGCTGTTTGATGAACCCACCTCGGCGCTAGACCCGGAGCTGGTTGGCGAAGTGCTGGATGTCATCAAGAAACTCGCCCGTTCCGGCACCACGCTGGTGGTGGTCACCCATGAGATCGGTTTCGCCAGAGAAGTAGCGGATCAGGTGGTGTTTATGGTCGACGGTAAAATTGTGGAGCAGGGCAGCAGCGACGAGGTGCTGAACCGGCCATCGCACGCGCGAACGCGCCAGTTCCTTGCACGAGTCCTGTAAGGAGTACCCATGAAATATGGACTTCTGGCAGGGCTGGCCTTTACCGCCGCCAGCCATGCCAGTATTAATTTAAAAGCCAACGAGCTGCCGCTGCCGGTGACGGTGGATCAGCAGGCGGTGGCGAAGATCCCCGCTCATTACAAATTTGTCGAGCCGGGAACCCTCACGGTGGCCATTTCTGCGCTTAACTCACCGCCGCTGGCCCTGCTTGCCAGCGACAACCGTACGCGAATCGGCAGCGATCCGGATATCGCACGGCTGCTGGCAGGCAGCCTGGGGCTAAAACTGAAGCTCGTTCCCACCGCCTGGGAAGACTGGCCGCTGGGGATCACTTCCGGGCGCTATGACGTGGCGCTGGTGAACATTGCGGTGACCGAACAGCGCAAAGAGAAGTTTGATTTTGCAACCTATCGCGTCGATTCGCTGGCGTTTACGGTGAAATCCACCAGTCCGGTGCAGGCGATTAACGGTCCTGAAGATCTTGCGGGTAAAAAGGTTATTGTCGGATCCGGCACCAATCAGGAGCGCATCCTGTTAGGCTGGAACGAGGAGAATAAAAAGGCCGGGCGTGAGCCCGCGCTGCCGGTGTACCTGACGGATGATGCCTCGGGCAATCTTTATATTCAGTCCGGGCGGGCGGATGTGTTCTTTGGACCACAGTCGGTCGCGGCATATAAAGCCGCGCTGACCGGTAAAACGCGCGTTGTCGGGCTGGGCCCGAAAAAAGCGTATGTCGCCACGACCACCAAAAAAGGCAATCAACTGGTCTACGCCCTGCAGGCCGCGCTGGACGGCGCGATCACGCGCGGGGAGTATCAGAAGGTGCTGGCGCGCTGGGGAGAGCAGGGCGAAGCGGTGACACACTCGGAGGTTAACCCGCCTGGGATCACGTATTAATTGTGCTCTACACTTAGGATTTTCACTCCTGAGAGGGCAACATGATCAAACTTTATGGTGCACCCGGCTGGGGCTCGGCAATCAGCGAAGTGATGCTGACTCTGGCAGACATCCCTTACGAGTTTATTAATGTGGACGGGTTTGATGCGCCCGGTCCGCAGCGCGAATTGCTGCAAAGACTCAATCCATTGTGCCAGGTGCCGACGCTGGCGCTGGAAAATGGCGCAATCATGACCGAAACAGCCGCCATCGCCCTGATGGTGCTCGACAGGTGTCCCGATCTGGCGCCGCCCGTCGGACAGGCAGAACGTCAGCAATTTCAGCGCTTGCTTATCTGGTTTGTCGCGAACGTCTATCCGACCTTTACCTATGCCGATTATCCCGAACGCTGGGTGCCTGACGCACCGGAACAACTGAAGAAAAATTGTATCGAATACCGCAAATCCCTCTATTTGTGGTTCGATAGCCAGCTCAAAGCGGCCCCGTTTGCGCTGGGTGAACAGCTTACGCTACTCGACGTCTATATTGCGGTCGCACGTACCTGGGGGCCACGGCATGCGTGGTTTGCCGAGAATACGCCAAAGATAACGGCCATTGCAGACGCCGTGTGTCAGCTTCCTGAACTGCACAAGGTGTTAAAGGCAAATGGCATTATCTGATAACGTGTAAACCTGATTCATAACAGGAAGCCTGCACATGCCACATGTAGATATCAAATGTTTTCCCCGGGATTTAAACGACGAACAAAAAAACGCGCTGGCGGCTGATATTGCCGAGGTGATAATTCGTCATTTCAACAGTAAAGACAGTTCAGTGTCGGTGGCGTTAAACCAGGTTAATCCTGAAGACTGGAAAGCGCAGGTCTGGGACAGCGAAATTGGCCCGAAGCTGGATTCGTTGATTAAAAAGCCCGGCTATTCGATGTAATTTTATTTGCCGGGCAGCGGCCTCGTTGACCCGGCATTTAAGTTTCTCCCGACATTTCGCAAAAATCGATAATACGATCCTGTGACGTTTCCGTTACACTTTCCCTCTCTAAAACTTTCACGAAATCATCTGGTAAGCACAGCAGTTGCGTTAAATTCAGTACAGGATAATTTTCTCATGACAAAATTACCTCAGTTCTCACTCGCCTTTTTTCATCCTCGTTACTGGCTCAGCTGGACAGGCATTGCAGCGCTCTGGTGCATTGTGCAGCTCCCGTATCCCCTTTTATTAAGAATCGGACACGGGCTTGGTCGTCTGGCCATGCGTTTGCTTCCCCGTCGTGTGGACATCGCTCGCCGCAACCTTGAGCTCTGTTTTCCCGACATGAAAAAGGATGAGCGCGAAAAGCTACTGCAGCGTAATTTTGAATCGGTTGGCATGGGCGTCATCGAAACCGGGATCGCCTGGTTCTGGCCTGACTGGCGTGTGCGTAAATGTTTCAGCGTCAGCGGATATGAATATATGGAAGAGGCCCGGGCGCGCGGAAATGGCGTGGTGCTCATCGGTATGCATTTTCTCACGCTTGAACTGGGGGCGAGGATCTTTGGCATGCTCAACCCGGGTGTCGGTGTTTATCGCCCTAACAATAATGCGCTGCTGGACTGGCTGCAGACGCGCGGCCGTCTGCGCTCAAATAAAACCATGCTGGATCGCTACGACCTGAAGGGCATGATCCGCGCCCTGAAGCAGAATGACATTCTCTGGTACGCCCCGGATCACGACTACGGCAAAACCAACAGCGTGTTTGTACCGTTCTTTGCGGTTCCTGATGCCGCGACAACCGCCGGAAGTTATATGCTGGTGAAGAGTGCCAGACCGGCGGTGATCCCGTTCGTTCCACGCAGAAAGGCAGACGGCAGCGGTTACGAACTGATTATTCTTGAAGATATCGGCGAAACGCTGCATGGCGGTGATAAAGCGTCGGTAGCCACGCAAATGAACAGGGCGATTGAGCGCGCGGTGCTGATGGCGCCGGAGCAATATATGTGGTTGCACCGACGCTTCAAAACCCGTCCTGAAGGCCAGCCGGACAGATATGCGCGCAAAAAAAGCGTGGTCACTTCCAACAGTACTGTATCTACAGGCGACATGCCTGAACAGTCAGGCATTCAGCACTAAAGTATGCCCTCACCGTAACGTGAGGGCAGGCTGACGGCTACAGCGCAGCCCTGCGGTACGGCGCATAATCTGCTTGCCACCAGGTCTCTTCAATCCGCGCCAGCAATATCTCATCCTCCATGGCTGGCGCAACACCTTGCTCAATGGCCGCTCTGGCGACGGCAAACGCGATATGGCGTGACACCGTTTCTATATGATCCACCGGCGGCAATAATCCACCTTTTTCGGTTGTCACCAGCGGCGACTGCGCGGCCAGGCTGCGGCTTGCCGCCATCAGCATCTCCTCGGTGACCCGGCGTGCATGGCAGGCCAGAATACCCAGCCCCAGCCCGGGGAATACATAGGCGTTATTACACTGGGCAATATCGTACTGCTCGCCCTGCCAGAACACCGGCGCAAACGGGCTGCCGGTGGCGACGAGCGCGGCGCCCTGTGTCCAGGCAATGAGATCCTGCGGTTGCGCCTCCGCGCGGGATGTGGGGTTAGAAAGCGGCATAATCACCGGACGCGGGCAGTGGCGATGCATCTCTTTCACAATCTCTTCGCTGAAGAGGCCCGGCTGGCCTGAGACCCCAATCATTACCGTCGGATGCGCGTTTTTAACCACGTCCAGCAGCGAAATATTGTTCGACTCAACCTGCCAGTCGCGGATCGCCTCGCGCGCCGTGAGCAGGTTTTTCTGGAAGTCGAGGAGGTTGGTCATATCGTCAGTCAGCAGGCCAAAGCGATCGACCATAAAGACCCGACTGCGGGCTTCGGCTTCGGTTAGCCCGTCATCCATCATCAGCGCCACGATTTTTTCGGCAATGCCGCAACCGGCGGATCCGCTCCCCAGGAAGACCACGCGCTGATCGCGAACACGGGTCCCGGCAGCATGGGCGGCAGCAATCAGCGTGCCCGCGGTCACGGCGGCGGTACCCTGGATATCGTCGTTGAAACAGCACAGCTGGTCGCGGTAGCGCTGCAGCAGTCTGGTGGCGTTTTTCTGCGCGAAATCCTCAAACTGCAGCAATACATTGGGCCAGCGCTGCTTCACGGTACTGATAAACATGTCCATAAACTCGGCGTACTGATCGTCGCTGATGCGTGGGTGACGCCAGCCCATATACATGGGATCGTCCAGATGCTGCTGATTATTGGTACCGACATCGAGCATAATCGGCAGGGTAGACGCCGGGTGGATCCCACCACAGGCGGTATATAACGAGAGTTTTCCAATGGGTATTCCCATCCCACCAATTCCCTGATCGCCCAGCCCCAGAATACGCTCTCCGTCGGTCACGACGATGACGCGAATATCATTGCGTGAGAAGCTTTGCAGCATTTCATCAATACGGTGACGATTGGGCCAGGAAATAAACAGCCCACGCGCGCGGCGATAAATAGTTGAGAAGTGTTCGCACGCTTCTCCTACCGTGGGGGTATAGATAATGGGTAACGTCTCTTTCAGGTGCGAACGCAGCAGGTTGTAAAACAGCGTCTCATTAGTATCCTGGATATTACGCAGATAAACGTGGCGGGAAATATCGCTTTTAAAATGACAGAATTGTACCCAGGCGCGTTCGGTTTGTTCCTCGATGGTTTCAACGTTGTGTGGCAACAAACCGTGCAGATTAAAGTTATCACGTTCTTCTTTAATAAATGCGAGCCCTTTATTTAATAACGGATTTTCCAGTAATACGGCGCCGCTATAAGGGGTATACAGTACTTCTTTGCGAGACATGAATGACTCCTGAATTTCAATAATCGGATAAGGTTCAGTTGCAGGCGCAGGTTTATTTATGTCTTTGGTTTCGCGCTAATCTAGCGGTTAAGGATCAGAGGCGTAGTGATAACGGTCACAGTCTTTCTGGTTTAATTAATTTCAAAACACCGATGCGGCGATTAAAAACTTTAGTTACGAAAAGATGAATTAAGTTATTTAAAAACAAATTCTCGTGCTGTTCACATTTCCGGCGAAATCGCCATGCTAATTTCTCGGTGAACCATTTTTATAAATGGCAATTTGAATACGATTAAATATTAAAGCTTTATTAAATACAGGCTAATTACGATTTATTCCTGTTTATTGATATCCGAACCTACTAATCCGGTGATTATATGAAAGATAATTCTGTAACCACGTCTCCAGTCGCTTCACGTTTTGCTTTTGGGTTGAGCAATGCTGAAGTTGGCGCGGTCCCGTTGATGCTGTTTGTCGGTATCGCGGCCATTGTGGCCACCTCCGCGTGGGCGGGGCTGCTGCCGAAAAACATGATCGGTGGACTCGCGGTGATCATGACGCTCGGTTTCGCCTTTGCCAAAATTGGCCGACAAATCCCGCTGCTGAAAGATATTGGTGGCCCGGCAATATTGTGCCTGATGCTGCCCTCGGTGCTGGTCTATTTTGGCGTATTCGAGAAACACACCCTGGATACGGTTCACCTGTTGATGAAAGAGGCCAATTTGCTCTATTTCGTCATCGCCTGTCTGGTGGTGGGGAGCATTTTGGGGATGAACCGCGTGCTGTTGATCCAGGGGATGATCCGCATGTTCGTTCCACTGGTGGTGGGTACCCTGATGGCCGTGCTGACCGGCTTACTCGTTGGTTCGCTGTTTGGCTATACGCCGTATCACACCTTCTTCTTCATCATCGTACCGATTATCGGCGGAGGGATTGGTGAGGGGATTTTACCGTTGTCGCTGGCCTATTCGGCGATACTGGGTCAGGCACCTGACGTCTACGTGGCGCAACTGGCACCCGCCGCCGTAGTGGGGAATATCTTTGCCATTATTTGTGCGGGTACGCTGGCGCGCCTCGGGGCAAAACGTCCCTCGCTTTCAGGCAATGGCATGTTAACCCGCAGCAAAGATGACACAAGCCTGTTTGCCAGCGCGCAGAGCGTACAGCAGACGGATTTCCATCTGATGGGGGGCGGGTTGCTGATGGTGTGTGCGTTTTTTATCGTTGGCGGACTGTTTGAGAAGCTGATGCATATTCCCGGCCCGGTATTGATGATCCTCATCGCCGTGCTGTGCAAATACTTCAAGGTGATCCCGGCCTCCATGGAGCAGGGCGCGCACAGCTGCTATAAATTCGTCTCCGCTGCGCTGGTCTGGCCGTTGATGATTGGTCTTGGCATGCTGTACGTGCCGCTCGAGAGCGTGGTGTCGGTCTTTTCGGTGGGATACGTGGTGGTGTGCGGTTCGATCGTCATCGCAATGGCGCTGAGCGGCTATTTTATTGCGTCGCGCCTGAATATGTACCCGGTGGAAGCGGCGATTGTCACCTGCTGTCATAGCGGGCTGGGCGGGACAGGGGATGTGGCAATTCTTTCCGCGTCTAACCGCATGTCGCTGATGCCGTTTGCCCAGATTGCGACCCGCATTGGCGGTGCATCGACGGTGATTTTCGCCACGCTTTTGATGGGCTGGTTAATGGCGCACTGATCCCGGATGTCAGAAGACTGAATCGCAACGACATTTTCAGCACGCCGTTGCGGTTCAGTTCTTTATAAATATCACTGCGCTGGATAGAATTACCGCATTCACAGCGACGGGAAACCGCACGATGACCGGAAGAGTTGATTACCAGATTGAAAAATTTCTCTTTACCGAAGCCGCCGAACCGGAACGTCTGACGCGCCAGTGGGCGGAGGTACTGGAAGAGTGTCGGGAGCAACAGGCCGGTGCAGAAGAACGTCTTCGTCTGGCGCTGCTGAATGTGGATTACGTCACCAGCTTTGAGCTTCCTTTCCGGTTACTCCTCACCCGCGCCCCGCAGTTAATTGACGGCCTCAGAAAAGAGCTTCAACTCAGCCAAAAAAATGTGCTTTTTAACGGCAAGCGCTTCGGCTGTGTTTATAGCCTGAAAATGAATCTGGACGGGATCCCCGATGAATTTAACTACCACCTGAAAACGCGTATCCAGCGCAGTGATAGCGAAGGGGGGAGCGAAGTGCCGTACCGGCAAATCGCCCAGCAGGTGAAAGCGCCCCGTGAGCGATTAAAGTTAGCGCTGGAAAACGGGCTCGCGGTAACCGCACTCGACGGGCTTTTCTGGTTCGGCATTCAGCGCATCGCGGCCGATGTGCAACGGTTGCGCAAAACGGGGATGAGAATAACCACCTCCGGGACCGAGGTCTTTGATACGCTGACCAGGACCCGACGGCAGATCCCGGTCTATCGTCAGGAGAAAGCGTAGCGTTGCCACGGATATCAACGTAACCGCAGCGCTACTCAGCCCGCAGCAATATCGCCATCAGCCCAGGAAAACGGGCATCCAGATCGTCTCTTCGCAGTGAAATCATATTCTCTCGCCCCTGCGGGCGCTGCCAGATAACGCCGCTGTCGCGTAGCACGCGCCAGTGGTGGGTCATGGTGGATTTCACCACATCGTCCGGGCGCAGCGCGTTGCAGCTCAGTTCACTGCCATCGGCCAGCCTGCGGATAATCGATAGCCGGAGCGGGTTGCCGAGAGCAAATAGCACATTTTCCAGCAGTATTTGTTCAGGTTCGGGGTGGTTTGGGATCATCGTTTTCCTGCGTCAACGTTCAGATTGAGCTATATCAACAATAGGTCAACCGTGAAAAAATAGTTCGATAATACTCGTACAATAGGACTATTATAGCAAACGAACACACAGGCGACCATCCCGGTCGTCACAACTCAGTCTTACAGACTTAAGGAAATATTATGCCCCGACCCATCCCTCTCGAACGTTATCGCAATATCGGTATTTCCGCGCATATCGATGCCGGTAAAACGACAACCACCGAACGCATCCTGTTTTACACCGGGATGAGCCACAAGCTGGGTGAAGTACACGATGGCGCGGCAACAACCGACTGGATGGCGCAGGAGCAAGAGCGCGGGATCACCATTACCTCCGCGGCCGTCAGCTGCTTCTGGCCGGGTATGGACAGAGGGTTTGAACCGCACCGGATCAATATCATCGACACCCCGGGGCACGTGGATTTCACCATTGAGGTGGAACGTTCCATGCGCGTGCTGGACGGTGCCGTCATGGTGTACGACTCTGTGGGTGGCGTGCAGCCGCAGTCAGAGACCGTCTGGCGTCAGGCGAATAAATATCATGTGCCGCGCCTGGCGTTCGTCAACAAAATGGACCGTCCGGGTGCCGATTTCTTCCGCGTCGTACGGATGATGCAGGAACGCCTGAAGGCGAATCCGGTGCCTATTGTGATCCCTGTGGGCGCGGAAGAGCATTTCACCGGCGTGGTGGATCTCATCAAGAAGCGTACCATTGTGTGGGATGATGCCACACAAGGCATGGTGTTTAACTATGCGCCGGTACCGGACGAATTGCTGAGCACCGCGCAGGAGTGGCGGGAAAAAATGGTCTCTGCGGCAGCAGAAGCCAGCGACGCGCTGATGGATAAATACCTGGAGACGGGCGACCTTGATGAGGCTGAGATCATCAAAGGGCTGCGTATTCGGACCATCTCCGGTGAAATCCAGCCGATGCTGTGCGGCAGCGCCTTTAAAAACAAAGGGGTACAGCGCATGCTCGATGCGGTGATTGAGTTGATGCCATCCCCGCTGGATGTACCGGCCATCGACGGTGTGGACGAAAAAGGGCAGCATGCGGAGCGTCATCCAAGTGATGAAGAGCCGTTTTCTGCGCTGGCGTTCAAACTGATGAGCGATCCGTACGTCGGGCAGTTGACCTTTATTCGCGTTTACTCTGGCGTGTTGAGAAAAGGCGACGCGGTGTATAACCCGGTGAAGGGCAAGAAAGAGCGTATCGGACGCATCGTGCTGATGCATGCCAACGATCGTCACGAGGTGGACGAGCTGCGCGCCGTTG
Organism: Enterobacter cloacae subsp. cloacae ATCC 13047; assembly: GCF_000025565.1. Lineage (NCBI taxonomy): Bacteria > Pseudomonadati > Pseudomonadota > Gammaproteobacteria > Enterobacterales > Enterobacteriaceae > Enterobacter > Enterobacter cloacae. The sequence goes on from NC_014121.1 coordinate 1,915,768, forward strand.
ATATTGCGGCCTGTGTGGGTCTGAAGGATGTGACCACCGGGGACACGCTCACCGATCCGAATGCGATCATCACGCTTGAGCGAATGGAGTTCCCGGACCCGGTGATCTCCCTTGCCATCGAGCCAAAAACCAAGGGCGATCAGGAGAAAATGGGCATTGCCCTGCAACGCCTGGCGGCGGAAGATCCGTCTTTCCGTCTGCATACCGATGAAGAGTCCGGCCAGACGATTATCTCCGGTATGGGTGAGCTACATCTTGAGATTATCGTCGATCGCATGAAGCGTGAGTTTGGCGTCGAGGCGAACATCGGCCGTCCGCAGGTGACCTACCGCGAGACGCTGCGCAAAGCGGTGAAAGATATCGAAGGCAAATTTGTCCGGCAGTCCGGCGGTAAAGGGCAGTACGGGCATGTGGTCCTGAGCCTTGAGCCGTTAGAGCCTGGTAGTGGCTTCAAGTTTGAAGATGCCACGAAGGGTGGCGTGGTGCCGCGTGAGTATATTCCCTCTGTGGAAAAAGGGCTGCGCGAAGCCATGAACAGCGGCGTGCTGGCGGGGTATCCGGTTGTCGATGTAAAAGCGACCCTGACCTTTGGGTCGTATCACGACGTCGACTCCTCGGAAATGGCGTTCCGCATGGCGGCGATCCTCGGGTTTAAAGAGGGCGCTCGCAGAGCGGATCCGGTGATCCTTGAGCCGGTGATGCATGTCGAGGTGGAAACGCCGGAAGAGTACGCCGGTAATATTATGGGCGATCTCTCATCCCGTCGTGGCATGGTGCAGGGCATGGAAGAGCAGTACGGCAGCCAGATTATCCGCGCTGACGTGCCGCTGGCAGAGATGTTTGGATACGCCACCACGCTGCGCTCGATGTCGCAAGGGCGCGCGACCTACACGATGGAGTTCCACCATTTTGCGGAAGCACCGCGCAATGTGGCGGATGAGATTATTGCCCGGCGTGCGAAGTAATACGTTCACCCTCTCCCCGATGGGGGGAGGGTATATCAATCCAGCGCCTTCACCATTTTCCCACTCGCCACAAACGTCCCGGCTCCCAGATGGTGCAGGGTATTCAGCTTATCCCCGTCAAACTGCCAGCGTCCGGCGACAAACGCGCGTTCATCGGCGGCGGCTGAAACCACTTCCCCGAATAGCGTATCGTACTTTTCTGCAGCGGATGTAACGGGTAATAACCGGCACTCCATCCACGCCAGACATTTCTCTTCAATGACGGGCAGGCCGAGTGCCGGACCGTTCACCACCGGGATGCCGTAGCAGTTGAATTTGTCTTCGTCGCGCCCGCTAACGCTACCCACCGCGTAGGTCCAGTTGGCGGCGGACACGCCGGGAATGACGATGCCAAATTGCCCGCTGCGTTCAATTAGTTCACGCGACCAGGTGCTTTTATCCACCACAATGGCGATACGCGGTGGTTCAAACTCAACCGGCATCGACCACGCGGCAGCCATAACGTTACGCCTGTCCAGGGTTTCATCCCGACTGGTGATAAGCACGGTGGGACCATGGTTTAAAAGACGGCTGGCATGACGTAATTCAACAGGACGAAAGTGGTTCATAGGGTCTCCTCATTAATAACGATGAGTATGGCGAAAAAGCACGGAAATCAAAGTGGACACGTAAAATTAGTTTATAAACAGAACATCACTGTTAAAGGAAACTGATGCATGTCCCCATTTCTGACTGCCTATTTCGCCCGCATCGGCTGGAAACAACCGGCTACTGTTGATATCGACACCTTGCGCGCGCTGCATTTACATCACAACTGTGCGATCCCGTTTGAGAATATCGATGTCGTTCTGCCGCGCGAAATACAGCTCGACGATCAAAGCCTTGTCGACAAACTTGTTAAGGCGCGTCGCGGGGGGTATTGCTTTGAACAAAATGGCTTGTTTGAGCGCGTGTTGCGCGAAGTTGGGTTTACGGTGCGCAGCGTGCTGGGACGTGTGGTATTAGCGAATCCACCACAAATGCCGCCGCGCACGCATCGCCTGTTGCTCGTCGAACTTAACGGCGAGCGCTGGATTGCCGACGTTGGGTTTGGCGGCCAGACGCTGACGGCACCGATTCGTCTGCTTGCCAACCAAGAGCAGGAGACGCCGCACGGGCTGTATCGTCTGCTGAGCGAGGGGAACGACTGGGTACTACAATTCCGTCACCATGAGCACTGGCAGTCGATGTACCACTTTGACCTGACGACACAATATTTCAGTGATTACGTCATGGGGAATTTCTGGTCGGCGCACTGGCCGCAGTCCCATTTCCGCCATCATCTGCTGATGTGCCGCCATCTGCCTGACGGCGGCAAACTGACGCTGACCAACTTCAACTTTACTCACTGGCAAAAGGGCCATGTAGAGGAGCAGATCCATCTTCCTGATGCTGCGGCGCTGTATCAGTTGATGCAGGAACGCTTCGGGCTGGGTGTTGACGATCCGAAGCACGGTTTTTCCCTGGCAGAGTTGACGGCGGTGATGGCAGGGTTTGAAACTCACGGAAAATAGCCTTCTCGCTATCGGCCACGAAACTCGCGCCGATAGCGAGAAGGCGAGGTGTTATTAAGCCTCCGTGTGCCAGCCAGTATAGAGACCTGGCTGGCGACGGGGATCAAGTCCGGTCTTATTCTGTGACTGGCAGCGCCATAACGTCTTTGGTCGTCATAATCTCGGCAAACACATCGGCAACACCGGCTAATGCCGCACGTTGCAGCGCTTTGTGGTCCACCACGCCACCCTGACCATCATCCAGATCGCGTGTTGCTGTCGCATCTTCAGGGATAATCACGTTATAGCCCAGCGGAACAGCGTCACGTGCGGTAGAGGAAATGCACATGTGCGTCATCAGGCCAATGACTATCACCTTTTTGATCCCTTTTTTCTTTAATTGCGCATCCAGATCGGTGCCAACAAAAGAGCTCGGGGTCGCTTTGGTGATAATGGCTTCGCGTGCAGAAGGCTGTAGGTCTTGATGGAACTTGGCATAAACAGACCCTTCGGCAAACAGCGGGCTATCCTTTGGCGCTATATGGCGCACGAAGTACACCTGCATCCCCTTTTGATGGGCATAGCTAACCAGCTTTTGACTGTTCTTCAGTACCTTATCGCCATCAGGGATCACCATCTGACCACGAAAATTTTTACCTGCGTAATATTCGTTTTGGATATCCACCACGATTAACGCAGTTTGTGAGGCGGATAAAGACGAAGTCGCCGTTGCGCCTGTCATTGCACGAATGGTTTTGCTATTCGTGCCGGTCGTTTCCTGCGCGCTAGCATAAGTGGAAAAAGTGCTCATCATGCCGATCAGCAATGCTGTACGAAAAAATGGTTTCATCACGCGAACTCCTTCTGTGTTGTGTTCGGGAGCCATTATTCCGCACAGTTGCTCACAGTATGAGTCACCTGGAGAACCAATAACGATACTTTTGGGCCATTATGAGACGACATTTCGTGGTGGAATTTTCTTCTGCAAAGCGGCATGCTTCAGCCTTCATCGCCCGGTGGCGGCTACGCCTTACCGGGCCTACAGCCCACGCGGCGGCATCATTCGAAGGCATGTTGATATGGAAATCGTTTTGCGAAATAAATTCAGTTCATTGGGTATGTTGCTGGGAGGAATTGCACTCATTCTCTCAATGCCGGAATTATTCTCGCTGTTATGGCTCTGGGGCTTTCGTTCATCGGAGGGATGTGCAAGGAGAGCCGTTGGGGGATCTCCGGGGCACTTCTTTTCTCCGGGCTAACGCTAACGTTCCATGCTGTGCTACTTGCATTCGGATTGATCGTCGCGGTGCTGTTGCTGTTATTTATTCTCTCTCTGGTAACCGGAGGGGCAGTAAGTTGACATTAAAGCCCGGTGGCGGCTACGCCTTACCGGGCCGACAGGTGCTCGAACGTAGGTCGGGTAAGGCGAAGCCGCCACCCGACAAAATCAACGGCGCGATCTCACCACCTGATACCGACGGGTAAAATACTCAAACGGTGCGCTCCACACGTGCACCAAGCGGGTGAACGGGAAGATAAGGAAAATAGTCATCCCCAGCACCAGATGAACGCGGAAGATGGGGGCAACGCCACTCAACATTTCCGATGAGCCGCCCTTAAACGTCACAATTCCCTGCGCCCAGCCGACCAGCTTCATCATCTCACTTCCGTCAGGATACTGGGCGGAGAAGGGGATGGTGGTCAGCCCCAGAATGCACTGTATCAGCAAGATACTCATGATGATGATATCCGGCGTGGTGGAAGTGGCGCGCACCCGCTGGTTGAACAGGCGGCGAATCAGCAGCATGGACCCGCCAATCAGCGTCAGCACGCCGCAAATCCCCCCTGCAATCATGGCTAACTGCTGCTTAACCGCGACGGGTAAAAACCAGGCATACATCCAGTGCGGGGTTAGCATGCCGAACAGGTGGCCGAAGAAAATCCCCAGGATCCCAATATGAAACAGGTTAGAGGCCCAGTTCATACCGCGTTTGCTGAGCATCTGGCTCGATGAGGCGCGCCAGGTGTATTGCCCGTAGTCGTAGCGCAACCAGCTGCCGAGGAAAAACACGGTGGCGCAGATGTAGGGGTAAATGTCATAGAAAAAGACGTTCAGGTAATGTGTCATTTTGGGCCTCCGGCGCTGACGTCTACGTACTGCGGCGCGACGTCCTGGCTAAAGCGTCGTTGATAGTGCTGCATCGGCGAGCTGTCGCACGATGTGGCGTTGTCTTCGATAAACTTGACCTGTTCCTCTTCCCATACGGCGTCCAGCGCCTGGCGGGTATCATCGCGTTTCTCCGTGGCCACCTGTTTCGCCACGCTGTCGCTGGAAAGCCGCGTTCCGGCCAACACCAGCAGGGCATCAAACAGCTGATAATGCGCCACGCCGCGCTGCTTCAGACGCCCGCCAATCAGCGCCAGGATAGGCGCGACGTTCTGCAATCCTTCGCGCGCCTCGTCGTCCGTAACGATACTGAGGTACTCCAGATAGAGCGGCAGATAGTCCGGCAGTTCGCGGCAGTCGAGCTGTAGCCCGGCTTTCTCATACTGGCCCATCAGGTCGACCATTGCCTGACCGCGATCGCGGGATTCAGCGTGAACATGCTCGAACAGCAGCAGCGAGGTCGCGCGGCCACGCTCAAATACCTCGCACCACTCGGCCTGTTTATCCAGCAGCGGGGCGCTCAGGTGCTGACGGGCAAATGACAGCAGCATGGGTGCGTCCTGCTCAATGAGCGAAAGCGCTTCCTCGCGATTTTCCCACAGGGTCTCATCGGGATACTCAATCAGCAGCGCGATGATTTTGAGGATCTGCATTACTCTCCCTCCCCATGTTCGCGCACCTCGGTGATGTTGATGGCATCAATCCGGCTGCTGTTGAAGAGGTTAAATTTGGTGTCAGAGCCGTGGCAGCCGTCGCCAAAGGTGAAGCCGCAGCCGTTACGTTCCGGGAAGGCATCGCGCGCCATTTCACGGTGGCTGGTGGGGATCACGAAACGATCCTCATAGTTGGCGATGGCCAGATAGCGGTACATCTCTTCAACCTGTTCCACGGTAAGGCCTACCTCCTCAATCGCACGGGTGTCCGTGACGCCTTCTACCGTCTGGGAGCGCTTGTAGTGTCGCATCGCCATCATGCGTTTAAGGGCGCGCAGCACCGGGCCGGTATCTCCCGCGCTGAGCATGTTCGCCAGATACTGCACGGGAATGCGCAGGCTCTCTACGGCAGGCAGGACGCTGTCGCTCTGCGGCAGACCGCCTGCGTCAGCGTAGGACTGGATCGGTGACAGCGGCGGCACATACCAGACCATCGGCAGGGTGCGGTATTCCGGGTGCAGCGGCAGGGCCAGCTTCCAGTCCATCGCCATTTTGTAGACCGGGGAGCGCTGGGCCGCATCAATCACGTTCTGCGGAATGCCCTGTTTCAGCGCTTCTTCAATCACCGCCGGGTCGTTCGGGTTGAGGAACACGTCGCACTGGCGCTCGTAGAGATCGGTTTCATGCTCGGTACTGGCGGCCTCCTCAATACGGTCCGCGTCATACAGCAGCACGCCGAGATAGCGGATGCGCCCGACGCAGGTTTCCGAGCAGACGGTCGGCTGGCCGGATTCAATGCGCGGGTAGCAGAAGATGCATTTTTCTGACTTGCCGCTCTTCCAGTTGAAGTAGATCTTTTTGTACGGACAACCGCTGATGCACAGACGCCAGCCGCGGCATTTGTCCTGATCAATCAGCACAATGCCGTCCTCTTCGCGCTTGTAAATGGCGCCGCTCGGGCAGGTGGCGACGCAGCTTGGGTTCAGGCAGTGCTCGCACAGGCGCGGCAGGTACATCATGAAGGTGTTTTCAAACTGGCCGTACATCTCTTTCTGGATCTTCTGGAAGTTACGGTCGCGGGCGCGTTTTTCGAATTCGCCGCCCAGCAGCTCCTCCCAGTTGGGTCCCCAGACGATTTTATCCATCCGCTTGCCGTCAATCAGCGAGCGCGGGCGAGCGGTAGGGAGGTGATCCCCCTCCGGCGCGCGGTGCAGATCCTGATAGTCAAAGGTAAAGGGCTCATAGTAATCGTCAATCTGCGGCATGACGGGGTTAGAAAATATTTTCGACAGCACCCCCATTTTGCCGCCGAGACGCGGCGTCAGCTTACCGTGAATACCGCGGATCCAGCCGCCTTGCCACTCCTCCTGGTCTTCCCAGTTTTTCGGGTAGCCGATCCCCGGTTTGGTCTCGACGTTGTTAAACCACGCATACTCCATCCCTTCACGCCCGGTCCAGACGTTCTTACAGGTGACCGAGCAGGTGTGGCAGCCAATGCATTTATCGAGATTCAGTACCATGCCAACCTGTGAACGTATTTTCATTTTTTCGTCTCCTGTACCTGATCCCTACCTTCGCCATCCAGCCAGTTAATGTTTTTCATTTTGCGGATCATGATGAACTCGTCGCGGTTGGAGCCAACGGTGCCGTAATAGTTGAAGCCGTAAGCCAGCTGCGCGTAACCGCCTATCATGTGCGTCGGTTTCGGGCAGACGCGGGTCACCGAGTTATGAATTCCGCCGCGCCGTCCGGTCACCTCTGAACCCGGAATGTTAAGAATGCGCTCCTGGGCGTGGTACATCATGGTCATACCCGGCGGCACGCGCTGGCTCACCACCGCGCGGGCGGTGAGGGCGCCGTTGGCGTTGAAGGCTTCAATCCAGTCGTTGTCCTCAATGCCCAGTTCACGCGCGTCGGTTTCACTGATCCAGACAATCGGCCCGCCGCGCGACAGGGTCTGCATCAGCAGGTTTTCACTGTAGGTAGAGTGGATGCCCCATTTCTGGTGCGGCGTCAGGAAGTTGAGCGCTTTTTCCGGGAAGCCGTTCGGCGGGATCTCGCGCATATGGCTGACGCTGCGGGTATCAATCGGCGGACGGTAAGCCACCAGACTTTCGCCGAAGGCGCGCATCCACGGGTGATCCTGATACAGCTGCTGACGGCCGGAGAGGGTGCGCCATGGGATCAGCTCGTGAACGTTGGTATAACCCGCGTTGTAGGAGACATGCTCGCTTTCCAGACCGGACCAGGTCGGGCTGGAGATGATTTTACGCGGCTGCGCCTGAATATCGCGGAAGCGGATTTTTTCATCTTCTTTATTCAGCGCCAGGTGGGTGTGGTCGCGTCCGGTCAGTTCGCCCAGCGCTTCCCATGCCTTCACCGCCACCTGACCGTTGGTTTCCGGTGCCAGCGCGAGGATCACTTCGGCGGCATCAATGGCCGTCTCGATACGCGGACGGCCTTTCGCCGGACCGTCGAGCTTGACGTAGTTCAGCTTGCCGAGGAACTCGACCTCGTTTTGCGTGTTCCACGAGATCCCTTTCCCGCCGTTGCCGAGCTTGTCCAGCAAGGGGCCGAGGGAGGTAAAGCGCTCCCAGGTTTCCGGGTAGTTACGCTCGACGACCGCAATGTTCGGCGCGGTTTTGCCGGGGATCAAATCGCATTCGCCTTTGCGCCAGTCCTGAATATCAAACGGCTGGGACAGTTCCGCCGGGGAATCGTGCTGCAGAGGCTGCAACACGACGTCCGTTTCCGTACCAAGATGGCCGACGCACACGTCAGAGAAAACTTTGGCGATGCCTTTGTAAATCTCCCAGTCGCTGCGCGATTCCCACGCCGGGTCGACGGCGGCAGACAGCGGATGAATAAACGGATGCATGTCGGAGGTGTTCATGTCGTCCTTTTCATACCAGGTGGCGGTGGGCAGGACGATGTCAGAGAACAGGCAGGTGCTGGACATACGGAAGTCAAGCGTTACCAGCAGGTCGAGTTTGCCCTCAATGGCGTTAGCCTGCCAGTCGACCTCTTCAGGCTTCACGTCATCGGTCGAGCCTAAATCTTCTCCCTGGATCCCGCTTTCGGTGCCGAGCAAATACTTGAGCATGTACTCGTGGCCTTTGCCGGAGGAGCCAAGCAGGTTCGAGCGCCAGACAAACAGATTGCGAGGGTGGTTTTTACCGCTGTCGGGCTGCTCGCAGGCGAAGCGGATATCGCCCGATTTCAACGCCTGAACGGTGTACTCCTGCGGAGAAAGGCCTGCTGCCTCCGCGCGGGCTTTGATGTGCAGCGGGTTGAGGTTGAGCTGCGGCGCCGACGGCAGCCAGCCCATACGCTCGGCGCGGACGTTGAAGTCGATCAGATGACCGGTGAATCGGGATGCATCCGCCAGCGGAGAAAGCAGCTCCTGCGCTGTCAGCTTCTCATAGCGCCACTGGCTGGCGTGGTTGTAAAAGAACGAGGTGCTGTTCATCTGGCGCGGCGGGCGGTTCCAGTCCAGCGCGAAGGCCAGCGGCAGCCAGCCGGTTTGCGGACGCAGCTTCTCCTGGCCCACGTAGTGCGACCAGCCACCGCCGCTTTGGCCCACGCAGCCGCAGAAGACCAGCATGTTGATCATGCCCCGGTAGTTCATGTCCATGTGGTACCAGTGGTTTACCCCGGCACCGAGAATGATCATCGAGCGTCCATGCGTTTTGTGCGCCGTGTCGGCAAACTCACGGGCAATTTTTTCAATCAGATACGCGGGGACGCCGGTGATCTGTTCGCCCCAGGCCGGTGTATACGCTTTGATCTCACCATAATTTTCAGCCGCGTTACTGTCTTCCAGACCACGATCGAGACCGTAGTTGGCGAGCACCAGATCGTACACGCTGACCACATGTTTCTGGCTGCCGTCGGCAAGCGTCAGGGTTTTACTCGGCACGCGGCGGGTCAGCACTGGTTCCTGTTTCACGCTGCGAAAATGCGGGTTCTCATTACCGCCAAAGTAGGGGAAGGCGACATCCGCCACGCTGTCGTGGGTGATCAGCAGGGAAAGGGTCAACTCCGTTTCCTGACCCGCAGCCAGCGATTCCAGGTTCCATTTGCCTTTTTCGCCCCAGCGGAAGCCAATGGAACCGTTAGGAACCACCAGATTACCGGCAATATCAAAGGCGACGGTTTTCCACTCCGGGTTGTTGGCTTCGCCCAGCCCGTCCACAAGGTCGGACGCCCGCAGCATGCGTCCCGGCACCAGACGACCATCGGCCTGCTCATCCAGCAGAACCAGCATCGGCATGTCAGTGTAGCGGCGGCAGTAGTTGAGGAAGTAGTCGCTTGGGTTATCGAGGTGGAACTCTTTGAGGATCACATGTCCCATGGCCATCGCCAGCGCGCTGTCGGTCCCCTGTTTGGGGGCGAGCCACTGGTCGCTCAGTTTGGCAACTTCTGAGAAGTCCGGCGTGATGGCAACGGTTTTGGTCCCTTTATAACGAACCTCGGTAAAGAAATGGGCGTCGGGGGTGCGCGTCTGGGGAACGTTAGAGCCCCAGGCGATGATATAGCTGGAGTTGTACCAGTCGGCGGACTCCGGCACGTCGGTCTGCTCGCCCCAGGTCATGGGCGAGGCGGGAGGCAGGTCGCAATACCAGTCATAGAAACTCAGGCAGGTACCGCCGAGCAGAGAGAGATAGCGGGTACCGGCAGCGTAAGAGACCATCGACATCGCCGGAATAGGCGAGAAACCGGCCACGCGGTCCGGGCCATAATTTTTGATGGTCCAGACGTTGGCGGCGGCAATCAGCTGGTTCAGCTCTTTCCAGTTCGAGCGGATAAACCCGCCTTTACCGCGTGCCTGTCGGTAGCTCTGCGCTTTTTGCGGATCGTTTTGAATGGCATCCCAGGCGAGTACCGGGTCGCTGTGCTGCGCCAGCGCCTCGCGCCAGAGTTCAATCAGCCTGCGGCGCACCAGCGGATATTTGAGGCGGTTGGCGCTGTAGAGGTACCAGGAGTAGCTTGCGCCGCGTGGGCAACCGCGTGGCTCATGGTTAGGCAGGTCCGGGCGAGTGCGGGGGTAATCGGTCTGCTGGGTTTCCCAGGTCACCAGTCCGTTTTTGACATAAATCTTCCAGCTGCAGGAGCCGGTACAGTTCACGCCGTGGGTAGAGCGCACAATCTTGTCGAACTGCCAGCGCTGGCGGTAGCTGTCTTCCCAGTCCCGGTTGGTGTGATACACCTGCCCGTGCCCATCGGCGAAACTGTCGCCTTTTGTTTTGAAGTAACGAAAGCGGTCCAGCAGTTTGCTCATGACATTTCTCCTGCTTCGATAGCATGGCCGGAGGGTGCTGCATCACGCTCCGGCGAAGATGTAGTTATTATTTTTGTGAGGATTTACGGCCGTACACCAGCCAGGTGACGAGCACGCAGACGATGTAAAACACGAGGAAGACTTTCATGGCGCCGACCGGCGATCCGGTCATTGCCAGCGAGGTGCCGAAGGCTTTAGGGATAAAAAATCCGCCTACTGCGCCAATGGCGGAAATAAAGCCCAGCGCGGCAGCGGTGTCTGTCACGGCTTCATGCTGCGCCTGTTCATCGGTGCCACCTTGCTTTCTCACCCGGTCAATGGTGATTTGGCGAAAGATAATCGCAATCATCTGGAAGGTTGAGCCGCTGCCCAGCCCGGCGGTGAGGAACAGCCCCATAAAGACCAGATAAAACGCGACAAAGCTGCCGGAGCCCGAGCCGGGCAGGGTCAGGAAGATCAGGGCGCTAAAGATGGCCATAAAGACAAAGTTGATGAGTGTGACGCGCACGCCGCCCAGCCTGTCGGAGATCATCCCGCCCGCTGAACGCGCCAGCGCACCAATCAGGGGGCCAAAGAAGGCAAGGTGAAGAATGTTAACGTCCGGAAACTGGGTTTTCGACAGCATGGCAAAGCCTGCCGAGAAACCGATAAACGAGCCGAAGGTCGCCAGATAGAGCAGGCTCAGCAGCCAGAGATGAAACCGCTTAAGCACAGGAAGCTGGCTGGCGATAGAGGCTTTTGAGCTGGCGATATCGTTCATGCCAATAAACGCCGCAATGGTGGCCAGCAGCAGAAGCGGGGCCCAGATCCAGGCGGCATTCGCCAGCCACATGGTGGACCCGTCCTCCAGAGGCACACCGTTTACCCCCAGAAAGGTGAAGATCGGCAGAAAAATGACCAGTGGCGCGATCAACTGCATTACGCTGACGCCCAGGTTTCCCAGCCCGCCGTTGATTCCCAGTGCGCTACCCTGTCTGGATTTCGGGAAGAAAAAGCTGATATTCCCCATGCTGGAGGCAAAGTTAGCGCCCGCAAATCCGCAGAGCAGGGCAATGACGATAAAGACCCAATAAGGCGTCGCGGTGTTCTGAATGGCAATCCCCAGCCAGACGCAGGGGATAATCAGGATCACGGTGCTCAATACTGTCCAGTTACGTCCGCCAAATATCGGCACCATAAAAGAGTAGGGGACACGCAATATTGCGCCGGAGAGAGAAGGTAATGCCGTTAGCATAAAAAGCTGATCGGTAGTGAAATTAAATCCGACTTTATTGAGGTTAACCGCAATGGCACTAAATAACATCCAGACGCAAAAGGCCAATAGCAGGCAAGCCACAGAAATCCATAGGTTTCTTCGCGCGATATGTTTGCCTTTATTCTCCCAGAATTGCGGATTTTCCGGTTTCCAGTTAGTTAAAAGATGGTGATGACTTTTCTCACTTTGTTGTGACATATCGCCCTCTTGCTTACCCAAATGAAGATAAAAAATAAGTAAAAACAGCTAGATATGTGAAGGTCTGGTATTGTGGTTATTGGAAGTATTGAGATACATCTGAAAGGATAGATAAAAAAGCGAACCCCAGAGTTTGGAAATCAAATAGGGGATCGCCTAATGTGTTACCAATTGTAACGGTGGGATTTAATTACTCAGAAGGGAGTATTAAAACAACTCCAGAGAAATTAATTTATCAAGATGATTATTAAACGCAGCGTCATCCATTTCAGGCATGTTTAATAGATATATGCCGTCAAGGCCACACACCAGGCCAATTAAACGCCAGGCAATACTTGCTGCCGGGTCACCGGAACGGAATACGCCTGCATTCCTGCCAGCTTCAATAAGGGCAACCGTTTCCTGATGCCACATCTCCATTGTCAGCACATACGCGCCCTTGATCTCTGCGTCGCGGGTTGCGAGGATTTGCGCTTCTCGCCAGAGGCGAATGTAGGGTTCAAACCTGCCGTCATCGCTGCCGAGCATGGCATGTAAACGTGCCCGCCAGCTGGCGTGTTCCCCGACCACATCCGCATCCAGCAGTTCGCGGATCAGTCGGATAAAGGCCAGCGATTTTAACTCACCGCCGGAGGTGAAATGGTGATGCACTTGCCCGGTTGCGACACCGGCTTCGGAGGCGATGCGGCGCACCGTCATGGCGGAAAATCCCTCGGCCAGCGCCACGCGCATGGCGGCCTGTAAGATCTCTTCCCGTCTTTCATCCCTGGTCAGATAACCCATTTTCTCTCACTCTTAAATAGCAATGAAACGAGTGTAACAAAGAGCTGGACAAGTGTTCAACATTCCGTAGGATCGCATCCTGGACATGTGTCCATTTTTATATAAAAAGGAAATTTATGTTTCGTCAGTGGTTAGCGTTAGTGATTATCGTGCTGGTGTATATCCCGGTGGCGATTGACGCGACGGTGCTGCACGTGGCGGCGCCGACATTGAGCATGACGCTGGGCGCCAGCGGTAATGAATTATTGTGGATCATCGATATCTACTCGCTGGTGATGGCGGGTATGGTGCTGCCAATGGGCGCGCTCGGCGACCGCATCGGTTTTAAACGGCTGCTGATGCTTGGCAGCACGCTGTTTGGCCTGTCATCGCTGGCGGCGGCCTTTGCCCCCTCTGCGGGCTGGCTGATTGCCGCGCGCGCCTCGCTGGCAATTGGCGCGGCAATGATCATACCGGCAACCCTTGCGGGTATACGCACCTTGTTTATTAACGCGCGAGATCGCAACATCGCGCTTGGCGTCTGGGCCGCGGTCGGGTCCGGCGGGGCGGCGTTTGGTCCGCTGATTGGCGGTATGCTGCTGGAGCATTTTTACTGGGGATCGGTCTTTTTGATCAACGTGCCGATTGTGCTGGTGGTGGTGTCGCTGGCCGCGGTCTATGTTCCGCGTCAGCAAGGGCGCCCAGAGCAGCCGCTGAATATTAGCCATGCCGTCATGCTGATTGCGGCAATTTTGCTGCTGGTCTATAGCGCCAAAACCGCGCTGAAAGGCGGGCTTTCTCCATGGCTGGTGGCCTGTACACTGCTCACCGGCGCGGTATTGCTGTTTATCTTCGTGCGTATTCAGCTTCGCGCCCGCGTGCTGATGATCGACATGCGCCTGTTTTGCCATCGCATCATTTTAAGCGGGGTGGTGATGGCGATGACCGCCATGATCGCCCTGGTGGGGTATGAATTGCTGATGGCCCAGGAGCTGCAGTTTGTGCATGGCTTTACCCCGTTTGAAGCGGGCATGTTCATGCTGCCGCTCATGGTCGCCAGCGGGTTCAGCGGCCCGATTGCCGGGATACTGGTTGGTCGTCTGGGGCTGCGCATGGTAGCGGCAGGCGGAATGGGGCTGAGCGCCGTCAGCTTTATTGGCCTGTCGATGCTCGACTTCAGCACGCAGCAGTGGCAGACGTGGTGCCTGATGGTGCTGCTTGGCTTCAGTGCAGCGAGTGCGCTGCTGGCCTCCACCTCGGCAATCATGGCGGCGGCACCGAAAGAGAAAGCCGCCGCTGCCGGGGCGATTGAAACCATGTCCTACGAACTGGGCGCAGGGCTGGGGATCGCGATATTTGGTCTGTTGCTGACCCGCAGCTTCTCGGCGTCGATTGAACTACCGCAGGGCTTACCTTCAACGCTGGCTGATAAAGCCTCGTCATCCATTGGCGAAGCGATGAAGGTCGCGCAGGATCTCAGTCCGGCGCTCGGTGAAACCGTCATTGAGGCGGCAAAAACGGCGTTTATCACGTCGCACAGCGTGGCGTTAGGCAGCGCCGGTGGGATGTTATTGCTGCTGGCGATTGGGATTTGGTTTAGCCTGGCGAACGCGCCGCAACAGTAAATGCAAGCCCGAAGGCGCTGCACCTTCGGGCTTTTCACTTCTTCTTCAGCGGCGCGGTGTCGTTATCGCGTCAGCCGATAGTGCGATTGCACCAGACCTGACGGGAAGCTACGGGTGGATAAAAGCATTAAATCGATATCCCGGGGCAGCGAGCCGAACAGCGGCTTGCCTGAGCCGATAAGGACAGGAACGGTGGTGATAACCATATCGGCCACCAGTCCTTCGCGCAGAAACGACTGGATCACCTGTCCGCCATCAATATAGACGCGGTGTGCGTTCTGCGCTGCCAGCTCAGCAAGCGCTTCCTTTGGGGTACAGCGGGAGAACTGCACTTTACCTTTCAGAGGCTCGGGCACCTCGGTGTCAGCCAGCTGACTGGAGAGCACCAACACGGGTCGGTTATAGGGCCATTGGTCAAAGGTCAGCACTTTCTCATAGCTTCCCCGGCCCATCACAATCCAGTCTTTGTCGGCAATGAACGCATCATAACCATGATCTTCCGTTGGATCATCGCGCTGGAGTAGCCAGCCGATATCGCCATCCTGGCGGGCAATGTAGCCATCAAGACTGACGGCGATAAAAACGTGGGTGGTAATCATCGAGGGCTCCCTGTTCAGGCTGTGACGTTAGGACAGTGACGACAGAGCAGTATACCGGAACCGGGGGATGACGATCAGGGGAGCGGGCAGAGGGGCAAAAAAAAGCCAGCCGCAGGGGCTGGCTTTCGGGTGTGACAAATCTTAGAACTGGTAGGTCAGACCTACAGCAACGATATTGTCGGTAGCGATTTTAGCGTCTTTGGTGAACGCATTGTCGTCCAGCAGGTTGATTTTGTAATCAACATAGGTGGACATGTTTTTGTTGAAGTAGTAGCTCGCGCCAACGTCAACGTATTCCACCAGATCCTGGTCGCCGTAAGAACCGATGTCTTTACCTTTGGATTTCAGGTAAGCGATGGACGGACGCAGACCGAAGTCGAACTGGTACTGAGCCACAACTTCGAAGTTCTGTGCTTTGTTTGCAACGTGACCGTCACCGAAAGCTGTCATGTTACGGGTTTCAGAGTAGGTGGTTGCCAGGTAGATGTTGTTCGCATCGTACTTCAGACCGGCTGCCCATACTTCTGCGTTCTCGCCACCTGCGTTCAGGTCGCTTGCTGCACGAACCTGACGGTCAGTACGGTCAGATTTCGCGTAGGTTGCACCCGCTGCGAAGCCGTCGAATTCATAGGTAGAAGAGAGACCCCAGCCGTCACCGTTAGATTCGGTGATGTCGTTACGGTCGTTTTTACCCTGGTACTGAGCGGCAACGTTCAGGCCGTCAACCAGACCGAAGAAGTCGGTGTTACGGTAAGTCGCGACGCCAGTTGTACGGCCAGTCATAAAGCCATCAGTCTGGGTCCAGGTATCGCCACCGAATTCTGGCAGAACGTCAGTCCATGCGCCGATGTCGTACGCCACGCCGTAGTTACGGCCGTAGTCGAAGGAACCGAATTCGTTGAATTTCAGACCTGCGAACGCCAGACGCGTTTTGTTACCGTCAGCACCCTGGGATTCAGAGCGGTTGCCCTTGAACTCATATTCCCACTGGCCATAACCGGTCATCTGGTCATTGATCTGAGTTTCGCCTTTGAAGCCCAGACGAACGTAGGTTTTGTCGCCGTCGTTGTCAGTATCATCAGAAAAATAGTGCAGACCTGTGACTTTACCGTACAGATCCAGCTTGTTACCGTCTTTGTTAAAAACTTCAGCCGCGTTTACAACGCCTGCTGCCAACATGGAAGTGACCGCCACTGCAACTAATTTAAGTTTCATCTTAAATATTCCTTATAATTTTCTTGGGTATTTCCTGAACCACTTCGAACGATTTCCAAACGAGGCTGTTCGTCAATGGCAAGCTATTTTTAAAAATCTTGTAGCCTGCTTTCAATAATAAGTTTCAAAATATTAAAGATAATTTCAATTAGTGTGATCGTGATCGGGTAAATTTTAGCTTTAATGAATAAATTGCCTGAAAATTATGCGATTTGTGCGCGTTTTACCGCCATTTTCGTTGCGGGAAATATAATTATTACCATTTTTATTTCATGGCGGTAATTATCGTTTTTTCCGTGTTTTTACAGTGGCTGTTGAAATCTATGTGTATTAAAATCAGTATGTTATAAGATTAAACGCACGCCGATTCCGATGTGTGAAGTGAATGTTTTGCAGTGAATTATATTATTTCATGCTTTTTCTGACGTGACTGTTTGCTATGCAGTTATTACGTTCCGGTGTCAGTTTATGTCAATTTGCGCGCCATATCTTTACGAACGAGAGTTAATATAAACAGAAACTAAACCGCTTTCTATTATTTTGCTAAAGAGTGAATGGGCGATCACATTTTAAATTTATGTTAATTATGTGGCCGGGTTGTAATTAACCCGGCATCAGGAAAAGATTATTTTCGTGTGGCGTACCAGCACAGCAAAGAACCCACACAGACCATGATGGCGCCTTGCCAGAAGGAGAAGGAAAGTGGGGCGCTCAACAACAGCGCCGCCAGCGCAGCGGATAAGACCGGGGTAAAATAGGACACGGCTGCCAGCACCGTGACGTTACCGTGAAGGATCCCAATATTCCACGACGCATAGCCCAGCCCCAGTGCGACGCCGCACATGAGTAATTTCACCACCACCGGAACGCTGAAAACCATTTCCGGTTGATCGCTTAGGGCATATTTCACCCACAAACTCAGCGCGGTAAGCAACACAAAGAGCGTGATCCCGTTTTGTCCTTTGGCATATTTACTGGTTACCGTGCAGTACGCCGCCCAGATAAACGCGCCGGCAAATGCAAGGGCATAGCTGAGGGGGCTGGAGACAACATTGCGGATAATCTCATTCACCTGCAACCCCTGTTCGCCGCCCAATACCCAGCACACACCGAGTAAAGAGAGGGCTAATCCGGGGATCACCCACAGGGACGATTTCTGCCCGTTAAACAAAATGGCAAACACAATGGTCAGACTTGGCCAGAGATAATTCACCATGCCGACTTCAATCGCCTGTGAACGCGTAGCCGCATACCCTAACGACAGCGCCAGACAAATTTCGTAGCTCACAAACAGGAGGCTGCCGGCAATAAGATAGCCGGGAGTGAAGCGCCGGATTTGAGGAAATCCTACCGTCACCAGACAGAGAAAGCCGCTGACGGTATAGATCATGGCGGCACCCCCCACAGGCCCAAGCCCTTCACTCACGCTGCGAATGAGCCCCACCATGGTGCTCCATAACAAGATTGCTGCCAGCCCAGTCAGCGTTGCTCTTTTTCTGTCCATATCCTTGCCGCTACTCTCAAAACTAAAGGCAAAACTTATAGCACCGATCGCGCCCCGGTCGCGAATTATTCTCTTAAGCCGTTAATCAAAAAGAGGTATTTAAATGCGAGATGGCTGACTATTAAGGGGGCGAACACCGGCGACCTTGATTTGACGCAAAAAAAACAGGGGCTTTGCTGTTAGTTTGCGGCGCGAAGTCTTATCCGTAAATGAGGACAACAATGGACGTCAGCCGCAGACAATTTTTTAAAATCTGCGCGGGCGGTATGGCCGGAACAACAGCCGCGATGCTGGGATTCGCTCCCAAAATGGCGCTGGCTCAGGCGCGCAACTATAAACTGCTGCGTGCCAAAGAGATCCGTAACACCTGCACATACTGCTCCGTGGGTTGTGGGCTTTTAATGTATAGCCTGGGCGATGGCGCGAAGAACGCCAGAGAGGCCATTTATCATATTGAAGGGGATCCAGACCATCCGGTGAGCCGTGGGGCACTCTGCCCGAAAGGGGCGGGACTGCTGGACTACGTTCACAGCGATAACCGTCTGCGCTATCCGGAATACCGCGCGCCGGGTTCCGACAAATGGCAGCGTATTTCCTGGGATGAAGCCTTCTCCCGGATTGCCAGACTGATGAAAGCCGACCGCGACGCCAACTTCATTGAGAAGAACGCGCAGGGCGTGACGGTGAACCGTTGGCTCTCTACCGGCATGCTGTGCGCCTCGGCGGCCAGCAATGAAACCGGCATGCTAACGCAAAAATTTGTTCGCTCCCTCGGGATGCTGGCGGTTGATAACCAGGCGCGCGTCTGACACGGACCAACGGTAGCAAGTCTTGCTCCAACATTTGGTCGCGGTGCGATGACCAACCACTGGGTTGATATCAAAAACGCCAACGTCGTGATGGTGATGGGTGGCAACGCCGCTGAGGCCCATCCGGTGGGGTTCCGCTGGGCGATGGAAGCGAAAAACAATAACGATGCGACGCTTATCGTCGTCGATCCGCGCTTTACGCGTACGGCATCGGTGGCCGATATTTATGCACCGATCCGCTCCGGTACGGACATTACGTTCCTCTCGGGCGTGCTGCTCTATCTGATTGAAAACAATAAAATCAACGCGGAGTACGTAAAACACTACACCAACGCCAGCCTGCTGGTGCGGGATGATTTTGCCTTCGATGAGGGGCTGTTCAGCGGCTATGACGCGGACAAACGTCAGTATGATAAATCGTCCTGGAACTACCAGTTCGATGAAAACGGCTATGCCAGACGCGATGAAACCCTGAGTCATCCACGCTGCGTGTGGAACTTGCTAAAACAGCACGTTTCCCGCTATACGCCGGACGTAGTAGAAAACATCTGCGGTACGCCAAAAGCCGACTTCCTGAAAGTGTGTGAGGTGCTGGCCTCTACCAGTGCCGCCGACAGAACCACCACGTTCCTGTACGCGCTGGGCTGGACGCAGCACACCGTTGGTGCGCAGAACATCCGTACCATGGCGATGATTCAGCTGCTGCTCGGCAATATGGGCATGGCGGGAGGCGGGGTAAATGCCTTGCGCGGTCACTCCAACATCCAGGGCTTAACCGATCTGGGTTTACTCTCGACCAGCCTGCCGGGTTACCTGACGCTGCCGTCGGAAAAACAGGCCGATCTGCAAACCTATCTCACGGCCAATACGCCAAAAGCGACGCGTGCGGAGCAGGTGAACTACTGGAGCAACTATCCGAAGTTCTACGTCAGCCTGATGAAATCGTTTTATGGCGATGCGGCGCAGAAAGAGAACGACTGGGGCTTTGAGTGGCTGCCGAAATGGGACCAGGCCTACGACGTCATCAAGTATTTCAACATGATGGATAAGGGCAACGTCACGGGCTATATCTGCCAGGGCTTTAACCCGGTAGCGTCCTTCCCGGACAAAAACAAAGTGGTTCGCAGCCTGAGCAAGCTGAAGTACATGGTCGTTATCGATCCGCTGGTGACGGAAACGTCTAACTTCTGGCAGAACCACGACGAGATGAATGATGTGGATCCCGCATCAATTCAGACCGAGGTCTTCCGCTTGCCGTCTACCTGTTTTGCCGAGGAAGACGGGTCGATCGCCAACTCCGGTCGCTGGTTACAGTGGCACTGGAAGGGGCAGGATGCGCCGGGTGAAGCGCGTAATGACGGTGAAATTCTGGCCGGGATTTACCATCGCCTGCGTGAGATGTACCGCACCGAAGGTGGCAAAGGCGCTGAACCGTTGCTGAAGATGAGCTGGAACTATAAGCAACCGGATCATCCTGAATCCGAAGAGGTGGCCAAAGAAAACAACGGCGTGGCGCTGGCCGATCTCTATGACGCCAACGGCAAACTGGTGGCGAAGAAAGGCCAGCTGCTGAACAGCTTTGCGCTCCTGCGCGATGATGGTTCCACCGCGTCGTCCTGCTGGATCTACACCGGCAGCTGGACCGAGCAGGGCAACCAGATGGCCAATCGCGATAACGCAGACCCGTCCGGGTTGGGTAATACGCTTGGCTGGGCCTGGGCATGGCCGCTAAACCGTCGGGTGCTGTACAACCGTGCGTCGGCGGATGTCAACGGTAAACCGTGGGATCCGAAACGGATGCTGATCGCGTGGAACGGCGTGAAATGGGCGGGGAATGATATTCCTGACTTCAACACCGCGCCACCGGGCAGTGAGACCGGGCCGTTTATTATGCAGCCGGAGGGGCTGGGACGCCTGTTTGCCCTCGACAAGCTGGCAGAGGGGCCATTCCCGGAACACTACGAGCCGATGGAAACGCCGCTCGGCACGAATCCGCTACACCCAAATGTTATCTCCAGTCCGGTCGTGCGTATCTACGCTGACGACGTGTTGCGTTTAGGCAAAAAGGACAAATTCCCATATGTGGGAACCACCTATCGCCTGACGGAGCATTTCCACACCTGGACCAAGCACGCGCGGCTTAACGCCATCGCTCAGCCGGAACAGTTTGTGGAGATAAGCGAAACGCTGGCGAAAGCGAAAGGGATTGCCAATGGCGATCGCGTGACGGTGAGCAGCAAACGTGGCTTTATCCGTGCGGTTGCGGTGGTCACTCGTCGTCTGCAGACGTTAAACGTGAATGGTCAGCAGGTGGAAACCGTGGGTATCCCGCTGCACTGGGGCTTTGAAGGTGTGGCGCAGAAAGGCTATCTCGCCAATACCCTGACGCCAAACGTTGGCGATTCCAACTCGCAAACGCCGGAGTACAAGGCGTTTCTGGTCAACATCGAGAAAGCGTAAGGAGCGAGTAAATGGCGATGGAAACACAAGACATTATCAAACGCTCCGCGACCAACCCGATAACGCCCGCGCCGCGCGCGCGGGATTATAAGGCCGAAGTCGCCAAGCTTATCGATGTCTCTTCCTGCGTGGGCTGCAAAGCCTGCCAGGTGGCTTGTTCAGAGTGGAATGATATCCGCGATGAGGTAGGGCACTGCGTTGGCGTTTACGACAACCCGGCCGATCTGAGCGCCAAATCCTGGACGGTGATGCGTTTTAGCGAAACTGACCAGAACGGCAAGCTGGAGTGGCTGATTCGAAAAGACGGCTGTATGCACTGTGAAGATCCGGGCTGCCTCAAGGCCTGCCCGTCTGCAGGCGCCATCATCCAGTATGCGAACGGAATCGTCGACTTTCAGCAGGATAACTGTATCGGCTGCGGGTACTGCATTGCGGGTTGTCCGTTTAACATCCCGCGCCTCAATAAAGAGGATAACCGGGTATATAAATGCACCCTGTGCGTAGACCGCGTCAGCGTCGGGCAGGAGCCTGCCTGCGTCAAGACCTGTCCAACCGGGGCCATTCACTTCGGCACCAAGAAAGAGATGCTGGAGGTGGCGCAGCAGCGCGTGGACAAACTGAAAGCGCGCGGCTACGACAAGGCGGGCATTTACAACCCGCAGGGGGTGGGCGGTACGCACGTGATGTACGTTCTGCATCACAATGACCAGCCGGAGCTGTACCACAATCTGCCGAAAGATCCGGCGATCGATACCTCCATCAACCTGTGGAAAGGGGCGCTAAAACCACTCTCGGCGGCGGGCTTTATCGCCACCTTTGCCGGGCTGATTTATCACTACATCGGTATCGGGCCGAATAAAGAGGTGGATGACGAGGAGGAGGAGCATCATGAGTAAGTCGAAAATGATAGTGCGCACAAAGTTTGTCGATCGCGCCTGTCACTGGACGGTGGTGATCTGCTTCTTCCTGGTGGCCGTATCCGGAATTTCGTTCTTCTTCCCGACGCTGCAATGGCTGACGGAAACGTTCGGCACGCCGCAGATGGGGCGTATTCTGCACCCGTTTTTTGGCGTACTGATTTTTGTGGTGCTGATGTTTATGTTTGTGCGTTTCGTCCACCACAATATCCCGGACAAGCAGGATATTCCCTGGCTGAAGGGCATTATTGAGGTCCTGAAGGGGAACGAACATAAAGTCGCGAAGGTCGGTAAATACAATGCCGGACAGAAGATGATGTTCTGGAGCATCATGAGCATGATTTTCGTCCTGCTGGTGACTGGTGTGATCATCTGGCGTCCTTATTTTGCGCAGTACTTCCCGATGCAGGTCATCCGCTACGCGCTGCTGATCCACGCAACCTCAGCCATCATTCTGATCCATGCCATTTTGATCCATATGTATATGGCGTTCTGGGTTAAAGGGTCGATTAAAGGCATGATTGAAGGGAAGGTGAGCCGCCGCTGGGCGCAGAAACACCACCCACGCTGGTACCGGGAAGTGGAGCGACAGGAAGCGAAACAGGAGAGTACGGAAGGGATGAAGTAAAACGTCCTGCGCCGTCGGCTTTGCCCGGCGGCGCTTCGCTTGCGCGGGCCTACGTTATGTGTTCGTCACTAACGCATCTATCGCCGCAATGACGGTTCTTCTTGCGCTGCGAAGATTACATACAATATTTTTATTATTTAATTTCTTTTTCTCCACGTGTGTTATGCCAGCGGTGTTGAGAAAATATCTCTCAAATTCAATATTCACTAACGGTCCGGAGGGTTGTAATACCTGTGTAAGTTATTATGTTTCGATAAACATCGAACTGAAAGCACATTAAAGCCCTCCAAAATAAGGGTCATCTGATAATAATCCCGCTTTAGCAGTAAATTCATTCATTGCTTTTATGAACTCCTGATCCTGATGGTGCTGGCGTTTACGTTCCTCTGGAGTCAAGGCCTGACGGGGTATTCTCTCTATCCGGGGTAGTCTGCCACTGCAGTTTTTTGTTCGGTTTGGTTTCATTTTTTAGCCTCCTTTGTTGGTGCGGTCATTATCAACCGCAGCCAACAAAAAACAATACCGTTTCCCCTGGTAATCTTCATTATTCGAGCCGTATTCCAGCTTATCAGAATTTCTCCGCAATATATCGGAAAGGATATTTTGTCGGTTTGACTTTGCCAATTTTGCGCTTCGGCAAATCCACTTTTTCAACGTGAAGTTCTTTATACGGGATCTGCGAAAGCAGATGGGAGATAATATTCAACCGCACGCGTTTTTTATCTTCCGAGCGCGCCACAAACCACGGTGCCCAGGCAGTGTCCGTGGAGGCAAACATGGCATCCCGCGCTACGGTGTATTCATCCCATAAATTGAACGATTTAATATCCATAGGCGATAATTTCCAGATCTTGCGGCCATCGTTAATGCGATCGCGTAGCCTGCGTTCCTGCTCTTTCGGCGTCACTTCAAGCCAGTATTTCAGCAAAATGATCCCGGCATCGACCATCGCTTTTTCCATCACCGGTGCGCCATCAAGAAACTTTTCAACCTGTTCCGGCGTGCAGAACCCCATCACCCGTTCAACGCCTGCGCGGTTGTACCAGCTGCGGTCAAAAATAACGATTTCACCGGCAGCGGGCAGGTGCGGAACATAACGCTGGAAATAGAGCTGCGTTTTCTCTTTTTCTGTAGGCGCAGGCAGCGCGACAACCCGGAATACGCGCGGGCTGACGCGTTCGGTTATCGCTTTTATGGTGCCGCCTTTACCGGCCCCGTCTCGTCCCTCAAACACGATGCAGACTTTTAATCCTTTGGCGACAACCCATTGCTGGAGTTTGACCAGTTCAACGTGAAGGCGACGAAGCTCTTTTTCATACTCTTTTGTTTTCAGAGGGGCATTTTTAACGACATCAACAGCGACGCTGGTTTTCTTATTACTTGCCATGATTGTCATCCTCAGGTTGTCCGGTCGCGGGGAAGAAGCGAGGCCGCATTAAGAAGTGTAATTCACCTGAATTAATGGATTAACGTGTCAGTCTGCTGATTTGAACTGGCTCACCATACAAGATTATTCAATAATGCCCGCTGCGAATTTTCACTCGTGGTTGTGGTATGAAAAAGACAATTTTCTCGTTAGCCCTTAGCACGTTTGGCCTGGGCATGGCTGAATTTGGTATTATGGGTGTCCTGACGGAACTGGCGCATGATACCGGTATTTCCATTCCCTCCGCCGGAAATATGATTTCGTTTTACGCCTTTGGCGTGGTGATTGGCGCGCCGATTGTGGCGCTGTTTTCCAGTAAGTTCTCGTTAAAAACCACGCTGCTGTTTCTGGTTGCCCTATGTGCGGTGGGTAACGCGATGTTTACCTTTTCCACATCCTATTTTTGGCTGGCGGCAGGGCGCTTAATCTCGGGGTTCCCGCACGGCGCAATTTTCGGCGTGGGGGCGATTATCCTCTCGAAAATAGCGCCACCGGGTAAGGTGACGGTGGCCGTGGCGGGGATGATCGCCGGGATGACCGTGGCGAATCTGGTGGGGGTTCCGTTTGGAACCTGGCTGGGGCATACATTCAACTGGCGTTATACCTTTTTCCTGATAGCCCTGTTTGACGCGCTGGTGATCCTCTCGGTGCTGGTGTGGGTACCAAACCTTCATGACGCATCAGAAATAAAACTCACCGAGCAGTTTCACTTCCTGAAAAAACCGGAACCGTGGCTGATTTTCGCTGCCACCATGTTTGGCAACGCTGGCGTTTTTGCGTGGTTCAGTTTTGTGAAGCCGTTTATGGTCAATGTCTCTGGCTTCTCCGAGGGGTTGATGACGATCATCATGATGTTGATGGGCTTCGGCATGGTGCTGGGTAACCTGCTGAGCGGGAAACTATCGGGTCGTTTCAGCCCGCTGCGTATTGCTGCCACCACCGATATGGTGATTGTCGCCTCACTGTTATTGCTTTTCGCCTTTGGTGAACAGAAAACCGCGTCGCTGGTGATGGGGTTCATCTGCTGTGCCGGGCTGTTCGCACTCTCTGCACCACTGCAAATTCTGCTGCTGCAAAATGCGAAAGGAGGGGAAATGCTTGGTGCCGCAGGCGGGCAGATGGCCTTTAACCTGGGCAGTGCGATTGGTGCTTATTTTGGCGGAATGATGATTACGCTCGGTTTTAGCTGGAGCTATGTCACGCTACCGGCGGCGATATTATCCTTCCTGGCGATGAGCGCGCTGCTGGTGTATGGCTATCTGCGCGCCCGGCGGGCTCAGTCTGATGCTCGTGCGCTGGCCTGAGTGCCGGAATGTGGTCATAAAAAACCGCCCCATAAACGGAGCGGTTAGCGGGAACGGACCGTTACGAGCGTAAATCAATCACCATACGGCCGCGGATCTGGCCCTGTTCCATCTCTTTGAAGATGGCATTGATATCTTCCAGCGGGCGCATTGTCACTTTTGGCACCACTTTGCCTTCGGCAGCGAACTGGAATGCTTCCTGCAGATCCTGACGGGTACCAACCAGCGAGCCGACCACCTGGATACCGTCCAGCACCAGACGGGGGATATCAAGGCTCATGGCTTCCGGCGGCAGGCCAACGGCCACCACGCGACCACCGGCACGCACCGCGTCCACCGCCGAGTTAAACGCTGCTTTCGCGACCGCGGTTACCACAGCCGCATGCGCGCCGCCGGTTTTTTCCTGCACGATTTTAGCGGCATCTTCGCTGCGGGAGTTGATGGTTAAATCCGCCCCCATGCTTGCAGCCAGCTTCAGCTGTTCGTCGTTAACGTCAAGGGCGATGACTTTGGCGTTGAAGACGTTTTTCGCATACTGCAGCGCGAGGTTACCCAGTCCGCCCAGGCCGTAGATCGCAATCCACTGGCCCGGCTTGATATGGGAGACTTTTACCGCTTTGTAAGTGGTGACGCCGGCACAGGTTATGCTGCTGGCCGCAGCGGAATCCAGCCCGTCAGGCACTTTTACCGCGTAATCCGCGGTGACAATGCACTCTTCAGCCATGCCGCCATCAACGGAATAACCGGCGTTTTTCACATCGCGGCACAGGGTTTCGTTGCCGGTATTACAGTATTCACAGTGGCCGCAGCCCTCAAAGAACCACGCGACGCTTGCACGGTCGCCGACTTTCAGTGACGTCACGCCAGGCCCAACTTCTTTCACGATCCCAATCCCTTCGTGGCCCAGGATCACACCGGTTTTATCACCGAAATCGCCATTTTTGACATGGAGGTCAGTATGGCAAACGCCACAGCACTCCATTTTGAGCAGGGCTTCGCCGTGCTTCAGTGGGCGTAAGGTTTTTTCGGTAACATTGACCTGATGATCCTGTGTAACAACAGCAGCCTTCATAGGTTTCTCCTTGTTTTTGATGGGTATGTGTATCACAGGGGAATACTACTTAAGGATTAATAGTTTAGAAGCGTTATGCAAGGCGGCGGCAACATAATGTCACCAATTGATGCGATTTCAGATTAAGAATACAGCGATCCTCTAATAATTAGGGGGGAATTCACTGGCCCGGCGAGAAGCTCGCCGGGCACAGATCTACAGTTTTGCTTCTATCACCTCAATCTCTTTGCGCCATTGCACCTGCAGATGTGGTTTCTGATGCTTAGGCTTACGCGCCAGGTCTTCTGCCAGTAGCGTTTCCAGTGCGATCAGCCTTTCAAGCAGATCGTCCGAGGCTTGCGCTTTAACATCCGCGACTGCGGGTGACGCCGACGACGCCATCAGGCTTGTGCGTTCACGCAGCCGTTCGAACACCGCTTCGGCGTCATGCCATTCGCTAAGCAAACCGTCCTCAATCAGCCAGAAGCGATTGCAGCTTTGGGCGATCAGCTGCCGGTCATGGCTGACCAGCAGCACTCCGCCGTCAAACTGTTGCAGGGTAGTGGCCAGCGCCTCTTTGCCTTCCATGTCCAGGTGGTTGGTAGGCTCATCCAGCATCAGCAGGCTATAACGGGCAAGCGTCAGGCCGACAAACAGCAGGCGCGAACGCTCCCCGCCGCTGAGGGTGCTGACCTTTTGCCCGTGACGCGCCCACGGGAACCCGGCGCTGATAAGCGCCATCTTGCGATCCTGTGGCGCTGGCGCAAAAGGCTCCAGCGCGTCGAAGATCGTTGCCTCATCCGGAAGCTGATTCAGCGTCTGGTCGTAATAGCCTGGCGACACGCGAGGATGGAGTTTTAGCCCAGCCTCTGACGGTTCACCTGAGAAATGCCGCCAGATGAGCTTCATCAGCGATGATTTGCCGCAGCCGTTACGCCCGACGATAGCCACGCGATCGCCACTTTTAAGCCGCGCAATGTCGACGTGAAATAGATCGGGCAACCCAGGTGCAGGCGGTACGCCGAGGTTTTCCATCTCCAGCAGTCGGTCCGCCCGCAGGGCATCACCACGCAGGGTTAACGTCCACGGACTGCCTGCCGTGAGCTCTGTCTGGTTCTCCTTTAGCCGCTCGACCTGTTTTTCCATCTGTTTGGCTTTGCGGGCCAGATCTTCGTTATCGTAGACCTTGCCCCAGGTGGCCAGCCGTCTGGCACTGGCGGTTACGCGGTCGATCTCCTTTTGCTCCGCCTTATGCCGCAGCGCATCGCTTTCGTCTTTCGCCACCAGCGCCTGGCGCGCGGTGGTGCAGGGAAGGGCGAAGTAGTGCAACATCTTATCGCGCAGGATCCAGCTGCCGTTGGTGACGGCATCCAGCAACTGCCTGTCGTGCGAGACCAGTACAAAGCTGCCGGACCAGTTCTGTAAAAACTGCTCCAGCCAGAGCATGGTAGGCAAATCGAGGTGGTTGCTCGGCTCGTCCAGCAGTAACAGGTCCGGCTCGCCGATCAACGCCCGCGCGAGCAGGAGACGCGTGTGTTGCCCGCCGCTCAGCGTCGCCGACGTTAAGGCCATGTCCTGCGGCGTAAAGCCCATACCCGCCAGCAGCGTTTCAGCTTTCCAGCGCAGGCTCTCGCGCTCAGTCGTGGGCAGTTGCGCCAGCACGGCATCCAGCATGGTCAGGGGATAAATGGCTTCTGGCAGATGTTGCTCAACGCGCGCCATCAGACAGTGTCCTGCCAGCGCGACGCTTCCGGCAGCGGGAGAGTCTGTGCCGTCCAGCACCTTCAGCAGCGTACTTTTGCCGCAGCCGTTGTCGCCCAGCAGGCCAATGCGGTCGCCTTTTTTCAGCGTAAAGGAGAGGGAGTCGAAGAGCGTGCCAAACGCCGTATCAACACGTAAAGATTGTGCAGTGAGTAAAGTGCTCATTGTTGCTTACCCAAGAGTTACAGGCATGTTTATGCCTCGTCAAACATCGCTGACGATAACTCAGTAAGCCCGAGAGAAGGGATTTCAGGGGTTGGTGTCTTCGCTCAAGCAGAAGTTATCGCAGCACGATACCGATAACGCTTGAGCTGGTGCGATCACCAAATGCATGTGAAACATTGAAAATTTCACAGTACAGCATAATTGGCCTCCTTATATATTCAGTGGGTTAATGGATGAAAGGAGTGTAG
The DNA here is from genome assembly GCF_000025565.1 of Enterobacter cloacae subsp. cloacae ATCC 13047. NCBI lineage: Bacteria > Pseudomonadati > Pseudomonadota > Gammaproteobacteria > Enterobacterales > Enterobacteriaceae > Enterobacter > Enterobacter cloacae. Next base: position 1,944,293 of record NC_014121.1, read on the forward strand.
CGGGGGAAAGGCGGTTTGGCTAGGGGGGCGAATGTAATTCCCTCTCCCACAGGGAGAGGGAACGGTCGGAACACAGTGTTAGATCGAAGTACGACGGTAGCTGCGGTATTCCGGCATCCAGAAGTTGTCGTCGATGGCCTGCTGCAGCGCGTCAGCAGAGGTTTTCACTGCCACACCCTGCTGCTGGGCCATTTTCCCGACCGCGAACGCAATTGCACGCGACACCTTGTGAATGTCTTTCAACTCTGGCAGCACCAGTCCTTCGCCATCGTTCACCAGCGGCGAGTGGCCCGCCAGGGTTTCGCTTGCCGACATCAGCATCTCATCGGTAATGCGCGACGCGCCGGAGGCGATCACACCCAGACCAATGCCCGGGAAAATATAGGAGTTGTTGCACTGGGCAATAGGATAGGTTTTGTCCTTCCACACCACCGGATCGAACGGGCTGCCGGTTGCGACCAGCGCGTTCCCTTCGGTCCAGGCAATGATGTCCTGCGGCGTTGCTTCCACGCGCGAGGTCGGGTTGGAGAGCGGCATCACGATAGGGCGTTCGCAGTGCTTGTGCATCTCACGAATGATCTCTTCGGTAAACAGCCCCGTCTGACCGGAGACGCCAATCAGGATATCCGGCTTCACGTTGCGCACTACGTCCAGCAGAGAGAGCACTTCGTTGTCGGTGTCCCAGTTCTTCAGATTCTCACGTTTCTGCACCAGCTTGGTCTGGAACGGCAGCAGGTTTGGCATGCCGTCGGTCAGCAGGCCGAAACGGTCGACCATGAACACGCGGGAGCGCGCCAGCTCTTCGCTTAGCCCTTCACGCTGCGTCTGGGCGATAATCTGCTCGGCGATACCACAACCCGCAGAGCCTGCGCCCAGGAAGACAATTTTCTGATAGCTCAGTTGGCTGCCTGCCGCGCGACTGGCGGCAATCAGCGTGCCGACGGTGACCGCGGCGGTGCCCTGAATGTCGTCGTTAAAAGAGCAGATCTCATCGCGATATCGGTTCAGCAACGGCATCGCGTTTTTCTGCGCGAAGTCTTCAAACTGCAGCAGCACGTCCGGCCAGCGATGCTTGACCGCCTGGATGAAATCATCAACAAACTGATAATACTCGTCGTCGGTAATACGCGGATGACGCCAGCCCATATACAGCGGGTCGTTAAGCAACTGCTGGTTGTTGGTGCCCACATCCAGCACCACCGGCAGGGTATACGCCGGGCTGATGCCGCCGCAGGCGGTATACAGAGAGAGCTTACCGATTGGGATCCCCATGCCGCCAATACCCTGGTCTCCGAGACCCAGAATACGTTCGCCATCGGTCACCACGATCACTTTGATATTGTGGTTCGGCACGTTCTGCAGAATATCGTCCATGTTGTGGCGGTTCTGATAAGAGATAAAGACGCCACGGGAGCGACGGTAGATCTCTGAGAAGCGTTCACAGGCGGCACCCACCGTTGGGGTGTAGATCACCGGCATCATCTCTTCGAGATGATTTTGTACCAGACGATAGAAGAGGGTTTCGTTGGTATCCTGAATGTTGCGCAGGTAAATATGTTTGTCGATTTCGGTTTTGAAACCCTGATACTGGATCCACGCGCGCTCTGCCTGTTCTTCAATGGTTTCCACCACTTCTGGCAGCAAACCGAGCAGGTTGAAGCTGCTGCGCTCTTCCATGCTGAAGGCGCTACCTTTGTTGAGCAGGGGGAATTCGAGTAATACCGGGCCGGCATAAGGGATATATAGGGAACGATGTTTTTTCAGTTTGTTGTCCATGTCACTCACTCTTTTTTTGAAGATCCGTCCCTGACACTGCTGTTTGTCATCTTTCTGGCCTGTGCGATGGGGTGCGGTCAGGCGGTATTATAAAGGAGCTAAATATTAATTACCGCAACACATAAACAAAAACACCATCGGTTTTGCCGATGGTGTTGAGGATCTCTCTCCTGGGAACTTACTTGCCCGCGTGGCGTTTTCTGCCGGTGGCGTGAGTGACCTGTGTTTCACTGTCGCCTTCAATCACCACTTTACGTTGGTTAGAAAGCTTGTAGTTCAGTCCCAGTATATGGCGTGCCTGACGGTTCGATTTCATGTTAACTCCTCAATCCTGTTGATAGTTTTAAGGACCAGTTCGCTTACGCAAACGAAATGTAACCCCTTAGGTTGCAGATCCAGCATAGCAGGTTTTTACAAAGGTGCGTTTTGCCCGCTGACGACGTAGTTAATGGTCTGCTGGTAGATGTCACTGAGGATGTCATTGTCTGTGGATTCCACCCACTTGGTCAGTTCCATCAAAATGTCATCTTCAGTCACAGCACCATGCTCGGCGTGAAGACCTTGTGCAATCGCGTTAACGAGTTCAGGTTGTGCTGCTGCAGTATTGGCCGGGTAATAAGTAAACATGCTGCCTCCGTGTCGTTGTCTGTTTAATGGTACGGCTCGCAAAAAATTTAATTCACAAACAGAATGGCAAATATTTTGGCCGCTGTGTCTAAGATTCATCTTAGAAATAAAAATGACATAAGTGCATGCTTTTATGCGCTTTTAGAATGGGAGGATATATTGAGGGTTTGTCGCGAGGATATTTTGCAGGTGCTCCTGCTATCACTGAAATATAGCAGGAGCAGATTTTACATTACCACTTCATTTCGCCAGTATTCACTTTGGCGCTTAATTCCAGCGAGCTCTCTTCAGCCAGACCCGGATACTGTTTTTTCATGGCGCTGATCACGCCTGTCGATGTTTTATGTTCTGACAACGCCTGTTCGAAGCGCTGGAGATAATCACGGGTAAAGTCGAGAGCACCGCTGCCTGCCGGTGGTGTTCCCAGATAGTGACCCGGGATCACGCGTTCAGGCTTATGTGCCGCCATGCTTTCCAGCGTCTGTTGCCACTGCTTGCGGCTGGCTGGCGTCTGGGTGTCTGCCGTCCAGACGTGGATACCCCAGGCGACACCGGTACCACCGAGGATAGTTTTAGCCGAAGGGATCCAGACATAGGCGGCGTAGCTTTCTGGCTGCTCGATATCAATCTTCTCGCCGTCCACCATGAAGGTAGTGGATGCCAGCACCTGCGGAACGATAAGTTCGGTTGGTGCACCGTCTTTCATCTGCGGTCCCCAGAAGGCAAGCTTGGCGTCTTTGGTGGCCTTGATATGGTCAACCACCTGCTGTGTGGCCACCACTTTGGCATTCGGGAAGGCTTTCACCAGCGGTTGCAGACCAAAATAGAAATCCGGATCGCCAGAGGTAATGACGATTTTGTTCAGGGTTTTCCCGCTTTTGCGAATTTTGTCGACCAGCGCTTCGCCATCTTTGACGCTGAACTGGGCGTCAAACAGCACGGCCTCTTTTGGACCAGAGACCAGCGTGGAGGAGACCGCAAACATCCCTTTGTCCTGCGGGTTATAGGTATCAATGGTTAATGGCGCAGCAAACACCGCGGGCGTGATAAGTGTGGAGAGCAGTGCAAGGTGAGTGAATTTCATTCTGATGTCTCTGTTGTTCAGGAAAGTCTTTATTGTACGGATATTCGTATTTGCCAGAATTCCTGAAACAAGACATGCTTTGTTTCATAAATCGAGCAAATGGGGTGTGATATGGATCGCGTTATTGCCGCTCAGGTCTATAACCGGATATGCGAGCTGGGAAGCCTGAGTGCAGCGGCCCGGGCGTTGGGGATCTCCCGTCCTATGGTGAGCCGCTATCTTGAGCAAATGGAGAAGTGGGCCGGTACGCGGCTGGTAAACCGCTCGACGCGCAAGCTGACGCTGACGGCGGCCGGAGAGAAGGTGCTGCTAAAAACGCGAACGCTGTCCCAGCTGTCGCAGGAAATTGAAGGCCAGTCGGAGAAAGATCTCCCTTCAGGCACGCTACGGGTGGCCTGCGCCCATTTTACCGCCATGCATCTGATTGCCCCGGTGCTGCCCGGCTTGCTTTCGCGCTACCCGCAGCTGCGCATTGAGCTGGATGTGAACAACCACCCGGTGAGTCTGGTAGGGGAACGCATTGATGTGGCGATCCGCATTACGGATAACCCAGAGCCCGGGATGATCGCCCGCAGGCTTGGGGAGTGCCGTTCCGTGCTGTGCGCGTCGCCGCAGTATCTTGCAACCCACGGCACGCCAGAGCAGGTGGAGGAGTTAGCGCAGCACAACTGTCTGCACTACAGCTTTTTCGCCGGTCAGGCGTGGCACTTCCTGACGCCGGAAGGGGAAAACGTCAGCGTCGCCGTGAGCGGCAACCTCAGCGCCAGCATCTCGTCATTGTTGATGGAGGCGGCGGTGAAGCATTGCGGCATTGCCATGTTGCCGGAGCAGGAAGCACATGCCGCGATTGAACAGGGCACGCTGGTCCCGGTGCTGAGCAGCCTGACGCCCAAAGCGTTAGCCATTCACGGTATTTATCAGTCCCGGGAGTATCAGCCCGCGGCGTTGCGCGTGTTTCTTGATGAGATAGCGCACCATCTGTCAGGCGACGCGCAGCGGGAATAGGTTACAGAATTGTCTGTGTTCCTGGGTGTGCCGGAACCATCGTCTATACTTACCCCTTTGTAAGCCAAAAGGAGAGCAAGAATGACGATTCATAAGCACGGTTCGGCACACTGGTCTGGTGATATCAAAAATGGCAAAGGGACGGTCTCAACGGAAAGTGGCGTCCTGAATCAACAACCTTACGGCTTTAACACCCGCTTCGAAAGCGCTAAAGGCACTAACCCGGAAGAGTTGATTGGCGCAGCTCACGCCGCCTGTTTTTCAATGGCGCTGTCGCTGATGATTGGTGAAGCGGGCTATACCGCCGATTCCATCGATACCACGGCGGATGTCTCGCTGGATAAAACCGATGGCGGCTTCGCAATCAGCAAAATTGCGCTAAACAGCAAGGTCACCGTACCGGGTATCGACCCGCAGAAATTCGACGGCATCATCCAGAAAGCGAAAGCAGGATGCCCGGTGTCGCAGGTACTGAAAGCGGAAATCACGCTGGACTATAAACTTAACTAAGTCTGAGCCGGGCGAAGGCCCGGCTATCCCTTCAGCGCAGCAGGAAAAACCGCTGCCAGCCATGCAATAAACGCCTTAAGGCGATGCGTCAGATGCCGGTTTTGCGGGTAAACCACGTGAAACGGATACGCCGCCGGGTGCCAGTCGCTTAAAATTTCTTGTAACGTACCCGCCTGAAGATATGTCTTTGCTGAATACGTAAACGTCTGAATGATGCCCAATCCTGCCACCGCCGCTGCCAGGTGCGCATTGCTTTCATTAACGCCGAGATAGTGCGAAATGCCGATCTCCTGCACCTCGCCGCCTTTCCTGAAGCGAAACGGAAAGGGCCGCCCGGTGACCGGGGAGAGATAGCTTATAAGTTTATGTCCGTTACGCAACTCTTGGGGATAAGCCGGAACGCCGTGCTTTTTCAGATAGCCCGGCGTTGCGCAGGTCACCATGTCGGCGTCGCCCAGATGACGGGCGATAAGGGTGGAATCGTTCAGCGGACCGCCTCTGATCACACAATCCACGTTGCCGCTGATCAAATCAACAGGACGATCCGCCACGCCAAGATCGATGCGAATATCCGGGTAGCGCTGCATGAAATCCGGGAGCAGGGGGATGAGCACGTCGCGGGCAGTCGAACCGCCAATATCCACCCGCAGATGTCCTTTCGGTGTGGCGTGAGAGACGCGAAACGAGGTATCGATATCTTCGATATCAATGAGCACCCTGACCGCTTTTTCATAATACTCCGCGCCTTCCGGCGTCGTGACCACCCGGCGGGTGGTACGGTGCAGCAGCCGTATTTCAAGATGCGCCTCAAGCGCTTTCACAAGCTTGCTCAGTGTGGCAATGGGCATGTTTAGCGAATCAGCCGCTCGGGTAAAGCTCCCGGTTTCCACAACCCGCGTGAAGGCGCGCATCGCCATGAGCTGGTCCATCTTTTTCTCTCGATTATTTCTGTCTGTGAATAGTCATTTTCAGTTTTGCTGGTTTTTCACTAATCCGGCAAGGGCTAATGTGTCTCCAGCGCAAGCAAAAACGCGCACCGCAAACCCAACAAAAGGTAAATGACATGAACACAACGCTCTTCGAAAAAATCGCACTGGTCACTGGCGGCAGCACCGGTATTGGTCTTGCCACGGCGCAGGAGCTGGCGGCTCAAGGCGCCAAAGTTTATATCACCGGTCGTCGACAGGCCGAGCTGGATGCCGCCGTCGCACAAATTGATTCCCGTGCGGTGGGTATTCGTGCTGACGTCTCACAACTCGCCGATCTGGATCGAGTCTATGCGCAGATAGCAAAAGAAGAAGGGCGTCTCGATATTTTGTTCGCCAATGCGGGTGGCGGAGATATGCTGCCGCTGGGAGCAATCACCGAGGAGCAGTTTGACCGTATTTTCGGCACAAACGTGCGCGGAGTGCTGTTTACAGTACAAAAAGCGCTGCCGCTGTTATCTGCCGGGTCGTCCATTATTCTGACCGGTTCAACGGTGTCGATAAAGGGAACGGCAAACTTTAGCGTCTACAGCGCCAGCAAAGCCGCCGTGCGCAACTTTGCCCGCTCCTGGGCGCTGGATCTGCAGGGCCGTGGGATCCGTATCAACGTGGTCAGTCCTGGCCCCGTCAAAACCCCGGGACTCGGCGAACTGGTGCCAGAAGAACATCGTCAGGGGCTGTACGATGCGCTGGCTGCACAGGTTCCGTTAGGACGTTTAGGTGCGCCGGGCGAGGTGGGGAAAGTGGTGGCGTTTCTGGCCTCTGACGCGGCCAGCTTTATTAACGCCACCGAGCTGTTTGTTGATGGTGGGATGGCGCAAATTTAATCCACATTACGCCAGCAGCGCACGCTACGGCCCTCGTGTGAAGGCTGTAGCGGCTGCGGGCGTTCACACCCCTGCGTGGCCTGCGGACAACGGTCGCGGAAATAGCACCCCTCGGGCAGATGGCGGTTCCCCGGGAGATCCGTTTTACGCAGCGCCAGGTTTTCATCCAGCGGCTCACCGGTTCTGGGAACGGAATCGAGCAGCAGCCGGGTGTAGGGATGACGCGGCGTAACCAGCACCTGTGCCGCCGTGCCCAGTTCGACAATCTGCCCCAGATACATCACCGCCACGCGATCGCTCATGTGCCTGACAACCGAGATGTTATGGGATATCAGCACATAGGTCAGGTTGCGTTCCTGCTGCAGCTTCACCAGTAAATTGAGGATCTGCGCCTGTACGGAAATATCCAGCGCGCTGGTGGGCTCATCCAGCACGATGATGTCCGGGTCAGAGGAAAGAGCGCGGGCGATAGCAATACGCTGGCGCTGCCCGCCGGAAAAGGCGTGCGGCAGGCGGTCGAGGTATTCCGGGCGGATACCGACCTGCTGCGCCAGGTTTTCAGCAAGCTGACGTCGTTCCCGTTCGCTGCTGCGTTTTTGCACCCACACCGGCTCGGTGATAATGCGCCAGACCGGCAGACGCGGGTCAAGCGACGAGAGCGGATCCTGGAACACCATCTGCATACCGCCCGCGTGGTTTGTCCGTGCACACAGGCCGGCACTGGGTTTGAGCATCCCCATTAAAAGCTGCGCCAGTGTGCTTTTACCACAGCCGGATTCGCCAACAATCCCCAGCGTTTCGCCGCGATGGATCTGAAGATCCAGCCCGTTAAGAGCATGCACCTGTTCCGTGACCCGCCCCAGCCAGTTTTTGCGTGCGGGAAAGTTAACGTGCACGCGATCCAGTTCCAGCAGTACGTCAGACATGGGTTTTCTCCTGTTGCGGATACCAGCAGGCCGCCCGCTGGCCTTCGGCCCCCTGAGGCAGTAAGCGCGGCGTTTCAGTGCATTTTACGCCCGCAGCAAAACAGCGCTCCCGAAAAGCACACCCGCGCGGAAGCTGGCTAAGATTGGGCACTGTACCGGGGATGGCAGGCAGCATCTCGCGCGGCTCGCCGTTTTCAGGCGCACACTGCAACAGGCCGATGGAATAGGGATGAACGGGATGGTGGATCAGCGTTTGCGTGGTGCCGCTTTCAATCACGCTCCCGGCGTACATGACATACATCCGATCGCAGAGCTGTGAAACCACCGCCATATCGTGGCTGATGAACAGTACCGAGGTTCCGCTGGCCCGCGCTTTATGCTTCAGCAATCGCAGTACCTGTAGCTGGACGGTGACGTCCAGTGCGGTGGTCGGCTCATCGGCAATAATCAGTTCAGGCTCGCAGGAGAAGGCCAGCGCAATCATCACCCGCTGGCGCATGCCACCGGACAGCTCGAACGGATAACGTTCCATGACCTCCGCCGCATCCGGGATCTGCATCTCTTCCAGCAGGGTGATCGCTTTTTTCCCGGCATCACGCCGTGAAAGGGGCTGATGCTGGCGGATCACCTCCACCATCTGTTTGCCAATTCGTCGCGTTGGGTTCAGCGCTGTCATCGGCTCCTGAAAAATCATCGCCACTTTGGCACCGCGCCACTGGCGGAGCTGTTTTTCCGAAGCATTCAGGACATCTTCACCCAACAGTTTTACCTGCCCGCGATGGACCCGGTAACTGCCCTCCGGCAGCAGACGCATGGTCAGCATCGCCGTTACCGATTTTCCGGAGCCGGATTCGCCCACTACGCCAACAATCTCGCCGCGTTTGATCTCCAGCGATACGTGGTTCAGGGCGTGAACTTCACCGCGAAATATCGGGAAGCTCAGGTGTAAATCTTCAATGGTTAATACTGCTTCGCTCATGCCTGTTTTCCTCCCGATTTCGGATCCAGCAGGTCGCGAATGCCGTCACCAAACAGATTAAACCCGACGGCAGTGACCAGAATTGCCGCACCAGGAAAGGCGCAGTACCACCACTGGTCGAGCACATAGTTGCGGCCCACGGCCACCATTGCTCCCCATTCGGCGGTGGGCTGCTGTGCCCCAAGGCCGATAAAGCCCAGCGTGGCGGCCATCAGAATGGCGCTGCCAATATCCAGCGAGGCCTGCACGATCAGCGGTGGCAGGGCGTTACGCAGAATGTGCCAGCTGATCAAATGCCAGCGCGATGCGCCAAAAGTGCGCGCGGCCTGCACATAGGTAAACTGGCGCACCACCAGGGTTTGCCCGCGTGCCAGGCGAACGTAAAACGGGATACGCACAATCGCAATCGCCAGCATGGCGTTAAACAGACTCGGCCCAAGCGCCGCCGCCAGCGCCATGGTCAGTACCAGGGAGGGAATGGAGAGCATAATGTCCATCACCCGCATAATGATGGCATCGCCGCGCCCGCCCAGCACGCCGGACAAACAGCCCAGCAGCGAGCCGATACTCCCGGCAATCACCACCACCGCCAGCCCGGCGGTAATGGATTGCTGGCTACCGACCAGCACGCGGCTGAACAGATCGCGTCCGACTTCATCGGTACCAAACCAGTGTTGCGCAGACGGGGCCTGCAACCGGGCAGTGAGATCCAGCGCGTTCGGATCATGGGGGACGATCCACGGTGAAGTTACCATCAGCAACAGCATCACCAGCATAATCACCCCGCCGATCAGCGTGAGCGGGCTTTGACGCAGCATCCAGAACAGCCTTGCCCAGTCGATGCCCGGTTTCGTTGTGTTTACGGGGACGGGCGTTTCCTCAGTCAACATCATTCGGCACCTCCGCGCCCGATACGAGGGTCAATCCACAGATAGAGCAGATCAACCACCAGATTGACGACCACATAGGCCAGTGAAACCACCACGGCGAAGCCCATGACGGCAGGGAAATCCAGCGCCTGAATGGAGGTCACCACCCAGGCGCCCATGCCTGGCCAGGCAAAGACGGTTTCGGTCAGTACCGCACCATAAAGCAGATCGCCCAGCGCCAGCCCGAGTACGGTAATGGACGGGATCATCGCATTCGGCAGGGCATACCGCAGGACGATATACCAGCCCGGCAAGCCGCTGGCGCGGGCGGTGCGAATATAATCTTCGCTGAGCTGCTCCAGCATGGCGGAACGTACCTGACGCGCCACGATGCCAAGATGAACAAACGCCAGCGTCAGTGACGGTAAAATCAGGTGTTGCAGGGCGTTGAAAAAGACCTCGCCGTTACCCTCCAGCAGGGCATCCAGCAGATAAAAGCCCGTCACGTGGGCAGGCGGGTCGAGCCAGTCGTCCAGCCTGCCGCCGCCGGGCAGAAGCTGCAGATGGCCGTAGAACAAGACGATGACGCCCAGACCCAGCCAGAAGGCAGGTGTGGAGATCCCTGTCATCGCCATCAGCCGTACCAGATGATCCAGCCAGCGGTTACGGTAGACCGCCGATAAAATCCCCAGCGGAACGCCGATCACCAGCGCCAGCAGCAGGGAACAGAACGCCAGCTCCAGCGTGGCAGGGAAGAAGGCTTTTAAATCTTCCGCCACCGGCCGCCCGGTACGGATAGAGGTCCCTAAATCGCCGTGCGCCAGGGCGTCTACATAGCGGCCAAACTGGATATAGAGCGGCTGATCCAGTCCCAGTTGCTGGCGAATGTTTTGCACAATCTCGTCGCTGGCACGGTCACCGGCGAGCAGGCGGGCCGGATCGCCGGGGATCAGGTGTGAAATGATAAAGGTGATGATACAGACACCGGCTACTACCAGGATTAACCCCCAGCAGCGCTGGCGCACAATGCTCCAGAACGTCATACACTTTCCCCCGGCGAAACCGTTACTTGCTCATGGTGGCGATGTTGAACACCTGCTCGAGCATTGGATTAAAGGTGAAGCCTTTGACCTCTTTGTTCATTGCCAGCTGGTAGTTCTTCTGGAACAGATAAACGTAGGCCGCTTCGTCAATCACAATCTTCTGCGCCTGCTGGTAATCGCGGGTGCGCTCCGCCTGGTCCGTGGTTTTCAGCGCCGCCTGCAGCAGGGAATCGACCTCTTTGTTCTCATAGAACGAGCGGTTGCCCGGCAGACCTTTTTTGTCCGACTCAAACCAGTAGTTCATGAACATGTACGGGTCGGCAAAGTCCGGGCTCCAGTTGCCAATGGCAATGTCATAATCGCCTTTACCCACGCGGTCGCGCATGGTGGCGTTAGCCAGTTTTTCCAGCTTGACGTTGATACCGAGCTTGCCCAGGCTGGCCTGAGTGGAGAGGGCGATAGGCTCCCAGTTCGGGTCGTTGTCCGAGTAGAGGAACGTCAGGCTGGCCGGTTTATCTTTGACTTTCTCCAGCGCCGCTTTCGCTTTGGCCTCGTCAAAGCTGTACTGCATGGCGGTGGCGTCAAAGCCCCACATGCCATCCGGGATCGGGCCGCGCATCTGCTTGCCGTTACCGCTGAGAATGCCTTTCACCATCCCCTGATAATCGGTTGCCCAGGAGACGGCGCGGCGCAAATCCACCTGATTCAGCGGCGCTTTGCTGTTGTTGAGATAGAGATAGGTCACGCGCAGGGACGGATACTCCGCCACGGCGACTTTGCCCTCCTGCTTGAGCGCCGAAAGCTGATCGACAGGCAGGGAGTCGGCAATATCCAGATCGCCACGGGAAAGCTGCAGGCGACGCGACGCGCTTTCACCGATAATTTTCACCGAGACGCGCTTAAAGTGGGGCTTATCTCCCGCCCAGTGCGGGTTAGGCACCAGCACCAGCTGCTGACCTTTTTGCCAGCTCTTCAGCATAAATGGCCCGGAACCGGCGGTGTTCTGCGCCAGATAAGCCCGCGCATCATCGGCGGCATTGGCCTTCAGTACGGCCGGGTTAATAATCGATGCACCGTCATTCGCCAGGGTATAGAGGAAGGGAGCAAACGGCTGGCTGAGGGTGAATTTCACCGTGTGGTCATCAACGGCGTCAATTTTGAGATCTTTCGGGAACGCTTCAGACGGCCCCTGGCTGAGCTTCAACAGGCGCTCAAACGACAGTTTTACCGCTTCAGCGGTGACCGGCGCGCCGTCAGAGAATTTCGCGTTGTCCGTCAGGGTGAAGGTCCACTCTTTCTGATCCTCAGATGCCTTCCAGCCCGTGGACAGATCGCCTTCGACCTCCGTGGTGCCAGGTTTGTACTTCACCAGACGCTGATAGGACGGATAGGTGACGGTCCAGTCGTTGTTATCGATGGTGATTGCCGGATCGAGGGTTTGCGGGTCGGCGGCTTTACCTATCACCAGCATGTCTTTCGGAACGGCGGCCTGCGCAGCAGGCATGCTCAGGGCCAGCGTGGCGGCGATAAGGGTCGTGAGAAGCGTTGTTTTCATGGCAGTGCTCCAGGTTTAAAGAGGGGTGTGCGTCAACGGAAAACAGGCGAAACGATCGTCAAGAAGGGGATAACTGGCGGCGTTTGGCAACTCGAAGTGCCACCATTCGCTGCCGATCCCCACAAAGCCGCCGCCAAACATGATGGCGTTAAGCAGCAGGCGGTTGCGCTGGGCGTGCGGCGGCACGGAGGGGTGATACGGATGAGAACGGTCATCCATCTCATCAAACCCGGCCCCCATATCCAGCACGTTGTTATGTTCATCCATCAGGGTGACGTCGATGGCCGTGCCGCGGCTGTGATTGGAGCCAATGGCCACATCCACCACATATTCCGGGTTCGGGCACGCATCCCACAGCTGCGCCTGGGCCTGCTGAGGGCGATAGGCGTCGTAGACCACCAGTTTCAGTCCGGCGAGCGTGGCGATGCCAATCGATTTCGCCAGCGCGGTGGCGGCATCGGTATGCAGCAAACACAGCGCCTCCTGATAAATGGGACGGCCAGTCAGGTTGTCGGCGGTGGCGTATTTCAGATCGATATGCAACTCAGGAAACATTCTGGCGACATCGATCAGTTCACTCTCTTCGGGCATAGCTCCGCTCCTTTAGCGTTCGAATTGTCCAAACTCTTGTTGTAATTCACGGTTTATCGTCAGACGGTCTGCAAGCGCATCACCCAGCGCCTGGACCACGCCTGACAGCAGCAGGTTGAAAAGACAGCTAACAGGGGCCAGCGAATCCCAGAAGTGGCCGGTATCGGTTTTAACCTGCAATAAATCAATAGGGTAATCCCGCGCCCACGGACACCAGATATCGGTGATCAGGGCCATTGGAATACTTTTCTCACTTGCGACACGACAGTACTGCCGGGCAATGGCGGAATAGGCGCGGGTATCGGTCAGCACCACATAAGGGTGGTCAAAACCGGAGTTGAGCGATTCAACCCAACTGCCGGATAACCCCTCGGAGTAGCTCACGCGCGGGCGCAGGTATTCCAGGTGGCTGAAGAAGGCGTTGGCAATCCCGCGCGTTGACTGAATACCCAGCACAAACACCGCCTCAGCATGGGTGAGCTGATGGACGATTTGCTTAAAGACATCGGTTTGTGCCAGCTGATAAACATGGGTGATTGCGTCCACCTCCAGCGAAAGGGAGTGCTGGAGGCGATCCGAGAGCGGGCGCTGCTGTTGCCAGGAGTCCAGGCGTTCGTTCATTCCCCAGGGCTGATAAGGATCGCGCAGGCTTTTTTTCGCATCGTCCAGGTTGCGATACCCCAGCTTGCGCAGGAAGCGCCCGACGGTGATCCCGCTGGTGCCGGTAGTCAGCGCCACGCTCTCTGCCGTCTCAAACGGTATCAGCGCGGCGTGCGCCAGCATCCAGCTTGCCACACGCTTTTCGCTGGGCGTCAGCTGGCTGAAGGTGGCTTCGATACGGTTCAGCATTTCAGGTTTGGTGGTCATTACCGCCTCGCTGTTAACCGGCTGTCAATGGCCGGAATTCTGTTACCTGGTTAACAATGCATGACGCGTGCCATGTTCACATGACGGCGAAAAGCCGCTGTGCTGTAAATTTCATGCAATATTTGATTAACCAATGATCAACATTTGTGCAGCGTAGTTCACTTTTGGTGCATTGTCGGATTCGACAGAGATGAATTTGGTGAATACGTCAGCCCCTTCACATTTTTGATAAGATACAAACACAGTGACTAAGAGAAGGAACCCGGCATGGCGAATCTGCCCTGGCGTGTCAGCGTGCGCCTGATGGCTCTCGCAAAGAAAGTGGCGATGGTCATAGGGATTATCGTGGTTGTGCTGCTGGCAGTGCGGGTATATCTCTCGCAGCAGGGGCCGGCGTTACATCTCTGGCATACCTGGCGTGCGGATGAAATGAGCGTAAGCGAGCTGGATAAGGCGAACTTTGCTGACTATCTCGACCGGGAAAAGGCCATCTTCACCGACCTGGATAACGCGGTCACGGCAAAAACGAAGGGGGAGGAGCGTACCGCCTTAAACCGCTACTACCGTCAGAGCCTGGTGTGGCCCGGAAAATTTACTCCGGATGCAAATCGCTCGTTTGTGCTGATGCCTGCCGGTAAACCGCGTGGTGCGGTGGTTTTACTGCACGGACTCACCGATTCGCCCTATAGCGTTAAGCACCTTGCCGTTGATTATCAGCAGCGCGGATTTGTGGCCGTGGTGCCGCGTCTGCCCGGACACGGGACGGCACCAGGGGCGCTGACAAATGTTGACTGGGAGATGTGGCTGGCGGCGACGCGTCTTGCCGTGCGCGAAGCCTCCCGTCTGGCGGGGGATAACGTTCCTTTGCATCTGGTGGGCTATTCCAACGGCGGGGCGCTGGCGATGAAATACACCCTGGACGCGCTGGAGTCGCCTTCGCTGCGAAAACCTCAGCAACTGGTGTTGTTGTCACCGATGATCGGCGTCACGGCGTTTGCCCGCTTTGCCGGATTCGCAGGCTTACCGGCACTGTTACCGGCGTTTGCGAAAGCGGCGTGGCTGAATATCGCGCCGGAGTATAACCCTTACAAATACAATTCTTTCCCGGTAAACGCGGCGCGTCAGTCGTGGCTGTTGACGAAGGCGCTGCAGGAGCAGATTGGCCGCGATGCACAAAACCACACGCTGGATCGGTTGCCGCCGGTACTGGCCTTTCAGTCGGTGATGGATTCCACCGTCAGTACCCGTGCGGTTGTCACGGGGTTATTCGACCAGCTTCCGGCCAACGGCAGTGAACTGGTGGTGTTTGATATCAACCAGGCGGCGAGTTTCCGCCCGTTATTCCGGCCGTCGTCGTGGACGGCCCTCTCTGAGCTGTTGCCGTCTGCGCAAAGACGTTACAGTGTCACAATTATTACCAACGCCAGTGCGGAGCGTTTCGCCACGGTCGCGAAGCACATCCCCGCAGACAGCACAGAAGAGACCGTGGAGCCGCTGGCGCAGCAGTATCCGCCGGAGGTCTATTCGCTTTCGCATGTCGCCGTACCTTTCCCGCCTGATGACGATCTGTATGGCCGGCATCCTGCCGTGAAAAACCGCTATGGCATCAGCCTGGGCACCATTGCGTTGTGGGGAGAGACCTCCGTACTGAGCGTGGGTAAAGATGCCCTGATGCGGGTGACCTCAAATCCGTTTTACGACTACATGAAGATGCGGATCGACAACCGCATCGGGACGGAGGAAAAAGGGTGATCCCTTAAGCCGTTAATTTATTAGGTAGCGCTGGTGAAGTATGTTAAACAGTAACTTCCCCGGCGCCTCCCTTATTCTGGAACCCATTCCTGTGCTCACCACGCTGATTTATCGAAGCCAGTTACATTTATCCTGCCGGTCCGCAGAATTAAGCGCGCTGGTAGAACGAGCACGAAGCCGCAATGCCAAACTGAACATCACGGGTGTCCTGCTCTCGAACGGCTGTGACGTCATGCAAATTCTTGAGGGCGCGGAAGAGAGCGTCGTGAAGTTGTTCCACAAAATTCGCGATGATGAGCGCCACAGTGGCGTCGTCGAACTGATGCGGGATTACGGCCCCCGCAGACGGTTTGACAATGTCGGCATGCTGCTGTTTGACCTGCAGGTCCAGTCCCCAAAAGAGGTGCTTGAGTCGGTTTTGCATTACAGCCAGCTGGAAAGCTATCTCATATCCGATGATCGGGTGTTCAAATTCATTCAGACCTTTATCACCGGGAAACATACCGGCCAGACGAGGAACCCGGTGGATGCGGGAAAATGGACGCTCGCATGTGAAAAAGCGCCCTTCGGTGAGGCCATGGGGTTTATAGCCGGTCAAATCTGTCAGTTTGCGCTGCAGCCGATAGTCGAGCCCTCGGAAGGGAAAATCAGTTCACTTGAAGCGCTTATTCGTGGCAACGATGGCGGGAGCCCGGAACATTTCTTCAAAACGCTCGATCAGGACAAGCTCTACGAAGTGGATCTGCAAACCAAAGCGTATGCCTTTGCGCTTGCGGAGAAACTGGGTATCGGCAGCCATAAAATTGCGGTGAATTTACTCCCCATGTCGCTGGTCAAGGTGCCCGGAGCGGTCGAGTTTCTGGTGGAGCAAATCAGACAACACGGGCTTCAGCCGGAGCAGGTGGTCATAGAAGTAACTGAAAACGAGATGATTTCCGGCTTTAACAAGTTCAACAGCGCGATCAAACAGCTTCGGGGTGAAGGTATTGGCCTGGCGATCGATGTTTCGGCTCCGGGTATGCGGGGCTTTCGCTGCTTACCCGCTTCCAGCCGGATAAAATCAAGATCGATCGGGAAATTGTCAGCAATATTCATCTCAGCGGCCCAAAACAGGCGATTGTCCGATCGATAGTGAGCTGCTGCACCGACCTTGAGATCACGCTGGTGGCGGAAGGCATTGAGAAGCTGGAGGAGTGGTGCTGGCTGGAATCCGCCGGTATTCGCCGTTTTCAGGGGTTTCTGTTTGCCCGGCCGCAGCTTAACGGGGTGGGCGATATTCACTGGCCACACCTGGTACGATAACGCTTTTTCCTTCCTGATTATTTCCCCTTTGGTCAGCCTGTGTTTAAATAGCTAAAACGGTTTAACATAGTTTAGCTGAGAGGATGACATGGATAAAATCTGGGTACTCGGTGATGCAGTGGTGGATTTACTGCCAGAGGGGGACGGCAAATTGCTGCAATGTCCCGGCGGCGCACCGGCAAATGTGGCGGTCGGCATCGCCCGACTGGGCGGAAAAAGTGCCTTTATTGGCAGGGTTGGCGACGATCCGTTTGGCCGCTTTATGCAGAAAACGCTGGCGGATGAGCAGGTTGATGTGCAGTGGATGCGCCTCGATCCGGCTCACCGCACCTCAACGGTGGTGGTTGATCTGGACGAACAGGGCGAACGCTCGTTTACGTTTATGGTTCGGCCGAGCGCCGATCTGTTTCTCGATTCCACCGATCTGCCGCCTTTCAGGGCCAAAGAGTGGCTGCACGTCTGCTCCATTGCGCTCAGCGCGGAGCCGAGTCGCTCTGCCACTTTTCAGGCGATGGATGCAATTAAAAAAGCCGGTGGTTTTGTCAGCTTCGATCCCAACATTCGCCCCGACCTCTGGCAGGATGAGGGCGAGCTCCGCCGTTGCCTCGAACTGGCGCTACAGCGCGCGGACGTGGTGAAGCTTTCCATTGAAGAGCTGACGTTTTTGACCGGCGAATCCCATATCGAAACCGGTCTGGCGGCGCTGATGCACCATTGTCCGGCCCGCCTGGTGCTGGTGACGCTGGGTAAAGAGGGGGTAATGGCCTGGCATGAGGGCATCACGACACACTATCCGGCCACACCGGTAGCGTGTGTTGACACCACCGGCGCAGGCGATGCGTTCGTCGCAGGGTTGCTGTTCGGCCTGGCCTCGTCAGGCCAGGATCTGGCAACAACCCTTGCACTGGCCCAGCGCTGTGGTGCACTGGCCACGACGGCCAAAGGGGCAATGACCGCGCTGCCGTACCGTCACAACCTGTAATTCCTTCCTGGCCGCCGACCGGCGGCCTGAATTGTCGCCTCGATCACACTTACTAAAACGGTTTAGCAAAAAGTATTGCCGATCCAAAATTCACGGGTTTAGTATCAGCAGCCTAAACCGGTTTAGCAATTTAGCATTATCAAAACACTTTTTTTAGGGATGCGACAAAATGTATAAAAAACGCAGACTTGCCGTGATGATTGGCATGCTGGCCGGTAGTACCTCTGTTTTTGCCCAGACCGATATGACAAGCATTGAATCGCGCCTGGCGGCGCTGGAACAGCGTCTTCAGGATGCGGAAATGCGCGCCCAGAATGCGGAGAAACGCGCGACGGCAGCAGAACAAAAAACGCAGCAGCTGGTTGCCGCCCAGCAGCAAACGCAGACCACCACCCAGGAGGTGGCCCAGCGTACCACGGTGCTGGAAAAGAAAGCCGATCAGAGCAGTGGCTTTGAATTTCACGGTTATGCTCGCTCAGGCCTGCTGATGAATGATGCGGCGTCCAGCAGCAAAAGCGGTCCGTATCTGACACCTGCCGGGGAAACCGGGGGCGCGGTCGGTCGTCTGGGTAACGAAGCGGATACCTACGTTGAGCTAAATGTGGAACACAAACAGACGCTGGAGAGTGGGGCGACCACGCGCTTTAAGGCCATGTTAGCCGACGGGCAGAAGACCTATAACGACTGGTCAGCCGATACCAGCGATCTTAACATTCGTCAGGCCTTTGCCGAGCTGGGCAATCTGCCTGATTTCACTGGCGCGCTGAAAGGGAGTACCTTCTGGGCCGGTAAACGCTTTGACCGCGATAACTTTGATATTCACTGGCTGGATTCTGATGTCGTGTTCCTCGCCGGTACCGGCGGCGGTGTCTATGACGTGAAGTGGAATGATACGCTGCGCAGCAACTTCTCGATTTACGGGCGCAACTTCGGCAGCGAAGAGCAGATCGACAACAACGTTCAGAACTATATCCTCAGCATGAATCACTTTGCCGGGCCATTCCAGCTGATGGTGAGCGGCCTGCGGGCGAAGGATAACGACGAACGCAAGGACAGCAATGGCGATCTGATTAAAACCGATGCGGCGAACACCGGCGTGCATGCCCTGGTGGGTCTGCACAATGACAGCTTCTACGGCCTGCGAGAAGGCTCAGCGAAAACGGCGCTGCTGTATGGTCACGGCCTGGGGGCAGAAGTTAAAAGCATCGGCTCTGATGGCGCGCTGCTGTCAGAAGCCGATACCTGGCGCTTCGCAAGTTACGGTGTCACGCCACTCGGCGGTGGCTGGCATATCGCGCCTGCGGTACTGGCCCAGAGCAGTAAAGACCGCTACGTCAAAGGCGACAGCTACGAGTGGGTTACGCTCAATACCCGCCTTATCAAAGAGGTTACGCAGAATTTCGCCCTGGCGTTTGAGGGCAGCTATCAGTACATGGATTTGAACCCGGAAGGCTACAAAGATCGCAACGCCGTTAACGGCAGCTTCTACAAGCTGACCTTCGCACCGACCTTAAAGGCGGGCAAAATTGGCGATTTCTTCAGCCGTCCTGAACTGCGCCTGTTTGCCACCTGGATGGACTGGAGCAGCAAACTGGATAACTACGCCAGCGATGACGCCTTTGGCAGCAGCGGCTTTAACGCTGGCGGGGAATGGAACTTTGGGGTCCAGATGGAAACCTGGTTTTAACCCTTCACGCTCCCGCCAGGCGGGAGCGTATCAAACATCATAAAAATGAAGTCAGGCAGAGGTAACTATGGATTTTGATAATATTTCCCGTGCGCTCATTCCGCTGCTCGGTGGCAAAGAGAACATCGCCAGTGCCGCGCACTGCGCAACGCGCCTTCGTCTGGTGCTGGTCGACGATGCGCTTGCTGACCAGCAGGCCATCGGCAAGGTCGAGGGGGTGAAAGGCTGTTTTCGTAACGCGGGCCAGATGCAGGTGATTTTTGGCACCGGCGTAGTGAATAAGGTTTACGCGGCTTTTATTCAGGCGGCAGGGATTAGTGAATCCAGCAAGTCAGAAGCGGCAGATCTCGCGGCGCGTAAGCTCAACCCGTTCCAGCGCATTGCCCGCCTGCTTTCCAATATTTTCGTACCGATCATTCCCGCCATTGTTGCGTCCGGTTTGCTGATGGGCCTGCTCGGAATGGTGAAAACCTACGGCTGGGTGAATGCCGATAACGCCATCTACATCATGCTGGATATGTGCAGCTCGGCGGCGTTTATTATTTTACCGATCCTGATTGGTTTTACCGCCGCGCGTGAGTTTGGCGGTAATCCCTATTTAGGCGCCACGCTAGGTGGCATTCTGACCCACCCGGCGCTGACCAACGCCTGGGGCGTGGCGTCCGGCTTCCACACCATGAACTTTTTCGGCCTTGAGATTGCCATGATTGGCTATCAGGGAACGGTGTTCCCGGTGCTGCTGGCCGTCTGGTTTATGAGCATTGTGGAGAAAAACCTGCGCAAGGTCATCCCGGATGCGTTAGACCTGATCCTGACGCCGTTCCTGACCGTCATTCTCTCCGGTTTTATCGCGCTGCTGATTATCGGCCCGGCGGGACGCGCGTTAGGCGATGGCATCTCCTTTATTCTGAGCACGCTGATTACCCACGCGGGCTGGCTGGCCGGTTTGCTGTTCGGCGGGCTCTATTCGGTGATTGTTATTACCGGCATTCACCACAGCTTCCACGCGATTGAAGCCGGGCTGTTGGGGAATCCGTCGATTGGCGTTAATTTCCTGCTGCCCATCTGGGCCATGGCGAACGTGGCGCAGGGTGGTGCGTGCCTGGCGGTGTGGTTTAAAACCAAAGACGCAAAAATCAAAGCCATTACCTTACCGTCGGCGTTCTCGGCCATGCTCGGCATTACCGAAGCCGCTATCTTTGGTATCAACCTGCGTTTCGTGAAACCGTTTGTGGCCGCGCTGATTGGCGGTGCGGTGGGTGGCGCATGGGTGGTGTCGGTGCATGTCTACATGACGGCGGTAGGACTGACGGCGCTGCCGGGGATGGCAATCGTGCAGGCCAGTTCGCTGCTCAACTATATTATCGGCATGGTGATTGCCTTTGGCGTAGCGTTTACCGTCTCGCTGCTGCTGAAATATAAAACGGACTCTGAATAATGACATTACCTTCCCGCTGGCCTGCCGTGCTGCAGGCCGTGATGAAAGGCCAACCGCGCGCGCGTGCCGACCGCCACTACCCGCAGTGGCACCCGGCACCGGTGACGGGGCTGATGAACGATCCGAACGGTTTTATCTGGTTCGCCGGGCGCTACCATCTGTTTTATCAGTGGAACCCGCTGGACTGCGATCACCGCTATAAATGCTGGGGGCACTGGAGTTCGCACGATCTGCTGCACTGGCAGCACGAGCCGATGGCGCTGATGCCAGATGAAGAGTACGACCGCAACGGTTGCTATTCCGGCAGCGCCGTGGACAACAACGGGATGCTGACGCTGTGCTATACCGGCAACGTTAAATTCGATGACGGCAGCCGCACCGCCTGGCAGTGCCTGGCGGTGGAACAACCGGACGGGACCTTTAAAAAACTGGGGCCGGTGCTGGCGCTGCCGGATGGCTACACCGGCCACGTGCGCGACCCGAAAGTGTGGAAGCACGACGGGCAGTGGTACATGGTGCTGGGCGCGCAGGATGTGCAAAAGCGGGGTAAGGTGCTGCTGTTCAGGTCTGCCGATTTGCACACGTGGGAATCGTGCGGAGAAATCGCCGGTCACGGCGTCAACGGACTCACGGATGCGGGATACATGTGGGAGTGCCCGGACCTATTTGCCCTCGACGGGACGCACGTTCTGATCTGCTGCCCGCAGGGGCTTGCCCGTGAGCCGCATCGTTATCTCAACACCTATCCGGCGGCCTGGATGAGCGGGGCGTTTGACTATCAGCGCGGCGCATTTGAGCACGGTGAGTTACACGAACTGGATGCCGGTTTTGAATTCTACGCCCCGCAAACGACGCTGGCGGAAGATGGCCGGCGGATCCTGATTGGCTGGATGGGCGTGCCTGACGGGGAAGAGATGCTGCAGCCCACCCGGGCACAGGGCTGGATCCATCAGATGACCTGTCCGCGAGAGCTGCGCTACCGCGACGGCAAGCTCTGGCAGACTCCGGTGCGTGAGCTGGAAATGCTGCGTGAAGAGGAACTGCACTGGCAGGGCAACGCCTGCGATGCGCCGGAGCTTGATGCCTCGCGCCTTGAGTTCGAGCTGAGCGCTGCCTGCGCGAAACTGGATTTTGCCGGTGCGCTGCACCTCACGGTCGATGGCAATGGCCTGCGTCTGGAACGTGCCAGCCTGCAAACGGGTGAGACGTTAACCCGCTACTGGCTGGGTGAGGTTCACCATCTGCGCGTGCTGTGCGACCGCTCCAGCGTCGAAATTTTCATCAACCACGGCGAAGGGGTGATGAGCAGTCGCTATTTTCCTGACCAACCGGCCCGTGTGCGATTCGAAGGTGCGTCCGACATCACATTACGCTACTGGTCGCTGCGCGGCTGCATGGTAGAATAGCGGTTTTGGCAGCCGGATCTAAGTCGTTGTGAGAAAAACAAAACGCGTCACCATTAAAGACATCGCGGAGCTGGCGGGAGTGTCAAAAGCCACCGCCAGCCTGGTACTGAACGGACGCAGCAAAGAGCTGCGCGTGGCGGAAGAGACCCGTGAGCGCGTGCTGGCCATTGCGAAAGAGCATCACTACCAGCCCAGCATTCACGCCCGCTCGCTGCGCGATAACCGCAGCCACACCATTGGTCTGGTGGTCCCGGAGATCACCAACTACGGGTTTGCCGTGTTTTCTCACGAACTGGAGACGTTGTGCCGCGAGGCGGGCGTTCAGCTGCTCATCTCCTGTAGCGATGAAAATCCGGGGCAGGAGACCGTGGTGGTCAACAACATGGTGGCGCGTCAGGTCGACGGGCTGATTGTTGCCTCCAGCATGCTCAACGATGCGGATTACCAGAAACTGAGTGAACAGCTGCCTGTGGTGCTCTTTGACCGCCACATGAATGACAGCTCGCTGCCGTTGGTGATCACCGATTCCATTACCCCGACAGCCAAACTGGTGGCCGACATTGCCCGCCAGCACCCCGATGAGTTTTACTTCCTCGGTGGGCAGCCACGGCTTTCCCCCACGCGCGACCGCCTTGAAGGGTTTAAACAGGGTCTGCGCGACGCGAACGTTACGCTGCGCCCGGAGTGGATCATTCACGGAAATTATCACCCGAGTTCCGGTTACGAGATGTTCGCCGAACTCTGTGCTCGCCTGGGGCGTCCGCCAAAAGCCCTGTTCACCGCCGCCTGCGGCCTGCAGGAAGGGGTGCTGCGCTACATGGGGCAGCACAATCTGTTGCAAAGTGACATCAGGTTAGCGAGCTTTGACGATCACTATCTTTACGACTCGCTCACGATCCCGGTGGATACCGTGCGCCAGGATAACCGTCAGCTTGCATGGCACTGCTTTGATCTGATTGGGAAATTGATTGACGGTGAAACGCCGGAGCCCGTGCAGCGGAAACTGGATGCCACCCTGCAGCGGCGCTATAAAGCGGCAGAATAGCCCTGCCGGACGACGGGATACATCAATAACTTTAATTAATTTAAGTTTTGGTTTAGCCGATAACCATAAGGAATAATTTTCTTTGAGGTATCGGTTCATGTCGTTAAAAAAATCATCCCTGATTGTCTTTTTCTCGCTGCTTTTCTTCTTTATCGCCAGCACCCTCACCAGCGTTGGCCTCATCATCAAAAGTAATAACTCCCTGGATAACGTGAACAAAGAGATCCAGGTGGTGCTGTCAATTATTGATCCCATCAACCATAGCCGCACGTTGCGCGTCCGGGTGATGGAGTATGTGAAGATGGTAGAGGCGGGCGCATCAGCGGATGAATCTGCGAAGCTCGCCGCAGTTAAAGAGGCACTGACCAAAGCCGATCGCGCCTTTGCTGCCTTTATGGCGTCTCCCCGTCTGACGGATGAAGCGCCGCTGGTAAGCGCTTATCAGGATGCCTGGCAGAATTACCGTAACCAGGGGCTGGCACCGCTCATTGATGCTGCCGCCGCGCACGATATTGCCAAATTCAACGCCCTGATACCGGAAGTCTCGCGCCTCGATCGTCAGTATGAGATTGTCCTCGACCAGGTTCTGGCCGTACACCAGGCCTATGCCAAAAGCCTGAACGAAGATGCGAGCAGCAACTTTGTTTCTGGCCTGGCGATTATCGCCGCTATCGCACTGCTGTTTATGCTGGTGATCGCCGCCGTCAGCCTGCTGATGAAACGCCTTGTTCTGGCACCGGTTAATCTGGCACGTGAACATTGCAGCCAGATTGCCGCAGGCAAACTCGATATTCCGGTGCCGGTGAAGGGGAATTCCGGCAATGAAATTGATCACCTGATGGGCTCTATGGAGCAGATGCGCCAGGCGCTGCTGGCAACCATCGCCCAGGTGCGTGACGCGAGTCATACCGTGACCCATGCCGCACAGGAGATTGCCTCCGGGAATATCGACCTGGCTTCGCGCACCGAACAGCAGGCTTCTGCGCTAACCCAGACGGCGGCCAGCATGGAAGAACTGACCGCGACCGTCGCCAATAACACCGATAACGTCTATCAGGCCGGAAAACTGGTGCAGGACGCGGTGAAAAATGCCCACACCGGGGAGGCCGTCACGCGTGAAGTGATTGAAACGATGAATACCATCGCCGCAAACTCGAAGCGCATCGAGGACATCACCAGCGTGATCAACAGCATCGCTTTCCAGACCAACATTCTGGCGCTCAACGCGGCGGTAGAAGCGGCGCGCGCCGGTACCCAGGGGCGTGGTTTTGCCGTGGTAGCCAGCGAAGTTCGCACGCTGGCGCAGAAAAGCGCGGTGGCGGCCAAGGACATCGAAAGCCTGATTGCCCAGTCGGTTTCCAGCGTCAAAAACGGTGCCGAACTGGTGGGGCGCTCAGGGGAGGTGATTGACTCGATTATCAGTTCCGTCAATAAAGTGAACACGTTGATGGAGCAGATCTCTGTGGCCTCTGAAGAGCAAAGCCGCGGGATTAGTCAGGTCGGGCAGGCAGTGACGGAAATGGACGGCGTGACCCAACAGAACGCCGCGCTGGTGCAACAGTCCGCCGCGGCGGCCGCGTCGCTGGAAGAGCAGGCCCAGCAGCTCACGCGGAGTATTTCGAGTTTTAGTTTGCCAGTGCAGGCTTGATATTATTGTGGATTGTAAGCCGGGTAAGCGTAGCGCCACCCGGCAATAAACGCGGCTAAGTTGTTGGTTTCAGCTTAATTTTGCTAAGTGTTTTGATTCAACAACCGGTGTGACGGGCATTATCTTTGGCGATGTTTCGCTGATAGCCGATGTAGCCGAAGGCATACCAGTAGCGCCGGGAATAAAAAGAAAATTAATCCTGTCAGGAATGCGTCATCCCCATGAAAATGCAGTATGGCATTAAAAAATACGCCAGCAGCCACGCCGACCACTAATAAAAATATAAACACCCAGACAGTGTGGTACCAGAGGATATAATTCGTCAGTCTGCCTATCATTACCGGATTGCTCCTTTTTAATGTGTCTGTTTCTATTTCCTGCTGCAGGGCATGACGCTATGAATAATAGACAGAGATGTAATGATTACAAACCTTTAACTAAAAATAGTTAATTAAGCCTCGCTTTAGATTATTGTTAAATGGAAGTTTTTTTGGATGATTATAGGAATAATCTCAATAACTGGAATGGGGCATTTAAAAAGCATCAATATCAAACCTGCTGAATAAATAACCTGGTTTAAAAGCGCGAACAGATCGGCATTATTACGGGTTCTAATTTTTATGCTGTTTCCATTCGTCAGTCGCTAAAAGCGTAAACCACATTGACTACGATGTTTTGAAAAATTTTTAGCAATATTCTTGTTCCTCATCCGTCTACCTCATCACAAGCCATAATCAGTTACTGTAAACGAGGTCAACACCATGAGAGAGTTTGATATGCACGGCAGAGGTCACGGGCGCGGATTCGGTCGCCACCGTATGGGCAAGGGCTTAGTCATCGGCGCGGTCATTTTTATCGTGCTCGGCCTGCTGGTGATGTCCCTGTGGAACGCCTTACTCCCGGCGATCCTCGGCGTGAAAGCCATTGGCTTCTGGCAGGCGCTGGGCATTTTGATATTGAGCCGGATCCTGTTTGGTGGTCTGGGGTTCCGTCCGGGTATGTTTGGTGCGCACCGCCGGATGCACGAACGCTGGATGAACATGACGCCCGAACAGCGTGAAGCGTTCATGCAGCAGCGCCGGGAAGGATTTGGTCGCCATGGTCGCGGGCACTGTGGCTGGCACGGCCACCGTGATGACAAGCGTGAAGACAACGCGCCAAAAGCGCCGGACGCAGAGTGAGCGAGATGAAAACCGGGGAGGCGGGCGGATCCTTGCTGATGTCGGCGGTTAATGCCTGCCGCGCCCGGCTGAGAGCCTTTATTCGCGGAAGAACGCCGGTACGTGACGACGCCGACGATATTTTGCAGGAGATCACGTATCAGCTGATGAAGGTGGAACAGCCGGTCGAAAACGTTGCCGCGTGGCTGTTTCGCGCGGCGCGAAATGAGATGACCGACCGGGCGCGGAAAAAGCGTGAAGTATCGCTCTCCGGTTATTTCAGTTTCACAGGCGAGGAGGATGACGATTTTCCGGAAGATGAGATCGCTGAAACCCTGTTCGGCGATCCGCATACCCCGGAAGAGGAGTACCTCAAAACGCTGCTGTGGGAAGAGCTGGGGCAGGCGCTGGCTGAACTGCCCGCAGCGCAGCGCGAGGTCTTTGAGAAGACGGAGCTACAGGGCTACAGCATCAAATTGCTGGCCGGGGAAACCGGGGTTAGCGAGCAGGCATTATTATCGCGTAAGCATAAGGCCGTGTTGTTCCTGCGCACGCGATTGCGGGATGTGTATGACGCGCTGACAGGGGGATAATGTTCCCGGCAGACAAAACCTTACACTGTCGGGACTTGTAGATTCATCACTATCGTTTATGATCGGGGCGTCTTGTTATTTTGGAACGTTATGCGCAACCGTCAGCTTCTCGGTAAATGGCTTCTGATAATCACGTGTCTGGCAATGGCAATTTGCCTGGTTCAGCGTGCGGTTTATCTCAACCATTTTTTACAGGGGCTGGATCCTCAGGTGCAAACGCTCATGATGGCTGACGCCCCGGGTCAGGAGGCTGAACAGCCCGGCCCGTCGCCGTGTCAACTTGGCGCACAGTCTTTGCTTTGCGCCCAGCCGCTGTTTTTTGACGGTGCGCTACCGGCGATTATTATCTTCTTCGCTCTGCTGCAGTTGTTTACCCAACGGCGCACATTTCTCTCCAGGGAGCAGCCTGTCCAGGCACCGCCTCCCCGAATACACCTCAAAAACTGCGTTTTCCGTGAATGAAAAGCATCGTCACCACACGATAATTTTCACTATTCACGGAGTAAAACATGGTTAACCTTTTCAGGGGACTCGTCCTCCTGTGGCTGTCCTGCATGGGTATTGCTCATGCGGCAGATACGGGCTGGCTGGTGTCACCGCAAAACGATCACGCCCGCATCCGCTTTCAGGCTGAGCGGGATCACGACCGCATCATCGGCCTGCTCAGCGTGGAGCTGCAGCCCGGCTGGAAAACCTACTGGCGTTCGCCGGGCGAGGGCGGCGTGGCCCCGAAAATCAGCTGGCCACAGGGTGTTAAGGATACCTGGTACTGGCCGGTTCCTTCCCGCTTTGATATCTCGGGCCTGACGACCCAGGGCTACCACGATAGCGTCACTATCCCTATTACGATCGCCGGGACGGACGCGGATGTGCTCGACGCCACGCTTACGCTCTCAACCTGCAGCAACGTCTGTCTGTTGACGGACTACAAGCTGCATCTGGATTTCCGCACGCCAGCGGATGCGGGCTTTCGTACGGCATTTGAAGACGCGATGCGTTCAGTACCCGGTTCGTCAGGCGTGTCGTCAGACTTCAGCGCCTGGTTATCAGACGGCAAGCTGATGATTACGGCCACGACGGAAGGCGAATGGGTCAATCCTGGGATCTATTTTGACCCGCTGGAGGGTGACATTCTGCCCGGCGAACCGGTGATTAAGCACACCGGAAACCGGCTTCAGGTCGCGGTTCCGGTCACCGATGAGTGGGGCGATAAACCCGCGACGCTTGCGGGGAAAACGCTGTCATTTGTCGTCACCAACGGCGATAAAGCCCAGCAAACGCAACTGACCGTAGGCGCAGCCCCCGCAGACGCGGTGCAGAGTGCGCCAGCGGGAACAGTCAAAATGTTGGCCTTTGCACTGCTGGGCGGTCTGATCCTGAACCTGATGCCCTGCGTATTGCCGGTAATGGGCATGAAGCTCAGCAGCGTCCTGCAGGCGGGTACGGACACGCGGAAAATCCGGCTGCGTTTTCTGGCGACCAGTGCGGGTATTCTGACCTCCTTTATGCTGCTGGCCACGATGGTAACCGTTCTGAAACTCACCGGTGCGTCGCTGGGCTGGGGCATCCAGTTCCAGAACCCGTGGTTTATTGGGCTGATGGTTGCCGTGACCTTTATCTTCGCACTGAACCTGTTTGGTGCGTTTGAGTTGTTTCTGCCTTCCGCCGCCACCGGACGGCTCGCCACAACGGGCGGAACCGGACTGACGGGCAGCTTCTGCGAAGGCGTGTTTGCCACGCTGCTTGCCACGCCGTGTTCCGCGCCGTTCCTCGGTACGGCCGTGGCCTTTGCGCTGGGCGCACCGCTGCATTCTCTGTGGCTTATCTTCCTGATGCTCGGGGTGGGCATGAGCTTGCCGTGGCTGTTCGTGGCGCTGATCCCCACAACCGCCTTGTTGCTGCCAAAACCTGGCCGCTGGATGAATACCCTGAAGGTGATTCTGGGGGGGATGATGCTGGCCTCCAGCCTGTGGCTGGTGACGTTGCTGAGTCTGCATCTGGGCGAGATGTTCAGCCACATCCTCATGCTGCTTCTGATTGTGGTCGCCATTGTGGTCTATGCCCTTCGCGGTCAGACATCATCGCCGCTGTTCTGGGTGGTGGTGATTGCGCTGGCCGTATTCGGGGGCTATCAGCTGCGCGGGATAGTGAACGCAACGCCGGTAACCACGGCTGAGAATAGCGAACAGACGATCCCGTGGCAGCCGCTCAGTGAAGAGGCAATCAGCGATGCGCTTGCGCAAGGGAAACGTGTGTTTGTGGATATCTCGGCGGACTGGTGTGTCACCTGCAAGGTGAATGAGCACCGGGTGCTGAATCAGCCGGAGGTTATCGCCGCGCTGCGCCAGCCGGATGTGGTTGCGCTACGCGGAGACTGGAGCCAGCCATCAGAGACGATTGCGGCGTTTCTGAAATCACGCAATCGCTACGCCATCCCGTTTAACCAGGTGTATGGCCCTGGAACGCCGGAGGGCGACATCCTCTCGCCATTGCTGGACAAATGCACCCTGATGACCACCCTGAACAAAGCAAAAGGCTAACGCAGTTATGAAAAAAATCCTTATTACGTTTCTGCTGTTTTTCGCGTCAGCCCAGGTGATGGCGGCGGACCCGATCACCCCGGATCAGGAGCAACGCGCTCAGAAGCTGATCTACGATTTTCTGTTTAACGACCCGGATTCGCCGCGTATCGGTGCCAAAAATCCAACGCTGACGCTGGTGGTGTTTACGGACTACAACTGTCCATACTGCAAAAAATTCGATCCGTATCTGGAGAAGATCGTTGAGAAACATCCGCAGGTGGCCGTGGTGTTTAAGTTTTTGCCGTTCCGTTCGGAAAGCTCGCTAACCGCCGCGCGCGACGCGTTAACCGTCTGGCGTTCACACCCTGAGCAGTTTATGAAGTTCAACGAAACCCTGATGGCGAAAAAAGGGTATCACGATGACGCCAGCATTCAGGAGGCGCAAAAGCGCGCGGGCGTGAATGTTTCAACGCCGGATGATACGAGCCTGGTCACGGTAAAACGCAGCCTGATCATCGCCGAAAAACTGGGCATTCAGGGAACACCGGCCACGCTGATTGGCGAAGGGCTGTTACCCGGCTGGGTACCTTTCGAACAGTTTGATGAAATGGTCACCGATGCACTGAAAAACCGCTAACCTGAAGGGGGGCCTCAGGCCCCCGAACAAACCGGAGAGGGACATGAAAAAATTACTGTTACTTTCGCTGCTGACCGCGTCAGGGCTGGCGCAGGCTGCGGATGCTATACCTGATGTCTTGAAGACCTTTAGCGAGCAGCAGGAGATTACGATCCTCAAGAAGATCGACGTGCCCGGTGGCGCACCCGCCTGGCTGGGACAATATCAGGACATGGGGGTGACGCTCTTTCTCACGCCTGACGGAAAGCACGTTATTTCGGGTTATCTCTATGATGAGAAGGGTAAAAACCTCAGCGAGGGTATTTTCCAGAAAGAGATCTACGCCCCGATGGGACGCGAAATGTGGAAACAGCTTAACGCTGCGCATCCCCTGAAAGAGGGGGCGGATAACGCGCCACGCAAAGTCTTTGTCTTCGCTGACCCGTTCTGCCCGTACTGCAAGGCATTCTGGTCAGAAGCACAGCCGTGGGTGACGGCGGGTAAGGTGCAGCTCAATACGCTGCTGGTGGCGTTCCTCAACCCAAACAGCGGCCGTAACGCATCTGCGATCCTGAATGCAAAAGATCCGGTTACGGCGTGGAAGGAGTATGAACTGTCCGGCGGGAAAAAACTGCCTAAACCGGAAGGCACCGCCTCGCGTGAAACCGTGGCGATACTGCAAAAACACCAGGCGTTAATGGACAGTCTGGGGGCGAATGCCACACCGGCCATTTATTATCTCAATGACCAGAATGAGCTCCAGCAGGTTGTCGGTATGCCGGACGCGAAGCAGCTTGAGGCGATGTTCGGGCCGAAGCCGTAAAAAAACAGGCAGAAACAGGGCGTTTCTGCCTGACTGTACTTAGCTTCCCCAGCGTCCTTTCAGGTAGTTTACCGCCTGCTGCGTCTGCGGCTGGTTGAGGTAATCTTCGCGGAACAGGATGGTGCCATTCACGTTCGGCAGGGAGTCGTTGAGATCGAGCTGTTTTTTCAGCTCCGGCACGCCGCCCTGAATCGTCCAGTCCGGCTCATTTCTCGACGGCTCGCCCACTTTATAGAACGCAATGCCGATGTACAGACGGGTATGGGTCGGTTTCACTACGTCGGCCCACCATTTGGTCAGCACGTCATAGCGTGCCGCATCGCGGGAGAAAGGCCAGTAGATTTGCGGGGCAATGTAGTCCAGCAGCCCCTGTTGCACCCACTGACGGGTGTCCGCGTAGGATTCATCATACGCCGCCGCGCCACGGGTGTCGGATCCTGCCGGGTCAAAGGAGCGGTTACGCCAGACACCCGCCGGGCTGACACCAAATTCAACCTGCGGTTTTGTCTGTTTGATCGCCCGAGAGACCTGCACAATCAGCTGCTGCGTATTGTGGCGACGCCAGTCGGCTTTGGAGCTAAACCCCTGGCCGTATTGTCTGTAGGTCTGCGCATCATTCAGCGTTGAGCGAGGCGATTCGGCATAAAAGTAGTCATCAAACTGCACGCCGTCTATCGGGTAGTTCGCCACCACCTCGGTCACCACCCGGGTTATCCAGTCACGCACCTCCGGGATGCCCGGGTCGAGCACAAACCGATCGCCTGCGATGCGAACCCACTCAGGGTGCTGCACATAGACGCTGGACGGTTGTTGGTATGAGGTGCGGTTCAGCGCGGCGATGGTTGACGGTTTGGTATTGGTTGAAACGCGATAGGGGTTGAACCAGGCATGAACTTTCATCCCACGCTTGTGGGCTTCATCGAGCATAAACTGCAGCGGATCGTAGCCCGGATACTCGCCAATATTGCCGGTAAGAATATCTGACCACGGCAGGATTTTGGACGACCAGAGCGCCGTGCTGTCCGGTTTTACCTGGAAAAACACCGTGTTAATTCCCAGGCGTTTCAGATTGTCGAGTTTGTCGATCAGCGCCTGTTTTTGCATCGCAATACGCTGGTCAGCACTGCGGCCATTCACCGACGCGACCGGCGGCCAGTCGAGACGGGAGACAGTTGCCAGCCAGATCCCACGCATCGGCTCGTTTGCCTGCTGCGTCGGTTTGCCTGGGGTCGGGAGCGGTGTGACCAGCGACTTTGGGGGTTTTGAGGAGCAACTAACAAGTAAAAGCGCGCAGCCAAGCAGCGCACCAGTCCGTTTTACATGTCGCATCATTTGCGTATTAGCTCTTGGTTATCCGACTATTGGCCCAGGGGTTAAAGGCGGGCGCCTCGCGTTCAGCGGTCCCGTTATCATTGAGGGAATCAAGATACAGGGCCTCGACCTCCGCGCGTGCCCAGGGGGTACGGCGCAGGAATTTCAGGCTCGACTTCACGCTTGGGTCATTTCTGAAACAGTTAATTTTGATTCGATCGCCCAACTCGCGCCAGCCATATCGCGCCACCAGGGCGTTGACCATCATCTCCAGCGTAACGCCATGCAAAGGATCTTTGGAGGAAATATGTGCAGTCATAGGCGTCCGGTGTCTCGATTTACAGGGGATTGGGGTAAACGCTGAAAGGGTACAAGAAAGCAGGGGAAGCGGCAATTTAAGCTTGCGTTTCTTCACCCGGTGGGGCGAAGAAACGGCGACGACGGTCTATTTTTTATCGCTGAACAGCTCCGGCGCCCACGGTGTGGGGTCAACCTCCATGAACGGCGCCCGTTCAAACCGCGCCTTCAGCGCCCACGGCACCGTGCAGTCGAAGATAGTCTTGCAGGAAATGCCGTTTCCACGGATCGAGGTGCTGTAGTCCGGTGACTGCGACGGATCCAGCTGGTGGCCGCGGATCCCCGGAAGCGTGGTGATGCTCACATCGCCCTGCATGCGGGTGGTCATTGCCCACAGGATATCGTCGCTGTCGAAGATATCCACGTCTTCATCCACGAGGATAATGTTTTTCAGCTCGGAATAGGTGGCCAGGGCGATAAGTGCCGCCTGGCCCTGACGTCCTTCGTCTGACGGCTGGCGTTTTTTCACCTGTAAAATGCCGAGGAATTTACCGCCTCCGGCGGTGTGGGCGTAAACGTTTTGCAGAAAGCCGGGAATGGCCTCTTCGACCGCGTTGCGAATGCTGGCCTCGGTCGGCAAACCGGCAAGCGTGGTGTGCTCTTCGCCCGGGCCCACCAGCGTCTGCAGGATCGCGTGGTTTCGCATCGTCACGGCTTTCACTTTGATCACCGGCAGAGACGGATTCGCCTCGCCGCAGTAGCCCGGGAACTCCGGCATGGCGTGGCCGGTGTTGGTGTGCTGATCTTCTCTTACGCGCACGCCGGGAAGCAGTTCGCCCTCGATGATGATTTCCGCCCGCGCGATCGCTTTCTCTTTTACCGCCACGCCCTGTACCAGCTCCACCGGTTGCTGGCGTAATGCCCCGGCAACGCCAAGCTCGTTGTAACCGAATGGCGTGGTTGGCGCTTCGAAACAGGCCCCAATGTAGATAGCCGGGTCAAGTCCCATATTGATGGTTACCGGCAGCGGTTTGCCCGCCGCTTCGGCCTTCTTGCGAAAGACTTCGATATGGCGGCCGGCGGCAAGGAACATAGAGAGTTCATCTCGCTCCTGCACACAGAGACGGTGAATGGTCACATCGGTCAGCGAGGTATCTTCCGGATCGCTTGCCAGTACCAGCCCCAGACAGAAGAACGGGCCTGCATCAATCGGCGTGTTGGTCGGGGCCGGAAGCAGCTTACGCAGGTCAAAGTCCGGATCGTCGGCGTAAAAGACCTGCTCCTGGCACGGTGCCTGCGAGGCCGGAACCACCACCGGTGCAACCGGGTTTTTCACCGCCTGACCAACGTGCTGTGCCAGCTTCGAGGGTACACAGCCCAGCAGAAGCGCCGCTCTTTCCCGGCTGGCGTGCATACCTACCAGGATGCGGGAGCCAGGGTAGCCCTTCACGCTATTGAACATCATGGCCGGGCCCGTGCGGGTGGGGCGTTTTACGGTACCGCCCGCGCCGATATGGCGGTAGACGCCCGCCAGTTCAGCATTGGGATCTACCGGGTGATCGGTTTCGATATAGTGACCTGGATGGCGTTGCAGCAACGCGATGGCGCTTCTGAGATCGTTGATGGGGTTTTGCATGTTTTTCTCCCTTAATGGCTGACCTCCATTGTTGGGCGAACGACAGATAGCATCAATTGCATCATTGATGCTATTTTGATAAGAATTTTATTATCAAAATTCGCGGGACTTCGTCATGCAATTTCGTCTGATGCGTAATTTTCTGGTGGTAGCCGAAGAGCTCCATATGCACCGCGCCGCGGAGCGTCTGAACATGGCGCAACCTGCGCTGAGCCAGCAGATTAAAGCGCTGGAGGCGCGTCTGGGCGTCACACTGTTTAGCCGGGCACATCGTCGCTTAACCCTGACGCCTGCCGGTGACGCGTTTCTGGTCAAAGCCCGGCTGGCAATTGCGATGACCGAGCAGGCCGTGCTGGACGCCAGACAAACCGCTCGTGGCGAACAGGGGGTGTTGAATCTGGGATGTGTATCGAGTGCGATGTTCGACGGTAAGCTGCCTGCTACGCTGCGCCAGCTGCACGAGAACTGGCCCGCGATTGCCATTTCGCTGATGACCGGGAACGTGCAGACGCTTTACGAAGCCGTGCAGACCAACCAGCTGGACGTGGCGATTATCCGGGCTCCGCTGCCTGCGTTACCTGACGATCTGCAATCTCGCCCCTTTACCTCAGAGA
This sequence comes from Enterobacter cloacae subsp. cloacae ATCC 13047, assembly GCF_000025565.1. NCBI lineage: Bacteria > Pseudomonadati > Pseudomonadota > Gammaproteobacteria > Enterobacterales > Enterobacteriaceae > Enterobacter > Enterobacter cloacae. Next base: position 1,978,770 of record NC_014121.1, read on the forward strand.
AAACGGTGCTGGCACTGCCTCGCCAACACCCCCTGGCCACGTCATCCGCGCTGACGCTTTCCTCCGTGAAGGACGAAAAGTGGATCTCGCTGCGCGATCCGCAAGGCATGGGGCTGGAACAATATTTCTATGACGCCTGTAACGGTGCGGGTTTCCAGCCGGAGGTGGTGCAGAATGCCACCGACGTGCCCACCGTCATCAGCCTTGTCGCGGCGGGATTTGGCATTGCGCTCTTGCCCGCCTCAGCAAGGGCGGTGAGCGTCGGGAATGTGGTTTACGTCGACATTATTGATCGGCTCAGGGAGAGCGAACTGACGCTGGTTTGTCACCGAATCATTCGTTCTGAAGTCTTAAAAAAATTCCTCACCACCGTTGCTCAGGGTTGACGCCCGGCGGCCAGCAGCAGTTGTTCGCGCAGCCAGGCGTTCGCCGTGTCCTGACTGTTTTTAGGATGCCAGAACATGCTGATGGCGATCGGCTGGAGTGGCAGCGGGGGCGGGAAAATATCGAGCGTGGTGGCGAACTGCTGCAACATGCGTCCCGGTAAGGTGCAAATCAGGTCAGTCCCCGCCACCAGAGGTGGTGCCATGGCATAGCTTTGCGTGGACATCACCACGTTGCGCTGATATCCCAGCCCGGCCAGCGTCTGGTCGACAAAGCCGGTAAATGGATCGCCCTGGGAGGAGACCACCAGATGAGAGAGGGCGCAATACTGCGCCAGATCCAGCGGCCCCGTACCGCGAGGATGCCCTTTGCGCTGGGCGGTGGCAAACGCGTCTTCAAACAGTTTGCGTCTGACCCAGCCGTCATGCGCGCCCGCACTCACGCCAATGTAAATATCAACGTCGCCGCTTTCCAGCTGCTGGGGCAGGTTCACCCACTCCGGCAGGGCGAAACGCAGGCGGATCCCCGGCGCTTCACGTCTGATGTGATTCAGCAGTTCAGCCCCAAGCATCAGGGCCGGGTTTTCATGCAGGGCAATGACGAACGTGCGATTGCTCTCGCGGGGGTTAAACCCGGTGGGGGCAAGCATCGCGCTGATGCCACGCAGAACGGCCGCGACCTGAGGCCTCAGCGCCTCGGCTCGGGGTGTGGGCAACACCCCACGTCCATGTGGGGAAGGGATAAACAACGGCTCGCCAAAAATGGCACGCAGGCGCGAAAGACGGGCTGACAGCGCGGGCTGGCTGACCCCCAGACGTGCGGCGGCGTGCGTGATGTTCCGGTCGGTGAGCAGTGCATCCAACGTCAATATCAGGTCAATATCCAGGTCTGAAAATGGCGTCATGTTGTTTTCCGTTGTTTATTTAGCTGTGCTGGCGTCCCGGTTGGTATAGGTAACCGGAACCCAGGCATAGCCCGCGCGTTCGCCTTTGGTGACATAACCGATACCGGGGAACGGCAGGTGTGGTGCGGCAACCAGATCTCTGTTTTTGACAAAGTCGTCAAAGGCCTGCTTGCGCACACGGGCTGCTCCGTCCTGATCTTCATCGTAGGCGATGGTCACATCAGGCTGCGGGAACTGTACCGCAGCGACGTGGATAATGTCGCCCACGAAGGTAATTTTCTCGCCTTTACTTTCCAGCGTATAGAAGGCCGAGCCCGGCGTATGACCGGGGTGAACCGTTCCGGTAATACCCGGCAGCAGCGCTGATGTACCGGTAAACGGCACCACTTTGCCGGCATCAAGATACGGTTTTAAGGTCTTCTGTGCCACGTCAAAGTAGTTCTGATCGTAACCGGTTTTTTTCTGATTCTCTTCATTGAAGAAAAAGTCGATATCCGGTTTCCCCACGAACACGCGGGCGTTGGTAAATACCGCCTTACCGTCCTTTATCAGGCCACCGGAATGATCGGAATGCGCGTGCGTCAGTAAGATTTCCGTGATGTCCTGCGGTTTGATCCCCTGCGTTGCCAGGCTCTCGATTAAACGCCCGCCGTTGCCCGGACCAAAAAGCTGGCCTGAACCGGTATCGACCAGAATTTTGTGTCCCGGCAGCGCAATCAGAAAGGCGTTAATGGAGACCTCAACCGGGTTCGCCTGGAAATTTTTCGCCAGTAACGCATCGGTTTTCTGCGCTGTGGTCCGGCGCAATAGCGTGTGCAGATCCTGCGCGACGCTGCCGTCCGTAAACGACGTAACCAGCACGTCGCCCACCTGAACGCTGTAACCGCCCGCCGGTTGTTTCACCACGTGCTGAGGCGTCTCTGCCAGGGAGTGCAGCGCAGGGTAGAAGAGCAGTGAACTGGTGATGAGCGTAGAGAGGGCAAGTTTCTTGACAGTAAGCATGATGATCTCCTTTAGAAAGTCCTCATCTTACTTATGCATCAAAATTTAAGAACCCGCTTAAAAGTGATAGGACCTATAAATGGGATGGATAGCTCAGTGGGTTGGCCGGGCAACGGCAATGCCATGCCCGGCGGGCAGATTGTTACGGCTTCCAGCTGTCCGGCGTGGCTTTAGACCATGAGCCATAAGCGGCATTAGGCAGCACAATCCAGTCATTGCCAAAATGCTCTGCGCTTGCCTCAACCAGCTCGCGCTGCTGCTCACTCGGTTTTTTGTTTTTAAACTGCACAGCGAAATCCGGCAGGCTGTCGCCAAACAGCATAATGATCTGTTGCTTTTTAAGGATGCTCTGGCGGCGCTCTTCTTTACTCACCGTATCCAGAAGCACGCTGTCGTCCGAGACCTGCGGCAGGCCAAGGGATTTTAACGTTTTAATGGTATCTGCTTTATTTTCCTGCATGCGGTCTGAGACATAGTAGATACGCACCTTGCTTTGATTCACATGCTCAAGAAACGCCTTCGCGCCGGGGATCAGGCCGGGTTTTCCCTGTTTTTCCCAGTCGCTCCAGGTATCCCATTGGGTGTAGTCATGGCACTGTTCCATGTCGCGCACCAGCAGCGGGGTGTTGTCGAGCACGGTTTCATCCAGATCCATGACCACCGCGTAATTTTCTGGCGTTTTCAGATCTTTCACTTTCTCGTCAAAACGGCCGGTGGCAAAACGGTACGTCTGCAGCTGAAGCGCCATGATTTCAGCTGACTTCTGCTGGTAGCGCAGCGCCATTTCGTAGGCTTTTGGTTCACACAGTTCATTATTTGCCGCGGTAGCGGTTGCGCTCAACATCGATACTGCCACCAGTAATGCCTTAGCTATTGAATTCATTATTGTTTCCTTAACACCCTTGTCAAAATGACGAAAGCGTAATGAATTTAAGTGACAGAAAAATGACGGTTGCACGTTGGGGCTCTGTTGAAACGTGCTTTCGATCCTGAACTAAGCTTGTACTTCATTCCGCGTAAAATGTGGGTCATTCGAGGACAATGAATGGAATTCAGGACATTTCAAAAGCAGTGGGGTGCTGAGTTTATTTCCGGTGACGTTGTACGTTTTCGCGTCTGGGCTGAGGGACAACAACAACTTACGCTACGTCTGGCAGAACGCGATCTGCCCATGACGGCGGTCGGTAACGGCTGGTTCCAGATTGACGTACCTGGCGTGACGCATGGCACCGAGTATCAGTTCGTTTTACAGGACGGCATGGCGGTACCTGACCCCGCATCGCGGGCGCAGAAAGGGGACGTTAATGGCCCCTCCGTGGTGATTGACCCCGGCCGCTATCAGCCCATCAACCCAGACTGGGCAGGGCGACCGTGGGAAGAGACGGTGATCTACGAACTGCATATTGGCACCTTTACACCGCAGGGCACCTTCCGGGCGGCTATCGACAAGCTGCCGTATCTGGCTGAACTCGGCATCACCCAGCTTGAAGTCATGCCGGTTTCACAGTTCGGCGGCAGCCGCGGCTGGGGCTATGACGGCGTATTGCTATATGCTCCGCACTCCGCCTATGGCACGCCGGAGGATTTTCACGCGTTCATCGATGCGGCGCACGGCCTGGGCCTTTCTGTCGTGCTGGATATCGTACTCAACCATTTCGGCCCGGAAGGAAACTACTTACCCTTGCTGTCACCCGCGTTTTTTGATGCGCAGAGAATGACACCGTGGGGTAACGGTATCGCCTATGAACGGGAGCCGGTCAGACACTACATTCTTGACGCGCCCCTGTTCTGGCTGACTGAATACCGTCTGGATGGCTTACGGTTTGATGCCATCGACCAGATTAAAGATACGGCGTCGAAACATATTCTTCAGCAGATCGCGGAAACGATCCGCGAAGCGCTCCCGGATCGTCATATCCATCTCACCACCGAGGACAGCCGTAACGTGATTTTCCTGCATCCTCGGGATGAGAAGGGAGCCACGCCGCTGTTTACCGCCGAGTGGAATGATGATTTCCACAACGCCGCCCACGTCTTTGCCACCGGCGAAACGCATGCCTACTATCAGGATTTTGCCTTCGAACCGGAAAAAAAATTCGCCAGAGCGCTCGCAGAAGGATTTGTCTATCAGGGTGAGGTCTCTTTGCAGACCGGACACTCACGCGGGGTGGAATGCCACACCCAGCCGCCGACCTTCTTTGTCGATTTTATTCAAAACCACGATCAAACCGGTAACCGCGCCCAGGGCGAACGGCTTATTACCCTGGCGGGCGCGGATAAAACCCGCGTTCTGCTCGCCGCGCTGCTGCTGTCACCCCATATCCCGCTGCTGTTTATGGGCGAAGAGTATGGCGAAACCAACCCGTTCCTGTTCTTTACGGATTTTCATGGCGATCTGGCGAAAGCCGTGCGGGAAGGGCGGGCAAAAGAGTTTACCGGCCACAGCGGACACGATGGCGATGTACCGGATCCGAATGACGAGCAGACTTTTGCCCGCTCAAAACTGGACTGGCACAACGTGACGACTGCGCAGGGTAAATCCTGGCTGCGCTTCACGCGAAGCCTGCTGGTCCTGCGGCATCGCTATCTTGTGCCGTTACTTCGCCCTGGCGGCACCGTTGAGGGCAAAATCGTTAAGACTGCTCCCGGTATGGTGGCGGTGAGCTGGTCTTTCCCGACGGGGACATTGTCGCTGGCGCTGAATATCGGTAATAAGCCCGTTGACGTTCCTGCGCTGGCAGGCGAAACGCTCTTTAGCTGGCCGGAGGCCGCTGAGGTGTTAGCGCCGAACAGCATTGTCGTTCGTTTTGCAGATGGAGACGCATCATGATCCCTTGTGCCACATACCGAATACAGTTCCGCAATGGCATGACCTTTGACCGCGTGGTGGAGCTGGTGCCATACCTTAAAGACCTCGGGATCAGCCATCTCTATGCCTCACCGATATTTACCGCCACCACCGGTTCAACCCACGGTTATGACGTTACCGATCCTAACGAAATCGATCCTGCCATTGGCGGGCGCGCCGGTTTCGACCGCATGACGGCGGCACTCAGGCAGGCGGGAATGGGGCTCATTCTGGACATCGTCCCTAACCATATGTCGACCTCGCTGGAAAACCGCTGGTGGCGGGACGTTATCGCGTTTGGTCAGCAAAGCCGTTACGCGCACTATTTTGATATTGACTGGTCGCGCCCGCTGACGCTGCCGTTCCTTGGCGACACCTTTGAGGCCGAGCTGGAGAAGGGGGCAATTACTCTGAAACGTGACAGTGTCACCGGTGAGGCCGGGCTGGTCTACTATGACACAGCCTATCCGCTTAACCCCGGAACATGGGCTGCGGAGAAAAGCATCGAGGCGATCCACGAGGCGCAGAGCTGGCGGCTGATGTCCTGGCGGGAAGCGCCGAAACAGCTCTCATGGCGGCGCTTTTTTGAAATTACCGGCCTGGTGGGCGTCAGAGTGGAAGACGAGGGGGTGTTTCAGGATACGCATCGCCTGATCCTCGAGCTCGTGCATACCGGCATTGTCGACGGGTTGCGCATTGACCATATCGACGGGCTGGCCGACCCGCTGGGTTACCTGCAGCGGTTACGACAGGCAACCGGTCCCGACTGTTATATCACGGTGGAAAAAATTCTCGCCAAAGGGGAACAACTGCCTGTGGAATGGCCGGTATCCGGCACCACCGGATATGAGTTTATCGCCTCGCTGGCCGAAGTGCTGGTCGACGATAATAACCTCGGGCGGCTGGAAAAAATCCACGACGAGACGCTGGGCGTAACGGTCGATCGCCATGCGGAACTTCGCAACGCTAAAGGGCTGATGACCGATCGCAATTTTGAGGGTGAATTCACAACGCTGCTTAACATTGCCACCGACCTTGCCCGATGCAACGACATTGACGTGCCGCAGGACGACATACGCTACACGCTGCGCGAACTGCTGATTGCGTTTCCGGTCTACCGCACCTACGGCACCGCCGACGGGTTAACCGCCCCGGATGTCGCGCTGTTGAACCGCGTTGTCGCCAGCGTCGACGCACCGGAACCGGCGTTAAGCCTGTTGGTGAGGATCCTCACCGGCGACCTGGACGCCAGCAGCCGCGATGCGGCCTCGCTGTTCAGAACCCGCTTCCAGCAGCTTACCGGGCCGCTGATGGCGAAATCGGTGGAAGATACGCTCTTTTTCCGCCATAACCTCGAGCTCGCCCTGAACGAAGTGGGGGCCGATCCCACCCCGCGCGCATTCTCGTTATCCCGCTTTCACCAGGAGATGCGCATCCGTCTGGCCCGTCAGCCCGATGCGCTGCTGGGGACCTCCACGCACGACACCAAGCGCGGGGAAGACGCGCGGGCGCGCCTCTACACCCTGACGGAAGCCCCGGAACAGTGGGGTGAAAATCTGGCGCGCTGGCGACAGATGAACCAGACCCAGGTGCGTTTTCTCAATGACGGTACCGCGCCAAACGCGGCCGATACCTGGATGATCTACCAGGCGCTGGCGGGCGTCTGGCCTGCAACGTTGTCGCCTGACGATAGTGAAGGGCTGAAGTCTCTCGAAGCGCGTTTCCTCGGGTTTATTGAGAAAGCGCTGCGCGAGGCCAAACAGCGTACCGACTGGATCGACAGCAATGAGGGCTATGAGAGCGTGGTGCTGAATTACGTCCGGCACTTGCTGTCCCCTGAGAACACGCTGTTCCTGCATGATTTCTCGTCCTCCCTGCAACCCTTTATCCGCGCCGGGCTGATGAACAGCCTGAGCCAGACGGTGATCAAACTGACGGCGCCGGGTGTACCAGACATCTATCAGGGAAGCGAGGCGCTTAATTTTAGCCTGGTCGACCCGGATAACCGGCTGGAGCCGGATTTCGCCACGCTGAGGCAAAACCTGAGCAGCGCCGACGCAAAGCTCTTTGCCGACGAACAGCAGTGGCGAAACGGCAGGGTGAAGCAGTATGTCACCGCCACGCTGTTACGCGTCCGGCAGCACTATTTATCGCTCTTCCAGTACGGCGACTGGCTGCCGCTGAAGGTCAGCGGCGAGCGCGAGGACAACCTGATTGTCTACGCGCGCGTGAAGGACGGGGAGGCGCTGATTGTTGCCGTACCGCGTCTGGTTTTTGCTACCCCCACAAACGAAACGCTGTGGGCCAACACTTCGGTCGTCATCCCCGAAGAGCTTTCCGGGAAACGCTACCGGGATCAGTTTACTGGTGAACGTCGGGCGCTGCGGGAGACGCTGGATTTAACGTCTGAAACAGGAAGTTTGTTAGTTCTGCTTACCTGCGAATAATCGTGGAGAACGAAAATGGCAAAGGAAAATACGTTTGACATACGGGCCGGTCATGGCCAGCAGCTGGGCGCAAATTATGACGGGAAAGGGGTTAACTTCGCGCTTTTTTCTGCTCACGCCGAGCGGGTGGAGCTCTGTCTGTTTGACCCCTCCGGTAAAACGGAAATCGCCCGTCTGGAGCTGCCGGAATATACCCACGAGATCTGGCATGGCTATGTGCCCGACCTCCAGCCCGGCGCGCTGTATGGCTATCGCGTCTACGGGCCTTATGATCCGGAAAACGGGCATCGCTTTAACCCGCATAAGCTGCTCATCGATCCCTATGCCCGTGAACTGGTGGGCGATATCGACTGGAATGATGCCCATTTTGGCTACGAACTGGGTCATGATGCGCTGGATCTGAGCTTTGATACGCGGGACAGCGCGCCGTTCACCCCAAAATGCAGGGTTATCGATCCGAATGCGTTTGACTGGCAGGACCATCAGCGGCCAGCGATCCCCTGGCCGCATACCGTGGTCTATGAGAGCCATGTGAAAGGTTTTACCCAGCTCAACCCGGCGATACCGCCCGAGCTGCGCGGCACCTTTGAAGGCATGGGGCATAAAGCCTCGGTCGATTACATCAAAAGTCTGGGTATCACCGCCGTCGAGCTGCTGCCGGTTCACTGGTTCCCGGACGATCAGCACCTGCTGGACCGCGGCCTGAAGAATTTCTGGGGCTATAACACGCTGGGCTTTTTTGCGCCCGCGTCACGCTATTACGGCCCGGCGGGGATCCAGGGTTTTCGCGATATGGTCCGCGCCTACCATGACGCGGGTATCGAGGTGATTCTGGATGTGGTCTATAACCACACGGCAGAGGGCAATGAGCTTGGCCCGACGCTCTCGTTCAAGGGTATCGATAACTACAGCTATTACCGCACCTTGCCGGATCAGCATCGCTATTACATCAATGACACCGGCACGGGGAATACGGTGAACACCTCACACCCGCGTGTGCTGCAGATGATCATGGATTCGCTGCGCTACTGGGCGGAATCGATGCATATCGACGGTTTTCGCTTCGATCTGGGTACGATACTGGGGCGCGAGCCAGAAGGGTTCGATCCGCGCGGCGGCTTCTTTGATGCCATGACCCAGGATCCGGTTTTATCAAAACTCAAGCTCATTGGTGAGCCCTGGGATATTGGCCCCGGCGGCTATCAGGTGGGCGGCTTCCCGCCCGGTTGGGGCGAGTGGAACGACAAATATCGCGATACCGTTCGCGAATACTGGCGGGGCGATAACGTTCCCACTGATTTTGCCGCCCGCCTGCTGGGCTCGGGCGATCTCTATGATTTACGCGGACGTCGCCCGTGGGCCAGCGTCAACTTTATTACCGCGCATGACGGCTTCACGCTGAACGATCTGGTGTCGTACAACGAGAAACACAACGCCGATAATGGTGAAGATAATAACGACGGGCATAACGATAACCGCGCGTATAACTATGGCGAGGAAGGCCCGACCGAGAACCCGGACATTATTGCCACCCGTGAACGGCAGAAACGGAACTTCCTCACCACGCTGTTGTTCACCCACGGTACACCGATGCTGCTGGCCGGGGATGAGTTTGGCCGGACGCAAAAAGGGAACAACAACTGTTATTGTCAGGACAGCGAGATCTCCTGGATCAACTGGAAAGGGTTGTCAGAAAACGACGTCGCGCTGCGCGAGTTTACCCGGCACCTGATTGCGCTTCGCGCAAAGCAGCCGCTACTGCGCCGGGAGAGCTGGCGAGACGGCCTTGAGATCCGCTGGTTTAACGCCGGAGGAGGACCGCAGCAGTCTGAGCAATGGGAGGAAGGCTCGACAATCGGCGTCTCCATCAGCCGGCCCGATCTTATCCAGGAGGAGGGGATCTGGCACGACGTGCTGATGCTGTTCAACCCGTTCGAAGGCGCCGTGTCGTTCCAGATCCCGCAGTTTGGTGAAGGAGGCTGGGTGCTGGAGCTCTCCACGGCGGGGGGGGTTGCCACGGGCGAGGTCATCACCCGGACCGTGGATTACGAACTGGCGGGACGCAGTATTACTCTCTTCAGACGCCCGTGATGTCAAAGTGATGCCGCCGCCCGTGCGGCGGTGTCATACAGGGATGAAATGGTGCGCAGCAGCTGGGCGGTGTCACCGATAGCGGCACCCGAAATCCCGCTTTCGGCATGAATGTTGATAAGACATGCTTCGCGCACATCCCGGTATTTCATGCACAGTGCTTTTCCCGCCTCGGTGGTGGAGAAGAAAAGCTCTTTTCCTGCCTTTTCACTGGTGACGTAGCCCGCCTTGACCAGCTTTTTCAACGCGTAAGTCACCACGTGGGTATCTTCCACGTTGAGCACAAAACAGATATCGGCCAGCTTCTTCTTGCGATTGCGGTGATTCACATGATGCAAAAGCGAGACGTCAAAGGCCCCCATATCCGGCTCACCGGCCGCGGTCATGCAGCGCACCATCCATTTATTGAACGCGTTACTGGTCATGATCAGCGCGTACTCCAGCTCCGATAGCTCCGCGCAGCGCTCGGAAACCAGATGGCGGGAGGAGACGATCCGGCCGTCGTTAATGTCGTCGTGATTCATTGATGCAGCACTTTTCTTCAGGGTCATAACGTTCCTTACGGGAGTGTGGCTGTTGCCCGGAAATGTAAACTCATCGATAAAATAAGAACATTTTATTGATAAATTGTTTACATGTTTTTGCGGTTCAGATATAGCTTTTTAACGCAGGTTTTCGAAGCCTGACGGAAAACACAACATCGCTCGCCGCAAATTAAAAAAATAGCCGTCGGCGCGCAACGCTCACTTTGGATAGGGTAACGTTTATGGACGGTTCTACACTGTTGCCGCTTATCGGGATCCCGGTGGTGGTTATTGGTTTTGCCCTGCGCTTCAACCCGCTACTGGTGGTCGTGGTAGCGGGGCTGACGACGGGTCTGCTGGTTGGGATGGATTTCGGCATGCTGCTGGAAACCTTCGGCGAGAAGTTCGTCAACAGCCGCTCTCTGGCTACATTCATTCTGATCCTGCCGGTTATTGGTCTGCTGGAATATTACGGTCTAAAAGAGCGCGCACAGGCGTGGGTGGCGAAGATCGCCAGCGCCACTTCGGCGCGTATTCTGATGATCTATTTTGTCGCCCGCGAGGGGACGGCCGCGCTGGGGCTGATGTCGCTGGGCGGTCATGCCCAGACGGTGCGTCCGCTGCTGGCGCCGATGGCCGAAGGGGCGGCGCTGAACGAGTACGGCGAACTGCCCCAGCATATTCGCGACAAAATCAAAGCCCATGCCGCCGCGTGCGACAATATCGCGGTGTTCTTTGGCGAGGATATCTTTATCGCCTTCGGGGCGGTGCTGCTGATCGACGCTTTCCTGAAGGAGAACGGTATTCAGGGGATTGAACCGCTGCATATCGGCCTTTGGGCGATCCCGACGGCGATTGCGGCATTGATTATTCATATGACGCGTCTGCTGAGGCTGGATGCCAGCATCCGTCGTGACGTGATGGCGTGGAAAGCCGGGCAGGGAACGCAGGAGATCGCGCCATGATGACACTGCTCACCATTAATCGCGTGTACTACCTGATCGGCTTCGTCGTGATGTTGCTGGTGGTCATGACCCTGCGCGATCGCGCCAACCCCAAACGTTTTACCACGGCACTGTTCTGGTTTCTGTTCGGTGGGATCTTCCTGTTCGGTGACCTGATGGTGCAGGAGCTGGGCCGCTCGCTGGCGTACCGGATCATTGGCGGCGCCGTGATTGTAATTGCCCTGCTGGCAGGCTTTGGGCTGGTCGGTAAAGGGCAGTACAAAATGGCCAGTGAGCCCGAGCGTATTGCCTCATCAAACCGGCTGAAAAACTGGCTGTTTTTACCGGCCCTGATGATCCCGGTAGTGACGGTTATCGGCACGCTGTTCCTGAAAGGGGTGTCGATTGGCGGAGTTTACCTGCTCGATCAAAAACAGCTCACGCTGGCGGCGCTGTGCGTGGCCTGTGTGGCGGCAATTCTTACCGGCTGGTGGCTGACAAAAGGAACGCCGCTGCATGCCGTCCGTCAGTCTCGCCGCCTGGTGGATACCATTGGCTGGGCGGTGATCCTGCCGCAGATGCTGGCCATGCTGGGCGGGGTTTTTGTGGTGGCCAATACCGGCAACTCCGTGCAGAAGGTGGTCAGCCTGTTTGTGAATCCGGACAGCCGCTTTATGCTGGTGGTGATTTACTGCGTCGGCATGGCGCTGTTCACCATGATCATGGGTAATGCCTTTGCGGCCTTCCCGGTGCTCAGCGCCGGTATCGCCTTACCGTTTCTGATCCACGTGCATCACGGTAATCCGGCACCGCTGCTGGCGATTGGTATGTACGCTGGCTATTGCGGCACGCTGATGACGCCGATGGCGGCGAACTTCAACATCGTTCCCGCCGCGTTACTGGAGCTGAAAGACAAATATCAGGTCATTAAGATCCAGATCCCGACCGCGTTAACCCTGCTGGTGGTCAACGTGTTCTTAATGTATTTCCTCGTGTTTCGCTAAGCGTGGCAACCTAAGGAGCTGTGATGGAATTAACGCAACACCAGGCTGATGCTTTTGCCAGAATGCCTTTGACCTATCTGCGCCAGGAATACCCGAACCACATTATGCATCTGCTCAATGATGACGGGGACGTCCTGCCGCCGCGCGAACTGCATCCCATTTTTTATGGCTGTTTTGACTGGCACTCGGCGGTACACGGCTACTGGCTGCTGCTGCGCTGCTTGCGCCTCTACCCGGAACTGTCGTGCCGGGATGACATTATCACGCTGTTTGCCGACCATCTCACGCCAGAAAAGGTGGCACAGGAGCTGGCCTATTTCAACGCGCCGTTCCGCGCCTCGTTCGAGCGTCCGTATGGCTATGGCTGGCTGCTGGCACTGGCCCAGGAGCTGAAACAGTCATCGCTGCCGCAGGCGGCAGGCTGGTATCAGACGCTTGCGCCGTTAACGCAGGACATTCGCAACCGTCTGGTGGATTACCTCAGTAAGCTGACGTACCCGATCCGGGTTGGCACGCATTACAACACCGCGTTTGCCCTCGCGCTGGGGATCGATTACGCCCGGGCGGTGGAAGATAACGCGCTGGAGAGTGCCATTCTGGAGGCGGCGACGCGGTTTTATCTCGCGGATACCCAGTATCCGGCTCACTATGAACCGGGTGGTGATGAGTATGTGTCCGGCGCGCTGACAGAGGCTCTGCTGATGAGCAAGGTCGCGGAGAATTTCCCGGCCTGGTTCGACGCGTTTCTGCCGAACATCGGGGCTGTTTCAGCGCTGATGAACCCGGCAGAAGTGAGCGACCGTACCGACCCCAAAATTGCGCATCTGGACGGATTAAACCTCAGCCGCGCCTGGTGCATGAAGCATATTGCCAGTGCGCTGCCGGAGGATCATCCGGCGCAGCAGGCGCTGCGTGATGCGGTGGCGAAACACCTGAAGGCGAGCGTCGGGCATGTTGTCGGCAGCCACTACAGCGGTGGGCACTGGCTGGCGAGTTTTGCGCTGCTGGCGCTGGAGTAAATATGGGGGCAGCGTCGCAGGACGCTGCCCTGGCAATTATGCCGTAGCCTGTCGCGCGCGACGCAGTCGGCTAACGCTAAATAATACTGACGCAGTTGACGCGATCACCGCGATCCACAGCGCAATATGAACGGCACCGTCATCCAGCATTTGATGATCTGACCCTGCGGTCGCAGCCAGCAAAACTCCCACCACGGCGGCACCGAGACACTGGCCGAACGTTCTGACGATGGACAACACCCCGGATGCATAGCTGGCGTACTCCCGGGCAACGTTAGAGAGCATTTCACGGTTATTGGGACTCTGGAAACAGCCAAAGCCGATACCGCACACCAGGCTCCTGAGACAGATATCCCAGGCAGAAGGGCCGGCAGGCAGCGTCGCCAGCAAAATCAACCCAACGACAAAAATCATCAGTCCAAGTGTGGAGATCAACGGGGCGGAGATCGTGTCTGCCCAACGGCCCGCGTGCGGCGCAATGAGTACGATACCTATCGGCCAGGGGGTGAACAATAAAGCCGAGATCGCCGGGCTATAGCCGTACACGCTCTGAAACAGAAACGGCAGCGCGATAAAGGTAATGCCCTGACTCACAAACGAGGCCAGCGAGGTTAGCGCGGCGAGGGTAAACCGTCCGTTGCTGAATATCACCGGCGGCAGGATGGGGTTCCGGGCGCGGCGGATATGCCAGACAAAAGCGATAAGACTGACTGTGGCGACAAGTGCCCAGCAAACCGTGCTGATGGCGTGCGCTCTATTCTCTACGCTGTTTGCCGCCATGATCATCGACCCCAGCAGGATCACGGACAGCAGGGCACCGGGCACGTCGAACGGGGACGTATCAGAGGCCGTCGCCCGCGGAAGCGCTTTCCAGGCCAGCAGCAGGGCAACGGTACCGGGAATAATGTTGATCGCGAACAGCCATTGCCAGCTCAGTACGTCGAGTATTGTTCCGCCCAGCACCGGTGCAATAGCGGTGCTGGCGGCGATAAGCAGGGCGTGCAGCCCCAGAATGCGGCCAAGCAGCCGTCCCGGGAATACCGAGCGCAGGATCGCCGGGGCAATACTCAGCGTGGCCGCGCCGCCGATACCCTGCAAAATACGCATCCCGATCAGCATTTCCGGCGTTGTTGCCAGCGCGCAGCCGAGCGAGGTCAGGGTAAACGTAGCCAGTCCTGCCAGAAACACCGGGCGATAACCGACGCGCGCGGCGAGGGCGGCGAAGATGGCTAACGTCATTGCCGCAGACAGCAGGTAACCGTTGGCGAACCAGACTGCGACATTCGCGGGCACCTGCATCGCGTTGGCCATTGATGGCAGGGCAATGTTGATCATGGTGCCATCGAAGACGCCCATCAACGTGGTGGTCATCACCGCAGCCATCACCCGGGCGCGTTCATGTCCCGGTAACCCTTCGTCGCCGGGTTGGTTTGAAAAGAGCGTCATCGTGTTATCTCCAGGCAAGAATGTTGATGACGACACTATAGTAATGGGTTATACAGGGCGGAAGACGCAGCATTTGCACTTATACGTTGCATCAAACGCCCTGTATGAGGAGGTTTTGTGACCGATCCTGATTTCAACTTGCTTGTCGCACTCGACATCCTGCTGGCTGAAGCCAGCGTGGCGGGGGCGGCGCGGCGTCTTAACCTGAGCACCTCAGCCATGAGCCGCACGCTGAGCAGGCTTCGTGAGGTCACCGGCGATCCGATTCTGGTGCGGGCCGGGCGTCAGATGGTGCTGACTCCGTGGGCCGAAGCCACCCGGGATCGCGCCAGAAATGCGCTGCATGAGGCAAGGGCGGTGCTGCAGCCTTCAACGGACACCTTCCGGGCAGAAAATCTTGAACGGGTGTTTACCGTCAGAGCCAATGATGGCTTTGTGGTGGCGTTTGGCCCGTTGCTGATTGCGGCCGTTGCGGAAGCGGCGCCGGATGTCTGCATCCGCTTTGCTCCGAAACCGGAGAAAACGTCGCGTTATCTGCGGGAGGGGCTGGTTGACCTGGAAATTGGTGTGCAGAGCAACATGGGGCCCGAAATTCGTCTGCAGCGGCTCTTTGAGGACCGCTTTGTAGGCGCGGTGCGCAAAGGGCATCCACTGGCGGCGCTGCCAGCAGTCAGCCTTGAGGATTATGTCGCCTGGGGTCATGTGGTGACCGCGCCAAATGGCTCATCACACGGTTTTGTTGATGATGCCCTGGCCGCGCGGGGGATGAAACGCAAAATCGCCAGCGTGGTGCCCGGTTTTCCGACTGCGTTATCCGTGGCGCTGGCGTCCGATCTGATTGCGATGGTCCCGGCATTGTATCTGCTCAATCAACCGATGAGCGAGAACGTGCACATCTTTGAACTGCCGTTCAACACCCGGACCATTACCGTATTGCAGATGTGGCACCCGCGGATGGAACAGGATCCGGGCCACCGGTGGCTCAGAGAGAAGGTGCTAGCGGTGTGCCATCAGTCGCGGCACCGATAATATAAAACGGGTCGACACAGCATCGGATTCCACACGCACGTTGCCGTGATGCGCGGTGATGATGGATTTCACAATCGCCAGGCCGATCCCGCTGCCTTCGCCTTTTCGCTGTCTGGACGGATCCACCCGGTAAAAGCGGTCGAACAGCCGGGGCAAATGCGCCTCAGGGATCGGCTTGCCGGGGTTGGCAACGATCAGCTCGCACGCGTTTTCCTTTTCGCTTACCGACACGGTCACCGTTTCTCCGTCCGGCGTATAGCGCAGGGCATTGGAGAGCAGGTTATTGATGGCTCTCCGGAACATCTGCGGATCGCCGTCTATCAGGCAGGGCGTGCCGTTAAAACGCAGCGTGATATGGCGTTCTTCCGCCCAGGCCTCGAAGAAATCAAAGACTTTTATCACCTCTGCGCTCAAATCAAAGGTTACCCTGTCAGGGATCAGCTGATTATTATCCGCCTGGGCCAGGAACAGCATATCGCTGACCATGCGGGTCATCCGGTTGTACTCTTCAAGGCTGGAGTACAGCACATCCTCCAGCTCTTTCGGCGAGCGGTTCTGGCTTAACGCAATTTCCGTTTGCGTTACCAGATTGGTGATCGGGGTTCTGATCTCATGGGCGATATCGGCAGAGAAATTTGCCTGACGGGTAAAGACATCCTCAATTTTTTCAATCATGTGGTTAAACGAGATCACCAGCTGCTCCAGCTCAACCGGCACCCGCGACGGCTCAATCCTCGCATCCAGATTCTCTGAGGTGATATTTTTTATCGCATTGCTGACGTTACGCAGGGGCAGGTGTCCCTGACGTACCGCGATGCGAATGAGCAGAATAATCAGCAGGCTGATCGCCACCGCGATGGCAATCAGGTTCTTTTTCAGCGCCTCAAGGTAGTGAAGATGAAAATTAATGGAGAGGCCGATCAGCATGACATAGTGTTGTTCTTTTCCCTGCAATGTCGCCGTGCCGGACGAGGCGATAATCCGGTATGTTTCCATCTTCATGTCGGACCCGGCGTGCATCGCCTTGCCAGCATCCTCCACTGACCAAAGAAACACATCCTGCGCGCGGCGATGGGCGCTGAAATCCGCGGTATTCACCGCTGGCCGGATGGCCTCACCCTGTGAGCTGAAGAGCACATTGCCACGGGGATCGAGCAGCAGGACGGCAACGTTGCGATAGCTGGCCAGCGACTCTTTTATTTTGCTGATTTTCTTTTCATCCGGATCCGCGGGCGACTGCAGTATGCGGTGCATGGCGCGGCTGATTTGTTGCAGATCGCTGATATCCTGCTCGGCAAAGTGCTTTTCAACGGAGTGGAGCATAAACCAGGTAAACGCGAAAAAAGCCAGAATGGTGGAGAGGCTGATAAAGAACGTCAGGCGCAGAGCCAGGGAGAAGGGGCGTCTGGCGGGCTTACTCTGCATCCGGAACCTCCAGCATATAGCCCACGCCGCGTACCGTCTGGATCAGCTTCGGTTCATAATCGTTGTCGATTTTGGCGCGTAACCGCTTCACCGCGACGTCAATCGCGTTGGTGTCGCTGTCAAAACTCATATCCCAGACCTGCGCGGCAATCAGCGAGCGGGGCAGCACTTCACCCTGATGGCGAACAAAAAACTCCAGCAGGCTGAACTCCTTGCTGGTGAGCAGAATGCGGTTTCCGGCGCGGTTTACCTTCCTTGATACGAGGTCGATGCTCAGATCTGCCACCGTAAACTGGCTCTCGGCGATCACCGTATTGCCGCGTCGTAACAGCGTTCTGACCCGGGCGAGCAATTCAGCAAAGGCAAAGGGCTTAACCAGGTAATCATCCGCCCCCAGTTCCAGGCCTTTCACCCGGTGTTCAATGGTGCCAAGAGCCGACAGCAACAGGACCGGCATTCCCTTTCCGGCAGAGCGGAGCATGCGGATGATATCCCAGCCGTTCACATCAGGAAGCATGATATCCAGAATGAGCAGGTCATAATCGGCGGTCATGGCGAGATGGTAGCCGGTCAGGCCGTTGTCAGCGCGATCCACCACAAAGCCCGCTTCCGTAAGCCCTTTGCTGAGGTACTCACCGGTTTTAATTTCGTCTTCAACAATCAATATTTTCATCACGCTTCCCCGACTGGCTGCTCAGCACATTCTATTGCACCCGTGACCGTTAACAATGACTTACGCCATAAATGACAACATTGTCATTATCCTGTCACCCGTCAAACAGGACGCGTTCAGTAGAGTAGCCCTAAAAATACTCTGGAATTCATCTGAACCGCTATGTTCCTGCTAAAACGACTAAGCATCACTACGGTATTTATCCTGACAGGATGCGTCTCGCTGGCCCCTGAATACCAGCGCCCGACGTCACCGGTACCCCAGCAGTTTTCGCTGTCGCGTAACAGCCTGACGCCCGTGGAGGGCATGTATCAGGACACCGGCTGGCGCAACTTCTTCGTCGATCCGCAAATCGCGGGATTGATTACAGAGGCCCTGAAGAACAACCGCGATATAAAAATGGCCGCGCTGAAGGTTGAAGAGGCCCGGGCGCAGTTCAACGTGACGGATGCGGATCGTTATCCTCAGCTGAACGCCTCCTCGGGCGTCACTTACAGCGGGGGGCTAAAGAGTGACAAACCCACCTCACAGCAGTACGACGCGGGACTTGCGCTTAGCTACGAACTCGACTTTTTTGGCAAGCTAAAGAACATGAGCGATGCCGACCGACAAAACTTTTTCGCCAGCGAAGAAGCCCGTCGTGCCGTGCATATTTTGCTTGTCGCTAATGTGTCCCAGAGCTATTTCAACCAGCAGCTGGCCTACAAACAGCTGCGTATCGCGCGGGATACGCTGTCAAATTATCAGCAGTCTTACGCCTTCGTTGAGCAACAGCTGGTGACGGGCAGTACGAACGTGCTGGCGCTGGAACAGGCCCGGGGGCAGATCGAAAGTACCCGGGCAGAAATTGCTAAAAGAGAGGGGGAGCTGGCACAGGCTAATAATGCCCTGCAGCTGGTCCTCGGAACGTATCGCGCGCTACCGGGCGACGACGGAATGAACGCCAGCGATATTGCGCCGTTAACACTGCCGCCCCATCTTTCATCGGCAATATTGCTGCAGCGCCCGGATATTATGGAGGCGGAGTATCAGCTTAAAGCGGCCGATGCGAATATTGGCGCGGCGCGCGCTGCCTTTTTCCCGTCCATCTCCCTGACCAGCGGGCTTTCAACGGGCAGCACGGAATTATCTGGCCTCTTCACGTCCGGCAGCGGCATGTGGAATTTTATTCCCAAAATAGACATTCCCATTTTTAATGCGGGCAGGAATAAAGCCAACCTGAAGCTGGCCGAAATTCGCCAGCAGCAGTCGGTTGTGAATTACGAACAAAAAATTCAGTCCGCCTTTAAACAGGTCGCCGACGCGCTCGCGCTGCGGGACAGCCTCAGCCAGCAGCTTGCTGCGCAACAGCGGTATCTTGATTCGCTAAACATCACCCTGCAGCGTGCCAGAGGGTTATATACCCGCGGTGCGGTCAGTTATATCGAAGTATTAGACGCGGAACGCGCGCTGTTTTCCACGCAGCAAAACATTCTCGACCTTATTTATGCCCGACAGGTTAATGAAATTAATCTCTTCACCGCGCTGGGCGGCGGTTGGGTCGAATAACCTTAATTAACTCAACAGGAAAATAATATGCGTAATTCAATGAAGGCCGTTGTATTCGGTGCGATCTCCATGATGTTTTCTGCCGGCCTGCAGGCCGAGGTTCATCAGCATGCAGAGATGAGTGCTGCCAGCGAAGGGGCCACAGAGCAGATTGTCTCCGGGACTGGCATCGTGAAGGACATTGATCTCACAAACAAAAAGGTAACGATCGCTCATGAAGCCATCCCGGAAATTGGCTGGCCCGCCATGACCATGCGTTTCACCTTTACTGACGCAGACGAAAGTATTAAGGCCGTAAAAGTCGGCAACCGCGTTAATTTTTCTTTTGTGCAGCAGGGCAATATCTCTTTACTCAAGAGCATTAAATAGCGAGACACGGCATGGCATCGTTAAAGGTTAAATATGCTGCAATGATAATCGGCAGCCTTCTTGCGGGAGGGCTGATTGCAGTGACGGCGTGGCAGTATATTTATGCTGCAGAAAAAACAGAAAATACCCCGCCGGAACGAAAGGTGCTTTTCTGGTATGACCCGATGAAGCCCGACGTTAAATTCGATAAGCCCGGTAAATCGCCATTTATGGATATGGATCTGGTCCCTAAATACGCGGATGAGAATGACGATAAAAGCGGTGCCGGTATCCGTATTGATCCGACGCAGGTTCAGAACCTGGGATTAAAAACGCAAAAAGTGACCCGCGGCACGCTGAATTATGCCCAGACCATCCCGGCCAACGTCAGCTATAACGAATATCAGTTTGTGATTGTGCAGGCACGATCCGAAGGCTTTGTGGAGAAAGTGTATCCCCTGACGACAGGCGATCGTGTGAAGAAAGGCACGCCGCTCATCGATATCACCATTCCGGAGTGGGTGGAAGCGCAGAGTGAGTTCCTTCTGTTGTCCGGCACCGGTGGCACGCCCACGCAGCTGAAAGGGGTGCTTGAACGGCTTCGTCTGGCAGGCATGCCGGAAGCGGATATTCAAAGGTTACGATCGACCCGCACGGTCCAGACCCGGTTTACCATCAAAGCCCCCATTGACGGGGTGATCACCGGCTTTGACCTGCGTACCGGGATGAATATTTCGAAAGATAAGGTTGTGGCACAGATTCAGGGGATGGATCCGGTGTGGATCAGCGCGGCCATACCTGAATCCATCGCGTATCTGCTGAAAGACTCCTCGCAGTTTGACATTTCGGTCCCGGCGTACCCGGATACATCGTTTCACGTTGAAAAATGGAACATTTTGCCAAGCGTCGATCCTGCCACCCGTACGCTGCAGGTTCGGTTGCAGGTTTCCAACAAAGACGAACGGCTCAAGCCGGGCATGAATGCATATCTGAAGCTGAACACCCAAAGCCAGGAGATGCTGTTGATCCCCTCCCAGGCCGTTATCGATACGGGTAAAGAACAGCGGGTCATCACCGTTGACGCGGAAGGGCGATTTGTGCCGAAGCAGATCCACGTTCTGCACGAATCCCAGCAGCAGTCCGCCGTAGGATCCGGCCTGAACGAAGGGGAGTCGGTGGTGGTTAGCGGTCTGTTCATGATTGATTCCGAAGCCAATATTACCGGTGCGCTGGAGCGTATGCGTCAGCCTGAAAAGAGTCATTCAGGCCATTGAGGAGACGACGATGATTGCATGGATTATCCGACGCGCTGTCGCCAACCGTTTTCTGGTGATGATGGGGGCGCTGTTTCTTAGCGTCTGGGGAACATGGACCATCATCAATACGCCGGTGGATGCCTTACCCGATCTGTCTGATGTTCAGGTGATTATTAAAACGAGCTACCCCGGCCAGGCACCGCAAATTGTCGAAAACCAGGTGACGTA
Organism: Enterobacter cloacae subsp. cloacae ATCC 13047; assembly: GCF_000025565.1. NCBI lineage: Bacteria > Pseudomonadati > Pseudomonadota > Gammaproteobacteria > Enterobacterales > Enterobacteriaceae > Enterobacter > Enterobacter cloacae. The sequence goes on from NC_014121.1 coordinate 1,999,890, forward strand.
TCCGCTCACCACGACCATGCTGTCGGTGCCGGGTGCGAAGACCGTGCGTGGGTTTTCACAGTTTGGTGATTCCTATGTGTACGTCATTTTTGAAGACGGGACCGATCTCTACTGGGCCCGCTCGCGCGTTCTGGAATATCTCAATCAGGTTCAGGGGAAGCTGCCTGCTGGTGTCAGTTCGGAAATTGGGCCAGACGCTACGGGCGTGGGCTGGATCTTTGAATATGCGCTGGTGGATCGCAGCGGAAAACACGACCTGTCCGAACTGCGTTCCTTGCAGGACTGGTTCCTGAAATTTGAGCTGAAAACCATCCCGAACGTGGCGGAGGTGGCCTCGGTCGGCGGGGTGGTAAAGCAGTATCAGATCCAGGTCAATCCGCTGAAACTGGCGCAATACGGCATCAGTCTGGCTGACGTGAAGCAGGCCCTGGGATCCTCTAATCAGGAAGCAGGGGGCTCATCGGTCGAAATGGCGGAAGCAAAGTATATGGTCCGGGCCAGCGGTTATCTTCAGACCATTGATGATTTCAATAACATCGTCCTGAAAACCAGCGAGAACGGAGTACCGGTTTATCTGCGTGATGTAGCCCGCGTACAAACCGGGCCTGAAATGCGGCGCGGGATCGCCGAGCTTAACGGCCAGGGAGAGGTCGCGGGCGGCGTGGTGATCCTGCGTTCGGGTAAAAACGCACGTGAAGTGATTACCGCGGTAAAAGATAAACTGGAGACGCTGAAGGCCAGCCTGCCGGAAGGTGTTGAGATTGTTACCACGTACGATCGCAGCCAGCTGATTGACCGGGCCATTGATAACCTGAGTTATAAACTGCTGGAAGAGTTTATTGTGGTGGCCATCGTCTGCGCGCTGTTTCTCTGGCATGTGCGGTCTGCGCTGGTGGCGATTATCTCTCTGCCGCTAGGCCTGTGTATTGCCTTTATCGTCATGCATTTCCAGGGGCTGAACGCCAATATTATGTCCCTGGGCGGGATCGCTATTGCCGTGGGGGCGATGGTGGATGCCGCCATCGTGATGATTGAAAACGCGCATAAACGGCTTGAGGAGTGGGATCATCAGCACCCTAGCGAGCAGATTGATAACGCGACCCGCTGGAAGGTGATCACCAACGCCTCCGTTGAAGTAGGCCCCGCGCTGTTTATTAGCCTGCTGATCATCACCTTATCGTTCATCCCTATTTTTACCCTCGAAGGTCAGGAAGGGCGACTGTTTGGTCCGCTGGCCTTTACCAAAACGTACGCCATGGCAGGCGCAGCCGCGCTGGCCATTATCGTCATTCCCATTCTGATGGGCTTCTGGATCCGGGGGAAAATTCCTGCCGAGAGCAGTAACCCGCTGAACCGGCTGCTGATTAAAGCCTATCATCCGCTGCTGCTGCGGGTGCTTCACTGGCCAAAAACAACCCTGCTGGTGGCGGCCTTGTCGATCTTCACGGTTATCTGGCCGCTGAGTCAGATGGGCGGCGAGTTTCTGCCGAAGATCAACGAAGGCGATCTGCTGTATATGCCATCAACACTGCCGGGCGTTTCTCCGGCTGAAGCGGCTGCGCTGTTGCAGACCACGGACAAGCTCATCAAAACCGTTCCTGAAGTGGCGTCTGTGTTTGGCAAGACCGGTAAGGCAGAGACTGCAACGGACCCCGCACCGCTTGAAATGGTGGAAACCACCATTCAGCTGAAACCCGAGGATCAGTGGCGACCCGGGATGACGATTGACAAGATTATTGAAGAACTCGATAAAACCGTCCGTCTGCCCGGTCTGGCTAACCTCTGGGTGCCGCCGATCCGTAACCGCATCGACATGCTTTCTACCGGGATTAAAAGCCCAATCGGTATCAAGGTGTCAGGCACCGTTCTGTCGGATATCGACGCCACGGCGCAGAGCATTGAAGCGGTCGCCAAAACCGTACCCGGCGTGGTGTCTGCTCTTGCAGAGCGGCTGGAAGGGGGGCGTTACATTGATGTGGATATTAATCGTGAAAAAGCATCCCGCTACGGTATGACGGTGGGGGATGTGCAGCTGTTTGTCTCCTCCGCCATTGGTGGCGAGACGGTAGGGGAAACGGTCGAGGGCGTGGCCCGGTACCCGATTAATATCCGTTATCCTCAGGACTACCGGAACAGCCCGCAGGCACTGAAAGAGATGCCGATCCTGACCCCGATGAAGCAGCAAATCACGCTGGGGGATGTGGCGGATATACGTGTCGTTTCCGGCCCGACGATGCTGAAAACGGAAAATGCCCGACCAACCAGCTGGATCTATATTGATGCCCGCGGCAGGGATATGGTGTCGGTGGTCAATGACCTTAAGTCGGCCATCAGCCAGAACGTGAAGCTGAGACCGGGAACCAGCGTTTTGATGAGTTTGCCGTTCGCCCTGATCGGGGGGATCTGGTTCCTGTACTGGCAGGGCTTCCATATGTCTGTCGCCACCGGCACCGGGTTTATTGCCCTGGCCGGGGTGGCCGCCGAGTTTGGCGTGGTGATGCTGATGTATCTGCGCCATGCCATCGAAGCGAACCCGGCCTTATCCCGACGGGAGACATTCACCGCACAAGCGTTGGATGAAGCCCTGTACCATGGCGCGGTTCTGCGTGTCCGACCCAAGGCGATGACGGTGGCGGTTATTATTGCGGGTTTGCTGCCCATACTCTGGGGAACCGGCACGGGGTCAGAAGTTATGAGTCAGATCGCCGCGCCGATGATTGGCGGGATGATCACCGCGCCGCTGCTGTCGCTGTTTATCATTCCGGCGGCGTATAAGCTTATCTGGTTGCGCAGGTATAAAAAGCAATAAACAGACCCCGCCAGAGATGGCGGGGTTTTACGTTTTACGAGTCTGGTGCAAAAGTTTACGCCAGGCACGATTGTGCAGGGTAAAGAGCAGCATCTTATAGAAAGAAATAGAGTGGATGCAGTAACCGCTGAGCAGCAGCATAAAGATGCTTATCAACGCCGCGATGAGACTGACGCCCTGAACACTCGCACCGCTTAGCGCAGTCAGCAGATAGACTGTCGTTAACACAAGGCTCATAACCGCCAGCGTAAGATGCACCTGCACGGCACGCATGAGGCCTTTGCCAATCAGAAACATCGTCATGCCATTGATGCCTGAGAACAGCAGGGCGATCAAAACCACCCATATAAATACGTTTTCTTCAGGTTGCCCGAGGGCGGCGCTGACTTTGTAACCTAACCACAGCTGCGGTATCCCAAAACTGACGATCACCCCAAGGGTACTGAGAACAGCTGGAATGCCCATGGTATAGCATCCCGTGGGTGTCCCGATCAGTTCGGCCAGTTCCGCTTTTAACTGTTGCAGTTGTGCAGTATTGGCCTTGCTGATTCTTACCGCCAGGTCGTTACAGTGGTTTAGTCGACGATATAGTGCTTTAATCATTTGAATATAATGACATAAACGTCATCAGCCCGTCATGCGAAAGAGGTTCAGCCATATGAGCTGCGAGCACTGCCGTGAACTCTGTGTTAAGTACGTTATCCGGACGCCCGATCAGTTACGAAAAGCAATTCGTATTGCCAGAAATGCAATCAACGAAGGGATGTTGTCAGAAGTTCTGACAAAGGACGACTGGAATCAGTACAGCTTCAGTGAGTGCGCTGAAAAGATGATATGGGGCGACATCGTCGATTACCACTTTGCATGCAACTTTTGCGGTACCCAGTTCGTCCTGGGGGCAGAAACGTACCATGGAAGTGGAGGTTACTGGTCGCCAGAGTTTGAAAAGCCTTCCGACATCATTGACTGATTATGATGTGAGAGCAGAGGCTGAGGCACAGGACATGATTTAAGGATTTATGTAATTTAACATAATATACATTATGCGCACTGAGGTTGAATCAGGACGAATCCAGCTTTTCATGGCCGTCATTCCCTTAGTTGTTGATAGCCGTGAAAACACATTAATAGAAACCGATATCGTCACGCGGACCTCTGTCTTTAGGATCTCACAACTCATCTTCGACTCATCGCCAACTTTGCAGCAAAAAGCAGAAACAAGCATCCAGTGGAACGGTCCATCCACTTCACTACTGCAGGCTTTTTCAAAACCGCTGCGGCATAACGTGTCGCAATAATGAGTGTCAGTGACCACAGCGTACCAATTACTACGTGGATCGCGACCAGAAGAAATGTCCAGACAACTGGCGAATGTCCACCTGGAATGAATTGCGGTAAGAATGAAACATAAAAGATGCCCATTTTTGGATTAAGCACATTCCCCAACATTCCTCGCAGGAACCAGTTGTTCGTAGGCTTAGCACCTTCCGGATGCATACTGAATTGCTGTCTTGGGCGCATTAACAGTTGAATGCCTAACCAACAAAGATACGCCGCTCCACACCATTTCAGCAATGTATAAGCAAACTCAGCCACCGCCAACAACGCACCTAACCCAAAGGCGACCAATGCCCCCCAGATAAAACATCCCATATCGATACCTAACGCTGCGTGGAAAGCTTTGCGACCACCTTCAACGGTTGCGGTACGTAGGATTAGCGCGGTATCAAGACCCGGCGTTAAGGTCAGAAGAGTTGCAGCGAGGATATAAGCAAGAAGTGAATCAGTGACGGGCATTTCCTGTCTCCGGAAGCGATAAACCTACAGAAAAATTCACATCTTTGCAACATACATCGAATTTGCTGATTCAGCCATCATCACTCATCTTTCATAAATATGGCATATGCTTAGCGGATCCTTCTCTTAGCAGAATTCAAAACAGGTTCAGATACTCATGAACAGCAATCTGCCTCCGGTCGACGACGAACCGGGCGTTCCACCTCCGCATGTCAGTTTCCGTGAGGCCTTTTTATTCTGGCTGAAGCTGGGATTCATCAGCTTTGGCGGGCCGGCCGGGCAGATTTCGATAATGCATCAGGAGCTGGTTGAAAACCGACGCTGGATATCCGAACAGCGCTTTTTGCATGCACTGAATTACTGCATGGTGCTTCCGGGCCCGGAGGCGCAACAACTGGCGACCTATATTGGCTGGCTGATGCACCGCACCTGGGGCGGCGTGGTTGCCGGGACACTGTTTGTGCTCCCTTCCCTTTTTATCCTTATTGTCCTGTCGTGGATTTACGTGGCGTATGGCCATTTGTCTGTCGTTGCCGGTCTCTTTTACGGCATAAAACCGGCAATTACGGCGATTGTTGTGCAGGCTGCGCACCGTATCGGTTCGCGGGCGCTGCGTAACCGCACGCAGTGGGCAATCGCTGCCGCCGCGTTTGTCTCCATTTTCGCCCTCAATGTCCCTTTTCCCGTTATTGTCCTGTCAGCCGCAATGATAGGTTATGTGGGTGGGCGCCTTTTCCCCGACCATTTTGGTCAGGGTAACGCCCATGACGCCAGCCGAAAATCCTACGGTGCTGCCATTATTGATGACCATACGCCAGCGGCTCCGCATACGGTTTTCAAATGGTCACGCTTGACCCTGATTATCATTGCCGGTGTTTTTTTATGGGCAACGCCAATGGCGATGCTCTATCTGAGCCTTGGCTGGATGCACCCGTTTACCCAGATGGGCTGGTTCTTTACCAAGGCGGCGCTGCTGACCTTTGGGGGTGCTTATGCGGTACTGCCTTATATCTACCAGGGCGCGGTTGGCCATTATCAGTGGCTCACGCCAACGCAGATGATTGATGGTCTGGCTCTGGGCGAAACCACGCCGGGGCCGCTTATCATGGTTGTGGCATTTGTGGGATTTGTCGGGGGCTATGTGAATATGGCATATAGCCCGGATCAGCTTTTCCTGGCAGGCGCTGTTGCGGCCGTGCTGGCGACCTGGTTTACGTTTCTGCCATCGTTTCTGTTTATCCTCGCCGGTGGGCCTTTTGTTGAAACGACGCACAACAATATTAATTTCACCGCGCCACTCACGGCAATTACCGCAGCGGTGGTTGGCGTGATCCTGAATCTGGCACTCTTCTTTGGCTACCACGTGCTCTGGCCACAGGGATTTGACGGCAAAATGGACTGGATAGCAGCGGTCATTGCTTTTGCTGCCGCCATCGCACTATTCCGGTTCAAATATAGAGTCACACACGTAATTGCCGCATGTGCGGTAATCGGGTTGATTTTACATCTTTTCCTCAGAACATAGAGCAAGGCCCCGAATAACCGGGGCCTGACAGCCATTCTAACCTTCACGTTTAAAGAAAGTTGAAGCACGTCTGATATACTTCAGTTTTTTTAAAAGCCGTACTAAGTAAATGGAAATTGAACTGGATAAAAGTTTTAAAGAACGCGTTTTGCATGCTGTTCTTTTCGAAGTGACGGCCAATGTCATCATTGCGCTGTCACTTGCGTGGCTGATGAACGTGTCGGTGCTTCAGTCGGGTTCGTTGTCCGTGATATCTGCACTTGCCGCCACGGCATGGAATTTTGTGTTTAATAAATTCTTTGACGCCTTGCAGAAAAAATATGCGTTTCAACGAACATTTCTCGTGCGTGCAATCCATGCTGTCTGCTTTGAAACAGGACTTATCATTACATTAATTCCTGTCGCGATGGTAATGCTGAATTTAACAGTCACTGAGGCATTTTTTGTCGAGATCGGTCTGGTACTGTTTTTTCTGCCATACACGATGCTCTTTAACTGGCTTTATGACTACCTGCGTTGGACATTTGTTGGGCGGAAACGGTCCGCCATCTAGATCTATACTCTTTATTTCTGCATCTTATTGAGGAAAGAAGATGTTCGATCATGTGAAATTCGGCGTCAGTGATTACGAAAGAAGCAAAACCTTTTTCATCAAGGCGCTTCAGCCGCTTGGTATTAAGATCGTCGATGAAGGTACACCCGAATATGGGGTTGAAATGAGTTCCGGCAATGTTTCACTTTGCCTGTTCCAGACGCGCGACAAACCGGCCCCTCTGCACCTGGCGTTTGTGGCAGAAACACGCCAGCAGGTAGATGATTTTTACCAGGCTGCCTTGCAAGCGGGCGCCCGTGATAACGGTGCCCCAGGCTTGCGGCCATACAGCAAAAACTACTATGCCGCCTTTGTCATTGCACCTGACGGCCATAATATCGAGGCGGTCTGTCATGCACCGGACTGATTCATGATGGCTTTTGTGCGGGTTTCTCTGCCGGTGCTGCGAACCAGTTTTCTTCCGCGACGACGACCGCACCTTCCGGCTGCATCACGAAGTTTGGCGACATGATCTGCACGTTGAACTCGTTGAAAACGTCCTGAATGTTACTGTGGAGCTCATTGCGGGCTTCGGCAAGTGACTGTCCGGGCTGCAATTTTACCTGCAGCTCATAGGCAATGTACCAGTCCATCAGCCCCAGCTGACGCACCAGGGGCTGCTGCGAAGGGTCAACACATTTCGACCGTCTCGCCGCCATCTCCAGCATGGCATGAACCTGTCGCCACGGCGTGTCATAGCCAATCGTCACGCCAATCGTCAGGTTCACGCCACCGTCAGGATTCTGTACGCTCAGATTGGTGATTTTTCCGCTCACCACCACCGCATTGGGTACGGTCACAACATAGTTCTCGCGGGTGATGATCTTGGTCGCCAGCATGCCTATCTCCGTGACCAGCCCTTCGTTATCCGCCACCCGTATAACGTCTCCTTTCCTCAACGCTCGTGAGTAGATCAGTACCAGTCCGCTCATCGCATGGTTCATCACACCTGCCGAACCCAGGGTAAGCATCAGGCCAAAGAAGACGCTAATGCCTTTAAACGCCAGCGAATTCGCTCCCGGTAAAAACGGATAGGCCGCAGAGAGGGCAAATAACCACACCACGACAGAAATCAGTTTACGCGTAGCTCCCACGGTTTCAGGGTGAATGCCCGGCAGCTGCAGGCGCCCTGCTTCCACCTGATTTAACAACACCTTCAGGAGCTTCAGAATAAAGGCGGTAATCACAAAGATGATCAGGACTATCATAATTCCCGGCATGGCCGAGACAATCGACAGCGCAATATCCCGCAGCACGCGCATGGTCCAGTCGCCTAACGATGCACCCCAGACGCGTGTCCAGGGGAACAAGCTGAACGTCCAACTCAGCCAGAGATACAATCCGAGAATGCCCAGTAAAATCATCAGCAAAGCATACAAACGAGCCTCAATTGCGCCGACAAACTTACGCCAGCTCTGCGGGATAACGCTGCGGTTTTCAAGAATGCGGCGACGGCAGACATTGCGAACCCAGCGCCACGACCGCCACGCCCCGTACCAGAAAAGAGACAGAACCAGCAGCCCGACGACCGTTTTCCCGGCGGAGAGCGCCAGCCAGCCGGTGTCATATTGATCGCGAAGCGCCGTACGTTGCGCCTCCATCCGCGCGAGCACGCGCTGAGCGGCCTGGTCGAGAGTCAAATCGTCCCCCTCATCCAGGTCCGCCTGCTTAAGCAATAATACAGGCTTATTGTTCATGACAATAAGTCTTCCCTGCTGGTTGTAACGGGTGACGGGAACAACTTTCAGCGGCTCACGTACGTCCTGCTGCGTGAAATTGCGCAAGGTATGGCGAATACGTAACACGCGTTCTTCAGGCGTCGTGAGACCAAATTTGGCCTGCAACATCACAATCGGTTGATGAAAAATATAAACGGTTCGGGCCCGCTCCTGCTCAGTAGGCTCCTGGCGTGGCTCGGCGGCGACGCCAGTAAATGAGATGACCGAGAGCACGCAGGATAATAATGCGAGCAGGACCTTATTCATTTCCACCCCCCTGAAACGCAACTTATTGTTATTTTTCAATTGCCCCAGAGAATGGCGAGTCTCTGCATGTTGAGCATAGACCAGCGTCGCGCTTATGCAACATCACCATTATGCATGATACTGCTTGTATTTGCACGATAATGCCTATTAAGATACGTTTCAGAGCTGAAAACCGATACTTCAAATAATAACGTGCAAATTCATGCACCATCACGCAACGAGGTATGTATGACACAACAGTTGATTTTAATAGCGGGCCCCTGGCGCAGCGGGACTGATGGCGACCAGGCCAAAATGGATGAAAACCTTGCCCGTCTGGAAAACGCAGCATTAGCCGTATACCAGCGTGGCCACGTTCCGGTGATTGGTGAATGGCTTGCGCTACCGCTGGCAAAGGCCGCTGGTTCAACGTCCATTGGGGATGAAATCAGTGAAGCGATGCTCTATCCCGTTGCACACCGGCTCATTGGGAAATGCGACGCGATTTATCGTATTGCCGGTGCGTCTAAGGGAGCTGATATGGATATCGAGGTTGCCCGTAAGCTCGGGCTGAACGTTTACACCTCGTTAGAAAGCATCCCTCAGGCCTGAGGACGCGCCTGAACCTGCCTGCTCATCACAGGTAGGTTCAAGGGTTATTCTGGATCTGATGTCGTCACCACGGAGACGCCCTTCTCCCTTACCGCGCTAATCCAGGCGCGATCGGTATCATCTTCCACGACAATCGTATGGGCCAGCGATAGCTCGCCAATCACAAACGATGACGCGGTGTTAATTTTTTCTGGCGATGCCAGGACCACTGTCTCAGCGGCCCTGCCGGAAAATGCACGTTTGATGCACGCCTCTTCGAAATCGCCGGTGGTAAGCCCCGCTTCAGGATGGATGCCGGTAACCCCCATGAAGAACAGATCCGCATGGATATTGTCGATGCCTTCAATGGCCGCTGCGCCTACCGTCACGATGGAGTGTTTGTACAGACGTCCTCCGATCAGGATCACTTCAATCGAAGGATGCTCGACGAGCCCAAGGGCAATGCTCGGGCTGTGTGTGACCACGGTAATGCGTAAATCCGCCGGTAAATACGCGATCAGTTCCGATGTGGTGGTGCCGCCGTCGACAATCACCACCTGCCCAGGGGAAATGAGCTTTGCGCCTTTACGGGCCACATTTTTTTTCGCGTCCATCTTCACCGTTTTACGCTCGGCAAACGGCACAGTGGCCGACGAGGCCGGCAGCGCACCGCCATGGACACGCTGCAAACGCCCTTCCGCCGCCAGTTCGCGGAGATCACGACGAATGGTGTCTTCTGACACCGCGAAATGTGCGCTGAGCGCTTTAGACTGGACCTGGCCTTCAGCGGCAAGCTTCTCGAGGATTAATTGTTTTCGCTGACTGGTGAGCATTGTGGATTCCTGATATTGCACGTTTTATCTTGAATGTGCATGATAATGCTGTTTATGACGATCACTCTACGTAAGGAGCAGCAAACGTGCAATCGAAACGTGCAGATGTGCGCATCATTGAAAATGAAACACTGTCGGATAACTGGTACATCCTGAAAAAGTACACCTTTGAGCTGCAGCGACGCGACGGTGAATGGCAGCGACAAAGCCGCGAAGTGTATGACCGGGGAAACGGGGCCACGATACTGCTCTATAACCGTGATAAAAGAACGGTGATCCTGACGCGCCAGTTCCGCTTTCCGGTCTTTATCAATGGCCATGAGGACGACCTTATCGAGGCCGCTGCCGGGCTGCTGGATAACATGGATCCCGAAAGCCGCATCAAGGCGGAAGCGGAAGAAGAGACCGGATATCGTGTCTCCCGTGTTGAGAAAGTCTTTGAAGCCTACATGAGCCCAGGCTCCGTCACGGAAAAACTCTATTTTTATATCGCAGAGTATCACCCGCAGGATCGGGCCAGCGCGGGCGGCGGCATCAAGTCAGAGGGAGAAGATATCGACGTGCTGGAAATGCCGCTGGATGAGGCCTTGCGAGGAATTGATACCGGCAGGATTGTCGACGGCAAAACGATTATGATGCTTTACCATATCGCGCTGAAAGGCGTTCTGTAGTCACTGCGTCGGTCGAGACCTGCCCCAGTGCGGGTCTCTGCCTGTGCTATTCTTGCTGATGAATTCAACACGGAGAGGCAAAAATGGCCGACTGGAACCCTTCGCTTTATCTGCAATACGGTGCCGAACGCACGCGCCCTGCTGCTGAACTGCTCGCCAGAATTCCACTGGATGAGGTGTCCACCATCGTTGATTTAGGCTGCGGACCGGGAAACAGCACCGCGCTGTTGAAGCATCGATGGCCTTCCGCCCACATCACCGGTGTCGATAACTCACCGGCGATGCTCGAAGAGGCGCGCCAGGCGTTGCCCGATTGCCACTTTGTTGAGGCCGATATTCGCCAGTACAAGCCAGGCCAGCCGCTGGGCCTGATTTATGCGAATGCCTCGCTACAGTGGATCCCTGACCATTACGATCTCCTGCCGCATCTGGTTTCGCTGCTGAAGCTAAACGGCGTGCTGGCGATCCAGATGCCTGATAACTGGCTTGAACCGACACACGTCTCGATGCGCGAAGTGGCTGTTGAACAAGGTTATCCGAATCGAGGCCGTGAACCTCTGCCCGGTGTCCATGCGTATTACGATATTCTGACGGAGGCAGGCTGCGACGTGGATATCTGGCGCACGACCTACTTCCATAAAATGGGATCGCATCAGGCGATTATTGACTGGGTCAGCGCCACGGGGCTGCGTCCGTGGTTACAGGAGTTGAATGAAAGCGAGCGGAAGCAGTTCCTGCAACGCTACCATGAACTGCTGGAAGAGCAGTATCCACTTCAGGAAAACGGGCAGATACTGCTGGCATTTCCACGCTTGTTTATCGTTGCTCAACGTCAGCCATAAGTCGGCTCAGGAGCGGGCCTCTTTCAGCAACTGCTGAATGACTTTTTCCTGCTGGTCATAGTTTCCTTCGCCAAAGGAGGTGTAGCGCAGTTGCCCTTTGGCATCGAAATAGTAGTGCGCGGGCCAGTACTGATTCCCGAAGGTGTTCCAGATCTTATAGTTATTATCCGTGACCACCCGATACGGGAGCTGCCATTTCGTCACCGCTTTTTGTACCGAGGCGAGCGGTTTTTCCCACGGGTATTCCGGCGTATGCACACCTATTACCACCAGACCCTGCGCCTGGTACTTTTTGGCCCAGTCGCGAACGTGCGGGAGCGTATGCTGACAGTTGATGCAGTCCCACGTCCAGAAATCAATCAATACTACCTTCCCCCGCAGAGAGTCAGACGTGACAGGGTCACCATTAACCCATCCTGTTCCGCCGCTTAAGGAGGGTAACTGGCTGCTGGGCTCGGTCATCACCACCGGCTGAAGCTTCACCGGTGCCGTTTCGGGTTTCGCCAGCGTCAGGAGCGAATTTTCCAGACGGTCTGCGACCCCGTTGGCGCCTTTCAGAACGGACGTCATCCCGGTGGCGTTAAACGCAACGGTCGCTAACATCACCACGCCCGCCCCCTTGCGTAACCTTTCCATCAATGCCGATCTGGCACGCAGGGGTGCCATCAGCGCGCGACCACCGATAACCAGCAGCCCCAGCATCAGCGCGCATCCGCTGCCGTAAGCGGCCAGCAGTGCCCCCGTGGCAATGGCGGAGTGACCGGCAATATTCAGGCTGAAGATGGCACCCAGAATCGGCCCGGCACACGGCGACCAGAGCAACCCGACGGCCAGCCCTGCCAGAAATGCGGAGAGAGTACCGCGCGTCTGTCCGCTGCGTGTGTTGAGAAGATTACCTGCGCTGACGGCCGGTCCGGCAATACGCTGGGCGAATGTCGGGAAAATAAGAGCCAGTGCGGCTATTGCCAGTACAACCAGTGCGACCCAGCGCCCTGCTATCGTCGCCTGGGCGATCCAGTTGCTGGCGGCGGTAGCCACCAGTGCCACGAGGGTGAACATTACAATCATCCCCGCGAGCAACGCCAGAATATGCCGTCGTTGCCCCTGGAACCCGGCAAACAGCAGTGGAATAACGGGGAGAGTACATGGGCTGAGCAGGCTTATCATCCCGCCCAGAAAAGCGATTATCAGAAACATAGTGACCTCACATTACAGATGCCCTGCGAAGCTGCAGTGAGGTTATTTCACCGTGTTGATATGTTCAGGATGTGTGCAAATCAGCGCGAATTGTCTGTGCGCGTATCATGAAGGCTGTTCGATACAAAACCGTACAATTACCCGCGCGGCAGCGTAATCGAAACGTCCAGCCCACCCTCGGCGTGGTTCGCCAGATGCAATTTCCCGCCTAACTGCGCAGTCAACTGGGCGGCGATTGCTAGCCCTAATCCGGTGCCCCCGGTGTCGCGGTTTCGTGAGGTTTCCACCCGATAAAACGGCTGCAATACCGCCTCCAGTTCGGCGTCCGGTATCCCCGGCCCCCCATCGCGAATAGCGATCGTAACATGATGGGCATCTGAATGAATCGTAATGACGGCGTAGTCGCCAAATTTCAGCGCATTATCCAGCAGATTGGTCATCACCCGGCGTAGCGCCTGCGGACGCGTGACCACGGGCAGACGGGCATCGGTTGCCTGAAGCTGCACGTTTTTCCCGATGTCCTGGTAATCGCTGGCGATGCTGTTTATCCAGGCATTCAACTCCAGCTTGAGCGAGGTCTCTTCCAGAGATTCTGATGACCGGGCATACGCTATTCCTTCCCGCACCAGGCGCGTCATATTGTCCAGGTCGTTGAGCAACTTGTCCCGCAGTTCCGGCTGGTCCGCCATTTCGACGCGTAACTTCATGCGCGTTATCGGGGTCTGAAGGTCGTGCGATACGGAGGCCAGGATCTGCGCACGCTCGCGCAGGTAAGACTGGATACGCGCCTGCATGGCATTAAAGGCGTGCGCGGCCCGTTGCACCTCGACTGGCCCTGCCTCGGTCATTGGCGAGCTTGCTGCCGGGTCGAGGGAATCCACCGCCCGGGTAAACTGAGAAAAGGGTCGAATAACCTGACGCACGGCAATCCATGAGCAGAACGCCAGAAGCAGTAGCTGCAACACAAGCACTACAGGCAGCCAGCTGGCGACCGGAGGCATTCGGGGGATAAGGTCAATGGTCAGCGGCGAACCATCGCTCAGCGTAAGGTGGGCCTGAATATGGGAAACCGGCCCCGGCACGGCAGTAAACGTCAGTGGCCAGGTTGCCGACAGCGCCTCTGTCAGGGTGCGGATGGCATCCTGCGAGCGTTTGTCATGCGGTGCAGGCCCCGGTTCGCCGGTGCCCAGAATGTAGCGATAGTTCCCCCGCGCCAGTCGTTCCAGCCAGGCTGGACGCTCCTTTGCGGGAAGCCGGTCGAGGATGGCCACACTGGTGGAAACGTCATATTCCAGGTTGCCGAGCATCACCGTGCGGGCGCTGCGCATTCGCTCAAGCATGACCAGCGTGAGGCTGAGCGCGTTGGCCAGCAGGAGCCCCAGCATCACGATGATCAGCAGTCGCGTCAGTAACGAGCGTGGCCAGATCCTCATTCATTGGCCTCTTTGATGATCACCGGCATGGTAAAAACGTACCCTTCGCTGCGAACGGTCTTGATGTAGGCCGGCGTGCGGGCATCTTCATTCAGCCGCTGACGAACCCGGCTGACCAGAAGGTCAATCGAGCGCTCAAAGAGTTCAGCATCTCGCCCCTGGGTCAGGTTAAGCAACTGATCGCGGCTCAGCACACGCTGAGGATGGTCAAGGAACACGCGCAGAAGTCGGTATTCCGCCCCGCTGAGTGCCACAATCATCCCCTCGCTGTCGATCAGGTGACGAGCAACGGTGTCCAGTTGCCAGTCGCCGAACATCACCAGGCGCCCGGCCTCGGTCACCTGCAGATTGGGTGGCATGGTACGAAAACGGCGCAAAATGGCTTTGATACGCGCCAGCAGTTCGCGCGCAACAAAGGGCTTCACGACATAGTCATCGGCCCCCATTTCCAGCCCCAGGATCCGGTCTGTCTCTTCGTTGCGCGCGGTCAGCATCAGGATCGGCAGATCTTTATGTTTACCGCTGCGCAGTCCCCGGCAGAGCGTTAATCCGTCATCGCCTGGCATCATCACGTCCAGCACCACCAGATCGACATGCTGTTTATCTAGCACGGCCCGCATCTCTTTGCCGTTTGCCGCGTCAGACGCGCGATAGCCCGACTTGACGAGATAGTCGACAATCAATTCACGAATATCCCTGTCGTCATCGACGACAAGGATATGATCAATATGCTCCACCGGGATCTCCTGACTGAGGGGTAACGTATTGAAAATAGCACATATCACAGCTTATCCGCGTCGATAACCGCCTTGACGAAATCCTGCGGATCTTCCTGCGGCGGGTTGTGCCCCACGGTGGCCCCAAAGGTGCGGTGTTCATATTTACCGGTGAATTTACCGGCATAGGCTTGCGGCGCAGGATGTGGCGCCCCGTTGTTGCCGCCTTCGATGGTGATTGTCGGAACGGTGATATTTGGCAATGTCGCCAGCTTCTGCTCATAGCTGTCGTATTTACGCTCGCCTTTTTCAAGCCCTAAACGCCAGCGATAGTTGCTGAGCGTAACCGCGACGTGATCGGGGTTATCCAGGGATTTTGCGCTGGCGTTAAAGGTTGCATCGGAAAACTTCCAGTCTGGTGAGGCCTGAGACCAGATCAGACGGGCGAAGTCATGGGTATTCTTGGCATAGCCTTCGGCACCGCGTTCTGTTGCGAAATAGAACTGATACCACCACTGCTGCTCTGCTTTTGGCGGCAGCGGCTGTTTACCAATCTGCTGGCTGCTGATGAGATAGCCACTTACCGAAACAAGGGATTTGACGCGTTCAGGCCACAGCGCCGCGACAATGTCCGCCGTACGGGCGCCCCAGTCATATCCCGCAAAAACAGCCTGCTTAATGTTGAGGGCATCCATCAGGTTAACGATATCTTTCGCCATGGCCGAAGGCTGGCCGTTACGCGGCGTGCTTGCTGACAGGAAGCGCGTGGTGCCGTAGCCGCGCAGCGAAGGCACAATGACCCGGTAGCCTTTTGCCGCCAGCGCGGGTGCGACTTCGGCATAGCTGTGAATATCGTAGGGCCAGCCATGTAACAGAATCACCGGCTGTCCCTCTTTTGGTCCGATATCGACATAGCCGATATTCAGATCGCCAGCGTTAATTTGCTGAGGGTGATCGAAGGCTGCGGCAACATCTTTGCCGGTGACTTCGGCCTGACAGGACATGACGGTGCCAAGAGAAACGGTTAACGCCAGGGTTGAATACGCGAGTTTGCTGAACATGTTGGTATCTCCGGTTAAGAACAGTTGACGGGGATATAACAACACGCGTTTGTATAGCGGATATGTGCGAAAGGGGGTTTATTGCAATCCTGTGTATGTATCCGGTACGCAGATACAGTGTGATACAAACACAGGTGATTCAGGCTTACAGCGAGAGGCGGTAGCGTACGTAATCGTCTGCTTCACCGTATTTGTCATAGAGTTTACGCGCCGGGTTTTTCTCCCGGGTGACCCAATACAGTTTCGACCACCCTTCGCGCTTGCCTTCGGCTATCAGGGCATCAATGAGCGCCTTCCCGGCCCCCGCACCACGCTCGGTGGCATCGACAAACAGATCTTCCAGGTAGCAAACCGGGGCCGTTGACCAGGTGCCTTCGTGGAGAATGCACATCGCGAAACCGATAACCTTTTCATCTTTCTCTACCACGCGGCAGAACATCGGTGAATGCGCTGAGAGCGCCCTTTCCCATGTCGATGCGGTAACCGATTCATCAAGAAAGCAGTCATAAAAATGGGTATACCCGTCCCATAGCGGTCGCCACTGGGCGTAATCGTCTGCGCTTAAAGGTCTTACCGTGACAGCCATGCGTTCCTCACATTACAAGTTGATCGCCATTTCAAAACAGCGTAAATCAGCGCCCGCCATGCGCGAGTGATGATACTTTTCGCTCAGCGTGACAAACCCCAGCTTCTGGTAAAACGACCGGGCGTTAGGCGTTGCATCGAGCGTCAGGCGGGTTAACCCCCGGCTATGTGCCTCCTGTTTGAGCGCCTCGATAATCCGGGTCGCCATGCCTTTTCCGGATGCCGCCGGCAAGGTGAATATCGCCTCCAGACAGTGGGTATCCAGATCAAGATAGCCAGTTGCCGCAATGTCGCCCTTTTCATCTTCCACCACGTAAAAAGGGTATTCAATGACCATTTGCCGGTAATGCTCCGGCATGTCGTCGGGCGTCCAGCGCGCAATGACGTCCGCGTCGTAACTGGTTTTACAGCCGTGACGAATCGCCTGCTTGCGAATATTCCAGAGTATTTCAGCTTCCTGCGGATGTGCTTTTCGTAACGTCATATCACCTCTTTAATGGCTTTTTAACCGGATTTCATGTGCAACTCTGGCAAGACGCTGAGTGCGACAATAGAGGGTAAACAGCACAAAGCCGCTGCTATTCATTACCATCCGACAAAGTATCAGCGCGAAGGATGCGGTGACCAGTGGCCAAAGGTTTCCGCTATGAGAAAACAGAAGATGCAGAACCTGAACGAGAGTTATGACCAGCAGAATGATGAACACTGCCATAAACCCCAACAATCCTGACGTTACCCCTCGGGCCAGAAGCACGCTGATAACAATGAGCGCGCCTGTCATTATTAATGATGGTGCGAAAAAGCTCAGTGCATGGTGTAAAGGTGACAAACCCTGCAACGCGCTGAGAAAAGGCAGAAGGTTTAACGCAAACGCCACTAAAAAAAGAGGTAACAGCGCCGCTACCGGGTAAGGATTTTGACGCGGAAGCTCGCTGAGGGGGCGAGAAAAATACCCTTCCAGCTCGGGGGTGGAATGATTCAAAACACGGGTATCACGACGAGCAATGGCCTCCTCTATCTCTTTGCCATGCTGCAGGAGATCCTGGAAAACACGTCCGGTTAAAAGAGACCACAAGCGCATTAAAATTTCGCCATTGAAGAAATGATGCCTATTTTTGGTAGGGTATAAACTCAGCACGCCTCAACTGAATGTGATAGAGATGAAAATACCAGAACGCAAACAAAATCATAACGCTTAAATATGGAGATCT
Source organism: Enterobacter cloacae subsp. cloacae ATCC 13047 (assembly GCF_000025565.1). Taxonomy (NCBI): domain Bacteria; kingdom Pseudomonadati; phylum Pseudomonadota; class Gammaproteobacteria; order Enterobacterales; family Enterobacteriaceae; genus Enterobacter; species Enterobacter cloacae. The sequence continues at coordinate 2,017,717 of NC_014121.1, forward strand.
GCGGATGACGATACCGACGCTCACGACAGAACGCTTGCTGCTAAAACCGCTGGTTGCCGAAGATGCCGTTCAGATACAAAAGCGCTATCCGCGCTGGGAGATCGTCCGCTATCTGGTCTCTTCCGTGCCCTGGCCCTACCCGGATAACGGCGCGGAAAACTATGTCAACAACGTGGCGCTGCCGGATATGGCGAAAGGGATTGCCTGGTTCTGGAGCATCCGCCGTCGTGAAGCGCCGGACGAACTGATGGGGGTTATCTGCCTGTACGATGTGGAAGATAACAACCGCGGGTTTTGGCTGGCGCCGGAGTTTCAGGGAAAGGGATATATGCGCGAAGCCAGCATTGCGGCAACGGATTACTGGTTTAACACGCTGAACAAACCCGTATTGCGCGCGCCGAAGGCGGCCGCCAATAGCCGCTCCCGTCGTATTTCAGACAGTAGCGGCATGCGGCTTATCAGAACGGAAAAGAAAGCGTACGTCAGCGGTATGCTCGATTCTGAGCTGTGGGAAATCACCCGGGACGAGTGGAACGCCCGTCAGGTCAGCTGATAATACTTATCCGGCATCAGCCTTTCCGGAATGTTCTCTTCATCGTTCATCTGCAGCAGATCGCGTTCCATCATGTTGCAGATGGCGTCCAGCGGCAGGTCGTTGTCTTCGGTACCAAACGGATCTTCCAGCTCTTCTGCCAGCGTATCCAGCGAAATAAAGGTATACGAAATCAGCGCAGAGACAAACGGCGTCATGTAGTGCAGGTCAACAACCAGCGCGAACGGCAGCATGATGCAGAACAGATAGACCGTACGGTGCAGGATAAGCGTATAAGCAAATGGCACGGGCGTGGTGGCGATGCGCTCGCAGCCTGACAGGACAATCGACATATCGTTGAGACGGTTGTTCAGGCTGTGGAACAGAATATCGGAGAGGTCTCCATTACGGCGTCTGACGGCCAGCCATTCACCCATGATCAGCAGAATACGGTTCGCCGGGGAATTGGCGGCCATGACGTTGCGTAAATCCTCCGCAGCCAGATAGCGCGCCAGTTGCCCTTCCCCCTTTTCACGACGCAGGGTCATGCGCAGACAATGGGCAAAGGCGATCTGCAGGCGGACGAACTGACCCAGATGTTTATCATCCGGCAAGGTGTTTTTAACCTCGCGAAATAACGAGCGTGCCGCTATCATCAGTTGCCCCCACAGCTGGCGAGCCTCAACGTAGCGTGAATAGCAGGCGTTGTTTCTGAACCCCAGAAAGATAGCGATGGCCACACCCAGGATGCTGAACGGCGCAACGGTAAATTTGATGCCCAGCGAGGTATACCACGGCAGCATCAGAATAACGGCGATGGATAGCAGGAAGTTAAGTAACAACCGGGTATAGATTTTAGGAAGTACCGAACCGTGCCAGACGAAAATCAGTTGTAGCCAGTGCTGTTTGGGACGAACAATCATAGTCAGCTTCAGGAAAGGAAAGAGCCGCGTTATTAAACGTGATCCCTGTCACGGTTGCAAGCTTGTTAATAACAGATTGCATTTTATCACCTGATAAGCAATAAACCGCACGGTGCTACAGCCTGTTTTACATAAACGAGTCCATAGTATGTTGTAACTAATGAGATATAAAATACCCGGACGAAGCCGGGCATGGGTTAACAAAGCGGTTTTACTGCGGCCCGCATCCCCTGTTGCAGAATCGCGTCGAGATCGCGCGAAACCTGACCGACAAGACCCTCTACCTGAGTTAAATCCTGCTCCCAGTGCTCAGTAACGCTTAAAACGGAGGCGACCAACTCGCGGGTGGTGATCTGTTTATCGTGATGCTGCGCCCACAGCTGTTGGTAACGAGCAAGCCAGTGCACGTCATCCTGCACCGGATAGTTCTCCCCGTTACGCTCTGCACGGTAGAACGCGATCAGTGCGGCCAGCGCGAACGTCAGGCGAGCGGGCAACGTGCCAGATGCCCTCACCCCCGCCAACAGCTGCGGCAGAATGCGCGTGCGATACTTGGTCATGCCGTTAAGGGCAATCGACAGCAGCTGATGCTTGATATACGGATTGCGGAAACGACCCGTAACGGCGCTGGCGAAAGACGCCAGTTCATCACGCGGCAAATCCAGGACCGGAATAATTTCCTCATAGATCGCTTTTTCGATGAACGCGCATATGTCGGCATCATTCATCGCCTCGCCCACCGTATCCAGCCCCGCCTGGAACGCCACCGGCACCAGCGCTGTGTGCGCGCCGTTGAGAATCGCCACTTTGCGCTCCTTGTACGGCTTAATGTCATCCACAATCCGCACGTTTAGCGGGAATTTGTCCAGACGCAGTTCGCTGGCCAGGGATTCAGGCCCCTGAATAACAAACAGGTAGAAATGTTCAGCGGTATCCAGGAACGCATCGTGATAGCCAAGCCCGGCTTCCAGCGTCGCCGCTTCGTCGCGCGGATACCCCGTTACAATGCGGTCAACTAACGTGGAGCAGAAGCTGTTATGCGCATTCAGCCACTGAATAAATTCCGCTGGCAGTGCCCATGCCTGTGCATAGCGCAGCACCAGTTCGCGCAGCGCTTCGCCGTTATAGTCTATTAGCTCGCACGGAATGATGATCCAGCCTTTGTCCGCTGCGCCGTTAAAATGGCTGAAGCGCTCAAACAGCAGCCGCGTAAGCTTCGCTGGATAGCTCACCGCTGGCGCATCTTCGAAACGATCGCCCGCGTGCCAGCTAATCCCCGCCTCGGTGGTGTTGGAGAAGACAAAACGCATCTCCGGATTGTGCGCCAGTTTCAGAAATTCATCGTACTGGCTGTAGACGCTGATCTCCCGATTCACCGAGCGGATAAGACGCGCTTCGCTGACCGCCTCGCCCTGCTCATTCAGACCACGAATGATCGTGGTATACAGGCCATCCTGAGTGCTTAATGACGGCGGGAAGTCGCTTTGAATTGGGCGTACGACCACGACGCCGGCATTGAGATCGGTATGTTCGTTTAACAGGTCGATTTGCCAGTCGACAAACGCACGCAGGAAATTGCCCTCGCCAAACTGAATGATTCGTTCGGGGTAGAGAGCACCGGGGAAATCACGACGGTTAAGTGTGTTCACAATGGGGTCCTTTTATGATTAGTCGTACAACCTTATTAAATTGGTATGATAACTTACCAAAGGTTTTCGACCAGAACCCCGCTTTTGATCAATTCATCACGTCATTGAGGGAAATAATCACAAGAACTTATAGAAGACCGATGTGGCGGTCATCGCGCCATCCGGCATTAGCGCATAACGCGGGATCTCCCCCACTTTTTGCCAGCCAGCGCGCTGGTAGAAGGTCTCCGCTCCGCTGCCGGTTGAGGTATCCAGCACCAGCACCGAGATGTCTCTTGCTCTGGCCTGCACTTCCAGCTCCTCCATTAGCGCCATCGCGGCACCTTTACGACGCGCTTTTTCATGCACCAGCAGCTTTGCCACATCGGCACGATGCGGCTGGTTTTCCGGCTGATCGGTAATGAGCTGCACGGTGCCAATCACGCCATCCTGAGAATCGATGCAGGCCAGCACAACGCGTTCGTTACGCTCTACGCTCCCGGCAATATCCTGCCAGAAAGCACGAGCTTTATCGGTACTGAATGGCAACATAAAACTGACGGAAGCGCCGCCCCTGACACAGTTTTCAAGGATATCGGCCAACGCATCGAGGTGGGTGAGAATATCGTCCCGGGTGAGGGTTTTGATCTGCAGTGAGGTATTCATGGGTTTTCCTTACGTTGAATACGCTCACTGTGCATTTAACATTTACGTAACGCAATCACATCAGACATAGGCTTTTGTTATGTCATGTTGCGCGCTTGCGCTGCTGCTTCATGGCATACATTTTTTCATCCGCGTCTTTCATCCACTGCTGCAGATCGTTGCCGTTATGATCGAACTCGCTCAGCCCCCAGGAAAAATGGAGTGACCAGGGATGCAGCCTGCGCGCATTGTACTGTTCAACCTGCTCGGCCAGATACTGCATGGCAATCCAGGCCCCCTGCTCGTCGGTATCGGCAAACAGCACGGCAAACTCATCGCCGCCAAAGCGAACCAGCAAATCCGCTTCACGGAAAGAGGTGCGCATCAGTTCCGCCATCACTTTCAGCGCGTTGTCGCCCTCTTCATGTCCGTAGCGATCGTTAATCTCTTTGAAGCGATCCAGATCCAGCCAGCCCAGAGTTAACGGCTCCGCCCGACGTCTGGCTACGGAGAGCGTGAACCGGAGCAGCTGGTTAAAGCCCCGACGGTTAAACAGACCGGTTAATTCATCGGTTGTCGCCGCGCTGACGGCAGCAAACTCGTCTTCCGCCAGCGCGCTCAGGTCGCCCAGCACGGCAAGATCGGCTGCGGAAAATTCACGAGGAGAATAATCAATCAGGCACAGCGATCCCACGCTCGCCCCGTCACGTAAACGCAGTGGAAAACCGGCATAGAACCTTACGCCAGGCTCACCGGCCACCAGCGGGTTATCGGCAAATCGATCGTCCTGACGCATATCGGCAACCACCAGCGGCGCTTCGCTGAGGATCGTATGGCCGCAAAACGAGATATTACGCGGAACGGTGTCAGGCGCCTGACCATCGGCCGACTTCACAATCAGCGAGTGTTCATCAATAAGATTGACCATCGCCAGGGGGACCTGGAAGAAGCGTTTTGCCAGACGTGTCAGTCGGTCAAACGCCGGGGAACTGTCGATCTCAAGCAGGCCTGACTCGCGCAGCGAGTTCAGACGTTCCATTTCATTTGCTGGGGTTGCAGGTGTTTTCATAACGTCTCCTGACGCAAAGCGTTACTCAAAGCGTAGCCTAAACAGAGACATTGTCAGTGCGCGAATATTCTGTTCTTACCGTCCCGCTTGGCGCGGTACAGGGCGTTGTCCGCGGCCTGTAGCCAGTCGGTTACGCTTATCATTTCTCGCGTGGCACAGGCGATACCGATGCTGAGCGTGCAATGCACCGTCTCCTGAGCCACCTCCTTTTTCATTGCAGCCGCATCCATAATGCGTCTGGCGACAACTTGCGCCTCTTCAAGGGTGGTATCCGGCAGCAACACCACAAATTCATCACCGCCAAGGCGTGCGGGGGTATCGTTCGGGCGTGTCGACAAATGCAGTATTTGCGAGACGGCCGCCAGCAATGCATCCCCAACCTTATGACCAAAACGATCGTTAACGTCTTTAAAATTGTCGATATCGATGAACATCAGGGCCGATTCCCGGCACGTCTGGCGCAGTTTATTCAGTTCGTGGTCAATGCGCTTTTCGAGCAGACGTCGGTTCGCGATATCCAGTAGCGGATCCATCATCGCGATCCGCTCAAGCTCCCGGCTCTTGATCCGCAGGCGCAGCGCAATGCTGTCCGTTAATATGCTCAGCGCCAGCAGATAAATTGCAATCAGCGGCAGCGTGGCAAACATGGTGCGCTGCGAAACGTACATATCCACCGCCATTCCCTGCGTCAGCCAGGTCACCAGAAAAACGCCCACCATGGTGATGGCCGCCTTTCTCATCAGCGTAACGCCCCCTGCCGAGAGCCGGTCGGTCAGCATGATGGTGGCAATGACCACCGACGGCAGCGGATTAACCGCCATCATGGCGATCCAGAATCCCCCCGCCCCGGCGTCCAGCACCAGATTCTGATGCTCAGTCACCAGCGGCATGGCCGAATTTCGCGCCCGATACCAGGCAAGCGTAGGCCAGATAAATGCGTTCAACGCCAGCAAACACATCAGCCAGATTGAACGATTCTGTTCAATCAGCACGGAGAGGATGGGAATAAAACAGAGAAACGTGCCGAGAATACGCATCAGATACATACGTTTGACAAACCGGCTTCCTGGTACACGAGGGGGTCTACTGAGTTTGTCAGCTGCATTCATTCTGCGAATTTTCCGATAGCTTTCTTGCGGTATCTTATTGGCGTTAAAAATACCTAGCAAGCAATTTATCTGCTATTCGTTATGATTCGTCCCCGGCAGAATGCAGGCTGCGCTCAGGTTTCACTCTCCGGGGCCGGGGTAATGGGATCGTCTGACACACGCGCACTGGTGCGATTTCTCCCCGCTTTTTTGGAACGATAGAGATGATCGTCTGCTTCGGCCATCAGCCTGTTGAATACCTCGGTCAACTGCCACGACGCCGCCTTCCCGCTCCCGAGACCAATACTCACCGTCAGATAGAGCGTTTGCTGGCGCCAGGTAAACGGATGAGCGGCAATGGTGAGTCTGATACGTTCCGCCAGCGCAAAGCCGTGCTGCGCGTCACCGGTGTTCACCACAACCGCGAACTCTTCTCCGCCCATACGCGCCACCATACCATCGTCTCCGACAACCTGCTGGACCTCGCGGGCAAACCCGGCCAGCACGCGGTCGCCACACTCATGCCCATAGTTATCATTGATGCTTTTGAAGTAATCGATATCCAGCAGCATCACGGTCAGAAAACGTGTCTGCCGCTGCGCCTCTTCCCGCTTTAACGCCTCATAGAGCCCGGAGCGTGAATAAACGTGGGTCAGAAAATCATAATCCGCGCGCAACGACACCTGACGGATGAGCGAATTAATGGCCGCCATACTGACGGAGACCATAACCGGACAGATCGCCATGGTGGCAATCCCCAGCCGGGCGGAGAACATCATCGGGGTAGAGAGCGGCGTGCCCACGGCGATATTGATAATGGAGTTAGCGACCAGAACAATCTCCAGACCGCCGGTCAGAAACGTCAGCAGACAGGTCGCGGGCAAGGAGTAGCGGACCGCACACCAGATCAGCGCCGGCAGCGGAAAGGCAAGGCTTCCCGCCCCGCCAATCACCACCGATGCCATCACCGAAACAATCAGCGCAATGACCGGTAAAAGTTGCTCCAGACGCAGCTTGAATGCCCGCGTCGGCATACTAACCGTGAGCATGCAGGGTAAAATGAGCACGCCGGTTGAGAACTGCTCGCTGAACCAGTCGGCAAACAGCGGCCAGAAGGTATGGCTGTCGATCCCCACCGACCCGGTCGCGCCGAGCAGCGCACATAATAAGGCGGCGAACAGACAATAATTGAACAGCCGCAGCGCATTAATGGGATCGGGGGTTTTCTTCATCAACCGCTTATCACGCACCACCAGCAATGCGACAACGACGATAAAGACCATATTCGACAGGTTGATGACCACCGAGGCCATTCCCCAGTTGGTGGTGACCGCGTCGTACATCAGCATGGCGACATACGACACCGCGTAGTTATGCAGGCGATTGAGATAGGTATAACGGGCAAAGACGCCCGCCATCACGCCATTCAGCGGCCAGAACAGCGACAAGGCTTCGACCAGACGTAATTCCGCACCGATAAAGTAGAACAAGGTGGTGAGAATAAAGATACCCGCCGCATTACGCAGCGGCGATTCAAGGCGAAAAAGCGTGAAGGCAGCGGGGTCTGAACGCATTAAATATCATTCCATATAATAACTTATGGCAACTAACTGACCCGTCACCACGCGGGGGATCTCATAGCGTGCATCTATAACACAATTACAACAGGATCAGCACCCATCAACATCAGGCGTTCATCTGCAACACCAGCCAGTGGTGGATCACGCCGACGATATAGTGCTGTTGCTGCGCGGTGAGCTGAACACCTTGCGGAATGTTGTGCCATTTCGCCAGACAGCCGCGACAGCAGGTGGCGGTCGCGTGCTGGGCAATAAACACCGGATGGCCGCGCATGGGGGTCTGTTTACCGTCGTTGACGGGGTGCGCGGGGGCAAGACGCTTCGCAATAAAGTCGGCAGCATGCTGGTCAATGGTATCGGCACCTTTGTCCCAGCAGTACTGTCGTTCTTTTGTGCCTAAGCGAAAGCGCGACCGAAAGGTCGATCGCGCCAGACGAGAAAAAAGAGGATCCAGGTCAGACATCAGTAAACGGAACGTCCCAGGCGTTGGGTCAGTTTCTCCAGAACCGCCACACCGGCCAGTGAATTACCCGTCTCATCCAGCTCCGGGCTCCAGACAGCAATAGCCATCTCATGCGGTACAATGGCAACCACCCCACCCCCGACGCCCGACTTGGCCGGAAGACCGACGCGCCAGGCAAATTCGCCCGCGTTCTGATACATCCCGCTTGTCGCCATCAGGGCATTGACCTGACGCGCCTGCATAGGTGAAACCACCTCCTGATCGAGATGCGGTGCGTGCCCCTGGTGAGCAAGGAACAGGAAGGTCTGCGCCAGCTCCACGCAGCTCATTTTCAGCGCGCAGTAGTGGAAATAGTTTTGCAGTACGGTCGCCACATCATTATGGAAATTGCCGAACGATTTCATCAACCAGGCAATGGCGGCGTTACGCGCAGAGTGCTCGAACTCCGAACGGGCGACCACTGAATCATAAGCAATATCGTCAACGCCTGAGAGCTGGCGAACAATTTCAAGCATGCGCTGGCGTGGCGCGCTAAGACGGCTTTGCAGCATATCGCAGACCACCAGCGCCCCGGCGTTGATAAAGGGGTTACGCGGTTTACCCTGTTCAATCTCAAGCTGTAGCAGAGAGTTAAACGGCTGCCCGGAGGGATCTTTACCCACCCGTTGCCAGATCTCCTCTTCCTCGTACTGTCGCATGGCCGCAACCAGACTTAGCACTTTCGAAATAGACTGGATGGAAAAACGTTCCGTGGCGTCACCGGCCTGGTAACGCTGACCGTCTATCGTACAAATTGCAATTCCCAGCTTATTCCCGCTGACCGAGGCAAGGGCCGGAATATAGTCGGCAACCTTTCCTTTTCCAAGTAACGGACGAACCTGCGCCAGAATCTCGTCCAGCATCTCATTATGGATGACCGCAGCCACTCTCTTTGCTCCTTGCCCTCAGGCTAAAACGGGCTGCGAGTATAACAGACGCTTATGTGTTGCGTCAGGCACTGAGACGAAAACGCGAAACCGCCTGCAATAAAAGATCCGACTGTTTGTGCAGGCGCTCAGAGGCATCGGACGCGTCAGAGACAAGGCTGTCGGTCTGCCGCGACACCTGATTCAGCGCCTGAAGCTGGCGCGTCATCTGATGAATACTCTCCCCCTGACTCAGCGTGGCCGCGGAGATCTCATTCAGCAAACTGCTTAATGTTCCCACCAGCCCCGTCACCTGCTGCAGGTTATCTTCCAGACGGTTAACGGCCCGTGACCCGTCTTCGATCCCCTGAAGGGAACGGTTGATAAGCTCCTGGATGGTCTGCGTCGAATGGCTGCTCTTCCTCGCCAGCAGCCCCACTTCACGAGCGACAACGGCGAACCCGCGCCCCTGGTTTCCCGCGTGAGCCGCTTCAATTGCTGCATTCAGCGCCAGAATGTTGGTCTGAAACGCGACGCTGTCGATCATCGCCACGATCCCCCGCATCTCTGAGGATCGGTCGACGATCGCCTGCATCGACGCATTGACGGTCGACATCATCTGATCCCCTCCCGCCGCGGCCTGGCGCGCCTCATCCGCCCGCGAGCTGGCAAGCTTCGCATAGCCCGTGTTGCCTTCTACGTGAGTTTCCAGGGTCGCGATATGCGCCGTCACGTCTTCCAGCTCTTTGGCCTGACGTGCCGACTGGTGATACAGCTTTTGATTGCCCTGCGCCAGTGCGCCAATATTTTCCACCATGGCGGTGGTCGCATCGCTGACCTGGGTCACCAGCTGCTGTAGCCCGTTCTGCATGGTGGCAATACTGTCGCTGAGCTGTGCAATTTCACGGTTAAAACGCGTCACGCCAGGAGAGGTACCGGAGAGATCGCCCGCGGCCAGCCGGTTGATATGCGCAATCAAGCGCCGCAACGGGGTAATTACCCATCGGGACATCCCGAACCAGACGGCAACCGCAATAGCGAGCAACAGAACAGGCGCAAGCAGGAACAGCGTTTGCAGACCGGAGAGCTGCGCAATCAACGACTGACGCCCTTTGAGCGCCTGCTTCTCGCTTGCTTGCTGATAGCGGGCATAGTTGTCATTAAAGTCGGTCTGAAACGCCTGCGCCGGCACGGCAAAAAACGCATCGATGGTGTTGGTTTTCACCAGCCCTTCCGCCTGCTCTTTTATCGCGCCGTAAAAAAGCTGATAGCTGTTAACCAGGGCGTCATCTTTTGGCGGATTAAGCGCCAGCCAGGCATTCCACGCCTGCTGCGAAACAGCCAGCGCCTTTTGCGCGTCGTCCATCAGGCTGTGCCAGCTGCCCTCGGAGCCGGTCTCTTTATCCTGCATAAACCAGACGCCGGAGCGGTTAAGCAGATCGCTTGCGGCCAGCAGGGAAACGCGAGCCAGATCCAGCTTGCTCTGCTGCTGATACGCCAGCAGGTTTTGCTGCTCGTTGCGTTGCGCTTCCTTAAGGGAGGCATTGAGCAGGAACGACGAGGAGAGTTGCAGGGCGGAAAAGAGGCCGATAATACAAAAGATACCGGTCAGCAGGCCAAACTGGCGGGGGATAATGCGCTGCGCAATACGACGATAAATTTGCGTTAGGTTCATAATTTTCTTCAGTAACAAGACGTTAGACGCGTGCGAGTCTACGAAACGAAAATGACAGAACCATTGCAGAGAAATGACAGAGGCCCTCGTCGTCAGGTCCTCTGTAAAGATGGCGGTTACACTCTGTTCTTCCACACCGTCTGCACGTTACAAAACTCGTGCAAACCAAAGTGGGAAAGCTCACGGCCAAAACCACTTTTCTTCACGCCGCCAAAGGCCACGCGCGCGTCACTGGCGCTAAAGCCATTGATAAACACCCCGCCGCACTCCAGCTCGCGGGCGAATTTTCCGGCCAGCGCTTCGTTGGCGGTAAACACCGTGGCAGAGAGACCAAAGTCGCTGTCGTTGGCAAGCTGCAGGGCATGTTCCGCATCCTTCGCCACCGTAATCGCCGCAACCGGACCAAACAGCTCCTGACGGAAGGCGGTCATTGTCGGGGTGACATGGCTTAGCACGGTTGGCGCGTAATAGTTGCCCTCCCCGCTGATTTTCTCGCCGCCCAGCAGCAGCGTGGCCCCTTCCGCGAGCGTGGCCTGCACCTGCTGATGCAGTTCGTCACGCAGATCGAAACGCGCCATCGGGCCAATATCATTCTCTTCCCGATCCGGTGCTCCCATCTTCAGCGCCGTAACCGCCGCAACAAAACGCCGGGTAAAGTCATCGGCAATACCCTCTTCGATAATAAAGCGCTTTGCCGCCGCGCAAACCTGCCCGGTGTTCTGATAACGTCCCGTGACGGCCGCGCGAACGGCCAGATCCAGATCGGCATCATTCAGCACGATAAACGGATCGGAGCCGCCCAGCTCCAGAACGCATTTTTTCAGCGCCGCTCCCGCCTGCGCCCCTATTGCCGCACCTGCACGCACGCTACCGGTGACGGTTACCGCTGCAATACGACGATCGTTGATCGTCTGGCTCACGCCATCATTGGTGGCATTCACCCAGCCAAAGACGCCTTGCGCAATACCGGCATCAGCAAAGATTTGCCCAATCAGCGCAGCAGAACCCAGGACGTTCGGTGCGTGTTTGAGCAGATAGCTGTTACCTGCCAGCAGGATCGGCGCCGCACCGCGCAGTACCTGCCAGAGCGGGAAGTTCCACGGCATCACCGCAAGAATCGGCCCCAGCGGACGGTATTCAATGACCGCGTTTTGGTTTTCCACCAGCGTGGGCTCCGCACGCAGCATCGCCGGGCCATGTTCCGCATACCAGTCGCACAGACCCGCAGATTTGGCCACTTCCGCCCGCGCCTGCACAATCGGCTTGCCCATTTCCCGGGAGATCATTTGCGCCATCTCTTCCCCACGCTGGCGCAGTGCTGCCCCCAGGTCGCGCAGCTTTTGTGCCCGGTGAGAGACGCTCTCTCCTCGCCACTGGCGAAAACCGGCATCAGCCAGGGTGATTGCCTGTTCGACCTCTTCGGATGTGGCCCAGGGATATGTGGCCAGCGTCTCGCCTGTCGCCGGGTTAACAGAGAGGGCATGCGTAGCAGATGAATAAGTCATGATGTTCTCCACGTAATATCGGTTGATTGATTGTGGCCCACTCTGCTATTTCTTAAAAATGAATAATACTAACCACCTTATTCACGAATCGAGAATGCTATGGATTTAACTCAGCTTGAAATGTTTAACGCCGTTGCCCTGACCGGCAGCATTACCCAGGCGGCGCAGAAAGTGCATCGCGTTCCGTCTAACCTCACCACCCGCATCCGCCAGCTTGAGGCCGATCTCGGCGTTGAGTTGTTTATCCGGGAGAGCCAGCGTTTGCGCTTATCTCCCGCCGGGCACAACTTTCTGCGCTACAGCAAGCAGATCCTGGCGCTGGTTGACGAGGCGCGCATGGTCGTCGCCGGTGATGAGCCGCAGGGGTTATTTGCCCTTGGCGCCCTGGAGAGCACCGCCGCCGTGCGGATCCCGGAAAGTCTGGCGGCGTTTAACCAGCGCTATCCGCGCATTCAGTTCGCGCTCTCTACCGGCCCGTCCGGAACGATGATTGACGGCGTTCTGGAAGGCACCTTAAGCGCGGCGTTTGTCGACGGGCCACTTTCACACCCGGAGCTGGAAGGCATGCCGGTTTACCGGGAAGAGATGATGCTGGTCACCCCCGCCGGACATGCGGAGGTGACGCGCGCCGCGCAGGTAAGCGGCAGCGACGTCTACGCGTTTCGCGCAAACTGTTCGTATCGACGTCATCTGGAAAGCTGGTTTCACGCAGACCGCGCCACGCCCGGGCGGATCCATGAGATGGAGTCGTATCACGGTATGCTCGCCTGCGTGATTGCAGGGGCGGGTATTGCGCTAATGCCCCGCTCCATGCTGGAGAGCATGCCGGGGCATCATCAGGTAGAGGCGTGGCCGCTGGCGGAGAACTGGCGCTGGCTGACCACCTGGCTGGTGTGGCGTCGTGGGGCGATGACCCGCCAGCTCGAAGCGTTTATAGCGCTGCTAAACGAACGTCGACAACCAGAGCCTTCTCCATAAACAGGCTCAGCGGATCGTCGACATACGGCGCAAACGCCGGACGGCGTTCATATCCGCACTGTTCATACAGGCGAATGGCGGCGTGCTGCTTGATCCCTGTCTCCAGGCGCACGGTGTGGCAGTGACGACTCAGGGCTTCATCCTCAAGGGCAGCAAGCAGCTTCTCGCCCAGATGTTGCCCGCGATGGGTCGGATCGATATAGACCCGTTTCATCTCCCCGGTACCGTCGCCATTAAGCACCACGGCGCCACATCCAACGGCCTGCAGCTGCGGGTCGCGAATGATCATCAGGATAAGCGAGGCTTCAGGCAGCGCAGCCAGATCGAGCAGATGATTGCTTTCAGCGGGATAGAGTTCGCTCTGATAACGGTCAAGCGCCGCGATCAGCTTGAGGATGTCCGGATGACGGGCAGATTCAGAGGTAATGGAATACATGGCAGGCTCCTTGCTTTTTTTGTGAGGCCAGGCTTCAACATAGCGTCTGCCATCTGTTCGGACTTCATAGTTTTAACTTATGTCATGACGCCAGCGTCAGGCGGGTCTCAAGCTGTTCCAGCTGGTTCCGGGCCGCTTCATCCAGCCTGCTGTCGGTGACGATATCCGTCAGGGTGTTCAGGTGCACCACATTAAACAGCGACCAGGCACCGTACTTAGAGCTGTCTGCCAGCAGCACCCGGCGTTTTGCATTGGCTATTAAATCCCGCTTCAGCGCGGCCTTCTCTTCCGTAGGCGACGTGATACCGCGGGTAATATCCCAGCCATTACAGCTGACAAAAGCCACATCAGGCCAGACATTCTGCAACAGCCGACGCCCGTGCTCACCAATACAGGACTGGCTCGAATCATCGATACGGCCGCCAATAATCGTCACTTCAATCTGTTTAAACTCAGAGAGAAACAGCGCAATGTGCAGATCGCTGGTGATGACGCGAAGCGGCAGATGCGTGAGCTGACGCGCGAGTTCAATCATTGTGGTACCGGCGTCCAGCACAATGGCATCCCCCGCTTTCACAAAGCTCGCGGCCGCGCTGGCGATGGCATGTTTTTCTGCCAGACTGCGCTGCATTTTTTCGGACGTGGTCGGCTGGGAAGGAATAAACCGGTTAAGAGTCACGCCGCCGTGGGTTCGGCTGATGACGCCCTCCTGGTCAAGCTTAATCAGGTCGCGGCGGATCGTCGCCGGTGAGGCATCGGTGATCGCCACCAGCTGATCCACCGTGACCAGGTTGTGCCCTTTGAGGTAATCCATTATCTGCTCTAACCGGTTATATCCCTTCATATTATTCCCGTGTAATTTGCATAGCCAACTGAATAGACACCGTCATGCTCTCCGACCTGGCTTTACCGGTCCATGCAATATCGAACGCGGTTCCGTGGTCTGCAGAGGTGCGGATAAACGGCAATCCGGCGGTGATATTCACCCCGTCGTAAAAGCCGAGCAATTTTAGCGGAATATGCCCCTGATCGTGATACATCGCAACGACCATGTCATACATTCCTTCGTGGCATTGCATAAATACCGTATCCGGCGGGCACGGTCCGGTGACGTTGACCCCCTGCGCCTTCATCGCCGCAACGGCCGGGCCAACGATCATGATCTCTTCATCGCCAAACAGGCCATTTTCTCCAGCATGCGGGTTCACGCCCGCGACCGCAATACGAGGTGTGCTAAAGCCCACCCGCTTCAGGAAGGTATCCGCAATGCCGATGACGGTTTTTACCCGATCCTGATTGAGCGTATCAAGGAATTTACGCAGCGCAATATGGGTCGTGATATGAATGACCTTCAGCCGATCGGTGTACAGCACCATAGCGTAGTCTTTGCTGTGCGTCAGATGGGCCAGCAGCTCGGTATGCCCGGGGTAGTGATGTCCGGCCAGATGCAGCGCTTCTTTATTCAGTGGCGCCGTGGCAACCGCTTTTACGTCCCCCGCCATCGCCAGTTCCGTCGCGCGCTTCACGCAGCGATAGGCTAAATCCCCCGCCTGAGCCTGGACTACGCCGGGCTTCAGGGCATCAGGGTCGGCCAGCGGTTCGTCCAGCACGTTAATCATGTTGGGTGCGAAACGGGCCTCGCTGACCTGCCTGATGATATGGATGTCAGCCTGCCCCACGATCCCATCATCCAGCACCCGCCTGAGCGTGCGGGCACAGCCCACCACGACAACCGGGGATCCCGTTAATTCGCTCCCGGTGAGGGATTTGATAATGATCTCCGGGCCAATGCCCGCCGGGTCACCCATGGTTACAGCAATAATGTTAGTCACTCAGTCTCTCCTCGATAAAATGCAACACCTCAAGCAGCGTCTCTTCTTTTCCGAAGCCCCCTGCTTTGGTCATTACCGGCTGGTGCCAGGCACAACCCAGAAATTTGCCGTAAGGGACGCATCCTGCGACGCGCCCTGTAATTTCAAATCCTTGCGCATCAAGCGCGCTGGCGACGGCCATTGCCACATCGCCGCCTGAGACATACAACGCATCCGGCGGACATGCCGTCAGTGCCTCTCGGGTAATCTCTCCCAGGAAGGCGCAGATCGTTTCACCCAGTTCGGTCCGGGTCATTTGATACTGCGCGCAAAGCCGTTCAACCTGATGTCGCGCCTCATGGTCCGGGCAGGTATGAACGATGCAGTGACGGCCCGCCTTCAGGGCCTGCGTGATGCGCATGAGCGCGCTCGCCGTCTCCCCGTTCAGCACATCATTAATATCAATAAACACCGACGAAACCGCAGGCTCTACAGCGGCCAGCGCAATCTGACGCTGAGCGATCTCACTCATTGATCCCACCAACGCCAGCAGTTGCTGACGGTTCACGGGGGCGAGATGGCGTGCCAGCGCATCACATAACCCGGCCGACCCGACCAGCAGCGGTGTCTGCGGGCAGGTCAGCGCGGCGGCAATAATGGCGTCCAGATCCTCGTCACACTGGGCATCGACAATGAGCCACTCCGTTCCCTGCGCCAGTTCGGCTGCCAGCGTGTTTACCGTCACGGATTGACAACTCACGTCGGTAAACAGGTCAGCAATCGTGGCAGACGGGACGGGCGTTTTCGGATCGCTGGCGAATTCGGTTTCATCCACCGGAATGCCGTTCACCAGACACCTGCCGTGACGTGTGATCCGCCCTGCCGCGGGATACGCTGGCGCCACAATCACCTGCCGTTTGCCGCTTACTGCCTTAAGGACGCCTGTTTCTGCCCCTACATTGCCGCGCAGTGTGGAATCAATCTTTTTGATGAGCCAGTGCGCATCCGCAAGATCCGCCCCTAGTACGGCCACTTTTTCGGCCGCCTCTGCTGCCCGCAGCGCACGGGAATCGGTATTAATAACCAGTGCATCCACCGGCTGGGTAAAGGGGGTGTGGAATGCCACGCTGACCTTCTTACCTCTCAGCGCCAGGCTGACACCCGCATCGTTTGCACCGGTAAAGTCATCTGCAACGACAACGACGTCTTTGAACAGGTTGTTCTCTTTCATTCCCACTCCGGGCTCGTTTTTCCTGCTAATGATTATATTCAATCACGATTGATTATATGTGAGCAAGATCAAGTTAATCAGTTTGCGAATAAATTATAAATTTAGCCACACGATGACCATGAAGCGTCTTAATTGAGCGAATTTAATCATGGACACAAAGACAGGAGAAAAGCGTGGTTACCCTCAACAGCACCATTATTAGCGGCGCAAATGCGCTCGCCGCCATCAGGCCATTACTCACCGAAAACGCGCAGCTCTTGCTGGTTACGGACGGCAACATTGCGCGTCTGGAGGCGGCAACACAGATCCGTTCAATTCTTGAAGAGGGCAACCGCCGCGTCACGGTGATTGACACGGTGCCGCCTGAACCCTCCCACCACGATGTCAGCCAGTTGCTCGCGGGATTAAACAGCGGATCGTTTGATGTCGTGGTTGGGATCGGCGGCGGCAGCGTACTGGATGTGGCGAAACTGCTCTCCGTGCTTTGTCACCCGCTGTCACCGGGGCTGGACAGCCTGCTGGCAGGGGTAAAACCGGTGGCACGCATCTCCTCACTTCTGATCCCCGCCACCGCCGGAACCGGGTCAGAAGCCACGCCGAACGCTATTCTGGCGATACCGGAGCAAAACACGAAGGTCGGTATTATCTCTCCGGTCCTGCTGCCCGATTACGTCGCCCTGCTGCCGGAATTGACCACCAGCATGCCCGCGCATATTGCCTCCTCCACCGGCATCGATGCCCTGTGCCATCTGATTGAGTGCTTCACCGCCACGGTCGCCAACCCGGTCAGCGATAACGCGGCGTTGACCGGGCTCGCTAAGCTGCTGAAGAACATCGAAACGGCCTGCGCTGAGCCGGGCAACCTGCTGGCAAAGCTGGAAATGCTGTGGGCCTCTTATTACGGCGGGGTCGCGATTGCGCATGCCGGCACACACCTGGTTCACGCCCTGTCTTATCCGCTTGGCGGGAAATATCACCTGCCGCACGGCGTGGCCAACGCCATTCTTCTGGCGCCCTGCATGAGGGTGGTTCGTCCCCACTGCGTGACAAAATTTGCGCAGGTCTGGGATCTCGTGCCAGGCGCGGACGGCAGCCTGTCCGATGACGAAAAATCTCACGCGCTGGTGGAGTACTTTGCCGCGCTGGTTCGTCGGCTCAACCTGCCGGACAACCTTGAGTCCCTGGGCGTGCCGCGCGAAGACATCGCTTCCCTGAGCGATGCCGCCCTGAACGTTAAACGGTTAATGAACAATGCCCCCTGTCAGGTGAATCACGACGAGGTGCAGGCGATTTATCGGACACTGTTTCCTGAACATGCATAGTCAAGGAGTAAGAAATGCGTAACAACATCAAGGGCGTGCTGACGGCTATCGTCACCCCCTTTGACGCGGAAGGCGAACTCAACCTTCCCGGCTTAACGCGGCAGATCGCCCGGCAGCTGGACGCCGGAAACGGCATTTTTTGCGGCGGAACCAACGGCGAGTTCTTTGTCCTGAACGAAGCGGAAAAAATCGCGGTCACCCGGACCTGTGTGGAAACCGTCGCCGGACGCGCGCCCGTCGTGGCGCATATTGGCGAAATCTCCACCCGCGACACCATCCGGCTGGGAAAACAGATCGCCGCGCTGGGTGTGGATGCGGTTTCCGTCATCACCCCTTACTTCGTGCCGCTGAAACAGTCTGAACTCATCGCACACTACACCGCCGTCGCTGACGCGCTAACCGTACCGGTCTTTCTGTACAACATTCCGGCGCGGACCGGCAACACCCTTGAGCCCGCCACGGTACGGGCGCTGGCCGAACACCCCAACATTTCAGGTATTAAAGACAGTGCCGGGAGCTATGAAAGCCTGCGCGGTTTTCTCAACGCGGTAAGCGACATTGACGGGTTCGACGTGCTGAACGGACCAGATTCACTGATCCATCAGGGCTTCGTCGAGGGATGTTCAGCCTGTATTTCCGGGCTGGCAAACGTGGCGCCAGCGGCGATCAACGCCATCTGGTCACGCTTTAACGCGGGTGATGTTGAAGGTTCCCGGCAGGCGCAGGAGCGCGTCACCCGACTGCGTACCGAGCTGTACAGCGTGGCGTTTTCCCCTGCCGCCGTTAAAAAGGCTCTGCAAATCATGGGCGAGGATGTCGGAGAGAGTCGCTACGCCGTGGCGTTTAGCGAGCAGCAGTGCCAACAGATTCGCCAGATAGTGACAACGTCACTTAGCTAAACGGCGTTGGTTTCGTCAATAAGAATACCGGGTACCTGAGGTGCCCAGGATTCACTCGCCCTGAAGAGAGGCAAAGATGAATAATTTTACCGCTGAAGATACCCTGATCATTGTGGGCATAGTCATTGCCTACATCCTGTTCACCACCTGGCTGACCTTCCGGATCCGCAGTAAAAACTCCGGGGACTTTATGGAAGGCTCCCGCGCGATGCCGGCGTTTATTGTCGGGATCCTGCTGATGTCTGAGTATATCGGCGCTAAATCCACCATCGGCACCGCGCAGGCGGCGTTTGAGGACGGGTTTGCTGCGTCATGGTCCGTCATCGGTGCCGCGATTGGCTTTCCGCTTTTTGGTCTGTTACTGGTAAAACGCATATACAACACCGGGAAAATCACCATCTCGGGTGCGATTGCTGAAAAGTACGGTAACAGCACCAAAAACATTATCTCCCTCATCATGATCTACGCTCTGCTGCTGGTGAACGTGGGGAATTACGTCAGTGGCGCAGCAGCCATTTCTACCGTACTGAAAGTCAATCTGCCCGTTGCCGCTTTCATTACGGCTATCGTCAGTACCTTCTATTTCGCCTTCGGCGGCATGAAAGGCGTGGCGTGGGTAACTGTGCTGCACAGTGCGCTGAAATACTTCGGCATTCTGGCCATTATGGGTTTTGCGTTATCCAAAACCGGCGGTTTCACGCCGATGATCGAAAACATGCCGGACTTCTACTGGACCTGGGATGGCAACATCGGCGCGTCGACCATTTTCGCGTGGCTTATCGGCACCATTGGCTCCATCTTCTGCACCCAGTTTGTGATCCAGGCCATCTCCTCCACTAAAGATGTTAAATCGGCCAAACGCTCCACCTGGGTCGCGTTCTTCTTCTGCCTGCCGATCGCGCTGGCCATTGCGGTGATTGGCGTGGCGGCAAAATACCTGCATCCGGAGATCGACAGCCTGTATGCGATGCCGATTTTCCTGCAGGATATGAACCCGTGGCTGGCCGGTCTGGTCACCACCTCTCTGGTGGCGTCCATCTTCGTCAGCGTCAGTACCGTGGCGCTCGCCATTGCCTCCCTGGTGGTCAAAGATTTCTACGTGCCGATGCGCAACCCGACCCCCGAGCAGGAGTTTAAAGCTACCCGCTGGATCTCCCTGCTGATTGGTTTCCTGCCGCTGATTTTTGTTCTGCTGGTGCCTGAAGTGCTAAAGCTGTCGTTCTTTACCCGCGCCATTCGTCTGTCGATTTCCGTCGTGGCGGTCATCGCGTTCTACGCCCCGTTCTTCCGCAGTACTCGCGGAGCCAATGCTGGGCTGATCGGCGCCTGCGTCGTGACCTCTGTCTGGTATCTGCTGGGCGATCCGTTTGGCATTAACAATATGTACATCGCCCTGCTGACCCCTGCGGTCATCATGGTCATCGACCGTCTCATTCCGGGAAAGGCACAGGGTAAAGCGCCAACCCCCGTTGAAAACAATGGAGTCTGATATGTCTGTAACCGTAACCCGCGACGGGATTATTCGCCCACAACAGGATACGCGCGTGGAGGCGGCCATGCTGCCTTCCGCCTGCCCACAAAACCACGCGGCAAATCTGCTGCCGCTGCCGGATGGTTCGCTGATGTGCGTCTGGTTTGGCGGTACCCAGGAGGGTATTGCGGATATCTCTGTGTGGGGTTCGCGCCTGTCACCGGGAAGCCAGCAGTGGAGTGAGGCAGAAAAACTGTCGGATGATGCCACGCGCTCTGAACAGAACCCGGTTCTGTTCCTGGCACCCGATAACGTGCTGTGGCTGCTGTGGACCGCGCAAATTTCCGGCAACCAGGACACCGCTATTGTGCGCTATCGCCAGTCCCGGGATCTGGGTAAAACCTGGGGGGACATCGCGACCCTGCTCGATAAACCCGGCACCTTTATTCGTCAGCCGATTGTCGTGCTGGAGAACGGGAACTGGCTGCTGCCGGTGTTTTACTGCCGCACCCGGCCGGGTGAGAAATGGGTCGGTAACGATGACATCAGCGCGGTGAAAATCTCCGAAGACGGGGGCAAAACCTGGCGTGATGTCGAGGTGCCGGACAGCCTGGGCTGCGTCCATATGAATATCACCCCGCTGCGCAATGGCACCCTGGTTGCCCTGTTCCGCAGCCGCTGGGCGGATAACATTTATTACAGCCAGTCAACGGACAACGGCGAAAGCTGGTCCGTGCCGGAACCCACGGTATTACCTAACAACAACTCCTCTATCCAGGTGACAACGCTTGCCAGTGGCGAGCTGGCGCTGGTGTTTAACCTCATGAGCGCCGCCGGGGCGCAGGAGCGTCGCACCTCGCTGTACGATGAAATTGACGATGGCGATGGCCGTAAAGAGCCGGTTGTAACCCACGGTCGGGCCGCCTTCTGGGGTGCCCCGCGTGCGCCGATGACCGTCGCCATTTCGCCGGACGGAGGCAAAAGCTGGCCGTGGCAACGGCATCTGGACGAGGGAGATGGCTACTGCATGACTAACAACTCTCTGGAGAAACTGAACCGTGAGTTTTCCTATCCGAGCATTAAGCAGAGCCCGGATGGCAGCCTGCATATCGCCTACACCTACTTTCGTCAGGCCATAAAATACGTGCGGGTGACGCCCGAGTGGGTCAAGGAGTCAGCATGATTATTGGACATCTCGACGCCCTGCCGCTGGCAGGGTTACCGCCGGTGTTGTATGCCCTGCTGTCCCGCCCGGACTGCACGCTGCAGGCGCTTAGCGAACGCGATGACGGCCGCTGGCAGCCGGACAATGCCCCCTGGTTTTGCCAGATTGGTCCGGCGCAGACGCAGCCGCGCGCGGAGCGGCATACGGAGTACCATCACCAGTGGGCGGATATTCAGGTTGTGCTGGCGGGAGAAGAACTCATCTATGCCGGCGCGCGCCCTGTTGGCAAGCCGGATGACGAAGAGCGTAAAGCGGACCTGTTCATTGCCAGCTCATCGGCACACAGCGTCGGGATCCGCCTTGGCGCGGGTGACTTTGCGGTCTTTTCTCCCGGAGAACCACACCAGGCGCTGTGCGCCAGCGGCGCGCCGATGACCGTGCGCAAAGCGGTGTTTAAAGTCCTCGTTCAATGCTGGAGGTCTGATATGCGTCACGCCGTCGTGACCGGAGCCAGCTCCGGAATTGGTGAGGCCATCGTTAAGCGTTTACTGGCGGAAGGCTGGCAGGTCACCGGACTCAGCCGCCGCACCGTGATGCCGGATACCCCTGGCTTTACGGGGTTACGCGTGGATATCACCGACCCTGATGCGTTGAACAGCGCCCTGCACGCCATCGCGACACCGCAGGCGGTGATCCACGCCGCCGGAATGATAGCCGCCGCCCCACTGGGGCAACTGGAAAGCAGGGTTGGCGCGTCACTGTGGCAACTGCACGTCCAGGCCTGCGAAGCCCTGTTTAACCATTTCGCGCCCGCTATGGCCGCCGGTGGACGATTTGTGGCGATTGGCAGCAGAACCTCCCGCGGGGCGGCAGGTCGCTCGCAGTATGTTGCCACCAAGGCGGCGATGACAGGGATGGTCAGAAGCTGGGCGGCGGAACTGGCCCCGCGTGGGATCACCGCAAACGTGGTCGCGCCGGGCGCCACCCAAACGCCGATGCTCAACGCACCGGGGCGAGAAAGCTCACCGCCTACCTGTCCGCCCATCGGCCGTCTTATCACGCCAGAAGAGGTCGCGGGACTGGTGAATTTCTTGCTCAGCGATGAAGCCGCCGCCATCACGGGCCAGGAGATGGTGATATGCGGCGGCGCCTCGCTCAGCTAGCGCAGGAAGATACGCCCTTTCAGATAGAGCGTCGCCTGGCCGCCAATCAGCACACGGTCGCCCTTCAGTTCGCAGCGCAGATCCCCGCCACGGTATGAAACCTGGCGGGCGTTCATCGACGTTTTGCCCAGCTTCTCGCTCCAGTACGGTATCAGCATGCTGTGCGTCGATCCGGTGACCGGATCTTCCGGTACCCCTTCGCCCGGGCAGAAGAAGCGGCTGACGAAGTCATACTCCTCTCCCGGTGCCGTCACGCAGACCATTTTCCCGAGCGGCGCCATCGCTGCAATATCCGGGGTTAAGGCCTCTACCTGTTGCTGGCTCTCCAGTACCACCATGTAATCCCGTCCGACGCGGACCTCTTTAGCCTGGGCTATCCCCAGCGCGCTGAACAGGCCCGGCGGGGGATTGTCAACCACCTCGGTCGACCACGCAGGGAAATTGAGCGTCAGCCAGTCGCCGTTGCGTTTCACCGTCAACTCACCCACGAAGCGCGTGGTGAAGGTGATTTCGGTATGCGGATAATCGAGGTATTCGAAAATCACGTGGGACGCTGCCAGCGTCGCGTGGCCGCAGAGGTTGATTTCATGCAGCGTGGTAAACCAGCGCAGCTCGAACCCGGTGTCGGTGCGTACGAAAAACGCCGTCTCAGACTGGTTATGCTGTTGCGCCATTTTGAGCAGCGTCTCATCCGAAAGCCACTCCTCCAGCGGGCATACCGCCGCTGCATTGCCGCCAAACGCCCTGTCGCTGAAGGCATCCACCAGATAAAAATCAATTTCCTGCATTGTCTTTTCCTCTGTTGTTATAGGTATCTAGCGCAGAAAAACTGTGCCTTTCAAATAGCATGACGCCTGTCCGCTCATCAGCACGCGCGAGCCTTTTAGCTCGCACCGCACGTCGCCGCCCCGCGCGGAAACCTGACGGGCAAACATCGTCGTTTTACCCAATTTTTCGCTCCAGTAAGGAATGAGCATGGTATGCGCAGAGCCGGTCACCGGATCTTCCCAGACGGCAACGCCGGGGGAGAAAAAGCGGCTGACGAAATCGTAATCCCCGTCGCCCTGCGCCGTAACGGCAACCTTATGTTCGCCAGGCGTCATGGCTGAAATTGTCGGTGCGAGTGCTTCAACCTGCTGGCGATCTTCCAGCACCACCACCCATGCGCGGCCTTTGCGGGCTTCAACGTAGCGGCGGATACCGAGCGCCGCGAGCATCTCCGGCGGGGGCGTCTCTTCATGCGTTGGACATGCCGGGAAATCCAGCGTCAGCCACTCCCCCTCCCGGCTCACCGTCAGGCGGCCAGAGGCCGTTTCGAAGTGGATCCGCGAGTCAGGATAGTCCAGCTCATTGAACAGAACGTACGCCGCAGCAAGCGTGGCGTGACCGCAAAGATTAACTTCGGTCAGCGTGGTAAACCAGCGTAGCTCAATGCCCCCTTTCGTACAGACGAAAAATGCGGTTTCCGACTGATTATGCTGTTGCGCCATTTTCAGTAACGTTTCGTCCGGCAGCCACGCCTTGAGCGGGCAAACGGCAGCCGGATTTCCGCCAAATGACACATTGCTAAACGCATCGACCAGATAAAAATCAATCTCCTGCACTGTCTTACCGCCTGTTTTTGTTAGAGTGTTCTTTTATATTCAATGAAAACCCTGCCTCCGGCTACCGCTTTCATAAGGTAAATATTGAGATCTGCATCACATAATGGTTGAGTTTTCGCCGTGCAAGGCTTTAAGATCGTCTCCTCTTCTTTTGCAACGAATCTCCGACATCCCTATGACAACGAACACAGTTTCCCGCAGGGTTGCGTGGCTACGCGTGGTCACGCTGGCTATTGCCGCGTTTATTTTCAACACCACAGAATTTGTTCCGGTTGGGCTGTTGTCTGACATCGCAGCGAGTTTCCAGATGGAAACTGCGCAGGTGGGCATTATGTTGACCATTTACGCCTGGGTGGTGGCGTTGATGTCGCTGCCGTTTATGCTGCTTACCAGCCAGATGGAGCGGCGTAAGCTACTGATCGGGCTGTTTGCGTTGTTTATCGCCAGCCACGTGCTGTCGTTCCTGGCGTGGAATTTTACGGTGCTGGTGTTAAGCCGCGTCGGGATCGCCTTTGCGCATGCCGTTTTCTGGTCGATTACCGCGTCGCTGGCTATCCGGCTGGCACCAGCGGGGAAACGCGCCCAGGCGCTGAGCCTGATTGCCACCGGGACCGCGCTGGCGATGGTGCTGGGCCTGCCGATTGGCCGTATCGTGGGCCAATACTTCGGCTGGCGTACCACGTTCTTCGCCATTGGCATGGGAGCGCTGGTTACCCTGGTATGTCTGGTAAAACTGCTGCCGAAGCTGCCAAGCGAACATTCCGGCTCGCTGAAAAGCCTGCCGCTGTTGATGCGTCGCCCGGCGCTGCTGAGCATTTATCTGCTTACCGTTATTGTGGTCACCGCCCACTATACGGCTTACAGCTATATCGAGCCGTTCGTTCAGGTGGTGGCCGGCTTTAGCGGCAATTTTGCCACCCTTCTCCTGCTGCTCCTGGGTGGGGCGGGCATTATTGGCAGTATTCTTTTCGGCAAGCTTGGCAATCAGCACGCTTCAGCGCTGGTGAGCAGCGCCATCGGTTTGCTGCTGGCGTGTCTGCTTCTGCTGATGCCCGCCGCGGGCAGTGAAAGCCAGCTGGCGATCCTCAGCCTGTTCTGGGGTGTGGCGATCATGATTATCGGTCTCGGGATGCAGGTGAAAGTGCTGGCCCTCGCGCCGGATGCCACAGACGTGGCGATGTCGCTGTTCTCGGGCATTTTTAACCTGGGCATTGGCGCGGGTGCGCTGGTGGGCAATCAGGTGATTCTGCACGTATCCATGTCGGCGATTGGCTATCTGGGGGCCATTCCGGCACTGGTGGCGCTTATCTGGTCGGTGTTGATCTTCCGTAAATGGCCGGTGGCGCTGGAGGAACAGGGGCAGCACGGGTGACGTCTGTTTGTGCCGGGTGGCGCTACGCTTACCCGGCCTACAAACCCGTAATAACGTCAGCCCCGCCACCCGGCAATGACCTCAGTGGTAAGTCTTAATAATCTCCAGCACGCCGTTAATAATAAACTGCACGCCCATACATACCAGCAAGAACCCCATCAGACGGGAAATCGCCTCGATACCGCCTTTGCCGACCCAGCGCATAATTGCCCCGGAGCTGCGCAACGATGCCCACACAATAATGCCGATCAGTGCAAATATCAGCGGTGGCGCTACGGTCACGACCCAGTCCGGAAACGTAGTGCCGTCACGTACCGTTGAGGCAGAACTGATGATCATCGCAATGGTCCCTGGCCCTGCCGTGCTCGGCATGGCTAGCGGTACAAAGGCGATATTCGCACTCGGTTCGGTCTCCAGCTCTTCGGATTTGCTCTTCGCTTCAGGCGATTCATGCGCTTTTTGCGCCGGAAACAGCATGCGGAAACCGATAAAGGCCACAATCAGCCCCCCGGCGATACGCAGGCCCGGGATGGAGATCCCGAAGGTATTCATCACCAGCTGACCGGCGTAGTAAGCCACCATCATGATGGCGAACACATACACTGAGGCCATCATCGACTGATGATTTCGCTCTGCGCTGTTCATATTCCCTGCCAGCCCGAGGAAAAGCGCTACCGTCGTTAACGGGTTGGCCAACGGCAGCAATACCACCAGCCCAAGACCAATTGCTTTTATCAAATCCAACATAGTGCGTCGTTGTCCTTATCCATGTTTATCACCGCAATTATAGGGTGAAAGTGTGACATTGAGCCATTCACGCAACGTAACGATTATTTTCATAAAGGAACGATAACCCTGCGTTATCTGTATGATTTGAAAGACCTCAACAAAAGTTCATGAAACGTTTTAGCAATTCGTGGCATCCGCAGATCCATTCAGTTGACTTATACTTGCCTGAGCAATAATATCTGCCGTGATTAAACTACTTGCCAGGGCAACCATTGTGAAAAGCACCAGTGATATCTTCAACGACGTTGTTCCGCTGGGTCGTCTTATTCATCTGGTTAATCAGAAAAAAGACCGCCTGCTGAATGACTATCTGTCGCCGCTGGATATCACCGCAACGCAGTTTAAAGTGCTGTGCTCCATTCGCTGCCAGGTGTGTATCACCCCGGTTGAGTTAAAAAAGGTGCTCTCTGTCGATCTGGGCGCGCTGACCCGCATGCTGGATCGTCTCGTCTGTAAAGGATGGATAGAACGAAGCCCTAACCCGAATGACAAGCGCGGCGTCCTGGTGACACTCACCAGCGACGGTGCGGATATGTGTGAACAATGTCATCAATTAGTAGGACAAACACTGCATCAGGAACTAACAAAAAACTTAACGGCAGAGGAAGTGGCAACGCTTGAGCTTTTGCTTAAGAAAATACTGCCGTAAACAGAAAAAGAGGTATGACGATGTCCAGACGCAATACTGACGCTATCACTATTCATAGCATTTTGGACTGGATCGAAGATAACCTGGAATCGCCGCTCTCCCTTGAAAAAGTGTCTGAGCGTTCAGGTTACTCCAAATGGCACCTGCAACGGATGTTTAAAAAAGAGACCGGTCATTCATTAGGTCAATATATTCGCAGCCGCAAGCTGACGGAAATTGCCCAAAAACTGAAAGAAAGCAATGAACCGATCCTTTATCTGGCGGAGCGATACGGGTTTGAATCGCAACAGACCCTGACGCGTACGTTTAAGAACTACTTCGACGTGCCGCCTCATAAGTATCGTATCACCAGCGTGCCGGGTGAATCCCGATACCTTTATCCGCTAAAACATTGTAGTTAATCATCGCCTGTAAAGACGTAACCGAGGAAATCATGAACGTTACCGCCTCCGCCGCCCTCGCCTTGCTGGTGCTCTTTTCCAGCCAGACCTTCGCGGAGCAACCCCCTCGTGCAACGCAGCAAAATAATCATGACACGATGATTTTGCCGTCAGCACATAGCCAGTCCCCTTATGATTTCAACCACATGGGGTCTGGTAGCGACAAATCCGACGAATTAGGCGTGCCTTATTATAATCAGCACGGCTTCTGATTCGTTTTGCCCCGCCGATGCGGGGCTTTTTCTGCCCTAATTTCGCACTCGCGCCGCCCGACGCACGCGTAAGCCAAACACGTTGATATACAGCCCGGCCATGATCAGCACCGCGCCGAGCAGCTGTAATGCACTCAGCTTTTCGTCCAGCAAAATCGCAGCGCTCGCCAGCCCGACAACCGGCACCAGCAGCGATAACGGCGCCACGCGCCAGGTTTCGTACCGCCCCAGCAGAGAACCCCAGATCCCGTACCCGATAATGGTGGCGACAAACGCCAGGTAGACCAGTGACAGTATGGTGGTGAGATCGATTTCAACCAGACTCGTCAGCATCACCGCCGGGCCATCAAAAATCAGCGAGGCCACCATAAACGGCACAATCGGGATCAGCGCGCTCCAGACCACCAGCGACATGACCTGCGGGCGTGTTTCATGCTGCATGATCAGCTTGTTGAAAATATTGCCGCAGGCCCAGCTCAGCCCCGCCGCCAGCGTCAGCATAAAGCCCAGTAACGCCACGTGCTGGCCGTTCAGGCTGGCCTCAATCAGCACCAGCACGCCAAACACGGCCAGAGTGATCCCCGCCAGCTGTTTGCCCTGTAAACGCTCGCCAAAAACAAACGCACCAAGAATGATGGTGAAGAACGCCTGCGCCTGCAGCACCAGCGAGGCAAGACCGGCAGGCATACCGAACTTAATGGCGCAGAACAGAAATGCAAACTGGCCAAAGCTGATGGTCAGGCCATAACCCAGCAGCAGCGTTAGCGGGATTTTCGGGCGGGCAACAAAAAACAGTGCCGGGAAGGCGACCAGCATAAAGCGCAAACCGGCCAACATCAGCGGGGGCATGTTATGCAACCCCACTTTGATGACCACAAAATTAAGTCCCCATACGATGACCACCAGCAGTGCCAGCAATCCGTCTTTACGCGTCATACCCTGCCCCTGATTTATTAATAATTTGTTAACACTTCAAGGTAACAGAAAAAAGTGCGTCGCGAGAAGATCATTAATTCTGGCAGGCAGTTGAAGCACTTACGGATAAATTGGGCGCTATACAAGCCTCTTATGTCGTGATACTCCTTTTAGGACACACTATAAAAAAGCATAAGCATTTGTCGGGCAGGAATATGAAACCATCTCTCAGGCGCTCAACCGCAGCGCTGCTGGCATCGTCATTGTTATTAACCATCGGTCGTGGCGCTACGCTGCCGTTTATGACTATTTATCTCACGCGCGTGTTTAACATGAGCGTCGAGAATATTGGTTATGCCCTGACCATTGCCTTGACCATCGGCGTGGTATTCAGCCTGGGATTTGGCATTCTGGCCGATAAGTTCGATAAAAAGCGCTACATGCTGATCGCGATTGTGGCGTTTATCGCCGGTTTTGTGGCGATCCCGCTGGTCAATAACGTCACCCTGGTGGTGCTGTTCTTTTCGTTAATCAACTGTGCCTATTCTGTGTTCTCGACGGTGCTGAAAGCCTGGTTCTCCGACGTGCTGACCTCCAGTGAAAAAGCCCGCGTTTTTTCGCTGAACTACAGTTTTTTGAACATCGGCTGGACGATCGGGCCGCCTCTTGGCACGTTTCTGGTGATGTACAGCCTGCAGCTGCCGTTCTGGCTGGCCGCGTTCTGTGCCGCTCTGCCGCTGGGGTTTATCCACTTCTTTGTGCAAAAAAGCATTGCGTTAGATGCCGCGGAGCAGAAGACAACGTGGCAGCCGTCTGTTTTGCTGAAAGACCGCGCGCTGTTCTGGTATACGCTCTCTGGCCTGCTCGCGTCATACGTCGGCGGGTCGTTCGCGAGCTGTATTTCGCAGTATGTTCTGGCTGCACATGCAGACAGTGATTTCGCCGAAAAGGTGGTCGCCGTGGTTCTGCCCGTCAATGCCGCAGTGGTGGTGACGCTGCAGTACGCACTCGGACGCAAAATCTCTGCCAGTAATATTCGCCCGTTGATGACAGCCGCCACCCTGTTTTTTATCGTGGGGTTGGGTGGCTTTATGATCTCCGGAGAAAACCTGATTTACTGGGGCATCGCCGCCGCCATCTTTACGCTGGGTGAGATTATTTATGCACCGGGTGAATATATGCTGATCGACAACATCGCCCTGCCGGGTATGAAAGCAAGCTACTTCTCCGCTCAGGCGCTGGGCTGGCTCGGCGCGGCGGCCAACCCGATGATCACCGGCATCATCCTGACCCATTTGCCGCACTGGTCGCTGTTTATGATTATGATGGCGGCTATCGTCATTGCCTGGCTGATGATCCTGCGCGGAATGAGCGTGAAGCGTGAAGATTGCGTGTCGGGTAGCGCTGCGCTTACCCGACCTACAAAACCCTGATCGCAGGCCGGGTAAGGCGTAGCCGCCACCCGGCAACAGCAACAGCCTAGTGGTGCAGCATCTCCTCCACCACCTGCTCTTTGTACATCTCGTTTGGATAATAGGTCGGCCAGTTATCCATCTCTTTCAGCAGTGCCTCGTGGGAGGTATTGCCCATAAAGATGTGGAAGTGGGATGAGGCTTTTGGCGCAATGGTGTGGTCGCTGAACTGAACAAACTTCGGTGCCTTGCTGCCCGCGTCCTTACACTCAAACAGATAGCGAACGCCTTTTTTGCCTGACGCGTAGGTCAGAATTTTGTAGCCGCTATAATCATACTGACAGCGGCTGACCTCTTTACCTTTATGAAATTCCATGACGTTATTTTCGATGCCGATAGCTTCCACATCGGTGGCGTACCCCGTGCGGTAATAGGCTTTAATCTCGTCGAACGTTTTATTGTCCTTCTGCGCCTTCTTTCTGAAGACCGGATCCAGCGAGCCATCCAGCAGGAAGGGATAAACGGACTGCCAGGTGCCGTCCCAGTCGGACAGTTTCCGGTCCTTAACGTCTTTGTCCGCAAACACGCCGTTTGCCGCCTTTTGCTCCGCTTCGGTCATCTGGTGACCGTGTGAGTGGGCAA
Source organism: Enterobacter cloacae subsp. cloacae ATCC 13047 (assembly GCF_000025565.1). Taxonomy (NCBI): domain Bacteria; kingdom Pseudomonadati; phylum Pseudomonadota; class Gammaproteobacteria; order Enterobacterales; family Enterobacteriaceae; genus Enterobacter; species Enterobacter cloacae. Next base: position 2,048,241 of record NC_014121.1, read on the forward strand.
ACAGCTGGCCGCTGACCAGCAGCGCCCCCAGAGTCATCGCAAATTTTCCAATATGTGCAGCCACAACAGTATCCTCACTCCGTTTTTATAAGAATGAGGATGTTATATTATAACATTTCAGATCGCAACCTGTCCGCGAACGCCCTCCTGCTCCATGTTTTCTCCCCGTCCTCGCTGGATAATGGTGCCGCGAGACATGAGCAGATAGCTATCTGCCAGCGCTGCCGCAAAGTCATAAAACTGCTCCACAAGCAGGATCGCCATGTCCCCCCGGTCTGCAAGCTGGCGGATCACGTGGCCAATCTCTTTGATTACCGAGGGCTGAATGCCTTCGGTAGGTTCATCGAGGATCAGCAGCCGCGGACGGCTCGCCAGGGCGCGACCTATCGCCAGCTGCTGCTGTTGTCCGCCAGAGAGATCGCCTCCGCGTCGATGCTTCATCTCTTTTAATACCGGGAAAAGCTGCCAGATTTCCTCCGGGACATGTTTTGCTTCGCGGGCTGAGAAGCGCGAGAGCCCCATGAGCAGATTCTCTTCTACGGTTAAGCGCGGGAAAATCTCACGTCCCTGCGGCACATACGCCACGCCAGACTGCACCCGCTGGTGCGGCTTGTTGTGGGTGATCTTTTTCCCCTGCCAGATAACCTCACCCGTTTTCGCAGGGATCAGCCCCATCAGACACTTCAGCAGCGTGGTTTTACCCACGCCATTGCGCCCCAGCAGGCAGGTCACTTCGCCGGTGATGGCCTCAAAGCTCACGCCGCGCAGTATATGACTTCCACCGTAGTATTGATTCAGTTCGTTAACCTGTAACATCAAGGCTCCTTAGCGTCCCAGATAGACTTCAATTACCTGCTCGTTGGCCTGTACCTCGCGCAGCGAGCCTTCTGCCAGCACCTGTCCCTGATGCAGTACGGTCACGCGATCGGCAATGGTTTCAACAAACCCCATGTCATGTTCAACCACCATCAACGAGTGCTTGCCTGCCAGGGTCCGGAAAAGCTCGGCGGTGTACTCGGTCTCCGCGTCCGTCATCCCGGCGGCGGGTTCGTCCAGCAACAGCAGATGCGGATCCTGGACCAGCAGCATTCCGATCTCGAGGAACTGTTTTTGTCCGTGCGAAAGCAGTCCGGCTCGGCGGTCGCGTTCACCGGCGAGCCGCAGCAGGACCAGCATCTCATCAATACGATCGCGCTGTTCGCCGTTGAGTTTGGCCCGCAGGCTTGCCCAGACGGACTTGTCGGTTTTCATGGCGATCTCAAGGTTTTCCCATACCGTCAAAGCCTCAAATACCGTCGGTTTCTGAAACTTGCGGCCAATCCCCTGGCGCGCAATGGCGGCTGGCTCAAGCTGGGTCAGATCTACCGACTGGTCATAAACGGCTTTACCGCTTTTCGGCCGCGTTTTGCCGGTGATAACGTCCATCAGCGTGGTTTTTCCCGCGCCGTTTGGCCCAATCACGCAGCGCAACTCCCCCACGCCGATATTCAGCGTGAGATCCGTCAGCGCCTGAAACCCATCGAAGTTGACGTTGATCTTATCCAGCTGCAGCACCGGGTCCGTCTGCTCGCGATAGCGATCCCCGGGCAGCTGGCGAGTGAATAATCCTTCTGCTGGCTGCATTATTTCTCTCCCTTACGAAACAGGCCGTAGACGCCGCGCGGTAAAAACAGCGTAACCGCAATAAAAATCAGCCCGAGAAACAGCTGCCAGTATACCGGCATTGCGACGGTGAAGAAACTCTTCGCGCCGTTCACCAGCGCCGCACCAATGACCGGGCCAACCAGCGTGCCGCGGCCGCCCAGCGCCACCCAGATGGCGGCCTCAATGGAGTTGGTCGGCGACATTTCACCGGGGTTAATAATCCCGACCTGCGGCACATAGAGCGCTCCCGCCAGGCCACACAGCATGGCGGAAAGCGTCCATACCAGCAGCTTAAATCCCTTCGGATCGTAGCCGCAAAACGTCAGGCGGTTTTCAGCGTCGCGCACGGCGGTGAGAATACGGCCAAACTTGCTTCTGGCGAGGGCAATGCCGATGCCAAGCGTGAGGAGCAGCAACATGACGGTCGCCAGAAACAGCGCGATACGTGTCGTGGTCGCGGTGATGGAGAACCCCAGCAACGTGGTAAAACCGGTAAAACCGTTATTGCCACCAAACCCGGTTTCGTTGCGAAAGAACAGCAACATTCCCGCGTACGTCAGGGCCTGCGTCATGATCGAGAAATAAACCCCTTTGATTTTTGAGCGAAAGGCAAACCAGCCAAACACCAGCGCCAGCAGCCCCGGCACCATCACAATCAGTACCAGCGTCCAGGCAAAGTGCTGGGTTCCCCACCAGAACCACGGCAGTTCACTCCAGGAGAGAAACGACATAAATGCGGGCAGCCCATCGCCCGCGGCCTCGCGCATCAGGTACATCCCCATGGCGTATCCGCCCAGGGCGAAGAAGATCCCGTGGCCCAGCGAGAGCATACCGGCATATCCCCATACCAGATCGAGCGCCACCGCAACGATGGCGTAGCACAGGATTTTGCCGAGCAGCGTCAGCATCCAGGTCGACAGCGCCAGCGGATGGGTAGCGGGCAACATCGCAAAGAACGGCAATATCAGCAAACACGCCACCAGCAGGCTGCCTGCAATCTGCGTTGTGCGTGGCGCTTTTCGCGCCAGTTTTAAGGTAAGTGGCTGGCTCATCAGTCAGTGACCCTCCCTTTCAGCGCAAACAATCCCTGCGGACGTTTCTGAATAAACAGAATGATGGCCACCAGAATGACGATTTTGCCCAGCACGGCCCCCATCTGCGGCTCAAGAATTTTGTTGAAGATCCCAAGGCCAAACGCTGCCGCCACGCTCCCTGCCAATTGTCCAACGCCGCCAAGAACCACCACCAGGAAGGAGTCGATAATGTAACCCTGGCCCAGTTCCGGCCCGACGTTGCCCAGCTGGGAGAGCGCCACGCCGCCTAAACCGGCAATGCCGGAGCCCAGACCAAACGCCAGCATATCGACACGTCCGGTCGGCACCCCGCAACAGGCAGCCATGCTGCGGTTTTGCGTTACCGCACGCACGTTCAGGCCGAGACGGGTTTTATTCAGGACCAGCCAGGTGAAGAACAGCACCATCAGCACAAAGCCCAATACCACAATGCGGTTCCACGGTAGCGTCAGGTTAGCAAACACCTGCACCCCGCCTGACAGCCAGGCCGGGTTTGCCACCTCCAGGTTTTGTGCGCCAAACGTCATGCGTACCAGCTGAATCAGCATCAGGCTGATACCCCAGGTGGCGAGTAATGTCTCCAGCGGACGACCGTAGAGATGGCGGATCACCGTGCGTTCAAGGATCATCCCGATGCCTGCGGTCAGGCAGAAGGCGACAGGCAGCGCGACGACCGGATACAGCGCCAGCCACTGAGGCGTGACGCTGGCCATGATCTGCTGAACCATCCACGTGGCGTACGCCCCAAGCATCAGCATCTCGCCGTGCGCCATGTTGATGACACCCAGCAGCCCATAGGTGATCGCCAGCCCCAGCGCCGCCAGCAGCAGGACCGAGCCCAGCGACAGCCCCATAAACGCCTGCCCGAGGAGATCGCCCCACATCAGACGGTGCTGAATTTGGCTCAGGCTCTCCCCGGCGGCGGCACGTACGCGGGCATCCGGTTCGGTTTGCGTCTGGGTATATGGCATGAGTCGGGATGGCACGTCCGGGTCGTCAGATTGCCCGAGCCGTTCAATAGCCTGAAGACGCACGTCAGCCTGTGGGCTGGCGAGCTGGAGATTAGCCAGCGCCAGCAGCAGCGACTGGCGCGCCACATCGTCCGTTTCACTGCTTACCCGCGTTTGCAGGAGGCCGATCATTTCCGGCTGCGCATCCCGCTGTAACTGGCGCGCGGCGGCACGCCGCTGCGTGACGTTGTCACTGATAAGCTGATGCGTAGCGTTGGCCGTGGCGGCCAGCACCCGCAGACGGTTGGTCAGGCGTACGGCTTTGGTTTGCCCTTCTGCAGCAGGGGAATCTCCCAGCGCCACCATCTCGCCATTGCGTCGCGCAAAGGCATGTTTCTGGCTGTCGGCAAACAGATTTTCGTTTTGCAGCGCCTGCAGTAACGGCAGTCTTGCGGCATCCGGCGCGAGAGCCCAGCGGGTCAGCATATCCGCCTGCTGGCTGCGGCTGGCGGCAACAAATTGATCGGCATCCGATGCCTGCGCCATCCCTGGCAGCAGCCCGGTAAGCCATACAATAGCGATCATCATGCGCATGGCGTTCATGACTTTTCTCCCTGCAGTAATGGCTTAGTTGCTGGCGGTCTTCATCGGCTGATCGGGCTTTTTATCGTTCCCGGCGATGAACGGGCTCCACGGCTGGGCGCGTACCGGCTCTTCCGTCTGCCAGACCACGTTAAACTGGCCGTTACCTTCGATTTCACCGATCATGACCGGCTTATGCAGGTGATGGTTGGTGGCATCCATGGTGAGCGTAAAGCCGGAGGGTGCCTTAAAGGACTGTCCGGCCATGGCCGCGCGCACTTTATCCACGTCGGTGGTGCCTGCTTTCTCTACCGCCTGTGCCCACATGTGGATCCCAACATAGGTGGCTTCCATCGGGTCGTTGGTGACTACGGTATCGGCGTTAGGCAGCTTATGGGCTTTGGCATAGGCTTTATAGTCCGCCACGAAGGCCTGGTTGGTCGGGTTATCAACGGACTCGAAGTAGTTCCACGCGGCCAGGTTGCCGACCAGCGGTTTGGTGTCAATCCCGCGCAGCTCCTCTTCGCCAACGGAAAACGCCACTACCGGGACATCGGTTGCTTTCAGCCCCTGGTTAGCCAGTTCTTTGTAGAACGGGACGTTAGAATCGCCGTTGATGGTGGAGACCACCGCGGTTTTACCGCCTGCGGAGAATTTCTTGATGTTGGCAACGATGGTCTGGTAGTCACTGTGTCCGAACGGGGTGTAGACCTCTTCGATATCTTTGTCTTCCACGCCTTTGGAGTGCAGGAAGGCGCGCAGGATCTTGTTGGTGGTTCGCGGGTAGACATAATCCGTGCCCAACAGGAAGAAGCGTTTAGCGCTACCGCCGTCTTCGCTCATCAGGTACTCCACCGCCGGAATGGCCTGCTGGTTTGGCGCCGCACCGGTATAGAAGACGTTCGGCGACATCTCTTCGCCTTCGTATTGCACCGGATAGAACAGCAGACCGTTCAGCTCCTCAAATACCGGCAGTACGGATTTACGAGACACCGAGGTCCAGCAGCCAAACACCACGGCCACTTTATCCTGGCTCAGCAGCTGACGCGCTTTTTCGGCAAACAGCGGCCAGTTAGAGGCCGGGTCAACCACCACTGGCTCCAGTTTTTTACCCAGCACCCCGCCTTTGGCGTTGATCTCGTCAATCGTCATCAGGGCGACATCTTTCAGCGGCGTTTCTGAGATCGCCATCGTGCCGGAGAGCGAATGCATAATCCCCACTTTGATGGTATCGGCCGCCTGTGCGCCAAAACTCATCCCCATAGCAACGACTGACGCAGACAACGCGAAGGCTTTTAATAATGTACGACGGTGCATATTTTCACTCCTGAAAAAGAACGCTGTGCGAAGACGTCCGTTACGGCATGGACGCGGAAAAATGTCTCAGCGAAACAGGAGCAAAAAGGATGCCAGGATGAATAACGTGCTATTGCAGGATGTGTAACGCGGGATGTAAAGAGAACGACTCAGAATGGTACAGCGCTGCACTTTTATAATGCAGCGCTGTGACGACGGGATTACCAGACTTCGCTGGCGATCTGTGTGACCAGACGCACTTTGTCCCACTGCTGGGCTTCACTCAGGGTGTTGCCCTCTTCGGTGGAGGCAAAACCGCACTGCGGGCTGAGGCAGATCTGCTCTTTTGCCACGTATCTGGCCGCCTCCTCCAGGCGCGCCTTCACCCCTTCAGGGTTTTCCAGCTCGCCATTTTTGGTGGTGATCAGCCCAAGTACCACCTGCTGCTTGCCCGGGCGGACAAAGCGCAGCGGTGCGAAATCACCGCTACGGTCATTGTCGTACTCCAGGAAGAAGGCATCGACGTTCACCGTGCCGAACAGCACCTGGGCCACCGGCTCATAGCCGCCTTCGGAAATCCAGGTGGAGCGGAAGTTACCGCGACAGACATGCAGACCGATGGTCAAATCGTCTGGTTTTCCTTCCAGCGCCTTGTTCAGCACGCGGGCATAGGTACGCGCCAGCTCATCGGCATCTTCCCCGCGCTCGCGGATCTGACGACGCTGGTCATCCGAACAGAGGTAGGCCCAGACGGTATCATCCAGTTGCAGATAGCGACAGCCTGCATCATAAAATGCCCGGATGGCGTCGCGCCAGGTGGTGGCCAGATCGTCAAAATAGTCATTCAGATCAGGATAGACCGTCGCATCGATGTCTTTGCGACCGCCACGGAAGTGCAGCACGCTCGGGCTGGGAATGGTCATTTTTGGCTGCGCGTTGCCGCTGATGCTTTTCAGATAGCGGAAGTCTTCCAGCATCGGATGATCGCCAAAACCCAGCTTGCCGGTGACGCGCACGCCGTGCGCTTTGGTCTGCACGCCGTTGAACTGAATGCCCTGCTGTGAATCGTAACGCTCAACCCCCTGCAGACCATCGAAGAAATCGAAGTGCCACCAGGCGCGACGGAACTCACCGTCGGTGACCACGTGCAGGCCGCAGGCGCACTGCTGTTCGACCACCTGGCGGATCGCGTCATCTTCCACCGCGCGAAGCTGCCCGGCATCAATCTCACCGCGGGCAAACTGCTGGCGAGCCTGTTTGATGGCATCCGGGCGTAAAAAACTGCCGACTACATCGGCGCGGTATGGGGCGTGCTGTCGCTGCATGGAAATCTCCTCTGTCTGCCGGCGATAATTGCCAGCAGTGATAATTCATCTCTTGAAGCTTTAGACTTCTGGATGTCTAAATGTCCAAAAAAGATGACATACCTGCTGTATCCCGGCAAACGAGAAAATTTCACGACAGTTGAAATTTATTCATGTTCACAACGCGGCAGCGGTTTCGCTACTGGCAAACGCGTACTGTTCGTCCTCCCAGCCGGTGATGCCGCCAATCATGATTTTCACCGGCAGTCCGAGACGCGCCAGCTTCAGTGCGGCTCTGTCCGCGCCGTTACAGTGCGGCCCGGCGCAGTACACCACAAACAGCGTATCGGCCGGCCACTGCGCCATGCGCGCCTCAGTGATCTGGCTCCAGGGCATATGTATCGCGCCGGGCACATGACGACGGGCAAACTGCTCAGGTTTCCCGACAACATGCAGCAACACAAAGTCCTGCTCGTTATTCGTCAGCGCATGGTGCACATCGGCACAGTCTGTTTCGACGCTCAGGCGACGCAGAAAATGGGTAACGGCTTCCTGCGGCTCGGCAGCCGGAAATTCAGTAACATAACTCATGATCCTTCCTCATCTTTGGCGTTTGTGTTAACACTACTCTATCCAGAAATTGATCACGTGAATGCGTCTGCTTATGCCAGAAAACAGCAAAAAGATGACAAACTTAAGACAGGTTTCCCGCCCGCTGGTGGTGGTACTGGCCTATGACGGTTTGTGTACCTTTGAATTTGGCGTGGCGGTGGAAATCTTCGGTTTGCCACGTCCCGAGCTGGGCGACGAATGGTATCGTTTTGCGGTGGCGGGCATTGATGACGGTGAGCTTCGGGCAACCGGTGGGATCCGCATCCTGACCGACGGGGGGCTTGATCTGCTGGAATCGGCAGACCTGATCGTTGTGCCGGGCTGGCGAGGGATGGATGCGCCTGTTCCCGCGGCGCTCTCCGAGGCCTTACGCCGGGCCAATGCGCGCGGTTGCCAGCTGCTTTCTATCTGTTCCGGGGTGTTTGTTCTGGCCGCGTCGGGTCTGCTGAACGGGCGTAAAGCCACCACCCACTGGCGCTATATTGAGGCGCTGAAAGCCCGTTATCCGGCGATCGGCGTGGTCGAGGATGTGTTGTATCAGGATGAAGGCGATATTCTGACCTCTGCGGGAAGCGCGGCAGGCATCGATCTCTGTTTGCACGTGGTGCGGCGGGATTACGGTATGGAAACCGCCAACAGCGTCGCGCGCCGTCTGGTGATCCCTCCCCACCGGGATGGCTCCCAGCCGCAGCAGTTGAGTCGCCCGGTGGCACAGCTGCGGGAGAGCCAGCGTCTGGGGCAGTTGTTCGAATTCCTGCACAATCACCTGAGCGTTTCTCACAGCGTGGATTCGCTGGCGCGTCGCGTCGGCATGAGCCAGCGCACCTTTCTGCGCCGCTTTCAGGCTGCCACAGGCACCACGCCTGCGCGCTGGCTGCTTAATGAACGACTGTTACGGGCGAAAGATTATCTTGAGAGCAGCCGTCTCAGCATCGACAGCATTGCTGAACAAACCGGATTTGGTCAGGCAGCGACCCTGCGTCACCATTTCCGCCAGCAGTTCGCGCTTTCCCCTGCCCAGTACCGTAAACAGTTTGCCCGCCCGCCACGCTGATGGCCGGTTCGCAGGCAAAAAAAACCGCCATAATCTGGCGGTAAATGCTTGCATGGATAGATTTGTATTTTCATGTCTACGTCCCGACACTCCATGCCGGGCAGCGGATCAATAACAACCTAACATGCCTGAACTCAACAAAAGCTAAACAGAGCCATTAACCCGCTTTGGTATTAATTTGCAGGTAGCGCATCAGGCCCTGTTCCGCGCTCTGTTTTGCATCCTCGTTAATCGCTTCCAGATAGAATGGACGCGAGACCCCATACGGTGCTTTATCTGCTGAGAAAACAGCAAACTGAAATGTTTTACTTTTCGACGGATTGGTACACCCTAATTCCCAACGCTCGTCATCAATTTGCTTGCTATTACACGCCACGCGTCCGTAGTCGCTGGTTAAATAAGAACCGACCCGAGCTTCCGCTGACTGAATATAATCCGGTTCGCCACTCCAGTTAACGTTCATACCTACAACAGCCCCAACGGCAACCACCAGAAGCGCTATTGACATGACTTTTTTCATTGAATCAGATCCATTCCTTTGTCAGAGAAATCTTATTATATAAGATTAATCCTTAAACCTCTGCCATATTTTGATACCAAATTTTAGGGTATGACAAAGATAATTCTTTTTTAGGAAAAATCTCACTACGCGCAAAATATATCCTGTTCGCGCAACATGACATATTCTTTGCGCTAATTTGAAAATGCCAATAATAACCCTACGAAACTACGTTCATGCTAGCGTGGCATTTTTATTGAAGGGGAAGTCCATGTTCAAAAAGGGGTTAACGCTTATGATGCTGGTCTGCGCCCTGTTTTCCGGCCAGCTGATGGCGGGACACAAAGGCCATGAATATTTGTGGGTTAAGAATGTTGATCATCAACTCCGGCACGAGGCAGACAGTGATGAATTACGCAGCGCAGCGGAGGAATCAGCAGAGGGTTTGCGCGAACATCACCTGTGGCAAAAATCGCGCAAACCGGGTACTCACTTTCGTTAATTAATTACCCTTACGTTTCGGCAGGGTTTTCATCAGTTCGTCGGGGCTCACGGAGGCAACAATACTGCCCGGTGGCGGCATTTTGAAAATATGGTTTTTCATTTTGCCAATAACGTGCATTTCACACGGACGACAATCAAATTTGAGGGTCAGCACCTCGTCGCCATTCACCAGCTGCATTGGCGTAGCTTTCCAGCTCTTAATATTGCCTTTCGCCTGTTTCGGGCAAAGATTAAAGGCAAAACGCAGACAATGTTTGGTGATCATCACCGGCACATCACCCTTCTCTTCGTGCGCCTCATAGGCAGCATCAATTAACTGCACGCCGTGCCGATGATAAAACTCGCGCGCTTTATGGTTATACACGTTCGCCAGGAACGATAAATGCGACTCGGGGTAAACGGGCGCTGGCACGGTTTCCGCCTTACGGCTGCCGCGGGGATAATTCGCCAGTCGCGCGTCATCCAGCATCTCTGCCGTTTCCCGGCGGAACTGGTTCAGCAGACTATTTGGCACGAACAGCGCATCCGGCAGATTTACCGCAATGTTGCGCGCATAGTAAATGGTCTGTCCCAGCTTCGCCACGCCATCCTTCAGGCTGTTGAGGGCTTTTTCTGCATTGTTCGCCACCTCAAACAGACCGTCGAGAGTATGCGTGACGCTGATGCCGTCTTCACAGGTCATGGTCAGGATCAGCTGCTCTTCCCAGCCACCTAACTCGATATCCACCGCAATGCGACGCTCGCTGGAGGTTTTCAGCAGCGCCTGCTGCCAGTTGTGGTCAAGGTTACGGTTCAGCGCAGCGTTAGGACGTGCTTTATAGAGATCGGCAGGCATCTCGTTTGGCCAGACGCGATAGCGGTTTTCACCGGTTTTTTCCACCGTATTAGCACGGAAGCCCACGACTTCACGTTTGATCATCACGTTCAGACCATCCCCGTTCGCCAGCGGTTCGGTCACCGACACGTCGAGATAATCTTTGGCGACCTTCAGCACCTCACCCACCGGTAAACCGATAAACTTCGGTGAATCAAACGCGCCAATATCGCCTTTACGGGCATTGACGAAGTAGTCCGTGCTGCCGCGGTGGAAGGTTTTATCCGTCGACGGAATAAAGAAATGCTCGGTGCGACCGGCAGACGCGCGCGCCAGGTCACCGCGAGCTTCAATAATGGCGTCCAGCATCTGACGATAATGGGCGGTAATGTTCTTCACGTAGCTCATGTCTTTGTAGCGCCCTTCAATCTTGAAGGAACGCACACCGGCATCAATCAGCGCGCCCAGGTTGGCGGTTTGATCGTTGTCCTTCATGGACAGCAGGTGTTTTTCGAACGCGACCACGCGGCCCTGATCGTCTTTCAGGGTATACGGCAGACGGCAGGCCTGAGAGCAGTCACCGCGGTTGGCGCTGCGGCCAGTCTGCGCGTGGGAGATATTGCACTGCCCGGAATACGCCACGCACAGCGCACCGTGGATAAAGAACTCAATGGTGGCATCCGTCGCCTGGTGAATATCGCGGATTTGATTCAGGTTCAGTTCGCGCGCCAGCACGATCTGGGAAAAGCCCGCATCGGAGAGAAACTTCGCCTTCTCCACGGTGCGAATATCGCACTGGGTACTGGCGTGCAGTTCAATTGGCGGAATATCCAGCTCCAGCACGCCCATGTCCTGAACAATCAGGGCATCCACGCCGGTCTGGTAGAGATCGGTGATCAGACGTTGCGCAGGCTCCAGTTCATCATCATGCAGTATGGTGTTCAGGGTCACGAACACTTTCGCCCCAAAACGGTGGGCGAACGGCACCAGCTCGGCAATATCGCTCAGGCTGTTGCTGGCGTTATGGCGGGCACCGAAGCCAGGACCGCCAATGTAGACGGCATCAGCCCCATGAAGGATCGCTTCACGGGCGATGGCGGCATCGCGGGCCGGGCTTAAAAGTTCAAGATGATGGGATTGCAGGCGCATACTTCGTCGTTATCCGTTATGGTCAAAATGGCGGCTATTGTAGTCAGAAGTATGCATCAGCGAAACAGTTTTGCGAGCCTTTAGCGGGGATAATGAATCAGGGAGTGAAAATGCACCGGTCGGCTGCTGCTGTTGCGGTAGGCATGCGGTTTATCCCCGGCAAAACGCACGCCCTGATCGGGGTAAAGGGTTCGCCATTCGCCGTCAATTTTCATCTCCAGTTCACCGCTTATCACCACCACGTGTTCAATCACCCCCGCCTCGTGCGGCGTGGATTCACTCAGGGCGCCGGGCGCCAGGATGATGGAGAAATGATCGAACTTCAGCGTCTCATCCCACGGGAACAGCGGTTTCACCACCATCGCCTGCTGCTGCGGGTCGAACACCGCCTGCCGGTCTGCCTCCGGCGTGATAAACGCCGAGAACGGGACGTTTAGCCCCGTGGCAATTTTCCACAGCGTCGACACCGTTGGGCTGGATTCATTACGCTCGATCTGTCCCAGCATGGCTTTTGACACCCCCGTCTCTTCTGCCAGCTTTGACAGGCTCCAGCCGCGCGCCTGGCGCTGCGTCTTGAGTGTTGTAGCAAGATGTTGTGTGATTTCCATGTTTCCTCCCGAGGGGGTAAGCATACCACTTGTACGCTATAACGCACAGTGCTACCTTATTGCGGACGTTATAACGCACAACGGAGATATTATGCGCCAGTCAGCCCCTCTTTTTCCCGCCATTCTTGCCGGATTTGTTGCCGTCCTGGTCGGTTATGCCAGCTCGGCCGCCATCATCTGGCAGGCTGCTGCCGCGGCAGGTGCCAGCGCACAGCAGATCGCCGGCTGGATGACCGCACTGGGGTTCGGCATGGGGATCAGTACGCTCGCCCTGTCATGGTGGTATAAAGCCCCGGTACTCACCGCCTGGTCAACCCCCGGCGCGGCGCTACTGGCTACCAGTCTGCACGGGATAACGCTTGCAGAAACCATCGGCATTTTCATTTTCGCCAATGGGCTGATCTTACTGTGCGGCCTGACCGGACTCTTCGCCCGCCTGATGAAACTCATTCCCCATTCGCTTGCCGCCGCGATGCTGGCAGGCGTATTGCTGCGCTTTGGCCTGCAGACGTTCAGTCACCTTGACGGCCATTTTCTGCTGTGCGGCAGCATGATTGCGGCATGGCTGGTCGCCAAAGCGCTGGCGCCACGCTACGCCATTGTGGCGACTCTGATAACAGGGAGCGTGGTGGCCTGGGCGGGCGGTGACGTTGTCACAAATCGACTCACCCTTTCCCTCGTCATGCCACAGTTTATTGCACCGGCGTTTAGCCTCACCAGTCTGGTCAGTATCGGCTTGCCCTTTTTCCTCGTGACCATGGCGTCGCAAAATGCGCCCGGTGTCGCCACGATGAAAGCGTCGGGCTATCCGCTGGCGGTATCTCCGCTGATGATCGCGACCGGCGGGCTGGCGCTGCTGCTTTCGCCTTTCGGCGTCTACTCCATCTGCATTGCAGCCATTACCGCAGCCATTTGCCAGAGCCCGGATGCGCATCCGGATGCCAGTAAACGCTGGCTGGCAGCGATGGCGGCAGGCGGTTTTTACCTGCTGGCGGGCGTATTCGGGGGATCCCTTACCGGGCTGATGGCGGCTCTGCCGCCGAGCTGGATCCAGACGCTGGCAGGCCTGGCGCTGCTGGGCACCATCAGCGGGAGTTTGTATCAGGCATTGCATAACGAAACGGAGCGTGACGCGGCGATTGTCACGTTTCTGATGACCGCCAGCGGCGTGACGCTGCTCGGGATTGGCTCTGCATTCTGGGGGCTGGTGCTGGGAGGCGTGTGCTTCGCCGTTTTATCACGCCTTCGCCGCGCGTAGCTGTGAAGGCGTCATCCCCATCACGCTGCGAAAGCGGTTGCTGAAGTGGCTGGCGGAGTTAAATCCACAGGCGAGTGCAATATCCGTCAGCGGCGTCGCCGTATGCTGCACCAGCGTTTTGGCTTTCTCCATGCGGCGCTGCATCACGTACTGGTGCGGTGCCAGCCCCGTCGACTGACGGAACATGCGGGCAAAATGGTACTCACTGAGCGCGGCCTGCGCCGCCAGTTCAGCCAGCGTGAGCGGCTGAGCAAGGTTCTCTTCGATAAAGGCCAGCACGTTGCGCAGCACAAACGGCGATAGCCCGCCGGTGACCACCGGCAGTTTCCACTGCACATTCGAATAGTTCTGCAGCAGATGGGTCAGCAGCAGCGTCGAGGCCGTGCTGAGTGTCAGCTGGTTGGCTTTTTGCTGCCAGTCACAGCCGAGCAAAAACTGACGATAGAGCGCAGTGATTTTTGCATCGCTGCCAAAGATTTTTTCATCCAGCGTCAACGACAGCGGGCGTTTGTCCCAGATTTTTTCACCCACATCGCGCAGATGGTCATCGGTGCAGTAGAGGTGGACAAACGACAGGTCATCGCGAATATCCCACGTCGATTCACTCTCTTTCGGCATCAGACAAAAACGATCCGGCCCGCCGCCGTTTTTCCAGCCGCCCGGCGTTTTTTGATAGCTCTCATAACCGTCCGCCACGTACAGGCTCAGGGTGTGATGATTGCTTTTTACGGTGATCGTGTCGCGCTTGTTGTACCACGCCGCCAGCTGGATACCGGAATTGAGCGCAACGGTTTCCCGCAGCACGGCGTTCTGTTGGCGGAGCGTTTCAAAGGTATCGTAAGCGTGTGACATAACCGTTAGCGCGTCTGTGAATCAGAATGTCAGTCTAAGAATTGTTGCTTCACGTTGCCAGACCCCGGAACAGAAAAAAGCGCAAGATTTTGCAAGTCCGCCGCAGGACGGTGAAAGCCTGTCAACGCCCTCGTCGCCATACTGTGGGTTTCCGTGGTTTGAGAAGAGAGACAACATGAACGCATTGTTATACGGACTGGTGGTGGTTATCTGGGGAACCACCTGGATTGCAATTTTCCTGCAGCAGGGTCCTGTGGCGGCCCCGGTGTCCATTTTCTGGCGTTTTGCGCTGGCCAGCGCCACGATGATGGTGGTGCTCCTGGCGCTTGGCCGCCTGTGTAAACTGGCGCTGCGGGATCACTTGTTCTGCGTGCTGCAAGGATGCTGCGTTTTTTGCTTCAACTTCTGGTGCTTTTACACGGCAGCGGCGCATATTAACACTGGCCTGGAGTCGGTGATATTTTCCATGGCGGTGCTCTATAACGCCATTAACAGTTTTATTTTCTTCGGACAGCGTCCACCCGCGCGTTTCTGGACAGCCGCCGCCCTGGGTCTGGTGGGGATCATCACCCTCTTCTGGGACGATCTGCTGGCCAGCGGCTGGAGCGTATCGCTGCTGACTGGCATTGGCCTTTCCGCACTCGGGACCTACGGCTTCTCGCTGGGCAACATGATCAGCATGCGGCATCAGCGCAGAGGGCTAGAGACGATGACCACCAACGCGTGGGCGATGCTCTACGGCACGCTGGTGATGGGCTGCATCGCGCTGTTCAGAGGCGACAGCTTCGCGCCGCAATGGACGATGAGCTACATGGGGGCGCTGGTCTATCTGGCCCTGTTTGGCTCGGTGATTGCCTTTGGCGCCTACTTCACCCTGGTCGGACGCATTGGTCCGGGCAAAGCGGCCTACAGTACGCTGCTCTTCCCGCTGGTGGCGCTGTCCATCTCCACGGTGTATGAAGGCTACGTCTGGCACATTAACGGCATTATCGGGTTACTGCTGATTCTGGGCGGGAATATGGTGATGTTTACCAGACCGGAAACTTGGTTCAGACGCCTGCGTACGGCATAAAAAAACGGCCTGCGCTTGCAGACCGTATATGATTATTTCGCTGTTTTATGCACATCAAACATGGTGGCGTCCGTCGCCATGTCATCAACAACCTGCTTCAGCGTCGCGAAGGTCATTGGTGAATTTTCGTTGTTCAGCTCTTTACCTTCACCTTTACGAACAACCTTGATTACCGGTTTGTTCGTCGCCGCATCAATCAACTCACCCTCGAAAAAGAGATGGGTATCCATGGTGCGATGGCCGGTTGCCATCTGCGTACCTGCCACCACCAGCGCAACAGGCACCACTTCATAGAACTGCAGACCTTCTTTCTGCGAGCTCACCCCGGTGATCGCCCCGCGGAAAATCAGGCTGTGTTTGCCCGGCGTCGTCACAATTGGCTTGCGTTGGCCAATCGCGGTTTTCATTTTGTTATTGGTGTAATTTAACAGCTCATCAAGCGTACGTTGACCAATCTGAGTGGTCGGTTTAGGTGCCGGATAATAGGTAATCGGCGTCCAGATGATACTGTCGTAATTTGCTTCGTTATAAGAAGGATCGACCCAACGCAGGGTTGGTTTACCCGTTGCGGATGTCGTTTGCTGCAAGCCTGAGTAATCTTTCAAAAAGCCGGAGTATTGTTCAGGCGCGGCGACCTTGGATGAACACCCCGCCAGCGCCAACAGACCAGAAAGCACTGCAACTTTAAAAAAAGTGTGAGTACGCATGATGGTTTTCCATGTTATCTGCAAGTATGCATTTGAAGTTATAGCAAAAGTCAGGCGGGTTTGTTGTGACAAAAAATGATGCCGGGAGCACAATTTGCGAAAAGTCTGCCCGCCAGACGACGGGCAGTGAAAAATCATGGTTTGATATCAACCTGCCAGAAGATATGTTTGCCAAACGGGTCGATTTCGTACCCCGTGACTTCCTTACGAACCGGTTCAAAAATCGTGGAATGCGCGATCATCACCGCGGGCATCTGATCGTGCATCATCTGCTGAGCCTGTTTATACAGCGCCACGCGTTTGTCATGATCGGTTATCGATTTTGCCTCGGCGATGATGTCATCAAACGGCTTGTAGCACCATTTGGCCGAGTTTGAACCGCCGTTCGCCGAGGTGCAGGTAAAGAGCGGACCAAAGAAGTTGTCCGGATCGCCGGTCGCCGTGGTCCAGCCCATCAGCGCGGCCTGATGTTCGCCGCCCTTCACTCGCTTCAGGTACTCGCCCCATTCGTAGGTAACGATTTTGGTCTGTACGCCCACCTTCGCCCAGTCCGCCTGAATCATCTCCGCCATGCGTTTCGCATTCGGGTTATAGGGGCGCTGCACCGGCATCGCCCATAAATCGATGCTGATACCGTTGGCAAAACCGGCCTCTTTTAACAGCGCTTTGGCTTTTTCGGGATCGTATTCGTAATCCTTCAGCTCGCTGTCAGCCCCCCATACCCCCGGCGGCAGCAGGTTCTTCGCCGCCGTGCCAGTGCCGTGGAACACGGCGTCAATAATGGCCGGTTTGTTGATGGCCATCGCCAGCGCCTGGCGCACTTTCACATTATCCAGCGGAGGCTTCTGGGTATTGAACGCCAGGAAGCCGGTATTCAGCCCCGCCTTGCTCATGAGATTGATATCCTTGTTCGCCTTCATCCGCGGCAGATCGGCCGGGTTCGGGAACGGCATCACCTGACATTCGTTTTTCTCGATTTTGGCAAAACGGACCGACGCATCCGGCGTAATGGTAAACACCAGCCGATCCAGCTTCGATTTCCCCTGCCAGTAGTCCGGGAAGGCGGTGAACAGGATGCGGGAGTCTTTCTGATATTGCGCCAGCTTAAAGGGGCCGGTGCCGATGGGCTCCATGTCCACCTTCTCCGGCGTGCCCGCCTTGAGCATCGCGTCGGCATATTCCGCCGAAAGAATGGAGGCAAAATACCACGCCAGATCGGCGACAAATGGCGCTTCCGGGTGCGCCAGGGTAAAGCGCACGGTATGGTCATCCACTTTATCAATCGCGGTGATTAAACTGCCAAACTCCAGACTTTCAAAGTTGGAATAGCTGCCGTTAGAGACGTTATGGTAAGGGTGATTCGCATCCTTCTGGCGCATAAACGAGAAAATCACATCATCGGCATTAAAGTCGCGCGTTGGCGTAAAGGACTTATTGCTTTGGAATTTCACCCCTTTGCGCAGATGGAAGGTATAGACCTTGCCGTCTTCGCTCACCTCCCAGCGCTCCGCGAGGCTCGGCACCAGCTCCGTGGTGCCAGGTTTGAAATCGACCAGCCGGTTATAGACCGGCACCGCGCTGGCGTCCACGCTGGTACCCGAGGTATATAACTGAGGATTAAAATTTTCCGGAGACCCTTCGGAGCAATACACCAGCGTTTTCGCGGCTACGGTGGAACTGACCGTGAGCGCGGCGAGTGCCAGGGTTAACGTTGTGAGTTTGCTTTTCATCATTTATTCCTGTCTTTTAATTCGACGGCTAATTAATTCTTTTGCCATTTCATAAATAACATTAAAGTGAGGGAGCAAACACCCGAAAAATAAATAAGGAAGAAAACACTATGGGCTCGCCGCTTTCCAGACAATTAACGCAACGCTTTTTCCGTTATCTCGCCATCACCAGCCAGAGCGATGCAAAAGTCAGCACTCTCCCTTCCACTCCGGGCCAGCATGAGATGGCGCGGGAACTGGCGAAAGAGCTGACACAGCTGGGCTTAGACGACATTGTCATCGACGAATTTGCCACGGTCACCGCGGTAAAAAAAGGCAATGTGCCCGGCGCGCCGCGGATTGGATTTATTACCCATATTGATACCGTTGACGTGGGATTATCACCGGATATTCATCCACAAATATTAACCTTCACTGGTGAAGACCTCTGTCTGAATAAAGAGAAAGAGATCTGGCTTCGCGTCAATGAGCACCCGGAAATTCTGGCCTATCCCGGCGAAGAGATTATTTTCAGCGATGGAACCAGCGTATTAGGCGCAGATAATAAAGCCGCCGTGACTGTGGTGATGACCCTGCTGGAAAACCTGACGTCGGCGCATCAGCATGGGGATATCGTGGTTGCGTTTGTGCCGGATGAGGAGATTGGCCTGAAGGGGGCAAAAGCGCTGGATCTGAAGCGCTTCGACGTTGATTTTGCCTGGACGATTGACTGCTGCGAGCTGGGTGAAATTGTCTATGAAAACTTTAACGCGGCGGCGGCAGAAATCCGTTTTACCGGCGTCACCGCGCACCCCATGTCTGCCAAAGGCGTGCTGGTGAACCCGCTGCTGATGGCGACGGATTTTATTAACCATTTTGACCGCCAGCAAACCCCGGAGTGCACCGAGGGGTGTGAGGGCTATATCTGGTTCAACGGCATTCAGTCCGGGCAAAACGAGGCCGTACTGAGAGCGAATATCCGCGACTTCGATCAGGCAAGCTTTTCCGCCCGTAAGCAGCAGATTGCCGACGTCGCGGCGCTGATTGCCGCCCGACACCCCACCGCTAAGGTGGAGTACCAGATTGAGGATACCTACAGCAATATCAGCAATGCGATTGGGGAAGATCGCCGGGCCATAGACCTGATGTTTGCGGCAATGGAATCCCTTGGGATCACCCCCAAACCCACCCCGATGCGCGGCGGAACAGACGGCGCGGCGCTTTCAGCCAAAGGGTTGTTAACCCCGAACTTCTTCACCGGCGCGCACAATTTCCACTCACGGTTTGAGTTTCTGCCGCTGTCGTCGTTCGAGGCCTCTTACCACACTGCCCTGCAGCTCTGTCTGCTGGCCGCCCGTTAAGCGGGTTTACGCGCCAGCAGGGTCGCGAAGCGCAGCTTGATGCGGTTGCCGTTCTCGTCGGTGCGGTGCAGTTCGCCGGGATCTTCGTTGTACTTAAGCAGATCCCAGCCTTCGTAATAGTGGCTCAGTTCGCCGGTTTTGAATGCAAACGGGAAGCCGACGGTACAAGGATAATCCGCAGTATCCATGGCGGCCACAATCAGGTTGTAACCGCCCGGTTTCGTGCAGCGCTGCATATTGGCGATCAAACCAGGGATGGTTTTCGCTTCAAGGAACATCAGCACCACGGTGGAGAGAATGAAATCGTATTCCCCGTCAAAGCTCAGGCTGTTCAGATCTTTGATCGCCGTCTGTAGGTTTGCTATCCCTTCCGCCGCTTTAATGCGTTCGATGTTATCGATGCTCATGGGGTTTTTATCCCACGCCGTCACATCGTAACCGTTAGCGGCCAGGTAGAGGCTGTTGCGGCCATTGCCGCAGCCGAGATCGAGCGTTTTACCGGGCTTAACGATCTCTGCGCTGTACAGCACCTCTGAATGGGTACGGGTGAGTCCATATTTCTCGGTGAAGTAGTTTTCGTCGACAGCCATTATTGTTCCTCAGATTGCATAAGCCGTGCTTTCTCAGTGCGCACCAGAAGTTTGCCCTGTATCAGCAGGATGAATGTACGAACCAACAGCATCCCAATGATGAAGTTAGTGAAGATAAAGAGCGGCACAGCAATGGCGTGGAAAAAGCCTGACGCGCTGCTATGCCCCAGATGCAGGCCGGTGGTTGCCAGTGCCGACACGCCAAACGAGAAGCTCCAGAACGATGCGTTAAACGGCTGAGACATGTACCACGGCAACAGACGCAACATAAACAGCAGTTGCAACAGGCCATAACCGAACAGCATTTTGGCAAAGGTATCGGCTTCACCGCCGTTGACGCTAATCCAGGCGCTGCAGGCCACCAGCGCCGGGGCCAGTTGTATACCCAGCGACGTACGCAGTGCGGTGGGCAGTTCACCCGCGCTACGAAGGCGCTGGAGAATAACCGGTTCCAGGCTGAGCCAGGAAAAGACGCCTGCGCCGAGGAAGACTAACCCTGCATCGTTAAACCCCAGCGCACCACACGCCATCGCGCTGATAAAATTGTTTGCCACCGTAGGCAGATATAACCCCGGCGTTGTCGCCTCCTGAGGATGGTTACCGCGCCATAGCCCGGCGCTTTGCCAGGCGGCATAGGCAAGCTGCACCACCACGCCCACGGCAAACAACACCAGCGAAACCGGGCGGTACCAGGGGACAAACCCAATCGCAACCAGCATCGTGGTGGCCGGAAAAAGGCTGACAAAGCTGCTCATTACCGGGTGTCGCATTTCCGCCAGCACGCTACGCGGGAAACGCACCGCGCGCGTAATAAACGCCACCGTCAGTAAAAACCAACATACCACCGCAAGGGCAACCAACCCCTCACCCGGCCAGCGCGTAACCGGCCAGAGGGTGCTGGCATATCGCCAGGCGAACCCCATGCCGATAATGCCAAGGACCATGCCAAAATAACCTGCGGGGAGGTTAAGTACCTGCCGGGTTTCGTCATTTTTATTCATTAATTTTAAATTTTAAAATGTATTTGAAATGCCATTTTAAGGTGTTTCCGCCTCGGATGCCAGCACAACGCAAAGCTGAAAGTTTGCTACGTTTAGTGAAGACGCTTACCAGGGATAACACGATGAAAAAGTATCGGCTCAGCGATGAAACCCGGCTCTGGCACTGGAAAAACGGCGAAACGCCCCACTCGGCTACATTAAAACAGATTATCGCCACGACAGATTTTAATGACGTCGCCGCCGGGACGAAAGGCGGCTGGATTGAAGATGAACGCGCCTTGTCTCAGGAGGGGAACTGCTGGATCTACGACGAAAACAGCGTGGTCTTCGCCGGTGCGACCGTCTCGGGCAATGCCCGTCTGACCCTGCCGTGTGTCGTCAGCGACCATGCCCATATTAGCGGCAACAGCTGGCTGGACGGGGCAAACGTGAGCCATGGGGCGCGAATAAGTGACAACGTCACCATTCAAAACTCCACCGTACGGGGGGAATGCCATATTTTTGGTGATGCCCGGGTGCTGCATAACAGCATGATTATCGCCGCCAAAGGCTTAACCCCAGACCAGGAGCAGATCCTTAAAATCTACGACAACGCGACCGTCAGCCAGTCGCGCGTGGTGCATCAGGCGCAAATCTACGGCGAGGCCATCGTCAATTATGCGTTTATCGAGCACCGTGCCGAGGTGTTCGACAAGGCCATTCTTGAAGGGAACGATATCAATAACGTCTGGGTCTGCGACTGCGCAAAAGTGTACGGCAACGCGCGCCTGATTGCCGGATTCGACGACGATGCCATTCCTACCGTGCGTTACAGCTCCCAGGTGGCTGAGAATGCGGTGGTGGAAGGCAACTGCGTAATTAAGCACCACGTGCTGATTGGCGGTCAGGCGTGGCTACGCGGGGGGCCGATCATGATTGATGATAAGGTCGTGATTCAGGGACGGGCGCGGATCAGCGGCGACGTACTGATTGAGCACCACGTTGAAATCACCGACGATGCCGTCATTGAGGCTTTCGACGGCGACAGCATTCATCTGCGCGGCGAAAAAGTGGTTAACGGCGAGAGTCGAATCACCCGCACGCCCCTGCTGGGCGCGCTATAGGTGGAAAACTCTGCCGTAAAGGTTCACATCGTCATAACGGCCATTGAGGTATTCCGCTTCCCGCAGGCACCCTTCCAGGGTAAAGCCGTTGCGACGCGCAACGTTGTTGCTGTTCTGATTCGCCACCCGGCACTTGATCACAAAACGGCGGATCTCGCCCCGCTCAACGTAGTAGCGCATAAATGCCTGCAAGGCGCAGGAGAGGATCCCCTTCCCCTGATGCGCTTCATCGAGCCAGTAGCCGATGTAGCCCGTTTTATTAACCGGCTCAATGGAATTGAACGACAGCACGCCCACCAGTTCGTCCGCCTGAAAAATAAGAAACATTTTCGCGTAGCCGCGCTGATGTAGCATCTGGTTGCTTTGCACGTTACGTCGGGTGTCTTCTTCCGTTCCCACGTGCTGCGCCCAATCAAACGCGGTTTGCAGAAAGGTGCGTTTTTTGACAACGAGGTTGTGCAGATCGGCGGTGTAGCGCTCTTCGACGGCGCGAAGTTCGATAGCGTCTGATACCGGGATAATTTCGAATTTTGCTGCGGTCATTGCCCCTCACCCTAACCCTCTCCCAAAGGGAGAGGGAATCGATCGTTAACGCATTACCCGGTCGTCAACGTAATTACGTTTGTCCGGCGCTGGCGGGAAATACTGATACAGCCAGGTTTCACTGATCGCATCGCCCTGACAGCGCAGGAACAGGCGCATGTCCACCGGCTCCGTCGAATCGGACGTTGGGTACCAGTCAAACAGAATGCGGTATCCGTCAAACGGCTCAACGTAGAGGATTTCCACCTGCTTCGCTTCACCGCTGGAGAGCGTGATCACCGGCTCAATCCCCTTCGGCGCGGCCGCTTTCAGATCGCCGCCGACAAAGTCGATGGCGAAGCGGCGGGCCCACACTTTCGGGTAGTGTTCACCTGGCGCCCAGCCTTCCGGGAAGCCGCCCATACCGGTACGCGTCGCGAAGACGTTGGCCAGCGGGGAACGTACCGGCGGCATGGCGCTCCAGTACAGGCGATATTTGAAGTCCAACTCATCGCCCGCTTTGACCGCTTTTTCCGGCTGCCAGAAGCAAACCACGTTATCCAGCGTTTCACCCGTGGTCGGGATCTCCATCAGGCCAACCGCACCTTTACCCCAGTCGTTACGCGGCTCCACCCACAGGCTTGGGCGTTTGTTATACCAGCCCATCACGTCCTGATAGTGGGAGAAATCCCGGTCAAGCTGCAGCAAACCAAACCCTTTCGGGTTTTTATCGACAAAGGCATTGAACTGCAATTTCTGCGGGTTGTTCAGCGGACGGCAGATCCACTCGCCGTTACCGCGCCACATGGCAAGACGGTCAGAGTCATGGATCTGCGGATGAATGGTGTCGCACATACGGCGCTCGTTATTGCCGCAGCTGAACATACTGGTCATCGGCGCGATACCGAGCTGTTTGATGTCTTTACGCGCATAGAGATGGTTTTCCACCTCCATGATCACCTGGCTCTTCTCGCAGTGGATCACGAACTTATAGGCACCGGTAATGCTTGGGCTGTCCAGCAGCGTATAGACGGTAAAGGTGGTGTCGCCCGGTTTGACGGTTTCAAACCAGAAGGCCGTAAAATCAGGAAACTCTTCCGGCGTGTCGGTAAAGGTATCCACCGCCAGACCACGCGCCGACAGGCCGTACTGGTAAGTGTCATCCACCGCACGGAAATAGCTCGCGCCGAGGAAAGAGACAATATCGCGACGCGCCAGCTCAGGCGCTTTGAAGGCGCGGAAGCCGGCAAAACCGAGGTCGCTCTGCCCTTCCAGCTGTTTGGTATCTACCCCGGTATCCCCGTAGCTGAAGAGCTCCGGGCGGAAGTGGATCTCACGCGCCTGGGAGGTCGACTGGTCCAGGGAGAACATCCGCACGCGGCGGCGGAAGCCCATCCCCATGTGGAAGAACTGCACGTCAAGCTGACGGCCTTCAATGTTATTCCACAGGGACTGCTTTTCATCGTACCGGATGGCGTTATAGGCCTGCGGCGTCATGGTTGCCAGCGTTTCCGGCAGCGGACGCGGCGCACCACCCCACGGGGTTTTCGCCAGGTCATGGGCCATGGATTGCAGTACGGAGAAGTCAAAACGACGGCTCTGGCCATCGGCGATGTCAGAGTCAGCGGCATAGGCCGCTCTGGAGAACAGTGAAGCAAGGCCAGAAGTGCCGCTCAGGGCTGCCATTGCCAGCGAACCTTGTAAAAAACGTCTGCGATTCATGCCTGGAAAAACGTCCTTATGGTCGTGTGAATGTGTTTCGCGCTCGGCGAAATGACGGCAAGAAAGAACGCACAGCCTAAACAAAAACGGTTAAGAATCCAATTGTTGGCCGGTGATTATATGAGCAAAGTGAGAAATATTTTCTGTCGACCAGAACGGCCCGAAAGTGGTGTAAAGAAAGCCTGGAAAGTGTGAAGAAAAATGCCCCGGTGCGACATCGACAACCGGGGCGAAATGAGGTGGTTATTTTACGCTGACATCGATACCCGGGAAGTACTTATCAGTGAGTTTTGCGATCGTGCCGTCGGCACGAACTTTATCAATCGCGGCATCAAGCTGCTTTTTGGTGGCCTCATCCCCTTTGCGCAGCCCAAAGCCGATCCCGCTGCCGAGGATGGTGTCGTCAGACACCGGTTTGCCGATAAAGCCAAACCCTTTCCCCTGCGGCTTGCTCAGGAACCCTGCCTGCCCGGCCGCGGACATCACCAGCGAGGCGTCGATGCGGCCATTCAGCAAATCGCCCCACGCCATATTCTGATCTTTATACGACACTACCGTGACACCCTGCTTTTCCCAGTGCTCTTTGGCATAGGTTTCCTGAATGGAACCCTGCAACACGCCAATGGTTTTGCCCTTCAGCCCTTCAGGTGTCGCCTCTACTGCGGTTCCGGCCTTGCCCACTAACTGCGAGGGGATGCGGTAGATAGGTTGGGTAAAATCGATACTTTTGCGCCGCTGTTCGGTGATGTTCATCGCCGAGTTGATGGCATCAAATTTCTTCGCCACCAGTCCCGGAATCAACGCATCAAAGGATGTTTCCACCCAGGTGCATTTCAGCGCTGCGGCTTTGCAAATGGCATTCCCCAATTCAACGTCAAACCCTTCCAGCTCGCCGGAGGCATTGCGGCTCTCAAACGGTGGATATTCCGCTTCCAGTCCGTACCGCAGTTCGGTGGCCGCGAATGACGAAAACGTACACAGCAGTCCCATGCCGACAACTAACGCGCGTAATTTCATCTCAAACTCCTTAGCGTGGTTCAACCCGACACAGGGCCTGGGCACCTGCCCGTAACGTCGCCTCATCTTTGGCAAAAGAGAGACGAATCAATTTATTGTCCGTACCATCCGTATAGAAAGCGGACAGCGGAATGGTCGCGACACCGCACTCAACGATCAGCCGTTTCACCATCTCGCTGTCGGGCTCGTCGCTGAATGGGCTGTAATCTGCCAGCAGGAAGAACGAGCCCGCGCTCGGCAGCAGTTTAAACGGCGACTCAGCCAGCAGAGTTTGCAGCAGATCGCGCTTGCGCTGATAAAACGGCGCCAGCGACAGCCAGGTTTGCGGATCGGTCATATGTTCGGCAAACGCATGCTGCATTGGCGTATCGGCAGAAAACATCAAAAATTGATGCACTTTACAAATCTCTTCCATCAGTGCCGCCGGTGCAACACAGTACCCCACGCGCCATCCGGTAACGTGATAGGTTTTTCCGAAGGAAGAGATAATGACGCTACGCTCCGCCAGCTGCGGGTGTGTGGCCATACCGTGGTGCGGCTCATCGTCAAAAACGACGTGCTCATACACTTCGTCAGACAAAATAATGATATCGGTATTGCGCGTCACGGCCACCAGCTGCTGCAGGTCATTCGCGGAGAACACCTGCCCGCTTGGATTATGTGGCGTGTTGATGATGATCATGCGCGTTTTGGGGGTGATGGCCGCGCGGACCTCATCCCAGTTCACGGCAAAATCCGGCACCGTGAGTTTGATGGCGACCGGGGTGGCGCCCTGAAGGCGAACAATCGGCGCGTAGCTATCAAATGACGGTTCGAAGTAGATCACCTCATCGCCCGGATGCACCAGCCCGCTGATGGCGGAATAGAGCCCCTGGCTGGCACTGGCGGTAACCAGCACCTCGCGCCCCGGGTCATACGTGGTGCCGTAAAGGGTGGCAATTTTCTCCGCGATACGCTCTTTCAAAGACTGCAGGCCGGTCATCGCGGCATACTGGTTATGCCCTGCCTCCATGGCGCGGGTAACGCCCGCAATCAGTTTCGGGTCGCAGGAAAAATTCGGTGCGCCCTGAGAAAGATTGATGGCGTTGTGCTGAGCAGAAAGCTGGCCGATTACGGTAAAAATGGTGGTACCCACATCCGGTAATTTGGAACGGGTTTGTACCGCGGTCTTCAGGGTCATCATTTATCCTTCTCATGGGGATTGCATAACTATTCAAACAACAACGCCGTTGCCGGGACAATCGAATTGTTGTCATAATAGCCATGAGAAAAATGCATAGCTGAGGTGTTTTTATGTCGCGCCGTTCGCTCCCGCTCAATGCCATCGACGCCTTCCTGGTGACCGCGCGTCACCTGAATCTCACCCATGCCGCCAGAGAGCTTTGTCTGACTCAAGGGGCCGTGAGCCGTAAAATCGCCGCTCTGGAAGCGTGGTTTGGCTTTCCGCTGTTTGAGCGCCACGCGCGCGGGTTGCGCCTCTCTTCCCAGGGTAGCGCCCTGCTGCCGGAGCTACAATCCGCTTTCGAACAGATGCTCAACGTGGCCGATCGGGCCCGGGCCCAGCATACGGTGATCCGGCTGAAAGCGCCCACCTGCGCCATGCGCTGGCTGGTGCCGCGCCTGCTGGAGGTAGAGCGCGAGCAACCCGATCTGCAAATCGCGTTGACCACCACCACCGATCATAACGTCAACTTTAAAACCGAATCCTACGACGCCGCCATCGTGTTTGGCACGCACATGAGCGCGGGCGATCTGCTGTTCGAAGAGGCGTTAACTCCGGTGCTCAGCCCGCTGCGGGCGGGGGCCGGACTGGGTTCATTGACCTTTCTTCACCCGACACGGGATAAAACCGACTGGTCACTGTGGCTGGCGAAACAGGATGAGCCGGGCGTTGTTATGCACAAAAATCAACACTTCGACACGATGGATCTCGCCATTACGGCGGCCATTCAGGGGCTGGGCGTCGCCATCGCCGATGAAACGCTGGTGGAAGAGGACATCCGCGCAGGAAGGCTGGTGCGGCCTTTTGCGACCAGTATCAAAACCGGTGCGAGCTACCGGCTGGTGCTGCGCGAAGCGCCAGGCACGGAAAACGGCCTGGCCGCGTTTCGCGCCTGTTTGCTTAATCGAGGTTAACGTGGTGCTTCATCACCCGTTTAAAGAGGCTCATGCGGGCGCGCATAAAGCGGTTTTCAAGCTTAAAACCTGCATGCTTATTCACACCAATGCGTAACAGGACGTCACGCCCTTTACGGCAGGCTGGCCAGTGCGTCGGCCCAGGCAGGCTGTCACGATGCCCCGCATCGCGGGCAAAACTCACCCAGTAGTCGGCCACGTGGGCGGCGAACTGTACATCACGCGCGTTCACATACTGCCGTGAAGGTTCCACCTCTCCGAGCGTATCAAACACATACGGCACCTCGTTGCCGTGCCAGGCACCGTTGATATAGGTGGCGTGCTCCGCTTCGGCCACATAGTCAAACCAGTAGCGCCAGCACGGCGCGCCGACGCGCTGCTGGGCCTGCATCACCACATAGCCCATGGTGGTGAACGCCATATCCCGGCACACCTGCCTTCCCAGCTCTTCATCGCCTTTCACGCCCGGATAGAGCAGCTTGATCAGCCCCAGACCAAAGCGCCGCTCCCGGCGGAGCTTCTGAATTTGTCCGGCGAGATCGATGCCAAACACCGCCATTACGCTCGCCTCGTCGCTGTTGGAGCCAATCATGATGGGGACAGGCTGCTGACGGGCGGCAAAGAAGACATCCAGCATCGGCTCCGGCAGCACACAATCTCCGGCGACAGGGGCCGGGGCGATATTCAGTGGTGCCGTCAACGGCCAGAACGACTCAGGTGGAATAGCGCGCAGCTGCTCCGCTGTCGCGTTCTCCAGCCCAAAATGCGCGGCCAGCGCTTCCCCTTTTCGCAGGGCCTGCTCGCGCGGGGTATCCGGCAAGGTATAGCCACTTTGCACAATCGCTTTATGAAATAACCCTTTCGCCAGCGGCGAGGCCAGCAGCGACAACACGCTGCGTGCGCCAGCTGATTCACCAAACAGCGTGACGTTTTCGGGATTGCCGCCAAAGGCGGCGATATTGTCCCGCACCCATTCGAGGGCGGCGATCTGATCCAGCAGGGCAAAATTGTGCACCACGCGATCTTCTTCCCCCTCCAGCGCAGGATGGGCGAAAAAGCCGAGATGACCAAGACGGTAATTGAGGGTGACGACCACCACGCCGCGTTCCGCCAGCGCCCTGCCGTTATAGGGCGGTAAGCCACCCGCGCCGAGCGTGAACCCACCACCGTGCAGCCAGACCATCACCGGCAGCGGCTCAACGCGGTCAACGGGCGACCACACGTTAAGATAAAGACAATCCTCTGAAAACTGTCCGGGATCCCCGCCGCCCAGCTCCTGGCAATATTCGCTGCTTTGCCAGCTTGAGGCGGAAAACGCCGTTGCCGTGCGAACCCCCTCCCAGCGTTCGGGCGGTCGCGGTGAGCGCCAGCGCCAGTTGCCAACGGGCGGTGCGGCGTAGGGAATGCCGTACCACGCCTGAACAGTATTATCCGTAAAACCAGCCAGTGCGCCGTAGCGCGTTTCAACCACAGGGGCGGAGGGATATTGCATAACTACCTTCTTTTTCCATCACACCCCTGAAGAGTAACGATTTCAGAGCAAACCGCAACGCTGTTTGCTGCGGGTTTCCGCCTCCTCGTACAGTGCGAACTCGTCATAGACCGGGCAGCCCAGCGCCGCTTCGAAGGCATCCCGGCTAGCGTTACCGTGGCTGCGCGCCTGGGTTTCATTCCCGAGATTGGACTGGAAAATCCCTGCGGCGCTGACCGGCAGGAAATCTTCGTAGGTGATCGGCTGGGCAACCACCCACCCGCGTTCAATTAACGGCTGCGGATCGTCGCCCGGACGAAACGCATGACGATGCGCTTCACCCGCTGGCGTCAGGCGATAGCGGAAATACGCCAGCTCCTGTCGGCGCATCATCAGCTCGCTGTCCGGGAAGGCGCTGAACACTTCACGGAGATGAAGCTGATGGGTCAGGTTGTCTTTGCCGGTGCCGGACTCGGCGAGCAAACTGTCATAAAGCTCGCGACCTTTCGGCGTCAACGCCACCCCGCGCTGCTCAATTTCACCAAAGCGCGCGGTATGGGTGCCTTTATGTTCCCCGGCAAACAGCACCGGCTCTTCCAGCGCCTTGAAGCTGGTCTGACGCAATAACACCGGCACCTCGCGGCGCGGCGGCCCTTCAATCAGAATTTTGGGTTCAATGCCGTACTTCGGCATCAGCTCCTGCACCCGGTCAATATCCAGCGTGCGCGGCGTAAGGTGGTTGATGTGGCATCCCGGGAAACAGACCACATCCGCAATCAGGCGATGCTCATTATGCAGCGCCAGATAGGTCTCCTGATCGACCTTCGCATGACGGTGCCAGCGGAAGGTTTCTAACGCTTCCTGAACAAACTCCCGCGCCTGCGCCTCTGTGAACGCCCCTTCTTTTTCATGCAGTTCGATGAGCGCCAGGCAGCGCGGCGTAAAGATGTTGCGGTGAGATAGGATCTCCGCCGCCCGCTCGCGCAGGGCAACGTTCTCAATCAACTCAAGGCGCAGCAGTGAGGTAAAGATACGAAACGGGTTACGGCACAGCGCCGCATCATCCACCGGGCGAAATGCCGTCGAGTGAACCGGAACGCCCGCCTGAGAGAGATCATAGTAGCTGACCGGGTACATGCCCATGATGGCAAACATACGACGCAGGGTAGAAAGCTCTTTTGCGGTGCCCACGCGGATAGCCCCGTGACGCTCCACATTCAGGCGCGCCAGCTCATCTGCATTCGCCAGTTGTTCATGTAAGAGTGGATTGTTTTCCAGAACCGCCAGGTTTACGTCCGCGACCAGCTCAAGCAAGGTGCCGTACTGCGGAACTTCCTGCTGGTACATCGCCGACATAGCCTGCGAAAAATGTTCCCGAATATCATCAGCCGTGATGGTGTTCGCCATGGTGTCATGCCTCCAGTGAATATTACCTGGAGTGTAGAGAAACCCGTTCCTTCCGGGGGGAAGAATTTACGATTTGTGATCTTACGACGACAGTGGTCAAACCGTGTGCTGCCCGAACCTGTCAGGGCCGTACCTGGCCCCCTTCCTTTCCCCCCGGCCCGTCGTCCAGGAGTTTCCTTATAATTAATGATTATTCTGTTTTCTAGCTATAAAGGAGTAATTTTGGAGGCCATCCCGGCTAAAAATTGAACGAAATTGTGGCGCTACAATTTTTATCCTCACCTTTCAGGTTTTTAGCGGCAACTTAGGATTAATCCGAGCATTTTTTTACAAGTCCTTCCCACTCATCCATATTTTTTCGCCAAACGAAGCGTAAACCCACCAATATTTTTAAATAACGCAACCGTGAATGGCGAAACGCATTTGACGCATGCCGCACAGCGTCTAAAGTTATTACTCGAACGACGAGTGATACGGAATATTTCTGTATCGTACTGACATAACCAATATATGACTATGAGGTTTAATATGGCAGAGCATCGTGGTGGTTCCGGTAATTTCGCTGAAGACCGTGAAAAAGCATCAGAAGCTGGACGTAAAGGCGGCCAGCACAGCGGCGGTAATTTCAAAAACGATCCGCAACGCGCATCTGAAGCAGGTAAGAAAGGGGGTCAGAATAGTCACGGCGGAGGCCGTAAATCTGATAACTCCTGATTTTATTAAGCTGTCTCAGTAATACCAGAGAGCATGCTGCGGGCCGAAAGGCTCGCAGTTCCCTTAACGTTTTAACCGGAGCAAAATATATGAATATGAAAAGTATCGAGGATGTTTTTATTCATCTACTGTCCGATACCTACAGCGCGGAAAAACAGCTTACCCGAGCCCTGAGCAAACTCGCCCGTGCCGCCTCCAGTGAAAAGCTCAGCGCGGCCTTCACCGCCCACCTTGAGGAGACGCAGGGTCAGATTGAGCGTATCGATCAGATTATCGAACAGGAAGACGGTATTAAGCTTAAGCGAATGAAATGTGTGGCAATGGAAGGTTTAATTGAAGAGGCCAATGAGGTCATCGAAAGCACAGAAAAGAATGAAGTCCGTGATGCTGCATTAATTGCTGCAGCGCAAAAAGTGGAACATTACGAAATTGCCAGTTACGGTACCCTTGCCACATTAGCAGAACAACTTGGCTATAAAAAAGCCGTTAAACTTCTTGCCGAAACACTGGAAGAAGAAAAAGAAACCGATCTTAAACTCACCGACCTGGCCGTAGGAAATATTAACCATAAAGCGCAAAAATGACGCTATAACACAGGTTAAATATAATGAGCATCAGTCCCAGGACAATTAAACGGTGCCATTTAACGGCAGCTATAATATGGTTCATTCTTGCTATCCCTTCCGTAATATGGTGGAAGAATAGCGTACTATGGGTCATTATCATCAGTATTTACGCCAATATTGTCGGCCATTTATCTGGCTACAGTGCCGCACGTGCCGATCAGGCTGCTGAAAGTGAGACCAAATAAGCGAACCTATAATGAGGAACGAAATATGAATCACGTAGAACACTACCATGACTGGCTACGCGATGCCCATGCAATGGAAAAGCAAGCCGAATCAATGCTGGAATCGATGGCCAGCCGTATTGAAAATTATCCTGATGTTCGCGCCCGTATTGAGCAGCACCTTAATGAGACAAAACGGCAAATCACATTGCTGGAGGAAATCCTCGATCGTAATGATATTTCTCGTTCGGTTTTAAAAGACTCGATGAGCAAAATGGCTGCGCTCGGCCAGTCCATCGGCGGCATGTTCCCGTCCGATGAGATTGTTAAAGGCTCCATCAGCGGCTATGTTTTCGAACAGTTCGAAATTGCCTGCTACACCTCCCTGCTGGCCGCGGCCAAAAAAGCGGGCGACACCGCCTCTGTACCCGCCATTGAAACCATTCTCGCCGAAGAGCGCGAGATGGCCGACTGGCTGATTCGTCATATTCCGCAAACGACGGAACAGTTCCTGCTGCGTTCTGATGCATCAGGTGTCGAAGCGAAAAAATAAACCA
This sequence comes from Enterobacter cloacae subsp. cloacae ATCC 13047, assembly GCF_000025565.1. Classification (NCBI taxonomy): domain Bacteria; kingdom Pseudomonadati; phylum Pseudomonadota; class Gammaproteobacteria; order Enterobacterales; family Enterobacteriaceae; genus Enterobacter; species Enterobacter cloacae. The sequence continues at coordinate 2,080,319 of NC_014121.1, forward strand.
CAGGAGAGTGTATGTTTCGACACATCAAACAGCTGCAATACACGGTTCGCGTTGCTGAACCGAATCCCGGCCTCGCCAATCTTCTGCTGGAACAATTTGGCGGGCCGCAGGGTGAACTGGCGGCCGCCTGCCGCTACTTCACCCAGGGCCTGAGTGATGACGATCCTGGCCGTAAAGATATGCTGATGGATATCGCGACCGAAGAGTTGAGCCACCTCGAAATCATCGGGACGCTGGTCGGCATGCTGAATAAAGGGGCCAAAGGCGCGCTGGCGGAAGGGGTAGAGAACGAAGCCGAGCTGTACCGGTCCATGACCGAAAACGGCAACGACAGCCATATCACCTCCCTGCTCTACGGCGGCGGTACCCCGCTCACTAACTCCGCGGGTGTGCCCTGGACGGCGGCCTATGTTGATACCATTGGTGAACCTACGGCGGATCTGCGCTCGAACGTGGCCGCAGAGGCGCGGGCAAAAATCATCTATGAGCGTCTGATCAACGTGACAGACGATCCCGGGGTGAAAGATGCACTGGCGTTTCTGATGACGCGAGAGGCGGCGCACCAGCTCTCCTTCGAGAAGGCGCTTCAGTCTATTCGCAATAATTTCCCGCCGGGGAAATTGCCGCCAATCGAGGAATTCACCAACAAGTACTACAATATGTCTGAAGGTGACGAGGTCCGCGGAAGCTGGAACAGCGATAAGCATTTCGACTACGTTGAGGCCCCCCAACCTGCGGTTGACGGTGGAGACGGGAGTGCAAGCGTGACGCTCTCGACCGAACAGGCTACGCTCGTCAAGGCGATGTCTGCTCGCACAAAATCCGATCCGAACGCCGACCCGTTAACAGGTGCCGAGCTAGGCGCCGGTAAGAAAAAACCGTAACCGGTTTTGCCAGGCAGCTCCCGCTGCCTGGTAATTCTCGTGCCCCATCGTTCCAGAGGTACGGACCATGTTCGAACTCGACGCGTTTCATCTTGCGAGAATTCAGTTCGCTTTTACCGTCTCGTTTCATATTCTCTTCCCGGCGATCACCATCGGGCTTGCCAGCTATCTGGTGGTGCTCGAAGGGATGTGGCTGCGTACCAAAAACGACGTCTGGCGCTCCCTGTACCATTTCTGGCTCAAAATATTTGCCGTCAACTTTGGTATGGGCGTTGTGTCCGGGCTGGTCATGGCCTATCAGTTCGGCACCAACTGGAGCGGGTTCTCTCAGTTTGCAGGCAGCATCACCGGGCCATTGCTGACCTACGAGGTATTAACCGCTTTCTTCCTGGAGGCCGGTTTTCTCGGCGTAATGCTGTTCGGCTGGAACAAGGTTGGACCGGGACTGCACTTCTTCGCAACCTGCATGGTGGCGCTGGGTACGCTAATGTCCACCTTCTGGATCCTCGCCTCTAACAGCTGGATGCACACTCCGCAGGGCTTCACCATTGAGAACGGTCAGGTGATCCCTGAAGACTGGCTGGCCGTCATCTTCAACCCCTCTTTCCCGTACCGACTGATTCACATGTCCATTGCCGCGTTCCTGTGCAGCGCACTGTTTGTGGGCGCGTCGGGAGCCTGGCACCTGCTGCGCGGCAACGACACGCCCGCCATTCGCAAAATGTTCTCGATGGCTATGTGGATGGCCCTGCTGGTCGCCCCCATTCAGGCCGTAGTCGGGGATATGCATGGCCTGAACACGCTTGAACATCAGCCTGCCAAAATCGCCGCCATCGAGGGGCACTGGGAAAATCCGCCAGGGGAAGCCACCCCGCTGCTGCTGTTTGGTCTGCCGGATATGGAAGAGGAGCGCACCAAATACGGGCTTGAGATCCCGGCCCTCGGCAGCCTGATCCTCACCCACAGTCTGGATAAACAGGTCCCCGCGCTGAAAGATTTCCCGAAAGAAGATCGCCCGAACTCCACCATCGTCTTCTGGTCGTTCCGCATCATGGTTGGCATGGGGCTGTTGATGATCGCCCTCGGCGTCCTGAGCCTGTGGCTACGCTATCGCCACCGGCTGTATCACTCGCGCCCGTTCCACTGGTTTGCCCTCTGTATGGGGCCAGCCGGTCTGCTGGCGCTGCTCGCTGGCTGGGTGACCACCGAAGTGGGTCGCCAGCCGTGGGTGGTCTACGGTTATCTGCGCACCATCGACGCGGTCTCTCTGCATAGCACGCTGCAGATGAGCATCAGCCTGCTGGCCTTCATCGTCGTTTATTGCTCGGTGTTTGGCGTGGGCTATGTCTACCTTGTGCGTCTGATTAAGAAAGGACCACAGCCGGTGGACACGCTAACCTCGAACACCTCGGGCACTCCCGCCCGTCCGCTGTCTGCCGCTGAGTCTGTTCCGGAAGAGGAGAGAATCTGATGGGCGTCGATATCTCGGTTATCTGGTTTGCCATCATCGTCTTCGCCACCCTGATGTACATCATCATGGATGGCTTTGATTTGGGGATCGGTCTGCTGTTTAACTTCGTGGGCGATGCTAAAGAGCGCGACGTGATGGTGAACAGCGTGGCCCCCGTCTGGGACGGCAACGAAACCTGGCTGGTGCTGGGCGGCGCAGGGCTGTTTGGCGCCTTTCCGCTGGCCTATGCGGTGATCATCGATGCGCTCACCATTCCGCTTACCGCCATGCTGATCGGTCTTATCTTTCGCGGTGTCGCCTTTGAGTTCCGCTTCAAAGCGACGCCCTCTCACCGCCAGTTCTGGGACTATGCCTTTGCGGGAGGCTCGCTACTCGCCACCTTCAGCCAGGGCGTGGTGGTCGGCGCGGTGATCAACGGTTTTGAAGTAGAAGGCCGACGCTACGTGGGGTCTGCCCTCGACTGGCTGACCCCCTTCAACCTGTTCTGCGGTATCGGGCTAGTGGTGGCCTATACGCTGCTGGGCACCACGTGGCTTATCATGAAAAGCGAAGGTGCACTGCAAAACCGCATGCGCGAGTTGACCCGCCACGTGCTGCTGGCGCTGATTGTCGTCATCGCGGTGGTGAGCATCTGGACGCCACTCGGCTGGCAGTACGTGGCCGAGCGCTGGTTTACCCTGCCTAACTTCTTCTGGTTCCTGCCGGTGCCTCTGCTGGTAGGCGTATTTAGCCTGTGGATCTGGCGCTTGACCCGCAACCCGGCCAGCCACGCGCGTCCGTTCCTGTTGACGCTTGGGCTTATCTTCCTCGGTTTTAGCGGACTGGGCATCAGCCTGTGGCCGAACATTATTCCGCCGGGCATTAGCCTGTGGGATGCCGCGGCCCCGCCCGCCAGCCAGCTCTTTATGCTGGTGGGGACGTTACTGATTATTCCGGTGATCCTGGTGTACACCGCCTGGAGTTACTACGTCTTTCGGGGAAAAGTTTCTGATACAGAAGGTTACCACTGAGGTGCAGGATGGCAGGATGGCATACACGGGCCATTATTTATCAAATTGATACGGCACTGTTTTACGATTTAAACGGCGATGGCTGCGGAGACATCGCCGGAATAACGGCCAAATTGCGTTATATACGCCGCATGGGGGCGACAGTAATCTGGATCACTCCGTTTTACCTTACCCCTTTTCTGGACGAAGGGTATGACGTCAGCGACCACCTGCAGGTCGATCCCCGGTTCGGCAAACTGGCGGATATTATCGCTTTTATTGAGCAGGCACGTGAGCTGGGGATGCAGGTCATTATCGAGCTGTTGATCCAGCATACGTCGGACGCCCACCCCTGGTTTCAGGAGGCCCGGCGCAACCCGAAATCCCCCTTTCGCGACTATTACCTGTGGTCAGATAATGACGATGACGATACGCCCCCGATGTTCCCCGGCGTGGAAAAGAGCATCTGGACATGGGATGACGAGGCGGGTCAATACTACCGGCATATGTTTTATCGCCACGAGCCTGATCTCAACCTCACCTCACCAGCGGTAATTAAAGAGATAGAGAACATTATCCTCTTCTGGCTTAAGCTCGGCGTATCGGGATTCCGTCTGGACGCCGCGTCGCATCTCACCACCCAGGCCGGAGGCGGTGACGAGAAAAAGGGGCTGTGGATCCTGGAGCACTTGCGCCGCCTGATTACCCAACATAACCCGCAGGCGATCCTGCTCGGTGAAGTTGACGTAGAAGTGGAAGCCTACAAGGACTATTTCGGCAATAACGACCGCCTGCATCTGGTGCTTAACTTCTGGCTTAATAAATATTTCTACGTGAGCCTGGCCAGGAAAAGCGCCCGCCCGCTGCGCAATGCGGTGAAGAAAATGATCGTCCCGCCAGACTCCTGCTGCTTTGCCAACTGGTTGCGTAACCACGACGAGCTGGATCTGGAGGGGATCGGTAAAAAGGACAAACAGTTCGTCCTCGACACGTTCGCCCCGGATGAAGAGATGAACGTGTACCAGCGTGGGATCCGCCGTCGCCTGGCGCCGATGCTGAACGGCGACCAGAAGCGGCTGGCGCTCTGCCACGCCGTGCTGTTCTCCCTGCCCGGGGTGCCCGTTATGCGCTACGGGGATGAAATCGGCATGGGAGATGATCTGGATTTAGAAGAGCGTTACGCCGTGCGTACGCCCATGCAGTGGGCGCCCTCTCAGGGCGGTGGCTTCTCTGACGCAGACCCGCAGAGCTTTATCGCGCCCATCATTGACCACGGGCCCTATCGTTATCAGAAAATTAACGTGGCGGATTCGCTGTTGCACCGCAATTCGCTGCTGCACCGGATTATCGATATCGCCAACACGCGGTCTGAATTCCCGGAGATTGCCGTGGCGCCGTTTCATCTTATCGCCATCGATGATGATGCGGTGCTGGGGATTTACTACGAGGCTGAAGATCGCAGCATTCTTACCTTTGTTAATTTCAGCGATAAACCGGTGACCTTCACCGCCAGAGGGATCCGCCACGCCACCTGGACTGCCTGTCTGGCAGACAAACGCTACGAGGATGCGCTGGTCTGCGGCAAAACCGTTGAGCTGAATATAGGCGGCTACGGCTATCGCTGGTTCTGGACAAACCGTAGCGCGCTGCGCTGACTACTTTTTGCGGCCGCGCATCAGGCGTGTGAGCACAATCCCTGCGACGGCCAGGGAGCCCAGCAGCACTTTCCCGGGCACGCCAGAGGAGACGGCGCTGGCGCGCGTTTTCGCCTCAGCGGAGAAATGGCCGTGGATTTTGTGCAGGTCGTTGACCGGCTGGTCGAGATAATCCCGCCGGTCTTCTGCGTTCAGGGTGTCGGTCATCTGCCCTTCCCAGGCCTTTTTAACCATCAGACGGTCAAGAAAGCCGGGGAAGAGGAACTGGCCGACAATCGACTGGATGGTACTGCTGCCCACCCACAGCTCGCGCACCGGTTTTTGCGCCACCCTGAAAATGGCACTCGCGGCCACTTCCGGCTCAAACACCGGCGGAACCGGGCGCATCGCCCAGGCAAACTTATTCCGTGCCCATTCAAACTGCGGCGTATTCAGCCCCGGCATCTGGACCATGGCGAGCTGCACCCGGCTGTTCTCATGCATCAGCTCGGTACGCACCGCATCGGTAAAGCCCCGGATCGCGGCTTTGGCGCCGCAGTAGGCGGACTGCAGAGGAATGGAGCGGTAGGCCAGCGCGGAGCCAACCTGAATAATCACGCCCCGATCGCGCGGCACCATCAATTCCAGCGCGGCACGGGTACCGTTCACGTAGCCAAGGTAGGTGACTTCTGTAACGCGGCGAAATTCATCCGGCGTCATGGTCCGAAACGGCGCCAGCACCGCCCCCATGGCATTATTGACCCACACATCAATCGCCCCAAGGCGATACTCAATTTCGTTGGCGGCATCCACCACCGCCTGACTGTCGGCCACATCCGCCTGCACGGCCAACGCATTGACGCCAAAACGGCGTAGCTCTTCCTGGGTCGAGTGCAGGCTTGTCTCCTCGCGCGCTATAATGCCCACATCGTAGCCCGCTTTTGCAAAATGCAGCGCCGTGGCTTTCCCCACGCCCGCCGTCCCGCCAGTAATGACCATCACAGCCATAAAACCTCCGCGTTATTTCAGCCCGATAATTTCGTCACTAATTCAGCCAGCGAGTAATGCACCGCTTTTTCCACCACGTCCTGACAGTCGCCGGAAAAGAGCACCCTGCTCGTTTCCGTCTTTCCGCCAATATTCCAGGCGAAGCACACGGTCCCCGCCGCCGTGCCGTCTTCTCCCCCTTCCGGCCCGGCATAGCCGCTGATGGCGATACTGACATCGGCCTGGGCAATGTCGCGGATGCTGGCCGCCATCTCGGTGACGGTCTGTTCACTGACGGCGGTAAACCGCGCGAGGGTTTCCGGGCTTACGCCCAGGATCCTCTCCTTCGCGCTATCGCTGAAGACGACCAGCCCCACATCATAAAAATCGGCAGTGTTCTCTTCCGCGCAGAGCGCCACCGAAAGCTTCCCGCCGGTGCAGGATTCTGCGGTTGTTAAGCGAAGCCCTGCATCGATTAACCTGCTCGCCAGTTTTTTGGTCAGTTCAGCCACGGTAATGGTGTTGTCGTGGTATAGATTGCTCATCATCAGGCCTCTCATTTTTTCTCAGGAATAATGGAAATATGGCCATTGCGTTCCAGAATGGCATATTTAATTTCACTTAACTTTGTAATACCATTATTCTGCCGGGCTGAAACCAGAATATCATCACATGAAACATCGACCTTTTTGAGTTTATCTGCTAAGGGCACGCCGTTCTCAACCAGAATTACCGGCGTGCCATCCAGGATATTCTCCACCGGCGAAAAATACTTTTTCATCAGTCCAAAAATAATATCCACAACCACCAGCGTGGTGATGGTTATCATTGCGCCCGTGACCGAAAAATCCTCCCCCAGCAGGGCCTGCTGGGTTGCTTCGCTGATAATTAACAGGAGAATAAGGTCAAAGCTGGTCATCTGCAGCAACGCACGTCGTCCGGCCACTTTGAAGACCACCACCAGAAACAGGTAAATCGCCAACGCCCTAAAAACCATATCCATGGCAGCCTCCTAAGGGTAAATAAATTGCCAGAAAGGAATATCCGGCAGGTTGTTTACACGAATGACGTTGTGCCATTTACCGCCTCTGGTCGAGGTAATGAACAGCCAGACCGAAAAATGTGGCGATTTATCAAGATGATTATAGACAAAATAGAGCGTGTTCCCGCGGCTGTACATGCTGTCTGGCTGCGGCCAGACGCTGCCCGGCTCGTAGGCGTCGCTGCTCTCGCTGGTCATGCTCACGGTGTATTTGCCCTCGCTGTTGACTGGAAAGGTCAGCTGAAGTCGCGACTCCGTTTGCCGACGCGCAAAGCGCTCATAGTTGAGGGTCAGGTTTTTTGCAGAATTGGTTTTCTCCGTGTCACTCACTATCCCACTTGAAAACAGACCGGCAATCGCTGCGATGATAATACTCAGTAACACAATAAATCCGACCTGGCGAAATGCATATTCAAACCTTAGCAAGCGATAACTCTCATTTATCCCGGGTAACTTTTCATTTTTATCATTCATGGTAGCTATCACCGTTTCGCTAATTTACCAAACGTTCTGTTTTGTATGGCGAATGTTTTTAAGACTTATCACATTTGCCACATAAAGGAATAGCAACAATACTTAATAAGTCAAGACACCTTAAATGAAGGATATCAGATGAAATTATCACTTATTTCCGCTTTTTTAATATTTATGGTGCCAACCGCATGGGCTGATAATAACGGCGGGTTACAAAAGGGTGAAGCGCCGCCTCCTCCGCATGCGCTGGATAGCGGTTATCGCGGCACGGATGATGCCCGTATTATGACCATCGACCAGGCGAAACAAATGCATGATGGCGCGACCATTTCACTGCGCGGCAACCTTATTGACGGTAGCGGCGATAAGTATGTATTTCAGGATAAATCCGGAAAAATCGACGTTATTATCCCAAAAGCAGTTTTTGACGGCAGAACAGTCAAACCAGACCAGATGATCAGCATTAACGGTTCGCTTGATAAAAAGTCATCGCCTTCCGTGGTGCGTGTCGATCATCTGCAGAAATAACTCAGCGAAGCGTTAACGCTGTATTTTCATCCTAACTCACCTATTGGCTTAAGGAGTCAGCTATGAGTGATACTCAACAACGTACGAACGCTTATCCGCAACCCCCTTTCCCGGAACAGCCGCAGACGCCACCAGGACTGGCTTCTGAGATGCAACCTGTTCCCGATCACGGGGAAACGAGCTATAAAGGCCACGGCCGTCTGGCGGGCAAAAAAGCGCTGATTACCGGCGGTGACTCCGGTATCGGCCGCGCGGTGGCCATTGCCTACGCCCGTGAAGGCGCCGATGTCGCCATTAATTATCTGCCTGAAGAAGAGAAAGACGCCGCAGAGGTCATCGACCTGATCAAGGCCGAAGGACGCAACGCCGTCGCGCTGCCGGGGGATGTCCGGGATGAAACCTTCTGCCAGAACCTGGTGGAAGAAGCGGTGGCTAAACTTGGCGGGCTGGACATTCTGGTGAATAACGCCGGTCGCCAGCAGTATCGGGAATCGCTGGAAGAACTCACTACTGAAGATTTCGATGCCACGTTTAAAACCAACGTTTATGCCCCGTTCTGGATCACCAAAGCGGCGCTTCGCCATCTGAAAGCCCCTGCGGCAATTATTAACACCTCCTCGGTGCAGGCGGTAAAACCCAGCCCTGTCCTGCTGGACTATGCCCAGACCAAAGCCTGTCTGGCGGTGTTTACCAAATCCCTTGCCAAACAACTGGGGCCGAAGGGCATTCGCGTTAATGCCGTGGCTCCCGGGCCTTACTGGACGGTGCTGCAATCCAGCGGCGGCCAGCCGATGGAAAAAGTGAAGCAGTTTGGGGGTGACACACCGTTGGGCCGTCCGGGCCAGCCGGTGGAGATTGCACCTTTATACGTCACGCTGGCGTCAGATGAGTGTTCCTTTACGACCGGCCAGGTATGGTGTTCCGACGGCGGTGATGGCGTGATTTAACGTTTCCCTGCCCGAATGTGCAATAAATGAACAAGGACGTTCAGCCCCCCGCCAAAAACATGTTGTAACTCAAACAGATCAAATGTTAAAAATATTTTGCTATCAAGTTATCAAAATTAAACAACTTAGCTTGTCACCCGCATCGCTCTGTTTTTAACATCGCCTATGGAAAAAAATGGTCTGTTCAGTCAGCGCATACGCTTGCGCCATTTGCATACATTTGTGGCCGTCGCTCAACAGGGAACGCTGGGGCGTGCGGCTGAAACCCTTAACCTGAGCCAGCCTGCTCTCTCAAAAACGCTTAACGAGCTGGAACAACTGACCGGTGCCCGTCTGTTCGATCGCGGCCGTCTGGGCGCACAACTGACCCTGGTCGGCGAGCAGTTTCTGACCCATGCAGTAAAAGTGCTTGATGCGCTCAATACCGCCGGACAGGCGCTAAACCGTAAAGAAGAGCAGACGCACGAGATTGTCCGTGTGGGTGCCCTGCCCACGGCGGCGCTGGGCATTCTACCGCCGGTGATCGGTCAGTTTCACAAACAGCAAAAACATACGACCCTGCAGGTCGCCACCATGAATAACACCATGCTGCTTGCGGGGCTGAAATCCGGCGAGCTGGATCTGGGTATCGGACGGATGTCAGATCCTGAACTGATGGTGGGTCTGAATTATGAGCTGCTGTTCCTGGAATCCCTGAAGCTGGTGGTACGCCCCAACCATCCTCTGTTGCAGGATACGGTTACCCTAAGCCGGGTGATGGAGTGGCCGGTGGTCGTGTCACCAAAAGGTACGGTTCCACGGCAAAATGCCGAAACGTTACTGCAGATGCAGGGCTGTACGCTGCCGACAGGCTGTATTGAAACCCTGTCCGCCTCCCTGTCACGCCAGCTTACCGTGGATTATGACTACGTCTGGTTCGTCCCCTCCGGCGCGGTCAAAGATGATTTACGCCAGGGCACGCTCACCGCACTGCCGGTGACCTCGCCCGGCGCCGGCGAACCGATTGGCATTATAACCCGCGTTGATACGCCGCTCTCCTCAGGTGCACAAACGCTGCTGAGCGCGATACGTAAATCGATGCCTGCCTGATTCCTTTCCCCTTGCCCTGACCCTCTCCCCCCGGGGCGAGGGTCATTCCTGCGTTCTAATCATTTAATGCGAAATCATTTATTAACAATTGCGCAAAACAATTTAACAGTTTTATCATAGCGACGAATTCACCAGATGGTTCGTAAATGTTTTATAAACCCCGAATTCAAGCGTATTAATCATTATTCCCACTGCATTTATTACCCACCTGGTACACTTCCGGCACGTTATCGTGCTGAGCAGCGGGGGATCTTAAGGAGAAAGAGATGGCATTTGGCAGCGCGCCACGTGGGATACCCCGTATCCTGCAGTGGCTCCTTGCCGGACTGATGGCGATCGTCGGTCTGGCCGTTGGCGGGTTGGGTTTTAAACTCGTCACCGTAGGCGGAAGTGGATACTTCCTGATCATGGGCGTGGTAATGGTGATTGCCGCGATCCTGATTTTCATCAACCGCAGCAGCGGGATTGTGTTGTATGGCATCGCGTTTATCGCGTCGCTGTTCTGGGCGGTAAGCGATGCCGGCTGGGATTTCTGGCCGCTCTTCTCACGCCTCTTCACCTTTGCGGTTCTGGCATTCCTGTGTGCCCTCGTCTGGCCGTTCCTGCGTGCGGCAAACCGTGCGACGCCGGTGAAAAAAGGCCCGGCCTTTGGCGTGGCTGCGCTGCTCGCCGTGGCAATGCTGGTCAGCCTGGGCTGGATGTTCAAACCTCAAACGCTGGTGGCGGCGAATGAGCCGGTGCCGGTGAAACCGGTCGCGGCTGGCGAACAGCAGAAGAACTGGGAACACTGGGGTAACACCACCCACGGGGATCGTTTTGCGGCCCTTGACCAGATTAACAAGCAGAACGTTAACGAGCTGAAAGTCGCGTGGGTTGCCCATACCGGGGATATCCCCCAGAGCAATGGCTCCGGTGCGGAAGACCAGAACACGCCGCTGCAGATTGGCGACACGCTCTACGTATGTACGCCGTACAGCAAAGTGCTGGCGCTGGATGTAGATTCCGGGAAAGAGAAGTGGCGTTACGACGCCAAAGCCACGGCCCCGAACTGGCAGCGCTGCCGTGGGCTGGGCTATTTTGAAGATTCACAAGACGTGACAACGTCACAGACAGATGCGCAGCCCGCCGCCTGTCCGCGCCGTCTGTTCCTGCCCACCACCGATGCCCGCCTGATTGCCATCAACGCCGATAACGGTAAAGCCTGCGAAGACTTTGGTGACAAAGGTACCGTGGATCTGAGCGTGGGTATGGGTGAGATTAAACCGGGCTACTATCAGCAAACCTCCACGCCGCTGGTGGCAGGAAACGTGGTGGTGGTCGGCGGACGCGTGGCGGATAACTTCTCCACCGGCGAACCGCCGGGTGTGGTGCGCGCCTATGACGTTCATACCGGTAAACTGGCCTGGGCGTGGGACCCGGGTAATCCGGACCTGACCGGCCTGCCGCCGGAAGGCCAGACCTACACGCGCGGTACACCGAACGTCTGGTCTGCAATGTCCTATGACGCAAAACTGAACCTGATTTACCTGCCAACCGGTAACGCCACGCCAGATTTCTGGGCCGGAGAACGCACCGCGCTGGATGATAAATACAGCTCCTCCATCGTTGCCGTTGACGCCACCACCGGCCAGGTCCGCTGGCATTTCCAGACCACCCATCACGACCTGTGGGACTTCGATCTGCCTTCTCAACCGCTGCTGTACGATCTGCCAGACGGTAAAGGCGGAACCACGCCGGTACTGGTGCAGACCAGTAAACAGGGCATGATCTTTATGCTCAACCGCGAAACCGGCAAACCGGTGGCGAAAGTGGAAGAACGTCCGGTCCCGGCGGGTAACGTGCAGGGCGAACGCTACTCCCCGACACAGCCGTATTCCGTCGGTATGCCGATGATTGGCAACCAGACTCTGACCGAGTCCGACATGTGGGGCGCGACGCCTGTCGACCTGCTGCTGTGCCGGATTCAGTTTAAAGAGATGCGCCATCAGGGGGTCTTTACCCCACCGGGTCTCGATCGTTCTCTGCAGTTCCCTGGCTCACTGGGCGGGATGAACTGGGGCAGCGTCTCGGTCGATCCGAACAACGGGCTGATGTTCGTCAACGATATGCGCCTGGGACTGGCCAACTACATGGTACCGCGCGCCAGCGTGGCGAAAGACGCCAGCGGGATTGAGATGGGTATTGTGCCCATGGACGGCACGCCGTTCGGCGCCATGCGCGAGCGTTTCCTGTCACCGCTGGGTATTCCATGCCAGAAACCGCCGTTTGGCACGATGTCCGCGGTTGACCTGAAATCCGGCAAGCTGGTGTGGCAGGTTCCGGTGGGCACCGTGGAAGATACCGGCCCGCTGGGTATTCGCATGCATATGCCGATCCCTATCGGGATGCCACCCCTTGGCGCGTCACTCTCCACCCAGTCTGGCCTGCTGTTCTTTGCCGGCACTCAGGATTTCTACCTGCGCGCGTTCGATACCGCCACCGGAAAAGAGATCTGGAAAGACCGTCTGCCGGTCGGCAGCCAGTCCGGGCCAATGACCTACGTTTCACCGAAAACCGGTAAACAGTACATCGTCATTAACGCTGGCGGCGCCCGCCAGTCACCGGATCGCGGTGATTACGTTATCGCGTATGCGTTACCCGATAAAAAGTAAGCGATGAAAAAAGGGACCGAAAGGTCCCTTTTTATTTGTAGGTCGGGTAAGGCGAAGCCGCCACCCGACACAACACGCCACTCAGAACGTCTCCCAGTTATCCCCGGAAACCGCTGCCGCCGGACGCAGCGGCGCATTCTTCGCCACTGGCGCAGACGTTGCCGCCCGGCCTTGCTTCGCGCCGCTCAGTCGAAACGCACCCACCGCCTCGGTCAGACGCGCGCCCTGTTCTTCCAGCGACGCCGCCGCGGCGGAAGCTTCTTCCACCAGCGAGGCGTTCTGCTGGGTCACTTTATCCATCTCAGAAATCGCCTGGCTCACCTGCTCAATACCACGGCTCTGTTCATCAGACGCGGCGGCGATCTCCAGCATAATGTCCGTCACGCGTTTAACCGCTTCGACGATTTCATTCATGGTATTACCGGCGGCGACGACCTCACCCGAGCCCTGGTCAATCAGCGAAACGGATTCGTTGATCAAGCTTTCGATCTCTTTGGCGGCATTCGCACTGCGGCTTGCCAGAGTACGAACTTCGCTTGCCACCACGGCAAACCCGCGCCCCTGCTCACCCGCACGCGCCGCTTCTACCGCCGCGTTAAGCGCCAGAATATTGGTCTGGAAGGCGATACTGTTAATCACGGCGGTAATTTCGGAAATCTTCTTCGAACTGGTGGAGATATTGCCCATGGTTTTAACCACCCCGGAGACCATCTGGCCGCCACGGCTGGCTTTACCGGAGGCATCTTCCGCCAGCTTACTGGCATGGTGCGCGTTATCGGCGTTCTGTTTCACCGTTGCGGTGAGCTGCTCCATGCTGGCTGCCGTCTGCTCAATGGCAGCCGCCTGCTGCTCGGTACGGGAAGAGAGGTCGGTGTTGCCTGCGGAGATTTCGCTGGTGCCACGATAGATCTCTTCCGCCCCCTGACGCACGGTTCCAACGGTGTTCTCCAGCGAGTGCTGCATGGTTTGCAGGTCGCGCGTCAGGCGGCCAATTTCGCTGCGTCCGGCCACATCGTCCGGCATGGTGAGGTCGCCTTTGGCGATATTTTCAATGCGTTTCGCGGCGCGCTGCAACGGGGTGATAACCGTGCGACGCAGCACGACAAAGGTCATGGCCGTCAGCACCAGCGCCAGGGCAAACGCGCCCACCATAAACATCAGACCCAGCTGGGTGCGGCTGTGTGCCTTAACCGTCAGGGCGTTCGCGCGCTCGGTGCGGATCTTTATCGCCTTCAGCAGCACGGCGTTGTAGGCATCATCCAGCGGGCGGGCGCTTTCGTTTTCATGGTTAATGATGGCTTCAAACATGCCGTTTTTAGCAAACTTAAGCATCGGCTGCAGGCCTGCGATATAGGCGTCATAGCGTGTTTTCAGATCGGCATCCAGCGCTTCATCCTCAGGCGTACGAACCGCGCGATTGATGTAGGCATTAAACCCTTCCTGAGACTGTTTGATCCGTTTTTCCGCCTCAGCGATGTTTTGCTTCATCGCATCCATTTCCGCGATACGGCTCGCCGCCCCGGCGTGGATCATATTGATACGCGCGGTTCGCAGATGGTTTGAGCTATTCGACAGCCCCATACGCACCTGAATTTCAGACGTGACATCCTGCTGATCGGTGTCGGCCTGTAAAAGGAAATACCCCGCCAGACCTGCGCTCAAGGCAAATAGCAGAATAATGCCACCGAGAATGGAGGAAAACAGCGGAACCAGCCTGATGTGATGCAAGAAGCCCAGCTTGCGCTGCGCTGGCATCGAAGTAGTGTTGTCCATGACCGTCGACTCTCTTGTAGGTAAGATGCGTAAAAACACGCCTGTTAAATAGTCATCGGCACGGCTGAGATTTAGATTACGGCTAAAAACGCCGCACTGGTCACACTTTAGAGAAGATTATTAAAGAAACGCCAGCGGCGAAAAACCGCTGGCAGAAGAGTTACTTGTCGCCGAAATGAATAACAGTACGAATGGATTTACCTTCATGCATCAGATCGAACGCCTCGTTGATCTGCTCCAGCGGTAAACGGTGGGTAATGAACGGATCAAGCTGGATTTTCCCGGCCATCGCATCTTCAACCATCCCCGGCAGCTGCGTGCGCCCTTTCACGCCGCCGAACGCTGAGCCACGCCATACGCGCCCGGTTACCAGCTGGAACGGACGAGTTTTGATCTCCTGGCCCGCACCGGCCACGCCGATGATAATGCTCTCGCCCCAGCCTTTGTGGCAGCATTCAAGCGCGGAACGCATCACGTTCACGTTGCCGATACATTCGAAGCTAAAGTCCACGCCGCCGTCGGTCATCTCAACAATGACCTCCTGAATCGGTTTTTCGTGATCTTTCGGGTTCACGAAATCGGTCGCGCCCATTTCACCCGCCAGATTGAATTTCTCCGGGTTGGTATCCACCGCGATGATCCGCCCGGCCTTCGCCTGGACCGCGCCCTGAATCACCGCCAGACCAATCCCGCCAAGACCGAACACCGCCACGGTGTCGCCCTCTTTCACTTTCGCCGTATTGTGTACTGCACCAATCCCGGTGGTGACGCCGCAGCCCAGCAAACAGACTTTATCCAGCGGCGCCTGCGGGTTCACCTTCGCCAGTGAGATCTCCGCGCAAACGGTGTATTCACTGAAGGTGCTGGTGCCCATGTAGTGGTAAACCGGCTCGCCGTTGTAGGAGAAACGGGTGGTACCGTCCGGCATCAGCCCCTTGCCCTGGGTGGCGCGAACCGCCTGGCAGAGGTTGGTCTTACCGGATTTACAGAACTTACACTCGCCGCATTCTGCGGTGTAGAGCGGGATTACGTGGTCGCCCGGCTTCAGGCTGGTCACGCCTTCGCCCACTTCCACCACCACACCACCCCCTTCATGGCCGAGCACCGCCGGGAAAACGCCTTCCGGATCGTCGCCCGACAGCGTAAAGGCATCGGTATGGCACACCCCGGTATGGGTAATTTTGATCAGCACTTCGCCCTTCTTCGGCGGTGCAACGTCGATTTCAACGATTTTGAGCGGCTGGCCAGGGCCAAATGCGACGGCTGCGCGAGATTTCATAGTGTCTTCCCTTATTGTGTGGTGTGTGGGTTTATTTTAGATAAGCGCGCAGTAAATGGCCGACTTCTGCCATGCGCACGGCTCGCTGATCCGGCGTGGTTTCCCCCGTTACCAGCTCATCTTTGAGGTGAATTTCGACCATTTCGCCCATCAGGCCATTGGCAGCACCGCGCACGGCGGCAATTTGCTGCAGGATGGCCAGACAGGGGTCGCCCGACTCCAGCGCGCGTTCAAGGGCATCAACCTGGCCCCGAATGCGACGAACGCGAGTGAGGATACGTTTTTTATCTTCGGGTGAGTGCGGCATACGGCCTCCTGATACTATAGGGGGGTATGGTACCCCTTAAAGCAACATTATGTAAACAGTATGTTTTCTATGGTTATCATGCTTTTACCCAGCATAGCGAAAAGACACTACCGGAGATAAAGAGACTTTTTACTGCCCCCAAATTGCCCCCAACTACGTTTTGCCCCCAAATTTGCTCTTTTGCTTAGCTCGATTCAATTTTGAAATACCCTGCTTTACCCTTATAGACCTTGATATTCTGCTTCGCGCCAATAGTCGCGAATTTATATGGAACCAGTTGAGACCAGCCTCCCTTATCCGACCACATTCGAGATAGAGACCAATACAGGGCTAGTATGCCCAACTGCGCCGGGTATCACATCGTCAGAAGTGTGCATGAAATCTCCCGTTAGTGACAACTATACTGTATATAATCACAGAGTATATATTGGAGACATCAGAGAAATTTAAAAATGCTTAGACCATTAATTAGTTTTGCTTAAAATATTTTTTAATGAATTGAATTGAATTGAATTGAGCAAAGCCATACAAAAAATTTTTTCCAAATATGTCGACATTGTTAAATTAGCAACTTGTGCTATTAAAAAAGAAACCCGCTTATACGGGTTTCGAATATATTTTTCAATATTTCTAAATATCATAACTTGCTAGCTATTAAACCAAATCCTTTTTTCTCAACAAAATTTCGATATAATATGAAATGCAATATAATTTTTATAGAACATTAATGTGCTAAGCGGATTTTCGTTGCAATGCTATGAGAGATTTCATCATCGGTACCAATCATTCGGCCAAATCCCCCATTACTTGTACTTTGATCATAGATCAAACCTTGCTCTTCAAGAGACTCAAGTGCTGCATAAAGGTTTTCATGATATGCGCTTTCATCCAACCCCAATTGAAACAGTAACTTGTCAAGTGAAATATCGAAATACGGTAAGCGGCTGCCCGCTGTTTTCTCATGATTGTCATGTATTTTCTTTAAAGCTTCTAAAATTTCGTTTTCCATTAATACACCTCATCATTTTGATAAACTGAAACTTTATTATCGGCCACCAGACTCAAACCTTTAATAAAAAAATATCTGGTGCATCTAACCCCGCGGAGGGATTGGATTTATCCAGTATGTAGCCTTGGTGTAAGTATCAAATTTCCTTAGGAACTCACTTGTATCAATTAAATAGTTAGGATAGGCACTTTTAATATTTTTTATGTCATCCATTTGGACTAACAAGACATTTTTCCCGCCATCCCTCTCTTCACTATTATATTTTCGTATTGCGTCCTTTTTTTGAGTTTCACTATAAAAGGTATAAGAAACCCTTTTATTACTTTCATCGATAATCAATACAACAAAACTCTTTCCAGTTGATCTTTCATCTATGTCTTTCGTCGAAAACACAGCTTTGAACGAAGCCAACTTATTGTATGCCCCAATTGCATTATTTAGCGCCTGCAATCTTTTTTTATAATGACTTTTTTTTGTATTATCGAGAACTATAAAACCATCATCTTCAGCAAAAAATTCACTCATAATAAAAAAGAATTCAGTCCACCTTTGATCAGCCTCGAATGGATTTGTTTTTAACGCTTTCCCTTCGCAAAGGTCAACAACTTCAATTGTTGTTGCCCATAAGTGCTGTAAAACAGTACGAAGCTGCACCTCAATTTTAAACCCCTTCCAATCATGAGAATCAGCATGAGCATAACACTCATAGATTCTATGTATACCACGGTATCCTGTTGTTTTGGGAGATTCAAGATAATCACGCACTCTTATAGTTTTGTGTAACGTTTTACTATTATTTAAAGAGTCATTTAGCGTTAGCAATTCTGTTTTATTGTCAACTATAACTCGGCAACCACCAATATCATTCATTCTTACAACTGACATACTATTTGGATTAACCCCATCAAGGGTTTTCCTTGTAAGTTTATCAATTATTGTTGGTAATCGCTTTAGTCTCCTAGCAATTACAGCTTCCTCATTGATTTTTCTGGTATGTCGCTATACCAAATTTTTAATAATTGTTAATGGATACAAATGAGAAGCACGATAGTCTCGAATTATTTCTGTCGCAGCAGCAATATCACCTTCGTTCTTACGAATGGCTTCGCCAGCTTTCTTAACCTGATTACGTGTGTGAGGTAGGACTTTTTTTCCTTTAAGATACTGTTTATTAGCCATAGCAATAGAGGGGGAAGTGATTTATTGTTGAGAGATTGTAACACCTTTAATCTTCTCTTTTCGCGCACTGACACACATTTTCACAACCTCTTTGAAAAAATCTGTATAAAAACAAACCATTAATGTTGTGGATCCCCTCCACCCTCCCTAAGTCAAATTTAATTCCAAGCAATGCTCGAAGTAAAATTCGTATTCATTTAATCATAGACCTGAACGCTATGAGCTGGACATAATGCCACAGCAGGACTATCGCACTGATTTCCCCATGCATCGAAACTTGATGTAGCCCCCTGAAACACCAGACAGTAGCTGTATCTCCAGATAAGAGATAGGCTTGAATATATGTCTAACACTAACACCAATTTTGAGATGACCGGGATCCTGTTAGGGCAAGAAGTCCGTAAACGTAAAACTCCTCAGGAGAAGATCGCCATTATCCAGCAGACGATGGAGCCGGGTATGAATGTCTCCCATGTCGCCCGCCTGCATGGTATCCAGCCCAGCCTGCTGTTTAAGTGGAAGAAGCAATATCAGGAAGGCAGCCTCACCGCCGTTGCGGCTGGAGAGGAAGTCGTTCCTGCTTCTGAGCTTACTGCTGCTCTGAAGCAGGTCCGGGAGCTTCAGCGCCTTCTGGGCAAGAAGACGATGGAAGTTGAGATCCTGAAAGAAGCCGTGGAGTACGGTCAGTCGCGAAAATGGATAGCGCACGCGCCCTTGTTGCCAAAGGACGGGGAATAGCCATGGTCAGCCGGACCATGGGCGTGTCGCGTGCGCAACTGTCACTGCGGATTAACCGTTGGGCCGACTGGCAGGACAGGCGCTGTAACCGGCGTAATGAAGAAGCAGACGCAGAAATACTGTCGGCTATCCTCAACATTATCAGCGATATGCCGAGTTATGGTTATCGACGCGTGTGGGGCATCCTGCGCAAGCAACGTCGCACAGAGGGACAGCCACCTGTGAATGCCAAACGGCTTTACAGGATAATGAGCGAGCATAACCTGTTGTTGTTGCATCACAAACCAGAGCGACCGAAGCGTGAACATAAGGGCAAGATAGCGGTGGCAGAAAGCGATATGCGCTGGTGTTCAGATGGCTTCGAGTTCGGCTGCGACAACGGCGAAAAACTGCGGGTAACGTTCGCGCTGGACTGCTGCGACCGTGAGGCCATAGACTGGGCAGCAAGCACGGGAGGCTATGACAGTTCGACCGTGCAGGATGTGATGCTGAGGTCGGTGGAAAAGCGCTTCGGCGACAGGCTGCCCGACACAGCGGTGCAGTGGCTGACGGACAACGGTTCAGCATATACCGCGCATGAAACGCGGAGGTTCGCCAAAGAGCTGAATCTGGAGCCATGTACAACAGCGGTGAGCAGCCCGCAGAGCAATGGCATGGCCGAACGGTTCGTGAAGACGATGAAGGAAGACTATATCGCGTTCATGCCGAAACCGGATGTGAGAACAGCCCTGCGAAACCTTGCAGCGGCGTTCACGCATTACAATGAAAATCACCCGCATAGTGCGCTGGGATATCACTCTCCGAGAGAATACCGGCGGCAGCGGGCATCGTTAACTTAAGATACAAAAGCTGTCCGGAAATGGCGGGTCAAGATCACCATGCATCGAAACTGTTAGAAGTTGAACGTGCAAATAATTCAATGTGAGGTACATCGCCCAGCAGACGCACCAGCATTTCCCGTACGCAGTCTGGTTTACGCGAATGCTCGTATCGTGGCGCTGAGAAGTGCTGGATAATCGAAGCGTCCTGCCGTTGCGGTCGCTTCCCCTTTACCGCGTATATGGAATCTTCGCTATTCGCCCGGGTCAGATTCTCCATCCCCATCGCGGTTTTGTCTGTCTGTTACGGTTAGGTTCGCGTTGCGTCGGGTACATCATGTGAAGTCGGTCAAAAATCCAGTGAGCGCAGTCCAGATCGGATTGAGAACCCCAGGATTTTCCGGAGGGGGTAAATCACCGCTTCAGGATGACGGGAAAGAAATTTCTGAGTTTTTTCTTGATCGACGGATTCGCAAGAATTTTCCAACGAAGAAGGTTTTATATCTGATGGATCTAATACTGATGAGCCTCTACAGTTTCTGGATACTCAGAACCCCTTTTTTGTATGTTTTCTGGATGTTCAGAAACTGGAGGCTGAGAACCCGCCGGGGCTAAGCTTGAGCTTCCAGATTCTGGATACTAAGAAACTGGAGGTTGAGAATTGTAGGTCTCGGCTGCGCTTTGCTTAAGCTTAGCAACATTCAGCGTATACAAATTAGTGGCGCTACGATGTCCTTTGCGTCGTTCTGTACGCTTAAGCCAGCCGCTTTTTTCCAGTTCGCCAATGGTCCCCGCAACAGAGCTGCGCCCAGCCCCGATCTGCCGGGCTATCGTTTCAACCGACGGCCAGCAACCCCCTTCGTCACTGCTGAAATCTGCCAGCCTGGCCATAACGAGCAACTTAACGCCTTTAACACCCTAGCTGGCGCATCCGTTCCAGACTCATGCTGATAATTTCACACTCACGCAAATAACTCCTGAGCGCCCCGTGGCAGCGATTTTTTTCAGTGACATGAGCGGCTATAGCTTCATCAGTTTCTTTAACTGCTGAAGCCGGTTCTAAGCAGAGATTGATAGCGTTGTTCGCCTCAACAGGCTCTTGAATCGCATTATCATACATAAGTAATTCTGAATAATTTCTCTTTGAAATGCTGGCCTCTACATTCGAATTAAGCCATTTTCTATGGCTAAGCCAAAAAAAAGCGTCACCAGTACCCTTTATTCGCTGGAATCGATAAGCAGCATTGATAATAATTCAAAAAACCTTCTAAACCTTAAACCTGGTAACAGGTTGAAATGAAATGGTTTCCGCCATGATTAAATTTTCCTTAATAATAAAGGCTTCTACGAAATCTTATTTTTTGGCGTTCAGAATCTGTAAACGGTCAAAATCAAACCACTCCTCTTTGATGTAAGATATATAATTCAAAATAATTATCGAAACCATATTGCGCAAGCCATTGTTATATATAGAGAAAAATCAAAACACCTTAAAATAACGATCAATATCAATGAGTTACAAGATTGATCGATGTCTGATCACGTGCTAAACCTAAATCCAGGTAAAAATATCTTATGGAGAAGAGTATGATGTCGTGGCGAGTATTAAGTTCTGTCATTTGCCCTAACACAGGAATCGTTTATTCGCACATTGTTGGTTTGAAATTATTAAGATTAATAATTTGGTACGAGAGTGACATCTATCTTTTGCCCGGAGACAGAATACATACAACAAAAAATGGAATTTTTGTAAATGGCGTGTTCAACCAAATATCCCTTTATAACGTCTCGCCATACAATGAGAACCTGTGGGACGAAATAAAAAACAAAATGGCCTGTCCTTTTAATAAAAACCTGGATTCTGAAGACTGCTCATACGCTGAGCATTGCAATGCGCGCAAATGCCCGCACGGATTTGAGACAACCCCTTTGATAATAAGAGTGCCCCGCGATAGCTAGTCATTTAATAAGTTAACTTTTGGATCCGCTGCCCCCTGTTACAGGGACCGCATGCTTAACATATATTTTACTGAGATACTAACTGAAACCCTATCAGTTACGGCCCCCGCGCGCCTGCCAATGACTTGCGGCAGGCGCGCGTTCATATTTCAGACAATATATTCATTAATCATTTATCACCCTGTTGCGCCAGCGCTTGCAACTCTTCTTTCAGCCAGCGGGTTGCGCCCCGCTGACCGCTGCGTTTATGGGAGTAAATTTTCACGTCAAATTTTTGAATGGAGAACGGTAAGGTAAAAATGTTGATATCCACTGCCGCCTTCAGCTTTTCGGCTGCATACCGGGGAATGGCCATCAGCAGATCGCTTTGCGCAACGATAAACGGCGCGCTGAGCATTGACGGGGTTTTGATTGCAATGTGCCGGGTATAGCCGAGCTCCTCCAGGCGTAAATCCAGCACGCCCTGCTTCTCATTCCAGGGGGTGACCACCAGATGGCGGGCCGCGAGATAATCCTCCAGCGTCAGACGTGTCCGGCTTGCGTTGCTGATGACCACATACTCATCTTCAAACCAGCTTATCTCCTCCAGTTCAGGATGGCGGATCTCCTCCGCCGTGCTGAAACCGAGCGCCAGATCCACTTCGCCTGCCAGCAGCTCCGTCAGCGCCGGGCTGTGCGGCAGATAACGCAGTTCAAAACGCAAACCCGGCGCGGCATCCTGCAACGTGTGCATCAGGGCCGGGAATATACAAAGCGCGGTAAAATCTGTAATCGCAATGTGCAGGCTCTCGCTACTTTTGGCCGCTTCAAACTCCGGCTGCGGGGTAAGCTCATGATTAAGAAACGACAAAGCAGAAGCAATGGACGGCGCGAGCTGTATGGCATATACGCTGGGTGACATGCGATGCCCTTCCCGGAAAAATAGCGGATCATTCAGCGTCGTTCGCAAACGTGACAGCGCATGGCTCAGTGCCGATGTGCTCATCGCTAACTCATCGGCGGCCAGGCGAACCGAACGGTGACGGTAAATGGCGTCGAAAACGGGCAGCAGGTTTAAATCAAGGCGTCTCAGGGCCGGATGCATAATATTCATCATTTGTTGATTTCATTGCACTTAATTCTTCGGACAATACTCCGTATGCTTAGCGCCATCAATCGCAAAACATGCAGGAACAACCATGAGCATTACCATTCGTCAGGCCCGCCCCGAGGATGCGGCGGCCATTTACGCCATGATTTATGAGCTGGCGGTCTATGAAAAAGCGCCGAAAGAAGTGATCACCACGCCGGACGAGATCCGCGAAACCCTCTTTGGCGCAGACAGTAAAACCGAAGCGCTGATCGCGGAGTATGAAGGTAAGATCGCTGGCTATGCCGTGTTCTTCACCAGCTATTCAACCTGGCTTGGCCGCAACGGTATCTATATGGAAGACCTGTATGTATCCCCGGATTATCGCGGTAAAGGCGCGGGAAGAGCCTTGCTGAAGCATATCGCGCAGCTCGCCGTAAAACGCCAGTGTGGTCGTCTGGAATGGAGCGTACTGGACTGGAACCAGCCGGCAATCGACTTCTACCTGAGCATTGGCGCGCTCCCGCAGTCCGAGTGGGTGCGCTATCGCCTGGATGGAGAAGCGCTGCTGAAATTTGCCGGGTAAACGGCGCGCGCTGTGCAGAGATCCCGGCTGTGCGGGATCTATGCTACAATTCCATAAATTTCATTAACATATTGTTGAATACCATGAGCACAGCCCCCTTCATTCGTCCTCAACTTACCCTGCCAAACGGCGCTGACAAACTGCTGCTGCACTCCTGCTGCGCGCCCTGCTCCGGCGAGGTAATGGAGGCCATTCAGGCCTCGGGCATTGATTACACCATCTTCTTCTATAACCCCAATATCCACCCGCAAAAGGAGTACCTCATCCGTAAGGAAGAGAATATTCGTTTTGCGGAAAAACACGGCGTGCCCTTTGTTGATGCGGATTACGATACGGACAACTGGTTTGAACGCGCAAAAGGGATGGAATGGGAGCCTGAGCGTGGGATCCGCTGCACCATGTGTTTCGATATGCGTTTCGAACGCACGGCGTTATACGCGGCGGAAAATGGCTTCAGTGTGATCAGCAGCTCCCTTGGCATCTCGCGCTGGAAGAATATGCAGCAGATTAACGACTGCGGTCAGCGCGCGGCAGCCCACTATCCGGGCATGGTCTACTGGAATTATAACTGGCGCAAACAAGGCGGATCGTCGCGGATGATTGAGATCAGCAAGCGCGAACAGTTTTATCAGCAGGAGTACTGCGGATGCGTATATTCCCTGCGTGACAGCAACCTTCACCGTAAGTCGCAGGGGCGTCCTCTCATCAAAATTGGCAAACTGTTTTACGGCAAAGACGAGTCTGACGAGTAAGGCGGCGCGAAGGGAGACATATCCTAAAACGCGCCAGAATCCGCATTACGGCTCTCAGATGTTGAAATAGCGGCTATCCTTTAATTATCCACAAAAGGAGGTAACAATGTCTGATTTCGACGCTGATAAAAACGCACAGTATGCTGGTGATAAAGCCAAAAATAAACTCGACGAACTGACGGGCTCTGCTCAGCAGCAGTTTGGTGAATTCGTTGACTCCCCTAAACATCAGGTGAAAGGGGCAGCACGAAAATATGCTGCGCAGGCCAGTGATGCCGTTTCTGATGTCACTGAGGCAGTCAGAAATAACCCGTTAACCGGCCTGATTGCAGCTGGTGCAGTGGGTATTGTTCTGGGCCTGTTACTCGGCCGTAAATAATCTCAGGCCCCACGGGGCCTTATTTTATTAGCTAAACAATCTTACCATGCGATCTAACTCCTCTTCCTTCACGGCGTGGGAAAGATAATATCCCTGGAAACTTTTTACGCCTAACGCCACCAGCTTTTCAAATTTCTCTTCGCTATCCACCCCCTCTGCAATACATTCGCTGCCGGTCATGTCACTGTATATCTGAATCGCTTTGATAAGTTTGTAATCATTATCATTAGCGACAAACTTTCCGACAATATCCCGGTCAAGCTTTAAACCATCAAAATGAACCTGCCTCACCGGAAACATGGTTTGATGGCTGGAGAAGCAATCATCCAGGAATAACCGACACCCCGTACTGCGCAGGCGACGCATGGTTTCTGGGATGGTTTTATCTTTGGTCACATCAATATCTTCAGCAAATTCAAAGACCAGGTTCCCGGCCCACTGGGGTTTGAGCAGCATCTTGATGGCTTTTTTGGCCATCTCGGGCAAGGCATTTCCGGCCGCGAGTTCCGGCGGTATATTCACCGAAAAATAATATTTCCCGTTATATTTGTTGATGCCAGAAACAGCGGCATGCAGCACCAGCGCCGTGATATTCAACCATAGCTCACGATTTTTCACCCCGGTAAGAAAATGGGCAGGCTTGATAATTTTACCGTTCTTGTTCCAGCGTAATAAAATCTCAAACCCAACACCTTTTTTATTTTCATCGGTGATGATTTGATACGCAGGAAATATCTCCCTTTTAAGCAGCGCATTAAAGACATCCACCTCAGTACTGGACAGTGATTCTATTTTGCCCTGCCGTTCCCCACTCCCTGACGCAGAAAAACCCTGAGAATTTTTATACCACAACTGGATTAATTGCAGCTTTCTTAAACCGGCCTTGCGATGTGTATATACCGTTTTATTCGTCAGCCCAAATTTTTTGCACTGTTTATTTACCGACATGCCCCGGTAGAAATTTAATAAGACATCAAGTTCTCTGTTTGTGAGCCCTTTTTGACGGTCTTTAAAGCTACAGTCCGCATGATGATCCTGCAATGAGCGAGATCTGTCCCTGCATGCGTCATTTTTTTCTGAACACGCGCAATAATATCGCCGCTGTTGGCGATGCGGATCAGAGATAATTTTTGATTGTTATTCAATAAACTACGCAAGGTCCCGTACAGCCAACTGTCAGGTATATTGCCATACAGAGTGACCGGGCGGATGACGGGAAGTGTGTTAAGAAGATCGGCAAGGTGCCTGAGGCTCTGCAAAAGATCCACGATCTCTTCCCCGAGAAAGACCGTAATTTTAGCGTCCTGATTTTTGATAATAGTGTAGACATCTTCCCGATTTGCGACGTCATCCTCAAAACGCACCTGTGACGCCAACCCTCCCTGCTCTTTCAGTAACAGACGGTACCCCTGGAACGTAAAACTGCAGGCTGAAATAACAAATTCCTGTGCATGACAATCATGATTATTGTGAGAATTGTTTTGAATCATAATGCGCTCCTGGGTACAAAAACACCGTTGCCCTGGTCAATAATGACCAGCACATCGAGACTAAAAACATGCGGAAATGTCACAAGCCTGAGTATAACCTGCGTAACAGGTTAATTTTATCTTACCCCCGTAGGTTAATAAACCGTTATCAACGTCTCGCCCTGCAACATCTTTGCGTTAATCACCGCCTGGATCCATATGCTGTGCAAATATAACAATCTTTGCAAATAACGACGGAAAATGTTTTCCCTGCAAGGTATAATGAAAATTCCGAAAAAGAAGTCTGGACACTTCATTACGTCGGCTTGCTCAAAAAGAGAAAATGCTATGGATAATCATATCTCATCCAGGGCCTTGCTACATCGAAGGGATGTTATTAAGAACAACCCGCGGTTTAGCGAGGCAATAATAGAACACTACAAAATCAATGACAGCATCTATAAAAAACAACCCTTGTTCTACAAAACAATGCTCCAGGAATCACGGTTCAATATTATTCTTGCCATGTGTTGTTTTATATTCGGCAATCAGGCCGAATCTGTTTCAGAGATAAAAGCATTATGTTCGCGATACAAAATCGCCAGTCCCAACAGCGTTATTGCTATCATCACCTTACTGAGAACTACCGGGCGGATTAAGACCTGGCGCTGTATGGAGGATCGCCGAAAGACGCGCATCGCCCCCACGCAAAAAGGACTGGATGAACTAAAACGTTACATGAGCGGCGCATTTATACCTGTCAGTATTCTTTACCCGACATTTAACATCGACCTTAACCTGTTAGATAACGATATTCTGAGAAATAACTTTTTCCGCCGGGCGGCTGAGTATCTGTTTCGCGGATTAACCTTCAAAGCCGTGTTACCGGAAGTGGGGTTATTTATTGATAAGGATGGAGGGCGAATGATTATGCTGTATTTATATTTGCAGGCCATTAAAAACAAAACCGCACATGGCGCGATAATTGATTATTCGCCCGGCACGCTGGCGAAAGCGTTTTTTGTCTCACGTATCCACGTGGCGCGCATTATTAAATCCGCGCAAGAAGCAGGTTATCTTAAAGACAGAGGGGATGGCCGCATGACCATTTATCCTGCATTTATGCAGCTCGTCGAAAATTATGCCGGGTTATATTTTGCCTATGTCACGCATTACATCAACGTGGTTCCGAAGGAGCGACGCCAGGGGGGTGACGTAACCTCCCCGGTATAATCCTGGGGCGTTCGGTTTCCCGAGCGCCCTTTTCTGTTCGTCAGCGTTCCCGCAACGCCTCTTTCGCCTTGTTCAGCGGTTTCAGCAGATAATCCAGAATGGATTTACTGCCCGTTTTAATATCCACCGTCGCAATCATCCCCGGGAATACCGGAAATTCCTTGCCCTGTTTATTGGTCAGGTGGTTACTGTCAGTACGGATATAGACGCGGTAGTAGTACACGTCTCTTTTGACCTCATCCTGAAGGGTATCGGGTGAAATCATGGTCACCTCGCCCGTCAGTCCACCATAAATCGAGTAGTCATAGGCGGTGATTTTCACCAGCGCTTTTTGTCCGGGGTGGATAAACGCCACATCACGCGGTGAAATTTTCGCTTCAACCACCATCTGATCGTCAAGAGGCACCAGGCTCATCAGTTTCCCATTGGGCGGGATAACCCCGCCGACGGTGGTGACGTCGATGTCCTTCACAATCCCGCGCACCGGCGCGTTGAAGGTCAAACGGGTCAGGGAATCCTCGCGTCCTTTCATGACCGAGCGCTGGGCTTCGATCTCCGCATTCGCTTTCGCCAGCTCTTCACGGGCGCGCACGTAATACTGGTTTTTCATTTCGGTGATTTTGTTCTCTAGCTCGTTTTTTTGCCGCTCCAGACGTAACACCTCCACCTTGCTCGCCGCCCCCTGAGTGACCAGCGGACGGGTTAACGACAGCTCGCGCTGGACCAGTTCAGCCCCCTGACGCAAACCGGCCAGCCCTTTTTCCAGGCTTTCGCGACGGGACTGGAAGAGCGCCGTTTCCTGTTTGACCAGTTCAACGTCGTCATCCAGCTCTTGCGGAAACGTCAGTTCCGTGTCGTT
This sequence comes from Enterobacter cloacae subsp. cloacae ATCC 13047, assembly GCF_000025565.1. NCBI lineage: Bacteria > Pseudomonadati > Pseudomonadota > Gammaproteobacteria > Enterobacterales > Enterobacteriaceae > Enterobacter > Enterobacter cloacae. The sequence continues at coordinate 2,108,424 of NC_014121.1, forward strand.
CACTTCCGCTTTCAGGCGCGCAGCCGTGGCCAGCGCGGCATTCAGACGAGACTCACTTTCCAGCACGCTGGATTCTGTTTTGGTGCGGTCAAGCTGAGCCAGCCGCTGCCCACGTTCAACGATGTCACCTTCGCGCACCAGCAGGCTATGGATAATGCCCCCCTCCAGCGACTGAATGACCTGCTCGTGAGAAGACGGGATCACTTTGCCGTTGCCGGTGGTGACTTCATCAAGCTGGAACAGACTCGCCCAGGCGATAAACGCCGCAAGCAGCGCGAACAGCGACCAGGCCACCCACGTTGAGCGCGGCAGGCGCGGCTCTTTCAGGCGGCTGTTATAGCGGGATAGATCATTCATGCCATTCCCTCCTCGGCCACGGCCGCCGGTTTCATGGTCACGGTACGCTGCGCTGCCTTTTGCGGCGCCATACCGTGCTGACGCAGGATCGCGTCGCGCGGGCCATCCATCACCACCTTGCCGTTTTCCAGCACGATGATGCGGTCAACCAGATCCAGAATCGGCAGCCGGTGTGTTGCCACCACCAGCGTCCGGCGCTTGCCCAGCCATTGCTGTAAGTGCTGAATGAACTGCTTTTCGCTCATCTCATCCAGCCAGGCGGTAGGCTCGTCCAGCAGAAGAATATTGGGCGACGTGATCAGGGCGCGCGCCAGCAACAGCGCCTGTCGCTGGCCGCCGGATAACCCGGCCCCCCCTTCATTGATGAGGTAGTTCAGCCCCATTTTCTGCTTACGCACGAACTCCAGCGCACCGCTGTTCACCAGCGCCTGATGGATCTCCTCGTCGGTAGCAAGCGGGTTGCCCATCAGGATATTGTCGCGCACAGAGCCAAAGAACAGCCGCGCCTGCTGGCTGAGCAGCTGCATATCCCGGCGCACATCGGCGGTGTCGAGATGATTTAAGGCAATGTCATCCAGCAGAATGCTTCCCTGCTGCGGTTCCTGCATCCCGGCCAGAAGCTGCAGCAAGGTACTTTTGCCGGAACCGTTGCGCCCCAGCACCGCCACCCGTTCGCCGGCGCGGATCTGCAATTTGCTGATGTGCAGCACGGTCAGTTTTTCCTCGTCGTCGTACCAGAATCCCACGTCGTCGAGGGTATAGTTCCCGCGCAGATGGGCTTTATGCACCTTTTTACCCTGCTGAGGATCGTCAATCGGGCGCTGCATCAGGTCGTCCAGACCCTTTCTCGCCACCTTCGCCGACTGCCAGCGGGACAGCACGCCCGAAATCTGTGAGAGCGGCGCGATGGTGCGCGAGGCCAGAATCGAGGTTCCCACCAGCGCACCGGTGGTCATGTCGCCGCTGATGACCAGATAGCACCCCACCAGCAACACTACCGCGTAAACTATGGACTGTACCTCCTGCGTCCAGGTCAGGAGCAGCCCGGTCAGCCAGCGTTGTTTCATTCCGACGGTGGCCGCCACATCGTTGGTGTTGTTCCACTGATTCTGAAAACGCTGTTCGGCGCGCATCAGCTTGATGTCCTCAATGCCCTGTACCGCCTCCACCAGGGTGGCGTTACGAATGGCGGATTCGCGCATCCCTTCGCTGGACAGTTTTCCCAGCGGGCGCTGTACCAGCAGGCCCGGGATCAGCAGCAGCGGCACGGCAAGCAGAACCACCAGCACCAGCGGGCCGCCAATCATCCACAGAATAAACACAAACAGCAGGAAGAACGGCAGATCGGAAATCGCCGCAATGGTGGTGGAGGTAATCAGCTCGCGCACCGACTCCAGCTCGCGGATCTGGGCGATAAACGACCCGGTCGATTTAGAGCGGGCGCCGTTTTTGATCCGCAGCGCGTGAGCAAACACCCGCTCGGAGATCCGCAGATCCGCTCGCTTACCTACCACATCCGAAATATGCACGCGCAGCATACGCATAATGAATTCGAACACGATGGCGAGCATGACGCCGCCAAACAGCACCCACAGCGTGGCTTCAGACTGCGAGGGCACCACCCTGTCGTACACCTGCATGGAGAAGACCATGCCGGAGAGCGCCAGCACGTTCGCGACCAGCGCCACCAGCATGATGTCGCTGTAGCGTCGCCAGTCTTTCAGCGCCAGCTGCCAGAACCAGTTTTTCTCATAGGGTTTGATGTAATCATCCACGCGGGCATCCGGCGTGGATTCGAGCGGGCGCAACACCAGCAGTGTTTTCAGCCGTGCGCCGAGCGCTTCCCGCGTTAATGTTGTCTCCAGCCCGCCATCGCCGCTGAACTGCAGGCTGACGTTGCCGTCGTTGTCCATGCGGTTAATAACCGCGATCTGTCCGCCAGTGAACTCCGCCAGCAGCGGTAAACGCCACGGGTCGAGGGAGACGGCGTCTGCTTCCACCTTACGCATCCCAAGCCCAAGCTGGCGCGCCATCTCCTCCAGCACCAGCTGGCGCGGGGACTGGCTTTCATGGTTAATCGTGACCCGAACATGCTCCGCCGAAAAATCCAGCCGATAGTGCTTCGCGATGATGAGCATGCCCTGCAACCAGGGTTCGTACTGTGGATGTGTCTTCATAATCTCCGGGTTAACGCAAGTCGTCTAAAGAAACGCAAAAGGCCGCGGGGATCGCTCCCCGCGGCAGGGTTTTACGCAATTAACAGTTGATGATTGGCCAGCAGCGTCGCCAGATCCGTCTGGACGCCGTTCAGGGTCACCAGCGTGGTAGGCGAGAACTGACCGCCCGTACCGTCGAGGTCAACCTGGATTTCGGTATTGCTGCCGTTTTGCACCACGCGGATGTAATCGGTGATGTTCCCCGCGCTGCTGTCCAGCGTTGCCACCCCGTTCACATAGCTCGCCGAACCCGTGCCGGTATAACCGCTGTCGGAGAGCAGATCGCGCAGGTCGATACGGTCCGTATCCGCCGTGCCTTCCCAGGTGCCGACGGTAAAGCCGTTCACCACATCGTGACCGTTACCACCCGTGGCATCCGACGCGTTGATGAGCTTATAGAGCAACGTGTCGTGGCCGCCGCTGCCGATATTGAAGGTGTCGTTTCCGCCCCGGCCTTCGAACTGGTTATCACCGCTGTTGCCGGTAATGACATCGTCGAAGTCCGAGCCGTTGATCCCTTCAATGTTCAACAACCGCGTGGTGCCAAACCCGGTGTCCTGCGCCGTGGAGAGACGTAAATCAACGGTAATGCCGGACGTTGCGTTACGGTAATCCACCACGTCCATCCCACCGGTGTTGCTCCAGGTGTCATAGTCGGAGTGGGTATTCCAGCCGCCGGAACCGTTATAGGTATAGGTGCCATCCTCTGCGATAAAGGTGTCGTTATACCCGGTGCCGGTAATCGTTCCGCTGTGGCCGCCGGTGGCCGCTTCGGCAGTGAGCACGTAGCCCTCCTTACCGTTGCTCGCCTCCAGGCCGCTCCAGGTGACGTTATCCGACACGCCGTTAGTGATCTTGACGATCTCGGCCGAGTAGGTCTCATTCGGATCCAGCCCGTAGAAACTCACCAGCGCAGAGGTATCGTTCGAGCCGATACCGGACTGGGCGTTGATGATCTGCGAGGCCACCAGCACACCCGCGGCGTTATACAGATTGACCGTGTTGCCGTAGTAAGCGTTGATACCCTCACTGTCGACAATGTGCAGATGCATCGCGGTGCCGTCGGCAATGGTTTTGCTGTTTTGCACCAGCACCACCTTGCCGTTTTGCTGCGACACCAGCAGATCCTGTGCGCCGTCCCAGTTGTAATCCACCGCGGCCACGCCGGTAACGTTGGCAAGCCCAGACGCCAGCTGGCTCGAGGTCCAGGTGGAACCGTAACCGTTGTTGGTGAACAGGGTTGCGGTTTGTGACGCGCCGTAGGTGCTGAGCTTGATGATGTCCATCTGCCCGTCACCGTTCCAGTCCACCGCCACCGACAGATACCCCGCCGTGGCGTTAGAGGCTTCTACCGCGCTCTTGGTCGTGGACAGCTGCCCTGCACCGTTGTTGTAGTAGATCACCCCGCCGGTGTTGTTGTAGCTGCTGCCCAGGTACAGGTCCATGTAGCCATCGCCGTTGAAGTCCGCCCACGTCATAGAGGCTGCCGTGGTGGTATTCGAGGCGTTAACCACAAACACGTTGGTCAGGTTCTGGCCGATGGAGAGCGTGCCGTTGCCGTTGTTGTTCATCACGGTTAACGAGTACGCGCCGCTGCGGTTGGTGTGCTGCACAATGTCTACGGTGCCGTCGTTGTTCAGGTCGACGCCGGAGATTTCACGCATGGTGGTGAATTGTCCCCAGAAGCCTGCCCCGCCGTTGGTACCGTCTGGTGTCAGCACGCCATTGTTGTTAATCAGATAGGTTATGGAGTCCGCACCCGCATCGCCGTATGCCAGATCCAGATAACCATCCCCGTTTTTGTCGTACGCCACCACGCCGCCGTACCAGATGGTGGTCCCCATCGCCAGCTGGCTGGCGTTATAGGTGCTGCCATCGTAGGTCCACATGACCTGCGTGGAGCCTGCGTAGCCGGTTTCAGTACCGAACACATCCTGTGTGCCGTTTCGGTCAAAGTCTGCGGCCGTCTGGCTGACCACGTAGTAGGAACGCGTGTTGGTCAGCGCATTACCCGCATAAGTGGAGCTATCGCTGCTGGAATAAGACTGGCCGTTAGCAATGATATTCCACAGGCCGCTGCTGTTCGTGCCGACGGTCATAGTCGAGTTATTGCTGTTCCCCGCCGTGGTCGCCCAGTCGGTATTCACGGTGGTGGTATCAATCACCAGGCTGCCGTTGGCAATACCGGTGGTATTACCGTTGCCCGCGCTGCTCTTCACCTGAGCGGTGACGTTATAGCTCGCCACGCCCAGCGCATCGCTGTCCGGGATCTGCAGATACCAGGTGTTGTGATCCGGGTCGACGACGACCGCACCGCCGGTCTGGGAGGTGTAGGTTTTCCCGTTCACCGTCACCACCAGATATTCACCGTTCACCAGGTCTGCGGATACCGTACCGCTGACAATCGGCGTGGTATCGGAGGTGGTCTGGGCGGTAATTGCCGCCGTGGTGGTCGGTACGCTGGTATCGACGTTCAGCACAAACCCGTCCGATTCCGTGTAGTTACCGGCTTTATCGGTGACGCGCACAATGTAGGTGTGGTTGCCATCGCTCAGGCCGTTGTCCTGGAAGGACCAGCTGGCGCTGCCGTTCATGGTTACCTGACCAAGCAGAATGCCGTCGCGATAGAGCTGCACAATTTCGCCGTCGTCCGGGGCGCGGTTCAGCGTGCCGTTGATCAGCGGTGAGGTATCATCCGTCGCCACCGACGTACCGTAAGTGCCCTGACGCTCGCCTTCACCGTCGGTGTAGCTCACCACGGTACCCACGGTGGTTGGCGGCGTAGTATCGACCGTCACCACCTGCGACGCGGTGGAGCCAACGTTACCCGCCTGGTCGATAATCCGCACCTGGTAGGTGTAATCCCCGTCATCCAGATCGCGGGTATCGGTGTAGCTCCAGCGCTGGTTGGTGACCGTGGTGTCAACCCACGTATTCCCGCCGTCGAGGCTGATCTGCACGCGCTCGTCGTCTGCCAGCGCGCTACCGAGCGAACCGTTAATGGTCAGCGTGGTGTCCATGGTGATGAAATCACTGCCGGACTGTCCGGTATCGTCGCTGATGCTGTCGATAGTGACGCCGTACTGCGGCGCCTGCGTATCCACCGTTACCACCTGCGACGTGGTAGCCCCGACGTTCCCCGCCTGGTCGACAACACGTACCTGGTAACTGTAGCTATCGTCGGTCAGCGTGCGCGTGTCGTTATAGCTCCACTGCGTGCCGCTCACGGTGGCGTAGACCCAGGTGGTGCCGCCATCCATGCTCACCTGAACGTACTCACCCGCTCCCAGTTCAGCACCGAGCGTGCCGTGCAGGGTGTAGGATGTCGAGCTGGTCAGGAAGTCGTTATTGTCGAAGCCGGTATCCACAGTGATGTTATCCACGCTCACCGTAATCGCCGCATCCGGGGCCACCGTGTCAACGGTGACCTGCTGATGGGCGCTGGCACCCACGTTACCTGCGGCATCCACCACGCGAACGTAGTAGTCGTAGGTCTGGTTAGCCAGCGTGCGGCCATCCACGTAGTACCAGTTGTTGCCAGTGACAATCACGTTCTGCCATGTCACGCCGCCGTCGATACTGATCTGGGCATATTCCCCGTCGGCCAGCGTCGCGCCGAGCGAGCCGTGCAGCGTCAGCGAGGTATCGCTGGTGATAAAGTCGCTGCTGCTCAGGCCGGTGTCATCACTGATGCTGTCGATGGCGATCGTTTTGCTGGCGTCCGGCACAACGGTATCGATGGTCACTACCTGGCTTACGGTAGCGCTGATATTCCCCGCATCATCAATGACGCGCAGCTGGTAGTTGTAATCCCCGTCGGCCAGCGTACGGCCATCCACATAGGTCCAGTTCAAACCGCTGACGCTAACATCGGTCCAGTTCTGGCCGCCGTCGAGGCTGATCTGGACGTGGTCACCGCTGCCCAGCGCCGCCCCCAGCGTCCCTTTCAGGCTGATCTGCGTGTCGCTGGTAATAAAGTCGCTGTCGGACAGACCGGTATCCTGGGAGATGGAGTCAACCGTAATGCTCGTTGCCACAGGCGCGGTCAGATCAATCACCACGTCCTGGCTGTCCGTTGCCCCCACGTTGCCCGCGTTATCGATCACCCGCACCTGGTACTGGTACGTATCGTCCGTCAGAGTGCGGCTATCGGTGTAGCGCCAGGTCGTGCCAGTGACGCTCAGATCACTCCACGTGGCCCCGCCGTCCAGGCTGATCTGCGCCTTCTCGTTGTTGCCGAGCTGCGCGGTCAGGGAACCGTTGATGATAATCTGGCTGTCGTTGGTGATGAAATCACTCGCGCTCAGACCGGTGTCGTTTTGCAGGGAATCAATGCTGATCCCCATCGACGGCGCAGTCAGATCCACGGTAACGGTGTGGTTGTCGCTGGCGCTGTTGCCGATGGTGTTGCTCACCTGCGCGTTAATGACATACGCGCCGCCGTCTGCCAGCGCGGAAACATCTGCGCTGCCGAGCGTATAGCTCCAGCTGCCGTCATTCTGCACGGTCGTCGTATAGGACTTGCCGTTCAGGGTCACCGTCACCGTCTGGCCCGCTGGCGCGTCGGTAGTACCGCTGATCACCAGCGGCGTACCGTGTTCGGCGGCGCTGACGATGTCGTCCTGGGCAAAGGTGTTAATAACGATCGTCGGTACCTCGCCGTTCAGCGTCACGTCGTGCGTGGCGCTGCCCGGGTTGCCCGCCTTATCGCTCACCGAGGCGGTAAGGGTGTAATCCCCGTCGCTCAGGCCAAGGAAATCTCGGCCCGGTACGAAGACCGACCACGTACCGTCTGCCGCGACGGTTGCCTGATAGCTGTGGCCGTTAAAGGAGACGGTCACTGTCTGGCCCTGTTCCGCCGTAGTGGTGCCGCGGATGGTCTGGCCGGCCAGCTGCTCGGCGTTGTTGACAATATCGTCATCGGCCACGGTGCTGATGGTGACGGTCGGCGCAACGGTGTCCACCGTTAAGGTGTGCGTGGTCTGGCCGTTATTACCGGCGTTGTCATTGACCGACGCGGTCACCGTCAGCGCGCCCTGGCTGAGTGCAGCCAGGTCAGTGGCCGGAACATCCAGCGTCCAGGTGCCGTCATCTGCCACGGTGGCAGTGTAGGTTTTGCCGCCCAGGGTCACGGTGACGGTCTGGCCCGCCTCTGCACTGGAGGAGCCGTGCACGGTCAGCGGCTGCTGCGCTTCCGCTGCGTTCAGCACGTCATCGCCCGACAGCGTTGCAATGCTCACCACCGGCGCAGTGGTATCCACGCTGATGCTGTGCGTTGCCGAAGCGCTGTTGCCCGCGCTGTCCTGCGCCGAAACCGCTACCTGATAGTTCGCGCCATCGGCCAGCGCACCCACATCGGCTGCCGGTACGGTGGTGCTCCAGCTGCCGTCGCTCTGAATGGTGGCCGTATAGCTCTTGCCGTTCAGGGTCACGGTCACCACCGTGCCGCTGGCAAACTGGGCACTGGAGCCGTTAATCACCAGAGACGTAGCCGCTTCTGCTGCGTTGATTACGTCATCGCCACTGAGGGTATTAACCGTCAGCGCCACGGAGGCGGTGTTAACCACCACGTCGTGGGTCTGGGTGCTGCTGTTGCCCGCGCTGTCGGTGATGGTTGCGCTGAGGGTCACGGTGCCGTCATTGAGCGCAGAAATCACGCTCGCCGGTACGCCCACGCTCCAGTTACCGCTGGCATCAACGGTGGTAGTGTACTGGTTTGAACCCAAGGTGATGACGACCTTATCGCCTACGTTCGCGCCGGTGGACGTGCCGCTGACGATCTGCGCCTGCGCATGTTCCACGCTGTTGATGACATCATCGCCCGCCACCACGTTAAAGCTGACGGTCGGCGGTGTGGTATCCAGCGTAATCGCTTTGTTCGCGCTGCCCGGGTTACCCGCCGTATCGCTGACGCTCACCTGCACCGTATAGCCATTATCAGCCAGTGCGGACAGATCGGCGGAAGGTACGTTGACGCTCCAGGTGCCATCCGGTTGTACCTGGGCGGTATAGCTGTTGCCGCCCAGCGTCACGGTAACCGTCTGCCCGGTTTCTGCCGTGGTCGTGCCGGAGACAGTCACACCAGCGGATGCTTCGCTGCCGTTAATAACGTTATCGCCTGCAACCGTATCAATGGTGACGCCTGGCGCGGTGGCATCCACGCTGTACTCACGCCCTGCGGACGCGCTGTTGCCGTGCGCGTTGGTGACGCTCACCTGCACGCTGGCATCGCCGTCTTTCAGGCCCGCGAGATCCGCGGACGGCACGGTGGCGGTCCAGTTGCCGTCGGCATCGACGGTGGCGGTATAAGACTTGCCGCCAAAGGTGACGGTAACGGTCTGGTTTTCTTCCACGTTGCTGGTGCTACCGGAGAGCACCAGATCCGCACCTTTCTCCGCCGCGTTAATCACGTCGTCAGCGGCGATGGTGTCAATGCTGATGGCGACCGCGGTCAGATCGACCGTGACGTCATGGCTGATGGTCACCGGGTTGCCTGCTGCGCTCTGGCCTGCAACGGTGACGGTGACCGTACCAGCAGCCAGCGCCCCGACGTCTGCGGCCGGGATCGCCGCGCTCCACGTACCATCTGCCAGCACGGAAGCCGCATAGGTTTTGCCATTCAGGGTCACGGTGAGCGTTGTGCCCGCCGCCAGCCCGTCGCTGGAGCCGGTGACAATCAGGTTCTGACCATGTTCGATGCTATTGATCACATCGTCGCCCGCCACGGTGTCCACACGCAGACCCGGCAGGTTGGCGTCGATGGTGATATCGCGTTCGCCCGTACCGGTGTTGCCGTGGCCGTTGGTGACGGTCGCTGATACCGTTAAATCGCCGTTGCCCAGCGCGGTCAGGACCGACTCCGGAACGCTCACGGACCAGCTCAGATCGCTCTGCACCGTCGCGGTGTAGCTGTTGCCGCCAATCGTCACGGTTACGGTGTTGCCCGCTTCGGCATTCGCCACGCTGCCGCTGATGGTCTGGCCTGCCGCCACTTCTGCTGCGTTAATCACGTTGTCGCCCGCCACGGTATTAATGGTGACGGTCGGCAGTGCGGTGTCGACCAGCAGGTTCGCCGTATTGCTCACGCTGTTGCCCACGCCGTTGGTGGCGGTCGCGTTCAGGGTGTAGTTCGCCTGTCCCAGCCCCGCCAGGTCGGCGGCCGGAACCGTCAGGCTCCAGGTACCGTCTGCCGCCGTGGTGGCCGTGTAGTTTTTACCGTTCAGGGTCACGGTCACCACGGTGCCTTCTGCCAGGTTGGCGCTGGTGCCGCTGACGTTCAGATCCTGGCCTTTCTCCACCGCGTTCAGGATGTTGTCATCGCTGATAGTGTTGAAATTAACCGAAGGCAGACCGGTATCGACGGTCACGCTATGGGTGCCGGTGCCGGTATTGCCCGCCGCGTCAGTGACTGACGCAGTCACGGTCACGCTGCCTTCGCTGAGGCCGGAAATGACGCTGGCCGGTACGCCCACGCTCCAGTTGCCCGCCGCGTCCAGCACGGTGGTGTAGCTCTGGCCGCCAATCGTCACGGTGACCTTATCACCCGCCGCCGCGCCGGTGGCAATGCCGCTGATGATTTGTGCCTGGCCGTGTTCTGCGATGTTAATGACGTCATCGCCCGCGATGGTGCTGATGGTCACCTCAGGCACGGTCATGTCCACCGTCAGATTATGATCAACCGATGCCGGGTTACCCGCCTTGTCGCTGACCGATGCGGTGACGGTCACGCTGCCGTCGCTGAGCGCCGCCAGATCCGCTGCCGGGACGTTCAGCGTCCAGTTACCGTCTGAACCGACCGTTGCGGTTTAGTCCTTGCCGTTCAGGCTCACGGTCACCGTCTGGCCCGCTTCCGCGGTGCTGGTGCCGGAGACGGTCAGGTCAGACTGTGCTTCTGCGGCGTTGAGGATGTCGTCCGTCGCGAGGGTGTTGATGGTCACGGATGGCACGGTGGCGTCCACGCTGTACTCGCGTCCTGCGGACGCGCTGTTGCCATTGACGTTGGTAACGCTCACCTGCACGCTGGCGTCGCCGTCTTTCAGACCGGCAAAATCCGCCGCTGGCACGGTGGCGGTCCAGTTGCCATCGGCATCGACCTGCGCAGTATAGATTTTACCGCCCATGCTCAGGGTGACGGTCTGCCCGGCTTCCACGTTGGTGGTGGCGCCAGAGAGCACCAGATCCAGGCCCTTCTCCGCCGCGTTAATCACGTCGTCGGAGGCAATGGCATTGATGCTGATGGCCACCGTTGCCAGATCCACGGTGACATCATGGCTGATGGTAATTGGGTTACCCGCCGTGCTGTCGCCGGTGACGCTGATCTTCACGGTGCCTTCCGGCCACGTGCTCACGTCCGCCGCCGGGACCGCCGCGCTCCAGGTGCCGTCCGCCAGCACCGTTGCGGAATAGTCTTTCCCGTTGACGGTCACGGTCAGTGCGGTGCCTGGGGTCAGCCCGTCGCTGGAGCCGGTGATAATCAGGTTCTGGTTGTGCTCAATGGTGTTGATCACATCGTCGCCCGCCACGGTGTCCATACGCAGGCCCGGCAGGTTGGCGTCGATGGTGATGTCACGTTCGCCCGTACCGGTGTTGCCGTGGCCGTTGGTGACGGTCGCGCTCACGCTCAGACTGCCGTTGCCGAGCGCGGTCAGAACGTCGGACGGCACGCTTACGGACCAGCTCAGATCGCTCTGCACCGTCGCGGTGTAGCTATTGCCACCAATCGTCACCGTTACGGTATTGCCCGCTTCGGCATTCGCCACGCTGCCGCTGATGGTCTGGCCCGCCGCCACTTCCGCCGCGTTAATCACGTTGTCGCCCGCCACGGTGTTAACGGTGACGGTTGGCAGCGCAGTGTCGACCAGCAGGTTCGCACTGTTGCTCACGCTGTTGCCCACGCCGTTGGTGGCGGTCGCATTCAGGATGTAGTTGGCTTCGCCCAGCCCCGCCAGATCGGCGGCCGGAACCGTCAGGCTCCAGGTACCGTCCGCCGCCGTGGTGGCCGTGTAGTTTTTACCATTCAGGGAAACGGTCACCACGGTGCCTTCCGCCAGGTTGGCACTGGTGCCGCTGACGTTCAGATCCTGGCCTTTCTCCACCGCGTTCAGGACGTTGTCATCGCTGATAGTGTTGAAATTAACCGAAGGCAGACCGGTATCGACGGTCACACTATGGGTGCCGGTGCCGGTATTGCCCGCCGCGTCAGTGACTGACGCAGTCACGGTCACGCTGCCGTCGCTGAGGCCGGAAATGACGCTGGCCGGTACCCCCACGCTCCAGTTGCCCGCCGCGTCCAGCACGGTGGTGTAGCTCTGGCCGCCAATCGTTACGGTGACCTTATCACCCGCCGCCGCGCCGGTGGCAATGCCGCTGATGATTTGTGCCTGTCCGTGTTCTGCGATGTTAATGACGTCATCGCCCGCGATGGTGCTGATGGTCACCTCAGGCACGGTCATGTCCACCGTCAGATTATGATCAACCGACGCCGGGTTACCCGCCTTGTCGCTGACCGATGCGGTGACGGTCACGCTGCCGTCGCTGAGCGCCGCCAGATCCGCTGCCGGGACGTTCAGCGTCCAGTGACCGTCTGAACCGACCGTTGCGGTGTAGTCCTTGCCGTTCAGGCTCACGGTCACCGTCTGGCCCGCTTCTGCGGTACTGGTGCCGGAGACGATCAGGTCAGACTGTGCTTCTGCCGCATTAAGAATGTCGTCCGTTGCAAGGGTGTTGATGGTCACGGACGGCGCGGTGGCGTCCACGCTGTACTCGCGTCCTGCGGACGCGCTGTTGCCATTGACGTTGGTAATGCTCACCTGCACGCTGGCGTCGCCGTCTTTCAGACCGGCAAGATCCGCCGCTGGCACGGTGGCGGTCCATTTACCGTCTGTCCCCACGGTGGCAGTGTAGCTCTTGCCGCCGAAGGCAATCGTGACGGTCTGGTTCGCTTCCACGTTCGAGGTGCTGCCGGAGAGCACCAGATCCGCGCCCTTCTCGGCCGCATTAATCACGTCGTCGGTGGCGATAGCGTCAATGCTGATGGCGACGCTTGCCAGATCCACCGTGACATCGTGGCTGATGGAGACCGGGTTACCCGCGCTGCTCTGACCTTCAACGGTCACGGTGACCGTGCCTGCAGCCAGCGCCCCGACGTCCGCCGCCGGAACCGCTGCGCTCCAGGAGCCGTCGGCCAGCACCGTCGCCGGGTAGGTTTTGCCGTTCACGGTGACGGTTAATCCCTTACCCGGCGTCAGACCGTCGCTGGAGCCGGTGATAATCAGGTTCTGCCCGTGCTCGATGGTGTTGATCACATCATCGCCCGCCACGGTGTCCACACGCAGGCCCGGCAGATTGGCGTCGATAGCAATATCGCGCTCAGCGGAGCCGCTGTTGCCCACATTGTTGGTCACGCTGGCGCTCACCGTCAGTTCGCCGTTGCCCAGCGCCGTCAGATCCGATTCCGGCACGTTGACAGACCAGGTGAGATCGCTCTGCACCGTGGCCGTGTAAGTGTTGCCTCCCAACGTCACGGTCACGGTATTGCCCGCTTCGGCATTCACCACGTTACCGCTGATGGTCTGCCCGGTTGCCAGCTCTGCCGCGTTAATGACGTCGTCACCCGCGACGGTATTGATGATCACCCCCGGCAGAACGGATTCCACGTTCACAGTGTGCGAGGTACTGGCACTGTTGCCAACGCTGTCCGTGGCTGACGCGGTGACGCTGTAAAGCGCTTCACCCAGTTGCCCCACCTCGCTCGCCGGAACGGTGGTGCTCCAGAGACCGTTATCATCCACCGTCGCGCTATACGCTTTGCCGTTGAGCATCACGGTAACAACCGCACCTGCCGTCAGGCCGGTGGCCGTACCGGTAATGGTCAGATCCTGCGTTTTCTCGGTGCTGTTGATCACATCATCACCGGACACGGTATCGATGGTCAGCACCGGGGCGGTCAGGTTCACTTCCACGTCATGGGTCGCGCTATTGCTGTTACCGGCTTTATCGGTCAACGCGGCGGTGATGGTGTAATCGCCCGCGGTCAGCGCACTGACGTCCGCCGCAGGTACCCCCACGCTCCAGTTGCCTGAGGCATCCACGGTGGCGGTATACGATTTGTTGTTAATGGTGACGGTAACCACATCGCCCGCTTCGGCGCCGGTCACGGAACCGGTCACCATCAGGGCCTGCGCATGCTCGGCGCTGTTGATCACGTCGTCGTCGGACACGGTGTTAATGGTCAACTGCGGAACCGTGATATCCACCAGCACGTCGCGATCCGCAGAGGCCGGGTTGCCCGCTTTATCGGAGACGGCGGCACTGATGGTGTAGTTGCCGTCCACCATGCTGCTCAGGTCCGCAGACGGCACGGTGACGCTCCAACTGCCGTTGGCCTGTACGGTGGTGGTGTAATCCACGCCGTTCAGGGTCACGGTGACGGTCTGGCCCGCTTCAGCGTTGGTCACGCCGTTGATGTCCAGATCCTGCTGCGCTTCAAGCGCGTTGATGATGTTGTTATCGCTGACAATCTCAATAGAAACCGTCGGCGCGGTAGCGTCCACGCTGTATTCGCGGCCTGCCGACGCGCTGTTGCCATTGACGTTGGTGACGCTCACCTGCACGCTGGCGTCGCCATCTTTCAGGCTACCCAAATCAGCCGATGGAACGGTGGCGGTCCAGTTGCCGCTGGCATCTACGGTAGCGGTGTAAGACTTACCGCCGAAGGTGATGTAAACCGTCTGGTTTTCTTCCACGTTAGTGGTGGAGCCGGAGAGCACCAGATCCGCCCCTTTTTCTGCCGCATTGATCACGTCATCGGTGGCGATGGCGTCAATGCTGATAGCCACTGTCGCCAGATCCACGGTCACGTCATGGCTGATAGTCACCGGGTTACCGGCGCTGCTCTGGCCGTCAACGGTCACGGTGACCGTGCCCGTATTCAGCGCGCTGACATCTGCGGCAGGGATCGCTGCCGTCCAGGTGCCGTCTGCCAGCACCGTGGCCGCGTAGGTTTTACCGTTGACGGTGACCGTCAACGCCGAGCCAGCGCTCAGCCCCTCGCTGGTACCGGTGATAATCAGGTTCTGCCCGTGCTCGATGCTGTTAATCACATCGTCGCCCGCCACGGTGTCCACACGCAGGCCCGGCAGGTTGGCATCAATGGTGATGTCACGCTCGCCATAACCGGTGTTGCCGTGGCCGTTGGTGACGCTGGCCGTCACGGTCAGGTCCCCGTTGCCGATGGCGGTTAACACGTCAGACGGCACATTCACCGACCAGCTTAAATCGTCCTGAACGGTTGTCGTATAGTTGTTGCCGCCAATGGAAATCGTGACAGTGTCACCGCTCGCGGCACCGCTCACTTTCCCGCTCAGCGTCTGGCCAGACGCCACTTCCGCAGCGTTGATGATGTCGTCGGTGGCAACCGCATTAATGTTGACAACCGGCAGCGCGCTGTCCACCAGCACGTTATGACTTGCGTTCGCGCTGTTGCCTGCCGTATCGGTCACGCTCGCCGTCACGGTGTAGCTGGCTTCACCCAGCGCCGAGACGTTGGCTGCCGGAACGGTCACGCTCCAGTTGCCGCTGGCGTCGGTGGTGGCGGTATAACTGATACCGTTCAGGGTTACGGTGATGGCGGTGCCGTCCGGCTGATTGCTGGTGCCGGAGAGCAGCAGATCTTCGCCCTTTTCGATCGCGTTAATCACGTCATCGCCCGCAAGGGTGTTGATGGCGATAACCGGCGCGGTCAGGGAGACCGTAACATCATGCGTGGCGGTGGTGCTGTTACCCGCTTTATCGGTGAGGGTTGCCGAGAGGGTCTGATCGCCGCTTACCAGCGCGCCGACGTCCGTGGCCGGAATGCCGGTGCTCCAGTTCCCGGAGGCGTCCAGCATGGCGGTGTAGTCTTTGCCGTTGAGGGTGACGGTAATCACGTCTCCCGCCTGGGCACCCGTGACCTTACCGGAGACGATCAGCGCCTGGCCGTGTTCGGCGATATTCAGGATGTCATCACCCGCCACAACGTCAAACACGATCTGCGGCACGGTGGTATCCACCAGCACGGCCGCATCGGTGCTCGCCGGGTTGCCGGCTTTATCAGAAACGGATGCCGTGACCGTGGCATTACCGTCGGCGATGCCCGCCAGATCGGCCGCCGGGACGTCGAGCGTCCAGCTGCCGTCTGCCTGCACCTGCGCGGTATAGGTGTTGCCATTGAAGGCCACGGTCACCGTCTGGCCCGCTTCGGCGGTGGAGGTACCGCTGAGGGTCAGATCCTGCACCGCCTCTGCCGCATTCAGAATGTTGTCACCGCTGATGGTATTGAGGGTGACCGTCGGCGCGGTGGTATCCACGCTGTACTCGCGCCCCGCCGATGCGCTGTTGCCGTTAACGTTGGTCACGCTCACCTGCACGCTGGCATCGCCGTCCTTCAGGCTGCTCAGATCCGCTGCCGGAACGGTGGTGGTCCAGTCGCCGTTGGCGTCTACCGTCGCCGTATACGTTTTCCCGCCCAGGGTAACGATCACGGTCTGTCCCGCCTCAACGTTGGCCGAGGTGCCGCTGAGCACCAGGTCTTCGCCTTTTTCCGCCGCGTTCAGCACGTTGTCAGCGGTCACGCTGTTAATGCTGATGGCGACCGGGCTGAGATCCACATCAACGACGGTGCCAATCGTGACCGGATTGCCGGAGGTGTCCTGCGCGCTGGCGCTGATGGTCAGTGAACCGTCAGCCCATTGGGAGACGTCTGCCGCAGGCACGGCCGCCTGCCAGGTGCCGTCCGCCATTACCGAGGCGGAATAATCCTTGCCGTTAATGGTGACGGTAACGGTGCTGCCTGCCGCCAGATCGGTGCTTGTGCCCGACACAATCAGGTTCTGACCGTGCTCGATGATATTGATGACGTCATCGCCTGCGACCGTATCAATACGCAGGCCCGGCAGCTGGGCGTCGATGGTGAAGTCCAGCGAGGAAGAGCCAGTATTGCCGTGCACGTTGGTGACGCTGGCCGATACGGTCAGTTCGCCGTTGCCAAGTGCGGTTAACTGGCTCTGGGTTAATGGCAGGCTCCAGGTGAGATCGTCCTGAACCGTGGTGGTGTAGGTCTGGCCGCCGAGCATAATGGTGACAGTGTCACCTGAAGCAGCATTAGTAACCTTACCGGTCAACGTCTGCCCCGCGGCCACTTCCGCCGCGTTAACGATGTTATCGCCCGCCAGCGCGTTGATGGTCACAACCGGCAGCGAGCTGTCCACCAGCACATCGTGCGTGGTTGAGGCGCTGTTGCCCACGCTGTCGGTGACGCTGGCAGTCACGGTGTAATGTGCCTCGCCCAGCGCGCTGACCGCAGAGGCAGGCACGGTGACACTCCAGTTGCCGCTGGCGTCGGTGGTCGCGGTGTAGGTGATGCCGTTAAGGCTAACGGCAATCGTCGTCCCTTCTGGCTGGTTGCTGGTCCCGGAAAGCAGCAGATCCTCGCCTTTCTCAGTCGCATTGATCACATCATCCGCCGCCAGGGTATTGATAGCGATTTCCGGCGTCACGGTGTTGACCACTACGTCCACTGCGCTGCTGCCGGTATTACCGGAGCGATCGGTCACCGAGACGTTAACGGTCCAGGTTCCGTCTGTCAGACCCTGTACAACGGAGGCTGGCAGGCCGAGGCTCCAGTTCCCCGCCGCATCCACCACGGTGGTGTACTCCACGTTATTCAGGGTGATGGTCACCAGGTCACCCGCTGCCGCACCGGTGACCGACCCGCTCAGGATCTGCGCCTGTGAATGTGCGAGCTGGTTAACGGTATTGGTGTCGGTGACAAAATCGTTAATGGTTACCTGCGGGACGGTCGCATCCACCAGCCCAACGCGGTCTGCGCTGCTGCTGTTGCCTGCCACGTCACTCACGGTTGCCGTTACCGTGACGGTGCCGTCGGTCAGAGCGCCGAGATCCACAGCCGGTACGTTCACCGTCCAGGTCCCGTCACTCTGGACGGTGGTCTGATAATGCTTGCCGTTCAGCGTAACGGTAACCGTCTGTCCCGCCTCAGCATTGCTGCTGCCGCTTAAGATCAGATCCTGCTGCGCTTCGGCCGCATTAATGATGTTGTCGTCGGTCAGGTTATCGATCGTAATGGACGGCGGTAAGGTATCCACGGTCACCACGCGCGACGCGTCGGCGCTGTTGCCGCTGACGTTCGTCACGCTGACGCTGACCTGCGCGCGTCCGTCAATCAGCGTCTCCATGGCGCTGGCCGGCACGGTCAGGCTCCAGGAGCCATCCTGCTGCACCTGCGCGGTAAAGGTCTGGTCGGCGAATTTCACCACCACGGTCTGCCCGGCCTCTACGCCCTGCGTCTGGCCCGACAGCACAAGATCGGCACCTTTTTCAGCCGCATTCAGCATGTCATCGCTGCTGACGGTATCGATGGTCACCGCCACGGCGTTCAGATCCAGCTCGATGGGGTGCTCAGCTGAAACGGTATTTCCCCAGGCATCTGTCGCGCTGACGTGAACGGTGATATCTCCGGCCGTCCAGCCCTGCAGATCGGACGCCGGGACGCCGATTTGCCAGCTGCCGTTGGCGTTGACCACGGCGGCATACTCGACGCCGTTGATGGTGACGGTGACGTGCGTGCCCGCTGCCAGGTGGGTACTGGAGCCGGTCACGGTCAGATCCTGCTGCTGCTCGATGGCGTTGATCACATCATCGCCAGAAATGGTATTTACCCGCAGGCCAGGGAGCTCGGCGTTGATGTTAATATCACGCTCGCCGCTGCCGGTGTTGCCGTGGGCGTTGGTGACAGAAGCGGTAAAGGTTAACGATCCGTCGCCAAAGGCCTTCAGATCGGCTGACGAAATGGTCACGCTCCAGGTCAGATCGCTGCCTACCGTAGCGGTGTAGCTCTTGCCGCCCACTGAAACAGAGACCGTGTCGCCCGCTGCCGCACCGGTGACGCGCCCGCTCAGGGTTTGATCCACCGCCACTTCAGCGTTGTTGACCAGGTTGTCACCGGCGAAGGTATTGATAATCACCTGCGGCAGTACGGTATCCACCAGCAGCGTCGCTTCGGTGGAGCCGCTGTTACCGGCGGCATCGGTGCCGCTCACGCTGACGGTGTACAGGGTGTTTGCCAGGTTCAGAACGTCAGACACCGGCACCTGAACTGACCAGATGCCGTTATTAACGGTGGCCTGATAGCTCACGTTATTCAGCGTGACGTTTACCACGCTGCCGTCTGGCAGGTTGCTGGTGCCGCTCAGGCTCAGCGGCTGCATCGCCTCCTGCGCGTTCAGCACGTTATCCTGGCTGATGGCATTCAAGGTGAATTCCGGTGGGTTGCCGCTCAGGGTAATGCCGTGGGTGGCGTTACCGGTATTGCCCGCCGCATCGGTCACCGAAACCGCAATGCTGTGGTTACCTTCCCCCAGCGCGCCAATGACTGACGCCGGTACGCCTACGCTCCAGCTGCCATTCGCCTGCACCACGCCGGTAAAGCTCTGGCCGCCAACGGTTACGGTGACCACATCACCTGCTACGGCTCCGGTCGCCTGGCCGGAAATAATCTGCGCCTGGCCCTGCTCGCTGGTGTTGAGAATATCGTCGCCCGCGACGGTATTGATGGTCACGACCGGGGCGACAGTATCCACGGTGAAATGCGCCTGGGTGGATGACCCGTTCCCGGCTTTATCGCTGACGTTCACCGTCAGGGTGTGTTCGCCATTCGCCAGCGACTGCACCTCGCTGGCTTGCAGCGTGACGGACCAGGTACCGTCGCTGCCCACCGTGGCGGTATGGTTTTTACCGTTCACTGTCACCGTGACAATCTGACCGGCTTCCGCCGTGGTTTTCCCACTTAGCGTCAGCGGCTGATGGTGTTCAGCGGCATTGATAATATTGTCCTGCGCGACAGTATCGACCGCGATGGTCGGTGCCGCAGTATCCACGCCAATCGTCTGACTGCCGTTCACGGTATTGCCCGCCGCATCCTTGCCACTGACGTTCACCGTCCAGGTGCCGTCGCCCAGCGCCTGCGCATCCGCCGCAGGCACCTTCACGCTCCATACGCCGTTTGCACCCACCTCAGCCGTATAGGATTTGCCGTTCAGCGTAACGGTCAGCTCTGTTCCCTGCGCCAGGTTCTTGCTGGCACCAGAAAGCGTAAAGCCTGCGGACTGCTCGCTGGCGTTGATGACGTTATCCCCCGCCGTGGTTGCCAGCGTCACGCTCGCCACGGCAGTATCAACGGTCACGGTGATGCTGCCTGCGGAGGTCGTTTTACTGCCGTCGATCTGCACGACTGACCAGGTATGTTCCCCGTCTGTCTGGGTCGGCAGTTTTACCGTCCAGGTGCCGTCTTTACTGACCATCGCGCTGGCAAGCGTATTGCCGCTGCTGTCTTTGATCTGAATGGTCGCGCCCGGTTGCCCGGTACCGCTAAAGGTTGGCGTGTTATCGTCGGTGATCGCATTTGCACTCAGCACGCCCTGCTTGTCGCCCGCAAGATCGGTGAGCATGAAGGTTGGCGTTGCGCTCTCAACTTCTTTCGTATTATCAATAATTTTTGTTTTTGTTTCGCCGTCACCACCGTGAGCCAGCAGTGCCCCAATAGCACCGCCGCCTAACGCCGCCCCCGCAATCCAGCCCCATGGCGCATCGCTCAATATGCTCTCCTGGGTCAGGAAAGGTTCAATGCTGCTAATAGGTGTGGCTTGCGCGGTTAATTCAGTAACGGCTGCGCCTGACGCTTCCCCGGCATCGGCAAAAGAGATATGTGTTAATTCCTGATTATCGTTAAATACCAGTTCAGACTGGTTATGGGTTTCAGGATCTTCAACGAAATAGTTATTGCAGCGAATAACACTGCCATCTTTCATATAAATGAGAAGGTCTTTCCCCTGGCGGACGTAACGCACCACGTCCTGTGCAGAACCCTGGATTTCAATCACGCTCGGAGAGGAAATGGAGACCGACAGATTTCCTTCGCCGGTTAATTTCGTTTTCTCCGCTGTCTTGCGAATGATGACATCTACAACTTTTACGTTACTCATATTTCTCTCCTTGCAGGTGCTCGGATTCCTGTGGATATGTCCACCAGATGGATGTAGCTATCCCTGGGAAATTTCACCCATTATTTTCAGATTTATTTCGCGCAGAAAGGCGCGGCTTTTTTCAACTCAAATCGGGTAATTTTGCGGCAGCGTTTTTTTCTACTCCAATAAGCGTCATGAGATTATCAACAGCGGAGGCGTAATTAATTGCCGCGCTCCAGCCATCATATTCAGCCATTATTTTGGCAGACGTGGCCTGCCAGACATCCTGTTCTACGCTGAGCAAATCATTAATGCTCCGCTTGCTCAGGGTGTATTCGTTTTTGTAGACCGCGCGGGCACGTAACGCGTTTTCAAGCTGTAAGCTTCCGGCGGCCATTCTTCCACGCGCGCCGGTCCAGTCTGCCTGCGCGACGGAGGCTTTTTGCAGCACATCAAACCGCGCCTGATCGACCTGAGAGGAGGCCATCGCCCTGGTGCCTTCAGCCTGACGAACGCGTGCCGAAACGGCGCCGCCCTGATACAGCGGTGCATCGATATTGAGCTGGATCTGGTCATCCCAGTAAGCGCGGTTATCCGACTCATAGCGCGTGCGGCCTCCTTTCAGGCTTAACGTTGGCCAGTGCTGAGATTTTGCGGTTTCCACCCCATACTGGGCTGAACGCTCCATATTCTGCGCGGCCATTACCGCCGGTATCAGCGAGTAATCGATCTGGTTGACGGCATTCTGCTCTACGGCAAGCTTCTCAGGGACCGGTGAATAGGCTTCAGCCTGCATGCCCGTCAACACCGCGAGCCTTGCGCGGGCGCTGTTGAGCGCGGCGTTGTACTGCTCAACCGTCGCCTGCATACCGGCGATTCGCGTGCGGGTCTGCAGCTCATCGGAGGTTGAGCTTACGCCTGCATCCGCGCGCAGTTTCGCCAGCTGCTCCACGTTTTTGAGGGCCTGCACATTCTCTTTAGCCGCCTGCAACAGATCGCTATAACGTCTGACCTCCACGTAGCTCAGCGCGGTTTTTTCCGCCACGGCGGTGAGCGTCTCCATCAGCTGATAACGATAGCTATCGCGTCGCGCTGAAGACTGGCTGATGCTGTTATTCGTCTTGCCAAAGTCATAAATGAGCTGCGTAAGGCTTAATCCCCATGCCGCTGAATTTCTCAGTGAACCGCTGGAATCGGTGGTTTGGCTATGGCCCGTACTGCCGTTCAGCGATATTTGCGGCATCCATCCGCTACGTGCTTCATCTATTTGCGCCTGACCAATCCCCAATTGTGCCGCCTGCTGGCTGACCGACGGATCGCGATCGATGGCAAAAAGAATACTTTCTTTTAAAGTTGTCGTCGGCACCGTGGCAAAACCCAACGCGCCGCTATTGGCATAGGTCGTATTAATGCATGCCGAAATTAACACCAGCACTGCGGATAATCGAACCCACTTATAATTTCGCTCTCTCATCATTTATATCTCCCTGAGTCTGCGAATGGTTTAACCCTTTACCCAAAAAGAGGTATAGATAATCAGAAAAATATTATTAATCCCCCGTACTGAATTTCGGGTAATAGCTCCCCATACCCATTTCCATTGGAGATGAGAGCCGACCTTAGCCTAATATGAATTAAGAATTTGCTTACTTCTTAACTGATTCGCAGCATAACAAAATGTGGTATAGGCAACTACACCCACAATGTTAATGTGGTGTTACAATTAAGAAAAATCATGGGGTTTCTGGACAAACTCTTAAAAATGGCCTTTCAAATGAAACTAATAAAGTCATTGTTATTTAAGTGAAATTTAAAAATACCCGCATGTACATTTTTGCGTTAATTTCCACGCGCGTCAGACACAAAGATTTTCAAAGAAATGTCAACTTAAGTAGCGCCGCCCTATTCATTGGCATAAAAACCTAGCAAATGCATTTTTTAGGAATTTTATTGGTTTAAATAGTTTCTTAATAGAACAACAAACCAGTAAAGCGAAATTAACTGGTTACAAAGTCCAAACAGCCAGATAAAACATCGTCATAACATATTGATTACCCTTAGAAACCGTTCACTTATATTTAATCAATAACAGCTCAATTATCACGCAACTGAACTAATGTGTGGTTGCCCTTTTCTCTGCGACAAAATGCTGTATTATGCGAACTATTGCGACATTTTGCAGGATTGCTGCCATGCACAAAACCGCGCGTCAAAAATATGTGCTCGACATCATCAGCGAGCAGGGACAGGCCAGCATCACTGAGCTGGCAGAAAAGCTGCAGGTCTCTGCGGATACCATTCGCCGCGATCTCACGGACCTCGAAAAACAAGGGCTGGCGCAGAAGAACCACGGAGGCGCTATCGCGCTCAATCTTTCGGCCATGAATCGCCAGGGCAGAAATACGCTCCTGCCGGCGACCAAGCAGCGGCTGGGAAAACAGGTGGCACAGCAGGTTCCGCCGGGCTCTACGCTGTTTCTGGATGCGGGCAGTACGGTCATGGCGGTGGCCTCTTTTCTTCAGGGGCCGCTGACGGTGATCACCACCTCGCTGGATATCGCCCACGCTTTTAGCGACCGGGAGGATATCGAGCTGATCCTGCTCGGCGGGAAATGGGATCAGAAGCAACGCCTGTTTGCTGGCGGTGCCACCCTCTCCCTGCTTTCACGGTATCGGGCGGATATCGCCATCCTTGGCGCCTGCGCCCTTCATTCATCACTCGGTCTGAGTGCCGGGACGGAAGCCGATGCAGAAGTCAAACGGGCGATGCTTGCCGCCAGCCAGACGCACTGGATCGTCGCAGACCATCTGAAAGTCAACCGCTGTGAGCCGTATCTGGTGTGCGGGTTAGACGAAATTCATCAACTGTTTTTAGATCGTCCCTGGCCTGAGCTTAGGGACCAGAGCACCGTGCCCGTCACGGTTTGCGCTCATTAACGTGGAGAAGGTCATGAGTAAAATGAAGACAATCAACATTGCGCTGATCGGGTATGGTTTTGTCGGTAAAACCTTCCATGCCCCGCTCATCCAGTCTGTGGACGGGCTTACGCTGGCGGTGGTTTCCTCCCGTGATGAGGAGAAGGTTAAGCGCGATCTGCCGGACGTGCAGGTGGTTGCTACCCCGGAAGAGGCCATTACGCACCCGGATATTGACCTGGTGGTGATCGCCTCCCCTAACGCCACCCATGCTCCGGTGGCCACGCTGGCCCTGAACGCCGGAAAACATGTGGTGGTGGATAAACCCTTCACGCTCGATATGCAGGAAGCGCGCGATCTTATTGCCCTGGCGGAGGAAAAGCAGCTTCTGCTCTCCGTGTTCCACAACCGCCGCTGGGACAGTGATTTCCTGGGCATTAAGGACGTTATCACACAGGGCACCCTCGGGAAGGTGAAACTGTTTGAGTCGCACATTGACCGCTTCCGCCCGGAAGTGCGCGTGCGCTGGAGAGAACAAAACGTACCGGGAAGCGGGCTGTGGTTTGACCTGGGGCCGCACCTGATCGACCAGACGCTACAGCTCTTTGGTCTGCCTCACTCGGTTCAGGGGAATATCGCGACGCTGCGCGACGGCGCAGAAGTGAACGACTGGGCGCATGTGGTCTTAAACTACCCTGATCATAAGGTTATTTTGCACGCCAGCATGCTGGTCGCCGGGGGTACCGCGCGCTTTACCGTCCATGGGGATAAGGGCAGCGTAGTGAAGGCCCGTATCGATCAGCAGGAAGCCCAGCTGCTGACTGGCATCGTTCCGGGAAGTGAAACCTGGGGTGAGGACAGCGACAGTATGGTGTTCTTTGGGGCTGACGGCGCGCCGCAGACCATTACCACGCCGAAAGGCGATCAGCGCCAGTATTACATTAATGTGCGCGATGCTCTGCTCGGGAAGATTGCCAATCCGGTTCATCCTGTCGAGGCGTTAGCGGTGATGGCGGTACTGGAAGCGGCGGTGAAATCGTCAGAGACCGGGTCAACGCAGGGGCTGGCATTAACAGCTGAAGAGCGTGCTCTGCTGCAATAAAAAACGGGTTTTGTAGGCCGGGTAAGCGCAGCGCCACCCGGCGAGAAAGGCGGCAAAAGTGTTGAGGGCTATTGCCGCTTTTTCGGCATCATGCGCAGCAGCGTATTATCTTTCCAGAAATAGTGATGCATCAGCGCCGCCGCTGCGTGCAGGCCAATGACAAAATAGCCGAGGTTCGCCAGCGTCTCGTGCCATTCTTTTAGCCCATCAGCCAGATCAAAGTTGGATTCCGCCGCGTGCGGCATGGCGATGCCAAAGGCAAACCAGTCGTTTCCACGGTTATACATCATCACCAGGCCAATCAGCGGCAAAGCAATAAACAGCAGATAAATCACCAGATGCCCCAGATGCGAAAGGCCTGTGATCATCGCTTTCGGTTTCGGCTCAATCGGCGGCGCGCGGAACTTCAGGCGCACCAGCAGACGTGTCACCATCAATACCAGGATAGCGATCCCGCATGAGACGTGGATCATATTGATCAGTGGTCGGTCGGTACGCGGAAAGAAGCCTCTGAACTCCATGGCGCAGTAGGCGACGATAACTAACAGAAACACCAGCCAGTGAATGCCGATTTGCAGGCCTGTATATTTAGTGCGCATGTGATTTTCCGATAAAAAACAGTTACCGCGCCAACATAACGACCTTTCCTTAAAAATTCATTAACTTTTCTGTATGGATTTTCAAATACTTCCCGGGGCATGAAGCATCTTCAATTGCTGCCCCGCCCCTCATGGTCCAAGCCTGGATAAGTTCAAACTGTCGCATCGACACGTTTACAGGAGAAAACCATGAGTAAAATTGGCATTAACGGATTTGGACGCATTGGACGCCTGGTACTTCGTCGCCTTCTTGAAACCCAGGACAGCAACACCGTCGTCGCCATCAACGACCTCACCTCTCCCAAAGTACTGGCCTATCTGCTCCGGCATGATTCTAACTACGGCGGCTTCCCGTGGAGCGTGGATTTCACCGAAGACGCGCTGATTGTGGACGGTAAAACCATCGCGGTGTACGCCGAGAAAGAGGCCAGACATATCCCGTGGAAAGCCGCTGGGGTGGATATCGTCGTGGAATGCACCGGTTTTTATACGTCGGAAGAAAAATCCAGAGCGCATCTGGATGCTGGCGCCAAAAAGGTCCTGATCTCCGCGCCAGCAGGTGAGATGAAAACCATTGTGTTTAACGTTAACGACGACACCATTGACGCCAGTGATACCATTATCTCTGTCGCCTCCTGCACCACCAACTGCCTCGCCCCGCTGGCAAAAGCCCTGCACGATGCTTTTGAGATTAAAGTGGGCACCATGACCACCATTCACGCCTATACCGGTACCCAGGCGCTGGTGGATGGTCCGCGCGGGAAAGATCTGCGCGCCTCACGCGCGGCGGCGGAGAACATCATTCCCCACACCACGGGTGCTGCCAAAGCGATTGGCCTGGTGATCCCGGCACTCAGCGGCAAACTGAAAGGTCATGCCCAGCGCGTACCGGTGAAAACCGGCTCGGTAACGGAACTGGTCGCCATTCTGGGCAAAAAGGTCACCGTTGAAGAGGTGAATGCCGCACTGAAAAAAGCGACACAGGGGAATAAATCCTTTGGATATACCGATGAAGAGATTGTGTCGTCAGATGTCATTGGCTCGCACTTTGGCTCGGTGTTTGACGCCACGCAGACCGAAGTGACCGAGGCGGGCGAACTGCAACTGGTGAAAGCCGTCGCCTGGTATGACAACGAGTATGGCTTTGTGACGCAGCTGGTGCGCACGCTTGATAAATACGCCGCACTTTAATAACGCTGACGGGTGGTCATACCATCCGTCGCTCGCCCTTACCGCATGGCTTACTCTTCATCATCTGTTTTCCAGAATAAAATTATTCACGAATTTTTTGAATCATACGTTAATTATCATTAGAACTTCTAAAATGAAGTTTTAAATATGCTTGCTTTAATTTCATAAACACTCCCAATAATATAAATCACAAGACAGGCAAGCGGTCTGTCAAAACAAATACCCCCTATGAAATTGTTAAGGAACAACAATGAAAAAAGTTATTTTGGCTTCATTAATTGCACTGGCCAGCGCATCAGCTTTCGCAGAACCTACCGCTGTATTAAAAGTACACGGAACGTTGACCAATGCGGCGTGTACGCCTTCTATCGGCAACGGCGGGGTCATTGATTACGGCTATATTCGCCTCGGAGAACTTTCTGCACTGGAAAATAATAATTTGGGACAAAAACAGGTGCCTGTCACCATTACCTGTTCTTCGCCAACCAAAGTGGGCTTTACCATTCTTGATAACCGTAGCGACAGCAACGCGCGGCTGCCGGTTGATATCGGTAAAAACTTAAACCAGTCGGTGAAATATTATACTTACGGCGTGGGTACCACGTCCGAAGGCGTAAATATTGGTGACTACGGCATGTGGATGACGGATGTCACGGCAGATGGCAAAGTCGTAGACCCGATTGTCAACAACCACGACTGGAATCCTGATATCTGGAAAAAAAGCGGTATTCCGCGTAGTGATGCGTTCCAGACCGTCGCCTTTGCTGATACAGGGACCACCGCACCGTTGGCTATCACCACAGCTAACTTTAACTTTGTTACTAATCTGACGATTCGTGACACTACTGCGCTGGCGATTACCGACGATACTCCTCTCGACGGTCAGGCGACGATGACCCTGGTATATCTCTAATCATATAATTTGCTTATACCGGTTCAGCGTAACCCTGAACCGGTACTTTTCCCCGTTATATTCACACAACAAATAAAAAGCCTTCTTTTTTGTCGCTTTCGCATATCTTTAGTTTTTCTACAAAATAAATTCAACTTTAATAAATATACCAAAAACTCAATACTCAATATTATTTCCGCCAGGTGAATGGGAACGCCATCGCTGCGTTCATTTATCATTCCCGCATGTCTTATATTCATGAAAAGGAAAAATCAAGGATGAAAAAAATCATTCTGGCTACAGCCATCGCGTTGAGCACCACATCAGCTTTTGCAGCCGGAACTGCTGTTATTAAGGTTAAAGGTACATTAACCAACGCAGCATGTACTGCTGAGCTGGGTAACGGCGGTGTTATCGATTACGGCTTTATTCGTCTCGGTGAGTTATCCGAAAACTCACATAATCAACTCGGTCAGAAACAGATACCTGTGACCATAAATTGCTCTGCGCCAACCAAAATAGGTTTCACTATCACCGATAATCGCAGCGACAGCAACGCACAACTTCCTGTTGATATTGGGAAGAATAAGAATATTACAAATAAATATTATACTTATGGCGTTGGTTTCACGAACGACGGGAAAAAGATCGGTAACTACGGCATGTGGATGACCGGTACCACCGCAGACGGTAAAACTGTAGACCCTATTGGGCATAACCACGACTGGTCCGCAACAAGCTGGAAATATTCCGGTATTCCACGCAGCGATACTTTCCAGACCATCGCCTTTGCTGAAACCGGCACCACCACCCCATTGGCTATCACCACGGCTAACTTTAACTTCGTGACCAACCTGGTGATTTGGGATACCTCCACCCTGGCCATTACCGACGATACCCCACTGGACGGCCAGAACACCATGACGCTGGTTTATCTGTAACTCTTCGCCCTTTATTCAATACCGGGTCAGCGGCAAACGCAGGCCCGGTATTTTTTTGCGTCCACATTCACAACAGAGATCGGCTTACCAGCGCATCGGTCAAAATGACATCGTTGCGTAAGATATTCCACGCCGCCGCAATCTCATCGGGTATCGTCACGTGGGCAATAAAATCACGTCCTGCCGGACCGTAACCGTTAACATCGTCGCGAAGGCGCGGCAGTTCCCCCAGCACCAGCGACAAATAGCGTTCCACCGGCCAGAGCCCTTCACCGGAATCGCTGAACACCAGTCCATCGTCGCCGTTTTGCAGGACGGGCGTAAAGCCCGCGTGGCTTACCCATTCCGGCGATACGGGTTCGTCCCGACATACACGGGCGAATGTTGCCATGGTGCGGCGCTGCATGGTTGGATCCTGCACCACCAGCACCCTTTCAGGGGCAAATTGATGGTGCTTCATTAACTCGCGGCTAAAGCGGGCGTTCTCCCCGCAGTTCGTCGATTGATCTTCCACCCACACCCGGTCGGCCGGGATCTGCCAGAATTGACGGGCGATATCCGCCAGGATAGCCGCCTCTGCCCGGCCCGTGGTGGGAATGGTGTGATAGCGCGGATGTTTCGCAATCGCGGCATAGAGAAAAGTGGTGGAGTGTCCGATGCCTCCGCTAATGATCATGGGCACCCCCTGCTCCGCCGCCAGACGGCAGGCAGCTTCGATGGTTGGAATGACGGCATTCCCCGCCAGAATCACCATATCCACGGACTGACCCGGTTGCAGGTCATCCTGCGCCAGCCACTGCCCAACCGTATTTACGGCACTGAGCGTGCTGCCGGGCAAACAGGGAAAAATTGTCGGTATCATCGTAACCTCCTTACAGCATTTGGATTAGCGTACCGCACTTGTCGCGTCAAAACAGGCGTTGATTCCTAAAGTGCCAGAGATAAGGCCGCTCTTTTTCCTAAAACCTTCAGTTCAACATTTGATTAACATGCGTAAATCATATTCACTTGTATTATGTTTTACGGCAGACGTAGAATCGCCAGCCTGTTAATTCTCCCATTTTATCAAAGGTAAACGACGTTATGCGCCTGCCCGAACGCGACCCTTATGCTCCTCGCGAGTGGCAGCCACACGAGAAACCCGCCCTGCTGGGTTCACCCTCCACGCCGGAGCACAGCACGCCAAAGCGGATTGCCTATGGCGTTGTCGGTCTGCTGGTTTGCCTGACGGGCGCCCTGGGGAATGCGGTGGTCACCGCCAACCTGCAAAATTTGCAGGGCACCTTCGGCGCCTGGTCAACCGAGATCGCCTGGCTACCGGCGGTCTATGTAATGACCAATATCTCCATTAACCTGCTGCTGGTGAAATTCCGCCAGCAGTACGGTCTGCGCGCTTTCACCGAAGGTTTTCTGGTGCTGTATGTGCTGGTCACTTTTTTCCACCTGTTTGTCAACGATCTTAGCTCGGCGCTGATGGTGCGCGCCGCGCACGGGATGGTGGCCGCCGCGCTCAGCTCGCTGGGGATTTATTACCAGATCCAGGCCTGGCCGGCGAAACACCGCCTGAAGGCCTTGACCATTGGCATCACCGGCTCGTCACTGGCCATTCCGCTGGCACGACTCTTTTCAACCGAGCTGTTGCAGCTTGATGAGTGGCGCGGGCTCTATTTCTTCGAGCTGGGGCTGGCCCTCATCTCGCTGGCGTGCGTGATTGCGCTGAAACTGCCGCCGGGCGATCGGCGTAAGGTCTTTGAGAAAAAAGACTTTATCACCTTCTTTTTACTGGCACCGGGTATGGCGCTGCTGTGCGCGGTGCTGTCGCTGGGCCGTCTGGACTGGTGGTTTGAAGCGCCGTGGATCGGCTGGTCGCTGGCGCTCTCACTGGTGCTGATTGTTTCCGCCATCGTGTTTGAACATAACCGCAGTAACCCGCTGCTGAACACCCGCTGGCTGTCGAGCGGCAGTATTGTGCGCCTTGGGTTGATTATGCTGCTGATCCGCATCGTGCTGGCCGAGCAAAACACCGGCGTCATCGGCTGGCTGCAGTACGTGGGGTTACAGAACGAGCAGATGACGCACCTGGCGTGGTCCATATTTGCCGGGATCGTCTGCGGGATCGTCACCAGCTGTCTGACCATTAAGCCGACCAAACTGGCGTGGCCGATTATCACCTCCCTGGTGCTGATGGTTGTCGCCTCGCTGCTGGACAGCCAGTCCAACAACCTGACGCGCCCGGATCAACTGATGCTCAGCCAGTTCCTGCTGGGCTTTGGCAGTGCCTTCTTCCTCGCCCCCGCGATGCTGGCCGCCATTGGCGGTGTGATCGCCGACCCGCGTAATCTGGTGAGCTTCTCGGTAATGTTCGGCATGAGCCAGAACCTCGGCGGCCTGCTGGGCTCGGCTATTCTCGGTACCTTCCAGACCTGGCGCGAAAAGTATCACTCCAGCCTGCTGGCGGACCAGCTCACTACGCTCAATCCGCTGGTTAACGAGCGGATTCAACTATATACCCAGATGTACAAAAGCCTGATTGGCGACAGCGCCCTGCTGGGCACGCAGGCGATCACCCAGTTGCAGACAGTGACCGCCCTTGAGGCAAACATTCTGGCTTACAACGACACCTATTTACTGACCGCGAGTATTGCCGCGGCCACGCTGGTCTGGATTTTATGGCGCTTGCTGCGCCTGCGCATCACTGCCCGTATGGCGCTTAAGAACGCCACCGGCAACAAATAATTGAAATATTTCTGGAGAGTTTATGAGTCAGCAGGATGCCGCCAAAGAGCAGGCCAACACCCGCAAAAATGTGCGCATTGTTTCCGTTTTCACCGCCGCTGCCATCGGTATTGTCGGCGTGCTGGTGATCCTTTACGCGTGGCAGCTCCCGCCGTTCACCCGCCACGCGCAGTTTACCGATAACGCTTACGTGCGCGGCCAGACCACGTTTATCAGCCCGCAGGTGAATGGCTATATCACCGAAGTGAAGGTACAGGATTTCGCGCAGGTTAAAAAAGGCGAGCTGCTGCTGCAGATTGATGACCGTATCTATCGCCAGCGGGTACATCAGGCCGAGGCGCAGCTGGCGATGAAAATTGCCGCCCTGAATAACAATCTCCAGCAGCGTAAAAGCGCTGAAGCCGTCATCGCAAAAAATGACGCTGCGCTGAAAAATGCCCGCGCCCAGAGTCTGAAAACTCAGGCGGATTTAAAGCGAGTGAAAGATCTGACGGCTGACGGCTCGCTCTCCATCCGCGAACGCGACGCGGCGCTGGCCAGCGCGGCCCAGGGCAGCGCTGATATTGAGCAGGCCAAAGCGACGCTTGAAATGTCGCGCCAGGATCTGCAGACGGTAATTGTGAATCGCGGTGCGCTGGAGGCGGATGTGGAAAACGCCAAAGCGGCGCTGGAGCTGGCACAAATCGACCTGCAAAATACCCGCATTGTGGCGCCGCGTGACGGCCAGCTGGGGCAGATCGCGGTGCGTCTGGGCGCGTACGTGACGGCCGGAACCCATCTCACCACCCTGGTACCGCCGCAGCACTGGGTGATCGCCAATATTAAAGAGACCCAGCTTGCGGAGCTGCGCGTGGGCCAGCCGGTGAAATTTACCGTCGATGCGCTCAATAACAAAGCCTATCAGGGCCGCGTGGAGAGCATCTCCCCGGCGACCGGCGTCGAATTCAGCGCCATCACGCCGGATAACGCCACCGGGAACTTTGTCAAAATCGCCCAGCGTATTCCGGTGCGTATCGAAGTGCTGGGTAAACCTGAAGAGTCAGCACTGCTACGTCCTGGCATGTCGGTTCAGGTGACCATTGATACGCGGGAGGCGAAGCAATGACCCTTCGCCCGCTAGCCAGCCTGCTGGTTGCCGTTCTGCTTGCCGGATGCCAGTCGGTGGATGTAAAACCTGCCCAACCGTCACTGCATATTCCTGCCCAGTGGCGGGCGGCATCAGGCCCTGCCAGCGCGCCAGAACAACTCTGGTGGCGAAATTTTCACGACAACAATCTCAACCGCTATGTGGATCAGGCGCTGAAAAATAACAGCGACGTGCTGATCGCCCGCGAACGGATCAATGAGTATCAGGCAAGAGTCTATGCCGCTGACGGCAGCCTGTTTCCGTCGCTGGATGCGGGGGTAACCGGCACCCGCGCCCGGACGCAATCGGCCGCCACGGGGTTACCGGTATACAGTACGCTGTACAAAGGCAGCCTCACCGCCAGCTATGATGTGGATATCTGGGGCGTCAACCGCAGCACGGCCAATGCCGCGCAGGCCTCGCTGGAGGCGCAAAAAGCCGCCGCCGCTGCCGCAGATTTAACTGTCGCCTCGTCGGTGGCCTCCGGGTATGTCACCCTGCTCTCGCTTGACGAACAGCTTCGCGTCACCGAATCCACGCTGAAATCACGCGAAGAGGCATTTAATCTTGCTAAACGGCAGTTTGAAACGGGCTACAGTTCGCGCCTGGAGCTGATGCAGTCTGACTCTGAGCTGCGGGCCACCCGGGCGCAGGTGCCGCTGCTGCAGCATCAGATCGCGCAGCAAGAGAATGCCCTGAGTCTGCTGCTGGGCAGTAACCCGGGCGAGGTGGCGCGCAGTGAAAGCTTCAGCACGCTTACCCCGCTCAGGCTGCCTTCACAGCTGCCGTCATCGTTGCTTAACCGACGACCTGACATCGTTCAGGCGGAGCGTCAGCTCATTGCGGCCGATGCCAGCCTTGCTGCCTCGCGTGCCAGCCTGTTGCCGTCGATCAACCTGAAGGCGACCGGATCGATTCAGGATCGCACCCTTTCCGGCCTGCTGGACAACCCGTTACAGCTCTGGAGCGCAGGCGGCAGTATTCTCGCCCCGCTGCTGAACCGCCAGGCGCTGAATGCGCAGGTGGATATCTCCCAGTCGCAGCGTAATCAGGCGCTGTACGCCTATGAGAAAACCGTGCGCAATGCGTTTGCCGAAGTGAACAACAGCCTTGACGCCATTACGCGTTATCAGGAACAACTTAGCGAACTGCTGGCCCAGCAGGAGGTGGCCCAGGAGACGCTGCGCATTGCGCAGAACCGCTATCGCAACGGCTATTCATCTTATCTGGATGTGCTCGACGCACAGCGTACACTTTACTCGGTGCAAACCAACGTGGTGCAGGTGAAAAATAACCTGCTGCTGGCGCAGATTGATTTGTATAAAGCGCTGGGCGGCGGTTGGGTCAATGTCTGAAGGCGCTTAACGGGCCTGGATTTCGTCACACAGGCCGGGTAAGGCGCAGCCGCCACCCGGCGATTCCCCCTCAGGAGACAATTTATGCAACAACAGTGGTCTGCAGTTGATAATTTCATGATTTCGTCGCTTATTCCTGAAGATGAGGTACTGAGCAAGGTACTGGAAAACAACCAGCGCGCCGGACTCCCCGAACACGATGTTGCGGCCAATCAGGGGCAACTGCTGGCACTGTTCGTGCGCATGACGCAGGCGCGGCGCGTTCTGGAGATCGGAACGCTGGGTGCTTACAGTTCAATCTGGATGGCGCGCGCCCTGCCGCCGGACGGAAAGCTGATTACGCTTGAGGCCGATTCCACGCATGCCCGCGTGGCGCGGCAGAATATTCAGCTTGCCGGTCTCAACCAACGCATTGAACTCATCGAAGGCCCGGCGCTGACTTCTCTGGAAAATTTTGGCGACGTTCCGCCGTTCGACCTGATCTTTATTGATGCTGATAAGCCAAACAATCCCGGCTACCTCGAATGGGCGCTGCACTACTCCCGCCCCGGCACGGTGATTATCGGCGATAACGTGGTGCGCGATGGCGAAGTGATTAACGGCCAAAGCGACGACGCGCGCGTGCAGGGTGTTCGCCGGTTTATCGAGATGATGGGGGACAATCCGCGCTTAACCACCACCGCGCTGCAAACGGTCGGGGTTAAGGGGTGGGATGGGTTTACGCTGGCAATTGTGAACGGGTGAAAATTGTGCGGCCTGATGCCCTCACCCCGGCCCTCTCCCACCGGGAGAGGGAGAAAACAGGGTGTTAAGCCGAAATCTGCTCCATCGCCTGCAAAATACGTTTATCCGAAATCGGATACGGCGTACCGAGCTGCTGGGCAAAGAAGCTGACGCGTAACTCTTCGATCATCCAGCGGATCGCCTGAACGTCTTCATCGTCACGACGTGCCGGTGGCAGTTTGTTTAACCACTGCTGCCACGCCTGCTGCACGTTTTCAACTTTCAGCATCTGGGCACGGTCACGATGCGGATCGATGGCCATTTTCTCCAGCCGTTTTTCAATCGCCTGCAGGTAACGCAGCGTGTCGCCGAGACGGTTGAAGCCATTGCCGGTGACAAAGCCCCGGTACACCAGGCCCGCCATCTGCGCTTTGACATCCGACAGCCCCAGCGCCATGGTCATATCCACGCGCCCTTTCAGGCGTTTGTTGATATTGAACACGGTGGTGAGGATCTGCTCGACCTGTTTGGCAATATCCACCACGGTGTCGTTCAGCTCCGCGCGTACCTTTTCATGAAGCTGAGCAAAGCCCTCTTCTGACCAGACCGGACCGCCGGCCTCGTGGATCAGCTTGTCCACGCCGCAGGAGATGCAGTCGTCGATCAGATCCAGCACTTTGCCGTACGGGTTAAAGTACAGCCCCAGCTTGGCTTTGTTCGGCAGCTTCTCGTGCAGATACTTGATCGGCGACGGGATGTTGAGCAGCAACAGGCGGCGCAGCCCGCGCCACATCATCTGCTGCTGTTCCTGCGGGTTATCAAACAGCTTGATCGCCACGCTGTCGCGCTCATCCACCAGCGCAGGCCAGGCCTTCACTTTGTAGTTACCGCGTTTTTGCTCGTAGCTTTCGGGGAGCTGGCCAAAGCTCCAGATGTGCAGCCCGCTCTGCTCAATCCCATCATCCGCCACCGCGGACAAGGTCTCCTGCACTTTGCCTTTCAGCGCCTCTTTCAGCGCGGTGAGCGAACGGCCTTCCTGCAGCTTCTTGTTTTTATCGTCCACCACGCGGAAGGTGATTTTCAGGTGATCGGGCACCTGATCCCAGTTCCAGTCTTCGCGGTCAATGGTGGTACCGGTCATGCGGCGGAACTCACGCTCCAGCGCATCCAGCAGCGGCAGCTCCAGCGGCGTCACGCGGCCTAAAAACGCTTCGGCGTAGTTAGGGGCCGGAACAAAGTTACGGCGCACCGGTTTCGGCAGCGATTTGATCAGCGCAATCACCAGTTCGCGGCGCAGGCCGGGAATTTGCCACTCAAATCCGCTCTCATCCACCTGGTTTAGTAGCGGCAGCGGGATATGAACGGTGACACCATCCGCGTCCGTTCCCGGCTCAAACTGATAGGTCAGCCGCAGCTTAAGGTTGCCCTGATGCCAGAAGTTCGGGTAGTCGAGCTTACTGACCGACTCCGCCCCTTCTTTAATCAGCATGCTCTTTTCAAAGTTGAGCAGATCCGGCGTCTCTTTGCTGGCCTTCTTCCACCAGCTGTCAAAGTGACGGGCGGAAATGACATCGTGGCTGATGCGCTGGTCGTAAAATTCGAACAGCGCCTCGTCATCCACCAGAATGTCGCGACGACGGGATTTGTGCTCCAGCTCTTCCACTTCGGCACGCAGCTTGAGGTTTTCACGGAAGAAGGCGTGACGCGTCTGCCAGTCGCCCTCCACCAGCGCGTGGCGGATAAACAGCTCGCGGCACAGCGCCGGGTCAATCTGGCTGTAGTTGACCTTACGCGCGGCCACCACCGGCAGACCGTAGACGGTCACTTTTTCGGTTGCCATCACCGCCCCCTGCGCGCGCTCCCAGTGCGGTTCACTGTATGAGCGTTTCAGCAGGTGTTGCGCCACCGGCTCCACCCATTCCGGATCGATACGCGCGGCAATACGCCCCCACAGACGGCTGGTTTCCACCAGTTCAGCAACCATGGTCCACTTGGGTGGTTTCTTGAACAACCCGGAGCCGGGGAAGATGGAGAAACGGGCGTTGCGCGCGCCGGTATACTCCTGCTTTTCGGCGTCCTTCATGCCGATATGGGAAAGCAGTCCGGTCAGCAATGCGATGTGAATTTCGCGGTACTCCGCCGGTTCACTGTTCACCGGAATACCCAGCTCTTTCACCACCTGGCGCAGTTGGGTGTAGATATCCTGCCACTCGCGCACGCGCAGGTAGTTGAGGAAATCCACGCGACACTGACGGCGGAACTGGTTAGATGACAGCGCTTTCTGCTGCTCGCCGAGGTAGTTCCACAGGTTCACGAAGGCAAGGAAATCCGACTCTTTGTCGTGGAAGCGACGGTGTTTCTCATCCGACGCCTGCTGTTTGTCCATTGGGCGTTCACGCGGATCCTGTATTGAGAGCGCCGAGGTGATGATCATCGCCTCGCGCACGCAGCCGTGTTTTTGCGCTTCCAGCACCATGCGCGCCAGACGCGGGTCCACCGGCAACTGGCTGAGCTGCCGTCCCAGCGGCGTCAGTTTATACGCGGTGGCCTGCTCGTCAGTGGTGATCGCCCCCAGCTCTTCCAGCAGGCGTACACCGTCCTGAATATTGCGTTTGTCCGGCGCTTCGACAAACGGGAAAGCGGCGATATCGCCCAGCCCCAGCGCGGTCATCTGCAGGATGACGGAAGCGAGGTTGGTGCGCAGGATCTCCGGGTCGGTAAACTCCGGGCGGGAGAGGAAATCGTCTTCCGAATAGAGACGAATACAGATCCCCTCCGACACACGTCCACAGCGCCCTTTACGCTGGTTGGCCGACGCCTGTGAAACCGGCTCAATCGGCAGACGCTGTACCTTGGTGCGGTAGCTGTAGCGGCTGATACGCGCCGTACCCGGATCAATCACATACTTAATGCCCGGCACGGTCAGCGAGGTTTCCGCCACGTTGGTCGCCAGCACGATGCGTCGCCCACTGTGCGGCTGGAACACGCGGTTCTGTTCACTGTTGGAGAGACGTGCGTAAAGCGGCAAAATTTCCGTGTGGCGCAGATCGCGCTTACTGAGCGCGTCGGCGGTATCGCGGATCTCACGCTCGCCGCTCATAAAGATCAGAATGTCGCCCGCGCTCTCATTGCCCAGTTCGTCAACGGCATCGAAAATAGCCTGCAACTGGTCGCGCTCGGTATCCTCCGCCACCTCCACGATCGGGCGATAGCGCACTTCTACCGGATAGGTACGGCCGGAGACTTCAATAATCGGTGCGTTATTGAAATGTTTTGAGAAACGCTCCGGGTCGATGGTCGCGGAGGTGATGATAATTTTCAGATCCGGGCGACGCGGCAGTAGCTCTTTAAGGTAGCCGAGCAGGAAGTCGATGTTCAGACTGCGCTCGTGCGCCTCATCAATAATGATGGTGTCGTACTGCATCAGCAGACGATCCTGCTGAATTTCCGCCAGCAGGATACCGTCGGTCATCAGCTTGACCATGGTGTTATCGCTCACATGGTCGCTGAAACGCACCTTATAACCGATGCAGCCGCCCGGCTCCGTTTGCAGCTCCTCGGCAATACGGTTCGCCACGGTACGCGCCGCCAGACGACGCGGCTGGGTATGACCAATCAGGCCCTTCACTCCGCGGCCGAGCTCCATACAGATTTTCGGCAGCTGTGTGGTTTTCCCCGAGCCGGTCTCCCCCGCCACGATCACCACCTGGTGGTCGCGCACGGCGTTGAGGATCTCCTGCTTTTTCTGACTGACGGGCAGATTTTCCGGATAGGTGATTGCCGGACGAGCCGCTTCGCGCAGCACAACTTTCCCTGCCGCCTGTTCAATCTCTTTCGCCATCTCCTGGAAAATGGCCTGTTGTGCATCAGGATTTTTAACCTTCTTCACCCCGTGCAAGCGGCGAGCAAAGCGCTGTTTATCGCGCAGCATCAGTGAATCAAGCTGTTGCAGGAGCATCGGGAAGGTCAATTTTTGTTGTTCTGTCATAGCATTAACGGGCAGTGCACTGCCGGATAAAATCTCTTTGTAATGATTGCTATAGAGTACCACATCAGCGCTTTCCACGCCTTATTCAAAAAATTCGAACATAGGCTTCGATATATTGCGCTATCTCTGTGGCAGGATTGTGAATAAAGTGTCCACAAGCAACAGGGCAACCCCCTTCAATCAAATGCAAAACAGGAATCACCCATGAGCAAAGTATTAGTTTTGAAATCCAGTATTCTGGCAGGGTACTCTCAGTCTGGTCAGCTGTCTGATTACTTCGTTGAACAGTGGCGTGAACACCATTCCGCAGACCAAATCACCGTGCGTGACCTAGCTGCAAACCCAATTCCTGTGCTGGATGGCGAGTTGGTTGGCGCGCTGCGTCCAAGCGATGCACCGCTGAGCCCACGCCAGCAGGAAGCCCTGGCGCTCTCTGATGAGCTGATTGCTGAACTGCAGGCGCACGACGTTATCGTGATCAACGCCCCAATGTACAACTTCAACATCCCAACCCAGCTGAAGAACTACTTCGACCTGGTGGCTCGCGCTGGTGTTACCTTCCGTTACACCGAAAATGGCCCGGAAGGTCTGGTGAAAGGCAAGCGTGCCATCGTGCTGACCAGCCGTGGCGGTATTCATAAAGATACCCCAACCGACCTGGTTGCGCCGTACATGAGCCTGTTCCTGGGCTTCATCGGGATCACCGACGTGAACTTCGTGTTTGCAGAAGGTATCGCTTACGGTCCTGAAGTGGCGACCAAAGCACAGACCGACGCGAAAGCCGCGATCGACAGCCTGGTGGCTGCCTAAGATTTCACCCTCTCACCGCCTGGTGAGAGGGTTTTTCTTTTTTCCCGCATTTCGTTATCATCCGCTCCCACTCTCCAGCCGGGCGGCCTGATGTCTGCGATTATTGATTCTTTTATTGCCCCACCGTGTCATGACGACATTGAGATCCTCTGGCAGGATGAACATCTGCTGCTGATCAATAAACCTTCCGGTCTGCTTAGCCTCTCGGGTAAAAATCCGCAAAATCTCGATTCGGTGCACTATCGTCTGGTTCAAAGCTTCCCTGGCTGCACGCTGGTGCATCGCCTGGATTTTGGCACGTCCGGCCTGATGGTGATTGCACGTAATAAGCCGATCAACGCCGCGCTGTGCCAGCAGTTCAGCCAGCGCAGCGTGGAGAAAGTCTACAGCGCCCTGCTTTGCGGCCACCTGGAAAACAATGAAGGGATAATTGACGCGCCGATTGCCAAAGACCCGGCGCTGTTTCCGCTGATGTCGATCTGTGCCGTTAACGGCAAACCCGCCCGTTCACGCTATCGGGTGGTGGAACGCCTGTATCAAAACGCGGCGATGCCGCTCACGCGGGTAGAACTGACGCCAGAAACCGGGCGAACCCACCAGTTGCGCATTCACTGTCAGCTGCTGGGCCACCCGATTTTAGGCTGCGATTTATATGGGGGACGGACGTGGCCTGGCAGCGGAACAACGCCGAGGCTGATGCTGCATGCCAGTCAGTTGAATTTTATTCATCCGGTGAGCGGCGAGCCGGTTAACGCCCGTCACGCCGCACCGTTCTGAACCGTCTTACCACATCAAATCGTCAGGGATTTTGAAATCGGCATACGGATCGTCTTCATCCTGCTCTTCCTGACTCAGGGCGCTGTTTAGCACAATACTGTCGGCATCGCGCTGGGCAATTTTATCCGCCACCACCGCCGGGATAATGGCATATTCGCAATCGCCATTAGCGTTAATCACCAGACGTGCGATGGCCAGACGACCGTTAATCAACTGGGTCTGGGTTGCCTTATCCACCTCGATTTTTTTGATCAAATTGCCGTCGGTGAAGTTAAAGGTGATGTTGCCTTTCGCCACCGTGATGCGGTTCATCTCAATCAACTGCTTCACCTGCGCCTTAAACTCTTTGGCGAGCACGGCCTGTTTTTGCTGCTCGCTCAACTGTTTGTCACGCTCAAGCTGCGCTTTTTTGTTCTCTTCTACCGCCTCTCTGGCCTCACGCGCCTGCACGCGGGATTTCTTGGCCGTGCGCTGAACTTTGGCCATTTTCTTGCTGGAGACTAAGCCCGCTTTCAGCATCTGCTCTTGTAAGGTGAGTTTTGTCATGAGTGTGTTTAAACCGGTTGGAAATTTTGGGCAGTATAACTGGAACTGAGCAGTTCATGAAGTTCGCTCATGTTGCTGTGAAATTAAGTCACTTCCCCTGCGCTACCGCGTCAGGCATAAATTATGCATTGATAACTTCCTGGCAACATGAACTTAGGATGCATAACCAAGATGAGTAAAGCTTTTACATTTACCCTTAAGCGCAGTTGCTTCGATGAAAATTATAACCCGTCAGAGAATACGCGTACGACCACCAACTTTGCCAACCTCGCCCGCGGGGAAAAGCGTCAGGAGAACCTGCGTAATACCCTGGTGATGATCAATAACCGCTTTAACGCCCTGGCGCGCTGGGATAATCCCAATGCCGATCGTTACGCGGTCGAGCTTGAGATCGTCTCTGTGGATCTGAATATTGGTGCGGAGAAAACCTTCCCGGCCATTGAAATATTGCAAACCACAATCGTCGATAAAAAAACCAATGAACGCATCGACGGTATTGTCGGCAATAACTTCTCCTCTTACGTGCGCGATTACGATTTCAGCGTCCTGCTGCTGGAGCATAATAAAAACCAGCCCCATTTCACCATTCCGGAGAAGTTTGGTGTCTTGCACGGCAATATCTTCCGCCATTTTGTTAATTCGCCGGAATACCGGGAGAATTTCAAAAAAGCACCGGTGATTTGCCTGAGCGTGTCCAGCAAAGACACTTATCGTCGCACGGGTAACCAGCACCCGGTGCTGGGCATTGAGTACACGCCGGATGGCGAGTCATTGACGGAGCAGTACTTCGCGAAAATGGGCCTGAAGGTACGCTATTTCATGCCTGAAAACAGCGTGGCGCCGTTTGCCTTCTTCTTCACCGGCGATTTGCTCAGTGATTACACCAATCTTGAACTGATCGCCACCATCAGCACGATGGAGACGTTCCAGAAGATCTATCGCCCGGAAATTTATAACGCTAACTCGGCGGCAGGACACTGCTATCGCCCCGACCTGAATCAGCAGGATCACTCATTAACCAAAATTGTTTACGACCGTGTTGAACGCAGCCAGCTGGCCATTGAGCAGGGTAAATTCACGGAAGAACAATTTATCAAGCCTTACAAACACGTACTCGAGCAGTGGTCTGATAACTACGCGCGTTAATTAATCGAATTTAAAAGGGTTATACATATGAAAACATTGCTCCCGACGTCAACCGCTGGCAGCCTGCCTAAGCCAACCTGGCTTGCACAACCAGAAACGCTGTGGTCACCGTGGAAATTAGAGGATCAGGAGTTACTGGCCGGTAAGCAGGATGCGCTGCGTTTATCGCTTGATGAGCAGATCCGCGCGGGGATTGATATCGTCAGCGATGGCGAACAGACGCGCCAGCACTTTGTGACCACCTTTATTGAACACCTCAGCGGCGTGGATTTTGAAAACCGTCAGACCGTGCGCATTCGTAACCGCTACGATGCGAGCGTGCCGACGGTGGTCAGCGCCGTGGCGCGTCAAAAACCGGTGTTCGTGGACGACGCAAAATACTTACGGCAGCTCACGGATAAGCCAATCAAGTGGGCCCTGCCGGGGCCAATGACCATGATCGACACTCTTTACGACGCGCACTATAAAAGCCGCGAAAAGCTGGCCTGGGAGTTCGCTAAAATCCTCAATCAGGAGGCAAGAGAGTTAGAGGCCGCAGGTGTCGATATCATTCAGTTTGATGAGCCGGCATTTAATGTCTTTTTTGATGAGGTCAACGACTGGGGGATTGCGGCGCTGGAGCGTGCCATTGAAGGGCTGAAATGCGAAACAGCGGTACACATCTGCTACGGATACGGCATCAAGGCCAATACCGACTGGAAAAAGACCCTTGGCTCAGAATGGCGTCAGTATGAAGAGGCGTTTCCTAAGCTTCAGACATCGAATATCGACATCATCTCGCTGGAGTGTCACAACTCCCGCGTGCCGATGGATCTGCTGGAGCTGATCCGCGGCAAAAAAGTGATGGTAGGCGCCATCGACGTGGCAACCAACACCATTGAAACCGCGGAAGAAGTGGCTG
Source organism: Enterobacter cloacae subsp. cloacae ATCC 13047 (assembly GCF_000025565.1). Classification (NCBI taxonomy): domain Bacteria; kingdom Pseudomonadati; phylum Pseudomonadota; class Gammaproteobacteria; order Enterobacterales; family Enterobacteriaceae; genus Enterobacter; species Enterobacter cloacae. Next base: position 2,150,765 of record NC_014121.1, read on the forward strand.
ACACCCTGCGTAAAGCGCTGCAGTTTGTCGATGCCGACAAGCTTTACCCGTCAACCAACTGCGGTATGGCGCCGCTTTCCCGTCAGGTTGCCAACGGTAAGCTGAAGGCGCTGAGCGCCGGAGCCGCGATTATCCGCAACGAGCTTGGCGCGTAATCACCTGCCCTGCGTTTGCCAGTAGAGCGGCGTACCGAAACACCCGACGTAATGATCAATCACCGCCCTGACGTTAAGGGGCGGATGCCGCGCGTTTGGGTAGATCGCCGCAATATTCAGGGGCTCCGTATGAATGGCGCACTCCAGCCCTGGCAGGAGTGCGACCAGTTCGCCCTGCTGCAGGCGGTCGCCAATCAGCCAGTCCGGAAACAGCACAATTCCCATCCCGCCCAGCGCGGCAGCTAGCAGCGATTCCGCATTATTTGACGTCATTAATGGCATCACCGGGTAGTGCACCCACTCCTCCCCCGCACCGCGCAACAGCCAGCGGTTAGGCCCCGACGAACCACGGTAGACCAGGCATTTATGATGCGCCAGATCGTCCGGCCCTTGCGGCGCGCCGTGCTGTCGCAGATAGTCCGGCGAGGCGGCCAGATGGTAGCGCTGCTGACCAAAAATGCGCGCGTGAAAGGTGGAGTCCGTCAGCACGCCGATGCGAAAGATCACGTCGGCGGCATTCTTGTGCGGGTCGATAAAATCATCGGTCAGCGTCAGCTCGATATTCAGCCGCGGATAGCGCGCCGTCAGATCAGGCAGCCCTGGCGCAATGTGCCGCTGGCCGAAAAAGACCGGTGCATTAATGCGGATCGTGCCGGAAGGCTCCGTTGAACGTGCATCCAGCTCCCGACGAGCCTCCTCAAAACTCGTCATCATCTCCCTGGCATAGCGGATAAACAGATGACCACTTTCTGTGGGGATCACCGCCCGGGTATTGCGGTAAAAAAGCTGCTGGCCGAGTGCATCCTCAAGCTGGTGGATAATGCGCGAAACCTGCGAGGCGGAAAGGCCCTCGCGGCGCGCGACCACGGAAAAATTTTCGGCTTCAAAAACCGCGATAAAAATCTTCAGCGAACGGAGGTTCATGCTCCCGGCGTCGTACATTCGTGCATATCCTGCAAAGGTGTTTCCTGCATTATGGCATTTTTCTCATGACCAGACCGACGTAATCTTCTCCGTCTGCAAACGGAGGAATAACAATGCAGCTTGTTTTGATTTTACTGGTGATTGCCGGGGGGATGGGGCTTTCCGTAGAGGCTGGCCTGCTGGGGCCGCTGGGTGGAAAAGTCGGTGATTTATGGGCCACGTTCAGCATTTTTGGCGTCGGCGCCGCGCTGACGTTTCTGCTGATGCTGTTCTTCAGCCCGCGCAACAGCCCGTCGTTTTTTGCCCAGCCTGGCTGGCAGTTGCTCGGCGGGGTACTTGGCCCGGTTTACGTGGTGATCCTGACCCTCGCCACCCCGGCCATCGGCATCGCCCTGACGATGATTGGCATTCTGGCGGGGCAGGTTTTTAAAAGCCTGCTGATCGACCATTACGGTCTGCTGGGCACACCGCACAGGAAGATCAACGCGAAACGGATCGTCGCGCTGGGTTTTATTATTGCGGCACTGATTCTGGTCGCACAGGGGTAACACGATGACACTGATGATGATTATTCTGGCCGTGTGCGGCGGCGCGACGCTGAGCGTTCAGGCGGCGATCAACGGGCAACTCGGCAGCCGCGTGGGCGTATTCAAAAGCGCGTTCCTGACGTTCTCCGTTGGCGCGCTGGTCACCGCCTTGCTGATTTTTTTCTTTGAACCAAAACAGACAGTCACCCTGCTGGACGTGCCGAAATGGCAGCTTCTCGGGGCGATGTTTGGCGTGCCGTACATTGTAATCATGGTGTTGGCGGTGCAGCGCATCGGCACCGCCGTCGCCACGGTCGCGGTGATTTTTGGTCAGCTTACCATGAGTATGCTGATTGATAACTTTGGCTGGCTGGGCAATGCGGCCATTCCGTTTTCGATGAGCCGACTGGCCGCCGTCCTCTGCCTGGGTATTGCGCTGTTTTTCATTTACTCAGGCAGTAAAAACGCCCCTCCCCACGAGTAACGTTACACCTTGCGGGTAAAGAACAGCGTCACCGTGGCGACGGTGACGCCAAATTTCTTCATCTCGGTTTTATTAAACAGGTGTGTGCCATCCTGCAGGTACATCCAGTCGTCGAAGTGCAGCAGCCAGGTGCTGCCGTTGGCCTTCACGTTCATGCTGTACCGCCAGTTGAAGGCATTGCCCGCCGCCTGCCCCGTCGCCACGCCGTCAATATCGCCCGCCGTGCCCTCATAACGATCGGTCGCCACGCGGCGGATATGCCATACCCGCTGCTGTTTTTCACCATCGTCGTAGACAAAATGTTCATTCAGCGTCAGCGTGTCGCCAATCACGTCCCCGGCAATCTCCACGTGGAAGCGGCGGAGCTGCTTCCCGCTGCGATCCTGCACCATCCCCCACGCTTCCGTTTTGCCCTGGAAATAGTGGAATATATCAAGCCGCGGCTGCTGCTGGCGGTACTCCGTCACGTCCGTGCTGCAGCCTGCCAGCAACATCGTCACACCCAGCGCCATGATCAAAAAACGTTTCATTGTTGTCCTCCGATTAACTGCTGACGCAGCTCAGGGTATTGCGTGCGGGGATCAAGCCAGATCCCCAGAAAACGGGTGCTGAACGCTTGCGACTGAGGCGGCCCCAGGGGTCTGAAAGTGCCCGATGCGGCAGGCGCGCGGTACCAGAACTGTCCCTGCTTATCGTTAAGCACGAACGCCAGCTGCGCCCCCGGCCCGACATCCGGCCACAGCGAGGCAAGCATTCGCAGCCAGGCTTCGCTCTGCGGTTCCTGCTGCAAAACCCCCTGTGCTCGCCACTGGTCGCGGGTTGCCTCGACCAGGTCTTCACTGTCGATGTCACGCGCGTAGGTGATAATGAGCGCCTGATCCTGCATCTTGCCGGTGTAGCGCCCTTCAGGGGTGCGCAACTGGGAGGTATAAACGGTGAAAGGCCCCCAGGTCAGCGTGGCATCCCCCACCTTGCGCCAGCCAAGCCAGTCGGTTGCCTGGGCGAAAGGCGTCAGGGTGATGAGCCAGAGGAACAGGAGTGCGGCTCTCATTGTTGCCTCCCTGTCAGCAAGTGGTAAAACAGCATCAGCACCAGCCAGCCCGGCACCATCCAGCTGACGACGATAAAAGTCGGCTCCAGAAAGGCGATGGCACCGAGCCGCTCCCCGATAAGATACGCCACCGGACCGCCCACGGAAGCCAGCAGCATCAGCATCCAGCCGGGTAACGTTGTGGTGCGGGTGAGCTGCGTCCAGACGGTGGCAAACATCAGCCACAGCGCCACCATCCACACGGGCATCAGTGATTCACCGGTGAAGGCGATCAGCCCCGTCAGCGCCCAGAGTGCATCCAGCAGAGTGCCCGCGAGTGCCAGCAGAATGGCATAAACGCGGTGTGCAGGCGGCAACATCAGGCAGGCGAAGATCGCCAGCACGCACCAGATAATCAGGCCACGCTCGCGAAACAGCACCACCAGCGTCCAGTAGAGATCGAACGCGATAGCCAGGGCGAAAACCTGCACGTAACGTTTCATACGCGCTCGGCGGTCAGTTGCACCACGCTGATGGTGCGGGCGTTAAACCCGGCTTCGCAGTAGCCAAAGTAATAGAGCCACATCCGACGAAACCGCTCATCAAATCCCAGTTTTTCAATCTCCTGCCAGGCATGGAGAAAGCGCTGACGCCAGTGCGCCAGCGTGCGCGCGTAGTCCGGCCCCATATCAAACAGGTTGCGCACCACAAAATCGGTATGGCGCGTCATCAGCGCATTCATCGCCGTTATGCTCGGCAAAAAGCCGCCGGGGAAGATATACCGCTGAATAAAATCCACGCTTTTGCTGTAGTCGCGATACCGCTGATCCTGAATGGTGATGGCCTGAATCGCCATGCGCCCACCCGGACGCAGACGCGCCTGACAGGTGCGGAAAAACGTTGGCAGATAGCGTTGCCCGACGGCTTCAATCATCTCAATCGACACCAGCTTGTCGTACTCGCCGGTTAAATCGCGATAGTCGCAGAGCAACACCTCAACGCGGTCCTGCAGACCGGCCCGGGCAATCCGCTCTGTCGCCCAGCGATACTGCTCCTGCGACAGCGTGGTAGTGGTCACCCGGCAGCCGTAGTGACGGGCCGCGTATTCCGCCATCGCCCCCCAGCCGGTGCCAATCTCCAGCAGATGATCGCTTGGGTTCAGCGCCAGCTGTTCGCACAGACGCGCCATTTTCGCCCGCTGCGCGTCGCCAAGATCCTGCTCCTCCCCGCTAAACAGCGCGCTGGAATAGAGCAACTCCTTGTCCAGAAAATGGGCATAAAACGCGTTACCCAGATCGTAATGCGCCGCAATGTTTTCCCGCGCCTGCGCCCGGGAGTTGCGCCGCGACCAGTGGCGAAGCCGCTCCAGCGGTCTGCCAAGCAGGCGGAACCCGTTTTCGAGCCGCCCCAGTACCTGGCTGTTTAGCGCAAGCAGTTGCAGAAGCGGCGTGAGCTGCGTGGTTTCCCATTCGCCGTCCATCCAGGCTTCCGCCGCGGCCAGACTGCCCCCGGTCAGGACGCGCCAGTAGACGCCCGGGCTGAGGATCTCAACGTCGGCATGCAGCGCGGCAGACAGCTCACCGAAATGAAAGGTCTGCGCCCCTTCACGCAGCGTGAGCGAGCCGCCACGAAGGCCGCTCAGCACGCGAAAGAGCAGCCAGCGCGCGACGCGAACGTTGCGCGGGATATCGGGTTCAAGCGCAAAGACAGGATCGGTCATGAGCGTTCACTCCTGCTGACAGGATGGTTATACAGAGGCATGCGCTTAAGCCACAGCCGCAGCGCCTGCCAGTAAATCGCGAAAACGGTTTTGAGCGTCATCAGCGGAATACGCAGCAGCAGCCCACGCAGTGCCGGACGGGTCAGCGGCGCGCGGCGAAGCGCCAGCGTGGCATCAAATACCTTTGACGCCTGATGATTTTCAATGTGCATATGCAGCGTGTTATCCGGGTTGTTGAAGCGCCAGTGGTAAATCATGTCCATGGGATTAAACGGAGAAACGTGAAAGGCTTTCTCCGTGGGCTGGGCGTGCTGACCATTGACGGCGTAATAATGTCGTTCGTTCCAGGGCGTATTGCGCACTTCGGCCAGCACCCAGCGCAGCGTCTCTGCCGGGTCATAGCAGTAGTAAAAATTGACGGGATTAAAATGAAAGCCGAAGTAGCGCAGCTGCGTCAGGAGCATCACCCGCCCCTCAGGACGTTCGCCGGTCAGGCTTTCCAGCCGATTCAGCACGTTCTCTTTAAGCGGCGAACCCAGCGGATAATCCGCATCATGGAACGATGCGGCGGCAAACCGGTTGCGCCGCACGCCAACGGTGGGCAACTTATCCAGCTCGTCGAGATCGAGCCAGGCCATGAAGACGCCATAGCTGAACTCATGCGTTTTCGGCTGGAGACGGCGGTGGCGTAATACGCCGTGATAGAGGCAACTGTTCATCGGTTTCCCTCCCCGGCTGTTATCGCATTGACGACGTCCAGCGCGCTGCGCACGCCATCTTCATGAAAGCCGTTGTACCAGTACGCGCCGCAGAACCAGCTCCGCTGGTGACCGTTGATTTCGCTGCGGCGCGCCTGTGCCCGCCAGCTTTGCGGGTTAAACAGTGGATGTTCATACACAAAGCGCCGCAGCACGAAGCGTTCGTCCACTGGCGTTTCCGGGTTTAAGGTGACGCAGAACAGCGGGCTACCGGCGGGCAGCCCCTGCAAGATATTCATGTTGTACGTTACGCAGGCGCTGGCCTGATCCTGTTCGCTCAGGCGGTAGTTCCAGCTGGCCCAGGCGCGCTGACGCACCGGCAGCCAGCGCGGATCGCTGTGCAGCACCACCTCGTTACGCTGCCAGCCAATATCGCCCAGCACCTCCTGCTCAGCGGCGGAAGGTGCGTCGAGGATGGCCAGCGCCTGGGCTGAGTGACAGGCAAAAATCACCTGATCAAAACGGTGGCTCGATTCTTCAAGATGGAGGGTGACACCCTGTGCATCACGGCTTACCCGCTGCACCGGCGCGTTGAGGTGCAGCGTGAGCCGGTCACCCAGCTGTGCCAGAATAGCGCGGATATACTCCCGCGAGCCGCCGGGCACCACGTACCACTGCGGGCGCTGAGTGATATCCAGCAGACCATGATTCTCAAAGAAGCGTAAAAAGAGCGGCAGCGGAAAACGTTTCATCTCCTGTAGCGACGACGACCAGATGGCCGCCCCCATCGGGAGAATATAATGACGCGCAAAGAACGGCGTTAAGCGATGCTGTTCCAGGAACGTTTGCAGCGTCGCGCCGGGGTCCACGACCTCTTTCAGCGCCTGCTTCGCCAGGCGATTAAAACGGACAATCTCCCCAAGCAGACGCCAGAACGCCGGGTTCACCAGGTTACGACGCTGTGCAAAGAGCGTCGTCATGGTGTGGCCGTTGTACTCCAGCCCACTCTGCGGATTGTGTACCGAGAAGCTCATCTGCGTTTTTTGCCCGCTGATGCCCAGCTCGCTAAGCAGCCCCATAAAGCGCGGATAGGTACGGTCGTTGTAGACGATAAAACCGGTGTCGATGGCGTAGGTACCCTGTGGCGTCGGCACGTCAACCGTGGCGGTATGGCCGCCGGGGGTGGCACCGGCTTCAAACAGGGTGACCTCATGATGCCCGGCAAGGCGCCAGGCGCAGGTCAGCCCGGCGATGCCGCTGCCGATTATGGCGATCTTCATGAGCGCACCATCCTGCGCAGCAGTGCACGCTGTAAGAACGCTGGCAGCCCGGAAAGCAGCCGCAGCGTCAGACCAAATCCCGCTGGAAACGCGATGTGGTTTTTCCCTTTTTCCAGGCCACGGCGAATGGCTTTTACCGCCTCTTCAACGCTCACCCTGCCCGGCATGGCGAAATCATTTTTGCGGGTCAACGGGGTGTCGACAAAACCGGGCGATACCACGGTGACCGCAATCCCTTTTGGCTCCCAGTCGAGACGCAGGCTCTGCGCAAACCAGGTGAGCGCGGCTTTGGATGCGCCGTACGCTTCAGCGCGTGGAAACGTCAGCCAGTGAGCCATAGAGCTCACCAGCACCACGCGGTTACCGGCCACAAGCTGTGGCTGCAGCGCGGCAAGGCAATTGACAGGCCCCTGAAAGTTAGTGGTCATCACCCGCTCTACCAGCGCGGCGTCCACCACGCCATGTTCCAGATATTCGCAGGTTCCAGCACAGAGGATCGTCAGGTCGGCCTCGCAGCCCGTCAGCGCCTGGCGACAGGCGTCCCTGTCTGTCATATCGAACAGGCGTACCGTAATGTTTGAACTATGCTGATGCAGGGCTTCCAGACGCGCCGGATCCCGCCCGCAGGCGATGACATGGTGACCGTCACGGGCAAAAGATTGCGCCAGCCCCGCCCCAATGCCTGAACTGGCGCCGGTGATCAGGACCGTCATCATGATTTCACCCTCCGCTTCACGCCGCGAACCGCCCAGCCAAGCAAAGGCAGATGTTCGTAGATCATCTCTCCGGCATCGTAGTAGTCCCGCTGGCGAATAATCCGATCCTTTTCCACGTCCACCACGGAGCAGCCAGGCAGTTCCAGAGGCTCGCCACCGGCAATGCGCGGGTGCGACCAGTGCATGACCCAGGTGACAACAAAGCGATGCTCGCCGATCAAAGGGGAATCAAGCGTGAAACGACAGTGTTCGACATTCGCCAGCAGATGGGTGAAATAGCGTTGCAGGGCGAACAGGCCGTTATGTTCACCAAACGGATCGATAAGCGTGGCATCGGGATGGTAAAGCCCCGCCAGCGCCGAGGGCGGCTGGGAATCCAGCGCGGTGTAGTAATCAACAAACCGACTGATGACGTCAGGCAAAAGGTTCATGGGTCACATCCTGGCGGTAAACAACGTAGCGTAAGCGCATAATTAAACTTACACAATTCGAGTTATTTGTCCAAGTTTGTGCAGAAATATATTTTTATTATTTTAATTATCAGTTGGTTGGGTAAGTTACTTTCGTACCAGAAGTTGAGGCGCAATAAGGGCTGACCGCCATCGGGCTACTTTTTCAGGTTAACCCTAAGGTAAATTCCCCCGTTCTCTTCCAGGCTTATTCTTTTTATTCATAAGGATGACATGCCATGAGACGTTTCTTTCTCTCCCTTTTCTCCAGCCCGGAATCGTTACTTCAGGTGATGAGTCAGCAGGAAATCATTGAAGCCGTTGAGGATGGCGACCGGATTATCATCGACCAGGATGGTAATGCCTCGGTGAACTACAAAAGCAACGAGGTACGCCAGGATTTTCTGCGCCACGTCAATGCGTTAAAGAGGGCGTAATATGGGAACGGCGATATTTATGGTGCTGATGGTCTGCGGGTACTGGTACACCAGCCGCGACCTCTCTACCCGCTTCAAAATCAAGCGATCCTTCGGCTGGGATGTCTATTTTCTGGTTGCCCTTTACGGCTCGATCTTCGTTCTGCAAGGCGTGATCGCCACCGGGCTGCTCTGGCTGCTGCTGCTCGCCCTCTCCGCGGCTGACAACACCTTCCACTTTACGTCAGAGCGTTATGCCGACTGGCAGATGGACTTTATGAACTGGAGTTTCCTGGGCATCCAGGCACCCGTAGTGGTGATGCTGGCCTTCGCCATCCTGTTTTGTCTTTATCGCTCAAACTGGGCGGGCAGCGCCGGACTGGACGGTGAAGGCAGGAAAAAGCTCTATAAGCGCCTGGCGCAGGCGAGCGGGATTGAACAACTGCTTTATCAGTGCATGGAGCAAGGCGAGCTGGCGCAGGTGACGCTACGGTCGGGGCGTATCTATGTCGGCATGATCCATACGGCGACGCTGGAATATGAGAAAACGGCCAATATCGTGCTTATTCCCATGCTGAGTGGCTATCGCGATCGCCAGACGATGAATTTTCGCATCGAAAATAACTACAGCAAATGGTATGACGGGCATGACATCACCCTCGACTCTGAGCCCAGAAGTGCGATGGATTTCAGAAAGGTGATTATGCTCAACCAGATTGAGAGCCTTGCGCTGTTCGACCCGGCAAGCGCCAGCGTGCTCGACATGGCTCAGCAGGAAAAAGCCGCGCAATGAGCTTCTCATCCGTTCAGTAAGGCGTGTAAACTACCTTTAGTAGTTAACTGATTTGAGGAAAAGATGGTTGTTAAGCGCTTAAGAAAAGAAGAACGCCGCGCACAGCTGCTGGAAGTCGCGCGCGGAATTGTGCGCCAGCAAGGCACTGAGGCCCTTACGCTGGGTTTCCTGGCCGAGCGCGCCAACGTCACCAAACCCATTCCTTACGATCATTTTGGCGATCGTGAAGGGCTGCTGATGGCGCTCTATCAGGACTTCAGCGACAGGCAGCTCAAGAAATTTCGCGAGACGTTGAACAGAGACAATAAAACGCTGGCACAGACGATCCGTTTTTTCAGCGCCGCGTATATCGACTGCGCGATCTCTGCGGGCCCCGAAACGGGCCCCATAGCGGCGGCTCTGTCCGGCTCGCGGGCGCTGCAGATTTTCCGCGAGGCCTGCGTGGCCGACTGCGCAGACTGCCTGCAGATGGCGCTTGCCCCTTTTATTGTGCTGCAAGGGGTAACAGGTGAAGCGGCCCTGACGGCCATTATTGGGGCCGCGGATGCGCTCAGTACGGCTGCCGGAAATGGGATCCTCGCGCGTAACGTTGCCGAAGAGATGCTCAGCGGCGCGATGACCGGCGTCCTCAATACCTATCTGGACAGCACAAAATGAGTGCCCTGCCAGATTGACAGTTAAGTTACCAATAGTAACATAGGGGCATCTTCACTCACCCTGTTGAGGTCTCTATGTCTGCATCAAACGTCATCAATACTGCCCTGATCGTGACGGCTCACCCGGTCGAAAATTCGTTATCCCAATCCCTCGCGCAGCGAATTGCCGGGAAGTTACAGGAACAGGGTACGCAGGTTGAAATAGCCGATCTGCATGCCGAAGGTTTTTCCCCGACCATGATTCGTCCCGACCTTGACCTCTACCACGGCGATGCCCGCGCGCTGCCGGACGAGGTGCTGCGCGAGCAGCAGCGTGTCGAGCGCGCGGATATGCTGGTATTTGTCTTCCCGATTTACTGGTGGTCCGTTCCCGCCCTTCTGAAAGGCTGGTTTGATCGGGTGCTGACCGTGAACTGGGCCTATAAAGTGGCTGAAGATGGTCGCATCGTGGGTAATTTACGTGATGTGCCCGTGCGCCTGGTCGCAACGGCGGGCAGCGATCTGGCCGGGTTCGATAAGCACGGTTATTCCGGAGCTATTCAGACCCAGATTGTTGAAGGGGTGTTTGGCTTCTGTGGCCTTAAAAACGTGACGCTCGATATCCTCTATCAGGCCGATTCAGCCACTCCTCAGCAGGTGGACGAATTCCTGCAAAGCCTCACTAAGATCTGAATCGTACGGCGCAGCCATTCCCGAGGTTTGGCTGCGCACGCAAAGCCGTAATTAGCGCGGTATCAGCGCTTCAAGTCCCCTTCGCAACTGACTGACCACCTCTTTGGTATCCATGCCCATTTGCGCATGTATGATGGCACCGTCTATCAGCATTAAAATCTGCGTGTTAATAGCCTCATCGGCAATACCGCTGAGGGAGGCAATTTTTTCCCGGGTTTCAGATTTATGGTTGCGGCAAATGGCTTTTATTTCACTTTCATTGTCTTCTGATTTTGCTTCTGCGCTGGCATTAATAAACGCACAGCCATGAAACAACGGGGAAATAAACCACCCGTTAAGCGTTGCTGCTAATGCGTCCGATGCAGCCCGCCCCTCTTCGAGATATTGTCGAAGCGTGGTTTCAAACCAGGTAATCCACAGCTCGTGCCGATATTGCAGATAGGCAAGAATAAGCAAACTCTTACTCGGGAAATGGCGATAAAACGTTACTTTAGTCACTTTTGCCTGTTTGATAAGCGTATCAACGCCCGTTGCTCTGAACCCGGTGGAATAAAAGAGTTCGTGCGCGGTGAGCAATATTTTATCCCTGACGCTGACTTTTTGATCGTTATTCGTAGTGAGAGTATTCACGCTTATCTGGCCTCAAACAGTGTGTTGACAGACGGTAATTACAGGCATAGATTAACGCAAGTAGACAGACCTGTCTACATACTATCAACCCGAGGTAGCCGAGATGAACACACGCCCCCCTTTACCGCCGTTTACCCGTGAAAGCGCCATTGAAAAAGTCAGGCTGGCAGAAGATGGCTGGAATAGCCGCGACCCGGCAAAAATCGCACTGGCCTATTCGCTGGACACGCAGTGGCGTAACCGTGCGGAGTTCGCCACGAACCGCGCGGAGGCGCAGGCGTTCCTTGAGCGGAAATGGAAGAAAGAGCTGGATTATCGCCTGATAAAAGAGCTTTGGGCATTTACCGACAACCGCATCGCCGTACGCTATGCCTATGAATGGCATGATGATTCAGGGAACTGGTTCCGCTCTTACGGCAATGAAAACTGGGAGTTCGAGCCGGACGGCCTCATGAAGCGGCGTTTTGCCTGCATCAACGATATGCCCATCAAGGAATCTGAACGGCTCTTTCACTGGCCGCTGGGCAGACGCCCGGACGATCACCCGTCCCTGAGCGATCTGGGGTTATAGGATTTTTCATCTCTCCGGGCTTGTGCAATAACTCCGGGCAAAGAGTGATACACTCTGGCTCACAGCACTGAAAAATACATGATTAAAAGAGTGACCAAATCATACGATGGTCACTCATTGTCAACTGATGCCCGTCGCGCTAAGCTGAAACAATGACGAAAAATATGAACACCCCATCCACGCGTGGTCCCCTTGACCACTCTGTCCGCGAGCAAATCGTCGAAGCGGCTTTTGAGCACTTCGGCCATTACGGCTATGAAAAAACCACCGTGGCAGAACTGGCTAAATCCATCGGTTTTTCAATAACGGGGAGAATGCGTTAAGTTTATTACATCCGGGAGTGCATTTTTAATTACCGACAGCTATTTTGCACCGACTCAATGTTTATTCACCCCACCTTTCGCCGCCTCACTGAGGCGGCCCAAAGTTAAATATCGTTCCCTAGGTCAAATAATAAAAAAATACCAAAACTGGCAGTTGATTCTTATTTGTATGACTTTTAAGATTTGTCTGCAAGGCATTGATTAAATTTGATTTAGGGAAATTAAAATGACAAAAAATATTGTTGCCGGAATGATGATGGCCGCGTTTTCAGGGGCAGTATATGCAGGATCCGCACAAGCCATACCGGATTTTTCACCAGAAAGTTTATCGGTTTCAGCCTCTGCCGGGATGCTGAGCGGAAAATCCCATGAAATGGTTTACGACGAAGTCACAGGAAGAAAAATCAGCCAGCTCGACTGGAAAATCAAAAATGTCGCCATTCTGAAAGGCGATATTTCCTGGGATGCTTATTCATTTTTGACACTGAACGCCCGCGGCTGGACGTCTCTGGCATCAGGCTCGGGTCATATGGATGACTACGACTGGATGAATGCAAAACAATCCTCCTGGACAGACCATTCATCCCATCCTGCGACCAACGTCAATTACGCCAATGAATACGATCTCAACGTTAAAGGCTGGATCTTCCAGGGCGATAACTATAAAGCTGGCGTAACCGCAGGTTATCAGGAAACGCGCTTCAGCTGGACGGCGACCGGTGGCTCTTATAATTATGATAACGGCACCAATACGGGCAACTTCCCGGCAGGTGAACGCGGTATTGGCTATAGCCAGCGCTTCTCCATGCCGTACATTGGCCTGGCGGGTCAGTACCGTTTCAATGATTTTGAATTCAATGCCCTGTTTAAATTCAGTGACTGGGTACGCGCGCACGACAACGACGAGCACTATATGCGCGATCTGACCTTCCGTGAGAAGACCTCTGATTCTCGCTATTACGGTGCGTCGGTTGACGCAGGTTATTACGTCACGCCGAACGCCAAAGTGTTCGCAGAATTTACCTATAGCAGTTACGAAGAAGGTAAAGGCGGTACGCAGATTATTGATACCAATACTGGCGAATCGGGCTCTATTGGCGGAGATGCTGCCGGTATTTCAAACCGCAACTATACCATTACTGCGGGTCTGCAATACCGCTTCTGATCCCGTTGTGGTTAATCAAGATCGGGTCCCTTACGGGCTGAGGGATCCCCATAAAATAATGCCTGCACGGAGGACCCCCTCTCCCTTGAGGGAGAGGGTTGGGGTGAGGGGGAACATATGGCTGTAGCGGTAATTCCGTTCACTTTATGTTCCTTGCTACTCTGTAACGGCATGACGTGTGAACGTGCCAGGGCGGCTCAATCGCCGCCGCCCTTCCGACCCGGGCTCCCGGCGGTAAATCGCCGCTTCGCGGTGCCTTCGGCTTATTCCTTCCGGCTTATCGGGGACGGGCGGATGTAACGTCCCTGTAAAGCCGCCCTCTCGGCGCATCCATGCGCCTCGCCCCGGCCTGCAGGAAACGCCTCAGCGATTTACAGCCGGACCAGGGCGTCGCTGTAAGTCATTCATTTTGCTGAAGCAAAATTCGTCGCTTCCGGTAAAAAATGACTGGGAATTCCTCAGCCTGACGGGCCCTTTTTGTGATGTTGAGTTAAACTCACATTGATTCTGACTATTTGTCGTTTTTCAAACGCGACGTCCCTGAAATATCATCCTTCAAAATTGATAAATGTTCAGGGAGCAAAAATGACGCTTGACGTTATATTTCATTTAATGAAGCTGGTCTCACTAGATGAATATTCATCCGGCGCCAATTTATCGGCACTGCTGGAATCGCTGTCAGCAGAAAAAGAGAACGATGTCACCCTTGCGGCCTTTGTGCATCGCCTTCACATTCTGTGTGCCGCTCACAACGACCCCATGCAAGCTGAAGCGTTGCTCGCCGCTAATCTGCCAAAAGAAGGTGAGCCCCTTCCCGTACTGGATTTTTCAGGATGGCCGCTGGTGCGTTACGCCCTTTCAGGTGAATTACAAACGCCCGAGTCCGAGGCATACTTTCAGAACGTCACGTCGGCTGCCACTATATTGCGTGCAGCGATAGTAGATTCAGAGCGCGCAAACAATACGCCTGCGATCGCTATTCTCGATAAACTTCTCAACCTGAACGGTGCATTGCCGGAAAGGTATAAAAAAATGGCAAATATTCCTTACGCCTGAAGTTTATAGAGCAGGATACGCCCGCGGCATATCCTGCTTTTGATAACTACAGCCGATGCTCGTCGTATTCCAGACAGATGATATCAAGAGAAGGAATGACCGGGGCATGCAGGTTAAGCCAGTCCAGCAGACATTCAATACTCTTTTTCCTGAGTGAATTTTTCGGCCAGACAATGTAATAACCGTCTCCGGTGGCGATGGCTTCTTTGAAAGGCAGCGCAAGCAGGCCGCTATTCAGCGCGTCAAGCGAAAGCAGCAGGTCGGCAATCGCGACGCCATGGCCGTTCATGGCGGCACTACTCCCCTGTTCAAGGGTGTCGAAAACCGCTCCGCGACTCATATCAAGCCCGGGGAATAACCCCGTCCTTCTCAGCCACCGCCGCCAGTCGCGTCTGTCCGGGGAAGGATGGATCAGATCGCACTGCGAAAGTTGCTCTCGGGCAGATTCCAGTAAAGCGGGGGTACAGACCGGAATAAGCCATTCACTGAAAAGCAATCGGCTCTCCGTTGACTCGCCAAAATGGCCGTTGCCCAGCAGGATCGCGCAATCATAGGGCTCTCGCGTGAAATCAACGGTATCGATGTCCATCCAGACGCTGGCTATTTCAACGTTGGGTTTTTCATGATGTTCACGAAACGATCGCAGGACGTTAAGCAACCATCTCATGGTGAGCGTACTGGGTGCCTTCAGCCGCAACAGGTGGTTTTCACTTCTGAAAGCCCGACAGGCCCACTCGATACTCCTGAACCCTTCGTGAAGCTGCCCGGCCAGAACACGCCCCGCCTCACTGATCTCCACTCTCGGCCCCTGCCGTTTGAACAGCTCACAGTCGAACCACATTTCAAGGGTGCGGACATGTCTGCTGACCGCGCCCGGCGTAATATTGAGCACTTCAGCGGCTTTACTGAAGGAGTTTACTCGCGCAGCGACTTCAAAGGCGCGCAGGGCATAGAGTGGTGGTAAGGACATCGTTTCCCTTAACAAGGCGGCGGTTAAACCCGTAATATACCGGGCTTACGTTAAATGACGATCGGGTCGGTTAATTCACCCTTTCACTTTCTTCTATCCAGCGCATCAATTCCGGAAGCTGCGTTTCTGAGAATACCGCGATCCCATGTTCAGCGAGTAATGCTGCCGCGACACCCATCCCCGTGTTGCGCACGCCGCTAAAAGAACCTTCATAGATATGCTGGCTCCCGCAGGTTGGGCTGCCATCCGTGAGCAGCGCCGCGCGACAGCCATGCTCCTGTGCGGTACGTAGCGCCAGCCAGGCGGCAAGCTGATAGTGCTCGGTGACATCCTGGCCCGTATTCTCAATGATTCTGGCCTGCCCGCGCATGACATCCCGACCGTCGGCCGACAAAATCTCTGCTGGTGGTCGGGGCACCGGCAACCCGGCAGCCAGTTCAGGACAGTGGATCACTAACCGCTGCTCCGCTTGCCAGCGGGAGAGTTGCGCCATCGCCTTCGCTTTTTCGCTGCCGTTATAACGCACCCTGAACCCCATCAGGCACGCACTGACCAGAATTTTATTTATCATCGCTTCCCTGTCGTGTAGATGATGAAAGTGAGGAAGTGTAACACGCTGCGGGTACTGGCGTGGATGGTGAGGGTTGGCTGTGTGCGCGACGTGCACGTACTTATCACATCAACGTCAATCAATTCAGCCCCTGCTAACCAGATCTTCGCGCGTTGGGCCTTGAAAATAGATGTGGCTGATATGGCAACTGCGAGGTTGCATCAGTACAAAACGAATGGTTTCCCAGACCGAGCGCCCGTTCAGCAGACCGTCCCCCATTCTGGATTGATCATCAAAAGCTGGCTCTAATCCGGTATTTTCGAAATCGGGTGGATACAGACCAGTAACACGTATGTTTTCTTCAGACATTTGCCGCGACAGTTTCGTTATAAACCCGCTCAGCCCATGTTTACTGGCGAAAAAAGCGGGATGCGCAATTGAATCGGTGAAATTCGGGATCCCACAGGTAGAGATAATCGAGATGATATCAGCGCTGGCTGAACGTCTTAATCCGGGCAGTAATGCCTGAGTCAAGAGAATCGAACCAGTCAGACCTGAACTGATGGTATTGATAATTTCTGTGTCTGGCTGATCGTCAAACCTTCCTGACAACCACTGAGCAGCATTGAGGATTAAAATGTCTACAGGCTTGTCTGACGTTAACAGCTGTGAAGAAAACTGAGAAATGGAATCAGGTTGGGTTAAATCACAGAGATACCCTTTTGCCATGCCGCCTTCAGCAGTGATGATGCTGCAGGTGTTTTGAATATCATCAGCGCGCCGCGCGCAAAAATCCACCTCGACGCCTTCTCGTGCCAACCACACGCACAACGCCTGTCCAAATCCCCCGCCGCCGCCAGTAATGACGGCTCTTTTACCTCTCAGCATCTTCATGTCTCCGTTTGTAGTGATTATGTGTTGGTGGAGATATAGCATGGGGAGGCGGAGCGACATCTTTCCGTTAGTGCCATTTACATGTAAGAAAGACAGGCAACATCGAATATTGTCTACTCAATATGTCGATGAAGCCTGAAGATGATCATTCATAGCATCGTGATGACATCATCTAACCAGCCAGGAAGATGTTCCCTGTACCAGTCGAGATATAAAGGAAAGTCTGCGTTTTGCCGCTCATTAAGTAGCACAATGACTTCGGTGACAATCCATGCTTTGGCAATGGCAATTTCTCTCGCTAACGCATTACGGTCATGATGGAAAGAGAACTGGCAATAGCGTTCAGCAATATCAGTAAACATTAGCTTCGAACCCATCCCTTTTATCAGAGGGGCAAGATCGATCGCAGGACTCCCTTTTCCAAATCGTTCCCAGTCGAAAAGAACTAAATCACCGTTTTCTCTTCTTCCCCAATTGCCAGCATTGCTATCGCCAGAGATCAGGCTTGGGTAAGCGAACAAAACATCACTACATTCCTGAAATAGCCGAAATTGCTGCGTACTTTTATCTGGTAACGCTAAAAGCATGAGGGACTTTTCGAGCGCCAGTTCTGACCACGAGTGGCTGTGGTAAATCCATTCAGAATTTGCGGGGAAACCATGCAAGCGTGCCAGCATAGCGATGGCGTCGTCACCAGCGACATCGTTCTGTTCAACTTTTTCAGGAATATATTCCAGTATTAACTTGCGTAAAGGGGCATCAGCGGAAAAGAGCATTGGGGTAACAATGCCAGCCTGATTAAGCTCCGTTGCAGCGTACTGATAAAAGCTGTACTCCACCTCTCCGACAGGACATTTTTCAATCACTTTATGCCCGCAGTCACTTACACTCAGCATCACTTTCGCGGTGCCCATTTTGGATAAATCCGTAGCAGACATGCACTGTCTCTTATGAATGAGTTGGGACGGTGGCGCTGAGAATCCGCCTGAAGCAAGACGCTAACGTTGTATGCTCAGCAAAACTAGACATTTTTATTATATCGTAATCATTATTCATCAGACCTGCATATAAAAAGGGCTTGTCATGTTTGCGGTTGAGAAATTAAAAGTGAAGTACCCAGGCGCCGGTGCCTGGCAAATGGGCGACAGCCCGGAACTGGCCAGCGAGCTTGCAGACCTGATTAAAAAAGGGATCAAAACCGCTTCCTGCGGATCTTTTGCCTCTTATCAGCAGGAGGAGTCTGCCCCGCGGATCGGGAGCTATAACATTATTCTTGATGGCCAGAATGTTCCGGTCTGTGTAACCCGGCTGGTTTCAATGCGACTGGTGCGTTTTTGTGATGTGACCGAGGCGTTTGCCCGTAAAGAAGGTGAAGGCGATTTAAGCCTTGAATACTGGCAGAAAGAGCATCAGCGATTTTTCACCCGAGAAGGTCATTTTTCTGAAGATATGGAGTTGATCGCAGAAGAATTTGAAGTGGTTGAGGTGCTGTGAAAGGAGAGAAAATTAATCGCCCGGGCCAGGACGTAGCAGTGAAGGTGTGAAAGGCGCCACCGGCGCCCTGGTGTAAGACGTATTCCAGTATCTCGACTGTTTTTCCACCGTTAATGTCCCTGTCAGGCAGCTTTCACGGCTCGGATTTTTTTACTGCCAGCCTCATCAGAGGCTGTTTTATCGGTTACAGCGTTGAGATCGGGCAGTTTACTGGTACGCAGAATATGCTGCACGGCCTCTTTCTGCTCGGCGAGATACAACCCCAGATCTTCAGCCTGCGTTTCGTCCATCTGCAGTCCGCTTTGTAGCAGCCAGTCGGTGAACGCGTCTGCCATGTCGAGCAGTTTGTCGTGCGCGTCAGCCTCTTTCTTACTGGCAAATGTCATTTTCTCTTCACCTTTTCTTACAACAACATATTTTGTTTCAACCGCCATGATGCGCCCCTTTCACTGTGTTTATATACAGTATAACCCTTCACGGTGTAGGTTGCAGCTAAAATTTATTTTCTGCACGTCCCCCTTACCGCTGCCCCATTCTGCCCGCCTGTGGGTGAGCCTTAACCCAGACGGCCAGCCTATGAACTACACTTCTTAATTCGCGGCGGAGTCGGGCCGTATACCGCATTTCATTTCTGCCTTTCATGCAATCTGTCTATCTGAGTGGAGAATAATCATGGGTTATGTAACAACTCGCGATGGCGTCAATATCTACTACAAGGACTGGGGTCCAAAAGACGGGAAAGTGATCTTTTTCCATCACGGCTGGCCGCTAAGCAGTGATGACTGGGACGCCCAGATGCTGTTCTTCGTCAATAAAGGATTCCGCGTTGTGGCCCATGACCGTCGCGGTCATGGTCGTTCAGATCAGGTGTGGGACGGCCATGATATGGCTCACTATGCTGACGATGTGGCCGCCGTTGTAGAACGTCTTGGCGTACAGGGTGCGATGCATGTCGGGCATTCAACCGGCGGTGGTGAGGTGGTGCGTTATATCGCCCGGCACGGTGAAGACAAAGTTTCCAAAGCCGTATTGATCAGTGCTGTACCGCCCCTGATGGTGAAGACGGAGAGTAATCCTCAGGGTACGCCAAAGTCAGTGTTTGATGATTTTCAGGCCCAGCTGGCGGCGAATCGTCCTCAGTTTTATTATGACGTGCCCGCGGGACCGTTCTATGGATTTAATCGCCCGGGGGCGAAGCCTTCCGAAGCGGTCATCTATAACTGGTACCGTCAGGGGATGATGGGAAGCGCCAAGGCGCATTACGATGGGATTGTGGCCTTCTCGCAGACTGACTTCACGGAAGACCTCAAAGGGATATCCATCCCTGTTCTGGTCATCCACGGGGATGACGATCAGGTGGTGCCGTATGCAGATTCCGGCGCGATGTCAGTCAAGCTGGTCCAAAACGGAACCCTGCATACCTATAAAGGCGCGCCTCATGGTATCCCAACGACACATGCCGATCAGGTCAATGCCGATCTTCTCGCCTTTATAAACAGTTAACCCCGCACATTACCCCCTCAGGCGGGAGCAAAACGGTTCCCGCCCAGGCTAGGGGGATGTCTGGCATAAATGCCGCGTTTTCGGGCTGACAATGCTGCGACGCCATGCCCCCGGTGCCTGACCATACTGACGCTTAAAGCTGCGGTTGAAAGACTGCTGGGAGTCAAAGCCCAACGCAATCGCCACGTTCAGGATCGGCTCATCGCTATGGGTTAACCGCTCCATCGATTTTTGAAGTTTCTGCGCACGGATATACTCGGCAATAGGATAACCCGTGTGTTCTTTGAAGATCCGCTGAAGATGCCATTTTGAATAGCCTGCACGCTTTGATACGGTCTCAATGTCCAGACGACTATCCAGGTTGTTGTCGATCCAGTCGAGCAGATCGTGAATAAATGCGCCAGTGTCCATCTTCTCCCCCACACGCCACGTAGTAAAAAGCACCTTTGTTTGTTGCATTTAAAGATGGCCCGTTTTGATGTTAAATGCAAGTTTTATTGTTGCATTTAAATCCCTGCCGGAAACGCGCCTTTTTCCCCGGCCTCAAATAGCACATAAAGTGCAACAATTATTCTTGCACTAAATTTAGCGCCTACCTACAATCGCCGCGATAGTGTATTCACAATTGTTACAGTTTTGTGGCGATGAACGACACAAATGGCCTTAAGCCAGCCCGGACAAAGGAAGTGGCGCGGCGTCCCCCGTTGCGTCTTGCCCGGCGGCTACAACTACCGGAATAAAAATAATGAGCCTGCAAAAAACCTGGGGTAATTTTCATCTGAACGCGTTGGGCGCGGTGTTACTCTCCGCCCTGCTCGTCGGGTGTGACGAGGGTGTCGCGCAAAATGCCGCGCCACAAGCGCCCACCGTCAGCGCCGCTGACGTGGTCGTCAAATCCATTAGCCAGTGGGATAGCTTTAATGGCCGGATCGAAGCGGTGGAAAGCGTACAGCTCCGCCCCCGCGTCTCCGGCTACATTGATAAAGTGAATTACACCGACGGTCAGGAGGTCAAAAAAGGCCAGGTATTGTTCACGATCGATGACAGAACCTATCGCGCCACGCTGGAACAGGCGCAGGCAGCGCTGGCAAGAGCCAAAACGCAGGCCAGTCTGGCGCAAAGCGAGGCAAACCGTACCGATAAACTGGTCAATACCCATCTGGTATCCCGTGAAGAGTGGGAGCAGCGCCGCGCTGCTGCCGTCCAGGCCCAGGCCGACATTCGCGCCGCACAGGCGGCGGTGGATGCCGCGCAGCTGAACCTGGATTTCACTAAAGTGACCGCCCCTATCGACGGGCGCGCCAGCCGCGCGTTGATCACCAGCGGGAACCTCGTTACCGCCGGTGACAGCGCCAGCGTGCTCACCACGCTGGTCTCGCAGAAGACGGTTTACGTCTACTTTGACGTGGATGAGTCAACCTACCTTCACTATCAAAAACTCGCCCTCAGCGGGCAAGGTGCCGCCAGCACTCACCAGGCGCTACCGGTTGAGATTGGGCTGGTGGGCGAGGACGGCTATCCCCATCAGGGCAAAGTCGATTTTCTTGATAATCAGTTAACACCCAGTACCGGCACCATCCGCATGCGCGCGCTGCTGGATAACACTCAGCGTCAGTTCACGCCGGGACTGTTTGCCCGCGTCCGCCTGCCGGGCAGCGCGGAGTTCCAGGCCACGCTAATTGACGACAAGGCAGTACTGACCGATCAGGATCGTAAGTATGTCTATGTCGTTGATAAAGAGAGTAAAGCGCAGCGTCGTGATATTACGCCAGGGCGTCTGGCCGATGGTTTACGTATCGTCCAGCAGGGGTTGAAGCCTGGCGATAAAGTCATCGTCGACGGTTTACAAAAAGTGTTTATGCCGGGCATGCCGGTAAACGCGAAAACCGTTGCCATGACCACCCGCGCCGCCCTTAACTGATCCCTTATCTGAGAATCCGACCCATGGACTTTTCCCGCTTTTTTATCGACAGGCCGATCTTCGCCGCGGTGCTGTCGATACTGATTTTTATCACAGGCTTAATCGCCATCCCGCTGTTGCCGGTGAGCGAATACCCTGACGTTGTGCCGCCAAGCGTGCAGGTGCGCGCGGAGTATCCCGGCGCCAACCCGAAGGTGATTGCAGAGACCGTGGCGACGCCGCTGGAAGAAGCGATCAACGGCGTTGAAAACATGATGTACATGAAGTCTGTCGCCGGCAGCGACGGCGTACTGGTGACCACCGTCACGTTCCGCCCAGGAACCGACCCGGATCAGGCCCAGGTTCAGGTACAAAACCGCGTGTCACAGGCCGAAGCGCGCCTGCCGGAAGACGTTCGCCGTCTGGGTATCACCACCCAGAAGCAGTCGCCGACACTGACGCTGGTGGTGCATCTGTTTTCGCCCGGCGGTAAGTACGATTCACTCTATATGCGTAACTACGCAACGCTGAAAGTGAAGGATGAACTGGCGCGTCTGCCCGGCGTCGGCCAAATCCAGATTTTTGGCTCGGGCGAATACGCGATGCGCGTCTGGCTGGATCCGAATAAGGTGGCAGCGCGAGGCCTGACCGCCTCGGACGTGGTAACGGCAATGCAGGAGCAAAACGTGCAGGTGTCCGCCGGACAGCTGGGCGCCGAGCCGCTGCCGAAAGAGAGCGATTTCCTGATCTCCATTAACGCGCAGGGTCGTCTGCATACTGAAGAAGAGTTTGGCAATATTATCCTGAAAACCGCGCAGGACGGCTCGCTGGTGCGACTGCGCGATGTGGCGCGCATTGAAATGGGCTCCGGCAGCTATGCGCTGCGCTCCCAGCTCAACAATAAAGACGCGGTCGGGATTGGTATCTTCCAGTCGCCGGGAGCGAACGCCATCGATCTGTCTAACGCGGTGCGCGCTAAAATGGCAGAACTGTCTACCCGTTTCCCGGAAGACATGAAATGGGCGGCACCGTACGATCCGACGGTATTCGTGCGTGACTCCATTCGCGCGGTCGTGCAGACGCTGCTGGAAGCGGTGGTGCTGGTTGTAATGGTGGTCATTCTGTTCCTGCAAACCTGGCGTGCGTCAATCATTCCGCTGATCGCTGTGCCGGTCTCGGTGGTGGGCACGTTCAGCGTTCTTTATCTGCTGGGCTTTTCGCTTAACACCCTGAGTTTGTTCGGGCTGGTGCTGGCGATCGGTATCGTCGTGGACGATGCCATTGTGGTGGTGGAAAACGTCGAGCGAAACATCGAAGAGGGGCTGGCTCCGCTGGCGGCAGCGCATCAGGCGATGCGTGAAGTCTCCGGGCCCATTATCGCGATTGCGCTGGTGCTGTGCGCGGTGTTCGTGCCGATGGCGTTTCTTTCGGGGGTTACGGGTCAGTTCTACAAGCAGTTTGCGGTGACGATTGCGATATCAACGGTGATCTCCGCCATTAACTCGCTGACGCTTTCGCCTGCGCTGGCCGCCCTGCTCCTGAAGCCGCACGGCGCGCCGAAGGACCTCCCTACCCGGCTTATCGATCGCCTGTTCGGCTGGATTTTCCGTCCGTTCAACCGCTTCTTCCACCGTAGCTCGAACGGTTATCAGGGGCTGGTGGGCAAAACGCTCGGACGACGCGGTGCGGTGTTTGTGGTCTATGTGCTGCTGCTCTGTGCCGCAGGCGTGATGTTTAAAGCCGTACCCGGCGGGTTTATTCCCACTCAGGATAAGCTGTACCTGATTGGCGGCGTGAAAATGCCGGAAGGCTCATCGCTGGCACGTACCGATGCGGTGATCCGCAAAATGAGCGAAATCGGTATGAACACCGAGGGCGTGGATTATGCGGTCGCCTTCCCGGGGCTGAATGCGCTGCAGTTCACCAATACGCCGAATACCGGGACGGTCTTCTTTGGCCTGAAACCGTTTGACCAGCGTAAACACACGGCGGCGGAAATTAACGCCGAGATCAATGCCAAAATCGCGCAAATCCAGCAGGGCTTTGGCTTCTCCATTCTGCCGCCGCCTATTCTGGGGCTGGGTCAGGGGTCGGGTTACTCGCTGTACATCCAGGATCGGGCCGGTCTGGGATACGGTGCGTTGCAAAATGCGGTGAACACCATGTCGGGCGCAATTATGCAGACGCCGGGAATGCACTTCCCTATCTCCACCTACCAGGCGAACGTTCCGCAGCTGGATGTGCAGGTCGACAGGGATAAGGCCAAAGCCCAGGGCGTGTCGCTGACCGATCTGTTCGGGACGCTGCAAACCTATCTGGGATCGTCTTATGTGAATGACTTTAACCAGTTCGGGCGCACCTGGCGCGTGATGGCGCAGGCCGACGGGCCGTATCGCGACAGCGTGGAAGATATTGCGAATCTGCGCACCCGTAATAACCAGGGTGAGATGGTGCCGATTGGCAGTATGGTCAATATCAGTACCACTTACGGGCCCGATCCGGTGATTCGCTACAACGGCTATCCGGCGGCGGACCTGATTGGCGATGCCGACCCGCGCGTCCTCTCCTCTACCCAGGCAATGACCCAACTGGAGGGGATGTCTAAGCAGATTCTGCCGAACGGGATGAATATCGAGTGGACGGATCTGAGCTTCCAGCAGGCCACTCAGGGGAACACGGCGTTAATCGTCTTCCCGGTCGCGGTTCTGCTGGCGTTCCTGGTCCTGGCGGCACTGTACGAAAGCTGGACGCTGCCGCTGGCGGTGATCCTTATCGTGCCGATGACGATGCTCTCTGCCCTGTTTGGCGTCTGGCTGACCGGCGGTGATAACAACGTGTTCGTGCAGGTGGGGCTGGTAGTATTGATGGGGCTGGCGTGTAAAAACGCGATTCTTATCGTGGAGTTCGCCCGCGAGCTGGAAATCCAGGGCAAAGGTATAATGGAAGCGGCGCTCGAAGCGTGCCGCCTGCGTTTACGCCCGATTGTGATGACCTCCATCGCCTTTATCGCCGGGACCATCCCGCTCATCCTCGGCCACGGTGCGGGTGCAGAAGTGCGCGGCGTCACCGGGATCACGGTATTCTCCGGTATGCTGGGCGTAACGCTGTTTGGCCTGTTCCTGACGCCGGTGTTTTACGTGACGCTGCGTAAATTTGTCACACGCGGCAAAGTGGAAAGAGAGGTCTTGCCCGCGTAATACGCTGCAGATAACAAAAAACCGCCTTCACAATGAAGGCGGTTTTTTTATGCAGCCATTAATGCGCTTTCTTGTACTGGGCAATCAGTTCGGGCACCGGATCGCACCCGCTGGTATCCGCTTTCTTGAGCTCTTCCAGCGCGCTTGCCACGGTATGACCGGCTAAGACCGCGAGGGATGCCTGCTCGGCCTCTTCAGCGATGGATTTAAAGTACCAGCACGTATTCGCGCTCACCACGCAGCGCGCCGGTACGTCGGGGCGCGACGCCCACAGCTTTTTATCTTCTATGACAGAAAGGTAGATATCACGCAGGGTGATCTGTTCCGGCGGGCGGCCAAGATGAATTGAGCCGTTGCGACCAAGCGTTGAGACGATAATACCGTCACGCGTGAGGGGAACCATCAGTTTGCGGATGAAGCTCGGATTCGCTTCCAGGCCGTAGGCCAGAATCGCACTCGTCGAACGTTCACCCAATTGCTCCGCCATCGCTACGCTGAGAACCATCTGCAAAGCTGTCGGGAAGCGGTAATCTAACATTTACGTATCCTGGGTTGCGGTGAATCTTATTCTTTTTGGCACCGCAGAGGTGAATAATCAATAAGCAACAATATAACAAATACCGTAATTATTTTGAAGCTATCTACTTTGACCCGCCCCGTAAAAAAGAGTTTCCATCACGCACGAAATGGGATCACCCTCGCGTTTTCTTCAGGCAAACGCCGGGTTGGGGAAATCCACCGTCACCCTGAGCCCACCGTCAGCAGAGGTACTCAGGCTCACGCTGCTGTTGTGCTGCTGCGCCACCGCTTTAACGATGGCCAGACCCAGCCCGCTCCCGTTCTGCACCTGATTCGGATCGCGGAAAAACCGGTCAAACACCCGTTCCCTCAACGCCACCGGAATACCCGGCCCGGCATCGGAGACGCTGAATTGAGTGGACGTCTCCGCCGAAAAGAGATCGACCGCCACCCGCCCGCCTTGCGGGCTGTATTTGATGGCATTTTCAATCACATTATCGATAAGCGACATCAGACGCTCCCTGACACCGCTCACCCAGCTTTCTTCCAGAGCGTAGAATTCAAGCTCAATATTACGTTCCGCGGCGAGCGGTGCCAGCACCGCCATGCGCTCCTGGATGAGCGTCGTAAGCGGCACCGGCTCCATCGCCGTATCCACGCTTGCTTCGCTGTGCATCATCAGCAAAAGCTGATTAACCAGACGTGCCGCCCGGCTATTGCTGCGAATAATCCCTGCAAGTAGCGCCTGTTGATTATCACTGCTGACGTAGGCCTGCAACGCCTCCACATTGATTCGCATCGCAGCCAGCGGCGTGCGCAGTTCGTGAGCGGCATCGGCAATAAATACCCGCTCCCTTTCCGTGCTTTCTCGCACCCTGGCAAGGAACTGATTAATCGCATTCACCATCTGGCTAAGCTCCCGGTGCGTTGGAACCGCCTTTAACGGAGAGAGATCTTCTGGCGCGCGCGAGGCAATTTCATTCACGACGTTGTTCCACGGGCGCATAGCGATGCGGATTGACAGCCATGCGGGAAACAGAAGAAAAGGAATACACACCAGCAGCGGCATGATGTAGTAGCCGCGCGAGTTGAGGTAGATAAAGAAATTCCACCCCGCTGCAGGCGTCACCAGCGTCACCTCCACGTCGGAATTCGCGGATTTTAGCGTGCGGCTGGTCCAGCTACGTCCGTCGCTGTGAATTCGTTCTATCTTCCCCAACCGGGTATTTTTCACGCCTATCGGTGCGCCAGCAGAGGCATACAGTATTGCATTATGCTTGCGAATAATCATGGTGATGGAGAGTCCCGCATCATCCCCGCCGCCGTAATCTTCCCGCAACGCCTGGCTGAATTGCTCCAGCACCTCGCTTCGTTCCTGCGTACGCCCTTCCATGTGTTCAACAAGAGTAAATATGGTTTTATATGTCTTATCGCCGGTCAGGATCGGGGGGCTACGCAAGTCATCCCACAACATCCAGGTTAAAAAAAGACACCACAGCAGGGTCAGCAGAAGCATCTGAGCGACCATGATTCGCCGCACCAGCGTGGGCACCCGCAGGAAACGCCACAGGTTTCGCATCAATTTGCTCCCTTCTGAATCGCAACGGTGTCAATGACATACCCGACGCCCCGCACCGTTCGTACATAGCCGTCGCCAATTTTTCGACGCAAGTTCCCCATATGCACATCAAGCGCATTACTCATGTTTTCTTTCGCACCAAAGATCCTTTCTTCCAGAAAACGGCGCGTAAGCACGCGGTCAGCACGCAACATCAGGGTTTCAAGCAGCGCGTATTCGCTGGCCGTCAGCTCAATATGGCGGGAACTCACCGTGACGCGACGCGTCGGCACATGCAGGGATAATCCTCTGATTTCTACCGCCTCGTTTTGATAGCCATAACTGCGTCGCGCAAGCGCCCTCACCCGGGCCAGCAGCTCGGCGAGCACAAACGGTTTAACCAGATAGTCATCGGCACCGGCATCCAGCCCGCTCAGGCGATCCTGCAGCGTTTCTCGCGCCGTCAGGATAATAACGGGGATGCCTTTTAGCTGCTGACGCACGTACGCCATCAGGCTCATGCCATCGCCATCCGGCAGCCCCAGGTCGAGCAGAATAAGTTCAGGCGCGCAGACAGCAAGTTGATGCAGCGCATCCTCTTTGCGGCGGACCCATATGACATCTAATCCTTGATCTGCAAGGGCAATACGCACGCCATTGCCGAGATCAAGGTCGTCTTCAATAAGTAATATTTTCACAAGGGCAACTTTATCAACCGTGAATGAAGAACGTCTTAAGAAAGAGACGGTAACAGGTAATTTAACAGTTTTGCATCATCGGCATCTGCTTCAGTCTTTCTTCATTTTGAGCTCATAAGAACCTTAGGGTGGACATTCAAACTGGGCGCTCTGGCGATTAACACCGCTTGTAACGTAATCATTTGAATCCAAAAGGACTTCTTTAATGAGACATATCGAACTGCGTCACTCGGTCCCCCTTTCGCTCCCGGGGCTCAGTCTGAAGAACATCGTGCCAGGCGCGCTGCTGGCATTACTGGCCACCCCGGTACTGGCCTCAGAACAACAGGGCAACGTGCTGACTTTAGGCGGAGGCGTGGATGTTGCGCCCCGCTATTCGGGTTCGGATAAAAACCGTGCCACCACGGCGGTGGTGGTGGATTACGCGATGTATAACGGATTCTTCGTCAGCACCACGCGAGGGATCGGTTACGGCAACAACATCGGCAACCTGGATTACAGCGCGGCGCTGAGCTATCGCGCGGGCCGTAAGGATCGGGACGTGGACAGCGATTCGATCAGCGGCGGCAGCGATTATTTGCGCGGTATGGGCGACATCAAAGGTTCGGCTCTGGTGGTGCCAGGGCTGGGGTACAAAGTGACCGACTGGCTGAATCTGCAATTACAGGCAGAGGTGCCGGTTTCGGAGCGAGACAACGGCGAAGCGCTGCATTTCGGCATTTCCAGCCCGCTCTTTACCTCACCGAACAACGCGGTGACGCTGTCGCTGACCGGTAGCTGGGGCAGCAGCAAGTACATGCAGACTTACTATGGGGTGAATGCATCCCAGTCCGCCGCATCCGGATTTGCCCGATATGACGCTGGCGCGGGAATTTATGCCTGGTCAACGAATCTCGACTGGACGCACAAGCTCACCCAACGCTGGAGCGTGGTTGCTGGCGCAGGCGTTACGCAGCTGATGGGAGATGCAGCCGACAGCCCGATTGTTCAGCGAAAAACCTCGCCGACGGGAAGTTTGAAGGTTACGTACAGTTTCTGATTTATTTGGATGGAACGCCAATTCCCGCCCCGTGTTAGATGACGGGGCGGCACTTGATAGGGATAAGGAACGTATCGCGTCAGGTTGACAGGTCATGATTGCAGGCTGGCATGTGTACCAATACGCCATTCTGTTCCTGCGTGAGCGTCGGTTTTGAGCGAGGAGCAAACGTTGGCAATTATTCTGCTAGCCTAATAAAGGGTTAGTAAAAAATGGGATTTCAGTAAGCATTGGATTCTCATTCTGCCAAACGAAACTGAGGATTTTAATATGGGGCCTTATCGCACTTATCTAATCACTGGTGCAACAAAAGGGATAGGAAGAGCACTCAGTGACAAATTATCAGAACAGGGTCACCAGGTTGTGGGTATTGCCCGTAATGTTGATGCCAGCTTTCCGGGGGTTTTATATACGGCTGACCTGAGTAGCGCTGATGAGACTAACTTAATTTTATTAAAAATAGTCGAAAATCACGAAATTCACGGCATTGTAAATAATGTGGGTGTAGCCTTACCCCAACAACTTGGAGTGACCTGCCCCCACGATTAGATACAACACTCAGTTAGTAACGTCGGAATCTTCATTCTCAGAATGACCCTTTCTCCAGCCCGCTGCAAATTCAGACGGTGTCTGATAATTCAGCGTGGAGTGCGGGCGGCATTCGTTATAATCCTGCCGCCAGTCATTAATAATTTTCCTGGCATGAACGATATCGCTGAACCAGTGCTCATTCAAACATTCATCGCGAAATCGTCCGTTAAAGCTCTCAATAAATCCGTTCTGCGTTGGCTTGCCCGGCTGGATTAAGCGCAACTCAACACCATGCTCAAAGGCCCATTGATCCAGTGCACGGCAAGTGAACTCCGGCCCCTGGTCAGTTCTTATCGTCGCCGGATAGCCTCGAAACAGTGCAATGCTGTCCAGAATACGCGTGACCTGAACGCCTGAAATCCCAAAGGCAACAGTGACCGTCAGGCATTCCTTTGTGAAATCATCGACGCAGGTAAGACACTTGATCCTGCGACCGGTGGAAAGTGCGTCCATGACGAAATCCATCGACCAGGTCAGATTGGGCGCCGCCGGACGGAGCAGCGGCAGACGTTCTGTTGCCAGCCCTTTACGACGTCTTCTGCGTTTTACGCCCAGGCCACTGAGGTGATAAAGCCGGTACACGCGCTTATGATTAACATGAAGCCCTTCACGGCGCAGCAACTGCCAAATACGACGGTAGCCAAAACGCCTGCGCTCCAGTGCCAGCTCAGTGATGCGCCCTGATAAATGCGCATCAGCAGCCGGACGGTGAGCCTCATAGCGGCAGGTCGACAGGGATAAACCTGTAAGCCTGCAGGCACGACGTTGCGACAGACCGGTCGCATCACACATCAACATCACGGCTTCCCGCTTCTGGTCTGTCGTCAGTACTTTCGCCCAAGAGCCACCTGAAGCGCCTCTTTATCCAGCATGGCTTCGGCAAGCAGCTTCTTGAGTCTGGCGTTCTCTTCCTCAAGCGACTTCAGGCGCTTAACTTCAGGCACCTCCATACCGCCATACTTCTTACGCCAGGTGTAAAACGTGGCATCGGAAATGGCATGCTTGCGGCAGAGTTCACGGGCGGGTACCCCAGCTTCGGCTTCGCGGAGAATACTGATGATCTGTTCGTCGGAAAAACGCTTCTTCATGGGGATGTCCTCATGTGGCTTATGAAGACATTACTAACATCGGGGTGTACTAATCAACGGGGAGCAGGTCAGGAGGCATTGATATTCAAACGTTCCTGAAGGTCATGGATATAAACGTACGGGTGGCAGTTCAAATAACACAAGCACTCATCGGCAACATGAAGAGCAGAGGCTGGGGAAGAATAGTTAATGTATGTAGCCGTGCCATCTACGGTGCGATTGACAGAACAGCTTACTCAGCAGCAAAAAGTGCTCTGGTAGGTTGTACACGGACCTGGGCATTAGAGCTTGCTCAATTCGGGATCACCTCAAATGCGATTGCTCCTGGGCCAATAGAGACAGAGCTTTTTCATAAAACACGACCTGTTGGAAGTGAAGCAGAACAACGTATTTTATCGACAATCCCAATGGGCAGACTGGGTTCTCCTGCTGAAGTGGCTTCAGCAATAGCCTTTCTTTTATCACCAGAAGCGAGTTTTATTACTGGCGTAGTACTGCCTGTTGATGGTGGAGGAAGCCTGGGAGGACGTTAGAAACGTTCAGAAACTCTGTGGAAATAGACAACGCCTACCCATGGCTGAAATTTGATATTGTCGCAGTTAGTAAGATATTTTTAACCTGTCTAATCCAATAAATACACTGATGCATTTAAGCGAGACCTATGAGTTTAAAGCCGCGTAAAATCGTTTTAATTCCAGGGTTTATGTGAAGTGGTTTACTGAATTTGGCCACCTGAACAGAGGTGATATGCTCACCTCAGAACAACACAGGTGTCATAATGAAAAAAAGAAATTTCAGCGCAGAGTTTAAACGCGAATCCGCTCAACTGGTCGTTGACCAGAACTACACCGTGGCAGATGCAGCCAGCGCTATGGATGTCGGCCTTTCCACAATGACGCGATGGGTGAAACAATTACGTGATGAACGGCAGGGCAAAACACCAAAAGCCTCCCCCATTACCCCGGAACAAATTGAAATCCGTGAGCTCAGGAAAAAGCTACAACGTATTGAAATGGAAAATGAAATATTAAAAAAGGCTACCGCGCTCTTGATGTCAGACTCCCTGAACAGTTCTCGATAATCGGGAAACTCAGGGCGCGTTATCCTGTGGCCACTCTCTGCCATGTGTTCGGGGTTCATCGCAGCAGCTACAAATACTGGAAAAACCGTCCTGAAAAGCCAGACGGCAGACGGGCTGTATTACGCAGTCAGGTACTTGAACTGCATGGCATCAGCCACGGCTCTGCCGGAGCAAGAAGCATCGCCACAATGGCAACCCAGAGAGGTTACCAGATGGGGCGCTGGCTTGCTGGCAGACTCATGAAAGAGCTGGGGCTGGTCAGTTGCCAGCAGCCGACTCACCGGTATAAGCGTGGCGGTCATGAGCACGTTGCTATCCCGAATCATCTTGAGCGACAGTTCGCCGTAACGGAACCAAATCAGGTGTGGGGCGGTGATGTGACCTATATCTGGACGGGTAAGCGCTGGGCGTACCTTCGCCGTTGTTCTCGACCTGTTCGCAAGAAAACCAGTGGGCTGGGCCATGTCGTTCTCGCCGGACAGCAGGCTCACCATGAAAGCACTGGAAATGGCATGGGAAACCCGTGGTAAGCCCGTCGGGGTGATGTTCCACAGCGATCAAGGCAGCCATTATACGAGCAGGCAGTTCCGGCAGTTACTGTGGCGATACCGGATCAGGCAGAGTATGAGTCGGCGTGGAAACTGCTGGGATAACAGCCCAATGGAGCGCTTCTTCAGGAGTCTGAAGAACGAATGGGTGCCGGCGACGGGCTATGTAAGCTTCAGCGATGCAGCTCACGCAATAACGGACTATATCGTTGGATATTACAGCGCACTAAGACCGCACGAATATAATGGTGGGTTACCGCCAAACGAATCAGAAAACCGATACTGGAAAAACTCTAACGCGGTGGCCAGTTTTTGTTGACCACTTCAATGCTGAATGAAATGCTTTGGCATGAATTTGAAACATACCTCCCGTCAAACTGAATCGCCACGGGTTTAACAGACACCTCAGAGTCATTTAAGATGGCTTAAAGAGAGGTGCCCATGAGCGGTAAGCGTTATCCCGAAGAGTTTAAAACTGAAGCAGTCAAACAGGTTGTTGATCGCGGTTATTCTGTTGCCAGCGTTGCAACACGTCTCGATATCACCACCCACAGCCTTTACGCCTGGATAAAGAAGTACGGTCCGGATTCTTCCGCTAATAAAGAACAGTCAGATGCTCAGGCCGAGATCCGCCGTCTCCAGAAAGAGCTGAAGCGGGTTACCGACGAACGGGACATATTAAAAAAAGCCGCGGCGTACTTCGCAAAGCTGTCCGACTGAGGTACGCCTTTATCCGTGACAACACCTGTTGCTGGCCTGTTCGCCTGCTCTGTCGGGTGCTGGATGTTCATCCCAGTGGTTTTTACGCCTGGCTTCAGCAGCCGCATTCACAACGCCATCAGGCAGACCTGAGACTGACAGGACAGATTAAACAGTTCTGGCTGGAATCGGGATGCGTCTATGGTTATCGCAAAATCCATCTGGATCTGCGGGACAGCGGGCAACAGTGCGGAGTGAACAGAGTCTGGCGACTGATGAAACGTGTCGGGATAAAGGCTCAGGTCGGATACCGGAGCCCGCGGGCACGTAAAGGCGAGGCCAGTATCGTGTCGCCCAACAGGCTCCAGCGACAGTTCAATCCGGATGCTCCGGATAAGCGTTGGGTAACGGACATAACCTACATCAGGACCCACGAAGGCTGGCTGTATCTTGCCGTGGTTGTTGATCTGTTCTCACGCAAAATTATCGGCTGGTCCATGCAATCCCGGATGACAAAGGACATTGGTCCTGAACGCACTGCTGATGGCTGTATGGCGCCGTAATCCCCAAAAACAGGTGCTGGTTCATTCGGATCAGGGCAGTCAGTACACAAGCCATGAGTGGCAGTCGTTCCTGAAATCACACGGCCTGGAGGGCAGCATGAGCCGTCGCGGTAACTGCCATGATAATGCGGTTGCAGAAAGCTTTTTCCAGTTGTTGAAACGCGAACGGATAAAGAAAAGAGCTACGGAACGCGGGGAAGAAGCCCCGCAGCGATATTTTTGATTACATCGAAATGTTTTATAACAGTAAGCGTCGGCATGGTTCCAGCGATCAGATGTCACCGACAGAATATGAAAACCAGTATTATCAACGGCTAGGAAGTGTCTAGATTATCCGTGGCGATTCAAACTGTATTGTTCATCATGCAGCGGTAACTGAAGGACGAACCATTCATGATGTAGTGCAGCATTTGATTACTCTTCTGCCTGAGAAGTTTTCTTTGATAGGTTTTTCGATGGGAGGGTATATTGCCCGGCAACTGGCAGCAGAATTCCCTGAACGTGTAGAGTCCTTAGTGCTTATTGCCAGTTCCTTACGGGAAGATACGCCGTTAGAGGCTGAAGCAAAGCGGAAAAGCGTGCAGTCATTGTCCCCCACAACGTTTAAGGGGCTGAGCAGACATGCTATTGCCCGGTCACTCCACCCTCTAAACACATCAAATCAGGATATGATTTCAGCTATCCAGAAAATGGGATGCTCTCTGGGATTTGAAGCCTTCATCACGCAATCATCCTTGTCCAGGCAAGGTATACCTTCTGCAACGATACGTTGTCCAACACTGGTTATCGCCAGTGAAGATGATGCCATCCGTTCGATGAAGGAGGCAGAAGAATTGGTCGAAGCCATACCTTATGCGTCGTTAAGAATCATTCTGGATTGCGGCCATATGATTCCGCTCGAACAGCCCAGGGAGTTGGCAAGAACTATTGTTGAATGGATCCCGGCTACGTAAATTATTGGGGGTTTATCCGGCAAATATCCTGACTTACTTCATCAGGGTATGTAGCGCAACAGCCCATATTTCACTCCTCCCTCCAGGGAACAGGCTCACCAATAAAGGTGTGCGTACAGCAGCGGCAAGTCACCTTTACATCCTTTGCACTAATCGATGGGTTAACCTGTTGTAAAATGCCATTCTCGTCAACAAACAGGCCCGGATAAAAGCTGCTATCGCCAATACAAACTAAATCCCTTTGCTGAGGCTCATGCAACGCGACTAACCAGAACACAGGCTCGGTAGTATCAAGACGTCCACAAACTTCACTGAAAACGTCATCCCACCGCTTGCCAATCTGTTTGAGCAAAAAGTAAAACAATGGCGTGTAGTCACGTCCTCGCTTTTGTCCACTGTGCATGGTTTCACGTGTTACCAGCAGCTCATCCCCGGATTTTTTACGATTACGTTCCCAGCGATACTCAGCGCCAGGGTTGTTAGAATAGTGTCGTGTCGTCGTGTTGACGCTACGATACAATTTACGTGACTTGTGCTGTTGATGAGCCCGCATAGCCAGATCTCCCCCATCCCTCTTTCTGAACCAATAATCCCTGTCTGACGAAGACAAAACGCCCCCTATAAGCAAAGGAAAGCTATAACTCCATCCCCATGATCTTCAATACACTCCGCTGCGACGCTGTTTCGAAAACCGTATCCTTGATAAACCGCATCCCCTGCTTTTCATAAAATCGCCGGGCACGTTCATTCTGTTCAAGCACCTCGAGCCACAGAAACTTTTTGCCATGACTGCGGGTAAGTTCGATGACGCTGCTAAACATGCTCTGACCGTAGTGATTACTCGTCTTAGTCGGATCAAGATAGAGTTTGTTAAGAAGCACACCGCTGATGTCGGTATCAGAGATTGTGGCTTCCCATGTCAGTTTCATAAAACCAATCGGCTGATCAAGGTCCGCCACATACCAGCTTGTGCCGCTGTCTCTCAGACTCTGTTCTATCGCCGCAACAGAATATTCGGACTTCAGAAAATCGTTTAGCTCTAATTCCGACTTCCACAGATGCTTAAAGTGCGCGGGATAGATGCGATAGCCCAGTTCACTGAGTAATACTGAATCTGCTGATGTTGCTTGTCGTATGAGTAATGTCACAGGATGCTCCCTTGCCCGGTAATATACATTCCCCCCGCTCACACCGCCGATTTCGGCCGTAAATTCTCATCAAACGTCAGTCGTTTGCGTCCTGGCTCTTCTTCGCGCAGCGGCTCCACCTGATGCATCGTCAGCTTACAGCGCTCCACCAGCACCTGATACTCGCGCGTGCCCTGCTGCTTCCAGGCCAGTTCCTGTTCACTCAGCTCACGAATCGCTTTCGCCGGACTGCCGATAATCAAATGGTTAGCGGGCATCTCGGCTTTCGCCTTCACAAACGCCGCCGCGCCGACGATGCTGTTTTCGCCAATCACCGCACCATCCATCACCACCGCGTTCATCCCTACCAGGGCGTTGCGGCGGACAATACAGCCGTGCAGAATGGCGCTGTGGCCGATATGGCCGTCCTCTTCCACCACCGTATCCTGCTCCGGGAAGCCGTGCATCACGCAGTTATCCTGAATGTTCGCGCCATCTTTCACCACAATACGGCCAAAGTCGCCGCGCAGGCTGGCATTGGGGCCGACATACACGCCTTTGCCCAGGATCACATCGCCAATGAGCACCGCTGTCGGGTGGACATAGCTCTCGTCTGGCACCACCGGCGTCAGACCGTCAATTTGATAAACAGGCATCCTCACTCCTTATGCGGTCGCAAGACCACCAAAGCGTTGATAATAAAGCGTGCCGGGCACGGGCAATTCACCCACCGAGGTTTCGCCTTTCTCGCTGACAAACGCCAGCGCTCCCGGTGCCACACGCTGATAGATGTTGATGCAAAGCTGTCGCGCGCTTTGACCCGCCCAGTGTGCAGGCAGTAGCTCCTCTGGCAGCAGCGGATCTTTCAGCACCACGCGACGATAAAAGTGGATCAGTAACAGCTGGATGTGGAAGCAACGCTCCGGCGTAAGCTCTTCCGGCGTAGCCTCTTTCAGCAGCGGCAGCAGCGGACGGAACGACTGAATAAACGTCTCGTACATCGCGTTCTGTTCGGTCAGCTGCCAGCACTCCTCAACGCGGGAACGCAGCGCCGCGCGCGAAAGTGCCAGTGGTGAATGGGCTTCGAAGAAGATGACATTTTCCGCCACGCCCGCGTCATGAAGCAGCGACTGCACATCCGCCAGATGCTGCGAGGGCGAAGCCATCAGGCTGGGCGCCAGCGTGCCAAACCCTTGCCAGATAAGTTGTTTTTTCACATCGGCAAGCGTGGTTTTATCGAGACCTTCGGAGAGCAGCAGCAGCCATTTGCCATCCCAGGCGGGCAGCTCCGCGCGGTAGATCTTATTCTCCGCCCTGCGGGTTAAACGCAGCCCTTTGTCGCTCAGGCGGTAATAACTGCGACGCCCGATGCGGGAGACATCCAGCCAGCCCTCTTTGTTGAGGCGAAACAGCGCGGTTCGCACGAAGCGCTCGCCAAAGCCCATCCCTTCGAGCAACGCGGCCAGGCTGCCAAGCCAAATCTCGCCGCCGCGATGGGAAAGCGCGTCACCGTATAACGAGGAGATTAGCGACGTCCCGCTGATGGGAACCGAACTGACCGCATGCTGAATAAAGGCGTCGAGTTTCATGTGATTCATTCTGTTGGTGTTTTTGTCCTGGATGAATCATAGCATACGAATCCTGGATAGACCCTCACCCTAACCCCTCCCACAGGGAGAGGGAACTCAATACACCCTCTCCCTGTGGGAGAGGGAACGTAGAATGAGGATAATTCAACCGTTGGCCGCCACTTTACGCAGGTCAAACACCCGGCAGGCTTTCCCCTCCGAGCGCGGGATGCTGCCGCAGTTAACGATCATGACGTCCGTGGAAATCCCGACCATCGATTTTATGCGATGACGCAGCTGATGGCAGACCTGACAGCGCTGTTCGTGGGTCAGCGAAAGACTGCTCTCTTTCAGCTCCACTTTTACAGAAAGTGAATCAAGATGCCCCCGACGGTTCACCTCCAGCTGGTAATGCGGAGAGAGATGCTCAAACTTCACAATCTCCTCTTCCAGCTGCGACGGGAAGACGTTCACACCGCGGATAATGAGCATGTCATCGCTGCGACCGCTGATCCTGTCCATGCGGCGCATGGTGCGGGCGGTACCCGGCAGCAGACGGGTCAGGTCACGGGTGCGATAGCGGATCACCGGCAGCGCCTCTTTGGTCAGCGTGGTGAACAGCAGTTCGCCCTGCTCGCCGTCATTAAGCGGGGTGCCGTCGTTCGGGTTGACGATCTCCGGGTAGAAGTGATCTTCCCAGATGGTCGGGCCGTCGGCGGTTTCGAGACACTCCATCGCCACGCCCGGCCCCATCACTTCCGAAAGGCCGTAGATATCCAGCGCCGTAATGCCTAACCGTTTTTCGATCTCATGACGCATCGCCTGGGTCCACGGCTCGGCACCGAACACGCCCACGCGCAGGGAGCAGGCGCTGGCATCGCCGCCCATCTGGCGCTCCAGTTCTTCAATCAGGTTGAGGCAGTAGGAAGGCATCACCATGATCATATCCGGCTTAAAATCGCGGATCAGCTGCGCCTGCTTCTCGGTCTGGCCGCCGGACATCGGGATCACCGTGGCCCCTAAACGCTCGGCACCGTAGTGAGCGCCCAGCCCGCCGGTAAACAGACCATAACCATAGGCCACATGGATTTTGTCCTTCGCGCTGCCCCCGGCGGCACGCAGGGAGCGGGCCACCAGATTGGCCCAGTTGTCAATGTCGCTCTGGGTATAGCCCACGACGGTCGGTTTCCCGGTTGTGCCGGAGGAGGCATGAATACGCACCACCTGCTCCATCGGTACGGCGAAGGTATCGAACGGATAGTTATCGCGCAGATCCTGCTTGGTGGTACACGGGAACTTGCGAATATCGGCCAGTTCGCGGAAATCGTCAGGGTGAACGCCCGCGGCATCAAACTTACGTTTGTACATCGGCACGTTGTTATAGGCGTGGTTCAGCGTCCATTTCAGACGTTGGGTCTGCAACGCCTGTAATTCGTCAATGGACGCGGTTTCGATCGGATCAAGCTTTGTTGTATTTATCATCGCAGGGTACTCACATTATTGTTCGCTCAAACACGCTCAAGGATCATGGCAATGCCCTGACCCACACCGATGCACATCGTACACAGCGCGTAGCGCCCGTGGCGTCGATGCAATTCATTGCTCGCGGCCAGCACCAGCCTGGCACCGCTCATTCCCAGCGGATGGCCTAACGCAATGGCCCCTCCGTTCGGATTGACGTGTGCGGCATCGTCCGGCAAACCCAGCTGACGCAGCACGCCCAGCGCCTGCGAGGCGAAGGCTTCGTTCAGCTCAATCACATCCATCTCGTTAATACTGAGCCCCGCTCGCTCCAGCACTTTACGAGTGGCGGGCACCGGCCCTAGCCCCATCAGACGTGGCTCCACGCCTGCGGTGGCCATGGCCACAATCCGCGTGCGCGGCACAAGCCCCTGTGCGAGCGCCATCTGCTCGCTGGCGATAATCAGTGCAGCGGCGCCATCGTTCACCCCAGAGGCGTTACCTGCGGTAACGACGCCATTTTTGCGAAACGGCGCTTTCAGGGCGGCAAGTTGCGCCAGCGTGGTGTCGGCGCGCGGGTGCTCATCAACAGAGACCTCCGTGACGGTCCCTTTTTTCCCCGGCACCAGCACCGGCACGATCTCCTGCGCCAGAATGCCGTTTTGCTGCGCCCGGGCGGTACGCTGCTGGCTGCGCAGCGCGAACGCATCCTGATCGGCACGGCTGATATTTAACAATTCAGCTACATTCTCTGCCGTTTCCGGCATGCTGTCAGTTCCGAACGTCTGATGCATGAGCGGATTCACAAATCGCCAGCCAAGGGTGGTATCGAAGATCTCCGCCTGGCGCTGAAACGCCGCGGTGGCTTTCGCCATCACAAACGGCGCGCGGGACATCGACTCCACGCCACCGGCAATCAGCAGATCGCCATCACCGGATTTTATGGCGCGTGCAGCAAAGCCAACCGCATCCAGCCCCGAGCCGCACAGGCGGTTGATCGTCGTGCCGGAGACGGTCTGCGGCAGCCCGGCCAGCAGCGACGCCATACGCGCCACGTTGCGGTTGTCTTCCCCCGCCTGGTTAGCGCAGCCGAAGATCACATCATCAATCCGCTCCGGGTCGAGCTGCGGATAGCGCTCCAGCAAGGCACGCAGCGGTATAGCGCCCAGATCGTCCGCGCGTACGGCGGATAACGCCCCGCCGTACCGCCCCACCGGGGTTCGCACCCCATCACAAATAAATGCGTCACGCATCAGGCTTCTCCTGTCACATTGCCGCCGATGCGGTGGGATTTTCCGCGAAAGAGAGCGACGGTTTTCTGTTGTTGGTTCTGAATTTCGATGTCATACACGCCGGTCAGTTTGCCCTGATGCTTAACCCGCGCGGTGGCGGTCAGCTTGTCTCCGACAAAGCCCGGTCGAAGGAAATCGATTGTGCAGCCAGAGGCCACCGCCGCCAGCCCCTGGCTGTTGCAGGCGTAGGCAAACGCGGTGTCGGCCAGCGAGAAGAGCTGTCCGCCGTGGCAGGTTTTATGGCCGTTAAGCATCTGCGGGGTGATGGTCATGGTCACCACTGCGTAACCTTCGTCCATGTCGATAATGTCCATCCCCATTGCCTGCGCGCAGGCATCCTGTTCGTACATGGTGCGGGCGTTATGCCAGGCGTTATGACTCATAGCTACTCTCCAGAAGCGCACGCTGGCGCAGCAGTGAACAGGGGCGATAACGTTCTTCGCCGTAATGACGCTGCAGGTTTTCCAGCAGCGTTAACAGACGTTGCCAGCCCAGCCGCTCGCCCCAGGCAATCGGCCCGGACGGGTAGTTCACGCCCAGACGCATGGCGGTATCGATATCTTTTTCGCTGGCGACCCCTTTTTGCAGCGCATCCAGCGCTTCGTTGGCAATCATCGCCACCGTGCGCCAGACCAGCAGGCCAGGGTAATCGGCAATCTGCACCACCCGCTTTCCCTGCTGTTGCAGGTAGCGGATGACTTTTTGCGTCGCGGTATGCGGGTTGCTGGCCGCCGACGCAATCACCGCCACGTCGCGCTCAATGCGATCAACCACCACCACCGGGCAGTTGAGGCGCAGCGCCAGCGCCTGAGCGGTTTCGCCCTGCGTTTCAATCAGCAACACATCATCGATTTCCGTGACGCCGTCACGTTTTCGTTCAACCCGCATTGGGCTAAAGCTGTCGTTGACCGCGTCGAGCCATGGCACCTGTGGCGATTCGCCTCGCCAGTCGTAAACGCCCTTCCCACTTTTTTTGCCCAGTCGCCCCGCCAGCACCAGCTCCTGCTGCACCAGTGAAGGGAGAAAACGCCGCTCCTGCCAGAATGCGTTAAACACCGAACAGGTCACGGCGAAGTTAACGTCCTGACCAATCAGATCGGTCAGTTCCAGCGGCCCCATCGGGAAACCGCCGCCTTCGCGCAGGGCAGCATCAATGACTTCAGGAGCTGCAACCTGTTCCTCCAGCGCGCGCCAGGCTTCGGAATAGAAGGGACGCGCCACGCGATTTACGATGAAGCCCGGCGTCGACTGGCAGCGCACCGGCTGTTTCCCCCAGTTCAGCGCAAGCTCGCACAGCGCGTCGGCCACTTCCGGCGAGGTCGCCAGCCCGCTAACCACCTCCACCAGCTTCATCACCGGTGCCGGGTTAAAGAAATGCAGGCCTGCCACTCGCTCTGGATGACGGATATCCGCCGCAATCGCCGTGATCGAGATAGAAGATGTGTTGCTGGTAAGCAGGGTCTGCGGCGGGCAGATCTCCGCCAGTTCGGCAAACAGCGCTTTTTTCACCTCAAGGCGCTCGGAGGCGGCTTCTATCACCAGGTCCGCCGCGGTTAGCGCACTGATATCCGTGACCGGGGTCAGCCGGGCGAGGATCTGCCCACACGCCTCCTCAGTGAGTTTGCCCCGCGTCACCCGGGAGGCCAGGCGCTGGCGAATGCCGTCAATGGCGCGGGAAATGGCGTCTGAGGCGATGTCGTACATCATCACCTGATGCCCATGGCTTGCCGCGACTTCGGCTATTCCGGCGCCCATTGTCCCGCTTCCAATGACGGCGACAGTACGAATGTTCAGCATCTTACTTCCCCGTAAAATTCGGCACGCGCTTCGCCAGAAAGGCGCTCACGCCCTCACGGTAATCGTCGCTGCGTCCGGCCAGCCGTTGATAATCGCGCTCCAGGTCAAGCTGTGCGTCCAGGGTGTTGGTTTCCGCGGCATTGATCGCCTGCTTGATCAGCCCCAGCCCAAAGGTGGGCTGCGAGGCAAAGTGCAGCGCCAGCTGCTGCGCCGTGCTGGAGAGCTGGTCGTCATCCACCACCTGCCAGATCATTCCCCAGGCGTGCGCCTGTTCGGCGCTCAGTTTGTCGCCAAGCAGCGCCAGCCCCATGGCACGGGCACGTCCGGCCACGCGCGGCAGGAACCAGGTTCCGCCGCAGTCCGGGACTAACCCCAGCTTGCTGAAGGCCATCACAAAGGTGGCGGAACGCGCGGCAATCACCATGTCGCACCCCAGCGCCAGCGTGGCCCCTGCTCCTGCCGCCACGCCGTTGACCGCGCAAATCACCGGTTTTGGCAGCGCAGCCAGACGACGCACCAGCGGGTTATAAAAGGTCTCGACGGACATCCCCAGATCCGGCGCAGGACCGTTCGGGTCGACGTTACGGTCGTTCAGATCCTGCCCGGCACAGAAGCCGCGCCCTGCGCCGGTGATCAGCAGACAGCGGATCGTCTCATCGCGCTCGGCCTGCTTCAGGCATTCTGCAAGCTGCTGGTGCATCACATCGTTAAAGCTGTTCAGACGCTCCGGACGGTTCAGCGTCAGGGTCATTACGCCTTGCTCTACATGACTGAGAATAAATTCCACAATTAGCGTCCTTTAAAGTCGGGAGTACGTTTCTGTAAGAAGGCGTCGATGCCTTCTCGCCTGTCTTCCGTGGCCGAGAGCAGCGTGAACAGTTGGCGCTCCTGGGCCAGCCCCGCCTGCAGTGGCACCTCCTGTGACTGGCGCAGCGCCTGTTTAGCCGCCTGTAGCGCCAGCGGCGAGTGGCGCGCCATCAGCGCTGCCTGTTTCAGGGCGTATTCCAGCGTCAGCGAGGCCGGGAAAACGTCGCTGACCAGACCGGCACGCTGGGCCTGCTGCGCCGTAATGCTTTCCCCGGTCAGTACCATTTTGCTGGCGAGCGATTTACCCACGCAGCGGATCAGGCGCTGCGTGCCGCCCGCACCGGGCATGATCCCAAGCGTAATTTCCGGCAGTCCGAAGCGGGCGTTGTCACCGGCAATCACTACGTCGCACAGCAGGGCCAGCTCGCAGCCAGCCCCGAGTGCAAAACCGTTCACGGCGGCAATCAGCGGTTTATTAAAGGCATCTATCCGCTTCCACAGCTGAGGACGACTATCGTTCAGGGTGGCAGGCAGATCTTTTTCTGCCATTTCGTTGAGATCGGCTCCGGCCGCAAAGCAGCGCTCGCTGCCGTAAATCACACAGGCAGAGAGGGTGTTATCGCTTGCCGCCGCCTCCAGCTGTTCTGCAAGCTGTGTCAGCAGCGCATTGTTAAGGGCGTTGCGTGCCGCCGGCCGGTTGAGCGTGAGTTGCAGCACGCGGTCATAACGGGTGACCAGAAGTTCGCTCATGCCATCCCCTTAGCGTCAAAGTCGACGACCACGTCGGCGGTTAGCGGCAGCGCCTGACAGCTCAGTACATACCCGGCGGCCAGTTCGTCCGGCTCCAGGCTGTAGTTGGTCGCCATGTCCACCTTGCCGCGCAGCACTTTGCACTTACAGGTGGCGCAGACGCCTCCCTTGCAGGCATACGGCAGATCCGCCCCCTGGCGCAGGGCGGCATCAAGAATGCTCTCGTCGTCCGCCGTGAGGACGATCTCGCGGTCACGTCCGTCCTGGCGCACGATCACCTTCTGGCCTTCCGCCTGCACGCTCACCGCGCGCTTAACGGCCGTGCCCGGCGTATTGAACCGCTCAAGGTGAATGGATTTTTCGGCCATTCCCAGCGCTTTTAAGGTCGCTTCAGCCTCGTCCATCATCGCGGCCGGGCCGCAGATAAAGGCCTCGTCGTACTGGCGGAAGTTGAGCAGCGTTTTTGCCAGCGCCTGCAGCTTTTCACCGTCGATACGGCCGTAAAGCAGGTCGCTGTCCAGCCGCTCCTGGCTGAAGATGGCAACCAGCTGCAACCGCTGCGGGTATTTATCCTTCAGGTCCGCCAGCGCCTGACGGAACATCATGCTCTGGCTGCTGCGGTTGCCGTAGATCAGGGTGAAGTGGCTGTTCGGTTCGGCGGCCAGCGTGGCGGATAAAATCGCCAGCATCGGGGTGATGCCGGAGCCTGCGGCAATCGCCAGATAGTGACCTTCCCGTTCAGGCTGCGGCTGATAGCCAAAATGCCCCTGGGGAACCATCACCTCCAGCGTCATGCCCGGTTTGATCTCATCCCGGGCGTAACGAGAGAAACGTCCACCTTCAATGGCTTTAACCGCGACGCTGATCTCCCCCGGCGCGCTACTCCGGCAGATGGAGTAACAGCGGCGCAATTCGTCTGCACCCAGTCTGGTTTTCAGGGTCAGGTGTTGGCCGGGACGAAAGCGGTAAGCCTCCTGCAACGCCTGCGGAACCGCGAAGGTGATGGTCACCGCATCGCGGGTTTCGGGTTCTACTTTTGCCACTGTTAATGAATGAAACGTTGTCATGACAACCTCAAATACATTTGAAATAGTCGAAGGGTTCGCGGCAGGTATTACAGCGATACAGCGCCTTACAGGCCGTAGAACCAAACTCACTGATAAGCGAGGTGTCGGTGCTGGCGCAGCGCGGGCAACTCACCTCAGCGGGAACGTGGGCATGACAGCTGTGCCCCACGGGTGGGCTGATGCCATACGCGCGCAGACGTTCACGCGCATCGGCGGTCATCCAGTCGGTCGTCCAGGCGGGTTCCAGCTGCAGCACAATGTGCACCGGCGTATAACCGTGCGCCGTCAGGGTGTCGCGGATGGCGCCAAGCAGGTGTTCCGTCGCCGGGCAGCCTGAATAGGTTGGCGTAAAGCCAATCACCCAGCCTTCGCCCTGCGCGGTGACGCTGCGCACCATGCCTAAATCGGTGATGGTGAGCACCGGCACTTCCGGGTCTGGGATCTGGCTTAACAGGGACCAGATGTGCGGAACCTGTGGGGGGGCGATGTCGACAAGACGTTGCATGGCGTTCTCCTTTACCACTGCTGACCGGGATACGCGCGCTGGAGATACTGCATCTCTGCCAGCATCGGGCCCAGATGCTCGGTATGCAGCCCGCGTTTTCCGCCGGTACGATAGGCCGTCTCATAGGGCACGCGCAGGGTGGCTTCCCGCAGTCCGGCAAACACTTCGTGTTCCCACGGCTGGCGCAGGGTGCGCGGATCAACCGCAACGCCGGACTCAATAAGCTCAAGCTCAACGTCATCCACCTCGAACAACTCGGCCGTAAAGCGCCACAGGTTGTCGATGGCCTGCTGCATTTTTTGCGACGAGATTTCGGTGCCGTCTCCCAGGCGCACCAGCCAGCCGCGGCTAAAGCGCAGGTGATAACGCGCCTCTTTAATCGCCTTGGCGGCGATAGCGGAAAGCTGACTGTCGCTGCTGTGG
Source organism: Enterobacter cloacae subsp. cloacae ATCC 13047 (assembly GCF_000025565.1). NCBI lineage: Bacteria > Pseudomonadati > Pseudomonadota > Gammaproteobacteria > Enterobacterales > Enterobacteriaceae > Enterobacter > Enterobacter cloacae. The sequence continues at coordinate 2,195,672 of NC_014121.1, forward strand.
ATCAACCGCTCGTAGAGGGCAACATTCCACGCGTCCATCAGATACTGGCGGGCGATCGTGTCGGCGAAGTTGCCGTTCGGCTGTTCTGCCAACAGTAAATTGTGAAACTGACGCTCATCGCGGCCGAAGGCCAGGGTGTCTTCATCGCCCTGACCTTCCCGCTCTGCCGCGCAGGCGAGGAAGTTGCGCGCCTGCCCCAGCAGATCGAGACCGATGTTGGCGAGCGCAAGGTCGATTTCCAGCTCCGGCGCGTGTCCGCACCAGGCTCCGAGGCGCTGCGAGAGCACCAGACCGTTGTCGCCCAGACGCAGGGCGTATGCAGATACTGTTTTCATCCCTGACCTCACATATGCTCGATGCCATCAGGGATGGTGTAAAACGTCGGGTGGCGGTAGACCTTGCTTTCCGCCGGGTCGAAGAACTCGCCGCTCTCTTCCGGCTGAGAGGCAACGATCTCGCTCGCCTTCACCACCCAGATCGAGCAACCTTCGCTGCGGCGAGTATAGGCGTCCCGCGCGTTTTCCAGCGCCATGCGATCGTCAGCGGCATGCAGACTGCCAACATGGCGGTGGGATAACCCTTGTTTGCTGCGTACGAACACTTCGTACAGCGGCCAGTAGACATTGCTCATCGTGATTTCCTCTTATGCGGCCTGACGGGCGCGTTGTTTTTCTGCGTGCGCCAGTGCGGCTTCACGCACCCACGCCCCCTCTTCCCAGGCTTTGCGCTTGGCGGCCAGGCGTTCGTGGTTGCAAATCCCGCGTCCGTTGATCACCTCGTCAAACTCCTGCCAGTCAATCTCACCGAAGCGGTAGTGGCCGGTTTCCTCGTCAAAGCGCAGGTCGGGATCGGGTACCGTCATCCCCAGCATCTCCACCTGCGGGATGGTGTTGTCGACGAAGCGCTGACGCAGTTCGTCATTGCCAAAGCGTTTAATTTTCCAGGCGAGACTGCGGGCGCTGTTCGGCGAGTTGTCGTCGTTTGGTCCGAACATCATCAGGGCGGGCCACCAGAAACGGTTGATGGCGTCCTGCAGCATCTGCCGCTGGGCGTCGCTCCCCTGCGCCAGCGCCATGCAGGCTTCAAACCCCTGACGCTGGTGGAAGCTCTCTTCTTTACAGATTTTCACCATCGCGCGGGCGTACGGCCCGTAAGAGGTCCGGCACAGCGCCACCTGATTGACGATAGCGGCACCGTCCACCAGCCAGCCGATTACACCGATATCGGCCCAACTCAGCGTCGGATAGTTAAAGATGGAGGAGTATTTCATCTTGCCGTCGAGCATTTTCTGGTAGATGTCTTCCCGCGCGCAGCCCAGCGTTTCAGCCGCGCTGTAGAGATAGAGCCCGTGCCCGGCTTCGTCCTGCACTTTCGCCAGCAGGATCGCTTTGCGGCGTAGCGTCGGGGCGCGGGTGATCCAGTTCCCTTCCGGCAGCATGCCGACAATTTCAGAGTGGGCGTGCTGACCAATCTGGCGGATCAACGTCTTGCGATAGGCTTCCGGCATCCAGTCCTGAGGCTCAATCGCCGTCTCCTGCGCTATGCGCTGCTCAAAGCGTTGTTCTTGCGTCACGTCATCACCTTTATGATTCGTTAGTTTGCAACTTAAAGCGTAATTGTGAATCACTTTGTCTTTTAAAAGTTACACAAAGGTTAAATATACCCCCAAGAAATGTTTCCTGATTTTGTGATGTCGCTCGCAGGGCTTTTGCGCAAAGGCCGCCACATCAGGGCTACAACCGCCGCGCACCTTCCCTTGAGATCACATTGTTAACAATTCATTAAAGCTCAGCTTGATTTTTATGATTCATGATCAAACTATTGATAGTGAAATAACGAAACATGTGGAGATAAGAGATGCAGCAGTTAGCCAGTTTCTTGTCCGGTGTCTGGCAGTCTGGCCGGGGCCGCGAACGTACTATTCATCACGCCATCAGCGGTGAAGCGCTCTGGAGCGTGACCAGCGAAGGGCTGGACATGGCGGCGGCACGTCGCTATGCCATTACGCATGGCGGTGAAGCGCTCCACGCCATGACCTTTATCGAACGCGCGGCGATGCTGAAAGCGGTGGCGAAGCACCTGCTCAGCCTGAAAGAGACGTTTTATGCTCTTTCAGCCCAGACCGGCGCGACAAAGGCCGACAGCTGGGTAGATATTGAAGGTGGGATTGGCACGCTGTTCACCTATGCCAGTCTGGGGAGCCGTGAATTACCGGACGACACGCTGTGGCCCGAGGACGAACTGATCCCGCTGTCGAAAGAAGGCGGCTTTGCGGCGCGCCATGTGCTGACGTCAAAATCGGGCGTGGCGGTGCATATTAACGCCTTCAACTTCCCCTGCTGGGGAATGCTGGAAAAACTCGCCCCCACGTGGCTTGCCGGGATGCCGGCGATCATCAAACCCGCTACCGCCACCGCGCAGGTGACGCAGGCGATGGTGAAAGCGATCGTGGAGAGCGGTCTGGTGCCGGACGGCGCCATCAGCCTGATCTGCGGCGGCGCGGGCGATCTGCTGGACCATCTCGACAGCCAGGATGTGGTGACGTTTACCGGCTCCGCCAGCACCGGCCAGACCCTGCGTGTTCACCCGAATATTGTGGCAAACGCGATCCCGTTCACCATGGAAGCCGACTCCCTGAACTGCTGCGTGCTGGGAGAAGACGTGACGCCGGAACAGCCCGAGTTCGCCCTGTTCATTCGCGAGGTTGTACGTGAGATGACCGCCAAGGCCGGACAGAAATGTACCGCCATCCGCCGCATTATCGTGCCGCAACACCAGATTGACGCGGTAAGTCAGGCGCTGATCGCCCGGCTGGAAAAGGTGGTGGTGGGCGACCCGGCGCAGGAAGGCGTAAAAATGGGTTCCCTGGTCAACAGCGAACAGCGTGCGGACGTGCAGGAGAAAGTGGATCAGCTTGTGGCCGCAGGCTGCCAGGTTCGCCTGGGCGGAAAAGCCGATCTGCAGGCCGCCGGAGCGTTTTACCCGCCAACCCTGCTCTTTTGCCCGCAGCCGGATGAGACCCCGGCGGTGCACGCCACCGAAGCGTTCGGCCCGGTGGCGACTCTCATGCCATATCGCCACGCAGACCATGCGATGCAGCTTGCCCGCGCGGGCGGCGGTAGCCTGGCCGGGACGCTGGTCACGGCGGATCCCGCGCTCGCCCGCCAGTTTATTTCTGGTGCAGCGCGGGCACACGGTCGCATTCAGATCCTTAATGAAGAGTCAGCAAAAGAGTCTACCGGCCACGGTTCTCCGCTTCCGCAGCTCGTGCATGGCGGTCCCGGACGTGCAGGCGGCGGCGAGGAGCTGGGTGGCCTGCGTGCGGTCAAACACTATATGCAGCGCACCGCCATTCAGGGCAGCCCGACCATGCTGGCCGCCATCGGCAAACAGTGGGTACGCGGCGCGACGGTGCAGGAAGATCGCGTCCATCCGTTCCGCAAATACTTCGAGGAATTGCAGCCGGGCGACAGCCTGCTGACGCCGCGCCGAACCCTGACGGAAGCCGATATCGTTAACTTTGCCTGCCTGAGCGGAGATCATTTCTATGCTCACATGGACAAAATTGGCGCAGCGGAGTCAATCTTTGGCGAGCGGGTGGTACACGGTTACTTCCTGATTTCCGCTGCCGCCGGGCTGTTTGTTGATGCAGGTGTGGGGCCGGTGATCGCCAACTACGGCATGGAAAACCTGCGCTTTATCGAGCCGGTGAAACCGGGCGATACCATCCAGGTGCGCCTGACCTGCAAACGTAAAACCCTGAAGAAACAGCGTACGGCGGATGAAAAACCCACCGGCGTGGTCGAATGGGCGGTTGAGATTTTCAATCAGCACCAGCAGGCTGTAGCGCTGTACTCCATTCTGACGCTGGTGGCTCGCCAGCAGGGTGATTTTTAAGGCTGTTACCTGTGCGGGTTTAATCAGTTAATCACACTAAAAAAAGAGGGGAAAACACGGACTGGATGGCTTTGGGTAACACATCATCCAGTCCGCATAGCCTGGCTAATTTACATCCAGAAACATTAAGAAAATTGACCACATACTTAGCATGGTTATTATCCCTTGCGGGAATTTTCCCCCAACTAAATTACATGGATGATGAGTAGACTATGGCAATTCCTGTATATCTTTTCTTAACTGACGACGGCGGTGCAAAAATCACCGGCTCGGTAGATGTTCATGATCGTGAAGGGAGCATAGAAGTTACTGGCTTTACGCATAACCTCCGGCTGCCAACAGATGCTTTAACGGGAAAAATCACTGGTAAACGTAACCATGCCCCCATCGTTTTTCAAAAGGAGATTGATTCCTCTTCCCCTTATCTGATGAAAGCTGTTGCGACTGGGCAAACACTAAAAACGGCGGAATTCAAATGGTATCGCATAAACGATGCCGGACAGGAAGTGGAATATTACAATATGCATCTCGATAATATTCGCGTCGTTTCCGTTACGCCCTTAATGCATGACACGAAGGATCAAACGAAAGAAAAACACAATCATCTTGAAGTTGTGGAGCTGCGCTACGACAAGATTACCTGGACGTATTGCGACGGTAATTTGCGTTTCGCAGATAGCTGGGCAGAGCGTTAATTATGCGTACTCCTTTATATTCCACGCCGTACGATATCTCTTCTTTTTCACCACCAGGGGTTGATGTTGTAAGCCATATGGTAATAGCCCGATTTCATGGCGGTGCCTCATTGATGACTTACGTATGGTTTTATCAAATGGTGAGAAACCATGGTCCATGGGATTTTAAGCAAGGCCGTGCCCAGTATGCCAACTTTGGAAATTTCCATTTCGGTGCCGTGGGCGCGGCAGCGGGCATACCTGATGGTGTGTTACTTAGGGGTGCAGGTGCTGCGCAGATCCTTGCTGGAACAAGCGATCCGGTAGAATTTGCCAAATACCAGGATGCCTTTGCATATGGTGATGACCCGGTTGACCAATTATGGATAAGAGCAGGAATAGATTATGCGCGACGGTCGGGTTTTTAACTGGCGAGTCGGGGTGATGGTTGTCATTCTCCTGGGCTTCATCTTGTACCCTTTTCGCGATCTTATCACCGTGTATGAAAACCTGCAGGGAAAAATGAGGGTTAATGAGCAATTAAATTTGTATATCACGCGGGTAGAGGCAAGTTCATTATCCAAAGATACGTTTCACTTTTATCTCTATGATGCGAGAAAAAGCCCCGAAGCGTTTATGTCTCATATTAAGGACATTAAGCCTGTTATGGTCACCAATGATGATAAAGCCACCGCGACCGTAAAAGACGGTGAAATTTATCTCCACGTTCGTGGCAATGTTTACTCGTTCAACACGGTTGGGTACGACGTACATATACATCTCGATAGATCACCTTACTGATCATCAACGCTATTTACCGGGGATGTGATTTATCGCCGCACTTTTCTAACCTGGCAAGACTGACAAATAACCTGGCAGATGCAGGCAAACGCTTTTTTCACGCGCCTGTCAGGATAAGACTCACAACACAATAAACACAACAAGATGAGGTCTACGATGAGAAGCAATTCTTCATTTTCTGCCCGTAGAACGGCACTGGCTCTGGCCGTTGCGCTCTGCTGTGCCTGGCAATCTCCCGTTTTCGCTCACGGCAGTGAGGCGCATATGGTCCCAATGGACAAAACGCTGGCTGATTTTGGCGCAGAGGTACAATGGGATGATTACGCACAGATGTTCACCATTGCGAAAGACGGTGCGTTCGTAAAGGTTAAGCCAGGCGCTAACACCGCCATCGTTAATGGCAAACCCCTTGCGCTGTCGGTGCCGGTGGTGATGAAAGACAATAAAGCCTTTATCTCTGACACCTTTATCAATGATGTCTTCCAGTCCGGCCTCGACCAGACGTTCCAGGTTGAGAAACGCCCCCATCCGCTAAATGCGTTAACGGCGGATGAGATTAAGCAAGCCGTGGCCATCGTCAAAGCCTCAAAGGATTTTAAACCGAACACCCGCTTCACCCAGATTGCCCTGGCCGAGCCCGAGAAAGCCAAAGTGTGGGACTTTGTGCTGAACGGCACGGCGGTGGATGCCCCGCGTCAGGCGAATATCACCATGCTGGACGGCAAACACGTCATCGAAAGTCGTGTGGATCTGAAGAATAAGAAAATCCTGCGCTGGGAGGCCGTAAAGGATGCGCACGGCATGGTGCTGCTGGATGATTTCGCCACCGTGCAGCAAATCATCAACGAGAGCCCGGAATTTGCTGAGGTGCTGAAAAAACGCGGCATCAGCGATACGAAGAACGTGATCACGACCCCGCTGACCGTCGGCTATTTTGACGGCAAAGACGGCCTGAAGCAGGAAGACCGTCTGCTGAAAGTGGTGAGCTATCTGGATGTGGGCGACGGTAACTACTGGGCACACCCGATTGAGAATCTGGTGGCGGTGGTTGATCTCGAACAGAAGAAGATCCAGAAAATTGAAGAAGGCGCGGTTGTTCCGGTGCCCATGACTCCGCGTCCGTATGATGGCCGTGACCGCATCGAAACGCCGAAAAAACCGCTTGAGATCATCGAACCGGAAGGCAAGAACTACACCATTACCGGCGACATGGTGCACTGGCAGAACTGGGATTTCCACCTGAGCCTGGACTCCCGCGTTGGGCCGATGATCTCGACCGTCACGTACAACGACAACGGTAAGAAACGCCAGGTCATGTATCAGGGCTCCCTGGGCGGGATGATCGTCCCTTACGGCGATCCGGATGTGGGCTGGTACTTTAAAGCCTATCTCGATTCGGGCGACTATGGCATGGGCACCCTGACCTCCCCGCTGGTGCGCGGCAAAGATGTGCCGTCCAACGCCGTGATGCTTAATGAAACCATCCCGGATTACACCGGTACGCCGATGGAGATCCCACGTGCCATCGCCATTTTCGAGCGCTACGCCGGGCCTGAATATAAGCATCAGGAGATGGGCAAGCCAAACGTCAGCACCGAACGCCGTGAGCTGGTGGTGCGCTGGGTAAGCACCGTTGGCAACTACGATTACATCTTCGACTGGGTATTCCACGAAAACGGCACCATCGGCATTGATGCCGGAGCCACCGGGATTAAAGCCGTGAAAGGCGTGCAGGCCAAAACGATGCATGACGCCAGCGCCAAAGACGACACCCGATACGGCACCTTAATCGATCACAACATCGTCGGTACCACCCACCAGCACATCTATAACTTCCGTCTCGATATGGATGTGGATGGCATCGACAATAAACTGGTGGCGATGGATCCGCAGGTGAAACCGAACACGGCCGGCGGCCCGCGTACCAGTACCATGCAGGTCAATCAGTACGATATCGATAGCGAACAGCAGGCGGCGCAGAAATTCGATCCGGGTACCATTCGCCTGCTGAGCAACACCCGCAAAGAGAACCGTATGGGGAACCCGGTCTCGTACCAGATCATCCCATACGCGGGCGGCACGCACCCGGTAGCCACGGGCGCGAAGTTTGCACCGGACGAGTGGATCTACCATCGCCTGAGCTTTATGGATAAACAGCTGTGGGTGACGCGTTACCATCCTGACGAAATGTACCCGGAAGGGAAATTCCCGAACCGCTCCACGCACGATACGGGGCTGGGTCAGTACAGCAAAGACAATGAGTCACTCACTAATCAGGACGATGTGGTCTGGATGACCACCGGAACCACGCATGTTGCCCGCGCGGAAGAGTGGCCCATCATGCCAACGGAATGGGTGCATACATTGCTTAAGCCGTGGAACTTCTTTGACGAAACGCCAACGCTTGGCAGAAAAAAAGACGAACAGAAATAATCACCGACCGGGCGTAATGCCCGGTTTTTTATTCATTTATTTGCCGAATCTCTCAGCCTGATTATAGTTATTTAACCACTCATTCTAATGACATCTTTTCAAACATTTTCAGCCAGGACACGACGTTTAATCACCGTAACGTAGTACTTTCTCTGAGAGGTTTTAGATGAAATTGAATTTGATTGTCAGAAGTCTTGCTCTGGCTGGGCTTCTCGTTTCCGTCAGTCCCTCTTATGCCGCCGAAGCTCCAAAGGACGCGACCGCGGCGACGCAACAGGCGAATAATGCCCTTTTCAACCAACTCCCTTTCTCCGATAACACCGACTTCACCAATGCACATAAAGGGTTTATTGCCCCACTGCCGCAGGAGATTATCAAAGGGGAGCAAGGGAATGTTATCTGGGATCCGCAACAGTACGCCTTTATTAAAGAGGGTGATAAAGCACCGGATTCCGTTAATCCCAGTTTATGGCGTCAATCTCAGCTGATTAATATCAGTGGTCTGTTCGAAGTGACCGACGGGGTATATCAGATCCGCAACCTCGATCTGTCGAATATGACGATTATCGAAGGTAAAGAAGGAATTACCGTGGTCGATCCGCTGGTATCAGCAGAGACCGCAAAAGTCGGCATGGATCTGTATTACAAAAACCGGGGTAAAAAGCCGGTGGTCGCCATCATCTATACCCACAGCCATGTGGATCATTACGGCGGCGTTCGCGGCGTGGTGGATGAAGCTGACGTGAAATCCGGGAAAGTGAAAGTCTATGCCCCGTCCGGGTTTATGGAAGCCGCTGTGGCTGAAAATATCATGGCGGGCAACGTCATGAGCCGTCGCGCCAGTTACATGTACGGCAACCTGCTGAAACCCGATGCCAAAGGACAGGTTGGTGCGGGGCTGGGTACCACGACCTCTGCCGGTACCGTTACCCTGATCGCACCGACCAACATCATTGAGAAAGATGGTCAGAAAGAGGTCATCGACGGGCTGACCTATGATTTTATGCTGGCACCGGGCTCAGAAGCGCCTTCAGAGATGCTCTGGTATATCGAAGAGAAAAAGGTCATTGAATCTGCCGAGGATGTCACTCACACGCTGCATAATACCTATTCGCTGCGCGGCGCAAAAATCCGTGAACCACTGCCCTGGTCGAAGTATATCAACCAGGCAATTGTCCGCTGGGGTGACAAAGCAGAGATCATCATGGCGCAGCACCACTGGCCAACCTGGGGCAACGACAATGTGGTCAAGCTGCTGAAGAGTCAGCGCGATCTTTACCGTTACATTAACGATCAGACGCTGCGCATGGCGAACGAAGGTCTGACGCGCGATGAAATTGCCGCGAATTTCACCCTCCCTGACTCGCTGGCCCATACCTGGGCTAACCGGGGCTACTATGGTTCAGTCAGTCACGACGTAAAAGCCACCTATGTCCTCTATCTGGGCTGGTTTGACGGCAACCCGGCAACGCTTGATGAGCTTCCTCCTGTTGATGCCGCGAAGAAATTCGTGGAGTACATGGGAGGCGCTGACGCCATTCTGAGTAAAGCCAAAACCGACTACGACCAGGGCAACTACCGCTGGGTGGCACAGGTGGTCAGTAAAGTGGTCTTTGCCGATCCGAACAACCAGGCCGCGCGTAACCTGGAAGCGGATGCGCTGGAGCAGCTCGGCTATCAGGCTGAATCCGGGCCGTGGCGTAACTTCTACCTCACCGGTGCGCAGGAGCTGCGTAACGGCGTCGTGAAAGGCCCAACGCCAAACACGGCAAGCCCTGATACCGTTCGGGCGATGACGCCGGAAATGTTCTTCGACTATCTGGCTGTGCATATTAATGGTCAAAAAGCCGGGGACGCAAAATCGGTATTTAATATCGATCTGGGCAGCGATGGCGGTAAATATAAACTTGAGCTGGAAAACGGCGTGTTGAATCACACGGCCAATGCCGAAGCGAAAGACGCCGATGCGACGCTCACGCTGAACAGAGACACGCTTAACAAGATCATCCTCAAGGAGATCACGCTGAAACAGGCGCAGGACAGTGGCGATGTCAAAATCAGCGGTGACAGTGCCAAACTTGATGCCATGCTTGGCTACATGGATAAGTTTGATTTCTGGTTTAATATTGTGACGCCGTAACGTCGCGGATTTACGGGCGGTTTATCCGCCCGCTTTTATTTCTCTTTCTCCCTGGACGGGGTAAACATCATAAATGGAAAAAAGAAAAAACCTCCCCCCCGAACGAGCCACCTGGCCTACACGTCAGGCCATGGTGCATCACGGGCTGGCGATGAACCTGCCCTGGCTGGCCAGCTTTGCCCTGATGATCCTGCTGCGCCACATCCTGCTGGAAAACAGCGCGGTGCTGTACCCCGGTTCACAACACCTGACCCGGATTGTCGATGCCTCAATGCTGGGCATTATTATACTGTCCGCTGCATTAATTCTGATGGCCTGGCGCCGTATCGCCGGGATAAGCGTAGTGCTGTTTGTCTGCAGTGCCTTCTGGTCGATGTGCAGTTACTGGTTCATTACCGCCCTGCACCTTCCCCACGTCTGGCCGCTGTGCGTGATTTTATTGCTCTCCGGTTTGACGGCACTCTATTTTTACCCGGAGGGATTACTCTCGTTTGTGCTCCCGCTCTGGCTCACCTTGCCGGTCGCCAGCTGGGTGCTGAATGATGGCCTTAATATTCGCTTTGTCACCATCTGGAGCGTATTCACGCTGATTATGCTTTGCGGGCGGTTTATCCTGTTAAGCTGGTTTGACGAGGCCTGGCGGCGGAATCAGCAAAACCAGCTGTTAATCTCCAGGCTAGATGCGCTGGCACACCAGGATCCCCTCACCAAAACCGCCAATCGCCGGATGATGGAAGTGGTGCTGGAGAATGCCGTTGAGCAGAATAAAGCCTTCTCGCTGATCATGCTGGATATCGATTATTTCAAGCTTTACAACGATACCTACGGACATCAGGCCGGTGACGACTGTCTGACACGCGTGGCGCAGGTGCTGAAGCAGGCCGTGCGCACCCCGGACGATGTGGTGTCACGCTACGGCGGAGAAGAATTTGTGGTGATCCTGTTTAATTGTCCGGAGAACGTTGCACAGCAGGTTGCCCGCCGAATTCAGGACGGCCTGCGCGCGGCGGCGATACCGCACGGTGCGTCCAAAGTCAGTGAGCATGTGACCGTCAGCATGGGGATTGCAGGAATTGCGCCGGGCCTGGCGGGCCCGGAACTGATCGCCCGCGCCGATGCGGCGCTGTACCGCGCGAAAGAGGCCGGGCGGGATCGGTGGTCGTTGTAAAACTCGCCCGGTGCGGCCTGATGCCCTCACCCTGACCCTCTCCCGTGGGAGAGGGAACAAACACTAAAAAGGCAACCTCCCGGTTGCCTTTTGCTTTTATTAATAGCGCACGCACACCGATTTGGTTTCACACCAGCCGTCCAGCCAGTCCGGGCCGAAGTCGCGTCCGGTGCCGGACTGCTTCATGCCGCCGAACGGCAGGTTGGCGTCAATCAGCGTATGGCTGTTCACCCAGACGGTGCCCGCCTGCAATCTGTCGGTATACTCCAGCGCCTTACTGATATTCTGCGTCCAGACGCTGGCGGTCAGGCCATATTCGGTATCGTTGGCAAGGGTTAGCGCCTCTTCGCCATCGGCTACGCGTACCAGGTTGACCACCGGGCCGAACACCTCTTCGCGGGTCAGCCGGAGTCCCGGATCCGGGTTGACCACCAGCGTCGGCGAGATGTAATACCCTTTGCCGTCCGGGCCACGGTTACCGGTGATCAGCTCTGCATTGCGCGATTTTGCTTCATCCAGGAAGGTCTGCACCTTGTCGCAGTGAGCGCGGGACACCAGCGGGTTGATAAACGCCTCCGGCGACATGCCCGGCCCCACGCTCAGGGATTTCACCGCCTGCTCAAACCCGCTGACCAGCGTGTCAAAAAGCGGCGCTTCTATATAGATACGCGAGCTCGCGGCGCAGACCTGGCCCTGATTAAGGAAGCTGCCGGTCATCAACCCCTCAATCACCCACGCCGGATCGGCGTCTTTCAGCACGATGGCCGGGTTTTTGCCGCCCAGCTCCAGCGTCACGCCGGTCAGCGTGTCCGCCGCCGCGCGGGCAATCTGTTTCCCCGTCGCCGTGGAGCCGGTGAAGCTCACTTTGGCAATATGCGGATGCGAGGTCAGCGCGGCACCGCACACCGCGCCGCTTCCGGTCACCACGTTAAACACACCGTCAGGGATACCGGCTTCGCTCGCCAGTTCCGCCACCCGCAGCATGGTCAACGGCGTGGTTTCTGACGGCTTAATGACGATAGAGCAACCCGCTGCCAGCGCAGGCATCACTTTCCACATGCCGATCATCAGCGGGAAGTTCCACGGCACAATCCCGGCCACCACGCCCACCGGCTCTTTACGCGTCCACGCCTGATAGCGTGCGCCTTGCGGCAAGGGAATGGAGAGATCGAGGGTTTTGCCGGTTATTTTGGTGGTCAGCCCGGCGGTATAGCGCATCCAGTTCAGGGTGCAACCCACTTCAAAGAGACGGGAAATATTAATGGATTTGCCCTGCTCCAGCGTTTCAAGCTGGGCCAGCTCCTCGCTGTGCTGCTCCACCAGGTCGGCAAAGCGCAGCAGGATGCGCTCGCGCTCTGCCGGTAATTTCCCGGCCCAGTTGCGGGCGACAAAGGCTCGCCAGCCGGACATCACCGCGCGGTCGACATCATCGACGCTGGCATCTGCCGTAGAGGCGATAACCTCCCCGGTGGCAGGGTTATAAATATTCAACCGTTTTTCACTCTCCGACGCGGCCTGCCGCCCCTCAATCCACAGCCCGTGATGTCGGTCCAGAAACTGCTGTACGCCTGGCTGGATGGCGACCTGTGATTCAGACATAGGGTACTCCTTCGTTATTATTCGCAGGGTGTTACTGCAGTCTAAGAGGCCTTTCGCATTCCCGCTTTTGTCTGTGTGACATTCGCTTTGCCACCTGTGACAGGTGCCGCAATTCGTGATAATTCCGCCTTATAACGCTGTTACCGGTGAGTGTTCTTTCCTATAGTCAGCCTCATGATTCTGACAAAACGCAACACAAATGCAACAATGCGAAAACATTGATGGCGCAGCGAGATAAACGATGGCATGTGTAAGCGAACAGGAACGGTATCAGCAGTGGCTGGCGCAAATTAACCATGTCTGCGGGCGCTTTAACGCGCGTCCTTTAGAGGGGGAATTCTTCGGCGAGCTGGAAACCAGCTACGCCCGAAGCCTGAAGTTAAGTACCGTCACCGCAGGCGGGGTTAATTTGTTCCGCTCCCGTCAGGAGATCGCCCAGAGCAATGATGCCTGGTTTTATACCGTGTTCCAGCTTGAAGGCAGCGCGCAGATTGAGCAGGACGATCGCCGCGCGGTGCTGAACGCCGGCGACATTACGCTTCTTGATGCCGCTCGTCCCTGCTCCATCAACTGGCAGCAAAAATCCCGTCAGATTTCCCTGCTGGTTCCCCGTCAGATTATTGAGCAGCAGTGTCGTTTTCAGGAGGTAAGCTGCGCCCTCGCGCTCTCCCGCTCGCTGCCAACCGTACAGCTAAGCCATCGCCTGCTGCTGGAGAGCATGGGAAATGCCAACCTGAGTGACCGGGAGAGCGAAGCCGCGCTGGAAGCGATGATCTGCCTGCTCCGCCCGGCGTTTCAGCAGCGCGACGCGGTGCAGCCGCGTAAGGAGCGCCAGTTCATGAACGTTCTGTCACTGATTGATGACCATATTCAGTCGGAATCCCTGCGTCCGGAATGGATTGCCGCAGAGAGCGGCATGTCGGTGCGCAGCCTGTACCGCATGTTTGCCGATAAGGGGCTGGTGGTAGCGCAGTACATCAAAAATCGTCGGCTGGATCTGTGCGCGCAGGTGTTGCGCTCCGCCAGCGACGAGGAAAAGCTGGCGGGAATTGGCTACAGCTGGGGATTTGCCGACCATAGCCATTTTTCAACGGCGTTTAAGCAGCGTTTTGGCGTCTCACCGGGCGAGTACCGCAAGCGCTTTCGCTGATTACTTCTTCAGCCATTTTCCGTTAATGCCCTTCACGTATTCTCCCGGCTGCGCGCGGGCCACCAGCTTTTGCCCGGCCATCTTCGCCACTTCATCAACCGGCAGGTTATTGCTGTCCGCCAGCTTCTGGTAGCTTTCCGTACGCGCCGCGTTGATGCGGCTCACCAGCGCCAGCGTTTCGGGGTCTTGTTTCACCGGGGCAAGATACCCGCTCAGGGTTTCCCCGACACGCCCCTGCGCCCGGGCCTCGTTTAAGGTCAGGGTTGCCGCCTGCACGTTCATGCCCAGCGCCAGTAACATCAGAGCTAATCGTTTCATGGCGTCCTCAGAACAGATCGCTGCGCGATTTCAGCAGGGTTTCAACGTCTTTATCAACTTTAATGTGGATCTCATGTTCGATTTTGACGTTCATATTGATGGTGATCGGCTCCTTCGGCGCAGCGACTTCAATGCGCGGCGTACAGCCGGTCAAGAGCGCGGCAACGGCGACGGTGAGTACACCAGCCCTCATTTTCATTGTTGTTCCTCACTTTCCTTGCCAGTCGAACTGCGGATACCAGGTAGCGCCGCGTGTTGCTCAAACCAGGTTTGTAGATTGTCTCCAAAGCGCAGGCTACGCCAGAGAGTAAAGACGTTCTCGTCATGGGTGTAGTTAAGATTCACGGAGCTGCTTTTGCCATCAACCCGACTGGTGCCTTTGAGGGTCGCCTGCATGGTTAATTCACCCAGATTATCTAAATTGAGTCTTGTCCACGACTGTGAAATTTCCATATAGCGGAGCCAGTTAATCGCTGCTCCTGCAACCATATTATCGTTGACGATGGCATCAGCGGTGTCTTTATCAATACGCAGCGTCATCGGCCCCGGGTTGGTTAGCCAGCCATCTTTAATGATCCATTTTTCATTGTCCAGCCAGAACGGTAGTGCCCCGCTTACCGGGCCAGACAGGGCAAACTGCTTCGGATTAATGGCGCTGATCAGCTCGCTGGAGGAGATATTGTCCACGCGCAGCAGCGCCGGGTCATGCTGCGGCATTCTGAGCTGCTGCATGGTGATTTTCCCGCCGAGGGTCTCCACCTTGACGTTGGTCAGCAGCAGCGGGTTTTCCTCGCTCCACGGGTAGTCACCCTGCAGGTCTGCGGTGATGTTGCGCGCGGTCACCAGGTTTTCCACTTCACCAATGCGCAGCGTAACGGGGCCGCGCGTGCCCAACGACCAGGTACCCTCGCTAAAACGGAACGGCAGCACAAAATCCACACCGTTGATCTGGTTGTCTGGCATCCAGGCACTACCGGATTTCAGCACGCCGTGGCCGCCAGCCTCAAAGCCCTGATCGGCAGCGGCAGAGAACGCCACCTGCGCATAGAGCTCACCGTCGCGCAGCGTCATTTTCCAGTCTGGCGGGATCAGTGGCTGGAACACGGTAAGGGATTGTTTTGGCCACCAGGCCTGACCGCGAAGGCGTTCCCCGTCCCAGCGACCGTTGACCTGCACCGGGCCGATGGCCTCGGCATGCAGATCGCCTTTGAACTGGAATATCGTCGGGTCTGTTCCGTCAACGCTGAAGGTCAGCACCGACGGGGGCAACACGCTGCCGCCCGCAAAACGGGTCTCTCCGGCATTGAGCGACAGCGCACCGCTAAATGTCGGCGTGACAGGGTCACGAACCCAGCGTACCGGTTTATCCAGCACCAGACGCGGTTTACTGACTTCCATGGTGCCGTACTGCAGCTTGTCAAAGCCGGTTGAGAGCGCGGTCAGCTCGATGAGTTTGTCGCGCCATTCGCCTTTTCCGGCCACATCCCAGCGCGCGTTCATTGGCGTAAAGCCACCTTTGCCCCAGTAACGCCACTGCCAGAGGCCGTTATCGGGTAAAAAGTCGTTGGCCTGGCCGTCCAGGTGGAGTTCAAAATCCCCCATCTCGTTCTCATGGGCGCGCAGAATCGCCTGCAGACGACCATCCACGCCCTTTTGCGTGAGCTTCACGCCCGCCAGCGGCCAGCGAATTTCGTCGATATCCAGTGAATCAATAATGCGCCCGCGCGAACGCAGCAGCGCGCCCGGCTCAAAGGCAAGCTGCGGATCGTTCAGGCTGCCGGTCAGTCTGGCCGGGAGTCTGGCGTAAAGCACCAGATCGTCCTGTTTGGCCTCGCCGCTCAGGTGAAGCGGCATGTCGCTGTTTTCCAGGCTGAGCCTGCCCGGCCCGAGATTCAGCACAGCGTTACCCTTCCCGGCATCGCCCTGAGTCAGAACATTGAGGCGTCCGGTGAAGGTGGCTTTTTCCAGCCCCTGCTGCCAGTTATCCACCCGGAGACCCACGCGGCCGCTCATCGGCATGCCGGACAGGTTCCAGTTCCAGCGTCCGTCGCTGATATTCAGCTGTTGTGCCGTGATCTGCCACGGTAAATCGAGCAGCGGATCGGGGTTGTCCCGCGCCATCACCAGCAGTTGCCCCTGATTCTCCTGCCAGTCCAGATCGGCATCGACCAGCGAGGTGAGCTGTGGCACGTTAAAAGTTGCGACCGCATGGCCTTTCACCGGCACGCCATCCGGCACCAGCGGCAGGGTAAACTCACCCACCAGCTTTACGGGCGGCACCTGGCCGGGGAGTTGTACATCAAGCTGACTGACCGAGAGAGTCTGGCCGCGTAGCTGCCCTTGGAAACTGACCTGCTCACCGTTGTAGGTCACCGCCTGTACCGCAGGCGTCAGTGAGGCATGCAGTTTCCCTTCCCACTGTTGCCAGGGAGACAGGGTAAGACGGCGGATAGTGAGCCAGGTATTAGGCAGCACCGACTGCCACTGTGCCAGGGTTTTTGGCGCAACGGTTGAGGGGGCTGACTGGGGAATTTTACTGAGGCACACCGTGTTAAGTTCAAGCGCACCAATGTCCAGATTCCAGCGGCTGGGGTGCGACAGCGTGGCGTTTTCAACCCTGGCAATCTCACAATCCTCAACCAGATAGCGCAGATTGGGGATCACCAGCGCGTGACGGGTCAGTTTGGGGCTTTCCTCAAAGGCGATACGTGTACCGACAGGCAACCAGATACCGGCGAGGGTCGGTACCCACTGGGCGAGCGTCATCAGCAGCGTCAGCGGCAATAAAATCAACAGCAATAAGAGCGCAATCGCGGCTTTGTATTTACCCTTCATGGGCAGTTAATATCCTGATTTAGCGAGAGAATTAAGCCGACAGTGCCGATCATTGTCGCATGTTTAGTCAATTAGTTGAAGTAAATGCCAGTTTTAAGAATAGATGCTCTAAAATAATTGATAGAACTTATTGATTTAAATAATATTTTATAAATTGTAAGATTATTTTAATCATGCTAACGTGGATGTAAAATCACTGGAGAAAGTCTTATGAAACTCGCGGTATATAGCACAAAGCAGTACGACAAAAAGTATCTGCAACATGTTAACGAGGCTTACGGGTTCGATCTTGAATTTTTCGACTTTCTGCTGACCGAAAAAACCGCTAAAACGGCGCACGGCTGTGAAGGCGTCTGCATCTTCGTGAACGATGACGGTAGTCGTCCGGTACTGGAAGAGCTGAAAAAGCACGGCGTAAAGTATATCGCCCTGCGCTGCGCGGGCTTCAATAACGTCGATCTTGATGCGGCGAAAGAGCTGGGTCTGAAGGTGGTTCGCGTTCCGGCCTACTCCCCGGAAGCGGTCGCGGAACATGCTGTGGGTATGATGATGTCCCTGAACCGTCGTATTCACCGCGCTTATCAGCGTACCCGAGATGCGAACTTCTCGCTGGAAGGACTGACCGGCTTTACCATGTACGGTAAAACCGCAGGCGTGATCGGTACCGGTAAAATCGGCGTGGCCGCCCTGCGCATTCTGAAAGGCTTTGGTATGCGCCTGCTGGCGTTTGACCCGTACCCAAGCGCCGCCGCGCTGGAGCTGGGCGTGGAATATGTCGATCTCCCGACCCTGTTCTCCCAGTCTGACGTGATCTCCCTGCACTGCCCGCTCACACCGGAAAACTACCACCTGTTAAATCAGACCGCGTTTGAGCAGATGAAAGACGGCGTGATGATCATCAACACCAGCCGCGGCGGGTTAATTGACTCTCAGGCGGCAATTGAAGCACTGAAAACCCAGAAAATTGGCGCGCTGGGGATGGACGTGTATGAGAACGAACGCGATCTGTTCTTTGAAGACAAGTCTAACGACGTCATTCAGGACGACGTGTTCCGTCGCCTGTCAGCCTGCCATAACGTGCTGTTTACCGGGCACCAGGCGTTCCTGACCGCAGAGGCGCTGATCAGCATTTCCGAAACCACGCTGGGGAATTTACAGCAGCTGGAAAACGGCGAAGCGTGTCCTAACGAGATAGTCTAAGCCTGACATGCCGGGTGGCGGTTGCGCCCGGCACATACGCTACGCCCCGTCCGGGGCGTTATCGGTCTGCCAGGTCCGGTTCGGGAAGCGCCACCAGAGCAGGACCGCCGCCAGGGCAATGGCGCTCAGCACACTGAAGGCCGTCGCAAAAGAGTAGTGTCCGGCGATCGTCCCGGTTAACGCGGGGCTCATCGATGCGCCTACCCCCTGCATCAGCATGACCACGCTCTGCCCGGCATTAACGTGCCCGCTCCCACGCAAAAGCACCACGATAAATGACGGCACCACCACGCCCAGGATCCCGGCGGCAAGACCATCAAGAATTTGTACCGGGATCATCATAAACGGTGCATCGGTAGACGCAGCCAGCGCCGCGCGTACCGGCATGATTAACAGCGCCAGCATGATTAAACGCCAGTAGCCATAGCGTTCGATTCGCCTGGAGGCCGAGATAGCCACCGGGATCATCACCGCCTGCGAAATAATCACCGTCGCCGCAGCAAACACGCCGGGATTAACGCTGGCCGGTGCGGCAGCGACCCGCATGCTGAGCATCGGCAACAGGGCCGCATTCGCCAGATGGAACAACAGCAGCGTCAGCCCGGTCACGAACAGGGCTCTGTTTTTCATCAGTACCGCAAAACCCGGCACCGGCTGATGTTCTGACGCGTTCAGGCCACGCGCCGCCTCGTTGTCGATATCCTTGTTGCGTATCGCCAGCAGCGAACAGAGCGTTAACAGCGTTGTACAGGTCATCAGCAGGAAGATGCCCCCAATGCCCCAGTACCACGCAATGCCCCCGGCGATCAGTGCCGTGAGGAAATTCCCACCGTGATTGAACGCCTCATTTTTGCCCATCTGCGCGCTAAACCCGCTCTGCCCCGTCAGCCCCAGAGTGATCCCGGTGATAAGTGGCCCCACGAACGCCGCGCAGATCCCGGTGACAATTTGCGAGAGCGCGACAACGCCACTCTGCTGGCTAAACCAGAGCAGCAGCGTACTCAGGGTGATCAGTAAACAGAGCAGCGCCAGAACGGAACGTTTGTTTTTGGTGGTGTCGGTGATGAACCCCGCCGGCAGCGTGGCCAGAAGTCCTGCCAGACCTCCGGCGGTCATCAGCAAGCCGATGTCATCCGGCGTCCAGTGCCGCTGCGTCAGGAAGATACCGAGAAAAGGACCGAGACCGTCACGGACGTCAGCGATAAAAAAACTCGTCAGGCACAACGCCCGCAGTGAACGAAGAGACATACTTTCTGCCTTTGGTCGGGATGGCTGGCTCGGTTAGCGGCGGCCTGAATCTCAAGTTCGCCCGGAAATCAAAACGTTGAGCCGAGTTTATCAGCCAGACGTCAGAGCGAAAACTACGCGATTTGATTACAGGCACGCCGGGTAACGCTGCGCTTACCCGTCCTACCGGATCAGCAGGCCCAGGCAAGCAGCAAGTACCCTTAATAAATTACGTGGTTGTTTTTTAGATTTAAATCTGCAATCGCCGCCGGTTTGCCGAGTAAATATCCCTGGACTTCGTCACACTTATTTTTCTTCAGGAACGACAATTGTTCTACGGTTTCGACACCTTCTGCGGTGACCTCCATGGAATAGGCTTTACCCAGATCGATAATCTTCTCGACCACCGACTGGTTCTGTGTCGAATCCCCTAAAGAAAAAATAAAGCTTTTATCGAGCTTTAAGCCATCAAACTGGAACTTCCGCAGATAGCTCAGAGAGGCATAGCCGGTACCGAAATCATCAATCAGAATACGCACCCCCATTTTTTTCAGGGCCATCATGGTCTGCAACGTTTTCTCTGGATTAGAGAGCGTGACATTTTCAGTCACCTCTATTTCCAGCCGGGTAGGCTCAAGCCCGGTTTCATCAAGAATAGCTTTTATTCTTTCGGCGAGATCGCTTGCCTGGAATTCAATGGCTGAAATATTGACTGAAACCGAAAGCCCCGGCAGTTTTTCATGCGTCTCTGTACAGGCCTTACGAATGACCCAGTTGCTGAGGTTGATGATGAGCCCCGTTTCTTCAGCGAGTGGAATAAACTGATCGGGCATCATGTTTCCGCGTTCAGGATGCTGCCAGCGAACCAGGGCTTCTACGGCGTCGATGCGAGAATGTCTGAGGTTATAACGCGGCTGATAAACCAGATAGAGCTGGTCTTCCCGAATTGCGGTCTTCAGCGCTAATTCCAGCTTTCTGCGCTCGGTCAGCTTTTCCGACATATCCTGACGATAATAGACCCATCGGTTTCGACCGGATTGTTTAGCCTGATAAAGCGCAATATCAGCATAGCGTAAAAGGTCGTTTGCACTGGTACTGTCCTGGGGAGCCAGAGCAATGCCCATGCTGACGCCGATGGTCACATCATTGCCATCAATGGTGAACGGGCGGTTGAGTTCTTGCACGATGCGATGACACACTTCTTCTATGTGGTCCAGGTGCCGGGTGTTGTCGAGAAGCAGCATAAATTCGTCCCCGCCCTGTCGTGCGACAAAATCACCGCGACGAACACATTGTTTAAGCCGTAAGGCAACCTCGCCAAGCAGGGCATCGCCCGTTGAGTGGCCGAAAATATCATTCACGGGTTTAAACTTGTCCAAATCAAGGCAAATCATGGCAAAGGGGGAATTGTGGATATCCTCTTTAGCCAACTGTCCTGTGAGGAACTCCTTAATATGATACCGGTTGGGAAGGCCCGTTAATTCGTCATGGCGTGACAGAAACTCAACACGTTTGGTGGCTTCCACTTCCAGAGAAACATCCGATGCCGCCCCCCGTAAAACCACCGTGCCATCAGGCTGAGCAGAGAATTTTGCCAGAAGTGTGCAGTACGAGGTTGACCGTTGAGCGTTAGTGTACGGGCAGTTCTTAAATTCAAAGCGCCCCGATAACTCACGCCGCCTGACGCACGTATTTAATAAACCGTTTGTCGAAGGAAAAAGCGCATCCAGCTTGCGTCCCAGCCACTGACTCTCGTCATAGCCCGTGACAGTCGTAAAACGCCCTGATAGCCAGGTGATCGTTAACGATAAATCCGTTTCCCAGAACCAGTCACTGGTGGTTTCACTGACATCCCTGAAGCGTTTTTCACTGGTAATCAGATTTAACCGAGCCTGCTCAAGGAGAAAAATATTTTCGTCATGAATTTTTGCCTTATGCAAAATATGACGCATCAGGATCGCCGTCAGCACGAGGGTCAGAAGGACAGACAGAATGAGCAAGGGTAAAAAATAAATGATCAATGCCTGGCCGGGGTTCTCTGTGTCCCAGATAATGTGGACTGGGCCATTCTGGGTACGTAACGTTAATGCTGTCAGACTGTCTGTCTCAGCAAGGGCGTAAGAAGAGACCGCGCGGACGTTTTCGATCCCTGCATCGTGCCCAATCGCAAGCAGTTTCTTAGCCGTTAAGGTGTCGATAAACAACATGGTTGATGGCTTACCGGGCAACGACTGCACGCTGGTATCATCTCCCGTCGTTATCCATGCCGCAGAAACTATGGCGGGGACGGAATGGATAAGCGTGAGCATGGAGACCGGCAGTCCATTTTTACTGCCCGTCTCACTGAGTAAATGGTCTATGGTGGATTGATCTAACCAGCGTTCCAGCTCTTCGTGCTTCAGTTTCCCGTCAAGCACGCTGTAACGGGTGGTTCCCTCCGGGGACAACACAAACACGCCTTCGTAGCCAAAGTTATCATACAGAGACTTGCCCAGATTCTGCTTATCCCATGCCCAGTTCAGGTCAGTTTTTTGATGAAGATGTTTGTAAGCATCTCCCCACTCAGCATTATCTTTCAAATGGCTGCGCATGTTTTCCTGGCGGGCGTCTAATGCTTGCCTTAACAAAAACTCGTCATGTTTATCGCTGATTTTATTAACATTGTTTTTAATGATCAGCAATGACACTATCGCTGCGATAAAAATACCTATCAACAAGGTAACAATATAGGTAAACGTTTTATTTATCAGTCCTTTAGAATGCTCGCTATCCGTAAAGCCAGGGGTCTTCTGAGGTATGGTCATTCTTCGCCTTCTTAACTGCTATTACGTCATTTTTGTGCTATCCACAGTTATCGGCAAAAAAACACAAATTTTTATAGCGAAGCCTCCTTAAGCAAAACATTGTTTATTTTTTTAACTCAGATCAAATTATTCCGCATAAACGCGCATAAAAAACCAGACTGTCCGCCCGGTTCTGTTTTCAGCTAATAATGAATAACAGGTCTAAACCCATTATATTCTGTTAAGCAAAATATTAAGCATGCGGCGTAATGGTTCCGCTGCCCCCCATAATAGTTGATCCCCAACGGTCAATACCGAATAAACAGGTTCATTATTTAGCGCCATTTGTTTATAACGCCCTACGCCAACCTTAAGCGTGCCGCTAATATGTGCGGGAGTAAGCTGGCTGACGCTGGCCTCTTTATTATTAGGGACGTATTTTACCCAGGGGTGAGCGTCGCTTACCCTTTTAGCAAATTCAGCTTCATCCACTTCGCGTTTGAGTTTCATTGTAATGGCCGCACTATGGCACCTGATTACACCAACACGAATGCACAGACCATTAACCGGGATGGTGCCTTTTTTCAGGCCAAGGATTTTATTTGTTTCTGCTTCACCCTTCCACTCTTCGCGGCTATTGCCATCTCCCAGGTCGCTATCAATCCAGGGAATGATGCTCCCCATCAGCGGCGCGCCAAAATTCTCAACAGGCAAGTCACTGCTGTTAATCAGTTCGCTGACTTTATTGACCAGAGGAAGCACCGAGCCTGCGTTTTCCAGCTCATCGGGGGTTAAGTTTCGGGTGACAAATGCACTTTGGGCGATCAACTCGCGGACATGCTTTGCACCCGCCCCCGAAGCTGACTGATAGGTCATCACGCTCATCCATTCAATGAGATCGGCCTTGATCAAACCGGCGAGCCCCATCAGGCTTAAGGTGATTGAACAGTTTCCGCCTACAAAAAGTTTACCGCCCTTTTTGATGGAATCATCGATATTTTCACGGTTCACAGGATCCAGGATGATACAGGCTCTTTCGTCCATTCGCAGCGCTGATGCGGCATCGATCCAGTAACCTTCCCAACCATGATCAATTAATGATTGATACATCGATTTTGTATATTCACCGCCCTGGCAGGTAATGATGATATCCATTTCCGCCAGCGCATCCAGGGAATACGCATCTTTAAGTACCGAACGGACACCATTAATGACAGGCCCAGGTGCCCCAACAGAAGACGTACTAAAAAAACTGGCTGCAATATCATTAAAATCATTTTCTTCGAGCATGCGTTGCAGCAATACTGACCCAACCATACCGCGCCAACCAACAATGCCAACCTGCTTCACGGGTTTACCTCAATGACGTTATAAAAGTGTTAAGAGAGGTAAAGTTTATAACCCGTTAAATCCCGCGCGTCATTCTTTATTTTACTCGTTTTTGCAATAATAAGAATGTTTAATAAGGGGTTAGCGAAACTGATGAATATTGTGTTTGTGTTCACGTCTACAGAATATAAGGATTCATATGAGGAAAAAATGAGAGGTATTCTGAAGAGTAAAACTGGACAAAAAAACCGGGCTTCCGCCCGGTCCTGTTTAAGCCAAAATTGACGCTACTCGCTCAGCCCGCGATTCTCCAGCATAGGCTCAATCTTCGGATCGTGCCCGCGCCAGTTTCGGAACAGTTCTGCTAAATCCGTGCTGTTCCCGCGCGACAGAATCGCCTCACGGAATTTTTGCCCATTCTCGCGGGTTAAACCGCCCTGCTCGACAAACCACTGATAGCCATCGTCCGCCAGCATCTGCGTCCACAGGTAGGCGTAATAACCTGCCGCATAGCCGCCGCCGAAAATATGCGCGAAGTAGCTGCTGCGATAACGTGGCGGTACGGCGGGCAGATCCAGCCCCTCTTTTTCCAACGCTGCTTTTTCAAATTCCTCTACGCTCGAAACGGCCTCACGAATGCCGTGCCAGTTCATGTCCAGCAGCGCGGCGCTGAGCGTTTCCGTCATGTCATAGCCTTTGTTGAAATGCGTTGCGTTGAGCATGCTTTCGCGCAGCGCGTCCGGCATCGGTTCGCCGGTCTCGTAATGGCGGGCATAGTGGGTAAATACCTGCGGGTGGCTGGCCCAGTGCTCATTGATTTGCGACGGGAACTCAACAAAATCACGCGGGGTATTGGTCCCGGACAGCGTGGCGTAGCGCTGACTGGCAAACAGGCCGTGCAGCGTATGACCAAATTCGTGGAACAGGGTTATTACATCATCCCAGGAGAGCAGCGCGGCGCCTCCGTGGCTGGGTTTTTGATAGTTACACACGTTGTAGATAACCGGACGGGAGGCAAATTCATATGATTGCTCGACGAAATTCCCCATCCACGCTCCGCCCTGTTTGGAATCGCGGGCGAAGAAATCGCCGTAGAACAGCGCCATGCCTTCTCCGGTGTGGTCGAAAATTTCCCACACCCGGACGTCCGGGTGATACACCGGAATATCGAAGCGCTCGACGAAGCGGATGCCAAACAGCTGGCTGGCCGTCCAGAATACGCCATCATGCAGTACGTTATTGAGCGCAAAATACGGCTTAATTTGCGACTCATCCAGGGCATATTTCGCCTGACGCACACGCTCGGCATAAAAGGCCCAGTCCCAGGCCTGCACGGTGAAGCCGCCCTGCTCATCATCAATGACTTTCTGGATATCGGCCTGTTCCTGCACCGCACGGGTGCGCGCCGCAGGGACAATTCCACGCATAAAGGTCAGTGCGGCCTCCGGCGTTTTTGCCATCTGGTCGGCGATGCTCCAGCTCGCAAAGTCGTCAAAGCCCAAAAGCTGCGCCTGGCGTGCACGCAATGCCGTGAGACGAAGGATCAACTCGCGGGTATCATTTTCATCGCCTTTCTGCGTACGCAGCCAGCCTGCGTTGAACAGGTTTTCACGGGTCTGTCGATTGCGAAGCAGTGAAAGCGCAGGTTGTTGGGTGGTGTTCAGGAGGGGGATTAGCCAGCGATCCTTCAGCCCTTTATCGGCGGCGGCCTGAGCAGCCGTGGCGATCTCCTCTGCGCTTAACCCCTCAAGCTGGTGAACATAATCCACCACCAGCCCGCCCGCCTTATCTGCGGCCAGCAGTCGCTGGTTGAACTGGCTGATCAGTGAGGCGACTTGCGTGTTCAGGTCTTTCAGTTCAGCTTTTTCAGCGTCGTTCAGTCGCGCCCCGGCCAGCACGAAGCGCTGGTGCGTCACCTCGACCAGTCGGCGGGACTCAGCATCCAGCGCCTCACGATCCTGCCAGACGCTCTCCACGCGGGAAAATAACGTGTCGTTGAGCCAGATATCATTGGCCAACGCGGCCAGCTCGGTTGAGAGCTGTTCTTCCAGCTCCTGTAAGCGGGCATTGGTGTGCGCCGACGTCATGGCAAAGAAAATACTGCTGACGCGCGCGAGCATGGCACCGCTTTTCTCCAGCGCCAGTACCGTATTATCGAAATCGGGTGCTGCCGTTTGCGCGACGATGGCGTCAATATCTGCCCGCTTCTGGCGTATGGCCTCATCAAATGCCGGGCGATAGTGGCTGTCGTTGATTTCATCAAAACGCGGGGCCTGATAAGGCAGCAGGCTAATGTCAAAAAAAGGGTTACGGGTTGACATCTTTTACTCCTGATAACGGTTAACTTTCCCAGAGTAGGCCAGGCCGCCATTGACCGCAATGCGGTCATACAAATGATGCCTTAACGCACCCTCTCAGGGCGTGCTATGTTAGTACAACACAAAAAGCGTTGAGGAACAGTGAGATGATTATTTTAGTTACCGGGGCAACGGCAGGTTTTGGTGAATGCATCACGCGTCGCTTCGTCGCCAACGGCCACAAGGTGATTGCCACCGGCCGCCGTCAGGAGCGTCTGCAGGAGCTGAAAGAAGAGTTGGGTGACAATATCCTGACCGCGCAGCTTGATGTGCGCAACCGCGCCGCCATTGAAGAGATGATTGCCAACCTCCCCGCGCAGTGGCGTGCCATTGACGTGCTGGTCAACAACGCCGGTCTGGCGCTGGGTATGGAGCCTGCGCACAAAGCCAGCGTGGAAGACTGGGAAAACATGATCGACACCAACAACAAAGGGCTGGTGTATATGACCCGTGCCGTGCTGCCAGGCATGGTGGAGCGCAATCGCGGCCACATTATCAATATCGGCTCGACCGCCGGAAGCTGGCCGTATGCGGGCGGCAACGTCTATGGTGCGACAAAAGCGTTCGTGCGTCAGTTCAGCCTGAACCTGCGTACCGATCTGCACGGCACCGCCATTCGCGTCACGGATATCGAGCCGGGCCTGGTGGGCGGTACCGAGTTCTCCAACGTGCGTTTCAAAGGCGATGACGCGAAAGCAGATAAAACCTACGAAAATGCCAACGCGCTGACGCCGGGAGATGTCACTGAAGCGGTCTGGTGGGTCGCGACGTTGCCAAACCACGTCAATATTAACACCGTAGAGATGATGCCTGTCAGCCAGAGCTTTGCCGGACTTAACGTCCATCGAGGCTGACTCTGCCCTTCCCGGCCTGCGGGCCGGGTCTGTATCAGGGTATAAAAGAATGGTAGTATGTTCAGGCTAACTCTCTGAGAAATGACAACTCATGGCCGCTGAATCGCAACTCAATCCCACCCAGCCCGTTAACCAGCAAATCTATCGCATATTACGACGTGATATTGTGCATTGCCTGATCCCGCCTGGTACCCCGCTTTCAGAAAAAGAGGTATCCGTGCGTTTTGACGTTTCCCGTCAGCCCGTACGTGAGGCGTTTATCAAGCTTGCTGAAAACGGCCTGATTCAGATCCGCCCGCAGCGCGGCAGCTATGTGAATAAAATATCGCTTTCTCAGGTCCGTAACGGCTGTTTTGTCCGTCAGGCCATTGAGTGCGCGGTGGCCCGGCGTGCGGCCACGCTGATGAATGACAACCAGTGTTACTGGCTGGAGCAAAACCTGCATCAGCAGCGTATTGCCATCGACCGCAAACAGCTTAACGACTTCTTTCAGCTCGATGATGAGTTTCACCAGAAGCTGGCGCAAATTGCCGATTGTCAGCTGGCCTGGGATACCATTGAAAACATTAAAGCCACGATCGACCGTGTGCGGTATATGAGCCTCGACCACGTCTCGCCACCGGAAATGTTGCTTCGACAGCATTATGATATTTTCAGCGCGCTGGAAAAACGCGACCCTGACGGTGTGGAAAAAGCGATGACCGTCCATCTGCAGGAGATCAGCGAATCCGTGCAGCTTATTCGGCAGGAAAACAGCGAGTGGTTTAGCGAAGATTAAATTCACCGCACCCTTTCGGCGCGGCGGAGAGATTAGCGTACAACCAGGACCGGAATAGTGGCGTAGCGCAGGATAGATTCCGCATTTGAACCCAGCAGATGCGTGGTGATAGTCGGGTTTTTTGAACCGATAACAATCACGTCATATTCCCCTTCTTTGCTCATCCTGATAATTTCATCGCGCACGTTGCCGAAACGCACCTCACAATGAATGTCCTCCGGGGAGAGATCGAAGAGACGCGTTAACTCCTTCATCTTTTTGCTGGATTCCGCGGTCATATACTCTTCAAACTTCCTGATATCTGCATTGAATCCGCGCAGTAACGAGCGGCTGCTGTTGGGCAGAATGTTGACCAGGGGGCTTTGTTGAATAAATCGAACTTTTGCTGAGTTGAAGGATCAGATCACGTATCTTCCCGACAACGCAGACCGTTCCGTGGCAAAGCAAAAGTTCAAAATCACCAACTGGCCCACCTACAATAAAGCCCTCATCAACCGTGGCTCCATAACTTTCTGGCTGGATGATGAAGCTATTCAGGCCTGGTATGAGTCAGCAACACCTTCTTCACGAGGCAGACCTCAGCGCTATTCTGACCTTGCCATCACTACTGTGCTGGTCATTAAACGCGTATTCAGGCTGACCCTGCGGGCTGCGCAGGGCTTTATTGATTCCATTTTTTCTCTGATGAACGTTCCGCTACGCTGCCCGGATTTACAGCTGTGTCAGCAGGCGGGCAAAGTCGGTTAATGTCAGTTTCAAAACGCCCACCCGGGGTGAAATCGCACACCTGGTAATTGATTCCACCGGGCTGAAGGTCTTCGGTGAAGGCGAGTGGAAAGTCAAAAAGCATGGCCAGGAACGCCGCCGTATCTGGCGTAAGCTGCATCTCGCCGTTGACAGTAAAACACATGAAATCATCTGCGCTGACCTGTCGCTGAACAACGTTACGGACTCAGAGGCCTTCCCCGGGTTAATCCGGCAAACCCACCGGAAAATCAGGTCAGCCGCCGCCGATGGCGCTTACGATACCCGGCTATGTCACGATGAACTGCGGCGTAAGAAAATCAGCGCGCTTATCCCTCCCCGAAAAGGTGCGGGTTACTGGCCCGGTGAATATGCAGACCGTAACCGTGCAGTGGCTAATCAGCGAATGACCGGGAGTAATGCGCGGTGGAAATGGACAACAGATTACAACCGTCGCTCGATAGCGGAAACGGCGATGTACCGGGTAAAACAGCTGTTCGGGGGTTCACTGACGCTGCGTGACTACGATGGTCAGGTTGCGGAGGCTATGGCCCTGGTACGAGCGCTGAACAAAATGACGAAAGCAGGTATACCTGAAAGCGTGCGTATTGCCTGAAAACACAACCCGCTACGGGGGAGACTTACCCGAAATCTGATTTATTCAACAAAGCCTGACCAGGGTTATCGATGCACCTTCAGCCTTCGCCAGGTTAGCCGCGTGCCGCACCGCTTTATCGCTTAAATTCATTTCAAACACATCAACAGGCATCAAGATTTTCTTATACATAAGCCTGACTCCTTATTTCCAGGAAACGTTATTTACTGCATCCAGAGTGCCATCAGGAATATAAACCAGACTTAAACGCTCACCCGTTGAAATTATCAATTAAAGAAAATAACTGTCCGCTTTGTAAATTACCGTCGTGAACCGTCATCGCCCTGCCGAAATGAAGAAAAAAGTGTGAGTTTGATCAAAAACAAAAAAATGATGTCCAGAGAGGCGTATTTATAGTGCCTCGTGGACGGCACAACCTGAAATAGCGCCGTAACGGATGTGTTAGCGAGGAGAAAATACCATGATGACTTACGACCGTAACCGTAATGCAATTACCACCGGCAGCCGCGTAATGATTAACGGCACCGGGCATACCGGGGTAATTAAAGCGATCCACAGCGAGGGACTGGATGCCGCGCAGGTACGTCGCAGCAAAACGGTGGAAGTGGAAGGATGTGAAGGTAAGTTCGAACCGATTGAACTGATTCGCCTGGGTATGCACTAACAGGTGCGACATCATGCCGCCGCGAACGGCGGCATGACTGAATTACAGCTGTGCCGCGTACTGCGCAACTGTGGCTTTCGCGCCCTTTTGCAGAAGGGTCTGATACGCCGTCATGACCGCCTCCACAAAGCACGTGTCGTGCGGCAGTTCCTTACCGAAGATGGCTTCAATGCCCAGCAGGGCTTTCACCCGACTTTCCCCTTCCGCGCTCCCGTTGACCGCTGCCTGAATCACCGCCAGCTGAGGATCGCTCACGTCGATGGCGTTCCCCTGTTCATCCACCCCGCCGACATAGCGCATCCAGCCCGCCACACCCAGCGCCAGCAGTGGGAAAGGTTTCTGATGCACCAGATGCCAGCGCACGGAATCGAGCATACGCTGCGGAAGTTTCTGGCTGCCGTCCATCGCGATTTGCCAGGTCCGGTGGCGCAGGGCCGGGTTGCTGTAGCGCGCTATCAGCAGATCGGCATAGTGGCCTAAATCAACCCCTTTTACTTTCAGCGTCGGCGCCTGCTCTTTCAGCATCAGCGCGTGGGCGGAACGACGGTAGTGTTCATCTTCCATACAGTCGTTAATGTGCTGATAACCCGCCAGATAGCCAAGGTACGCCAGGAAAGAATGGCTGCCGTTGAGCATCCGCAGCTTCATCTCTTCAAACGGAATAACGTCGGCCACCAGCTCCGCCCCCGCCTTTTCCCACTGCGGACGTCCGGCGACAAAGTTATCTTCAATCACCCACTGACGGAACGGCTCGCAGGCCACGCCCGCCGGATCGCGTACGCCAGTAAGCTGTTCGATTTTATCCAGCGTTTCCGGCGTCACCGCAGGCACAATACGATCCACCATGGTTGACGGGAAGGTGACGTTGGCCTCAATCCACGCGGCCAGCTCCGCGTCGACCGCGCGGGCATAGGCGCAGGTGACATTGCGCATAACGTGGCCGTTCTCCGGCATGTTGTCACAGGACATAACGCTAAAGGCAGGCAGCCCCGCCGCTTTGCGTCGCGCCAGCGCTTCAACCACTACACCCGGTGCAGATTTGGGCTGATGCGGGTTTTGCAGGTCGGCCGCAATCAATGGGTGATCGAGCATCAGTTTGCCCGTGGCCGGTGAGTGGCAGTAGCCTTTTTCGGTAATGGTGAGCGACACAATCGCTACCTGCGGCTCACACATCGCCGCCAGTACGGCCTCCAGCCCGTCAACCTGCGCGTGCAGCGCATTTTTGACCACACCGACGACCCGTGATGTCCACGCGTCCGCCGACATTTCGGCCACGGTATAGAGGTTATCCTGCGCGTTCAGATCGGCAATCTGCTGTTCGCCACCAATCAGGTTCACTTCTGTGTAACCCCAATCGCTGCCGTGTTCAGCGGCCAGAATATCGGCGTACACCGCCTGGTGTGCACGGTGGAACGCGCCAAACCCTAAATGAACAATGCGTGCCTGGAGGCTGCCGCGATCGTACTGAGGCAGCGTCGCTTTCGCCTGTAATAATCGGTTTTCCATGGTTGAGACTCGTTTAATTAAGGAAGCTGAGTTCTGCGACCGCACGTTGGCGCGCGGTCACGCATGTTGACTACACCAGCCAGAATGGCAGTAACCCCCCTGGTGCCTTGCCCACCACCATACGGGTTATGTTCAGCGGAACATTGATTTACATTAACTTTGCGCCAACTGGTGTGATATCAAAATTAAGTTGTGTGACATCTTTCAAAAAGATATATACCAATGTCATACAGGATTACGCGCCGGTTCTGCACCTGAACGGCCAGCGGGCTCACGGCACAGCCTGTCGTAGGAATACCCCGTCAAATCTTCCACCACACGGCGTGCTTCGGCGGAAACCAGCTGGGGAGAACCGTTTGCTTTCAGGCGGTCCAGTTCATCCACGAAGATCTTATGCGTACGCTTGTTCAGATGGAACGTTAATGCCTGCCACAACGCCAGGATGAGTAAGCCCGCAGTACCGATGAACATCAACATTGCGATGGTATGAATGGCCTCCTCCGGCTGTGTCTGGCTGCCCTTCACAAAGCCGCCATTCTGTAACAGCAGCCCCACAATAAAGGTGGCGATAGCCACGGTCGTTTTGCGGGAGAAGGTCATCACCGCCGCGAACAACCCCTCGCGACGCTGGCGGCTAACCATCTCGTCAATATCGGGGATGAACGGGAACACGTTCCATGGCGTAAACTCCAGCACACAGCGACCGACCTGATATAACCCGGCCAGAACAACCAGCGTCGCGACGGTATTAAGTGCCGGAATTTGATACACAGCGAAAAAGCCGCCCAGGCAGAGCATCATCAGCGAGTAGGCAAACACATACAGCTTCGACGGCCCGAATTTAATGATCCCCACTCCCGCAATCAGCGTGACAGGCAGGCCGACGATACTCATCGACAGCAGTGTGCCGGCAAGCGACGAAGAGACATTCAGGCAGTAAACACAGAAGAAGACAAATACGGTGTTGTAGACATCTTTCCCGGTAAACGACAGCAGGTAGATGGCAAGGTGTTTTCTGAAGGCCCGGATTTTCAGCGTTGAACCATATTCTTTAAAGAGGCGACCAAAGGCAGCCAGCTTTTGCGTCAGCGTTCGGGGCGCCGTGCTTGTTTCAAGCTCGGCCAGCATCTCCGGGGTTAACTCGCGTTCCCAGGTCACCTTCCACGAGATAAAGACGCACACCATAAACAGGACGGCAAAAATAACGCCGTTAATCAGATAAGCATGGGCGCTGTTTTCCCCAAAATAGCCAATCAGCAGCCCCGGAATGAACGTCGCCAGGAAGGTACCGGACGCAGAAAGGAACATGCGACAGGTAGAAAGCTTGGTGCGCTGGTTAAAGTCTTTTGTCATTTCCGATGGCAGCGTTTCCCAGGGGATCAATACCATCGCGGCGATAATTTCAAACGCCAGATAGACCGCGAGATAAAAACCGTAGGTCATGCCATCAAGCCACAGTAACGCATAGACCAGCATTAACGGCGCGCCGATCAGCAAAAAGAAGCGTCGACGACCAAATTTTTTACCAAAATAATTTTTGTAAAAATGATCGGTGAAACTTCCCATAAACAGACTGACAATGGCATCGACAATACGCGCGATGGCGACAATGGAGGCTGCCTCAACCGGCGATAGCCCAACGAATGTGGTATAGAAAAATAACAACCAGGCGCCGATCACGGTAAATGCACCGCCACCCATAATATCCGTTAGTCCGTAGCCGATACTAACCGGAATGGTAATTTTTTTAGCCGCACGAGACATATTTCATCCCCACTTGATGAAGCGAATTTAAAATTTGAAATAATTCTTAGCGTTGTCGTGGCAAATATTTTTAATCATCCGCGTGAGAATATCGTTATTATCCGGAACTTCTCCCCGCTCCACCCAACCGCCGATCATATTGCACAGAATGCGGCGAAAATAATCGTGGCGGGTATAGGAGACCAGGCTGCGGGAGTCGGTCAGCATGCCGACAAAATTCATTAACAGCCCCTGATCTGCCAGGCTGTTGAGCTGGTTTTCCATCCCGCGACGGGTGTCGTTAAACCACCAGCCGGAGCCGAATTGCATCGGTGATTTCACTCCCAGCTCTGCACTCTGAAAATTGGCGATCGTCGTCGCGACAATATCGTTGTAGCTGGGGTTGAGGTTATACAGGATGGTTTTCGGCAGCGCGTCTGCAAGGGCCATGGCATCCAGCAGCTGATTAATATTCGCAGCAAGATTGACCTGATCCGTCAGTGAATCAAACCCGGTATTTATGCCCAGGGCACGGTACATGCGGGTATTATTATTGCGTATCGCACCGAAGTGTATCTGCATGGCCCAGTCATGCTGTCGGTAATAACGCGCCAGCATGATAAAAATAGCACTGTCAAGAATCGCGCTATCCCGCGCGTTGAGATGTTCCCCCTGCCGTTTACGGACAAATATCGATTCCACGATACGGTCATCCGCAGCCTGATAATGGATCTCCACAGGGCCATGATCCGAAATACGGCACCCCATGTCGTGAAACCAGGCAATACGCTCGCCGAGCGCAGCAGCGAAATCGCTAAAGGCGTGAATGGACCGCCCCGTCAGCTCCGCTAGTCGATCGGTAAAGTCGGCGAACTGATGCGCATCCGGCGTAAAAACGTCATCCGGGCGGAATGTCGGTAATACCTTGACGTTGAATGTTGCGTCATCGCGCAATAACTGATGGTAACGCAGGTCATCCAGCGGGGCGTCTGTGGTACAAATGACCTCCACTTTTGAGCGTTTAATCAGTTCGCGGGGCGTAAAATCAGGCTGTTGTAATAAACGATTACAGCGCTCCATTATTTCACGCCAGTTATGGCTGCCCAGCGGTTCATCACAGGAAAAATAGTGATGCAGTTCTAAATGCGTCCAGTGATAGAGCGGATTGCCATAACTGGCGTCGACAGTCTCAGCCCACGCCGCAAATTTTTCTTCCGCGGTGGCGCTGCCCGTAATGTATTTTTCATCTATACCGTTGGCGCGCATAGCGCGCCATTTGTAGTGATCGCCTGCAAGCCAAAGCTCGGTAATGTTCTCCAGCGGTTTATTTTCGAAAATATCCTTCGCAACCAGATGACAGTGATAGTCAATTATCGGCAATTCTTTCGCGACGTCGCGATATAACGCAACGCCCCTGGCGTTGCTAATCATAAAGTTATCATTAATGAAACTCATAGCAGCGCTCCATATTTGCGTGACTCACCAGCCTTATTGTCCAGTACCTGTGGTTCAGCCGCGTCTTGTGCCGCGCTCAAATCACGGTCGCGCACTTCCGGCATGAAAATGGCTGAAACCAGACCAATTACGGAATAGGCAATCAGCATCGCGACAATCGGCCACCAGGAGCCGGTCATGTTGCAGAAGATCCCCGCCAGCACCGGACCAAAGCCCACCGCCACCAGACCGCCCGCCTCTTTGGAGATGGCCATGCGGGTAAAGCGATTACGCGAGCCAAACATCTCCGCCATGGTGATGTTTTCCAGCGCGAACAACCCCAGCACCGCGAAGTTATGAATGACAATAATCGAGAGCATAATGACGCCCGGCGCATAGCTTTTATCGACGATAATCGACAGCATCGGGTACGCCAGAATGATGGCGGAAATGTTGAGGAGGATATACGGCAGACGGCGACCGACTTTGTCCGACAGCCAGCCCAGCAGCGGGATAGAGATAAACCCGAGGATTGAACTTATCATCAGCGCATCGGTGGGGATCGCTTTATCAAACAGCAGCGTCTGTACCAGATACCCGGCAAGGAACGTCTGGATCAGACCGGAGTTACCCGCCTGACCAAAACGCAGCCCGGTGGCGAGCCAGAAGGATTTGCTTTTCACCATCGCCCCAAGGGAGGTATCCGGCTTCGCCACCGGTACGGCAGCTTCAGCGTCGTTCACTTTTTCGAAGACCGGGCTCTCTTTCAGGTTCATACGCAGCCAGATGGCAAAGATCATCACGACGACGCTGGCCAGGAACGGCACGCGCCAGCCCCATGCCACCAGTTCTTCACGATCGAGAGCAAAGAACATCACCGCCCAGATCGCCGTGGCACTCAGGGTTCCGCAGTTGGTCCCCATCGCAACCAGCGAGGAGATGATCCCGCGTTTGCCCTTTGGCGCATACTCGGCCAGCATAGTTCCCGCACCGGAGATTTCTGCCCCGGCACCCAGCCCCTGAATAATGCGCAGCGTCACCAGCAGGACCGGCGCAAAAATGCCAATCTGGCCGTAGGTCGGCAATACGCCAATCAGGGTGGTACAGA
Organism: Enterobacter cloacae subsp. cloacae ATCC 13047; assembly: GCF_000025565.1. Classification (NCBI taxonomy): domain Bacteria; kingdom Pseudomonadati; phylum Pseudomonadota; class Gammaproteobacteria; order Enterobacterales; family Enterobacteriaceae; genus Enterobacter; species Enterobacter cloacae. The sequence continues at coordinate 2,231,030 of NC_014121.1, forward strand.
TCCCCATCATGGTGATGGTAATAAACAGCACCTTTTTACGACCGATCCGGTCGCCCATTCTGCCGAAGATAAAGGCGCCGACGATGCGCGCAATATAGCCTGCGCCGTAGGTCCCCATCGCCAGGATCAGCGCCATGGCCGCGGACTGTTCCGGGAAAAAGATCTCATGGAAGACCAGCGCGGCCCCCAGCGAGTAGAGCTGAAAATCCATAAACTCCAGCGCGGTACCCAGCCAGCCGGATACGGCAGCTTTCACCAGATCTGAAGTCGTTCTTTGAGGTTGTGCTTGAGTCATAATGGCTATCTCTGCAAGGTAAGATGCGTACCACTCAGAGCCTGTCTGCGCAGGCTCTTAACCGCGTAAATTATTATTGGTCGAAGGTGAGCAAGACTTTGCAGCACTGCCGCTGGTCTTTCTCAAACAGTTCGATGGCGTCTGTCACGTGGTGGTAGTCAAAGGTGTGGGTAATCAGTTTTTCAGGATCGATCAGCCCCTTTTCCAGCCAGTCGATCACGACCGGGAATTTGTTGGCATTCAGGCGCGAGGAGAATATCGACAGCTCTTTGCCGGTGATCCCCTGCTGAACAATCTGGCTCGGATCGCTGGAAAAGCCCATCAGCACGATACGTGCCGCCGGGGAAGCCAGGGTTATCGCTTCCTGCAGAATCGACGGATGACAGGCGGCATCAATGATTAACGTCGGTTTGATGCCTTTTTCTTCCAGCGCCTTATGCAAATCAAGATTACCGTTGTTCAGGACCCAGTCCGCGCCGCTGCGTTGCGCCATCGCCAGCCGTTCATCAATGCGGTCGACGACAATCACCTGCCTGACGTTGTAGACACCTTTCAGCGCCTGCACGGTAACCAGCCCCATCGGGCCCGCGCCATACACCAGGGCGATATCCTGTTCCGTCGGTTTTGCCTGCCCGGTGACGTTGGCAGCAATGGTAAAGGGCTCGACCATCACGGCGTGTTTATCGGGAATGGCATCCGGGATGGGCCACGCATTTTTCGCCGGTACCACGGCGTATTCCGCAAAACCGCCGTCGCGATGCACGCCGAGCACGACCAGGGAGGTACACACGTTCGGTTTACCCACCGAGCACGGATAGCAGTGCCCGCAGCTGATCACCGGATCAACGGAAACCCGCTGCCCCAGGCGTCCGGGGTCAACGCCCTCGCCCGTGGCGTCAATCACACCAAAAAATTCGTGGCCGATAACGCGCGGATATTTCGCGAAGGGGTTATGTCCGCGGTAGATATGGCTGTCGGAGCCGCAGATCCCGGCAAGTTTAATGCTGACGCGCACTTCCCCTGCCCCCGGTTGCGGGAGTGGACGCTCTTCAATTACCAGCTGGTTGGGCTGTTGGATCACTACGCTTTTCATCGTTCGCTCCTCGTTTACCAGTTCCACAGCGTGCCGTCTTCAAGACGAGCCACAGGCAGGTAGGCCGGATCGTACGGGTATTTCGCGGCCAGCTTTTCGTCGAACTCAATACCCAGACCCGGCTTGTCGCCCGGGTGCATATAGCCGTTGTCGAAGCGCCAGTTGTGTGGGAAGACTTCAAGCATCTGTTCGGAATAGCCCATATATTCCTGCACGCCGAAGTTCGGCACCCACAGGTCGAAGTGCAGCGCGGCAGCATGGCAAATCGGCGACAGATCGGACGGGCCGTGTGACCCGGTCCGCACCTGGTAGAGCGAGGCAAAGTCTGCAATACGACGCATGCCGGTGATCCCGCCTGCATGGGTAATGGTGGCGCGAATGTAGTCGATAAGCTGCTCTTCAATCAGCTGTTTGCAATCCCAGATGCTGTTAAAGACTTCACCCACAGCAATCGGCGTGACGGTGTGCTGGCGGATCAGGCGGAAGCACGCCTGGTTTTCAGCAGGCGTAGGATCTTCCATCCAGAACATGCGGAATTCTTCGATGCTCTTACCGAAACGCGCTGCTTCAATCGGCGTCAGGCGGTGGTGCATGTCATGCAGCAGATGTTCGTTGAAGCCAAATTTACTGCGCACCGCGTCGAACAGCTTCGGTGTGAAGTCGAGGTATTTCTCGGTGGACCACAGCTGCTCTTCCGGCCAGTCCCCTTTGGTGGCAGGCTCATACGCCAGCCCTTTTCCTTTGGACATGCCGTAGGTGGTTTTCATTCCCGGCACGCCGCACTGGACGCGGATCGCCTTAAAGCCCATCTCTTTATGACGGGCGTAATCTTCCAGCACGTCGTCAATGGTATGCCCGGTGGTGTGGCAATAGACCATTACGCCTTCACGGGAAGCGCCCCCCAGCAGCTGGTAAAGCGGCATATTGGCGGCTTTGGCTTTGATATCCCATAGCGCCATATCCACGGCGGAGATTGCCGACATGGTGACCGGACCGCGACGCCAGTACGCGCCTTTATAGAAAAACTGCCAGATATCTTCGATGCGGTGCGCATCGCGGCCAATCAGTTGCGGGCAGAGGTGGTCTTTCAGGTAAGAGGCGACGGAGAGTTCGCGTCCGTTTAGTGTGGCATCGCCAAGACCGACGATGCCTTCATCGGTCGTAATTTTAAGGGTGACAAAGTTACGCCCCGGGCAGGTGACAAATACTTCAGCCCCGACAATCTTCATAATTCCTTTCCTTACATCGCATGTTGTGATGCAGGAAATTTACGCAACTGAGCTACTACCATACAAGTATAATGATCAAAATATCCGCGAGCGATCACAAAATCAGGGCGCTCAGGCGCGCCCCCAGCCCGCCACGATGATCAGCATGCCGCACAGGGCAATCAGGGCCCCGGCCCAATCGTAGGCGCTGAGTTTTACCCCATCGACCACGCGTAACCATAGCAGCGCGGTGCAGACATAAACCCCGCCGTAGGCGGCATAGACGCGGCCACTGGCCGCCGGATGGAGCGTTAACAGCCAGACAAACAGCGCCAGCGCGATGCCCGCCGGGATCAGCAGTAACACGGTTGCCCCTCTCTTCAGCCAGAGCCAGGGAAGGAAGCAGCCGATAATTTCACAGAGCGCGGTGGCAAAAAATAACAGCGTTGTTTTGATCATATTTCATTTCAGGTGAGGATTTATTTAACCATCATACCTGATGATACGGTTTACTTTTCCATACCCGCGCCGCGGGTATGCCGTCATTTCTGTTTGGTGTAGAATCTGAACAGGGTAACGTGATTATCTGCACCGATTCAAAAAGGAAACGCTATGAGTACATTAAGCAAACGCCTTTGTCTGACCGCCGCACTGGCGCTGTCAACGCTCGCCTTCGCTGCAACGGCTACCGCCGAAACCAGCAAACTCATTATTGAGTCTGGCGATAGCGCGCAGAGCCGCCAGAATGCCGCAATGGACAAAGAACAATGGAATGACACCCGCAGCCTTCGTCAGAAGGTGAACAAGCGTGCTGAGAAAGAGTGGGACAAAGAAGATGTCGCCTTTGACGCACGTGATAAGTGTCAGCAAAGCGCGAACGTTAATGCCTACTGGGAGCCAAACACCCTGCGCTGCCTGGATCGTCGAACGGGTCGTACGGTAGCACCGTAATGCCGGGTCTTGAGGTTAAACTGCGTCCGCTGGAACGCGAAGATTTGCGCTTCGTCCACCAGCTCGACAACAACGCCAGCGTGATGCGCTACTGGTTTGAAGAGCCGTACGAGGCGTTTGTCGAGCTGTCCGATCTGTACGATAAACACATTCACGATCAAAGCGAACGCCGCTTTGTGGTGGAGTGTGAAGGCGAAAAAGCCGGGCTGGTTGAACTGGTGGAGATCAACCACGTGCATCGCCGGGCGGAATTCCAGATCATTATCTCCCCGGAGCATCAGGGTAAAGGCCTGGCCTCACGGGCGGCGAAGCTGGCGATGGACTACGGATTCAACGTTCTGAATCTGTATAAGCTCTATCTCATCGTCGATAAAGAGAACGAAAAAGCGATCCATATCTACCGTAAGCTGGGCTTTATGGTGGAAGGCGAGCTAATCCACGAGTTCTTTATCAACGGGGAATACCGCAACACCATTCGCATGTGCATTTTCCAGCACCAGCATCTGGCCGGACACAAACCGTCTGGTGCCAGCCTGCTGAAACCTACCGCGCAGTAACCTGCGCGGCTTTACTCTCAGTAGTATTCAATGGTGTTTTTTATGCTGTACTTGCGCTCAACCGCGGGTTTCACGCTGTCGTCGGTGATGGTCAGGTCGCAGCTCACCGGGTTATTGTGCCGGTCGTAATCGCAGCTCTGCTTCACATTCCCCAGCGGTTTGTCATTCAGTAAACTCACGGCCGAGTAATCCATTCTTTTGCGCAGATCCTTCGAGGGTGTCGACTGTACGGATAAGTGCTGATCCCCGGAAACGGTGGTTTTACCGAGCGGGTAGCCGTCCGCGTCATAGCGATATTTCACTTCCATCTCTTTACCGTGCGCCGCGACCACAAATCCGTTGTCATCGGTATCCCACGTTACACCGGCAGACGGCAGCTCGGCCAGCTGGCATTTGCCCTGCAGTTTCACTTTTCGCTGCTGGGTTTCTGCATCGATGTAGTAGTTGGCATCCAGCACCAGCGCAACGCCGGTATTCGCTTCAAGATCGAGCAGCTCAAGCGTATCAAAGCACCCTTCTGTCGACATCGTCCCGGTCACCCGTTTGGAGACCTCGCCCTTGTCGTTAAACAGCGTCTGGGTAAAGTCTTTGACCGGGCCGCGCAGCGGGTCAAAATCAAACTCATTCGAAAAACTCGCCATCTCAGGCGTGAACGACAGCGGCGCGGAATTGTTGTCGCACCCCACCAGTGTCGCGGCCAGTAGCGTTATCGCTGCGTATTTCTTCACATCATTTACCGATTCAGGGAGATTATTCCCAATCATATTAGCAAATACAGTTGTTTACACGAACCCTGCTAAAATTAATCTACACACAGAGAAAAGGAGCTACAGATGAAACGGTTACCCTGGATTACCGCCCTGCTGTTAATGAGTGCCTCTACCGCCGCGCTGGCGGCACCGGATTCCTGCGAACGCGTAAAAAGCGACATTCAGCAGAAAATCATCAACAACGGCGTGCCGGAATCTGGCTTTACGCTGAACATCGTACCCAACGATCAGGCCGATCGTCCGGATGCGCAGGTTGTTGGGCATTGTGCCAATGATACCTTCAAAATTTTGTACACTCGCACAGGCAGCGGCGCTGCTGCTGGCGCGCAGGAGAGTCCGCAAGGCGAACCGCAGTGATTTTTAACCACTTTCCTTGCGCCAATCCCCCTTGAATTGATGAGGATTAATATTTAATACCTCCAAATAAGTAACACTCACCCCATCATTAGCCCGGTTGTAATCACGGGCGAAAATAATAGTCAATTAAAATGATGGGGTGAGTCATGTCCGATGTCGAACATCACGGTGGAATCAGCCGCCGAACACTCGTTAAGCCCACCGCGATAGGTTCTCTGGCGCTTGCCGCCGGTGGTATCTCGTTGCCGTTTGGATTGAAAAGCGCCGCTGCTGCGGTGCAAAACGCCGTACAGCCTGCTGAAGATAAAGTGGTCTGGGGAGCCTGCTCGGTGAACTGCGGCAGCCGCTGCGCGCTGCGTCTGCATGTCCGTGACGACGAAGTTTACTGGGTGGAAACGGATAATACCGGGGAGGATATCTACGGCAATCATCAGGTGCGCGCCTGTCTTCGCGGACGCTCCATCCGCCGTCGCATTAATCACCCTGACCGCCTTAACTACCCGATGAAGCGCGTGGGCAAACGCGGTGAAGGTAAATTTGAGCGCATCTCCTGGGATGAAGCGCTGGATACCCTGACCCGCAGCCTGAAAAATGTAGTGGAAAAATACGGCAACGAAGCGGTGTACATTAACTACTCCTCCGGCATTGTCGGCGGCAATATCACCCGCTCTTCCCCTTACGCCTCGCTGGTGGCGCGCCTGATGAACTGTTACGGCGGCTTCCTGAGCCACTATGGCACCTACAGTACCGCGCAAATTTCCTGCGCGATGCCGTACACCTACGGCAGCAATGATGGCAACAGCACCTCCGACATTGAAAACACTAAACTGGTGGTGATGTTCGGCAATAATCCGGCGGAAACGCGTATGAGCGGCGGCGGGATCACCTACTACCTCGAACAGGCGCGTGAACGCTCAAATGCGCGGATGATCGTCATCGACCCGCGTTATACCGACACCGCTGCCGGACGTGAAGATGAATGGATCCCGATTCGCCCGGGTACCGATGCCGCACTGGTAGCCGGACTTGCATGGGTATTAATCAACGAAAATCTGGTTGACCAGCCGTTCCTCGATAAATACTGCGTTGGCTATGACGAAAAAACGCTGCCGGAAGGCGCGCCTGCTAATGGGCACTACAAAGCGTATATTCTCGGCCAGGGCGACGATAATACGCCAAAAACCCCGGAGTGGGCCTCGCGCATTACAGGTATTCCTGCGGATCGCATCGTCAAGCTGGCGCGCGAGATTGGCTCGGCAAAACCCGCCTATATTTGCCAGGGCTGGGGACCGCAGCGCCAGGCTAACGGTGAACTGACGTCGCGCGCCATCGCCATGCTGCCGATCTTAACCGGCAACGTGGGTATCAACGGCGGTAACAGCGGCGCGCGCGAATCGACCTATACCATCACCATCGAACGGATGCCGCTGCCGGAAAACCCGGTAAAAACGCAGATCTCCTGCTTTAGCTGGACAGATGCCATCGCCCGCGGCCCGGAAATGACCGCCCTGCGCGACGGTGTGCGTGGCAAGGATAAGCTGGATGTGCCGATCAAGTTCATCTGGAACTATGCCGGTAATACCATCATCAACCAGCACTCCGACATCAACAAAACCCACGATATTCTGCAGGACGAAAGCAAGTGCGAAACCATCGTGGTGATCGACAACTTTATGACTTCTTCGGCGAAATACGCCGACATCCTGCTGCCGGACCTCATGACCGTCGAGCAGGAAGACATCATCCCGAACGATTATGCGGGCAATATGGGCTATCTGATTTTCCTGCAGCCCGTCACCGCGCCGAAGTTTGAGCGTAAGCCCATCTACTGGATCATGAGCGAAGTGGCGAAACGCCTCGGGCCGGACATCCATCAGAAATTCACCGAAGGCCGGACACAGTCGCAGTGGCTGCAGTATCTGTACGCCAAAATGCTGGCGAAAGATCCGCAGCTTCCGTCCTATGACGAACTGAAAAAAATGGGCATTTATAAGCGCAAAGATCCCAACGGACACTTCGTGGCGTATAAAAAATTCCGCGATGATCCGGATGCCCATCCGCTCAAAACCCCGTCAGGCAAGATTGAAATTTACTCCAGCAAGCTGGCAGAGATTGCCGCCACCTGGGAGCTGGAAAAAGATGAAACCATCAGCCCACTGCCGGTGTACGCCTCAACGTTTGACGGCTGGGATGCCCCGGAACGTAAAACATACCCGCTGCAGCTGTTTGGCTTCCACTTCAAGGCGCGCACCCACTCCAGCTACGGCAACGTGGATGTGCTTAAAGCCGCCTGTCGTCAGGAGGTATGGCTCAATCCGGTTGATGCGGCACAACGCGGTATTCAAAACGGCGATATGGTGCGCGTGTTTAACGACCGCGGTGAAGTGCGCATTGCCGCAAAAGTCACCCCGCGCATCATGCCCGGCGTCAGCGCGATGGGCCAGGGGGCCTGGCACGACGCCAACATGAACGGCGATCGGATCGACCATGGCTCATGCATCAACACGTTGACCACCCATCGCCCGTCACCGCTGGCGAAAGGCAACCCGCAGCACACCAATCTGGTGCAGATCGAGAAGGCGTAAGGAGTAACCGATGACAACCCAGTATGGATTTTTTATTGACTCCAGCCGTTGCACCGGGTGCAAAACCTGCGAGCTGGCCTGCAAGGATTACAAAGACCTGACCCCGGACGTCAGCTTCCGCCGGATCTACGAATATGCGGGCGGCGACTGGCAGGAGGATAACGGCGTCTGGCATCAGAACGTCTTTGCCTATTACCTGTCGATTGCCTGTAACCACTGTGAAGATCCGGCCTGCACCAAAGTGTGCCCGAGCGGGGCGATGCACAAGCGTGACGACGGGTTTGTGGTGGTGAATGAGGATGTCTGCATCGGCTGCCGCTACTGCCATATGGCCTGTCCGTACGGTGCGCCGCAGTACAACGCCGCCAAAGGCCACATGACCAAGTGCGACGGCTGCCATGACCGCGTCGCAGAGGGCAAAAAGCCGATTTGCGTGGAGTCCTGTCCGCTGCGCGCGCTGGACTTCGGCCCGATTGACGAGCTGCGTAAAAAACACGGCCAGCTTGCGGCCGTCGCGCCGCTGCCGTCCGCGCACTTCACGAAGCCAAGCATTGTGATTAAACCTAACGCCAACAGCCGCCCGACGGGAGATACCTCCGGCTATCTGGCAAACCCGAAGGAGGTGTGAGATGGGAAGTGGATGGCATGAATGGCCGCTGGTGATCTTCACCGTTTTTGGGCAGTGCGTGGCCGGGGCGTTGCTCGTCAGCGGTCTGGCATGGATGAGGGAGAGTGACGAGGCGGTCAAAGCCCGCATCGTGCGCAGCATGTTCTTTTTATGGCTGGTCATGGGCGTTGGCTTTATCGCATCGGTGATGCACCTGGGCTCCCCGCTCAGGGCGTTTAACTCCCTGAACCGTGTTGGCGCGTCGGCGCTCAGCAACGAGATCGCGGCAGGCTCGGTCTTCTTTGCCGTCGGTGGCTTCTGGTGGCTGGTGTCGGTTATCGGTAAAATGCCGCCCGCATTGGGTAAAGTATGGATGGTGGTGAGCCAGATCCTGGGGATTGTGTTTGTCTGGGCCATGACCCGCGTGTATCAGATCGATACGGTTCCGACCTGGTACACCGGCTACACCACGCTGGCCTTTTTCCTGACGATGGCGCTGGGCGGCCCGCTGTTTGCCGCCCTGCTGCTTCGCGCCGCTGGCACCGCCTTCAGAGGCACGTGTGCCGCATCGGTGAGCGTACTGGCGCTGCTGCTGAGCGTGGCGGTGATTGTGCTGCAGAGTAACGAACTGGCGACGCTACACAGCTCCGTACAACAGGCCAGCGCCCTGCTGCCGGACTATGGCGCATGGCAAGTTGGCCGTATCATACTGGTCGCCGCCGGATTAGGCTGCTGGCTGTGCCCGCTCATCCGGCGCCAGGAGCCGAAAACCCTTGCGCTCTTTGCAGGCCTGGCGCTGGTTGTCGTGGGTGAACTGATCGGCCGCGGTCTGTTCTATGGTCTGCACATGACGGTAGGTATGGCAATTGCCGGTTAACACAGGCGCGCGGGTTCGCCCGCGCGAGCAAGGAAGTTTGTAATGATAGATGTCTCACAGCGTGAAGCGTTCGCGTTCAGCGCCCGGGTACTGGGCGCACTGTTTTATTATTCACCCGACAGCGAGCACGTTGCGCCGCTGGTCAACGCCCTGACCGCTGGCGACTGGGTTACGGACTGGCCGCTGCCGCAGGCGGCGCTGCAGCCCATCGCCGACACCTTTACGGTATCTGCCGATGAGCCCGTCACTGACGCCTGGCAACGGCTGTTTATTGGCCCCTATGCGCTGCCCGCACCGCCGTGGGGTTCCGTATGGCTGGATCGTGAATCCGTGCTGTTTGGGGATTCAACCCTCGCCCTGCGTCAGTGGATGCGGGAAAACCAGATTGCCTTTGAGATGCAGCAGAACGAACCGGAAGATCATTTTGGTACGTTGCTGCTGCTGGCCGCGTGGCTCACTGAGAACGGACGCGAGACGGAACGCGACCAGCTTCTGGCGTGGCACCTGCTGCCGTGGAGCACCCGTTTTCTCTCCGTGTTTGTTGAAAACGCCGGGCACCCGTTCTATAGCGCACTGGGAAAACTCGCGCAGCTGACGCTTGCGGACTGGCAATCTACCTTACTGATCCCGGTCGCAGAAAAACCGCTCTACCGTTAACCGCGCTGGCTTGCTCACGCATGATGAGCAAGCCAGGCTCGCCAGCCACCGAATCGCGTAATCTCCTGTGCTCCCTCTAATCCTGCCTCCTCGCAGATAAACCCGGTCAGCCAGCGCCCGTCCTGAAGTTCGACTTTTCCCAGCCCCAGCGGTGCGGGGATCCCGGCCAGAAACGATCCCATTTCGCTGTGCGGAAGTGCCCACACCTCTACGGCTATTGCGGAACCCTGTTCTGTTGCCCGCACCATGCCCGGTCGTTTGCCGTCTGCCAGGGCAAAGAGCCGATAATGCGGGGCGCTGGTGGTGGCTTCTACATACGTCGCCCCGCGCTGGCGCAGTTGATGATTCAGCGCCAGCCCGTCCAGGTGCGCGCCGCACACCACCAGATACATCCGGTCATCGGTGGCGGTCGAAACAGGTGCATCCCCTTGTATCTCGCGTTCTCCAGGCAGAGGTAATTTCTGGTGACGTTGTAACGCATCGGCCAGACTGAGCAGATACTGGTCGGTAAACGCGCGGCCAAACAGCGTTATGCCGGAAGGCAAGCCGTTGGCCATAAACCCTGCCGGGACCGCCACGGCAGCGTAATCAAGCAGGTTCATAAAGTTGGTGTAAAGCCCAAGCTCAGAGTTGCGTTTGACCGGTTCCTCCGCCAGCTCGGCCAGACTCACCGGGCGCGGATAAGTGGGAGTTAACACGCACTCAAGCCCCGCCAGTATGGCATCGCACTCGCTTTTATAGGCCTGAAGCTGGTACTGCGCTTCAAACGCCGCTACCGCACTCATAGCAGGCGCTTTTTGCAGCACATTGCGGATCACCGGCAGCACCGCGTCCGGCTGTTGCTCAATCAACGCGCCCGCCACGTGGTAGCGCTCGGCCACCCACGGGCCGTCATAGAGCAGTTTTGCTGCCGCCAGGAACGGCGAAAAGTCGATGGTCACCGGCACGCCGCCAAGGGCGATCAGCCTCTCCTTTGCGGTGTGATACAGCGCCTCACTCTCTGCGCAGCCGAGAAACTCCAGCGTGTCCGGCACGCCAAAGCGAAAACCGGCTGCCGGTACGCCAAATGCCTGCGCTCCGTTCCAGGACGGGTTAGCACGGCTGTAGTCATCGTGCGCGTCTTTCGTCGCCGTCAGCGCCAGCAGTTGGCTGGCCTCCGCTGCCGTGCTGGTGAAGAACGTTACGCAGTCCAGCGTGCGGCAGGCGGGCACCACACCCGCTGTCGAGATCAGCCCTTTGGTCGCCTTCAGCCCGACCAGATTATTGAGAGAGGCCGGAACGCGCCCGCTCCCGGCGGTATCGGTGCCCAGGGCAAAGCTCGCCAGCCCCAGCGCCACAGCCAGCGACGAGCCCGCGCTTGAGCCACCGGACGGATACTCCGGATGCACACTGTTGCGACACGCACCAAATGGTGAGCGCGTGCCGTTTAAGCCGGTCGCGAACTGGTCGAGATTGGTTTTCCCCAGCGGGACCGCCCCCAGCGCGATCAGCTGCGACACTATCGTCGCATCCTGCTCTGCCCGGTACGCAAAGGCCGGACAGGCGGCGGTGGTCTCAATACCCGCCAGATCGATATTGTCTTTAATGGCAAACGGCACGCCATAGAGCGGCAACGATGCCGGATCCACGCCGTCCAGCGCGGCCAGATACGGCTCCAGCTCGTCGGGCGTCAGAAGATAAATAAAGGCGTTAAATTCCGGGTTCAGCGCCAGCGCGCGCTCGCGCAGGGCAAGGATAACCGCGCGAGGACGGAGCTGACCGGAACGGTATGCCTGCGCCAGAACATCAAGGCGTAAATCAAAAAGGTGCTTCATGCTGTTTTCTCCAGGACCACCACACACTGACCCACGCGCACCGATGAACCCGGCTGCACGCGCACCAGGCTGACCACCCCGTCCTGGGTTGCGACCAGCGGGATTTCCATCTTCATGGACTCCAGTACCACCAGCACATCGCCTTCGCGCACGGTGTTACCGACTTCAACGTTTACCTGCCACAGGTTGCCCGACACCGGGCTGTCAATCCCGGCCTGTCCGGGTGCCAGCGGCGCGTCTTCGCCGTCCGTTACCAGCACCTCGCTGCTGTCAAAATGGGCCTGACCGTTGGCGGCCCAGCGCTCACGCTCGGCGTCAAACGCGGCCTGCTGATGCGCGCGGAATGCCTCAATCTCCGGCGCCTCGTCGGCCAGGAATTGCTGATACTCCGCCAGCTTCAGCGTGGTGTGTTCGATGCGCAGCGGATAACGTCCCAGCGGGAAATCCCGGCGGATGGTGAGCAACTCTTCGGCAGAGACCGGATAAAAGCGGATCTGGTCGAAGAAGCGCAGTAGCCAGGGCTTGCCGTCAAAATCCTCCACGGCGTGATAGCGATTCCACATCTGTAGCGTGCGTCCGACAAACTGATACCCGCCCGGCCCCTCCATGCCGTAGACGCAAAGGTAGGCCCCGCCAATACCCACCGAGTTTTCCGCCGTCCAGGTGCGTGCCGGGTTGTATTTGGTGGTCACCAGACGATGACGCGGATCGAGCGGTGTCGCGACCGGCGCGCCCAGGTAGACATCTCCCAGCCCCATTACCAGATAGCGAGCATCGAACACCGTTTTATAGACCTCATCGATATTCGCCAGATCGTTGATACGACGGATAAACTCCAGGTTGCTCGGACACCATGGCGCATCCCGGCGCACGGTGGTCATGTATTTGTCGATGGCCTTCTGGCACGCGGGATCGTCCCAGGAGAGCGGCAGCCAGACCACGCGCGACGGCACGTCCAGCGACGCCTGCCCGCATACGTCCTGCCATAGCCCGGCCACCGTCTCCAGCAGCGCTTCCAGACTCAGCGTTTCCGGCTGATAGTGAATCTGCAGGGAGCGGATCCCCGGCGTGAGGTCGATAATCCCCGTCAGCGCGCGCGTTTCCAGCGCCTGCATCAGCGCGTGGGCGCGAAAACGCAACACCAGATCCAGTTCGGGGTCGCCTATCTCCAGCAGCAGATGGGTATCGCCGGATAACCTCGCCACCAGCCGTTTATCGTCCTCCCCCACCTCCAGCACCACCGGCGAGCTCAGCCCGACAGGTTGCCACGGCATGACCTGCGGCGTCAGGCTGGCGATTTGCGCCGCCTGCCCCTGCGCCAGCCGTCGGGCGGTGGAAACGTCCACCGGCATAAAGCGCACTTTATCGCCCGCTTTCAGCTGGCCAACCGCGTGTAGATCCGCCTCAATGACGGTGACCGGGCAGACAAATCCCCCCAGGCTTGGGCCGTCGGGGCCGAGGATCACCGGCATATCGCCGGTGAAATCCACCGCGCCAATGGCGTACGGGTTGTCGTGGATGTTCGAGGGGTGCAGCCCCGCTTCGCCGCCGCTGTCACGTACCCATTCCGGTTTCGGGCCGATCAGACGCACGCCCGTGCGGCTGGAGTTAAAATGTACCTCCCACTCGGTGGCAAAAAAGGTCGCCATATAGCCCGGCGTAAAATACTCCGGCGCACCATGCGGACCGTAAATCACCCGCAGCTCACGCACCCCATCCAGGCTGGTGCGCAGGGCCTGCGGCAGCTCCCCGTCCGCGACAGGTTCGGTCAATGGGGACAGATGCAGCACGTCACCTGTGCGCAGTGCCCGTCCGGCGTGACCGCCAAACTGCCCGAGGGTGAAGGTGCTTTTGCTGCCCAGATAATCCGGTACCTCAAACCCGCCGCGCAGGCAGAGATAGCTGCGTACGCCGTCCCCCTGAATATCGCCCATACGCAGCGTGCTTCCCGCCCGGACGCGGAAAACGCGGTTGTTTGCCAGCGGCTCGCCGTCCAGCGTCAGCGCAATGGCTGCGCCGGTCACCGCCAGCTGCGCGTCGCAGTTGAATTTCAGCGTCGGGCCGCTGAGGGTGATCTCCAGCGCGGCGGCCCCCTCCTCATTGCCCAGCAGACGGTTGCCGAGACGCAGCGCCAGGCTGTCCATCGGCCCGGAGGGCGGCACCCCGACGGCCCAGTAGCCCGTGCGCCCCGGATAATCCTGCACCGTGGTTTGCGTCCCGGCGCTGAGCACCTCCAGCGTGAAGGCCTGATAGTCCAGCGTCTCTAAACAGCGGGTCCACGGCTCGCCACGGGCGAACGGCGGGAAGGTTAAAATCTGCTGCAAATAGCTGCGGTTGGTTTCCACGCCGTAGAGACGCGTCTCTCCCAGCGCGGTGTGCAGGACGCGGATCGCCGCCTCGCGCGTGGGCTGCCAGGCGATGATTTTTGCCAGCATCGGGTCAAAAAACGGCGGTACGTCGCAGCCGGACTCCACCCAGCTGTCGATGCGCAATGTGCGACGGTCGCTTTCCGGGAACACCACTTCGGTGAGTAGCCCTGGCGACGGCTGGAACTGACGGCCCGGATCTTCGGCGTAGACCCGCGCCTGAATGGCGTGTCCTTGTGGTTGCAGGCTGGCACGCAGCTCCGCCAGCGGCGGCAGCGTTCCGGCCGCCAGGTCAATCATCCAGCGAACCAGGTCAACACCCCACACCTGCTCGGTGACGCCGTGCTCTACCTGCAGACGGGTGTTCACTTCAAGGAAGTAAAAGCGGGCCGCGTCGCTGTCGTAGACAAACTCCACGGTACCCGCGCTGCGGTAGTTGACCGCCTGGCCGAGTTTTATCGCCGCCTCGCACAGCGCGGCCTCCATGCCGTCCGGCAGGTTGGGCGCGGGCGTCTCTTCCAGCACCTTCTGGTTACGCCGCTGTACCGAGCAGTCGCGCACGCCGAGGGCAATCACCTCGCCTTTACCGTCACCAAACAGCTGGACTTCCAGGTGACGCGCCCGCTCAATGTATTTTTCGATAAACACGCCCGCGTCGCTAAAGTTATTCTTGCCCAGGCGCACCACGGCATCGAAGGCGTCGCGCAGCTCTTCCGCGTGGTAACAGACGCGCATGCCGATCCCGCCACCACCCGCGGTGCTTTTCAGCATTACCGGGTAGCCCACTTCCGCCGCAGCGTGAACGGCCTCATCGACGTTAGCCAGCAGTCCGGTGCCTTCGAGCATCGGCACGCCGTGCGCTTTCGCCAGCGCACGGGCGGTATGTTTCAGGCCAAACAGGCGCAACTGTTCCGGCGTGGGGCCGACAAACGCAATGCCTGCGGCTTCGCAGGCTTCGGCAAATGCGGCGTTTTCCGACAGAAAACCGTAGCCCGGATGAATGGCCAGCGCACCGCTGGCTCTGGCGGCCGCGATGATCTTTTCGCTCACCAGATAGGTGTTCGCCGCCGGGCCCTCGCCCAGGCTCAGCGCCTCATCCGCTTCCCGGATATGCAGGCTGCTGAGATCGGCTTCGGAGTAGACCGCCACGCCGCGGATCTTCATGGCGCGCAGGGTGCGCAGAATGCGGCAGGCAATCGCCCCGCGGTTTGCAATCAGGAGTGTCGTCAACATAGGTCAGACTCAATCGTGGCGGGTCGTCCCGCCGAAAATCGGCTCACCCATGGTCGTCCATGGGGAAAAAGCGGTTACGGCAGAATGCGTCCGGCGCGGACTGCAAACAGGCGATAAATGGCCTGGCGCAGGCGCTGCCAGCGGGTGGATGTCAGTTCCATACCAGCACCTCTGCTGGCGTCGGGTTCCAGCCGTTGCACGGGTTGTTAAGCTGAGGACAGTTGGAGATCAGCACGATGACGTTGCACTCGGCGCGCAGCTCGACATATTTTCCCGGCGCGGAGATACCGTCCTCAAAGGTCAGCCCGCCCTGCGGAGTCACCGGCACGTTCATGAAGAAGTTAATGTTGGCGGCAATATCGCGCTTTTGCAGGCGGCCATCGTGCAGGCAGGCGCAGAGGAAGTTATCCCGGCAGCTGTGCATATGGCGTTTATCGAGAGCATAACGCACGGTATTGCTCTCCTGCGCGCAGGCGCCGCCGAGGGTATCGTGACGCCCGCAGGTATCAGCCACGATGGTCAGCAGCGGGTTACCGAGGTTGGAGTACAGCACGCTGCCGTGGGTGAGATAAGCGTTGTTCTGGCGGCGCAGCGTGCGCTGTGCGTCGTAGCGCTCACGCGGGTTGTCCGCATTGTAAAACAGCGTGTCCACCGCCTGGTTGCCCTCCAGGTCGAGCAGGCGTAGCGTCTGGCCTTTCTTCACTTCAAACAGATACGGTTCCCCCGCCGGGATAACGTGGCGGAAGCTGGCATGCTGGGGATGTTTTTCGCTGGCAACGGTCATACACGGCTCCTTACAGGGCGAAACGTTGAGTGTTAGTGATGGCGCGTTCGTTTTCCGGGCGCGTCAGGAGGGCGTTAATCGCCCCCTCTTCATCCTCCGCCTGCCGCCAGCTCAGCTGTACCGGGCGCGGGGCGTACTCCCGGGAGGGATCCATCGGGTGCGGTAGCGCGGTCATGACAATCAGCGTGTCCATCGGCGCGAACAGCTCAACGTAGCTGCCCGGCTGCGAATGTCCGCTGTGGAAGCGGAACTGGCCGTTGTCCTCCACGGTGACCTTGCTGAAGAAATTGACCACCATCAGCAGATCTTCCAGGTTGAGATCCCACTTGCCCATCTCCACCAGCAGGTTGTCCGTACCGTTACGGTAGAAACCGTTGCGCAGTTCCTGGTAACGCCCCTGACCGTATTTTTCCGCCACTTCGGCGGCATTCAGCACGCCGCCAAACGGGTCGTGCCAGCCGCAGGTGTCGGCGGTAATGCCCGCCAGTACGCGGCCCATGTCGGAGTAAAAGCAGTGTCCGGCGGTGAGGCGCGCGGTGTGCTGGCCTTTCAGCGTGTCGGGCAGGTTCAGCCGCTCGCTTTTCTCGTGCGGGTTGAGCATCAGCAGGCTGACGTTGGCACTGCCTTGCGTATCTGTCATGCGCAGGATCTGCCCGCGCTTCAGGACAAACGAGAGGTGTCCCCCGCCGGGAAGCGTCTCTTCACGTAAAATCGTCATGGTATTCACTGTTACCCCCTTAAGGCATAAACGTTGTCGGGCGTGGTTCCGCTCAGGGCGGAGAGCCGCGTCTCGTTGAGCGGAATGTCGTAGGTAATGCGCGCGCCGTAGGCATTCGGTGCCTGCGGGTCGAGGCGCACTTTGTCGAACACCAGTAGCCGGGTGCCGAGGTTGAAGCCTTCAGACAGATCGTGGGTGACCATAAAGACGGTCATGCGGGTTTCGCCCCACAGCTGCAGCAACAGGGCGTGCATGTCTTTTCTGATCCCCGGATCCAGCGCACCAAACGGCTCATCGAGCAGCAGCACGCGCGGCTGCATGATGAATGCCTGAGCAATGGCCAGGCGCTGCTGCATGCCGCCGGAGAGCTGGGCGGGATATTTATCCAGCGCGTGCCCGAGGCCGACTTTTTCCAGCATCTCCGCCGACCGTTCACGCACGGCGCGTTTTTTGCCCCCAAACAGCCGCCCGAACAGCGGCGATTGCGGCAGTTCAAGACCGATGGCGACGTTATCCAGCACGCTGAGGTGCGGGAAAACGGAGTAGCGCTGAAACACCACCCCGCGGCTGCTGTCCGGCTCGGCGCGCAGCGGTTTGCCATCGAGGGTGATCACTCCCCGGCTGGGCGCTTCCTGACCAAGCAGCAGACGCAGGAAGGTAGATTTTCCGCAGCCGGACGCCCCCACCATTGAGCAGAACTCGCCCTCTTTCACCTGCAGGTTCAGGCGTTCCAGCACCACATGGTCGCCGTACTCCTGCCAGATATTGTTGATGGTGATAAAGCTCATGCCTTCCCTCCTTCCGCCCAGGGAAAACAGGTTTTGTGCAACTGACGCAGGGCGAGATCCATCAGCCACGCCAGCAGGGTGATCCACAGGACGTACGGGATAATCACATCCATCGCCATGTAGCGTCGTACGAGGAAAATGCGGTATCCCAGCCCGGCGGTAGAGGAGATAGCCTCCGCCGAGATAAGAAACAGCCATGCCGACCCGAGCAGCAGGCGCAGCGAGGTCAGCAGCCTGGAGAGTAATTGCGGAAGCACCACGCGCAGCACCAGCGTCCAGCTACTGGCCCCCAGCGTCTGCGCTTTGATGAGGATCTCCGGTGGGATTTCACAGGCGCGGTGCTCCAGATCGCGCGCCAGCATCGGGGTGATGCCGATGACAATCAGCATCACCTTCGACAGCTCATCCAGCCCGAAAACGATAAACAGCACCGGGAGTATTGCCAGCGGCGGGATCATCGACAGCACCGTCATCAGCGGCGAGAGCGATGCACGCCACAGCGGAAACACGCCCGAGGTCACGCCAATGCACAGGCCGATCAGTGAGGCGATCGCCAGCCCCGCCAGCAGACGCGCGAGGCTCACCAGGGTATCGACCCAGAACAGGTATTCACCGCTGCGTTTATCCGGGGTCAACGCCATCCGGGATAGCGCGTCCAGCATTTGCTGCAGGCCGGGCAGCAGCTTGTCCTGCGGGTTGGCCTCCAGCCTGACCGCTGAGCCAAAAAAGTAGGCGGCCAGCAGCAGGACAAAAGGCAGCATCACGAGCATCAGCCGCATGCCGGGTGTGGGATGGCGATTAATTTGTCGCATGGAGACTCCGTCCGTTATCACAGCGTGCCGGCAGCGGCCATTTTCACGAAGCTGTCGTCAAAGCGCAGTTTCACGTTGCTGGCATCGCCCACCGTGACATTGCCCGGGAAGCGCATACCGATAAAATCGGCGCTCTGCGCGCCCTCGCCCAGCAGCCCTTTGTCGAAGGAGAACGACGCCACGCGCTGCATGGTTTTCGCCAGATCCGGCGACGTGACAAACGCCATGTTGTCCTGCGGGGTATAGAACAGATGGGTGGTTTTGAGCTGCGCCTGATACCCGGCGAGATCGGTCCCGGAGGCGGCGGCCATCGCATTCAGCGCGCTGGCATCCTGCGCTTTCATCAGCCCCATCATCTCGAACCAGGCGCCGGTGAGCGCTTTGCCCAGCGCCGGGTTGTCTTTCAGGGTCTCGGTGTTGACCACCATCATGTCGATAAGCTCACCCGGTACCTGCGAGGAGCTGAACACTTCGGTGGTGTTTGGCGTGCCTTTGATGACGGAAAGCTGCGGGTTCCACGCCACCGCAGCCTGCACACTGGCGGTCCCGAACGCAGAGACGATATCTGCGTCCGAGGTATTCACCACGGTGACGTCTTTCTCTGCGAGCCCGGCTTTTTCCAGACCGCGCACCAGCAGATAGTGGGACACGGAGAGCTCAGGCAGGTAGACCTTCATCCCTTTCAGATCTTTCAGGGTTTTGCCCTTACCTTTCATCACTACCCCGTCGTTGCCTTCCGAGTAGCTACCGAGGATCAGCGCCGTGGTGTCCACCCCGCCTGCGGCCGGTATGGTCAGCGCATCCATATTGGTCATGGTGCAGCCGTCAAACTGCCCTGCGGTGTACTGGTTGATGGATTCGATATAGTCGTTGAGCTGCACAACGTTGATTTTGATGCCGTATTTGCTGGCCCATTTATCGATGATTTTGCTACTGCTGATGGTGCCCCAGGGCATCCACCCGGCGTAGATGGTCCAGCAGACGTTGAACTCTTTTTTCACAGCGGCGAACGTGGGGAGACTGACCAGCATTGCCAGCGACAGTACAAGAGAGCGGAGTAATGGCGTTTTTTTCATGCTTGACCTCTGAGTGGCACAAAATTAGGGGGCAGCGCGACACCGTCTGGTGCTGCTGTCTCCCGGGCTTTTGTCCCGCCGTGTAACCTCTCAGAGGTCGCCAGCTCTTGGACCAGCCATTCACCGTGGTGAACCGGAACCCTAGCCAGCTATTGTTCAAATTGTGGTGTGCTGCCCTTTCACGGTTGATTAAGCAAGGGGTGTGCCAGGATGGTTTTGCTTTGTTTTTTAGTAGGTTGTGGATTGCTGCGGGTTGGGTTTCACTGTTTTGGGGAGCGGTTTGGGGGATGTGCACTGCGGTGGGGCGTTCTGGGGCGGCGATTTGAATTGCCGGATAAATTAATGCATTAATAATATTTCTGCGTGGACGAAGGAAAAACGATGGAGATGGACGACTGGTGGTTTGGCTGGAAGGGTTTCACTCCCGAACGCCCCTGTCCTGGCAAAGTTGTGTTGATGGTTGGCGCGGGGATCTCCATTGATTCCCCTTCACGGCTCCCAGGAGGATACGAACTCACGGAAGCCCTGCTTGACCACTTGCTTGACAGCAACGCGGCTGACGAAATTAAAACGGTATTTGGTCAATGTGAGCAGTGGATGGGGCGAAGCCTGCCACGTCTGGAGCATGTTCTTGATAAAGCGTTTGAACCTTCAACCATTGAAGGCGTCGAGCGTAGCGGTGCCGCCCGGGAACTGCTGCGTATCTTTTCCCAACGTCCCCCAAATGCGAATCATCATCTGATTGCCGATTACCTGATTAAGCACCGTGGCTGGTGTATCACCACTAATTTTGATGACTGTATCGAGCAGGCTGGTTGTCATCAGATCCCTGTGCATGTGATTGACCCCGCGACCAAAACCCTGGACATCCTGCACCGGGAATACGGTGAAGACTGGGGTATCATCAAAGTGCACGGCACAATTGAACACGGCTGTACAGGACTTGGCGCAACACTTGCCGACCTGGAGCATGGGCTACCCGAAGCCTTCAAAATACGCCTCGAACAGGTAACAAATCAGGCCGATTTAATGGTTGTCGCAGGCTACAGTGGTACCGACCATTTCGACATTAATCACTGGATCCGCGATCGCTGGAATGGGAAGCGCTCGACGCGATTAGTCTGGATTGACCACCGCCCCAGCGTTGAAGAAGAGTTCTGGCGACTCAAAGAACATGAAAATCGCGAGCCGAGAGTCTACTGGCAATACGCTTTCGGCGGTATGAAGATTCAGCACGGACCCACGTTAGCATTACTGTCATCCCTGCTGGGGACCCCTCGTAAAACGGTTAAAGATACCGAAGAGAATGGCGACTGGTGGCGTACGGCCCTGGCAGATTATTACTCCCCTACCAAGAAAGAAAAGTACCTTACCGGCACTCGTCTGGCCAGCTCTATCGGTCTTGGCCAACTAGCCGAGGAACAGCTCCGTTATTTGAAACGCCAACTGGAAGACGACGATATGTTGGTGCCTTTCGAAGCAGAGATTTACTACTCCCGTGGGTTTATTGCCGGGGCGTTATGGTTACAAAACTATCTAAAATCATCGCACGAAAAAAACAGAAAAGTGAACAGCACCGCCCTGATCCGAGCTGAAGGAAAACCTGTAAAAGCGCTTCTGTTTTATTTTGTGCGGTGGTTAAAAAGCTCACGCAGACTCTCACTTGATGAGCAAATAGACGCGTTTGCCTGTCTGCTTGATATCCACGAGCGGAGGCAACAATGGCGACTCTGGCAAAGTAAACCGTTTCGACGTCTGGGCGAAAAGGGATGTAGCGTATTCCGGCGGTATTACATGAAGCTTGAGAACAATAAATTGCCGCTGTATCTGCATGGAAGGATGCAAATGCAGTCCATTCGCCTGGGCACGCTGTTTTACGATGAAGAGGCTTTTTCCTTTGGCGATGTCTGGAATTTACTCTACCGCGAGAATAGTCCGCCGAGTTTTTTTACCCCGTACGGTCCTGCAATCCCAGGTTTTTATCTGATTGAACGCAGCACTGCGCGTGAAGAAGACCGCATTGCCGACCTGGTGCTGGCGAATATTAATTACGTCAATACCCTCCTTTCCGCTCTGCGGCGTCGCTGGCCTAAGGGTAGCGAAAGTGTATTTAAGGAAAGACAGCGAAGAGATGGATATGTTGATTCAGGAGACTATGCGGTGACGTATATCGTGCAGCTGTTAAACGATAGCTCGCAGATGGTTAGTGCTTTGAATGCACCGCATTTACACATCCTGATTGCCAGAGCCTGGATCAGGGCGGACAGTATTTTAGGCGGTATCGAATACTGGAAACAGCAGCGGCTTTATCTCGGCAGTCCGCGTTCGCTAACGACATAAAGAGGCGGTATTACACCTGACCTCTTTTGCTGCAAAGCGGACAGAGGGTGCCCAGTCCCCCATCACTCAAGGATGTTGCAACGTTAAAATTGATAGCTGTAATTGACACTCGCAAACCACAGGTGCGGATCGTCATAGCTTCCTCTTAGGTATTCTGGCGACTGGACGCGGGAAGACTGCATGTGTAAGTACGATAAGGCGAACCCAATATTGCTTTGCGGTGTTATTTGATACTGCGCACCGGTCGCAAAACGCCACTCATCGCCGGTAGGTAATGAAAGCGCAACATCATTTTGTGACTCATAGACCGTACTGTCGAACGCCACCCCGGCATTGATTCGCCACTGTTCTGTTGGACGATATTGCAACCCAAGCGCGGCATGCCAGGAGTCTTTGAGGCGATTTTTATGAGCGGTTTGCTGTCCGGCAACCGTAATCTGTGGACTCCCAAACTGACTCCAGTCCTGCCATCCAAGGTCACCCATTATTGACCACGTTTGGGATATATCATGCACCAGGCTAAACATGATTTGTTGAGGCGCCCTGACCTGCGCAGAAATCGGGAGTTCATATTCCACGTTGGGTAAATTCGGGAAACGGGCTTTCGCATCAATATTAAAATCATAGTCCGCTTTACTGTTCCAGGTGATACCCGCACGCGTTTGATCGGTAAGCGCCATTAATAACCCCAGACGGTAGCTCATTACCCAGTCATTATCTTTCTCTTTTACGTCGTTATCGTCGACATTACGCGTTAGCGAAAGGAATCCATAATTTACGTTAACGGATCCCCCCACGGAAACACGGTCGCTGAGCTTATAAGCCAGGGACGGGCTTAATGTCATTGCAACCATTGTACTTTTTTTAATAAGGCGATCGCCGGCCCAGTTACCAAAATCAATTCCCAGACCATAATTGCCATATAAACCTACACCGGCATATAGTCTGTCATTGACTTTTTGCGAATAAAAGGCGCTTGCATTAGGGAATAAATTCATCACATTACCGGGACTTTTGTGACCAGACGCATTATCCAGGTCATAGGAAATATCACCATCCATGGCCTGTAAACCCCCGGTAAACATATGATCGGGAAGCCGCGTCATGCCCGCCGGGTTGGTCACGATTGTGGACGCGTCCTGAGCACGTGCAGCCTGGCCCGCACCGGCAAGCGCGGCATCTTCGGTTCCAATCTCATAGAAATAGAGTGCGCTGGCCTGCGTTGCGGGTGAAAGAAACGTTATCAAATAAAACAACGCCGTTTTTCTCATATGCTATTTTCCTGTTATCGAATGATAATTTTACTTCCGCGTTCTTTTTTGCCATCACCCTGCTACCGTCAGGCTGTATTACCCTTTTTAACGACGTGGTATATACATTAAATACACAGCAACGTTCCGCACTCTCATTATTTTTCAGGCAGACGCAATCCTGTTGAGCATAGACCAGCCTTCCCGTTCCGCAATGTCGCATAACGTTACCCTGCCTGGAGAAAAAAAGAAAACCCGATCGTTGCGTAAATTTATTATTAAACAACTCTTAAGGTTACATTTTTGAAAAGTTAACTATTCTTAAATGGCATTTGACATGTATCAGTGCCAGACGAGGATGTGCTTAAGCGTTTCAAAGGCATATGCCGCTGGTTTCTTCTGCTCACTCAATCAGGAAACGCTTATGAAGGTTCATGTGATAGCCTCTGCAGTTTTGCTGGCATTGACTTTTTCCCACCACGCTGTTGCTGCCGATGCCCCGCTCTCTCCATTGATGAAACAACTGAATAACGGCAACTGGCTGGCTCAGGACGAGGCACAATCGCTCAGCGATGAACTGTATTATCAGGACGCTATCCAGGCCTACATTCAAACCCTGCCCCTTCTGAACACCATTGGGCTACGCGACGGTTCTGAAGCGGCGTTTGGTAAAGGCTATAACGTTCTCCCTATCTGGAAAGAGCGCATGGATAGCCGGGCGGTGGTTCCAACGCCAAACGGAGATGTCATCTATTCGATGAGTTACCTTGATCTGAAAGAAACGGGCCCATTGGTGATTAAAGCCCCGGCGAACGTCATCGGTATGTTTACCGATTTCTTCCAGAAAACCATTACCGATGTGGGTGCCATCGGCCCGGATCGGGCTCGCGGTGGGCTGTATCTGTTATTACCCCCTGATTATGAGGGCCCTGTGCCGCAGGGTTATTACGCCTTTAAATCATCGACTTACAATGTGTTTCTCTTCTTCAGAACCATTATGGGCAAAGGCGACGGTAAACCTGACCCCATCCCGGCGGTTAAAAATGCCGAAACGACGCGCATTTATCCCCTCTGGGATGTTGAGAAAGACGTGAAGCCGATGCAGTTCCCGGATGCCAGCGGTAAACGCGTCAATATGATGTATCCAACCGATGCCAGTTATTGGCAAAAGCTGAAAGCCTTCGTGGATTATGAGCCGTTAACAGCGATTCCAGAGGAAACGCGTAGCGCGTTGTTAAGCATCGGGATTGTTAAAGGAAAGCCATTCGCCCCAACGGCGAAGCAGCAGGAAATGCTCAACAAAGCGGTTACGACTGCGCCGCGAATGATACTGGCTCGCCGACAGGTGGGGCGTGACGATCAGCGTCAGCTCTACTACAAAGACCGCCAGTGGGAGAACTCCTGGGCGGGGGCAACCGCAGAGTGGATGCAGTACGGAACGCTGGATGCCAACCAACGTGCGGCTTTCTTCCAGATCGCCTATTCCAGCGCCGCAGCTATGGTCATGCATACAACCGGTGCCGGCTCAAAATATCCCTATGCGGTAAAAGATAATACCGGCAAGTTCCTTGATGGAAGCAACACCTATAAGTTGCATTTACCACCGAATCCACCCGCTGCGCTGTTCTGGGCGGTCACCGCCTACAATATTACCGACGGTACCATGCCTGAAACGGACCAGTTGTTACCTTCTACAAACGGCTACTACAACATCCCGAAAAACAGCGACGGTTCCATTGATCTCTGGTTCGGCCCGAACAAGCCGGATGGCGTAGACGATGCCGCTTTTATCAAAACCGTGCCTAATCGTAATTTCCTTGTGGCGTTGCGTCTCTACGGCACAGAAGACGGTTTTTACGATCAAACCTGGGTACCAGACGATCTGGTTCAGACAAACAAATAAGGACCTTACGATGAGTAAATTAAAAACACTGGCACTTTTTACTGCCCTGGCCCTGAGTGCCAACGTTTTTGCCGAGAGCGCACCACTCACTATTCAGCATCCCACGCGTTTCGATCAGCTTAATCAACCCTCTTTAGACGTGCAGATGCCAGAGGCCTACGTGAAGGCAATAGCGCAGCAGGCTTATATCTGGGGCTGGCCGATGGTCAATCAGTTCAACCGACGCGCGACAATTACGAAGGCGCCCGAGCCCGCATTGAATGGCGGTATGGTGCCGGTTGCACCAATGGGGCAGCTCAGTATGCTGACGGATTACATCAAGCCTGAAGAAACCTTCGTAACCTGTCCGAATCAGGACGTGGCTTACGGTCTGGGCTTCTTTGAGTTGGATAAAGAACCGGTTGTGCTACAGGTGCCAGACTTTGGCGACCGCTTCTGGGTTTACGCCATTTATGATGCACGAACCGATCAAATTGGTAACGTCGGTAAGCCCTATGGCACTAAACCTGGCTTTTATTTGTTAGTCGGACCTGACTGGAAAGGCGAAACGCCGAAAGGCATTAACGGCATCATCCGCTCTTCAACGGAAATGGCAAACGTGATACCGCGTATCCAGATGGATGACACGGCCGAAGACAGAGCGGCGATTCAGGCACCGATCAAAGAGGTCATGACTTATCCGTTAAGTCAGTTTGACGGCAAAATGAAAACCTACGACTATTCGAAATTACCGTCTATCGGTGAAAAAGCCGATCCCAACGCAGGTGAAACGAAGTGGGTTATACCCGAAAAGTTCTTCGATCAGCTTGAGAATGTGTTGAATAAAGTGCCACCGTTACCGGGTGAAGAAGCCATGTACGCCCAATACCGTCACCTTGTCGAAATGGGTAAGAAAAACCCTGAAATCCGCAAGTGGATGGATGAAACAGCAGTCGAGACGGATAAAACGGTTATCGCCGAGTTTTTCAAATGGAAACATAACGGTGTACCGGCGGGTAATGGCTGGAACCGCTCAAAAAATAACGCTGAATTTGGGGTCGATTATTACAACCGGACCGGCACTTCAAAATCGAATATGTTCGATAATAAGCCGAACGAAACGCAATATTTCTACACGGATAATGACGCTGCCGGTGCCCAGCTCTCTGGTGCACATAACTACACCGTCACCTTCCCGAAAGGTCAGCTTCCGCCAGTGAAAGGCTTCTGGTCTTTAACCCTCTATAACAGTAAACACCTTTTCAGCCCTAACGAACTGAATCGCTACTCGCTGGGGACAAAAAATAAAAATCTGAAATTTAATGATGACGGCTCTCTGACGCTGTATGTGAGCAAAAACCGGCCTTCAGAGGATAAACTCAATAACTGGTTACCTGCACCAGACGGTACATTCTCACTGTACATTCGAGCGTACTGGGGCGAACAAGCCATTCTGGATGGCACCTGGCAACCGCCTAAAATTGAAACCACGAATTGATCGCAATGACATCGACAAAGGGGCTCATCGGAGCCCCTTTATCCTTTCTTTAAGCGGCTAATGATCTTTTGCTGTACACAACGAGCTGGCATCTTCAGGCTGCGCAGCGGAGAATTGTGGTTGTTTGTGGCTTAGCTGAGTTTAATGGCAAAGATTCCGGATAACGGTGGTTCGTTTCAGATAGACAGAAACCGTTTTGGCTGGAATGCATGAATGTTGCTCAGTATGATTGCGGGCAGCATCGCCAGTTAAGATTTGCTGAGAGGACAATATGGATGTTACTGAAGAGGCTTTGTTGAGTTCTGGCTTTACGCGATCTGACTTGCAGAAGATTAAGAACAACATTGAAAGCTATGGTGGAACATTGGGGGAAGCGATTCAGGATCTGGCTAATCGATTCAGGGTTGTTTTATGGATAACATCATCTTGCCTGATGGTTTTTATCATTCTTGTGTTGTTTTCATCGAAAGAAAATATAATTAGCGGTGGAATATCAATACTCATCACTGTCTTCATCGTTACATTTATTCAGCCGCCAGTGTTGTCTTACAAATCCTGGCAGTTCTGAAGAAAACATAAAGGTTAACAATCAGCGTCCTGGACGACCCATCGTATCCACCTTGCTCCTTTTCTACGACCTGTTTTATCTCCTCGACAAATTCGATACGCGTCAGGGCGTCATGTAAATAAAATGCTGACAATCGATTTGCTGTTTCGAACAGTTTTCGGGCTTCCAGATTCACCATCGTATCTGAACATGTTCTGTTACAGCCCCTGTTAAGCAGAGCAATATCCATAATGCATCTCTTTCCATAAGTGTCTAATTATTTTACGTGCAGGATGATCAGGGGCAATAGTAAAAGCCTTGTCAGAATCTGATTTTACCCGAGTGAATCTGGGTAGAGGGTGAAGTCGCATGCACTCAATTTCGGCTTAATGATGCGTGATGGCAGATCTTCGCTCCTGACGGACCAGTTATATCAGGCACCTGTCCGCTTTGTGCCAAGACAGACGTTGCTGGTAACATTATTTATTCTTTAAGATGAAGCTGGTGCCCTATCATTATTTGTGATTTTTAAAAATACTTTGATGGATACAACGCCCTCTGAAAAAGAGTTTAACAAATTCAACCTGTTTATACCTCTCATCAGGGGAGTAAATACCTTTCTCTTGCTTAAAATGCTGAATTGCATGTAAAATAACCACTCCTCATTTTATGGGTATTAAAATGGAAAAATTGATTTGCATTTCATGTATCAAAAACACAGGCTTGAAGTTTTTAGCTGAAAAATTAAGAAACTCAAATGACAAACGTTTCTTCGACACCTGCGGCCATACTGGTGGATTCCTTAATGAGGATAATGTAGATCAACTTGCTCATGAGTTTTTCGTGAATGGTTCAATTCCACCGAGTTCAGGAGGAAATGCGCCTGTGTATAACATTAAAACTACAGGAATGAATGAACTCACTTTCGGGTCAGAACTAGACCATGACATTGAACTGCTGAGTCAATATAAGCCGTTACCTCTTTACCATTATGGTCCTCCGCTTTATAAAATAGGGGCAACTACAAACTATCAAGAGTTAGTTATTGACGAAGTTAGTGAGTGGAGACGCAAAGAGATTTGGGAAAGTATAATAAGTGCATGTAAAACTGTGACACTTAAACCTGGCTCAACGATTTTCAGAGCGAGAAAAGGAAACTCACTACCATCGGCACTTGAAAATGAGTTTGATTCAAATCCCAATCCAACGGAGGGGCGTTTTAATAAATCTGGAGAAAAAGTTTTTTATGGTGCTTTTGAGATTGAAACTTGCTTGCATGAGATACGTGTAGCTCTGACCGATTGGATAGCGCTCGCAACTTTTCAAGTGATAAAAGAACTCCGATTGCTTGATATTACAGACATAACCGAGTTACCTTCTACACCTTTCGAAAGCATAGAGATCTTTATTAGAAAGATAGTTTATAGCGGAGAATCTGAGTATCCATTATGTCAGGAGCTTGCAAATGAAATTAAAAGTCGCGGTTATGATGGTTTAATTGCTTCCAGCTTCTTTAAGCAGGCACATAAGAACGATCTAAAGAACATTATTTTGTTTGGTCAGCCAGCCAAGGATGGAAAAATATCAATAACATCCACGAACAAAATTAATCTAAACTTTATTTCGTATGAATTTTCATTTGGGCCAATGAGAGATAATAAAAGATTGGACATAAAGGCTCTCGGATTGCTGACGAAACAATATAAAGATAAACTAAGATTACTCGAATCTGGAGAGTTAGAATTCGATGAATTCCAAAGATTTATGGATTACTACATGCATGAGTTTATGACCACCATGGAAAATTCATAACCATAGATACCAAGTTTGTTCAATCCCGCCTCCCGCAAATTATGATTTGATGAAACAGGATGCTGGGCAAAGCTTCTCTGGGTAAGAAAATTTGAGACATCCGCTCTTCACACACAGAGGACCTTCAGCTCAGTCATCTTGTCGGCTTCGAACCAAAAGCGGCAGTGCTAATAGCAGATGGAGTGGATCAACTGAAAGCAGATCAAATTGACATTCTTGACGCATGATGCAAATACCCCGCAAGGGCGGGGTATGAACGAAGCTACAATCTTTTAATCAGGTTCTCAATATTAGCTGGTTCAAAATAATGCTGGTTAACTTTACCATTTATGAGGAAACCATCTTTTAATAGAACTTCAAGCTCATTCTCTGCCTCTTTGTTGAAGATACCTGGATATATTCTCTTGTATGCCTGAAAGGTACCTTTTATATTCCTGCATGCATTCTCTGCAATTTCGAATGAGATCTCGTTCCCTGCGTTGAAGACCGGTATGAAGATCTCAAGAATATCGTTCTTTAACTTCTGTTTAAGTTTCCTTTTCTCAACGATATTTGAATAACAGATACCTAAAAAGAAGGTGAAGATACCAGGAACCCAATTGTTAACGAAAACTTCAACAATTCCTTTAATAGACAAAGTGTCCACTACCTTACTCCTGAGTTAAGATTGAGGTTCATAAAGCGCAAACTCCGTACAAGGCGGGTATTAGACTGCAGATTACCTGCTCCCCGTTGATTATAATACCCCGATTCAGAATTACCTTCATCATGATCCTGAGCACGAATATGCTCCCGTCATAATCGGATATGAGACAATCTCGAACTACCGTTCATCACTCATAGCAGCCATTTACCCGCCCCAATCTCGAAAGCAATAACACCCCCCTCAAAAACCTCAAAGGGGCCCACCCAGCCCCTTTCCCACACCACCCTCTAAGCAGCTAACAAAGCCTGCCCGCACTCAGTGCGACACAATTCGCGGCTCCTTCACAAACTCCGCCAGAAGCCAAATCATATCGTGCAGCAGCCCCGTAAGCTCTTTCGCAACGTTCGCGGGTAATGTCCCCCCTTTAACGGCTTGGGTAAGTGCCAGCGCATAGTCAATCTGGGTAGCGGTGTCATGCCAGCAGTCCGGCACGCAGGAGGTCATTTTCTCTCCCACAATCAACTGTTCAATAAGGTTCGGCGGGAGATCGGCATCACAGAGTTCGCGCAGTCGATGAAGCGCTTGCAGCAGGCGCTCGCAGAGTGCAGAGCTAATGACGCTATCATCGCTTTCGACCAGCACGGTCACCAGCGCGGCGCAGTTGTCCGCAACGTCAAAGAGGTCGGCGTCAACCGGAAGGGGTCGGGTAATAAGCTGTTGAATAATATTTTCGTCAGATTGCGGGAAAATCAGGGTCTGGATAGTCGCCATATTAGGGCATCCTCTACATGTAATTTTATTCACTACCTTGTGAGTTCCTACGCTCGGGGGTAGCACTGACGGAGGTAGGAATACCGCCCACATAGAAAACGGCCAGCCTTACGGCTGCTCCGCCAGCGCCACCGAGATTGTAACGGGATAAACGCTGCCACGACATACTAAATATCGCTATATGGAATACGGGTTCCTACACCCGATTGCGGATGTGCCGCAACGCCGTCACTTTACGGCCCAGGTAACCGGAATAAAAGCATTAACCCTCATTTTCACCGGGTTACTTTTAGGTTTGCGAGGCTCCTTCCAAAAGACGGTATCGCTCCCCCAATCCAGCGCACTCACCACCCAATTTTGCCCCGACCTCTTTCACAAAACTGATGTATTGTTTTTAAACCATTCATTCCAGTGCAGGACACCTGACACATGATCACCATCCTTGGCAAAACCACCTCCATCAACGTGCGTAAAGTCCTCTGGACCTGCGAAGAAGCCGGAATTGCATATCAGCAGGAAGATTACGGCAGCGGATTTGCCTCGACGGAAACGGACGCCTTCCGCGCCCTGAACCCCAACGCCATGGTGCCGGTGTTGATCGACGGCGATTTTGTGCTGTGGGAATCGAATTCAATCTGCCGCTACCTGGTGCGCAAAGCCGGACGCGATGACCTGCTGCCATCGCAGCCGCAGGCCTGCGCTAACGTCGAGCGCTGGATGGACTGGCAGGCAACCGAATTCAACAACGCGTGGCGCTATGTCTTTCCGGCGCTGGGCCGCAAAAACCCGGACTATAACGATCCCGCGCGGATTGCCGCCGGGATAAAAGAGTGGAACCACTGCATCGGCATTCTGGAGCAGCAGTTGCAGCGCACCGGCGCCTTTACTGCGGGCGAAACGTTTACGCTTGCAGATGTGGTGCTGGGGCTGTCGGTGAACCGCTGGAAGATGACGCCTTTTGACAAACCCGCGGTGCCTGCCATTGATGCCTGGTTTGAACGTCTTAATCAGCGCCCGGCATTTTTGCGACACGGAAATAACGGTATGGTCTGAATGCCCCACGGCCCTATATTCAGCAAGGATATTTTATTTAATTACAAAACCCTGCATGTCGTCAGAGGGAATAATAATTAAGCCATATCCTGGACTGTCCGTTGTATCGCTTTGCTAGCCTGACGTTTCAGGCAAAGCTCACCCCGGAGGTATTCTTGCTGATTAAACTCAAAAAAGAACGAACGCATCAGGAGGATCGCCGGTTAGCCCTCTGGCTGGCGACATCCGCCGGCTTGCTCAACGCCATCGCCCTTGGGGCATTTGGCTTTTTCCCCTCTCACATGACCGGCAATACCTCACAATTATCCAGCGAAGTCTCTTCCACCGATCTGAACGATATTATTTTCTTTGGCTCCATTATTCTGGCGTTTGTCACGGGTGCCATTCTTGCGCGCATTATTGTTATCTGGGGCATTATCCATAATATCCGCCTGGTTTTTTGCCAGATCCTGTTTGTCGAAGGGTTATTACTGACCGGTATTTCGGTTTACGAGATGTATTTCCATGCCCTCACCAGCAACCGCACGATTATTATCTTTCTCTGTGGTCTGATGGGGATCCACAATTCCACCTCCACCCAGCTCTCCAGCGGCCGGGTGAGATCGACGCACATCACCGGCACGCTGACGGACGCGGGAATATCGCTGGCCTCGGTAGTCGTGGCGATGCTGCGCCGGGACTACTCCAAAGATACTGCGGCGCAGAAAAGCCAGCTTAAAACCCACTTAACCACCCTGTTCTCGTTTATTACGGGCGGTATCGCGGGGTTACTCCTGTTCCGGTGGATTGGCTTTAATGCGATGCTGGCGCTGGGTGTCATACTGGCGCTGGTATCCGTTTGTTCCATGATTACCATCGCGGTGCGCGTGCGCAAAGTTCGCGCAGCCCTCGGCCGATAGTCAAAACGCAGAGGGCAGAATGTCGCGACAGTTGTGACACCGTCACTTTCATTAAGTCGCTTTAGGACTATTCTGCCCTCTCACAGCCAGCCCTTACCTCATAAGGCTTAATCAAGGTTGTCACTAGTTTCATAGGGTTACTGATTTTCCCCCTTCGCTGGAACCCTTCCCAAACGCTTGCTATAGGTCAACTACCCCTGCCGAAACATGGCATAACAACAGGCAACCGCTGGTTGCGATAACGCATGCGCACAGGGAGACACACCGCAATGCATCCATTACTCAAACGCTCGCTGCTGTTTGTCGGCGCCATAATCGTGGTTCTGGCCCTCCTCACCTGGGGCATTGGGCTGGAGACGATCAAGGCGCGTCAGGTTGACCTGATCTACCTCGGGCAACAGCATTTAATCCTCGTATTTTCCTCGATGTTCTTCGCACTGCTGGTTGGCATTCCGGCGGGTATCCTGCTCAGCCGCCCGGCGGCGCGTGGGGTAGCCGAATACGTGATGCAAATCTTCAACGTCGGCAACACCCTGCCGCCGCTGGCCGTTCTGGCGCTGGCGATGGTGGTGATTGGCATTGGCGATACGCCAGCCATCATCGCCCTGTTTCTTGCCTCGCTGCTGCCGATTGTGCGCAATACCTACGCGGGGCTGTGCTCGGTGCCGTCGTCATTACTGGAAGCGGCAAACGGGATTGGGATGACCAAATGGCAGCGTCTGCGCCAGGTGGAGTTACCTAACGCCTGGCCGGTGATGCTCTCCGGCATCCGCATCGCCACCGCCATTAATGTGGGTACAGCTCCGCTGGCCTTCCTGATTGGCGCCAGCAGCTACGGCGAGCTGATTTTCCCCGGCATCTACCTGAACGACTTCCCGACGCTGATCCTGGGCGCGGCGGCCACCGCGCTGTTTGCCCTGATCCTCGACACCTTGCTGGCTGCGCTGGGTCGCGTGATGAGTCCCCATCTCGCTCGATAACAATAACAAGGAGCTTTCATGAGACTAATATCCAGCCTGACGGCGCTGTGTGCCGCGGCGCTCTTCACCAGCCAGGCGATAGCCGCCCCGCTGATTCTGGCGACCAAGAGCTTTACCGAGCAGCATATTCTCTCGGCCATGACCGTGCAGTACCTGCAAAAGAAAGGGTTCCAGGTGCAGCCGCAAACCAATATTGCGACCGTTATCTCCCGTAACGCGATGATCAACAAACAGATTGATATGACCTGGGAGTACACTGGTACATCGTTGATCATCTTTAACCACATCAACAAACGCATGTCGCCGCAGGAGTCTTACGAGACGGTTAAGCGTCTGGACGCGAAGCACGGTCTGGTCTGGCTCAAACCCGCCGATATGAACAACACCTATGCCTTCGCCATGCAGCGTAAACGCGCCGAAGCGGAACATATCAACACCATGTCTGAGATGGTGGCGAAGATTGAGCAGGTGCGTAAAACCAACCCGGATAAAAACTGGCTGCTGGGACTGGATCTTGAGTTTGCCGGGCGCAGCGATGGGATGAAGCCGCTGCAGAAGGCCTACAACATGGCGCTGGACCGTCCGCAGATCCGCCAGATGGATCCCGGTCTGGTATATAACGCGGTGCGCGACGGTTTTGTTGATGCCGGGCTGATCTACACCACCGACGGCCGCGTGAAAGGTTTCGACCTCAAAGTACTGGAAGATGATAAAGGCTTCTTCCCGAGCTATGCCGTCACCCCGGTGGTGCGTAAAGACACGCTGGAGGCGAACCCGGGGCTGGAAGAGGCGCTTAACACCCTCTCCGCCCAGCTCAACAACGACGTTATCACCGAGCTGAACAAGAAGGTGGATATCGATCATCAGTCACCGCAGCAGGTCGCCCGTGATTTCCTGCGTAGCAAAAAGCTGTTGTAGGAGGCGCTATGGAGACGATTCACTACATTCTGGATAACTGGGATTACCTCTTAACCCTGACGCTGCAGCATCTGTGGCTGGTGGCGCTGGCGGTTGGCCTGGCCATTATTATCGGCGTTCCGCTCGGCATTTTAATTGTCCGTCACAAATGGCTGGCGACACCGGTGCTGGGCATCGCGACCATCGTGCTGACCATTCCGTCCATCGCACTGTTTGGCCTAATGATCCCGCTGTTTTCGCTGATCGGTCAGGGCATTGGTGCCCTGCCCGCCATTACCGCGGTGTTTCTCTACTCGCTGCTGCCGATTGTACGCAACACCCATACCGCGCTGGACAGCCTGCCGCCGGGTCTGCGTGAGGCCGGACGCGGCATCGGCATGACCTTCTGGCAGCGGCTGCGCTGGGTTGAAATTCCCATGGCGCTACCGGTGATTTTCGGCGGCATCCGCACCGCCGTGGTGATGAACATCGGCGTAATGGCGATTGCCGCCGTGATTGGCGCGGGCGGCCTGGGCCTGCTGTTGCTTAACGGCATCGGCGGGAGCGATATCCGCATGTTGATTGCGGGGGCACTGATGATTTGTCTTTTAGCGATTGTGCTCGACTGGCTGCTGCACCGTCTGCAGGTGGTACTGACTCCGAAGGGGATTCGATAATGATAAAACTGGAAAACCTCACCAAACATTTTTCACAGAAGCATGGCCAGACCTTTAAGGCCGTGGACAACGTCAACCTGAACGTGCCCGAAGGGGAAATGTGCGTCCTGCTCGGCCCGTCCGGCTGCGGGAAAACCACCACCCTTAAGATGATCAACCGCCTGATTACGCCAAGCAGCGGCACGATCCTGATTAACGGTGAAGACACCAGCGGGATGGATACGGTGACGCTGCGCCGCAACATCGGCTACGTGATTCAGCAAATTGGCCTGTTCCCGAACATGACCATCGAAGAGAACATTACCGTGGTGCCGCGCATGCTGGGCTGGGATAAAGCCCGGTGTAAAACCCGTGCCGAAGAGCTGATGGATATGGTGGCGCTGGATCCGCGTAAGTTTCTTCACCGCTATCCGCGCGAGATGTCCGGCGGCCAGCAGCAACGTATCGGCGTGATCCGCGCGCTGGCGGCCGATCCGCCGGTACTGCTGATGGATGAGCCCTTCGGCGCGGTGGACCCCATCAACCGTGAAGTGATCCAGAACCAGTTTCTGGAGATGCAGCGCAAGCTGAAGAAAACCGTGATGCTGGTCAGCCACGATATCGATGAAGCCCTGAAGCTGGGCGATCGTATCGCCGTTTTCCGTCAGGGGAAGATTGTCCAGTGCGCCAGCCCGGACGAGCTGCTGGCGAAGCCGGCGAACGAGTTTGTCGGCTCGTTTGTGGGTCAGGACCGCACTCTGAAGCGCCTGCTGCTGGTGTCGGCAGGCGACGTCACCGACCAGCAGCCTACTTTCACTGTACGCGGCTCTACCCCGCTTCCAGAGGCCTTTGCCACCATGGATGATCACGATATCCGCGCCATCACCGTGGTGGACGAGCACGGTAAACCGCTGGGGTTTGTGAAACGCCGGGAAGCGCGCAACGCCAGCGGCACCTGTGCCGATATCCTGCATCCGTTCCGCATGACCGGCAAAGCGGAAGATAACCTGCGCGTGGTGCTCTCCCGCCTGTATGAAAGCAACACCAGCTGGATGCCGATTGTGGATGAAGAGGGTCGCTATAACGGTGAGATTTCGCAGGACTATATCGCGGAGTACCTCAGCTCAGGGCGTACGCGCAGGGCGCTGAATATTCACAGTGAGAATTGAGAATTATACCAGAAAAGCCCCTTTCGGGGCTTGTATAGAGCATTACCAGCGAAGCTCTGACGTTAGCATATAGGTTATAGACCTCACGCTATCCTCTACGTCATAGTTAATCTGCATGCTCGTGGGAATATCGTGATCCTTTACCTCATAGAGGTCTGTCCAACCATAATCCCTATTCATTACAGTGTAAGGCGGCGCGCTTCGTAGCGGCTCTCCAAGATTTTCATTAACCCATTTGCGTGACATAGACGCCTGCAAGGGTGCTGGTAGTTCATTAGGAAATGTCCAACTGGACGCAGGTTCGTGCTGAATTCTGAGTGTGACAGATTTCAAAATCCGCCCCTCTCGCCAGAAAGAAAGAAAAATCCCTTCCTGAGCCATTTCAAGGTTGATGGTCGGTGTTCCAGAAGATCCCTTCGGGGCAGTCTTATACGGAATTAAATCCTTATCAAGCATATATTGATAAGACTTACCAAGACTATTTATCAGCGCTTCAACGTTTACCGTCATTTGTACAGCCCCGCTTCACTATTTATTTTATGCATTTTCACCCTTGCTGCTTCGATCTGAATTTCGGTCGCGCCATGATCTTTCAATGCCGGTTTTATGGCATCCAGATTGCGATCCACTGCTGCCCTGAGGTTCCTGGAGTCAAGATCAATTTGTGTAGGCGTATTACGTCCACCATATGTCTCGCTTATTTTGTGATGCATATCTTTCGGGATCACGATGGCAGCAACTTTATCAGTCAGCGCAAGTATCTCGTCATCATCTAGCAACGGATAATTAGCTCTCAGATATGCATCAACAGCAGCTCTGGACGGCATGTGATCCGCCTCATACATCCCCTGCCGCGAACGGCGTTTAAAGTCACTGTATAGCTCGACTTCCAGAAACTCCACCGGTGGTTTGCTCAGGTAGATATAAATCGGCGGCAGGTCAGGGAACGGCAGGATCAGAATGTAATCCGCGAAACGCTTTTCTTCCTGTGCCGGGCTGGTGGTCGCCGTTATGCCGGTGTTAACGGGCAGCGGGTCAACAACGACCGGGTTCGACAGCACTGGCCGCGCCTGGTCGCCGGTGTTCCACGGCTTTTTCTCGTCTGTTCGGTCAGGCGTCCACACGATGGTGATGCGCGGTTCTTCCTCCGTGGTGAAGGTGTACGCCTGCGCGCTACTGTCGTACTCCATTTTTCTGACGCGCACACTGTCCCGGCCAGGCGGCGTGTGCCAGCCATGCGGCACCGGGTTCCCCCGGCTGTTGCTCTCCCACGTATAGCGCACCCTGCTCGGGGCTTCACGCATCTGCGCCAGGCGCATACGGTCAATAAAGTCCTGTTCGCCGTCGTTCAGCCTGCCGGGCATCATTCCCACCAGCAGCCCGGCCACGGGTGCGCCCGCTCCGGCGGCAGCTATTTCACCCAGCCCGGCGGCACCACGCACCGCCCATGTGCCGTAGGTCAGCGCCCTGCCGCTTATCAGCTCCAGCAGGCTTGCGCCCGCTGTGGCCGTCTGCGCGCGCGTAGCTGCAGTTGCGGCGGCAACAGCGGCCTGATAATCCATCTCCTCCTGGTTGCCGTTCCACCAGCGATAAAGGGCGCTGCGCTTTTTCGGTCTGGGGATATCCTCTGGCTTTTTCTTTCTGGCGGTCTGCGCGTGCTGCGGGGTGTCTGAATCGGTTGCCGGGTCGCTGGCCGGCATGGCCAGGAAAAATGCCATATCGGCAAAATTAGTATGGGGTTCGCGCTCGTCACCGGCATCATTGCAGCCATCCCCCCGCAGGCAGGATTTTGCAAATACCCGGTTGCGCTCCCTTTCCTCCTCTCTGCGGTTTTCTTCAGCCTGCTTTTCTGCTGCCAGCCTGGCGGCGTGTTGTTCCCTGGCAACATCAACCGGGTCTCGGCCACGTCCCAGCCACTGACCTGCGGGAGCAATTACCCGATTTGAACCTGGTGGGCAATCACAGTGTACTTTTGAACCGTGAACGGCGACGGGTACGCCGTGAAATGTCACCCGTTCCTCACCTGATACAATCACGCCCTTCCTGCCACATTTAGGACAGGGAGTGGTTTTATCACCTACCCTGAGAATTCTGCGTCCAAATTCGGTGCTGTCCGTAATAGACGCAATACACCTGGCACCGGTAGTCGTTTTATCATTCTCAAGCGCCTGTCCCCGACCAAAATTATCGGTACGGTAACCCATGCGTTACGCTCCGGTAATTAGTAAATTGATTACTCATAAAGAATTCCCTTTTCCTTTTCGTTAATAAAAAAGGAATTTTACTATGAATATGAGTTAACCAGATTTATTCCGCACATTTGGTTAATATTTAACAACCAAATAAATCACCACTAAAAATAAACAACTTAAATATTTAGAACACCCCTATAAACACTCATTTGCATACTGGTTGAGTTCCTATCACAATAGAATACCGATCTCGTTTACTCGCGACCCATGCAACGTCTTCATACTTACCCCGATATCCGCGCGATGTTTCGCCGGCTTCTGATTGCCACCGTCACGGGCGTACTGGCCGCGCTGGCCGTTGCCGTGTTTCGCCACAGCATGTATCTGCTGGAGTGGCTGTTTCTCAGTAACGACAGCGGCAGCCTGGTGAATGCCGCGGCGGCGTTGTCCCCCTGGCGTCGCATGCTCACGCCTGCTCTTGGCGGCCTGGCAGCCGGATTGTTGCTGTGGGGGTGGCAGCGGCTGACGGCGCAACGCCCGCATGCGCCTACGGATTATATGGAAGCGCTGGAAACGGGTGACGGGCAGTTCGATTACGGTGCCAGCCTGGTCAAATCCCTGGCGTCACTGCTGGTGGTTTCCAGCGGAAGCGCCATCGGGCGTGAAGGCGCGATGATCCTGCTCGCTGCCCTCGCCGCCTCCTTGTTTGCGCAGCGCTTTACGCCGAAGTCCGAATGGAAATTATGGATAGCCTGCGGGGCTGCGGCGGGAATGGCCAGCGCCTACCACGCGCCGCTAGCCGGAAGCCTGTTTATTGCGGAAATCCTGTTCGGCACGCTGATGCTGGCCTCGCTCGGCCCGGTAGTCATTGCGGCCGTCGTCGCGCTGCTGACGACGCGTCTGTTAAGCCCTGGCGCTACCACGCTGTATGAGGTGCATCTCAGCGAAACGCTCACTGCGGGCGATTACGGATTGATCGTTATCATCGGTCTGCTGGCGGGCGTCTGCGGCCCGCTGCTGATGTGGCTGATGACGGTTAGCCACGCCCTGTTTCTGCGTCTCAAACTCTCACCACCCTGGCAGCTGGCGCTCGGGGGGCTGATCGTCGGGATGTTGTCGCTTCTTACGCCCAAAGTGTGGGGTAACGGCTATAGCGTGGTGCAGGCCTTTCTGCTCTCACCGCCGCTGCTGTCCGTTATTGCGGGCGTGTTTATCTGTAAGCTGCTGGCGGTCCTGGCAAGCAGCGGTTCGGGCGCACCGGGCGGGGTCTTCACGCCGACGCTGTTTGTCGGGCTGGCGACAGGAATGCTGTTTGCGCAGCTTTTTGCGCTGTGGCTACCGGGTTCTGAAACGGCGATTTTGCTGGGACTGGCGGGGATGGCGACGTTGCTCGCTGCCACGACGCATGCGCCTATTATGTCGGCGCTGATGGTGTGTGAAATGACCGGGCAGTATTTTCTGCTACCCGGCCTGCTGATTGCCTGCGTTGTTGCGTCCGTGCTCTCGCGAACGTTACGCCACGACTCGATCTACGGCCAGCACACTGCCGAGAGCAGAGAGATCGATGTACTGCGCTAGTTCGCGCTGCTCGGCGCGCGGCAAATAAGGCAGTTCGCCCACCAGAGGGCCGGGCAGTTTTTTGCTCAGCACGTCGATGATTTCTGCATAGTG
Source organism: Enterobacter cloacae subsp. cloacae ATCC 13047 (assembly GCF_000025565.1). NCBI lineage: Bacteria > Pseudomonadati > Pseudomonadota > Gammaproteobacteria > Enterobacterales > Enterobacteriaceae > Enterobacter > Enterobacter cloacae. Next base: position 2,270,841 of record NC_014121.1, read on the forward strand.
CGCAAGGCCCGGGTTGATACGGTTTGCCACCCAGCCCACTAACGGCAGGCCATCATTGGCGATCGCCTGCGCCGTGAGCAGCGCATGGTTGATACACCCCTCCTGGATGCCCACCACCATCACCACCGGCAGTTGCTCCTGCACCACCCACTCGGAAAGCGGACGCAAATCGTTCATCAGGCTGCGCCAGCCGCCCGTGCCTTCAACCACAACGTGATCAACCTTCTCGCTCAGGTTCGCCAGCCCATCCGACAGCAGGGTGTAATTTATCAGCCCGCTGTGCGCCACGCTGCTCTCCTCTTCGCTCAGGGCAATAGGATTGACCGCGTCATAAGGCAGCTCCAGGGATGAGACGCTTTGTAAAACCAGGGCATCTTTATTACGCAGCCCCTCTGGCGTCTCTTTACTGCCTTTTGCGACCGGTTTGTACCCTGCAACACGTTTACCGCTTGCTGCCAGCGCCTGTAGCAACGCGCGCGATACAACAGTCTTGCCGACAGAGGTATCTGTACCAGTAACAAAGAAACGCTTAAGCATGACTCATTCCACCTCTTGGGTATGCTTCGAAAATATAAACCAGGTAAATAATTCAGTGGGGGAAGTCTACGGGAAGCGTGCGCTATCCGGCTTGAGATAGCGCAATTTTTAGTAAGTCTGTGGAAAAGAGTTAGCCCTGCAGCAGGCGGATCAGTAAGGAGCCGTTATACATTGCATCTTTTACCAGCGCGGCGCCGGCCATGGTGCCCTGGTTCGAAAACTGCGTGCTTTCGACCACAATGTTTTTGCTGTAAGCGGGCAGCGCCTGTTGATTAATGCAGGCCGAGATCGCCGGGAAGAGGATATCCGCCGCCTGGCTGAGCGGGGAGCCGATCAGGATTTTTTGCGGGTTAAACAGATTCACCATAATGGCGAGAATGCGCCCGACGTTATTCCCTACGCCAGTAATGATGTCCTTAGCCAGCAGATCGCCCTGCCGCGCCGCTGTGCACAAGGAATCTACCGTCAGGGGTTGCCCGTGCAACGAGGAGCTCATGGACTGGCTGAGCCTCACCTGCGCCAGCTCCAGCACGCTTTCCACGCTGGCAATGGTCTCCAGGCAGCCGTGGTTGCCGCAGTAGCAGCGTTTCCCGTAGGGATCGACCTGCGTGTGGCCGATCTCCACCAGGCTACTGCTGCCCGCATGCAACAGGCGTCCGTCGGTGATGACGCCCGCCCCGACGTTATGGTCGATCACCACCTGAATGACATCCCGCGCCCCGCGTGACGCGCCAAACAGCGCCTCCGCCATAGTCCAGGCGCTGATGTCATGCTGAATGTAGACCGGTACGCCGGTATGGTTTTTCAGGACCTCACCCAGCGGCATCTCTTTAACGTCTTCATAAAACGGCATGCGGTGCACAATGCCGTTCTCGGTATCAATAATGCCCGGCATGGTGATGGCAATCGCCGTTAAGCGTTCAAGTTTCTGCTGGTGACGAATAAAGAAGTGATCGATATGTGTGACAATCGCCTCAAGAAGCGGTTGATCTGCGTTAAGCGGCAGCTCCAGCCGGTCTTCTACCACCAGCTTGCTGCTGAGATCGCGCAGCGCAAGAAAGATCTCACCCCGGCTGATGCGCAGCGACAGGTAATGCCACGCTTCCGTCTCCACCACCAGCCCGACCGCCGGACGACCCCGGCTCCCCGGCTCCTGAATCTCCGTCTCCTGAACCAGGTGGGCTTCCAGCATTTCGCGAACAATCTTGGTAATACTGGCGGGAGCCAGTTGGGCCAGGCGCGACAAATCGATACGCGAAACCGGACCAAGCTGATCAATCAGGCGATATACCGCGCCAGCGTTGGTCTGCTTAATCTGATCAATATGCCCTGGCTGACTATCAGCAACCACCTCGTACTCCCTTATTTTCGAGCTTCGAAATAAACTTTGGGCTATGGTGAAGCACTTGCATGGCCGTCGTCAAATATTTACTTAGCCATGTGATTTACTGCACATTTTTGCCCATTTTTCCCTATAAATATCGCCCGGCAGAGGCGGTGATAAGCTGCTTTTTAAAACGCTGTGCCGCATTGCTCTGTTCATGATGTCTGGACCACACCAGCCACATCTCCGATACCGCGTCGTCTTCGGCAAGCGGAACCCAGCACATTTCACGCAATTGTACCCGTTTAAAAGAGGCCGGGAGAATAGAAACCCCCAACCCGGCGGCGACCAGGCCTATTATTGTCATCGCCTCTCCTACCTCCTGGGTAATGACCGGGGCGAGATCGTAGCGGCGCATCAGGCCCAGAATATCGTCATACAGACCGGTTCCCACCTGCGGGTCGAAAAAGACAAACGGCTCTTTCGCCAGCTCCGCCAGCGTGACGGCAGGCTTCGACGCCAGGGGGTGATCGCGCGGGATCATCGCCATCAGCGGCTCGCGCAGGATCACCTGCCACGCCAGCGAGTCCGGCAGTTGAGTGTTGCGCATCAGCCCTAAATCCAGCGCCCCTTCATTCAGCGGAGCTATTTGTTCCCGGGTATTAATTTCGCGCGTCTGAATATGCACGTCCGGGAAGTCACGGCGAAACGACGACAGGGTTTGCGAGACGGCGCTGATAAACGGGGCTGACGAGGTAAACCCGATGCGCAATTCACCGGCTTCCCCCAGGTAGAGCCGCTCTGCGCGGGCGGCGGCGTCGTCAACCATGCTCAGAATTTGTTGGCTGTCGGCCAGAAATTGCCTGCCTGCCGCCGTCAGGCTCACGCTACGGTTGGTGCGGGCGAGAAGACGGGCGCCAATCTGCTGCTCCAGGATCTGAATTTGCTGACTAAGCGGCGGCTGCGAGATGTTCAGGCGCGCGGCGGCGCGGCCAAAATGGAGTTCTTCTGCCACCGCGACAAAGTAGCGTAAATGACGCAGTTCGATATTCATATTTTATATGTATCATTTGAGATTATTAATATATTAGACAGAATATTTACATTTTCCTACCCTGAAGAGGTGGTCATACCCGTCACCAGAAACCACGGGGATGTTTAAGCAAGGAACATGTGTGAGTCGTACATCTACCGTTGATATCGAACCGGCACGCGATATCGATGATTTACCCGCAGCTTCTCAGCCGGCGCAGTTTATTAAACGTGGTACCTCCCAATTTATGCGCGTCACGCTGGCGCTGTTCTCAGCCGGTCTGGCAACCTTTGCCCTGCTCTACTGCGTTCAGCCTATCCTTCCCGTGCTGTCACATGAGTTTGGCGTCTCACCGGCCAGCAGCAGTATTTCTCTCTCTATTTCAACCGGGATGCTGGCTGTCGGCCTGCTTTTTACCGGCCCTCTCTCTGATGCCATTGGGCGTAAACAGGTGATGGTGACCGCGCTGATGCTGGCGTCGGTTTGTACGTTGCTCTCCACCATGATGACCAGCTGGCACGGGATCCTGATGATGCGCGCGCTCATCGGGTTATCCCTGAGCGGCGTGGCGGCGGTCGGGATGACCTATCTCAGCGAAGAGATCCACCCGAGCTTTGTCGCGTTCTCCATGGGGCTGTACATCAGCGGGAACTCCATTGGCGGTATGAGCGGACGCCTGCTGAGCGGCGTGTTTACAGACTTCTTTAACTGGCGCATTGCGCTGGCGGTGATTGGCTGCTTTGCACTGGCCTCTGCGCTGATGTTCTGGAAAATTCTGCCGGAATCACGCCACTTCCGCCCCACCTCCCTGCGTCCGAAAACGCTGTTTATCAACTTCCGCCTGCACTGGCGGGATAAAGGGCTGCCGCGGCTGTTCCTGACCGGCTTCCTGCTGATGGGATCGTTCGTCACGCTGTTTAACTATATTGGCTATCGTCTGATGCTTTCGCCGTGGCATCTGAGCCAGGCGGTGGTGGGCCTGCTCTCCGTGGCGTATCTGACCGGGACCTGGAGCTCGCCAAAAGCCGGAGCGATGACCGCCCGCTATGGCCGTGGGCCGGTGATGCTGGTCTCAACCGCCGTGATGTTGCTGGGCCTTTTGCTGACGCTCTTCTCGTCCCTGTGGCTGATTTTCACCGGAATGCTGCTCTTCTCTGCCGGTTTCTTCGCCGCGCATTCCGTCGCCAGCAGCTGGATTGGCCCGCGTGCCCGTCGCGCCAAAGGCCAGGCATCCTCTTTGTATCTGTTTAGCTATTATCTTGGCTCCAGCTTCGCCGGGACGCTGGGCGGCGTATTCTGGCACAACTACGGCTGGAACGGCGTGGGCGGGTTTATCGCGCTGATGCTCTGCGGGGCACTGCTGGTAGGCGCCAGTCTTCATAAACGTCTGAGATAATCCGCATGCGGGCTGATATCCGGTAAGACGAGCGATCCAGATAAACGGCACCAGCGTACTGGTGCCGTTTTTACATTCAGGAATCCCAGGCCTGCTCTATCTTAGCGGCTTCAAACTGCGGAGGCGGTTTTCGGAAACGGCGCGTCAGCCATGTCAGATAAAGGACCCCCAGTGCCGCCCAGATGAGGCCAAGCGTCAGGGACGTCGCTTCGAGGTTTATCCACAGCACGCCGACCGTTACGGCACCAATGAGTGGCAGCAGGAGATAGTGGAACCGATCTTTCCACGTTTTGTTCAGCCCCTTACGCCGCCAGAAATGGTTGTACACCGAGAGATTAACAAACGTAAACGCCACCAGCGCGCCAAAGTTGATCAGCGCCGTCGCGGTCACGAGGTCAAAGTACAGGGCCGACAGCGCCACTATCCCTACCATAATGACGTTCAGGGCCGGAGTACGCCATTTCGGATGCACGTAGCCAAACACCCGCTCCGGAAAGACGTTGTCACGCCCCATCACATACAATAAGCGTGAGACGCTGGCGTGTGAAGCCAGGCCTGAAGCGAGCGTATTCACAAACGTGGTACACAGAAACACCGACTGGAAGAGCTTGCCACCCACGTACAGCGCAATTTCCGGCAGCGCGGCGTCCGGGTTCTTGAAGCGCGCAATCGTCGGGAAGAAGAGTTGCATGAAAAACGAGGCAACAATGAATATCAGCCCGCCATACAGTGCGGTCAGGAAAATGGCTTTGGGAATAACCCGCGCCGCGTTTGGCGTCTCTTCCGACAGCGTGGTGACCGCGTCAAACCCGAGGAAAGAGAAGCAGACGATAGTCGCGCCGGTAATAATCGGGATCAGATGTGCGTTCTCGCTGATAAACGGCTGCAACGACCAGACGGTGCCCACGCCCTCCCCCTTGTGCAGGCCATGCACCACGAGTATGACAAACACCACCATGATGGCGATCTGCACCAGCACAAACAGGGTGTTAAAGTTGGCGACCAAATTAACACTCTTCAGGTTCGCCAGCGTCAGGATCGTCACAAACCCTACCACCCACACCCACGGCGGGACTTCCGGGAACAATGCGGAAAGGTAGATTTTCGCCAGCAGCACGTTGATCATCGGCAGGAAGAGATAGTCCAGCAGCGATGACCAGCCGACCATAAAACCCAGATGGGGTCCGATCGATTTCTGCGTGTAGGTGTACGCAGAGCCCGCTTCCGGGAACTGTCGTACCAGTTTGCCGTAGCTGATGGCGGTAAACATGACGCCCGCCAGCGCCAGGAGATACGAGGCGGGCACGTGGCCATTGCTGATACCGGACACAATGCCGAAGGTATCAAACACGGTCATGGGGGTGAGGTAAGCCAGCCCCATCATCACCACCTGCCAGAGCTTGAGGGAACTGCGCAGCCGGGTTCTTCCGGCCATGCCCGGCGAATCAAGAGATGTGTTAGTCGCCATAGACCATCCCCCCCATGCTTACCGTGGTTTGCAATCGCGTTGACCTTAACGCAAACCTGCTTAGCAAAGGGGGAAGTTGTAAAGAACATACGCGATCGTACCAGCGCAGCGTCTCTCGCTCGCACTCAAAGCAGGCGCCTGACTGGCCCCCTTCGCCCTGCGGATAGTTGAACATCTGCATCATTTCCTACCTCGTCACACAGTGTCGTTAAGAAAGTCCCTGTGCCGCCTGCGCTCCATAACGCGACTCCCGGGAGATAGCTGGCGTGCCAGCGAACAGTTCGGCCAGGCTCCGCGCAGGCCGTTTGGTGATACGTATGCAATGAAACAAAGCGGCCCCTGACCGGGGCACGTCATCAGGCGTTTTTCAGCATCCACTCGATTTCAGTTTCGGTAATCAGGCGTTCGAACTGCAGTAACTCATCATTTTTGCAGGCGTGATAGACGTGGCAGAAACGTTCGCCCAGTCGCTCGCGAAGGTGATCGTTTTGCATAAACTCCCACAGCGCATCGCTCTGACGAATCGGGAACGGCAATCCGTCCTGCTCCAGACCATTGCCTTCAACTTCTTCCTGCAGGGGTAAATCGTTATCCAGCCCGTGTAAAATGCCGGCAAAAATCGCCGCCATCACCAGATACGGATTCGCGTCTGCTCCCGCCACCCGGTATTCGACCCGATGGTTATGGCGATCGCCGCAGGGGATACGCAGGGCAACCGTGCGATTATTGTGTCCCCATGACGCCTGCGTCGGCACGTACATTCCCGGCTGGAAACGGCGGTAGGAGTTGACGTTCGGCGCCAGCAGCGCCATGGACGCTGGCATCAGATCGATCATCCCGGCCAGCGCGCGTTTCAGCAGCGCGGAATCCTCACCGCTGGCGTCTGCGAACACGTTTTCGCCTCTGTTGTTTTGCATGCTGATGTGGATATGCATCCCGCTGCCCGCATGTTCTTCATACGGCTTTGCCATAAACGTGGCGTGCATCTTGTGTTTTTCCGCCATCTGCCTGACGAGACGTTTTAACGCCAGCGCATCATCGCAGGCATCCAGCACGTTTTCCGTATGGTGCAGGTTAATCTCAAACTGGCCCGGGGAGGCTTCAGCCACTGCCCCGTCGGCGGGGATCAACTGCAGCTGCGCCAGTTCGTCAATGTCATTCAGCACGTCAGCAAAGTGGTTGAGATTATCAACCGAGTAGACCTGACTCTGCGTGTTACGCACGTCGGTGCCCGGCGCGCAGGGTGGTTGCAGATAGCCGTCGGCATCGCGTTTACGGTCAAGTAAATAGAACTCCAGCTCTACCGCTACCACGGGGAACAGACCGCGCTGGCGCAGCTGCTGCCAGAGTCGGTTGAGTACGTTCCGCGGCTCAACGTCAAAGGGAGCGCCATCTTCATCGACCATGGTGAGCTGCACCTGACCAATGTACTCCGGGTCGGCGGCGGAGGGTGTCAGGGTGCCCGGCACCGGCACACAGATACAGTCCGGCTCGCCCAACTCCTGCCCCAGCCCTGCCTCTTCCACAACGTTACCCAGAATGTCCATGGCGAAAACCGATGCCGGGAAATAGCAGCCTTTTTCAAGTTTGCTCAGTCCGGCAACCGGGATGCGTTTGCCGCGAAAACAGCCGTTCAGGTCGGTCAGGAGGACATCAATAAACTGGGTGTCAGGATACTTTTCTAAATAGCGCTTCACTTCCTGCGTAAAGGCGCTGCCCCGCCTCTCATCCGTGTGCTGCACAAAGTTCTCAACTTCTACGATATTGGTTTCCATGATTTACCACCGTTTTTGGGATTTGCGTTCGCTGCTCTGGACTGTCAAATATAATGTCCACACTATCGAATCTGTATGCAAACAAATTGTTTGTCAAATGTTAAATTAAGTTTGCAAAAGGCAGATCTCGTTGCTAGATTGAGAAAATATTGAACGAAAAGGCCGTTTCACAGGCGAGAATGGCCTAAATTTAGTCCACTTTGTGAGGGCGATCATGGAAAATATAATGAACAAGCCAGTTATTGGCGTGGTGATGTGCAGAAACAGGCTTAAGGGTCACGAGACCCAGACCCTGCAAGAAAAGTACCTGAATGCCATTATTAACGCGGGGGGCTTACCTGTTGCCTTACCGCATGCGCTGGCAGAGCCAGAGCTTATTACCGCTCTGCTGCCAACCCTGGACGGAATTTACCTGCCGGGCAGCCCAAGTAACGTGCAGCCGCACCTTTATGGTGAAAACGGCGATGAGCCTGACGCCGATCCCGGGCGAGATCTTCTGAGTATGGCGCTGATTGCTGCCGCGCTCGAAAGGCGCATCCCCATTTTCGCCATCTGCCGGGGGCTGCAGGAAATGGTTGTTGCCACGGGAGGGACGCTGTATCGCCGCCTGTTCGAGCAGAACGACCTGCTTGAGCACCGGGAAGATCCTGAACTGCCGGTTGAGCTACAATACGCCCCTTCTCATGAAGTTCAGGTTCAGGAGGGAGGACTGCTGTCTCAATTAATACCAGGCTGTAACACATTTTGGGTAAACTCGTTACACGGGGCAAGGTGCACGAACGTTAGGACCACGGCTTCGCGTGGAGGCCCGCTCGACGGACGGGCTCGTCGAAGCGGTCAGCGTTCATGACCACCCTTTTGCCCTCGGCGTGCAATGGCACCCCGAATGGAACAGCAGCGAGTACGCCCTGTCACGCATGTTGTTTGAAGGTTTTATCACCGCCTGTCAAAGCCACATTGCCGAGAAGCAACGGCTTTGACCACTACCGTAAAGGAAATGCAACTATGAGCGATGACGGACTGGCGCCAGGGAAACGTCTGTCTGAGATCCGTCAGCAATTGGGTCTCTCGCAGCGGCGTGCCGCCGAACTGTCTGGGTTAACACACAGTGCCATCAGCACCATTGAGCAGGACAAAGTCAGTCCTGCCATCAGTACGCTGCAAAAGCTGCTGAAAGTTTATGGGCTGTCGCTCTCGGAATTCTTTTCGGAACCGGAAAAACCTGATGAACCGCAGGTGGTTATTAATCAGGAAGACCTTATCGAAATAGGCAGTCAGGGGGTTTCGATGAAGCTGGTTCATAACGGAAATCCGAACCGTACGCTGGCGATGATTTTTGAAACTTACCAGCCAGGAACCACGACCGGAGAGAGGATCAAACACCAGGGTGAGGAGATCGGTACGATACTGGAAGGTGAAATAGTGCTGACCATTAATGGCCAGCCTTATCACCTGGTTGCGGGGCAAAGCTATGCCATTAATACCGGCATACCGCACAGCTTCAGCAACACCTCGGCAGGCATCTGCCGCATTATCAGTGCCCACACCCCCACCACGTTCTAATTACCACTCAGTCCCGGCGTAAGTGCGCTTACGCCGGGACAAATAAAAACGATCAATGTCGGCATTCAACGGGTTAATTCCCGGGATGCCTCACGGCTTCGTATTGCCTGAAACGGCCATGACCTTATTTATCTGATTGCGAAAGAAAGGAGTGAATATGCATTTTCAGCACCTGACTTACTGGCAGGATAAAGCAAAAAACAGCGCCATTGAGACCCGGTTATTTATTAACGGTGCCTATTGTGACGCCGCCGATAATGCCACGTTTGAAACCGTCAATCCCGCGACACAACAGACGCTGGCGAACGTGGCCCGGGGCAAGCAGGCGGACGTGGACCGTGCAGTTCAGGCGGCGCGTGAGGTATTTGAGCGCGGTGACTGGTCGCAGGCGTCTCCGGCGCAGCGCAAGGCCGTGCTCAATAAGCTTGCCGATTTAATGGAACGCCACGGCGAAGAGCTGGCCTTACTGGAAACACTGGACACCGGTAAACCCATCCGCCACAGCCTGCGCGACGATATTCCCGGCGCGGCTCGTGCCATTCGCTGGTACGCCGAAGCGGCGGATAAAGTCTACGGCGAAGTGGCGCCTACGGGGCCGGGCGAACTGGCGATGATCGTGCGCGAGCCGATCGGGGTGGTTGCGGCCATCGTTCCCTGGAACTTCCCGCTGCTGCTGGCCTGCTGGAAGCTGGGCCCGGCACTGGTCGCGGGCAACAGCGTGGTATTGAAACCGTCGGAGAAATCGCCACTCACCGCCCTGCGGCTGGCCGGGCTGGCGAAAGAGGCGGGCCTGCCGGACGGCGTGCTGAATGTGATAAGCGGTTACGGCCACGAAGCGGGCCAGGCGCTGGCACTGCATCCAGAAGTCGAGGTGCTGACCTTTACCGGCTCTACCCGTACCGGCAAGCAGCTGTTGAAGGACGCGGGAGAAAGCAACATGAAGCGCGTCTGGCTGGAGGCGGGCGGCAAGAGCGCCAACATTATCTTTGCCGACTGTCCGGACCTGGACAAAGCCGTGAGCGCAACCGCCGCCGGGATTTTTTATAACCAGGGGCAAGTCTGTATCGCCGGTACCCGCCTGCTGCTCGAAGACAGCATCGCCGACGACTTTCTGGCAAAGCTAAAAGCGCAGGCCCGTCACTGGCAGCCGGGCGATCCGCTCAACCCTGACAGCACGATGGGCATGCTCATCGACGCTGCACATGCCTATACCGTCCACACGTTTATTCGCGAGGGAACCCGAAAAGGGACGCTGCTGCTGGACGGGCGGGAACAAGCATGGCCTTGTGCAGTCGGTCCCACCATTTTTGTCGACATCGATCCTGCCTCCCCGCTGTGTCGGGAAGAGATTTTCGGGCCGGTGCTGGTCGTCACCCGTTTTAAAACCGAAGAAGAAGCCTTAACGCTGGCCAACGACAGTGAATATGGGCTTGGCGCGGCGGTATGGACCCGCGATCTTTCCCGCGCGCACCGCATGAGCCGCCGTCTGAAAGCAGGCTCGGTCTTCGTCAATAACTATAACGACGGCGATATGACCGTACCCTTTGGCGGCTATAAGCAGAGCGGCAACGGTCGCGATAAGTCCCTGCACGCGCTGGAAAAATTTACCGAACTGAAAACCATCTGGATTGCCCTGGAGTCTCAATCATGACCGAACATACCACCAGCTACTACGCGGCCAGCGCGAACGCTTACGAACCTTTCCCGACGCTTAACGAGTCGATCAGCTGTGACGTGTGCGTGGTGGGCGGCGGCTATACCGGCCTCTCCTCCGCGCTGCATCTCGCCGAAATGGGCTACGACGTGGTGCTCCTTGAAGGGGCGCGCATCGGCTTTGGAGCCAGCGGACGCAACGGCGGCCAGCTGGTTAACTCTTACAGCCGCGATATCGACGTGATTGAGAAAAACTACGGACCCGATGCCGCCAGAGTCCTCGGGAGCATGATGTTTGAAGGCGGGGAGATCATCCGGGAGCGTATCCAGCGCTATCAAATCCAGTGCGACTATCGTCCCGGCGGACTGTTTGTGGCGCTAAACCATAAGCAACTTGAGACGCTGGAGGAGCAAAAAGCCAACTGGGAACGCTACGGCAACACACAGCTGGAGTTGCTGGACGCCAGTGCCATCCGCCGGGAGGTCGACAGCGAACGCTATACCGGCGCGCTGCTGGACCGCAGCGGGGGGCATATTCACCCACTGAACCTGGCGATCGGCGAAGCGGACGCGATTCGCCTGAACGGCGGGCGGGTGTATGAACAGTCCCCGGTGACCGCCATTCAGCACACCAGCCCGGCTGTGGTAAGCACACAGCATGGCCAGGTGACGGCCCGCTACGTGATCGTCGCCGGGAATGCCTACCTGGGCGACAAGATAGAACCGGAACTGGCAAAACGCAGCATGCCTTGCGGCACTCAGGTTGTGACCACCGCCCCGCTGCCGGAAGCGGTCGTCCGCACGCTGATCCCCAATAACTACTGCGTGGAAGATTGTAACTACCTGCTGGATTACTACCGTCTTACCGCCGACAACCGCCTGCTGTACGGCGGTGGCGTCGTCTATGGCGCGCGCGATCCGGACGATGTCGAGCGTCTGGTGATGCCAAAGCTGCTGAAAACCTTCCCACAGCTGGCTGGCGTCAAAATCGACTACCGCTGGACGGGCAACTTCCTGCTGACCCTGTCGCGCATGCCGCAGTTTGGTCGTCTGGATAAAAACATCTATTACATGCAGGGCTACAGCGGCCACGGCGTCACCTGCACCCACCTGGCCGGACGGCTGATTTCGGAACTGTTGCGCGGTGACGCTGAGCGCTTTGATGCGTTTGCCAACCTTCCGCACTACCCCTTCCCGGGCGGTCGCAGCCTGCGGATTCCATTCACGGCGATGGGCGCGGCGTATTACAGCCTGCGCGATCGTCTTGGCGTATGAGCGTTTCGACAAAAGGGTATCTGACATGAGTAACCAGGAATTTCATCAGCGTAGACTTTCTGCCACCCCGCGCGGCGTAGGCGTAATGTGTGATTTCTTTGCCCGCACGGCGGAGAATGCCACGCTTACCGACGTGGAAGGCAACGACTATATTGATTTCGCCGCCGGGATCGCGGTACTGAATACCGGCCATCGTCATCCTGAACTGGTGGCCGCAGTGGAAAAACAGCTTCACCAGTTCACCCACACGGCCTACCAGATTGTGCCGTATGAAAGCTACGTTTCATTAGCCGAAAAACTTAACGAGCTGGCTCCGGTGCAGAGCCCGGCCAAAACGGCATTCTTCACAACGGGCGCGGAAGCGGTGGAAAATGCCATTAAAATCGCCCGGGCCCACACCGGCAGACCGGGCGTGATTGCCTTCGGAGGAGGCTTTCACGGCCGAACCTATATGACCATGGCATTAACCGGCAAGGTCGCGCCTTATAAGCTGGGATTTGGCCCCTTCCCGGGGTCGGTTTATCACGTGCCCTATCCCTCGGAGCTGCACGGCATCACGACGCAGGATGCCATCACGGCGATAGAACGTCTGTTCAAAGCAGACATTGAGGCGAAACAGGTAGCGGCGATTATTTTTGAACCCATTCAGGGTGAAGGCGGATTCAACGTCGCCCCGCCAGATCTGGTGGCCGCCATCCGCCGTATCTGTGATGAACACGGGATCGTGATGATTGCCGACGAAGTACAGAGCGGTTTCGCCCGTACGGGGAAACTGTTTGCCATGGAACACTACGCGGACAAGCCCGACCTGATGACGATGGCGAAAAGCCTGGCAGGCGGAATGCCGCTGTCCGGCGTGGTGGGTCGCGCCGAAATCATGGACGCGCCGGCGCCCGGCGGTCTGGGGGGGACCTATGCAGGCAACCCGCTGGCGGTGGCCGCCGCGCACGCGGTGCTGAATATTATCGACAACGAGTCACTGTGCGCCCGCGCCCGGCATCTGGGCGATCGACTGAAAGCCACCCTGGAAGAGATTCAGGGCACCTTCCCTGCGCTCGTGGCGATAAGGGGAAGAGGATCGATGATTGCGGCGGAGTTTTTTGATCCCGAGAGCCGTGCACCCTCGGCCGCCATCGCGCAGGCGATCCAGCAAAAGGCACTCGCCCAGGGCCTGCTGTTATTGATCTGCGGCCAGTACGGCAACGTGATCCGCTTCCTTTATCCGCTGACCATTCCGGATGCCCAGTTCACCCAGGCGCTGGCGATCTTGCAACAGGTTATGCGTGATAAGACCTAAGTAACCACCGAAAACCGTCTCCCGGCATTCCGGAGACGGTTTCAACGGAGGAGATCGGCTTAGATTTCCTCCGTGTGGGAAATGCTGGGGAATTTGGTCTGTTTCATTGTATGCTCCCTGAAACACATCCCTGGCAAGAGGAAATAAGAATTGCAAAAAACATCCGTCTATCAGTCACTTGTGAAAACCTTCCAGCGTCTCTCCCGCTTCTCGCATCTCTCCTCCATCGCCAGTTGGGACATGTTCACCATGATGCCGCCCGGTGGCAGCGCCGCGCGCGGTGAAGCGCTGGCGGAGATGAGCGTCCTGCAACATCAGATCCTGACCGACAAAAAAGTGGGTGAATGGCTGGCTGCAGCGGCAGGTGAAGATTTGAATGACGTCGAACAGGCCAACCTGCGTGAAATGACGCGTCAATATCAGCAGGCCTCGCTGCTGCCGGAATCGCTGGTGGAAGCCAAATCGCTGGCGGGCAGCAAATGTGAGCACGCCTGGCGTACCCAGCGTCCGGCCAATGACTGGCAAGGCTTTTCCGCCAATCTGAAAGAGGTGGTAAAACTCAGCCGTGAAGAGGCGCGTCTGCGCGCGGAGGCAAAAGGTTGCTCACCTTACGATGCGCTGCTGGATATTTTTGAGCCAGACATGACCAGCGCGCGTCTGGACGTGCTCTTTGCCGACATGAAGTCGTGGCTGCCGGATCTGCTGGCAAACGTGGTCGACAAGCAGGCCAGGCAGACATTCGTTCCGCCTCAGGGCCCCTTCCCGACGGCAACGCAGCGTGAGCTGGGGCTGGAAGCCATGAAGATGCTCGGCTTCGATTTCAACGGCGGTCGTCTGGACGTGAGCGCGCACCCGTTCTGCGGCGGCGTGCCGGAAGATGTGCGCATTACCACGCGGTATGACGAAGATGAACTCCTCAGCGCCCTGTTTGGCGTGATCCACGAAACCGGACACGCGCGCTACGAACAGAACCTGCCGCGCGCGTGGGCCGGTCAGCCCGTTGCCCTGGCGCGTTCAACGGCAATCCACGAATCCCAGAGTCTGTTCTTTGAGATGCAGCTTGGCCGCAGCGAGGCGTTCCTGAAACATCTCCTCCCTGCCGTTCATGCCCGTTTTGGCAGCCAGGCGGCGTTTAGCGAAGAGAACTTTATCGCCTGGAACCAGCGCGTGAAGCCGGGCTATATCCGCGTCGATGCTGACGAGGTGAGCTACCCGACACACGTGGTGCTGCGCTATGAGATTGAGCGGGCGCTGATCAATGGCGATATCGAGGTGGAGGACATCCCGGCCCTGTGGGATGAGAAAATGCAGGCGTGGCTCGGGTTATCCACCAAAGACAACTACCGCAACGGCTGTATGCAGGATATCCACTGGACCGACGGCGGATTCGGTTACTTCCCGTCTTATACGCTGGGGGCGATGTACGCCGCGCAACTGTTCCATGCCGCGAAAACGGCGCTGCCAGGTCTGCAGGCCTCTATCGCTGAAGGGGATCTGTCGGCCCTGTTTGACTGGCTGCGCCAGAACGTCTGGCAACACGGCAGCCGGTTTACCACATCACAGCTGATCACCCAGGCGACGGGAGAAGATCTGAATATCCGCTACTTCCGTGAACACCTGACCTCGCGTTACCTGTAATGACCCACGCCGGGGAAAGCCCCCGGCGTTGTACAAACTGTTACACGCCGATACCAATCACTCACGGAAACCCCGAATTTACAGGGATATAGTTATTTCAACGGCCCCGCAGTGGGGTTAAATGAAAAACCAAATTCGAGGGTATGAACATGAATAAAGTATTAGCTCTGGTTGTTGCCGCTGCTATGGGTCTGTCTTCTGCTGCGTTCGCTGCTGAGACTACTGCAACTGCTCCAGCTGCCGCTGCACCTGCTGCAACCACCGCTGCACCGGCAAAAACGGTACACCACAAGAAACATCACAAAGCTGCTAAACCTGCTGCTGAGCAAAAAGCGCAGGCGGCTAAAAAGCACCACAAAAAAGCCGTAAAACAAGACGCCGCTAAACCTGCTGTTGAGCAGAAAGCACAGGCCGCCAAAAAGCACCACAAAAAAGCGACTAAACCCGCTGTAGAGCAGAAAGCTCAGGCCGCTAAAAAGCATCACAAAAAAGCAGTAAAACACGAAGCTGCTAAACCAGCTGCTCAGCCAGCTGCGTAAGAGTACAAGCTAAACCGTGCCCTTCGGGGCACGTTGGTAAACCGGCGCTGAACCTTTCAATACAGCGCCGTTTTTTTATCCGGAGGGCGTATGCTGCGACGCTATCGGTTTGAGTTGATCCTTATCCTGCTTATTTTATGCGCGCTCATCGCAAGCCAGTTTTATCTTTCCTGATCGTAGCACGCTGATTTTACTCCCACTTTAGCGCTGTCCCGTCTATAGTATTTTCATAGGGTTCACTTTTAATAATCATAATTACCCCCACCAGAGTGTGATATGCGTAAATCTGTTGTGTTATTACTGGGAACGTTTGCTCTTTTTTCTGGATTCGCGCATGCGGATGATGGCGATGATGACACCATTAGCGCGAAAGAGCTTAAAACGCTGTTTTTCGGTCATGATGATCGTACGCGTGTCGCCGATCCTACCCAGGCCCCGTGGGATGCCATCGGGCAACTGGAAACCGCCAGCGGTAACTTATGCACCGCCACGCTGATTACCCCTCAGCTTGCCCTGACCGCAGGCCATTGCCTGTTGACGCCGCCGGACGGCAAACCCGACAAAGCCGTGGTACTGCGATTTGTGTCTCAGAAAGGGATGTGGCGCTATGAAATTCACGGGATTGAAGGCCGGGTTGACCCTTCGCTGGGTAAGCGCCTGAAACCGGACGGCGACGGCTGGATAGTCCCGCCCGCTGCGGCCTCCTGGGATTTCGGTCTCATCATTTTGCGCTACCCGCCTTCTGGAATCACTCCTCTGCCCCTGTTTGATGGCGATAAAGCCGCGCTGACCGCCGCGCTGAAAGCCGTCGATCGCAAGGTGACGCAATCCGGTTATCCGGTCGATCATCTGGATACGCTGTATACCCACACCGACTGCATTGTGACCGGCTGGGCGCAAAACAGCGTGCTCTCTCACCAGTGCGATACGTTACCGGGCGACAGTGGCTCACCGCTGATGCTGAAAACGGATAACGGCTGGCAGTTGATTGGTGTGCAAAGTTCGGCCCCGGCGGCCAAAGACCGATGGCGCGCGGATAACCGTGCTCTCTCGGTGACCGGTTTTCGCGACAAGCTGGAAGCGCTGGCACAATAACAGGCCAGCGCCGCCTCGCCTGACGTCATCAGGCGAGTTTTATCATAATCATACCGGCCAGCAGCAATACCAGGCCGATCCAGCCTTTATTATTTAACCGTTGGCCGAAGAGCACCCACCCTGCTGCCAGGGTCGCGGCAATACCAAACCCGCCCCACAGGGCATAGGCCACAGACAGATCGATACCTTTGACCGCCTGAGACAGGGCGCTAAACGCCCCCAGCACAGCGGCAATCGACATCAGACCGTAAACTTTACGGCGAAAACCATCAGAGAATTTCAGAAACACGTTCGCCAGAATTTCCAGAACAATGGCGAACCCCAGCCAGGCCGCGTGGATCCATTCAAACTGCTGCATGGGTCTGCTCCTTCTGCGGTTTTGTCGGTTTACGTGTACCCGATTTAATCAGCACAATCCCGACTACCAGCGTCGTCAATCCGGCGATCTTCATTGTTGATAAGGTTTCGTCAAATAACAAAACGCTGAACAGCGTAATCAACAAAATACCGATACCTTCCCAGAGGGCATAAGCCACCCCCAGCGCGATTTTCTTCACAGCAAACGAGAGGAAAATATAGGAAAGCGAAATCATCACCAGCATTAAAATAAAACCGGTATTGCCATCGCTGACGCTTGCCCATTTCATAGACAGCGTGCCGGTAATTTCAGCGAGAATAGCCAGGGCTAATAAAATCCAGTAAAACATGTTTTTCTCCTGCTTGAGAATATAATCCATCGCGGCTCGCTGCGAACAGCAAACCCAAAAAAGGAAATTAAATCAGATAGCTAAGCGCATGGCGCCAGCTCAGGCAGAAGACGTGACTATAGCGCGTTGCGCCAGTGTTGCTCACCGGACAGAAGGAAGAAAGAGGTGGAGAATACAGCAGTATGGTTTGAAGAATACGTCCTGAACAAATTGTCCATAAAATTACAATTATCCGCGGTGTTGCTTCTCGTCTTTGCGGATCAAAATTGTCCTCGGTAGTTAAACACGCTAAATTTGTACCATAAGCTAGGATTTTACTCAAAGTCTTTTCAATTCTTTACCGAGGCCGTTTGACTTCGGTTAGTTTATTAAACGCCTTTCGCCTTTATTATAAATAAAAAAATACGCAGGAATTGCCATGGCTAAACCCATCATTACCCTGAACGGCCTCAAGATTGTCATCATGCTCGGTATGCTGGTGATCATCCTGACGGGCGTTCGTTTTGCCGCCGATATTATCGTGCCTTTTATTCTGGCGCTGTTTATTGCAGTGATCCTTAACCCGCTGGTTCAGCGCATGGTGCGGATACGCATACCGCGCGTGCTGGCGATCACCCTGCTCATCAGCATCATTATTATCGCGATGGTGCTGCTGGTCGCTTATCTGGGCACATCCCTGAATGAACTAGCGCGCACGCTGCCGAAATACCGCTCGTCGCTGGTGATACCGCTGTTGCAGATTGAACCCTGGCTGCAGCGCGCGGGCATTGAGGTCTCCGTGGAGGAACTGCTGAAGTATATCGACCCCAACGCAGCCATGACCCTCGTCACCAGCCTGCTGGCGCAACTCTCCAACGCCATGACCTCTATTTTCCTGCTGTTTTTAACCGTGGTGTTTATGCTGCTGGAGGTGCCGCAACTGCCTGCCAAACTACAGCATATAATGGTTCGGCCGGTGGAAGGCATGGGCGCGATTCAGCGTGCACTGGACAGTGTTTCCCGCTATCTGGTGCTGAAAACGGCGATCAGTCTCGTCACCGGGTGCGTTGTCTGGGGCATGCTGGTTGCGCTGGATGTGCGGTTTGCGTTCGTCTGGGGACTGCTCGCCTTTGCGCTTAACTATATTCCCAACATCGGTTCCGTGCTGGCGGCCATCCCGCCTGTTCTGCAGGTGCTGGTTTTCAGTGGTTTGTATGATGCCCTGATTCTGCTGGCCGGTTATCTGGTGATTAACCTGGTCTTCGGAAACATTCTTGAACCGCGCATGATGGGACGCGGGCTTGGGCTTTCGACCCTGGTGGTGTTTTTGTCCCTGATATTCTGGGGTTGGCTGCTCGGCCCCGTTGGCATGCTGCTCTCCGTGCCGCTGACCATCATCGTCAAGATTGCGCTTGAGCAGACGGCGGGCGGGCAAAGTATCGCCGTACTGCTGAGCGATATGAGCCACAGAGGCTGAGCAACCCGTCAGTTAACTTACTCGCGCCAGCCCATTGCTGGCGCCACATGTTTGAGGATCGACTCAATCACATGCGCGTTGTAGTCCACGCCAAGCTGATTCGGTACGGTCAGTAACAGGGTATCCGCTTCGGCTATCGCGTCGTCCTGCTTCAATTGTTCAACCAGCTTGTCGGGCTCTGCCGCATAGCTGCGCCCGAAAATCGCCCGCGTTTTTTCATCCAGATAGCCCACGCTATCGCTGTCGTTGCGGCTGGCCCCGAAATACATCCGGTCACGATCGTCCATCAGGGCAAAGATACTGCGGCTCACCGACACGCGCGGCTGACGGGTATGGCCCGCCTCAGCCCAGGCCTGACGATACGCGCGGATCTGTTTTGCCTGCTGAATATGGAACGGCTCGCCGGTTTCATCGTCTTTCAGCGTTGAGCTTTGCAGGTTCATGCCCAGTTTTGCGGCCCAGACCGCCGTTGCATTTGAACCGGCGCCCCACCAGATGCGGTCGCGTAAACCTTCGGAATGAGGCTCCAGGCGCAGCAGGCCCGGCGGGTTCGGGAACATCGGTTGCGGGTTTGGTTTCGCAAACCCTTCTCCGCGCAGCATCTCAAGCAGCACCTCGGTATGACGACGCGCCATATCCGATTCGTTTTCCCCTTCCTGCGGGACATAGCCAAAGTGACGCCAGCCATCAATCACCTGCTCCGGCGAGCCGCGGCTAATTCCCAGCTGCAAACGCCCGCCAGAGATCAGATCCGCCGCCCCGGCATCCTCCGCCATGTACATTGGGTTTTCATACCGCATGTCGATCACGCCGGTACCGATTTCGATGTTTTTGGTTTTTGCGCCTATCGCCGCAAGCAAGGGGAACGGCGAACTGAGCTGGCGGGCAAAGTGGTGCACACGGAAATAAGCGCCATCGGCACCCAGCTCTTCAGCGGCCACGGCCAGGTCGATGGACTGCAGCAGCGTGTCCGCTGCGGTTCGGGTACCGGACTGTGGCGACGGCGTCCAGTGACCAAATGATAAAAATCCGATCTTTTTCATAAGGGGTAATCCTGAGAATGTGTTGCGTTTCTTCTACTCTACGCATTACCGGGCAACAATAAATGCCGTTTATTTAACGGAAAGCGTCAAATAAATTGACTGACCTGAGCAGATCGCTATTGCGTTCCATAATGGGATATAATTTCGCTCACTCTTTTCCTGGCAGGTAAAACCGGCAATGGCTCTGATCCCTAAAAACTACGCGCGGCTGGAAAGCGGCTACCGTGAAAAAGCATTAAAAATTTATCCATGGGTCTGTGGGCGCTGCTCACGGGAATTTGTCTATTCCAACCTTCGGGAACTGACGGTTCACCATATCGATCACGACCATACCAATAACCCGGAAGATGGCAGTAACTGGGAGCTGTTATGCCTGTTTTGCCACGATCATGAACACTCGAAGTACACCGAAGCGGATCAGTACGGCACCACCGTTGTCGCGGGAGAAGACGCGCAAAAAGATGTGGGTGTGGCCACCTTTAATCCGTTTGCTGATTTGAAAGCGATGATGAACAAGAAGAAATAATCTTCCAGGAATTTTCTCGCTCCGGCCAGCTCTGTTCACCCGTATACATAGACGTACCAGGTAATGACATAGATGGCCGTAATGATTACCCCGGCTACGCCGAGGAAGATCGCATCTCTCACCTCTACACTAGAATGTCCAGGTGATGGCGGCGGTGACAGCGCCTTCGTTACGTCGCGATACGATCGGACTGTTATTTGCATGCTCCCCAAGCCAGGTGTAGTCGGCACTCAGTACCGTGCCCCAATGGGTATCGAACTGATGACTCCATGTCAGGCTGCTGTCTATACCGTAGAATCCACCGGGCGCTGAATAACGGCTATAACCGGAGCGCTGACTCTGCTGCTGACTGACCCCATACCAGGTATTGAGGTAACGGCTGTCGCCAAACAGGGATGCAGACTGAAAAGCAATCGTGTCCTGACTGGTTTGTAGAGGGAGCAGCGTAACAGAGGCCTGGTAGTTTACCCCCTGACTGTCCGTTACAGGCAGGGTCGCTTTGCCTTCCACACTCAGCCAGGAAGTGATTTGCCAGCCGACCGCCAGCCCGGTATTCAGGCTGGTATCGATCTCTCCCATCCCTTTCAGATTATTCGCTCCCTCGCGCCAGCTGGCGTTTTCGTCCGCCCTCCCCAGGTCGTAACCCAGCGTATGTTCAAGGTACACGCCGCTGTCATTTTGCAGGTCATATCCAATGCCTTTCTGCGCATCAATAAAGAATGCACCTTTGCGCACCTGTAAAACAGGAACCCCTTGCCATACCTGCTTGTCAGAGCCTGAATAACGAGGCGCATAGCGTCCTCCTGCCCCAATCGTCAAATAGTCGGAAGACGTTTGTGCCTCATCGGCGTGTACGCCGGATGCTGCCGTCATCAGAAACGGAACGGTCATATACAGGGCTTTTTTTCTCGCTATCATACTGGTCTCCACTTCTACGTTGTGCGCAGTATGATTTGGCTAAATCAATGAATAGTCGGGATAGTGTTAAGAAACGGTCAAGGTGAACAGATGTTGTCCAGAAGAGTGCTGATTATTGAAGATGATGCCGATGCGGCTGGCGTACTTGAAGCCTATTTACGCCGTGAAAATTACGATGTGAACGTCACGGGGGACGGGCTGGCCGGGCTGGAGATGGCGCAACGCTGGAAACCCGATCTTGTCTTGCTGGATGTCATGCTTCCCGGACTCAACGGAACTGAGGTGCTGGCCAGCCTGCGTCGCAAAAGCGATGTGCCCGTTATCATGGTGACGGCTATGGGCGATACGCCCGATCGCATCGGCGCGTTGAGATACGGGGCTGATGACTATGTCGTTAAACCCTATCATCCAGGTGAAGTCGTGGCACGGGTGCAGGCGGTGCTGCGCCGGAGCAATAAAAACACGCGCGAAGAAGAGATCCTTCGCTGGCAGACGCTGGAGGTGGATGTCACGGCCATTGTGGCGAGCATCATCAATGATGACAACACGCCGCGGGTTCTGGATCTGACCCCAACGGAATTTTCGCTACTGACCACGCTGATGCGTTCACCTTCGCGTCCTTTTTCCCGTCAATATTTACTGGAGCACTGTTTGCCGGAAAGCGAGGCCCTGGAGCGGGTGGTGGATACCCATATTTATAACCTGCGTAAAAAACTCGAAGCCGCGGGTCTTTCCGGCGTGCTGGTTAACGTTCGCGGCGTGGGTTACAGGTTCAGACAGCCATGATAAAGACCCGTCATTCCTCCCTCTGGCGCTGGATTTGCGCGCGCATCCTGGCGCTGGCGATTGGCAGCGTGATTGTTATAGCAGCCTGTATGTGGCTGCGTTACGCCGTGCAGAACTACTGGATAATGGGCAAAATGCCCGCAGCGGTCCGGCAGGAGTTTCTCACGCTCAGCCAGAATCCGCAGTCAAACCCGGCCCGCTTTCACGATATTGTAGACAGCTGGTGGGGGCTCAGTTATTCCACCCCATCTATCGCCTCGGCTGACTGGGTCACCGTGGCTCTGCTGGTGCTGGTGATGATCCCCTTCATTGTGGTAATGGGACTTAAGCACGCACGTCCTCTGGCGCTGCAGTTCAGCTGTCTTCGTGATGCGGCCAAAGATGTGGCCGATGGACAGTTTGGCCGACAGGCAGAGCTGGTGAAAGATGCGCCCGCAGAAATGATCAGCTTTGCGGCTGACTTTAATACCATGACCGGACAACTGGCTCGCTATGAAAAGGAGCTGCGCGCCTCGCACGTTGCCATGGCACATGAGCTGCGCTCTCCCCTGACGGCAGCCATTGGGCGTTTGCAGGGTATGATGGACGGCGTGTTTGACGCCACCCCGGAGCAGTTGGGGATGGTGATGAAACAGCTCCAGCACCTCAACCGGCTGACCGATGAATTGCACCTTCTCTCTTTGGCTGATGCGGGAAATCTTGTGCTTGAAGACAGGCAATTCCGTCTGGATGAGCTGATTCAGGAGCGGGCAGACTGGATAACCCCGCAGGCCGATGCGCATAATTTTACGATAACGTTGCGTAACCCGCGCGCATGCCCCTTCAGAGGCGATGCGTTCCGTATGGGACAGGTATTTACGATCCTCATGGAGAATTCACTCCGCTACGGATGCGAGGGAGGCCATCTGGAGGTGGCCCTGCATTATGCCCAGGGGCAGTACACCCTCGAATTCGCCGATGACGGTCCGGGTGTATCAAAGCACTTTTTACCGGACATGTTTAAGCGATTTAGCCGCGAGGAACAATCACGCGCCCGGCACTCCGGTGGCAGCGGCCTCGGTTTATCAATTGCGCAGGCGATTTGTCAGGCGCATGGGGGAAGTATTAGCGCGTCATTACCAGAAACCGGAGGGCTTCTGGTGCGCATCCAACTGCCCTGGCGCGCTTGTGACGAGGAAAATTCCCGCTCTTGATAAACCCTTGACACAACATCGAATCTTTCTCGATGAACAGCCGATTAAATAACGCCATCCCTTTTCTGGAGCGGCGTTATGTCAGACGAATTCATTCTCTCCCTCCGCCACAGCCTGCATCATGTATACAGCGTGGCGCGCACCCTTTCCTGGCTACACTTTATTCCCCTGGTGATACTTGCCCTGGCTATCTTCCCGCTAACCGGTTGCGGCGATAAACACGAAAACACGCCGCCCCCCGTGCGGGCGGTACGCTACAGTGTGGTGGGTTCAGCGAAAACGCTGCCAGCACTGGAAAGAACCGGTGAGATCCATGCCCATGATGAGACGACGCTGAGTTTCCGTACCGGGGGCAGGATCCTCACGCGCGTCGTCGATATTGGCGATCGGGTTACCGCCGGGCAACTGCTGGCGACCCTCGACAATACCACCGGACAAAATCAGCTCGACGCGGCCACCGCTGACTATGAGGGTGCCAAAGCCTCAGCGCAGATTGCCGCGCTCAACGTCAACAGAATGCAAACGCTGATGTCCACCGGCGCTATAGCCCGCACACAACTCGACACAGCCCGTGCAGACTGGCTTGTCGCCAGCGCGCGTCTGAAAAGTAGCGAGGCGGCACTGCGCAACGCCCGGGAAAGCCTGGGCTGGACCCGCCTTCTCTCGCCGAAGGAAGGCATCATTACCGCGGTCAGCGCCTCTGCGGGCCAGATTGTCAGCGCAGGCCAGTCGGTGCTGACGCTGGCGACCGGTGAAGCCCGCGATGTGGTGTTTGATGTTGCCGCGCCTGATGAGATCCCCTCACCGGATAAGGCCGAATTCCGCGTCGCCTTGCTCAGCGACCCGACGGTCAATGCTTCAGCTCTGTTACGCGATATCACGCCTCAGGCCGATCCCCTGACCCGTACCTGGCGGGTCAGAGCCACCCTGAACAACTCGCCCGCCGCCATGGCACTGGGTGCCAGCGTCACCGTAACCCTGCCCTCCAGTGCCGCGTGCGGTTACGTCCTTCCTGCGTCGGCACTGAGTCGTTACGCAGTCAAGCCCGCTGTGTTTGTAATCAACCGGCAATCTCAGGCGCAACTGCGCGTGGTTGTGCCTGCACGTTACACGGCCTCCTCCGTCATCATCGCCTCCGGTCTTGCGCCCGGTGACAGGGTGATTACGGCTGGCGTGAGCAAATTACGCTCAGGAGAACAGGTGATTGCCGGGGAGGAGCAGCCATGAACATGAGAAGCACAAAAGAGACATTTAACCTCTCCGCCTGGGCGCTTAAAAATCAGCAGATGGTCAGTTTCTTTATGCTGCTAGTGATGGCGATGGGCGTGTTCTGTTACGAGCGCCTGCCGCGCAACGAAGATCCGGCGTTTACCATCAAAACGGCCGTGGTCTCCGCGCAATGGCCGGGGGCATCGGTAGCGGACACGACTCGCCTACTGACGGATACGCTTGAGAAAAAGTTACAGGAGATCCCCTGGCTTGATTATATCGAAAGCGAAACCCGGGCAGGACGCACCGTTATTCATGTCAACCTGCGCGATGATACGCCGCCGCAAACGGTGCCGGATATCTGGTACCAGGTGCGGAAGAAAATGCAGGATATCGCCCCGTCCCTGCCAGAAGGCGTTCAGGGCCCTGATGTCAACGACGAATTTGACGACACGTTCGGCACAATTTATGGCTTCATCCCCGAAGGCTATACCCTGCGGGAGGTTCGGGATCGGGTGGAGACACTGCGTCGGGAGCTGATGTCCCTGCCGGATATCGGCAAAACCACCCTGCTGGGTGAACAGCAGGAACAGATGGTTCTGACCTTTTCCCCGGCCCGTCTGGCGGGGATGGGTCTGGATATTCAGCAGGTGGCGGAGGCGCTCAGGGCGCAGAATGCAGTCGTCCCGGCGGGCATCATACGCACGGGGCAGGAGAACATCGCACTCCACGTCAGCGGTGCGCTCAGCTCAGAGGAGAGTTTACGCGCGGTCACGCTGCATATTAACAATCGTTATATCCCCCTGACTGACATTGCCACCCTCACCCGGAAAAGCGCCGAACCGCCCTCACCGGCGTTCCGGGTTAACGGAAAACCGGCTATCGGGCTGGCGATTTCAATGGCGCCGACAGGCAATATGCTGCGCTTTGGCGCCGCGTTGAATCAAAGAGTGGCCGCCCTCAGCGCCGGGCTGCCGCACGGTATCGAGATGGTGAAGGTCGCCGATCAATCCGCGGTAGTCAGCGACGCGGTGAGTGGTTTTATCAGGGTTCTTATTGAAGCGGTGGTTATCGTCCTGGCCGTTTCATTTGTCTCTCTGGGGCTACGGGCGGGGCTGGTTGTGGCTGCGGCAATCCCGCTGGTTCTGGCCATGACCTTCGCCGGAATGATGCTGGCCGGGATTGGCTTGCAGCGCATCTCGCTCGGGGCACTGATTATTGCGCTGGGTCTGCTGGTGGATGACGCCATGATCACCGTGGAAACCATGGTTTCTCGTCTGGAAGCTGGCGATTCCCGTCGGCAAGCGGCAACCCGGGCGTTCACCACGACGGCATTCCCGATGCTCACCGGCACACTGGTGATGATCGCCGGATTTATTCCGGTCGGCTTTGCGGCATCCAGCGCGGGTGAATACTGCTTTTCTCTGTTTGCGGTCGTGCTGATTGCCCTGCTGTGTTCATGGGTGGTCGCGATCCTGTTTTCACCGCTGACCGGAACATGGCTGCTGCCGGAGAACGTCAGGCATCATGCCTCCGGCCCGGGGCGGCTCGCACGCGGGTATCACTGGCTGCTGCGTAAGGTATTGCGCCACCGACTCACCACCGTGCTTTGTGCCCTTGCCGCACTGGGTTTGTCCCTGTACGGGACGACGTTTATGCAAGGCGAGTTTTTTCCCGCTTCCGACAGACCAGAGCTGCTGGTGAGCCTGACGCTTCCGGCCAACGCCTCACAGTCGGAAACGCAAAGAGAGGCCGAAAAGCTGGAGAAGGCGCTGGCAGGCAATAGCAATATCGATCATTACTCAACATACGTGGGATCGGGCGCCATCCGTTTTTATCTGCCAATGGATGTGCTGCTGGAGAATGAAAACAGTGCCCAGTTGGTGGTGGTCGCGAAAAACCTCGCCGCCCGCGACCGTCTGCACGCACAGCTGAACAAGATACTGGCGACGCAATTTAGCGACATCATCACACGCGTATCGCCCCTGGAGCTCGGCCCCCCGGTCGGCTGGCCAATCAAATACCGGGTTAGCGGGCCGGACTATGTGAAGGTTCGGGCGCTGGCGAATCACCTGACGGAAGTGATTGGCCAGTCACCGCTCTCCCGTGAAGTCAACCAGACCGCCGGTGAACCGGAGAGAGTGATTACCCTTGAGGTGAATCAGACGGCAGCCCGGGCTGCGGGCGTGTCGTCAGAAAGTCTGGCCCGGACGCTGAATACGGTCTGGTCCGGCAGCGTCGTGACCTCAATACGGGATAATGACCGGCTGGTGGATGTGGTGCTCCGCGCCAGAGACAGTGAACGTCT
This sequence comes from Enterobacter cloacae subsp. cloacae ATCC 13047, assembly GCF_000025565.1. NCBI lineage: Bacteria > Pseudomonadati > Pseudomonadota > Gammaproteobacteria > Enterobacterales > Enterobacteriaceae > Enterobacter > Enterobacter cloacae. The sequence continues at coordinate 2,297,580 of NC_014121.1, forward strand.
TAATCTGGCCACACTGTCGTCACTGACCGTTGAGGGGAACGATGGCAAAAAAATTCCGCTCAGTGCTGTCGCAACGCCGGTCTGGGGTGTGGACGATCCGGTTGTCTGGCGTCGTCAGCGCCTGCCGTTTATCACCGTGCAAACTGACCTTGCGCCGGGACTCAGAGCTGAGGTCGTCTCCGCCGCGCTGCGCCCGGCAGTGGATAAACTGCGTGCCCGCTTGCCTGCGGGCTACAGTATTGAGGAAGGCGGCGCGGTTGCGGAATCCGATAAAGGAAACCGCTCTGTCTTTACCGTTCTTCCGGTGACGCTGGTTATTATGTTGTTATTGCTGATGCTTCAGCTACGCCGCTATTCCCGGATGTTTCTGGCCCTGTTCATGGCCCCGTTTGGCTTACCGGGCATCGTTCTGGCGATGCTGCCGGGCGGAACACCGATGGGGTTCGTCGCCCTGCTGGGCGTGATCGCGCTGGCGGGCATGATCATTCGTAACGCGGTGATCCTGATTGGCGAAGCTGACAGCAATCTGGCTCAGGGGATGACGAACGATGCCGCCATTATCGCAGCCGCAGAGCACCGGGCCAGACCTATCTGTCTGACCGCCTGTGCCGCCATTCTGGGCATGATCCCCATCTCGCACCAGGTATTCTGGGGACCTATGGCGTATGCCATTATCGGGGGGTTGCTGGTCGCGACGCTGGTCACACTCACGGTACTGCCCGCGTCGTTCAGTCTGTTATTACAGTGGGGGGACGGTTTACGCAACCGGCACAGCGTATAAAACCCGGTCTGTGCTGTAAGCGAAATTGTCCCCCGATCCGTTACGCGGCCGTCAGCGCAAAATGGGTTCTCAGGACCTCAGCAATATCCTCTTCCGCCAGTTGCTGTGTCTTTGTGCCATTTGCGGTGATGGTCTTCAGCATATTGCCCAGCAGGATCTGGTGTCCTCCTTCGTTGCCAGGAGGCCGAAGGTCTGATCAATGCGCTGGATGTGCATCGTCGCGATTTATCACGGGCTGGCGGGTACCGCGTTCAGAGCGTCGATGCGTTAATGGTTAGTGACTGGCTGGATCGTCTCTGAATGCCGCATGGTGGCATTCAGAAATTGAAAACGGAAAGATCTTTAATATCGGCGTGTGGATTGGCGTTTTTTACCGCTATCAAAAAAGCAGAGAAATTATGATTAAACATCGTTACGTTCGGGTAAAACTGCACCTGTTTTTCCCTTCCGTTTTCAACATAGCTTACTGACCAGATCCGACGATTATTGACCATCGTCGATCCCGGCTTAATATTTACTATCCTGGCCAGTTCAATCTGAGTGGTTCTATCCTTCTGAATTTCATAAAAATATCGCTCATCATAAAAATAAACCTTGCGGGAAAAACAATCAAAAAACCACGGGTTAGTGGATATTTTCTTCTTGCCCTGGGCATCTGAAACGATGCGTTTTGGCTGGCGAAATGACCTCACTCCATTCCTTATCACCAGATATAACCCAATAACCGGCAGAGCCATTAATAAAACGCTGATTGCTTCCCGCATATTCACCAATCCCGTTGATCACAGTCATGAGCGAGTATAACGGGTTCGTTCCTGAGAACAACATCCCCCTGTCAGGGAATAATGTGTGCCGCCCTGAACTGTGCGAACAGGCTGAAAAACATCTCGTCGGTGGCCCGCATGGCGGTGAATCCGGCCCGACGCAGCTTGCTGCCATCGCCAAACATATCGTAATCCCAGCTAAACACGAAGTCGGCAAACTGGCCGTCGTTCAGCTGCAAAATATCGCTTTCCACCAGCCCGCGAGCTGCGGCGAGTTCATGCCATACCGTGCGGTAGTCCGTAAACAACTGCTTAAATGAGAGCCGGACCGGGGGGGCAGACTCCAGTTCAAACCAGTGTGCAATGCGTGGCCACAGCTCGCTCCAGCGCCAGATGTCACCGTTATTCACATTGAATGCCTGGTTCTCTGCTACCGGCGACGTGGCGGCCCACACGGTCGCCTCTGCCAGCAATTCACCGTCTGTATGATCAACAATGCTGTGCCAGGTCTGTTCGGCGCCGGGAAAACGCAGCGGTAAATTCAGCGCCTTACACAGCGATGCGTACAGCGCGATGCTCAGGGCAAGATTCATGGCGTTACCCGGCACCGTGCTGCCCACCACGCCCGGCCGGATGGCGCTCCAGTGCCACGCTTTTCCCCGCTGAAAATCGCTAAGCCACCTGAGCTGGGCCGCGTTAAACTCCGCGCCCGGTACGCCGGGATCGCTTTCACGTGCCGGGGTTTTGAACGGGCCAAGATGCGCGCCGTAGACTTTGTAGCCCTGCATCAGGCTGACCGTCTCAAGGGGCGCCGTGTTTTCGAGGTTACTGACCAGATGGCGCAGCATGGTGACGTTCGGTTCAACCATCTCTGTCCAGTTCGCGGCATTGACCCAGGCGCTGTAAAATACATGAGTGATCCCGCTGAGCGATGACAGTGCCCGCGCGCTGTCCTGTGCATCCAGTAAATCAACATTAACCATCGCAATGCCTTCAGGGTGAGATACCGCCTGGCGGCTCAGGCCAATGACCTCCCACTGATGGCGCAAAAGCGTTTTGACCAGCTGGTTGCCAACAATCCCGCTGGCGCCAGCGACCAGCGCGACCCTGTGTTGCTGCGTCGTATTCATGGTGTTTCTCCGAAAGGGGTGACAGACACAGTGTGATCTATTATTTTTTTCTGATATATCCCCCAAATCCGATGGCATTTATAAGCAGAATCACGAAATGAATAATAAGCTCAACGCCATTTCCACCTTTCTGCGCGTCGCCGAAGCGGGCTCCTTTTCCGCTGCCGCCCGCCTGGCCGGGATCAAGCAGTCCGCCGTCAGCCAGCAGATCGCCGCCCTTGAGGAAGAGCTCGGTGTGGTGTTGCTGCATCGTACAACGCGCAGGATGAAGCTCACCGCGCAGGGTGAGCGTTACCGGCGGGATATGCAGCTTGTGCTGGAGGCCATGCAGGAAGCAGAGCGACGCCTGAACCCGGTTGAGCATCAATATCAGGGGGCCGTACATGTGCAGTTGCCGAGCGGCCTGGGCCAGCTCGTGTTGCCGCGCCTGCTGACGCTACAGCGCATGAATCCTGAATTACATCTGCAGGTTTCGCTTGATGACCGCATCGCCGATCTGGTCACCGAAGGGGTGGATGTGGCGCTTCGGCTGAGCGCGGAGCCTCCACAAGCCCATGCCGCACGCGTACTGGCACGCATTGAAACGCCGCTCTTTGCCGCCCCGTCATTCCCGCCGGTAGAGTCCGTGTACGCGCTGGCGGCGCTTCCCCACGTACGATTCAGCGGCATCCCGCTGGACGCACCTCTTCGCCTGGTTTCTGATGACGAAACGATTGATATTGCAGTGAATACCGTTTTCCGCGCCAATACCAGCGACGCCCTGTTACAGGCGCTGGAGGCAGGCATGGGTATTGGCGGTATGCAACTACCGCTCGCGGCACGGGCGTTGCAAACCGGCACGCTGGTGCAGGTACTCCCCGCGTGGCGGTTACCCGACCGCTTTCTCTATGCGGTTTATCCGGACGCTCGCTTTATTCCACACAGGGTCAGAAGCGTTGTGAGGGCCATAGAACAGCTACTGCATGAAATAATTAAGAAAAATTAAACTTTCCAGGATGCATACTCGCCAGCGCGCCTTGTTGAACTAAAAATTTTCGACTTTCAACGAGTTCCGGAAAATTCCCCTCCCGTCTCTTGATCGTTCTGGTTAATCATGAATACTGTATATAAACACAGTAATATGAGTTAACCATTATGCAGTTGATCTCTCCTTTGGGGCCTGATGCCACGCTATTGCTTCCGTTGTTTATGGAGCGGGTGCCCTGTGGCTTCCCCAGCCCTGCTCAGGATTATGTCGAGGATAGCCTTGATCTGAACAAGCTGGTGATCAAACACCCCAGCGCGACCTATTTTGTCAGGGTGAGCGGTGATTCGATGATCGGCGCAGGCATCAGCCATGGTGACCTGCTGGTGGTTGACCGTTCGTTAACCGCCGTTCATGGCGATATTGTGATTGCGGCGGTCGCGGGCGAATTTACCGTGAAGGAGTTGCAAACGCATCCGCGTCTTCAGCTCATCCCCCATAATCCTGATTACGCGCCGGTCTTTTTTGCCGCAGAAGACGAACTGGAGATCTTCGGCGTTGTGACGTTTACCCTGAAAGCTAACCGCCATGTTCGCGCTCGTTGACGTAAACAGTTTTTACACCTCCTGCGAGACGGCGTTTCGGCCCGACCTTAAGGGGAAACCCGTGGTGGTCGTTTCAAACAACGATGGCTGTATCATTTCACGTTCAGCAGAAGCAAAAGCATTGGGGATCGGCATGGCCGGTCCCTACTTCAAGCTGAAGGATGAGCTGAGACGCCAGAAGGTACACGTCTTTAGCTCCAATTATGCGCTGTATGCGGATATGAGCCGCCGGGTGATGACCATTCTCGAAGAGATGGCCCCGAGAGTGGAGATCTACTCGATTGATGAAGCCTTTCTGGATCTGACGGGCGTCAGCCAGTGTATGTCTCTGGAGGCGTTCGGTCAGGCTATCCGCCAGCGCCTGTACAAAGAGACCGGCCTGCTGGTCGGGGTCGGTATCGCGCCCACCAAAACCTTAGCCAAGCTGGCTAACCATGCCGCCAAAACCTGGAAGAAAACCAACGGTGTGGTGGATTTATCGAATATCGATCGTCAGCGTAAATTGCTGTCACTGGTACCGGTCAGCGAAGTGTGGGGCGTCGGGCGCAGGATTAGCAAAAAACTGAATCTGATGGGGATCGAGACTGCCCTGCATCTGGCGGAATGTTCAAGCTGGGTGATCCGTAAACACTTTAATGTCGTGCTGGAAAGAACCGCCCGCGAGTTACGCGGTGAACCGTGTCTGGCGCTGGAAGAGTTTTCGCCAACAAAGCAACAAATCATCTGTAGCCGCTCCTTCGGCAGCCGTATCACCCGGTATGACGATATGCACCAGGCGATCTGCGCCTATGCCGAACGCGCCGCCGAGAAGCTGCGCGAAGAGAAACAGTTTTGCTGTTATATCAGCGTCTTTATTCGCACCAGCCCGCATGCAGAGGACGAGGTTTTTTATGGTAACCAGGCCTCCGGCAAGCTGACGATCCCCACCAACGATACGCGGGATATTATCAGGGTAGCTATCGAGTCATTGAACCGAATCTGGAAAGAGGGACATCGCTATATGAAAGCGGGCGTCATGCTCAGTGACTTTTTCAGTCAGGGCGTGGCGCAACTTAGCCTGTTCGATGAACACCCACCGCGGCCAGACAGTACAGCCCTGATGCAGGTTATCGACCGCCTTAACCGTTCAGGCCGGGGGGCTGTGTGGTTTGCGGGCCAGGGGGCGGTGAAATCCTGGGCGATGAAGCGGGATATGCTGTCGCCCTGCTACACCACGCGCTATTCCGATCTGCCGATCGTTAAATAACAAAGCCCGGATCCCTCCGGGCTCTGTTTATACGTGATTACACCAGCGCATTCAGCGTAGCCAGCGCGTCAGGCGGTAACACCAGCTCCCCTGCCGCGAGGTTTTGCCGCAGATGCGCCACGGAAGAGGTTCCCGGGATCAGCAGAATGTTCGGAGAACGTTGCAGCAGCCAGGCCAGCGCAACCTGCATCGGTGTCGCCCCCAGGTCGTCCGCCACCGCCTGCAGCCCGGAAGATTGCAGCGGCGTAAAACCGCCCAGCGGGAAGAACGGCACATAAGCAATCCCCTGCTGCGCAAGCGAATCCACCAGCGCATCGTCACTACGGTTCACGATGTTGTACATGTTTTGCACACACACCACGGGCACCATCTTCTGCGCCTCGGCAACCTGCGTGGCGGTGACATTGCTCAGACCAATATGTCGCACCAGCCCTTGCTGCTGTAGCTCTGCCAGGGTGGACAGCGGTTCAGCGATCGAGCCTTCCGCCGGTCCGTGTGCGCTAAACATAATCCGCAGGTTCACCACGTCCAGCACATCCAGCTGCAGATTGCGCAGGTTGTCGTGTACCGCCTGGGTCAGCTCCTGGGCGGAAAAGGCCGGCAACCAGGCGCCTTTATCATCGCGTCGCGCACCGATTTTGGTGACGAGGGTAAGATCGTCCCGGTACGGATGCAGCGCCTCGCGGATCAGCTGGTTAGTCACATGCGGACCATAAAAATCGCTGGTATCGATATGATTCACGCCCGCCGCCACGGCTTCCCGGAGCACCTCCAGCGCGGCATTTTTGTCCTTCGGTGGCCCAAAAACGCCCGGCCCGGCCAGCTGCATTGCGCCGTAACCCAGCCGTTTAACCGTGCGTGTGCCCAGCGCGTATGTCCCGCTTTTATCGATGCTGCTCATGTTCACCTTCCTCATAAAAAAGATCCGGATTTACAACAGGTTCCCGACCAGAACCCATAGTTAAGCGCGAGTTAAATTAAAGTTTAAATTTTAGACGACGATAGTATTTGTGTACCCCTGCACTTTCTTACGGACGACCGCTATGCTGAAAAATCTGCACGTGATTACCGGTATTATCTTTGCTCTCACCATATTCTGCCTGCTACAAGTTGTCACGGGAGGGTTGTTCTACTCTGCCGTCAGCAACGATCGCCATAACTTCCAGAACTCCGGGGTGCTTAATGCCCAGCAGGAGAGCCTGAGCGACAGCGTTAACACCCTCATCAAAACGCGCGTTACCGTGACGCGCGTGGCCATCCGCTATCTGAAAAATCAGCGCGATCCGGCGTCCCTTGAGGCGATCAACAAACTGCTTGGCACCGCGGGTAACTCTCTGGCTAAAGCAGAAGCCTATAACAAACAGTGGCAGGCCCTGCCGCAGGTTAACGGCCAGAGTGCGGCGCTAACCGACGAGATGCTGAAATCCTGGAACCAGATGCACGAAGTGATGCGTCTGTCGATTGAGTATCTGCGTGCCGACAACTATCAGGCCTATGGCGATCTGGATGCGCAGCAGGCACAGGACGATATGGAAGCGGTCTATAACCGCTGGCGCGCCGAAAACAACACGCTGCTGAAAGCCGCGGCCGAAGAGAACCAGAGCAGCTTTACCCAGATGCAATGGACGCTGGCGGCTATATTCCTGGCCGTTATCGCCGTGCTGGTGGTGATCTGGCAGGGATTACAGCACCTGCTGTTAAAACCGCTGCAAACCATTATGAACCATATTCGCACCATTGCGGCGGGCGACCTGACGCAGGATATTACCCTCTCTGGCCGCAATGAGATGGGCCAGCTGGCGGCCGGTCTGCATGAGATGCAGCAATCTCTGGTCACCACGGTCAGCGCCGTACGCGGCAGTACCGACTCCATCTACACCGGCGCAGGCGAAATTGCCGCCGGGAGCAACGATCTTTCCGCCCGTACGGAAGAACAGGCCGCCTCGCTGGAAGAGACCGCGGCCAGCATGGAAGAGCTGACCGCCACGGTGAAACAGAACTCCGACAACGCCCGTCAGGCGACCCTGCTGGCGAAGAACGCGTCTGAAACAGCGGCGCGCGGCGGTCATGTGGTGGATAACGTTGTCCGCACGATGACGGAAATTGCCGACAGTTCGCAGCAAATCGCCCACATCACCGGCGTGATTGACAGCATTGCCTTCCAGACCAACATTCTGGCACTGAATGCCGCGGTAGAAGCCGCACGCGCCGGGGAACAGGGCCGTGGCTTTGCGGTGGTTGCCGGGGAAGTACGTACCCTGGCGAGCCGCAGCGCGCAGGCGGCAAAAGAGATCAAGGGCCTTATCGAGAACTCTGTCAGCCGCGTGAATACCGGCTCTGAGCAGGTCAGCGAAGCCGGTGCAACGATGAAGGAAATTGTGGCGGCGGTCACCCGCGTGACCGATATCATGGGCGAGATTTCATCTGCGTCCGATGAGCAGAGTCGCGGTATTGAACAGGTGAGCCTGGCCGTTTCGCAGATGGACAGCGTCACCCAGCAAAACGCCGCGCTGGTGCAGCAGTCCGCCACGGCGGCAGCGGCGCTGGAAGATCAGTCCGAACAGCTGCGCCAGGCGGTGGCGGCATTTCGTCTGAACGGTAAACAACAGGCCACCGCGCCCCGTACAACGCATGTGAAAACACCACAGCTGTTGCGCCCGGCCACGGCAGGCACCGCCACCGACAGCAACTGGGAAACCTTCTGAGTTCAGCGCGGGCGAGCACCTCGCCCGCGCTAATCCCGTTAACGGCTGCGCTTGGCGTGCCGTTCCCAGTTCTCCTGTTTCGCGTCGTTGGATTTTCGCAGTGAAACATAACAGGCCCCGCTGCCGCCGTGATGCGGCAGCGCCACGCAGAAGGCCTGCACTTCCTCAAACTCTGTTAACCAGCGCGCCAGATAGCTACGTATCACGTTAGGATGAGCATTCTGTTCGCGCCCTTTTCCATGAATGATAATCAGATTGCGTAATCCGTCGCGTCCGGCCTGACGAATAAAGGCGTACAGCATCTGGCGGCAACGCTCGGCGGGCTGACGTAACAGGTTCAGGCTGGCCTCGCGGGAGTATTTCCCCGAGCGCAGTTTATCCATTACGCCCTGTTGTATCCCTTCACGCTGAAATGCCAGCGGCTCATCCAGGGGCAGAAGTTCCAGAAAGCCCAGGGTGAGGAAGTTATCCAGCTGCTCGGTATCAATCTCCTGGCGCGCCCGCGTGTTGCGGCTCGGCTGCCAGTGAATATCTGCGCAGCGCTTCAGGGGCTGGACATCCTCCATGGCGTCAAGAAACAGTGATTTGTCGTCAGGGTTCATGGAAATCCTCCGGCTACATCTGAGCCTGTACTATACCTTCGCGGGGGGTGTGCCTCAACAGCCGTTCCCCCGGGTAGGGTGGCGCTGAAAGCAAGCTGATGAATATCAATCGACAGCCGGGGAAAAATTAAACATTACTTAACTCAAACTTCAGCGTAAATAAAACACGAAATTTGGCTTAAACATCCATAAAATCAAACACTCAACCGCCTTTCATTTTGAGAGAAAGCTGTTATAACTTAATTAACCTGCCTCATGGATATAACATCCAGGATATGCGAAGGGATGCACTGCTGTGTGTACTGAAGGGTCTGTCTGATGTCGGACAGGCCCTGTTTTTTATGGATGATGTTTCACGCAGAGACGATTGCCCGCGCCTCTCGTCTGAATTGCGTAATTAACGACTCCGTAAGCGGGGTCTGGCGCGAATCCCGACGCTGAATTAAATAATACGTCGCTTTTGGAAGTGATTCGACAACCGGCAGCATAACCAGACGCCCCGCCAACAGGGGGTCACAACCCAGCTCCTGCGGCAATATGCTTAAAAAATCGCTTTGTGCGACAAGGCTGATACACGACGAAAATGTTTCGCAGACCACGCCAATGCGGGGTATTTGCGAGCGATGGCTAAATACATCCTCTAACTGCTTATAATAACTTCCCCGGGGCGTTGGCATGGTCCAGTTATAATGCAGCAGATCGTTAATGGAGGTTGTTCCCGTCGCCGGATGTCCCTCCCGGCAAAATACGGCAAACGGTTTTTCTAATAGCTTTTCAAACGTAAATTCATGATCGTAAGGACCCTGATAATAGGTATTGATGGTGAAGTCCAGTTCGCCCTGGCGTAATTCATTGATCATTGATACCAGCTGCCCTTCCATAATTCGCACCTTAACCTGCGGATGCTGCGCATGAAAGCGGGTGATAACCGCAGGCATAAGGCTTCGCGAAATACTCGCCCCCATCCCGATATTGATCTGCCCGGCCAGCTCGCCCTGCCGCTGGCGAATGTCATCCTGCGCCGCGCGCAGCTCTTCCAGAATCAGCCTGGCGCGCTGATAGAAGCCTTCACCACACTCGGTTAACGCCACGCCTTTGCTTCGGCGCACAAAGAGCTGCGCCGCCATGCCCTCTTCCAGCTCTTTGATCGATTTGGTCAACGCCGGTTGCGAAAGATTCAGCGTCCTGCTGGCGCCGCGAATGCTGCCCTGACGCGCCACTTCAACGAACGCCCGAATTTGATGAAATTTAATCTGAAATGACATAGCCCGACCGATAACCGTTGTTTATCAGAGTAAAGAAACTGTCATCTACTTTAATGGAAAGGGATGTGAGAGGGTAATTCCTGAACGGTTAAAACTGTGAAAAATCGGTTAGTGATAAGTAAAAACTATCACAGCGTGAAGCAGTTCACATATTTTAATGATGACAGGAACAGATATGGACTCACTGGCACAGTACATCCAAACCTTAGCCCCGCAACTGAGCGCATGGCGTCGCGATTTTCACCATTTTGCCGAATCCGGCTGGGTGGAATTTCGGACTGCCGCGAAGGTCGCGGAGATCCTGGATAGCCTGGGTTATGACCTGGCGATGGGCCGCGACGTGGTGGATGCCGAAAGCCGTATGGGGTTGCCGGATAACGCTACCCTGACGCGAGAATTTGCCCGCGCCCGTGCGCAGGGCGCGCCCGAAAAATGGCTCGCGCCGTTTGAAGGCGGCTTCACCGGCCTGGTTGCCACGCTTAACACCGGCCGTCCCGGCCCGACGCTGGCGTTTCGCGTGGACATGGACGCTCTCGACCTGAGCGAAGCGCTCGACGACAGCCACCGCCCGTTCCGCGACGGCTTTGCCTCCTGCAATCCGGGCATGATGCACGCCTGCGCGCACGACGGCCACACCACGATTGGCCTTGGGCTGGCGCACGTGCTCATGCACAACAAAGCGCAGCTGAACGGCACCATCAGGCTGATCTTCCAGCCTGCCGAAGAAGGCACTCGCGGCGCACGCGCCATGGTGGCCGCCGGGGCACTGGACGGGGTGGACTATTTCACCGCCATTCACATTGGTACCGGGGTGCCTGCCGGGACGGTGATCTGCGGCAGCGATAACTTTATGGCGACAACCAAGTTTGACGCGACGTTTACCGGCGTTGCCGCACACGCAGGCGGTAAACCGGAAGAAGGCCGTAACGCCCTGCTCGCCGCCGCCCAGGCCGCGCTCGCGCTGCACAGCATTGCGCCACACAGCGAAGGGGCTTCCCGGGTGAATGTGGGAGTAATGCAGGCCGGCAGCGGACGCAATGTGGTACCTGCCCATGCCCTGCTTAAGGTCGAAACCCGCGGCGAGAGCGAGGCGATCAATCAGTATGTGTTCGAACGCGCGCAATCCGTCATTACCGGTGCCGCCGCGCTGTACGGCGTGACGGCTGAGATGCGCCTGATGGGGGCTGCCACCGCCAGCGCTCCGACACCTGCCTGGGTGGATTATCTGCGCCAGCAGGCAAGCCAGGTGCCCGGTGTGGAACAGGCCATTGATAAGGTTAAAGCCCCGGCCGGTTCCGAAGACGCCACGCTGATGATGGCCCGGGTGCAAGAAAACGGCGGCATGGCCTCCTATATGGTGTTTGGCACAGATTTGAGCGCCGGACATCACAATGAAAAATTCGACTTTGATGAGCGCGTCATGACCGTCGCTATCGAAACGCTGGCGCGCACTGCGCTGAATTTTCCCTGGACGCGAGGTGTGTAATGCAGGAGAACTACGCTTTTATTGCCGATGCAATCGACACGCGATGTCAGACGTTCACCGACATTGCCGACGAAATCTGGGATCACCCGGAAACCCGCTTTGAAGAGTTCTGGTCCGCAGAGCGGCTGGCCGGCGCACTGGAAGCGGAAGGCTTCACCCTGACCCGTGAGGCTGGCGGCATTCCGAATGCCTTTATCGCCAGCTTCGGTAGCGGTAAACCGGTGATTGCCCTGCTCGGCGAATATGACGCGCTGGCCGGATTAAGCCAGCAGGCACACTGCGCGACGGCACACGCCACCACGCCCGGTGCTAACGGCCACGGCTGCGGGCATAACCTGCTCGGCACCGCGGCGTTTGCAGGTGCCGTTGCGGTGAAAAGCTGGCTGGAGCAGCACGGCGGGAGTGGAACCGTGCGTTTTTACGGTTGTCCCGGCGAAGAAGGCGGTTCCGGTAAAACGTTTATGGTCCGTGAGGGCTTGTTTGACGACGTTGATGCCGCGGTCACCTGGCACCCGGAAGCGTTTGCCGGCATGTTTAACGTCAGTACGCTGGCCAATATCCAGGCCGCCTGGCGCTTTAAGGGCGTGGCGGCGCACGCGGCAAACTCGCCGCATCTGGGGCGCAGCGCGCTGGATGCGGTGACGCTGATGACCACCGGCACCAACTTCCTCAACGAACATATCATCGAGAAAGCACGCGTCCATTACGCCATAACCGATACCGGCGGCATCTCCCCCAACGTGGTGCAGGCGCAGGCCGAAGTGCTGTACCTGATCCGCGCCCCGGAGATGGCCGACGCGCAGCAAATCTACGCGCGCATTGAGAAGATCGCGCAGGGTGCGGCGTTGATGACCGAAACCACCGTCGAGTGTCGCTTTGATAAAGCCTGCTCCAGCTACCTGCCAAACCGCACGCTCGAAGCGGCGATGTATCGCGCCCTGCAACATTACGGCACGCCAGCCTGGACGGAGGAAGAACGCGCCTTTGCCCGGGAGATCCGCGCCACCCTGACGGCAAACGATCTGCAAAACAGCCTCAGAAACATTGCTGCAACCGGGGGGAACGAAGGAAAAGCCTTTGCCCGCCGCCACCAGGAGACCCTGCTGGTGGACGAGGTCGCGCCTTACGCTATCACCGATAACGTGCTGGCTGGCTCCACGGACGTGGGTGATGTTAGCTGGAAGATGCCCGTCGCCCAGTGTTTCAGCCCCTGCTTTACCGTCGGCACGCCGCTGCACACCTGGCAACTGGTGGCTCAGGGGCGAACGTCCATTGCCCATAAAGGCATGCTGCTGGCCGGGAAAGTGATGGGCGCCACCGCGCTACATCTACTGCAGGACGCAGACCTGCTGAAAAAATGTCGTGAAGAGTTCGAACAACAAACACAAGAAAAACCGTACGTGTGTCCGATCCCTGCGGGCGTGACACCGTCACCTTTAAAATAAAAAACACAACACAACAACACAACAGTCCCGAGGAACGCCCATGAGTATGTCATCCATACCTTCGCATTCCCCATCCGGTAAGCTCTATGGCTGGGTTGAAAGGATCGGCAATAAAGTGCCACACCCTTTCCTGCTTTTTATCTGGTTGATCGTGGTTTTGATGGTGGCGACAGCCGTGCTGTCCGCCTTAGGGGTGAGCGTGCGCAGCCCGGCCGATGGCAGCATGGTAAGCGTAAAGAACCTGCTGAGCATTGAAGGGTTGCACTGGTTTTTACCGAATGTGATTAAAAACTTCAGCGGTTTTGCGCCGCTGGGCGCCATTCTGGCGCTGGTGCTGGGGGCCGGACTGGCTGAGCGCGTTGGCCTGCTCCCCGCGCTGATGGTGAAAATGGCTTCTCACGTCAGCGCACGCTACGCCAGCTATATGGTGCTGTTTATTGCGTTTTTCAGCCACATCTCTTCCGATGCCGCGCTGGTAATCATGCCGCCGATGGGGGCGCTGATCTTCCTTGCCGTCGGGCGTCACCCCGTGGCGGGTCTGTTGTCGGCAATTGCCGGTGTGGGATGCGGTTTCACTGCCAATCTGCTGATCGTCACCACCGATGTCCTGCTTTCGGGGATTAGCACCGAGGCGGCGAAAACAATCGATGCGGCCATGCACGTCAGCGTGATCGACAACTGGTACTTTATGGCCAGTTCGGTCATCGTCCTGACGCTTGTTGGCGGGCTGATTACCGATAAGATCATCGAGCCGCGGTTAGGGAAATGGGAAGGCCGTAGTGACGAAAAGCTGGAAACGCTGAGCAAAGAGCAACGCTTTGGCCTGCGCGTCGCCGGGATAGTCTCGCTGGTATTTATCGCGATGGTGGCGCTGATGGTAGTGCCGGAGAACGGTATCCTGCGCGACCAGGTGAAACATACCGTCCTGCCCTCGCCGTTTATTCAGGGCATTGTGCCGCTGATCATTCTGTTTTTCTTTGTCGTGTCGCTCGCATATGGCATCGCCACCGGCAAAATCCGCCGCCAGGCCGATCTGCCGCAGCTGATGATTGAGCCGATGAAGGAGATGGCGGGCTTTATCGTGATGGTCTTCCCGCTGGCCCAGTTCGTCGCCATGTTTAACTGGAGCAACATGGGCAAATTTATGGCCGTTGGCCTGACCGATGCGCTGGAAGCCGCCGGGTTAAGCGGCGTCCCGGCGTTTGTGGGTCTGGCGCTGTTGTCGTCACTGCTGTGCATGTTTATCGCCAGCGGATCCGCCATCTGGTCGATTCTGGCCCCCATTTTCGTGCCGATGTTTATGATGCTGGGCTTCCATCCGGCCTTTGCGCAGATCCTGTTCCGTATCGCCGACTCCTCGGTGATCCCGCTGGCGCCGGTTTCGCCATTCGTACCGCTGTTTTTGGGCTTCCTGCAGCGCTATAAACCGGAGGCGAAGCTGGGTACCTACTATTCGCTGGTTTTACCCTATCCGCTTATCTTTTTAGGGGTATGGCTGGTGATGCTGGTGGCATGGTATCTTGTCGGCCTGCCGATAGGACCGGGTATCTACCCGAGGCTGAATTAAAGGAAAGAGGATGCTGAGATTACTCGAAGATAAAATTGCAACGCCACTTGGGCCGCTGTGGGTTATCGCCGACGAGCAGTTCCATCTGCGTGCCGTGGAATGGGAAGAGCACAGCGATCGCATGGAAGAGCTGCTCAACATCCATTACCGCGCCCAGGGTTTTGAGCGTATCAGTGCCACCAATCCAGGTGGGCTGAGCGACAAGCTGGCGGCGTACTTCGAGGGCGATCTCAGCATCATCAATGACCTGCCAACCGCCACGGCCGGTACGCCATTCCAGCGTGAAGTCTGGCAGGCGCTACGCGATATTCCGTGTGGTCAGGTTATGCACTACGGCCAGCTCGCAGAACAGTTAGGCCGCGCGGGCGCGGCGCGGGCGGTGGGTGCCGCGAACGGTTCTAACCCCGTGAGTATCGTGGTGCCCTGCCATCGTGTGATCGGCCGCAACGGCACCATGACCGGCTATGCCGGCGGTGTGCAGCGCAAGGAGTGGTTACTGCGTCACGAAGGGTATCTTTTGCTGTAGTTCCCAGGCTTTTTGTGCTTAATTTTCTACCGGTTAGGCTAAAAATCCATAATCAAGCTGTGGAATTTCAAGAAGATGGCAACACGTTGCCGTCTCTTGTCCTTATTGATGGTTTGCCAGGCTTACGTACTTACCAAAAAGATGTTAAAATTGACCAATATCAATTAAGGCTTGAGCAAACCTATGATCCCAGAAAAGCGAATTATACGACGCATTCAGTCTGGCGGTTGTGCTATCCATTGCCAGGATTGCAGCATCAGCCAGCTCTGTATCCCGTTTACCCTGAATGAGCATGAGCTTGACCAGCTTGATAACATCATCGAGCGCAAAAAGCCTATTCAGAAAGGGCAGACGCTGTTTAAAGCGGGAGACGAACTGAAATCGCTCTATGCTATCCGTTCTGGCACCATCAAAAGCTATACCATCACCGAACAGGGTGATGAGCAGATCACCGGCTTCCA
Source organism: Enterobacter cloacae subsp. cloacae ATCC 13047 (assembly GCF_000025565.1). Classification (NCBI taxonomy): domain Bacteria; kingdom Pseudomonadati; phylum Pseudomonadota; class Gammaproteobacteria; order Enterobacterales; family Enterobacteriaceae; genus Enterobacter; species Enterobacter cloacae. The sequence continues at coordinate 2,313,127 of NC_014121.1, forward strand.
TCTGGCAGGCGATCTGGTCGGCTTTGACGCCATCGGTACTGGCCATCACCCGAGCTTTGCGCAGGCGCTGGAAACCTCAATGGTCTGCGAAATCCCGTTTGAAACGCTGGACGATCTGTCAGGCAAAATGCCAAACCTGCGTCAGCAGATGATGCGTCTGATGAGCGGTGAGATCAAAGGCGATCAGGACATGATCCTGCTGCTGTCCAAAAAGAATGCGGAAGAGCGCCTGGCTGCATTTATCTATAACCTCTCCCGCCGTTTCGCCGAACGTGGTTTCTCTCCACGTGAGTTCCGTCTCACCATGACCCGTGGCGATATTGGTAACTACCTGGGCCTGACCGTGGAAACCATCAGCCGTCTGCTGGGCCGTTTCCAGAAAAGCGGCATGCTGGCCGTTAAAGGTAAATATATCACCATCGAAAACGGTGAAGCGCTGGCTGTTCTTGCCGGCCACGCCCGCAACGTGGCATAAACTCCACGAATGATTGATGCCAGGCCGATAAATTTTTATGATTTATTGGTCTGGCAGGTAAGCACACCACTTCCCGCCCCTGCGACAGACATCCCCCGCTCCTGAAAGGTTCTCGTTGAGGTTAAATTGAGAGAAAGTTTATTTTTCGTTTCAGTTGTTATTGCCTCCGTGACCTTCCTTTTCATCTGGATCATGCTTGTCGGCCCAATGAAGGGAGAGGAAAAAACCTACGTTCAGGACTCCACCACGTTTGCCATCGTGGTGATGGTGCTGTTGTTGATTGCGTTTATCGCGGTGACAACGACGGTGCTATTCTTCTGAGATATTTTCATGAATTATTGATCTGGCAAAACCTTACCTCTGTTTCATTCAGGATATATAGGTTACTCTTTTAATTACAGACTGTGGTGACAGTAGTAAGGAGACCTGTATGGCAAAGTATCAAAACATGCTGGTAGCTATCGATCCTAATCAGGACGATCAGCCGGCATTACGACGTGCTGTGTATTTACATCAACGGATTGGTGGCAAAATCAAAGCGTTTTTGCCGATCTATGACTTCTCGTATGAGATGACCACCCTTCTGTCGCCTGACGAGCGTACCGCTATGCGTCAGGGAGTGATCAGCCAACGTACCGCGTGGATCCGCGAACAGGCGAAGTACTACCTTGAAGCGGGTGTGCCTATCGATATTAAAGTGGTCTGGCATAACCGCCCCTTTGAAGCGATTATCCAGGAGGTGGTCGCCGGTGGGCACGATCTGCTGCTGAAAATGGCGCACCAGCACGACAAACTGGAATCCGTGATCTTCACGCCGACAGACTGGCACTTGCTGCGTAAATGCCCTTGCCCGGTCTGGATGGTGAAAGATCAGCCGTGGCCTGAAGGCGGCAAAGCCGTCGTGGCAGTAAACCTGGCAAGCGAAGAGGATTATCACAATTCGCTGAATGAAAAGCTGGTCAAAGAGACGCTGCTGCTTGCCGAGCAGGTTAACCACACCGAAGTGCATCTGGTCGGCGCTTACCCGGTTACCCCTATCAATATTGCCATCGAACTGCCTGAATTTGACCCGAGCGTATATAACGACGCGATCCGCGGACAGCACCTGCTGGCCATGAAAGCGTTGCGCCAGAAGTTCAGCATTGATGAGAACATGACGCATGTCGAGAAAGGGTTGCCTGAAGAGGTGATCCCGGATTTAGCCGAACATCTGCAGGCAGGGATTGTGGTGCTGGGCACCATCGGACGGACCGGTATTTCTGCCGCGTTCCTGGGCAATACCGCGGAACAGGTGATTGACCATCTGCGCTGCGACCTGCTGGTCATTAAGCCGGATGAGTACCAGACACCGGTTGAGCTGGATGACCCGGAAGACGATTAACGTCAGTCTATTCGCCCGCCTCCCCGGCGGGCTTTTCTTATCAGCTCTCGATCGCTGTCTGTGTCTCTTCAGTTGATCGATCCTGCATCCACGGTGCGTGCAACACCATGCTGGGCAGCGCCAGCTTAATCTCCTGGGCGTTCAGCCCTTCGAGAATACGGATATTGATCTCCTGCTGGATATCCATGTATTTGTTGTAATCCGCCGTATTGACAATATGAACCACTTCAAACGTCAGGCGGTCACGGTCAAACCCGAGGAAATGGGCGCGATCGAACTTTGTCTCACCCACATCGGTGATGATCTGCCTGACCATATCCCCCACATAGCGCAGCTTTTCAGGCGGCGTGTCGCTGGCGACGCCAAACGTGAAGACGATGCGACGGGTCTGCATACGTTTATAGTTGTGGAGCGTCTGCTGAAGCAAAATGGCGTTACCGCAAACGATCTGCTCCCCACTCAGGCTACGAATACGGGTCGTTTTTAAGCCTATGTGTTCCACCGTTCCCGCCACGTCGTTGAACACCACGAAATCACCAATTTCAAACGGTTTATCAAAGCCGATAGAAAGCGAAGCGAAGACGTCGCTCAGAATGGTTTGTACGGCGAGGGCGATAGCAATACCCCCTACCCCCAGGCTTGCTACCAGCGCGGTGATGTTGACGCCCGCGTTAGCGAGAATCGACAGCAGCATCACAGACCAGACGATAGCGCGAAGGATAAGGCCGGTGATCACCAGGGTAACCGGATTTTTATGACTGCCGGGGGCCAGCATAACGTGTCGCAGCCACGACACCACGCCCTGATCCAGCCAGAGCGCCACCTGTATCGCGAAGACAAGGAACCAGGCGTGGCTTACGGTGCTAAAGAGCCGGTCGGGTAAATCAACAAAACGCAGGCTGATGAGCAACGCCACGACAAAAAGCAGGAAGCGACTGGTGCGGTTAAGCATATCGGTCAGGATAAAACGCATCCTGTTTGTGGTTGGGTGCTTATCTCCCCAGGTTGTGATCCCTCTCTTAACGAATGCGATCAGGCGCGTCAGAAGCCAGTAGACCAGCAGCGTCACGACGATAACCGTGGCGACGCTTACCCAGAATGTCGGCGTCATCATCAGCTCCAGGATGTCGAAGCGGGACAAAAATTGCATTTCACCTCCTCGTAGTACACAAAGGGTAAAGTATAGACAGAGGAGAAACGCTGACCGCAGAAATAAGAAAACCGCCCCGAAGAGCGGTTTTTGAGGAGAACGCGAATTACAGTGCTTTCAGGATCGCATCCACGCTGGCTTTGGCATCGCCAAACAGCATGTGGGTGTTCTCTTTGAAGAACAGCGGGTTCTGAACGCCAGCGTAGCCGGTGTTCATGGAACGTTTGAAGACAATCACGTTCTGCGCCTTCCACACTTCCAGAACCGGCATCCCGGCGATTGGGCTGCGTGGATCGTCCTGCGCCGCCGGGTTAACGGTGTCGTTGGCGCCAATGACCAGCACGGTGTCGGTGTCGGCGAAATCATCGTTGATCTCGTCCATCTCCAGCACGATGTCGTAAGGCACTTTCGCTTCTGCCAGCAGCACGTTCATGTGGCCTGGCAGACGCCCCGCTACCGGGTGGATGCCAAAGCGCACCTTGATGCCGCGCGCGCGCAGCTTCTCGGTGATTTCAGCAACCGGATACTGCGCCTGCGCCACCGCCATGCCATAGCCTGGGGTGATGATGACCGAGTGCGAGTTTTTCAGCATCTCTGCCGTATCTTCTGCGCTGATCTCACGGTGCTCGCCGACTTCTTCGTCAGAACCGGTCGAGGAGCCGTCAGAGCCAAAACCACCGGCGATAACGCTGATGAATGAGCGGTTCATCGCCTTACACATGATGTAAGACAGAATCGCACCGGAAGAGCCCACCAGCGCACCGGTGACAATCAACAGGTCGTTGCTCAGCATAAAGCCAGCCGCTGCCGCCGCCCAACCGGAGTAGGAGTTCAGCATCGACACCACAACCGGCATATCTGCCCCACCGATGGAGGCCACCAGGTGCCAGCCGAACGCCAGCGCAATGATGGTCATCACCAGTAACGCCAGCACCTGCAGACCTACGCTTTCGGTACGCACAAAGACCACCAGCAGCACAAAGGAGACCACCAGCGCCGCCAGATTCAGCTTATGACGATTTGGCAGCATCAGCGGTTTGGAGGAGATCTTACCGCGCAGCTTACCGAACGCCACAATCGAGCCGGTGAAGGTCACTGCACCGATGAAGATGCCCAGGAACACTTCGGTCAGATGAATGTTGACCAGAATCGGCTCCATGCCCGGTTCGTGGTACAGATAGCTGTTGAAGCCCACCAGCACCGCCGCCAGACCGACGAAGCTGTGCAGGATCGCCACCAGTTCCGGCATTTCGGTCATTTCAACGCGTTTTGCCAGACGAATACCTATCGCCCCGCCGATGATCATCGCCACCAGGATCCAGGCAACGTTGCCGGTATCGGGTCCGAAAATAGTGGCAATCAGCGCAATCGCCATCCCGGCGATACCAAAGTTATTACCCTGCTGAGACGTTTCGTGTTTGGAAAGTCCCGCCAGACTGAAAATAAACAGGATTGCAGCAACAATGTATGCGGCTGTCACTAATCCTCCAGACATATGCTACCCCTTAGCCTTTACGAAACATTTTCAGCATGCGCTGAGTCACGGTGAAGCCACCGAAAATATTGATACTGGCAATCAGCACCGCGATAAAGCTCAGGAAGCTAATCCAGCCGCCGTGACCAATCTGCAGTAACGCCCCGACCACGATGATCCCGGAGATGGCGTTAGTGACCGACATCAATGGCGTGTGTAGTGCATGGGAGACATTCCAGACCACGTAGTAACCCACCACGCAGGAGAGCGCGAAGACGGTAAAGTGGCCGAGGAACTCTTTTGGCGCGACATCGGCCAGCCAGCCAAACAGAATAATCGCCAGCGCCATGAGCGCATATTTACGCCACGGAGACGCCGGTTTAGCAGGCTCTGTGGGTTCTGGCGCCGCTTTCGGTGCAGCCTGAGGCTGGGCGGAAACCTGAATTGGTGGCGCAGGCCAGGTGATTTCGCCTTCACGCACCACGGTCACGCCGCGCACAACCACATCGTCAAAATCAACGGTGATGTTGCCATCTTTCTCTTTGCAGAGCAGTTTCAGCAGGTTAACGAGGTTAGTACCGTACAGCTGGGACGACTGCGTGGGCAGACGGCCAGGCAGATCCGTATAACCAATCACCTTCACGCCGTTGGCGGTCGTGGATACCTGGTTCGGCACGGTATATTCACAGTTGCCGCCGTTTTGCGCGGCCAGGTCGACAATCACGCTGCCCGGCTTCATGGTGTCCACCATCTCACGGGTGATCAGCTTCGGTGCTGGTTTACCCGGGATCAGCGCGGTGGTGACAATAATGTCCACCTCTTTTGCCTGCGCGGCAAAGAGTTCCATTTCCGCTTTGATAAAAGCTTCGGACATCACCTTCGCATAACCATCACCGCTGCCCGCTTCTTCCTTGAAGTCCAGCTCAAGGAACTCGGCGCCCATACTCTGCACCTGCTCCTTCACTTCCGGGCGGGTGTCAAACGCGCGGACGATAGCGCCCAGGCTGTTTGCCGCACCGATAGCCGCCAGGCCTGCCACACCGGCACCAATCACCATCACTTTTGCCGGAGGCACTTTGCCTGCCGCCGTGATCTGACCGGTGAAGAAACGGCCGAATTCGTGGGCGGCTTCGACGATTGCACGGTAACCGGCGATGTTCGCCATTGAACTCAGGGCATCCAGAGACTGCGCGCGCGAAATACGCGGCACGGAGTCCATCGCCATTACCGTCACGCCACGTGCCGCCAGCTTCTCCATCAGCTCTGGGTTTTGGGCAGGCCAGATAAAACTCACCAGCGTGGTGCCCGGGTTCAGCAGCTCAATCTCGCTCTCTTGCGGCGCATTCACCTTCAGAATAACGGGTGATTGCCAGACTTCAGCACCGTCCACCACGTCCGCACCAGCCTGAATAAAGGCCTCGTCCTCGAAACTCGCCAGTTTGCCCGCGCCGCTTTCAATGGCGACGGTAAAACCCAGTTTAAGCAGTTGCTCCACCGTTTTTGGTGTCGCCGCTACGCGGGTTTCATTGGCAAACCGTTCTTTTGGTACCCCAATACGCATAGTTTTCCCTTCCATCGGTTTTTGATGATGGTTTATCGATAAATGCCCGCAGTTGCATCAAATTTCGCCATCCTTAGAGCGGCGGCAAATGAGTAACCCCGGAAAATAAAACAGTAACAAACTTTCTATAACCTACTGAAAATAGCGCCTGCGATCTACCGCCTGAAAACACTATTTCTTACATTATCTGTGAAAAATAAGCGAACGGCCTCGCTGACAGAGATATTTACCTTAAATTCATCCTCAGAACCGATAAATCGCGCAAGCGAAGCGGTAAAAACATGATATAGCGCCATATGAGATCAACTTATTAACATTAAATTAACTTGTAAAAGTCATATGCTTTATCACTTTTGCTTGTCAAACGCCTGTTTTTTCAACATATCACTAAATGTTATCGAATCAGATCCTTCGGTGAGCACAGGCTGTGAAAAATGGCGCAGACAGCAACAGGTTTTAAATGCCATAATCGGGACCGTCTCAAATTAACAACAATACCAGTACATGGTTTGCGCAAGGCGAAGGATTATTTTTATGAAGCTTAAGAACACACTCCTGGCGTCCGCACTTCTTTCCGCGACCGCCCTGTCTGCGAATGCCGCGACAGAGTTAACGCCGGAGCAAGCGGCAGCGTTAAAACCTTTTGACCATACGGTCATTGTGGGTCGTTACAACTCTATTGGCGATGCCGTCACCGCTGCATCAAAAGCCGCTGATAAAAACGGCGCAGCGTCGTTTTACGTGCTTGACCAGTCCGATCAAGGCAATAGCGGCAACCAGCGCGTGACCATTGCGCTGTACAAAGAGAATGCGCCAAAAGCTGACGCGCCGAAAAACCGCGTGATCAACGGCGTCGTTGAACTGCCTAAAGATCAGGCGATTGAGCTGGAACCGTATGACACCGTTACCGTTCAGGGCTTCTACCGCAGCCAGCCAGAAGTGAACGATGCCATCACCAAAGCCGCGAAACAGAAAGGGGCTTACTCGTTCTACATCGTGCGTCAGGTAGATGCTAACCAGGGTGGCAACCAGCGTATTACCGCGTTCATCTATAAAGAAGATGCGAAAAAACGCGTTCTGCAAAGCCCGGATGCCATCCCTGCTGATTCAGAAGCCGGTCGCGCAGCGTTAGCGAAAGGCGGCGAAGAAGCGAAAAAAGTCGAAATTCCAGGCGTAGCAACCTCCGCAGCGCCAAGCGCTGAAGTGGGCCGTTTCTTTGAGACGCAATCCACGAAAGGTGGCCGTTACTCCGTTACCCTGCCAGACGGCACCAAAGTTGAAGAGCTGAACAACGCCACGGCTGCGCAGATGGTGCCGTTCGATAGCATCAAGTTTACCGGCAACTATGGCAACGGTACGGAAGTCTCTTATCAGGTCGCGAAGCGTGCGGCGAAGAAAGGGGCGAAGTACTACCACATCACCCGCCAGTGGCAGGAACGTGGTAACAACATGACCATCAGCGCCGATCTGTACAAGTAACAAAACCCTTCATTAAAGGCGGCTCAGTGCCGCCTTTTTTTGTTACTTTTTTTGAATTTCTGCTACACATCATTGCATGCGTTCGTGACACTCCGTAAAATCCCGCGCCTTAGTGTGATCCACCATTTTTATGCGCCTGTGCGAAATAATTATTCTGGATTTGGACCTTTCATAACAGGAAGCCAATGGAAAAGAAACTTGGCCTGAGTGCTTTAACTGCACTCGTTTTAAGCTCAATGCTGGGTGCGGGGGTATTCAGTTTACCGCAGAATATGGCGGCCGTCGCAAGCCCTGCCGCGCTACTGATTGGCTGGGGGATTACCGGCGTTGGCATTTTGCTGCTGGCCTTCGCCATGCTGCTGCTGACCCGTATTCGTCCCGATCTCGATGGCGGTATTTTCACCTACGCGCGGGCCGGTTTTGGGGAACTGATTGGCTTCTGTTCCGCGTGGGGTTACTGGCTGTGTGCGGTGATCGCTAACGTCTCCTATCTGGTTATTGTCTTCTCGGCGCTCAGTTTCTTTACCGATACGCCCGAGCTGCGTCTCTTTGGTGACGGCAACACCTGGCAGTCGATTGTCGGGGCGTCGGTGCTGCTGTGGGTCGTACACTGGCTCATTTTGCGCGGCGTCCAGACAGCGGCAAGCATTAACCTGGTGGCGACGCTGGCCAAACTGGTTCCGCTCGGGCTGTTTATCGTGCTGGCGTTTATGGCATTCCGTCTGGATGTATTTAAACTCGATTTCACTGGCCTTGCGCTGGGCGTCCCCGTCTGGGAGCAGGTGAAAAACACCATGCTGATCACCCTGTGGGTTTTCATTGGTGTTGAAGGTGCGGTGGTGGTCTCTGCCCGCGCGCGCAATAAGCGCGACGTCGGACGCGCCACGCTGCTGGCGGTGCTGGCGGCCCTCGGTGTCTATCTGCTGGTGACGCTGCTGTCGCTGGGTGTGGTGGCTCGTCCTGAACTGGCCGAAATGCGTAACCCATCCATGGCCGGTCTGATGGTCAAAATGCTCGGTAGCTGGGGCGATGTGGTCATTGCCGCGGGGCTGATTATCTCCGTCTGCGGGGCTTATCTGAGCTGGACCATCATGGCGGCAGAAGTGCCTTTCCTGGCTGCCACGCACAAAGCGTTTCCGCGTCTGTTTGCCCGGCAGAATAAAAACAGTGCGCCGTCAGCGTCACTCTGGCTGACGAATATCAGCGTTCAGGTCTGCCTGGTGCTGATCTGGCTCACAGGTTCGGACTATAACACCCTGCTGACCATCGCCTCGGAGATGATTCTGGTACCCTATTTCTTAGTGGGTGCGTATCTGTTAAAAATCGCCACCCGCCCGGCGCATTATGCGGTAGGGATCGGCGCCTGTATTTACGGTTTGTGGTTGTTGTATGCTTCCGGGCCTATGCATCTGCTGCTGTCGGTGGTGTTGTATGCGCCGGGCCTGCTGGTGTTTATCTATGCCCGCCGTACTCATCAGCTGGAGAACGCGCTTAAACGCCGTGAAATGGCCCTCATCGGGCTGTTACTGGTTGCTGCCGTACCGGCAACCTGGATGTTAATGGGATAACCCTGCGTTTCCCATTGTTGAACTGAAAAGGAGAATACGATGGGAACTGCGCAGCATCGCCCAATACTGATCACCGGCGGAGGCCGTCGTATCGGCCTCGCCCTCGCCCATCACTTTCTCAACCTTCGCCACCCGGTCATTGTCAGTTACCGCACGGAATACCCCTCGATAGACGGGCTACGAAAAGCGGGGGCAACCTGTATACAGGCTGATTTCTCCACCGACGATGGCATTCTTGCCTTTGCGGATAAGGTCAAATCAACGACCCACGGTCTGCGGGCGATTATCCATAACGCCAGCGCATGGCTTGCAGAAAAACCCGGTACGTCGCTCAGCGAAACGCTCGCCTGTATGCTGCAGATCCACGTCAATGCCCCCTATTTGCTTAACCATGCCCTGCAGGATCTGCTGCGCGGCCACGGCCATGCCGCGGGTGACATTATTCATTTCACCGATTATGTGGTGGAGCGCGGGAGCGACAAACACATCGCTTATGCGGCGAGTAAAGCCGCACTGGATAACATGACGCGTTCATTTGCCCGTAAGCTGGCACCAGAGGTCAAGGTGAACGCCATCGCCCCGGCGATGATTTTATTCAACGAGGGCGATGATGCCGAGTATCGTCAGCAGGCGCTGAATAAATCCCTGATGAAAATCGCCCCTGGCGAGAAAGAGGTGATCGACCTTATCGATTATCTGCTCACCAGCTGTTACGTCACCGGCAGAACCTTTGCCGTGGACGGCGGGCGACCGCTGCGCTAGTGATAGCGGCTCCAGAAGAAAATCAGCACCCAGGCGCTGAGCCCCCAGCAGACCACCGCCCCGCCCAGCGCCAGGGGAAGCCGCAGAAAGCCCGTGAAATACCACAAGGACAACAGGTAGAGAAAGTAAGGGATGATTGACCACATGCCAAACACAATGGTGGTGCGCAGCGCCTCAGTGCCGCGTTCCGAGGCGACAATGTAGTGTGCAATGAGCGCAAACGTCGGGAAGAGCGGAATCAGCCCGGCAATGTAGTAATTTTTGGTTTTTGCCAGTACGCCAATCAATAACACCACCAGCGCGCCCAGCGCGGCTTTTATCGCCAGCCCCATGCTTTTTCCTATAACAATCAAGTAACAATAACAGCCAGAATAACGGAACTGACGTTAATTTTGAAAGATTAATGGAAGGTTAAGGTTACGCGGAGTATGTTGGCATTTTTCGCGATAACAGACGTTGTATGAATAAGATTGTTTATGTAGAAGATGAGCCCGAAGTGGGGCAATTGATCGCCGCTTATCTGGGTAAACATGATATGGACGTTATTGTTGAGCCACGTGGCGATCGCGCCGAAGAGGTCGTGGTGCGTGAAAACCCGGATCTGGTGCTGCTGGATATCATGTTGCCCGGCAAAGACGGGATGACGCTGTGCCGCGACCTGCGCGCTCAGTGGGATGGCCCTATCGTGCTGCTGACCTCACTGGACAGCGACATGAACCATATTCTGTCGCTGGAGATGGGGGCCAATGACTACATTCTTAAAACCACGCCGCCTGCCGTTCTGCTCGCCCGTCTGCGCCTGCATTTGCGCCAGCATGCCAGCAGTGAACGCGAGGTGCCGGCGCAGTCCCTGATGCCGCATAAAGCGATGCGGTTTGGCACGTTATCCATCGATCCGGTTAACCGCCAGGTCCTGCTCTCCGGTGAGCTTATCGCGCTCTCTACCGCCGATTTTGACCTGCTCTGGGAGCTGGCCACCCATGCGGGGCAAATTATGGACCGTGACGCGTTGCTGAAAAACCTGCGCGGCGTAAGTTACGATGGAATGGATCGCAGTGTTGACGTGGCTATTTCGCGACTGCGTAAGAAACTGCAGGACAACGCCACCGAGCCGTACCGCATCAAAACCGTGCGTAACAAGGGTTATCTGTTCGCCCCGCACGCCTGGGAAACCTGATCGCGTTAGCAAAATAGCATAGCCTGCGCGAAATGAAGGCATTACATGACAATGCCCTTTCTTTCGCGCGTTAATTTGCCCGTTGGCGCAACAATTAACTTGCTAAGCCAGCGAACTCATCCATAATTACTTTTCCTGCATTCCTTCTTGAGCTCGCACCGGGCCCGCCACATAAACGTTTTTATCGCGACGCTTTCGCTACCTCTCTCCCATAAAATCTTGAAATGAGGATTTAAGCCTATGACATATGTATAGCTACCATGACGTAGAAGCCATCAAAACCAATCTTGAATGGATTGTTAATCAGGCAACGCTTAACCAAGCCTCCCCCACGCGTGCCGACCAAAAAGCCCTCTTTGATCTTCTGGAACTGATTCAGTCTTACGAAATATTGTTGGATTTAATTAACGAATTCGGAAGCGCCGTGATTGATGCGGAGAACGCGGAAGGCCTGAGCGTGACAGAAAAACTCATCGCCAAAATCAAAAGAAGTACTCACGCCATGTAACAAACCTCGGCACGGCTCAGATAATACGTTTGTCGTGCATGATGGTGGTGAAAACACCGGAAGGTTTTTCATGTATATTCTGCATGTATCGTTTTTTCGGTGAGATTTAATGAAAAAGCTTTTTGTGCAGTTTTATCTTTTGCTGTTTGTCTGCTTCCTGGTGATGACCATGCTGGTCGGGCTGGTCTATAAGTTCACTGCCGAACGAGCGGGCAGGCAGTCGCTGGACGATCTGATGAAAAGCTCTCTTTATCTGATGCGCAGCGAACTGCGTGAAATTCCGCCACATGACTGGGCAAGAACCTTAAAAGAGCTGGATTTGAACCTGTCGTTCGATCTGCGCATTGAACCGCTGAAGGATTTCGATTTAGATCCGCCTGCCATGCAGCGCCTGCGTGACGGGGATATCGTGGCACTGGATGAGAAATACACGTTTATCCAGCGCATTCCGCGCAGTCATTATGTGCTGGCCGTAGGGCCGGTGCCTTATCTCTATTATCTGCACCAGATGCGCCTGCTGGATATGGCCCTGATGGCCTTTATCGCCATTTCACTCGCCTTCCCGGTCTTTATCTGGATGCGCCCACACTGGCAGGACATGCTCAAACTGGAATCCGCCGCACAGCGCTTTGGCGAGGGGCATCTTACCGAGCGTATTCACTTTGACAGCGGGTCCAGCTTTGAACGTCTGGGGGTGGCATTTAACCAGATGGCCGATAACATCAACGCCCTGATTGCCAGTAAAAAACAACTGATCGACGGGATTGCTCATGAGCTGCGCACGCCGCTGGTGCGTCTGCGCTATCGGCTGGAGATGAGCGAAAACCTTACGGCGGCAGAGTCTCAGGCGTTAAACCGCGACATCGGCCAGCTTGAAGCGCTCATTGAGGAGCTGCTCACCTATGCTCGTCTTGACCGTCCACAAAATGAACTGCACCTCAGTACCCCGGATCTGCCGACGTGGATCCAAACCCATATTGATGACGTCCAGAGCGTCAATCCGCAACGCACCCTGTTAACGCGCGTCACGCCGGGTGATTACGGCGCGCTGGACATGCGCCTGATGGAACGCGTGCTGGATAATCTGATGAACAACGCCATGCGCTACAGCGAGAGCACGCTGCGGATTGGCCTGGACTTGCAGGACAATCAGGCCCGTCTGACGGTGGAAGACGATGGCCCCGGCATCGCCCCGGATGCGCGTGAAACCGTGTTCGAGCCGTTTGTGCGTCTCGACCCGAGCCGCGACCGTGCGACGGGAGGGTGTGGTCTGGGGCTGGCGATTGTCCACTCTATCGCGCAGGCGATGGGCGGCACGGTGCAGTGCGGGGAGAGTGAACTCGGCGGCGCATGCTTCTGCTTTAGCTGGCCGGTGTACCATAACATCGCCCTTCCCGTTCCTGCCTGACCTTAACCGCACGCTGGCCTGACCCGGCGTGCTGTGCTATACCATGAGTATGTTGTAACTAATGGGGATTCACATGGCGACATACGATCTTATCGAAAGGCTGAACAGCACCTTTCGGGAGATGGAGCATGAGCTGTTAACGCTGACCGAGCGCCTGCAGGCCTGCCGCCTGTTGGCTGCGCGGGTCTTTACCCTGCCGGAGGTGGCAAAAGGCGCAGAGCACGATCCGCTGCAAACCATCGACGTCAAACAGCATATCGGCCAATCCGCGCGGGATCTGGCGCTACAGCACTATCGTCGCCTGTTTATTCAGCAGCAGTCAGAAAACCGCAGCAGCAAGGCGGCCGTTCGCCTGCCGGGGGTGATCTGTCTGCAAACGGACGCCGAAACCCGTGAGGCGCTGGAAACCCAGATTACGCACATCAATACCCTGAAAGCGGCATTTGAAAAGATCATTACCGAAGAGTCAGGCCTGGCGCCAGCCGCCCGCTTTGAGTGGGTGCACCGCCAGCTTCCGGGTTTAATCACCCTGAATGCCTACCGTACGCTGACGGTACTGCGTCAGCCCGCCACGCTGCGCTTCGGCTGGGCCAACAAGCACATTATCAAAAACTTTACCCGGGATGAGATCCTGGCCCAGCTGGAAAAGAGCCTGAAAGCGCCGCGCACCGTGGCTCCGTGGTCGCGCGAGCAGTGGATTGAGCGCCTGGAGCAGGAGTATCACAGCATCGCGTCATTGCCCGTTGAAACGCGCCTTAAGATTAAACGCCCGGTGAAGGTGCAGCCTATCGCCCGCGTCTGGTATTCAGGCCAGCAAAAGCAAATCCAGTACGCCTGCCCAACGCCGTTGATTGCGCTCTATGATGCCGATCAGGGCGCTGTGGTACCGGACATTGGCGAACTGCTGAATTACGATGCGGAAAACGTTCAGCATCGCTATAAACCTCAGGCGCAGCCGCTGCAGCTGATTATTCCCCGGCTGCACCTGTATGTGGCGACGTGACTATTTCAGGCTGCCGACCATCGCTTCAGGGCGGACCCAGGCATCAAACTCGTCTTCCGTGAGGTAGCCAAGCGCCAGCGCAGAGGCTTTCAGCGTCAGCCCCTCTTTATGCGCCTTTTTGGCGATCTCAGCGGCTTTGTCGTAGCCGATATGGGTATTGAGGGCGGTCACCAGCATCAGCGACTCATTGAGCAACTGACTGATTCGCTCGCGGTTCGGCTCAATGCCGGAGGCGCAATGCGCGTTGAAACTCTCCATGCCGTCCGCCAGCAGACGTACAGACTGAAGCACATTGTGGATAACCATCGGACGATAGACGTTCAGCTCGAAATTGCCTGACGCACCGCCCATATTGACGGCCACGTCATTTCCCAGCACCTGACAGCAGAGCATAGTCATGGCTTCACACTGCGTCGGGTTCACTTTGCCCGGCATAATGGAGCTACCCGGTTCATTTTCCGGGATGCTGATTTCACCAATGCCGCAGCGCGGGCCAGAGGCCAGCCAGCGCACATCGTTGGCGATTTTCATCAGTGATGCCGCCAGCCCTTTCAGCGCACCATGGGTGTGAACCAGCGCGTCGCAGGTTGCCAGCGCCTCAAACTTATTGGGCGCGGTAACAAACGGTTGCCCGGTAATCGCGGCCAGCTCTTCCGCCACGCGCACCGCGTACTCCGGATGGGTATTTAACCCCGTCCCCACCGCCGTGCCGCCCAGCGCCAGCTCAGAGAGATGCGGCAGGCTGTACTCAATGTGTTTGAGATTGTGTTCCAGCATCGCCACCCAGCCGGATATCTCCTGTCCAAGGGTCAGCGGCGTGGCATCCTGCAGGTGGGTACGCCCGATTTTGACGATATCACTGAAGGCCTGGGCTTTCTCGTTAAGGGTGCTTTTAAGCACATTTAGCTGCGGGATCAGCTGTTCACGGATGGCAATCACCGCCGCCACGTGCATTGCCGTCGGGAAGACATCGTTGGAGCTCTGGCTCTTGTTAACGTCATCGTTCGGGTGAACCTTACGCTCCATACCGCGCACGCCGCCCAGCAACTCGCTTGCACGGTTGGCCAGCACTTCATTCATGTTCATGTTGCTCTGCGTGCCAGAGCCGGTCTGCCAGATGGCCAGGGGGAATTCGTCGGGATGCTTGCCCGCCAGCACTTCGTCGGCGGCACTGATGATGGCGTTGGCTTTGTCAGCCGCCAGCAGGCCCAGATCCAGATTCACTTTGGCGGCGGCACGTTTGGTTAGCGCCAGCGCCTGAATCAGCGAAACGGGCATTTTCTCTGTCGAGATACGGAAATGTTCCAGCGAGCGCTGGGTTTGCGCCCCCCAGAGTTTGTCGGCCGGAACGTCGATCGCGCCCATCGAATCTTTCTCACGGCGATGCGTTGTCATTACTTTCTCCTTGATAATTAAAGATGGGATTGCTCACATGCTTAAGAGATAAGTATTGATGACTTCTGAGAAACGTTATGGCGCTTTGTGCGCTCTTTTTGGTGTCGGGTGGCGTAGCCGCCACCCGGCTTTTTAGCTTACTTCACACATGCCGAACACTGAGAGGACTGGATCTGCTTGAAGAAGTCATTGCCTTTGTCATCCACCAGGATAAACGCCGGGAAATCTTCCACTTCAATTTTCCAGATCGCTTCCATACCCAGTTCCGGGTATTCCACGCACTCCAGGCTCTTGATGCTGCCCTGCGCCAGTACGGCCGCCGGACCACCGATACTGCCCAGGTAGAACCCACCGTGCTTGTGGCACGCGTCCGTCACCTGCTGGCTGCGGTTGCCTTTCGCCAGCATGATCATGCTGCCGCCGTTGGCCTGGAGCTGGTCTACATAGGAGTCCATGCGGCCTGCGGTGGTTGGGCCTAATGAGCCGGAGGCATAACCCTCTGGCGTTTTCGCCGGGCCCGCGTAGTAGATCGGATGATCTTTGATGTACTGCGGCAACCCTTCGCCGTTGTCCAGGCGCTCTTTCAGCTTCGCATGGGCGATGTCGCGGCCGACGATGATCGTGCCGTTCAGGGAGAGACGCGTCGAGACCGGGTACTGAGACAGCTGCGCCAGAATCTCTTTCATCGGACGGTTCAGATCAACGCGAACCGCTTCACCTTCACCGGCTTTACGCAGCGCTTCCGGAATGTATTTACCCGGATTGTTCTCCAGTTTTTCGATCCACACGCCTTCACGGTTGATCTTCGCTTTGATATTACGATCCGCCGAGCATGAGACGCCCATACCCACCGGGCAGGATGCGCCGTGGCGCGGCAGACGGATCACACGCACGTCGTGAGCAAAGTATTTACCGCCGAACTGTGCGCCGAGCCCCAGATTACGCGCTTCTTCCAGCAGCTCCTGCTCAAGCTGAACATCACGGAACGCCTGGCCGTGTTCGTTCCCTTCGGTTGGCAGGCCGTCGTAGTATTTGGTCGATGCCAGCTTCACGGTTTTCAGCGTCGCTTCCGCCGACGTGCCGCCAATGACAAAGGCGATATGGTATGGCGGGCAGGCTGCAGTCCCCAGAGTACGCATTTTTTCCACCAGGTAGTTCTTCAGCTTGCCCGGTGTGAGCAGCGCTTTCGTTTCCTGGTAGAGGTAGGTTTTATTGGCTGAACCGCCGCCTTTCGCGATGCAAAGGAATTTGTACTCATCGCCGTCCACGCTGTAGAGGTCAATTTGCGCAGGCAGGTTGGTGCCGGTGTTGACCTCTTTATACATATCCAGCGCCGCGTTTTGCGAGTAGCGCAGGTTGTCTTCGGTGTAAGTGTTGTAGACACCGTGCGCCAGCGCGGCTTCATCGCCGCCTCCGGTCCAGACACGCTGGCCTTTTTTACCCACGATGATGGCCGTACCGGTGTCCTGGCAGGTCGGCAGAATGCCTTTTGCCGCGATATCGGAGTTACGCAGGAACTGCAGCGCGACATACTTATCGTTTTCGCTGGCCTCCGGGTCGCTGAGAATATCGGCCACCTGCTGCTGATGCGCAGGACGGAGCATAAACGAGGCGTCGTGGAAGGCGTGCTGCGCCAGCAAGGTCAGCGCCTGCGGATCGACCTTGAGGATCTCCTGCCCTTCAAACTCAGAGACAGAGACGTGATCGCGGGTTAACAGGTAATATTCGGTCTGATCCTTACCGAGCGGGAAAGGATCCTGGTAATGAAAGGGTTTGTTCGACATTGTTCTCTCACTTACTGCGTCGGTCTGATTATTCAGGGCAGATGTTCCGCTGCCCGGCTTAAAAGCGAGTCAGCTTATCCTACACAATTTTTTAACAAAAACTGAGACTAGTACGACTTTTTACATCCGCAGGTTACTTCCAGGTGGTTTATTGCTTTAATACCCGGAGTTTATTCCACATTTGAATCAGGGCTTGATAATGCAAAAACTCATCAACTCAGTGCAAAACTACGCCTGGGGAAGTAAAACTGCGTTAACGGAACTCTACGGTATCGCGAACCCGGACAACCTGCCGATGGCAGAACTGTGGATGGGTGCCCACCCGAAGAGCAGCTCAAAAGTTGAAGATGCCAGCGGCCAGGTGCGCGCGCTGCGCGACGTAATTGATGCCGATAAAGCCACGCTGCTGGGTAACAGCGTGGCCAACCGTTTTGGCGAGCTGCCGTTCCTGTTTAAGGTGCTGTGTGCCGATCAACCTCTCTCCATCCAGGTTCACCCGAACAAGAAAGCCTCTGAAATTGGCTTTGCAAAAGAGAATGCGGCCGGTATCCCGTTAGATGCCGCCGAGCGTAACTATAAAGATCCGAACCACAAGCCGGAGCTGGTCTTTGCGCTGACCCCTTTCCTGGCGATGAACGCGTTTCGCGAGTTCTCCGAGATCATCTCTCTGCTGCAGCCGGTCGCAGGAGCGCATAACGCTATCGCACATTTCCTGGCAAATCCGAACGCGGAAAGCCTGAGCCAGCTGTTCGCCAGCCTGCTCAACATGCAGGGCGACGAGAAATCCCACGCCCTGGCGGTGCTGAAAGCGGCGCTGGACGGCCAGCAGGGCGAACCATGGGACACCATCCGTCTGATTTCTGCGTTTTACCCGGACGACAGCGGCCTGTTCTCCCCGCTGCTGCTGAACGTGGTGAAGCTAAACCCGGGCGAAGCCATGTTCCTGTTCGCAGAAACGCCGCATGCCTATCTGCAGGGTGTGGCGCTGGAGGTAATGGCCAACTCCGACAACGTGCTGCGCGCGGGTCTGACGCCGAAATATATCGACATCCCTGAACTGGTGGCTAACGTGAAGTTTGTGGCAAAACCTGCTGCCGAGCTGCTTACTCAGCCCGTCAAAAATGGCGCAGAGCTGGACTTCCCTATTCCGGTTGACGATTTTGCTTTCTCCCTGCACGACCTCAGCCAGACCGAAACGACCATCGCGCAGGAGAGCGCGGCGATCCTGTTCTGCGTTGAGGGTGAAGCGACACTGCATAAAGGCGAACAGCGTCTGGTGCTTAAGCCGGGTGAGTCAGCATTCGTTGCTGCTAATGAGTCCCCGGTCAGCGTGAGCGGTACCGGTCGCCTGGCGCGCGTATTTAATAAGCTTTAGACAATACTGAATTTTTTAACAACTCTTGCTAAGCTAGTGGCAGGCTTTATATCTCCGGGCGGTTTCTACCGCCTGGTTTCATTTTAGGGATAGTCGCAATGAAAAAATCGGTCGTAGCGGTAGGCGTGATTGTAGCGTTAGGCGTAGTCTGGACGGGAGCATCCTGGTTTACCGGGAAGCAGCTGGAGAGCCGTCTGGCTGAGATGGTGGCACAGGCTAACAGCCAAATTAAGCGTGGCGCACCGGAAGCGGGTGTAGAGCTGAGCTATCAGAATTATGAGCGCGGGGTATTCACCAGCCATATGCAGCTTGTGGTGAAGCCCGTTGCCGGAAATGAAAATGGCTGGCTGAAGCCGGGCCAGACGGTGGTGCTGGATGAGGTGGTAAGTCACGGTCCGTTCCCGCTGGCGCAGCTGAAGTCCTTTAACCTGATCCCATCAATGGCGTCCGTTCACACCGTGCTGGTGAATAACGACTTAACTAAGCCGCTGTTCGATCTGGCAAAAAATGAATCTCCTTTCGCGGTTGATACCCGCATCAGCTATGCCGGTGACACCCGCTCGAATATCGCGCTGAAGGCGCTGAACTACGAGAAAGAGAACGAGAAAGTCACCTTCAGCGGTGGCAACTTCACCGTAGATGCTGACCGCGAAGGGAACGTGCTTTCCCTGACAGGGGAAGCGCAAAGCGGTCTGGTCAACGCCGTTAACGAATACGATCAGAAGGTACAGATTACCTTCAACAATTTGAAAGCAGACGGCAACAGCCGCATGACCGACTTCAAAGAGCGTATCGGCGATCAGAAACTCTCGATTGATAAGATTGCCATTGCGATTGAAGGTAAAGAGATGGCCGTGCTGGAAGGCATGGACGTTGATGGTAAATCGGATGTCTCCAAAGACGGTAAGAGCATCAATACTCAGCTGGATTACACCCTGAAGAGCCTGAAAGTGCAGAATCAGGACCTGGGTACCGGCAAGCTTTCGCTGAAGATCGGCAATATTGACGGTCAGGCGTGGCATGAATTCAGCCAGAAATACAGCAAAGAGAGCCAGGCGCTGCTGACCGATGCCGCGCTGCAGCAGAACCCGGAAGTGTATCAGCAGCAGGCGATGGCCGTGCTGTTCAACAACCTGCCTATTCTGCTCAAAGGTGAACCGGTGATCACCGTCGCTCCGCTGAGCTGGAAAAACAGCAAAGGCGAAACCAGCTTTAACCTGTCTCTGTTCCTGAAAGATCCGGCAACCGCAACGGGCGAACCGCAAACGCTGGCGCAGGAAGTGGATCGCAGCGTGAAGTCTCTGGACAGCAAGCTGACGATCCCAATGGATATGGCAACCGAGTTTATGACTCAGATTGCGAAGCTTGAAGGGTACGGCGATGACGATGCCGGCAAGCTGGCAAACCAGCAGGTGAAAGGCCTGGCGGCGATGGGCCAGATGTTCCGCATCACAAAGGTGGACGACAACACGATTTCCACCAGCCTGCAGTATGCCAACGGCCAGGTGACGCTCAACGGTGACAAAATGCCGCTGGAGGACTTTGTCGGCATGTTTGGTATGCCTGCCCTGGGCATGCCGGAACCGGCTGAACCAGCAGCGCCAGCCGAACCTGCGGCGCCGCAGCAGTAAACGACAAAACCCCTCGCATGAGGGGTTTTTTATTGCCGGGGGGCGGCGATGCCTTATCTGGCCTACGCTCCGCAACGTGCTCTGGATTATTTCACCGTTACCAAACGCGCCGCCACAATCTGGTGCCCGGCCTGCACGTCTGTTTTTTCGATGCGCTGCATGATCCTGTCCGCCAGCGTGTAGCCCATCTCCCGTGCGGGCGTGGTGGCCCAGACGATGGGCAGATCGTCCAGCGCATTTTCGCCAACGTCGGCAAATGCCCCTAACGCCACCTGATGGCCGAAGAAGGTTTCAACGCTCCCCTCACCGCTCTGACGCCCGGCGCGGATCAGACCAAACCAGGCCCCCATCGCAATCACATCGTTGTAGCAAATCACGGCGCTTATCGTCGGGCTGCTGCTTAACAGCGCACCGATAGCTTCTGCGGCTTTTTTCTGACTGGATTCACACTCTACCACCCACTCGCTGTGGAACGGTAAACCGTATTTAATCAGCGTCGCGCAATAACCGCCCACCCGTTCGGCGCGGGTCAGCGACGAGCTTTTTCCGCCGAGCCAGGCAATCCGCTGATGTCCGCGACGAATAAGATGCTCGGTCAACATTTGAGCCGCCTGCATGTTGTCTGGCCGCAGGGTATCGGCTTCATCCAGATAACTGGCGCGCGACGCAAAGACCAGCGGCACCCCTTTAGCGGCCGCGCGCTCGCATAATTCACTGCTCACGCCCGATGCTCCGGCAACAATCACACCGTCAACGCCCTGGGTGAGCAGCATGTCGAGCCGGGAAAGAAGCTGGTCCGGCTCGCGTCCACCGTGGAGCAGAAACACCATTCGTCCCTGCGCCTCCAGCGCTTCGGTTAACCCGGCGGTCAGTTCGGCGTAAAAGGGTGAAGTCAGGTCACGCACGATCAGGCCAATCACGCCGCTTTGTCCCCCGCGCAGGGCCGACGCCTGACGGTTACGCACAAAACCCAGTTGTTCAACGGCGTCGTTAACCCGCTGACCGGTCGCGGGAGAGATGCGCCCTTTTCCACTCAGGACCAGTGAAACGGTGCTGACGGAAACCCCCGCCGCCAGCGCGACATCGTTGATGGTGATCTTTTTCGCTACAGCCATGTGTTGGCGTGACTCCCTGATAATGAGATCGGTAAAACGTTTTATCAATACGTTATCTTTATACTACCAGTGAAAGGCTGAGAATGTGATTCAGCGCGCACTAAACTTTGATAAAACGTTTTATCTTCTCGCAGCATTGAAGCAGACAAACTGATTTTAACAATAAAGGAGTCGTTTTATGACGGCGAAAACAGCACAAAAAATATCGCTGTGGGAATTTTTCCAGCAACTGGGTAAAACCTTTATGCTGCCCGTGGCGCTTCTCTCGTTCTGCGGGATCATGCTCGGGATCGGCAGCTCGCTCAGCAGTAAGGACGTCATTACGCTGATCCCGTTCCTCGGTACCCCTGTGCTGCAGGCGATCTTTATCTGGATGAGTAAGGTCGGCTCCTTTGCCTTCAGCTTCCTGCCCGTGATGTTCTGTATCGCCATCCCGCTGGGCCTGGCGCGTGAGAATAAAGGCGTGGCGGCGTTCGCCGGTTTTGTGGGCTACGCGGTGATGAACCTTGCGGTGAACTTCTGGCTGACCGCCAAAGGCATCCTGCCCACTACCGATGCTGCGGTGCTGAAAGCCAACAACATTCAGAGCGTGATTGGTATTCAGTCCATCGACACTGGGATCCTCGGCGCGGTGATCGCGGGGGTCATTATCTGGATGCTGCATGAGCGCTTCCACAATATCCGCCTCCCCGATGCCCTGGCATTCTTCGGCGGCACCCGCTTCGTGCCAATTATTACTCTCGTGGTCATGGGGCTGTTTGGTCTGGTCATCCCGCTGATCTGGCCGGTCTTTGCTCTTGGTATCAACGGTATTGGCCGTATCATTAACGGCGCGGGCGATTTCGGACCGATGATCTTCGGTACCGGCGAACGTCTGCTGCTGCCGTTTGGCCTGCAACATATCCTGGTGGCACTGATTCGCTTCACCGAAGCAGGCGGCACCATGGAAGTGTGCGGTCATGATGTAAGCGGTGCGCTGACCATCTTCCAGGCGCAGCTGAGCTGCCCAACCACTCATGGCTTCTCTGAGAGTGCGACCCGCTTCCTGTCACAGGGTAAAATGCCGGCCTTCCTCGGCGGTCTGCCAGGCGCGGCGCTGGCGATGTACCACTGCGCCCGACCTGAAAATCGTCACAAAATTAAAGGGCTGTTGATTTCCGGGGTAATCGCCTGCGTTGTAGGCGGTACGACTGAGCCTATCGAATTCCTGTTCCTGTTTGTCGCGCCGGTGCTGTATTTCATCCACGCGGTGCTGACCGGTCTGGGCTTTACCGTGATGGCGGTGCTGGGCGTCACCATCGGTAACACTAAAGTAAAATACACCTCATTAAGAATTGAGGCGTAAAAACAGCTATACCTGTCGCCCCAATGGATTACCAAGGAGGTGATGACCAATGTCTGCACATGTTACAATCTTAAGAAATACAGTACTTCCAGTGAAATTCAATACCATGAATCGTCCACGCTTATATTCATATATCCGTTACTCCAGCGAACGACAAGGTAAAGGTAGTTCGATTGAGCGTCAGAAGAGCTACATTGCTGAAATGGCAAAACAGATTGCTACTGAGTACGATCTGGAGATTTTCGAGGAATACCAAGATTTAGGGGTATCCGCGTACAAGGGTAAAAACGTTCAGGAAGGAGCTTTATCGGATTTCATAGACCAAGTTGAATCCGGTTTGATCCCAAAGGGGTCTTTCCTCTTGATTGAATCCCTTGATCGCTTCTCACGCCAGAACGCCATGCAAGCGGTTAACCTTTTCACCAGCTTATTACTTAATGGCATCACGGTAATTACCGGGATTGATAAACAGGTTTACAGACAGACTGAAGTAAACACCGAGACATTGCAGCAACTGATGTTTAGCGTGATGTTGTTCAGCCGTGCAAACGAAGAAAGTTCAACCAAATCACACCGCACCATTGCAAGTGCTCTGTCCAAGATCAGACGTCACCAGGAACGGAAACCAGGTGATCCTGTAGTCGCAATTAAAGAGTTAGGCTCGGATAAATGGTGGACAGATTCAAGTACTGGATATGTCAATCCGCATCCAGTCCTGTTCCCCATAGCAAAAAAAATTATCCAGTTAAAACAAGACGGTTGGTCAAATCGGATGATCCTTCAACATCTGAAAAACAACTACGATGGACCGGTTATTGGCAACAAAAAATCAAAAGGTATATGGAATATGCAGCATTGTTCCAGAATCCTTGAACCTGCCATTTATGGACGAAAAGTAATCACTGTAAACAATGCAGAATACGTTCTGGATGATTATTACCCTGCGATCATCAGCAAAGATGAATATGAAGCGTTAAAGCTCCAAGTTGGAAACAAAGGATTTGCCCCGAATCGCGAGAGTAATCCAGAAATACCATTACTTTCCGGTATTGGTATTTTGCACTGTGCGCACTGCTCATGTTACATGGTTAAGGCTAAATCAACCCTTAAAAACCATCCACATGCTTACCGTTACCAATGTGCATCCAGAGATTTACATCAAGATTGTAATAAGTGGGGATTCAGGGCAAGCACCCTTGAAAGGACGATTTTACAACTAATAGCCGATAGAATATTCTTACAGACGAAATATCAACCATCTGGTTTAGAAGGGAAAATAGCGGACATACAATCGCAAATTGAGAACTATGTATTGGCTATAGGTTCAGCTAAAAGCCCTGAGATCATTAATAGCCTCACTTCGCAAATTGATCAACTAGAACAAGAAAAACAAAGTCTGATAGTGGAAAAAAGACTATACGATGAATCAATCGTGCAAATGAACACTGAAGGTTGGGACAAGTTCAGGAAGTTTGACATTGATGACGCACTTAACCCTTTACGCACAAAAATAAGAGCAAACATTAAGACCGTTATTATGCGCGTAGATTGCTCCAGAATAGATAAGAAACACAACTTGTTTACCATCACATACCGCGATCAGCATAAACAGCGTATCGTTATCGAAAACAACTCAGGCTGGAAGAAGGGTAAGATTTATGTTGAAGCGCAGACTATCAACGATATTCAAATTCTTGAATCTGAAGGTTTGATACTGCATGACCATATTGACATATTGATCAACCGAGACAAGTTCATGACGGAAGCGAAAAAACGACTAGATCATCCCCGAACACTGATCGATGAACTGACGGAATAAAGGTAAGTGTTAGTGCCATTGTAAAATTGCCCCACAGAAATGTTAGCGTAATCCATCGCTATATAGCCATGAATCGCTCTGTATCTTGTCAGAGCGATTAAAGCAGACTTCTGAAGTGGTCAACAAAAACTGGCCACCGCGTTAGAGTTTTTCCAGTATCGGTTTTCTGATTCGTTTGGCGGTAACCCACCATTATATTCGTGCGGTCTTAGTGCGCTGTAATATCCAACGATATAGTCCGTTATTGCGTGAGCTGCATCGCTGAAGCTTACATAGCCCGTCGCCGGCACCCATTCGTTCTTCAGACTCCTGAAGAAGCGCTCCATTGGGCTGTTATCCCAGCAGTTTCCACGCCGACTCATACTCTGCCTGATCCGGTATCGCCACAGTAACTGCCGGAACTGCCTGCTCGTATAATGGCTGCCTTGATCGCTGTGGAACATCACCCCGACGGGCTTACCACGGGTTTCCCATGCCATTTCCAGTGCTTTCATGGTGAGCCTGCTGTCCGGCGAGAACGACATGGCCCAGCCCACTGGTTTTCTTGCGAACAGGTCGAGAACAACGGCGAGGTACGCCCAGCGCTTACCCGTCCAGATATAGGTCACATCACCGCACCACACCTGATTTGGTTCCGTTACGGCGAACTGTCGCTCAAGATGATTCGGGATAGCAACGTGCTCATGACCGCCACGCTTATACCGGTGAGTCGGCTGCTGGCAACTGACCAGCCCCAGCTCTTTCATGAGTCTGCCAGCAAGCCAGCGCCCCATCTGGTAACCTCTCTGGGTTGCCATTGTGGCGATGCTTCTTGCTCCGGCAGAGCCGTGGCTGATGCCATGCAGTTCAAGTACCTGACTGCGTAATACAGCCCGTCTGCCGTCTGGCTTTTCAGGACGGTTTTTCCAGTATTTGTAGCTGCTGCGATGAACCCCGAACACATGGCAGAGAGTGGCCACAGGATAACGCGCCCTGAGTTTCCCGATTATCGAGAACTGTTCAGGGAGTCTGACATCAAGAGCGCGGTAGCCTTTTTTAATATTTCATTTTCCATTTCAATACGTTGTAGCTTTTTCCTGAGCTCACGGATTTCAATTTGTTCCGGGGTAATGGGGGAGGCTTTTGGTGTTTTGCCCTGCCGTTCATCACGTAATTGTTTCACCCATCGCGTCATTGTGGAAAGGCCGACATCCATAGCGCTGGCTGCATCTGCCACGGTGTAGTTCTGGTCAACGACCAGTTGAGCGGATTCGCGTTTAAACTCTGCGCTGAAATTTCTTTTTTTCATTATGACACCTGTGTTGTTCTGAGGTGAGCATATCACCTCTGTTCAGGTGGCCAAATTCAGTAAACCACTTCACTTCAGGCATCGTTCAATATAAAACCCCCGTAAAACTTGATACAGAGCGTTGTAGAGCAAGGGTTCAAAATTACATCGTATTCATTCTGTCTACGAACTGTACTTATTGCACCGCTCCTTATCGAAACACCTCTATGGTTGCCGGAAACCCCGCACAAAGTAGATTGTTATGTCTTTCAATCGCAGTATTCAAGACTAACCGCTGCCCGCCGCCCGACGTTAACACCAAGCATATGAACCATTTTAAAACCCTTTAAAAACAATACCCTTCGCATCTTCCCCCTCTTCTCCCCATGTTAATCGATCGTTTTTACAGATCAATTATACGATATTGATAGATTTCATAGATCAATGTAAGATCATGATTCTTCGGTTAGTGTTTCTCGTAAACAAGACTCACGGAATGAATACTCTGTCCACGATGGAGTGCGAAAGAAAGAAGGTATCCAGAATGACAATTCTTATTAAAACGTTAAAAATCATGGCGTCAGGTGTTGTTTTCGTTTCAGGTTTAACCACCGCCTCCAGTACCGTGTATTTCTTGCCAGAGGCAAAATCAGTGGGTGTCGCCAGCAGCGACAAAAACGCACTGATGTTTCTCGGGATGGACAGGGATGTAAATCTGAAGGGAATATGCTTCGCGATGACAAAGCAATCATCATCAATCGTTCCGCTGGTAGATATCACTGCTACAACTGATAACGGCAGATTCACGATGCACGGGTTACGCCCTAATGTCAGTGATTCTAAAGAAGTCGCTTGTTCCTTCGGGTCCGAAGCTGGTGATTTCTTGACTGCCATTTCGAAGTCAACAACCGTTAACGTGAAGCTGGACTTCAATGGCGAGATCCGCAATTACAGTTTCGACACTACAGAGTTCGGAAAGGTATTGACTGCGAATGGGCAAGCCGTGGGGGAAAAAGCAGCTAAAGACTACGCTCAGGGAGTACGTGCACCCGTTTTCTATAGCAGCGGTAGCGAAGCTCCCAAAAACAATGCAGTAACCTCAAACGTCGATACACACAGTTATAAAGCAAGCGATGAGAAACTTAATTCGGTCTGGAAAAGCCTTAGCCCTGAAACCCGAAAACGATTGCTTCCTTCTCAAAGAGAATGGATAAAGCACAAATCCGGCTGCAATAATGAACAGAAATGTCTTACCGACATGACGAACAATCGCATTCGTGAACTGGAGTCTGAATATGGAAAATAATGCACTGACTTTGGTTTTAAAAAACGATTGGGTAGCATCGTCTTCTGGTAATACCTATACCGGAAAATACACAGTTGGACGGTTTCACCTGACAGATGCGTTCATCGTTGTGTATATGAAGCTGATACATGGAATTGAAATACCCGATTTATGGGTCAGTAGCAGTTTCACTAACATACCAGATACCGATACCCGTAGGGTTATGTATATGGAAGGCTGTGATATGTTATCGAAAGATACAATGAACGAAATCCGTAATGCAGTGAAGTCCCCGCCTGACAAGCTGAAAATATATCGTAATGGAGAGCGTATTGTTAAGATAGAAGTTATGGAAGAACGAAATGAAATCACCCTATGAACGTTATATTAAAATAGCAGTCATAACCGTCGCAATAGCCTACGGCATCAATCTCCTTTACGGGCTGACGCCCCCCCCATATCAGCCTAAAACCCCCGAAGTGAAGGCCAAGGTAAATGCTGATACCGTAACTCAGCAACAACCTGAGCAACCATCCAAACCATCGATAATCGATATACTTCCGCGAATGTATACAACAGGGGAAGTTTATGCGCGGTTTGAACAACATGAATTCAGGGCAACAAATGACTTCAAAAAATGTCAGTTAATGGTAACAGGAAAAATAACTGGTATCGGTACTGTTACTTTCAGAAAAAATCCTGTAGTAACATTGGGTATTCCCGGTTCAGATGAAGGCCTGAAGTTCATATTTGAAGATACGAATTACAATAACGATAAAGTTGCTGCATTGAATATTGGGGATCTGATTATAATCGCCGGGAAGAATGCACGACCTGGAACCTTTGGTGGTATCTTTCTTGATGACTCGAAGATAATGACTGATATGATTTCAAAGAAGAAACGACAAATTTTGGTTGTCAATGGTGGCGTTTACGACCGGGAAATTTGCCAGAAGTAGCGTTGTCCTTGCCCTTGAAATGGAGGGGGAGAATCCCCTCCATCACCCCTTCAACAGGTATTGGCGCAAGCAGGAATCGAGTTTGAAGGGAGCTGCATTGCAAATTGTTTTGCGAAGCATCGCCAGTAAGATGGTACTCGAATTGTGCTTCATAACATTAAAGCAGGGCCTGCCCTGCAAAATGACCAATCCCCATAGACAAAAGCATAGCCATGGTACTCCAGAACGTAATTCTTATGATCGCCCTGACAGGAGAGGCTTTACTCAAAACCGAAGATATATAGCCAAGGACCGCCAGTGAAAAAAGGGTGGAAAGGATTATCAACAAAAAAGCCAGTTTCAGAGGGGAGAGCCATGCCACGATTAAGGGTAACACCGCACCAGCGGAAAAACTCAGGGCAGAAAAGACAGCTGCCTGTAGGGGCTGTGCAGAATTTATATCCGTCAACCCCAGTTCTTCACGGGCATGAGCATCCAGGGCATCTTTGACCATAAGTTGCTCCGCAACCTGCCGGGCAAGCTCTGGCTCCAGTCCACGTTGCATATAAAGTGAAGTCAGTTCCCGCACCTCTCCCTGATAATCAGTTTCCAGCTCCCTTTTTTCCTGGGCAAGTGCTGCGTTTTCGGTATCCGCCTGAGATGAGACGGAAACATATTCCCCTGTGGCCATTGACATAGCTCCGGCAACCAGTCCTGCAACACCTGCAAGTAAAACACCGGAAGGACTGCTATTTGCAGATGCAACCCCAAGAACAAGGCTCGCTGTCGAAACAATTCCGTCATTTGCCCCCAGTACAGCTGCCCTCAGCCATCCCACTTTTTCGATACTATGTCGTTCAAGATGCATATATTTTTTCCTTCAAATACGCATACTCATCGGAATTACGGATAAATAGAAAATGCATTGACGGATAAATGCGCGGTTATAGTCTGTTTTAGCCAACCATTACAGGGCATCTTATCCATCATAAACCTACAGCACTATTCGGTAACGGGATTTTTCCTTTGGCTACGAACGGTGAGGAAGATATGCAGCAACCCCATCGCACCATGTGCCCAGAAATAGGTTTCAATAAATACAGTCAGAAACTTATGCACATGCAGGACGGTTTCTGTCAGCACAGGTGACGTGCCAAGAGCAGTATTGAGAGCAAACCAGAATCCACCACATAATGCAACGCCCAATAGTGCAAGTACACCAAGCCCCTGAACCAGAGCAGCAATCCCACCAGCATGAGCTTCAGGAAGACGGAATGATATCAGCATTTTGATATCTTCAACCACACCTCGAAAATCAAGGACCACCCAGGCAAAATAGTAACGAAATCCTCGTTGTGTCAGCATCCATGCAAGCATGACAAACCCAAGGACAATCAGTGATAACCCAGTGATAACATGGAACTGATCTTGACCCGCCATTTCCGGACAGCTTTTGTATCTTAAGTTAACGATGCCCGCTGCCGCCGGTATTCTCTCGGAGAGTGATATCCCAGCGCACTATGCGGGTGATTTTCATTGTAATGCGTGAACGCCGCTGCAAGGTTTCGCAGGGCTGTTCTCACATCCGGTTTCGGCATGAACGCGATATAGTCTTCCTTCATCGTCTTCACGAACCGTTCGGCCATGCCATTGCTCTGCGGGCTGCTCACCGCTGTTGTACATGGCTCCAGATTCAGCTCTTTGGCGAACCTCCGCGTTTCATGCGCGGTATATGCTGAACCGTTGTCCGTCAGCCACTGCACCGCTGTGTCGGGCAGCCTGTCGCCGAAGCGCTTTTCCACCGACCTCAGCATCACATCCTGCACGGTCGAACTGTCATAGCCTCCCGTGCTTGCTGCCCAGTCTATGGCCTCACGGTCGCAGCAGTCCAGCGCGAACGTTACCCGCAGTTTTTCGCCGTTGTCGCAGCCGAACTCGAAGCCATCTGAACACCAGCGCATATCGCTTTCTGCCACCGCTATCTTGCCCTTATGTTCACGCTTCGGTCGCTCTGGTTTGTGATGCAACAACAACAGGTTATGCTCGCTCATTATCCTGTAAAGCCGTTTGGCATTCACAGGTGGCTGTCCCTCTGTGCGACGTTGCTTGCGCAGGATGCCCCACACGCGTCGATAACCATAACTCGGCATATCGCTGATAATGTTGAGGATAGCCGACAGTATTTCTGCGTCTGCTTCTTCATTACGCCGGTTACAGCGCCTGTCCTGCCAGTCGGCAGAACGGTTAATCCGCAGTGACAGTTGCGCACGCGACACGCCCCATGGTCCGGCTGACCATGGCTATTCCCCGTCCTTTGGCAACAAGGGCGCGTGCGCTATCCATTTTCGCGACTGACCGTACTCCACGGCTTCTTTCAGGATCTCAACTTCCATCGTCTTCTTGCCCAGAAGGCGCTGAAGCTCCCGGACCTGCTTCAGAGCAGCAGTAAGCTCAGAAGCAGGAACGACTTCCTCTCCAGCCGCAACGGCGGTGAGGCTGCCTTCCTGATATTGCTTCTTCCACTTAAACAGCAGGCTGGGCTGGATACCATGCAGGCGGGCGACATGGGAGACATTCATACCCGGCTCCATCGTCTGCTGGATAATGGCGATCTTCTCCTGAGGAGTTTTACGTTTACGGACTTCTTGCCCTAACAGGATCCCGGTCATCTCAAAATTGGTGTTAGTGTTAGACATATATTCAAGCCTATCTCTTATCTGGAGATACAGCTACTGTCTGGTGTTTCAGGGGGCTACATCAGTGATAACATGGAACCATGTTACGAACCCAGTGAGAGTATAGTCACTAAGCGCATCGCTTTCGGTAAGGTTTGAATTAATAATCTGCAATAAAATCAATACAGCTACGATGATATGCAGCACACGTAGAAATGGTGTGTTTTTGTGAGGAAGAGCATTACGTAAATTTTCGTTCATAATTTAGCCACTTTTTTAAGGTTGGTTGACCACTCAATATTATGCCTTTTTATTAATGATAACCTTAACTTCTCAAAACCAAGATGCACTCAGTAATATCCAAACCATGTTCAAAGGCCCAGTACTCGACAGGTAAATTCAGGTTCCTGAGTGGTTCTTATCGTCGCCAGATAGCCACGAAACAACGCAATGCTGTACAGAATGCTTATATCTGAACGCTTGAAATTCCAAAAGCGACGTGGATCGTACGGCACTTAATCCGACGACCGATGAAGAGTGCAGCCATGACAAAATCCATTCACCAAGCCACATTAGGTGACGTCGGAAATGATCTTCTTACGGCAAAGCACATGGCTTAGAATCCCTGTTCCAGCCTCGAAGAGGATACTGATGATTTATTTGCCGGAAAAAAGCATCTTAATGAGGGTCTCATACCGATGATGAAGACATTACGGGCATCAGTGTGTTAATCAACGGGGAGCAGGTCATCATGACCAACAAACAAAACACAGACTGACGCGTGACCACCAAATATAATTTGGCCCCCTGAATCCACCCCGCGCAACACCAATAGGTACTTAACTTATGTTGAGGCAACAAACTAAAATATGTAGCATTGATAATGCATGTTTGTTACCCCAACATTTTTATATGTATTTTGCAGATAAGATAACGTTGTGAAATTTCCTCACCAGTGCATAGCTATCTGCTTGATTACAGGCACGTGTATCATGTCAGTTCAGGGATATCTTTCCAGCATATCTACCTTCACCGAATAATTCCCGGTCTTAGTCAACACCTAGTTTATTGTGGTATTTTCTCATCAGACTGCCTAGTTTCTGTGCTGCAATTTTCCCGGCGTCAAGACCTTCCTTCTCAGCGGTACTTTCAACGGCAGTTACCTCATCAATTAGAAGTGACATGCCTGCAACATACGTTTCCCTGTCATACCCTTCTACAGGGCTGTTCAGGATGGACTCTGCTGTTGCTTTCAGTTCCCGCATATCTTTCCTGAAGGATGTAACGTCCTCCTCCTTAAGTGCTGCGCGGTAGCTTTTATTCATCATCTTCATGGCATGTTCAACACCGTCAGAACCAGCCATTACACAGGGGGATAAAAGAAGGGTGGCTCCTATCACAACAGTACGCATAATTTTTCTCATAATAGCCTCCATATTGTTTACTCTCGTTTTCACAGTCAGAAGGGGTAATATTGCGCAAAAAAATAATCCCTTCCCAATCTTCTCAAAAAACAGCAGCATTCATATTATTTTTCAGGATTATTTGCCCCCGCAACCAGGACTATTATCACCTTTAAAATAAGGGTCAACATGTGTCATAACATTTAAAACATGATGATTATCTAAAACTGATTTCCTGGCCAAAACAGCAATGTCATGTCCTACTTTCACTGATAAATCACCATCAATTTCCAGATGAACATCAACCACAACAAGGTCCCCCATTTTTCTGGTCTTGAGGTCATGGATGCCTTCGACCCCAGGCGTGGACAATAATGTTGTTTTTATACTATTTTCAGTTTCAATATCCACGGCCCTGTCCATCAAGTCATGAAGCGAATCTGACATAAATGAATATCCCATTCTGGTCACAATCAGTCCCACAACCAGTGCAGCTACCGGATCAAGCAATTTAAACCCTGATAAACTACCAATAATACCAATAGCCACCACCAAAGATGAGGCGGCATCAGAGCGGGCATGCCAGGCATTGGCAACCAGCATAGTGGATTTTACTCGGGTTGCTACTGCCAGCATATAGCGAAAAAGAAGCTCTTTGATAACCAGTGCGGCTAAGGCCACCCACAGAGCAACAATATGTACCTGAGGAATATCATCTGGTTGTTGCATTTTATTTGCTGCTGACCATAACATCCCGATGCCAACAATGAATAAAATTGTCCCCAGAATTAATGATGCACCATTTTCATAACGATGATGCCCGTAGTGATGGTCATCATCGGGATTTTTTTTACTTTTATGATTAGCAATAAGCACCACAAAGTCTGAAACTAAATCAGACAGAGAATGGATACCATCCGCAATAAGCCCCTGAGATCCGGAAAATACGCCAGTAATCACTTGCCCGGATGTCAGAAAACAATTAACAAGCACACTAACCCATGTGCTTTTACGGGCCGCGAGGAAACGCTCATGAGAACTAATATCAATATCATCCGTAAGTTTGTTTACCTGCACCTGAAACTCCTAATAACAGCATCTACAGTTAATACTAAGCAGCCAATACTACCCGGCCAAGTTCAGTTTTGGTATATGAAATTTTGAGGTACTGTGGTGAAAATATAAAAATGGTGAGATTTATTCCTGTAAAGACCGCGCCATGGTGGCGATAACATCTATTTATCATAACGCCTGAACATTAATTTATTCTGAACAGAAGAGAGAAGAAAAGTTGACAGTTATCACAACTATACACTTACGCCCAGTGTGGATGGGTTCAACAAACTAAAATTGCAAACCCGATTAACTGAGGAATTGAGCGCTCTCGAAGAGGAGTTGCTTTCGGGTAGCTGTCAACCATTGCAAAATGGTAAACAACATCCTTTGGGTCCCCAACTGTGTGGCCACTGTAGTGACTGTGGTGGGTGATAGAACTGGTCACATTGATGCCAGACTTTTTCGTGCCGCATGTATGGCACACTGAATTTGATTAAGACCTGCTGAAATGAAACCGGAGTGCTTCAGCTACAGAAACTGACCAAATCGTATACCCCAAGCAAGATCTGAATACCATCCGAACAATATCTCTTTTAGGTATACCTGATAAAGACCATGACACACAGTATCAATAGGGTTAAATTTGACTCTATTGACAATAAAAACACGCACTGTATCATATGGGTATCAATTTAATACTCAAAAGAGAATGCATAATGAATGTCCGTATCTATTGCCGTGCATCTACCGAAGGCCAACATGCTGATCGTGCATTAGTTAGCCTGCGCGAATTTGCGCAAAGCAAAAACTGGCAAGTAGCCGGAGAATACATTGAGAATGCCAGCGGTGCGAAGCTGGAACGTGTGGAACTGATGCACCTACTTGCCGAAGCACGGCCTGGCGATTTGCTTCTAATTGAAGCGATTGACCGTCTCAGTCGTCTTCAACATGAAGAATGGGCTGAACTCAAAGCTACGCTGAACAGTAAAGGACTGGTTATTGTTTCGATGGATTTGCCAACAAGCTGGCAGATGGTTGAAATGTCTGGTAACGACCTTACTAGCGGCATTCTTCGGGCAGTCAATGCTATGCTGATCGATATCCTTGCGACAATGGCACGACAAGATTATGAAACCCGCCGTAAACGCCAGGCACAGGGGATCGAGAGAGCAAAACTGGCAGGTTTGTATACGGGGAAAGAAAAAGATATGGAAGCCCGTGAAACTGTTCGCGAAATGCTGGCGCAGAATGTTAAACCAGCCCACATCATGAAAGCGGCAGGTATCAGCCGCGCCACCTTTTACCGAATCAAGAAAGAGCTTTTGTGTTAAAAACGGACTTGATAACAGTATTTGCTGCCCTGACCTGCCCCCACGATTAGATACAACACTCAGTTAGTAACGTCGGAATCTTCATTCTCAGAATGACCCTTTCTCCAGCCCGCTGCAAATTCAGACGGTGTCTGATAATTCAGCGTGGAGTGCGGGCGGCATTCGTTATAATCCTGCCGCCAGTCATTAATAATTTTCCTGGCATGAACGATATCGCTGAACCAGTGCTCATTCAAACATTCATCGCGAAATCGTCCGTTAAAAGCTCTCAATAAATCCGTTCTGCGTTGGCTTGCCCGGCTGGATTAAGCGCAACTCAACACCATGCTCAAAGGCCCATTGATCCAGTGCACGGCAAGTGAACTCCGGCCCCTGGTCAGTTCTTATCGTCGCCGGATAGCCTCGAAACAGTGCAATGCTGTCCAGAATACGCGTGACCTGAACGCCTGAAATCCCAAAGGCAACAGTGACCGTCAGGCATTCCTTTGTGAAATCATCGACGCAGGTAAGACACTTGATCCTGCGACCGGTGGAAAGTGCGTCCATGAGGAAATCCATCGACCAGGTCAGATTGGGCGCCGCCGGACGGAGCAGCGGCAGACGTTCTGTTGCCAGCCCTTTACGACGTCTTCTGCGTTTTACGCCCAGGCCACTGAGGTGATAAAGCCGGTACACGCGCTTATGATTAACATGAAGCCCTTCACGGCGCAGCAAATGCCAAATACGACGGTAGCCAAAACGCCTGCGCTCCAGTGCCAGCTCAGTGATGCGCCCTGATAAATGCGCATCAGCAGCCGGACGGTGAGCCTCATAGCGGCAGGTCGACAGGGATAAACCTGTAAGCCTGCAGGCACGACGTTGCGACAGACCGGTCGCATCACACATCAACATCACGGCTTCCCGCTTCTGGTCTGTCGTCAGTACTTTCGCCCAAGAGCCACCTGAAGCGCCTCTTTATCCAGCATGGCTTCGGCAAGCAGCTTCTTGAGTCTGGTGTTCTCTTCCTCAAGCGACTTCAGGCGCTTAACTTCAGGCACCTCCATACCGCCATACTTCTTACGCCAGGTGTAAAAACGTGGCATCGGAAATGGCATGCTTGCGGCAGAGTTCACGGGCGGGTACCCCAGCTTCGGCTTCGCGGAGAATACTGATGATCTGTTCGTCGGAAAAACGACTTCTTCATGGGGATGTCCTCATGTGGCTTATGAAGACATTACTAACATCGGGGTGTACTAATCAACGGGGAGCAGGTCAACGGAGGCTAATGCTAATACAAAAAGTGTGTTTTTCATCCTTTTTCACACAATTACATAACCTCGAATAAAATACTAATTATATCAATAGACTACACATTGCATAGAGAACTAAAGAAGGTCTTGACCGAGCAAGGAAGGTAGGTAAAAGTTAGGCGGTTGCAACAGATATTCGTAAGCGACTTCTGGAAGCCAATATGAAGAGGTCTCAGCCAAGCAAAAAGTGGGATTAAGTCTTCCTACGATTAAAGGGAACTGGAACATGCATCAAGAATGACGGGCACGTTCCAACAACCCAAAAACAAGACCGCGAGCGAAGCGAGTTCCGTCAAGCGAAGCGAAGACGGATAGTTAGCGTTGATTAAAAAACATACGGAAATGTACTGTTTTTTCTATATATAAAATATAAATATTATAAACAGTACATAGTACACAGACACTCACTACGTTCGTGTCCCTCGCTGCGCTCGGAATTTTGAAGTAATATATGAATGTATCAGCATAGCAACTATAGTTGAACTATCATGCATCTGACCGAAGCATAAAGTTAACCAGGAACAAATCATGCCTTAAAACGCTCTGATCGAGGCTGTAAGCGATTTTCATGATATGGGTAATGCGATTGCATACCTTGGAAAGAAAAACGCGCTACGGGCTTCCTGTGCGATATTTACGAATTCAGTACTTTGCTACTCAATTTTGATGTTGAGTACATGCGCGTTCCCTTCCCTGTTTGCGCTTTACCGCGTTCTTTTGCCAGGTAAGAAAGCCAGAATACCGGACCTTCGAGTGATGAAGGATGTTCACGATGAATGACGTAGTGATCGGGATAGTCTTTAGTGGCTTTAGCCAAGTTTACCAGCGTTGCTTTACCACCTGTCAGTTTCATCCAGATTTCCGTAATAATACCAGCGATCCCTCTTTCTGGCGTTCCAAACCATCTTACCGAACGATGTGGAAGTGCAATCCAGCAATGGTAATGGGGTTGTGAAGCCTTTTCCTGTTCGCAAACCCAACCGTAAGCAAAATCGATAATAGGTTCCGATAAACCGTTATTCCCAGACCCTAGGCGGTCACGTAATCGTTTGAACAAGTTGCGTATGTATTTGTTACCTGCTTCAACAGAAGTGAACTCAGGGAGGTGGAGATCAAAACGGGTAAGGAACACTCGACTGTAGAGCTTCAGGATTGCGTTCAGTTCGTTGATTGTTGAAATAAGTATGTCATGACGAACACCAGAGCCGATTCTTGTGTTAATCCGGTATGCATGAC
This sequence comes from Enterobacter cloacae subsp. cloacae ATCC 13047, assembly GCF_000025565.1. Classification (NCBI taxonomy): domain Bacteria; kingdom Pseudomonadati; phylum Pseudomonadota; class Gammaproteobacteria; order Enterobacterales; family Enterobacteriaceae; genus Enterobacter; species Enterobacter cloacae. Next base: position 2,350,017 of record NC_014121.1, read on the forward strand.
CATCATGAACAAAGGAGTTGCCATTAATTGTTTTGTAACGTCCGTGTTCATGGTAGACGGTACGAAAACTTGTTGCCGATAAAACCGACGATTCGAATAGGGTTTGTGATTGTTGCATCATTGTTAAATTAACCTTTTTGTACTCAGAAACAGATCACACCCCCTACATAGTTACTACCTAAAACCACGGTAAAACGATGGCATTTGCGATAGCGCAAAGCCGCCTTGCATCTGACGTTGGGGATGTTTTCGAGGAGAGAAATACTACGGAACAAAGTTTACGGAAATATTTATAATAACTCATTATCATATCAGAAGGAGTGAAAGGGGGCAACGGAAATCATGCCTTGATAAAAGAGGGATGATGATTGTGTGGGGTGTTGGTAACAACGGAGAAATTCAAAGGGATTTACAATCTTGTCTTTGGCTTCCTTCCGGCATACACAGTTGAGTGGGAGCTGTAATTTTCAACATTGCAGTAACCTGATTGTTCACAGTGTACATCGGCAAATATCAATTATACCCATTACACTTCAGTGAACACCGACGGCAACGTAATTGATTTCGTGGTGTTCGGCATCCTGCATGGTTTGTCCACCAAGTGGTATCTCGTGCCGGTCGTGGCGGCGATCTGGTTCGTGGTGTACTACGGTATCTTCCGCTTCGCCATCACCCGCTTTAACCTGAAAACGCCAGGCCGCGATGCCGAAACCGCCACCAGCGTGGAACAGGCCGTTGCCGGTACAGTGGGTAAATCGGGTTATAACACGCCGGCAATTCTGGCGGCGCTGGGCGGTGCGGATAACATTACCTCTCTGGATAACTGCATTACCCGTCTGCGTCTGTCGGTGGCGGATATGTCGAAAGTGGATACCAATGCCCTGAAAGCCAACCGGGCAATCGGCGTGGTACAGTTGAATCAGCACAATTTGCAGGTGGTTATCGGCCCGCAGGTGCAGTCGGTCAAAGATGAGCTGGCCACCCTGATGCGCACAGTCGAAGCCTGATGCCTCACCCCCTCACGCTGAGGGGGTTTTACTTTAAGGACATACGTCATGTTTGATTTCTCGACCGTTGTCGATCGCCACGGCACCTGGTGTACACAGTGGGATTATGTTGCCGACCGTTTTGGTGCCGCCGACCTGCTGCCCTTTACGATCTCTGATATGGATTTCGCCACCGCCCCCTGCATTATCGATGCGCTACATCAACGTATTGATCACCGCGTGTTTGGCTACAGCCGCTGGAAAAACGAAGAATTCCTGGCCGCGGTGGCGCACTGGTTCCAGCAACGTTTTAACAGCCGGATTGATACTGAAACCGTTGTTTATGGCCCTTCCGTGATCTATATGGTCTCTGAGCTGATTCGCCTGTGGTCGATGCCGGGAGACGGTGTGGTGGTGCATACCCCGGCTTATGACGCGTTTTATAAAGCCATTGAAGGCAATGCGCGCCACGTAGTGCCAGTGACGATGGAGAAACAGGCGACGGGCTGGCAGGGAAATATGGCCGCGCTTGAGGCCGCCCTGGCGAAACCGGAAAACAAAATATTGCTGCTGTGCAGCCCGCAAAACCCGACCGGCAAGGTCTGGACGCAGGAGGAGCTGGCGCAGATGGCTGAACTGTGCGCACGCTATGACGTGGCGGTGATAAGCGATGAAATTCATATGGACATGGTATGGGGAGAACATCGCCACACGCCATGGAACAAGGTCGCGCGCGGTAAATGGGCACTGCTGACCTCAGGCTCCAAGAGCTTTAATATCCCGGCACTGACCGGCGCATATGGGTTAATAGGCGATGAGGAGAGCCGTAATGCGTATCTGAGCGCGCTAAAAGGCCGTGACGGCCTCTCCTCTCCCTCCGTGCTGGCACTGACGGCGCATATTGCCGCCTATCAGCAGGGTGAGCCGTGGCTTGCCGCGCTGCGCGACTATCTGGAAGAGAACCTGAAATTTATCGCACGTGAAATGAACAGCGCTTTTCCGGTACTAAACTGGACGCCACCCGAGGCGACCTATCTCGCCTGGATTGACCTGCGCCCGTTAAATATTGACGATCGCGCCCTGCAAAACGTACTGATTGAGCAGCAAAAAGTCGCCATTATGCCGGGATATACCTATGGAAACGAAGGCATCGGTTTTATCCGCCTGAATGCCGGCTGCCCGCGCAGCAAGCTGGAACAAGGGGTGCAGCGGCTGATTGCGGGTATCAACACGCTCCTGTAGTTTGTTTGCGCAACGGAATATTCCCTTGCGCAAATAGCTTTTTACCTCGTTTTGTTTTTATAATGTGGCGCACTTTAACCAGAAAAGAGTGCGACCATGATTGATACACGCCTGCCTTTAACAGATATTCATCGTCACCTTGACGGTAACATTCGTGCCCAAACCATCCTCGATCTTGGCCGCCAGTACAATTTAACGCTCCCTGCTCAATCGCTTGAAACCCTGATCCCGCACGTTCAGGTCACCTCTAATGAACCGGATCTGGTCAGTTTTTTGAGCAAACTCGACTGGGGCGTAAAGATGCTGGCCTCACTGGATGCCTGTCGCCGTGTCGCTTTTGAGAATATCGAAGATGCCGCCCGTAACGGCCTGCATTATGTCGAACTGCGCTTTTCGCCAGGCTATATGGCGATGACCCACAGCCTGCCCGTTGCAGGCGTGGTTGAAGCCGTTATTGAAGGTGTCCGTGAAGGGTGTAAAGCCTTCGATGTGCAGGCCCGTTTGATTGGCATCATGAGCCGTACCTTCGGCGAAGCGGCCTGTCTGCAGGAACTGGAAGCGCTGCTGGCGCATCGTGACGCGATCACCGCCGTCGACCTGGCCGGGGATGAACTGGGCTTCCCGGGCAGCCTGTTCCTTTCACATTTCAACCGCGCACGTGATGCCGGCTGGCATGTAACCGTTCACGCCGGTGAAGCGGCGGGGCCGGAGAGCATCTGGCAGGCCATCCGTGAACTGGGTGCCGAGCGTATCGGTCACGGTGTAAAAGCGGTGGAAGATCGCGCCCTGATGGACTTCCTGGCCGAGCAACGTATCGGGATTGAATCCTGCCTGACCTCCAATATTCAGACCAGCACCGTGCCCGCGCTGGATAAGCACCCGCTGAAAACCTTCCTTGAGCACGGCGTGCTGGCCTCGCTGAATACCGATGACCCGGCGGTACAGGGCGTGGACATTATCCACGAGTACACTGTCGCCGCACCGCAGGCGGGCCTGAGCCGCGAACAGATCCGCCAGGCGCAGATTAATGGGCTGGAGATGGCCTTCCTCACGCCAGAAGAGAAGCAGGCGCTTCGTGATAAGGTGGCAAACGCGTAACCCCTTTGCCGGGTGGCGGCTACGCCCTACCCGGCCAACAAAACTTATGCCAGACAGAGCGTGGCGCGATGTTTGGCAGATTCAATGCCCAGTTCAATCAACTCCATAATCTGAATCGCCTGACTGGCTGGTACCGGGTTTTCCCCCGTGCCGTTCAGCGCATCACGCACGGCCGCATAATATGCCGGGTAGTTCCCCGGGCTCGTCAGCAAGGTTTCTTCCACCAGCGTCTCCCCCTCCACTTTGGTCACTACCCCGTCTCGCATATCATATCCCCAGTCTTCCTGAGGCAAACGCTCGCCGTTTTTCAGCCGGTCTTCCTGCGGATCCAGACCAAACTTCACATAGCTCCCCCGCGTGCCGTGAATGATATAACGCGCAGATTCCGCAGCCGCAACCATCGTTCCGTGCAGCACTATCCGCCGTTGCGGGTAGCTCAGGATGGCATGAAAATAATCGGTCGTTTGCGCGCCGGGTCTGAGCTGGGCCAGATCGACCGTCATACTCACCGGCAGGCCAAACAGATTCACGGCCTGGTCGAGCAGGTGTGGGGCTAAATCGTACCAGATGCCGCTGCCTGGCCCGGCTTGCTCACGCCAGCGGTTTCGCACCTGCGGCCGGAAACGATCAAAGTGCGATTCAAAGAAGGTTATCTCCCCGAGCGTTCCCTCGCTGAGCAGCGCTTTTACCGTGAGAAAATCGCTGTCCCAGCGGCGGTTATGAAACACCGACAGCAGTCTGCCAAGGCTTTTCGCCAGCGCATCCAGCTCGCGTGCCTGAGACAACGTCACGGTAAAGGGTTTATCGACGACGACATGCTTACCGGCTTCCAGCGCCGCCTTCGCCAGCGGGAAATGGGTGTCGTTCGGCGTGGGGATCACAATTAAATCGATATTCGGATCATTGAAAAGGTGCTTAGGCTCAGAGACAACCGGAACGGTGGGCCAGTCGGCATGCACCTTGGTGGCATCGCTGCTCGACACCGCCGCCAGCGCCATTCCCGGCGTACCGGCAATTAACGGCGCATGGAATGTTTTGCTCGCATACCCGTAACCAATAAGCCCGACACGGATGCTATCACTCATAGTGTTGCCCTCTCCTGTGATGTTCTTATTTCACACTGGCTAACCTGGCCTCATGACAGATTAAGCATGTGCCATATGACTTAAAATAGCATCCTGCTCCGGTTGTTTTTGTTATATGGGGTTAACCCGCTGATTGTGCTTAAGGGAACCGTTCCCAAAGCACTTGCTGTCTCCCCCCTGGCGCTGTAACATTTGCAACCGGTATTTATGGATAAATTACAAACACGAATTATGACGTCAATTATTAATCGAATCATTGAATTAGCGGGATGGATTGTTCTTGGGGTATCGGTCATTTTGCTTGGCGTTGCCAGCCACATCGATAACTACCAACCGCCGGAGCCTGTCACTGTCGCCCAACCTAAGTAACCGGTTACGGTAATAAAGAGTGACATAATATGTCAGTTACTTATTGCCACTCCTGGGCTTTGTTGAATAAATCAGATTTCGGGTAAGTCTCCCCCGTAGCGGGTTGTGTTTTCAGGCAATACGCACGCTTTCAGGTATACCTGCTTTCGTCATTTTGTTCAGCGCTCGTACCAGGGCCATAGCCTCCGCAACCTGACCATCGTAGTCACGCAGCGTCAGTGAACCCCCGAACAGCTGTTTTACCCGGTACATCGCCGTTTCCGCTATCGAGCGACGGTTGTAATCTGTTGTCCATTTCCACCGCGCATTACTCCCGGTCATTCGCTGATTAGCCACTGCACGGTTACGGTCTGCATATTCACCGGGCCAGTAACCCGCACCTTTTCGGGGAGGGATAAGCGCGCTGATTTTCTTACGCCGCAGTTCATCGTGACATAGCCGGGTATCGTAAGCGCCATCGGCGGCGGCTGACCTGATTTTCCGGTGGGTTTGCCGGATTAACCCGGGGAAGGCCTCTGAGTCCGTAACGTTGTTCAGCGACAGGTCAGCGCAGATGATTTCATGTGTTTTACTGTCAACGGCGAGATGCAGCTTACGCCAGATACGGCGGCGTTCCTGGCCATGCTTTTTGACTTTCCACTCGCCTTCACCGAAGACCTTCAGCCCGGTGGAATCAATTACCAGGTGTGCGATTTCACCCCGGGTGGGCGTTTTGAAACTGACATTAACCGACTTTGCCCGCCTGCTGACACAGCTGTAATCCGGGCAGCGTAGCGGAACGTTCATCAGAGAAAAAATGGAATCAATAAAGCCCTGCGCAGCCCGCAGGGTCAGCCTGAATACGCGTTTAATGACCAGCACAGTAGTGATGGCAAGGTCAGAATAGCGCTGAGGTCTGCCTCGTGAAGAAGGTGTTGCTGACTCATACCAGGCCTGAATAGCTTCATCATCCAGCCAGAAAGTTATGGAGCCACGGTTGATGAGGGCTTTATTGTAGGTGGGCCAGTTGGTGATTTTGAACTTTTGCTTTGCCACGGAACGGTCTGCGTTGTCGGGAAGATACGTGATCTGATCCTTCAACTCAGCAAAAGTTCGATTTATTCAACAAAGCCCCACTCCTGGTGAACACGGTTAACCTTCTCTTCCAGGCATCATCAGATGCCTGAATCTTTCGCAAAGAAAACTCCTAATTTAGTCGCGTTACCTGAGTGGGCAGTTTACGTCTTTATTAATCCGTTTATTATTCAAACGAATTACCTTAACGGGTATGACTCACTTTTATATGGAAACTTATTAATATGACAGTTCAGGACTATTTATTAAAATTTCGCAAGATCAATTCCCTTGAGAGCCTGGAAAAACTGTTTGACCACCTGAACTACACGCTGTCGGATAATCAGGACATCATCAATATGTATCGTGCAGCGGATCATCGCCGTGCGGAGCTGGTCTCCGGTGGCCGTTTGTTTAACGTCGGCGAAGTGCCTAAGTCCGTATGGCGTTACGTTTTATAAGAAAGTAGCCATCCGCGCGAAATGTTATATACTCTCCGCCCTGCAAACTGGCTGTACAACATTTCGCGCAGATTTATGGGAGAGTTCATGACCGCAACGCCTGGAGAAAGAATTGGAGGCTGGTTAATCGCCCCACTGGCATGGCTGCTGGTTGCCTTATTAAGCGCATCACTTGCGCTGCTGCTTTATACCACCGCGCTGGTTACCCCTCATGCAATCCAGACCCTGATGTCGCAAAGTGTGCTGAATATTACGCTGTGGTTCGTGTCGTTCGTCTTCGCCATTGGCATGTGGTACTACACGCTGTGGCTAACCATTGCGTTCTTTAAACGCCGCAAAAATGTGCCTAAGCACTACATCATCTGGCTGCTCGTTTCCGTACTGCTGGCGGTGAAAGCCTTTGCTTTTTCACCGGTTTCGGACGCGCTGGCCGTTCGTCAGCTGCTTTTCCCGTTACTGGCGGCGGCGCTTCTGGTGCCCTATTTCAAGCGTTCGACGCGGGTGAAGAACACCTTCGTGAATCCGTAATAACCTTACAGATAACCTGTTGTCGCCTGTTGTGGTTTATCCGATAATAGGCGGCTTTTTTATTTCAGGCTGAATAATGACCGATTACTTACTGCTCTTTGTCGGCACAGTGCTGGTTAACAACTTCGTTCTGGTGAAGTTCCTTGGCCTGTGTCCGTTTATGGGCGTGTCCAAAAAGCTGGAAACGGCAATGGGCATGGGGCTGGCAACCACCTTCGTGATGACGATGGCGTCCATCTGCGCCTGGTTGATTGATACCTGGATCCTCATCCCGCTGGGTTTAGTCTATCTCCGTACGCTGGCCTTCATTCTGGTCATTGCCGTGGTGGTGCAATTTACCGAAATGGTGGTGCGTAAAACCAGTCCGGCGCTCTATCGTCTGCTGGGTATCTTTCTGCCGTTGATCACCACCAACTGTGCCGTTCTTGGCGTAGCGCTGTTGAACATTAATCTCGGGCATAATTTCATGCAGTCGGCGCTGTACGGTTTTTCTGCCGCCGTCGGTTTCTCGCTGGTGATGGTGCTGTTTGCCTCTATTCGTGAGCGCCTCGCCGCAGCGGATATCCCTGCGCCCTTTCGCGGAAACGCGATTGCGCTGGTGACCGCAGGTTTAATGTCTCTGGCCTTTATGGGCTTTAGTGGTCTGGTGAAGTTGTAATGAATACCATCTGGATTGCCATCGCCTCCATCAGCGTGCTGGGGTTGGTGTTTGGCCTGATTCTGGGTTACGCCTCCCGCCGATTCGCGGTGGAGGACGATCCTGTTGTTGAAAAAATCGATGAGCTTTTGCCGCAAAGCCAGTGTGGGCAGTGCGGCTATCCTGGCTGTCGTCCCTATGCAGAAGCCGTGGGTATTCAGGGTGAGAAAATCAACCGCTGTGCGCCAGGTGGCGAAGCGGTAATGCTGAAAATTGCAGCGCTGCTAAACGTCGACCCGCAACCCATTGACGGCGATGCACAGGTGCAGGAGCCCGTGCGCGCCCTCGCGGTGATTGACGAAGCGAACTGCATTGGCTGCACCAAGTGTATTCAGGCATGCCCTGTCGACGCCATTGTTGGCGCCACCCGCGCCATGCACACCGTTGTGGCGGATCTGTGCACCGGCTGTAACCTCTGCGTGGCACCCTGCCCGACGCAATGTATTGAGTTGCGCCCGGTTGAAACGACTACCGAAAGCTGGAAGTGGGATCTTCAAACCATTCCGGTTCGCAATATTCCTGTGGAACAACATGCTTAAGTTATTTTCTGCTTTCAGAAAAGAGAAGATTTGGGACTTTGACGGCGGGATCCATCCGCCAGAGATGAAAACCCAGTCCAGCGGCACGCCGCTGCGTCAAATTCCGCTGGCGACCCGTTTCGTCATGCCGCTGAAGCAGCACATTGGCGCTGAGGGTGAGTTGTGCGTTAAAGAAGGCGATACCGTCCTTCGCGGCCAGCCCTTGACCTTTGGTCGTGGGCGTATGCTGCCGATCCACGCCCCGACATCCGGTAAAGTGGTGGCGATTACCCCTCACACCGTTGCACATCCGTCAGCCCTCTCCGAACTGAGCGTCATTATTGAAGCCGACGGCGAAGACCGCTGGATCGAGCGTGATGGCTGGAGCGACTACCGCGCCCGCAGACGGGAAGCGCTTATCGACCGTATTCATCAGTTCGGCGTTGCCGGGCTGGGTGGCGCAGGGTTCCCGACCGGCGTCAAACTGCGCGGTGGCGGCGATAAAATTCAGACCCTGATTATCAACGCCGCCGAATGCGAACCCTATATCACCGCCGATGACCGTCTGATGCAGGACTGCGCCGCGCAGGTCGTGGAGGGGATCCGTATCCTCGCCCATGTGCTGCAGCCTCGTGAAGTGCTGATTGGCATTGAGGATAACAAACCGCAGGCCATTTCCATGCTGCGCGCGGTGCTCGCCGGTAGCCACGATATCAGCCTGCGCGTCATTCCGACCAAGTACCCGTCGGGCGGGGCAAAACAGCTGACGCAAATACTCACCGGAAAGCAGGTTCCCCATGGCGGCCGCTCGTCGGATATTGGCGTGCTGATGCAAAACGTGGGTACCGCCTACGCCGTGAAACGCGCGGTGATAGACGGTGAACCCCTGACCGAACGCGTGGTGACGCTGACGGGCGAGTCAGTGTCTCGTCCGGGGAACGTCTGGGCGCGTCTGGGCACGCCGGTTCGTCATCTTCTGGAGCAGGCCGGATTCTGTCCCGGCAGCGATCAGATGGTGATCATGGGCGGCCCATTGATGGGCTTTACCCTGCCGTGGCTGGACGTTCCGGTCGTAAAAATCACTAACTGCCTGCTCGCCCCCTCCCCCACCGAAATGGGTGAAGAGCAGGAAGAGAAAGGCTGCATCCGCTGCAGCGCCTGTGCCGATGCCTGCCCGGCCGATCTGCTTCCTCAGCAGTTGTACTGGTACAGCAAAGGTCAGTTGCACGATAAAGCGCAAGCGCATAATCTGGCTGACTGCATCGAATGCGGCGCGTGCGCCTGGGTCTGCCCTAGCAACATTCCGCTGGTGCAGTACTTCCGTCAGGAGAAGGCCGAGATTTATGCCATCTCGATGGAAGAAAAACGCGCTGCCGAAGCGAAAGCCCGCTTTGAAGCCCGCCAGGCTCGTCTGGAGCGTGAAAAACTGGCCCGTCAGGAGCGTCATAAGCAGGCTGCCGTTCAGCCAGGCGAGAAAGATCAGGATGCCATTAACGCGGCGCTGGCTCGCGTGCGCGAGAAAAAAGCGACCGCAGCGCAACCTGTGGTGATCTCCGCCGGTGAGAAGCCAGATAACAGCGAAGCCATTGCCGCACGTGAAGCGCGTAAGGCCGCGGCGCGCGCGCGTCAGGCGGAAAAAGCGCAAACAGGGCAACCGGAAGAAACCCGTGTCGATCCGCGTAAAGCGGCCGTTGAAGCGGCCATCGCCCGCGCCAAAGCACGGAAAGCGGGAGAGCAGCAGGTGGTCGTTGAGCAAGAGGCCACAGATCCTGGTGAAGCGCTCGTTGAGGTTTGGATCGAGCGATGGCCGCTTCGTAAGCGGCGTTGCCACCGATAAACAGGCGCATCTGATGCGCCTGTCTATCCTTGCAGAGCGGCTGTCGAAGCGGCGATCGCCCGCGTTCAAGCAAAGAAAGCCGCACAGCAACCACTTAAAGCTGCACAATAGGCACCAGTCGATCCGCGCAAAGCCGCTGTCGAAGCGGCCATCGCTCGGGCCAAAGCGCGTAAAGCGGCTCAGCAGGAAGTACAACAGCCTGCCGCGAACGACGATCCACGCAAAGCCGCCGTCGCCGCCGCGATTGCACGCGTTCAGGCGAAGAAAGCCGCACAGCAAGCAGTTAACGAGGATTAAATGGTTTTCAGAATCGCAAGTTCCCCTTACACCCATAACCAGCGCCAGACGTCGCGCATTATGATGCTGGTCTGCCTGGCTGCACTGCCGGGTATTGCCGTTCAGTTCTGGTTTTTCGGCTGGGGAACCCTGTTCCAGTTAGCACTGGGCTGTGCCAGCGCCGTAGCGGCCGAAGCGCTGGTGCTGAAGCTGCGTAAGATGAACATCTCCCGTATTCTCAGCGATAACTCCGCTCTGCTGACGGGCCTGCTGCTGGCCATCAGTATTCCGCCGTTTGCGCCGTGGTGGATGATCGTGCTCGGTACGGTGTTTGCGGTGATTATTGCCAAACAGCTGTACGGTGGGCTGGGCCACAATCCCTTTAACCCGGCGATGGTCGGCTACGTGGTACTGCTTATCTCCTTCCCGGTACAAATGACCAGCTGGCTGCCGCCGCACGATATCGCCGCCACGGTGCCGGGTTTTATGGATGCCCTTCAGGTGATCTTTTCCGGCCATACGGCGTCCGGTGCCGATATGAATGCGTTGCGTATGGGCGTGGATGGTGTCAGCCAGGCCACACCGCTCGATACGTTTAAAACGTCCCTGCGTGCCGGGCACAGCGTTGAGCAGATCATGCAATCAGCCATCTACAGCGGCGTGCTGGCCGGTGCAGGCTGGCAGTGGGTTAACCTGGCATATCTGTTGGGCGGCCTGTTCCTGCTGCAGCAGAAAGCGATCCGCTGGCATATTCCGGTGAGCTTTCTGGTCACGCTCGCGGTCTGCTCCACGCTGGGCTGGCTCTTCTCCCCTGAATCCCTGGCGAGCCCGCAGATGCATCTGCTCTCTGGTGCCACCATGCTGGGCGCGTTCTTTATTCTGACCGATCCGGTGACCGCCTCGACCACCAATCGCGGTCGTCTGATCTTCGGTGCGCTGGCCGGTCTGCTGGTGTGGCTGATCCGCAGTTTCGGCGGATACCCGGATGGCGTAGCGTTCGCCGTCCTGCTTGCCAACATCACCGTTCCGCTCATTGACTACTACACGCGCCCGCGCGTGTACGGCCATCGGTAAGGGTTTCGCGATGCTGAAAACAATGCAAAAACATGGCGTCACGCTGGCCATTTTCGCTGCTGTCCTCACCGGGATGACGGCACTGGTGAACGAACTGACCAAAACGACCATTGATGAACAGGCCGCGAAGCAGCAACGCGCGCTGTTCGATCAGGTGATGCCGTCTGATTTCTACGATAATGACCTGCAGAAAAGCTGTTACGTGGTACAGGCGCCGCAGTTAGGTAAAGGCCCGCATCGTCTCTATATCGCCCGTAAAGGCGATAACGCGGTGGGCGTGGTGATGGAGGCCACGGCACCAGACGGGTATTCCGGTGCCATTCAGCTCCTTGTGGGTACCGATTTTTCCGGTACCGTGTTGGGTACCCGCGTGACTCAACACCACGAAACGCCGGGCCTTGGGGATAAAATTGAGACACGCCTGAGCGACTGGATTTTGCATTTTGCCGGTAAGGTGATCCACGGCGAAGCGGACCCGGCATTTGCCGTCAAGAAAGATGGCGGCGAGTTTGACCAGTTCACCGGGGCCACTATTACGCCGCGTGCCGTCGTGAATGCCGTAAAACGTGCCGGGTTGTATGCAGAAACGCTGCCTGCACAGATTAACAATCTTCCGGCCTGTGAGGAGTGAGCATGAGCCAGGTTAAAGAGGTTATTGTCCAGGGGTTGTGGAAGAACAACTCCGCGCTGGTACAGTTGCTGGGATTGTGCCCGCTGCTGGCGGTGACATCCACCGCTACCAACGCATTGGGGCTGGGGCTTGCCACCACGCTGGTGCTGACCCTGACCAACCTCTCCATTTCCACCCTGCGCCGCTGGACGCCGTCGGAAATCCGTATTCCGATTTACGTCATGATCATCGCGTCAGTGGTGAGCATCGTTCAAATGCTGATTAACGCCTACGCGTTCGGTCTGTATCAGTCACTGGGGATTTTTATTCCGCTGATCGTTACCAACTGTATCGTGGTGGGGCGTGCAGAAGCCTTTGCCGTGAAGAACACCCCGGCGATGTCGGCCCTGGATGGTTTCTCCATCGGAATGGGAGCCACCTGCGCGATGTTCGTTCTGGGCTCACTGCGTGAAATTCTTGGCAACGGTACCCTCTTCGACGGCGCAGACGCGCTGCTGGGAAGCTGGGCTAAAGTTTTACGCATCGAGGTGTTTCATACGGATACGCCGTTCCTGCTGGCTATGCTGCCACCGGGTGCGTTTATTGGCCTTGGCATGATGCTGGCGATAAAATACCTGATTGATGAAAAACGTAAGCGCCGCGCGGCTGAGCGCAGCGTGCAGGAAGGGATACCCGGGAAAGCCTCATGAACAAAGAAAAGCGCATTGCGATCCTCACCCGTCTTCGGGACGCAAACCCGCACCCGACGACTGAGCTGAATTTCACTTCGCCGTTTGAGCTGCTGATCGCAGTGCTGCTTTCGGCTCAGGCCACTGACGTGAGCGTGAATAAGGCCACCGCCCTGCTCTATCCGATGGCCAATACCCCGAAAGCCATGCTGGAGCTGGGCGTGGAAGGGGTGAAGTCTTATATCAAAACCATCGGGCTGTTTAACAGCAAAGCGGAGAACGTCATTAAGACCTGCCGCATTTTGCTGGAGCGTCACGGTGGTGAAGTGCCGGAAGATCGCGAGGCGCTGGAAGCGTTGCCGGGTGTGGGACGTAAAACGGCGAATGTGGTACTGAACACCGCGTTTGGCTGGCCGACCATCGCGGTTGATACCCATATTTTCCGTGTCGCTAACCGAACCAACTTCGCTCCGGGTAAAAATGTCGAACAGGTGGAGGAGAAGCTGTTAAAAGTGGTTCCCGCTGAATTCAAAGTCGACTGTCATCACTGGCTTATCCTGCATGGCCGTTATACCTGCATTGCCAGAAAGCCTCGCTGCGGCTCATGTATCATTGAAGATCTCTGCGAATATAAAGAAAAAGTGTATCCCTGAACGGCGCTATTTATTTACTTTCGCATCATCAAGACCTTACTAAAGGAAGGCTTAACTAAAAACCTTCCTTTAGGCCGCAAGTTGTCCGCTTGTGTTCTCTTACGCCCTGTCAATTGTTCGGTCATTTAACGCTCAAACAGGTTAATAGTTTTTTCACTACCGAAAATTTCTATACATTTGTGATCGCGATCACTCTGATAACTTCATGTTGATTTTTTGTTGTCAGATCCCACCTAAACCCTCTGCCAGACAAGATGTAATCCTTCAATAGCCGCAGATAAGACCACTCATTTTTCAGAATATGGGCTATATGACTACATTTAACGGTAAATAGCAGAACATATCGCCACACAACCCTCTCCGCCGGTTTTTCGCAGTCAAAAAAACCAACAAAACCCATTGTGTGAAATTTAACGCTGAATAACATTTGCAGAAACCGAGGATTATAGCGGCTCAGTTATATGTAACAGATTATTACAAACGTATTGCCAGACGGGTCAGGATAGTGAACATTACCCGCCGTTTCTCCTCCCAATATAACTATAAAGCGGATGGACTCCGACCATCACGCTATGAACACCCCCGTTAATATGGGATGTAAAAAAAGAGGTATATGTGTCAACTGCAAACAATAAACCAACAGATGAAAGCGTGAGTTTGAACGCTTTTAAACAGCCAAAAGCGTTCTATCTCATCTTCTCTATCGAGTTATGGGAGCGTTTTGGTTATTACGGCCTGCAAGGGATCATGGCGGTTTACCTGGTAAAACAGCTGGGTATGTCCGAAGCCGATTCCATCACGCTGTTCTCTTCATTCAGTGCCCTCGTTTACGGTCTGGTCGCGATTGGCGGCTGGCTTGGTGATAAAGTTCTGGGTACGAAGCGTGTCATTATGCTGGGCGCCATTGTTCTGGCAATCGGCTATGGTCTGGTTGCCTGGTCTGGTCATGACGCAGCCGTAGTCTATATGGGTATGGCAACCATCGCCGTCGGTAACGGATTGTTCAAAGCGAACCCGTCTTCCCTGCTCTCTACCTGCTACAGCAAAGATGACCCACGTCTGGACGGTGCATTCACCATGTACTACATGTCCATCAACATTGGTTCATTCTTCTCCATGCTGGCAACCCCATGGCTCGCCGCAAAATTCGGCTGGAGCGTGGCGTTTGCGCTGAGCTTTGTCGGTATGCTGATTACCGTTGTGAACTTCCTGTTCTGCCGTAGCTGGGTTAAGGACTACGGTTCAAAACCTGATTTCGAACCGGTGCATATGGGCAAACTGCTGGCCACCATCGTGGGTGTTGTTATCCTCGCGGCCATCGCCACCTGGTTGCTGCATAACCAGGGTGTTGCACGTGCCGTTCTGGGCGTGGTGGCACTGGGTATCGTCATCATCTTCGCGAAAGAAGCCTTCGCGATGCAAGGTGCGGCCCGTCGCAAGATGATTGTGGCCTTCATTCTGATGCTGGAAGCGATTATCTTCTTCGTGCTCTACAGCCAGATGCCAACCTCGCTGAACTTCTTCGCTATTCGCAACGTTGAGCACTCCATCCTGGGTATCGCGTTCGAGCCGGAGCAGTATCAGGCGCTGAACCCGTTCTGGATCATGATTGGTAGCCCAATTCTGGCGGCTATCTATAACAAGATGGGTGACCGTCTGCCAATGCCGCACAAGTTCGCCATCGGTATGGTGCTGTGCTCTGGTGCGTTCCTCGTGCTGCCACTGGGTACCAAATTTGCGACTGACGCCGGTATCGTCTCCGTTAACTGGCTGATCCTGAGCTATGCCCTGCAGTCTATCGGTGAACTGATGATCTCCGGTCTGGGTCTGGCGATGGTTGCACAGCTGGTGCCACAGCGTCTGATGGGCTTCATCATGGGTAGCTGGTTCCTGACCACTGCCGGTGCAGCCATCATCGCAGGTAAGATCGCAAACCTGATGGCGGTGCCTGAGAACGTGACTGACCCGCTGGTTTCACTGAATGTGTACGGCACCGTCTTCCTGCAGATTGGTATCGCAACGGCGGTTATCGCGGCTTTGATGCTGCTGACGGCACCGAAGCTGAACCGTATGACTCAGGACGACGACAAAGCGACGAAAGCGACCGAAACCGCTACCGCGTAACGTTATTGAGAAACGATGAGCCGCTAATTTATTAGCGGCTTTTTTTTTGTTTGCTTGCGCACTAACATAGCTGAAACCTCAGCAAAAAGGAGTTACCGATGAAACTGTTCTACAAACCGGGCGCGTGCTCTCTTGCTTCCCATATTACCCTGCGCGAGAGCGGCAAAGATTTCACGCTGGACGGCGTTGACCTGATGAAAAAGCGCCTGGAAAACGGCGACGATTTTTTTGCGATTAACCCGAAGGGACAAGTTCCGGCCCTGCTTCTGGATGACGGTACCCTGCTGACAGAAGGCGTCGCCATTATGCAGTACCTGGCAGACAGCGTGCCCGATCGCCAGCTGCTGGCCCCGGTAAGTACGGTTTCACGCTATAAAACGCTCGAGTGGCTGAACTACATTGCAACCGAACTGCATAAAGGATTTACGCCGTTGTTCCGCCCGGATACACCGGAAGAGTACAAACCGACCGTTCGCGCCCTGCTGGAGAAAAAGCTGCAGTACGTCAATGAGTCATTGAAGGACGACCAGTATATCTGCGGGGCACGCTTCACCATTGCCGATGCGTATCTCTTTACCGTGCTGCGCTGGGCGCGTGCGGTTAAGCTGAATCTGGACGGGTTAGACCATATCGCAGCATATATGACGCGTATGGCGGAGCGCCCTGCGGTGGCCGCGGCGCTGAAAGCGGAAGGATTGAATTAACCGGTCGTTATTGCCCGGCGGCGCTTCGCTTGCACGAGCCTACGGGATTTGTAGGCCGGGTAAGCGCAGCGCCACCCGGCATAGTTTAGAGCTGTGTTGCGCTGAAATAGTGCTCCGGCTGCGCAATACGATCCTGTGCCGCGACCACCTGCAGTTCATATTCCTGCATCTCTTTCGTCGCAATCATAATTTCGTACACCGCTGCAGTCACATGCTCAAGCGCTTCGCGCAGCGTCGCCCCCTGTAGCAGTTTCACCAGCAACAATCCGCTGGTCACATCTCCCACGCCCACTGGCTGACGCAGGCCAAAATCCACCAGCGGACGGCTGATGTGCCAGGCTTCGTCTTTGGTCACCAGCAGCATCTCAAAGCGGTCTCTGCTCAGCCCTGCACGGGCGAGATGTTTCACCAGCACAATCTCAGGCCCCTGGGCTATCAGTTCACGAGACGCGCTTACCGCCTCTGCTACGCTGTTAACCGGATGCTCGCAAAGGATCTCCAGCTCAATCAGGTTGGGCGCGATGATATCGCTGGCAGGTAACGCATGGCGAACATGGAATTCAGCCACACCAGGCGCCACAATGCAGCCCTTTTCCGGATGACCCATAACCGGGTCGCAGAAGTACTTTGCTGCGGGATTGGCTGCTTTCACCTGGCGAACGATGCCGAGGATATGCTCCCCCTGCTCTGCGGAGCCCAGGTAACCACTCAGAACCGCGTCACAGCGTTTGAGCTGGTCGATATCGGCAATGCCCTGCACGATCTCCGTGAGATGCGAAGGCGGCATCACGCAGCCGGTCCATTTGCCGTATTGTGTATGGTTTGAGAACTGTACGGTATTGAGGGGCCAGACGTTAGCCCCGAGGCGGCGCATCGGGAATTCCGCCGCGCTATTGCCAGCATGTCCAAAAACAACGTGGGACTGAATGGCGAGGATGTTCTTCATTTTATGCTTACCAAACCCTGAAAAACAAAAAGGGCGTGGTTTCCCACGCCCCTGGAGATTTTTATTTATTTCCAGCAGACCAGACAGTAATTTTTCTTACCGCGACGCAGCAGCGTGTAGCGGCCATACAAGCGATCGCTGTCGGCGAAGGTGTATTCCGGGTCAGCCTGTTTTTCACCGTTGATGGTGATGGCGTTAGACGCAATGGTTTTACGCGCCTGCCCGCGAGACGGCTGCAGCTCTGAGTCCACCAGCGCCTGCATCAGGTCAGCCCCTTTCTCCATCTCAACCATCGGTACGCCATCCTGCGCCAGCTGCTCGAAGTCAGCTTCGCTCAAATCGCTCAGCGTACCGTTGAACAGGCTTGCGGTAATGCGTTTCGCCGCAGCCAGACCTTCTTCACCGTGAACCAGTTTGGTCACTTCATCCGCCAGCACATACTGCGCGCGTGGTGCTTTACCGCTGTTTTTATCTTCTTCTTCCAGGGCGTTGATGGTTTCAATGTCCATGAAGGTGAAGAACTTCAGGAAGCGGTAAACATCGGCATCCGCGGTGTTGATCCAGAATTGATAGAATTTGTACGGGCTGGTTTTCTTCGGATCGAGCCATACCGCACCGCCTTCGGTTTTACCGAATTTAGTCCCGTCGGCTTTGGTGATCAGCGGAACGGTCAGACCAAACACCTGGTTTTGATGCAGGCGACGGGTCAGATCGATACCGGAAGTAATGTTACCCCACTGGTCAGAACCGCCAATCTGCAGGCAGACGCCGTGCAGTTTGTTCAGACAGGCGAAGTCGTAGCCCTGCAGCAGGTTATAAGAGAATTCAGTAAAGGAGATACCCTGATCGTCACGGTTCAGGCGCTGTTTTACCGCTTCTTTGTTAATCATCTGGTTAACAGAGAAGTGTTTGCCGATGTCACGCAGGAAGGTCAGCACGTTCATGCTGCCAAACCAGTCGTAGTTATTGGCGGCAATCGCGGCGTTATCACCACAGTTGAAGTCGAGGAACGGTGCAACCTGTTTGCGGATCTTATCCACCCACTCCTGCACGGTGTCTTCGGTGTTCAGTTTACGCTCAGCGGCTTTAAAGCTTGGGTCGCCGATCAGACCGGTCGCGCCGCCCACCAGGGCCACAGGCTTATGGCCTGCCATCTGGAAGCGTTTCAGGCATAACAATGGAACAAGATGCCCCAAATGCAAGCTGTCAGCGGTGGGATCAAAGCCGCAATAGAGCGCGATCGGGCCTTGCGCCAGTCGCTCTGCTAACGCTTCCTCGTCCGTCACCTGGGCCACGAGGCCCCGCTCTTGCAATTGTTTAATCAAGTTACTGCTTGCCATCAAATTCTCCATGTATAAACGACTGCACCTTTGCCGGTACACGACTTTTCGCCTGATGCGAAAGGACCATAGAATAAAGCGCTAGCGCGGCGTGCGCTAGCGCTTAAATCAACAAATTTCGGGGATTACGGTGCCAGCCTGTCGATTTTCCAGCCGCCGTTGTCGCGCTGGTATAAAAAGCGGTCGTGCAGGCGATGTTCGCCCCCCTGCCAGAACTCAATCTGCTCGATCGGGATGCGGAAACCGCCCCAGAAGCTGGGCAGTGGAATTTCGCCCTGCTGGAATTTCTGCTTCAGTTCAAGGAATTTGCTTTCCAGCACGCCGCGGGCAGAAATTCGGCTGGACTGTTTTGAGACCCAGGCGCCAATCTGGCTGTCACGCGGGCGGCTGTGGAAGTACTTCACCACTTCCAGTGTGGAAAGGCGCTCCGCTTTGCCTGTGACCATGACCTGGCGTTCCAGCATATGCCAGGGGAACAGGAGACTGATTCGGGGATTGTTCTCTAAATGGTGTGCTTTGCGGCTGCCCAGGTTGGTGTAAAACACCAGCCCTTTCTCGTCATAATGCTTAAGCAGCACGATACGTTGATACGGTTGACCATTTTCATCCACCGTGGCAACCACCATGGCCGTTGGGTCGGCCAGTTTTGCTTCACAGGCCTGTTTCAGCCAGCGTTCAAAAAGCACCAGAGGTTCAGCGGGAAGATCCTGGCGACGCAGGCCGCCTTTGGTGTATTCACGGCGCAGATGCGCAATTTGCTGCAGTTCGTCGTTATCAGACATGGCATTAGGTGACGTTGAGATTGGGTGGCGCTATTGTGCGCCGCCCCTGTGAAAATCTCAACGCTTCGGATTTTCGAGCTGGCAATTGTTCAGCACGATGCGGTCTCGTTTGTAGACGGTGGCGCTGTCACCTTTCGACCAGAAGACGTAAATACCGTCGCTGTAGCGCGCGCCGGAGGCGGAGATCCCCTGCTTGAGCGTCAGCAATTTATTGTCATAGACAAAGCTGGCTTCCTGGCGTGGGTTATTAAGCTTGACGGTCAGCGGCTTTTCATCACAGCGATATTCCAGCGTGTCGGTCTGCATGCGCTCAACGAGCTGGTTATAGACGCTGCAGCCTGACAGCAAGACAGGTACAGCAATAAGAAGAAGTTTTTTCATGAGCGTATTCCGAAGACTATCCTGGTCCTGGAGGGCTAACGGGCCCTCCTGTTCCCTTTTATTTTACCGGCGACGCGCTGCGCTGAATTTCAGTTAACTCTGATTATGGCGGGGATTGGCCGGGAAAATGGCACCGAGAACGCTGGCTTCGCGTGCGCCGGTGACTGAGGGCAAATTCCCCGGTAGCCCGGCAACGGTACGCCAGGCAAGCCAGGCGAAGGCCAGCGCTTCCATGTCGTCTCCGCTGATGCCTGCTTCATCGGTGGTTGTCACTTCGGTGCCCGGCAACAACCCGGCAAGGCGCGCCATCACCAGCGGGTTGCGGCTTCCGCCCCCGCAGACCAGCAGACGTTCGCAGCCACCGCTCAAAAGTACCTGTTCTGATATGGAGACCGCCGTGAGCTCGGCCAGCGTCGCCTGAACATCCTGCGGTGCCAGCGCCGGGAACTGAGCCAGCTGACGTTCAAGCCAGCCATAGTTAAAGTACTCGCGCCCCGTGCTTTTTGGTGCCGGCAGGGCAAACCAGGGATCGCTAAGCATGGACTGCAGCAGCGGGATAATGACTTTGCCTTCGCTCGCCCACTCCGCGTCTTTATCATACGGTTTACCGCACTGACGCCAGATCCAGGCATCCATCAGCATGTTACCCGGGCCAGTATCATATCCCCGTACCGGCTGGCCCGGGATCAGCATCGACAGGTTGGCAATACCGCCAATGTTAAGCACCATACGGCGCTCTGACGGGTGCCCCAGCAACGCCTGGTGGAAGGCCGGCACCAGCGGCGCACCTTGCCCGCCCAGCGCGATGTCGCGACGCCGGAAATCACCCACGACCGTGACGCCCGTTTTTGCCACAATCTGATTATTATCGCCAATTTGCAGGGTATGCGGCGCATCGCCAGTGGGTTCGTGCCAGACGGTCTGCCCGTGACAGCCAATCGCGACCACATCCTGCGGCCGAAGGTTCTCTTTATGCATCAGCGCCAGCACCGCATCGGCAAACAGCGCCCCCAGCCTGACATCAAGCTGTCCAAGCTGCGAAAGCGTCAGCTGTTGCCCCTGGCAGATGCTCAGGATCTCCTCTTTCAGCGAAACAGGGATAGGCCAGGTCAGACTTGCCTGTTGTGCCACCATGTTTTCGTCTATGGCGGCCAGAACGACATCTACCCCATCCAGACTGGTGCCAGACATCACACCAATATAGCGACCCGATTTCATGCGCTTTCCTTACGTTGCGTGGGCTAAGGATAACCACTCAACCATAAACAGCCCCGCTTTGCCATCAGGCGATAATATTTTTTAACACTCTCAGTGAGGTAACGCGTCGAAATTTTGTTTATCTCTCGTTAAGTCAAATTCAAGTACAATTTTCCGATTGTTAGTGCAAAGATAGGAACGATGGCCCTTTATGCCATATAATTTAGCCATAACGGATGCCCGGATTGGGCGTTTTTGGTGAACAGGAGATTCAAATGATTTTACGTGTACTGGGCGTTTCGCTGATTGGTTTAACTCTGGCTGGCTGTGTGAATGACAGTTCACTTTCTGGCGACGTTTATAGCGCTTCTGAAGCGAAACAGGTTCAGAACGTGACTTACGGTACGATTGTTAACGCACGTCCTGTTCAAATTCAGGGTGGTGACGAGAACAACGTCATGGGTGCCATCGGCGGTGCGGTTCTGGGTGGCTTCCTGGGTAACACCGTAGGCGGTGGTACAGGCCGTTCTCTGGCGACTGCGGCAGGTGCCGTTGCAGGTGGCGTAGCAGGCCAGGGCGTTCAGGGTGCGATGAATAAAACCCAGGGCGTAGAGCTGGAAATCCGTAAAGACGACGGCAGCACCATTATGGTTGTGCAGAAACAGGGCAGCACCCGCTTCTCTGCCGGTCAGCGCGTCGTGCTGGCAAGCAACGGTAGCCAGGTTACCGTTTCTCCGCGTTAATTCATAAAAATGGATGTGGCTGCCAGGCCGCATCCTTTTACAAATAGCATCATTATAATAAATAGTTTTACAAAATTTATTCAGGCAATGAATAATTAACCACGCCGTATCTTGTTCCTGCGCAAAGTATTCTCCTCTCTTTTGCATTAGGCTAATCTCAATTAACTTTTTATTTATTATTTTCGTTGAAACATACTTATGCTTGCGATCTCCCGGTACGTGAAAAAGCCCTATATTCCATTCTGTTTAGGGTGCATTGTCGTCATTGGAATATTACAAATTTTATTTTTAAAACTGGTCGAATGGGTTCCCTCTTTCTCACCGCTTTTATTCCCTACACTCACCATTTTTTTACTGGTATTCCATCTGTTTATTGCCTGCTTTATGGCCATGAAATACTGGTGTGACAGAAGACGGTTGTACCTGATTGCTATCGCTTTTGCCTTTGCCGGTTCGGCCATACTGATGGTGGGTACGCTTACCAGTTTCCCGGCCTGGCTTGATCTCTACCAGCTCAACGTCGTGGACTATAACGATACGATGATCTTCTTTATGTACCGCCATCTGTTAATGGCGGTGCTGATGATTGCGTCGGCCCTGCTGTATATCGTCAGGGATAATCCGCTTTCACGTGCGGCGCATATCACCATTGTTGCCGGTACATTTCTGTTTATGGTGGGCATGGTGCTGTTGGCCTGGCTTAGCTCCAGCCACTCATCATTAATGTCGTTAGACCTGGTGGATAATGAAACCCATCAATTTATGGTTCTCTGGAGCCATGCAATAAATATCGTCTTGATTATTCTTTGGGTGGTGACATTAGCAACGCTAATGGTTATTACCCGCGTACGCAATATTTTTTGGGTGGGCGGTAATTTTTTATGTGTCTGTTATATCGTGACGCTCGCGATGCTATTAGCAGGCGGACACGCGGAGGATATTTCCTGGTATCGAGCGCGCTTATTTGAAACTGTGCGACGTTATTGATTATTTTTGTTCTGCTTTATGATGTCTTTAGACTCTATCGCGACTCGCATTTGAAATATCAACAGTCGTATCAAAACTCGATTCGCGATCCTTTGACCCGCCTCTACAATCGCAGCTATTTTTACGACTCGCTAAACCAGGCACTCGGTGCCTGTAAAGCCAGCCGTCCGGTTTCGGTTATCGTCAGCGATCTCGACCGCTTCAAGCGCATCAACGACTGCTACGGCCATCTGCAGGGCGACAAAGTGTTGCAGTTTGTGGCGCATCTGCTGATGGATTCCGTACGGCCTCAGGATATTGCCGCGCGTATTGGCGGTGAGGAATTTGTGTTGATGTTAACCAACACCTCTTCAGAAGCCGCGTACCAGGTGGCGGAACGCATCCGCCTGAAGCTGAGCAGCTTTGATAAGACCAGCAGCGGGGGACAGCTTCCGGAGCCCATTACCATCAGCATGGGCGTCTTTACGGCAACGTCCGTGGAGACGACGGCTGAAGAGTGTGTGGAAAAGGCTGATAAAGCAATGTATGAGGCGAAAGAGACGGGTCGCAACCGGGTGATCGTCTCCAGATGATAAAAGGCCTTGCGAATGCAAGGCCTGATAAGGTCAGGCGTCGCGTGCCTGCAGGTCGTGAATGTTCTGCTCAAGGCGTCCAATCAGACTGATGAGCATTTCAAGCTCCGCAGGGGAAACCCCGGACAGGATCTCACCGCGCGTTTTGGTAATCACTGCTTCCATTTCAGTGATAATGGGAGCCGCTTTCTCAGTGAGTTTAATTCGCTTGGCGCGACGGTCGCTGGCACAGGTTTGTCGGGAGATCAGCCCCTTCTCTTCCAGTTGGTCAAGCGTACGCACCAGCGACGGCTGCTCAATACCAATCGCCTTTGCCAGTTGAATTTGTGACTGGTCGGGCGGCAGCTGATGAATGTTGTGCAGCGTGACCCAATGCGTCTGTGTCAATTCCAGAGGTTTCAGGCGATGGTCAATCAGAGCACGCCAGACGCGTACCAACCTTGCCAGATCAGAACCTAATGGCGATTCCAATTTCATCTCCTTATAATTAGCTTGCTAAGTTATTATACTGATTTTAGAATAGTGTGCAGCATTTGTATTGCCAAAACAAATGCATTACGACATTCATCAAATTTAAAAGTATGACTTACACTGAAAAGTGATGTTCCATCTCATTAAGACAAGCCATCCCGGCATTCTGTTCACTGCAAAGGATCTCTGCTCGTGACGTTTTTTCATCGCTCAGAGGGGCTGCCCCTTCAGGACCTGATCTTCGGTGCATCAGTCTACTTTCCTCCCCTGTTTAAAGCCGTTCTGGTGGGTTTTGTGATCTGGCTTGTCGCGCATCGTCTGCTCCGCGACTGGATGTATTCTGGCGAGATCTGGCACCCCATGCTGATGGATCTCTCCCTGTTCGCTCTCTCCGTGTCTCTTGGCCTTGCTGTGCTGATTGTGTGGTGATTATGCCCCTGAAAACGCTGAAGTACTTTTCCACCCTCTTTGTCCTGGCTCTGGCCCTGGTTGCCGGCTGGTGGCTGTGGAATTTTTATATGCAGTCACCCTGGACACGCGACGGTAAAATTCGCGCTGAGCAGGTGAGTATCACCCCGCAGGTATCTGGCAGTATCACGGCGCTTCTGGTTAAGGATAACCAGTTCGTTAAAAAGGGAGATGTTTTATTCCGCATTGACGACACCCCTTACCATATCGCGATCCTAAACGCCCAGGCGCAGCTGGCTAAGGCCCAGACAGAGTTGGCGAAAGCAAACAACGAAGCCACGCGTCGTCGGCATTTATCACAAAACTATATTTCTGCCGAAGACCTGGATACCGCCAACATCAACGTCAAGGCGATGCAGGCCAACGTCAATGTGGCAGAGGCAACGCTCAAACAGGCGCAATGGGAACTGACGCAAACCGTGGTACAGGCCCCTGTCGATGGCTGGGTGACGAACCTCTCTGCCCGCGTGGGTAATTATGCCACCACCGGCCAACCGATTTTCGCGCTGGTCGACAGCCACTCGTTTTACGTCGTGGGCTATTTTGAAGAGACCAAACTTCGCCATATTCGGGAAGGTGCCCCTGCCACAATAACGCTTTATAGCGGCTCGCAAAGGTTACAGGGTCACGTTTCCAGCATTGGCCGTGCCATTTACGATCAGAGCGTTGAAACCGATTCAGGCCTGGTTCCCGACATCAAACCTAATGTCCCCTGGGTGCGCCTGGCCCAGCGCGTGCCGGTTCGGGTTGAATTTGACCGCTTACCGCAGGGGTTAACGCTGGTCTCCGGCACAACCTGTACTGTCTCGATCGGAACACCCTGATGAATGCCTTCTCCTGGCGAAATCTGCCGTGGATGAAAGCAACGCGCCCTCAGTGGCGCTACGCCCTGCGCAATGGCATTGCCATGTGCCTTGCGCTGACCGTCGCCTACTATCTGAACCTTGACGAGCCTTACTGGGCCATGACCTCCGCGGCGGTCGTGAGCTTCCCGACCGTTGGCGGAGTGATCAGTAAAAGCCTTGGGCGCATCGCGGGCAGCCTGCTCGGTGCCACTGCGGCGCTGATCATTGCAGGCCATACCCTGAACGATCCGTGGCTTTTTTTACTGAGCATGGCGGCATGGCTGGGATGCTGTACCTGGGCCTGCGCCCATTTTACCAACAACGTCGCCTACGCCTTCCAGCTGGCGGGCTATACCGCCGCAATTATTGCCTTTCCGGTAGTTAACGTTCTCGATACCACCGAGTTATGGGATATCGCCCAGGCGCGCGTCTGTGAAGTTATTGTCGGTATTCTGAGCGGCGGGTTTATGATGATGATCCTGCCCAGCACCTCCGACGGCACCGCGCTTATCACGGCGCTGAAGACCATGCATACCCGCTTGCTGGAACATGCGAGCCTGCTCTGGCAGCCGGATACTAACGATGAGATTCGCCTGGCGCATGAAAAGGTGATTGGTCAGATCCTGACCATGAATCTGTTACGCATTCAGGCCTTCTGGAGCCATTATCGTTTTCGCCGCCAGAATACCCTGCTGAACTACCTGCTTCACCAGCAGCTACGGATGACCAGTGCGATCTCCAGCCTGCGCCGGATGTTACTCAACTGGTCAACGCCACCAGAAAACACCCGCGCCATCATTGAAACGCTGCTCGCAGCCCTTGCCCGCCCGGATGCCGACATCTACATGGTGGCCCGCATTATCGCCCCGCTCGCGCCGAAAGATGAGTACGATTATCGCCACCGCGCCTTCTGGCAGCGTCTGAACTACTTTTGCCGCCTGTATCTGCGCAGCAGTCGCTGGATCAAGGCCGTTGAAAATGCCACGCCGATAACGGAATTCGCCGTTCCCAGTAGCCCGGCGCTGGCGCGGCACACTGACTATCTGGAAGCGCTGTGGAGCGGTTTTCGAACCTTTTGCGCCCTGACGCTGGTGGGGGCATGGAGCATTACCACGCAGTGGGAATCTGGCTCCGCCGCGCTCACGCTGGCCGCCATCAGTTGCGTGCTCTACTCCGTCGCCGCCTCGCCGTTCAACTCGCTTACGCTGCTGCTGCGCACGCTGGTGTTGTTATCGCTGTTCAGCTTTGTGGTCAAGTTCGGCCTGATGGTGCAGATAAGCGACCTGTGGCAGTTCCTGCTGTTTCTGTTTCCGCTATTAACCACGATGCAGCTTCTGAAGCTGCAAATGCCAAAACTGGCGGGGCTCTGGGGTCAGTTGATTGTCTTTATGGGCTCGTTTATCTCAGTCACAAACCCGCCGGTTTATGATTACGCCGATTTTCTCAATGATAATCTGGCAAAAATCCTGGGCGTGGGTCTGGCGTGGCTGGCTTTTGCCGTATTACGCCCCGGCTCAGACGCGCGTAAAAGCCGACGCCATATCCGCGAGCTTCGTCGGGGGTTTGTCGATCAGCTCAGCCGTAAACCGCATCTGCGTGAAAGTGAGTATGAATCGTTGGTGTACCACCATGTCAGCCAGCTCAATAACAGCCAGGACTCGCTTTCCCGCCGCTGGCTGCTGCGCTGGGGAGTGGTCCTGTTGAACTGTTCCCACGTGGTCTGGCAACTTCGCGCATGGGAGACACGCTCCGATCCGCTGTCGCAGGTGCGCGACGTGTGCATCTCTCTGCTACGCGATGTGATGAGTGAACGCGGCGTTCAGCAACGCCCGCTGGAAGCGACGCTGACTGAACTGCAGCGGATCTGCGACAGTCTTGCTCACCACCATCAGCCCGCCGCGCGTGATTTAGCGTCGATAATCTGGCGGCTGCACTGTTCCCTGTCGCAGCTGGAACAAGCGCCACCGCCGGGGACGATTGGGGATCAGATCACCCCGCAGGCATAGCGTGCCCCACCACCGCCAAGCGGTTTCGGCTGATCGGACATATTGTCGCCGCCGACGTGAATCATTAGCGCCTTGCCTTTGACCTCATCCAGCTTTTTGAGGCGTGGCGCAACAACCGGATCCGTGGCTTTGCCGTCATTATTTACCACGAGCACGGGCAGATCGCCCAGATGGCCCATTCCGTTTGGGCCCTCATGCTTACCGGAATGTTGTGGGTCAAGGTGGCCGCCTGCCGCCTCTGCTGCCGAGGGTTTACCCTCTTTTAACGCTGGCTGACAACTCCCCTTAGCATGAACATGAAAACCATGTTCGCCGGGAGGCAGGGCCTTGAGATCGGGCGCAAATTCCAGTCCTTTGTCGGTTTCAGTGATTTTCACTGTGCCGATGGACTGACCTACGCCCTGCGAGGTGACGAGATTCATTTCTACTTCATCGCTGGCTGCCTGCGCCCCTGCGCAAACAACCAGCGTGACCAGTGCCAGAGCAAAACGCTTCATATGACCTCCGCTGGTTATTTTTTGCCTCTTAAGTGTATACCAGAGGCAAAGATTTCACCGGAAAGTCACATTTTTACCGGTTTACGGAACGTCGTAACCGAGCGCAGCTTTGCGGATGCGGAACCACTGCTGACGGCTCATCTGCAGCTCTTCAGCAGCCAGGGCAGAACGGACGCGTTCAATTTTACCGGAACCAATGATCGGTAGCGGTTTCGACGGCAGACGCAGGATCCACGCGTAAACCACCTGTTCGATGTTCTCAGCGTTCAGTTCACGGGCAATGGTTTCCAGCTCATTGCGCAGCGGCTGGAATTCATCGTCATTGAACAGACGACCGCCACCAAGGCAAGACCACGCCATAGGACGGATGCGCAGCTGTTGCAGCTGATCGAGCGTACCATCCAGCAACAATGGCTGATGCACCGGGGAGATTTCCACCTGGTTGGTGGCCAGGGTAAAGGGCAGACGAGACTGCAGCAGCGCAAACTGCGCCGGGGTAAAGTTTGAGACGCCAAAATGACGCACTTTGCCGCTTTGATGCAGCGCCAGGAAGGCTTCGGCGACCTCATCGGCATCCATTAACGGGTCGGGACGGTGGATCAGCAGCAGGTCGATATGATCCGTTGCCAGGTTCACCAGCGACTGCTCGGCGCTTTTGATGATATGTGCGCTATCGGTAATGTAATGACCAAGGGTATGTTCAGGTTTTGCCGTCGTGGCAATACCGCATTTGGTGACAATTTCCATCCGCTCACGCAGCGCCGGAACCAGCTTGAGGGCTTCTCCGAACGCCGCTTCACACGCATAGCCGCCATAAATGTCAGCATGATCGACGGTGGTGATCCCTAAATCGAGGTGCTCCTCAATGAAGCTCGCCAGTTGCAGGGGGGACATATTCCAGTCCATCAGGCGCCAGTAACCCATCACAAAGCGGGAGAATTCTGGCCCCTGGGGGGCAAGGGTAATACGCTGAACCATAACATTTTCCTCAAGGAAGTGATGTCATGAGTATACGCAATAAGCGTGTTAAAACAGTGAAGGTTGCTGGGGTTCTTCGGTTTCACCCGGCTTGTTTGCACGTATTTTGCGCAGAAACCGCTGGCGGCAGAGGCGAAGCACCTCCTGCTTTTGCGTGTCGCTGAAATTTTGCCAGTTAAACCGCTCGTCGCGGGTACGCATACACCCACGGCAATAACCGCGTTCATCCACCTGACAAATCCCCCGGCACGGGCTCTGGATGGGGAAAAACTCCAGCTGCTCTGCCACGTTCACCTCCGAATACCGACACTCACCTACAGTGAAGACGTTAAACGCCCCACGTGCAAGGGCTTTACCACAGTTTTGTGGCATTAAGGTTTCACTAATCTTCCCTCTCTATACTCGCCTCATCAATATGATGACAGGTTTCTTTTCGATGTGGTTAACGAAGAAGTTACAGTGTAACGATATAAAATTCACTCTGGGTTGTGCGCTTTTCTTTACGCTGATAAACGCACTGTTTATTCAACGTAGCTGGGCCATTATTGCCCCGGCAAGGCTTCACGATATCCTTTTTGCCGCGTCCGTGCCGCTGGTGCTGTTCTGCGGCTGGGTGATTGTCTTCAGCCTGCTCAATATCCCCTTTATCCGTAAGCCGCTGCTGATCGTCTTAACCGTCGGCTGTGCCGCGGCAACGTACTTTATGTATACCTATGGCGCGGTGATCGATCAGAACATGATTGTTAACGTGTTCGAAACCAACTCTCAGGAAGCCACAGCGCTGGTCACGCCGCAGATGATTCTGTGGATTGTCATAGCAGGACTGGTTCCTTCCGTGGTGTTGGCGATGACGCGTATTCAAACCGGAAAATGGTGGTATGCGCTGCTGATGCGCGTTGCCGCCATGCTTGGCGCCCTGCTGGTGATCATCCTCGTCGCCGCCGTGTTTTATAAAGATTATGCGTCGCTGTTTCGCAACAATAAGAGCATCGTCAAGATGGTCACCCCTGCTAACTACGTCAGCGCCATGATGAAATACAGCAAAATGCGCTGGTTCGAAGGTGACCAAACGCTGGTGCGTATAGGTGAAGATGCGCATAAAGGCTCGCTGATTGCAGGTCAGAACAAGAAAACGGTTCTGGTGCTGGTTGTCGGTGAGGCCTCACGTGCCGCGAACTACTCGCTGAATGGTTATGGCCGTGAAACGAACCCGGAACTGAAAAAGCAGGATGTCATCAACTTCCCGCAGGCCACGTCATGCGGTACCGAAACGGCCGTTTCCGTTCCCTGCATGTTCTCCGGGATGACGCGCAGCAAATACGATGCCGACCTGGCGCATCACCAGGAAGGGTTGCTCGATGTGCTCAAACACGCGGGAATCAACCTGCTGTGGCGCGACAATGACGGCGGCTGTAAAGGTGCCTGCGACCGCGTACCCCATACCGATATGACCCAGTGGAACCTGGATCAGTTCTGCAAAGACAAGTCCTGTATTGATGATGTGAACTTCTACCGTCTCGACAACGTGCTGGACGGCCTGAAACAGGACACCGTACTGGTTATCCACCTGATGGGCAGCCACGGCCCGGCTTACTATCACCGTTACCCGGACAATTTCCGCAAATTCACCCCAACCTGCGAAACCAATGAGATTCAGGATTGCGATCACCAGGCGCTGATGAATACCTATGACAACACCATTCTGTATACCGACAGCGTGGTCAGCAAAACCATCGATGCGTTGAAGTCACGTCAGGCGAATATGAACACCGCGCTGATTTACCTTTCCGACCACGGCGAATCGCTGGGCGAAAGCGGAATTTATCTGCACGGCACGCCGTACATGCTGGCGCCAGAGCAACAAACGCACATTCCGTTTATGTTCTGGTTATCACCGGACTACGCGAAAAACTTTGGTATCAACGCGCAGTGCCTGCGCGACTATGCAGCAAAAAATGCGGTTTCGCAGGATAATCTGTTCTCTACTGTACTGGGTATGATGGATGTGAAATCAACGGTTTATCAGCAGCAACTGGATATCCTGCGCGCATGTCGTCAGTAAACGCCCTTGCAATAGACCGAACGGTCTATTAGAGTTTGGCCATGAGCAGAAATACTGAACACGATACACGCGAACATTTACTGGCGACCGGCGAGCGGCTTTGCATGCATCGCGGGTTTACCGGTATGGGGTTAAGCGAGTTACTTAAAACCGCTGAAGTGCCAAAGGGGTCGTTTTATCACTACTTCCGATCCAAAGAGGCGTTTGGCGTGGCGATGCTGGAGCGGCACTATGCCAGCTACCATCAACGCCTGGCCACCCATTTCGCCAGTGGTGAAGGAAACTATCGGGATCGTGTTCTCAACTACTATCAGGAAACGCTGAACCAGTTCTGTCAGCAGGGCATTATCAGCGGTTGCCTGACGGTAAAACTCTCTGCAGAAGTGTGCGATCTCTCCGAAGATATGCGCGCGGCAATGGATAAAGGTGCCAGCGGCGTGATCGCCCTGCTGGCGCAGGCGCTTGAGAATGGCCGCCGTGAAAAAACGCTGGCCTTCGCCGGTGAGGCGTTAACCCAGGCGCAGGTTTTATATTCGCTCTGGTTAGGGGCGAACCTGCAGGCCAAAATTTCCCGCAGTGCCGTGCCGCTGGAAAGCGCACTGGCACATGTTAATAGCAGCATTACTGCGCCTGGCGTGTAGCAGGCGTTTTTATTTACTTAATTACTAGTCGACTGGTCTACTCAGGAGTCGTTATGTCAGCTGAAAAACTTTTCACCCCACTGAAAGTGGGCGCCGTCACCGCACCAAACCGCGTGTTTATGGCCCCACTCACCCGTCTGCGCAGCATAGAGCCGGGTGATATCCCAACCCCACTGATGGGTGAATATTATCGTCAGCGCGCCAGCTCTGGTCTCATCATCACTGAAGCCACGCAGATTTCCGCACAGGCGAAGGGATATGCCGGCGCACCAGGCCTGCACAGCCCGGAGCAGATTGCCGCCTGGAAGAAAATCACCGCTGGCGTTCACGCCGAAGAGGGTCGCATTGCGGTTCAGCTGTGGCACACCGGTCGTATCTCTCACAGCAGCATTCAGCCTGGCGGTCAGGCGCCGGTTTCCGCGTCGGCCCTGAATGCGAATACCCGCACTTCCCTGCGCGATGAAAACGGTAACGCGATCCGCGTCGATACCTCAACGCCACGCGCCCTTGAGCTGGATGAGATCCCGGGTATCGTGAACGATTTCCGTCAGGCGGTGGCTAACGCCCGCGAAGCCGGTTTTGATCTGGTTGAACTGCACTCCGCGCACGGATACCTCCTGCACCAGTTCCTTTCACCGTCGTCCAACCACCGCACCGACCAGTACGGCGGTAACGTCGAAAACCGCGCCCGTCTGGTGCTGGAAGTGGTTGATGCCGTTTGTCAGGAGTGGAGCCCGGACCGTATTGGTATTCGCGTCTCCCCAATCGGTACGTTCCAGAACGTCGACAACGGTCCGAACGAAGAAGCGGACGCGCTGTATCTGATTGAAGAACTGGCGAAACGCGGTATCGCGTATCTGCACATGTCCGAGCCGGACTGGGCCGGTGGTCAGCCTTACTCTGAGGCTTTCCGCCAGAAAGTGCGCGAGCGTTTCCACGGGGTGATCATCGGTGCGGGGGCCTATACGCCTGAGAAAGCCGAAGATCTGATTAATAAAGGGTTGATCGACGCCGTGGCCTTTGGTCGTGATTACATTGCCAACCCGGACCTGGTTGCCCGTCTGCAGCAGAAAGCAGCGCTGAACCCACAGCGCCCGGAAAGCTTCTACGGCGGCGGCGCGGAAGGCTATACCGACTACCCTACGCTGTAATCTCTCCGTTGTGCATTGATAGCGGCGGCCTTTCGCCGCTATACTAAAACTTCGTTTCTGTTCAAAAAGATACTCTACTCCATTGGTTAATGAGGAAATTATGCGCCTACTTCACACCATGCTGCGCGTTGGCGATCTGCAACGTTCCATCGATTTCTACACTAACGTACTGGGTATGAAGCTGCTGCGCACCAGCGAAAACCCGGAATACAAATACTCGCTGGCATTCGTGGGTTACGGCCCGGAAACGGATGAAGCGGTTATCGAGCTGACCTATAACTGGGGCGTCGACAGCTATGAGCTGGGCACGGCGTATGGCCACATCGCGCTGGAAGTGGACAACGCGGCAGAAGCCTGTGAACGCATTCGCAGCAACGGTGGCAACGTCACGCGTGAAGCGGGCCCGGTAAAAGGCGGCACCACCGTGATTGCGTTTGTTGAAGATCCAGACGGTTATAAAATCGAGCTGATTGAAGCCAAAGACGCCGGTCGCGGTCTGGGCAACTGATCCCTCAGGGCGCACTATGCGCCCGTTGTTTTACTGCATCCCACGCCAAAATTTGCCATAATGCGCTCTGCTTTTTTCCCCTTGTAAGAGACCCTGATGTCCGATAACGCTCAACTTACCGGTCTGTGCGACCGTTTTCGTGGTTTTTATCCTGTTGTCATTGATGTCGAAACAGCCGGATTTAACGCTAAAACCGATGCGCTGCTTGAAATTGCCGCCATCACGCTGAAGATGGATGAAGAGGGCTGGCTTACACCGGACACCACGCTGCATTTCCACGTTGAGCCCTTTGAAGGCGCAAACCTGCAGCCAGAGGCGCTGGCGTTTAATGGCATCGATCCGCATAACCCGCTGCGCGGTGCGGTGAGCGAATATGACGCGCTGCACGCCATTTTCAAAATGGTGCGTAAAGGCATGAAAGAGAGCAACTGCAGCCGTGCCATTATGGTGGCGCATAACGCCACGTTCGATCACAGCTTTACGATGGCCGCCGCCGAGCGAGCCTCTCTTAAGCGTAACCCCTTCCACCCGTTTGTGACCTTTGACACCGCCGCACTGAGTGGCCTGGCGCTGGGACAAACGGTCTTGTCAAAAGCCTGTATTACGGCCGGGATTGAGTTTGACGGCACGCAGGCGCACTCCGCGCTGTATGATACGGAGCGCACCGCAGAGCTGTTCTGTGAAATAGTCAACCGCTGGAAGCGTCTGGGCGGCTGGCCGCTGGCGATGGGCGACAGCGAAGAATAAAAAAAGCGACCTCTTAAGGTCGCTTTTTTATTTGCGCAGAAAATTACTCTGCGTCCGGCTCTTCGGTTTTGTACTTCGCCGCCGTCTCTTTGATTAGCTGCTGCAGTTCGCCGCGCTGATACATTTCAATCAGGATATCGCAACCGCCAACCAGTTCACCGTCGACCCAAAGCTGCGGGAACGTCGGCCAGTTCGCGTATTTTGGCAGCTCAGCGCGGATGTCCGGGTTCTGCAGGATATCAACGTAAGCAAAACGTTCACCACAGGCAGAAAGCGCCTGAACCGCTTGCGCGGAGAAGCCACAGCTTGGCAGCTTCGGAGAACCTTTCATATACAGCAGAATCGGGTTTTCAGCGATCTGGCGCTGGATTTTTTCAATAGTGGTGCTCATGTCTTGCTTCCTTTAACTTCTGTTACGGCATTAGTCTGACATTGTAGCGGTTCAGACTGGCATCGGAAAATAACATTTTTGTCACGTATAGCTATTTTATCGCGAGTGGCGAAAAGTTGCATTGTAAATGGTGCTTAACCCTGCGGCAGGCAGGGTTTTGCTTAGGGCGTGAACAATTGTGCGACAAATCGATGAATTTTTTTGCACTTGCTAACGAAACAGGTTTTTAGATTGAAAAATGCTATTAACTTCTCGGGTTTTTATGGATTAGAATCGACGGGCTTTGTAAATCACACGCGGGTATTATTGATGACCTGCATTTATCAGGGGACTGCCCAGTGGCGCGGATAAATAAAATCTCGATCACGCTCTGTGCTTTACTGTTTACATCACTCTCTTTCACGCCAGCGGCAAACGCCTCTCAACAGGCGCGGCACTCTGCTGTGCAAAAAACGCATCTGGCAAAAACCACAGAACGTAAAAAAAAGACTACCACTAAGAACGAAAAGAAAAAAACAACCGCTCAAACGAAAAAGACCGCCTCCAGCAAATCGAAATCAACATCTTCCCGCACTGCCCTCGCATCGAAACGTAAAGCCTCAAAAACTGCTGCCAACCTCGTAACGGAAAAATGCACCACGCGCAAAGGGCATAAAGCCAAATGCACGAAAGTGACAAAAATTGCCGACGCGCATAAGGTTCGGGTACAGAAAGCGCAAAAAACGGCGATGAATAAGCTGATGGGGCAAATTGGCAAACCGTATCGCTGGGGTGGCACCTCTCCCCGCACCGGTTTTGACTGCAGCGGGCTGGTGTATTACGCCTATAAAGATCTGGTGAAATTCCGCATTCCGCGTACCGCCAATGAAATGTACCACCTGCGCGACGCCGCCCCCGTTAACCGTGGCGAGCTGCAAAATGGCGATCTGGTCTTCTTCCGCACCCAGGGTCGCGGTACGGCTGATCACGTCGGCGTGTATGTGGGTAACGGGAAGTTTATTCAGTCCCCACGAAGCGGTCAGGACATTCAGATCACCTCGCTTAGCGAAGACTACTGGGTGCGTCACTACGTCGGCGCACGCCGCGTCATGACGCCGAAAACCATCCGCTAAACCCTGCCCTGCCGTCACTACGGCAGGGTAAGTTCCTCTTTTGCATACCCTTTCAATTTGCTATCCTGTCCTTGTTGTCTGTGTGGTTATTGGCAACGCAAAATACAATAAGGAGAGAAGCAATGTCGTTCGAATTACCTGCACTACCGTATGCAAAAGACGCCCTGGCACCGCACATTTCTGCGGAAACCCTGGAATATCATTACGGCAAACATCACCAGACCTATGTCACCAACCTGAACAACCTGATCAAGGGCACCGATTTTGAAGGCAAAACGCTGGAAGAGATCGTCCGCAGTTCAGACGGTGGCGTATTCAACAACGCTGCTCAGGTGTGGAACCACACCTTCTACTGGCACTGCCTGGCACCAAATGCTGGCGGCGAGCCGACCGGCGAACTGGCTACTGCGATTAACGCCGCCTTTGGCAGCTTTGCGGAGTTCAAAGCGAAATTTACCGATGCCGCAATCAAAAACTTCGGTTCTGGCTGGACATGGCTGGTAAAAGAGGCCGATGGCAAACTGGCTATCGTCTCCACGTCTAACGCGGGTACACCACTGACCACCAGCGCGACTCCGCTGATGACCGTGGATGTCTGGGAACACGCGTACTACATTGATTACCGTAACGCGCGTCCTAACTACCTGGAGCACTTCTGGGCACTGGTTAACTGGGACTTTGTGGCGAAGAACTTCGCCGCGTAAGAGAGACGCAGAAGGGTTTCCCCTTCTGCGTTTTTTTATTCGGCAGCACAGGCCGCTTCAGGCTGTTTACGACCCGACATCATCACTAACAGCAGGCCAAGCGCGGCAATAATGGCCCCCATCACCGGCACAAAGCTGTATCCCAGACCACCCGAAATCACAGTACCGCCCGCTGCAGCACCGAGCGCATTGCCCAGATTGAACGCGCCAATATTCACCGACGATGAAAGACCCGGCGCCTCATGCGCGACGCGCATTACGCGCATCTGCAGCGGCGGAACCACGGCAAAGGTGGCCGCACCCCAGACGACCATCGCAATGGCCGCGCCATACTCATTACGCGCCAGCCAGGGAATGGCAATCATGATGACAATCAGCAGGGTCAGAAAACCCTTCAGCGTTCCGCTTACGGAGCGGTCAGCAAATTTCCCACCCAGATAGTTACCAATCGAGAAGCCCACGCCAATCAGCACCAGCATCGCGGTGATAAAGATCGGCGTCGCGTGAGTGATGTCATGCAGCACCGGCGAAATATAGGTGTAAAGGGTAAACATCGCCCCGGCACCCAGCACGGTGGTGAGCAGCGCCGAGAGCACCTGCGGGCGCATCAGTACCGACAGCTCTTTACGAACTTCAGGACGCTCACCAGCGCTGCCTTTCGGCAGAGAGAAGAACAACGCCACCATCGCGACAACACCCAGTACGGCGGTTGCGAGGAACGACATACGCCAGCCAATGACCTCACCCAGCCAGGTGGCCGCAGGAACGCCGCCAATGTTGGCGATGGTCAGGCCCATAAACATGGTTGCCACGGCACTCGCCTGCTTGTGTTTGGGCACCACGCTTGCCGCCACCACCGACCCCAACCCAAAGAAAGCGCCGTGGTTAAGGCTTGTCAGGATACGTGACAGCATCAGCGTGGTGTAATCAGGCGAAATGGCGGAGAGCACGTTGCCAAGGGTAAAGATAGCCATCAGGAAAATCAGCGCATTGCGGCGCGCTCGGTGGGAAAGCAACAGCGTCATCAGCGGTGCCCCTACCATCACACCAATGGCATAGGCGCTGATTAACATCCCGGCTGCAGGGATAGAGACGTCCACACCGCGGGCGATAACCGGTAAGAGTCCCATAGGGGAAAATTCAGTGGTGCCAATCCCAAAAGCGCCAATCGCCAGGGCCAGCAGGGGAAAATTGATTTTCATGCGTCAACTCCGGATGCCGTGTCATGTGTTGACACAGAACAAAGAAGCCGAAAGCATGACATCAATCACAAAAAATGAGAAGTTAACAAATTGGCAAAAGATTTTTGCCGGAGATGTAACAATGAGGGCAAGCGGGAGAGAGCGAACGCCCCCTCCGCGTAAATCAGTGCAGTGCAGCCGTCAGACCTGCAGCAACAATCAGCGCCAGCACAATAACGGTGGTGAACAGCGAAAACTTCAGATCGGAACTCATCAATTTTTCTCCTTTTAATCCCCCCACGAAAAGTGAGCTTGCTCATTTTTACACAATTTACGTCAAAAATCTTCCAGGATTTAAACGGATAACCACTTTAGCTCTTCCCCTTTTCATCAAGATAGGACAAAATTCCACGCTAAATTTATTAGCGTACCGGCCATTGACCCCCTCCTGACGTCCCGTGTCGTTTTCCTGGCGTGCCGCAATTCAAAATTGCGTGATAAGGGTGAGAGAAGGCAAACGTTTACCTTCAAGGTTTTCAGGAGTTTAGGATATGGTCTGGAGTGACATTTAATGGCAACAATTAAAGACGTAGCAAAACGCGCAAACGTTTCCACTACAACCGTATCACATGTAATTAACAAAACCCGCTTCGTGGCGGAAGAGACGCGCAACGCCGTCTGGGCGGCAATCAAAGAGCTGCACTACTCGCCGAGTGCCGTTGCGCGTAGCCTTAAAGTTAATCACACCAAATCCATTGGTTTGCTGGCGACCAGCAGTGAAGCGGCCTATTTTGCCGAAATCATCGAAGCGGTTGAGAAAAACTGCTTCCAGAAAGGCTATACCCTTATCCTCGGCAACGCGTGGAACAATATTGAAAAACAGCGCGCCTATCTGTCGATGATGGCGCAAAAGCGTGTGGATGGCCTGCTGGTGATGTGTTCCGAATACCCGGAATCTGTCCTTTCCATGCTGGAAGAGTATCGTCATATCCCGATGGTGGTGATGGACTGGGGCGAAGCGCGCGCCGACTTTACCGACTCCGTCATCGATAACGCCTTCGAAGGCGGTTATATGGCGGGCCGCTATCTGATTGAACGCGGTCACCGTGAAATTGGCGTGATCCCGGGGCCGCTCGAGCGCAACACCGGTGCTGGCCGTCTGGCCGGGTTTATGAAGGCGATGGAAGAAGCGCTGATCACCGTGCCGGAAAACTGGATCGTGCAGGGCGACTTTGAGCCGGAGTCTGGCTACCGCGCCATGCAGCAGATCGTTTCTCAGCCGCATCGTCCAACGGCGGTGTTCTGCGGCGGGGACATCATGGCGATGGGGGCCCTGTGTGCAGCCGATGAGCTGGGCCTGCGCGTGCCGCAGGATATATCCGTGATCGGCTATGACAACGTGCGCAACGCGCGCTTCTTTACGCCTGCGCTGACCACCATCCACCAGCCGAAGGATTCTCTCGGTGAAACGGCCTTCAATATGCTGATGGACAGGATCGTCAACAAACGTGAAGAGTCGCAGTCCATTGAAGTTCACCCGCGCCTTATCGAGCGCCGTTCCGTTGCGGATGGTCCATTCCGCGACTACCGTCGTTAATCTCGTGTGGAGCCAGCTAAGCTGGCTCCCGTAGCCATTCCCGGTTAAGCGTTTCGCTGTCTCCCAGATAATCCAGTAGCCATGCCATGGCGGGCGACACATCATTTTGTTGCCACGTCAGGCAGCAGGCCGCATCCGGGAACGGATTCTCCAGCGTCAGCTCGACCCATTCACCGGTATCGATTCTCGGCTTAGCGAAATGGACGGGAACCATCGCGACGCACAGCCCGGCGCTGAGGCAGGTCGCGGAGGATTCCCAGTCCGGCGCTACCACCCGCCGCTGGTTATCAAGAAGCCAGGTAATACGTTTTGGCAACGAGCGCGAGGTATCCTCCAGCACCAGCGACGGCCAGTTGCGCAGCGTGTCGTCACTCAGCGGTCCCTCCAGGGCAGCCAGCGGATGATCGTGTGCCACGACACATTTCCAGCTCAACATGCCCATATCGCGAAACGCATAGCGCCCCCCGACGGGGATCGCCTGGGTTGCGCCAATCGCCATCTCTGCCCTGCCGTCCGCCAGCGCGTCCCAGACCCCGTTGAATACCTCCTGCGAGACACGAAGTTCAACGTCTGAAAAATGGCGATAGAAATCCACGATCATCTGCCGGGTACGCTCCGGCTTAACGATATTGTCCACGGCGATGGAAAGATGTCCGCGCCAGCCGTTGGCGATCTGCTGGCACTGTTCGCGGGTGATCTGCATTTTTTTGATAACAGAACGCCCTTCTTTCAAAAACCACGCGCCAGCAGGCGTTAATTCCACATCGCGATGCCGCCGTTCGAACAGCGGAACCGCCAGCCACTCTTCAAGCTGCCGCACCGTGTAGCTGATAGCCGAAGGGACGCGGTGCAACTCCTGTGCCGCACCGCTAAAGCTGCCGTTACGCGCGACAGCATCCACCACTTCAAGAGAATAATCTGACCACATTTTCTGCCTGCAAAAAATTTGAATGCAACCGCCAAATATTAGCGTTTCACAACCCGCTTTGCACTCCCTACACTCTGCGCCAGTGTCTACCTGCCTCCTCAAGGAGAATAAAACAATGCAACCCAGGAATGGATTTTTAGTCTGGCTCGGCGGTTTGAGCGTGCTGGGCTTTTTGGCCACCGATATGTACCTGCCCGCGTTTGCGGCGATGCAGGAAGATCTGCAAACGCCAGCCGCGGCCATCAGCGCCAGCCTGAGTTTGTTCCTCGCCGGTTTTGCCATCGCACAGCTGCTCTGGGGCCCGCTCTCCGATCGCTTCGGGCGTAAACCGGTGTTGTTGCTGGGCCTGGCCATTTTTGCCGCAGGCTGTCTGGGAATGTTGTGGGTACGCGATGCGACCTGGCTGCTGGTGCTGCGCTTTGTGCAGGCCGTCGGCGTCTGTGCCGCGGCGGTAACCTGGCAGGCTCTCGTGACCGACTACTACCCGGCCAACCGTACCAACCGAATTTTCGCCACCATTATGCCGCTGGTTGGCCTGTCACCCGCCCTCGCTCCCCTGCTGGGCAGCTGGATCCTCGCGCACTTTGACTGGCAGGCCATTTTTGCCACGCTGTTTGCCATCACCCTGGTACTGATGCTGCCAGCGTTTGCCCTCAAGCCCGCGCATAAAAAAGAGGCGCATGCTGACGCTAAACCGATCACGTTCCTCTTCCTGCTGAGCGCCAAAGCGTATCGTGGTAACGTCCTGGTCTATGCCGCCTGCTCGGCGAGCTTCTTCGCCTGGCTCACCGGCTCGCCGTTTATTCTGCACGATATGGGGTACAGCCCGGCCGCCATTGGTCTGAGCTATGTCCCACAGACCATCGCCTTCCTGCTGGGCGGATACGGCTGCCGTGCGGCGCTGCAGAAATGGGAAGGCCAGCAGATGCTGCCCTGGCTGCTGGCGCTGTTTGCGTTGAGCGTGGGCGCCACCTGGGCCGTTGGGTTTATTCCAGGCGTCGGTCTGACGGAGATTTTGATTCCGTTCTGCGTGATGGCGGTGGCTAACGGTGCCATTTACCCTATCGTGGTCGCACAGGCGTTACGTCCTTTCCCGCAGGCGACAGGACGCGCCGCGGCGCTGCAAAATACCCTGCAGCTCGGCCTGTGCTTCCTGGCAAGCCTGGTGGTGTCAGCGCTGATTGCCACCCCGCTGTTAACTACCACCAGCGTGATGCTGGTCACCGTTGCGCTGGCAGTAATGGGTTATCGCATGCAATCCGCCGCACAGCGCGAGCTTGAGAACCATGCTCAGGCGGAAACGTCGCACGCGTAATCACTGGGGAAAATATGTAACATTTCAGTGATTAGGTTGCTAAGAATTTTCTATTGAATCACCAAATTTTGAGGCCTATACTAAATTTGGTTCGATTAAATACGATAAATATTAAGTGTTAACGGGAGCCGGAGTGCTCCCGTTTTACCATGGAAGGCATTTCGGCAAGGGTTATCTCCCTTCCTCTGTTCTACGTCGGATACTAGCCTCGCGGTATTTACCGTGAGATTTCTCACAAACCATAAAAAGCGTCTACGCTGTTTGAAGGTTCTGATCACAGTAAGGTGATGGAGAAGCTATGAGTTCATCGTGTATAGAAGAAGTCAGCGTTCCGGACGATAACTGGTCCCGGATCGTCAGTGAACTGTTAGGTCGTGCAGGCATCACTATCAACGGATCTTCACCCTCCGATCCGCAGGTCAAACATCCCGATTTTTTTAAACGCGTGCTGCGCGAGGGATCGTTAGGGCTGGGCGAAAGCTATATGGATGGCTGGTGGGATTGCGAGCGGCTGGATATTTTCTTTGCCAGCGTGTTGCGCGCCGGTCTGGAGAACCAGCTCCCCCGCAATATAAAAGATACGTTGCGCGTCGCCTCCGCCCGTTTGTTCAATCTGCAAAGCAAAAAGCGGGCGTGGATCGTGGGCAAAGAGCACTACGACCTCGGTAACGATTTGTTCAGCCGCATGCTGGATCCCTTCATGCAATACTCCTGCGCCTACTGGAAAAAGGCGACAACCCTCGAAGAAGCCCAGCAGGATAAACTGCGTCTGATTAGCGAGAAACTGCAGCTGCAGCCCGGCATGCGTGTGCTGGATATCGGCTGCGGCTGGGGCGGTCTGGCGTATTTTATGGCGAAGCACTACGGCGTCAGCGTGGTCGGCGTAACCATTTCAGCCGAACAGCAAAAAATGGCCCGGGAGCGCTGCCAGGGTCTCGACGTTGATATCCGTCTGCAGGATTACCGCGACCTCAACGAGCAGTTTGATCGCATTGTTTCCGTGGGCATGTTTGAGCACGTGGGGCCGAAAAATTACGACACCTATTTTGAGGTGGTGGATCGTAATTTAAAACCCGACGGCATTTTCCTGCTGCACACCATAGGCTCTAAGCGCACGGACAATAACGTTGACCCGTGGATCAATAAATACATCTTTCCGAATGGCTGTTTGCCTTCCGTTCGCCAGATTGCCAACGCCAGCGAAAGCCACTTCATTATGGAAGACTGGCATAACTTTGGCGCGGATTACGACACCACGCTTATGGCGTGGCATGAACGTTTCCAGCAAGCGTGGCCTGAGATTGCAGACAACTATTCTGAGCGATTTAAACGGATGTTCAGCTATTATCTGAATGCCTGCGCAGGTGCGTTCCGCGCGCGTGATATTCAGCTCTGGCAGGTGGTCTTCAGTCGTGGCATTGAACATGGCTTACGTGTGCCGCGCTAAAAAATAACCCCGGGTATCCGGGGTTATTTTTTATTCTTCTTCGGTGGCCTTTATTATGGCCGCCTCTTTCGCCGCCAGCACACGCTCGACGGTATCCACGACCGCCTGGGTTTGTGGATCGATTTCGATATTCACACGCTGCCCCAGTTTTTTCGCCCCCAGCGTCGTACGCTGCAGCGTTTCCGGAATTAAATGCACGCAAAAACGCGTCGGCGTCACTTCTCCGACCGTCAGGCTAATCCCATCAATACCAATAAATCCTTTATACAGGATGTATTTCATTAATGACGGATCCTGCACTTTAAACCAGATTTGACGGTTATTTTCAGAGGTGACAATTTTCGCCACTTCGGCGGTGGTCATGATATGGCCCGACATCAGGTGGCCGCCAATTTCATCGCTGAACTTCGCCGCACGCTCTACGTTTACGGTATCGCCCACCACCAGTTCGCCCAGGTTGGTGATACGCAGCGTTTCTTTCATTAAATCAAAGCTAATCTGGTTGCCGTTAATTTCGGTCACCGTCAGGC
Organism: Enterobacter cloacae subsp. cloacae ATCC 13047; assembly: GCF_000025565.1. Taxonomy (NCBI): domain Bacteria; kingdom Pseudomonadati; phylum Pseudomonadota; class Gammaproteobacteria; order Enterobacterales; family Enterobacteriaceae; genus Enterobacter; species Enterobacter cloacae. The sequence continues at coordinate 2,392,548 of NC_014121.1, forward strand.
AGCAGCCGTTATGCGCAACCGAGGCACCGGTTTCGATGCCATCCAGCATATATTCTGGCAGCTCAACGACGTGGGTACGGAAATTAGGTTTTTCATCAATGGACACCACTTTAGCGGTGCCCTGCACAATACCAGTAAACATGCTTACAACTCCTGTATTTTCCGGACGGTGGTGACACCGTTTAATCCCACCACAATAACAGTTGGAAATACAGGTTGCCAGAGCAGCGCATTTTCTGGCGATTTTTTCACTAGATTAATAGCTAAAGCCCGCTACAATAGCTGGCTCCCCCTCTGCTTTTTCTTCTTGCTGCCAGTTACGGCGGCTTTTTTAGTCTCTCATATAACTACAAAATAAAGGTGTTCACGTGCAGAAGTACATGAATGAAGCGCGGCAGTTATTGGCACTGGCTATCCCGGTGATCATCGCGCAGGTGGCCCAGACCGCAATGGGATTTGTGGATACGGTGATGGCCGGTGGCTACAGCGCCACCGATATGGCCGCCGTGGCAATCGGAACCTCTATCTGGCTTCCGGCCATTCTCTTCGGTCACGGCCTGCTGCTGGCACTCACGCCGGTTATCGCCCAGCTGAATGGTTCCGGCCGACGTGAACGTATCGCCCATCAGGTGCGCCAGGGCTTTTGGCTGGCTGGATTTGTCTCCGTACTGATTATGATCGTGCTCTGGAACGCCGGGCATATCATTCGCGCCATGCATAATATCGACCCGGCTCTGGCAGACAAAGCCGTGGGGTATCTGCGCGCCCTGCTCTGGGGTGTACCGGGTTATCTCTTCTTCCAGGTAGCGCGTAACCAGTGCGAAGGCCTGGCAAAAACCAAGCCGGGGATGGTCATGGGCTTTATCGGTTTACTGGTCAACATTCCGGTGAACTATATCTTTATTTACGGCCATTTTGGTATGCCGGAGCTTGGCGGCGTAGGCTGCGGCGTGGCAACAGCGGCGGTGTACTGGGTGATGTTCTTTAGCATACTCACCTTTGTTAAACACGCCCGCTCCCTGCGTGATATCCGCAATGAGCGTTCATTCAGCACGCCGGACTGGCACATTATGATGCGTCTGGTACAGCTGGGGCTGCCCATTGCGCTGGCACTGTTCTTCGAAGTGACTCTGTTTGCCGTGGTCGCCCTGCTGGTCTCGCCACTGGGCATTGTGAACGTGGCCGGACACCAGATTGCGCTGAACTTCAGCTCGCTGATGTTCGTCCTGCCGATGTCGCTGGCGGCCGCGGTCACCATCCGCGTCGGCTTCCGTCTGGGGCAAGGTTCAACCCTTGATGCACAAACGGCTGCGCGTACCGGGCTGGGCGTGGGTGTCTGTATGGCGGTCTGCACCGCGCTTTTCACCGTCGCACTCCGGGAGCAAATTGCCCTGCTCTACAATGACAATCCGGAAGTGGTGATGCTGGCATCGCATCTGATGCTGCTGGCAGCGGTATACCAGATCTCTGACTCCATCCAGGTGATCGGCAGCGGCGTACTGCGTGGTTATAAAGATACCCGCTCCATCTTCTTTATTACCTTCATCGCCTACTGGGTGTTGGGTCTGCCGAGCGGTTACATTCTCGCGCTCACCGATCTGGTGGTGGATCGTATGGGGCCCGCAGGGTTCTGGATCGGCTTTATTATCGGTCTGACCTCTGCGGCTATCATGATGATGCTGCGTATGCGCTTCCTGCAACGTCAGCCATCCACGGTAATTTTGCAACGCGCCGCACGTTAAATACACAGTAGCCGCCTGCTGGCGGCTACTTTCTCTTCACTTTGCGCGGTAATGAAGCAATCGCGTGAAATCAGAGAGAAAAATGCATTTTGCCTCTTGCCACTGCGGTGCTGTGCCGCTAATATTCGTCCCCGTTGTCACCGACAACACGTTGCGTTCATAGCTCAGTTGGTTAGAGCACCACCTTGACATGGTGGGGGTCGTTGGTTCGAGTCCAATTGAACGCACCATTCTGCGTCCGTAGCTCAGTTGGTTAGAGCACCACCTTGACATGGTGGGGGTCGGTGGTTCGAGTCCACTCGGACGCACCATTTCAGTCCTGAAATGGTGCAAATCCTCTTCTTGTAGTCTGAATAATCCCAATCGCCTGATTTTTTACGCTTTCTCCTGCTACGCTTTTCATATGACAAAAAAAGCAGGAACAGTGTCGATGAAAAAAATCGCCATTATCGGCTCCGGCCCCACAGGGATTTACACCTTTTACGCGCTCCTGAAGCATAAAACGCCACTGGCCGTTTCCATTTTCGAAAAAGCCGAGGAAGCGGGCGTGGGCATGCCCTATCGAATTGATGAAAACTCGCGTCTGATGCTGGCGAATATTGCCAGCGTTGAAATCCCGCCCGTTTTTATGACCTACCTCGACTGGTTAAAAGAGCAGAGTGCAGCCCATCTCGCCCGCTATCACGTCGATAAAGCTTCCCTGCACGATCGGCAGTTTCTGCCCCGAATCCTGCTGGGGGAATATTTTCGTGACAGTTTTCTGAGGGTGGTCAAAGAGGCCCGCAGGCTGGGATTTCATGTCGATATCCATGAATCCGCCGAGGTGACGGATATCGCCACCGACAAAGACGGCGTTACGCTTTCGGTAAATAACAGCCGCTTACCTGAACGCTTCAATCTTGCCGTCATCGCCACCGGCCACGTCTGGCCTGATGAGGATGAGGCCACGCGCACCTTCTTCCCAAGCCCCTGGTCCGGGTTGATGGACGCCGATATCCCAGCCTGTCGGGTGGGGATTATGGGGACCTCATTAAGCGGACTGGACGCCGCCATGGCGGTTGTTATGCAGCATGGCGCCTTTGTTGATGACAAATTCGTTCTGGATAAGGGCAGCGAGGCGTTAAAAATAGTTCTCATGTCCCGGACAGGCATTCTGCCTGAGGCCGATTTTTACTGCCCTATTCCTTACGAGCCGCTGTCGGTATTAACTGAATTTGTCGTTGAGAATGAAATCGCCAAAGGGTCTGACGGCCTGCTGGATCGTATTTTTGCCCTGATGGTAAAAGAGCTGGAACTCGCCGACCCGGCATGGTGTGAGAAAATCGGGCTGCGCGCCCTGGATGCGGACACCCTTCGCGATGCCTGGTTTGAGGACCGCAAACAGCATGGCCCGTTTAGCTGGGCAGAAGCCAATCTGAATGAGGTCGAACGCAACAAACGTGAGCGGCGAACGGTGCCCTGGCGCTACACCGTGCTTCGGTTGCACGAGGTGGTTCAGGAGATCGTGCCGCATCTTAATGAGCAGGACCGGGAACGTTTCAAACAGGGACTGGCGCGGGTGTTTATCGACAACTACGCCGCCATTCCACCGCAGTCTATCCGTCGGCTGCTTGCGCTGCGCGAGGCCGGGATCATCAGCGTTGTCGCATTAGGTGATGATTACACGCTGGATGTCGGTCGTGCCCAGACGGCGATCGCGACTGAAGACAACACCTATCTCTTTGACGTGTTTATTGATGCCCGCGGGCAAAAACCGCTGAAAACAGAGGATCTGCCTTTCCCGACACTGCGCAAACAGCTGCAGGCGACAGGCGACGAGATCCCTGATATTGGCGAGGATTACACGCTTAAAGCACCAGAAACGGTGCGCGGGAGAATCGCGTTTGGCGCGATACCGTGGCTGATGCACGATCATCCCTTCGTTCAGGGACTGGCCGAGTGCGCGGAGATTGCCGGGTCGATGGCGAAAGCGGCGGAAAAACCCGCTTCTGGGTTACGCAGGAGATTGCCGTATTTCGATAGCTGACAGGGCTTCCATGCCCTGATCGTCATTATTCGAAGAACACTTCCGGGTTCTCAGACAGAGAAACGAAGGTTTTCGTCGCTTTATCCAGCGCACGAATTTCACCGCTCTCAATGTCATACACCCAGCCGTGCAGGCGAAGGGCGTTATTGCGCAGACCCACAGCAACGGATGGATGGGTCTTGATGTTGCTCAGCTGCGCAAAGACATTCTCCTGCACCATTGCATTCACTTTGTCGATCGGCTGATCCCAGCTTTTCTTCTCCACCACCGCTTTAGCGGCATCAGAATAACGCAGCCAGTGGGAGACGGCAGGCATCGGTTCGAGGTTCGCGTTATCCGCAATCGCCTTCATCGCCCCGCAGTTGGAGTGACCGCAAATCACAATATCCGTCACGCCAAGCGCCACAACGGCATATTCGATGGTTGCGGAGACACCGCCCGGCTCTGGCCCGAACGGCGGCACAATGTTGCCAGCATTTCGAATGACAAAGAGCTGTCCTGGCTCTTGCTGAGTGACCAGTTCTGGTACCAGACGGCTGTCGGAGCATGAGATGAACAGCGCTTTGGGATTCTGGCTGGACGCTAAACTGCGGAAGAGCTCTTTACGTTGCGGGAAAATCTCTTTTTGAAAGTTGAGGAAACCTTCAATGATATGTTGCATAGCAATTTCTCTTTTATCTGTTGTAGTTTAGGTATGATCGGGATCACACTCGTGAAGTTTACCCATCGTGCTTTACCTGAGACAAGCAATATATTTCTGGCCCGACCGCTGCACAATCTCGTCCGCGTTTGCCGGGATGTTTTGTCCCTCAAAGGCACCGTACAGGCGGGCAAATTTTTTGCCTTCCAGAAGACCGGTAATCCGCTCAACAGTGCGGGCAGGCAGCGGCAGCATATTCGGGTAGCTCCACATAAACGAAACGGCGTCTTTTCCGGGCGTGACCTGAAGAATATCCCCCGCCAGCAATACGCCTTCGCCCTCCTGCCAGTGCAGCACCGTACCGCCTGCAAAATGTCCCCCCAGACGCAGTAAGGTGACCGACGGGAATAGTTCCAGCGCATCCCCTTCCCAGAACTGAATGGCGGGACTGCCGCGCATGACCCACTCTCTGTCGCTGGCGTGCAGGTACACCGGCGCATTAAATGCCGCAGCCCATGTCTGCATGGTGGTGTAATAGTGTGGGTGCGAGATCGCAATCGCGCTGATGCCGCCGAGCGCGGTAATGAGCGTTTTGGTTGCCGGGTCGAGGTTGGCAATACAGTCCCAGAGAATATTGCCGTGCGGGGTACGCAAAAGCAGCGCGCGCTGGTTAATCGCAAAGGCAGGCACCGTTTTGATACTCAACAGCTGTGGCTCCAGCTGCTGCCATTTGTTGCTGTGGGTGGAAGTCACGGTAGCAAAGTCAATCCACGCCTGGCCGCTGTGCGGAACATACTGGCGTTCATCCTCGCAAATCGGGCATGTTTCCGGCGTGGTGTCATACGCAGTACCGCAGGTTTTGCAGAGTGTCATCATATGCATTCCTCAGCCATAAAGCAGAGAGTATGGCAGGGATTGTCCATATGTGCTGCGAGGTACATTGCTGGCCTTTTTTGCCCTATACTATGCCAGTATCAAAAACTGAACAAAGCAGGTGCCACATGGAAATTGATCTCGAAAACCTGGTCTTTAACGGACTGGATGAAGCAGAAGAGCGTAATGCGGAACGTCTGGACGACGCAGATAAAAAAGCCCAGGCGATTGTTGCAGATGACGACTGCGGCGATGCCTGCAAGATCTGATGAAAAAGCACCGGTTAACCCGGTGCTTTTTTTTATGTTACTTTTTCAGCCCGTCAATGGCCGCCTGTGCGCAGGCTTCATCAAGATGACCACCCGGCGCACCGCCGATGCCAATCGCCCCGATCACCTCATCGCCCTCTTTCACCGGCAGGCCGCCCGCCTGCAGCAGGAAGCCCGGAATATCACGCATGTTTTGCGCGCCAGCGTTGCTCTGCGCCGCTTCCATCACTTTGCCTGAGGCATTCTTTGCGCTGAGCGCCGTCCAGGCTTTCATTTCGCTGGCTTTAACCGTATGAGGACCGGCATTGTCCGTACGCTGCACGGCTTTCACCACGCCCGCACGGTCAACCACGGTGACCGTCACCTGATAATTCTTTGCCGTACACGCCTGAATGGCGGACGTGGCCAGCGCATTCGCCTGCGCCAGCGAGAGACTCTTTTGGTTTAACGTATCGGCCTGTGCCGTCAGACTTACGCTACCTGCGGCCAGTGCCGCAACCATTATTAATTTTTTCATCGCACTTCCTCGCGTGTTGGGATACGTGGCAGAGCGTACCCTGCCGGGCGATGAAACATAATTCGGTTGAATACGAACTCAACCTGGTAGTTATACGGATTGCAATTTATCGTATTCGCGTATTGCCTGAACCAGACTGCCGACGCCAAGCTTGGTAAACGCCGCCGCGCGGTGCGCTTCCACCGTCCGTGGCGAGAGATTCAGCCGGGCGGCCACCTCTTTGTTGCTGAGCCCTTTCATCAACTCCCCCAGCACCTCATGCTCCCGCGCGGTTAATTGTGCGAAGCGCGCTTTCACCCGGGAGGTTTCCTGCCAGCCGGCAAACCGGCGCTGACTCTCCTCAAAGGCTAACCCTACCGTTTCGATAAGCTTATCGGCATCCAGTGGCTTGGTGAAAAACTCAAACACGCCGTTACGAAATGCCCGACGACAGGCATCTACGGTCCCGTGCCCGGTCATGATGATCACCGGCAGCAGGGGCCAGGGCCATTTCCCCTCCTCAAGCCAGGTGAGCCCGCCTTTGCCCGGCATCCGCATATCCAGCAGCATGCAGCCTACCAGCTCTGTGTCCCGTGCATGGGCCGCGGTAAAGGCATCAACGCTTTCAAACGTCCTGACCGGCCACCCCATGCCCGAAAGCAAAAACGCCATCGACTCTCTGATGGATTCATCATCATCAATCAGCCAGATTGTGTTATCCAACTGTAGCCTCCTTTCCGTTTGCCAGTTGTAGCCGGATCTGTGCCCCGCCCTGCGGCGCATTGCCCAGCGTAATCGATCCATTCATACGCGTCATTAATGATTCCGTTAAGGTCATTCCCAGTCCAATGCCCTCTTCCCGGCCGCTGTAAAACGGCATAAAGGCATTTTGTAACGCCTCCAGGCTAAAGCCTGGCCCGCCGTCCGTCACGGTAATCTGAATGCCGCTCTCGGTTTTGTGGCTTTCAATCTTTACCCAGCCAGCAGGACTCGCCTGTTGGGCCTGAATCGCATTGCTGAGCAGATTATGCAGCACCTGCTCCAGCCAGAGCGGGTCGGCCAGCACGGTGGTGGCCCCGGGGGCAAACGCATGACTGACCGAGATATGTTCAGCCCTGCGCTCATGCTCAAGTAAGTTCACCACCTGCAGCCAGCATGCTGCCAGATCGGTTTCCCGCAGGGTGACTTTCTCCTTCACAACGTGCTCGCGAAAACGGGTTAATAATGCGCTAATACGCTGCGTTTGCGTCAGCGCAGCCGACAGCGCCTGCGACACGGCCTGGCCGTTTTCCTGCTGTAACTGACGCTGTGCGCCCTGGATCCACGTCTGGACGGCGGTCAGCGGCTGGTTTATCTCATGCACAATACCGGCGGTGATCTCCCCCAGGGTATTGAGCCTGGCGTGCTGGTAATAGCGCGCCCTTTGCTCGGCGTCTTTACGTGCTTTACGCTGCCAGAGCACCACGTTTGCCAGCGCAATCACTATCCCCCAGCCGATAAACAGTAAAGAGTAAACAGACCAGCGGACGCCAAACCAGTCCGGCCGGGAATCCGCTTCAAGCGTAAAAGGTTGCGTATGTTGCGGGAAGGTGCGTTGCCAGTGCCAGAATGCGTCAGAGGGCCGTTCTTCTCCGGTCGGTATGAAGCGGATCCCCAGATGGGTAAACGGATGATGTGCATTCAGAATCGGGCCGAGATCTACCCGCACGCGGATCTGACGCCAGGGGTTATAAAGCCAGTACTGCATCTCGTGGGCAGGCTCCACCCGCGCCGCATCCAGTGGGCGTCCCGTCGTTTTTTCCAGGGCGAGCAGATGGGGGAATTTTTTGCGCAAGGCGGCAATGTCTTCATCGCCATTCAGAAGCGGTAAGACCGATTCATTTTGCGTCAGGACCGCGCTTAATTCGGAGAATAACGCCGAGAACTCACGGTCTCGCTCCCAGAACTGACGGCGAATTTGTTCGGCGTAGAGCAGTACGCCGCTGAGCGTGCACGCTATCGCCCAAAAAACGATAGCGCGTTTCATCATGCTGTTGGTGGTCATTGCGTTAACAGGGGCAGTGGCGAATGCCGAGACCTTACCAGCTAACCCTGTTAAGAACAAAAAAACGTGGGGTCAGACCTCCGGCGTATGTTTAAAGCCAGTCAGCATGAGCATTAACCCGTCTGGTGATGAGGCTGGTTCAAACTGATAATGATTCCCCTGGCGATCGCCACCGATATACCACGAGATCTCGGTTTTCCCTTCCGCCAGCGCCTTACGCACGGCTTTATCCACGTCGACCATCCGGTATTCACGAACATGGTTCAGATAAAGCACGGCATCGGAACGGTAATTACAGGCCGGACGCGACGACCACTTCACGGTCGCAGGATCCCAGTCATTACTGGCCGGATAAAAGAAAATCTGATCGGCTCCATTGTTTTCTACCTTCCCACCGAAAATACGGATGCGATATTTAAACAAGGACGGATCCTGCCCGGCGGGCAGCGGCGGGATATGGAATTTTACCAGGCTTAGCGTCTCGCTATTTTTTGTGCGTCCACCGTTCTGCCAGTTATCCTCTACCAGTAACACCTGCGGTGAAGGCTGAGTGATGTTCGGTTCAAGACTGCTGAGCCAGACATTGGCCTTCGCCATAGAATAACCATAGGGCACGGTTGAACCACAATCCATACCGCGGTTCATGCAGCGTTCGGTCATAAAGCGGGCGGCATCGTCCGTCCAGCCGTTCATGAAATCGGCATGCGCCGTATAGAGGCTACCCCAGCGTTCTTCACGTTCAGCCCCCTGCATCACCGGATCGAGCGACAGTTGCGCCTGACGGGTGTCCAGGCGGGTAATACCATGCAGCACGTAAGCCACATTCATATTAACCGTTGGAATTTTTACCGGGAACGCGCTCGGGCACTGGCCGTTAACGTCATACGCCGCATTGGCCAGACCGTGGTCGGGCTTCAGATTCACACCGTCCCAGCAGTTCGGAAATTGAATGCCAATATTAAACTGGACGGCATCGTTAGCTTTACGCAGCCCGCACACCTCCCCGATTTTGTTGCTATAGCCATTCCCGTTCGCGCATAAAAAGCTGATATGGGGGTTGGGCGTGCTGCCGTGATGATCCCCGGCGAGCAGCGACAGCCCGGCCGGGAACGGGTGCAAGGGATAGGCATCAACCTTCGAGGCCTGATAATAGGTTTTTTGATAGGCCGGTTTGACCACCGTTCCGTCGGGTAATCTCTGAGAAGGCGCCCAGTAGGCAGAGCCGTCAGCCTTGTTATCACAGGTCGTCTCTTCATGCTGGCGCAAGGTTTCCCGGGTTGAAAAGGCATCGGTATGGGTATTGCCAAAGAAATCGTGCCACATGGCCTGGTTGGGCATACCAAACATCATGATGGCGTCATCGCCGAGGGTGTGGGAGTAACTGCAGACCACATGCGCCTGTGGCCCGGCATGGGCCGCCTGCATGGCAATCAGTAACGCTGTGGTTAAAAGGGCGGGCGTGAATACAGTCCGTTTCATCTTCATCTCCATCTGTGAAAGGAGATATTGGTAACAAAACGGCCTGCGTTAACCGAGGATTTCCCAGCGTATTTTTCCGCTCATCCACGCTTTACAGCATCGATGCACAGCTCATTCCAGTACATTTCGCGCGTGCGGCGCAGTTCAGCGTGACGTTTTATCATGGAACCACTCCGGGTCAATGTTGGCCACGTCCACGCCATACAGACTGGCGACAGGCAGTATCGACTCAAGAACACGTTGCGCGCTGTTCTCCGCATTCGCGGGACGGGTCGCAAAAAACCGCCGTAACGTGCTTATCCACTTTTTCATCGTCTTTACCCCTCTCGCTTTACCTGACTTCAGTAAAACACGCCTCCATCAGGAAGGGGAAATAACAATAACGACAGTTGATATACAGGATTTGAGTAACTCGCGAAACGCTGGTGCCTTACCCGGCCAGCGCCTTCACCACTGTCTCCATCGCCTGGGTGGTTAACTCGCTCCGTTTTACGCGCTGGTTCGCCAGCGCCGTACGCAGTACCCCGGCAATCACGATATGCTTGGGCTCCTGCCCTAAGTCACGCATCTCCAGAACGACCTTCCCTACCACCCGACACATCTCCTGGTACAGCTCTTCGTCTTTGGTCACATTGCCCATAGCGATCCACTCCGTTGCCCTAAACCGTCAGCTTAAATGATCCCTCGCCCGGATACAAAAAAGAAGCCCGGCGAGAAACTCACCGGGCTTCCTAAGCTAAATCAATTAATTAGTTATTTACCGGGATCACCGCACCTTTGTACTTGGTGCGGATCCAGTCCTGAATCTCTTTAGAGTGCAGCACATTCACCAGCGCAACGATATCTTTCTTCTTCTCGTCACCGCGATGCACGGTAATGATATTGGCATACGGGTTGTTTTCACCGCTCTCAACTGCAATCGGGTCGTGAACCGGATCCAGACCGGCGTCAATCGCGTAGTTGGCGTTGATCACAACCGCCGCGCCTTCATCGTTGTTATACATCTGCGGCAGCAGAGACGCTTCCACGTTAGGGGTGAACTGCAGCTTTTTCGGGTTCTCCACGATGTCGCTGATGCGCGCGGTCACTTTGTCGATGCCAGGCTTCAGCTTGATCACCCCTTCTTTTTCGAAGATAGAGAGAATACGCCCCTCTTCAGAAACGGCATCACGCATGATGATTTTGCCGCCTTCCGGCAGGTCTTTCAGCGACTTGTATTTTTTGGAGTAGATGCCGATGGGCTCGATGTGGATCGCGCCTGCGCTGACAAAATCATAATCCTTATCGCCTTCGTGATCTTTCAGCACGCTGTTCAGGTAAGGGATGTGCTGGAAGTAGTTCGCGTCAATGTCATGACCCGCCAGGGCAGTGTTGGGCAGAATGTAGTCCTGGAACGGTTTGATCTCCAGGTCGATACCCTGCTTCGCCAGAATCGGCTTCGCCTGTTCAAGAATTTCAGCATGTGGCGTATTGGACGCGCCCACGGTGAGGGTGTCAGCCCAGGAGGCAAAGCTCAGGGCGCTTAGGGTTGCTGCGGCGATCAGTGTCAGTGTCTTTTTCATGATGATGGTTCCTGTGTGTATTTATTAGCGTTTATCTAACAGTGAGGTAATGATGTCGCCGCAGAACTGGATAACAAAAACGATGATCAAAATGGTCACCGTTGCCACCAGCGTGACGTCACCATGGTTGCGCTGGAATCCTTCCAGATAAGCCAGATTTCCCAACCCACCGGCGCCAATCACCCCGGCCATTGCGCTGTAGCTCACCAGCGCAATCAGCGTCACCGTAATACCTGAAACCAGTGCGGGTGATGATTCCGGCAGTAAAACCCGAAACACTAAGGTGCTCAGTCGTGCCCCCATTGAGCGCGTTGCTTCTATGACCCCTTTGTCCACTTCACGCAGGGCGATCTCCACCAGACGGGCGTAGAACGGTGCGGCGCCCACAATCAGGGCAGGCAGTGCCGCGTTAGCTCCCAGGATGGTGCCAACAACGGTCTTGGTGAACGGGATCAGCAAAACAATCAGAATGATGAACGGGATAGAGCGGAACACGTTCACCACAATTGAAATGACGCTATAGACCGTGCGGTTGTGGAACAATCCGCCGCGGGCGGTTAAAAACAGCGCCAGACCCAGCACGATCCCCAGCACAAAGGTCGCCACACCGGAGAGCGCGGTCATGTACAGCGTCTCAAGCGTTGCCGCCCAGAGCTGATCCCACTTCAGATGCGGAAAGAGATTCTCAGCCATGTTTAATCACCTCGCCTTCAATATCGCTGTGCTTCAGGTCGGCGAGGATATTGTTCAGTTGTTCATCGGATGCCACCACGTGTACCCACAGCTGGCCAAACACGCCGTGCGCCGTCTGGGTCATTTTTCCGTGCAGAATGTTAAACGGCAGGCCGTAGCGCAGCGTCAATTCACCCACAATCGGTTTATGTGTGCTGTGCCCGGTGAAGGTCAGACGGATGACCGTCCCTTCCAGATCGTTTGCCAGCTCGGTATTAAAGGTCTCTTCCTCGGCGTACTGGCTCACCTGGCGGACAAACTGCTGCGTAATCGGCTGCTGCGGATGGGTAAAAACGCTCAGCACGTCGCCCTCTTCCACCACTTTACCGTTCTCCATCACCGCCACCCGGTCACAGATTTTGCGCACCACGTGCATCTCGTGGGTGATGAGGACGATGGTCAGCCTGAAACGACGGTTTATGTCCAGCAGCAGATCGAGGATCTGATCGGTGGTCTGTGGGTCGAGCGCAGAGGTGGCTTCGTCACAGAGCAGCACGTCCGGGTTGTTCGCCAGCGCACGCGCAATGCCCACGCGCTGCTTTTGCCCGCCGCTCAGCTGCGACGGATACGCATTTTCGCGGCCTTTCAGCCCGACCAGTTCCACCAGCTCGGCCACGCGGGCCTGAATCCTGGCCTTTGGCACCCCGGCGATCTGCATCGAAAAGGCAATGTTTTCCGCTACCGTTCGCGACCACAGCAGGTTGAAGTGCTGGAACACCATGCTGATCTTCAGACGCGCCTGTCGCAGCGCTTCCCCCTTTGCGGCAGAAATGTCCTGACCGTTAATGGTCACGCTGCCGTTGCTCGGTTTTTCCAGGCCATTTAACAGGCGGATAAGCGTACTTTTCCCCGCGCCGCTGTAGCCAATAATGCCGTATATCTGTCCCTGCTCAATCGTCAGATTGACGTTATCAACGGCCGTGAGCGCCACCTTGCCATTGTCAAAGACCTTCGAAATATTGCTGAGAACAATCATTCTTATTCGTTATCCGTCCGCCCTGGCGGTTTAGAAGTATGGATGTCCAAACGATAGTAATCAGCCGTTACTTGCTTTTAAATGAACAAAAAAGCATGTGTTATAACCAGAGGGAATAAACACTACCTGTCGCGGGCGGGACCCGTTTAGACCAATTTCAGCAATGTTTATCTGCACGATGCATATGTCAGAGACGACCCACGCCAAAAACGCGCATTTTTTCAACATATTCTGTTGATATAGCCATCCTCACATCCGGAGCACTTTACGTCTTGCTATCCTGACATCCAAAAACACCATTTATATTCTTTTCTGTTCTAAAAAGCAGAGATTCGTTCTTTCTTGCGAAATTTTCACCGCCCTATCATCCCGTCATGACCTCCTGAAAGGAAAAACCCATGACGATTTACCACTCCGTCACTGAACTGATTGGCCAAACACCGGTTATCCAGCTGCATAAACTGGACACCGGCCTCTGCTCGCTGTTTCTGAAACTCGAGAACCAGAACCCGGGTGGCTCTATAAAGGACCGCGTGGCGCTGTCGATGATTAATGAAGCGGAGCGCACCGGCCAGCTGCAGCCGGGCGGCACGATTATTGAGGCCACGGCGGGGAATACCGGCCTGGGTCTGGCCCTGATCGCCGCCCAGAAAGGCTATTCGCTGATCCTGGTGGTACCGGACAAAATGAGCCGCGAGAAAATCTTCCACCTTCGCGCGCTGGGTGCCCAGGTGGTACTTACGCGTTCGGACGTCAATAAGGGCCATCCCGCCTATTACCAGGATTACGCCCGGCGTCTGGCGAGTGAACTGCCCGGCGCGTTTTACATCGACCAGTTCAACAACGAAGCCAATCCGCTGGCGCACCGTACCACCACCGCGCCGGAGCTGTTTGAACAGCTTAACGGCAGGATCGACGCCATCGTGGTGGGCGTGGGATCAGGCGGCACGCTGGGTGGCCTGCAGGCGTGGTTCGCCGAACACTCGCCGCACACGGAGTTTGTCCTCGCAGACCCGGCAGGATCGGTTCTGGCCGACCAGGTGGAAACCGGACGCTACCGCGACGCGGGCTCCTGGCTGGTTGAGGGAATTGGCGAAGACTTTATTCCTCCACTGGCCCACATTGACGGGGTGAATCGCGCCTGGCGCATCACCGACCGCGACGCGTTCGCCACCGCGCGCGAGCTGCTGAAAACGGAAGGCATTCTGGCTGGCTCCTCCAGCGGAACCCTGCTGGCAGCCGCGCTGAAGTATTGCCAGGCACAGACCACGCCGAAACGCGTGGTGACCTTCGCCTGCGACAGCGGCAATAAATACCTCTCAAAGATGTTCAACGATGACTGGATGCGCCAGCAGGGGCTGATGTCCCGCCCGCAGGCAGGCGATCTCTCCGACTACATTGCGCTGCGCCACGACGAGGGCGCCACCGTCACCGCCGCCCCGGACGACACGCTTTCCACCGTACTGGCACGCATGCGTCTGTATGACATCTCGCAGCTGCCGGTGCTGGAGAACGGCAAGGTGGTAGGCATTATTGATGAGTGGGATCTGCTGCGCCACATTGGCGGCGACGGGGCTCGCTTTGCCCTCCCCGTCACGGCGGCCATGACGCAACAGGTGGAGATTCTTGATAAGCACGCGCCGGAAAGCGCCCTGCACGCCATCTTCGACCGCGGTCTGGTGGCGGTGATTAATGACAATGACCGTTTTCTGGGTCTGATCACCCGCAGCGACCTCCTCACCGCCTGGCGCAACCGTCTACAGCAATAAGGAAACAAGAATGAAAAATCTCGCCACGCTCAGCGTACACAGCGGCCAGGTTAACGATCAACACGGCGCGGTCATGCCGCCCATTTACGCCACCTCGACGTTTGCGCAACCTTCGCCGGGGGAGCATACCGGCTACGAATATTCCCGAAGCGGCAATCCTACCCGCCATGCGCTGGAAACCGCCATCGCCGAACTGGAAGGCGGCACGCGCGGCTATGCTTTTGCCTCCGGTCTGGCCGCCATTTCCACCGTACTGGAGCTGCTGGATAAAGACAGCCATATCGTCGCCATTGATGACGTGTATGGCGGCACCTACCGTCTGATTGAAAACGTGCGTAAGCGCAGCACCGGGCTGCGGGTCAGCTGGGTAAAGCCCGACGATCTGGCCGCGCTGGAAGCCGCCATTGGCCCCCAAACGCGCATGATCTGGGTGGAGACGCCGACTAACCCGCTGCTGAAACTGGCCGACCTGGCAGCCATCGGGGCCATTGCCCGCCGCCATAAGGTGATAAGCGTGGCGGATAACACCTTCGCCTCCCCGGTCATTCACCGTCCGCTGGAGCTGGGTTTTGATATCGTGGTGCACTCCGCCACCAAATACCTGAACGGCCATTCCGACGTGGTAGCCGGGCTGGCGGTGGTGGGCGATAACCCGGCGCTGGCGGAACGGTTGGGTTATCTGCAAAACGCCATCGGCGGCGTGCTCGATCCCTTCAGCAGTTTTCTGACGCTGCGCGGAATGCGTACCCTGGCTCTGCGGATGGAAAAGCACAGCAGCAACGCGCTGGCGATTGCGCAATGGCTTGCGCAGCAGCCGCAGGTCGAAAAGGTGTTCTATCCGGGGCTGGATTCGCACCCGCACTATCAGCTCGCCCGCAGGCAAATGGCGCTGCCGGGCGGGATGATTTCCGTCGTGGTGAAAGGCGATGCGCAACGTGCGACGGAGGTGATCCGCAAGCTGAAGCTGTTCACCCTCGCAGAAAGTCTCGGCGGTGTGGAAAGCCTGGTGAGTCAGCCCTACAGCATGACTCACGCCTCTATTCCGCGCGAGCAGCGTCTGGCTAACGGCATTGTGCCGCAGTTGATCCGCCTGTCCGTTGGGATCGAAGAGGCAGACGATCTGATTGCCGATCTGAGTCAGGCGCTGGAAAAATAAGTGAAAGGCGGCAGGCCCCTCGCCTGTCGCCATAAGTTGTCATTATGCCTTAACGCATTGATAACAATATTATGTGAAACTGCACAGATTATTTCTGAAACACCGTTTCCATTTTCCTTTTATCTTAAAATCAGCGTATAATGCGCGCCAAATCCCTGGTGAATGGTTTCAGCGCTTGGAATACAAAAAACAACGTACAACTTCTCCTCTCCTTCGTTGGGCTGTCACTCAGGCACACTTTCTTCTGCACGCTCATTTGATGTCTCCTATCCTTAGTGCGTGTCATATACTCTTTTGCAACACAGGTTTGACTCCGCGGCGGTGCGCCCCCGGAGCGAGATTTCCATATCCTTCCCAACTTAAAGACTAAGACTGTCATGAAAAAGACGAAAATTGTTTGTACCATCGGCCCGAAAACCGAATCTGAAGAGATGCTGACCAAAATGCTGGACGCCGGCATGAACGTTATGCGTCTGAACTTCTCTCACGGTGACTACGCTGAACATGGTCAGCGTATCCAGAACTTGCGCAACGTCATGAGCAAGACCGGTAAAAAAGCCGCCATCCTGCTGGATACCAAAGGTCCTGAAATCCGCACCATCAAACTGGAAGGCGGTAACGACGTCTCCCTGAAAGCAGGCCAGACCTTCACCTTCACAACTGACAAGTCTGTGGTCGGTAACAGCGAAATCGTTGCGGTAACCTATGAAGGCTTCACCAGCGATCTGTCTGTGGGTAACACCGTGCTGGTAGACGATGGTCTGATCGGAATGGAAGTCACCGCCATCGAAGGCAACAAAGTCATCTGTAAAGTGCTGAACAACGGCGACCTGGGCGAAAACAAAGGCGTTAACCTGCCAGGCGTTTCCATCGCGCTGCCAGCACTGGCTGAAAAAGACAAGCAAGACCTGATCTTCGGCTGCGAGCAAGGCGTTGATTTCGTTGCTGCCTCCTTCATCCGTAAACGTTCCGACGTGGTTGAAATCCGTGAGCACCTGAAAGCGCACGGCGGCGAGAAGATCCAGATCATCTCCAAAATCGAAAACCAGGAAGGCCTGAATAACTTCGACGAAATCCTCGAAGCGTCTGACGGTATCATGGTTGCGCGTGGCGACCTGGGTGTTGAAATCCCGGTTGAAGAAGTGATCTTCGCGCAGAAGATGATGATCGAGAAATGTGTCCGCGCACGTAAAGTGGTTATCACTGCCACCCAGATGCTGGACTCCATGATCAAAAACCCACGTCCAACCCGCGCAGAAGCAGGCGACGTGGCGAACGCCATCCTCGACGGTACTGATGCCGTCATGCTGTCTGGCGAATCTGCGAAAGGTAAATATCCGCTGGAAGCGGTGTCCATTATGGCCACCATCTGCGAGCGTACTGACCGCGTGATGACCAGCCGTCTGGACTTCAACAACGACAGCCGCAAACTGCGCATCACTGAAGCGGTTTGCCGCGGTGCGGTAGAAACGGCTGAGAAGCTGGAAGCGCCACTGATCGTGGTTGCAACCCAGGGCGGTAA
Source organism: Enterobacter cloacae subsp. cloacae ATCC 13047 (assembly GCF_000025565.1). NCBI lineage: Bacteria > Pseudomonadati > Pseudomonadota > Gammaproteobacteria > Enterobacterales > Enterobacteriaceae > Enterobacter > Enterobacter cloacae. The sequence continues at coordinate 2,409,834 of NC_014121.1, forward strand.
ATCTGCGCGTGCCGTACGTAAATACTTCCCGGATGCTACCATCCTGGCGCTGACCACCAATGAAACCACTGCGCGTCAGCTGGTGCTGAGCAAAGGTGTTGTTGCGCACCTGGTAAAAGAGATCGCCTCTACCGACGATTTCTACATTCAGGGTAAAGAACTGGCGCTGGAAAGCGGCCTGGCACAGAAAGGCGACGTGGTGGTAATGGTATCGGGTGCACTGGTACCGAGTGGTACAACCAATACCGCATCTGTTCACGTGCTGTAATAATGTTCAAACGAATTAGTTTTTGATAAAAAGCGTCCTTCGGGGCGCTTTTTTTATTCGTGGTATTAGCCAACTCTATTCAAAAAGCAAATCGGGTTTTTCTATTTAATCGCGATTTATGTAAGACGAATCCGATGAAAAATGCCTTTTTTAACATAGCTTTTTCGACAAAAATGCCGAATTCGTTGCTTCTTTGAGCGAACGATCAAAAATAGGCGTATTCCCATCAAAAAATATTCTCAACCCAAAAAAGTTTGTGTAATACTTGTAACGCTACATGGAGATTAACTCAATCTAGAGGGTATTAATAATGAATCGTACTAAACTGGTACTGGGCGCGGTAATCCTGGGTTCTACTCTGCTGGCAGGTTGCTCCAGCAACGCTAAAATCGATCAGCTGTCTTCTGACGTTCAGACTCTGAACGCTAAAGTTGACCAGCTGAGCAACGACGTGAACGCAATGCGTTCCGACGTTCAGGCTGCTAAAGACGACGCAGCTCGCGCTAACCAGCGTCTGGACAACCAGGCTACTAAATACCGTAAGTAATAGTACCTGTTAATAAAATGGCGCACATTGTGCGCCATTTTTTTTGCCTGCGTCAAACATCCTACTGCGTCACCTTCTCGCCATCCTCTTCCGTTACCGCAGCAGAGACACGGCTGTTCTGTACGGACTGCACGTTGTTGCTGGCCGACGGGCCGTTAGCCGCCGATACGGCGACCGGGATCCCCGCCCGGCGCGACAAGGCTTTATCAATAAGCGCTTTGTCACTTCCTGCCTGAGAAACAAACGAGGCAAAGTCAGCGGAATGGGTAATAGGTGTAATCTGCGGGTTTTCTCCCTCCACCTGCGCCAGCGGACGATGTACTTCAATATAGCGTTTGCCATCCGGCTCGACGGAGAACTTCACCGGCTCATTAATAATCTGCACCCGTGTGCCGACCCGCACCTGTTCGAACAGAGCTTTAATGTCCGGAGCGTTCATGCGCATACAGCCTGAACTCACCCGCAGGCCAACGCTGTCCGGCGCACTGGTACCGTGGATGAGATATTCCCCATTGCCCACGCCTAAACGCAGTGCAAAGCGTCCCAGCGGGTTATTTGGCCCGGCGGGTACGACCGGCGGCAATTTAATGCCCTGCTCCAGAGAGCGCGCTCTGATGCCCGGCGTCGGGGTCCAGGTTGGATTAGGGATCTTCTGACTCACGCGGGTCGTCGTGACCGGCGTCTCCAGCCCCAGCTGTCCAATCCCCAGCGGGAAAACCTGAACAATATTTCCCCCCGGCGGATAGTAGTAGAGCCGTAACTCGGCCAGGTTCACCACAATACCTTCGCGTGGCGTGTCCGGAAGCAGCATCTGGGATGGAATGGTAATCACCGTTCCCGGCGCAGGGTTTACCGGCGCAATGGTATTATTGGTTTCAAGGATGAGCTGTGCCGCAGTATTAAACCGACGTGCGATGGTCTGAAGTTTGGTATCCCCTTCCTGTATTATGTAGGTTTGATTTTGCCCAATCAGACGGCTGCCTGCGGGCGGTAACGGATAATCCATCGCACTGGCCGAATTAAGAGCGCCGAGCGAACCAAGGAGTAAGAGTGTTATTAGAGACGCGCGCTTCATGCTGAGATTCCTTATTCACTGACAGAACGCCAGAAAGCTGAAAAACCAGCGAGGCGGGAACCACCTCGCGAAACAGAATGAATGCTGTCCTGTAAGTCTAGCTAATGATTGCAGCTTTGGCGCGGATGGCGCGAATCATCGCTTCCAGCCCCTGGGAGCGGGACGGGGTGAGGTGTTGGGTCAGGGCCATTTTTTCAAACCACGGGCGCACATCAAAGGCGACAATATCCTGTGCGGACATCTGGTGGTAGAGAATAAAGACCACGGCGATAAGCCCTTTCACAATCGCGGCATCGCTGTCGCCGTGCAATTCAATCGTACCGTCGCCCTTTTGCTCCATCACAATCCACACCTGGCTCTGGCAGCCCTGAATAATATTATCCGGGTTATGCGCCGCTTCACTGAGCGGCGGCAAACGCTGCCCCAGCTCAATAATATAGAGATACTTTTCTTCCCAGTTTGCGCAACGTCCGAAGTTACGCAGTAATTTATCTTTGTCCGGCAACTCTGCCATTGTTCGCTTCTCCGTTAGCCCAGCAACTGGTGAATGCGTTTTAGCCCCGCCACCAGCCTGTCGACCTCTTCCGTTGTGTTGTACATCACCAGCGACGCGCGGCACATTGCCGGGACCTGATAAAATGCCATCAGCGGCATGGCACAGTGGTGCCCGGTACGCACGGCCACGCCATAGTTATCGAGGAAACTGCCCACGTCATAGGCATGGTGTTTTCCCAGATTGAACGCAATCACGCCCTGCCGGTTGGCCGGGCCATACAGGGTCAACTCGGGCACGCTGGCAAGCTCCTGCAGCGCGTAGTGCATCAGCATCTGCTCATACTCCTGGATGGCCTCAAGGCCAATGGAGGAGACATAAGAGAGAGCAGCCCCAAGCCCGATAATCCCGCCGGTATTGGGCGTACCAGCCTCAAAACGCCACGGCGCGCGCGCGTAGGTGGTCCCTTCCGACAGGCTGACGGTGGCGATCATCGAGCCGCCCCCTTCCCACGGCGGCATGGCCTGCAAAATATCGTCTTTCACATACAACACGCCGATCCCGGTTGGGCCATAAAGCTTATGCCCGGAGAAGACGTAAAAATCGCAGTCCAGCGCCTGCACATCCACCGCGTGGTGCATCACCGCCTGAGCGCCGTCAATCAGGACCTTCGCGCCCGCCCGGTGGGCTTTTTCGACGATCTCTGCTACCGGGTTTTCGGTTCCCAGCACGTTAGAGACCTGGGTTATCGCCACCAGCCGCGTGCGGTCGTCCAGCAGGGCATCAAGGTGCTCAAGGTGAAGCGTGCCGTCCTGATTCAACGGGATCACCCGTAGCGCAGCACCCACACGCTCACAGAGCATCTGCCACGGCACGATATTGGCGTGGTGTTCCATCTCGGTGATGATGATGTTATCGCCCGCGTGGACCTGCGCACTGCCCCAGCTGTTGGCGACAAGGTTGATCCCTTCCGTCGTGCCGCGCACAAACACCAGCTCTTCCGGCGATCGCGCATTCAGAAAAGCGGCCACCTGGGTGCGGACGTTCTCCATACGCTGGGTCGCCTCTGCGCTCAGCGTATGAATACCGCGATGCACGGCGGCGTAACCGTGGCGGTAGAATTCGGCTTCTGCATCCACCACCTGATTCGGTTTTTGCGCGCTGGCAGCGCTGTCGAGATAGGCCAGCGGCAGTCCATTCACTTCACGGGTCAGAACCGGGAAATCGGCCCGTACTTTCTCTACGGGAAAACTCATGCTTCGCCTCCAGGCAGACGCTGACCAATACGGGCCAGCACCTGCTGTTTTAACAGGCCATCGTCCAGCGCCTCCGTCAGCTCTGCGGCAAAGGCGTAGATAATCATTTTCTGCGCCGCCTGCTGGTCAATACCGCGCGAACGCAGATAAAACATCTGTTCATCGTCAATGCGCCCGACCGTGGCGCCGTGGCTGCATTTGACGTCGTCGGCATAGATCTCCAGCTGCGGCTTGGTGTCCACTTCTGCCAGGCGCCCCAGCAGCAGGTTGTTGTTGGTCATCTGCCCGTCGGTCTTAATGGCGTGTTGCGCCACATTGATCAGACCGTTAAACACCGCACGGCCTTTGTCGCTGACAATGGTTTTGTGCAGCTGGCGGCTGTTGCAGTAGCCTTTGTTGTGCTCAAGCCAGGTCCTCGTATCGCACACTTCCGATTTGACCGGCATCGCCAGGCTGTTGATGCGCAGGGTGGTGTTCTCGCCGTTAAGCTGCGTACTGGTATTGTGACGCAGTACCGCGCCCCCCAGCAGGAAGCTGTGGCTGTATGCCGCTGCATCTTGTCCAAGCAGGATATCGTTATGCGCAAAGTGGTGACTCTGCGGGTTCTCGAATGCCAGCTTGATATGGTGCAGCTGAGCGTTGGCGGCGACATTCATCGACAGGCGCGCCCCGGTAAAGTGGCGGGTATCGTTGAGGCTGACGTAATGTTCAATAATCGTGGCCTCCGCCCCCTCCGCCAGCTCCAGATGGTGGCGATAGTGCGCAGTATTGATTTCATCGCCGTCCAGGCCCTGGGTGATATGCATCAGCAGCAGCGGTTTCGCCGGGCGCTGGTTTCGCTTCACGTGAATCTGCGTCACACTCTGTGCCAGGCTCTCGGTAAGGTGCAGAAAGACCTCCGGCTGCACGGGTGCCGTCAGGCTCTGGCGCTCATCATTAATGGCGATCGTATAACCGCTCTCGTCGGTGCTGTCGCTCAGATCAGGACGGAACTGGCCGTCGACAAACACCAGGCGCAGGGCATCCACATTCAGCGCCAGTGCATCGCGCTGCGTCGGTGTGATATCCGCTCGTTGCGAGACAAATTCAGCGTTCAGCAGGCCCTCAAGCGGCGTGTACTTCCAGTTCTCATGTTTACGCGTGGGTAAACCGAGGCGCAGCATCTGTTGCAGGTGCTGTTGTGCCTGCTCAGAACGCCTTCCGCCCTGCGCTTCAAACAGGCGGTGCCACTGCTGGAGCGCATTACTGCTGTTCGGTAAGCCAGCCATAGCCCTGCTCCTCCAGTTGTTTGACCAGCGTGAAATCACCGGATTTCACAATGCGCCCCTGGTAAAGCACGTGGACGTAATCCGGTTTGATGTAGTCAAGAATACGCTGATAGTGGGTGACGATAATGAATGACCGTTTGCCGTCGCGCAGAGAATTCACCCCGTCGGCGACAATCTTGAGGGCATCGATATCCAGACCGGAATCGGTCTCATCCAGAATGCACAGTTCAGGTTCAAGCACCGCCATCTGCAGAATGTCGTTGCGCTTCTTCTCGCCGCCGGAGAAGCCGACGTTCACCGAGCGGGTCAGCAGATCTTCCGGCATTTTCAGCAGCTTGATCTTCTCTTCCATCAGGTCCTGAAAATCAAAACGATCCAGCGCCTCCAGGCCACGGTATTTGCGTACCGCGTTGAGCGCCGTTTGCAGGAAGAACTGATTACTGACGCCCGGAATTTCGACCGGATACTGGAAAGCCATAAAGATGCCCTCCCCCGCGCGCTCTTCCGGCGACATCTCCAGCAAATCTTTGCCGTTAAACTCCACCGAGCCGTTGGTCACTTCGTAATCTTCGCGTCCCGCCAGCGTCGCTGAAAGCGTACTTTTCCCGGAGCCATTCGGCCCCATAATGGCGTGGACTTCACCCGGCTTGACGTCAAAATTGAGGCCACGCAGGATGGCTTTGTCTTCCACGCTAACCTGTAAATCTTTAATACTTAACATGTGCTTTCCTTAACCGACGCTGTGTTCAAGACTAATGGCGAGGAGTTTCTGGGCTTCAACGGCAAATTCCAGCGGCAGTTCAGAGAACACGTCCTTACAGAAGCCGTTGACAATCATCGAGATGGCATCTTCTTCACTGATCCCGCGCTGCAGGCAGTAGAAGAGCTGATCTTCCCCGATACGCGACGTTGTCGCCTCATGCTCAAGCTGGGCGCTGTTGTTGCGACACTCCACGTACGGGAAGGTATGCGCGCCGCAGTCTGCGCCAATCAGCATGGAGTCACACTGGGTAAAGTTTCGCGCGTTGGTGGCCGTAGGCATAATTTTCACCAGCCCGCGATAGCTGTTCTGGCTGTGTCCGGCGGAAATACCTTTTGAGATGATGGTCGATTTGGTGTTTTTACCAATGTGGATCATCTTGGTGCCGGTATCCGCCTGCTGATGGCCGCTGGTCAGCGCAACGGAATAAAACTCGCCGATGGAGTTATCCCCGCGCAAAATACAGCTCGGATACTTCCAGGTAATGGCCGAGCCGGTTTCAGACTGGGTCCAGGACATCTTGCTGTTTTCGCCTTCGCACAGCGCACGCTTGGTGACGAAGTTGAGGATACCGCCGGTATTACCGTCGCCCGGGAACCAGTTCTGCACCGTGGAGTATTTCACTTCGGCGTCTTTGTGGATGATGACTTCAACCACCGCAGCGTGGAGCTGGTAGCTGTCGCGCACCGGCGCGGAACACCCTTCGATGTAGCTGACGTAGCTGCCTTCGTCCGCCACCAGAATGGTGCGCTCGAACTGGCCGGTCTTTTCCGCGTTGATGCGGAAATAGGTCGACAGCTCCATTGGACAACGTACCCCTTTCGGCACGTAGATGAAGGTGCCGTCTGAGGCGACCGCTGCGTTGAGCGCCGCGAAGAAGTTGTCGTTAGACGGTACCACGGTGCCAATGTACTTTTTCACCAGTTCCGGGTGATCGTGGATCGCTTCGCCGAAAGAGCAGAAAATGATCCCCTGTTCCGCCAGCTTCTCACGGTAGGTGGTTGCCACCGAGACAGAGTCAAAAATGGCGTCCACCGCCACCTCTTTCCCTTCGCGAACCGGCACGCCAAGCTGGTTAAACGCCTCTTCCACCTCTTTACTCAGGAAGCTATTATCCGCCCCGGTTTGCTGTACCGCGCCGGGCTGCGAGGCGCAGGTGTCGTCACAGCTGCCGCAGGAAGGTGCAGAGTAGTAGCTGTAATCCTGATAATTCAGCTTATCGTAGTGGGCTTTCAGCCAGTGCGGCTCTTCCATCTCCAGCCAGGCCCGGTAAGCGCTCAGGCGGAATTCGAGCATCCACTCCGGCTCGTTACGTTTGGCTGAAATTGCGCGCACGACATCTTCGTTGATGCCCTTCGCCAGTTCATCAGTTTGCAGCTGGGTGAAGAAGCCCTCTTTATAGTTGAGGTGTCCGCCGCTCCAGGTATTTACTTCACTCGTTGCTTCAGTATTACGAGACATAGTACCGCCTATACCCCAAAGCTTTCGCCGCAGCCACATTCGTTCTGGGCTTTCGGGTTATGAAATTTGAATAACTGGTTTAAACCTTCACGCACGTAGTCCACTTCGGTTCCGTCGATAAACGGCATCGCCTGAAGCGCGACATACAGTTTTGCGCCATCCGTTTCAAACACCAGATCATCTTTTTCGGGTTCGGTGACGGTGTCGAGCACATAACCAAACCCCGCGCAGCCGGTCTGCTTGACCCCTAAACGCACGCCGAGGATCTCTGGCTTTTTCGCCACCAGCTGATGAATATGTGCCGCCGCCGCTGGCGTGAGCGTTAAACCGCGCCAGGCGAAATCGGCAGGGTTAAAGGTTTCTGAATGCAGTTCCATAGGTCCACCTCATCTGATAAGCCATCAGGGCATAACACCATGTTAGTGATAACGATTATCACTTCAACCCTCTGACAGCAGGGGCATTAGGCTTAATCGCCCTTTTTGCCTGGTTTTATTAAGCATAGACCCTGTGAGAGGATGCTGGCGGGATGGATTTAATTGTTCAATGCATTGATTAATAATGCATTTCGCTGCGTCGTTCGTCTGATTAAAAGGAAAAGCAAAATATGCATCGGAAATGCCTATTTTTGAGATAGCTTTTGCGCAGGACAGGACAGAAAGAAAAAAAGGCCCTCAAGGCCTCTGATGATTAATGATGAAAGGCGACGGAAAAACCTTGTTCACGCCAGTGATCGAGCTGTTCCTGCTGACGGGGCGTGGGCGATTTTCCCGTCCAGACAAAGAGTTTCTGCCCGGGGAAGAGTTCGGGACGCGGTGAATCAATCGGCTCTGCCAGCACGTCGATATGCCAGCCCTTATTGGCTAAGCGCGCGGCTTCAAGCCACAGATGAGTGCGGTCGTCGCACTCCCAACCGATGAGCAACGCATCTTTACCAGCTTTTTTACGCGATTCTGCCAGGCTTGCCACGGCGAATTCGATCAGCACACCATCAAACAGGCTCGCCATGTGGCGCACCGTATTTTGATCCTGATTCATGCGCTGCCTTACGGGGGTAATAATGTTGTCGATCAACGCATCCATGGCGTGATCGCGGCGAAACTCGCCAATTTTTGCGCGCAGTTTTGCCGGGCTGGCATAGCGCAAAACGGTCATCATCTCTTCCTGGAAAGCGGCCCAGTTACCCTGGGTCATCACTTCCTTGTTCTCCAGCAAGGCTTTTACTTTCCCCACCGAAACGCCTGATTTCATCAGACGTTTGATCTCTTCAATACGCAGGATATCCTCGTCGTCGAACTGACGATGACCCCCTTCACTGCGCTGCGGCTTCAACAAACCATAACGGCGCTGCCAGGCACGCAGCGTAACGGGGTTGATACCGCATCGTTCGGCGACTTCGCCGATACTGTAATAGGCCATTAACTCCCTCACGCTCAATACTTCCATACCCAACCACAGCAACCTTATCAGATTGTACAAGCTATTTGTATAACTAAGACCTCAGTTTGAAACAGGTGAATGGTGAGGACACCATCCACGCCGTTAACTCTATTGTTGTCTAAATTCCGCCTTCCGTACAGTTAACTCTGCCAAAGGTTGTACAGCTTTATCACAATCCAGACTTTTTCTCGGGCCACGAAATTGCCGGAATGCCGCCATGTCGGGGGCTGGCAAACAGGTGTCCCTGGAACTGGGAAATTCCCGCAGATTCCAGCCACATCCACTCCTCAGCCTTCTCTACGCCAACGGCGCAGAACTGAATTTCCAGCGAGGAACAGCACTTGATAATCGCCTGAATGATGGCCTGACGCGGACCGCTTTTATGCACATCCAGCACCAGATCGCGATTAATCTTAATTCTGTCCGGCTGGAACTGGGCCAGCAACTGCAGCCCGGCAAAACCGGCCCCGAAGTGATCGATCGTCACGCTGATACCGGCACTTTTTAACTGCCGGACCGAATGGGTAAACTCATCGAAGCGCGAGATGGCTTCACTTTCGGTGAATTCCACCACAATTTGCTCCGGCACAAAGCCGTTCGCGTCGATAGCGGTGAGCAGGAAATCGACGGCATGCGGGACATTGACCAGCGTCATGGGCAACAGGTTAATCGACAGCGTCTGATTCTGTAGCCCCAGCGCACTGGCCATGGAGAGCGCAACCTGTTTGCTGTGCAAATCTGCTGCGTAGACCTCTTCGCGCGGAAGCGCCGCAAAATAGGCCCGTGGCGAGTCGCCGGATGGCGTGCGCAGCAGTGCCTCCCAGGAGACCACCTCCTGCATAAAGGGATCCACAATCGGCTGAAATGCAAAGCTGCAGTCCGCCCCTTTTGCTACCACCGGCGGTTGTGCGGATAACGGCGTCTCCTCGGGGATAAAATCCCAGGCATCGGCGGGCGGCAATTCAAAATAGTTGGCCTTCTCGGTTGCCTCAACGAACGTGCGGAAGAATTGCAGCGGACGATCGTTATAGGTCAGCTGATAGCGGGTCGTGCCCTTATTAAGCACCTGCTGAAGAACATCTTCCCGGTCGAAGTGACGCAAATCAAAGAGCTCCATCCCAACATTGCCAAAACGCCGGGAAGGTCCGTGATCGCGCATCAGTTCCACCACATTGTGGTGACGCGGATCGCGGCAGATCTGCTCATAAATGGCGGTCACGTTTTCGACTGGCCCTTCGAGCAACTGAAAAAAGTGCGTGCCGTTAAACAACAGGATCCCCGTGACGTCGGATTGTCGGTTTTTACTATCTGCAGCAGCGACCATGGTTTCCAGCGCTTTCACCGGAACGTCATCGCAGATATGGCTGCGGTATATGATGGTTGTCAGCATGCTTTTCCTGAAGGGGTTAGGGGTTTGGCCACGAAAACGCGTGGATAGAGTTCTGTTATAGCATATTAATTGTCAGGCAAATAATTTACGTCTCAATGATTTAGGACGTTTGTGACCCGAATTTTCGATGTTGTACAACTTAACCACGACGCTTCAAGTTGTACAATATATTCTGTTACGATACCGTTACAAACCCCATCAATAACCCTCTGAAATGTAAAAGGTTTATAAAATATATCATAAAATATTTAAAAATCTGTACATTTTTAATGTACAGATTTGGGATTTGTGTATACCTTAAATGTAACGTTAGTGATTACTAAATTTTACAGGAGCGAAACATGCAACAGAACGGTTACGTCGCAGATTCTGCCGCCGCTATTGCGCAGTACTTCGAAAAAGCCGCGCTTCCAACGCAACAGGAAACGCTGGGTGAAGTCGTGGTTGAAATTCTTAGCGACGGGCGAAACCTCAACCGCAAGTCGCTCTGCACCAAACTCTTAAGTCGCCTCGAAAAGGCCGAAGGGCCGGAAGAGGAACAGCATTACCACATGCTGCTTGGTTTGCTCTTCGAACGGTAACGTTATGAATCGCAGTGACGCTGAAAGACTCACAGACCAGCTTATCGGTGAAGCCGTGCTTTCCCTCCTGAAAGAACGGGGGCCACTGACGACCGATTCTCTGGTACAGCGTCTGCGTAAAATGCAAATACATGAAAAGGATCCCCGGCGGCGGGAGACACTGGCGAGGGTGATAGCCGACATCGGCTCAAAAAACAGCGCCTTTATACGTCGCAGAACCGCGCAAGGACGACCAATCAGAGAGGGATCTCTCAAGGATAACAGAGACAATGTAGTGCCGTTATTTGGTGATGGAAAACCGTCCAATCCCAGGAAAATACATTGACTGCAATTTAACAGCTACGGTGAGAACAAATGAGACAGAATATTCAGCCACAACCCGAATACCATTCGGCTTTTCTGGACAGCGCTTTGTCGGAGTATTTCCGCCACGCTGGCGATCGTTTTGCTGAAGAATCCGCGATTTTTTCTACTGCAGTACGTTGTGTCCTGGCCACGGAAGGTCACCTTACCAACAAAGCGATCATTCTCTGGCTGATCCAGACGCTGGAAGCGACGGATGACGTGGTTCAGGCCGACGTCATTCGTAAAACGCTGGAAATTGTTGTGGGTTACACAATGGACGACCTTTAAAATTAGCTAACGTGTCATCGTCATAACTGTCGACCAGCCTGACGATGACACCCCTCCCCCCCTCATAACACCCTGTGAAACACGCATCGTAAAGATGGCACACTTCCTGCTTACTCCTCTTTACGGGATCGGGCTCTCCGGTCATCTTGCTTCATTTCTTAACAGGTCTGTTATTGATGAAAAAAATCGCCAGCGTCTGCCCTTACTGTGGTGCAGGCTGTAAATTAAACCTCGTTGTTGAAAATAACCGTATTATCCGTGCCGAAGCCGCAGACGGCGTAACCAATCAGGGCACCTTGTGCCTGAAAGGCTTTTACGGCTGGGACTTCCTTAACGATACCCGCTTGCTCACCCCTCGCCTGACGCAACCGATGATCCGCTACCACAAAGGCGAACCCTTTACCCCGGTCACCTGGGACGAGGCCATTCGTTATACCGCCAACAAGCTTAAAAACATTAAAGCGCAGTTCGGCCCGCGGTCCATCATGACCACCGGCTCTTCCCGGGGGACGGGCAATGAAACCAACTATGTGATGCAGAAATTCGCCCGTGCGGTACTCCATACCAACAACGTGGACTGCTGCGCACGCGTCTGCCACGGGCCTTCCGTGGCGGGTTTGCAGGAAACGCTGGGCAACGGCGCGATGAGTAATTCCATTAACGACATTGAACACTCAAAATGCCTGCTGGTTTTCGGATACAACTGCGCCGATTCCCATCCAATAGTCGCCCGCCGCGTGCTGAAAGCCCGTGAGAACGGTGCGAAAATTATCGTCTGCGATCCGCGTCGGATTGAAACAGCCCGCATTGCCGACCAACATCTGCAACTGAAAAACGGCAGCAATATGGCACTGGTTAACGCCTTTGGCTATGTGCTGCTGGAAGAGGAGTTGTACGACAAAAACTACGTCGCACGCTTCACGGAGGGGCTTGAGGCCTACCGGCAGACGGTGAAAGAGTACGCGCCAGAGAAGGTCGAACATCTGACCGGCATTCCCGCCCACGATGTCCGCCAGGCGATGCGCACTTTCGCAGCGGCCCCTTCCGCGACCGTGATGTGGGGAATGGGCGTCACACAGTTTGGTCAGGCCGTAGATGTGGTAAAAGGCCTTTCGAGTCTGGCGCTGTTAACCGGTAATCTTGGTCGCCCTGCCATCGGCGTCGGTCCCGTTCGCGGACAAAATAACGTGCAGGGAGCGTGTGACATGGGCGTTTTGCCCAATATGTTCCCCGGCTATCAGGACGTGACGGACCCGGCTGTCAGGCAGAAGTTCGCCGATGCCTGGGGAATTGACGTTACGGTAATGGACGATCGCGTCGGCACGCGTATTACCGAGGTGCCGCATCTCGCCCTGGAAGGTAAAGTCAAAGCCTATTACATCATGGGGGAAGACCCGCTGCAGACCGAGGCCGACCTGGGCCTGGTACGCAGCGGCTTTGAGGCGCTCGACTTTGTGGTGGTTCAGGACATCTTCATGACCAAAACGGCGGAAGTGGCGGATGTTCTGTTACCCGCCACCTCCTGGGGCGAACACGGGGGCGTCTTTACCTGTGCCGATCGTGGCTTCCAGCGTTTCGGCAAGGCCGTCGAGGCCAGCGGCAACGTAAAACGCGACTGGGAGATCATCAGCCTGCTGGCGACAGAAATGGGCTATCCGATGCACTACACCTCAAACCAGCAGATCTGGGATGAGATGCGCGCGCTGTGTCCGCTGTTCTACGGCGTAACATACGAAAAAATGGGCGAAATGGGCCATGTCCAGTGGCCATGCCCAACGCTCGATCACCCCGGCACACCGTACCTGTACAAAGATAATCACTTCGACACGCCAACCGGCAAAGGGCAACTGTTTGCCGCGCCCTGGCGAGCGCCCGCTGAAACACCTGACGAAGACTATCCTCTGGTGCTCTGCACGGTGCGCGAAGTGGGACATTACTCCTGTCGTTCCATGACCGGGAACTGCGCCGCGCTGCAAAGCCTGGCCGACGAACCGGGTCGGGTGCAATTGAACCCGGCGGATGCGGAACAACGCGGTATCACTGACGGGCAACTGGTCTGGGTGCGTTCGCGCCGCGGTAAAGTGATTACCCGCGCCAGCCTCAGCGAACGCATCAATCCCAGGGCTGTATATATGACCTATCAGTGGTGGATTGGCGCCTGCAACGAACTGACGCAGGATAATCTTGATCCCATCTCCAAAACGCCGGAAACGAAGTATTGTGCGGTTCAGCTGGACGCCATTGAGGATCAACGCTGGGCTGAGGACTTTGCGGCATCGGCGTACCAGTCCATGAAGTCTCGGCTGATCAGTGCGGTGAATGTCTGAGAAAATGCCGGGTGGCGCTGCGCTTACCCGGCCTACGTTACGGGCGTTTATCCAATCAACAGCAGGCAGGATAAATCATCGCCGCCATTGATTTTATCAATCGCAGCGTCCATGCGGGCATCAATGGTGTTATTGTGCATGGTCTTTTCGGAGAGGCTGGCGATGGTTTTCATTACCACCTGTTGGTCGATTTCGCCCTGCATCGATCTCACGCTGAGGATGAATTTGATATAGAAAAAGTCCAGCACGATACGATAAAACTGACGCATCATCGTCGCCATGTTTTTGCCGGGGAAATAGCTACTGTAGAGTTTGTACAGCAGGTAATTGCGTAACACGTAAGGTTCTGACAAACAGGAATCCTCACATAATTTGTGCCACTGCTGATTAATCGCGTCGAATTTCGTCTCCAGTTCCGCCGCGTCGCTAATACCGGCAACATCCAGGTATGCGGCAATTTGCTGATGCCCTTCAAGAATAAAACCATCCCGGGCTGAATCCTTCGCCACATTTGTGCCCATTACGGACAACGCCAGATATTTCATCGCGTTTGACTTCGCCAGATGACCGGAATCCATCAGCGATTTTCCGCTTTGCAACTCATTGAGAAGCGCTTCGTAGAAATTTTCCACTTCAGCAAATTTATTATGCAGATCAAAGTTAACGTGCTGGAGACAAAGAATAAACTGCGCCAGCGCCATCAAATTTTCTTCTATATTGCGGGATGGCGACTGGATTAAATTCCAGGCGAAAAGATGGATCACCTGCTGTGTCTGCGAGACAGACTGGCGCTGCCCAATCAAATTGGTTTTATAGCCCGCCACGAGCTCATCCTGCTCCTGAAGCAGCATCGCATCCGGGTCAAACAGCACCCGCCGCACCACCTCCGGGCAGGAGAGCGTCATCGTGTGCCGTGTCTCATCCTGGTAGCGAGTTGAACTCCGGGGGTAAGTGCTGCAGGTATGCGAAAGCGCCTCTTCCCCCAGATCGCGGTGGACCATGCAGAGCTTGTTTTCATCGATAAAAGGACAGTCCCCTTTTTCGTTTAACTTCACTCTGGAGTAGCTGTTCTTACCCTTTCTCTGCAGGATAAGGTTCTTTTTGGCAATGGCGGCAATCTCTGTGTGCGGGGAGAGAACGTATTTCTGATGGGTTTTCTTGTCGATAGAGATTGTCCAGCCACGACAACATGACATTAAGCATTCTGGCCCAACACACTTAAATTTACAGACAAAAATCGGCTTGATGGTTTTGTGAATTTGCATAGCGAAGGCGTCATTATATAAAGCATAAAAAATACCATGACGCACGCGCTATGCTAAAGGCGCATAACGGCGCACAAATTCAGGTAATTTAGAGTATCAAAGAGAATGCGAGATAGTCACCGAGCCGGTTTGGGTAACTGTTCCTTTGCACCATTCGGCGAATAAGGGCAATCAGTTCAAAATCGGTTCGCAGATTAAACTTTTGCATCATTACATACTTTTGCGTAAAAACGGTTTTATCGCTGATCTTCAGCGCATGCGCGATCTGCACTACCGATAATCCCCGGTAAAAATTGGCCATAATGCGTTTTTGCTGGGGTGATAATATTTTATGCTGACACTCTGCGCAGCTTTTTTGCTTCCAGCTGTTCCCCGCCAGCTCTGCGCGGTACCAGGCAATGAACAGCACCTGGCTTATCCGATCAAGCGAAGCACGACGCGAAATAAAAATAATATCGTTAAAGCAGGAGGGTAAGGCAGAAAAATGATATTCATCTTCTACCAATCCGATCACAATCCCTTTCTGGCGCGCCTGTAATTCGGGAAAACAGACCAGCGCCTCCCCCATACAAAACGAGAGAACGATAATATCGGCGGCACTGACGTTATCACGGCTAAGCTCCGCCTCGAAATGAATCTGCTGCTTAAAATTACGCAAAAAGAATTCCACAAAGAAACACTGCAGCCCATGGTGAAAAAATTGGTCTGTCTCTTGAATCAGAATATTCAACATAGCAAATACCGATGTGGGTCAGTCAATAAGCGTTATTAACGCGCGGGATTGTTAATTGTATTGCATGGTCATCACAACAACTGCGCTGACACTGCCCGGCGTCGCGCCACCGGTTACAGATTTTACCGAAGCCTGCATGGCCATGGTCGCCGTTCTGTCCGGCGCAATATTTTGCGTTATGCTGGACCCGGTCCCCTTCAGCGTTCCCGTTGCGGCCTCACGCATGGCTATCGCCACGTTTGTCGCCGAGCCGCTGTTCATGTAGTAGTCCGCACCGGCCGCCGGATCGGGGGTGCCGGTGAACGAGACCGTGACGCTGCGGGTCCCCGCCGGGCACTGGGTAAATTGCAAATTAAACGGCACCGGATCGGATGTCGATCCCGGCGTCGCCATATTAGTCGCCTGTATATTTCCAAGATTAATATCCAGGTTTGCGCTCCCGCCATTAAATACGCAGGGCGAGGCGATGATATTTCCCGTCACGCCCAGATTAACGCTATCAGCTGCAATGACGTTCCAGCTGAATGCAAGGAGGAGCATCCCTCTCCTGAAGGGTAATTTCATCATTTCACCTGTTACTGGTAGGTCAAATTAAGGGTCGCGGAGGCATTTGCCGAGCCGGACTCAACGGATGTTAATGTCTGGAAATAGCGTGCCGTTAACGGAAGCGTCTCCTGCCCGCCTGCAGACTGTTTTAATAAAAGACGGCTGTTTAACGTCAGCGGCGAGCCGTTATAGAGAAGCTGCACGCCAACGCCTTTTGCGGTGCCGCTGTTTCCCTGCCCTGTTAATGCCATTACGCTGGTATTCGCACTGTCCGGGTTCTGTATTCCGCTCAGGGAAACCGAAATATTGGTGCCGGCGCTGCAGTTCAACCCGAGGTTTTGCGTATTCTGCGCAACTGCTGGCGTGGTCCCCACCACTGAGCCAAATGCTGCGGCCGAAATATCACCAATCGGGAACGTCAGCTGCGGCGTGGTGATGGTGCAGGCCAGCGCGTTGATTGTGCCGCCGGTCAGCTGCACGGTTAACCCGTCACGGTAAATACCGTCGCTGCCCTGCAGCGTCACCGCCCCTATGGGGCCTGGCGTTAAGGCGCCGGACGATACCGGGCCAGTCACCACCAACTCGACCCAGCCCCCGTACCAGACCACATACGAGGTCTGCGCACTATACGAGAACGTATTGCTCGGGTTCTCAAAATAGGCATTTGATGAAAGCCGAATGCCAATCCCGCTAACGTTGGTGTTGTAAACATGATTGCCGTAGCTGCTCAGCGCGGCATTGTTGTATCGCATGCTAAAACCCAACATAAGTGGATTGGTACACCCGCTAAGGTAGGTGCCGGTATTACTCGCCGCGCCGGAAAAAATCACCGTGCCGACAGGCGCATCGCGCTGAACATTGATTGTGCCCACCGACAGTGTAGAAAGCTGAGGCGTAATGGTGGTGCAGGTCCCGGCCCGGGCGATATGCCATGCGCAAAGACAGCACAGCAGTAATAACATGTTGATCCGTTTCATCTTAATGCTCCCGGCGACACGAGACGCTGATGTCCGTGATGCCGCCGTATTGCGCTCCATTAGGCAGGCTAAAATCTGCCCGACACTGCTGGTGAGGTTGATGTCCCCATGTTGCCAGGGCCGTGCCCTGGTCGCGCAGGCCGGTTAAATAGACCTGGCCGCGATCGCCCACGATAAAGCTGCTCTTGTCATCATCCGCCAGGGTAACAACCGCGCCAAACGGCACGAACTGCTCAGGCGTCGTCAACGTCATCAGCACCCGACGTCCTACTTTGGACAAATAATCGGCTTTTACCACCGCGCCGCGCGTAGGCGTGACCGTGCGGGTGTTGATCTCCAGCTCCACATCGTCAGGCATATTTTCCGGATCGAGAGTGAGATCGTTTTTGCGGTATACGGAGAGGTTATTCACCACCGTATAGCCCCGGAAATCCGTTCGCACGCCGGACTGATTACGAATATTCACGCCGTGCGCGCCCGGGGCTTTGATTAACGCGTTGGTTTCCCCCAGCGGCTGAGACAGCGTCACGCCATCAGCATGCGCGAGGATCCCCCCCTGCAAACCATAGCTAAGGCGCTCGCTATGTTTGTCGTACCCATAGCCCGCCGTAACTTCCCCGTACGTGCCTTTATAGTCGCCGTTGAGCGTACCGGTATAGCCCACGCCATCCGTACCGTAACCCTGCTGGATATTCCAGCTCAGGGCGCTATTGTCGAGGGCCACCCCGTTCATGCCGATACTGTGCGTCGTGCCACTGTTCTTGCTGGCGTTCAGGCCATAGTTAGCCCACGTCTGCGGCAGAAATTTATCCAGCGGTACGCTAACGGTCAGCGCCAGAAGCTGGTCGTTAGCGTAGGTCTTTGTACTTCCACTGCCGGACGACGGGCTGCCATTTTTGCTGTATGTCCAGCTCACGCCATAGCTGATGTTGTGCCAGTCATTGTTGTAGCCGACACTCCACGACGCCATGGGTCTGTCAGCGTTCCAGTAATCTTCCCGCGCGGCGCTGAGCGTCAGCGCGCCCCGGTCACCGCCCAGCGTCTGGCTCATGGTGAGCTCCAGGCGGTTACGCCGTCTGTCCTGAAGTGCGCCGCTGTTCCCCCAGGAGTCCAGCACGTCCTGGAGTCCGTAATAGCCGCGCGTTGAATAACGGTACCCCGCAATCGAAAAGTTGGTGCCGGTATTAATTACGTTCTTGCTGTAACGCGCTCGCCAGGACTGCCCCTGCGTTTTTGCAGTATTGGCCGGCGTTGACCAGGCCTGGGTGACATCGACAGAAAGCGCGCCGAAATCCCCCATGTTTTTACCGGCGCCGACCGCAAGCGACTGATATTTGCTGGCACCCTGCCCCCCGCCATAGATCGTGATGCCTTTCTGAAGCCCATAAATCGCGGCGATCTGCCCGAACGGGGTTTTCTCCACGCTGCTGTTGTAGGCGCGATACTGTCCACCGGTGAGGGCATATTTCAGTCGCCCTTCGCGCTGCAATACCGGTACCGAGGCATACGGCAGCGTGAAATGCTGCTCGCTGCCATCGGCCTCTTTGATGGTCACGTCTAAATCGCCCGCGCCGCCGGTGGGATACATATCGGTAATTTCAAACGCGCCCGGCGCCACGTAGCTTTGGTAGATCTGATAGCCATTCTGGCGAATCACCACCTGAGCATTGGTGCGCGCGATCCCGCGGACCACTGGGGCATAGCCTTTCAGGGAATCCGGTAACATGTCATCATCCGATGCCAGCTGAACCCCGCGAAAAGGCACGCTGTCAAAGACATCCGCCGGGGCGGAACTGTCCCCAAGGGTAAGCTGCGCTTTCAGGGGAATAACGGCACGTTGCAGATAGCTGTAGACCGTGTCCCATCGATCTTTCCCCGCGCCATCCCGTGACCAGGTGGTGTAGTTGCGTAGACGCCACGGGCCAATATTTATCCCCGGACGCAGGTTCGCATACTGGCTGTTGCTGCTGGCCCCCTCACCCGCTTTCGCCCGGCTGTTCGCGCCGCTGAGGCTGTAATTGAGCATGGCTGCCGTTATCCCCTCATCCCACATCTCCGGCGGCACATAGCCTCTTGCCGGCAGATCGATGGCGGCCTGCGGAATACTCAACACCAGACGCTGGGCACCAAACTGGAAATCGGCACTGGCCTGGGGAATCGCCTGAAGATTGACGCATTCACCGTGTCCTGCACTGAGCGCAGGAAATAATGCCGTTTTCACCCCCCAGCGTTTTAATTGCGCAAGACTCAGACAAGGCTGCAATGACGCATCGCCGTTGTCGGCTTTGCTCGCGGTAAACTGAATATCCCCCGTCTCCAGAAACGCGTCGTCGACAATAATATCGACATGGTAGATCCCCGCTGCCTGCGAGCCTGATTCAAAGGCCGACAAATCGGCTTTATCCATGCCTGGATTATCCAGCTCAATTAATTCGGTGTTAAAGGCAACACTGGCGTAGAGCGAGGTTGAGGATCCGCCAAACGCTAAGGCGATAAACATCGCCAGGCGTGCGGGTTTCATCGTGTTATTTACCGTCATTGCGAATTACCGGGTTAATGCAGGCGTTGCCGTTTGTGAAAGGATCACAAACTGGCTTGATGTAATACGCCGGGACTGCCATAGTCGTTGATAATTTTAAACGTGAGTGAATTTCCCCTTGCCTCATTGGGTAATACAAACCGGGCTGAGGCGCCGGGTAACACGTAGGTCACATCGTCCAGTTTTTTCCCCCCCAGCGTAATTTCATTAAAATTGACGACATATTGCGTGGGGTTGTTGACCTGAATTTCATTCCCGGCGCGTTGCCAGGTTAATTTATTAGCCTGTTCTTCTGGCGTAGACGCCCGCAAACTTTCTGGCCGGTAGATCAGTTTGATGCGCGTTTTCACTGCTATTTGCAGGGCGTTCGTCTGTTTTGATGCTGAAGGGATCGCTTTAATATTCAGCCAAAATAAACTTTCCTGCTGCTGAGGCAGTGCACCCGCCATCACAATTCGCTCGACGTTTTTTTGCCCGCCATCCAGTCGGTATAACGGTGGTGTAATAATAAAAGGCGCTTTACCTGAATTACCTTCCGGCACATCTATCCATGACTGAATTAAATAAGGCGTCGCGTCAGGATTATTAATGCTTATTGACGCCTCTTTTTTTGTCCCATCGAAAATGATACGGGTGCCGCCAATAATCACTCCGGCCTGCGCTGTGCTCAGCGTCAGTGCTGACAGCGCTACGGCCAGTCCGGTTGTGTTGATAAAACGCATTGTAAACCTCATACCACAAAGGGGCCGGGATGGCCCCCTGCACATTGCTGCAAACGATTAGTTGTAAACCACGGAGAAGTTAGCGACAGAATTCGCCGGACCGGCGGTGACAGTCGCTGCGGTGGAAATATACTGAGCGTAGAAACTCAGGGTATTATCCGCGGTGCTGCTCAGCACATAGCTATAGCTGTTGCTGCCGTGAAGCGGCAGATCCGCCTTATCCGCACTCATCAGGTTGATTGCCACTCCGGTCGCCGCTCCCGCCGCAGACGAATCAATCGCCAGCAGGCTGGAATTGGTGGCATCTGGCGTACCATCAAAGCGAACCTTCGCGTTGGTCACCGTCACCGGGCAATTTTTCAACACGATATTAAATTGCGTGGCTGCGGTTCTGGCCCCGGTGGTTGGAAATTCGGTCTTATAATAATCACCTAATACCACCACCTGGTTCTGCGAAGCCACATCAACGTCACAGGCGGAATCCAGAATATTTCCGTTAAAATTAACGGTACCTGCTGCGGCGAAAGCGTGGGTTGCTGTCAGGGCGGACCCCACTGCCAGCAGGGTTATCATCATTTTATTTTTCATCATCAAATCCTGTATCACTTTATTTATTACTGAAATCCAGATTACATAATTCGGGCTTCATCAGCCGATGACCGAAATTTATACAACTCTTTTTCGGTACACAATCTATTTTGAGGTCTAGCTGTAGACTTCTCTTTAACAAAATAAATACATTTCAGTTTTGAAATTTCTTAAGCCTTTCTATTTCCAGTCTACTTTTAGACCCCTAATTTACGTCCTTAGAATTCATATAATTAGGCTCGTCATTTACTGCGGTCTATTTTTGGACCCATCTTAAATATTCCACGACTCGCTGTTTTTTAAGATAATTCTCTATATCGATCAAATAATGATCGCGTCCGTGAGTGAGGTATCTGATGAACACCCGAATGGCTCCCAGTCTCGATAATGAAAAAGCCACCGTGCTTACGGCTAAACCCTATAAGCACATCGAGAAATTAATTGATCATCTTCTTCCATTGGCAGAGAGGCGCATACTGTCCCGGGGGGAAGTGCTCCACTATTATGCAAACGACGTGCGTCAGTGTTTTTTATTGCTCCAGGGCAGCGTGGCGTTGCACCGTCGGGGAGATGGCATCGTCTTAAATTCTGAATCCGCGCCGTTTATTCTTGGCGTGAGTAGCCAGTTCTCCTCAGAGCACCTGTATGTCAGGGCGCTGGAGACCTCCGAACTCGCCGGGGTTTCGCTGGAGCGTTTTAACGGCGTGATTGCGCAACACAATTTATGGGAGCCGTTTTCGCATCTGCTGATCTATACCGCCTCCCGGGTCTATGAGCACTGCTCGCGGATCTCGCAGATGTCGGCCTATGACATCATCCGTTTTCAGCTGGTTGAATTGATGCAGGAGCCCGAAGCAATACGGCTGAACACCACGGCGGCCGCCTATATACAAAGTCGCACCTGGCTTTCGCGTAGCGGGATAATGCGGATCCTGGCCGAACTGCGCACCGGGAAGTACATTACGATGGAGCGCGGCGTGCTGCTTGATGTCCACCATCTGCCGCGGAAATACTGATTCAGGTGATGTCGGTAATAAGGAGTAACGCTATAATCAGAAAGATGATTCTTTCAGGTTCAGGTTATGTCCTCCACAGAAAAACCCCATCGTGGTTCTCCCTATGCGCAAGCGCTGATTACGCACTTACAACCTTATTCTACTGTCCGTCATCTCGATCGCGGGGAGCAGCTGGATCTGGTGGTTGATGGCCGGGGAATGAGTTATTTGATTCTGGAAGGGACCGTTGCCATTTACCGACGCAGCGACAATCTGATGCTGTCGACCGCGAAAAGCCCGGCGTTATTTGGAGTGGCTAATATTAATGACATCTTTTTTGACGACTACCTGAAAACGGTGACCCCCTGCAAGATTGGAACGCTGACCGCAGAGCAGCTCCACGTCATTATTCAGGAGAAGGCGCTGTGGGGGTTGATATCAAACCACCTGATGTTTATGTACAACCGGCTCTATAACACCGTCATGCCAAAGGGTGCCCCGACGGCCTATGAGATGATCCGCCAGCAGCTGATGTTATTAATGAATGAAGATGAATCTTATCGCCGGGAGATAACCGCAGAACGCTACATTCGCGATAAAACCCAGCTTTCCCGCAGCGGCGTGATGCGTATCCTGGCCGATCTCAAAACGGGGGGCTTTATTGAAATGGAAGATGGCAGGCTGATTAAAATCAATAAACTTCCCGCCCGGTACTGAATTGCAGACACAAAAAAGGCCGCACTCGCGGCCTTTTCACTCTCTCAATGGACGTGAACGCCCAAGCGCCAGGCAAAATAGATCTCTTCTTTCAGTTCATTCGAAGAGAGCGCCAGCAAATCTGTAAACTCCAGTTCAAGCTGTTTCAGCTTTTTCAGGTACTGCGCCGGAGACAGGTTGCTGTTATCGCGACGTAAATATTCAATTGCCAGTTGCGTTGGGGTTATTTCAGTATCCATGATGTCCTCACTTGTGTACAAATCCTGACCAGTATATCACAACACCCTGGCGAGATTTTGACCAAATGCAAAAACATCAGGAAATTTATACCACCGCCGTCGTCAGCCTGGATGAGCAGCACAGCCGATCCTGCTCATCGAGAATATCAATCTGCCACACCTGATGACGGCTACCGGCGTGCAGCGCGCGGCAAATACCGCGCACTCGCCCGCTGCGCACCGAGCGAATATGGTTGGCGTTCACCTCAAGCCCGACGACCTTCTGCTCCCCTTTGGTGCAGAGATACCCCGCCACCGAGCCCAGGGTTTCGGCCAGCACCACGGACGCACCGCCGTGCAGTAAACCAAACGGCTGGTGCGTACGATGATCGACAGGCATGGTGGCCTCCAGATCGTCTTCCCCAATGCGGATAAACTGGATATCCAGCAACCCGACCATATTCCCCTCGCCCATGGCGTTTAACGCCTGTAGCGTGACGGCACGTTTCCAGATCATCCGATAATCTCCAGTAAAGCCTGTAACGGATGGCGTACCCCGTTACCTTCAACACGTTTCACCTGGCTACGACAGGAGTAGCCCGTTGCCAGGCAGCGGTTTCGCGGCAAGCGCTGCATCGCCTGATGCCATGACAGCTCGTAAATACCGAGCGAGTTGGCGTGATTCTTCACTTCATGCCCGTAAGTGCCTGCCATGCCGCAGCAACCGACGCTGACGCTCTCAAGCTTCGCGCCAAAGCGGGCAAAAATAGAGGCCCATTGCGCAGGTGCGCCCGGCAGCGCGGTGACTTCGGTACAGTGACCAAACAGGTACCACGGCTCACCGCTGACCTCCATGGCGCTGGTCTGCTCGAGAGCCGCCGGCAGCCACTCGTGCACCAGCATAACGTGGAACGCCCCGCGTTTATCGCCCAGCGTCTGCTTATATTCATCGCGATAGCAGAGCACCAGCGCCGGATCGACACCCACCATCGGCATGCCCAGCCCGGCGACCCGGTTAAGGAAATCAGACGTTTTTTGCGCCGTTTTCGCGAAGCGGTTGAGGAAGCCTTTAATGTGTTGCGCCTTACCGTTAGGTGAGAACGGCAGAACCACCGGCTGATACCCCAGTTTTTCCGCCAGACGGACAAAATCGGCCACCACCTGCGCGTCGTAATAGCTGGTAAACGGATCCTGCACCACCAGCACCACCTTCGCTTTTTGCTCAGGACTTAACGCCTCAAGCTGCTCCAGGGTCATGTTTGCCGAGCGGTGCCCCACCAGCTGACGCTGCAGCGACGGCACCGAGAGCAACGGCAGATCCACCATTCCGATATGTTTTTCGGAAAGCTTGCGCACCAGCGGCTGATTGATAAAGAAGTTGAACGTCTTTGGCGCCCGGGCCATCAGCGGGGCATAGCTCTCCACCGTTGCCACCAGATGGTCGCGCATCGGGCGCAGATAGCGCGTGTGGTAGAGCTGCAGGAAGCGCGAGCGGAACTCCGGTACGTCTATCTTAATCGGGCACTGGGTCGAACAGGCTTTACAGGCCAGGCAGCCGGACATGGCCTCTTTCACCTCATGGGAGAAATCATACTCGCCCTTATTCGCATGCCAGCTGTTGCGGGTGCGCTCAATCAGGGAACGCAGGCTGGCCCGTTTTTCCGGCAACTCCTGCTCCAGCTTGAGCGGGTCGATACCGCGATCGGCCAGCAAACGCAGCCATTCGCGTACCAGCGTCGCCCGCCCTTTTGGCGAGTGGATGCGGTTGCTGGTGATTTTCATCGACGGGCACATCGGGCTTTTCACGTCGAAGTTAAAGCACAGGCCGTTGCCGTTACACTCCAGCGCCCCACGCCAGGACGCGCGCACGGCAATGGGGATTTGTCTGTCGTACGTGCCGCGCTTGACGGCATCCACCTGCAGCATGGGCGCGTCCACGCCTTCCGGAGGACAAATTTTCCCCGGGTTGAGACGGTTATTGGGATCGAACGCCGCTTTGACCTTGCGCAGCTCGCCGAAGAGCTGTTCACCGAAGAACGCCGGGCTGTACTCGGCGCGGAATCCTTTTCCGTGTTCCCCCCACAGCAGGCCACCATATTTCGCCGTTAAGGCCACCACCTCATCGGAGATCTGTTTCATCAGGATCTCCTGCTGCGGATCGCACATGTCCAGGGCCGGACGCACATGCAGCACCCCGGCATCAACGTGGCCGAACATGCCATAGCTCAGGCCGTGGCTGTCCAGCAGCGCACGGAATTCAACAATATAATCCGCCAGATGCTCAGGGGGAACGCAGGTATCTTCGGCAAACGGAATCGGCTTCGCGGCGCCTTTGGCATTGCCGAGCAGCCCCACCGCTTTTTACGCATCGCGTAGATACGCTCAATGCCGGCCAGGTCGTTACAGAGCTGCCAGCCAATGACCCCGCCTTCGCCGTGGGCGATCAGTTCATCAAGCCGCTGACAGAGCGTGGTCACCTGGCTATCGATAAGTTCTGCATCGTCTCCGGCAAATTCAACGATGTTAAGCCCTAGCATCTCTTTGTCCGGCACATCGGTAATCAGCTCCCGCACCGAGTGCCAGACGATATCTTCCCGCGCCAGATTAAGCACCTTCGAGTCAACGGTTTCCACCGACAGCGCCTGCGCCTCCACCATAAACGGGGCATTACGCAGCGCGGAATCAAAGGAGTCATATTTGACGTTCACCAAGCGGCGCACTTTGGGCAGCCGGGTGATATCCAGCCGCGCCTCGGTAATAAACGCCAGCGTTCCTTCGGAGCCGGTCAGCACACGGGTCAAATCAAACTGGGTCAGTTCGTCGTTAAAGACGTGACGCAGGTCGTAACCGGTCAGGAAACGGTTCAGTTTGGGGAATTTGTCGAGGATCAGCTGGCGGTTATCGCGACAGCGTTCCAGCACGGTGCGATAGATGCGCCCGCTTGCGGTGTTCTCTTTACCCAGCGTTTCCGCCAGCTCGACCGGCACAGGCTGGGTATCCAGGATATCGCCGCCCAGCAGCACCGCCCGTACGCCCAGAACATGATCGGAGGTTTTTCCGTAGACCAGCGAACCCTGCCCGGAGGCATCGGTGTTGATCATCCCGCCGATGGTTGCCCGGTTGCTGGTAGAAAGCTCCGGCGCAAAAAAGTAGCCGTAGGGCTTCAGATACTGGTTGAGCTGATCCTTAATCACGCCCGCTTCAACGCGAACCCATCCCTCTTCAGGATTGATCTCGATGATGCGGTTCATATAGCGCGACATATCAATGATGATGCCCTGGTTCAGGGCCTGGCCATTTGTTCCGGTGCCGCCGCCGCGCGGGGTGAACACCAGAGCGCTAAAACGCTCTTGCGTCGCCAGCCGGGCAATCAGCGCCACATCGGCCGTTGAACGTGGAAAGACGACTGCATCGGGAAGAAGCTGGTAAATACTGTTATCGGTCGCCATCGTCAGCCTGTCGGCATAGTTCGTGGCGGTATCACCTGTAAAACCCTGTTGCTCCAGTGCCTGCAAAAAATTAAGCACCAGCTGAACGACGCCAGGTGCTTGGGAAATCTGTGGGATCATGACTGTCGACCCTAATTAGAGTAGTGTGAAATCGTTTGCGTTGTGTCTGGAAAGTTTTATCACATTTTTTTCTTATGTGCTTCGCTGAATTACGGGCAAAATCCGCCTGTCAAAAATCGCTGATATCATTAATGATTAGAGTGACGCGGTTATCCGTTCCCGCCAGCCTCGCTGGTGTTTATTAAGGAAAGTTTCATTTATGGTCAATCTTCGCCAGCCCAGGGATGTTGCGCAAATTTTGCTGTCGGTGCTGTTTCTGGCCCTCATGATTATTGCGTGTCTGTGGATTGTTCAACCTTTCATACTTGGCTTCGCCTGGGCCGCAACGGTGGTCGTGGCGACCTGGCCGGTGCTGTTACGTTTGCAGAAACTGCTGTTTGGCCGCCGCGGTCTGGCGGTACTGGTCATGACGCTGCTGCTGTTCCTGCTGTTTATTATTCCGATTGCGCTGCTGGTGAACAGCCTTGTCGATTCCAGTGGCCCGGTTATTCGCGCCGTCACCAGCGGTGATTTAACGCTGCCGGATCTCGCCTGGCTGAACAGCATTCCGGTGGTAGGCGCCAAACTTTACAGCGGCTGGCATAGCCTGCTGGAGATGGGCGGCAGCGCGTTGATGGCGAAAGTGCGTCCGTATATTGGCACCACCACCACCTGGTTTGTGGGTCAGGCGGCACATATTGGTCGCTTTATGATGCACTGTGCGCTGATGCTGGTCTTCAGCGCCCTGCTCTACTGGCGCGGTGAGCAGGTAGCGTTGGGCGTACGCCATTTCGCTACCCGACTGGCCGGTAAACGCGGCGATGCCGCAGTTCTGCTGGCGGCGCAGGCCGTGCGGGCGGTTGCGCTTGGGGTGGTCGTCACGGCGCTGGTGCAGGCGGTGCTGGGCGGTATTGGCCTGGCCATTTCTGGCGTGCCGTACGCTACCGTCTTTACGGTGGTGATGCTGATGACCTGTCTTGCACAACTGGGGCCGTTGCTGGTGCTGGTCCCCAGCATCATCTGGCTTTACTGGACGGGGGATACCACGTGGGGAACCGTTCTGCTGGTCTGGAGCTGCGTGGTCGGCACCATGGATAACGTGATTCGTCCCATCCTCATCCGCATGGGCGCGGACCTGCCGCTGATCCTGATCCTCTCCGGCGTCATTGGCGGGTTAATCGCCTTTGGGATGATCGGTCTGTTTATTGGACCGGTGCTGCTTGCCGTCACCTGGCGTCTCTTCTCCGCCTGGGTACACGAAGTGCCGCCGCCGGGCACCGACCCGGATGTGATTTTGAGCGAACTCGAAGAGCTGGAAGAGAAGAATACGCAGTAAAAGGGATTGCCGGGTGGCGTTGACGCTTACCCGGCCTACATTCTCCCCGGCAATACTTAAATGTTGCTAAACTATTTATTCGTTGCGCACTGGTCCGACCCGCCTTTTTTGCTCTAAGTCCGCTATTCACCTCAAGAAATCTTTACTTCTCTTTAACTATTGAGACGAATCTGATCGACGCTCAAGGTTGGCATGCCTACTATTAGCTCACGGTTATAAATCAACACCTTGATTTATAAGCATGGAAATCCCCTGAGTGAAACAACGAATTGCTGTGTGTAGTCTTTGCCCATCTCCCACGATGGGCTTTTTTTATCCTGGCTACGCGTGCTGAACCTGACAGGTGCTTAGCATGCGCCATTCAGCAGGCAGCACCCGCGTCTCTCCCGTCACATTGACCGTCACCACGTCGCGAATATCCGCCGACGATGCCCCCACCTGCAGCTCAAACTCGCCCGGCTCGACAATGCGTTTGCCGTCCCGACGGGTAAAGTTGAACATCTCCACGGGCAGCGTAAAGGTGAGCGTGGCCGTTTCGCCCGGCGCGAGCGCCACGCGCTGGAACGCTTTCAGCTCCTGAAGCGGCCGCACCTGCGTGGCAACCTTATCCCGGACGTACACCTGCACCACATCGCTGCCGCTGCGTTCACCGCGGTTGGTGACGTCAATACTCAACACAACTTCGCCGTCCACCGGTACGCTGTTTTGCGCGAGGCGTGCTGCGCCCCAGTTAAATTGCGTCCAGCCAAGACCGAAACCAAAGGGATAGCGGGAGCCAAAGTGGAACGCGAATGGCGTGCCGCCGCTTTTCAGCTTGTGGTTGTAGTAGTACGGCATGGCGCCCGCACTTTTCGGCACGCTCACCACCAGACGTCCCTGCGGCTCCACGCGGCCGGTTAACACATCGGCAATTGCCCAACCCCCTTCCTGCCCAGGCGCCCAGGCCATCATCAGCGCCGCGACCTTATCTTCCAGCCCCTGAAGATTGTACGGCCGCCCACCGGTCATCACGACAATCACCGGTTTGCCCGTGGCGACCAGGGCTTCCAGCAGCTGTTGCTGAACGCCAGGCAGGTTCAGGGAATCGGTATCGGATCCTTCCCCTACCGTGCCGCTCTGGAACAAACCGGCGAGGTCGCCGACGCAGGCCACCACCACGTCGCTCTCCTGCGCGGCGTTCACTGCTTCGGGGATCAGCGCGGTACTTTGCGACACCGGCGACTGCTGCATCGGTTTGCCCCCGCTGTCACCCGGGAAGACCGGCGCGCCCGCCATTCGTTTTTCGATGATGTGACACCCTTTGGCATAACGCACGTTCGACGCGCCCAGATAGTGCTCCAGCGCCGCGCGCGGAGTCGTCACCTGCGACGTTTCGTCAACCATATCGCTGATAATCAAATGCACCGGGAAGCTGTAGCCGCTGAGCAACGCCAGCGGATCGTCCGCCGTGGGGCCCACCACCGCCACGCGGGGTTTGCCGCCGAGAGGCAAAATGCCGTTATTCTCCAGCAGCGTCAGCGAACGGGTCGCCACCTCACGTGCAACCTGCCGGGTGGTCTCATTTTGCAAATCAATGCCACTTTCATCGGCATACGGGTTTTCAAACAGGCCGAGACGGAATTTTTCGGTCAGCACGCGTCCTACAATCTCGTCCACTTTCGCCATGGAGATCAGACCACGCTCAACGGCCTCGGCCAGATGGCGGGCGCAGTCATCTTTCGGCAACTCAACATCAAGCCCGGCGTTAAAGGCCAGCGCGGCGGATTCGGTCGCATCATGCGAGACCCCGTGATGCTGATGTAGCAGGCTGACGCCGCCATAGTCCGCCACAACGATCCCGTCAAAGCCCCACTGTTCGCGCAGGACGGTGGTCAGCAGGAAGTGGTCACTGTGCCCCGGCTGATTGTCGATATCGTGGTACGCAGGCATCACCGACCCGGCATTGGCCAGCTTCACCGCCATTTCAAACGGCAGCAGGAAGGTATCATTCAGTTCGCTAAAGCCCAGATGAACCGGGGCATGGTTACGCGCCCCCTCGCTGAACGAGTGGCCCACATAGTGCTTAAGCGTGGCCAGCAGATCGCGTTTATCGCCCTGCAGCCCTTTAACGTAGGCCGTGGCCATCACACCCACCAGCCAGGGATCTTCGCCAAAGGTCTCTTCCGTGCGCCCCCAGCGCACATCGCGGGAGACATCCAGCACCGGGGCCAGCCCCTGCTGGCACCCCACAGAGCGCGCCTCTTTGCCTATCTGTTCGGCAGCCCGCTGTACCAGCGCCGGATCCCAGGTTGAACCGTAGTTGAGCGACGACGGGAACAGCGTGGCCGCTTTGCACAACAACCCCACCAGACACTCCTCATGGAACAGCGCCGGAATGCCGAGCCGCGTCTCTTCCATCATCATGCGCTGCAGACGGTTGGCGGCGCGCACGCCGGTTTGCGCATCAACGATATGGGTACCCAGCGGACGGGTAATCTGCCCGACGCCCAGCTTAAGCCGTTCGCTGAGCGAGGCCTGTTCACTCACCCCCGCGAATTCGTCACTCAAGTCGCTGCGTTCACGGTGGTTGCCGTTTTCATCGAGGATCAGCCAGTACGCGTGCATCTGGGCGAACTTCTCTTCCGGGGTCATGCGTGCCAGCAAGTCGGCGACGCGCTCGTGCACGGGACGTCCCGCGTCCTTATAGATTGCAGTCATGTTTTACTCCTGTAGGGCGGAAGGGGCAGCCGGGCTGAGTTGCCCTGCTTCTGGCCGCACGTCGCGCTTGCTGGCCAGTTCGCGGGCGATGGAATCCACCAGCCGACTGTTGAGTTTGTAGATGGCAAGCAGCGCGACCATGCAGAGGAACAGCACGCACGGAATGAGGGTAAACAGTGCGTTAATGGTCGTGAGTACGTGCGGCGTCTGGGTTGCCTGGCCTGGCGCGTAATCCACCATCCCGAGCACCCAACCCACCACTGCCCCACCCAACGCCAGACCAAATTTGATGGCGAACAGCGCGGTGGAGAAGACCAGACCATCGAGCCGGCGACCGCTGCGGTGCTCTTCATAGTCGACCACATCGGAGAACATGGTCCACTGCAGCGGCGTGGTCAGGTTCTGGATGAAGCTAAAGACAATATTGAGGCCGAAAATCAGCCAGACCTGTGAAGGCGGCAGGAAGAAGATCAGCGCCCCAAAAATCACGAAGGAAATAATGGTCCACTGATAGGCACGTACGCGGTCAAATTTCCCCAGCAGCCGTTCGGATAATAATGCGCCACTTAAGGAGGCCACCATCCCGGAGACGATAAAGGCAAACACCAGTTCCGGACGCAACAGCACATAATTCACGTAATACATCGTGGCAGAGCCGCGCGTCACGACCGCCGTTAACAGCAAAATATTAAACAGGAACACAATTCGCCACTGGCTGTTCCCGGCCAGCAGTTTTAAATCGGTGAGCATGGAGCCAGAAGTATCATTCCGCGGAGAATAGCGCTCGCGGGTCATCAGGAAGCAGCAGAAGAATAAAATAATCCCCAGTAATCCCATCAGGCTCATGGCATAGAAATAGCCTTTCTGTACGTTGCCCTGTCCAAGATGCGAAACCAACGGCAAAGCGATAACCGTCACAATCAACCCGCCGATAAACGACAGGCCAAAGCGCCACGACTGCAGCGAATGGCGCTCGCGCGGATCCAGCGTCAGCGCGCCCGGCATGGCGCAGTAAGGGACGTTAATGGCGGAATAGATGAGGCTTAAAATCCCGTAGGTCACACAGGCATAGACGATTTTCGCCGTGGGCCCGACGTCGGGAACGTAGAACGTAATGAGGCAGCTTACGCCAAACGGAATGGCAAACCACAGCAGCCATGGACGGAAACGACCGTGACGCGTTTGGGTGCGATCCACCAGCGCGCCGATACAGGGATCAATAAAGGCATCGACCACGCGCACCACTAAAAACATGGTGCCCATAATGGCCGCGGGTAAACCGAAAACGTCTGTATAGAAATAAGCAAGAAATAACGTCGCTGTTTGCCAGACCAGCGCACTGGCCATATCACCTAAGCCATAACCTATTTTATCTTTGGTACGCAGTACAGAGGAGATTGTCATTTGTTATTTGCCTTTTATCAGGTTAAAACGTATTTCAACCAGTTGCGCAAAATCGTGTTGATTTGCGCGGTAAGGCTCAAGTATTAGCAACCCTTTGTGTGCTAACAATTGTCTAAATTAACAGACAAATTATGATATTTGGTTTTTTACTTTATTTGTGATGGGGAGCAAATATAAGCGGAAATAAAAAAGGCGAGGATTATTTCCCTCGCCTTTTCAGATACGGAAGACGTTACTTGTTCAGTTCAGCCAGGCTCAGCCAGGTTTGCACCACGGTGTCCGGGTTGAGGGAAAGACTGTCGATCCCCTCTTCCATCAGCCAGGCCGCGAAGTCTTCATGGTCAGAAGGGCCCTGGCCACAAATCCCGACGTATTTACCCTGTTTCTTCGCCGCACGGATGGACATCGACAGCAGGGCTTTCACCGCCTCGTTGCGTTCGTCGAACAGCTCAGAGACCACGCCGGAGTCACGGTCCAGACCCAGCGTCAGCTGCGTCATGTCGTTCGAACCGATAGAGAAGCCGTCGAAGTGCTCCAGGAACTGCTCTGCCAGCAGGGCGTTGGACGGGATCTCACACATCATGATGATCTTCAGCCCATTTTCGCCGCGCTTCAGCCCCTGACGCGCCAGCTCGTCCACCACCGCTTTCGCCTGGTCCACGGTACGTACGAACGGGATCATGATCTCAACGTTAGTCAGTCCCATGTCGTTGCGCACGCGTTTTACCGCTTCACACTCCAGCGCGAAGCAGTCGCGGAAGCTGTCGGAGACATAACGCCCGGCCCCACGGAAGCCCAGCATCGGGTTCTCTTCTTCCGGCTCGTAACGCTCGCCGCCCACCAGGTTGGCGTATTCGTTAGACTTAAAGTCCGACAGACGCACGATCACGCGCTTCGGATAAAACGCCGCACCGAGCGTCGCGATCCCTTCGGTCAGACGGCCAACATAAAACTCTTTCGGCGAGTCGTAGCCTTTCATCATCTCGCGGATTTCGTTCTGCAGCTTTGCGTCCTGGTCGTCAAATTCCAGCAGCGCGCGCGGGTGAACGCCAATCATACGGTTGATGATGAATTCCAGACGCGCCAGGCCCACGCCTTCGTTCGGCAGGCAGGCGAAGTCAAACGCGCGGTCCGGGTTACCGACGTTCATCATGATCTTCAGCGGCAGGTCCGGCATGGTATCGACGCTGGAGCTTTTCACGCTGAAGTCAAGGATGTCAGCATACACGTAGCCGGTATCCCCTTCGGCACAGGAGACGGTCACGTTCTGTCCGTCCTTCATGCGTTCGGTTGCGTCACCGCAGCCGACAACCGCCGGGATCCCCAGCTCGCGGGCGATGATCGCCGCGTGACAGGTACGTCCGCCACGGTTGGTGACGATAGCCGCGGCTTTCTTCATGATCGGTTCCCAGTCCGGGTCGGTCATGTCGGTTACCAGCACGTCGCCCGGTTCAATGCGGTTCATCTCGCTGATATCGTGGATCACTTTCACCGGACCGGCACCAATGCGGTGACCAATCGCGCGGCCTTCCGCCACGATTTTGCCCTGCGCGTGGAGGGTATAACGCTCCATCACCTGGCCGCGGGAACGCACCGTTTCCGGGCGCGCCTGGACGATGAACAGCTTGCCGGTGTGACCGTCTTTGGCCCATTCGATGTCCATCGGACGGCCGTAGTGTTTTTCAATCTGCACCGCCTGCTTCGCCAGCTCCTGCACTTCGGCGTCGGTCAGGGAGAAGCGGTCGCGCAGCTCCTGCGGTACATCTTCAATCTTCACCTGCTTGCCATGCTCCTGGGTCGGGGCATAGATCATGCGGATTTTTTTCGAGCCCATGGTGCGACGAACCACCGCCGGACGGTTGGCGGCAAGCGTCGGTTTGTGGACGTAGAATTCGTCAGGGTTCACGGCCCCCTGCACCACCATCTCACCCAGGCCCCACGCGGAGGTGATGAATACCACCTGGTCGAAGCCGGACTCGGTATCAATGGAGAACATCACACCGGAAGAGCCCACGTCGGAACGCACCATACGCTGTACGCCTGCAGAGAGCGCGACGCCGCGATGGTCATAGCCCTGATGCACGCGATAGGAGATAGCGCGATCGTTAAACAGGGAGGCGAACACGTGTTTCACCGCCACCAGTACCGCGTCATACCCCTGAACGTTCAGGAAAGTTTCCTGTTGTCCGGCGAACGAGGCATCCGGCATGTCTTCTGCGGTTGCAGAGGAGCGCACGGCGAAAGAGGCCTGCGCATCATCAGCGGAGAGCTGGTTGTACGCATCGTGAATGGCTTTTTCCAGTTCCGGCTGGAAAGGTGTGTCGATAATCCACTGGCGGATCTGCGCCCCGGCTTTAGCAAGCTCGGTAACGTCATCAATATCCGTTTTATCCAGCAGGTCGTAAATGCGCTGGTTTACACCGCTCTGGTCTAAAAACAGGTTAAACGCATCGGCGGTCGTGGCAAACCCGTTTGGTACGGAGACACCCATACCGGACAGATTTGTAATCATTTCACCCAGGGAGGCATTTTTGCCCCCAACTCTGTCTACATCATTCATGCCGAGTTGGTTATACCAAAGCACCAGCGGTGACGAGCCATTGTTGGACATCGAAACAATCCTTTTGTGATATTTGATCGGAGTAAGAAACACCTGACTACGTATTTATACTGGCATATTTATTTACGCTAAAAAAACGGTGAATCGTGTAAGCAATTTAAATTTTCAACTTTTCGGATACTTTCCCTCCACCGGATAAGCCGATGATTCCTATATATTCAGCCAAAAACCACAAAAATGACGTCGCTATTTGAAAAATGAAATCCACTTTTCAGGAAAATCAAAAACACCATTTCATTTTAAATTCAGATAACTTCTTTGCTGTGCAATTAACTTTTTTAATTTATGCTTTCAGACAATTAGGTCCGATATTCAGGGTGGATAAAATGGATAATGCTGTCGATCGCCACGTTTTTTATATTTCTGATGGTACGGCGATTACCGCCGAGGTGCTGGGGCATGCGGTGATGTCACAGTTCCCCGTTTCGATTAACAGCATCACGCTGCCGTTTGTGGAAAATGAGAGCCGCGCGCGCGCGGTCAAGGACCAGATTGATGCCATTTACCAGCAGACGGGCGTGCGCCCGCTGGTGTTCTACTCCATCGTGATCCCGGAAATTCGCAACATCATTCTGCAAAGCGAAGGCTTTTGTCAGGATATCGTGCAGGCGCTGGTGGCCCCGCTGCAGAGCGAACTGAAGCTCGACCCGACCCCCATCGCCCACCGAACCCACGGGCTGAACCCTGGCAACCTGACCAAATACGATGCGCGTATCGCCGCCATTGACTACACCCTGGCGCATGACGACGGCATCTCGCTGCGAAACCTCGACCAGGCGCAGGTCATTTTGCTGGGCGTCTCGCGCTGCGGCAAAACCCCTACCAGCCTCTACCTGGCGATGCAGTTTGGTATTCGTGCCGCCAACTACCCGTTCATTGCCGATGATATGGACAATCTGGTGCTGCCTGCCGCCCTGAAGCCGCTGCAGCACAAGCTGTTCGGGCTGACCATTAATCCGGAGCGCCTTGCCGCCATCCGCGAAGAGCGCCGCGAGAACAGCCGCTACGCCTCCATGCGCCAGTGTCGAATGGAAGTCTCCGAAGTGGAAGCGCTGTACCGCAAAAACCAGATCCCTTGGCTGAACAGCACCAACTATTCGGTCGAAGAGATCGCCACCAAAATTCTCGACATCATGGGTCTTAATCGCCGCATGTACTAATATGCTAGTACATTAGCTCAGATTCAGGTATCATCCACCACATCCTCGGGGCGGAGCCGCCCCGAACTTGAAATCAGCAGGGATTGGTTTAAGGTGATGCCCATCACTTCCCGGTAGTCTGCCGATGAAGCAAAAAATTTCTGAGACATTCCATGAATAAAACCGACGAACTCCGCACAGCGCGCATTGACAGCCTGGTTACACCGGCTGAACTGGCACAGCGGCATCCACTTTCCGCAGGCGTTGCGGAGCATGTTACGGCCTCGCGCCGACGCATTGAAAAAATTCTTAATGGTGAAGACAAACGTCTTCTGGTGGTAATTGGCCCCTGCTCGATCCATGACCTGGACGCGGCGATGGATTATGCAAAACGGCTACAGGGGCTGCGGGAACAACACCAGCATCGCCTTGAGATCGTGATGCGGACCTACTTTGAAAAACCCCGTACCGTGGTGGGCTGGAAAGGATTAATTTCAGACCCCGATCTCAACGGCAGCTATCGCGTTAACCATGGGATTGAGCTGGCACGTAAGCTGCTTTTGCAGGTGAATGAGCTGGGCGTTCCCACGGCCACCGAGTTTCTCGATATGGTGACCGGCCAGTTTATCGCCGATCTGATCAGCTGGGGCGCGATTGGCGCGCGGACCACCGAGAGCCAGATCCACCGTGAAATGGCCTCTGCCCTCTCCTGCCCGGTCGGGTTTAAAAACGGAACCGATGGCAACACCCGGATTGCGGTCGATGCGATCCGCGCTGCGCGTGCCAGCCACATGTTCCTCTCGCCGGATAAGAGCGGTCAGATGACCATCTACCAGACCAGCGGCAACCCGTACGGGCATATCATTATGCGCGGCGGCAAGAAACCGAACTATCACGCCGGGGATATCGCCGCGGCCTGTGAAACGCTGGCCGAGTTCGATCTGCCGGAACATCTGGTGGTGGACTTCAGCCACGGTAACTGTCAGAAACAGCACCGTCGCCAGCTGGATGTCTGCGATGAGATCTGCCAGCAGATCCGCAGCGGTTCAAGCGCCATTGCGGGCATTATGGCCGAAAGCTTTATCCGCGAAGGCACGCAGAAAATCGTGTCGGGTCCAGCCGCTGGTTTACGGCCAGTCGATCACCGACCCGTGCCTGAGCTGGGAAGACAGCGAACTGCTGCTGGAGAAGCTGGCGTCGGCGGTAGATTCGCGCTTCTGATGTTATTGTCGGGTGGCGCTGCGCTTACCCGACCTACGATCCGTGCCCTTCTCCCTCTCCCTGTGGGAGAGGGTCGGGGTGAGGGCATCTGACCGCACTTCACCCACAAATTTGATCCTCTCACCCTTTTTTCACAAAAACGCTTGCCGCGAATTTGCAGTTTATTGATAATGATTATCATTGTTACATTGATTGTTATTTATAAACATTATGTCACGTACGGATAACACTGCGGCAACGCCGCCAAAAACAGACACAGTATCCGCCCCCGCCGAGCGTCGCATTGACAGCAAAACCCTGCTGGGCGATGAGGGACGGGTCATTATCGAGCATGACGGTCAACGCTACCTGCTGCGCCAGACCCATGCCGGAAAATTGATCCTCACAAAATAAACAACACAAAAACTCCGCCAGCCACCCAGGTGAACCCCAGGCAGCCAGCGCTTTCAATTCTTAATGGAGAGTTGCTATGCCACACCTGCCTTCCGCGCCTTTACGTCCGTCACTTCTGGCGCTGGCGATTGTCAGCACCCTGCCGGGCGTCGCGTTTGCTACCACAGATGAAATGACCGTGACCGCCACGGGTAACGCCCGTAGCGCCTTCGAAGCCCCCATGATGGTAAGCGTGATTGACGCCAGCACACCGGATAAACAAACTGCCAGCTCGGCAGCCGACCTGCTGCGTAACGTCCCCGGCCTAACGCTCGATGGCACCGGACGTACCAACGGCCAGGACGTTAACCTGCGCGGTTATGACCGTCGCGGCGTGCTGGTACTGGTTGACGGCGTGCGCCAGGGAACCGACACCGGCCACCTGAACAGCACGTTCCTCGATCCGGCGCTGATTAAACGTATCGAAGTGGTGCGCGGTCCGTCGGCCCTGCTGTACGGCAGCGGCGCGCTGGGCGGTGTGATTGCCTATGACACCGTCGATGCCAAAGATCTGCTTGAGCCGGGTAAAAACAGCGGCTATCGGGTGTTCGCTACCGGTGCGACGGGCGATCACAGCATCGGCATGGGGGCCAGCGCCTATGGCCGCACCGATACCCTGGACGGGCTGCTCTCCTGGTCGAGCCGGGATCGTGGCGATCTGCGCCAGAGTGACGGCACCACCGCCCCGAACGACGAATCCATTCAGAACATGCTGGCGAAGGGTAGCTGGAAAATCGACGCGGCCCAGAGCCTGAGCGGCTCCCTGCGCTATTACAATAACGCTGCACAGGAGCCGAAAAACCCGCAAACCAGTACAGCAGACAGCAGCAGTAACCCGCTGACCGACCGCTCCACCATCCAGCGTGACGCGCAGCTCGGCTATCACCTTGCTCCACAGGGTAACGACTGGCTGAACGCCGACGCGAAAATTTACTGGTCCGAAGCACGTATCAACGCCCAGAACATCGACGGCAGCGGTGAGTTTCGCAAACAGACCACCAAAGGCGGCAAAGTGGAGAACCGCACCCGCCTGTTCAGCGATTCCTTTGCCTCACATCTGCTGACCTACGGCGGTGAGTATTATCGTCAGGAGCAACGCCCGGGCGGGGCAACAACGGGCTTCCCGCAGGCACAAATCGATTTCAGCTCCGGCTGGCTGCAGGATGAAATCACCCTGCGCGACCTCCCCGTGACCCTTCTTGGCGGCACGCGCTACGACAACTACCGCGGCAGCAGCGACGGCTACAAGGATGTGGATGCCGATAAGTGGTCCTCCCGTGCCGGGTTAACCGTCAGCCCGACCGACTGGCTGATGCTGTTCGGCTCTTACGCGCAGGCGTTCCGCGCGCCAACCATGGGCGAAATGTATAACGACGGCAAACACTTCTCCATTGGCCGCTTCTATACCAACTACTGGGTGCCCAACCCCAATCTGCGCCCGGAAACCAACGAAACGCAGGAGTATGGTTTTGGTCTGCGCTTTGATGATGTGATGCTGGCCAACGATGCGCTGGAGTTTAAAGCCAGCTATTTCGATACCAACGCCAAAGACTACATCTCCACCACCGTCAATTTTGCGGCGGCGACCACCATGTCATATAACGTCCCGAACGCCAAAATCTGGGGCTGGGACGTGATGGCGAAATACTCCGCCGACCTGTTCAACCTCGACCTCGCCTATAACCGCACGCGCGGAAAAGATACCGACACGGGCGAGTATATTTCCAGCATCAACCCGGATACCGTCACCAGCAAGCTGGATATTCCGCTGGCACAAAGCGGCTTCTCCGTCGGCTGGATCGGCACCTTTGTCGATCGCTCAACCCACATCAGCAGCAGCTACAGCGAGCAACCCGGCTACGCGGTTAATGATTTCTACGTGAGCTACACCGGCCAGGCACAGCTTAAAGGCGTCACCACGACGCTGGTGCTGGGCAACGCCTTCGACAAACAATACTGGTCGCCACAGGGCATTCCGCAGGATGGCCGAAACGGGAAGATTTTCGTCAGTTATCAATGGTAATCCCCGCCCCGGCTGTCCGGGGCAATGCTTTGAGAGGAAAAGACAATGAATCACTACACACGCTGGCTTGAGCTAAAAGAAGAAAATCCGGGTAAGTACGCGCGCGACATTGCAGGTTTAATGAACAT
Source organism: Enterobacter cloacae subsp. cloacae ATCC 13047 (assembly GCF_000025565.1). Lineage (NCBI taxonomy): Bacteria > Pseudomonadati > Pseudomonadota > Gammaproteobacteria > Enterobacterales > Enterobacteriaceae > Enterobacter > Enterobacter cloacae. Next base: position 2,449,181 of record NC_014121.1, read on the forward strand.
CAGCGAAGCCGAGCTGACCTTCGCCCGTGTGGGCCATGACGCCTGGCGCCTGCGCGGTGACGTCCGCGAGATCCTGGCCGCGCTGGAAGCGGTGGGCGAAACCAAATGCATCTGCCGCAACGACTACGCCGTTCACGAGCAGGTCGGCGCCTTTACCCATCAACACCTGAGCGGCCACGCCGGGCTGATCCTCAACCCGCGCGCGCTGGATCTGCGCCTGTTCCTTAACCAGTGGGCGAGCGTATTTCATATCAGCGAGGCCACCGCCCACGGCGAGCGGCAGAGCATTCAGTTCTTCGACCACCTGGGCGACGCCCTGCTGAAGGTTTACGCCACGGATAACACCGACCTCACCGCCTGGGGCGATCTGCTCACCCGCTTTATCTTTGCCGGGAATCCGCCGCTGGCGTTGAAAACGGCCGATGTCCCGGCTCACGCTGAAAACCCGGACGCCTCGCTCGTGGACACAGAGTGGCGTGCCATGACCGACGTGCATCAGTTCTTCAGCCTGCTCAAGCGTCACAACCTCAGCCGCCAGCAGGCGTTTCGCCTGGTGGGCGACGATCTGGCCTGCAGGGTCGACAACACCGCACTGGCCCAGCTGCTGGAAACGGCACGCCAGGACGGGAACGAAATTATGATTTTCGTCGGCAACCGCGGCTGCGTGCAGATCTTCACCGGCGTGGTGGAAAAACTGATGCCGATGAAGGGCTGGCTGAACATCTTCAACCCGGCTTTCACCCTCCATCTGCTGGAAGGCGCCATCGCAGAATCCTGGGTCACGCGCAAACCGACGTCTGACGGGCATGTCACCAGCCTGGAGCTGTTTGCCGCCGACGGCACGCAGATTGCCCAGCTGTACGGCCAGCGGAGCGAAGGCGAACCCGAGCAGAGTCAGTGGCGCAGCCAGATCGACGCCTTAACGGCAAAAGGGCTGGCCGCATGAAAAAATGGCTTGCCCTGATCAGCGCCCTGCCGCTGCTGGCATTTGCTGCGCCGCAGGAGAAAATCGTCGCGCTCGGCGGCGACGTCACCGAGATTGTCTATGCGCTCAACGCGGCATCTTCGCTGGTGGCACGCGACAGCACCAGCCAATGGCCACAGGCGGCGAACACGCTGCCGGACGTGGGCTATCTGCGCCAGCTGAATGCCGAAGGCATTTTGTCCATGCGCCCCACGCTGGTGCTGGCCAGTGCACAGGCACAGCCGTCTCTGGCGTTAAAACAGGTAGAGCAAAGTCACGTCAGGGTGATCACCGTTCCGGCAGGCAATGACCTCAACGTTATCGATGAAAAGGTTCGGGTTATCGCTGAGGCGACACACCGCGAGGCAGAAGGGAAAACCCTGCGCAACTCGCTGCGTCAGGCGCTGTCGGCGCTTCCCGTGTCACCGCTCAATAAACGGGTGCTGTTTATTCTCAACCACGGCGGGATGACCGCGATGGCCGCCGGGCAACAAACCGCAGCGGATGCTGCCATTCGTGCGGCAGGTCTGCAGAACGCGATGCAGGGCTTCACTCGCTATCAGCCGCTGTCTCAGGAAGGCGTTATCGCCAGTCAGCCCGACCTGGTGGTGATCTCGCAGGATGGCGTGAACGCTCTGGGTGGGGCGGATGCGGTATGGCAACTACCCGGTCTGGCGCAAACTCCAGCGGGACGTCACCGGCAGATGCTGGCCATCGACGATATGGCGCTGTTGGGCTTTAGCGTGCGAACGCCACAGGCCATCCAGCAGTTACGCCGTAAAGCGGAGCAATTGCCCTGATGTCCCGACGCGCCGTACTGGCATTGTGGTTGCTGGCCGCGCTGCTGGCCGTCATGACGCTGGCGGCCAGCGGTGTGGGCGCGTTGCGCCTGCCGGTCAGCCTGCTGTGGAGCGGCAGCGACGACGCGCTGCGTCAGATCTGGCTGACAATCCGCCTGCCCCGCGTGCTGCTGGCGCTGGCAATCGGCGGCTCACTGGCGCTGGCGGGCTGTGTGATGCAGGGACTGTTTCGTAACCCGCTGGCCGATCCGGGCCTGCTGGGGATCAGCAGCGGCGCAGCACTCGCCGTCGCGCTGTGGGTGGTTATTCCGCTCTCGCTGCCCGCGCTGGTGATGCTGTACGCCCCGATGCTGGCGGCGTTTCTCGGCGCGCTGGCCGCCACATTCGTCATTTTCCTGCTCAGCCGGCAGCGTGACAGTTCCCTGTCGCGACTGCTGCTGGTGGGGATTGCCATCAATGCCCTGTGCGGGGCGGCCGTCGGCGTGCTGTCATGGCTCAGTAATGATGCCCAGCTTCGCCAGCTCTCACTCTGGGGCATGGGCAGCCTCGGCCAGGCCCAGTGGTCAACGCTGCTGGCCGTCTGTTCGCTGATGGTTCCCACCGTGCTGGTTATCTGGCGCCTGGCTGGCGCACTTAATTTGCTGCAGCTTGGCGAGGAAGAGGCGCACTACCTCGGGGTGGAGGTGGCCGTTGTACAGCGGCTCCTGCTGCTGTGCAGCGCCCTGCTGGTGGCCGCCGCGGTGGCCGTCAGCGGCGTCATCGGCTTTGTTGGCCTTGTGGTGCCACACCTGGTGCGCATGTGGCTGGGGGCCGACCACCGGGCGGTGATCCCCGGCTCGGTGCTGGCCGGTGCGTTACTGTTGCTGGCTGCCGATACGCTGGCACGCACCCTGGTCGCCCCGGCGGAAATGCCGGTCGGTTTATTGACCAGTCTTCTCGGTGCGCCGTGGTTCCTGTGGCTTATCTTTCGTCGCGGAGGTGCGCATGGCTGAACGCTACTGTGCGGAAAATATGGTCTTTCACGCCGGGCAACGGACGCTGATCGACGACGTGTCGCTGACCCTCTCTCAGGGCGAACTGGTGGCGTTGATTGGCCCCAACGGTGCCGGAAAATCGACCTTGTTACGCCTGCTTACCGGCTATCTCAAACCCGCGAGCGGACGGTGCAGTCTTGCAGGAACGCCGCTTGCGGCCTGGCCGCCGGACAGACTCTCCCGCTACCGGGCGGTCATGCGCCAGAATACCCAGCTCGGATTCGACTGGCCGGTAGAAGCGGTGATCGGGATGGGGCGAGCGCCGTGGACGCGCCGCCCTGAGGCGTCGGTGATTGAGGAGGTGATGGCTATCTCCGGCTGTTTACCGCTGGCGGGCAGGCAGTTTGCGGCGCTCTCCGGCGGGGAGCAGCAACGCGTCCAACTCGCCCGCGCGCTGGCACAGCTCTGGTGCGACGGTGCGCCGCGCGGCTGGCTGTTTCTGGATGAACCCACGTCCGCGCTGGATCTTTACCACCAGCAGCATCTGCTGCGCCTGCTCTCTTCCCTGACCCGTCGGGGGCATTTGCATGTCTGTGTGGTGCTGCACGATCTCAATCTGGCGGCGCTGTGGGCGGATCGGATCCTGCTGTTACATAACGGCAAAATGGTCGCTCAGGGGGCCCCGGAGGCGGTTCTGCAGGCCGATACGCTGACGCGCTGGTACGGCGCGCAGGTGCAGGTTGGCCGACACCCGGCTCATGCTGCACCTCAGGTATTTCTCGCCCCCTGATCGGGCTGATAAAAATCTTTCAGGGTTTCCAGCAAGGCATGCGCCGCTTTTGAGAGCTGCGTGTGCCCTGGATGGATCACCCCGATACATTTTTCTATCGGCGGGCTGTCCAGCGGAATACAGACCGCACCCAGCGATGTCATCTGCGCCTCGCACAGCGCCGGTACGGCACTGCCGCCCAGCCCGCTGGCGACCATCCTTCCTACCGTCACCAGCTGATGGCTCTCCAGCGCCACCTCCAGCTTGCGGCCGCTACGGGCCAGCTCCTCTTCCATCATCAGGCGCACCGCCGAGGGGCGCTGCAGGGTAATGAAATCCAGCGTCAGCAGTTCATTCCAGGAAAGGCGTTTTTTCACCGCAAGGGGGGACGCTTTCGGCACAATGGCGACAAACCGGTCGAGGCCCAGCGGCGTAAACAGCAGGTTATGCGTCGGCGCTGGTTCAAAGGCGATCCCCATCTCGACCCGCCCTTCCCGCACCATCTCAATCACCTGTTCGTTGATGACATCATGCACGGTGACGTTGATCCCGGCATGGCGATCGCGAAACGCTTTCAGCACCTCCGGCAGGACGTTAGCCGCAAACGACGGCATGGCCGCGACCGAGATTTTGCCGCGCTGCAACGTAAAGCACTGGTGCATTGCCTCTTCCACGTTATCCCAGTCAGCCAGCAGCTGCCGCGCCATCGGTAAAAAGGTTTCGCCCTCCTGCGTCAGGGTGACCTTACGCGTGCTTCGCTGCAGCAGCGGGCCCCCCAGCGCATCCTCCAGCCCTTTAATCGTCAGGCTGAGGGCAGGCTGAGAAAGATTTAACCGTTCGCTGGCGTGCGCAAAATTGAGAGTGTGAGCTACCGCTAAAAACGCGCGTAACTGTTTGACACTCATTCTCATTTTTCATCCTGTTAACTAATTGAAAAAATTTAGTTAACAGAAAATTAATAAAAAAACCAAATGAGTGAGTCACAAATTCAAAATTAACAAAAGAGTCGTCGCCCCCAATGATACCGCCACGGACAACAGGAGGGATGGCTATGGCAGGACTGGATAAACGCGTCGGCAGCTATGCGCAGGCGCTGGAGGGGCTGGCGGACGGGATGACATTGCTGGCGGGCGGCTTTGGCCTGTGCGGTATTCCTGAAAATCTGATTGCGGAAGTCAAACGCCGTCAGGTGCAGGGCCTGACGGTGGTATCGAACAACTGCGGCGTGGATGGTTTCGGGCTCGGGCTGCTGCTGGAGACGCGCCAGGTGCGGAAGGTGGTGGCGTCTTACGTCGGCGAGAACGCGCTGTTCGAACAGCAGGTGCTGAGCGGCGAGCTGGAGGTTGAGCTGACGCCCCAGGGCACGCTGGCCGAAAAGGTGCGCGCGGGCGGGGCCGGTATTCCGGCATTTTACACGGCCACCGGCTATGGCACGCCCGTGGCCGCCGGGAAAGAGGTACGTCAGTTTGCCGGTAAGCACTACATCCTTGAAGAGGCCATTACAGGCGATTTTGCGCTGATCAAAGGCTGGAAAGCGGACTGGTACGGCAACGTTATCTACCGCCACACCGCGCAAAATTTCAACCCGCTAATGGCCACCGCAGGACGGATAACCGTGGTGGAGGTGGAAGAGATTGTCCCGCCGGGTGAGCTGCCGCCGTCCGCCATTCATACCCCGGGAATTTATGTCGACAGGCTGATTGTCGGCCAGTTTGAGAAACGCATTGAACAGCGCACGCTGCGCGCAGAGGGAGTCTGACCATGTTAACCCGCGAACAGATGGCCATGCGCGTCGCCCGTGAGCTGCGCGACGGTTACTACGTCAACCTGGGGATCGGTATCCCGACGCTGGTGGCGAACTACATCCCCGCCGGCATGGACGTGATGCTCCAGTCAGAAAACGGACTGCTGGGGATGGGGGAATTTCCCGATGCGCAGAGCCTTGATGCCGACATGATTAACGCCGGTAAGCAGACCGTCACCGCGCGAACCGGTGCCGCCATTTTCGACTCGGCCCAGTCCTTCGCCATGATCCGGGGGGGTCACGTCGACCTCACGGTGCTCGGGGCGTTTGAGGTGGACATGGAAGGCAACATCGCCTCGTGGATGATCCCCGGAAAGATGGTGAAAGGCATGGGCGGCGCCATGGATCTTGTCGCCGGGGCGCAGAACATCATTGTCGTGATGACCCACGCGTCGAAGAGCGGTGAGTCCAAACTGCTGTCGCGCTGCACGCTACCGCTCACCGGCGTGGGCTGCATCCGCCGGGTGTTAACCGACCTGGCCCTGCTGGAAATTAAAGACGGTGCGTTCATTCTGCGTGAATACGCCCCCGGCGTCGGCATTGACGAGATCGTCAGCAAAACTGCCGGAAAAATCATCGTGGCGGACGACGTTCGCGAAATGCGCTTTAGCTGAGGACTCAACATGAAAAACGTCATGATAGTCGGGGCAACGCGAACGCCGATTGGCAGTTTTCGCGGTTCGCTCTCTCCCCTTTCCGCCGTTGAACTTGGTGCTGTCGCGGTGCGCCGCCTGCTTGAGGAGAGCTCGCTTTCGGCAGGTGACACAGACGAACTGATTTTTGGGCAGGTGCTGACGGCAGGCTGCGGACAAAACCCGGCACGTCAGACGGCTATCGCCGCCGGACTGCCCGTCAGTACCCCTGCCACCACGGTCAATCTGGTCTGCGGCGCGGGGCTGAAGGCGGTACAGCTTGCGGCACAGGCTATCCGCTGTGGAGACGCAGAGGTGGTGATCGCGGGCGGTCAGGAGAGCATGAGCAATGCCCCTTACCTACTGGATGGCGCCCGTTCCGGGCTGCGTTTTGGCCACACAGGCCTGCAGGACAGCATGATCGTCGACGGCCTGTGGGATGCGTTTAACGATTACCACATGGGGATCACTGCGGAAAACGTCGCCCGGCAGTACGGCATTTCACGCGAACAGCAGGATGCCTTCGCCGCCGGGTCACAGCAAAAGGCGGCGTCTGCCATCGAATCTGCTCGCTTTGAGGCCGAGATTACCCCTGTAACGGTGAAACAGGGCAAGAAGCCGCCATTGGTGATTCGTCATGACGAACAACCCCGGCCAGGAACCACCGCAGAACAGCTTGCGCAACTACGCCCCGCGTTTCGCCAGGAGGACGGCACGGTCACGGCGGGGAATGCCTCCACCCTGAACGATGGCGCCGCCGCGGTGTTGCTGATGAGCGAAGAAAAAGCGCGGGCGAGCGGACTACCGGTGCTGGGCCGGATCGTGAGCTACGCCGTTACCGGGGTTGACCCGTCCGTAATGGGCATCGGCCCCGTCAGCGCCTGCCAGACCGCGCTGGCGCGGGCAGGCTGGACGCTGGATGAGGTGGATCTCATCGAAGCCAACGAAGCTTTTGCCGCGCAGGCGCTGGCGGTTGGTAACCTGCTTGGCTGGGATGCGCGCAAGGTGAACGTTAACGGTGGCGCTATCGCGCTGGGCCATCCGATTGGTGCATCCGGCTGTCGGATCCTTGTGACGCTGCTGCATGAGATGCAGCGCCGTGACGCCAAAAAAGGGCTGGTCACTCTGTGCATAGGCGGCGGGCAAGGCATTGCGCTGACCGTCGAGCGTTAAACCTCTCGTGAATACCCGAATATAACAACAGTAAGGAGTCGCAATGAGTGTGTTAATTGCCCTGGCGGCGCTGGCGCTGCTGATGCTGGCGGCCTATCGCGGATATAGCGTTATTCTTTTTGCGCCCATTGCGGCGCTGGGTGCCGTGCTGTTAACCGACCCGGGCGCTGTCGGCCCGACGTTTACCGGCCTGTTTATGGAAAAGATGGTGGGCTTCGTCAAGCTCTACTTCCCGGTGTTCCTGCTGGGCGCCGTGTTTGGCAAGCTGATTGAACTCTCCGGCTTCTCACGCTCCATTGTTGCCGCAGCGATTCAAATCCTTGGCCGCCGCCACGCCATTCCGGTGATTGTGCTGGTCTGCGCACTGTTAACCTACGGCGGCGTGTCGCTCTTTGTGGTGGCGTTTGCCGTTTATCCTTTCGCCGCCGAACTGTTTCGCCAGAGCGGGATCCCCAAACGGCTGATCCCGGCGACCGTGGCGCTGGGGGCGTTCTCGTTCACCATGGACGCCCTGCCCGGCACGCCGCAGATCCAGAATATTATCCCCACCAGCTTCTTCGGCACTAATGCCTGGGCTGCCCCCTGGCTGGGGCTGATTGGCTCGCTGTTTATTATCTGCTTTGGCCTGCTCTGGCTGGAGCGCCAGCGGCGGAAAGCGCTAAATAACAATGAAGGTTACGGCACGGATCTGAAAAACGAACCGGAAACGCCGGACAACATTAACCTTCCCCATCCGCTGATTGCGATTTCCCCCCTGCTGGTGGTGGGGATCCTCAACCTGCTGTTTACCCGCTGGATCCCCGGCTGGTATGGCACCAGCCACGAGCTGACCCTGCCCGGACTGGCAAAGCCGATTGTGACCGAGGTCAGCAAGATCACCGCCATCTGGGCCGTGGAAGCTGCGCTGATTTCCGGTATCGTGCTGGTGCTGATCTTTGGCTTTCGCAACATCCGGGGACGTCTGGCGGAAGGCAGCCGGACGGCAGTGAGCGGCGCGATCCTGGCGGCGATGAATACCGCCTCGGAATATGGTTTCGGTGCAGTTATCGCCGCCCTGCCCGGCTTTCTGGTCTTATCCCACGCGCTGGCGGCTATTCCGAACCCGTTACTGAATGAAGCGATCAGCGTGACCGTTCTCGCCGGGATCACCGGTTCGGCTTCAGGTGGGATGAGCATTGCGCTGGCGGCCATGGCAGACAGCTTTGTCGCCGCCGCCCATGCCGCGAATATTCCGCTGGAGGTCCTGCACCGGGTGGCTTCTATGGCCAGCGGTGGCATGGATACACTCCCCCATAACGGCGCGGTGATTACGCTGCTGGCCATCACCGGTCTTAGCCATCGTCAGGCCTATGGCGGTATTTTCGCCATCACGATCATCAAAAGTCTGGCGGTGCTTTTTGTCATTGCCGTGTTCTATCTCACCGGCATTGTGTAAGGAGAATAAAATGAATCTGAACGGTAAAACGGCGCTGGTGACCGGCTCGACCAGCGGTATTGGTCTGGGCATCGCCCGCGTACTGGCAAAGGCCGGAGCGCAGCTGATCCTCAACGGTTTTGGCGACAGTGACGCAGCAAGAGAAGAGATCGCCCGGCTGGGGAAAAAACCGGGCTATCACGATGCAGATCTGCGTGACGCCCTGCAAATCGATGCGATGATGCGCTACGCCGACACGCAGTTCGGCGGGGTGGATATTCTTATCAATAATGCCGGCATACAGCATGTCGCCCCGGTTGAGGCGTTCCCGGTGGAGAAATGGAACGACATTATTGCCATTAACCTGTCGTCGGTGTTTCACACCAGCCGACTGGCGCTGCCTGCAATGCGCGAGAAAAACTGGGGACGCATCATTAATATCGCCTCCGTGCATGGGCTGGTGGCGTCAAAAGAGAAGTCAGCCTATGTCGCCGCCAAGCATGGGGTGGTCGGTTTTACAAAATCCCTGGCGCTGGAGACTGCCCGCACCGGTATTACTGCTAACGCCATCTGCCCGGGATGGGTACTTACGCCGCTGGTTCAGCAGCAGATCGACAAACGTATCGCAGAAGGTGTGCCTGCGGATCGGGCGCGCGAGCAGTTGCTTGCGGAGAAACAGCCATCAGGAGAGTTTGTTACGCCAGAACAGCTGGGTGAACTGGCGCTGTTTTTATGTAGCGACAGCGCCGTGCACGTGCGGGGCGCGGCATGGAATATGGACGGCGGGTGGGTCGCCCAGTGACGTATCGGCCAGGCAAGCCTGTGCTTCCCGGCCATAACATTAGCTTGAGCAGCTGACCTCCAGCCGCTTGCCCCAGTCAGGCGGGCGGCTGACATAATCGTCGTCCCGGTCGGCAAACGGCGTGCGCAACGCTACGTGCAGCCGGTGTAATTCCGCATATTCACCTTGCTCCGCCTGCTCAATCGCCCGCTGCGCCAGCCAGTTGCGCAAGACCATCGCCGGGTTCGCCGCGTTCATCTGCGCCTGCCGGGTCGCGTCATCCACCTGCTCTTGTTGCAGGCGCGCGCGGTAAGTGGCAAACCAGTCGTCAAACGCCTGTCGGTCGATAAACTCATCGCGCAGCGGTGAGGCAGCGCTATGCTGCTCTGTCTGGCCGAGCATACGGAAGGTACGGGTATAGTCGCTGCCCTCACGCGCCATGAGCGCAAACAAGCCATTCAGAATAGTGTTATCGCCCTTCTCCTGCGTCATCAGCCCCAGCTTGTTGCGCATCAGCGTGCCGTATTCGCGCAGCAATGTCTCCTGATAGCCGTCGAGCGCATCATTCAGGGCATCAACGTCGATAAACGGCGACAGGGATTGCGCCAGACGCTGCAGATTCCACAGCCCCACCGCCGGCTGATTGTCAAAGCTGTAGCGCCCCTGATAGTCCGAGTGGTTGCAGATATACCCCGGCTGATAGTCATCGAGAAAACCAAACGGACCGTAATCAAAGGTCAGCCCCAGAATTGACATGTTGTCGGTGTTCATCACGCCATGAGCAAAGCCTACGGACTGCCAGCGGGCAATCATGATTGCCGTGCGGGCAACCACATCCCGGAACCAGAGGTGGTATTTGTCGGCCTCGTCCTGTAACTGCGGCCAGTGCCGTCGGATGGCGTAATCGGCAAGCTGGCGTACGTTTTCCGGCTCGCGGCGATAATAAAAGTGTTCAAAATGGCCGAAACGCAGATGGCTTTGCGCAATGCGCATCAGCATCGCGCCTTTTTCTACCGTTTCGCGGACCACCGGGGTGTCACTGGTCACTATCGTCAGCGCGCGCGTGGTGGGAATACCCAGCGCATGCATCGCTTCCGACGCCAGACTTTCACGGATGGTTGAGCGCAGTACCGCGCGCCCGTCGCCCATGCGTGAATAGGGTGTGAGACCCGCCCCTTTCAGGTGCCAGTCGACCGTCTCTCCGCCGGGGAGCTGTTGTTCGCCGAGCAGGATCCCACGGCCGTCCCCCAGCTGTCCCGCCCAGACGCCAAACTGGTGTCCGCTATAGACCTGAGCGAGGGGCTGCATGCCATCGAGCAGCGTTTCCCCTCCCCAGACGCCCGCGCCGTCTGAAGGCTGGAACATTTCCGGTGGGATAGCCAGGTCGTTCGCCAGCGAATCGTTATGCCAGACAAGACGGGAATGATGTAATGGTGTTGGTTTGAGTGCGGTATAAAAACCCGGCAACTCGTCATGCCAGTGCGCAGTAAAAGACAGGGTCATAAGTCCTCCTGCTTTTAGTGTAGAGGGTTTACCCGGACTTAAACACGGGCGAAAGAAAGGGTTATCACTGAACCAGCGTGGTGACGCGCTCTGCAGTTACGGCAGGCCACAGCGCCCCCTGCATGGCACCAAAATTGAAGGATAAAACGCGCTGCAACAGGGCATGATCGTCAATACCGGCGACGAGCACAGACTGACAATGTGACGTTATTTGCCACAGAATAGCGCGCATAAAGGGCTCAAAAGAAAGCGCTGCCGCGTGCTGCTGGATAAACCCTTTGTCCAGAATGACACGTTTAAACAAACCATCATAAACGGCTTTAAGCGAGGCTTCACCGGCACCAAAGTTTGCCAGCACTAGCGGAAAATGAATCGCCATTCTCGCCAGTTCAGGATCGTCTTTTCCGTTATTTAAACCTGGATAATTCTCATTAACAGTAAACTCAAGAAACGGATAACGCTCAAGTATTGAAACAGCGTTCCCATTACTTAATAAAAACTCAACTATTACAGGTGTAATATTGATCCATGCAATTAACTGATGCTGAATAAAAAACAGTTTGCAGGTATCAAGCAATTGCAGTTTTTCTTGAAACAGCGCTAACTCTTCTGCCGGCGTCAGACGTGGGATAACGAGTTCAGTGGGGATCCGTACAACGCTGCCGACGCCAGTAAAGTTAACCGTCACCTCTAATCCTTTAAGCTCACCGGCATTATTGCGGGCAGGCTGGAGCAACAGCTCAGACTGGTAGGCATTATCTAACGTAATAATCATTGCACTCGCCCCGCATTAAAGATGAGAGAGGACATCCTGGAGCAATTGCTGACACAATTCCACTGTCTTGATTTTAATAAGTTTAATTTCATTAGATCCGTATTAATTTTCAGATTTATCCCTGAATCTAAAATAATCTTATCCTGGTTGCTGCGTAATAGCCAGTTTTAGATAAAACAGACACATAAGGACATAAGTAATTTGTTGTAAATTTAACTTTAATCATCTTATTTGCAAAAAAACGGCATGGTTTAATTGTGCCATGCCGTCAGAAATGCGTGGTCGGTGGCGGACTAAATACGTCGTGCCTGCCAGAAATTTTTACGCCAGTAAACATTATCGAGGGAAGAACGCATCACCCCACGACTGGTCGAGGCATGAATAAACTGGTTATCCGTATCATAAATGCCAACATGCAGACCACTTTCACCCGAGCCGGTTTTGAAAAAAACCAGGTCGCCGGGTAACAACTCATCTTTATCAATTTCGGTACCGATTTCAGCCTGTTTGCGCGTTTCGCGTGGAAGCTGCAAATCAAACTTATCCCGGAACGTCATCAGCACGAAGCCGGAGCAATCCACCCCACCGCGACTCATGCCACCGTAGCGATACGGTGTCCCGCGCCAGTTGCTCAGCTGATCGTTCAGGCTGGCAATCACGGTGATTGAATCTGAAAGTCGTGGGTTAGGCGGCGGTGCGCGATGGCTACTGCATCCCGCAAGAAATAACGCTGCCACCATGAGAAACCAGAATCGCATGTCCAGACGAATCCTCTGCTTTTTTTATTCTTTTCGTAATTTAGCGTGCAATGGCGCTAACAGGCAAGAAACGGTTACTCGTGTGCGGTAGAAATCAGCATCTTATGCCCTTCGATATCCAGCCTGCGGAACGGCATATGGTAAGCACGAGCGAGATTTGGCGGCGTAAGGACGCTATCACGCGTGCCGCTGGCAATCATCTTCCCGCGCGCCAGAAGCCAGACGCTGTGCGCATGGCGCAGCGTATGGTTCAGGTCATGGCTGCTCATCACCACGGCAATGCCTTGTCGACACAGCGCGCTGAGGAGCGTGTCCAGCGCCGCCTGTTGCGCCACGTCCAGACCACTCATCGGCTCGTCCAGCAACAACAGTCGCCCGTGAGGGTTGCCCGCCGGATGGATCTGAAGGATCACCGCCGCCAGACGGACGCGCTGCCACTCGCCACCGGAAAGCTGGCTGGCATGCCGGGAAAGTTTGTCCTCTAACCCCAACGCCGCCGCCACTTCGGTGAGCAGCGCGGTCTGCTGTTTATCGTGCAGATGCAGCATCAGATAGTGCCAGACCGGCATCGCAAACGGCGGGACCTGCTGCTGAACAAGGTAGCTCCGCCGGTGCGCCAGCGCGACCGCCGACCAGTCACTCAGGGGGCTATCGAGCAAGGTGATCGAGCCTGGCCCGACTGTCAGCCCCGCCATGCGCGCCAGCAGCGTACTCTTCCCTGCCCCGTTCGGCCCCACCAGATGCAGGATTTCACCTGCACGGATGGCCGCCGTCACCGGCTCCAGACGCCCCGTCTCGGCAACGTCCGTGAGCTGCATCAGCTGCGTCATTATTTCGCCAGCGCCAGCTTGATTGACTCCATGACGATAGGATCTTCAGGCGTCATATCCGGAGAAAAACGCTGAACGACCTGGCCGTCACGACCAATCAGGAATTTTTCGAAATTCCACAGGATGTCGTCCGGATAGAGCGGTGCTCGCCCTTTGCTGGCCATACGCTCGTAAAAGCCACTGCCTTCCGGTGCCACGGCGGTCGGCGCGGCGGCCACCAGTTTGGCGTACAGCGGGTGACGATTTTCGCCATTCACATCAATTTTGCTGAACATCGGGAACGTCACGCCATAGGTGGTGCTGCAAAACGTTTTGATCTCCTCTTCGCTGCCCGGCTCCTGACCCAGGAACTGATTGCACGGGAAGCCCAGCACGATAAAGCCGTCTTTCTCCCAGGCTTTCTGAATGTTCTCCAGCTGCTCGTACTGCGGCGTCAGACCACATTTGGAGGCCACGTTCACAATGAGCAACACGTTGCCTTTGTAGCGTTCCAGGGTGGTTTTGTCCCCGTCGATGGTGGTCACTTCGGTATTCAGAATATCAGACTGCATAGCATTTCCTCAGGTTATCGATTTAACGTCCAGCTTTTAATAGTAGCCAGATAAACACCGGCGCGCCCAGCGTGGCGGTGACCACACCGATGGGCAACTCAGCGGCGTTCAGGGCGAGCCTGGCGATGATATCCGCCACCAGCAGCGTTGCCGCACCGGCCACTGCCGAGGCGGGAAGTAAGATTCGATGGTCGGTGGTGCCACACAGACGCAGCATGTGCGGGATAACCAGCCCGATAAAGCCAATCGCCCCCGCCAGCGCCACGCTCACTCCCACCAGCCAGCCGATTGCAATCACCAGCGCGTTGCGCCAGACGCCAATCGGCATCCCGAGCTGGCGGGCTGAGGTTTCACCAAGAGCGAGAATATTCAGCGGCTGCGACTGCATGCCCGCCCACAGTATGACCGGGACCAGCAGCACCATCAGCCAGCCCTGCCGCCAGTCTACGCCGCCAAACCCGCCCATCATCCAGTACATCAGCTGACGCAGATCGAACGAGGTGGAGAAGTAGACCGCCCAGGTCATCAACGCGCTGCAGATGATCCCCAACGCAACCCCGGCAAGCAGCAGCCGACTGGTTGATAAATGGCGTCGTGCGAAGCGCAGAAGAATGAGGGTGATCAGCAATGCCCCGAGAATGGCGCTTAGGCTAACGCCCCAGGGGGGAAAGCGCCCCACCGCCGAGCATCACCGCGGCAATCAGCCCTACACCGGCGCCATTTGAGACACCGAGCAGCCCCGGCTCTGCCAGAGGGTTTTCAAACAACGCCTGCATAATGGTGCCTGAGAGCGCCAGCGCGGCACCGACCAGGATCACCGCCAGCGTGCGCGGCAGACGAATTTGCCAGACGAAAAGCTGCCCTTCAGGACCAAACCAGCGTGCCGGGCTTAGCCACTGGTCGCCGGCACACAGGCTGAAACCGGCGGCAACAAAAAGCAGCAGCACCAGCAAAAGCAGGCGGCGTCGATCGGAACGCTGTTGGCGATGGGCAAAATCAAGCATGTGTACGGTTTTATTAGCGTGAGATGTAATTGATTTTACGGCGGGTTTGCCAGCGAGAGCAAAGAAAAAAGGCCGCGAGAGCGGCCTTTTTAGTTAGTTCATATTACTCTGTTTTGGGCGTTGCGTTTTCGACACGGCTTTTTAACTTCTGTCCGGGTCTGAAGGTCACCACGCGGCGGGCTGTAATGGGAATATCTTCCCCCGTCTTCGGGTTACGGCCCGGACGTTGGTTTTTGTCTCGCAAATCAAAATTGCCAAAGCCGGAGAGTTTTACCTGCTCACCATTTTCCAGAGCACGACGGATCTCTTCGAAAAACAGCTCTACCAGCTCTTTGGCATCCCGTTTGCTAAGCCCAAGCTTATCAAACAGATATTCTGACATTTCAGCTTTTGTAAGCGCCATAGGTTCAATCCCTCAATGATGCCTGGAATCGCTCTTTTAATGCCTCTACACATTTGGCGACGGTAGCGGCAATCTCCTCTTCTTCGAGTGTACGGCTGGTATCCTGAAGGATAAGGCTGATAGCGAGGCTCTTGAAACCTTCTGCTACGCCCTTGCCGCGGTACACGTCAAATAAGTTTACGCCAACTACCTGATTTACGCCAACTTTCTTACACTCGGCCAAAATATCTGCTGCAGGCACGTTTTCAGCGACCACAACCGCGATATCACGGCGGTTTGCCGGGAAGCGAGAGACGTCCTGCGCCTGTGGAATCACGCGGTCTGCAACCGGACTCCATTCCAGCTCAAACACGATGGTACGGCCGTTCAGGTCCAGTTTACGTTCCAGCTCAGGATGAACAACGCCAATAAAACCAATGCGTTTGCCCGCTAAATAGATAGCCGCACTTTGACCCGGATGGAGCGCCGGAATGGCTTCTGCACGGAATTTAATTTCAGATAATTTACCGGTCAGATCGAGAATTGCTTCCAGATCGCCCTTCATATCGTAGAAATCAACCGTGCCTTTTGCCAGGTCCCAGTGCTCTTCATAGCGATTACCGCTGATGGCGCCAGCCAGCATGAGATCCTGACGGATGCCTAAATTTGCCTGATTATCCGGCACAAAGCGCAAACCGCTTTCGAAAATTCGCACACGGTTTTGCTGACGATTCTGGTTGTAGACAATCGTGCCCAGCAGGCCGGTCCACAGAGACAGGCGCATTGCCGACATCTCGCTGGAGATCGGGCTTGGCAGGATCAGCGCTTCCTGGCCTGGATGGATCAGCTGCTGCAGCTTAGGATCGACAAAACTGTAGGTGATCACTTCCTGATAACCTTTGTCGTTCAGCATGGTTTTCACACGCTTCAGGGAGAGATCGGCTTCACGGTGGGAGCCCATCACCAGACCGGCCTGTACCGGCTCGTCAGGGATGTTGTTGTAGCCGTAGACGCGGGCCACTTCTTCCACCAGATCTTCTTCAATCTCCATGTCGAAACGCCATGATGGCGCAACGGCTTTCCACTCGTCCTGTCCTTCCGTCACGTCGCAACCCAGACGCTTCAGAATATCGGTGACCTGTGCATCGGCAACGTGGTGGCCAATCAGGCGATCCAATTTGCTGCGACGCAGGGTAATGGTCGCGCGCTTCGGCAGGGTGTTTTCGTTGGTCACATCAATAACCGGGCCCGCTTCGCCGCCGCAGATGTCGATCAGCAGACGGGTCGCACGTTCCATCGCTTTGTACTGCAGCGCCGGGTCAACGCCGCGCTCGTAGCGGTGAGAGGCATCGGTGTGCAGACCATGACGACGTGCGCGACCGGTAATAGAGAGCGGGCTGAAGAAGGCACATTCCAGCAGAACGTTTTGCGTTTCATCGTTCACGCCAGAGTGTTCGCCACCGAAGATGCCGCCCATCGCCAGCGCCTTACCGTGATCGGCAATCACCAGCGTGTCGGCATTCAGTTTTGCTTCGCTGCCGTCCAGCAGAACCAGGTTTTCACCCTCTTTCGCCATACGCACGATAATCCCGCCGTCGATACGATCTTTATCGAACGCGTGCATTGGCTGGCCCAGTTCCAGCAGAACATAGTTGGTCACGTCAACAACCGCATCGATAGAACGGATACCGCAGCGACGCAGTTTTTCTTTCATCCACAGCGGGGTTGGCGCTTTGACGTTGATACCTTTCACTACACGACCGAGGTAGCGTGGGCAGGCCTCAGGCGCGTCTACCTGAATAGGCAGCACGTCGCTGATGGTAGCAGCAACCGGGGCGATTTCCGGCGCGTTCAGTTCGGTCTGGTTCAGCACCGCAACATCGCGAGCCACGCCGATAATCCCTAAGCAGTCTGCACGGTTTGGCGTCACGCTGATTTCGATGGTGTTGTCATCGAGCTTCAGGTATTCGCGGATATCGGTGCCGATTGGCGCATCCAGCGGCAGTTCAATAATGCCGTTGTGATCGTCGGAAATACCCAGCTCGGAGAACGAGCACAGCATGCCTTCAGACGGCTCGCCGCGCAGTTTGGCCGCTTTAATTTTGAAATCGCCCGGCAGCACAGCGCCGACAGTCGCCACGGCCACTTTCAGGCCCTGACGGCAGTTTGGCGCGCCGCAGACGATATCCAGCAGACGATCGCCACCCACATTAACTTTGGTGACGCGCAATTTGTCAGCGTTAGGATGCTGACCACATTCAACCACTTCGCCCACAACCACGCCGGTGAAGGCGCCAGAAACCGGCTCTACACCGTCAACTTCCAGACCCGCCATGGTGATCTGGTTGGAAAGCGCTTCGCTGTCCAGCGTGGTGTTCACCCATTCGCGTAACCACAGTTCACTGAATTTCATTGTTCTGTCCTGCCCTTATTTAAACTGTTTGAGGAAACGCAGATCGTTTTCGAAGAATGCACGCAAATCGGTCACGCCATAACGCAGCATGGTCAGACGCTCCATGCCCATCCCAAACGCAAAGCCGGAGTAAACTTCCGGGTCGATACCCACGTTGCGCAGTACGTTCGGATGCACCATGCCGCAGCCCAGCACTTCCAGCCATTTGCCATTTTTGCCCATCACGTCCACTTCCGCAGACGGTTCGGTGAACGGGAAATAGGACGGACGGAAACGAACCTGCAGATCTTCCTCAAAGAAGTTGTTCAGGAAGTCGTGCAGCGTGCCTTTCAGGTTGGTGAAGCTGATGTTTTTATCAACGATCAGCCCTTCCATCTGGTGGAACATTGGGGTGTGGGTCTGATCGTAATCGTTACGGTAGACGCGGCCCGGTGCAATGATACGGATCGGGGGTTCCTGCTCCTTCATGGTACGGATCTGTACGCCGGAGGTCTGAGTACGCAGCAGACGGGTGGCGTCGAACCAGAAAGTGTCGTGGTCAGCACGTGCCGGATGATGGCCTGGAATGTTCAGAGCGTCGAAGTTATGGTAATCATCTTCGATTTCCGGGCCAGTCGCCACGGTAAAGCCGAGCTCACCGAAGAAACTTTCAATACGATCGATGGTACGAGTCACCGGATGCAGGCCACCGTTTTCGATGCGGCGCCCAGGCAGAGAAACATCGATCGTCTCTGCCGCCAGACGCGCATTCAGCACGGCACTTTCCAGCGCCGCTTTACGCGCGTTCAGAGCCTGTTGCACCTGCTCTTTGGCTTCGTTTATCACCGCACCGGCTGCCGGGCGCTCTTCCGGCGGCAACTCACGCAGGGTAGTCATTTGAAGGGTCAGATGCCCTTTCTTACCCAGATATTCGACGCGGACATTGTCTAACGCGGCAACATCTGAGGCCTGATTAATGGCGGCTGTTGCACTGGCAACCAGCTCTGCGAGATGTGACATGATTTTCCTCATTATGTCGGTACAGACACCGATTTGGTGGACGTATTCTCTCAAATTCAGGCACAAAAAAAGCCTCCATCGGGAGGCTTATCTGGCGCTGTTTTTCGTTTCATCTTTCACGCGCTAGCCTCCTGAAGTCAGGTGCTAAAGTAAAAGAAGAAGCGGAAAATAGCAGCATTCATGCTTGCGTTACCTTGTGTGGTAAAAACCGTTAAGACCTTATTGAAAAGCCTGCACGGATAAAAGTCAATCTTCTGATAAGGTTATACCCTAAATAATTCGGAACGAACGCAGCCAACGGAGGTACAGCTTGAAGTATGACGGGTATATGAAAAGAGGGAGCCAGGCCCCCTCTCTCAACTGGCTTATGCCAGTGCTGCTTTCGCTTTTTCGACCAGCGCGGTGAACGCGACTTTGTCGAATACTGCGATGTCAGCCAGGATCTTACGGTCGATTTCAACAGAGGCTTTTTTCAGGCCGTTGATGAATTTGCTGTAAGAAATACCGTTCTGACGTGCTGCTGCGTTGATACGCGCAATCCACAGTTGACGGAACTGACGCTTACGCTGACGACGGTCACGGTAAGCGTACTGACCTGCTTTGATAACAGCCTGGAAGGCAACGCGGTATACGCGTGAACGCGCACCGTAGTAGCCTTTAGCTTGTTTCAAAATTTTCTTGTGACGTGCACGTGCAATTACACCACGTTTTACGCGAGCCATGTGTGCTCTCCTGTATCTATTCTAAGTTAAAAAAGTTAAACGTTAACGACTTATGCGTACGGCAGGCACGCGATAACCAGGCCCAGATCGCCTTTAGAAACCATGGCTTTTGGACGCAGGTGACGTTTACGCTTGGTAGCTTTCTTAGTCAGAATGTGACGCAGGTTAGCGTGCTTGTGCTTAAAACCACCTTTACCGGTTTTTTTGAAGCGCTTAGCAGCACCGCGTACGGTCTTAATTTTTGGCATTTTAATAACTTCCACTTCGCATTGTTAAATAAACGAAACATAGGCGAGCAAAACCTATGAGGCCCGAAGGCTCCACAGATTTTGCTGCTTGAAGGCCTTACTGTTTCTTCTTAGGAGCGAGCACCATGATCATCTGGCGGCCTTCGATCTTCGTAGGGAAGGATTCGACTACTGCCAGTTCACTCAGATCGTCACGGACGCGGTTAAGCACTTCCATACCAATCTGTTGGTGGGCCATTTCACGACCGCGGAAACGCAGTGTGATCTTGGCCTTATCGCCATCTTCCAGAAAGCGAATCAGGCTGCGGAGTTTTACCTGATAATCGCCATCGTCGGTACCAGGACGGAATTTAATTTCCTTAACCTGGATAACTTTTTGCTTCTTCTTCTGTTCCTTAGAAGACTTACTTTTTTCATAAAGGAACTTGCCGTAGTCCATGATACGACAAACTGGCGGTTCGGCGTTAGGGCTGATTTCAACTAAATCTACTCCAGCTTCTTCAGCTTTTTCGATTGCTTCTCTCAGACTCACAATCCCCAGCTGCTCGCCTTCCAGACCTGTTAAGCGAACTTCCTGGGCGCGAATCTCGCCATTGATACGATTCGGACGTGCCGTTTGAACTCGTTTTCCGCCTTTAATACCTTATTCCTCCAGTTGTTGAAGACTGCGGCTGCGAATCTCTTGTTGCAGCTTCTCAATCACTTCACTTACGTCCAGGCTGCCCAGGTCTTTACCACGGCGGGTGCGAACGGCAACTTTGCCTGCTTCCACCTCTTTATCACCACAGACCAACATATACGGGACACGACGTAAAGTGTGCTCGCGGATTTTAAAGCCAATCTTCTCATTTCTCAAGTCTGCTTTTACGCGAATGCCCGCATTTTGTAGTTTCTGCGTCAATTCTTTAACGTAATCCGCCTGAGAATCGGTAATGTTCATGACCACTACCTGCACCGGCGCAAGCCAGGTTGGGAAGAAGCCCGCGAACTCTTCGGTCAGGATGCCAATGAAGCGCTCCAGAGAACCAAGAATAGCACGGTGAATCATTACAGGGACCTGACGCTCGTTGTCTTCGCCAACATAAGAGGCGCTTAAACGCTGAGGCAGGGAGAAGTCCAGCTGTACTGTGCCGCACTGCCAAGCTCTGTCGAGACAGTCATACAGGGTAAATTCAATTTTCGGACCGTAGAAGGCGCCCTCACCCAGCTGGTATTCAAACGGAATTCCGTTCTCTTCCAGCGCCACGGCGAGATCCGCTTCTGCACGATCCCAGGTCTCATCGCTACCGATACGTTTTTCCGGACGCGTTGAGAGTTTGACCACGATCTTCTCGAAGCCAAAGGTACTGTACATATCGTAGACCATACGAATACAGGCGTTAACTTCATCACGTACCTGATCTTCAGTACAGAAGATATGCGCATCATCCTGCGTAAAGCCACGAACACGCATCAGACCGTGCAGCGCACCTGATGGCTCGTTACGGTGGCAGCTACCGAATTCTGCCATACGCAGGGGCAGATCGCGGTAAGATTTCAGACCCTGGTTAAAGATCTGAACGTGGCCCGGGCAGTTCATTGGCTTGATGCAGTATTCACGGTTCTCAGAAGAGGTGGTGAACATCGCATCTTTGTAGTTGTCCCAGTGGCCGGTTTTTTCCCACAGCACACGGTCCATCATGAACGGACCTTTCACTTCCTGATACTGGTACTCTTTCAGCTTGGAACGCACGAAGGTTTCCAGTTCACGGAAAATAGTCCAGCCGTCGTTATGCCAGAAGACCATACCCGGTGCTTCTTCCTGCATATGGTACAGGTCAAGCTGTTTACCGATTTTACGGTGGTCACGCTTCGCCGCCTCTTCCAGGCGCTGCAGGTAGGCGTTCAGGGCTTTTTTATCTGCCCACGCGGTACCATAAATACGCTGCAACATCTTGTTGTTGCTATCGCCACGCCAGTAGGCGCCAGCAATTTTCATCAGTTTGAAGTGATGGCAGAAGCGCATGTTCGGCACGTGCGGCCCGCGGCACATGTCGATGTATTCCTGGTGATGATACAAGCCAGGCTTGTCATCATGAGCAATGTTCTCATCAAGAATAGAGACTTTATAGCTCTCGCCACGCTTCACGAAGGTTTCACGCGCTTCGTGCCAGCTGACTTTCTTCTTAATGACGTCATAGTTGGTTTCGGCGAGCTCGTGCATACGTTTCTCGAGCGCGTCGATATCTTCCTGGGTCAGGGTGTGGTCAAGGTCAACGTCGTAGTAGAAGCCGTTGTCGATAACCGGGCCGATCGCCATTTTGGTGTTTGGCCACAGCTGTTTGATGGCATGACCTAACAGGTGCGCACAGGAGTGACGAATGATCTCCAGACCTTCTTCATCTTTTGCGGTGATGATAGACAGTTGCGCGTCGTTTTCGATCAGATCGGATGCATCAACCAGCTCACCGTTCACACGGCCCGCGATGGTCGCTTTCGCGAGTCCAGGACCGATGTCCAGGGCAACATCCATTGGGCTAACGGCGTGGTCGAAATGGCGTTGGCTGCCATCAGGAAGAGTAATTACAGGCATTTTATATCCTTATTTGCAGTGATGCCCCACACATAAGAGCATATACAAAGAAAATAATCATAGTTTAACAAGAGATTACGACACCATCTGACCAACAATCGTCAAATTGGCTCGTCATCCTGCACCTGCCAAAATCAGAATAATGCCGGTTTACGGCAGGCTTTCTAATGGTAACACTAATGACAGGGCGTATGCACCCTCTGCGACCAGTTTGAACGTATGAGGGCACGATCGCCTGCCAGAGCTCGCAATACCCGATTGTTGAGCTATTCTTGAACAGGTCCTGACACAGCCATGAGGCATCACATGAATGTATCCAGTAGAACCGTAGTGATATTGAATATACTTTCTGCTGCCGGTTTAGCGTTGATCCTTGCCGAGAGATTTCATTGGTTCTAGCCCAACCGGTGATGTGGCATAACCTTCTGTCCCCGACAGCGCGTATTTTGATAGACTGAAGGCATCAACAGACAAGGATTAGGTTATGCCAACAAAACGATTTGCCGTCAAACACTGGAAAATGGTGCTGGTCTTAATTGCCATCTGCGGTGCAATGCTGCTATTGCGTTGGGCGGCGATGATTTGGGGCTAAGCGGGAATTTGACGCAACGGCGTACAGAATAAAACACGTTATCGATATTCCACCTGTTTTTCGTCAAGGCGAAATACAGGTGGAATAATGGCGTACACAATTACCTGTCAGGACCATTCACCTGCTACCAGTTTATGTACATCAAACGCGTCATTCATTGATTGACCGGTAGACGGCGCGCCCGGCGCGATGTTTGACCCGGCTTCAACGTCAGAAGCGCGAGTCATTCCAACCTGACTGGCATCATCTGCAGCGAATACACCAAACGAAAGTGCAGAAAGCACCATAGCTGCAGCAGTATTTTTGATTTTTTTCATACTATTATTCTCTTTCTGAAGACATGCAATACTTCTCAAGGCAAATAAATGCCTGTGTATTGAGTATAACGCTGGTTCATCCTTTTGCCTCGCCTGGTTATTATCAATTTGTGTCAAATAAACAGAATGCGGTCTGACCAGGATGAATTATGAAGAAATTAAGAAGATTTTTGAGGACCAATTATTTTAAAACGGCGTTTAATATAAAACAGCACAGTTTCTGAAAATAAAAAACGGGCCGAAATAATCGGCCCGTCTGCATTACATCTTATAGCCCAGTGAAACGGTGGTTCTGCGGTCGGTATGATCCGGCGCAGTCTCTGGAGGCGAAGAGTTCCAGGTCACGTTATAGGCCACTTTCAGGCCAAAGTGTTCGTTGATGTCCACATTCAGCGCTGTCTCAGAATTCAGCGTTGTGTCCTCGGCGCCAAACACAGAAACACCCTGGGTGAACTTCGTGTTGTCGGTCATCTGCCAGGCGTAGGTACCAGACGCATAGCCGAGCGGTTGCGTTTTGGTATCGCCGTCGGTGAACTCGTCATAACGGACACCCGGACCGAATTCGAAGCGGAAGCTATGAACCGGACCGTTCAGGAACTGACGACCATAACCTGCGGTGAACACATCGCGTTGACGATAGCCGTTGTAGCGGTCAGTCAGCCAGCTTGCCTGGCCAAACAGGTAGTCATAGTCAGTCATGTTGTAACGGCTACGTCCACCTACCGCGTATTTCTCGGAGGAGCGTTCATCGTTAGCGGAGGTGTTGCTGGCGTTTCCCCACAGAGACCAGGCGGTGGTGTTACCGTACCAGGTCAACGTGCTATCCGCCGTCAGAGAGGAGCTTTTCGTGTTACCGGATTGCGCCAGGTACCCGGCGTTCAAATTACCTTCAAAAGGTTTTTTCGCCGCGGTGGGATCGTCCATGACAGTAAAAACGGAATCATCAGCGGTTGCGCTCATAGCCGCAAACACGCCACCCGCCAGCATCAGTGCAGCGGGCACTGTCTTCAAAAGCTTCATTTTATTAAGGAGTCCGTACAACAAAAAAAGAGACCACACGGTCCCGGAAACTTTCTTGAGGATCAATGACAAGGCGTCCAGAGAAAGGTAACAAATTATAAAAAGCCGCAAATAACATAGCAATGTTTTCTTATTTCATTTTTTGAATAAGAACGATCCCAAAATGCGTTTTATTTTATATATCGCTTAGCCTTCGCTTTGTCATTATTCATATTGAAAATCATACTGTTATTTACATTGCCTTCCTGCCAAATGGTGCCAGACTAAAAGGAACCCACGCTAAAAGGAGGTAATGATGGTTTCTATCTACACTCTGACGCTCTCCCCTTCCCTCGATTCCGCCACCCTCACGCCGCAGATTTACCCGGAAGGTAAACTTCGCTGCAGTGCCCCGGTGTTTGAGCCCGGCGGCGGGGGGATCAACGTGGCACGCGCCATCACCCATCTCGGTGGGAAAGCCACGGCGATATTCCCCGCAGGCGGAGCCACCGGCGAACATCTTGTCTCTCTGCTGGCTGATGAACAGGTCGCCGTGGAGACGGTCGAGGCCAAAGACTGGACGCGTCAAAATCTGCACGTGCACGTGGAGTCCAGCGGAGAGCAATATCGCTTTGTGATGCCAGGCGCCAGACTGAGCGACGACGAGTTCCGTCAGCTTGAAGAGAAAGTGCTGACGATTGAAAGCGGTTCACTGCTGGTCATCAGCGGCAGTCTGCCACCCGGTGTCAGTACGGAAAAGCTGACGGCGCTCATTCGGGCCGCACAGCAGCGCGGCATCCGCTGTATTGTAGACAGCAGCGGCGAGGCGTTGCAGGCAGCGTTAGAGCCGGGCAATCTTGAGCTGGTCAAACCAAACCAGAAAGAGCTGAGCGCGCTGGTTAACCGCGAACTCACTCAGCCGGATGATGTGCGCAGCGCGGCCCAGGAGCTGGTGCGCACGGGTAAAGCGCGGCGCGTGGTGGTCTCTCTTGGCCCGCAGGGGGCGCTGGCCGTGGATGAAACGGGGTCAGTGCAGGTTGTCCCGCCGCCGATGAAAAGCCAGAGCACAGTAGGCGCAGGCGACAGCATGGTTGGGGCAATGACGCTAAAACTGGCGCAGGGCGCGAAGCTGCTGGAGATGACACGCTACGGCGTGGCGGCAGGTAGCGCGGCAACCATCAACCAGGGAACGCGGCTGTGTTCGCTGGCCGATACGCAAAAAATTGTCGATTACCTGTCCCGAAATTAACCCGCTTTCCCCTTCGCGCTGAAGGGGAAATGCAGTGCAAAGTCGCCAAACACACACTATCGACTATGCTAAGAAAACTTTCATGATAACAACGAGGTGAATTATGAGCAGTGGTGACATCACCCGCTACGTCGTTACCGTCAACATTCATGAAGCATCGCTGACCGAGCTGAATGAGCTTAACAACGCCTTTACCCGGGCCAATTTCCTGCTCACGCTGACGGATGAAGAAGGCAATATTCATGATTTAGGCACGCTGGCATTCGGCCTGATAAGCGCCCTCAGCGAAGAGGAGGTTCGCGCGCTGGCGGAAAGCCTGGCTGAGAGCGTGACAGATAAACCTGCCGAAATTGATGTGGATACCTGGGAAACCTGGCAGAAAAAAGAACAATAAGTGCCCTGCATGAAGGTAAACCGCTCAGGTGTGCGTTAGTTCGTATTTTTTTACCGCAGTTATGCGCTAACTTTATGATCTGGCAGACAACATGGGAGAGAGATCATGTGGCAGGCTATCAGTCATCTTTTACGTGAACAACTGGGCGAAGGTGAAATTGAACTGCGTAACGAACTGCCAGGCGGAGAGATCCACGCAGCATGGCACATACGCTACTCAGGGCGCGATCTCTTCGTAAAATGCGACGAGAGAGAGTTGCTCCCGATTTTCACCGCCGAAGCCGATCAGCTGGAACTGTTGTCGCGCAGCAAAACGGTCACCGTCCCGGAGGTGCTGGCCGTGGGCAGCGACCGCGACTACAGCTTTCTGGTGATGGAATACCTCCCTGCCCGTCCGCTGGATGCCCACAATGCGTTTATTCTGGGACAGCAGATAGCGCGCCTGCATCAATGGAGCGACCAGCCGCAGTTTGGTCTCGACTTTGATAACGATCTCTCCACCACACCACAACCGAATGCCTGGCAACGCCGCTGGTCGACCTTTTTTGCCGAGCAGCGTATCGGCTGGCAGCTTGAACTCGCCGCCGAGAAAGGCCTCGAATTTGGCAACATTGATGCTATCGTCGAGCATATACAGCAGCGCCTGGCCTCTCATCAGCCTCAGCCTTCTTTGCTGCACGGCGATTTGTGGTCCGATAACTGCGCGCTGGGCCCCAATGGGCCGTATATATACGATCCGGCCTGCTACTGGGGCGACAGAGAGTGCGACCTCGCCATGCTGCCCCTGCACCCCGAGCAGCCGCCACAAATTTATGACGGCTATCAGTCAATCTCCCCCTTACCGCAGGGCTTCCTCGACCGTCAGCCGGTGTATCAGCTTTATACCCTGATGAACCGCGCAATCCTGTTCGGGGGTGAGCATCTGGTGAACGCACAGCGGGCGCTTGAGCGCGTACTGGCCGCGTGAAGGCAGGACGGGTGGCCTCAGGCCACCCTGTGATTATAAAAAGCCGAGCAGTGAGAAAAAGAAGTAGCCCGCCACAATAATGATCACCGGCAGGACATAGAGCGGAAAGATTTGCAGGAAGATAGAGTGACGCGGCACCACGATGCGGGACTCGATCTGCTCACGCGTCATCCCTTCCGGGCCTTTGGCCTGTTCCAGAATCATCTGGTCTTCCACCCCTTCACGTAAAAAACGGGTCTGACGGCTCATGCGTGCGCCTGACGCCTGTAACGCCATGGCGATAAAAATCAGCGCATAAATCACCCAAAACCCGATATTCAGCTGCTGGTGAAAGTCCGGCGTGGGCGAGTTGAACCAGAAGATATTCAAAAATGGCGTGTTAAAACGCATCATCTCAATCATGACATGCGCAAAATCAAGCATGACCGCATTGATACCCGGCTGTTTTTCGCTGTGATCGTACATAAACTTGAGCACAGAAATCAGCGTAGAAATAACGGCAGGAATAAAAATCACCCAGCCAGCAACCCGTTTTAAGACAGCTATGCGTCCAGCTTGTTGATACGTCATCAGTTCCTCTTCATAAAGACGCGTTATTTGTGGCTAAGTCTACCTCCTGACCGTCATTTTCGCCCGATCTTTAAAGGCAATATGCTAAATTGCAGATTGTACTTAGCACGTATCGTCTGTCGTACACCCTTAATAAGGAGACGTTGTGATGTCGACACCGCGCCAAATTCTTGCCGCTATTTTTGACATGGATGGATTACTGATCGATTCCGAACCGCTCTGGGATCGTGCTGAACTGGACGTCATGGCCAGCCTCGGCGTCGATATCAGCCGCCGCCATGAACTTCCGGATACGCTGGGCTTGCGTATCGATATGGTGGTTGACCTGTGGTATGCCCATCAGCCATGGGTGGGCCCGGATCGCGATGAGGTCACCGCCCGCATTATCAGCCGCGCCATTGCGCTGGTGGAAGAGTCCAGGCCGCTGCTGCCGGGCGTCCGTGAAGCTGTCGCCTTGTGCAAGGCGCAGGGGCTGAAGGTGGGACTGGCCTCCGCCTCCCCGCTGCACATGCTGGAAAAAGTGCTCACCATGTTCGAGCTGCGTGACAGTTTCGATGCGCTGGCCTCTGCGGAAAAGCTCCCCTACAGTAAGCCCCATCCCCAGGTGTATATGGACTGTGCCGCTAAGCTCGGTCTTGATCCGCTAACCTGCGTGGCGCTGGAAGATTCTGTTAACGGCATGGTGGCCTCAAAAGCTGCGCGGATGCGTTCCATTGTCGTTCCTGCTGAAGAGGGCCGACACGATCCCCGTTTTGCGCTTGCCGACGTGAAGCTAAACTCCCTGGCTGACCTGACGGTGCAACACCTGCGAGGCGAATAAACGCTCTGTTTCAGGCAGCCTCGTGCTGCCTGAAAATAAAATAAAACACCGTTCCATTTCGGTTGCATTTCTCACGCCCGACTCCTATTCTAAGTTTCAGAACGACAATCACCTGCTTCTGAGGCGCGAATGATACTGGATACCTTTACTCTTTCAGGAAAAGTGGCCATCGTCACCGGATGCGATACCGGTCTGGGGCAAGGCATGGCCATCGCGCTGGCACAGGCGGGCTGCGATATCGTGGGCGTCAACCGTAAAGCGCCTGAGCAAACAGCGGCCAGCGTGACGGGGCTCGGCAGACGGTTTACGGCCATTCGGGCCGACCTCGGCCAGCAGGCGAGTCTTCAGGGCGTTGTGGAGCATGCCGTCGCTGAGATGGGGCGCGTCGATATTCTGGTGAATAACGCCGGGACGATTCGCCGGGAAGATGCGCTGGCGTTCACGGAAAAGGACTGGGATGAGGTGATCGACCTCAATCTGAAATCCGTCTTCTTCCTCTCACAGGCCGTGGCAAAGCAGTTTATCGCCCAGGGTCAGGGTGGGAAAATCATCAACATCGCCTCAATGCTCTCCTTCCAGGGCGGCATCCGCGTGCCCTCTTATACCGCCTCAAAAAGTGGCGTGCTGGGGATCACCCGTCTGCTGGCGAACGAGTGGGCGGCGCATGGCATTAACGTCAACGCTATCGCACCGGGTTACATGGCGACCAATAATACGCAGCAGCTGCGTGATGACGAGCAGCGTAGCCAGGAAATCCTTGACCGCATTCCTGCCGGGCGTTGGGGCGTACCGGAAGATCTGCAGGGCCCGGTGGTGTTTTTGGCCTCCGCCGCCTCAGACTACGTGAACGGCCATACCCTGGCCGTCGACGGGGGCTGGCTGGCGCGTTGACCCGCTTTGTGACAAAGAGTTACACCGTCACCTCTTTCGCCTACTGTATAAAAACCCTATACTGTATGAATTGACAGTTTCCTGGGTTTTATCATGACGGCGGAAGGCCACCTGCTTTTTTCCATTGCGTGCGCAGTATTTGCCAAAAACGCTGAGCTTACCCCCGTGCTTGCACAGGGGGACTGGTGGCATATTGTTCCTTCTGCCGTGCTGACCTGCCTGTTGCCCGACATCGACCATCCTAAATCTTTTCTTGGGCAACGCCTGAAGTGGATCTCAAAACCTATCGCCCGTGCGTTTGGCCATCGCGGGTTTACGCACAGCCTGCTGGCCGTGTTTGCCCTGCTGACGCTGTTCTATTTAAAAGTACCTGAAAGCTGGATAGTGCCCGCCGATGCCATTCAGGGCATGGTGCTGGGCTATTTGAGTCATATTCTCGCCGATATGCTGACGCCTGCTGGCGTGCCGCTGCTGTGGCCCTGCCGCTGGCGTTTCCGCCTGCCTGTTCTCGTTCCTCAGAAAGGGAATCAGCTTGAGCGCGTGTTGTGCATGGCTCTGTTCGCCTATGCCGTCTGGATGCCGCAGACATTGCCCGAAAACAGTGCAGTGCGCTGGTCATCTCAGATGATCAATTCGCTGCAATTTCAGTTCAATCGCTTTATTCATCACCAGATTGAACAGTAAACCAGCAAAATTATCGCATTTGTCATAACCCATTCCATTTGGATATAAGCGCGACATCACACTTCTGCTAACCTTGCGCCAACAGGACCGGTAAAAACCGGCCACATAATAAATCAGGAGAACGGGGATGAATTTTCCACTCATCGCGAACATTGTCGTGTTCGTTATATTGCTATTGATTCTCGCCCAGGCGCGCCACAAACAGTGGAGCCTGGCGAAGAAAGTGCTGGTGGGTCTGGTCATGGGTGTCGTGTTTGGCCTGGCCTTACATGCCGTCTACGGCTCCGATAGCCCGATACTGAAAGACTCCATTCAGTGGTTCAATATTGTCGGTAACGGCTATGTCCAGTTGCTGCAGATGATCGTCATGCCGCTGGTATTTGCCTCTATTCTGAGCGCTGTTGCTCGCCTGCATAACGCTACGCAGTTGGGTAAAATCAGTTTCCTGACCATTGGTACGCTGCTGTTTACCACGCTGATTGCTGCGCTGGTGGGTGTGCTGGTGACCAACCTGTTCGGCCTGACCGCCGAGGGTCTGGTTCAGGGTACCGCTGAAACCGCGCGTCTGACCGCAATTCAGACCAACTACGTGGGTAAAGTCGCTGACCTGACGGTGCCGCAGATGGTGCTCTCCTTCATTCCGAAGAACCCGTTTGCTGACCTGACAGGCGCCAGCCCAACTTCCATCATCAGCGTGGTGATTTTTGCTGCCTTCCTGGGCGTGGCGGCACTGAAGCTGCTGAAAGACGATGCGCCGAAAGGCGAGCGCGTGCTGACCGCTATCGATACCCTGCAAAGCTGGGTGATGAAGCTGGTTCGTCTGGTGATGCAGCTGACCCCTTACGGTGTTCTGGCGCTGATGACCAAAGTGGTTGCTGGCTCTAACCTGCAGGACATCATTAAGCTGGGCAGCTTCGTTGTCGCCTCTTATCTGGGTCTGGGCATTATGTTTGTCGTACACGGCATCCTGCTGGGTGTGAACGGCGTAAGCCCGCTGAAATACTTCCGTAAAGTCTGGCCGGTGCTGACCTTTGCCTTCACCAGCCGTTCCAGCGCCGCATCTATTCCGCTGAACGTCGAAGCGCAGACTCGTCGCCTGGGTGTACCTGAGTCTATCGCCAGCTTCTCGGCCTCCTTTGGTGCCACGATTGGTCAGAACGGGTGTGCGGGTCTCTACCCGGCGATGCTGGCCGTGATGGTTGCGCCAACGGTTGGGATCAATCCGCTGGATCCGGTCTGGATTGCTACGCTGGTCGGTATTGTCACCATTAGCTCCGCAGGCGTTGCGGGCGTGGGCGGCGGTGCTACCTTCGCCGCGCTGATTGTTCTGCCTGCGCTGGGCCTGCCGGTGACGCTGGTGGCCCTGCTGATCTCCGTTGAACCGCTGATCGACATGGGGCGTACCGCCCTGAACGTGAGCGGCTCAATGACGGCCGGTACGCTGACCAGCCAGTGGCTGAAGCAGACCGACAAAGCCATCCTGGATAGTGAAGAGGACGCCGAGCTGGCGCACCGTTAATCATTGAAAATAAAAAGCCGCCGTCAGGCGGTTTTTTTATACGTGTTATTTTTCAAACTTCTTCATCCTGTCGAATTTGTACCGCCCACCGCTGGGCCGCTTCCGGCACGGTAAACACCGGAGAACGACGGAAATGCTCGCCAATCAGCACAAAGGCCACATATTTGCCACGTAACTGCCAGACATCGCGATAGCCATCCACCTTCAGCGCATGTTCAGGGGGAGCGGGTTCGACACGGGGCACGTAGCTAATAACCTGGCGATTTTGTTGACGAAGAGGTTTCATAAGCGACTGGTTCATTAAAGCACATTCTGAAAGCAGGAAATTTCTATGATAGCCGATCCTGCCCCCACGCGTCGCGCCTTGCGTGTGGTGGACCGCCTCTTTTACTAAGGCGGTGTCTGAAAAAGCTGAGTTCGCCTGCCCTTTCCGTACATTGTTCTATAGTTAACAGGGTTTTTTAGGAATGAATAAAGGAGAAGCGTGCAATGTCGAACAAAGATAACACACATCAATCACCCATTCATGGCACTGAAGAATCACAGCCGGGTATGGACTCCCTTGCACCTGAAGATGGCTCTCATCGCCCTTCACCGGGCCCCTCAGCCCCTGGCGAGCAGCCCACCGCGCCCGGTAGCATGAAATCGCCGGACACCGGCAATGAGAAGCTAAAATCACTCGAGCCACACCGCAAAGGCGGAGAAGGCTATGCATTGACCACCAATCAGGGGGTGCGCATCGCTGACGATCAGAATTCCCTGCGCGCGGGATCCCGCGGACCGACTCTGCTGGAAGACTTCATCCTGCGGGAAAAAATTACCCACTTTGACCATGAGCGTATCCCGGAGCGTATCGTGCACGCGCGCGGTTCCGCCGCTCACGGCTATTTCCAGCCCTACAAGAGCCTGAAGGAAATCACCAAAGCTGACTTCCTTTCAGACCCGGATAAGATCACCCCCGTGTTTGTGCGCTTTTCCACCGTGCAGGGTGGCGCAGGTTCGGCTGATACCGTGCGAGATATTCGCGGCTTTGCCACCAAGTTTTATACCGAAGAGGGTATCTTCGACCTGGTCGGCAATAACACCCCGGTCTTTTTCATTCAGGATGCGCATAAATTTCCTGACTTTGTCCATGCGGTAAAACCGGAGCCCCACTGGGCGATACCGCAGGGACAAAGTGCGCATGACACCTTCTGGGACTATGTCTCCCTGCAACCCGAGACGTTACACAACGTGATGTGGGCGATGTCTGACCGCGGGATCCCGCGCAGCTATCGCACCATGGAAGGGTTTGGCATTCATACCTTCCGGATGATCAACGCCGAGGGCAAAGCGACGTTTGTCCGTTTCCACTGGAAACCGGTCGCCGGGAAAGCCTCGCTGGTGTGGGATGAAGCCCAGAAGCTGACCGGGCGCGATCCGGACTTCCATCGCCGCGAGCTGTGGGAATCCATTGAAGCGGGCGACTTCCCGGAATATGAGCTGGGGTTACAGCTGATCCCGGAAGAGGACGAATTCAAATTCGATTTTGACCTGCTGGATCCGACCAAACTGATCCCCGAGGAGCTGGTACCGGTTCAGCTGGTGGGCAAAATGGTGCTTAACCGCAACCCGGATAACTTCTTTGCCGAGAACGAACAGGCGGCCTTCCACCCCGGGCATATCGTCCCGGGCCTGAATTTCACCAACGATCCGCTGCTGCAGGGGCGACTGTTCTCCTACACCGATACGCAGATCAGCCGACTCGGCGGGCCGAACTTCCATGAAATTCCGATTAACCGCCCCACCTGTCCGTACCACAATTTCCAGCGCGACGGGATGCATCGTCAGGATATTGATACCAACCCGGCCAACTATGAGCCGAACTCCATCAACGATAACTGGCCGCGCGAAACGCCTCCTGGCCCGAAACGGGGTGGATTTGAGTCGTATCAGGAACGTGTGGACGGCAACAAAATCCGCGAGCGCAGCCCGTCATTTGGAGAGTATTACGCCCACCCTCGCCTGTTCTGGAACAGCCAGACACCGATTGAGCAGCAGCATATTATCGGCGGCTTCAGCTTCGAACTGAGCAAGGTTGTGCGGACCTACATCCGCGAGCGCGTGGTCGATCAGCTGGCACACATTGATATTCAACTCGCCCAGAGCGTGGCCGATAACCTCGGCATTACGCTGACGGATGAGCAACGCAATCTTGCCCCGCCAAAAGAGGTCAACGGGGTGAAAAAAGATCCGGCGCTCAGCCTGTACGCGGTGCCGGGAGGCTCGATTAAAGGCCGGGTGGTGGCGATCCTGCTTAACGACAAAACTCGCGCCAGCGACGTGCTGGGGATCATGCAGGCGCTGAAAACCAAAGGCGTACACGCCAAACTGCTCTACTCCCGAATGGGTGAAGTGACTGCCGATGACGGGTCAGTGCTGCCGGTTGCCGCCACCTTTGCCGGTGCGCCATCCCTGACAGTGGACGCGGTGATTGTGCCGTGCGGCGATATTGCCAGCCTGCTGAGCAACGGTGACGCGGTCTATTATCTGCTTGAAGCCTATAAGCATCTGAAACCGATCGCCCTTTCCGGTGATGCGCGACAGTTTAAAGCACGCCTGAACGTGGCCGATCAGGGTGAAGACGGGATTGTGGAAGGCGATAACGTCGACGACGCGTTTATGACCAGGTTGTTTGATCTGCTAGCCGCGCACCGCGTCTGGTCGCGTAGCAGCAAGATTGACCAGATACCGGCGTAAAAAAAGCCGGGTGGCGCTTGCGCTTACCCGGCCTACATTTCGACTGGTTTTGTAGGCCCGGTAAGGCGAAGCCGCCACCGGGCTTTGTCTTAAAGATCCCCGAAAGTCCCCAACCGATACCCGCGCTCGGCAATCGCGTATTTCAGCGACGGCGACGTCAGCACCTCCAGCTCCGCCAAGCGCGGCCAGCAGTAGGCGCTCTTACGGACGGTGTTATCGACAAACGCAGGATGCGCCATCACCTCCAGCGACCGTTCCCCCCGGGCTGCGGAATCATCCAGCACCTTCAGGAACAGCGCTTCGTCGATCTCCTCACCGTAAAATGCGCTGCTGAACCCCTCCGATGTGGTCACGGCAAAGCCCGGCAACCCGCGCACGTCACGATCCACACGCATCGCCACGCCTTTACGTTGAGCAAAATCCGCAACGAGCGGAAAAATCGCCGGGATCATATGCACATGATGATGGCTGTCGATATGGGTTGGTTCGCGACCAAAGAGGTCAACAAAACGGTTGTACTGACAGTCCAGCTCGCGGGCAATCTCTTCGAGCGGCAGCGCGTCCTGCTCCGCCAGTTCCCAAATCCATTTCCCGAGTTGCCCGTCACGCGTCAGGCACGGCATCGCTGAAAGCGGCCTCCCCAGCGTCAACACAAAGTGCATGCCCACGCCCAGCTCAGGCGCTTCACGGCTCAACTGCGCCGCGTGTTCTATCGCCTCTCCATTCACCAGCGCGGTGGTCGAGGTCACCACACCCCGTCGGCAGGCTTCAACAATGCCGTAGTTTTGCCCCTTAGACAGGCCAAAATCATCAGCATTGACGATCAGCAGGTTTTCCATCGCACGTCCTCTTAACGGTGTTGATGCTTGAGCTTCTCAACCGTGGCGGCAAAGTTTGGCAGCCATTTTTCATGCGCCAGTATCATCTCGCTGGCCAGCCCTTCCGCATCGCGGTCGGAATGCACCAGCGGGCTGAGGTTCAACGCCAGCAGCACATCATTCAACTCACCGCTCAGCGCAGCGTTGCTGGCCGCCACTTCAAACCCTTTGATGGTATGGATGAGCCCCATCACTTTGTCATCAAAGTGGGTAATACGCGGATGCGGTTTTGCCCCCTCACGGCCCAGGATACAGGTCATCTCTACGGCCCAGTCGGTCGGGATATTGTCGATATGGCCGTGGTGCGGCACATTGACGTAGTGCTCAGCCTGCTTGTCATTGTAAATGGCGTTGATCACTTCGCACGCCGCGTCGGAATAGTACGCCCCACCGCGCTGTTCAAGCTCTTTCGGCTTCACGTTCAGGTTCGGATCTTTATACAAATCAAACAGCTGCTTTTCAACTTTCTGCACAACCTGAGCGCGGGCACCGCCTTTATAGTACTCGCCCATTTCGATGGCCAGCATCTCTTTCTGCTTGAAGTAGTAAAGCAGATACGAGCATGGCAGCAGATTCAGGGAACGGATGAGCCCTTCGCTGAACGGCAGGTCGAAGATATTTTTCACCGATGCAGCGGTCAGGCGGCCGGAAGCCACGCCGTCCAGCAGTTCAGCAAAGCGAGACTGGCCGTTTACTATCACATCTCTGATGAACACCATGTGGTTGAGACCGAACAGATCAATAGAGAGATCGTCGTTGTCGGTCAGCTCCAGCACGTCGCGGATGAACATCTTCATGCCAATCGGGATATTGCAGACGCCGATAAAACGCTTGAAGCTGGTATGGCGATAGACCGCCTCGGTGACCATCCCGGCCGGGTTGGTAAAGTTAATCACCCATGCGTTCGGGCAGATCTCCTGCACATCTTTGATGATGTCGAAAATGACCGGGATGGTGCGCAAACCTTTAAACAGGCCGCCCGCGCCGTTGGTTTCCTGTCCCAGATAGCCGTGGCTCAGCGGAATGCGTTCGTCCAGTTCACGCGCTTTCAGCTGGCCCACGCGCAGCTGAGTGGTAACGAAGTCAGCGTCCTGCAACGCCAGGCGACGATCGAGGGTTTTATGCACGGTTAAGGGCACACCGGCTTTTTCTACCATCCGCTGGCACAGGTCAAAAATAATATTCAGCTTTTCCTGCCCTTCTTCAACATCCACCAGCCATAATTCACTGACCGGTAATTCATGATAACGTTTCAGGAAACCTTCCAGTAATTCCGGGGTATAGCTGCTGCCGCCGCCAATGGTCACGACTTTTAATTTCTTTTGCATAACATCTCCCTTAGCGTATCAGGTTAATCGCCTGCAAGGTATAGCGGACTCTTCCCGCTATTTGGGCAAGCAATCAAGTCAATATTCGTGGCGAATAAACTCGCCAGGCACTAATTAATTACCGTCAAATTCTTCCGGTAACTGTTTGGTGTGAATGAGGTAAATTTCTTAAAGGTTTTAATAAACAGGCTGGGGCTACTGTAACCGGACTCATAAGCAATATCGGTGACAGAGTAGTTGGTAATTTCCAGCTGTTTTTTGGCAAAATTAATGCGGATTTCATTAATAATTTGCACGGGCGTTTTACGATAATAACGCTGTGTCGCCCGGGTCAGGTATTCCTGGGATTTTCCGGACAGTGACACCATATTTTCCAGAGCATTCTCGCTGAACTGCCCTTTGTCGTGCATCAACTCGACGGTACTGCGCAGCCATTGCGGAATGTCGTCGCTCACCTGCTGCTCTTCACGGTGGTGGCGAAGGCGGTTCATCACATAGAACGTCACGGTTTCAATAAATTCATCGAACTCATTGTCGCGGAAGTTGAGCGAGGCGATCACCGTTTCGATCCAGGTCATAAATTCGTTTTTCACGCGATAGACCTGTGACGCCACAAAGCAGAACGGCACCAGCGGCAGATAGTGTTTCTCAAAGAAACGTCTGCTGACGCCAACATTCAGAATACGGGTGGCACCAAATTCGTAAAAGCTCTGGTGATAAGATCCCATCGGCAGGAAAACAAAGTCACCGCGCTCCAGCAGGACACGCTTGCCGTTAATCTCCTGATAGTAGCGGCCGGTCAGAACAATCGTGAACTCGTAGTAGTCATGCTGGTGCAGACCACTGGCGCTCTCCGTCTTGTTGTAAATAACCACGTGAAAATTCTTGCCATTAAACAGTTGCTGTTCAAGTGCGGTTTTAATTTCCATCGTGCTGACCTCCTGCTACTCAGTCTGACTTACTGCAGCTTCTCGTGAAGCTCAATTAACTCTGCCACCAGCTCGCGTGCCAGCATCGAGGTCATCAGGTGATCCTGTGCATGCACCAGCACCAGGCTGACTTTCATCTTCCCTTCCCCCTGGTCGCCTTCGATAAGCTTAGTCTGCACCAGGTGCGCTTCATTCAGCGCGATACGGGATTGATCCATCATGGTCTTAGCGGCGGCAAAATCGCCCTGCTTGGCCTGCTTCAGGGCAGCATACGCCAGGCTACGTGCTTGCCCGGAGTTGATGATAAGCCCCATCACCACTTCTTCCAGATCGTTCTCTACGGCGTCTTCGGCTACGATACTATCCAAATCTAACATCTCTAAGCTCCTTTTCGCTGGCGCGGGTTACCCCGCGCCGGGCAATATTTAGAATTTCAGTGCGAGGGCGATATCCTCTTCGCTCTCTTCTTCATCAATCACGGTCGCGGCTTTGTTGGCTATCGCCACGAATGGCATGTAGAGCAGTGTTGCAATCCCGAGGTTGAATATCGCCAGCAGGAAGGCCGCGACGCTACCGTTGGTGTTGAAGAACGCCCCCAGCCCCGCCGGCATGGTCCACGGCGCAATGTTGGTAACAGGCGGGATAATGCCCAGGTAATAGGCCGTCAGGGTGATCCCCGCCAGCAGCGGCTGAATCAGGACGAATGGAATGAACATCACCGGGTTCATGATGATAGGCAGACCAAACAGAATCGGCTCGTTAATCTGGAAGATGCCTGACGGCAGCGCCAGCTTCGCAACCTGACGATGGTCAGCGCGACGAGAGACAATAAAGACCGCGATGATCAGACCCAGCGTCGCCCCGGTACCCCCCAGGAAGATATAAGAGTCCAGCATCGGCTTCGCCCACACATGGAAGGTTTTACCGGCTGCCAGCGCCGCATCAACGGAGCCGTACTGCTGATAAAGTGCAACGTTTTCCAGTGCCCATGGGGTCATGATACCGCTGTCCAGCGCGGCCAGTGCCAGTGAACCATGTACGCCGAAGAACCACAGCAGGGAGGTGAAAATCACGTACGCCCAACCGACCACGCCCCCCATCGACGCCAGCGGCGTTGAGATAGAGTCCATGATGATCTGGTGGAAGTTTGTGCCCCAGTGAGAGAGCGCCCAGGCAATAATCCCCATGATGGAGAGAATAATGAAGCCTGGAATCAACGCGGAAAATGAACGGGAAACGGAGCCCGGTACGCTATCCGGCAGGCGAATTACCCAGTTGCGACGGATAATAAAGGTGAACATCTCGGCAACCACCAGACCGATAACGATACCGGAAATAATGTTTGCCCCACCCAGCCAGTTGGCACCCACAGCATAAGCTTCACCCACGCTGTATGGGGTGACGGTCATAAAGGCGGCAACGGACAATAACCCCGCGGCCAGCGGATCCACCTTACGTTCTTCGGCTAATGCCATCCCAATAAAGAAAGGCGCCATCAGCGACATAATACCCAACGTACCGTTATATACGTTGCCGCCGATGGCTTTAAAACCGTTAAGGGTTTCAATGGTTGAAGCGTCTAACCGAATTCCTAATGAATAAAAAAAGGAACCTTCACCAAAGCTCAGAAAAACGTTGTTAATTAAAACGAACATTGCCCCGGCCAGCGTCAACGGCATTAATTTAATAAAGCCGTTTTTGATGGCGTTAACGTGAGGCTGCTTTCCTATTTTAACAGCAAAAGGAAGGAGTACCTTTTCAAGTGAAGCGATGACTTTACTCATAGGAAAATACCCTTAAATGCCGCAACGTATGTCGCGGCGTATTGTGTGTGAAATAACTCTTTGACGGGAAAAATAAAAATTAATTAGCAGCTTTTTTAATTGCTGCCACAGCAGCTTTCAGTACACCTAAACCATCAATCTTACCGTACAGCCCTGAGTCGATAACCTCGACCGGTTTATTCGGTAACAGACGTTGAATTTCTGGCAACATGTAAGCGATCTGCGGACCCAGTAAAATAACATCTGCGGTCTGGCCTTTTTCACCCGCCAGCGTTTCCGGGAACGCTTCGATCACCACCGGCACTTCATACTTTTCGGCCTGTGCACGCATCTTCGACACCAGCAGTGACGTTGACATGCCTGCAGAGCAGAACAGGTAGATATGTTTCTTTTCCATCATGATTTCCCTCTTTTATGACTACCTGCCGTCTCGCTATCACTCGACTCGCTCTCCTGGCTGACAGGTAATGTGCTGACTGTTGTTTATCGTTGGAGTGAGTATACGTAATGGTACAGAGGGGGGATAATTCTGCACAGGCCTAAATTGTCTCTCATTGACCTGGCTTGTTGACTACCTTCACATTTCAGGCAAATAATTCGCGCAAAAAAATAAGATTTACGTATGCATAAAAAAACCGGCCCAAAGGCCGGCTTGTTAACATCCTCAGGCAAGCAGGGTTACTGCGCCTTAGGTGCTTGCGGATCGGTATCGTATTCAGCACAGGTCTGGTAACCGGAATTGATGACGTGACCGGTGTCATCCAGAGCAACAAAGTAGGTTTCTGCCTTACCATCACGTTGACCCAGGATATAGGTCTGGCAGGTACCACGCGCATGGATCATGGTCACTTCTGACGAAGGCTTACCGGCAATCGCAGCCACCTGCGAACGGGTCATGCCTTTTTTGACATCTTTTACTACCGGCTGTGTAAACTGATCTTTGGTGCGATCGTAAGCCGTACACCCTGCCAGCATAGTCAGTACCGCCGCTGCGCTAAGAATTCCTGCTACGTTCTTGTTCATATTCCGTCCTCTTGTTTATCAGCGTGTTATCTAAGCATGGGATAAAAAGTACTATTGTTCAACTTTGCGAGTTACGCCAGACGAATTTCGGAAAATTCTAATAAAACAACGATAAGCTGCTAAAACGCCGCAAAATAGCGCACTCGAAACTGTGATCCTTGTCGTTTTACGCCTGAAGGGTTAGTTTTAACAGTTAACACATTCTGTTTATGGTCTGCATATGGAGGGCGTGATGGCTCTGCAACACGAGATTATTCAGGCGCTGGGCGCGAAGCCTGCGGTAGATGCAAATGAAGAGATCCGCCGAAGCGTAGATTTTTTAAAATCCTATTTAAAAACGAACTCGTTTCTGAAAACGCTGGTACTGGGCATCAGCGGCGGGCAGGACTCGACGCTGACCGGCAAACTCTGCCAGATGGCAATTTCAGAGCTGCGCGAAGAGACGGGAGATGAAGCGCTGCAGTTTATCGCCGTGCGTCTTCCGTATGGCGTGCAGGCAGACGAACAGGATTGTCAGGATGCCATCGCCTTTATCCAGCCAGACCGCGTACTGACGGTCAATATCAAAGGATCGGTGCTGGCGAGTGAACAGGCGCTGCGTGAAGCGGGCATTGAGCTGAGCGATTTTGTGCGCGGCAATGAAAAAGCGCGCGAACGTATGAAAGCGCAGTACAGCATTGCAGGCATGACCAAAGGCGTGGTTGTCGGGACCGATCACGCGGCAGAAGCCATCACCGGTTTCTTCACCAAATATGGCGACGGGGGCACCGACATTAACCCTATCTTCCGTTTGAACAAGCGTCAGGGTAAACAACTGCTGGCTGCGCTGGGCTGCCCGGAGCATTTATACAAGAAAGCGCCAACGGCGGATCTGGAAGACGATCGCCCTTCCCTGCCGGATGAAGCGGCGCTCGGTGTGACCTATGACAACATCGATGATTATCTGGAAGGCAAGAAACTGGACGAGAGTATCGCGAAGATTATCGAAGGCTGGTATCTGAAAACCGAGCACAAACGCCGCCCACCCATTACCGTGTTTGACGATTTCTGGAAGAAATAAAAGCAAAACGGTAACCCAGGTTACCGTTTTTAGTGTTTGCGCCCTCTCCCGAGGGAGAGGGTTGGGGTGAGAGCATCAGGCGACCCGGCTCTTTTTTAACCACCCCACTCCTGCTACACTGTATACCTGAACAGTATATGGAGTCGTATGTGAGCAGGCGTCAATCTGCCCCGCGTCTGGAGTTTGAAGCGGCGGCTATCTATGAATATCCCGAACATCTCCGCCCCTGGCTTGAGGAATTACCTAAACAGCCGGGCGTGTACATCTTTCATGGCGAAAGCGACACCCTGCCGCTCTATATCGGCAAAAGTGTGAATATTCGCAGCCGGGTGCTGTCCCATCTGCGCACGCCGGACGAAGCCGCCATGCTCCGCCAGTCGCGACGCATCAGCTGGTATCCGACGGCAGGGGAAATGGGAGCGCTCTTACTGGAAGCCCGGCTGATCAAAGAGCAACAGCCGTTGTTTAATAAGCGTCTGCGCCGCAATCGTCAGCTCTGCTCGCTGCAGATAACCGCGGGCAAACCGCAGGTTGTCTATGCGCGCGACGTCGATTTTTCGCACGCACCGAATCTGTACGGCCTGTTCGCCAACAAACGTGCTGCGCTACAGGCGCTGCAAACGCTGGCGGACGAGCAGCAGCTTTGCTACAGCCTGCTGGGGCTGGAGGCCACCACCCGTGGACGCGCCTGTTTCCGCTCTGCGCTCAAACGCTGTGCGGGTGCCTGCTGCGGCAAAGAGAGCGTCGAGGATCATCACGCCCGGCTTCTTGGCGGGCTGGCGGCCATCAGCGTGAAGTGCTGGCCATGGGAAGGGGCCGTTGCGCTAAAAGAGGTGGGAGAGACGATGACGCAGTACCACATCGTTCATAACTGGTTCTGGCTGGGGGCGGTCGATAATCTGCAGGAGGCCGCCACCCTGTTACGCACACCCGCCGGCTTCGACCATGATGGCTACAAAATTCTCTGTAAGCCCGTGCTGACCGGCGAGTTTGACGTTATTGTGCTTAATGACCAGGCAGCCAGTTGATTTCGCTGAATAATAACCTGCCGTGCGATTCCAGCAAACGCAGGGTGTGGGTTCCCTCCTCCCAGCTCGCGCCCTGATCGGCTGTCAGCAATTTATCCCCCAACTGCCACGCACCGCTTAAGACGAAGACTACACCCCCGCGTGAGCCAAAGGTAGTGAAGGTGCGGTCCGCCACCCGCACTTTCGCCTGGCAGCAATCCCGCCGGGTCATGATGTTGAAGTCCATCGACATCTGCCCGTCGCTTAGCAGCGCTTTTACCGGCTGGTCGCCGGAAAAACAAAAGGGCTGATGGTGCTTCAGGGTATGGCAAAACGCCTGACCGGCATCCAGCGTCACTTCCCCCCCTTCCAGCAGGGTGATAACCCGGTCAACACCGGGAAAGGAGGAGAATTCGCCATTGCTGGCGATGGTCGCAATGCTGGCACGCCAGAAAAAATCGCGCGTCGCGGGAGGAAAACAACAAATTTCGCGCGTCTCACCAGCACCATTGCGCCAGAGACTGACCGGCATTTTACGGATATCAAAGAACTCCATCACCACTCCTGAATGGCGCAACGAGCGCCAGGGCAAGGATATCGCTATCGTTGCTGTCTTGTTTGTTATGATTGAATAGTTACAGACGTAGTATCGGCAGCAGAGCGGGCAAGCCTTAGCGGGACGCTGATAAAAAATCTAACGTCATGAATTCTCTGAAGCGATGACAGGAGAATACCGCGCCTGTTGCGGCAGACAAGAGGGTAAGAAAGAAAAAACCGCCGGTCCTGTCCACAGCATTTGCGCTTTTGTAGACAGGATCCCGGCGGTCTTAAGAGAGTGAACCGATTATTCGGTTGGTGCTGGCATTTTACCTTCCATTGCCGTACGTTCTGTCAGACGCTTCTCAAAATTGGCATTAAATTGTTTTTTCTGTTCCGGCGTCAGAATGTTGTAGATCTTGTTCTGGGTTTCCATATGAGCCAGCATGCGGGCTTTATGCTGCTCAGCCATTTTGTCGATCTGCGCTTCGGCTTTTGCCTTATCGAAGCTGTCGCTGGCGATAA
Organism: Enterobacter cloacae subsp. cloacae ATCC 13047; assembly: GCF_000025565.1. NCBI lineage: Bacteria > Pseudomonadati > Pseudomonadota > Gammaproteobacteria > Enterobacterales > Enterobacteriaceae > Enterobacter > Enterobacter cloacae. Next base: position 2,492,060 of record NC_014121.1, read on the forward strand.
TGTCATGCATCGCGCGGCGCTCTTCCAGCGGAGGACGTTTCATCTGGTCACGCTGGCTTTTCATGATGTCGCGGATCTGCTGTTTCTGCGCATCCGTCAGGTTCAGATCTTTGAACATCATCATCTCGTGCATACCCGGCTTGCCTTTGTGATGCATCATCATTTTGCCTTCAGCAGGCGCGGCAGTGGTGGTTGCGGTATCTGCGGCGAACGCCATGCTGGTAGCGCCCAGAGCCAGGGTAGAAGCAACAAACAGTGCAGTAAACTTACGCATAATTTATTTCCTTACTTTCAGTTATTCTTCGGCGCTATGCCGTGTTGACGAGATTAACTTTACGGGGTTTATCGTCAATTAGTCAGAGCAACGGTAAAACAATGAAAGTGTAAAAAACAAATTTTCGCCAAATATGGAGGAAATAAGGATAAAGCGTGGAGAGTTGCAACTAAAATATGCAATAAGCTGATTATTAAGAGATTGTGCAGAAGTATAACCAACTGCCGTTTAATAATAAAGCAATTATCCAGGAATATTCTGCAAAGAAAATGCGATCGCCTTAATCGCTAAGAATATAGTTTTAATATTCCCCTCCCGCAGACAGGAGGGGAAACGATCAGGACACTTTTTCCAGCATCAGCCCGGCCCGCAGACCAAAGGCCACAGACGGGTTGGGGAACAGCACATATTCGGTTGTTTTCTGTACCTCATAGCGCTCGCCGCCGTCCTCCGCCAGTAATGCCCCCTTGCGAAACGGCGTAAAATTGAGCGTGTGGGCCGCCATATGTAGCTGGAAAGCCTCGCTACGGCGGGTGATCTGCTGCACAACCCGATAACGCTCGACGGGCTGGCTGGTGTGCTCCGGCTCCTTCCCGCCCAGCAGCGCCCGCAGCGCAAGATGCGTCGGGGCAAAGCGCGTAAGATCGTTTTGCCCAAACGGCAGCGCTTTTCCCAGCTCCAGCGTGCAGGCCAGCGCGCCGAAGCGTTCGCAGGTAAAGTGCGTAAAGGTTCCCCCCGGCGACTGATGGAAGACCAGCGCTTCCAGTCCCGCATCCCCCAGCCAGCGCAGAAAATCTTCCTCCCAGGGCTGATTACGCTGCGGCAGTACGCCAAAACGCACGTGATACGAGGCGCGGATCGCCGTATGCAGATCGAGATGCCAGCGCGATGGCCCCGCGTCGGTGAAAAAGGAGGTGACGATCTGCTCCAGCCACTGCGCCCGTGCCGTTTCATCACTTTGTGGGAATTGCGACCAGCGGCCACCGAACATGCGGTTGATGTCGCTCACCAGATAGCGTTTATTTTGCGCCAGCGCAGGCGGGTTTCCCAGAACCACCAGCAGACGGCAGTGCAGCGCGATCTCCCCGCGATACAACGCGCGCAGCAGCAGGTCGACAATCTCGACGGGCGCCGTTTCATTGCCGTGAATGCCGGTTGAGAGCAGAAGCGACAGTTCACTCCTGGCGGTCGGTGTCAGTTCAAGCACGCCGCGCCCCAGCCACCGCCAGTGGAATGAGGGGCCCTCCCCCTCACGTTGTGAGGGCGTTTCGTCGGACAGCGTCAGCGCCAGTAAATTTTCCATAGCGCCTCCTTTAGCGCTGGAACGGGTAAACCGAACCCAGCTGCAGGATTGAGGTTAACGCGTCCAGCGCCTCGCGGCCTTCGCGCAGCAGCTGCGGGTCAACCAGATCGGCCTGCGTTAACCGGTCGCGATAGTAGCGGTCCACCCAGTCGTTCAGGGTGTTAAACAGCGTCTCATTCATCATCACTGCCTGGTTAACGGCCTGCATTTCGGCAGGCGTCAGCACCACGCGCAGGCGTAAACAGGCCGGACCACCCCCGTTTGCCATGCTCTCGCGCAGATCAAAGACGCGCAGTTCCGCAATCGGGTTATCGGCTTTCACCAGTTCAGTCAGATAACGCCACACGCCCGGGTGATCGCTGGACTCCTGCGGCAGCACCAGCATCATGCTGCCATCGTCCCGGCTCAACAGCTGGCTGTTAAAGAGGTAGGTCTCAACCGCATCCTGCACGCTCACCGCCTGCGTCGGCACCTGAATCGGCGTAAACCCGAGCACGCGTTCATGCAGCGTGGCGAGGAGTTTCTCCTGATGGGCGAACGCCTGCTCGTGGCAGAACAGAACCTGGCGGTTAGAGACGGCGATCACGTCGTTATGGAACACGCCCTGGTCGATCACATGCGGGTTCTGCTGGGCAAAAATCACCTGCGACGGATTGACCTGATTCAGACGCGCCACGGCCTGGCTTGCCGCCAGCGTCTGTCGGGCCGGGTAGCGGGTTGGCGCAGAGTGGCCACCCTCTTCCCGCCCGTAAATAAACAGCTGTAACCCCGGTTCGCCGTAATCGCCGCCCAGACGGTTATGGTTGGCAGCACCTTCATCACCAAACATCGCCACCTGCGGCAGAGCCGGATGGACAGCAAAATGGGCGTCATTATGGAAAATGGCGCGCAGCACGCGCTCCGTGGTCTCCGCTTCGGTGGCGCGGTGGAATTTATTGTTCAGGTTCGCCACCGTCAAATGGACCTTGCCATCCAGCGTATCGGCAGAGGGTGCGACGGTCGCCGCGTTGGCCACCCACATTGAGGAGGCAGAACTCGCCGCCGAGAGCAGGTGTGGCGTCTGCGTTCCCGCTTTCTCCACCACCTGTTCATCAGTGCCGCTAAAACCAAGCTGACGTAACACCGCCACGTTTGGACGCTCCTGCGGCGGGATCACCGCCTGCGGAAAACCCGCGTCCGATAGCGCCTTCATTTTCAGCAGCCCCTGCTTTGCCGCCAGTTTCGGGTTGGAGACCTGAAAACGGTGTTTCGTCGAGGCTTCATTACCAAAGGAGAGCCCGGCATAGTGGTGCGTCAGTCCCACCAGTCCGTCAAAATTGACTTCACGCGCTTTCATGGCGATCTCCCTGACTAAAATCCAGACCCGGACTCAGCGTTTCCGGCAGCGTCAGCGCGGGGGTTTCCAGGCTCGCCATCGGCCACGCGCAGTAATCTGCGGCATACCACGCGCTGGCGCGATGGTTCCCTGAAGCCCCTACGCCGCCAAACGGGGCGGTACTCGCGGCACCGGTCAGCGGTTTGTTCCAGTTCACAATCCCGGCGCGCGCTTCGAGCAGCAGCTGATCAAACTTCTCGCGCTGCGGTGAAATCAGACCGCTCGACAGGCCGTAGCGAGTGTTGTTGGCCATCGCAATGGCACTGTCAAAATCGTCATAGCGCCAGACGCACAGCAGTGGTCCAAAGACCTCTTCATCCGGCACGTTGCTCGCGCCGCTCATCTCAACAATGCCCGGCGTCAGCAGCGACGTGCCCGGCTGAACCTGCTTCGGCTCCAGCAAGGTTTTCGCGCCGCGTGAGACATGGTCCTGCCAGGCTTTCAGAACGTTCAGCGCCGCCTGTTCGGAGATGAGCCCGCCGATAAACGGCTGCGGGTCGGCATCCCACGTCGCAGGCACCAGACGCGCGCTCACCTCTACCAGACGCCTGAGGAACGCATCGCCCTGCGCCCCGCGCTTCACCAGCAGACGACGCGCGCAGGTGCAGCGCTGGCCAGCAGTAATAAAGGCCGACTGGATGGTCAGGTGGACTGCCGCGTCAATATCATCAGGATCTTCCACAATGAGCGGGTTGTTCCCCCCCATCTCCAGCGCCAGAATTTTTTCCGGCTGCCCGGCCAGCTGGCGATGCAGCTGATAGCCCGTCCCGGCGCTGCCGGTAAACAGCAGGCCATCAATATCACTTAACGCGCTCAGCGCCTGGCCGGTTTCACGCCCGCCCTGCACCAGGTTCAGCACGCCCGGCGGCAAACCCGCCTGCTCCCAGAGCTTCACCACCACCTCACCGGTCAGCGGCGTTAATTCACTCGGTTTAAAAATGACGCTATTTCCCGCCAGCAGTGCGGGCACAATATGCCCGTTTGGCAGATGCCCCGGGAAGTTGTAGGGGCCAAACACCGCCAGTACGCCATGGGGGCGATGGCGCAGCGTGGCCGCGCCGTCAGCCATTTCGGTATGCTGCTCGCCGGTGCGGGTATGGTACGCCTTTACCGAGATGGCGATTTTGTTGATCATCGCCGTCACTTCAGTCGCCGCTTCCCAGCGTGGCTTGCTGGTCTCCAGGGCGATCGTGCGGGTCAACTCGGTTTTATTCGCTTCCAGCAGAGAGGCAAACTTTTCGACAATCCCCTGGCGCACGGTGAACGGCTGTTTCGCCCACGCCGGAAACGCGCGGCGCGCGGCGTGGCAGGCCTGTTCAACCTGCCCGGCGCTGGCATCATTACCTTTCCAGAGCACCTCGTTGCCGACCGGATTGGTCTTCACTCGCTGTTCGCCTTCGCCCGTTACCCAGTCTCCGTTGATCCATAAAGTCATGCTGTTTTCTCCTCAGGGCAGAGTCGCACCAGGCGAACCGTATCGCCGGCATTACATTTCAGGGCATCCAGTTCTGCAGCCGTCAGCACCAGACGTTCACATTTCGGGTTGGTACGCACCAGCATGGCGCGGAAGTTGGTGTAATTTTCGTTCGCCACCAGGCACGCCGGCCAGTCACCCGGCGCGAGCTGACCTTCAGAGACGTCAACCAGTCGGCTTTTACGGATCGCGCGCACGCGGTCGATGTCGCACTCCAGCGTCGGCCCGCCGTCAAAGATGTCGACATAGTTACGGTAGCGGAAGCCTTCTTTCTCCAGCACCGCGCGGGCAGGCGCCGTTTGCGGATGGACTTCGCCAATCACCGCCTGCGCTTCCGGGGTTAAGAAATGGGTATAGATAGGGTGTTTCGGCATCAGCTCAGCGATAAACGCTTTCTGTCCGGTGCCGCACAGATAGTCTGCCCGGCTGAACTCCATCGAGAAGAAACGCTCGCCCAGGCTCTCCCAGAACGGCGAATAGCCTTTATCGTCGATCACACCGCGCATTTCAGCCACCACCTTTTCGTTAAAACGATCGCGGAAAGCGGCCATAAACATAAAGCGCGATTTGGAGAGCAGATACCCGTTGCCCTCTTTACGCCACGCCGGATCAAGGAACAGCGTACAAAGCTCGCTGGCACCGGTGTGGTCATTACAGAGAAACAGCGTCGGCAGCGCGTTATAGACGTTCAGCTCTTTTGAGGCATGAACCATGGTGCCCACGCGGTAGTTGTACCACGGATCATTAAGACCAACGGCCACTTCGATGGCGCAGATCCCGGCTACGGTCCCCGTGTCGGTATCTTCCAGCACGAACACATAGCCCTGTTCGCTTTTTGGCAACGTCCCCTGCCAGGTTAGCAGGGCGCGCTCAATGCGCGCCGACAGCGTTTTTTCATCGGCAGGAAGCGAGGTTAGCCCGCCCCCCGTCTTACCGGCAAGCTGCATGAGCCCGGCGAGATCGCCGCGCTCAACGGGACGGATGACCATCATGATGACACCCCGGATTTCACACGTTCACAGGCCAGCGCAAAACGGTCTAAACCGGTGCTCACCTCTTCCTCGCTGACAATCAGCGCAGGGGCAAAACGCACCACGTTGGCACCGGCAATCAGCACCATCACGCCCTGTTTCGCCGCTTCCTGTGAAATAAGTTTAGCTTTTCCGGCAAACTCCGGCGTCAGTTCGCAGCCAATTAACAGCCCCAGGCCGCGAATCTCTTTAAACAGACCGGTCTTGCTGTTAATGGCGTTCAGACGCTCCACAAACCAGTCGTGACGCTGTTTAACCCCCTTCAACACTTCCGGGGTATTGATGATATCCAGAACCTGTCCGGCCACGGCCGTTGCCAGCGGGTTACCGCCATAGGTGGTGCCATGCGTGCCCACGACCATTACGCTGGCGAATTTATCGGTGGTCAGCATCGCGCCAATCGGGAAGCCGCCGCCCAGCGCTTTCGCCGTTGAGAGAACGTCCGGCGTTACGCCGTAGTGCATATACGCATACAGCTCACCGGTACGGCCAACGCCGGTCTGCACTTCGTCGAAAATCAGTACCGCGTTATGACGATCGCACAGTTCGCGCAGCCCCTGCAGGAACGCTTTCTGTGCGGGCAGCACACCGCCTTCTCCCTGCATTGGCTCAACGATCACCGCGCAGGTGGTGTCGTCGATCAGCTCGCGGGCTGACTGCAGATCGTTATACACCCCGTGGTGGATATCCGGCGGCAGCGGCGCAAAGTCCTGCGAGTAGGACGGCTGCCCCCCTGCGCTGACGGTAAAGAGCGTGCGGCCATGGAACGCGTTCTTAAAGGCCACAATCCCGCTCTTGTGCACACCGAATTTATCGTGCGCATATTTGCGTGCCAGCTTCAGCGCCGCTTCGTTCGCCTCCGCGCCCGAGTTGCAGAAAAAGACTTTCTCCGCAAACGTCGCGTCGATCAGTTTTTTCGCCAGACGCAGCGCCGGTTCGTTGGTATAGCCGTTCCCGGTATGCCAGAACTTCGCCGCCTGGTCGTTTAACGCCTGGCGTAGCGCCGGGTGTGCATGGCCCAGCGCGTTAACCGCAATCCCGCCCGCAAAGTCAATATACTCTTTACCCTGCTGATCCCACAGGCGCGAGCCTTCCCCACGAACCGGAATAAAAGCCGCCGGAGCGTAAACCGGCATCATCCATTCATCGAAATTTTCACGCGTAATTGACAGAGACATAGCGACCTCATCCGGTAAATAAAAGGTTATTTGAATGTTAAATAATTGAGTGTTTGCACTGTGAATGTAGATTGCAGCCTTCGTGCCAGCCAGCGATAAAAATGCATAAACGGGTGGGGGTAACAGAATATCAATAAGTTACAATATGGAGTTATTCACTTTTAGTGCATAAAAAGTGAATATTTTTACGACAAGCGGCGCTTTGCCGCATGAAAATCAGAAAGAGTATGCAGAGGCCAAATATAATTCTGGAATTGTGATCGCTCGCGAAATTTATTGGCCATTTACGCCCCTTTTAAGGGCGAAGCGCGTCAGAATGGTGCAAATATTGCACCGTTGGCATTATCTGTCGCAGTTATTGGTCAATCCCCGTAACAGACGACGCAAATTCTGCTACCATCCATGCACTATTCACCTTGCACTGGCAGCGACTATGAAATTTGTCTCTTTTAATATCAACGGCCTGCGTGCCCGCCCTCACCAGCTTGAAGCGATTGTTGAACAACATCAGCCTGATGTGATCGGCCTGCAGGAGACAAAAGTTCACGACGATATGTTCCCCCTCGAAGAGGTGGTGAAACTGGGTTACAACGTCTTTTATCACGGACAGAAAGGGCATTACGGCGTTGCCCTGCTGACCAAAGAGACGCCGGTTTCCGTCCGCCGCGGCTTCCCGGGTGATGGCGAAGAAGCGCAGCGCCGGATCATCATGGCGGAAATTCCTTCAGCGCTCGGCAATATCACCGTGATCAACGGCTATTTCCCGCAGGGAGAGAGCCGTGACCATGAGACCAAATTCCCGGCGAAAGCGAAGTTTTATCAGGATCTGCAGGATTACCTGACCACCGAACTGAAAAAAGAGAATCCGGTGCTGATCATGGGCGACATGAATATTAGCCCGACCGATCTGGATATCGGCATTGGTGAAGAGAACCGCAAACGCTGGTTGCGCACCGGCAAGTGTTCATTCCTGCCGGAAGAGCGCGAGTGGATGGATCGTCTGCTGAGCTGGGGTCTGGTGGATACCTTCCGCACGGCTAACCCGGACACCCAGGATCGCTTCTCATGGTTCGATTACCGCTCAAAAGGCTTTGATGACAACCGCGGGCTACGCATAGACCTGCTGCTGGCAAGCTCCCCGCTGGCGGAACGCTGCATTGAAACCGGAATCGACTACGATATCCGCAGCATGGAAAAACCGTCGGACCACGCGCCGGTGTGGGCGAAATTCAAGCTGTAACCCCGTGTGAACATTCGAAAAATTGTCGTACTGTGCGCCCTGCTGGGCGCCTTTATGCTGACGTGGCTCACTCTTCCTCCGGGCACGCTCTCTCTTGAAACCGTCAAAACGCATCAGCAAACCTTGCTCGCCTGCGTCGAACACGCCCCGCAGCAAAGTGCGCTGATCTTTTTTGCGCTCTATGTGGTGGTTTCCGCCCTCTCTATCCCCGGTGCCGCGATACTGACCCTGCTGGGCGGCGCGCTATTTACGCTGTGGAAGGGGACGCTGCTGGTGTCGTTTGCCTCCACGCTCGGCGCCACGCTCGCGATGCTCGCCAGCCGTTATCTGCTGCGCGACTGGGTTCAGCGACGGTTTGCCCAACAGATGAAAACGGTGAACGCCGGGATGGCGCGTGACGGCGCAGGGTATCTATTCGCCCTGCGCATGATGCCGTTATTCCCCTTTTTTCTGGTCAATCTGCTGATGGGGCTGACCCGCATTGGGGTGCGTCGGTACTGGTGGGTCAGCCAGCTCGCCATGCTGCCCGCAACGGTTATCTTCCTCAACGCCGGCCGCGAGCTGGGAAAAATCACCTCGCTGCGCGATATTCTGTCGCCGGGCATGCTGTTAGCCTTTACACTACTGGGGTTATTACCGCTGATGAGCCGATGGCTGTTTTCCCGACTCCCCTCTTCGTTTAAAAAGTGAGGCATTATGCGCCGTGTGCGTTTTTGCGCGTTTCTGACCGGTCTGCTGCTGACCGCCCCTCTGTGTGCCGCCGACAGCTGGCACATTATCCAAGAACAAGCCAAAGGCCAGACCGTCTGGTTTAACGCCTGGGGAGGCGATCAGGCGGTTAACCGCTATCTCGACTGGGTCAGCGGCGAGATGAAAACGCACTACGCGATCAACCTCAACATTGTCCACCTGGCCGATGCCGCGGATGCGGTAAAACGGATCCAGACAGAAGCTGCCGCCGGGCGTAAGACTCATGGCTCGGTGGATCTTTTGTGGGTTAACGGTGAGAATTTCCGCACGCTGAAAGAGGCTAACCTGCTGCAAACCGGATGGGCACAGACGCTGCCTAACTGGCGTTATGTCGACACGGGCAAACCGGTCACGGAAGATTTCGCCCTGCCAACCGAGGGCGCAGAATCTCCGTGGGGTGGCGCGCAGCTCACCTTTATCGCCCGCAAAGCGAGCATGCCCACTCCACCGTCAGACCCGCAGGGATTACTGGCCTGGGCCAAGCAGCATCCGGGTAAAATCAGCTATCCTCGTCCGCCTGATTTTACCGGCACCGCGTTTCTGGAACAGTTGCTTCTCACGCTCACCTCCCGGCCCGATGCGCTGAAACGCGCGCCCGATGACACCTTTGCACAGGTTACCGCGCCGCTCTGGGACTACCTCGACAAACTCCACCCGCTGCTGTGGCGAGAAGGAAAAGATTTCCCGCCTTCACCTGCGCGGATGGATACCCTGCTCGCCCGCGGCAGTCTGAGCCTGTCGCTGACCTTTAACCCGGCACATGCGCTGCAAAAAGTGGCCAGCGGTGAACTGCCTGCCGACAGCTACAGCTTTGGTTTTCACAACGGGATGATCGGTAACGTTCATTTTGTTGCCATCCCGGCGAACGCCAGCGCCAGTGCGGGGGCCAGGGTGGTTGCCAATTTCCTGCTTTCACCTCAGGCGCAAATCCGCAAAGCCGACCCGGCTATCTGGGGCGATCCGAGCGTACTGCAGGCGAACACGCTGCCCGCAGATGAAGCAAAACAGCTTCAGGCCCACACGCCACAAGGGCTTCCGCAGATGCTTGCGGAGCCACACGCAGCCTGGGTTAACGCGCTGGAGCAGGAATGGCTGCGTCGTTACGGCACCCGCTGAGCGCACTCATCTGGCTGGCGATGGCGGCAGTGTATCTGCCGCTTGTTCCCGCCGCCGCCATGCTGTTGACTCCGGCGCTGTCGGCAGGAAACTGGCAACGCCTGTTTGACGACCCGCAGATCCCGCAGGCGCTCGCTGCCACCCTGGTATCCACGCTGATTGCCACTCTCGGCGCCCTGTTTATCGCCCTGATTTTCGTCAGCACGCTCTGGCCCGGTGAGCGCTGGCGTCGTCTGTGCACCCGTTTGCCGTGGCTGCTGGCCGTTCCCCACGTTGCTTTCGCCACCAGCGTGTTGCTGACTTTTGCCGAAGGCGGTCTGTTTTATCAGCTCTGTACACGCTGCTCCCCGATGTTGGATCGCTACGGGATTGGGCTGGGGCTAACTCTCGCCGTCAAGGAGAGCGCCTTCGTGCTGTGGGCGATATACGCAGTGTTACCTGACACCCGACTGGCCCGCCAGAATGTCGTGTTACAAACCCTGGGATACGGGCGGTTCCAGCGACTGTGCTGGCTGGTGATCCCGGAGATCGCGCCGGCGCTGGGTGCCACAATGCTGGCGGTGCTCGCCTGGTCCCTCTCTGTTGTGGATGTCGCCATCATCCTGGGGCCGGGGAATCCGCCTACCCTGGCGGTACTGGCCTGGCAGTGGCTGACCCAGGGCGACGTGCAGCAGCAAACGAAAGGAATGCTGCTCTGCCTGCTGATGCTCGCACTCTTGGCCGTGCTTTCGGCGCTGGGGTTCGGTATCTGGAAAGCGTGGCGTCGCACGCTGCCCGCGCTGACAGGGGTGCGACGCACGTTCCCCCTCGCGCCGCCCGCCCGTATGCTCAGCGGAATCCTCCCCGCATGCGGCATGCTTTGCGCCGGAGTGCTGCTGATGCTGGCCCAGTGGGATGATGTTAGCGCCGTGCGTGCCAGCTTATCGTTCGGCCTGCTCGCCAGCCTGATAGGCCTGATCACGATACTGCTCTGGCTGGAATGGGGGCCGCGGCGTGGTGCACTGTGGGTCTGGCTCCCTCTCGCCCTTCCTGCGCTGCCGTTGGTTTCCGGGCAATACAGGGTGGCGTTATGGCTGGGTATCGACGGGCAGTACGCCGCCGTGCTCTGGAGTCATCTGCTGTGGGTGTTGCCGTGGATGCTGCTGATACTGCAACCCGCCTGGCGGCGCATCGATCCGCGGCTTCTCCTCACGGCCAGAACGCTTGGCTGGCGGCGGACAAAAGTCTTCTGCCTGATCAAATGTCCCCTGCTGTTGCGCCCCGCGCTGCTGGCGTTTGCAACCGGATTTTCGGTCAGCATGGCGCAATACATGCCAACACTCTGGCTCGGCGCGGGGCGTTTCAGCACCCTTACCACCGAAACCGTGGCGCTCAGCAGCGGCGGTAGCATCCCGATTCTGGCTAACCGGGCGCTGTGGCTTCTGCTGGTGACAGGGGCCGTCTTCGGCGTTGCCGCACTGTTATCCCGTCTCGCAGGCCATTATCGACGAGGATTACGTTAATGCTGAAGGTCAACAATCTCACCATTGCGCCGCTGTTCCGTGAAGTTAACTTTTATGTCCCTCGCGGTGAAATTGTCACCCTGATGGGGCCGTCCGGCAGCGGGAAATCGACCCTGTTCTCATGGATGGTTGGGGCACTGTCTGACGACTTTCAGGCGCAGGGCGAACTGTGGCTTGACGATCGCCGCTGTGACGGGCTGCCTGTCGAGCAACGCGGGATCGGTATTCTCTTTCAGGACGCACTGCTGTTTGACCAGTACAGCGTCGGGCAAAATCTGCTGCTGGCGTTACCGGCGCGAATAACCGGACGCGCACGCCGGGAAAAGGTGCAACAGGCTCTGGATTCAGCCGGGCTAAATCGCCACTATGCCAGCGATCCGGCCACGCTATCCGGCGGGGAGCGTGCCAGGGTGAGCCTGCTGCGGGCTCTGCTTGCCGAGCCACAGGCGTTGTTGCTGGACGAACCGTTTAGCCGCCTTGATAAATCACTGCGGTCGTCCTTTCGGACATGGGTGTTTGATGCCCTGCGCGCACGCAATATCCCGGTAGTGCTGGTCACGCATGACGATGAAGATATTCCGCCGGGTGGCGAGGTGATTGAGATTTCTCGCTGGCAATAATGTGCTAACGCAATGTTTTACCTTTCAGGAGAGACGACAATGCCCCCCTCTTTTACTGACGTCAGGTTATTCGATGAAACGTGTTTCTCAACTGACCGCGCTGGCCCTGCTTTGCGGCCTCGCCTCACTCTCTTGCATGGCCGCTGATATGCCCCATTCGCTCACACTGGCTCAGCTTCAGGAACAGCACGGCGCGGCGATCGATACCCGTGCCAGTGCGTTTTATAACGGCTGGCCGCAAACGCTGAGCGCCCCCTCCGGGCACGAGCCCGCTGCGCTTAACCTCTCTGCCACCTGGCTGAGCGCGCTGAGCGACGACCAGATTGGCCGCTGGGCAAAACAGCATCAGCTTACCCCCACAACGACTATCGCCCTCTACGGCAGTGACGCTGACAACCAGGCGGTGAGCGCCCGCCTGAAGAAAGCCGGTTATCCCCGGGTTTCCGTTCTCAGCGATGCCCTGCAGTCCCCTGAGCGTCTGCAGCGCCTGCCGCACTTTGAACAGCTCGTTTACCCGCAGTGGATTTATCAGCTTTCTCAGGGCAAACCGGTGGCAGCCGCCCCGGCCGGTGACTGGAAAGTGATTGAAGCCGCCTGGGGTGCGCCGAAGTTCTATCTGCTGAACCACATTCCCGGCGCGGATTATATTGATACCAACGAAGTGGAAAGCGAGCCGCTGTGGAATAAGGTTTCTGACGACAAACTGAAAGCGATGCTGGCAAAACATGGGATCCGTCACGATACCACCGTCATTCTGTATGGTCGCGATGTCTATGCCGCCGCCCGCGTGGCGCAAATTATGCTCTACGCGGGCGTAAAGGACGTGCGTATTCTTGATGGTGGCTGGAAAGCGTGGTCAGAGGCCAACCTGCCGGTGGAAAGAGGGATGCCTGCTGATGTCAAACCCGCTCCCGATTTCGGCGCCCCGATCCCCGGTCAGCCACAGCTGATGATCGATATGGCGCAGGCGCGCGGGATGCTGCATCGTCAGGATGCTTCGCTGGTCAGCATTCGCTCGTGGCCGGAGTTTACTGGCGAAACCAGCGGCTACAGCTACATCAAACCCAAAGGTGAAATTGCCGGTGCCCGCTGGGGTCATGCCGGAAGCGATGCCACCCATATGGAAGATTTCCATAACCCGGACGGCACCATGCGCAGTGCCGATGACATCGCCGCCATGTGGAAAAGCTGGAACATCCTGCCGGAACAGCACGTGGCCTTTTATTGCGGTACCGGCTGGCGAGCCTCTGAGGGCTTTATGTATGCCCGGGCGATGGGCTGGAAAAACATCTCCGTCTATGACGGTGGCTGGTACGAATGGAGCAGCCACCCGCAAAACCCGGTGTCGTCTGGCGAGCGCGGACCCGACAGTTCGCGCTAGGGCGTGAGTGAACGGAGCGTCAGATACCCGCTCCAGATGCGCGTTGTGGTGGTCAGCCAGCACAACGCGCCAAATACCCACGCGAGAAGCGTGAAGTGCGCCGGAAACAGGCAGCACAACACAAACAGCACGATGGTCTCCGTCCCTTCCGTTAATCCGCCGATATAGTAAAACGACTTGTGTGCATAGCCGGGGTTATCGATATTGTGTTTCGCCGCCAGAGCGGCAAAGGCCAGAAAGCTGCTGCCGGTTCCGATAAAGGCGAACAGTAGCCAGGCCGCGGCCAGCGCATTCTCAGTGGGAGCCGCGAGGGCAAAACCAAACGGCACCAGCGCGTAGAACAGAAAATCGAGCGCGATATCCAGAAACCCGCCCGCATCCGTCAGCCCTCTGCGGCGTGCCAGTGCGCCGTCCAGGCCATCCAGCAGGCGATTAGCCACAATGGCGACCAGGGCCGCCGGATACCAGCCAAGCGCCAGTAACGGTAGCGTCAGCACGCCTGCGGCAAATCCGGTTAACGTTAAGCCATCGGGCGTGATGCCGGGTTTATCCAGCCAGGAGGCCAGCCGGTTAAGGGCGGGCTTTACCCGGGGATGAAGATGTCGATCAAGCATGCGGCTTTCCTTTAAACGTGTCGCACAGTCCCTGCGCCGGGATATCCATGGCGGCATTAAAGCGGGCCGAAAGGTTTTGAAACGCAATCAGCGCCGTCATTTCGCTAATCGTCTCATCGGTAAAAAGGCGTTTGAGCTCGCTTTTGAGCGCCTCATCCACCTGCGGCGGCGTGGCGGTGACGGCCTCCGCGTAGGCCAGCGCCGCGCGCTCCTGCTCATTGAAAAGCGCGGCGTCACGCCACTGACTCACGGCCTGCACTTTATCCAGCGCGCCCGCGCGTTCGGCAAGACGCAGGCTATTGGCATCAATACAAAATGCACAATGACAGAGCTGGGATACCCGCGTCATCAGCAGCGAGCGCAGCACCGGCGTCAGGCGGGCGTTGCGTCGCTCCAGAAACCCGACAAACAGCGCCACCAGCCAGAACAGGCGCGGCAAACGTCCCCACCAGCGCGTGGGGTTAAGCACTGCGCCAAAGTGTTTTTTCTGCAGGGCGGCAATGGGTTTGAGGCTGGCAGGAAGGGATTCAACCGGGGCAACCCAAGTGGATGTCTCTTTCACGTGATTCTCCTGATGACTGGACTCCTGGAAAGGGCACGATAATATGGTGTTTTTCGCTATCAAGTATTGACGACCATGCTGAAAACACTCGATGTCGTTGCGGCAATCATCGAAAAAGACAATAAAATTTTACTGGCGCAGCGCCCCATGCATGCCGATCAGCCGGGCCTGTGGGAGTTTGCCGGTGGAAAGGTGGAAGCCGGAGAAACGCAGCCCGAAGCGCTGATCCGCGAGCTGCAGGAGGAGTTGGGGATCCACGCGCGACCGTCGTACTACGTGGCAAGCCACCAGCGGGAAGTGTCACAGCGGTTAATCCATTTACACGCCTGGCACGTGCCCCACTTCAGCGGTGAGCTAACGGCGCACTACCACAGCGCCTTGGTGTGGTGTACGCCTGAAGAGGCGTTTGACTACCCCTTAGCCCCGGCGGATATTCCGCTGCTGGAAGCCTTTATTCTTTTACGCGACGCCAGACCAGCGGGTTCGTGCTGATGGTGCGTTCATCGCGCTGGCACTGCAGCAGGATGCCGTCCGCTTTCACTACCGCCCCTTCTGAGTAGTTCTGATCCTGATAGATGCAGCACTGGTTACAGGGCTGCGCTCTCTGGCCGCTGGAGCTAAAGACCTCCGGCGGTACGTTCACTTCCACATCCGGGCGAATGCGGTCAGCCTGCGCGCCAGCGCTCAGCATCAAACATAACGCGGTCATCACGTAACGGTTCATAGACTTCTCTTCCTGTTGTGTCCTGATAATGACTATAACGGTTAATCATCGCGGAACCTTTAATTTATCTCGTCATCGCTTTTGGTTATGACGCCGCACAGGTCATTAATTTCCCTTTCGACATAAATTTCTGCTTGCTTCGCAAAGCGGTACGGGTGGTATAGTCAAAAAAACAACACAAATCGTATAAGACACATACGGAAATTATCATAAGAGGTTCTTATATCTATGGATCAGACATGCACTCTGGAAAGTTTTCTCACCCATGTTCAGCAGCGCGACCCGCATCAGAGCGAGTTTGCGCAGGCCGTACGTGAAGTAATGACCACCCTGTGGCCCTTCCTGGAACAAAACCCACGTTATCGTCAGATGTCTTTGCTTGAGCGCCTCGTCGAACCTGAGCGCGTGATCCAGTTCCGCGTGGCGTGGGTGGACGACCGCAATCAGGTGCAGGTCAACCGCGCGTGGCGCGTGCAGTTTAACTCGGCCATCGGGCCGTTTAAGGGCGGGATGCGCTTCCACCCTTCAGTGAACCTGTCGATTTTGAAATTCCTTGGCTTTGAGCAGACCTTTAAAAACGCGCTCACTACCCTGCCGATGGGCGGCGGTAAAGGCGGCAGTGATTTTGATCCGAAAGGCAAAAGCGAAGGCGAAGTGATGCGCTTCTGCCAGGCGCTGATCACCGAGCTTTATCGCCACCTTGGCCCGGACACCGACGTCCCTGCCGGTGATATCGGCGTGGGCGGGCGTGAAGTGGGCTTTATGGCCGGAATGATGAAAAAGCTCTCAAACAACAGCGCCTGCGTCTTTACCGGCAAAGGACTCTCCTTCGGCGGCAGCCTGATCCGCCCGGAAGCGACCGGCTACGGTCTGGTCTATTTCACCGAAGCGATGCTGAAACGCCACGGCTTAGGCTTTGAAGGCATGCGCGTGGCGGTCTCCGGCTCCGGCAACGTGGCGCAATATGCCATCGAAAAAGCAATGCAGTTTGGTGCCCGCGTGGTCACCGCGTCTGATTCCAGCGGTACCGTCGTGGATGAAGCCGGCTTCACGGCTGAGAAACTGGCGCGTCTGTGTGAAATTAAAGCCAGCCGCGATGGCCGCGTGGCCGATTATGCCCGCGAGTTTGGTCTGACCTATCTTGAGGGTAAACAACCGTGGGGCGTGCCGGTGGATATCGCCCTGCCGTGTGCAACCCAGAACGAACTGGACGTTGAAGCCGCCCGCACCTTAATCAGCAATGGCGTAAAAGCGGTAGCCGAAGGGGCGAATATGCCAACCACCATCGAGGCGACCGATCTGTTCCTGGAAGCAGGCGTACTGTTTGCACCGGGCAAAGCCGCCAACGCCGGCGGCGTGGCAACGTCCGGTCTGGAGATGGCGCAAAACGCCGCGCGTCTGGGCTGGAAAGCGGAGAAAGTGGATGCCCGTCTGCACCACATCATGCTGGATATTCACCACGCCTGCGTAGAGTACGGCGGTGAGGCCTCGCAAACCAACTACGTGCGTGGTGCGAATATCGCCGGGTTCGTGAAGGTGGCGGACGCGATGATTGGGCAGGGTGTGATTTAAAGTTTATCGTGCGGCCGGGTGCCCTCTCCCACAGGGAGAGGGAGAAAAACGAGGGTATCAGGCCGCGCTCTTTTTCTTTTTAAACGGTTTCTTCGCACCACCACCCGGTGCCACCATTCCTCTGAACCGCTTCACCGGCGTGCTGCGCGCCTGATCGATCAGCTGGTACAGCGTCCCCACCAGCGGCTGCATAAAGTCCTGATAACGGCACTGTTTCTCGCTTATTTGCGTCAGCACCGATTCCCAGTGCGCCGTCATATCCGGCCTGGCGGCCAGCTCCGGCAGGGAGTGGATTAATGCCCTGCCCGGCTCGGTGGAGTGAATATAGCGCCCTTTTTTCTCCAGGAAGCCGCGCTTGAACAGCAGTTCGATGATCCCCGCGCGGGTCGCTTCGGTTCCCAGCCCGTCAGTGGCGCGCAGGATCTTTTTCAGCTCTTTGTCCTGCACAAAACGGGCAATCCCGGTCATGGCGGAGAGCAGCGTCGCATCGGTGAAATGGCGTGGTGGCTGTGTCTGGCGCTCTACCACTTCCCCTTTCTCACACAGCAGCTCGTCGTCTTTAGTCACCACCGGCAGCGGAGTACCGTCATTCTCTTCGTCACGCTCTTTGTTGCCAAGCAGCGTACGCCAGCCCGCTTCCGCCAGAAAACGCGCTTTGGCAATAAATTTGCCTTTGGCGATCTCCAGCTCAATGACGCACTTGCGGAACACCGCGTCCGGGCAGAACTGCATCAGATACTGACGCGCGATCAGGTTATAGACCTTCGCTTCGTTCTCCGTCAGGTTGACGTTGCTGGCCCGCGCCGTCGGGATGATCGCATGGTGGGCATCGACTTTTTTATCGTCCCAGCAGCGGTTATGGGTATCCGGATTGACGACCGGCTGCGGCAGCAGATCCGGCGCATGCACGCTGATGGCGTTCATCACCGCGTGGCGTCCGGCAAAGTGCTCTTCAGGCAGGTAGCGGCTGTCTGAACGCGGATAGGTGATGAGCTTGTGGGTTTCGTAGAGCTTCTGGCAGATATCCAGCACGTTCTGCGCGCTCAGGCCAAAGCGCTTCGCGGCCTCAATCTGCAGGGCAGAAAGTGAAAACGGCAGCGGTGCGGGTTCGGATTCCCGTTTATCGTTATAGCTGGTGACGATGGCAGGTTGACCGGTGATCCGGTTGACCACGTGCTCCGCCAGCGGACGGTGCAGCAGACGGCCTTCTTCATCCTGATACGATTCGCAGGCATCGCTCGGCTGCCAGACGGCGGTAAAACGCTCCTCTTTCGGGGTGACGATGTGCGCTTTCACTTCGAAAAAATCTTTGGCGACGAAGTTTTCAATTTCTTCATCACGGCGCACCACCAGCCCCAGCACCGGCGTTTGCACGCGGCCTACGGAGAGTACCCCCTGATAGCCGGCATTCCGCCCAAGGATCGTGTAGGCGCGGGTCATGTTGATCCCGTACAGCCAGTCTGCGCGCGCACGGGCCAGCGCGGACACGCACAGCGGGATAAACTCGCTGTTGGCGCGAAGGCGCGAAATCGCCCGCTCCACCGCCTGCGGGTTGAGGTCGTTAATCAGGCAGCGCTGCACCTGCTGGCGTTTTTCCGGCGCCAGCTCCAGATAGTCCAGCACTTCATCCACCAGCAGTTGTCCTTCCCTGTCCGGGTCACCGGCGTGGACAACTTCAGACGCTTCATGCAAAAAGCGCTTAATGACGTTGAGCTGTTTGGTGACGGAGGGGCGCGGTTGCAGGCGCCATTTTTCCGGCACGATAGGCAGATCGTTGAGGTTCCAGCGGGCATAGCGGCTGTCGTAGACGTCTGGCTGTGCCTGCTCAAGCAGGTGACCAATGCACCAGGTGACCACCTGCCCGTTACCGCATTCAATAAAGCCGTCGCCTTTGCGATGCGGCTTCGGCAGCACATCGGCGATGGCACGAGCCAGACTCGGCTTTTCGGCAATAAACAACCGCATCGAATTAACGGATCTCAATCATCGGTCGGCCACCGCGCGCGGTCACCAGCTCGCCGATCGCCGTCAGGGTAATACCAAACTTGGCGGCCGTTGCCTGCACCTCGGCTTCTGACTCCGGCGTGACCGCCAGCAGCAGGCCACCCGAGGTTTGCGGATCGCACAGCAGGTTACGCCACTCTTCAGGCATTTCGCCCATCAGATGACCATAGCTGGCAAAGTTACGCTGAGTACCGCCCGGCACGGCGCCCTGGGCAATGTACGCTTCCACGCCCGGCAGCTTCGGCACGTCCTGATACCAGACCTGCGCCTGCACGCCCGCGCCCTGGCACACCTCAGAGAGATGCCCCAACAGGCCAAAACCGGTGACGTCGGTCATCGCCTTCACGCCGTCGATATTGGCGAAAGCGGCACCGGCCAGGTTCATCTGGCACATCACTTCCGTTGCCAGACCTTTATGCTCGGGTTTCAGCAGGGATTTTTTTTCGGCGGTGGTCAGCACGCCAATGCCCAGCGGCTTGGTGAGGAACAGCTTGCAACCCGCCTGCGCGGTGCTGTTGCGTTTGACGCGCTCGGTAGGCACCACGCCCGTGACCGCCAGACCGAAGATCGGCTCCGGCGCATCAATAGAGTGACCACCGGCCAGGGCAATCCCCGCCTGCTGGCAGGCAAAGCGTCCGCCCTCAATCACCTGGCGGGCTATTTCTGGCGCAAGGGTGTTGATCGGCCAGCCCAGAATCGCAATCGCCATAATCGGTTTACCGCCCATCGCGAAGATATCGCTGATGGCGTTGGTCGCCGCGATGCGCCCGAAATCGAACGGGTTATCGACAATCGGCATAAAGAAGTCAGTGGTACTGATAATGCTGGTGCCGTTACCCAAGTCATAAACCGCTGCATCGTCACGCGTTTCGTTGCCAACAAGCAGGTTCGGGTCGACAAACTTCGCCTGTTCACTGTGCAGGATGGTTTCCAGCACTTTGGGGGAAATTTTACAACCGCAACCGGCTCCGTGGCTGTATTGCGTTAAACGAATGGTTTGCTCGCTCATGGACATCTCCTGTCAATGCAATCGCGCTATGGTAGCGCTCATTCCTTAAAGAGGTAAGTATGACTGTCTGAATTCTGCGGCAGATGCTCAGAATCCAGACAGTTTAGCGCGCGTTATCAGAAACGGCTGACGAAAGGCGTAGTGTCCGGCACGCTAATGGTGCTGGAGGCTTTAAGCTGAGGGGTGCCGAGATAGAGGAAACCGACGATTTTGTCATGCTCGCCGCAGTTGAGTCCGTCGCGCACCGCCGGGCTTTCAGTCAGTGGCCCGGTACGCCAGATACCGTTGAAGCCTTGTGCAACAGCGGCCATCTGCATCGCCATCACCGCGCATCCCGCCGACATCTCCTGCTCCCAGACCGGCACTTTATGCTCCGCCTGACATTTCGCCACGACGGCGATAATCATCGGTGCACGGAACGGCGCATTACGGGCTTTATCGATCCCTTTCTCATCCTGACCGGCGGCAACCGCCCCCTGCTCCAGCAACTGACTGAAGCGCTCGCGGCCTTCACCTTCAATAATAAAGAAGTGCCACGGCTGAAGTGTGCCGTGATCCGGCGCACGCATACCGGCACGCAGAATGTTCTCCAGCTGCTCACCCGCTGGCGCAGGTTCCGCCAGACGTGACGCGCTACGGCGGTTAACAAGCAGTTCAAGTGCGTCCATTGGTTAACTCCTTTCTTGAAATTTACTCACAAAATTAACACGACGGCAGATTTTGTTACAGCCTGGCAGGCGATTCCTGCTGACAAGTGGCGGTTGGGTCATTACGATAACCCAACATTACCGTCCAGTGGCGACGGAAACAGTCATTTTCTGGTTAGGGAGAATACATGCGAACCCTTTGGCGAATCTTTGCCGGTTTCTTTAAATGGACGTGGCGACTGCTCAATTTCGTCCGCAACCTGGTGATGAACCTCGTGTTCATCCTCCTGGTGCTGGTTTGCGCGGGCATCTGGATGCACATCAGTAACGCAAACCAGTCACAGCATTCGACGCGCGGCGCGTTGCTGCTCGACATCACCGGCGTGATTGTCGATAAGCCTTCCACCAGCAATCGTCTGGGAGTGATTGGTCGTCAGCTGTTCGGCGCTACCTCGGACCGTCTGCAGGAAAACTCCCTGTTCGATATTGTCGATACCATTCGTCAGGCAAAAGATGATCGCAACATTACGGGTATCGTGCTGGATCTGAAAGATTTTGCCGGGGCCGACCAGCCTTCCATGCAGTACATCGGCAAAGCCCTGCGTGAATTCCGTGACAGCGGTAAACCGGTGATCGCAATAGGCGACAGCTACAGCCAGGGGCAATATTATCTGGCGAGCTTTGCCAATAAAATCTGGCTTTCACCTCAGGGTACGGTCGACCTGCACGGCTTTGCCACGAACGGGCTTTACTACAAATCTCTGCTCGACAAGCTGAAGGTCACCACCCATGTGTTCCGCGTCGGTACGTATAAATCTGCCGTTGAGCCATTCATCCGTGATGACATGTCTCCTGCCGCCCGTGAAGCGGACAGCCGCTGGATTGGTGAGCTGTGGCAGAACTACCTGACCACAGTTGCCAGTAACCGCCAGATTACCCCTGCACAGGTCTTCCCTGGTGCTCAGGGCGTGCTGGACGGCTTGCGCAAGGTTGACGGCGATACCGCGAAATATGCGCTTGATAACAAGCTGGTCGATGCCCTGGGAACCAGCGCGGAGATCGAAAAGTCCCTGAGCAAACAGTTCGGCTGGAGCAAAGAGGATAAAAATTACAGCGCGATCAGCATGTACGATTACGCGGCGAAAAAGCCGGATGAGAGCGGTGACAGCGTTGCAGTTGTCTTCGCCAATGGCGCAATCATGGACGGTCAGGAGACTCCGGGGAACGTCGGGGGTGATACCACCGCGTCGCAGATCCGTGACGCGCGTCTTGACCCGAAAGTGAAAGCGATTGTGCTGCGTGTGAACAGCCCGGGGGGCAGCGTCAGCGCCTCTGAAGTGATCCGCGCCGAGCTGGCCGCTGCGCGTGCAGCAGGTAAACCGGTGGTGGTTTCCATGGGCGGCATGGCGGCTTCCGGCGGTTACTGGATCTCAACCCCAGCTAACTACATCGTCGCTAACCCAAGCACCCTGACCGGATCAATTGGCATCTTCGGGGTGATCAACACGGTAGAGAACAGCCTGGATTACCTGGGTGTGCATACGGATGGTGTGGCCACTTCACCGCTGGCGGATGTGTCGGTAACCAAATCCCTGCCACCTGAAGTGTCCGAGATGATGCAGCTCAGCATTGAGAATGGCTACAAGCGCTTTATCACGCTGGTCGCTGACTCGCGTAAAAAGACGCCGCAGCAGATCGACGAAATTGCTCAGGGCCACGTCTGGACAGGACAGGATGCGAAGAGCAACGGCCTGGTCGACAGCCTGGGTGACTTTGATGACGCGGTGAAGAAAGCCGCCGAACTGGCGAAGCTCAAACAGTGGCATGTTGAATACTATCAGGATGAGCCGTCGTTCTTCGATATGGTGATGGACAGCATGTCCGTCTCCGTGCGCGCCATGTTGCCGGAAGCGCTGCAGGCTTATCTGCCAGCGCCTGTCGCCACGGCCGCGAAAGCGATGAAAGCGGAAAGCGATAAGCTCGCGGCGTTTAATGATCCACAAAGTCGTTACGCGTTTTGCCTGACCTGCTCAAACGTACGTTAAACCCCGTCCCCTCTTCCGGTGAAGAGGGGATTTTTTTCTTTTGAAGAACAAGAAATCACTACCATGCAGAAGAAATCGATTTATGTAGCCTACACTGGCGGTACCATCGGGATGCAGCGCTCTGAAAACGGCTATATTCCTGTGTCCGGTCATCTTCAACGTCAGCTTGCCCTGATGCCGGAATTCCACCGCCCGGAAATGCCTGACTTTACCATCCACGAGTACGAGCCGCTGATGGACTCCTCCGACATGACGCCGGAAGACTGGCAGCATATCGCGGATGACATCAAAGCCCATTACGACCAGTACGACGGCTTTGTGATCCTGCATGGTACCGACACCATGGCCTTTACCGCCTCGGCGCTCTCCTTCATGCTGGAAAACCTGAGCAAACCGGTGATTGTCACCGGCTCGCAAATTCCGCTGGCGGAACTGCGCTCGGATGGACAGATTAACCTGCTTAACTCCCTCTACGTGGCGGCAAACTACCCGATTAACGAGGTCTCGCTGTTCTTCAACAACCGTCTGTATCGTGGCAACCGTACCACCAAAGCGCACGCCGATGGGTTTGACGCCTTCGCCTCTCCAAACCTGCAACCGCTGCTGGAAGCGGGTATTCATATTCGTCGTCTGGGCACGCCGCCTGCGCCGACCACCTCAGGCGAGCTGATCGTTCACCCGATCACCCCGCAGCCGATCGGTGTGGTAACCATTTATCCGGGCATCTCTGCTGATGTGGTGCGTAACTTCCTGCGCCAGCCGGTAAAAGCGCTGATTTTGCGCTCCTACGGTGTGGGTAACGCGCCGCAGAACAGTGAATTCCTGAAAGAGCTGCAGGAAGCGAGCGAGCGCGGGATTGTGGTGGTTAACCTGACGCAATGTATGTCCGGCAAGGTCAATATGGGCGGCTATGCCACCGGTAACGCCCTGGCGCATGCGGGGGTGATCAGCGGATTCGATATGACCGTCGAGGCCACACTGACTAAACTTCATTATTTACTGAGTCAGGATCTGGACATCCAGTCCATTCGCAGCGCCATGATGCAAAACCTGCGCGGCGAACTAACCCCGGACGAATAAGGAGGCCTCATGAAGCAACGCGCCCTGTTACTGGTCGATTTGCAAAATGATTTCTGCGCGGGCGGCGCACTGGCCGTCGCAGAAGGTGACAGCACGGTCGACGTGGCCAATACCCTGATTGACTGGTGTAAATCGCGCGGTGAAGCCGTTGTCGCAAGCCAGGACTGGCATCCGGCCAACCATGGCAGTTTTGCCAGCCAGCACGGCGTTGAACCCTTCAGCCAGGGTGAGCTCGACGGTCTGGCGCAAACCTTCTGGCCCGATCACTGCGTGCAGCAAACGGAAGGCGCCGCGCTACATCCGCTGCTGAATCAGAAAGCCATCGACGCGGTGTTTCATAAAGGCGAAAACCCGGCTATTGACAGCTACAGCGCCTTTTTCGATAACGGACATCGTCAGAAAACGGCGCTGGACGCGTGGTTACGTCACCACGAAATCACCGAGCTGATTGTGCTGGGTCTGGCAACCGATTACTGCGTGAAGTTTACCGTGCTGGACGCGCTCCAGTTGGGTTATACGGTCAGCGTCATCACCGACGGCTGTCGCGGGGTGAACATTCAACCGCAGGACAGCGCGCAGGCGTTTATGGATATGGCCGCTGAAGGCGCGACGCTGTATACGCTGGCAGACTGGCTGGAGACGCAGGCGTAGTCTTTTATGCCGGGGGGCGGCTTCGCCTTTCCCGGTATTTCCACTCCGATCCCCATAAAGTGAACTCCCTCGCATCACCAGCGAAGCGGCAATGCTATGCTTTTCAGGCTGTTTTTTCGCCACGCTTTTTCTGTGGCGTGGTTATTTTTATTATGTCAAAGAGGAACACCTATGAAACGTTTGCCATTGCTGGCAGCTTTACCCTTGCTTTGCGCGTCAGTTGCTTACGCCGCTCCCCTGATGTCCGTGGGCTACTTCAACGGCGGTGGTGATGTCACTGCCGGACCCGGCGGCGATATCAATACGCTTGATGTCCGCCAGATCACCCACCTGAACTATTCGTTTGGCCTTATCTACAATAACGAAAAAGACGAAACCAACGCCGCACTGAAAGATCCGGCGAAGCTGCATCAGATCTGGTTATCTCCGAAAGTGGCGTCCGACCTGGCGCTTATCCCACAGCTTCGTAAACAAAACCCGAACTTAAACGTTCTGCTTTCCGTCGGCGGCTGGGGTGCCCGTGGTTTCTCGGGCGCAGCAGCCACCAAAGAGAGCCGCGCGGTGTTTATCCGCTCGGCGCAGGAGATTGTTGAGAAATACGGTCTGGACGGGATCGACCTTGACTGGGAGTACCCGGTAAACGGCGCATGGGGGCTGGTCGCAAGCACGCCTGCAGACCGGGATAACTTCACCTTCCTGCTGAAAGAGCTGCGTGCCGCCTTCGGGCAGAAAAAACTGGTCACGATTGCGGTTGGGGCCAATGCGGAAAGTCCGAAAAGCTGGGTCGATGTGAAAGCCATTGCTCCCCTTCTCGACTATATCAACCTGATGACCTACGACATGGCGTACGGCACTCAGTATTTTAACGCGAACCTGTATGACTCCAGCGCCTGGCCGACCGTGGCGGCAGCAGATAAATACAGCGTTGATTTTGTGGTGAACAATTATCTGGCCGCGGGGCTGAAGCCACAGCAGATGAACCTTGGGATTGGTTTCTATGGGCGCGTGCCAAAACGCGCTGTGGAACCGGGCATTGACTGGAGCAAGCCCGATGCGCAAAACAATCCGGTGACACAGCCTTACTTCGGCCCACAGGAGATCGGGTTGTTCAGATCACTCGGTTATGACCTGACCAAAGATACCTACGTGAAGTACAACGATATCGTGAAGAAACTGCTAAACGACCCGCAAAAGCGCTTTACCGAACACTGGGACGACCAGGCGAAAGTGCCGTGGCTTTCCGTGAAGGGCGCCGACGGAAAGGATCTGTTTGCCCTCTCGTATGAGAATCCACGTTCCGTCGCCATCAAAGCGGACTATATCAAAGAGAAAGGTCTGGCAGGCGCAATGTTCTGGGAGTATGGGGCGGATGATAATAACCAGTTAGCGAAGCAGCTGGCGGAGTCGCTCGGGATCTCGCACAAGTAGTGAGGCAATCAAACCCTCTCCCACAAGGAGAGGGTTGAGTGAGGACATCAACCTACACCGTTATTGTATTTTCATCGTCGCAATCGGCTTTGGCGTGATACCAAACTCTTCCTTCAGTTCACGCTTGCTCTTCATCACCATCTGGCCGTTGGTATCGATTGTCATGTGTTGCGCATCGGTGTTGTTGCGCGCCTGCCACAGCATGACCAGCTGCAGACTGTTCTCTTTTTGCTCCGGGGTTAAGGCAACGCCATCAGGCCATTTCCCCAGCTCAACGGCGGTGACCAGACGCTGATAAACTTCCGGCGTCATACCGTTAATCATGTCATCAATATTCACGATCTCTCCCTTTCAAAGGAATAATTTGCTGAATCGTTTTTTCAACCTTTAATCTGGTCGCCGTTTTCATCGTCGCTAAAGCTCAGAGAAGCTGAGTTAACGCAGAAACGCTCGCCCGTTGGCTGAGGGCCATCCGGGAAGACATGCCCCAGGTGCGCATCGCAGTTGCCGCAGCGAATTTCGGTACGCACCATCCCGTGCGACGAGTCAGTTAAGTAGCGGATCGCGTCATCGCTCACCGGCTCGTAAAAGCTCGGCCAGCCGCAGCCAGAATCGTATTTCGTTTGTGAATTGAACAGGGGGGCGTCACAGACCAGGCAATGGTATACGCCATCGCGTTTGTTATGCAGTAAACGCCCGGTAAATGGCGGCTCCGTGCCGTGATTCTGCGTCACGTAAAACTGCATTTCTGTGAGGTTTTTTTTCAAATCGTCAGGGTTACGTTGGTTCGACATATGCTTACATCTCGCTGTAGAAACAGACACCTTTTAACCCGGATTCTAACAAAACATTAACACCCTTGCGTGCACTTTTGATCTAAACTTATGTGTCGCGAAAAGGCGGTCAGGCAATTGTGATCATGCTCACATATTTATCCTGCGAGGCCTTTAAAATTCCGGGCGCAGCCCCCATGTGGTTGCTAGCTCAAAGGGAAAGTGAGGCGAGTCAGTCGCACAAACGTTAGTCACAGGATTGATTTGTCGCAATGATTGACACGATTCCGCTTGACGCTGCGTAAGGTTTTTGTAATTTTACAGGCAACCTTTTATTCACTAACAAATAGCTGGTGGAATATATGACTATCAAAGTAGGTATCAACGGTTTTGGCCGTATCGGCCGTATTGTTTTCCGTGCTGCTCAGAAACGTTCTGACATCGAAATCGTTGGTATCAACGATCTCCTGGACGCTGAATACATGGCGTACATGCTGAAGTACGACTCAACTCACGGTCGTTTCGACGGCACCGTTGAAGTGAAAGACGGCCACCTGGTTGTTAATGGCAAAACCATCCGCGTTACTGCTGAGAAAGACCCAGCTAACCTGAAATGGAACGAAATCGGTGTTGACGTTGTTGCTGAAGCAACCGGTATCTTCCTGACCGACGAAACTGCGCGTAAACACATCACCGCGGGTGCGAAAAAAGTTGTTCTGACTGGTCCTTCCAAAGACAACACCCCAATGTTCGTTCGTGGTGCTAACTTCGAAACTTACGCTGGCCAGGATATCGTTTCTAACGCATCCTGCACCACCAACTGCCTGGCACCGCTGGCAAAAGTTATCAACGACAACTTCGGCATCATCGAAGGTCTGATGACTACCGTTCACGCGACCACCGCTACTCAGAAAACCGTTGATGGCCCGTCTCACAAAGACTGGCGTGGCGGCCGTGGCGCGGCTCAGAACATCATCCCATCCTCTACCGGTGCTGCTAAAGCGGTAGGTAAAGTACTGCCAGAACTGAATGGCAAACTGACTGGTATGGCGTTCCGCGTTCCAACTCCTAACGTATCCGTTGTTGACCTGACCGTTCGTCTGGAAAAAGCTGCTTCTTACGAAGACATCAAGAAAGCAATCAAAGCTGCTTCCGAAGGCCCAATGAAAGGCGTTCTGGGTTACACCGAAGACGACGTTGTATCTACCGATTTCAACGGCGAAGTATGCACTTCCGTGTTCGATGCTAAAGCAGGTATCGCACTGAACGACAACTTCGTTAAACTGGTATCCTGGTACGACAACGAAACTGGCTACTCTAACAAAGTACTGGACCTGATCGCTCACATCTCCAAATAAACTGGAATGAATGCTTGATCCAAAAAGGCGACTTCGGTCGCCTTTTTTATTTATAAGACAGAGGATTGCTTAATGATTAATAAAATTTTTGCACTTCCGGTAGTCGAACAACTTACCCCTGTGCTCTCCCGTCGCCAGATTGATGGCGCTGATGTTATCGTCGTTGACCACCCGCGTGTGAAAGCCTCCGTTGCGCTGAACGGCGCCCACCTGCTCTCCTGGAAACCGGAAGGTGAAACGGAAGTGCTGTGGCTGAGCGATGCGACCTCTTTCAAAAAAGGAGCGGCGATCCGCGGCGGCGTGCCTGTCTGCTGGCCATGGTTTGGCCCGTCAGCGCAGCAGGGACTGCCTTCTCATGGTTTTGCCCGCAACCAGCAGTGGACCCTGAAAGCGCATAACGAAGATGATAACGGTGCCGTGCTGACCTTTGAGCTTCAGGCCAATGACGAGACCCGTGCGCTGTGGCCGCACGAGTTTACCCTGTACGCCCGCTTCAAGCTGGGTAAAACCTGCGAGATTGAGCTGGAAGCGCACGGCGAGTTTGAAACGACCTCTGCCCTGCACACCTACTTCAACGTGGGTGATATCAGCGCGGTAAAAGTGAGCGGCCTTGGCGATACCTATATCGACAAAGTGGACAATGCAAAAGAAGGGAAACTCAGCGACGGCGTGCAGACCTTCCCTGACCGTACCGACCGCGTTTACCTGCATCCGGAAGCGTGCAATGTGATCCACGACAGTGCCCTCAACCGTGGCATCGAAGTGATTCACCATCATCACAGCAACGTGGTGGGCTGGAACCCAGGTCCGGCACTCTCAGTGAGCATGGCCGACGTGCCCGATGACGGTTACAAAACGTTTGTCTGCGTCGAAACGGCCTGCGTCACTACGGCGCAAAAAGCCAGCGAAGAAAAACCGTCTCGCTTAGGGCAAACTATTCGCATTGTGAAGCGCTAAGACGCGGTATTATTTTGACCGCACCAGCACAACGCAAACGGGGCGCAAGCGCCCCGTTAAAATGCAAAGATTGCACTGTTTTAATGCGCAATCAGAACTTGTAGGTCACACCGACAGAGAAAATACCCGCCCAGGACTTGTCGACCATTGGGCTGTCTTTCACTTCGTCGCTCAGACGCTCGTAACGGCCAGTACCGTATACGTTCCAGTCACCCAGGAAGTTGTAGCTCGCGGTCAGCTCCAGGTACGGATCCCAACCATCATCTGCGCTGTAGCTCTTCAGACCGCTACGACGGGACTCATTCTTAGAGACGCCATAGTAGTAGTCGTTGTAGTTCTCACTGTTGTACTGCACACCAATACCTGGCGTCAGGGTTAACGCACCGTTCGTGTAGCGATAGAGCCAGGCCAGATCCCAGATAAAGCCGTTGCTGTTATCCAGCGTGTCTCCCGCCAGCGCGGTACGCAGGAAGCCATACTCGGTGTTATGCACATAAGAGAGACCCGCCATCATGGTGCTCTTACGCTTGTCGAGTCGACGCAGGGCGTGGCTGTCGCTGTCACCCGGTTTGAAGTGCGTCGGATCGTAGTAGGCCATAATGGAGAGCTTATCGGCCGTATCGTTCCACAGATAGTAGCCGCCGCCGAGTCCACGGAACCAGAAGTTATCGCCTTCATAGGTGACAACCGGAACGGGATAAACATCACGATCATACTGTTTATACGGGCTGTTAATGACGCCAACGCCCGCACCTACC
Source organism: Enterobacter cloacae subsp. cloacae ATCC 13047 (assembly GCF_000025565.1). NCBI lineage: Bacteria > Pseudomonadati > Pseudomonadota > Gammaproteobacteria > Enterobacterales > Enterobacteriaceae > Enterobacter > Enterobacter cloacae. The sequence continues at coordinate 2,521,486 of NC_014121.1, forward strand.
GTCCACTGGCTTTCCGCCTGTGCGGTGCTAACTGCGGTCGCGGCGAGTACGCCCAATGCCAGAAGTTTGAGTTTGGTCACAATCCATTCTTTCCTGTAGTCAAATAATCAGCGGGAGAAGTGTAACCGCCAGACCCGTACTTCCCCAAATTTTTTGCCTGCTAATCAGTTTGATTAACCCGTTATTTTTCATTTTTCAGATGACAGGCCGTTTTCACTTCTGTGACCGCAGGGTGAAAAATGCCCGTATGACATATAACGGCAATGGATATTTTTGGATGAGTTATTGATATGTCATTGAAATTAGATTTTATCAGCATGCAAGTTTTGCAAATGCCATCTACGCTTTAATTTAAGAAGAGTTTTCCTGCACGCCCCGCGGTTCTTAGCGTCTGACCTGGCACACAGGTTGCTGCTCTGGCAGTGAGGTGCGAGAGATTCTCTTCCGGGAGCCTCCACTACTCATACGAACGGCTCTTATCCTGTGCTAAAAAACGAAAGGACGCATATGATCATCAATAGGAACATTTACAAATCTCAAAAAAAAAGAGGCCAAAAGCCTCTTTTGTCATAATGAGCTTTAACCTTTCGGTGGGTATGGGTCCTTCCCATGTGAGTCGCTATCTCGTATCTGTCCGTTAGGGCGATGTATGACTAATTCGCTCCCCTGATTACGAGAAATAACTCGCCCAGCATCTATAGCTTCTTGCTGAGTACGGTGAGTTGAAGTTACTTTTCCGTTGCCTGCACCTCTGACAGCCCATTGTCCGTTGTGAGGCACTACATGTTGGTTTTTACCCATAATGTCACTCGCTACATGAAGTACACCATATGGTGTCAACCATAAGTATAGACACAATATGTAGCGTTATGCTTGCTTAAAATCATATTTTTAGTACTCAACCGTCACAACCTCACAGATTACCTTCGTACCGTTCCATTCATCCTTATATATGCTCGTATCGATCCCTACCCCAGGATGGAGTTGACCTGCTCCCCGTTGATTAGTACACCCCGATGTTAGTAATGTCTTCATAAGCCACATGAGGACATCCCCATGAAGAAGCGTTTTTCCGACGAACAGATCATCAGTATTCTCCGCGAAGCCGAAGCTGGGGTACCCGCCCGTGAACTCTGCCGCAAGCATGCCATTTCCGATGCCACGTTTTACACCTGGCGTAAGAAGTATGGCAGTATGGAGGTGCCTGAAGTTAAGCGCCTGAAGTCGCTTGAGGAAGAGAACGCCAGACTCAAGAAGCTGCTTGCCGAAGCCATGCTGGATAAAGAGGCGCTTCAGGTGGCTCTTGGGCGAAAGTACTGACGACAGACCAGAAGCGGGAAGCCGTGATGTTGATGTGTGATGCGACCGGTCTGTCGCAACGTCGTGCCTGCAGGCTTACAGGTTTATCCCTGTCGACCTGCCGCTATGAGGCTCACCGTCCGGCTGCTGATGCGCATTTATCAGGGCGCATCACTGAGCTGGCACTGGAGCGCAGGCGTTTTGGCTACCGTCGTATTTGGCAGTTGCTGCGCCGTGAAGGGCTTCATGTTAATCATAAGCGCGTGTACCGGCTTTATCACCTCAGTGGCCTGGGCGTAAAACGCAGAAGACGTCGTAAAGGGCTGGCAACAGAACGTCTGCCGCTGCTCCGTCCGGCGGCGCCCAATCTGACCTGGTCGATGGATTTCGTCATGGACGCACTTTCCACCGGTCGCAGGATCAAGTGTCTTACCTGCGTCGATGATTTCACAAAGGAATGCCTGACGGTCACTGTTGCCTTTGGGATTTCAGGCGTTCAGGTCACGCGTATTCTGGACAGCATTGCACTGTTTCGAGGCTATCCGGCGACGATAAGAACTGACCAGGGGCCGGAGTTCACTTGCCGTGCACTGGATCAATGGGCCTTTGAGCATGGTGTTGAGTTGCGCTTAATCCAGCCGGGCAAGCCAACGCAGAACGGATTTATTGAGAGCTTTAACGGACGATTTCGCGATGAATGTTTGAATGAGCACTGGTTCAGCGATATCGTTCATGCCAGGAAAATTATTAATGACTGGCGGCAGGATTATAACGAATGCCGCCCGCACTCCACGCTGAATTATCAGACACCGTCTGAATTTGCAGCGGGCTGGAGAAAGGGTCATTCTGAGAATGAAGATTCCGACGTTACTAACTGAGTGTTGTATCTAATCGTGGGGGCAGGTCAACGGTACTGATTACTTTACGAGCTTCAGAAGGTTTATTGATTTTGTAAACTTTATTGAATTCAATTCCTGAAAAGTCATTAGGAGTAGCAGTGCCAGACATCATAATAACACTTTTGAAAAGTGGGAATGACGCAATAAGACGGTTTATCACATTTGCCTTATAACCATAATCTAGAAAGAATCCGTGAACCTCATCTATCACTAGAGTTTTATCCGCAAAGTATTCTTTATTGCTGTGCTTTAGGATTGTTTCGATTTGGTTCCAAGTACAAATACCGGTACTGAACACATCATTATCACCCTCAAAGGATAAACGTATAGATGTTAGCGGTACTAATACTATGTAACCTGGTTTGGCTCTCGCTTTCTGGTTAGTCTCTGGATTAGCTTCTTGTATAAACTGTGTTGTTTTACCAGTGCCTACCGATGAATTTACAAGGTTTACACCACTTGATAGATCCATCTTATTAAAGACACTGCTTATGTACTGGTTAGGTTCTAGTGTCCATTCCCCATGATACTTTGAACCCTGGTTCATTTCTTCTCTAAGTGCGTTTGCTAGTACCCTATCAACTACAGTACCGTTTAGTACGGCTTCACGTAATTTATTTGCTTCTTGTCTTAGTGCTTCTCTATCCACCAAACGTGGTAATAATAGTTCTTCTTCCATGAATAATTTTTCCTATTGTCATTTCGCGTTACGTCCTGTAATCGCGTTTCTACTCATTGTGTGGTTAGTAGACAACCATACTTTAATTTATCCCTGTATCATCATTTGAGTAATCAGATACTGAATACCTGCTGATCGATTCTTGGCCTTGCCAGTATCAACTAGCATCTTTTGAATTGCTTCAGCTTGTTCTGCTGTGATACGGATAGATACTGGAATATCTTTATTTTTCTTTTCCATAATGTAAACCTTATGTGTTACATAATTCACTTTTCTATGCGTAAAAAAGTAGCCCCTTTCAGGGCTAGCTTTAATTAGCAATAGGAGGAATTATAATGTTTTAAACTATATACTACTATTTAGTCTCTGTAGCTGGAGAGGGGAGAAATGGAATTATACTTCGCGTTTTCGGCTATGTGGATGTTTTCGACCCATACAGATAGCTATATCTATTATTATAGGACATTTTTCCCGTTTGTCCCAAATATTTTATAGATACCTATATTATACCACCGGAACCACCACTGTTTCATCTTTTTGTCTTACGTCTTATTTATCAATTTTGTAGTATTAGGTGAGATATGTTTATAAATGTAGTTCTTTACAAATTGTATCTTTATGGGAAGTACTAGTACTGTTAAGATCATAAACATCAGAAACAAGTACTATATAGAATGGGAATAGTAAGAGTTCAATTAAAAATTTCATAGGGTTATACATCTCTTGATTGTCTTACATTTATTTATCAGAAGAGAGTAATTTGTACTTGATATAGAAAAGCCCCTGAAAAGATTCAGGGGCTATGTATGACACTAATCATAAAGTAGGTAATGTACCTTTAACCGTCGGCAAACGGTAGAGGCGGCAACCTCATTTTAGTACTACCTATCGCCAGTAGGAGACTTGGCTTGGTTGGTATTATATCAAATAGAAGGTTTTTTCACCAAGAAAAATCTCACATCGCCTAATATCAGTCACCCTCACGAATCACTTAACGCAAATCTTTGCTGTGACGCGTTTTGAGAGGCTCTATTACAAAACCACATCAACGCATTACCATATACAAAAAAGCCTCGCATACGAGCGTACACGAGACCAAAATATAAATTAAAACGTAAAATACATATTTTTAAATCAATTCCAGACTTACTGGAAAGGCAGATAGTCTACTTTTCGATTTATGATGTTCAGTACTATTCATAGTTATAGATAGTTACTAATCCCGCAAAACACCTTTCGGGGTATCTATCATCTGAAGATATTCCACACTTCATAAATCGTCGCCATTATGAATACTACACTGAAGAAGTAAGGCCAAAACCTAAGGATTAACCAACCCATACCGCACACTAGGCCAATACCAAGTATCATATCTATAAGTGGGTTAATCCACATATCAATAAACCTCTACAGTACTAATCAATCCATTCAATATCTTTTTCGTGGATTATCATTTCAATCTTCTCTCTACTAAGCAGATCCAGATAGTTACCTACATCAATAATTTTTTTAGTTCTACTAAGTGCAAGTGACCATGCATCAGTGCCAATCAATACTGATGCTATGAATACTGTTTTACCTTCTTCATTGACCGTATAAACACGTTCACCATTAGATTCTGAAATGACAATTTCATGTAGTACTTCACCACCACCCCGCTTATTATCTATCACAAGTACATGGGATAGGATCTCATTGAAATATTCTAACTGAACGAAAATACGTTTTCCGAAAATCCAGTACTTTACTGATTTAAGTACTAACCTTAATTCCTTTCTTAGCTTTGCACGTAGTTCAACATTCATCGGATCAAGTACTTTATTAATATCAAAGTCAAAAACAGGGATTTCTTTGATATTTTTAGCGTTTAAAATTTCGGATTCAATTTCTTCAATTCTATCTTGAACCTCGGTCAAACCAGTCATTAATGGTAAAGAGGTCTTCTTACCTGCTACCTTACGTTCATTAATTTTAATCTGATAGGTTTCCTCTTCCTTCTTCAGAGTAGACAATTCTTCTCGCAACGATGTCAGCAAAAGGTCAGAATCAGACTGTCCTTCCATCATTAAATTATTGAAATCGATGTTTTTGACAAGTTGAAGAATATTCTTCTCAATTCTTGTGTACTGGAAAGATTTGGCATCACAAATCTTCTTCTCTTCCCTGTTGCGACAAATGACGTACTTAGTTCTGACATGGTTATAGTGAATGGCGATGTTCCCTCCACAATGACCACACTTTAATATTTTGGGGAACAGGTTTGTGATGTAATCATCCTGAGCAATTGTTATATCTTTACGAATACGATTGGCTATACCACTCCTTGATAACTTCTCATTAACCCGTTCAAAAGTGAGATTATCGATAATCTTCATAGTAACTACTTTCTTATCGCGTAATACTCGCAGTACGTTTACAGTACTCCACCCTTTAGGCAAGCGTTTAACAATTGCCCCTGAGCCAAGTCCACTTTCATATAGTTTGAAAATTTCACGAACTACATCAGGTTCAAGTAACAGATCCTCGGCTGGCTTTTTCTTCTCCAGCATAACGCGATCCATCATCCTGTTCGCCGTTAGGAACAAGTCTTCATCAATGATTTTCGGGTAAACATTTGGTACAACCTCACCATTGTATCGCTCATGTTCACCCAACAAGCGGCGGTCACGTATCAGCCTTGACACGGTTACCATCTGCCACTTTTTACCGATACGCTTAACAATCTCTCCAGTACTAAGCCCTTCCCTATACCACTCGAAACACTTAACAATAAGTTCAGCCTGTTCAGGGATCACCTGATACTTGTTATCAACATTTTTTAACCAGTTAGGCATACGATTGGAAATCACCTCTCCATTCTGTAATGCACGTAAAATTTTGTTATCCCAAGCTAACTTAGCACGTACCGACTTCATCAATGATTCATTGTGCGAGCGATGTTGTATGAGTTCCATGTGGATTTTCGACATAGGATCATCTGCCCGTAACACGAGATTTGTAGAAATGTCGTGGATTTCTACACCGCTGTTCACGATGTACTGGATAGTACTTTCAGCCCAACTTGAACGACGCGATAACCTATCAAGGCTAATGACTATAAGTGCGTCACCCTTACCGTACTTGCGGTTCCCCACATCTTGCAAAAATATCCCAAGTTGAGACTCAGGTGAAATATTGGCATTTTTAAATGCCGAAAGCCCCGCATCTGTTATGAAAACTCTATCATTCGTGAACTTATCAGAATTTTTGTCTAAATAGGCAGTTAAAGAAGACCTTTGATCATCCAATCCATTTCCCATTTCGACTTGCTGAATGCTTGATACTCGCTCATAACAAATAGGACGGAGCATTTTTTTATCCCGTTGAAGAATTACGCTAAAAGTGCTGATTCGCAAATGTTCCCAGATTATACAAAAGGACGGCATGCCATGAATATATTCGATCACTATCGCCAGCGCTATGAAGCTGCCAAGGACGAAGAGTTCACACTGCAGGAGTTTCTTACCATCTGTCGGCAAGATCGCAGTGCCTATGCCAACGCGGCAGAACGGCTATTGATGGCTATTGGTGAGCCAAACATGGTTGATACTGCCCAGGAACCACGGCTTTCCCGTCTCTTTTCGAATCGGGTGGTCGCCCGATACCCGGCGTTTGAAGAGTTCTATGGCATGGAAGATGCCATCGAGCAAATCGTCTCATACCTGAAGCATGCTGCTCAGGGTCTGGAAGAGAAGAAACAGATCCTCTATTTACTCGGCCCGGTGGGTGGCGGTAAATCGTCGCTGGCTGAACGGCTGAAATCGCTGATGCAGCGCGTGCCTATCTATGTGCTGAGCGCCAACGGTGAACGCAGCCCGGTGAACGACCATCCGCTGTGCCTGTTTAACCCGCAGGAAGATGCGCAAATTCTGGATAAAGAGTACGGCATTCCGCGTCGTTATCTCGGCACCATCATGTCGCCGTGGGCGGCGAAACGCCTGCATGAGTTTGGTGGCGATATCACCAAATTCCGCGTCGTGAAAGTGTGGCCATCCATTCTGGAGCAGATCGCCATCGCCAAAACGGAACCGGGTGATGAGAACAACCAGGACATCTCGGCGCTGGTCGGGAAAGTCGATATCCGTAAGCTGGAAAACTACGCCCAGAATGATCCGGATGCCTACGGTTACTCCGGCGCACTGTGCCGGGCAAACCAGGGCATTATGGAATTCGTCGAGATGTTTAAAGCACCCATTAAAGTGCTGCATCCACTGCTGACGGCCACCCAGGAGGGGAACTACAACGGGACGGAAGGTATCTCTGCCCTGCCGTTCAACGGCATCATCCTGGCGCACTCGAACGAATCAGAGTGGGTCTCCTTCCGTAATAACAAAAACAATGAGGCGTTCCTTGACCGTGTGTACATCGTCAAAGTGCCTTATTGCCTGCGGATCTCCGAAGAGATCAAAATTTACGAAAAACTGCTTAACCACAGTGAGCTGATGCATGCGCCATGCGCACCGGGCACGCTGGAAACGCTGTCGCGCTTCTCCATCCTGTCGCGTCTGAAAGAGCCGGAAAACTCCAGCATCTACTCCAAAATGCGCGTGTATGACGGGGAAAGCCTGAAAGATACCGACCCGAAAGCGAAGTCGTATCAGGAGTACCGCGATTATGCGGGTGTTGACGAGGGCATGAACGGTCTGTCCACGCGTTTCGCGTTTAAGATCCTCTCCCGCGTGTTTAACTTCGACCATGCGGAAGTGGCGGCCAACCCGGTCCACCTGTTCTATGTGCTGGAGCAGCAGATTGAACGCGAGCAGTTCCCACAGGAGCAGGCGGAACGTTACCTTGAGTTCCTGAAAGGTTATCTGATCCCGAAATATGCCGAGTTCATTGGCAAAGAGATCCAGACGGCCTACCTGGAATCCTATTCAGAATACGGCCAGAACATCTTTGACCGTTACGTCACTTATGCTGACTTCTGGATCCAGGATCAGGAGTACCGCGACCCGGATACCGGACAGCTGTTTGACCGTGAATCCCTGAATGCGGAGCTGGAAAAAATAGAGAAGCCTGCCGGGATCAGTAACCCGAAAGACTTCCGTAACGAAATTGTGAACTTCGTACTGCGTGCCAGAGCGCATAACAACGGTCGTAATCCGAACTGGACCAGCTACGAGAAACTGCGCACGGTCATCGAGAAGAAAATGTTCTCTAATACCGAGGAGCTGTTACCCGTCATTTCGTTTAACACCAAAACCTCAACTGACGAGCAGAAAAAACACGACGATTTTGTCGACCGTATGATGGAAAAAGGCTACACCCGCAAACAGGTTCGTTTGCTGTGCGAATGGTATCTGCGCGTACGGAAATCGTCTTAAAACAAGTGCCCGGTAGCGTTTAACGCTCACCGGGCCGACAAAATGCAAGTTGGCAAATGCAGTACGGGGGGTATATGACCTGGTTTATTGACCGGCGTCTGAACGGCAAAAACAAGAGCATGGTGAATCGCCAGCGCTTCTTGCGCCGTTACAAAGCGCAAATTAAACAGTCGATCTCCGAGGCCATCAACAAACGCTCGGTAACCGACGTCGACAGCGGCGAGTCTGTCTCCATCCCCACCGATGACATCAGCGAACCGATGTTTCATCAGGGGCGTGGCGGCCTGCGCCATCGCGTACACCCAGGTAATGACCACTTCGTTCAGAACGACAGAATCGAGCGCCCACAAGGAGGCGGCGGCGGTTCTGGAAGCGGTCAAGGACAGGCCAGTCAGGATGGTGAAGGTCAGGATGAATTCGTCTTTCAGATCTCAAAAGATGAGTATCTCGACCTGCTCTTTGAGGATCTGGCGCTGCCTAATCTGAAAAAGAACCAGCACCGTCAGCTTAACGAATACAAAACCCATCGCGCGGGTTATACCGCGAACGGCGTACCGGCCAATATCAGCGTCGTTCGTTCGCTGCAGAACTCGCTGGCGCGGCGCACGGCCATGACGGCCGGTAAACGGCGGGAGCTGCGCGAACTTGAAAGCAGCCTGAAGGTGGTAGAAAACACAGAACCGGCGCAACTGCTGGAAGAAGAGCGCCTGCGTAAAGAGATTGCCGAGCTGAGGGCGAAGATTGAGCGGGTACCGTTTATCGATACCTTTGACCTGCGCTATAAAAACTACGAAAAACGGCCGGAGCCTTCGAGCCAGGCTGTCATGTTCTGTCTGATGGACGTCTCCGGTTCAATGGACCAGGCCACCAAGGATATGGCGAAGCGTTTTTACATTCTGCTCTATCTGTTCCTGAGCAGAACCTATAAGAACGTGGAAGTGGTTTATATCCGCCACCACACCCAGGCCAAAGAGGTGGATGAACATGAGTTCTTCTACTCGCAGGAGACGGGCGGCACCATTGTATCGAGCGCCCTGAAGCTGATGGATGAGGTGGTGAAAGAGCGTTACGATCCGGCTCAGTGGAACATCTATGCTGCGCAGGCGTCGGATGGCGACAACTGGGCGGATGATTCGCCGCTGTGTCACGACATTCTGGCGAAGAAAATTTTGCCGGTGGTGCGTTACTACAGCTATATCGAAATCACGCGTCGTGCTCACCAGACGCTGTGGCGTGAATATGAACATCTGCAATCGATGTTCGAAAATTTCGCCATGCAACACATCCGTGACCAGGATGATATCTATCCGGTGTTCCGGGAGCTGTTCCACAAGCAATCGGCCACCAGCAATGCCTGACCACACAGCCAGCGACACGCTGGCTGTTTTCTTTCCCTTTCATCCATCCGCTTCGCAAAAAGATCTGTGCTACTGTTGGAAACTGCGTATTGGCAGATAACAGGTAAACTGACTATGTCTGATGAGGTTAAGGGTACGGCTACCCACCAGCAACTCATTTCGCTATTAACGCAGCAAGGTGCGCGCTTTCGCGTGATGGAGCACGAGGCCGTAGGAAAATGCGAAGCGGTAAGCGAAATCCGCGGAACCGATCTGGGGCAAGGCGCAAAAGCGCTGGTCTGCAAAGTGAAGGGAAACGGCGTAAAAAAACACGTTCTGGCGATCCTGGCCGCTGACCAGCAGGCCGACCTGAGCCAGCTTGCCAGCCATTTCGGCGGCTTAAAAGCCTCTCTCGCAAGCCCGGCCGAAGTCGATCATTTGACCGCCTGCGTGTTTGGTGCTATCCCACCGTTTAGCTTCCATCCGGATCTGACGCTGGTCGCCGACCCGCTCCTGTTCGAGCGTTTTGACGAAATCGCGTTCAATGCCGGTCTGCTGGAAAAATCCGTGATCATGGATACCCAGGATTATCTGCGCATTGCCCGCCCTGAACTGGTGACGTTTCGTAAAGCGTGACCGTGATGGCTGACGCCTCTGTCAGCCTCTCTTTTCCAGAAACAGAACTGATGCGATCAAAATCACCGCAATAGCGAAAAACGATGAGGAGATAATCAGCGTTTCAACAAACATGTGATCGTTCATCTTAGCGACCCTTTGCGATGCCTGATGCCGTTTTATCCCCTGTAAATGACACGGATATGACAATCTCCTATTTTTTTTAAAACACTGTCGTCAGCCGTTTTTCCGCGTAAAGTAAGCAGGCTTACTATTCTGGCAAGGACTCCTCATGTTTGACCCTACTCTGCTTATTCTTCTGGCACTCGCTGCACTCGGCTTTATCAGCCATAACACCACCGTCGCCATCTCGATCCTGGTGTTGATCATTGTGCGCGTCACCCCGTTAAACACTTTTTTCCCGTGGATAGAAAAACAAGGCCTGACGATCGGGATAATCATTTTGACCATTGGGGTGATGGCCCCCATTGCCAGCGGCACGCTTCCGGCCTCAACGCTGCTGCACTCGTTTGTTAACTGGAAATCACTGGTGGCTATCGCGGTGGGGATTTTCGTGTCATGGCTGGGTGGTCGCGGCGTCACGTTGATGAGCAGCCAGCCCTCGCTGGTGGCTGGCCTGCTGGTGGGAACGGTGCTTGGCGTGGCGCTCTTTCGCGGCGTTCCGGTGGGCCCGCTCATTGCCGCCGGGCTGGTTTCGCTGTTTATTGGGAAGTCGTAGTCAGGCTGGCAATATAGCGCGCAGGCGTTTGCCCCAGCCCCTTTTTAAACATCGTAATAAAGGCGGTGGTGGAGTCATAACCAAGTGACTGCGCCACCTGCTGAACTGACTTCCCGCCAATCAGCAGCTGCAACGCCACAATCAACTGCAGCTGATGACGCCAGCGGCGAAAGCTTAAGCCCGTCTCTTTGACCACCAGCCGTGCCAGGTTGCGCTCACTCATGGCAAAGTGGTTCGCCCATTGCGCCAGCGTCTGCCACGCGGCGGGCTCTTCCGCCATCTTTTCGCTCATAAACCGAATTTTTGGATGAGGGGAAACGGGCAGCTGTAAATGCTCCTGGCGCTGGAGCGGCAGTTCATCAAACAGCACATCCACCAGACGCGAGGTGGTGGCAAGCGGCAGTTGCTCACGCGTTTTTCCCGCCAGCGACAGAATCAGCTCCCGCACCAGCGGCGATATTTTCAGGGTACAGCACCGGTCCGGCAGACTGACGGCACCCGGTTCAATAAACAAAAAGCAGAGCTGCGCGCCTGGCGTGGCCCTGTTGCTGTGGGGCATCTGCCCGGGGATCCACACGGCATACTGGGGCGGAACCATCAGCATGGCATTTTCTACCTCACAGGTGATTGCACCACCCAGCGCCAGAATCATCTGCCCTTTGCGGTGCTGATGGAGCGGAATATATTGCTCCTGCGCTACCACGCGGATGCGAAACGCGACCGCGGCATCGAATTGGCTATCGGGATCGTAGCCGTCGAGTCCCAGACCGTTCATCAGGTTGTCCGATATTAGCGATAAACTGTCATTTTAGCCTGATTTCAACCACGGCGAAAATCGGTATTGTGTGCGCTCGCCTGAACGTATGAGAAAACAATGACTACTGCTACTCGCAAAGGCGCGCTGCTGATCGCCGGCATTCTGATGATTGCCACGACGCTTCGCGTCACCTTTACTGGCGCAGCGCCGCTGCTCGATACCATTCGCCTTGAATATGGATTAACCACCGCGCAAACCGGCCTGCTAACCACCCTGCCACTATTAGCGTTTGCCCTTGTCTCGCCGCTTGCCGCGGGCGTAGCACGGCGTATCGGCATGGAGCGCAGCCTGTTCCTCGCCCTGCTGCTGATCTGCGCCGGGATTGCCGTGCGCTCTCTGCCCTCCGCGGCCCTGCTGTTTACCGGCACGGCGGTGATAGGTTGCGGGATCGCGCTCGGGAATGTGCTGTTACCGGGCTTAATCAAACGCGACTTTCCCGGCCAGGTTGCCCGCCTTACCGGGGCCTATTCCCTGACGATGGGCGTTTCGGCGGCGCTCGGTTCGGCGCTGATTGTTCCTCTCGCTCAGGGGGCCGCAGGCTGGCATGGCGCGCTGCTGATGCTTATGATCTTTCCCCTGCTGGCGCTGCTGCTCTGGCTGCCGCAGTGGCGCCAGAAGCAGGTCGCTACGGTGACCGGTGCAGGGGCGCTGCACAACCGCGCCATATGGCGTTCTGCCCTCGCCTGGCAGGTGACGCTCTTTCTCGGCATTAACTCGCTGATTTACTACGTCATCATCGGCTGGTTGCCCGCGATATTACTCAGCCACGGCTACAGCGAAGCGCAGGCAGGCTCCATGCACGGGCTCTTACAGCTGGCCACGGCCATTCCGGGCCTTGCCGTGCCGCTGATCCTGCATCGCCTGAACGATCAACGCGGGATCGCCGGTGCCGTAGCCCTGATGTGCGCAGTGAGTGCGGCCGGTTTCTGGTTTGCACCGGATTTGGCGGTCGTGTGGACGCTGGTGTTTGGCTTTGGCACCGGAGCAACGATGATCCTCGGTCTGACGTTCATCGGCCTGCGCGCCAGCTCTGCTCATCAGGCGGCGGCACTGTCCGGTATGGCGCAGTCGATTGGTTATCTGCTGGCCGCCTGCGGGCCTCCGCTGATGGGAAAAATTCACGATACCGCCGGTGACTGGCAGATCCCCCTTCTGGCCTGCGCGCTGGCCTCGGTGGTGATGGCCATCTGCGGCATGCTTGCCGGGCGAGACCGGGAGATCACGCCACGCTAAAAACAGTGGCAGACCTGACGGTCTGCCTGTTATTTATCCCCTTGCCGCACGCAGCATCGCCTGTACCAACACCACCGGACGCCCCGCCAGCGCAGCGCGCTCGTGCTGGAATAAGGTAATCACGAAGAACGGATGGGTAACCAGCTCTGCGGCACGGATTTCCCCCTGCTCGTCCCAGCCCGTCACGCGCATATCACCGCTCTCCAGTTCCTGCGCAAGTTCCGGCGATACGCCGTAGTTGCAGTGATATCCCTCTTCAATTTCCGGCTTGCCGTAGGCTTTCGCAATAAGCGTGTTGTTACGCAGTTCAATCGCATCGGTTTTTTCCACCAGCGAGCAGGTCAGCGGCGCAATCACCATTGAGCCTTCGGTGTCCGTTTCGGCGTGCGCCGCATCGCTCCAGCCGAGCACATTACGCGCATACTCAATCAATGCATGCTGAAAACCGCCGCAGGTGCCGAGAAACGGAATGCTGTTTTCGCGCGCGTAGCGTGCAGCGATAAAGGCGGCTTCGGTATTTTTGTAGGGGCTTGCAGGAACCAGCCAGATGGCATCGTAACCCACCAGATCTTCAGGGCTGGTCAGCTCCGTCGTCGCAAGCCAGTCGTAATCAGCGGTGAGATCCAGTACTGCAGCAGCATCATCTATGGCCAGCGGGATCGCCTGGTGCGCAATCACATCGGGATTGTAATCGCCAACCAGCGCAATGCGCAGCGTCGTTTTAACCGGGAGGTGTTCCATGAAAGGTTCCTTATGCCAGAGTATTATCAGATAACATAAGGAACCTCAGACTACCGATCTTCTGCAATAATCACAATACCTTAAATTGGGAGGGGGAAATGATGATTCAGTGCAAGCGCGTCTATGAACAGGCAGCCCCGGAGGATGGTTATCGGGTGCTGGTGGACAGACTGTGGCCGCGAGGGGTGAAAAAAGCAGACCTTGTGCATGATGAATGGTGCAAAGCGCTTACGCCTTCTGACGGGTTACGTAAGGCCTTTCACAGTGAAACCATTGATTTCGCTGCCTTCAGCCAGGCGTATCGGGAAGAGCTGGCGCAGCATAAAGACGAAGGATTGCGTCTTGCAACCCTCGCCAGACAGCAAACCTTAACCCTTCTCTACGCCGCGAAAAATACCGAACAGAATCACGCAATAGTCTTAGCCGACTGGCTGCGCCATTTGTGATTAACTGGCCGTCAGCGCATCGAAGGTTTGCGGTGCCTCATCCGGCGTGAGCGGCAGCAGATGTTCGGCGCGCACAAACGCAAAACCGTGCTGATTATCAAAGGCGTAGACATCGCCCGTCACCAGCCAGAGCGCGCGATCCGCTGTGGCAGGCAGCTGCGTCATCACGCCATTGACCGGGTTAACGAAGCGCTGGCCGGGCTGGCAAAGGCCAAACAACTCAACGGATTTACCCACATTGCGACGGCCTGAGGCCGTGCGGGCACCAATGATCAACGCCATGCTGCCCGGTTTAAGCTGAAACATACTTCTCTCACGATAACGGTGGCCAGAAACTGGCTAAGAATAATCCTAAAGAGAAGTGTATCGCAATCTTTGTCCTGCTGTCACCTGGCGGGTTGCGGATGATCGCGGCGGTAGAGCTCCCATTCGTCGATCACTTCGCCACCGGGCAATTTACACTCCGTACGCACGCCCTGCGGGCTCTGGATTGGGATCTGCTCTCCCCCTTTTTCCAGACAATAGACAGAGGCAGGGTTAGCCATCCCCACCCTATGCGGCGGCGGTGGGGCAACAGGTGGAGACGTTTTTGTGGTACAGGCCGCCAGGGGTAGCGCGAGAGCCAAAAGCAGAAATCTCATCGTGTTGATCCTTTTTACATCATCAGAAGATAAGGGTAACGGGTCGCCGTCGCTTTCTCCATCATTTCTCCATTTTAACTGCACTTTTCAACACTATAGTGAGGCGTGTTCTCCTTATGACCAGAGAACATCATTCCGTAATCAAGATGTCTTTGCCCCGGTCTCAACAACGGGGCCTTTTTCTCCCCTGCCTGCTTCTGGTGGATATATAAAATTCTCACCATTCATGTTTTACTATGGCTGAAGTCGAAATTTTCAGCATAACATGCAGATGCAGACGTCTTGTGCATGGGAGTCAACCTACGTCATGTCAGATATCATCCTGGCCCGAGTGTCAGAAACGCTCACCACGGAACAATCCCTTGAAAGTCTCGTTCGCCAGTTGCTGGAGATGCTGGAACTTGTGACCGAAATGGAGTCGACCTACCTGACGAAGGTCGATATCAATGCCCGTCTTCAGCATATTTTGTATGCCCGAAACAGTAAGCAGATGCAGATCCCGGAGGGACTAAGCGTGCCCTGGGGCGATACATTGTGCAAACGCGCTCTGGACAGTGACACCATTTTCAGTAACGAGGTTCCTGAACGCTGGGCGGATTGCGATGCCGCGAAAGCGCTCGGTATTACCACGTACATGAGCGTGCCGGTTCACCTGGCGGATGGTTCCCTGTACGGCACACTCTGTGCGACCAGCACGGAAAAGAAGCTGCTCAGTGAACGCGGCGAACACGTGCTGAAACTCTTTGCCGGGCTGATTGCCCAGTATATTCAGAAAGAGTCGTTGCTTTCTCAACTTCGAGAAGCGAATGCAGCGCTCATCGCCTATTCCTTTACCGACGTTCTCACCGGTTTACCCAACCGCCGCGCCATCTTTGAAGATCTCAACACCCTGTTTTCTTTAGGCCGCCACCTTAAACGCAACGTAATTATCGCTTTTATCGATCTGGATGATTTTAAACGGATTAACGACCAGTACGGGCATGAAGCAGGCGATCAATTCCTCATTGAAGTCGGCAAACGTCTGTTAGATGAAAAGACCGAAGACGAGATTATCGGCCGCCTGGGGGGCGATGAGTTCCTGGTAGCCTGCCTGAGTAAAGCGGAAAATCAGGCTGATGAGGGTCAGATTAACCAGCTCAGGGCACGGCTTCGCGACCGCATTGCCGGCCAATACGGGTTGGGCAGTGTGAGTATTGTGTACCCGGGTGCAAGCCTGGGAGTTGTCGAAGTTGATCCTGCCGGGATGGATCCGGACAGCGCATTACGCGTCGCGGATGTTGCGATGTATCAGGATAAAAAGGGTAAAGGCAAAACGCGCTTTCACGTTTTGGATTAACCCCGTACACTCTACGGCATTCTGAAAACCAAAACAGGTGATGGCATGAGAATAGGGATCCTCTTCCCGGTCGTTATTTTTATAACGGCGGTGGTTTTTTTAGCATGGTTTTTTGTCGGTGGTTACGCGGCTCCGGGAGCATAAATGAGAAAAACCACCCTCATTATGCTGCTCGTCGCCATCGTCGCCGTTGCTGGCACGCAATTTGGCTGGTGGTAACACCGCAACGTAAAAAGGCCGCCATCTGGCAGCCTTTTTTAACGCTTATCAAACTTAGCTTTTGATTTTTCTGTAGATAAACAGAACAACCAGCGCGCCGATCACGGCGACAGCAAAACTGCCGAAGTTGAAACCGTCAACTTTGCCAAACCCGAACAGCGTACTGATCCAGCCGCCGACGACCGCGCCGACAATACCCAGTATCACGGTAACGATAAATCCACCGCCATCTTTGCCCGGCATGATCCACTTCGCCAGAATACCCGCAATAAGCCCAAAGATAATCCAGGATAAAATTCCCATAACTTTCCTCTCTGTATGGTTTTTGTCATTAAATCAACGACACAAAAAGGATAGCACAGGATCCGGGAAAGGAAATTTGTGATTAGTATCACAGCGAGAGAGTGCGCATTTAGTATCCAAAACCGCACCACACGAAATGTGGGGTTGCAACTTAAGATGAGAAAGATTATCTTTCTCAACACTGAATAGTTGAGTTAAACACTCAGGTATTTAGTACGACATTGCTCACATTGCTTCCAGTATTTTTGCCCACGCTTTAGTGGGCATTTTTTTTACCCGCTTACACGGCGATAAAGGCATAGCGGTTGCGTCCTGCGCGTTTTGCCTGATAGAGCGCCTGGTCAGCCGCAATAATAATGTTCTGCTGGCTGCCTGCAATGTCAACGGCACGTGCGGTTGACACCCCGACGCTGACCGTTACCCGTCCAAAGGGGCTAAAGGCATGCTCAATATGCAGTGAAAATACATTGCGGATGATCGTCTGGGCCAGGCGGATGGCTTCCTGAATATCGGCGTCTGGCAGGATCAGCGCAAACTCTTCGCCGCCATAACGTGCCACAAGCTGGTTGTTGCGGGTAAGGCTCTCTCTGAGGCTATTCCCCAGTAGGGTAAGGCATCGGTCTCCTTCTGGGTGACCGTAGTTATCATTGTATTTTTTGAAATAATCGACATCGACAATGAGGATAGAAATTGGCGTGTCGTTATCCGCACACGCGGCGATTTCAGACAGAATTTTTTCATCAAACGTGCGGCGGTTGAAAAGCCCCGTCAGCGCATCTTCAGAGGCTATTATCTTGAGCTCTTTGTTATCTCTGGTTTTTCTGGACAGATCCGAATAGAGAAAATAAGACGCGACGATAAGCGCCACGGTAAAAATAAGAATGAGTACGGCGAGCTGAATGGCCTGCTTACGCCAGGCTGCAAGTGCTTCTTCTTTACTCACTGCAACGGTGGTGACCAATCCGTAACGTTTGTTTTTCTCAAAAGCGAAAATGCGTTCGACTTTATCAAACCGCGAAACCGAGCTGGCAATCCCTGAATTTTGTACCTTCAGGTATTCTCTGAACAGGGGTGAGTCTGAAACAATCGCGCCAATGTAGTTATTTTTAAACGGATAGCGAACCAGCAACACGCCGGATTGTGTCGTGAGGCCAATGACTCCAGCATGGCCAATATTAATCTGCCCGTAGAGTGCCAGAAAATTTTCGATTCCAAGCGTCACCACGACAACGCCGTTAAAGTCTCCGGTCTGCGTTTCAAGCCGTCGACTGATCGTAATCACCCATTTCCCGTTCGTTCTGCTCACGACCGGCTGGCCAATAAAAATCTGCTGACTTTTATTTTCCTTGTGATAGATAAAAAACGATCTATCAGCCCCTTTTCGCGGCCCGGAAAAACGTCCGTACAATGCCGTAAAGATGTCACCATTGACATCGTAAATAACCACATTGTTAATCTGGCTAAGAAGATTATCCTGATTTTCTATTATCCGCTGAATATTGGTCGCCTGTTCCGGGGTCATACCATAAATGTCGATCATGTCTGAAATGGTGGTGATCAGCATTTCGCTTTGACGCATGATCCCCTCAGTATAAACATCCAGGGTATGGCTCAGGTTAGCAACGCCGGTATTAATTTGCTGAATTGACTGCTGTCTGGACGTGGTAATTTGGACCGCAAGCGACAACGAGATGATCAACGAGACAATGATGACAGTAATGGTTGTTGTGTAAAAAGTATTTTTCACATGCACGAGCTTTTCCACCTTATCACGCCTGACATCCCTGGCTGACAACTCGTGTCACTGTAACAAAGGTCAGGATAAGAGGAAAATAAATTGCACTTAAGCGCAAAATAAGAAGCGGTTATTATTTTGCTTCACTAAAATTTGCGTCAGGGTTATTACGGAGATCCCCTGGCGCCTGCCGCTCTCTCCCGTGAGTACCAGGCTTGTACCCTGCCCCGGCTGTGTTAAGATTCACCCCATCAGGGAGCTGACAGGATAACCGGAAAATGAAAAAAATCATTGCCGTTGCTATCGTATCAACGATTCTGGTCATTCTGTCTCTGTATGCGGTGAATGCGGTTATCATCAGCCAGCAGAAGGATAAACAGCGTGAGATCGCCCAGACGCTTTTGCACTATTCCGAAGGATTATCCGAAAGCATCGCGCTGGCCCTTAAAGAGGTAACAACCCGAGGCTGCAATCAAACCAGCCTTGATCGCTACAGAAAGCTAAAACTCGACAGCCCCTATTTTTCCGATATCGGTTTTGTTGAAAATGGGCAAGTCGTCTGTACTGCCTTTTGGGATAAGCTCGCCACTCCAGTCCCTCTACCGACAGAACTCCATAAAACACCAAGAGGCTTTCTGTTAGCGCAGTTTTCGAGAAAAGATTTTTTCACTGGCAACGCGGCAATCTATAATAATGTGATTATTTTCACCTCGCGTTATGCCTACGATAAATTCACGCCGGTTACGGCAAACTATGCGCTGAGTACCACGACGAAAGATTTCGACCGAACATTTTTCTCGGTTAAGCCAGATGTCATAAAACACCACTGGCCAGATTCAGCGCTTTTTACCCTGATCCTGACGCAGTGCAGCACGCGATGGGACATATGCGTTACGGTGAAGCATTACGACGCGGGCCTGGCTTCGCTCCCCGTTGTGGTGTTTATTCTTCTGACGACTATTCTGTGTTTTATCTGGACCGCAATCTCGTTGTTTTTCATGCGCATTTACGAAGATCGCTTCTCACTGGAGCGAACGCTGGTTAAGGCGGTAAAAAACAATTCTATCAGCGTTAACTACCAGCCGATTATACGTATCCAGGATAAAAGCATTGTCGGTATAGAAGTGCTGTCGAGATGGCGCGATTATCATCGCACCGATGTTTCTCCGGAACTGTTTATTCCTTTAATTAAGAAAATTGGGCTGTACCGACAGTATTATATTAATATTATTGAAAAATCGCTGTCTGAGATCGCACCGCTTGCCATTAAACATCAGCTGATGATTTCGCTGAACGTTGGGCGAACAGAGATTGAAGATGGACAGTTTATCCAGACGTTACGTCGTGAATGTGCATTTAATCACATCCCCCTGTCTTTGATAAAAGTGGAACTTTCAGAAAAAGCGGTATCCAGTGCAGATATTCTGGAAGGGTTTTGTCTGGAGCTGAAAAAACTTGGGGTGAGAATATCGATAGACGATTTCGGTGTGAAAAACTCAAATCTGGACCGACTCTCTCTGCTGGAATATGACGAAATCAAAATCGATAAGTCGCTGGTGGACGGTATCAATGAACATTATAAGCAGAATATTTTTGCTATTTTTTGCGATGCGCTTGCCAGGCTCAACAAAACGCTCGTTTTCGAAGGGGTGGAAAGTGAAACCCAGTATCGTTTTATTGCGGACAGGTATCCTGACGCTCTGATCCAGGGGTGGTACTTTTCAAAATCACTGACACGCAGTGAACTGGCGAAGAAACTTACGATGAGAATGCCCTTGCGGGCTACTCGTTCCCCCACTGATTAAGGAAATTCGCAATATCATCGATGCGTACCGTGCGGATCCCCGCCTCACTGGCCATTTCCTGCTGGGCTTCCTCGCTGATTTCCTCGTTGTTCGTTAACCGCGTCAGCAGCAGCTGGAAATAGTACGCCAGCGCGTCATGCTCTGACTCACTGACTGGCTCAGCGGTTTCCGTCGAATACTCGTCGACGATGTCATAATATTTAAGCGGAATATCGTTGTTCATAAACAGTCTCTCGTCTGTCATTTAGCGGGTGATGCACCGAGTATAGCGGACGCATTACGTTGACCAAAGTATTAGATAAGCAGCGCAAGTAAGGCAGCGAGAGCCGGCATAGCCTGAACATAGAGGATTTTTCGGCTGGCAGTCGCTGCGCCAAAAATTCCGGCAAGTAGCACGCAGCTCAGGAAAAAGACGGTCACAGGGACACCGCGCTCTCCGAGCCAGAGTCCCCAGAGCAGACCCGCCGCCAGAAAACCGTTATACAGCCCCTGATTCGCAGCCAGTACGCGGGTGTCACGCGCAAAATCGGGCGTGAGATTGAAAGCCTTGTGCCCGGTTTTAGTGTTCCACAGGAACATCTCCAGCACCAGAATATAGAGATGGATTAACGCAACAATAATGATAAGTACAGTGGCTAACATGAGGCTGTCTCACACAGTCAGTGGCAAAATAAATGCCGTCCCATCGGACGGCATTTTGGTATTAACGAACCAGATGCAGGAAGTGCAGATGTTTTTCGTACTGGTCCAGTATGTCATTGATAAGCTGTTCCTGATTCCAGCCCATCACATCATAGTTCTGACCGCCCTCTTTCAGATACACTTCAGCGCGATAATAGCGGTGTTGCTCTGCCTGTTGCTCGTCATTATCCATAGCGGCAAGAGCAAAAGTTGGCGAATTATAGCCACGTAGCCTCACTTCATAAATAAAGTTCAGCTCATTGCCTAAATCAACTTCAAGCCGGAGACGATCATCAGCCGCATCATTGATATGACTCAACGTCCCCTGCTTGTTCAGTTCTTCCTGAACCAACGTCATGGCAGGCTGGATGACGTCGTCCATAAACCGTTTCACCAGAGAACGTTTCGGCAGATAGGCAATATTGCGCAACCTTCTCTGCCACGGAATAGGGTTACGTGCGGCAGTCGGCGCAATCGTCGCCATGCTCAGACTTTCACGTTTGGTCAAATCCCGACGCAGGGCTTTTAACAGTCCGTATATTGAGATCAATAAGATCACGGAGAATGGTAATGCGCTCGCTATTGTCACGGTTTGCAGCGCGCTTAGCCCACCCGCAATCAGCAGTGCAATGGCCACAATCCCCATGAGCGAGGCCCAGAAAATTCGCTGCCATACAGGCGTGTTAGCGACGCCACCCGATGCCAGCGTATCAACAACCATCGCCCCGGAGTCAGCCGAGGTGACAAAGAAGACAATGACCATCGCCATTGCAATAAATGACAACACTGAGGAAAACGGGAAATGTTCAAGGAAATTAAACAGGGCCAACGCGACATCCTGCTGGACGGTATTTGCCAGGTCTGTTGCTCCCTGATTCATGATGAGATAAATGGCGCTGTTACCAAACACCGTCATCCACATGAGGGTAAAACCTGCGGGAACAAACAGCACGCCCGTAACAAACTCACGAATTGTCCTGCCACGGGATACGCGCGCGATGAACATACCGACAAACGGCGACCAGGAAAGCCACCATCCCCAGTACAACAGCGTCCAGCCACCAAGCCAGTTGCTTGATTTCGGTTCGTAGGCGTAAAGGTTAAAGGTTTTACTCACTAATTCCGAAAGATAACCGCCGGTATTTTCGACAAAAGATTTCAGTAAAAGTACGGTTGGTCCAAGACACAGCACAAGCGCCAGAAGTAAAACAGCCAGACCCAGATTGAGTTCAGAGAGGATACGTATTCCCTTGTCCAGACCGGACACCACTGAAATCGTCGCTAACCCCGTGATGACCACAATCAGAATGACCTGCACCGTTTCATTGATGGGCACCCCAAAAAGATGGTTCAGACCGGCATTAACCTGCAAAACACCGTAACCCAGCGATGTGGCAACGCCAAAGACCGTCCCTATCACCGCAAAAATATCGACTGCATGGCCGACAGGACCGTAGATGCGATCGCCTATGATGGGATAGAGTGCGGAACGCAGCGTTAAAGGCAAACCGTGACGGTAGCTGAAGAATGCCAGAATCAGCGCCACAATGGCATAGATGGCCCATGCATGCAGTCCCCAGTGGAAGAACGTCAGGCGCATGGTTTCTTTCGCTGCGGCTACGGTTTCAGGGGTGCCGACGGGTGGCGAAAGGTAATGCATTACCGGTTCGGCAACGCCAAAGAACATCAGGCCGATCCCCATCCCTGCCGAAAACAGCATCGCAAACCAGGAATGGTAGCTGAAATCAGGCTGGGCATGATCCGGCCCCAGTTTGATATCACCGTAACGCGAAAGACCGAGGAAAGTAACACTCAGTAAAATCAGGGCGACAGCAAGAATGTAGAACCAGCTGGCATTGGTGAATATCTGTTGCTGCAGGAGTTTGAATTTTTTGTCGGCCAGATCCGGGAATACTGCGGCAAAGGCGACAAGAAGGAAAATTAACAAAGCAGATGTGAAGAATACCGCTTTGTTAATCTGGCTTGTAGACTTCTTTGGGATAGTATCATTTTCACTCATAATCAATTCATTCCATTATCGTAGACCGCCCCGGTTGAGAGGCGTTACCTCTCATAGAGTAGCAAAATTCAACACCCCAGGGGGACAATAATCTGAATGAATGTCAGGGTGATATAAACTGTCCGGTGACGATCGCCGCGTTATCAATAAAGCCTGCGGGGTGGACATCGCGATTTACCGATTTGCAACGTGCCGGCAGCATGCACCAGATCCGCTAACGTACGAACCTGCATTTTATCCATCACCCTGCGTCGATGTACCTTCACCGTAATTTCTGTTATGCCCAGTTCCGATGCGATTTGTTTATTTTGCAAGCCATTAATTGCCAGCTCAAAAATCTGTTTCTCACGTCGCGTCAACGCCTGGTAATTTTTGCACAGTTCAAATAACCGTTGCTGTTCCAGAAAATGGTTTGTCGCGTCGATCAATACCTCATTCACCACGCGCAAAAGTTGTTCAGGTTCGACCGGTTTGGTCAAAAAATCCCGGGCGCCTGCTTTCATTGCCCGAACGCAGGCAGGGATGGAGCCGCTCTTCGTCAGAATGAGTACCGGTATAGCGCATCCACGCGCTTTGAGTGCATCCATCACGTCAAAGCCATTCATACGCGGAAGGTTTAATTCAAGGATTAAGCATGAAGGATGATCAACGATGGGAGAGGATAAAAATTCTTCGGCATTACTGAAGTCAAACGTCTGATAGCCCGCGGCTGTTAAGAACTGAACAACAAACGACCGATATGCATCATCATCATCGATAACATAAATAACCTCTTCCATATCAATTTCTCCTGATTAAATCTTTCAGGGACATAATACGAACAGTTGCGTCCATTCCCAAAGTATTTATGACTGCTAACGTCATGCCGGATAACATTTCCACACCGTTCGCTTTCGAGAGCGAATAACGTTGATGCGCTCACAGAGCCATTTCTGTCAGAAGCTATAGTCTCGCTTTCGCTTATTTCCCGGGAATGTTCTGAGTATGAATTTTTTTATGAAATTTCCGTGGTAGTCGTGATACCGGTTTCACACAAAATAAAAACGGGAGCCATCAAGCTCCCGTTCTTGTTTAACCCAGAATCTGGATTACATATTCGCGATAATCGCGTCACCAAACTCTGAACATTTCAGCAGCTTAGCGCCTTCCATCAGACGTTCGAAGTCATAGGTTACGGTTTTCGCGTTAATCGCGCCTTCCATACCTTTGACGATCAGGTCTGCGGCTTCGAACCATTCCATATGACGCAGCATCATCTCTGCGGACAGGATGATAGAGCCTGGGTTCACTTTGTCCTGGCCTGCGTATTTTGGTGCAGTACCGTGGGTTGCTTCGAACAGGGCGCATTCGTCACCGATGTTCGCGCCTGGGGCGATACCGATACCGCCAACCTGTGCAGCCAGGGCATCGGAGATGTAGTCACCGTTCAGGTTCATACAGGCGATCACGTCGTATTCCGCTGGACGCAGCAGGATCTGCTGCAGGAACGCATCGGCGATAACATCTTTAATGATGATCTCTTTCCCGGTGTTCGGGTTCTTGATCTTCTGCCATGGGCCGCCGTCGATCAGCTCACCGCCGAACTCTTCTTGCGCCAACTGGTAACCCCAGTCTTTGAACGCGCCTTCGGTGAACTTCATGATGTTGCCTTTGTGAACCAGGGTCACAGAGTCACGGTCGTTGGTGATCGCGTATTCAATTGCTGCGCGCACCAGACGTTTGGTCCCTTCTTCGGAGCACGGCTTGATGCCGATACCGCAATGCTCAGGGAAGCGAATTTTCTTCACGCCCATCTCTTCGCGCAGGAATTTAATCACTTTTTCTGCGTCAGCAGAGTCAGCTTTCCATTCGATACCCGCGTAGATGTCTTCTGAGTTTTCGCGGAAGATAACCATATCGGTCAGCTCAGGGTGCTTAACCGGGCTTGGGGTGCCCTGATAGTAACGAACCGGACGCAGACACACGTACAGGTCCAGCTCCTGACGCAGTGCCACGTTCAGGGAACGGATACCGCCACCAACTGGCGTCGTCAGTGGGCCTTTGATAGCAACGCGGTAGTCGCGGATCAGGTCCAGCGTTTCTGCTGGCAGCCAAACGTCCTGGCCATAAACTTGAGTAGATTTTTCACCGGTGTAAATTTCCATCCAGGAAATTTTACGCTCGCCTTTGTAGGCTTTCTCAACAGCGGCATCAACCACTTTCAGCATTGCCGGGGTAACGTCTACACCGATACCATCACCTTCGATGAATGGAATGATCGGATTGTGAGGAACGTTAATCTTGCCGTTTTGCAGGGTGATCTTTTTACCTTCCGCCGGAACAACTACTTTGCTTTCCATTAACCTCTCCTTCGAGCGCTTCTGGTTGTTACTGATCTTATGTTAATAAATTGTAATGAGCCCTTCGATAGTACCTGATTGTCCTGCGCCATGAAAGGTCTTCGTTATTAGGCTATAATGCGGCAATTGATAACGCCTGAAAATACCATGAAGAAAACTTCTTTTACAAAACACCGGGTTGAGCGATTCAGCTCACGACAAGCCGCCAGAAGACCGCAAGAAAGCCAGCCAAAGCGGGTTATTTTGTTCAATAAACCCTACGATGTGTTGCCGCAGTTTACCGACGAAGCCGGGCGCAGCACGTTAAAGGATTATATTCCTGTTCAGGGCGTCTATGCCGCGGGTCGTCTGGACCGCGATAGCGAAGGTCTGCTGGTCTTAACCAACGACGGAGCCCTACAGGCAAAACTCACGCAGCCCGGAAAACGCACCGGCAAAATTTACTTTGTGCAGGTGGAGGGTGAGCCGGATGAAGAGGCGCTCGCGGCACTCCGTAACGGCGTGACGTTAAACGATGGCCCCACCCTGCCCGCAGGTATTGAACGTGTGAATGAACCGGAGTGGCTGTGGCCGCGCAACCCGCCCATTCGCGAGCGCAAATCTATTCCCACCAGCTGGCTCAAAATCACCCTTTTTGAAGGCCGTAACCGTCAGGTTCGGCGCATGACCGCCCACGTGGGCTTCCCTACCCTGCGCCTGATTCGCTATGCCATGGGCAGTTACACCCTGGATTCCCTGGCTAACGGTGAATGGCGGGACGTTGCCCCTTAAGGAGTCAATATGTTTAAACCTCATGTCACGGTCGCCTGTGTGGTTCACGCGCAGGGTAAATTCCTGGTTGTAGAAGAGAGCATTAACGGCAAAGCGCTGTGGAATCAGCCAGCCGGGCATCTGGAAGCCAATGAAACCTTATTACAGGCCGCAAAACGTGAACTCTGGGAAGAGACGGGCATCCACGCGGATCCTCAGCACTTCATTCGTATGCATCAGTGGATTGCGCCTGATAAAACGCCCTTCCTGCGTTTTTTATTTGCCGTCGAGCTTAGCGAAACGTGCGCCACTGAGCCGCACGACGACGATATCGATCGCTGCCTGTGGGTCACCGCCGATGAGATCCTGAACGCGCCAAACCTGCGCTCGCCGCTGGTTGCCGAAAGCATTCGCTGCTGGCAGTCAGGCGCACGCTTGCCGCTGGAGGTCATCGGAGAATTTAACTGGCCGTTTACAGAGGGTGTCAATGGTGGGGGGGCGTGATAGAATACGCCGCCTTGAAGTTCAATGTCGTGAGTATTCCATGTCAGATAACAGCCAGAAAAAAGTGATCGTCGGCATGTCCGGCGGTGTCGATTCCTCCGTTTCCGCCTACCTGTTGCAACAACAGGGCTATAAGGTGGAGGGCCTGTTCATGAAGAACTGGGAGGAAGATGATGGCGAGGAATATTGCACTGCCGCTGCGGATCTCGCCGATGCGCAGGCCGTGTGCGACAAGCTCGGCATTGAACTGCACACCGTTAACTTTGCCGCAGAATACTGGGATAACGTGTTTGAGCTTTTCCTGGAAGAGTACAAAGCGGGCCGTACCCCAAACCCGGATATTCTGTGCAACAAAGAGATTAAATTTAAAGCCTTCCTCGAATTCGCGGCGGAAGATCTGGGCGCAGACTATATTGCGACCGGTCACTACGTGCGTCGCGCCGATGTGAACGGCAAAAGCCAGCTGCTGCGCGGTCTGGACGGTAATAAAGATCAGAGCTATTTCCTTTATACGTTAAGCCATGAACAGATTGCACAAAGCCTGTTCCCGGTTGGCGAGCTGGAAAAGCCAGAAGTCCGTAAAATCGCTGAAGAGCTGGATCTGATCACCGCGAAGAAAAAAGACTCCACCGGTATCTGCTTTATTGGCGAGCGCAAATTCCGCGATTTCCTTGGTCGCTACCTGCCTGCGCAGCCGGGCAAAATTGTCACCGTCGATGGTGACGAAATTGGCCAGCATCAGGGGCTGATGTACCACACCCTCGGCCAGCGTAAAGGCCTGGGTATCGGCGGTACCAAAGACGGTAGCGAAGATCCGTGGTACGTGGTCGACAAAGATGTCGAAAACAATATTCTGATCGTCGCTCAGGGGCACGACCATCCGCGTCTGATGTCCGTTGGCCTGATCGCACAGCAGTTGCACTGGGTCGACCGTGAACCGCTCAAAGGTACCCTGCGCTGCACGGTAAAAACACGCTATCGTCAGACGGATATCCCTTGCACCATTACCGCGCTGGATGACGATCGCATTGACGTGCGTTTTGACGAGCCAGTTGCAGCCGTCACGCCGGGCCAGTCCGCCGTCTTCTACAGCGGTGATATCTGCCTGGGTGGTGGGATCATAGAACAGCGCCTGCCGCTGCCGGCCGTTTAACCCGATAGCACACATAAAGGAGAACGTGTGGCGAAGAACTATTATGACATCACCCTGGCACTGGCAGGAATTTGCCAGTCAGCCCGTCTGGTGCAACAGCTGGCGCATCAGGGTCATTGTGACGCCGACGCGCTGCACGTTTCGCTCAACAGCGTTATCGATCTCAACCCCGGTTCAACCCTGGGTGTCTTCGGTGGCAGCGAAACCAATCTTCGTCTCGGTCTTGAAACCTTGCTTGGCGTGCTTAATGCCAGCAGCCGTCAGGGATTAAACGCAGAGCTTACCCGTTATACGTTAAGCCTGATGGTGCTGGAACGTAAACTCAGCGCAGCGAAAGGCGCGCTGAATACGCTGGGTGACCGCATTGCCGGCTTGCAGCGTCAGCTCGACCATTTTGATCTGCAGTCTGAAACGCTGTTGAGCGCCATGGCCGGTATTTATGTTGATGTCATCAGTCCGCTGGGCCCGCGTATCCAGGTCACCGGTTCACCTGCCGTGCTGCAAAGCCCGCAGGTTCAGGCAAAAGTACGCGCCTCGCTGCTGGCCGGTATCCGTGCCGCCGTGCTGTGGCATCAGGTTGGCGGTGGCCGCCTGCAGTTAATGTTTTCTCGTAATCGCCTGACGACTCAGGCAAAACAAATTCTTGCTCATTGTTAACCTCCCGGAGTTGCGAATTATGGAATTATCCTCACTGACCGCCGTATCCCCTGTCGATGGACGCTACGGCGATAAAGTCAGCGCGCTGCGCGGGATCTTCAGCGAATATGGCCTGCTGAAGTTCCGTGTTCAGGTTGAAGTACGCTGGCTGCAAAAGCTGGCCGCCCAGGCAGCAATCAAGGAAGTTCCTGCTTTTGACGCCCAGGCAAACGATTACCTTGATAAAATCGTTGCTGACTTCAATGAAGAAGATGCTGCTCGCATCAAGACCATTGAACGTACCACCAACCACGACGTAAAAGCGGTTGAGTACTTCCTGAAAGAGAAAGTGGCAAGCGTTCCGGCGCTGCACGCGGTGTCTGAATTCATTCACTTCGCCTGTACTTCTGAAGACATCAATAACCTGTCTCACGCATTGATGCTCTCTACCGCGCGCAAAGAGGTGGTTCTGCCTTACTGGCGTAAAATCATTGACGCGGTGAAAGCGTTGTCTGTGGAATACCGCGACATTCCCCTGCTCTCCCGTACCCATGGTCAGCCCGCTACGCCATCCACGATGGGTAAAGAGATGGCTAACGTGGCATACCGTATGGAGCGTCAGTATCGTCAACTGGAACAGGTTGAGATCCTCGGTAAAATCAATGGTGCGGTAGGTAACTACAACGCCCATATCGCCGCTTACCCGGAAGTGGACTGGCATCAGTTCAGTGAAGAGTTCGTGACCTCCCTGGGAATTCAGTGGAACCCGTACACCACTCAGATTGAGCCGCACGACTATATCGCCGAGCTGTTCGACTGTATCGCCCGCTTCAACACCATTCTGATCGACTTCGACCGCGACGTGTGGGGTTATATCGCGC
Organism: Enterobacter cloacae subsp. cloacae ATCC 13047; assembly: GCF_000025565.1. NCBI lineage: Bacteria > Pseudomonadati > Pseudomonadota > Gammaproteobacteria > Enterobacterales > Enterobacteriaceae > Enterobacter > Enterobacter cloacae. The sequence goes on from NC_014121.1 coordinate 2,550,657, forward strand.
TGAACCACTTCAAGCAGAAGACCATCGCCGGTGAAATCGGCTCTTCAACCATGCCGCACAAAGTGAACCCGATTGACTTCGAAAACTCCGAAGGCAACCTGGGTCTGGCCAACGCCGTGTTGCAGCATATGGCGAGCAAACTGCCGGTTTCCCGCTGGCAGCGCGACCTGACCGACTCCACCGTGCTGCGTAACCTGGGCGTGGGGATTGGCTATGCGCTGATCGCCTATCAGTCCACCCTGAAAGGGGTGAGCAAGCTGGAAGTGAACCGCGATCGTCTGCTGGACGAGCTGGACCACAACTGGGAAGTGCTGGCCGAACCGATCCAGACCGTAATGCGTCGTTACGGCATCGAAAAACCGTATGAAAAACTGAAAGAGCTGACCCGTGGTAAACGTGTCGATGCGGAAGGTATGAAACAGTTTATCGATAGCCTCGCCTTGCCGGAAGCGGAAAAAACCGCCTGAAAGAGATGACACCAGCGAATTACATTGGCCGCGCCATCACCATGGTCGACGAGCTGAAGTAATCTCCCCCGCCCCTTTTCGCCCGAAAAGGGGGCGGCTTTTTCCCCGGTTTACTCAATGTTTATCCCCACAACAACATAATCAGCGTTAAACTATTCATACTATTAATTCTGGGAGAAAGATGATGCGCGTACTGGTTGTTGAGGATAACGCATTGCTACGTCATCACCTGAAGGTTCAGCTTCAGGAGATGGGACATCAGGTGGATGATGCGGAAGATGCAAAAGAAGCCGATTATTATCTCAATGAACACCTGCCGGATATCGCCATCGTTGATCTCGGGTTACCTGACGAAGACGGACTGTCATTGATTCGCCGCTGGCGCAGCCACGATGTCTCCCTTCCTGTCCTGGTGCTGACCGCGCGTGAAGGCTGGCAGGACAAAGTGGAAGTGCTCAGTGCCGGTGCCGATGATTACGTCACCAAACCGTTTCATATTGAAGAAGTGGCGGCACGCATGCAGGCCCTGTTACGCCGCAACAGCGGGCTCGCCTCCCAGGTGATTTCCCTTCCACCTTTCCAAGTGGATCTCTCCCGTCGGGAATTCTCAATCAACAATGAAGTCATCAAACTGACGGCCTTCGAATACACCATCATGGAAACGCTAATCCGTAACAACGGTAAAGTGGTGAGCAAAGACTCCTTAATGCTCCAGCTTTACCCGGATGCCGAACTGCGTGAGAGTCACACCATTGATGTGCTGATGGGCCGTTTGCGTAAGAAGATTCAGGCGCAGTATCCGCATGATGTGATCACAACCGTGCGCGGTCAGGGCTACCTGTTCGAATTACGCTAAATGAAACGGCTAATGCGGCACATTATGCCCCTTTCACTGCGGGTTCGCTTTTTGCTGGCCACAGCCGCCGTTGTGCTGGTGCTGTCGCTTTCTTACGGCATGGTGGCGCTGGTTGGTTACAGCGTCAGTTTTGATAAAACGACCTTTCGTCTGCTGCGCGGTGAGAGCAACCTGTTTTATACCCTCGCAAAGTGGGAAAACAACCAGATCAGCGTCGAGATGCCGGAGAATCTTAACCAGCAGAGTCCCACGCTGGCGCTGATTTACAATGAAAAAGGGAAACTGCTGTGGGCACAGCGTGATGTTCCCTGGCTGGTGAAAAGCATCCGCCCGGAATGGCTGAAAACCAACGGATTTCATGAAATTGAAGCCGATCTGAATACCACCAGCAGCCTGCTGCGCGAAGATCGCTCTCTGCAAAAAAAGCTGAATGAGATCCGCGCCGATGACGCCGAAACAGAAATGACCCACTCCGTCGCCATCAACCTCTATCCCGCCACGCCTGACATGCCGCAGCTGACTATCGTAGTGGTGGATACCATCCCCGTCGAGCTTAAACGCTCTTATCGGGTCTGGGGCTGGTTCGTCTACGTGCTGGCTGCCAATCTGCTGCTGGTCATACCGCTGCTGTGGATTGCTGCCTGGTGGAGTTTGCGCCCGATTGAATCGCTGGCGAAAGAGGTTCGCGAGCTGGAGGAGCATCATCGCGAGAAGCTTAATCCTGAGACATCGCGTGAGCTAACAAGTCTGGTGCGTAACCTTAACCGCCTGCTGAAAAGTGAACGCGAGCGCTACGATAAATACCGCACCACGTTGACTGACCTCACTCACAGCCTGAAGACCCCGCTGGCCGTCATGCAAAGCACCCTGCGATCCATGCGCAGCTCCAGAATGAGCGTCGATGATGCCGAGCCGGTGATGCTGGAGCAGATCAGCCGTATTTCGCAGCAAATTGGCTACTATCTTCATCGCGCCAGCATGCGTTCCGGCAGCGCCCTGCTGAGCCGGGAGCTGCACCCCGTGGCACCACTGCTGGATAACCTGACCTCTGCGCTGAATAAGGTGTATCAGCGTAAAGGGGTGAACATCAGTCTCGATATCTCTCCTGAAATCAGTTTCGTCGGCGAAAAGAATGATTTCATGGAGGTGATGGGTAACCTGCTCGATAACGCCTGTAAATATTGTCTGGAGTTCGTGGAGGTTTCCGCCCGTCAGACGGACAACGAGCTGCACATCATTGTTGAGGACGATGGCCCGGGGATCCCGCGAAACAAACGTGACGTGGTATTTGATCGCGGTCAGCGTGCGGATACATTGCGTCCCGGCCAGGGGGTGGGGTTGTCCGTCGCACGCGAGATTGTCGACCAGTACGACGGCAAAATCGAAACCGGTGAAAGTTTACTTGGCGGTGCCAGAATGGAAGTGATTTTTGGCCGTCAGCAGCCCACATCGAACGATAGTTAGCCCGTTATGTGAAAAATGCGCGGATCTCGCACCCAGGCTTCTGCGCTTCCGTTATAATCCGACTCAGTAAGAGCCTGCGGAATAAAAAAATATGGATTATCACTTAGCACTGAACTGGCCCGAGTTTATTGAACGCTACTGGCAGAAACGCCCGGTAGTTCTTAAGCGCGGGTTCAGCAATTTTGTCGACCCTATCTCGCCTGACGAACTGGCTGGCCTGGCCATGGAAAACGAAGTCGACAGCCGCCTGGTGAGCCACCAGGATGGAAAATGGCAGGTCAGCCATGGTCCTTTCGAAAGCTACGATCACCTCGGTGAAAATAACTGGTCATTACTGGTGCAGGCGGTCAACCACTGGCACGAGCCGACGGCAGCCTTAATGCGCCCGTTCCGCGCCCTGCCCGACTGGCGAATGGACGATCTGATGATCTCCTTCTCCGTGCCAGGGGGCGGCGTTGGCCCACATCTGGATCAGTACGATGTGTTTATCATTCAGGGGACCGGCCGCCGTCGCTGGCGCGTGGGTGAAAAAGTGCCGATGAAACAGCACTGCCCGCATCCTGACCTGCTTCAGGTAGATCCGTTTGACGGGATCATCGACGAAGAGCTGGAGCCGGGAGATATTCTTTATATTCCGCCGGGATTCCCACATGAAGGCTACTCGCTGGAAAACTCCCTCAATTATTCTGTCGGATTCCGCGCGCCAAGTGGTCGTGAGATGATCAGCGGTTTTGCCGATTACGTTCTGCAACGCGAGCTGGGCAGCCACCGCTACAGCGATCCGGATGTGCCTTCCCGCGAGCATCCGGCAGACATTCTGCCAGCAGAACTGGATAAGCTGCGCGGCATGATGCTGGATCTGATCAACGAGCCGGAACATTTCAGACAGTGGTTTGGTGAGTTTATCAGCCAGTCACGTCACGAGCTGGATGTGGCGCCTCCGGAGCCGCCGTACCAGGCCGACGAGATTTATGATGCGCTGCTGCAGGGTGACAAGCTGGTTCGCCTGGGTGGGTTACGCGTGTTGCGCATCGGTGAAGATGTCTTCGTCAACGGCGAGAAGCTGGATTCTCCGCATCGCCCGGCGCTGGAAGCCATCGCCAGCCATCTGGTACTGACTGCCGATACCTTTGGCGACGCCCTGGAAGATCCCTCTTTCCTCGCCATGCTTGCCGCGCTGGTCAACAGCGGGTATTGGTTCTTTGAGGACTGAGTTGTAATGTATTGCCGGGTGGCGCTGCGCTTACCCGGCGTTTTTACTGCCACTCCCCCGCCGCAAAATCCACAATCTCCGCGGCCCAATCCGCCGGATACAACCCTTCCCGTACATCCCGATGAAACGTTGAAAACGGCCAGTCGACAACCTTACCAACGTACCCATGTTTCACCGGGTTGAGGTAGATGTAATCCATATGTCGGCGGTAATCATTGTCGTTGCGGATGGTATGTTCCCAGAAACGCGCCTGCCAGATATGGCGCATTTCAATATTTCGTGAGAACGTTTTTTTGATGTCACGCCAGCGCCCGGAAAAATCGCTGTCACCTTCCGGCAAGGTCCAGATACAGTGCATATGTTCAGGAAGGATCACCCAGCCATTAATCGTAAAGGGCTTTGATCGTTTCACCGAGGAGGTGGCCTGGCGGAGGCTATCAATATGGCGGGTAAGTAAATCGCTCTGTCGGTTTTGCAGGTTAACGGTAAAAAACCAGGTGGCGCTGCGCTTACCGGGCCTACGATCCGAATGTAGGCCGGGTAAGGCGAAGCCGCCACCCGGCTTAATGTGGCTAACGCTTCGCGGTTAACTCCGCAATCCGCACAATCACCTTCACCGCTTTTTCCATCCCTTCCAGCGTCACAAACTCATGCTTACCGTGGTAGTTGTATCCCCCGGTAAAGAGATTCGGGCACGGCAATCCCATGAAGGACAGTTGCGAACCGTCGGTGCCGCCGCGAATCGGCTTCAGCACCGGTTCAATATCGCAGTCGCGCATGGCCTGCTGGGCGATATCCAGGATATGCGGATGCTCCATGACCTTCTCGCGCATATTGTAGTAGCTGTCTTCAATAATCAGCTCAATATAGCAGTCCGGGTGTAGCCCCTTACCCACCTTCTTCGCGATTTCCATCATCTTACGCTTGCGCGCTTCGAACGCTTTACGGTCAAAGTCACGCACGATGTAGTGCATCTGCGCGCTGTCCACCGTGCCTTTGATGCTGGTCAGGTGATAAAAACCTTCATAACCTTCGGTCTGCTCCGGGCTCTCATTCGCCGGAACTTCCGCATGAATACGGGACGCCAGCGACAGCGCATTCACCATCACACCTTTGGCGGAGCCAGGATGCACATTATTACCCACAATTTTGATGGTCACGGACGCGGCATTGAAGTTTTCAAATTCCAGTTCGCCCACGCCACCGCCGTCCACGGTATAGGCCCACTGCGCGTTAAAGGCCTCGACATCAAAATGTTTCGCCCCCTTGCCCACCTCTTCGTCCGGCGTAAAGGCCACACGGATATCACCGTGCGGAATATTTTTTCCTTTCAGCACCGCCAGTGCCGTCATGATTTCCGCGATACCCGCTTTGTCATCTGCCCCCAGCAGCGTTTTGCCATCCGTGGTGATCAGCGTCTGCCCGAGGAGCTGGTGCAGCACCGGGAACATTACCGGCGAAAGCACTTCGTCACCTATTCCCAGCGCAATGTCACCGCCACGGTAGTTTTCCACAATCTGCGGATTAACATGTTTACCGCTAAAATCCGGAGAGGTGTCGACATGGGAGATAAAGCCAATCGCCGGAATATCACCGGGGACGTTGGCAGGCAGCGTTCCCATCACAGTGCCTTTTTCGCTCAGGGTGACATTGACCAGCCCCATGGCCTCAAGCTGCTCTTTGAGCAGGTTTAATAACTTCCACTGGCCTTCGGTGCTTGGCACCTGGCGGACACCCGGTTTAGATTGGGTATCCAGCGAAACGTACTGTAAAAAACGCTCAAGTAATTTATCCATGCAGTCACCCTCACTTTTTGTGACAACATTATCAATAAGCATCAAAACGCAAATATTGCGTCAGGTCACTTTTATCCCGCAAACGAGAATATTTAATGAGATGGTCACTCCCTCCTTCCCGGTACTATGCTGAGGACAGGCTTTCATTCGGAGAACTATCATGGAAAACATTGCGCTCATTGGTATCGATCTGGGTAAAAACTCTTTCCATATTCATTGCCAGGATCGTCGCGGGAAGGCTGTTTACCGTAAAAAATTTACCCGGCCAAAGTTGATCGAATTTTTGGCGACATGCCCCGCTACAACCATCGCAATGGAAGCCTGTGGCGGTTCTCACTTTATGGCACGCAAGTTGGAAGAGTTGGGGCATTCCCCAAAGCTGATATCACCACAATTTGTCCGCCCGTTCGTTAAAAGCAATAAAAACGACTTTGTCGACGCCGAAGCTATTTGTGAAGCTGCATCGCGTCCGTCTATGCGTTTTGTGCAGCCCAGAACGGAATCTCAGCAGGCAATGCGGGCTCTGCATCGTGTCCGTGAATCCCTGGTTCAGGATAAGGTAAAAACAACCAATCAAATGCATGCTTTTCTGCTGGAATTTGGCATTAGCGTTCCCCGAGGAGCTGCCGTTATTAGCCGACTGAGTACCATTCTTGAGGATAATAGTTTGCCTCTTTACCTCAGCCAGTTATTGCTGAAATTACAACAGCATTATCACTATCTTGTTGAGCAGATTAAAGATTTGGAATCCCAGTTGAAACGAAAGTTGGACGAAGATGAGGTTGGACAGCGCTTGCTGAGCATTCCCTGCGTCGGAACACTGACAGCGAGTACTATTTCAACTGAGATTGGCGACGGGAAGCAGTACGCCAGCAGCCGTGACTTTGCGGCGGCAACAGGGCTTGTACCTCGGCAGTACAGCACGGGAGGTAGGACGACATTGCTGGGAATTAGTAAGCGAGGTAATAAAAAGATCCGAACTTTGTTGGTTCAATGTGCCAGGGTATTCATACAAAAACTGGAACACCAGTCTGGCAAATTGGCCGATTGGGTCAGGGATTTACTGTGCCGGAAAAGCAACTTTGTCGTCACTTGTGCTCTGGCAAACAAGCTGGCCAGAATAGCCTGGGCCCTAACGGCACGACAGCAAACTTATGTAGCATAACGGCAGAAATACACCGGTTTAAAGAATTACTGATCTGGTTTTGCGAATACTGATATTGATGATACTAACGGCCCACCGGCCTGTTGAGGAACCTGTAAAACGGAAAGGCTCATTGAAGCCGTATATTTTCTGGAGGTTCATCAGGCGCGGAACTCATCAAGGCGCGGGAATAAAATCCCATTCAGACGCCGGATAGATTCAAGCAAGCCAACTTGTCGTCAAAATCGGTGTTGCAAAAACGGGAGTGACCATAGATTCCGTTTATATCGTGTACGTCAGTAAATGTAGCTTATGAATCAGTGACAAGGATTGGCGATTACAGTGGTTTGCCGTAGAATGTCCGCCCTCATTACGAGTCACCAAGGTGGTTACACACAAACCCCGCTTCGGTCTGCTGCCCGGAGCGTCTATATGGGACAGCGCAAAAATTGAATACTCAATCCCGTTCACGTTCACCGCTGGTGCAACTGGAACGAATTCGTAAAAGTTTTGATGGTAAAGATGTCATTTCCGACCTCAATCTGACCATCAATGATGGTGAATTCCTCACGCTGCTTGGCCCTTCTGGCTGCGGCAAGACAACCGTACTGCGCCTTATCGCCGGGCTGGAAAGCGTCGATAGCGGCCATATCCACCTTGAAAAGCAGGACATTACCCAGGTCCCCGCTGAAGATCGTCACGTTAACACCGTTTTTCAAAGCTATGCTTTGTTCCCGCACATGACCGTGTTTGAAAACGTTGCGTTTGGTCTGCGGATGCAAAAAACACCGGCCAGCGAGATCCCGCCGCGCGTGACCGAGGCGCTACGGATGGTACAGCTGGAGGAGTTTGCTCAACGCAAACCGCATCAGCTGTCTGGTGGTCAACAGCAACGTGTGGCCATCGCCCGTGCGGTGGTCAACAAACCGCGTCTGCTTCTGCTGGATGAGTCCCTCTCCGCGCTGGACTACAAACTGCGCAAGCAGATGCAGAACGAGCTTAAGGCCCTGCAGCGTAAGCTCGGCATCACCTTCGTCTTTGTGACGCATGACCAGGAAGAAGCGCTCACCATGTCCGACCGTATCGTGGTGATGCGTGATGGCAAAATCGAGCAGGACGGCACGCCGCGCGAAATCTACGAAGAGCCGAAAAACCTGTTTGTGGCGAGCTTCATTGGCGAGATCAATATCTTCAACGCCACGGTTATCGAGCGTCTGGATGAGCAGCGCGTTCGGGCGAATGTCGAAGGCCGCGAGTGCAATATCACCGTTAACTTTGCCGTTGAGAAGGGACAAAAGCTCAACGTGCTGTTACGCCCGGAAGATCTGCGCGTCGAGGAGATCCACGGCAATGCGCAAGCCGAAGGATTGATCGGCTATATACGCGAGCGTAATTACAAGGGGATGACGCTGGAATCCGTTGTCGAACTGGAAAACGGTAAGATGGTGATGGTCAGCGAGTTCTTTAACGAGGACGACCCGGACTTCGATCATTCGCTCGATCAAAAAATGGTTATTAACTGGGTAGAAAGCTGGGAGGTTGTGCTGGCTGATGAAGAACACAAGTAAATTCCAGAATGTGGTGATTGCCACGATCGTCGGTTGGCTTGTGTTGTTTGTCTTTTTACCCAACCTGATGATCATCGCCACCAGCTTTTTGACCCGCGACGATGCCCACTTTGTGGCGCTGGTCTTTACGCTGGATAACTACTCACGTTTGCTCGATCCGCTCTACTTTGATGTGCTGCTGCACTCATTGAACATGGCGCTGATCGCCACCGTTGCCTGCCTGGTGCTGGGGTATCCCTTCGCGTGGTTCCTGGCGCGTCTGCCACAAAAAATCCGCCCGCTGCTGCTCTTTTTACTGATTGTGCCGTTCTGGACCAACTCCTTAATTCGCATCTACGGGCTGAAAATTTTCCTCAGCACCAAAGGCTATCTGAACGAGTTTCTGCTGTGGCTGGGGGTGATTGATACGCCAATCCGCATTATGTTTACCCCGGGCGCGGTGATTATTGGTCTGGTCTATATCCTGCTGCCGTTTATGGTGATGCCGCTCTACTCCAGCATTGAGAAGCTGGATAAACCGCTGCTGGAAGCGGCCAAAGATCTGGGGGCGAATAAGCTGCAGACCTTTATCCGCATTATCATTCCGCTGACGATGCCCGGCATTATCGCGGGCTGTCTGCTGGTGATGCTTCCGGCGATGGGCTTGTTCTACGTCTCTGACCTGATGGGCGGTGCGAAAAACCTGCTGATCGGAAACGTGATTAAGAGCCAGTTCCTTAACATTCGCGACTGGCCGTTCGGCTCCGCCACCAGCATTACGCTGACGGTGGTGATGGGTCTGATGCTGCTGGTTTACTGGCGCGCGTCGCGGCTGCTGAATAAGAAGGTGGAACTCGAATGATCGGTCGACTGCTTCGCGGCGGTTTTATGACCGCCATTTACGCTTACCTGTATATTCCGATTATCATTTTGATCGTGAACTCGTTTAACAGTTCACGCTTCGGGATCAACTGGCAGGGCTTTACCACTAACTGGTACAGCCTGCTGATGAACAACGACAGCCTGCTCCAGGCCGCGCAGCACTCATTAACGATGGCGATTTTTTCAGCAACGTTCGCCACGCTGATTGGTTCTCTCACCGCCGTGGCACTGTATCGCTACCGCTTTCGCGGTAAACCGTTCGTCAGCGGCATGCTGTTTGTGGTGATGATGTCACCGGATATCGTCATGGCGATTTCTCTGCTGGTACTGTTTATGCTGCTGGGTGTCCAGCTCGGCTTCTGGTCGCTGCTGTTTTCCCACATCACCTTCTGCCTGCCATTTGTGGTGGTGACGGTCTATGCACGCCTGAAAGGCTTTGATGTGCGTATGCTGGAGGCCGCAAAAGATCTCGGCGCCAGCGAGATGACCATTTTGCGCAAAATTATCCTGCCGCTGGCGATGCCCGCCGTCGCGGCCGGGTGGCTGCTCAGCTTCACCCTGTCGATGGATGACGTTGTGGTCTCCTCTTTTGTGACCGGGCCGAGCTATGAAATTCTGCCGTTGAAAATCTATTCGATGGTGAAAGTCGGCGTCTCGCCTGAGGTGAACGCGCTGGCGACCATACTGTTAGTGTTCTCTCTGGTACTGGTGATTGCCAGCCAGATTATTGCTCGTGATAAAACAAAATCTCAGGGGACAATGAAATGAAAAAAATGCTTGCCGCTGCGGCACTGGTGCTCGGAATGGGCGTCGCGCACGCTGATGACAGCAAAACGCTCTACTTCTATAACTGGACTGAGTATGTGCCGCCGGGTCTGCTGGAGCAGTTCACCAAAGAGACGGGCATTAAGGTCATCTACTCTACCTACGAGTCCAATGAAACCATGTACGCCAAGCTTAAAACGTACAAGGACGGCGCGTACGATCTGGTGGTGCCATCGACCTACTTCGTCGACAAGATGCGTAAAGAGGGCATGATCCAGAAGATCGACAAGTCGAAGCTGACCAACTTCAACAACCTCGATCCGCAGATGCTCAACAAACCGTTCGATCCGAACAACGACTACTCCATTCCGTACATCTGGGGTGCGACCGCCATCGGGGTTAACAGCGAAGCAATCGATCCTAAAACCGTCACCCAGTGGGCCGACCTGTGGAAGCCTGAATACAAAGGCAGCCTGCTGTTAACCGACGATGCCCGTGAAGTGTTCCAGGTGGCGCTGCGCAAGCTGGGTTACTCGGGCAACACAACGGACCCGAAAGAGATTGAAGCGGCCTATAACGAGCTGAAAAAACTGATGCCTAACGTGGCGGCGTTCAACTCCGATAACCCGGCGAACCCGTACATGGAAGGAGAAGTGAATCTCGGCATGGTGTGGAACGGCTCTGCATGGGTTGCGCGTCAGGCCGGTACGCCGCTGGAGGTCGTCTGGCCGAAAGAAGGCGGTATCTTCTGGATGGACAGCCTGGCTATTCCTGCGAATGCGAAAAACGTTGACGGTGCCCTGAAGCTCATTAACTTCCTGCTGCGCCCGGACGTGGCGAAGCAGGTTGCCGAGACCATTGGCTACCCAACGCCAAACCTGGCCGCCCGCAAGCTACTGAAGCCTGAAGTGGCGAATGATAAATCCCTCTACCCGGATGCCGACACCATCAGCAAAGGTGAATGGCAAAACGATGTCGGCGATGCGAGCCGTCTGTATGAAGAGTATTACCAGAAATTAAAAGCCGGCCGATAAGGGCCGCAGATGGCCCTTCACGTCGCTACGCCGTGAGGGGCCTTAACCCGCCGCATTTTCCCCCGCCCAGATCGTCGCCGTTCTCATGGCATCGACAACGTCGTCATCCGACAGCCCAAGACCGTTCGCTATCCTGGCCGCCTCCTCCCACTCCTGCTGTTCATAGTGGCGGCACAGCGTCACCATATCGGCTAACACGCCTTCCTGATGACACAGGGCCTGGCTGACAGCCTGCGGCACCGCTATTTGCTTCATCAACTCCGCCATTGGCAATTCAAGCAAGGTATCGAGCAGAGAGAACAGGCCACACATAAACGCGTTTTCCGCCAGCCCCGGCGCAGGCATCTTCTCTGCAATCAGCTCACAGAATTTGCCCCGCATCATGCTCAGAGGATACAGCTCGTCGACGGTGTCGTTGCCAGCACTGGCCAGCACCACCACCGCGACAAAGCGTCGCAGCTGATTTTCCCCCAGATACCTGAGGACTTCGCTGAGCGTTAACTTACTAAAATTGCAGGCACCGACGTGTTTAAACGCCGTGTGTTTCATATAACGCATGATTTTATAGGACAAGGTGAGATCGGTTTTTATTAACGACTCGATGATCCGAAAATCAGGTTTATTCCGCCCTACTTCCATCTGCAGGCGGAAAATCGCCAGTTGATTTTGTGATAAGCGCTTATATTTAATCACTTCAGGACGACAGAAAAAGTAACCCTGAAAAAGCGAAAAACCGGCATCACGATAGCGTTTGAATTCCTCTTTAGTCTCAACTTTTTCAGCGAGATACTTTATATGGCGGGTCAGGTTTTTGCGTGTATGCAGGTAATCCTGAATTTGCGCTAAGGTATAATTTCTGACATCAAATTTAAGTACAGAAATATAGGGTAAAAAGCGATCCCATTCCGGCGCGAGGGTAAAATCATCAAGCGCAAAGCGATATCCGTGCGCATTCATCTCTTTCACGGCCTGCAATAACGCCTCGCCGGGAACGGCATCTTCAAGGATCTCAATGACCACGCTCTCCTTGTCCAGCGCTTCACCGCTGCGGTCGATGACCATTCTGGATGGAAAGTTGATAAACAAGGTCTGTGTCCCGGCGATACGCTGAGACGGTACAGATAAAAAATGGTCGGATATCATTCTGGATGTTGCATATTCTGCCGATACATCCGGAAAACGGTTTGCCATCCCATCCCTGAAAAGCAGTTCATAAGCTACCGTATTCATATCCGGGTTAAAAATGGGTTGTCTCGCAATAAATCCGTACATATCCCATCCTCCTTATCGACGTTATATTTATTAGCATCCTCTTTCTACACCACGATAACGAGCATTATTAAGCACTATTTTGAGTGAATGCACAAAATAATAGCATCCACACTAATTAACAGGGCTTATATTGTGGTTTAGTAAACATCATTAATGGTAATTTCAGCGGACGAGTTTATAAACAAAAAAGCACCCGCTTAACGGGTGCCTTTTCATACTGTCGCTATTACAGACCTTTGAGCAGCTTGTCGACGAACTCGGGTACGACCTCGCTTGCCAGCCCATAGTGCTTCTCTTCAAACTCGCTTCCCACCTGGCTGGGTTCGAGGTTCAGCTCTACGGTATGCGCACCGTGCAGACGCGCTTCGTGAACAAACCCCGCCGCCGGATAGACATGCCCAGAGGTACCGATGGCGATAAACACATCCGCCATGGCCAGCGCGCTGTAAATCTCATCCATCCCCAGCGGCATTTCACCAAACCAGACCACATGCGGACGCAGACGCGAAGGGAACTGGCAGCAGTGACATTTATCCTCAGGCAGCACGTCCTCTTTCCACTCCAGCACCTGGCCGCTCCAGGCACAGCGCACCTTCAGTAGCTCGCCGTGCATGTGGATGATGTTTTTGTTGCCGGCTCGCTCGTGCAGGTTATCGATATTCTGCGTAACCAGCAGAAAACGGTCACCCAGCGCCTCCTCCAGCTTCGCCAGCGCCAGGTGCGCCGGATTAGGCGCTATTTCTGGCTGCTGAAGCTGACGACGGCGGGCATTGTAAAATGCCTGCACAAGATCCGGGTCACGGGCGAAGCCTTCTGGTGTCGCCACATCCTCAACACGGTGCTCTTCCCACAACCCGTCCGCAGCACGGAAGGTTCGAATACCGGACTCGGCAGAGATCCCCGCCCCGGTCAGCACCACCACTCTGGGTTTATCCATCGCTTCTGGCATCATTCTGTCTCTGAAAAAGATCCGCTGGCGCAAGCGCTCACGTAAGCGGCGTTTATTTTTGCGAAAACGGCTGAGTCGACCCTGGCGACGCGACAGCATAGTAACCTCGTAAACTAGTCGGTGAGATGAAGGAATGCGGCTCCGCGCATGCCTCCTGCGTCCCCGTGTCGCGCACGTTCAATACGCGGCACGCGGGCGACTGGCAATAAATGTCGGGGCAGACGCCCGGACAGGTGTTCCGTTATCGCGGTAAAGTTTGATAACCCGCCCCCAATCACCAGCAGATCCGGATCGACTATGGTGAGGATATTTCCCAGACACACCGCCAGCAGATCGAGATAACGTTCAACGTGCTCTCGCGCCTGCGCATCGCCCTGCTCCCACAGGGTAATGATTTGAGGGGCTTCGAGTTTCTGATGATAGAAGTGTTCGTAAAGCCATGCAAACCCACGACCTGACAGGTAGTTCTCAATACAGCCATGCTGACCACAGCCGCAGCGGGTAAGCGGGAAATCGCGTCCCACGACCTCAAGCGCATCTACCGGTAAACGGATATGACCAAACTCTCCCGTGATATAGCTGCGCCCGGTGATCGGTTTGCCATTAATAACAATTCCCCCGCCAACGCCGGTGCCAAGGATCAACCCCATCACCAGCGGATAGTGACGGAATTCATCATCCCAGGCTTCAGAGAGCGCAAAGCAGTTGGCATCGTTATCTAAACGCACGTCGCGTTCAAGGAGAGCAGTGAGATCGGCGCGCAGCGGTTTGCCGCTGGCAGCAGGGACGTTGGCGGCATACAGCGTGCCGTCGTCGGTTTCAGGCATGCCTGGAATACCGATGCCGACGCTGCCTTTTACGCCAAAGCGTTCATCCGCTTGCGCCACCAGCGCGGCAATGGCGGTTAAAAATTCATCGTAGCTTTCGCGCGGCGTGGGAACGCGGGTTTCCCACTGCAGTTTGAGATCGTTATCAAACGCGCCGAGCGCAATTTTGGTGCCGCCAATATCAAATCCGTAATACATAACGCATTCCTCTTTTAACCTGGCGGCCCGTAAGCCGCTAGATCATGACGTAATTACTGGCCACTTAATACCCTCGCCGGATCAATTCGGCTTGCGCGACGCGCCGGATACCAGCTTGCCAGCAGACTCAGTAAAAGTGCTGTAACCAGCACATAAATAACGTCCAGCCAGTGCAATTCAGACGGCAGGAAGTCAATAAAATAGATATCACCCGACAGGAACTGATGGCCGATCAGCTTCTCAATTCCGTTGATGATTGGCGTGAGCTGTAACGACACCACGACGCCAATCACCACCCCGCACAGGCTGCCGAACAGCCCCGCCAACAGACCATACCAGACAAAGATGGCGCGAATAAGACCGTCCTTTGCCCCAAGGGTACGCAGAACCGCGATGTCGCCACTCTTGTCTTTGACCGCCATAACCAGCGTCGAGACGATATTAAAGCACGCCACACCAATCACCAGCACCATCGCCAGATACATGATGGCGCGGATCATCTGGATATCACGATACATATACCCGTAAGTGCCGATCCAGCTTTTGATGTAGACATAGTTATTGGTCACGCTGCCCGCATCACGCACCAGTTTATTGGCATTGAAGACGTCGTTGACCTTAATGGCGATGCCCGTCACGCTGTCGCCCATGTCCAGATACTGACGTGCGTCTTCCAGCGGTACCATTGCAAAGCTGTGATCGAGTTGACCGCTCAGTTGCAGGATCCCGGTGACGTGCAGACGCACGCGCTTAGGCTGCTGCAATTTATGGTCAGCGCTGGCGTTTGGGATCATGATCGACACCCAGTCGCCCTGCTTCACTTTCAGCGCGTCGGCCACACCTTTGCCCATGATGATCTGTTGCTCACCGGCCTTAAAGTTTGCCCACGCGCCGTTCTGCACATATTTCGGCAGCGCGCTCAGACGCGCCTCCTGCGCCGGGTTCACCCCTTTCACCTGGATGGCGCGCAGGTTAACACCGCTTTCCACCAGCCCTGTAAAGTTGATGTAAGGTGCAGCGGCGGCAATGCCCGGCACGTTTTCCACTTTGCTGAGGGCGTCACGCCAGTTGTTCCACGGCTGATTAACCGGTTCAATTTCGCCGTGCGGCACAACGGCCAGAATACGGTTATTCAGCTCACGCTCAAAACCGTTCATGGCGCTTAATCCCACAATCAATACCGCCACGCCGAGCGCAATACCGATGGTGGAGATCACCGAGATAAGGGAGACCATCCCGCCGCGACGACGGCCGCGGCTGAAGCGTAGCCCGATGAGTAACGATAACGGTGAGGCCATTACTCCGCTCCCATCAGAGTCAGTTCAGCGTTCAGATGACCATCACGCATCTCAAGCTGGCGTCCCATCCGTTTTGCCAGCTGCAAATCGTGGGTCACCACCAGAAACGCCGTCCCCTGTGAGGCATTCAGCTCACCCAGAAGCTGGAAAATACTGTCAGCATTGCGCGCATCCAGGTTGCCGGTTGGTTCATCCGCCAGCACCAGACGCGGGTTGTTCACCAGCGCACGGGCAATTGCTACACGCTGACGCTCGCCACCGGACAGCTCAGACGGACGGTGGTCACCGCGATGCCCCAGGCCTACGGCTTTCAGCATGTCGCTGGCACGGGCATTAATTTCTGCCGGTTTCTTTTTACCAATCAGCAAAGGCATCGCCACGTTTTCCAGTGCCGTGAAATCCGGCAACAGGTGGTGGAACTGGTAGATAAAGCCCAGCTCACGGTTACGCAGCTCCGCTTTTGCCGCAGAAGACATTTTGCTCATCGGCTGGCCTGAGAAAATTACGTCGCCACTGGTCGGCGTATCCAGCCCGCCCAGCAGGTGTAATAAGGTACTTTTGCCGGAACCGGAGCTGCCGACAATCGCCATCATCTCGCCTTCGCCCACGCTGAAGCTCACATTGTGCAGCACATCAGTCTGTACAGAGCCTTCCTGATAGCGTTTGGACAGGTTGTCGCATTGCAACAGGATCTTATTCATAACGTAAAGCCTCAGCGGGTTGAGTGGCGGCAGCGCGCCAGGAAGGATAGAGCGTAGAAAGCAGCGCAATGGCCATCGCGGCCAGCGCAATACCGACCACCTGCAGCGGTTCGATAGCAACCGGCAGCGCCGCGCCATCAAGCAGCGCGCCGATGATCGGCATTAAGTTATTCAACTGACTGGCCAGCAGCGCCCCGAGAACGGCCCCGAGTAACGCGCCAATGATCCCGGCGCTGGCCCCCTGCACCATAAAGACGGCCATAATCTGGCGCGGCGTCAGCCCCTGGGTTTGCAGGATGGCAACTTCGCCCTGCTTTTCCATTACCATCAGACCAAGCGAGGTGATGATGTTAAACGCCGCGACCGCGACGATCAGGCTCAGCAGCAGGCCCATCATATTTTTTTCCATACGCACGGCCTGGAACAGTTCGCCTTTACGCTCGCGCCAGTCCTGCCATTTTGTGCCTTCCGGCAAGGTTTGCTGGCTGAGGGTATCGACCTTCAGCGGTGCGTCGAGCCACAGACGCCAGCCGGTAATGTTGCCCACCGGATAACGCATCAGACGCGAAGCATCCTGGATATTCATGAGCATCTGGTAGCCGTCAACTTCGCTGTTGGCGGCAAACGTGCCAATAACCGTGAACAGACGCTGGCTGGGCAAACGTCCCATCGGCGTAAACTGGCTGGCAGACGGCACCATCACGCGCAGCTGGTCGCCACGGTTCACGCCAAGCTGCCCGGCAAGCTGCTCGCCGAGGATGACGTTGTATTTTCCCGCTTCCAGATCGCTTTGCTTCACGTTGACCAGATACGGCGTGAGCGGATCTTTTTGCGCCGGGTCAATCCCCAGCATGACGCCCACCGCCACGCTGCGGGCGCTTTGCAGGACGACATCACCCGTTGTCACCGGCGCAACGCGCGTGACACCCTGTAACTTCGCCGCACTTTCCGGCAGTTGTTGCGGGTTAACGGAACCGTTGGTTGAAGAGAGAATGGCCTGCGGCATCAGCCCCAGGATGTTGTTTTGCAGCTCGCGCTCAAAGCCGTTCATGACGGAAAGCACCGTCACCAGTGCCATCACGCCAAGCGTAATGCCAATAGTCGAAAGCCAGGAGACAAAGCGACCGAAACGGTCCGCGGCGCGCCCACGCATGTAGCGTAAGCCTATGAAGAGTGCGACAGGTTGATACATGAAGTCCGTCTGTTTGCTGATAGCAGACCCACGAGTATATAAGCGAATCCGTTAAGCGTAAATGACTGAAACCGTAAGCTTTGGTAATCATTTTTCTGAAAAATTCAGATAAATCAGAATGCTACTCTTCGAATTATCGCGCCACACCCTCCACCTTTTCCGAAAAACTTCCTGATACAGACTGTTTCCCGTTACATCCCGGCTGCGTTTACCAACAATTGTTCGTTCGTTTATGGCAATAAGGTAGTTGCGAACAATGAAGCAAAAAGCATTATGGATTAACCAGATAAAGGGGCTGTGTATCTGCCTGGTGGTAATCTATCATTCGGTTATCACATTTTATCCCCATCTGACGGGGCTACAACATCCGTTGTCCGGTCTTCTCGCCAAATGCTGGGTCTATTTTAACCTTTATCTCGCGCCCTTCCGTATGCCGGTATTTTTCTTCATATCCGGTTATCTGATCCGTCGTTATATTGACGAGGTGAACTGGCGCACCAGTTTTGACAAACGGATCTGGAGCATTGTCTGGGTCCTTGCGCTGTGGGGCGTATTGCAATGGCAGGCGCTGAGCCACCTCAATGCCTGGCTGGCACCTGAACGTGAGCTGGCCACCTCCTCGAACGCCGCGTATGCCGATTCACTTTCCGGGTTTGCGTGGGGGATGCTCACTGCCAGCACCAGCCTGTGGTATCTGTACGCCCTGGTGGTCTATTTCACGCTATGTAAACTGCTTAGCCGCTGGAAGCTGCCCGTACTGGGGCTGCTGGCACTGGCCAGCATCACGATCAATTTCCTGCCGCTGCCGTGGTGGGGAATGAACAGCGTGGTACGCAATATGATCTACTACAGCCTTGGCGCGTGGTATGGCGCAGAGCTGATGGCCTGGATGAAGGGGCTGAACCTGCGTCGTACCTGGCTGGCGCTGGCCGCTTTTGCTGCGGTCTCCGTGGTACTGTGGTTTGCTAACGTTCCGCTGCTGCTTTCCCTGCTGTCGATCGTGCTGATCATGAAGCTTTTCTATAGCCTCGAGCAGCGTTATGCCGTTCATCCCAGCAACCTGCTTAACGTTATCGGCTCAAACACCATCGCTATATACACCACGCACCGCATCCTGATAGAGGCCTTCAGCCTGTTCCTGATCGGTGAGATGAATGCTGCCTACTGGCCGGTCTGGGCCGAGCTTGCCTTGATCCTGGTCTACCCATTTGCCAGCCTGTTGATCTGCACCCTCGCCGGACTTGGCGTACGCAAAATATCGACGGCACTGTTTGGCGATCTGTTCTTCTCTCCCCCTTCCGCGAGCGCACTGTCTCCGGCAACCCGATAATACCGCCCTCGCCCCCCGTCCGGGGGCGAATCTTCCCGCGTTGCAGTTCAGATTTGCTTATGCAAAACGATCGAGGATAATAAAGACATTGCGTATCAGTGATATGCCCCAATACTGTTGGTATATCCACAGGAGACTCTGACATAGCCATGCCTGAACACTATCGTTATTCCCTGCCTGTTAAAGCGGGCGACCAGCGCCAGCTGGGCGAACTCACTGGCGCTGCGTGCGCCACGCTGGTGGCAGAAATCGCTGAGCGACATCCTGGTCCGGTGGTGCTGGTCGCCCCGGATATGCAAAATGCGCTGCGACTGCATGATGAAATTCGCCAGTTCACCGATAACCTGGTCTTCAGTCTGGCCGACTGGGAAACGCTGCCGTATGACAGCTTCTCCCCGCATCAGGAGATCATCTCCTCGCGCCTGTCGACCCTCTATCAGTTACCGACCATGCAGCGCGGCGTGCTGATCGTTCCGGTCAACACCCTGATGCAGCGCGTCTGTCCTCACAGCTATTTGCACGGCCATGCGCTGGTGATGAAAAAAGGTCAGCGCCTGTCCCGGGACGATCTGCGCGCGCAACTGGACAGCGCCGGATACCGTCATGTCGATCAGGTTATGGAGCACGGGGAATACGCCACGCGCGGTGCGTTGCTCGACCTGTACCCGATGGGCAGCGACCAGCCGTATCGACTGGACTTCTTCGACGATGAGATCGACAGCCTGCGCGTATTCGACGCCGACACGCAGCGCACGCTGGAAGAAGTGGAAGCCATCAATTTATTACCCGCCCATGAATTCCCGACGGACAAAACCGCTATCGAGCTGTTCCGCAGCCAGTGGCGCGACAAGTTCGACGTTAAGCGCGACGCTGAGCATATCTATCAGCAGGTCAGCAAAGGTACGCTTCCTGCCGGGATCGAATACTGGCAGCCGCTGTTCTTTAACGAGCCATTGCCCGCCCTGTTCAGCTACTTCCCGGCGAACACGTTGATTGTGAACACCGGTGATATCGACGCCAGCGCCAGCCGCTTTGAGAGCGAAACCCGCGCGCGCTTTGAAAACCGGGGCGTAGACCCAATGCGTCCGCTGCTGCCGCCTGAAGCGCTGTGGCTGCGCACCGACGAGCTCAACGCCGAACTCAAGCGCTGGCCGCGCGTACAGCTGAAAACCGATACGCTTGCCGATAAAGCTGCCAACACCAACCTTGCATTCCAGAAGCTGCCAGATTTAGCCGTTCAGGCACAGCAGAAATCCCCGCTGGAGAGTCTGCGCAAGTTCCTCGATGCCTTTACCGGCCCGGTTGTCTTCTCCGTTGAGAGTGAAGGCCGCCGTGAAGCGCTGTGCGAACTGCTGGGGCGGATTAAAGTTGCTCCGAAACGCATTTTGCGCCTGAGCGAAGCCACGGGGACGGGGCGTTACCTGATGATCGGTGCCGCCGAGCACGGGTTTATCGATACCCTCAACAACATGGCATTAATCTGTGAAAGCGACCTGCTGGGTGAACGTGTCGCGCGCCGCCGTCAGGACAGCCGTCGCACCATTAACCCGGATACGCTGATCCGCAACCTGGCGGAACTCCATCCGGGCCAGCCGATTGTGCACCTTGAACATGGCGTGGGTCGTTATCAGGGGATGACGACGCTGGAAGCCGGTGGCATCAAAGGTGAATACCTGATGCTGACCTACGCCAACGACGCCAAACTCTACGTGCCGGTCTCATCCCTGCATCTGATCAGCCGCTACGCCGGAGGTGCAGAAGAGAATGCACCATTGCATAAACTGGGCGGCGACGCCTGGGCACGCGCCCGGCAGAAAGCGGCGGAAAAAGTGCGTGATGTGGCGGCCGAGCTGCTGGATATCTATGCCCAACGTGCGGCAAAAGAGGGCTTTGCCTTTAAGCATGATAAAGAGCAGTACCAGCTGTTCTGCGACAGCTTCCCGTTTGAAACCACGCCGGACCAGGCTCAGGCCATCAATGCCGTGTTAAGCGACATGTGTCAGCCGCTGGCAATGGACAGGCTGGTCTGTGGCGATGTCGGCTTCGGGAAAACCGAAGTAGCCATGCGCGCGGCGTTCCTCGCCGTTGAGAATAACAAGCAGGTGGCGGTGCTGGTGCCCACCACCCTGCTCGCTCAGCAGCACTTCGATAACTTCCGCGACCGCTTTGCCAACTGGCCGGTACGCATCGAGATGCTGTCACGTTTTCGCAGTACCAAAGAGCAAACGCAAATCCTGGAGCAGGCCAGAGAGGGTAAGATCGATATTCTGATCGGCACCCACAAACTGCTGCAGAGCGACGTGAAGTGGAAAGATCTGGGGCTGCTGATTGTTGATGAAGAGCACCGTTTCGGGGTACGCCATAAAGAGCGTATTAAAGCGATGCGTGCCGACGTCGATATCCTGACCCTGACTGCAACGCCAATCCCGCGAACCCTGAACATGGCTATGAGCGGCATGCGCGATCTGTCAATTATCGCCACGCCGCCGGCGCGTCGTCTGGCCGTGAAAACCTTTGTGCGCGAATACGACAATCTGGTGGTGCGCGAGGCCATTCTGCGTGAGGTGCTGCGCGGCGGTCAGGTCTATTACCTCTACAACGACGTGGAAAATATCCAGAAAGCGGCAGACCGGCTGGCAGAGCTGGTGCCGGAAGCGCGTATTGCCATCGGTCACGGGCAAATGCGCGAACGCGAACTGGAACGGGTGATGAACGACTTCCACCACCAGCGCTTTAACGTGCTGGTGTGTACGACCATCATTGAGACCGGGATCGATATCCCGACGGCCAACACCATCATCATTGAACGCGCGGATCATTTCGGTCTGGCACAGCTTCATCAACTGCGTGGCCGCGTCGGGCGTTCGCACCATCAGGCCTATGCATGGCTGCTGACGCCGCATCCAAAAGCGATGACCACCGATGCGCAAAAACGTCTGGAAGCGATCGCCTCGCTGGAAGATCTGGGCGCTGGCTTTGCACTGGCGACGCACGACCTGGAGATCCGCGGTGCGGGTGAGCTGTTGGGTGAAGATCAAAGTGGCTCGATGGAAACCATCGGTTTCTCGCTCTACATGGAGTTGCTGGAAAACGCGGTCGATGCCCTCAAGGCCGGACGCGAACCGTCGCTGGAAGATCTTACCAGCCAGCAAACCGAAGTTGAGTTACGCATGCCGTCTCTGCTGCCGGACGATTTCATTCCGGATGTGAACACCCGCCTGTCGTTCTACAAACGTATCGCCAGTGCGAAAAATGAGAACGAGCTGGAAGAGATCAAAGTCGAGCTTATTGACCGCTTTGGCCTGCTCCCGGATGCCGCACGCAACTTGCTGGATATCGCGCGCCTGCGTCAGCAGGCGCAGAAGCTGGGCATCCGTAAGCTTGAGGGCAACGAGAAAGGCGGCGTGATTGAGTTTGCCGAGAAAAACCACGTTAACCCTACGTGGCTCATCGGTTTACTGCAAAAGCAGCCGCAGCATTTCCGCCTGGATGGGCCAACGCGGCTGAAATTTACGCAGGAGCTGACGGAGCGTAAAACCCGTATGGACTGGGTACGCAACTTTATGCGCCAGCTGGAAGAGAACGCGATCGCATAATCTGCTCTGCCCCCGGTTGCGCCATGCTACCGGGGGTAACATTTACAAACTCTTTTCACTTCACCCGATCTTCCCGACAGACCCCTTCGCCATAATTATCACTAACCGTTATAAAACAATCACCCTGTCATTTATATGGATTATAGTGATGATGACCTCTTCGCGTTTCACTCGCTGGATAACCGTGTTAGCGCTGGCCGCAACGGTCGCGGTTGCACTTCCCGCTCGCGCAAACACCTGGCCACTCCCGCCTGCAGGCAGTAAGGTGGTTGGGGAAAACCGTTTTCATGTGGTTGAAAACAATGGTGGATCGCTTGAGGCGATTGCCAAAAAATATAACGTCGGCTTTCTGGCTTTACTGCAGGCCAACCCCGGCGTTGACCCTTATGTCCCGCGCGCTGGCAGCGTGTTAACCATCCCGCTGCAGACGATTTTGCCGGATGCGCCGCGCGAGGGGATCGTGATAAACCTTGCCGAACTGCGTCTTTATTATTACCCGCCCGGTAAAAATGAGGTGAGCGTATACCCTATTGGTATTGGCCAGTTGGGCGGTGACACGCTGACCCCAACGATGATCACCACCGTATCAGACAAGCGTGCAAACCCAACCTGGACGCCAACGGCCAATATTCGTGCCCGCTATAAAGCGCAGGGGATCGATCTCCCCGCCGTTGTACCGGCCGGCCCGGATAACCCAATGGGCCACCATGCCATCCGCCTCGCGGCCTATGGCGGCGTGTACCTGTTACATGGAACGAACGCGGACTTTGGTATTGGCATGCGCGTCAGCTCCGGCTGTATTCGTCTGCGCGATGACGATATCAAAACGCTCTTCAACCTGGTCACGCCGGGCACCAAAGTGAACATCATTAATACCCCGATCAAGGTCTCTGAGGAGCCAGGCGGCGTGCGACTGGTTGAAATTCACCAGCCTTTATCGAAAAACATTGATGACGATCCGCAGACGCTGCCAATCAACCTGAATGCGGCGATGGTGAGTTTTAAAACCGATGCAAGGACGGATGGCATTGTGATGGAGCGGGCAATGGAAGCACGTTCGGGCATGCCGACTGACGTCACACGACATCATGGTGTCGCCCAGCAGTCGATGTAAACCCAAACGCAAAAACGCCCTGCACATGCAGGGCGTTTTTTTAGCAGTGGCATAAATGAGGGTTTAGCCAGGCTTATTTGTAAATAACAGCGGTACCGTGAAGGGTGTTAGGACCGGTTACAGAGGTAATGCGGAACGATTTCGCACCCATCTCATCCGCTTTTTGCGCCAGCTGGTCTTCCAGTGAACCCAGGTTAGTCCCGGCGCTGGCAGAGATGGTCCCTACTTTATGCTGGTCAGCAGGCGTTGACTGGACTTCCACAGCAGCAAAGCTTGCGAAAGAGAGTGAGCTAAGAACAGCAGCGGCGATGAGGGTTTTTACGTTTTTCATGATTTTTACCTTTGGCAGATGAATTTTGAGGTCGCTAGCTATTTAGTTAACGATCGATAGGTAAATGATAGATGTGATCCAGCTCACACGTCAACATGTTTTTATAACGACCATTAAATTAATTTTAATTCCGTTGTTTTTCATACCCATATGATTAATTTATTTTTCAGAAAACAGCACTGGTGGTGAAATGCGTTTATTTTTATAATGGTTATTCAACAAACCAACAGAGGACCAACGGCAAATGACAACCGATGTCACGAGTTGTGCGAAGAAAAGCCGTGGCCGACCAAAAGTGTTCGACAGGGATGCAGCGCTTGATAAGGCCATGACTCTCTTCTGGCAACATGGGTATGAAGCGACTTCGCTTTCCGATCTGGTAGAAGCCACCGGAGCCAAAGCGCCGACGCTGTATGCGGAATTCACGAATAAAGAGGGGTTGTTCAGGGCGGTACTGGACCGATACATCTCTCGCTTCGCATCGCGATACGAAGCACAGCTATTTTGTGAAGAGAAAACGGTTGAGCAGGCACTGCATGACTATTTCACCGCCATCGCCACCTGCTTCACCAGCAAAGAGACGCCCGCGGGCTGTTTTATGATTAACACCTCCGCGACGCTTGCGGCCTCCTCGAAAGAGATCGCCAACACGGTGAAATCGCGTCATGCCATGCAGGAGGAGACGCTCAGCACCTTCCTGGCCCAGCGCCAGCAGCGTGGTGAAATTCCGGCGCATTGCCGCCCTCAGGAATTAGCACAATACCTGAGCTGTATTTTACAGGGGATGTCGATTAGCGCCCGAGAAGGGGCGACGCTGGAAAAACTGCAGCATATCACCGAGACCACCCTGCGACTGTGGCCCGAACTGCTTAAAATACAGGGCTAAAAAAAGCTCCTCAGCCTGAGCGCTTGAGGAGCTAAGTTCAGAGAACATCTTTTTTTACGCTTTGTTATTCAGTACCAGCTGGCCATTTCCATCCAGCGGAATCTGTGTGCCAGGGTCTCTGTCCATACGGATTTTGCCCTGCTGGTCACCAATTTTGTACGTCACGTCATAACCCAGCATTTTTTCCGACTTGTCATAGACGGTTTTACAGCGCTGCTGTGTCGTGGTGTACGTATCGTTATCCTGCATTGCGCCCTGCACCTGGTTACCGGCATAGCCGCCACCCAGCGCACCGACCACGGTCGCCACATCTTTACCACGGCCGCCACCAAACTGGTGACCAATCACCCCGCCTGCCACCGCGCCCAGCACAGAGCCGGCAATACGGTTTTCATCCTGAACCGGACGACGATGGGTGACAGAGACGTTACGGCACTCCTGACGAGGCGTTTTAACTGTTTCTTTAATGGGGGTTGCAGAAACCACCTGCGCATACTGTGGGCCGCGATTCAGTACGTTGAGACTGGCAACGGCAGCCACACCTAACGCAGCAGCGACGCCAATCCCTATACCCGCCAACATTGATTTATTCACGGGACTTCCTCCTTTGTTGCTATTGGTAACAATTTTGCAATGCAGGCTACGCTTCGCCAATAAGACAAAGGCTCAAAAAAATAGCTTTCAGGAGAGTAACAGGGCGTTTAGGAGAACTCTTAAGCACTCAATCTGTGATGAGCAGCATGATATGCTAAAAAATCCCTCCGGAGGGCCCGGAGGGAGAGAAAAATTAGTGCAGCTTCAGACGTGGACGGATCACGCGGTTGATTCGTCCTACCAGCATCATCAACCCGGTTTTGAAGTAGCCGTGCAGCGCAATCTGGTGCATACGGTACAGGGAGATATAGACAAAGCGTGCGATGCGCCCTTCTACCATCATCGAGCCGCGCATCAGGTTCCCCATCAGGCTGCCTACGGTAGAGAAGTTCGACAGCGAAACCAGAGAGCCGTGGTCTTTGTAGACGTAGGCCTTCATTGGCTTGCCTTTGCGCTGTGCCAGAATATTGTGCAGCACCAGGCTTGCCATCTGATGCGCTGCCTGGGCGCGAGGAGGCACGAAACCGCCCTCTGGACGCGCGCATGACGCACAGTCACCAATCGCGAAAATCTCTGGATCGCGCGTGGTTTGCAGCGTCGGCTCGGTCACCAGCTGATTGATACGGTTGGTTTCCAGCCCGCCAATGTCTTTCATGAAATCAGGTGCTTTGATACCCGCCGCCCAGACCATCAGATCCGCTTTGATGTACTCGCCATCTTTGGTGTGCAGGCCACCTTCGTCTGCGCTGGTCACCATCGTCTGGGTGAGAACACGTACGCCCAGTTTGGTCAGTTCGTTATGCGCCGCGCCAGAAATACGTGGAGGCAGCGCAGGCAGAATACGCTCACCTGCCTCAACCAGCGTTACGTTCAGCGCTTCATTGGTTAACCCTTTGTACCCGTAGCTGTGCAGCTGTTTTACCGCATTGTGCAGCTCAGCGGAGAGTTCAACGCCCGTTGCGCCACCGCCTACAATGGCGATATTCACCTTGCCATTCGCACCCATGTTATTGGTGTACTTCAGGAACAGGTTCAGCATTTCCTGGTGGAAACGACGCGCCTGGTGTGGGTTATCCAGGAAAATGCAGTGCTCTTTCACACCCGGGGTGTTGAAATCGTTGGAGGTACTGCCCAGCGCCATGACCAGTGTGTCATAGGCAAGCTTGCGCTCCGGGACCAGCAACTCCCCTTTTTCGTCACGCAGCTCGGCCAGGGTAATGGTTTTGCTCTCACGGTTGATATCCACCACGGAACCCAGCTGGAACTGGAAATGGTGGTTACGTGCGTGCGCCAGATAGCTCAGCGCGTCAACGCCCTCATCCAGTGAACCGGTCGCCACTTCGTGCAGCAACGGTTTCCACAGGTGGCTGTGGTTACGATCCACCAGCGTGATTTTGGCTTTTTTGCCGCGACCCAGCTTCTTACCCAACTGTGTCGCCAGCTCCAGCCCGCCAGCACCACCGCCTACAATCACTATCTTTTTCAATGGCGTAGTCAACGTGACCCCCTCAAATTATTAACCAATTGTTAATTAAAAGTTATAAGAATAACCCTTAATTAACAACAGGTTACAGCACTGAAACCATTCAGGTGCATTGAGAATACCACGTCAGGCGCATTGGTCATACCAAAATTGATGTGCATCAAGTTTTGGTGGCTTAAAAGTAGACAATTCTGTGAAAAAAGAAAGCCCGGCACGCTTTCGCGGCCGGGCCTGGGAGATCTTATGCAGTATCTTAGCCCAGTGTTTTGAAGGCTTTGATGCGCTGCAGATGCGGGGAGATGTTCTTGAACTTGTGGGTCTGTTCTTCGTCCCAGACAATTTCATAGTAGTGATGCAACAGCTCAGCCGCACGGTGGCTGTTGAGAGCCTCATCATTACGCGAAAGGATCACCAGACAGCGGTCGCGGTTCTTTTCACGGAAATTGCTGACGCACTTGGTGGCAATATCGACATACTCTTCTGGGCGGTCAATCTTGCCTTCCATGTTCTCGTTCGGGAACAGGTTAGGATTGAATACCACCTGGCGAATATCGCACAGGAATCCAATCCGCTCCGCCCAGTAGCCACCCAGCCCCACGCCGCAAATCAGCGGGCGATCGTCGATGTTGAGCTGCAGCATCTTGTCCACTTCTTTGAGCAGATGCTGCATGTCATGTTTCGGATGGCGCGTGCTGTAGCTGATCAGCCGTACATCCGGATCGATAAACTGCAGTTGCAGTACCTTCTCATGATTACCAGGACTGTTTGAGTCAAAACCGTGTAAATAGATGATCATCGTCTTCTCACCACGCTACGCCTTCCGGGAGGATTTACAGGCTGGCTTTATGTGCCTGCCAGCGCTCATTCAGTGCTTCAAGCCGGGCGTTAACCGCTTTCCAGCGTGCCGAATCCATCAGCTCCTGACGGCTAAATGAACCTTTATGATACAAATGTGTAACACGCTCTGCATTGATCGGCGACAGGTTATCCAGCACGCTGACTGCGCCTTTACGATTATTGCAGACGAGGATCATATCGCAACCTGCGTCGAGCGACGCCTGCCCACGCTCCGCGTAGCTGCCCATGATCGCCGCCCCTTCCATCGACAAATCGTCGGAGAAGATCACGCCGTTGAAACCGAGTTCCTGACGCAGCACGGTTTTTAACCAGTGCGGAGAACCGCTCGCCGGGCGCGGGTCGACGTCACTGTAAATCACATGCGCAGGCATAATGGCATCCAGCTTGTTATCGCTAATCAGCGAGCGGAACACCGACATATCTTTGGCACGAATTTCCGCCTCCGGGCGCGGATCACGCGGAGTCTCTTTATGCGAATCCGCCGTCACGGCGCCGTGCCCCGGGAAGTGTTTACCGGTGGTTTTCATTCCTGCATCGTGCATGCCGTCGATAAAGCGGGTGGCCATCTCCAGCGCAATACGGGGATCGCTATGGTAAGAGCGCTCGCCAATTGCCGCACTGATATGCCCTACGTCCAGCACCGGGGCAAAACTGATGTCGATATCCATGGCAATCATCTCGCTGGCCATCAGCCAGCCGGCCTCCTGGGCCAGATTTCCGCCCTCTTCGGTGCCGAGCAGCGCCGCGAAAGACTGGGCCGCGGGCAGACGGGTGAAGCCCTCACGGAAACGCTGCACGCGCCCGCCTTCCTGATCGACGGCCACGACCAGATGATTACGCGACGCCGCGCGGATCTGGCGAACCAGCTCACGCAACTGCGCCGGATCGTGATAGTTGCGGGTAAACAGGATGAGCCCCCCCACCAGCGGGTGCGCCAGAATTTCACGCTCCTCCGCATCCAGTTCAAACCCTTCTACATCCAACATGACTGGACCCACAGCAACCTCTCTTATCCTTTAATGTGTAACTGGCGCCAGGCATCATCTGCCAGCGCAATAAATTGTTTCTCGCCGGACTGCTGAAAACGCATTTCAAACCAGCCCGCCATCAGCATGACGACCCAGGGTCGCCAGCGTCTGACCTGACGCGCCAGCTGTCCCGCGTCCAGATGCGCAATGCGGGCGTAATCGCCGATCAGTCTTTGGCGCGCTGTATCATCTTCCACCCAGACGGCCGCCAGCTCCAGTGCCACATCCCCATCACCGGCATACTCCCAGTCGATAAGCCTGATGCCGGTGGACGTATGCACAATATTTCCGGCATGAACATCCATGTGTAATGGCGACAGCCGAAGCGGCTGAGGCTCTCCCGCAGTGCGTAACCGTTTAAGCTGCGCAAGCCACCGTGGGGTACGTCTGTCCGGTGAGGCTCGCTGCCAGTATTGTTCCAGCAAAGGGAGCAGCGTGACTCGCCACCCCAGACACGGCTGATGGTGCAACTGACAGAGCGTCGTCGCAAGCGTTGCGCTGTCAGGCAGCGTATGCCGGATCTCCCCTGCCAGATACTCTACCGCCATCCAGCCCTGTCTGAAAAAGCGCGGGGCTGGCACGAGATCAGCCGGTAGACGCTTCAGGGCACGAAACTGACGGCGAAAATGGGAAACGGGGGCTAAGGGATCGTGGTGATGACGCAACACCAGACGCTGCTCGCCCTGTTCCAGAATGCAACTCGCGCCGCCAAGCCCGGAGTGGGCCTGCGGCGCGATAAGACGATACTGCGGAAAATAACGCGTGAGGATCGCTTCACGCGTGCAGTCAGAGTTGCGTAACCGCACCTTTACCTGACCAGATAATCTCGCCTGTCTGAACCAGCATCAGCTGCATCTGCAGGGCTGGCGTATTCACGTTACCGGTGGCATTAGAGTACAGCACATACTGCGCACCAACGTTACGGGCAATCCCCATCGCCTTACTGCGCGTACCGAGGCTGTCCTGTGGCGACAGACCAAGCTGCTGTTTGGCTACTGCCAGCTGCTGTGCGGAAACCAGCGTAAACTTGCCGTTATTGGCCAGTGCATTGCGCAGGGTTTCTGTCGCTTCCCCGGCATTAAGTGAACCGTTAGTCCGGTTATTTACGCTATCCACCAGCAGTACACTGCCTGCCGTCACGCCCTGCGCCTGCAGCATTTTGCCCACCATCGGTTGCATCGCACCGTTCCAGTCATAATGACGCACGCGCGGCGTTGGCTGGGAGGTCTGGTCCGGATGTTCAATCGGGCCAGGCTGCGACGGGATCGTCGGTACAGACGGCACGGTTGGCTGCGGTTGCGTTGGCTGTGTCGGCTGCTCCGTACCCGGTTTTGCCTCGTCCACCGGCGCAGGCTGTTCGGTTCGCGTCACACATCCTGCAAGGAACAGTGCAAAAGCTGTCACGAGCGCATAACGGCTCATATTTTTAATCAAGGTTCACCTCTTACAGATAAAGATAAAGTCTCACCTTATGCGCACCCAGATAGTTGGCGCTACCATAGAGCGTTACCGACGATCCTGCCGGAATGGTCACGCTGCGCGGCGCTTCCAGCGGGTGCATTTCAAGACCCCGTACGTCATACCAGAAGAAACGGTAGTGCACCGTCACCGGTTCGTGTCTTTCGTTAAAGAGCGTAGAAGACGCAGAAGATTTAATTTCACTGATGATCAACGTAGGTTGTTCTGCGGTGATGCCCGCGGCAAGTACCGAGGACTCCATCACCAGCGTCTGTTCATCACTGACAGGAATGGCCGGGCGCGTGCTGCATCCCACCATTACCAATGTCATTGCCAGCGCTGCAATACGCCCTTTTAACATGTCAAAGACCTTTATGTGACAGCATCGGTCCCAGAGGACGCCCACCCAGAAGATGCATATGAATATGATAAACTTCCTGACCACCATGGCGATTACAGTTCATGATCAAACGGTAACCGTCTTCAGCAATCCCCTCCTGCTCGGCGATTTTCGCGGCTACCGTCAGCATACGGCCTAACGCCACTTCATGCTCGGCTTTTACGTCATTGACGGTGGGAATCAGAATATTTGGAATGATAAGGATATGAGTCGGAGCCTGAGGAGAAATATCTCTGAAAGCCGTCACCAACTCATCCTGATAAACAATATCCGAAGGGATTTCGCGGCGGATAATTTTACTGAAAATGGTTTCTTCAGCCATGACCTGTTCCTTTGTAGTTTAATCTGGCGTGGTGCGTCCGCTATTAACACAATCTCTGCATGAGTGTGTGGCACAATGGAAGAGTATGAGCGACTTTCTCCTGTCCTTTCAACCTTCTCCCCGGATTTCTTTCCTGAAAGCGTTTCAGCTGACTGAAGAGTAACCGCTCTCGACGCTTCACCACCTGAAACATAATTTCATTTCCTTTTGACACATCTGTTTACAGTGCTAATCACAATGCGTATATTTCGCATTTGCATTTTCATGCGCATTTTTAACATAGAAAACGACGTCAGCCCGTTCTCACGGGACTGTCGCACTCACCTTTCACCATTCAGTAAGGGTTTGATGATGTCTTTCATTAACCACACCAGGGATGGGCAACCGCAGCCAGCCGCCACGCCTTCGTTGCTGGCTGCCTGTATTGCTATGGCATTGATGCCAGCCGTCAGTTTCGCCGCCTCTGCAACCGAAGATACCGTGGTTGTCGAGGGCGGTTTTGATAACGCACAGGACCCGTCCAGCAGTCAGGATACGGACTACAGCGTTAAGACCACCACCACGGGGACGAAACTGTTACTGGTTCCCCGCGATATTCCGCAGTCCGTCAGCGTCATTAGCCAGCAGCGCATGGCAGATCAGAATCTGCAATCCCTCGGCCAGGTGTTAACTAACACCACCGGCGTCACCGCGCAGGTACAGGACAGCGACCGGACGGTATTTTACTCGCGCGGCTTCTTTGTCAGTAACTATGCGTATGATGATCTGCCAACCTCCATCAGCGAAGTATGGAACTTTGGCGACACCGCCGCCGATACCGCCATTTACGATCGTATTGAAGTGGTACGCGGCGCAACCGGCCTGATGTCCGGCACGGGAAATCCCGCCGCCTACGTCAACATGGTACGTAAGCATGCAGACAGCAATGAATTTAAAGGCAATGTCTCCGCCAGTTACGGTAGCTGGGACAAACAACGCTACGTGCTGGATCTGCAGGCTCCGCTGGTAGAGTCGGGTAACGTGCGCGGTCGTCTTATTACGGGTTATCAGGACAACGACAGTTTTGTTGATAACTACCACTACCGCAAAAAGTTCCTCTATGGCGTGGTCGATGCGGACGTGACTGACAGCACCACCCTGTCTGTGGGCTATGAATATCAGGAAAGCGATACCGATAACCCAACCTGGGGCGGCCTGCCAACCTGGTACAGCGATGGCAGCAAAACCCATTACAACCGCAACCAGACCGTTGCACCAGACTGGGCTTATTCAGATAAAGACAACACCCGTATTTTCGCCAACCTCACCCAACGCTTCGACAACGGCTGGGAAGCCCACATCAACGGCATGCATGCCGACACCAACTTTGACAGCAAACTGATGTATATGTCCGGCTACCCGGATAAAGAGACCGGTGCGGGTATGGTCGGATATGGCGGCTGGAACCGCGGTGAACGTAAGCAGGATGCGGTGGATGCCTTCCTGCGCGGCGGTTTCGATCTTTTCGGTCGCCAGCATGAGATGATGTTTGGCTGTAGCTTCAGCCGCCAGCGTAACCACTATGACAACACCATGCCGGACGCGCTGTACGGCATGGTTGACGTGGGTAACTTCAAAAACTGGAACGGGAATATCGCCGATCCGCAGTGGACCCCCTGGAAGCTTTACAGTCAGGATGATATCCGCCAGTCTTCGGCCTATACCTCAGCCCGATTCTCGCTTGCCGATCCGCTATCTCTGATCCTCGGTGCGCGTTATACCCATTACAACATTCGCTATAACCCGGCGGGCTCCCCGGACACCCGCCTGGAAAGCAGTAAGGATGATGTAACGCCATACGCGGGCCTTGTTTACGATATCAATGAAGACTGGTCAACCTACGTCAGCTATACCTCCATCTTCCAGCCTCAGGACAAGCGTGACGCCAGCGGCCGTTACCTGGACCCGACAACGGGGAAAAGCTATGAAGCCGGGGTGAAAGCAGACTGGTTTAGTACGCGCCTGACCACCTCGCTCGCCCTCTTTCGCATTGAGCAGGATAATGTGGCGAATAATACCTACACCTACATGCCCAGTGGCGAGTCAATTTATGAATCTCTGGATGGGGTCGTCAGTAAAGGGATCGAGTTCGAGCTAAACGGCGCCCTGACCGATAACTGGCAGCTGACCTTCGGCGCAACCCGCTACATTGCTGAAGACAAGCGCGGCAACGCGGTTAGTTCCGATCAGCCTCGTACCACAATGAAGCTCTTTACCCGTTATCAACTGCCCATGCTACCGGCACTGGCAGTGGGCGGCGGGGTGAACTGGCAGAATAAAGTCTGGAACGATGTAGATGGCGGCCCGGCAGGTCGATCACGTGCAGAACAAGGCAGCTACGCGCTGGTTAACCTGTTCAGCCGGTATCAGGTGACTAAAGATTTTGCTGTCCAGGCTAACGTCAACAACCTGTTCGACAAAGAGTATTACGACTACGTCGGCTCTTATGTGGTATATGGCGCGCCGCTGAACGTCTCTGTAAGCGCGAGCTACGACTTCTGAGTGTTCAGCCGCTACCCGGCATAACAAAACTGCAGGCATAAAAAAGGCAGCCATTCGGCTGCCTTAGTCTCCCCAGGTCACAGCTTAGCTGTTGCGGATGTATTCATCCATTTCGGTTTTCAGGTTATCGGATTTGGTACCGAAGATTGCCTGAACACCAGAACCTGCAACAACCACACCCGCTGCGCCCAGTTTTTTCAGACCCGGCTGGTCTACTTTCGCAACATCGGCAACGCTCACACGCAGACGAGTGATACACGCGTCCAGGTTAGTGATGTTCTCTTTACCGCCGAATGCTGCAACCAGTGCCGGAGCCATTTCGCTGGTCGCGCCTGCTTTGCTGTCTTCTGTTGCATCTTCACGACCTGGCGTTTTCAGGTCCAGTGCTTTGATCAGCACGCGGAAGATGGTGTAGTAAACAACGGCGTAGCACGCACCCACGATTGGGAACAGCCACAGTTTGCTGCTGTTACCGGACAGAACGATGAAGTCGATCAGGCCGTGTGAGAAGGACGTACCGTCACGCATACCCAGCAGGATACAGATTGGGAACGCCAGACCCGCCAGAATCGCGTGGATAACGTACAGGATCGGCGCAACGAACATGAAGGAGAACTCGATCGGCTCGGTGATACCGGTCAGGAACGAGGTCAGCGCTGCGGAGATCATGATACCGCCCACTTTTGCACGGTTCTCTGGTTTAGCAGAGTGCCAGATTGCAATTGCCGCGGCTGGCAGACCATACATTTTGAACAGGAAGCCACCAGACAGTTTACCTGCAGTTGGGTCACCCGCCATATAACGTGGGATATCACCGTGGAACACCTGACCTGCTGCGTTGGTGAATTCACCAATCTGCATCTGGAATGGAACGTTCCAGATGTGGTGCAGACCAAATGGCACCAGGCAACGCTCGATGAAGCCGTAGATACCAAACGCCACAACCGGGTTCTGATAAGCAGCCCACTGAGAGAAGGTCTGGATTGCCGTACCGATTGGTGGCCAGATGAAGGACAGGATCACACCCGTGAAAATCGCTGCCAGACCAGAGATGATCGGAACGAAACGCTTGCCCGCGAAGAAGCCCAGATACTCAGGCAGCTTGATGCGATAGAAGCGGTTAAACATATACGCTGCAATCGCACCGGAGATGATACCGCCCAGAACACCGGTATCCGCCAGGTGTTTCGCTGCGATCTCTTCAGCAGGTAAATGCAGAACCAGCGGTGCAACCACAGCCATGGTTTTCACCATGATGCCGTAGGCAACCACAGAAGCCAGCGCAGAAACGCCGTCGTTATTGGTGAAGCCCAGAGCAACACCGA
Source organism: Enterobacter cloacae subsp. cloacae ATCC 13047 (assembly GCF_000025565.1). Lineage (NCBI taxonomy): Bacteria > Pseudomonadati > Pseudomonadota > Gammaproteobacteria > Enterobacterales > Enterobacteriaceae > Enterobacter > Enterobacter cloacae. Next base: position 2,585,528 of record NC_014121.1, read on the forward strand.
TAGCGAAGATCAGTGGCATGTTAGCAAAGACAGAACCGCCTGCTTCGGCCATTACGTGGGACACTACGGCTGGCAGCCAGCTGAAGTTTGCAGAACCGACACCCAGCAGGATACCTGCGATAGGCAGTACGGATACTGGCAGCATCAGCGATTTACCGACCTTTTGCAGGTTAGCAAATGCATTCTTAAACATAATTGAGAGTGCTCCTGAGTATTTGTGCTTTTTTTACGCTTTCACGCATTGGCCCGGGGGGAGTACCGTGCCGTGGACAGGACATCTAAGCGCCCTTTATTTATTACACAGAGTAAAATAATTCCCTCTGAGTTTGTTTGACGGCTATCACGTTTCAGCTTAAGACGGTCGAAAAACTTTCAGTTATTTACAAAAAGCATTTCTGGATGTGTCTAAAAACACCATCACCGCCCCAAATGAGGCGGTGAACTTTACTCGTTTTAACTATTAATTACGAGCCTAAAAAAAACAGGTGTATCAAACAGATTGCAGGCGGGCGGGGTCAATATGGAACAGTGTAGAGAAGTTTTCCGTCGTGACGCGGGCCAGCTCTTCGATACTGACGCCCTTCAGAACGGCCATGTATTCAGCCACGTCTCTCGTCATTGCTGGCTGGTTTTCTTTACCGCGATGCGGTACCGGAGCCAGATAAGGAGAGTCTGTTTCCACCAGAATACGATCGAGCGGAACATAACGCGCAGCATCGCGAAGCTGCTCAGCGTTACGGAACGTCACGATCCCGGAAAACGAGATATAAAACCCTAAATCAAGCAGTTTTCCCGCCGTTTCTCTGTCTTCTGTGAAACAGTGTAGTACGCCACCGCAATCCGTCACGTTTTCTTCCCTGAGGATCGCCAGGGTATCGGCGCGGGCATCGCGGGTATGAACGATAACCGGTTTGTTAAGCTCACGCCCAATGCGAATGTGATGGCGGAAGGACTCCTGCTGACGCGCCATGGTCTCCGGCGTGTAGTAATAGTCCAGCCCGGTTTCCCCCATCGCTACCACGCCCTCTTCGGCCGCCAGACGACGTAACTCCTCGACGTCGTATGCTTCATCCTGATTGAGCGGATGCACGCCACAGGAAAAGACAACATTAGGGCGAACGCCCACCAGCTCACGCATGGTGCGATAACCCGGCAGCGTGGTAGCCACCGCAAGGCAAAATTTCACATCGCGGGCGGCGGCTTTAGCCAGCACTTCGTCCACGTCTTTATGCAGGGATTGATAATCCAGGCCATCGAGATGGCAGTGTGAGTCGACTAAAAACATAATGTCTCTCTCAGAGATGGGAAACAGGCGGAGTAACGCCTGGTTGCAGGTAATGTTCGATACGCAGTAACTGGTCGGTCAGTACAAGCTCGCGATTAAGACCGGTTACCGTTAAAAGTTGTTCGCGGCTCTGGCAAGTATCGTGCAGGATCGCACGCAACGTGGCGCCTGGCAGACGATTCGCCAGCGTGTTTACCAGTGGCCAGACATCGGGATTGGTCAGCAGCGTGGCCCCCTGCTGGATCTTGAGGGCATCCAGAAGTAAGGCAGCCAGCCAGTGCAGACGCTCGGCAGCCTGATCGCTGTTAAGTGCAGGCAGTACGCTCAACCAGTCACCGCTCTCCAGCGCAGAGACAACGGCGCGGCAAAGCGCTTCTCGTTGCGACCAGACGTCCGCCTGCAGCAGAGCCAGCGCCGCGGCAGGTGCGCCGCTGCTGAGGCGCAATGCGGACAACGCGCTATCCTGTGACGTTGTCACCTCACGCTCCAGCCAGCTCAGCGCCCACGATTCCTGGGGAGTCGCAAGGTGATGAAGCCGACACCGACTGCGTAACGTCGCCAGTAATCGACCCGGATCGCGGCATGACAGGAAGAACCACGTTTTTTCCGGTGGCTCCTCCAGCGTTTTAAGCAGCGCGTTTGCCGCCGCCTCGGTAAGCAACGCCGCGTCTTTCAGCCAGACGACTTTTGCGCCACCCAGTCGTGCGTGCTCGTATAATTTTTCACTGACTTCACGCACGGCATCGATACCGAGCGCACTTTTGCCCTTCTCAGGCTCCAGCGTGTAATAGTCAGGATGTGTGCCCGCCTGCATCAGCTGGCAGCCGCGGCATTTACCGCAGCTTTTGTGACCTTCTGGCTGCTGGCACATCAGAAAACGGGTGATGGCGTAGATCAATGCATCTTCACCCATGCCCGGCAATGCCTGAATCAGTAACGCATGATGCCCCCGTCCGGCCTGATAGCTGGCGATCAGCTGTTCAAAGTGCGGGCGCAACCATGGGTACCATTTCATGCCTGTTGCTCCTGTAGCCAGTGTTTGACAGTTTCCTCAATGGAACGGGTCACCTCTTCCAGGGACTGCGTCGCATCAATGGTGCGAATGGAACTGTCCTGACTGGCGAGTTCAAGATAACGCGCGCGGGTGCGATTAAAGAAGTCGAGCGACTCTTGCTCAATGCGATCCAGCTCGCCGCGCGCGCGCGCGCGCTTCAGGCCCACTTCCGGCGTTACATCCAGATACAGCGTCAGATCGGGGCGGAAATCCCCTAAGACGGCATCACGCAACGTTGCCAGCATTGTCTGGTCAATTCCGCGTCCCCCGCCCTGATACGCCTGAGTCGACAGATCGTGACGGTCACCAATGACCCACTTGCCAGCGGCCAGAGCCGGTTTGATGACCGTCTCTACCAACTGCACGCGAGCGGCATAGAACATCAGCACTTCGGCTTTGTCAGTGATAACTTCATCGCCCACGGATTTGATATCCAGCACCAGGCTGCGCAGCTTTTCAGCCAGCTGCGTACCGCCGGGTTCACGGGTAAACACCATGTCCGCAACGCCGAGCGTTTTCAGCGTTTCGATTACCACGTTGCGGGCTGTGGTTTTACCGGCTCCTTCGAGTCCCTCAATGACAATGTATTTACTGCGCATTTTTTTCCTTAAGTGCCTTCAGATAATCCTGAACGGAGCGATTATGGCTGGCAAGGTTGGTGTTAAAGGTATGCCCCCCTTTTCCATCAGCCACAAAGTAGAGATACGGTGTTTTTGCCGGATGCGCGGCCGCCTTAAGCGAGGCTTCGCTCGGCGTGGCAATCGGGCCTGGCGGCAGGCCGCTAATAACGTAGGTATTATACGCCGTCGGCGTCTCCAGATCTTTTCGTGAAATCTTGCCGCTGTAGTTCTCACCCATTCCGTAAATCACGGTAGGGTCAGTTTGCAGACGCATGCCAATGCGCAGTCGGTTGATAAAGACCGACGCCACCTGGTCGCGCTCTGAAGCCACCGCGGTCTCTTTCTCAATAATTGAGGCCATGGTGACAAACTGGTTTTGATCTTTATACGGCAGGCCATCGGCGCGCCCTTCCCACGCAGATTCCACCGCCGCGACCATTTTTTTGTGCGCACGCTTCAGGATCGCCACATCGGTTGTTCCGGCTGTATACATCCAGGTGTCCGGCCAGAACCAGCCTTCAACCCACTCGGGATGTTCAAATTCAAGTACCGCGGCAACCGTCTGGTAACTGTCATCTTTTAGCGTGTGTTTAATATACGGCGCATCACGCAGCTGTTTGAGGTAATCGCTAAGGCACATCCCTTCAACAAACCGCAGCGGGAACTGTGCTTCTTTGCCGCTTTCCAGCAGCTGTAGCATCTCTCTGACGGTCATCCCGGGCGTGAAACGATAGGTGCCAGCTTTAAAATGAGACAGCTCAGGTTCCACACGCAATAACCACTGGAACACGCGTGGACGATTAATGATTTTATCGCCATAAAGCTGTTCACCGAGCGCCAGTCGCCCGGTTCCCGCTTTCAGGGTAAAGATCGTTTCGTCCTTAATCAGGATCTTACTGTCCGCCAGCTGGCGAACTTTCCACATTCCCGCGCCGCCAGCGATACCCAGCGCAACGATTAGAAGGAGGACAAAGCGCAACATTTTCTTCATGACTATCTGATTTGCTCACATATCGGGGCTAAAAAAGAGAACAGCTCGCGCGATGGCAAGCAAATTTGACCATAAGCGCGGACAGGTATAACCGGCATCAGCGCGTTGCAAATAACGATTTCATCTGCTGCCTGCAACGCCTCTTCGCGTGCGTTAACTTCGACAACGTGAAAGTCAGAGCGTGCCAGCTGCTGCACACAAAACTGACGCATAATACCGTTGACTCCCGCCTGTTCCAGCGAAGGCGTGAAAACAGTGTTGCCCTGCCGCCAGAATAAATTAGCCGCACAGCATTCCGTAATGAACCCTTCGCTGTCAAGAACCAGCGCTTCATCGGCTGCCGTCTGCTCAAGATGAGTACGGATTAGCACCTGCTCAAGACGATTGAGATGTTTTATCCCGGCAAGCATGGGGTTTCTTCCCAGACGTACCGGGCTGAGCGTCAGGGTAACGCCCTCTTCACGCCAGCGCGTATACTGGGCAGGATACGCAGAAACCGACAGGATCCGGGTGGGATGTTGGCAACTGGCACCGCTATAACCCCGTCCACCGCTGCCGCGGCTGATAATGACCTTGAGTACCCCACTGGGCTTTCCGGACGCAAGCTGGCGCATTTCCTGGCGCAACGTGTCCCATTGCGTAAAGGGGATCATTAACGTTTTGCAGGCCGTTTGCAGACGACGTATATGCGCATCCAGCAGACACACGTCGCCATCCGCAATGCGCGCCGTGGTAAAGCAGCCATCACCAAACTGAGTCGCCCTGTCGCTGGCAGGCAGAGATTCTTGCTCAAGGCCATTGATTAAAAACATGGTGGCTCCTTATGCGTGGACGTTTAGTCTGGCAGGATGTCGTGCAGCCGACAAGAAGATTAGCCTGAATAAAAAAGGCCCGACAAGCGGACCTTTTTTCACAGCCATAGGGTACGCAGACTCAGATCTTTTTGAAGATCAGAGAACCGTTAGTACCGCCAAAGCCGAAGGAGTTACACAGGGTGTACTCCATTCCACTCACCTGGCGCGCTTCGTGAGGAACGAAGTCCAGATCGCAACCTTCATCCGGGTTATCCAGGTTGATGGTTGGCGGAACAGCCTGGTCGCGCAGCGCAAGAATAGAGTAAATAGACTCTACAGCACCCGCCGCACCCAACAGGTGACCGGTCATGGATTTTGTGGAACTGACCATTACACGGCTGGCAGATTCACCGAAGATAGACTTAACAGCCTGAGCTTCTGCTTTATCGCCCGCAGGGGTAGAGGTACCGTGTGCGTTAACGTAGCCGATTTGCGCTGGGGTAATACCCGCATCGCGAATCGCGTTTTCCATGGCCAGCGCGGCGCCCGCACCATTTTCTGGCGGTGACGTCATGTGATAGGCATCGCTGCTCATACCAAAGCCAACGACTTCAGCATAAATTTTCGCGCCACGTTTTTTCGCATGTTCGTACTCTTCCAGAACGAGCATACCTGCACCATCGCCCAGCACGAAACCGTCACGGTCTTTGTCCCAAGGACGGCTTGCCGCCTGAGGATTATCGTTGCGGGTAGACAGCGCGCGCGCAGCACCAAAGCCACCCACGCCAAGCGGGGTACTGGCTTTTTCAGCACCGCCCGCCACCATAGCATCTGCATCGCCGTACGCAATCATACGCGCGGCCTGGCCGATGTTATGCACGCCAGAGGTACATGCGGTCGCGATAGAAATGCTTGGCCCACGCAGACCGAACATGATGGTCAGGTGACCCGCCACCATATTAACAATCGTGGACGGAACGAAGAACGGGCTGATTTTACGCGGTCCGCCATTCATGAGAGATGAATGGTTTTCCTCGATCAGACCAAGACCGCCAATCCCGGAGCCAATAGCGGCACCGATACGGGTTGCGTTCTCTTCCGTAATTTCAAGGCCAGAATCCTGCATGGCCTGAACGCCAGCGACAATTCCATATTGAATGAAGGCATCCATCTTGCGCTGTTCTTTGCGCGAGATGATCTCTTCACAGTTAAAATCCTTTACTAAGCCAGCAAATTTCGTTGCATAGGCGCTAGTATCGAAATGGTCGATTAGGCTGATGCCGCTCTGACCGGCAAGGAGAGCTTTCCAGGTGGACTCTACGGTATTGCCGACAGGAGACAACATGCCAAGTCCGGTCACAACTACACGACGCTTAGACACGTTTGTCCTCCAGGGAGGGATAAAAAAAGAGATTCGTGGGACTAAAAAAGATAAAACTCAGGCGGTCGAATGACCGCCTGGAGATGTTCACTTACGCCTGGTGGCCGTTGATGTAATCAATGGCAGCCTGAACGGTGGTGATCTTCTCAGCTTCTTCGTCCGGAATCTCAGTATCAAACTCTTCTTCCAGAGCCATTACCAGCTCAACGGTGTCAAGAGAATCTGCGCCCAGGTCTTCAACGAAGGAAGCGGAGTTCACAACTTCTTCCTGCTTAACGCCCAGCTGTTCGCCGATAATTTTCTTAACGCGTTCTTCGATAGTGCTCATACTCTTAAATTTCCTATCAAAACTCGCTTTCGCGATGGTTTTCGTAGTGTATAAAATGTTGAAAAATTTGCAACTAAATCCCGGCAGGTCTTACCACGATTTTACGTTATTTTGAGGCCAATCCCCCCAATAAGGCAAATATTTTCGATCGTGATTAAACCATATACATCCCGCCGTTGACATGGAGGGTTTCACCAGTGATGTAACCCGCTTCGTCAGAGGCTAAAAATGCAACCGCGCTGGCAATTTCTTTAGGGTCGCCTAAGCGGCCCGCAGGAACAGCTGCCAGCGTACCCGCACGCTGCTCATCAGTCAGCGCACGCGTCATGTCCGTTTCAATAAAGCCCGGAGCAACAACGTTTACAGTAATCCCGCGGGACGCGACTTCACGCGCCAGCGACTTACTGAAACCAATCAGACCTGCTTTCGCCGCAGCGTAGTTAGCCTGACCAGCATTTCCCATGGTACCAACCACAGAACCGACAGTGATAATACGACCATGACGCTTTTTCATCATAGCGCGCATTACCGCTTTTGACAGACGGAATACAGATGACAGGTTGGTTTCGATAATATCGTTCCACTCGTCGTCTTTCATTCGCATCAACAGGTTATCGCGAGTGATCCCGGCATTATTGACCAGAATATCCACTTCGCCAAACTCTGCGCGAATATTTTCCAGAACAGATTCGATAGATGCAGGTTCGGTCACATTCAGTACCAGACCTTTACCGTTCGCACCCAGATAGTCGCTGATGGCCTTCGCGCCATTCTCGCTGGTTGCTGTACCAATCACTTTCGCGCCGCGCGCGGCCAGTGTTTCAGCAATTGCACGCCCGATACCGCGGCTTGCGCCAGTGACCAGGGCAATTTTTCCTTCAAAACTCATGGTATTCCTCTTTTATTGCGAGAGTGCCGCTTCAATGGCTTCCGGCTCGTTAATCGCCGAGGCAGTCAGGGTGTCAACAATACGTTTTGTCAGACCAGTCAGGACTTTCCCTGGGCCGACTTCGTACAGGTGCTCAACGCCCTGAGAGGCCATAAACTCAACGGTTTTGGTCCACTGTACCGGGCTATAAAGCTGGCGAACCAGCGCATCACGGATAGCCTCCGGCGTGGTTTCACATTTCACATCGACGTTGTTCACAACGGAAATCGTCGGTGCGTTAAAGGTAATTTTTTCCAGTTCAACCGCCAGCTTGTCAGCAGCAGGTTTCATCAGCGCACAGTGGGACGGAACACTCACTGGCAGCGGCAGCGCACGTTTCGCGCCCGCGGCTTTACAGGCTGCACCTGCACGTTCAACCGCTTCTTTATGACCGGCGATAACCACCTGGCCTGGCGAGTTGAAGTTAACCGGTGAAACCACCTGACCTTCTGCTGATTCTTCACACGCTTTTGCGATGGAAGCATCGTCGAGACCGATAATAGCAGACATGCCGCCCGTGCCTTCTGGCACCGCTTCCTGCATGAATTTACCACGCAGTTCTACCAGGCGTACCGCCTCAGCAAAGGCGATCACACCGGCACAGACCAGTGCAGAATATTCACCCAGGCTATGGCCCGCGAGCAGGGTTGGCGCTTTGCCGCCCTTCTGCTGCCAGACGCGCCACAGCGCAACGGAAGCAGTAAGCAGTGCTGGCTGAGTCTGCCAGGTTTTGTTCAGCTCTTCGGCCGGACCTTGTTGGGTCAGCGCCCATAAATCATAACCCAGCGCATCGGAAGCTTCACGGAAAGTCTCTTCGATTACCGGATAGTTTGCTGCCATTTCAGACAACATCCCAACGGTTTGAGAGCCCTGCCCCGGAAACACAAAAGCAAATTGCGTCATCTTTTAATCCTTATCCTAGAAACGAACCAGCGCGGAACCCCAGGTGAACCCGCCACCGAAGGCTTCAAGCAAGACCAACTGGCCCCGTTTGATTCGTCCGTCACGTACCGCTTCATCAAAGGCGCACGGTACTGACGCCGCAGAGGTATTGCCGTGGCGATCGAGCGTCACCACAACGTTATCCATCGACATGCCCAGCTTTTTCGCGGTTGCACTGATAATACGCAGGTTCGCCTGATGCGGCACCAGCCAGTCGAGTGCGGTGCGCTCAAGGCCATTCGCCTCCAGCGTTTCATCAACAATGTGGGCCAGTTCCGTCACCGCGACCTTAAACACTTCGTTACCTGCCATGGTCAGGTAGATAGAGCTGTCCGGATTCACACGGTCGGCATTAGGCAGCGTTAACAGTTCGCCATAGCTACCGTCAGCATGCAGATGCGTGGAGATGATGCCCGGCTCTTCAGACTGACCCAGCAGTACGGCACCCGCACCATCGCCAAAAATAATGATCGTTCCGCGATCGGTTGGATCGCAGGTACGCGCCAGCACGTCAGCACCGATCACCAGCGCATACTTCACCGCGCCGGATTTTACATACTGATCGGCAACGCTCAATGCATAGGTGAAACCTGCGCAGGCTGCGGCAACGTCAAACGCCGGGCAGCCTTTAATACCGAGCATATTCTGCACCTGGCACGCTGCGCTTGGGAAAGCATGCGTGGCCGATGTTGTGGCAACCACGATCAAACCAATCTGATCTTTATCGATGCCCGCCATCTCGATAGCACGCTGTGCGGCTTCGTAACCCATGGTGGACACGGTTTCGTCTGGCGCGGCGATACGACGTTCACGGATACCTGTGCGCGTGACAATCCACTCGTCAGACGTATCTACCATTTTTTCCAGATCGGCGTTGGTTCGCACTTGTGTTGGCAGATAGCTGCCGGTACCAATAATCTTCGTATACATGTACGCTCAGTCACTTTTAGCTAATACAGATTCCAGGCGAGCGGCAATCCGCTGAGGGACTTGTCGCTGCACCGCCTGCACTGCCTGTTCAATGGCGACAGTAAATGCTCGCTGATTGGCGGCACCGTGACTCTTGATCACAATGCCGCGCAATCCTAACAGACAGGCGCCATTATACTGGTCGGGGTTGAGGTGACTGAATCGCCGCGTCAGGCTTTTTTGTAACCAACGCTTTAATAAAATAAGCCACCAGGCGCTTTTTTTACCTTCTCCCTGCGATTTGAGGAGAGAAAGGAACATTCGCACAACCCCTTCCATGGTCTTCAACGTCACGTTTCCAGTGAAGCCATCACACACCAGAACATCCGTTTTCCCCGTCAGCAACTCATTGGCTTCGAGATAACCAATATAGTTGATGGAGGGAACCTGTTTAAGCAATTCGGCAGCCTCACGAATGCTGTCCAGGCCTTTGGTCTCTTCTTCACCTATGTTCAGTAAAGCAACACGGGGAGTCTTGATCCCGACCACTTCTTCTGCCAGCACCGACCCCATCACGGCAAACTGAGCCAGCATTGTACTATCACAATCGACGTTAGCGCCCAGATCGAGCACCACCGTTTTGCCCTTTTGCTGATGCGGGAGTACCGTCACCAGCGCCGGACGCTCAATGCCCTCAATAGGCTTGAGCAGTAATTTCGACAGCCCCATCAGCGCGCCGGTATTTCCCGCGCTGACGCAGGCCTGCGCACGTCCTTCTTTTACCAGCTCCAGCGCCATTCGCATAGAGCTGCCACGGCTATTGCGAATCGCCTGCGATGGCCGGGCATCACTGGCAATAACTGACTGCGCAGGAATAATCTGCAGACGTGAACGTTGTTCGAAGTCAGCTTTTGCAAGTAATGGCGTGATTGTGTCGGGATTGCCGACTAAAAGAAGTGTGAGTTGCGAATTAGAATTCAGTGCCTGCAATGCTGCAGGCACTGTCACGGAAGGCCCAAAATCTCCTCCCATGACATCTAACGCCAGGGTTAGACGTGTCAAGGTATCGTCGCAGCCTGGTTCGGTAAATTCCCCGTTTGCACGGGGAGTTCCTCACTAAGCCTAATCACGCAAACGCGTGATTACTTAGTGATAACCTTGCGGCCGCGGTAGAAACCGTCAGCAGTGATGTGGTGACGCAGGTGTTTCTCACCAGAAGTCTTGTCTACAGACAGGCTGGTAACTGCAGTCAGCGCGTCATGGGAACGACGCATGCCACGTTTGGAACGGGTTGGTTTATTCTGTTGTACGGCCATGGACCTTACTCCTCAATTACTTACGCTTTAAGCTGGCTAATACGGCAAATGGGTTTGGTTTTTGCGCTTCATCAGGCAGTTCCCCAAAGACCATGTCCGCCTCGGACACTTCACAGTGTTCAGAATCATGCACCGGAACCACTGGCAAGGTGAGGATGATTTCATCTTCAACCAGAGCCAGAAGATCGATTTCACCGAATTCGTTAACCTCAATCGGCTCATACGCTTCCGGGAGTGCCTCAGCCTGTTCGTCAGAACGAACCGGACTGAAACAATACGTTGTGTGAACGTGCTGTGTGAACGGTTTCCCGCAACGCTGACATTCGAGCGTTACCGTCACCTTTGCATCACCGGTTAAAACGGCAAGACGCTGGTTATCGATAGCGAACGACATGGAGCATTCCACATCACTGTCCACACTGACTACGGATTCGGCAATACGCTCAGCCTGATCGGAAGTATAGATACCTTCGTAATCGAGGCGTTTTTGAGCCGTACGAACCGGATCAAGAGTCAGGGGTAATTTTACCTTTTGCATAGGGCGCGCATATTAACTTTGTAACGTCATATAGTCAAAGAAAAAGGCAACCAGGGCTGCCTTTTGCCAATTATTCGCACACATTGCGGCCTGTAGTTTAAAATGGCTGGCATCGATACGCTATATCTGGTGATAAAAATATGCCAAATCTCGTTCTCGCTTCCACTTCTCCCTACCGCCGAATGTTGCTGGAAAAGCTCGGGATCCCGTTTGTGTGTGCCGCGCCGGACGTTGATGAGACGCCACAACCTGGCGAGTCGCCGCGTCATTTAGTAACGCGTCTGGCGAAAGAGAAAGCACAATCGCTTGCCGCACAATACCCTTCGCATTTGATTATAGGCTCCGATCAGGTTTGCGTGCTGGATGGTGTCATCACCGGTAAGCCACACACCGAAGAGAATGCCTGTAAACAGCTTATGCAGGCGCGCGGCAATATTGTTACCTTTTATACCGGCCTCGCGCTCTACAACTCCGCCGTGGGCCACCTGCAGACCGAATGCGAACCGTTTGATGTTCACTTCCGACACCTGAGTGAGCAAGAAATCACTGATTATGTGCGTCGTGAACGGCCGCTGAACTGCGCCGGCAGTTTTAAAAGTGAAGGTCTTGGGATTGCGCTCTTCGAAAAGCTGGAGGGGCGTGATCCGAACACGCTGGTGGGCTTACCGCTGATTGCGCTGTGCCAGATGTTAAGACGCGAAGCGTGTAATCCACTGACGGCGTGACCGTTGCGGCCTGATGCCCTCACCCCGGCCCTCTCCCACCGGGAGAGGGTGCAAACATTAAAAACGGCAACTCCGTTGCCGTTTAACTTTTACCTTAGCCGCGCAGAACTTTCAGGCAGCGTTTCAACTGCTCATCCAGCGGCGCTTCAATACGTATAGTCTCGCCGGTATTCGGATGGGTAAACTTCAGCGCTGCCGCATGCAGGAACAGACGCGACAGCCCCGTCCCCGCCAGTTGCTTATCAAATTCCCTGTCGCCATAGCGATCGTCAAACGCAATCGGATGGCCCGCAAACTGGGTATGCACGCGAATCTGGTGGGTTCGGCCCGTCACCGGGCTACAGCGCACCAGGGTGGCAAACTCATAGCGCTCTTCCACTTTAAAGCGCGTCTCAGACGGTTTACCTTCCTGGCTGACACGAACGATTCGCTCACCGCTTTGCAAAATATTTTTCAGCAGTGGGGCCTGCACCACTTTCACGTGGGACTGCCACTGACCGCGCACCAGCGCCAGATAATCTTTCTGCATCCCTTTTTCGCGCAGCTGCTCGTGCAACGAGCGCAGGGCTGAACGTTTTTTGGCGACCAGCAGCACGCCAGAGGTGTCACGATCGAGACGGTGAACCAGTTCGAGGAAACGGGCTTCCGGGCGCAGCGCGCGCAGCCCTTCAATCACGCCGAAGCTGAGACCGCTGCCGCCGTGTACCGCCGTACCCGACGGTTTATTCAGCACCAGGATGTGGTCATCTTCATACAGGATCACATCACTCAGGGCGGCCACCTTCTGCAGCTTAGGCGACACGACCTCTTCTTCACGTTCGGCAACACGCACCGGCGGGATACGCACTTCGTCACCGGCTTCGAGCTTATACTCAGGCTTCACGCGTTTTTTGTTAACCCGCACCTCGCCCTTACGCAGGATGCGGTAAATCATGCTTTTTGGTACCCCTTTCAGCTGGGTGCGCAAAAAGTTATCGATACGTTGCCCCGCTTCATCATCGGCGATAGCAACCATTTTTACGGCTGGAGTCTCTGTTTTCATGGTTGGCGATTCTAAATATCGTCAGGCATTAGCGCCACTCATTTTTCTATGCTTATATTTACTTTTATCCGGCCTGCCCCGGTTTCGCGCAATCGATTTGGTGGTTATTAAACCAATCACCATCCTGAAGTGAAGAAACTGTGAGTAACCGGGTGATAATTGGTAAAAGTCATCTTGCTATAACCCGGCGAGCAGTGGAATAATGAAGCCGTTTTCCGCGTTAAATCCGGATTTGTAAGGATGTCGACGGAATGACCAATTTTGTCTGACCGATCATCCACGCAGCAATGGCGTAAGACGTATTGATCTTTCAGGCAGTTAGCGGGCTGCGGGTTGCAGTACTTCCCGGTATAAGGATTGTTCTCTGGAGAGTTCTACCCAGGCAATTCCCCTGATAATTGCGCTGTGTTTCCGTATGAAACACAGGCAACCGACACTCTGCGCCTCTTAAGCGAGCGACAACCGTGAGGTTGGCGACGTGAATAGACACGAGGCCATCGGTTCATACCCCGGAAAGCGTCACCTTGCCCGCAGCTTTGTCGTCAATGTAAGAATAACGAGTAAGTTACGATGAAAAGAATGTTAATCAACGCAACTCAGCAAGAAGAGTTGCGTGTCGCCCTTGTGGATGGGCAGCGCCTGTACGATCTGGATATCGAAAGTCCTGGACACGAACAGAAAAAAGCGAACATTTACAAAGGTAAAATCACCCGCATTGAACCAAGCCTTGAGGCTGCATTTGTTGATTACGGTGCTGAGCGTCATGGTTTCCTCCCTCTGAAAGAAATCGCCCGCGAATATTTCCCTGCTAACTACAACGCTCATGGCCGTCCGAATATCAAAGATGTTCTGCGTGAAGGTCAGGAAGTGATTGTTCAGATTGATAAAGAAGAGCGCGGCAACAAAGGTGCCGCACTGACAACCTTTATCAGCCTGGCGGGAAGTTATCTGGTACTGATGCCAAACAACCCGCGTGCGGGTGGTATCTCTCGCCGTATCGAAGGCGATGACCGTACCGAACTGAAAGAAGCGCTGGCCAGTCTTGAACTGCCGGATGGCATGGGTCTTATCGTGCGTACCGCCGGTGTGGGCAAATCTGCCGAAGCGCTGCAGTGGGACTTAAGCTTCCGTCTGAAGCACTGGGAAGCTATCCAGAAAGCAGCAGAAAGCCGCCCTGCTCCGTTCCTGATCCACCAGGAAAGTAACGTTATTGTACGTGCCTTCCGCGACTATCTGCGTCAGGATATCGGTGAAATTCTCATCGACAACCCGAAAGTGCTTGAGCTGGCTCGCCAGCACATCGCCGCACTGGGTCGTCCGGACTTCACCAGCAAAATCAAACTGTACACCGGTGAAATCCCACTTTTCAGCCACTATCAGATTGAATCCCAGATTGAGTCCGCCTTCCAGCGTGAAGTGCGTCTGCCATCCGGCGGTTCTATCGTTATCGATACCACAGAAGCGCTGACCGCTATCGACATCAACTCCGCACGTGCGACGCGCGGCGGCGATATCGAAGAGACCGCCTTCAACACCAACCTTGAAGCCGCTGATGAAATCGCCCGCCAGCTCCGCCTGCGCGACCTGGGTGGTCTGATTGTTATCGACTTTATCGACATGACCCCTGTTCGTCACCAGCGTGCGGTTGAAAACCGTCTGCGCGAAGCGGTGCGCCAGGATCGTGCGCGTATCCAGATTAGCCATATTTCACGCTTCGGCCTGCTGGAGATGTCCCGCCAGCGCCTGAGCCCGTCTCTGGGCGAATCCAGCCATCACGTTTGCCCGCGCTGCTCCGGTACCGGGACCGTTCGTGATAACGAATCTCTGTCTCTCTCTATTCTGCGTCTGATTGAAGAAGAAGCGCTGAAAGAGAACACCAAAGAGGTTCACGCCATTGTTCCGGTGCCAATTGCCTCCTACCTGCTGAACGAAAAACGTGCCGCAGTGAGTGCCATTGAAGCGCGCCAGGGCGGCGTTCGCTGCATCATCGTGCCAAACGACCAGATGGAAACGCCGCACTATCACGTGCTGCGTGTCCGTAAAGGCGAAGAGACCAGCACACTCAGCTACCTGCTGCCGAAGCTGCATGAAGAAGAGATGGCGCTGCCATCTGATGAAGAGCCAGCCGAGCGTAAACTGCCAGAGCAGCCTGCATTAGCGACCTTCATCATGCCGGAAGCTCCGCCAGAAAGTGCCCTGGAAAAACCAGCGGCTAAACCTGCGGCACAAAAACCGGCAGTGGCGGCAAAAGCCGAGCCAGCACAACCGGGTCTGCTGAGCCGTTTCTTTGGCGCGCTGAAGAAAATGTTCGCAGGTGAAGAAGTTCAGCCAGAGCAGCCGAAAGAAGAACCTAAAGCGGCTAAACCTGAGCGTCAGCAGGACCGTCGTAAGCGTCAGAACAACCGCCGCGATCGTAATGACCGCAGCGACCGTAACGAGCGTCGTGACAACCGTTCGGACAACAATGAAGGCCGTGAGCAACGCGAAGACAACCGTCGCAACCGTCGCGAGAAACAACAGCAGAACGTTGAAGATCGTGAAATTCGCCAGCAGGCGGGCGATGAGTCCGAGAAGAGCAAACAGCGCGACGAGCAGCAGCCTCGCCGTGAGCGTAACCGTCGCCGTAACGACGAAAAACGCCAGGCGCAGCAGGACGTTAAAAACCTGAATCGCGAAGAGCCTGCTGAGCAGCAGGAGACCGAGCAGGAAGAACGTACTCAGGTTATGCCACGTCGTAAGCAGCGCCAGCTGTCTCAGAAAGTGCGCGTCGGTGCTGTTCAGGCAGAAGAAACCGCAGCTGTCGCAGCCGAAGTGACAGAAACCACAACGGGCACGCAGGTTGCGAAAGTTGACCTCCCGGCCGTCGTGGAAAATCAGGTAGAGCAGGATGAAAACGGTGAAAACCGTGACAACGCGGGTATGCCGCGTCGCTCGCGCCGTTCTCCGCGTCATCTGCGCGTGAGCGGTCAGCGTCGTCGTCGCTACCGTGACGAGCGTTACCCAACGCAGTCCCCAATGCCAATGACCGTGGCGTGCGCGTCACCTGAAATGGCATCCGGTAAAGTCTGGATCCGCTACCCTGTTGCTCGCCCGAAACAGGCTGTTGAAGAACAGGCAGTGACCGAAGAGGTGATTGCACCAGCACCAGCAGCAGCGGTAGAAGAGGTTGTAACGGAAGCGGCAAACGTGGTTGAACCACAGGTTGTTGAAACTGAAGCACCTCACGCTGTGGACGTCGAAACCACCCATCCAGAAGTGATTGCCGCGCCGGTTGATGCCGCGCCGCAGCTTATTGCCGAAGAAGATGCCGTGGTGGCTGAAGAAGTCGCTGAAGAGGCTGAACCTGTAGCCGCAGTGGAAGAAACCGCTGAAACCATCGTTGAAACCACGACCGAAGAGGTTGTGCAGGACGTTGAGATTCAGGTTGAACCTGTTGTTGAAGAAGCGAAAGCGCCGGAAGTGAAACCCGAGCCGGTGAAGGTTGCCGTCGCGCCTGCGCACGTTGCCACAGCACCGATGACTCGCGCCCCTGCGCCTGAGTATGTGCCTGAAGCACCGCGTCACAGCGACTGGGTTCGCCCGGAGTTCAACTTCGAAGGTAAAGGTGCTGCCGGTGGTCACAGTGCTACGCACAAGGCTACTGCACCAGCAACCCGTCCGCAGTCAGTTGAATAACACACGCTAAGTGTGAAAGCCGACCTTCGGGTCGGCTTTTTTATGGCTGCTGTAGCGGCTTTCTCATTCCAGTGACCTCCGGCATGATCTGCCGCATCAACTCCAGAAAACGCCGCAAGCGCGCCGGATAGTAACGGGACCAGGGGTAAACCAGATGCACCGGTAACGCCGCCGGCTGCCACTCGGGAAGTAAATGCACCAGCCGCCCTTCCCGAATATCCTCCTGCACTGTCCAGCTTGATACCACCGCCACGCCAAGCCCGGTGAGAGCCGTATTACGTGCGACATACAGACTGTCGGTACTGAGGCGGGGAGTAATCGCCACGCGCGCGGTGGCTGGCGAGGCATCGTGAAAAAGCTCCACATGGCGCTGGTAGAAAGAGCTGATGGCTATCCAGGGAAGCTGCTGCAAATCTTCCGGGGTGTTAACCGCCGGAAAACGGGCCAGCAATGCCGGAGAAGCCACCACTGAGCGCGGCACCTCAGCCAGCAGCACGGACACGGTCGCCGGGTCAACCTCGACGCCCACCCGAATCGCACAGTCAAGGTTGTCGCCGAGGAAGTCAGCCGACCGGTCGTTGAGCATCCACTCAATAGAAAGCTGCGGATAACGCTGCAGAAATTCGGTTAACGGTTTCAGGAGCTGATCCTGACCAAACGCGTGCGGGGCGCGTACCCGCAGGACGCCTACCGGTTCGTCTTCTGTCTGCCCTACCTCATCTTCCAGTGCCAGCCAGCTGTCAATCACCCGACGGGCGTGCTGATAGCAGCGCTCGCCGTCATCCGTCAGACGCGTCGTGTGGGTAGTGCGCAATATCAGGCGCACACCGAGCATCGTCTCAAGCGACTGCAACCGTCGGCTCACCGTGGCCTGGGTGGTTGCCAGCTGCCGTGCCGCCGCAGAGAGGGATCCGGCCTCAACAATACGAACAAACGTGCGCATTAACTCCACCCTGTCTATACGCTCAATTCTTTTAATCATCTCTTTGCCTATACGCTAAACGTATAAGCGTTTTACCACCGGGCCCGCTACCGCTGCAAGGCATGCTGATAAAAAATAGCCACACACGATGAATGAGGAACATCTTATGAACACAACATCCGCCGCCCATGCCGTAAGCCGCTGGGTCATCTTAATGCTGGCGCTCGGTGCGGGCTTCAGTGTGGCATCCATCTATTATGCTCAGCCTCTGCTGCCGCTGATGGGCGCTGACCTGCATCTGAGTATTGAAGGAATGGGCATGGTCCCGACGCTTACCCAGGCAGGATATGCTCTGGGAATCCTGTTCCTGCTGCCGCTCGGCGACCGCCACGACCGCAGAACACTGATCCTGATAAAAAGTGCAGCCCTGGCGCTATTTCTGCTTGGCTGTAGCCTGACCGGACAGATCCACTCCCTGCTGCTGGCAAGTCTGCTTATTGGCATGGCCGCCACCATGGCGCAGGATATCGTCCCTGCCGCGGCAATCCTTGCACCGGAAGGCAAACAGGGGAAAACCGTCGGTACGGTGATGACCGGCCTGTTGCTGGGTATTCTGCTCTCCCGAACCGTCAGCGGCGTGGTGGGTGAAGCTTTTGGCTGGCGCGTCATGTACCAGCTGGCCGCCGCAAGCATTGCGTTTATCGGCGTTGTGATGTGGGCCGTACTCCCGCGGTTTGCCATCCACTCCACCCTGAGCTATCCGGCGCTGCTGCGTTCTATGGAACACCTGTGGCGTCGTTATCCGGCTCTGCGCCGCGCGGCGCTGGCTCAGGGTTTTCTGTCGATTGCCTTTAGCGCCTTCTGGTCCACGCTGGCAGTGATGCTGCTGGAACGTTATCACTTAGGAAGTGCGGTCGCGGGGGGATTTGGTATTGCGGGTGCTGCAGGTGCGTTAGCCGCCCCTCTGGCGGGAGGTCTGGCCGATAAGCTGGGCGCCGGAAAAGTCACGCAACTCGGTGCGCTTCTCGTGACCGTCTCATTTGCCCTGATGTTCCTGATGCCCGCGCTGGGCCTTCATGGACAGCTCATCCTGATTGCCCTCTCCGCCGTCGGGTTCGATCTGGGTCTGCAGTCAAGCCTGGTGGCGCATCAGAATCTGGTGTATAGCCTTGAGCCGCAGGCCCGTGGACGCCTGAACGCCCTGCTCTTTACGGTAATCTTCATCGGCATGGCACTGGGCTCTGCGCTGGGCAGTAATATCTATACGCTGGCGGGATGGACCGGGGTGGTCGCGCTTGCGACGGTATGCGGCGTCATTGCGCTGGTCATTCGCCTGATTGAGAGCGCTCGCGTCAGCGCCGTGCAGGCAGACATCGCCTAAAAAAAATGCCCAATCCAGACGGATTGGGCAGTCAAAACATGCCCAGTTTCAAGACATGTTCTAAGAGGTAAAGATGTTATTTGTTCAACTGGAACAGCGACATACCCTGCATATCGCTAAACGCTTTATAGGACGCCTGCAAGGCAGCCTGCTGCATAATGTAAGAAGAAATGGCACTGTTCCAGTCAACATCGACCAAATCGCTCATCTGCTGAGTCTGCCCCAGCGCACGGTCATCGCCCAGGTTATCGAGTTTTTCCAGTTCGTTCATCTTGGTACCCACATCCGCCACGACGGTAAGGACATTGTTCTGGGTATTGGTGATGCCGATCTGTGCATCAGAAATCGCTTTGTTCTGCACTTCCGCCGCCGCAGAGTCGTTATCAACAGGAACCTTGAGCGCGGAAATCGCCGAGTCGAGGATCTTGAACATATTCGTCTCGCCATAACCGCCGCCAGGCAGTTCTTTGGCGTTACTGGTAATACTTTCGAAGATCTGCTGACCAGTGTGGCTAATCACCATATTACGGGCGGTATCAACCTGCTGAGAGATGGCCTGAGTTCCCCCGTTGTAATCACCGGTAACGGAATCAAACGGTGGCGCTTCGGTCTTATAGCCAGCAAAAATATACCGACCATTACCATCCGCTGAGTTTGCCAGGTTCATCAGCTGATCGCGGATACCCTGCAAGTCACTCGCCAGTGACAGACGATCGTCATCACTTAACGTGCCATTTCCTGCGTTAACGAGTTTCTCTTTCGCACTGGTAATTGCCGCGTTAACCTGGCTCAGCACGTTATCTTCCAGAGAGACTTTTTGCGTGGCGAATGTTCTCGCCAGGGCAAACTGGCTATTCTGGGATTGAGATTGTGACAACACAACCGCCTGCGACGCCGCAATAGGATCGTCCGACGGACGGTTAACACGCTTACCGGTGGACATTTGTTCACCGTAGCTCAGCCACTTACTCTGGGAATCGGTGATTCCCCGCATGTTCTGGTCGTACATCATCTGGGTGCTAATACGCATTTTTCACCTCAGCCTTAGCGAATATTGATAATTGCATCAAAAAGCGTGCTGGCAGTTTGTAAAACCTGCGCATTGGCAAGGTAATACTGCTGATAGCGCTGCAGGTTGCCATACTCTTCGTCGAGGTTTACCCCAGAGATGGACTGCTGCTGCTTAGTCAGTTGCGTCGCCACATTCGCTTTCGTTTCGCTGCTGGTTTTCAGCGCGGCGGTTGAGCTGCCGACCGTACTGACAAGGGAAGCATAGGCATCGTTGAAAGTCTTATTGCCGCCAACAACCTTACTGTTTTGCAGATCGAGCAGTTTTTGGCCATTGCGGTTGTCGCTCTCGCCGCCGTTGCTTGCGGATGCCATAGCCAGTTTGGACTCATCTTTGAACTTGAGCTCCATATTGACGATGACATCAGAAACAGGCTTGACGATGAAACTGTCTTTGGCGTTCGCGCTACCGGTCACGTTGACGCTCAGGCCATCAAAGGAGAGATTGCCACTTGCGTCCGGGGCCATGGTGAAGCTGGTTTTATCCGAACGGGTGATAGTCCAGTCGGTGCCGTTAAACTGCAGCTTATAATCGGTGGCCTGCACTTTGGTGCTGTCTGCCACAGTGGCCGTCATTGCGGCCGTACCGGTATTGCGACTGTTGGTTACCACGGCTGGCGAACCAAAGTCGAACAGCTTGCCACCGGCATCGCCATTGGCATCAAACCCGGCTTCATGCTGCTTATTCATCGCGTCCGCAAAGGCCAGTGCCAGCTGGTTGAGGTTGTTACGCGCTTTATCCAGATCTTCTGAGCGGAACGTAAACAAGCCCCCCAGCGAACCGGTGGTGACCATTTTCTCGGGAATTTCGACGTTGCCGGACACCTCATCGCTGTAGGCGATAGTCGTCCGGGTCGGATCGGCGCTGGATTTCACCGCAGCTAACTGGTTTGCTTTGCTCCCCTGCACCAGGCTGTAACCGTTTCCAAAGGAGACGTTATAGGTGCCACCGTCCTGAACAGCCACTTCAACACCCACAATTTGGTTCAGCTCACTCACCAGCTGATCGCGCTGATCCAGCAGGTCATTTGGCGATGAACCGGCCCCTACGCCGGTAAGACGGGAAATCTGATCGTTCAGATTCGCAATCTGTTTTGCGTAGTTGTTGATCTGCTCAACGCTTGAAGCGATGGCGGTATTAACCTGAGAATCCTGATCGCGAAGATACTGGTCGTTCGTTTTAAACTGATTGACCAGACCATCCGCTTTTCCCAGCACCGTCTGTCTTGCGGCCGGGTCTTCCGCGTTGCTCACCAGCGTTTGCAGGCTTTTAAAGAAATCCTGAAGCGTCGTCGAAAGTGAGTTGGTGGAATCAGAGAGCACATCGTCAATTTTTGACATCTGCTGATAGCGCGTCGTCAGACCGCTACTCTGCGTTTGCGCGGCGCGCAGTTGGTTGGTGATGAAAGCATCATATTCACGCTGCACACCAGACACATACACCCCGTTGCCCACCCAGCCACCGCCGGTCAGCGTGCTGTTAGACGCACCCAGCACGGTCGTCTGGCGGGTGTAACCTGCCACGTTATAGCTTGAAATGTTATTACTGACGGTATTGAGTGCCGCCTGAGCAGCACTGAGGCCACTCATGGCGCTGTTAATCAAACTGGACATGGAGGTTCCTTTTATTCGTTCAGACACGAGTCCTGATGAAAGTTATCGGCAGCCTCCACCGGGACTTGAGAAGTTTCAGAACAGATTTTCGATATCTGTGCTATAGGCTTTGCTGACTTTCTCG
Source organism: Enterobacter cloacae subsp. cloacae ATCC 13047 (assembly GCF_000025565.1). Taxonomy (NCBI): domain Bacteria; kingdom Pseudomonadati; phylum Pseudomonadota; class Gammaproteobacteria; order Enterobacterales; family Enterobacteriaceae; genus Enterobacter; species Enterobacter cloacae. The sequence goes on from NC_014121.1 coordinate 2,607,165, forward strand.
CCCATCGATTTAAGCTGCTGAATCATGCTGGTGAGCTTACGCGCATAGTTCGGGTCGGTGGCATAGCCCGCATTTTGCAGGGCCTGCGCACCCTGCTCAGGCGTAGCCGCCTGCGTAACGGCGGCATAACGCGGGTTGCGGCTCAACAGGCCTACATAATCGGACAACGCTTCCAGATAAGAGCTGTAAACGCGGAATTTTGCTTTGATCTTCACCGCCGCTCCGTTTTCATATTCGGTGGTGGTGATCTCCGTTGTCGGCCCCTTCCAGCTGGCATTCGCCTTCACGCCAAAGATGTTGAAGCTCGGCTCGCCGTTTTCTTTACGGATCTGGCGCTGACCCCAGCCCGATTCCAGCGCGGCCTGGGCCAGAATCAGGTGATGTGGTACCCCACTCTGTTCACTGGCAAGACGGGCCGGCAGCGAAAGCTGTGCCAGGAAGTCTTTGCTGTCGCCGGAGAGCGGCTCATCGCTGCTCACCGTCGCCTTCGGTATCGCTTTACGCACCATTTGCTTCAGCGCCTGGTTCTGATAGCTGGTCACCGTTTGCAGGTCGAACTTCATCGGCACCTGCTGCGGCTCATCCTTCGGCTGGATCCCCTGCGCGGCTTCGGTCTGTTTGACTATCATGTCAGCCAGACCGAGCCCTTTACCGGCGGTCATCTGCTGAGCAATCTGTTGGTCATACATGCTGGTATACAGGCGCGTTGAATCACTGCTGAACATGCCGTCTTTAGGCAGGGTTTCACGCATGCTCTTCAGCATCATCTGTACAAACATCCCCTCCACCTGGCGGGCGACCGGGCGGATATTCGCCGCCGGGTCTTTGCCTGCCTGGGTTTTCAGTTCGTTAAGCGACTGGGCATCCCAGGCCGCGCTGGTCAACAGTTTGCTATCGGTCAGCATCAGATGATTTCCAGTTTGGCGCGCAGACAGCCCGCACTTTGCATGGATTGCAGAATAGACATCAGATCCATCGGCGTTGCCCCCAGGGCATTCAGGGCACGCACCACGCTGTTGAGGTTGGCACTGGAGCGTACGCTCTGCAGCGAGCCCCCGCTCTGACGCAAATCGATCTGGGTTTGCGGCGTTACCACCGTCTGCCCACCACCAAACGGGGTATCCGGCTGGCTGACGTTGGCGGAGCGGTTGACCGTTACCGAGAGGTTACCCTGCGCCACGGCGCAACTGTCCAGCGACACTTCACGGTTCATCACCACCGAACCGGTACGGGAGTTGATGATCACTTTGGCATCCTGAACAGGGACATTCACTTCCATGTTCTGGATATCGGCCAGCATGCGCACCTGGTTGCTGCCGCCCGTTGAGGTGCGGATCTGCACGGTACGGGCGTCCAGCGCCGTCGCACTGCCATAGCCGCGGCTGCGGTTGATGGTGTCGGCGATCTGCTGCGCCATGGTGAAATCTTCGTTGTTCAGCTGCAGGTTGATGGTATTCCCCGCGCCGAACTGGGTCGGCAGTTCACGCTCAATGATTGCACCGTTAGTGATACGCCCGCCGTTCAGCTGGTTGACCTGCACGCTGCTGCCGCCTGCAGAGGCCCCCGCGCCGCCCACCAGAATGTTACCCTGCGCCAGGGCATAAACCTGGCTATCCACCCCTTTCAGCGGAGTCATCAGCAGCGTACCGCCGCGCAGGCTTTTGGCGTTACCCATGGAGGAAACCACCACATCGATGGTCTGCCCCTGACGCGCAAACGCCGGGTAGGAAGCGGTTACCATTACCGCCGCCACGTTTTTCAACTGCATGTTGGTGCCCGCCGGTACGGTGATACCGAGCTGGGACAGCATGTTGTTCAAGCTCTGGGTGGTGAATGGCGTCTGGGTGGTCTGGTCACCCGTGCCATCCAGGCCAACCACCAGACCATAGCCAATGAGGGAGTTTTCACGCACGCCCTGAACGCTGGTGAGATCGCGAATGCGGTCAGCCTGGGCAAATGTTGCCACCAGCATCAGCGCCACGGCGAAGATCGATTTAAACATGGGTCACCTCGCTTACATCGGCGATAAATTAAGGAAGAAGCGCTGCAGCCAGCCCATATTTTGCGCTTCGTTGATATAGCCGTTACCGACGTACTCAATGCGCGCATCCGCCACCTGGGTGGACGGAACGGTGTTGGTGCCGCTGATGGTGCGAGGGTTAACCACACCGGAGAAGCGAATGAATTCAGTGCCCTGGTTAATGGCGATCTGTTTTTCACCCACCACATGTAAATTGCCGTTAACCAGCACCTGGTCAACCGTTACCGTCAGCGTGCCGCTGAAGGTATTGCTGGCGTTCGCGCCACCTTTACCGTTAAAGGTATTGCCGCCAGACGCCTCAACATCCGCACGTGCATTACCGAAGAGTCCCTGCAGATAGCGCGGTACGGTATCGAAGCCAAAATTGGTTTTGCCATCGCGGCTGGCATTCGCCGACGAGCTCTTGCTCGCGCTGACGTTCTCCTGCAGCACAATGGTCAGGGTATCGCCGACGTTACGCGGGCGACGGTCTTCAAACAGCGGCTGATAACCATAGTTGATCGGCTGCGCGGTCTGGAAAATGGAGCCGTTCACCACTGGCGCAGGGCCAGGAACGGGTTGGGCGGTCGTCGCACCCTGGACCAATGGTTTAGACGGGATCCAGGCACATCCGCTAAGGGTGACGGCCAGAACAGTCAGAATCGGATAACGAAACGCCGCGTTTTTTTGCATTGCCTTCATCTTCGAAAACAGGGAGCCGGTGCGGCGTTCACCGCACCGGGCTGCACCTTAGAGTTGCGTCAGTTTCTGCAGCATCTGGTCGGTCGTCGACACTGCTTTACTGTTAATTTCATACGCGCGCTGGACCTGGATCATATTCACCAGCTCTTCCGCCACGTTCACGTTCGAGGTTTCCACATAACCCTGATACAGCAGCCCTGCCCCGTTCAGCCCCGGGGTGCTCTCATTCGGCGTACCGGAGGATTGCGTTTCGGTGTAGAGGTTCTCGCCAATGCTTTCCAGACCGGTATCGTTCATGAAGGTGGTCAGGTTGAGCTGCCCCACCTGAACAGGCGCGGCCTGTCCCTGCTGGGTGACGCTCACCACGCCGTCACGCCCGATGGTGATGCTCAGGGCATTCGCCGGGATCGTGATAGCAGGCTGAACCTGGAAACCACCGGCCGTGACCAGCTGGCCGTTCTGATCGACCTGGAACGAGCCGTCACGGGTATAGGCAGAGGTCCCGTCAGGCAACTGCACCTGGAAGAAACCCTGGCCTTTAATGGCGACGTCTTTGCTGTTGTTGGTCTGAGACAGGTTGCCCTGGCTGTGCAGACGCTCGGTGGCGACCGGACGAACACCGGTACCGATCTGCAAACCTGACGGCAGCGTGGTTTGCTCAGAGGACTGTGCACCCGGCTGACGAATGGTTTGGTAAAGCAAATCTTCGAAAACGGCACGCTGACGCTTGAAACCATTGGTGCTGACGTTTGCCAGGTTGTTGGCAATCACATCCATATTGGTTTGCTGCGCGTCCAGGCCAGTTTTCGCGATCCATAAAGAACTGATCATAGGGAGTCCTGTTAACTCATAGCCAGAAGTTGGTTAGCTTTGCCCGCGTTTTCATCAACGCTGCTGATAATCTTCATCTGCATTTCAAAACGACGGGCGCTGGCGATCATGTCGGTCATGGCTTCGACCGGCTTGACGTTGCTGCCTTCCAGAACACCGGACATCACGCGAATGGTCGGGTCGGCCTGAAGCGTGGCGCCACGGGTGGCCTGAGCCGCCTGGGTCAGACGGAACATACCGTCATCACCACGCTGCACCTCTTTGCCATCCGCTTTGACCAGCTTCAGACGCCCGACGGGCGCAACGGTATTGGCCGGGTCGCCCGGGTTCAAGGCGGAGATGGTACCGTCTGCGGCGATGGTCAGCTCTGAGCCTTCCGGCACCGTCAACGGACCCGCTTCACCCATTACCGGGTGCCCCTGAATCGTCAACTGGCCTGTGGCACTGACCTGGATATTACCGTTGCGGGTATAGCCTTCGCCGCCGTCTGCCGTTTGCACGGCCAGCCAGCCGTCCTGCTGCAGAGCAACGTCCAGCGGGCGGGCGGTGTAATCCATCTGCCCTGGCGTCATGTCTGCACCCGGCGTGGAGGCGGTCACCAGCGTACGCGTCGGCAGGGACAACCCTTCTACCGGCACCGCACGCAGCGCATTGAGCTGTGCGCGGAACCCCGGCGTAGAGGCGTTCGCCAGGTTGCTGGCGGTAACGGCCTGCTGATTGAGCGTCTGACTTGCCGCGCCCATCGCGGTATATATTGCGTGATCCATTGCGCTTTCCTGTTAGCCGCTTAACGCAGGTTAACCAGCGTGTTGAGGATCTGATCCTGGGTCTTGATGGTCTGCGCGTTCGACTGATAGTTACGTTGCGCGACAATCATGTTCACCAGCTCTTTACTCAGGTCAACGTTAGACGCTTCCAGCGCACCGTTGGTCAGCGTACCGAAGTTACCGGAACCCGCGGTACCCAGCAGCGCGACGCCGGAGGACTGCGTGGCAGACCAGACGTTGTCACCTTCAGACTTCAGACCTTCGTTGTTGGCGAAGTTTGCCAGCACGATCTGGCCCAGAACCTGGGTCTGTTCGTTGGAGTAGTTACCGACCACGGTGCCGTCGTCGTTGATCTGGTAGCTCACCAGGTCGCCCGGTTTAAAACCATTCTGGCTGGTTCCGACGATATTGTTCGCACCGGTGTTCTGCTGCATGGAGTTCGCAAAACTCATGGCGAAGGTCGCAGGTGTGGCACCAGGAATGGTCGCGGTAGTCAGGTTGATGTTGCCACCGCCGATCAGCGTACCGTTGTTGTTGAAGGTCAGCGTCGTGGCGAGAGAGGCCGTGCTGCCTGCCACGCTACCGTCCTGGGCATACACTTTCCAGGAGTTAGCCGGGGTCGCATCTTTAACGTAAAACAGGTTCATGTTGTGCGCATTACCCTGGCTGTCAAAGACGGTTACCGTACCTTTTTTGTTGTAAGTATCCGGGTTGGCCGGATCAAAGGCGGTGGTCGGTGCGGTATCGGTGGAGTTGAGGTTAATCTGCTGGGAAGCCGTGGTGGTGGCCTTCGCGGCCATCAGCGTGGTCGGGATATTAATAGGCTGTGGGTTCGCACCGGTCTGAACCGTTGATGGCGTCCCGGCAACCGGATAACCGGTTAATTGCATCCCCTGCATGTTCACCAGGTTACGGTTTTCGTCCAGCTTGAACTGGCCGTTCCGGCTGTAGAACACCGAGCCGTTAGCATCGACCATACGGAAGAAACCGTTCTGGCTGATGGCAACGTCCAGGCCACGACCGGTATTGGTGGTGGTGCCGTCGGTAAAGTCCTGGGTAATGCCTGCAACTTTTACGCCCAGACCCACTTTGGAACCGGCAAACATATCTGCAAATGAAGCAGAACCGGATTTAAAACCATAGGTCGCGGAGTTGGCGATGTTGTTGCCAATGACGTCCAGGTTGGTGGCCGCAGCATTCAGGCCGCTGACCGCTTGAGAAAAGGCCATGACTTACTCCTGATAAGTGTTAAGGCTTAGATAATCTGCCGAACTTCGTCGAGTGTGGTGGTACCAGAAGTACCCAAATCCAGTTTGTTGCCATCGCTACCTTTAATGACGCCCTGGACCAGCGCAAACTGCAGCGGCTGAGCCACCAGCTGGGTAGAGCCATTGCTGGCACTGATTGCCACTTTGTAAGAACCGTTTGGCGCTTTGGTGCCGTCGGCCAGGCTGCCATCCCAGGTAAAGGTATGAACGCCCGCCTTCAGTTCGCCGATATCAATCGTGCGAACCACGGCGCCGGTAGCGTCGGTGATCGTCGCGGTGACTTTGTCGGCCGCCTGCTGCAGCTCAACGCCAAACGGCGTGGTGGTGGTGGTCGTATTGCCTTCGGTGGTGCTGGTGCCCGCCAGGATCGTGGTGCCCGGGATCATCACCCCGTGACCAATCAGGCTCGCAGCCTGCAGGGACTGGCTGTTATCAATTTGCCCGGAAACAGAGCCGAGGGTGGTATTGAGTTTCTCAATGCCGCTGACGGTACTGATTTGCGCAAGCTGCGTGGTCAGTTCGTTGTTCTGCATGGGGTTGGTGGGATCCTGGTTCTTCAGCTGTGCCACCAGCAGCGTCAGAAAGCTGCTTTGCAGATCGGAGGCGTTACTTCCCGTCAGGGAGCTGGAACCCGTCGAACTTTTGGCGCCACTGACGCCCGAGTTCGTTGGATCATTCACATTAACGGCGATGGACATGCATGTCTCCTTTACTGGCCGAGAGTGAGGGTTTTGAGCATCATGCTCTTCACGGTATTAAGCACTTCGACGTTTGCCTGGTAGCTACGTGAGGCGGACATGGAGTTCACCATCTCCCCCACCACATCCACGTTTGGCATTTTCACGTAGCCGTTCGCATCCGCCAGCGGGTTGCCGGGCTCATACACCAGCTTGTCCGGTGCCTGGCTTTCCACCACGTCAGAGACTTTCACCCCGCCCGTCGCCGCGCCTGGTGCAGCATCCACCTGGAACACTACCTGCTTTGCACGATAAGGCTGTCCGTCAGGTCCGGTCACGCTGTCGGCGTTCGCCAGGTTACTGGCAGCCACGTTCAGGCGCTTGGACTGCGCGGTTAACGCCGAGCCGGCGATATCGAAAATATTCAGCAAGGCCATTTATCCGTTGCCCCCCTGCAGGACGTTCATCATGCCTTTGATCTGTCCGCCGAGTACGGTCAGGCCCATCTGGTATTTCAGGCTGTTATCGGCAAACTGCGTACGCTCCCGGTCCATATCCACGGTGTTACCGTCGAGTGAAGGCTGGTCGGGAATGCGATAAAGTAAATCGGTCGTGGGCGCCGTCATCGCCTGAGCAGGAATATGGCGTGAGGAGGTCAGAGCGAGCGCGACACCGCTCCCTTCTGCACGTCCACGCTCCATCACTTTTTTAAGCTCACTGGAAAAATCAATATCGCGCGCCTGATACCCTGGCGTATCGGCGTTGGCAATATTAGCGGCTAAAATCTCCTGCCGCTGGGCGCGTAAATTGAGCGCTTCCTGCTGAAAACGTAACGCGGCGTCGAGTTTATCGAGCATGTCTCCTCCGCTGATGGCAAAATTTCAGTTCACAGCTTAAATCTCACCCCGTCCCCCCTATCGACGGAATAAGCGCAAAATGCGTCGCTATTTATTCCGTTGATGCAAAACCACTGCAGGTAGAATCCTCTCAATTCGGGTAACGGTGGAATGTGCGATGCAAACGTTAAAACGCGGCCTGGTGGCTACGGCCCTGCTTTTCAGCCCCCTGGTACAGGCTGAAGTACAGGATCAACTGACGGCTTTCTTTGCTCAGCAACTGGCGGGCTTTAGCGATGAAGTCAACGTCACCGTGCGCACGCCACCTAATCTCTATCCCTCCTGTGAGCAGCCGTCGTTCAGCGTAACGGGCACCACAAAACTGTGGGGGAACGTGAACGTGCTGGCGCGCTGTCCGGGTGAAAAACGCTATTTACAGGTTGCGGTACAGGCGACGGGCAATTATGTTGTGGCCGCCGTTCCCATTGCTCGCGGCAGCATGTTGCACGCCAGCAGCGTGACTCTGAAACGCGGTCGTCTGGATCAGCTTCCGCCGCGCACCATGCTTGACATTAACCAGGCACAGGATGCCGTCAGCCTGCGTGATGTCGCGCCAGGCCAGCCGATACAGCTCTCCATGCTGCGTCAGGCATGGCGGGTTAAAGCGGGTCAGCAGGTGATGGTGGTGGCCAACGGCGATGGTTTTCAGATAAACAGTGAAGGGAAGGCATTAAACAATGCCGCGGTGGCGCAAAATGCCCGCGTCAGGATGTCCTCAGGCCAGGTGGTTAGCGGAACCGTCGATTCTGATGGGAATATTCTGATTAACCTATAATCTTTTTAAAGAAATCGCTGCGACTGCCGATAAATAATCAACTAATGATGATGTCAGGCGCCAACGCCGCGAACCCTCGATGAGGACAACACTATGAGCATTGATCGTACATCAGCCCTGAAGCCGGTAAGCGCTGTACAGCCTCGCGAAACGAATGACGCCACGCCGCAGAAAACGCGTGTGGAAAAACCGTCAACGTCCAACAGCACCAGCGTCACCCTGAGCGATGCTCAGGCAAAACTGATGCAGCCAGGCAGCAGCGATATCAATATGGAACGCGTGGAAGCGCTGAAAACGGCTATTCGTAATGGTGAGCTGAAGATGGATACCAGCAAAATTGCTGACGCCCTGATTCAGGAAGCACAGAGTTTCTTACAGAGTAACTAACCGTATGAGTCGACTGTCAGAAATACTGGATCAAATGACGGTTGTCCTGAACGACCTGAAAACGGTCATGGACGCGGAGCAACAGCACCTCTCTTCCGGTCAGATCAACGGCAGCGCGTTGCAGCGTATTACGGAAGATAAAAGTTCGCTTCTGGCGACGCTGGATTATCTGGAACAACAGCGTCGCGCTGAGCAAGATCCTAAGCGCAGTGCGAATGACGATATTGTAGAACGCTGGCAGACCATTACAGAAAAAACCCAGCATCTGCGCCATCTCAATCAGCACAACGGCTGGCTGCTGGAAGGCCAGATTGAGCGTAATCAGCAAGCGCTTGAGGTGTTAAAGCCGCATAAAGAGCCCGGGCTGTACGGTGCGGATGGTCAAACATCAACGGCACGTGTCACGGGCGGGAAAAAGATTTCGATTTGAAGCCCAGGCGACAAATCAGGCAGCGGGGAGCACCCTAAGGTGAACTCCCCTTTTGGCGTTTATGCTGTACGGCGGGCAAACTCTTTCACTTTGAAGCCCAGCACCGCGAGCGTCGCAAAGTAGGCCACAACCCCAACACCCACAACGGCCATCAGCCGCATCAGACGGTAAAGCATGGTGCCCTGCGACCATTCCGGCATGACATGCAGCATGCCAAGCAACGCCGCAGCCATAACCAGCACCGCAACGATCAGACGCACAAAGAAGCTTTTCCAGCCCGGTTGCGGCGTGAAGATATCCTGCTTACGCAACTGCCAGTACAACAGCCCGGCGTTGAGACAGGCCGCAAGACCAATAGACAAGGCCAGACCGGCGTGCTTCAGCGGGCCAATAAAGGCCAGGTTCATCAGCTGAGTCATAATCAGCGTCACAATGGCAATTTTCACCGGCGTTTTGATGTCCTGGCGCGAGTAGAACCCTGGTGCCAGCACTTTAACGACGATCAGCCCCATCAGCCCCACCGAATAGGCAATCAGCGCCTGCTGCGTCATTGACGCGTCAAAAGCGGTGAATTTGCCGTACTGGAACAGGGAAACGGTCAGCGGCTGCGCGAGGATCCCCAGCGCTACCGCACTCGGCAGCGCCAGCAGGAAGCAGAGACGCAGCCCCCAGTCCATCAGACGGCAATATTCGTCATGGTTTCCGCTGGCAAAACTTTTCGACAGCGACGGCAGGAGAATGGTCCCCAGCGCCACCCCCAACACCCCGGAGGGAAACTCCATCAAACGGTCCGCGTAGTACATCCACGAAACGGAACCGGATTTGAGGAAAGAGGCGAAGATAGTGTTGATGATAAGCGAGATCTGGCTAACCGAAACCCCGAGAATGGCAGGCCCCATCTGCTTAATCACGCGCATCGCACCGGCGTCACGGAAATTAATTCGCGGCAGAACCAGCATGCCGATTTTCTTCAGATGCGGCAGCTGATACGCCAGTTGCAGCACGCCACCTGCCGTCACCGCCCAGGCCAGCGCCAGCACCGGCGGGTTGAAATGGGGCGCGGCGAATAGCGCAAAGCCAATCATGCTGATGTTAAGGAAAGTTGGCGCAAAGGCCGGAACGGAAAAACGGTTCCAGGTATTGAGGATTGCCCCCACCAGCGAGGCCAGGGAGATCAGCAGGATATAAGGAAAGGTAATACGCAGCAGTTGAGTGGTCAGGGCAAATTTATCTGCCGAGTCCGCAAAGCCGGGTGCCGTCACCATAATCACCCAGGGCGCAGCCAGCATCCCGAGTACCGTTACGATCGCCAGGGCCAGCGTCAGGAGGCCTGAAACGTAAGCGACAAACACGCGCGTGGCGTCTTCACCCTGCTTGCTTTTATATTCCGCCAGGATAGGAACGAATGCCTGGGAAAATGCCCCCTCGGCAAAAATGCGACGCAATAAATTCGGCAATTTGAACGCGACGAAAAAGGCGTCCGTTGCCATCCCTGCACCAAATACTCTTGCCACAATCGCATCGCGCGCAAAACCCAGCACGCGGGAAAACATGGTCATCGAGCTGACTGCCGCCAGCGATTTTAATAAGTTCATTAATGAGAATTCCCACAACCCTACGGATTTCCAGGACGGGTAAGCGAAAGCGCCACCCATTGAAACCAACAAACGGCGCTTAGTCTACCCGGATTTAAGGGAATTACTATCGGCAGATGTTACAGAGAATTATTCGCTCATGGCCTCTCGCCAGAGCCGCTCAACAATGCGTTGTGCCATGATGGCCTGCTCACCGGATGTTTCCGGAACCGTCTGATTTTGCACACAGGTGATAAAGTGGCGGGCGCATCCGTCAAAGCCGCGCTGCTCGAGGGTGCTTTGCCAGCCAGGCGCCGGTAGCGTGACCACGCCGCTGCCTTTCTCTTCGCGCCATTCGCGCATGTCGGTAATGTCATACAGGGCACCATCCGTGACCGCCTGCACAGACTCCCGCTGACTGCCGGCCCGGCGATGCATGCTGGTGGTGACCTGCAGATGCTCAAGAGCAAAATGGTGCTCAGCGTAAACCATCTGGCCCTGATCGTTGGTCAACAGGGTGCCGCTTTTAAGCTGGGCTTGCCCGTTGGTTAGCCAGAGCGCCGTATCTACCACGTGCAGGTAATCATCCAGAAGGGTAAAGCGCAGATCGTTCGGTCCGACGCTGTCGGTACGATGCTTGTCCATTCTCAGGGACGCGAGCCCACCAGACCGGGCCTTCAACTGCTGGTAAAGCGGCGCAAAACGGCGATTGAAGCCCACCATCAGCGTCAATTTTTTGCGTGCAGCGAGTTCAATCAGCCGTTCGGCATCCTGAATGTTTTCCGCCAGGGGTTTATCCACACAAACGTGGACCCCGGCATTCAGTAATTCGCTGACTACCTGATAATGGGTGGCGGTAGAGGTGTGCACAAAGACCGCATCGCAGTCGCGCGCCAGATCCTGAAGCGATGCCGCATACGGCATGCGCCAGGTTTCGCAGATCCGCTCGGCCTTCTCGCGGGTAGGTGACCACGCCCCTTGCAGCGTCCAGTCCGTCGCGGCCCCCAGAACAGGCAGCCAGGCCTTTTGCGCAATACCGCCCAGCCCTACCACGCCAACGCGTAATTTTTTCACCGTCAGTCTCCTAAATGTGCCAGCAATGCATCCAGGCGTTGTTTCAGCCCGGCCACCTCTTCCTCCAGCGCCTCTACGCGTGCTGCGAGGCTGTCATGCGCGGCGGGGGCAGCCGAATCTGCTAACACCGTTGACGTATCAACCTCACCGCTAAACAGGTGCATATAGCGGCTTTCACGTTTCCCCGGCTCACGCGCCAGACGTACCACGTAAGGGCCATCCTCGCGGGTGGCAAGCCCATCCAGGGTCTGCTCAACCTCCTGCATATCGGCGAACTCATGCATGCGGGAGGCCCGGGTGCGCAGTTCACCGGGTGTTTGCGCGCCGCGCAGTAACAGCGTGGTGATCACCGCCACCTCGGCGGCACTCAGCTTCAGATCGCCGAACTCAGAATTGCAAAACCGCTGCTCGTACTTGGTCACGCGGTTACCGAAACCGCTGACCGTGCGCAGGTAATGGCGTTTAACCAGTTCATCGAGAATATCCTGCACCTCATGTTCGCCGAGATTCATCACCGGCTCACGGTTGGTTTTCTGGTTACACGCCATCGTCACGGCATTGACGGAGAGCGGATACTGTTCCGGCGTGGTGACCTGTTTTTCCAGCAGGCAGCCAATCACACGCGCTTCTGTTGCGCTTAACTGATATTTCATCTCTTCTCCTTAGCGGCCTGCCGTCCAGTCCCGGGTGGTTAATGCTGTCAGTACGTGGTCGCGCCACTCTCCGTCTATCAGCAGATAATCTTTAGCATACCCCTCTTTCTCAAACCCCAACCGCGCGAGCAAATTACCGCTGCGCTGATTGTGTGGCATGTAGTTCGCCATAATGCGATGGATATGTTGCGTGCGCTGCATATAACGGATCGCCACCGTTAGCGCTTCATACATCAGCCCCTGCCCTTGCCATTTCTGGCCGATGGAGTAGCCGAGGTAGCAGGCGTGAAACGATCCGCGCACCACGTTGGAAAAGTTGGCAATGCCGATGATCTCTTTTTCCTCCGGATCCAGCAGCGCGAAATAGAACGCGCTTCCCTGCTTGTGGAATTCTGCAATCATGCTGAGGCGCGCCTGCCAGCCGGAAGGGTAGCAATGGCTCTCATCCCGAACGGGTTCCCAGGGTTTTAAAAACTGGCGATTCTCGGCGTAATAATCCGCCAGACGCCAGGCATCACGCTCGTGCACCAGACGAACAACCAGCCTGTCCGTTGTCAGACGCACTTTTGGCACATTACTGCGATAGCCAAACATCGATACCACTCCTTCCCGTCACTTCTGCTTACCCATTAGCTTTACTATACCTGCGCCTGTGCCGTCTGTGAAAACAGTGACATACCATTTTGACCTCTTTTCACATTTTTCGATGAGAACTCTCTATCAAAGCGCTCTTTTGATAAAAAAATATTGTCACGCGCGGGGGTGGGAAAAAACGTGGCGACACCGCAGAATGTTAGCGTGCTCACCATCCTGTTTTCCCTGGAGGGAAAATGTCCCGCGTATCACAGGCCAGGAGCCTGGGTAAATATTTCCTGCTAGTCGATAACATGCTGGTCGTGCTCGGCTTTTTTGTTGTGTTTCCCCTCATCTCGATCCGCTTTGTCGATCAAATGGGCTGGGCGGCACTGATGGTCGGTATCGCGCTCGGGTTACGCCAGTTTGTCCAGCAGGGTCTGGGCGTGTTTGGTGGCGCCATCGCTGACCGCTTTGGTGCCAAACCGATGATCGTGACGGGCATGCTGCTACGCGCGGCAGGCTTCGCCACCATGGCAATTGCCCAGGAGCCGTGGCTGCTGTGGTTTTCCTGCTTCCTCTCCGGTATCGGCGGCACCCTGTTTGACCCGCCGCGCACCACGCTGGTGGTTAAACTCATTCGTCCGCAGTACCGGGGACGCTTCTTCTCAATTTTGATGATGCAGGACAGCGCCGGGGCGGTGATTGGCGCCCTGCTGGGAAGCTGGCTGTTGCAGTACGACTTTCGTCTGGTCTGCGCGGCGGGTGCGCTGCTCTTTATTCTGTGTGCGCTCTTTAATGCCCTGTTTCTGCCGGCATGGAAACTGTCAACGGTCAAAGCCCCGGTACGCGAAGGTCTTGGCCGCGTGCTGCGAGACAAACGCTTTGTTACGTACGTGCTGACCCTGACGGGGTATTACATGCTGGCCGTTCAGGTCATGCTGATGCTGCCGATCATGGTAAACGACATTGCGGGCACCCCGGCCGCCGTAAAATGGATGTACGCCATAGAAGCCTGCCTCTCTCTGACCCTGCTCTACCCGATCGCCCGCTGGAGCGAACGGCGTTTTCGCCTGGAGCATCGCCTGATGGCCGGGCTGTTATTGATGACGCTCAGCATGATGCCCATCGGGCTGGTGAACTCGCTCCAGCAACTGTTTACGCTGATTTGCACCTTCTATATCGGCTCCATTATTGCCGAACCGGCTCGTGAAACGCTGAGCGCCTCGCTTGCCGACGCGCGCGCTCGCGGCAGCTATATGGGGTTCAGCCGCCTGGGGCTGGCCTTTGGCGGTGCATTGGGTTACGCCGGCGGCGGCTGGCTGTTCGATGCCGGAAAAGCCCTAAGCCAGCCGGAACTGCCCTGGGTCATGCTCGGCGTGGTCGGCTTTATGACGCTCCTTGCGCTGTGGTGGCAATTCAGCCAGAAGCGCAGCGCGAGCGGCATGCTCGAACCTGGGGCATAATATTCCCTGCGGCGGGGCCTCCCCCGCCGCCATTATCAGTTTTTTCTGCTGGTTTCCGCTATTTCACCCTGACATACTGGCGTAACAGGACAGTAGCGCCGATTTTTCGTTGAGGAACACTATGAAAAAAATTGTCATTGCCGCCGCATTCATTGTCAGCGGCCTGCTGGTAGGTTGTAACCAGCTTACGCAATACACCGTCAGTGAGCAGGAAATTAATCAGGCGCTGGAAAAACATAATAACTTTTCAAAAGACATTGGTGTGCCGGGGCTTGCCGATGCGCATATCGTCCTCAGCAATCTCACCAGCCAGATTGGGCGCGAAGAGCCGAATAAAGTCACTCTCGCCGGGGATGCCAATCTCGATATGACCTCTCTCTTCGGTAACCAGAAAGCCAACATTAAGCTGAAGCTCAAAGCGCTGCCGGTCTTTAACAAAGAGAAAGGGGCCATCTTCCTACAGGAGATGGAAGTGGTAGACGCGGACGTCACGCCGGACAAGATGAAACCGGTGATGCAGACCCTGATGCCTTACCTGAACCAGTCCCTGCGCAACTACTTTAACCAGCAGCCGGCCTATGTCTTAAGTGAAGACAAGAGCAAGGGTGAGGCACTGGCGAAAAAATATGCCAAAGGCATCGAGGTGAAACCGGGAGAGATCGTTATTCCATTCACCGATTAACCTGAAGGGGCGCAAAAGCGCCCTTTTTTTTACGGAAAAGTGTGCAAACGAAAACGTTTCCGCTTATGATTTGTGTCCGGCAAAAACAGCCATCCTAATGACTGATTCCTGACAAGCCGGAGCTTCCATGACTGCACAACCCCAGGTTCTTAAAATCCGCCGCCCTGACGACTGGCATATCCATCTGCGTGATGGCGATATGTTGAAAACGGTCGTGCCGTATACCAGCGAAATTTATGGCCGCGCGATTGTCATGCCTAACCTGGTTCCACCAGTCACCACCGTTGATGCCGCTATGGCTTATCGCCAGCGAATTCTTGATGCCGTGCCGGCAGGACATGATTTCTCTCCGCTGATGACCTGCTATCTGACCGACACCCTCGATCCGAATGAAGTGGAACGCGGCTTTAACGAAGGCGTGTTCACCGCGGCGAAACTCTACCCGGCTAACGCTACCACCAACTCCAGCCACGGTGTCACCAGTATTGACGCCATCATGCCGGTTCTGGAGCGCATGCAAAAACTGGGCATGCCGCTGCTGGTACACGGTGAAGTGACCCACGCCGACATTGATATCTTCGACCGTGAAGCCCGCTTTATCGAAACCGTAATGGAGCCGCTACGCCAGCGTCTTCCTGCGCTTAAAGTGGTGTTTGAACACATCACCACCAAAGATGCCGCAGAGTATGTCCGCGATGGCAATGAACTGATTGCCGCCACCATCACGCCGCAGCATCTGATGTTTAACCGCAACCACATGCTGGTTGGCGGCGTTCGTCCGCATCTCTATTGCCTGCCCATTCTGAAGCGTAACGTTCATCAGCAGGCGCTGCGTGAACTCGTTGCCAGCGGTTTCTCCCGCGCCTTCCTCGGCACGGACTCCGCGCCTCATGCACGCCACCGCAAAGAGGCCAGCTGCGGTTGCGCAGGCTGCTTTAATGCCCCTACCGCACTCGCCAGCTACGCCACCGTGTTTGAAGAGATGAATGCCCTGCAACATTTCGAAGCGTTCTGCTCGCTCAATGGACCACGCTTCTACGGGCTGCCGGTCAACGAAACGTTCATTGAACTGGAGCGTAAAGAGAGCCGCGTGGACGAGGCCATTCCGCTGACGGATGACACGCTCATCCCATTCCTTGCCGGTGAAACCGTCAACTGGACGGTAAAACGCTAAAAAAACAGTGCCCCTTGTTGTCAAACCCATAATATACCTGTATAAATAAACAGTATATTACACAGGGGGCATTTATGCGTATTGAAGTCACCATAGCCAAAACAACCGTTCTGCCTGCTGGCGCGCTTGATGCGCTGGCCGGTGAATTATCCCGCCGTATTAACAGTACTTTCCCTGACAACGCTGGTGCCGTAACGGTTCGTTATGCGGCGGCAAACAACCTCTCCGTCATTGGCGGCGCGAAAGAAGATAAAGACCGTATCAGCGAAATCCTGCAGGAAACCTGGGAAAGCGCCGACGACTGGTTCATCACAGATTAATCTTGCTCCCTCATTGTTCTTTTTTGCCGGGTCGCCCCGGCTTTTTTTCGTCTGAAATCCGGTTCGTTCAAATTAATTCGGCAACAAATTTAAAAATCGTGAACAAGGTGGTGTTTTATTGTTCGAACAATCCTAAAAAGCTGAAAAATGTGTTGCCAACTGTTTATTTTTCCCTTGCGAACCCTTATTACTTGTATACTGAAGATGCTTTCAGAAAAACATGCATTGAACCTCGGAGCCGTTGTCTTCTAACACGCATTAAGGGGGTTATAATGGAAAAGAATAGCGAAGTCATCCAGACCCATCCGCTTGTTGGCTGGGATATCAGTACCGTAGATAGCTACGATGCGCTGATGCTGCGTTTGCACTACCAGACCCCGAATCAACTCAACCGTGAAGAAGCGGAAGTTGGACAGACGCTGTGGCTTACAACAGACGTCGCCCGTCAGTTTATTTCTATTTTAGAGGCAGGTATTGCCAAAATAGAATCTGGCGACTATCAGGAAAATGAGTATAAACGGCACTAGGTTTATACCTATTCTTCGCTCAACAGGCACCCTCCGGGTGCCTTATTTATTTCTCCCTTGTGTCAGCCCGCATAGTTAATTACTCTGCTAACAAAGCGTAAGTTCGAGAGATGGATATGAGATACGACTTAATCATTATTGGTAGCGGATCCGTGGGGTCTGCCGCCGGTTATTACGCAACGCAAGCGGGTCTGAAGGTCCTGATGATCGATGCCCATCGTCCTCCCCATGCAGAGGGCAGCCATCATGGCGACACCCGGCTTATTCGCCACGCCTATGGTGAAGGCGAGCGCTATGTTCCGCTGGTGCTCCGCGCCCAGACGCTATGGGATGAACTGGCGAAGCTGACGGAAGAACGCATTTTCGAACGCACGGGCATCATCAACCTGGGCCCTGCCCGCTCTGATTTTCTGGCCAACGTTGAACAGAGTGCGAAAGCGTTTAATCTTGATGTGGAGAAGCTGGACGCGGCAGGCATCATGGCCCGTTGGCCAGAGATTGCCGTCCCGGACGATTATATCGGCCTGTTTGAAGCCAACTCCGGGGTCTTACACAGTGAAACGGCCATCAAAACCTGGATCGATCTTGCGGAAAAAGCGGGCTGCGCTCAGCTCTTCAACTGCCCGGTGGAATCCCTCACTCATCACGCTGACGGCGTTACGGTCACCACTGCGGACGGAGAATATTCAGCGTCCCGTCTGCTGATTAGCGCAGGCACCTGGGTCACCCGTCTGCTGCCCGATCTGCCTGTTCAGCCGGTGCGCAAGGTCTTCTCCTGGTTCCAGTCGGATGGCCGTTACAGCGCACAGAATAAATTCCCGGCATTTACCGGGGAGTTACCGAACGGCGATCAGTTTTACGGCTTCCCGTCTGAGAAAGACGCACTCAAAATCGGAAAACACAATGGCGGGCAGGCGATCTCCTCCCCAGAAGAGCGTAAACCGTTCGGTGCATACCCACAGGATGGCTCCGAAGCGTTTACCTTCCTGCGCAATATCCTGCCGGGCGTAGGCGGCTTACTGTATGGTGCTGCCTGCACCTACGACAACACGCCGGACGAAGACTTCATCATTGACACCCTGCCGGGGCATGACAACACGCTACTCATCACCGGCCTCAGCGGTCATGGCTTTAAGTTCGCCTCCGTGCTGGGCGAGATTGCTGCGCAGTTTGCCCAGGGGATCGCACCGCAGTTTGATCTCACCCCCTTCTCACTTTCGCGTTTTAGCAGATAATCCGCCGCGGGTTTCGGACGTCCGGAACCCGTTTTCCAGACAGAAAACGGGACATTATGCGCAGGATCGTTGGCTTTCTTATCAATAACATTCGTGAGCATTTTATGCTCTATATTTTATTATGGGGGCTGCTGGCACTCATCGATATTATTTACATTGTATTTTACTGAAAAGTGAAGCTGACAATTACTGACATTACTTTAGGTTAGCTTAATCTTTTGCTTGCTGCTTATTCCGCCTTGGACGAAGCGATTGAATTACATTTGCGGATCATTTTCAAAACTGCTGAAATAAATAAAATAAAAATCTATATTCAATTATTTCAGTTGCAATATCATTTATTCCCGTTCATTTTTACTATTCTGTTTTTCTTCGAATGGTCATTCTGATGCAATTGCGTAACTCCTCTCAGCGCTACGGAATAATATCCATGTGTTTACACTGGATAGTTGCTCTTACCGTTTATGCAATGTTCGGACTGGGTCTGTGGATGGTGACGCTCAGTTATTACGACGGCTGGTATCACCAGGCACCAGAACTGCATAAAAGCATCGGCATCCTGCTGATGATGACGTTGTTTATTCGCGTGATCTGGCGTCACATTTCCCCGCCGCCCGCCGCGCCCAAAACCCACAGTAAATTAACGCGTGTCAGCGCGGTTGCCGCGCACGTTACGCTCTATATCCTGCTGTTCGCCATTCTGATTAGCGGGTATCTCATTTCCACTGCAGACGGCAAGCCGATTAACGTCTTTGGCCTGTTTGAGGTTCCGGCCACGCTCTCTGACGCAGGGGTTCAGGCCGACACCGCAGGCGTGGTGCATCTCTGGCTCGCGTGGAGCGTGGTGATCCTGTCTGTCCTGCACGGGCTTGCCGCCCTTAAACACCATTTCATCGATAAAGACGATACGTTAAAGCGCATGCTTGGCCGTTCGTCAGTTGACTCTGGAGCATAAAATGAAAAAACACCTGCTGGGTATCGCATTAGGTTCTCTGCTATTCACCACCGGTTCTGCCGTGGCGGCTGATTATAAAATTGATAAAGAAGGCCAGCATGCTTTCGTCAATTTCCGTATTCAGCACCTCGGTTATAGCTGGCTCTACGGTACCTTTAAAGATTTTGACGGCACATTCACCTTTGACGATAAAAATCCTGCCGCCGATAAGGTCAATGTGACCATTAATACGAATAGCGTCGACACCAACCATGCAGAGCGCGATAAACATTTGCGTAGTGCGGAATTCCTGAATGTATCAAAATTCCCACAGGCGACCTTTACGTCGACCGAGGTGAAGAAAGAAGGTGAGAAGCTGAATATTACCGGTAATCTGACGCTCAATGGCGTCACGAAACCGGTGACCCTGGAAGCCAAATTACTCGGCCAGGGTGACGATCCGTGGGGTGGCAAACGTGCAGGTTTTGAAGCCGCAGGAAAAATTCATCTGAAAGATTTTAATATCACCACGGATTTGGGTCCGGCGTCTCAGGACGTAGAGCTGATAATTTCCGTTGAAGGTGTTCAGCAGAAGGCATAATAAACACGCCCGGCAGGGTTTGACGTTGCCGGGCGTCATTATCATTCCGGGTCAGGAATACCCAGTTTGGTATTCAGGCGGCCACGGGATTTATTAAAAATCTTATTGCCGTTTTCACGTCCCGCACGACGGCGGCGCTGCTCCTCTTCCGGCAGCATGCTCTCTTCACTGCACAGTTCGCTACAGCAGCCGTTAAATTTCTCTGCGCACGCCGGGCACTGAATAAACAGCAGATGACAACCGTCATTTTTGCAGTTGGTGTGAGTATCGCACGGTGCGCCGCACTGGTGGCAATGGGCAATAACGTCTTCTGAAATACGCTCACCCATTCGCTCGTCAAAGACAAAGTTTTTACCGATAAAACGCACCGGTAACCCCTGCTCACGGGCACGGCGGGCATATTCGATGATACCGCCTTCGATATGCCAGACCTTATTAAATCCGTTATGTTTCATCCACGCGCTGGCTTTTTCGCAGCGAATACCACCGGTGCAGTACATAACGATTTTTTTATCTTTATGTTCCTGCATCATCTCAACCGCTTTCGGCAGTTGCTCGCGGAAGGTGTCGGCCGGGATTTCCATTGCGTTCTCGAAATGGCCCACTTCATATTCGTAGTGGTTACGCATATCGATGAATACCGCGTCCGGG
Organism: Enterobacter cloacae subsp. cloacae ATCC 13047; assembly: GCF_000025565.1. Classification (NCBI taxonomy): domain Bacteria; kingdom Pseudomonadati; phylum Pseudomonadota; class Gammaproteobacteria; order Enterobacterales; family Enterobacteriaceae; genus Enterobacter; species Enterobacter cloacae. Next base: position 2,627,382 of record NC_014121.1, read on the forward strand.
TCATCAAGCATCGCATTGACTTCCGCCGCCTTCAGGTATTCCCCCACGTCAGCCGGGTTGAAGGCCGGGTCGTCAATGCCGTCTGCCACGATGCGCTCACGCACTTTCATACGCAGCACCCAGAATGATTTACCGTCATCGTCCAGGGCGATGTTCAGGCGTAAGCCGTTCAGCGCCGGATCGAAGCCGTAAAGAAAATCGCGGAAGGCGCTCACGTTGCTTTCCGGGATGCTGATCTGGGCGTTGATACCTTCACGCGCCAGATAGACGCGCCCAAAGACGTTCAGCGCAGTGAAGGCCTTATAGAGCTCATCGCGGGTCGCTTGCGGATCGTTGATCGTGAAGTATTTATAGAATGAGATGGTGGTGCGCGGTTCGGTTTCAGCCAACATACGCGCCTTCAACATCTCATTCGATACGCGGTTGTGTAACACTGGCATGGTGTACAAGTCCTGCAATCGTTATTGAGAAAGGAAAATCGGTCGGCATCATATAGCAAACAATAACAATTTACATCCACACAATTTACGCTACATTTCTGTCAGCCTGAACTATGCGTCATAACATTTGCTGCATTAGCGCGCGTTTCGACATCAGACATTTTGGCTATGTAGTAAAAAATGAGACACTAAGACCTTCAGGACGTTAGAAAACAGGACCGACATGACCCAATTACCGAAATTTACCGTCACCCTTTTGCATCCTCGCTATTGGTTGACCTGGCTTGGCATTGGCTTTTTATGGCTTCTGGTCCAACTCCCCTACCCGGTTATTTTCCGTCTGGGCAAAAGCCTGGGTCGTCTTGCGCAAATGTTTATGAAGCGTCGCGCCAGAATCGCCTACCGCAACCTTGAACTGTGCTTCCCGGACATGAGCGAGGCTGAACGTCATGACATGGTGACCAGGAATTTTGAGTCTGTCGGCATGGGGCTGATGGAAACAGGAATGGCGTGGTTCTGGCCGGACAAACGCATGGCGCGCTGGAGCGTCGTTGCCGGTACGGGGATGGAGCCGGTACATTCGCTGCAGGCGAATCAGACGGGCGTGCTGCTGATTGGCGTACACTTTCTGACCCTGGAAATCGGCGCCCGTATGTTCGGTATGCAGGCGCCCGGCATTGGGGTTTATCGTCCAAACGACAACCCGGTTATCGATCTGATCCAAACCAATGGCCGTATGCGGTCCAACAAAAGCATGATCGACCGTAAGGATCTGAAGGGCATGATCCGCGCCCTCAAATCAGGTGAAGTGGTCTGGTATGCCCCCGATCACGACTACGGCCCGCAATCCAGCGTATTTGTTCCGTTCTTTGCCGTTGACGAGGCGGCCACCACCACGGGCACCTGGATGCTGGCACGCATGTCCAAAGCCGCCATCGTCCCTTTTGTTCCGCGCCGCAAACCGGATGGTTCGGGTTACGAATTGATTATGCTGGAGCCCGAACTGGCGCCTCCACTGGATGATGCTGAGACCACCGCACGCTGGATGAACGGCATTGTCGAGAAATGCATTATGCTCGCACCGGAGCAGTACATGTGGCTGCACCGCCGCTTTAAAACGCGGCCAGAAGGCACGCCGTCCCGCTATTAATTCCCCCTGCGGCCCTTTGGGCCGCTCCCTGTTTTAGCTTTAAAAGCTCTCCCTCATTGCGGCAATCATAACCCAGGCGCATAATTAGCAGGCTTATTACTTCATGCCTTACGGTGCGCTGCACCTCATTATGCGGATTGTTATGTCACCCTCAGATGCCCCCATAAACTGGAAACGTAACCTTACGGTTGCCTGGCTTGGCTGTTTTCTTACCGGCGCGGCGTTTAGCCTCGTGATGCCCTTTCTGCCCCTGTACGTTGAACAACTGGGCGTGACGGGCCACAGTGCGCTCAATATGTGGTCTGGTCTGGTGTTCAGCATCACTTTCCTCTTCTCCGCCATTGCTTCGCCGTTCTGGGGCGGCCTTGCCGACCGTAAAGGGCGTAAAATCATGCTGCTGCGCTCGGCGCTGGGAATGGCCATCATCATGGCGTTAATGGGTGTGGCGCAGAACGTCTGGCAGTTTCTGATTTTGCGCGCGCTACTTGGCCTGCTGGGAGGATTTATTCCCAACGCGAATGCGCTGATCGCCACCCAGATCCCGCGTCATAAAAGCGGCTGGGCGCTCGGGACGCTCTCAACCGGAGGCGTCAGCGGCGCCTTGCTGGGGCCTCTGGCGGGCGGCTTGCTGGCGGACAGCTATGGCCTGCGCCCGGTATTTTTCATTACTGCCAGCGTGTTGTTCCTCTGCTTTATCGTTACGCTGATCTGCATTCGTGAAAACTTCACCCCCGTCGCCAAAAAAGAGATGCTCCACGCACGGGATGTGCTGGCTTCACTCAAAAACCCCAGACTGGTACTGAGCCTGTTCGTGACGACACTCATTATTCAGGTCGCGACCGGTTCGATTGCCCCTATTCTGACGCTGTACGTTCGCGATCTGGCAGGTAACGTGAGCAACATTGCGTTTATCAGCGGGCTGATTGCCTCCGTACCCGGCGTGGCGGCGCTGCTTAGCGCCCCGAGGTTAGGGAAACTGGGAGACCGTGTCGGCCCGGAAAAGATCCTGATTTGTGCGCTGGTGATCTCCGTGCTGCTGCTCATTCCCATGTCGATGGTGCAATCACCCTGGCAGCTGGGCGTTCTGCGCTTTTTGCTGGGTGCCGCCGACGGGGCGTTACTGCCCGCCGTTCAGACCCTGCTGGTTTACAACTCTACGAACCAGATCGCCGGGCGTATCTTCAGCTACAACCAGTCATTTCGCGACATCGGCAACGTTACCGGCCCGCTGGTGGGGGCCGGGATCTCCGCCAGCTTCGGTTTTCGCGCCGTATTTATCGTCACGGCGGGCGTAGTACTGTTTAATGCGGTTTACTCGTGGTTCAGTTTATCCCGGACATTACGGCCGGTGGCGGAATAAGACAAATACGTGACGGCTTATTTTCGCATTCATACTTGCAGAATCAGATATTCAGCTATTCTTTCCCTGAAACCTTCTGGAAAACAGGGAGACACCAATGACCATGTACGCCACGCTGGAAGCATCGTAAAGTAAAATACATACATAATTGTACCATTACATTATCCGGTCATAAGTACGTACTTTAGCCTTTGGCTTTATCAGTCCGTCCTGTCAGAATCCCCGGGTTCGTTTTAAACACGCATAGCCTATAACCTTAGACTTCATACGCCATTGAAAGATCCTTATAAGGGGTGTATATTCTCACAAGCTGTTCATCCAAACAGTACGCAAAGATAAGGAAATGTAATGGCAGATAATTCAGAATCTTTTGCAACAATAGAACAAATCACCTCACGCCCAAATTTTTCTTCCGATGTAGAAATTACTGTTAAAAGTTTTCGTTCTCTTGTAGGACGCTGACCTGCTCCCCGTTGATTAGTACACCCCGATGTTAGTAATGTCTTCATAAGCCACATGAGGACATCCCCATGAAGAAGCGTTTTTCCGACGAACAGATCATCAGTATTCTCCGCGAAGCCGAAGCTGGGGTACCCGCCCGTGAACTCTGCCGCAAGCATGCCATTTCCGATGCCACGTTTTACACCTGGCGTAAGAAGTATGGCGGTATGGAGGTGCCTGAAGTTAAGCGCCTGAAGTCGCTTGAGGAAGAGAACGCCAGACTCAAGAAGCTGCTTGCCGAAGCCATGCTGGATAAAGAGGCGCTTCAGGTGGCTCTTGGGCGAAAGTACTGACGACAGACCAGAAGCGGGAAGCCGTGATGTTGATGTGTGATGCGACCGGTCTGTCGCAACGTCGTGCCTGCAGGCTTACAGGTTTATCCCTGTCGACCTGCCGCTATGAGGCTCACCGTCCGGCTGCTGATGCGCATTTATCAGGGCGCATCACTGAGCTGGCACTGGAGCGCAGGCGTTTTGGCTACCGTCGTATTTGGCAGTTGCTGCGCCGTGAAGGGCTTCATGTTAATCATAAGCGCGTGTACCGGCTTTATCACCTCAGTGGCCTGGGCGTAAAACGCAGAAGACGTCGTAAAGGGCTGGCAACAGAACGTCTGCCGCTGCTCCGTCCGGCGGCGCCCAATCTGACCTGGTCGATGGATTTCGTCATGGACGCACTTTCCACCGGTCGCAGGATCAAGTGTCTTACCTGCGTCGATGATTTCACAAAGGAATGCCTGACGGTCACTGTTGCCTTTGGGATTTCAGGCGTTCAGGTCACGCGTATTCTGGACAGCATTGCACTGTTTCGAGGCTATCCGGCGACGATAAGAACTGACCAGGGGCCGGAGTTCACTTGCCGTGCACTGGATCAATGGGCCTTTGAGCATGGTGTTGAGTTGCGCTTAATCCAGCCGGGCAAGCCAACGCAGAACGGATTTATTGAGAGCTTTAACGGACGATTTCGCGATGAATGTTTGAATGAGCACTGGTTCAGCGATATCGTTCATGCCAGGAAAATTATTAATGACTGGCGGCAGGATTATAACGAATGCCGCCCGCACTCCACGCTGAATTATCAGACACCGTCTGAATTTGCAGCGGGCTGGAGAAAGGGTCATTCTGAGAATGAAGATTCCGACGTTACTAACTGAGTGTTGTATCTAATCGTGGGGGCAGGTCACACGTTCAATACTTGTGGATAATGCAGATAACTTGTGATCGAGCTTATAGCTGTAGATTTGCCCCGTTTCAACTTCAACAATATCAATGTTACGTTTGATCAGGAAAGTAAACTCATCAATTGCATCATAGCCCTGCTTCCTGGAAAACCTGTCAACACTCTCAATCAGCAAACAACCTTCAGTAATTTCTCCTGATCTTACACGTTCCTTGAACCGCCCCAATGATCCCTTCGTGAAGTTGTGTCCGGCGTAACCTGACAAGCCTTTATCACTTTCCAGTACTTCATGATGGCTTGGATCAAGCTGATACCCTAATTCAGCGGGTAGTTTAGCGTTTTCGAGGAAGTCTAATACTGTACTAATCTGGCGATCTAAGCCAAAAGCATCAACCTGCTGCAAGCTCGATACCCTACTATAGATGTAGGCTTTGACAGTTCGCATTCATGCACCTATACATTTGATAAACATAATCATTGAGGAACTCATTATGTCCGATAAAGAATATGTATTCTATAGTACGCTGGAAGAAGCTATTGATGCCGCTCGTGAAGAGTTCCTCGCCGATAACCCCGGCGTTGATGAAGAAGATGCGGACGTGCAACAACTCAATATCCAAAAGTATGTCCTTCAGGACGGAGATATTATGTGGCAGGCCGAATTCTTTGCTGACGAAGGTGAAGAAGGCGAATGTTTGCCGATCCTGAGCGGTGAAGGAGCTCAGGCCGTCTTTGATGGTGACTATGACGAAATTGAGTTGCGTCAGGAGTGGCTGGAAGAGAACACCCTGCACGAGTGGGATGAGGGTGAATTTCAGCTCGAGCCACCGCTGGATACGGAAGAAGGTCAAACCGCAGCTGACGAATGGGACGAGCGTTAATTACCGCTACTCATAGGGGCCGTGGCTGGCATCGATGGGCAACAACAGCGTATCGAAAATCAGCGAGAACGGCAGATCGAGCACTGTCAGGTAGCGCCATGCGGAATCCCGGACATCCCATTTCACGCCCGGATAGTACTGATTCCCGTGGCCCTGCCCCGGAATGGTGCGACTGATGATGCTGCCGCAGCCGCTCAGCAGACATGCCATCATGACGACGATGATTATTTTCATCCGTTACCTCTAAAAAAATACCGGCGTTTAAGCCGGTATTTTATCTGGCGGGTGGCACATTGCTTACCCGCCCTACGTTGCCACTTACTTCGCCTTCAGCGCCAGCGGGTTAAGCTTCAGATCGTTGTAGTAGTTCACCCACGAGGAGTAGCGCTCCGGGGAAGACCACACACGGTAGTGCAGACGCGACATAGTCACCGGATCGCTTAACAGCACCAGACGGCGGTCGCGGTTAAGTTTCTCTGGCGTCTCGTTCAGCGCCTGTTCAACGTGACGATCGCGGGCAATCTCCAGCACCTTACTGGCACGGTGACGCGCGGTAGCCATTGCCGTTGCCAGGGCGTTAAACGACGGGTTAAACACCGCGTGCATAAAGCCATCATCCAGCGTACGACGGCGGTTCTGCTCCAGATAGGTGTCAGTATCCACCAGCACCTGCGGCGGCGAATACTCTTCCGGGATCAGGAACAGCTTCCAGCGTTTGGTACGCAGGCCAACCGTTGAGCGGCTTGAAATGACCGACACAAACGGCGACAGGATCAGCGAGAAGACAATCGGCGCCAGCCAGAACAGGAAGCGCAGATCCAGCCATGCCATCCCAGCAGCCCACACCAGCCCCAGCAGCAGCTGCGAGCCGTGACGCATAAAGGCTTCACCCCACGGCGTGGAGTCATCATCACGCTGCGGTGAGTTCCAGACCACTTCCCAGCCCAGGAACGCGCTGACCACAAACACGGTATGGAACAGCATACGCACCGGTGCCAGCAGCACGGAGAACAGCACTTCCAGCAGCAGTGAAACCGTTACCCGCCAGAAACCGCCATACTCCTTCGAGCCTTTGCACCAGATCAGAATGATACTGAGCAGCTTCGGCAGGAACAGCAACACCATGGTGGAGGCAAACAGCGCTATCGCCAGCTCCGGACGCCACTGTGGCCACACCGGGAACAGCTGACGCGGTTGCAGGAAGTACTGCGGCTCAGTCAGCGCATGCACCACCTGCAGAGCCGTGGAGAGCGCCAGGAACATAAACCACAGCGGCGCGGAGAGATAAGACATCACGCCGGTCAGGAACACCGCACGGTGAACCGGGTGCATCCCTTTCACGAGGAACAGACGGAAGTTCATCAGGTTCCCGTGACACCAGCGGCGGTCACGCTTAAGTTCGTCCAGCAGGTTCGGCGGCAGTTCTTCATAGGATCCAGGCAGATCGTAGGCAATCCAGACGCCCCACCCTGCACGACGCATCAGCGCCGCTTCCACGAAGTCGTGCGACAGAATCGAGCCGGCAAACGAACCTTCGCCCGGCAGCGGTGCCAGCGCACAGTGCTCGATAAACGGCTTCACGCGGATAATGGCGTTGTGACCCCAGTAGTGGGACTCACCCAACTGCCAGAAGTGCAGACCGGCAGTAAACAGCGGCCCGTAAACACGGGTGGCAAACTGCTGGCAACGCGCGTAAAGCGTGTCCATGCCGGACGCTTTTGGCGAAGACTGGATGATACCCGCGTTCGGGTTAGCTTCCATCAGACGCACCAGACCGCTCAGACAATCACCGCTCATCACCGAGTCGGCGTCCAGCACCACCATGTAGCTGTACTGGTTACCCCAGCGACGGCAGAAGTCATCGATGTTGCCGCTTTTACGCTTCACACGACGACGGCGGCGACGGTAGAAGATCTGACCTTCGCCCTGTACTTCTGCAATCAGCTCCATCCAAGCTTTTTGCTCAGCAACGCAGATGTCCGGATTGTAGCTGTCGCTCAGGATATAGACGTCGAAATGGGCGGCGTTACCGGTCGCCTTAACGGACTCCCAGGTTGCGCGCAGCCCCGCGAATACGCGGTCAACGTCTTCGTTACAGATAGGCATAATCAGTGCCGTACGGTGCTCAGGATTCAGGGGTTCATCCCCGACCGTAGACGCCGAAATGCTGTATTTGTCTCGTCCCATCAGCAGCTGCAGGAAGCCCATCAGCGCGGTCCAGAAACCGGCCGAGACCCAGCAGAAGAGAACGGCGAACAGCAGAAGAATGCCACTTTGCAGGATATACGGCAGCAGTTGCATGAAGGAGACCCAGATATCCTGGCCCATCATGTCTGCCGGGTTGATCAGCGCCCAGCCCTGGTAAGGCAGAATCGTCTTCATGTACCAGGTTGCGACAACCGTCTGCGCCAGCGTCAGCAGCAGAAGAATGTAGCGACGGATCGTCCCCACGGTACGCCATTTCTGTTCGGAGGCCTGCTCTTCTTTTGTCAGACGCGACAGATAGCGTGGCGTCACGTCACGCCCGCGCAGGCGATCCCAGAAGCGGCCAACCGGGTTGGTACGCCAGGGGTCGGGGAACATGGAAGAACGCGTTGCTTTCGGCATCGCCTGAAGCTGATCGCGTCCTTCGTCGTCTTTAATCAACTGCCCTTCTGCCAGCGAGTCCGGCCATGCCTGCTCCAGACGTGCCTTCACTGACCCCAGCGGAGAATCGTCATCACGTGAAAACTGACGATGTTCCCCATCCAGCGCGGCATGTACCGCGCGGATGTCGCTCTCAGGCAGTGCCGCTTTTTCGATATCCGTCAGCGGCATGGCATCAATATATTCAGATGTATTATTCATTGGCAGGTAGCTGATAGCTCCAGGTTTCACTCAGCGGCTGATCGTTACTGACCAGCGCAGCGCGCATTTCAGTGGTCTGTTTCGGATCTTTCACTTTCACGCGCAGGGTCAGACGCCACCCTTTCGTTACCGGGTTGTAACGTACGGTGTTCTCAACGATCTCACCGTTATCACCGATGCTGGCCTGGGCGGTCACGGCAGTATCTGGCGCCAGTTTCTTCATGTCCTGGCCGGTGAAGTCCACCACGAAAGCGACGGTACCGTCAGGCTGACGGATAAGATTAGACTGTTTCACGTCACCCGTTGAACGGCGAGTCTGCATGACATACGCGTTATCCGGCGCATGCAGTTTGTCTTCGTCGCGGCTAAAGGTGATCGTGTATTTGAAGTTCATCTCTTTCCCGGCTTCCGGCAGCTGATCCGGCGTCCAGTAAGCGACGATGTTATCGTTGGTTTCATCATTGGTTGGGATTTCAACCAGTTCAATCTTCCCTTTGCCCCAGTCACCTTTCGGGGTCACCCACGCGCTTGGACGCAGGTCGTAGCGGTCATCCAGATCTTCAAAGCGAGAGAACTGACGGCCACGCTGCAGAAGACCGAAACCTTGCTGGTTTTCCATCGCAAAGCTGCTGACAGCCAGATGTTTCGGGTTGTTCAGCGGACGCCAGATCCACTCACCGTTACCGGCATGAATAGACAGGCCGTTGGAATCGTGCAGTTCAGGACGGAAGTTGGTCGCCGGTGACGGCTGGTTCGGCCCAAACAGGAACATACTGGTCAGCGGCGCAACGCCCAGTTTACCCACTTTGTCGCGCAGGTAGACTTTAGACTGCACGTCAACCACCGTGTCACGCCCTGGCATGATCACAAAGCGGTACGCGCCCGTTGCACGCGGGGAATCCAGCAGTGCGTAGATAGTCAGACGTTTATCCGTTGGTTTTGGACGTTCGATCCAGAACTCGCGGAAACGTGGGAATTCTTCACCTGATGGCAGCGCGGTATCAATAGCCAGGCCGCGCGCAGAAAGCCCGTACACCTGTCCCGCGCCAATAACGCGGAAGTAGCTGGCGCCGAGCATGCTGACGATTTCGTCGTTTTTATCTTTGCTGTTGATCGGGTAAAGCACCTTGAAGCCTGCAAAGCCCAGATCTTTAACCGTATCTTTGTCGTGCTGCACATCGCCAAAATTGAAGTAATCCGGGCTGTATTTGATTTTACGTACCGCCGTTGCCGTCACTTCATTGATGGCTACAGGGGTATCGAAGTACATACCCTGATGATAAAACTCAAGCTTGAACGGGGTCTTAATATTGTTCCAGTACGCTTTATCGTGATTGAACTGGATCTGCTGATAGTCCGCATATTTCATGTCGCGGAAAACGGAGGGCAAGTTACTTTTCGGCGCTTCGTAGCTCTTGCCTGCCATCGATTTTGCCTGTTTTGCGACATCGTCGATGTTAAAGGCCAGTGCCGATGAGGTATACAGGGATAACACCACTGCAGCACCCAACCAACGCATTTTCATCATCTGTGGTTTATGTTTCATAATAAGTAAGCACTTCCCCCTTTGTGTGCTTATATCGATCCGATCCATTTTAATGGAAACTCAGGCAATCCGACAACATTATCACCGCTTTGTTCAGCTCGCTGGCTCAGGGATTAAGCAAATGAAAGAACCCGCTTTTCACTTTGCGTGCTTATCCTGGAGACAGGGTGTCGGTCTTGGTGTAGGGTTGGCTTCGAATGTAACCATTATGAGTCTTAGGGATAAGGCGAAAAGTCTGAGAATGCACAAAGTTATATGAGCACAACACCTGTAGAACGTGAATACTTCCTCGACTCGATCCGGGCATGGCTGATGCTATTGGGGATCCCCTTCCACATTTCACTGATTTACTCCAGCCACACCTGGCATGTTAATAGTCAAATGCCCTCCTGGTGGCTGACGCTGTTTAATGACTTTATTCACGCCTTCCGCATGCAGGTGTTTTTTGTCATTTCAGGTTATTTCTCTTATATGCTGTTTCTGCGCTACCCCATCAAGCGCTGGTGGAAAGTGCGCGTGGAGCGCGTCGGCATTCCGATGCTCACCGCCATTCCTCTGCTGACGTTGCCGCAGTTCATCATGTTGCAGTACGTAAAGGGTAAAGCGGAGAACTGGCCTAATCTGTCGCTGTACGAAAAATACAACACCCTGGTTTGGGAGCTGGTGTCCCACCTCTGGTTCCTGCTGGTGCTGGTGGTCCTTACCACGGTCAGCGTGTTGATTTTTAGCCGCTTTCGCCGCCATTTAAGCGACAAAGCTAACGCCTTTTTCGCCAGTATCACCCTGGGAAAACTGTCGCTGCTCTTTTTGCTGCTGGGCATCGCCTATGCGGCAGTGCGACGGACGCTGTTTATTGTCTATCCGCCGATTCTGAGCGACGGATTATTCAATTTTGTGGTGATGCAGTCGCTGTTCTACATCCCCTTCTTTTTAATCGGGGCGCTGGCCTTTATTTATCCGAAGCTTAAGTCGCTGTTTACGACGCCCTCACCGTGGTGTGCTTTTGGTGCCGCCATCGCGTTTGCGGCCTATCTTTTAAATCAGCGCTACGGCAGCGGCGATGCGTGGATGTATGAAACCGAGAGCGTCATTACCATGCTGCTGGGCCTGTGGATGGTGAATGTGGTCTTTGCGCTGGGCCACCGACTGCTTAATTTTAAGTCCAGCCGCGTGACCTATTTCGTCAATGCTTCGCTGTTTATCTATCTGGTGCACCACCCTCTGACGTTGTTCTTCGGGGCCTATATCACACCGCATATCGCCTCCAACACGCTGGGCTTCTTTACCGGGCTGGTCTTTGTGATTGGAATCGCCATCGTGCTTTACGAAATCCACCTGCGGATACCGCTTCTGCGTTTCCTTTTCTCCGGGAAACCGCAGGTAAGAGCATCATAAAAAAACGCGGCGCACTCAGTGCGCCGCGTGTGTTTCAGATCTCTAATTCCTGTCCGCGCTGGGTCAACAGCCGCTGATAAAGATGCAGTGTCTCCTCATCGAAACAGACAAATGTCACTTTTTCGGGCATCGGTTTAAGCGACAGGTAACGATACACGGTGTCTACCGCAATCGTCGCTGCGGCAGCTTTCGGATAGCCATACACTCCGGTGCTGATGGCCGGAAACGCCATGGTTTTATAGCCATTATCAGCGGCCAGACGCAGGCAGTTTCGGTAGGCCTCTTCGAGGATACTCGCCTCATGCCGATCGCCGCCATGCCATATTGGCCCCACGGCATGAATCACCGCTTTCGCGGGAAGATCGCCCGCAAGCGTAATAACGGCATGACCCGGTGGGCACTCCCCCTGTTGCTGACGCACAGTCTTGCAGGCTTCCAGCAGTTGCGGTCCGGCAGCCCGGTGGATAGCGCCATCCACGCCACCGCCGCCCATCAGTGACGGATTGGCTGCATTGACGATCACATCAACGTGCATCGTCGTGATATCGCCATGAATAACGTCAATTTGCGGTTTCATAAATACCCTCTGCTTCCCGCCATTTTCTTAAGTGTATCGCAGAGGTACCCGAGAGAAAAAACTATCGGGAAAAACCTCTTCCGCCGTAAAGCGGAAGAGCACACATCAGCGGTACTGAATTTGTACCACCGCGAGCGTTTTTTCAGGATTGAGGTACTTCATGCTGAGGGTGGCGAGGCTGGTATCGGTCACATGGCCATTAAGTGCATCTTCATAACTGACCATGCGCGTATGAATCCGGTTATTTTCCGGGCATGACAACGCAAACTGCCGCGTTTGTGCAGTCACTTCACAGGGGTCGGCGACAATCGCGCCGCGAAAATGAATGACCCCACCCTCAACAACCGTCGCCGCAAAAACCGGGGTTACAAAAAGAGAAATGAGCAGACTAAAACCAGAAGCGAGTTGAGCGATATATTTGGTCACGTGTATGTACTCCTCAATGAAAATCGTCCTTGAGGGGTAAAAGCGCTCCATTAAAGCAAACGTAGTTTCACGTTCCGGAACTTAGTTGCTCAGTTCCTGTTATCAGCATAGCTCAACGGTGAAGGCCTGCCACATTGGCAAATCATTGATTTTATGAATGATTAAAGCCTCTTCTCCGGCGGTGACCACTGCTGTGATAAATGAAGCGATTTACCATCAGAGACGGTGACAATAATGTTCACCGTATCCCCCGTACCAATATTTAAACTCAGCCGCATTAAATCGATCGTCTGATTAGCGGGGATAAAAAGCCTGTTTTGCTGGCGTGATGTACTTTGGCCACTCTGCCCTTCCCGTTCAGCCACGATTTGTACCTGACAATCACACGGCGTTGTCAGCGTAACCTGGGGAATAATGGTGGTCATATCGCCCTGCTGCGATGTGTTAAACGTTATTTGACTGGAAAGCGCGGCAAGGAGAATTAAGGTATTCATGATGCACTCCCGAAAAAAAACAGGGCTGAGGCCCTGTTTTTTTGTAGCACAGATTTCAGTATTAATACTGATAAGCTGCAGCGTGGTTACCAAAACCAATCTGGGTAACATTGACCGTAGAATTAGACGCAGTCTGATCAACCATTGCGCCGTTAAATCCACCGTACTGGCTCACATTCATTGTAGAGTCGTGACTGTTCCATTGATCAAGCGTTGCGCTGTTGGCAAAACCATTCTGAGTCAGAGAGATGGTGCTGTCGTCAGAACCTTGTCCAACATCTGCGCCATTACCGCCACCACTCTGGCTAATAGACAGCGTTGAATCTCTGGCATTGGTCTGCAAGGCGACAGCTGAGTTACCGCCACCGTTCTGGTAAATATTCAGGGTTGAATTTGGGCCATCACCGCCTTGACCATGACCGTGTCCATGGCCCCAGCCACCTTGATCAATGAGACCGGCCATAGCACTACCAGAAACGACGATTGCTGCAAGAGCTGCCACTTTGATAAATTTCATGGTAAAACCCCCATCGGATTGATTAAAGTCGCCGCGAATAACTAACGTTGAATAACGCGAATTGCCATTTGCGACTGTTTTTGCACTACAACTGCGTTTTTCTGTGTACCGTACTGCGTGATGCTTGCCCTATTACCCGACCCTTTCTGGATAATTTTCGCACTATTACCAAATCCGTCCTGCGTAATATCTGCATCATTCGCAAAGCCGCTCTGAGCAATATACGCAATATTATAAGTCCCTGATTGATCAACCCGCGCCCTGTTACCTGACCCATCCTGGGAAACGATGGACAATAATTTTGAACCGTCCTGGCGCACCTGAGCGTCATTAAGTACACCCTGTTGACCAATAATGGCTGCCTGATTTAATGATGTACGGCTTAATTCATTTACCGCAAAGTTATATTCAGAGGTAGCCAAATCTGAATTCGCCGCGGTGACAACCCCAGGCGCTCCCAGTAATGTAAACATCATAAATAACGATGTGTTTTTCATGTTGCCACCCTGGACCTGGCTGTTTTAAAAGACTTCAGGTTAGAACAACGCATATTTTATTAACGCGTCGTTACGGTGAAGAGTATGTCTGCCGAAACACGTTAAATATCTCACCCGCGCGGCTTATTTTTATTTTTCAGGTCACCTCAAAGTAGTAATCCCTGAACAAAAATAGCGATAAGCGAAGCCATTTAATTTTTATAAAGCCTTATCCCTCGCAAATGGGTGAAACATCGCAGCGGCTGTTCCGACGCGAGAGAGGAAGGGTTAAACGTAACGACAGGATGACATTAACGTTAACGTGTGACACAAGACGCGATTTCTTAAGGCGAAGCGGCATTCATTCCGTAGGTTAGATTTTTTTTGAAACTCATACTTTAAAATTTCTGAAAAAGAATAGCATAAAAACATTAAAATCAGTCGCATATAAATATTTGTATGATTTTTAAAATCTGTGCATCATTATTTAGCTGTACAACTTTTTCATCAATTAAAGGCTTTCAAGAAGGTACTTATTCATAAATTAATATTGATTTTTACATCTTGTTACACGTTTAACACTTGCTTTAAACTTCGTAAAAGCTAGATTGAAATTAGATGTACGAAATTCGTTTTATATTTTCCTCCCCTGTGGAGGTTATGGTTTGATTCTACACACAGCAGCGCAACATCTGTCAGTACTTCTGGTGTCCTCTTTTCGCAGGAGGACAACTGCCAGGTGTCATAAAAAAGTGGGGTTTCATCATGTATAATGAAGTCCATAGTTTACATGGTCATACATTACTGTTGATCACAAAACCTTCTTTGCAGGCGACCGCTTTATTACAACATTTAAAGCAATCTTTATCCCTGAACGGAAAATTGCATAATATTCAACGTTCTTTCGATGATATTGCACCTGGCAGCATTATTCTTTTCGATATGATGGAAGCGGATAAAAAGCTCATCCATTACTGGCAAGATACTTTGAGCAGGAAAAACAATAACATCCGCGTGTTATTATTGAATACGCCTGACGAGTATCCTTTCCGGGACATTGAAAGTTGGCCGCATATCAATGGCGTGTTCTACGTCACTGAAGAAGAGAATCGGGTGGTAGAAGGCCTGCAAGGTATCTTGCGAGGAGAGTGTTATTTTTCGCAAAAGCTGGCCAGCTACCTTATCACGCACTCCGGAAATTACCGCTACAACAGTTCAGAGTCAGCACTGCTAACGCACCGCGAGAAAGAGATCCTGAACAAATTACGCATTGGTGCTTCAAATATTGAAATCGCCCGTTCGTTATTTATCAGCGAAAATACGGTAAAGACGCACCTTTATAATCTTTTCAAGAAGATAGCTGTTAAAAACCGAACTCAGGCGGTTTCATGGGCAAACGATAACCTCAGGCGTTAATCACATGAAACGCACCATGAGTTGGATTGCCGCAGCGGGCTTTCTGCTCGCTGCCGGGAACCTGAAGGCCGTCGAGGTCGAAGTTCCCGGATTGTTAACGGACCATACCGTCTCTTCTGTCGGACACAATTTTTATCGTGCCTTCAGTGATAAATGGGACAGTACGTATCCTGGAAATATAACAATCAACGAGCGGCCCAGTGCTCGATGGGGAAGTTGGATAACAATAACGGCTAATCAGTTCGTTATTTATCAAACATTTTTATTTCCCACCAAAATAGACTTCGATAAAAACGTAGCCTTGGCGCTGGCGCAATCAGAAGACGCTATTAATCGCATGCAAATAGACAAAGCGCTATTAAGCACTAGTGATTTAGCAAAAGACGAGTTCTAGCGAACCTATATCCGGAGGCTGTCATGCGTATTGCATATGCAGTTGTTTCGATAATGCTCATCACCCCATTAAGCTGGGCCGGGAATATGACATTCCAGTTCCGTAATCCCAACTTTGGTGGTAACCCGAATAATGGGGCGTTCATGTTGAATGAAGCCCAGGCGCAAAATTCTTATAAAGATCCCAGCTTCAAGGATTTTAGCGTGGATACGCCATCTGCACTGGACAACTTCACCCAGGCGATCCAGTCGCAAATTTTGGGCGGTTTGCTGACCAATATCAACACCGGCAAACCCGGCCGCATGGTGACCAATGACTTCATTGTCGATATCGCCAACAGGGACGGGCAGCTCCAGTTGAATGTTACCGATCGTAAAACCGGAAAAACCTCAACCATTCAGGTTTCCGGTTTACAAAATAACTCGACTGACTTTTGAACAACCCCAAAATAAGGACAACGATCATGCAGCGCTTCCTGATACTTGTTGCAGTGTGCTTATTGAGCGGTTGTTTAACTGCTCCACCTAAAGAAGCTGCAAAACCGACATTAATGCCTCGGGCTCAAAGTTATCGTGATTTAACCCATTTGCCTGCCCCGACAGGTAAAATATTTGTCTCCGTCTACAACATTCAGGATGAAACCGGGCAATTTAAACCTTACCCGGCAAGTAACTTCTCTACGGCCGTACCGCAAAGCGCCACCGCCATGCTGGTGACCGCGCTGAAAGATTCGCGCTGGTTTATTCCTCTGGAACGTCAGGGGCTGCAAAACCTGTTAAATGAACGAAAAATTATTCGTGCGGCGCAGGAGAATGGTACCGTTGCAGATAATAACCGCATGCCGTTGCAATCTCTGGCTGCGGCGAACGTTATGATTGAAGGGTCGATTATCGGTTACGAAAGTAACGTGAAATCTGGCGGTGCTGGCGCACGTTATTTCGGTATCGGTGCAGATACGCAGTATCAGCTCGACCAAATTGCCGTTAACCTGCGTGTCGTTAACGTCAGTACCGGGGAAGTGCTCTCTTCGGTAACCACCAGCAAAACCATACTCTCTTATGAAGTGCAGGCCGGGGTGTTCCGCTTCATTGACTATCAGCGTCTGCTGGAGGGTGAAATCGGTTATACCTCTAACGAGCCGGTGATGATGTGCCTGATGTCAGCCATTGAAACCGGAGTTATCTTCCTGATAAATGATGGTATCGACCGCGGGCTGTGGGATCTGCAAAACAAAGCAGACGTGCAAAACCCGGTACTGGTGAAATACCACGATATGTCGGTTCCTCCGGAATCCTGACAGGACGCGCATAAAAAAGGCGAGATAGTTATCTCGCCTTTTTTTATTCACTCACCGCTGGCACGTTTTGCGCTTTTTCTCGTCGTGCCGCCAGCCACAGACCACTGTTCTTCATGGCATAGCCAAACAGCAACCCCAGCGCCAGCGAGGGGACCACCAGCTTCCAGTCACCCTGCCCCGCAAAGGTGGCACACGCCCCCATAAACGTGCCGGGTACAAACGACAGCAACAGATGCTTTGCCTGAACGCACATCAAAAAGGCGACCACGCCCGTCATGATATAGCCGAGGATCTCCAGATGCGGAGCGAGCGCACTGCCCTTCATGATAACCAGCGCCCAGATAACGCCGCTCATCAGCGTGCAGCCTGAGATAAAAAGCCCTTTGATCCCACCCTGCGGGCAGGCGAAGTAGGCCGTGCAGCCGAGAAATCCAGCCCAGCTGAACAGTCCGAGAGAGACGGCCACCCATCCCCAAAGTCCGGAGAGGATACCTGTTGTGAGTGCGATACAAAGTAATATGTTCATGGCGCGCATCTTAGCAGAAGCGCGCCATGGAAATGAGATCAGAAGCACATTATATGCAAGATGATGCGTTGCGTTGCAGAACTAATGTGATCATGATCACTCTTCATTCTCTTCTTCCAGCTCATCCCACATTGCAGCGATGGCGTCACGCGTCAGGGGAGCCAGCGTTCTCCAGAATGGCGAGGTGGCATGCGCTTCAACTTTCCCAAGGAATGTCCCGACCCACGGCAGCAGGTACATTTCGAACAAGGTTTCGATGGCTTCGTTCTCATCGTCACCGGCGTGGTCCTCAATCCAGGATGCGGCCAGCAGCAGCGTACCGATATGATCGGCAGGCGTGTCGGTCAGCGGCATGCCGCGCTCTGAAAGAAAAGCGCGCACTTCCGCTTCCGTTGCCCCTTCCTGCCAGGCAGAGCGGTAAGGTGAAACACGGCACTCTTCCCCCACAAACAGCGCGTTGTAATCTGTGGAGATTTGCTGCATGTCGCAGCTTTTCTGCAGGCGCTCCAGTAAATCATCCTGTTCCAGCGGCCAGTTCTGCGCCAGTTTCCCTTCACGAATTAATGTAAAGAGCGGGACCAGCAGCGGGTCTTGAGGCTGGCGGTAGTACAGCGTACCCAGCACGCGGCAAAGGATGGAAAACTCATTCATTTTTTTATTCCATTACACAATTAAAGATCGGCAAATTCGGCAATCGGTTCCATTCCGCGCGACTCAAGGAAATCGAGCATGCGACGAGGGGTCACGTTCAGGATTTGCGCTTCCGGGAAGTTAACATCATTCAGCACTTTCAGGCACTCGCTGAAATCACCCAGTGTGAACGCAGTATGGGAATCTGAACCCAGCGCCACCATGCCTCCTGCATCACGCACTGCGGCCGCCACTTCGCGGCAGTTCGCTTCACTGCCCTTACGCGAGTGCACGAAGGAGGAGTTGTTAATCTCCAGCGCCACGTGATGCGTCGCTGCCGCCTGCGCGACAGCCTGAATATCGATTGGGTACTTCGGGTTGCCGGGGTGGCTAATAATATGCACGTTGCCGCTGGCAATGGTGGCAATCATCGCCGCGGTGTTGGTCTCTTTATCCTGAGGCGCAAAGACAGGTTCATGGAAACCGGCGAGAATAAGGTCAAGAGATGTCAGCATCGGGCCGGTGCAGTCGATCTCACCGTCGGTATTTTTAATGTTCGCCTCAATGCCACGCAGTATCCCAATACCGTCCACCAAGCGTGGCCAGATCCGCATATTCACAAAATGCCAGTAGTGCGGCGCATCCGCCATATCCGGGCCATGATCGGTGATCGCAAAAAGCCTGATGTCCTTGAGCTTCGCTTGTGCAATGTAATCATGGAGGTTGCTATACGCGTGGGTGCTGGCGACGGTGTGCATATGCAGGTCAACGGGATACATCTCTCTCTCCTTTGCGGTTTTTCCAAAGGATAGCAGTTATCTGCTGCGATTATTAGCAAAAACCCGGCTAACGCCGGGTTTCACTCAGTAGCCGCGCGTTCTGTCGACCTGCCCGGTCACCGCGTTGCCCTGCTCTATCTCACTGATGGTGTGCGTAATATAGGCCACCGCCTCTGCCGGACGCGTCACAGCGGCAACGTGTGGGGTCATCGCCACGCGCGGATGTGCCCACAGCGGGCTCTCTGCCGGCAACGGCTCGCGGCTGTACACATCCAGCATCGCGCCTTTCACCTTGCCACCATCAAGAGCTTTGAGGAGATCGGCTTCCACCAGATGAACCCCGCGCGCCAGATTCATCACGTAACTCTGATCGGCCAGCTGATTCATAAGCGCGCTATTAATAATGCCGACCGTTTCCGCCGTATTCGGCAGCAGATTGATCAGTACGCGCGTCCCCTTCAGAAACGCCGGGAGTTCATCTGTTCCGGCAAAACTCTCAACGCCAGGATAGTTCTTGCGGCTGCGGCTCCAGCAGCGCAGCGGGAAGCCCCACGGTGCCAGCGCTTCGGCCACTTTTGAGCCGAGCACGCCCGCCCCGAGAATACCGATGGTAAACTCTTCACGTTGATATTCCGGCAGCGGCTCCCAACGGGATTGCAGTTTTAAGGCCTGATAATCGTCAAAACGTCGGAACCAGTGCAGCACCTGACTCACGGCATATTCCTGCATTTGCTGGCCCATGCCGGTATCTTCCAGGCGGAACAGGGGGATTTCCTCCGGCAGCATTTCAGGGTGCGCTTTCAGTTTGCTCAGAATGGAATCCACACCGGCGCCGAGGGCAAAAACGGCCTTCAGCTTGCGCCCCTGGAGCATCTCGACCGGGGGATGCCACACCAGCGCGTAGTCTGCATGTTCGTTATCACCGCGCTTCCATTCACGCACACGCGCCCCCGGTAACGCTGCCGAAAGTGCCTTAATCCAGTAAGCCGTATCAAAAGTGGGGTGATAGAAGATAATATCCATACTCATTCCTGCCTTTTTTGCGCTGTTTTATTTTCATTTTCAACTGGATTGCCAGCATAACAAATTTATCGCCGGACCGCGTTGCCGATAAAAAAGGCGCTTTCAGCACATTTAAGAATCATGTTGTTTGAAGTTTGTCTAAATGCGCTAATTTACTGAAAAAGTGTGTTGACGGCTGTTCGGCTTTTCCTTACATTAGCGCCCGTCCCGACAACAACGGGATGACAATATGGTGAGGTGTCCGAGTGGCTGAAGGAGCACGCCTGGAAAGTGTGTATACGGCAACGTATCGGGGGTTCGAATCCCCCCCTCACCGCCATATTCAAGGCAAGAGCTCGTACGAAAGTACGGGCTTTTTTCTTTTATAGTCTCCGAAAAGGGGGATGAGAACCTTGAGCCCCCTACGCTCTTCATGTCGGGTGGCGCTGTGCTTACCCGACCTACATAAAGCTACTCTTCAACCATCCGTGCATACTCTTCTGTAAGAAAATCCACCAGCGCCCTGACGGACGGCAGTAATCCGCGTCTTGATGGATAAACCGCATGAATCACTTCTCTTTTTGGCTCCCACGCCTCCAGCACCCGAATCAGCTCTCCTGATGCCAGCTGATCTTTCACCATCAGTATCGGCAGTTGCACCACACCGATGCCCGCCATGGCCGCTTCACGCAGCGCCAGCATGTCGGTGGTAATCAGGCGCGGGGTAAAATGGATTTCTGCTTTCGCGCCTTCCGGGCCGCATAATTGCCATTTATGGATATGCTTACCCTCGCCCATACTCAACCCGGGCCAGGCGCTGAGTTCTGACGGCATCGACGGTTTTCCCAGGCGTTCAATCAAGGCCGGGCCCGCGACCAGGCAATGTCCCCGGTCGGCAAGCACCCGTAATACCAGATCGCTGTCATCAAACGGACGGGGACGCACGCGGATCGCCACATCCACACCCTCCCCCACCAGATCCACCCGCCGGTTCGTTGCTTCCAGCTGAAGGTTGATCCCGGGATAGCGCACCATAAAGCGCGCCAGCATCGGGCCAACATGCACATGCAACAACGTGACAGGACAGGTGAGCCTGACGATACCGCGCGGTTCCGCCTGCAGCGCGGCCACGGCTTCTTCCGCTGCTTCCGCTTCAACCATCATGGCTTTGCAGTGTTGATAGAACGTCTGCCCGACCTCCGTTACCGTAAATTGTCGCGTTGTACGTTGAATTAACCGCACGCCGAGCCGCTCTTCAAGCTGCGCAATACGGCGGCTCAGTCTGGACTTAGGCAGATCGAGTGCCCGCCCTGCTGCTGCAAAACCACCGTAGTCGACCACTTTCACAAACCACACAAAGTCATTGAGATCCTGCATAAATCCTCATCGTTCTATTTTCAGAACAGTGAATGCCATTTTCACTCTCTACCGGAACATTAACTCTGAATATAAGCTAATTACATCAACAGAACATCAGGAGTTCATCATGAAAAACGTAACAGGCGTCTATACCGCCCCCCGTCAACACTGGGTTGGCAATGGTTTCCCGGTGCGTTCGATGTTTTCTTATCAGACACACGGCGAGTCGCTGAGCCCGTTCTTACTGCTGGACTACGCAGGCCCACATACCTTCCCGGTGGACGGCACAAAACGCGGGGTGGGCGAGCATCCGCATCGTGGTTTTGAAACGGTCACCATTGTCTATTCCGGCGAAGTGGAGCATCGCGACTCCACCGGCAGAGGCGGCGTCATTGGTCCGGGCGACGTGCAGTGGATGACAGCCGGTGCAGGCATTCTGCATGAAGAGTTCCACTCCAGCGCGTTCGCGCACAAAGGCGGAGAACTCAAGATGATGCAGCTTTGGGTCAACCTGCCGGCGAAAGACAAAATGGCCACGCCGGGCTATCAGAGCATTACCAAAGCCGATATCCCGGTGGTCACGCTGCCCGACAACAGCGGCTCGCTGCGGGTTATCGCTGGTCACTACGACGATGTTAGCGGCCCGGCGCATACCTTCTCGCCGCTGAACGTGTGGGACATTGCCCTCAACCAGGGCAGCCACGTCACGCTCAGTCAGCCAGAGGGCTGGAGCACGGCGCTGGTGGTGCTGGAAGGCCATGTCACGGTGAACGGTACGGCTCACGCGGGAGAAGCACAGCTGGTGGTCATGAGTCAGGAAGGTGACAGGTTACACCTGGAAGCCAGCAGCGATGCCAAAGTACTGCTGATGGCCGGTGCGCCGCTGAATGAACCGATTGTGGGCTACGGCCCGTTCGTGATGAACAGTAAAACCGAAATCAATGAAGCCATTCGTGATTTCAACTCCGGCCGTTTCGGCCAGATCTAACCGTAATAAAGGAGATGAACATGTCTACACCTGCCAACTTTAATGGAGCACGTCCGATCATTGATGTGAACGATGCGGTGATGTTGCTTATCGACCACCAGAGTGGCCTCTTCCAGACCGTCGGCGATATGCCGATGCCAGAGCTGCGTGCCCGTGCGGCGGCTCTGGCGAAAATCGCGACGCTTGCGAACATCCCGGTGATCACCACCGCTTCCGTCCCGCAGGGCCCGAACGGTCCGCTCATCCCGGAAATTCATGCCAACGCGCCGCATGCACGGTATGTGGCACGTAAAGGGGAGATCAACGCCTGGGATAACCCGGAATTTGTGGCTGCGGTTAAAGCCACCGGACGTAAGACGTTGATTATCGCCGGTACCATCACCAGCGTCTGCATGGCATTTCCGTCGATTAGCGCAGTGGCGGATGGCTATAAAGTCTTTGCGGTGATTGATGCGTCCGGTACTTACAGCAAAATGGCGCAGGAGATCACCCTGGCCCGTGTGGTGCAGGCGGGCGTGGTGCCAATGGATACGGCGGCCGTTGCCTCTGAGATCCAGCGGACATGGAACCGTGAAGATGCGGCCGAGTGGGCAGAAGTCTACACGCACATTTTCCCGGCGTACCAGCTGCTGATCGAGAGCTACGGTAAGGCGCAGGAAGTGGTGAAAAACAGCGAAGCGCTCGATTCACAGCGTTAAGCGCCCGTGCTGTGACCAAAGCTGATTAAGACTTAACCGAACACGCACTAAAGCTGAAAATCTGCTTGACCGTTTTAGCGCAACTCCCTATAGTAGCGCCCCGTTGCCCCCCAAGCGGTCAGGCAGCAAAACAATATGGTGAGGTGTCCGAGTGGCTGAAGGAGCACGCCTGGAAAGTGTGTATACGGCAACGTATCGGGGGTTCGAATCCCCCCCTCACCGCCATATTTAAGACAAGAGCTCGTACGAAAGTACGGGCTTTTTTCTTTTATAGTCTCCGAAAGGGGGGGATGAGAACCCCCGACCGGGGTTCGACAACTGGCGACAGCCAGTTGGACAGACTGCGAGCGCAGCGAACAGGCTGCCCGAAGGGCGAGCGAAGCGAGTCAATCCCCCCCTCACCGCCATATTCAAGACAAGAGCTCGTACGAAAGTACGGGCTTTTTTCTTTTATAGTCGCCTTATCCCGCCGACAAGCCTCGTAGGCCCGTGCAAGCGTAGCGCCGCCGGGCGAAACCCACAAAGCGCACATTGCCAGCTGTCTGAGCCCGTATAGCAATACGGGCTACCACGATTAATTGTTCAGTTTCCCTGCGTTCTGCTCTCTCACGACAGAAGTCGTCTGTTCTGGATTTGCAGCAGGTTCATCTTTACGCTCTTCCAGCCAGTAATCCGCATTTTTAATCCCCAGTCGAATCGGGTCAAAGTGCGGATCCACCCCCTGCGCATTCTGAATTTCATAATCTTTAAGGCTGGCAAACGCTTTTTTATGTAAAAGCACAATGGCAATAATGTTGAGCCATGCCATCAGCCCTACCCCAATATCCCCCAGCCCCCATGCCAGATCCGCCGTGCGGACTGTGCCATATACCGTTGAAGCCATCAGGCATAATTTGAGAACGAATGTCAGCCATGGACGGTGAATTTTACGGTTGATGAAGGCGATATTAGTTTCAGCAATATAGTAGTAAGCAATAATGGTCGTGAAGGCAAAGAAGAACAGCGCAACAGCAACAAAGTAATTACCAAAGCCTGGCATCATACTTTCCATTGCCGTCTGCACATAGCCAGGCCCTGCTGCCACGCCGGAAATACCGGTATAGAGTGCAGCACCGTCAATGCCCTGCACGTTATACAGACCGGTGATCAACAGCATAAACCCGGTCGCCGAGCAGACAAACAGCGTGTCGATATAGACCGAGAAAGCCTGAACCAGCCCCTGCTTCACCGGATGGCTCACTGCCGCCGCAGATGACGCATGCGGCCCGGTACCTTGCGCCGCCTCGTTGGAATAGACTCCGCGCTTAACGCCCCACATGATAGCCTGACCAAGAATGGCACCAAAACCAGCTTCCAGACCAAAAGCGCTTTTCCAGATCAAAAGAATCACACCAGGAAGCTCAGTAATATTAATCGCGATAATAACGCAAGCCACAATAATATAGCCGAGCGCCATAAACGGAACGACCATACTGCTAAAACTGGCGATCCTTTTCACACCACCGAAAATAATAAAGCTTAACAGTACGGCAAGTAGTGCCGCCGTGACATTTGGATCAAGCCCAAATGCAATCTCCAGGCTGGCACCAATCGAGTTTGCTTGTACCCCTGGCATTAATAAACCGCAGGAGAAAATGGTGACGATGGCAAATAACCATGCATACCATTTAACGCCTAAGCCTTTTTCAATATAAAAGGCAGGACCGCCACGATATTCACCGTTGATTTTTTCTTTATAAACCTGGCCCAACGTAGATTCCACAAACGCAGAGCTGGCCCCCAAAAACGCCACCATCCACATCCAGAAAAGTGCGCCCGGTCCACCGAAGGTGATAGCGGTGGCGACGCCAGCAATGTTCCCGGTCCCTACACGCCCTGCCAGCGTCATCGTCAGTGCCTGGAACGACGATACGCCAGCATCGGTAGGACGCCCCTGGAACATCAAGGTAATCATATGTTTTATATGACGTAACTGCAAAAAACGACTACGTAATGAGAAATAGAGGCCGACACCCAGACATAAAAATATTAACGCCGGGCTCCAGATAACACCGTTAATTGCACCAACCAGTTCGTTCATGTATGACCCTCAACGTGATGTTCCAGGGAAACGGTTCCCCATGGGATTTTCTTGTTAGAATGTTGTTTGAATCAGTACGAAACATAGAGAATTAGACACAATACACCAACTTAATTTTCACATCTTAGTAACATTATGTGACAACATTCACGTTTAAATTTGAGCGAACAATTAGCGCGATCATGATATTCATGGGTACTTTGTGGATATTATAAATACACATCACATTTCGCTGAGCGTGATAAAAAACCAGCGTCAAAAATGAATAACCGACATGATCAATTCCGCAAGACAGGCAATCTTTTAAAAGACAACCAGACGCGAGTCGTGAGAAGAAATAAAAGAAGCTTCCCGGCATTACGCCGGGAAGGGATGACAGGTGAGCGGTAAAACGGCGATGTTTTACCGTCAGTCGGAATAGACTTCCAGCGTGCGCTGGCACAGCGCCGACCGCACACAATCTTCTTTGGTAAAGCGTACTACCCCAATCATGTCGTCTTCCTCAAAACGTGACATGGCGTCGCTCAAGCCGGATTTCACGCCGGATGGCAGGTCGCACTGGGTAATATCGCCATTGACGATAACCGTCACGTTCTCCCCGAGGCGCGTTAAGAACATCTTCATTTGCGCAGCGGTCACATTCTGAGCCTCGTCAAGAATGACGACCGCATTTTCAAATGTACGTCCGCGCATATAGGCGAACGGCGCGATTTCCACCTTGCCAATCTCTGGTCGCAGGCAGTACTGCATAAAGGATGCACCCAGTCGCTTCACCAGCACGTCATAAACGGGCCTGAAGTAAGGGGCAAACTTCTCCGATATGTCACCGGGTAAGAAGCCGAGATCTTCATCAGCTTGCAGTACCGGACGGGTAACAATAATTCTCTCCACGTCCTTATGGATCAGGGCCTCCGCTGCTTTGGCTGCACTGATCCAGGTTTTCCCGCATCCGGCTTCACCGGTTGCAAAGATGAGCTGTTTACTCTCGATAGCATTCAGGTAGTGCGCCTGAGCCTCATTGCGCGCCACAATTGGGGAATTATCACGGCTGTCCCGCGCCATGCCAATTGCTTCTACGCCACTCATCTGCACAAGCGAGGTGACCGATTCTTCTTCACGCTGTTTATGACTACGTGAATCCCGTCTCAGCACACGTTTTGCTTCGCGACGAGCTTTGATCACTGCTTTTTGTCTTCCCATGGATAGCACCTTGAGTTGTTGGTATTCATCACACGCGCCAGTTTCGGCACGATTATGCGCACGAACATCAGAGGGTTGGCTTCCTTGTAAGCCATTGCTTGCCTTGCCGGATGACGATACAGAATAGCTACGCGCACCATTCTGCACGTCGGTAGAATCTGGTTTCTGAATAGAAGGGGAAAATTTAGTGGTGAGGAAATCGCTGCCGGAGTCTGAGCCTCCGCGCCGGGTACTGCGGTTGTTGTGTTTACCTTGTCCAGTACAGGACGATACCATTCGCGATCTCCATAGTGATTCAGCATCACTGCCGGGAACTACCGCTGTCTTATCTTAAGTACATCAGGGATTATCATAAATGCAACATTTATTTTACCTGAATGCAACTTTTAAGACTGCTCCTGCAGTTGAAAACAGTCTCATACAGGAATATTACAGAAATATAACAGAGGGATAGTCATATGAAAAAATAATGTCCCCGCGAACTATCGCAGGGACAATTATCAGGCTTCTATCAGCCCTTGCGCGAGCCAGGCGTTCGAATCGCGCACGCCGGGCAGCGCGAAGAAATAGCCGCCGCCGATAGGTTTAACGTACTCTTCCAGCGCTTCGCCGTTTAACCGCTTCTGCACGGTGAGGAAACCCTTCTCCAGATCGTGCTGATAGCAGACAAACAGCAGCCCCATATCCAGCTGACCGGAATTGGTCACCCCCAGCGAGTAGCTATAGCCCCGGCGCATCATCAGGCTTGACTGCGTCTCTTTGGTGCGCGGGTTCGCCAGCCGGATATGGCTGTCCAGCGCAATGGTATTGCCATTAGGATCGCTGGCGTAATCCGGCACATCATGCTCGTGCTTCATGCCAAGCGGCGCCCCGCTCTGCTTGTCACGGCCAAAGATCGTCTGCTGCTCTTTAAGCGGCGTGCGATCCCAGAATTCCACATGGAACTGAATCACCCGCACCGCCTGATAGCTCCCGCCGACGGCCCAGGCAGGCTCACCCTGATCGGCTGTGACCCAGACGACCTCTTTCATTAGCTCGCCGTTGCTGCTGTCCGGGTTGGCGGTGCCATCCTTAAAGCCCAGCAGGTTCACCGGCGTCTCTTTGCCTTTGCTGCGGGCAGCATGGTCAGAGATAAACCCTTCCCGCTTCCAGCGCACGCTCAACAGATCAGGCGTGTGTTTGATGATATCCCGCAGAGCGTGGATCACCGTGTCCTGCGTGTTAGCGCAAATCTGCAGGAGCAGATCGCCGTGGCAGAGAGCAGCATCCAGCGAGTCATTCGGGAAACGCGTCATTTTTTGCAGCGCTTTCGGCTTCTGTTTTGCCAGCCCGTAACGTTCATCAAACAGCGATTCGCCCAGCGACACCGTAATGGTCAGATTATCCGGGGCGATGAACGACCCTAAGATCCCCGAGTCCATAGGCGGCAGTCGTGGATTTGGCGTTTCTGGCGCCGGTCCCCCTGCAGTCAGAAACGCGATGCGGGTGGTGAGCAGGCGAAACAGGCGCTCCAGGTCAGCTTTATCACTTGCCAGCGAATCAAAGGCCACCAGCATCATGGAGGCCTGCTGTGGTGTCAGAATGCCCGCCTGATGCTCGCCATAGAAAGGCTGCGTCTCCATACGGGCATCCGGTGACAGCGTACCGGGCGCACTTTGCGGTTTTACCGCATGCGCCACCGGACACCCTCCGGCCAGGGCAAATGCGCCCCCCAGCGCCCCTACCCCTTTCAACAACCGACGACGTGACGGTTCTGCCACGTCGTATTCGTCATGCTTGTTCATCGTGCTTAGTCCAGACCCAGTACGCCACGCAGCAGGGAGAGATCTTCCGCCAGGGTGGTAATCGGGCCTTTCAGCGCGTTACGGTCGGCGTCGGTCAGTTTGTCGTAGGTTTCAAACCCGTCTTTGGTGCGGTACTTCGCCAGAATGGTGTCGACTTTCTTAAAGTTGGCATCCACTTTTGCCAGCAGCTCGCTGTTCTCTTTTTGCAGCTGTGGGCGCAGAAGGTTAACAATTTTCTGTGCGCCATCGACGTTCGCCTGGAAATCCCACAGATCAGTGTGGCTGTAGCGATCTTCTTCACCGCTGATTTTGCTGGCGGCCACTTCTTCAATCAGTCCGGCCGCACCGCCCACCACTTTAGATGGCGGGAAGGCCAGCTCGCTGATGCGCTTTTGCAGCTCCAGCACGTCGCTGTTGAGCTGATCGGCATACTTCTCCATCCCTTTGGTAGAGTTATCGCCAAACAGGGCTTTCTCCAGACGGTGGAAGCCGGTGAATTTTGGATCGGCCGCTTTCTGCTCGTAATCGTCTTCACGGGCATCAATGCTGCCATCAAGATCGGAGAACAGCTCCGCAATCGGCTCAATGCGCTCGTAGTGCTGACGGGTGGGCGCATACAGGGATTTCGCTTTGTCGATATCGCCCGCTTTCACCGCATCCGTAAAGGCTTTGGTTCCCGCTGCCAGGTCTGCCGTCTCTTTGATGACATACGCTTTATAAGCGGTGATGGCATCGCCCAGGCTCAGCAGGGCCGTGCCTTTCGCGGCATCCGCTGTGGCATTCCCCTTAACGATGAGCTTACCTTTCGGGTTGGTCAGCAGACCGCAGGTCATGTCATATTCACCCGGCTGCAGGTTAGCCGTCATTTTCTGGCTAAAGCCCGGCGCGATATTTTCGCGCTCTTCCACGACCATCACGCCTTTGAGAATTTCCCACTCCAGCGCTTTCTGGCTGTGGTTCTGAATAATAAATTGTGTCTTACCGCTGTTGACCGTAATGGTCATCGGCTCACACTGCTTATCATTCACCGTCACCTTGACCTGTGGAATATCAGCAGCCTGAGCGGCGAAGGCAGAAGCAACAAGCGCTGCCACACCAACCTGTAACGCACTACGACGAAATTGAATTGCCATGACCCTTCCCTTTTAAAAGTATGTTGTAACTACAGTAAGCACATCAGGGCGCAGTACGCGACGGCTGAGCGCTGGGGCGCGATGGCATAAAGAACAGCGCCAGCGCCGGAATAAGATAGATAAAGTACATCGCCACTTCACTGACGCTTGGCGTTTCCTGATAGCCGAAGATCCCTTCGAGCAGCGTGCCGGTCAGTGAATGGGTAGAAAGAACATTGCTAAGATCGAACGCCACATCCTGGAAGTGGTTCCACAGACCCGCCTCATGGAAAGCGCGAATCGCCCCTGCCGCCAGCCCTGCGGCCACCAGCAAAATGAACAGGCTGGTCCATTTAAAGAAGGCCCCCAGGTTCAGGCGAATGCCACCCCAGTAGAGCAGGAAACCCAGCACCACGGCCGTTGCCAGCCCCAGCATCGCCCCCAGCGGTGGCCAGATCCCCACATCCTGCTGAAAGGCAGCCAGCAGGAAGAAAACGGATTCCAGGCCTTCACGCGCCACGGCGAAAAAGACCATCATGATCAGCGCCCAGCCGTGATGATTTCCCTTCTGCAGGGCATTATCTACCGCCTGCTCCAGCTGCACCTTCACGTTACGCGAGACTTTACGCATCCAGAACACCATCCAGGTGAGGATCACCACCGCTATCACGGCAACGATACCTTCGAACAGCTCCTGCTCTTTCTGCGGGAATTCACCGGTGGTTTCATTGATCAGAATGCCCAGGCCCAGACAGAGCGCAGCGGCGAGGAAAACCCCTATCCACATCACCCCAATCCAGCGTCCGCGCTGGGTTCGCTTCAGATAACTGGCGATGAGGCTAACAATGAGGGCCGCTTCCAGGCCTTCGCGTAACATAATGAGAAATGGAACAAACATGCAGACACCTTAAACGTTTATCGCGGTCAACTGATGCAAAGAAAGGTAAATTCTTGTGATAGTGATTATCATTACGGCGATAAGAAAAACAAGCGAAATGTGTGGTTTTTGATGACGAGTTGTAAACGCATCGCGGGGTAATAGTTGCGCTCGTGATGTTCCGGTTTATAAGGTATAACGAAAATGCCCATTTACGGTTAATCAGCGCTGTGGCTAAATATCCGCCTCGCAAACTAACCGAAAATAAACCATGTTTAAGATTGTCCATTTCCTGCTGGCGCTGGTGATTATTCTTGCGCTTGCCTGGCTGGTAAGTTTTGACCGCCGAAAAATTCGCATTCGCTTTGTTTTACAGCTGATCGTTATTGAAATTGCGCTGGCGTTCTTTTTCCTGCACGCCGAAAGCGGGTTATTCCTGATTAAATACATCTCCGGTTTCTTTGAATCACTGCTCAAATTTGCCGGCGAAGGGACCAATTTCGTCTTTGGCGGAATGGGTGAAAAAGGGCTGGCGTTCATTTTCCTCGGCGTGCTTTGCCCGATTATTTTTATCTCCGCACTCATTGGTATTCTTCAGCACTGGCGCATTCTGCCGATTTTTATTCGGCTGATTGGCACGCTGCTGTCAAAACTGAACGGCATGGGCAAGCTGGAATCCTTTAACGCGGTGAGTTCGCTGATCCTCGGACAGTCTGAAAACTTTATTGCCTACAAGGGCGTACTGGGCGATCTCTCGTCACGTCGTCTGTTCACCATGGCGGCCACGGCCATGTCGACCGTCTCCCTGTCGATTGTCGGTGCCTATATGACCATGCTCGACGCTAAATTTGTGGTGGCGGCGCTCATTCTGAACATGTTCAGCACCTTTATTATTCTCTCCGTCATCAACCCGGTTCGCCCGGAAGCGGAGCCGGATATTAAGCTCGAAAAACTGCATGAATCCCAGAGCTTCTTCGAAATGCTGGGCGAGTATATTCTGGCCGGTTTTAAAGTGGCGATGATTATTCTGGCGATGCTG
Source organism: Enterobacter cloacae subsp. cloacae ATCC 13047 (assembly GCF_000025565.1). Taxonomy (NCBI): domain Bacteria; kingdom Pseudomonadati; phylum Pseudomonadota; class Gammaproteobacteria; order Enterobacterales; family Enterobacteriaceae; genus Enterobacter; species Enterobacter cloacae. The sequence goes on from NC_014121.1 coordinate 2,658,349, forward strand.
ATTGGCTTTATTGCGCTTATAAGCGCCATTAACGCCCTCTTCTCCAGCGTATTTGGTATGAGCTTCCAGCAGATCCTGGGCTATGTGTTTTATCCGCTGGCGTGGCTGGTGGGTATTCCGCTGAGCGATGCCTTAAATGCCGGCAGTATTATGGCAACTAAGCTGGTAGCGAATGAATTTGTGGCGATGATTGAGCTGCAAAAAATTGCGCATCAGATGTCACCGCGCGGGCTGGGGATTTTATCCGTGTTCCTGGTGTCGTTCGCCAACTTCGCCTCCATCGGTATTGTCGCAGGTGCAATCAAGGGCCTGAACGAGCAGCAGGGCAACGTGGTGTCGCGGTTTGGTCTGCGTCTGGTGTATGGCGCGACGCTGGTGAGTTTGCTGTCGGCGAGCTTTGCGGGCCTGGTATTGTGATGTGATGCCGGGTGGCGCGCAGCGATCCCGGCCTACGATGCAACAACGGCGGGTTATCCCGCCGTTTTCTTTAAAACTGCACACACACCGGCTGATCGACCCGCATCACCGACTCCTGCGCAAAGCGGGATTTATAGATACCGCGTAACGCCTCAATGTTCTTCTCGCTCTGCGCATCTTTTCCGTGGATCAGCATCAACGCCTTGCTCGGCTCACGCGCCACTTTACCGTCGTTGCCCAGCCACTGTCCGCGCGCATCAAACACCGTTAAGCCATCACGAAAACGCGGCGTCACGTCCCGGTCAACAAACTGCTGCCACTCGTCGGGGGTGATCTGCGCCCCGGCCGGACGATTTAAGCCGAAATAAAGCGTGGTCTGCTGCATCTGGTTATCCACTTTGCAGGTGTCAGTCGCCGTATGCTGCGACGGTGCCGTACAGCCAGCCAGCATCAGGAATGCCGCTGCCAGTAACCCTGTTTTGATTGTCATGCTTCGCTATCCTCATTGTTATAAGTGCAGCGATATCACCGTAAATTACGGATTTTGGCAAGAAAAAAGCCGGGTGGCGCTGACGCTCACCCGGCTTACAGTGTGCAGGAAGAAAAATTACTCAGCCTGGAGCTTCGTCGGCGGCGCAGTGTGGTAATGGGCATCCGCTTCCGCAAAGCGTTTCTGCATGGAGGCAGACGGCGCTTTACCCAGCAGGCTAAAGACCACAATACCGAGACTGCCGAAGATGAAGCCCGGGATAATTTCGTACAGACCCAGCCACGCGAACTGTTTCCAGACGATAACCGTGACCGCACCAATAATCATCCCCGCCAGCGCGCCGTTACGGGTCATACGCGACCACATCACGGAGAACAGCACCACCGGACCAAACGCCGCACCAAAGCCCGCCCACGCGTAGCTCACCAGACCCAGCACGCGGTTTTCCGGGTTCGACGCCAGCGCAATGGCCACCAGCGCCACCACCAGCACCATGAAGCGCCCTACCCACACCAGCTCTTTCTGGCTTGCGCCTTTACGCAGGAATGCCTTGTAGAGGTCTTCGGTGATCGCACTGGAGCAGACCAGCAGCTGGCAGCTCAGGGTGGACATCACCGCCGCCAGAATAGCGGAGAGCAGAATACCGGCAATCCATGGGTTAAACAGCACCTGCGCCAGCTCGATAAACACACGCTCGGCGTTCTGGTTTACCGCTCCCGCCTGCGCCGGGTTGTTGTTGAAGTATGCAATGCCAAAGAAGCCCACCGCGCACGCCCCTGCCAGGCAGAGGATCATCCACGTCATACTGATGCGACGCGCATGAACGATGGTGTGGTGAGAGTCGGCCGCCATAAAGCGCGCCAGGATATGCGGCTGACCGAAATAGCCCAGACCCCAGCCCATCAGGGAGACGATGGCGACAAAGTTCAGCCCTTTGAGCATATCGACGTTTTCAATGCTCTTCTGCTTGATCACTTCCAGCGACTCGCCAAAACCACCAACGGTGAAGATCACAATCACCGGGGTCAGGATCAGGGCGAAAATCATCAGGCTCGCCTGCACGGTGTCGGTCCAACTTACCGCCAGGAACCCACCCACGAAGGTGTAGAGGATGGTAGCCGCCGCACCGGCCCACAGGGCGGTTTCGTAGCTCATGCCGAAGGTGCTTTCGAACAGACGCGCACCGGCCACAATGCCGGAGGCACAATAAATAGTGAAGAACAGCAGGATCACCACCGCCGAGATAATGCGCAGGATGCGGCTGTTATCTTCGAAACGGCCGGTGAAATAATCCGGCAGCGTCAGGGCGTTGTTGTTCGCTTCGGTATGCACGCGCAGACGGCCTGCTACCAGCTTCCAGTTAATCCACGCCCCGAGAGTCAGGCCAATGGCAATCCAGCTTTCAGAGATGCCGGAGATGAAAATCGCCCCCGGCAGCCCCATCAGCAGCCAGCCACTCATGTCCGATGCCCCCGCAGAAAGCGCAGTCACCATTGGGCCTAAACTGCGGCCACCCAGAATGTAGTCGTCAAAGTTCTTTGTAGAACGCCATGCCAAAAACCCTATCAGGATCATGCCAAAAATATAAACGAGAAATGTCACCAGCATCGGTGTGCTCATTGCCATTCAAATTCTCCAAAAGTCGAGCGACAACCGTCCGGGTTGCCTTGTTATGTCATCACCGGAACGGGGTGATGGGTATCTGTGTTTCTGTTGGCCGCGCGTATCCTGCCGTAAGCAGTGCTCGCACACAAACGATTTAACACTGCATTTACATCAAATTCATCCCCGGTTTTATATGTCTTTCCTATAGGTTGCACTCGCTCACATTTATACGGGTTGCACCTTTTAAAAGTGTTAAGTACCGCATAAAAACAGGCTTCGTATGCAGAAGCCAGCGCTTTTTTCCAGCTAACCATCCGTTAACAATCCATTCATTTTTCAGCTTGCTAGCCGGGTCACATTTAACACGGTTGCACAAAGTTGCAACATGATGGATATTTCAGGCTAACCACCGAACACGATCAAAGAACAACAGGAGTTTTGGCATGGGCATGACCACCATGGGGGTTAAGCTGGATGACGCAACCCGCGAACGGATTAAGACCGCAGCAACCCGCATTGACCGCACGCCGCACTGGCTAATCAAGCAGGCAATTTTTAACTATCTCGAACGGCTTGAGAGCGACGAAGGTCTGCCCGAGCTGCCCGCCCTGCTGGCAGGTGCCGCCAATGAGAGCGAAGACGCGCCGGTTGCTGGCGACGAGAATCATCAGCCGTTCCTGGAGTTCGCGGAGCAGATCCTGCCGCAGTCCGTCAGCCGCGCCGCCATTACCGGTGCGTACCGCCGTGCTGAAACGGACGCCGTGCCAATGCTGCTGGAGCAGGCTCGCCTGCCTGAAGCCGTCGCCGCGCAGGCGCACAGCCTGGCGTATCAGCTGGCCGACAAACTGCGTAACCAGAAAACCGTCAGCGGCCGTGCCGGTATGGTGCAGAGCCTGCTGCAGGAGTTTTCCCTCTCCTCCCAGGAAGGCGTGGCGCTGATGTGTCTGGCGGAAGCGCTGCTGCGTATCCCTGATAAAGCCACCCGCGATGCGCTGATCCGCGACAAAATCAGCAACGGCAACTGGCAGTCACACATTGGCCGCAGCCCGTCGCTGTTCGTTAACGCCGCCACCTGGGGTCTGCTGTTTACCGGCAAGCTGGTCTCGACCCACAACGAAGCGAACCTCTCCCGCTCCCTGAACCGTATTATCGGCAAGAGCGGCGAGCCGCTGATCCGCAAAGGCGTGGATATGGCGATGCGCCTGATGGGCGAGCAGTTTGTTACCGGTGAAACCATCGCCGAAGCGCTGGCCAACGCCCGCAAGCTGGAAGATAAAGGGTTCCGCTACTCTTACGACATGCTGGGTGAAGCGGCCCTGACCGCTGCCGACGCGCAGGCCTACATGGTCTCTTACCAGCAGGCGATCCACGCCATCGGTAAAGCGTCCAACGGTCGCGGTATTTATGAAGGTCCGGGCATCTCAATCAAGCTCTCCGCCCTGCACCCGCGCTACAGCCGCGCGCAGTACGACCGGGTGATGGAAGAGCTCTACCCGCGCCTGAAATCCCTGACCCTGCTGGCGCGCCAGTATGATATTGGCATCAACATCGACGCCGAAGAGGCAGACCGTCTGGAGATCTCGCTCGATCTACTGGAAAAACTGTGCTTTGAGCCAGAACTGGCAGGCTGGAACGGAATTGGCTTTGTTATTCAGGCCTACCAGAAACGCTGCCCGTTCGTTATTGATTACCTGATTGATCTGGCCAGCCGCAGCCGTCGTCGCCTGATGATCCGACTGGTAAAAGGCGCTTACTGGGACAGCGAGATCAAACGCGCCCAGATGGAAGGTCTGGAAGACTACCCGGTTTACACCCGCAAGGTTTACACCGACGTCTCTTACCTCGCCTGTGCGAAAAAGCTGCTCGGCGTACCAAACCTGATCTACCCGCAGTTCGCTACCCACAACGCTCATACCCTGGCGGCGATCTATACCCTGGCCGGGCAGAACTACTATCCGGGCCAGTACGAATTCCAGTGCCTGCACGGCATGGGTGAACCGCTGTATGAGCAGGTCACCGGTAAAGTGGCAGAGGGCAAGCTGAACCGTCCGTGCCGTATTTATGCTCCGGTGGGTACCCATGAAACCCTGCTGGCGTACCTGGTGCGTCGTCTGCTGGAGAACGGGGCGAACACCTCCTTCGTTAACCGCATTGCCGATACCACCCTGCCGCTGGACGAACTGGTTGCCGATCCGGTGCAGGCCGTTGAGAAAATGGCGGCTCAGGAAGGCCAGATTGGTCTGCCGCATCCGAAGATTGCCCTGCCGCGCGAGCTGTACGGCAAAGGCCGCATCAACTCGGCGGGTCTGGATCTCGCCAACGAACACCGTCTGGCGTCCCTCTCTTCTGCCCTGCTCAACAGCGCGCTGCAGAAATGGCAGGCCAAACCGATGCTGGAACAGCCGGTCGCAGACGGCGAGATGCAGCCGGTGATCAACCCGGCAGAGCCAAAAGATATTGTCGGCTACGTGCGTGAAGCCACGGAAGCGGAAGTGGAGCAGGCGCTGGAAAGCGCGGTAAACAACGCGCCAATCTGGTTCGCCACCCCGCCGCAAGAACGTGCCGCCATTCTGGAACGCGCCGCGGTGCTGATGGAAGATCAGATGCAGTCGCTCATTGGTATCCTGGTGCGCGAAGCGGGGAAAACCTTCAGCAACGCCATCGCCGAAGTCCGTGAAGCCGTCGACTTCCTGCACTACTACGCAGGCCAGGTACGCGATGATTTCGATAACGAAACGCACCGCCCGCTTGGTCCTGTGGTCTGTATCAGCCCGTGGAACTTCCCGCTGGCGATCTTCACCGGCCAGATTGCCGCCGCGCTTGCCGCAGGCAACAGCGTGCTAGCCAAACCGGCGGAGCAAACCCCGCTGATTGCCGCTCAGGGGATTAACATCCTGCTGGAAGCGGGCGTACCGGCGGGCGTGGTGCAGCTGCTGCCTGGGCGGGGTGAAACAGTGGGTGCGAAGCTCACTGCGGATAACCGCGTGCGCGGCGTGATGTTTACCGGCTCGACCGAAGTGGCCTCCCTGCTGCAGCGTAACATTGCCACCCGTCTGGATGCCCAGGGCCGCCCAACGCCGCTCATCGCGGAAACCGGCGGCATGAACGCCATGATTGTCGACTCCTCCGCGCTCACCGAGCAGGTAGTGGTAGACGTGCTGGCCTCCGCCTTTGACAGCGCGGGGCAGCGCTGCTCCGCCCTGCGCGTGCTGTGCCTGCAGGACGACGTGGCCGACCACACGCTGAAGATGCTGCGTGGTGCCATGGCCGAGTGCCGCATGGGCAACCCGGGCCGCCTCACCACCGATATCGGGCCGGTGATCGACGCGGAAGCCAAAGCGAATATTGAAAACCACATTCAGGCCATGCGTGCCAAAGGCCGTCCGGTGTTCCAGGCCGTGCGCGAGAACAGCGAAGATGCCCGCGAGTGGCAGACCGGCACCTTTGTGCCGCCTACGCTTATCGAGCTGGCAAGCTTCGACGAGCTGAAAAAAGAGGTCTTCGGCCCGGTCCTGCACGTGGTGCGTTACAACCGTAACAACCTGAATGCATTGATTGAGCAGATCAACGCCTCCGGCTATGGCCTGACGCTCGGCGTGCATACCCGTATCGACGAAACCATCGCCCAGGTCACCGGCAGCGCCAAAGTGGGCAACCTGTACGTCAACCGCAACATGGTTGGCGCGGTCGTGGGCGTGCAGCCGTTCGGCGGCGAGGGGCTCTCCGGCACCGGTCCTAAAGCGGGTGGCCCGCTCTATCTGTACCGTCTGCTGGCGAACCGTCCTGAGCGCGCGCTGGGCGTGACGCTGGCACGCCAGGACGCGGACTATCCGGTGGATGTCCAGCTGAAAACCGTGCTGACGCAGCCGCTGGAAGCACTCATCACCTGGGCGGAAAAACGTCCTGAGCTGCGCGCTGTCGCACAGCAGTACGGCGAGCTGGCGCAGGCTGGCACGCAGCGTCTGCTGCCTGGTCCTACCGGCGAACGCAACACCTGGACGCTGATGCCGCGCGAACGCGTGCTGTGCGTGGCGGATAACGAACAGGATGCGCTGGTTCAGCTGGCCGCCGCGATGGCAACAGGTTGTGAAGTGCTGTGGCCGGAAGACGGTCTGCACCGCGATCTGGCGAAGCAACTGCCGAAAGCGGTGTCTGCCCGCATTCACTTTGCGAAGCCTGATGCCCTGCTTGCGCAGCCGTTTGACGCGGTTATCTACCACGGTGATTCCGATCAGCTGCGCGAACTGTGCGAGCAGGTTGCGGCCCGCAGCGGGGCGATTGTTTCGGTGCAGGGCTTCGCCCGCGGTGAAACCAACCTGCTGCTGGAGCGCCTGTACGTGGAGCGTTCGCTCAGCGTCAACACCGCGGCAGCGGGCGGTAACGCCAGCCTGATGACAATCGGGTAATCGTGTACACTCTCCCCGGTGACGCTACGCTAACCGGGGCTACAACTTCACCTTAGGCCGGATAAGCACAGCGCATCCGGCTTTTTTACACGGAGGGGATGATGAAAAGAGTATTTCTCGCAGGCGCCGCCCTGCTGCTGAGCGCCAGCGCGCTGGCCGACGAGTGCGACAACGCCACTACGCAGCTTGAACTGAATACCTGTAGCGCGCAGCAGTACCAGGCCGCTGATAAAAAGCTCAACCAGACTTATCAGTCCGCCATTAAGCGTGCGGCGGCCCCACAGCGTGACCTGCTGAAAAAGGCGCAGCAGGCGTGGATCGCCCTGCGCGATGCGGATTGCAATTTTATCGGTTCTGGTACCGAGGGAGGCAGCGTGCAGCCTATGATCATGAGTCAGTGCCTGACGGAGAAAACCGTGGAACGCGAGGCGTTTCTGGCCTCGCTGATGCAGTGTGAAGAGGGCGACTTAAGCTGTCCTCTCACCCCATAGGGGCGAGGGAGAAAAGACAGCACAGAACAGTCCCCTCTCCCCGTGGGAGAGGGTTAGGGTGAGGGAAACTAGCGCACGCGGATCCCTTCAATAATCATCCGCTGCACGTTTTCGAGAGTGCTCTGGAAAAACGCTTCGTCCTGCAGCGTCTTTCCGGTTACCGCTTCCACCTGGGCCGCAAAGTCAGCGTAGTGCTGGGTGGCGGCCCAAATCATAAAGATCAGATGCTGCGGATCGACAGGTGCCAGTTTGCCGCTGGCGACCCACCCGGCGATGATCGCGGATTTATCGTCCACCAGCTGTTTTAAATCCCCCGTCAGCTCTGCCTTCAGCAGCGGCGCGCCCTGCAGCATCTCCAGACAGAACAGCCGGGATGCCTGCGGATAATCACGGGAGACCTCCAGCTTCAGGCGAATGTACTCTTTGATCGCCACCAGCGGGGCGAACTCCTGACGAAAGGCCTTTAGCGGCGCCAGCCAGATATCCAGGATCTGCTGCATTACTGCCACATACAGCGCCTCTTTCGACGGGTAATAGTAGAGCAGATTGGTTTTGGACACCCCGGCCTGCTCCGCCACCTGTTCCAGGCGCGTGCCGTGAATGCCGAACTGTGAAAAGGTCTCCAGCGCCGCACTGAGGATGGCGTGTTTTTTGGCGCTCACCGCCTGCGAACGTTTACCTGCTGTTTTCACTGCGCCTTGTGTCATCCCGCTCTCCTTATTCTGCGTTGCCAACAGCATAGCAAAACCCCCGCCTCGCCACGACATTCTGCACTCCCATCGCGCATGAATGCCTGTTTTGTGTGCAATGTTTTTGACCAGTTAGTCCACTTTTGTCACGCTCAATTCACCAACCATTGATTAACACATTAATAACAAAGCCATTTTGAAAACTGGCACTCCCTTTGCAAAACCCTGTTCACCTGCAACGTAGTGAAGAGAGGTTCGTGATGAAAATTGGCGTATTTGTACCCATCGGCAACAACGGCTGGCTTATCTCGACCACTGCTCCGCAATACATGCCGACCTTTGAGCTGAACAAAGCCATCGTGCAAAAAGCGGAGCACTACCATTTCGACTTTGCACTTTCGATGATCAAGCTGCGCGGCTTTGGCGGTAAAACCGAATTCTGGGATCACAATCTGGAGTCCTTCACCCTGATGGCGGGCCTGGCGGCGGTGACGTCACGGATTCAGATCTACGCCACCGCCGCCACGCTCACCCTGCCGCCAGCCATTGTCGCGCGGATGGCCTCCACCATCGACTCCATCTCCGGGGGGCGTTTTGGCGTCAATCTGGTCACCGGCTGGCAAAAGCCGGAGTACGACCAGATGGGGCTCTGGCCGGGAGATGAGTACTTCTCGCGCCGCTATGAGTACCTTACCGAATACGTGCAGGTGCTGCGCGATCTGTGGGGTACCGGCAAGAGCGATTTCAAAGGTGACTACTTCACCATGAATGACTGTCGCGTCAGCCCGCAGCCTTCTGCACCAATGAAGGTGATCTGCGCCGGGCAGAGCGACGCGGGAATGGCGTTCTCGGCAAAATACGCCGACTTCAATTTCTGTTTCGGTAAAGGTGTCAACACCCCCGCCGCCTTCGCCCCAACCGCCGCACGCATGAAAGAGGCCGCCGACAAAACCGGCCGTGATGTGGGCTCTTACGTGCTGTTTATGGTCATTGCCGACGAAACCGATGAGGCCGCGCGCGCCAAATGGGAGCGTTATAAGGACGGGGCTGACGACGAGGCCCTGAGCTGGCTCACCGAACAGAGCCAGAAAGATACCCGTTCCGGCGCGGACACCAACGTGCGCCAGATGGCCGACCCGACCTCTGCCGTCAATATCAACATGGGCACGCTCGTCGGCTCGTATGCCAGCGTTGCCAGAATGCTCGACGAAGTGGCCGCCGTTCCCGGCGCGGAAGGCGTTCTGCTGACCTTCGACGATTTCCTCACCGGTGTGGAGACCTTCGGCGAGCGCATTCAGCCGCTGATGCAGTGCCGCGCCCACATTCCCGCCATCACCAAGGAGGTGGCGTAATGACAACCCTTAATGCCCGTCCGGAAGCCATCACCTTTTCTGCACCGCAGAGCGCGCTGATTGTAGTGGATATGCAAAACGCCTACGCCAGCCCCGGCGGTTATCTGGATCTGGCGGGGTTTGACGTCTCCGCCACCCGGCCGGTGATTGAGAACATCAAAACCGCCGTCGCCGCCGCACGCGCCGCCGGGATGCTCATCATCTGGTTTCAGAACGGCTGGGACGATCAATACGTGGAAGCCGGTGGCCCCGGCTCGCCCAATTTTCACAAATCGAACGCCCTGAAAACCATGCGCAAACGGCCCGAACTGCAGGGCAAGCTGCTGGCTAAAGGTGGCTGGGATTATCAGCTGGTGGATGAACTGGTGCCGGAAGCAGGCGATATCGTGCTGCCCAAACCGCGCTACAGCGGCTTTTTCAACACGCCGCTCGACAGCCTGCTGCGCAGCCGGGGCATTCGTCATCTGGTCTTTACCGGCATTGCCACCAATGTCTGCGTGGAGTCGACCCTGCGCGACGGCTTCTTCCTCGAGTATTTCGGCGTGGTACTGGAAGACGCCACTCATCAGGCGGGGCCGGAATTTGCCCAGAAAGCGGCGCTGTTCAATATCGAAACCTTTTTTGGCTGGGTCAGTAACGTCGCCGATTTTTGCGACGCCCTGAATCCGCCGCTCGCCCGTATCGCTTGAGGAGACATACGATGCCGAAATCCGTGATTATTCCACCGGGCACCAGCACGCCGATTGCGCCGTTTGTCCCCGGCACGCTCGCCGATGGCGTGGTGTACGTCTCCGGTACCCTGCCGTTTGATAAAGACAACAACGTGGTGTTTATCAACGACCCAAAGGCGCAAACGCGCCACGTGCTGGAGACGATCAAGACCGTGATCGAAACCGCGGGTGGCACGATGGAGGATGTGACCTTCAACAGCATCTTTATCACCGACTGGAAAAACTACGCCGCGATTAACGAGATCTACGCGGAGTTCTTCCCCGGCGATAAGCCGGCCCGCTTCTGCATTCAGTGCGGGCTGGTAAAGCCGGACGCGCTGGTTGAAATCGCCACCGTTGCGCACATTGGAAAGTGAGGCTGCCATGAAGCTCTCCGTCTCACCGCCCCCGTTTGACGGCGCGCCCGTCGTGGTGCTGATTGCCGGACTCGGCGGGGGCGGCAGCTACTGGTTACCCCAGCTAGCCGCGCTGGAACAGGAGTATCAGGTGGTCTGTTACGACCAGCGTGGCACCGGCAATAACCCTGACACCCTGCCGGAAGAGTACACCCTGGCGCAGATGGCCGGTGAGCTGGCACAGGCGCTGACCGCGGTCGGCATCACCCGCTACTGTGTGGTCGGCCATGCGCTGGGGGCGCTGATCGGCCTGCAACTGGCGCTCGACACCCCCGATGCGCTCAAAGCGCTGGTGTGCGTCAACGGCTGGCTGACGCTGAATGCCCATACCCGACGCTGCTTTCAGATCCGCGAACGGCTGCTGCATGCCGGTGGCGCGCAGGCGTGGGTAGAGGCGCAGCCGCTGTTTCTCTATCCGGCAGACTGGATGGCCGCCCGCGCACCGCGTCTGGAAGCAGAAGAGGCACTGGCGCTGGCGCACTTTCAGGGCAAAAACAATCTGCTGCGCAGGCTGAACGCGCTGAAAAAGGCCGATTTTAGTCGCCATGCCGCCCGCATGGCCTGCCCGGTGCACCTTATCTGTTCCGCCGATGACCTGCTGGTGCCCTCTGTCTGCTCGTCTGAGCTGCAGGCGGCGCTCCCGCACAGCCACAGCGTGGTGATGCGCCAGGGCGGCCATGCCTGCAACGTCACCGAGCCGGAAACGTTTAATACCCTGTTGCTGAACGGGCTTGCCAGCCTGCTGCACAGCCATGAACCCGCTTTATAAGGAGTTTCGATGAGCGAAGCCATTACCTCTGCCGCGCTGGATTCACTGTTCACCGGCGCACGCACCCACAACGGCTGGCTGGACATACCGGTCAGCGACGAGACGCTGCGCGAGATCTACGACCTGATGAAATGGGGGCCTACCTCCGCTAACTGTTCCCCGGCCCGTATTGTGTTTGTGCGCAGCGCAGAGGGTAAAGAGAAGCTGCGCCCCGCACTCTCCAGCGGCAACCTGGAGAAAACCCTCACCGCACCGGTCACCGCGATTGTGGCGTGGGACACGGAATTTTATGAGCGTCTGCCTGAACTGTTCCCGCACGGGGATGCGAAGAGCTGGTTTACCACCAGCCCCGCGCACGCTGAAGAGACCGCCTTTCGCAACAGCTCCATGCAGGCCGCTTATCTCATCTTTGCCTGTCGCGCCCTGGGGCTGGACACCGGCCCGATGTCCGGTTTTGACCGGCAAAAAGTCGACGAAGCCTTTTTCACCGGCACGCTGCTGAAAAGCAATCTGCTGATCAATATCGGCTATGGCGATGTGGGAAAACTCTACGGCCGTCTGCCGCGCCTGGCCTTTGAAGACGCCTGCGGGCTGGCGTAAGGAGCCATCATGACGACACCCGATAAACAAACCTTTCGCGATGCCATGGCCTGTGTGGGCGCGGCGGTCAATATCATCACCACCGACGGCCCTGCTGGCAGAGCGGGCTTCACCGCCAGCGCCGTATGCAGCGTCACCGACTCGCCCCCGACGCTATTGGTGTGTCTTAACCGCGGCGCGTCCGTCTGGCCGACGTTTAGCGAAAACCGCACCCTGTGCGTCAACACCCTGAGCGCCGGACAGGAGCCACTCTCCAACCTGTTTGGCGGCAAAACGCCGATGGAAGATCGCTTCGCCGCTGCCCGCTGGCAGACGGGCGAGACGGGCTGCCCGCGTCTGGAGGAGGCGCTGGCCTCGTTTGATTGCCGTATCAGCCAGGTGGTCAGCGTCGGCACCCACGACATTCTGTTTTGCGACATCGTGTCCATTATCCGCCACCCTGCCCCGCAGGGGCTGGTGTGGTTTGACCGCGGCTACCACGCGCTTATGCGACCCGCCTGTTAACCCTTCTTAAGGAAGCAGCTCATGGCAATGTTCGGATTTCCCCACTGGCAGTTGAAATCGACCTCTACAGAACCTGGCGTGGTCGCGCCAGATGAACGGCTCCCGCTCGGGCAAACCCTGGTGATGGGCGTCCAGCACGCGGTCGCCATGTTTGGTGCAACGGTGCTGATGCCGATGCTGATGGGCCTTGATCCCAATCTCTCCATTCTGATGTCGGGTATTGGCACCCTGCTATTCTTTTTTGTCACCGGCGGGCGCGTGCCCAGCTATCTGGGCTCCAGCGCCGCCTTTGTCGGCGTGGTCATCGCCACCACCGGGTTTAACGGTCAGGGGATCAACCCCAACCTCAGCGTCGCCCTCGGCGGCATTATCGCCTGTGGTCTTGTCTATACCCTGATTGGCGTCGTGGTGATGAAGATCGGAACCCGCTGGATCGAGCGAATGATGCCGCCAGTGGTTACCGGCGCGGTGGTGATGGCGATTGGCCTGAACCTGGCGCCAATTGCCGTGAAGAGTGTCTCCGGCTCGCCGTTTGAGAGCTGGATGGCGGTGATCACCGTGCTGTGTATCGGTCTGGTGGCGGTATTCACCCGCGGCATGGTTCAGCGTCTGCTGATTCTGGTCGGGCTGATTGTGGCCTGTCTGATCTACGCCCTGCTGGCCAATGTCTTTGGTTTCGGCAAGCCTGTCGACTTTACCCTGCTCCATCAGGCTGCCTGGTTCGGTCTGCCGCAGATCACGTCGCCAACCTTTAACACGCAGGCGATGATGCTTATCGCCCCTGTCGCGGTGATCCTGGTGGCGGAGAACTTAGGGCACCTGAAGGCCGTGGCGGGCATGACCGGGCGCAGTATGGATCCGTATATGGGGCGCGCGTTTGTCGGGGATGGCCTGGCGACGATGCTTTCCGGGTCGGTGGGCGGCAGCGGTGTCACCACCTACGCCGAGAACATTGGCGTGATGGCGGTAACGAAAGTCTACTCCACGCTGGTGTTCGTGGCGGCGGCGGTCATGGCGATGCTGCTCGGCTTCTCACCTAAATTTGGTGCGCTGATCCACACCATTCCCTCGCCGGTCATCGGCGGCGCATCGATTGTGGTGTTCGGGTTGATTGCCGTGGCGGGAGCGCGCATCTGGGTACAGCATCGCGTCGATCTCAGCCAGAACAGTAACCTGATTATGGTGGCGGTCACGCTGGTGCTGGGTGCAGGTGATTTTGCCCTGACGCTGGGCGGGTTTACGGTTGGCGGGATTGGTACGGCGACCTTTGGGGCGATCCTGCTTAATGCCCTGCTGAGCCGCCGGAAAGGGGATGAAGCGCAAGGGGAAGCCATCACCCCCTCCACCTGATATAAAGGCCCCTTACTTGCCGGGTGACGCTGCGCTTACCCGGCAATCGCCTTACGTCTTTTTTTGAGCTTTAGCTCACTCACCAGCACCCCAACAACGATAAACGCCGCGCCGACCAGCGCCAGCAGCGGTAAGCGTTCTCCGGCAATGCGTCCAAAAATCCCCGCCCAGACCGGCTCCCCGGTGTAGATCACCGTCGCCCGCGTCGGCGACACGCTGCGCTGTGCCCAGTTCATGGTCACCTGAATAATGGCGCTGAAAATACCCAGTCCCACTGCCACCACCACCAGCCCGGCAGACATCGGCGGAACCGACTCCCCTGCCGGAACCATCGTCGCGAACGCCACCAGCGACGCCGTGGCAAGCTGTACCACCGTGACGCGCTTAACGTCGACCTTCCCGGCCCAGGCGCTAATGAGGATAATTTCCGCGGCAATCGCAATGGCTCCCACCAGGGTAATGATCTCGCCCGGCCCCATTGCCAGCAGGTTATTTTCCGGCCCGGCCAGCAAAATCAGGCCGATGAACGCCAGCACAATACCAATGCAGGACATCACACCCGGCAGGCGTCCCAGACACAGCCATTGCAGTAACGGCACCAGCGGCACATACATGGCGGTGATAAAGGCCGATTTACTGCTGGAGATTGACTGTAACCCCCACGTCTGCAGGCTATACCCCATGGCAATCGCCACGCCAATCGCCACCCCGGCCTTGAGCTCCTGCAGGGTCAGCCCGCGCAGGGTTTTCAACGAGATCAACCCCACGGCAATCGCTGCTGTCGCAAAACGCAGGCCGACAAAGAAGAACGGATCGCTCAGGGTGACCGCATACTGGACGGCGAGAAAGGTTCCGCCCCAGAACATGGTGATCAGAATGAGGATCGCTTCCTGAGGTTTGACGGAGAAGGTAAAACGAGAAACAGACATGAGGCACCAGAACGTAGAATGAACGGACTAGTGTGCGATGCCTTTGATTGCAGTTCAATGTTACAGAAATAAAAAAACCGCCGGGAGAACCCGGCGGCAGAGGTCTTTCAACCCGGCGACTTACTTATTGCCGCCATGGCTGTTTTTACCCCCTTTTTTGCCAGCCTCAGATGCGCGCTGAGGGTCATTTTTAAAATTACCCCCGCTATGCTGGCCACCTTTACGGCCTGCTTCTGATGCTCTTTCACGATCTTCGGCGAAATTGCCTGAACCACCACGATGGTTTGCCATCTCTAACCTCCAGTGTGTGAAACATTAGACATCATATTGCATTCAGTAAAAGAGGATTCTTTCACCTCGCGGCTAAGGGACAGCGCCTTTATCTGTGCCGCGTGAAACTAAGCTTAGTGGACTGAGGGTATCCAGCAAGCTGTAGTTAATATTCTGCAACAAGATCTCAGTCTTTTGGGTGAGAAAACGCGGCGGCCATTCATAAGCCTTTCTTATCATTTCAAAAATCGTCGGCGGTAAAAATGTTTCATTTTGCTACAAGCCGCGATGGTCAGCATATTGTTATAAATCAAAGAAATGCCGTTCATTTTTGCAGTCTGGCTGTGATGTCATATCTTTAAATGAACGCAGCGATTCGCTGTCAGAAAAAACAAACGAGGAGTGATGCAAAATGGCTAAAGTTCTGGTGCTCTATTATTCCATGTATGGACACATTGAAACCATGGCTCACGCGGTAGCAGAAGGTGCAAACAAAGTGGACGGCGTGGAGGTTGTGGTAAAACGCGTACCGGAAACCATGCAGGCAGAAGCGTTCGCCAAAGCCGGAGGAAAAACCCAGAATGCGCCGGTCGCCACGCCTCAGGAACTGGCGGATTACGACGCCATTATCTTCGGCACCCCCACCCGTTTTGGCAATATGTCAGGCCAGATGCGCACCTTCCTCGATCAGACGGGCGGGCTGTGGGCCTCTGGCGCGCTGTACGGCAAACTCGCCAGCGTGTTCAGCTCCACCGGGACCGGCGGAGGCCAGGAACAGACGATTACCTCAACCTGGACTACCCTTGCTCATCATGGGATGGTGATTGTACCGATTGGCTATGGCGCGCAGGAACTGTTTGATGTCTCTCAGGTACGTGGCGGCACACCTTACGGTGCAACCACCATTGCCGGTGGCGATGGATCCCGACAGCCGAGCAATGAAGAGCTCGCTATCGCCCGCTATCAGGGTGAATACGTCGCGGGTCTGGCCAAAAAACTGAACGGCTAACTCAACAGGAGGACAAGCATGCCAACTCAAGAATCCAAAGCTCACCACGTGGGCGAATGGGCAAGTTTACGCAATACCTCTCCGGAGATCGCCGAAGCCATTTTTGAAGTCGCGAAATACGATGAAAAACTGGCAGAGCAGATTTGGGAAGAAGGCAATGATGAAGTGCTGGTACGCGCCTTCGAAAAAACGGACAAAGACTCGCTCTTCTGGGGTGAGCAAACCATCGAACGTAAAAACGTCTGAGCGTTTCCCCCCGCCTGCGCGGGGGGATTATCTTATTTCGCCGCGTCGTTCATCACCGTATTAAATTTATCGATCGGGCAAAAACCGTTCGCATCCACCGGACACCCCTTCAGTTCCAGCGTCACGCGCTGCGCCGGAGACTGCAGCGACAGCACGCTGGCGTTACGCAGCTGCTCTGAGCTCTGATACACATACTCAATTTTCATCAGCTCGCGGTTGCCGTTTTTGTCGTGCCAGCGCTGGAAGACAATTTTGCCGCCGATTGGGGTGCGCTCCTGCTGGTCATGCAGCTGGTACGGCTTGAAGTCCAGCGCCGTCAGCAGAGAGGCAATGTTGGAGTCATGCCCCACCAGCAGGGTGATTTTCGGCGCTTTTGCCTGATCGGTCACCAGGGCGTTATCGATATACTTCACCAGCGGTTTGGCGACGTTTTGCGCCACCTCGGTTGAGGTAAACAGCGAGTCCTGATATCCGTTTTTCAGCTTCGACAATACGCGCCACTGCTGGTCGGTTTTAATCTCTCCCCAGGCCACCTGGTCGGCCGGGAAGCCTTCGTAATACTGCAGCGTGAACGCATCCACCAGCGAGTTGCCCACTTTCAGCGGCCCGGAAACGCCCGGTTCTTTTTCGTAGTCGGCGCTGAAGGTGTCTTTCGCGTCTGCCAGTGAACAGACTTTTTTCTCTTTGCATGACGGCGAATCGGCGTAGTTCGTCATCTGCTCCAGCAGCTTATAGCTTTCGCCAAGCTGCATTTTCTGCCGCTCGGACTCCATCGCCTTGAGCGCTTTTTCGCGGAATTCCGGCGAGTTATCGGTAATTACCGGATTAAAGGTTGGGTCCATGGTGCCCATTTTGTCCTGATGGTGCACAGGCACGTCGCAGCCCGGGAAAGCCCCGGTAATGAAGAACTGCGCGGTGGCCACGGTGCGCTGCAGGCTGTTGGCGTAAGCATAAACGCTCTCCGCCGGTGGACATTCTCCCGTCTTCACCATCCCCTGCTGGGCCAGCCACTCGCGCATGTAGTGCCCCATGTAAACCTCCAGCACGCCACCTTTGGTGGTGAGCTGACCGCCCGGCACTTCCCATTCAGGCCATTGCTTTGGCGTGGACTGCTCCAGCACGCTGCCGTTATTGGCGAGCGGTGCGCGCAGGTTGTGACGGCTCATAATTAAAACTTGCTCCAGCTGATACCCTTCCGGCGTCTCTTGCGCCTGCACCCCGGAGGCTGCTGAAAAGAGACCGGCTACGGCCACCGCGAGTAGTGCTTTTCTCATCCCTAATTCCTCACTCGTTTTAAAATGTCGCGTTCAGTGTGACAGAACCGTGACAATTTTCCGGGAAGCATTTCTCAAACTGATGAATAACACGCTTACCCGGTGAGCAGATTAGTTTTATAATAAAACTACATACGCCCGGAGATTTGCCTGTGAAACGCACCCGTCTTGAAGAGAGTACCTGCCCTGTCGCCCGTTCGCTGGATATCATCGGCGACTGGTGGTCGCTGCTGATTGTTCGCGACGCATTGCGTGGGATTAAACGCTTCGGCGAGTTCCAGAAAAGCCTCGGTATCGCGAAAAACATGCTGACCGCGCGGCTAAAACTGCTGGTCGATGAAGGCATCCTCCGGCTCCAGCCCGCCTCCGACGGCAGCGCCTGGCAGGAATACGTTCTGACCGACAAGGGACGCGCACTCCAGACGGTGCTGGTGGCCCTGTCCCAGTGGGGCAATGAATTTTTGTTCGCGGAAAACGAATGCGGCACCGTTCTCGTTGATAGCGAACAGCGCAAACCGCTGCGTAAACTGCTGCTTATTGCCGACGATGGCCGCGAACTGACGCCTGAAGAGATCGTGGCCAAACTCCCCTCCTGATCGTTACCGACGGCAAAAGCACAAAATGACCACCAATATAGTTGCATTATAAAACCAAATAGCAGACAGTGAATTAAGTTTCATATTGAAACCAAATAACCCACTTTGCTTTGAGGTAACACACGATGACTACGCAAATCACTACCGCCCTGATTACGGGTGCCTCTTCCGGGATTGGTGCCGTCTATGCCGATCGCCTTGCCGCGCGCGGCGCTAACCTGGTCCTGGTCGCCCGCCGCGAGGATCGGCTGCAAACCCTCGCCGCCGACCTGCGCGCGCGCTATGGCGTGACCGTCGATATTCTGGTGGCCGATCTCACCGATGAAACCGGGATCCGCGCGGTAGAAGACGAACTGCGTAGCAATACCGCCATTGATGCGCTGGTTAACAACGCCGGCACCGCGCAGATGGCGCCGTTCCTCGCGGGCGATGTGGCCCAGCATCAGGCCATTAACACCCTCAATACCACGGCGCTGATGCGTCTGACCTATGCGATCCTGCCGCGCCTGGCGCAGAATAACCACGGTACGCTTATCAATATCGCCTCGGTGTTGTCCCTGCACGTGCGTGCAGGCAGCGCGCTGTACAGCGCCACCAAAGCCTGGGTGCTCAGCTTTACCCGTGGGTTACAGGAGGAGTTTGCCGACAGCAACCTGCGTATTCAGGCCGTGTTACCCGCCGCGACGGCAACAGAAATCTGGCAGCATTCCGGCGTGACGGTGAACGATCTGCCGGAAGGCTCGGTGATGACCACTGACGATATGGTGGATGCTTCGCTGGCGGGTCTGGATCAGGGCGAGCTGATTACCATTCCGCCAATGCATGATGCCAGCCTGTGGGATCGCTACGAAACGGCACGTCTGGAACTGTTTAACAGCGCCCGCACCGGCATCCCGGCGCCGCGCTATGTAAAACAGTAGGCTAACGCTCAAGCTGGTCGCCGTACTCACTCATCCAGGCGGCCAGCGGCGAGAGCGCCCCTTGCAGGGTCAACCCCAGCCCCGTTATCTGATACTCCACGCGCGGTGGGATCTCCGGGTAAACCGTGCGCGACACCAGCCCGCGCTGTTCGAACAGCCTGAGCTGCTTCGTGAGTTCTTTTTGCGTGATGGGGGCGGTAGCGCGCAGCAGATCGCCAAAGCGTACCGGCGCATTGAGGATAATCAGGCGATAAAGAACAGGGATCGCCCACTTCCCGGAAATCAGGTTCACAAACTGCGTCATCGGGCAGACATAAACCTCAGAATTTTTTTCACAACGTATATCGAGCAATTCCGCCATAGCACACCTCTTGCCGCATTAGTATCCAATTGGTACCTGGTTTCCTTTCGATACTAACGTTTCTATAGTGCTTTCTCCAGAGACATTTCAGGAGAAGAACATGGGTCGTTTAGCAGGTAAATATACGCTGATTACCGGCGGAACCAGCGGCATTGGCCTTGCCACTGCGCAGGTGTTTCTCGCCGAAGGGGCGCATGTCGCCGTCACCGGTCGTAACCCGGAAACGCTCGCCGAAGCAGAGCGCATTCTGGGCGATAAGGCCTGGGTGATCCCGACCGATGCAGGAGATATTGCTTCGCAAAAAGCGCTGGCGGAGACGCTTGCCGCCCGCTGGCCACGCCTGGACGCGGTGTTTCTCAACGCCGGCGACGTGACCCACGCGCCGCTGGAAGCGTGGCAGGAAGAGGCCTGGGATCGTCTGATGGGCATCAACCTGAAGGGACCGTTCTTTTTAATTCAGGCGCTGCTGCCGCTGCTGAATAATCCGTCCTCGGTGATCCTGTGCGGCTCCGTAAGCGCGCGCATCGGCCTGCCCACCAGCAGCGTGTATGCCGCGAGCAAGGCCGCCCTGCTGTCGCTGGCACGCACACTGTCAGCAGAGCTGTTACCGCGCGGCATTCGCGTTAACGGTCTGAGCCCCGGCCCGGTAGAAACCCCGGCCTTTACGAAAACGGGCTTAAGCGAAGAAACGCTTAACGCGATGATGGCGGAGATCATCAAGCTTGTGCCGCTGGGCAGAATGGGCTCGACGACGGAGCTGGCAAAAGCCGCGCTCTATCTGGCCTCCGACGAATCCAGCTATACGGTAGGAACGGAACTGCTGGTCGACGGCGGAATGGGAAGTTTGTAACTTAAAAGGCGCTGATGCCGGTGACAATGCCGACATACAGCGCCGCCCAGACGGCGGCAGAAAACAGACTGACCGCGTAAACCTTCACCCGGTTGAGCCTGAGCATGCCCGCCGCCAACGGCACGATATAGCGCAGTACCGCCAAAAAACGGGCGGTGAAGAGCACTAGCACGCCGTTTTTCTGTAGCTGATGCTGCACCCGCAAAAATGTATCGGCATGTTTTGAGGTAATGCGCGTCACCAGCCGCGTATGCCCCATCAACTGACCGATATGATAGTTCAGCAGCGAACCGAGCGTGGCCCCCATTACCACCGCCAGCCACGTCAACGCCGGATGCAGGCTCGCCTGGCTGACGGTGATCCCGGCCAGCAACATCACCGAGGCGGGCGGCAGCACGGAGGAGATCAGCACCGTGGATTTACTCAAAGCCAGCACGAAGAGCAGCGCAAAGAGATGCGTCGGATAATGCGCAAAATGATTGAGCAGATTGTCGAACCACGCCACCTTGCTCTCCTCGTGAATATTTACCCTCCCATTAAAGTCGAGCAAGTTTAAATAAAGGCTCAACGCGTCATGAATAATGAATACATAAACATTCCCTAAACATTTTTTAAATTCCAGAGCGGGAAAATAAAATAAGCGTATTATCCCGCTGGGTTACAACGATCTCGTTATGGCGAGGCTCCTGTACAAATACACGTTATCGCTCTGACAGGTTCGAGAGAACCCGCACAGGGTAAAACAGGCACTGTCGAATCAAGGCTTTGTCAGTATAACTTCCCTTACGGGATACGGTGTACAGTGCTGAACCCAGGACGTGGGGATCTCCTCTTCGACATGCCCTGTCTTGCTCGCCCCTGAGAGATTTTTTATTCAAAGGGAATTCACTATGTCTTACGCTATTCACAACCAGAACCCGTTATTCAATGACAGCGCTATCGCGCAATATATGAATACCGATTTTATTGTCCTCGATATTTCATTATGCGTGGCGCTGGCGCGCGAGCAGTTTTTCGAAAAATTAAAAGACGATGATATTCCGTCGCATATTTTCATTGAAGATCAGGGTCGCCTGGCAGGCATGATTGCGGTACGCAAATTGCTGCAAACCACCGATACCGTGCAGCCGGTAAAATCGCTGATGCTGTCGCAATTTCTGCAGGTCAAACCGGAAGATGAGCGGGCCGATGTCGCCGGACTGCTGGCTCACAGCGGTGCGGATGTAGTGCCTGTTGTCACCCACGGCAAGCTGGTTGGCTGCCTCACCGAGCGCGAAATGGCTCACCTGCTGGAAGACGATGTCACCGAAGATGCCCAGCGCCAGGGGGCCACGCTGCCGCTGGAAAAGCCCTATCTGGAGACCAGCGCCTTCAGCCTGTGGAAAAAACGCTCCGTCTGGCTGCTGCTGCTGTTTGTCGCGGAAGCCTACACCAGCTCGGTGATCCAGCACTTTGAAGAGGCGCTGGAGTCCGCCATTGCGCTGGCATTTTTTATCCCGCTGCTGATTGGCACCGGCGGGAACAGCGGAACGCAGATCACCTCCACGCTGGTGCGCGCCATGGCGCTGGGTGAAGTGCATCTGCGCGATGTCGGTCGCGTACTTTGCAAAGAGATGACCACCTCACTGATGATTGCCGTCACGCTCGGTATTGCCGGGTGCATCCGCGCATGGATGATGGGGATTGGGCTGGAAATTACCCTTATCGTCAGCCTGACGCTGGTGTGCATTACGCTGTGGAGTGCCATAGTCTCGTCCGTTATTCCCATGGTACTCAAGCGCTGCGGCATTGACCCGGCCGTCGTCTCCGCGCCGTTTATCGCGACGCTTATCGACGGTACCGGGCTGATTATCTACTTCAAAATCGCCCAGTATACGCTGGGGCTGGAGTAATCTTGCGAGCACCTCTTTCCTGTGATTGAGGTGCTCACTCCGCTACACATCACCCAGTTGATGCGCAATCTCGCGCAGCTGCTGGGCCAGCGCCTGGAGGTTTTTTCCCTTCTCCCCTTTCGGCCCGGTGGACTGTCGCACCACCAGACGGGCAGGTAAAATCGAGGACATGCGCAGGGCACTCTCTTCGCCGCTGTCCAGAATGCGGCGCACCGCCTCTTTGCCCTGCAGATCTAAATCCAGTGAGACCGTCGTCAGCGCCGGGTAGAAGAACGAGCTTTCGTAGGTATCATCGTAGCCAATCACCGACTTCTCGCCCGGAATGGAAATCTGCTGCTGGTGGAAGGCGCTCAGTACGCCCAGCGCCATCTGGTCGTTGGCCACCAGTACGGCGGAAAACTGCGGCGTTTCGCGCAACATCTGCAGCGCACCGGCATACCCGCTCTGCGCATCCCAGTTGCCGCGGATCACCGAAGCGGGCTCCAGCCCGTAACCCTTCAGGGTTTCGATCCAGCTTTTTAGCCTCAACTGTGCCGACACAGAGGACTCCGGCCCCGCCAGCAGGGCGATGTCGCGATGGCCCAGCTCGTAAAGGTATTTAACGCTGGCGCGGGTCCCATCCGCCGGGTTAAACGAAACGTTAAACACAGAACTGTACGGGTCGACATCCAGGAAAAGACAGACGATATCGTCGTTGTCGGTGGCGATTTTCTGCGCCTCTTCGGCCTCCAGAGGCACGTTAATGATCACCTTGCTCACCAGCTGGGACTTCAGTTCGTTGATAGAGTCCTGAATACTTTGGTTGACGTTCTCATCTATCATCGAGATCAGTACCTGGTATCTCTCCACGTTCGCATAGCGTTTTACCGCTGCCGCCACCTGAGAAGGCGCGTGCAAAGCCAGTGAAATGGTCACCAGCCCGACGGTCTGGCTCTGCTTGCCTACCAGTTGCTGGGCCAGGCGATTCGGCACATACCGCAATAACTCTATGGATTTCTCAACCTTGTGGCGCGTGGCCTCGGATACATTGGCAGATTTATTCAGTACCCTGGACACGGTCTGATAGGAGACGCCTGCATGGCGTGCGACGTCCTCTAACGTTGCGCTTTTCGACTTCATGGTCCGGTTCCTTATGTTGTTATGCGATGATTGTAACAGGGGCGCTGTAAAAAAACGCTCACTGCCCTCACCTCGCAGACATAACACCATCAAAAAGTATTACGTTCACAATGCCATAATTTGTGGCACAGCTCATCACTCGTAACAAAATTGTCTATTTTATTTGCAGTTAATCACACATTTAGGATCGTTCAATTGCCAGCCAGAAGGTTTAGGCATTTTATGACAGCGGATTTGTGAACGTATTACAAAACAATAAGAGGGTAACAATGAACACGACGATCCGCTCTGTATCCGTTGCGCTGGCTGCCGCGTTAGCGTCTCCATCGCTGTTTGCTGCGTCTTCAGTACCGATTGATTTTCATGGCTATCTTCGCTCCGGCGTTGGCGTCTCACGGGATGGTGGGATGGAGGAGTGGCAGAAGAATAAAATAGGCCGTCTGGGTAACGAAGCCGATACCTACGGCGAGCTGGAACTGGGCTCTGAGGTCTACAAAAAGAACGACGTGAGCTTTTATCTCGACAGCATGGTGAGCATGGTGTCTGACGGCTCTAACGATAACGAAACCACCTTTGGCGACGACGCTCAGTTTGGCCTGCGTCAGCTTAACCTGCAGATCAAGGGGTTGATCCCGGGCGATCCGAATGCGGTTATCTGGGGTGGGAAGCGCTATTACCAGCGTCATGATCTGCACATCATTGACACCAAATACTGGAACATCTCGGGATCCGGTGCAGGTATTGAAAACTATACGCTCGGCCCTGGCGCGGTCTCCGTGGCCTGGATCCGCGGCGATGCCAACGACGTGGACTACCGCGTTGACGGTGATAACGACGTGAACATTAATTATATCGATCTCCGCTATGCGGGCTGGAAACCGTGGGCAGGCGCGTGGACGGAAGTGGGTATTGACTATGCCATGCCAAACCCGACCAACAAACAGAAAGAGTATGGCGGGCTGTACGAGGCCGACAACGGCGTGATGGTAACCGGAGAGATCAGCCAGGACATGCTGGGCGGCTATAACAAGCTGGTGCTGCAGTATGCCAACAAAGGTCTGGCGCAGAACATGGTTTCCCAGGGGGGCGGCTGGTACGACATGTGGAACTATGTGAACGATGCCAGCGGCTACCGCGTGATTAATACCGGCTTAATTCCCATTACCGACAAGCTCTCCTTTAACCACGTCCTGACCTGGGGTTCGGCGGATGACACCACGCAGTATACCGATAAATCGCGCCTGATTTCGCTGGTGGGCCGCGCGCAGTATCAGTTCACCGAATATGTGCGTCTGATTGGTGAAGTGGGCGGGTTCTACCAGAAAGATACCTATACCGACGGTTCAAACTACAAGCAGAGCGGTGAGAAGTACACGATCGCCTTAGGTCTGGCGGACGGACCTGATTTTATGTCACGTCCCGAGCTACGGGTGTTTGCCTCCTACCTGAATGATTCCGAACATGGGAAATCCTTCGAAGACGGCACCGCCAGTAATACCTGGAATTTCGGCGTGCAGGTTGAAGCCTGGTGGTAATATTTATTTCTAAAATGCGTTAATCGTTATTGTATCTCCAACAACTGGCAGTTTATTCGCCTGTTTCGGGATAGCCATTATTTTGGCTATCCCTTTTTTTATTTATTGATTAAAATGTTCATCTAATAACTGACGTAAGGCATCAGATTGCCTGCCAAATATGGCATGCACCTGCTGGCCAATAATAATTACCCCCAGCGCCCCTTCATTCTGTAACGCCTCAGAGTCAACTTTATTTAAATCTTTTACCGTCACGCGCAGGCGGGTAATACAGGCTTCGACGTGTTCGATATTATCGTCGCCGCCAAACGCGGGAATTAAACGCTGGGTAATTTGACTGTCCATAATACGCCTCATTATATGCAGATAAAAAAATGCCTGCTCGTGGAGCAGGCGTTCTGTGCCTTTTTGCCCGGACGGTGCGGTCTGATGTCCTCACCCCAGCCCTCTCCCACAGGGAGAGGGAGAAAATCAATTACGCTTTACGCCTGAGCACCCGACAGTCCCAGGGCAGCAGAGCGGTATCGCCCGCAGCAGCGGCGTCTGTCATGCAGTCGGTATACCCCTGTGGCAGCGCGATGTACTGCTGCTGTGCCGTGTAGTTCTGCACAAACACCCAGGTGGTTTCGCCATCCGTGCGTGCCGTGGCAACCACGCCCGGCGGGAGTTCACCCTCGATGGCGCGCGGTAGTGCCAGCTCGTTGATAATTCCGGCGAAGAAATCGCGCTGGAACGGCAGATCGTTACGTGAAGCAACATGCCACGCCTTGCCTTTACCGACGCGGTTGACCGTTACCGCAGGGCGACCTGCGTAGAAATCATCGCGGTAGGTCGCCAGCACCTGTGCGGACTCAGCGTGGATCAGCTCGCATAAATGCCGCACCTGATACGGCCCCTGCAAACCTGCCGCGTTGCCTGCCAGCCCCTGAATCAGGTTGCGCTCCCCCTCGCCCAGGCACTCGATTTCTTCTGCCCAGATGCCCAGAAGCTTGCGCAGCGGGCCAGGGAAACCGCCCAGATGACAGAGATCGGTCTCATCCACCACGCCGGTCCAGTAGGTCGTCACCAGATGCCCGCCATTAGCCACAAAGGCTTCTGCCCGCTCGGCAAACCCTTCGCGTACCATATAAAGCATGGGGGCCACCACCAGCGCGTAGTCGCTCAGATCGCCGTCAGCGTCAATGACATCCACCGCAATGCCTTTTTCCCAGAACGGACGATAGTGCTCGTTGACGGTTTTTTCGTACTCCATTCCCATATTGCGCGGACCTTCGGCATCATCCAGCGCCCAGCGGTTTTGCTGGTCGAAGACAATCGCCACCCGGGCCTCGGTACGGCAACCTGCGACCTCCGGCAGGCGTGCCAGCATCTCGCCCAGGCGCGTCACTTCACGCCCGACGCGGGTATCCAGATGACCCACGTGGTCGATAACCGCGCCGTGGAATTTCTCCACCGACCCGCGGCTTTTACGCCACTGGAAGTACTGCACCGAATCCGCTCCGTGCGCCACCGCCTGCATCGACGAGAGAATATGCATCCCCGGCTTTTTCAGCTTGCTGGTTGGCTGCCAGTTGGTGGTGCTCGGCGTCGACTCCATCAGCACGAAGGGCTTACCGCCCTTCAGGCTACGCATCATGTCGTGATACATGGCGGTGTAGCAGGCAAGCGCCGTTTCGTCTTTCTCCTTGTGCCACATCGGGTAGCTGTCCCAGGAGATAAAGTCGATCGCCTTCGCAAGCTGCCAGTAGTCGTAGTCGTAGAAATACTCCATAAAGTTGGTGGTTACCGGCAGTTCCGCATTCGCTACTTTTAGCGGGGCCACTTCATGGCGGCAGAAATCGGTCACCTGTGCGGTATTGAAGCGACGCCAGTCGAGGTTGAGGCCATGAATCGATACTTCTCCCTGCGGCGCAGGGGACTCTATCTGCGACCAGTCGGTGTAGGTGTGACTCCAGAAGGTGCTCCACCACGCGTGGTTCAGCGCGTCCAGGGTTTTATAGCGCGCCTTCAGCCAGTCGCGAAAACGTGCCTGACACAGGTGACAGTGACATTCGCCGCCGTATTCATTAGAGATATGCCAGCCCAGCACCGCCGGATGGTGTGAATAACGCTCCGCCAGCAGGCGGTTAATGGTGAATGTCTTCTCACGGTACACTGGCGATGACATGCAGTGGTTATGTCGGCCTCCGTGCAGCGCGGGCACCCGGTTGCGCCCGACGCGCAGCACCTCAGGGTATTTTTGCGACATCCACGCCGGACGCGCGCCGCTTGGCGTAGCAAGGAAAATATGAATACCTGCCGCATACAGTTTTTCAATAATATTATCCAGCCACGCAAAATCATATTCCCCTTCACGCGGCTCCAGCTTTGCCCAGCTAAATATGCCCACCGACATCACATTACATTTTGCCTGCTGCATCATGGCAATATCTTTTTCAATAATACCGGGATAATTCTCCCATTGCTCCGGGTTATAGTCGGCGCCATGCAATAACGCCGCGACCTTTGGGCTTAAAGGCGCAAATTTATTCATATTAAAAACGTCCTGAATGAAGATAAAAATTATTTAAATACCGTTATTGATGGCAGCACTTTTCCCTGGCAATCAAATAACGCCTGATTCTCGCGGGCATTCCCCTCTTTCCATTCGTCATGAATATATTTCATGCCGGCTTTGGTCGCCCACGTGGTGCCCGGTACGGCAATCCAGGTCGGCTCCCAATAAAAAATGCCTTTGCCACGGTGGTCCGGAACATCAATAACGGACTGCATTAAATCGTGAATATAATCGTACTGGCCCTGAACGGTACCCGGATAGCCGCCGTCTTTTTCTTCTTTCGCCTGGAAGCTGTTCTCAGCGTTATCGCAGTTGTCCAGCGTATAGCCGTATGCCGCTTCCACCACAATCACGTCTTTGTTATAGCGCCTGCTGATGTCATCCATATTGGCCTTCAGCGCGCTAATCGGGCCGTTCCAGTAGGTGTACATTGACAGGCCGATGATATCGAATGGCACGCCGCGCTTCGCGATTTCGTCAAACCACCAGCGGAAGGTGTCATTTTTAGTCCCTTCGGCCAGGTGCAGCATGATTTTCACCTGCTCGCCGCCGGTCAGATTCTCTTTTAGCCCGCCAATCGCGGCGTTGAGCAGTCCGGCCAGACGGTCAAACTCGCCGCCGCCCTGCCCCCAGCTTTTGCCTTCCGGCCACAGCATGCCGCCGTTGATTTCGTTACCGATTTGCACCATGTCCGGCAGTACGCCCTCTTGCTTAAAGCGGGCGATGGTGTCGCGGGTGTAGTCATGGATCGCCGTTTTAAGCTGCGGGTAGTCCATCTTCTCCCAGGCTTTCGGCTTGAACTGTTTGCCCGGATCGGTCCAGAAATCGCTGTAGTGGAAATCGAGCAGCAGCTTCAGGCCCTGCGCCTTCACGCGCTTCGCCAGCGCAATCGTGTTTTCCAGGTTGTTACTGCCACCGCCATAGGTCTTGCCGCTCGCATCCTGTGGATCAACCCACAGGCGCAGGCGTACATAGTTCACGCCGTTGGCCTTCAGGATCGCAATCGCATCCTGCTGCTGGCCGTTCTGGTTATAGAATTTCGCGCCGTGTTGTTCGGCTTCCAGTAGGGTCGAAATATCCGCCCCCTTAATAAAATCTGCAGGCATGGCGTTAAACGGACGCGTTTTCACCGCGTCGGCAGCAAAAGCACTCGCGGCAAGGCCACATGAGAGGCAAACGGCGAGCAAAGCGGGTTTGAGTCTTTTCATGGTTATCCTTTGGTACTCCCGGAGGTCAGGCCGGAGACGAAGTATTTTTGTAACGCCAGGTAGAGGATCGCCACCGGCACCGCAATCAGGACCGCGCCTGCCGCGTAGGTGGTGTAGCTGGCCCCCATTTTTTGTGCCACCAGGTTATAAAGCCCGATGGGTAAGGTGTATTTGTCCGGGGTGCGCAAAATGGTGCTGGAGAGGATGAAATCCCCCAGCGGCCCGGTGAAGGAGAACAGCGCCACCACCGCCACAATCGGCTTCGAAAGCGGCATGATAATTTCGATGAAAATCCGGAAATTACTGGCCCCGTCCATGCGCGCGGATTCATCCAGATCTTTCGGGATGGCATCGAGGTAGCCTTTCATCAGGTAAGTGTTCATTGGGATCATGCCGCCCACGTAGATCAGCACCAGCGCCAGATGGCTATTGATAAGGCCCAGCAACTGCGACAGCACGAAGATGGCAATCAGCGCCGAGAACTGGGGGATCATCTGCAGCAGCAGGAACAGCATCAGACCGTTCTGGCGCCCCTTAAAGCGAAAGCGCGAAAACGCGTAGGCGGTAAAGCTGACGCTGATTAAGGTCAGTACCATGGTCAGGAAGCTGATTTTCATTGAGTTCCAGTACCAGGTCATGTAGTTCACCTGGCCGTTGAACAGGTCGGCATAGTGCTGCACCGAGAAGTTCTCTGGAATAATCGACGAGCTCAGCAGGCTATTACCCGCGTTAAACGACGCACCGACAGTCCACACCAGCGGGTAAATGATGATTATCGAGACCAGCACGATAACCAGCCAGGAGAGCGAGAGGCGAACCCACTTCTCACGTTTAATACTTTGTGATTGAGCCATTGTTCCGTTCCTTACGCCATGTCGTCATTTTTGAACGATTTCGTGGCGCGGAACTGCCACAGCGCCAGCCCGACGACAAAGATCGACAGCAGGATAGTGATGGTCGCCGCAATCGCATATTGCGAAGAGGACATCGTCAGTTTGTAGATCCACGACACCAGGATATCCGTCCCACCCGCATTCGACCCTACCACCGCCGGTCCGCCGTTATTAAACAGGTAGATGATGTTGAAATTATTGAAGTTGAAGGTGTATTGAGTGATCAGAATCGGCGCAATCGAGTAAAGCACCAGCGGCAGCGTGATGGTACGCAACTTAGTCGCGCTACTGGCACCGTCCATGGTCGCCGCTTCGTACAGATCGTCCGGAATGGCCTGCAGCACGCCGGTGGTCATGGCGAAAACAAACGGGAAGCCGAGCCAGGTCTGCATCATAATTAGCGCCGTTTTGGTCCAGAACGGATCGGTCATCCAGGCTTTTGGCGCGATGCCGAAGAAGGCCAGAATGGCGTTGTTGATCACCCCAAAGGAGTCGTTAAACATTCCGGCAAACACCAGGATGGTGACAAAGCCCGGCACCGCCCAGGGCAGAATGAAGATGGTGCGGATCAGCGGTTTAAAGCGCAGATCTTTCTGGTTTATCAGAATGGCCAGCAGCACGCCTACCGAACATTGCAGCGTGGTAGCGAGCAGGGTCCAGACCACCGTCCACTGCAGCACGTCGAAGAAGGTCGAACGCCAGATGGAGAGCGTGAAGATATTGATGAAGTTCTTAAACCCAACCCAGTCCACCAGCTTAGCCGGCGGCGTGTGATAGAGGTTGTAGTTGGTAAAGGCGATGGCAAAGCCGAACAGGATCGGGAAAACCACTACAAACACCAGCAGGATAAAGCCGGGCGTGATCATCAGATACGGGAAGCCGTCGCTCAGCAGCATCTGGTACTGCTTGCGCACGCTGTTAAGCGCAAGTCCCGTATCGCGTTTTCTGCCATTCACCCACGCATCACGCATCGACAGGTACCAGACCATCACGCCAAACGCGGCGATCAGCACGCTGATGATCCCCTCAGCCAGCAGGAAGATAGAGTTGTCCCGCGGCACCTCCTCGCCCAGCGTCACCAGCCCCCACAGCCCTTCGCGCAGAAAATCGGCAAATACGCCGATAAAACTCACCAGCAGTACCAGGAAGATGATCCCTTTCAGCCACTGACGATGGTAGAACTGGCCGAAGCCGGGGATGAACGCTAGCAGCAGGCCGGTCCAGGCATGGCGCCCGGCCCCGTGCGGTCTGGCAAAATTTTCCGGGATGATACTCACAGACAACTCCTTTCAAAAAAACGGGAGAGAGTCCTCCCGTTTTGCGACGGCAGAAAATTACTGGTTGCTGGCCTGCATGGCTTCGATTTGCATCTGGACCTGTTTTTCTGCGCTATCCAGCGCGGCTTTAGGATCCTGTTTGCCGGTCAGGCTCAACTCCAGCGCGGCGTTGGCTGGCCCCCAGACTTCACCCATTTCAGGGATGCCCGGCATGGCAGTTGCGCGCGCCGACTGTACCGCGACGGCACTCGCTTTTTCGTCGTTTTTGATAATCGGATCGTCGATCATCGCGGTAAGCGGCGGGATTTCACGCGTGGCGATGTAGCGCGTTTTCACATACTGCGGCTGGTTGATGAATTCGATAAATTTCTGCGCCAGGGCTTTGTCTTTGCTCCACGTGGAGACAACGTAGCCTTTCACACCAAGGAAAGAACTCATAGGCTTGCCGTCGGGCAGCGTTGGCAGCGGCGCAACGCCGTAGTTGATCCCTGCTGCTTCATACGGCTGGAATGCCCACGGCCCATTGATCACGGCTGCCGCTTTCTTCTCGGTGAACAGGGAGTCAATGGCGTTCAGACCGTTGTCACCGACTATCCCGGCCGGGAAGATCCCGTCGGCGTAGAATTTTTTAAGGTACGTCACGGCCTCTACCGCGCCCGGCTTGTTCAGGCCAACGTCGCTGGCGTTATAGCCGCCCTTGTCGTTATGACCGAAGATGTAGCCGCCCATCGGGGAAATTGCCCCCCAGCTGTAGTAAATCTGGTCGAACTTGGCGAGCAGGCCGTACTGGTTTTTCGCGCGCTGCTGTTTCGAAAAGTCATACCAGTCCTGCAGCGAATTGAGGGGCTTGTCGATGAGGTCTTTGTTGTAGATCAGCACCAGCGTCTCGACCGCTTTCGGTACGCCGTAGAGGGCATTATCCATTTTGAAGGCATTAATTGAGGCCGGGGTGTACTGTTCGGTCTGCTTAGCCTCCAGATTCAGGGGGGTCAGCAACCCTTGCACTACGGCGCCGCCCAGCTGATCGTTAGGGATCACCAGCACGTCCGGGCCAATGCCCGCCGGGCCATCCAGACGCAGTTTTTCCAGCTGTTGGGCGTAAGGGGTTTCCTGGACGTTGACCTTAACGTCGTACTGTTTTTCAAAGTCAGCCACCGCCTCTTTTATACCGGATGACTTCTTGATGTCTTCCCAGACGTTAAGCTGCGTGGTGGCATGTACCTGCACCGAGAGCGTAGAGAGGATCAGAGCGGCAAGTAGGTTCTTTTTCATTACAAACCTCATGTGAAGGTATAACAATTTTATGGTTGTTATGACATTTAACGCCTTATCTGCCTCATCTAAAATTCAGCAAAATCAGATGCTGCACGTATGACGTCAAATATCTTTGGTTTGGTATACGCTACCCTTCACATCATGATAACTCTACAAAAAACTGTAAGTTGTGTGATCGTCATAACATTAATGGAAAATCTGTATAGGGCGCATGAATACTGGAAGTTATAGTCAATACAGACAAATTGCACCGTCCAGCTATGTTGAACCTGATTGTTATACGTAAAACATAGACAGCGGTTTACTCGGGGAACACTGATGTCAAACATACAGTTAAGGAATGTCACCAAGCGCTTTGGCGACACCGTCACCTTGCACAACGTGAATCTTGAAATTGAAGACGGGGAATTCGCCGTCTTTGTTGGCCCTTCCGGCTGCGGTAAATCGACCATGCTGCGCATGATTGCCGGTCTGGAGGAGATTAGCGAAGGTGAAGTCTTAATCGGTAATGAGGTCATGAATGACGTCGCGCCTTCCCACCGCGGCGTGGCCATGGTGTTTCAGTCCTACGCGCTCTATCCGCACATGACGGTCGCCGAAAACATGGGCTACGGGCTGAAAGTGAATAAGGTCCCAAAAGAACAGATCCGTCACCAGGTGGAGATGGTGGCAAAAACGCTGCAGCTCTCCCATCTGCTGGACCGCAAACCTAAACAGCTTTCGGGCGGGCAGCGCCAGCGCGTGGCAATAGGCCGCGCCATCGTGCGTAACCCGCGCGTCTTTATGTTTGATGAACCGCTCTCTAACCTGGACGCCGAACTGCGCGTCGAGATGCGTCTGCACCTTGCCCGCCTGCATCAGGAGCTGAAAACCACCATGGTGTATGTCACGCACGACCAGATCGAAGCGATGACCCTGGCCGACAAGATCGTGGTCATGAACTATGGCAAGGTTGAGCAGATGGGCGCCCCGATGGATCTCTATTACAAACCGGCAAATAAGTTTGTCGCCGGGTTTATCGGTTCTCCGAAGATGAACTTTCTGTCGGCGACCGTTGAAGCCTGGCAGCCAGGTAAGCTTACCGTCAGGCTATCGCAACAGAAGTCGCTCACGCTCGCGATAACCACCACACCGCTGCAGCCGGGAAGTCAGGTCACGCTGGGCATCCGCCCGGAACATTTAACCACCGACCTTCACCGCGGCACGCGGCTGGAATTTAACTGTGAAGTGGTGGAGCGACTGGGAAACAATACTTACCTGTTTGGGCAATGCTATGGCCATGACAACGTGAAGATCTTGCTGCCGGGCGACGTGAAGTTCGCGCCCTGGCAGAAGATAGACGTGGCGTTTGACGACCATCACTGCATGGTTTTTGACGACCAGGATGTACGGGTGAGCGCTGATATCGAAGATGCGGTGCGTTCGGTGGCTTAACGCGCGCCACCGTCAGCCAGCGCTCTCACCGCCCGCCCAAACGCCTCAATCGCCAGGGCAACATCCTCAGCCATCACCGACTCCGCCGGATGGTGGCTGATGCCCCCCTTGCAGCGCACAAACAACATCCCCACCGGCCAGCGTTCTGCCAGCGCAATGGTGTCGTGCCCGGCACCGCTCGGCAGCGATAGCGTACGGCCCTGAACCGATGTCACGGCCTCCCCTAACAGCGATTGCAGTCTGGCATCGCAGGGCGTGGCGGCTATCCGGTAAAACTCCTCGGCGTTGAAACGGAGCCCACGCCGGGCTGCGATCTCTTCCGCCTGAATGAGCAGTGCAGTGAGCAGTGCGTCCAGCGGGGCATCCTGCGGGCCGCGAATATCCAGCGATAGCGCCACCTCGCCGGGAATCACATTGACCGCGCCGGGCAGGCAGCGTAACGCCCCCACCGTGGCAACCAGATTGCCGCCGCGCTGTCGGGTGGTGTTTTCAACCTGCACCATCCATTCGGCAGCTGCGGCCAGGGCATCTTTGCGGTGAGCCATCGGCACGGTACCGGCATGCCCGGCTTCGCCGGTAAAGAGACAGTTCAGACGCCGCGCACCGTTAATGGCTTCTACTACCCCCAGCGCCAGCCCCTCCTGCTCCAGACACGGCCCCTGTTCAATATGCAGCTCCAGACAGGCGCTGAAATCGTCCTGATGCCGCGCGGCAAGCGCTACCCGTGCGGGATCCAGCCCCGCCTGCACCATCGCCTGCGCCACGCTTATGCCACTGGCATCACAGGTATCAAGCCAATTCTCCGGCCAGGTGCCCGTCAGGCCGCGACTGCCTAACAGCGTGATGCCGAAGCGGGTTCCCTCTTCGTCGCAGAAGCCAACAATCTCGATGGCCTGCGCCAGGCGCACGCCCTGCTGATGCAGGCTGTCCACCACTTCAATGGCGGTGAGCACGCCGAGCATGCCGTCGTAGCGTCCGGCATTGCGCACAGTATCCAGATGCGAGCCAAGCAGTATCGCCGGTGCGCCCTCCAGCTGCGCCTCATAGCGCCCGCAAATATTCCCGACACTGTCCTGCCAGACGGTCATGCCCGCCTGGCTCATCCACTGCCCGACCAGCTGGTTGGCCTGCAGATGCTGCGTGGAAAGATAAACCCGCGTCAGGCTGTCCGGGGTTTCGCTGATGGCGGCCAGCGCATCGGCACGGGCCATCACCCGCTCTGCCGCCGGGCTCATTGTGACGTCTCGCGGCGATAATGATCCCACGCGGCCTGCATCGCCGCCCCCTGGGGGGTGGTGAATTTCAGGTAGTTCAGCACCGACTCCAGCGCGCTCAGGGTGGTCATTACGCAGTCTTTACGGGCGTTATAACCCATGGTGCCAATGCGCCATACCTTGCCGTGCAGCGGGCCAAACGAGGTGCCAATTTCGATACCGAAATCTTCCAGCATCAGTTTACGCACCTGATCGCCGTTAACGCCCTGCGGGATCACCACGCCCAGCACGTTGTTCATCTTGTGCTTCAGATCGCCAAAGGTCTCCAGCCCCATCGCCTGAATGCCTTTCAGCAGCGCATCGCCGTGCAGCTTGTGCCGGGCGATGCCGTTGTCCAGCCCTTCCTGGAGGATCAGCCGCGCGCATTCGCGGGCGCCAAACAGCGCGGTGGTGGCTTCAGTGTGATGGTTCAGCCGCTCCGGCCCCCAGTAATCCATCACCATGCCGAGATCAAAATAGTTGGAGTAGATCATCTCCTCGTCGCCGTCGCGATGGGCGTCGGTGCGGATCCCCTCCTCGACGCATTTGCGGCGGCGGATCGCCTCTTCCATGCGTGGGCTCAGGGTGATCGGTGACGTGCCGGACGGACCGCCGAGACATTTCTGCATGCCAGCGGAGACAGCATCCAGCCCCCAGGCATCGGTTTCCAGCGCGTTCCCCCCGAGCGACGCGGTGGCGTCGGCGTAAAACAGCACGTCATAACGGCGGCAAATCGCGCCGAGCTCGGCCAGCGGCTGCAGCATGGTGGTGGAGGTGTCCCCCTGCACGGTCAGCAGCAGACGGGGACGAATACGTTTGATGGCATCCTCCACCTGATCCGGGGTAAACACCTCGCCCCACGGCACCTCGATGGTATGCACTTCCGCCCGGCAGCGGCGGGCGATTTCGCACAGCAGATGGCCGAAGCGGCCAAACACCGGCACCAGCACTTTATCGCCCGGGCGAATGGCCGACACCAGAATCGCCTCAATGCCCGCGCGCGAGGTGCCGTCCACCAGCATCGTCCAGCGGTTTTCGGTGCGGAACACCCCGCGATAGAGCGCCATTACTTCGTTCATGTAGTGGGTCATCGCCGGGTCGTACTGACCAATCAGCTGGCTCGACATGGCGCGCAGCACGCGCGGATCGGCATTGATCGGCCCGGCCCCATCAGCAGACGCTGCGGCGGATTAAGTTGCGGAAATTGAGCGATATCCATTGTTAAGTCCTTATCAGTTGAGGCCGCGCACGGAGGAGATGAACTGCTTCAGTTCGGTGGTCTGCGGGTTGGCGAAAAGCGTTTTGCTGTCGCCCTGCTCCCAGACTTTCCCCTGGTGCATAAACACCACGCGGTCGCCCACTTCGCGGGCAAAATTCATTTCATGGGTCACGAGAATAAGGGTCATCCCTTCTGCTGCCAGCTGCTCCAGCACCTTAAGCACTTCGCCCACCAGTTCCGGGTCGAGCGCGGAGGTGATCTCGTCACAAAGTAAGACTTTTGGCGACATCGCCAGCGCACGGGCAATCGCCACGCGCTGCTGCTGGCCGCCGGAGAGACTCGACGGGTAGTAATCCAGACGATCGCCGAGGCCGACTTTCTCCAGCATCTGCTGCGCCAGCGCCCGGCATTCGGCGGCGCTTTTCTTCAGCACCCGACGCGGGGCGAGCATCACGTTTTCCAGCGCCGTCATGTGCGGGAACAGGTTAAAGTTCTGGAACACCATCCCGACCGAGCGGCTGATTTCACGCGCCTGGGAATCCCGGTCGGTAATGGTCATGCCGCCAAGCTTGATGCTGCCGTCCTGATACCCTTCCAGACCGTTGATGCAGCGCAGCAGGGTGCTTTTGCCGGATCCGCTGCGCCCGATAATCGAAATCACCTGGCCCATGTCGATATCGAGATCGACCCCCTTCAGGACATGGTTATCGCCGTAGTACTTCTGCACCTGATTAATGGTGATGAGAGGCATTAAATTTAGTCTCCAGATAACGGCTGTAACGCGACAGCGGATAACACAGAATGAAGTAGCCCAGCGCCACCAGCGCAAAGACCTTAAACGGTTGATAAGTGACATTGGTGAGCATCGTCCCGGCTTTGGTCAGCTCGATAAAGCCGATGATTGACGCCAGCGCCGTGCCCTTAATCACCTGGACGGCAAAACCGACCGTCGGCGCAATCGCAATCCGCAACGCCTGCGGCGCGACCACCCGATAAAGCGTCTGGCCAAAGGTCAGCCCCAGACAGCGCGACGCTTCCCACTGCCCTTTGGGCAGCGCGCGAATGCTGCCAAACCAGATATCAAGCAAAAACGCGCTGGTGTAGAACGTGAGGGCCAGCGATGCGGCGGTCCATGGCGAGACATCGATGCCGAACAGTGCCACGCCGAAGAACGCCAGAAATAGCTGCATCAGCAGCGGTGTACCCTGAAACAGTTCGATATAGCCGCGGATCAGGCGCATGAACATTCGCCCGCCAGTGAGACGCAGCAGCAGCAGCGGCAGGGTCACCACCGCGCCGCCGACAAACGCCACCAGCGACAGCAGTATCGTCCAGCGCCCGGCCAGCAGCAGGTTGCGAATAATGTCCCAGTCGGTAAAGGTGGTCATCATGCCTGTACCCCCAGCCATTTGCGTCCTGCCGCCATCATCAGCTGACGCAGGGTAATCGACAGCGCTAAGTAAATCCCGGTTGTCACCAGATAAACCTCAAAGCTCAGAAACGTTCTGGACTGGATCAGGTTGGCGGCAAAGGTCAGCTCTTCATACGAGACCTGCGACACCACCGACGAGCCGAGCATCACGATAATGCACTGGCTCACCAGCGCCGGATAAATACGCTGTAGCGCAGGCGGTAACACCACGCGAATGAAGGTCTGGGTGCGGGTCAGCCCCAGCACGCGTCCGGCCTCCCACTGCCCTTTTGGTGTCACCTGAATGCCCGCCCGGACAATCTCCGTGCTGTACGCGCCCAGATTGATCACCATCGCCAGCAGTGCCGCCTCACCCGCCGTCATCTTCAGCCCCATATTGGGCAGGCCAAAGACGATAAAAAACAGCTGCACCACAAACGGCGTGTTACGGATAATCTCCACGTAACCGCCCCAGATCCGGCTAAACCACGTCGCCCGCCCGCTGCGAATGACCGCCCCGAAAATACCAATCGCCAGACCGCCCAGGGTCGCCATCACCGTCAACTGGATGGTGACCCACAGCCCGGCCAGCAGCGCCGGCCAGTGCGGCCAGAGCTCAGAGAAATGGAGTTGCTCTGTCATTGCCTTACACGCCAAGGCTTGCCGGCAGCGGCGCCTTGAGCCACTGCTCAGAGAAGCCGTTCAGGGTGCCGTCATTAATACCCTGTTCAATCAGCGCATCCACTTTCGCCTTCAGCGCCGGTTCATTTTTCTTCAGACCGATAAAGCACGGTGAATCTTTCAGCATAAAGCTCGGCACCGGGGCTTTCTCCGCGTTCTGGCGCGAGATGGCCGCCACCACAAGGTTGCCGGTGGCCACATACTGTACCTGTCCGGACAGATACGCCGACAGCGTGGTGTTGTTGTCCTCATAGCGTTTTACGTCTGCGTCTTTCGGCGCCAGGCTGGTCAGCACCATGTCCTCGACCGCGCCACGCGTCACGCCGATGGTTTTACCGCTCAGGGCGGCGGCATCTTTCAGCTCTGCGCCTTTCGGGCCAAACACCCCGAGGAAGAACGGCGCATAGGCGCGGCTGAAATCGATCACCTTTTCACGTTCCGCATTCTTACCGAGGCTTGAAATGACAAGGTCAACTTTGTCGGTTTGCAGATACGGCACGCGGTTGGCGCTGGTCACCGGGACCAGTTGCAGCTTGACCTTCATCTGTTTGGCCAGATAACGCGCCATATCGATGTCATAGCCCTGCGGCTGCAGATCGGTTCCGACCGAGCCAAACGGCGGGAAATCCTGCGGCACGGCAATGCGAATGGTGCCGCGTTTCTCGATATCCTGAAGCTGGTCCGCCTTTGCCGACAGGTTAGTGAGCAGACAGACGGCCCCGGCCAGTGCAATCAACAATTTTTTCATGGTGCTTCCCCGTAACGTTAACATGAAACAAAAGATTCTTTGAATTGGATTTTGCAACTAATGTGCCAGATAAAGCGAAACGCGGGATTTTGTTGTAAAGCCTGATAAAACAAAGGCGGGGCGAAAAAGCTCTCTCTTTTTCGCCCCGCCTCACTGCACCATTTCAATGCAAAGCACCACACCGATGCCCCATTATCGTTGTTCGAGCTCGTCCAGGTGCTGATACAGGGTGGCGATCTCATGAATGCGCGGACGGCCTTTATCGAGGATTTCATGCAGGAAGGCGTTTGCCAGCAGGTTGATCAGACTGTTGACCGAGGCGTAGCTGTCATAGGCTGAGACGCTGTCCAGCGGAGCGCAGAGCTGCCAGCTCGCCAGCGGAAACAGGCTGTGCGCCTGCGGCTCGCACATCAGCAGCACCGGAATACCACTGCTCTGAAGCTGCTGCAGCAGCGGGCGGATGATGCGCGGGCGGCGGCGAAAGGCCATCATCACCACCAGATCGTCGGGGGTGAGATCCACCAGCTCTTCGCTCAGGCTCTGCCCGGGCTGCGGCAACACCAGCACCTGCCCGCGCGCCTGCAACAGCTGCTGACGCAGGTGCAGCGCCGCGGGATAGGCATTACGCATCCCTATAATGACGATGCGCTTCGCCTTAACCATGCACGCCATCGCGTCGGCAAACTGCCGGGCATCCAGGGCATTCACCCACTGGGTCAGGTTAGCCATCTCCTGCTTATAGTGACGCGCCAGCAGCGTATTGCCCTGCACCGCGTCGCGGTTGTCCGTCAGCGGCATACCGCTCTGGCGCAGGGTACGCAGCTCATCGCGCATGTCCTTATACTTCTCATAGCCCAGACGCTTAAACAGGCGGCTCACCGTGGCTTTCGACACCCCGCTCAGCTGTGCCAGCTCGGCGCTGTTGTAGCTGATCAGGTCGTCGAAGTGATCGAAAATAAAATCCGCCACCCGCTGCTCCTGCGGCGACAGTGACGCGTATTGTGCTTTCAGTCGTTCATCAAGCTGTTCCATAACGCCTCTGTAACGTTTGTTTCATCTCTTGCTCTCTATTCATTAAGCATGCCAGCTTATCAGCCGGGATGACATGAAACTTTTCTTTCATACCTGGAACAGCTTTTGCAGCGCCTTGTGACTTTCAGGGTTATGAGGACTGTTCATGCAAAGTAATGTCTCCGTACACGGAATGGCGGTTGCCCCCCATCATCTTGCCAGCCAGAGCGCGCTGTCTGTGCTGCGCGATGGCGGTAGCGCGATTGAAGCGATGGTCGCGGCAGCGGCCACCATTGCCGTGGTCTATCCCCATATGAATGGCCTGGGCGGCGATGGCTTCTGGCTTATCGTGCCCCCCGGCGGCGAACCGATTGCCATCGATGCCAGCGGCGCGGCGGGATCGCTGGCGATGCTTGCCGCCTATGGCGATCTGGCGCACATCCCCCACCGCGGCCCCCGTGCGGCGCTGACCGTGGCGGGTACCGTCAGTGGCTGGGCGGAGGCACTTAAGGTCTCACACGCGCTGACGGGCAACGCCCTGCCGCTGACGCGCCTGCTGGCAGATGCCATTGACTAAGCCCGCAATGGCACGCCGGTCACGGCCTCGCAGGCCACTGCCACCGCCAGTAAATTCGACGAACTGAAAGACCTGCCCGGCTTCGCAGAAACCTGGCTGGTTGACGGCAAACCACCGGAGGTCGGCAGCCGGTTTTATCAACCGGCGCTGGCCTCCACGCTGACGCAACTTGCCGAAGAGGGTCTGGAGAGTTTTTATCGCGGTCCGCTGGCGGCGCGTCTGGCCCGTGGGATGGAGACGCTCGGCCTGCCCATTACGCTGGCGGATATGAACGCACATGTCGCCCGACGCACCACGCCACTGAAATTAGCGCATCAGCAGGGCGAGGTCTGGAACCTCGCCCCACCGACGCAGGGGCTGGTCTCGCTGGCGATCCTCGGCATCACCGACCGTCTGGCGATGGCCGATGCCGACGACGCCGGGACAGTGCACCGCATTGTGGAAGCCACCAAACTGGCCTTTGGCCTGCGCGATGCTCACATCACCGATCCGCGCGAGCTGAAAACCGATATCCAGAGCCTGCTGGATCCTGCGGCGCTTCAGGCGCTCGCCGACCGGGTTAACGATAACCATGCCGCGCCGTGGGGCACCGGCAAAGGCCCTGGCGATACGGTGTGGATGGGGGTGATGGATAACAGCGGCCTGGCCGTGTCGTTTATCCAGAGCATTTATCACGAGTTCGGCAGCGGGGTGGTGCTCCCGGATACGGGTATCGTCTGGCAGAACCGGGGGGCGTCGTTCAGCCTCGATCCCGCACATCTTCTGGCTCTCGCGCCGGGCAAACAGCCGTTCCATACCCTGAACCCGGCCGCGGCGCGTCTGAACGACGGACGGGTGATGGTCTACGGCTCCATGGGCGGTGACGGCCAGCCGCAAACTCAGGCCACGCTCTTTACCCGCTATGTAGTGCAGGGTCTGCCGCTGCAGGAGAGCATCTCCCGTCCGCGCTGGCTGCTGGGGCGCACCTGGGGACAAAGCTCAGACACCTTAAAGGTGGAAGGCCGGTTTTCCCCTGAAACGATCGCACGCCTGCATGCGCTGGGTCACGAGGTGGAGATCTTCCTGGACTTTAGCGAAGCCATGGGCCACGCGGGCGCGATTGTCCGCCACCCGAACGGGCTGTTTGAAGGCGCGTTCGACCCGCGCAGCAACGGCGGCGCCGCCGGATACTGAGGAGAAAACCATGACAACACAACAACCTGACTGGCATGCCTACCTGGCGCAGATGGAGGCCGTGCTGGGCATTGAGCTGGATGACGCCCGCCGCGCGGAGCTTCACCAGCAGTTTAGCCGCATTGCCGCCATGGCCGCCCCGCTGATGGCGCTGCCGCTTGATGACCGTCTGGAGATCGCAGGAGTATACAAAGCATGAGGCTACACGAGATGAGTATCAGCGCGATCCAGCAGGCGCTGAGTGCAGGCGAGTTAAGCGCCCGCGAGATCGCCCGTCAGACGCTGGAAGATATTGCGCGCATCAACCCGCAGATCAACGCCTGGACGGCGGTTACCGAAGCGCGGATGCTGGCCGAGGCAGAAAATATCGACACCCTGCGCCGGGAAAAGCGCCCCCTGCCGCCGCTGGCGGGCGTGCCTTACGCGGTAAAAAACCTGTTTGATGTGGCCGGGCACACCACCCTCGCCGGAGCCGAGCTGTTCAGCAAGCGTTCCGCTGCCAGCGCAGATAGTTTTGCGGTTCGCCAGCTACGCAGCGCGGGAGGACTGTTGTCCGGGATGGTCAATATGGATGCCTATGCCTACGGCTTTACCACGGAAAACAGCCACTACGGCGCCACGCGTAATCCGCACGATCTGACGCGCATTGCAGGCGGCTCCTCCGGTGGCTCTGCCGCCGCCGTCGCCGCCGGGCTGGTCCATTTTTCACTGGGTACCGACACCAACGGGTCGATTCGCGTCCCGGCGTCCCTGTGCGGAATTTACGGCTTAAAACCGACCTTTGGCCGCCTGTCACGCTCCGGCAGCCACCCGTTTGTCGCCAGTCTCGATCATATCGGGCCGTTTGCCCGCCGGGTGTGCGATCTGGCGTCCGTGTACGATGCGCTACAGGGACGAGACACCAGCGACCCTTTTCAGGCAGAGTCCTCCCGCGAGCAGACGCGGCCTTTGCTCGATCGCGGTCTGGATGGTTTGCGCTGCGCCGTCCTCGGGGGCTATTTCAGCACGTGGTGTAACGACGACGCCCGGGAAGCCGTCGCGCGCGCGGCACGTGCTCTTGACGTCCAGGAGGAGTTGCAGTTCCCTGAAGCCGCGCTGTCCCGCTCTGCCGCGTTTATCATCAGCGCCTCCGAAGGGGGGAACCAGTACCTGCCGTCACTTCGCCGTGAACCGGAGCGTTTTGAACCACACTCCCGCGAACGCCTGCTGGCTGGGGCAATGATCCCTTCCGCCTGGTATATTCAGGCCCAGCGTTTTCGCGCCCACGCCCGACAGGCCTGTAAAGCGCTGTTTGAGCAGGCCGACGTGCTGATCGCCCCGGCAACCCCGCGCAGCGCCACGACGATTGGCGAGCAGATCATGGAGATTAACGGGGAACCACTGCCGGTGCGCGCCAGCATGGGGATGCTGACGCAGCCGATTTCATTTCTGGGTTTGCCCGTCACCACCGTTCCGCTACGCACCGCCCAGGGGGCACCGATTGGTCTGCAACTCATCGCAGCGCCGTTTAATGAACAAGCCTGCCTGCGCGTGGCGCGGGTCCTGGAAGCGAGCGGGATAACCGATGC
The DNA here is from genome assembly GCF_000025565.1 of Enterobacter cloacae subsp. cloacae ATCC 13047. NCBI lineage: Bacteria > Pseudomonadati > Pseudomonadota > Gammaproteobacteria > Enterobacterales > Enterobacteriaceae > Enterobacter > Enterobacter cloacae. The sequence goes on from NC_014121.1 coordinate 2,701,434, forward strand.
CCGTCCTGCGGAGATGGCATAATGATGAATCACGACGACATTAACCTTCCCTGGGTGGTGGCGGACGTCACGGCCGCGTTTTATCGCTATGAAGATGCGCTGGTGAGCAACAACATTGCGGTGCTGGATGAGTTGTTCTGGCACGACAAAAACACGGTGCGACTGGGCGCGGGGGAAAACCTTTACGGCATTGATGAAATCCGCGCCTTTCGGGCGGCGCGCCCCTCCGCCGGGCTGCAGCGGACGTTGCGCAATACCGTGATCACCACCTTCGGAGAAGATTACGCGGTGTGCAGCACCGAATTTACCCGCGAGGGCACAGAACGCATTGGCCGCCAGCAGCAGACGTGGGTGCGGTTTGCTTACGGGTGGCGGATCGTGGCGGCGCAGGTGAGTTTGATGGTGTAACGCTGAAAAACCTGCCTGGTGGCGCTGCGCTTACCGGGCCTGCAATGTCCCGTATGCCCTGCGGATGCTGTAGGCCGGGTAAGGCGCAGCCGCCACCCGGCAAAACACGGCACACTTACTTCTGAAACGGATGCACGTCCCGCCAGTGGTCAGCAATCTGCTGGCGGGTACAAACCCAGACCCGCTCATGCTGCTGCACATAATCCAGGAACCGCTGTAGCGCGCGAAAACGGCCCGGACGCCCCAGCAGGCGGCAGTGCATGCCGATGGACATCATCTTCGGCGCGCTTTCACCCTCTTCATACAGCACGTCAAAGCTGTCTTTCAGATAAGTATAAAACTGCTCGGCGGTATTAAATCCCTGGGCGGTGGCGAAGCGCATGTCGTTCGCGTCCAGCGTGTAGGGCACGATCAGGTGCGGTTTACGGCTGCCATCGCTGCAGGCCACTTCCGTCCAGAAGGGCAAGTCGTCGCCATAGTAGTCACTGTCGTAGTCAAAACCGCCGTGCTCGACCACCAGCTGGCGCGTGTTGGGGCTGTCGCGCCCGGTGTACCAGCCCGCAGGCGGCTTGCCAAACAGATCGGTCAGCACGTGCACCGCTTTGTGCAGATGTTCGCGCTCCTGGTTGATATCCATGTTCTGATAGTGGATCCAGCGCCAGCCGTGGCTGACCACGTCGTAATCCGCCGCCTTGATCGCCGCGACAATCTCCGGGTGACGCGCCAGCGCCATCGCCACGCCAAAGACCGTCAGCGGCAGGCCACGTTTCTGAAATTCATGATGAATTCGCCAGAACCCGGCGCGGCTGCCGTATTCGTACAGGGAGTCCATGGACATGTGTTTGTCGGGATAGCTGGCCGCTCCGATGATGTCCGAGAGAAACTGTTCCGACCCGGCATCGCCGTGCAGGACGTGGTTTTCTGCCCCTTCTTCATAATTGAGCACAAACTGCACGGCGATGCGTGCCTGATTCGGCCACTGCGCATGCGGCGGGTTGCCTGCGTAGCCACGCAGATCCCGCGGATAACCCTCTTCAAAAAGCCCCATTGCTACCCCCCCAAAAATTAAAATGGATTCAATGCCTGAAAATGTCCGCTTAACGGTTTGTTCTCCGGGAAGGCCAGATCCCCGTGCTTGCTGGTTGACAGCCCCAGCGCCACCAGCGATTCCACCATCTTCACCGCCGCACTGACGCCGTCGATCACCGGCACGCGCAGCTCGCGCGTCAGCTCCTGGGCGAGCGTTGCCATCCCGCCACAGCCCAGTACGATGGCACCGCAGCCATCCTCTTTCAGGGCCTGTATACAACGCGCGCGCACCTTCTCCTGCGCCAGGCCGCTGCCGTCTTCCAGCGCCAGCACCGGGAGATCAATCGCGTGCAGGGCCGCGCAGTGATCCTGAAAGCCATACTGCTGCAGCAGATGACGGGCGATAATCAGCGTGCGCGGCAGCGTGGTGACGATAGAAAAGCGCGTCGCCACCAGCGTGGCCATGTGCATGGCAGCTTCGGCAATGCCGACAACCGGCCCTTGCGCCAGCTCGCGCGCGGCCAGCAGCCCCGGATCGCCAAAGCAGGCAATCACGTGCCCTTCCACCCCCTGCTCTTGGCCTTTTTTGATTTGCTCAAGTACACCCACGGCGGCAATGGCTTCATCAAAATGGCCTTCGATTGAGGGCACACCCGCACTGGGGCAGACCGCGAGGATCTCCGTGCCCGGCGCAGCCACCGCGCGGGCGGCCGCGCCGATGGTTTCCGTCATCGCGAGGCTGGTATTGGGATTAATGACTTGTATACGGACAGACGACATTACGACTCCTTGTGGCTGGCGAACAGCCGGGCAAAATCGGGCAGGCATTCACCTGCCCGTTCGAAACAGAGGCTGGCGACGATATGTTCAAAATGGTGCATTAAGGCATCACTGAGGGGTTGCAGCGCTTTCTGACGCAGCAGCTCCACAAGCTGTTCGTGGTCATTGCAGCGACACCCCTGACGCCACGGCGCGCCCCAGGTGGCAATCACCAGCGAGGAGCGCTGGCTCAGGCGGGTCACCATCTCCGTCAGGACCTGATTGCCGGAGATGGCCTGCAGCTGAATATGGAAATTTGCGGAGTGGCGGATCGCCGCCGGGCCGTCGTAAGCCTCATGCGCCTGCTGCTCCTGACGGATGATTGACGCCAGCGCGGCCAGATGCGGCGGCTGACAGTGCGCCAGCACGTCCGGTAGATTGGCGACCTCCAGTAGCGCGCGGGTGCGAAAGATCTGCCGGGCCTCTTCGACCGTCGGGCTGGCAACGTGTGCACCACGTTTGGGCGTTAAGGTGACCATTTGCACAGCGGCGAGTCGCTGCAGCACCTTACGGATGCCCGTACGACTCACGCCAAAGACCTCCGCCAGCGCCTCTTCCGGCAATTTGCTTCCCGGCAGCAGCTGATGTTCGACAATCGCGGTCATCAGCGCCTGAAAGATGGATTCGTCTTTGTCTTGCAGGTCTGGCGCGGCGTGCAGACTGTTCACGTTGTTCATTAACCACTCCACTTTTTACTTTTCGCTATCGAATCGTATACATAAAAATAAAATATTGCATACAAGATTTATTATTTTGGCCTGGATCCTGCAACACCGTCTGCACTCCCACTCAACGGGTTTTCATTCACAGGAGCAGGTTTCATGCCAAACAGACAAAATACGCAACACGGTACGGCCGCTGATTCCGGTGCGGTATACAGCCCACGGCTTTGCAATGAAGATCTGGCACCGACGCGTGACCAGAACTGGAGCTGGTACAACATCTTTTCTTTCTGGATGTCCGACGTCCACAGCATGGGGGGATACGTGGTCGCCGCGAGCTTCTTTACGCTCGGGCTGGCAAGCTGGCAGGTGTTGCTCTGCCTGCTGGTGGGAATTTGCATTGTGCAGTTGTGTGCCAACCTGGTGGCGAAACCGAGCCAGATGGCGGGCGTGCCGTATGCGGTGATCAGCCGTCAGGCCTTTGGCGTGTTCGGGGCAAACATTCCGGCGGTGATCCGCGGGCTTATCGCCTTTGCCTGGTACGGCATTCAGACCTATCTGGCCGCTAACGCCCTGATGCTGGTGGCGCTGAAGTTCTGGCCGTCGCTCTCGTCGCTCACCACCGGCGCGTTTCTCGGGCTGTCGCACCTGGGCTGGGTCTGCTTTGCCATTATGTGGGTATTGCAGGCAATGGTCTTCTGGCACGGCATGAATGCCATCAAACGCTTTATCGATATCGCTGGCCCGGCGGTATATGTGGTGATGCTGGCGCTGGCAGGATGGATTGTATACAAGACCGGATTCGACGGGATCTCCTTTACCCTCGCCAGCAAATCCCTGAGCGCGGGCGAGCAGACCTGGCAGATGATCACCGCCACGGCGCTGGTGGTCTCCTACTTCTCAGGCCCGTTGCTCAACTTTGGTGATTTCTCCCGCTACGGCAAAAGCATGGGGGAAATCCGCCGCTGCAACCGCTGGGGCCTGCCGTTTAACTTCCTGCTGTTCTCCATCGTGACCGTGGTGATTGTCTCCGGTACCCAGTCGCTGTTTGGCCGCATGATCACCGACCCGATTGAAACCGTCAGCCGCGTGGGCAACGATCTGGCGGTGGCGATTGGTCTGTTGACCATGATCACCGCCACCATCGGGATTAACATCGTGGCCAACTTCGTCTCCCCGGCGTTTGATTTCTCTAACTGTTCCCCGCAGAAAATCAGCTTCCGCACCGGAGGAATGATTGCCGCCGTCGGCTCGATCCTGTTAACCCCGTGGAACCTGTTTAACTCCCCGGAGCTTATTCATTACACCCTGGATGTGCTGGGGGCGTTTATCGGTCCGCTGTTCGGTATCCTGATTGCCGATTTCTACCTGATTAAGCGTGGCAAGGTATCCGTGGACGACCTGTTCGATGACACGCCAGAAGGGAAATACTGGTACCGCAACGGCTTTAACCCGAAAGCCATCGGCGCGCTGATCCCCTCGGTTGCCGTCGGGCTGGTGATAAGCTTCATCCCGGCGCTGCATGAGGTGGCAAACTTTAGCTGGTTCATTGGCGTGTTCCTTGGCGGGGTAACCTACCGCTGGCTGGCGCGCGAAGAGCGCGAAGGGGCGTCCGCCGCTCACTTCACGTCACCCGAGGCCACGCAAACAATCAGACAGGAGCCGTGATGGATTACCAGACTGCGATACGCGGTGCATTTTTCGATATCGCCCGGGTCTGTGACAGCGCAGACCTGATTGCCGACCATGCGCGCTACCAGGAGGACGGCCTGCTGTTTATTCACCACGGGAAAATCGTGGCGCTCATGGCCTGGCAGGAGGGAGAGCAATATCTTGACCCGCACAAGGGTTACACCGACCTGCGCGGCAAACTGCTGCTGCCCGGCTTTATCGATACCCACGTTCATTACCCGCAGACCGAGATGATCGGCGCCTTCGGCGAGCAGCTGCTGGAGTGGCTGACCACCTATACGTTTCCGGTGGAGAGCCAGTTTGCCGACGAGAGCTACGCAAAAGAGATCGCAGAATTTTTCATAAATCAGCTGGTGAGCCACGGCACTACCACCGCACTGGTGTTTTGCACACTGCATCCGCAATCGGTGGATGCGCTGTTTACCGAAGCATCGCGCCTGAACATGCGCCTTATCGCCGGGAAGGTGATGATGGACCGGCACACCCCGGACTACCTGACCGAAACGGCACAACAGAGCTACCAGCAGACGCGGGATCTAATCCAGCGCTGGCACCACCATGGACGGCTGGGGTATGCCATTACGCCACGCTTTGCGCCCACCTCATCACCGGAACTGCTGGCAGCGGTGCGTTTACTCAGAGAGGAGTTTCCGGACACCTGGCTGCAAACCCATCTGAGCGAAAACCCGAACGAAGTGGCCTGGGTTAATGACCTGTGGCCGGAGCATGAACGTTATCTGGATGTCTATCACCACTACGGCCTCACCGGCGAGCGCAGCATGTTTGCTCACGGGATCCATCTGCACCACAGCGAGTGGCAGTGCCTGCACGACACCGGATCGGCGGTGGCGTTTTGCCCTACTTCCAATCTGTTTCTTGGCAGTGGGCTGTTTCGGTTACCCGCCTGCTGGCAGCACAAGGTGCGAATGGGTATCGGCACCGACGTCGGCGCGGGTACCACCTTCAGCATGCTGCGCACGCTGGGGGAAGCTTACAAGGTGGGTCAGTTGCAGAGCTATCGCCTGCGCGCCAGCGAGGCCTTTTATCATGCCACGCTGGGTGGCGCGCATGCCCTGCGTCTGGATGACAAAATTGGCAACTTCGCACCAGGCAAAGAGGCCGATTTTATCGTGATCGACCCGGCCGTCACCCCGCTGCAGCGCCTGCGTAGCGGGCGCTGCAAGGAAATCTACGAGCAGCTGTTTGTGCTGATGACCCTGGGCGACGAGCGTAATATCAGCCAAACCTGGGTCAACGGCGAGCCAGTGTGGTCAGCTGCCGCGGTAGGTTGACCAGCCACCAGGGGCAATCACAAACGGCAGATGGAAGTGCTCATCTGCCGTTTCGCCGATTAGAAAATCAATCTGAGCGCAGGGATAGAGCGTGTCGCGCCCCGTTTCGCTAAACCAGGCGCCAGTCTCGGCCACCAGCCGATAGCGGCCCGCAGGCAGGACGGGAACAAATTCGGTGATGCGGCCCTGCGCGTTGGTCACGCCAGTTGCGATGATCTCCGCGTCCTGTTCAAGACGTACCGTCACCCCCTGCGCGGGTTTGCCCGTCGAGATATCCAGAATATGTGTACTGAGTGTGCTCATGCGCCAATGACTCCTTCCAGTCGTAATAAGGTAATTTCCCGCAGCTGATCCAGTGCGGCCTGCACCTCCTGCGCATCGCTGTTTTCCAGCCGCGCATTCAGGACCTGCAGGATCTCCTCCCCGCTGCGGCCTTTGGCGCGGATCAGAAAGACGCGCCCGAAACGGCTTTCGTAGCGGGCATTACCTGCCCGCAACGCCTCAGCAAGCTGCGCATCATCATGATTCACCGCTCCCTGCTCCCGACGCGACAGTGCCGCCTCCGCCTGCGTGCCCATGGGCTTCTCACCGATGCGCGGATGCGCGCTCAGGGCCCGCGTGAGCACGTGTTCATCCCAGCTATGCGTCAGCGCCTGGGCCGCGTTAAACAAAACCTCCCGGCTCGGATAAGGCCGCCCGGCGACCAGCGCCTCGGCCCAGCCGGGAATGGCCACGCAAGGGTGTAATAGCGTAAGCACCTCTTCGAGACTTCGGTGATTAAAATCGTCCAGCGTTATCATGGTTCCTCCCGTAACATCATCGTCCCTGAACATTGCACAAAACACGCCACTCTTGCCTGAGACCTGAAACAGTTGATTCCTTAACCCTAAACCGGAAATTATTGATTCATAAAAAGGCATTCCCACCGCGATAACGCACCTTAGCAGTGCAAACATCCCTCCCACAACGCCCTTTACCGCACTCTGCAGCCTGGTACGCAAATTGCTGATGTTAATGACACCCGGCAAAAGGAGAGAAGCATGAAAGCAATCGTCATTGGTGCGGGCATTGGTGGCCTGAGCGCCGCTGTCGCGCTGGAAAAGGCGGGCATCGACTGTACCGTGTTTGAAGCAGTAAAAGAGATCAAACCCGTTGGCGCGGCCATCTCCATCTGGCCCAACGGGGTGAAATGCATGCAGCACCTCGGCATGGGCGACATTATTGAGACATACGGCGGGCCAATGCGCTTTATGGCCTACAAGGATCACCGGCGCGGCGACACGTTGACCCGCTTTAGCCTGGCCCCGCTGGTGGAGCGCACCGGAGGACGCCCCTGCCCCGTCTCGCGCGCTGAACTGCAGCGCGAGATGCTGGACTTCTGGGGTCGCGAGCGGGTGCAGTTCGGCAAGCGCGTCGAACACGTCCGGGAAGATAATGCTGGCGTCAGCGTAACATTTACCGACGGCAGCACGGCGACGGGCGATTTTCTGATTGCCGCCGACGGCAGCCATTCGGCGGTGCGCCCGTACGTGCTGGGGTATACCCCCGATCGCCGCTACGCCGGTTACGTTAACTGGAACGGACTGGTGAAGATTGATGAAGAGATTGCCCCCGCCCACCAGTGGACCACGTTCGTGGGAGAAGGCAAGCGTGTGTCGCTGATGCCCGTCTCCGGTGGCCGCTTCTATTTCTTTTTTGATGTCCCGCTTCCCCTCGGTCTGGCGGAAGATCGCACCACCCTCAGAGCCGATCTCACGGGTTACTTCCGCGGCTGGGCACCGCCGGTGCAGAAGCTGATCGCCGCGCTGGATCCGGATACCACCAACCGCATAGAAATCCACGACATTGAGCCCTTCGACAGCCTGGTACGCGGCCACGTGGCGCTGCTCGGCGATGCGGCGCACAGCACCACGCCGGATATCGGCCAGGGCGGCTGCGCGGCGCTGGAGGATGCGGTTGTGCTGGGTGATTGTCTGCGCGAAAACCACAACATTACGCTGGCGCTGCGGCAGTACGAAGCCCTGCGCTGTGACCGGGTACGCGACCTGGTGCTGAAGGCTCGCAAGCGCTGTGACGTCACGCACGGTAAAGATATGGCGTTAACCAGAGCCTGGTATCAGGAGCTGAGAGAGGAGACCGGGGAGCGCATTATCAACGGTCTGTGCGACACCATTCAGGGCGGACCATTAGGCTGAACGTAAGAGGAATACACATGAATAAAGCACCTGTACCACCCGCCCATTGCACGTTTGAGCCAGAGGACTGGCTGCGTCTGGCAAAGTGCTGGCATCCGGTTGCGCGCGCTTGCGACATTGGCGCGGCGCCGGTTAAGGCGACCCTGCTGGACGAAGCGCTGGTTATCTACCGCGTGAAAGGCCAGGTCGTGGTCGCCCGCGACGTTTGTCCGCATCGCGGCGTGCCGCTGACGCTGGGCTTTCATGATGAGCACGGGATTATCTGCCCCTACCATGGCCTGCGCTTCGGGGAAGATGGCCGCTGCAACCGTATTCCCTCCAGCCCCGACCAGCCAGTACCGGCGAAACTCAACCTGATTAACTACGCCGTGGAGGAGCGCTTTGGCTTGATCTGGACGTGTCTGGCGTTTGACCCGGACAACCCGATGCCGCTGCCCACCATGCCACACTGGGATGACGATGGCTTTCAGCAGATCAACTGTCCGGCGTTTGAGGTGAATGGCTTCGCTGGCCGTCAGGTGGAAGGATTTTTGGATGTGGCGCATTTTGCGTGGATCCACACCAGCACCTTTGCGGACCCGGATAACCAGCTCGTCCCGACCTATCAGCCACAGGAAACACCGTTTGGCTTTGTAGCGGACTACTGGAGTTCGGTGAGCAATTATCCCGCCAGCGCTGACGTGCAGGCGCCGGAAGGCTTCCAGTGGCTGCGCCATTTTGAAATGCATTTGCCGTTTACCGCCACCCTGACGATCCATTTTCCGGGCGAATCCCGGCTGGTGATCATGAACGCCGCGTCGCCGGTCTCGTCACGCGTCACCCGCATGTTTGCCCCGATTGCGCGCAACTTTGATCTGCATATCCCGGTGGAAGAGGTGCATGCCTTTAACCTGCGGATTTTTGAGGAAGACCGCCTGATGGTCGAGACCCAGCGCCCGGAAAGTTTGCCGTTGGATCTGACCCTTGAAGCCCATATTCCCGCGGATAAAAGCTCGATTGCCTATCGCCGGGGGCTGAAAAAGATGGGTTTTGGCGCGTTTTTCCTGGTCTGATGGAGGGCTGTCATGAGTGATATTTTAAGCGTTATCGTCGACGGGCTGTGGCGTCAGGGGAACAAAAGCCTCGCCGTCAGGCTGGTGGCGGAAAACGGTGAAGCGCTGCCAGAGTGGCAGCCCGGTGCGCATATCGACGTGCATCTGCCCTGCGGGGTAATTCGTCAGTATTCTCTGACCGGCCCATGCGGGAGTGAAGGCTATCTGATCTGCGTGGGCCGGGAAACCGCCTCGCGCGGCGGGTCGCGCTATATTCATGAGACGCTGCGTCCCGGTCAGACGCTGCTGATCTCCGCGCCGCGCAATCTGTTTGCCCTGCAGGAGGCCGAACGGGTGTTGCTGCTGGCTGCGGGGATCGGGATTACGCCACTGTATGCCATGGCCCTGCAGCTGGAAGCAGCCGGAACCCCGTTCACTCTGCACTATTATGTCAAACACGCTGAAAGCGCGGCTTTCGCCTGCGAGCTGGCGCAGTTGAAGCACGGCGAATGCGTTATCCATACCACCAGCCCACGCACGTTGCTGGCAGAGCATATCCCGATGGCCGCGGCGGGTCTTCACGCCTGGGTCTGTGGCCCGGCCGGGTTTATGGAAATGGTACGTGAGGTGGCGACGGCGAAAGGCTGGGATGGCGCCACGATCCACAGCGAGGCGTTTCAACCCGCTGCGCCTGATACCGGCGCTGAAAGCGGCGAGATCTTCACGATTAAACTGGCCTCCACCGGAGAGCGCTGGCCTGTGCCCGCAGATAAAACCATTGCTCAGGTGCTGCAGGAAAACGGTGTGGCCGTACCGCTCTCCTGCGAGATGGGGATCTGCGGTGCGTGTCTGACACCGGTGATTGACGGCGTGGTGGATCACCGGGACAGCGTACAGTCAGAGGCAGAGAAAAACGCCCCGAACCCGCATGTGGCGCTGTGTTGCTCAAGAAGTCATTCCGCTGAGCTGGTGATTGGGCTGTAAAACGAAAAAACCCTGCGATAGTGCTATCGCAGGGTTTTCGAATTTGGCGGAAGCGTAGAGATTCGAACTCTAGAACCCTTTCGGGTCGCCGGTTTTCAAGACCGGTGCCTTCAACCGCTCGGCCACGCTTCCAAAGTGAGGCGCACTATAAACATCTCTGAGCATGATGTAAAGCGTGAAATTGCATAAAGTTACACTTGCTCACCATCACCCCGCCCTCTGGCGTCATGACTCACTTCGGCGACGTTAATCTGGATGTGAAGTTTCCCTCTCATTACAGGCACCGGCAAATGTCCGGCAGGCAGCGTGTTGCGCTCAATCACAATATATGTATTATGTTATAACATAACAATTTGGGATTGATTTTTATGCTTCTGAAAAAAGGGTTATTACTGATAGTACTGCTGGCCATGGCACCAGCCACGTTTGCAGCAACAACTTACCCGCTGACGATTGAAAATTGCGGCGTCAGGCAGACCTTTACGCAAGCGCCACAGCGCGTCGTTACCGTGGGTCAGCATGAAACGGAATTGCTGCTCGCGCTGGGGCTGGAAAAATCTGTCGCCGCAACCTCAGTCTGGTTCGGCAAACTCCCGGATTCGCTGGCTGATGCCGGAAAAAAACTCCCCCGGCTTGCGGATAACTCCCCCTCTTTTGAAGCCGTGGTGGGACAAAAACCGGAACTCGTCCTCGCTCAGTATCACTGGCATATTGGCCCGCAAGGCGAGGTGGGAACACGCGAGCAGTTTGCATCACTGGGGATTAAGACGTGGATCTCCCCTGCCGACTGCACGGACAAAACGGTGACGGCAACCTCAAACGCTGACGGAGCACGGAGCACGCCGTTTTCACTGGCAGAAATAAAACACGAAGTCACAGACCTGGCCGCCATCTTTGATGTTCCCGCGCGTGGCGAGCAGCTCAATCGTGAGCTGACAGAACGGATTCAGAAAGCGCAGGCGCGCATCTCAGCAAAACCCCTGAAGGTTGTCTTTTGGTTTTCAAGCAGCCGCCTGAATGGCGATCCCTGGGTGGCAGGGAATTACGGCGCGCCTGGCTGGATAAGCCGCACGCTGGGGTTAAAGAACGTTATTGACTCGCATGATGAATGGCCCGCTGTCACCTGGGAACATATTGCCCAAATGCAGCCAGACGTTATCGTCATCGCTCAGATGTCACGCAGGCTCTACCCTGCCGATGACGCCGCGATAAAAGAGGCCTTTTTACGACGCGATCCGGTGACAAGAAACATTCCGGCGGTCAGGAATAATCAGATTATTGTGGTGCCCGCAATGTCGTTAAACCCTTCTTTGCGTAACGTCGACGCGGTTGAGCTTATCAGCGATCGGCTGGCTTCATTCCAGGGCGAATAATGAGTCATGTATCTTCTCCCCGCCGCCAGCAGGGGTTAATGGCGTCAGGCGCCGTGGCATTGCCGCTGATGCTGGTCTTTGCCGCAAGTATCGGCGATATGCCGGTATCGTATGCCGTTACCGGAAAAGCGATCCTCAATGGTCTTGGGCTGACTGCATACGTTCTGCCGCAACCCGAGGAAGGCATCGTCTGGCAGTACCGCATGAGCCGCGCATTAATGGCAGCATGCAGCGGCGGCGGCCTGGCGCTGTGCGGGCTGGTGCTCCAGTCAATACTGCGTAACCCCCTGGCGGAGCCCTATCTGCTGGGCATCTCCGCAGGCGCTTCGCTGGGGGCCGTCTGCGTGATGCTGCTCGGTATCGGGGGGAGCGTGATTGGCGTGAGCAGCGGTGCGTTTGTTGGCGCCTGCGCCGTTTTTGCGCTCATCATGTTGATTACAAACGGCATGAGCGCAAGCCCGTCACGCATTTTGCTGGCAGGCATTGCGGGCACACAGCTCTTCAACGCCATGACTGCGTATATCGTCAGCACCTCCGCCAATGCCGAGCAGTCGCGTAGCGTTATGTTCTGGTTAATGGGCAGCCTGAGCGGTGTGCGCTGGCCAGACGCGCTGCTGGCGCTGGCCGTTACGTTGACGGGCCTGCTGATGGTATGCCTCTTTTCGCGGGCGCTGGACACCTTTACCTTTGGAGACGAGGTCTCTACCACCCTCGGGATTCCGGTGACCGCTGTACGAATTATCCTGTTGCTGACCTGCGCGTTCGTCACCGCAACCCTGGTTAGTGCCATAGGCGCAGTGGGATTTGTGGGTCTGGTCATTCCCCATGTGACGCGCATGCTCAGCGGTCCGGGCCATCGCCGCACGATCCCGCTGACGTTTCTTATCGGCGCGCACTTTATGATCCTGGCCGATGTCGTGTCACGCACGCTGATTGTGCACCAGGTGCTTCCCATCGGCGTGGTGACGGCGCTGGTGGGCGCACCTGTCTTTGTGGCGCTGCTTTATCAAAACCGGAAGGAGCATCCATGAATATTTCCGTCTCCGGGTTAAGTGTGACCCGACAAGCACAGACAGTGCTTGAGGATATCGATCTCGACCTGTCATCCGGGCAGATTGTCGGCCTGTTAGGGCCAAACGGCTCGGGCAAATCAACGCTGTTACGCTGTCTTGCCGGGCTGTTTCCACACCACAGTGAACGCGTCGCGCTTAATGGCACGTCGCTTAGCGTGATGCCGTTAAAAACGCGCGCGCGGCAGTTAGCTTTCGTCCCGCAACATGCCGACGTTGAGGGAGAACTGACCGTCGAGGAAATCGTGCGGCTGGGACGTACGCCTTACCGGAAGGCGTTTCAGAGAAGCACTCGCGATGATGATATGGCGGTGGAAGAGGCGATTAGGCTCATGCGGCTATGCGGATTACGCCAGCGGCGGTGGCAGCAACTGTCTGGCGGGGAGCGTCAGCGAACACAGATAGCGCGAGCGCTGGCACAGCAGCCCCGGGTGTTGCTGCTTGATGAGCCGACAAACCACCTGGACATTCAGCACCAGCTGGAGCTGATGCGACTTATATCGCAACTGCCTCTTACGGTAGTGGTGGCGCTGCACGATCTCAATCTGGCGGCCAACTACTGCCAGCGGCTGATCCTGCTGAAGGCCGGGCGTATCGCGGCCACGGGCGCGCCTGCGGAAGTGCTCACCCCTGAAAATATCGAGCAAACCTGGTGCGTCAAAGCGAACGTCTACAGGGCAGACGCCGGGATGACGATCGGCTACAACATGGGCGGCATGGCGGAGGTGTAGAGCCAAAGCAAAAAACCCTGCGATATTGCTATCGCAGGGTTTTCGAATTTGGCGGAAGCGTAGAGATTCGAACTCTAGAACCCTTTCGGGTCGCCGGTTTTCAAGACCGGTGCCTTCAACCGCTCGGCCACGCTTCCTAAGTGAGGCGAACTATAAACACCTCACCGCAGGCTGTAAAGAGCACGCGCATTCGTTCGCTTTAAAAATAGCCAAATTACGTTTAATCGGTTGAATAGACAACATATTGGCCATTTTGCCAGCATAATATCCAGCGATTGCCTTAGTGTTTTTTGATGTACATATCTTTCGTGTAGTAGTACCCGAGCTTATCCGGCGTGAATCCCCCCACCCACGGCTTCACCAGGTGCGTACGAACGTAGTGATAGACAGGGATCGCCGGCACATCACGCCCCAGCAAATCCTCTGCCTGTTGATAAAACTTACCGCGCTCTTGTGCCGTTTTCGACTTCGCCGCATTCACCAGCGCTTGATCGTACTCAGGATTGCTGTACTGCGTGGTGTTTTGGCTATCCCCGGTACGGAAGTTATTCAGGAATGTGGAGGCGTCATCGTAATCGGCAATCCAGGCGTAGCGCACCGCGTCAAAGTTATGGGTGTGCATGGTATCGAGCATGGTTTTCCACTCCTGGTTCTGCAGCTTCGCCTCGACGCCGAGATTTTTCTTCCACATTGAGCTGGCAGCAATCGCGATACGCTGGTGCGTTTCAGAGGTGTTATACAGCAGATTAAAACTCAGTGGATGGCTGGCGTTATACCCGGCCTCTTCGAGCAGTTTTTTCGCCTCGGCAATACGCTTTTCCCGCGGCCAGCTGGCGTAATCCGGGTTCTGTAACTTAACGCCACCAATGTCCGGCTGGCTGATAAGCCACGCCGGACGCTGTCCCTGCCCCATCACTTTATCTGCGATGATGTCTTTATCGAGCGCCATATTGAGCGCCTTACGCACGCGCGCATCGTTGAACGGCGGACGGGCGGTGTTGAATTCGTAATAGTAGGTGGCAAGCTGCGGAGAGACATCCAGCTGGCTGCCCAGCGTTTTCTTAAGCTGGGCAAACTGGTTGACTGGCACCGTGTAGACAATATCGATTTCTCCCGCTTTATAGCGGTTCACATCAGCCGCCTCGGAGGTGATAGGCAGATATGTCACCTTATTGATCACAGTATGGGCATTATCCCAGTAGCGCGGGTTACGCTCCGCCACAATGCGTTCGTTAACTACCCATGAGGACAGCTTATAGGCACCGCTGCTGACGATGTGCTCGGGCTTGGTCCACTTATCGCCGAAACGCCCCACCAGGACTTTATCTATTGGCACCAGAGACGGGTGTGCCAGCATCGCCAGGAAAGCAGCATTCGGCTGCGAAAGCGTGACCTCCAGCGTGGTGTCATTGATGGCTTTCACGCCCAGCGTATCGGGCGCTTTTTTACCTTCGGCAATTTCAGTGCCGTTGACGATAAGCATGCTACCGGGATAGCTGGCATACGGTGAGGCGGTTTTTGGGTCAACCAGTCGCTGCCAGCTCCAGACGATATCTTCCGCGGTGATGGCGGTACCGTCGCTCCAGGTGATGCCCGGACGCAGATGGAACGTCCAGACGGTGTTGTCCTTGTTCTCCCATTTTTCCGCCAGCCGTGGCTGGATTTCACCCGCCGGGGAGACACTGACCAGCCCGTCGAATAAATCGCTGATAATATTGAATTCGACATCGCTTTCGACTTTATGCGGGTCGAGCGAAGCGGGTTCACTTCCGTTATTCCTGACCAGTTCCTGCTTATCGGCCAACTGCGTTCCTGCCGGCACGTTAGCCGCCCAGGTTGCCGTGCTGGCACACAGGATCCCGGCCGCCAGTAAAGAGAGTGTAAAGTGAGTGCGTGTTTGTGGTTTCATTTCCTTCGCCTTATTGTCTGTATTGTGACGATCCGGAAATAACTCTTAGCGGCCTTATGGTAATAAGGCAATATTTTTCAGTAACCTATAAGAGCTTGATCTGATTAATTGTGCCAAACCGCTGTTCATACTGATGAAACGTCTTTCTGCAGAATAAATAACCAGCTCCGGCGCTAACCTGCTGAGTAAAGATGGGTAAAACCACTTTGAGACTGGCGCGCCGTTTCCTATTCTTTCCGTTAATTACATCTGTCATAAGAGAGTGACTCATGGATCGTATAATTACTTCCTCACGCGACCGCACATCGCTACTCAGCACCCACAAGGTGCTGCGCAATACGTACTTTATGCTCAGCCTGACGCTGGCGTTTTCGGCGATCACCGCCACCGCCAGCACCGTGCTGATGCTGCCGTCTCCGGGGCTGATCCTGACGCTGGTGGGGATGTACGGTCTGATGTTCCTGACCTACAAAACCGCTGACAAACCGGTCGGTATTCTTTCCGCGTTCGCCTTTACCGGCTTCCTGGGTTATATCCTGGGGCCAATCCTGAACGCGTACCTGTCTGCCGGCATGGGTGATGTGATCGGTATGGCGCTGGGCGGCACCGCGCTGGTGTTCTTCTGCTGCTCCGCCTACGTGCTGACCACCCGCAAGGACATGTCTTTCCTCGGCGGTATGCTGATGGCAGGTATCGTGGTGGTGCTGATTGGTATGGTGGCTAACATCTTCCTGCAGCTCCCTGCCCTGCACCTGGCGATTAGCGCGGTGTTTATCCTGCTGTCATCCGGCGCGATCCTGTATGAAACCAGCAACATCATTCACGGCGGTGAGACCAACTACATCCGCGCCACCGTGAGCCTGTATGTGTCGCTGTACAACATCTTCGTCAGCCTGCTGAGCATCCTGGGCTTCGCCAGCCGGGATTAAGCCAGAGTGTTGTGTACCGAGCCCCGCTTATGCGGGGCTTTGTTTTTTGGTACACTGCGGCGGTTTTTGACTGATGCGTGAATAACTATGTTGAGCTTTGAAGGTAAAGAGATCGAAACCGATAACGACGGTTATCTGAAAGACAGCCACCAGTGGAGCGAGGCGCTGGCGGAAGTGATTGCAGAAAAAGAGGCGATCGCGCTCTCCCCTGAGCACTGGGAAGTGGTGCGCTTTGTGCGCGAGTTCTATCTCGAATTCAATACCTCTCCGGCTATCCGGATGCTGGTTAAAGCCATGGCCAATAAATTCGGTGAAGAGAAAGGCAACAGCCGCTATCTGTATCGTCTGTTCCCGAAAGGCCCGGCCAAACAGGCCACCAAAATTGCCGGCCTGCCTAAACCGGTGAAATGCATTTAGTAGCGAATACCGAAGTTCATGTATTCCCGGCCGGGTTGATGCGGTTCGGTTAAGACCTTATCAACCCGGGCACTGCGCGGCCCACCCGCTTTCAGCCACGCCAGCAGTTTTTCAACCTGCTCTGCCTCGCCACAGGCGACCACCTCAACGCTGCCATCATCCATGTTTCGCGCATATCCCGTTAGCCCAAGCTGAACGGCCTCGCGCTGCGTGCTGTAGCGAAAGCCCACGCCCTGAACGACGCCGTGAACCCAGGCGATAGTGCAGACTTTTGACATCTTCCTTCTCCTTATCCGTCTGGCGCGTTGCATTTCCCCGGCGAACTCGGGAAAATGGCGGCCATTTTCTTGAATCGACAGAATAGCAAATTATGAGTGTACGTTTAGTGTTGGCCAAAGGGCGCGAGAAGTCATTACTGCGCCGTCATCCCTGGGTCTTTTCCGGCGCGGTTGCCCGTATGGAAGGTAAAGCCAGCCTCGGTGAAACCATTGATATTGTTGACCATCAGGGGAAATGGTTAGCACGAGGCGCCTACTCGCCAGCCTCCCAGATCCGCGCGCGCGTCTGGACCTTCGACAAAGATGAAACCATCGATATCGACTTCTTCGTGCGTCGTTTGCAGCAGGCGCAGCAGTGGCGCGACTGGCTGGCCAAACGCGATGGTCTGGACAGCTACCGCCTGATTGCCGGAGAGTCCGACGGTCTGCCGGGCGTGACCATTGACCGCTTCGGTAACTTCCTGGTCCTGCAGTTACTGAGCGCTGGGGCGGAATACCAGCGCGCCGCGCTGATAAGCGCCCTGCAGTCTCTGTTCCCGGAGTGCGCCATCTATGACCGCAGCGATGTGGCTGTGCGTAAAAAAGAGGGAATGGAACTGACCCAGGGTCCGGTGACCGGCGAACTGCCGCCTGCCCTGCTGCCTATCGAAGAACACGGCATGAAGCTGCTGGTGGATATTCAGGGTGGTCATAAAACGGGCTATTACCTCGACCAGCGTGACAGCCGTCTGGCCACGCGTCAGTACGTTGCCGACAAACGCGTGCTCAACTGCTTCTCTTACACCGGCGGCTTTGCGGTATCGGCTTTAATGGGCGGCTGCGCGCAGGTGGTGAGCGTGGATACGTCTCAGGAAGCGCTGGATGTGGCAAAACAGAACGTCGAGCTGAACAAGCTGGATCTGAGCAAAGCCGAATTCATTCGCGACGACGTCTTCAAACTGCTGCGTAAATATCGCGATCAGGGTGAGAAGTTTGACGTTATCGTGATGGATCCGCCTAAGTTTGTGGAGAACAAAAGCCAGCTGATGGGTGCCTGCCGCGGCTATAAAGATATCAACATGCTGGCCATTCAGCTGTTGAACCCAGGCGGCGTGCTGCTCACCTTCTCCTGCTCTGGACTGATGACCACAGATTTATTTCAGAAAATCATCGCCGATGCCGCAATAGATGCTGGTCGTGATGTACAATTTATAGAGCAGTTCCGTCAGGCAGCCGATCACCCGGTGATCGCTACCTACCCGGAAGGGCTGTATCTGAAAGGGTTTGCCTGTCGCGTCATGTAACTTGAAAAGAGAAATATTGCCCGCACATAGAGTGTAAGTAGTGTTTCCCGGGAGGTGACTATGATTGCCAGCAAATTCGGTATCGGCCAGCAGGTCCGCCACACTTTGCTCGGGTATTTGGGTGTGGTCGTGGATATCGACCCGGAGTATTCCCTTGATGAACCGTCGGCGGATGAGCTGGCGGTGAACGCAGAGCTTCGCGCCGCACCCTGGTACCATGTGGTGATGGAAGGTGATGATGGACAACCCGTCCATACTTATCTTGCTGAGGCGCAGCTAAGCAGTGAATTGCAGGATGAGCATCCGGAGCAACCCACGATGGATGAACTGGCTCAGACTATCCGCAAACAGTTACAGGCTCCGCGCCTGCGGAACTAAGCGTGTAAAAAAAGCCCGATAACGGGCTTTTTTTTATGACTTTGTCAGCCCCAGCCGGGGGATTTCAATCGCCGGACAGCGGTCCATCACCACCTTCAGCCCCGCCTCGCGCGCCAGCACCGCAGCCTGTTCGTTAATAACGCCTAACTGCATCCACAGCGTTTTCGCACCGATGGCAATGGCCTCCTGCGCCACGCCCCATGCAGCCTCGGAATTACGGAACACATCCACCATATCAACCTTTTCCGGTACGTCGTTTAGCGTGGCGTATCCTTGCTGGCCCAGCAAGGTCTTACCGGCCACTTTTGGTGACACAGGGATGACGTGGTAGCCCTGATCGAGAAGGTACTTCATTACCCGATAGCTTGGACGATCCGGTTTATCGCTCGCCCCCACCAGCGCAATGGTGCGTGTGGACGTCAAAATCTCGGCAATATCATTCTCTTTCATGCTTTTCCTCCTGGCTTTTTAACAAGTGTATGTCAAAGCGCACATCTCAACCATCCATCCCATACAGATGTATGAGAGCAAAAGGCCAGAATATGTCTATATGTTAGTAAACATGATTATCGACAAATTTAGATACATTATCGCGGTAAGCGTACGTTAAACAGGAGCCCCTATGAAAGCCGGCCTTGCCACTGCTGTGATTGCGTTAGTGATGCCGGTTTGCGTTTTTGCAACCACGCTTCGGCTTTCTTCCGACATTGACCTGCTGGTGCTGGACGGGAAAAAAGTCTCCAGTTCGTTATTACGCGGTGCCGACAGCATCGAACTGGATAACGGCCCTCATCAGGTGGTGTTCCGGGTGGAAAAAACCATCCGCCTTGCTAATCATGAACAACGCACGTATCTCTCTCCCCCGCTGATTATGAGCTTTAACACCCAGCAGGTAAGCCAGGTGAACTTTACGTTGCCGCGTCTGGAAACGGAAAAAGAGTCGGCGACGTTTGACGCCTCGCCGCGTGTGGAACTGGTGGATGGCGATGCCACCCCGATCCCGGTGAAGCTGGATATTCTGGCGCTGACGTCGTCACCGACGGGCACAGATTATGAGGCCGCAACCCAGGCCTATAACAAAGCGGGTAAGCGCGCCTCGCTGCCCCGGTTTGCCACCATGATGGCTGACGACAGTACACTGCTGTCCGGCGTCTCAGAGCTGGATGTGATCCCCCCTCAATCCCAGACGCTGACAGAACAACGCCTGAAATTTTGGTTTCAGCAGGCCGATCCCGACACGCGAGCCCGCTTTTTACAGTGGGTGAAGCAACAACCTTCGTCGTAAGCCACATTTTTTTCGCCTTTCTCTTGCAGCATAAGGCGGTTCCCGTCATCGTGTAGCCAGTTAACCTGATGGATATGATTATGGAACTGACAACACGCACATTACCGGCACGCAAGCACATTGCGCTGGTTGCGCACGATCACTGTAAACAAATGCTGCTTAACTGGGTTCGTCGCCATCAGTCCTTGCTGGAAAAGCACGCCCTCTCGGCGACGGGCACCACCGGTAACCTTATCCACCGCGAAACGGGTCTGGAGGTGAACGCCATGCTGAGCGGCCCGATGGGTGGCGATCAGCAGGTGGGCGCACAGATTTCTGAGGGGAAAATTGATGTTCTGATCTTCTTCTGGGATCCGCTGAATGCGGTTCCGCATGACCCGGACGTGAAAGCGCTGCTGCGTCTTGCCACCGTCTGGAATATTCCGGTGGCGACAAACCTGTCGACGGCGGATTTCATCATTGAATCACCGCAGTTCAACTCGCCGGTTGAAATTCTCATCCCGGATTATCAGCGTTATCTTTCCGAGAGACTGAAGTAGCGTTATGCCCGGCGGCGCTACGCTTGCACGGGCCAACGAGTTTTGTCGGCCGGGTCAGGCGAAGCCACCACCCGGCAATCCCGCTACGGCTTGCGCGCCACCGGCACATCAATACTCTTCAGAATATCGACAAATACTGACGGCTCCTCTTTGTTGAACAGCAGCCACACGCGATGACGCGCGCGGGTGATCGCCACGTACAGCAAACGCCGCTCTTCGGCATCCGGGAAATCCTCCGGTACCGGCAGTAATGCTTCTTCCATCACCGACTCACGGGCAGGGGCCGGGAACCCATCGCTCCCCTCTTTCAGCCCGACCACAATGACGTAATCGGCCTGCTGGCCTTTGCTTGCGTGGATGGTCATAAAATCAAGCTGCAGCTTCGGCCAGCGAGTCGCCGCCTTCTCCAGCGCCGCAGGTTTTAGATGGTGATAACGCGCCAGCACCAGAATACGTTCATCTGGCTTTGCGTAGCCGCTGAGTTTGTCCAGCAGCGGCTCAAGCTGGTCGTCCGCCAGCAGGGTTACGGCTTTTTTATCTCCCGCCCTCAGGCTATTAAGCGGCTTGGCCAGCTGATGGGGGTTCTGCTGAATAAAGCGGTTCGCAATTTCGCCAATTCGGGAGTTAAAGCGGTAGGTAGTATCCAGATCGCTGCGATCGCCTTCGCCAAAATAGTGATGGAACGCGGTGGTCAGTGAAAGCTGCGCGCCGCTAAAGCGGTAGATGGCCTGCCAGTCATCCCCTACGGCAAACAGAGAGGTATGTTTATTTTGCGCCCGTAACGCCGAAAGCAGCGCGGCGCGCTGCGGAGAGATATCCTGGAACTCATCAACCAGAATGTGTTTCCACGGGCTGACAAAGCGCCCCTTCTCCAGAATGATGATGGCCTGATGGATCAGGCCTGAGAAGTCGACGGCGTTTTCCTCCTTCAGCGCTGTTTTCCAGGCTTTCAGCAGCGGCGCCATCAGTTTGACCCGCTTTGAAAAAAGCGCGCGGATGTCCTCCGGCGCACTCTCAATCATCTCAGCCTGCGTTCCACCGTGCATGCGCATCAGGCTCACCCAGCGGTCGAGACGCGAGCCAAGCCGTCGCGCCAGCTTTTCATCCTGCCAGAAACTGCCTTCCGGCACGTCCCAGTTGAGCTCGTTTTCCAGCCATTGTCGCCACCCTTTCGCCTGCGCTTTTTTCTCGCTGCACTGCTGCCGCCACGCCTTAATAAACAGGGCCTGACGCGCCTGGGTGTCGTTTTCCAGTTTACTGATGGAAGGGACTTTTTTGCTGCCCTGCTGAATGATGTGCAGGGCAAGGGCATGGAAGGTTCGGGCGGTAATATCCCGGGTGTGCAAACGCTCCTGAATGCGTTCGTCCATCTCCTGCGCCGCCTTGCGACCAAACGCCAGCAGCAGGATCTGATCGGCGACGGCCTCGCCCGTTGTCAGCAACCACCCCGCCCGCGCGACCAGTACGGACGTTTTGCCGCTCCCGGCTCCCGCGAGCACCAGCAGCGATTGTTCGCCGTTAACCACGGCGCGAGCCTGGGCAGGATTCAGCGGCGACGACTCCACCGTACTGAAGAAATCGGCATAGCGGGTGAGCATTTCGTCAGTCCACGCCTGGTTATGCGCCAGCCGGCTCTTGTCTGCGTCGCTCAGCCAGGCCTGACACTGTCGCCAGGCGTCACGGCAATTATCAAACTCATTGAGACGCGTCACCGGTAACGGCAGCGCCGTCAGCGCCTGCCTGATTTTTTGCTGCAGACCGGCGGTCTGCTGACGGGTCAGCCATGTTTGTTGGGCATTACTCTGCGCGATATCACTCAGCACCTGCTGCAGGACCTGTGCGGCTATCACGCTCATATCGTGACTCCACTGCTGCCAGAGCTGGTTCAGATGATGATGAAAACGCTGGGTTTCGCCCCACTCCGTACCGTGAAGACGCACGACTTTATCTGCAGGGAGCACAAACTCCAGTTCGCCCCATACCAGCCCGCGTTTGCAGTGGATGGCCAGGAGTTGATTGAACGGAATGAGGTATTCGTGGCGTTCACCGGAGACCTTTACTCCCGCGTTGAGGAGGACAACCTTGTCGTAAGGGTGTTGCGCCAGGCGTTTGCCCATTGAAGTTGCTTTCAGTTCCATATCCAGCCGGATCCACGAAGAGATAATTGCCTGATAGTTTAACTGCCAGTTTTAAGGTGCTCCAGCCTAAAAAAACGTTACAATCATTGGGCGTTAATTTTATCGAAAGGAAGTGAGGGTTTATGCGTACCGTTCTGAATGTGTTGAATTTTGTGCTGGGCGGTTTTGCCACCACCCTTTCCTGGCTTTTTGCCACCCTGGTGAGCATCGTCCTGATTTTTACGCTTCCCCTGACCCGCTCCTGCTGGGAAATCACCAAACTCTCCTTTATCCCTTACGGGAATGAAGCGGTTCACGTTGACGAACTGAACCCGGAGAATAAAAGCGCGCTGATGAACACGGGCGGAACCGTGCTGAACATTCTGTGGCTGATTTTCTTCGGCTGGTGGCTGTGCGTAATGCATATTTTTGCCGGTATTGCGCAGTGCATCACAATCATTGGTATTCCGGTGGGGATCGCGAACTTTAAGATCGCCGCCATCGCTCTGTGGCCTGTCGGGCGCAGGGTAGTTCCGGTCGAAGTGGCCCAGGCGGCGCGTGAAGCGAATGCACGTCGTCGTTTTCAGTGATTAAGGACTGGCCGCGTCTATGCTAAGCCCACTGCTTCGCCGTTACACCTGGAACAGCTCCTGGCTCTATAACGTCAGGATTTTTATCGCACTTTGCGGCACGGTTGCGCTGCCGTGGTGGCTGAACGATGTCAAGCTCACCATTCCGCTCACGCTGGGGGTGGTTGCGGGAGCGCTGGCGGATCTCGACGATCGCCTTGCCGGGCGTCTGCGCAACCTGGTCATCACCCTTATCTGTTTTTTTATTGCCTCCGCGTCCGTGGAGTTGCTGTTCCCGTGGCCATGGCTGTTTGCATTAGGCCTTACGCTTTCCACCAGCGGGTTTATTTTGCTGGGTGGGCTGGGGCAGCGCTATGCCACCATCGCGTTTGGCGCCCTGCTGATTGCAATCTACACCATGCTGGGGGTGTCACTTTACGACCAATGGTATCAGCAGCCTGTACTGCTATTGCTGGGGGCCATCTGGTATAACCTGCTGACGTTAACCGGCCATCTGATCTTCCCGGTTCGTCCTCTGCAGGATAACCTTGCCAGAAGTTACGAGCAGTTGGCCCACTATCTTGAGCTCAAATCCCGGCTGTTTGACCCGGATATCGAAGAGGAGAGCCAGGCTCCGCTCTACGATCTGGCTCTGGCGAACGGCCAGCTTGTCGCCACGCTTAACCAGACAAAAGCGTCGCTGCTTACCCGGCTTCGCGGCGACCGTGGCCAGCGAGGGACGCGCAGAACGCTGCACTATTACTTTGCCGCTCAGGATATTCATGAACGCGCCAGCTCGTCTCATGTTCAGTATGCGGCCCTGCGCGAGAAGTTTCGCTACAGCGACGTTATGTTCCGCTTCCAGCGTCTGCTTTCCATGCAGTCCCAGGCGTGCCAGCAGCTGGCGCGCTCCATTCTGCTGCGCACGCCTTATCAACACGATCCACGCTTTGAACGCGTGTTCAGCCATCTTGATGCGGCAATTGACCGCGTGCGAGCCAGCGGAACGTCGCCGGAGCACATTAAAGCGTTGGGATTTTTGCTCAATAACCTGCGGGCGATTGATGCTCAGCTGGCAACGATTGAGTCTGAACAGGCCATGGCGCTGCCGGGCAATGAGGCAGACAGTCAGCTCGCGGATGACAGCGTGCACAGTTTTAGCGATATGTGGCTCCGGTTAAGCCGAAACTTTACGCCGGAATCCGCCCTGTTTCGCCATGCGGTACGCATGTCACTGGTGCTGTGCGTGGGTTACGCCTTTATCCAGATAACCGGTTTACATCACGGATACTGGATCCTGCTGACCAGCCTGTTCGTCTGCCAGCCGAACTATAACGCCACCCGACACCGCCTGGCGCTGCGTATTATCGGCACGCTGGTTGGGGTCGCAATCGGGCTACCGGTGCTCTATTTTGTGCCCTCGGTGGAAGGCCAGCTGATCCTCATCGTAATCACCGGGGTGCTGTTCTTCGCCTTTCGTAATGTGCAGTACGCCCACGCGACGATGTTCATCACCCTGCTGGTGCTACTCTGCTTTAATCTGCTGGGCGAAGGGTTTGAAGTCGCCCTGCCCCGCGTGATCGATACGCTGCTCGGCTGTGCCATCGCCTGGGCGGCAGTGAGTTTTATCTGGCCCGACTGGCGTTTTCGTAATTTGCCGCGCGTCCTGGACAGGGCGATGAATGCCAACTGCCGCTATCTGGATGCCATTCTTGAACAGTACCACCAGGGACGCGATAACCGTCTGGCTTACCGCATTGCCCGACGTGATGCGCATAACAGCGATGCTGAACTGGCTTCCGTAGTCTCTAATATGTCAACGGAGCCGCGCGCCACGGCAGAAATTCGTGAAACGGCTTTCCGCCTGCTGTGCCTGAACCATACCTTCACCAGCTATATCTCAACGCTCGGTGCCCACCGCGAAAAACTGACAAACCCGGGCATCCTTGCCTTGCTGGATGATGCTGTCTGCTATGTCGATGATGCGCTACATCACCGCCCAGCCGATCAACCGCGTGTCCAGCAGGCGCTGGATGAACTGGCTCAACGGATTGCGCATCTTGACCCAGGAAACGACAGCAAAGCGCCGCTGGTTCTCCAGCAGATTGGTCTGCTTATCGCTCTGCTGCCAGAAATTTGCCGACTGCAACAGCAAATCGCTACCTGGAGGAGCGATTCTCCTGTGGCTCAGGCAGCGCATTAAACCACTCCGTCAGCTCCCGGCGAATTTCCGCCGGGAGTGCCGCTTCATGCAGGCCCTCAATCGCCCCTTCCAGGGCAAACAGTACTTTAATACTGAGCGCTTTATTCTTTGCCCGCAGCTTTAGCCAGCTCGTTCTGGCTCCCAGCGACCGGAGGGTATCTTCGTTGGTAATCCCGGCTTCACAGAGCAGGACTTCCAGCTGAAAAGTCAGGTTGGGCAGATCCTTTAGCCGGTTTCGCTGGTAGCGTTGTATGCGCTCTTTACGCGCGGCATTAAGCGCGTAAGAGGAAAGCTGAAGCAGCCGCTCCCTGTCCTGCCAGAGACCGTCATCCACACGATAATAGTTGAGAAGGATCGGCCGGCCGCGTTTCATTAAGGTCAAAAATGAGGATCCGTTTTTTACACAGTACTTCGCACTTTCCTCACAGGCGCGAAGGTAAAGCTCACCGTCTGACACCATGGCAAACACCGCCTCATCGACGGCCAGGGTATAGCCACCAAAAAGCGCACGATGATGAATTTCTCCTAATGGAGAGAGGTATTCCTGGGATTTATAAATCCGTTCATAAGATATCTTTTTCATGATATTTCCATTAAAAATCAGATATTAACGACGACATTTCTTACTAACGGATCCGTTAACAGGAAAATAGGCAACTTATTGCCGATGAGCAAGATGATTTTTTCAGGTTCGCCAGGAATGAATGAATTTTGCGAGTCGCTTTCCGAAATTGAGGTTGATCTTTATGCATACAGGGGTTACTGTATATTCATACAGTAACTACAGGGCTGGAATGATTATGTACACTTCAGGCTATGCAAATCGCTCAACATCTTTCTCTTCTACCGCTGGCGATGTCGCACAGAACGCCGTCGGGCGTGTTTCGACAGGGCTTATCAGTGAAGTGGTTTATCGTGAAGACCAGCCCCTGTTGACCCAACTTCTGTTACTGCCGCTCTTGCAGCAGCTTGGTCAGCAATCGCGCTGGCAGCTCTGGCTGACGCCGCAGCAGAAACTGAGCCGGGAATGGGTTCAGTCTGCAGGCCTGCCGCTGACGAAGGTCATGCAAATTAACCAACTCTCTCCTTGCGATACGGTTGAGTCGATGATCCGGGCATTACGTACAGGGAATTACAGCGTGGTGATTGGATGGTTATCAGACGAATTGACGGAGCAGGAACATTTTCGCCTCACCGAAGCGGCAGAAGAAGGCAATGCGATCGGCTTTATCATGCGCCCGGTTCGCCAGGATTCTTACCGCAGAGGACAACTTTCTGGGCTAAAAATTCACTCAAATTTGTATCACTGAACAAATTTAAGAGTTTTCCTGGAATTTTTTTCGACCTTAAGATGCGCTTTTAGTTCCATCGTCCAAAACGGCGGCAAGGCTTGTCTGGTGCGGTTCTTCTTAATTTTATTGCACAAATTTCGTTCAGAAATTGTTAAATAATCGGTATACGGAACTTTTTTTTTCATATGCCTGACGGACTTCACACTTGTAAGTTTTCAGCTACGTTGTAGACTTTACATCGCCAGGGGTGCTCGGCCTAAGCCGAAGATATCGGTAGATTTATATTTGACCACGCCCCCCGGTGAAGGATTTAACCGTGATTCTCGATTGAGATTTTCATGGCGAATTTTGGATGATAACGAGGCGCAAAAAATGAAAAAGACAGCTATCGCGATTGCAGTGGCACTGGCTGGCTTCGCTACCGTAGCGCAGGCCGCTCCGAAAGATAATACCTGGTATGCAGGTGGTAAACTGGGCTGGTCTCAGTTCCATGACACCGGCTGGTACAACAGCGCAAACAACAATGATGGCCCGACTCACGAGAGCCAGCTTGGTGCAGGTGCGTTCGGTGGCTATCAGGTTAACCCGTATGTTGGCTTTGAAATGGGTTACGACTGGTTAGGTCGTATGCCTTACAAAGGCAACGAAACCAATGGCGCTTTCAAAGCTCAGGGCGTTCAGCTGACTGCTAAACTGGGTTACCCAGTAACTGACGATCTGGACGTGTACACCCGTCTGGGCGGCATGGTATGGCGCGCTGACTCCAGCAACAGCAACGCTGGCGACGACCACGACACTGGTGTTTCCCCAGTATTCGCTGGTGGCGTAGAGTGGGCTATGACCCGTGATATCGCTACCCGTCTGGAATACCAGTGGGTTAACAACATCGGTGACGGTGCTACCGTTGGTGTTCGTCCAGACAACGGCATGCTGAGCGTAGGTGTTTCCTACCGCTTCGGCCAGCAGGAAGATGCAGCACCAGTTGTTGCTCCAGCGCCGGCTCCAGCTCCAGAAGTACAGACCAAGCACTTCACTCTGAAGTCTGACGTTCTGTTCAACTTCAACAAAGCGACCCTGAAACCAGAAGGTCAGCAGGCACTGGATCAGCTGTACACCCAGCTGAGCAACCTGGATCCTAAAGACGGTTCTGTAGTGGTTCTGGGCTTCACCGACCGTATCGGTTCTGACGCTTACAACCAGAAACTGTCTGAGAAACGTGCTCAGTCTGTTGTTGATTACCTGATCTCTAAAGGTATCCCAGCTAACAAGATCTCCCCACGTGGTATGGGCGAATCTAACCCAGTTACTGGCAACACCTGTGACAACGTTAAAGCTCGCGCTGCTCTGATCGACTGCCTGGCACCAGATCGTCGCGTAGAGATCGAAGTTAAAGGCGTTAAAGACGTTGTAACTCAGCCAGCGGCTTAAGTTATCGTCTTATAAAAAAACCCCGCCATGCGGGGTTTTTTATTATCTGAAGAAACTCAAAAGTTATTTTTTACCCAGCAGCGCCTGAAGATCGTTCTTCAGCGTAGACATCTGGTTGGCGTATTTCTCTTTATGCTCGGCATCTTCAATCAACTGCACCACCGTTTCTGACAACGTTTTTCCCCGCCGTTGCGCAAGCCCTGCAAGACGCTGCCAGACCATGAATTCCAGGTCGATGGATTTTTTACGGGTGTGCTGATGCTCAGCATTAAAATGCCGTTTGCGTCGTGCACGGATAGTTTGCTTCATCCGGTTCAACAGTGCCGGATTGATATGTTTCTCAATCCAGCCATTCACCTGTACCGGTTCATTTTCGAGGGTCAGCAAAATATCCACGGCCTCTTGTGCGGCGCTGGCTTCGATGTAGCAGGTAATCAGCTCCCCTTCTCGGTGCTTTTTGACCAGGTACTTCCATTTCCAGCCGCTTTCGAGATTTTCCAGTTGTTGATATTTCATTGCGATCTCAGTGTTACCACGTAACTCTGTTCAGAATATCAGTTTTTTAGCAATCTGCTGAAAAGAAATCATATCCTGTGAAGCGTTGCAGGCGATTCGCTTCCCGAAAACCCCAATCCTGCTTGGGAAGAGCCCCCCGCTTACGGTATACTCCACGGTTTTACATCTGACTAAAAAACATCAACTTTGACCATTACGAAACTTGCATGGCGTGACCTTGTTCCGGATACCGAAAGTTATCAGGAATTGTTTGCACAGCCAGACCTCGCACAAGAACACGAATTCATACTTAGCGATACACAACCGCGTTTGCATTACGCACTGGAGCAGGTGTTAAGCCCGTGGGCGACATCTCCCTTCATGCTGCTCAAAGCCCCGGAAGAAGCCGAGTATTTAACGCTTCTGGGTGATGCCATGCGCCAGTTGCAGCCGGAAGCCAATGCTATTTACGGCGGCCAGTATCGTATTTCAGGACATGATGTCACTTTCGAACCCGCAGAACAGGCTGATGGCCGTTTTGCGGTAAAGGGCGAAGTGGTATCCGCTAACTGGGCCGAGGCCGAACAACTCTTTGGTTGCCTTCGCCAGTTCAACGGTGAGTTATCGCTGCAACCGGGCCTGGTGCATCGCGCCAATGGCGGCGTACTGATCATTTCCCTGCGTACCCTGCTCTCCCAGCCGCTGCTATGGATGCGCCTGAAAACAATTGTGAGCCAGCAACGATTTGACTGGGTGGGCTATGACGAGTCTCGGCCTCTGCCGGTCTCTGTCCCTTCCATGCCGCTGTCGTTGACCGTGGTGCTGACGGGTGACCGTGAATCGCTGGCTGATTTCCAGGAAATGGAGCCGGAGCTGGCTGCACAGGCGGTGTACAGCGAGTACGAAGACAATATTCAGATTGCTGATGCCGATGACATGGCGCAGTGGTGTCAGTGGGTGATGGCCGTTGCTGCCCGCTTTGCCCTGCCGACGCCTGCGGCTGACGCCTGGCCGGGACTTATCCGCGAAGCGGTTCGCTATACCGGTGACCAGGAGACGCTGCCGCTGTGTCCGCTCTGGATCAGCAAACAGCTGCGTGAAGTGGGTGCGATCAGTGGGAATGGCGCATTTACCGGTGAGCAACTTTCCCAGATGCTGGCCCAAAGAGAGTGGCGGGAAGGCTATCTGGCCGATCGTATGCAGGATGAAATTCTGCTGGAGCAAATTCTGGTCGAGACCGAAGGCGAGCGCATCGGACAGATCAATGCCCTGTCGGTGATTGAATTTCCCGGGCATCCGCGTGCGTTTGGCGAGCCTTCACGCATCAGCTGCGTCGTCCATATTGGCGATGGCGAGTTTACCGACATCGAACGGAAAGCCGAGCTGGGTGGAAACATCCACGCCAAAGGCATGATGATCATGCAGGCGTTCCTGATGTCAGAGCTGCAGCTTGAGCAACAAATCCCCTTCTCTGCCTCGCTGACGTTTGAGCAATCCTACAGCGAAGTGGATGGTGATAGCGCCTCTATGGCCGAGCTGTGTGCCTTAATCAGCGCCCTGGCGGAAGTCCCGATCAATCAGAACATCGCCATTACCGGTTCGGTCGATCAATTTGGTCGTGCCCAGCCAGTGGGGGGCCTGAATGAAAAGATTGAGGGCTTCTTCTCTATTTGTCAGCAACGCGGGTTAAACGGCAAACAGGGTGTGATTATTCCAGCCCCCAACGCACGCCATTTAAGCCTCAGCCAGGCACTGCTGGATGCGGTAGAGCAGGGACAATTCTCCCTCTGGGCCATCGAAGGCGTCGAGGATGCACTACCCTTACTGACAAACCTGGTATGGGACGGCGAGGGACAAACGACCCTGATGCAGACCATCCAGGAGCGCATTGCTCAGGCGACCCAGCAAGATGCTCGTCATCGTTATCCGTGGCCGTTACGCTGGTTAGGTTGGTTTAGTTCAAACTGATCGGACTTGTTCAGCGTACACGTGTTAGCTATCCTGCGTCCTTCACTAAAATAAGGCTTACTGAGAACATGGTAGATAAACGCGAATCCTATACAAAAGAAGATCTTCTTGCCTCTGGTCGCGGTGAACTGTTTGGCGCGAAAGGCCCACAGTTACCGGCCCCGAACATGCTGATGATGGACCGTGTCGTGAAAATGACCGAAACCGGCGGCAACTTCGATAAGGGTTACGTAGAAGCAGAACTCGATATCAATCCGGACCTGTGGTTCTTCGGTTGCCACTTTATTGGCGATCCGGTAATGCCTGGCTGCCTGGGCCTGGATGCGATGTGGCAGCTGGTTGGCTTCTACCTGGGCTGGCTGGGCGGCGAAGGTAAAGGCCGTGCGCTGGGTGTGGGTGAAGTGAAATTCACGGGTCAGGTTCTGCCATCTGCGAAGAAAGTGACCTATCGTATTCACTTCAAACGCATTGTTAACCGCCGCCTGATTATGGGCCTGGCGGATGGCGAAGTGCTGGTAGATGGCCGTCTGATCTATACCGCGAACGACCTGAAAGTGGGCCTGTTCCAGGATACATCTGCTTTCTAAACGCTGCTTTACGCGGCTTCAGAAAGGCGAAACCTCCGCATTGCGGAGGTTTCTGTTTTTAAAGAGACGTTATCAGGCTATGAGTGCCCTGTCGCCGATGGCTTCTCGCCAGCCTCCCAGCCATTGTGACCTTTGATTAATCGTCTGATAAGGACACATTTCTTTAGATCGTCCAGCGATGCCGGCCTGATAACCACGTTGATGAGCCCGTTCCAGGCGATCTCGTTTCTGTCTCTTCATGCCTCGTTTCCCTCATTCTTTTGTCTGGTGGAAAGAAAACAGTGACTGCACAATGCGTGCAGGCACAGATAACGAATACCCCGAATTAGTCGTAGCGTCAACGTTCAAAATTCATACGGATGTCATATTTGTGAGCTAGCCAGAAGATCATTTGTACAAAAATTGTGACCCGGGACAAGTAACGGTCTGACGTAAAACCGAAAAAAAACCGCAATCAGTGGCACACCGATTGCGGTTTTTGATGATGAATTTTACTTATGGCAGCCGGGAGATTTCTCTCGCGATGTTGGCCGATTCCTGTGCCCACCCCTGGGCAAGCACTTTCACCATTTCATCATAGCCATCTTTTTGCTGCTTGAGCTCCAGATGGAACGGACGCTTAATCAGCTGTCCCTGATGGTTAAGCAGCCATTCTCCGCTGATGACAACGGCACCGTCATAACGACCATGGAAGCCCGTTACCGTCACGTTCAGCGTGTCCTGGTCGCTTCCAAGAGGCTGGGAGGCGACAACCCAGCCCGGAAGCTGGCTGCTGAGATTCGCCACCAGCGTATTGCGCAACTGTTGATCCAGCGGGCTGGCCCACAGGTTATTATTCGCAATCACATACTGCACATCGCTGGTCTGGTAAACCACCCCGTTGCCGGCCAGATAATCTGGCACAGCCACTTGCTCAACCCACAGCAGACGGTTGCCCTGTGAGGCGGTGCTCTGCGTACCCACCTGCGCCATCAGCGGCAGCTGATAGTAGCTTTTCGTTTCACTCCCTGAGCTACAGGCCGTGAGCACCATCGCACCTACAATCGCTAGCCATTTTTTCATTGTTTCGCCCTCTTCGGCTCAGGATCCTTTTTATCTTTTGCTTCAAACACCAGCGCGTTGCTCTTCTCATTGAGCGTTTTCAGTACGGGCTGCAGTTCGCGCAAGACCTGATCAAGACGCTGCATATCAGCCACCATCTTGTTGTAGGCCGCTGAACCAGGCTGGAAGCCCTGCATGCTACGGTTCAGTTCACGCAGCGTTTTCTGCATATCCTGCGGCAATTGCTGCATGCTCTGGCTTGCCGTGAGCTTATTGATGTTATCCAGCGTGGTTTGCAGACGCTGCATCGTCTCCTGGCTCTGATGCAACGAGCCTGTCGCCGCTTCAATCATCGGATTCAGTGGCAGATTGTTGATCTTATCCAGTGTTTCCATCAGACGCTGCTGGATTTGAGCCAGACCGCTGCTCACCGTTGGAATGATCTTGTAGCCGCCAAATTCACGGATACCGGTAATCGGCGGAGCTTTTGGATAGAAATCCATATCCACATACAGCGCACCAGTCACCAGGTTGCCAGTCTTCAGCGAGCCGCGCAGGCCACGGTTCATTAAATCGGTAATATGCGCGCCGATATCCTGATTCTCGCCAATCTGGTTAACCAGACGCTCTGGCTCAATGCGGATCAGTACCGGAATACGATAGTCATCATCAAGTACTTGCTGAAGTCCCGGCACAAAGAACGGCACCTGTCCGACCGTACCCAGACGAATACCGCGGAACTCAACGGGCGCACCCGGCTGCAGGCCGCGGACGGAATCTTTAAAGAACATCAGGTAATCAATATGATCGGTATAGAGCGCGTCCTGAATGCTTCTTTGATCGTCAAAGAGCCTGAAGGCCGTTTTCTCGGCCACCGGCTGCCCCAGATCCAGCCCTTCCGGCACGTCAAAGCTGACGCCGCCGCCAAACAGGGTGGTCAGCGACCCCATTTCAACGCGCATACCTGCTGAGGTGAGATCGACCGCGATCCCGCTGTCTTTCCAGAAGCGTACGTTGCTGGTCACCAGACGATCGTTTGGCGCATTGATGAACAGCTGATAGCTGATGGTCCTTTTTTGCGGATCAAAGGTGCTGGTCTCGACCGAGCCAACACGATAGCCGCGGAACAACACCGGGTCGCCAGGTGAGAGCTGGCCCGCTTTTTTACTGTCGAGAATCACGCGGATCCCTTTTGCATCAGGCGGGGCTAGCGGTGGAGAGTCTAAAAGCTGATACTGGGCTGGCTGCGCCCCTTTTGCCCCCGGCTGTAGCTCAATATACGCGCCCGAGAGCAGCGTGCCTAAACCACTGATCCCTTCCCGACCGACCTGCGGTTTAACCACCCAAAAAACGGAGTCACCGTGAAGCAGCTTTTCCATCCCGGCATTTAACCGCGCTTTAATTTCTACATGCGTTAAATCATCCGTCAGGGTGGCGCTTTCAACCACCCCTACATCCACGCTGCGGCTTTTGATGGTCGTTTTACCGCCCTCAATCCCCTCGGCATTGGTGGTGATGAGCGTCACTTCCGGTCCCTGATGGCTGTAATGATAAAACAGGATCCATGCACCGATCAGCGCCGTCACGATGGGAAAAATCCACACCGGTGACCAGTTTTTGACCTTCTGCACTTTCGCCTCTCCACTCTTATTTTCCATGCTCTTACTCTTCCTCATGGCTTGATTCAGGCTCACGATCCCACGATAAACGAGGATCGAAGGTCATGGCCGCAAACATGGTCATAATCACGACCAGCGCAAACATTAAAGCCCCCATCGCAGGATAAATACTCATCAAACCGCCCATCCGCACCAGTGCAGAGAGAACGGCAATGACAAACACGTCAATCATTGACCAGCGTCCAACAAACTCGACAACTTCATAAATGAGGTGCATGCGTTCGCTGTCGCGTTTGCCGTGCCCTTTCGCATCCCAGCAGAGCCAGGCAATCGCGATCATTTTTAAGGTAGGCACCATAATACTGGCGATAAAAATCACCCCAGCCACCGGATAAGATCCCTCGCCCCACAGCAATATCACCCCGGCGAGGATCGTCGAGGGCATTTTGTCACCGAGCAAATCGGTGATCATAATCGGCAGAATATTCGCGGGAAGATACAGCATGACAGAGGTCACCAGCAGCGCCATGGTCCACTGCAGGCTATTTTTGCGTCGCACATGACCTTTGGTTTCACAGCGTGGGCAGACGTCCAGATCCGCGGGCAGCACGGCAGTACAGCAGGAGCAAGAGCGCAGTCCCTGGCGGATCCCCGGCACGCCAACCTTCACCGTCTGGGCAAGTGTGGGAGCCGGAGCGATATCATCCCATGCCCAACGTCGGTCAACGCACTGGAATGCGCGCAGCTGCAGCACGCAATAGAGACACCACGGGATAAAGCTGCTGCCAATCCCCACGTCACCGTAGGCCATCAGCTTTACGAAGCTGACCAGAATACCCGCCAGAAAAATCTCGGCCATCCCCCAGCTTTTAAGCTGAAACAGGACTCGCGCCAGTTTGATTTTCAGGGCTGCGGGCATTTTTACGCGGTTGACCAGCAAAAGGATGACAACCAGACAAAAAGCCGGAACGATCTGCACAAACAGAAGGAAGAAGGTGCCGAGGCTGGCGTAATCTTCCGAGAACATCACCCCCGGAATTTCAAGCAGATCAACCTGGCTTGTCATCCCTCCCACCTTCATATAGATGAAGGGGAAGAGATTAGAGAGCAACAACATGAACAACGCGGCCAGCGCATACGCCGTGGGACGCTGTCTTGGCGCGTCCCATTCGGTTGTCAACGTTGTGCCGCAACGCGGGCACAGGGCCTTATGTCCGTGACCAAGCTCTGGCAACGCCACGAGCATATCGCATTGCGAGCATAATATATGCCTGTCGGCATGGTGCTGGTCACACATATGTTATCCCTGTTTATGCGCCGTTTTTCAGAGACTCAAGGTACTCCCAGCGCTCAAATGCTTCTTCCAGAGCTTTTTCAGCTGCGGACAATTCGGCCAGGACTTTTTGAGTATAGTCGTGCGATTGGGTGAAGAAGGATGCATCGGCAACCTGCGCTTGCAGCGCCTCCAGCGCGGCCTCCAGCTCCTCAAGACGCTGAGGCAAACCCTCCAGTTCGCGCTGCAGGTTATAGCTTAGTTTAGCCGAGGTTTTCTTGACAGTTTCTGCTTTTGTTACAACAGGTTCAGTCGTTGTTTTAGACTTCGCCTGTTTTTGCGCCAGCGACTGTGCCTGCTGCCCTTTCGCGTCGTGGTAGCCACCCACATATTGACCAATCCGCCCTTCGCCTTCGAAGATCCAGCATTCGGTCACGGTGTTGTCAACGAACTGACGGTCGTGGCTCACCAGCATCACGGTGCCCTGATAACCATCGATCAGCTCTTCCAGCAGTTCGAGCGTTTCGACATCCAGGTCGTTGGTTGGTTCATCGAGAATCAACAGGTTGCTTGGTTTCAGGAATAACCGCGCCAGCAGAAGACGGTTTCGCTCACCGCCAGACAGCGCACGCACCGGGGTCATCGCCCGTTTAGGGTGGAACAGGAAGTCCTGGAGATAGCCCAGCACATGGCGCGGCTTACCGTTTACCATGACCTCCTGCTTACCTTCGGCAAGGTTATCCATCACCGTTCTGTCCGGATCCAGCTCTGCACGGTGCTGGTCAAAATAGGCCACTTCCAGTTTGGTGCCGCAGTGAATTCGGCCACTATTCGCCTGCAACTGGCCCAGCATCAGCTTCAGCAGCGTGGTTTTACCGCAGCCATTGGGGCCAATCAGGGCGATTTTATCCCCGCGCTGAACCTGGGCGGAGAAGTCTTTCACCAGCACTTTCCCGTCAACCTGGTAGTTAACGTTTTCCATCTCGAAGACGATCTTGCCGGAACGGGAGGCCTCTTCTACCTGCATTTTGGCGCTGCCCATCACTTCGCGACGTTCGCTGCGTTCACGACGCATCGCTTTCAGGGCACGAACGCGGCCTTCGTTGCGGGTACGGCGGGCTTTGATCCCCTGACGGATCCACACCTCTTCCTGCGCCAGTTTGCGGTCGAATTCGGCGTTTTGCAGCTCTTCCACGCGCAAGTTTTCTTCTTTTTCCAGCAGATAAGTATCGTAATCGCCGGGATAGGTAACCAGCTTGCCACGGTCGAGATCGACAATGCGCGTCGCCATATTGCGAATGAAGGAACGGTCGTGGGAGATGAAGATAATGGTACCGCTGAAAGTTTTCAGGAACCCTTCAAGCCAGTCGATCGCTTCAATGTCCAGGTGGTTGGTTGGTTCATCCAGCAGCAGCACCTTCGGCCCGCTGACCAGCGCGCGGCCCAGTGCCGCCTTACGCAACCAGCCGCCAGATAGCGCAGACAGCTGCATATCCGGCTCCAGGCCCAGCTGAGCCAGCACCTCGTTAATACGGTTCTCCAGCTGCCACAGGCCGTGATGATCGAGCATCTCCTGGACTTTCGCCAGTTCGTTAAGATTTTTGTCGCTCGGGTCGGTCATCACCAGATGAGAAATCTCGTGATAGCGCTTCAGGTATTCAGCCTGCTCCGAAATCCCTTCCGCCACGAAATCGTACACGCTGCCGGTGACATGACGCGGCGGATCCTGCTGCAGACGGGAGACAATCAGATCCTGCTCGTAAACAATACGCCCGTCATCCAGACCCTGCTCGCGGTTGAGGATTTTCATCAGCGTGGATTTACCCGCGCCGTTACGGCCCACCAGACAGACGCGTTCGTTGTCTTCGATGTGCAGTTCAGCATTGTCGAGAAGCGGTGAGTCGCTGAAGGAGAGCCACGCACCGTGCATACTAATTAAAGACATTTATTTTTCCTTTCAGGCCGCGGTGATAAGCCAGCAGTTATGGATCTGACGATTACGGGCAAAGTCCTGAGACAGCGTTTTTTGGCTGATTTCTTGTGCTTTCAGTCCCAGAGCGGCCAGGCCGTCGTGATCCATGCGGAAACCGCGTTTGTTATTCGAGAACATAATCGTGCCGCCTTTACGCAGGAGGCGCTTCAGGTCGGTCATCAGGCGCAGGTGATCGCGTTGTACATCAAAGCTATCCTCCATACGCTTGGAGTTGGAGAACGTTGGCGGATCGATGAAGATCAGATCGAACTGTTCATCGGTGTCACGCAGCCAGCCCAGGACATCAGCCTGCATCAGACGATGCTGGCGTCCGGTCAGGCCATTGAGACGCAGGTTGCGCTCCGCCCACTCCAGATAGGTGCGCGACATATCCACCGTAGTGGTGCTGCGCGCGCCGCCCAGGCCCGCATGCACGCTGGCGCTACCGGTATAGGAAAACAGGTTAAGGAAGTCCTTACCTTTGCTCATCTGGCCCAGCATACGACGGGCAATGCGGTGGTCGAGGAACAGCCCGGTATCGAGGTAATCCGTCAGGTTAACCCACAGGCGAGCGTTGTATTCGCCCACTTCAATAAAGTCGCCCTTCTCACCCATCTTCTGATACTGGTTTTTCCCTTTCTGACGCTCGCGGGTTTTCAGCACCAGTTTGTTTGGCGCAATGCCAAGCACGGCAATCGTCGCTGCGATCACGTCCAGCATGCGCTGGCGCGCTTTTTGCGCATCAATGGTTTTTGGTGGAGCATATTCCTGAATCACCACCCAGTCTGCATAGCGGTCAACCGCCACGTTGTACTCCGGCAGATCGGCGTCATACAGGCGATAGCATTCAATGCCTTCCTGTTTGGCCCATTTTTCAAATTTCTTCAGGTTCTTGCGCAGACGGTTAGCGTAATCTTCCGCCACGCCCGACGGTTTGCTGTCCGCCGCTTTCTCCGCCAGATGGTAGTTTTTCTGCACACAGTCCAGCGGGCCGTTCTTCGCCTTAAACTGGCGATCGGCACGCAGCTGCAGACAGCTCAGCAGTTCTGGTGAAGCGCTAAACAGGGAGAGATTCCAGCCGCCAAAGTAGTCTTTCATATTGCGGCCCAGCAGGCTGTGCAGGGCAATCAACGCCGGTTCGCTATCCAGACGCTCGCCGTATGGCGGGTTGCTAATAACAGTACCATACGGGCCTTTCGGCAGCGGGTTGGTCAGGTTCGCGACATCTTTCACTTCAAAGGTCACCAGCTCACCGATACCCGCGCGACGGGCATTGCTGCGCGCGCGTTCAATGACGCGCGGGTCACTGTCAGATCCATAGAAATGGGAGGTGTACTCCGCCAGGCCTTTACGCGCACGGGCCTGCGCTTCGGCTTTGACCTCTTTCCAGATTGTTTCATCGTGCTGCGCCCAGCCGCTAAAGCCCCAGTGGCCGCGATGCAGGCCGGGAGCGCGGTCGGTGGCCAGCATCGCGGCTTCAATCAGCAGCGTACCGGAACCACACATTGGGTCGAGCAGCGGCGTGCCCGGCAGCCAGCCGGAGCGCATCACGATAGCGGCAGCCAGCGTTTCTTTGATGGGTGCCATACCGGTGCGATCGCGGTAGCCACGCAGATGCAGACCGGCCCCGCTCAGATCCAGAGAGATGCTGGCGGTATCGCCATTGAGCCAGACGTTAATGCGCAGATCCGGGTTTTCACGATCGACGTTTGGTCGTTCTTTGTTTTTACGGGTAAAGCAGTCCACGATGGCATCTTTCACACGCAGCGCGCCGTACTGGCTGTTGCGGATCTCATCGTTTACACCGTTAAAATGCACCGCGAAGGTCGCGTCTGGCGTGAAGATCTCTGTCCAGTCGATCATCTGTACGCCGGTATAGAGATCAAGATCGCTGTAGACCTTGCACTCTTTCATCGGCAGCATGATGCGCGACGCCAGGCGGCTCCACATCAGGCTCTGGTAAATAAGCCGTGTGTCGCCCTCAAAATGGACACCACCCTGAACCACCTGGCACTCTTGCGCGCCCAGGGCTTCCAGTTCAGTTTTTAACAGCTCTTCCAGCCCACGGGCCGTACTGGCAAACAGAGAATTCATATCGTCACTTTTACTCTAAGAAAATTGTCGCGCATTATAGCTAATATGACGTGTATGTCATAAAGTTGAAGGCTTATTTTCATTCGAGGGACTGTGCACAGTGGCGACGTTATCCAGGCTTTTTATTCATCCGGTGAAATCCATGCGCGGTATCGGCGTTTCTCACGCCCTGGCTGACATCAGTGGATTTGCCTTCGATCGTATTTTTATGGTCACCGAGCCTGACGGTACGTTCATTACCGCACGCCAGTTCCCG
Source organism: Enterobacter cloacae subsp. cloacae ATCC 13047 (assembly GCF_000025565.1). Taxonomy (NCBI): domain Bacteria; kingdom Pseudomonadati; phylum Pseudomonadota; class Gammaproteobacteria; order Enterobacterales; family Enterobacteriaceae; genus Enterobacter; species Enterobacter cloacae. Next base: position 2,740,652 of record NC_014121.1, read on the forward strand.
CAGATGGTGCGCTTTACGCCTTCACCGCTGCATGACGGCCTGCACCTCACCGCCCCGGATGGCTCAAGCGTATTGATTCGCTTTGCTGATTTTGCGCCTGTCGATGCGCCAACGGAAGTGTGGGGCAATCATTTTACCGCTCGCATCGCTCCGGACGAGATTAACCGCTGGCTGAGCGGCTTCTTCTCCCGCGAGGTACAGCTGCGCTGGGTGGGTCCGGCGCTGACGCGACGCGTCAAGCGCCACGACGCGGTTCCCCTCTCGTTCGCCGATGGTTTCCCGTTCCTGTTAACCAGCGAAGCCTCGCTGCGTGACCTGCAGCGTCGCTGTAAGGCCAGCGTGCAGATGGAGCAATTTCGCCCGAATCTGGTGGTGACCGGTACGGAAGCCTGGGAGGAAGATACCTGGAAAGTGATCCGCATCGGCAGCGTCATTTTTGATGTCGTGAAGCCGTGCAGCCGCTGCATTTTCACCACCGTAAGTCCGGAGAAAGGCCTGAAGCATCCTTCCGGCGAACCGCTGAAAACCCTGCAATCATTCCGTACCGCGCAGGATAATGGCGACGTGGATTTCGGCCAGAATCTTATTCCGCGCTCAAGCGGAGTGATCCGCGTGGGTGACGAGGTGGAAATTCTCACCCGTGGGCCTGCGCGCGTGTACGGTGCGGGTCAGGAAGAAGAAATGGTAGACGTTGAGACGCAAGCCAGTTCGGCAGTGGATATTCACTGGCAGGGCAGCGTTATACGGGGTAACAATCAGCAGGTGATACTTGAGCAGCTGGAGCAAGCCGGGATCCGTATCCCGTATTCCTGTCGGGCGGGTATCTGTGGTTGCTGTCGAATCAAGCTGGTCGGGGGCGACGTCAGTGCGCTGAAGAAATCCGCAATCGGTGATGACGGGACGATCCTGTGCTGTAGCTGTATTCCAAAAACGTCGATACAGCTGGAAGCTTAAACCGCCTGTTCCAGGCTGAATGAATCCACGCGCAGCTGCGGTTTCAGCCTGTCATTCATGACCTTAATGGCATCCCCGAGCTGCATCGTCCGCCCGGCAATGGTCACGCCGGGCTGGGCCAGCAGACAAAGCGCGGCATTTTCGCCAGGTTCCACCACCAGTAAACTCACCTCTTCTGCGGTATCGCTCAGATTGACGCTGGCCGCATCGCCCGTGGCTGGCGTCCAGTTCATATCATGCGGCAGAAAATGCCAGCTTTTCGGCATTTGCGGTTTCAGGAAACGAATCGCCACCAGCGCGTTTAATATCAGTTCGGCACGCTGTTCTTTTGAGAGCAGCAGGTCACGGCATTTCTCTTCAAAGGAGAAATAAAGCGCAGCATCGTCTACACAAAAGCCAGACGGGGAGAAAGCGTCCGGGGTTAACATTCGACGCGCAAAACGAGAACGGAACAACATGCCATTGGCTAAATCGAGCATCATTCGGTCATGCTCTTCACAAAAATACCAGCGCCAGTTATCGTCAGGTTTAATTCGCATGTGTCTCTCCCGTACCCAAACGTCCTGTACTAAAAATGTCCCATTCGCCGCTTCGTTTATAACACCATTAATAAAAGACTATAATGTTTAAATAAGCAACAGTGACGGAATATAAAACAACCAGGGCTGGAAATAAAGCCCTGGTTGTCTGATTAAGAGAAAAGATTAGATATGAGTAACGATTTCTTTTATGAGCGGCGGGCCTTTAAAAATAAAGCCGGAATAGATTTGCACCAGTGAGGCGCCCGCAGCCATCTTCTCGCGCGCAGCAATCACCGAATCGATACCACCGACACCGATTATTGGCAGGCGACCTTTTAATTCGGCGGAGAGCGCCCGAATAATTTCCGTACTTTTTAATTGTACCGGACGTCCACTTAACCCACCCGCTTCGTCACAGTTTTTCATTCCCTGGACGAGGGATCGATCGAGCGTCGTATTGGTCGCAATCACACCATCAATATTATGGCGAACTAAGCTGTCGGCAACCTGGATCAATTCTTCAGCAGAAAGATCCGGTGCGATCTTAACCGCCACCGGAACATATTTATGATGGATCGCCTGCAGCTCATTTTGTTTATTTTTAATGGCGCTGAGAAGATCGTCCAGCGCTTCACCATATTGCAGAGAACGTAGCCCCGGGGTATTCGGCGATGAAATATTCACGGCGATATAACCGGCATAGGCGTAGACTTTTTCCATACAAATCAGGTAGTCATCTTTACCCTGCTCAACCGGCGTGTCTTTATTTTTGCCAATATTGATGCCTAATACACCATCAAAATGGGCTTTTTTAACGTTTTCTACGAGATGATCCACGCCGAGGTTATTAAAGCCCATGCGGTTGATCAGCCCCTCGGCTTCGACCAGACGGAACAAACGCGGCTTATCATTACCCGGCTGTGGACGCGGCGTTACGGTACCGATTTCGATGGAACCAAAGCCCATCGCGCCCAGGGCATCAATGCACTCGCCATTTTTATCCAGACCTGCCGCCAGACCCAGCGGGTTTTTAAAGGTCAGACCCATGCACTGCACAGGTTTTTCCGGCACGTTCTGACGCACCAGCGCGGCCAGCGGCGTTCCCGTAATACGGCGTAATTGCTGGAATGTAAATTCATGAGCGCGCTCAGGGTCGAGCTGGAAAAGGGCTTTACGAACGAAGGGGTAGTACATGAACTCTCCTGGATTCCCGGTGTGCAAACCGGGAGGGGATTATGTGCGATCCTGCCCGGAAAGGGAATTGACCTGCGGCAAAAAAATCAGCGTAAAACGCAAACGTTTACTTCCCCGTACACTTCTTATGCGCTTTTTCGCATTTTAATTGCGGATAAATCATTTAGTGGAATAACCACGCAGTGTCACACTCCTGAAAATTGTTATGAATGTTAGATAAAAGCAAACAATTAGTTATAAGGAGCACACATGCGCGTCATCACCCTGGCCGGAAGTCCACGTTTCCCTTCTCGTTCCAGCGCCCTGCTGGAATATGCCCGCGAAAGGCTTAATGCTCTGGATGTGGAAGTGTGCCACTGGAATCTGCACAACTTTGAACCTGAGGATCTGCTCTACGCGCGCTTTGACAGTCCGGCATTGAACACCCTGATTGAACAGCTAAAAAGTGCTGACGGTCTTATCGTCGCGACCCCGATTTATAAAGCCTCATTTTCCGGCGCACTGAAAACCTTGCTCGATCTGCTGCCTGAACGTGCACTTGATGGAAAAGTGGTGTTGCCGCTGGCTACGGGCGGTACGGTTGCGCATTTACTGGCCGTGGATTACGCCCTGAAGCCGGTACTGAACGCGTTGAAGGCGCAGGAGATCCTGCACGGCGTTTTTGCCGATGACTCGCAGGTTATCGATTACCAGCACAAACCGCATTTCACCCCGAATCTGCAAACCCGGCTCGACACTGCGCTGGAGACATTCTGGCATGCCCTGCACCGTCGCGATATTCAGGCACCTGCGTTTGGACAGCCACAAGGAGTCGCACATGTTTAAAACACTTACCCGTATCAGCCTGGCTGGTCTGCTCACACTCTCGTCCCTGACCCATGCAGCAGAGACGGCACCTGACAGTTTGCGCATTGGTTACCAGAAAGGCAGCGTCAGTATGGTGCTGGCAAAAAGCCACCAGCTTCTGGAAAAACGCTTCCCACAGACCAAATTCTCCTGGGTGGAGTTTCCTGCCGGGCCACAAATGCTGGAGGCGCTGAACGTTGGAAGCATCGATTTAGGCAGTACTGGCGATATTCCACCGATCTTTGCGCAGGCGGCCGGGGCCGATCTGGTCTACGTTGGCGTTGAGCCACCAAAACCTAAAGCCGAGGTGATTCTGGTGCCGGAAAATAGCGCCATTAAAAATGTCGCCGAACTTAAAGGTCACAAAGTCGCATTCCAGAAAGGTTCCAGCTCGCACAACCTGCTACTCCGCGCCCTGCAGGAGGCCGGGCTAAAGTTCACCGATATTCAGCCCGTCTATCTGACCCCTGCTGATGCCCGCGCCGCCTTCCAGCAAGGCAATGTCGACGCGTGGGCTATCTGGGATCCTTACTACTCCGCGGCATTACTTCAGGGCGGCGTACGGGTATTGAAAGATGGCACAACCCTGAAACAGACCGGTTCGTTCTACCTTGCAGCCCGTCCGTATGCAGAGAAAAACGGTGCCTTTGTTCAGGACGTCCTGAATACCTTTACCGAAGCCGATACCCTGACGCAAAGCCAGCGCCCGGAGAGCATCACCCTGCTGGCGAAAACCATGGGCTTACCGGAGGCGGTGATCGCGAGCTACCTCAACCACCGTCCACCCACCACCATTATCCCGGTGGACGCACATGTCGCAGCCCTGCAACAACAGACTGCCGACCTCTTTTATCAAAACCGCTTAGTCCCAAAACAGGTGAACATTCGCGAACGCATCTGGCAACCCGCAGCCAAAGAAGGAGCCAAATCATGAGTCTGAATCTTTTCTGGTTTTTACCCACCCACGGTGATGGACACTATCTTGGTACCGAAGAAGGGTCGCGCCCGGTTGACCACGGCTATCTGCAGCAGATTGCGCAGGCGGCAGACCGAATCGGTTTCACCGGCGTGCTGATCCCCACCGGACGCTCGTGCGAAGACGCCTGGCTGGTCGCCGCGTCGATGATCCCGGTCACCCAGCGCCTGAAATTCCTGGTGGCATTGCGTCCGAGCGTGGTTTCCCCGACCGTTGCCGCACGTCAGGCGGCAACGCTCGACAGGCTCTCCAACGGACGCGCGCTGTTTAACCTGGTCACCGGCAGCGATCCGCAGGAACTGGCCGGTGACGGCGTGTTCCTCGATCATACGGAACGCTATGAGGCCTCCGCCGAGTTTACCCGCGTCTGGCGACGTCTGCTTGAGGGGGAAACGGTCACCTTCGATGGCAAGCATATTCATGTTCGCGACGCGAAACTCTACTTTCCTCCGGTACAGCAGCCGCGTCCACCGCTCTACTTCGGCGGATCGTCGGATGTGGCACAGGATCTGGCGGCAGAACAGGTCGATCTCTATCTGACCTGGGGGGAGCCGCCTGAACTGGTGAAAGAGAAAATTGCCCAGGTGCAGGCCAAAGCCGCCGCCCATGGCCGCAAGGTGCGCTTTGGCATTCGCCTGCACGTGATTGTGCGTGAAACCAACGAAGAGGCCTGGCAGGCCGCTGACCGGCTGATCTCGCATCTGGACGATGAGACCATCGCCAAAGCGCAGGCGGCGTTTGCGAAAACCGACTCCGTTGGACAGCACCGGATGGCTTCGTTACATAACGGCAAACGCGAGAATCTGGAGATCAGCCCCAATCTCTGGGCGGGTGTCGGCCTGGTACGCGGTGGCGCAGGTACTGCGCTGGTGGGTGACGGCCCGACCGTCGCGGCGCGTATCAACGAATATGCCGAGCTGGGTATCGACAGCTTTATCCTCTCGGGCTATCCGCATCTTGAGGAGGCATACAAAGTGGGTGAACTGCTGTTCCCGCATCTGGATGTCGCTATCCCGGACATTCCGCAGCCCCGCCAGCTGCAGCTTCAGGGCGAAGCCGTGGCCAACGAGTTTATTCCGCGAAAAGTCGCGCAAAGCTAAGGAGTGGCTATGTCTCTCACCACACAAAAATGGCTGTTGCGCGCCGCCCCGTGGTTTTTACCTGTCGGCATTGTCCTTATCTGGCAACTGGCCTCCTCCACCGGCTGGCTGTCGAACCGTATCCTGCCCTCTCCGGAGGGCGTAATCGAAGCCTTCTGGTCGCTGAGTGCCAGCGGCGAGCTGTGGCAGCACCTGGCCATTAGCTCCTGGCGCGCGGTGATTGGGTTTTCCATCGGCGGGAGCATCGGCCTGACGCTGGGGTTGATCAGCGGCCTGTCCCGCTGGGGGGAACGGTTGCTGGATACCTCCATTCAGATGCTGCGCAACGTACCGCATCTGGCGCTGATCCCCCTGGTCATTCTGTGGTTTGGTATTGATGAGAGCGCCAAAATTTTCCTCGTGGCGCTGGGCACGCTGTTCCCGATTTACATCAATACCTGGCATGGGATCCGCAATATCGATCGCGGGCTGGTTGAGATGGCACGCAGCTACGGATTATCAGGATTTGCCCTGTTTATCAACGTGCTGCTGCCGGGCGCCTTGCCCTCCATTATGGTTGGCGTTCGCTTTGCGCTCGGCCTGATGTGGCTGACGCTGATCGTCGCGGAGACCATTTCAGCCAACTCCGGCATTGGCTATCTGGCAATGAACGCCCGCGAATTCCTGCAAACGGACGTGGTGGTAGTCGCCATTATCCTTTATGCCCTGCTGGGCAAACTTGCTGACGTCAGCGCCCAGTGGCTGGAACGCAGCTGGCTGCGCTGGAACCCGGCCTATTTCTCTCAGGAGGCGAAAGCATGAATACCGCCCGACTCACTAAGGGGACACCGCTGTTACTTAACGGCGTCACGAAACGCTACGGCGACAAAACCATTCTTAACGCCCTGGATCTGCATATCCCCGCCGGACAATTTGTGGCCGTTGTCGGCCGCAGCGGCGGCGGCAAGAGTACGCTGCTGCGCCTGTTAGCCGGACTGGAAGCGCCGAATGGAGGGGAGATTCTGGCAGGGACAACGCCGCTGGCCAATATTCAGGATGATACTCGCATGATGTTTCAGGATGCGCGCCTGCTGCCCTGGAAAACGGTGATCGATAACGTCGGGCTGGGGCTGAAAGGTCACTGGCGGGAGGAGGCGCGTCAGGCGCTGGCCGCCGTCGGGCTGGAGGATCGCGCCGGTGACTGGCCTGCGGCCCTCTCTGGCGGGCAAAAACAGCGTGTAGCGCTGGCGCGGGCGTTGATACATCGTCCAGGCCTGCTGCTGCTTGATGAGCCGCTCGGGGCACTTGATGCCCTGACGCGGATTGAGATGCAGGATTTAATTGCCTCGCTCTGGCAGGAGCATGGTTTTACGGTCCTGCTGGTGACGCACGACGTGAGCGAAGCCGTCGCCATGGCCGACCGGGTGCTGTTAATAGAAGAGGGAAAAATTGGTCTGGATCTGACGGTGGATATTTCACGCCCTCGCCGTGTGGGATCGGCAAGACTGGCAGAGCTGGAAGCGGAGGTGCTGGAGCGGGTGATGAGGCGCGGTGTGAATGAGCGCGCCTTGATTACGGCTAATGCCTGATGCCTTCACCCGGCCCTCTCCCACAGGGAGAGGGTGGGATTAACGTTTATATTACGCCAGCGCCTTCGAAATCTTCTCGTACAGATCGCCAGAGAGATTTTCCAGCCCTTTAAGCTGCTCAAGCGCGGCACGCATCTTCGCCTGGCGCTGCGTATCGTAGCGTTTCAGGCGGATCAGCGGCTCAATCAGACGTGATGCCACCTGCGGGTTGCGGCTGTTCAGCTCGGTCAGCATTTCCACCATGAACTGATAACCGCTGCCGTCTTCCGCGTGGAACGCAGCCGGGTTGCTGCTGGCAAACGCGCCAATCAGGGAGCGGACGCGGTTCGGGTTGCTCATAGTAAAGGAGCGATGCTTCAGCAGGCTGCGCACGTTGCTGAGCGCATCGGCTGCCGGACTGGTCGCCTGCAGAATGAACCACTTGTCCATGACCAGGCCATCCTGGTGCCACTTGTCGTCATACTCTTGCATCAGCGCATCACGGCACGATAACTCGGCTGCCACGCTTGCCGCCAGGGCTGCGAGCGCGTCGGTCATATTATCCGCTTCGTGATACTGCTTGCTCACCAGCGTGTTCGCCAGGTCTGTTTCACCAAAGGCCAGGTAGCGCAGACAGGTATTGCGCAGGGAACGTTTACCAATGTCGTCATGTTCCACGCGGTACGCATCCAGCTTGTTGGCGTTGTAGATCGCCAGGAACTCATCCGCCAGTTCGGCCGCCAGCGTGCGAGTCAGCGCTTCACGCACAGCCACGATGGCAATAGGATCGATGGTCTCGAACAGCTCAGCGATTTCGGTCGCGGACGGCAACGTCAGGATTTCAGCCGCGAGGGCCGGATCAATCTGTTCATCCAGCAGAACCGCACGGAACGCGTCAGCCACGTGAACCGGCAGCGACAGCGGCTGGCCCTGCTGATGACGATTAACGTTCAGCTTGATGTATGTCGCGAGCAGGCTTTGCGCGGCATCCCAGCGGGAGAAATCGTTGCGCGCGTGACGCATCAGGAACGTCAGCTGCTGATCGCTCCACTTGTACTCCAGCTTCACTGGTGCAGAGAATTCACACAGCAGCGCAGGCACCGGCTGGAAATAGACGTTATCGAAGATAAAGGTCTGCTCTGCCTGGGTCACGTTTAGCACGTGGTGTACCGGATGACCGCCCTTCTGCAGCGGGATCACTTTGCCTTCGTTATCATACAGTTCAATGCTGAACGGAATGTGCAGCGGATATTTTTCTTCCTGCTCAGCCGTTGGCGGCGTGCGTTGGCTGATGGTCAGGGTGTACTGCTCGGTCTCCGGATTGTAATCGTCTTTAACGGTGACAATCGGCGTACCGGCCTGGCTGTACCAGCGGCGGAAGTGAGAGAGATCCACATTCGACGCATCTTCCATTGCCTGCACAAAATCATCGCAGGTGGCAGCGCTGCCGTCGTGACGCTCGAAATAGAGCTGCATCCCTTTCTGGAAGTTCTCCTCGCCCAGCAGGGTATGGATCATACGGATAATTTCCGCCCCTTTTTCATACACCGTCAGGGTGTAGAAGTTATTCATCTCGATGACTTTGTCAGGACGAATTGGGTGCGCCATCGGACTGGCATCTTCCGCGAACTGCAACCCACGCATGGTGCGCACGTTGTTGATGCGGTTAACCGCCCGCGAGCCCAGATCGGAGCTGAACTCCTGGTCACGGAATACGGTCAGGCCTTCTTTAAGGCTCAGTTGGAACCAGTCGCGGCAGGTGACGCGGTTACCGGTCCAGTTATGGAAATATTCGTGGCCAATAACCCGCTCGATATCGAGGTAATCTTTATCGGTGGCGGTATCGGTACGGGCCAGCACGTATTTGGAGTTAAAGATGTTGAGACCTTTGTTCTCCATCGCCCCCATGTTGAAGAAGTCGACGGCGACAATCATATAGATGTCGAGATCGTATTCCAGACCAAAACGCTCTTCGTCCCATTTCATGGAGTTGATGAGCGAGGTCATCGCCCATGGCGCGCGATCGAGGTTGCCACGGTCAACGAACAGTTCCAGCGCCACTTCTCGGCCAGAACGGGTTTTGAAGGTGTCACGTAAGACGTCGAAATCACCCGCCACCAGCGCAAACAGGTAGCATGGTTTCGGGAACGGATCCTGCCACTGTACCCAGTGACGGCCGTTTTCCAGCTCACCCTCACCCACGCGGTTACCGTTAGAGAGCAGGAAAGGATAAAGCGTTTTATCCGCGATGATTTTGGTGGTAAAACGCGCCAGCACGTCCGGACGATCAAGATACCAGGTGATGTGGCGGAAACCTTCCGCTTCACACTGGGTACACAGCGCCACGCCAGACTGGTAGAGCCCTTCCAGCGCCGTATTGGCGGCAGGGCTGATTTCATTCACGATGCGCAGCGTAAAGCGTTCCGGCAGGTTATCGATCACCAGCTGGTTGTCTTCTTCTTTATAGTCAGTCCAGGCTGCATCATTAATATGCAGGGAGACCAGCGTCAGGTCTTCACCATCCAGACGCAGCGGCACTGCCGTCGCGCTCTGGCGCGTCACCTGGCTTACCGCCGTCACAACGGTTTTAGTGGCATCCAGGTCAAAAGTCAGATCGATATCGCTAATCAGGTAATCCGGCGCACGATAGTCGTGGCGGTATTTGGCTTGTGGCTGTTGTGTCATAGAAAACCTTATGCATCGTTTGTCGAATAACGATTCCAGTCTATTCCTGTTGTGTAGATCGCGCTATGCAGAATGTTCATCTTTTCAGGTACAAACACCCTTTTTGCTACATTTGTATAATATGAACTCATAGTTTTTAAAATCGATAAAGATCGTCCAGGAGCGCTTTAAACAAGGGATGAGCGAGATCGAGATAAAGCTTGATTAACGAACTTTTACGAACTTCACAGACCACTTTTGCCCCATCCATGCCCCACGCATAATTCTAGTCAGCGCCAGACCACATCAGCCCTGTAGGGCAAATCGATAACAAACAAGCCAGCAGTATGTTCCCCAAAATTAAAAAACAAGTGGTTCATGCCTTGACAGACAAAACCTTCAAAGCAAAAATACTGTATATTCAAACAGTGATTAGCGGAGCACGTATGTTCGTAGAACTGGTATATGACAAGCGTAATGTTGCGGGGCTCGAAGGAGCCAGAGAGATCATTCTGGCCGAGCTGACGAAGCGGGTGCATCAGATTTTCCCTGATGCCGAAGTGAAGGTGAAGCCAATGCAGGCGAACGCCTTAAACAGCAACGCCAGCAAAAGTGATCGGGAAAAGCTGAACCGCATGCTGGAGGAAATGTTTGAAGACGCAAATATGTGGCTGGTGAATGATTAGCAAAGCCCGTGTTCGCTTCGTGCATACCTTCTGACCTGCTCCCCGTTGATTAGTACACCCCGATGTTAGTAATGTCTTCATAAGCCACATGAGGACATCCCCATGAAGAAGCGTTTTTCCGACGAACAGATCATCAGTATTCTCCGCGAAGCCGAAGCTGGGGTACCCGCCCGTGAACTCTGCCGCAAGCATGCCATTTCCGATGCCACGTTTTACACCTGGCGTAAGAAGTATGGCGGTATGGAGGTGCCTGAAGTTAAGCGCCTGAAGTCGCTTGAGGAAGAGAACGCCAGACTCAAGAAGCTGCTTGCCGAAGCCATGCTGGATAAAGAGGCGCTTCAGGTGGCTCTTGGGCGAAAGTACTGACGACAGACCAGAAGCGGGAAGCCGTGATGTTGATGTGTGATGCGACCGGTCTGTCGCAACGTCGTGCCTGCAGGCTTACAGGTTTATCCCTGTCGACCTGCCGCTATGAGGCTCACCGTCCGGCTGCTGATGCGCATTTATCAGGGCGCATCACTGAGCTGGCACTGGAGCGCAGGCGTTTTGGCTACCGTCGTATTTGGCAGTTGCTGCGCCGTGAAGGGCTTCATGTTAATCATAAGCGCGTGTACCGGCTTTATCACCTCAGTGGCCTGGGCGTAAAACGCAGAAGACGTCGTAAAGGGCTGGCAACAGAACGTCTGCCGCTGCTCCGTCCGGCGGCGCCCAATCTGACCTGGTCGATGGATTTCGTCATGGACGCACTTTCCACCGGTCGCAGGATCAAGTGTCTTACCTGCGTCGATGATTTCACAAAGGAATGCCTGACGGTCACTGTTGCCTTTGGGATTTCAGGCGTTCAGGTCACGCGTATTCTGGACAGCATTGCACTGTTTCGAGGCTATCCGGCGACGATAAGAACTGACCAGGGGCCGGAGTTCACTTGCCGTGCACTGGATCAATGGGCCTTTGAGCATGGTGTTGAGTTGCGCTTAATCCAGCCGGGCAAGCCAACGCAGAACGGATTTATTGAGAGCTTTAACGGACGATTTCGCGATGAATGTTTGAATGAGCACTGGTTCAGCGATATCGTTCATGCCAGGAAAATTATTAATGACTGGCGGCAGGATTATAACGAATGCCGCCCGCACTCCACGCTGAATTATCAGACACCGTCTGAATTTGCAGCGGGCTGGAGAAAGGGTCATTCTGAGAATGAAGATTCCGACGTTACTAACTGAGTGTTGTATCTAATCGTGGGGGCAGGTCATATGCCTGCCATGCCTGCTCGAACTCGTTGGAATAGTTTCCCTTGGAAGAGCGATTTTCAGAATCGTTGTCAGATGAACCGTTATATTTAGGTTCTATGACTGATTCATTGACTGGTTCAAAAGAGTGACTGATTCTGGGTGCAGCTCCTGCACTACCCCCTAGTGAATCTCCTGCACTATGGGGTGAATCTCCTGCACCAGGTAGTGAACTATTTGCACTACCCCCTAGTGAATCTCCTGCACTACTGAAATCAAGCCGATATACATTACTTGAGTTACCTTTTGGACCTGGGCGAAGTTCTTTTTTTACCAGGCCGCATTCACATAAAGCATCAATGTGAATCATCACAGATCGCTTACTGATTTCGCACTGATCGGCGATATGTTGATAGCTTGGCCAGCACTCGCCATGGTCACTAGCGTTATCTGCAAGCTTCAGTAGCACGAGCTTACGCAGTGGATTTCCCACCTTGACCTTCATTGCTTTAACCATCAGTTCCATGCTCATGCGACACCCGCCAACTCATTTTCGTTACTGAATTCAGCCACCAGTAAAGGTTCGCTGACGCAATAATGCCGTGACATGTCACACCTCATTGCCCGGACGTGGGAAAACAAGCATTTCTCGCTTGAGGGGTTTTTTACCCACAAAAGTTCTGAATCGCCACGGATAATCTAGACACTTCCTAGCCGTTGATAATACTGGTTTTCATATTCTGTCGGTGACATCTGATCGCTGGAACCATGCCGACGCTTACTGTTATAAAACATTTCGATGTAATCAAAAATATCGCTGCGGGCTTCTTCCCGCGTTCCGTAGCTCTTTTTCTTTATCCGTTCGCGTTTCAACAACTGGAAAAAGCTTTCTGCAACCGCATTATCATGGCAGTTACCGCGACGGCTCATGCTGCCCTCCAGGCCGTGTGATTTCAGGAACGACTGCCACTCATGGCTTGTGTACTGACTGCCCTGATCCGAATGAACCAGCACCTGTTTTTGGGGATTACGGCGCCATACAGCCATCAGCAGTGCGTTCAGGACAATGTCCTTTGTCATCCGGGATTGCATGGACCAGCCGATAATTTTGCGTGAGAACAGATCAACAACCACGGCAAGATACAGCCAGCCTTCGTGGGTCCTGATGTAGGTTATGTCCGTTACCCAACGCTTATCCGGAGCATCCGGATTGAACTGTCGCTGGAGCCTGTTGGGCGACACGATACTGGCCTCGCCTTTACGTGCCCGCGGGCTCCGGTATCCGACCTGAGCCTTTATCCCGACACGTTTCATCAGTCGCCAGACTCTGTTCACTCCGCACTGTTGCCCGCTGTCCCGCAGATCCAGATGGATTTTGCGATAACCATAGACGCATCCCGATTCCAGCCAGAACTGTTTAATCTGTCCTGTCAGTCTCAGGTCTGCCTGATGGCGTTGTGAATGCGGCTGCTGAAGCCAGGCGTAAAAACCACTGGGATGAACATCCAGCACCCGACAGAGCAGGCGAACAGGCCAGCAACAGGTGTTGTCACGGATAAAGGCGTACCTCAGTCGGACAGCTTTGCGAAGTACGCCGCGGCTTTTTTTAATATGTCCCGTTCGTCGGTAACCCGCTTCAGCTCTTTCTGGAGACGGCGGATCTCGGCCTGAGCATCTGACTGTTCTTTATTAGCGGAAGAATCCGGACCGTACTTCTTTATCCAGGCGTAAAGGCTGTGGGTGGTGATATCGAGACGTGTTGCAACGCTGGCAACAGAATAACCGCGATCAACAACCTGTTTGACTGCTTCAGTTTTAAACTCTTCGGGATAACGCTTACCGCTCATGGGCACCTCTCTTTAAGCCATCTTAAATGACTCTGAGGTGTCTGTTAAACCCGTGGCGATTCAGTTCTACTTGCTGCTTCAATAGAAGTTGCAAGTTTTGGTGACGCATTTCTGTATCCGTAGGCAATAAGATTCAAATATCCTGTTGATGTACCGCTCTTAACTGCCAAAGCGTGCCACTCTTCTTTAGTGGAAGCACGACGCCAGGAAAGAAGTTCGTTTTCCATACCCACACCTCAATTTATCATTTTGGTAAAGTTTATCTTTACGATAACTATGAGGCAAGATAAATTTATCAAATTGGGTATTTATCATATTGCTAAAAAGTGGGAGTATTTGGTCATGGACATAAAAAACATTCGACGCCAGAACCTAAACAGGTTGATTGGTGAGTACATCGTGGAAGGTTATACCAAGGCACAAATTGCTGAAAAAATTGGTATACCCCCTTCTCAACTGAGTCAGTTATCTGGCTCTAACGCCTCTCGTAACATTGGCGACATAATAGCTAGGAGAATTGAGTCAAGTATGGGCCTGCCCCATGGCTGGATGGATTCAAAGAGAGCAGATGTTGATGCATCTGGTACCAAGCCTAACTTTTTCATAAATCCACTGACAAAAAATCAGCAACAATACCGAATTGAGGTGATGGACACTGAGTTCAGTTGCGGAAGTGGCAGGATGAACATGGACTATCCTGAAATAGTTAAATCGATTGAACTTGATCCAGAGGAAGCTAAAAGGATGTTTGGTGGGCGTAGCCCTACCTCCCTGAAAATCTGCACGGTTGTCGGAGATAGCATGCTCGGGACTATTTTCCCTGGGGATCTTGTCGTTATAGACGTTACGGTAAACCGGTTGATAGGTGATGGGATTTATGCGTTCGTTTATGGTGACAACTTTCATATCAAACGCTTACAGCTGCTTAAGGACAAGCTGGTAGTCATCAGCGATAATTCAACTTACGAAAAATGGTTTGTATCTGAAACTGATCAAAGCGAGTTTCACATTCAGGGCTTAGTTGTCGGTAGATGGCAAATGTCATACAACCGTTTGGGTTGAGACTCATACATATAAAAAACCAGCTTCGGCTGGTTTTTTTATGCCCTGCACAAAATAATTTACCATATATATCAAAGGCATAACTATTAATTTATCATAATTTATCAAAAAGATATTTACCAAAATTTATCTTTGAGATAAAGTTCATTCATCGGCAAACAATGGAGCCAATGAAATGAATACTCAAATCACCGTAGCCAAAACCATCGGCAAAAGAATATTAAATCAAAGATCTTCGCTTCGACTCTCTCAGGATTTTTTGGCTGATCATCTTGGTTTAACAACCGAAACCATTAACAACTGGGAAACGGAAAAAACTGTTCCTTTTGCTGACCAGTTAATCCAATTGGCTAACATTCTTCATTCTGATGTTCTGTGGCTCATTTCAGGAAACGAGCAGTGCGGTGAATTTACAGAACCAACAAGTATTATAACGTCCAATCAACTTAACTCATGGTCTGCTGATATTGGCAATTGCAGAATGGCTTTATCTAACGCTATGGATTGCATGCCTCCGGAATTGTCGTCTATCGGTACACTAACTATCGTTTATGAAAAATTAGACGACTTGCAAGAAACCATCTGCAAGCAAGCCGACAAAATTTAAAATTAATTAACATTATTTAATTAACACCTTTCTTGGTGGGGACAAACTCACCCTTAGGAAATGAAAATGCAAAATTCCGTCGCAATTAATCAGCCGATTAAAACGCCTCAAATGCTGTTCGGATCTGACAACATTAATGACTTTGGTAACCGCGTTCAAAGCTGCCGGATGGAAGGTTACTCCATGCAGCCGACCATCGAACCATGTGAGGTTGTGGCTTTCGTTGATTGCGGTGGACATGCGCTTACCTCTGGCATTTATGTTTACACAATGGATGCTTTTGGTCGCCCATGCCTTTTCATTAAGAGAATCGAGCCATTAGCTGATGGCTCATTAAAAATCATTTCTGATAACCATCATTACGAAACTTTCACCCTTAATACCGATGAACAGAAAGAAATCAAAATTCACGGTCGGGTGGTGGCTTCTTTGGCTGTGAGGCGCTTCGTATGACTTTCATCATTGATAAATCGGCATATAGAACAGCATGCCTTTATGCGGCCTGCGGTTACGAGGTAATCGCTCGTCTTTATCTTAAAAAAGCATATGGTCGGTAATTATGAGCTTATTAAAAAGGCAAGACATTCAGGTTGTGAACATCAAAGCCGAGCAACTGGCTGGTTTATCGCAAACATTATTTGAATATCACGACAAACTGGACCATTTCCAACTTAAAACTATTTGCTCTCTTGTTTATGACATTGCTGGCGAAATTCATGATTGGACCGAAAAAGAAGAGGAAATTGTTATGAGCTTAGAGGAGGAGGCTCGCCGCAATGGATAAATTAATCGAGACATATCGCCGCCGAATTTTAAAGGCAGCGTTATTACGCCACCAGCGAAAAACGGGCAGTAACTGCCTTGTTATTAAGCTCAATAAAGGTGGCATTAACACGGTCGAGTTAACAGAGATTCTTCTCGATGGATTATTGAGAAAATTCGAAAGGCTTGCGATCAGTGAGTACGGGAATGTCGAAGGCGTAAAAGCTATCAAGGGAATTTACAGCAGCGCTGTTGATGTTAATGGCAGCGGTGAATTCCTTACGGATTGCGGGAAGGAATTAATCGACGAGCTCATTTCTGAGCTGGTTGAGTTCGTCAAAAAACAAAAAGTAGAGGCTCCGAAAACGGAGGGTCATGAAATGGGGGGATCTGATGGCACTGACAGCGATACGAATTCCTGAGTGGGTTCACCTCAAAGCAGCACACGTTTTAAGCCAGTTCAGAGCAAGGCGCATTCACCCCTGCCGTATGCACGGCTCCGGTAATTTGAGCCTCAAGGTTAACCACCGCTGGCGGCTACTCTCCCGCGATGGCGGCAAGAACTGGGAAGTAATGTCCCATGAGCGTTATTCAAAAGTTAAGGATCGGAAATGAACGATAAACGCACCGTAAGCACAATTGATCTGGCATTGCAGAAACACGATACGCCAGTTGGCCCGCTTTTCGTGGCAGTACGCCACGGACGCATTAAAAAATGCTTCACTCGAGACACAGCGATCCGCTATCTGGCGTTCTTCATGACCACCGAGGCTTTTGAGCGTTCAGGTTTTCCACAGCGTCACCCGCGGGTGCGTATTGATCGCGATGATATGGAGGTATGGCGAGACGGGGAAACAAAGGCGGAGTATCTGGCCGCCCACCAGCGTTGTATTCGCCGTCTGCGTCGTATCCTGGCGCGCAAGCGAGAAATGGAGAAATGGTGTGAAAAATGGGACGCGATGCATGACCGGTTCATTAAAGAGGTCGATGCACTTCAAGCCATCAAGCCTAAAGGAGTGTATTGATGATTGCTTCAGCCTTTACTCCGGAGCCGACATCAACAGGCATCCGTTTTGGTAACCGCGTCATTGGTTATTCCGTCGCGGTTCGCCAGCTCGACAATGGCAACTATGACAAACGAATTCCGGATGGATTAGATCTGCTGGCTTGCATCATGGAAGCGATTGAAAGCGGCTGGTTTACCCCTGGCATCGAGAAAGAAATCATCATTTGGCGTTGGATGCTTGTTGCGGTCTTCATTACCGAGGAGCAGGCAAAGAACGGCACAGTTGAGGTTGCCAACGATTCTGGAGGGTTTGACACCGCAGTTATCTACTCCGGACAGCACGGTTCAATCAGTGTTTATCCTGCGCCAGAGCGGTTCGCACTCGCAAGCCATGTGGAAGGGTTAGCCATTGAGAAATACGGTCAGGAACTCGGCCAGCAGATGGCGCTGCGCATGTACCGGGACATGTTAGATACGGACGCTGAGAACGGGCTTCAACTCTCAAAAATGGGCCGGGAAGGTTTTAATCTCCTTCATGACAGCTTCATTGAACAGATTCAGAAAGAAGGTATGCCTGACAAGCCGGTTATGCACTGAGGAGGACGAAAATGAACACAGTAACGATCAATAACAAACAGCTGCCGGCAGTCGAATATCGCGGTCAGCGCGTTGTGACATTCGCAATGATTGACGAAGCTCACCAACGACCAGATGGAACAGCAGGACGTAATTTTCGTGAAAACAGGAACTACTTTGTCGAGGGGGTAGATTACGTTGAATTAGGTTCCGACGCTATACGCCGGGACCTTCCGGAAGGTGTGTTTTCTAAGTTTGCGCCCTCTGGAATTGTGCTTTTCGAGTCTGGATATCTGATGGTGGCGAAGTCACTCACGGACGATCTGGCCTGGCAGGTTCAGCGTGAGCTGGTTAACAGCTATTTTCGCACTCGCGCACCGCTGACGGAAATCGAGATGATCGCCGCAATGGCCGCCGATGCCGTTCGCCAGCAGAAGCGCCTGAATCATGTTGAAGAGCAGATCGAAACAGTCACAGAAGCTGTGGAGAACATCAAACGCGGGACCATGCGCGCCGGATATGTCGGTTACCGCCAGGTGGTAGCCAAAAGCGGAATGAGTGACGCCAAGTGCCGAAATTTGGTCAATGCCTACCGCATCCCTACAGACACGCACGAATTTATGACTCCAGACGGGCTTTTGTCACGTAGGGCTATCGTCGAACTGGAGCCGTTTATGGCCGCGTTTCGCCAGATGATGTCAGAAGCTGAACCGCGCGGCACCCGCTGGTATCACCCTAAAATGGGCCTGTTCCAGGCGATTGGGTGGGAGGGTTAAGAATGCACAAATTCTTCGTGGAGACAAACAACCTGAACACTATCAGCGATTGCCTGCAGCAGCTTGTTAACGCAGAAGAAGCGCAGCTCAGTATTGAAGAGCAACTGGCGAGATCGAACAGCAGTAGTGACTGGAGCACATGGCGCAAAAAGGCAGAGAACGCGCTGCGGCTGATCAAAGGGAAGCGTCGCATCATCACAGCCCGTCTGGCAGTCCTGCGTCATGAGGAAAAAGAACGCAACCTGGAACTGCACCAGCAGCACAACGATTTCCTGGTTCAGGCTCTGCGCGAAATTGTAACGCCCTCCTCTTTTGCGCGTTGCGTGCGTCTGGCTAAAGAGAAAATGGAGGAGATCCATGCAAACCAGTGCTGAAATCGTTCTTCTGGTGCCGAATGACTGGGTTAGCGAAAAGGTTCTGATTGCGGTTACCGGGCTTAAGCCCGGAACCATCACCCGCGCCAGAAAAGAATCCTGGATGCTGGGCCGCGAGTACCTGCACATTTCACCAGATGGTAATCCTAAGCCTTCGAGCGAATGCATGTATAACAGGAAAGCCGTTGATCAGTGGATCGAGGCGCAGAAAAAAAATCAACCAGGTGCGAAGACAGCATGAAAAGCAGTACACTCGTCAACGCTCCTGGACGTCAGGAGGGATCAATGGCTAATGCATCATACCCGACAGGCGTCGAAAACCACGGCGGTTCGCTCCGCATCTGGTTTCTGTATAAAGGTAAACGTGTCAGGGAAAACCTCGGTGTCCCTGACACTGCAAAAAATCGCAAGATAGCTGGTGAGCTGCGTTCTTCGGTTTGTTTTGCGATAAGGATGGGGAATTTTAACTATGCAGAAAAATTCCCAAACTCACCGAACCTTGCCCGGTTCGGTCAGGATAGAAAGGAAATTACTGTGCTGGAGCTTACCGAAAGATGGTCAGAGCTGAAGAGAATGGAGATCAGCTCTAATACCATGAGTAGGTACGAATCCATCATAAAAAACATGCTTCCGCGCATCGGCGAAAATAAAATGGTTTCTGCGGTTACCACTGAAGATTTGCTGTATGTAAGGAAGGAGTTGCTGACGGGCTTCCATGTAATGAAGAAGGATCACCGTACACAGGTAAAAGGCCGGAAGTCTTCCACGGTGAATAATTACATGATGCTGATGGCCGAGATCTTCCAGTTTGGAGCTGATAACGGCTACGCAAAGGAAAACCCGTTTAGCGGAATTAACCGTCTCAGGAAGGCAAAAGACGAACCAGATCCACTCACTACAGACGAGTTCATCAGGTTCATTCAGGCATGCGGCCACCAGCAGATGCGAAATCTCTGGACCGTCGCCGTTTATACCGGAATGAGGCATGGGGAATTATGTGGTCTTGCATGGGAAGACATCGATCTCACCGCGGGAACCATTACGGTTAAGCGCAACCTTACCCAAACGTATGAGTTCACCCTGCCAAAAACCGAGGCAGGCACTGACAGGGTGATTTATCTCATACAACCAGCTATTGATGCCCTTAGGGATCAGGCCCAACTGACGCGCCTTGGCCGGCAGCATGAGGTTGAAGTGAATTTGCGGGAATATGGCCAGTCAGTCATACATCCATGCACTTTCGTTTTCAGCCCTCAATGCGTCAAACGTGGACCTCGCACAGGATATCACTACGCGGTTAATTCGATTAATAAAATTTGGGCCCCGATAATCAAGCGAGCCGGTATTCGTTACCGCAACGCGTATCAGTCACGACATACCTATGCGTGCTGGTCATTATCAGCTGGAGCTAACCCAAACTTTATAGCAACTCAGATGGGGCATACCGATGCACAGATGGTTTACAAGGTGTATGGAAAGTGGATGTCAGAGAAGAGTGCCGAACAGGTTTCCCTGCTCAACCAGGCGCTTTCACGCTTTGCCCCATCACTGCCCCAAAGCATGGTTGTAGCACAGTAGTAAGCTGTAAATTCAAGTGGTTAGCAGCCATATCGCTACATTTGTATAACACGGGGCACAAAATGCCCTCGACCATAAAGAGCGCTTATGTTGTGATCGGGGTTCAATAAATCACTAAACAAGGTATACTCCGGAGTTGTTTATTGTACTAAACGCTCCTGTGAGAGGATGCTACTGCGCACCTATGACTCGATTCGCTTCTCCTGTTCTGCATACGTTGCTGGATACCGACGCGTATAAACTGCACATGCAGCAAGCCGTTTTCCACCATTACTATGATGTTGATGTTGCGGCGGAATTCCGCTGCCGTGGCGACGACTTGCTCGGTATCTACGCAGATTCCATTCGTGAACAGGTCGATGCTATGCAGCATCTGACGTTGCAGGACGACGAATACCAGTGGCTTTCCGGCCTGCCTTTCTTTAAAGCGGGCTATCTGAACTGGCTGCGCGACTTCCGTTATAAGCCAGAGCAGGTCACCGTCACGAATGATAACGGCAAGCTGGATATTCGCCTTGAAGGCCCATGGCGTGAAGTGATCATGTGGGAAGTTCCGCTGCTGGCTGTGATCAGCGAGCTGGCTCACCGCTACCGTTCGCCGGAAACCGGGGTGACTCAGGCACTGGCCGCGCTGGAAAACAAACTCGCAGGGTTTGCCACCCTGACGGATGGGTTGGATATGTCCCGCTTCCGTCTTATGGACTTTGGCACGCGTCGCCGTTTCTCCCGCGACGTTCAGCAGGCCATTGTTCAGCGTCTGCAGCAAGAGTCGTGGTTCGTGGGCACCAGTAATTACGATCTGGCACGTCGTCTGAACCTGACACCCATGGGTACCCAGGCGCATGAATGGTTCCAGGCGCATCAGCAGATCAGTCCAGATCTGGCCAACAGCCAACGCGCCGCACTGGCCGCGTGGCTTGACGAGTATCCGAATCAACTCGGCATCGCCCTGACCGACTGTATCACGATGGATGCGTTCCTGCGTGATTTCGGCCCTGAGTTCGCTGAGCGTTACCAGGGGTTACGTCATGACTCCGGGGATCCGGTTGAATGGGGTGAGAAGGCGATAGCGCATTACGAAAAACTCGGCATCGACCCGATGAGCAAGGTGCTGGTCTTCTCCGACAACCTCGATCTCGCGAAAGCGGTTGAACTCTATCGCCATTTCAGTACCCGAGTGAACCTGAGCTTCGGGATTGGCACCCGTTTAACCTGCGACATCCCTCAGGTAAAACCACTGAATATCGTGATAAAACTGGTGGAATGTAACGGCAAGCCGGTAGCCAAGCTCTCCGATAGCCCGGGTAAAACCATCTGTCATGATAAAGCGTTTGTCCGCGCGTTACGCAAAGCTTTCGATCTCCCTCAGGTCAAAAAAGCCAGTTAAGCGCTTAAGGGAGCCAAATGGCTCCCTACTTCTTATTTATTTCTTAATTCTTCTCTTTTGACTGCGAAATTTACTTGTCTGATAGCGGATGGCAGGTAACATAGATATCCCCCCATTTGGGTGGACAAGTGTTTATTTTTTCCGACTATTAACAGAGAGAATATTATGAGCGTTGTGCCTGTAGCCGACGTACTCCAGGGCCGTGTCGCCGAAGACCTAGAAGTCACCGTGCGCGGATGGGTGCGTACCCGCCGAGATTCTAAAGCTGGCATCTCCTTCCTTGCCGTCTATGACGGTTCCTGCTTTGATCCTGTACAGGCCGTCATTAATAATTCTCTGCCCAATTACAATGATGACGTTCTGCACCTGACAACCGGTTGTTCCGTAATTGTTACCGGCGTGGTTGTCGCATCACCGGGTCAGGGTCAGAGTTTCGAAATTCAGGCCACTGCCGTTGAAGTAACTGGCTGGGTTGAAGATCCTGATACCTACCCGATGGCCGCAAAACGTCACAGCATCGAATATCTGCGTGAAGTGGCTCACCTGCGTCCACGCACCAACCTTATTGGTGCGGTGGCCCGTGTCCGCCACACGCTGGCGCAGGCACTGCATCGCTTCTTCGATGAGCAGGGTTATTTCTGGGTATCTACCCCGCTGATCACCGCCTCCGATACCGAAGGCGCTGGCGAGATGTTCCGCGTTTCTACGCTGGATCTGGAAAACCTGCCGCGCACGCCGGAAGGTAAAGTGGACTTTGACAAAGACTTCTTTGGTAAAGAAGCCTTCCTGACGGTATCCGGCCAGCTCAACGGCGAAACCTACGCCTGTGCGCTGTCTAAAATCTATACCTTCGGCCCAACCTTCCGTGCGGAAAACTCCAACACCAGCCGTCACCTGGCAGAATTCTGGATGCTGGAGCCTGAAGTTGCTTTCGCAGATCTGAACGATGTCGCTGGCCTGGCGGAAGCCATGCTCAAGTACGTCTTCAAAGCGGTACTGGAAGAACGTGCTGATGACATGAAATTCTTCGCTGAGCGTGTCGATAACGAAGCGATTGCACGTCTGGAGCGCTTTGTTTCCTCCGACTTTGCCCAGGTGGATTACACCGATGCGGTCGCTATTCTCGAGAAATGCGGTGAGAAGTTTGAGAACCCGGTTTACTGGGGCGTGGATCTCTCTTCCGAGCATGAGCGTTACTTGGCTGAGAAGCACTTCAAAGCACCGGTTGTTGTGAAAAACTACCCGAAAGACATTAAGGCGTTCTATATGCGCCTTAACGAAGACGGTAAAACCGTTGCCGCAATGGACGTACTGGCGCCGGGCATTGGTGAAATTATCGGTGGTTCCCAGCGTGAAGAGCGTCTGGACGTGCTGGATGCGCGCATGCAAGAGATGGGGCTCAATCCGGCGGATTACAGCTGGTATCGCGATCTGCGCCGTTACGGTACTGTGCCACACTCAGGCTTTGGTCTGGGCTTCGAACGTCTGATCGCCTATGTCACAGGTGTTCAGAACGTACGTGACGTTATTCCGTTCCCACGTACGCCGCGTAATGCCAGCTTCTAAGTAACCAAAATCATAATGGCCAGCATTTGCTGGCCATTATTTTATTCTGCTCTGTCAATTTTCGTCAGCGTAAAGTAAGCACCTTTCAACTTTGACCCCGTCACAACCACTAGTTGTTACGTTTTGTTTCCACGAAATATCTACGAACAAAAAATAAACCCTATTCTTATTGCGATTATTTAATCCTCAAGCAATAGCACAAATTTCAACCAAAATCACAGCCATCCAGAAGTCCTTTCTGGGTCATAAGAAAAAATGAGTCGTTGAAGATGCGGGTATACGAATTGCCTTTATCTAAATTAATTATAAGGAATTCATATATATAGGAATCCACTTGCTGTTTAATTCGCCAGGTCTTTCTGAAATTTGAGATGGTTCACAAAGTTCCGAAAAATACACATTTAGTTACATATAATTTCTTTTTGTTACTCAATCTTGAAAACTGTAGCACTTTCAGGCTAGCGAAACGCTTCTATGAATGGAAAGATGCCTGACAGATACATAAAGACACCAAACTCTCATCAATAGTTCCGGAAATATTTATTGACGGAATTTATTGGCGGCAGTGGCGAGTGTCATAAAAAAACCAATGAGGGTAATAAATAATGATGAAGCGCAATATTCTGGCAGTGGTAGTCCCTGCCCTGCTGGTAGCCGGTGCAGCTAACGCTGCAGAAATCTATAACAAAGACGGCAACAAACTGGATCTGTACGGGAAAGCAGTTGGCCTGCATTACTTCTCTGATAATGACGGCAACGATGGCGACAAAACTTATGCTCGTCTGGGCTTCAAAGGCGAAACCAAAATCAACGACCAGCTGACCGGCTATGGTCAGTGGGAATATAACTTCCAGGGTAACAACTCTGAAGGCGCTGATGCTCAGTCAGGTAACAAAACCCGTCTGGCATTCGCAGGCCTGAAATTCGGTGACGCAGGTTCCTTCGACTACGGTCGTAACTATGGCCTGGTTTATGATGCAATCGGTATCACCGATATGCTGCCTGAGTTCGGTGGTGACACCGGCGTGAGCGATAACTTCTTCTCTGGTCGTACCGGTGGTCTGGCGACTTACCGTAACAGCGGCTTCTTCGGCCTGGTTGATGGTCTGAACTTTGGCGTTCAGTACCTGGGCAAAAATGAGCGTACCGATGCGTTGCGTTCCAACGGTGACGGCTGGGCAACCTCTCTGAGCTATGATTTCGATGGCTTCGGTATGGTCGGTGCTTACGGCGCGGCTGACCGCACCAATGCCCAGCAGAATCTGCAATGGGGTAAAGGCGATAAAGCTGAGCAGTGGGCAACCGGTCTGAAATATGACGCGAATAACATCTACCTGGCAGCACTGTACGGTGAGATGCGTAACGCGGCTCGTCTGGACAATGGTTTCGCTAACAAAACTCAGGACTTCTCTGTTGTAGCTCAGTATCAGTTCGACTTCGGTCTGCGTCCATCCATCGCTTACTACAAATCTAAAGCGAAAGACGTAGAAGGCATCGGTGACGAAGACTACATCAACTACATCGACATCGGCGCGACTTACTACTTCAACAAAAACATGTCCACCTATGTTGACTACCAGATCAACCAGCTGAAAGACGACAACAAGCTGGGCATCAACAACGATGATACCGTTGCTGTAGGTCTGGTTTACCAGTTCTAATCAGTACACCACTTTGTTATATGCTTAATGAACAGGGCTTCGGCCCTTTTTTTATGCCTGACAGAAAATAATGGCGACTTTTGAAAAGCCGCACGCTTTTCGTCGCAAACGGTTGGCATTTTGTAAATCTACCGTTAACCTGATAGCGGATTTCACTTCTGTAATCACAATGGAACTTCGTCATGTTTGAGAACATTACCGCCGCTCCTGCCGACCCTATTCTGGGCCTGGCCGATCTGTTTCGTGCCGACGACCGCCCTGGCAAAATCAACCTGGGTATTGGTGTATATAAAGATGAAACCGGCAAAACCCCGGTACTGACCAGCGTAAAAAAAGCTGAGCAGTATCTGCTGGAAAATGAAACCACCAAGAACTACCTCAGTATTGATGGTATCCCTGAGTTTGGTCGTTGCACGCAGGAGCTGCTGTTCGGTAAAGGTAGTACAATTGTGAGCGACAAACGCGCGCGCACAGCACAAACGCCTGGCGGTACCGGCGCACTGCGCGTGGCGGCGGATTTCCTTGCAAAAAATACCGCTGTTAAGCGCGTATGGGTAAGCAACCCAAGTTGGCCGAACCATAAGAGCGTCTTTAACTCTGCGGGTCTGGAAGTGCGCGAATATGCCTACTACGACGCCGCAAATCACGCTCTGGACTTCGACGGTCTGCTGGCGAGCCTGAGTGAAGCCCAGGCGGGCGACGTGGTACTGTTCCACGGCTGCTGCCACAACCCAACCGGCATTGATCCGACGCTTGAACAGTGGGAACAGCTGGCGAAACTGTCTGTCGAAAAAGGCTGGCTGCCGCTGTTTGACTTCGCTTACCAGGGCTTCGCCCGTGGTCTGGAAGAAGATGCTGAAGGTCTGCGCGCTTTCGCAGCCGTCCATCAGGAGCTGATCGTTGCTAGCTCCTACTCCAAGAACTTTGGCCTGTACAATGAGCGTGTTGGTGCCTGCACGCTGGTCGCAGCAAACGAAGAGACTGCCGATCGTGCGTTCAGCCAGATGAAATCAGTTATCCGCGCTAACTACTCTAACCCACCAGCACACGGTGCCTCTGTCGTTGCCACCATCCTGAGCAACGATGCGCTCCGCGCGATTTGGGAACAAGAGCTCAACGATATGCGTCAGCGTATTCAGCGCATGCGCCTGCTGTTTGTGAACACCCTGGCAGAG
Organism: Enterobacter cloacae subsp. cloacae ATCC 13047; assembly: GCF_000025565.1. NCBI lineage: Bacteria > Pseudomonadati > Pseudomonadota > Gammaproteobacteria > Enterobacterales > Enterobacteriaceae > Enterobacter > Enterobacter cloacae. The sequence continues at coordinate 2,766,746 of NC_014121.1, forward strand.
AAAGGTGCAGACCGTGATTTCAGCTTTATTACTAAGCAGAACGGTATGTTCTCTTTCAGTGGCCTGACCAAAGAACAGGTTCTGCGTCTGCGTGAAGAGTTTGGCGTGTACGCCGTGGCCTCTGGCCGCGTGAACGTTGCAGGTATGACCCCTGACAACATGGCGCCACTGTGCGAAGCGATTGTCGCCGTACTGTAATGTAATTAGCGCCCACAAAAAAGCCTGCACGATGCAGGCTTTTTTTATTATCCGGATTTACCAGACAGGCATTTCATCCTGAAGGAAGGGGTTATGCACCCGCTCGTAGCCCAGCGTCGACATCGGGCCGTGTCCAGGGATAAACGTCACGTCATCACCCAGTGGCAATAACTTCTGTTTAATCGACTGGATCAGCTGTCCGTGGTCGCCACGCGGAAAATCGCTGCGCCCTACGCCACCTTTGAAAATCACATCTCCGGAAATCAGCAGACGGGACTGGTCATCAAAGAAGACAATATGGCCTGGCGTATGCCCAGGACAATGCAACACCTGTAAAGTCACATTCCCTACGTTCACACGCTCTCCTTCGTTTAACCAGCGATCGGGCGTCAATGGCTGACACTCATCGAGGCCAAACATGCGGCTTTGGGCTGGCAAACCCTGCAGCCAGAACTCATCTTCTTTTTCCGGACCGATCACCGGCACTCCATAGTGCTGTGCCAGCTCCGCCGCTGCGCCGACATGGTCAAGGTGACCATGCGTCAGTAAAATCTGCATCAGCGTCACACCGCTTTCTGCAACTTCCTGTTTGATCTTCTCAGCGTCACCGCCGGGATCGACAAGCGCGGCCAGTTTGGTTTGTTCACACCAGATCAATGAACAATTCTGGGAGAACGCCGTAACCGGAATAATACGATAGTTCATACTGCTCCTGTGTTTCGTTATTACCAGTGCCGAACTGGACCGGTATCAATATGCACAAAGTTACTACTTGGGTAATATCCTACACCACCTGCGCGCATAGATAACGCAGCTTTGCGAATATTGGCTAACGAAACGCCTTCAATATGGAAATCCATTGCCTGTCCCCTGGTGTGATAGCTTTTTTTCGCTACCCCACGGCTGCGGGCGCGCAATTCATTATTGGTATCAATGGAACGATAACCCGAAATGAGTTGCACCGGCTTGCTGGTACCCAGCAGGCCCTGAAGGCGGAACAACTGGTCAAATAATCCTGGGTCGATGGCTTTTACTTTATTCGCGCGGAAATCACGGAAAAAATGGTTAAGTCTTGCTAATTCATCCTGAATATAGCCTCTGCCATCGAAGAATTCCGCTTTTAGCGACTCACCAGTATGCAGATTGTTGAGCGTTAAAATACGCGGACGAGGTGTCGAGAGGGTGGCAAATGCTGGCGTCGGCAGGATGGCCGCTGCGCCGAGCGCAACGCCACCTAACGCCAGCAGTTTGCGGCGATTAGCGTCAAATTTGTCCATGATAATCAGGTCTACAGGTCAAAGAAATCGTAATATGCTTAGCGCACGAAGGGCACCTTAACTGGCAAAGCCGACGACGTCAAGGCACCCAACCCCAGCAAACACGCGGCTTCCAGCCATATCGCCACGTATTTGCCCTAACTTACGACAACCTATTTTCCCGAACTGCTTCATTTACCTGATTAATTGTTCAGCTTTTGGCAAAATTTGTGCGCCGGATCGCGCCGTGAGATCATAATTGTAAATATCTGTACGATACTGGGTACGTCCATCTTCACCAACAAACGCCGTCAGATAGTAAAGATTGACCGGTATATTGTGTCGAATGTTAACGTAACGGGTGTCCCCCTGCTTGAGGGCATCGGAGATCCGCGTGTCGTTCCAGCCCGCATCCTGCAACAGCATATTCGCCAGTTCCGATGCCTTATTCACACGGACGCAGCCTGAGCTGAGCGCGCGGGCATCTTTCTGGAACAGGTTATGGTTCGGCGTATCATGCAGATAGATAGCGTCCGAACTTGGCATGTTGAATTTATAGCGCCCCAGCGAGTTATGCGCACCCGGTGCCTGCTGGAAACGGAATGGCAGGTTCGACGGCGTAATTGTTGACCAGTCAACCATCCACGGATCGATCGTCTCTTTGCTGTTCCAGCCGCGGATCACCGTATAGTTATGACGCTCCAGATAACCAGGATCGTTCCAGACCTTAGGCAGAATATCCTTGCGCGCCAGCGTCGGCGGCACGTTCCACGGCGGGTTTACCACTACGTTATTCAGGGCGCTGCTCATCATCGGCGTTTTACGGTCAGGACGTCCGACAATCACACGCGACGCCAGCACCTCGCTACCGTTCTGATAATAAACCAGCGAATACGCTGGTATATTCACCATAATCCCGGTCGACAGTGTTCCCGGCAGCAGACGTAAACGCTGGATATTCAGCGCCAGCACTCCAGCACGCTGGGCAGGCGAGACGTTCAGCCAGTCGCGGGTGGATGGACCGATCACCCCGTCTGCGCCCAGCCCCTGCGCGGCCTGGAACTGCTTAACCGCCGCGACCAGTTCGCGATCGTAGGCGGCGGGTTTGTTGCTCTGTGCAACGGCCTTTTTCTCTTTTACCGGGGCCGACGGGCTGACGACCGCGCTTTGCGTATCGTCGCCGGGCAGCGCAATCTTAGGACCGCTTTCGAGAATGCCGGAGCGTTTCATAATTTCGCGGATCGCCGGGACATCGCTGCTCCACTGTCCCGGACGAAGCGTGGTTGTGCCACGCACCTGAGGCCACGGGCGGGAATCCGCAACCAGCTCAAGCAGCGACTGATGCATGGTGGCATACTGCGGATGGGCCGGTGCCAGGCTTGCGATAAAGCGCGGCAGGTCACCGTTATCCAGCGCCAGTTGCCACTGGTTAATGACCGACAGCGCCGGCGTCGCCAGCTTGTACGGTTTTTGACTGTATAACCAGCGGTTGCCATTGACCGGAATGCCCGCCACGAACTGGAGGTAGCCCATCATGGCATCAGACAGCACCACATCACGCGCCTGACCGGTAACGGCAGGATCGGTCAGAAGCTCAACCCAGGTGGTAAATTGCGGCTGAAAACCAGCAATGGCGACTTCCGCCAGCTGCTGCTGGAAAGCGCGCACGGCGTCCCGGTTTTCCCACATCGGCTTCATATCACGCGCGGCATAAAGCAGCGTAAGCTGGTTAATGTAAGCAGGCGTGTATCCTGCAGGAAGCCCGGTAAGAAGCTGCTGGCGGAGCGCGCCGGTGTCGATACCTTCGGGTAGCGGTCTGATACCCGCTAAAATGGCCGTCGCGGGAGATTGATCCAGCGGTTGTGACAGCGACGTCGGCTGCGCACCCATCGTCGCGGAACTGTCTGACGGTACAACTTCAGGCTCATCGGCCTGAGCGCTTAACAGTGGAGCAAACATCACCGCCAGACACAAACTCAACGCTGACAGCTGATGACCACGATTTTTCTTTAGCAACATCCCTTGCCCCCTGTTTTCTCACGACATGCCCATCACACTGGGGCTTTTATTCATTATAGGAAGGCACAAACGCAGTTGCCTTACCTTATGTAAAGAAGTTTAAAGATAACGCAGCCGTAAGCATAAGTTAAGCGTAAAAAAAAAGCGGCGCTAATGCGCCGCACTTTGTAACAACACGCCTCAAGAGGCGTCTGCTGTGCCCGGTAAGGACTCCGGCGGCTGCGGAGCAAAGCCACGCAGGCCTACAACATGAACGTGCTCGCTGTTCTGGAACACTTTACGCACCAGTTTATAGGTTGTGCCTTTTTCCGGACTAATATTTTCCGGTGCCGCAATAATGAGCTGCATATCCAGACGTTCGCAGAGCTCAAACAGCGTGGCGATGGAGCGGGCATCCAGACGCGCTGCCTCATCAAGGAACAGCAGACGGCATGGGGAAATATCTTTGCCGCGCAGACGACGCGCTTCATCTTCCCAGCTCTGCACCACCATCACCAGAATCGACATCCCGGTACCGATAGCTTCACCGGTCGACAGTGCCCCGGATTCCGCACGCAGCCAGCCATCTGAACCACGGTTAACCTCAACTTCCATCTCCAGGTAGTTACGGTAATCCAGCAGCTCTTCACCGATGGTTTGCGGCGTACGTTGCCCCATATCAATCTGCGGATTCAGACGCTGATACAGCTTCGCCAGCGCTTCGGAGAAAGTCAGACGGTTGCTGTTAAACAGATCCTGATGCTGTTCATGCTGCTCAGAGAGCACATCCAGCAGCGTAGAGTGCGCTTCACGCACGTTTACATTCAGACGTACGCTGTTCACCTGACCAAACGATACGCTCTGCAGACCCTGGTTCAGCTGGCGAATACGGTTCTGCTCGCGCTGAATGGTCTTGCGGATGATGTTCGCCACGCTACGGGAGCTGATAGCCAGCTTCTGTTCACGGGAGGTCAGCTCTTCCGTCAGGCGCCCCAGTTCAATTTCCATCTGTTCAATGGCTTCGACCGGATCGTCGGTACGGATGATGTCCTGACGAATACGCTCACGCAGATGCTGGTATACCGCCACGAAGAACTGAATTTTACGCTCAGGACGCTTCGGATCTTCAGACATACGCAGCACATCGCGCAGATGTTCGTTATCGGCCACCGCCAGACGCAGCGCACCCAACGCCTTATCCGACATGGATCGCAGTTCATCCGCAGAGAGGTACGCCAGTTCACGACGATGCAGACGGCGTTCAACATTATTGTCTTTCACCATGCGCATCACCGCGCACCAGCCAGCCTTCGCAGATACCACCTGCTCGCGCATTTCGTGATAGTCGCGCTCCAGCTTGCGCAGGCGGCGGGTCAGGTTATCCATCTCCGCTTCACAGAAGGTCAGCGCTTTTTTCCAGCTGATTACGACGCGCACGGTTATTGCTCAGCTGGGCATGCAGCTCATCACGACGAACACGCGCCCGCTCTTCTGCCCCGCTGTCGGCACGGACGCCGATATCCTGCAGCTCTTTTTGCAGATCGTTTAACAGCTCTTTCTTGGTATCAAAGGAGCTTTTTAGCGAGGCCAGAACCTGATTGTACTGGTTCAACTGGGCCGCGTGGCTACGCATCGCTTCACGGGCACGCGTACGTTCCGCTTCAGCCTGCTCAAGGCGCTGGCGTAATTTCTCGTTCAGATCGCTGTTACCGCTCAGCATTTCCGCCGAGTCAGAGTAGCCGAAGTGAGCGCGACGCTGCACCACTTCCGTCAGGGCAAACGCCTGCTGGCGTGCTTCACGCTGCACCTGCTGGGACCAGGCATAATCTTCTTTTAGCTGCTCAAACTGCTCTGGATCGCTCTGAAGCACCGAAACGACCGGCTCCAGCTTCGCCAGCTGATTACCGTGTTGCTGCACGAAGCGCGCAGCCTCCTGCGCTTCATCCAGACGTTCCTGGATTTCATCCACACGGTCAGCCAGCGTATCGTCCGCCAGCAGATTCAGACGCGGCAGAATGCGGTTCAGGGCAGCAACGCCCTCTTTCGCCTGTTCAAACTGAACGCGGCTCTGCTGGTTGTCATTTTCATGGCTGGCAATCGCGCGCTCAAGCTCACCACGGCGGGTGTTAAGCTTGCGAATTTCCGCTTCCGGGTCAGCCTCAAAGGCCACTCCCAGATGGCTACCGATAAAGCGGCTAAATGCCTGATGCAGGCGCTGGGTTTTCTGCACGTCAAACGACAACGTCGCAAAACGTTCAGACAGTGTTTCACGCTCAGCGTGCAGGCTCTCAATACGACTTTCACGCGCGGCGCGGCCAAACAGAGGAAGTTCCGGGAAGCGCGAGTAACGCCACTGACGGTCAGCGATTTTCACCACTACCGCTTTTTCCAGCTCGTCAACGCTGAACACGCTGTCATCGAACGATTGCGGATCCCCTTCGATCAGATAGAGATCTTCCGGGCAATCTTCCAGCCCTTCGAGCTGTTCGGCAATCAGAGACAGATCCGGCACCACAATCGCGTTACGCGACGGGCCATACAGCGCGGAGAAGTACGGCGCATCGTCCAGACCCACGTCATCATAAATTTCTGACAGCAGTACGCCACCGAAACGCTCCGCCAGCGTATTCAGGCGGGCATCTTCCGCACCGCCCGGCTGGCTTAAGCGTTCAATCTCTTCGTCAACCTCGCGCTTGCGCGCACCAACTTCATCACGCTCAACAATCGCCTCGCGCTCGCGCTCAAGCAGCTGTTGCAGATATTCGGTCACTTCCTGGCTGGATTCGAACGTTTCACCGCACTGTTCGCTGAGCTGGTTCAGGCTGCTTTGCGCCGCCAGCCAGACGGGTGCGCGTTGCAACAGCGTCTGCGAGCGGGACTGAAGCTGCTCCAGCTCCTGACGCAGCGTCATCCGCTGTTCGCTGGCGCTGGATACCGTATCGGAAAGGGCGGCGATACGGGCTTCAAGCTCCTGGTGCAGAGCCTCGAGATCGTCAATATCGTAATGTTTACCCTGACGCTTACAGAACTCGGCCAGCAGACGCTCGGCCTCCTGCTGCTCGCGCAGACGCTGTTCCAGCTCGTTCAGACGCATACGCAGCGGTTGCACCTGCTCAGCCAGATGACGCTGGTTGACGCCGTCGCGCAGCAACTCGCGGGCTACGTCCCACGCTTCGTTTCGCGCCAGCGGGCCGTTAATCGCCACCACCAGCTGATAAGCTTGTTCAAACTGGCTGTGCGCGGTCTGCGCGACGCTCATTTTCTGTTCCAGGGAGAGCAGTTTTTCCGTGGCTTCCTGCTCTTTCGCCTGGAAGGTGTCCAGCCATTCATCGGCGCTGTCCGGCGTCAGGTCAGGCAGATGGCATAGCTCTTTCGCACGCTGCAATGCCTGCAGGGCCTGGTTGTACTGAATTGCACGCGTCTGCTGCACGTCCAGCGCCTGCTGGTAATCGGCGAGCTGGCTTTTCAGCTCATCCACTTCCAGTTCGGCGGCTTCGGCACGCGCTTCGTTCTCTTCCTGCATGTCGGCGGCTTCGGCCACCACTTCGTTTTGCTCTTCGAGACGAATTTGCAGTTCATCGAGATCGGCTTCGTAGCGCTCGATTTTTTCCTGCTGGCGCAGCGCGGTCTGAACCAGGTTCAGGTGATCGCTGGCGGCCTGATAATCGGCTTCCAGATCGCCTTCAGCCCCGTTGTGTTCGCCCAGTTCACGGGCCATTTCAACGTGCTTATACTGCTCGGCCACCAGCTGTTTACGCGAGGTGAACAGCTCGCGGCGGTACTCTAATGCCTGATCGAGATGCACACGACGCTCGTTGGCGTGACGCATATAATCCGCCGCCACATAGTTGGTGGCTTCACTGATCAGGTGTTTAAACAGATCGCGGTCAGACTGGGTAACGCGAATCGCTTCCAGCGTCATGCGGTTTTCACGCAGCGCGGCTTCCATGTCCTGGAAGGCCTTACGCACGCCGCTGTTTTCCGGCAACAGGTAGTCGCGCAGGGAGCGGGTAATGGCGCTGGAGATCCCGCCGTACAGGGAGGCTTCAATCAGACGGTAATATTTGCTGCGGTCGGATGCGGTACGCAGACGACGCGCCACCACGCCCAGATCGAACATCAGGGAGTGGTAATCGGTAATCGAGTTGAACTGCTTGAACTGCACGCCTTCGATAGCTTCGAGCTTGTCTTTCAGCTCCTGCAGCGTCAGTACGCGCGCCTGGCGCTCATTGAGCGTTTCCGTCAGCAGCGCCGTTGGCTGCATTGAGGTTGGCAGGCCCTGAATCGCGAACGGTTTGATATCCACTTTTCGGTCGCGACCGGCGACCTGCTGTAGACGCACGCCCACCACCACACGCTGATGACGGGAGTTGATCACATCCAGCACCGAATAACAGACGCCAGCTTTGAGCTTACCGTGCAGGCCTTTATCGCGGGAGCCGCTTGTCGCCCCCGCTTCGGTGGTGTTACGGAAGTGCAGCAGCGTCAAATCAGGGATCAGCGCCGTCACAAAGGCCGCCATGGTGGTGGATTTACCCGCACCGTTACCGCCGGAGAGCGTTGTCACCAGCTCATCAAGATCAAAGGTTCGGGCAAAAAAGCCGTTCCAGTTAATCAGCGTTAGTGAGCGAAATTTACCGCGTTCAATCATTACTCTTCCTCCCCGCTATCCGGCTGATTGTCTTCAGGCTCGTCATTGAGCTGCAAATGGTTTTCCACCGGCATCGCCTCACCGTCGCGGATCATGCGAAGCTGCGCTTCACGCGCGTCGTCGCCCGCACGCACGTCGGCACCGAAGCGGAAAACAGATTCCGTAATGCGGAATTTGCTGCTGTCGTGGCCCATAAACCAGACCATCCCCAGACGACGCAGACGGTTCAGAGAAGAGCGAACTTTTTCCTGCAATTTCTGACGATCGAGATCCGACCCCGTAGAACGGTTGTTCACAAGCTTCAGCAGCTTGCTTTCGTCTGCCAGCGTCAACAGCTCATCGTAAAGCTCCTGCTGGGTGAAGATCCCTTCATTTGCCAGACGTTCCGGGCTGAGGTAGAGGTAGCACAGAATTTTGCCGACCATCATATCCAGCTCGGAAAGCACAGAGCGCGGAATAAGCGTGGTGGAACGCGGACGCAGGTAGAAGAAACCTTCCGGCGCGCGGATAAGCTCAACGTTATAGCGTGCGTAAAACTCTTCCAGATACTCCTGGAAGTCCATCAAAAAGGCGTGATTATCCAGCTCGTCGAGGCCAATATGACGACCGGCACGCAGCTGGCTGTCCAGCGCCGGAAATAACGGATTCGCCAGCGCCTGTGCCAGCTTTAATGGCATCACTTGTTCAATATTTGTCAATGACATGCGCCTGTACCTTGGCTCCGTAATCGTTAATCGGCTGCCACTTCGGCGGCAGTCCGGTGAAATCTGCTTGCGCGATACCCAGGCGAACCGCCTGATCTACCACAATGCGGGCAACGTCGAAGTGGCGCGCGCGAGGATATTGCGCCAGATAGTCGCGCACCACGAGACCAAGATCCAGCGGTACCTGTCTGGTTTTGTAGACAGCGAGCTGTTCTTCGATCATGGCCGCAAGTTGCTCACGAATTTCGTTGAATTCTTCGTATTCCAGATCCGGTGGCAGCTCACCGGTTACCTCTTCATCACGCAACGCCATCTCTTCGTCACGCATATCAAGCAGACGATCGGCATTGGCGTAGGTTAGCGCCCACGGCGCATCGAAGTAGGTTTGAACAGACTGACGCAGACGCTGAGCAAAGACGCGGTTTTTATCCATATCGATGGCGGTACGGATAAATTTATGTACATGACGATCGTAACCGATCCACAGGTCAATCGATTGCTGGCCCCAGCTAATGATGCGATCGAGCTTGCTCTGCAAATCAAAGACCAGACGGTCGATAAAATGCAGATCGTCATGTGCCATGGTCGCATCCTGAATGCGCAGCAGGTTGGCCTGGAGCTTATCGCCTGCGGCCTCCAGCGTATCCTGCAGTTCACGCAGCGTGCCGGAGGTTTCCGACAGCAGCAACTCACAGCTGGAGATGGCCGCACGCCAGTCTTTATTCAGCAGTTGCGCGATATCATCTTTCACCTGCTGCTGCTGTTCGTCCATCAGACGCTGGGTCAGATCGATACTGTCAAAAATCTCCGCTACCGAATATTTCAGCGGCGCGTAGACGTTGCGGTGCCAGTGGAATTCATCACCGTTTTCATCCGCGGCATCGGCTGCACGCTTGAGTTCACCCGCCACAATCGAGAGCTGCATGGAAAGACGCAGCGTGGAAAACTCACGCTGGCGGATGTAGTAATCGGTAATGCCGATGCCCAGTGGCGTCAGTCGATAAATGGCGTTACCTTCCGCCTGCTCGCTGGTAAAGCGGTTCAGCAGACGTTGACGCACCATATCGTTGATTGCGTTGTTGGCACGCACGCTAATGGTTTCGCTGGTTTGCTCAAACGCATCACTCACATGGCGGAACGCATCCACCAGTTCACCCTCGCTCATTTCGCCATCGAGCCGTTCGCCGTTCAGCGTGGCAACCGCCAGCAGGAAAGAGAGTCTGTCTACCGGCAGCGAGATGGAGAAATCATTTTTCCTGGCCCAGGCAACCAGTTCGGGGACTGTCTGGGAAAATTCACTCATAGGTTATCCTTGCATCTGCGGCTTGTGCGCGGTGACGTGAATATAGCGGCCAAGACTGATAAACGGTTCCTGACGGCAATACCGCGTTTCTAATTCTGTTAAGGTGTCAAAACAGTCACGCTGTTTGTGTTTTTCACGCAGATAATCATGAAACACCCTGACGCCCGTCTTCCCGGTTATCTGCCAGCCAATCTCTTCCAGCCAGCCGTAAACCTGCTGGGGATCGCGCGGATAGTCCGGGGAAAGCGTGCGCTTTTTCTTTTTCGGCATTCCGACCTGAACATAGTCGAAGTTGCCCGCAACCATGTTGTGCATCAGGAAGCCGTTAGCATTGTAGAACATCAGCGACAGCGTACCGCCCGGGCGTAGCATCGACCACAGAGTTTGTAACACGCTTAACGGATCGGCTACCCATTCCAGCACCGCATGAAACAATATCAGATCAACCTGGGTTTCCAAATGCTGTGCGATGTCCTGAGCGGCGCATTGTACAAAATGCATGTTGTCGCTCACACCTTTCTCCTCTGCTGCACGCGTGGCACGCGCAACCATCTCAGCAGAAAGATCGCAAAGTGTGACGTGATGACCGCGCTCAGCCATTTTTATGGCCGTCTGCCCTTCACCGCCTCCGGCGTCAAGCACGCGCAACGTTTGACCGCCATACGTGGCCAGAATGGTGTCCAGATCCTGCCAGAGGATCGTCTGACGTAACTGCCCTTTTGTGGTGCCGTATATGTTGCGCGAAAACTTTTCCGCGATGTCATCAAAATTGCGATCCCGCATTGGGAGAGTTCCACTCGCTAACTGCAAAACCGCTATTTTGTCACACCCGCGCGGAGAATGAACCTCTCTGGTGTAATATCACGGGTATTCGCCTGCTATATGGTTAAAAAAGGAACCAAAAAGGATGCTTTTTACCCTGAAGAAATACATTGGAGGCATGATGCTTCCCCTTCCGCTACTGCTGCTCATCATCGCGCTGGGGCTGGGGCTGGTGTGGTTTAGTCGCTTTCAGAAAAGTGGCAAAACGCTGATCACCTTCGGCTGGCTGGTACTGCTGCTGCTGAGCCTGCAACCCGTCGCAGACAAACTGTTACGTCCCATCGAAAACACCTACCCGACCTGGCAGGGAAACCAGAAAGTGGAGTACATCGTGGTGCTGGGCGGCGGGTATACCTGGGATCCAAACTGGGCCCCCAGCTCTAACCTGATCAACAACAGCCTGCCGCGCCTGAACGAAGGTATTCGCCTGTGGCTGGCTAATCCGGGATCAAAAATGATCTTCACCGGCGCGCCAGCCAAAACCAACCCGGTCAGCACGGCTGAAGCCGGCGCCAGGGTGGCAGAATCCCTCGGCGTGCCGCGCTCCGCTATTATCACGCTGGACAGTCCGAAAGATACCGAAGAAGAAGCCGCGGCGGTGAAACAGGCTATTGGCGATGTTCCGTTCTTACTGGTTACATCTGCTTCGCATCTGCCAAGGGCAATGATTTTCTTCGAAAAACAAGGACTGCACCCGCTTCCCGCGCCGGCGAACCAGATGGCCATTAACGCCCCGCTAAACCCATGGGAACGGGTGATCCCGTCCCCGATGTGGTTGATGCATAGCGATCGCGTCGGCTATGAGACGCTGGGACGCATCTGGCAGTGGCTGAAAGGCTCCTCAGGCGAGCCAGGGCAGGAGTGATTTTGTCGCAAGGTCAAAGTTGGCGCGGTTGAAACGTCCGGTATTCACCAGCTGCGCCACTTCATCCCACAATAAATAAAGCCAGCGCCGCCAGAGAAACGCCTCCGCAACGGGCGCGCGCTGCAGATAGTGCCACAGCAAGCCTTCAGCGGCCGCGCTATCGCTGAGCCTGAACAGGTCATACTCGCGTGGAGCCCACAGCATGACCCCTGGCCCCAGCATCGCCAGAAGCTGATCGCTACGAGAATCTTTAAGCATGCTACGCAGGGTAAAATTACCGTGTATCAACACGCAGTTGTCGTTAAAGCCCTCAAACAGCGCCGGTAAACACTCCCGGGTGCGGAACAGGATACGTTTATCCTGCATGGTCAAGCCGGTGTTGTTGAACTGATTAAGCGTTCCCCACAGCACCTCCACCCGCTGGCGATACCACAGCGGCCAAAGATTTTCCTGAGTGCTGTCGACGGGTCCCACAAGACCACGGCTATCCTGCCGGTGCCAGGCCAGCAGAGCCTCCACAATCTGGTCTTTCAGCTGTTCCCAGCGCTCCGGTGTACGCGCCGGGGCTTCAACGGATACTCCGCGTAAACGCTCAATCAGCAGAACATCCGGACCGGGGTGCTCTTCATGCGTCATCACTCCGTAAACCGTCGGCATACGCACGGTTCCTTGCCGCGCGAGCATTGAAATTTTCCAGGCGAGCTGCCTGGCCACACCCGGCGAGGTAAAGCTTCGGGCCATCAGCGGCATTGGGTTTCCCTGACTGTCGTACAACGACCAGAGCGCGGTATCTGCCTTTTCACTTACACATTCCACCCGGCTTAACTTCTCGCCAAGCAGGTGACTCAGTTCGGCACGCAGCTGTTCCATATGAGATTACCCCCATTAAGACTACTGCTTTTATAATGAGCGCGCAGGACGCAGATGTCACCCTGCGGAGATCAATTATGGAAAAGATAAGAGAAAATAAACGGCGGAGTGCATCCCTCCCAAAAGAGGGATGCCGCAAGGATTAACGCAATTCAGCGCGAACGCGCTCAAGATCTTCTGGGGTGTCTACGCCTGTACCAGGCACCTCTTCGGCGACGGCAACGTGGATCTTTTCGCCGTACCAGAGCACACGAAGCTGTTCCAGCATTTCAATATGCTCCAGCGGACTCGGTGTCCAGGTTACATACCGGCGAATAAAGCCAGCGCGATAGCCGTAGATGCCAATATGGCGCAGGAAGGTATCGCCAATGGTCTCTTTGGACACCGCAAAGCGATCGCGATCCCACGGGATGGTGGCACGGGAGAAATAAAGCGCATAGCCCTCCGCATCCGTCACAACCTTCACCGCGTTCGGGTTGAACGCTTCTTCCGCGTGGTGGATAGGTACCGCGAGAGTTGCCATGCCAACCTGACGCTGCGCCAGGTTTTCCGCCACCTGACGAATAATCGCCGCCGGGATCATCGGTTCGTCGCCCTGCACGTTAACGATTACCGTATCGTCGCTGAATGCGCATTTCTCAACCACTTCAGCCAGACGTTCAGTACCAGACTGGTGATCGGCACGGGTCATGCATACTTCCCCGCCTGCGGCTTCAACCGCACGCGCAACATCAGGATGATCGGTGGCCACGATAATACGGTCAGCGCCGGACTCACGGGCGCGTTCAAGGACATGCACAATCATTGGCTTGCCGTTGATATCTACCAGCGGCTTACCCGGCAGACGCGTTGAGGCGTAACGGGCAGGAATAATGACGACAAAGCTCATGGTTTGCTCTCTTCAGCCACCAGGGAACGGGCTTCGTTTTCCAGCAGTACCGGAATACCGTCACGCAGCGGGAAAGCCAGGCTGTCCGGTTTGCAAATCAGCTCTTGTTTGTCCTGGCTATAGTAGAGTTTGCCGTTGCACACCGGGCAGGCAATAATTTCAAGTAAACGGTGATCCATAGTTCCTCCGTATGGGTAATCGCTAAAGCTTATCACATTCCCTTTTCAGGGCGTGCCTGTTTCCCAGCCACTTCGACAGGATGTAAAGAGTCCGTCAGGCACGCGGCCCAGCGTCACTTCGCAGGCCTTCTGCCAGCAGGCGAAATCATTGATGGCGGATGTTAACCCTTTTTCCAGGGTCGCGGTTATCCTGACGCCCTCTTCCAGATACAGCGCAATGACCTCTAGCGTGCCGGTTTTACGGTGCATTTTGGCATCCATGCGCCCTACCAGTTGTCCCTTGTGCAGCAGGGGCAAAACAAAGTAACCGTACTGGCGCTTTGGCGCGGGAGTGTAGCACTCCAGCCGGTAGCTGAAATCAAACAGCTGCTCGGCCCGTTTTCTGTCCCAGACCACCGGATCAAAAGGTGACAGCACCGCGCTATGGGTTGCCTGAAGTTTACCTGCTTCAGCTTGTGGCAGTAGCGGGAGTAAATCCACATGCAGCCACATATCGCCCAACCTCTCTACAGAGACCGGGATAACCCGCTGCTCGCGCTGCCAGTTATCCAGCAACGGTTTCAGCGTGGGCTGTCGGAGACGGTAATAATCGGCCAGCCATTGCGGACGGAAAATACCCAGACTGCGGGCGCTGTTTTCAAGCATGACGGCTTCGGCTGCCTCCTGTGTGAGCAGGTCGCGCTCGTCGTCCCAGTGAGGCATCACCCGCTGCGTCAGGTCGTACACCCGTTGAAAATTACGCCGCTCGACTACCATCACCTTGCCTGATGTAAACAACCCTTCCAGATGACGCTTGTGCGGTTTCCATTCCCACCAGCCGCTTGCCCCTTTTCGCGGATGTTCAAAATCCGCGGAACGTACTGGCCCCTTTTCCGCGATATGGGCAATGAGCTGCTCAATTTCAGCCGCATGCTCGTGCATCCACGCCTGCCGGTATTTCCAGCCCATTTTTTCCGGGGCAAGCATACGATGGCGAACCAGGGCAAAATCGCTGCGGGGCAGGAAACAGGCTTCATGTGCCCAGTATTCCATCAGCTCTCCCTTGCTGAGCGCATCATCGAGCCACTGAGGCGGATAATTGCCCAGCCGGCTGAACAGCACCAGGTAGGGGCTACGAGCCACAATGTTGATGGTGTCGATTTGCAACAACGACATGCGTTGCACGGTAGTGAGGATATCGGCAGGCTGCGCGCGGCGACGGGGCTTTTTAAGAAGTCCTTGCGCGGCAAGGTGCAAGTTACGTGCGGCTGAAAGCGAGAGTTGTGGTAAAGACATGCGTTTTCCTGTCAGTCAAAGCGCCACCAGAACCGCGTAAGCTCTTAATGCACCAACGCAATCAGTTCCTGGAGCAAGTGTTCCGGCTGCTCGCCGCTGAGTTCAGCGTCAACCGGCAGATACCACCAGTTTTCTTTCGCAAAAGCGCGGCATTTCACCGCATCTTTTTCGGTCATGATTAATGTCTGACCGGATGTTGTCAACGCGTCTACCTGCTCCGCCACCAGCGCCTGGTGATCGGCCAGCGGAACACGTTTATCAAGGCGGGCACCACACTGTTCCAGCGTTGCGAAGAAACGCGGAGGATGACCAATACCTGCCATCGCGACCAGCGCGGGTAGCCGGGAAACGGCCTGTCGTTCACCGGTCAACAGGTTAATAGCCATGCCTGGCTGGAGTTGCATCGGGATCTCCCCCGGCAGTGCCGCACCGCCGTTAACAATCACCGCATCCACGGACTTCAGGCGCGAAGCGCGTTCACGCATGGGGCCTGCAGGCAGCCACCAGCCGTTGCCAAAACGGCGGACGCCATCAATGACCACAATCTCTTTATCACGCGCCAGCGCGTAATGCTGCAGACCGTCATCGGTAATAATTATTTGCACGTCGTGTTCGGCAAGCAACGCCTTAACAGCATCACTACGCACCGGAGAGACTGCGACAGGCGCGCCAGTACGCTGATAAATCAATACCGGCTCATCCCCCGCCTCGGCGGTCGTCGTGTCCGGCGTCAGGAGCAGTGGATAGTGCGCCGCTTTGCCGCCGTAACCTCGCGACACCACGCCGGGGCGGATGCCGCGCTTTTGCAGTTGCTCAACCAGCCAGATGACCACCGGGGTTTTACCGTTCCCCCCTGCCGTGAGGTTGCCCACCACGACAACCGGCACCGGCGCACGCCACGCCCGCTTTAGCCCCAGACGGTAAAGCAGACGAATAATGCCGCTCACCAGACCATACAGCCAGGAGAGCGGCAGAAGCAGCAGCCATAGCGGGGACTCACCGGACCAGATACGGGCAATCATTCGCCGAACTGCATCTTATGGAGCTGAGCGTAAACACCACGCTGTGCCAGTAAATCGGTATGGCTACCGCGTTCTACAATGACCCCATCCTCCACAACGACGATTTCGTCTGCCTGTTCAATCGTTGACAGGCGGTGCGCAATCACCAGTGATGTACGGTTCTTTTGCAGTTCATCTAGCGCAGACTGAATTGCACGTTCAGATTCTGTATCCAAAGCAGAGGTTGCTTCGTCAAGGATCAGAATAGGGCTGTTACGCAGCAGTGCACGGGCGATGGCGATACGCTGGCGTTGACCACCGGAGAGCAGAACCCCATTCTCACCGATGATGGTATCCAGGCCGTTGTCCATCTTGTTAATAAAGTCCATGGCATAGGCCATACGAGCGGCTTCTTCAATCTGCTCGCGGCTGTACTCTTCAGTGCGCGCATAGGCAATGTTGTTCGCAACAGTATCGTTGAACAGATGCACGTTCTGAGACACCAGCGCAACCTGGTTACGCAGCGACTGCAGGGTGTATTCCCGCAGGTCGTGACCGTCTAACAAAATTTCACCCTGATCGATGTCGTAGAAACGGGTAATCAGGCTGGCAATCGTCGATTTACCCGAACCAGAACGGCCAACCAGCGCAACGGTTTTGCCTGCCGGAATGGTCAGGTTGATGTTACGTAATGCTGGAACTTCACGGCCAGGGTAAGTGAAGGTCACGTTGCGGAATTCGACATCGCCCTTTGCGCGCTCAATGACGCGAGTACCTTCGTCTTTCTCTTGCTCAGAATCCAGGATGCTGAACAGCGTCTGGCATGCTGCCATCCCGCGCTGGAACTGGGCGTTAACGTTGGTCAGCGACTTCAGCGGACGCATCAGCGCAATCATGGAAGAGAACACAACGGTGATGGTTCCCGCCGTCAGCGTTTCCATTACGCTCGGGAAGCTTGCCGCATACAGGACGAATGCCAGAGCCAGAGAGGCAATCAGCTGAATAATGGGATCAGAGATTGAAGAGGCCGAGACCATTTTCATCCCCTGCAGACGCATTTTGTTGCTGACTTTATCGAAGCGTTTTGTTTCGACCTCCTGCCCGCCGAAAATCAACACCTCTTTATGTCCTTTCAGCATCTGTTCAGCGCTGGTGGTCACCTGCCCCATCGTATTCTGCATATTCTTACTGATATTGCGAAAACGCTTTGAGACGACGCGGATCGCGACAGAAACAACCGGCGCCAGCACGATGAGGATCAGCGACAGCTGCCAGCTGTAATAGAACATCATCACGAACAGACCGATAATTGACGCACCTTCACGCACAACGGTAATCAGTGCGCTGGAGGAAGAGGATGCCACCTGTTCTGAGTCATAGGTAATACGTGACAGCAATGTACCCGTCGATTGTTTGTCAAAGAAGGCCACCGGCATGCCCATCATGTGGCTGAACAGCCGACGGCGCATTGTCATGACCACTTTTCCTGACACCCAGGAGATGCAATAACTGGAAATATAGCTGGTGATACCGCGTAAGATCATCAGTCCGATCACCACCAGAGGCATCCATAGCAACACTGAGCGATCCGTTTTACCAAAACCGTCATCCAGTAACGGTTTGAGGAGCGATAACATAAAAGTATCGCTGGCTGCGTTGAGAACTAACGCTATACCCGCCACGATTAAACCTGCTTTAAAAGGTGCAATCATCGGCCAGAGTCGGCGGAAGGTTTGCCACGTGGAGAGATCTTTGTCGTTATGCATTCAAAAAACCAGCATCTGTTGAAATAGCCGCATATTCTACCCGTTATCGACGGGCGCGCCAAACCACTGATGATACCAACGCGGTAAATATTGCTCCCGCAACCGTCGGATTTGCCAGGCATGTTGCGAAAACGTCACCGATATTTGGCCCGAATGTGGGGTATCGTGCCAGACATAGCCCTCTTTTCGATAACGCTTCACCACCTTCACTGACGGGAATCGCCACGCATTGTAACGGGCCGCAGAATCCAGCGCGATTTCGCCTCCCACCCGTTGTACCAGCGGCAACGATGAGGAGGTATTACTGCCATGGTGTGGCACCTGTATCACCGTTGACGTCAGATAACGCCAGTAATGGCTAAGCATAGCCTGTTCCGCTTGCGCTTCAATGTCCCCTGTCAGCAAAACACTCTGCTCACCGTCATCAATTTTAACCACGCAGGAGCGATTGTTACCCTGGGCAGTGGATCCAGCCGGTGGCCAGTGAACGGTCAATGTTAGCCCCTGCCATTTCCACTGCTGCCCGCGAAAGCAGGAAAGATGCTGCGCCCACCCCAGCGGGCTGCGTACCCATAAGCCGGGCCATGCCGCCTGCAGCGATGCCAGACCACCTGCATGGTCCAGGTGCTCGTGACTGAGAATAACGCCCTCTGGTTGCAGGTGATGCCAGCGTAACCACGGAATAATCAACTGCTGCGCACTGTCTCCCCCAGGCCAGCCGGGACCGGTGTCGTATAGAAGCGCTTTACCCTGCCGCTCAATAACCATTGATAGCCCCTGCCCCACATCCAGCATATGCAACGTCCAGCTATCGGTTTTCTCCGTTTGCATGAATGGGGATGCCAGCACGACAGTTCCTGTCAGACACACCGCCGGCATGCTTTTCCAGGAGCGAAAGCGCCAGCCGATAATGGCCAGCCAGGGCAGCAATGCCAGGTACTGCCAGCGCTCATCGACATCCTGCCAACCATCAGGCAGACGCTGCAACAGCCAGAACAATCCGGCCAGGGACTTATTTGCCGCAAACCATACGCCAGTCTCCAGGGAGACTAGCGGGAGCAGGTGCAGTAGCATACCGAGCAGGATCAGCGGAACCGAGATAAAGGTCACCAGCGGAACGGCAAAGAGATTGGCCACCAGCGAAGAGACGCTGAAGCCATGGAACATCAACACCTGCAAAGGCAGGAGCAGCAGCAACATCCCAACCTGCAGATTGAGTAAATTTACCAGGGGTCGCACCCGGCGAGTCCAGCGCCAGCTGGGGAGTGGCAGCCACTGATACCAGAAAATCAACGCCGCGACAGCAAACGCTGACAACGCCAGGCTTTGAGAAAGCACCGCCAGCGGATCAACGATGAGTATCGCTGCAATACAGCTACACCAGACCTGCCATGCAGACCACTGACGCGCGCCGATCCGCAGAGCGGCCAGCACCGCAAGCGCGATGACCGTGCGTAATGCTGGCGGCTGCAAACCCGTCAGCCATGCGTAGAAGGCCGCAAAAAACAGTCCCGCAAGCAGTGGCATCTGCCAGCGGATCCACTGACACGGCAGTAAAAACTGTAAACCCCTGGCAAGCAACCAGACGATGGAGGCCGCCAGCGCAATGTGCAAACCCGAGATCGCCATCAGATGCGACGTGCCGGTTTCACGCATCAGTGTTTTTATTTCCCGGGGCACATCCAGGCGCTCGCCCATCCCCAGCCCCAGGATCACCGCTCCCCATCGATAGGCTGAAAGGGTGTCGTGCAGCGATGACAGATAGCGGGCACGCAAGCTGCAGCGTTCATCAATGATTTCTGCCCGTGTAAAACGTCCGCTTAACGTTTGATGCCGGGCAAAAGCATTTCGCTGAGGATCATATCCCCCGTCGTTCAGTTCACCGTGTACAGGCCTGAGCCTGAGCGTCATGGCCCAGCGCTGACCCGCGCAGGCCTTTTGCGGCAGGTAATTGCCATACAACACTATGCCCGTCGATGCCCACCAGCGTTTGCCATTAAGTGCAACGAGTTTCCCCTGATGGACTGTTGCGCCATCGGTGGCGGTGATCTCTACCTCAGCCTTGACTGCACCGGTGGTTAGATGCTGCATCGGCCAGACGCTTTCCTGCGCTGCCAGAATGCCCCACGCGCAAAATAACAACCCCATACCGATACACTTCAGACTGAAGCTTCGCTGTAAGCCCAGCACCAACCCACCGGCAACCATGATCCATACAGTATGCCGTGCAGGTAGTTCAGGTAACCAGAGTAGCGGCACTATCGCCAGAATGGCGCACAGACTTAGTGTGGGAATTCCCATTACGACCTCCCTGTTTCAGGGCGGCAGTATGTAAGAAGAGGGAGAGAGGCGTCAGTTGAATAAAATGCAGGTTACAGCGCGCGCTGCACTGTTTTTGTCGGTTTGCAGAAAACGACACGGGGATTGCGGCACGGCTTCAGAATAAAAACGATAAGTACAAAAAAAGCACCCGGAGGTGCTTTCTTTTGAACCCAGTTTAACCTGATGGCTAAACTCAGTTGCCGTAAATATTGGCGCGATCGCGCAGTTCTTTACCCGGCTTAAAGTGTGGAACGTACTTACCTTCCAGCTCGACTTTATCACCAGTCTTCGGGTTACGCCCGGTACGTGGAGCACGATAGTGCAGAGAAAAACTACCGAAACCGCGGATTTCAATGCGCTCGCCCTGGGCAAGAGTGGTGGCCATATGCTCCAGCATCTCTTTTACGGCATCTTCCACTGCTTTAGCTGGGATATGCGGTTGCTGACTGGCAAGTCTTTCAATCAATTCTGACTTGGTCATGATTCCTCCGGTTCCTTTCAAACCAATTAGCTGAACAGCTCATTAAACAAGGGCGGCCGTAGCCGCCCTTTGTTATTGATTACAGGACGAATCCTGCAATCTGTCAAGTTTGCTCCTCATCCTTCGCGCGATAAATGCGTTACCGCTCAAAGGATGCTGAGGACTTGATATTACTCGCCTTTAGCTGCTTTGAAAGCTTCAGCCATTGCGTTGTTAGAGAAGTTTGCATCTTCCTGTTTGTTAACAGTAGCGATTGCATCTTTCTCGTCAGCTTCGTCTTTCGCACGAACAGACAGGCTGATTGCACGGTTCTTACGGTCAACACCGGTGAACTTAGCTTCAACATCGTCGCCAACGTTCAGAACCAGAGTGGCATCTTCAACGCGGTCACGTGAAGCTTCAGAAGCGCGCAGGTAACCTTCAACGCCGTCAGCCAGTTCTACGGTTGCGCCTTTAGCGTCAACTGCAGTCACTTTACCGTTTACGATTGCGCCTTTCTTGTTCAGTGCAACCCAGTTGTTGAACGGATCTTCTGCGAGCTGTTTAACGCCCAGAGAGATACGCTCACGCTCTGCGTCAACCTGCAGAACAACTGCTGCGATTTCGTCGCCTTTTTTGTATTCACGAACTGCTTCTTCGCCTGCAACGTTCCAGGAGATGTCAGACAGGTGAACCAGGCCGTCGATGCCGCCGTCCAGGCCGATGAAGATACCGAAGTCAGTGATAGACTTGATTTTACCTTCAACACGGTCGCCCTTGTTGTGGGTTTCCGCGAACTGCTGCCATGGGTTGTTTTTGCACTGCTTCAGGCCCAGGGAGATACGACGACGTTCTTCGTCGATATCCAGAACCATAACTTCCACTACGTCACCAACGTTAACAACTTTGGATGGGTGGATGTTTTTGTTGGTCCAGTCCATTTCGGAAACGTGTACCAGACCTTCAACGCCTTCTTCGATTTCAACGAAGCAGCCGTAGTCAGTCAGGTTGGTCACGCGGCCAGTCAGTTTGGTACCTTCTGGGTAACGCTTAGCGATAGCTACCCATGGATCTTCGCCCAGCTGTTTCAGGCCGAGGGATACACGAGTACGCTCGCGGTCGAACTTCAGCACTTTAACAGTGATTTCGTCGCCCACGTTCACGATTTCGCTTGGGTGCTTAACGCGTTTCCACGCCATGTCGGTGATGTGCAGCAGGCCATCAACGCCGCCCAGGTCAACGAATGCGCCGTAGTCAGTGAGGTTCTTAACGATACCTTTGACTTCCATGCCTTCCTGCAGGTTTTCCAGCAGCTGATCGCGTTCTGCGCTGTTTTCGGATTCGATAACGGCACGACGGGAAACAACAACGTTGTTACGCTTCTGGTCCAGCTTGATTACTTTGAACTCAAGCTCTTTGCCTTCGAGGTGCAGGGTGTCACGGACTGGACGAACGTCTACCAGAGAACCTGGCAGGAACGCACGAATACCATTCAGCTCAACAGTGAAGCCACCTTTAACTTTGCCGTTGATAACACCGACCACAGTTTCAGCTTCTTCGTAAGCTTTCTCCAGCGTGATCCATGCTTCGTGACGTTTAGCTTTTTCACGAGACAGCAGGGTTTCGCCGAAGCCGTCTTCTACTGCGTCCAGAGCAACGTCAACTTCGTCACCTACCTGGATTTCCAGCTCGCCCTGGGCGTTTTTGAACTGCTCTGCCGGAATGGCGGACTCAGATTTCAGACCGGCGTCAACCAGTACTACGTCTTTGTCGATAGCAACAACAACACCGCGAACGATGGAACCCGGACGGGTTTCGATTTCTTTTAAGGATTCTTCAAACAGTTGAGCAAAAGATTCAGTCATGTTTAATCTTCAGGTTAATATTAACGTCCACCTGGCTCCGTGCCGGATGGGGTTGTTTCACATACCCGCCGTCAATCCATTGCAGCGGGGGTACTGCTAAATCGGTCGCAATTACGCGAGTGCCAGTTTTTGGCGCGCATATTGTAGCGCTTTTTCAATCACTTGCTCAATAGTTAAACTGGTGGAATCCAGAACTAATGCATCTTCTGCAGGAACAAGTGGGGCGACGGCGCGGTTACGGTCGCGGTCATCGCGCTCTTTTATCTCGGATAAAAGGCGATCAAAGTTAACACTAAACCCCTTCTCCTGCAACTGAAGCATGCGGCGTTGAGCCCGTTCTTCCGAGGAGGCGTCAAGGAAAATTTTCACTGGCGCATCAGGGAATACCACCGTCCCCATATCTCGCCCGTCAGCGATCAGGCCGGGTGCTTCACGGAAAGCACGCTGACGGCGTAACAGGGCCTCACGAACGCGCGGGAAAGCCGCCACCTGAGAGGCCGCGTTAGCAACCTCCTGCGTACGAATTTCGCCGCTCACATCTTCCCCTTCCAGGATCACTTCGAGGTTGCCATCGGTCGAGACAAAACGCACATCCAGATGCGCAGCCAGCGGAACCAGCGCCTCTTCAGACGCAACATCCACATGGTGATGCAGCGCTGCCAGCGCCAGCACGCGATAGATAGCTCCCGAATCTAAAAGATGCCATTGCAATGCTTCCGCCATCGCCTTGCACAGAGTTCCTTTCCCTGCGCCACTAGGCCCATCAATGGTGATTACCGGGGCAACTGCCGTCATCTTTTTCTCCTTAATAAAGGCATACCGTTAACATGAACGCCGCGCATTATACGCGCCAACGTGCGCAACTGTTACCTTTGCGTGCAAATTACGGAATTAATGAAGCAGAGTGTAGAAGAAATGTGCGGGAACAAACGTCAGAAAACGTAAGGAAATGCCGCATCGGGTGATGCGGCATCTTGTCATCAGGCCAGTGTACTGATGCGGGCCAGCTGTTCGAAATAGTCCGGGAAGGTTTTCGCCGTACATTTCGGATCGAGGATTGTGACAGGTGTATCGGACAAGGCCACCAGCGAGAAGCACATCGCCATACGGTGATCGTTGTAAGTTCCGATTTCCGCGAACTGCAGTTTTGCCGGAGGCGTTACGCGAATGTAGTCTTCGCCCTCTTCCACTTCGGCGCCTACTTTACGCAACTCGGTAGCCATCGCGAACAGACGGTCGGTTTCTTTCACGCGCCAGTTGTAGATGTTACGCAGCGTCGTGGTACCTTTTGCAAAGAGCGCAGCGGTGGCAATGGTCATTGCCGCGTCAGGAATGTGGTTCATGTCCATATCGATGGCGTTGAGTTCACCACGTGTACAGGCGATGAAATCCTCCCCCCAAGTCACCACCGCACCCATTTTCTCCAGCACATCAGCAAAACGAATATCGCCCTGCACGCTGTTACGGCCAATACCGGTCACTTTCACCGTACCGCCTTTAATAGCACCTGCCGCCAGGAAGTAAGACGCAGATGAGGCGTCACCTTCAACCAGATAGTTACCCGGAGACTGATACTGCTGCGCACCGCGAACCACGAAGCGCTGATACGCCTGGTTTTCCACCTCCACACCAAAGGTTTTCATCAGATGCAGGGTGATATCAATGTACGGCTTAGACACCAGGTCGCCCTTGATGGTGATGACCGTATCCTGCGGTGCCAGCGGTGCAGTCATCAGCAGTGCCGTCAGGAACTGGCTGGAGACGCTGCCGTCCACCTCGACGTTGCCGCCGGTAAAGCCACCGCGAAGGCGCAGTGGTGGGTAATTTTCTTGCTCCAGATAGTCAATCTGGGCACCGCCCTGACGAAGGGCATCCACCAGATGGCCGATCGGACGCTCTTTCATGCGCGGTTCGCCGGTGAGAACAATATTGTTGCTGCCCAGGCACAGAGCTGCCGCCAGTGGGCGCATGGCGGTTCCCGCGTTACCCAGAAACAGTTCCAGTTCCTCGGCTGAACGTAGCGCACCGCCATTCCCCGTCACTTCACAGCGGGTACGGTCGTCAGACAGCGTGTAGTGAACTCCCAACGCTTTCAGCGCATTGAGCATATGGCGCACGTCATCGCTGTCCAGCAGGTTCGTGAGGACGGTGGTGCCGTTTGCCAGAGCTGCCAGCAACAGAGCGCGGTTCGAGACACTTTTTGAACCAGGCAGATTGATGGTGCCATCTACCCGCGCGATAGGTTGTAACGTCAGGGATTCCATGAAACTTAACTCTCAACTCAACATAATAAAAACCCCGCAGCAGGGCTACGGGGGTGAAAACAGCGCAATCAACCGTGGCGACGTTCGAAGTCAATCATGAAATCGGTCAGGGCTTTAACGCCTTCCAGCGGCATGGCGTTATAGATGGAGGCGCGCATGCCGCCTACCACACGGTGACCTTTCAGCGCATGAAGACCTGCGGCGAAGGACTCTTCCAGGAAAACTTTATCCAGGTTGCTGTCCGCCAGCTGGAACGGCACGTTCATGCGGGAACGGTTGGCTTTCGCCACATCGTTACGATAGAAATCACTCTTATCAATGACGCCGTACAGCAGTTCAGCTTTCTGCTGATTGATCTTGTCCATCTGCGCCACGCCGCCGTTTTGCTTCAGCCATTTAAAGACCAGGCCGGAGAGATACCAGGCAAACGTCGGTGGGGTGTTGAACATGGAGTCGTTATCGTTCAGCACAGTGTAATCAAGAATCGACGGGCAGGATTTATGCGCTTTGCCCAGCAGATCGTCACGTACGATGACGATAGTCAGGCCTGCAGGGCCGATATTTTTCTGCGCACCCGCATAGATGACACCGTAGCGGCTGACGTCAATCGGAGCAGAGAGAATGGTGGAGGAGAAGTCAGCGGCAACCACCACATCTTTACCGAAGTTCGGCGTCTCGTCGATGGCAATCCCGTCAATGGTTTCGTTCGGGCAGTAGTGCAGATACGCGGCGTTGTCAGAGAGCTGCCACTCGCTCATTGGCTTAACGGCACGCAGGCCATCAACGGTCACTTTGGCGTCGATAACGTTTGGCGTGCAATACTTATGCGCCTCTTTCACCGCGCTGGCAGCCCAGTAGCCAGCGTCTACATAGTCTGCCGTGGTTTTGTCACCCAGAATATTCAGCGGTACGCCAGCAAACTGGCCGCGCCCACCACCATGGCAGAACAATACTTTGTAGTTCGAGGGAATGTTCAGCAGATCGCGAAAATCCTTTTCTGCCTCTTCCGCCACCTGAATAAACTCTTTACCTCGGTGGCTGATTTCCATCACCGACGTACCCAGACCGTTCCAGTCACAAAGTTCCTGTTGAGCCTGTTTAAGCACGTCTGCCGGTAACATTGCCGGACCTGAACTGAAATTAAAGACTTGAGCCATTTCCCCTCACCACGCTAAAAGCCATAAGTTATAACTGTGGATATCGGTTTTATCATTCAGTGACACGCGCCGCAATGTCTAAAACTTATGACCGGTGAAATGTGCCCTTCGTCACACAATACAATCTGTCGCCTCGCTGTCACAAAACCGACAAAATGGCTGTCAGACAAGGCGTTTGGCCCGGCTAACCTTCGACCATTCCGGATTTGTACAGCGGGGACATAATTGATGATCGCCCACGTGCATGGCAACGACATGGCTACATCTTACACAGGCATATTCGCCGGATTCCGGTACCGTTTTAAACCGCTCGATCAACATATCCGGCAGAATACAGAGCCCTGGCTTAACCTCGTCGTCAGGATAGTAATACACGCTGATTTGCCCATTCGTTTCCATTATCGCCAGACGCACTTGCCCAAGCTGCTCCACGCTGTTCAGCCGCAGCTCCATAAAGAACTCAAATTCGGTCATATTGGCGCTTTGGACATTTTCCCAGGCCAGCTGTCCGTTCTCAACGATAACGACGGGTTTCCCTTCAAGCATGTCTTCCAGCTTTTCGCTTTTCGACATCAGCCACATGACCAGCCGGTAAAGCAGCGCCAGCGTGACGAAGACAATAAACACCGGCACCATTGGCACATCATCGTAAAAAGCGACATCCCCCGCCGCTGAACCCAGCGTCAGAATGATCAGCACCTCAAACAGCGACATCTGCCGTACGCCACGCCGACCGGTGATTTTAAGAAACAGGAAGACCAGGACGAAGGTATACAGACTACGCAGCGCCACTTCGCCTAAAAATTCGGGTGGGACTTTATCAAACGCCATCCTTTGCAGATCGAATGCTTTCATTTTTTTATGCCTTAACAGTCAGTTACTGACAGTAAGCATAGCCCAGTCTTTTATTTTCGCCGGAGATAGCACCCGTCACGCAAAACCCGTATCATTGCGCGCTTTACGTACGATAAAAGTGAACGCCATGACTCAAACGTTTATCCCCGGCAAAGACGCCGCCCTGGAAGATTCCATCGCTCGCTTCCAGCAGAAACTGACCGACCTGGGCTTTAATATCGAAGAAGCCTCCTGGCTTAATCCAGTGCCTCACGTCTGGTCCGTGCATATTCGCGATAAAGACTGTGCACTGTGCTTTACCAACGGTAAAGGCGCGACGAAAAAAGCGGCGCTGGCTTCTGCGCTGGGTGAGTATTTTGAACGTCTGTCGACCAACTACTTCTTCGCCGATTTCTGGCTGGGTGAAACCATCGCTAACGGCCCGTTCGTTCACTATCCCAATGAAAAATGGTTCCCGCTGACCGAAGACGATGAATTGCCGGAAGGCATTCTGGATGCGCGTCTGCGTGCGTTCTACGATCCGGAAAATGAACTGACCGCCAGCATGCTGATCGATCTGCAGTCGGGTAATGAAGAGCGTGGTATCTGCGCCCTGCCGTTCACCCGTCAGTCTGATGAACAGACCGTGTACATCCCGATGAACATTGTCGGTAACCTGTATGTCTCTAACGGCATGTCCGCCGGTAATACCCGCAATGAAGCGCGTGTGCAGGGGCTGTCAGAAGTGTTTGAGCGCCACATTAAAAACCGCATCATTGCTGAATCCATCAGTCTGCCTGAAATTCCGGCCGACGTGCTGGCGCGCTATCCGGGCGTGGTGGAATCCATTGCTAAGCTGGAGGCAGAAGGCTTCCCTATCTTTGCGTATGATGGCTCGCTGGGCGGTAAATACCCGGTTATCTGCGTTGTGCTGTTTAACCCGACGAACGGCACCTGCTTCGCCTCCTTCGGCGCGCATCCTGACTTCGGCGTGGCGCTGGAGCGTACCGTCACCGAGCTGCTGCAGGGCCGTAGCCTGAAAGATCTCGATGTATTTACTCCACCAACCTTTGACGACGAAGAAGTGGCCGAGCATACCAACCTCGAAACCCACTTCATCGACTCCAGCGGTTTGATCTCCTGGGATATGTTCAAGCAGGACGCAGACTATCCATTCGTCGACTGGAGCTTTGCCGGTACGACCGAAGAAGAGTTCGCTACCCTGATGGCCATCTTCAACGCGGAAGATAAAGAAGTCTACATTGCTGACTACGAACACCTGGGTGTTTACGCCTGCCGTATTCTGGTGCCGGGCATGTCCGATATCTATCCGGCTGAAGATCTGTGGCTGGCAAACAACAGCATGGGTGCGCACCTGCGTGAAACGCTGCTGGCCCTGCCGGGCAGCGAGTGGGAAAAAGAGGATTATCTGAACCTGATCGCCCAGCTGGACGACGAAGGCCATGATGACTTCACGCGCGTACGTGAACTGCTGGGTCTGGCTACCGGTAAAGACAACGGCTGGTATACCCTGCGCATCGGCGAGCTGAAAGCGATGCTGGCGCTGGCTGGCGGCGATCTGGATCAGGCCCTGGCCTGGACCGAGTGGACCATGGAATTCAACCAGTCAGTGTTCTCTGCCGAGCGCACCAACTACTACCGCTGCCTGCAAACCCTCCTGCTTCTTGCGCAGGAAGAGGATCGTGAGCCACTGCAGTACCTGAACGCTTTCGTGCGCATGTACGGTGCAGAGGCGGTAGAAGCCGCCAGCGCGGCCCTGAGCGGCGAAGCGCCATTCTACGGACTGCAGGCGGTAGACAGCGATCTGAAAGCCTTCCCTGCGCATCAGTCGCTGTTGAAGGCCTATGAAAAACTGCAGAAAGCAAAAGCCGCTTATTGGTCAAAATAAGCGCATATAACATTATCAGCAGTAGGCGTATTTAATCGTCTGGGCTATATTACGGGGCAATTTCATTGCCCCGTTTTTTATTTTTTTCGGCAATGAACGTTGAATGTAATAATAAAGTTAAATATGGGTAAATATAATAATATTTACCTGGGCTTTACTGTTACTTTTTATGGCAAATACTCCATATTAATTAACTGTTTCAGAGGTGGCCGACCGAAAAAATTCAACTCTTTTCATAACTTTTAAAATTTATTTTTATACGGATAATCAAAAACTTACACCGCATTTGTCGTAAAACCATACACACTGCGGGCCTATAAGCCAGGCGAGATATGATCTATATCAATTTCTCTTCTATAATGCTTTGTTAGTATCTCGTCGCCGACTTAATAAAGAGAGAGTTAGTGTGAAAGCTGACAACCCTTTTGATCTTTTACTCCCTGCTGCGATGGCCAAAGTGGCCGAAGAAGCAGGTGTCTATAAAGCAACGAAACACCCGATGAAGACGTTCTATCTGGCGATCACGGCCGGTGTGTTCATCTCTATCGCGTTCGTCTTCTACATCACTGCCACCACCGGTACTGCCGCGATGCCTTACGGCATGGCCAAACTGATTGGCGGCATTTGCTTCTCACTGGGTCTGATTCTGTGCGTTATCTGCGGCGCCGACCTCTTCACCTCAACGGTGCTGATTGTCGTAGCAAAAGCCAGCGGAAGAATTACCTGGGGTCAACTGGCGCGCAACTGGCTTAACGTCTATGTTGGTAACCTGATTGGCTGTCTGCTCTTTGTTTTGTTGATGTGGCTCTCTGGCGAGTATATGACCGCCAACGGTGGCTGGGGACTGAACGTCCTGCAGACCGCAGACCACAAAATGCACCACACATTTATCGAAGCGGTTGCACTTGGCATCCTCGCGAACCTGATGGTCTGTCTGGCGGTATGGATGAGTTACTCCGGCCGTAGCCTGATGGACAAAGCCATGATTATGGTTCTGCCGGTTGCGATGTTTGTTGCCAGCGGCTTCGAGCACAGTATCGCGAACATGTTTATGATCCCAATGGGTATTGTAATCCGCAACTTTGCGAGCCCGGAGTTCTGGACTGCAGTTGGTTCAACCCCGGAAAGTTTCTCTCACCTGACTATTATGAATTTCATTACTGATAACCTGATCCCTGTCACTATCGGGAACATTATCGGTGGGGGTCTGTTAGTTGGGTTGACATACTGGGTCATTTACCTGCGTGGCGACGATCATCATTGATGGTTATCTCAGGCAGTAAATAAAAAATCCACTTAAGAAGGTAGGTGTTACATGTCCGAGCTTAATGAAAAGTTAGCCACAGCCTGGGAAGGTTTTGCAAAAGGTGACTGGCAGAATGAAGTAAACGTACGTGACTTCATTCAGAAAAACTATACCCCGTATGAAGGTGACGAATCCTTCCTGGCTGGCGCAACTGAAGCGACCACCAAGCTGTGGGACAGCGTAATGGAAGGCGTAAAACTGGAAAACCGCACTCACGCGCCAGTTGATTTTGACACCTCCGTTGCTTCCACCATCACTTCTCACGATGCTGGTTACATCAACAAAGCCCTTGAGAAAATCGTTGGTCTGCAGACTGAAGCACCACTGAAACGTGCGATCATCCCGTTCGGTGGTATCAAAATGGTTGAAGGTTCCTGCAAAGCGTACAACCGCGAGCTGGACCCAATGCTGAAAAAAATCTTCACCGAATACCGTAAAACCCACAACCAGGGTGTATTCGATGTTTACACCAAAGACATTCTGAACTGCCGTAAATCCGGTGTTCTGACTGGTCTGCCAGATGCCTACGGCCGTGGCCGTATCATCGGTGACTACCGTCGCGTTGCGCTGTACGGTATCGACTTCCTGATGAAAGACAAATACGCGCAGTTCGTTTCCCTGCAGTCCGATCTGGAAAACGGCGTAAACCTGGAAGCCACCATCCGTCTGCGTGAAGAGATCGCTGAACAGCACCGTGCGCTGGGTCAGATCAAAGAGATGGCTGCTAAATATGGCTGCGATATCTCTGGTCCTGCAACTAACGCTCAGGAAGCTATCCAGTGGACCTACTTCGGCTACCTGGCCGCAGTTAAGTCTCAGAACGGTGCAGCAATGTCCTTCGGTCGCGTATCCACCTTCCTGGATGCGTACATCGAACGTGACCTGAAAGCAGGTAAAATCACCGAGCAAGACGCTCAGGAAATGATTGACCACCTGGTCATGAAACTGCGTATGGTTCGCTTCCTGCGTACCCCTGAGTATGATGAACTGTTCTCTGGTGACCCAATCTGGGCAACCGAATCTATCGGTGGTATGGGCGTAGATGGCCGTACTCTGGTCACCAAAAACAGCTTCCGCTTCCTGAACACCCTGTACACCATGGGTCCTTCTCCGGAGCCAAACATCACCGTTCTGTGGTCTGAAAAACTGCCTCTGAACTTCAAGAAATTCGCCGCTAAAGTGTCCATCGACACCTCTTCTCTGCAGTATGAGAACGATGACCTGATGCGTCCGGACTTCAACAACGACGACTACGCTATCGCATGCTGCGTAAGCCCAATGGTTGTTGGTAAACAAATGCAGTTCTTCGGTGCGCGTGCAAACCTGGCGAAAACCATGCTGTACGCTATCAACGGCGGCGTTGATGAAAAACTGAAAATGCAGGTTGGTCCTAAGTCTGAACCAATCAAAGGCGATGTGCTGAACTATGACGAAGTCATGGATCGCATGGATCACTTCATGGACTGGCTGGCGAAACAGTACGTTACTGCACTGAACGTTATCCACTACATGCACGACAAGTACAGCTACGAAGCCTCTCTGATGGCGCTGCATGACCGTGACGTTATCCGTACCATGGCGTGTGGTATCGCAGGTCTGTCCGTTGCTGCTGACTCCCTGTCTGCTATCAAATATGCGAAAGTTAAACCAATTCGTGACGAAGACGGTCTGGCTATCGACTTCGAAATCGAAGGCGAATATCCGCAGTTTGGTAACAACGACGCTCGCGTTGATGACATGGCGGTTGACCTGGTTGAACGTTTCATGAAGAAAATTCAGAAACTGACCACTTACCGTAACGCTATCCCGACTCAGTCTGTTCTGACCATCACCTCTAACGTTGTGTATGGTAAGAAAACCGGTAACACCCCAGATGGTCGTCGTGCTGGCGCGCCATTTGGCCCAGGTGCTAACCCAATGCATGGTCGTGACCAGAAAGGTGCGGTTGCCTCTCTGACTTCCGTTGCAAAACTGCCGTTTGCTTACGCGAAAGATGGTATCTCTTACACCTTCTCTATCGTGCCAAACGCGCTGGGTAAAGACGACGAAGTGCGTAAAACTAACCTCGCGGGTCTGATGGATGGTTACTTCCACCACGAAGCGTCCATCGAAGGTGGTCAACACCTGAACGTGAACGTCATGAACCGTGAAATGCTGCTCGACGCGATGGAACACCCTGAGAAATATCCTCAGCTGACCATCCGTGTATCTGGCTACGCAGTACGCTTTAACTCCCTGACTAAAGAACAGCAGCAGGACGTTATCACCCGTACTTTCACTCAGTCCATGTAACTGGAATTGACTGAAATCACGCGTTAAAAAGCGTACAATAAAGGCTCCACGTCAGTGGGGCCTTTTTCTTCCCCACCCCAGTCTCTTTTGGCCGCTATCTATACTGAATGGATAACAGCCAAAACAGACTCGACATAGCCTTTGAGCTGTGCATCAACACAGGCCCCGGGATGGGCCAAATTCGGAGATATCACCGCAATGTCAATTATTGGTCGCATTCACTCCTTTGAATCCTGTGGCACTGTTGATGGCCCGGGCATCCGTTTTATCACCTTTTTCCAGGGCTGCCTGATGCGCTGCCTGTACTGCCATAACCGTGACACATGGGATACGCACGGCGGCAAAGAAGTGACCGTTGAAGATCTGATGAAAGAGGTGGTGACTTACCGCCACTTTATGAACGCGTCCGGCGGGGGCGTCACCGCATCCGGTGGTGAAGCCATTCTTCAGGCGGAATTTGTGCGCGACTGGTTCCGCGCCTGCCACAAAGAAGGCATACACACCTGTCTCGACACGAACGGGTTTGTGCGCCGCTACGATCCGGTCATCGATGAATTGCTTGACGTCACCGACCTGGTCATGCTCGATCTCAAACAGATGAATGATGAGATCCACCAGAACCTGGTTGGCGTATCCAACCACCGTACGCTGGAGTTCGCCAAATATATTTCAGCCAAGGGCATCAAAACCTGGATCCGCTATGTCGTCGTTCCTGGCTGGTCTGATGATGATGATTCCGCACATCGCCTGGGCGAATTTACCCGCGATATGGGCAACGTCGAGAAAATTGAGCTTCTGCCCTACCATGAGCTGGGTAAACATAAATGGGTGGCGATGGGTGAAGAATATAAGCTTGATGGTGTTAAGCCGCCGAAGAAAGAGACGATGGAGCGCGTGAAAGGTATTCTGGAACAATACGGACACAAGGTCATGTATTAAAGAAGAGGCCCGGTGAGAACCGGGCCTTTTTGTATTTTATTTAAAGACACCATTAATAATGGAAGTCACAATCGCAGTACTCAGCGCAACCAGGACCAGATCGTCACCGACCACGCGCCATTCATAGCCAGGATAGTTAGGGAGCTGGCCCAGCATGGAGGCTGGCACGGTTTTCTTCGCAATACCTGGAGGCAGTGGTTTGCCGCGCGCGAGGTTTTTAGCGATGCCCGGAGGCAGCGATTCATACCCCGTTAATCCATAGTTCACTGCCAGATGGCGAGCATGATCGAAGCTCACGCGAGCTGCGACATCATCGCTGACGCTTTTATTCGATTTACCCGGGTTGTCCAGACCACTTTTTTTATTGCCATGAGTATCGGACATTCCGTTGCCATGATTGCCGGAATTCCCGTTGCCGTGATTACCGCCATTACCTTGTCCGCCACTGTTACCGTGACCACCACCGCCATTCCCGTTTCCAGGGTTAGCCATGACCGGTGATGTAGCAAACGTTAAAGACAACACTACTGCCAGTGCGGTAGTGGTTAAACGACGTGTAGCCATGATTGCTGCCTTTTAGTGTTAGAACTCACCTGAATTATCGCCTGGCGCGATAAACAAACAATGCGTAAAATTCTTATATGTGATGGGGACAAAAAAGCCAGTCAATGACTGGCTTTTAATTCATCAGGCATGCGCCACTGGCGTGGGATGTTCGCCCGCTTTGCGCAGTAGCATTAAGAGATAAATAAACGACACGCTGGCAATCATGATAAACAGCAAATTGTCGGAATAATTCTGCATCAGCATCGCGGTGAATGTCGGCCCCAGCAAACTGCCAATGGTATAGCTTAATAACAGCGCCTGGTTCATCGCCACCAGCTGGTGATGTTCAACTTTTTCACAAGCCCAGGCCATCGCGACCGGATAAAGTGTGAAGCCTGCCGCCCCCAGAATAAACAGCGCTGGCGCCATCGCGGCATTGCTGAGCATGGCAAGGCAACCCATGATCACCACGAAGACCTGAACGCGCAATACCAGCAGACGCCCAAAACGGTCTGCCAGACGGCCAATCGGCCACTGTCCGACGATGCCCGCGCTGACCATTACCGCCATCCAGAAGCCGATCCCGGAATCACTGACGCCCTGATGGTTCAGATAGAGCGGCATCAGGCCATAAAGCGACCCCAGAACAATCCCGGAGATGATGCAGCCGTTCACGCCCAGACGCGCCTGTCGCAATCTCAGCATCGGCCAGACGTGGGTCGCTTCCTGATGCTCACTGTTCTGATTCACAATGCGTGTAAAGAGCAGCGGCAGGATCGCCGCCAGGACCATGCCCGTTACCCACGGCAGAACGCTCATCAGGTCGGTCGGCAGTTTGCTGACCATTAATTGCCCAAGCACGGTTCCGACGTAATAGACCATCATATACGCTGCCAGCAGACGTCCCCGGTTGCGCGAGGTACCGCTGCACATCAGCGCACTTTCCACCACGACCCAAATCATCGCGCAGCCTACGCCAGCGATAAAGCGCCAGATCATCCAGCTCCAGAAGCCGACCATCAGGCCCAGCCCGGCACAGCCGGCAGCGAAAATCAGCGAGGCCAGATAATAGCTGCGGTTAAAGCCAACGCGTTTAATCAGGCTCCCTGTCATCAGCGTGCCCAGCAGGTTCCCCGTGAAAAAGGACGAGCTGACCATACCCACCTGCCAGGTTGGTAAGTTTTCATGGGCAAGCCATAGCGGGACGAGCGTATTCAACACTGCGATCGCCAGGGTCAACAAAAGCAGGCCACAGAGCAACAGGAGCACTGGCCGGGTATAGATGGTCATGGATTAAAAACCGTGAGGAAGTTCAGATTTCGTGCGCATCATGCCACTGGCAAAAACAAAGTCAATCCACCGATTCAGGCGTCACGCACGATATGTGCCATGTCGATTTAAAAAACTCATCCTGCTAATGCAAAGTCTGCTACTGATATTAATTATCTGGTTGTTTTTATTTATTTCAGGGGATTTTTAATACCAAACATCAGTCGAAAAATTTCATGATGGAAAAAAGAAAAGCCGGGCGCTATGTCCCGGCTTTTTATAACGAAAAATCAAATCAGCTGGCGATAGCCATGCCTACCGTCATATGCAGGCCGTAAAACACACCGCGACCGATCAACTCCCCTGCCAGCACCAGCACAAAGGCCACTGACAGTAACGGCAGTGCGGGCTGATAACCTTTAAGCTGAGGGGCAATCCAGCACACCAGCGCAACAGCCAGCAACACCACACGCCAGGCCATCAGAGAACCGTAATCTGGCACCAGGGCTGAGGCCTGCTGAATGGAGCTGTGAATGGTTGCCAGCTCAGCGCCCTGCATCAGCGCAACCATCGTGCTCACCACCAGCGCCAACAGCGAAACGGCGGGAAGCAGACGCATCGCCCAACCGTCCACACCCGCCACGCGCAGCAGCAGGTAGCCCAGCAGCGGCCCACCGATAAACATCGTCAGGAAGAAACTCATTGGCGTCCAGACGCTATACCAGGTGGGAACGGTATCGATGGTGTTATAAACCCGCACCATCATCCACACGAAGACCACGCCCAGCACCATTGTCACGATCAGCCACACGTTGCGCAGCCCCGCAGGAAGCTTTTTCAGGGCTGCCAGCAGCCACCCCAGCCCACCGACGGCAAAGAAGATCGCCCCGCTGGCAATTTCGTTACTCAGTGAGGATGCCCCCACGCGATTGAGAGAGTTGAACGCGCGCATTGGCGAGCCGAGGTGCAGCGTAGAGGCAATAAAACCGATCCCCATCAATACCCACAGACCAAACATACTCAGCACCACGCGCTGCTGCTGTTCAGCTTTCAAATCGCCTTTCAGTAACGCCAGCGCGAGCACAATAAAACCACCCGCCACGCACTGCCCAAAGACCGTGAAGATCATCAGCGGCCATTCATGCCATCCACTTCCCATCTCACACCTCCTTCGGGTTTGCCAGATAGCCGGTGGTATCTCCCGTCGGGCGGCTGTTGGCGTTAGGTTTAATCACAATGCTCGGCTTGGTGAAGTGCGCGGACGGCAGTGGCGCGACGGCCGCAAGCTGACCGTGTTTTTTACGCAGCTCGTCAATCGGGCCGAAGTCCAGCGCGCGCAGCGGACAGGACTCCACGCAAATCGGCTTTTTGCCCTCTGCGACGCGGTCGTGGCAGCCGTCGCACTTGGTCATGTGGCCTTTGGCGGCGTTGTACTGCGGCGCACCGTACGGGCAGGCCATATGGCAGTAGCGGCAGCCGATGCAGACATCCTCATCCACCACCACAAACCCGTCGTCACGCTTGTGCATTGCCCCGCTCGGGCACACTTTGGTGCAGGCCGGGTCTTCACAATGGTTACAGGCAATCGACAGGTAATAGGCAAAGACGTTCTGATGCCAGACGCCGTTATCCTCCTGCCAGTCGCCGCCCGCGTATTCGTAGATCCGGCGGAAGCTGACGTCCGGGGTCAGGTCTTTGTAATCCTTGCAGGCCAGCTCGCAGGTTTTGCACCCGGTGCAACGGCTGGAGTCAATAAAAAATCCATACTGGGTTGTCATCGGTTACTCCTTACACCTTCTCAACCTGAACAAGGTTTGTGTGGGACGGGTTGCCTTTCGCCAGCGGCGACGGGCGCTGCGTGGTCAGTACGTTAATACTGCCAGCCTGGTCGATGCGGTTTGCATCCGGGCTGTACCACGCGCCTTCCCCCAGCGCGACAACGCCAGGCATCATGCGCGGCGTCACTTTGGCTTCAATATGCACCTCGCCGCGACCGTTAAAGATACGCACGCGATCGCCATTGCTGATGCCTCGCGCTTTCGCATCCATCGGGTTAATCCACATCTCCTGGCGGCAGGCGGCTTTCAGCACATCAACGTTGCCGTAGGTGGAGTGAACGCGCGCTTTGTAGTGGAATCCGGTCAGTTGCAGCGGGAATTTTGCGGTCAGCGGATCGTTATAGTTTTCAAACCCGGGCGTGTAGATCGGCAGGGGATCGATAACATCCCCTTCCGGCAATTCCCAGGTTGCGGCAATGTTTGCCAGCTCTTCGGAGTAAATCTCGATTTTGCCCGATGGCGTGGTCAGCGGATTCGCCTGCGGATCGTCGCGGAAGGCTTTGTACGCCACGTGGTGCCCTTGCGGATCGCGCTGTTTATAGATGCCCTGCTTGCGGAAGGTATCGAAATCCGGCAGGTCAGGGATCGCTTTACGGGAAAGTTCATGCAAATGACGCATCCACTCTTCCTGAGTGCGGCCTTCTGTGAACTGTTGTTCGACGCCAAGACGTTTCGCCAGCTCAGAGGTCATCTCATAGATGGTTTTGCACTCGAAACGCGGTTTGATGGCCTGGTCGGTGAAGATCACGTAGGACATGTTGCCGCAGGAGGCATCCAGCGCGAAATCCATCTGCTCCGAGGCGGTGCAATCCGGCAGCAGAATATCCGCATATTTCGCCGATGAGGTCATGTGGCAGTCGATCACCACAATCATCTCGCACTTCTTGTCATCCTGCAGGATTTCGTGGGTGCGGTTGATCTCCGAGTGCTGGTTAATAAGGCAGTTACCGGCATAGTTCCAGATCATCTTGATCGGCACATCCAGCTTGTCTTTGCCCCGTACGCCATCGCGCAGGGCGGTCATCTCCGGCCCGCGCTCAATGGCGTCGGTCCACATAAACATGGAGATACTTGTCTGAACCGGGTTTTCCAGGGTTGGCATCCGTTCAAACGGCAGCGAATAGGAACCTTCGCGCGCGCCACTATTCCCACCATTAATACCCACGTTACCGGTCAGAATGGACAGCATCGAAATAGCACGAGTGGCGATTTCGCCATTCGCGTGACGCTGTGGCCCCCAGCCCTGGCTGATATAGGCCGGTTTCGCTGAACCGATTTCACGCGCCAGCTGGACAATACGTTCCGCCGGTATCCCGGTGATTTTTGATGCCCACTCCGGGGTCTTCGCCACGCCGTCACTGCCCTGGCCCAGAATATACGCCTTGTAATGCCCGTTGGCAGGCGCACTGGCGGGCAGGGTTTTCTCGTCATAGCCGACGCAGTATTTATCGAGGAATGGCTGATCGACAAGGTCCTCGGTGATCATGACCCACGCCAGCGCGCTGACCAGCGCCGCATCGGTACCCGGGCGAATAGGGATCCACTCATCTTCCCGGCCTGCCCCCGTATCGGTATAACGCGGATCAATGATGATCATCCGGGCGTTAGATTTGGCGCGAGCCTGTTCAAGGTAATAGGTTACCCCACCGCCGCTCATCCGCGTTTCACCAGGGTTGTTACCGAAAAGCACCACCAGTTTACTGTTTTCGATATCGGACGGGCTGTTACCGTCTGCCCAGCCACCGTAGGTGTAGTTCAGGCCGGCAGCAATCTGTGCAGAAGAGTAGTCACCGTAGTGATTGAGATAACCGCCGCAGCAGTTCATCAAGCGCGCCACCAGCGTTTTGCCCGGTGGCCAGGAGCGGGTCAGCGTTCCCCCGAGCGTTCCGGTGCCGTAGTTCAGGTAGATGGATTCGTTACCGTACTCTTTTATCAGACGCTGCATATTGCTGGCGATGATATCGTAAGCTTCATCCCAGCTGATGCGCTCGAACTTCCCTTCCCCGCGCTTACCGACGCGTTTCATCGGGTACTTCAGACGGTCCGGGTTATAAACCCGGCGGCGCATTGAGCGGCCACGCAGACAGGCGCGAACCTGATGCAAGCCGTCGTAGTTATCGTCACCGGTATTGTCGGTTTCGACGTATTTGATCTCGCCATCCACCACATGCATACGTAATGGACAACGGCTACCACAGTTTACGGTACAGGCGCTCCACACCACGTTTTCCGGGGCCGTAGCCGGGGACAACGCATCCGCCGCCGACGCCAGTCGGGTAAAAGGGAGAGTGAAGGCACTGCTGGCAACGGCGAGACCGCCAATTGCCGTGGTTTTCATCAACCCACGGCGAGTGACCTCGGCAGCCATTAACGCTTCAGGCGCTTTGATTTTCATAAAGACTCACTTTGGTTGCTCACAAAGAATAAGGGGCGGAATTAACCGCGATATAGTTTTATATATAACGAGCTAATGCGTTATGCGTGTTTTATGCTGGCTTTCATTCGCAGGAGTATTACTACTTTAGAGGGAGGGGGTATTGCGTCGTATCAAACCGAGGGTATAAAAAAAGCGCCAAAAGGCGCTTTTTTGTTGTAAGGCAAAGAATTAGCCGATGTACTGCTGGCCTTTCATGTATGGGCGCAGTACTTCAGGGATCTCAATACGTCCGTCTGCCTGCTGATAGTTTTCCAGCACGGCAACCAGCGTACGGCCAACAGCCAGACCAGAGCCGTTCAGGGTATGCACCAGACGGGTTTTCTTGTCGGACTTGCTGCGGCAGCGTGCCTGCATACGACGCGCCTGGAAATCCCAGACGTTAGAGCAGGAGGAGATTTCACGGTAGGTGTTCTGCGCGGGTACCCACACTTCCAGATCGAAGGTTTTGCAGGCGCCAAAGCCCATATCACCGGTGCACAGCGCCATACGACGGTACGGCAGACCGAGCAGCTCCAGCACTTTCTCCGCGTGGCCGGTCATCTCTTCCAGCGCGTCCATGGACTCTTCCGGACGAACGATCTGTACCATCTCAACTTTATCGAACTGGTGCATACGGATCAGACCACGCGTGTCACGGCCGTAAGAACCCGCTTCAGAGCGGAAGCACGGAGAGTGCGCCGTCAGTTTGATTGGCAGGTCGTCTTCGTCGATGATCTCATCACGCACGAGGTTGGTCAGCGGCACTTCCGCGGTTGGGATCAGCGCGTAGTTGCTGCTGTCGGCTTCCTCGTCCAGCGGACGGGTATGGAATAGATCGCCGGCAAATTTCGGCAGTTGTCCGGTACCGTACAGAGTATCGTGGTTAACCAGATACGGAACGTAGGTTTCGCTGTAACCGTGCTGCTCAGTGTGCAGATCCAGCATGAACTGTGCCAGCGCACGGTGCAGATGAGCAATCTGACCTTTCATCACCACGAAGCGAGAACCGGTCAGCTTCACGGCTGCCGCAAAGTCCAGGCCCGCGTGCATTTCGCCCAGAGTAACGTGATCGCGAACCTCGAAGTCGAACTCACGAGGCGTACCCCAGCGTTTCACTTCAACGTTGTCGTTTTCGTCTTTACCGACAGGAACGCTGTCGTCAGGAATGTTCGGGATAGCCAGGGCGATATCACGGATTTCGGCCTGAAGAACGTCCAGTTCAGCTTTCGCCTGGTCCAGCTCTTCACCCAGTTTGTTCACTTCCAGGCGTAATGGCTCAATGTCTTCCCCGCGCGCTTTCGCCTGGCCGATGGACTTCGATCGAGAGTTACGCTCTGCCTGCAGATTTTCAGTTTGTACCTGCAGAACTTTACGACGCTCTTCAAGAGCGCGCAGCTTATCTACATCCAGCTTAAAGCCCCGGCGTGCCAGTTTTTCAGCGACTGCGTCTGGCTCATTACGCAGCAGATTGGGATCGAGCATGCTTATCCTGTGCTTATCGAATTAAAATAGGAAAATGTGGCCACAGCCTGCGGCCACAGGGATACAATGCCAACATTACCGCAACGACTGAACTAACGGTAGCGTTTTATAGGGCTATTTTGATCCTGTCCGGCGAGCCAGGCGAGCTTTTCGCCAATCTTGCCTTCAAGACCTCTGTTTGTGGGGTGATAATAGCGGGTTTGTGCCATTTCCTGCGGGAAATACTCCTCCCCGGCCGCGTAAGCGTTGGGTTCATCGTGAGCGTAACGATACTCCTGCCCGTAACCCATCTCTTTCATCAGCTTCGTTGGCGCATTACGCAGATGCACCGGCACATCGTAGTCCGGGCGCTCACGCGCATCCGACATGGCCGCTTTGAATGCGGTATAGACGGCATTACTTTTCGGCGCGCAGGCCAGATAGACAATCGCCTGAGCAATAGCGCGCTCACCTTCTGCCGGCCCGACGCGAGTAAAACAATCCCAGGCCGAAAGCGCCACCTGCATGGCGCGCGGATCGGCATTGCCAACATCTTCTGAGGCAATCGCCAGACAGCGACGCGCGACGTACAGCGGATCGCCACCGGCAGTGATAATGCGTGCATACCAGTAAAGCGCGGCATCCGGCGCGCTGCCGCGTACCGACTTATGCAGCGCCGAGATCAGATCGTAAAAGCGATCGCCTTTGTTATCAAAACGGGCGCTACGCTCACCGGCAATTTCGGTCAACAGTTCCGGTTTTAATACCCGTTTGCCGGCGTCGTCGACTTCGGCCATATCGGCCATCATTTCCAGGGTATTCAGCGCCCGCCGCGCATCGCCGTTGACCAGCTCCGCAATTGCCCGACGCGTGTCGTCAGGCAGGACAATGTCCTGTCCGCCATAGCCGCGGGCTTTGTCGTCCATCGCCTGGGTGAGGACGTTTTCAATATCCTCGGTGGTGAGCGATTTAAGCAGGTAGACGCGCGCCCGGGAAAGCAGTGCCGAGTTGAGTTCAAACGACGGGTTTTCGGTGGTGGCACCAATGAAAAAGATGGTGCCGTCTTCGATGTGCGGCAGGAATGCATCCTGCTGACTTTTATTAAAGCGATGGACTTCGTCCACAAAGAGGATGGTTCGTCGCCCGGCGTTACGGTTCTGGCGCGCGCGCTCGATTGCCTCGCGGATCTCCTTCACACCGGATGTGACGGCCGAGATGCGCTCGACGTCCGCGTTAGCGTAGCGGGCGATCACTTCAGCAAGCGTGGTTTTACCGGTACCGGGTGGTCCCCAGAGGATCATCGAGTGCAGATGCCCGGCCTCAATGGCCCGCGGCAACGGCTTACCCGCAGCCAGCAGGTGCTGCTGGCCAATATACTGAGCTAAATTTTCTGGCCGCATACGCGCGGCCAGAGGTTGAAACGCATTATCTGAAAAATCGAGCGACAGGTTGCCCACTCATGCCTCTTACTTACGTTGGTCGTCCACCGTTACGCCCTGCGGCGGGGTAAAGGTAAATTTAGATGCATCGACAGCGCCATTTTGCTGTGATTTGAGCTGATAGCTGCTGCGCTGATCGTCCTGCTCAACGGCGCCGAACTGATTGATGGTACCGTTGGTGCTTACATTGATGGTGAACTGCTTCAGGTTGCCGTTGCTGCCTTTTGGCGTCAGGACAAACTCATCACCGTTCTGTTTAATATTATACTGCTGCCAGTCGCTGGCCTGGTTACGGGCAATCAGCATAAAGGGCGTGTTGCTGGTCGCATCTTTCAGCCAGGTGGCGGTTGCCTGCTCAACAAACGGGTTGAAGAACCACAGGGTTTTGCCGTCAGAGACCAGGATGCTCTCATCCGGCTGAGTCATGTGCCAGTTGAAAAGATTTGGGCGTTTTACCCACAGATCGCCCTGGCCTTCCTGCACCGCATTACCGCTGCCGTCAGTCACTTTTTGCGTGAAGCTGGCGTGGAAGCTGCTCACTTTATCCAGGCGGCTTTTAAGGTCGCTGGCCGCATCAGCCCAGACGCTGCTGGCGACAAAACTGGTGAGTAATGCACAGGCGATTGCGATTTTTTTCATTGTTGTTCCTTAAAATACGTCATCCCGAAATGGGGTTTC
The DNA here is from genome assembly GCF_000025565.1 of Enterobacter cloacae subsp. cloacae ATCC 13047. Taxonomy (NCBI): domain Bacteria; kingdom Pseudomonadati; phylum Pseudomonadota; class Gammaproteobacteria; order Enterobacterales; family Enterobacteriaceae; genus Enterobacter; species Enterobacter cloacae. The sequence goes on from NC_014121.1 coordinate 2,809,518, forward strand.
CGTTTTCTATTCTGGACCTGCCCGCAGGCAGGTGACAGAAGAAAATGCTTAAATTTGGCTGATTTACCCTTCTTTGCACACGCTGAAGATCAATCAAACGGCGGCGGAGCCAGCACCTCACGGTTACCGTTATGCCCCTGCTCACTGACAATGCCCTGGGCTTCCATCTGCTCAATGATGCGCGCCGCGCGGTTGTAGCCAATACGGAACTGACGCTGAACGCCGGAGATCGACGCTTTGCGTTTTTCGGTAACAAAATTAACCGCCTGGTCGAATAACGGATCCAGCTCTTCGCCGCCGTCAAAGCCACCGCCGCCGCCTTCGCTTTCGCTGTCGGAGGTAATGCCGTCAACGTATTGTGGACGACCGCGCGCTTTCCAGTCCTGCACCACGGCATGCACTTCCTGGTCGCGAACGAATGCGCCGTGAACGCGCACCGGAGAGGTGGAGTTCGGGCCGGAGTAGAGCATATCCCCCATCCCCAGCAGCGATTCAGCACCGCCCTGATCAAGGATGGTACGCGAGTCAATTTTGCTTGATACGGTAAAGGCGATACGGGTCGGAATGTTGGCTTTAATCAGACCCGTAATGACGTCCACAGAAGGACGCTGCGTCGCCAGGACGAGGTGAATACCGGCCGCACGCGCTTTCTGTGCCAGACGGGCAATCAACTCTTCCACTTTCTTACCGACGGTCATCATCAGGTCGGCGAACTCATCCACCAGTACGACGATGTAAGGCAGCTTTTCCAGCACCGGATGCTGGGCATCCATGCTATCGCCCGGTTTCCAGTATGGGTCGGGAATTGGACGACCCATCCGCGCCGCCTCGGCGATTTTCTCGTTATATCCGGCAAGGTTACGCACGCCCAGAGCCGACATCAGCTTATAACGGCGCTCCATCTCGTTGACGCTCCAGCGCAGAGCGTTGGCCGCGTCTTTCATGTCGGTCACAACTTCCGTCAGCAGATGCGGGATCCCCTCATAGACCGACAGTTCCAGCATTTTCGGATCGATCATGATGAAACGGACATCTTCCGGCTGCGCTTTGTAGAGCATGCTGAGGATCATGGCGTTCACACCCACCGACTTACCGGAACCGGTTGTACCCGCGACCAGCAGGTGAGGCATTTTCGCCAGATCGGCTACCACCGGCTCACCCGCGATATCTTTACCCAGCACCACGGTCAGTGGTGAAGGGTTGTCGCGGAATTTGGTGTTGTCCAGCACTTCACGCAGGTAAACGGTCTGACGTTTTTTGTTCGGCAACTCAAGACCGACATAAGGTTTACCAGGAATAACTTCAACCACACGAACCGCAACGGTCGACAGAGAACGCGCCAGGTCGCGGGACAGGTTTGAAATACGCGCGGCTTTAACGCCAGGCGCCAGGTTGAGTTCGAAACGGGTAATGACAGGGCCTGGAGAGTAGTTGACCACGTCCGCTTTAATGCGGAAGTCAGCCAGACGCGCTTCTACCAGACGGGCCATTTGCTCCAGCGCGAAGGTATCGACCGGCTCAACTTCTGCTGGCGGCGGCGTTAACAGATCCAGCGACGGCAGAGGCGTGCTCGGACGTTGCAACGGACGACTGTCACCGTTACGCATCAGCAGCGGATGAATGAGACTTTCCTGCGGCTGTGCCTGAGGCTGCTGGAATTGTGGCTGCTGTGGCTGCTGTGGCTGCTGTGGCTGCGCATAAGATTGTGGCGCAGGCTGCTGCGGCTGGGCGTAAGCCTGTGGCGCAGGGGCCGGCTGCTGACGCACCGGCTCGGCTTCCGGCATGACGCTCGGCGTGAACAGCGGTTCGCTCGGACCATCATCGACCAGATCTTTCATCGGTGAGAATTCGAAATCCGACAGCGAGAACGGGTTCGCACCAGCAGGTTGCTCACCTGAATAGCGTTGCTGCTGGGTGGCCGCAAACTGGCGTGCTAATTCTGCCTCTGCTGCATCATCATCGTCCGCCTGAGCAGGATGATCGTGCTGATACTCCTCGCCATAGCGCTGATGCTGCTGTGCGGCGAACTGACGCGCCAGTTCGTCCTGCTGCATTTCATCTGCATCATCGTCGTAATCAGATTCACGGGCTTTCTCCTCAGCCATACGCTGAGAAGGCAGTTTAATGCCATAGGATGCCAGCTCGCGGCGGGTTGGCACACGCACGCGGTTAGGACGCGGCAACTGCGGGCCAATCCCCTCTTTTACCTGAGGACGTGGTGTTCCACCTGTCGCCAGGCTAAAGACCGGCGCCGCAGCCGAAGCGGCTGCTGTAGCCTGTTTCACGCTCTCTGCCACTGGTGCAACCGCAGGCGTTGGAGTAACCGGCGGTGGGGAGACAGAAGGTGTATTCACAACAGGCTCCTGCACCGGCTCAGGAACAGGCTGATACCATGCTGCCAGTTGCTCGCGCTCACGGGCACGGCGCTCTTCAACCTCTTCGAAATAGTACATTGGCGGACGAGACGGTTTGACCTCTTCCACCACCTCAGGTTCTGGTTGAGGCGCGACGTAAGGCTCAGCAGGCGGAACAGGCTCAGGGACATACTCCTGATACGGTTGCGCGACGGGCTGCTCGTCGTACGGGTACCCCTGCGGCTCATGAACGGGCTCAGGCTGATAAGGTTGCTGCCACGGTTCCTGCTGGACCGGCGCATAGCTTTCTGGCTCTGGTGCGATAACCGGCTCTGGCGTATGAACGCCAGGCGCCGTTTGCCACTCTACCTGAGGCTGTTGAATAGCGGACTCGGGAGCGGGAACCGACGCAGACGGCATAACGGCTTCCGCTGGTGCTGCATAAGCCTGCGCCGCCGTGGTCGCGGCTGCCGCGGCGGCAACCGGTGCGGTAACAGAGTGACCGTTTAGCAGTGGATCGTATTCATCAAAATCGCCCGGCGTGGCGCGACTGCCAGAGAAAAGCACATCATCAGGATCAACGGCGGCACCGGCTGAACGGTACTCAACATGATCGTCTTCGTCCATGCGTTTACCGGAGAAGAGCGCCGCATCGGTTTTACGACCCAGCGGGTTGGCAAATTTCTCGGCGACGCGCTGACGGCGTGCCAGTGCTCCACGCAAAATACGTGCACGACGAGATTCACGACGCTGTACTGGCGCATCGTCTTCCTCTTCGTACTCATCTTCATATTCGTCTTCATCGACCCATGTGTCGTCACGACGGGTACGGTTGCTGGCAAAGGTCAGAATAGTGAGGACAAAACTGCCGATCTTCTCGGCAATGCTCACCCACGACCAGCCGGTGAACAGCGTTAATCCTGCCGCCCAGATACACAGCAATGCCAGGGTACCGCCGCTGCTGTGAAGCATAGGCTGTAACGCAGAGCTCAGCAGGCTACCGATGACCCCGCCAGACGCGAAATACCAGATGTCATCGGCGTTGATGGCTGCCAGCCCGCAGGAGGTGAGGATCAACGCCAGCGCGCCTATCAGGCGCAGCGAAACCGCGAAATAGTCGATGTAGTCGTCGTTCTGACGATGGCGCCAGGCAAACCAGCATCCGCCAATAATAATGACGGGAATGGTATAGGCCATCACACCGAAAATGAAAAACAGGGTGTCCGCAAGCCAGGCACCGGGAACGCCGCCTAAATTATGGATAGGCTCATGCCATGCAGTTTGTGACCAGCTGGGATCTGAGGGGTTGAAACTGAGTAAGGCTGCCATCAGCCAGACGGCAAAAAGGGCAATAACAATCAGCAACGCCTCAAGGAGCCGACGTCCGCTGCTTAGCTTCGATAATGTGACTTCTTTGTCTTCAGTGTATTCCTGGCTCAAGAAAGGCTCTCCAGGTATCAGGCATATCCTGCCTGTTTGCTAAAACGGACAACAGCGCCGGGACACCCCGGCACTGTTGCTGTATGGATTAACAGGAGTGTAATCAAACTACACTGATTTTGCACCTGTTCCGTGTTAGCGCGTCTTAATAACCAGACGATTGCTCTGTTTGACCTCTTCCATCACCACATAGGTACGGGTGTCGTTCACGCCTGGCAGACGCAGCAGGGTTTCACCCAGCAGCTTACGGTAGGCGGACATATCTGGTACGCGGGTTTTCAACAGGTAGTCGAAATCGCCAGAAACCAGATGACACTCTTGAATTTCTTCAAGTTTTTGTACAGCGGCGTTAAATTGCTCAAACACATCCGGTGCACCACGATTCAGAGTAATCTCAACAAATACCAGAAGTGAGGCATCCAGATAATGCGGGTTCAGCAGAGCCGTATAGCCCTGAATAAAACCCTGTCTTTCCAGTCGGCGCACACGCTCAAGGCACGGCGTCGGGGAAAGTCCCACACGTTTTGAAAGCTCGACGTTGGAAATACGCCCATCCTTTTGCAATTCATTAAGAATGTTACGATCGATACGGTCGAGATCTTTGCCAGGGCGCTTCTTGCTATCTACCATTATTATTGTCTCTCTGTATTCCTTCCCTACTCCTGCCTGGACCCTGTGCACATCACTGTTCAGAGCCTGTACCCGTTAGTCATCACATCGCCTGGTTATCTATTAGACGCGATGCGGATTCGGGTTCTGTTGGTAAGAAGACCGTTGCCCGAAGGCAGTCACCGACATCACGTATGGCGTCTGTCCACGCCATGCGTAGATTTCACTGACCCGGTAAAAATGGCATTTACATGCATGCCTATGCGGCACACGGTTAACGCGGTTTTTTTTCTTCCTTGAATGTTTTCGCAAAAGCGCAGGGGATTGTCAAAGCAAAACATCGATTTTTAGTACAACATGCCGGATATTCATTTCGGTGGGGTATTAATCCTCATTTTATTGCCTTATAAACAAGCGAATTTAAGAAGTAAGCCTGATGTTATAGCGCTCAATTTATCGTCATTGCCTATCGTACAGATTGAGATCAACATTGCTGTGCTCTTTTTTTACGGCAACAAATTCCCTACAATCCAGCCAACTGTCTGCCAACAACAATGGGGATCTCATGGGCACGGCCAAACACAGTAAGCTGCTAATTCTTGGTTCTGGACCTGCGGGATATACCGCGGCGGTCTATGCTGCACGCGCTAACCTGCAACCGGTTTTGATTACCGGTATGGAAAAAGGCGGTCAGCTGACCACCACCACTGAAGTGGAAAACTGGCCAGGCGACCCTAACGACCTGACCGGGCCGCTGCTGATGGAGCGTATGCACGAGCATGCGGCTAAATTCGAAACCGAAATTCTGTTCGACCATATTAACAAGGTCGATTTGCAGAACCGTCCGTTCCGCCTGACGGGCGACAGCGGCGAGTACACCTGCGATGCGCTGATCATCGCAACGGGCGCTTCTGCCCGCTACCTCGGCCTGCCGTCAGAAGAGGCGTTCAAAGGTCGCGGTGTTTCTGCCTGCGCAACCTGCGATGGTTTCTTCTATCGCAACCAGAAAGTCGCGGTCATCGGTGGCGGTAACACTGCCGTAGAAGAGGCGCTCTATCTGGCGAACATCGCTTCTGAAGTGCACCTTATCCACCGTCGCGACACCTTCCGCGCCGAGAAGATCCTGATCAAACGTCTGATGGATAAAGTGGCGAGCGGCAACATTGTGCTGCACACCAACCGTACGCTGGAAGAAGTGACGGGCGATCAGATGGGCGTTGCCGGTCTGCGTATTCGTGATACCCAGAACACCGATAACGTCGAAACGCTGGAAGTGGCGGGCCTGTTTGTGGCTATCGGTCACAGCCCGAACACGGCGATCTTCGAGGGGCAACTGGAGCTGGAAAACGGCTACATCAAAGTGCAGTCCGGTATTCACGGCAACGCGACCCAGACCAGTATCCCGGGTGTGTTCGCTGCTGGTGACGTCATGGACCACATTTACCGTCAGGCGATCACCTCCGCAGGCACCGGTTGCATGGCCGCGCTGGACGCTGAACGCTACCTTGATGGGCTGGCTGAACAAGGTAAATAATCTTTACAAGTCAGTAACAAACGTAAATAAAGGCGGCGATAAGTCGCCTTTATTGTCTCCTCGTTGTAACATTGCGCTGCCCACTTTCTAATAACATCACCTGCAAAGCACGCAATGGAAAAAACCCGTCAACAAGAGTTAACACGCTGGCTAAAACAGCAGAGCGTTCTTTCCCGCCGCTGGCTCATGATTTCCCGTCTTCTGGGACTGATCAGTGGTCTGTTGATTGTTGCCCAGGCATGGCTGCTGGCCCGCATTCTCAATCATATGATCATGGAGAACATTCCGCGTGAAGCGCTTCTGCTGCCCTTCATCGTCCTGATCCTGGTTTTCATTCTGCGCGCCTGGGTTGTCTGGCTGCGCGAACGCGTTGGTTTTCACGCGGGGCAGCATATTCGCTACGAAATTCGCCGACAGGTGCTTGATCGTCTTCAGGAAGCCGGGCCCGCATGGATCCAGGGAAAACCAGCCGGAAGCTGGGCAACGTTAATCCTTGAACAGATTGACGATATGCACGACTACTACGCCCGCTACCTTCCGCAGATGGCGCTGGCCGTCTGCGTCCCGCTGCTGATTGTGATAACCATTTTCCCTGTCAACTGGGTAGCTGCGCTGATCCTGCTGGGTACCGCCCCGCTGATCCCCCTGTTTATGGCGATGGTGGGGATGGGAGCGGCCGATGCGAACCGCCGTAACTTCCTTGCGTTGGGTCGACTGAGCGGCCATTTCCTTGACCGTCTGCGCGGCATGGAGACGTTACGCATTTTTGGCCGGGGTGAAGCCGAAACGGAAAACATTCGCCTGGCGTCGCAGGATTTCCGTCAGCGCACGATGGAAGTGTTACGTCTGGCGTTTCTGTCGTCTGGCGTACTGGAATTCTTTACCTCGCTCTCTATCGCCCTCGTGGCGGTCTATTTTGGTTTCTCGTATCTCGGCGCGCTGGATTTTGGTCATTACGGCACGGCGGTAACGCTGTCGGCCGGTTTCCTGGCGCTTATTCTGGCTCCGGAATTTTTCCAGCCGCTTCGCGATCTTGGCACCTTCTACCATGCCAAAGCGCAGGCCGTTGGCGCGGCTGACAGCCTGAAAACGTTCCTGGAGACGCCGCTGGCGCATCCGGAGCGGGGAGAGGTAACGCTGAACGCCAATGAACCCGTGACCATTGAAGCACGTGATTTCTCTATCCTGTCACCGGAAGGGAAAGTGCTGGCTGGCCCACTGAACTTTACCTTACCCGCCGGGCAACGGGTGGTGCTGGTAGGGACCAGTGGTTCAGGGAAAAGCTCGCTGATTAATGCGTTATCCGGTTTTATGGCTTATACCGGCTCACTGCGCATCAACAAAACCGAACTGCGCGATCTCGATCCGAACGCCTGGCGAAAACAGCTCAGTTGGGTGGGGCAAAACCCGCAGCTGCCAGCCCCGACGCTGCGGGAAAACGTCCTGCTGGCTCGCCCGGATGCACGTGAAGACGAGTTGCAATCTGTTCTCGACCGCGCCTGGGTCAGCGAGTTTCTGCCGCTGCTTCCGCATGGCGTCGATACCGTTGTCGGCGATCAGTCTGCCGGGTTATCCGTGGGCCAGGCGCAACGCGTGGCGGTCGCCCGCGCGTTGCTTAATCCATGCCAGTTAATGCTGCTGGACGAGCCGGCGGCCAGCCTGGATGCGCACAGTGAACAGCGCGTGATGGCGGCCCTGAACGCCGCCTCGCGGCAGCAAACCACCCTGATGGTCACTCATCAGCTGGAAGGCATTGCCGACTGGGACCAGATCTGGGTCATGGAAAACGGTCGTATTGTTGAGCAAGGCGATTACGCCTCTCTCGTTACCGCGCAGGGCCCCTTCGCTGCCCTGCTGGCGAATCGTCAGGAGGACATCTGATGCGTGCCCTGCTTCCCTATCTCGCGCTCTATAAACGCCACAAATGGATGCTGACGCTGGGCATCGTGTTGGCCATTGTGACCCTGCTTGCCAGCATCGGCCTGCTCACACTTTCCGGCTGGTTCTTGTCTGCCTCTGCCGTGGCGGGGGTTGCCGGGCTCTACAGCTTCAACTACATGCTTCCGGCGGCGGGCGTCCGCGGCACTGCCATTACCCGTACGGCAGGACGGTACTTCGAGCGACTGGTCAGCCATGACGCGACATTCCGCGTGCTGCAACATCTGCGCATTTACACCTTCAGTAAACTGCTGCCCCTCTCCCCTGCCGGACTGGCGCGTTTTCGTCAGGGGGAATTGCTCAACCGTGTGGTTGCGGATGTCGACACCCTGGATCACCTCTACCTGCGCGTGATTTCACCGATTGTCGGCGCGTTTGTGGTGATTGTGGTAGTCACGCTGGGTCTGTCGGTGCTGGATGTCCCTGTTGCGCTGACGCTGGGCGGGATCATGCTTTTGACGCTCATTATCCTGCCGCCGCTATTTTACCGCGCGGGTAAATCCACCGGAGAGAACCTGACGCGTCTGCGCGGGGAGTACCGCCAGCAGCTCACCTCCTGGTTACAGGGGCAGGCCGAACTGACGATATTTGGCGCCAGCGAGCGCTACCGTGCGCGAATGGAGAACACAGAACTGAACTGGCATGAAGCCCAGCGCCGTCAGTCTGAGCTTACCGCGTTCTCTCAGGCGCTTATGATGTTAATCGGGGGTGTCGCGGTCATCGCCATGCTCTGGATGGCGTCCGGTGGCGTTGGCAATAACGCACAGCCGGGCCCTCTGATTGCCTTGTTCGTATTCTGTGCCCTGGCGGCCTTTGAAGCGCTGGCGCCGGTGACGGGTGCCTTCCAGCATCTCGGCCAGGTCATCGCCTCCGCCCTGCGCATCACGGAGATTGCGGAGCAGGATCCGGAGGTGAAGTTCACCGCAGAGCAAACGGCCACGCCTGAGCAGGTTGCCCTGACACTCAATAACGTCACCTTCGCCTATGACAAGCAGGCACAGAATGCGCTGGAAGGCATTAGCCTCGCTGTGGATGCGGGTCAGCGGATTGCGATCCTCGGCCGTACCGGCTGCGGCAAATCCACGCTTTTGCAACTGTTAACGCGAGCCTGGGATCCACAGCAAGGTCAGATTCAGTTTAACGGAACTCCGCTGGCAGACTTCAGCGAACAGGCGCTGCGCAAAACCGTCAGCGTGGTTCCGCAGCGCGTTCATCTCTTCAGCGCCACGCTGCGCGATAACCTGCAGCTGGCTGCACCGGAGGCCACTGATGACGTACTCCGCGCCATGCTGGAGCAGGTCGGGCTGCATAAGCTGCTTGAAGACGATGGCCTGAACAGCTGGCTGGGTGAAGGCGGTCGTCAACTCTCTGGCGGTGAGCTGCGTCGTCTGGCGATTGCGCGCGCGCTGCTGCATGATGCGCCGCTGATGTTGCTCGACGAGCCCACAGAAGGGCTTGATGCGACAACTGAAAGCCAGATCCTTGATTTACTTGCGAATGTTATGGCCGGTAAAACCGTCCTGATGGTGACACACCGCCTGCGTGGACTGGCAAGTTTTGATCGGATAATTGTGATGGACAACGGACACATTATTGAGCAAGGTAGTCACGCAGAGCTGTTGACGAAACAGGGTCGCTACTACCAGTTTAAACAGCGTCTGTAGACTATATTTGTAGCGTCCTCACTCGCGTACTGGAGTTTTGCTGTCATGCGCCTGGTCCAGCTTTCTCGTCATAACATTGCGTTCCCGTCGCCAGAGGGAGCGCTGCGTGAACCCAATGGGCTGCTGGCACTTGGCGGCGATCTCAGCCCTGCCCGGCTCCTGATGGCCTACCAGCGCGGCATATTCCCGTGGTTTTCACCTGGTGACCCTATTTTATGGTGGTCTCCCGATCCGCGCGCCGTGCTCTGGCCCACGCAGTTTCACCTGAGCCGCAGCATGAAGCGTTTCCACGCAAAATCACCGTACCGGGTCACATTGAATCACGCCTTCGGTCAGGTGATAGAAGGGTGTGCGGAAGACCGTCATGAGGGGACATGGATCACCCGCGATATCATCACTGCCTATCATCAACTGCACGAGCTTGGCTACGCCCACTCCATTGAGGTGTGGGAAGGTGGCGAACTTGTTGGCGGTATGTACGGCGTCGCGCAGGGGACGTTGTTCTGCGGTGAGTCGATGTTCTCCCGGGCGGTAAACGCCTCGAAAACGGCCCTGCTGGTTTTCTGCCAGGAGTTTGCTCAGCGCGGCGGGCAGTTGCTGGATTGTCAGGTTCTGAACGAGCATACCGCCTCCCTCGGTGCGGTTGAAATCTCCCGCCGCCACTACATTGAGCACCTGGATAACTGCCGTCAGGAGAAGCTGCCGCGCGATTTTTGGGTACCGCGGACACTCTTTATGCCCAATGTCTAAATGTTTTCCGCATATTTTTTATGAGGGTGTTATAATTATGCCGCAGAGTAGCTTCTGCCTGTTGCCCCGCCGCCGTTTGGGACCTTCGCTTCAGATAACGTCCTGACGTTTATCCTGTTGTATCCCCTTTACGAATGCGCTTTCCGTTCGGTTGTACCGTGACGCTTGGGCAATGCGCCGAAACTGTTTTGCTGCGTTTTAAACGCGCAATTCTTTACTTAATTGATGAATTTCGGCATTATCTTGCCGGTTCAAAACTTGGTAGTGATACCCCAGAGGATTAGATGGCCAAAGAAGACAATATTGAAATGCAGGGTACCGTACTTGATACGTTGCCTAACACCATGTTTCGCGTAGAGCTGGAAAACGGTCACGTGGTAACTGCGCACATCTCCGGTAAAATGCGCAAAAACTATATCCGCATTTTGACGGGCGACAAAGTGACTGTTGAACTGACCCCGTACGACCTGAGCAAAGGCCGCATTGTCTTCCGTAGTCGCTAATTGTTTTCGCCTGTAATGGCAGATGAATATTAAAAAAGGCCGGGATAATCCCGGCCTTTTTTATTCATGGCTTCAGTGTTGGTGTATTGTCTTCCACGGTTGTACAGAGGCGCCAATTTATGGCTGTGGATTTATCCAGAACCAACATCGAACGAAACTGGAAAGCGCCTCGCAAAATTCCTCTGCAGGCTGTTGCCCTCACCCCGCCCCTCTCCCACCGGGAGAGGGAGAAAAGCAGGCATAAAAAACCGGGCTGTTGCCCGGTTTTTAGACCTACGTAAGAAATCAGTGAGCCGCTTCCGGCTTGTGCTTCGCCGCACTCTGGAAATCGTACGTCAGTTCATTCTTCGCCTGATCCAGTGCCACCGTCACCTGGCCGCCGTCCACCAGCGAGCCAAACAGCAGTTCGTTCGCCAGCGGTTTCTTCAGGTTGTCCTGAATCACACGCGCCATCGGACGGGCACCCATCGCACGGTCGTAGCCTTTTTCAGCCAGCCAGGTGCGGGCCTCCTGACTCACTTCCAGCGACACGCCTTTCTGATCAAGCTGAACCTGCAGTTCGACGATGAACTTGTCCACCACCTGATGGATCACCTCGGTAGACAGGTGATCGAACCAGATAATGTTGTCCAGACGGTTGCGGAACTCCGGCGTAAAGATCTTCTTGATCTCTTCCATCGCATCGGTGCTGTTATCCTGGTGGATCAGGCCGATGGATTTACGCTCGGTTTCACGGACACCGGCGTTGGTGGTCATCACCAGCACCACGTTACGGAAGTCCGCCTTGCGCCCGTTGTTGTCGGTCAGCGTCCCGTTGTCCATCACCTGCAGCAGGATGTTGAACACGTCCGGGTGCGCTTTCTCGATTTCATCGAGCAGCAGTACCGCATGTGGATGCTTGATCACCGCGTCGGTGAGCAGACCGCCCTGGTCAAAGCCCACGTATCCCGGAGGCGCACCAATCAGACGGCTGACGGTGTGACGCTCCATATACTCGGACATATCAAAGCGCAGCAGTTCAATACCCAGCGCTTTGGAGAGCTGCACCGTTACTTCGGTTTTCCCGACACCGGTTGGACCGGCGAACAGGAACGAACCGACAGGCTTATGCTCATGCCCAAGTCCGGCACGGGCCATCTTGATCGCTTCGGTTAAGGCCTCAATGGCTTTATCCTGACCAAAGACCAGCATCTTCAGACGATTGCCAAGGGTACGCAGCGTGTCGCGATCGCTCTGAGAAACGCTCTTCTCAGGAATGCGCGCGATACGAGCCACTACGGACTCAATATCCGCCACGTTGACGGTTTTCTTACGCTTGCTGGCTGGCATCAGACGCGCACGCGCCCCTGCCTCGTCAATCACGTCAATCGCCTTATCCGGCAGATGACGATCGTTGATGTATTTCACCGCCAGCTCCACCGCCGCACGCACCGCTTTCGCGGTGTAACGCACGTCGTGGTGCGCTTCATACTTCGGTTTCAGGCCGTTGATGATCTGCACCGTTTCCTCGACGGACGGTTCAGTGACATCGATTTTCTGGAAGCGACGTGCCAGGGCACGATCCTTCTCAAAAATGTTGCTGAACTCCTGGTAAGTGGTCGAGCCAATCACCCGGATCTTGCCGCTGGAGAGCAGCGGTTTGATCAGGTTAGCGGCGTCCACCTGGCCACCCGAGGCGGCACCCGCACCGATGATGGTATGTATTTCATCGATAAACAGGATGCTGTTGGTATCCTGCTCCAGCTGTTTTAACAGCGCCTTGAAGCGTTTTTCAAAATCACCACGGTATTTGGTGCCCGCCAGCAAAGAGCCGATATCCAGCGAGTAGATGGTGCAATCGGCAATTACTTCCGGTACGTCGCCCTGCACAATGCGCCAGGCGAGACCTTCGGCAATCGCGGTTTTACCCACGCCCGATTCCCCCACCAGCAGCGGGTTATTTTTGCGGCGACGGCACAGCACCTGAATCGCGCGCTCCAGCTCTTTATCGCGACCAATCAGCGGGTCGATACCGCCAACGCGAGCAAGCTGATTAAGGTTGGTGGTGAAGTTTTCCATACGATCCTCCCCGCCTGCTTGCTCTTCATTGTTATTGACCTGATTGCTGGGATCCGATGCCTGGTTAGGCTCGTCTTTGCGCGTGCCGTGGGAAATAAAGTTAACCACATCAAGTCGGCTGACTTCGTGTTTGCGCAGCAGGTAGGCCGCCTGCGACTCCTGCTCGCTGAAGATGGCGACCAGGACGTTTGCGCCCGTCACTTCGCTACGTCCGGAAGACTGGACGTGGAATACCGCGCGCTGCAGCACACGCTGGAAGCTGAGCGTCGGCTGTGTGTCGCGCTCTTCTTCACTGGCTGGCAGCACCGGTGTCGTTTGTTCGATGAAGGCTTCGAGTTCCTGACGTAGCGCCACCAGATCCACGGAGCAGGCTTCCAGCGCTTCGCGGGCAGATGGGTTGCTAAGCAGCGCGAGCAGTAAATGCTCGACGGTCATAAACTCATGTCGGTGCTCACGCGCTCTGGCGAAAGCCATATTTAAACTGAGTTCCAGTTCTTGATTGAGCATAGGCACCTCCCCCAATTTTATGCCTTATCAGGCCTTTTCCAGCGTACACAGCAACGGATGCTCGTTCTCCCTCGCATAGTCGTTCACCATCGCCACTTTGGTTTCCGCCACCTCGGCGGTAAAGATGCCGCAGATAGCTTTGCCACGATAATGAACGGTAAGCATCAGTTGCGTTGCACGTTCTACATCATAAGAAAAGAACTTTTGTAGCACGTCAATAACAAATTCCATCGGCGTGTAATCATCGTTCATTAACATAACTTTATACATAGATGGCGGTTTTAGCGCGTCACGCACTTTGTCTTCCGCCAGCTGGTCAAAATCCAGCCAGTCGTTGGTCTTACCCATTTTGCATAACCACTTTGAATCTACCTCAGATGTTAGATAACAATCATCTATTACTGTCATCCGCGATGTCTGTCACAAACTGTTGCAATAGCGTTAACTGCTTCAAACTTTGGTTGATTATTGTCCCATCTCCAGCGCCAAACGCTTGACGATGTCTTTCGATTCTCTAAATTGTACAAGCGTGAGATGGCGAGGTTTTGAACAGCCCCCACTCCACCACCGGTTCATTCCATCTTAACTTATAAGATTTACGAAGGATGTCGAAGCATGGAAATGGGTACTGTTAAGTGGTTCAACAACGCCAAAGGGTTTGGCTTCATCTGCCCCGAAGGCGGCGGCGAGGATATATTCGCTCACTATTCCACCATTCAGATGGATGGTTACAGAACGCTCAAAGCCGGGCAGTCCGTCCGGTTCGATGTACATCAGGGACCCAAAGGCAATCACGCAAGCCTTATCGTACCGATTGAAGCAGAAACGGTTGCTTAGCTCTCTGTTTTATTGTGTACATCCTGCAGTCAAAATGCCAGCCCGATCGGCTGGCATTTTTATTTTCGGGTTATTCCCGAGCCAGCGCATCCACCGGATCCAGCCGCGCCGCGTTGCGGGCTGGCAGCCAGCCAAACAAGATGCCGGTAAAGGTCGAGCATAAAAATGCGGTAAGAATGGCCACCGGTGAAAACCCAATCTCCCAGCCGGGTAAGAAAATCTGCAGGGCAAAGGCGATCATCATCGACAGCGCAATCCCCATGGCGCCGCCCACCAGACACACCAGCACCGCTTCAATCAAAAATTGCTGCAGCACGTCGCTGGCTCTGGCCCCAACCGCCATGCGAATACCAATTTCCCGGGTACGTTCCGTCACCGAGACCAGCATGATATTCATCACCCCGATACCGCCAACGACCAGCGAAATCACCGCCACCAGCGTGAGGAACAGCTGAAGAGTACGTGTGGTCTTTTCCGCCGTTTTCAAGAGGCCGTCCATATTCCAGGTGAAGAAATCCTTCTTCCCGTGACGCAGGGTTAAGAGCCGCTCAAGCTGCTGTTCGGCCAGCGCGCTGTCGTAGCCCTCCTTCACGCGCACGGTGATGGAGTTCAGCCACGACTGCCCCATAATCCGCCCGGAAATGGTGCTGTACGGTAGCCAGACCCGCAGGATCTTGCTGCTACCAAACATGGACTGCTTCTCTTCCGCCACGCCAATCACGGTGGCTGGCATGTTCCCTACAAGGATCACTTCGCCCACGACGTTGGTTTTATTGGGGAAGAGCTGTCTGCGCGAGTTCGCGTCCAGTACCACCACCTGCGCCCTGCCCGCCAGCTGTTCGGCGTTGAAGGTCGCCCCTTCGCTGAAGGTCATGCCGTAGACGTTAAAATAATCTCCGCTGACGCCGTTCGCGCTGGCGGCAACGTCCACGTTACCCACGCGCAGGCGAAGGTTTTGCGACACGGCAGGCGTCGCCGAATTGACCCACGGCTGTTTCTGAATGGCCGCCAGGTCGTCGTATTTCAACGCCTGCTGATACTGCGGTTCGTCATCACCAAAGTCTTTCCCGGGATAGACGTCAATGGTGTTGGTCCCGATAGCGCGGATATCCGCCAGCACCAGCTGTTTGGCTGCATCGCCCACCACCACAATCGACACCACCGATGCAATACCGATGATGATCCCAAGCATGGTCAGCAGGGTGCGCATTTTATTGGCCGCCATCGCCAGCCAGGCCATGGTCAGCGCCTCGCGAAAACCGCTGGAAAACTGTCCCCAGCCGGTTGCAGCAGGCAAGGCTTCTTTTGGCGCGGCCGCTCTGGACGCACGCGGCGGCGGGTTGCTCACCAGCTCGCCGTCGTGGATCTCGATAATGCGCTCAGCCTGCGCCGCCACCTGCGGATCGTGAGTCACGATAATGACCGTGTGCCCCTGATCGCGAAGCTGATGGAGGATCGCCATCACCTCTTCACCGGAATGGCTGTCGAGCGCTCCGGTGGGTTCATCGGCCAGGATCACCTGCCCGCCGTTCATCAGCGCACGGGCAATACTCACGCGCTGCTGCTGACCGCCAGAAAGCTGCGAGGGCTGATAATCTACCCGCTCCGCCAGGCCAAGACGCGTTAACAGCGCCTGCGCGCGCGCAAGGCGTTTCTTACGCTCCACACCTGCATAGACCGCCGGGACCTCCACGTTCTGCGCCGCACTCAGGTGAGAGAGCAGATGGTAACGCTGAAAGATAAAGCCGAAGTGTTCCCGACGCAGCTTTGCCAGCGCGTCGCCGTCCAGAGTGGAAACGTCCGTTCCGGCCACGCGGTAGGTGCCGCTGGTCGGTTTATCCAGACAGCCAAGAATGTTCATCAGCCTCGATTTACCGGACCCCGACGCGCCGACAATCGCCACCATCTCGCCCGCTTCCACGCGCAGGGAGATGCCCTTCAGCACCTCCACCGGACCATCGCCCGACGGATAGCTGCGACGAATGTCAGTCAGCTCAAGCAACGCCGTCATTTCGCCGCTCCGGGCAGGGTTTCGCTGGTGACAACCTCGTCACCCTCTTCCAGCCCTTTCACCACCACCACGTCGGTATCGTTGCGTGCGCCAATCACCACTTCACGCTCGCGCGTTTCGCCGTTGCGTAGCACCTTCACCTTATAGCGGTTATCCCCGGCGGATTCCCCCAGCGCAGAGAGCGGAACGGTCAGCACGTTTTTGACGCCGGTCAGCTGAATATGGACCTGCGCGGTCATATCCAGACGCAGCACGCCCTGCGGGTTGGGGACTTCAAAACGGGCATAGTAGAAGATCGCATCGTTCACTTTTTCCGGCGTGGGTAGAATGTCCTTCAGCACGCCTTCATAGCGCGTCTGCGGATCGCCCAGTACGGTAAACCAGGCGTTCTGCCCCGGCTTAAGATGGATAACATCCGCCTCGGAAACCTGCGCTTTCACCAGCATAGTGCTCATGTCCGCCAGCGTCAGAATGTTCGGCGCCTGTTGGGCGGCAATCACCGTCTGACCCTGAAGCGTGGTGATCTGGGTCACTTCCCCGGCCATGGGCGCCACAATCTTCGTATAATCGAGGTTGGTTTTCGCCGTATCCAGCGAGGCCTGGTTGCGCTTGATTTGCGCGTCAATAGTGCCAATCTGCGCCTGTTTCACCGCCAGTTCGGTGGCGGCCGTGTCGAGATCCTGTTTCGAGATCGCCTGTGTTTTAGCCAGCGCCTGCTGACGCGTCAGGGTCACCTGGGCAAGATTACGTTCCGCCAGCGCCTGCGCACGCTGTGCGCGCAGCTCCATCAGCGTGGCTTCCACTTCCCGGATCTGGTTTTCAGCCTGTTCCGGGTCGATAACGCCGAGCAGCTGCCCCTTTTTCACCTTATCGCCAATCTCAACGGACAGCGTTTTTAACTGCCCGCTAACCTGTGCGCCCACGTCAACCTTGCGCAGCGCATCAAGTTTGCCGGTCGCCAGCACGTTTTGCTGCAATTCACCCGGACGGACGATCAGCGTTTGATACTGCGGAACCGGCGCGTTGAGCACTTGCCATAACCAGTATCCGCCCGCTATCACCACTATCGCCAGCAGCAGAAACCACTTTCTGCGTTTTCCCTTAAGGTTCATAAATATTCCAAATAATTATTCTGGCTTACATCAACGTCGATTCTATCTAAACCACTCCTCAACGAAACCCCTGAATTCAGGAAATGCCTGGATTTGTTGACACAACGTTGACAAAGGGCCTGCTGAAATAACGCCATTCCATAAGAAGCAGGATCTCACATGTCTTCCATCGTCGATACACCGTATTCCACTCTGTCGCAGCCTAAATCCGGCTGGCAGCTGTTTAAAAGTCTGGTCACTGGCGCCATTACGCCGGGCCTGGCATGGCAAAACCCCGCCTATCGACGTAAGTTTGCGCTTCGCACGCTGGCGACGCCGCTCAGCACCGCACGTCTGCTCTCAAGCCTGGCAAAGCAGCCCCGTTTGATGCAAATGCTGCAGGTCCAGCCTGGCCTGCCCTGTCGCCTGCATCGCCCTTGGCTGACCGTGAATATGGATCGCCCGCATGCGCTGGAAGCCCTGAACTGGCACTACCAGACCATGAGTGACCACCTGCCGGCCGCGCTGCTCAAAGGCTATCTTTCTAAGCAGGGCGTGACGCTCCTGACCTTAACCGGTAAGGATGAACAGCAGTTTACCGTTCGGTTGTGCGCCGATGCGTTCCTGGATAAAGAGGGAGAAGCTACCCTCTTTTTCAGTGACCATCAGGATACCGTGCTGGCGGAAATAACGTTTACGCTGTGCCCGTTTGAAGGCAAAAGCACACTCTTTATCGGCGGTCTGCAGGGGGCGAAAGCCCACGTTCCGCATGAGCTGATCCAGAAGGCCACCAAGGCGTGCCATGGCCTTTTCCCGAAACGACTGCTGGTTGAAGCTGTCATGACGCTCGGCAGCGCCTTTCCGGTGGAGCAGATTGTGGCGGTGAGTAATGCCACCCACATCTATCGCAGCTGGCGATATCGCAAGAAAAAAGAGGGGAAACTGCTGGCTGATTACGACAGCTTCTGGATCTCCCTCGGCGGACACAAACAGGATAACGGTAACTTTGAACTGCCGCTTGCCATGCCGCGTAAGTCCATGGAAGAGATTGCCAGTAAAAAACGCGCGGAATATCGCCGCCGCTATGAGCTGCTGGATAGCCTGACGGAGCAGGTCACCCAGGCAACCCGGCGTTAATCGGCTTTCCCGCGTGCCAGCCACAGGACGCGGGAGAACATTTTACGCAGCAGCGTAGGCACCGATTCGATCCCTCTCCGCCCTGCTTCTGTTGCCACTTCAATGGCTAAATCCGGTTTTGAAGAGCGGTGGATCGCTTTGGCGATCACGCGCCGCATGTTCATCGGCACATCAACCGGCACCATCGCTATCCTGTGGAACACGTCATCGAACCCCTGGCGGTACATAAAGTGCTCCATGTCCATGGCGGGCAGCATGGTTAAATGGTCCCGCTCTTCTTCTCGCTCATCGTTCAACAGGCTGCGCACGGTGGATGCGTATTTTTTACCTGCCTCATCGCCGTCGACCAGCACATGCCATTCTATGCCCATCCGCCGGGCGAATTTGATCAGCGGCTTTAATCCTGACTGCGCAAACTCGATGACCTTAATCCCCTCCGCATCAAAATGGTGGCCGCACTGGCGCGCCAGCTCGTTGATGACCCAGGTCTCGGTTTCCCCCTCCACCAGAAGCCAGCAGCGGGCAAAAAGCGACGAGGCGCGATTAAAGCGGATATGAAACGCAATACGGCGACCATCCTCGGCATTCATCCCTCCCGGCCCCAGCCGGTAAGCAGAAACGCGCGATGATTCACGCACCAGGCGGCAAACATACTCGACCGGCGTCAGCGACAACAACTCGCCGGAATTGGTGGTGGTAATGCGCTGAAGCGGCAGCAGATTCAGCAGGTGCCAGGCAACGGAGAGCATGATGGGGTGCAGACGTGTTTCCGGATCTTCCACCAGCAGCAGCGGACGCGCATCGCGATCCAGACGAACGGTTCCCTTGGCCTGCAGAAGGGTGGAAAATAGCCCCAGCAAAATCACCCGATGAGTGCGTCCGCCGGGCCGGTCGATCATCCGGTTAATGATATCGAGATAGCGCCAGCTTCGTTGCTCATCATGGGATCGACGGCGCATCAGACGATGGCGCGACTGCGAGGTTCCTTGCTCGGAAAAATAGTGCTCCAGCAGTTGCACCATGGCAGAGAGCCCCTGGCGGATTTGCCCATCGGTGAGATTTTGCGGACGCGAAACCAGCTCGCGTGCCAGGAAATCAAGCTCGCGGGCGGTGACTTCTACTTCCGGCATATGCGGCACGGTACCGTTACGGATACGCCGCATAAAACGCGCATCGCGCAAGCGTAGCACCGGCATCAAACGAATCAGATGCCGGGCCAGCTCGTCGATATTGTCCAGCGGGATGGGGTTGCCTTTCTGGTCGAGAAATTCACGCAGGGTCAGCACCCCTTCATTCTCTGACATCTCGCCTTCCAGACGATAAAAAATACGGTGGAAGCCATCGTCGCTCTGAACCCAGCACGGTGACATCGGGCGGAAGCGACGCACCCGGTGACGCCCCGGCTCGGATTCGCGGAACGTCAGAATGATATGGAGATGCTTCTCGCGGCCGTTGACATCGCCGGGTGGAAACCAGAAATCATCATGAACGAAGTGATACAAATCGCCTTCGGGCGAAAGCAGCAGCGTCAGCGCATCCAGCAGGCTGGACTTACCCCAGGCGTTCTCGCCGATGAGGACGTTATTCTGCTCCAACTGGAGTGACAGACGGTTTATACCGCGAAACCCGACAATTTCCACACGTTCGAGAAGCATACATCCCCCGAGAAATGATCACTTTTTCCTTTAAGTTATCAGCAGTATAGCGGGAGGATGCCGCGCAGAACACTGTCAGGCCTCCTGATTATTTTGTCTCAGCACGAAAAATTCAGAATTTACGTGCAAGGTTTCATTTGAAATAGTCTCAATAGCACCACAAACTATTGCCCGCAAATTGGACTATGATCTATTCACCTCCAGTTTGAACAAGGATTGACATCACATTGCCTTAAATCAAATTGAATCGCCACGGATAATCTAGACACTTCCTAGCCGTTGATAATACTGGTTTTCATATTCTGTCGGTGACATCTGATCGCTGGAACCATGCCGACGCTTACTGTTATAAAACATTTCGATGTAATCAAAAATATCGCTGCGGGCTTCTTCCCGCGTTCCGTAGCTCTTTTTCTTTATCCGTTCGCGTTTCAACAACTGGAAAAAGCTTTCTGCAACCGCATTATCATGGCAGTTACCGCGACGGCTCATGCTGCCCTCCAGGCCGTGTGATTTCAGGAACGACTGCCACTCATGGCTTGTGTACTGACTGCCCTGATCCGAATGAACCAGCACCTGTTTTTGGGGATTACGGCGCCATACAGCCATCAGCAGTGCGTTCAGGACAATGTCCTTTGTCATCCGGGATTGCATGGACCAGCCGATAATTTTGCGTGAGAACAGATCAACAACCACGGCAAGATACAGCCAGCCTTCGTGGGTCCTGATGTAGGTTATGTCCGTTACCCAACGCTTATCCGGAGCATCCGGATTGAACTGTCGCTGGAGCCTGTTGGGCGACACGATACTGGCCTCGCCTTTACGTGCCCGCGGGCTCCGGTATCCGACCTGAGCCTTTATCCCGACACGTTTCATCAGTCGCCAGACTCTGTTCACTCCGCACTGTTGCCCGCTGTCCCGCAGATCCAGATGGATTTTGCGATAACCATAGACGCATCCCGATTCCAGCCAGAACTGTTTAATCTGTCCTGTCAGTCTCAGGTCTGCCTGATGGCGTTGTGAATGCGGCTGCTGAAGCCAGGCGTAAAAACCACTGGGATGAACATCCAGCACCCGACAGAGCAGGCGAACAGGCCAGCAACAGGTGTTGTCACGGATAAAGGCGTACCTCAGTCGGACAGCTTTGCGAAGTACGCCGCGGCTTTTTTTAATATGTCCCGTTCGTCGGTAACCCGCTTCAGCTCTTTCTGGAGACGGCGGATCTCGGCCTGAGCATCTGACTGTTCTTTATTAGCGGAAGAATCCGGACCGTACTTCTTTATCCAGGCGTAAAGGCTGTGGGTGGTGATATCGAGACGTGTTGCAACGCTGGCAACAGAATAACCGCGATCAACAACCTGTTTGACTGCTTCAGTTTTAAACTCTTCGGGATAACGCTTACCGCTCATGGGCACCTCTCTTTAAGCCATCTTAAATGACTCTGAGGTGTCTGTTAAACCCGTGGCGATTCAAATTATCCGAATTTATTTAAGTGGCGAAGGGGTGTTGTTGGTTTCTAAAATAATGGCTCTTTGAGTCGTCATCCCTTTATGGCGATATATCCCGCGCGCGGGAAAGCGTGCGGTAGTTAATTGAGGTGGTTATGTTCAGAAAATTAGCAGCAGAATGCTTTGGTACATTCTGGCTGGTGTTTGGTGGCTGCGGTAGTGCCGTTCTGGCAGCAGCATTTCCGGAACTCGGCATTGGTTTTGTCGGCGTCGCGCTGGCATTTGGTTTAACGGTATTAACCATGGCCTTCGCCGTGGGACATATTTCCGGTGGTCATTTTAACCCGGCCGTGACATTAGGCTTATGGGCTGGTGGTCGCTTCCCGGCTAAAGAGGTCATTGGCTATATTGTCGCTCAGGTTGTGGGCGGTATTATTGCTGCCGCGGTGCTGTACGTGATTGCCAGCGGTAAAGCCGGCTTTGACGCCGCAGCCAGCGGTTTTGCTTCCAACGGCTTCGGTGAGCACTCGCCTGGCGGCTACTCTATGCTCTCTGCCATTGTGATTGAAATTGTGCTGACCGCCGGCTTCCTGCTGGTGATCCACGGCGCGACCGACAAATACGCCCCTGCGGGCTTCGCGCCTATCGCTATTGGTCTGGCACTGACGCTTATTCACCTGATCTCCATTCCGGTGACCAACACCTCGGTGAACCCGGCGCGCAGCACCGCCGTCGCCATCTTCCAGGGCGGTTGGGCACTTGAGCAGCTGTGGCTGTTCTGGGTAATGCCGATCGTCGGCGGTATTCTGGGCGGCGTGCTGTATCGCACCCTGCTGGAAAAACGCGATTAATCTTTCCCTCCCTCTCCCTGTGGGAGAGGGCCAGGGTGAAGGTAACAGGCCGGGTAAGGCGCAGCCGCCACCCGGCTTTCTTTTGCCGCTTTACTGAACAGCCTTTATTGGGTAGTGTCTCTGGCGCTCAACAGCTACTCACAAGGACCGGTTGTTCATGTTCTCAGGACTCCTCATTATTTTGCTGCCCCTGATTGTGGGCTATCTTATCCCGCTGCATCAGGCATCGGCATTACGGCTTATCAACCGTTTTCTCAGCTGGATTGTTTACGTCATTCTGTTCTTTATGGGGATTAGCCTGGCCTTTCTGGATAACCTGGCGACCAATCTGCTTTCCATCCTGCATTATTCTGCGGTCACTGTTGTGGTTATTTTGCTCTGCAATATCGCCGCCTTATTCTGGCTTGAACGCACTATTCCGTGGAAAAATCATCACCATCAGGAAAAACTGCCTTCCCGAATTGCGATGGCGCTGGAATCATTAAAACTGTGCGGCGTCGTGGTGCTCGGTTTTGTCCTTGGACTCACCGGATGGCCTTTTTTGCAGCACGCCACCGAAGCCAGCGAATATACCCTGATCTTCCTGCTGTTCCTTATTGGTATCCAGCTACGCAATAATGGCATGACCCTGAAACAGATTGTCCTGAATCGTCGGGGAATGATTGTTGCCGTTATTGTGGTCGCCAGTTCAATGGTAGCAGGCGTCATTAACGCCTTGATTCTCGACCTGCCGCTCAAAACCGGCCTGGCCATGGCCTCCGGATTTGGCTGGTATTCCCTCTCCGGTATTCTGCTAACCGAGTCGTTTGGCCCTGTTATTGGCAGCGCCGCCTTCTTTAACGACCTGGCGCGGGAGTTAATCGCCATCATGCTGATCCCGGGTCTGGTTCGCCGCAGCCGCTCTACCGCGCTGGGTCTGAGCGGGGCGACGTCGATGGACTTTACCCTGCCGGTATTACAACGCTCTGGCGGGCTGGAAATGGTGCCCGCCGCCATCGTACACGGCTTTATTCTGAGCCTGCTGGTGCCTGTTCTGATGGCCTTTTTCTCCGCCTGATACCTCTCTGGCGGTAGGGTTCCTGCCGCCAAAATTGCGCTAAATCAATCTCCCTCTACTTTGTCAAAAAAGCCCTTTTCACCGCCCGGACACAGGCATAACCTTAAACATGTATATCAAATATAACTTTAACAGGTGTGATTATGTTTTGTGTGCAATGTGAACAAACTATCCGTACCCCGGCAGGCAATGGCTGTTCTTACGCGCAGGGTATGTGCGGTAAAACCGCAGAAACATCAGACCTGCAGGATCTGCTGATTGCTGCCCTGCAGGGGCTTTCCGCCTGGGCATTCAAAGCCCGCGAGTACGGTATTGTCGACCACTACGTAGACAGCTTTGCGCCGCGCGCCTTTTTCTCCACGCTGACTAACGTTAACTTTGATTCGCCGCGCATTGTCGGGTACGCCCGTGAAGCGATTGCCCTGCGCGAAGCGCTGAAAGCGCAGTGCCTGAATGCCGATGCCAGCGCCCGCGTGGACAACCCGATGTCAGAACTGCAGCTGGTGAGTGACGACCTGGGCGAATTACAGCGTCAGGCCGCAGAATTTACCCCGAACAAAGACAAAGCGGCGATTGGCGAGAACATTCTCGGCCTGCGCCTGCTGTGCCTGTACGGCCTGAAAGGTGCCGCAGCCTATATGGAGCACGCGCACGTGCTTGGCCAGTACGATAACGACATCTACGCGCAGTACCACAAAATCATGGCGTGGCTGGGCACCTGGCCTGCCGATATGAATGCGCTGCTTGAGTGCTCCATGGAAATCGGCCAGATGAACTTCAAAGTGATGAGCATTCTGGATGCCGGTGAAACCAGCACCTACGGTCATCCAACGCCAACGCAGGTCAATGTGAAAGCGACCGAAGGCAAATGTATTCTCATCTCCGGCCACGACCTGAAAGATCTCTACAACCTGCTGAAGCAGACCGAAGGCACCGGCGTTAACGTCTATACCCACGGCGAAATGCTGCCCGCACACGGCTACCCGGAACTGCGTAAATTCAAACATCTGATCGGGAACTACGGCAGCGGCTGGCAGAATCAGCAGGTTGAGTTCGCCCGCTTCCCGGGCCCAATTGTGATGACCTCTAACTGCATCATCGACCCGACCATCGGCGCGTATGATGACCGCATCTGGACCCGCAGCATCGTCGGCTGGCCGGGCGTGAGCCACCTTGAAGGTGACGATTTCGGTCCGGTGATCGCCCAGGCGCAGCAGATGGCGGGCTTCCCGTACAGCGAAATTCCGCACCTGATCACTGTCGGTTTTGGTCGCGAAACGCTGCTCGGCGCCGCAGACTCGCTGATTGACCTCGTCAGCCGTGAAAAACTGCGCCACATCTTCCTGATTGGCGGCTGTGACGGCGCGCGCGGTGAGCGTAACTACTTCACCGATTTCGCCACCCGCGTGCCGGAAGATTGCCTGATCCTGACGCTGGCCTGCGGTAAATACCGTTTCAACAAGCTGGACTTCGGCAACATCGAAGGGCTGCCGCGTCTGGTGGATGCTGGTCAGTGTAACGATGCCTATTCAGCCATCATTCTGGCGGTCACGCTGGCGGAGAAACTGGGCTGCGGCGTGAACGATCTGCCGCTGTCGCTGGTGCTCTCCTGGTTCGAGCAGAAAGCGATTGTGATCCTGCTGACCCTGCTCTCTTTGGGCGTTACCAATATCGTCACCGGCCCAACCGCGCCAGGCTTCCTGACGCCGGACCTGCTGGCCGTGCTGAACGAGAAATTCGGTCTGCGTTCCGTGACCACCGTAGAAGAAGATATGCAGCAACTGCTGAGCGCGTAAGGAGTATTTCATGACCATGCCAACCTCTCAATGCCCGTGGCGGATGCAGGTTCATCACATCCATAAGGAGACGCCGGATGTGTGGACGCTGTCGCTGCTGTGCCATGACTACTACCCGTACCGTGCCGGTCAGTATGCGCTGGTCAGTGTCCGCAACTCCGCGGACACATTGCGCGCCTATACGATCTCCTCGACGCCGGGCGTGAGCGAATACATTACGCTCACTATCCGCCGCATCGATGACGGTGCAGGCTCGCAGTGGCTCACGCGTGACGTCAAGCGCGGGGATTACATCTGGCTGTCTGACGCTCAGGGGGAATTTACCTGTGACGACAAAAGCGAAGATAAATTCCTGCTGCTGGCCGCGGGCTGTGGCGTCACGCCGATCATGTCAATGCGTCGCTGGCTGGCCAAAAACCGCCCGCAGGCCGACGTGCAGGTGATCTACAGCGTGCGCTCGCCGGACGATGTGATCTTTGCCGATGAGTGGCGCAACTACCCGGTGACGCTGGTGGCAGAGCACAACGCGACGCACGGTTTTGTCGAGGGACGTCTGAGCCGCGAGCTGTTGCAAAGCGTGCCCGATATAGCGAACCGTACGGTGATGACCTGCGGCCCGGCACCGTATATGGAGATTGTGGAACAGGAAGTGAAAGCCCTGGGCGTAACCCGCTTCTTCAAAGAGCAGTTCTTCACGCCGGTGGCGGAGGCGGCAACCAGCGGGATTCAGTTCACCAAACTGCAACCGGCACAAACCTTCTTTGGCCGCGTCGGCACCACGCTGCTGGAGGCGCTGGAAAGCAATAAGGTGCCGGTGGTAGCTGCCTGTCGCGCGGGCGTATGCGGTTGCTGTAAAACGAAGGTAGTCTCCGGGGAGTACAGCGTGACCAGCACCATGACGCTGACCGATGCAGAAATTGCTGAAGGTTATGTGCTGGCGTGCTCATGTCATCCGCAGGGGGACCTGGTCCTTGCATAAACGATAAACGTTAAATGTTCGATCGTAGGCCCGGTAAGCGTCAGCGCCACCGGGCTTTTTGTCGGGTGGCACTACGTTTACCCGACCTACAACAACCCTATCGCCACGCAGGACCTTTCCCTACCGCGTACCGCCCTGCCCCTAAAAACGCCACCGCCAGCGAGCCGATAAAGAAATACACCAGGCTCTCAATGGCCCACGCACCAACGGCATCGAGTGCAAAGGTTTTGCCCGTGCCCACCATCAGCCATGCCACAATCATGGTAAACGCCAGTACCAGCGCCGCCGGGCGCGTAAAGAGGCCGACAATAATCAGGATCGGTGCCACCAATTCGCCAATCAATACGCCGTAAGCAATAAACCCCGGCAGCCCTTTTTCCACCAGCAGGCCGCTGATGAAGCCCACACCGCCAAATAACTTGTGTAATCCGTGAAACAACATCAGCCCACCGACGGCAAGTCGTAACAAGAGTTTGCCGAGATCGTCGCACGTTAGCTTTTCGTTTACAGCAATTAACAATGATTTAACCATCTGAAATGATTCCCGTTTTCACCCAATCTGTCGCCAGATTATGCCGAATCATTGCCGGTGAAAACCACCCTGAAATGAGGGGTATTGTGCAGGCAATACAGTGACTTTCTTCTAAGCTTGTAAGCGATATCACAAAAAGGAGACGGACAACCATGAAACAAACCGTGGCTGCATACATAGCGAAGACCCTTGAACAGGCAGGTGTAAAACGTATCTGGGGCGTAACCGGCGATTCACTGAACGGGCTGAGCGACAGCCTCAACAAGATGAAAACCATTGAATGGATGCCGACCCGTCATGAAGAGGTCGCCGCCTTTGCCGCCGGGGCCGAAGCACAGCTCACCGGGGAACTGGCCGTCTGCGCCGGGTCGTGTGGCCCAGGGAACCTGCACCTGATTAACGGGCTGTTCGACTGTCACCGCAATCACGTGCCGGTGCTGGCAATTGCCGCCCATATTCCCTCATCTGAAATCGGCAGTGGCTATTTTCAGGAGACGCATCCGCAGGAGCTGTTCCGTGAATGCAGCCACTATTGCGAGCTGGTGTCCTCGCCGGAGCAGATCCCGCAGGTTCTGGCGATAGCCATGCGCAAGGCGGTGCTGAACCGCGGTGTTTCTGTGGTCGTGATCCCGGGGGATGTGGCGCTCAAGGCTGCGCCCGAAGGGGCCAGCACCCACTGGTATCACGCCCCCCAGCCGGTCGTTACCCCAGCGGAAGAGGAGCTGAAAAAACTGGCGCAACTGCTGCGTTACGCCAGCAATATCGCCCTGATGTGCGGCAGCGGCTGTGCTGGCGCGCACAAGGAACTCCTTGAATTTGCAGGTAAGCTAAAAGCCCCCATTGTTCATGCCCTGCGCGGCAAAGAGCACGTTGAGTACGATAACCCTTACGACGTGGGCATGACCGGGCTGATCGGTTTTTCGTCCGGCTTCCATACCATGATGAATGCCGACACGCTGATTCTGCTCGGTACCCAGTTCCCCTATCGCGCGTTCTACCCGACGGATGCCAAAATCATTCAGATCGATATTAACCCGGCCAGCATCGGTGCACACAGCAAGGTCGATATGGCGCTGGTGGGCGACATTAAATCTACCCTTGCCGCCCTGCTGCCGCTGCTGGAAGAGAAAACGGATCGTAAATTCCTCGACAAAGCCCTGAGCGATTACCGCGATGCGCGTAAGGGGCTGGACGAACTCGCCAAACCGAGCGACAAAGCGATCCACCCGCAGTATCTCGCGCAGCAGATCAGCCACTTCGCGGACGACGATGCCATCTTTACCTGCGACGTCGGCACGCCAACCGTCTGGGCGGCACGCTACCTGAAGATGAACGGCAAACGCCGCCTGCTCGGCTCGTTCAACCACGGCTCGATGGCCAACGCCATGCCACAGGCGCTGGGTGCCAAAGCCACCGCCCCGGAGCGTCAGGTGGTGGCGATGTGCGGTGACGGCGGATTCAGCATGCTGATGGGCGATTTCCTGTCGGTGGTGCAGATGAAGTTGCCGCTGAAAATCGTGGTCTTCAATAACAGCGTGCTGGGCTTTGTGGCGATGGAGATGAAGGCCGGGGGCTATCTGACGGACGGCACCGAACTGCACGACACCAACTTTGCCCGCATTGCCGAAGCCTGCGGCATAACCGGTATCCGCGTGGAGAAAGCCTCCGAGGTGGATGAAGCTCTGCAACGGGCGTTTTCCATCGACGGCCCGGTGCTGGTGGATGTGGTGGTCGCCAAAGAGGAGCTGGCCATCCCGCCGCAGATCAAGCTGGAGCAGGCCAAAGGCTTCAGCCTCTACATGCTGCGGGCGATCATCAGCGGCCGCGGCGATGAAGTGATCGAACTGGCAAAAACTAACTGGCTCAGGTAAAACATTTCGCATGACCTCTTAAAATAAAGGGATGTGAAATGATTGATTTACGCAGTGATACCGTTACCCGTCCGAGTCGCGCCATGCTCGAAGAGATGATGGCCGCCCCGGTCGGGGACGACGTCTACGGTGACGATCCAACGGTCAACGAACTGCAGCGCTATGCCGCAGAACTCAGCGGTAAAGAGGCCGCCCTGTTCCTGCCCACCGGAACGCAGGCCAACCTGGTGGCGCTGCTCAGCCACTGCGAACGCGGTGAAGAGTACATCGTCGGCCAGGGAGCGCATAACTACCTGTACGAAGCGGGCGGCGCGGCGGTGCTCGGCAGCATTCAGCCGCAGCCGATCGACGCCGCACCGGACGGCACTCTCCCGCTCGACAAGGTCGCCGCAAAAATCAAAGCCGACGACATCCACTTCGCCCGCACCAAATTACTCAGCCTTGAAAACACCCACAACGGCAAAGTCCTGCCGCGCGAGTACCTCAAAGCGGCGTGGGAATTTACCCGCGGGCGCAGGCTCGGCTTGCACGTGGACGGCGCACGAATCTTTAACGCCGTGGTAGCCTACGGCTGCGAGCTGAACGAGATTACGCAATATTGTGACTCGTTCACCATCTGCCTCTCAAAAGGGCTGGGCACCCCCGTGGGTTCTCTGCTGGTGGGCGATGCGGACTACATCAAACGCGCTAACCGCTGGCGCAAGATGACCGGCGGCGGCATGCGCCAGGCCGGTATTCTGGCCGCAGCGGGTCTGTATGCCCTTAAAAACAACGTGGCACGTCTGCAGGACGATCACGACAACGCCTCGTGGATGGCCGGGCAACTGCGTGAAATTGGCGCCGACGTGATGCGACACGACACCAACATGCTGTTTGTTCGCGTGGGTGATGAGCACGCCGCTGCGCTTGGGGAGTTCATGAAAGCGCGTGGCGTACTGATCAACGCGTCACCCGTTGTGCGTCTGGTGATGCATCTCGACGTCAGCCGCGAGCAGCTGTTGGACGTCGTGAAACACTGGCAGGCGTTTTTACAGCGTTAAGGAGCAGAACGTGCCGCAACGTATTCTGGTGCTCGGTGCCAGCGGGTATATCGGTCAGCATCTGACCACGGCGTTAAGCCAGCAGGGGCATCAGGTGCTGGCGGCGGCACGCAACACGGAACGCCTGCAAAAACTAAACCTGCCTGGCGTCACCTGCCACAACGTCGACCTTAACTGGCCTGAGTCGCTGCCCGCGCTGCTGGAAGGGGTCGACACGCTGTATTACCTGGTGCACAGCATGGGCGAAGGCGGCGATTTTATCGCCCACGAACGTCAGGTGGCCCTGAACGTCCGCGATGCCCTGCGGCAAACGCCGGTTAAGCAGGTGATTTTTTTAAGCTCGCTCCAGGTGCCCGAAAATGAGCAGTCGGACCACCTGCGCGCCCGTCAGCTTACCGCGGACACCTTGCGCAGTGCGGATATCCCCGTCACCGAACTGCGGGCGGGGATCATCGTCGGCGCGGGCTCTGCCGCCTTCGAAGTGATGCGCGATATGGTGTACAACTTGCCGGTGCTCACCCCACCGCGCTGGGTGCGGTCGCGCACCACGCCGATTGCCCTGGAAAACCTGCTGCATTACCTGGTGGCGCTGCTGGACCATCCCGCCGAACGGCACCGCGTGCTTGAGGCCGCGGGGCCGGAGGTGTTGAGCTATCAGGAACAGTTCGAGCATTTTATGCGCGTCAGCGGCCGCCGACGCTGGCTCATCCCCGTTCCCTTCCCGACCCGCTGGATCTCCGTGTGGTTTTTAAACGTTATTACCTCGGTGCCGCCGACGACAGCGAAAGCGCTGATCCAGGGGCTGAAGCACGATCTGCTGGCGGACGATGGCGAACTGCGCGCATTAATTCCGCAAACGCTGATCCGTTTTGACGACGCGGTACGCCATACCCTGAAAGAAGAAGAGAAGCTGGTGAACTCCAGCGACTGGGGCTACGACGCGCAGGCGTTTGCCCGCTGGCGGCCGGAGTACGGTTATTACCCGAAACAGGCGGGCTGCACGGTGAAAACCTCGGCCAGCCTGGCATCGCTGTGGGAGGTGGTGAACCAGATCGGCGGCAAAGAGCGTTATTTCTTCGGCAATATTCTCTGGCAGACACGCGGAGCGATGGATCTGCTGGTGGGCCACCGGCTGGCGAAAGGCCGCCCTGCGCAGCCGTACCTCAAAGTGGGTGATACGGTCGACAGCTGGAAAGTCATCATCGTCGAACCGGAAAAACAGCTGGCGCTGCTGTTCGGCATGAAAGCGCCAGGGCTGGGACGGCTCTGCTTCACGCTGAAAGACAAAGGCGATTGCCGTGAACTGGACGTCCGCGCCTGGTGGCACCCACATGGGATGCCCGGTCTGTTCTACTGGTTACTGATGATCCCCGCACATCTGTTTATCTTCCGCGGGATGGCAAAACGGATTGCGCAACTGGCAGAACAAAAAACGGAAAAGAACTAAATAAAACTCGCTTTCTTTCACCTTTCCCATTGCAACCCGCCGTAATTCACGAAAGAATGCGCACGAAATTCTTTTCAACACAGTGGATTGTTATGAAGGTACTGGTTACCGGGGCGACCAGCGGCTTAGGCCGAAATGCGGTCGAATTTCTGCGCAACAAAGGCATTAGCGTCAGGGCTACCGGTCGCAACGAGGCGATGGGTAAGCTGCTGCAAAAAATGGGCGCAGAGTTTGTCCATGCCGACCTGACGGAGCTGGTCTCCTCTCAGGCGAAAGTGATGCTCGCCGGAATCGACACCCTGTGGCACTGCTCCAGTTTTACCTCTCCGTGGGGAACCCAGGAAGCCTTCGATCTCGCCAACGTGCGCGCCACGCGCCGTCTGGGCGAGTGGGCCGTTGCCTGGGGCGTGCGTAACTTTATTCATATCTCCTCCCCGTCGCTCTACTTCGACTATCACCACCATCGGGATATCCAGGAAACGTTCCGTCCGGCCCGTTTTGCCTGTGAGTTTGCCCGCAGCAAGGCGGCCAGCGAAGAGGTGATCGACCTGCTGGCGCAGTCGAACCCGCATACGCGCTTTACGATCCTGCGTCCGCAAAGTCTTTTCGGACCGCACGATAAAGTGTTTATTCCGCGCCTGGCGCAGATGATGCACCACTACGGCAGCGTGCTGCTGCCGCGCGGCGGTGATGCGCTGGTGGACATGACCTACTACGAAAATGCCGTGTACGCCATGTGGCTGGCGAGCCAGCCGGACAGCGATAAACTGGCGTCCGGTCGCGCCTATAACATTACCAACGGCGAACCCTGCCGCCTTCGCACCATTGTGCAGCGCCTGATCGACGAGCTGCACATCGACTGCCGCATTCGTTCGGTGCCTTATCCTATGCTGGATATGATTGCCCGCAGCATGGAGCGTTTTGGCAGCAAAACCGCCAAAGAGCCTGCGCTGACGCATTACGGCGTGTCGAAGCTGAATTTTGATTTCACGCTGGATATTTCGCGCGCGGAGAACGAGCTGGGGTATAAGCCGATTGTGACCCTGGATGAAGGGATTGTGCGCACCGCGGCGTGGCTGCGGGACCACGGGAAGTTGCATCGGTAGTTAATCTGGTGCGGGCTGATGCCCTCACCCCGGCCCTCTCCCACAGGGAGAGGGAGTAAAGACTAAAACGGCAACCCGAAGGTTGCCGTTTTGCTTTTACAGAGCCGTCCAGGCCTCAGACCATGCCAGACCTGCGCCTGGTTCATAGTACATTGGTGCGTTGTTACACCAGCCGCTGTACGGGAACGGTTTGCACTGGAACAGTTTACCGTGGTTGTTCACGATATCGCCTGCGCTGTACTTGCTGTTCGCGCTCCACGCCGGGTAAGAGCCGGAAGTGCCTTCGTCCTGAGACGGGGTGGCTGCTTTGGCTTTTACGTTCAGCAGGTATGTGGTGGTGCTGCTCAGCTCGCCGTCGCTGACGGTCAGGCTGATTTCATACTGCTGCGCCGTCGCGGCTTCAGGCGCGTTGAAGGTCACTACCGCTTTATCGTCGCCGGTAACGGTCTGGCCGTCCTGGGAACGCCAGGTGTAGGTCAGCTTGTTGCCGTCTTCGTCGGTAGAGCCTTCTGCGCTCAGGGAGACCTGCGCACCGGCTTCAACCGCACCGATCGGACCGGCAATCTGCGCTACAGGCGCATGGTTTACCACCGCCGGGATGTCGTCTGGCACAGGTGCCGGGGTTTCATCCGGTGTTGGTGTCGGCGCTGGCGTCTCATCTTCAGACGGGGCTGGAGCAGGAGCCGGTGTTTCATCCGGTACGACCGCGGAACCGTCGTCGTTAACGATGTTCACGTTAAAGAACTTCTGTACACACTTGGTGTAGTCGCCGTCTTTGAACGCGCTGAATGGCGTCTGGTAACCCACCAGCTGGCAAGCGTAGGTCTTGCCATCTGGGGTATCCGCGCTCCATCCCCAGTCCTGTTCCCAGTAGATCTTCAGGGCGCCTGCGCCACCTTCATCGAACTGCTTCATGTTGGCACAGCCAAGCACTTCGTCAGCCGGTACAGGGACTTTCAGGTAGTTAGCGAACTCTTTGTAGTATTTGATACGGTTCTGAGACTGGGCAATTTCAGTCGGGCCACCGCACTCTACGCCGCCGTTGATGATCTGGGTGGTCACGCCAAAGCCAGGGACAAGGCCGTTGGCTTTATCGTGGTCGTTCGGCTGCCAGGTGCCGTCGATAACCTGAAGCATGCTTGGTTTTGGCGGCTGTGGATAGGCGAAGAAGAAGATGGCGCTCGCCAGGTTCAGCCAGGTATCGGCCACCAGCTCAGGTTTGTCGAGCAGCGTGCGGACATCGCCGTACATTGCTTCAGAGAATGGACCGTAGTTGTAGTTGTAGGACAACTGCTTAGCGCCACGGCCAAAGTAGCTCAGGAAATCGCCATCTTTGTCTTTACCGCACGGCCAGGTCTGACCCTGCCAGACGTCCGGGTTACACTCCCCGTTATAGCCGCCCTTCTGGCCTTCGCTCCAGCCCATCTCACGCACATAGACCAGCGCCTGACGCCATTCCGGCTCCGGACGCCAGCTTTCGTGGCCGCCGGTTTCCTGTGCGAAGTGAGCAAACATGGTTGCCAGCTCTTTACGGCAGATAGCTTCGCTGTCGCGGCCATCGTTGTAGGTATCACACAGCGCCGGGAATTTACCCACAGCTTTCAGGAAGTTACTGTAGCTGTAATCCTTCGCGCGCAGCGGGAACAGGTATTCCCAGTCGCTCTCTTTAAGGATCCCTTCAACGCGTTTCACGTTTACCGGGTTGGCTGCACGGCCTGGCTCAATCTGCTCGACCTGAGCGTTGTCCAGCGTACGGATGGTATCCTTCACGGATTTCATCAGTGGGAAATCGGTGAGCTCTTTTTCCTTTTTAGCCAGATCGCTGGCTTTCATGGTGTAAGGCACACTGCTTTCCGCCTTCAGCATGGTGGCCTGAGCAATTACCGGCGCTACGCAGGCACCGGCAATAAGCACGCTCAGTAATGTCCTTTTATTCATCTCGGTTATTCCTGTTAATTTCGATAAAGTTAAATAAATCTAAATTCATTTATTAATCCGTTAATAAATAAACTTCAGACAGCTGCTTTTCATTTTCTGAAGAATACGGGTGGGTACTCTTCAAAAAACAAAAAACTCACCAGTTGGTTTTGTCGCGGGCGGCTAATTTTAACTGCTGATACTTTTTCCAGACTTTGTGGGCATAGACCATGCGCTTAGGGTAATTTTCTTTTTTAAGCCCGGCGTTATACGCACCTACCGCTTCCCAGTTGTATCCATAAACCTTAATCATGCCTGATAATATAGAGGCGCCGACCATAATGGAGGTGCAGGGCTCTGTCATCAGACGGTTTTCATTAATGCCTTTGCGTTCAAGTTCAGGAAAGTGCGAGCTGTTGATTTGCATTAATCCGACATCGCGCGTTCCGTCATGATTGATGCCAATGGCGTACGGGTTCATTCCCGATTCCACATTCGCGATGGCATAAAGTAAAAACGGATCAATATGATAATAATGCGCCGCTTTATTCCAGCAATTTGCAAATGCGCTATGACTTAATATCAATAACAAAAACAGAAACCTTTTCATTCTTCACCTGCGTGGCCGTTTTTTATTCTCCTCAAACACGTCCTGTTAAATTAGTGGAAGGTACTGGCCACACCCGAAGCGGGGTGTGACCAGTGATTGTGGGCCGATATCACACCCACAATTTCAAGCTCAGAAGATTATTTGCAGTCTGCTGACGCGCCTTCTTTCACCCATACATCGCTGTTGCCTGGTTTGTCACCTTTTGTCCACCATTTCGCGCGGTACTCGAAACCTTGATAGGTTGTCTTGTCACCACCGTTGTAGACCATGTCGGAGCGCCAGTTCATTTTCACCTGGCTGACCAGTTCCCATGCATCGGCGTTAAAGCCAGGTTTGTTGCCCTGAGTCCAGTACTTCGCTTTCCATACCAGATTATCGGAGCTGACCATGTCGCCGTTGTTGTAGATTTTGCTGGATTCCCATGCCGCGTATTTGCTGGCATTGGCATCTACCGGGTTATCGCAACTGCCGGTTGCAGTGCCTTCATCAGATGGGGTGTTACCTTCATCGGATGGGGTGTTACCTTCATCGGATGGCGTGTTGCCTTCGTCAGACGGGGTATTGTCTTCATCAGGCACAACCGGGGTGGCTTTCGGCGTTACGGTAACCTGTACGTTAGACTGTACGCTGGTTTTGCCGTCGCTTACGACAACGCTCAGGGTGTAGGTAGAGTCAGTTGTAACGTCCGGCGCGGTGATCTGTACGCTGGAGGTATCAGTACCGGTCGCGTGCATATCAGATGGTACGCTCCAGGCGTAGGTCAGTGCATCACCGTCTGGATCCGCTGCCTGCACGTTCAGGGCGTAGGTCTGACCGGCTTCCAGAGTGACGTTCTGCATCTGGTTAACCACAGGGGCCTGGTTGGCTTTCGGCGCTTTGTTCACAACCTGAACGTCAGCGGTGCTGCTCAGACCTTTTGGATCGGTCACGGTCAGACGGAATGCCAGGGTCTGGTTGCTGGTCACAGCGCCAACGGAGAAGGTCGCCTTCGCTTTGGTGCTGTTGGTCAGGGTAACGCTTGGGCCAGAGATCTGGGTCCATTTGTAGGTCAGCGCATCGCCATCAGGATCGGTGGAGGCAGAGCCATCCAGAGTCACGGTCGCAGGACCGGTCACGGTTTGATCCGCCGCAGAAGCAACCGGCGCATGGTTGGTCACTACCGGATCTGGCGTGGAGCTGCCCAGCAGGCTTTCGTTCATCGCGTTCAGGATATCGCCGTTATCGGAGTCGATAGACCACGCGAACAGGCCGCCGAGGTTTTTCGCCAGAACGTACTTACCTTTTGCGGTTGCGGAACGGGCATCTTCATAAGAGATCAGCTCGCCGGTGGATTTGTTGAAGACGTATGGCGCTTCAGCGTCTGCGTCATAGCCATATTCCCAGCCTGGCTTGCCTTTGTACTCGTTCACAATCTGACGATAGTCAACAACGCCTGGTTCCCAGGTGCCTTTCACGCCGTCAGTCGCGGTACCGGTGAACGGGTTGTCGCCGGTATAACCGTGAACGCCAGTCCAGCCACGACCGTACATGCCGGTACCCACCACGATTTTGCCTGGCTGTACGCCCTGCTCCAGCAGCGCGTTAACGCCATTTTCGGTGGTGTAGTTGGTCTCCGGACGCCATGCTGGTGCATGCAGCGCAGCCTGGTGGCCCAGATCGGTCATGCTCCACGCGCCGTAGAAGTCGTAGCTCATCAGGAAGATGTGATCGAGATACTGCTGCGCCGTGGTGTAATCCACGTCTTCAATCTTATCTTTACCGGCACCGATGGCGCTGGTCAGTTCATAGGTGCGACCGGTTTCAGCAGACAGCTCGTTCAGCATGGTACGCAGATCGTGCATCAGCGCGGTATAGGTTGCTTTATCCACCTGCGGGTTACCCAGTGATTCGTTCACACCGCCGCCGCCCGGGAATTCCCAGTCGATATCCACACCGTCGAAGAATTTCCAGGTTTTCAGGAAGTCTTTCACAGAGGCCACGAAACGTGCACGGATCGCGGAATCGTTCATGTGATAGAACGGATCGGACATGGTCCAGCCGCCAATGGATGGCAGAATTTTCAGGTCAGGATGGGCTTTTTTCAGAGCCATCAGCTGGCCGAAGTTACCTTTGTACGGGTCGTCCCAGTTAGATACGCCGGACTGTGGTTTCTGCAGCGCAGCCCACGGATCGTGGATCGCCACGGTGTAGTCAGGACGGCCAGCACAGGCTTTCTGCAGGTTGGCGAAGCTGTTGCCGTTTTCAACGGTTTTCAGACCGTCGTTGATGCCGTCGCCGCCACAGATTGGAATGAAGCCGTACAGGATGTGGTTCAGGTTAGCGGCAGGGATTTTATCGACCGGGAAGTTACGGCCATAAACGCCCCACTCAGGGAAGTAGGCGGCAACCACTTTATCGGTATGTTTTGCGAAGGTTTTGTTGTTTTCCTGCAGAGGCGCATTCAGCGGCAGGAGGTGGCTACCGTCAGTATCCGCCACGATGATCAGCTTGCTTGCGCTTTTGGTACAGCCGCTGTTGTTACAGAATTCAACCTGCTCCTGGTAGCGACCGCCTTTTTTCACTTTAAAGGTGGCAGAACCGGATGCACCGGCAGCACCGGACCAGACGGTCTTGCCATCCAGCAGCACTTTACCGGAGGTCGGCGCGTCGCCGCTCCAGACGTTCCACTCGACTTTTACGTCGACACCGTCGTTATGAACCTTAACAAGATTACCGTAGTCCACTACGGCCTGGTCCACTTCAACGATGGCAAATTTATCGTTACCGCTGCTGATTGAAGGCGTACCTGGCGCTGCGGCGAACGCAGAGCCGGAAACGGCTGCGACAAAGAGTGCCAGATAGGTTGGCTTCATAAATTTCATTATTAATTCCTGATAATCTTATTTTTGATAAATGAAAAGGACCGTGTATTCCATATAACATGGGCGAGTACTGAATAAGCTATTTAATTAAAACCACAAACCCAATTTAATTTTACTAACCATGTATAGTGCTAATATACCCTCCATAAAAAGACATGAGCGGCAATCCTTACAGCTTATGTTTCTTACAATACTCCGGGAATTAGTTGACGTCCTTTCATTCCCTCAGCGAAAAAATTTCAAAAAAAACTTGACCACATAAATCAGAATGTGAATTGCAAGGTCTGCAGAATAAAAATAACCAAACCGGCGAGTGACAACAGAGGGCCAAACGGAATAACGCTATTTTCTTTAACCGCTTTATAAAAAACAAAATACAGTGCGATACCGCTTAATGCCGCCGCGAGCAATAACGAAGGTAACGCCTGCCAGCCGCACCACGCGCCCAGCGCAGCCAGCAGCTTAAAATCACCGTAGCCCAATCCCTCGCGTCCTGTTGTCAGGCGAAAGGCCCAGTAGAGAAGCCACAGCGACAGGTAGCCCGCCGCTGCGCCAAACAGGGCATCCGACAACGGTAAGGTATGAAAAAGCGCATGATTCAGCAGGCCCGCCCACAGCAGCGGCTGCGTCAGGCAGTCCGGCAGCAGCATGTGTTTTGCGTCTATCGCCGCCAGCGGCAGCAGTCCACACCAGAGCACCCATAGCGACATCAATGCAGCCGCAGACGGGGCATACGCCGCCGTCAGGGCAAAAAACAGGGCACTGGAAAGTTCAAGCAACAGCAGACGCAGCGGGATCGCAGTCTGGCAGCAGCGGCAGCGCCCACGCAGGCAACACCAGCTCAGAACCGGGATATTTTCCCACCAGGCGAGCGTGTGGGAGCATGCGGGACAGTGGGAGGCCGGAAACAGCAGGTTTCCGGCACCCTCCTCCTCTTTAATGAGCGGGGGAATGCGTTCGACCACCACCCCCAGAAAGCTGCCGATAATGCCGCCAAGCGTGCCGCTGAGCAGGCAAAGGGCGGGCATCTGGCTGCCCTGAAGCAGCGTCAGCGAATTCATGCCACTTTCGCCCAGGAGAGCTTAATCTGGGCCTTTACATCGCTAAGGTGATCAACCGGCGTGAGATCCATTTTCTCCAGACGAACCCCGGTGGTTAAATTCACCTCCCGAAGCCAGTTTTTCAGTTCATAGACGTTGACCCGATCAATATTAAACGTCAGGGTTTGCCCGTCCTGCTGGATATTACTCAGCGCAACGTGGATCTCTTTGGCGCTCTCTTCCACCACGCTTCTCGGGTTACTGGTTTTTAAGACTTTCGCCTGAAGGTGATTTTTATTAATTTCTGCACGCATCCAGTTCAGGGTCTGTTTCTGTTTTTGCAGCGTGGCTTTCTCATTTTTAATAATATTATCCAGCGGGGTCATCACACCGTACCAGATAATGGCGCAACAGAGCGCCGAACCACAGAGTTTAATCAGCGTTCGTTCGCGCGGGCTGTAACGCAAATAGCGTGCTTTTAATTGTCCAATTTTCTCTTTCATTTATATTTCCCTGTGATGATAGCGGTATAAGGCGCTTCACTGGAGACCGGCTGGAGCGTAAAGTCGAAGGTATCACTCGCCTTATTGACGAACGCCTGCAACGCCGTGGGATCCATCGAACGGATGTTCAGCGTGAGCTGATTCTGGGTGTCGTCGTATCCCACTTCACTCAGTTCGACCGCCGGGAGCGATTGCTTGATCTGCTCCAGTGCGTCCAGTTGAAGAAAGATCCCTTTCTTCTCTTTCTTGATGTTCTGCCCGAAGTGGTACTTCAGGTTGGTGGTCTGGCGCAGCGTGGGGAAATAGTGCTGGGCCAATTCCACCATCTGCTGCTGGGCCAGGTTTTCCTGGGTAGAGAGCATCCAGGCCATGCCGATGCGAGGGCCAACCAGCAACCCGAGGCTCAGCACCGCCATGGCGGCAAGGGCCGGTTTCGCATAACGGAAACCGGTCTGTGCACCCGTGGTGCTAAAAACGCCGTGCAGCAGGTTTGCTTTGCAGCTTTTCCACTGCGGCTGGATCAGCACCAGCGGATGCTGCCAGGCCCGTTGCTCATCCACCTGCACGTCCGCTGGCGCATCGCCGTAACAGACGAGGTTACCGGCGCACTGCTGGCTCAACAGCAGCGGCAACAGGGCAGCGTCGGTTTCACAGGCGCCAAACGGCGAATAGCGCATCCAGTAGCCGCTGTCGGTGGAGACCAGCGTGCTGCCGCCTTCGGTTACCGGCAGAAGGATCGCATCGGGCAGCACCTGCACCACCGTCAGCCCGGCATCGGCACAGCGGTCCAGCCAGTACTGCAGACGCCCCGCATCAATGGCCACCGCGTCCACTTCCCGCCCCTTCTTGTTGAGCACCGTCCAGTGAAGCGTGTCCACATCGCCAATCAGCGTCTCTTCAGCCAGCCAGGAGAACTCAACGCTGCCTTTTTTGGGCAACGTGAAGCGACGGAAGATCATTTCGCTGGCCGGCAGTAGCAGGCAGACGCGTGCGGCTAACGCGTGACCGGCAAGCGCCGCCAGT
Source organism: Enterobacter cloacae subsp. cloacae ATCC 13047 (assembly GCF_000025565.1). NCBI lineage: Bacteria > Pseudomonadati > Pseudomonadota > Gammaproteobacteria > Enterobacterales > Enterobacteriaceae > Enterobacter > Enterobacter cloacae. Next base: position 2,849,687 of record NC_014121.1, read on the forward strand.
GACGCCCCGCCCTGACGCTGTTCCACCTGGTCGCTACCGGACTCGCACCACATTATGTTCCCGTCCTCATGCGTGTCGGGACGAATAAAAAGCACCTGTTTCATAGAATTCGTCTTGTGTTATTCAACCATTCGGTAGCGACGTTGCCAGGTAATCACCTTCCCGGCTTCATTATCAACATGAAGCTGGCTGACGACGCGCAGCGTTAAATCATCGGTATTGCCGGTACTGTTGACCCGGAAATAGTGACTGTTTACCGCAAGAAACGCCTGAACCTGCTTGAGGGCGTCTTTGGTCTGCGGATAATTTGTCTCAAGCTCTTTCTGGAATGCCTCCATCGACTCCCAGCCCTCTTCCGGGCGGGAGGCGATCAGACGGGCGGCCTCGTCCTCGCTCAGCGAGCCGATAAACAGGGCTGCCAATAGCGGTGCCTGTTCTTCGGTCAGGGTGTTGACATCCACCTTGCTGGCGGTGTCGGGTAAGGCGCACAGCACTTTACTGACCTTGCCGTAGGCCGCCACCGGAAACGCGGGCAGCAGCTTTAGCTCGCCCGGGGTGCGCATCATCTGATTCGCAGGCAGCCGCGCAGGCTCTACGCCCGCCCAGGCATCTGTCTCCAGCCCCTCTTTTGCCGTTGTGGTATCACCGTCGAGATAGTCCATCAGTTGCTGGTAAATCTCTTCTGCGTCACCGGCGGAAATGCCGCTGTCGGTCAGAAGCTGTTCAACGATGCGCGCTTTGACCGGTTTTTCCGGCAGCGCCCCTGCGGTCTGTACCGCGGGGGTTGGATCGGCCGCCAGCAGGTTATTGACGTTAAAGCAGGTCTGGGCATCCTCAATCTGGCTCACCACGGTGTAGTGTTCACCCTCTGTCTCCACCGGCTCTGTCCACTCCCCTTTGGGCGACAGCCCCTGGCTGTCACCGCTGGCGTAGGTCTGAAGCAGACCTTCAATGGTTTTTTGCTGGCTCTGAATGGCCCAGCGCAGCTGCTGCTGACTCACCTGATAACGGGTTTTCTGCAGATTGCGGCAGAACTGCTGGCTGATTTTGGCCGCCAGCGCCGACATCATGACCAGCAAAATTAGCACCACCAGCAGCGCGACACCGCGCTGTTTTCGAACCGATTTTCCGCTCATTTGTTCTCTCCTGACGGAGCGGGCACCGGCTGCGGTTGTGGCTGCGCTGGCGTGGCCGCATCCCCCGATGGCGCAGGCGTTTGTTCTGCTGGAGCCGCCGGGGCGACCGGCATATCACCCGGCGTGGTAAATACCCAGCGCCAGGTATCGCCGTTCTCCATGGTCAGCAGAAGTTCTACGCCGTCCGGCTGATGCGCCGTGTCGGTCCATTTGTTCTGCCAGCCCTCTTTCCAGAAGCGCCACGTCATCTCTTTGACATCGCTGAGGATCGGCACCTCTTCTGGCTTCACATCGGCAGGGCTGTCGATAACCGGCCAGATATCGCGCCACAGTTTTTTGTCCTCAAGCCGCCAGCGCACGCGCTCCAGCTGGACCTGACCGCTCACGCCGTTCAGCGTGGTCAACTCCAGCGCATCGTCGTGCTGGACAAATACGTCAGGCTCGTTGCGTGGCGCGCGTGCCTGAAGCTGAAAGAAATCCCGCTCCAGCAGGTTATAGGCGCGCTGAAGCTGGTTGAGTTGAGTCGCCGCCACGTCGGTGGCGTTCGAGGTGCGCATCGCCCCGTCCAGAATTTGCCAGGCAAGCGTGCTGATAACCGCGAAGATGGTTAGCGCAATCATGATCTCCAGCAGCGTAAAGCCCTGCTGACGCTGAATGTGCTTGCTCATTTCACCTCTCCGGGTTCCGGTATCTGCAGGCTCAACACCGGTTTGTCTTCATCATCTTCGGCGTACACCTGCACTTCATCGGCAAAGCGATTTTCGGCGGTTTTCACCCGCTGCTTGCGCCAGATCCAGCTTCGCCCCCCCATGATTTCTGTCCCTGTCTGCAGGGCATCCGGGAACGGCGTGTTGCTCAGCTTTGCTTCCGCCAGCTGGTTTTCCGCCACCCAGCTCGCCTGCAGCGAATCGCCCAGGCCATGGGTAAAGCGCACGTTCAGCGAGACGGAGTTCATCAGCGCCAGCGCGGCGGTGGAGAAGATGACCAGAGCGACCATCACTTCCAGCAGGGTCATCCCCTGTTCTTTGCGTTTAGTCATCGTTCTCTACCGAAACCGGTGATGCCCCCTGCGACACCACGCGAAAACGCTGTTTTTTATCGAAACTCTGCAGGGACAGCGTGAAGCAGCTTATCTCCCCGTCCGGCAAAAAGACAATCTGCGGCGTGGCGTCGGTTGTGGCAGCAATGCGCTGCGGTGACAGCGACACGTGCATCTCTTCCGGGAACTGGCCGTGGGTGACAATGCGCCCGGCGGTTAAGGGTTCCCAGTGTCGTTCGCCCTCTTTTTCGGCCCAGGTCACCAGCTGATATTCTGAGGTGGTGATCACCAGCCCAACGATATTTCCGTCCATTACCGCACGGTCTGAACCATATTCAACGAGGGCTTTTAACTGCTGACCGAAAATATCCGCGCCGCTGCGCGAGGGGATTGTCGACACCACCATCATGGCGCAGGAGGCAAATATCACCAGCGCCAGAATAATTTCCAGTAAGGTAAACCCACGTTGCTTATTCATTACTTCTCTTTTTTATCTAAAGACCAGTTGGTAATATCATCCGCGGTATTCGCTTCGGCATCCGGGCCCGCAGAGAAAACATCCACTGCGCCATGTTCGCCCGGGCTAACCAGAATATAATCATTGCCCCACGGATCTTCCGGCAGGCGGCGAATATAGCCATCATCACGGTAGTTTTTCGGGATTGGCGCGATATCAGGTTTGGTGACCAGCGCCTGCAAACCCTGCTCCGTCGTGGGGTAACGGTGGTTATCCAGCTTGTACATATCCAGCGAACCTTCCAGCGCCACAATATCGCTGGTTGCTTTCTGGGCATCGGCTTTTTCTTTATTCCCCATTAAATTTGGTACCACCATACTGGCGAGCACACCGAGAATAACGATCACCACCATTAATTCGAGCAAGGTAAAACCGGCCTGACCTTTCAGGCTATTTCGTTTTAAAGACATATTTAACCCACCATATTATTGAGCTGAAGAAGCGGTTGTAATATTGACAGCACGATAAATAAAACCACTGTCGCCATTGTCACCACCAGTGCCGGTTCAAATACCGACAGCGTTAACGTAATTCGATGCTGTAATGCCGATTCCTGGTTTTCCGCGGCGCGATCCATCAATGAACCTAATTCCCCGCTCTCTTCGCCGGAGGCAATCATGTACAGCATGGTCGGCGGAAAGAGCTTCGCCTGGTCCAGCGCGTTATACAGAGAAGCGCCCTGACGTACGGTATCCGCCGCCTGCTCCAGCACCTTCCGGGCATAGAGGTTTTCGATCCCGTCCATCGCGATATACATCCCCTCCAGCAGCGGGACGCTACTGGCCTGCAGTATGCTGAGCGTACGGATATAGCGGGCGCTATTGATGGCGCAAACCAGCTTTTTAATCGGCGAGCCATTCACCAGCCAGCTGTGCCAGCGAAAGCGGTTTGTGGTTTTCTTCACCCACGTCTTAAAGCCCACGATTGCGCCGAACAGCCCCCCGGCAATGTAGATCCCGTACGCCTGCAGAAAATCGCTCACCGCAATCAGCGTGCGGGTGGTGATCGGCAGTTGCTGTTTCATGTGCACGAACTGCTCGATGACCTGCGGTACCACCGCCACCAGCAGGATGCTGATCACCGCCACGGCAACGACCGTCAGGGTGATCGGGTAGACCATCGCCTGCGTCAGCTTGCTTTTCATCTTCTGGCGCTGCTCGTTGTACTCCGCCAGCTTCTCCAGCACATCGCCGAGGTGGCCGGTTTTTTCCCCGGCCATCACCAGCGTGCAGTACAGCTTGTCAAAGGTGCGCGGGAACTGGCTGAAGGCATCAAACAGCGTATGGCCTTCCACCACTTTCTCGCGGATCTCCGTCACCATAGCCGCCAGCTTTTTGTCTTCCGTCTGCTTTGAAATGGCCTTCAGGGCGCTTTCCAGCGGCAGCGACGCGTTAACCAGTGTTGACAGCTGACGGGTGAACATCGACAGCACCGGCACAGAGAGTCTGGCGCCGGTTTTGGCTTTAGCGCTGGCCGCATTTTCACGGGTTTCGGTGATGGTGAGCGGCATCAGCTTCTGCTCACGCAGCGACTGGCGCACCTGCTTAGGTCCTTCCGCCTGCAGCGTGCCGCGCTGGGTTTTTCCGGCGGCATCGGTCGCAGTCCACGCGTAGAAAGCCATTACTCATCGCCTCCACGCTCGGCGGTCACGCGCATCACCTCTTCAAGGGACGTGATACCGCTGATGACCTTCATCAACCCGTTTTCGCGCAGGCTGTAGGCCTGTTTGAACAGCTCGGTCTCAATGGACATCTCATCTTTGTCTTCATGAATGGCGCGACGCATGGCGCTGTCGACCACCAGAAACTCGTGAATGCCCGCGCGTCCCTGATACCCGCTCTGGCGGCACTGGTCGCAACCAACGGCGCGATAGATGGCCTTTGGTGGCTTATCCATAAAGCTAAACAGCGCTTTTTCATTGTCATCCAGCGGACTGGTGGTACGGCAGTGCGGACACAGCCGACGCACCAGACGCTGGGCAATGACGCCGAGTAGCGACGAACCAATTAAAAAGGACTCCAGCCCCATATCCCGCAGACGGGTGATGGCTCCCGCCGCACTGTTGGTGTGCAGCGTAGACATGACCAGGTGACCGGTGAGCGACGCCTGCACCGCGATTTGCGCGGTTTCACCGTCACGAATTTCCCCGATCATCACCACGTCCGGATCCTGACGCAAAATGGCGCGCAGGCCGCGGGCAAAGGTCATGTCCACGCGCGGGTTGACCTGCGTCTGCCCCACCCCTTCCAGCTCGTACTCAATCGGATCTTCGACGGTCAGAATGTTGCGTTCATGTCCGTTCAGGGCCGACAGAATGGCATACAGGGTGGTACTTTTACCGGAGCCTGTCGGCCCGGTGACCAGGATGATGCCGTGCGGGCGGTTAATCAGCCCTTTCAGTTTTTCCAGCTCTTCATCAATGAGTCCGAGCTTGTTGATATCCGGTTTCAGGTTGCTCTTGTCGAGCAGACGCATGACCACGCGCTCGCCGTACTGCGACGGAATGGTCGAGACACGCACGTCAATCGCCTTGCGGCCAATGCGCAGGGAGATACGGCCATCCTGCGGCAGTCGTTTTTCGGCAATGTCGAGTTTCGACATGACCTTAATACGCGAGACCAGCAGCGGGGCCAGTTTACGTGCGGGCTGGAGCACCGGGCGCAGCACGCCGTCAACGCGAAAACGGATGCTCAGCGTGCGCTCAAAGGTTTCGATATGGATATCCGATGCACCGTCTTTCACCGCTTCGCCGAGAATGGCGTTGATCAGGCGGATCACCGGCGAGTTTTCGTCGTTATCCAGCAGATCTTCGTTGTCCGGGATCTCCTCGGTTAACGCCATCAGATCGATATCCGCATCCATATCGTCCACCAGCTGCTGCGAAACGCCGCTGTTCTGCTGCCAGATTTTAGCCAGCATCTCATCAAACGCTTCCGCGCTCAGCGTCTGGGGCACAAAGGCACGCCCCAGTACCCGGCGCATCTCCAGTAGCGCAAACGCGGGGACGTCGTCACGGATATAGACCGTGTCGTTCCAGAAAAGGATGCCGTTCTCCTTCGCAAAGCCGCTGGTGCAAAGCTGTTTCGTCAGTTCATCCACGCGTCACCTCCCCTTACTCTTTGAAGGGGTTGCGCGTGGTGGCAGGTGCGCTCACGCCGACCGGCATGGAGTGATCCTGCTTTGGATAGGCAGGCAGGACGGCGTTATCGGTGTTCTCAACGATGCCGAGCTTTTTCTCCTCCAGACGCTGCTGTTGACGGGCGCGGATCTGGTCGTATTTCTCCTTCGTCGCCGCGCTGTAGTTGTCATCATCACGCAGCACCGTGGTATGGATAAAGACCATCAGGTTGCGCTTCGACGTATCCTCCGAGGTATAGCGGAACAGCTGTCCCACCAGCGGCAGATCGCCGAGCAGCGGCACTTTCGACACGTTCTGTTTGCTGACGTTTTCCATCAGACCACCCAGCACCACCGTCTGGCCACTGTGGACCATCACTTCGTTGTTGATGGTACGGGTGTTGAAGGTTGGGCCGAGGCTGGCGTCTTCGGTGGCGCTGGCGTCAACGCTGGAGACCTCCTGCTCGATCTTCAGGTGGATCATGTCCCCGTCGTTGATCTGCGGAACAATCTTCAGCTTGGTACCGACGGTTTTACGCTCAACCGAGTTAAAGACGTTGTCGCCGCTGGTGGTCTGAGAACCCGACAGCACCGGCACATCCTGACCCACGTTGAACGACGCTTCTTTGTTATCCAGCGTCACCACGCTTGGCGTGGAGAGAATATCGTTCTTGCCGCTGGTGGAGAGCGCGGTCAGCAGTGCGCCATAGTCACCGTTGAAGAAACCGGTCGCCAGGCCAGTAAAGGAGGCCCCTTTGATCGTGCCGTTTTTGACCTGGCTAATGGGCAGACCGGTTGAACCGAACTGCACGCCGCCGTGTTTGCCGGTCCACTGCACGCCGAGATCCATGCCGTTACCGTCCTGCACTTCCGCAATGATGGCTTCCACCAGCACCTGCGGACGACGAATATCCAGCTTGTCGATCACCTTCTCCAGCGAGTTCATGACGTTTGGCTGAGCGGTGATCACCAGCGAGTTAGTGGACTCATCGGCGGTGATATTCAGCTCGCTATTGGTTGTCGCGGTTTTGCTTTTCGCGGTACCGGCTTTGTCTTTCAGCTGCTCACCGATACCGGTCAGCACCGGCACCACTTTCGAGGCGTTGGCGTATTTCAGGTAGAAGACGCGGGTATTGCCCTCGTTGTTCTGTTCGCGGTCGAGCTGGCCAATCAGCGAGCGGGTACGCGCGCGGGCATCTTCGGTGCCGCTGATCACCAGGCTGTTGGTTTCATCATCGGCCACCACTTTGGTCGCCAGCTGTGGGGCGTTCTGCCCTTTCTGCTCTTCATTGTTGAGGTTGTTCAACATATCGGAGAGCTCTTTCGCCGAGGCATAGCGCAACGGTACGATTTCGCGACGCTGCATACCGGAACGGTCCACGCGCTCAACCAGATCCACCAGGCGATTCACCACCGAGGCTTTCCCGGTTAACAGCAGCACGTTAGAGGGTTCAAAATGGACCACGTTGCCGATCCCCGAGGCATCGTTCAGCTGGCGCAGCAGCGGGGCCAGCTCGCGTACCGGCACGTTCTCCATGCGCACTACGCGGGTGATGATCTCATCCCCTTTGCCCGGGTTTTTACTGTCGGCCACCGGCACCCCGGCGGTACGCGCCACGCTTGAACGCACCACTTTGATCATGCCGTTATCCATTGGGATCACCGACAGACCGTAGAGATCCAGCACGCTCAGGAAGAACTGATAATATTCCTCTTCCGACAGCACGTTATAGGTTCTCACCGACACCGTGCCCTGAACGGACGGATCGACGAGAATCGTTTTATTCAGATTGCGACTTACCGTATCGATAAATTCGCGAATATCGGTATTTTTAAAACTGGCGCTAAAGTTGGCTGCAAACAGCGAACCGGAATATAACGACAATGCGGTCAGCGCCACGCACGCCCATGGAAATTTCTTCATGATTTACACTTGTTAATTGTTTAGAACATTAACCCGAATATTTTCAAGGTGAGCGTGCCGTCTGACGACGACCTCCGCTTCTTTCATTTTCGACCAGTTGGCGATAATATTTTTCGCCTGCGCTTCTTTCGTCATATCGACGTCATTCACTTTCACCACCACATCACCCTGTTTCAGTCCTGTTTCACTGTAAAAAGGCGAAGCATTGCGTGGATTAATGTTAAAGCCTTCCAGTTGGCCTTTATCGATTAACGGCTTTAACACCAGATAATCATCGAGATGCAGACTGTCCGCGCCGGCATCTTTTTTCGATTTCGTCACCGGGCTATTGCCTGCATCGCCCTTAAAATAAGGCGGCTGTTTGAGGGCGAGCGTTTGCTTCGTGCCTTCATACTGAACAACCACGTTATCTTTATTAATTTCATCCACATATGCGTCATCGAACCCCACCAGCGGCTCCCCTTCCCGGTAGCTCTGCTGCCCGGCGGGGGTCTTAATCACGGCGAACGACAGCCACGACTCATCGCTGCGGATGATGCCTTCAATTTCTGCAGACAGCGGCGCTTTTACCGCCGCCGGAACGTCGGCCTGACGGACCGCAGCCGTAAAAAGACCAAACGTTTTGTCACTGTTACGCGGTTTTAGCGGCGTTTTATCAGCATTCGCTAACTTATTCGTAACCTTTTTATAATCTTTAAAAACGACATAACCCTGCTGGCTGCAAAAAATTAGCATGACTAGCATTATGCAGGGCGTCATTAGCCTGGAAAGGAATGCGTTCCTCATTATTATCGGGCCTTTTAGCAAAGCAGGAATTCGCAGCGGTATGCTGCATAACTTAGTGAGCAAATAGTAATAAGCGTGACCAGTGCAAACCACCGGCTTCGCTATTAACTTTAATGAAGAAAATGATTGACCGGAAAAAAAGGGAGTGTTAGATGCGGCCTGACAGGTTATTTTTACTCTGGTGTTAAATTGACCATGACAGGGGCTTACCGTACTTTTCGCCCATTGCTATTAAAGAGAAGAGACGGTAAGTCGTTATGTATCAGAGCCATTTTAAATTCAGTACCCCGCCGTTCAGAAATATCACCCGCAAGTCGGGCGATTTTCTGGTGCCTTATCATCAGGATGTGTTTAATCTTCTGAAAGAGAAAAGCCAGCAGGCAGGGATCACCGGGCTCTTTTACCACGACAGCGAACTGCTGGGGCAGTTCAGCGATGCCCTCAAAGCCAACAGCAAATCGGTGCTCTGCATTAATGCCTTTCCGAAGCTGAGCGCCAGTAGCCTGCTCTTCAAACTCAACCCGGTAGCGAAAGAGAAGAACAAGCTCCAGGCGGTTGACGCTATTATTCGCCTGTGGCGCGATGCGAAGTCGACCCATAAGGTGCTGGTCATTTCCCAGGCGCAGGCGATGAAGGCCAGCGGCTATGACGTGCTGGGCATACTGCTTACCCGTGCGCAGGAGCTGGATGTTCGCCTGTCGATTGTGCTGATGGGCACGGCCGACCAGGAAGTGATGCTGAAAGCCTCTGCCCTGCAGGAATATGTGCTGACCTGCCACACCCTGCGCAACCTGACCTGCCGCGAGTTCCTGAGCTACGTTGACGCCCAGTGCCACGAGCACGGCGCGGATGTCTCTCCGCTGACGCCCGCTCGCGTGAAAAAAATCCACGCCCTGACCAAAGGCAACATCAGCAAGCTGAACGAACTGGCTCATCTTTCCATGCTGGCCGCCTAAACCGAACGGGCGCCAAACGTTGGACCGCGTCATTTGCGTCTCGCCACCGGTGAAGCCCTGCCAGCGCCTAAGCGTGGTAAAACGCTGGCCTCCATCGGGTTGTTCGCGTCCGTCCTGTTCGCCGCCTGCGGCTGGATGATAACCTCGTCCATTACGGCAAAACTGCCGGTGGCGCTGCCAGTACCGGCCAGCTGGAAACAGCAGGTAAAAACGCCAGACGCGCCGGTACTGCCGGTTATCGAACAGGAGGTGGTGAATCAGCCCGATGCCATGCACCAGCTTTATGCCATGTGGGGCTATGACGCCTCTGCCGACGATGCCCTGTGCCAGAATGCCGCAAAAGTGAACCTGATGTGTAAACAGGGTAATGCCTCCCTGGACACGCTGGCTAATGACGGTTACCCGTGGGTGAGCGAGATTAAAACAGGCGATCACATTAATTACGCCGTCGTGGCGCGTGCCGGGAAAAATTCCCTCGATCTGCTGATGAACAACCGCACCTGGCAGGTGAGCCGCACGTGGTATAACCAGCACGCAACGGGCAATTACACCCTTCTGCACCGCCTGACCCCGTCAGGTAAAGACGAAATCACCGCCGCCAGCGACAGTAAAGATCTTGAGTGGCTGGATCAGCAGCTGAGCGTGGCGCTGGGCGAAAACGAAACGCACGATAAAAACTGGACGGCGGAACTGATGAAGCGCACCCGCGAATTCCAGGAAAAAATGCACCTCCGCGTCGACGGTATTCCGGGTGAAGACACTCTGATGCAGCTGATGCGCGAAACCCATACCACGCCGAGCGTGTTGATCCAGACAACCCAGGCTAACCCGACTACGCAAGAGAAGCACGCATAATGTCTACCATCTGCCTCGCTGCCCAGCGCAGCTATACCACCGGGGAACCGGTCTGGTTCTCATGGCGTTTGCCGTCATTCAGTAAAATTATCAGCGTGCTGACGCTCTGGTGTCTGGGGCTGTGCGCGCTGATCGTCGCAGGCCTGTATGCGCACGTGTACTGGAACCTGCGCCACCCGGCGCCGGTGATAAAAAAGGTGAGCGTCGCGAAGCCAGACACCACCCTTTCTGATATGCATTACGTGTATGTCACCAAACCGTTCCCGCACCCGCAGCCAAAGCCGCAGTCTGTAAAAGTGCAGGAAGATTTACCGCCGATGGACAATATGCCCATTAATAGTGACGAAAATGAGTGGCAGCAGGCACCTGATGGCGCATTGCCGGACAGCCCCGTCACGCATGATACTTCGCGCGATACCTTACCCGGCACCGAAGCGCACGAACAGGCGATGAAACACGCGCAGGCAACGCAGCCGGATGAAGACAATTCATTAAAAACGTTATTTATGCAGGCGCTAAAACAGCAGCAGGATGATATGGCGAAGGGAAAAATGCCCGCACCACCGGTTGACGAAACGCAAAATGCGTCTCCTTCGATAATAAAAGGAGACGCAGGAGGGGATTAATATTTTTCCGGCAGGGTGGTCAGGCTAATCAGTCGCCCTTTCTCGACCACAATATATTGACCTTTTTTCAGGTCTGAGAGAATTTTAATAATGGTGCTGCGTGCCAGGTTGGTGTATTCCTGAATATAATCATAAATATTAATATCTCGCTGATGATCAACAATCAGCTCGTTAATTTCTATCAGGAATTCACGGACGACGGAGTACGCGCTGCGGGCAACTAAAACATCATCCCGCTTGCTGAGCAAACAGATATACCATGCCAGCACTTTGGTCAGTTCAGGCCACAGCCCGTGCTGAGTCATTAACTGCTGGAATTGATCTTTATGTATGGTACGAACCACGGTATTACTGCGCACCACGCCCTGCATATGCGTAGAGTTGTAGAAAATAGCGGAGAGACCAAAGATACATTGTCCCTGTAGCGTAAACATACATAAGTCATCAGAACTGCGGCGGAACTCGACTTCTCCGCTGACGATAATGTGAATATTATCGGAGTTACAGGTTGATATTTTTTGCCATTTTCTTAACGTTTTTTCTTCATACCCGGCCGTTGCAGAAATAATGGCTTCCATTTCATGATGGGGACGTGTTTTTTTACCAAAAATGCTTAACATTATTATACCCAATTAAGATGTTTAAATAAGAAAATTGTCCGGCAAGGTGTTACGTTGCCGTAAAATGTGTTGGTATTCTTTTTGAAATTAAAAAAACCAAAAGAGGACTGTTTCTTTAATTTGATTCATGCTGTGAATCGATGAATCAATCTTAGATGAGGGCGATTTTAAATCAATTTACTTAAAATGAATTGAGAATGTACTTAAGATTAATCTTATGATCATGCTCACAAAAACGAGGCATTCGGGTTAATCCCGAAGGATTACCCCTGCCCGTATTTCTCTAAAAGTGCTTCGGCAATGGCCAGCGTTTCCACATCTGCCACGCCGTTCCACAGCTGCGGCCTGAAGTGCATCTGGAAGACCATAATGATGCGCTTCTGCTGAGCGGGGGTGCTGTTGTCGGGAACCTCGTAACCGTAACGCGCGAGCAAATCAAGTAACGCTGCGGTCTCCACGGCCTGATACCGTGGCCGCCCGTTCATATAGAACGCCACCCGGGACGCGTCGGGCCAGGCGCCAATCCCCTGCTCTGCAAGCTCGCGCCACGGGAACAGCGGACCGGGATCGTCCTTGCGCTGAGGCGCGATATCCGCATGGGCCACCACGTTCTCGGGTTTAATGTGATAGCGGGCAATAATGTCTTTTGCGAGCGGCACCAGGGCCGCAATTTGCGCGGGTTCGAACGGGGAAAAGTGTTTTACCCCGGCCGTTTTTTGCCAGCCGCGATTCTCAAGCTCAATGCCAACCGACGTATCATTAATGCGGTTGGTGCCGCGCCAGAAGCTGATACCCGCATGCCAGGCCAGTTCGTTCTCGGGAACCAGCTGCCAGATGCGCGGTTTACCGTCCGGTGCGGGCGGCTTCGCCGGGATCAAATAGTGGGAGCTGACGTTCTTGTCCGTCAGCGTGGCCAGCGAACTGTCAAAGTCATCCGCCGTATAGTGGATAACCAGCACCTTGATGCGCGGATAGGCCGCCTGCGCCTGGTGGCGGGTATCCAGTTCATAGGCGCCTTTATCCACAATGCCTTTTTCCGTGGCGCACCCTGCCAGCAACAGCGCCAGCAGGAGTGTTGAAAACGCGCGTTTCATCGACGGGTTTTCACCGCCGTACCGCTTACGCTCACCATCAGCATGCTGGCATCTTTACCGACGGTTTCGTAGTCAATATCAATCCCCACGACCGCATCCGCCCCCAGTGCCTTGGCCTGTTCGCCCAGCTCTTTAAAGGCGATTTCCCGGGCTTTACGCAGCTCTTTTTCATACGCGCCAGAGCGGCCGCCGACGATATCGCGGATACCGGCAAAGAAATCGCGAAAAATGTTGGCCCCCAGAATGGCTTCGCCCGTGACCACACCGCAATACTCGGTAATCGGCTGCCCTTCCAGGGTTGGCGTTGTTGAAAACTGCATGGTTTCTCTCCTTCTTTAGCGTTCAATGCCTTAGCCCATAACTTCACCAGCATTATCGGTTCGTTACGCTATGATTGAAAGGATAGTTAATAAATAAGGAAATCAACATGCGCTACTCTGCTTTAACGCTTTTGGTGCCCTGCGCGCTGGTGCTCAGCGCGTGTACCACCACGGTCACGCCAGCCTTTAAGGATATCGGTACCCGCAGCGGCCCCTGTATAGAGGGCGGCCCGGATACCGTGGCGCAACAGTTCTATGATTATCGCATTCAACACCGCAGCAACGATCTCACCGGCCTGCGTCCGTATCTGAGCGATGGGCTGGCAAAACTGCTGAACGATGCCACGCGCGATCCGCAGCACAACGCGCTGCTGAAATCCGATCCGTTCTCCAGTCGCACGACGTTGCCGGACAGCGCCGAGGTGGCCAGCGCCTCGACCATCCCGAACACCGATGCGCGTAACATCCCCCTGCGCGTGAAGCTGACCCAGGGCACCCAAACCTGGCAGGATGAAGTGCTGATGATCCGCGAAGGCCAGTGCTGGGCGGTGGATGACGTACGCTATATCGGCGGGAGCGTACACGCCCCGGCAGGCACGCTGCGCCAGTCGATTGAGAATCGCTAAACCCACTGTTTCAGAATTGTAAACCCCGAAAAATGTGCGGCATTTCATGCGGAATGCCGACATTTATACTCGCCGACCTTGGGCTTCGCTATTTTGTGCTATGTTTAAGGGGTATTACGGGTTATATTTAACTTTTAACGCAGAAATATTGCATAACTATTCTGTCAACGGTACTATCTGCGGCCTCAATTGCTATAGATTGCCTGGATGAGTAAAGACTGCCCCGATGAGTATTAAACTAAACGGCATTAACTGCTTCTACGGCGCACACCAGGCGCTGTTCGACATCACGCTGGAGTGCCCGGAAGGCGAAACGCTGGTTTTGCTTGGCCCAAGTGGCGCGGGTAAAAGTTCTCTTTTGCGTGTCCTTAATCTGCTTGAAATGCCCCGTTCAGGAACGCTGGCTATCGCCGGTAACCACTTTGATTTTGCGAAAACGCCGTCCGATAAAGCGATTCGTGAACTGCGTCAAAACGTTGGCATGGTCTTCCAGCAATACAACCTCTGGCCGCACCTGACCGTCCTGCAAAACCTGATTGAAGCGCCCTGTCGCGTTCTCGGTTTGAGCAAGGATCAGGCCATGGCGCGTGCTGAAAAGCTGCTGGAGCGTCTGCGCCTTAAGCCCTACAGCGATCGTTATCCGCTGCACCTCTCCGGGGGTCAGCAACAGCGTGTGGCGATTGCCCGTGCGCTGATGATGGAGCCAGCGGTACTGCTGTTTGATGAGCCGACCGCCGCGCTGGACCCGGAAATCACCGCCCAGATCGTGAGCATCATTCGTGAGCTGGCGGAAACCAACATTACTCAGGTCATCGTCACCCATGAAGTGGAAGTGGCGCGTAAAACCGCCAGCCGTGTGGTCTACATGGAAAACGGGTATATCGTTGAGCAAGGTGATGCGAGTTGCTTTACCAACCCGCAAACCGATGCCTTCAAAAACTACTTATCTCACTGAGAGTGCCAGGGAAAATGATAATGAAAAAAGTATTGATTGCCGCGCTGCTCGCTAGCTTCAGCCTTTCCGCTACCGCAGCCCAGACCATCCGTTTCGCCACCGAAGCGTCCTATCCTCCGTTTGAATCTATCGACGCCAACAACAAGATTGTGGGCTTCGATGTCGATCTGGCTAACGCGCTGTGTAAAGAGATCGACGCGACCTGTACCTTCAGCAACCAGGCGTTTGACAGCCTGATCCCAAGCCTGAAGTTCCGCCGTATCGACGCCGTGATGGCCGGTATGGACATCACCCCAGAGCGTGAAAAGCAGGTGCTGTTCACCACGCCGTACTATGACAACTCCGCCCTGTTTATTGGTCAGAAAGGGAAATTTACCTCTGTTGACCAGCTGAAAGGCAAAAAAGTGGGCGTACAGAACGGCACCACGCACCAGAAATTCATCATGGATAAACATCCGGAAATCACCACCGTGCCTTACGACAGCTACCAGAACGCGAAGCTGGATCTGCAGAACGGCCGTATCGATGGCGTGTTTGGTGACACCGCGGTAGTGACCGAATGGCTGAAAGCCAACGATAAACTCGCGCCAGTGGGCGACAAAGTGACCGATAAGGACTACTTCGGCACAGGTCTGGGGATTGCCGTTCGTCAGGGCAACACTGAGCTGCAGCAGAAATTCAACGCTGCGCTGGAAAAAGTGAAGAAAGACGGCACCTACGAAACCATCTATAAAAAATGGTTCCAGAAGTAATTCCTGATGAATGAAATTCTTCCTTTAGCAAGCGCCGCCGGGATGACCGTCGGCCTTGCCGTTTGCGCACTGATTATCGGCCTGGTGCTGGCGATGTTCTTTGCGGTATGGGAATCTGCAAAGTGGTTCCCTGTCGCCTGGACCGGCTCCGCGCTGGTCACCGTGCTGCGTGGGCTACCGGAGATTCTGGTGGTCCTGTTTATCTATTTCGGTTCCTCACAGCTGCTGCTGACGCTGTCGGACGGCTTTACCCTCAATCTTGGCGTCGTGCAGATCCCGGTGCAGATGCAGATTGAAAACTTCGACGTCAGCCCGTTCCTCTGTGGCGTCATTGCCCTTTCCCTGCTCTATTCTGCGTACGCGTCGCAAACCCTGCGCGGTGCGCTGAAAGCGGTACCGCAAGGACAATGGGAATCTGGCCAGGCGCTGGGAATGTCGAAAGCGGCGATCTTCTTCCGTCTGGTGATGCCGCAGATGTGGCGTCATGCCCTGCCGGGTTTAGGGAACCAGTGGCTGGTGCTGCTGAAAGATACGGCGCTGGTGAGCCTGATAAGCGTTAACGATTTAATGCTGCAAACCAAAAGCATCGCTACCCGCACCCAGGAGCCGTTTACCTGGTACATTGTGGCGGCGGCTATCTACCTGGTGATCACGTTGCTGAGTCAGTACATCCTTAAGCGTATTGACCTGCGTGCGACGCGCTTTGAACGGAGACCAGGCTGATGCTGGACTATTTACCCGAGCTGATGAAAGGGCTGCACACCAGCCTGACGTTGACCGTGGCGTCCATCATCGTGGCGCTGATCCTGGCGCTGATCTTTACCATCATCCTGACGCTGAAAACGCCGGTGCTGGTGTGGATTGTGCGCGGCTATATCACCCTCTTTACCGGTACGCCGCTGCTGGTGCAGATCTTCCTGATTTACTACGGCCCGGGCCAGTTCCCGTCGCTACAGGAGTATCCGGTTATCTGGCATCTGCTCTCTGAGCCGTGGCTGTGTGCCCTGATCGCCCTTTCACTGAACAGCGCTGCCTACACCACTCAGCTGTTCTACGGAGCGATCCGCGCCATTCCTGAAGGACAATGGCAGTCCTGCGGCGCGCTCGGCATGAGCAAAAAAGATACGCTGGCCATTTTGCTGCCGTACGCCTTTAAGCGTGCCCTCTCCTCTTACTCCAACGAAGTGGTGCTGGTGTTCAAGAGTACCTCGCTGGCCTACACCATCACCCTGATGGAAGTGATGGGCCACGGGCAACTGCTGTATGGACGCACCTACGATGTGATGGTGTTTGGCGCGGCAGGCGTGGTGTATCTGGTAGTTAACGGACTGTTGACGCTGATGATGCGCCTGATCGAGCGTAAAGCGCTGGCATTTGAGCGCAGAAATTAATCACTTAAATGCATAAAACGGTATTGATAAAGCGGGTAACCTGATGGGTTATCCGCTTTTTTTTATTCCACAATAAATATTTAATCATTTATATTGAATATAAATTCAATAAATGGCATTGTGCTTTCATAAGACCTACAGACGGGAGTATTACAATGAAAAAGTTAGTTCTGGCCGCATTACTGGCAACGTTTGCCGCAGGCGCAACGGCTGCCGATAAAATCAATTTCGGCGTTTCTGCCACGTATCCACCATTTGAATCGCTGGATGCCAGCAACCAGATCGTGGGTTTTGATATCGATCTGGCGAAAGCGCTGTGCAAACAGATGCAGGCCGACTGCACCTTTACCAACCATGCCTTTGACAGCCTGATCCCGTCCCTGAAATTTAAAAAATACGACGCGGTGATCTCCGGTATGGACATCACGCCAGAGCGTAGCAAGCAGGTGGCCTTCACCGACCCATACTACGCCAACTCGGCGGTGGTCATTGCGAAGAAAGGGGCTTATAAATCCTTTGATGAGCTGAAAGGCAAACGCATCGGGATGGAAAACGGCACCACGCACCAGAAATACCTCCAGGATAAACATCCTGAAGTGAAAACCGTGGCCTATGACAGCTATCAGAACGCGATTATCGACCTGAAAAATGGCCGTATTGATGGCGTATTTGGTGACACCGCGGTCGTCAACGAATGGCTGAAAACCAACCCGCAGCTCGGTACGGCAACCGAAAAAGTGACCGATCCGCAGTACTTCGGTACGGGTCTGGGCATTGCGGTGCGTCCGGATAACAAAGCGTTGCTGGCAAAACTGAACGGCGCGCTGAAGGCGATTAAAGCTGACGGTACGTATCAGAAAATCAGCGACCAGTGGTTCCCGCAGTAACTTTTTTTGCCGGGTGACGGCTTCGCCTTACCCGGCCTACGGGGGGAGTTGTAGGCCGGGTAAGCGCAGCGCCACCCGGCACTCTCTCACAACGGCACGAAGAACCTGAATCGCGCCCCGCTCACCGACTCCATCAGCCTGATCCCTCCCCCGTGTAGTTCCAGCATCCGTTTGACAATCAACAGCCCTAACCCACCGCGATTCTCCCGCGTTGCCTGCGGATTCAACGCTGAAGGCCGCTGGAACAGATCGTCGCGCAGCGCGGCATCCACACCGGTTCCTGAATCGGCCACCTCAACCTGTAGCTTTTCATTCTCCTGCCATACGGCGAGACGGATCTTGCCGCCGGTGGGGGTATGGCGGATGGCGTTATCCAGCAGATTGGTCACCACGCGCTCTATCATCGAGACATCGGCATACACCAGCGGCAGCGGCCCGGGAACGTCTATCTGGAGCTGAAGCTCGCGCGTGCGCGCCGTGAGTTCAAACTTTTGCGCCACGTCGGAAATAAGCTCTCCCATCGCAAAACGCTCGCGCTGGGGCTTGATGCCGCCGTGCTCAAGACGCGCAAGCTCAAACAGCTGCTGTGACAGGTGACGCACCTTTTGCCCCTGACGCAACGCCGTGGCGAGGTATTGCTGATGCTCCTGCGGCGTCAGTGTGGCGGATTTCAGCGACAGCGTCTCCAGATAGCCCAGCAGCGAGGTCAGCGGCGTGCGTAAGTCGTGGGAAATATTGGCGATAAACTCCCGGCGCTGGCGGTCGCTGTCGGCCAGTTGATCCCACTGGTGGGTGATTTTGCGTGCCAGCTCGATAAAATTGTTACGCAGGAGCGCCACTTCATCTTTTGCTGCCACATCCGGCTGTTGGACCGCCAGCGCGCGTATCGCGCTCATGCTGTCATGCTCCAGCCCGGCCACTTCACGCGTCAATCGTTTAACCGGACGCGTGACCCAGTACCAGATCAGTAAGCCCGCCAGCAGGCCAAACAGCGCCACCCACAGCATCGACCAGAGCACCGTACTCCACAGCGCCTTGTGCCAGGCCATGTCCGCCAGCGCGTTCGACTCCTCGCCCTGTAAAATAATATACAGATAGCCTTTAAGCTCGCCGTCCTGACGTAACGGCGTCGCGCTGAACACTTTCTTGTTCTGGCTACGCGGATCGTCGCCAAAAACCGGCATGGCCGCACCGCTGAGGAACTCCTGTACCGGCGCGAGATTGATGCTTTGTCGCTGAATATGGCCCGGCGGGGCGGCATCGGCCAGGATATCGCCATCCGGGGAGACGACGTACAGTTCCACGCTCGGGTTGAAGGTCATCAGCCTGTCAAAGAGCGGTTTCAGCGCGGTACGGTCGACCCTGCCCTGGGCGTTCAGAATTGGTTCGCGCTGCACGATCTGTTGCGCCAGGCCGCCAGAGAGACGCTGAACCATGGCGTTACCATACTGCATGCTGCTGTAGAGCTGGACGGCGCAGGCGACGGCGGCACAGAGCATCATCAATAAAATGAACAGCAGCGTCAGGCGCTGGCTCAGGCTAAAGCGGCGCATCATGGTGCGGCTCCGCAAATTTATAGCCTTTTCCCCACACGGTGCGAATGATCTCCGGCTCGGCAGCGTCTTTTCAATCTTGATGCGCAGGCGGTTAATATGGGTGTTAACGGTATGCTCGTAACCTTCGTGCTGATAGCCCCACACCTGCTCCAGCAGCGCCAGACGCGAGAAGACCTCGCCAGGATGGCGGGCAAAGAAGTACAGCAGTTCAAACTCGCGCGGGGTGAGATCCACTATCTGGCCGTGAAGCAGCACGCTGCGGGCCAGCGGGTCGATCGTCAGGCCATGCGCCTGAATATTCCCGGCACTCTGCGCCTGCCCCATCGCCTGCTGGCGGCGGAACAGCGCCTTAATGCGCGCAATCAGCTCCTGCACCGAGAACGGTTTTGCCAGATAATCATCCGCGCCGGTTTCCAGGCCGGTGATCCGATCGGTTTCGCTGCTGCGGGCGCTAATAATGATCACCGGCAGGTAGCGGGTAATCTGGCGAATACGACGGCAAATCTCCAGGCCGTCGACGTTGGGGAGCATGAGATCGAGGATCACCGCGTCCCACGGCTGTTTTTCAAGGCACTGTAATGCGTTGCCGCCGTCGGGCTCGTGGGTGATGATGTAGCCTTCATCTTCTAAATTGAGTCGCAGAAGTGCCGCGATATCGTGGTCATCTTCCACCAGCAGGATCTGCTTCATGGGTAAGCCTTATTTCATCTCTTATGACGTAAGCTTACCTGATTTCGCAGGGTTGAAGAGTTCACATTTTGTTGAAGATTTTGCGGATGTCATGCCGGGTGGCGGCTACGCCTTACCCGGGATGCGGGTTAACAACGTCAACACTTCATAATGCGCGGTATGCGGGAACATATCGAAAAGCTGAACGCGTTCAATGCGGTAGCCCGGCAGGTGAGCGATATCTGTCGCCATGGTACGGGCGTTGCAGCTGGAGTAGATAATGTAATCCGGCGCCATCTGGCTCAGATAGTCGCACAGCGCCTTGCCAATGCCCCGGCGCGGCGGGTTGACCAGCACCAGCTCCGGTACGTTGCCCTGCCCGGTCGCGAACTGCGTGGAGTCCAGCGCCTGGAAGTGCAGATTGGTTAATCCGAGCTCAGCGGCAGACTGTTTCGCGCAGGCAATCGCTTCGGCGGCGATCTCAATCCCGGTCAGCTGCATCTCAGGCGTGGCGCAGTGCAGACCAAAGCCCCCGACACCGCAGAACAGATCCCACATATGATGGATGTTTAACGCCCTCACCCAGTCGCGGGCGGTGGCATATAACGCACTCGCCACCGTCGGGTTGGTCTGGAAGAAACTTTGCGGGCGGATCCACAGCGGCACGTTGTTGAACGTTTCCGCCAGCGCATGCTGCCCGGTGAAGAAGATCTCTGTCTTCCCCTCCATGATCGCCATATGCACCGGCTGAATATTGGCGGTAATGACCTTCAGTTGCGGAAGCTGCTCCTGCAGCCACGGCAGCGCCGCGCGCAGTTGTTCCAGCTTGGCTTGCGAGCGCAGCACGAAACGCAGCATCATACCGCCGTCCATCTGGCTCTCGGTCAGGAGGAGATATTTCAGCTCGCCGCGCTTACGGGCGACGTTATAAGGCGTTAACCCCGCGCGGGCAATAAACGGTTTGAGTGCCGCGAAGACCGGCTCAAACGAGGCAGGATAAAGCGGGCAGCCGGTGAGATCTTCCGGCGTGCCGTCGCGATGCAGCATGCCCAGCAGCGGTTTTTCTACGCTGCCGCTGACCACCATTTTGGCTTTATTACGAAAACCCTGCTCCGGGCCGCTGACGGGGGCGCACCACTCGCCCACCGCATGTTCAGCCAGCAGCTGTTGCAGGTCGGCCATTTTGGCGGTGAGTTGTTGAGAGACCGGCTGTTCTATCCACTGACAGGAGCGGCAGCGTCCGGCGTCATAGAGTGCGCACTGCATAGGAAAACCTTAAGAATAACGAGGGCTGCGATTATACACATTATTGCAGGCGGAAGAACCGCCGGCTTGAGGCTGGAGCAAAGAGCAGCAGGAGCACCAGCATATCGGGTAATTTCTGCATGACCAGCGCATGGAAGATCTCACGTTTGGATCCACCGGCAATGCTGAACAGCTCCGGATAGCCATAGCCCAGCGAGGCGGCCCACAGATAGCTGGCGGCGGTCACCTGCGTCAGCAGATAGACCCAGCGCGCCCAGTTGCGCCCTTTAACCAGCGAAAACGCGCAGTAGATTTCGATAAACACCAGCAGAAGGCTGCTGAGGAATACCAGCGTGAGGTTCCAGGTTTGCACGCTGCGGTGAATGAACTCACCGATGCCGCGCGCCCCCAGTGTGTTGAGGATCATCAGTACATCAAGACAGC
Organism: Enterobacter cloacae subsp. cloacae ATCC 13047; assembly: GCF_000025565.1. Taxonomy (NCBI): domain Bacteria; kingdom Pseudomonadati; phylum Pseudomonadota; class Gammaproteobacteria; order Enterobacterales; family Enterobacteriaceae; genus Enterobacter; species Enterobacter cloacae. The sequence continues at coordinate 2,871,202 of NC_014121.1, forward strand.
GGATCATAATAATAGCGAGCGCCGCCACCTGCACCAGCGCAGGTACGTTTGGACGAGCGTGCGTAAGACGTGATTTTTTTAATAATCCCAATGTTTTACTTCCCTGAAAAACAGTGCCGCGTCATGCGCGGCACATCACTGGAAATAATAATTCCTTCAGCCGCGTCTTGCACGCTGGATATCGCGCACGCGCTGCTTTTCCGCGCGCGCCATCAAATACCAGGCGATAAATCCGACAATTCCGACCACGCCGAGGATTATCGACGCCAGGGCGTTGATCTCCGGGTTCACCCCCATGCGCACGCTGGAGAAGACCAGCATTGGCAGCGTCGTCGCCCCAGGCCCGGAAACAAAGCTGGCGATCACCAGATCGTCGAGCGACAGGGTAAAGGCCAGCAGCCAGCCGGAGATCACCGCAGGCATAATCATCGGCAGCGTGATGATGAAAAAGACCTTCACCGGCGTGGCACCGAGATCCATCGCCGCCTCTTCAATGGAGCGATCCAGCTCGCGCAGACGCGAGGAGATGACCACCGCCACGTACGCGGTACAGAAGGTCACGTGCGCCAGCCAGATGGTGAGCATGCCGCGATCCGCCGGCCAGCCAATGGCATGCGCCAGCGCCACAAACAGCAGCAGCAGCGACAGGCCGGTGATCACGTCCGGCATCACCAGCGGCGCGGTGATCATAAAGGCAAAGCCGTTCGAGCCGCGAAAACGCCCGAAGCGCACCATCACCAGCGCGGCAATCGTGCCCAGCACGCAGGCCATCGTGGCCGCCAGCGCCGCGATGGTCAGGCTCAGCCCCACCGCGCTCATCATCGCATCGTCGTGGAACAGTTCGCTGTACCAGCGCGTCGACCAGCCAGCCCATACGGTGACCAGTTTGGAGCTGTTGAACGAGTAGATCACCAGCATCAGCATCGGCGCATACAGGAAGGTAAAGCCGATCACCAGGATCGCAATTCGCCACGGAGAGCGCACTACCGGTAAGTTGTTCATCCGTGGTCTCCCATCTGTTTCTGCTGATGCTTGTGGAACCACATGATCGGCACGATCAGCAGCAGCAACATCACGATCGCCACCGCGGAGGCTACCGGCCAGTCGCGGTTATTGAAGAACTCCTGCCACAACACGCGGCCAATCATGATGCTGTCCGGGCCGCCGAGCAGTTCCGGGATCACAAACTCCCCAACCGCCGGAATAAACACCAGCATCGACCCGGCGATAATCCCGCCTTTGGTCAGCGGCACAATCACGCTGAAGAAAGTCTTCAGCGGACGGGCGCCCAGATCCAGCGAGGCTTCCACCAGCGAGTAGTCGATACGCGTCAGTGCCGTATAGATCGGCAGCACCATAAACGGCAGGTAGGCGTACACAATCCCGATATAGACCGCGAGATTGGTGTGCAGAATAGTCAGCGGCTGATCGATAATCCCTAACCACATCAGGAAGTTATTCAGCACCCCGTTATTTTTCAGGATCCCCATCCACGCGTAGACGCGGATCAGGAACGAGGTCCACGACGGCAGGATCACCAGCAGCAGCAGAATGTTGCGCGTCGAGGGCTTACTGTGCGCCACCGCCCATGCCAGCGGGTAGCCCATCAGCAAACAGCAGAGCGTGGAGATGGCCGCCACCTGCAGCGACTGCAGGTAGGCTTCGACATAAAGCGGATCTTCCGTCAGCTGCAGGAAGTTGCCAAGGTTAAGCGTCAGCGTCAGCTGGCCGTCTGCCCAGTCCAGCAGATTGGTGTAAGGCGGGATCGCCCGCGCCATTTCCGCCAGGCTTATCTTGAAAACGATCAGGAACGGCAGCATGAACAGCAGGATCAGCCACACGTAAGGCATGGCAATCACCAGCTTGCGGCCGTGGTTCATCTGCATGCGCGCCAGCCAGTGCGCAAAGCCGCCCGGTTTTTCGACGCGGGCTGGCGGTTCAAGTGTACTCATTGGCCGCTCCTTATACCGTCAGCACGACACAACTGTCCGCATCCCAGCACAGACGCACTTCGTCGCCCCAGGTCGGCAGTCCTTTACGGTAGCGATGTTCGTTTTGCAGCTGGGCGCTGAGCATCTGCCCGCTCTTCAGACGGACGTGGTAAATAGAGAGATCGCCCAGATAGGCAATGTGCACCACTTCGCCCACGGCAAAGTTAAAGCCATCGGCCGGAGGATCTTCACAGAGCATGATTTTCTCCGGTCGCAGGGCGATATAGACCGGCACGTTGTCTACCACGGAGTTATCCGGGTCGACCTTCAGCGGATGCTGCAGCCCCGGCGATTCGATGATCAGCCCGTCTTCTTCACGCGCTTTCAGCAGCCCTTCAAAAACATTCACCGAGCCGATGAACTCCGCGCTGTAGCGGGTAGTCGGGTGTTCATAAATCTCTTCCGGCTCGCCAATCTGCACGAACTTACCGCGGTTCATGATCGCGATACGCCCGGCCATGGTCATGGCCTCTTCCTGGTCGTGGGTGACCATCACGCAGGTCACGCCCACGCGTTCGAGGATATCCACCACTTCGAGCTGCATACGGTCGCGCAGTTTTTTATCCAGAGCACCCATCGGCTCATCAAGCAGCAGCAGTTTCGGGCGTTTCGCCAGACTTCGGGCCAGCGCCACACGCTGACGCTGACCACCAGAGAGCTGGTGCGGTTTACGCTTCGCGAACTCCTGCATGTGCACCAGGCTCAGCATCTCCGCCACACGCGCTGTGATTTCGGCTTTTGGCAATTTGTCCTGCTTCAGGCCAAACGCGATGTTCTGCTCCACCGTCATATGCGGGAACAGTGCGTAAGACTGGAACATCATGTTAATCGGACGCTGATACGGCGGTACGCTGGAGAGATCCACGCCATCCAGCACAATCTGCCCGGCGGTAGGTTGTTCAAACCCGGCCAGCATGCGCAGCAAGGTTGATTTACCGCAACCAGACGCCCCGAGAAGGGCAAATATTTCGCCTTTGTAGATAGTCAGGCTGACGTCGTCCACGGCATGCTGGCCATCGAAAGATTTGGTGAGGTTACGAATTTCAAGTAGCGGGGTCAGCGCTTTACGGACTTTCGCCTGCGGGCGGGGGATCGCGTCATTCACGGGGTGTTCTCCGGCATAGATCAAAACTGGTGCAAACGCACCGTCAGGGTGCGCATCGCCGGGCGGCGCGAACGCTTGCCCGGCCTACGGGTTGTGTCGGCCCGGTAAGCGATAGCGCCACCGGGCAACGTTACCAAACGCCGTTATTTCCCGCTTTTCACCTTGGTCCACGCACGGGTACGTACGCGGTCAATTTTTGGATCCTGTACTTTCAGGGTGAAGAGCTTGGCAAACACATCCGCTGGCGGATAGATAGCCGGATTATTACGGATCTCTTCGCTAATCAGTGGCAAGGAGGCCTTGTTACCGTTGGCGTAGTAGACATGGTCGCTGATATGAGCAATCACTTCCGGACGCATCAGGTAGTTTAGGAACTGATACGCTTCATCTTTGTTTTTCGCATCGGCAGGCATGGCGAAGACATCAAAGAAGGCCAGCGCCCCCTCTTTCGGAATGAAGTAGGAGACATTCACGCCGTTTTTCGCCTCTTTCGCGCGGTTAGCCGCCTGCCAGACGTCCCCTGCCCAGCCAATTGCCACGCAGATGTCGCCGTTAGCCAGGTCGTTAATGTACTGTGAAGAGTGGAAGTAACGGATATTCGGACGCAGCTTCAGCAACAGATCGGTCGCCGGGCCGGTGTAGTCATCCGCCTTGTTGCTGTTCGGATCTTTGCCGAGATAGTTCAGCACGGTGGCGAAAATCTCTTCCGGGGCATCCAGGAAGGAGACGCCGCAGCTTTTCAACTTGGCGAGGTTCTCCGGCTTCAGCACCACGTCCCAGCTGTCCAGCTTGACGTCCGGGCCCAGCGCCGCTTTGACTTTATCCACGTTGTAGCCAATACCGGTGGTCGCCCACAGATACGGCATGGCGTATTTGTTCTCCGGGTCATGCTTAGAGACCAGCTTCAGCACTTCCGGGTCGAGGTTTTTCCAGTTTGGTAACTTGCTCTTGTCCAGCGGCTGGAAAACGCCTGCGGTCAGCTGACGCTCCAGGAAACTTGCGGACGGTACCACCAGGTCAAAACCGGTGCTGCCTGCCATCAGTTTGCCTTCCAGCACTTCGTTGGAATCAAACACGTCGTAGACCACTTTAATGCCGGTCTCTTTTTCAAAATTAGCCACCGTGTCAGGGGCAATATAGTCAGACCAGTTATAAACATGCAGCGTTTTTTGTTCCGCAGCGAGCGTGCCGGCAGAGACGGCCATCAGAGCACCCGCAACCAGACCCGATAACCATTTTTTATTCAAGGCGATCATAGTGTTATTCCTTCTGAAAGCTCGTTAACAAACGAACTAAAACTGTGCAATCTGGATATATGCAAAAATCATGCATAGTTTGTCGCTCTGCTCAAAATAAAAAGAAACCTCTTTACCCGGCAGGATCCGCTCGCTTTTTTAAGCATCGCAAGAATAACTGTAGCCCGTGTCTCCGGCTATAGCCCAGACGAAAAAACGCCTTTTATCAATTTTTTATGCAGGTTATGTCTACGTGATAAGCCGAAATGGCCTTTGAGGAGGTGAAAAATTCTTTAAAGAAAGGTTAAAAGCAGCAGAATAAATGGCGTTATGCAGCCGCTCTGGCAGCGACTGCGCAAAAGTCAGACAGGCTTAGTGAAGAAAATTGGGAGATGCATCATTATTCTCTGCATCGTCTTCCGCGCTGTACAGCAGATGGTGTGCATTGGCTTCCATCATAACCATTGAAATTTGCTCTTCACTCAAACGCATAAACCAGGCGAACTGCTTGAAGGAGAGCCCCGCGCCGGAGAACAAAGACTGGCAAACGACCAGTTTTGGCAGATTATCATCCTGTATATCGAGGAATGCTTTCACCGTCAAAGAACTGGCGTTGATCGCAGAGAGGTCAGAGGCCAGCGCCAGCAGCGCAGACGGCTTAACTTCTGCCAGCGCAGAGAAGAGGATCACGTCGTTAATGAGATCGATTTTGGCATCAAAAATGCCGTCGAAATTCTGCATGTGAGGCAGATGCAGCGCCTGGCAGGAATCACATTCAAAGAAGGTGATTCCGGCATCATCAAGCCATTGACGTAACGTATCCAGTGTTGGAACGACCTGTAAATCCATCGCGGTGGAGCCTCTTTAGTAAAAACTTCGCATAGGGTACTCAAAAAGTGCGCGGTAATCCATTTAACCACCCGTTTTAAGACAGTAGCCCGGCGTGGCATGGCGCTCAATCCATGCAATCATTTTACCTGCAATATCGACACCGGTGGTTTTTTCTACCCCTTCCAGCCCGGGCGAGGCATTCACTTCCATCACCAGCGGCCCGCGCGTTGCGCGCAGAAGGTCTACGCCTGCCACGTCCAGCCCCAGCGTTTGCGCCGCTTTCACGGCAATCTCCCGCTCGCGCTCGCTGATATCAGCAACCCGCGCAACGCCGCCCCGGTGGAGGTTGGAGCGAAAATCGCCCTCTTTCGCCTGACGCTCAATGGCCGCCACCACCTCATTGCCCACCACGAAACAGCGGATATCGCGCCCTTTGGCCTCTTCGATGTACTCCTGCACCAGAATGTGCGCATTCAGGCCGCGGAAGGCGTCAATCACGCTCTCTGCTGCCTGTCGCGTCTCTGCCAGCACCACGCCAATACCCTGTGTGCCTTCCACCAGCTTGATGACCAGCGGCGCACCGCCCACCATGTCGATCAGATCGCTGGTGTCGTCCGGGGAGTGAGCGATGCCGGTGACCGGAAGATCGATACCCTGGCGGGCGAGCAGCTGCAGCGAGCGCAGCTTATCCCGGGCGCGGGAAATGGCGACAGATTCGTTGAGAGGATAGCTGCCCAGCATTTCAAACTGGCGCAGCGCGGCCGTACCGTAATAGGTGATCTGCGAGCCGATGCGGGGGATCACCGCATCAAAATGCGGTAGCTTGCGGCCTTTGTAATGGATCGAGGAAGCAGCAGGGTCAATGTTCATATAGCAGGACATCGGATCGAGGATCTCAATCTGATGTCCGCGTTTTGCCGCCGCTTCTCGCAGGCGTTTGCATGAATAGAGCGTTCCATCCCGGGACAAAATGGCAATTTTCACCCTGCACCTCTCTAAAGACATGGGAAAAGCCTGCGTATCATACCGAATGGACTAGCGCGTCGCCCAGCCCTGTTTATGCAGATAATCAAGAATAAACGGACGATTTTCTTTAATGATGGTACGGCGGATGTGGTCGCTCCAGGTATCGCGGCGGTTATTGCTGCCGCGCGTCATGTAGTAGTGCGCCAGCTCTTCATCGTATTGATTCAGAACATCCTGGTCGACCGGCTGGTAGTGGTTTTCATGGACCAGCATCGCCGCAGGCAGGCGCGGCTTGAGATCCGGGTTGTCAGCCGGCCAGCCGAGGCAGAGACCGAACAGGGGCAGGACGTGCTTCGGCAGCTTCAGCAGTTCGGTTACGCTTTCAATATTGTTACGCAGCCCGCCGATATACACGCCGCCTAATCCCAATGATTCTGCGGCCGTGAAGGCGTTTTGCGCCATCAGCGCGGTATCGACCACACCCAGCAGCAGCTGTTCTGCCAGCCCCAGCTCGGCTTCAGGGCAAATTTGCAGGTGGCGGTTAAAGTCAGCGCAGAATACCCAGAACTCGGCGGCCTGGGCTACATGCTTCTGCCCGCCCGTGAGCGTCACCAGCTGCTCGCGCATGGCCTTGTCGGTAATGCGAATAATCGAACTGCACTGCAGAAAGCTGGAGCTCGAGGTGGCTCTGGCGCTGTCGATGATGGCCTCACGCTGCGCCTCGGTAATGGGCTCATCGGTGAAGTGGCGGATAGAACGGTGGGAACGGAGCAGGTCAATTGTTGGCGTCATCGTCTCTCTCTTTGTCTTGTTTAATACGTGTGGCAGCCAGTATAGGCAATGATGCGCGGCATGTAATTGGCGAAACATAGCTCAAGGGTATTAAAGCGACAGGCGAAACCTACTTTAATGACGGCAGGTTATCGTGCACTATACGTGTCATTCGCCGTCAGGCTTGTTTTTTGAGGAGAGAGAAATGTTTGCAGTAATTTTTGGTCGTCCAGGATGTCCTTACTGTGTGCGCGCAAAAGAGCTGGCTGAAAAACTGACTGAAGAGCGTGATGACTTTAACTTCCGCTATGTGGATATCCACGCAGAAGGCATCACCAAAGCCGATCTGGAAAAAACCGTGGGTAAACCGGTTGAAACCGTACCGCAGATCTTCCTCGATCAGAAACACATTGGCGGCTGCACCGATTTTGAAGCTTACGCTAAAGAACATCTGGGTCTGTTTGCCGCTCAGTAATCACTAAGCAAACCCCGCGCCCTGACGTGGGGTTTTATCTATTTGCCAGTTATTGCTTTTTCGCTTCACCCAATAGAATTGAACCATATGAAGCATGGATTAGCCTGTTAATCCAGCGCGCGTCTTGCGTTTTGCCCTACGTTAAATAATGCAATTCATTGATATTAATGCCGATTGTAGGCCGGGTAAGCGCAGCGCCACCCGGCAAGAAAGACGGCTTAAGGGCATTGGGCGCACTACGCGGGATGCTGTCAGTCACGACTGGAAAAGGTAGGTATGGACTGGAATACCGGGCAATCCGTACACAGTACCGTATTTGACGACAATATCTGCGGCAACGGCGTCCTCATTCTTTTTTATTATGTAACCGTTGATGCCGTATCAGAGTGCGAAGAAACAGGAAAAACAGCGCACCGAGCGCGCACCAGAATACGCCGCTCAGCAGCCAGGCCAGCTCCTGCCAGAGGCTTCGCGTGGACACGAAAAGCAACCGCATCAGCACCAGACACAGCGGTGCCGCCAGCATTGCCCCTAACAGCGGCTTAACAACCTCGCCCTCGCGGGAGAGAAAACTCGCGGCCACGCCAGGCAGAATGAAAAAGAGCAGTCCCAGTTCCGGATGCCCGGAGGCTCTGAATGCCCCCTTAACATTAAACGCTAATGACATACAGACAACGGTGAACAGTAAGAAACAGCTTATCGCCCCTGCCCATTTTCCTTTAATGTTCAAATTATCCTCCTGACTTCTCTATCAAATAAAGTTTCGTCGCGTGGACACCCGATCGGATAAAGTTATGCGGCAATCCTTGCCAAAACCCGCATACGGTTATGCGATAATGAGTAGCCGTTGGTAGCTAATGCGATTAAACTATCCAGCTGCTATTGTCTTAGGGAATTTTTTTGGCCGCAGGGAGTGTAGAAGTATTCCCTGGCACTGAAAACAGTAGCCCAAAATGTCCTTTCATTCAACAACTTACTGGTAAACAAGAAGTTAGCCTCCGTGAATATAAACGTCGCAGACTTGTTAAATGGGAATTACATCCTGTTATTATTTGTGGTACTGGCGCTGGGCCTTTGCCTGGGTAAATTGCGCCTGGGTTCAGTACAACTTGGTAATTCCATTGGCGTTTTAGTCGTCTCCTTATTATTAGGTCAGCAGCATTTCAGCATTAACACAGACGCGCTTAACTTAGGTTTTATGCTGTTTATTTTTTGTGTTGGTGTGGAAGCAGGTCCTAACTTTTTTTCCATTTTCTTCCGCGACGGCAAAAATTATCTGATGCTGGCGCTGGTGATGGTCGGCAGTGCGCTGCTGATCGCGTTAGGGCTGGGTAAACTGTTTGGCTGGGATATCGGGTTAACGGCCGGTATGCTGGCAGGCTCCATGACCTCGACACCGGTTCTGGTGGGTGCAGGCGATACCCTGCGCCATTTCGGTATGGCCGGGGCACAGCTTTCTACCGCACTCGATCACCTGAGCCTGGGCTATGCCCTGACCTATCTGATTGGTCTGGTGAGCCTGATTGTAGGCGCACGCTATCTGCCGAAACTGCAGCATCAGGATCTGCAGACCAGCGCCCAGCAAATCGCCCGCGAGCGTGGTCTGGACACGGACTCCAAACGAAAAGTCTATCTGCCGGTGATCCGCGCCTACCGCGTCGGACCTGAGCTGGTCGCCTGGGCGGACGGTAAAAATCTGCGCGAGCTGGGGATTTACCGCCAGACGGGTTGCTATATCGAACGTATCCGTCGTAACGGCATTCTGGCAAACCCGGACGGCGACGCGGTACTGCAGATGGGCGACGACATCGCGCTGGTGGGTTACCCGGATGCCCACGCGCGGCTGGACCCAAGCTTCCGTAACGGTAAAGAGGTATTCGACCGCGACCTGCTCGACATGCGTATCGTCACCGAAGAGATTGTGGTGAAAAACCACAACGCCGTCGGACGTCGCCTGGCGCAACTGAAACTGACCGACCACGGTTGCTTCCTGAACCGCGTGATCCGCAGCCAGATTGAGATGCCTATCGACGATAATGTCGTCCTGAATAAAGGTGACGTATTGCAGGTCAGCGGCGACGCACGCCGCGTAAAAACCGTCGCCGACCGTATTGGCTTTATCTCCATTCACAGCCAGGTCACCGACCTGCTGGCCTTCTGCGCCTTCTTTATTGTTGGCCTGATGATTGGGATGATCACTTTCCAGTTCAGCAACTTTAGCTTTGGCATCGGTAACGCTGCCGGGCTGCTGTTTGCCGGGATTATGCTGGGCTTCCTGCGAGCGAACCACCCAACCTTCGGCTACATTCCGCAGGGCGCGCTGAACATGGTGAAAGAGTTCGGTCTGATGGTCTTTATGGCGGGTGTCGGTTTAAGCGCCGGTAGCGGCATTGGCCACAGCCTCGGCGCCGTCGGCTGGCAAATGTTGGTTTCCGGACTTATCGTCAGCCTGATACCGGTGGTGATCTGTTTCCTGTTCGGCGCCTACGTGCTGCGCATGAACCGCGCCCTGCTCTTCGGGGCGATGATGGGTGCGCGTACCTGTGCGCCAGCAATGGAAATCATCAGTGATACCGCCCGCAGCAACATCCCGGCGCTGGGCTATGCAGGAACCTACGCTATCGCTAACGTACTGCTTACGCTGGCAGGTACGCTGATCATCATCATCTGGCCTGGACTCGGATAAATCTTAACTTTGCGCGTTACGAAAAAATTTTCGTTACGCGCAGAACTTTTTTATCAGGGGGCAGTCATAACTAGTGCCACTGCTTTTCTTTGATGTCCCCAATTTGTGGAGCCCATCAACCCCGCCGTTTTGGTTCAAGGTTGATGGGTTTTTTGTTGCCTGAAAATAAAAAGCATTAAATTCAAATGCTTGTAGCAAAACGGTGATTGAGTTGGCGACAAAATGGCGACAGCGATAGTGCCCAATCATATTTGTTACAAATCTTGCTCGTCAGGTTCATATGCTAATTCCAGCTCCCCAAAATCCATCGACGTTGGACGCTCTATTACTTCCACATCTTCAACGGTCAAATCATCTATAGAACCTGACAAGTCTCCGGAGATTGTTATTAGTATTCTGGATGTATATGTTTCCTCGGCACGCTTGGTGATTGACCCCATGTAGACATGATCCTTATCGAATGAATCGTAAACTGATAGGGAGAAATCACCATCTGCGTAAAGTGAAATTTCTGCAAATGCTTCTAAAACAACCCAGTTTTCATCCTTGTCAATGACAGTGAAGTGGTTATCTGTAAACTCAAAATCTTCAAATCCACCTGAGCATCCATCAGCCTCCCAGTACAAATATGAATCTGCCTCTTGTTCTGGTGCAAAACCGTCAAAGGTTGACTCAAGGTGTTCAGCAACATCATGCAAGAATTTACCGGCCTGTCCTTCAGCAAGTGCTTTTTGTAAGTTATCAATTAGTTCATAAGGTGCGGTTTCTTCATTGAAGTGTGCTAAAGCCTTTGATAAGTCAGGTTCATAATGCAAATTCTCAGCATCAGCACAAAATCTCTGCCAATCGTCATCTCTTGCTACGGCAAGAACATTTTCACCATTCTCTTCAGCCCAAGCTTGGACGGCCATTAATGTGATCGCATCAGGAAACTCATTTTTTTTCTTCCCTGTATCTGCGAAAGGAGCTTCAGAAGAGAAATATCGTTCAAGTAGTTCAGGTACCGAAACGTAATCCCCAGTAGTCAAAACCTCCGCATCTGTTACGCCAACAAATCTGTCTAATCTACTCTTTCCTAATCCTTCAACTTCTCTGCCTTCAATCAATGTTCTTTTTGCGTCATTTAGTTCGCTTCCATCAAAAAAAAGATGATCGCCAGCCTCTTCGAAAGCTTTCTCAAGAGAGCCACGTGAAGTCCTGATTTTTCTTTCAAGATGATTTTTAACTTCGTTGTAAATTACATCCGGTATCAAAAACGTTGTCGGGGTTCGGCTGAACTGGGAAAGCTTACCCAGTAGTCCTTTCTCAAGCTTTAATCCGTACTGATCGTAGATACTTGTGTCTAACAAAATTGCGGTGAATTTTTCAGTCATATCGAATGCCTTAATGTAAGCTCTGCCAAGTAATCATCGGAAGAAAATCCACAACTAAAAAGCGACTACTAATGTGGCAAAAGTTTTCTTAAGTTCCAAGATTAAAATTAGATTTCGATGCAATTGTTAGTCGCTGGTTTTCATGAAATGCATGCAGTTTTTTTTCAGTTTTCTATGTACCGCTCTGTTTTGTCTTGTACCGCCCCAGCTCTGGCTTCAGCTGCATCCCCACAGACCGAAGCGGAAGGCCAAAACGATCCTTTCGACACACACAAAATTTAAAATAACATTATTTTTCAATCGCTTATACCTTTACCAAAATCCTTTCCAGATCCATAAATGTGAAAAACACTGAAATTCTTTTCAATCTTTTCAGTTTGGGATTTCCACAAAACCGCCAGTGGTGGCGCGGTCTGGCTGTCTGGTTTGTAGAAAAATAAAACTGAAAAATTTTTATGATCCAAAAACCGCAGGCGGGTGCGGTGTAGTGCGATTTTGGTCTGCGAAAGATTTTTTTGGCCGTGCTGTGACGCGCCAGCGCCCCGCTGTGGGCACGATCTGTTTTAAGGGTGGCTCTGAGTGTATGAAAAGGCTGAATGCGCCAGAACGCCGCTGACAGTGCGTAGCGATAGCCGCTTAAGAGGTAAGAAAAGAGATATCCCCGCCAGGGGATGAAGGGCATAAAAAAACCCGCTTTCGCGGGTTATGTTCTGGACAGGCTTACTTGCCAATCACCGGGGAGTATTTGCCGTTAAGCGTGTCCGCTTTTGTTCCGGTGTTCCGGATGGCTCCCGCGTTGGTCGGTACTCCCGTATTGCTGTGCGTGTGGCTTGCCGTTTGCTCTGCCAGCTCTTTTACCACGTCGAGCGTGTCGAGCATCAGCTGTGCCACGTTGATTGTGCCAGAGCCAATCCACACCACCGGGGCAATAATCTGCTGTTGCACGGCCGCCACGCTTTTACGTATCTGGCCAATTTTCTCGATCAGGTCTTTACCCGTTGTGACTGTCTGGCTCCCGGCTATGTCCGTTTCATCATTGCCGCCAATACTCGCCACGCGATTATTCACAGCCTGACTGTAATCCCCCGTGCATACCTGCTGAATGGCTCCGGCCATCAGCGTGGACGTACCCAGCACGGTAATTTTATCCGTGGCTTTAATCGTGGTTTCCCGGCTGACCAGCTCCCGCTGTTCTGTATCGGCCTTAACCACCCGCGCCATTGAGGTTTCACTGATCGTCTGGTCTGTCTGCCTCACCCAGTCCCCCGCTTGGGTGACGCGCTGCGACACTTCCGCGCGCTGCTGTTGCAGCTGTTCGCCAGGCTGGATATCCGGGAGGCTGGTTCCGTCCGGCACGGTCTGCCGCACAAAAGGCTTATCCGGCCGTCCGCCAGTAAAAGCGATTTCGACGAGCGTCCCTTCAGGCGGAAACTGGAACATCCCCGAATCATTACCCGCCATAGGAACCGGCAGCGGCACAGCTGAGTAAACAGGCGTCTCCTTATCCGGGTTGCCGTCCGCGTCTAACAGCTGCACGTCAACTGCATAGCGGGGACGGAACGGATCGGAGAAATTGCCGCTTTTCACTGCCTCAACGGGATTCATCACACGGCCAAACTTTGGCAAATGCAACCCGGATGCCAGCTCCGGATAATGGCTTTCAATCTGGCGCTGAACGGGCGTTTTTTGCAGTGGCTTGCCCGTGGCACGGTTGCGGGGTGTCCAGGTGACGGCCATCGTGTCATTTTGCATGTGGACTTTTGTCACCCTTTCCCCGTTCAGCTCCACGCCGGGGCGCAGACTCTGCACCAGGGGAAGCGTCATTGAGTTCCCCCCGGCCGCACCCTGATTAAATTCATGCGGGATCTCAATCGGGCGACCAGCAAACAGGGCTTTTTCCGCGCCGCCAACATATACCGCGCCGTCCGGCAGCTGATACCAGACATAATCTGTAATGCCGAAAGCCTTTCCCAGATTATCCAGCAACTGATAACCCGTACCGCTGTGGGTGAAATGTGGGATCGGACGGTCTGAATAATCAGCATCCGGCACGCTGAAGGTTAACCCGCTGTGCTCTGTCAGCCAGCTGGCCACATCGCGCAACGTGGGATGCTGAAACGAACATGGCCAGAGGCGTTCAAATACGCCAACCAGCTCCCGGACAAAGAGGCGCTGAAAGCCGTTTTCAGCAGGTTGCGAGCGTTCCACGTACCCGGTAAACCAGCGCAACACAAGATCGGTGTAACCCACATCGAGACGCACCAGCTTCCCCGTATAGTCCTGCGTTGTTCCGGCCGTAATAAACCCCCGGCCGCAGCTGTTCAGCTCCAGTACCAGGCTGGCATCAGCCAGGTGAATTTCATCCGTTGAAAGATATAAACGTTTAATCGGTTTCATGATTATGCCAGTGCGTCATTTACGGGCTTGAGCACGGTGCTTTCAAACCACGTCAGTTTTTCTTCATCCTCGCCAGCGGCCTGGCCACCGTTCTGGCCACCACCACTTCCCGCCGTTTGCTTCACGGACTTGGTTTTGCCGCTTGCCCTGGCCTCGCGTTTTTCATGCACGCTGATATGTTCGGTCAGTGTGAACGTAACCAGCCAGGACATGCGCCCGTCCTGCGGCGGCGCGTCCAGGGTTCCGGTAAAAATCGCCTCACGGAAATTCACCGCCCGCGCCGCCTCATGCGCAACGCGGTATTTCTGGCGCTGGCCGCTGGTATCAGTCGCGCTGGCCAGCTCAAAGATACGGCGCAGGATCTCCGGATTTTTATACGGAATTTCGCCGGACACGCGCAGCTCCTTGCCTTTGATGCCCTGCTCGGATTTCGTGGTTGCGCTCGTCTGGCCGGACTGGTCTTTGTCCTGAAATTGCTGCGATACGGTCACACGCATGTTCTTCAGCAGAATGGCTTCACCGTTAAGCGCCAGCGTCGGGTTCGAGGTCATGTATCATTCCTTTTATGCCGTCGAGATTGTCGCCAACCAACATCATGGCGGCGGTGTACACAGAGGACTGAAGCGGAATCCCTTTTACCAGCTCCAGAAGCGTTGACGGCAGATCGCCGCTGGCGGTAAACACCCATGCCCTGGCGCTTTTTCCCTGCAAATCTGTTAATCCGCTGGCAATGCCAGTAATCAGGCTTTCGCGCTGCTGTTTAAAATCCCCCATCAGCTTTTTTACACCCGTCAAATTAGCGACGGCTGCGGCTTCCTGCTGGGCTTTCTTCACCGCTGCGGCCGCCAGGGCAGTGCGGCTCGTGGGCACGGAAAGCGGGATCGGCGCTGGCAAACTCTGACTGTATTTCGCGGGTATTTGCATCTTCTCCGCAGCCAGCTGCGCGGCGGACTGCGCCAGCCTCCGCACTTGGGTAAATACCGGGCTGGGGAATACATCCACAAGTTTATTCAGGCTGATCATAAAGTTGTCATGCGTCTGGCCTGAAACCATCATGATCACAATATCCGCCGCCCCACCTGTTCCGGCCAGTTTGTCAGCCAGGTAATTAATCGCGTTTACCGGGCTGAGATAGGCGCCGTTTTCCGTTTGTTGCCCTACCCCATACAGCCAGGGATGTACCGGGATAACGGAACAATTCAGCGCGGCCACTGAATCACTGAAGGCTATACGTGCTTCACGCCACATTGCCAGGCACCTCTGGCCAGTCAATATCCGGCGCTTTGCTGGTATCAACGCGGTTAATCAACACGCGATATTTTTTCCAGGCCAGCAGGAGGGCATTTTCTTCAGCTGTGGCAATGTCAAGATCCACAGCATCCTGAAGAGGGGCAATGGCATCACTTGCCGCCTGTAATAGCCCTGACTTTCTGGATTCTGCCTCCTGAACAGGTTTCTCTTTTTCTGGCAGCTCAGGGTCAGCAAGTACGGGTTGTCCATACTCGTTGACGCTAATTATTTTCCCCGCAGATTGTCCCTCAATAAGCTTTTGGTACCAAAGATCAGATACCAACATTGCATCATCAGGCCACGAATCAGCCGCTTCATAATCTGCTTTCATCACATCATCATAAAAGCCCATAGTTGAGGGGCTAAATAAAATCGACATATCAGTAACCTATTGCAATCCAGTTGAGAGAAACGGAACTTTGCTCCGAATACATTGTGAATCCGGTTGTGTTTCGCGCCCCAAGCGACACTTTAACAATCCCTGTTCCGGTATCATTTCCCGTCACAGAAAGACAGGCGTTAGGAAATGCAATAGGGAACGTTATACGGCCACCATTTGTATAACCGCCGCTACCGAACTGGATAATTATTCCTGTGCTGGAATCCTTATGCCATCCATTGGAGTTTTTACTTGCTGTATTTTTCAGGTTAAAACGGCCATCACTTTCAGCCTTGGTATAGGCCTGTGAAGTGGTTTACTGAATTTGGCCACCTGAACAGAGGTGATATGCTCACCTCAGAACAACACAGGTGTCATAATGAAAAAAAGAAATTTCAGCGCAGAGTTTAAACGCGAATCCGCTCAACTGGTCGTTGACCAGAACTACACCGTGGCAGATGCAGCCAGCGCTATGGATGTCGGCCTTTCCACAATGACGCGATGGGTGAAACAATTACGTGATGAACGGCAGGGCAAAACACCAAAAGCCTCCCCCATTACCCCGGAACAAATTGAAATCCGTGAGCTCAGGAAAAAGCTACAACGTATTGAAATGGAAAATGAAATATTAAAAAAGGCTACCGCGCTCTTGATGTCAGACTCCCTGAACAGTTCTCGATAATCGGGAAACTCAGGGCGCGTTATCCTGTGGCCACTCTCTGCCATGTGTTCGGGGTTCATCGCAGCAGCTACAAATACTGGAAAAACCGTCCTGAAAAGCCAGACGGCAGACGGGCTGTATTACGCAGTCAGGTACTTGAACTGCATGGCATCAGCCACGGCTCTGCCGGAGCAAGAAGCATCGCCACAATGGCAACCCAGAGAGGTTACCAGATGGGGCGCTGGCTTGCTGGCAGACTCATGAAAGAGCTGGGGCTGGTCAGTTGCCAGCAGCCGACTCACCGGTATAAGCGTGGCGGTCATGAGCACGTTGCTATCCCGAATCATCTTGAGCGACAGTTCGCCGTAACGGAACCAAATCAGGTGTGGTGCGGTGATGTGACCTATATCTGGACGGGTAAGCGCTGGGCGTACCTCGCCGTTGTTCTCGACCTGTTCGCAAGAAAACCAGTGGGCTGGGCCATGTCGTTCTCGCCGGACAGCAGGCTCACCATGAAAGCACTGGAAATGGCATGGGAAACCCGTGGTAAGCCCGTCGGGGTGATGTTCCACAGCGATCAAGGCAGCCATTATACGAGCAGGCAGTTCCGGCAGTTACTGTGGCGATACCGGATCAGGCAGAGTATGAGTCGGCGTGGAAACTGCTGGGATAACAGCCCAATGGAGCGCTTCTTCAGGAGTCTGAAGAACGAATGGGTGCCGGCGACGGGCTATGTAAGCTTCAGCGATGCAGCTCACGCAATAACGGACTATATCGTTGGATATTACAGCGCACTAAGACCGCACGAATATAATGGTGGGTTACCGCCAAACGAATCAGAAAACCGATACTGGAAAAACTCTAACGCGGTGGCCAGTTTTTGTTGACCACTTCACTGTCCTGCCGGGGTGTAGTTACCTTTAGGCTGGAATCTGCCATCCGCAACTGCTTGCGTATAGTAACGATTGTCAAAGTTCCCATAGTTGCCCGGAATGATTTGTTCTTTCATTTCCAGACGACCAATACGGACATTCACATACCCCATCACACCAAGCTCACCGCTGCTCGGGTAATTACTGTAGAAGCCGATGCCATACCAGCTTTTCAGCAATAAGTTTGCGCCGCTGAACGAAGCCGCATCAGTACCGTAGTCAATCCCGGCAAGGTATTCCGAATTCTGAAGCCGTAATCCTCGTCTGAACTGGACCTGCCCCTGAAAAACACCGCCCTGCGATGCAGATACGGCGTCAACATCTGTTGCTGTGGGTTTGTACAGCTCAGTGTAATACTGCGTCCATGAAGCTGTTTTGTTCGTCGTATTTACCAGACCGAGATAAATTTGCGAGGTGCTGCGCAGAGTAACCCAGTACTGGCCGGTATAGATATTGTCAGCTTCAACTGAGAATCGGGTATTGCCAGAATTAGCAGGCATCCCCTGTGTAGCGTTCGCTCCTGCACCGACACCCAGAGCTGAGTATTTAGCAGTGCAAGTGATGTCAAATATTGAATTCAGTAGAGCCAATCCGTTATCGGTTCCCTGACCGTAATCACCATTCTTTAACACCCTGCCTGCTGTTGTGTCGTAGGTGGAGGTCGTGACATCCCTCGTCGCTGCTGTTTTAAGCTCCAGTGCAGAACGGGCTTTCGCTTTATCAGGGATATCCGAAAGATTACTTGTCTTGAGTAACCGTGTGTCAGCATTATCGTCAGCCAGTTTAGCCGCTTTGTTTGCTGTATCAGCAAGGTCATATGCTGTTTTGACGGCTTTTGGCGTCGCTGCGAGCAGCTCCGATACACTGTCGGTAGCACTGCTTAGCCTGACAATACCTTTTTGCGCCGTGGTGGCGTCCTGAGCGGTATATTTACCCTTAGCCAGATCGTAGGCCGCCTTAACGGCCTTAGGCGTGGCCGCAAGCGTCTCTGAGATGCTGTCCAGGGCGCTGCTGAGTTGCGTAAAGCCTTTGGCCGCCGTCGTTGCATCCGGATGATTGCGTGACTGCTCATGTTTTTTCAGCGCATCACTGGCGGCCTGTTCGTTAAGTGTCCCCTTAGGGCGCAGATCGGTAATATTGCCGTTTGCATCGATACTGGCCACTGCAAACACATAGTGCTGCACGCCGTTTTGAACGTAATCGGCAAGGTTAGCCGCCACCGTAATTTTGCTGGTGACACCCCAGGCACTTGTCAGCGTTCCTGTCCATGACACATCCAGCCAGACCTTTACGGGCTTGGTAGTTACCGTAATGTTCTGGTTCGCGGCCAGCTGCGCGCGCAAGCCGCGAACATAACCCGCCCCGGCCGTCACAAGATATTGCGAGCCACTTTTTGCAACAAGGTAGCCATTCCCCAGGAAAGCCGCAGTACCGTAGAGGTCAATATTCTCCAGGCGCTGACGTTCATCCATCGCGGCCATACGGGCAGTGAAGTCAATCTGCCAGGTTTCCGCTGGCGTGTTGATCCCGGTTTCTGCCTGTGCCCCGTTGTACTCCATCAAAAACGAACGGGTTAGCACATTGCCCTGCTGGCCATCTTTCGTTTTCAGCTTCTGCTGTAGCGGCGCATGTACAATCATGGCCAGCGTGTTGCTCGCCTTGTTAATCAGCCCGATCCAGTTAAACGAAAAATCACCCACTTCCGCGCCCAGAACAGTGGAATGAACCACGGCATTTTCATTGACCACGCCTTTACGGCTTACGGCCTGGCGATGAACAATTTGTGCGGCAGGAGGCAACGCCTCGTTGCGGTCAATTGGCTTACTGGTATCCAGCCCCGGCACGTTGGCAAAAACAAATTCATCCAGCAAAACCGGCTCACCCGTTACCGCCTGGCTGGCTTTCCACTGCTCAAAAGCGAGTGTGATAGCTGTTTGTGACATAATTTCTCCCTATAAACTCGCGCTAAACGTTGCGCCGCTGGCTTCCGTGCTGTTCAGACGTGCCGGATAAACCACATATTCCCCCTGATCCCATCCCGCCCGGATGGCCAGGCTTTCAGACGTGATCACTTCAAACTGATAACGGCGGCAGGTTCGCCCGTACTGCCGGATTATCTGAATCATCAGCTGCGTGTTGTCCGCAACCTGGCTGTCCGTGACGCGCACCATGATCACGTCCCAGTCAATGTTCGGCTGGCGTTCTACCAGCTCCACGTAACCAATCCCCAGCCGTGAAAAGATGTTGATGAACCCCTCAACAGAACCCGCATCACGCGCATTAATGAAGGCATACGCCACGCGCTTGCGGTACAGGCTCAGCGGTTCGCCACTGAAACGGCTTATGTCACGGTCATACGCGATTAAATTGAGTACCGGTTCTATGCAGGTCAGCGGATCAAACTGCCGTAATGGCCACGTGATCCAGCTGTACACCTCAGCCCAGTACGTCCGCGCCGTGCGCAACAAAGCCAGTGGCTCGCCTTTATTCATCCAGGACGGCAGCGACATGCTGGCCAGTTTTTTGAGCAAATCAGTCATCTTTCAGGCTCACCGTTAAGGAGTTAAGGCGCGGCACGCTCAGATCGCTGGTGATATCCTTCAGCGAAAACTCTATGGAATCCGAATCCGGGAAGGTTTTATGCACCTCGCGCCCCAGCTGCGAAAACGAAAAGCGGGAATATGGCCATGTTTTTTTCACGTCATAATCCGTGTTTTCCCTGAAGGCGCAGCGGATCAGGTTTTCAATCCCTTTCTTCAGCGTGTCCTGCTGTTCCGCTTCAAGGTTGTTCAGGTTCCTGACGTATACCGTCACGCTCAGATCGTGGCGGGTTTCCGGCATGGCAAAACACTGCATATCGTCCCCGTGGCCGTGGTGCCCTTGCCTATTGATGTAGTCATTAACTGCTTCAATAAACGGCTCAGACGTGACCCCGCTATCCAGCAACAGATAGGCGTTCGCTGTACCCGGACCACGGGGCGCATCATGCAGAAAGAAAATCCGGTCAATACTCAGTCCGGCCACGCTCGCAATCATCGAACGGTAAACCGCGTCCGTGTGGTAGTTCCCCACCAGGTTGAATTGGTTCCGGCAGCGCTCGCGCAGCTCGTCATCGCTTTCTTCATCCGCGCCCGGCACGGTCAGCCAGTCCTCCTCACTGGCCACATGGCTGATACCGTCCACGGCCACGGGCAAAATGCGGTAATAGCCCGGCGCAAGGTTGTACGCCCCGCCCGTTCCGGTGGCTTTAACGGCAAGTAAAGCGCTTGCCGTTCCGGACGGGATCACCACATCGGCCACAGTGGCCATGGCGTAAACTTTGCCGTTAATCCTTTCGGTCTGGACTACCGTTCCCGCGGTCACGGTGACGGCCTGTTTTGAATCTTCCTTGTAAAAGCGGATCACACCTTCCGCAGCGCTGGCAGGTTTAGCCGTGACGTTCACCGCCCAGGCCAGCAGACGCAGCATCTGCCCACCCGCCGTGGCCACAAACATATTGGTCATGACCACCGAAACCAGCGCATCCTTCAGCCACATCACTGGCGCGGTCACAATGGCGGTAATGAGCCGCCAGAACGGGGACATACGCGACGTGTTAGTGATTAGCCCTTCCTGCGCAGCGATGGCGTTGAAACGAGCGCGCACCGCCTCTTCCGTTACGGGCATCCCACTGGACTTCACCACCTCTTCAAAATCAACCTGCGGCTTTTCCGTCATAGCTCCACCTGTGCTGATATTCCGCCAAAGTCATACGTGCTCGCGGTCACCCATAACCGCTTCTGGCTTTCCTCGCTCACATCCACTGTACCCGGCACAATGCGTTCATCCTCTTCAATCAGCAGTTCCAGCTGCGTGAAGATATCTGCGCGTAAAGTCGGGCTACGTTCGCCAACCAGTTGCGTGGCCAGACCGCTTTCAATAATGCTGTGAATAATGTCTTGCCCAATACTTTTGCGGTTATTACACAGCTCAGGCTCTTTTCCGGTATTCAGAACAAAGTTACCGTTTTCAATCAGCAGATCGAGGTAAAGCAAATCACTCATGGGTTTAGCTCCTGCCACTCCTGCAACTGTCCCGGTGAAAGCGTTTCTTTCGGATAGATATTCACCGTGTCAATTTTGCGGCTGTTGTCCGTAACAGATTTAGAATTGCTGTTTATGGTTTTACTGATCCCGCCGCGCTCAACGCCTTTAAGCTCCCCACCTGTTAACAGCACACTGGGGGCAATTGCTGGCGGCGGCTCCGGTAATAACGTGTTTTGCGTTAACTGCTGCGTGATATTCCCGCCATACTCAACCTGTTTTATTTCAGGTGATGCAATCGCGGCCTGTTCAACCTGTTTAGGATTGAAGGGTATTCCCTTATTTGCTCCCGAACCTGAATCAGCAGCCAGGGCAATATCCACGCCCGGAATTTTATTCAGCTTTTCAATAATCCAGTTGTACGTTCCGGTAAATGAACCTTTCAGGGTGTCCCACAATTTCCCGAAAACGCCACCGATCACGCTGGCCATTTTTTCAAAGGACGCGACAGGGGAATTAATATCAAAGGCGTTAACCACATCACCCCAGCCCTCAGTCACGATCCCGAACATCTCGATGACCGTCTGAATGGAACGATAAACCAGCTCAAATGGAGTCATAACCAGGCCAACCGCACCCGCCACGACACGGCCAAAGGTTTCCCCCGCGCTGGTCACGCCAGCCAGTTTCTCCCCTGTCATTTGCACCGGGGAAAGCAGGTTGCCAAACCAGCCAAACAGCGTTTTTACGCCGTTCCAGACCCAGCCCACCGCCGTGGCGATACCGCTGAACAGCCCTTTAAACGGAGTCAGTGCGCCACTGGCCTGGCTGAAACCACTGATAAAACCGCTGACGAACGCCTTTATCGGTTGCCAGAACTTAATGACCGCCAGCACCACGCCAGCTATCGCCAGGGCAACGGCCGCAATCGGGGCAATCATCAGTAAAAACGAGGCAGAACCCACACGGGCGGCAATACTTGCTGCCAGCAGGGTGGCACGTAAACGACGCAATCCGGCAGTAAACAGCTGCGTCACGGCGTTACTGGCGAGCATTGCCAGGCGGTTAAGCCCCAGGAGTCTGGCCACTGGTGCCAGCACCCTGGTAACACCCATCATCACAAACGCGTGAACACCCATCACAATATTGGCGATGGCTCCCACGGCGGCAAACTCAGCAGTGCCAGCGCGGCATACCCCACCACACGCGCGATGTTGGGAAACAGCTGCATCCACCGGGCAAAGGTCTGCCCCATATCTGCAAGGCGATTCAGCAGCGGATACAGCACCGGGATCAGCGTCAGGCCAATGACGGTTTAATGGCCGCAGGATGGCAATAAAGCGATCCCACGGTTTCACCATTCTGGCCGCCATTTCCTGGGTACGCTTCAGCCCGTCAGCGCCGCCCAGCTCGGTAATATTCCGCTGAAGCAGCGCCACGTTGCCATACAGCTGCTTAACCACCGCTGAACTATCCCCAAAGGCTTCATCCAGCTCCGCCTGTGCCTTCAGGTTCCCTTCCAGGCTCTTGTCATATTTGCCCTGTAGCTTCGCCAGCATTTCAGGCATGGACAGCATTTTTCCGGTAGCGTCAGTGAAGGACAGCCCCAGCTTTTTAGCGCCATCGATCGCGCCCGTCATAAAGCCTTCGTAGGCGCTGCTAGCTTCCGTTCCCAGCGTGCGGCTCAGTTGCCCCAGCACGGCCAGCTGTTCATCCAGCCCGACACCGTAGTTTGTCCCCACGCCGCGCGCGCCTTCCATCAGGTCTTTGATCGTGGCCATTTCCGCGCCGAACGTCTTGCGCATGTAAACCATCTTTCCGGCCAGCTGTTCAGCAAACTGCACTTTGCCCAGGCGTGCGGCATCAGAGGCAAAGTTACCGAACATTTGCCCCATAAACTCCGACGTTTCCGCCGCGGTTGATTTCATGGCAAACGCCAGGACGTTGGCGACTTTGGTCACTTTCGGCAGTTCATTCCCTGTCAGCCCGGCGATGGCCGCATTGATTGATTCAGTGGACTGAACAAACTGCACCGCGCTGGCTCCGTATGTGGCGCTGAACGTCAGCGCGTCACGCTGGACAGTTTTAAGCGCAGAATCGTCGATACCTTTTGCGGCCGCCTCATTCAGCGCGTCATACATTTCAATGGCCGGAGACAGCGCGCCTTTGATGGCCATGCCCGTTCCGGCCAGCGCCAGCACGCCGCCGCCAATCTTCGTAAACGCTGCCGTCGATTTTTCCGCAAAGCCGGTCACATTGTTCTGCACCTGTTTTAACGGGCGGGACAATTTATCGATCAGGCTTAATGTAAAATCTAACTGTTTCATTCATCGCCTTTAAAAGCAGTGCTTATTCCGTTTGCAACAGCAATACGCATATTTTCCCACTGGCGATTATCCAGCCAGACAGCTGCGGCGATATCGTCAATGGAATCTTCCCCGTGGGGTAAATAGTAGCGGCGTAAAATTAAATACTGATCGAGTCCGTTTCTTTCAATAGCCCGGACTCGCTTTGTCAGTTTTTTACTTCAATTTCCAGCTCTGGCGCGTAAATCTCATTTACCTTGCCAGCCAGCTGCAACGCTGCACCGGGACGTTTTAAAAGCTCGGCCAGCGCATCTTTACTTTCCGGCTCCACAATACGGGTTAAATAGTTATGCGCCGGGGCAACCTTGTTATCCATCGCCATTTCATTGATGAATTTGTTATAGGCTGTCTGGTTAGGTGCGAAAACAATTTCTTTACCACATACAACCAGATTAATTTTCTGCTCCATTTAATACACTCTCTCGTTTGTTTATTTCATCAATCAGCGCGTTATGACGTGCTGCACACACAGAATATAAATCCTGATATTCAATAGCTGGGGCAGCAATATCCGCCCCGGTATTACCTTTAATGCGCGGAAGATTTTCCGTTGGGCATTTTCGCTTCAGGTTTTCCTGATAAGGTACGCTCGGTATTTTCGACGGTTGCGTTATACATCCGGATAAAATCATCAGACACGCAAACGTTAGTGAAAACCGGCTTAAGAATTTCCGTCCTGATTTCCTTCGGTCTGCCACTCTCCAGCGCCTCCAGTTTATCTTCCAGCTCTCTGGCGGATTCGCTGGCAATCTCCAGCATCGCCTTTTGGGACTTGTTACCCGCAACCTGCGCGGCGGAGTTGATCGCCAGCTCCAGACTGTCACGCCGCCAGTCAGCGGTCAGCCAGCCCCAGACAAACGCCAGCGCAACCACAACCAGCCACTGGCCGTTTGTCATCAGCGCACCCCGTTATGTTCCAGGCTGAAGTGATTGCCGTCCGGACGGGATTTAAAGCGGCCTCCCCACGTACCGCCCAGCGATTCCCAGTATTCACCCAGCGGGAGATAATCGGCCGTATTGGTTTTGTACTGGCCATTCACGAACAGATTAAAATCCACGGCCAGGCGCTGGGTATGCAGACTGTTGGTGATACCGCTGCCCTTTTTAGCATTCAGCGCGGCCTGTTCCGGCGTGCGGTACGCCTCGCCAAACGTCAGGCGATAGCCGTGCTCTTCAGCCCAGTGGATCAGATTGGCCACCATCACGGTAAACAGCTGCTGTTTTTCGCTCAGTGTCACTTTGTATCTCCTTTACCAAAAATCCCCGTAAAGCCCATTTTGCGCAGCCACGCTTCAACTACATGTTGCCCCGCAATACCCAGAACGGAACCGAATCCCAGCAAGGCCAGCGGATGAATATCCGGCACGAAATACAACGCCACTCCGGCAATAAGAGACAGCCCGCCGCCGACAATGACGCGCCCCAGAACCAGGCGGGGTGTTATCGTTTCATTGCTGTTCAGCAACTTCCCCAGGGCAATCATCGCTCCCATCAACGCCAGCGCAATAAACCCCTTTTCATACTCCTGCATCCCTGCCCCTTACCCGATCAGGTTTTCCGTGGCTTCCGCTTCCAGATACGGAACGCCGTTGATGTTTACGAACTTTGGACTGGTCACAAAATATTTGATTTTGTGCGTGGCCACGCTGCCACCCTTTGGATCAACATCCAGCAGGTTACTCAACTGAAGTTTGCAGCCGAACGTCTCCACCTTGACTTCCTCGCTACCCGCTTTGGCATAGAAGAGAAAATCCACTGGCTCAATACCGCGCCAGGAACCCGCCGAACGTGCTTTTGCCGTCAGCACACTCAGCACTTTGGAACTGACTTCAATTTCACCCTCTGCGGCCACATCACCGTCAACGTGGCCATCCGGCACGCCACGGGTCTGCGCGGCGGCGCTGTTGTCCGTGATATCGAGAGAAATTTTCTCGATGTGGATCAGATCGCCGTCAACGTAAGTATCAAACGACATTCCCGAAATACGCTTACTCATGCGGCGGCCTCCAGGCTGGCATCCAGTAACAGACTAATGGTGATTTGCAGCGGCACTTCCCAGGTGCGCACCACAATGTAAATTTCCACCGCCTTTTTATTTTTCCAGACAATGGTCACATCACCATCCTGCGGCGGCTTCACTTCGCCGGGGAATGAAACCCCGTTGATGTTTGCTGCCGTGGACATTTCACGCAGCGGCTTCGCAAACAGCGTCTGGTGTGCGGCAATACTGCCCGGCGTGCTGTTAAGCGAACGGTCTGCAATTTTGCCAATGGCCAGCAGACGCACCCGGCGTGCGGCTTTATCTGCCACGCGCAGCGTTTCGATGGACTGATAATCGCCCCCTTCCACGTCCAGCGTGCGGCCGTCTGACCAGTAGAACCCGTCATAGTCCGGATACCACATCGGCACGCTGAAGCGCTGCGCCTCCAGAGCCTGAAGCGTGGCCAGTTCCAGCACCGCCCCTGTGCCATCCAGCGGCAATTCATCGCTGCCCAGACTGACCAGCGCCCCCGTTTTCACACGTGCCGGGCTGTCCGCCACGGTGACGGCACGGCTGCACAGACGGCCAGCCAGCACGCCCGGTTCATTTCCCCATAGCCGGGGAACCAGCTGCACCGCTTTTTCCGCAATGCCGTCCTGAAGGGTGGACATACGCGCAAGGTAATCCGCCTGTCCCTCTTCATCCTGCATTCCCTGTGTGGCCAGAATGAACCACACCCAGCGGCCGTATTTAGCGATCAGATCCGCACGCAGCGTAATGGCCTGGTTAATCTCCGCCTTTGTGGAAATGTCATTGCACAGCACCACGCCTTCAACAGAGCACGACACCTGTGCGGCCAGCACCGCTTTAACCCACGCATCCGGCTCGCTGTCAGCGGCCAGCACATGGACGAACCCCCACCAGTTCTGGCCAGCATTCGACACTGCCGCCAGCACATCCCGCTTTAACTGGCTGTCAGCCTCACCCAGAAGCTCATCAAAATCGCTCTGGGTGTTTACAGCCAGGGTCTTGCCTGTATTTTTGGTTCCCGTACCGATAAACAGCACCGTGCGTTCCACCTCATTGGTTTCACCCAGTAGCTGGTTTACCTGGTTAACGGTCACATTTGGCCAGGTCATGTTCTCCCCCTGATATCCTGCGCATTCACATCCCAGCCAAAGCCGATGGCCTGAAGCTGGCGTGCCAGCGCCTTGTTAAAGTCTTCATCACCCATCCCCAGAAATACGCGGGAAGGGAGATCGATAGTCCAGCTCGTTTTTACGGCCTTGCCGCTTAACTTCCTGATTAGCAATCCCGCCTGTGCGTATGGCATTTCGCTGGTTATTTCCCGGATAGTGGGCTTTTTCCAGCGCTTCCCCCTGCGCACCCGGTAGCCCAGCGCACGCAGTTTTTTTCCCTGCGCAGCGGTGGCCGTCTTTCCCGCCTGTGCCTTCCCTGGCTGGCTGGCACGACTCACACGAACGCGCATACCGTTCTGCTGCGAATACCCCACGGTGCCAGCGGGTACAGGCGTTTCCCCGTTCCGGTATCCGCCACCCTGCAAGTAAATCCGCACGGCCTGAATTTCAGGCATCTCCCGGATATGCAGCAGTTTCGGCATATTGCGCAGCATCTTGCCTTTGCGCTTCGTTTTGCGCCCTTCCCAGCCTTCCCCGTCCGGCGTTTCCTGGTTCCGCACGTTGCGTTTGGCGGCGGCAATAACGCCATATTTCGCCATTCGCCACAGCAGCCGCTGCCGTTTTTTGGGTGGCAGCTCCATGCTGGCCAGCGCCTTTTTCAGCTCCGCCAGCTGGCGCTTGTTAAGCTCCCCTCCGGCAATCACGACGCATCGCCCACAGGCGCCCCGGATTCATCCACGCCGTAAACCGTTGCCGTCAGCGCCGTCCAGATCTCCGGCTCAACCAGAGACCAGCGCTTTCCCTGCCAGGGGATTAATCCCTTTTCGTCCTCGCGGATCACCAGCTCTTCCGCCATGGGAACCGTCAGGACAATATCGGCGGTTTCTTCATCGGCCACCGACACATCCCACTGCGGATCGGCCTCCGTTACCCCGATTTCCTCCAGCAGTTCCCTGTCTGCCTCATCGAGCCAGGCAGCCATCAGCGACATAAGCAGCTGCGGCGGGCACAGGCGATACGGGAAACGCTCCCAGCTCAGTACCGCGTCATAGCGGATCACCGCCTGGCGGTACTGCCCCAGCCCCAAATCCTTTGCAGCCGGTACGAACTCCATTTCATCCACGACGCTGCCAAAAGCCTTCATCGCACGGGCTGGCACGTTGCTGGTAAAGAACGCCGTCAGGTTTTCAAGCTGTGTCTGGTTCATACCTTCTTCACCGTTGCCCTTTTCAACCCCTTCATGCGGCGGATCACAACTGACGCCTCTGCCAGCAATCCGGCGCGGGTTTCCGTGCTTTCCTGGCCAGGGTGAGAGTCACGCCGCCCAACGGTGGCAAACTCCCCCAACAGGTCAGCTTTTGCCCTGGCAAAAACCGCCTTCATGTACTGCGCACAGAGGGCGTTTAACTCCCCCATCCGTGCCCCCGGCGCGTCCCCTGCGCTCAGAACCCCTTTTGCCTTCCAGCTGGCTTCCACTTTTTCCAGCTCCGCATTCACCTCCGCCACGGCCACAAGCAGCGCCTGGGCAGCGGTGTCCGCCTCAACATCAGCCGGGATCGCTCGCTGTGCCTGAAAGTCCTTCAGGTTCAGGTCTGGCCAGAATCCTTCGTTTTTTAGCGGCTCGTCCTGATAATCAAGCGGCTTTCCACTAAACATGGCTCCCCCGAAAAAATAGGCGGGCTGTCCGGTTTCCACGGCGCAGCTTCACATAGTGTTTCTGCCCTCCACCGCGCCCGCCTGGCTTGCGGTAGTCTTTAACCCTGCGTCAGTTTTCGGATACGTGCGGCGATGGTCTGCCGCTGCGTTTTAACGCCGATTTTCAGGTAATACTGTTCTGCGGTGGCCAGCAGCTGATCGGCTTTCTGAAGTGTTTCCACATCGTCCACACCCGCAGCTGTTTTCTGGCCATCCTCACCGCGCAGCAGCTGCAACCCGGCGAACTTGTACCATTTCGCTGTCACCTGCTCATGCAGCCGCCACCGGGTGGCCACGTTCTCAAACGTGCGTGAAAAATACGGTTCAATGCTTTCCCCGCGCCCCGCAGACTCCTCCGCCCAGGCCAGCATCGTATCGGCCACGAACGTTGGAAAATTGCTGCGCAGCCGTTCCGGTGTGGCCTGTTGCTGAGTAATAGCGATATCTGCCCATTCCAGCGCCTTATCCAGATCGCCCACGTCAAACAGCCAGATCACGCACCACGCCAGAACCGGATTGGCATACACCTGGCCGCTGGCCAGATACGCTTCCACTGTCGGAACCCATTTCGGCAGCAGAACATTGCGCTTATGCTCAATACGATCAGCAATCAGCGGCAGGCTCCGCACCTGTTCCACGTCTGTTTCCAGCGCCTTAATCAGCAGATGCATGCTTTCCGTGGTGCCAACGGCCAGGCTCTGCTTCAGCTTTTGTTCCATCGCAATGCGCTGGTTATGACGCTGCGCGGGTGAAAGAGACATTGATTAACCCTCCACTGGCTCTGACGGCTTGCCGATGGTCACGGCATTTTCATCAATCGCCGCGTACAGCTCCGGCTCTTCAATCGCGTAGCCTTCATTACGCAGATAGCTGTTTTCGAACTGTTTGCGATCATCTTCAAAGCGCGCTTTACGCTGGCGCGTGTTGCGCTGGGTGTAGATGTGCAGGTTAGAAAGCGGCGTAACCACCATGCGTTTGCCCGGCATGAACGGCGGGATAATCGCCTTACGGCCAGCAATTGTGTTGCCCAGCATCTGCGCCGCGATTTTCTCCGTTGGGCGGTCAGCAGCCTGGAACAGTCGGTACTGTTCAGCGGCCACCAGGTCAGCACCTACCAGCACCACCAGGCGCGGGTCATTGCGGAACTGTGCCGGGATTTTTGCGTTAATCAGATCGGAGGCCATCGCATCCAGCGATTTGTAATCACCCGCCTGATCGAGCACCACCGGATCGGTCATGATTTGCTTGCCGTCCAGCATCGTTTTCATGATTTCATGCCAGCCAATGTTGACATCTTCACCATTTGGGTTGGCTTTAGGGTCTGTGGTTTTGGCGCGGTGTGTACCGTTGAAGCCGATACGCAGCATATCCATGGCAAACGCCTGGGTGCTGAAGGTCTGCACCAGGTTGTAAAACTCGTTTTCTTCCTTCCCGGCGTTCGCCCAGACGGAAAGCAGATCCCAGCGCAGCGCCGCGCAGCTGTCAGTCTCAACCAGCGAGTAAGTATTGCCGTCAACCCCTACCTGACGGACAAAACGGCCTGTTTCGCTGCGCCCGGTATGGAGAACAGACGCGCCCACGTTGACGACCTGGCCACTCAACTGGTCAACGTCCAGCGTGGTGATCCAGTTCAGAAACTCCACGGACTCCAGCATGGCCAGACGCAGCGCTGTTTCCTGCGGGTCATTTAGCGAAAAATAACGGCCAGGGTTTTGCGTGCCAAAATGCTGCGCCATACCCGCCGTATAATTATCCAGTAAATCCCGCGCACGGTTATTCAGTAACATAAGACTCCCTCGCAATTAAGCGATAATAAAATTGTTTTGCTTATTCGCGTTGCGGTTAATTACAGGTAACTAAATTTTCCGGATTTAGACGGAACCTGACGCTGTTTACGCTGACCACCTTTATTGCCCAGTTCGTTAAATCGGGTAACAATTTCTTTGGCGTTATCACGGATAACGGAAAACTCCTCCGTATCCACTACTTCGGTAATAGTATCAACATCGTCCTGCACGGAATTAAGCTGGGTTTCAAGTTTACCCACACGCGCTTCCAGATCGTTCAGAGCGCTCGCCAGCGCCTGCAATTTATCATCAGCAGGTGGATCGTCCTGCGAATTTTCATCTTCAAACTTCGGCTTAATACCAAACAATTTCTGCCAGTTTTTCATCTTCCCTTCCTGCGTAATTTTACCGTTACGGGAAATCACACAACTGTAATATCCCTGTTTATTTAATTTGCGCCGACTAAAACGCAATCGTGTTGTACCTACACTGGCCGGATGGTCTGTTACTGCCAGCCCCATCAGATATGTACGATCCCCTCCGCGCCAGTTCAGCTCCGGCTCTACGGAGAAATACAGCAGCTGGCCTTCGTCGTTTGCGTAAATCAGGCGTTTATTCGGGCACAGACTGACATACAGCCGCGCCAGCCCATCATCACCGTCCTGCCACATCGCCTCCAGCACTTCGCCGAAGTTTCCACATGAATCGTCATGCTCTGGCCATATCAATGCGGCGTAATGGTTAGGATCATAGGTTTCGGCCATGTCGATAATCCATTGCCGTTCCAGCACCCGTCCATCAACCGTATCGCCTTCAGTAGCAACACACAGCCAGCCAGTTTTTAAATGCGACACATATTTCCCCCTCTGTCGATTAACTGTTTCCCTTGCTGTGGAGTTGATTATTGCTAATTAAACACATCCCCGCATTACGCTTTATTCTGAACAGTTCGGTTATAAGTCATTACCGAACAGCCCCGAATTAACCCCGCCGTTTTTTCATCAGCACCACGGCATAATTAAATCTATGGCTAAATACTCAGACGAATTAAGAGGCGTTGTCCGCGCACTTTACCTGCGCCGCTACACGCCTAAAGAAATTGCATCAGAATTAAATCTGCCGAATGCGCGGATCGTTTACTACTGGGCGGAGAAATATAGATGGGCTGACCTGCTCAGTTTCGAAAGCACAGAGGAGGCAATTGAGCGCCGTTACCAGCTGTTAGCATCCCGCGACAATAAAACGGATCTGGATTTAAAAGAAATGGATTTGCTTATTGCTCACGCCACAAAGCTGCGCGCCCAGAGCAATAAGCATAAAGAAAAGCTGGCCTCCAGCCAGGGGGAACGTCAGCCAGCTGCGCGAGGGGATAGCGAGGATGAACCGCGCGGCAAACGCAAGTACAAGAAAAACGATATTTCGTCTCTGACTCAGGAGGATTTTGACACCTGGGCGGAAGAACATCTTTTCGAATATCAGAAACACCTGCGCCGCAATATTGGCCAGCTGGTCAGGAACATCCTGAAAAGTCGCCAGATCGGTGCAACCTGGTACTTTGCGTTTGAGGCGTTCGAAAACGCGGTAATGACGGGCGATCCGCAAATCTTCCTGTCCGCGTCCAAAGCCCAGGCGGAGGTGTTCCGGTCTTACATCGTCAACATTGCCGAACAGTATTTCGGTATCACGCTGACCGGGAACCCGATCCGCTTAAGTAACGGCGCAGAACTGCGTTTTCTGTCGACCAACAAAAACACCGCCCAGTCATACAGTGGCCATCTTTACTGTGATGAATATTTTTGGGTGCCCAACTTCGCAAAACTCAATGAAGTGGCCAGTGCGATGGCCACCCATGACAAATGGCGCACCACCTACTTTTCCACGCCATCGGCCAAAACACACCAGGCGTATCCGTTCTGGACGGGTGAAGAGTGGAAACAGGGCAGCAGGAAACGCGCGGCCATCAAATTTCCGCTGTTCGATGAAATGCGGGACGGTGGCCGGCTCTGTCCGGATGGTCAGTGGCGCTATGTCATCACCATGGAAGATGCCATTGCGGGTGGCTTCAATCTGGCCAACATCGAGAAGCTGCGCAACCGCTACAACACCGCCACGTTCGACATGCTTTACATGTGCGTATTCGTGGACAGCAAGGATTCCGTTTTCAGTTTTTCCGACCTGGAAGCGTGCGGCGTGGAGATGGACACTTGGCAGGATCACGACCCGGACGCAAAACGGCCATTTGGGGACAGGCCAGTATGGGGCGGCTTTGACCCGGCACGCAGCGGCGATTTGTCGTGTTTCGTTATCGTCGCCCCGCCGATGTTTGCCGTGGAAAAATTCCGTGTGCTGAAGGTGATTTACTGGAAGGGCATGAACTTCCGCTACCAGGCAAAGCAGATCGAAAAGCTTTTCGACCAGTACAACTTCACTTATCTGGGCGTGGACGTAACCGGGATCGGCCAGGGGGTGTTTGACAACATCCAGCACTTTGCCATGAAGGTTGTTGTTCCGATTCGCTACGACATGAACACAAAAAACCAGCTGGTACTGAAGGCCGCGGACGTGGTGGAAAGCCAGCGTATCGAGTGGGACAAAAATCTGAAGGAAATCCCCGCCAGCTTCATGTCAGTAAGGCGCACGACCACAAACAGCGGTAACGCCATGACCTTTGTTGCAGACCGCAGCCAGGACACTGGCCACGCAGAGGCATTCTGGGCAATCACCCACGCCCTGCATAACGAGCCACTTAACTACGAAAACAAACCAAAATCCCGCTGGGGTGTAAGGAAACAGGCAGCATGACCAAAAAGAAACGCTTTGTGAAACGCGAGCAACGCGGCGACAAATCAAAAAAATGAGCATTATCAGCTTCGGTAAGCCAGAACCGGTACTGACAACCGGAACCGATTACCGGGAAATCTGGTACGACAACGCCGCCGACCACTACACCCAGCCGATTGACCGCCTGGCGCTGGCGCAGCTTATCAACCTGAATGGCCAGCACGGCGGGATTATCCACGCCCGTAAAAACATGGTGACGGCGGACTATCAGGGCGGCGGCCTGACGTTCGACGAGCTGGAGGCGGCTGTTTTTGATTACCTGACCTTTGGTGATATCGCTGTGGCCAAAATCCGTAATGGCTGGGGAGACGTGATCGGGCTTCAGCCGCTGCCGGGGCTTTACCTCCGCCGACGAAAGGAGAGAGAAAACGCGGAGACTGTGCCAGGGGATTACGTGGTTTTACAGGAAGGCGAGCCGCTGGCATTCCCGCCTGACGATATCATTTTCATCAAGATGTACGACCCGCAGCAGCACATCTATGGTCTGCCGGACTACATCGGCGGCGTTCATTCTGCCCTGCTGAACAGTGAGGCAGTTATTTTTCGCCGTCGCTACTACCACAACGGCGCACACACGGGCGGCATTCTGTATACCCGTGACCCCAGCATGACGGACGAAATGGAGGAGGAGATTGAACAGCAGCTGCGGGACAGCAAGGGGATCGGCAACTTCTCCACCATCCTGGTAAACATCCCTGGCGGCGACGGTGACGCGATCAAGTTTATTGAGATGGGGGACATTTCGGCCAAGGATGAATTTGCGAGCGTGAAGAACATCAGCGCCCAGGACATTCTGAACGCGCACCGCTTTCCGGCCGGGCTTGCAGGTATTGTTCCGCAGAATACTGCCGGGCTGGGCGACCCGGAAAAGATTGAGCGCACCTACAAAAAGAATGAAGTGCTGCCCATTCAGCGCCGCCTGGCGATGGCCATCAACAGCGATCCGGAAATTCCGCGCCACCTGCATTTGAATTTTACTGAAGAAACAACGGTGAAGGGTGCAGCATGAGTCAAAAAAGGCTAAAATCCAGGCATTATTTGACAGCCGGAGAATGGAATATGAGAGTCCTGAAAATTGAATGTCCGGAGTGCGGCTCTAAGGCTGTGATTCGCAAAACTAACCGAAAGCACCGCCAGATTGCAGATATTTACTGCGCATGCGCAGATGTGGAGTGTGGGCACACTTTTGTTATGAATTTGACGTTTTCCCACACTCTCAGCCCCAGCGCTAAAACGGGTGACGCTCTGGTACAAACCTTATTAAAAAATCTGTCACCCAATCAGAAGCAAATGGCTCTGGATTTACTGAAAGCCGCCCCTGCCGCCTGAATCGCCCCCATTATGGGGGTGTTTTTTTTCATACTGATCCAGCTTCCTTCCCAGTTCCTGCGTCATCTCTCCAAGCCAGGCCAGCGCCACATCCTTTTCATCTTCAGAACAGTCAGCGGTTGCCATAAGTTTTGCAACTAAAGCGATCCGTTGAAAGGCAACGGTTTCAAAAAATAAATCCTGCACAGTATCCTCCCACGCAAACAACTGTATAAACATACAGTACACTCAAAAGCATTAATTGTGAATTTTTTTATTCACACCAGTAACAATTTACGTTTTACATATCACACACTTACAGGCTATTACTGCCAGCCTGGCCATTGCTCATCTTCCGGATTGTTCCGTTTCTCCTGCAACCTCCCTTTCCTGTAAATCAGGGCAGATCGGCCAAATTTGAGACCGCCACCCCGCTTCAGAATGTCGATTTCTTCATCCGTTCCGGCAAACCCTCGCTGGTTCAGTTCCAGTTTTAACCGTCTCCGGGTTCCTCCCTCCGTACAGTTATTGACAGAACTCCAAGGGGCGGCGCTGCCGCCAGAAAAACCCGCCTCCGCTGGCGCTTCGGCCAACTTCGCAACCTTCTGCCACTTAACCAGACGGGTGCAAACTTCGGAATCAGGGATCAAAGGCGAATAGATACCCTGCACACGCTGAACATCTTCTGCGTACTCGTTACCCTGTTCAGTGATTTCATAGGCCAGACGCACAACCAGATCGCGACGTGCAACCAGTGCGCCACCCTGCAACTGTGTATAGGCCGCCCAGTCCCCGACATCAGCAGCCGCCAGCACCGCATCCATACGGCTGTCAGTCAGGCGCTGATCTCCCAGGCGGCGCAGCTCACGCCATACAGTCACAGGCGCACCACCAATTTGCTGAAACTGGCGAATCCGCCAGCGGGATGCCCAGGCCGAAACGGATTTGGCCATATCGCGCAGGTTTTCCCCGGTTTCTTCATCCTGCTCGCCATCGAGCGCAAAGCCGTCGATATTTTTTGAGATGTATTTAGCGATATAGCCTGTTGCCGACCCTTTAGCAGGATCGATAGGCTCAACGTGAAAACGCGCTTTAAGCGCGTTGGGTGTCTGTAGCTCTTCTGAATCGGCAATCCTGGCGTGATAGCAAAGAATATCGCGCACCGCCTCAACGTCATGCGGTTGCATAAACAGCAGCATATGCCAGTGCGGTGTCCCGTCGTGGTGTGGCTCGACCACGCGAAAACCAAAAACATGAATACCGGCACGGGAGATCGCCGCGCGTGCTTTTGCCCAGACGTTGCATAAATAACGCTGCGTGTCCCGCGGGCTTAATCCGTTCCACTGAGACACAAAGCCGCCTTTGCTGTGTACCGCGTGATAACGTGAAGGCGCAGTGATTGTGTAAAACTCGCCAGCCAGCTCCTGTTCGTTGGCGATATCTTCAAACCCGCGCATGCGCACCATCAGTTCACAGCGACGAATGGCCGGGTTAGCAACGCTGCGATGTACCATGCTGTCCAGCGCAATACGGTTGCCCTCTTCGTCCATCAGATCAAACTTTTTGAAGAACTCCAGATTTCGTTTCTTCTGGTCTATCCATTCGCCCAGGGTTTTACGTGATACGTAGGCGCTGGCAGATTTCTGCACCTGGCCAACGGCGATGGCCAGATGTTCACGTTGCAGGTCACGGGCACGCTTTAGGCGCTGATACCACCATTCCGGTGCCATGAGACGCAAAATCCCGGACTCCGCTTTTCGGTTTTCCAGGCGGCCTTCATTTGCTTCGTGCTCTGCCCAGTAAGGCGGCTGATTGTTCAGCATGAGGGAAAGCGAGCAAAGATTGCGGTAAGCCTCCAGCGTGCGCTGGTGCATTTCCCTTTCGTCGTTTGGCTTGCCCT
This sequence comes from Enterobacter cloacae subsp. cloacae ATCC 13047, assembly GCF_000025565.1. Lineage (NCBI taxonomy): Bacteria > Pseudomonadati > Pseudomonadota > Gammaproteobacteria > Enterobacterales > Enterobacteriaceae > Enterobacter > Enterobacter cloacae. The sequence goes on from NC_014121.1 coordinate 2,907,333, forward strand.
TCAGCGTGTCGGTGAAGTCATAGAACATCTGAGCCATCCAGCCAGAGACCTGGCCAGACAGCTTTTTGAGATCGGTACGGTCAAGCGACGGCAAGCGCTGCAATAACTTTCCAAATGGGAGATCGCTTACATCAGCGGCCAGCTGGTAACGCGCAGCCACTTTCCGCAGACGTGGCAATACATTCTCACCGATTGTTTTGCGCAGGAATGTATTGGCACGGCGGCGGCCATCACGGCCAGCAAACAGCTTTTCGTAACGGTTGCCAAAATACCCGGCTAACCAGTCGGGTATCTCATGAAGGAACTGTGAACGCCATTCGTAATCCTGTGGGTTAACAGCCCACAAACGGCGCTCTGTAATTGTCGCATTCGCTGGGGTTCCTGGCGCAAAGGTATCACGCCGCCAGGTATCGACGGCGTGATGCTGGCCAATAGCAGATATTTCAGCCACGGCTAACCCACAATTTCCATAAACCGACAATGAAACCAAGTGCAGCTACGGCAACCACAACTGGCCAAAATAACGCAGCGAAAAATACTAAAACAAAATCCTCTTCGTCAGTGTCTTGAGCGTCAGCCAGCTCCAGAATGGAAAAAAAGATAAAAGCCGCAAATACCGTCAGCGCATACAGCCCGGTCATGGGTTCAGTCATCATTTCGCCATCACTCCAGCGCTGGAAGCTGATGAAACTGGTGATTTCAGGATCAGCTCTGCGGCAGATTTCTGGCTCGCAGCTGCGGCACCAACACTGCGGGGCGCTTTGACTTTCATCGCCTCAAACCCGGCATAAAGGTAATGCACCATTTCCAGATCGCTGTTTGACGCAACAACACTCACGCCCTTTTCAGCAAGACGGCGCAGCTTTCTGGCCAGCCGCCCCTGATCAAGATGTGAAAAACCGCTTTCAGTGTATGAGGTGAAATTTCCTGATTCCGTCAGGTATGGCGGATCGCAATAGACCACATCCCCTGCACGAACCAGCGCAAGCGTTTCGGAGTAATGCGCAGTGATGAACGTTGCACGCTTTGCCTTTTCAGCAAATGCCCGGACTTCTTTAAGCGGGAAATAGTTTGTTTTGTACTTCCCGAAAGGGACATTGAACTGGCCACGGCGGTTGTAACGGCAAAGCCCGTTAAAGCCGTGGCGGTTCAGGTACATGAAACGGGCAGCGGCTTCAACGCTTTCAGCCCCAAGCGCCTTTCCAGACAAATTGAACGCGTCCCGGACGGCATAGTAAAAAATAGCGCGGCTCTCCTGCTCACCCAACGCCCCGGCAGAAAACAGGGCTTCAAGCTCCATGAGAAATGCGTCGGTGTTGTAGGCCATCGCCTTGTACAGATTGACTAAATCCGGGTTCAGGTCAGCGATCAGGTATTCGTCATAGTCCGTATTCATCATGACGGCGCAGGAACCCGCGAACGGTTCAACCAGGCGCTTGCCTTCCGGCAAGTGGTCACGCAGCTGCGGCATGAGGCGGACTTTGCTGCCCACCCATTTAAGAGGCGTTTTTACTGCCATGCTGCACCGCCTTTACTGCAAATGGCTGCAGCTTCTTCACGGATCAGCTCTACGATTTCGGCAGCGCTCAAACCTTCGTTCGCGGCATACGCGGCCAGCTTATCCAGACGGGCAGAACACAGATCGGCGGAGGCCGCTTTACCTTCCTCAGTAGCTTTTGCCAGCATTGCCAGCAGGTCAGTACCGGATTGGTTGACGGGTAAAAACATGCGTGTTGTTTGCATTTTGGTTTCCTCAGGGCAAAAGAATCCCCGGCCACCGCAGGGATGGCCAAAAATTCAGGCAGTTAATTAGTGGAAAGAGACGGTAACGGGCGCGGCTGAGTAGCTCGGCGCGGGTATCTGGTGCAGCTCGTAGGTATTGCGCCACCACTCCTGGATCAGCGCTTTGACTTCCCCAGCGCCCAATGACCCGGCGATGTAATACATGGAACGAATGCTGGCCAGCGCTTCAACCTGTTGGTACTGGCTTTCCGCTTCACGATAAACACAGCACCAGTACGCAACATTCACGGCCAGCCAGTGGCGTTTGTTTGTCATGTGCTCGGTGTCGTTAAAGAAAAACGGATGTAAGGCCACACGGCCATTTTTAACGGTGCTTTTCTCCAGAAAGAGAATGGCGTAATTGTGTGGAACGCCCCACGCAGCCAGCTCCTGTCCCAGTTCTTTGGCGTTTACAGAGATGATGGACATTAATGATTCTCCTGCTGTTGCATCTTATGAACGATATGAGGCGCGATAATCATCTGCACGCCATTACTGCTGTGGATCGGATGTGCCTTTTTCACCTGGCGGTTAGCGCTGCGCTTTGAAAAATCGCTGTCGCTCAGACTCCCGAACCCTTCAAACGTCAGACGCGCCCTGGATATGCCCTGGCGCAGCTGAATCATTGCCCGGTAGTCCAGGCGTTCGAATAACTCTGACCAGTAGCATTTGCTCAGATGGGCTTTGAAAACGTCCATTCCGGAAGCAACTGCGGCCGCATGTAAAACAACCCCGCGCCATTCTGGTGTTAATTTGTCCCACCATTCGGCGGCTTCGCTTTTCTCACTCCAGTATTTACGGCGGATATTCCCCAGCCACTTCAGGCCAATTTCCTGCTGCTTTTCGCTAATGGCCATAACGCCTCCTGATAATCCCGAACAAACGAAACCACCATGGACGACGAGACGAACGGGCATTGAATTTGTACTGGTGGCCAGGGTTCCAGCGCTGTCCGTTTGGCAGTTCAAGCCAACCAGTTGACCCGCTGGCCAGCTGCATGGCCGGAGATTCTTTTTTCAGGTAGGTAACGAACGCTTTCATGGTTATCCCTCACATCATGCCGCTGGCGCTGGTAGTCACGATATCGACGGCAGCAGCAAGAACCGGCGCAGACTGGAGGCGGCTTTCAACGGTGTAAGCCAGAACGGAAAGGGAACGGATGGCATCACGGGCACGATCAAGAATTTGTGTGCGGCGTGCGGCGGTCATGTGCTCAGTTGATACAGCTTCCCCAGCGATCGCACCCACATTTGCAGTGGCACTCAACGCGCAAAATTGCATGTTGGCTTCAGTGGCGTTATTGACCGGAACGGACGGAAGGCAGTTAATCTGCCCCAGCATCCCATCCAGCAGACGGGCATCTTCCGTGTAATCGGTGATAGCCAGCAGCTCGTCACAGGTAAGGCGGTGTGGTTGAATCGGGTTCAACTTATTGCGCAGGATCTGCGGACGCATACCAACGGCAGCGGCCACATCTTCCAGATTGTGCGACAGCGCAAACGCTCGGCAAGCTGCATCAAAATGTGCATGTTTGGAAGTTTGGTAATCAAACATAGTCAGCACCCTCTCAGCGTTTCAAAATCGAATCAGTTAAGTACGATGTTGCAACCCGCGAGGGCGTCTATGGTCAGAGCCGCGATATTAATCATGACTTTTTCACGCCCCATATCTTTGCGAAGGCGGTGACGTGGTAAGCGGCCATCTTTCAGCATTGCTTCAACGGTATCTTCCGGTAAACCAGTGAGTTCGATGTACTTCTCTTTTGAGATAGAAGGGACGGGCAGATTGATTGAAATGTTAGTGGTCATAGTGCAAGATTCCTCGTTTGAGTCTTAAACCGTAGCTAGCGGTGACAAGTATTAATAACTCCATTTCCGTACTTCAAGCGGAAGGCTAATGCTTCAAATGGAGTTAGTCAACAATTAAAACTCCAAAGGCGTAATTATGGACTTCAATAGAGGCGGGCAGGAGGTAATCAAGCGATTACTAATTGCTTATGGATTCAAGACAAGACAGGCGCTTTGCGAACAGCTTGGCGCATCAACTAGCACAATGAGCACAAGATGGATGAGGGATATTTTTCCCGCAGACTGGGTTATTCAGTGCGCGATGGAAACAGGCGCTTCGCTTGAATGGCTCTCCTTTGGGAAGGGCGAAGCCTTCCAGAACGGAGCGGAAAACTCTCCAAATGAGTATAAAAAGACGGCCAACGACAACGCCATGGGTGATGTGGTCGCGGTTCCTCGTAAGAAAATCATTGATGGGAATCTGTACGAATCCAATTTTTATATGCTCGATAAGGCAATGCTTCCCTCTCACCTCAGCAAGCCGGTAATCATCCTTGATGACGAAATCCCGTACGTCGCAGACATGAAAACTGACGAACTATCGGATGGAACATGGGTTGTTGAAATTGAGGGAAAAACAAGCATTAAAGAGCTGACCCGTATTCCTGTTGGCAGGGTGCTTGTAGCCCCAATATCTGGCGGCCAATCTTTTGAATGTGGGATCAATGACCTTAAGCCATTAGCTAAATGCCACTATTACCTAATGTCGAATGTTTAATGGTGCGAACATCAAACATTGACACTGTATAAATAAACAGTAAATCATACCCCCATAGCAAGTAATAAGGGGTATTGAATGGCTATTCGGAAACTTGAAACGGGCAAATGGCTCTGTGAATGCTACCCTGCCGGACGTTCCGGGCGCAGGGTTCGAAAGCAATTTGCAACAAAAGGTGAGGCAATGGCCTTTGAGCGCCACACGATGGATGAGGCCGCGGCCAAACCGTGGCTGGGTGATGTTGCTGATCGGCGCTCTTTAAAAGATATTGTTAACCTCTGGTATAAACTGCACGGCATTTCGCTTTCTGCTGGCGAACACGTATACGAAAAGCTACTGCTGATCGTGGACGCACTAGGAAATCCTCTGGCTACATCGCTCACCCCAAAAATGTTTGCTCACTACCGCGATAAACGCCTAACGGGAGAGATATATTTCAGTGAGAAATGGAAGAATGGCGCTAGCCCTGTCACGGTAAATCTTGAACAAAGTTATTTAAGCGGTGCCTTTAGTGAACTGATTCGCTTGGGCGAATGGCTTCAGCCAAACCCTCTTGAAAACATGCGTAAGTTTACTATTGCTGAAAAGGAAATGGCCTGGCTGACACATGATCAGATTGCAGAACTTCTGTATGACTGCCAGCGCCAAAATAAGCTGTTGACGCTGGTTGTGAAGATTTGCCTCAGTACTGGGGCAAGATGGAGAGAGGCAGTCAATCTGACAAGGTCGCAGGTAACGAAGTACCGCATCACGTTCACCAGAACAAAGGGAAAGAAAAACAGAAGCATCCCTATCAGCAAGGAGCTATATGAAGAAATCACCGCGCTGAAGGGGTTCAAGTTTTTTGATGACTACTATTTTCAATTTGCATCAGTGATGGATAAAACTTCTATCATCTTGCCGCGTGGCCAGCTAACGCATGTTCTTCGCCATACCTTTGCAGCTCACTTTATGATGTCCGGGGGAAACATACTCGCTCTGCAAAAAATACTGGGACACCACGATATAAAGATGACTATGCGTTATGCCCACCTCGCGCCAGATCACCTTGAAACTGCGTTAAGGTTTAACCCCCTAGCTACTATGCACAATGGCGACAAAATGGCGGCAGCGGTTGCCACTCCCTGACCTTTACTACCCCTAACTACTATTTTAACTTATTGATTTTAAAGTAAGTGATTGTTTTTTCTAACCCATTTATATAAATGGGTTTTTTGTTGCCTGAAATTCTCTGCTCCATCATCCCCCCTCTTCCCTCCCCCGCCTCAAACATATATGATTAAACAAATATGTATTAACTATCCGCAGGGTTCAACCATGCTCCACCCGCTCCAGCTTTTCAAAACCCTCTCCGACGAAACGCGGCTCTCTATCGTCATGCTTCTGCGTGAAGCCGGTGAGCTATGCGTCTGCGATCTCTGTTCCGCAACCACGGAGTCACAGCCGAAAGTCTCGCGCCATATGGCCTTACTTCGCGAATCCGGGCTGGTTATCGACCGTCGTGAGGGGAAGTGGGTCTATTACCGTTTGTCTCCGAACATGCCTGCTTGGGCAGCTACCGTCATCGATAACAGCTGGAATTGCCTGCGGGAAGAAACGCGTGCAAGGCTAAAGAATAGCCTTCCTGGATCATGTTAAACACATTCATAGAAACAGATATAACGGAGTAAACGATGTTTCTGGCAGGGGCAATTTTTCTGTTTACGCTGGTACTGGTCATCTGGCAGCCCAAAGGGCTCAGTATCGGCTGGAGCGCGACGATTGGCGCCGGGCTGGCGCTGGCCAGCGGCGTGATCCACCTTAACGATATTCCGGTGGTGTGGAATATCGTCTGGAATGCCACGGCGACGTTTATCGCCGTTATTATCATCAGCCTGCTGCTGGATGAGTCCGGCTTTTTCGAGTGGGCAGCGCTGCATGTCGCCCGCTGGGGAAACGGTCGGGGGCGTTTGCTCTTTACTTATATCGTGCTGCTGGGTGCGGCCGTCGCGGCGCTGTTTGCCAATGACGGTGCAGCGTTGATCCTGACACCTATCGTCATCGCCATGCTGCTGGCGCTGGGGTTCAGCAAGCAGGCCACGCTGGCGTTTGTGATGGCGGCAGGTTTTATCGCCGATACCGCCAGCCTGCCGCTGATTGTCTCGAACCTGGTCAACATTGTGTCGGCAGACTTCTTTAAGCTGGGGTTCAGCGAATACGCCTCGGTGATGATCCCGGTTGATATCGCCGCGATTGCTGCCACGCTGGTGATGCTGCATCTGTTCTTTCGCAAGGAAATTCCACCGGAATATGATCTTGCGAAACTCCAGGAGCCCGCCCGGGCCATTCACGATCTCCCGACGTTCAGAACAGGCTGGATAGTGCTACTGCTTCTTCTCGTCGGCTTCTTTGTGCTTGAGCCTCTCGGCATTCCGGTCAGCGCCATTGCAACAGCTGGTGCGCTGATTTTATTCGCCGTTGCAAAACGCGGACACGCGATTAATACCGGAAAAGTGCTGCGCGGCGCACCGTGGCAGATCGTCATCTTCTCACTGGGGATGTATCTGGTGGTCTACGGTTTGCGTAACGCCGGGTTAACCGAATACCTTTCAGGCGTGCTGAATGCGCTGTCCACCCACGGTTTATGGGTGACCACCCTCGGAACCGGGTTCATCACCGCCTTCCTGTCATCCATAATGAACAATATGCCCACGGTGCTGATTGGCGCACTCTCTATTGATGGCAGCACGGCAACAGGATTGATTAAAGAAGCGATGATTTATGCCAACGTGATTGGCTGCGATCTGGGGCCAAAAATCACGCCTATCGGTAGTCTCGCCACCCTGCTCTGGCTCCACGTGCTGGCGCAAAAAAACATGACCATTACCTGGGGCTACTATTTCCGGACGGGCATCATCATGACGCTGCCGGTTCTGTTTGTGACGCTCGCCGCGCTGGCGTTACGTCTCTCCTTCACACTGTAATGAGCCACTGATATGACCAACATCACCATTTACCACAACCCCGCCTGCGGCACCTCGCGCAACACGCTGGAGATGATCCGCAACAGCGGCACCGAGCCAGAGATCATTCTCTATCTGGAAAATCCGCCGTCACGCGATGAACTGATCAAACTGATTGCCGACATGGGCATTTCGGTGCGGGCGCTGCTGCGTACAAACGTGGAGCCCTATGAGCAACTGGGCCTGGCAGAAGAGACATTCACTGACGACCAGCTTATCGGTTTTATGCTGCAACACCCGATCCTGATTAACCGTCCGATTGTGGTGACGCCGCTGGGCACCCGCCTGTGCCGCCCGTCTGAAGTGGTCCTCGATATTCTGCCGGATGCGCAGAAAGGGGCATTTACGAAAGAGGACGGTGAAGCCGTCGTGGATGCCAGCGGGAAAAAAATCACCCAGAAATAGAGGCGGGCCTGCAGGCTAGCGGTCCCTCTCGCCTGCAATCCTTCCTACCATCGCCCGGATCTCCTCGCGCGTCAGCGGCGCTCTGTCGGTGACAAAGTGCAGCGTCATTCCTTCGATAAAGGCGTCCAGCGCGCGGGTGGTGACCGGGTCAAACCACTGCTCAAGCGTCGTCTGGCTCATCTGCATCCAGTCCTGCATTACTGTTTTCAGCGCCGCGCTGCGGTGCATAAAAGTATAGAGCTGGTACATCAGCGCCATGTTGTGCGGCGTCGTCACCTGCGAGCTGTGGATCAGCGTGGTGATGGATTCACACGCCATCTCCGGGCTGGTTACCCCCGCGAAGAAATCACGGTACTGCTGCGACATCTGCCGGGTAAACCACGTGAAAGCCTCTTCCAGCAGCGACTCCATGCCCTCAAAATAGTAGGTCATCGACCCCAGCGGAACGCCGGCACAGCTGGCGATTTTACGGTGCGTGACGGCATGGATACCGTGCTCAGCAATGGTGTCCAGCGTCGCCTGCAGGATCTTCTCCCGGCGATGCGGGTCGTTTGGTGGTCTGCTCATACATGCCTCATCTGATTTGTGTACAAATGTACACAAACTTGCTAGTGTTGTCGCTATTGTTGTGCTTCTGGTGCTTATCTCAATGACTCTGACCTCATCCCGTAAGGCCCTGCGGTTGCGCATGTGGGCGCTTTTCATGTTCTTCTTTATTCCGGGTCTGCTGATGGCGTCCTGGGCCACGCGTACCCCGGCAATCCGCGATATTTTGTCGGTCTCCACCGCGGAGATGGGCATTGTGCTGTTTGGCCTGTCGATAGGCTCAATGAGCGGTATTCTCTGCTCGGCGTGGCTGGTGAAGCGCTTTGGTACCCGGGCGGTGATCCGCACCACCATGTGCTGCGCAATACTGGGGATGCTGGTGCTCAGCGTAGCGCTGTGGTATGCCTCGCCGGTCATGTTTGCCCTGGGTCTGTTGATCTTTGGCGGCAGCTTTGGCGCGGCGGAAGTGGCCATTAACGTTGAAGGGGCTGCGGTCGAGCGCGAGATGAATAAAACCGTGCTGCCAATGATGCATGGCTTTTACAGCCTTGGCACGCTGGCCGGTGCGGGCGTGGGCATGGCGCTGACGGCCTCCGGCGTGAGCGCGAATCTGCATATCCTGCTGGCCGCGCTGATCTCTGTTGTGCCGGTGCTGACCGGCATCCGCGCCATTCCGGACGGCACGGGCAAAAACACCTCTGATGAACACAAAACGGCGGAAAAAGGGCTGCCGTTCTACCGTGATTTCCAACTGATGCTGATCGGCGTGGTGGTGCTGGCGATGGCGTTTGCTGAAGGCTCCGCCAACGACTGGCTGCCGCTGCTGATGGTAGACGGACATGGGTTTAGCCCGACCTCTGGCTCGCTGATCTACGCCGGGTTTACGCTGGGGATGACCGTCGGACGCTTTACCGGCGGCTGGTTTATTGACCGCTACAGCCGCGTGGCGGTGGTGCGCGCCAGCGCCCTGCTCGGCGGACTGGGCATTGCGATGATCATCTTCGTGGATGTGGACTGGATTGCCGGCGTATCGGTGATCCTCTGGGGACTGGGTGCCTCACTTGGCTTCCCGTTGACCATCTCCGCCGCCAGCGATACCGGCCCGGATGCCCCGACGCGCGTCAGCGTGGTGGCAACCACAGGCTATCTGGCCTTCCTGGTCGGGCCGCCGCTGCTGGGCTTCCTGGGTGAGCACTACGGGCTGCGCAGCGCCATGCTGGTGGTGTTAGGGTTGGTCATGATTGCGGCGCTGGTGGCGCGCGCCGTGGCGAAGCCGGAAAAAGAACAAACGACACTGGAGAAGGGATATGAGCGTTAAACTGATTGCAGTCGACATGGATGGCACCTTCCTGAGCGACGCGAAAACCTACAATCGCGAACGTTTTCTGGCGCAGTATGCGCGCATGAAGGAGCAAGGTATTCGCTTTGTGGTGGCCAGCGGTAACCAGTATTACCAGTTGATCTCCTTCTTCCCGGAGATTGCGCATGAGATTGCGTTTGTCGCCGAAAACGGCGGCTGGGTGGTCAGCGCCGGGGAAGATGTTTTTAACGGTGAACTGTCGAAAACGCACTTCGACACCGTTGCTGCCGTGCTAAACGACGTTCCCGGCATTGAGATTATCGCCTGCGGCAAAGGCAGTGCCTATACGCTCAAAGCCTATGACGATGAGTTCAAAGCTATCGCCGCGAAGTACTATCATCGCCTCGAAATGGTAAGTGATTTCGACAACCTGAACGATATTTTCTTTAAGTTCGGACTCAACGTTTCTGATGATGAAATCCCGCGCATTCAGGCCATGCTGCACGAAAAACTCAACGACATTATGGTGCCCGTCACGACCGGCCACGGCAGTATTGACCTGATTATCCCCGGCGTGCATAAAGCCAACGGCCTGCGGATCCTGCAACAGCGCTGGGGCATTGACAACAGCGAGGTGGTGGCTTTCGGTGACAGCGGGAACGACGTGGAGATGCTGCGCCAGTCAGGCTTCAGCTTTGCGATGGCGAATGCCAGACCGCATATTAAGGCAGCGGCGCGGTTTGAAGCGCCGCATAATAACGAGGAAGGCGTACTGGATGTGATTGATAAGGTGCTCAACAGAGAAGCACCGTTTAATTGATTCCGTGCGCTCTGGTGCCCTCACCCTGCCCCTCTCCCACCGGGAGAGGGAATAAGAATTATGGCTGCAGGGCGTTCCCGACGCGTTTGTCTTTCAGGAACATCACCATCAGGATAACCCACAGCACGCCGTTGGCGAGGTTAAACAGGCTGAACAGACCGTTGCCGCCGAGCGCATAAGCGTGTTTGCTCACCTCGATCCCGACGGTAAAAATCAGCATCTGCAGCATCCCCATCGCCGCCGAAACGGTGCCTTTACTCATCTCGCTGGCAAACAGCGTCAGACGCACCAGCCCGGCGTTCGCCACGCCAATACCGAAGGCGTAAATACTCAATCCCGCCGTCATCCACAGATAGGCATGAGATGATACCACCGTCGCCACCGCGGCCACGGTAAGGCCCGCCGCAATCGGCCAGCCGCCCATGATGATGAGCGAGCGCACCGTGCGTCGTGATGTCAGACGCGCCAGCACCAGGTTACCGATAATCAGTGCGCCAAAAATCGGCACCTGCAGCAGCCCGTACTCGTAGCTGCTGAGCTGTTCACCGCTGATGATAATGACCGGTGACTGGGCGATCCACGCCAGTAGCGGCAGGCTAACAAAGCCCGTCGCCAGCGCGCCTGCCACAAAGCGGCCGTTTTTCAGCACCGCTTTATAATCCCGTCCCAGCTCTTTCAGCGACAGCGTCTCACCCAGTCGGGTGGCCGTTTCCGGCATTGCGCGGTGCAGGCCAAAGAACGCGATGGCGGCCAGCACGGCGAAGAGCACAAACATGCCTTCCCACGGTGCCACATGCACCCACGCGGCGCCCACCAGCGGCCCCAGCAACGGAGCAATCAGCGCCACGTTCGCCATCAGCGCGGTGATTTTGATACACACCGCCTCCTCAAAGGACTCCTGAATGGCGGCATACCCCACGGCACCGATAAAGCACAGGCTTACCCCCTGCAGGAAACGCAGCAGGGTGAACTGTTCAATGTTTTGCGCCAGCAGCGTGGCGAGACAGGTCACGATAAACCACACCACGCCCGTCAGCATCACCGGACGGCGGCCAATACGATCCGACAGCGGCCCTAACAGCCACTGTAAAAACATGCCGCCAGCCAGATAGGCGGTCATAGAGGTCGGCACCCATTCAATACCTGCGTTGTATTGCGCCACCACGGCCAGCATGCCGGGCTGAATCATATCGTTGCCGATATAGGTAGAGAACTCGTAAAGCACCAGACACAGAGGGAAAAGTAACGCCTGACGACCCAGACGCGTACCCGAAGAAGAACGGTTTAACATGCAATCTCTTTATGATGAAAAAATCGCGATGAGTGTAATGAATTGCCGCTGTCTGAGATAGCAAATTATCCAGAAGAAACAGAAATAAAGCATTTATCGTCGTTGTTTAAGGTTTCCTTAAGTTGACACCAATATGATAGCCATATTTCACGCTGCCAACCAACTCTATGACCCGCATATCCCCTCGTTCAGAATTGTCTAAGTTACAGACAAATAAGACAAAACAACTTTACCGCCTGCCTGTGCGCTTTTATGGTTATCAGCTTTTAGTGCTGATCGCCCTTGCCGTGGTATTTACCTGGCTTTCTCGCGGCGAAACGCTTGATAAATGGATCACTGGCTTTTGGTATGACGCGGCAACACACCGTTTCCCGCTGCAGAAAAACCCGCTGCTGGATCTGCTGAACCACCGGCTGGCGAAGTACATCGCCATTGCCATGGCGGTGGGTGCGTTGTTTTACGGTGCCTGGAAGCGCAATGCGAGACTGGTCACTGCCGCACTGCTGATGGGGCTTGGCACGCTGGTGGTTGGCGTGCTGAAAAGCCTGAGCCATCACAGCTGCCCGTGGGATCTGGTGGAGTATGGCGGTAAAGCCGTCTCTTACCCCCTGTTCAGTTCCGCTCCGGCAGACAGCGGTCCTGGCCGCTGCTTCCCCGGCGGCCATGCGTCCAGCGGCTTTATGGTGATGGGTCTGTTCTTTGCCTTCTGGCGCGAGCGTCCGCGTCTCGCCTGGAGCTTTGTGGCCTTCGGCGTGGTGTTAGGTCTGGCGATGGGCTTTGGTCAGGTCATGCGCGGGGCGCATTTTTTCTCTCACAACCTGTGGGCTGGGTGGTGGGTCTGGTTTTCCCAGGTAGCGGTCTACGGCCTCGTTTCTGCCTGGTTTGCTAAAGAGTAAAAACGCTATGTTAGAGAATCTGAATTACCAGCTGTTTTATCTGATCAACGCCACCCCGGCCTCGCCTGAGTGGATGATCGATTTGGCCACTTTCCTGGCAAAAGATCTGATCAGTATTGTGCCTGTGCTGGCGGCCATCCTCTGGCTGTGGGGACCGCGCAGCCAGGTCAACGCGCAGCGTCAGCTGGTGATCAAAGTGGCGATGACGCTGGGGGTCAGCGTGCTGGTCAGCTATGTTCTGGGTCTCGCCTTCCCGCACGATCGTCCTTTTGTCGAACACGTCGGCTATACCTTCCTGCACCACGCGCCGGATGACTCGTTCCCAAGCGATCACGGTACGGTGATCTTTGCTTTTGCGCTGGCCTTCCTGTTCTGGCATCGCCTGTGGTCAGGTGCGCTGCTGATGGCCATTGCGGTCTCCATTGCCTGGTCTCGCGTGTATCTGGGCGTACACTGGCCGCTGGATATGGTAGGCGGCTTCCTGGTGGGGCTGATCGGCTGCGTCAGCGCGGCGATCCTGTGGAACCTCTTCGGGCTGGCGCTGTATCGCGGACTCTCGTCTCTCTATCGCACCCTTTTCGCTATCCCGATCCGCAAAGGCTGGATACGTGACTAACCCCGGTATGACAGGTTACACTTGAGCCCCCGCCCTGCGGGGGCTCACTTTTTCATCCTGAGGATCTATGGAAACACGCCGCGATGACCGCATAGCTCAGTTGATACAGGCGCTGAAGCGCAGTGATAAGCTTCATCTTAAGGAAGCCGCTACCCTCCTCGGCGTTTCAGAGATGACCATTCGCCGTGACCTGAACAGCGAGAGCGCGCCCGTCGTGCTGCTGGGCGGCTATATTGTGCTGGAGCCACGTAGCGCCAGTCATTATCTGATCAGCGATCAAAAGACACGCCTGGTTGAAGAGAAACGCAAAGCCGCCCGTCTGGCGGCCTCTCTGGTGCAACCGCACCAGACGCTGTTTTTTGACTGCGGCACTACCACGCCGTGGATAATCGAAGCCATCGACAGCAGCATCCCCTTTACCGCCGTGTGCTACTCGCTGAACACCTTCCTGGCCCTTCAGGAGAAACCCGAGTGTCGGGTGATCCTCTGCGGCGGTGAGTTCCACGCCAGCAACGCCATTTTTAAACCGCTCAATCTTCAGGACACGCTCAGCAATTTGTGCCCGGATATCGCGTTTTACTCCGCGGCGGGCGTGAGTACCCGTCAGGGGGCGACCTGTTTTAACCTGGAAGAGCTGCCGGTAAAACACTGGGCGTTAAGCGCCGCGCAGTACCATGTGCTGGTGGTGGATCACAGCAAGTTCGGCAAGGTGCGTCCGGCACGGATGGGCGAGCTGGCACAGTTCAATGCCATCGTCAGCGATTGCCGCCCGGATGAAGAATACGTGACCTACGCGAAGGCGCAGCAGGTGAAGTTGATGTATTGAGAGGGGGGCGGTCTGATGCCTCACCCCGGCCCTCTCCCACTGGGAGAGGGTGAAAAAGCTGGAAGACTTAACTAAACCAGCTGCCAAACCAGCTATGGAATTTCATCATCACGAAGTCCCACATCCGGCTGAAGAAGCCGCCCTCTTCGACCGCTTCCATCACAATCAGCGGACGCTGTTCAATCGACTTACCGTTTAACTGGAAATCAATCGTCCCGACCACCTGGCCTTTTTTCAGCGGCGCGGTGAGCTGCGGATCGGTCAGGGTATAGCTCGCTTTCAGGTTTTTCAGCTGACCACGTGGAATGGTCACCGACCCGGCTTCACCGGCCCCCAGGTTCACTTCACTCTTGTCACCAAACCAGACGCGCTGGCTGACGAACGTGGCATCCGGTTTAATCGGCGTCACGGTTTCAAAGAAGCGGAAGCCCCAGGTCAGCAGTTTTTCTGACTCGTTAAAACGAATACGGTCGGTTTTGGTGCCCAACACCACCGAGATCAGACGCATGTCACCCTGGGTCGCGGAGGCCACCAGGTTATAACCCGCCCCGGCCGTGGTGCCGGTTTTCATCCCGTCAACGTTGACGTTGCTGCTCCACAGCAGACGGTTGCGGTTCGGCTGGCGGATTTTATTAAAGGTAAACTCTTTCTCTTTGTGGATGGCATATTCGTCCGGCACATCGTGGATGAGCGCCTTGCCGAGCAGCGCCATATCGCGCGCGGTACTGAACTGGCCCGGCGCATCCAGACCGTGGACGGTTTTAAAGGTGGTGTTGGTCAGACCCAGCTTTTGCGCATAGCCGTTCATCAGGCCAATAAACGAGTCCTGGCTTCCCGCAACATAATCTGCCAGGGCGATACAGGCATCGTTGCCGGACTGGATAATCACCCCTTTATTCAGATCGGAAACGGAAACCTGATCGCCCGGTTTCAGGAACATTACCGATGACCCGCGCAGCGCCGGGTTGCCGGTCGCCCAGGCGTCCTTCCCGATGGTGACCATATCGTCGAGCTTGATCTTACCCGCCTTCAACGCCTGGCCAACCACGTAGCTGGTCATGATTTTGGTCAGGCTGGCCGGGTCGAGTTTCTCATCCGCATTGCCTTCCGCCAGCACTTTACCGCTGGAGTAATCCATCAGGATCCAGGCACGCGCATCTACCGGCGGCGCTTCGGGCGCAGCCTGCTCAGCCGCATAGAGAGTTGGTACAAACAGGAAAAGGAGCGCGGAGCCTGCCGCCAGGCTGCGCAGAGAAGTCATTTTTCGCGTCATAAATGCCACCCGAGTGTCCATTCAAAAATTACGTCACATCACCGTGTCGCAAGAAGCGATGAGTAATAGCGCACTAAAACGGTTAATGAAACCCAACGAGGGTAAAGTTATTAAAGTTTATGCAATAACATTCAGATACGCTTTGATTAAGGCGATTTTTTTCTCTTCTGTTGCGTAATTGTTAGGTTTATCTCACCATGGCGAAAAGCTGACTCGGATTCACATCTTATCGGGAGTAATTATGATTACGCTGTGGGGAAGGAATAATTCGACCAACGTCAAAAAAGTGCTCTGGACGCTGGAGGAGCTGGATTTACCGTTTAACCAGATAATGGCGGGTTTGCAGTATGGGGTTAATAAAGACGCCGACTACCTGGCGATGAACCCGAACGGCCTGGTGCCGCTGCTGCGCGATGATGAGACGGACGCCACGCTGTGGGAATCCAACACCATTGTCCGCTACCTGGCCGCCCAGTATGGACAAGGCCGTCTGTGGGTAGAAAATCCGGCCCGCCGCGCGCAGGGGGAAAAATGGATGGACTGGGCCAACCAGACGCTCTCCCCCACGCACCGCGTGATCCTGATGGGGCTGGTCAGAACCCCCGAAGCCGAGCGCGACTATCCCGCCATTCATGCGGCACAGGACGCCTGTGAAAATCTGTTTGCGATGATGGACGATGAGCTGGCGAAACACGCCTGGTTCTCGGGTGCGGACTTCGGCGTAGGCGATATTGCCGTTGCGCCATTTGTCTGGAACCTGACCAACCTCGGTCTGACGTGGACGCCGCGCCCTCACCTGGCGCGCTGGCTTAAACAGCTGAGCGAACGCCCGGCCTACCGTAACGTGGTGATGATTCCGGTAAGCTGATCACCTCCCGGACGGGCTGACTTTCAGCAACTGCCCGTCCGTTTCATCGGTCAGAACATACAGATAGCCGTCCGGACCGACGCGCACATCGCGAATGCGCTGTTTCCGGTCGCCCAGGATCCGCCCGTCCTCGGTTACCGTGTTGCCGTTCACGCTCAGCACGATCACATCCTTCTCTTTCAGCGCCCCGATAAACAGCTTGTTTTTCCACTGCGGGAATACGTCACTGTTATAAAACGCCATTCCGCTCACGGCGGGCGAGACTTTCCAGACAAACAGCGGTTTTTCGGTTCCTTCAACGTGTTCACCTTTCGCCTCAGGAATTTTTAATCCGCTGTAGTTGATACCGTGGGTCGCCAGCGGCCAGCCATAGTTTTTCCCTTTCTCCGGGATGTTGATCTCATCCCCGCCACGCGGGCCGTGTTCGTTAAGCCACAGCGTGTCGCTCCACGGGTTCATCGCCATCCCTTGCGGGTTACGAATGCCATAAGACCAGATTTCCGGCCGCGCACCGGCGGTGTTCACAAAGGGGTTATCCGGCGGGACTTTGCCATCCACCGTCAGGCGTACCACTTTCCCCTGGAGTTTATCCAGATCCTGCGCCGTCGGGCGCTGGTTGTTTTCGCCCAGCGCAATAAACAGATAGCCTTTGCCATCAAACACCAGCCTTCCGCCAAAGTGGTGACCGGTGGAGAGTTTCGGCATCTGACGGAACACCACCTGGAACGCCTCAAGGCGGGAAAGATCGTCGCTTAAGCGCCCATAACCCACTGCCGTTCCGGCTTTGCCGTCAGCGCCTGCCTCGGCGTAGCTCAGCCAGACGCGGCGCGAGGTGGCAAAATCCGGCGCCAGCACCACGTCCAGCAGTCCTCCCTGTCCGTTGTCCCAGACTTTGGGCACCCCTGTTATCGGGTCTGACAGCCCTTTCCCGGCCTGCCAGTGTTTCAACTGGCCGCCCTTCAACGTCACGAGCAGCCCTTTGTTATCCGGCAGGAACGCCAGCGACCAGGGGTGTTCGAGTTTGTTCTGCAATACCTCAACCTTAACCGCATCAGGCGCAGCAAGGAGCGAAAACGGAAATAACAACGCAGGCAGGAAAATTAGCGAGGATCGGTGCATAACGCGCTCCTTTATCGGCATATGGCATAAAGATTAGCCACTACGTCCAGGCACGTTATCACTTTTACAAAAGCTTAATCAGAAGGGGGAGTTGCCTCCCCCCGGAATCAGTGCTGTTCAAGCTTCGCGTGCTCGTTCAGACACATGATGCATAGAGAGAGCGTTGTCAGGCAGTTTTCAAGCTTCTCCGCGTTTACAGCGATAAAAGTCGGGCAGTCATGGCGTCCGTTCATCAAACAAACCCCGGCAATGGAGAGCACCTCGGCGGCGCGGCGCAGCGCAATACATTCGCTTTCGGCGTATTCCGCTTTCAGGATGGGTGCTTTTTCACGCATGAAATTGCAAAGTTCAAAGAAATTATCACGCAGATGTTCGCTTTCGCTGACTGACATATACCCTTTCGCCTTCCTCAGCTGCAGATATGCGGCAAGGTCGATTCGGGCGTTGATCAGCTTGTTCAGCAGATCGCGTTTCAGTCTGTCAACGGACATGCTCATTCCTCCTCTGTCAGCCCTGTGCACAGTCAGAATAAGGTTATTTTTTGTACAGTTTAATGCCTGAGATCAATTATTCTTAACTGATTAACATTCTTTACAATGTTACAACCTGCGCGGGCATCATCTGCACTGCAAAGAGTGTATAAATCCCCCGCGATACGCTGTAAAATCCCGCCCTGATAACTCCATAAATGATGAATTTTTAACCTATGAGCAATGTTACGCACCCGCCGAAAATCGGCTTTGTCTCCCTGGGCTGCCCGAAAAACCTGGTGGATTCTGAACGCATCCTGACCGAACTTCGCACCGAGGGCTACGACGTGGTGCCAAGCTACGACAACGCCGACATGGTGATCGTGAACACCTGCGGGTTTATCGACAGCGCGGTTCAGGAATCCCTGGAAGCCATTGGTGAAGCCCTGACGGAAAACGGCAAAGTGATTGTGACCGGCTGCCTGGGCGCAAAAGAGGACCAGATCCGTGAAGTGCACCCGAAGGTGCTGGAGATCACCGGTCCACACAGCTACGAGCAGGTGCTGGAACATGTTCATCACTACGTACCCAAGCCTAAGCACAACCCGTTCCTGAGCCTGGTGCCGGAACAGGGGGTGAAGCTGACGCCGCGTCACTACGCTTACCTGAAAATTTCCGAAGGCTGCAACCATCGCTGCACCTTCTGCATTATCCCGTCCATGCGTGGCGATCTGGTGAGCCGCCCGATTGGCGAAGTGCTGGCAGAAGCCAAACGTCTGGCCGATGCGGGCGTGAAGGAGCTGCTGGTGATCTCCCAGGATACCTCCGCCTACGGCGTGGATGTGAAGCACCGTTCCGGTTTCCACAACGGCGAGCCGGTGAAAACCAGCATGGTCGGCCTGTGCGAACAGCTCGCTAAACTGGGCATCTGGACGCGTCTGCACTACGTTTACCCTTATCCGCACGTTGACGACGTCATCCCGCTGATGGCCGAAGGCAAAATCCTGCCGTACCTGGATATCCCGCTGCAGCACGCCAGCCCGCGTATCCTGAAGCTGATGAAACGCCCAGGCTCCGTTGACCGCCAGCTGGCGCGCATCAAGCAGTGGCGTGAAATCTGCCCGGATCTGACCCTGCGTTCGACTTTCATCGTTGGCTTCCCGGGTGAAACCGAAGAAGACTTCCAGATGCTGCTCGACTTCCTGAAAGAGGCCCGTCTGGACCGCGTAGGCTGCTTCAAGTACAGCCCGGTTGAAGGCGCAACCGCTAACGAACTGGCGGATCAGGTGCCGGAAGAGGTAAAAGAAGAGCGCTGGAACCGCTTCATGCAGCTGCAACAGCAGATCTCTGCTGAACGTCTGCAGGAGAAAGTGGGTCGCGAAATTATGGTCATCATCGACGAAGTTGACGAAGAAGGCGCGATTGGCCGCAGCATGGCGGATGCCCCTGAAATCGACGGCGCGGTGTACCTGAACGGGGAAACCAACGTCAAGCCGGGTGACATCATTCGCGTGAAAGTGGAAAACGCCGACGAGTATGACCTGTGGGGTAGCCGGGTTTAAATACCCAGCGCCTGTTTTGTAGGCCGGGTAAGGCGTAGCCGCCACCCGGCACATTCCACTGCCCTACCCCTTAATCCTCGGATCCAGCGCATCGCGCAGCCCATCCCCCAGCAGGTTGAACGCCAGCACGGTCAGGAAAATCGCCAGACTCGGGAATATCGCCACGTGCGGCGCAATCACCATATCTGCCCTCGCCTCGTTGAGCATCGCGCCCCACTCCGGCGTCGGTGGCTGGGCCCCTAATCCCAGAAACGACAGGCTGGCGGCGGAAATTATCGACACGCCGATACGCATCGTAAAATAGACAACAATCGACGACACCGTACCCGGCAGAATATGGCTGAACAGGATGTTGGCGTCGCTGGCCCCCATACTGCGGGCGGATTCAATAAAGGTCTGCTGCTTCAGTACCAGCGTATTACCGCGCACCAGGCGGGCAAACGCCGGGATCGAAAAGACCGCGACGGCGATGATGACGTTTGCCATGCCGCTGCCCATAATGGCGACAACCGCAATTGCCAGCAAAATGCCGGGGAAGGCAAACAGCACGTCGCAAATGCGCATAATGATCCGGTCCCACCAGCCCTCGTAATACCCTGCCACCAGACCCAGAACGGTACCGATGACCGCACCGATAAGCACCGCAAACACCCCGGCGGCGAGCGATATCTGCGCGCCCATCAGCACGCGGCTAAAAATATCGCGTCCCAGAGAGTCCACGCCGAACCAGTGCATCATCGACGGTCCGTCATTCAGGCGGTCGTAATCAAAGTAGTTTTCCGCATCATACGGTGCCACCCACGGCGCAATGGCGGCCACCACAATCAGCAGCAGTACAAACAGCCCCGCCGTCATGGCAACAGGCTGGCGACGAAAGCGCCGCCAGAATTCAAACCATGGGGTGCGGATATGGTCCGGCTTCAGCCCCGGCATAGCGTTTACAATGGTCTGACGACGCCAGTTCAACAATCGCATCTTACTTATACCTGATGGCCGGATTAATGGCGGCGTACAGCACATCCACCACTAAATTGATAAGAATAAATTCCAGCGAGAAGAGCAGAACTTCCGCCTGAATGACCGGATAGTCGCGCATCTCGACCGAATCCACCAGCAGGCGCCCCAGCCCCGGCCAGTTGAAGACCTTTTCCACCACGATAGAGCCCCCCAGCAGGAAGCCGAACTGCAGCCCCATCATGGTCACCACCGGGATCATCGCGTTACGAAAACCGTGCTTGAGGATGACCCACTTCTCGCTCACCCCTTTCGCCCGTGCGGTACGGATGTAATCTTCACTCAACACGTCAACGAACGACGCGCGTGTGAAGCGCGCCATCACCGCGGAGACGGCCGCGCCCAGCGTCATGGACGGCAGGATGTAGTGCTTCCAGGTATCGGCCCCGACGGTGGGCAACCAGCCCAGTTCCACGGAGAAAATCTGCATCAGGAGCATCCCCAGCGCAAAAGCCGGGAAAGAGATCCCGGTCACCGCCAGCGCCATGCCGACCTTGTCCGGCCAGCGGTTGCGCCAGACGGCAGCGACAATCCCGGCGCCAAGCCCAAACACCATCGCCCAGCACATGCTGGCAATCGTTAACCAGAACGTAGGCATAAAGCGGCTGGCAATCTCTTCCGATACCGGGCGACGCGACACCATCGAGATACCAAAATCGCCCTGCAGCACGTTGCAAATATAATGGAGAAACTGTATGTACAGAGGCTGGTCGAGACCAAGCTGTTTGCGCACCAGTTCAATGACGGTGGCATCCGCCTCTGGCCCGGCCACCAGACGCGCCGGATCGCCCGGCAGCAGATGGACAAACAAAAACACCAGTACCGCCACAATCAGCAGCGTCGGGATAAGCCCCAGCAGGCGTTTACAAACATAATTGAGCATGAGTGTTATTTTAAATCCGCATCGTCAAAGCTAAAGCCCGTATCCGGCATGATGTAAAACCCGGTCAACGCTTTGTTATGCGCCGAAACAAGTTTTTCAACCACCAGCGGTACCCACGGCGACTCTTTCCAGATGATATCCTGTGCGTCTTTGTAGAGGCGCGCTTTCTCATCCGGTTTGGTGGTTTTCAGCGCATCGGCAAGATCTTTATCCACCTGCGGGTTGCTGTAAAATGCCGTGTTGAACAGGGTCGGCGGCCAGTTCTGCGAGGCGAACAGCGGCGACAGCGCCCAGTCAGCCTCACCGGTAGAGGCCGACCAGCCGGTGTAGAACATCCGCACGCCGCTCTCTTTCTGCCCTTTCCCTTCCACTTCTGCCGCACGCTGCCCGGCATCCATCGCGGTGACCTGCACCTTAATACCGACCTGCGCCAGCTGCTGCTGGGTAAACTGCAGCACCTTCTGCGCGGTACTGTGATTATGGGATGACCATAGCGTGGTGCTAAAGCCGTTCGGGAAGCCCGCCTCTTTTAACAGTTCACGGGCTTTCGCCGGATCGTATGGCCACGGCTGATAGCTTTGCGCATAGGCAATAGCCGGTGGCAGCACGCCGGTGGCCGGGGTGGCGAAGCCCGCGAAGGCCACTTTCACCAGCGCCTGACGGTTAATCGCGTAGTTGATGGCCTCGCGCACTTTGGGATTATCAAACGGCTTTTGCGTCACGTTCATGCTGATGTAACGCTGCATAATGGACGGACTGGCCACCAGCTCCAGCTTGCTGTTCTTCTGCAGGATCGCCGCCTGCTCGTACGGGATCGGGAAGGCAAACTGTGCTTCGCCGGTTTGCAGCATCGCCGCGCGGGTGTTGTTATCCACCACCGGACGCCAGGTGATGGTGTCGAGCTTCGGCAGCCCCTGCTGCCAGTAGCCGGCGAATTTCTTCACCTTTACAAAGTCCGTCTGGTTCCAGGTCACCAGCTCATACGGGCCGGTACCGACCGGATGGAACCCAATCTCTTTCCCGTATTTTTTCAGGGCCGCAGGCGAGATCATCGCCGTCGCCGGATGCGCCAGAATATTAATAAAGGCCGAGAACGGCTCTTTCAGGGTAATTTTTACCGTTGTCGGATCGACGGCCTCGGTGCTGGCAATATTTTTATAGAGGTTATAGCGCTTGAGGCTGTTTTCCGGATTGCTGGCGCGGTCGAGGTTAACCTTCACCGCCTCCGCGTTGAAATCGGTGCCATCCTGGAACTTCACGCCGGTTCTGAGCTTAATGGTATAGACCAGCCCATCATCCGAGACGGTGTACCCCTCTGCCAGCACATTTTTCAGCTTCATCTCTCTGTCCAGGCCAAACAGCCCCTGGTAGAACGACTTGGCGACCGCCTGCGACAGCGTATCGTTGGCGTCATAGGGATCGAGGGTGGTGAAATTGGAGCCGACGGCAACCACCACATCTTTGGCAGCGAACGCGGGAGAGGCGGCCAGGGCTGCCGTCACGCTCGCGGCTAACAGCCATGTACGAGCAACAAATTTAACCATTGTGTTCTCCTGCCTGTTGTACGTTATAACCGCGAAAATGCATTGTCCTGACGCGGAGGGGCAACAAAATGTCCGGGGCCCACTTCACGCAGCGTGACCCGCTCCATGACCTCACCCCGTTTACGAATATTGCTCGGCATCTCATCCTGCAGCAGCACGCGCTGCCCGTGACGGTGTTCGGGATCGGCAACCGGTACTGCAGACATCAGCTTACGGGTGTATGGGTGCTGCGGGTTCTCAAACACCGCCCGCCGCGGACCAATCTCGACGATTTGCCCCAGATACATCACCGCCACGCGATGGCTGATGCGCTCCACCACCGCCATGTCGTGGGAAATAAAGAGAAAGGCAATCCCCAGATCCCGCTGTAAGTCGAGCAATAAATTGATGATTTGCGCGCGGATAGAGACATCCAGCGCCGAGACAGATTCGTCTGCGATCACCACTTTTGGGTTCAGGGCCAGCGCGCGGGCAATACAAATTCGCTGCCGCTGACCGCCGGAAAACTCATGCGGGTAACGCCAGGCATGTTCCGGCTTCAGACCCACGCGTTCCAGCAGCCACGCCACCCGACGCTGTGCGGCTTCGCCGTCGAGCAGGTTATGCACCCGCAGCGGCTCCATAATCGAATACCCCACCGTATGGCGCGGGTCCAGAGACGCATACGGATCCTGAAAAATAAACTGGATATTCCGCCTCACCGCCTGAAGCTTACTGTCAGGAAGGGTGTCGATACGTTCGCCGTTAAAGGTAATGCTCCCTTCCTGCGACTCCACCAGCCGAAGTAACGCGCGTCCGGTGGTGGATTTGCCGCAGCCCGACTCCCCCACCAGCGCCAGCGTTTCGCCTGGCCATAAATCAAAACTGACATTTTCAACCGCGTGCACTTCACGCTTTACACGGTTGAAAATGCCGCTGCGCAGAGGAAAACGGGTCACCAGATCCCGCACCTCAAGAATGGGCTTGCCGGGTACCACGGTGTCCTGCTCGGTTTCCTCTTCCTGGCGGCCCGCCGCCTCAAGGGAAATCAGCGGGAAACGGCGCGGAAGATCGCTGCCGTTCATCGCTCCCAGACGCGGAACCGCCGCCAGCAGCGCTTTGGTGTATGGGTGGGCGGGCGCATGGAAAATCTGCTCTACCGTGCCGGTTTCTACCGCCCTGCCCTGGTGCATCACCAGCACGCGATCGGCAATATCCGCGACCACGCCCATATCGTGGGTGATAAACATCACCCCCATCTCCATCTCCTGCTGCAGCACTTTGATAAGCTGCAGGATCTGCGCCTGAATGGTGACATCCAGCGCTGTCGTCGGCTCGTCCGCAATCAATACCGCCGGACGGCACGAGAGCGCCATGGCAATCATCACCCGCTGACGCATCCCGCCAGAGAGCTGATGCGGATAGCGGCCCAGTATGGACTGCGACTCCGGGATACGTACCAGCTCCAGCATCCGTTTGGCTTCCAGAAGGGCTTCATCGCCGCTCAGTCCCTGATGCAGGCGAATGGATTCGGCAATTTGCTCTCCAACCGGGAAGACCGGGTTCAGCGAGGTCATCGGCTCCTGGAAGATCATCGCGATATCCGCCCCGCGCACGCCCTGCATCTGTGCTGCGCTCAGCTCATTTAAATCTATGACCTGACGATTGCGACGGCGCAGAAGCATCTTCTCGCTGCTGATTTGCCCGCCCGTCTGTTCCAGCAGGCGCATCAGCGCCAGCGCGGTGACCGATTTCCCGGAGCCGGACTCCCCCACAATCGCCAGCGTTTCGCCGCGTTTGAGTGAGAAGGATAAATTCTCTACTGCGGGGATGAACTGCCGCTCCTCCTGAAACGCAATATTCAGCTGATGGACAGCCAGCACTTCGCGGTTATCCAGCTCTTCACTGTGCGGCACGCGTTGCCCCCTTATTCACGATAGATCCCGGTGCTGGGTTCATCACCGGCATAGCCCCAGGCGCGGTACATCCCTTCGCTGTTGAACGGCAGGGCCACGTTACCCTCACGGTCCACCGCAATGAGTCCACCCTCACCGCCCAGCGCGGGCAACTTTTCCATTACCACACGCTCGCAGGCTTCACTCAGGCTGAGCCCGCCGTAATCCATCAGGGCGGTAATGTCGTATGCGGCGAGCGCGCGAATAAACACTTCGCCGGTTCCGGTGCAGGAGACCGCCGCCGTGGCGTTATTGGCATAGCACCCGGCGCCCGGCAGCGGACTGTCGCCAACCCGGCCAGGTAGCTTGTTGGTCATACCGCCGGTTGAGGTGGCCGCCGCCAGATTACCGGCCTTGTCGAGCGCCACTGCGCCAACCGTGCCCATTTTGGTGGTTTCATTGAGCGGTGAGGAGTGGTCCAGCTGGGTCATGCCCGCCGTACGGGCTGCCAGCAGCTGCTGGTAGCGCTCGTCAGTGGAAAAAAGATCCGGCGATACCCGCTCCATCCCGTGTGCGAAGGCAAAGTTCTCCGCCCCGACGCCCGTCAGCAGCACATGAGGACTCTCTTCCATCACCAGTCGCGCCGCCAGAATCGGGTTGCGCAGATGGCTCACGCCCGCCACGGCCCCTGCTTTCAGGGTGACGCCATCCATCACGCAGGCATCCAGCTCGTGCGTCTCGTCACGCGTATACACGGAACCTATCCCCGCATTGAACAGCGGACACTCTTCCAGCAGACGTACCGCTTCGGTCACCACATCCAGCGCGCTTTCGCCCGCCTCCAGCATTCGCTGGCCCGTTTCGACAATGGCGTAGAGCGCATCAATGTAGCGCTTCTCCTGCTCAGGAGTGAGCTGTGCACGGGTAATAGCCCCGGCGCCGCCATGAATTGCGATTACCGCATTAACCATTTCGCCTCACCTGTCAGCCTGCATGGCGGCTTTTTCTATAAATATCATTATCGTTGATGATTCTTCAGATAATTTTTGAATATAGAAAGACGCAACTGCGATGTAAAGGGTACTCATGGTGGGTCATACAGTTAGCCGCACTTTTCTGCCATAATGAGCGCTTTCGTTGTTACTGTGCTGGAGCCCACTATGGATTTTACCGCCGGACTGATGCCGCTTGAGACGGCACTCACGCAGATGCTGGACCGACTTTCCCCGCTGCACGACGTAGAGACGCTGCCGCTGGCGCGCTGTTTTGGTCGTATTGCCGCACGCGACATCATTTCCCCGCTTAACGTGCCGGGGTTTGATAACTCAGCGATGGACGGTTACGCGGTACGCCTGGCGGATCTCCAGACGGGTCAGGCGCTGCCTGTCGCAGGAAAAGCCTTCGCCGGTCAACCGTTTGACGGTGAATGGCCTGTGGGCACTTGCGTGCGCATCATGACCGGCGCGCCGGTCCCCGCAGGCTGCGATGCGGTGGTGATGCAGGAAGAGACCGAACAGACCGCTGACGGCGTGCGCTTTACCGCCAGCGTCAAAGCAGGCCAGAACATCCGCCGCACCGGCGAAGATATTGCTCTTGGCGCAACGGTATTCGCTGCGGGGCAGAAGCTGACGGTAGGTGAACTGCCGGTGCTGGCCTCGCTCGGTATCGCGGACATTGAGGTGATCCGTCAGGTGCGCGTCGCGCTCTTTTCTACCGGTGACGAATTGCAGCTTCCGGGCCAGCCGCTGCAGGACGGGCAGATTTACGACACCAACCGTCTGGCGGTACACCTGATGCTGGAGCAGCTGGGCTGTGAGGTGATCAACCTTGGCATTATTCCTGATGACCCGGAAAAACTGCGCGCCGCCTTTATTGAGGCAGACAACGCAGCCGACGTGGTGATCAGCTCCGGCGGTGTTTCGGTGGGTGAAGCGGATTACACCAAAACCATCCTGGAAGAGCTGGGTGAAATCGCCTTCTGGAAGCTGGCCATCAAGCCGGGCAAACCGTTCGCTTTTGGCAAGCTTCAGCACAGCTGGTTCTGCGGCCTGCCGGGTAACCCGGTCTCTGCCGCCCTGACCTTCTACCAGCTGGTGATCCCCCTGCTGGCGAAGCTTTCGGGCAACCGTGCCAGTCCGCTGCCGGTACGCCAGCGCGTGCGTGCCGCTACGCGCCTTAAGAAATCCCCCGGTCGCCTTGATTTCCAGCGCGGTATTCTGACGCGCAACGCGGAGGGCGAGCTGGAGGTGAGCACCACCGGCCATCAGGGTTCGCACATTTTCAGCTCCTTCAGCCAGGGCAACTGCTTTATCGTGCTGGAGCGCGAGCGTGGCAATGTGGAAGCAGGCGAATGGGTTGAGGTGGAGCGCTTTAACCACCTGTTCGGAGGCTGAGATGGCGGCGGAACTGAGCGATGAAGAGATGATGCGCTATAACCGCCAGATTGTCCTGCGCGGTTTTGATTTTGAAGGCCAGGAAGCGCTCAAGGCGGCCAGCGTACTGGTCGTCGGCCTGGGCGGACTGGGCTGCGCCGCCGCGCAATACCTCGCCGCGGCGGGTGTGGGCAAGATGACGCTGCTGGACTTTGATACCGTGTCGGTGTCAAATCTGCAGCGCCAGACGCTGCACAGCGATGCGACACTCGGCCAGCCGAAGGTGGACTCTGCCCGCGCAGCGTTAACGCGCATCAACCCCCACGTTCAGTTCACCCCGATTAACGCGATGCTGGATGACGAGGCGTTATACGCGCAAATCGCAAAGCACGATCTGGTGCTGGACTGTACTGATAACGTCGCCATCCGCAACCAGCTAAACGCCGGCTGTTTTACCCACAAAACGCCGCTGGTTTCTGGCGCAGCAATCCGCATGGAAGGACAGATCAGTGTCTTTACCTATGCTGAAGGCGAACCGTGTTATCGCTGTCTGAGCCGCCTGTTTGGTGAGAATGCGCTCACCTGCGTCGAGGCGGGCGTAATGGCGCCGTTAGTCGGCGTGATAGGGTCACTACAGGCGATGGAAGCGATCAAAGTGCTGACCCGTTACGGTACGCCAGCGGCGGGGAAAATTGTGATGTATGACGCAATGACCTGCCAGTTCCGCGAGATGAAGTTGATGCGTAGTCCGGGGTGTGAGGTGTGCAGCGGTTAAACCTCGTTGCGGCCTGATGCCCTCACCCCGGCCCTCTCCCACCGGGAGAGGGAGATAACGCGTCAGAGGGCCGTCCGTCCAAACGCCCCCTGCCAGTCCTGCTCAAACTTCACGATCGCCGCATCCACCGCCGGAGAGGTAATAAACTGCTGCGCCACGTCCAGCGGCAGCGTGATGGACTCACAGCCGGCCAGCAGGCAATCCAGCGCCTGACGCGGGGTTTTGAAGCTCGCCGCCAGCACTTTTGATTGCGGGGCATGCAGCGTCAGCAACTGCTGTAATTCCACAACGGTCTGGATCCCGTCTCCGCCCTGCGCATCCACGCGGTTAACGTAAGGCGCGACATACTCTGCCCCCGCCAGCGCGGACAACATCCCCTGTGCGGCACCATATACCGCGGTCCCCAGCGTCGGGATTCCTTCTGCTTTCAGCATTTTGATCGCCGCCAGCCCTTCCGCCGTCACCGGCACTTTCACCACCAGGTCGTTAATGATAGCACGCAGCTTACGCGCATCGTCCACCATGCCTTCGGCGGTCGTGGCCATCACCTGCGCGAACAGACGGCCTTTGCCACCCAGCGCGTCGTGCAGTTCTGGCAGCAGAACCTCAAGCGGCGTTTTGCCTGCCGCCACAATGCTGGGGTTGGTGGTTACGCCCGCCAGCGGGAAGATACGTGCGAGCTTTTTCACTGCCGCAACGTCAGAAGTGTCGAGATAAAGTTCCATGATGTCGCCCTCAATTTTAGCCTGCACTTACCCTATCACGACAAAACCTGCTCAGGAGTTGACCTGCATCAAGATAACTTTCATTCGAAAGTAATTTAATCTTCATATGCAAGATGAGAGGCAAAATCATGATCTTCAATATTCAGCGTTACTCTACCCACGATGGCCCCGGGATCCGTACCGTGGTGTTCCTGAAAGGCTGCTCGCTGGGCTGTCGCTGGTGCCAGAACCCGGAAAGCCGGGCCCGCACGCGGGACGTGCTGTTTGATGCACGTCTTTGCCTGGACGGCTGCGATCTGTGCCAGCAGGCGGCACCGGGCTGTATCGAACGTGCGCTGAACGGGCTGGTCATCCACCGTGAGAAACTAGACGAACAGACGCTTAATGCCCTTACCGACTGCTGCCCGACACAGGCGCTCACCGTATGTGGTGAAGAACGTCAGGTGGAGGAGATCATGGCGACCGTCCTGCGCGATAAGCCGTTTTACGACCGCAGCGGCGGCGGAATCACCCTCTCCGGCGGCGAGCCGTTTATGAACCCCGATCTGGCACTGGCGCTGTTTAAAGCCAGCCATGAACAGGGTATTCATACCGCCGTCGAAACCTGCCTTCACGTGCCGTGGCACTATATCGCGCCTTCACTACCGTATGTCGATCTGTTCCTCGCCGACCTGAAGCATATGGATGCAGAGGTGTTCAAACAGTGGACGGACGGCTCGGCAAAACGCATCCTGGACAACCTGAAACGCCTGGCGGCGGCCGGGAAAAAAATCATCATTCGCGTGCCGCTGATCCCGGGCTTTAACGCCGATGAAGCCTCTGTTACCGCCATTACCAATTTCGCAGCCGACGAACTGAACGTTCGCGACATTCACTTTCTGCCGTATCACACGCTGGGCATGAACAAATACACCCTGCTCGGCCAACCTTACTCTGCTCCTGACAAACCGCTGGATAACCCTGCGCTACTGGACTTTGCACAGCAGTATGCCTGCCAGAAAGGGTTAACCGCGACCTTACGAGGATAAAACGATGACTACCCTGAATCTCAACACCCTCAGCGAGCGCATTAAAGCGCACAAAATGGCCCTGGTGCATATCGTGAAGCCGCCGGTCTGTACCGAGCGCGCGCAGCACTACACTGAAATGTACCAGCAGCATATGGATAAACCGATCCCGGTGCGTCGCGCGCTGGCGCTGGCGCATCATCTCGCGCAGCGCACCATCTGGATCAAACACGATGAGCTGATCGTCGGTAACCAGGCAAGCGAAGTGCGCGCCGCGCCGATCTTCCCGGAATATACCGTCTCCTGGATTGAGAAAGAGATTGACGATCTGGCGGACCGTCCCGGCGCGGGCTTTGCGGTCAGCGAAGAGAATAAGCGCGTTCTGCATGAGATCTGCCCGTGGTGGCGCGGCCAGACGGTACAGGATCGCTGTTACGGCATGTTCACCGACGAGCAGAAAAGCCTGCTGGAAACCGGCATTATCAAAGCCGAAGGCAACATGACCTCCGGCGATGCCCACCTGGCGGTAAACTTCCCGCTGGTGCTGGAAAAAGGGCTCGACGGCCTGCGCGCTAAAGTGGCCGAGCGCCGCTCGCGCATCAACCTGACGGTGCTGGACGACCTGCACGGCGATCAGTTCCTGAAAGCGATTGATATCGTGCTGGAGGCGGTAAGTCTGCATATCGAACGTTTTGCAGCCCTGGCGCGTGAAATGGCGGCTACCGAATCCCGCGTCAGCCGCCGCGACGAGCTGCTGGCGATAGCGGAAAACTGTGACGCGATTGCCCATGAACCGCCAAAAACCTTCTGGCAGGCGCTGCAGCTGTGCTACTTCATTCAGCTTATCCTGCAGATTGAGTCCAACGGCCACTCCGTGTCGTTCGCCCGCATGGATCAATATCTCTACCCGTACTACCGTCGCGACGTAGAGCTGAACCAGAGCCTCGACCGCGAGCACGTCATCGAGCTGCTCCACAGCTGCTGGCTGAAGTTGCTGGAAGTGAACAAGATCCGCTCCGGCTCGCACTCCAAAGCCTCCGCAGGCAGCCCGCTGTACCAGAACGTCACCATCGGCGGTCAGAAGCTGGTCAACGGTGAGCCAATGGACGCCGTCAACCCGCTCTCTTACGCGATTCTGGAGTCCTGCGGTCGTCTGCGCTCCACCCAGCCAAACCTGAGCGTGCGTTATCACGCAGGGATGAGCAACGACTTCCTCGACGCCTGCGTGCAGGTGATCCGCTGCGGCTTCGGCATGCCAGCGTTCAACAACGATGAAATCGTGATCCCGGAATTCATCAAGCTCGGCGTAGAAAAAGAAGATGCGTACGACTATGCCGCCATCGGCTGCATCGAAACCGCCGTTGGCGGCAAATGGGGCTACCGCTGCACCGGCATGAGCTTTATCAACTTCGCCCGCGTGATGCTCGCCGCGCTGGAAGGCGGCCGCGATGCCACCAGCGGGAAAGTGTTCCTGCCGCAGGAGAAAGCACTCTCTGCCGGTAACTTCGGCAATTTCGACGAGGTGATGACGGCCTGGGATACCCAGATCCGCTATTACACCCGTAAATCCATCGAGATTGAGTATGTCGTAGACACCATGCTGGAAGAGAATGTCCACGATATCCTCTGCTCGGCGCTGGTGGATGACTGCATCGAGCGGGCGAAAAGCATCAAGCAGGGCGGCGCGAAGTATGACTGGGTCTCCGGCCTGCAGGTGGGGATTGCCAACCTCGGTAACAGCCTGGCGGCGGTGAAGAAACTGGTGTTCGAGCAGGGCGTCATCGGTCAGCAGCAGCTGGCGGCGGCGCTGGCGGATGACTTCGACGGGCTGACGCACGAGCAGCTGCGTCAGCGTCTGATCAACGGTGCGCCGAAGTACGGCAACGATGACGACAGTGTGGACATGCTGCTGACCCGTGCTTATCAGACCTACATTGACGAGCTGAAGCAGTATCATAACCCGCGTTACGGCCGTGGCCCCATTGGCGGTAACTACTACGCGGGCACATCCTCCATCTCCGCAAACGTGCCGTTTGGTGCAGCGACAATGGCGACTCCGGACGGACGCAAAGCGCACACCCCGCTGGCGGAAGGCGCCAGTCCGGCCTCCGGTACCGACCACCTCGGTCCAACGGCGGTAATCGGCTCCGTGGGTAAACTGCCAACCGAAGCGATTCTTGGCGGCGTGCTGTTAAACCAGAAGCTGAACCCGTCAACGCTGGAAAACGACAGCGACCGTCAAAAGCTGATGGTGCTGCTGCGTACCTTCTTCGAGGTGCATAAAGGCTGGCATATTCAGTACAACATCGTTTCACGCGAAACACTGCTGGACGCGAAGAAACACCCGGACCAGTACCGTGACCTGGTGGTACGCGTCGCAGGCTACTCGGCGTTCTTCACCGCCCTGTCGCCGGATGCACAGGACGATATCATTGCGCGTACGGAGCATACGCTGTAAAAAAAACGCCCGGTGGCGCTGCGCTTACCGGGCCTACAATTCTCCCCGTAGGCCGGGTAAGGCGAAGCCGCCACCCGGCTTTTCTACTTTCATTCGAAATTAAATTTGTGCTCTCCGTCACCTTGTTATTAGAATGTTTCAAAACGCAGTGACCCAGGAGCACAGTATGACCGTTAAAGTTATCGTCACCGATATGGACGGAACTTTCCTTGATGATGCCAAGCAGTACGATCGTGACCGCTTTCAGGCACAGTTTGAGCAGCTTAAAGCCCGTAATATTGAATTTGTTGTCGCCAGCGGTAACCAGTATTACCAGCTCATCTCCTTCTTCCCGGAACTGAAAGATCAGATCTCCTTCGTGGCGGAAAACGGTGCGCTGGTCTTCGATCACGGTGAACAAATTTTCCACGGCGAGCTGACGCGTCATGAGTCGCAAATCGTTATTGGCGAACTGCTGAAAGACAAAGGGCTGAACTTTGTGGCCTGCGGTCTCGACAGCGCTTACGTCAGCGACCAGGCCCCCGAGGCGTTCGTGGCGCTGATGTCAAAGCACTATCACCGCTTAAAGCGTATCAGCGACTACCGCGACATTAACGACGTGTTGTTTAAGTTCTCCCTGAACCTGCCGGACAGCGATATCTCGAATCTGGTCGATAAACTGCATGTCTCCCTGGACGGCATTATGAAGCCGGTCACCAGCGGCTTTGGTTTTGTCGATTTGATTATCCCCGGCCTGCACAAAGCCAATGGCATCAGCCGTCTGCTGAAACGCTGGAAAGTCTCCCCGCAGGAGTGCGTGGGTATTGGCGACAGCGGCAATGACGCGGAGATGCTGAAGCTGGTGAAATACTCCTTTGCAATGGGCAACGCAGCCGAAAGCATCAGAGACGTAAGCCGCTATAGCACCGACGACAACAACCACCAGGGCGCGCTGAACGTTATTCAGGCGGTGCTGGACCACCACTCCCCGTTCGACGCCTGATTCCCTTCCTGCCGGAGCCGCGCTCCGGCCCCCCCTCACTCTTTTTCCATCCTGTGCTACCCGTCAAGTTTTTAAACTTGCATTAACCAATTTTTAACTTAAAGTATCATTTGTAGACATTTTTACTTTCGAATGAAAGATGCGAGGCAGTTATGACGTTTACCAGTGAAACTTTGCCGGCGGATCACAAAGCCGCAATCCGTGAGATGAAGCGCGAGCTACGGGCGCAAATCGGCGATGTGCAGGCGGTGTTCGATAAGCTCAGCGATACCATCGCGACCCGCGTGGCGGAAATTAACGCCCTGAAAAACAAAGGCGAGCCCGTCTGGCCGGTGATCCCGTTTGCGGATGTGAAAGATGGCACCATCACATCCGCGCAGCGTGAGGCGATCAAACGCCGGGGTTGCGCGGTAATAAAAGGTCATTTCCCGCGCGAGCAGGCGCTGGCATGGGATCAGTCGATGCTCGATTACCTCGATCTCAACCAGTTTGATGAAGTCTATAAAGGGCCCGGCGATAACTTCTTTGGTACCTTAACGGCGTCTCGCCCGGAGATTTACCCTATCTACTGGTCACAGGCGCAAATGCAGGCGCGCCAGAGTGAAGAGATGGCGCAGGTGCAGTCGTTTCTGAACCGTCTGTGGACATTCGAGAGCAACGGCAAACAGTGGTTCGACCCGGACGTCAGCGTGATTTACCCGGATCGCATCCGCCGTCGTCCACCGGGCACCACCTCGAAAGGGCTGGGCGCGCATACCGATTCCGGTGCGCTGGAGCGCTGGCTGCTGCCCGCCTATCAGCAGGTTTTCGCCCGCGTCTTTGATGGCAACGTAGAGAAATACGATCCGTGGAATGCTGCACACCGTACTGAAGTGGAAGAGTACACCGTGGATAACACCACCAAATGTTCGGTGTTCCGCACCTTCCAGGGCTGGACGGCGCTGTCGGACATGATCCCGGGCCAGGGGCTGCTGCACGTGGTGCCAATCCCGGAAGCGATGGCTTATATTCTGCTGCGTCCGCTGCTGGATGACGTGCCGGAGGACGAACTGTGCGGCGTCGCGCCGGGGCGCGTTCTGCCGGTGTCAGAGAAATGGCACCCGCTGCTTATCGAAGCGCTCACCAGCATTCCGGCACTGGAGGCGGGCGATTCGGTGTGGTGGCACTGCGATGTGATCCACTCCGTCGCGCCGGTTGAGGATCAACAGGGCTGGGGCAACGTGATGTACATTCCTGCCGCGCCGATGTGCGAGAAGAACCTCGCCTACGCGAAGAAGGTGAAAGCGGCGCTGGAAACCGGGGCATCACCGGGTGATTTCCCGCGCGAGGATTATGAAAAAACCTGGCAGGATCGCTTTACCGTGGCCGATCTCAATATCCACGGCAAGCGTGCGCTGGGCATGGCTTAACTGTCGTACAGCCCTTCCCGCTCAACGGCGGTGCGTCGTTTCCCCTGACGTATCCGCCGGACCGATTCCCGTACGGTCAGGGTGCCGTTAAGCAATAGCGTGCCTGACGGCGCCTCCGGGCGCATCAGCCGCTGCTGGAGCATATGTACCGCTTCGGTGCCCAGCTCATCACGCGGGACATGCACCGCGATCCTGAATGGCCGCCAGATTAAAGCCGTCAATGCTCATCACCGAAATATCCTGCGGCACGCGTAACCCCTGTTTTTGCAGGGCGCTGATGGTGCCCGCCGCCATAAAGTCACCACCCACCAGAAACGCAGTCGGCAAGTCTTTCCCCTGCATGCGGCTCAGCCAGTCGGTGACCAGTTGCTCTGTTTCGCGAGCGCTGAAGCTCGGCGCCACCAGCAAATCGCGTTTATCGTTGAACTTCAGGTTGTGCGACTGCCATGCATCGCGGATCCCCGCAAGGCGCAGCTCCATGGTGTAACGCCGCAGGCACAACACATTCATCACCTCACGGTGTCCCATTTCAAACAGATAGTCCGCCGCCCGCTCGCCAATGGCCCGATGGTCCGGCGCGACAGCAGGCAGGCGCATATGCCGGTCGCGGCAGTTAATCAGCATGCAGGGTTTACCGACATCCACTGCCAGGTCGTGGATATGCGGATCGTCAATCCCGAGGAGGATGGCGGCCTGGGTGTCCGGCTCGTTCATTCGCGCCAGAAACTGCTGGGCGTCGCTGTCGTTCTCCTCCAGCGCGCAGTAACGCAGGCGAACATCGTACGAGGCCAGACCTTTGCTTACGCTCTGGATCACACGGTAGTAAAAGATGTCAGACCGCTCGTCAAAGGCGCGCTGTGGGGCGAAGACAACGAGACTGTTGAGCAGCAAACGGCCCGCAGCCATTCCGTCCAGCACTCCCAGCTCGCGCGCGCATGCCAGCACCTTCGCACGTGCTTTTTCACTGGTATTCGCCTTCCCGGCAAGGACCCGCGAAACGGTGCTGATTGAGAGCTGAGTCCGGGCAGCGATTTCGGTGATTTTTAGCCTTTTGTCCATTTTGTGATCTGGCTCCATTTGCGAAATGACAAAATTTTCATAGCGTGGATATCAGGCAATAGCTGATGTCAAAGCCATGATGCCAAATGATGTCGCTCAGTTATGAGAAATTTTGCACAAAATCCACTATTGCCCTCTCATTTTCTCCCTTAAGGTGAACTTGTCACACAACTTCCATACTAGTTGTATAGCAACTTGAAGCGGTAAAACAGATAACAATCAACGTCATAAACCTGTGTGACACCTGAACTTCCGTCCCCTTACCGTCCGTCTTGTGGAGAGTAAAATGAGTCAGGACATTAATAACACCGTTGCGGCAAGCAAAACCCGTCGCGTCATTAAAAACCTGCGCTGGTATGTGCTGGTGCTGTTCTTACTTGGCGTCACCGTTAACTACATCACCCGAAACTCACTCGGGATCCTCGCCCCGGAACTGAAAGAGAGCCTCGGGATCACCACCGAGCAGTACTCCTGGATCGTCGGGGCATTCCAGATCGCCTACACCATTTTCCAGCCTCTGTGCGGCTGGCTGATCGACGTGATCGGCCTGAAGATTGGCTTTATGATTTGCGCCGGGATCTGGGCGCTGATGTGTATTTTCCACGCGGGTGCCGGGAGCTGGCTGCACCTTGCCATCCTGCGCTTCTTTATGGGGGCTTCTGAAGCCGCCGCCACGCCCGCAAACGCCAAAACCATTGGTGAATGGTTCCCGAAATCGGAACGTCCTGTGGCAGCCGGCTGGGCCGGTGTGGGCTTCTCCATTGGCGCGATGCTGGCTCCGCCTATCATCTACTTCGCGCACGCCTCGTTTGGCTGGCAGGGCGCGTTTATGTTCACCGGCGTGCTGGCGCTGCTGTGGGTGCTCCTGTGGTGGGCGTTCTACCACAATCCGGAGCAGCACCCGAACCTGAGCAAAGACGAGCTGGCGTTTATCAAGCAGGATAACGAACCGCCTGCGGTAAAACTGCCCTTCCTGACCGCACTGAAAACCGTCTCAAAAAACAAACGCTTCTACGGTATCGCCATCCCGGCCTTTATGGCGGAACCGGCCTGGGCGGTACTGAGTTTCTGGGTGCCGCTGTATCTCGCCAAAGAGCACGGCATGGATCTGAAGCAGATCGCGATGTTTGCCTGGCTGCCGTTCCTGGCCGCCGATCTCGGCAGCGTGGCAAGCGGTTACCTCACCCGTCTGTATACCCGCCTGTTTGGCTGCTCCCGCGTCAACTCCGTGGTGGCAAGCTCCGTCACCGGCGCGTTCCTGATGATCTCTCTGGCCGTCGTCGCCATTACCCGCGACCCGTACATCACCATCGTGCTGATCTCCATCGGCGGTTTCGGGCATCAGATCATCTCCTGCATGCTCAGCGCCCTGGTGGTGGAGTCGTTCGATAAAGGCCAGATGGCGACCGTTAACGGTATGCGCGGCTCGGCGGCGTGGATCGCCAGCTTCCTGTTCTCGCTGTTGATTGGTGTGACCGCCGACAAAATCGGCTTCAACCCGCTCTTTATTGCCATGGGTTTCTTTGACCTGATTGGCGCTGTTTTCCTGGTGGCATTTATTGCTGAACGTCGCGCCAAGCGCGCCTGATAGTGGATGTATTGCATATGAAAACCCTGAAAAACTGGACCGTCGATAAGCAGTCGGCCAACCATCTGGAACTGCTGGTGGATAACCAGCACCGCCTGTGCCTGTATGTGCTGGAAGAGAACCTGTTCCGCGTACTGATCAAACGTAAAGGTGAACTGGCGCTGGACCGCACCTGGAGCATCGCTCCGGAAGAAGATGTGCCGTGGGAAGGCCGTCGTCGCGACGATCTGAGCGGCTTCACCTGCCCTGCCTGGACGCTAAGCCAGCAGGATGAGGGGCTGACAATTGCTACCGAACAGCTGCGTGTGACCGTTCATCAGCCGCTGTGGCTGGAGTGGCATTATCGCAATGACGCCGGTGAGTGGCAGCCGCTGGTCAATGACCGTCCGACCAGCGCCTATCTGCTGAACGCTCACGGCGACGGGGTGGCACACTACCTGAGCCGTCGCAAGGACGAGCGTTTTTACGGCCTGGGTGAGAAAGCGGGCGACCTGCAGCGCAACGGTAAGCGCTTCGAGATGCGCAACCTCGACGCCATGGGCTACAACGCGGCCAGCACCGACCCGCTGTACAAACACATCCCGTTTACCCTTACCCGCCGCGATGACGTGAGTTACGGCCTGTTCTACGACAACCTGAGCAGCTGCTGGCTGGATCTGGGCAACGAGATTGATAACTACCACACCGCTTACCGTCGCTGGCAGGCGGAAGCGGGTGATATCGATTACTACCTCTTTACCGGCAAACGGGTGCTGGACGTCACCAAAGCCTTTGTGCGCCTGACCGGGAAAACGCTGTTCGGGCCGAAATGGAGCCTGGGCTACAGCGGGTCGACCATGCACTACACCGACGCGCCGGACGCGCAGAATCAACTGATGAATTTTATTCGCCTGTGCGAAGAGCATGCGATCCCGTGCGACTCGTTCCAGCTCTCATCGGGTTATACCTCAATCAACGGCAAGCGCTATGTCTTTAACTGGAACTACGACAAAGTGCCGCAACCGAAGGTGATGACCCAGGCATTCCACGATGCGGGACTGCGGCTGGCGGCAAACATCAAGCCGTGCCTGCTGCAGGACCACCCGCGCTATAGCGAAGTGGCGGAAAACGGCCTGTTCATTCGTGATTCAGAAACCGATGCACCAGAACGCTCCAGCTTCTGGGATGACGAAGGTTCCCACCTCGACTTTACCAACCCGCAGACGGTGAAATGGTGGCAGGAAGGAGTCACCACGCAGCTGCTGGAGATGGGGATCGACTCCACCTGGAACGATAACAACGAATACGAAGTGTGGGACGGCGAAGCGCGCTGTCATGGTTTTGGCAAGGAGATCGCCATCAAACACATCCGCCCGGTGATGCCGCTGCTGATGATGCGCGCCTCGCTGGAAGCGCAGCAGCGGTTTGCCCCGGAAAAGCGCCCGTATCTGATCTCCCGTTCCGGCTGCGCCGGGATGCAACGTTACGTTCAGA
Source organism: Enterobacter cloacae subsp. cloacae ATCC 13047 (assembly GCF_000025565.1). Classification (NCBI taxonomy): domain Bacteria; kingdom Pseudomonadati; phylum Pseudomonadota; class Gammaproteobacteria; order Enterobacterales; family Enterobacteriaceae; genus Enterobacter; species Enterobacter cloacae. Next base: position 2,945,837 of record NC_014121.1, read on the forward strand.
CCTGGAGCGGCGATAACCGCACCAACTGGGATACCCTGCGCTATAACATCCGCATGGGGCTGGGCATGAGCCTGTCCGGGCTGTTTAACGTTGGTCATGACGTGGGCGGTTTTTCTGGCGACAAACCCGACGCCGAGCTGTTTGTCCGCTGGGTGCAGAACGGCGTGATGCACCCGCGTTTTACCATTCACTCGTGGAATGACGATCACACGGTAAACGAGCCGTGGATGTATCCGGGCGTCACCCCCGCTATTCGCGGTGCTATTGAGCTGCGCTATCGTCTGCTGCCGTATCTCTACACCCTGCTCTGGCAGGCGCATGCCGATGACGAACCGATGCTGCGCCCAACCTTCCTCGACCACGAACACGATGCGCAGACCTTTGAAGAGTGCGACGAGTTCCTGCTGGGCCGGGACCTGCTGGTGGCAAGCGTGGTGGAGGCCGGACAGCGCGAGCGCCGTCTCTGGCTGCCGGATAACGAAACCGGCTGGTACGATTTTTACACCCACGCGTGGTACGCGGGCGGGCAGTGGATCGCTCTGGATGCACCGCTGGAAAAACTGCCGCTGCTGGTGCGCGCCGGTGCCGGTCTGCCGCTCAGCGAACGCATCACTCACGTCAGCGCGGAAAAAGACGACACCCGCGAACTGAAGCTGTTCCCGGTCAAAGGCGTGGGTACCAGCACCGGTCTGCTGTTTGAAGATGACGGTGAAAGCTGGGGCTATCAGAACGGCAATGCGCTGTGGGTAGAGTGGGAAATGGTGTGCGATGGGGCAACCATCAATTTGAAGATCACTGCGCGCGGAGATTATCGTCCGGCGTGGAAAGCACTGAAGGTGTCATTACCGGCGGGGGAAAAACGCAGGCTGCTTGTGAATGGGATTGAAGGGAGTGAGTGGGTGATGTAGTGCGGCCTGATGCCCTCACCCTAACCCTCTCCCACAGGGAGAGGGAACAGAACGTAGGCCGGGTAAGGCGAAGCCGCCACCCGGCTTTTTTTAGTTCTCGATACCTTTGCTGCGCAGGTAATCTTCATAGTTACCGGTGAAGTCCACCACGCGCTCTGGCGTAATTTCAATCACGCGGGTCGCCAGCGAGCTGACGAACTCACGGTCGTGAGAAACGAAGATCAGGGTGCCCTGGTACATCTCCAGCGCCATGTTCAGCGATTCGATAGATTCCATATCCAGGTGGTTGGTCGGTTCGTCCATCACCAGAATGTTCGGTTTTTCCATCATCAGCTTGCCGAACAGCATGCGGCCCTTCTCTCCACCGGAGAGCACTTTGGCAGGCTTCTTGATGTCGTCCTGGCTGAACAGCAGACGCCCCAGAATACTGCGCACCGCCTGCTCATCGTCGCCTTCCTGCTTCCACTGGCTCATCCAGTCGAAGACGGTCAGGTCGTTTTCAAATTCATATTCATGATCCTGCGCGTAATAACCAATTTGCGCGTTTTCGGACCATTTCACGCTCCCGTTGTCCGGCTGCAGTTCGCCGACCAGGGTTTTCAGCATGGTGGATTTACCCACGCCGTTGGCACCCAGAATGGCGATCTTCTCGCCCACTTCCAGCAGCAGGTTGAAGTTTTTAAACAGCGGGCCTTCATCAAAACCTTTGGTAAGGGCTTCCACTTCCAGCGCGTTACGGAACAGTTTCTTGTCCTGCTCGAAACGGATGAACGGGTTCTGACGGCTGGAAGCTTTAACTTCTTCCAGTTTGATTTTGTCAATCTGGCGGGCACGCGATGTTGCCTGACGGGATTTAGAGGCGTTGGCGCTAAAGCGGCTGACGAAGGATTGCAGGTCCGCAATCTGCGCTTTCTTCTTGGCGTTATCCGCCAGCAGACGTTCACGCGCCTGGGTGGCCGCCGTCATGTATTCGTCGTAGTTGCCCGGGTAAACACGCAGCTCACCGTAATCCAGATCCGCCATGTGCGTACACACCATGTTCAGGAAGTGACGGTCGTGCGAGATGATGATCATGGTGCTGTCACGGTCGTTGAGCGTCTGCTCCAGCCAGCGGATGGTGTCGATGTCCAGGTTGTTCGTCGGTTCATCGAGCAGCAGAATGTCCGGGTTAGAGAACAGTGCCTGCGCCAGCAGCACACGCAGCTTCCAGCCAGGTGCCACTTCGCTCATTGGGCCGTAATGCTGTTCGACCGGAATGCCCACGCCCAGCAGCAGCTCGCCCGCACGCGCTTCTGCAGAATAACCGTCCATTTCGCCGTATTGCGTCTCCAGATCGGCCACTTTGTAGCCATCTTCTTCGCTCATTTCGGCCAGAGCGTAGATACGGTCGCGCTCCTGCTTCACTTCCCACAGCTCCGCGTGCCCCATGATCACGGTGTCGAGCACGGTGAACTCTTCAAAGGCGAACTGATCCTGACGCAGTTTACCGATGCGCTCGTTGGGATCGAGCGACACGTTGCCGAGCGTCGGCTCCAGGTCACCGCCGAGGATCTTCATAAAGGTGGATTTACCGCTACCGTTGGCACCAATCAGGCCGTAACGGTTGCCGCCGCCAAATTTGACGGAAATGTTTTCGAACAGCGGCTTACTGCCAAACTGCATAGTGACGTTGCTGGTAACTAACACGGGGAGATTCCTGCGAAAAGTGTGATAAACACGGCATTATGCCACAATTCCGAATTGAGATCCTGTGTTGCGACGCTCCGCTAAACTTTAACAAAATCGAAAAAAATGTGATTTCGTACACATCTGAATTCCCTGTTAGCGGGAATGCACATATAATGCGCTCCCATCACAGATTCAGACTTATCAACTCACGCCTGAATGGCTTAGATACCTCGCACAACATGAACATGAAATTAACAACGCTTTTTGCGGCGGCGTTAGCCGTAGTAGGTTTTTGCAAAACCGCTTCTGCGGTGACTTATCCGCTGCCGACAGACGGTAGCCGTCTGGTGGGTCAAAACCAGGTGGTGACGGTGCCTGAGGGTAACACTCAGCCGCTGGAGTATTTCGCAGCACAGTACCAGCTGGGCCTGTCTAACATGCTGGAAGCGAACCCGGGCGTTGACCCATACCTGCCAAAAGCAGGTACCGTTCTCAATATCCCTCAGCAGCTGATCCTGCCGGATACCGTTCATGAAGGTATCGTGATTAACAGCGCGGAGATGCGTCTGTATTACTATCCGAAAGGCACCAACACGGTAATCGTGCTGCCAATCGGTATCGGTCAGCTGGGTAAAGATACCCCGCTGAACTGGACCACCAAAGTTGAACGTAAGAAAGCAGGCCCAACCTGGACCCCAACGGCGAAAATGCACGCGGAATACATCGCGGCAGGTGAACCGCTGCCAGCCGTGGTTCCAGCAGGCCCGGATAACCCAATGGGTCTGTACGCCCTGTACATCGGCCGCCTGTACGCCATCCACGGTACCAACGCTAACTTCGGTATCGGCCTGCGCGTAAGCCACGGCTGCGTGCGTCTGCGTAACGACGACATCAAATTCCTGTTCGAAAACGTGCCGGTAGGTACCCGCGTCCAGTTCATCAACGAACCGGTTAAAGCGACCTCTGAGCCGGATGGCAGCCGTTACATTGAAGTGCACAACCCGCTGTCCACCAGCGAAGACCAGATCAACAATAACGAAATCGTGCCGATTACGCTGACCAGCGCGGTGCAGTCCGTGACCTCTCAGCCGGACGTGGAAACGACTATCGTTGACCAGGCTGTGCAGAACCGTTCCGGTATGCCGGTGCGTTTGAACTAATCGCGACACAGCGAAAAAAGCGGGCTTCGATGCCCGCTTTTTTTTATCCGTTATTCACGATCACAATCCCGCCGTGGTCGTAACGATAATGACAGTGCGCATACTCCAGCGGCGTGCCATCTTCCAGATAGATCACCTGCTCCACCTCCAGCACCGGGTCGCTCTCCTCGCAGACCAGATGCTGCATATCCAGCGCATTCGGCTTTAGCGCCCGCACCACGCGGTACGATCCCATGATTTTCAGCCCCAGCGTCTCCTGCACATAGCGAAACACCGAGCTTTCAAGATGGCTTTTGTTCAGGCCGGGCACCAGGTTGAGCGGCATTACGGTCGCGTCCAGCGACATGGGCTCACCATTAAGCAAACGCAGACGAATGAAGTCATAGACCGGCGTATCGGCATTGATCATCAGCGAGGCCTGCTCTTTTTCGTTCGGGAAGCGCAGTTCAAAATGCACCACCTGGCTCGTTACCGTGCCCAGATGCTCCCAGGTTTTGGTCGCGCCAAAGTAGTCGCTGCCGGAGAGATCCCACTGCGACAACTGAAGGAAGTTTTTGCGGATGAACGTCCCCTGCCCCTGACGGGTATATACCAGCCCTTCAACGATCAGCTGACGCATGGCCTGCTGAATGGTCATCCGGCTGGTATTGAACTCCGCCGCCAGCGCAAACTGGTCCGGCAGGGGTTCATTGGCGGCATACTGCTGGCTGATGATGCGTTTTTTGATTTCACGCGCTATGGTGATGTACTTCGCCGCCATCGTCCTTCCTTCTGTTTAATGTTCTATCCCGCTGTTTTTCAACGCCACTCGCTCGGCAATTTTGAGGAAAGGCAGGTAGAAGAATACACCAAATACGATGATTGCCAACTGCACCACCACCGCCCGCCAGTCCCCCGCGGTTGCCAGCCAGGCGCTCAGAATTGGCGGCGTGGTCCACGGGATCATCACCACGCAGCGCGACATTAATCCCAGCGTGGTGCAGAGCCAGGCGAAGTAAATGCCAATGGCGGGCAACAGGACAAACGGGATCATTAAAGGCAGGTTAAATACAATCGGCAGGCCGAAAATCACCGGCTCGTTGATATTGAACAGACCCGGCGCCAGCGACAGACGTGCCACCTGTTTCGCCGATTGTTGCCGCGAGAAGATAAAAATGGCGATCAGCAGTGAAATGGTGCTACCGGTACCGCCCACCATGCCAAAGGTCGGCACGAAGATGTTGTTGATGATGTGCGGGATCGGCTGGCCGTTGGCAAAGGCCAGCATGTTCTCATTGGTATTAATCAACAGGAACGGCTCCAGCACCACGCTGTTGACTACCGACTGATGAATACCCAGCGTGAAGAGGAAGTTACCAAAGCTGTAGATAAAAATCGTCCCCGGCAGGCTGGTATTGATGAGCCGCAGCGGCTGCTGGATAAAGGTGGTGATCAGGTGAATCAGATCCGTATGCAATACGTTCGCCAGCAGCGCGGCCAGAACGGCAAACAGTGAGAGCGTCAGGATGGTCGGGATCAGGGCGCTAAAAGATTTACTGACCGCCGGCGGCACGTTTTCCCCCAGTGATATTTGCAGCGCCTTGAGCCGCGAGATGGCGATAAACAGCTCCGTCGAGAGCAAGCCAATCAGCACCCCGGCGAAAATCCCGGTCGAACCAATGTTGGCGAAGGTCAGCACCTGGGTGACATTCACCGTGGTGTCGCTGCCGACGGGCGTGAGCTGCAGACGCATCGGCATCATGATAATAAAGCTGCTGACAGCGATAACCACTGCCGAGACCGGATTGTCGAAATCCTTGTTGCGCGCCAGCGACCAGGCAATCATCGGTGCCAGCAGCAGCGCGGCGATATTCAGCGTGCCATTGATGATCGCCTCGCCCCATACCTTGAAGTGCGTGAGCGTGTCGCCGTCAAAAATCCATGGGAACACCACATTGTTCACCAGCACCGCCAGTCCGGCGAGGATGAAAATCGGCATCACCGTGGCGAAGGCATCGCGCAGGGAGCGAAGATGCACCTGGTTTGCCAGGCGCGCCGAGAACTCAACAAATTTATCGACATAGGACTGCATATGCGGTGTGATTTTTGTTTCAGACATAGCGGATAGTTCCCATCAATCAGTCACAAAAACGGCCCGGCAGCGTACGGCTTACATCTCGCGTCCGTTGGTATGGATAACCTGTTTTAACCACGCGTAGCTCTTCTTCGGCACGCGTTTCAGGTCTTTAAGGTCGTGGTTTTCACGGTTGACGTAGACCACGCCGTAGCGCTTACGCATGTCACCCTGGGAGCTCAGAATGTCGATCAGACCCCAGCCGAGATACCCCATCACCTCAGCGCCATCCTCGAACATGGCGGCTTTCATCGCCTCGATATGCGCCCGGTGATAGTCGATGCGGTAGGTATCCTCAATCGGGTTCACGCCATCCCAGGATTCAATCACGCCAATGCCGTTTTCAATCGGGAACACCGGCATGCGCCAGTCGTTGGCGTAGCGGGTGATGATGGTGCGAAAACCGAGCGGATCGATTTGCCAGTTCCATTCGGTGGCTTTCAGGTACGGGTTATTTTTATCGCCGTACAGCAGATAATTGTTCACCGGAGTTCCCTGCGGAATGGCATCGCTGTCCAGCGTTTTACTGGCGTAGTAGCTGAAAGCCATAAAGTCGTTTTGGGTTCTTGCGAACAGCCCCAGATCCTCGGCACGGTAGATATCGCCAAACCCTTCCTGCTCCACCACCGCCATCACCGCCGGGCTATAGCCCTGACCAGCAAAGACGCGCAGCAGGTTCTGGTTGAGGAATTCGTCGTACTGCTGGGCGCAGAAGATATCGCGCGGTTTGCAGGTGGCCGGGTAAACCAGCTGGTGCGCCAGCATACCGCCCATCAGCTGACCCGGTTTTGTCTGGTGCAGATATTCGGTCAGCGTCATGTGCGCCACCATGGTGTGATGCTGCAACTCGTACAGCTCGCGCAGGGTTTTCTCACCTTTCATGTAACCGGAAATACGAAACGCTTCCGGCATATGGAAGATGTTCTGTTCGTTGAAGGTCAGCCAGTACTTCACGCGGTCGCCGAAGCAGTCGATCATCTTTTTGCCATAGCGGATAAAGGCATCCATGACGCGACGATCGTTAAAGCCGTTGTACTCCTGCGCCAGCGCCAGCGGCATATCGAAGTGATAAAGGCAGATCATCGGCTCGATACCGCGGGCGATGAGATCGTTAATAAAGCGGTCGTAAAAGGCGATGCCTTCATCGTTGAACTCGCCGTCGCCCTGCGGACAGACCCGGCTCCAGGAGATTTGAAAGCGGTAGCAGTTCATGCCCAGATCCTGCATCAGGTCGAAATCTTCCCGGTAGCGGTGGTAGGAATCGGTCGCCACTTTCCAGTCGGAGATGTTTTCCCCCGCTTCGCGAATGTCGTACACCGACATCCCCTTCCCGCCCTCATTCCATGCCCCTTCCGTCTGCATACTGGATACCGAATTGCCCCATAAAAAGTTGGCTGGCAGTGATTGATTCATGGTCTCTCCCTATATGACTAGTCATTTAAATTTCATGACTAGTCATATAGGCGAAGATGTAAAAGCGATCAAAGAGGAGGATCGAATTTTGTGAGCAGAGCGGGAAAAAAAGCCCCGGTGAGCGGTGCGCCACCGGGGAAAGGAGGGTTATTGCTGTGCGAGCTGATTACGACGATATTCCCCCTGCCGCTCCAGCATCCAGCCCGGATATTCGCGCGGCAGTGCGCTGACGGCATCAAGCTGTTTCAGCTCGTCTTCACTTAAACGGATCCCCGTTGCGGCGATGTTGTCATCCAGTTGATCGACGCGTTTGGCACCAATAATGACGCTGGTCACCACCTTCTGATGCAGCAGCCACGCCAGGGCGATTTGCGCGACGGAGACACCTTTGCTTTCGGCGATAGTGCGCATCACATCCACACAGTCGAAGGCGCGCTCTTTTTCCACCGGCGGGAAGTCAAACTCCAGACGACGGCCACCGGTTTCACTCTGCCCGTCGCGGCCATATTTCCCGCTCAGCAGGCCACCCGCCAGCGGGCTCCAGACCATCAGCCCGACGCCTTCGCTCTGCATCATTGGTACCAGTTCGCGCTCCAGATCACGCCCGGCGATGGTGTAATAGGCCTGCAGCGACGCGAAACGGGCCAGACCCAGTCGCTCGGAAATGCCCAGCGCTTTGGCGATCTGCCACGCGGCCCAGTTAGAGACACCGATGTAGCGCACGTGGCCGTGCTGCACCAGGTTATCCAGGGCATAAAGCATCTCTTCCATCGGCGTTGCGGGGTCGAAACCGTGAAGCTGGTAGAGATCGATATGGTCGAGCTGCATACGGCGCAGGCTCTCTTTCACGCTGCTGATAATGTGATAGCGTGAGCTGCCGCGTGAGTTCACCCCCGCCGTGCCCGTTTCGCCAAACACTTTGGTGGCAACCACCACGTTTTCGCGCGGAATTTTCAGGTTCTTGAGTGCCTGGCCGGTGATCTCCTCCGAGCGGCCTTCGGAATAGACGTTCGCGGTGTCGATGAAGTTGATCCCGGCATCCAGCGCACGGCCCACCAGCTGCTCGGCTTCACTTTGCTGCAGCTGGCCAATCTTGCCCCACATGCCACCTTCACCGCCGAAGGTCATGGTGCCAAGGCACAGTTCAGAAACAAACAGACCGGTATTGCCCAGTTTTTGATAACGCATAAGATAGTCCTCACATGTCGTTTGATGGGTGCCTGATAGTTATACCCGCGCCCTGGCCAACGCGAATGTGGCGTTCCTGTCCGTTTCTTGCCCAATCCTCTGAATATTATCCGCGCGGGGCATCGCCAAAGACGGCGTAATCCGGTAACTGCACCTGCTGATAGGGCTCCCAGCCGCCGCCAAGCGCCTTATAGAGCGCCACCAGATCGAGCGCGCTTTGCACCTGCGCCTGGGCACGTTGCTGCTCGGCCTGCGCGAGCTGACGTTGGGCGTCGAGCACGTCGATAAAGCTGGCAATCCCCTGCCGGTAGCTATCGCTGGCCAGGTCGAAGGCGTTTTGCAGCGCATCGATGGTCTTCGCCAGACCCGCTTCACGCTGCTGATCGGTGCGGTAACTCACCAGCGCATTCTCAACATCCCCCAGCGCGGTCAGTACCGTCTGGCGATAATCCAGCACCGCCGCCCCCTGTTGCGCACGCGCCACTTTCACGCTGGAGACCAGTCTTCCGCCCTGGAAGATGGGAATGGAGACCTGCGGACCAAAACTGTAGAAGTGGCTGCTCCAGTCGGTGAGCCAGTTGGATTCGCTGTTGCGCAGGCCAAACTGTCCGGACAGGGTAAAGCTCGGGAACAGCTCGGCCACCGACACGCCAATTTGCGCTGTGGCGGCATGGAGATTCGCTTCCGCTTCTCGCACGTCCGGACGACGCCGCGCCAGCGTGGATGGAATACCCGTTTGCACGATATCCGGCAGCGCAGGCATCGGCTGGGCGGACTGCAGTTCCGCATCCAACGCCCCCGGCGGCTTGCCGAGCAGGATCGCCAGGCCGTTCATCGCCTGCCGCTCCTGCGCCTGATATTGCGGCAGTTGTGCTTCAAGGTTGCCCAGTTGCGCCCGCGCATTTTCTACGTCCATCTGCGGAGACAGCCCGCCCCGCTGGCGACTTTCGGTCAGATCCAGCGTTTGCTGCGCACTTTTAATCTGGGTGTTCAGCGTGGCAATAATGCTCTGCGCCCCGCGCAGCTGGAGCCAGGCGCGCGCCACTTCGGCTTCAAGGGAGACCAGCGCGTCGTTACGCTGCTCAATAGCGGCTTTCTGCTGCGCTTCAGCAGCTTCAACCTGACGGCGAACTTTACCCCAGAGGTCAATCTCCCACTGGGCGTCGAAACTGCCCTGATAGAGGTTGATCGGCTGCGTCAGCGGTCCTAACGCCCCCCTGAGTTCCGGATCGACGTTATCAAGCTGGTCGTAGACCCCATGAGACTTCAACTCACCTTCCAGGCCGAGCTGCTGGCGCGTCGCCTGCAGATTGCCGTTGACCGACGGATAAAACGCCCCGCCCGCCTGGTTAATCTGTTCGCGCGCGCCAGCGATGCGCAGCACCGTTTGTTGCAGGGACAAATTCCCGGCAATGGCGCGTTCAATCAGACTGTCGAGCTGCGGCGAGCCGAACGTTTTCCACCAGCGCGGGTTAGTCGCAGCGGAGGTGGTTTGTGATTTCACCGTGCTGTCACCTTTATCGTTCCAGTGCGTGACGGCAGGCGGTGCAGGCGGCTGGTAATCCGGCCCCACGGCGCAACCTGCCAGCAGCATCATTATCATCAGGGGGTGTAAACGTCTGTGTATCATCAATGTGCTCCTGCACTCCCCTCGCTCTTAACCGGCGAGAGCAACAAACAAAACGGAATCAGGACCAGCGCCACCACGCTCAGAATGGTGAATACGTCGATATAGGCCAGGAAGCGCGACTGCTCAATCATGGTCTGGTACATGCGCCCGGTGGCAATGCCGGTCGGGTCGCCGACCTGAGTGGTAAAGTTCTGGATCGCCTGCGCGCTTTCGCGGATCGCCTGCTGGAACTGCTCGTTAAACGGCGAGGCGTGGTACGCAAGGTGCGCGCTGTGGGCCTGCGAGCGCTCGGTGATGGCCGCCGTGGAAAGCGATATGCCAATCGAGCCCGCAACGTTACGGAACATGGTGAACAGCGCTGCGGCATCCGCGTTCAGCCGCCTCGGGATAGAAATAAACGCAATGGTGGTCAACGGGACAAACAGGAACCCCAGCCCAATCGACTGGGCGCTGCGGAACAGCACCAGCGTTTCGAAGTCAATATCCGGGGTGAGCGTGCGCGACCAGAAGAACGACACAGCCAGACAGGTAAAGCCAAAGGCGATGATCCAGCGCGTCTGCACCACCGGCATCAGCTTCAGGACCAGCGGGATGGTCAATACAATCAATACTGCGCCGGGCGACAGCACCAGCCCGGACCAGGTGGCGGTATAGCCCAGATCCTGCTGCGCCAGCTGCGGGATCACCACCGAGCTGCCGTAAAGGATCATCGCCATCCCCGCCATCAGCAGGCTGGAGATGGTAAAGTTGCGGTCCTTCATGCAGTGCAGATCAACAACCGGTTTTTTGGCATACATCAGCCAGTAAATGGCGCCAATGATGCCGACCAGCGTTAACACCGCAAAGGTGCGAATAAAGTTCGAGTAGAACCAGTCATCATCCTCGCCCCGGTCGAGCATCACCTGCAGACAGCCGAGGCCAAGCGCGATCAGGCCGATCCCCGTCCAGTCGATAGTCAGCCTCTCTTTAGCTTTGCTCTCCCAGGGTGGATCTTCCAGCAGCTGGTAGATCGCCAGCACCGTCACTATCCCCACCGGGATGTTGATAAAAAACACCCAGCGCCAGGAGTAGTTGTCAGTGATCCAGCCCCCGAGCGTCGGGCCGAGTACCGGCGCAACGATAATGGCGATGGAGGAGAGACCAAACGCTTTACCCCTGTCTTCCGGTTTAAAGTAGTCAAGCAGCACCGACTGCTGCGTGGGCTGCAGGCCGCCGCCAAAAAAGCCCTGCATCACACGGAACAAGATGATTTGCCACAGCTCGGTCGCGATCCCGCACAGGAACGAGCAGACGGTGAACATCACGATGCAAATCAGGAAGAACTGCTTGCGGCCAAACACCCGGCTGAGAAACGCCGAGATGGGCAGGACGATGCCGTTAGCCACCAGGTAGCTGGTTAATACCCAGGTGGACTCGTCATAGCTGGACGAGAGCGAGCCCGCCACGTGCGGCAGCGCCACGTTGACGATGGTGGTGTCGAGGATCTCCATAAACACCGCCAGCGTAACGACAATCGCCACCGCCCACGGATTGCTGGCGGGCTTCCAGTTGTCGTGGCTGTGATCCGTCATTCCACGGTGACCTTCGGTTCTACCGACAGCCCCAGCGGCAGCGGTTTGTTCGGATCCAGCCCTTTATCAATCACAATTTTCACCGGCACGCGCTGGACAATTTTAACAAAGTTGCCGGTGGCGTTTTCCGACGGGAACGCCGAGAAACGCGAGCCGCTGCCCTGCTGGATACTGTCGACATGGCCTTCAAGCGCCATATCTGGCCAGGCATCGACGGAAACCTCCACCTTATCGCCTGGCTTCATGCGCTCAAGCTGAGACTCTTTAAAGTTGGCCACCACCCAGACGTTGGGTGAGACCAGCGAGAACAGCGCCGTGCCCGCCTGCACCAGCGTACCCGGCTGCACGTTACGCTTAGTGACAAACCCGTCGAACGGGGCGCGAACTTCGGTGTAAGAGAGGTTGAGGTTAGCGGTTTCCAGCTGCGCTTTAGCCTGATCGACCTGGCGCTCACGCGCTTCGACGTTGGTCTCCTGCTGGCGGATTTGCAGCTGTACCTGCTCCGCCACTTCCAGCTGGGCCTGCGCGCTTGCCAGAGCGGCCTGTGCACTACGCAGCTGGGCGTTGGCGGAATCAATGCTTTGTTGGGTGGTGGCACGCGGATCGACCCCGCGCTGGCGGCGATACTCCGCCTGCGCGTTGGCGAGGTCTGCCTGCGCTTTCAGCACCTGCGCTTTGGCTTCGTCGCGCTGGGCGGGGTATTGCACTTTCGAGAGCGCCAGCTGTGCCTGGGCCTGATGCAGCTGCGCAATAGCCAGGCCAAGCTGGGCCTGAGCCTGATCGCGCTGGGCGGTGGTATCACGCGGATCGATAACCACCAGCAGATCGTCCTTTTTCACGCGCTGGTTATCACGCACATGTAGCGCCGTGACATAACCCGCCGTTTTAGGGGCAATCGTCACCACATCGCCGTCGGTAAAGGCGTCGTCAGTTGTCTCTTCGTTACGGGTTAAAAACCACCAGACCAGCGCCACGATGACCATCACCACCACGACAATGCCGAGGATAATTAACGGTTTTTTGCCCGGACGCTTACGCTCATTATTGTTTTTGTCCTGCTCGTCAGCAGGGGTGTTTTGATCTTCAGCCATAGTTCAGCAACGGTCCTGTCAGTGAGCGGCATCACACTATGCCGTTCACTAAAACTAGGACGTTGCTATACGTTTGCCAGGAAAAACTGACAAATTGCGCACTATATGAGAAGGAATAATCCGAAACCGATCGCCGCAGCCCAGAGCAGCATGGGGATCGACCAGAGATGGAAACGCCACCAGATGCGGCGATCGTTCGCCATCCGCAGGGCAATCAGGTTGGCCAGCGAGCCGGGCAGCAGACCAAACCCGCCGATGTTAACCGCCCAGGCCAGAAGCGAGTCCGGCGGAACGTAGTTGAGCAGTAAAATGGTAGAAGGCACGTTGCTGATGACCTGCGAGAGGCCAATCGCCGTCAGCCACAGCCCCGGTTGCGACAGACCGCTGACGCTGTGCAGCACGTGTTGCAGCACCGGGAGCTGGATAAGCAGATGCACGTCGATGAACATCACCATAAAGACCAGCAGCAACGTCCAGTCCACGCTCACCAGCACGCGTCGCGCCAGCACGACAAAACCAGCCGCCACGAGCAGCACGCCCGCCAGTTCATACCGCAGCTCCAGCGCAAACAGAAAGACGATATACAGCCCCAGGCAGCTCCAGACCAGACGAGGCTGCCACTGCGGGCCGGTTGTGCCGCTGTGGTATTGCAGTTTTTTATCCGGGAAGGCAAACCAGCAGACCGCCAGCAGCGACGCCATCATCACCAGCGCCAGCGGCGCCATCTGCCAGGTAAAGGCGGCGAACGATAACCCTGAACGTCCCCAGAGCAGAATGTTTTGCGGGTTGCCAATAGGGGTTAACAGCGAGCCCGCGTTGACGGCCAGCGCTTCAAAGATGATCAGCCGGCTCACCGGGATCTCGCAAAGTTTACGCAGGGTGAGCGTCAGCGGCACGATGATAAACAGTGCTACATCGTTGGTGAGAAAGGTCGACAGCACCGCGGCGGAGAACACCATAAACAACGACAGCCTGCGTTCGGTGGCAAACCGGCGCACCATTTTGCGCCCCAGCACGTCGAAGTAGCCGCTCAGCTCCACCCCTTTGGTGAGCATCATTAACCCGCTCAGGGTAATAATGGTGCGCCAGTCAATCGCCGCAGGCCAGGCCTTGGGCGCAAACGGTACAAAAAGGCTTAAACCTGCACCAATAATCAATAAGAGATGAAAGAAGCGATCGCGCGTGAGGGCCTGCAGTCCAGGGATTTTCATTCAGCGGAGGAACCATATTTAAGCGTAAACTCACGAAACTTCACCAGCGTCTCTTCGCTGACGTGGTGTTCCATTCCTTCCGCATCCCGACGGGCAATTTCCGGGCTTACACCCAGCACCAGCAAGAAGTTCTCCACCAGCTGGTGGCGCTCGCGGCTCTCCTGCGCCAGCTTCTCCCCTTCCGGCGTCAGAAAGACGCCGCGCCACGGGATCATTTCGATTAAGCCGACGGAGGCCAGACGTTTTAACATCTTCGCAACGGTTGGCTGCGAAACCCCCAGCCTGGCCGCCATATCAACCTGACGTGCTTCCCCGACCTCGCGAATCAGATCGGAAATCAGCTCAACATAATCATCAATCAGTTCACGTCGGTGGGCTTCACGCACCTGACGAAAACCTTCGACGTGCTCTTCCACATTCACCAGTTGCGTCGTTTTTCTGATTGTTGGCTTACCTGCGCGACGGTTCATTGTACTTCCTCAGTGGGGTGACGCTTCCAGCGCCCGGTATCGAGAGCGCACATTGTAAACCATACCTCTACAAGCACAAAAAATTAACGAAATAGCCATAGCTATACAATATAGCCTGTGCTATATCTGTATGTAATGCAGTCACCCTTCACGGATCGAAGGGATCAAAAATCAGGAGGTCTTATGAACGAATTCAAGAGGTGTATGACCGTGTTTACTCACTCCCCCTTCAGGGTGCGCTTAATGCTGTTGAACATGCTGTGCGATATGTTTAACAACAAGCCGCATCAGGACGACAAACCTTCTCACTAAGCGGCGTTGCGGTACGCCGCTTCATTTTGCCGTCATATTCCCGCTGTAAACTGGCCTCCGGCCGCCCTATTCCCGGTTTTTTTTACGGATTTGCAATCCTCTTCGCAAAACATCTGCTTAGCAACGGTTGATATTATTTAGCGCTCGCACTATCTTCTTGCAGCCCTGCACAATTTGCGGCTCGCTGAAGCGGACCCTCATTCCCTCTCCACGCACTGTCAGGCAGGTTATGACCCTTGACGCCAGGGTGAGCACATGGCGTTTTTATGCATGATAGTGACCTATGAATTTAACCCTGATAGACACCGTTGTTACCCGCAGTCGGGCCTTAAGTCCGTGGACGGCATTCTACTTTTTACAATCCTTGCTGATTAACTTTGCGCTGGGTTACCCCTTCAGCCTGCTGTATGCCGTTGCATTTACCTGCATTCTGCATTTGCTGTGGCGTACCGCGCCGCGCGCGCAAAAAACGTTAGTGGGCATCTGCTCCCTGATTGCAGCGCTCTATTTCCCGTTTGGTCAGGCTTACGGTTCGCCAAACTTTAATACCCTGCTGGCGCTGCACTCGACCAACATGGAAGAGTCGACCGAGATCCTGACGATCTTCCCGTGGTACAGCTACGTGGTCGGCCTCTTTATTTTTGCGCTTGGCGTTATAGCGGTGCGTCGTAAACCCGAAGAGAAAAAAGCGTGGGGAAAAATAGAGACGCTGTGCCTGGCATTCAGCGTAGTGACCTTCTTTGTCACCCCCGTGCAAAACCTGGCCTGGGGCGGCGTGTTCAAGCTGAAGGATACCGGCTACCCGGTGTTCCGCTTTGTAAAAGACGTTGTCGTCAATAACCAGGAAGTTCTCGACGAGCAGGCGCGAATGGCTGAGCTCTCCAATATGAAAGACACCTGGAACGTGCTGGCGGTGAAGCCGAAGTACCATACCTATGTGGTCGTCATCGGCGAAAGCGCACGCCGCGATGCGATGGGCGCGTTCGGCGGACACTGGGATAACACGCCGTTCGCCAGCTCCGTCAACGGTACCCTGTTTACCGATTATATTGCGGCCAGCGGCTCGACGCAGAAATCGCTCGGCCTGACCCTGAACCGCGTTGTCGACGGCAAACCACAGTATCAGGATAACTTTGTCACGCTGGCAAACCGTGCCGGTTTTCAGACGTGGTGGTTCTCTAATCAGGGGCAAATTGGCGAATACGATACCGCCATTGCCAGCATCGCGAAGCGTGCCGATGAAGTGCAGTTCCTGAAAAACGGGGATTTTGAAGCCGATAAAAATACCAAAGACGAAGCATTGCTCAAGATGACGGCGCAGGTTTTTGCCACGCAGCGCACGCAGCCACAACTGATCGTCCTGCACCTGATGGGTTCACACCCTCAGGCCTGCGACCGCACGCAGGGGAAATACGCCGAGTTTGTGCAATCCAAAGAGACGTCTTGCTATCTGTACACCATGACGCAAACCGACGAACTGCTCAGCAAGCTGTACGATCAGCTACGTAATACGGGTGAGAGTTTCTCGATGGTTTATTTCTCGGATCACGGGCTGGCGTTTAAAGAGCGCGGTAAAGAGGTGCAGTATCTGGCGCACGACGATAAATTCCAGCAGAACTTCCAGGTACCGTTTATGGTGCTGTCGAGTGATGACAAGAAGCATCGTATTATCACCGCGCGCCGCTCGGCCAATGATTTCCTGACGTTCTTCTCGCAGTGGACGGGGATTTCAGCAGAGCAGATCAAAAATGCTTACCCGTTTATCTCAAACAAGAAAGCTCCCCCAGTGTACGTTACCAACTTCAAGTTACAGAAAGTTGACTATAACCATTTGGGTACGGATATTTTCGATATAAAGAGTAAGTAAGCTGTGCGATCTGGTACCCTCACCCACGGAAGAGGGATCCCCATACAAAAAGCGTCTACGGACGGCCCCCTCTCCTCTTAGGGGAGAGGGCTGGGGTGAGGGGGAACATACAGCTCTGGTGGTCATTCCGTTCACTTTATGTTCCTTGCTACTCTGTAACGATATGACCCGTGAACGTGCCAGGGTGGCTCAATCGCCACCACCCTGGCAACCCGGGCTCCCGGCGGTAAATCGCCGCTTCGCGGTACCTTCGGCTTATTCCTTCCGGCTTATCGGGGACGGGCGGATGTAACGTCCCTGTAAAGCCGCCCTCTCGGCGCATCCCTGCGCCTCGCCCCGGCCTGCAGGAAACGCCTCAGCGATTTACAGCCGGACCAGGGCATCGCTGAATGCCCGCAGTCATTCTGAAGGCTGCGTTATTGCTTCTGTTTGTGAATGACTGAGGAACCCTCAGCCCACAGGGAGAGGGAAAAAGGTTAAAAAAAATCCGCCACATGGGCGGATTTTTTACTGGCTCACCGAAGTGATTAGAAGCGGTAACCTACGCCCGCGATCCAGGTGCCAACGTCAACGTTGCGGATACGGCTCTGCTCATAGGAGAAGTCCAGAGCAACGTCTTCGATTGGGTTGAACTGCAGACCCGCGCCATAGGAGAAGCCGTAGTCGCTGTTGCTTGCAGTGCGGTTCAGACCCTGGTTTTCGGTCTGCTGGAATTTACCGTAGCCAACACCTACAACACCGTAGATGCTTGCCCAGTCGTTGATACGGTAAGCTGGACCAGCGGTGATGCCGTAGTACTGGCCTTTGTTGTATGCGCCGTTTTCAGAACGATCTTTCTCGGTGTAGGTGAAAGAACCGATCACGCCCAGTGGGTTGTTATCCTGCTCGTAACGATACTTCAGGTTGAAACCGTTAGCTTTGTTCATTACGCCCTGCATATCGCTCTGAGCGTAACCACCGGTAACAGTGGAAGTAGCAGCTACAGCGGTACCTGCGGAAACAGCCAGTACAGCGGCCAGTGCTGAAAGACATGCAATTTTTTTCATAACCACCTCAAATGTGCTTCAAGTAAATCCGTAAGTTTTAAATATATCAAAAAAATTTGCGAAACTCTTTGTGATTCGTGATGTCTAACGGGACCTTTCCTGTAACAGAACGTTTCCAGAATCAGTTATCTTGTTCAAATCACAAAGGATTTCTGTTGCTAAATACTCATACTGCGCGTCAACGCCGTTACATTCATCCAGATTATTCCTAATCTGACAGGCGATAAAACCAGCAACGCTTATCCATTTTACGGATTTTCCCTGGTTTTTTTTCAACAGTAGCTCAACCGTTGCGCCATATTTCAATTACACTGCGGCTTTTACCCTATTTGACAAAAATTGACAGGAGAAAGGATGCCAGGGATATCCCGCACGTCATCGGTCTGGATGCCGGTTGCTGTAATTCTGATTGCGATGCTGTCTATACAGAGTGGCGCGTCCCTCGCGAAATCGCTCTTTCCACTGGTAGGCGCACCGGGGGTGACTGCCCTGCGTATCGCTTTGGGTACCCTGATCCTCGTGGTCATTTTTAAACCCTGGCGGTTGC
The DNA here is from genome assembly GCF_000025565.1 of Enterobacter cloacae subsp. cloacae ATCC 13047. NCBI lineage: Bacteria > Pseudomonadati > Pseudomonadota > Gammaproteobacteria > Enterobacterales > Enterobacteriaceae > Enterobacter > Enterobacter cloacae. The sequence continues at coordinate 2,964,032 of NC_014121.1, forward strand.
GCGTCAAAAAAGAGCAGCGCCTCCCGCTGCTTTTCTACGGGCTGGCGCTGGGGGCCATGAATTATATGTTCTATCTCTCTATCCAGACCATTCCGCTGGGGATTGCCGTCGCGCTGGAATTTACCGGCCCGCTGGCGGTGGCCCTTTTCTCCTCCCGACGGCCTGTCGATTTTATCTGGGTGGTGTTAGCCGTTCTGGGGTTGTGGTTCCTCTTGCCGCTTGGCCAGAGCGTCTCTGAAATCGACCTGACGGGTGCCGCGCTGGCTCTGGGCGCCGGAGCCTGCTGGGCAGTGTATATCCTCACGGGTCAGCGCGCCGGCGAAGAGCACGGCCCGGCGACCGTGGCGCTGGGCTCGCTCATTGCCGCCATCATCTTTGTTCCGCTGGGTATGGCTCAGGCGACGGACTCTATCTGGCAGTGGTCAGTAATGCCGGTGGGTTTTGCTGTCGCCATCCTCTCAACGGCTCTGCCTTATTCACTGGAGATGATTGCCCTCACGCGGCTGCCGACGCGCATCTTCGGTACCCTGATGAGCATGGAGCCTGCACTGGCCGCCATCTCCGGTATGGTATTCCTTGGGGAAACCCTCACCTTTACCCAGACGCTGGCGCTGTGCTCCATTATTGCGGCGTCGATGGGGTCAACGCTCACCATGCGCCCTGAGCCAAAAGTTGAGAAAGTGGACATCCGCTAATACCGTATATTCTGCATGGCCTCGGTGCCATGCAGAATAAAGGCCAGTTCTGTATTATTTATAATTTCTTACATTCTTCGTCATCGAAAAGTCATATTTCTCTCGCCCTTAATGGGAAATAGAGAATTAAGATTGATCTGTGTCAATTTTAAAAAATACCATATGGTTCAACCAGTTAATAATTCAACTCCCTTCTTGCTATTAAACCAATAGGCACAGCCAAACCGCAGGGAAAAAATCCGGTGCTATACTTAGTTCCGTAATTACCTGGGACATAAACATCAAGAGGATATGAGATTATGAGTACCGCTAAACTGGTGAAAACGAAAGCGTCTAATCTGCTTTATACCCGTAACGATGTATCGGACAGCGACAAAAAAGCAACGATTGAGTTGCTGAATCGCCAGGTGATCCAGTTCATCGATCTTTCGCTGATCACCAAACAGGCCCACTGGAATATGCGCGGTGCAAACTTTATTGCCGTTCATGAAATGCTGGATGGCTTCCGCACAGCACTGGTCACCCACCTGGACACCATGGCCGAACGCGCCGTGCAGTTAGGCGGTGTGGCGTTGGGTACCACGCAGGTGATTAACAGCAAAACGCCACTGAAAAGCTATCCGCTGGATATTCACACCGTTCAGGATCACCTGAAAGAGCTGGCAGACCGTTATGCGATTGTGGCTAACGACGTGCGTAAAGCAATTAGCCAGGCTAAAGACGAAGATACTGCGGATATCTTCACCGCCGCGTCTCGCGACCTGGATCAATTCCTGTGGTTTATCGAATCTAACATCGAATAATCCATACGAATTTTCTATCAAACCCTCGCCTCTGGTGAGGGTTTTGCACATTTATGGTGCACACTTTTCCACTGAGACGCTGCAAACGTGAAAGAAATGTAATAATCACCTCACACAACCGTTAACGGAAGATTGTTTTTTCATCATTATTTGCGCTAAATATCTCCCCGTCAGTTGAGCCAAACGACGCGCACCAAAACGGTGCTCCACCTTGGTGCAATCAGACATCATTGCCACGCTTATTGTGCAATGCATGACATCCTCCCCTTTGCAAAACAACAGCTTGTAAAGTTGGCACGATTTTTTCATTGTGCCTGTCGTTCTCGCAGGGGATCGCCCCGTGGATATAAAAGGAAATGCTATGAAGTCTGTATTAAAAGTTTCACTGGCTGCACTTACCCTGGCTTTTGCGGTCTCTTCTCAGGCCGCCGATAAACTGGTTGTAGCCACCGACACGGCGTTTGTTCCGTTTGAATTCAAACAGGGTGATAAATACGTTGGTTTTGATGTGGATCTGTGGGCCGCAATCGCAAAAGAACTCAAACTGGATTACACCCTGAAGCCAATGGACTTCAGCGGTATCATCCCGGCACTGCAAACCAAAAACGTAGACCTGGCCCTGGCAGGCATCACCATTACTGATGAGCGTAAAAAAGCGATCGACTTCTCTGACGGCTACTACAAAAGCGGCCTGCTGGTGATGGTCAAAGCTGACAATAACGACGTTAAAAGCGTGAAAGATCTCGACGGTAAAGTGGTGGCGGTGAAGAGCGGCACCGGCTCCGTTGATTACGCGAAAGCGAACATCAAAACCAAAGATCTGCGCCAGTTCCCGAACATCGATAACGCCTATATGGAACTTGGCACCAACCGTGCTGACGCGGTTCTGCACGATACGCCTAACATCCTCTATTTCATCAAAACCGCAGGCAACGGTAAGTTCAAAGCGGTCGGTGAGTCTCTGGAAGCACAGCAGTACGGTATTGCCTTCCCGAAAGGCAGCGACGACCTGCGTACGAAAGTTAACGGTGCGCTGAAAACCCTGAAAGAGAACGGCACGTATAACGAAATCTACAAAAAATGGTTCGGTACCGAGCCTAAATAATTTTACCTGAATTCAGGTTTGTAACGCCCGGTGACGCTCATGCTTGCCGGGCCTACGTTTTTCGTTTTTCACCACGGTATACAGGAATACATCATGCAGTTTGACTGGAGCGCCATCTGGCCTGCCATTCCTCTCTTGCTTGAAGGCGCTAAAATGACCCTGTGGATTTCGGTCCTCGGTCTGGTTGGCGGGTTGATTATCGGTCTTGTCGCCGGTTTCGCCCGCACCTACGGTGGCTGGATTGCAAACCACATCGCACTGGTTTTCATCGAAGTGATCCGCGGCACGCCTATTGTCGTACAGGTCATGTTCATCTACTTCGCCCTGCCAATGGCCTTCACCGACCTGCGCATCGACCCGTTCAGCGCCGCCGTCGTGACCATTATGATCAACTCAGGTGCCTACATCGCGGAAATTACGCGCGGTGCGGTGCTGTCGATTCATAAAGGCTTCAGTGAAGCGGGTCTGGCGTTAGGTCTTTCGCGTCGCGAAACCATCCGTCACGTAATTCTGCCTCTGGCGCTGCGCCGCATGCTGCCGCCGCTGGGCAACCAGTGGATCATCAGTATCAAAGACACGTCGCTGTTCATCGTTATTGGCGTTGCTGAACTGACCCGCCAGGGCCAGGAGATCATTGCTGGCAACTTCCGTGCGCTGGAAATCTGGAGTGCGGTAGCCGTTGTCTACCTGATTATCACTCTGGTTCTGAGCTTCGTTCTGCGTCGTCTTGAAAGAAGGATGAAAATCCTGTGATTGAATTTAAAAACGTATCCAAGCACTTTGGTCCAACCCAGGTGCTGCACAATATCGATCTGAGCATCAAACAGGGTGAAGTGGTTGTGATTATCGGGCCCTCTGGCTCCGGTAAATCCACGCTGCTGCGCTGCATCAATAAGCTGGAAGAGATCACCAGTGGCGATCTGATCGTCGATGGTCTGAAAGTGAATGATCCGAAAGTGGATGACCGTCTGATTCGTCAGGAAGCGGGCATGGTGTTCCAGCAGTTTTACCTGTTCCCGCACCTGACGGCGCTGGAAAACGTGATGTTTGGCCCGCTGCGCGTACGCGGTGCCAACAAAGCGGCGGCGGAAGCGCTGGCTAAAGATCTGCTGGCGAAAGTGGGCCTCGCAGAACGTGCTCACCACTACCCTTCAGAACTTTCCGGTGGACAACAGCAGCGTGTGGCTATCGCCCGCGCGCTGGCGGTTAAACCGAAAATGATGCTGTTTGATGAGCCAACCTCCGCACTCGACCCGGAGCTGCGCCACGAGGTGCTGAAAGTCATGCAGGATCTGGCCGAAGAAGGCATGACGATGGTGATCGTGACCCACGAAATCGGCTTCGCTGAGAAAGTGGCATCCCGCCTTATCTTCATTGATAAAGGCCGTATCGCAGAAGACGGTAACCCGCAGGCGCTGATTGCAAACCCGCCAAGCCAGCGTTTGCAGGAGTTCCTGCAGCACGTCTCCTGATTACCAGACCTCTGAAATGCAAAGCCGGGCATGCCCGGCTTTTTTACGCCAGATTGTTCCCAAAACACGCCCTTCGCTCCCTGCCCTCTATACTTATCATTTTGTTCGACATTTTCACCGGAGGGCACCGTGCCGTGGATCCTGCTGTTGTTGCTTAGCTTGTTTAGTGCGCCATCGATAGCCGTTGCTATCCCCGGCGTCACCACCGGAACGTCCACTGCGCAGCAAAAAACGCCTCCACCGGAACCGGATGCAGAAGAGAAAAAAGCCGCCTACAGTGCCCTTGCCGATGTGCTGGAAAACGACACCTCCCGGCAAGAGTTAGTCGATCAGCTGCGAAAAATTGCCGCCACACCGCCCCAGGAGCCCGTTCCAACCATCACCCCGCCGCCGGTAGAAGAGCAAAAAACGGTGCTGGAAAATGTGACTGAGGTTAGCCGCCACTATGCCGATGCCCTCTCCTCGCGCTTTGCCCAGCTCTATCGCAACCTGATGGGCTCTTCGCACAAGCCCTTTAACCCCCGGACGTTTACCGCGGCTGCCACGCAATTTTTACTGCTGGCGTCCACCGTCTTCATTTTTTACTGGCTGGTGCGCCTGTGTGCGTGGCCCCTGTACCGAAAAATGGGGCAATGGGGTCGCAAGAAGAATCAGCAGAAAAGCAGCTGGTTGCATCTGCCGCTGATGATCGCCGCCGCGTTTATCATTGATTTACTGCTGCTGGCGCTGACGTTGTTTACAGGGCAATTGCTGGCCGACAGGCTGAATACCGGCAACAAAACTATCGCCTTCCAGCAGGCGCTGTTTCTGAATGCCTTCGCCGTAATTGAGTTCTTTAAGGCGCTGCTGCGGCTGATATTTTGCCCACGCGTGCCGGATCTTCGCCCTTTCACTATTCGGGATAGCAGCGCCAGATACTGGGCGCTGCGTCTGAGCGTGCTCAGCGGGTTGATTGGTTATGGTCTGCTGGTTGCCGTGCCAATCATCTCCAACCAGGTGAACGTCCAGTCTGGTGCGCTGGCGAATGTGCTGATTATGATCTGCATTACCGTCTGGGCGCTCTACCTCATCTTCCATAACAAAAAGACGATCACCGAGAGCTTGCTGCACCTGGCTGACCGTTCCCTCTCGTTCTTTAGCCTCTTTATTCGCGCTTTTGCCATGGTGTGGCACTGGCTGGCCAGCGCTTACTTCATTGTGCTGTGCTTCTTCTCGCTGTTCGATCCCGGCAACAGCCTGAAATTTATGATGGGTGCCACGTTTAAAAGCCTGGCCATTATTGGCGTCGCGGCCTTTGTTTCTGGCCTGCTCTCTCGCTGGCTATCGAAAACCATTACCTTGTCTGCGCAGGTCCAGCGCAATTACCCGGAGCTGCAAAAACGGGTGAACGGCTGGCTTTCGGTTTCACTGAAGGTGGCGCGCATTCTCACCGTCTGTGTGGCGATTATGCTGCTGCTCAATGCCTGGGGACTGTTCGATTTCTGGAACTGGCTGCACAACGGCGCGGGGGAAAAGACCGTTGATATTTTAATTCGCATCGCGCTGATCCTGTTCTTCTCTGCCGTAGGCTGGACGCTGCTGGCCAGCCTGATTGAGAACCGCCTGGTCTCTGACATTCACGGCAGGCCGCTGCCAAGCGCGCGTGCCCGCACCTTGCTCACCCTGTTCCGCAACGCGCTGGCGGTTATCATCAGTACCATCACGATTATGATTGTGCTTTCGGAAATCGGCGTGAATATCGCGCCACTGCTGGCCGGTGCGGGTGCGCTGGGTCTGGCTATCTCCTTCGGCTCGCAGACGCTGGTGAAGGACATTATCACCGGTATCTTTATTCAGTTTGAAAACGGCATGAACACCGGGGATCTGGTGACCATCGGGCCGCTGACCGGCACCGTTGAGCGAATGTCGATTCGATCCGTCGGCGTGCGCCAGGACACCGGGGCGTACCACATTATTCCGTGGTCATCGATTACCACCTTCGCCAACTTCGTCCGGGGTATTGGCTCGGTGGTGGCAAATTACGATGTCGATCGTCATGAAGATGCCGATAAAGCCAAACAGGCGCTGCGGGATGCGGTAGATGAGATGATGACCATGGAGGATATTCGCGGCCTGGTGATTGGCGAGCCGTCGTTTGCCGGTATTGTCGGGCTGACCAACACCGCCTTTACCCTGCGCGTGTCGTTCACCACCCAGCCGCTCAAACAGTGGACGGTACGTTTTGCCCTCGACAGCATGGTGAAAAAACACTTTGATCTGGCGGATGTGCGTATGCCGGTGCAGACGTATCAGGTGCTGCCGCCGCCTGCCTCGCCGCTCCCTCCGCAGGAGCCGACGCTGTAACCGAGCCGGGTGGCGGCTTCGCCTTACCCGGCTTACGACGGCGTGCTATTTGCGACGTTTGTTATCGTCCATAAACGTCCAGGCGATAAAGCGGCTCTGTTTTTGTCCCTGCGCCATCTCTTTTTTCACCACCTTCACGGCACCGGCTTCGGTCAGCGCGCGGTAGAGCGGCGGCAGGTTATCGCCGCGCGAAACCAGGGTGGTAAACCATTTCACCTGGCGGGCAAACTGTTTACTTTCCGCGATCATGCGCAGGATAAACGCCACCTCGCCCCCTTCGCACCACAGCTCCTGCTGCTGGCCGCCGAAGTTGAGCGCGCCATCTTCAGCCTGACCCAGATTGCGACGCTTACGTTCGCTCCCGGCGCGGGCGGCAGCCGCTGAATCATGGAATGGCGGGTTGCAGAGGGTGGCGTCGTAGTGCTCGTTCTTGTGGATAATGCCGTTGAAAATAGAGGCGGCATCTTTCTGACGGCGTAAGCGAATAGACCGACTTAAGCCAGGATTGGCATTAATGATCGCCTGCGCGCTGGCAAACGCCTCAGCGCCAATTTCGCTCCCGGTAAAGCGCCAGTGATATTCATGCACGCCGATGAGCGGATAAATCAGGTTCGCGCCGGTCCCAATATCCAGAACCGTGGCCTGCTGAGGAATAACGCCGCCACGATCGTCAGCCAGAAGATCGGCAAGATAGTGGAGATAATCGGCACGCCCCGGCACGGGCGGGCAGAGAAAGCCTTCCGGGATATCCCAGTGCGTAACGCCGTAAAAATGCGCCAGCAGGGCTTTATTCAGCATTTTTACCGCCTGCGGGTCGGCAAAGTTGACCGAAGGCTCACCGGCTGGGGTCTGCACGATGTAGTCCTGCAGCGGAGGGCAGCTCTGGCATAACGCCTTCATGTCATAGCGGCTGCGGTGGCGATTTCGCGGGTGTAATCCCGGCTTGGAAGTCATGGCATTCTCCTTTAAACAGCGGCGTAAGATACCCTGTCCGGGAGCAACGGTAAATATCTCTCTGCTGTGCGCAAAAAAACGCCATAAATCAGTGACCTTTATGTCGCTGATCTGTCAGCGAATTGTCAATTTATATCGTTCAAAAAATAAGCAGATCATCATCAAATTTTTGCGCTAAATCACACTCGTCAGGCTTCTAAACTTAAAGGGAATCACCTGTTGTTTCCCCCTGAGGATGTGATTATGAAAAAATACCTGACTCTTGTTGTTATCGCTGGCGCGCTGGCGAGTGCGTCATTTTCTGCCATGGCCGTTCAGTCACTGACCGAAAGTACCGATACCAGCCAGCTGCGCCCCGCAGGCACCGTCTCGGTAAGCCGTGCAAGTAACCTTGACGATCTGCAAAACAAGCTGGCCGAAAAAGCGCGCGAAGAAGGTGCGAAAGGCTTCGTGGTGAATTCCGCTGGCGGCGATAACCATATGTATGGCACAGCAACCATCTATAAATAAGTTCCCCTTCCGAGAACCACTGCATCTGGCTGACAGATGCAGTTCTCACCCCCTGTCTTGACTGTACGTTTTTTGACCCCACATTAATAAGATACACACCGAACGTGAGGATAAGCCATGGCTTCCGGATGGGCGAATGATGACGCCGTTAACGAACAGATCAACAGTACCATTGAAGATGCCGTTGCCCGTGCTCGCGGTGAAATTCCGCGCGGGGAAAGTTTAACGGAATGTGAAGAGTGCGGAGAAACGATTCCGGAAGCGCGCCGTAAAGCCATGCCCGGCGTACGGTTATGCGTCTCCTGCCAGCAGAATAAAGATTCAAAAAATAAATCACATTCAGGATATAATCGCAGAGGATCGAAAGACAGCCAGTTACGTTGACTTTCCTTTACCGAAGTTCACCGCGCAAGCGATTTCCTTTACGCTCACGATTTTTTAACAGGCGCGTAGCAAAATGTGCCATGAATCATGCGTCTGTAAACCGGAGCGACAAGAACTGTAAATTGCCCTTCTGAATTTATTAATATTCAATAAGTTATTTGTCATTCAATTTTTTTGAGCAACCACGTCAATTCTCTTCGATTTTATCTGCCGAAAAAAAACGTGATACTTATCACATCGACGGAACATCGTCCCCTTAACAGAAAAACCTGCGAGAGATTAATTATGAAAACCATCAAATATGCTGTTGCTGCTGTTGCCCTGTCCGCTCTGTCTTTTGGCGCTTTCGCTGTAGAGCCCGTTTCTTCTGCTCAGGCACAGAACATGAATAAAGTAGGTGTGGTGAGTGCTGATGGCGCAACCACGCTGGACGGTCTGGAAGCCAAACTGGCTGAGAAAGCGGCAGCGGCCGGTGCAAGCGGATACACCATCACCTCCGCTAACGGCAATAACAAGCTGAGCGGTACCGCGGTTATCTACAAATAATCGACTGAATTAATGCTCCACCCTCACCATACCCTCTGGTGAGCTGCTCCAACCCTCATTGACCCTGTTGTTACCCTTGCTTGCCCGTCCGCCACTGGACGGGCTTTTTTTTGCCTAAAACGCCTGTTCCACACGGGCTAACCCCGCCTGCACAGACTCCACTTCCCCGGTTGCCAGCAGGCAGCAGGCCATCTGCAGCTTAAGGGCGTGCGGAACAGGGACATTGCCGGCAAGGCACTGCTCAATCCAGTGCGCAGTCGTGTGCGGATCTTTTGCCTCCGGCAACACCACATCCACATTCTCTTCACCCCGCTCCAGCACGGGTCGCGTGCCGGCGGCATCAATCAGCACCAGCTGCGGGCAGCGCTGCGGATTGGCGTAAACTTCCCCTTCGGTGCCGTGCATCAGCAGCGCCTTGCCGCCGATATCTTCAAAGAACTTGCCCACCCGCGTGACATACTCCGGGTGCGATACGCTGGAGAGGCGCAGGGCATCCGCTTCACCAAACGGCGTCGCCAGTTTCGCCAGGGTGTGCGCACTATTGCGCACGCCCATGCGCCAGCGCATATCCAGCTGTTTTTCCAGCGGTGGACAGAGCGCCTTAACCGGAATAAAGACCGGCTGATGACCATCCAGCTTTGCCTGTGCCTGTCCGGCGTGCAGGGTCGGCTCGATACCTAACATGCCGAAAATGGTCTCCGTCAGGACGCGAGTCGGATCTTCGCTAACGCCATGGACAACTACCGGGAACCCGAGCTTATGCAGCAGAATAGCCAGCAGAGGCGTCAGATTCGCCTGTTTGCGCGCGCCGTTGTAACTAGGGATGACAATCGGCATCGGTCTGGCTACCGGTGGCGTTAAGCGCAGCGTTTGCGCCTGCATCGCGTCATAGAAACCGCGCATCTCCGCTTCGCCTTCACCTTTAATGCGTAGCGCAATCAGGATACCGCCCATCTCCAGATCGGGCACGTCGCCGTTAAGCATATGGGTATACAGCGCACGGGCCGTTTCCTGATCCAGGTCGCGGGCATGGTTTTTCCCCCGCCCTACCTCTTTGATAATTTTACGATAGTCCACGACATCTCTCCTTGCGGCTCTTTGCAGATACTATAGCCCTGATAAATGCCTGGCGGGTAATCATTTTCCTTTCTCTCCCGACCCCCTGACAAACGCCCTTCGAGGGTAAAAATGGTCTGAAGATAAATTGAACGAAAAATAGTTCTCAGCGATAGTTCATGCCGAATTAATCAGCCTCGTGATGATTAATACCTGAAGTGCCATACTTTCATTCAGAGGATTTAAATGAAAAAAAAAATGATTATTGCGGGGATCGCCGCCGGGATGGCGTGTGCTTCCGTTTCTGTATTTGCGTCCAGTGGTGAAGGTCAAATTAATTTCACAGGTGAGATTATTGATTCTGCATGTACTGTGGTAAACGGTTTAAGCAATCCGCTTAATGTTTCATTAGGTAAGGTGTCTAAATCTGCATTTACCGGAAGTGGTTCGACGACCTCGACAACCCGCTTTAGTATTCAGTTAAAAGATTGTCCTGAAACGGTTACCAGCGCCTCGGTGACATTCGGCGGGACGCCTGACAGTAACAACAAAGATATTCTTGCTGTGACATCAGGAACCGGCTCGGCGTCAGGAGTGGGTGTTCAGTTGCTGGATAAAACGGAAAATCCACTGAGCTTATATACGGCCTCTGCTGCGTATACGCTCACGCCAGGTACCACAACAAACGATCTGCAGTTTGGCGCACGTTATATCCAGACCGGAGGAACGGTGTCTGCCGGACTGGCGAATGCCGCGTCTACCTTCACTATCGTTTACAACTAATAAAACAGATATTAGCTACCCCAGTGGCTAATATCTGTTATTGCTTTATTACGGTGTCACTATGCGAAAATATCTTCTGGCCTCCTCTTTTTTATTTATTGCCTCCGTTGCCCATGCGGGTATTACCATTGGCGGCACGCGCGTGGTCTACCCAGAAAGTAAAAAAGAATCCTCTATTGGGATCACCAACCCGGACAATCTCGATTATCTGGTGCAGTCATGGGTCGAAACGGAAGATAACGCACGTGAGAAAGCACCGTTTCTGATCACGCCGCCGCTGTTTCGCCTTGATGCGAAGCAAGAGAACGTTCTGCGCATCATCAGAACCGGGGGAAACTTACCTGCCGATCGCGAATCGCTGTTCTGGTTGAATATTAAATCGATCCCCTCTTCTGCGCGTAATGAGAGCGTTAATACGCTGCAGATTGCGATTAAAACCCGCATTAAGCTGCTTTATCGCCCGTCAGGTATTACCGGAAAACCGGAAAATGTCGCCACGCAATTATCCTGGCACACCCGGGGAAACCAGCTGATTGTCGAAAACCCCACGCCGTTTTATATGAATTTCCAGGAAATAACGCTCGACGGTAAAAAGGTCGATAAAGCCACCTATGCCGGCCCAAAAAGTGAAACCCATTTCGCGACACCAGGAAATATTACAGCACACACCGTGAGCTGGAAAATCATCAATGATTACGGCGGTATTAGCCAGTCCTATAGCGCACAGATTAAATAACGTCTGGAATAGCGAAAATCATTATGAGCTGGGACTACTCCACCGAACCACCCAAACAGCACGGACGCTCAATGCTTATTGCATTGGGCTGCACGCTGTTGGGTGTGTGTGTGCAAAAAGTTCTGGCCGATGATTATTTCAACCCGGCGCTACTGGATATTGATAACCCAGGCCAGGGTAAAACCGACCTCAGTATCTATGAGATTGGTCCCGGTCAGGCTCCCGGTAAATATCACGTTGACGTTTACGTCAACAATAATAAAGTGGCAAGCAAAGAGATTGAGTTCACGCTTAAGAAAGACGCCAGCGGTAAATCAACCCTGCAGCCGTGCCTTAGCGCTGCCCAGCTAAAAAGCTTCGGTATTAATATCGAAAAATTCGGGCAGGACGATAAGGCGCAGTGCATTGACCTGAGCGTGATCCCCTCCGCCAGCGCAACGTTTCATGTTAATCCGCAGCAGCTGCTGTTAAGCATTCCCCAGACCGCGATTATCCAGGTACCGCGTGATTACGTCGACCCGCAGGAGTATGACGAGGGAATTAACGCCCTGCTGCTCAATTACAGCTTCGCCGCCGGGAACAACCGCGGCAAAGGTGAAAACGGTAGCGATCAGCGCAGCGAGTTTCTTAACCTGCGTCCGGGTCTTAACCTCGGGGCGTGGCGTTTTCGTAACTACTCCACCTGGAGCAAAACCAGCGGTGACGGTGACGCAGAGAGCCAGTTTTCTTCGGTCTATACCTACGCCCAGCGCGATATTATCGCCCTTGGCGGCAACGTCACATTCGGCCAAAGCTCTTCCCCTTTCGACGTATTTGACAGCATCTCTTACACCGGGGCGCAGATCGCCTCGGATGACGACATGCTCCCGGACAGCATGAAGGGCTTTGCGCCGGTGATCCGCGGTACGGCGCACAGTAACGCCCAGGTTATCGTTCGCCAGAATGGTTACGTCATTTACCAGAACTATGTCGCTCCCGGCGCGTTCGAGATTAACGATCTCTACCCCACCGGCGGAAGCGGCGATTTGAAAGTCACCGTGAAAGAGACGGACGGCAGCGAACAGCATTTTGTGGTGCCTTATGCGTCAGTGCCGGTGTTGCAGCGTGAAGGCCGCTTTAAATACAGCCTCACCGCGGGGCGCTATCGCAGCTATGACAACGACGTCGAAAAAACTCCGTTTATGCAGGGTACGGCAATCTACGGCTTGCCTTACGGCTTTACGGTCTACGGCGGCGTGCAGGCAAGCCAGTATTACGATGCGCTGGCGCTGGGGGTCGGCAAGAATATCGGCGATCTCGGGGCCTTTTCGGTGGATGTCACCGACGCCAAATCAGAGATGCAGGATCAGGACCCCACTCGTGGGCGCTCCTGGCGCATCCGCTACAGCAAAGATTTCGCCACCACCGGTACCCATTTTTCCATTGCTGGCTATCGCTATAACAGCAAGGGGTTCTACACCCTGCAGGACACGCTGGATTCCCATACCCGTAATGACGACTGGGAAACGCCGGACACGCGCCGCAGCCGCGAGGAGGCGACTGTCGACCAGTCCCTGGGCGGGGCGTTTGGTTCCCTGACGTTAAGCCTGGTCAAAGAGAACTACTGGAATTCAAGCCAGGGGATGACCTCACTGAACCTCGGCTACAACAACTCCTGGCACGGCATCAGCTACGGTCTCAGTTACGGACTGGATAAAAACACGCGTGACAGCGGGGATGATAATAATGAGAAAACCAGCGAGCAGACGATCGCATTTAACGTCTCCGTTCCGCTCGATCGCTGGCTCAGCAACACCTGGGTGAACTACAACCTGAACAGCACGAAGCACGAAACAACCCAAAGCGTAGGTCTGAACGGCACGGCGCTGGCCGGTAATAACCTCAGTTGGGGGGTTCAGCAGGGCCATAGTCAGAGCAGTGGTGACAGCACCAGTCTGAATACCGATTATAAAGGCACCTACGGCGAAGTGAGCGCCGGGTATTCCCAGGATAACCAGCAACAACAGCTCAATGTCGGTCTTCAGGGCAGCATGATCGCCCATGCGCATGGCATCACCCTTGGTCAGCCGATGGGTGAGACCGCTGCGCTGATCGAAGCGCCGGGCGCAGACGACACCAATGTCACCAATCAGACAGGCATTAACACCGATTTTCGCGGCTATGCCATTGTGCCGTACGTTTCGCCATACCGTCACAACACCCTCGCGCTGAACACCGAAACCTTGCCGGAAAATGCCGATATCGACCAGGCCGCCAAAACGGTGACCCCAACGCGCGGCGCCATCGTGCGAGCACATTATGAAACCCACGTAGGCAGTCGGGTGTTGATGATACTAAAACGCGCGGATGGTCGCCCGATCCCCTTTGGCGCAACGGCATCTCAGGCCCATCAGGACGGTGAATTTATCGTAGGCGACGGCGGGCAGGTGTACCTCACCGGTATGCACGAGACAGGTACGGTTAACGTCAGCTGGGGGAAAACCGCCGACAGCCATTGCAAGGCAACTTATCACCTGCCCACCAAAGCCGACGGCCCTGTTCTTAACGTTACGGCGCAGTGTGTATGACCCTTCCCGAGGAAAAAATGAACATGTGTAGATATGTCTTCGCACTGCTGGTTTTACTCACGAGCGCGTGTCTGGTGCCGCATGCCCAGGCGGCAACCTCCTGTGACAGCGCCGATCTGCCTTATACTCTTGATGCGGGCACGCTTTCTGTACCCACAACACTCGATATTGGCGGCGTCATCCCGGGTTCGGCAAAGACCCATACCGTTAACGGCAGCTGTACCGGCACGATGACGAATCACACCCTTATTTCCTGCTATTACGGAACGGGAACGGAAGTGCCTGGCATGCCGGGCGTGTACACCACCAATGTTGACGGCATCGGCATTGAGCTTCTGAACAGCAGCGGGCAGATCGTTCGCGGCAAAGGGTACTCATGCGATACAACCGCCACGCCCATCGGGACGGTCAGCAGCGACAGCGGACAAACATTTTCTTTCAGCTACACCCAGCGGTTAATCAAAACGGCATCACATATCGGTAGCGGTACCCTTTCGCTCGCGCAGGATCCCTATGGGTTCGGGGTTTTTAACTCTGTGGGGATTTCTGGTGCACGTAATACCAGCCACTATTCCGCCACGGTCAGCGAAAGAACGGCGACCTGTTCTATTGATCCGTTAAATCTGACGGTGACCCTCGGCAATTTCCCGGTGTCGCAATTTACCCACGTGGGCAGCTATACGGCCTGGAAGTATTTCAACATCACCGCCACCTGTACCGAAGAGGTCAATCTTACGGCCTCGGTAACCAGTGCAAATGGCATAAACAGCCAGTATGCAGATGTCCTGAACCTGACGCCAGGCAGCGACAGCGCCACGGGCGTGGGGGTGAGAATGCTGCTTGACGGTGTCGATCTTAAATACGACTACCCAATCCCGGTGGGTGGAAGAGCCGAACCAGGCGTTCCGGATGTGATCCCCTTCGCGGTGCAGTATTACCAGACGGATGCCAGCGTCACAGCGGGGAAAGCCAATACGATTGCCACCATCGATCTTGAATACCAGTAACGGAGCGAAGATGAAAACGTTATCCCTTTTGCTCGCTCTGACGAGCCTCTCTGCGGGCGCGACCGACGTCACGCTCAATATCGAAGGGAATATTTACGACACCACCTGCCAGGTAGACAGCGCCAGCCAGAACATGGTGGTGGATCTGGGACAGGCCGTCGCCAGTGATTTTAAGGATATCGGCGACACCGGCCCGTGGAAAAACTTCGATTTAAAGCTCACCAATTGTCCGCCCACCCTGACGGCTGCCACCATCAGCGTTGACGGCCCCCGCGATACGGACCACCCCTTTAAATTCGCCAATAGTGGCACCGCCAAAGGAGTGGCATTAGAGCTGGCCGACCGTCTGGATTACATCGTGCTTGCCCCCGAAGCCCGCTTTAGCGTGGTGATTGACGCCGGTACCCACACCGCCGATTTTCCCATGGCGGCACGCTATTACGCTACCGCCCTGCCTGTGACGGCGGGTACCTTCAACAGCGTTGTTCAGGCCACCTTTACTTACCAGTAGGACCGCGCCCCTTAGCACGGATGCTTTTCCGACGCCCGGCAGTCTGTTTTGCCGGGCGTTTTTTTATTTCAGGCACCTCCGGCTGTTCTATCGGGAACACCGGCAGGGCATTCAGCAGGCGCTGACCGTATTTTTTAGTGAGCAGACGCTTGTCGTAGATCACCACTTCGCCCCAGCAGCCGTGGCTACGAATCAGACGACCCACCTGCTGAATCAGGTTAAACGACGCCGCCGGAAGACTTTGTACCTCAAACGGATAGCGGTTGAGGCTTTTCAGCCATTCTCCTTCGGTGATCACCACCGGGCTGTCGATGGGCGGGAAAGCGATTTTATGAATATGCACCTGGGTCAGATAGTCGCCCTTCAGATCCAGACCTTCCGCAAAAGACTGTAACCCCACCAGCACGCTGCGCTCGCCGTTATCGATGCGCTGGCGGTGGAGCTCTACCAGCCGATAGCGCGGCTGATCGCCCTGCACCAGCAGCAGTAAACGCAGATCGGTAACATGTTCCAGAAAGCGCTGCATGGCGCGTCCGCTGGCAAACAGCACCAGCATGCCGGGGTATTTTTTACTCTCCAGCTGTTCGCGGAAATAGGCGGCCATTTCGGCAATATGCTGCTCTTCGTTATCGATAAGCGGCTCATAGCGCATGCGCGGGATCACCAGCTTGCCCTGCTCGCAGTGATTAAACGGCGAGTCCAGCGCCACGAAGCGGTCCCCCGCTTTTTCCTTCAGGCCGCTCATCTCCTGCAGCCGCGAGAAGCTGTTCAGGGAACGCAAGGTCGCTGACGTTACCACCACGTGCGGCACGCTACGCCAGATCAGCTTTTCCAGCTGATCGGCCACGCGGATGCCCACGCAGTGGAAAAAGAGGTGTACCTGCCCGTCTCTCACTTCGCGGGTGGCCCATTTGGTGACCGGCGCGCCGGACGCCTGCGCCATAGAGGCCAGTCGCCAGAGTTTGCTTTGCGCTTCAAACATGCCCAGCGCACGGTTCATTTGCAGCAGAATACGGTGCAAACGCACCACGTCATGGGTGCCGGTCTTTTCACTGAGATCGTTTAAGAACATCTCGGCCAGGCCGCGCAGCTTTTCCAGATGCTTCGCCAGCTGCTGGCAAATCTCCATCACCTCGTCCGGCAACTCCCCCATGGCAAAACGGTGCTCTGCCTCCTGAGTCGCCGGGAGATACAGATTCAGAATGTTGTTCAGGGATGCGATAAGGCCGTAGACCTCTTCACAGTGTTCACTCAGACGCTCGGGCACCGCCAGCGGCGGCGTGGTTTTGGGACGGAACTGCTCCATGCAGGTGGCCACCAGCTTGCAGAACAGATCGAGCTGCAGGCGGAACCACGGGGCCGTGATTTCAGCACTCATCTCCAGCGCATCCCGGGCTACGTCAGGCAAATGGTGGCCTTCATCAAGCACCAGCAGCAGGTTTTTCGGCTCCGGCAGCACCGCCTCGCTCTCCAGCGCCGCCATCACCAGCGCATGATTGGCGACCACCACTTCCGCTTCCTGGATCTCCCGCCGGGCGACAAAAAACGGGCACTCGCGGTAGTAGTGACAGTTACGGTTGAGGCAACTGGCTTTATCGGTGCTGAGCCTGCGCCATAAATCATCGCCGATGGCCTGGCTGGTGTGATCGCGCAAACCGTCCCACCTGTAGCTGTCGAGATCGGCTTTCAGCTTCGCACACTGTTCCTGCTCCGCCTTGTTGTTTGGCGTCAGTTCGTCATCAAGAAACGCCAGCAGATCCTGCTGGGTGGGCTCACTGCTGGCGAGCGCCGCCAGGTTACGCGGGCAGACATAACGTCCGCGGCCAAAGGCGGCGGTAAAACGCAGCTCGGGGATAATTTTGCGCAGCAGCGGCAGGTCTTTGCTGAAGATCTGATCCTGTAGCGCCACGTTAGCGGTGCTGATCACCAGCGTCTTTTGTTCTTCCCGCGCAATAGCGATGCCCGGGATTAAATAAGAGAGGGTTTTACCGACCCCGGTTGGCGCTTCAATCGCCAGATGTCGCCCGTCGTCACCGGCGAGCGTTTTTGCCACATCGGCAATCATCTGCCGCTGTGGTGCCCGGGGGATAAAGTCGGGGATCTGCTGCTGGAGTGCCTTATACCAGGCACCAATCTGCGCTTTCAGCGCCGCGGTTAAAGCCATCGGAAAACCTGAAATACTGTATAAACAGCCACTATTGTGGCACTTTATTTTCGTCACCGCAAAAAGAAAAGCCCGGCTTTACGGCCTAATGCCGATCGTTTAATAGTATTTGAACGATCCTGCCAGTAAGAGACAATCCAGGTTCATTCCCTCTAAACCCGGATTTTTTATGTCTGAATACGATATGCAGGCTCTGTCTCCGTCTGGCTCACGGTTCCTGTTGAGGATGCACGAGCGCCCTGATAAGCCACGTTGTAATGACATAACCCCGAATGATGTCTCGCCACTCCGCTTGATCGTATATCACCAATCGGACATTAGGTTTGTTATGCCTAAAATCAGGGATAAGGGGGCAAGGCTAGATCACTCCAGCCTTTGGCGATTATCTCACTTTCTTGAAAATGAGCAGAATCAACACGGTAGTAACAACGTAACCGAAGAGCGAAACATGAATCAGTCTGTCGTAATACTGATCAAATTCAGCAACCACAGCATTACAGGCTTCAATCGTGATCGTCTTTTCGTTGAGTATGTCTGTGTATTTTCTCGTTATCCCATAATCTAAAACAATAACCAAAATGGATGCTATGTAAATGAAAGAAATAGTGATTATGCTTCCCCATCGGATGATAAATTTTGTTCTACTCGTCAAGGTCATATGACCCCCCCAAGACGCCACCAACCGTACCGCCAGAATAACCAGACGCTGAACCTAATTTTGAGGCTCCCGCTGCAAGGTTTTTCTCTATAGCGTTTTCTTCACCAGCAGTGTAATTGTCTATGTTTGGATACTGTTCTTTGAATTCGTTGGTAACTTCAGTTACTTGCATCGAACTTAGGCTACTGCTTTTGCGAATAAGATAATTTTGTAGAGACAAAGGCACTGCAAAGTCTTCCTCGCTTTCAATCGGTAATTGCGTTGTAGTCGATGTGTAGCTTGTTTCGAAAACGTTTGAGCCTGATTTACGAATTACCTGAACAGTATGCGTTGTACAGTTGCTACCAGTCAGATCATAGACGTCAATTACTCTCTCCCTGAGTTTGGTTCTTTCACCCATTTTCTCTGTAGGGATTGGCTTTGCTCCTGAGTTCCAAAGGTTTTCAAACAATGAGCGTGTCTCAGCTTCGGATGTATCATCAATCTTGAATACCCGAGCATTAACTTTATAAAGTTCTTCACGGTAGTAGCTACGAGCATCCTCTCCGGTAAAGAAGTTGAGTATTCCATCGCCTGTAAAGTTAGCTGGACCTCTTCGACCAAATCGCCCATAAGTGTATACGTAGATCGAGTTATTCTGATGTACGGATACAAAGGCGTGTCCTGCGTCAGTGGCTTCAGTCCAGATGTAAACACCATTCAATAACGGGTTATCTTCTGGCTCGCAGGTGTCAGCAAAGCTATCAATTTTAGGATCTGCAATCGGGCCAGGGAGAACGGGAAACTCAACGATGTGTGAATCGCCACGGATAATCTAGACACTTCCTAGCCGTTGATAATACTGGTTTTCATATTCTGTCGGTGACATCTGATCGCTGGAACCATGCCGACGCTTACTGTTATAAAACATTTCGATGTAATCAAAAATATCGCTGCGGGCTTCTTCCCGCGTTCCGTAGCTCTTTTTCTTTATCCGTTCGCGTTTCAACAACTGGAAAAAGCTTTCTGCAACCGCATTATCATGGCAGTTACCGCGACGGCTCATGCTGCCCTCCAGGCCGTGTGATTTCAGGAACGACTGCCACTCATGGCTTGTGTACTGACTGCCCTGATCCGAATGAACCAGCACCTGTTTTTGGGGATTACGGCGCCATACAGCCATCAGCAGTGCGTTCAGGACAATGTCCTTTGTCATCCGGGATTGCATGGACCAGCCGATAATTTTGCGTGAGAACAGATCAACAACCACGGCAAGATACAGCCAGCCTTCGTGGGTCCTGATGTAGGTTATGTCCGTTACCCAACGCTTATCCGGAGCATCCGGATTGAACTGTCGCTGGAGCCTGTTGGGCGACACGATACTGGCCTCGCCTTTACGTGCCCGCGGGCTCCGGTATCCGACCTGAGCCTTTATCCCGACACGTTTCATCAGTCGCCAGACTCTGTTCACTCCGCACTGTTGCCCGCTGTCCCGCAGATCCAGATGGATTTTGCGATAACCATAGACGCATCCCGATTCCAGCCAGAACTGTTTAATCTGTCCTGTCAGTCTCAGGTCTGCCTGATGGCGTTGTGAATGCGGCTGCTGAAGCCAGGCGTAAAAACCACTGGGATGAACATCCAGCACCCGACAGAGCAGGCGAACAGGCCAGCAACAGGTGTTGTCACGGATAAAGGCGTACCTCAGTCGGACAGCTTTGCGAAGTACGCCGCGGCTTTTTTTAATATGTCCCGTTCGTCGGTAACCCGCTTCAGCTCTTTCTGGAGACGGCGGATCTCGGCCTGAGCATCTGACTGTTCTTTATTAGCGGAAGAATCCGGACCGTACTTCTTTATCCAGGCGTAAAGGCTGTGGGTGGTGATATCGAGACGTGTTGCAACGCTGGCAACAGAATAACCGCGATCAACAACCTGTTTGACTGCTTCAGTTTTAAACTCTTCGGGATAACGCTTACCGCTCATGGGCACCTCTCTTTAAGCCATCTTAAATGACTCTGAGGTGTCTGTTAAACCCGTGGCGATTCAGTGAGATTGGGCGGTGTTAGCTTTCGCTGGCTCTGTAGAAAATTCGTAAGTGTCGAAGATAGAAGGGATAAAACGTGATTTGCAGGGGCAAGAGCTACGGCTGTGCAGTGTTCCGGCAATCCTTTTACCATGTATTTCATCGTTTTCAAGCCCTCCCACTATGCGGAATCTGCCTGCATGTTTCCCACATGTCACTTGATGCCCTTCACAAGCCATGTCTCTAGAGAAAAACTGATGATCGATACATCCTTCAATAATCCGACCACCGCAAACCGTTTTATCACCCCTGAATAAGTAGTGACCAATAGCCATTTATTTTTATCCCTGTGTTGGTTTGAAATCCTTAAGAAAAGTGTAGGCTTTTGCCGCTGGTGAGTAAATGAGCAGTTGTAACAAAGTGATAGGTAATCAGAGGGGCTGTATATCGATTTGCCTTCCTCTGTGGCGTTTATTCCCCTGTTTCGCGTTTTGACAGTGAGGCTGTGGGTTATCTGGAGTATCTCGTCAACATACCGTTGGCTGAACGGATTACAAATGCTGCTGTATTCGAAGATGTGTATCGCTTCCTGATGAATGGTTCGGGGCGGCTGGATCTGCGCCGCGCTGACGTGGCAGCTGTCCGTGTCTTCTTATGGAATTATCAATACCGCCGCAGTGCGGTGACAGGTAAGCTGCTGCGCCTTGCATCAGCCGTGCTGGATCACTGCCATAGCACCGGGCGCGGGCGTACTGTGGGTCATCGTTCTGCTAATACTGCTGAGGGAGGCCGCTTCGTTGGGCCAACATGCGGTGTTAGCGTTACGAATCTAAGGGCTATGGTTGCTCGGGTCTGCGGTAAAGGTACAGCAGTAAATATACCTAAGCATCTGAAAGGAATGAGGGAAAATGTAAAATCCTTCTTTTTGCCGGAAAAAAGAAAGCACCGAAGATATGATCGTTCGGTGCTTTATGTTCCGCCTAAATATCCGTTCAGCTTTAAGTCACGTGAGGCTTAAGTGAACGGCATTAGGCTTTACGGCCGGGCTTCCAGATTACTGTGGGTTAGCCGGTTTACGCGGACGGCGACGGCGCTGCCCTTCTCCTGCCGGTTTCCCTTCGCCGTCGCGGCGAGGCGGTTTATTGCCCGACTTCGGCGCGCCGCCTTCGGCACGGCGTGGCTGCTGCTGACCACGGCCGCCGCCCTGACCGCGTCCACCGCCGCCACGCTGCTGGCGACCATTCTGAATTGGCTCCGCTTTAATGGACGGATCCACTTCGTATCCCGGCGTTTCAATACGCGGGATCTCTTTCTTCAGCAGACGTTCGATATCGCGCAGCAGTTTGTGTTCATCCACGCAGACCAGCGAGAGCGCTTCGCCAGTGGCCGCCGCACGACCGGTACGGCCGATACGGTGAACATAGTCTTCCGGCACGTTTGGCAGCTCGTAGTTCACCACGTGCGGCAGCTCTTCAATGTCCAGACCACGGGCAGCGATGTCGGTGGCCACCAGCACGCGGATATCACCGGATTTAAAGTCCGCCAGCGCACGGGTACGCGCCCCCTGGCTCTTGTTACCGTGGATAGCCGCACTGCGAATACCGTCTTTGTTCAGCTGTTCCGCCAGGTGGTTTGCACCGTGCTTGGTACGGGTAAAGACCAGCACCTGCTGCCAGTTACCCTGACCAATCATATGGGAGAGCAGTTCCCGCTTACGCTTTTTATCAACGAAGTGCACGTGCTGGGTCACCTGCTCAGAGGCGGTGTTGCGGCGCGCCACTTCAACTTCCAGCGGGTTATGCAGCAGCTTTTCAGCCAGCGCTTTGATATCGTCGGAGAAGGTCGCGGAGAACAGCAGGTTCTGACGGCGCGGCGGGAGCTTAGCCAGCACGCGGCGAATATCGTGGATAAAGCCCATGTCCAGCATGCGGTCGGCTTCGTCCAGCACCAGAATTTCGACGTTATCTAGCTTCACGGCGTTCTGATGTTCCAGATCCAGCAGACGGCCCGGCGTTGCCACCAGCACGTCCACGCCGCCGCGCAGTTTCATCATCTGTGGGTTAATGCTCACACCGCCGAAAACCACCAGCGAACGAATGTTGAGATAGCGGCTGTAATCACGCACGTTCTCGCCAATCTGCGCCGCCAGCTCGCGGGTTGGGGTGAGGATCAGCGCACGAACCGGGCGACGCCCCTTCGCGTGCGGCTGATTTTTTACCAGCAGCTCTAACAGTGGCAGGGTGAAGCCTGCGGTTTTACCGGTCCCGGTCTGGGCACTGGCCATCAGGTCACGGCCCTGCAGAACGGCAGGGATCGCCTGCTGCTGGATTGGGGTTGGCTCAACGTAGCCCTGCTCTGCGATCGCGCGCAGAATTTCCGGGTTCAGGCCAAGGGAATCAAAAGACATAAAAACTCCGAACCGCCCCGACCATCACAGGTGTAGTTTTCAGGGAGATATAACAATTAGGAGGACAAAAACCACAATGTCGCGAAGGGGCGGAGTGTAGCAGCTTTTGTGACGTGGCGCATAAAATATCCCTCCACCTTCCCTCGACGATTTCGCTAATCAGGCATAATCTTAATCAATCGATTGATTAATTTTTAATGCCGCTATGAATACAACCCCGACAACCTCTAAAGGCGAACAGGCCAAAAGCCAGCTTATTGCTGCCGCGCTGGCGCAGTTTGGTGAGTATGGCTTACACGCCACCACCCGGGATATCGCGGCGCAGGCCGGGCAAAACATTGCGGCTATCCCCTACTATTTTGGCTCAAAAGAGGATTTATACCTCGCCTGTGCCCAGTGGATCGCCGATTTTATTGGCACGCAGTTTCACCCGCACGTGGAGGAAGCCACCGCGCTGCTCAGCCAGCCGTCGCCCGATCGTGACGCCATCCGCCAGCTGATCCTCAACGCCTGCCACAACATGATCCGCCTGCTGACGCACGACGACACGCTGAACCTGAGTCGATTTATATCCCGTGAACAGCTTTTCCCCACTGCCGCCTACCAGCTGGTGCATGACCAGGTGATTGCCCCGATGCACACGCACCTGACCCGGCTGATTGCGGCCTATACCGGGCAAGACGCCAACGATACCGCTACGATTTTGCATACCCACGCCCTGCTGGGTGAGATTCTGGCCTTCCGTCTGGGGCGAGAAACGATTCTGTTACGCACCGGCTGGACACAATTTGATGAGGATAAAGCCGCGCAGATTAGCCAGGTTATCACCTGTCATCTGGATCTGATCCTGCAAGGCTTAACGCAAAGGAGCCTGAAGTCATGAAAAAACCTGTCGCCATCATTCTGGTGGTTGTTGTTTTGCTTGCCGCAGGCGTCGGTGGCTGGCTGTGGTATCAAAGCCATCAGGATCGCGGCCTGACGCTGTACGGTAACGTTGATATTCGCACCGTGAATATGAGCTTCCGCGTCGGGGGGCGGCTGGCGTCGCTTAACGTGGATGAGGGCGACACCATCAAAACCGGGCAGACGCTGGGGATGCTTGATAAAGCGCCCTACGAGAACGCGCTGATGCAGGCAAAAGCCGGGGTTTCCGTCGCCCAGGCGCAATATGATCTGATGCTGGCCGGTTATCGTGACGAAGAGATTGCCCAGGCTGCTGCCGCAGTCAAACAGGCGCAGGCAGCCTATGACTATGCGCAGAATTTCTATGCCCGCCAGCAGGGGCTGTGGAAAAGCCGCACTATTTCGGCCAACGATCTGGAAAACGCCCGTTCATCACGCGATCAGGCTCAGGCAACGCTGAAATCCGCACAGGACAAACTGAGTCAGTACCACACCGGTAACCGCCCACAGGATATCGCCCAGGCCAAAGCCAGCCTTGAACAGGCGCAGGCCCAACTGGCCCAGGCGGAACTCGATCTGCATGACACCACGCTGGTGGCACCGTCTGACGGCACGCTGATGACCCGCGCCGTGGAGCCCGGCAGCATGCTCAACGCCGGAAGCACCGTTTTAACCCTGTCGCTCACCCGTCCGGTATGGGTGCGCGCCTACATTGATGAACCAAACCTCGGCCAGATGCAGCCGGGTCGCGAACTGTTGCTCTATACCGACGGTCGTCCGGATAAGCCGTATCACGGCAAAGTGGGCTTTGTTTCGCCCACCGCTGAATTCACGCCAAAAACGGTGGAAACGCCGGATCTGCGTACCGACCTGGTGTATCGCCTGCGCATCATCGTCACCGATGCGGACGACGCGTTGCGCCAGGGCATGCCAGTCACCGTAAAAGTGAACAGCGGGGAACGACATGAATGACGCGGTTATCCGGCTCGACAATCTGGTCAAACGCTTCGCGGGCATGGAAAAACCGGCCGTCGCGCCGCTGAACTGTACCATCCAGAAAGGCTATGTGACGGGGCTGGTTGGCCCGGACGGCGCAGGCAAAACCACGTTGATGCGGATGCTGGCAGGCCTGCTTAAGCCCGATGAAGGGGCGGCCAGCGTGCTCGGGCTCGATCCGATTAAAGATGACGGTGCACTCCACGCCATGCTCGGCTATATGCCGCAGAAGTTTGGTCTCTATGAAGACCTGACGGTGATGGAAAACCTTAATCTGTACGCCGATCTGCGTAGCGTAACCGGTGAAACCCGTCAGCAGACTTTCGCCCGTCTGCTGTCCTTCACTTCCCTCGGTCCCTTCACCGATCGTCTGGCGGGCAAGCTCTCCGGCGGGATGAAGCAAAAGCTGGGGCTGGCCTGTACGCTGGTCGGCGAGCCGAAAGTGCTGCTGCTGGATGAGCCCGGCGTGGGCGTGGACCCGATTTCACGCCGCGAGCTGTGGCAGATGGTGCACGAGCTGGCCGGTGACGGAATGCTGATCCTCTGGAGCACCTCCTATCTGGATGAAGCCGAGCAGTGTCGCGATGTGCTGCTGATGAACGAAGGCGAGCTGCTTTATCAGGGAGAACCGACGAAGCTGACCCAAAGCATGGCCGGACGCAGTTTCCTGATGCACAGCCCGCAGGAGTCGAACCGCAAACTGCTGCAACGGGTGCTGAAGCTGCCCCAGGTCAGCGACGGGATGATTCAGGGCCGTTCGGTGCGCGTGATCCTGACCAAAGAGGCGACCGAAGCGGATATTCGTCACGCGCCGGGCATGCCTGACATTGAGATGGAAGAGACGGCTCCCCGCTTTGAGGACGCGTTTATCGATCTGCTGGGCGGAGCGGGTACTTCGGAATCGCCGCTCGGGGCGATCCTGCACACGGTGGAAGGTACGCCGGGTGAGACGGTGATCGAAGCCAAATCCCTGACCAAAAAATTCGGTGATTTCGCCGCCACCGATAACGTCAATTTCGCGGTGAAGCGCGGTGAAATTTTTGGCCTGCTCGGGCCAAACGGCGCGGGGAAATCCACCACCTTTAAGATGATGTGTGGCCTGCTGGTGCCTACGTCCGGCAAAGCGCTGGTACTGGATATGGATTTGAAAGTCAGCTCCGGCAAGGCGCGCCAGCATCTGGGGTATATGGCGCAGAAGTTCTCGCTGTACGGCAACCTGACGGTCGAGCAGAACCTGCGCTTTTTCTCCGGCGTTTACGGCCTGCGAGGGCGCGCCCAGGACGAGAAAATCCACCGCATGAGCGAGGCGTTTGGCCTGACAGCTATCGCTTCCCACGCCACGGATGAGCTGCCCCTGGGATTCAAACAGCGGCTGGCGCTGGCCTGCTCGCTGATGCACGAGCCCGATATTCTGTTTCTGGATGAACCCACGTCAGGCGTTGATCCCCTCACCCGCCGCGAGTTCTGGCTGCACATCAACAGCATGGTGGAGAAAGGGGTAACGGTGATGGTAACCACCCACTTTATGGACGAGGCGGAGTATTGCGATCGCATCGGCCTGGTCTATCGCGGCAAGCTGATTGCCCACGGCACGCCGGATGACCTGAAAGCCCAGGCCGCAGACGACGAGGTGCCGGACCCGACCATGGAGCAGGCGTTTATCACCCTCATCCACGACTGGGATAAGGAGAATGCCGATGCGCAATAAGGCGATTTCCTGGCGCCGGGTGCGCGCGCTGTGCATCAAAGAGACGCGTCAGATCGTGCGTGACCCCAGCAGCTGGCTGATTGCGGTGGTTATCCCGCTTCTGCTGCTGTTTATCTTCGGCTATGGGATCAACCTCGACTCCAGCAAGCTGCGGGTTGGCATTTTACTGGAGCAGCAGAGCGAAGAGGCGCTGGATTTCACCCACGCCATGACCGGCTCACCCTACATTGACGCCACCATCAGCGACAACCGGCAAGCGCTTATTCAGAAGATGCAGGCCGGGAAAATCCGCGGTCTGGTGGTGATCCCGGTCGATTTTGCCGCCAACATGGCGCGGACAAATACCGCTGCGCCGATCCAGGTGATCACTGACGGCAGCGAGCCGAATACCGCCAACTTTGTCCAGGGCTACGTAGAGGGGATCTGGCAGCTCTGGCAGATGCAGCGCGCTGAAGACCGGGGCGAAACGTTTGAACCGCTGATCGACGTACAAATGCGCTACTGGTTTAACCCTGCCGCCATCAGCCAGCATTTTATTATCCCGGGTGCGGTCACCATCATTATGACGGTGATTGGCGCAATCCTGACTTCGCTGGTGATTGCCCGCGAGTGGGAGCGCGGCACCATGGAGGCGCTGCTTTCAACCGAAGTGACGCGCCTTGAGCTGCTGCTGTGTAAGCTTATCCCCTACTACTTCCTCGGCATGCTGGCGATGCTGCTCTGTATGCTGGTCTCGGTGTTTATCCTCGGGGTGCCGTACCGCGGCTCGCTGGTGCTGCTCTTTTTCATTACCAGCCTGTTCCTGCTGAGCACGTTGGGCATGGGGCTGCTCATCTCCACCGTCACCCGCAACCAGTTTAACGCCGCGCAGGTGGCGCTGAACGCCGCCTTTTTACCGTCGATTATGCTGTCCGGGTTTATCTTCCAGATAGACAGCATGCCCGCGGTGATCCGCGCCGTGACCTACATAATTCCGGCGCGCTATTTCGTCAGCACGCTGCAAAGCCTGTTCCTGGCGGGGAATATTCCGGTAGTGCTGATTATCAATACCCTGTTTTTGCTGGCGTCGGCGGCGATGTTTATTGGGCTGACGTGGATGAAAACCAAACGGCGTCTGGATTAAGGAGCGAACATGTTTCACCGTTTA
Organism: Enterobacter cloacae subsp. cloacae ATCC 13047; assembly: GCF_000025565.1. Taxonomy (NCBI): domain Bacteria; kingdom Pseudomonadati; phylum Pseudomonadota; class Gammaproteobacteria; order Enterobacterales; family Enterobacteriaceae; genus Enterobacter; species Enterobacter cloacae. The sequence continues at coordinate 2,991,489 of NC_014121.1, forward strand.
TGGACGTTAATACGCAAAGAGCTGCAATCGCTGCTGCGCGAGCCGCAAACCCGCGCCATTCTGGTGTTGCCGGTGCTCATCCAGGTGTTTCTGTTCCCTTTTGCCGCCACGCTTGAGGTGACCAACGCCACCATCGCGATTTACAACGAAGACAACGGTAAACATTCCGTCGAGCTGACCCAGCGCTTTGCCCGGGCGAAGGCTTTTACCCATATCCTCCTGCTGAAAAGTCCACAGGCGATCCAGCACACCATCGATACCCAGAAAGCGCTGCTGCTGGTGCGTTTTCCGGCTGATTTTTCCCGCAATCTGGACACCTTCCAGCCCGCGCCCATGCAGTTGATCCTCGACGGGCGTAACTCCAACAGCGCGCAGATTGCCGCGAATTATCTGCAACAGGTGGTGAAGGATTATCAGCAGGAGTTGATGGAGGGGAAACCGAAGCCCAACAACAGCGAGCTGGTGGTACGTAACTGGTACAACCCAAACCTGGACTACAAATGGTTTGTGGTGCCGTCGCTGATCGCCATGATCACCACCATTGGGGTGATGATCGTCACCTCCCTGTCCGTCGCCCGCGAACGCGAGCAAGGTACGCTCGATCAGTTGCTGGTCTCCCCGCTGGCGACCTGGCAAATCTTCGTTGGTAAAGCGGTTCCCGCCCTGATTGTTGCCACGTTCCAGGCCACCATCGTGCTGGGCGTGGGGATCTGGGCCTACCAGATCCCGTTCGCCGGGTCGCTGGCGCTGTTCTACTTCACGATGGTGATCTACGGGCTGTCGCTGGTCGGGTTTGGCCTGCTGATTTCCGCGCTCTGCTCCACGCAGCAGCAGGCGTTTATTGGCGTGTTTGTCTTTATGATGCCGGCCATCCTGCTCTCCGGGTATGTTTCGCCGGTTGAGAATATGCCGGTGTGGTTACAGGATCTGACGTGGATAAACCCGATTCGTCACTTTACGGATATCACCAAGCAAATTTATCTGAAGGATGCGAGTCTGGATATTATCTGGGGAAGTTTGTGGCCGCTACTGGTCATAGCGGCCACGACGGGTTCAGTGGCGTACGCGATGTTTAGACGCAACATTGCGTAGCTTTTTCTCTTTGGCCAGCAAAGAGACCACCGCAGGCCCTGCAAGAATGGCCAGACCGGCCAGCGCCAGCAGCAGGTTGTTTTGCAGCACACGGGACAGCAGCCACAGCACAATCATTGCGGCACCAAAGTACCAGGTGGTGGTGAGCTCTTCGAGCACATCACCCACCTCGCGCCAGCGCGCTTCATGATGGCGCTGCAGGAACAACATCGACAGCACGGTGACGCCATAGAGGACGCATAGTCCTAGGCCAACACGCACCAGCGTGCCGCTCATCCAGCCCATCACCAGTACGGCCACGACCAGTAAATGCAACATTATCTGCCAGCAACTTAGACCCGTTGCGACACGAACACGTTGTTGCCACTTCATGGCTTCTCTCCTGAAGGATTTTTCTCTGCTTAATCAGACTACCGCACTTTACGGAAAATTCCGTAACACCGCATCTTTTTGTGACGACGACTACACTTTATTTTCATTGGGATAGTCACTCAGGAAGGAGCTTATGACCAAAAAAATGCAGCATTTCTCGCTTAAAGTGCTGACGATAAACATTCATAAAGGCTTCACAGCATTTAATCGCCGCTTCATTTTACCGGAGCTGCGCGACGCGGTTCGCACCGTCAGCGCGGACATTGTCTGCCTGCAGGAAGTGATGGGCGCGCACGAGGTCCATCCGATGCACTTCGAAAACTGGCCCGACACGCCCCACTACGAATTTCTGGCCGACACCATGTGGAGTGATTACGCTTACGGCCGCAATGCGGTCTATCCTGAAGGGCATCACGGAAATGCGGTGTTGTCGCGTTATCCCATTGAACATTACGAGAACCGGGACGTCTCCGTCGGCGAAAGCGAAAAGCGTGGGCTGCTGTATTGCCGTATCGCCCCGCCGGATCTCGATTTTCCGGTGCACGTTGGCTGTGTGCATCTCGGTCTGCGGGAAGCGCATCGCCAGGCACAGCTGCAGATGCTGGCCGAGTGGACTAACGCCCTGCCCGAAGGAGAGCCAGTGGTCATTGCCGGGGATTTCAACGACTGGCGGCAGCGGGCTAACCACCCTTTGAAAGTGGAGGCCGGGCTGGAGGAAATTTTCACCCGCGCGCACGGCAGACCTGCGCGCACGTTTCCGGTGCGCTTCCCGTTGCTGAGGCTTGACCGCATTTATGTGAAAAACGCCCATGCCAGCAGCCCGACCGCGCTGGCGTTGCTTAACTGGCGCCACCTTTCCGACCATGCCCCGCTGAGCGCGGAGATCCACTTATGAAATGTACCTGGCAGGAAGGCAACCGGATCACGCTGCTGGTCAACGGGGACGAATATTACCCCGCCGTTTTTGATGCGATAGACCGCGCGCAGCATAAAGTGATCCTCGAGACCTTTATCTGGTTTGAAGATGATGTGGGCAAACAGTTGCACAGCGTGCTGCTGCGCGCCGCCCAGCGCGGCGTCAAAATTGAAGCGCTGCTGGATGGCTATGGCTCGCCCGATCTTAGCGATGCGTTCGTGAATGAGCTCACTGCCGCAGGCGTTGTGTTCCGCTACTACGATCCCGGCCCTCGCCTGTTCGGCATGCGTACCAATCTCTTTCGCCGGATGCACCGCAAAATCGTTGTCGTTGATGAGACGGTGGCGTTTGTCGGTGGCATTAACTACTCCGCCGAGCATATGTCTGACTACGGCCCGGAGGCCAAGCAGGATTACGCCATCCGCATCGAAGGGCCTGTGGTTCAGGACATTTTGCTGTTTGAACTGGAAAACTTACCCGGCAAAGAGGCCGCCCGACGCTGGTGGAAGCGCCGCCATCGTCCGGAAGAGAACCGGAAGCCCGGCGAAGCGCAGGCGCTGTTCGTCTGGCGGGATAACGGCGAGCACCGGGACGATATTGAGCGCCACTACCTGAAAATGCTGGCGAATGCCAAACGCGAAGTGATCATCGCTAACGCCTATTTCTTCCCGGGCTACCGGCTGCTGCACGCCATGCGCAGTGCTGCCCGACGCGGCGTCCGCGTGAAGCTGATTGTGCAGGGCGAGCCGGATATGCCCATCGTCAAAGTCGGCGCGCGGCTGCTCTATAACTACCTGCTCAAAGGCGGAGTGCAGATCTACGAATACCGTCGCCGACCGCTGCACGGCAAAGTCGCGCTGATGGACGATCACTGGGCGACCGTCGGCTCCAGTAACCTCGATCCGCTGAGCCTGTCGCTTAACCTGGAAGCGAACCTGATCATTCACGATCGCCAGTTTAACCAGACCCTGCGGGATAACCTGCAGGGTCTGATCGTCAACGACTGCGTGCGCGTGGACGAGTCCATGGTGCCAAAACGCACCTGGTGGAATCTGGGGATCAGCGTAGTGGTGTTCCACTTCCTGCGCCATTTCCCGGCGATGGTGGGCTGGCTGCCGGCGCATACCCCAAAACTTGCGCTGGTGGATCCGCCTGTTCAACCCGAGATGGAAACCCAGGACCGCATTGAGGCGGAAGATGGAGGGAAAACCTGATGTCTAAATCGCATCCACGCTGGCGAATGGCGAAAAAGATCCTGACCTGGCTGTTTTTTATTGCCGTTGCGGTGCTGCTGGTGGTTTACGCGCAAAAGGTGGATTGGGAAGAGGTGTGGAAAGTCATCCGCAACTACAACCGGATGGTGCTGCTGGGAGCGGTTGGGCTGGTGATTGTGAGCTATCTGATGTACGGCTGCTATGACCTACTGGGCCGCGCCTACTGCGGCCACAAGCTGGCAAAACGCCAGGTCATGCTGGTGTCGTTTATCTGCTACGCCTTTAACCTGACGCTCAGCACCTGGGTCGGGGGGATTGGCATGCGCTATCGCCTGTACTCGCGCCTGGGACTGCCCGGTGGGACCATCACGCGTATATTTTCGCTGAGCATTACCACCAACTGGCTGGGTTATATTCTGCTGGGTGGGGTGATCTTTACCATCGGCGTGGTGCAGTTGCCCGCACACTGGTATATCGATGAAGCCACGCTGCGGATTTTAGGTTTCGCGCTCCTGCTCATTATCGCCCTGTATCTCTGGGCCTGCGCCTTTGCCAGACGCCGCCATATGACCATCAAAGGGCAAAAGCTGGTTTTACCTTCATGGAAATTTGCCGTGCTGCAGATGGCGGTCTCCAGCGCCAACTGGATGGCGATGGGGGCAATTATCTGGCTGCTCATTGGCGAAGATGTGAATTATTTCTTCGTGCTGGGGGTGCTGCTGGTGAGCAGTATTGCCGGGGTGATCGTACATATTCCGGCCGGGATTGGGGTGCTGGAAGCGGTATTTATCGCCCTGCTTGCCGGAGAACATGTTTCTCATGGGACGATTATCGCCGCCCTGCTCGCCTACCGCATGCTCTATTACTTCCTGCCGCTGGCACTGGCCACGGTCTGTTATCTGGTGCTTGAGAGCCGGGCGAAGAAGCTAAGAGCGAAGAACGAGAAGGCGATGGCAAAATAGGCGCAGCGGTCTGATGCCCTCACCCCGGCCCTCTCCCACAGGGAGAGGGAGAAAAACCGCACCGTTAGGGTGAGGGGCTGTATTTAACGACGGTTGCCGAAAATACGCAGCAGCATCAGGAACAGGTTGATGAAGTCCAGATACAGCGTCAGGGCACCCAGAATCGAGTATTTACGCAGGTTGGAACTGTCACGCACGTCAATCTGCTCACCGATGTTTTTCAGCTTCTGGGTGTCGTAGGCGGTTAAGCCAACGAAAATCACCACCCCGATATAGGTCACCGCCCACATCAGCGCGTCGCTCTTCAGCCACAGGTTCACCAGCGACGCCAGCACAATCCCGATCAGCCCCATGAACAGCATGTTGCCAAGACCGCTGAGGTCACGTTTGGTGGTGTAACCGTACAGGCTCATCACACCAAACATCCCGCCGGTGACCACAAAGGTGCTGGCAATAGAGGAGTAGGTATAGACGATGAAAATGCTGGAAAGCGTCAGCCCCGTCAGTGCCGAATAGAGCATAAACAGGGTGGTCGCCATCCCGGCACTCAGCTTCTGTACCAGACCGGAGAGCACAAACACCAGTGCCAGTTGCGCAATGATCAGCCCAAAGAAGGTGATTTTGCTGGAAAAGATAAACATCATCAGTTCAGGGGTATTGGCCGCATACCACGCGATAAATGCGGTAAGCAGTAAGCCTACCGTCATCCAGCCATAAACCTGAGCCATATACGTCTGCAGGCCACTACGGGTCTGCTGTACTATCGAATCGGAACGCGGAAATCGGTCCATGATTCACTCCTGATTAAGTAGACACACACGTTAAGACTAACACATCCACATAAACCTGTTACCAACGGCTGGCGGCCTGTTTGTCGCTGTCGCGCGATTCAACCCACCGCTCCCCCTCCGGCGTCGCTTCACGTTTCCAGAACGGGGCTTTGGTTTTCAGATAATCCATGATGAACTCCCCGGCGGCAAACGCGCTGCCGCGATGGGCACTGGTCACCCCCACGAAAACGATCTCCTCGCCCGGCCACATCTCACCGATGCGGTGGATAACCGTCACACGCCCGAGCGGCCAGCGGCCTCGCGCCTCTTCGACTATCGCAGCCAGAGATTTCTCGGTCATGCCCGGATAGTGTTCCAGCGTAAGCGCTTTTACGCTGTCGCCAAGGTTATGGTTACGCACTTTACCGGTGAAGGTCACAACAGCACCGTCTTCATCGCGCTCTGCCAGCCAGTGATATTCCGTACCGACATTAAAGCGCTCAGGGCTAACCAGAATTCGCGTATCAGCCATCTTAACCCCCCGTCACCGGTGGGAAGAAGGCCACTTCATCACCTGCCGCCAGCGGATGGGTAAACTCCACCAGCGTCTGGTTGACGGCGGCCAGCAGCTTCCCTTCATCCAGCGCCAGCGCCCAACGGTCGCTTTGCGCCGCCAGATGCGCACGCAGTGCGGCAACGTCTTTAAACGTCGCTTCCAGCGTCAGGCTGTCGGTATTCACCAGTTCACGCACCTGGGCAAAAAAGAGCACCTTAATCATGGCTGTCCACCTTAAAATCACCGGATTTGCCGCCGCTTTTCGCCAGCAGACGAACCGGGCCAATCACCATATCTTTCTGCACCGCTTTGCACATATCGTAGATAGTCAGCGCGGCAACGGACGCCGCCGTCAGCGCTTCCATCTCCACGCCCGTTTTACCGGTTAAACGACACAGCGATTCGATGCGCACGCGGTTGTGCTCTGGCTGGGCCTGAAGATTGACCTCCACCTTGCTGAGCATCAGCGGGTGGCAGAGCGGAATTAAGTCCCAGGTGCGTTTCGCCGCCTGGATCCCGGCGATGCGGGCAGTGGCAAAGACATCACCCTTATGGTGGCTACCGTCGATAATCATCGCCAGGGTGTCTGGCAGCATGGTAACGAACGCTTCGGCACGCGCCTCGCGGACCGTTTCGGCCTTGGCAGAAACGTCCACCATATGCGCTTCGCCAGCGGCGTTAATGTGGGTCAGTTGCGACATAGCTTATTTCTTTAAATGGGGATGAAAATTACACGGACGGGTACGGGCATCCAGCTGCGGGGCGATAATGTTGTCCCACGCGGTGCGGCAGGCTTTGGTCGAGCCCGGCATGGCGAATATCAGGGTGTTGTTCGCCATGCCCGCCACCGCACGTGACTGCAGCGTCGAGGTACCAATCTCTTCAAACGACAGCATGCGGAACACTTCGCCGAAGCCTTCTACCTCGCGGTCAAACAGCGGGATAAGCGCCTCTGGCGCCTGGTCGCCTGCGGTAAAACCGGTGCCGCCGGTGATCAACACCACCTGCACTTCATCGCTGGCAATCCACTGGGAGACCTGCGCGCGTATGGCATAGCGGTTCTCTTTGACGATCGCTTTATCGACGATCTTATGCCCGGCGTCATGGGCGGCTTCGCGCAGCCAGTGGCCGGAGGTGTCATCCTCTTCGCCACGACGGTCGGAAACGGTAAGGATGGCAATACGTGTCGGGATAAATTCCGCGCTGACCTGACTCATCTTCTGGTTCCTTCTTAAGCCTGATTACCCGCCAATGTATGACAGGTTCTGAGTAATGCCGGTGTTGCCCTGATGCAGGAAGTGGGTCTGTTTTTTATGCGTCAGCGCCTCAGAAATACGCGCTTCCAGCGCGGTCTGTTGCGCATCGTCTTCCAGCAGATCGCGAAGGTTAACGCCGCCATCCCCGAACAGACAGAGATGCAGTTTGCCCACCGAGGAGACGCGCAGGCGGTTACAGCTGGCGCAGAAATCTTTCTCGTAAGGCATGATAAGCCCAATCTCCCCTTCGTAATCCGGGTGACAAAAGACCTGCGCCGGGCCGTCGCTGCGCTGGCGGATCTGGTGGATCCAGCCGCGTTTAAGCAGCTCATCGCGCAACACCATGCCGGAGATGTGATGGCGGCGGAACAGCTCGCTGCCCTCGCCCGTCTCCATGAGTTCAATAAACCGCAGTTGAATGGGGCGGGATTTGATCCACGCCAGGAAGGTATCCAGCTGATGATGGTTTACATCACGCATCAGCACGGTGTTGACTTTGACCTTATCGAACCCGGCGGTAAACGCAGCATCAATACCGTCCATCACCTGCTGGAATTTATCCTGGCCGGTAATGGCATGAAACTGACGGGCATCCAGGCTGTCCACGCTGACGTTAATGGCCGTTAAGCCCGCATCACGCCAGGTTGCGACATCGCGCGCCATGCGGTAGCCATTGGTGGTCACCGCAATCTGACGGATGCGTTCGTTTTCACGCACGGCGGCAATAATGTCGGGGAAGTCACGGCGCAGCGAAGGTTCTCCGCCGGTCAGACGCACTTTTTCCGTGCCGAGTGCCGAGAACGCGCGCGTAACGCGGCGAACTTCATCCACGGAGAGAAAGCCGTTATTGGTGACGCTGCCCGGTTTGTAGCCGTCGGGCAGACAGTAGGTGCAACGGAAGTTGCACACATCGGTAATCGACAGACGTAAGTAGTAAAACTTACGCGCGAAAGCATCAGTAAGTTGTGAAGCCATGTACACCTTTCCAGATACGGGAGGCACAGTCATTTCTTTCTGTACCCTGGTGGCATAGTTGCCACGGCCAGGGCGCCATATCTTTCGACACAGGCACCAGGGCTAGAGTGTATGTTTTCAAATTTGAAAACGTGGTTATGGCGATAGTAGCGCGTAAATCACCCTTTCGCCATTACCGCTTAACGCTATATAAACATGTATATAGCGACCTGATCGTGCATTTTCGTTACAGAATACGCCAAAACAGCAGATTCGCATTGATATACGTCATTTTGCCCTGGCTGAGGCATCGTCTTTTAGGGGTAGTTAGGTTACTGTTACGCAGATCGAACGTGATAAGGAATAAGTATGCGCAATCGCACTTTTGCGGATCTTGACCGGGTGGTGGCACTGGGTGGAGGCCATGGTCTGGGCCGGGTGATGTCCTCTTTGTCATCCCTTGGCTCAAGACTGACAGGGATAGTAACAACAACGGATAACGGCGGATCGACGGGGCGGATCCGACGCGCAGAAGGCGGCATTGCCTGGGGCGATATGCGTAATTGCCTGAATCAGTTAATTACCGAACCGAGCGTCGCCTCGGCGATGTTTGAGTACCGTTTTGGCGGTAACGGGGAGCTTTCCGGGCATAACCTTGGAAATTTGATGCTTAAAGCGCTGGATCACCTGAGCGTGCGCCCGCTGGAAGCGATCAATCTCATCCGCAATCTGCTCAAAGTGGATGCGTTCCTGATCCCGATGTCTGAACAACCGGTCGATTTGATGGCCATCGACGTAGAAGGTCATGAAGTGTACGGCGAAGTGAATATTGATCAGCTTACGCTGCCGCCGAAAGAGCTGATGACTTACCCGGCCGTTCCCGCCACGCGCGAAGCGGTTGAGGCCATCGCCGAGGCGGATTTGATCCTGATTGGCCCGGGCAGTTTTTACACCAGCCTGATGCCGATTTTACTGGTGAAAGAGCTGGCGCAGGCCCTGCGCAGAACGCCCGCCCCGATGGTGTACATCGGTAATTTAGGCCGCGAATTGAGTCCGGCAGCGGCCAGCCTGTCGCTGGCGGATAAACTGGAGCTGATGGAGCAGTACGTCGGTAAAAAAATCATCGACGGTGTTGTGGTCGGGCCGAAAGTGGATGTAACGGGCATTGGCGATCGCGTGGTGGTGCAGGAGCCGCTGGAGGCCAGCGATATCAAATACCGTCATGACCGTCACTTGTTGCGTGACGCGCTGGAGAAGGCGATTCAGGAGTTGGGTTAGGCTCGTTTTGTGCGGCCTGATGCCCTCACCCTGGCCCTCTCCCACAGGGAGAGGGCGAAAACACGCTGCTTTTAAGATGCGGCGATGAAAAGATCCCGCAGCTGATGCAGCTGGTCGCGAATTTGCGCTGCCTCTTCGAACTCCAGGTTCTGGGCGTGCTGCATCATCTGCGCTTCCAGCTCGTGGATTTTCTGCTGCAGCGCTTTCGGCGTCAGCGCGACGGTATCTTCCTCCACCACGGAACGCGCCTTGCCGCGTCCTTTCGCTTTGGTCTTCGCGATGTTCTGACCCAGCGCCAGAATATCCACCACCTTCTTGTTCAGACCCTGCGGCGTAATGCCATGCTCTTCGTTGTAGCGCTGCTGTTTCTCGCGACGGCGTTCCGTTTCGCCAATCGCTTTCGCCATCGACGGGGTGATTTTATCGCCGTAGAGAATCGCTTTACCGTTGACGTTACGCGCGGCGCGGCCAATGGTCTGGATCAGCGAGCGCTCTGAACGCAGGAAGCCCTCTTTGTCAGCATCGAGGATTGCCACCAGCGAGACTTCCGGCATATCCAGACCCTCTCGCAACAGGTTGATCCCCACCAGCACGTCAAACTCGCCCAGACGCAGGTCGCGGATAATTTCCATACGCTCCACGGTATCGATATCCGAGTGCAGATAACGCACCTTCTCGCCGTGTTCTTCCAGATATTCGGTCAGGTCTTCCGCCATACGTTTGGTCAACGTGGTGACCAGCACGCGCTCGTTGATTGCCGAACGGGCGCGGATCTCGGAGAGCAGATCGTCCACCTGCGTCGCAACCGGACGGACTTCGATCACCGGATCCAGCAGCCCTGTCGGACGAACCACCTGGTCAACCACCTCATCGCCCGATTTCTCCAGCTCGTAGTTGCCCGGCGTCGCCGAAACGTAAATGGTTTGCGGTGCCAGCGCTTCAAACTCTTCAAACTTCATCGGACGGTTGTCCAGCGCCGACGGCAGACGGAAGCCGTACTCAACCAGCGTCTCTTTACGCGCGCGGTCACCGCGATACATCCCGCCGATCTGCGGGATCGTGACGTGGGATTCGTCGATCACCAGTAACCCGTCCGCCGGAAGGTAGTCAAACAACGTCGGCGGCGGCTCGCCCGGCCCACGACCGGAGAGGAAACGGGAGTAGTTTTCGATGCCGGAGCAGTAGCCCAGCTCGTTCATCATCTCCAGATCGAACTGGGTACGCTGGCTCAGGCGTTGCTCTTCCAGCAGTTTATTGTTCGCCAGCAGCACCTTACGGCGTTCCGCCAGCTCCTCTTTGATCTCTTCCATCGCCTGCACAATACGCTCGCGTGGCGTTACGTAGTGCGTTTTCGGGTAGATGGTGTAACGCTGAATAACGGACTCGACGTGGCCGGTGAGCGGGTCGAACAGCGACAGGCGTTCCACCTCTTCGTCAAACAGCTCAACGCGCAGGGCAATGTCGTCCGATTCCGCCGGGAAGATGTCGATAACCTCGCCGCGCACGCGGAACGTACCGCGCTGGAACGCCTGGTCGTTACGGGTGTACTGCAGCTCCGCCAGTCGGCGCAAAATCGCGCGCTGATCGATGATCATCCCCTGCGTCAGGTGCAGCATCATCTTGAGGTAGAGATCCGGGTCGCCCAGACCGTAGATGGCAGACACCGATGCGACCACCACCACATCACGACGCTCCAGCAGCGCCTTCGTCGCCGAGAGACGCATCTGCTCAATGTGTTCGTTCACCGAGGCATCTTTCTCGATGAAAGTGTCAGAGCTCGGCACATAGGCTTCTGGCTGGTAGTAATCGTAATACGAGACGAAATACTCCACGGCATTCTCCGGGAAGAACTCTTTCATCTCGCCATACAGCTGCGCCGCCAGCGTTTTGTTGGGCGCCAGCACCATGGTGGGGCGTTGCAGATCCGCAATGACGTTGGCGATGGTGAAGGTTTTACCCGAACCGGTCACCCCCAGCAGCGTCTGGTGTGCCAGCCCATCTTCCAGCCCCTCTTCAAGACGACGGATCGCCTCAGGCTGGTCGCCAGAAGGACGGAAAGCAGAATTCAGTTTGAACGGTTTACTCATGGGCGACAACCTGGTGATGTAAAAAGCGGCAGGTGAGTAATTTTACTCGTTGTGGCCAGGAATGCCAGTAAAAAACACTGGATGTAAAACCAGTAGCGTGTCACGATATTTAGCATAGCACCCGAAGGATTAGCGTATTCCCGGTCAAAATTTCGACTGAGACGACATAAAACACCAGCCCTACCCGGTTATCCCCAGAACATTTTCATTTTTAACATTTGTCAAGCCAGGTAATGGTAGTTTTATGGTAACCGGTGACACTTTTATGACGGCAATTGATTTTATCTAACCAGTTAAATCTTAAAGGATATTTTCCAGAGCCGCGTTTCGCGTCAATTTGGGCGTAACCCGCGTCTTCTCTCGCTTATCGCGTGTTTTCTAACTCTAATGCACATGGTTATCCACAGGAATAGTGGATAACTGCGTCCAGCCCATACAGACTGCCGCTCAGCAAATTCCCGGTTTTTCCCACGAGGCGGTGACAAAAAATTTTTATCGCTAATTTTTGCCAATCAACCGTTGCGTTATTCATAACCAATCAATGAGATCTTGCTCACAATTCAGCCATTTCAGTCCCTGCACCACCGCTAACAGTTCTGGCACTGAGACAGTGCAATCCGCTTATCGATCGGTCGTTTTGCGACGGCATTATCCTAAAAAAGCCTCTTTTTTAATCAGTTCAACGGTTCTGGCAGGAGATTTGCAGATTCATTAACGAGCCTCACCCACATACATTTTTAAGGAGAGAAAGATGTTGAGTCTGCGTGCAGTCAATCAGTTTTACGGAAACCAACATACGCTATGGAATGTCGATTTGGATTTACCGCAGGGCTTATGCACAGGGGTGATTGGCCTGCCCGGCATGGGAAAAACCACCCTCATCAACTGCATCACCGGCGCGTTACCGGTGCAGAGCGGAACCATCGTCTGGCACGAAGCCGGTGCCCCGCCCTGTGATTTACTGCGTCAGGCACCGGATCAACGCGCGCTGCCGGGGATTGGCTACGTGCCACAGGACCGACGGATTTTTTCGCAACTGACTATTGAGGAAAACTTGCACATCGCCATGCGGGCGACAGGGGCAACGGACACGCGTGCAAAAAGCGATGTCTATGACCTGTTCCCGCAGCTATGGGCGCTGCGACAGATTCGGGCGAACGGGCTCTCCCCGGACGATCAGTATCAGCTGGCGCTGGCTAACGCGCTGGTCAACCGACCGCGGGTATTGATTCTGGATGAGCCGCTGCAGGGCGCAGGGTACAGCTTTGCTCAGAAGCTGGGCCATCTGCTGGCGAGGCTTAATCGTGAGCTGGGGATGACGGTGTTACTAGCCGAGCAGCAGCTGTCGTTTATCCGCCGGGTAGTGGATCGCTTCTGTATGCTGTATCGCGGGCGTAACGTGGCCCAGGGCCACGTTACCGAGCTGGATGACGAGCTTATTGCCCACTGGATGTCGCGGGAAGCAAGGCACTGAGGTCGAGGTAATGTCCGGTGTCGGCGTGCTCAGCACCGTCCGCAAGCCATGGGATCTCCCCAAGGAACGGCGCGGGAAGCACTCGCCTGAGCGTGGCCAGATACTCCTGGTGACGCTTACCGGGTGCGACCACGTCGTTGGCTATCCAGCCCGCCAGACGCAGCCCGGCCTGCTGAACGGCCTGTGCCGTTAACATGGCGTGGTTGATACAGCCGAGCTTCACCCCGACCACGAGGATCACCGGAAGCTGCTCGCGCTGGACCCAGTCCGCAAACGTCAGTTCGTCCGACAGCGGCGTAAACCAGCCCCCTGCGCCTTCCACCAGTACCCAGTCAGCCTGGCGTTCCAGTGCGCGCAGGCCGTCCGAGAGCACGGAAAATGCGATGGGGCGGCCTTCGTCGGCGCTGATAATGTGCGGCGACGTCGGCTCGGCAAAGGTATAAGGATTCACCGCCGCATAGTCCAGCGGCAGCGTGCTGTTACGCTGCAGCGCCAGCGCGTCGGTGTTGCGTAACCCCTGTGCCGTCATCTCACTTCCGGAGGCGACGGGCTTGTACCCGGCGGTGGTTTTGCCCTGCAGACGAGCCGCCTGCAACAGTGCGGAACTGACCACCGTTTTACCCACTTCGGTATCCGTTCCAGTGACAAAATAACGTTCAGTCACGTTCGATAATCCCATGAAAGAGTTGATAAGAGAGCGGGAAAGTGCCCCGCCGCTGCGGCCAGGCCAGCTCCAGGCGCTGCAACTGCCCGCGCGTGAGCGGTTTTCTCTCGCGCCCGGCATGCAGATGCGTAGCGCCAATGCCCTTCAGCGAGCGCATGGCGCTGAACGCATCGCTAAAGTTCAGCGTGATGGTCTGCACCTGGCTGCGAAAGCGCCAGCCCGTCAGCGCGTCCGTCACCTGGTCATACGCTAAAAAGCGGTTGGCGTGCGGCTGTTCGTCTACCGCTTTCCATGCCTGATTCAGCTCGGGCAGCGAGCTTTCCAGCAGGGTGGTAAAGGCCACCTTTCCGCCCGGACGCGCCACGCGATACAGCTCGTTTAACGCCTGCGAAAGGCTACTGCACCACTGTACCGCCAGGTGACTCCACACCAGATCGAACTGCGCATCCGGCAGCGGAAGCGACTCAATATCGCCAGTCAGATAGCGGTCAGCCGCCTGTTGCTGTCGCGCCTCGTCCAGCATCTGCTCAGAGAGATCGAGTGCGGTGACGTGGCTTCCGGCGTCGCGCCAGTAGCGGCTGTTGCCGCCGGGGCCGCATCCGGCATCCAGTACGTACGGGAAACGACGCGCACCGAGTAGCTCAAGCAGCCCCTGAGCGCTCTGACGCTGAAGCTCATCATGCTGAGAATAACTGCGTGCAGCACGGCCAAACGCCGCCGCAATGGCCTGTTTATTGACTGGCGACATGGAGAGCCTCCAGCAGCGCATCGATATCTTCCGCTTTGTGCGCCGCCGTCAGCGTCAGACGCAGACGCGCCGTACCCGGCGGCACGGTGGGCGGACGGATGGCCGTGACCCACATTCCCCGTTCGCGCAGCGTCTGTGCCAGCGCGAGCGCGCGGTTGTTTTCCCCCACGATAACGGGCTGGATGGCGCTCTGCGAATCGGTGCTTTGGAAAGGAAGCCGATCCAGACCCTGACGGAAACGCTGAATATGTTCTGCCAGACGCGCGCGCCGTTCAGCCCCCTCTTCACCGCGGATCACCTCCAGCGAGGCAGAGAGCGCCACCGCCTGCGCAGGCGGCATACTGGTGCTGTAAATCAGATGTCGGGCGAACTGCAGCAGATAATCGGCGACGGACTCGCTGCACAGCACGGCGGCCCCGCTCACGCCAACGCCTTTGCCAAAGGTGACGATCAGCAGTTCCGGCTTCACGCCCTGCTGACTGGCGCTACCGCGACCGTCCTCACCCATCACGCCAATACCGTGGGCATCATCCACCAGCAGCCAGGCGTTTTGCTGTTTCGCAACGTCAGACAGCGCACGAAGCGGCGCGCTGTCGCCATCCATGCTAAAGACACCTTCCGTCACCACCAGCTGTTGTCCGGCACAGGGTTTATCCAGCAGCGTGGCGAGCGAAAGCGCATCGTTGTGGGCAAAGCGCCGCAGCTGTGCCGGGCTGAGACTCGCCGCCTCCAGCAAAGAGGCGTGGCTTAAGCGGTCCGCGGTGATACGATCGTCCTTGCCCATCAGCGCGGCAATCACCGCCTGATTGGCGGCAAAGCCGGAGATGAACAGCAGCGCGCGCGGATAGCCCAGCCAGTCGGCAAGCGCCTCCTCCAGCGCCTGATGCGCTGTCGTATAGCCGCTGACGTGCCCCGACCCCCCACTGCCCACGCCGTAGTGTTCCGCCCCCTGCTGCCAGGCGCGGACAATCGCCGGATGCTGGCTCAGGCCGAGATAATCATTGCTGGAAAAATTACAGTACTGCCGTCGGGCGTGGGTCAGAAAACGGCCTGCACCGTTTTCCACTACCCTGCGAACGCGAAAAGCGTCCCGCGCCCGGCGCTCTTCCAGCGCGGATTGAATACGAGCCTGCCAGGTCATATGGATGCCGCGTTGTAGAACTGTTCGGTATCGGCGTTGAAAATCTGCTGCTCCAGCTGCTGCTGTTGCTCGTTATCTCCCGCCAGCACCTCGGTCTGATGCGGGTTCAGCCCCAGCTTGCGGAACAGCTGGACGTCTTTGTCCTCTTCCGGGTTCGGCGTGGTCAGCAGCTTGCAGCCGTAGAAGATGGAGTTAGCGCCAGCCATAAAGCACATCGCCTGCGTCTGCTCGTTCATCTGTTCGCGACCGGCAGAAAGGCGGACGTATGACGTTGGCATCATGATGCGCGCGACCGCGATGGTGCGGATAAAATCAAACGCATCGACATCCTCGTTATCCGCCAGCGGCGTGCCTTTGACCTTCACCAGCATGTTGATTGGCACGCTTTCCGGCGGGGTCGGCAGGTTCGCCAGTTGCAGCAGCAGACCGGCGCGATCTTTCACCGTTTCACCCAGCCCCACAATCCCGCCCGAGCACACTTTGATGCCCGCTTCGCGCACTTTGTCCAGCGTATCCAGACGCTCCTGATAGGTACGGGTGGTAATGATGTTGCCGTAAAACTCTGGTGAGGTGTCGAGGTTGTGGTTGTAATAATCCAGCCCTGCAGCAGACAGGCGCTGCGCCTGCTCTTCGTTCAGCGTGCCGAGGGTCATACAGGCTTCCAGCCCCATCTCTTTGACCCCTTTCACCATTTGCTCCAGATACGGCATGTCACGATCGTGTGGGTTTTTCCATGCCGCCCCCATGCAGAAACGGGTAGAGCCCGCGTTTTTCGCCTTACGCGCGGATTCGAGCACCTGCTCCACTTCCATCAGACGTTCGGATTCCAGCCCGGTTTTATAGCGCGCGCTCTGCGGGCAATATTTGCAATCTTCCGGGCAGGCACCGGTCTTGATCGACAGCAGCGTACTGACCTGAACATGGCGCGGATCGAAGTGCTGACGATGCACCTGTTGGGCTTCGAACATCAGCTCCAGGAAAGGTTTATTGAATAATTCAGTGACTTGCGACATCGTCCAGCGTGCGTGGTGAGCCATGGGGCTTCTCCAAAGGGTTTTGTTAATTTTCGGTTCGGTTTATACTCGTAAACCTAAAACTTTTCAAAATGGTTTACAAGTCGATTATGACCCAGGACGATCTCGCCTTCGACCAGCAGCATATCTGGCACCCTTACACCTCCATGACCCGCCCGCTTCCGGTCTACCCGGTGGCCTCGGCCCACGGCTGCGAACTGCACCTTGCCAGCGGCGAGCCGCTTGTTGACGGTATGTCATCCTGGTGGGCGGCCATTCACGGGTACAACCACCCGCGTCTGAATGCCGCGATGAAAGCGCAGATTGAGCAGATGTCGCACGTGATGTTTGGCGGCATTACCCATCAACCGGCGGTTGATCTCTGCCGTCGTCTGGTGGCGATGACGCCCGATGCGCTGGAGTGCGTGTTCCTTGCCGACTCCGGCTCGGTAGCGGTGGAAGTGGCGATGAAAATGGCGCTGCAGTACTGGCATGCCAGGGGGGAATCCCGTCAGCGATTCCTGACCTTCCGCAACGGCTACCACGGCGATACCTTTGGCGCGATGTCGGTGTGCGATCCGGATAACTCCATGCACAGCCTGTGGAAGGGGTACCTGCCGGAAAACCTGTTTGCCCCGGCCCCGCAGAGCCGTTTCGACGGCGAGTGGAATGAAATGGACATGGTCGGCTTTGCGCGGCTGATGGCTGCCCACCGCCATGAGATTGCCGCCGTGATCCTTGAACCGATTGTTCAGGGTGCTGGTGGGATGCGCATGTACCATCCCGAGTGGTTAAAACGCATTCGTAAAATGTGTGACCGCGAGGGCATCCTGCTGATTGCCGATGAGATCGCCACCGGATTTGGCCGCACGGGTAAGCTGTTTGCCTGCGAACATGCGGATATCACACCGGATATCCTGTGTCTGGGGAAAGCGCTGACCGGCGGCACCATGACACTCTCAGCCACCCTCACTACCCGCCAGGTGGCCGACACCATCAGCGACGGCGAAGCGGGCTGCTTTATGCATGGCCCGACCTTTATGGGCAATCCGCTGACCTGCGCGGTGGCAAACGAAAGTCTCGCGATCCTGCAAAACGGCGAGTGGCAAACGCAGGTTGCGGCGATTGAGGCGCAACTGAAAGAAGAGCTCAGTGCCGCCTCGGGGGCGAATTTCGTGGCGGACGTGCGCGTGCTGGGTGCCATCGGCGTGATTGAGACCACCCATCCGGTGAATATGGCGGCATTGCAGCGCTTCTTTGTAGAGCGGGGGGTCTGGGTGCGGCCTTTCGGCAAACTTATCTACCTGATGCCACCGTATATCATCACGGCTGAACAGCTACGCACGTTAACCGCCGCGGTGGTTGAAGCCGTTAACATTCCGGCGCATTTCACGATTTGACCCTATGCGTTACACTTCCTGAACGAGTGAATAACGAGGGCAAACCGTATGAAAATCATCAGTAAAGATCTGCGCGACGGCGAAAAACTGCCTGAACGCCACGTCTTCAACGGGATGGGGTATCAGGGAGATAATATCTCTCCGCACCTGGCATGGGACGATGTGCCGGCGGGCACCAAAAGCTTTGTGGTCACCTGCTACGACCCGGATGCGCCAACCGGCTCCGGCTGGTGGCACTGGGTTGTGGCCAACCTGCCCGCCGATACGCGCGTTCTGCCGCAGGGTTCCGGCTCCGACCTGGTCGCCCTGCCGGAAGGCGCCATTCAGACGCGCACCGATTTTGGGAAAGCCGGTTACGGTGGCGCGGCGCCGCCAAAAGGGGAAACGCACCGCTATATCTTCACGGTTCACGCGCTGGATGTAGAGAAGATTGAGGTCGACGAAGGGGCGAGCGGCGCGATGGTAGGGTTTAATGTGCATTTCCATTCGCTGGAGAGCGCGTCGATTACGGCGATGTATTCGTAATTGTGCGGGGTGATGCCCTCACCCCGGCCCTCTCCCACAGGGAGAGGGAGAAAACCTGACAATTCCCTCTCCCTGTGGGAGAGGGTTAGGGTGAGGGGGAAAAAATCACAGCACCGAAGGCAGCAACCCCACCAGACGCCCCTCTTCCAGAAGCTGCATCGCCTCATCAATATCCGGCGCAAAGAAGCGGTCATCATCGTAATGCGATACGTGCTCACGCAGCGCATGACGTGCCTGCTCCAGCAGCGGGCTGGACTTCAGCCCTTCACGCAGATCGATCCCCTGACACGCCGCCAGCCATTCCACTGCCAGCACGCCACGGGTATTGGCGGCCATCTCCCACAGACGACGTCCGGCTGCCGGAGCCATTGAGACGTGGTCTTCCTGGTTGGCAGAGGTTGGCAGGCTGTCCACGCTGTGCGGATGCGACAGCGCTTTGTTTTCGCTCGCCAGCGCTGCGGCCGTCACCTGGGCAATCATAAAGCCTGAATTCACCCCGCCGTTGCGCACCAGGAACGGTGGCAGCTGGGACATATGCTTATCCATCATCAGCGCAATTCGCCGCTCGGACAAGGCGCCCACTTCGGCAATCGCCAGCGCGATGTTATCCGCCGCCATCGCCACGGGCTCGGCGTGGAAGTTACCGCCGGAGACCACCTCGTTTTCCTGGGCGAACACCAGCGGGTTATCGGACACCGCGTTGGCTTCCACCAGCAACACTTCTGCGGCCTGGCGCAGCTGCGTCAGACACGCGCCCATCACCTGCGGCTGACAGCGCAGCGAGTACGGATCCTGTACCTTGTCACAGTTATGGTGCGAATCAGCAATCTCACTGGTCTCCGTCAGCAGATGGCGATACATCGCGGCAGCGTCAATTTGCCCGCGCTGGCCACGTACGTCATGAATACGCGCGTCAAACGGACGACGCGAGCCCAGCACCGCCTCCGTGGTCAGCGCACCGCACACCACGGCCGAGGCGAACAGATCTTCGGCTTCAAACAGACCGCGCAGCGCAAAGGCCGTGGAGGCCTGCGTGCCGTTAAGCAGCGCCAGCCCCTCTTTTGCCGCAAGGGTGATTGGCGCTAATCCGGCTTTTTTCAGCGCCTCTTTTGCCGGGAGCCACTCTCCCTGCCAGCGCGCCTGGCCCTCCCCCAACAACAGCAGCGACATATGCGCCAGCGGGGCGAGATCGCCGGAGGCGCCAACAGAGCCTTTGGCGGGGATCCACGGATAGACTTCCGCGTTCACCAGCGCCATCAGGGCCTGGATCACGCTCAGACGAATGCCGGAAAAGCCGCGCGCCAGACTGTTAATTTTGAGCACCATCATCAGACGGACAATCTCGTCGTCCAGCGGCTGGCCAACGCCTGCGGCATGGGAAAGCACCAGCGAACGCTGGAGATTTTCCAGATCGTGCGTGGCAATGCGCGTCTGCGCCAGCAGACCAAAACCGGTGTTGATACCGTAGGCGGTACGCCCCTCGGCAATAATGGCTTCAACGCAGGCCACGCTGTCGTTAATGGCGGCATGGGCGCTTTCATCCAGCGAAAGCGTGACCGGCTGACGCCAGACGTGACGCAGCTGTTTGAGCGTGAGCGAGCCGGGAGTGAGTGTTAACGCGTTCATTCATGCTTTCCTTGTGTGGCAGGGATCATCGGCAGGTTAAGTCCCTGCTCTGTGGCACATTCAATAGCAATCTCGTAACCCGCATCTGCGTGACGCATCACGCCGGTTGCCGGGTCGTTGTGCAGCACGCGTGCGATACGCGCGGCGGCTTCATCCGTTCCGTCACAGACGATAACCATCCCGGAATGCTGGGAGAAGCCCATCCCCACGCCGCCACCGTGGTGCAGCGATACCCAGGTCGCGCCGCTGGCGGTGTTGAGTAAGGCATTCAGCAGCGGCCAGTCGGAGACCGCGTCTGAGCCATCGCGCATGGCTTCGGTTTCACGGTTCGGGCTGGCGACGGAGCCAGAATCCAGATGGTCGCGACCAATCACAATCGGGGCTGACACTTCGCCGCTGCGCACCATTTCGTTAAAAGCCAGACCCAGCTTTTGCCGCCACGCCAGCCCAACCCAGCAGATACGCGCCGGCAAGCCCTGGAAGTTAATGCGCTCGCGGGCCATATCCAGCCAGTGGTGCAGGTGTTCATCGTCCGCGACAATTTCCTTCACTTTGGCATCGGTTTTGTAGATATCTTCCGGGTCGCCGGACAGGGCCACCCAGCGGAACGGACCGATACCGCGACAGAACAACGGACGAATATAGGCTGGGACAAATCCCGGGAAATCAAAGGCGTTACTGACGCCCATCTCTTTTGCCATCTGGCGGATGTTGTTGCCGTAATCGAAGGTCGGAATGCCCATCTCGCTGAACGCCAGCATGGCGGAGACGTGTTCTGCCATCGAACGCTTAGCGGCCAGTACCGTGCCTTCAGGATCGGTTTCTGCTTTTTGCTGGTAGGCTTCCCACGTCCAGCCTTTTGGCAGATAACCGTGCAGCGGATCGTGGGCGCTGGTCTGGTCGGTAACGAGGTCAGGGCGAACGCCACGGGCCACGAGTTCCGGCAGGATCTCTGCCGCGTTGCCGCACAACGCTATCGATACCGCTTTACCTTCCGCAGTGTATTTTTTGATACGCGCCAGCGCGTCATCGAGGCTGTCGGCCTGTTCGTCAACATAGCGGGTACGCAGACGGAAATCGATGCGGCTCTGCTGGCACTCAATGTTCAACGAGCAGGCGCCAGCCAGCGTCGCGGCCAGCGGCTGTGCACCGCCCATGCCACCCAGACCCGCGGTCAGTACCCAGCGGCCTTTCAGCGAGCCGTTGTAGTGCTGACGACCGGCTTCGACGAAGGTTTCATAGGTGCCCTGCACAATCCCCTGGCTGCCAATGTAGATCCAGCTACCCGCGGTCATCTGGCCATACATCGCCAGCCCTTTGGCATCCAGTTCGTTAAAGTGTTCCCAGGTCGCCCAGTGTGGGACCAGGTTAGAGTTGGCAATCAAAACGCGCGGCGCGTTTTTGTGGGTTTTAAACACGCCGACCGGCTTGCCGGATTGCACCAGCAGGGTTTCGTCGTGTTCCAGTTCGGTCAGGGCCTTAACAATGGCGTCATAGCATTCCCAGTTGCGCGCGGCGCGGCCAATGCCGCCGTACACCACCAGCTCGTGGGGGTTTTCCGCAACCTCAGGATCAAGGTTGTTCATCAACATGCGCAGTGGTGCTTCGGTGAGCCAGCTTTTGGCGGTAAGGGTGGTGCCGCGCGCGGCGCGGACATCCTGCTGACGGTATTTACCTGACGACATTGTGTGCTCCTCATACGGGACAGATGATGCATTTAGATATACTTGTATAGACAAGCACACACAAGGTCAGATTTAACAAAAAAGATACAATTTTGTTATATTGCGTTAGCTATCACGCTTTTAAAACTTATGACATAAAGTGGCCCTGCAACCGATAGCGGCTACCGGGGAACAGCAGTCTTGCATGCGACACAATCTGCGCGGATGACCAGGTGCGGCGGCGGATCAGCAGGCAGGGATCGTGCTCTTTGATACGCAGCAGCTCGCACTCCTGCGGCGTCGCGCGCACCGCTTCCACAATGTGCTCCCCTTCCGTCAGCGGTGCGACAAGCGAGAGAAAGGCATGCGGCGTGGTTTGAGTGTAATCCTGGTCCAGATAGTCCGGTATCCGTTCGGCGTTTACGCAGCGATCCTCAATCTGCACCGGCACGTCATTTTCGAAATGCACCATTACGGAATGGAAGATCCGGGTTCCCTCCTTGACGTTCAGTACCGCAGCCTGCTCGGCGCTGGCCTGCGTCTCTTCAAGCACCAGCACTTCGCAGTGGTGCTGATGGTTTCGCGACGCTATCTCGTCCGCAATGCTGCGGATTTCAAACAGCGCCGATTGTCCTTTTGGCTCCGCCACAAACGTCCCGACCCCCTGCAGACGCACCAGCAGGCCTTCGTCGGTTAGCTCGCGTAACGCCCGGTTGATGGTCATCCGGCTAAAACCAAACTGCGCCACCAGATCGGCTTCAGAGGGAATGCGGTCATGCGGCCGCCAGACGCCGGTGGCGATTTTTTCGCTGATCGTCTGCTTCACCTTTTCGTAGAAAGGCGCGGGAGAGCCGGACGGCGGCTGAGGTGAGCGTGAGAACATCGTGACTCCTTAAATGTTGTTATGCCCACCAGTGAGCAATTTGCCAGGCCAGACGGGCGGCAAGCTTCGCCCCCTGTCCGTCCCGATCGTAGTGAGGGTTAAATTCTACCAGATCGGCGGCCTGCAGTTTTCCGCTACGGCAAATGCGCTCTATCGCGGGCAGGAGATCCCGCGCAGGCACGCCTAACGCCGCGGGGGCTGACACGGCGGGCATCTCGGCTGCGGGCAGAACGTCCAGATCAATGGTGAGGTAAACACGATCGGCCTGCGCCAGCACCTGTTCCAGCGCTGGTAGCGCCTCCCGGTGGAAATGCAGATCGTCCACCAGCGTGGCGTTAAGCCGTTCAGCCTCGTCAAACAGCGCCTGGGTGTTCGCCGCGCGGCTGACGCCAAAACAGGCGTACTGAAATTCCCGCGCATGGTCAGCACAGTAGTTCGCCAGCTGACGAAACGGGGTGCCGGAGGTGGCCCGTTCGGCCTTGCGCAAATCAAGATGCGCATCCAGGTTGATGACCGCCACGCGCTCATTCGGGAACGCCTCAAGAATACCACGGCCGTGGGCCCAGGCGGTCTCGTGTCCGCCGCCCAACACCAGCGTACGCATGCCAGCCTGCTGACAGGTGACCACGGCAACGCTCAGTGCCTGTTGGCCCTCTTCCAGTTGGTCATCCTCAACGTAAACCGACCCCATGTCCACCAGCCGTTCGTGGCCGGAATGCGTTGCCATGTTCGCCAGCGCCTTACGCAGCACGTCGGGAGCCTGCGCCGCCCCCTGCCTGCCCTGATTACGCCTTACTCCTTCATCACAGGCAAAGCCTATCAGCGCAATCGCGGATGAAACCGGGGTAAATTGCGACGGCTGGCGTATGGTCTGAAAAATACGTTTTGCGTTGCTGGCCTCGGCGCTGTCGTCGCGCCCCTGCCAGACGGTCTTAGCAACGGGCTGCCAACTCATACTGCCTCCCCCCGGAAAATGCGTTGATACAGCGGATTGCGTCCCGGCTCGTAAACCATTTCTACCGGATGGTCTGCATCCCAGACGATAAAATCAGCCATGAAACCGGCCTTTAACTGCCCGTGCGTTGTTCCACGCCCCAGCGCTTGCGCGGCATGTCGCGTGACGCCAGCCCAGGCCTCTTCAGGCGTCAGGCCAAACTGTACGCAGGCCATGTTCATGGCCAGATGAATGCTCGCGAACGGGCTGGTGCCAGGGTTGTAATCCGTGGCGACCGCCATCGGTACGCCCTGCGCCCGGAGCTGTTCAACCGGTGGACGCTGACGCTCCTGAAGAAAATAGAACGCGCCGGGCAGCAGTACCGCAACCGTGCCGCTTTGCGCCATGGCCTGAACACCCTTCTCATCCAGGTATTCGATATGATCGGCAGATAACCCTTTAAATCGGCTGACCAGCGCCGCACCGCCCAGGTTAGAAAGTTGCTCCACGTGCCCTTTCACCGGAATATCCCGTGCGCGGGCGGCCAGGAAAAGCCGCTCGGTTTGTGCTGGCGTGAAGCCGACGTTTTCACAAAAAACATCCACCGCTTCGAACAGCCCTTTTTGCCACAGTTCGGGCATGATCTGCTCGCACACCAGGGTAAGGTACGCGTCTGGATCGTGGCGGTATTCCGCCGGAACCGCATGTGCCGCCAGCAGGGTTGGGCTGATCTCAACCGGATTACTCAGGCTGAGCTGGCGTGCGACCTGCAGCATTTTTTCTTCAGCCGCGGCGTTAAGACCGTAGCCGGATTTGATTTCCAGGGTGGTCACCCCTTCATTCATTAACCGCTCCAGCCGCTGCTGCGCCAGTGTAAGCAAATTTTCCGGCGAACTGTCGCGGGTTGCCGAGACGGTGGCGTTAATTCCGCCCCCCTGTGCGCTGATGGTCTGATAGGAGACACCGTTGAGACGCTGCTCCCACTCCGCCGCGCGATTGCCGCCAAACACCAGGTGGGTATGGCAGTCGATAAGACCCGGCGTGACCAGGCGTCCACCGAGATCGACGCATTTATCATGCCCGGAAGGGAGGTCTGCTTCAGGAATAACGGCCAGAAGGGTTTGACCGCGCACCACAAGGGCATGATGCGCTTGCAGGCCATAAGATTCTTCACCAGGAACCATTGTCGCCAGTCGCGCATTTCGCCATATCACATCGTCAGGATGAAGTTGCAGCATAAGCCTTTCACTTGTCATGGGTTGTATAGACATTTATTTTCATCTGCTGGCTGCTGTCAACCGCCTTTATGAAAATGTTATTTATTTGTGACGACTTTCCCGCCCCCTGCGGGCGAAAAATGCAACTTTTCCCCTTTTTATCTTCCCGTTTCGCTCAACTTAGTATAAAAAAGCAGGCTATTTCGTCTATCTCGTTTAAGACTTGCATACCCAGGAGCTTCACCTTGAACATTTCCAGGATTTCCCGTCTGGCGTTGGCACTCGCCTTTGGCGTGACATTATCCGCATGCAGTTCAACGCCACCGGATCAGCGACCTTCTGAGCAGGTCGCGCCAGGCACCGCGTCCCGTCCGATTTTGTCCGCTGATGAAGCGAAAAACTTCGATCGCGCGCACTACTTCTCCGCGATGGATCCAAACGCTGCGCCGTGGACGCCGTCTTCTATTAACCTGCCGAAGCAGCCAAACTTTGTTGTGGGTCCGGCAGGGGCGCAGGGCGTGACGCATACCTCTATTCAGGCTGCGGTTGACGCTGCCATCACCAAACACAGCGCATCTCGCCAGTACATCGCGATCATGCCAGGTGAATATGAAGGTACCGTTTACATTCCGGCAGCACCGGGCAGCATCACCCTTTACGGTCTGGGCGAAAAAGCCATCGACGTTAAAATTGGTCTGGCGATTGATTCCGAAATGGACAGCACCACCTGGCGTCACCTGGTCAACCCGGCGGGTAAATACATGCCGGGCAAACCAGCCTGGTATATGTTTGATAACTGCCAGAGCAAGCGTGCCGCTACCATTGGCGTGATGTGTTCTGCGGTCGTCTGGTCTCAGAACAACGGTCTGCAACTGCAGAACCTGACCATTCAGAACACCCTGGGCGACAGCGCTGATGCGGGTAACCACCAGGCCGTGGCGCTGCGTAGCGATGGCGACAAAGTGCAGATCAACAACGTGAATATTCTGGGTCGTCAGAACACCTTCTTCGTGACCAACAGCGGCGTACAGAACACCCTGCAGAATAACCGTCTGACCCGTACGCTGGTGACCAACAGCTACATCGAAGGTGATGTGGATATGGTCTCCGGTCGTGGCGCGGTGGTATTTGATAACACCGATTTCCGCGTCGTGAACTCACGTACCCAGCAGGAAGGTTATGTCTTTGCGCCAGCGACACAGTCTAACCTGTTCTACGGCTTCCTCGCCGTCAACAGCCGCTTCAACGCCTCCGGTGACGGCGTGGCGCAGCTGGGTCGCTCCCTGGACGTGGACTCTGCAACCAACGGTCAGGTTGTGATCCGCGACAGCGTTATCAACGAAGGTTTCAACGTGGCAAAACCATGGGCTGACGCCGCCATCTCCAAACGTCCATTCTCCGGCAATACCGGTTCCGTGGACGATAAAGGAAACGTGCAGCGCAACCTGAACGACGCTAACTTCAACCGCATGTGGGAATACAACAACCGCGGTCTGGGTAGCAAAGTGGTTGCTGAGCCGAAGCAGTAATCTGTTTTGCCGGGTGGCGGCTTCGCCTTACCCGGCCTGTCCGTTAATGCAGTACCATCGGGCATAAAAAAACCTCGCGTTCGCGAGGTTTTTTGTTTTAAGCCGCTTAGTGAGCGTTAACCACTACCCACATTGGCCCCTGGCCTACCGCATAGCGCCCTTTCTCTTCCAGCAGGCCCTGCTCGCCTTTGATTTCGTACAGCGCGATGTGGTGAGACTTCTGCCCCGCTGCAATCAGGTATTTACCGCTGTGATCGATATTAAAGCCACGCGGCTGCGTTTCCGTCGGCTGGAAGCCTTCTACTGCCAGCACGCTGCCGTCTTCCGAGACGCTAAAGATGGTGATCAGGCTGGAAGTACGGTCACAGGCGTAGAGATGGCGACCATCCGGCGTAATGTGAATATCCGCCGCCCAGCGGGTATCCGAGAAGTCAGACGGCATCATATCCAGCGTCTGCACGCACTCAATCTGCCCGTTAGGATCTTTCAGTTCCCAGACGTCCACTGAACTGTTCAGCTCGTTGACCACGTAGGCGTACTGTTGGTTTGGATGGAAGACCATATGACGCGGGCCTGCCCCCTCTACAGTGGTCACTTCAGCCGGATTCTGCGCCACCAGGTGACCATCGTCGCTCAGGGTAAACAGGCAGATACGATCCTGCTTCAGCGCCGGTACCCACAGCGTGCGGTTGTCCGGGGAGATATTCGCCGAGTGGCAGCCTTCCAGCCCTTCAACCACATCCACGGTTTCGACCGGAATGCCCTCTTCCAGACGCGTCACGCTGACACAGCCCGCGTTATAGGAGCCGCTGAAAACAAAGTTGCCCTGGCGATCGGTTGAGATGTGGGTTGGACTACCCGGCAATGGCGCTTCCGCAGTGTAAGTCAGCGCGCCGTCATCCGGAGAGATGCGGTAGGCCAGCACGCGAAACTCCGGGCGCACACCCACGTACAAGAAACGTTTATCCGGGCTGATCGCCATTGGTTGTACCTGACCTGGCACATCAACAACCTGCACCAGCGTGAGGGTCCCCTCGGCATTTAAACGCCAGACGTGGATCTGCTGGCTTTCAGGACTGGCGGTATAAACGGTTTGTTTCATGAATATTCACTCCTCACTGCGCATGAAAGTAGTTAACTTTTGACGGTGAATGCTGAATTGTCGACGGGAATTTTGACGCGTTCGCCTCTCGGTGTACCATCCCATCAGATCGTAAATTCAATATTAACCCGGAAAAACAAATGACCTCGCGTGTGATTGCTCTGGATTTAGACGGTACCTTACTGACGCCGCAAAAAACCCTTCTCCCCTCCTCCCTTCAAGCGCTTAAACGCGCGCAGGAAGTGGGTTATCAACTCCTTATCGTAACGGGTCGACATCACGTTGCCATTCACCCTTTTTATCAGGCACTGGCGTTAGATACACCTGCAATTTGTTGTAATGGCACTTATTTGTATGATTATCAAGCAAAAAAGGTTTTAGAATCCGACCCGCTGCCGGTTCCCCAGGCATTGCAGTTAATAGATCTGCTGGATGAACATGCGATCCACGGCCTGATGTATGTCGATAATGCGATGGTCTATGAGCGCCCGACCGGCCACGTTATCCGCACCACCAACTGGGCTCTGTCTCTGCCAGAAGCGCAGCGTCCGGTCTTTACCCAGGTCTCTTCCCTGCGCCAGGCGGCTCAGGATGTTGAGGCTATCTGGAAATTCGCGTTGACCGATGAAGATACCACCAAACTGAATACCTTCGCGAAACACGTTGAACAGGCGCTGGGTCTGGAGTGCGAATGGTCCTGGCATGACCAGGTGGATATTGCCCGTAAAGGCAACAGCAAAGGTAAACGCCTGACGCAGTTCGTGGAGTCTCAGGGGTGGTCAATGCAGGATGTAATCGCCTTTGGCGATAACTACAACGACATCAGCATGCTGGAAGCCGCCGGAACGGGCGTGGCAATGGGCAATGCCGATGACGCGGTGAAAGCGCGCGCTAACGTGGTGATTGGCGATAACACCACCGACAGCATCGCGCAGTATATTTATACCCACCTGCTGTAATCAGGTGGTAATGGAGACGCTCTTGATTTGCGCGTAAAGCCACAGGCCAGGTTTGATCCCTAACTCATCCCTGGCCCACGGACTGATCCGTGCCCAGAGCGTCCTGCTCCCCACCTCAAGCTGCACCTCTACCTGACCGTTATCATCAAAACACTCGGCGACCTTCGCGCGCAGGATATTTCGGATACTGGTCTGCAGCGGAGGCTGTAAAACCAGAGAGACATCCGACGCCTGAATACGAATACGCAGCGCCGACTGCAGGGGCGTGTCGATTTTATTCACCCACAGGTGCTGGTCGCCCAATGCCAGGGCGGTCATCGCGTAATGCGGGTGGTGCTCCAGCACGCTCACCTTCAGGATACTGCTCTGCTGCTCCCGGGGCAGCCACGGGTGCATGACGCTACTGCCCCAGACCTCTTCAAGATTGCCAAACGCCTTTACGCTGCCGTTTTCCAGCACCAGTACGTTATCCGCCAGATGCAGAATTTCATCCAGGGAGTGGCTGACGTACAGCATCGGGATCTTGATTTCACGCGCCAGGCGCTGGAGATACGGCAGGAGTTCACGTTTACGCGGAATATCCAGCGAGGCCAGCGGCTCATCAAGCAGCAGGAGTTCGGGGGCGGTGAGCAACGCGCGCCCTATCGCCACCCGCTGTTTCTCACCGCCGGAGAGCGAGGAAGGCAACCGGTCAAGCAGTGGCTCAATGCCCAGCAGCGCCACCAGCTTGTCAAACTGCGCGGCCATGCTTTTGGCCATGCCGTAACGCAGATTCCCGCGCACGCTGTAGTGCGGGAATAACCGCGCATCCTGAAACACATAGCCAATACGCCGTTTATCCGGCGTCAGGTAAATCTTGTTTTCAACGTCATTCAGGACGCGATTATTCACCACAATGCGCCCTGCCTGAGGACGTGTCAGGCCACCGATCGCATTAATGAGCGAGGTTTTCCCGGCGCCGGAGACCCCAAAGATGGCGGTGATGCCGGTGGCAGGCAGCGTCTCGTCCAGTGTAAGGGTGTGGTTTCCCAGCGTCTGGGTGAAATGGAGTTCCAGCATAACTATTTCCCCATCCGCTCGCGGCTGAGTCGCGCCAGCCATTCAGAGACCAGCAGCGATATCAGCGCCAGCACAATTGAGATAACACACAGACGCGCCGCAGCACCTTCGCCACCTGGCGTCTGTATCAGCGTATACATGGCCGAAGGGATCGTCCGCGTTTCACCGGGGATGTTCGAAACAAAGGTAATGGTGGCACCGAATTCACCCAGCGAACGGGCAAAGGCCAGTACCGTACCGACAATAATGCCCGGCAGCGTGAGCGGTAGCGTAATGGTGAAAAAGACGCGCCAGCGCCCGGCACCCAGCGTGCGGGCGGCCTGTTCCAGTTTGATATCCACCCCTTCCAGCGCCAGGCGGATAGCCCTCACCATCAGCGGAAATGACATCACCGCCGCGGCCAGCACCGCACCGCGCCAGCTAAAGGCAAAGGTCAGCCCGAACCAGTCGTACAGCCATTGGCCGATAAACCCGCGTCGGCCCATGGACACCAGCAGCAGATATCCCACCACGACGGGCGGCAATACCAGCGGAAGATGGAGAACGCTGTCAAGTAGCGCTTTGCCGGGAAACTTACAGCGCACCAGCAACCAGGCAAAAAAGATCCCAAAGGGCAAACTTAGCGCAACCGCCAGGGAAGAGACTTTCAGGCTCAGCAGTACAGCCTGCCATTCAGGATCGGTCAATATCATTCGTGAGTCGTAAATCCATAACGTTTAAAGATTGCGGACGCTTCCGGCCCCTTCAGGTACGCCTGGAAGGCCGTCACGGTCGCATTTTTATGTCCATCAACAAT
Organism: Enterobacter cloacae subsp. cloacae ATCC 13047; assembly: GCF_000025565.1. NCBI lineage: Bacteria > Pseudomonadati > Pseudomonadota > Gammaproteobacteria > Enterobacterales > Enterobacteriaceae > Enterobacter > Enterobacter cloacae. The sequence goes on from NC_014121.1 coordinate 3,021,680, forward strand.
CGCAACAGGATATTCCACTTTCTTGTGGGCGTCTTCCGGGAACGTGCCAACCACTTTGACCCCCTTGCTGGCAACGGCATCCGAGCCGTAGACAATGCCCAGCGGAGCCTCATTGCGCTCCACCAGCGCCAGCGCACCGCGTACGTCTTCCGCCGGCGCCAGATCTGATGACAGTGTCTGCCACGCGCCCAGTTTCTGCAGGGCCTCTTTCGCGTAAATCCCAGCCGGTACATGGTCCGGATCGCCCACTGCCAGCCGGCCACCGTTCAGAAGACGCGTCCAGTGAGTCTCTTTGTTGATGGTGATGTCACCCTGCGGACTGGCTTTTGGCGCGACCACGACAAGGCTATTCCCCAGCAGCGTTTCGCGGGTTGTTGTATCCACGGCTTTCTTCTCAACGGCGTAATCCATCCATTTCTGATCGGCAGAGATGAACAGATCGGCCGGTGCCCCCGCTTCTATCTGGCGCGCCAGTGTAGAAGAAGACGCGAAAGAGGAGACGACGTCGACGTTCTTCTCTTTTTTATACGCAGCAGCAATATCCTGCATCGCATTCGTCAGCGACGCCGCCGCAAAAACCGTAATTTTACCTTCGTCGGCCAGCGCGTGTCCGGTCAGCGAAAGTGCCAGCGTTGCCCCTGCGAAAAAGCGTAACCCTGTACGTGCCATCTGTAGCTCCTGTGAGTTTCGTTATATACGCAATAATATAACGACAACGCCGGAGATATCCCAGCGTTAAATCGTACCGATCAAGAGGTACAATTACCGGATGCTTTAAATCATATCGGCGATGACGAAAAATACTTGAGAGCAAAACGCCCGGGCAAGCCGGGCGTTATGTGGGGAATCAGTGCTGCTTTTTAGCGCGGTCTCTGTGACCAATGTTCGAAAAGACGTTGAACACTTCACCCAGGCCGTAGATGGCACCGAGGATGATGGCCATCACTACTGGTACCATGATCACGGCGAATACCAGACTTTTCAACAACTCTAACATGGTTTTCTCCAGATATTGTGGACGGCTTATTCTACCCTGAAAAGTAAGAAAAACATCCCCTTTTGTGCGGTCCCCTTTGCGCCCTGTGCCATTTGGTTCACAATAGCCCTTTTGTCAGGACACTCCGTTATGCAGGCTGAAATTCTCCTTACCCTACGACTTCAGCAGAAGCTTTTCGCCGATCCGCGACGTATCGCCCTGCTTAAACAAATAGAACAAACGGGTTCAATAAGCCAGGGGGCAAAGAACGCGGGCATTAGTTATAAAAGCGCCTGGGACGCGATCAACGACATGAATACCCTGAGCGAGCAGATGCTGGTTGAGCGAGCCACGGGCGGCAAAGGGGGCGGTGGCGCCGTGCTGACCCGCTACGGCCAGCGTCTGATTCAGCTTTATGACCTGCTGGCCCAGATCCAGCAGAAAGCGTTCGATGTGCTAAGTGACGATGATAACCTCCCGCTGGACAGCCTGTTAGCCGCCATTTCTCGCTTCTCACTCCAGACCAGCGCCCGCAACCAGTGGTTTGGCACGGTCACCGCGCGCGATAACGGGCAGGTGCAGCAACATATCGAGATCCTGCTTGCCGACGGCACCACCCGCCTGAAAGCCGCGATTACCGCCCAAAGCGGAGAGCGTCTGGGGCTGGATGAAGGCAAGGAGGTGCTGGTGTTGCTGAAAGCGCCATGGGTCGCAGTGACGCGCGATGCCGAACGCGCCAAAGCGGCAGACAACCAGCTGCAGGGCACCATCCAGCGCATTGAACGTGGTGAAGCGCAGTGTGAGGTCCTGATGACCCTGCCGGACGGCCAGGTGCTGTGCGCGACGGTTGCCCTGAGCGAGGCGCACGAATTAGAAGAAGGTGCTGTAGTCACCGCATATTTCAACGCAGACCGGGTAATTATCGCCACATTGTGCTGAGCGGATTGACAAGCGTGTCGACAGTGAGTATCCCTGACATCTGATGCTGCAAAAAATGGGATAAATCATGTCATCATTGCATATTTCGCAAGGTACGTTTCGTCTTGGCGATACCCGAACGCTGACGCTGCCAGATTTAACACTCCATGCGGGTGAAAGCTGGGCATTTGTGGGCACCAACGGAAGCGGCAAGTCCGCGCTGGCCCGGGCGCTGGCCGGAGAGCTCATCCTGCTTAAAGGAGAACGCCAGAGCCATTTTACGCGTACGACGCGCCTGTCGTTTGAACAGCTGCAGAAGCTGGTGAGCGATGAATGGCAGCGTAACAATACGGACCTCCTCAGCCCGGGCGAAGAAGACACGGGCCGCACAACGGCAGAAATTATTCTGGATGAAGTCAACAATCCCGCCCGTTGTCAGCAGCTGGCGGAGCAGTTTGGCATCACCGCCCTTCTCAACCGCCGCTTCAAATACCTTTCTACCGGCGAGACGCGTAAAACGCTGCTCTGCCAGGCGCTGATGAGTGAACCTGAGCTGTTAATCCTGGATGAGCCGTTCGACGGTCTGGACGTGCAGTCCCGCGCCCAGCTGGCGGACCTGCTGGCCTCGCTTAACCAGCAGGGCTACACCCTTGTGCTGGTGCTTAACCGTTTTGATGAAATCCCGGATTTTGTGCAGAACGCCGGGGTGCTGGCGGACTGCAGCCTTACCGAAACCGGCGAAAAATCGGTACTACTGAAGCAGGCGTTGATTGCCCAACTGGCGCACAGCGAAAAGCTCGACGGCATTACCCTGCCCGACCCCGACGCCCCTTCGGTACGTCTCGCTTTAGATCCCAATCAGCCGCGGATTATGCTGCGTGACGGGGTGGTCTCTTATGACGATCGTCCGATCCTGAATCATCTCAGCTGGACGGTTAATCCGGGCGAACACTGGCAGATTGTCGGTCCCAACGGCGCGGGGAAATCGACGCTGCTGAGTCTGATCACCGGCGATCACCCGCAGGGCTACAGCAACGATCTGACCCTGTTTGGCCGCCGTCGCGGAAGCGGTGAAACCATCTGGGATATCAAAAAGCATATCGGCTATGTCAGCAGCAGCCTGCATCTGGATTACCGGGTCAGCACCACCGTACGCAATGTGATCCTCTCCGGGTACTTTGATTCCATCGGTATTTATCAGGCGGTATCGGACAAACAGCACAAGCTGGCCCAGCAGTGGCTGGATATTCTGGGGATGGACAACCGGGTCGCTGACGCGCCGTTTCACAGTCTGTCCTGGGGGCAGCAGCGTCTGGCATTGATCGTCCGGGCGCTGGTGAAACACCCGACGCTGCTGATCCTCGATGAGCCGCTTCAGGGGCTGGATCCGCTGAACCGCCAGCTGATCCGTCGCTTTGTGGATGTGCTGATTGGCGAAGGTGAGACCCAGTTACTGTTTGTCTCACATCATGCTGAAGACGCACCGGCCTGCATCACGCACCGTCTGGAGTTTATCCCGGACGGTGAGCACTATCGTTACCTGCTGAGCAAAATCGATTAACTTCCGGAGGGCGCCGCCCTCCGCTTTTCAGATAACCTGCAGTGATACTTCTTTATCTCTTTGATCTACAATGCGACTGGATCAAAAAAAAGCGGGTTTGAAAAACAGTGTAAACGATTCCACTAATTTATCCCATGTCACACTTTTCACGTCTCTGTTATGCTATGGTTATTACATACCATAAGCCTAATGGAGCGAAATATGCGAGTTCTGGTAACAGGTGGTAGCGGTTACATAGGAAGTCATACCTGTGTGCAACTGCTGCAAAACGGTCATGATGTCATCATCCTCGACAACCTGTGCAATAGTAAGCGCAGCGTGCTGCCTGTGATTGAACGTCTTGGCGGAAAACAGCCGACTTTCGTCGAAGGTGACATCCGCAATGAAGCGTTGATGACCGAGATCCTCCACGACCACGCCATTGAAACGGTGATCCACTTCGCTGGCCTGAAAGCGGTCGGTGAGTCGGTCGCGAAGCCGCTTGAGTATTACGACAACAACGTCAACGGTACCCTGCGTCTTATCTCCGCCATGCGCGCGGCGAACGTCAAAAACTTCATCTTTAGCTCATCCGCCACCGTCTACGGCGATCAGCCCAAAATTCCTTACGTTGAAAGCTTCCCCACCGGTACGCCACAAAGCCCGTACGGCAAAAGCAAACTGATGGTGGAACAGATCCTGACCGACCTGCAAAAAGCACAACCGGAGTGGAGCATCGCCCTGCTGCGCTACTTCAACCCGGTCGGCGCCCATCCGTCAGGCGATATGGGTGAAGATCCGCAGGGTATTCCGAATAACCTGATGCCGTATATCGCACAGGTGGCGGTGGGCCGCCGCGAGTCGCTGGCGGTGTTCGGCAATGACTATCCAACTGAAGATGGCACCGGCGTGCGTGATTACATCCACGTTATGGATCTGGCCGACGGCCACGTGGCGGCAATGCAGCAGCTGGCCGACAAACCGGGCGTGCATATTTACAACCTCGGCGCCGGTATTGGCAGCAGCGTGCTGGATGTGGTTAACGCTTTCAGCAAAGCCTGCGGTAAGCCGGTCAACTATCACTTCGCCCCCCGCCGCGAAGGAGACCTCCCGGCATACTGGGCTGATGCAACCAAAGCCGATAAAGAGCTTAACTGGCGTGTTACCCGCACGCTGGATGAAATGGCACAGGATACCTGGCACTGGCAGTCTCGCCACCCACAAGGTTATCCGGACTAAGGATCCGTCATGACTTCATTCAATCCCGTCGATCATCCGCATCGTCGTTTTAACCCGCTTAGCGGGCAATGGATTTTGGTGTCTCCGCATCGCGCCAAGCGCCCCTGGCAGGGGGCGCAAGAGACGCCTGCAAAACAGACGCTGCCACAGCACGACCCGGACTGCTTCCTGTGTCCGGGCAACACCCGCGTAACGGGAGATAAAAACCCGGACTACAAAGGCACCTTCGTTTTCACCAACGATTTTGCCGCGCTCATGACCGACACGCCGGACGCGCCGCAGAGCGATGATCCGCTGATGCGTTGTGAAAGCGCCCGGGGAACCAGCCGCGTGATCTGCTTCTCGCCCGATCACAGCAAAACGCTACCGGAGCTTAGCGTTGATGCGCTGAAAGAGGTGGTGAGCACCTGGCAGGCACAAACTGCGGAGCTGGGCCAGACTTATCCGTGGGTGCAGGTATTCGAAAATAAAGGCGCCGCGATGGGCTGCTCTAACCCGCATCCACACGGGCAGATCTGGGCGAACAGTTTCCTGCCCAACGAAGCCGAACGAGAAGATCGCCTGCAAAAAGCCTATTACGCGGAAAACGGCTCCCCGATGCTGGTGGACTACACCCGGCGTGAACTGGCCGACGGTAGCCGTACTGTGGTCGAAACGGAACACTGGCTGGCCGTTGTGCCGTACTGGGCGGCATGGCCCTTTGAAACGCTGCTGCTGCCTAAAGCACATGTTCAGCGCATTACGGATCTCAGCGACGCACAGCGTGACGATCTTGCGCTGGCGCTGAAAAAGCTGACCAGCCGTTACGACAATCTGTTCCAGTGCTCCTTCCCGTACTCAATGGGCTGGCACGGCGCACCGTTTAACGGCGAAGAGAATCAACACTGGCAGTTGCATGCCCATTTCTATCCGCCGCTGCTGCGTTCTGCGACGGTGCGTAAATTTATGGTGGGCTATGAAATGCTGGCGGAAACCCAGCGTGACCTGACGGCAGAACAGGCCGCAGAACGCCTGCGTGCCGTTAGCGATGTCCATTATCGCGAATCAGGAGTCTAATAAATGAGTCTGAAAGATAAAACACAATCCCTGTTTGCTGAAAAATTTGGCTACCCTGCCACCCACGTTATCCAGGCACCTGGCCGCGTAAACCTGATTGGTGAACACACCGACTACAACGACGGTTTTGTTCTGCCCTGTGCCATTGATTACCAGACGGTGATCGCCTGCGCAAAGCGCGATGACCACAAAGTGCGCGTGATTGCGGCGGATTACGGTAATGAGATGGACGAGTTTTCCCTCGATGCCCCGATTGTTATCCACGACAGCCAGCAGTGGTCCAACTATGTGCGCGGCGTGGTGAAACATCTGCAAAAGCGTAACAAGAATTTTGGCGGTGCGGATCTCGTCATCAGCGGCAACGTGCCACAAGGGGCCGGTTTAAGCTCGTCGGCATCCCTGGAAGTGGCGGTGGGAACCGTCTTCCAGCAGCTGTACCATCTGCCGCTGGACGGGGCGCAAATTGCACTGAACGGCCAGGAAGCGGAGAATCAGTTTGTGGGCTGCAACTGCGGCATCATGGACCAGCTTATCTCCGCGCTGGGCAAAAAAGAGCATGCGTTACTGATTGACTGCCGAACGCTTGGAACCAAAGCCGTTCCCCTGCCAAAGGGTGCCGCGGTCGTGATTATCAACAGCAACTTTAAACGTACGCTGGTGGGCAGCGAGTACAACACCCGCCGCGAGCAGTGCGAAACCGGCGCACGCTTCTTCCAGCAGCCGGCCCTGCGCGACGTGACGCTTGATGAATTCAACAAAGTGGCGCACGAGCTGGATCCGGTAGTAGCAAAACGCGTTCGTCATGTGCTGACCGAAAACGCCCGAACCGTTGAAGCCGCTTCCGCGCTGGCCAAAGGAGATCTGAAACGTATGGGGGAACTGATGGCAGAGTCCCACGCCTCCATGCGCGATGACTTCGAAATCACCGTTCCGCAAATCGATACCCTGGTGGAGATTGTCAAAGCGGTCATCGGCGATAAAGGCGGTGTACGCATGACGGGCGGTGGTTTTGGTGGCTGCATCGTCGCTCTGGTGCCGGAAGATCTCGTCCCGGCCGTCCAGTCGGCGGTGGAGAAACAGTACGAAGCCAAAACGGGCATTAAAGAAACGTTCTATGTTTGTAAAGCATCACAAGGAGCCGGACAGTGCTAAACGAAACGCCAACCCTCGCACCGGATGGTCTGCCGTATCGCCTGTTAACCCTGCGCAACAGCGCGGGGATGGTTGTTACGCTCATGGACTGGGGTGCCACCCTACTTTCCGCCCGCGTACCAATGCCAGACGGCAGCGTGCGCGAAACCCTTCTCGGCTGCGCGTCGCCTGAGCAGTATATCAACCAGGCCGCCTATCTTGGTGCGTCCGTCGGGCGCTATGCGAACCGCATTGCGAAAAGCCGTTTTGAGCTCGACGGTGTTCGCTACACGTTGCTGCCAAGCCAGGGTGAGAACCAGCTGCATGGTGGACCGGAAGGATTTGACAAACGCCGCTGGAAAATTGTCCAGCAAAACGACCGGGAAGTGCTGTTTTCACTTGACTCGCTGGATGGCGACCAGGGATTCCCGGGTAACCTTACCGCGTTTGCACGCTTTACGCTGACCGACGACAACCGTATCGCCATTGAATACCGTGCGACGGTCGATAAGCCGTGTCCGGTCAACCTGACCAACCACGCCTACTTCAATCTGGACGGTAATCAGTGCGATGTGCGTAACCATAAGCTGCAGATCCTTGCGGATGCCTATTTGCCGGTGGACGAGATGGGCATTCCGTATCAGGGGCTGAAGCCCGTGGAAGGTACCAGCTTCGACTTCCGCAACGCAAAATCCATCGCCCAGGATTTCCTGAGCGATGACGATCAGCGCAAGGTGAAAGGTTACGACCACGCGTTCCTGCTGCAGGCACAAGGCGATGTGAAACAGCCTGCTGCACAGGTCTGGTCTGCGGATGAAAAACTGCAGATGACGGTCTACACCAGCGCCCCTGCCCTGCAATTCTACTCAGGTAACTATCTTGGCGGGACAACCGCACGTGAGCACGGCGAGTACAGCGACTGGCAAGGTCTGGCGCTGGAAAGCGAGTTCCTGCCGGACAGCCCGAACCATCCCGAATGGCCACAGCCGGACTGTGTCCTGCGCCCGGGTGAAGAGTACGTCAGCGTCACCGAGTATCATTTTACTCCGCACGCTTAACCTCCGGCCGCAACATCGTCAGCCCTCCCCTGGAGGGCTTTTTTCTGCACGCCTTGCTGAAAATAGCGCCAATCGCAGACAAAATCATAACCCTGGATTCACAAGCACCTTACACTCAGAGACTATTTTCGCTATGGTTAGGGTTAAGCGTTGCTGCTGGCACGGCCACGGCAATATAATGAGAATTGTTATCATTCTAAAAATGCTTGAGGAGTAAGAGATGGCTATTACTAAGCTGGTTCTGGTGCGCCACGGCGAAAGCCAGTGGAACAACGAAAACCGCTTCACCGGTTGGTACGACGTTGATCTGTCTGAGAAAGGCGTAAGCGAAGCAAAAGCGGCAGGTAAACTGCTGAAAGAAGAAGGCTTCAGCTTTGATTTTGCTTACACCTCTGTGCTGAAACGTGCCATCCACACCCTGTGGAACGTGCTGGACGAGCTGGATCAGGCCTGGCTGCCGGTTGAGAAATCCTGGAAACTGAACGAGCGTCACTACGGTGCGCTGCAGGGTCTGAACAAAGCCGAAACCGCTGAGAAATACGGTGACGAGCAGGTTAAACAGTGGCGTCGCGGCTTCGCGGTAACCCCACCAGAGCTGACCAAAGATGACGAGCGCTATCCGGGCCACGACCCGCGTTACGCGAAACTGACCGACGCTGAGCTGCCAACCACCGAGAGCCTGGCGCTGACCATTGACCGCGTTGTTCCTTACTGGAACGAAACCATTCTGCCACGCCTGAAAAGCGGTGAGCGCGTGATCATCGCCGCTCACGGTAACTCCCTGCGCGCGCTGGTGAAATACCTGGACAACATGGGTGAAGACGAGATCCTCGAACTGAACATCCCGACTGGCGTACCGCTGGTGTATGAGTTCGACGAAAACTTCAAGCCAATCAAACACTACTATCTGGGTAACGCGGATGAGATCGCAGCGAAAGCCGCGGCTGTTGCGAACCAGGGTAAAGCGAAGTAATTTTCGCCGGAGATAAAAAAAGCGCGGAGCCTTCCGCGCTTTTTTATTTGTGCCGGAAGAATCAACCGCGACGGGCTTTTACCGCATTTGCCAGCTGACGCAGGATGGCGTCGGTATCTTCCCAGCCAATGCAGGCATCCGTCACGCTCTTGCCATAGACCAGCGGCTCGCTGCCTTCGAGGTTCTGGTTACCCTCAACCAGATGGCTTTCAATCATCACCCCAATCACCGCTTTCTCGCCACCAGCAATCTGCTGACAAACATCTGCGCCGACTTCCATCTGCTTTTTAAACTGCTTGCTGGAGTTGGCGTGGCTGAAGTCGATCATCACCTGAGGCGGCAGCCCGGCTTTTTCCAGCCCGACCTTCACTTCCGCGACATGTTTTGCGCTGTAGTTAGGCTCTTTACCGCCGCGCAGAATGATATGGCAGTCACCGTTACCGCTGGTGTTAACAATGGCAGAGTGACCCCATTTGGTCACGGACAGGAAGCAGTGTGGTGCCCCTGCCGCATTGATGGCATCAATAGCGACTTTGATGGTGCCATCGGTACCGTTTTTAAAACCCACCGGGCAAGAGAGGCCGGACGCCAGTTCACGGTGAACCTGAGATTCAGTGGTACGCGCGCCAATGGCGCCCCAGCTCATCAGGTCTGCCAGATATTGTGGCGTGATCATATCCAGGAACTCACCGGCGGCTGGCAGGCCACTGTCGTTAATCTCCAGCAGCAGCTTGCGCGCAATACGCAGGCCGTCGTTAATCTGGAAGCTGTTGTCCATATGCGGATCGTTAATCAGCCCTTTCCAGCCAACGGTGGTGCGCGGCTTTTCAAAGTACACGCGCATCACAATTTCCAGCTCATCTTTAAGCTCTTCGCGCAGCTTAAGCAGTCTCGCGGCATACTCTTTTGCCGCGGCAGGATCGTGGATAGAGCACGGGCCAATCACCACCAGAAGACGATCGTCATTACCTTTCAGGATCTTGTGGATCGCTTTACGAGCATGAGAAACCGTATTTGCGGCATTTTCAGTGGCGGGGAATTTCTCAAGGAGTGCTACAGGAGGTAATAACTCATTGATCTCTTTAATGCGTAAATCGTCGTTCTGATAATTCATCTTCTTTCCAGCTCTGCCATATCTTTAGTAATGAAAGCAATCCTTTCAATCTATCTTGTCGACCAGGAAGTGTAAACACGGTTTTACACTTCACGCAGATAATTCCTGGAATTCGCCTAAAAATCGCCACAAAATAGCGAAAAACGAGATCTAACCTAAGCTTTTTAACTGTAACAACCATTTTTGCTTTATTAAACGCGATTCCCTACTGACGTAAGTCCGTCTGGCGGGATCTTTCGCCTCTGAAAAAGATGCACTGTTGGAGAATGTTATCCAGCGTAACGACAAGAACAGGAGCACCATGATGAAAATGACGAAACTGGCAACTCTCTTCCTGACGGCAACCCTCACCCTGGCAAGCGGCAGCGTTCTTGCGGCTGAAACGAGCTCATCGGGTAACGGCGATGCTAACGCGGCTGCGTCAGCAGGCCAGGTGGCCCCTGATGCCAAACAGAATGTCGCCCCGAACAATGTCGATAACAGCCAAATTAATAACGGGAACACGAACACCGGCGGCACGATGCTGCACCCTGATGGTACCGACTCCGGTACCATGAATCATGACAATATGAGCAAGGATGAGGTTCACAAAAACACGATGTGTAAAGACGGCCGTTGCCCGGACGCGAATGACAAAGTGGGCGATGATGCCAATACCAAAACGGATGGTACAACCCAGTAACCGGTTATTGATTTAACTGCGAAAGGAGAGCTCAGGCTCTCCTTTCTTTTTGAGTAACTTATTAAAAACGCTACACTAATAACAATAACGAATCAGGAAAGATAACATGGCTCACACACATTCCCACGCCTCCGGCGACGACAACGCTAAACGCTTGCTGCTGGCCTTCGGCGTTACCGCCACCTTCATGATTATTGAGGTCATCGGCGGTTTGATCTCCGGCTCCCTGGCGCTGCTGGCTGACGCCGGACATATGCTTACCGATGCAGCAGCGCTGCTTTTTGCCCTCCTGGCCGTACAGTTTGCCCGTCGTCCTCCTAATGCACGCCATACATTCGGCTGGCTGAGGCTGACGACGCTTGCCGCGTTTGTTAATGCGATTGCGCTGGTGGTCATTACCCTTCTTATCGTCTGGGAGGCCATTCAGCGCTTCAGACACCCTCAGCCGGTCGCCGGGATGACAATGATGGCGATCGCCGTGGCGGGGCTGCTTGCCAATCTTCTGGCCTTCTGGATTTTGCATCGCGGCAGTGGCGAAAAGAACCTTAACGTACGCGCCGCCGCTCTGCATGTGATGGGAGATTTACTGGGCTCGGTGGGAGCCATTGTTGCCGCACTGGTGATCCTCTACACCGGCTGGACGCCTGTCGACCCTATTCTTTCTGTACTGGTCTCGTGTCTGGTGTTACGCAGCGCCTGGCGGCTATTGAAGGAGAGCGTCAATGAGTTGCTTGAGGGGGCGCCTGCCTCTGTGGATATCGCCGAGTTAAAACGTAATCTGCATCGTTCAGTTCCTGAAGTACGTAACGTCCACCACGTACACGTCTGGCTGGTGGGCGAGAAACCGGTTATGACGTTGCACGTCCAGGTGATCCCGCCGCACGACCACGATGCGCTGCTCGAACGCATCCAGCACTTTCTTGAACATCACTATGAAATTGGTCACGCGACCATCCAGATGGAGTACCAGCCCTGTAACGGGCCGGATTGCCACCTGAATGAGGCGCAGTCCGACCATTCACATCATCACCACCATTAACTGGAGAGCGCGTGAGAGCCTCGCTCACGCGCGCTGTTAATCCACATCCGGCTTCCGTTCAGGGCAATGAAGGTCAACAGCAGATATTCCAGAGACATCGCATAGACGCCCTGCAGGGCGAAAATCACCACGCTGATGACATTGATGATGACCCACAGCAGCCAGTTCTCAACGTATTTACGGGTCATCAGGATCATCGCCGCAATGGACAACACCATCATGCAGGAATCCCAGAACGGGAAAGCATCCGGCTGAAGCACAGGCATTGTCACCTGTAACCCGATGCCGGACATGGCCACCACAGCAATGCGGGTCAGGAAAGCAAATACCGGGTTGATGTAGACCGTCATTAAACCAATGGCGACCACACACGCGACAAACCAGGCGATGGCTTTCGGCAAGGGTAACCAGCGGATCTGCAGCTCGGCCTCCTGCTGGCTGTTCTGCCGAGACCACGCGTACCACCCGTAGATATTGGCCGCAAAAAAGAACTGCTGCAAAAGCAAGCTTGCGTAGAGCTGGATCTGGAAGAAGATAATCGCAAACAGCGTAACGTTAATGAGCCCGAACGCGTAATTGCTGATCTTCTCCAGGCTTGCGAGCCAGATACAGAGTAATCCCGCCAGCGTGCCAACGGCCTCAATCCATGACAGGTCATAGCCACCTGCACCAATCGGTATATGAACCAGAATGTTTTGTGTGCTAAAAAAATCCATCTTTTCCCCGGGACGTAGTGAATTAAGTACGTAGTGTAGCCGCAAAATCCAGCATGCGGTTAAGTGGAACTAACGCGCCTTCACGCAGAGCGGCATCCACATGGATTTCATGCGCCGCACCGCCGGTTTCTAACCCTTCGGCAATCGCTTTCAGGCCGTTCATCGCCATCCACGGGCAGTGCGCACAGCTGCGGCACGTGGCCCCCTCGCCTGCGGTTGGCGCTTCGAGGAGCTCTTTCTCCGGCACGGCCTTCTGCATCTTGTAGAAGATACCGCGATCGGTCGCCACGATAAGCTGCTTATGCGGCAACGTTCTGGCAGCATTAATAAGCTGGCTGGTTGAACCCACGGCATTGGCCATGTCGACAATCGACTGCGGTGATTCAGGATGAACAAGAATAGCGGCATCAGGGTAAAGCGCCTTCATGCGGGACAGTGCCTGCGTCTTGAACTCGTCATGAACGATGCAGGCGCCCTGCCAGCAGAGCACGTCTGCCCCGGTCTGCTTCTGGACGTAGCTTCCCAGATGGCGGTCGGGTGCCCAGATAATCTTCTCACCCAGGCTGTCCAGGTGCTCAATCAGTTCAACGGCGATGCTCGACGTAACAACCCAGTCTGCGCGCGCTTTCACTGCAGCGGACGTATTGGCGTACACCACCACGGTCCGGTCAGGATGGGCATCGCAGAAGGCCGAGAATTCGTCAATCGGACAGCCGAGATCCAGTGAACACTCCGCGTTCAGCGTTGGCATCAGGATGGTTTTTTCAGGGCTAAGGATTTTTGCCGTTTCCCCCATAAAACGCACCCCCGCAACCAGGAGCGTGGAAGCAGGATGTTTTGCACCAAAGCGCGCCATCTCCAGAGAGTCAGAAATACAGCCTCCGGTCTCTTCCGCCAGCTGCTGGATTTCCGGATCGGTGTAGTAATGTGCCACCATCACGGCATCTCGCTCTTTGAGAAGACGCTTGATTTTCTCACGGTAGAACTGCTTTTCATCCATGCTCAGCGGAACAGGCTTCGGCGGGAAGGGATAGATTGCGGCTTCAGGATCAAACATCACGCTCATTATGGCTTCTCGTTTTACTGGCTTAACAATATTGCCTTTCTTTTGCCTGACATAGCAAAACGCAGGGCAACTGTGTTTTGTATACTAAACAAGATAGCGAATCTGGAGTGAAAAGTCACCGGGAATAGATGTGCGGAGCATTTGTTGTATTGCAGATAGCAAAAAAGCGCCTTTAGGGCGCTTTTTAACATTGGTGGGTCGTGCAGGATTCGAACCTGCGACCAATTGATTAAAAGTCAACTGCTCTACCAACTGAGCTAACGACCCCTTGCGGGATTTTTCTTCGAAGTGGTGGGTCGTGCAGGATTCGAACCTGCGACCAATTGATTAAAAGTCAACTGCTCTACCAACTGAGCTAACGACCCATTCGGGTGCTGACTTCGAAGATTTTACTCGGTTCCACGTTTGAAGTGGTGGGTCGTGCAGGATGACTCGGCTTCGCCTCGCCCTTCGGGCCGTTGCTAAAGCAACGTTATCCTTCACGTTTAATATCTGAGTAAGACATTAAAATTGGTGGGTCGTGCAGGATTCGAACCTGCGACCAATTGATTAAAAGTCAACTGCTCTACCAACTGAGCTAACGACCCGAGTGGTGGGTGATGACGGGCTCGAACCGCCGACCCCCTCCGTGTAAAGGAGATGCTCTACCAACTGAGCTAATCACCCACTCTGTACTGCCGGAACTGCTTTAAGTGGTGGGTCGTGCAGGATTCGAACCTGCGACCAATTGATTAAAAGTCAACTGCTCTACCAACTGAGCTAACGACCCACTTTTACGCTGCTTTCACGTTGTTTGATATCCCGTGGCAACGGCGGCATATATTACTGATTTAAGAATTCTGCGCAACAAAAATTTCGATGAAGATCACTTAACTGCTTAGTAATCATGCTGCACGACCAGAAATAACGCGATTTCTGGTCATGCGATAATCATCCCATCGAACTCAGACGTTTTTGCGCCTGTTTGGCCCCTTCCGTGCCCGGGAATTTTGCAACCACCTGCTGATAAACCGCTTTGGCTTTCGCAGTGTCACCTTTGTCCTGCATGATCACGCCGACCTTAAACATCGCATCAGGCGCTTTTGGCGATTTGGGGTAATTTTTCACCACAGAAGCGAAATAAAACGCCGCATCGTCTTTTTTACCCTTGTTGTAATTCAACTGACCCAGCCAGTAATTTGCGTTTGGCTGGTAAGTGGAATCCGGGTACTTCTTAACGAAGTTCTGAAACGCAACGATAGCATCATCCTGGCGCGATTTATCCTGTACCAGTGCAATGGCCGCGTTGTAATCCGTGTTCGCGTCACCACTCTGCACAGGCGCCCCTGTCGCAGCAGAGGCATCGGCTGAAGGCGCTGGCGCGTCTGTGGCCGCTCCGCTTTGATCGCCCGCTGCTGGTTGCGCTGCTGCCCCCCCGCTGCTCAGGCTATCAATCTGCAGCAAGATCTGCTTTTGACGTTCCACAACCTGGTTAAGCTGATACTGGCTCTCCTGAATCTGACCACGGAGGGAGTCGATATCAGTTTGGTTATCGGAAAGTTGTTGCTGGAGTTGGGTTAAAAGCTGACTGTGAGCGTTAGAGATACGCTCGAGTTGAGTGACCCGGTCTTCCACCGAGCCTGAGCCGACACTACTGATTGGTGCCTGAGCAAAAGCGGCCCAGGGGGCCGCTATTCCAACCAGTAACGACAGACTCAACAGATGATGTCTGAAGTTACTGCTCATGCAATTCTCTTAGTAAACCAGTACGGCACGACGGTTTTTGGCGTAAGCCGCTTCGTCATGACCCAGTACTGCAGGTTTTTCTTTACCGTAAGAAACGATGGAGATCTGGTCAGCAGAAACGCCTTTACCCTGCAGGTACATTTTAACAGCGTTAGCACGACGTTCACCCAGGGAGATGTTGTACTCTGGAGTACCACGTTCGTCCGCGTGACCTTCTACGGTGACTTTGTAAGACGGGTTGCTACGCAGGAAGTTAGCGTGAGCATCCAGCATCGCAGCGAAGTCAGAACGGATGTCGTATTTATCCAGATCGAAGTAAACGATGTTGTTCTGCTGCAGCTGCTGCATCTGAAGACGCGCTTGCTCTTCAGAGGACATGTTGCCATTGCCGTTCGCGTCCATACCGGTGCCGGCACCCATCATGCCTTCGCCGCTCTGGTCATTGCTGGCGTTCTTGTTAGAAGAACACGCTGCGATTGCCATTACAGGCAGAGCGATCATCAGCCCCTTCAGCACTTTGTTCAGTTGCATTTCTATGATTCCTTTAGTAATCAATTAATTATTATTTACAGATACGGCGACCAGGCAGGGGATTTTACCTGTCCATCAGTTGCCGGAATACGCGCTTTGAAACGCCCATCTGTAGAAACCAGATTCAGCACAGATCCCATCCCCTGAGAAGAGCTGTAGATTACCATAGTGCCGTTAGGTGCCAGACTTGGCGTTTCATCCAGGAACGTTGACGACAGAACTTGGACGCCACCCGCTACCAGATCTTGTTTGGCAATGTGCTGCTGCCCACCGTTGGAGCTGACCATTACCATAAATTTACCGTCGCTGCTCACATCTGCGTTCTGGTTCTGAGAGCCTTCCCAGGTGATACGCTGCGGAGCCCCGCCGTTGATGTTCACTTTATAGATTTGTGGACGGCCTGCCTGGTCAGAGGTAAACGCCAGGTTCTGGCTGTCCGGGAACCATGATGGTTCCGTGTTGTTGCTGCGACCATCCGTCACCTGACGGATCTGACCAGAACCAATGTCCATCACGTACAGGTTCAGGCTACCGGTTTTGGACAGCGCAAAGGCCAGCTTAGAGCCGTCCGGCGAGAACGAAGGCGCACCGTTGTGACGTGGGAACGACGCCACCTGACGAACAGCACCGTTAGCCAGCGTCTGAATAACCAGCGCAGAACGACCGCTTTCGAAGGTCACGTAAGCCAGTTTAGACCCGTCCGGAGACCAGGCTGGAGACATCAGCGGCTGAGAAGAGCGTTTCACCAGGAACTGGTTGTAACCGTCGTAGTCAGAGACGCGCAGCTCATACGGGAACTGGCCGCCGTTGGTCTGTACCACATAGGCGATACGGGTACGGAACGCACCTTTAATACCGGTCAGTTTTTCGAATACCGCATCGCTGGCAGCGTGAGCCGCATAGCGCAGGTACTGTTTAGTGACCTTGTAAGAGTTCTGAGCCAGAACGGTACCCGGTGCACCGCCGGTATCCACCAGCTGCCAGGCCACGTTGTAAGAGCCGTCCGGGTTAGGGGTAACCTGACCCACAACCACGGCATCAATGCCCAGTGCAGACCATGCGGCAGGTTGAACTTCCTGCGCGCTACCCGGCTGCTGAGGCAGACGAGAACGATCTAACGGGTTGAATTTACCGCTGTTACGCAGGTCAGCTGCCACGATGCCGCCGGCATCTTCAGGCGCCGCACCAGGGCCAGCCCACTGGAATGGAACTACACCGATTGGGCGTGCCGAGTCCACCCCCTGGGTGATCTCGATACGTACTTCTGCGTGCAGTACAGCTGCCCACAGCATTAAGAAACTAAATGCTACACGTAATGCCTGCTTCATCATATCTCCCTTATCTGGGTAACCTTACCCACGATAATTTAGCAGAATGTTAACAAACCCAAATAGACAAAACTACTAAACCCTGTGACTAAACCTGGTCTATTTTTCCCCGTTTGCACGGGGAAAATGTAACTTAAGGTTTGAAGTCCAGCGGTGCATTTTTAAAGACTTCGTAGACTGCCTGAGACGGTGGTTTAGGCATCTTCGCCTGACGTGCTGCAGCCTGAGCTGCAGTACACAAAGCGGGATCCCCACCTTCAGACTTAATATCAAGAAGCATGCCGTCCGGCGCCAGTTTTATACGCAGCGTACACGTTTTACCGGTATAGGAAGACGCATCATAGAATCGGCTTTCGATAGCGGATTTAATCTGCGCAGCATAGCCATTGATTTCAGCCCCTGTCGCACCGTTGCTCTTAGTGTTACCACTTCCTGTCGGTGCTGCGTTGTTTCCTTTCGCCCCACCGCCTGTTTTCGGCGCATTCTTACCGGAACTGAGATCGCCCAGCAGATCGTCAACGCCCGCAGCGGCAGCGGCTTTCTCTGCAGCAGCCTTTTTCGCTGCAGCTTTTTCAGCAGCCGCTTTTTTATCGGCAGCAGCCTTCTCAGCTGCAGCTTTTTTGTCGGCAGCCGCTTTCTCGGCGGCAGCTTTCTTCTCCGCAGCCGCTTTTCAGCAGCGGCGGCTTTTTCTGCGGCAGCTTTCTCGGCAGCAGCGGCTTTCTTCGCAGCCTCGGCAGCCGCTTTCTTCTCGGCTTCCTGAGCCGCTTTTTTCGCGGCTTCGGCTTCCGCTTCTTCTGAGCATCAGCAGCGGCTTTTTCGCGGCTTCTGCTTCCGCTTTCTTCTGAGCATCAGCGGCGGCTTTCTTCGCGGCTTCCGCTTCCGCTTTCTTCTGGGCGTCGGCAGCGGCTTTCTTCGCCGCTTCTGCCGCTAATTTCGCCTGGGCATCAGCCTGTGCTTTGGCATCCGCTGCGGCTTTCGCTGCCGCCTCTTCCGCCTGCTTTTGCTGTTCCTGGGCTTTCTTCGCGGCCTCTTCGGCTTGCTTCTGCTGTTGTGCCTGCTCTTTCGCGGCTTCCTGCGCCTGCAAACGCTCTTTCTCAAGCTGCTTCAGACGTTCCTGCTCGGCGGCCTGCTTTTCACGCAGTTCCTCCGCTTGCTGTTGCGCCTGTTTTTCTCGCTGCTCTTCAGCCCGTTTTGCACTCGCCTGCTGCTGTTGCTGACGGTTATAGTTCTGCACGACCGCACCGGGATCCACCATGACGGCGTCGATAGAAGAACCGCCACCGCCGCCTGATGCATCAATATGCTCGTCGAACGAACTCCAGATCAGCCCTGCAAAAAGGATCACATGCAGCACTGCGGAGACGATTATCGCTCGCTTAAGCTTGTCGTTCTGTTCGGTTGCCTTTGACACTATCGGTTCCCAAAAACTACGCGGATGATCAAATAGGCTGAGTCATTAAGCCGACAGACTTAACACCCGCACTATGTAGCAAGTTCAGCGCTTTAATAATTTCATCGTAAGGCACGTCTTTCGCACCACCGATTAAGAAGACCGTTTTCGGATTTGACTCCAGGCGTCGTTGCGCTTCAGCAATCACCTGCTCCGGCGGTAGCTGATCCATACGATCTTTCTCTACCACGACGCTGTATTGCCCTACGCCGGAAACCTCAATGATGACCGGAGGATCGTCATTGGTGCTTACCGCCTGTGATTCTGTCGCATCCGGCAGATCAACTTCCACGCTCTGGGTAATGATGGGCGCTGTCGCCATAAAGATCAGCAGCAACACCAGCAGTACGTCCAGCAGCGGAACGATATTGATTTCGGACTTGAGTTCGCGACGACCTCGTCCACGCGATCTGGCCATGGTTTACCCCTTGTTGCTCTCGGTGCTGGTAAACGCCTGACGGTGCAGAATCGCGGTGAACTCTTCCATGAAGTTGTCGTAGTTCAGTTCCAGTTTATTCACGCGCTGGTTCAGACGGTTGTAAGCCATAACCGCCGGGATTGCCGCAAACAGACCGATAGCGGTTGCAATCAGTGCTTCTGCAATACCCGGTGCAACCATCTGCAACGTCGCCTGCTTCACTGCGCCCAGCGCGATAAAGGCGTGCATGATCCCCCACACCGTACCAAACAGGCCGATATACGGGCTGATGGACCCCACCGTTCCCAGGAAGGGAATGTGTGTTTCGAGATTTTCCAGCTCGCGGTTCATAGAGATACGCATCGCACGCGAGGCCCCTTCCACCACCGCTTCAGGTGCATGGCTGTTCGCGCGATGCAGACGGGCAAACTCTTTGAATCCGCTGTAGAAAATTTGTTCGGAGCCAGCGAGACTATCGCGACGACCCTGACTTTCCTGATACAGACGGGACAGTTCGATACCCGACCAGAACTTATCTTCAAACGCTTCCGCTTCACGGCCAGCCGCATTGAGAATACGCGTTCTCTGGATGATGATGGCCCAGGATGCGATTGAAAAACCAATCAAAATCAGCATGATAAGTTTAACCAGAAGGCTTGCCTTCAGGAACAAATCAAGGATATTCATGTCAGTCACTGCTTAAACTCCGCGACAATAGACTTAGGAAGCGCACGAGGCTTCATTATGGTTGGATCAACACAGACAATCAGTACTTCAGCTGAGTTCAGTACGGTGTTCTCTGCATTGACTATCCGCTGCGTGAAAACCAGCGAGGTTCCGCGCATTGATGTAATTTCAGTTTGGACTTCGAGCATATCGTCGAGTCTGGCAGGCGCAAAATACTCAAGCGTCATCTTGCGTACCACAAAGGCAACTCGCTCAGCCAACAGTACCTGTTGACTAAAGTGATGATAGCGCAGCATCTCTGTGCGTGCCCGTTCATAAAAAGCAACGTAGCTGGCGTGGTAAACCACACCACCGGCATCGGTATCTTCGTAATAGACACGAACCGGCCATCGAAACAGCGTTGTATTCACTTTACATCCCGGTAATGCAACAAAAGTTTATGCTTTAAACTTCGCTACTATACGCGCGGGAATGATGGTTTGGAATGGGAGAAAGTAAACGGAGAGTAAATTTTTATGGGCTCGGGTAAGCCCATATGGTTAACGGACATTTCTTATTCAGAAGAAGAAGAAAATCAATCCAGCAAGCAGCACGATATCGGCGATAAGCGGGCAGAAAATGCCCTGCCAGTGAATCGCTTTCGGACGAAAGCCTACGCCGTGGATCACACCTGCGCACACCGCCCACATAATGAGAAAGCCGTGCCAGATCTCAAGCTCGCTGGTCTTCGCTGCAAAACGCGAAGGGTCCCAGAAGATACACCCTGCCAGCAGTAATGCCATCACTAAAGAAAGCGCCCGTAACGGGCGCTTATCCATTACCGCATATAACGTTGCGATAATCTTCATTAGTGTTTTTCTTCACCCGCTTTGGTCGCTTCAACGTGCTCAAGCGCCAGGGCAGTGATGACACCAAAAGCACAGGCAAGAAGCGTCCCTAAAATCCATGCGAAATACCACATATTCAGCTCCTTACTTAGTACATAGAGTGGGTGTTGCTTTCGATATGTTCTTTAGTGATACGACCGAACATTTTCCAGTAACACCAGATGGTGTAGGCCAGAACAATCGGAACGAACACGCAAGCAACATAAGTCATTAAGTTCAGCGTCATATGGCTGGAGGTTGCATCCCACATGGTCAGGCTAGCATTCAGCATGGTGCTGGATGGCATCACGAATGGGAACATAGCGATACCTGCAGTCAGGATGATGCACGCCAGCGTCAGTGATGAGAACACGAACGCCAGAGCGCCTTTTTCCAGACGAGACGTCAGAACCGTCAGCAGCGGCAGCAACACACCCAACGCCGGAATAGCCCACAGCACAGGCATCGCGTTGAAGTTCACCAGCCATGCACCGGCCTCACGCGCCACTTCTTTGGTCAGCGGGTTAGACGGCGCGACGTGGTTAATCGCAGAC
The DNA here is from genome assembly GCF_000025565.1 of Enterobacter cloacae subsp. cloacae ATCC 13047. NCBI lineage: Bacteria > Pseudomonadati > Pseudomonadota > Gammaproteobacteria > Enterobacterales > Enterobacteriaceae > Enterobacter > Enterobacter cloacae. Next base: position 3,042,747 of record NC_014121.1, read on the forward strand.
GTCACCACGTAACCATCAATACCGTAGACCACCCAAACACCTGCCAGCGCGAAGCAGACCAGTGTGATCAGAGCAGCAACCTGAGCCGTTGCACGTGAACGCAGATGCAGCTCACCAACAGTACGCATCTGCAGATAGGTTGCGCCCTGGGTGATGATCATCGCCACACTGACTACGCCTGCCAGCAGACCAAACGGATTCAGCAGCTGGAAGAAGTTACCGGTGTAGTAAAGACGCATGTACTCGTCCATGTGGAACGGTACACCCTGCAGCAGGTTACCGAATGCCACACCAATCACCAGCGGTGGAACGAAGCTACCAATGAAGATGCCCCAGTCCCACATGTTACGCCAGCGGGTGTCTTCAATCTTGGAACGGTAGTCGAAACCGACCGGACGGAAGAATAAAGACGCCAGAACCAGAATCATCGCCACGTAGAAACCGGAGAACGCAGCCGCGTAAACCATCGGCCAGGCAGCGAACAGCGCGCCGCCTGCGGTGATCAGCCACACCTGGTTACCGTCCCAGTGCGGGGCGATGGAGTTGATCATGATTCGACGCTCGGTGTCATTACGACCGAGGAAACGGGTGAGCATCCCCACCCCCATGTCGAAACCATCCGTGACAGCAAAACCGATCAGCAGAACACCGATCAACAGCCACCAGATAAAACGCAATACTTCATAATCGATCATTTGATGACTCCTGTCTTAGCGTGCCGGCTGAGTAGTCACACCGGACTGCTCGTAGTGATAGCGACCGGTTTTCAGGCTGCTTGGGCCAAGGCGCGCGAACTTGAACATCAGGAACAGTTCAGCCACCAGGAACAGGGTGTAGAGACCACAGATCAGCAGCATTGAGAAGATCAGATCGCCTGCTGTCAGCGAGGAGTTGGCCACCGCCGTTGGCAGCACCTCACCAATCGCCCATGGCTGACGTCCATACTCCGCAACAAACCAGCCGGACTCAATTGCGATCCACGGCAGCGGGATAGCATACAGCGCCGTACGCAGCAGCCATTTTTTCTCGCCGATGCGGTTACGAATCACAGACCAGAAGGACGCCGCAATGATCAGCAGCATGATGATGCCGCAGCCTACCATGATACGGAATGCAAAGTAGAGTGGCGCTACGCGTGGAATAGAGTCTTTGGTTGCCATCTGGATCTGCGCTTCCGTCGCGTCGGAGACGTTCGGGGTATAGCGTTTCAGCAGCAGACCGTAGCCCAGATCTTTCTTCACGTCGTTGAACTGGTCACGAACGGCCTGGTCGGTAGAACCGGCACGCAGCTGTTCCAGCAGAGCGTAGGCTTTCATACCGTTACGGATACGGCCTTCGTGCTGCTCCATCAGCTCTTTCAGACCCGTCACCTGTTTGTCAACAGAACGGGTGGCGATGATACCCAGCGCATAAGGAATTTGAATGGCGAAGCGGTTTTCCTGGGCGTCCTGGTCCGGAATACCGAACAGGGTAAAGGCAGCCGGGGCCGGTTGGGTTTCCCATTCAGCTTCGATTGCGGCGAGCTTGGTTTTCTGTACGTCACCCATTTCATAACCGGATTCATCACCCAGCACGATAACGGAGAGGATGGCAGCCATACCGAAGCTTGCAGCGATAGCAAAGGAACGTTTAGCGAAGGCGAAGTCACGACCACGCAGCATATAGTAGGAGCTGATGCCCAGAATGAACATCGCGCCGCACACATAGCCAGAGGCCACGGTGTGGACGAATTTAACCTGAGCAACCGGGTTCAGGACCAGCTCGGCAAAGCTGACCATCTCCATACGCATGGTTTCGAAGTTGAAATCAGACGCAATCGGGTTCTGCATCCAGCCGTTTGCCACCAGGATCCACAGCGCGGACAGGTTAGACCCTAATGCCACCAGCCAGGTCACCGCCATATGCTGGACTTTGCCCAGACGGTCCCAGCCGAAGAAGAACAGACCTACAAAGGTGGATTCGAGGAAGAAGGCCATCAGACCTTCAATGGCCAGCGGCGCACCGAAGATATCCCCTACATAGTGGGAATAATATGACCAGTTAGTCCCGAACTGGAACTCCATGGTCAAACCGGTAGCCACGCCCAGTGCGAAGTTGATACCAAACAACTTGCCCCAGAACTTGGTCATATCTTTATAAATCTGTTTGCCGGACAGAACGTATACCGTTTCCATGATGGCCAGCAGGAACGCCATACCGAGCGTCAGCGGCACAAACAGGAAGTGGTACATCGCGGTCAAGGCAAACTGTAAGCGCGACAGTTCGACTACGTCTAACATTATGACTCCTTGCTCATCGCATGAAGACTCCGAGAGTGAACCCCAGGAAAAGGATCCACACGCATGCCCCAATACAAAGTTATCTGCTCCCCTTCTTCGTTGCCTATTCTCTACAGAATGAAAAAGCAGTGATGAAAGGTTACAAATACGTTAATAAAAAACTCAAATTGGTCCCGCAAATATAATACGCTGCAAAACCCTTACAATAAACAGGTTTTTATTGAATCATATTTACGTTTTTCGACGGCGATCAATTTATAGCAAAATTACCACTTTTCGACCATTTTGATCGGGGACAATTTAGCGCTTTTAAGCAGCTTTTTCCAAGGATTAAACTTTGATTTAAATCAAAAACAACGACCGATGTTAACTATGTTTAAACGCGGTAAGAATGGTAAAAACCATGTTAACGATATGTGCATACAAAGCTGTGATTGGTTATCGAAGAAGGGAAAAAATATAAACAGAAGTGATTTTAATTAACGCAAAAGAAAAACACCTTTTCGACGCGGGGCAATCCTTAAAGCGTAGTCGGGCCAGGTTATTTTTCCAGAGTTTGACTGCAACCCTTCGAAATTACATTTAATTTACTTTTCGCGCTCTATAAGTTAACACCGTAGCGTGACTATTTAATGAAAAAAGGCTGCACTTGGCAGCCTTTTTTCGTTTTTCAGGCAAGAAGAATGCTAAAGGTTCGTGACTGCCCCGGTCTGAACGTGCCGGTAATCCCCTGCTCTTCACGATCATCCAGTAACCGTTCATTCAGGTCCGTTTCGCCGCACCGTTTCAACGCCGGGTTAACGGATAACGTCGTCTCGCAGACGCTGGACTCCGAAGGGTTGAACAGGCGAAGAATAAGTTCATCCCGATCTTCCGCTTTTTTGAGCGCGCTGAGCACGCATCCCGTCGGGGAAAGCGCCAGCAGACTGTAACTTTCCGGCGTGGTGAACGACGCACGGTTTAATTTCATCGCATCCCAGGGGATCTTGTTATAGCACTGCACCGGCGTTAACCACGCCTTAGCCTGCTGCGCGACACCCGTGCTTTCAGGGGTGCCACTGAAACTGAACAGGCTAAAACGGCAGGTTAACGGACCACGCATCTGGGAATCCGGGACGGGCATCTTAATCCCCGAAGGTCTGCCAGGGCGCAACAGCAAATCTTCTTTTCCGAGTAACCCCACGCCGCGCAGCAGAGTCAGCGCAAAGGCTTTTTTGGTATCGCCCACCACTTCAAATTCACGTAGTCCTTCTGTAAACAGCGCAAGCCCGTTTCGCTTTTCCTGCAGCACGGCATAGTTGAGCAAATTCCAGACAGGAACGGGCGCTTCTTTCCAGCCCTCTTCCTGCCAGCGTTGCATCGCAGCGTCCTGCACGGGGCGAGTAATGGTGCCAAACTGCGTATCCGCGAGCACGTGCTGAGTCGTAAACGGTGTGGGGATCAGCACCCGAACGCGGTGGTCATCCGCCTGGTTATCCAGACGCACCGCCACATCAATACGTCTGCTGTTGTGGCTGAGCGTAATGTCAAATGCCACCTCAAGAGAACCCTTTCGCTGACGTGCAGCGCGTTCAGAGAGGTTTGCCGGTACAGCAATACGGTGGCGGATCACCGCCCTGCTCTGCCAGGCTTCGTGTATGACGTCAACCTGATGCTCGCCCTGTGCCGAAGTGAGCCTCCACTCTTCCCGTGAAGGCGAGTAGTCGTACTCATCGCCATCATCCGAACTCTCTTCAATCTCCAGTACCCGGTCGTAAATCAGGCCGGTTTCTTTGTCGCGCAGACGCAGCGTACCGTCGTCGTTTATATCAATCTGCCAGAAAGCATTTTCGAGTAAAGCACCGGTGTTTTGCGCCGGAGAGAGCACCTTTCCGGCTACGTGCGGTTCAATAAACAGCGTACGGTAGCCCATCGACGGCAGGATCTGGCTGAGCTGGATATCAAACTCCATAAACGGTTCGTAGTTGCCGTAATGGACAATCTGCCGGTCAATGAGACCAGGGTCGAGCTCGCGCGCGCTGCGAATGAAATACGGGATCTCGTTGCCTTTCTCATCACGCAGACGAAACTGGCTGGCGCGCAGCCGAATCGTGGTGTTCATCACCTCTTCACGCGGCCAGGGCATCAGGTTGAACATCACCAGCTTATCGGCGTCGGATTGCGGCATGTTGTCGACAATCTTGCGCATATAGAAGCGCACCAGGTTGTCTGCCATGTCCTCCGCCAGCTCAAAGCGGGAGACAATCTCGCGATGCACCTTGTCGCTGCAGCAGCAGCCGATGCTGTCGTGGGCGTGATTCTTGAGGATCTCTTTCCACATTTTCTCCAGCAGACCGTGGTGATAGTCGAAGCCGAGAGTCCAGGCAAGCGTCGCCAGCGGCTCAAGCACGTTGACGATTTTATTCTCGATACGCGCATGGGCGATTTTAATGTCCATGCGCGTGGAGCCGATTGTCCGGTGCACGCGCATGTATTTCCCGTCGATAAACTCCCCTTTCAGCGTCGCCAGTTCATCGCGCCGCGCCTCAATATGGTCAAACACCTCCTCGAAGCGGCTCATCACAAACTGACGTTGCGGATAGATTTCACGAAGCTTCTCCATCACCGCAAAGAGGTTCTGCTGCAGCGGCATCTGGTCGTGTCCGTTGGGCAGCAAAATCTCTTTGGTGATGGAGGCGTTTTCCAGGACCTCGAAATAACTGTCGAGCCGTTTTCGTAGCCCGGCCTCATCCTCAGGTAAGTACTTACCAATCGCATAGCCCAGCGGCAGCACCTGTGCCGTCACTTCACTGCCGTCCTGGCTCTGCCAGAGAAATTCCGTTTTATCGGTACCGTGTCGTTCAGAACAGCCGCGCCAGAACATCGTGCGGGTAATGCCAAAGCCGTTATAAATATGCGGAAGCTGGCCTGACATCCCAAACGAATCCGGCAGATAACCGATCATCATCGGCTCGCCGAACGCCATACAGTCGCGAATACCGTACATCAGGTTGCGGACAATCGACTCGCCGCTGACGATCGTGGTATCGGTCTGGGTATACCACGGGCCGATAATCAGTTTTCCGCGCTCGACAAGTGCCTTCACCCGCGAGCGGTTTTCGGGCTTGACGGCAAAGTAATCCTCCAGCACTGCCGTCTGTCCGTCGAGAACGTAATATTTATAGGCCTCGTCCTGCTCCAGACGGGTCAGGATCTCTTCCATATTATTGACCAGAAGAATACGCGACTCTTCGGTGGTGAAGTACCACTCACGGTCCCAGTGCATATGCGGCGTGATATGAACGCGAGATACAGCTTTCATCTTCGTTTCCTGTGTTGTGCGTTTTACGGTATGGCGTCTTCAGTGATGTATTTGCCCGTTTTGACCGCCTGACGTCGCCAGAGCAGCAGAATAAATGTGGAGATAGCGGTCCCCACCAGCGCCGCGCCAAACCAGCCTGCCGCTGCAACCACACCGCTCAGCCCTGCATCATGAAGTAAAAAGAGCGAGAAAATGCCTGCGCCCGGCGTGGACAGGCCGATCCCCATCGCGCCAACAATCGCCCCTGTCACCATGGAGCCCAGCACAAATGAGCCAATGACGCGGAGGGGATCTTCAATCGCCATCGGTATTGCCCCTTCGGTAATGCCCGCGAGGCCAAGCAGCCACGTTGATTTGCCGGTTTCAATTTCAAACGGTTTAAACAATCTCGGCGCCAGCATCGTTGACGCCGTCACGGTAAAGGCCGAGACCATCTTGACGGAGGCGAAAATTGCATAGGGGCCATACACCCCGTTGGCCATTGCCCCGAGGCAGAACGCGTAGGAGGCTTTGTTGACCGGCCCGCCCAAATCGAACGAACACATAAAGCCAAGGATCGCGCCCAGGAGCAGCGCATTCGCGCCAGAAAGGCCATTAAGCCAGGCGGTGAGCGCGTTGTTTATCCAGGCCACCGGTTCGCCGATCACAAACAGCATCAGGCTGCCTGCGCCCAGCACGCCAATAACCGGATAAAGATAAAAGGTTAAGAAGCCGTTGAAGCGGCTACTGAGGCGAATGTGATTTTTCACCCAGCGCATCAGGTAGCCCGCAATCAGCCCGCCTGCGATGGCCCCCAGAAAACCGGAACCAATCATATTGGCAGCCAGACCGGCAGCGAAACCCGGCGTCAGCGCCGGTTTATCCGCCAGTGAATAAGCGGTATACGCCGCCAGAACGGGAACCATCAGCATGCCAAGCATGCCGCCGCCAAGCTTGCGGTACATCCACAGCCACGAATTTTCCTGATCGAACAAGTGCTGCAGCCCCAGGATTTGCGCCAGCAATACCGACACGGCCAGCACCGTACCACCGGCGACAATCAACGGCACCGCAAAGGAGATGCCGCTCAGGAGCGCCTGCTTGAGCTCGGTTTTGACACTCTTTTTTGTTTCAGTATCGACGGGCGCATGCCGCGCAGCGTCGGCAGGCTTTAACGCCAGCGCGCGTTCTATTAACGCTTCAGCATGGCGTAGTGGCTCCGCAACGGGTACGGAAACGGTGGGGATCCCCGCAAAGCGTTCACTCTCTTTGATCGCCACTTCTGCGGCAAAGATACATGCTCTGGCCTCCTGCAGTTGCTGTGACGTGAGGCGCCCCTCAATGCCGTTCGCCCCCTGCTTTTCCACCACCACGTTGACGCCCATCCTGCGTCCCGCTTTTTCCAGGTACTCCGCCGCCATATAGGTGTGGGCAATCCCGGCCGGGCAGGCGGTAACGCAGACAATAGTCGGGGCACTCTCCTGGATGGCGTCGGCCTGCTCCCCGGGCGCGGCGTCCAGCGCGGTCAGTACACCTTCTGCCGTGGTCGCCGCCATTACGCGGGCCCTGAGATCGTCATCCGCCAGGCGAGACGTGAGCGCCGTTAACACCTCAATATGCGTTGATCCGGCTTCCGCCGGAGGGATCGCGAGCAGGAAAATGAGCGTGACCTCTTCCGGCCCGTCCACCCCTTCCCATTCCAGCGGTTCGCACAGCGTTGCGACGGCAAAAGCCGCCTCTTTTACCGTGGCCGATTTGCCATGGGGGACAGCCAGCCCCTCACCCAGCGCGGTTGGGCCAAGCGATTCCCGTTGAAAAACGTCCACCAGAAAAGCCTCGGCGTCAGTGATTTTGCCCAGCGCCTCCAGCCGCATCGCGAGCTGACGTATTGCCTCATCACGGCGGGTAAACTGCGCCTGAACGCAGACAGCACGCGGATCGGTCAGGGTCGTCAGGTTCATAGAGATCCTCACAGTTGCATCGTTATAGTCTGCGAAGGATTGTGGCAGAGCGGACAATACATTTATGTGATCATTTTCACTAACACCAATATTTGTATTTAAGTTGTATTATTTACAAATCATTAGTTGAATGCATAATTCTCAGAAAAGGTATTAATCAGGCGCGATAAAATGGGCAATAAACCGCGATACCGGCAGATAGCGGATGTCTTCCGCGAAAAAATTAACGCCGGAGAATTAAAACCGGGTGACGCGCTACCAACGGAATCCAGCCTTCAGGAGGCGTTTAGCGTCAGCCGCGTCACCGTCCGGCAGGCCCTGAAACTGCTTGCCGACGAACAGATCATCGAAAGCATCCAGGGCAGTGGTTCATATGTAAAAGAGGAGCGGGTCAATTACGACATTTACCAGCTCACCGGCTTTTACGAAAAACTGGCGGATCGTAACGTTGATACGCACAGCGACGTTAAAATTTTTGAAGTGGTAAAAGCCGATACAAGACTCGCGGCTACGCTGGCAATTGGCGAGGATGATAAGGTCTGGCACGTCAAGCGCGTACGCTTCATCAAGCAGAAGCCGGTAAACCTGGAAGAAACCTGGATGCCGCTGGCGATGTTCCCCGACCTCACCTGGGAAGTGATGGAAAAGTCGAAATACCACTACGTTGAACAGATCAAAAAGCTGGTCATCGATCGCAGTGAACAGGAGCTGGTGCCGGTCATGCCCTCAGAAGAGGCGATTGCCGCGCTGGCGCTCGATCCGGCAAAACCGATCCTGGAAAAAGTCTCCCGCGGTTTCCTGAAAGATGGCCGGGTTTTCGAATACAGCCGCAACGTGTTCAATACCGACGATTACAAATTCACCCTCGTGGCGAAACGCAGGCAATAAAAAAGGCCGCTTTACAGCGGCCAACCATGTCGAAACGGACATTTTTTATTTCAACGCGCCCCTTTCAGGGCGCAGAGAGGACTTACTTAATGATGGATTTCAGTGCTTCGCCGATATCCGCCAGGCTGCGAACGGTCTTCACGCCTGCGGCTTCCAGCGCTGCGAATTTCTCATCAGCCGTACCTTTACCACCGGCGATAATCGCGCCTGCGTGACCCATACGCTTACCTTTCGGCGCGGTCACACCCGCGATGTAACCGACTACTGGCTTGGTTACATGTTCTTTGATGTAAGCAGCCGCTTCTTCTTCCGCGCTACCACCGATCTCACCGATCATGACGATCGCCTCGGTCTGTGGATCTTCCTGGAACAGCTTCAGGATGTCGATGAAGTTAGAGCCAGGGATTGGGTCACCGCCGATGCCCACACAGGTGGACTGGCCGAAGCCGTAGTCGGTGGTCTGCTTAACCGCTTCATAGGTCAGCGTACCGGAACGGGAAACGATACCCACTTTGCCCGGCTTGTGAATGTGACCTGGCATGATGCCGATTTTGCATTCGCCTGGGGTGATCACGCCCGGGCAGTTCGGGCCGATCATGCGCACGCCCGCTTCGTCCAGCTTCACTTTCACGGTCAGCATATCCAGCGTCGGGATACCTTCAGTGATGGTGATGATCAGTTTGATGCCAGCGTCGATCGCTTCCAGAATGGAGTCTTTGCAGAACGGTGCCGGAACGTAGATAACGGTCGCGGTTGCGCCCGTCGCTTCTACGGCTTCACGCACGGTGTTGAACACCGGCAGGCCCAGGTGCGTGGTGCCACCTTTACCTGGTGTTACGCCGCCAACCATCTGCGTACCGTAGGCAATCGCCTGCTCGGAGTGGAAAGTCCCCTGGCTACCGGTGAAGCCCTGGCAGATAACCTTGGTATCTTTATTGATTAAAACTGACATTATTTCCCCTCCACTGCGGCAACAACCTGCTGAGCTGCATCCGTCAGACTTTTCGCTGCAATAATATTCAGGCCGCTGTCAGCCAGTTTTTTCGCGCCGAGTTCAGCGTTGTTACCTTCAAGACGCACAACAACCGGAACGTTAACGCCCACTTCTTCTACCGCGCCGATGATGCCGTCTGCGATCAGGTCGCAACGTACGATACCGCCGAAGATGTTCACCAGAACGGCTTTCACGTTGTCGTCAGAGAGAATGATTTTGAACGCTTCGGTTACGCGCTCTTTGGTTGCGCCACCGCCTACGTCGAGGAAGTTCGCTGGCTCGCCGCCATGCAGCTTAACGATGTCCATGGTGCCCATCGCCAGGCCCGCACCGTTAACCATGCAGCCGATGTTGCCATCCAGCGCCACGTAGTTCAGTTCCCACTGAGCAGCCTGTGCTTCACGCGGGTCTTCCTGAGACTGGTCACGCATTTCGCGCAGATCCGGCTGGCGGAACAGGGCATTGCCGTCAGCACCCAGTTTGCCATCGAGGCAGATCAGATCGCCCTGAGTGGTGATCACCAGCGGGTTGATCTCGATCAGCGCCAGATCGCGCTCCAGGAAGATGGTCGCCAGCCCCATGAAGATCTTGGTGAACTGCTGAACCAGCTTGCCTTCCAGACCCAGTTTGAACGCCAGCTCACGGCCCTGGTAAGGCATTGGACCTGCCAGTGGATCGATAGCCACTTTATGGATCAGGTGTGGCGTCTCTTCTGCCACTTTTTCGATTTCCACGCCGCCTTCGGTAGACGCCATGAACACCACGCGGCGTGAGCTACGGTCAACCACCGCGCCCAGATACAGCTCTTTCGCGATGTCGGTTGCCGCTTCAACCAGGATCTGGTTGACTGGCTGGCCGTTCGCATCTGTCTGGTAAGTGACCAGACGCTTGCCGAGCCAATGTTCAGCAAATGCACGAATTTCTTCTTTGCTCTTAACAACCTTCACACCGCCCGCTTTACCACGGCCACCAGCGTGAACCTGACATTTAACTACCCACGGGCCGGAACCGATTTTAGATGCGGCTTCTTCTGCTTCACGCGGGGTAGTACAGGCATAACCCACCGGAGCCGGTAAGCCATACCGGGCAAACAGCTGTTTGGCCTGATATTCATGTAAGTTCATGTGTTCTATCCATCCTTCAGGGTAATCGTTATCTTCAAACCTGCAGGCCGGTGCAAGGCGTATCCGGCCTACAGGGCAGGTGATGCTAAAAGGGACTAGACGTCCAGCAGCAGACGCGTTGGATCTTCCAGCAGCTCTTTAATCGCTACCAGGAAGCCCACGGACTCGCGGCCGTCGATCAGACGGTGATCGTAAGAGAGCGCCAGATACATCATTGGCAGGATCTCCACTTTACCGTCTACCGCCATCGGACGATCTTTAATGGCGTGCATACCCAGGATCGCGCTCTGCGGCGGGTTGATGATCGGGGTAGACATCAGCGAGCCAAACACGCCGCCGTTGGTAATGGTGAAGTTACCGCCGGTCAGGTCGTCTACGGTCAGCTTGCCGTCGCGGCCTTTCACGGCCAGCTCTTTAATATTTTTCTCGATGTCGGCCATACCCAGGGTATCCACATCACGCAGAACCGGAGTCACCAGACCACGTGGCGTAGACACCGCCATGCTGACGTCGAAATAGTTGTGGTAAACCACGTCATCACCATCGATGGACGCGTTCACTTCCGGGTAGCGTTTCAGCGCTTCAACAACCGCTTTCACGTAGAAGGACATAAAGCCCAGACGGATACCGTGACGTTTTTCAAACGCGTCACCGTACTGCTTACGCAGGTCCATGATTGGCTTCATGTTCACTTCGTTGAAGGTGGTCAGCATCGCGGTGGAGTTTTTCGCTTCCAGCAGACGCTCTGCCACACGCTTACGCAGGCGAGTCATTGGCACGCGTTTTTCACTGCGCGCACCCAGAGCAGGCTGTGCTGCTGGGGCTGCCACAGGGGCTTTCGCTTCTGCCTGAGCAGGCGCTTTCGCCAGGTGTTTGTCGATGTCTTCACGGGTCAGACGACCGCCTACACCGGTACCTTTGATGGCTGCCGGGTCAAGGCTGTGTTCAGCCAGCAGGCGACGGATCGCCGGGCTGAGCGCGTCGTTGGTCTGTTCTTCCAGAGAAGCCTGCTGGCGCTGAGCCGGCGTAGAGGCTTTCTCTTCAGACTTCGCGCTGGACTCTTTGCCCGCGCTGTTGCCTTCACGCAGGCGACCCAGGATCTGGCGAGAGGTTACGGTGGTGCCTTCGTCTTCCAGCACCGCGTCCAGAACGCCATCCGCCGAAGCCGGTACTTCCAGTACCACTTTGTCAGTTTCGATTTCTACCAGCACTTCATCGCGCTTAACGGCATCGCCTGGTTTTTTATGCCAGGTAGCGACGGTCGCATCTGCTACAGATTCAGGCAGGTCGGGAACAAGAATATCTACGCTACTCATTATGTATCCTTTAATTAATCGACGTTCAGCGCGTCATTGACCAGATCTTGTTGCTGCTTCTGGTGAACGGACATATACCCTACCGCCGGAGAGGCGGAGGCCGGGCGACCTGCATAACGCAGGGCAGACCCAAATGGAATCACTTCACGGAAATGATGCTGGCTGCAGTACCATGCGCCCTGGTTGAGCGGCTCTTCCTGGCACCAGACAAAATCATGCACGTGAGCGTACGGTTTCAGCGCTTCCTGCACCGCCTGGTGCGGGAATGGATAAAGCTGTTCGATACGCACGATGGCGACATCTTTCTGATCGTTCTTACGGCGCTGTTCCAGCAGGTCGTAATAAACCTTACCAGAACACATCACCACACGCTTCACAGCCTGCGGATCCAGTTCATCAATCTCACCGATGGCAGGCAGGAAGGTGCCATTCGCCAGCTCATCCAGGCTGGACACCGCCAGTGGGTGACGCAGCAGGGATTTTGGTGACATGACCACCAGCGGACGGCGCATACCGCGCAGCGCCTGACGACGCAGCATGTGGTAAACCTGAGCGGGGGTGGACGGTACGCAAACCTGCATGTTCTGCTCAGCGCAGAGCTGCAGATAACGTTCCAGGCGCGCGGAGGAGTGCTCAGGACCCTGGCCTTCATAACCATGTGGCAGGAGCATCACCAGGCCACACATACGGCCCCATTTCTGTTCGCCAGAAGAGATGAACTGGTCGATAACCACCTGAGCACCGTTGGCGAAGTCACCGAACTGCGCTTCCCAGATGGTCAGCGTACGCGGCTCTGCGGTAGCGTAACCGTATTCGAAGGCCAGCACCGCTTCTTCAGAGAGCACGGAGTCCCAGACCTTGAACTGGCCCTGACCGTTGTGCACGTGCTGCAGCGGGGTGTAGGTTGAACCGTTAGACTGGTTGTGAACTACCGCGTGGCGGTGGAAGAAGGTGCCACGGCCCGCATCTTCACCGGACAGACGAACAGGAATACCTTCATCAACCAGCGTCGCGTAAGCCAGCGTTTCTGCACCGCCCCAGTCGAACAGCTTCTCACCTGCCGCCATAGACTGACGGTCAGCATAAATTTTTGCCACGCGAGACTGCATCTCGATGGCGTCTGGCACGGTGCTGATGCGTTTAGCCAGCTCCTGCAGGCGCTTCATCTCGACCTTGTTCGGGTAGCTCTCATCCCACTCGTGGTTGAGGTACGGCGACCAGGTAAAGGAGTGCATGTTCATCGGACGCAGCTCTTTTAACCACGCACTCACCCGCATCCAGCGCGTCGCGGTAGAGGTTGACCATTTCGGTCGCATCTTCCAGCGTCGCCACTTTTTCGCTTTCCAGCTTGTCAGCGTAGATTTTGCGCGGCGTCGGGTGTTTTTTGATTTTCTGGTACATCAACGGCTGGGTTGCACTTGGCTCGTCGGCTTCGTTGTGGCCGTGACGGCGGTAGCAGAACAGATCGATGAACACATCGCGTTTGAAGGTGTTACGGAAGTCCAGCGCCAGACGGGTCACGAAGGCGACCGCTTCCGGGTCATCCGCGTTAACGTGGAAGATTGGCGCCTGTACCATCTTGCCGATGTCGGTGCAGTAAGGGGTTGAACGCGCATCCAGTGGGTTAGACGTTGTGAAGCCCACCTGGTTGTTGATGACGATACGAACGGTACCGCCCACTTCATAACCACGCGCTTTGGACATGTTCAGGGTTTCCTGAACCACGCCCTGCCCTGTGACCGCCGCATCACCGTGAATGGTAATTGGCAGCACTTTGTTGCTGCTTGGCTCGTCCAGACGATCCAGACGCGCACGCACGGAACCGATAACTACCGGGCTGACGATCTCCAGGTGCGACGGGTTAAACGCCAGCGCCAGGTGAACCAGACCGCCTTCGGTTTCGATATCAGACGAGAAGCCCATGTGGTACTTCACGTCACCGGTGCCGAGATGTTCTTTATGTTTGCCCGCGAATTCGTCGAACAGGTCCTGCGGTTTTTTACCCAGCACGTTGACCAGCACGTTCAGACGACCACGGTGCGCCATGCCCAGTACCACTTCACGGGTACCGCTCTTGCCTGCATGACGAATCAGCTCTTTCAGCATTGGCACTAACGCATCGCCGCCTTCCAGCGAGAAGCGTTTTGCGCCCGGGAACTTCGCGCCCAGATAGCGCTCAAGCCCTTCCGCTGCGGTCAGTTCGTTCAGGAAGCGTTTTTTCTCGTCAGCCGAGAAGGTCGCGTGGCCCGCTACGGATTCGATACGCTGCTGGATCCAGCGTTTCTCTTCGGTAGAAGTGATATGCATGTATTCCGCGCCGATGGAGCCGCAGTAGGTTTGCTTGAGGGCGTCGATCAGATCGCCCAGCTTCATCGTGTCTTTACCGATGGCAAAAGAACCTACGTTAAAGCTTTCCTGGAAATCGGCCTCGGTCAGATCGTGATACGCCGGATCGAGATCCGCCACACGGTCTTGTTTCCACAGTCCCAGCGGATCGAGATTCGCATGCTGGTGACCGCGGAAGCGATAAGCGTTAATAAGCTGCAGGACTTTAACCTGCTTCGCGTTGGTGTCAGGGTCGGAAATCGCAGAAGAGTAACGTGAGGCATCCTTCGCCAGACGACGGAAATAATCACGTGTTTTGGAATGGAATTGATCCGGTTTGACTCCCGTGCCAGGCAACTGCTGGAACATGGAACGCCAGTTTGCGTCCACTGAGTCAGGATCGGTTAAGAAGTCTTCATAGAGCTGTTCTATCCAGCTCTGGTTGGCACCAGAGAGGTAAGAAGAGTCCAGCCAGGCTTTCATTGCGCCGTTCTGCATCGTGATCCCTTAAGCATTTTTATGCTTACTTTCGCCGTAGAAACTACCACGCACACCGCGTGTACGTGCCGGGGTTCACCTGCGAGCTCTTTTCATTTGGCCCGCGAAGGAACCTTTAGAAACTGTCTAGACTTCAGGGCAGTTTTTAAAGGTTTCTGCAATCTATCCCCTCTCCCTTTGGGAGAGGGTTAGGGTGAGGGGGAACAGCGCCCCCTCTCACTACTTACTTACGCACTGCGCTGCAGCAGCATCGACTTAATATGGCCGATGGCGCGCGTCGGGTTCAGCCCCTTCGGACACACGCTGACGCAGTTCATGATGCTATGGCAGCGGAATACGCTGAAAGCGTCACTTAAACCTTCCAGACGACTATCGGTTTCGGTGTCGCGGCTATCGATCAGGAAGCGATAGGCAGCCAGCAGACCGGCCGGGCCGATGAACTTGTCCGGGTTCCACCAGAACGACGGGCACGACGTTGAACAACATGCACAGAGAATACACTCATACAAGCCGTCGAGTTTTTCACGCTGCTCAGGAGACTGTAAATGCTCACGAGCGGGTGGATTTTGCCCATTATTCAATAAGTAAGGTTTAATCTTCTCATATTGTGCATAGAATTGCCCCATGTCTACCACCAAATCACGCACGACCGGCAGGCCTGGCAGAGGACGGATAACAATTTTCTGGCCCGGGCGTTGCAACGCGGAAATTGGCGTGATGCAGGCCAGACCATTTTTGCCGTTCATGTTGACGCCGTCAGAGCCACACACCCCTTCACGGCAGGAGCGACGGAACGACAGTGTCGGATCTTTTTCTTTCAGCTGGATTAACGCATCCAGCAGCATCATGTCACGACCTTCTTCCGCTTCCAGCGTGTAATCCTGCATGCGCGGAGCGTCATCTACATCCGGGTTATAACGATAAACTGAGAATTCGAGTTTCATTGTCCTGTCTCCGCATTAGTAAGTACGAATCTTCGGCGGGAACGCCGGACGCAGTTTCGGTTCCATGTTCACCTGACGGCGCGTCATGGTTTCCGACTCTGGCAGATACAGGGAATGGCACAGCCAGTTTTCATCGTCACGATCCGGGAAGTCGAAGCGGCTATGCGCGCCACGGCTTTCGGTACGGAAGTTGGCCGACATCGCGGTTGCGAACGCGGTTTCCATCAGGTTATCCAGCTCAAGACACTCAACGCGCTGGGTGTTGAACTCGCTGGAAGTATCATCCAGACGGGCGTTTTTCAGGCGCTCGCGGATCGCTTTCAGCTGCTCAAGACCTTTCGCCATCGCGTCACCTTCACGGAATACCGAGAAGTTGTGCTGCATACATTCCTGCAGCGCTTTGCGGATTTCCACCGGATCTTCACCGTTACGGTTACCGTTCCAGCGGTTCAGACGCTCAAGCGATGCATCAATTTGGTCGTCAGTGGCGTCACGCAGCGCGCCCTGTTCGGCAATGGATTCCTGCAGGTGCAGACCCACCGCACGACCAAACACCACCAGGTCCAGCAGGGAGTTCCCCCCCAGACGGTTGGCACCGTGTACGGATACGCAGGCAATTTCGCCTACCGCGAACAGGCCTGGGATGACCACATCTTCGCCCTGCTCGTTCACGGTCAATGCCTGACCGGTCACTTTGGTCGGAATACCGCCCATCATGTAGTGGCAGGTAGGAATAACCGGAATTGGCTCTTTCACCGGGTCGACGTGGGCGAAGGTACGGGACAGCTCCAGAATGCCCGGCAGACGGGATTCCAGTACCTCTTTACCCAGGTGGTCGAGTTTCAGCTTGGCGTGTGGACCCCATGGGCCATCACAGCCGCGACCTTCACGGATTTCGATCATGATGGAACGCGCCACCACGTCACGACCCGCCAGGTCTTTCGCATTCGGAGCATAACGTTCCATGAAACGTTCGCCGTGTTTGTTCAGCAGGTAACCGCCTTCACCACGGCAGCCTTCTGTCACCAGAACGCCCGCACCGGCGATACCGGTTGGGTGGAACTGCCACATCTCCATATCCTGCACCGGCACGCCAGCGCGGATAGCCATCCCAACGCCATCACCGGTATTGATGTGGGCGTTAGTGGTGGACTGGTAAATACGCCCTGCACCGCCGGTCGCCAGCACGGTTGCGCGCGCTTTGAAGTAGACCACTTCACCGGTTTCAATGCACAGCGCAGTACAACCAACAATCGCGCCATCGGCGTTTTTCACCAGATCCAGCGCATACCACTCGGAGAAGATAGTAGTGTGGTTTTTCAGGTTCTGCTGATACAGAGTATGCAGCAGCGCGTGACCGGTACGGTCGGCCGCTGCCGCGGTACGTGCAGCCTGCTCGCCGCCGAAGTTTTTCGACTGGCCGCCAAACGGACGTTGATAGATGGTGCCATTTTCCAGACGGGAGAACGGCAGACCCATATGATCCAGCTCCAGAATCGCTTCCGGGCCAGTCTTACACATATATTCGATGGCATCCTGGTCGCCGATGTAGTCGGACCCTTTTACCGTGTCGTACATGTGCCATTCCCAGTTATCTTCATGGGAGTTACCCAGCGCAACGGTAATACCGCCCTGCGCAGATACCGTGTGGGAACGGGTCGGGAATACTTTAGAGAGCAGCGCACAGGTCTGGCCGCTCTGGGAAATTTGCAGCGCGGCGCGCATACCTGCGCCACCCGCACCAATCACAACAGCATCAAATTCTCTGACTGGCAGTTTCATTACACACCCCACACCACAACGAATCCATAAATAACGTAAACCACCAGTGCAACGACAATGGCCAGCTGCAGAGGAAGGCGAATTGCCAGCGGTTTAACGTAATCGGTCAACACCTGCCACATGCCAATCCAGGCATGAATAAGAATGGAGAACAGCGCCAGCAGGGTGAACACTTTGGTGAAGGCAGATCCGAAGAACCCACTCCAGATTTCCCACGTCAGCGTGCCGCTGGTCGCGAAGAAACCGATCATATAGATGATGTAGAGGGTGAGAACGATGGCGGTAGCACGGACCAGAATGAAGTCATGTACGCCGTTGCGTCCTAATGCGGAGGCGTTGCTTACCATACGAGAACTCCTGCGAGAAGTGAAAGCACGACTGTAATCACAAATGAAATGTTAGCGGAACGTTTCCCGGCTTCGAAAGTCTCTTCCAGGTAACCAAAGTCCATCAGCATATGGCGAATACCCACCACAACGTGGTACGCCAGCGCAGTCAGAATGCCCCACATGATGAATTTCACGAAGAAGCTGTTCATGATGGCAGAGGCCTGGAGGAATCCTTCAGGAGAAGAGAGGCTGGTGCCCAGTAACCACAGCAGAATGCCTACCGCCACAAACGTAATCACACCCGATACACGGTGCAGAATGGACGCTATTGCTGTTACGGGGAACCGGATCGTTTTGAGATCCAGATTGACAGGTCTTTGTTTTTTCACATTTCTTATCATGAATAACGCCCACATGCTGTTCTTATTGTTTCCTTCCTCCGGACTGCGATGCGGGTCAGACAGCGTTCCTTTTCTATAACTGCGCGTCATGCAAAACATTGCTTCCAAATGCTAAAACGACACGTTACAACGCTGGGTGGCTCGGGATTGCAGGGTGTTCCGGAGACCTGGCGGCAGTATAGGCCGTTCACAAAATCATTACAATTAACCTACATACAGTTTGTCGGGTTTTCTCTGGAACAGTGATCAGGGTCACGATAACAACATCTTTTTAATTTTTAATCATCTGATTTGACAAATGTTAAACAATATTGTTACAAACGTCATCAGAAAAGGCATATAATGCGCAAAAGTTATGAGGTCTCTCTTTCACCTGACAAATAGTTATGTAACAGTGTGATGGTATTGACCGAAGTTATCAGGACAGTTATTAGTGATATACAGGTTTGAAAAATTCGGACTGCAAAAACGCTGATTTGCTGTTGTTTCACTGATATTTCATTCGTTTACCTGCAAGGCGCCATAGCTCTGTACCCTGGTTTGTCCTCGTGAGCTGAGCGGTAAGCCAAATAACAATCTGGTAACGGTGATTAACAGCTGAAAGCAAATCCGGTAAAGCGCAGTCTTAAGCATAAGGCGCTAAGGAGACCGTAAATGGCTGATACAAAGGCAAAACTCACCCTCAACGGTGGTGATGCTATTGAACTGGATGTGCTAAAAGGCACGCTCGGTCAGGATGTTATTGATATCCGTACGCTGGGTTCCAAAGGAGTGTTCACCTTTGACCCTGGATTTACCTCTACCGCATCTTGCGAATCCAAAATCACCTACATTGACGGTGACGAAGGTATCCTGCTCCATCGCGGCTTCCCCATCGATCAGTTAGCCACCGAATCCAACTATCTGGAAGTGTGCTACATCCTGCTGAACGGCGAAAAGCCGACGCAGGCTCAGTATGATGAATTCAAAACCACCGTCACCCGTCACACCATGATCCATGAGCAGATTACCCGTCTGTTCCATGCGTTCCGTCGTGACTCTCACCCGATGGCGGTGATGTGCGGGATTACCGGTGCGCTGGCGGCGTTCTACCACGACTCCCTTGACGTGAATAACCCACGCCACCGCGATATCGCCGCGTTCCGCCTGCTGTCCAAAATGCCAACCATGGCAGCGATGTGCTACAAATACTCCATCGGTCAGCCGTTCGTGTATCCACGTAACGACCTCTCCTATGCCGGTAACTTCCTGCGCATGATGTTCTCCACGCCGTGCGAAGAGTACGAAGTGAACCCGGTGCTGGAACGCGCGATGGACCGTATTCTGATCCTGCACGCTGACCATGAACAGAACGCCTCTACCTCCACCGTCCGTACCGCAGGCTCTTCAGGTGCGAACCCGTTCGCCTGTATCGCTGCGGGCATCGCCTCCCTGTGGGGACCGGCGCACGGCGGCGCGAACGAAGCTGCACTGAAGATGCTGGAAGAGATCAGCACCGTTGAGCACATTCCTGAATTCGTGCGCCGCGCGAAAGACAAGAATGACTCCTTCCGTCTGATGGGCTTCGGTCACCGTGTGTACAAAAACTACGACCCACGTGCAACCGTGATGCGTGAAACCTGCCACGAAGTGCTGAAAGAGCTGGGCACCAAAGACGATCTGCTGGAAGTGGCGATGGAGCTGGAACACATCGCGCTGAACGACCCGTACTTCATCGAGAAGAAACTCTACCCGAACGTAGACTTCTACTCTGGCATTATTCTGAAAGCGATGGGCATTCCGTCATCCATGTTCACCGTGATCTTCGCCATGGCACGTACCGTGGGCTGGATTGCGCACTGGAACGAAATGCACAGCGAAGGCATGAAAATCGCCCGTCCTCGTCAGCTGTATACCGGCTACGAGCAGCGTGATTTTAAGTCTGATCTTAAGCGCTAAAAGACGTGGGTGCGGCCTGATGCCCTCACCCCGCCCCTCTCCCACCGGGAGAGGGTGAAAACATTAAAAACGGTAACCTGAGGGTTACCGTTTTACTTTTTACCTCTGGCACCCGGGACACCAGTAAAACGGTCGTGAAGAGAGCGTTGTCTTCTCAATCACCCCACCGCACCGCTCGCACCTCTTCCCCGCCCGATGAAACACCTTAAAGCGGAATAGCGCCCCGTGATGCTTGTTGTCATCTACCACGCCGCGGGTGTTGTACGATAGCCGCGGAATATCCAGCAGCGCGTGAGAGAGCACTTCCAGCTGGTCATCGCTCAACTGCGACGCTTTATGCTGCGCCGCCAGCCCGACCTCCCAGAGAATTTCGACGCGAAGGTAATTGCCTAATCCGGCCAGGAACGCCTGATCGAGCAGTAGCCCGGAAAATTGCCGGTTGCGGAATTTAGGGGATAACAGGCGGGCTTTGACATCGTTCGCCGTCAGACGCATATCCAGCACGTCCGGCCCGACCCGCTGTAAGAACGGGTGCGTAAGCAGTTGCTCCGGCGTTAACATTTCGATATCAGACGCGCTATACAGCAAAATCGCTTTATCCGCGGTTTGCAGCCTGACGCGCAGCACACGGGTGGTTTGCGGCTGCTCGTTGGTGTTAACCACCCGCCAGACGCCATAAAGCTGGTTGTGGCTGTATAACGTCAGGTTATGAGAAAAATGCGTGAGTAACGCCTTTCCCCGCGTTTCGATGTGGGTCACCGTTTGTCCCACCAGCGGTGCTTCAAACGGCTTCAGTTGAGGAAAAGCAAACCAGACGTCCGTCAGGGGTTTGCCTTTTATCGCCGCCTCGAGGCTATCCGCAGCGCGGCGGATCTCCGGGCCTTCTGGCATCTCTTTATCCTTATGATTTTCAGGCGCTGACGAGGATCCCCTGCTCTGCAAACGCCGCCCGTAAGCGGCGGGCAAACTGCAGCGCGTGCTCGCCATCACCGTGTAAGCATACTGTGTCAGCCTGAACGCTGGCCGTTGTACCTTCAACCGTTGTTACTGTTCCCTCGCGCACCATCTGAAGGGTCTGCGCCAGCGCCAGAGACTCATCGGTGATCAGCGCGTTGGGCCGGGAACGGGGAACCAGGGTTCCGTCGGGCTGATAGCCTCGGTCGGCAAACACTTCCTGGCGGGTGGTTAACCCCAGACGCTGACCGGCGCGAATCAGCTCGCTCCCCGCCAGGCCAACCAGGATCAGTTGTGGGTTGCAATCGAACACTGCCCGGGCGATAGCCTCTGCCAGCGCGGGGTCGTTCGCCGCCTGATTATAGAGCATGCCGTGCGGCTTCACGTGGCGCAGCGCGCCCTGCTGCGAACGCACAATCGCCTCGAGCGCGCCAATCTGGTAAAGCGTCTGGGCGTAGACCGTTTTGGGCGGGAGATCCATCGCCGTGCGGCCAAAATTCTCCCGGTCAGGGAAGCTCGGATGCGCCCCTATCGCAACACCATTTTTGATGGCACTGCGCACGCTCGCCAGCATCGTTTGGGCATCACCCGCGTGAAAACCGCAGGCGATATTCACCGAGGTGACCAGGGTCATCAGTTCAGCGTCGGCGCTGCCGCCCTCGCCCAGATCGGCGTTTAAATCAATCTTTACCATCAAGCCTCCACGCCAGTTGTTCCAGATAACGCTGCTGGTCCTGCCGCGCCTTCAGCGCCTCCTCCAGGGAGCATTGCACGAAGTGAATCGGCTGTCCGAGAGGGATTTGCGCCAGATGGTAGCGATCGGCCTCAATGATGCAGGCGATGCGCGGGTAACCGCCCGTGGTCTGTGCATCGTTCATCAACACAATCGGTTGACCGTTACCCGGTACCTGAATGACACCGGGCAACAGACCGTGTGAAAGCAGTTCGCGGTCCGTCGTACGGGTCAGCGGCTGCCCCTGAAGACGATACCCCATGCGGTTACTCTGCGGGCTAATCTTCCACGGCGAGCGCCAGAAAGACTCCTGAGACACCTCATCAAATTCCTGATACTCCGGCCCCGGCAGGGCGCGGATCTGGTTTCCCCACAGGAGCTGTTTTACACCCTGCGCGGTTGAAAAGTGCCGCGTTGACGGTTTTATCGCCAGACGATCGCCATCGCGCAACAAACGTCCTTCGTGACCGCCAATTCCGGCTTTCTGATCGGTACTGGATGAGCCCAGCACCTCCGGCACGTCAATCCCACCGGCAACGGCAAGATAACTGCGAACCCCATGCTGAGGTCGCTTAAGCGTTAAACGTTGTCCGGCTTTTGCCCGCAGTCGCCAGCCGGTCCAGACCGCTTTGCCATCAAGCGTGGCATCGCACCCGGCGCCGGTTAACGCAAACCAGGTCTCCTGACTAAATTCAATGACACACTGCCCCAGCGTAATTTCGAGCGCAGCCGTATTGCCGGGATTGCCCACCAGCACGTTGGCAATCTCCAGTGCTGGTCTGTCCAGCGCGCCACAATAGCTCACGCCAGACTGGCGCATGCCAAAGCGACCCGCATCCTGAACAGAGGTGTAAAGCCCGGCGCGAATAAGCGTTAACATACCCCCTCCTTCTGCGGGATAAAGCGAAGGGTGTCGCCAGGACGCAGGAGGACCGGCGAGTCCAGGCCCGGTTCAAATAACGGCATAGACGTGTGTCCGATGAGCTGCCAGCCCCCCGGCGACGCCAGCGGATAAATGCCCGTCTGTTCGCCGCCAATCGCGACGGTACCTGCCGGCACGCTCAGACGCGGCTCAGCGCGACGTGGCGTATGCAGTGCCGAAGGGAGTCCGCCCAGATACGGGAAGCCCGGCTGGAATCCCAAAAACCAGACCACATAATCAACGGAGGCGTGCAGCTCAACGACCTGTTTTTCGGTTAGCCCACTGTGTTCAGCCACCACGCCAAGATCGGGTCCCCCTGTGCCCCCATACACCACCGGGATCTCAATCGTGCGGGATTCCGGCTCCAGCGCTTCGCTCTCCTCCCACCAGCGCTGTAAACGTTCAATGGCATCCAGTGCCAGCGTATGCGGATTACGCAGCACCACGGTGATGTTATTCATCCCCGGGATCGCTTCAACCACCTCCGGCACATCCACCAGACGCTGCGTTAACCGCCAGATACGCTTTTGGGTAGCAAGGGTGACGGGCGGCTCCAGCTCCAGCACCACCGCCGTTTCCCCCAGAAGATAACAACGCGCTCGCTGCACTCAGGTACCTCTCATCAGGCCGGGTTAGGGATATCAATAAAGGTGACATCCAGATCGGTATTTTCGGTCAGCCATTCGCTCAGGGCGCGAATGCCGCCGCGCTCGGTGGCGTGGTGACCTGCCGCGTAAAAATGCAGCCCCTGTTCACGGGCTGAATGGATGGTCTGCTCGGAGACTTCCCCGGTAATAAAGGCATCAACACCAAAACGCGCGGCGCTATCGATAAAGCCCTGACCGCCGCCGGTGCACCAGGCGACACGCTTCACCGTATCCGGGCCGGTATCGCCGCTCCACAGCGGACGGCGGCCCAGACGTGCTTCAATCCAGGAGGCCAGCTCAAGACCCGGTACCGGCATCGACAGCTCGCCCCACGGTACCAGCGGCTCAATTTCACCCATCACGGTGATCCCTAACAGCTGCGCGAGCTGGACGTTGTTGCCAAGCTCGGGATGAGCGTCCAGCGGCAGGTGATAGCCATAGAGGTTGATATCATTCGCCAGCAACGTTTTCAGTCGGTTGCGCTTCATGCCGCGAACGATCGGTGATTCGTTCTTCCAGAAATAGCCGTGATGGACGATGACCGCATCGGCCTCCTGACGCACGGCTTCATCCAGCAACGCCTGACTGGCGGTCACGCCGGTGATAATTTTTTGCACCGTGTCGCGCCCTTCAACCTGTAACCCGTTCGGGCCGTAGTCGCTGAAGGCACTGCTGTTCAGTTTTTCGTTGATCAAACTTTCCAGTTCGGTATTTTTCATCATGACTCTCTTACGCTTTGCGGGCCGCTTCGTACGCCGCCAGCGTGGCGACGCGCGCCTGTTTATGTTCAACAATCGGACGAGGATAATCGAGTGTTACGCCCTGTTTGTCCGCCCATGCCCACGGGTCGTGGATCGCCTTAGCGGGAACCGCTTTCAGCGCAGGCAACCAGTGGCGGATAAACGTCCCGTCCGCATCAAATTTTTGTCCCTGCGTGGTGGGATTAAAAATCCGGAAGTAAGGTGCCGCATCGGTTCCGGTCGAGGCCGCCCATTGCCAGCCGCCGTTATTCGCCGCGAGATCGCCATCGATCAGCTGAGAAATAAAATACCGCTCCCCGACACGCCAGTCGATAAGCAGATCTTTCACCAGGAAGCTGGCGGTAATCATCCGCAGGCGGTTGTGCATCCATCCGGTTTCATTCAGCTGGCGCATCGCGGCGTCCACAATCGGGTAGCCGGTTTCACCCTTTTGCCAGGCCTGCAGCAGCATCTCGTTTTGCTGCCACTGCACATTTTCGGTCCAGCGAATGAAAGGACGATGTTTACATAATTCAGGGTGATACGTCATCAGATGACGATAGAATTCGCGCCAGATAAGCTCGTTAAGCCATACCGAGCCAGCGCCCCCCTCCAGCGCCTGGGGCTGCTCTGCCAGAAGACGGTGTAAACACTGGCGCGGAGAAAGCACGCCCAGCGCTAAACAGGCCGACAACCGGCTGGTACCTTCAATGGCGGGGAAATCCCGGCGTGCCTCGTAAGCGGCCGCCCCCGTTTTGCAGAACTGGCGCAGCTGCGCGATTGCCGCTTTTTCATCAGCCGGGAATAAAGAGTGGTCATACGCCTGTTGCGGATAGTCAAACGTCAGTTCAGGCAGGTCGTTTACACACTCCCCTCGTGCGGACGGCGCGGCAACACACTCCGGCAACGCCTCTTTCAGCCGTTTGATAAATGCATTTTTAAACGGCGTAAAGACCTTATACATCTCGCGATTGCCGGTCATTACGCTGCCCGGCGCCAGCATGACGCTGTCATCAAATCCCTGACACTCTACATCCCCGAGGATGCGCTCAAGCTCGCGATCGCGCTGCTGTTCATTGAATTCGTACTGGTAGTTGTAAAAAAGATGCGTAACGTCGTTCTGCTGACACACCTCCTGTACCGCGCTGAGCTGAGCGGTAAAATCGCTGACCTCTTTGTAAATCAACGGAATGCCTTTTTCCGCCAGCGAACGTTGCAGGGCATTCAGATGCGAACAGAGATAAGCGGCTTGTCGGGGGGCCATATCATGCTGCTGCCACTGTCCGGGAGTAGCGATAAACAGCGCCAGCACGCGGGCGTGTTCAGAGCGACAGGCCGCCGCCAGGGCGATGTTGTCATGCAGGCGCAGATCCGCGCGAAACCAAACCAGATGGGTGGGCATAAAACTCCAGGCAATTGTCCATTATGTCCGTAAGGGCATGCCGTAAAACGAAAAAGGCACGCATTGAACTACTTTGCCATGAAGTGTAGACAGGATGAAATAAGGTAGTGGCTGTTGATGACTCAGAATAAGAAGATATGCCTGAAAACCACCCAACGAACCGCGAATCAGGAGGGACAAAAAAACCGCCACATTGCTGTAGGCGGTTTGTTTATTGCTGTGTGTAGTCTTTTTATTAGTAGAAATCACAGGTCGCTTTTTCGGCCTGATCCATCCATACCGGCTTCTCGCTGGTTTTTGCCCAGACGCGGTGCAGATAGCTGTAAAAACGTGCGCGATCTTTCCAGAACAACATCACCGGCAGGGCCAGCACGCCAGCCACTACGGCGAAAGCGCGACGCATGAACACGATATGAGCCGGATACTCTTTATAAAGATCCATATTTTTCTCCCCTGTAGTTGGCCGGAAACGGACTCCGGAAAATTCAAAAACTGTGACCTGGATAAAATAATATCGCTTTGTTTGTAATTTTACTACTCATCCGACCACTTATTTTTAGCCGTTTAGCCAAAATTTACATTCACACCGTAATTAAGTTACAAAAAAGTTAACGATTTACTTATCAATAGTTAAATTGTGGGCTTTGCCATTTTTATACTTTTTTTACACCCCTCGTCCTGATTTTTGCGAAATCTTTGCGCCATAAATCCTACCGTTAGCACAAATACAAATGTCACCCGGAGGTGGATTGTGAGTGCAGGCCTTATTGCCGGCATCGTGCTGGTATTCCTGTTATTGGGTTATCTGGTTTATGCCCTGATTAATGCGGAGGCATTCTGATGGCTGCTCAGGCGTTTTTGCTTATTGCCAGTTTTTTAGGGGTGTTGTTCCTGCTGGCAAGACCGCTGGGAACAGTGCTGGCAAGGATGATTAACAACGTGGCGCTGCCGGTGGCAGGTCGCGTTGAAAAAGGGATCTGGCGCGTTCTGGGCATTCGGGAGGGGGAAATGAACTGGCGCCAGTATCTGATGGCGCTCCTGCTGCTGAATATTGTTGGCCTCATCGTCCTCTTCAGCATGCTGATGCTGCAGGGGAGCTTACCGCTCAACCCGCAGCAGTTACCGGGTCTGTCCTGGCATCTGGCGCTGAACACGGCAGTCAGCTTTGTCACTAACACCAACTGGCAGTCCTATGCCGGGGAAACCACGCTGAGCTACTTTAGCCAGATGGCCGGGTTAACCGTGCAAAACTTCCTCTCTGCTGCCACCGGCATTGCGGTGATCTTCGCGCTCACGCGTGCCTTTGCGCGTCAAAATATCAGCACGCTGGGCAACGCATGGGTCGATCTGACACGCATCACGCTGTGGATACTGCTCCCTGTTGCCCTCATTATCGCGCTGTTCTTTATTCAGCAAGGTACCCTGCAAAACCTGCTGCCTTACGCGCCGTATACCTCTCTGGAAGGGGCAAAACAGCTTTTGCCTATGGGGCCGGTGGCGTCGCAGGAAGCCATTAAGATGCTCGGGACTAACGGCGGTGGCTTCTTCAACGCCAACTCGTCGCATCCGTTTGAAAACCCAACAGCGCTGACCAACTTTGTCGAAATGCTGGCGATCTTCCTGATCCCCGCCGCGCTCTGTTTTGCCTTTGGCGATGTGGTCAACGACCGCCGTCAGGGACGCACCCTTCTGTGGACCATGTCTCTGATCTTCGTGGTCTGCGTCGCACTGGTGATGTGGGCGGAATGGAAAGGTAATCCGCATTTCCTGACGCTGGGCGCTGACAGCGCGATCAACATGGAAGGGAAAGAGAGTCGCTTTGGCATCCTGTCCAGCAGTTTGTTTGCCGTGGTTACCACCGCAGCCTCGTGCGGGGCGGTTAACGCCATGCATGACTCCTTTACGGCGCTGGGTGGCATGATCCCAATGTGGCTGATGCAGATTGGCGAAGTGGTGTTTGGCGGCGTGGGCTCTGGTCTTTACGGCATGCTGCTGTTTGTGCTGCTGGCGGTGTTTATCGCCGGTCTGATGATTGGCCGTACCCCGGAATACCTGGGCAAAAAAATCGACGTCCGGGAAATGAAATTAACCGCGCTGGCCATTCTGGTCACGCCTGCCCTCGTGCTGCTCGGCACCGCGCTGGCACTGATGACCGAAGCCGGCCGCAGCGGCATCTTTAACCCGGGTATCCATGGTTTTAGTGAAGTGCTCTACGCCGTCTCGTCTGCGGCGAACAACAACGGCAGCGCCTTTGCAGGCTTAAGTGCCAACTCGCCTTTCTGGAACTGTCTGCTGGCATTCTGCATGTTTGTCGGCCGCTTCGGCGTGATTGTGCCGGTGATGGCCATCGCCGGATCGCTGGTGAATAAAAAAATCCAACCAACCACCACCGGCACATTACCGACACACGGTGCGCTGTTTATTGGCCTGCTGAACGGCACCGTGTTGCTGGTAGGCGCCCTGACCTTTATCCCCGCCCTCGCGTTAGGCCCGGTCGCGGAAACCCTCTCTTTACGCTGATTTTGCGGAGAATTGTCATGAGTCGTAAACAACTGGCCCTGTTCGAACCGTCGTTAGTTCGACAGGCCCTCATGGATGCGGTGAAAAAGCTGAGCCCGCGCGTACAGTGGCACAACCCGGTGATGTTTATCGTCTGGGCAGGCAGCGTGCTGACTACCGTCCTGGCGATTGCCATGGGAACGGGTCACCTCCCGGGCAACGCGATGTTCACCGGAGCCATCAGCCTGTGGCTGTGGTTTACCGTGCTGTTTGCCAACTTTGCCGAGGCGCTGGCGGAAGGCCGCAGTAAAGCGCTGGCCAACAGCCTGAAAGGGGTAAAAAAGACCGCCTTCGCACGTAAATTACGTGAGCCAAAATACGGCGCGCAGATGGACCACGTGCCGGCAGATGAGCTGCGTAAAGGCGATGTGGTGCTGGTGGAAGCCGGTGACATCATCCCCTGTGATGGCGAAGTCATTGAAGGGGGCGCCTCGGTAGACGAGAGCGCTATTACCGGGGAATCCGCGCCGGTCATTCGTGAATCTGGCGGTGACTTCGCCTCGGTCACGGGCGGGACGCGTATTCTCTCCGACTGGCTGGTGATCCAGTGCAGCGTCAACCCGGGTGAAACCTTCCTCGACCGGATGATCGCCATGGTTGAGGGCGCGCAGCGTCGTAAAACACCCAACGAAATTGCCCTCACCATTCTGCTGGTGGCGCTGACCATCGTCTTCCTGTTGGCTACCGCCACGCTGTGGCCCTTCTCCAGTTACGCGGGCACCGCGGTCAGCATCACCGTGCTGGTGGCGCTGCTGGTCTGCCTGATCCCAACCACCATCGGCGGCCTGCTCTCCGCTATTGGTGTGGCGGGTATGAGCCGCATGCTGGGCGCGAACGTTATCGCCACCAGCGGACGCGCCGTAGAGGCCGCCGGTGACGTGGATGTGCTGCTGCTGGATAAAACCGGGACCATCACCCTCGGCAACCGCCAGGCCTCCGAGTTTTTACCTGCCCCGGGCGTGGATGAAAAAACGCTGGCCGATGCCGCCCAGCTCTCGTCTCTTGCCGATGAAACGCCGGAAGGCCGCAGCATCGTTATTCTGGCGAAACAGCGCTTTAATCTGCGCCAGCGTAATGTGCAGAGCCTGCACGCCACTTTTGTCCCCTTCACGGCACAAACCCGAATGAGCGGTATCAACATTCAGGAGCGCATGATCCGTAAAGGTTCCGTTGATGCCATTCGTCGCCACATTGAAGCCAACAACGGCCATTTTCCACCGGAAGTGGACAATCTGGTTGACAGCGTTGCCCGCCAGGGGGCCACACCGCTGGTCGTAGCCGAAGGGGCGAATGTGCTGGGGGTGATTGCGCTGAAGGACATCGTCAAAGGCGGCATTAAAGAGCGTTTCGCCCAGTTGCGTAAAATGGGAATTAAAACGGTGATGATCACCGGGGATAACCGGTTGACTGCCGCCGCGATTGCCGCAGAAGCGGGCGTGGATGATTTCCTCTCGGAAGCCACACCGGAAGCCAAGCTGGCGTTGATCCGTCAGTACCAGGCGGAAGGTCGTCTGGTCGCGATGACCGGTGACGGTACCAACGACGCCCCTGCCCTCGCACAGGCCGACGTGGCGGTGGCGATGAACTCCGGTACCCAGGCGGCAAAAGAGGCGGGCAACATGGTCGACCTTGACTCTAACCCGACCAAGCTGATTGAAGTGGTGCATATCGGTAAACAGATGCTGATGACGCGCGGGTCATTAACCACGTTCAGTATCGCCAATGACGTGGCGAAGTATTTCGCCATTATTCCCGCAGCGTTCGCGGCCACCTATCCGCAGCTAAACGCGCTGAACGTGATGCATCTGCACTCCCCGTCTTCGGCCATTCTCAGTGCGGTGATTTTCAACGCCCTGATTATTGTCTTCCTGATCCCGCTGGCGCTGAAAGGGGTGAGCTATAAACCGCTGACGGCTGCTGCCATGCTGCGCCGTAACCTGTGGATTTACGGGCTGGGCGGGCTGCTGGTGCCCTTTATCGGGATTAAAGCTATCGACCTGCTGTTAACGCTGTTCGGGCTGGTTTAAAAGGTGAATCAAATGACGATGTTACGTCCCGCTATACTTCTGTTTATTCTGCTGTCTCTCATTACCGGTGGGCTTTACCCGCTGCTGACCACCGCGCTGGGCCAGTGGTGGTTCAAGGATCAGGCCAATGGCTCGCTGATCATACAGCAGGGTGAAAACCGCGGCTCCCGCCTGATTGGTCAAAACTTTACGGACGCCCGGTACTTTCAGGGACGCCCTTCCGCTACCGCCGATAGCCCGTATAATCCGATGGCATCCGGCGGGAGCAACCTGGCGGGCAGTAATCCTGAACTGGACAAAGCCATCGCTGAGCGTGTGGCGGCCCTGCGCAGCGCCAACCCGCAGGCCAGCCGGGAGATTCCAGTTGAACTGGTGACCGCCTCCGCCAGTGGGCTGGACTACAGCCTGACGCCTGAAGCGGTGGCCTGGCAGATACCGCGCGTCGCCGCTGCCCGTCATCTGAGCGTCGAGCAGGTCAGCCAGCTGGTGGCAGCGCACACGCAAAAGCCGCTGGTCAGTTTCATTGGCATGCCGGTAGTGAATATTGTTGAGCTGAATCTGGCGCTGGACGCGCTAAGGAATAACTAAATGACCGACGAGCCCTTGCGCCCGGATCCTGACAGGCTGCTGGAACAGACAGCTGAAGCCCATCGCGGCAAGCTGAAAATTTTCTTCGGCGCCTGCGCGGGCGTCGGGAAAACCTTCGCCATGCTGACAGAAGCTCAGCGGCTTCGGGCTCAGGGGCTCGATATTCTGATCGGCGTGGTGGAAACCCACGGCCGTAAAGAGACCGCGGCGTTGTTAAAGGGGCTGGCCACGCAGCCTCCTCGCCGTATCAGCCATCGTGGCAGGCTGGTGACGGAGTTTGATCTCGATGCCGCCCTCGCCCGCCGCCCCGCCCTTATTCTGATGGACGAACTGGCGCACAGCAATGCGCCAGGCTCGCGCCACCCCAAACGCTGGCAGGACGTAGAAGAGTTACTTGAAGCCGGGATTGACGTCTTCACCACGGTGAATGTTCAGCATCTTGAAAGCCTGAACGACGTGGTCAGCGGCGTGACCGGCATTCAGGTGCGCGAAACGGTGCCGGATCCGTTCTTTGACTCCGCTGATGAAGTGGTGCTGGTGGACCTGCCGCCAGACGATCTGCGCCAGCGCCTGCATGAAGGGAAAGTCTATATTGCAGGCCAGGCCGAACGCGCCATCGAACACTTCTTTCGTAAAGGCAACCTGATCGCCCTGCGCGAACTGGCCCTGCGCCGCACCGCCGATCGCGTGGATGACCAGATGCGTGCCTGGCGCGATCTGCAAGGACAGGAACGCGTCTGGCATACGCGGGATGCCATCCTGCTGTGCATTGGTCACGGTAGCGGCAATGAAAAGCTTGTCCGTACCGCCGCCCGGCTGGCTGCGAAATTCGGCAGCGTCTGGCACGCGGTGTATGTCGAAACGCCGCAGCTTCACGCCCTGCCAGAAAACCAGCGTCGCGCGATCCTGAGTTCGCTGCGCCTGGCGCAGGAGCTGGGGGCGGAAACCGCGACCCTCTCCGATCCGCAGGAAGATAAAGCCATTCTGCGCTACGCGCGTGAGCACAACCTGGGCAAAATTGTCATTGGCCGTCGCCAGCACCGGCGCTGGTTTAGCCGCGAATCGTTTGCCGACAAGCTGGCCCGGCGTGCACCCGACCTGGATCTGGTGGTCGTGGCGCTGGACGACAAACCCACGCCGTTACCCAACCGTGCGCCAGACAGCCGCACGTTCACCGATAAATGGCGCATCCAGCTTCGCGGTTGCCTTATCGCCGTCGTGCTTTGCGCCCTGATTACTTTTATTGCCAGCCAGTGGCTGATTGCGTTTGATGCCGCCAACCTGGTGATGATCTACCTGCTCGGCGTGGTGGTGGTGGCGCTCTTTTACGGGCGCTGGCCGTCAGTCCTGGCAACGGTAATTAACGTCATCAGCTTCGATCTCTTCTTTATCGACCCGCGCGGAACGCTTGCCGTCTCGGATGTACAGTACGTCCTCACGTTTGCCGTCATGCTCACCGTCGGGCTGGTGATCGGGAATCTGACGGCAGGCGTTCGCTATCAGGCACGTATCGCCCGCTATCGTGAACAGCGCACCCGACATTTATACGAGATGTCTAAATCGCTGGCGGTAGGGCGCACGCCGCTGGATATCGTCCAGACCAGCGAGCAGTTTATCCGCTCGACATTTAACGCCAGTAACCTGATTTTACTCCCGGATGAGCACGGTAAGCTGCGCCCGCTGACATCGGCCACGGGCATGACGCCGTGGGATGAGGCCATTGCACGCTGGAGCTTCGATAAAGGGTTACCGGCAGGCGCAGGGACAGACACCCTCCCCGGCGTGCCGTATCAGATCCTGCCGCTGCGCAGCGCGGATAAAAATCAGGGGCTGGTCA
Organism: Enterobacter cloacae subsp. cloacae ATCC 13047; assembly: GCF_000025565.1. Classification (NCBI taxonomy): domain Bacteria; kingdom Pseudomonadati; phylum Pseudomonadota; class Gammaproteobacteria; order Enterobacterales; family Enterobacteriaceae; genus Enterobacter; species Enterobacter cloacae. The sequence continues at coordinate 3,075,215 of NC_014121.1, forward strand.
TTGTCGAGCCTTCTAATCTGCGCCAGCTGATGATCCCCGAGCAGCAGAGGCTGCTCGAGACCTTTACGTTGCTGGTTGCCAGCGCCCTGGAGCGGCTGGCGCTGACGGCCAGCGAAGAACAGGCCCGGCTGGCAAGCGAGCGCGAAAGCATTCGCAACTCGCTGCTGGCAGCGCTCTCACACGATCTTCGCACGCCTCTCACCGTGCTGTTTGGCCAGTCGGAAATTCTGACCCTGGATCTGGCGGCGGAAGGTTCAAAACACGCCCTGCAGGCCAGCGAGATCCGCCAGCACGTGCTGAACACCACGCGGCTGGTGAATAACCTGCTCGATATGGCGCGGATACAGTCTGGCGGGTTCAACCTCAAAAAAGAGTGGCTCACGCTTGAGGAAGTGGTAGGAAGCGCGCTGAAAATGCTGGAGCCCGGTCTCGGCGGACGGCATATCGCCCTGAACATGCCCGATCCCCTGACATTAATTCACGTTGATGGCCCGCTGTTTGAGCGGGTGTTAATTAATCTGCTGGAAAATGCGGGTAAATATGCCGGAGCACACGCGCAAATTGGGGTGAATGCTTCGGTGGAAGATCACACCCTGCGGCTCGATGTCTGGGACACCGGGCCCGGTATTCCTGCCGGGCAGGAAAAAGCGATATTCGAAAAATTCTCACGAGGCAATAAAGAGTCTGCCATTCCGGGGGTTGGGCTGGGTCTGGCGATCTGCCAGGCCATTATTGACGTCCATGGCGGCACCATTTCGGCGGAGAACCGCCCGGAAGGAGGTGCACGTTTTTGTGTTACACTTCCTCTGGACACCCCGCCAGAACTTGATGAATTACCAGAGGATTTGTGATCAACGTCCTGATTGTAGAAGATGAACTCGCCATTAGCCGGTTTCTGCGCGCTGCGCTGGAAGGTGACGGTCTGCGTGTTCATGATGCCGGTACGCTCCAGCGCGGGTTGATTGAAGCCGCTACCCGCAAGCCGGACCTGGTGATCCTCGATCTCGGTTTGCCGGATGGCGACGGTATCGATTTTATTCGCGAGGTGCGCCAGTGGAGCCAGATGCCCATTCTGGTGCTCTCCGCACGCACCGAAGAGTCAGATAAAATCGCCGCGCTGGATGCCGGGGCGGACGACTATCTTATTAAACCTTTTGGGATTGGTGAGTTACAGGCTCGCCTTCGTGTGGCGCTGCGTCGCCACGGTGCCGCCACGCCTGCCGACCCAACGTACACTTTCGGTGATGTGCACGTTGATCTCGCTTCGCGACGTATTGTGCGCGGTGAAGAGGAGATCCATCTCACGCCGATAGAGTTCCGCCTGCTTGCGGTTTTGCTCAACAACCACGGTAAGGTGCTGACCCAACGTCAGCTGCTGGCTCAGGTATGGGGACCCAACGCCGTGGAACATAGTCACTATTTACGCATATATATGGGCCACCTGCGCCAAAAACTTGAAACCGACCCCGCACGTCCTCGCCATTTATTAACTGAAACCGGTATCGGTTATCGGTTTATGCTTTGAATAACTATTCAATTTTATTTCCAATAAAAACAAACCCACCCACATAATTCCGTTTAAATAAGCCATAAGCGATAATTTTGGCTTATTTTCGCTCATTCAAAACAGAAACAACACAATCCGTTAACGCATCATCAACAAACCAGTGTTTTGATCTGCGATATTCATCGAAAACGAATAATTATTTCTGATTTGATCGGTTAAGGGTGATCTGATTCACAGTTAATCGCTTTTTCCTGGATAAAATGACCATGCTTTCAATTACTGAAAGGAAAATGAAACATGGAAAACAATAATCGCTTGATGCCCCATATAAGGCGGACAACACATATCATGATGTTTGCCCACCGAAACTGCTTTGACTTCCATCTCTTTAATGCCCGGTAGTCCTTCGACTTCTGGCGCACCCGCTTGCAGGTTAACCTGAAAAAACTCTATTTTACAGGCCGTTGCCTGTGAAGGCGTGCGTTCATTCAATTTAATTCAGACTTATCCGCAGCCGGGCGGACTGAATCTCATTCATTAAAAAGCAACTTACTGATTTTTTATCAGCGGCCACACTTTGCTTTTTTTTCCGGACATTATCGATTTCTTTCTTGCGAGAAATCGAGGGACGAATATTGCCTTAAATAAAGAGAGAAAGATGAAAAGTTTAAAAATTGCAACCAGCCGTGCATGCCCTGATTGCTTTACCACTCACCGTGAACTGGTAGATGTCAGCACCTCTGATTATATTGACGTGGCCGCCATTGTTCTGGCCGTGAGCGATATTTCCAGTGGCACTCTGGAAGAAATAGAAGCTACCGGGTTTGGTATTCCCGTATTCATTGCGACACATAAAGAAGAGTTCATTCCGGCTGAATATTTATCGCGCATCCACGGTGTGTTTGAGTGTTCAGAGACCAGTAACGACTTTTACGGACGTCAACTGGAAGCGGCCGCGCAGAAGTACGAAACCCAGCTACGCCCCCCGTTTTTCCGCGCACTGGTCGACTACGTGAATCAGGGCAACAGCGCATTCGATTGTCCGGGGCATCAGGGTGGGCAATTTTTCCGCCGTCATCCTGCCGGTAATCAATTTGTCGATTTCTTCGGCGAAACGCTTTTCCGCTCCGATCTGTGCAACGCCGACGTGGCCATGGGGGATCTGCTGATTCATGAAGGCGCGCCGTGCATTGCCCAGCAACACGCGGCGAAAGTGTTTAATGCGGATAAAACCTACTTTGTGCTGAACGGTACCTCATCATCTAACAAAGTGGTGCTAAACGCCCTGCTCACCCCCGGCGACCTGGTGCTGTTCGATCGTAATAACCATAAATCCAACCACCACGGAGCCCTGCTTCAGGCGGGTGCCACGCCGGTCTATCTGGAAACGGCGCGCAACCCGTACGGCTTTATTGGTGGCATTGATGCCCACTGCTTTGAGGAGAGCTACCTGCGCGAGCTGGTATCGGAAGTGGCGCCGGGTCGTGCGCGTGACGAACGTCCGTTCCGTCTGGCGGTGATCCAGCTGGGCACCTACGATGGCACCATTTATAACGCCCGCCAGGTCGTCGATAAAATTGGTCACCTGTGCGACTACATCCTGTTCGATTCTGCCTGGGTGGGCTACGAGCAATTTATTCCGATGATGGCCGACTGCTCTCCGCTGCTGCTGGAGCTGAACGAAAACGATCCGGGGATCCTGGTTACCCAGTCAGTCCATAAACAGCAGGCGGGTTTTTCGCAGACCTCGCAAATTCACAAGAAAGACCGCCATATTAAAGGCCAACCGCGCTATGTCCCGCACAAGCGCCTGAATAACGCCTTTATGATGCACGCCTCCACCAGCCCGTTCTACCCCCTGTTTGCCGCACTGGATATCAACGCCCGCATGCACGAGGGGCAGAGTGGCCGCAATATGTGGATGGACTGCGTGGTTACCGGCATTGAAGCACGCAAGCTGATCCTGGAGAACTGCCAGTTTATTCGCCCGTTCGTGCCGGAGCTGGTAGATGGCCGTCCGTGGGAAAGCTGGGACACGGCTGAAATTGCCACCGACCTGCGCTTCTTCCACTTTGTGCCGGGTGAAAACTGGCACGCTTTTGAAGGGTATGCCGAGCATCAATACTTTATCGACCCGTGCAAACTGCTGTTGACCACGCCGGGCATCAACGCCCGTACCGGCGAGTATGAGGATTTCGGTGTGCCCGCCACCATCCTGGCTAACTTCCTGCGTGAAAACAGCATCGTGCCGGAGAAATGCGATCTCAACTCTATCCTGTTCCTGCTGACCCCTGCGGAAGATATGGGCAAGCTGCAGCAGCTGGTGGCACAGTTGGTGCGTTTCGAAAAACTGCTTCAGACCGATGCGCCATTAAAAGAGGTGCTTCCGTCTATCTGTAAGCAATACCCGGAACGCTACGCCGGTTATACCCTGCGCCAGATATGCCAGGAGATGCATGAACTGTACGCCCGCCATAACGTGAAACAGCTGCAAAAAGAGATGTTCCGCAAGTCTCACTTCCCTCGCGTGATGATGAACCCGCAGGACGCAAACTATGCGTATCTGCGTGGTGAGGTTGAACTGGTCTCGCTGCGTGATGCGGAAGGCCGTATTGCCGCCGAAGGCGCCCTGCCTTACCCACCAGGCGTGCTGTGCGTGGTTCCGGGTGAAGTCTGGGGAGGCTCCGTCCTGCGCTACTTTGCCGCGCTGGAAGAGGGTATCAACCTTTTACCGGGCTTCGCACCGGAACTACAGGGTGTGTACGTTGAGGAGTGCGATGGACGCAAACAGGTTCGCTGTAACGTCATCAAACAACCCGCCGCTCAGCCCGCGCTGCTGAAAGGAGAAAAATTATGAGTAAGTCCAACAAGATGGGCGTGGTGCAGCTGACCATCCTCACCATGGTCAACATGATGGGGTCAGGGATTATTATGCTGCCCACCAAACTTGCCGAGGTGGGTACTATTTCGATTATCTCCTGGCTGGTAACCGCGGTCGGCTCCATGGCGCTGGCATGGGCATTTGCCAAATGCGGAATGTTCAGCCGCAAGTCAGGCGGGATGGGCGGCTACGCCGAATACGCCTTCGGCAAATCTGGCAACTTTATGGCTAACTACACCTATGGCGTGTCGCTGCTGATCGCCAACGTGGCGATTGCCATCTCCGCCGTGGGTTACGGTACGGAGCTGTTTGGTGCCACGCTCAGCCCGGTGCAAATTGGGCTGGCGACCATCGGCGTACTGTGGATCTGCACCGTGGCCAACTTTGGCGGCGCGCGCATCACCGGCCAGCTGAGTAGCATCACCGTCTGGGGCGTGATTATCCCGGTTGTCGGGCTATGCATCATCGGATGGTTCTGGTTCAGTCCGACCCTGTACGCGAACTCCTGGAACCCGCACCATGTGCCGTTCTTTTCCGCTGTGGGGTCCTCTATCGCCATGACGCTGTGGGCCTTCCTTGGTCTGGAATCTGCCTGCGCAAACGCGGAAGTGGTAGAGAACCCGGAAAAGAACGTCCCGATTGCCGTTCTTGGCGGAACGCTGGGCGCGGCGGTGATCTATATCGTCTCCACTAACGTTATTGCCGGTATCGTACCGAACATGGATTTGGCTAACTCCACGGCGCCGTTTGGGCTGGCCTTCGCGCAGATGTTCACCCCGGAAGTCGGGAAAGTGATCATGGGGCTGATGGTCATGTCCTGCTGCGGTTCGCTCCTCGGCTGGCAGTTCACCATCGCGCAGGTGTTTAAATCTTCGGCTGACGAAGGTTACTTCCCGAAAATCTTCTCCCGCGTGACCAAAGCCGATGCGCCGGTGCAGGGCATGCTGGCCATTGTCATCTTCCAGAGCGGATTGTCGCTGATGACCATTAGCCCGTCGCTGAACAGCCAGTTCAACGTGCTGGTCAACCTGGCGGTGGTGACGAATATCATTCCATATATTCTGTCGATGGCGGCGCTGGTGATCATTCAGAAGGTGGCGAAAGTCGATCCCCGTAAAGCACGGGCGGCCAATATTGTGGCGCTGATTGGGGCGATTTACAGCTTCTATGCGCTCTACTCATCCGGCCAGGAGGCGATGCTTTATGGTGCGATGGTGACCTTTATGGGCTGGACGCTGTACGGGCTGGTCTCACCGCGGTTTGAATTGAAGAATAAACATAGTTAGGTAAAAGCAAAACGGCAACCCAGGGGTTGCCGTTTTTCGTGTTTTCACCCTCTCCCTGTGGGAGAGGGCCGGGGTGAGGGCATCAGCCCGCGCCGAACACCACTTACGCGTTTTTCAGCACTTCGCTGACAATCTCTACCGCTTCTTTCTCAATCTGCTGGCGATGCTCAGCGCCGAGGAAGCTTTCACAATAGATTTTGTACGCATCTTCCGTACCGGATGGACGCGCGGCGAACCAGCCATTTTCGGTCATCACTTTCAGACCACCGATAGAGGCACCGTTACCCGGCGCAGCCGTCAGACGTGCCGTAATCGGATCACCGGCCAGCGTGCTGGCACTGACCATCTCCGGAGAGAGTTTAGACAGGGCTGCTTTCTGTGCGGAGGTCGCGCTTGCCTGGATACGGTTGTAGCTCGGTGCACCAAAGCGCGCCGCCAGCTCGTCGTAGTGTTCCTGCGGGTTCTTGCCGGTGACCGCGGTGATCTCCGCCGCCAGAAGACACATGATGATACCGTCTTTGTCGGTTGACCATGGTGTGCCGTCGAAACGCAGGAAGGATGCCCCCGCGCTCTCTTCACCACCAAAGCCGAAGCTGCCGTCATGCAGACCGTCAACAAACCATTTAAAGCCCACCGGCACTTCCACCAGCTTGCGACCCAGCGCATCGACCACGCGGTCGATCATCGCTGAAGAAACCAGCGTTTTACCTACAGCCACCTCTTTGCCCCACTGTGGACGATGCTGGAACAGGTAGTTGATTGCCACAGCCAGGTAGTGGTTTGGGTTCATCAGCCCGGCCGGGGTAACGATACCGTGGCGGTCATAATCCGGGTCGTTGGCGAAGGCCAGATCGAATTTGTCACGCAGTGCCAGCAGGCCTGCCATCGCGCACTCGGAGGAGCAGTCCATACGGATCGCGCCGTCTTTATCAAGGTGCATAAAGCGGAAGGTCTGATCGACGTGATCGTTAACGATGGTCAGATCCAGCTTGTAATGCTCTGCAATGCGTTTCCAGTATTCAATACCAGAGCCGCCCAGCGGATCCACACCCAGCTTCAGGCCGGCTTTCTGGATAGCCGCCATATCGACGATATCCGCCAGCCCCTCCACGAACGGCTGCACCAGATCCTGCTCTTTCACGTGGCCGGACGCCATGGCCGCATCCAGAGAAATACGCTTAACGCCTTTCAGACCATCGGCCAGTAAGGCGTTGGCGCGGTCTTCCACCACTTTGGTGACGTTGGTATCTGCCGGGCCACCGTTAGGTGGGTTGTATTTGATACCACCGTCTTCCGGCGGGTTGTGAGAAGGCGTGATAACGATACCGTCAGCCTGTGGGCCACCTTTTTTGTTGTGCACAAGGATAGCGTTAGAGACGGCAGGCGTTGGGGTGAAACCGTTATTTTCCTGCACAATTACATCAACGCCGTTCGCCGCCAGAACTTCCAGCACGGAAATGAATGCCGGTTCAGACAGGGCGTGAGTATCTTTTCCCACGTAGCACGGACCGGTAACACCGTTTTTGGCGCGCTCTTCCGCAATGGCCTGAGCAATGGCCAGAATGTGCGGTTCGTTAAAGCTATGGCGTGCCGCGCTACCGCGATGGCCTGATGTCCCAAACTTCACTGCGTGTTCTGCGTTGCCCACGACCGGTTTCAGCACATAATACTGCGCGGTCAGCTGAGCGACGTTAATCAAATCGCTTTGTTGTGCAGGTTGGCCTGCACGGCTGTGATTTGCCATTACCGGGTCCTTCTGATGCAAGGGTTAAATTGTACCGCAAACCTTTTCAATCAATTCCGCCGGGAACTGCATGGACTGCATGATGTGTTCAACCATGCTGCACTTGCGGCCCGTATTGGTATTGGTGATGACCCAGTACGGTGTGCCAGGGACATGTTTAGGTTTGGTCTGGTTGCCATTTTGCAGCAGCGTCTGCTCGTCGCCCGCGAAATAGACGCGCGTGCGACCGTGCAGCGACTCAGTCGCTTCAGCAAACGCCTTGTTATCCAGTGAATAAAGTGTAGACAGCACCAGCATGAAGCGGTTGACCGCTTTTTTCTGCTCTGCATATTCATCAGACAGCAGCAGCTCGCGCATCGCACGTACTTTGTCTTTCACCTGCACGGCGGCAGGTTTTGCTTGTGCAACAACACTCGGCTGAGACACGACATCTTTAGTGGCTGGGGTAGCAAACGGTGAGGCGGCGGAAATTTTAAGCATGCGCCGTAAAATGTCGGACGCGCTCTCCCCGATATGCCGCGTTTGGCTGGCAATAAACTGATAGAGTTCGTCATCAACTTCGATTGTTTTCATCTTAATCCAGTGCGATATCTTATCTGAATACAAGTCGTTGAGATTATAAAGTCAAATCCCAACAGCGGATAGCGTCAAACCAGGTTGGCGGCAAAAGTCAGATTAAACTGGAACCTTGCAGCCGGGCGGCAGAATGGTCAACATAATACCCTAACCTGTCACACCTAAAAAAAGAACTTTGCCATGAAATTGAATACCCGAGCGCAATCTGCACAATCGCCGAACACGAATCCTCCCATCGTACTGGTTCACGGGCTGTTTGGCAGCCTGGATAACCTGGGCGTGCTGGCACGCGATCTGGTTACCGATCACGATATTTTGCAGGTGGATATGCGAAATCATGGCCTTTCCGGGCGTTCAGAAGAGATGACCTATGCGGCCATGGCGCAGGATCTGCTGGATACGCTGGATGCCAACAATCTCGAGAAAGTGACGTTGATCGGGCATTCCATGGGCGGCAAAGCGGTCATGGCCCTGACGGCTCTGGCACCAGAAAGAATAAGTGGCCTGGTGGTCATAGATGTCGCCCCGGTGGATTACAACGTCCGTCGCCATGATGAGATTTTCGCCGCCATCAACGCGGTGACCAACGCTGGCGTCTCGACGCGCCAACAGGCAGCCGTCGTTATGCGTGAGCATCTGGATGAAGAAGGGGTTATCCAGTTTCTGCTGAAATCGTTCGTTGACGGTCAGTGGCGTTTCAACGTGCCGGTGCTGTGGGAGCAGTACGATAACATCGTTGGTTGGGAAACCGTTCCGGCATGGCCGCACCCTACCCTCTTCATTCGTGGCGGCAATTCGCCCTACGTTACCGACGCCTGTCGCGATACCCTGCTGGCGCAATTCCCGCAGGCACGCGCTCATGTCATAGCTGGCGCCGGACATTGGGTTCATGCGGAAAAACCAGACGCCGTCTTACGTGCCATTCGCCGCTATCTGACTGATACGGCAAATTGATTAAAAAGAGAGCGACTGGAAGGCTGCGGGCTTCCAGTCGTTGGCGTGCCGTTTTTGGTGATGTATGATGGCGCGCTTATCGCCCAGGCATTAGCAGGGCGGCGTGTTTCCCCCGAAGTCTCAGAATCATGGCCAAAGAACAAACGGACCGTACGACACTAGATCTGTTCGCGAATGAGCGTCGACCGGGACGACCAAAAACGAATCCGCTTTCGCGCGACGAACAGCTGCGTATTAATAAACGCAACCAGCTTAAACGCGATAAAAATCGTGGGCTTAAGCGTGTCGAACTGAAGCTCAACGCCGACGCTGTCGATGCGCTAAACGAACTGGCTGACGCGCGTAATATCAGCCGCAGCGAGCTGATCGAAGAGATGTTACTCACCCAACTCGAGACCATGCGCAGTAAGGCATAAGTCCGAAAAATCCCTTTATTACCCTTTTCATGTAGCACAGAGTGCAGTCCTGCGCGATAGCTGTTTCCGCAGGGTTGCCTGTTCTGCTATTATTGCCTTTATCCGTGGACAAATTGCGCCACCATACCATTAAGTATCAAGAGGTTATTTTACTCATGGCAATTATCGGCATTTTCTTCGGCAGTGATACCGGCAATACCGAAAATATCGCAAAAAACATTCAAAAACAGCTCGGTAAAGACGTTGCCGATGTGCACGACATCGCCAAGAGCAGCAAAGAAGATCTCGAAGGCTATGACATCCTGCTGCTGGGTATTCCGACCTGGTATTACGGTGAAGCCCAGTGTGACTGGGATGATTTCTTCCCAACGCTGGAAGAGGTGGATTTCAACGGCAAGCTGGTTGCCCTGTTTGGCTGCGGCGACCAGGAAGACTATGCAGAGTACTTCTGTGATGCGCTGGGCACCATCCGCGACATTATTGAGCCAAACGGTGCCGTTATTGTAGGTCACTGGCCTACCGCTGGTTACCACTTCGAAGCGTCTAAAGGTCTGGCAGACGACGATCACTTCGTGGGTCTGGCGATTGACGAAGATCGTCAGCCAGAACTGACCGCCGAGCGCGTTGAAAAATGGGTTAAGCAGATCCGTGAAGAGCTGCACCTGGACGATATTCTCAACGCCTGATGATTCTTGCGGCGCAACGGTGGTTGCGCCCATAAACCAGGTCAAACCGATTAAATTAATTGCTACAATCTTTTAACTTTTTCGCCCAGACCTGTACAATGACCCCCTGATAAAACGTGGCTTTCACAATGCAAGTTTGTTGGTGATACCACGTTTTTATAAGCATACTTTACCTGAGACTTGCAGTTTTCATTTAGCCATGGCAGTTCTATAATGAGACGCATTATCCCGGGTGCAATTTCTGTCACTTCCTACAGAAGTGAATCGTTTAGCAACAGGACAGATTCCGCATGACTGACAACAATACCGCATTAAAGAAGGCTGGCCTGAAAGTTACGCTTCCTCGGTTAAAAATCCTTGAAGTGCTTCAGGGTCCAGACAATCACCATGTCAGTGCGGAAGACCTTTATAAGCGTCTTATCGACATGGGCGAAGAGATTGGGCTGGCAACCGTCTATCGTGTGCTGAACCAGTTTGATGACGCGGGCATTGTCACCCGTCATAATTTCGAAGGCGGTAAATCTGTATTCGAACTGACTCAACAGCATCACCACGATCACCTGATCTGCCTGGATTGCGGCAAGGTCATTGAATTCAGCGATGATTCCATTGAATCTCGCCAGCGTGAAATCGCCGCACGTCACGGTATCCGCCTGACGAACCACAGCCTGTACCTGTATGGTCATTGCGCTGAAGGCGATTGCCGCGAAGACGATCACGCGCACGACGCGAAATAAACACGTTTCATACTCTGAGCCAGCCGCAAGGTTGGCTTTTTTTTGCCTGCGGTCTGGCAAAAAAAAGCCCGGCAGCGCAGCGCTACCGGGCATGATAACAGCGGGTTAATGGCTGTTGTTGCTGCGAATCTCTTTCCAGATCTGATCGCAACGCTTCGCGACTTCCTGATCGTTACCGGTTTTACGCGCCTGGATACAGGCCTGATAATCCATTACGCGAATATTCTCCTGGGTTGCGAACTGTTCATGCGCTTTCTCTTTTTTCAGCACATTCAGCACGCTCTGACAGGCTTCGATCTTCTCCGGCGAACCTTCCGCCGTATTGATACACGCGCTGTAGGCTTCTTTCAGACGGGAGTCCTCTTTCGGGGCCTGATTCTGCGCACAAGCCACCAGTCCCGATGCCAGCAACGCGACGATTACAATCTTTTTCATATGTAGTCTCCGGTCCGGCGGGAATTACCCCGCCGGACGAGTCATCAGAAGATGGTGAACGGTGCGATAACCATGAATTTCACGTCGCGTTCATCCTGGAAGATGTTGCCGTAACCGCCCGCGTAGCTCGGGATATCGGAGTGGTTGTCGTATTGTGTAAAGTGCAGTTTGAACATGGTCCCTTTGGCGCGACCATCCTGCAGGGTGTAGATCGCATCCAGGCTGTAAGCGGATTCTTTGAGACGATAGTTTGGATCGTAGTATGCGTCTGGCGTTGCCATATCAGCTGGCTTCGCGTCCCATGCGTAGGCGTAAGATGCCCCCACCGCCCAGCCTGGCAGGTTCCAGTTTTTCAGATCATACATTGCGCCGAAGAAGACTGCTTTTTCGCCATCGGCGTTGAAGTCGGAACGGTTATCCCACCAGATATCCAGACGACCGTTTGAAGAGGCATAGGTTGGGGTCATACGCTGCAGGAAGTAGCCCTGCTGCCCTTCCGCTTTTACCCACGTTCCTTCAAGACGCAAATCTACCTGACCGACTTTGTAGCCGAAGGTCAGCGCCTGCAACCACGCCGTGCCGTCATAAATATCATTCACGCCACCATCACTGACTTTATCTCGCGTACCGTAGAACTGGTAGCTGGTACTCAACGGGCTACCCGCGATGTCAATTTTATAACTGGCCTTAGCAAAATACTGATCGATATAACCTTCCGCCTGACCAAATGCCGCTTCAAGCACTAAATCATTTTTAAAGTCGTACTTCGCGCCCAGCGAGTGAAGATAATCCACTTTGGTCTTTTTATCGTTCTGGTAGAACTTGTCCATTTCGATATGCCACGGCGCTTTATACTCGTTGGTCCACATATACGAGAAGCTCAACGCACCTGCGTCACCGTAATCAAAATTGGCGCCCGCTTCTGCCCCCTGATAGGTACCTGGCATAAAGCTCCAGTGTGGTGCTAACAGGGTTTGACCAGTTGGCTGAATATAACCACCGCGCGCCCATACCGGGCCGTATTTAAATTTCGCAGCAGCTTTATACAGGCTGATACCGCTTTTATCTCCGGACCAGTCTTCTTTATACGCTTTATTACTGGAGGAGAAGGCTATTTCGTTCGGGTGGCCGCTGTCACCATTTTCCGCCATTTCAATTGCCGTGAAGGCGGCAATATCCAGGCCGAACATATCGGCAGCGTAACCAGACTGGAAATCCAGGTTGGCGTTCCAGGTAGAGTGAGAAAGGTTCGTTTTATATTTATCTTCCGTGACATCTTTACGGTCACGTTCACGCTGCCAGTAATAAATACCGCCCGTGAGGGTTGAATCATCGATGAAGCCTGCGGCTTTAGCGTCTGGCGTCACCACCAGGCCTGACATTGCTGTCACACCGGCAATAGCCAGCGCCAGCGCACTACGTTTGCCACTGAACGTACGCATAGATTATTCCTCTTTGACGAATTAAAACGCCTAAAACGGCGAAAAATATAAAAGACCTGATGGTCAGGGGTAGTCGGAAATACCCTCGAATAACTACCGTCTTTAGGTTATTTTTCGCGACGCGAATTATCAATGCTTTTCGGTGGCTAAAACTCAGGATTATGACGAAGAGCACATAATTGGTAGTGCTTTGTAACATTTAACGGGATGCCAGTACTGGCGGGGGAAAAGGCCGATTTTCAATAAGTAACGCGTTAAATGATATTCTTTTTACGGTGCGTCAGACTTTTGAAAGGGGATAAACTTTTTTTAAAAAAATAAGTAGCACCACATTGACCTGTTATTTTTATAAACGCTATTTGGCTACTGCTTTAAAGGCATGATCACTCTATAAAAAAACGCCGCATTACGCGGCGTTTGTTTCTCATTGACCAGCGCGGCGTTATTATTCGCCGATCTTCGTCCAGGTATCACGCAGACCAACCGTACGGTTAAATACCGGTTTTTCAGCGGTGCTGTGACGACTGTCCAGGCAGAAGTAACCTTCACGTTCAAACTGGAACGCTTTACCCGCCTCAGCCGCTTTCAGGGATGGCTCAGCGTAACCCTGTTTGATGACCAGCGATTCCGGGTTGATGGTCGCCAGGAAGTCTTCTGCTGCGCCTGGGTTAGGCACGCTGAACAGACGATCGTACAGACGAATCTCTACCGGCAGCGCGTGTGATGCACTGACCCAGTGGATCACGCCTTTCACCTTACGGCCGTCCGCTGGATCTTTGCTCAGGGTCTCGGCATCGTAAGTGCAGAAGATCGTGGTGATGTTGCCTTCCGCATCTTTCTCTACGCGCTCAGCCTTGATCACATAGGCGTTACGCAGACGCACCTCTTTACCGAGCACCAGTCGCTTGTACTGCTTGTTTGCTTCTTCGCGGAAGTCAGCGCGATCGATCCAGATTTCACCACTGAACGGTACGTCACGGCTGCCCATCTCCGGTTTGTTCGGATGGTTAGGCATCGAGACCATTTCGCTCGCACCCTGCGGATAGTTTTCGATAACCAGTTTTACCGGGTCGATAACGGCCATCGCGCGCGGCGCGTTTTCGTTCAGATCTTCACGAATGCAGGATTCCAGAGACGCCATCTCAATGGTGTTATCCTGCTTGGTCACGCCAATGCGTTTGCAGAACTCACGGATTGACGCCGCGGTGTAGCCACGACGGCGCAGACCGGAGATGGTCGGCATACGTGGGTCGTCCCAGCCTTCAACGTGCTTATCGGTCACCAGCAGGTTCAGCTTACGCTTGGACATCACGGTGTATTCCAGATTCAGACGAGAGAACTCGTACTGACGCGGATGCACCGGAATCGTGATGTTATCCAGCACCCAGTCGTACAGACGACGGTTGTCCTGGAATTCCAGCGTACACAGCGAGTGGGTGATGCCTTCCAGCGCATCGCTGATGCAGTGGGTGAAGTCGTACATCGGGTAGATGCACCACTTGTTACCGGTCTGGTGATGTTCAGCGAATTTAATGCGGTACAGCACCGGGTCGCGCATCACGATAAACGGTGATGCCATATCGATTTTGGCACGCAGGCACGCTTTACCTTCCTCGAAGCCACCAGCACGCATTTTTTCAAACAGCGCCAGGTTCTCTTCCACGCTGCGATCGCGGAACGGGCTGTTTTTACCCGGTGCCGTCAGCGTGCCGCGGTATTCACGGATTTCATCTGCAGAGAGCTCGTCAACATAGGCCAGACCTTTATTGATCAGCTCAACGGCATAGGCATACAGCTGATCGAAATAGTCAGAGGAGTAGCAGATATCGCCAGACCAGTTGAAGCCCAGCCATTGCACGTCGTTCTTAATGGACTCAACGTATTCGATGTCTTCTTTTACTGGGTTGGTGTCATCGAAACGCAGGTTGCACTGCCCCTGGTAATCCTGTGCGATACCAAAGTTCAGGCAGATCGATTTGGCGTGACCAATGTGCAGGTAGCCATTTGGCTCCGGCGGGAAACGCGTATGCACCGTGGTGTGCTTACCACTGGCCAGATCTTCATCGATGATCTGACGAATAAAGTTACTCGGGCGGGCTTCTGCCTCACTCATCGTGGATTCCTCAAAGCGTAAACAACGTATAACGGCATATGATCTTATAAGCCGGACGTAGTGACAACCCTTAAAACGTCCCGGAAGAAAATAATGGGGGCATTTGCTGCAAAAAAAAGCGGCGGAGGATCTCCCCCGCCGCTTAAGGCATGACTCTACTCAGGAGCGATTACTTGCCTTTAATCTCATACAGTGGCGTTTGCCCCGCAACCACCTGACCTTTTGCCTGAAGCACCAGGCCGCTGAAGTCGTCGATGTTGCTGCATACCACCGGGCTTATCATCGAACGGGCATGGGCGTTCAGGAAGTCCAGATCCATTTCCAGAATCGGCTGGCCTGCAACCACATCTGCGCCCTCTTCCACCAGGCGAGTAAAGCCCTGGCCGTTCAGCGCAACGGTATCAATACCCATATGAACCACGATCTCCGCGCCTTTTTCGGTTTCGAGGCAGAACGCGTGGTTGGTGTTAAAGATTTTCACGATGGTGCCCGCCGCAGGAGACACAACGGTTTTCTCCGTTGGTTTCACCGCAACACCGTCACCGACCGCTTTGCTGGCAAACGCTTCGTCAGGTACCTGCTCAAGCGCGACCACCTCACCCGTAACCGGTGAAACCAGCGCGGCGATAGTAGCGGCGTTTGGTACAGCCTGCGGTTTAGCAACCGGAGCATCAGCCACAGGCGCGCTATCCGTTGAGGCAGCAGCGACCGGTCCACGGGCAACCACTTTTTTCATTTCATCGCCGATAGATTCGGCTTTCGCACCCACAATAACCTGGATGGTTTGTTTGTTCAGTTTCACCACACCAGACGCGCCCAGGCGTTTGCACATGGCATCGCTTACGCGCGCAGAGTCGCCAACGGTCAGACGCAGACGGGTAATACAAGCATCAATGGCTTTCAGGTTGTCGGTACCGCCTACCGCGGCGATATAGCTGGTTGCCAGTTGGGTCAACCCTTCTTCGGTATTGCTGTTTGCTTCACTGGTTACGACGTCATCTTTTGTATCTTCGCGGCCCGGCGTTTTGAGGTTAAACATACGAATAACCGCGCTGAACAGGAGGAAGTAGACAACGAAGAACACCAGGCCCATCACAACCAGCATCCAGACGTTTTTGCTGGCTGCCGGCAGGTTGTACATCAACACGTAGTCGATTGCACCGGCAGAGAAGGAGAAGCCCGCGTGAATGCCCAGCAGAGTGGCCACAAACAGGCTGATACCGGTAAGCACCGCGTGCATGAGGTACAGCAGCGGAGCCAGGAACATGAACAGGAATTCCAGTGGCTCAGTAACACCGGTCAGGAACGCCGTTACCGCAACGGAGAGCAGCATGCCGCCAACCATTGGGCGACGCGCTTTTGGCGCGGCCAGATACATTGCCAGCGCAGCGCCCGGCAGACCAAACATCATGATTGGGAAGAAACCGGACATGAACATGCCCGCGGTGCCGTCACCCGCGTAGAAGCGGTTGATATCACCGTGGAATACGGTACCTGCTGCGTTGGTGAACTCACCAATCTGGAACCATGCGATGGTATTCAGAACCTGATGCAGGCCGGTTGGGATCAGCAGACGGTTGATGAAACCGAAGATACCTGCACCCATTGCGCCCGCAGACACGATCCACTCACCGCCTGCATGAATGGCATGCTGTACCGGCGGCCAGACATAACCAAAGATAGCGGCCAGAATCAGACAGAAAAAGCCGGTCGCAATCGGAACAAAGCGTTTTCCGCCAAAGAAGCTCAGGAAATCTGGCAGTTTGATACCCGCCCAACGGTTGTACACTGCACCGCCGACCAGACCGGTAATAATACCCGCCAGAACACCCATGTTGATTTCAGGGTTGATGGTTACCATCGCTTTGGTCAGGATGAAATAACCGACTGCCCCTGCCAGCGCCGCGGCACCCGCGCTGTCTTTAGACCAGCTGGACGCCACGCCGATGGCGAAAATCAGCGCCAGGTTGTCAAATATCGCACCACCCGCTTGCGCGATAAACGGCACGTTAAGAAGATCGGGTTGCCCGAATCGCAACAGCAGTGCTGCAACCGGTAGCACGGCGATAGGGAGCTGCAAAGCCCTACCGAGGCGCTGGAAAAAACCTAAAATATTCATCCTATTCCCCCTACGAGACCCTTGTTAAGGCTCGTGCATTAACTATGTTTTTTATTGTGTCACGAACTAGAAATACAGTTGATGATTCACTGGCATTGTGAGTGTGTGAAAAATTAATTCGTATCGCAAATTAAAAGCGTACTTTTTGTGATTTTCGTCACCAAATATCGTTTATCACCCTCCCTTTCACTGGCTAACATCGAAAACTTATTTTATCATTCGAAAAATCAAGACGGATTGATCCGGCCTGAAAGGTTCCAGGTTACGCTTAAGTATCAGGTCCCGATACCCATCCGCCCACTCTTCTACTTAAACTCTTGAGGTGAACAATGAGACTGATTCCCCTGGCAACTGCTGAACAAGTCGGTAAATGGGCCGCTCGCCATATCGTTAACCGTATCAACGCCTTCAAACCAACCGCCGATCGTCCTTTCGTACTTGGCCTCCCTACCGGCGGCACACCGCTGACCGCATATAAAGCACTGGTAGAGATGCACAAAGCAGGCCAGGTTAGCTTCAAACACGTTGTCACCTTCAACATGGATGAATATGTCGGCTTACCGAAGGATCACCCGGAAAGCTACCATAGCTTCATGCACCGTAATTTCTTTGATCACGTTGATATTCCAGCTGAAAACATTAACCTGCTGAATGGAAACGCGCCTGATATTGACGCAGAATGCCGTCAGTATGAAGAAAAAATCCGTTCTTACGGTAAAATCCATCTGTTTATGGGCGGTGTGGGTAACGATGGTCATATCGCGTTTAACGAACCCGCGTCGTCGCTGGCGTCCCGTACCCGTATTAAAACGCTGACCCATGACACGCGCGTGGCAAACTCCCGCTTCTTTGATGGCGATGTGAACCAGGTTCCAAAATATGCCCTGACCGTCGGTGTCGGCACGCTGCTGGATGCCGAAGAAGTGATGATTCTGGTCCTGGGCAGCGTGAAAGCGCAGGCGCTCCAGGCTGCCGTTGAAGGCAACGTAAACCACATGTGGACCATCAGCTGCCTGCAGCTGCATCCAAAATCCGTCATCGTTTGTGACGAACCGTCCACGATGGAACTGAAGGTGAAGACGCTGAAATACTTCAACGAGTTAGAAGCTGAGAACATCAAAGGTCTGTAATTGAATAACCGCCTCTTCATGAAGAGGCGGCCGCTTTTTTTAACCGGGGGTCGTTATGTACGCTTTAACCCACGGTCGGATTTATACCGGCCATGAAATTCTGGATGACCATGCGATTGTTATCGCCAATGGCCTGATTGAACGTGTTTGTCCGCTGGCAGAGCTGCCGCCGGAGATTGAACAGCGCTCACTCAATGGAGCAGTAATCTCCCCCGGTTTTATCGACGTACAGCTGAACGGCTGCGGCGGTGTGCAGTTTAACGACACCGCAGACGCCGTCACCGTCGAAACGCTGGAAATCATGCAGAAAGCGAACGAGAAATCGGGCTGCACCAGCTATCTGCCAACCCTCATCACCAGCAGCGATGAGCTGATGAAACAGGGTATCCGCGTTATGCGTGAATACCTGGCGAAACACCCAAATCAGGCTCTGGGTCTGCACCTTGAAGGGCCATGGCTGAATATGGTGAAGAAAGGGACGCATAATCCGGATTACGTGCGTAAACCTGATGCCGAACTGGTCGACTATATGTGTGCCAATGCGGATGTGATCACCAAAGTGACGCTGGCACCTGAAATGACCGGTACTGACGTGATCAGCAAACTGGCCGCCGCCGGGATTGTCGTGTCAGCGGGCCATTCAAACGCCACGCTGAAAGAGGCAAAAGCCGGTTTCCGTGCGGGTATTACCTTTGCGACACACCTGTATAACGCCATGCCGTATATCACGGGTCGTGAACCGGGGCTGGTCGGGGCGATTCTGGATGAGCCAGACGTTTACTGCGGCATCATCGCGGACGGTTTACACGTCGATTACACCAACATTCGCAACGCCAAGCGGCTGAAAGGTGACAAGCTTTGCCTGGTGACGGATGCCACCGCACCGGCAGGTGCAAATATTGAGCAGTTCATTTTTGCCGGTAAAACAATATACTACCGCAACGGACTGTGTGTGGATGAAAACGGTACGTTGAGCGGCTCCTCCCTGACCATGATTGAAGGCGTGCGTAACCTGGTCGAGCATTGCGGCATTGCGCTTGAAGAAGTGCTGCGCATGGCAACCCTTTATCCTGCGCGTGCCATCGGCGTGGATAAACAGCTTGGCGGAATTGCACCAGGCATGGTTGCAAACCTGACGGCATTCACACACGATTATAAAATTATTAAGACCATCGTTAATGGTAACGAGGTCGTCACTGAGTAAGTAAAAGTATGACACCAGGCGGACAAGCTCAAATCGGTAATGTCGATCTCGTTAAACAGCTTAACAGCGCGGCGGTTTATCGCCTGATTGACCAACACGGGCCAATCTCACGTATTCAGATAGCCGAACAAAGCCAGCTTGCTCCCGCCAGCGTGACAAAAATTACACGTCAGCTTATTGAGCGCGGCCTGATCAAAGAAGTCGATCAGCAGGCCTCCACCGGAGGCCGCCGCGCAATTTCCATCATCACCGAAACCCGCAATTTTCAGGCCATTGGCGTTCGTCTTGGTCGCCATGACACCACCCTGACGCTTTACGATCTGAGCAGTAAAGCCATTGCCGAAGAGCACTACCCTCTTCCGGAGCGCACCCAGGAGACACTGGAGCACGCGCTGCTCAATACCATCGCGCACTTTATCGAAAGCTGTCAGCGCAAGATCCGCGAGCTCATCGCCATTTCGGTGATCCTGCCCGGGCTGGTTGATCCGGAAAGCGGTGTCATTCGTTATATGCCACATATCCCGGTCGAGAACTGGGCGCTGGTGGAGGCGCTGGAAAAGCGCTTTAAAGTGACCTGCTTTGTGGGTCACGACATCCGCTCGCTGGCGCTGGCCGAGCACTACTTTGGTGCGAGTCAGGACTGTGAAGACTCTATTCTGGTGCGTGTGCACCGCGGTACCGGGGCGGGCATTATCTCCAACGGACGTATCTTTATTGGTCGTAACGGCAACGTGGGCGAGATTGGTCATATCCAGGTGGAACCGCTTGGCGAGCGCTGCCACTGCGGTAATTTTGGCTGTCTTGAAACGGTTGCCGCCAACGCGGCCATTGAGCATCGCGTCCGTCATCTGCTGGAACAAGGCTACCAGAGCCGCGTGACGCTGGATGATTGTAAAATCGGCGCCATCTGCAAAGCCGCCAATAAAGGCGATGCGCTGGCCTGCGAAGTGATCGAACAGGTCGGGCGCCACCTCGGCAAAACCATTGCCATTGCCATCAACCTTTTTAATCCACAAAAAGTGGTGATTGCAGGTGAAATCGTCGAGGCGGAAAAAGTGTTACTGCCCGCGATTGAAGGCTGCATTAACACCCAGGCGTTGAAAGCGTTTCGTCAGAATTTACCGGTCGTGCGTTCGACGCTGGATCACCGCTCTGCGATTGGCGCGTTTGCACTGGTCAAACGCGCCATGCTCAACGGGATCCTGTTGCAGCATTTGCTGGAAAGCTAATCGGGACTTATAGTAACGCCTTCTTTTTTTGATGTCGGATTGTTCATGACCATTAAGAATGTAATTTGTGATATTGACGGCGTGCTGATGCACGACAACGTCGCCGTGCCAGGTGCTGCGGAGTTTCTACACCGCATCATCGACAAAGGAATGCCGCTGGTTCTTCTCACGAACTACCCTTCCCAAACCGGTCAGGATCTGGCGAACCGTTTTGCCACTGCGGGCATCAACGTACCGGACAGCGTGTTTTATACCTCCGCAATGGCGACGGCAGATTTTTTGAAGCGTCAGGAAGGGAAAAAAGCCTACGTGGTCGGTGAAGGTGCGCTGATCCACGAGCTGTATAAAGCAGGCTTTACCATTACCGATGTGAACCCGGACTTTGTGATCGTCGGCGAAACGCGCTCGTTTAACTGGGAGATGATGCATAAGGCCGCCTACTTTGTCGCCAGCGGCGCGCGCTTTATCGCCACCAACCCCGATACGCACGGCCGTGGTTTCTATCCGGCCTGCGGCGCACTGTGCGCCGGTATCGAAAAAATCTCCGGTCGTAAACCGTTTGTGGTCGGTAAACCGAGCCCGTGGATCATTCGTGCCGCGCTGAACACGATGCAGGCCCACTCTGAAGAGACGGTGATTGTCGGTGATAACCTGCGCACCGATATTCTGGCCGGTTTCCAGGCGGGTCTGGAGACCATTCTGGTGCTCTCCGGTGTCTCTCAACTTGATGACATTGATTCGATGCCGTTTCGGCCGAGCTGGATCTACCCCTCCGTCGACGAAATTGACATTATCTGATTCAGAACCACGCCTCAGGGCGTGGTTTTTCATTTATAGTCCCGCCCAATAAAATCATATCTAACAAAAAAGCCAATTCATTGCATAATCATCAATAAAACTGTTCATGGCATACTCTTTTTTCAACATTCCGCAATCACCATTGCACTATTTTCGCTTAACCCGGTAAAACCCTTGCGCGCTCTTCTCCTTTGCGGCATTTTCATAAGCAAGCAACATTACAAAGCAACAGGGTTAACGGAGAAGGTTATGTGTTCAATTTTTGGCGTACTGGATATTAAAACTGACGCGGGCGAACTGCGTAAAAAAGCACTCGAGCTGTCCCGCCTGATGCGCCATCGCGGCCCGGACTGGTCCGGTATTTACGCCAGTGACAAAGCAATTCTGGCTCATGAACGTCTGTCGATTGTGGACGTCAACGCCGGTGCACAGCCGCTGTATAACGAGAAAAAAACACACGCGCTGGCTGTAAACGGTGAAATCTATAACCATCAGGCGCTGCGTGCCGAGTATGGCGATCGCTACGCCTTCCAGACCGGCTCTGACTGTGAAGTCATTCTGGCGCTGTATCAAGAGAAAGGCCCTGAGTTCCTGGACGACCTGCAGGGTATGTTTGCATTCGCCCTGTACGACAGCGAAAAAGACGCTTATCTGATCGGCCGCGACCACATTGGTATCATTCCGCTGTATATGGGCCATGATGAACACGGCAACTTCTATGTTGCGTCTGAAATGAAAGCGCTGGTGCCGGTATGCCGCACCATTAAAGAGTTCCCGGCAGGTAGTTACCTGTGGAGCAAAGATGGTGAAATCCGTCAGTACTACCAGCGCGACTGGTTTGACTATGATGCGGTAAAAGACAACGTGACTGACAAAGCCGAGCTGCGTCAGGCGCTGGAAGATTCCGTTAAAAGCCACCTGATGTCAGACGTGCCTTACGGTGTGCTGCTCTCCGGCGGGCTGGACTCCTCCGTTATTTCAGCCATCACCAAGAAATTTGCGGCGCGTCGTGTTGAAGATCAGGAGCGTTCAGAAGCCTGGTGGCCGCAGCTGCACTCCTTTGCCGTCGGGCTGGAAGGTGCACCGGATCTGAAAGCCGCGCAGGACGTGGCGAACCACCTCGGCACCGTGCACCATGAAATTCATTTCACCGTGCAGGAAGGACTGGATGCGATCCGCGACGTGATCTATCACATTGAAACCTATGATGTGACGACTATTCGCGCATCCACCCCTATGTACCTGATGTCCCGTAAGATTAAAGCAATGGGCATCAAGATGGTGTTGTCAGGTGAAGGTTCAGATGAAGTGTTTGGCGGCTACCTGTACTTCCATAAGGCGCCGAACGCGAAAGAGCTGCATGAAGAGACCGTACGTAAACTGCAGGCGCTGCACATGTTTGACTGCGCACGTGCTAACAAAGCGATGTCCGCATGGGGTGTTGAAGCGCGCGTTCCGTTCCTGGATAAAAAATTCCTCGACGTGGCCATGCGCATTAACCCGCAGGACAAAATGTGCGGCAACGGTAAAATGGAAAAACATATCCTGCGTGAATGTTTTGAATCCTACCTGCCGGCGAGCGTGGCATGGCGTCAGAAAGAGCAGTTCTCGGATGGCGTTGGCTACAGCTGGATCGACACCCTGAAAGAGGTGGCGGCGAAACAGGTTTCAGACCAACAACTGGAAACAGCAAGCTTCCGCTTCCCGTACAACACGCCAGGCTCTAAAGAAGCGTATCTGTACCGTGAGATCTTCGAAGAGCTGTTCCCGGTACCGAGTGCTGCTGAGTGTGTGCCAGGCGGTCCTTCAGTGGCCTGCTCTTCAGCGAAAGCCATTGAATGGGATGAATCTTTCAAAGCGATGAACGATCCATCAGGACGTGCGGTAGGCGTTCACCAGTCTGCCTATAAATAAACACGTATTTGAACATCAGGCCCTGCGGGGCCTGTTTTTATTTGCCTTACATTTCACCGTCTAAAATCGATTAATAACCAATAATTGCCGAATATTCGGTCACGCTGTTCGCAACCTAACCAAACAGTCACATTCCGGCCATTTTCGTTGAAAAAGGTGTTGACGCTGCAAGGGTCTATACGCATAATGCGCCCCGCAACGCCGATAAGGTAACGCGAAAAAAAGATGGCTACGTAGCTCAGTTGGTTAGAGCACATCACTCATAATGATGGGGTCACAGGTTCGAATCCCGTCGTAGCCACCATCTTTTTTGCGGGAGTGGCGAAATTGGTAGACGCACCAGATTTAGGTTCTGGCGCCGCAAGGTGTGCGAGTTCAAGTCTCGCCTCCCGCACCATTCCCAGGTAAGCGTTGCACGGATGGGGTATCGCCAAGCGGTAAGGCACCGGTTTTTGATACCGGCATTCCCTGGTTCGAATCCAGGTACCCCAGCCATATTTCTTCGATCATGCGGTTCTCCGCGGTATTGGGGTATCGCCAAGCGGTAAGGCACCGGTTTTTGATACCGGCATTCCCTGGTTCGAATCCAGGTACCCCAGCCATCGAAGAACGCAGTACTGGCTACGTAGCTCAGTTGGTTAGAGCACATCACTCATAATGATGGGGTCACAGGTTCGAATCCCGTCGTAGCCACCATATTAAGATTATCGATCTGTTTCGGTAATAAAAAATTGTTGGGGTATCGCCAAGCGGTAAGGCACCGGATTCTGATTCCGGCATTCCGAGGTTCGAATCCTCGTACCCCAGCCAATTTAAAAGTCGTTAAGCAGTACGTTTAACGCAATTGGGGTGTCGCCAAGCGGTAAGGCTCTGGTTTCTGATACCAGCATTCCGGGGTTCGAATCCCTGCACCCCAGCCACTTAAAACAAAAAAAGCCCGCTCTGCGGGCTTTTTTGTTTTTGTACAGAATTGTGCGGCCTGATGCCCTCACCCTGGCCCTCTCCCACGGGGAGAGGGTAAAAGGATTAGAGTCCCAGAGCGTATTTAAGCGCCTGACGCTTCAACCCGCCGGCGCGTTCCGCCGCCATCAATCCAATGTTTCGCAGAATACGCACCGGGGCCAGATCATTGCTGAAACCGGCATAGAACAGATCCATCCCCGACTGCATGATGAAGTTATCCGCCATACGTCGCGTCTGGTAGCGCTTGAGTACATGATGGCTTGACCAGGCCTCCGCATGCGCACGTGCATTGCCCAGCACATCCAGTAAAGCGTCAACGTCACGATACCCGAGGTTCACGCCCTGCCCCGCCAGAGGATGAATGGTGTGCGCCGCATCGCCCACCAGCGCCAGCCCATCACGGGCATACTGCAGCGCATGGCGACGTGTAAGAGGAAACGCCCCTGCGGCAACCGGCGTGATATGTCCCAGACGGGCCGGGAAGTGTTGCAGAATTTCACGCTGCAACTGCTCCATTGAAAGCCCCTGTAGCTGGCGAATGCGCGCCGGTTTGTCGTACCACACCAGCGACGCCCAGTTATCGAACAGCGGTAAAAAGGCATGCGGACCATTTGGGGTAAAGTGCTGCCAGGTACTCTCTCCCGGCGCATTTTCACACTGAACGGTGATCAGCATACAGGACTGCTCATACTGCCAGGCATGAACACCGATGCCCGCCATCTGTCTGACCTGCGAGTGAGCACCGTCAGCCCCAATGACCAGCTTCACAGCCAGTTCATCGCCGCTGTCGAGCGTCAGCGTGTAGCCGCTATTGTGAGGATGCAGCGCCTTCAGCGACGCAGGAACACGCAGCCTCACCTTCGGATGCGCCTCCAGCGCCTGCCAGAGCGCCCGCTGGAGGACGTTGTTTTCCACCATATAGCCCAGACGCGGCAGCTTCAGCTCGGCGGCATCAAACGCGACGTGGGCATTTTCCCATTCCCAGGTTTCAAGGCGACTGTAAGGGTGAGCCCGCATATCGAGCACCGCCTCCCAGACGCCCAGCCCGCGAAGCAAATCAACAGAGGCCGCGCTGATGGCGGAAATGCGGACATCCGGCTTTGCCGTCGGGTCAAACTCAGCAGGTGCCGCCTGCTCAATAACCGTTACCTCAAATCCCTGCTGCGCCAGCCCCAGCGCCAGCGCGCCGCCGACCATACCGCCGCCGACAACGGCAATTTCGGTGTGTTGGAGTGTCATGGTCACTTTTCCTTATTGGAGAATCCCTTAAGTTTACCGGATTTTTGCAGTCCTGAGACGCATAACCTTCATACTGGTCACAACCCCACCAAAGCATTACAATACACGGCTTGCAATCCTGAGCTGAGCAAGTCGATGACTAAAAAACTCCATATAAAAACCTGGGGCTGTCAGATGAACGAATACGATTCATCCAAGATGGCCGATCTGCTGGATACCACCCACGGATACCAGCTGACTGAAAATGCGAAAGAAGCCGATGTGCTGCTGCTGAATACCTGCTCAATTCGTGAAAAAGCGCAGGAAAAAGTTTTTCACGTTTTAGGTCGCTGGAAACTTCTCAAACGAAAAAATCCGGACCTGATCATCGGTGTGGGTGGCTGCGTCGCGTCGCAGGAAGGTAAGCTGATTCGTCAGAGAGCCCCCTATGTGGATATTGTCTTTGGCCCCCAGACCCTGCACCGCCTGCCGGAAATGATCAACAAGGTGCGCGGCGATCGTAGTCCGGTCGTTGATGTCAGCTTCCCGGAGATCGAAAAATTTGACCGTCTGCCTGAGCCGCGTGCGGATGGCCCGACCGCGTTCGTCTCAATCATGGAAGGCTGCAACAAATACTGCACTTATTGCGTGGTGCCTTATACCCGTGGTGAGGAAGTGAGCCGCCCGGCAGACGATATTCTGTTTGAAATCGCGCAGCTTGCCGCACAGGGCGTACGCGAGGTGAACCTGCTGGGGCAGAACGTTAACGCCTGGCGTGGTGAGAACTACGACGGCACCACCGGCAGCTTTGCTGAACTGCTGCGCCTGGTGGCCGCGATTGACGGTATCGACCGTATTCGCTTTACCACCAGCCATCCAATGGAATTCACCGACGATATTATCGACGTTTACCGCGATACGCCGGAGCTGGTGAGCTTCCTGCATTTGCCGATTCAGTGCGGCTCTGATCGCGTGCTGAACCTGATGGGGCGTCCGCATACGGTGCTGGAGTACAAATCCACCATTCGTAAGCTGCGTGAAGCGCGTCCGGATATCCAGATAAGTTCCGACTTTATCGTTGGCTTCCCTGGTGAAACCGCTGACGACTTCGAGCGCACCATGAAGCTCATCGGCGAAGTGAATTTTGATGTCAGCTACAGCTTTATTTTCTCTGCACGCCCTGGCACACCGGCGGCCGATATGGTTGACGATGTCCCGGAAGAAGAGAAAAAACAGCGTCTGTATATTCTGCAGGAGCGTATCAACCAGCAGGCCAACGCCTGGAGCCGGCGCATGCTCGGCACCGTCCAGCGTATTCTGGTGGAAGGCACCTCCCGTAAGAGCATCATGGAACTCTCAGGCCGTACCGAAAACAACCGCGTGGTGAATTTCGAAGGCACCCCGGACATGATCGGTAAATTTGTGGACGTCGAGATTGTGGAAGTGCTGACCAACTCGCTGCGCGGAAAACTGGTGCGCACCGAGGATGAGATGGGGCTGCGCATTGCGCAATCGCCTGAATCCGTCATTTCCCGCACGCGTAAAGAAAACGATTCTGGCGTTCGGGTTTACCAGCCATAATCCTTCAGGCCTGCCTTCCCGGCAGGCCTTGTATTTCCTCTCAACGTCCCCAATATCTTCCGCAACGCTTGCGCCTTTTTTCCATGGCGTGAATAATTTCGGTAATAACCGTTTTATTACGCCTGAGGGCGCCGGGCCAGTTAACCAATCAAAGAGGAACAGTTTGAACATAGACACGCTTGAAATTAGCCTAACGCCCGCAGACAACGCTCGCCTGCTGAGCCTGTGCGGGCCGTTTGATGACAACATCAAACAACTGGAGCGACGTCTGGGTATCGAAATCAATCGTCGCGATAATCATTTCAAACTCACCGGACGCCCTATCTGCGTCAATGCGGCTGCGGACATCCTGCGTAACCTGTATGTTGATACCGCCCCGATGCGTGGCGAAATTCAGTATATCGAACCGGAACAAATTCACCTCGCCATTAAAGAGGCGCGCGTGCTTGAGCAGAGCGCAGAAAGCGTGCCGGACTATGGCAAAGCCATAAATATCAAGACCAAACGTGGTGTCATTAAGCCGCGTACACCGAACCAGGCGCAGTACATTGCCAACATTCTCGACCATGACATCACCTTCGGCGTAGGTCCGGCGGGTACAGGTAAAACCTATCTGGCCGTCGCCGCTGCGGTTGATGCGCTGGAGCGCCAGGAGATCCGCCGTATTCTGCTGACCCGCCCGGCGGTTGAAGCAGGTGAAAAACTCGGCTTCCTGCCAGGGGACCTGAGTCAGAAGGTGGATCCTTATCTGCGCCCACTGTACGACGCGCTGTTCGAAATGCTGGGCTTTGAGAAAGTTGAGAAGCTTATTGAGCGTAACGTGATTGAAGTCGCCCCGCTGGCCTACATGCGTGGCCGTACCCTTAACGATGCGTTCATTATTCTGGATGAGAGCCAGAACACCACCATCGAACAGATGAAGATGTTCCTGACGCGTATCGGCTTCAACTCGAAAGCGGTTATCACCGGTGACGTCACCCAGATTGACCTGCCGCGCAGCACCAAATCGGGCCTGCGCCACGCCATCGAAGTGCTGGCTGAGGTGGACGAAATCAGCTTTAACTTCTTCCACAGTGAAGACGTGGTACGCCACCCGGTGGTCGCGCGTATCGTTAACGCCTATGAAGCCTGGGAAGAGGCCGATCAGAAGCGTAAGGCCGAACTGGCCGCAGAACGTAAGCGCGAAGCGCAGGAGCAAGAACAGAAATGAGTCAGGTGATCCTCGATTTACAGCTGGCCTGTGAAGATAATTCCGGCATGCCAGAAGAGGCGCAGTTTCAGAAATGGCTGGATGCTGTTATCCCCCAGTTTCAGGAAGAGTCAGAAGTCACGATTCGCCTGGTGGATGAAGCAGAAAGCCATGAGCTTAACCTGACCTACCGCGGGAAAGATAAGCCAACCAACGTGCTCTCTTTCCCGTTCGAAGCCCCACCGGGTATTGAAATGCCGCTGCTCGGCGATCTGATCATCTGCCGTCAGGTGGTGGAACAGGAAGCCAAAGAGCAGCAAAAGCCGCTCGAGGCCCACTGGGCGCATATGGTTGTCCATGGAAGCCTGCACCTGCTGGGCTACGATCATATTGAAGATGACGAAGCGGAAGAGATGGAGTCCCTTGAGACAGAGATAATGCTTGCTCTGGGCTATGAGGATCCGTACATTGCCGAGAAAGAATAGTCAGACAACCGACTGACTAACATGCCGCCGCGTAAGGAAATAGCGCGGCGGTAAACATTGAACTGACGAGAGAACCCTTAACAAACGCCATGAGCGACGACAATTCACACAGTAGCGACACGACAAACAGTAAAAAGGGATTTTTCTCCCTCATTCTGAGCCAGCTTTTCCATGGTGAGCCCAAAAACCGTGATGAACTGCTGGAGCTGATTCGTGATTCCGGGCAAAACGATCTTATCGACGAAGATACGCGCGAAATGCTCGAAGGGGTAATGGACATCGCCGACCAGCGCGTTCGCGATATCATGATCCCCCGCTCGCAAATGATTACCCTGAAACGTAACCAGAGCCTTGATGAATGCCTCGATGTGATTATCGAATCCGCTCACTCCCGTTTCCCGGTCATCAGCGAAGACAAAGATCACATCGAAGGGATTTTGATGGCCAAAGATCTGCTGCCGTTTATGCGCAGCGATGCCGAAGCCTTCAGCATGGAAAAAGTGTTACGCCAGGCCGTGGTTGTGCCGGAAAGTAAACGTGTGGATCGGATGCTGAAAGAGTTTCGCTCCCAGCGTTACCACATGGCGATTGTGATTGATGAATTTGGCGGCGTGTCAGGCCTTGTCACGATCGAGGATATTCTTGAGCTGATCGTGGGCGAGATCGAAGACGAGTATGACGAAGAAGAAGATATCGACTTCCGTCAGCTTAGCCGCCACACGTGGACCGTTCGCGCCCTGGCCTCCATTGAGGATTTCAACGACGCCTTCGGCACCCACTTCAGCGATGAAGAGGTGGATACCATTGGTGGGCTGGTGATGCAGGCCTTTGGTCATCTTCCTGCCCGCGGCGAAACCGTTGACATCGATGGTTACCAGTTCAAAGTGGCGATGGCCGACAGCCGACGTATTATACAGGTTCATGTCAGAACGCCGGACGACTCACCGGTGCCAAAACTGGAAGATTAATGTAAATGGCATTTGCCCCACTGCTTGAACGCCAGCGCGTCCGTTTGCTGCTGGCGCTGTTACTCGGAGCCAGCGGTACGCTGGCTTTTTCTCCTTACGATATCTGGCCTGCAGCCATTCTCTCCCTGATGGGGTTACAGGGGTTAACCCTGAATCGTCGTCCCGTTCAGGCTGCAGCCATTGGCTACTTCTGGGGGCTGGGGCTGTTTGGATCCGGCATCAACTGGGTCTACGTCAGCATCGCCCAGTTTGGGGGTATGCCGGGGCCGGTTAACGTCTTCCTTGTGGTTCTGCTGGCCGCCTATCTCTCGCTCTACACCGGTCTGTTTGCGGGCATTCTTTCCCGCCTGTGGCCTAAAACCAGCTGGCTGCGCGTTGCCATTGCGGCTCCCGTGGTCTGGCAGATCACCGAGTTTCTGCGCGGCTGGGTGCTGACCGGCTTCCCGTGGCTGCAGTTTGGCTACAGCCAGATTGACGGCCCGCTGAAAGGTCTGGCGCCGGTAATGGGCGTTGAAGCCATTAACTTCCTGCTGATGGTGGTGAGCGGCCTGCTGGTGCTGGCGCTGGTCACGCGTAACTGGAAACCACTAGTGGTGGCGCTGGTCCTTTTCGCTCTGCCCTTCCCGCTGCGTTATATCCAGTGGTATACCCTGATGCCAGAGCGCGCCACACAGGTATCGATGGTGCAGGGAAATATTCCGCAGGCGATGAAGTGGGATGAAAAAGAGCTGCTGAACACGCTGAAAATTTACGCCAACGCCACTGAAGAGGTGATGGGTAAATCACAGCTGATCATCTGGCCTGAATCTGCCATTCCGGATCTGGAAATTAACCAGCAGCCGTTTCTCAACATGATGAACGATCTGCTGCGCGCGCGCGGCAGTACGCTGATCACCGGGATTGTGGATGCGCGTCTGAATCAGCAGAACCGCTACGATACCTACAACACCATCATTACGCTCGGCAAAGACAGCGAGTACAGCTACACCTCGACTGACCGGTATAACAAGAATCACCTTGTTCCGTTTGGCGAGTTTGTTCCGCTGGAATCGATACTGCGTCCGCTGGCACCGTTCTTTGACCTGCCAATGTCCTCCTTCAGTCGGGGTCCGTATGTGCAGCCGCAGCTGCATGCACACGGCTTTGCCCTGACGGCGGCCATTTGCTACGAGATCATCCTCGGTGAACAGGTGCGCGACAACTTCCGTCCGGATACGGACTTCCTGCTGACCATCTCTAATGATGCCTGGTTCGGTAAGTCGATTGGTCCGTGGCAGCACTTCCAGATGGCGCGGATGCGTTCACTGGAGCTGGCGCGTCCGCTGTTGCGCAGCACCAACAATGGCATCACCGCCGTGATTGGACCGCGGGGAGAAATTCAGGCCATGATCCCGCAGTTTACGCGCGACGTGTTGACGGCTAAAGTCACGCCGACAAGCGGCCTGACGCCATATGCCCGCACCGGCAACTGGCCGCTGTGGATCCTGACCGCCCTGTTTGGCTTTGGGGCTGTGCTGATGAGCCTTCGTCAGCGTCGTCGCTAATCTTACCTTCTGTTGCCGGGTGGCGCTGACGCTTACCCGGCCTACATTTCGCTTCGTCGGTCGGGTAAGGCGTAGCCGCCACCCGACAGTTCCCTCCCAAATTTCAATTCTGGCACGCCTATTGCTTTGTTTATTCAGGTAAACGCAGTTTGGCTTCGTGTGCAACCTTGTCGCACCAGTATAGATCGCCGGTAGCACCGAAACGGTGCAACGAGAGATTTCTGCCTCGGAATGGTGCGGCGCGCTTCGCAAAAATAAACAATAACGCAGCAAAATCTTTACATTAAGCCAGACTAAATGTTAACAAGCTTGCATAACACTGCACTCGCATAGCGCGAGATATAACAACATCACAATGGGTATCAATGCGTCACTGACGCTGATAAAAAAGGAGTTGGGTATGCAATTACGTAAACTGGCCACAGCAATGCTGGTAATGGGGATGTCCGCAGGCGTTGTACACGCTGAAGACGCGCCGGCAGCCGGCAGCACTCTCGACAAGATTGCCAAAAACGGCGTGATCGTGGTCGGCCACCGTGAATCTTCTGTCCCGTTCTCTTACTACGACAACACGCAAAAAGTCGTGGGCTATTCACAGGACTACTCTAACGCCATCGTTGAGGCCGTGAAGAAAAAGCTGAACAAACCCGACCTGCAGGTAAAACTGATTCCAATCACCTCGCAGAACCGTATCCCACTGCTGCAAAACGGCACCTTCGATTTTGAGTGTGGCTCCACCACCAACAACCTTGAGCGTCAGAAACAGGCCGCCTTCTCCGACACCATCTTTGTGGTGGGGACCCGTCTGCTGACCAAAAAAGGCGGTGACATCAAAGATTTTGCTGACCTGAAAGGCAAAGCCGTTGTTGTGACCTCCGGGACAACCTCAGAAGTGCTGCTGCACAAGCTGAACGACGAGAAGAAAATGGATATGCGCATCATCAGCGCGAAAGACCATGGTGACTCCTTCCGTACGCTGGAAAGTGGCCGTGCCGTCGCGTTTATGATGGATGATGCTCTGCTGGCTGGCGAACGTGCAAAAGCGAAGAAGCCGGACAACTGGGATATCGTTGGTACCGCCCAGTCGAAAGAAGCCTACGGCTGTATGCTGCGTAAAGACGATCCGCAGTTTAAGAAGCTGATCGATGACACCATCGCCCAGGTGCAAACCTCCGGTGAAGCGGAAAAATGGTTCGACAAATGGTTCAAGAACCCAATTCCACCCAAAAATCTCAACATGAACTTTGAACTGTCTGACGACATGAAAGCACTGTTCAAATCACCAAATGACAAGGCTCTTAACTAATTAGAACTACAGGGGCAGGATCTCCTGCCCTCTCGATTGTCGGGAAGCATGGACAGACTATACGTTGAGTGGTCGTTCCCCACTCAGCGCGAAAAATGAGCTTCTCACCAATCTTCGAGGGTAGCTCTGCTACCCTTTTTTTTCTGGAGTTTATTATGTCAATAGACTGGAACTGGGGCATATTTCTGCAACAAGCCCCGTTCGGCAACACAACCTATCTTGGCTGGCTGTGGAGCGGCTTTCAGGTTACCGTTGCGTTATCGATAACGGCGTGGATTATTGCGTTCCTTGTCGGTTCACTGTTCGGTATTCTGCGCACCGTCCCTAACCGTTTTCTCTCTTCTATCGGCACGCTGTATGTGGAACTGTTCCGTAACGTTCCGCTGATCGTGCAGTTCTTTACCTGGTATCTGGTCGTTCCTGAACTGCTGCCGGAAAATATTGGCATGTGGTTCAAGTCGGAACTGGATCCTAACGTACAGTTCTTTGTCTCCTCGATGATGTGTCTGGGGCTGTTTACCGCCGCGCGCGTGTGCGAGCAGGTACGCGCCGCTATTCAGTCGCTGCCGCGTGGACAAAAGAACGCGGGTCTGGCGATGGGGTTAACGCTGCCACAAACCTACCGCTACGTCCTGCTGCCTAACGCCTACCGCGTCATTGTTCCACCGATGACCTCAGAGATGATGAACCTGGTCAAAAACTCGGCCATCGCCTCCACGATCGGTCTGGTCGATATGGCGGCGCAGGCGGGTAAACTGCTGGATTATTCCGCCCACGCGTGGGAATCCTTCACGGCAATTACGCTCGCGTATGTTCTGATTAACGCTTTCATCATGCTGGTGATGAACCTGGTTGAACGCAAAATTCGCCTGCCGGGCAATCTGGGGGGCAAATAATGTACGAATTTGACTGGAGTTCCATTGTTCCTTCCATGCCGTACCTGCTGGATGGCCTGGTGATCACCTTAAAAATCACGGCGATCGCCATCATCGTCGGTATCGTCTGGGGCACCCTGCTGGCGGTAATGCGCCTGTCGAGCTTTAAACCGCTCGCCTGGTTTGCCACTGCCTACGTTAACGTTTTCCGTTCTATCCCGCTGGTGATGGTGCTGCTGTGGTTTTACCTGATTGTTCCCGGATTCCTGCAAAACGTTCTGGGACTGTCACCGAAAACCGATATCCGCCTGATTTCCGCGATGGTTGCGTTCTCCATGTTTGAGGCCGCTTACTATTCCGAGATCATCCGTGCGGGCATACAGAGTATCTCCCGCGGGCAGTCCAGCGCGGCGCTGGCGCTGGGGATGACCCACTGGCAGTCCATGCAACTCATTATTCTGCCGCAGGCGTTTCGCGCCATGGTTCCCCTCCTGCTGACCCAGGGCATCGTGCTGTTCCAGGATACCTCTCTGGTATATGTCCTGAGCCTGGCAGACTTCTTCCGTACCGCGTCCACCATCGGTGAGCGCGATGGTACGCAGGTTGAGATGGTGCTCTTCGCAGGTGCGGTCTATTTTGTGATTAGTTTAAGCGCGTCGCTGTTGGTCAGTTGGCTGAAGAAAAGGACGGTATAATGATTTCCCTGAAAAATGTTTCTAAATGGTATGGGCACTTTCAGGTGCTGACCGACTGCTCCACCGAAGTCAAAAAAGGTGATGTGGTGGTAGTGTGCGGGCCGTCCGGTTCCGGTAAATCGACGCTGATCAAAACGGTTAATGGTCTGGAGCCTGTGCAGCAGGGTGAAATTGTTGTTAACGGCACCAAAGTGAACGACAAGAAAACCAACCTTGCCCAGCTTCGCTCCCACGTAGGGATGGTGTTCCAGCATTTTGAACTGTTCCCTCACCTCTCCATCATCGAGAACCTGACGCTGGCGCAGGTGAAAGTGCTTAAGCGTGACAAAAAAGCGGCGCGTGAGAAAGGGCTGAAGCTTCTGGATCGCGTGGGGCTTTCTGCGCACGCCGATAAGTTCCCGGCACAGCTTTCCGGGGGCCAACAGCAGCGTGTGGCGATTGCTCGCGCGCTGTGTATGGATCCGGTGGCAATGCTGTTCGACGAACCGACCTCCGCACTCGATCCCGAAATGATCAACGAAGTGCTGGACGTCATGGTTGAACTGGCCCACGAAGGGATGACCATGATGGTGGTGACCCACGAAATGGGCTTCGCCCGCAAAGTGGCAAACCGCGTGATCTTTATGGATGAAGGCAAGATCGTTGAAGACTCGCCGAAAGAAGATTTCTTCGCCAACCCGAAATCCGAACGCGCTAAAGACTTCCTGGCT
Organism: Enterobacter cloacae subsp. cloacae ATCC 13047; assembly: GCF_000025565.1. Taxonomy (NCBI): domain Bacteria; kingdom Pseudomonadati; phylum Pseudomonadota; class Gammaproteobacteria; order Enterobacterales; family Enterobacteriaceae; genus Enterobacter; species Enterobacter cloacae. The sequence continues at coordinate 3,109,920 of NC_014121.1, forward strand.
AAAATCCTGCATTAATCATCTCAGTGCGCAATCTTCGGATTGCGCACTGTCTCACGCTTTCAATCTCTGCTTCTCGTCGGCGTCACATTGCAGCGTTAACCTTGTCACAAAATAACGCTACGTATGGAGAACGCTATGGCACAGCCTATTATTTTCGATTGCGATCCGGGTCATGATGACGCGATTGCCCTCGTCCTTGCACTTGCCTCCCCTGAACTTGAAGTCAAAGCTGTCACCTCATCTGCCGGCAACCAGACGCCGGATAAAACCCTGCGCAACGTCCTGCGTATGCTGACCTTGCTAAAGCGCCCCGATATTCCCGTGGCCGGTGGCGCGGTCAAACCGCTGATGCGTGAACTGATCATTGCCGACAACGTACACGGAGAAAGCGGCCTGGACGGCCCGGCGCTGCCGGAACCGGGTTTCGCCCCGCAATCCTGTACCGCCGTGGAGCTGATGGCAAAGGTACTACGCGAGAGTGCTGAACCCGTCACGCTGGTAGCAACGGGCCCGCAAACCAACGTTGCGCTGCTGCTGAACAGCCATCCTGAACTGCACAGCAAAATTGCCCGTATCGTGATTATGGGCGGAGCCATGGGGCTGGGTAACTGGACGCCTGCGGCGGAGTTCAACATCTTTGTCGACCCGGAAGCGGCGGAGATCGTCTTCCAGTCGGGCTTGCCGATTGTGATGGCCGGACTGGATGTTACCCACCGGGCGCAGATTATGACGAATGACATCGAGCGTTTTCGTGCGATTGGCAACCCGGTTGCCACGACCGTGGCCGAGCTGCTCGACTTCTTTATGGAATATCACAAAGCCGAGAAATGGGGATTCCACGGCGCGCCGCTGCATGACCCGTGCACCATTGCCTGGCTGCTGAAGCCTGAGATGTTTACCACGGTAGAGCGCTGGGTTGGTGTGGAGACCCAGGGGAAATACACCCAGGGGATGACGGTGGTGGATTACTATTCGCTGACGGGCAATGAACCGAATACCACGCTAATGGTGGATATCGATCGGCAGGCGTTTGTGGATTTGCTGGCGGAGAGGCTCGCATACTATAGTGCGGCCTGATGCCCTCACCCCAACCCTCTCCCACGGGGAGAGGGTGCAAACACTAAAAACGGCAACGTGGTTGCCGTTTTGCTTTTACCTTTTGCGGCCTGATGCCCTCTTCCCGGCCCTCTCCCACAGGGAGAGGGCGCAAACAGTTTTGCTTTTACCTAGGGCTCAAACGGCCGACGCTGGAACTGATCGTGCCCGCACTTCGGACAGAGTGACAGCACCTCCGGTGTATAAACGGCAATATGGTGATGGCATTTCTCACAGACCAGATTTCCCAGCCCCACCACTTCGCCGCTGTGGTACACGCCGTGATGATTCAGATCCTGAAAGACTTCACGCCACTCCAGCTGTGTTTTATCGGTAATATCCGCCAGCTCCTGCCAGAGGCTCTCCTTTATTACCCGCATAAATACGCTGTCGGTCACCTCGTCCTGGCTCTCCTGGTAACTGCGCGCGAACTCTTCGAGGTCACGACGCACGGCGCGCGTCACCTCTTCCACTTCGGTTCGCGTTAACTCACCCGTTTGCGTCACGCGCGCACGCGCCTGCTCCACCAGCGCGTCGATATCTCGCTCGCCGTTACGCAGCCGTTCCGTCAGTGTTGCCACCAGTTCGCGGTAAAATTGAGCAACCTTGTTCATCATTTTGCCTCCCGGGTAAGTAACTATTTCTAATAATAGACCTTATTTCATCGCCGCTTTGTCAGGTGAACCACAGACCCGGTAAATTCCTGCAAAGCGCATTTGTGCGAAAGGCTGTTTTGACGCGGGCGTTTGGGCTATGCTATGCGGATCTGAAATACCACATCCATTGGCTACATTTGTAGCTGTATTGAAAACAGGACCACTGGCTGCCATGCAAGAGCAATACCGCCCGGAAGAGATAGAATCAAAAGTCCAGCAACACTGGGACGAGAAGCGTACCTTTGAAGTAACCGAAGACGAGAGCAAAGAGAAGTATTACTGCCTGTCGATGCTTCCCTATCCTTCTGGTCGACTACACATGGGCCACGTGCGTAACTACACCATCGGTGATGTGATTGCACGCTACCAGCGTATGCTGGGCAAAAACGTGCTGCAGCCAATCGGCTGGGATGCATTCGGTCTGCCAGCTGAAGGCGCGGCGGTCAAAAACAATACGGCGCCAGCGCCGTGGACGTACGACAACATCGCGTACATGAAAAACCAGCTCAAAATGCTGGGCTTTGGCTATGACTGGAGCCGCGAGCTGGCGACCTGTACCCCGGAATACTACCGCTGGGAACAGAAGTTCTTCACCGAGCTGTACAAAAAAGGCCTGGTCTATAAGAAGACGTCTGCCGTTAACTGGTGCCCGAACGACCAGACCGTTCTCGCGAACGAACAGGTTATCGACGGCTGCTGCTGGCGCTGCGACACCAAAGTTGAGCGTAAAGAGATCCCACAGTGGTTTATCAAAATCACCGCTTACGCTGACGAACTGCTGAACGATCTGGACACGCTGGACCACTGGCCGGATACCGTTAAGACCATGCAGCTCAACTGGATCGGCCGTTCTGAAGGCGTGGAGATCACCTTCAACGTTGAGAACTACGATCAGACTCTGACCGTCTACACCACCCGTCCTGATACCTTCATGGGCGCGACCTATCTGGCCGTGGCCGCAGGTCACCCGCTGGCGCAGAAAGCTGCCGAAAATAACCCGGAGCTGGCTATCTTTATCGACGAATGCCGCAACACGAAAGTGGCAGAAGCCGACATGGCGACCATGGAGAAGAAAGGCGTTGCCACGGGCTTCTATGCGAAGCACCCACTGACTGGCGAAGCGATTCCGGTCTGGGCAGCAAACTTCGTGCTGATGGAATACGGTACCGGTGCCGTGATGGCTGTTCCGGGTCACGATCAGCGCGACTATGAATTTGCCACCAAATACAACCTGCCGATCAAAGCCGTTATTCTGGCGGCTGACGGCTCTGAACCTGACCTGTCTGAGCAAGCACTGACGGAAAAAGGCACACTGTTTAACTCTGGTGAGTTCAGCGGCCTGAGCTTCGAAGAGGGTTTCAACGCCATCGCCGACAAACTGGCATCGCTGGGCGTGGGCGAGCGTAAAGTAAACTACCGCCTGCGCGACTGGGGCGTTTCCCGTCAGCGTTACTGGGGTGCGCCAATCCCGATGGTCACGCTGGAAGACGGCACCGTAATGCCAACCCCTGAAGATCAGCTCCCGGTTATCCTGCCGGAAGATGTGGTCATGGATGGCATCACCAGCCCGATCAAAGCCGATCCTGAGTGGGCAAAAACCACCGTTAACGGTCAGCCTGCGCTGCGTGAAACCGACACCTTTGACACCTTTATGGAGTCTTCCTGGTACTACGCCCGCTACACCTGCCCGCAGTATCAGGAAGGGATGCTGGATTCCGACGCGGCAAACTACTGGCTGCCGGTAGACATCTACATCGGTGGTATTGAACATGCCATCATGCACCTGCTCTACTTCCGCTTCTTCCACAAGCTGATGCGTGACGCAGGCATGGTGAACTCTGACGAGCCAGCGAAACAGCTGCTGTGTCAGGGCATGGTACTGGCAGATGCGTTCTACTATGTGGGTGCGAACGGCGAACGTAACTGGGTCTCTCCGGTTGATGCGATTGTTGAGCGCGACGAGAAAGGCCGTATCGTGAAGGCGAAAGACGCCGAAGGTCATGAACTGGTGTATACCGGCATGAGCAAGATGTCCAAGTCCAAAAACAACGGCATCGACCCGCAGGTGATGGTTGAGCGCTACGGCGCGGATACCGTGCGTCTGTTCATGATGTTTGCCTCACCGGCAGACATGACCCTGGAGTGGCAGGAGTCCGGTGTTGAAGGGGCGAACCGCTTCCTGAAGCGCGTCTGGAAATTGGTTTACGAACACACCGCTCAGGGCGACGCACCGGCACTGAACGTTGCTGCCCTGACTGAAGATCAGCAGGCGCTGCGTCGTGATGTTCATAAAACGATTGCAAAAGTGACCGATGATATTGGTCGTCGTCAGACCTTCAATACCGCAATTGCGGCTATTATGGAACTGATGAACAAGCTGGCGAAAGCACCGCAGGAAGGCGAGCAGGATCGTGCCTTAATGCGTGAAGCGCTGTTGGCCGTCGTGCGCATGTTGAACCCGTTCACCCCGCATGTCAGCTTCACCCTGTGGCAGGAGCTGAAAGGCGAAGGCGATATCGACAACGCGCCGTGGCCGGTTGCTGATGAATCCGCCATGGTGGAAAACACCACGCTGGTGGTGGTACAGGTCAACGGTAAAGTACGCGGTAAAATTACCGTCGCCGTTGATGCAACCGAAGAACAGGTTCGTGAGCGTGCTGGCCAGGAACATCTGGTGGCGAAATATCTTGAGGGCGTTACCGTACGTAAAGTGATCTACGTACCAGGTAAACTGCTGAATCTGGTCGTTGGCTAAGCGCGGGAGGAAACGTGCGACAACTGGCAACAATACTCTTATCTCTGGCGGTGCTGGTCACCGCGGGGTGTGGCTGGCATCTGCGCAATACCACGGCGGTGCCCGCTGAGATGAAAACGATGATTTTCGACTCAGGGGATCCGAATGGTCCACTCAGCCGGGCAGTGCGTAACCAGCTGCGTTTGAACGATGTTCAACTGATCGAAAAAGGCACCCTGCGCCAGGATGTACCGTCATTACGTATCTTAAGCTCATCGCTGGCTAAAGATACCGTGTCGATCTTCCAGGATGGACGTACTGCGGAATATCAGATGGTGCTGACGGTGAACGCGGCAGTATTGATCCCGGGTAAAGACATTTTCCCTATCAATACCAAAGTGTACCGCTCGTTCTTTGATAACCCGCAAACGGCGCTGGCAAAAGATGCTGAGCAGCAGATTATCATTAACGAAATGTACGACAAGGCTGCAGAACAGCTGATCCGTAAGCTGCCAGGCATTGCCGCAACGACAAGACAGGGTTCTGACATCATCGACAAACCGGATGCCAACACGCCTCCTGTTTCTACCTCCATGGGTAACTGATGATCAGGCTGTATCCTGAACAACTCCGCGCGCAGCTCAATGAAGGGCTGCGCGCGGCGTATCTGCTACTGGGTAACGACCCGCTCTTGCTTCAGGAAAGCCTGGATGCCGTGCGACATGCCGCCGCCGCTCAGGGCTTTGATGAACACCACACCGTCCAGTTGGATAACAATACCGACTGGAATGCCCTTTTCTCCCTTTGCCAGGCGATGAGTCTCTTTGCATCACGCCAGACCATCCAGATCCTGCTGCCAGAGAATGGTCCGAACGCAGCCATCAATGAACAGCTGGCGACGCTGGTCAGCCTGTTGCACAGCGATCTGCTGTTAATCGTGCGTGGCAACAAGCTCACCAAAGCGCAGGAAAACGCCGCGTGGTTTACCCAACTCGCCACTCATGCCGTGCTGGTCACCTGCCAGACGCCTGAGCAGACCCATCTGCCGAAATGGGTGGCGGCAAGAGCGAAGCAGAATAACCTGCAACTGGACGACGCAGCGAATCAGCTGCTGTGCTACTGCTATGAAGGCAACCTGCTGGCGTTGGCCCAGGCGCTGGACCGGCTCGCCCTCCTCTGGCCCGATGGCAAGCTGACTCTGCCGCGCGTGGAGCAGGCGGTTAACGACGCCGCACACTTCACGCCGTTCCACTGGGTTGATGCGCTGCTGATGGCAAAGAGCAAGCGTTCCCTGCATATTTTGCAGCAGCTACGCCTTGAGGGTAGCGAACCGGTTATATTGCTGCGTACGTTGCAGCGTGAACTGCTAATGCTCATCACGCTCAAGCGCCAGTCTGCTCATACGCCATTGCGTTCGTTGTTCGACAAACACCGTATCTGGCAAAACCGTCGGGCGATGACCACCGAGGCCATTAATCGTCTGAGCCATGAACAGCTGCGCCAGGCGGTACAGCTTTTGATGCGCGCAGAGCTCACGTTAAAACAAGATTACGGCCAGTCCGTCTGGGCGGAACTGGAAAGCCTTTCTCTGCTGCTCTGCCACAAGGCGCTGGCAGATGTATTTATTGATGGATAGCATGCACTCTCTACAGGCCCTGTACGGTGGCACCTTTGACCCGGTCCATTACGGTCATCTGAAACCGGTTGAAATTCTGGCGAATCTGATTGGTCTTCAGCGCGTGATTATCATGCCCAATAACGTTCCGCCACATCGGCCTCAGCCTGAGGCCACCAGCGAGCAGCGAAAAGAGATGCTCGCCCTGGCCATTGCGGATAAACCGCTCTTCAGCCTGGACGAGCGTGAACTCCGTCGCGACACCCCGTCCTGGACCTCGCAAACCCTACAGGAGTGGCGGGCCGAACAGGGGCCGGACAAACCGCTGGCCTTTATCATCGGCCAGGATTCTCTGCTCAACTTCCCCACCTGGCACCAGTATGAAACCATTCTGGAGAACAGCCATCTCCTCGTCTGCCGCCGTCCGGGCTATCCGCTGACCATGCGTGAAGAGCAGTATCAGCAGTGGCTGGAGGCTCATCTGACCGACAATGTGGAAGATCTGCATAATCAACCTGCCGGGAAGATCTATCTGGCGGAGACGCCGTGGTTTGATATTTCTGCGACAATCATTCGCGACCGGCTTCAGCACGGTTTAGCCTGTGACGATCTCCTGCCATCGTCAGTGCTGGACTATATCCACGCGCACGGGTTGTATCAGAAAAGCGCAGACGCATAATCCGGGCGCACAAAAAGCGCCTTATTGATTATCCTGCCTTGACAGAGTAAGCCATACTGTTATCCTCCGCTGCCAGACTTTCCCGCCGCTCATTGCTTTACAGAAATTGTTTTACAAAAATGGCGATGCAATCTCCGGCGGAGGGTGGGATGATACCCGCCTTCAAAAGCCCGGCCGGTGACATTTGTCCCGACAGGGGCGTCAGTTCAGGTATACTGTCTGGCTACGAATTCATAGTTGCACAATCTCATTCACCCAGGGGGAAAACTTGCAGGGTAAAGCACTCCAGGATTTTGTTATCGACAAAATTGATGACCTGAAAGGTCAGGACATCACCGCTATCGACGTTAAGGGTAAATCCAGCATCACCGACTGCATGATCATCTGCACCGGTACGTCTACTCGCCATGTGGTTTCAATTGCCGATCATGTTGTGCAGGAATCACGTGCAGCAGGGCTATTACCGCTCGGTGTTGAAGGTGAAGCGACCGCTGACTGGGTGGTTGTCGATCTTGGCGATGTGATTGTCCACGTCATGCAGGAAGAGAGCCGTCGCCTGTATGAGCTGGAAAAACTCTGGGGTTAATGCGTGAAGTTGCAGCTGGTCGCCGTCGGCACCAAAATGCCGGACTGGGTACAAACCGGTTTTACTGAATATCTGCGTCGTTTCCCTAAAGATATGCCGTTCGAGCTGGTGGAGATCCCCGCCGGAAAGCGCGGCAAGAACGCGGATATTAAACGCATTCTTGATAAAGAGGGAGAACTGATGCTGGCTGCCGCAGGCAAAAACCGCATCGTGACCCTCGATATTCCAGGCAAGCCCTGGGATACGCCGCAGCTGGCGCACGAACTGGAGCGCTGGAAGCAGGATGGTCGTGACGTCAGTCTGTTGATTGGCGGGCCTGAAGGGTTGTCCCCTGCCTGTAAAGCGGCGGCAGAACAAAGTTGGTCTCTCTCCGCGCTGACGCTTCCCCACCCGCTCGTTCGGGTACTGGTGGCAGAAAGCCTGTACCGCGCGTGGAGCATTACTACCAACCACCCCTATCACCGCGAGTAATGACTGACCAGGGTAGATTAAGCAGCGGATGAAACTACAGAATTCTTTTCGCGACTATACGGCTGAGTCCGCGCTGTTTGTGCGCCGGGCGCTGGTCGCCTTTACGGGGATTTTGCTGCTTACCGGCGTGCTGATCGCCAACCTTTATAATCTGCAAATTGTCCGCTATACCGATTACCAGACGCGCTCAAACGAAAACCGCATCAAGCTGGTGCCTATCGCCCCCAGCCGCGGCATTATTTACGACCGTAACGGCACCCCGCTGGCCTTAAACCGCACCATCTACCAGATTGAGATGATGCCGGAAAAAGTCGACAACGTGCAGGATACGCTGGAAGCATTGCGAAGCGTTGTCGATCTTAACGATGACGATATCGCTGCGTTCAAGAAAGAGCGCGCCCGTTCTCACCGTTTTACCTCCATTCCGGTTAAAACCAACCTGACGGAAGTCCAGGTCGCCCGCTTTGCCGTCAACCAGTACCGTTTCCCCGGTGTGGAAGTGAAAGGCTACAAGCGCCGCTATTACCCTTACGGTTCCGCACTGACGCACGTAATCGGCTACGTCTCCAAGATCAACGACAAAGACGTTGAGCGTCTCGATAAAGACGGCAAGCTGGCAAACTACGCCGCGACGCACGATATCGGTAAGCTGGGAATTGAACGCTATTACGAAGATGTCCTGCACGGGCAGACCGGCTATGAAGAGGTGGAAGTTAACAACCGTGGCCGCGTTATTCGTCAGCTGAAAGAGGTGCCGCCGCAGGCAGGGCATGACGTCTACCTGACGCTCGACCTGAAACTCCAGCAGTATATTGAAACCTTACTGGCGGGCAGCCGTGCGGCAGTTGTCGTGACCGATCCGCGTACCGGCGGCATACTGGCGATGGTCTCCATGCCAAGCTACGACCCTAACCTCTTTGTCGATGGAATTTCCAGTAAGGACTACTCCGGCCTGCTTAATGACCCGAACACGCCGCTGGTCAACCGCGCCACGCAGGGGGTCTATCCGCCGGCGTCCACGGTGAAACCTTACGTCGCCGTCTCGGCGCTGAGCGCGGGTGTCATCAATCGCAACACCAGCCTGTTTGACCCGGGCTGGTGGCAGTTACCGGGTTCAGAGAAACGCTATCGCGACTGGAAAAAATGGGGCCACGGTCATCTGAACGTGACGAAATCGCTGGAAGAGTCTGCGGATACCTTCTTCTATCAGGTGGCGTATGACATGGGTATTGACCGCCTGTCAGAGTGGATGAGCAAATTTGGCTACGGCCATTACACCGGGGTCGATCTCGCCGAAGAACGCTCCGGCAACATGCCAACCCGCGAGTGGAAGCTAAAACGCTTTAAGAAACCGTGGTACCAGGGTGATACCATTCCGGTGGGTATCGGCCAGGGCTACTGGACCGCAACCCCGCTGCAGATGAACAAAGCGATGATGATCCTCATCAACGATGGTGTGGTGAAAGTCCCGCACCTGCTGCAAAGTACCGTTGAAGAGGGCAAAAAAGTGCCGTGGATCCAGCCGCATGAACCGCCGGTGGGGGATATTCACTCCGGCTTCTGGGAGATCGCCAAAGACGGGATGTACGGGGTGGCAAACCGCCCGAACGGTACCGCGCATAAGTATTTCGCCGGTGCGCCGTATAAAGTGGCCGCCAAATCCGGTACGGCGCAGGTCTTCGGCCTGAAGGCCAACGAAACCTATAACGCGCACCGCATTGCCGAACGACTGCGTGACCATAAGCTCATGACGGCATTTGCACCCTATGATAACCCACAGGTGGCGGTGGCAATGATTCTGGAAAACGGCGGCGCAGGGCCAGCCGTGGGCACCATCATGCGCCAAATCCTCGACCACATCATGCTGGGTGATAACAACACCGAACTGCCGGCTGAAAACCCGGCGGCCGCTGCGGCGGAGGACCAATAAACATGACGGATAATCCAAATAAAAAATCGCTGTGGGATAAAATCCACATCGACCCAGCCATGCTGCTGATCCTGCTGGCTCTGCTGGTCTACAGCGCTCTGGTTATCTGGAGCGCCAGCGGCCAGGACATCGGCATGATGGAGCGCAAGATTGGCCAGATCGCGATGGGGCTGGTCATTATGGTCGTCATGGCGCAGATCCCGCCACGCGTCTACGAAGGCTGGGCCCCCTATCTCTACATCTTCTGTATTATTTTGCTGGTTGCGGTAGATGCCTTTGGGGCCATCTCCAAAGGCGCACAGCGCTGGCTGGATCTGGGCGTAGTTCGCTTCCAGCCCTCGGAAATTGCCAAAATCGCCGTTCCACTGATGGTGGCACGCTTTATCAACCGCGATGTCTGTCCGCCATCACTGAAAAACACGGCCATCGCGCTGGTATTGATTTTCCTGCCAACGTTGCTGGTGGCGGCGCAGCCTGACCTTGGTACCTCGATCCTCATCGCACTCTCCGGCCTGTTTGTTCTCTTCTTGTCGGGCCTGAGCTGGCGTCTGATTGGTATTGCGGTGGTGCTGGTTGCCGCGTTCATCCCTATTCTCTGGTTCTTCCTGATGCATGATTATCAGCGCCAGCGCGTGATGATGCTGCTCGATCCGGAAACCGATCCGCTGGGTGCGGGCTATCATATTATTCAGTCCAAGATCGCGATTGGCTCCGGTGGCCTGCGCGGTAAAGGATGGCTGCACGGCACCCAGTCGCAGCTGGAGTTCTTACCAGAGCGCCATACCGACTTTATCTTTGCGGTCCTGGCGGAAGAGCTTGGGCTGGTCGGCATCTTGATCTTACTCGCGCTGTATGTACTGTTAATCATGCGCGGGTTGTGGATTGCCGCGCGCGCGCAAACCACCTTTGGCCGCGTCATGGCGGGCGGGTTAATGTTGATTTTATTCGTTTATGTCTTCGTAAATATTGGTATGGTGAGTGGTATTCTGCCGGTTGTAGGCGTTCCGCTTCCGCTGGTGAGTTACGGAGGCTCGGCACTGATCGTGTTGATGGCCGGGTTTGGTATCGTGATGTCGATCCATACCCACAGAAAAATGTTGTCAAAAAGCGTATAAAAATAAGGGGATCGGAATGCGTAAGCAGTGGCTGGGGATCTGCATTGCGGCAAGTTTACTTGCGGCGTGCACAAGTGATGATGGTCAGCAACAGGCAACCGTCGCGCCGCCGCAGCCTGCGGTGTGTAATGGCCCAATCGTTGAAATCAGCGGCGCCGATCCCGTTTATGAACCGCTCAACGCCAGCGCGAATCAGGATTATGAGCGCGACGGCAAAAGCTACAAAATCGTTCAGGACCCTTCCCGTTTCAGCCAGGCGGGTTTCGCCGCCATTTATGATGCGGAACCCGGGAGCAACCTGACGGCATCAGGAGAAGCGTTCGACCCGACGCAACTCACTGCGGCACACCCGACGCTGCCTATCCCAAGCTACGCGCGTATCACCAACCTGGCGAATGGCCGTATGATCGTAGTCCGCATTAACGATCGCGGTCCGTACGGTAACGACCGTGTGATTTCGCTGTCGCGCGCCTCCGCCGACCGCCTGAACACCTCGAACAATACCAAGGTTCGTATCGACCCCATTATCGTGGCACCGGATGGCTCGCTCTCCGGGCCGGGTACCGCGTGTACGACAGTAGCGAAACAGACCTACGCCCTTCCCGACCGTCCAAATCTTGACGGTGGCATGGGGAGCGTCTCATCGCCGGCCGAGCCTTCTCAGCCAGCAGGCGAAGTGCGTCCTATCAGCAACGACACGTTGCAGAGTGATGACAGCACTGGCGCACCGGTAAAGAGTAGCGGTTTCCTGGGGGCTCCAACGACCCTGGCCTCCGGCGTTCTGGAAGGCAGTGAACCTGCCCCGGCGCCTGTTGCCGCCCCCGTCGCGCAGCAGCCTGCCCCCGTCACCGCTCCGGCAACGACCCAGAGCGCGGCGGCAGCAGCGCCTGCTGCCGCTTCCAGCGGCGGCTTTGTCGTTCAGGTGGGCGCCGTCAGCGATCAGGCCCGCGCGCAGCAATATCAACAGCGCCTGAGCCAGCAGTTTGGCGTTCCAGGCCGCGTTGAGCAAAACGGGGCGGTGTGGCGTATTCAGATGGGACCGTTTGCCAGCAAATCGCAGGCAGCGACCCTGCAGCAGCGTCTGCAAAATGAAGCGCAACTCCAGTCATTTATCGCTGTAGCGAAGTAATTTATCGGCGGCATCCGAATTGTCAGTTTGTGTAAAAGTCATTCACAAACTCATGCTTAAAGTCGGATGCCTGCCTGAATAGCATTTGCTATAGTAAGGCACTTTTTTTAATTCCATCACGGATGTCGTAGTTCTGACCATGAAGACCACTTTTTCTGCTCGTTTTGTGCAGCGCATGGCGCTGACCACGGCCCTTTGCGCTGCTGCGCTCTCCGCAGCTCACGCCGATGACCTGAACATCAAGACCATGATCCCTGGCGTTCCGCAAATCGATGCGGAATCCTACATCCTGATCGATTACAACTCTGGCAAAGTTCTGGCAGAACAGAATGCCGATGCCCGCCGCGATCCGGCCAGCCTGACGAAAATGATGACCAGCTACGTTATCGGCCAGGCGATGAAGGCAGGTAAATTTAAAGAAACAGACCTGGTCACCATCGGTAACGATGCGTGGGCAACCGGGAACCCGGTCTTTAAAGGCTCCTCTTTAATGTTCCTGAAACCGGGTATGCAGGTTCCTGTCTCTCAGCTGATTCGTGGTATCAACCTGCAGTCCGGTAACGACGCCTGTGTCGCCATGGCCGATTTCGCTGCGGGCAGCCAGGATGCGTTTGTGGGCCTGATGAACAGCTACGTTTCTGCGCTGGGCCTGAAAAACAGCCACTTCCAGACCGTTCACGGCCTGGATGCGGAGGGTCAGTACAGCTCTGCGCGCGATATGGCGCTGATTGGCCAGGCGCTGATCCGCGATGTACCGAACGAATACGCCATCTATAAAGAGAAAGAGTTTACCTTCAACGGTATTCGCCAGACCAACCGTAACGGCCTGCTGTGGGATAACAGCCTGAACGTTGACGGCATCAAAACCGGCCATACCGACAAAGCGGGTTACAACCTGGTCGCCTCTGCTACCGAAGGTCAGATGCGCCTGATCTCTGCCGTGATGGGCGGTCGTACCTTTAAAGGCCGTGAGACAGAAAGCAAAAAACTGCTGACCTGGGGCTTCCGTTTCTTCGAAACCGTGAACCCACTGAAAGCAGGCAAAGAGTTTGCCTCTGAGCCGGTCTGGTTCGGTGATAACGATCGCGCCTCCCTGGGCGTGGACAAAGATCTGTACCTGACCATTCCACGCGGACGCATGAAAGACCTGAAAGCCAGCTACGTGCTGAACACCACCGAGCTGCATGCACCGCTGCAGAAAAACCAGGTTGTAGGCACCATCAACTTCCAGCTGGATGGCAAAACTATCGATCAGCGCCCGCTGGTTGTCCTGCAGGAAATTCCTGAAGGCAATTTCTTCGGCAAAATCATTGATTACATTAAATTGATGTTCCATCACTGGTTTGGCTAAAAATCGAACACTTGAAAGTGTGATTTTGATCCCCATATACTAAGTATCCTGATAACTCCCACCTGACGTGGGAGTTATTCTTTTTGACGTTACGCCGGAGCTGACATGAAAACCAAACTTAACGAACTGCTTGAATTCCCTACCCCATTTACTTACAAAGTAATGGGTCTGGCGAAACCTGAGCTGGTTGATCAGGTGGTTGAAGTGGTACAGCGCCATGCGCCGGGTGACTACTCTCCGTCAGTAAAACCAAGCAGCAAGGGCAACTACCACTCGGTATCTATTACCATTACCGCAACACACATTGAGCAGGTTGAGACACTGTACGAAGAGCTCGGCAATATCGAAATTGTTCGTATGGTGCTGTAGTCCCTCTGCGGTTACCCGGTTTGCCGGGTAACCCCTCTCCCCCGCTGTGATATACTCCCCCTCATCTTTTGTCCCTCGTCTTCGGAGACGTCGTTTTGTATCAGGATAAAATTCTTGTCCGTCATCTCGGGCTGCAACCTTATGAGCCTGTCTCCCAGGCTATGCATGACTTCACCGACTCACGCGATGACACCACCCCCGATGAAATCTGGCTGGTAGAACACCTGCCAGTGTTTACGCAGGGGCAAGCGGGAAAAGCGGAACATTTATTGATGACGGGCGATATCCCGGTTATTCAGAGCGACCGCGGCGGGCAGGTTACGTACCATGGCCCAGGGCAACAGGTGATGTACGTTCTCCTGAACCTCAAACGCAGAAAGCTGGGCGTACGTGAACTGGTCACTCTGCTTGAGCAAACGGTCGTCAACACGCTAGCGGAATACGGTATTGATGCGCATCCGCGGGCCGACGCACCGGGAGTCTACGTGGGCGAGATGAAGATCTGCTCGCTGGGGCTGCGTATCCGTAAAGGCTGCTCGTTTCACGGGCTGGCTTTGAACATTAATATGGACTTGAAGCCCTTCCAGCGCATCAACCCCTGCGGCTATGCCGGGATGGAAATGACGCAAATGTGCCAGTGGGTTGATACGGCAACAACAGAAAATATCCGTCCTGTGCTTTTAGCTAATATGTTAGCACTACTTAACAATCCCCCGCACGAATATATCACTGCTTAATATATTATACATCGTGGCTCGATAATTTGACGGGCCACGATTTAATTGCCGCTTTTACACTTTACAATAATCCGCAGATTCTATATTTTCGAAGCGCTCGAATATTACCGATCCATATTATTTAGCCTCCCGTCAGCGCTGCGTGCAGGACCTAAGTAACTTGCGTGATAATCACTCAACTGGTTGTTTTTGATAAACAAGTGAAACAAAACCAACACTTTACGAATCTCTACAAGCATAATAAATAAATTCAACTATCATTCATGTTGTGAATGTGTACGGAGTAAAAGCGTGGAGTATAATAATTTACCAGCCAAACGCCTGAATGAACCCGGAGGCGAAGACAAGCCGCAAATTTTTCGGACTTTACGTAATATTGATCTCAATTTATTGACTATTTTTGAGGCGGTATATGTCCATAAGGGTATCGTTAACGCTGCGAAAATTCTTAATCTCACGCCCTCTGCAATAAGCCAGTCAATTCAAAAGCTGCGCGCTATATTTCCGGACCCGTTATTTATTCGTAAGGGACAGGGTGTTACCCCCACGGCTTACGCCACGCATCTGCATGAGTACATCAGCCAGGGGCTGGAGTCGATTCTGGGCGCGCTGGATTTAACCGGAAGCTACGACAAACAACGAACCATCACCATCGGCTGCTCTCCCTCTGTGGGGGTGTTGGTTATGCCTGCCATTTACCAGGCCGTAAAAGAGCATGCGCCGCAGTTGCTGCTGCGTAATGTACCAATCAGCGAACCTGACGTGCAGCTTGCCCAGTTCCAGACCGATTTAATTATCGACAGCGGCAGCTTCAGCGCCCGCGCGTTGGGGCAAAATGTCCTCTATGCCGACAACCTGGTGCTGGTCTGTCGCCAGCAGCATCCGGTGCTCAGCGAGCCGCTCACCATAGAAAATCTGCGTAACTACGATCACTCGTCATTTATGACGGAAGGACAGTCTCATCATGCGCTGCGCCAGCGTATCGATGACATTTTCCCGGAGCGCCAGATAAGCTTCAGCAGTTACAATATGTTCACTACCGCGTCCCTGATTGGCAGCAGTGACATGCTCTGCATCATGCCTTCGCGCCTGTATCATCTGCTGCGGAAATGCTGGCCGCTGGAGAGTATTCCGCTCAGCCAGTTGAATGCAGAATCTATTGAGATTTCACTGCATTACAATAAGCTCAGTCTGCGCGATCCGGTACTTGAAAATGTGATCCGCATCATCCGCCAGGCCTTCTGACAGGTTGACACAGCACAAGCCCCTGCCGCACGCAGGGCAAAAGGCACAAAACAACAACTATTTTACAAATTGGCGACCTGGCAGGCTGCTTTAACGACCGTTTCAATGATATACTGCCTGTCGTTCGTTCAAAAATAGTTGATAAATACAACATTCCCTTGAATTGAAACGCTTTCCTTCGATATTCGCAACTGGAACACGCACGCTATGAGTAAACCCATTGTGATGGAACGCGGTGTTAAATACCGCGATGCCGATAAAATGGCCCTTATCCCGGTTAAAAACGTGGCTACAGAGCGCGAGGCGCTGTTAAGAAAACCGGAATGGATGAAAATCAAACTTCCGGCCGACTCTTCGCGTATCCAGGGGATCAAAGCGGCGATGCGTAAGAATGGCCTTCACTCTGTATGTGAAGAAGCCTCTTGCCCGAACCTTGCTGAGTGTTTCAACCACGGCACCGCGACGTTTATGATTCTGGGTGCTATCTGTACCCGTCGTTGCCCGTTCTGCGATGTTGCTCATGGCCGCCCGGTGGCACCAGATGCAAACGAACCTCAAAAACTGGCGCAGACCATCGCTGATATGGCGCTGCGTTATGTGGTCATTACCTCCGTTGACCGTGATGACCTGCGTGATGGGGGTGCTCAGCACTTTGCTGACTGCATTACTGCCATTCGCGAGAAAAGCCCGAACATTAAGATTGAGACGCTGGTGCCGGATTTCCGTGGTCGTATGGACCGCGCGCTGGATATCCTGACCGCAACGCCACCAGACGTCTTTAACCACAACCTGGAGAACGTACCGCGTCTCTACCGTCAGGTGCGTCCGGGTGCTGACTACAACTGGTCCCTGAAGCTGCTGGAGCGTTTTAAAGAAGCGCATCCACATATTCCTACCAAGTCAGGTCTGATGGTTGGTCTTGGTGAGACCAATGACGAAATCATCGAAGTGATGCGCGATCTGCGTCGCCACGGCGTGACCATGCTGACGCTGGGCCAGTATCTGCAGCCAAGCCGTCATCACCTGCCGGTGCAGCGCTACGTTAGCCCGGATGAATTTGATGAGATGAAAGCGGAAGCGATGGCGATGGGCTTCACCCATGCTGCCTGCGGTCCGTTTGTGCGTTCCTCTTACCATGCCGATATGCAGGCAAAAGGCGAAGAAGTTAAATAACCCTGTAATATTCACTTACAGGAATACAAAAAAACCGGCCTGTTGAGCCGGTTTTTTTTCGCAAGCCTTAAGGCATTGCCGTTACTCTTTGTGAGAGAGCTTTTCAGCCGGAACGGTATCCTCGGCGCTTTTCTTCGCTGCCGCGTCATCGTCGTTCATCGCTTTCTTAAAGCCTTTGATGGCGGCACCCAGGTCACCACCCAGCGTGCGTAACTTCTTGGTACCAAACAGCAGGACGACCAGTGCGGCAACCACCAGCAGTTTGGTAATACTAATCTCACCCATAGATACCTTCTTTACTTAAAACAGGCTGCATTCAGCGTCAAAACCGGATCATATTAACGGTCATTTGGCGCGTGCACACAATAGCAACCTGTAACAAGGTGAATCAAGCATTGTTGAAAAAAACATCACAATAATTGCGGTGGCGCAAAACGTCGGTTGCGAAGAACAGGTAATTGCTGCCGTGCAAGCGCTATCCTTTCCGAAATTATCTCCGCCATCAGTAAAACCGGACCTTCCGCTGCGGCGGCAATCGTGACGCCCAGCGGGTCAATCACCCTGCTCTGCCCGATATTTTTATTGCCGCACTCCCCTGCCGCGACCACATAACAGGTGGTATCCAGCGCGCGCGCCGTAAGCAACGTGGCCCAGTGATGCTCTTTCAGCGGCCCTTTAACCCACGCGGCAGGCAGAACAAGCACATCCGCTCCCTGTAATGCCAGGCTCAACGCCAGCTCAGGAAAACGCAAATCGTAGCAGGTCATCAGCCCAATGTTTAAACCATCAACCGCGATCAGGGGCGGAACGCACTCCCCCGGGTCAACCAGGCGCGACTCCTGGATACTGAACGCATCATAGAGATGAAGCTTGGCATAGCTGGCGATGATGACGCCGCCACGGATGGCTACCAGTTTGTTAACTGCCCGGCCGGGCGTAGACGGCACATGGAGCGTCAAAATTGTGGTCATGTCATTACCCGCACTCTCGGCCAGTAATTGCTGTAAAAACGCGCCATCCAGCGGCTGCGCGGATTTCACCGATAAATCCGGGTCGTTATCATCGCGAGCCAGCAAGGCCTCTGGCAGCACCAGCAACGACGCCCCCTTCTGTTGTGCCTGTTTCATCAGCGAGACACACTGCGCTGCATTCTCATGCCAGCGAGGCGTGACCGCAAACTGCCCTACCGCAACATACATATTTGTCCCCTGATTATAAACAGCGTTAAACTCGCCACTCTTACACATCAAATAGCAGGTATTTACAGTGTTACAACTCCTTTTAGCTGTTTTTATTGGTGGGGGGACGGGAAGCGTTGCGCGGTGGTTCCTGAGTATGCGGTTTAATCCACTGCATCAGGCGATTCCAATGGGAACACTGGCCGCAAACCTGATTGGTGCGTTTATCATTGGCATGGGTCTGGCCTGGTTTAACCGTATGACGCACATCGATCCCATGTGGAAAGTATTGATTACCACCGGGTTCTGCGGCGGTTTAACCACCTTCTCCACCTTTTCTGCGGAAACGGTGTTTTTGTTTCAGGAAGGCCGTATCGGCTGGGCGTTGCTGAACGTTGCGATAAATATGCTCGGCTCTTTTGCGATGACCGGGATCGCATTCTGGCTATTTTCTTCCGTCAGCCCCCACTAACTGCCGAAGCGTTAATGTTGGCTTAATTTTTCTCTGTCACTCTGGTGCCAATACAGAACGAGGGTGACAGAATGAAAGAGAGTTTGATGAGCGCAGGCGTGGTGTTGTTGAGCGTGCTGATCGTTGCCAGCTTCCTGAAGATGTATCTGCTTGGCTGATGCAAAACGAAAAAAACCCGCTCAGTGAGCGGGTTTTGAAATTCTTGCTGACGCGTCTGAATTACAGAGCGATTACGTTAGCAGCAGAAGGGCCTTTGGCACCGTTAGTGATTTCGAACTCTACACGCTGACCTTCAGCCAGAGTTTTGAAACCATTAGACTGGATTGCAGAGAAGTGTACGAACACGTCTTTGCTGCCATCTTCAGGAGTAATGAAACCGAATCCTTTGGACTCATTAAACCACTTAACGTTACCTTTAATCTTAGACATCAAAATTACCTTTACATTAAAAAACGACACAAATGCTGTGTCGGTTACCAGTACAACAATTGTGGGACCTTTTGTCCAGCGGATCTTTGATAAAAAGTGACTAAAGTCGCGTTAATTTTCGCTGGCGGATTTTTATCCCATATGAATCAACGACTGCGCATTTTTTTCACCGCTTTGTCAGCTTTTTTCAGTTAAAACTGAAAACGCATCCAGGCGAAGTAAACGTTACCGTTGTTGTACGTACCGGGAATGTAGGTCATCTGGAACGTTGCAGGGCCATAACCAATTGAGGCCAGCGGCAGCAGAACCGGAATGGGGATATAGTTCCAGTTGTCGCGTGCAGTCACCCCGGCGGTATAGCCCAGGCCAACGTGGAAGTTGTCGTCAGCTAACGGACGCCAGGTTTTCTCCCAGCCATAGCCACCGATCGGTTCCCATTTGTTAAAGGAGTCTTTAAAGGCCATCAGATAAATACCGTGCCAGTTGCCCTTTTCGTCCCAGCGCGACTGACCAAAACCTGCCCCCCACGGGCGCTCGTTATATTTATCGGTCTTTTCTTTGTCGTAGGCAAAGCGTGCATGCCAGGTGATGGCCGGCACGTAGAGATCATAGTGCTCTGGCGCATTCCAGGTCTGCGAAACATTATCTGTAAAGGTGGAGAACCAGCCCTTATCCGTCGCGTTCTCTTCAGCCTGTGCCACAGAAGAGAGCGTTAACTGTGCAAAAATAAACAGAAAAATGAAGAAAAATTTATTACGTAAGATCACAATGCAATTACCATTCTTAGTATTCGAGGCAAAGTTTACCATACAATAGTTGAATGGAGCCTTAACGGCATCGGCATTACTCCTAATTAATCAGCCACTTTGCGAGAATATTCTGAGAGCGGCACGGCGGCGTGTTGAATAATCATCTCACGGGCGCGTTCAAACCTTTTTTAATAATGCCTACCGGTAAAAATAACCCTGCTTTTAATATGGCTTTCAGGACAAACATAACGCCCTGTCTGCAAGGTATAAAGATTATCATTAGCCTCTACAGCCAGTGTTTTCGTGCTGATCAGCCCCTTTCTCACGAAACGCTGTACGGACCCACTCACCAACGCGCACCGGCAGGAAAAGTCTTTTCCCCTATTATTCAGGAACGTGTTAATATAGAATCAATAAATTAACAACTTATTAGCATTTAAATGACATACTCCACTGTTGTCACCGGTCAATACCCATATGTCATTATTGCCATCACCATGGCAAAAATATCGCTAACATCTGCTTTAGTAGTATATTTATTGATTTTAATCAGCAAGGACTGGCCATTAATTCGGCACATTCTCATCCTTCTTTTTTATTGATTATTTGTGCTCTCGGGCAGCAAGGATACAGGGGAAATCATGCTTACGTTTTTCGAGCTCCTTATCGGAGTCGTCGTCATTGTCGGTGTAGCACGCTACATCATTAAGGGGTATTTCGCCACGGGCGTGTTATTTGTCGGCGGCCTGGCCTTGCTGATCGTTAGCGCCCTGATGGGTCACCAGGTCTTACCCGCCAGCGCAGCCAGCACCGGGTATACCGCCACAGACATTGTTGAATACATTAAAATTCTGCTCATGAGCCGCGGTGGCGATCTGGGCATGATGATCATGATGCTGTGCGGTTTTGCCGCATACATGAGCCATATTGGTGCCAACGATATGGTCGTGAAGCTGGCCTCCAGACCGCTGCAGTACATCAACTCCCCGTATCTGCTGATGGTTGCAGCCTACTTCCTCGCCTGTCTGATGTCGCTGGCCGTGTCGTCAGCCACTGGCCTGGGGGTGTTGTTAATGGCTACCCTGTTCCCGGTGATGGTTAACGTCGGCATTAGCCGTGGTGCAGCGGCGGCTATCTGCGCCTCTCCGGCGGCCATTATTCTCTCCCCTACCTCTGGCGACGTCGTACTGGCGGCGAAAGCCGCGGAAATGTCACTCATCGATTTCGCCTTTAAAACCACGCTGCCGATTTCCATTGTGGCTATCGTGGGCATGGGGATCGCGCATTTCTTCTGGCAGCGTTATCTCGATAAAAAAGAGCACATTAGCCACGAAATGATGGACGTGAATGAAATCACCACCACCGCCCCGGCGTTCTATTCCATTCTGCCGTTCACGCCTATCATCGGCGTGCTGATTTTTGACGGCAAATGGGGACCACAGCTGCACATCATTACCATTCTGGTTATCTGTATGTTGCTGGCCGCCATGCTGGAATTTATTCGTGGTTTCAACACTCAGAAGGTATTTTCTGGCCTGGAAGTGGCGTATCGCGGTATGGCTGATGCGTTTGCAGGCGTTGTGATGCTGTTGGTGGCGGCAGGCGTCTTCGCGCAGGGTCTGAGCACTATCGGCTTTATTCAGAGCCTCATCTCTATCGCCACGTCGTTCGGCTCTGCCAGCATTATCCTGATGCTGGTACTGGTGGTGCTGACCATGCTGGCGGCAATGACCACCGGTTCAGGCAACGCGCCGTTCTACGCCTTCGTTGAGATGATCCCAAAACTGGCACATTCTTCCGGTATTAACCCGGCTTACCTCTCCATTCCCATGCTGCAGGCGTCTAACCTCGGTCGTACCATTTCGCCGGTATCGGGTGTCGTAGTCGCGGTCGCCGGGATGGCAAAAATCTCGCCGTTCGAAGTGGTAAAACGCACGTCGGTCCCGGTGCTTGTGGGCCTGATCATCGTGATTATCGCAACCGAAGTGCTGGTTCCTGGCGCAGCCTGAGTAAAATGACCGATATCCAAAAAGCGCCTGCGGGCGCTTTTTGTGCTTTAATAACTTCCAGAAATCTATCGCGTTAACCCATCAGGAAATCACATGTTCAGGAAGGATATCGTTATCCCGTCTGGCGCCATGGCGCTTGCACTCTGTGTCTTCTCCGCGCAGGCGGATCCGCTCAAAGCCACGCAGTATGGCGATTTCGATCGCTACGTTCTGGCGCTTTCCTGGCAAACCGGGTTCTGCCAGAGCATGGCTGAACGTAACCGTAACGAACCCGAAGAGTGCCGTCTGCAAAAAGAGAGCAATAACAAGACCGATTATCTGACCGTACACGGATTATGGCCGGGGCTGCCTAAATCCATCGCCGCACGCGGCGTGGATGAACGCCGCTGGATGCGTTTTGGCTGCGCGACCCGCCCAATCCCGAACATGCCGGAAGCCAAAGCCAGCCGCAAATGCTCAGCCGCCGAAACCGGGCTATCACTGTCGGGTGCCGCAAAGCTGAACAGCGTCATGCCCGGTGCTGGCGGTAACTCCTGCCTGGAACGCTATGAATATGCCAAACACGGTGTCTGCTTCGGCTTTGATCCTGACGCCTATTTCGGCACCATGGTACGGATGAATCAGGAGATAAAAAACAGCGCGGTGGGTAAATTCCTGGCGGATAACTACGGTAAAACGGTAAGCCGTAAAGATTTTGATAACGCCGTGGCGAAAAGCTGGAGCAAAGACAATGTCAAAGCATTCAAACTGACCTGCAATGGTAATCCGGCCTATCTGACCGAAATGCAGATCTCGCTTAAGGCCAGCACCATTAATAACCCGCTGTCTGCCGGCTCTTTTGCGCCACAGCCACATCCGGGTAACTGTGGCAAACAGTTTGTTATCGATAAAGTGGGTTACTGATCCACAATCGGGCGCACCATATCGAAGCGGTGTTCATCACTGATGCCATAATAGGCCGTCGGCCCACCCGCACGCAGGATGGGCTGCGCTTTCGCCGTCTGGTAGATCCCCTCTTCCAGCAGCGATTCGGCAATATGAATCCCCACGACTTCGCCCAGCACCAGCCAGGTGTCAACCGGTGTGCCGTCGGCGCCGGTCAGCTGAATACACTGCGACAGGCGGCACTCAAAGTTCACCGGACTCTCGGCCACGCGTGGCGCCTTTACAAGCTGGCTTGCCGCTGGCGTCAATCCGGAAAAAGAGAACTCGTCTTGATCGTGAGGCAGCGTAGCGGAGGTGAGATTCATCGCCTCAGCCAGATCGCGCGTGGCAAGGTTCCAGACAAACTCACCCGTTTCGTTAATATTACGCACGCTGTCTTTCCAGCCGTTGCTGGAAAAGCCAATAATCGGCGGGCGGTAGTTAAAGCAGTTAAAGAAGCTATACGGTGCCAGGTTGATCTGTCCTGCCTGGTCGCAGGAGGAGATCCAGCCAATCGGACGCGGACCAATAATGGCATTCAGCGGGTCATGCGGCAGGCCATGCCCCTGTGACGGTTGATAAAAGTACATAGCGCTCTCTTAATGAGGGTCAGACGCGAACTGCGTTTACCCACTATCCTGATTCAGAACGTTCAGCGTAACGCAATCCGCCAGAAATGCAGACTGAATAAATTTCAGCGAAAATTCATATGGCCCATGAATGTGACCTCTATCACTTCAAAGTTGCGTGCGCAGACAGTATCATCGGGAGAGTTAAACCCTCGCTGCCAGACGGCGAGGGTTTTCTTTTGGATTGGTTTCTGCGTTACACGCAGCATTAACGACATGGAGTAAAAAATGTCCAGACCCACCATCATTATCAATGAACTTGACGCAGAACGTATTGACCGACTTCTGGAGAAACCAGAATTCGCCTCGCTCCCGGTAGCCGATGCCCTGAATGAAGAGCTCGACCGGGCGCAGATGTGTACCCCGGAGTCCATGCCGCATGACGTGGTCACCATGAACAGCCAGGTCAAATTCCGCAACCTGACAACGGGCGAAGAGTTAACCCGCACGCTGGTCTACCCGGCGCAAATGACCGACAGCAGCGCTCAGCTTTCCGTGCTGGCACCGGTCGGCGCGGCCCTGCTGGGCCTGCGTACGGGGGATACCATTCACTGGGAATTGCCGGGCGGTGCCTCGACCCATCTGGAAGTGCTGGCGTTGCTCTACCAGCCAGAAGCGGCAGGCGATTACCTGCGTTAATCCCATCTGAACAAGCGCGACCCGCGTTGCACAGAGGATGCCTGCGCATCCTCTTTCCGCAGATTCACCAGGACGCCCTATATCGTGCCGCAGGTAAGGGAACCGTCTTAAACCACCCCACCCGGAAACGCATTCACCAGCCCTTTAACCTGCTGTTCCGCCGCTTCCGGCGTTTCTGCACCGGGCACCAGAATCACCTTGCGGCACGCCTCCTCCCGTTTTTCAAAGATCCGGTAGGCGCGTTCGGCATCGTCCAGCGGCAGATAGTGGGTGACAATCTCCTCCGGCGTCAGTAGCCCTTTTTCGATCAGCGGTAACAACTCGCCAAGCCAGGCGTGGACGTGGGTCTGGCCCATCTTAAAACTGAGCCCCTTATCGAAGGCATCACCAAACAGGAAGCCATGGATAAAGCCCGCATACACGCCGGGCACGCTCACCACCCCGCCCCGTCGGACAGCCGCAATACACTGACGCAGCGCTTTACCGCTGCTGCCCTCAATTTTAAGGTTGCTGAGGATGGTTTCCGTGGTGCTGCCTTTGGCTTCAAACCCCACGGCATCAATGACGGCATCCACGCCGCGCTGGCCTGCGGTTTGCTCAATGATTTTTTCCGCTGCGTCGTTGTCTTCATCAAAGTTAATGGGGATGGCGCCGTAGCGCTCTGCGGCAAAACGCAGACGATACGGGTGATGGTCAACCACAAAGATCTGTTCGGCACCTAACAGCCGCGCGCAGGCGATGGTCAGTAACCCCACCGGTCCTGCACCAAAAACGGCGACGCTGGAGCCTTTTTCAATCTGGGCATTTTTCGCCGCCTGCCAGGCGGTAGGCAAGATATCGGAGAGGAACAGCGCTTTATCATCGGAGAGCAGCTGAGGCACTTTGAACGGCCCGACGTTACCTTTGGGCACCCGAACGTATTCCGCTTGTCCACCGGGCACGCCGCCATAAAGATGGCTGTAGCCAAACAGCGCGGCGGGCGCGGGAATTTGCTTTTTATTCAGCGCGGCGCCCTGCCCGGCGTTGGTGCTCTCGCAGGCCGCGTACTGCTGCAGGCGGCAAAAGAAGCAGTCACCACAGGCGATGACAAACGGGATCACCACCCGGTCGCCTTTTTGCAGCGTCTTCACTTCCCTGCCCGTCTCCACCACTTCGCCCATGAACTCGTGGCCAAAAATATCGCCGTGCTCAACTTTGGGGATCTTCCCGCGGTAGAGATGCAGATCCGAACCGCAGATCGCCGTGGCCGTTACACGCAGGATAATATCGTCAGGTTGTTCAATAACAGGATCGGGGACATTCTCGACACGAACATGATGTGGACCGTGGTACGTGAGTGCTTTCATGCGACCTCCGAAAGGATCCGGGTAAGTATTTAAGGGTAGCGTTCCCTGACGACCTGCCCGGGATTAGCGGGCTTTTGAGATTTATCCTGGGAAAAACAGAAAAGTGCCGCAGCGCTTACAAAAACCATATTCATTTTATGGTTGAATGATTCCAGCGTTTATAAACAAGGAGAAACGGGTATGTATCAAAGAATTATTATGCCGGTTGATGTTTTTGAGATGGAGCTGAGCGACAAGGCCGTACGCCATGCGGAATTTCTGGCGCAGCAGGACGGGATTATTCATCTTCTACACGTGCTGCCGGGTTCTGCCAGCCTGAGTCTGCATCGCTTCGCCGCCGATGTACGCCGCTTTGAAGAGCATCTGCAGCACGAGGCGGAAAATCGCCTGCAAACGATGGTCGGGCACTTCACCATCGACCCTTCCCGCATTAAAACGCATGTCCGGTTTGGCAGCGTGCGCGATGCCGTTAACGAGCTGGCGAGCGAGCTGAACGCCGACGTGGTGGTTATCGGTTCACGCAATCCGTCCATTACCACGCATCTGCTGGGTTCAAACGCCTCCAGCGTTATCCGTCACACCCACATTCCGGTGATGGTCGTGAGATAAAAAAAGAGGCCACCTTCTGGTGGCCTCTCCTGGTGCAGGTGCAGTCTTACTGACTTTTATTATGCTGTTTTGGTGCGAATCAGGTAGTCGAACGCGCTCAGAGACGCTTTCGCCCCTTCACCGGTCGCGATGATGATCTGCTTGTACGGCACGGTAGTACAGTCGCCCGCCGCAAATACGCCCTTCACGCTGGTTTCACATTTGGCATCGATGATAATCTCGCCCATGCGGTTACGCTCAATGGCGCCTTCCAGCCAGGTGGTGTTTGGCAGCAGACCAATCTGCACGAAGATCCCCGAAAGCGGAACGCTGTGCACATCGCCACTGACGCGGTCGCGGTACTCCAGACCGGTGACTTTACTGCCGTCGCCCTTCACTTCCGTGGTCTGCGCATTCAGCACGATGTCGACGTTTTTCAGGCTGCGTACTTTATCCTGCAGTACCTGGTCTGCCTTCATCTCTGGTGCAAATTCCAGCAGGGTAACGTGTTCAACAATGCCCGCCAGGTCGATAGCCGCTTCAACACCGGAGTTACCGCCGCCAATCACCGCCACGCGTTTGCCTTTAAACAGCGGACCATCGCAGTGCGGGCAGTAGGTCACGCCTTTGGTGCGATACTGATCTTCACCCGGCACGTTCATGTTTCGCCATTTGGCACCGGTGGCAATGATAACACTGCGGGCTTTCAGCACCGCGCCGGAAGCAGTTTCAATCTGGTGTAAGCCACCTTCGACTGCGGCAGGAACCAGCTTGCTGGCGCTCTGGCTGTCGATCACATCCACTGCGTAATCATTGACGTGCGCTTTAAGTGCGCCAGCCAGTTTCTGGCCTTCGGTCTTCGGCACAGAGATGTAGTTTTCGATATCCACGGTATCCAGCACCTGGCCGCCAAAGCGTTCGCCCATCAGACCGGTACGAATACCTTTACGTGCGGAATAGACCGCTGCCGCGGCGCCCGCCGGGCCAGAGCCGACAATCAGTACATCATACGCATCGCGCTTGTTCAGCTCTTCTGCGGCACGTTTTTCGGCGCCGGTATCCACTTTGGCCACAATTTCGGACAAGGTCATACGGCCCTGGCCAAACTCCTGCCCATTCAGGAACACTGCCGGAACCCCCATCACGTTGCGATCGGTGATTTCGTTCTGGAAAGTGCCGCCATCAATTGCGGTGTGTTTAATACGCGGGTTCAGGACTGACATCAGGTTCAGCGCCTGCACCACGTCCGGGCAGTTGTGGCAGGAGAGTGAATAGTACGTTTCAAAGGTGAAATCCCCGTCGATATCGCGGATCTGCTCCAGCAGCGCCTGCGCCTCTTTCGACGGATGCCCACCGGTCCACAGCAGAGCCAGCACCAGTGAGGTAAATTCGTGGCCCAGCGGTGAGCCGGCAAAACGCGGCCCCTGATCAGAGCCCGGGTTGGTGATCAGGAAAGATGGCTTACGCACCGCCAGATCGTTCGCTTCTTTGAAGGTCACTTTCGGTGACAGTTCGGCGATCTCCGCCAGCAGTTCCTTGATTTCTGCCGATTTAGCGCTGTCGTCCAGCGTGGCAATCAGCTCAACAGGTTTGGTCAGTTTCTCAAGGTATGCCTTGAGCTGGGTTTTCATTGTAGTGTCGAGCATTGTTCTTCCCTCTCTAAAAACGTCATCATGCAAGCTGCCTTATACGGGCGGCCTGAATGCAACTTGCATCATGGTGCTGGAATGAAATGGGCGCGGGGGGCGCCCATGGGTTGCCGGGTGGCACGTCGTTTACCCGGCCTACGATACTGTAGGCCTGTGCAAGCGCAGCGCCGCCAGACTTTACAGACTTAGATCTTGCCGACCAGGTCTAAAGATGGAGCCAGCGTCGCTTCGCCTTCTTTCCATTTCGCCGGGCACACTTCACCTGGGTGAGACGCCACGTACTGAGCGGCTTTCACTTTACGCAGCAGGTCAGATGCATCACGGCCGATACCTTCAGCGGTAACTTCGATAGCCTGGATAATGCCCTGCGGGTCAACAACGAAGGTCGCACGGTCTGCCAGGCCTTCATCTTCACGCATGTTGTCGAAGTTACGGGTCAGGGCGCCAGTCGGGTCACCGATCATCGCGTATTTGATTTTCGCGATGGTTTCAGAGCTGCTGTGCCACGCTTTGTGGGTGAAGTGGGTGTCGGTAGAGACAGAGTACACGTCTACGCCCAGCTTCTGCAGTTCATCGTAGTGATCGGCTACGTCACCCAGTTCGGTCGGGCAAACGAAAGTGAAGTCAGCCGGATAAAAGAAGAACACGCTCCAGCGGCCTTCGGTATCTTTCTCAGTGACTTCAATGAATTCGCCGTTTTTGAACGCCTGGTTTTTGAAAGGTTTAATTTTGGTGTTAATCAAAGACATCTGTACTTCCTCCGTGTTTTCGTTGAGATGTAAGGTAACGAACTTTCGCTACATGGGCTAATGCGTTTGCTTTATCAAATCAATCAGCCATACCTAACAACCCGAACAAGACAACGTTGTGAACCCAATGAATAAAAGCCCGAAAGTAAAAAGGCCGCCCTGGTGGGCGGCCCTGATACCTGAACTTTCCACAGGAACTTTCAGTGCCAGTGAGACTGGCGTTGCGTTGCGCTCTACATACCTTTATATCAAGGTCGTTACAGCCCCCCGATTACAGCACTCGTGTCGGGACAGGGCAATGGATTGAAGGGATAATCATATCTATGGCTGTGATAGGTTTTACCAAACTAAGCATTCCCCATCGCCGCTAATGCTCACGCCAGTAAAAATAAAAATGAGTGATAATTACTTGTCCATATATAAATCTGACTATTTTTATTCAGTTCTGTTTTCTATTTTAAAGGTAAAAATATCTTAACCATTATTGAAGTTCTATTTCATTAATCTACGTTCGTGATATATTAAGTTGGTTTTCAATCATAATTAAGCGAGCTAACCATCAAGGATGGTAAATGGTTACGTTCCTTCTATAGTTATCAGTGATGTGATAACGCAACGCAGCACACTCAGGATGAAACATGGCAAATCTTTACGACTTAAAAAAATTCGATCTCAATCTGCTGGTCATTTTCGAATGCATCTACCAACACCTGAGCATCAGCAAGGCAGCAGAAACGCTCTACATAACGCCTTCCGCGGTCAGTCAATCCCTGCAGCGGCTGCGTAACCAGCTGAACGATCCGCTGTTTATCCGTTCGGGAAAAGGGATCACTCCCACCACCGTTGGGGCAAATTTGCATCATCATCTTGAGCAAAACCTCAATCAGCTTGAGCAGACCATCAACATCATGCATGGCTCATCGCTCAAAAAGAATTTTGTCATCTACTGCCCGCAGGTTCTGACAACTGACAATCTGCTCAACCCCATGAAGCTATTGATGCGAGAGCACAATTATGAAATAGAGCTTCATGACATGCTGCTGTCCGCGGATTCCGCAGAAGACCTGCTTGCCTACCGTAAAGCAGACTTAATTTTCTCCATTGCGCCTATCAACAATCGCTCAATGGTATGCGTTCCCTATGTTAATTACCGAATGATTCTGGTGTGCAGCCAGGATCACCCCCGTCTGCAGGAGACCGCTACCCTGGAAGAGCTGCAGAAAGAGAAGTTTACGATCTTCCTGAGCGATGAAGCGGGTGTGAAACACTATCAGTCAAAGACTGAGGAAGTGCATGCCGACAGGACAATCGGTTTTCGCTGCGACTCTCTCTTTTCAATCATGGCCATGATCAGCGCATCGCATTTAGTGGGATATATCCCGGAAGTCCTGTATGAAAAATACCGTGACGTATTGCGACTGAAAAAAGTTGACGCACCCTTTACGCTGCCTCAAATGGAAGTCTTCATGGTTTATAACCGCTCAGCGCTTAACAGCTCGGTTTTCTCGAAGTTTGTTGAGCAGATTACGCAAAAATAAATCCGAATGGCTGTAATATTTACAGCCATTTCTCTCATCAAAATATAATCCTCATTTATAGATAATAAAAAATCTGCCTTTTTTGATTTACCTGCCTTTATTTTCACTACTATTATTCTCTCTCCTGCATTGACATGAACGTCCGGTATTTATTTCCAGGAGGAGTTGCCTTTGTCAATTTATAAGCATCCACTTAATCAAAATGTCCTTGACGCTGCCACAGAGCGCATAACATGGACGCTTGAGAATCTGCCAAGGGTCTGTGTTTCATTTTCTGGCGGAAAAGATTCCACCATTATGTTCCATTTAACGGCCCGACAAGCCCGAAAAATGGGAAAGAAAATCTGTCTGTTATTTATCGACTGGGAAGCACAGTTCACCTGTACCATTCAGCATGTGAATAACATGATCGCACAATACGCCGATGTGATTGAAAAATGCTGGTGGGTAGCGCTCCCGTTGACCTCGCAAAATTCACTTTCACAATTCCAGCCCGAATGGCAGTGCTGGGAGCCGGGTAAAAACTGGGTACGCACGCCCCCGGAAGAGGCGGTAACCGATCCAGATTACTTCTCGTTCTACCAGCCCGGCATGACCTTCGAGGCCTTTGTTCGCGAATTTTCCGACTGGTTTGCCAAAAGGCGCCCGGCAGCAATGATGATCGGTATTCGTGCCGATGAATCCTACAATCGCTTTTTGACTATCGCCAACGCACGAAAGCAGCGCTTTGCCGATGACAAACCCTGGACCACCGTCGCCCCCGGCGGGCACGCCTGGTATGTCTATCCGCTTTATGACTGGAAAACCGCCGATATCTGGACCTGGTTTGCGAAAACAGGCGGGTGCTATAACCCGCTTTACGACCTGATGTTTCAGGCTGGCGTGCCGCCGCGCTATATGCGCATCTGTGAACCCTTTGGCCCGGAGCAGCGTCAGGGATTGTGGCTCTATCATGTTGTGGAGCCCGAACGCTGGGCGGCGATGTGTGAGCGGGTAAACGGCGTGCACAGTGGCGGGGTCTACGCGGGGCAGGACAATCATTTCTATGGCCACCGCAAAATTCTGAAACCCGACGCGCTCAGTTGGCGGGAATACGCCATGCTGCTTCTCGACAGCATGCCGCACACCACCGCGGAACATTACCGCAATAAAATCGCGATCTATTTGCACTGGTATCAGAAGAGAGGCATGGCCGATATTCCCGACACCCAGGAGGGCGATATCGGCGCCAAAGATATCCCGTCCTGGCGACGCGTGTGCAAGGTATTACTCAACAATGACTACTGGTGCCGGGCGCTGTCATTCAGTCCGAACAAACCCAGGCATTACCAGCGTTACAGCGAACGGATGAAATCAAAACGCAAGGAGTGGGGGATCTTATGCAGCAGCAATTAATTAACGAGATGAAAAATTATCTTCAGTCTCTTCCCGAAGATAAACGCATTGAAGCCATTAACGCCTTTCGCCAGGCCATCCATGAAAATAGCCCTTTTCGCGAGCAGCCTGTCGACTGCGTGCTGTGGATCAAACAGGACGAGATTACCGCGAACGATTACAACCCCAACAACGTTGCCCCGCCGGAAAAACGGCTGCTCTGTAAATCCCTGGAGATGGACGGTTTTACCCAACCCATTGTAGTGACGGAAAGTGAGGCCCGGCATTATGAAATTGTCGATGGCTTCCATCGGCATGAAATTGGGTCCAACCGGGCGGTATTAAAACGCCAGCTTAAAGGCTATCTGCCTGTTACCTGTCTGCGTAAAGAGCGGCAGAAAAAGTTCGACCGGATAGCGGCCACTATTCGCCATAATCGGGCGCGCGGCCGCCATCAAATCAATGCGATGTCCGATATCGTCCGCGAGCTGGTGCAGCTTGGCTGGGACGACGAGAGAATCAGTCAGGAACTGGGAATGGATAGCGACGAGGTATTGCGCCTCAAGCAAATCAACGGCCTGCTGGAACTCTTTGCAGACCGCCGTTACTCAGAAGCCTGGACGGTCAAATAATCAGAGCGCGTTAAGACGCTCTGCCGCCGCCAGCAGCGTCGATTCCTGTTTCGCAAAGCAGAGACGAATCAGCTTATGCGGGAAGGGATCGGCGCAAAAGACGGATAACGGGATCGCCGCCACGCCCACCTCTTTGGTCAGCCACTGGCAAAAACTGACGTCGTCCAGATCGGAAATGGCGCTGTAATCGGCCAGCAGGAAATAGGTGCCTTCACACGGCAGGATCTCCAGACGGCTCTGACTCAGGGCACTCACAAACCGATCCCGGCGTGCGCGGTAAAATTCGGGCAGCTCACGGTAATGCTCAGGCTCAGCGCGCAGCATATCGGCCAGCGCCAGCTGGGCAGGCGTGTTCACCGCAAACGTCAGGTACTGGTGCACTTTACGCAACTCCGCGCTGATGGTCGCCGGCGCCACGCAGTACCCCACCTTCCAGCCGGTCATATGATAGGTTTTACCAAATGACGACACCGCCACAGCGCGCTCGCGAAGCTGCGGATGGGCCAGCACGCTGACGTGCCCTTCCCCGGCAAAGCAGATGTGCTCATACACTTCGTCGCTCAGGACATAAATTTCATGTTCCGCAATGGCCTGCCACAGCGCGGCGAAATCGCTCTTCTGCCACACCGTCGCCGACGGGTTGTGTGGTGTATTCAGAATGACCAGCCGGGTGTTGTCGCTCAGCAGCGCAGCAAACGCCTGCCAGTCCGGACGAAAATGCGGCGGCTGTAATGCCACGCGCTTCACCACGCCGCCGGACAGTTCGATGGCAGGCGCATAGCTGTCGTAGCTTGGGTCAAAGCAGATAACCTCATCGCCCGCGCGAACCAGCGCGGTGATGGCCGCATACAGTGCTTCGGTCGCACCTGCCGTCACCGTAATGTCGCTGTTGGCATCCGGTTGATAGCCATAGCATTCCGCCGTTTTATCCGCAATGGCGTCACGCAATGCCTGCACACCGGTCATCGGCGCATACTGATTCGCCCCCTGGGCAACGTGCCAGGCCAGACGCTCCTGCAAATAGCCTGGACCATCAAAATCCGGGAACCCCTGCGAGAGGTTAATGGCGTTGTGCTTCTGGGCCAGAGCGCTCATCTGCGTAAAGATAGTGGTGCCCAGGTTGGGAAGTTTGCTTTGCGGAATCAATGCGTTATTGCTCATTGTGGGGTGCCTGCTTGTAATACTTATGTTGCTGCCACTATAACACGATGTTAGTCTTTGGCAATCAAGACGCTTAGACGTCTAAACAATATGAATATTCCTGACCGAGAGGGTAAAAGGAAATGACAGACAACCTGCAACTCACGCAACTGGTCGAAGCCTGCCGCTGGATTGGCGCCAAAGGCTGGGCCCCCGCCACCGGCGGTAACATGTCGGTACGTCAGGATGAAAACCTGTGCTGGCTCAGTGAATCCGGCAAAGACAAAGGCAGCCTCACGCCGGATGATTTTCTGCAGGTGGAGATCGCCACCAATCGCGCCCCCTCTGGCCGTAAACCTTCGGCCGAAACCGGGTTACACACGCTTATCTATCGCCTGTTCCCGGAGGCCAACGCCGTACTGCACGTCCACACGGTGAACGCCACGGTGCTCTCGCGGCTGGTGAAAGAGGCGGAGTTGCACATCAGCGGCTTTGAAATGCAAAAATCCCTCACCGGGCAGACCACGCATCTGGCTACGGTTGCCATTCCGGTATTCGATAACGACCAGGATATAGACGCCCTCGCTTCGCGAATCGCCCATTACGCGCAGGAGCGCCCGCTTAATTATGGTTTTCTTCTGCGCGGCCATGGCTTAACCTGCTGGGGACGTGATGTGGCCGAAGCCCGCCGTCATCTGGAAGGATTAGAATTCTTATTTGAATGCGAAATGCGTTTACGACAACTGGAGAAGATATGATTCGCGCGATTGTGACGGATATTGAGGGAACCACCAGCGATATCCGTTTTGTCCATGATGTTTTGTTCCCTTATGCGCGTGAGCGTCTGGCGGCCTTCGTCACCGCCCAGCAGTACGCCGAGCCGGTCAAATCGATTCTGGACAACCTGCGCGATGAAATCGACGCTCCGCACGCCAGCGTCAGCGATCTTATCGAGACCCTCTTCACCTTTATGGATGAAGACCGTAAATCGACGGCGCTGAAGGCCCTGCAGGGAATTATCTGGCACGACGGTTACGTCAACGGCGACTTTACCGGCCATCTCTACCCGGACGTGCTGCCGGCGCTGGAAAAATGGAAAGCGCAAGGCATTGATCTCTATATTTATTCCTCTGGCTCCGTCGCTGCGCAGAAACTGTTATTTGGCTACAGCGACGAAGGTGATATTACTCATCTGTTCAGCGGCTACTTTGATACCCATATTGGTGCCAAGCGTGAGGTGCAGTCTTATCAGAATATTGCGGCGCAGACGGGCATCGCCCCGTCGCAGATCCTGTTCCTGTCGGATATCCATCAGGAGCTGGACGCTGCTGAACAGGCCGGTTTTCGCACCCTGCAGCTGATTCGCGGTGATGATGACGGCGCAAGCCACCATCATCAGGTTCACCAGTTCGACGAGATTAACCCGGAGCAGATCCCTTCATGAGCGCATTAACCATTTATTCCGATAAAGACGCCAGTAAGCACCTGTGGCACAGCACCGACGCCGCCGAGATCGCCCAACAGCTCAACGCCAAAGGTGTGCGTTTTGAACGCTGGGCGGCTGACCGTGATTTAGGGCGCGACCCTGCCCCAAAAGTGGTCATTGACGCTTACCAGCATGCCATCGACAAGCTGGTCGCTGAGAAAGGCTATCAGAGCTGGGATGTGATCAGCCTGCGCGCCGACAACCCGCAAAAAGAAGCGCTGCGCGCCAAATTCCTCAACGAGCACACCCACGGCGAAGATGAAGTGCGCTTTTTCGTGGAAGGCGCGGGATTGTTCTGCCTGCACATTGGCGATGAGGTGTATCAGGTGCTGTGCGAAAAAAACGACCTGATTTCGGTGCCAGCAGGCACACCGCACTGGTTTGATATGGGCTCAGAGCCAAACTTTACGGCCATCCGTATATTCGATAATCCGGAGGGCTGGGTGGCGCAGTTTACCGGTGATGCGATTGCGGATGCGTATCCGCGTCTGGCATAGGTGAAAATTGCTCCCTCTCCCTGTGGGCTGAGGGATCCCCATAAAATAATGCCTGCACGGAGGACCCCCTCTCCCTCAAGGGAGAGGGGGTCTGAGAGACTTCACATACCCCACCAGCTGATCCAGCACGATCCCCCAGCCTTCATGGAAGCCCATCTGTTCATGCTGCTCACGGATTTCTTTCGTGGGATGGCGCGCAATCGCCGTATAGCGGGTTTTGCCCTCCCCAAGATCTTCCAGCAACAAAATCGCCGTCATAAACGGCTTTTCGGCCGGTTTCCACCCTTCGGTATAGCCGTCGGTAAAGACCAGCTTTTTGCCGGGATCGATTTCCAGGAAAACACCTTTATTGTCCATTTTTTGCCCGTCCACGTCGAAAACGGTATTGAACCGTCCACCCACGCGCAGGTCGAGGTCGCATTCGGTCACTTTATGGGGGGCAGGAATAAAGAAGTTTTTGATGTGCTCTGGCGTCGTCCAGCAGAGCCACAGCAGGTCGCGCGGTGCATCCACCACGCGTTCCAGTTTTAAGTCTGTTTCGGGATCGAGCGTCACGATGTTGTCCTCTCAGGGGAACCCCTTACAAGGATAGCCGGACTCAGGCGAATTTCCCGTTTGCTACCGCTTCCGGCGTGACCACGCCCGTATCCAGTACCCAGCCGCTAATCAGCGAGGCTGGGGTGACGTCAAACGCCGGGTTGTAAACCTGCGCATTTTCTGGTGCCCACTGTACCGCGCCGAAGCTTCCCGCCACGCCCGTCACTTCACTGGCCGCGCGCTGCTCAATCGGGATCGCCTCACCGTTCGGGCACGCCGGGTCGAGGGTGGTTTGCGGGGCGGCGACATAAAACGGAATGCCGTGAAATTTCGCCAGCACCGCCAGGGAATAGGTGCCGATTTT
This sequence comes from Enterobacter cloacae subsp. cloacae ATCC 13047, assembly GCF_000025565.1. Lineage (NCBI taxonomy): Bacteria > Pseudomonadati > Pseudomonadota > Gammaproteobacteria > Enterobacterales > Enterobacteriaceae > Enterobacter > Enterobacter cloacae. The sequence goes on from NC_014121.1 coordinate 3,145,734, forward strand.
GTTCGCCACATCGCCGTTGGCGGCAATACGATCTGCCCCCACCCACACGGCATCCACCTCCCCTTTTGCCATCAGACTGGCGGCCATGGAGTCGGTAATCAGCTGATACGGCACGCCCAGCTCGCCGAGCTCCCACGCGGTCAGCCTGCCGCCCTGCAGCAGCGGACGGGTTTCATCCACCCAGACGTTGCTGACGTTGCCCTCCTCATGTGCGCGAGCAATAACACCCAGCGCAGTGCCGACGCCTGCGGTTGCCAGACCGCCAGTGTTACAGTGGGTCAGCAGGCGGCTACCGGGCTTCACCAGCGCGCTGCCCGCTGTCGCAATGGCGTCACAAAGCTGCCTGTCTTCGTCAATCAGTCGCAGAGCTTCCGTCACCAGCGCCGGAACGAAATCTTCCTGCCAGAGCGCCTGCTTCATGCGGTCGAGATTGTTCATCAGGTTGACCGCCGTTGGGCGGGCAGCGCGCAGCGTTTCCAGCGCCAGCGCCAGCTCGTCGCGGCTTTTCCCCTTTTCCGCCAGCAGCGCCAGCAGCAGACTTGCAGAGAGACCAATCAGCGGCGCACCGCGCACCCTAAGGGCGTGAATATGCCCCACCAGCGCCTCAACCGTTGAGGCGTCAAGCCAGCGTTTCTCCTGCGGAAGGGCCTGTTGGTCGAGAATAAAGAGCTGATTATCCGCCACCCGCAGGCTGGTCGTCTGTAATGTCTGCATGTCGTTAATTCCCTGTTGCGTTGTTGTAGCACATTGTGTCAGGATGAAATCCAGATGTATAGACGTCTAAATGTCTTTATTCGCAAATCAGTGAGGAGCAGACAATGTCGCAATACCGTACCTTTACCGCCCAGGACGCCTTGGAGTATGCCAGGCAGTTTGGCGGCCTTGATAATCCATCATCACTGGTAGAGGCGCAGGAAGTAGGCGACGGCAACCTCAATCTGGTCTTCAAAATTTTCGATGCTCAGGGCGTGAGCCGCATCATCGTAAAACAGGCGCTGCCATACGTTCGCTGCGTCGGTGAGTCCTGGCCGCTGACGCTGGACCGCGCCCGTCTTGAGGCGCAAACGCTGGTGGAGCATTACAAACACAGCCCGCAGCATACCGTGAAAATTCATCATTTTGACCCGGAACTGGCGATCATGGTGATGGAAGATCTCTCCGACCATCGCATCTGGCGCGGGGAGCTGATTAAGAATAACGCCTACCCGCAGGCTGCGCGTCAACTGGGGGAGTACCTGGCGCACACGCTGTTCCACACCAGTGATTTTTACCTGCACCCGCACCAGAAAAAAGCGCAGGTTGCCCAGTTCATTAACCCGGAGATGTGCGAGATCACTGAAGATCTGTTCTTTAACGATCCGTACCAGATCCACGAGCGCAACAACTATCCGGCAGAGCTGGAAAACGATGTCGCCGCCCTGCGCGATGACGCCCAGTTGAAAATTGCCGTGGCCTCCCTGAAGCATCGCTTCTTCTCCCACGCCGAAGCGCTATTGCACGGGGATATCCACAGCGGATCGATTTTCGTGGCCGAGGGCAGTCTGAAAGCAATCGACGCCGAATTCGGTTACTTTGGCCCGATTGGGTTTGACGTGGGTACCGCCATCGGCAACCTGCTGCTGAATTTCTGTGGCCTGCCGGGGCATTTAGGCATCCGCGATGCCGCTGCCGCCCGGGAACAGCGTCTGATCGACATTCAGGCGTTATGGAATACCTTTGCGGAGCGCTTCCAGGCGCTGGCGCACGAGAAAACCCGGGATGCCGCGCTGAGTGCGCCGGGCTATGCCTCTGAATTTTTGAAAAAGGTCTGGCGAGATACCATTGGTTTCTGCGGAACGGAGCTGATCCGCCGCAGTGTGGGGCTGTCTCACGTCGCGGACATCGATACCATTCAGGACGACGCGATGCGCCACGAATGTCTGCGCCACGCCATCACGCTGGGTAAAGCGCTGATTGTGATTGCCGATCGCATCGACAGCGTGGAAGAGCTGGTGGCAAGAGTGCGCCAGTACAGTTAAAAAAACCTACCTTTCGGGAGGTTTTTGCATCAGTTTTTGGTGAGCGTGGTGGTCACGGTGTAATCGAGAGACCACGACGAATGCCAGTCTTTACCGGCAAACTTGATATCCCCACGGTAAACCCCGCTCGGGAGATCCGGGTTATCGGCCTCAACATACTTAAGGCTGGCGCTATAGCCTGTGGTTTCCCAACTGCTACACAGAACCGCCACATTGAACGGACGGGTGGAGCAATCCGATCTGCGCTGCGCGCGAATCTTCACGTCCCGGGTATTGCCTTGTTCGTCCTTCATCGGCACGACAAGCGTGCTGTAACCTTCGGCGGTCCATACCAGGGACGTCGGCCCCTGCGTACTTCCCGTTGCCACAAACCCAAGCGAAGGGAAGCCAAATATTGCGCCCGTACTGAATGCGCTTGTCGAACCGGTAACGCTCCACATGGCTGAATAGCTGGCAATAAACACAACCGTTTGATGGGTTTTAGTGGTGTTATTACTCTCTGCACTCACCTTTGCCGTACCGGTATCCGGGCCACTCAGCTTCACGGTCGCCACGCCGCTGCCATTGGTCACACTGGTTTGCGCTGAAAGGGTATTAAGCGTGGTGTTCCAGTTGACCGTCGCATTTTTGACGGCATTACCGTTTACGTCTTTCACCACTGCGGTGTAGGTAATGCGGTCGGTGTTGACTACCGCGTGGTCAGAACTGGCCTTGAGGCTCTCAACCCTGGCGGTAGTCGCATCGCCAATAAATGTTACCGGCTCCGCGTTTATCGCCGCCGTTGAACCGACAACTGTTGCGCTAACCGTTGCCGTTCCGGCCGTTGTCGTTGACGCCGTTACAACCGCCTGACCCGCTTCGTTGGTTTTTGTGCTGGCGCTGGCAAGCTTCACGCTGCTGTTATCTACACGCCACGCCACATCCACACCGCTAAGCGGGTTATGGTTGGCGTCTTCGACGGTGGCGGTCCAGCGTATGGTCGCGTTCCCGTCAGCCACCGCCTCTTTTTTATCCGGACTCAGGCTCGTAAATTGCGCTGTCGCCGGATTACCGGTCACGGAGAGAGTAAGCGTCTGACCGCTACCATTCACCGTCGCGGTAACCGTCATGTTGCCCGCTTTGCGCGATGAGAAGCGCGTTTCAGTCTGCCCTTGCGCATTAGTCATTGCTGAAACGGGTGTCAGGGTCACATCAGCCGCATCACTGCTGCTCCAGTTAACGGCAACGCCTGGTACAGGGTTCTGATGGCTATCCACCACGGTTGCGGTTAACAGTACGGTATCGCTGTCAGCCACAATGCCGGTCGTTTTATCCGCCGTGAGGGTAGCCAGCTTTGCCGTGGTGGTGTCACCGGTGAAGGTCAGTTTTGTCACGCGTAACGTGTTACTGCCGAACGTGGCCTGAAGAGAATATTCCCCCGCGGTTTCAGAACGTAAGGTCACGCTCGCCTCACCCGATGCATTCGTCACGCTGCTCGTATCGGACAACGTCGCGCCGGAAGGGCTCACCGCCCAGCCAACCTTCGCTCCGTCAACCGGGTTGTCATTGGCATCCACAACGGTAGTGCGCACGGTGATACCGTCGGTGCCATTGGCTACCGCCGTTACGCTGTCGGCGGCCATCTCCGTCATTTTCGCGGTCGTGAGATCGGCCGTGAAGGTTGCGCTGTCAGCACGAACGGGTGCGCTTTCAGCGGTCTGAGCCGTGATTACAACGCTGCCTGATTTCAGCGAGGTAACCACCAGCGAGGCATTGCCCTGCGCATCCGTCCGCGTACTGCTGGCGGCGAGCTTAACGTCTGGGTTATCTGCCGACCAGTTAACCTCTACGCCCGAAATGGCGTTACCCTGCAGATCGCGCACCTGCGCCGTCCAGGTAATACTGTCGCTGCCGTTGGCCACGGCCTGTTGCTTATCGGCCACCACGGCGGCGATACGCTGCGTGCTGGTGTCAGCGACAAACGTTACGGCTTCCGCTCTCACCGCATTCTGCTGATTTACATCGGCATAAACCCAGGCAACGCCCGTTTTTGCTGACGACAGCGACAACGTGGCGTTTCCGGCGGCGTCGGTAACCGAGGTTTTGCTTCCTGCGGTCGTGCCATCTTCCCGCTTCACCGTCCAGTTAACCGTCACGCCTTCAAGCGGATGATTGCTGTTATCTGCGACCTGCGCGGTATACGTTACGCTGTCGCTGTTATTGGCAACAATGCGGGTTTTATCGACATTGACCGATCTCACCTGTGCGCTGGCGCTGTCCGCAACAAATTTTAGCGTCGGGGTAGAGAGCGGGTTACCGTCCGCCAGTTGCGCACTCACTGTCGTCGCAACCACGTCACGGCTAATGAGTTGAATGCTGGCCTGCCCTTGTTCATTAGTGAGGGTGCGTTCAGCAGACAGCTGAACCGCAGCGTTATCCGCTGTCCATTTCACCTCTTGCCCCGAAACGGGATTGCCGGACCGATCGACAACGCTTGCCACAACGACAATTGGCGTTACGCCGTCTGCCGGTGCGCTTACGGTCGACGGACTGAGTGATGCAAGTTCCACAACCTCGGACACCGCCTCTTCAGTCACAGAGGCGGTAGCAAGCTTAATATTGCCGTCGATGAACGTCTGAATGGTGAGGGTGGCAGGCGCGGTTCCGCTGATAAGCGTTGCGCTGTATACGCCGCTGCTCGTTTCGCGAAACGCGCTTATTTGCGGTGCGACAGGCGCCGCGGTGCCTGTAACGGCATTTTTCAGGGTGATCGATGCGCCAAGACGCTCCGATAGCCCGGTTGCAGCCTCGCCGGATGCGGTTTTTAGCGCCAATGTTAATACCGACTGACTGGTGCCATCCGCCGGTAAGCGGGACGGAGACGCCGTCAGGCTGGGCTGCAGCGTGGTCACGTCCATGCCGTTTACGTTCACCGTCATCCGCGCGGTATCAGAAGCGTTACCGTGCTTATCCCAGGCCGTTGCGGTTAACGTATACGCGTTGGAACCGCCATTTTTCCAGGCTGGAAGCGTAATCACCACCTGGGCCGGATCGGCACCCGGTGTGATTTTGCCGCCGTTACGTATCAAATTGTCACCCTGCCAGTCGATGCGTTCGAGCCCGTATTTCGTTTTAACCTTCGCGGTTACGGTCTGGCGGGCATTTTCATTCCCGGCAATGTTTTCTGGCAGTGCGAGCGAAATCAGCTCCTGCTTACGGTAATCCAGGACAATATTGTTATTACGATCGACCAGCTCCTGACGTGACCCCAGCAGCGTACGGCGTGCCCCCACCTGGTCCGCATCAAGCTGCGTGCGCAGCGGCACGCCCGGCGCCCAGTTGACCGCAAGGTTAAACTGCGTATCCGATGCCTCGCCTTTACCCATTTTTTGGTTTACACCCAGGGTAACCAGCGGAATGGGCGTATAGCTCAGTCCAACGGTTACGGCGTAAGGATCTTTCTGACGATCGTCCTCATCGTCACCGAAAAGCCCGACGTGCTGACCATAGTATTGTTCGTAGACGAGGTTCGCCCCAAGCTGCGGATAGGCGGGAAGATACCCGGTTGCACGCAGGTCAAAGCCGTTCGCCACGCGCTCGTCATAATCGCGATAGCGGGACGAAGACATCCAGTCGCTTAAACGGTAGTAGCCGTTGGCTGAAAGACGCAGATAGTCCCAGCCTAGCTCGGCTCCAACACCAAGGCGCTGATGCTGATTCGCCGAAACCTGGCGATCGTAAAAGGTATTCACGCCCCACATCCATGCGGTATTAAATTCACGGTAGCCAAACCCGACATTAACGATATTTCTGTCGTCGTGACGACGGCCACCCAATTGGGTGAACACCAGCGACGTTTTTTGCTCGTATAAAGGGATAAGCAGATCTAACTCCGCGTCCTGAATGGAAAAATGCTCATCAGTACCGATATTCAGACGCGTGGTACCAAATTGATTTAACCAGGACTCAATTTCCTGCGTGGCGGTATTTGTTGCCTGGGACGTAATTGCGCTGGCGACAGAACGGCCACTGCCGCTCTCCAACAGTGACCCCGCCTGCACGGCGGTTTGTGCCACTACCCGCTCGGTGGTTTGCGGCTCGGCTACCTTATCCTGCGCGGCGACGGGCGTCGCGCCCAGCGAAAATAACGACGGCGGAAGGAGTTGCAGTGCTATTTGCAACCAGGCTGCACATTTTTTCAGGCTCATTAAATTCATCCTTGAATAAAAAAAGAGCCATAGTACGTATCAGGACTTAAAGATAAAGTCGGCGCGTTTATTTTAAGAATCTATAAATATAAGCATTCACCTTATAAATATATTACAGCCCCCCTTTCCCCTTCAGCCCAAATATTCAATCACCGACAAACCGCCGTTATAATCCGTGCTGTAAATAATTCCCTGCGCATCCACAAAAACATCACACGACTGGATCACCTGCGGGCGATTCGGGCGTGTATCCATCATCCTTTCAGGTGCAGCAGGTACCAGCGCCCCCGTTTCCACCGGGCGGTAGGGATTCGAAATGTCATACGCACGCACCCCTGCATTCTGAAAGGTGGCGAAGATCAGCGTGGAGCTGACAAAGCTTCCCGGCCGGTTCTCGTGCAGATTATGCGGGCCGAAATGCGCGCCTTTCGCCACGTAGTCTCTTTCATCCGGCTGCGGGAAGGTGGAGATACTTACCGGGTTCGACGGCTCGCGGATATCAAACAGCCAGATGAACTTCTCGCCGTCCTCCTGGTTGTCGAGCACCGCTTCGTCGAGCACCACCAGCAGATCGCGGTCCGGCAGCGGCAGCGCGGTATGCGTCCCGCCACCAAACGGCGGGCTCCAGTTGCGGTGGCTAATCAGCTTCGGCTGAGTGCGATCTTTGACATCCAGCAGCGTTAAACCACCGTCACGCCAGCTGCCGTATGCCGTATCCCCGGCAATAATGGCATGATGCAGCGCGTAGCGTTCGCCTTCCGGCCACTCTGGCCGTTCACCTGCGGCCTGGTTCATCCCCGGCAGCCACCAGCGCCCTGCCACTTCGGGCTTACGCGGATCGGCCAGGTCGATGGTCAGGAAGATATAGTCGGTAAAGCCGTCGATCAGCGCCGACACATAGGCCCAGCGACCGCCGACGTACCAGATGCGGTGGATACCAATGCCATGTAACGACAGAAAGCCGATTTCACGCGGCCTGTCCGGCGTGGAGATATCAAATACGCGCAGCCCGGCGCTCCAGCCTTTGTCCTGCACGTCGCTGACGGTCTCCCCCACCTGACGGGTGTAGTAGACCTTTTCATCGGCGAAACGGGCATCGGCAAACAGATCCCGGGCGTTAATCACCAGCAGTAAATCGTCGTGTGCCTGCAAATGCACATTCCAGGTGCCGGGCGGCGCAGGTATATAACCCGCCGCTTTCGGGTTTTTCGGGTCGCGCACGTCAACAATCGAAAAGCCCTGCGACACCATATGGCCAATATACGCATAACCGCGGTGCACCATCAGCTGCACGCCGTCCGGGCGACCGCCCTGGTCGCTATGGCCAATCAGCCGCATATTGCGGCTGTATTCAGGGGTGGGTAATGTTGTCACCTTTAGCTCCTTTCGCCGGGTGGCGGCTGCGCCTTACCGGGCACTATTTTGACTTCGCTTCCAGCGTCGCAAACCACGGCGCAATAAAGTCTTCGGTCTGTCCCCAGCCCGGAATGATTTTCCCCAGCGACGCCACGTTCACCGCACCCGGCTGGGCGGTCAGCAGCGCCTGCGGGATCGCCGCTGCTTTAAAATCATAGGTCGCAGGCGTCGGCTCTCCGGCAATCTTGTTAGCGATCAGACGCACGTTAGTTGCCCCAATCAGCTTTGGATCCACCGCCACGCTCACTGCCCACGGGCTTCCCGGCTCGCGCATCAGCTGTAAATCCTGGTTGGAGATGTCGATGCTGTAGAGCTTGATTTCAGTGCGGCCATTCTCCTTGAGGGCTTTATACGCCCCCTGGCTGAAGGCGTCCCAGGTGCCCCAGATAGCGTCGATTTTACCTTTCGGGTATTTCGCCAGAATTGCCCCGACCTTGTTGGCGGTATCGCCCTGCACGTCCGACGACACCGCGCCAATAGACTCCAGCTCTTTGATATTCGGGTACTGTTTCTGCAGTTCCTTATACGCCGTCTGACGACGCTCCATCGGCGGGAAACCGGCGACCCACAGCTTGACGATATTGGCCTTGCCGTTGAAATCTTTCGCCAGCTGGCCGAAGGAGAGATTCGTCAGGGAGGCATCGTCCTGCTGGGTGACCGTCACGCCTGGGATCTCGCCGTTGACGGCGGTATCAAACACCGAAACCTTAATCCCGGCATCCACCGCCTTCTTCACCAGCGCGGTCGCATACGGATCACGCCCCTGAGAGAGAATAATCCCGTCATATTTCTGGCTGATCGCCTGATTCACAAAGTCCTGGAATTTTGCGTCGTCACCGTTGCTTAAAAAGGTGCTGACCTTAAAGCCAAGTTTTTTCCCTTCCTGAATCGCCCCGGCGACAAACTGCGTGGTGTTGTCATCCGAGCCAAGGTTGCGGATCACCGCAATGCGAATGGGGCCGTCGTGGTTGGCAATGGCCGCCGGAACCGGTGCAGGTGTGGCCGCAAATCCCGGCAGAGAGGTGAGTAACCCAAGAGCCACCAAAGAGAGTGCAATCTTTTTCATTTTTTATCCCGTTGTGTTGTCAGCGTTTTTGTATGTAAGTAATCGCCAGCGCCACGGCAAGCACCAGCCCTTTTATAATGTCCATGGCGTAATACGGTACGGAGAGCATCACCAGCCCGTTCGACAGCACGCCCAGAATGACCGCCCCCACCAGCGTTCCCAGCGCGTTCGGCTTGCCGGAACCGGCCAGCGAAAAGCCGATCCACGCTGCCGCCACCGCGTCCATCAGATACCCGCCGCCCGCATTCACCTGCGACGACCCAATGCGCGAGGCCAGCAAAATCCCGCCCAGACCGGCCAGCAGCGAGGCAAGCACGTAGGCCGCAACCTTGTAGCGCGTGGTGCGGATGCCCGAAAGGCGCGCCGCCTCCGGGTTGCCGCCGATGGCATACATGCGCCGGCCGTGGGTGGTCAGTGACAATCCCAGCTGTGCCAGTAGGGTCACCGCCAGCATGATGATGACGATGGTCGGCACCTGCCCCAGCAGGCTGAACGCCGCCGGAATGGTTCCTTCCGCCATATCACCGCTCGGCAGCACCATGTTTTCGGTAATCGAGCCGCCGTAGCTGTAGGTCATCGCCACGCCCTGAATGACGAACAGGCTGGCAAGCGTGGCGAGCATGTCCGGAATACGCAGAATGACGATCAGAAAGGCGTTAAACAGCCCGACCAGGGTACAGAGCGCAAGGGTGATCACAATCGATTCGGTGGTGCCGAAGCCGTGCCAGACGAAGAGCGAAATCACCAGCGCATTCGCCAGCGACGCCGTGGAGCCAACGGAGAGATCGAACCCGCCCACGGTGAGTGAAATCGATACGCCGATGGCGATCACCGTCACGATGGCGATCGAGCGCAGAATGTTGATGATGTTGTTCGGGTCGAGGAAGCTGTCCGACGCCAGGCCAAAAACCACCACCAGCGCCACCACGGTGAGCAACATGCCCCACCTGTAGAGAAAGTCGAAAATCTGTTGACGGCCAGACGCCGCCGCAGTCACTGAAAGGGCTTTGCTCACGACGCCGTTCCTCCGGTTGAATAATAAAGTAGTGTCTCTTCACGGGCCTCGGCCCCGGGGATTTCCGCCACGATGCGTCCGTCCCAGAGCACGCAGATGCGGTCGCACAGCCCTACCAGTTCGGCAAATTCGCCCGAAGCGTAAATCACCCCTTTGCCCTCGCGGGCCAGGCCGTCGATCAGTTGAAACAGATCGGTCTTCGCTTTGACGTCAACGCCCTTGGTCGGCTCGTCGAATATCAGCACGCTGGCGTCATTGCGCAGCCATTTGCCAATGGCAACCTTCTGCTGGTTACCGCCAGAAAGCCGACGTAAAACCTGCCCCGGCCCGCGTGTTCGCACGCCGACGCGGGCAATCACCTCTTCCGCCCAGCGCCACGCCTGACGATGACCAAAGAGACTCCAGCGCGAAAAGCTGTTATCTGCCGTAACGGCCAGGTTCATGCTCACCGGCTCGTCGATGAAAATCCCCTCCTTGCGTCGCTCCTCCGGTACCAGCGCCAGCCCGCGCAGCACGGAATCGGCCGGATCGCGCGGTTTCCAGGGCTGATGATTGAGCTCGCCACGCTCCACCCGGCTTTTGCTGGCACCAAACAGCGCCTTGCAGAGTTCGGTTTTGCCTGCGCCCGCCAGCCCGGCAATGCCGAGGATTTCGCCTTTACGCAGATGCAGGGAGATATCTTTCAGCAACGCGTCGTCGTACAGCCCCTCAACCCGCAGCAGCGTCTCGTCGCTATGCACAGGACGTGCTGGCGGGTAGATATCGCTCAGTTCGTGGCCGAGCATCTTCTCGACGATCGCTTCACCGCTGAGATCCGCCATCGGGCCGGTCTCAATCAGCTTGCCATCGCGCAACACCGTTAAGGTGTCACAGATGGCTTTCAGCTCATGAATGCGGTGCGAGATAAACACCACGCCAATGCCCTGCTGCTTTAAACGCCGCACCACCGCGAACAGGCGTTCACTGTCGTGGGCATCCAGCGGTGCGGTAGGTTCATCGAGGATCAAAAAACGGCAGTGATGCGACAGCGCCCGCGCCAGCAGGATCTGCTGTTTTTCAGCCAACGAACAGCTGTCGATGGAACGGCGAACGTCCAGCGTAACGTCGAGCTGCGCCAGCGCCTGCTTCGCCTGTTGACGAATAGCACGCCAGCGGTAGCGATGTCCCGGCTGCGCCAGCTGGTCGAGCATGATGTTTTCAGCGATGCTCAGCCCCGGAACCAGCGCCACGTCCACTTCCTGCTGCACAAGGTGGATCCCCAGCCGTTTGGCATCGAGCGGTTCGCGGATCGTCACCGGCTGGTTATTAATGCAGATCTCCCCCTCATAGCGATCGTGCGTTCCGCACAGCACCGCCATCAGCGTCGATTTCCCCGCGCCGTTAGCCCCGGTCAATGCATGCACCGATCCGCCGTTCAGGGTAAAGTCCACGCGCGACAGCGCCTGAAAGCCGGAAAAGGCCAGGCTGATACCGCGCATATCAAGGCGACTGGAAACCATCCGCGTAGGATCCTCATTAATAGTTTGATTTATTGAATTTTTCACAGCTCCGGTTGACTGACAACGACAGAAAAGGCATAAGATAAAGCCAAATATTATTAGCCATCCGGATGTCCAGACATAACATCGGGTTAGCGCTTGCTAAAAAAGGACAACACCATGAGCAACACCGATATCCGCGTCGTTCACGGCCCGGCGAACTACTTTTCTCATCCCGGAAGCCTTGCGCATCTGCATGACTTCTTCACCCCGGAGCAGCTTTCCCGCGCGGTGTGGATCTACGGCGAACGCGCGCTTGAAGGCGCACGTCCCTACCTGCCGGAGAGCTTTGCGGCCCCCGGCGCAAAACACCTGTTGTTCAAAGGCCACTGTAGCGAGCGTGACGTCACCCATCTGGTGAATGAATCCGGCAGCGAGGCGGCCGTGGTGATTGGTGTTGGCGGCGGAGCGGTGATGGATACGGTCAAAGCCGTGGCGCGTCGTTTGGGCGTTCCGTTCGTGGGTATCCCGACCATCGCCGCTACCTGTGCGGCATGGACGCCGCTCTCCGTCTGGTACAACGATGCCGGGCAGGCGCTGCAGTTTGAAATTTTCGACGATGCCAACTTCCTGGTGCTGGTGGAGCCGCAAATCATCCTTAACGCCCCGGCGGAATACCTGCTGGCTGGTATCGGCGATACCCTGGCGAAGTGGTATGAAGCGGTTGTACTCGCACCGCAGCCTGAACACCTGCCGCTGACCGTACGTCTGGGGATTAACGGCGCGCTGGCTATCCGCGCCGTGCTGCTGGAACGCAGCGAGGACGCGCTGGCTGACCAGCAGCACGGCGAAGCAACGCAGGCATTCAGGGATGTGGTGGATGCCATTATTGCCGGTGGCGGCATGGTCGGTGGGCTCGGCGAACGTTATACACGCGTGGCGGCGGCACATGCGGTGCATAACGGCTTAACCGTCCTGCCGCAGACGGAAAAATACCTGCACGGCACCAAAGTGGCCTACGGCATTCTGGTGCAAAGCGCCCTGCTCGGTCAGGACGACGTGCTGGCGCAGCTTATCACCGCGTATGAGCGCTTTAACCTGCCGACCCGGCTTCGCGAGCTGGAGGTGGATATCAACAACCGTGACGAACTGGACAAGGTCATCAATCACACCCTGCGCCCGGTGGAGTCGATTCACTATTTGCCCGTGGCGCTCACACCTGACGTTCTGCGCGCGGCATTCGAGAAAGTGGAATCCTTCAGCCGTTAAACGCGCCGAGCGACTATACCTAATGATGATTCTCACCACTCTCGCAACGAGGTCATCATGCAGATCGATTTAACAGGTAAGAAAGCGCTGGTTACCGGTGCCAGCCGGGGATTGGGCCGCGCTATCGCGCTGTCGCTGGCACGCGCCGGTGCCGATGTGGTTATCACGTATGAAAAGTCCGTCGATAAAGCCCAGGCCGTGGTCGATGAGATAAGCGCGCTGGGGCGGCACAGTGAGGCGGTTCAGGCCGACAGCGCCAGTGCAGAGGCTATTCAGGACGCGGTCACCCATGCGGCGCGCACCCTCGGCGGGCTGGACATTCTGGTCAATAACGCCGGTATCGCCCGCGGCGGCCCGCTGGAGTCCATGACGCTGGCGGATATCGATGCCCTGATTAACGTCAACATTCGCGGCGTGGTGATCGCCACTCAGGAAGCGCTGGTACACATGTCTGACGGCGGACGCATTATCAATATCGGTAGCTGTCTGGCAAACCGCGTGGCGATGCCGGGTATCTCCGTCTACTCCATGACCAAATCCGCGCTTAACTCCTTCACGCGCGGTCTGGCGCGGGATCTGGGGCCCCGCGGTATTACCGTGAACCTGGTGCATCCCGGCCCGACCAACAGCGATATGAACCCGGAGGACGGCGAACAGGCAGAAGCCCAGCGTCAGATGATTGCCGTCGGTCATTACGGACAACCGGAAGATATCGCGGCGGCGGTCACCTTCCTCGCCAGCCCGGCCGCCGGACAGATCTCCGGTACAGGGCTGGATGTGGACGGCGGTTTGAACGCCTGATCGCACATTTTCTGCAAGCCTCTGTCGCCCGGCAGAGGCGTTTTCGCACCGCCTCGACGGTTTGCGTTTTGCCGCTTACTTGCATTTGTTCTCCGCTCTACAGTAGCCCATAAGAAATTCGGAATTTATCTAATAGTCTTATTATTTCCTTATACTTTGTGTGGGCGTACAGTGGAGGTACGGATGAAGATTGTCTGGTCCAATGGGGCAAAGAAGGCATTTTTAAAGATTGACGAGCGATATCAGCGTCGCATTGAGTTGAAGCTTGTTGAGCTGGATGACCGCTCGGCTCCCCGGCCCGATATCAAAAAAATATCGGCGACAGAAGATCACTACCGGCTACGCGTTGGCGATTACCGCATCGTCTATACGCTTCGGGACGAACCCGATAACCATTGTTATGTTTTGGCCGTTAAGCGCAGAACATCAACAACTTACCTGCACAAGGAGAAAGCCACCTATGGCTGTTCAGCTAATTAAGGACGATAACGGAAAAACGCAGTACGTGGTTATTCCCTATGATGAATATTTTCGTATGTGCCTGCAGATGGCGGAAATCGACGACGAAACCGACGACGATCTGGAGGATATTGAAGTCGAACACGATGAGCTGGATGACGTTGAACTTCCAGGTGAGGTTTGCAGCATCATGACCTGGCAGAACGTCAGCCTGCAGGCCGCCTGGCGCATCCTGCGCGGCATGTCCCAGCAGGAGGTGGCAGAGAAACTCGGCATCACCCAGTCTGCCGTATCACAGCTGGAAGCGCTGGACTCCCGTCCGCAAAAGCGCACCCGTGAAAAGCTGGCGGCGATCTACGGCTGTAAACAGGAACAGATCAGCCTCTATTTACCGAAAGAGGGTTAACAGCACTTCGCCCCGCCCTTGCCGCCGTAACGGGCGTCCTGGCGATCGCGGAAAAATTCGTCGTAGGTCATTGGCGTCTGGTCCGGATGGTTGACGCGCATATGCTCGACGTAGTTGTCGTAGTCCGGCACGCCAATCATCATTTTGGCGGCCTGGCCTAAGTATTTGCCTGCTTTGGAAAGGGTGTCGAACATAAGTCATTTCTCGTTTGTTTCCCTCACCCCGGCCCTCTCCCAAAGGGAGAGGGAGGATAAGAAATGTAGGCCGGGTAAGCGCTAGCGCCACCCGGCACACAGGTTAATGCGCCCCTTTGGCCTGGGTGACAATCTCTTCCAGGTTTTCAGGCATTGGCTCGTAAGGCGTCTCTTTTGCCGTTGGCTTGTCGACTTTCAACGCCGCCAGCGCGGTTTTGAGAGAATACAACGCCAGTACCACGACCACCACCATAAAGAAGATGGTCAGCCCGGCATCCAGACGATTGTTAAACACCAGCTGCGACAGCTGTGATTCCGTATACTGTGCCGGGATTTTACCGCTGTCGATCATCGCCTGGAACTTATTGGCAATCGCCAGGAAGCCCACTTTATTGTCCGGGCTGAAGGCTTTCTGCCAGCCCGCCGTCAGGGTACAAATCAGCAGCCAGGAAGTAGGCAGCAGCGCCACCCAGGCATAACGCTGGCGCTTCATCTTGAACAGCACCACCGCACACAGCATCAGCGCCATCCCTGCCAGCATCTGGTTAGCGATACCGAACAGCGGCCACAGCGTGTTAATACCGCCAAGCGGATCCACCACGCCCTGATGCAGGAAGTACCCCCACGCCAGCACGCACAAGGCCGTTGCCAGCAGGTTCGCCGGGAGCGAATCGGTACGCTTCAGATTCGGGGAGATCACGCCCAGCAGATCCTGCAGCATAAAGCGCGCCGCACGCGTCCCCGCATCCACCGCCGTCAGAATAAACAGCGCTTCAAAGAGAATGGCGAAGTGATACCAGAACGAGACATCCATCAGCCCGCCCAGCGCACCGTGAAGGATGTAGGCCATGCCCACCGCCAGCGTAGGCGCGCCACCCGCGCGGGAGATAATCGACTGCTCACCCACTTCACTGGCGATACTCGATAACGTATCCGGGGTAATGGCAAAGCCCCAGCCGCTTACCACCTGTGCTGCGGATGCCACCACGTCGGCGGTGCCCGCCGGAGCCAGAACCGCCATCGGGCTGTTCATCGCGAAGTAGACGCCCGGGTCGATAATGCAGGCAGAGACCAGCGCCATGATCGCCACGAAGGACTCCATCAGCATGCCGCCGTAGCCAATCAGGCAGGCCTGATTTTCATTCGCCAGCATCTTCGGCGTGGTCCCGGAGGCAATCAGCGCGTGGAAGCCAGACACCGCACCACAGGCGATGGTGATAAACAGGAACGGGAACAGGTTACCGGTCCAGACCGGGCCCGTACCGTCAACGAATTTGGTTAACGCTGGCATGGTCAGCGTCGGGCGCATGATCAAAATACCAATAGCCAGCCCGACGATGGTGCCAATTTTCAGGAACGTGGAAAGGTAATCTCGCGGGGCCAGCAGCAGCCACACCGGCAGCACTGCCGCCACAAACCCGTACCCCACCAGCATCCAGGTTAGCTGTACGCCGGTAAAGTCGAAGAACGGTGCCCAGGTTGGGCTCTCTGCCACCCAGCCGCCGGAGATAATGGCGAACACCAGCAGCACCAGACCAATCACCGACACCTCACCAATGCGTCCCGGACGCAGGTAGCGAATGTAGATCCCCATAAAAATGGCCAGCGGAATGGTGAACGCGACGGTGTAAGTCCCCCACGGACTGTGGGTCAGCGCTTTCACCACAATCATCGCCAGCACCGCAAGGATGATCACCATGATCATAAAGGTCGCCACCAGCGCAATCACCCCGGCCGTCGCGCCCATCTCCTCTTTCACCAGCTCACCAAGCGAACGGCCGTCGCGACGGGTGGAGACGAACAGCACCATAAAGTCCTGTACGGCCCCCGCCAGCACCACGCCGGCAAGGATCCAGATCATCCCCGGCAGATAGCCCATCTGCGCCGCCAGCACCGGCCCCACCAGCGGGCCTGCCCCGGCAATCGCCGCAAAGTGGTGACCGAACAGCACTTTCTTATCGGTCGGAACGTAGTCCAGCCCGTCGTTATGACGAACGGCGGGCGTCATGCGCGTGCCGTCAACCGCCAGCACCGTTTTGGCGATATAGCGACCATAAAAACGATACGCGATCAGATAAATGCAGACGGAGGCAACGACAATCCAGAGCGCATTGATCTGTTCCCCCCGGTTGAGGGCGATATAGCCCAGGGCAAAGGCTCCCACAACGGAAAGCAGTGCCCATGTAAGGTATTTCCCTGAGTTGTTCATAGTTGTTGTCCGTTGTTGTGGAACAGTGAGATGTTACATTTTGTTTCTAGAACAACGCGTAAAATTTAACAACTTTGAAACGCAATAATGCGTGGTCAAACCAGAGATTTACACCACAGTGTTAAGTCGATCACTTTCAGGCTGAAACAACCCCGTCGCTGTCATCGGTCACACTTCTGCGTTTTTCGTCCTGGCTCAACCTTACGGGATGATTTGTATCATTTTTTTTACGCTCAACCTCGCCAGAATGACCCTGCGCGATCGCGCGCTTACCGCTTACCGCTTACCGCTTACAAGGAAAAGGAAATGAATCTGGATCGCTACATTGAAGAGCTGAAAAGCCTGGTGAACGTGGACTGCGGCACCCAGACCATCGCGGGCGTTGCCGCCGTGGCTGGCATTTTAGAATCTCTCTGGCAACGCGAAGGCTGGCATACCGGGCAGGTAAACCTGGGCGAGAAGGTTGGCCCGGGCCTCTTCGTCAGCAACAAGCCGCAGGCAGAGCAGTTCGACGTGCTGCTGGTCGGCCATCTTGATACCGTTTTTGCCCCCGGCACCGTGGCCGAACGCCCGTTGAGCGAGGACGATACGCGTCTCTACGGCCCCGGCGTGTCTGATATGAAAAGCGGACTGCTCAATATTCTGTGGGCAATGCGCGAGCTAGATCCTGCGGATAAAGATCGCCTGGCAATCGCGGTCGCGATGAATCCGGACGAAGAAACGGGCTCGGTATACTCCCACGAATGGATCGGTGCGCTGGCACAACGCTCCCGCTGCGTGCTGGTGTGCGAAGCTGCCCGTGCTGATGGCTCTCTGGTGAAAGCGCGTAAAGGTATGGCGGGCTACCACCTCACCTTCAAGGGCGTGGCGGCACACGCGGGTAACGACCCGGAAAAAGGCCGTTCGGCAATCACAGCGCTGGCAAACAGCATCGTTGCCCTGAATGCGCTGAGCGATGGGTCGCGCGGCACCACACTCAACGTAGGGGTGATTAGCGGCGGCAGCGCGGCAAACGTGGTGGCGGACAACGCCGTGGCCGAGCTCGACGTTCGCTTCTGGGAAAACGACGAGTACGACCGGGTGAATCAGGCGCTGGAAGCCTTATGTGAAAAAGGCTTTTTAGACGGCGTGACGACGACGCTGACGCGGGTCAATCACAAACCGGCGATGGCAGCAAGCGTTGCGACTCAGGCACTGATGCAGCAGGTTGAAGCGGCAGGTAAAGCGGAAGGCATCGCCATTACCTGGCAGGCGGTCGGCGGCGGCAGCGATGCCAACCACACCGCTGCGCTGGGTATCCCCACGCTTGACGGCTTAGGGCCGATTGGCGCGGGCT
Organism: Enterobacter cloacae subsp. cloacae ATCC 13047; assembly: GCF_000025565.1. Taxonomy (NCBI): domain Bacteria; kingdom Pseudomonadati; phylum Pseudomonadota; class Gammaproteobacteria; order Enterobacterales; family Enterobacteriaceae; genus Enterobacter; species Enterobacter cloacae. Next base: position 3,163,588 of record NC_014121.1, read on the forward strand.
TCCACAGCCCGGCGGAGTGGCTGGACAAAGCGTCCATTGCGCCGCGAATTCGGTTACTTAAACGCGTCGTCTCAATGCTCTAATTTTGTACTACACCGTCCCCTCTCCCTGTGGAGAGGGTTAGGGTGAGGGCAACAGCCCGCACAACATTACCCCAGCACCATCGTACTCAACCGGCAGGTACAGCACCGCCGTCCCTGCTCGTCGAACACCACAATCTCCCAGCTCTGGCTGGATCGACCCAGATGCATCGGCTGACACACGCCGCGCACGGTCCCCTGCGCTACCGCACGATGATGGGTAGCATTCAGCTCCGTTCCCACCACGTTCTGCCCGTCGCGGGTCATCAGAAAACCGGCCATCGAGCCCAGCGTTTCCGCCAGCGCCGCCGACGCGCCACCGTGCAGCAGGCCAAACGGCTGATGGGTGCGCGCATCCACCGGCATTTCCGCTTCCAGCATATCGTCGCCAAGGCGGGTATAAACGATGCCCAGATGCGCCACCAGCGTGTTCTGGCTGGTGGCATTGAGCGCATCTAACGATAAATGGCGTTTCCAGATCATTACGCCCCCAGCGTGGAGCCGCCGTCCACCACGATATCCTGCAGGGTGATATGGCTGGCAGCATCGGAGGCCAGGAACAGGATCGTGCTGGCAATCTCCTGAGGACGGGCAATTTTCCCGAGCGGGATCCCCAGCTTAAACTGCTCGCCAAAACCGCGAATGCGCTGCTGCTCCGCATCGTCGCAGGTCCACAGGGTGCGCTGCATATCGGTATCCGTTGACCCCGGCGACACCAGATTACAGCGCACGCCGCTGCCCGCCAGCTCCAGCCCGACGGTGAGGGCCAGGCTTTTCAGCGCCGCTTTCGAGGCGCCATAGGCACTCATCCCGATGCGCGGCGTGTGGGCCGCGTCGGACGCCACGGTGACAATCGCCCCACTCTGCTGACGACGGAACTGGCCCATCGTCTGTTGAAAGAGGTTAAACGCCCCGCCAACGTTGACCGCAAACGTCTGCTGCCAGTCCTCCTGCGAAAGCTGGTCCGTGGCGCCCATGCGCAGAATGCCGGCGGCGTTGACCAGTATATCCAGACGTTCCTCTACGGCGAGCAAGCGCCCGCAGACATCGCTCACCTGCGCCGCGTCAGATACGTCCAGCGTTTGGGTAGCAAATGGATAATTCTCCTGCGGGAAAGCCAGATCGAATCCGGTCACCTTCGCGCCCGCGTCGGCAAAGGCCAGCGCCGTCGCATAACCAATCCCTTTACCCGCCCCTGTCACCCAGACGGTTTTGCCGGTGAAATCAAAAACCATTACTGCACCTCGCGGGAGAGTAGCGCCCACCAGGCGTCGAGGGTCGGATTTTTTGCCAGCATCACGAAATCGATATCGCCGTGGACTTTACGCCAGCGTGCGGCGAGCGCCATCATGCGCACCGAATCCAGGCCGTAGTCGATCAGGTTTTCATCATCCATCGGTTCGTCGGTTTCATCGAGTAATGGCAGGATGAGCTCACGCAGCGCCGCTTTTGAGGCCGGAACCGACGGCAACAGATCATCGGTCATCACCACGCGGCCGGAACGCCCCGCCACATAGTTGAGCGACATCAGATGCTCTTCGCGGGTGAAATCTGCCAGCGCGTCGGCAATAAAGAAGGGTTTGATGTCGCGCATAAACGCATCGGTGGCGGTGGTCATGCAGCCGATGTGGGCATACACGCCGGTGATCAGCAGCTGATTGCGGCCTGTCTCTTTCAGCATCAGCTCCAGCGGCGAGCGATGAAACGCGCTGTAGCGCCACTTCACCAGCACGGTGTCCGCTTCGTCCGGGGTCAGTTCAGCGACGATGCGCTGCTGCTCCGGGGAGCGGGTCAGGCCCGGGCCCCACATGTCATTCAGCAGGGCGCGGTCTTCGTCGCTCTGCTCTTTCGGCTGGGCGGTGTAGTAAACCGGAATGTTGTGTGCTTTACAGTACGTGCGCAGCCTGGCGATGTTCGCCACCACCTGCTGCATCATCGCGCTGTTTTCGCCCCAGAAGTTCAGGAAATACTCCTGCATATCGTGGATCAGCAGCGCGGCACGTTCAGGCTCAAACGCCCAGTTCACTTTACTTGTCGGCAACTCTGCGGCAGTTGGCAGCGCATAAGCGGTTAATTTTGGAATAGCCATACTCTGTTCCTCAGGCCCGGGCGCGTTCAGCGATCCACAGGCGCAACTGTTTCTTATCGACTTTGCCGACCGGCGTTAACGGCAGCGCATCCACGCTCTCCACGCGATCCGGCAGTTTGAATTCGGCAACGCCCTGCTCGCGCAGGAAGCGACGCACCTCAACCGCGCGCAGCGGCTGTTTCACCACCAGAAACGCGCAGCTTTTCTCGCCCAACAGGCTGTCCTCCATGCTCACCAGCGCGGCGTGGATCACCGCCTCATGGCGCAGCAGCAGGTTTTCGATCTCTTCAGCGGCGATCTTCTCCCCGCCGCGGTTGATCTGATCTTTCTCGCGCCCCTGCACGGTGATGTACCCCTGCTCGTCGATGGCAATCAGATCGCCGGAGCAGTAAAAACCGTTGGCATCAAAGGCGCTGGCGTTGTGTTCCGGGCTGTTGAAATAGCCGCGGAAGGTGTACGGCCCACGGGTCATCAGACGTCCTGTTTCGCCACGCGGCAGCGGGTTGCCTTGCTCGTCCGCCACCCACACTTCGTCATCCGGGCACATCGGACGGCCCTGGGTGTGGATGATGCGCTCCGGGGTATCGTCGAGAGCGGTGTAATTCACCAGCCCTTCCGCCATGCCGAACACCTGCTGTAGCTGGCAGCCAATTTCCGCCGGAATACGCGCGGCAAGCGTGGCGGAGAGGCGTGCGCCCCCCACCTGCAGCAGCTTCAGCGATTTAAGCTGCGCATTGCCCGCGCCGTCGGCAATCGCCTGCAGCCACAGGCTGACCGCCGGGGGTACCAGCGAGGTGACGTTAATTTGATGGCGTTCAATCAGCGGGAAGCAGATCGTGGCGCTCGGATCGTGCGCCAGCACCACGCAGCCACCAGCCATGAATACCCCTAACGAACCCGGGGAACTCATGGCGTAGTTATGGGCCGCCGGTAGCGCATTCAGATAGCGGGTATCCGCGGTAATGCCGCAAATTTCGTTGCTGCGACGGATGCTGTAGTCGTAATCGTTATGCGTACGCGGGATCAGTTTTGGCGTGCCGGTACTGCCGCCTGAAAGCTGGAAGAACGCCACTTCGTCGGCAGGCGTGGGGTTGGGGATGAAATGGGTCGCCGGGTGGGCGATGGCCGCCTCCAGGGCATGTGCGCCGTTATCGCCACGCAGCAGGACAACACGCACAGAGCGATGTTCATCCACAAAACGGTTCAGGAAATCATCGCCCGCAAACAGGGCATGCTCGCGGTCGGCAATCAGCAGCGCGGGTTTGATCTGTGCGGCGTAGGCGTTCAGCTCGTTACGTTGGTGGCTGAAGAGCGCGTTCACCGGAGCCACCCCCACCTGCAGAAGCGCGAAAAAGGTGATGTAAAACTCAGCTACGTTGCCGAGCTGAACCAGCGCGGTCTCGCCACGACGCACGCCTTGCCCCTGCAGGGCGGAGGCCAGGTTATTCACCGCCTGGTTGAACGCGCGCCAGGTCAGGTGACGTTCACCGTCAATAATGGCGACGGTATCTTTCTCCGCGTGGTCGGTCAGAATGTGAGTCAGCGGCAGATCCTGCCAGTAGCCTTTTTCACGGTAGCGCCGGGCAAACTCCTCAGGCCAACGGGTAAAGGGGATGGTCATGATAATTCCTCAGTGCAAACCAAAAACGTTGAGCATGGTGGAGAGCTTCACCCCGGTTTCGCGCCACTCGCCCACCGGGGAGGAGGCTGGCACAATGCCCGCACCGGCAAACAGGCGAACGCGATTTTTAAGCAAACGCGCGCAGCGGATGGTCACCACCCACTCGCCGTTGCCTTCGCTGTCACACCAGCCAACGATGCCGCCAAACAGTTCGCGGTCGAACGGCTCCAGCCCGGCAATCAGCTCTTTTGCCGCGTGATGCGGGAAACCGCTCAGCGCAGGCGTCGGGTGCAGCAGACAGGCCAGAGTCAGGGCGTTCTCATTTTCACGGGCGTCCCCTTCCACTGGCGTCGCCAGATGCCAGAGCGTTGGGGTGGTGATCAGCTGCGGGGAAGCTGGCATGCTGAGATGATGGCTGCGCGGTGCCAGAATGGCTTTCATCGCCTGGGTCACCAGATCGTGCTCGTGGCGATCCTTCTCGGAGGCCAGCAGCTTATTACCCGCCTCGCGATCCAGCACGTCATCCGGCTGACGACGCGCAGAGCCCGCCAGCGGCAGAGAGCTAAAGTGTGTCCCCTCTTTACGCAGCAGCAGTTCCGGGCTCGCGCCCAGCAGCACGCCGCCATCTTCCAGCGGCACATGGAAGTTGAAGCTGGCCGGATTCTGGGCGATCAGTCGCTCCATCAGCGCGCCGCTATCAATCGTTTTATCCGTCGCAATATCAATCAGCCGCGACAGCACCACTTTGTTCACCTGTGGCGTGGCGGTGAGCGCTGCCGCACGGGCAACCATCTCTTCAAACACGGGCTGCGGCGGGATCTCAGTGCGGGTTTCCACGTTCAACGTCTTAGAAGCAGAAAAATAGCGCGCGGACTGCTGACGCGCCGGGCGCGAAAAGGTCTGCCAGTGCTGCGGAATAAACAGGGATGAGGGCTTGCGGGTATCGAACGGGATGGCACCCACCATTACGGGATGCGCAATGCCGCTGGCCTTCGCGTTGCGGAAAGCCTGAGCCAGTTTCTGCTGGAAGGCCCCCGACGGGTTATCACCGCCCTCGGCGGGTTCAGAGAAACGGGAAAAACAGCCTGACGTGGTAAAACTGCGGTAAGGCGACATAAAGAAAAAGCTGTCTGATGGCAGCGTGGTCGCGGTGTGCTGAACTTCCTCAGCCAGGGACGTATCCATATCATCCTCCATAAAATGATAAAAGAAGCAATAATGATTATCATTTATATTTTCGTTGGCTAACCTAATCCCACATCGCGCCGGTGTCAACCGCAGAGCGAACATCTTATGCGAGTATCGCTTGCATCCCCTCGCCGCAATCATGAAAATGAGAAGCATTAACTTCAAAGAGAACAGGATGCCGCGTTGTGAAATTCCCCGCCGTTTGCCGTAATGCCCTTCTTTTAACGGGATGTTTTGTTTTAGGACTAACCTCAGCCATCGCCGCCGACTGGCCGCGTCAGGTAACCGACAGCCGCGGCGTGCATACCCTGGAGAGCAAACCCACGCGCATTGTCTCCACCAGCGTGACCCTGACCGGCTCATTGCTGGCGATTGACGCTCCGGTAGTGGCCAGCGGGGCGACCACGCCCAATAACCGCGTGGCGGATGCGCAGGGCTTTTTACGTCAGTGGGGTGATATTGCGAAACAGCGCAACGTGGCGCGCCTGTACATTGGCGAGCCGAGCGCGGAAGCGGTGGCGGCGCAGATGCCGGATCTGATTCTGATTAGCGCGACCGGCGGAGATTCGGCCCTGGCGTTGTACGATCAGCTCTCCGCCATCGCGCCGACGCTCATCATCAACTACGACGACAAAAGCTGGCAGGAACTGCTGAAGCAGCTAGGCACGATAACCGGACAGGAAAAACAGGCCGCCGAACGCATTGCAGCATTCGATAAACAACTCGCGCAGGTGAAACAGCAGATGACGCTGCCGCCGCAACCGGTGAACGCCATTGTGTACACCGCCGCCGCGCACAGCGCTAACCTGTGGACCGCGGAGTCTGCCCAGGGCCAGCTGTTGCACCAGTTAGGCTTTACCCTGGCCGAACTGCCTGCCGGGCTGCACACCTCAAAAAGTCAGGGCAAACGTCACGACATCATCCAGTTAGGCGGTGAAAATCTGGCTACCGGGCTGAACGGTGAAGGCCTGTTCCTGTTTGCCGGCGATCAAAAAGACGTTGAAGCGATTTACGCCAACCCGCTGCTGGCTCACCTGCCTGCGGTGAAGAATAAACGCGTGTGGGCACTGGGAACGGAGACGTTCCGCCTGGATTATTACAGCGCGATGCTGGTGTTAGAGAGATTAAATGCATTGTTTAAGTAGGCATTTTCCCTCCCTCTCCCCGTGGGAGAGGGGCGGGGTGAGGGCATCAGGCTGCACCGTCGTTCAATACAACCTCCTGCCGGAACCGGCGCAATTCTGCTAATACCATTAACAGGATCCCACCTACAACGGCTAACGCAAACCCGCTGGTGCTCGCCGAAGCCACCGGTGTCATGACAGCCCCCAGCCCACCGAGGATCGCCGCGCCAATGGCATCGCCCGTCACGTTTTGCGCGGTCCACAGGCCGTTGATGCGCCCGAGCATTCCCTCCGGCGTCTGGGTCTGGATCAGGGTGTACTGCAACAGAGAACTGATGGCGCTCAGCCAGCCGAAGAGCACCAGACACAGCACACCCAGCGCCCAAACCGGCATCAGGCTGAAGAACCCCATCGCGATAAACGATGCCAGTGTCGTCAACAGCATAATCAACCCTGGACGCGCGCTCTGCGCCAGCCTGCCGCTGGTTAGCGCACCACACGCCGCGCCGAGCGGAATGGCGGCGTACAGCACGCCAATCTCTGCGGCGCTCATCTGCCACACCCCCGCCAGCGCCGGGTACAGCACGCGTACGGCGCTCGCCATCGTCAGCAGACCACCGAGCAGCGCAATACCACCAATCAGCGGGTTGCTGAACAGAAACCGGATCGCCGCCATCAGCGATTTCAGCGGATGCTCACGCGGCTGCGGTGGCGGTGGCAGAAGCGGCAGACGCAGCAGGGTTAAGGTGGTAATAAACGTCCCCGCTGCCGCGAGGCCGTAGTTCCACGCCACGTTACCGGTGGCCAGCAGCAGGCCGCCCACCATCGGCGATATCACCGAGCCAAGACGGACAGTAAGCATGGTAATTGCCCCCGCCTGCATCAAATTCTCGCGCCCTACCAACGCGGGCGTGGCGGCCAGCAGCGCCGTCACGCCTAACGAAGCAAAGAAACCATCCCACAGCCCGAGGGCGTAAATGGCGAGTAAGGAGGGTTCTGGCAGCATTGCGTTCAGGCACAATCCGACAAACCCCACCCCGCAGGTGCCGCGCGCCAGCAGGATCAGCTTCTTGCGTTCGTACCTGTCGGCCAGCACGCCGCCGATCATCAGACCGATAAACATCGCCCCGCCGGTTAAGGTGACCGACAGCCCGACCAGCCAGCTTGAGTGCGTCAACATCTGGATCTGTACCGGGACGGCAACGCCGAGCAGGCCGAGGGACAAAATGGAGATAAAACGCGCGATAAATACGGCGCGATACGCCGGGTGCGTCTTCAGCAGGCTGAGGTTAATCAGCCAGGATTTTTGATTCATGACAAGACCTTGAGTCTATTTCTACCCATTCCATGGGCGCACATGCTAACATAGCCAAATAAGATAGATAACGATAATCACTATCATTATCAAATCATGGATGTTGCTATGTCGTTTTCCTCTTCTTCTGCGGTGCGCGCCGTTGCCGTGCCCGTGTTATTGCTGCTGTTAATCCTTGCGATGGCGCTCAGTCTGCTGGTTGGTGCGAAACCGCTGCCCGCCTCCGTGATTGTTGATGCGCTCTTTGGTACCTGTCAGAGCGCCGACTGCACCATCGTGCTGGATGCCCGCCTGCCCCGTACCCTGGCCGGATTACTTGCCGGTGGCGCACTGGGGCTTGCGGGAGCCCTTATGCAAACCCTCACCCGCAACCCGCTGGCTGACCCCGGCATTCTTGGCGTGAATAGCGGTGCCAGCTTTGCCATTGTGCTTGGTGCGGCGCTGTTCGGGTTTACCTCTCCCTCAGAACAACTGGTAATGGCCTTTTGCGGCGCGCTGGCGGCCTCGCTGATTGTCGCCTTCACCGGCAGCCAGGGCGGCGGGCAGCTTAGCCCGGTACGTCTGACGCTGGCGGGCGTGGCGCTTGCCGCCGTGCTGGAAGGGTTATCTAACGGCATTGCCCTGCTTAACCCGGACGTTTACGACCAGCTCCGCTTCTGGCAGGCCGGTTCGCTGGATATCCGCACGCTGGAGACGCTTAAGGTGGTGGTCATCCCGGTGATGATTGCCGCCGCCGTGGCACTCGGTTTAAGCCGGGCGCTGAACAGCCTGAGCCTTGGCAGCGACACCGCCACCGCGCTCGGCAACCGCGTGGCGCGAACCCAGTTGACGGGATTAGTGGTCATCACCGTGCTGTGCGGCAGTGCGACGGCAGTGGTCGGCCCGATTGCCTTTATCGGGCTGATGATGCCGCATCTGTCGCGCTGGCTGGTGGGGGCCGATCACCGCTGGTCGCTGCCGGTGACGCTGCTGGCCACCCCGGCTCTGCTCTTGTTCGCTGATGTTGTCGGGCGTCTTCTGGTTCCCGGCGAACTGCGCGTTTCGGTGGTAAGTGCCTTTATCGGCGCGCCGGTCCTGATCTTCCAGGTACGACGTAAACGCGGAGGTGACGCATGATGGCCCCCTCTCGTCGTTTGATCCTCAGCGTTTCGCTGCTGGTTATCGCCATTCTGATGCTGGCGATCGCAAGCCTGTGCAGCGGCGCGGTGACGCTCGATCTGGCCCAGGTGTTTAACGCGCTCACCGGCAGTGCCCCGCGCGCTGTCACGATGGTGGTGACGGAGTGGCGACTGCCGCGCGTGGCAATGGCGATGCTGGTGGGTGCCGCGCTTGGCGTCAGCGGCGCGATTTTCCAGTCGCTGATGCGCAATCCGCTCGGCAGCCCGGATGTAATGGGTCTCAACACCGGTGCCTGGAGCGGCGTGCTGGTAGCGATGGTGCTGTTTGGTCAGCATCTGACGGCCATCACCGTGACGGCGATGACCGGCGGGATACTGACCGCGCTGGTGATCTGGCTGCTCGCCTGGCGCAACGGTATCGACACTTTCCGCCTGATCATTATCGGTATCGGCGTGCGTGCCATGCTGATGGCGTTCAATACCTGGCTGCTGCTGCAGGCTTCGCTGGAAACGGCGCTGTCGGCCGGGCTGTGGTATGCCGGTTCCCTCAACGGCCTGACCTGGGGCAAAGTCTGGCCTGCCGCGCCATTGATTTTGCTGATGTTTATCGCCGCGCTGCTGCTGGTGCGGCGCATGCGGCTGCTGGAGATGGGTGACGACAGCGCCTGTGCGCTGGGGGTCGGCGTTGAGCGTTCGCGTCTGATGCTGATGCTGGTCGCCGTGTTGCTCACCGCGGCCTCCACCGCGATTGCCGGACCCATCTCCTTTATCGCCCTTGTCGCCCCGCACATTGCGCGTCGTCTTAGCGGTACGGCCCGCTGGGGCTTAACCCAGGCGGCGCTGTGCGGCTCAATGTTACTGTTGGCCGCCGATCTCTGCGCCCAGCGGCTGTTTATGCCTTATCAACTTCCGGTGGGCGTTGTCACCGTCAGCCTTGGCGGGATTTACCTCATCGTCTTGCTCGTTCAGGAGTCACGCAAGAAATGACCGATTCAACCACCCGCTTGCGCGGCGAAAGCCTTACTCTCGGTTACGGCAAAAAAATCGTTGCCCATGACTTAACCGTCAACATTCCTGACGGCCATTTCACGGCGATTATCGGCCCGAACGGCTGCGGCAAGTCGACCCTGTTGCGCACCCTCAGTCGCCTGATGACACCGGTCGAAGGCCACGTATTCCTCGACGGCGAGCAGATCCAGCGCTTTGCCAGTAAAGAGGTGGCCAGGCGCATCGGGCTGCTGGCGCAAAACGCCACCACGCCGGGAGACATCACGGTGCAGGAGCTGGTCTCACGCGGACGCTATCCGCACCAGCCGCTGTTTACCCGCTGGCGCAAGGAAGATGAAGACGCGGTAAACCGCGCGATGCAGGCTACGGGCATTACGGAGCTCGCCCGGCAGAGCGTGGACACGCTTTCCGGCGGCCAGCGTCAACGGGCGTGGATCGCGATGGTGCTGGCGCAGGAGACCTCCATTATGCTGCTGGATGAACCGACGACCTGGCTTGATATCAGCCATCAGATCGATCTGCTCGAGTTGCTGAGCGAGCTCAACCGCACGCAGGGTTACACCCTGGCGGCGGTGCTGCATGATTTGAATCAGGCCTGCCGCTATGCCACGCATTTAATTGCACTGCGCGACGGCGAAATTGTGGCGCAGGGCGCGCCGAAGGAGATTGTGACGCCGGCGCTTATCGAGCGGATCTACGGCATGCGCTGCATGATTATTGACGACCCGGTGGCGGGCACGCCGCTGGTGGTGCCGCTTGGAAAGCGTGCGCGCTGATGCCCTCACCCCGGCCCTCTCCCACAGGGAGAGGGAGCAAACCATCCCCTCTCCCTGTGGGAGAGGGTTAGGGTGAGAGGAAATCACTCCCCCAACATCTTCTGCAACACCGGCCCAATCTTCTCAAACGCCTGCGGCGAAATGATGTCCACATGGGCGCAATCCTGGCTGTACACATCCAGTTCATTTACCCACGGCGACCACGCCACCTGCGGATCTATCGTTCGCGTGCGCTCGGCAACAAACAGCGTTGCTTTCCCGTCAAACCGCGAGCTGTGCGCCGTGGTGAGCAGCCGCACCGCGTCGGCGTAGTTACCTTCAATGGCGTTGAATAGCGCGCTGGAGCCCTGCCCCTGCTGGGCAGCGATAAACGCCTGTCGCTCGCGCTCAATTTCGGCCAGCACCGCCGGGTCGAGTCCGTTGGCCTCTTTTTCCGCCCAGTTCTGGGTTTCCGGTGGCCAGGTATCCAGCAGACCAAGGAAGGCGACGGTTTCGCCCTGTTGACGCAGACGCGCAGCAATCCCCTGCGCCAGCGTACCGCCAAGCGAGTAGCCGAACAGGTAATACGGCCCGTGGGGCTGCCGGCCACGTAACGTAGTCAGATGATGTTCAATCACCCCATCCAGATCCGCACACTGCTGCATCGGCCCCTCCGGGCGCGGCGACTGAATTCCGATAATGGACCAGCGCGGGCTAAGGTAGCGCGCCAGCACGCTGAACTGCCAGGCGAAACCGGAAGCCGGATGGAAGCAGAACAGCGTCGGGCCGTCGCTTTCGCGCAGCGGCAGCAAGGTTTCATAACCCAGACGCTGTGCCTGCTCGTCGCTTATCGGCGAATCCAGCAGAGCACTCAGCCTGCTGACCGTAGAGGCGACCATTATCTGCCCCGGCGTCACCTTGCGGGCGAACGTACGGCTGAGCTGTGCGGCCAGGCGCATCGCCAGCAGCGAGTGGCCGCCGAGGGCAAAGAAGTCGGCTTCGATGTCGTTTACCGCGCAGCCCAGCAAAGACGCAAACGCCTGCGAGACGGCAATTTCGGTTGCACTTTCCGGTGCGCGTCCGATGGTTTTGCTGGTCAGCTCCGGCAGCGGCAGCGCCTTGCGATCCAGTTTGCCGTTTGCGCTTAACGGCAGCGCGCTGATTTGCAGCAGCACCACCGGCACCATATGCGGCGGCAGCTGCGATCTGAGTGAGGCAAGCAGCGCGTCGCGATCCAGCGGTAAGCCGGATTCAGAAACCACATATCCCACCAGCTGACGGGCATCGCCGCCCGTGGCCGCCGCCTGGTTGAACACGCAGGCGTGCGCCACGGCTTGCGCTACGTCGGGCAGCGCCAGCATCGCCCGGTCGATTTCGCCAAGCTCGATGCGCTGGCCGCGAATTTTCAGCTGGTCGTCGCTGCGGCCTAAATACTCCACCGCGCCGTTGTCCAGCCAGCGGGCGACGTCACCGGTACGGTACATCCGCTCGCCCGGAGCGAACGGATCGGCAATAAAGCGGCTGGCGGTGAGATCCGGACGCCCCAGATACCCCTGCGCCAGCTGAATACCGGTGAGATAGAGATCGCCCGCCACGCCAAACGGTACCGGGCGCATCATCGCATCCAGGATCCGCAGCCCGGTGTTCCATACCGGGAAACCGATCGGCACGCTGTTACCTGCAGCTGCCGCGAGCTCTGGTCCAAATGCCGGATACCAGCTAACGTCCACCGCCGCTTCCGTCGGGCCGTAGAGGTTATGCAGCGGCACGTGGGTGAGCCGCTCCCATTCGCGACAAAGTTCCGTCGGCAGTGCTTCCCCGCTGCAGAATACCTGCCTGAGGCTTTTACAGCATTCGGCATTTTCCGGCGTCAGCGAGGCGACAAACGCCGCCAGCATCGACGGCACAAAGTGGGTGGTGGTGACGCCATAGTGCGCAAAGAATTGCTGCATGGCCTGAGGATCACGGTGCGCGTCCGGCTCGGCCATCACCAGCTTCGCCCCGGCGATAAACGGCCACCAGAACTCCCAGACCGACACGTCAAAGCTGCACGGTGTTTTTTGTGCCACCACGTCGCACGCCGTCAGCGGGTAGTGATCCTGCATCCATTTCAGACGGTTAACGATGGCAGTATGCCCGACCATTACCCCTTTCGGACGCCCTGTCGAGCCCGACGTAAAGATGATGTACGCCGTCTGCTCCGGCTTCGCCAGCCGCAGCGGTTCAGCATCCGCAGCCGGTAATAGTGTGTTGTAACTAAACGTCCCGACGGACAGATCGCTAAAGCGCGGACGCTGTTCGTCGGTGGTGATAAGCAGCGACGGCTTCGCGTCCTCCAGCATCATCCGCAGACGATCGTCCGGGTAGCCGGTATCCAGCGGCAACCACGCGGCCCCCGCCTCCACAATGCCGTGCAGTGCTAACGTCAGGAATACCGAGCGCGGCAGCGCCACCGCCACGCTGTCGCCCGGTTTCACGCCGCGCTCACGCAACAGATGCGCCAGTGCCACCACCTGCTCGCGCATCTGGCGATAGCTGAGCTCGATGTGCGCATCCGCCAGCGCGGGCGCGTCCGGCGTTTTGCTCGCCTGTTCCGCCACCAGTTCCGCAAGCGTGGTGGACGGTAGCGCCAGCCCGGTGTCGTTGATGCGTGTAAGCTGCTGGTATTCCTGCTCTGAGACCGTTTCAACCTCGCCGCAGCGCAGGTCCGGGTTAGCGGCAAATTGCGTCAACATCGCATTCAGGCGCGCCACGTGACGGGCCAGCGTGGTTTCATCGTAGCGCTGTTTATTGGCGAGGATCTCAATGCTTAGCCCGCCCTGCTCGTCCGGGAACAATGCCAGCTCCAGATCGTTCACCGGGCCGGTGGCCAGCGTGTGGGTGGTGGCCTCCACGCCAGCGATATCCAGCTGATAATCAAATACCTTGACGTTGAGCACCGGGCCGAACAGGGCTTCATCCCCCGCAGCACGCCCGCTGTCGCGCACGATCTGCTCGGCGTCGTAGCGCTGGTGGCGACGCATTTTTTTCAACTGGTTTGCCAGGCGCTGCGCCAGTTCCGGCAGGCTCTCCTGCGGATGAATGTTCACCGCCAGCGGCAGCACGTTGAGCACCGGGCCGGTCGCGGTCAGCGCAGCGGAGCCCATGCGGCGCATAAAGATAAACCCGGCGGCGTAGTCCAGCCGTCCGGTGAGACGGCCCAGCCACAGCGCCACCAGCGCAAGCGCCAGATCGGTGCGCTGTACCTGTCCTGCGGCCTGCGCAAGCTGGCTGAAGGCGCGGCCATCGGCGGCGATTTTCAGGCGCAGGATGTCGGTGGTGGCGGCGCGCCCAGGTAGCGGCGCAGAGGAAAGCGAAACCGGAGAAGGAAGCTGTTTGCGCTGCTCAGCCCAGAAGGCGCCGTCGCGCTGATACGACTCGCTGGCGCGGTAGCGCTGATACTCGTCCACCACCCCGGCGAACGGCGTAAACGGGGAGTCAGGCGTGGGCTCGCCCCTCTTCCACGCGGCATAAATCGCGGCGATCTGGCGGGTAATCGCCGGGAAGCTGAAGCCATCGACCACTAAATGGTGATAGCGCTGATACCAGTACCAGTGTTGCGGACCGATCTGAATCAGCAGGTGAAACGCCAGGGGCTGACCGCTGTCGACACGAAGGTTCTGGTTAAGGTCTGCGTCCATCAGCGCCACGGCGGCGTCATGGGAACCGGCATTCACGATTTCCGGTTCAGGCAGCGTCATTGATGCATCCACCCACTGCCACACCTCACCGTTATCCTCGGTGAAGCGCATGCGCAGAGTGTCGGCCTGCATCATGCCTTCGGCAACGGCTTTTGCCAGCAGCGGTGCGTCAATATCGCCTTTCAGTTCGGTGTAGTGTGCCACGCTCCAGGCGTTCGGCAGGCTGGAAAGCTGCTCCGCCATCCAGATGCCCGGCTGGGCGGCAACAAGCGGCAGACGGTTCATGCATGCTCCCCCGCATAATTAGAGGGGCTGAGCGTCTGCCAGTGTTCGGCCAGCCACTGCTGGCATGCGTCCTGCGATTGCGCTTCGCATACCACGCGCCAGCCTGCGGGCAATTCGCACTGCTGCGGCCACAGGCTGTACTGCCCCTGATCGTTACGCAAAATAGCAAACTGCCCCTGCGGATTATCGAAAGGATTGCTGAATTCCATACAGACTCCGTTAGTGAATAAGCGGCTGCCAGAGGGTCATCAGCCCCTGCGTCAGCCCACCGCGCCAGCAAAGCGCGTCGTGTCCGCCGTCAACCTGACGCCAGTAAACCTGCTGCTGTGTGTGCAGTTCGTCGTAAATGGCCTGATTCGCGCGGTAAATCAGCGGCTCGTTGCGCCCGGCCTCAAGGACGATGCGCAGGCCGCGTGCGGTTTTCTCACCCGCTTTCAGTTGGGCGATAAGCAGCCCTTCCTGCTGCCCGCCGCGATGCGGCCACCAGTAAGAGCCGGACTGGCTCAGCACGCAGCCAAAACGCTGCGGCCAGTTAAGTGCGGCATAAAGCGAGGAGAGACCGCCGAAGCTCTGGCCTGCGACCACCGTACGGTCTGCGCGGTCGCTGAATGGCGTGCGATGTTTTACAAGAGGGAGAAGTTCTTCCTGCACCGCCAGCCAGAAATCGGGGTTACAGGGCAATTCGTTATTGCGATGCGCCATATCTATCACATCGATTAAAACGTAGACGGCAGGCGGCAGTTTGCGTCCGAGGGTAAGCGCCGTCAGCGCTGGCCAGACGGGCATGCTCTCGGCCCAGAACTGGCCGTCGAGCAGCACCGCCAGCGGGCGTTCCGGATCGTCATCGCCAGTGGTAAATATCCAGACGCGACGACGGTTGCCCAGCCGCTTGCTCTGCCAGTCAATGCAGACCGGCTGCCGGTATGGCGTATTGGGGCGATCCCAGCCGGGCTGCACCGGAGCGTCGGGCATCTCCAGCGCAGAGACATCATGCCCTCGCCCGCCTCGCCAGCTCTGGGCATTAAGCGGGTCAGACATTGCCTGCGGCAGCAGCTTGCGCCAGCCTTCGCGCAGCGCCAGGCGATCCGGCTGCTCACCGTGAAACACATCGGGTGCAAAATCGTCTGTATTCTCTGAGGGGATAAAGCAGTAGCTGCCACGCCACTGGGGGCTGAACTCGCCCTGCCATTGCCAGACGTCGGTATCCGGGATGCGTTCGAGAGATTGTGGGCGGGCATTTTTATGGTGATCGGTTACGCCGGTGATATACAGCCAGACGCGTTTCACCGCCGAGGTGTGTTGCGTTCCCGCCGGATCGCGCCACCAGAAGGTGACCCGATATTTCCCCTGTTCACGCACCCATTCCGGGCCGTTTTTCGACTGCCACCAGGCTTCACTTCCCGTTGTTAACACCGTCACCCTTCTAACCTCATGTTTAACAGTCTTTTTGTTTCAGGACAAATTTTATTGATAATATTATTGATAACTATTTGCATTTGCAATAGCGTAATGCCCGCGCTGTGGGAAGCGCGTTCATAAGAAACCATAAAAGCGGGACATCCAATGAATAAGAAGATTCACTCTCTGGCCTTGCTGGTCAATTTAGGGATTTATGGCGTCGCGCTGCCTGCCATGGCAGACGACAATACCGCCTCCGCGCAGCATGAAGACACCATGGTGATCACCGCCGCCGAGCAGAATTTGCAGGCGCCGGGGGTTTCCACCATTACCGCCGATGAGATCCGTAAAAATCCGCCCGCGCGTGACGTGTCTGAAATCATCCGCACCATGCCAGGCGTTAACCTGACCGGTAACTCCACCAGCGGCCAGCGCGGTAACAACCGCCAGATTGATATCCGCGGTATGGGCCCGGAAAACACCCTGATCCTGATCGACGGCAAGCCGGTCACCAGCCGCAATTCGATTCGTCTGGGCTGGCGCGGCGAGCGCGACACCCGCGGTGATACCGGCTGGGTGCCGCCAGAGATGATCGAGCGTATTGAAGTGATCCGTGGCCCGGCCGCCGCGCGTTACGGCAACGGTGCGGCAGGTGGCGTGGTGAACATCATCACCAAAAAATTCGACGACCAGTGGCACGGCTCCTGGAACACCTATCTGAACGCGCCTGAACACAAGGATGAAGGTTCCACAAAACGCACCAACTTCAGCCTGAGCGGCCCGTTGGGCGGCGACTTCAGCTTCCGCATGTACGGTAACCTTGACAAAACCCAGGCCGATGCGTGGGACATCAACCAGGGCCATCAGTCCGAGCGTACCGGGGCCTATGCCAACACCCTGCCTGCAGGCCGTGAAGGGGTAGAAAACAAAGACATCAATGGCGTGGTGCGTTGGGACTTTGCGCCAATGCAGTCTCTGGAGTTTGAAGCGGGGTACAGCCGCCAGAACAACCTCTACGCCGGTGATACCCAGAACACCAACAACGACAATGCGTTGGTGAAGAAGAACTACGGTAAAGAGACCAACCGTATCTATCGTCAGAACTTCGCCGTCACGTGGAATGGCGGCTGGGATAACGGCATTACCACCAGCAACTGGGCACAGTACGAACACACCCGCAACTCGCGTCTGGGTGAAGGGCTGGCCGGAGGAACCGAAGGGCTGTTCAACAGCGATAAATTCACCGATACCGACCTGGCCGACGTCATGCTGCACAGTGAGATCAACCTGCCGATTGATTTCATCGTCAACCAGAACCTGACGCTGGGCACCGAGTGGAACCAGCAGCGCATGAAGGATTCCACTTCCTTCTCGCAAACCCTGCAGGGCGGGACCATTCCAGGGATGAGCGACGATCGCAGCCCCTATACCTCCGCAGAGATTTTCTCCCTGTTTGCGGAAAACAATATGGAGCTGACCGACAGCACCATGCTGACCCCGGCGCTGCGCTTCGACCATCACACCATCGTGGGTAACAACTGGAGCCCGTCCCTGAACCTGTCGCAGGGTCTGGGGGATGATTTCACCCTGAAGATGGGTATTGCGCGTGCCTACAAAGCACCGAGCCTGTACCAGACCAACCCGAACTACCTGTTATACAGCAAGGGCCAGGGCTGCTACGCCAGCTCTGACGGCGTGGGCTGCTACATGATGGGTAACGACGATTTGAAAGCCGAAACCAGCATCAACAAAGAGATTGGTCTGGAGTGGAAACGCGACGGCTGGCTGGCGGGCGTGACCTGGTTCCGCAACGACTATCGCAACAAGATTGAAGCGGGCTATGCGCCAATCGGCCAGACCTCCACCAGCAAAGTCACCACCGATATCTACCAGTGGGAGAACGTGCCGAAGGCAGTGGTTGAAGGCCTGGAAGGTTCCCTGAACGTGCCGGTCAGCGATACCATCAACTGGACCAACAACATCACTTACATGCTGCAGAGCAAGAACAAGGAGACCGGCGACCGTCTGTCGATCATCCCGGAGTACACGCTGAACTCTACCCTGAGCTGGCAGGTGCATCAGGATGTGTCGCTCCAGTCGACCTTCACCTGGTACGGCAAGCAGCAGCCGAAGAAGTACAACTACAAAGGTCAGCCGGTGACCGGGTCAGAGAAAGACGAGGTCAGCCCGTATAGCATCCTTGGCCTGAGCGCGACGTGGGACGTGACCAAAAACGTCAGCCTGACCGGCGGCGTGGATAACGTCTTCGACAAACGTCAGTGGCGTGCGGGTAATGCCCAGACCACCGGGAATACCTCGACGGGTGCCTATATGTACGGCGCAGGGGCTTATACCTATAATGAGCCAGGCCGCACGTGGTATATGAGCGTGAATACCCGATTCTGATACAGGCAGTGACTTCCCCCCTCTCCCTGTGGGAGAGGGCCGGGGTGAGGGCGAGGTAAAAGCAAAACGGCAACCCCGTTGCCGTTTTTAGTGTTTGCTCCCTCTCCCTGTGAGAGAGGGTCGGGGTGAGGGCAATAGGCCGCACAATTCTGAAGGGAATACCATGCACACAACCCACAGCACGTTCGTTCTCGCCAGCCTCACCGTTCACCGCATCACCTTCGCCCCCACCACCTTCAACGACGCCGATCTCCTCTGGCTCCCCCATCACGCACAGCTGGCTGACGCCGGACGCAAACGCAAAGCCGAGCATCTGGCGGGCCGCATCGCCGCCGCGCATGCCTTACCTGGCCACGCCGTTCCCGGCATCGGCCCCAGCGGCGAACCGCTCTGGCCGCACGGGGTTTCGGGTAGCATCACCCACAGCGGCACGCAGGCGATGGCGGTTGTGGTTCACCATCCTCATGCCCTTGTAGGTATCGATACAGAGGCGATCCTTCCCGACCGTGAAGCCCATGAAATCCAGGACGGTATCATCAATGCGCAGGAAGCGGCGTGTTTAACGCGTTCAGGCTACCCTTTTGCACAGGCGCTGACGCTCGCGTTTAGCGCGAAAGAAAGTTTGTTTAAAGCGCTGTTTCCGCAGGTAAAGATTTACATGGGTTTTGACTGTGCGAGAGTCGCAGCGTTAGATGATAAAACTCTTGTGCTGGTGCTTTCACACCCGGCTGGAGAATATGCGGAGGGCACACGTTTCACCCTCTTCTGGCACAAAAGGGATGACAGCGTGTTGACGCTGCTACAAGCCTGATGGCGCTTCGCTTATCAGGCCTACAAAGTTGGCTCGCGGTAGGCCGGGTAAGGCGAAGCCGCCACCCGGCATGAGGGGGGCTCACTGAGCTGCAAGCGCTTTATAAAACGCGGGATCCTTCTGAATCACATTGAGAACCTTCGCCGCCAGCCCGGTTGGGTTACGACGTTTAGACTCCCAGCTTTTTATCGTATCAACGCTCGTGCCAAGCGCCTTCGCCATTTCGCTTTGAGTAACATTTAGCTGTTCTCTGATTGCGCGAACATCCGCGACTTCATAGCGAGTTACCCTGGAAGCGGCTTTCCTTCCGCTATGGATCTCAACGGCCTCTTCAAGCGAAGTTTTTAACTCATCAAAGATACTCATTCTATACCTTGAAACAATACAAAGGAGTACATAGTACACCTCCGATTCAAGATATAATAAGCACTATTTGAAAAGTACAGGGCCAGATTCACAACAATCTGGCCCCTCAACTTTCAAACGCGTTATTCAGATCAAACTTCAAACATCCGGGAACATCACGCTATTCCCCGGC
Organism: Enterobacter cloacae subsp. cloacae ATCC 13047; assembly: GCF_000025565.1. Classification (NCBI taxonomy): domain Bacteria; kingdom Pseudomonadati; phylum Pseudomonadota; class Gammaproteobacteria; order Enterobacterales; family Enterobacteriaceae; genus Enterobacter; species Enterobacter cloacae. The sequence continues at coordinate 3,183,004 of NC_014121.1, forward strand.
GCTTCCCGGTGCAGATGGATAAAGTTCAGGTGCCGTTCATACTGGTCCAGAATATCCGTAATCACCTGCTCCTTGCTGTAGTCCATCAAATCATTCCCCTGGCTACCTTCCAGCAGGAAGGTCTCCAGCCGGTAGTAGGTCGATTTGCCGCTGCGCGCGCGGTAGGTAAACCCGGGCACCGAATACTGCTGCGGCCAGATCTGATAGACAAAGTTCTGCTCGTCGCCCATATGCACCAGCAGATCCAGGTGCCCCAGGGTCTCGCCCTCTTCCGGCGGCAGGTTTTTCAGCTCCACGTAGGCACCGCGTAATCGCAACTCCTGCGCCACCTCTTCCATTGCCGGGAAGCAGACCGTCTCCATCATCTGGCTGGTGTAGCGCGTGCCCGGGTAGTTCATCAGGCGCGAGAGACGCTTCTTCCAGCTCAGTCTGTCCTGGGCACCCAGCGGGCGCGGCGCGGTATCGCGGCTGGCGCTGACGCGACGGTAGTCTTCCACCTTGAGCGATTTGTACAGCCCGGCCATCACAAAGAAGATCACAAAGCTGAACGGCAGACCCATGATCACCGTGGTGTTCTGCAGGGCGGAAATCCCGTTGGTCATCAGCATGCCGAGCGTCAGCAGGCCGATGGCGACCGACCAGAAGATACGCAGCCAGTTTGGTGCATCGCTGTTGATGTCCTTCAGCTTCGAGGTGAAGTTCCCCAGCACCAGCGCACCGGAATCCGCCGAGGTGACGTAAAACAGCAGGCCGGTAATGGTGGCCACGGAGGCGCTAAAGGTGAACGCCGGGTATTGCGCCAGCAGGCTGTAGAATCCGCGCTCCGGGTGCGCCATCGCCTCCTGCGCAAACGCCGCGTCACCGTGGATGATCTCATGCAGCGCACTGTTGCCAAAGACCGACAGCCACAGCAGGGTAAAGGTGAACGGAATGATCAGCGTGCCCATCACGAACTGGCGGATGGTGCGCCCGCGCGAAATACGCGCCAGGAACAGGCCGACAAACGGCGACCACGCCACCCACCACGCCCAGAAGAACAGCGTCCAGTTGTTCATCCACTCCACCGGGCGGTCAAAGGCGAAGCTGTTCAGCGTCATGCCCATAAAGCGGTTCACGTAGTCACCCACGTTCAGCACTAAGGCATTGAGCAGGAACGAGGTGTCGCCCACAAACAGCACAAACAGAATCAGCCCCAGCGCCAGCGCGACGTTCAGCTCGGAGAGCACGCGGATCCCCTTATCCACGCCGGCAGTGACCGAGATGGTGGCGATAATCACCGACAGCGCGATCAGCGCGGCTTTCGCCGCCAGCGAATCCGGGATATCAAACAGCACGCTCAGCCCGTAGTTGAGCTGCACCACGCCAATCCCGAGCGTAGTGGCAATACCGAAGATGGTGCCGATCACCGCCGCAATATCGACGCTATGTCCTATCGGGCCGTTAATCTTTTTACCGAAAATGGGGTACAGCGCAGAGCGAATGGTGAGGGGTAAATTATAACGATAGCTAAAGTATCCGAGCGCCATGCCCATCAGGGCGTACATCGACCAGCCGGTCAGTCCGTAGTGGAACAGCGTCCAGACCATCGCCTGGCGCGCGGCCTCCATCGTCTGCCCTGCCCCTTCCGGCGGCTGCATATATTGCGTGACCGGTTCGGCCACGGAGAAGAACATCAGGTCGATGCCGATACCGGCGGCAAACAGCATCGCCGCCCAGCTTAACAGACTAAACTCGGGTTTTGACTGCTCGGGCCCGAGCTTCACCGAACCAAAGCGCGAACAGGCAATGCAGACAACAAAGACAATATAGAGCGTCGCCGCCAGCAAATAGTACCAGCCGAAGGTCTTCGACACCCAGTTCAGGGTGCGCCCAATCCACTCGGCAGAGAAGTCGCTAAAGAAGATCGTCATCAGGGAAAACAACAAAATCAGTCCTGCGGATGTATAAAAAACAACCGGATTGATTTTGTCCTTTTCTCTGTCTTGCGAAAGATCTGTCATCCAGTATCCCCACTATTTTTGTAACTATTAAAATCCAAATCCGCAACAATTAAGACACATTTTATATTGAACGTCCAATCAAAAACCGCTTTAATGGTTAACCAACGCTGATGAATGGAGTGGCAAAAATGCCCAAAGTGGGGATGCAGCCGATCCGGCGCAGGCAACTGATCAACGCCACGCTGGAAGCAATAAATGAAGTGGGAATGCATGACGCAACCATCGCGCAGATCGCCCGTCGGGCGGGAGTCTCAACCGGGATCATCAGTCACTACTTCAAAGATAAAAATGGCCTGCTGGAAGCGACCATGCGCGACATCACCGGCCAGCTGCGCGACGCGGTTCTGAGCCGCCTGCATGCCCTGCCGGATGGCAGCGCAGAGCAACGATTGCAGGCGATTGTCGGCGGCAACTTTGATGAAACCCAGATCAGCAGCGCGGCAATGAAAGCCTGGCTGGCCTTCTGGGCGAGCAGCATGCATCAGCCGATGCTCTACCGGTTGCAACAGGTAAGCAGCCGCCGTTTGCTTTCAAACCTGGTGTACGAATTCCGCCGCGAACTGCCGCGTGAACAGGCGCAGGAGGCGGGCTACGGGCTTGCAGCGCTGATCGACGGGCTGTGGCTGCGCGCCGCGCTAAGCGGCAAACCGCTGGATAAAAACGTAGCCCAGTCGCTCACCAGCCACTTTATCAGCCAGCATTTACCGACCGAATAACCGAGGAGAATTTATGTCCCGAATGGCAGAACAGCAGCTTTATATCAATGGTGGTTATACATCCGCCACCAGCGGTCGCACCTTCGAGACCATTAACCCGGCTAACGGCGACGTTCTGGCGACCGTACAGGCCGCCGGGCGCGAAGATGTCGATCGCGCCGTCCAGAGTGCCCGGCAAGGGCAAAAAATCTGGGCGGCAATGACCGCCATGGAGCGCTCGCGCATTCTGCGTCGCGCCGTCGATATCCTGCGCGAGCGGAACGACGAACTGGCGAAGCTGGAAACCCTCGACACCGGTAAAGCGTATTCGGAAACCTCAACCGTGGATATCGTCACCGGTGCGGACGTACTGGAGTACTACGCGGGGCTGATCCCGGCGCTGGAAGGCAGCCAGATCCCACTGCGCGATACCTCTTTCGTCTACACCCGTCGCGAGCCGCTGGGCGTGGTGGCGGGTATTGGCGCGTGGAACTACCCGATCCAGATCGCCCTGTGGAAATCCGCCCCGGCGCTGGCGGCGGGCAACGCGATGATCTTCAAGCCGAGCGAAGTCACCCCCCTCACCGCCCTGAAGCTTGCGGAAATCTACACCGAAGCGGGCCTGCCGGACGGCGTGTTTAACGTTCTGCCGGGCGTAGGCGCGGAGACCGGCCAGTACCTGACCGAACACCCGGGCATCGCGAAAGTCTCCTTCACCGGCGGCGTCGCCAGCGGCAAAAAGGTGATGGCGAACTCGGCGGCCTCGTCCCTGAAAGAGGTGACGATGGAGCTGGGCGGCAAATCCCCGCTGATTGTGTTTGACGATGCGGATCTCGATCTCGCTGCCGACATCGCGATGATGGCCAACTTCTTCAGCTCCGGCCAGGTCTGCACCAACGGCACCCGCGTGTTCGTACCCGCGAAGTTCAAGGCCGCGTTTGAGCAGAAAATTGTTGAGCGCGTGGGCCGCATCCGCGCGGGCGATCTGTTCGATGAAAGCACCAACTTTGGCCCGCTGGTCAGCTTCCCGCACCGCGACAATGTGCTGCGCTATATCGCCAAAGGCAAAGAGGAAGGTGCGCGCGTGCTGTGCGGCGGCGACGTGCTGAAGGGCGAAGGCTTTGACAACGGCGCGTGGGTCGCTCCGACCGTGTTCACCGACTGCACCGACGAGATGACCATTGTGCGCGAAGAGATCTTCGGGCCGGTGATGTCCATCCTCACCTATGAATCTGAAGAAGAAGCTCTCCGCCGCGCCAACGATACCGACTACGGGCTGGCGGCAGGCATCGTGACGGCCGATCTGAACCGGGCCCATCGCGCGATTCATCAGCTTGAGGCGGGTATTTGCTGGATCAACACCTGGGGTGAATCCCCGGCAGAGATGCCGGTTGGCGGCTACAAACACTCCGGTATCGGCCGCGAAAACGGCGTGATGACGCTCCAGAGTTACACCCAGGTGAAGTCCATCCAGGTTGAGATGGGTAAATTCCAGTCCATATTTTAACCGGGAGGTTTTTTTGCAATTTGACTACATCATTATTGGTGCCGGCTCTGCCGGCAACGTTCTGGCAACACGACTGACTGAAGATCCGAATACCACCGTTCTGCTGCTTGAAGCGGGCGGCCCGGATTACCGCTTTGACTTCCGCACCCAGATGCCTGCCGCACTGGCATTCCCGCTGCAGGGCAAGCGCTACAACTGGGCGTACGAAACCGAGCCAGAGCCCTATATGAATAACCGCCGCATGGAATGCGGACGCGGTAAAGGGTTGGGCGGGTCATCGCTCATCAACGGCATGTGCTACGTGCGCGGCAACGCGATGGATCTGGACAACTGGGCAAAAGAGCCAGGTCTGGACCACTGGAGCTACCTCAACTGCCTGCCCTACTACCGTAAGGCTGAAACCCGCGACGTGGGTCCAAACGACTACCACGGCGGCGACGGCCCGGTGAGCGTCACCACCTCCAAACCGGGCGTGAACCCGCTGTTTGAGGCAATGGTGGAAGCGGGCGTACAGGCGGGCTACCCGCGCACGGACGATCTCAACGGCTATCAGCAGGAAGGCTTCGGCCCGATGGACAGAACGGTTACGCCACAGGGCCGACGCGCCAGCACCGCGCGCGGCTATCTGGATCAGGCGAAGCAGCGCCCGAACCTGACCATCCGCACCCATGCCATGACCGATCGCATTCTCTTTGACGGCAAGCGCGCCGTGGGCGTTGAGTGGCTGGAAGGCGAAAGCACCATCCCGTCCAAAGCATCGGCAAACAAAGAGGTGCTGCTGTGCGCCGGGGCGATTGCCTCTCCGCAGATCCTGCAACGCTCCGGCGTGGGCAACGCGGAACTGCTGAAGCAGTTTGATATTCCGCTGGTGCATGACCTGCCCGGCGTGGGCGAAAACCTGCAGGATCACCTGGAGATGTATCTCCAGTACGAATGCAAAGAGCCGGTCTCCCTCTACCCTGCCCTGCAGTGGTGGAACCAGCCGAAGATTGGCGCCGAGTGGCTGTTTGGCGGCACCGGCGTGGGGGCGAGCAACCACTTCGAGGCGGGTGGGTTTATCCGCAGCCGTGAGGAGTTCGAGTGGCCGAATATTCAGTATCACTTCCTGCCGGTGGCGATTAACTACAACGGCTCCAACGCGGTGAAAGAGCACGGCTTCCAGTGTCACGTTGGGTCGATGCGCTCACCAAGCCGCGGGCATGTGCGTATTAAATCGCGCGATCCGCACCAGCATCCGGCAATCCTGTTCAACTATATGTCCCACGAGCAGGACTGGCAGGAGTTCCGCGATGCGATTCGCATCACCCGTGAGATCATGCATCAGCCTGCGCTGGACAAATACCGTGGCCGCGAAATCAGCCCGGGGGTTGAATGCCAGACCGACGAGCAACTGGACGAGTTTGTGCGCAACCACGCCGAAACCGCCTTCCACCCGTGTGGAAGCTGCAAAATGGGCTATGACGAGATGGCGGTAGTCGATGGCGAAGGCCGCGTTCACGGGCTGGAAGGGTTACGCGTGGTGGATGCGTCGATCATGCCGCAGATCATCACCGGTAACCTGAACGCCACCACAATTATGATCGGTGAGAAAATTGCTGATGCCATTCGCGGGCGCGAGCCGCTGGCGAAAAGTACAGCGGCGTATTACGTGGCGAACGGAGCGCCGGTAAGACGCTGAGTTGCCTGATGCCGGGTAAGGCGTAGCCGCCACCCGGCAACAAATTACTTCAGCAGCTTAACCGTGGCATCGATATCGATTTCATCTTCGGTAAAGATCAGCGTGGTGTTCTGGAAGGTGGTGATCGCCAGCTTCTTCACCGTGCGCATTTCGCCCGGCTTTTTGTCGGTTTTCGGTTTGATGTTATTCATCAGCAGCCCGACCGATAGCACCGCGTTCTCTTTGTCGATGCCCGTATCCGCAGGCTCTTCTTCGCTAAACACCACGAAGGATTTGATGGAGGTGAGCTTCACGCGCTCGCCTGCAATATAGAGGTATTTACTTTCCGGGATCACCTTCACCGCATAGGCGGAAAGGCCTTTGTTATTGGTGGTTGGCTCAAAAGTCACCGCCGCATCTTTCTTGATCAGATCAGGGTTGGCGACCTTAATCACATGAAAATAGCGGTTGTCACCGTTTTCATCTTTGATAAATCCAAAGCCTTTATCTTTAAACCACGTTGTGATTGTACCGTTCATCGCTGTTACCGCCTGTCAAATCGTCATGACTAAAGTTTTGCAGCGCGCAGTGTAATGCACAATGGCGGAGGAGACAAAAAAAAGCCCCTGCACGGGGGCAGGGGAAAACTCATGTCAGAGCTTATTAGTATTACGTTTTTAGTTGAACACCATCCCACCATCGATTAACAGAGACTGGCCGGTCATGTAGTCGGAATCTGGCCCGGCGAGATACGAAACGCAGGCGGCGACATCTTCCGGTTCGGACAGGCGGCCAAGCGTAATACGTTTGGCAAAGGTTTCGGTGCCATAGCCAAGCGGTTTACCTGCCGCCTCTGACACCTGGCGGTCAATCTCCGCCCACATTGGCGTTTTCACGATGCCCGGGCAGTAGGCGTTAACGGTGATCCCCAGCGGCGCGAGATCCCGTGCTGCGGTCTGGGTTAAGCCACGAACCGCGAATTTACTGGAGCTGTATACCGCCAGTTCGGGGTTACCGGTATGGCCCGCCTGGGAGCAGGCATTGATGATCTTGCCGCCGTGTCCCTCTTTGCGAAACGCGTCAATCGCGGCCTGCATGCCCCAGATCACCCCTTTGACGTTGATGTTGTAGACCTTGTCGACAATCTCCGGCGTGATGGATTCGATGGGCGTAGACGGCGCAATCCCGGCATTATTCACAATCACGTTGAAACCACCCAGCGCGGTGCGGGCTTTCTCAACCGCCGCAAACACCTGGTCGCGGTCAGAGACATCCACCTTCACGGCGATGGCATTACCGCCGTTACGGATGATTTCATCGGCAACGGCTCGCGCCGTCTCATCGTTATAGTCGGCGATAGCGACAGCAAAGCCATCTTTCACCAGGCGCAGCGCAATCGCTTTACCAATCCCCTGGCCTGAGCCGGTTACGAGAGCAACTTTTTGCATTTCTCTGTCCTTATAGTGAGTCACAAAATCTGGCTGAGATGGAGCTGGCCCATCAGCAGCGGGTTATCGCTGTAGTCAACGGGAATGGCCACCACGGCCGGGCCATTCACATCCATCGCCGCACGCAGCGTCGGTTCAAGGGCATCGGCGCTCTCCACGGCAAAGCCCCTGGCGCCAAAGGCATCGGCATAGGCTTTGAAATCGACCGGGCCGAACTCCACGCCGGAAAGGCGCTGGTATTTTTTCTCTTCCTGAATGGCGACCATGTTGTAGCCGTTATCCACCCAGATGATGTGCAGCACGTTGGCATTAAGACGCACGGCGGTTTCCAGCTCCATGCTTGACTGCAGGAAGCCGCCGTCGCCGGACACCGAGACCACTTTGCGCCCGGGGTTGACCAGCCACGCGCCAATAGCCCACGGCAGCGCAACGCCCATGGTCTGCTGACCGTTGGAGATCATCACCTGACGCGCCCGGAAGCTGTAGAGGTAGCGGGCGATCCAGATGTGGAAGCTGCCCATGTCGACGGTCAGGGTCACGTCGTTATTCACGATGTCCTGCATGGCCCGCACGATACGCAGCGGATGCAGGGCAAACTGGTTGAGCGAGGCACCGCGGCGATCGAGCAGATCGCGCTGATGCTGGCGATCGACCAGGATCTCTGACGCACGCTGGCTCAGCTCCAGCTTGTGATCGATCCGGTTAGCGAGCAGGTTCAGCGTTTCAGCGATATCCCCCACCAGCTCCAGATCCGGTACATAATTGCGTTCTTCATAGGCCGGCAGCACGTCAATGTGTACCAGCGTGGCGTCGCCGCTGTTCCACATGGAAGGCTCATACTCCACCGGGCTGTAGCCGATGCAGATAATCAGATCCGCCAGATGCAGCAGCCTGTCGCCCGCCTGGTTATTGAACAGACCGACGCGTCCGGCAAAGCGAGTGAAGTGCTCCTGGTTCACCGCCCCGGCGGCCTGATAAGTGCTGGTGACCGGAATGCGGCTTTTCTCCAGCAGCTTACGCAGCGCCGCGCTGTTGGCAGGCTGGCTCGCCATCAGCCCCAGCAGGATCACCGGGTTTTTGGCTTTGTCGATGAGCTTCGCCACATCGTTAATGGCCGATTCGGGAGCCGGGCCCATCAGCGCCGGGCCGCTGGCCGGTAAAATCGCGCCCGTAGCGGGCTGGTCAACAATATCCTGCGGCAGGCTGACGAACGCGCCCCCCGGCCTGCCGTGCTCGGCGGCACGAAACGCATTCGATACCACTTCAGCAATCGCATCCGGAGAGCTGACTTCCACTGCGTATTTGGTGACCGGGCTGAACATGGCAACCGTGTCCATGCTCTGGTGCACCAGTTTGGCTTTATCCGCCCGCTTCACCGCTCCGCCCAGCGCCACCACCGGGTCGCCTTCGCTGTTGGCGGTGGCAATGCCGGTGATCAGGTTGGAACAGCCCGGCCCGGAGGTAACCAGCGCCACCCCTGCCTTGCCGGTCAGACGCCCTACCGCCGCCGCCATGAACGCCGCATTCGCCTCGTGGCGTACCGGGATGATTTCGATGGACGAGTCCAGCAGGGAGTCAAAGACTTTGTCGATTTTCGCCCCCGGGATCCCGAACACCTGCTTCACGCCCTGCGCTTCCAGCTGGCCGACAACCATATCGGCGCCGTGCGCCCACTGACGTGACTGTTTCTCACTGTTCACGATAGTTCTCCTGTTAGTTTTCGACGGAACGGATCGCTGCATCAAGGTTGCTGGGGTGAAGGTTGGCCTGTAAAAACGCGCTGTCGGCGGGCAGGTCAATCATTAGCTTGTGTATTTCGCCAAAGGTGAGCACGCCGCTCTCCAGCTGGTAATCCAGCAGATGTCCCCCGCCCTGACGGTCGTCGGTAATGAAATGTTCGTGATAGCCGGCCACGTTGATGCCCTGCATATGCTGCGGCGTGCGGAACCCAACCAGCACCCCTTCACGCTGGTTAAAGCGGAACACCGGCTGGTCGTCCAGCACGTCGGTCATCGCGCGGTATGGCGGCGTCTGACGCGGTACGGTACGGGTGTGGGCGTGGCGGAAGTTGCCGTCGATGCGCAGCGCGCAGAACAGGTTATCCGAGGGAATTTGCTGGTCGATCACGTCGTGGATCTGCTGACGGCTGACCGGCGCATCAAAGGTTTTGCGGTACTGCGGCTGGAACCAGGTCATCACCGCGAACGGCGTTTTCTGCTCTGGCTTCGCGGCGCGTGCGCTGCCGTCGGCGCGCAGCTGGTACACCTGGCTGCTGAAGGCAATCATTTCGCCGTCCAGCTCGTTGAAGGTGCCCAGACCAAAATCACCATGTGCCAGCAGATCGGCGATGGTGGTGTCCCCTTCGTAGACACCGCTTAGCAGGGCGCTCATTAGCGATGTCTGATAGATCACGCTGTCAGGATGTTTAGCGGAGAACCCGCGCAGGGTCTCGCATAAGCTCGCCTCACAGTCGCAGGCAGATGAGTGCATCATCATGCTCGTCCTCTTCAACTTTATTTATAAAGGTTAAATAAATGTTGACCCGATTCAGCAGAGAGTTCCAATATAGAATCCATGCTGGTTTGAGACGTTTTTGATATGGAACTTCGTTATCTGCGGTATTTTGTCGCGGTTGCACGCGAGCGACACTTCACCAGGGCGGCCAAAGCGCTGGGTATTTCACAGCCTCCTCTGAGTCAGCAGATCAAACGGCTCGAAGAGGAAGTGGGCACGCCGCTGTTCAGGCGTCTGACGAGAGGTGTGGAGCTAACCGAAGCGGGAGAAGCCTTCTACGAGGACGCCTGTAAGATCCTGGCGCTGAGCGACGCCGCGCTGGAGAAAGCCCGCGGCATCGCGCGCGGTCTGAACGGCAACCTGTCGATTGGCATCACCAGTTCAGATGCTTTTCATCCCAAAATTTTCGCGCTCATTCGTCAGTTTCAGGTACAGAACATGGCGGTGCAGGTACACCAGGTGGAGGCCAATATGTCTTCTCTGACGGCGATGCTGGCGGAGGGGGAACTGGATATCGCCTTCGTGCGGCTGCCGTGTGAGAGCAGCAAGGCATTCGAGTTAAAAATCCTCGACCGGGAGCCGATGGTGGTGGCGCTGCATCGCGACCATCCGCTCGCAACAAGCGGCGCTCTGGCGCTGGAGCAGCTCCGGGATACGCCAGTGGTGTTGTTCCCGCAGGAGGTCGCTCCCGGCCTGTTCGACCGGGTTTACAGCTGTTGCGAACGGGCCGGAATAGACGTACAGCACGCGCTGCAGTCGTCTCAACTTTCGTCCTCCCTGAGCATGGTCTCTGCAGGCGGCGGATTCGCGCTGGTGCCGAAGTCAATGGCGGCCATTTCTCCGCCGAATGTCACCTACCACGCGCTGAGCTCACCGGAGCTTTATACCGATATCGCGCTGTGCTGGCGGCGCTTTGAACGCTCGCGGACGGTGAAGCGGTTCTTGACGATGATAAGCGAGGAGTAGCGGCCGGTTTGGTTGGTGGTTTTTGTAGGTCGGATACGGCGTAACCGCCATCCGGCAATTCCCTTCTGGAAGCCGCCTCGCAAACCTGCAAGCAACCTTATGTAATTCATGGGCATCCCTTCCTTTCCTTTTTTTGCCGCCGTAAAGTGCCTGCGTTGCGGCACATCCGCAACCGGGCGTAGGAACCCGTTAGCATAAAGCGATATTTTTTGTCGCGACAGCGCATATCCCGTTAGAATCACGGTGGCGCTGACGGAGCAGTCGAAAGGCTGGCCGTTTTTCTTTATGCACGGTATTCCTACCTCCGTCAGCGCTACCCCCTCTGAGTGTAGGAACTCATCGGGCGGTTAATATTTTTTTGCATAAAGAGGATGCCTTATGGCTACTATCCCTGGATTTTCTTACGCGCTTACTGAAGAAAGCTCTGTTTATCACCTTCTCCACCAGCAACTTCCCGATTCTGCGGATCTCTTCGAACTGGCTGACGCCTGCACTGCGTATGTTAGCGTATTGGTGGAAACTGATGACGCGGTGACGTTTGCCACACTCTGCAAGCGATTGCTGGCTGTGCTGAAGCGGCTGCGGGAATGCTGCGATGATGAACTTCCGCAGTATCTTGTTAAACAGTTGATTGCGGGAGAAAAGATTGCCTCCTGCGTGCCGGACTGCTGGCAGGAAACGACGTTGCAGGTGGATTATGCCGTAGCGTTAACGCTGGCGGTGATGGGTGGGACACTGCCTGCAAGCGTGGCGCAAGAACTCGTCGGACTGCTGCATGATATGGTCTGGTTGTTAGCGGAGTTTGTGAAGGAGCCGTATATTACGGCGCACTGAGGCGGGTGATGGGAGGCCGGGGATCTGCTGGGTAAGAAGCAGATCCCCGGTCTTACGCAAAATTTAATGTTGTTTATTGAATGTCTATTACGAAGTAAGAGCAAACGTTTGTATTTTCGCCCTCCCCATAGGCTGAGAACATAATGACGGCATTTCATTCCTAGTAATGACCGTTTGCCCATTTCTTTGCATTTATTCCATTTTATTATGCTTATCGCATCCATACATATGAACTATTTTTCAACTGTTTATTAAAATATTCATATCCATCTTTGTTACTGGCAATGGCTTTGTTGAATAAATCGAACTTTTGCTGAGTTGAAGGATCAGATCACGTATCTTCCCGACAACGCAGACCGTTCCGTGGCAAAGCAAAAGTTCAAAATCACCAACTGGCCCACCTACAATAAAGCCCTCATCAACCGTGGCTCCATAACTTTCTGGCTGGATGATGAAGCTATTCAGGCCTGGTATGAGTCAGCAACACCTTCTTCACGAGGCAGACCTCAGCGCTATTCTGACCTTGCCATCACTACTGTGCTGGTCATTAAACGCGTATTCAGGCTGACCCTGCGGGCTGCGCAGGGCTTTATTGATTCCATTTTTTCTCTGATGAACGTTCCGCTACGCTGCCCGGATTACAGCTGTGTCAGCAGGCGGGCAAAGTCGGTTAATGTCAGTTTCAAAACGCCCACCCGGGGTGAAATCGCACACCTGGTAATTGATTCCACCGGGCTGAAGGTCTTCGGTGAAGGCGAGTGGAAAGTCAAAAAGCATGGCCAGGAACGCCGCCGTATCTGGCGTAAGCTGCATCTCGCCGTTGACAGTAAAACACATGAAATCATCTGCGCTGACCTGTCGCTGAACAACGTTACGGACTCAGAGGCCTTCCCCGGGTTAATCCGGCAAACCCACCGGAAAATCAGGTCAGCCGCCGCCGATGGCGCTTACGATACCCGGCTATGTCACGATGAACTGCGGCGTAAGAAAATCAGCGCGCTTATCCCTCCCCGAAAAGGTGCGGGTTACTGGCCCGGTGAATATGCAGACCGTAACCGTGCAGTGGCTAATCAGCGAATGACCGGGAGTAATGCGCGGTGGAAATGGACAACAGATTACAACCGTCGCTCGATAGCGGAAACGGCGATGTACCGGGTAAAACAGCTGTTCGGGGGTTCACTGACGCTGCGTGACTACGATGGTCAGGTTGCGGAGGCTATGGCCCTGGTACGAGCGCTGAACAAAATGACGAAAGCAGGTATACCTGAAAGCGTGCGTATTGCCTGAAAACACAACCCGCTACGGGGGAGACTTACCCGAAATCTGATTTATTCAACAAAGCCACTGGCAATATGTAAACTTTCATTATTTGTAACATCAAAATAATCGAACACGACTAAAAAGAAACCCTCACGAATTTTGTATGGATTAATGTTTATGCATATAGAGTTTTTCTCGGCCCAATCAACCCAAGCATTATCATTGCTTTGATGCCAGATTCTAATACTATGGTTAAAGTTAGTGTTGTTAAATGTTGAAAAGTAATGTTTAAATAAATCTTTCTTATTTTTGAATAAATATTCAATTTTTATCCTTTCTGGATTAACATCAATTTGGCTAATATTTTTCCCATAATCAATTAAACCATCTCGCATTATTTTACTCTTAATTATTGACTCTTTTATTTCACGTGATAAATGATAGGATAAATCAATAATTTCATGGCTATGCTTATTAAATTCGTTGTCACAATAATGCGCTATTGCAATATTAATTGCAACAGCGATATCTATTGTGGAAAAATGGTAGTCACCTGGTTGGAAAAGTGAATTTATTATACCTCTAAACTCTCTTGCATTAATCAAATCAAGAGGCCTGTAACATTCTCGTAGTTTTTTATCATTAACACTCGTTAGAATATCAATAATACTTTTTTGATATAAATAATGAGAGAGTTTCCTCTTAAATATGTAGTGAAACGGAGATGTAATTACTTCAGATATTTTAAAAATGTCATTTAAAATCACTTTGGATACCTAGAATGTAAGTTAAGCATATGTGCTAACCATATCAAACTATTGCAAAAAATATATGTAGAATCTGCACTCCCCTCCCAGTTTCCATATTGTCAACTCACCACCCACCATCTATAATGTTTCCATTCAGAAAACAAGGGGAAAGGATGCAAGTAGTCCAAGAGCGCCTTTCGACGCGGCCACCAGTCAATTTCCTAATCAAGCACTCGCCCTGGACGATCTTTACCGGGTACTAAAAAATGTGCACTACCCATCACCAGACGACATGCGAAAGCGCTTCCCCCAGTCGGGACAGGATGAAATACCGGGAAAAATGGTGAGTCATTGATGTGGGTGGCGGGCATTTAAGAGTGATGTTTTTGCTGATTTTGAGCGGGGAAAGATCTTCATCAAACACATCAGCACTCACGCAGAGTATGACAAGCTCACGGACCTCTACCGGAGAACGAAAGAATGAACTATGCAGCAGCCATCAAAGCGGCAAACGATCTGACCAACGAGCTTCCTTTCCTGGGCTCAAGCCCGTCGCGACAAGATTACGAGGATGCTCTGGCGTTGGTGGAGTATCTGATTGAGCATGACCCCGATAGCCCGCTGGTAGAGATGCTCACCGCGAAAATCGATAAATACGAAAACGAGTCTCCGGAGTTTGCAGAATTTAATGCGCGTGTTGCCAGCATTCCGTCAGGCGTTGCGTTATTGCGAACGCTGATGGACCAGTACCATCTCACTCAGAGCGATTTCGAGAACGAGATAGGCAAGAAGTCTCTGGTGAGTCGGATCCTTAACGGACAGCGCACGTTAACGCTGGATCATATGCGCGCGCTGGCGAAGCGTTTTGGCGTGCCGGTAAGTGCATTTGTGGGGAATTGATGAGGATGATTTTTTAATATTAAGAAAAAAGTGACGCAGCCAAGCTGGCCATGTCGCGGCTAAAACTCCTATGATAATTGAAGAGGCACGTCACTGCCTTCAAACACTTCCCTCAAACACTTTCCAAGCGATTTAGAGTCTTTTGCTGCAGGAATGGCCACATGATATTCCCTGATACCAATCATTTTTACGGCATCTTCATTAAGCACGATCACAAGTTTGTCTTCAGTGAGCTGAACAGAACGAATAGAGTCTGTTAACTCATATTCCGTTGACTCACTCTGGAAACCAATGCATTCGTTAACGGGTAATTCATCTTCGTCGAATCGTCCGATAATGATAAAGTTTTTGGGATCATGACTGTCATCCCCTATTCCAATGGTGAGAACATCATTTTCTTCAGCGCAGTTAATACACGTTGCAACAAGATTTTTAATTATACTCATCAGTTGTCCTTATCATGAATCGTTTCACTCCTGACAGATTTTTACCGAAAGCCTGCAATTCATTAATATAGTTATTATCGTATGAACAGCCAAAAATGGCATCCACAGAAATATTTTTAATAATGCTCTTTTTAAAAGACAAATTATATATTTCCAGCATAGCGAAGCGGCTGTTGCTGCTGTGATATGCTGCACCAGCCACACCCACCTTACAGCAATAGATGGGCTTCGCCAGGATCACCGCAAGTACACTTTTATTAAAAATCAAGATCGACTTTAACTACCCCTGATGCATCTATTTTATCATTCTGAGCAGTAAGCATATCAACAAACTCATCGAAGGAGTTTGCTATTTTCGTCAGCCCGGAGGTCACTACTGAATGATTGAATATTGGATCAGACTCGTGATCCCAAAACCAAATCTCTCCCGACATATCTCCCTTGAGGCAAAGACAGATTTGGTTATCACCAGACGAGGCTCCTATCGGTAACCATTGATCGCGAAAATCATTCCGGTATATATCAGTCATTTCAAAGACAGTATATTCTTTACCCGATTCTGCAAGGCCGTACAAAGACTCAAGCGTATCGTTTCCTTGCTCATCAGACCACGGAGATGGTTGTAACGGCTTGAAAAGAATATTTACATCAAAAAGAGCAGAAACGCCAAAATGAAGTAAATAGGCACGATAACTTTCAGGAATTGGCCCTATTGATGTTTCTAATGTATGTAAATTCTTTTTCAGTTCATCTAATAGTAATGGTGTCGATTTCGCTCCAAAGCGCTCTAATTTTTTCAACAATGTTCTTTCCTCCATATATCTTATGCGTAGCCAATATGGGGCACATTGGCATGAAGATCTCTCGGCAGAAGAATTATGGTAGTTTCAATCAGATGATGTGGAGTGTGCATCTTTTTCCTTAACAAATTCTGAGTCGCTTTCTGTGAAATGCCTTTTTTATCTAAAAAGACACTATTATCAATAGTAAAATACAAGCATATCTGACATTGTTTTTATCACTATTTATCTATTTACTAACATCTAAATGTAAAAAAATAAGCCATAATCACATTCTAATTATGGCTCATTTTTGAAATATCATAAATCAACAGTTACATTCATTCCTGCATCAAGGGATATTTCACATATTTTCTTGTAAAATTCAGTAAAGCCATTAGTAATTTTATAGATGTTGCCGCACTCATTTTTCTCAGCGATCTCAAACTCTTGGATATCATCCTCTGCATGAAGATGTGTTCTGTCCCAATAATACAAACCTTGGCTTTCACTGCCATTTAATATAAGGTAAAAGTTACCTCCAGGATCATCACCAATAATCAACTTATCATCAATGAAATCAAGTTCACTTAAAACATTTTCATTTTGACGAAAAATGTCGTGGTTTGGATTTTTCATATTTATTCCAAAAAGGGCATAAAAGGCGATAACCCCTTCATCAACACCTTCATACTCCAACTCACAAAAATCCGGAGATTTTACAACAAAGCCATTTTTCAACCTGAGGAATTCTTTATAATCTTCAGGCAAACTGATTTTGAATTTTACCTCCAAAATTTTAATTTCATCTTGAGTTGTAGGTTTACCGCATGAAATAGGCATAAGCTCTCCTTGCTAAGTTCATGACTTCTTGATCTTAGTTACTCAACCTCTATTATGGAAAAATTGATTGTAGTAATTAAAGCCGGAACTTAATGGTTTCCGGCATACTCCATTTATTCATCTATATCAAAAAAAACATGTATCCTAGCCATAAAAATAATCATAGAAAGCATTGAAATTTTCATTACCGATAAGAGGCACAATTCTTTTCCGCAACTCATCAATAAAATCATCTTTTACTTCGTCATTATCATCTGCTATATCAAAGATATCATATTGGCCATATACCAAATCAATAAGCTCAGCCAATGAAAATATAAATCCAGAGAGACTGCCAGCTATTTTAAATGGTTCAATTACATCATAACTTGCATATATAGAGGTATTCCCTTCATCGACAACCGCAATTATAGGTTTACCTCCACCTAAATCATCACCAATAACAAGGTAATTGTTTGGTAAGTACTCATAACCATTTTGAGCCTTCGAGAGCTCACTGACAGAGTGAATTTTAATTGGCGTGAAGCCTGTTTCAATTTTTAACTGTTCAGGATTATAATTTTTATATAAGTAATCAACATCTGTTGAACGAGGTAAGTTGGATGGGAATACATTATCCAAGTCATTGACTGTATTGAAACTCCCGGGCAGCGAGTGTTTTTTGCAAATAACAACAAGTTTTTTTAAAGACTCTTCAATTTCACTCATAACAATACCTCACATTCAGCATATTCATTGATATTATTGACAGCTCTTCAAATTCTTACGGGTAAGGTTGCGGTCTATCAGTCGTCCTTTACCTGGAGTGTCATAACTGCCACGATGACCTTGTAGTCCATGTAAATGCTCATCATAGCCGCTTGGATGATTAGCATTCTGGAGAAATACAATATTCCTTGGATCACCTTGCCATTTTCCTCCCAGAACACCATTACCTTTCACACTATTGATATGATGGCCTGTATAACCCATTTCGGACATAACCGACGATAATTGGCGGTTATTTTTTGTGCTTAGTATTATTTCCCGTTCAGCAGCCGTCCAGTCTCGGCTTCCACCTCCAGCCGCAACTAGTTCTCT
This sequence comes from Enterobacter cloacae subsp. cloacae ATCC 13047, assembly GCF_000025565.1. Taxonomy (NCBI): domain Bacteria; kingdom Pseudomonadati; phylum Pseudomonadota; class Gammaproteobacteria; order Enterobacterales; family Enterobacteriaceae; genus Enterobacter; species Enterobacter cloacae. The sequence goes on from NC_014121.1 coordinate 3,200,682, forward strand.
TTCTTCTCCCCATGCTCGGCTTATTGCTGTCGCCCTAGCTCCCGGCTGCGCGCTAAGGCTAGGATCTGGTTTGTAACGAACTAAACCTTGCGCGGAGAGTCCCCACGGATCAATCCACCCCAACGGATTCGGCGCATACTGATAAAGGTTCCACCCGCCATTCAACCCAATCGGATCCTGCACAATAAACCGCCCGACCTGCGGGTCGTAGTAGCGGAACAGGTTATAGTGCAGCCCCGTTTCACCGTCAGCGTACTGCCCTGCATAGCGAAGCGGTTGATGCGCCATCGCTGTGCGATTCACAACCCGTGAGAACCCTTCGCTCTGATGGCGCACCTCGCCAAAGCTGCCGTACTGGCCGCTCCAGCGTACCGCACCACGTTCGTCGGTCACCTCCAGCGGCGCGCCGTTCAGGTCGGTGTTGAACCAGTAAATCTCACCGCTGCTCTGGTCTCGGAGATGATCCACCCGCGCCAGCGGGCTCCAGGCTTCATTCGGGTCATAAATATATGTACTGCACAACCCGGTTTGCTGCTGCTCCTGCAACAGGCGGTAGCCCTGCCACAGGAAGCGCGTTTCGGTGGTGCCGTGCGCGGTGGTGACGATTTTGCGGGTACGGCGGCCCAGCGCGTCGTAGTGATAGCGCGCCTCAAACCGCCCTTCCGGCCCGGTTCCGCGGGCGGATACCAGACGGTTCTCGGCGTCATACGCATAATGCTGTTCATACAGCCCGTTGCGGCGGCTGACCAGGTTGCCCCAGTGGTCGTATTTCATAAACAGCGCCTGCCAGTGCTGCAGGCGGTTATCCGTGACCGGTACCGCATCATCATTGGCGGCGAGGTTATCCGCGGCGTCATAGCTGAACTGCGCGCGGCTGTGCCCCTGTCGGGCCTCGTAGTGCTTCAGCAGACGCCCTTCGGCGTCGTAGCCGTAATCCACCTCACCGCGCAGGGTGTCGCTGACGCCAGAAAGCTCACCGCGTGCGGTGTAGCGATACAGGCGTTCCAGTATCGCCTGCTCCGGCAGGGTCACCTCCGTACTCAGCTCACTGCGCTGCAGGGTACGTCTGCCAAGGCTGTCATACTGGCGGAGCTGCTCGCGCGCGCCCTGGGTGCGGCGAATTTCCCTGTGCAGGCGGTCGCGGGTGAACTCGGTCACCAACTGCTGCCCGAAGCGGATGGCGCTGACATGGCCGGAGCCATAGTGCAGCCAGGCCAGCTTTTGCTCGCCGGGCAGCGTCAGGCCGGTCAGGTTGCTCAGGGCATCCCATTCATAGCCCACTGCGCCGTTAATGCCGGATTCGCTCAGCACGCGCCCGGCGGCATCGTGGCGGTAAGCAATCTCATCGCTTTCGATACCCAGCGCAACGCCTTCGGCTGTTGGCGTGCGGCGGATGCGGGTGATCTGGCCGCTCAGGTCGCGGACGTAGCGGTACTCCGCGTGGCGCTGAGTGCGCCCGATCAGCAGCCCGCTGTCGTCATAGCTGAACTGCTGGACGCGACGGGCGATGCCGCCGTCGGCGGCAGGTCGGCCGTTTTCTTCGAGCGCGCAGAGGAACCCTCGCGCATCCCATTCCATATGGCGCACGGTCTCGTCCGGGCGCGTTTCGCTGAGCGGGCGGCCCACGGCGTCATAGGTGAAGCGGTATTCCGCCCCGTTGCCGTTATCGAGTCGCAGCAGGTTACCGCGCGGGTCGTAGCGCCACTGGCGCACGCGGCCAATACGATCGGTGAGGCTGACCGGGAGACCGAGCGCGTTATAGGCCCAGCTTACCTCGCTTTCCAGCGGGTCGCGCCAGCCCGTGAGCTGGCCGCGTTCGTTCCACACCAGCGACTCGCGGCTGCCGTCCGGATGGATCACGGCACTCAGCAGCCCGGCGTTGTTCCACTCCCGACGCGTGATATTCCCTTCCGCATCCTCGCTGGCAATCAGCTGCCCGAAACGGTCGTAACTGAAACGGGTCACGCTGCCAGAGCAATCGGTGCGCTGCGTCAGCAGCCCCTGGATGTTCCAGACCAGACGTACCACGCCGCCGAGGGCATCGGTGATGCTCTCCGGCAGGTTCTCTTCCTCATCGGGATAGTGATACGCGGTGGCGTTACCGGCCGGATCCGTTTCCGACAGCAGACGACCGCGAAGGTCGTACATCGCCTGCGATGAAGTACCGTCCGGGTAGACCGTCCGGGTGATGCGATCGGTCAGACGATACCAGTAATATTCTGTGCAACGGCCCGCCGGGTCCGTCTCACTGGTCATGCGGCCATACTTATCCCAGGTACTGCAGCGCATCGCACCGCCGGGCAGAATGACATCGCTGAGCTCGCCGTCGCGGTAGACAAACGTCGTCTGGCGGCCGTCGTAATCCGTGAAACGCGCGACGTTGTCGTCGTCGTCAATCAGCCAGTTCGCCTGCGCACCATCATCACGATTGGCGCGACGGATGCCGTTTTCAAAATCGTATTCAAACGTCAGCTGTTCGCCGCCGCTGTGGCGGAAACCGACCACGCGCGGCAGACCATCAATCTCCCGCCAGCGGTATTCGCTCAGCAGGCCATTGGCGTCCTCGTGGGCGCTCATCAGCCCGTCCTGCCAGCGGAAGCGTCGGCGCACGCTACCGCCCCGGCCGGTCACACAGACCAGCTGGCGCTGTTCATCATAAGCGTAACTGACCAGGCAAATCTCGTCATCCAGCCAGGCGCTGGCGAGCCTGTCACGGTCGTAGCGGCAGACCACGCGCTGGCCCGCGCTGTCGGTCAGGGCATGCAGGGTATTATCCGCATTCCACTCGAAGAGGATATCGTTGCCGCAGGGTTCTGAGATGCGCTGAAGCAGTGACGGTGCGTCATCTTTCAGCGCTGCGTAGTGCCAGCGCTCGCCACTGACGTCATACACCGACCAGCTGTCGTCATGGTGATGTTCAAGCCAGTTTTTTTCGCTCTCGCAGTAGGTGCGCATCCCTTTCGGCACGTTCGGGAAGGCAACGTAATCGCCGGACGGCGCACGCCACACCAGCCCGTCCTGATAGGGCTCCAGGCGGCTTTCCCAGAACAGGCTCCAGCCGCGGCCCAGCACGCTGTCACCGGGGTTGCCGCTGCGCCAGTAGCGCTGCCAGCGCACCGGCAGGCGTGACGGCAGAACGAAATCGAGTTCATCATCCCCGCTGAGAAACTTCTGTCCGCTGACGATATCCACCGGACGGGCGATGATCCCCGCGGCCGCTACGCCGGTCATCAGCGTGCCGGCGCGGCAGGCGATACGGGCCAGCTTATTGATCCCAGGGATTTTGCCCAGCAGCTTAGAGAGCGCCCCGACTTTGCCGGCCGCACCGCCCCAGCCACCGAGAAGCCCGGCGAACAGCAGGGTAAGATCGGAGACTTTATAGAGCCACTCGGGCACTTCAGACTGAATGGGCAGGGTTTGCTGCGGATCGCCGCCGATGAAGACGTTGTCCGAGCCGGTCATCACCTTCGCGTCGCAGGTGGTGCGATCCCCGATGCGGGACGCAGGCTGGCTGTTAATCGAGACGCGCTTAGAGCCTTCGGCCATCTGCTGCGAGCCATCGTCCGAGCACTTCACCGCGCTGTCCGTCGCGATGGCGGCGGGTTTGCTGTTGATAAACACATTGGGCGAGCCGGAGGTGATGACGCCTTTCTTCGTCATACTGGATGCCCCGGCATCGGCGATACTGTCCCGGGCGGCGGTCGCCAGCTCCCCGGTGTAATACCCCACGGCCAGGCTTGCGCCGACGAGCAGCACACCCACGCCAAGGCAGGATGCGCCGAGACCGGCAATAAACATCGCCCCCGCCAGAATGCCCCCGGCGGCGGCAATCAGGCCACCGACAATCGTTCCGGCAATCATCCCGGCCAGCGCACCGGAGTGGCCGATATCATCACCAACGCGTGCAGCTTCAAACATAACGACTATCCCTGGTGTTAATGGTGGAAGCGAAAGCTCCTGAGAAGATCGCCGAACAGCGCGCAGTCCGTATCGCCCAGCGTACGGGTGCAGGTCATGGTGAACACCAGAATGTTATCGCCCTCGGCATTAAACACGGCCTGCTGCTGCCAGATGCGTTTCCCGTCGCGCAGATAGCTGGCGTGGACAATTTCACCCTGCAAAAGGCCGTCGCCGAGCGTTGCGGCACTGCGTTCACCCTGCTTCCAGCCCTTGAGATGTTTTTCCATCAGGGCGAGCTGGCGATCGATATACGCGGCAAGCGCTTCGCCGGGGTTGAGGGTATCGCGGGAGATGTTGAATGCTGGCGCATCCGCTGCAGGCGGCGCGAAGACATTGACGGTACGATCCTGATAGCCCTCAGGAAAAGCGATCATTCCTTCATTAAACAGGCACTGCGAAGATGGTTCTGACATTGAGCGGGTCCCACCACATTTTTTCAGAAGCGGTAAGTTTCGCATATGTGTTTAAGGCTGACTATCCCCAGATTATTGTCCCACCGCCACGCTCGCCGACAGGCCCGCCACCAGCTCAACCCCCTTCGGTAAGGTGTCGATATGAATGCGCACCGGCACGCGCTGCGCCAGCCGCACCCAGCTGAAGGTGGGCTCCACGTCGGGCAGACCCAGCCCGCCGGTCTCGTCATTGTTATCGCCAATCCCATGACCGATGCTCTCCACGTGCCCCGTGAGGACAGGGTCATAACCCATCAGCGGCAAGTGCGCCATGATAATTGGCCGCCGCGACGACGCTTAACGTCAGCGTATAGCGAGCCAGTAAAGAGAGCAGTGATTTCATGACTATAACCTTCTCTTACGAAACGTAGTTTCACTTAGATTTAATACTTGTTGTGCATGTGGTCATTGTTTGTAAAATGACCGCAGGGATTATTTCCATATAAAGTAGAGGGATTTATGCAGCAATACACCAACGAGATCACGCCTGAAATCCGAGAATCCTCCTCACAGGAACACTACGACGAAGATTTTTTAGCAAGCTGTGACAGCAAGACACGTGAAGAGCTTGAGGATTTTAATAAACAAGTTAGTCGCCCATTAGCCTCCATTTTCCGATTCGCTGTAGTGGGAAGCATCACCCGCAACGGGGGAGTGATCCGCAATGCTTCGGCAGGCAGTCCAACTGGTGGGTATAAGATGGCGCGGGTTGGAGATAGAGTTGTTTACGCTGACGGCAGTGAAGCCACTATTATTTCCGGTGCAGGTGTAGCGCGTTTAATGCAAGGCGCATCTGCGGCACTGGTTGGCAGTATGCTCGATAACGGAGAAGAAATAATCTCAACACCACAGTCCAGCGGCAGACTGGTATTTCGTGAAGGTGACACATTCCCGAAAGGATTCTTAACCATGCCAGGGAGTAAGCACTGATGGGCGTTAAGGGGTACTTTTTATTCAGGGGCGATAAGACAGTATGCGGCGGTAGGATTATTGAAGGATGGAGTGATCATCAGTTTTTCGGTAGAGACATGTCCTGTGAAGGTCATCAAGTGACCTGTGGTAAATATCCAGGTCGTTACCGTATCTGTGGCGGGCTTGATACCGACTATATACATGGTAAAAGGATCGCCGGAACGCTGCACAGCTATAGCTCCTGTCCCTGCAAATCGAAATTCGTTCCTTCAAACTTTGACGATGGTTACGAACTTGGTGGAGAAGAAACAGTAACACACACTGATCTGTCTCACCCCTTAGGGATTCCTGTACTCCCAGAACCGATTGAATCAGAACCGGAACAACACGCCCAGACAGCGAAGAAGAAAACAGGCATAGACGCTGGTTTTGCCGTTCTCCCCTATGGCGGCACTACAGAAGCCTGGCAACGTCTGCTATTCACCGAAAACCCGCCAGCGGGAGCAAAGGAACTATTCGCTACGCTGAACGGCCCCGATGAAAAATACAAAGCTGGTTCGATTATGCTTCTGGTTGATCCTGAAAAGCAGGACGAGGAACAGATTGCCCACATGAAAGCCGCGAAAGCGAGGGTTGATGCAGCGTTAGAACCACTGACTATCCAGGAAGCTAACTTTCTTCATAAGAACAAAGACACCATTGATCTGTTTACTTCACGTGCCAGTACGACAGCCGGGGTTGCTTCAGATGCTGCTGGTAAATACTTTGAGAAGATCGAAAATGTTTTGACCAGGATTCAGCAAGCGTACAAAAATCAGTACATTACCAGTGGATCACTGATCAGCGAACAGTTCTATGTGCAGAGGCGGCAGCTATTCGGTGAACTTGATAGCATTCTCACTGATTTCACCCGTCACAAACTCGCCTTGCAAGACTACCCGGACATCAAGCGAGCATTAGGACTATCGACCAGTTCTATCACTCACCGCTGGAATCAAACGGGGGTTGCTGACATTGAAGGCTACGCCACCTTCATGGAGAACGCAGCAAAATACGTGAAGATGATGAAAGCAGTTGGCTATGTCGGTATTGCTCTCGATGGCGCTAACAGGCTGGACAAAGTTTATGAAGCCTGCACCGTTGGGAGCGATTGTGAAAAAGCGGCATTTACTCAGGTCGGCGGATTCAGTGTTGGTACTGCTGCGGGTATTTACACATCCTCAGCAGTGTATAGTGGAGCCACTGCGGCATGTGCGGTAGTGCTCGGCGCGTTAACTGTAGAAGTCGGAGCCGTTGGCGCGTTAGCATGTGGCGTAATAGTTTCTGGAGCCGTTGGGTATGGTGTCGGTGAAGTTGGCAGCAACGTTGGGGAGTTTGCAGGAGAGAAAATTTATGAGGTTGTTAAATAAATGTTCACTCTATCTGATCTGATTATCTGCGGATTCGCGGGGTTAAGCCTCTGCTGTGGTATCGCGGTCGCGTTCCTCTCATTTCTCAACAAAAAGCGCTTCTCCGCGATCTGCACGCTGTATAAAGAAAAGTTTGGTTCTCTCCCTGCCGGATCGATTATCTTCGATAATGCCGATTCTATAGGGTTTAGCTCAGGTTACGCAGCGAAGATCAACTTTATCGTGAACCCTTTGATCTTTGGTAAAAGCTCAGTTGACAGTACAAATGATGATGTTGCATTCATCAAAGACTTGCCACCTCACCTCAAAAACTGGTTTATCGTCGAGTATGCTTTCTCCGCTTTAGGATTGGTATCAATCGTTATCGCCGGAGCAGTGTTGTATTTTCGATAGCATCCCTTTAAGCAAAAATACAGGAAAAAATTGATTTTAAATATATTTTTATTTTATTTGCGCGCCTGATGCAGCGCGAGACCGGGCTGAGCTTTGGGCGATGGCGGCAGCAGCTGCACCTGATTATCGCCCTGCAGGAGCTGGCGAGCGGTGCCCCGGTGCAGAATGTGGCGACAAAACTCGGGTATGAATCCGTGAATGCGTTTATCACCATGTTTCGCAAAGCGATGGGCACCACGCCCGCGCACTACTTTGCCGAACGGAAAAACAGCGGCCGTTAGCCCGGCCCCTCGCTCCCCGCCGCCAGCAGCGGCACTATCACATCGCTGATGGGCACCGGAATACCGTGCGCGCGGCCATAGCGCTGGATCACGCCGTTGCGGATATCCCACTCCAGTGGGCGGTTGGCCTGACGGTCGGCAAGGATCGAGGTGCCTAAATCGGCCGGGGCGCGCTGGAAATTCGCCAGGATCTCCTGCGCAACGTCATCATTGAGCGCTGCCCCCTCGGCACGGGCGACAGCAAGGCCTTCGCGCAGATACGCCAGCCCCAGCGCGCTGATATCCTCGCGCGAAAACATCCCGGCACGACGGTTGGCCAGCACCATCAGCCCGGCCACCGCGTTTTGCAGCAGCTTGCGCCAGGCGACAGTGGCGAAATCAGCCGACAGCTCAACCGCACAGCGTGTGCCCTGCAACGCGTCTACCACCCGTTTTGCCTGCGGAACGTCCGGCAGCGTCAGGCGCGGTTTGGCGCGCAGCCAGACGGAGGCATCCGGCTCACGCTGCGCCGGGAACCAGACCACCGACGGCAGCACCGTTGCGCCATTAACCCACGGCTCCAACTGAGCTTTCTGCTCCACGCCGTTTTGCAGGGCGCAGACCACTGTGTTTTCATCGCACAGGGTGCGCAGCCACCCGGCGCTGTCGGCGTTCTGCGTCGTTTTTACCGCCACAAAAACCAGATCGGCGGGACGCGTGACGACGGACGGGTCGGTTAATACCGGACCCGGCACGACCGTTTCACCTTCGTCGTCGCGCAGACGCAGTTCAGGATGTGCGGTGCGTCCGCACAACTGCGGCGTGCGGCCAGCGTCATGTAGCACCGCGGCGATAGTGGTACCAATTGCACCAGGACCAATCAGCGCAATCACTGGATTGTCAGACATGGTTAACTCCCCTTTTCGCTAAGCCTGCTAACAGTTATACCACTGTAAAAAGTGAGCGCCACGTCGTTGTCTATACTCAACACACGACAGACAACGGAGTGCGCCATGCCTTTACCCGATTTCAAATCCTCTGAACCCTATACCCTTGGCATCGAACTCGAGCTGCAGGTGGTTAACCCACCGGGATACGATCTGAGCCAGGACTCTTCCGCGCTTATCGCCGCCGTTAAAGACGACATCAAAGGCGGTGAAGTTAAACACGATATCACCGAAAGCATGCTTGAGATTGCCACCGGCGTGTGCCAGAACATCGATCAGGCGGCGGCACAGTTCTCCATGATGCAGCAGAGCATTTTGCGGGCGGCGGCGGAGCAGCATATTCAGATCTGCGGCGGCGGGACGCATCCGTTCCAGAAGTGGCAGCGGCAGGAGGTGTGCGATGACGAGCGCTACAACATCACGCTGGAGCGCTTTGGCTATCTGATTTTACAGGCGACGGTGTTTGGCCAGCACGTGCATGTCGGGTGCCGGACCGGCGATGACGCAATTTATCTGCTGCATGGCCTGTCACGCTTTGTCCCGCACTTTATCGCCCTGGCCGCCGCATCACCCTACATGCAGGGCACGGACACAAAGTTTGCCTCCTCACGACTCAATATCTTTTCCGGGTTCCCAGATAACGGGCAGATGCCGTGGGTCAACAACTGGCAGGAGTTCGAGGGGCTGTTTCGCCGCCTGAGCTCAACCAGCATGATCGACAGCATTAAAGATCTGCACTGGGACATCCGCCCCAGCCCACATTTTGGCACCGTTGAGGTGCGGGTGATGGATACGCCGCTGACGCTCGGCCATGCGATCAATATCGCCGGGCTGATCCAGGCGACATCCCACTGGCTGCTGACCACCCGGCCGTATAAGCATCAGGAGAGAGATTTTCTGCTGTATCGCTTTAACCGTTTTCAGGCGTGTCGCTACGGGCTTGAGGGCATACTGACGGACGTGCATACCGGCGAGCATAAGACGGTGGCGGAAGATCTTGCCTGGCTGCTGGAGCAGGTTGCGCCATCGGCCGAGAAACTCGGCGCGACGAGCGCGATTAAGGAACTTGCCCTGCTGTTAAAGCAGGGCAAGAGCGAGGCGCAGCGCATGCGGGACTTTATCGCCGACGGCGGCTCGCTTATTTCTCTGGTTCAGAAGCACTGCGAGCTGTGGGCGACGAGTCCGTAAGGCCGTGCCCCCACTCGCGCAGGCGCTGGAACAGCACAAACAGTGCGGGGATGAACAGGATCCCCACCACGGTCGCCACCAGCATACCGCTGAATACCGTAGTACCAATGATGCGACGGCTTTGGGCACCCGCCCCGGTCGCCAGCATCATTGGCAGGACGCCAATGATGAACGATACCGCCGTCATCATTACCGCACGGAAGCGGCGTGATGCTCCCTCGCGAGCCGCATCGACAATTGCTATCCCCTCCATGCGCCGCGCGCGGGCAAACTCGACGATAAGGATCGCGTTCTTGGCAGCAAGGGCTATCAGCAACACCAGGCCAATCTGCACATACACGTCGTTGGCGTAGCCGGCTATCCACAGCCAGACCAGCGCCCCGCCGATGGCGAACAGCACCGAGAGCATTACGCTCGCCGGAAGCGTCCAGCTCTCGTACTGGGCGACGAGGAACAGCCACGCCATCACCACCGCCGCCAGCACGATCCAGATTGCCTGATTGCCGGTCTGCTGCTCCTGGTACGACATGCCGCTCCAGGCGTAGTCGTACCCGGCGGGCAGGCTCTGCGCCAGAATGTCGCCCATCGCCGCCATCGCAGTGCTGCTGCTCACCCCTTCCGCCGCGGAACCGCTCACCGACACCGACGGAAACTGGTTGTACTGCTGCAGGAACGGCGCACCAACGGTGGGCGTGATGGTCACGAGATTACTCAGGCGCACCCGCTCACCGTTGTTGCTGCGCACAAACAGCTCGCTGATTTGCCCGGCGCGCTCGCGCCACTGCATCTCATTTTGCATCACCACATGGTAGACGCGGTTGTTGACGCTGAAATCGCCGGCACGCGTGCCGCCAAATGCGGTTTGCAGGCTGCTGAAGATGCGTGACACCGGTACGTCGAGACGCGCCGCACGCTCGCGATCAACGATCAGCGTCAGCTGCGGCACGTTGCTGCTCCAGGTGGTGAATACGCGGCTCAACTGCGGATGCTGGTTGGCTTTCACCAGCACCTCGCGGGTGATGCGCTCCAGCTCCGCCGGGCTCTGCCCCGCCTGCGCCTGAATACGCAGGTCGAAGCCGGAAGCATTGCCCAGCCCCGGCAGCGTCGGCGGGGCAAAGGTCATGATGGTTGCTTCCGGCAGCGCCAGCAGCTGGCGCTGAAGGGTACCCATCACGTCATCCAGCGGCGGACGCTCGCTCCAGTCCTTCAGCATGATGGAGATAAACCCGCCGTTGGAGGCGCTGGTGCCGTTGAGGATGTTAAACCCGGAGACCTGAATCACGTCTTCCACCGCCGGATGTTTAGCAATTAATTCGCGTGCCGTAGCCATCACCGCCTCGGTGCGCTCCAGCGAGGCCGCTTCCGGCAACTGAACGCTGGCGAAGAAGTAGCCCTGATCTTCCTGCGGCAGGAAGCCTTTAGGCATCGACATAAAGCTGAACACCACCACAGCCGCCGCGCCTGCGGTGGCCAGCAGTGCCAGCCACGGACGAAGGGTGAATATACTCACCATGCGGGAGTAGAGGCTACGCGTGGCCTCCAGCCCCCGGTTGAAGCCGCGGAAAATCGCCGCGGGCTGCGCCGGACGCGGACGCAGCAGCAGCGCACACAGCGCGGGTGTCAGCGTTAGCGCCACCAGGCTTGAGAGCGTTACGGCGGTGGAGAGCGTGACCGCAAACTGGCGGTACAGTTCGCCGACAATCCCCGGCAGCAACGCCACCGGCACGAATACCGCCAGCAGCACCAGCGTCGTCGCGATCACCGGCCCGGCAATCTGGCGCAGCGCCAGCGCTGTCGCCGCAGTCCGGCTCTGCCCTTCCGCCATCAGCGTTTCAACACTCTCCACCACCACGATGGCGTCATCCACCACCATGGTCAGCGCCAGAATAATGGCGAACAGGCTGAGCGTGTTGGCGGAATAGCCAAGCGTGTAGAGCACCGCAAAGGTGCCCACCAGCGACACCGGAATGGCAAGGGCGACAATCAGCGTGGCGCGCCAGCTCTGCAGGAACAGGGAGACGACCACCACCACCGCCAGCATCGTCAGCGCCAGGGAGACGCCAATCTCTTTAATGGTGGCAGCCACGAAGGTGGTGGTGTCGAATTTCACCTCATAAACCAGGTCGTCCGGGAAGCGCGTCGAGAGACGCTCCAGCTCTGCACGCACCGCCCCGGCGACGCGCAGGGCGTTAGCAGACGGAGTGGGGTAAATACCAAGGTAGGCGGAGTCATGTCCGTTCAACTGCGCGCCGGAGCTGTAGCTGCGTGAGCCAAGTTCGATGGTGGCAACGTCCTGCAGGCGCACCAGTTGCCCCATCTCGCCCGCGCGGATGATGATGTTGGCAAACTCTTCTGCCTGGTTTAAGCGCCCCAGCCCGTTGATGGTCAGGGTCTGCTGCTGGCCGTTAAAGACCGGTGGTGTACCGACCTGGCCTGCCGCGCCCTGCACGTTCTGCTCGCGCAGCGCCTGCGCCACGTCGTCGGTGGTGACGTTGAGCGCGTTCATGCGATCGGGCCGCAGCCAGATGCGCATGCTGTAGTCGCGCGCGCCAAACATCTGCACCTGCCCGACGCCGGGCAAACGGGACAGCGCCTCGCGCACCTGAGTGCTGGCGTAGTTGCTGACAAACAGCGGCGTGTGGGTGTTTTCCGGTGAGTAAAGACTTACCCCCATCATCAGGTTGGTGGCGCGCTTGCGCACCTGCACGCCGTTTTGCTGTGCCTCGGCCGGTAGCTGTGCCGTGGCCTGCGACACGCGGTTTTGCACGTCGATGGCGGCCAGATCCGGGTCTGTCCCGGCAGCAAACGTGATGTTCAGGCTGTAGGTGCCTTCATCCGAACTGGTGGACTCCATATACAGCATGTGGTCCACGCCGTTAAGCTGGGTCTCCAGCGGCGTGGCGATGGCCTCGGCCACGTCAGCCGCGCTGGCCCCCGGCCATGACGCTGACACATTCACGACCGGCGGCGTGATCTGCGGATACTGCTCCACCGGGATCAGCTTCAGCGCGATAGCCCCCAACAGGGTAATGACCAGCGCAATCACCATCGCAAAGCGCGGGCGTTTGATGAAAAACGTCAGCATGATGGCTCCTTAATTCAGTATCTGGACGGCAGCGCCGGGCTGAACACGCTGCACGCCGTCAGCGATCGCTCGCTCACCAGGCTGTACGCCAGAGGCGATCTGGAACTGCTGCCCGATCTGTCCGGCGACCGTCAGCGGACGTTTTTCCGCCTTGCCGTCGGCGTTTACCACCCAGGCGAAGAAACCGTCGTCATTCTGCTGTACGGCAGCGGCGGGCAGCGTCATAACCGGCGTTGCGCTGGCGGGCCGCAGAAAAACATTCACATTGCCGCCGGGCAGCAGCTGATGGCGTGGATTGGCGAATTCGGCGCGCAGCATCACGCTGGCGGTGCGCGGGTCGATGCGGTTGTCCACCGACGTCAGCTCGCCGACGATGCGCTGGCCGTTGCTGTCAATTAATGCCTGCCAGGCCTGCTTCATGGTGCGGAGATCGGTATGCTTGCCGACTTTAGCGGCAAAGGTGCCCTCTTCCAGCGCAAAAGCGATGCGGATCGGATCCAGCTGCACCACATCCACCAGTACACCGCTTGCGGGGTTGACCAGGCTGCCGACGTGGAAGTTGCTGTGCCCCACGCGCCCAGCAATCGGTGACGTGATGCGCGTGTACCCCAGCGTCACGTTGCGGGTTTCCAGCCGGGCTTTCGCCTGCTCCAGCGCGGCGCGGGCGACATCGCGCTGCATACGGGCGTTATCCACATCGTGGCGGCTGATGGCGTTGTTGTTGCCCAGGCTTTCAAAACGGGAGAGCTGCTGCTGCGCCTGCCGCAGCGTGGCTTCGGCGCTTGTCACCTCGGCCTGGGCCAGACGCACGGCAGCACGCGGCTCGGCATCATCCAGTTCGAACAGCACGTCGCCTTTTTTCACATATTGCCCGTCGCGGAAGTTGATTTTGGTTATCACGCCTTCCGTGCGTGCGCGCAACTCAACGGTGTGAATCGCCTCGATGCGGCCCGGGATCTGGCGTTCAGCAGCGTGGGTAGTTTGTTCCACGGTGGCAACGCGAACAGGGATGGCGGCGGCAAAGGCAGGTGGCAGGGTGAAGGTAAGCAGTGCGAACAGGAGTGGGAATTTCATGGGAGTACCTCAGGGTTGTTGCCCTCACCCCGGCCCTCTCCCACCGGGAGAGGGAGGTCAGGGTCCCCTCTCCCTGTGGGAGAGGGTTAGGGTGAGGGCAAAAGGTTATGCAGCCTTACGGAACCTGCGGGTGAGTCGCTTCTCGATTTCGACGACGAAGAACATCACGCCCGCTACCGCAAGCGTTACGAACCAGTAGCGCAGCGGCAGCGCTTCCGTCCCGAACAGCATCTGCATAAACGGCAGGTAGATGATGGCCGCCTGAAGCAGGAACAGCACGCCGGTAACCAGCCAGATCCCTTTGTTTGCCAGCAGGCCGCGGTTCAGGGAGAACCCTTCGGTATTGCGGCAGTTGATCATGTACACCCACTGGGCACAGACCAGCATCTGCAGCAGCACGGTGCGGATGAACTCCGCGCTGTGACCGCGCGGGGCCAGCAGGGCTTCCAGCGCAAAGGCGGCGATGGCAATCATGGTGCCCACAAAGGCCACGCGCCACACGGCATACGCGTCCATCACATGCTGCCCGGTCTGACGCGGCGGACGGCGCATGATGTTGCGCTCGGCGGCTTCAAACGCCAGGCCGAAGGAGAGCGTGGCGGAGGTTGCCATGTTCATCCACAGAATCAGTACCGGCGTGAGCGGAATGATGTTCCCCGCCAGCAGCGCAATCACAATCAGCAGCCCCTGCGCCAGGTTAGTTGGCATGATGAACAGAATGGTTTTCTTCAGGTTGTCGTAGACACGACGCCCCTCTTTTACCGCGCTGGCAATGGTGGCGAAGTTATCGTCCGTCAGGACCATGTCCGCCGCCTCTTTGGTCACTTCCGTGCCTTTGATGCCCATCGCAATACCCACGTCCGCCTGACGCAGCGCCGGGGCATCGTTCACGCCGTCGCCGGTCATGCCGACGATTTCGCCTTTGTCCTGCAGCGCTTTCACCAGGCGCAGCTTATGCTCCGGGCTGGTACGGGCGAAGATGTCATACTTCACCGCCGCGTCCGCCAGCTCGGTGTCATCCATCTTCTCCAGCTGGTAGCCGGTCACCGCCTGCTCGCTGTTGGTGATCCCCAGCATCTGGCCAATGCTCATTGCCGTCTGCGGGTGATCGCCGGTGATCATCTTCACGCGGATCCCCGCCTGCTGGCAGGCGTTAATGGCGTCAATGGCTTCCGGGCGCGGTGGATCCATCATCCCGGCGATACCGAGGAAGATCAGACCGTGGCTGAGATCGTCATGCGTCAGCGCCTGCTCGCCGTTTGCCGGTTTGAACGCTGCGGCCACCATACGCAGCCCCTGGCGCGCATAGCGCTCCATCTCGCTTTCCCAGTACGCACGGTCAAACGCCTGCGCACCGTTGCGGGTCTGCTGCTGTGCGCAGAGGGCGAAAATCACATCCGGCGCGCCGGTGATCAGGATTTGCTCCTCACTGCCAATCTGGTAGTGGGTGCTCATGTACTTGTACTGCGAGTCGAACGGGATTTTGTTAATCAACGTGGTCATGACCGGCGCGAGGTGGGCTTTCGCCGCCAGCACCTTCAGCGCGCCTTCGGTCGGCCCACCGGTGATGCCCCACAGGCCGCGCTCGTCCTGAATCAGCTGGCTGTCATTGCACAGGTCGATGGTGCGCAGGTACTGCTCCAGCACGGTGTCCGGCTGGATCTGCATCGGCTCGTCGCTGCCTTCCAGGTAAATGTTGCCCACCGGCTCGTAGCTGTTGCCGTCCACGCGGTAGCAGGCGTCAGCGGTGATGATGGCCTTCACCGTCATTTCGTTCATGGTCAGGGTGCCGGTTTTATCCGAGCAGACCACGGTCATCGCCCCCAGGGTTTCAACCGTTGGCAGCTTGCGGATAATCGCCCGCTTGCGCGCCATCGCCTGTACACCCAGCGAGAGGATAATGGAGATAATCGCCGGCAGACCTTCCGGTACGGACGCCACCGCCAGGCTAATCAGCGAGAGCAGCAGCTCGCCCATTGGGATCTCGCGGAACACCAGGCTGAAGATAAACAGCGCCGCCATCATCGCCAGAATAATGGCGAAGATAGCCTTGCCCAGCTTGTCCATCTGTACCAGCAGCGGCGTGCGGTGTTTTTCAATCCCATCCATCATCTGGTTGATGTGGCCAAGCTCGGTCTCCTGCCCGGTGGCAATCACCACGCCGATCCCCCCACCCGCGCTTACGGTGGTGCCCGAGAAGACCAGGTTAGTGCGATCGCCCAACGGCAGTTCACCGTTCAGCGGGTTGGTGTGTTTATCTACCACCGTTGATTCGCCGGTGAGAATCGCCTCTTCCACGCGTAAATTATGTGCTTCGATTAAGCGCATATCTGCGGGAATACGATCCCCCGCACGTAAAACAATAATATCGCCCGGAACTATTTCAGTTGTGGGTATTGTTTCATGGTTGCCATCGCGAATAACACGCGCCTCGCTGGAGAGCATATTACGAATACTCTTCAACGATTTTTCCGCGTTGCTTTCCTGAATATGACCAATTAACGCATTGATCACCGCCACGCCTAAAATAACCAGCGTATCAACCCAGTGGCCCATTATTGCCGTTAATACGGCTGCGGCCAGCAGGACATAAATCAGAACATCATTAAAATGGGCTAAAAAACGCAGCCAGGCGGGTTTACCTTTTTTCTCTGGCAGCGCATTCGGGCCATGTTTTTGCAAACGCGCCTGCGCCTCTGCACGCTCCAGACCTGTGGCCTGGCTCTGGGTGTGCGCAAGCACCTGCTCTACGGTCTGCTGGTATGCCAGCCCGCCGGAAGGCGGCACGTTCGGGGACAATTTTTTTTCGGTCATCGTATTTTTCCTTCAATATCCGGTGAACTGAAGCCTGAATTCCTTTCGGGCTAAAATAAATTCATTTTAAAGTCTTGCGAGTAAAATTGATCTACCGCAATATAATGACTTCTCGGTTATTCAAAACTGCATAAAACTATTTCGATGAGCCAATTTTTACAAAATATTTCTAAACCAACTTTAAACGAGGAGGAACCATGTTTGGTATTTATCGCGGACGCCGTCTGGCGTTATACATTATCGCAGCCATTGTTATTGCAACGTTAATTGGATATAGCACCTATTCCTTTGTAAAATTATTTTCGTAATCCAGACATTAATTGACATAACGCGATATTGTTTTAATCGCGCGTGAGGATTTATTTTTATTTTACGAATAAGAAGCTGATAAGCGGTGATTATTTCAGTGAAACCGGGTGGGTGGGTTTATATTGCTTTACGTTCCGGGATGCCGGACAATGACATTTTTAACTGACGATTAACATTACGATGAAACACCCGTTAGAATCGCTGCTCACTGCGGGCGGCATTTTATTGCTGGCCCTGCTTTCGTGCCTGCTGCTACCGGCACCCTCTCTCGGGCTGGTGCTGGCGCAGAAGCTGGTTCAGACCTTCCACATGGTCGACCTTAACCAGCTCTACACCATTCTGTTCTGCGTGTGGTTCTTACTGCTCGGCGCCATCGAATTCTTTGTGCTGCGTTTCGTCTGGCGCCGCTGGTTTTCTCTGGCGTCGTAAGCGTGATGCAGGCCCGGTCAGGCGAAACCGCCACCGGGTAAAACAGCTCAGTGTGCCCTGCTGTGGTTCTCTTTACGATACGCCCCAGGCGGCTGGTTGAACGTGCGGGTGAAGATGCGAGTGAAGGTCTGCTGCGAGTCAAACCCGTAACGCAGGCAGATGTCGTATACCCGGGCGTCTGATTCGCGCAGATCCCGCGCCGCCAGCAGCAGCTTGCGTTCACGGATATAGCGCCCCAGACTCTCCCCTTTGTATTGCATAAACAGCCGCTGCAGGTGCCATTTCGAGTAACCCGCATGGCGGGCAATCTCTTCGATACGTAATGGCTGGTGCAGGTTATCGTCGATCCACTCGACGATAGTGTCGATGACTTGAGCGGAAATGGTCATACTGCTCTCCCCTTCAGCTTCCTGATTGATCATTATTCCCACCACTCACGAAATGTTTGCGTGGGATCACTCACCCGGACAGGCTCGCCCAGCGCGGGTGTCAACAGCCGATAATTTTTGTCCTTGCTGGCTTTTGCCAGTTGGATCAGCGGATCGTTCCAGGTATGTTTCGCCAGCACGAAGCGCCCGTTATGTCCCGGCACCACGGCTTTCGCGTTCAGATCCACCGAGGCCTGCGCCGTCTCTTCCGGCAGCATATGGATGTACTTCCAGTCCTGGTCGTACTGACCGTTTTCCATAATGGCTAAATCCACCTCGCCAAACTGCTCGCCGATGGCCTTAAAATGCGGCCCGTAACCTGAATCGCCGCTGTAATAAATCTTCTGTTCGGGCGTAACGAACATAAAACTGCCCCACAGGGTTTGATTGCGCTTGATGCCGCGCCCGGAGAAGTGACGCGCAGGCAGTACATGTACCGTCAGCGCCTCGCTGATGCGCACCGACTGGTTCCAGTCGCGCTCTTCAATAATCTCCGGCTTCATTCCCCAGTAACGCAGGTGCGATCCCACGCCCAGCGGAGTGACCACGCGTTTCACCTTTGGCAGCAGCGCCGTGATGGTGGCGTAATCCAGGTGATCGTAGTGATCGTGCGAAATGATCAGCAGGTCGATCTCCGGCATGCTGCTCGCCTGCCAGGGATATTCCCCGGCGAAGGCTTTGTTGAGGAATGAAAACGGCGCGGCGTAATTCCCGAGAACGGGGTCGATAAGGATCCGTTTCCCCGCCAGCTGCATATACCAGGAGGAGTGACCGAGCCACACCAGCGTCTCCTGCTCCCGCGGCAGGCTTGCGAGATCGGTTTTCACCAGCGGCAGCGGCTGTGCAGGACGGGCGTTTTCGGTCTTTTTGGTCAGGAACTCCCACATCGCCACCAGCATATTTTTGTCGCCGTTATAGCCTGGCGTGGGCAACGTATTGTGGAATTTGCCGTCGCGATACTGCGGCGAGGCCTCCACTTCCGTGAGCTGCGCACCCTGCGGTGGCTGACCAAATCCGGCATTCAGAACAAACGGTAAACTCGCGGCTGAAGCAATAATCATGACAAACACCACGCAGATGAAGAGGGACTTTTTCATATCCTGACCCGAAAACGCGCCCCATCCGATGGTTTGCGCGGGCTGAACTTGATTATGAGTGAGTAAGCACTCATTATAGATATGATGATAAAGTCGTCAAGACGTTTTCGATCTTTGACATTCCGCGTTGCAGCGGGTCAAAGCACGTGTTTCAATCAGGGTTTTTACAATTGACAGGAGGAAAAATTTAGTGGCACGTCCGAAGAGTGAAGATAAAAAACAGGCCTTACTGGACGCCGCAACCGCGGCATTTGCGCAGTCAGGTATTGCCGCCTCAACGGCGTTAATTGCCCGTAAAGCGGGCGTCGCCGAAGGTACCCTGTTCCGCTACTTTGCTACCAAAGACGATCTGCTGAATGCCCTCTACCTGCACCTCAAGCAGGACCTCTGTCAATCAATGCTCTCTAATCTGGATCGCAGCCTTACCACACCGAAAGAGCATACGCGAAACATCTGGAACAGCTATGTGGACTGGGGGATTCGTAACCCCGTGGCGCATGCGGCAATCCGCCAGATAGGCGTGAGTGAAAAGCTGAGCGCCGAAACGGAACTGGCGGTGAAAGAGATGTTCCCGGAGCTGCATGAACTCTGCCGCCGCTCGGTGCGCCAGGTATTTATGTCCGATGAGTTTAAAACCTTTGGCGATGCGCTTTTCTTATCGCTTGCCGAATCCACAATGGAATTTGCCACCCGCGATCCTTCTCGCGCCGTCGATTTTAAAGCGCTCGGGTTTGAGGTTATGTGGCGCGGGCTTGCCCAGGAAGAGAGCGATGGACAGTAAATCCCTGCAGGAGCACGCCAAACGCGTGGCGCTGGAGCTGCCTTTCACCGAACACTGCTGGCCGTTTGGGCCAGAATACGATGTGTTTAAGATAGGCGGAAAAATTTTTATGCTGATGGGCACCGTACATGGACGGCCCCACGTCAGCCTGAAGTCAGACCCGGAAAAATCGCTGTTAAACCAGCAGATTTATCGCGGGGTGGAACCGGGCTATCACCTCAATAAAAAACACTGGATTTCCCTCTACGGTACCGACGACGTCACGCCAGAACTGGTGACCGATCTCATCAATGACTCGTGGAATCTGGTGGTGGATAAGCTGCCGAAAAAAGACCAGAAGTGGATCAGACCGGTTTGATTGTTCGTCTGAGACGAACAGTATAAGCGCTCGAATCGCACTTATCTTTTTCCGCGTCTCGCTGTAATCTGCTCTCCTTTCGCGCCCGCGTGCGGGCGAATTTCATTACCAGGAGTTGTTATGGATATTATTTCTGTCGCCCTGAAACGCCACTCCACCAAGGCGTTCGACCCCGCTAAAAAACTGACCGCAGACGAAGCGGAAAAGATCAAAACCCTGCTGCAATACAGCCCGTCCAGCACCAACTCCCAGCCGTGGCACTTTATTGTCGCCAGCACCGAGGAAGGTAAAGCTCGCGTGGCGAAATCTGCCGCAGGCACTTACGTCTTCAACGAGCGCAAAATGCTGGACGCTTCTCACGTGGTGGTGTTCTGCGCGAAAACCGCGATGGATGATGCCTGGCTGGAACGCGTGGTGGATCAGGAAGAAGCCGATGGCCGTTTCAACACGCCAGAAGCCAAAGCGGCGAACCATAAAGGTCGTACCTACTTCGCTGACATGCACCGTGTGGATCTGAAAGATGACGACCAGTGGATGGCGAAACAGGTTTATCTGAACGTGGGTAACTTCCTGCTGGGCGTGGCTGCACTGGGCCTGGATGCGGTACCGATTGAAGGTTTCGACGCCGCGATCCTCGACGAAGAGTTCGGCCTGAAAGAGAAAGGTTTCACCAGCCTGGTGGTGGTGCCGGTTGGGCATCACAGCGTGGAAGATTTCAACGCCACGCTGCCAAAATCTCGCCTGCCGCTGAGCACGATTGTGACTGAGTGCTAATCAGTACTGGCACGCTGGATCCCGGC
This sequence comes from Enterobacter cloacae subsp. cloacae ATCC 13047, assembly GCF_000025565.1. Lineage (NCBI taxonomy): Bacteria > Pseudomonadati > Pseudomonadota > Gammaproteobacteria > Enterobacterales > Enterobacteriaceae > Enterobacter > Enterobacter cloacae. The sequence continues at coordinate 3,221,378 of NC_014121.1, forward strand.
GTGCCAGCTGTTAATAAAGCGTGATCTGCGGATGCTTTACCCCACACACCAGCGCATAACGCGTTAAGGTATCCAGACTGGCTCGTGTGATATTTGCTTCCATTCGTGAAACCGTTGGCGCGCTAACCCCCATCCTCTCTGCCACCTGCGCACGCGTCAGTCCGGCCTGGTTTCGCCATTGCGCCAGCATGTCACGCAGACGCGCTTTACGCTCTTCCGCATCAAAAGATGCCTGTACCTCGGAATCACTTAATAACTCTGCTCTTAATTCGTCCCAGTTAATAATCTTCTTGCTCATCTAACATCTCCTGTTGTCTCTTCAGTGCCAGACGGATTTCAGCGGAGGGGGTTTTTTGCGTCTTCTTAATAAAGACCCGCAACAGAAAAATGGTCTTCTCCCGTTGATAGACATAAATTCCGCGACTATGGAGCAGCCCAATTGTTCTTATTTCAAACAAGCCATGTGGCAACGGCTTGCTATCAGGCTCCCTCAATGCGGTTGGATGAGTACGCAATTTATCTAGCTGGCGAATCAACTTCGCCTGTACCACCGCAGGCAATGCGAGGATCTCCTCCCGAACCGCATGATGAACGATAAGTCTGAACATGGTTATTCATCCCTGACGATATTAACATATAAGGCAATTTGCATTAAAGGCTAATTTCACCTTTCGTGATTTACCTTACACGTTTGCGCCAGGATCAACCGAGTCCACGTCGATTCCCTGAATCCTTCTCGCAAAAAACTTACCTGGCCGGGTTACCGGCGTGCCAGATTCGTTCTGCATAGCGCCCAATCACCGCCAGCGACGCCGCGAGGAGCAGGAAGAACACCACTTTGTTCATCCCGTCCCAGAAGTATTCGAAGTAGCGGGTGTAGAGGTTAATGGCGAGGAAGGTCAGGCCAAAACCGCGCAGCATGCCGTCGTCGGTTTTAAGGCTGATGTAAATGCAGAGCACCGCCGCCACGGCGAACAGCAGCGCCCACGGCAGCAGCGAAGCCTGCGTAACGCCATACCAGTTATCGATATCGTAGTTGCCGAAAATCGACATGATCCACAGGGCGACAAACAGATACGTGAGCCCCATCGCTTTGCTGGTCGTGTATAGATGGCGCGCCTGTAGCCTTCCGCGCAGCAGCCAGCACAGTGCCAGCAGCGCACCGCCGAAGAAGATAAAGCGTACCGGGTAGTTCATTCCCAGCCAGTAGGCGCCCCAGCCGGACATATAGCCCGTCTCCGCACCAAACCAGTTACCGAGTGAGAGCAGAAAAAACAGCCACACCAGGCCAGAGCGACCAAAGAAGCCCACCAGCCCGTAAACCGCACATCCCGCCAGGAACAGCGGTGCGATATGGCCGCTGCCGTTATCCAGACGCTCCCCGAGTTGCCAGAGTGCGATGGCGGTAAAGAGCACGCCGAGAAAAAGCATGGCTTCAGTGCTGTAATGCCACTGGGTTTCACGCCGCTGTCGGCTGAAGCCCCACAGATAAAACAGCACGGCAACCAGCGCAGGCAGCCCGATGCGGGCGATGGAGGAGAAAGAGAAGAATGCAATAATGCGCGCCATCAGTTCACTGTCGGAGAACAGGCTGCCGATAGCAATAATCACGCAGGCCAGCGCCGTCCAGAAGGCATAGCGGCTGAGCCGCTGCCAGTCCATGGTGACGCGTGTCAAGGTGCCCGCCAGACGCTGATGCTCGTCAGCGCTTAATGTGCCTTCCTGCTGCCATTCGTTGAGCGCGCGGCGCAAAAGCCGCTCCTGTTTTCGGGTTACCTTCATTTTGCCTGCTCCGCCAGCCATTCCATCGCCCTCTCCCCCGCGTCATCCACCGGCAGATAGACCAGCAGCCGCGATCCATTACGCGGTGCAGAGTACCAGTACATCTGCTGCAGGGTAAACTCGCCCAGCTCAGGATGGGTAAACAGCTTGAGCTGATTCTCCACTCCGCGCACGTCGTTGCGCTGATGCCACAGGGTTTTAAATTCCTCAGACACTGCAAAGAATCGCGCCAGTTTCGCTTCCCACAGCGGATCGCCCCGGTGCTCGGCCATCGCCGCGCGGAAATAGGAGACAAAGATCGGCAGCACGTCGTCACGCTTGCCAAGCCGCGCACGCCATGCGGGATGGGTGAGGAAAAGATAAATACAGTTGCGATCTTCCGGCGGGATCGCATTGAAATCGACGCCCATTAAGTGCCCGAAGCTGTCGTTCCACGCCACGATATCGAAGTTGGGTTTCTGGATGCTGGCGGGTTTCGGCATGAGGGTATCAAGCAGGCGACGCGTGCCCTCGCTGATCCCCTCGCAGCCCGTCGCCTGTGGCGCTTCACCCGGCGGCAATCCGGCCAGCACAAAAAGGTGGCGCGTCTCGGTCGGGGTGCATTGCAGCGCTTTTGCCACTGCCGCCATCACGGTGCTGGAGGGATTAACATCTCTGCCCTGCTCCAGCCACGTGTACCAGGTCACGCCCACGTCAGCCAGCAAAGCCACCTCTTCACGGCGCAGCCCCGGCGTGCGGCGGCGGCCGCTGCGCGGCAATCCAAGACGCTGTGGATCAAGGCTCTCACGCCGGGCGCGTAAAAATGCCCCCAGCTGTTTTCGCGTGTCGTCCTTGAGTGAGACAACAGGTTCAGACATCAGCGCCATAACTCCCCCTGCATGGTAGTGCCAGTACCAGTATAAGCAAGAACTGGTACCCGTTTATCAGATCGTTGATGCTACGACCATCTGTTGAATGACGCAATGGAGTTACCATGAATACGTCAGTTGTTTCACCGGGTCGCGCAGGCCTGATATTGCTGTTAACCGGCCAGATGCTGCCGCTGATTGATACCTCGATCACCAACGTGGCGCTGGACGCTATCACCCACTCCTTGCACGCCACCGCCACCGAACTGGAGCTGATTGTCGCGCTCTACGGCGTGGCCTTCGCCGTCTGCCTTGCCCTTGGCAGCAAGCTCGGGGATAACCTCGGGCGCCGTCGTCTGTTTATGTGGGGCGTGGCAAGTTTTGGCCTGGCGTCGCTGCTGTGTGGAATGGCGGGAACCATTGAGCAACTGCTTGCTGCGCGCATCATTCAGGGCGCAGGAGCGGCGCTGATCGTGCCACAAATCCTTGCCACGCTGCACGTGACGCTAAAAGGCACGGCCCATGCGAAAGCGATCAGCCTGTTTGGCGGTATCGGCGGCATTGCGTTTATCGTCGGGCAGATGGGCGGCGGCTGGCTGGTGTCGGCAGATATCGCCGGGCTGGGCTGGCGTAACGCCTTCTTTATCAACGTGCCCATCTGTCTGGTGGTTCTGGGCTTGAGCCGTCGCTATGTGCCGGAAACCCGTCGCGAAACCCCGTCGCGCATTGACTGGACGGGCATCGTCCTGCTGGCCGTCATTCTCTGCTGCCTGCTGTTTCCAATGGCCCTCGGCCCGCAGTGGCACTGGTCCTGGCCGCTGAAGGCCGCACTGATGGCGATTATCCCGCTGGGGTATCTGATGGTCTTAAATGCCCGTAAAAAAGAGCGTGAGGATGCCCATCCGCTGATCCCGCCGCGTCTGATGCAGCTTCGCAGCATCCGCTTTGGCGTGCTGATTGCGCTGCTCTTTTTCAGCGTCTGGTCCGGGTTTATGTTCTGTATGGCGCTGACCATGCAAACCGGTCTGGGAATGGCACCGTGGCAGTCGGGGAACAGTTTTATCGCCCTGGGGGTGACCTATTTTATATCGGCATGGTTTGCCCCGCGTCTGATTGCCCGCTACAGCACCAGCTCGATTCTGCTGACCGGGCTGGCGATTCAGATTATCGGCCTGCTGGCGCTGATTGCCACCTTCCGTCTCTGGGGCATGGACAACACGGCGCTGACGCTGGCACCGGCAACCGGGCTGGTTGGCTATGGGCAGGCGCTGATCGTCAACAGCTTCTACCGCATCGGGATGCGCGACATTCAGCCTGACGATGCCGGGGCGGCCAGCGCGATTTTAAGTACGCTGCAGCAGGCCGCCCTGGGGCTTGGCCCGGCGATTTTTGGTGCGATCCTGCTGCACGCGCTGCAAAACCACCACGGCGATTACACCCAGGCGATTAACGTCTTCCTCGCCGTGGAAACCGGCATGATGATCGTGCTGGGGCTGGCAACGTTACGTATGCGCCATCGTCTGTGCCTGCTGGTGGTGAAAACCTGCCACGCCACCAAATAAGCCGCGAATTTGCATAATAGATCCGCAGCCGCCATTATGGGGCTGCATCAATACAGGAGACGTTATGCAGGAATTAATTGCTCAGGTTGAAGAGTTAGGGATTGAAATTAATCACACCACCTCGTTAGTGATTATCTTTGGTATTATTTTTCTTACCGCCATCATTGTTCATTTTATTCTACACAAAGTGGTGCTCCGCGCTTTCGAGAAACGCGCGCAGGCCAGCAGCCATTTATGGTTGCAGATCATTACGCAGAACAAGTTATTTCACCGCCTGGCGTTTACCCTTCAGGGGATAATCGTCAACGTTCAGGCGGTACTGTGGCTGCACAAAGGCAGCGAAGCAGCGGAAATGCTCACCACCTGCGCGAAGCTGTGGGTGATGGTGTATGCCCTGCTCTCTTTCTTCTCGCTGCTGGACGTGATTTTTAATCTGTCGCAGAAAATGGCGACCGCCTCACAGCTGCCGCTGAAGGGGATCTTCCAGGGGATCAAGCTGGTGAGCGCCATTCTGGTGGGGATCTTAATCATCTCCCTGCTGATCGGCCAGTCACCCGCCATTCTGATAAGCGGCCTGGGGGCCATGGCAGCGGTACTCATGCTGGTGTTTAAAGACCCTATTCTGGGGCTGGTCGCCGGTATTCAGCTCTCCGCTAACGATATGCTCAAGCTCGGCGACTGGCTGGAGATGCCGAAATACGGCGCTAACGGCACGGTGACGGACATTGGTCTCACCACGGTTAAAGTCCGCAACTTCGATAACACCATCACCACCATTCCGACGTGGGCGCTGGTCTCCGACGCGTTCATCAACTGGAGCGGCATGTCTGCCTCCGGCGGGCGACGCATTAAGCGCAGCCTGAATATCGACACCACCAGCATTCACTTCCTCGACGAGCAGGAGCAGCAGAAGCTGATTCAGGCGAAACTGCTGAAGCCTTATCTGGCCGCGCGACATGAGGAAATAAACCTGTGGAATCAGCAAAACGGTGAAGGGGAATCGGTATTAAACCTGCGCAAGATGACCAATATCGGCACCTTCCGCGCCTATCTGAATGAATATCTGCGTAACCACCCGCGTATTCGTAAAGATATGACGCTGATGGTGCGCCAGCTGGCGCCTGACGCAAATGGTCTGCCGATTGAAATATATGCCTTCACCAACACGGTGGTCTGGGCGGAATATGAAGAGATTCAGGCTGACATCTTCGACCATATTTTTGCCGTGGTGGATGAATTTGGTCTGCGTATTCATCAGTCCCCCACCGGGAACGATATTCGCTCCCTGGCGGGTGGCATCGCACAATAATCAGGTACTGGCGCGGGAAATAAAGCGCCAGTCCAGCATCACCCTCTCCGTGGGCGCATCCGGGTTGTCGATTTTATTCAACAGCAGATCGACTGCCTTGCGCCCGATATCCCGCGAAGGCTGTTCAATGGTGGTCAGCGAGATCATCTCCGCCAGCTCCGTACCGTCAAACCCTACCACCGCGATATCCTCCGGCACGCGCAGCCCCACCTGCTGTATGGCACGCAGCGCTCCTGCCGCAAGGGTATCGGACACGGCAAATACCGCGTCCGGCGGGTTGTCCTTCAGCAGATTTTGCATCGCCGCCATGCCCGCGCTGGAGCTGAGATCGCGGGCATATTCCACCGCCTGATAATCCAGATCCCGCAGGTGGAGCACGCTTTTGTAGCCGCGTTCGCGCAGGCGGGCATATTTGTAGCTGAGATCGTGATTGATCATCGCGATACGTTTGCGTCCGCCGTCGGCAAGCTGGCTGATGGCATGCTGTGACGCGTCCACATCATTGATGCCCACGCAGGAGACCGTTCCGGCATCGGCGTATTCGGCGCACTGCACCCACGGCGCGGAGCCGATCAGGGCGGCAAGTTCAGGCAATTTTGAGAAGGCATCCATGGTGATAATGCCGTCGACGATTTTGCCCGACAGCAGGCTTAACCCCGAGCGGGAGCGTTCGATATCAGACCCGGAATTGCACAGCAAAATACGGTAGCCGTTCTTCTCGGCTTCCTCTTCAATGCCCTTCACCACTTCGGCACAGAACGGGTTGGCGATATTCGAGACCATCACCAGGATCATATAGCTGCGCGCGGTGCGCAGCTGGCGTGCCAGCAGGTTGGGCTGGTAATTGCTCTCTTTAATGGCCTGCAGAACGCGCTCGCGGTTTTTCGCCTTCACGGTATCGCTGTTGTTAAGCACGCGCGAGACCGTTGCCACGGACACCCCGGCAAGCTGAGCGATTTTCTGAATTGACATAGCGACGGCACTTCCTGCGGTTAACGTTTTATGCAGGCTACCATAAATTCGTTGCCCGGCGAACCGGGCAACGCGTTACGCTTGCACACGAACCCAGCGCTGCTGCTGATGGCTTTTCACAATGGCATCAATGATATACATCACGTTCGCCCCGTCGTGGAACGTCGCAAACTCGGGCCGTTCGGGCATCACGCCGGCCTGCACGGCACGGTAAAACTGCGCCATCATGTTTTTAAACGCATCGGGCCAGCCTTCGATGTGCCCGCCGGGGAAGTGAGCGCTGTCGGCCACATCGCGGTTCATCAGACCCGGATCGTCACTGAGCGTCTGATTGGCCTGTGCGCGGTGGCCAATCCACAGCTGTTGCGGCACCTCCTGATCCCATGCCACCGACCTTTCGCTGCCGTTGATTTCAAATGTCAGACGGTTTTTGCGCCCGGCGCTCACCTGCGAAACGCTAAAGCAGCCTTTGCTGCCGTCGTCAAAGCGGAACAGGACTGAGCCAACGTCTTCGGTGGTGACCCGCTTGTCTTCATACTGCGCGTTTTCGTCATGAGTGAAGGTGTGATTGCCTGCCACGTTTGCCTTGCGCGTCGGCCAGACGATGGATAAATCGGCCATCACCTCGGTGATGCGCCGCCCGGTAACAAACTGCACCGTGTCACACCAGTGCGAACCGATATCCGCCACCGCGCGCGACGCACCGCCCAGGGCCGCATCCACCCGCCAGTTGTAGTCCGTTTCCAGCAGCATCCAGTCCTGCAGATAGCTGCCGTGCGCGGCGAAGATCCGCCCGATGCTACCCGCCCTCATCATGCTTGCGGCCTGGCGCACCATGGCAAACTGGCGATAGACAAAGCTGACGCCGTGAATCACCCCTGCCTGCTCCGCCAGCGCTACCAGCTCACGCGCTTCGTCCGGGGTCATGCACAGCGGCTTCTCGGAGAATACGTGCTTTCCCGCGCGCAGGATCTGGCGGTTAATCTCCGCGTGCAGATGGTTTGGCGTGCAGTTGTGCACCACGTGTAAATCCGGATGTGCAAGCAACGCCTCCACGCTGTCGAAGGCGTGCGGCACGTTAAGCTGACGCGCTTTTGCCTGCGCCTCGGCAAACGTACCGTCGCAGAGCGCCACCACCTGCACAAACCCGAGACGCCGAAGCGCCTCGATATGCGCCGGGCCGATAAACCCGCTGCCGATAATGCCGACGTTAATCATCGTTACCCCCTGCGGCAAAATCATCAAACGCACGCCCGGAGACCGGAATGATGTGACGGCGGATAAACTCGCTGCCTTCCCTCGCGCCGGTATCGCCATCCTTCAGGCAGCACTCCCACTCCAGCACCGCCCAGCCGTCGTAGTCGTACTGGGTCAGCTTGCTGAAGATGCCTTTGAAGTCGATCTGCCCGTCCCCCAGTGAGCGGAACCGCCCGGCCCGGTTGAGCCACGGCTGGTAGCCGCCGTAGACGCCGCTGCGCCCGTTGGGGCGAAACTCGGCATCCTTCACGTGAAACGCTTTAATACGCGCATGGTAGATGTCGATAAAGGTCAGGTAGTCCATTTGCTGGAGCAGCATATGGCTTGGGTCGTAGAGAATGTTGCAGCGCGGGTGGTTATCAACAAGCGCCAGAAAACGCTCAAAGGTCACTCCATCGTGCAGATCTTCCCCCGGATGCAGCTCAAAGCAGACGTTCACGCCCTGCTCGTCAAAGGCGTCCAGAATCGGGCGCCAGCGGGTTGCCAGTTCCTGGAACGCCGCCTGAAAACGCTGCTCATTGTGCGGCGGCCACGGGTAGAAAAACGGCCATGCCAGCGAGCCGGAGAAGGTGGCGTGCGCCTTCAGGCCTAATCTCGCCGAGGCCACGGCGGCCTGTGTCAGTTTTTCTGTGGCCCATGCCTGCCGGGCGGCGTCATTGCCGCGTACGGCTGCAGGGGCGAAGTGGTCAAACGCGTCACTGTACACCGGGTTTACCGCCACAAGCTGGCCTTCCAGATGGGTCGACAGCTCGCTGATCACCAGCCCGTGCTCCGCCAGCGTGCCGGTGAGGTCATCACAATAGGTCTGGCTTTCCGCCGCTTTCTGCACATCAAAAATAGCCGGATGGTTACAGGGGATCTGCACCGCCTTATAGCCCATCGCTGCCGCCCAGCCCGCCAGCCCGTCGAGCCTGTTGAACGGTGCATTCACACCAATAAATTGCGACAGAAAAATACCCGGTCCCTTAATCTTTCTCATACCACCTCCAGAACATTACGCCTTGTCATCGTCATACTTAAACGTGAGAAGGAAAATCAGCGCGATCGCCGCGGCAGCCACCGCCGGGATCCACCAGAACGTGACCCACGCCTGCGGAACGGCCTGCCCGGCCACCAGGCGGTTATAGAGCGCGCCGGATATCTGCGAGCCAAGCAGCATGCCGATGCCGTAGGTGAACATCACAATCATGCTCTGCGCCTGACCTTTGACCTTTTCGCCTGCGACCCGGTCGGTATAGATAAAGCCGACGACAAAGAAGAAATCGTAGCAGACGCCGTGCAGCAGAATGCCGAGATAGAGCAGGATGCGCCCCTCTTCACTCACGCCCAGCGCAAACATGGCGTAGCGCACAAACCACGCCAGCATGCCGATCAGCAGCATGATTTTCACGCCCAGGCGGCGGAACAGCAGCGGAATGACCAGCATGAAGAAGATCTCAGACATCTGCCCGAACGACATGGCGGTACTGACATCCGCAATACCCGCATCCGCCAGATACGAGGCAGTGTAGGCGTAGTAGGTCCCCAGCGGGACGGAGATCAGCATCGCGCAGACGGAAAAGACGAAAAAGTGGCGGGTTTTAAGCAGCGCAAAGGCATCCGCGCAGAAGAGATCGCGAACCTGCACCGACAGCCCTTTCGCGGGAGCAGGCGTGTGCGGTAGCGTCAGGCTATAGAGAGCCAGCAGCACGGAGCTGACTGCCGCCACCTGGAAGATGGTGACGCTTGCCGCCACGCCGGTGACACCGATGAAAATGCCCGCCACAATCCAGCCGATAGTGCCGAACACGCGCACCACCGGGAAGGTTTTATCCACATTCGCCAGGCTGTGAAAGGCGATATTGTTGGTCAGCGCCAGCGTCGGCATATAGCAGAGCGTATAACCAAACAGCAGGCCGATCAGCAGCGCACCGTTTTCCGCAATCAGCGCGCCCGGCACAAACCAGAGGATTGCTGCCCCGGCCAGATGCATCACCGCCATGACCTTTTGCGAGGCGAAGAAGCGATCCACCAACATCCCGAGCACAAACGGCGACAGAATAGAGGCGATAGGCCCGGCGGAGAACGCATCGCCAATCAGCAACGACATGTTGTGCTGGGTCATCACCAGACCCAGCGTGACCGACCAGCTTCCCCAGATAAAAAACTGCAGAAACATCATCAGCGACAGACGCGGCACCAGCAGCCGGTGCGGTGCTATCGCCTTTCCACTACTTTCAGTTGTTGACACCATGATAAGCCTCACCCTTAAAAGTAATCGATTACAAAAAACTCAAACAAAAAAGTAATCGATTACAAAATAAAGATCCTGTGGATCGTAGAAGATTTGGGAGGGGGGTCACGATAAAGAGGCTTGCCTGATAAACAGATGTGTTCTGATTGGAATTATAGCCAATAGGCTATAAAATAATAAGGCGAGGAAGCTACAGGAGAAACGATGTGGAACGTCGAGACAACAGACAGATTTGATGAATGGTTCTTTGAACAAACAACAGCGTTAAAAGAAGATGTGCTGGCAGCAATGCATATTCTTTCTGAGTTTGGTCCGCAACTTGGGCGGCCGTTTGTAGACACCGTGAAGGCTTCAGCCTTTGGGAACATGAAAGAGTTACGAATTCAGCACAGAGGAAATCCCATCAGGGCCTTTTTTGCTTTTGATCCTGACCGCAAAGCAATTGTGCTCTGTGCCGGGGACAAAACCGGTTGCAACCAAAAACGGTTTTATAAAGAGATGATAGCGCTGGCTGACGTTGAGTATCACAGACATCTGGCGAATAAGGAGGCCATATGGCAACGCTAAAAGAACTTATGGCACAACAGAGCGCGGAAAGTCAGGAGCGCATTGCGGCGAAAGTTGAAGTGATGCGCAGAATTGTTGCGCTGAACCAACTGCGGGAAGAGCTCAATATTTCGCAGACAGAACTGGCTGCGGCAATGGGGGTAAAACAACCCACGGTGGCGAAAATCGAACAGCCGGGAAACGACCCCCGACTTTCAACGCTCAAACGCTATGTGAGTGCGCTTGGAGGGGAGCTAAGCATCGATGTGACGTTACCAAACGGGAAACGGATAGCGTTTGAGATTTAAAATTGCAACATGTAGGCCCGGTAAGCGCAGCGCCACCGGGCGTGAAGGCAGGTGCGGTCTGGTTTAGTGCGGTCTGTTGCCCTCACCCCGGACCGAACACCCACAGGGAGAGGGAGAAAAACGGGCTACTTTTTGCGTGAGAGCTTAAACGCGATAAACAGGAACACCACCCACACCGGCAGCAGCATCGCGGACAGGCGCATGTCGTCGATGGTGCACATCAGCACCAGGATCATCGCCAGGAACGCAATACAGATGTAGTTGCCTGCCGGATAGAGCAGCGCCTTAAACTGCGTCTCACGCCCCTTGCGGCGCATCGCGGCGCGAAAACGCAGGTGCGCCAGGCAGATCATGATCCAGTTCAGCAGCAGCGTGGCGACAACCAGCGCCATCAACAGACCAAAGGCGGATTTCGGCAGCAGGTAGTTGATCAGCACCACCAGCGACGTAATGGCCCCGGAAAGCAGCAGAGAGTTGACCGGCACACCGCGGCGGCTGACGCGGGTGAGGAATTTCGGGGCGTTCCCCTGCACCGAAAGGCCAAACAGCATGCGGCTGTTGGAGTAAACCCCGCTGTTATAGACCGACAGCGACGCCACCAGAATGACGAAGTTCAGCGCCGAGGCCACCACGTTGCTGTTCAGATCGTGGAAAATCATCACAAACGGACTGCTGTCGGACTTCACTTCCACCCACGGGTAGAGCGCCAGCAGTACCACCAGCGAGCCGATGTAGAACAGCAGAATACGGTACACCACCTGGTTAACCGCTTTCGGAATGCTTTTATGCGGATCGCGCGCTTCGGCCGCGGTGATCCCAATCAGCTCCAGCCCGCCGAACGAGAACATAATCACCGCCAGCGACAGGATCAGCCCCTTCCAGCCCGTCGCCAGGAAGCCGCCGTGCTGCCAGAGGTTGTCGAGAGTGGCCCGCTCGCCGCCGTGGCCTGAGAACAGCAGCCACAGGCCAAAGCCGATCATGCCGATAATCGCCAGCACCTTGATCAGCGCGAACCAGAACTCGGTTTCACCATACAGGCGCACGTTCACGAGGTTAACGGCATTGATGATAATAAAGAAGGCCGCAGCCCAGACCCACGTTGGCACCTCGGGCAGCCAGTACTGCATATAGATGCCTGCGGCGGTCAGTTCGGCCATTCCCACCAGCACAAACATCACCCAGTAGTTCCAGCCGGAGAGGAAGCCTGCGAACGGGCCCCAGTATTTATAGGCAAAGTGAGCGAACGAGCCTGACACCGGCTCTTCGACGACCATCTCGCCGAGCTGGCGCATGATCAGGAAGGCGATAACCCCGGCGATACCGTATCCCAGCAGGACCGCCGGGCCAGCCATCTGAATGGCGGGGCCGATACCCAGGAACAGCCCGGTACCGATCGCGCCGCCAAGGGCAATTAACTGAATATGTCGATTTTGCAAACCACGTTGCAGCGTCGGGTTCTGTTCCGACGAAGCTTCAGCGCTACCGTTGCCTGAAGCGGATGACGCGTCTTTCACGTCCTACCCCTGTCTCTTTTTTAGAAGGGGCACGTTTTAACACTTCATGCTGGTGGTAGCAAGTTTAACGCCGGGCCACTGCGTGCACCCGGCGGATAAACGTCACGAACCGATGATCCCACCGTCCGCTTTGGTGATCACCACCGTCGACGAACGCGGACGTCCGTTCGGGTTCGCGTCTGGCCAGTTGGAAACAGCACGCGGATTGGCCGGGTCGGTAATATCATCCCCGCCCTCTCCCGGATGCTGAATGTTAATAAACAGCGTGCGGTTGTCCGGCGTAAACGCAATCCCGGTGATTTCACACCCGCGTGGGCCGGTCAGGAAACGGCGATACTCATTGGTGCCCGGAATGGTAGCCACCATCTGGTTATTGCCCATCCCTTCGTACGCTTTCTTATTAATGGTGCTGGAAGAGACATCGGTCTGGATCCACAGCACGCCCTGGTGATCGAACGACAGGCCATCCGGGCTGCCGAATGCTGCACCCTGCATGGAGCCTTTGGCCTTCGGATCGTCGCTGTCGGTACGCCCGGCCATCACGAGAATATCCCACTTAAAGCGAGCGGCGGCCGGATCGGCTCCCTCTTCGTGCCAGTGCATAATATGACCAAACACGTTGTTGGCACGCGGGTTGGCGGCATCGACCGGCGCCTTACCCTCTTTACCGCGATCGCTGTTGTTGGTGAGCGTACAGTAGACGCTGCCGCTGGCGTGCGGATCGACCGCAATCCACTCTGGACGATCCATTTTCGTCGCCCCCACCACATCGGCCGCCAGACGGGTTTTGATCAGCAGATCGCCCTGGCTTTCGAAACCGTTGCTTTTATCCAGGCCATTCTGCCCGAAGATCAGCGGCAGCCAGTCGCCGCTCCCCTCCTCGTTGAACCGGGCAACGTACAGCGTGCCGGACGTCAGCAGCTGCATATTGGCTTCACGGTTGGCAGGATCGTATTTTTTGTCCGAGACGAATTTATAGATGTACTCAAACTTCTGGTCGTCCCCCATATAGACCACCACGCGGTTATCGGTGGCGAGCGTGACGGCGGCGCCTTCATGCTTGAAGCGGCCCAGAGCGGTGTGCTTGCGCGGCGTGGAGGTGGGATCGTAGGGATCAATCTCCACCACCCAGCCGAAACGGTTGGGTTCGTTAGGGGTTTTATCGACGCTGAAGCGGTCATCCACCTCGTTCCAGCGGTAGGATTCATCGCTGTCGCTGATGCCGTAGCGTTTTTCCAGCGGATTAAGATCGGCTTTTTTGACAAAAATATCCGACCAGTTCTCCTCGCAGGTGAGATAGGTGCCCCACGGCGTATGGCCGTTGGCGCAGTTTTGCATGGTGCCCAGCACGCGTTCCCCCTGCGGGTCAGCGGCGGTTTTCATTAAGTCCTGATGCCGCGCCGGGCCGGTAAGCTGCATCGGCGTATTGACGGTAATGCGGCGGGCATACGAAGACGGGCGAACCACCTGCCAGTCGCTGCCCGATTTTTTTACTTCCACCACCGACACGCCCATCGCGTTCTGCCCCTTGCGGGCCTTGTCGAGATTCCAGTTGGCCGTGCCGTCGGTAAACAGCATCCCGTTATCGATGTACTCATGATTCAGCGCCAGCAGGCCATGTTCCGGGTTTTGTTTCCCTTGCGGCAGGCTAAACCACGCCATCCCGTCGTGGTGCATGCCCGCCTGCACGGCCTGTTCGTCGGTGGTGTTGCTGGCATCCTGTTTAAACGCCGGCATGTTGTTCTTGATCCCCGTCGGGTCACCCCAGCGATAAAACGGACGGGCGATATAGCCTTCCGGCACCCTGACCGTATCTTCCGTGGATACGTCGATGCTGGTAAAGCCCAGGGAAACCGCTTTTGCCAGTGCAGAAGGCTTTGATACTGCGGCAATGGCGCTTTCAGGTTTGATCAGAAAAGGGAATGAAGCGGCAGCACCCGCCACGGCGCCCATCTGCAAAAAACGGCGGCGGGAGAGGAATACCTCCGCAACCTCGGAGAATACCGGGTTAGCGCTGCGGTTAGTGATATCGTCGCGATGTTCTTTTTTAAATACGGATTTGAGGGGTCTGCCCATAGCGGCTTCCTGTCATTGGCCAAGAGGTAAAGGTCTGGAGGCCAGTGTAAGAAGCTTTTATTACAATTTTATAACAAGGTACGGAAGGATGGGGGCATCCCTGCCCCGGATAACGAGGTGGAACGCTTAGAACTCGTAGCCAACCGAGACCTTAAAGGTACGCGGTTCGCCCTGCGTGATGTAGGTGCCGGAATCATCAACGCTGGACCAGTAGTTTTCGTTGGTCACGTTGTCGATGCCCGCGCGCACCGTCATCTGGTTTTCATTGTGGTTCACCGCGAAGCGATAGCGCATGCCCAGATCCAGCGTGGTATAGCTGTCGAGCTTTTTGCTGTTCGCGAGGTCGGCGTACTGCGTGCCGGAGTGGTTGACGCGGGCGGTAGCCGTCAGGCCCTCAATCGGTTTGATGTCGTACTCTGCGCCCAGCACGGCGTAGAAGTTCGGGACACCAATGGCATCGTTGCCCTGATTCACGCCGTTTTTGGTTTTGGTCAGCTCGGCCTGCAGCCAGGTGGCGCTGGCGTTCAGGCGCATCCCGAGCATTGGCTCGCCGAAGACGTTCAGCTCTACGCCACGGTTACGCTGCTCAGCGTCCAGGCCGTAGTGACCGCTGTCGTCGAGGATCGCCGACGGCATTTTGATCTCAAACAGCGCCAGGGAGCCGCCCACGCGACCAAAGTCCGCCTTCACGCCCACTTCATTCTGCTTAGAGTGAACGATACCGGTGCTCTGGCCGTAGTTGGTGGCCGTGTTGGGCGCGGTTTTACCCGGTTGCAGCGCTTCGGTGTGGTTAGCGTAAAGCGAAATTTCCTCCCACGGTTTATAAACCACACCGTAGGTTGGCATCCAGCGGCTGCCGTCAAAACCGTCCGCGTCGTTTTCCGCACCGGTAATTTTGTTGTACCCGCGGATGACCACTTTCTGATGACGTGCACCAGCGGTAAACAGCAGCTTGTTATCCAGCACGCCCAGGGTATCGCTCAGCAGCCAGCCCTGAGTGCGGGTGCGCCCGCTGGTCAGCGGATCGCTGTATTTGCCGCCAGAGCCGTTGAAATTGGAGCTGTCCGGCATCGCGACGCCGGTGTTGTGGTAAATGTTGGTGGTTGGGTTATCCGCCGTCGCCGACATTTTCCAGGCGATTTTTTCGTTTTTGGTCATCGCGGAATACCCCACGTTGACCTTGTGCGAGACAAAGCCGGTAGTGAAGTGACCGCGTATCCCCGCCATACCGCTGACGGAATCGCTGATACGGTTGGTATCAAGACGGCTGACCGTGGCCTTACCGCTCTTGTCCACCAGCTTCGGTGCACTGTAGATCCCCTCTTCGTGCGCGTGCTGCGCGCCGAGACCGGTATAGGCCGTCCAGTTGTCAGTGATGTCGTACTCGCTGCGCCACATCCCGAACTCGTTTTCAATGTCGCTGTAGGCCCATTTCTGCGAGAAGTTACGATCGTTTTTCGGCGGCTCTGGCACAAAGTCCACGGCGGAAATGTTGACGCTGGTCGGGCTGCCGTGGAAGGTTTTCTTCTGATAACCCAGATCCAGCGAAGTGCGGAAATTGTCGCCTTTGTAATCCAGACCGGTGGAGAGCAGCGTGGTGCGGCGGCGGTCGTTCGGCACGCCGGTTTCCCCTTCCCGGTGAACCAGGTTCACGCGCGCGCCGAACTGGTCGTTGTCGCCAAAGCGTCGGCCTGCATCGAGCGTGGTGCCAATCTGTGAGTCGGAGGTGTAGTCCACGCCCACTTTCGCCTGCGGGACGTCGCCCGCATGTTTTGGCTCAAGGTTAATCATCCCGCCCACGCCGGAGCTTGCCGCGCCGTTCATCAGCGAGTTTGCCCCTTTGAAAATTTCAATGCGATCGACCATCTGGGCATCCACCACCTGACGCGGCAGCACGCCGGACAGGCCGCCAAAGGTCATGTCATCGCCGTCAAACTTCAGGCCGCGAATACGGAAGGTTTCGGCGCTGTTACCGTAACCCTGCACGAACTGCACGCCTGCATCGTTGGCAACCACATCAGCAATGGTTTTCGCCTGCTGATCTTCCACCAGCTTCGAGGTGTAGCTGATGATATTAAACGGCACGTCCATGGCATTCTGCTGGCCGAGCATCCCCAGACGGCCGCCGTTTGCCACCTGTCCATCCAGGAAGGCGGGTACCAGCTGGTCGCCGCCGGGAGTGAAATCAGGCCCGGTGGCAGACTGGACGACCATGGTGTCTTCTGGCTTTGCCTCTGCCGCCAGGGCAGCGTGGGTCACTGCGCCAACGGCGAGCGCCAGCAGTGTTTTATGCATTCTGGTGTTGTTCATAATGGACTCATTAAATGTGCGCGCAAAAATGGCCCGTTGTCGGGCCTTAGAAAAGTTTATGTGTAATGCAAATGAGAACTATACGCATTATATCTGCGTTAGCAAGTGTAACCGCGCGTTTCGGCCTGAGGACAAGGGGGTTAAATGAAGACGGGGAAGAGAGAGGTGTTACAGAGGGAAAGCGTGACGCACAGCCACCCCGGATCCGGGATGGCTGCAGGACATTATTTTTTCTTGTAAATATCGGCCGTGCCGTGAATTTTGTTGTTGGTATTACCTGACGTGAGCACCAGTACGTCGGCACCTTCTTTATCTGCTTTTTCAATCAATTCTTTCTTTGCATCATCAATAGAGACTTCATTTGAAGTGCTTACCGTACCGATTTTTTCATACTGCGATTCGACTTTCTCGAATTCATTTTTCGTCAGCAGTTCAGCCGCAAAGGTATTGGTGGTAAACAGAAACGCCGTTCCCAGCAAAATAGCAGTCGTCTTTTTCATAACCTTTTTTCCTTGAGATTAATCAGCAACTACGAAAAACCTCACACATGATGGTGAGGTTTTATGAGCATGGTAGAGAATCTCAGGAAATGCCACACGTTAAGGAAAATTCTTTTATAACAACCCGTTGGATTAAATTACTAACGAACATTAAGAATATTCAAAAACGCGCGCCGTACCAGCAATATCAATACGCACCGCCGCCCCCGGGAGCCAACCAGGCTGACTGACGGTTTTCAGGGTAATCGGCTCCGTTTGTCCGGCTAACGCCAGCGTCAGCGTGGAGAGCTGGCCGGTGAAATCCACATCAACAATCGACACCGGGCTTTCGTGCGCCGCGCATGCCGTCACGTGCAGTTGCTCAGGGCGCAACATCACTCTGCCCTGCCCCGTCGCCTGGGCGTTATCCGTGGGCACCTCGCCCAGCGCGCAGAGCGCATAGCCGCTGGCGAGCTGAGCAGGCAGGATCACCGCATCCCCCAGGAACAGCGCCGTCTCTTCATCCACGGGCTGGCTATAGACCTGATAAGGCGTGCCGACCTGAGTGAAACGTCCGGATCGCATGACCGCCACCTGCGTGGCAAAGGACAACGCTTCGTTTTGATCGTGAGTCACCAGGATCGAGGCCACGCCCGCTTCCGCCAGCAGGTCAGCCGTGGCCTTACGCGTCATGGCGCGCAGGCCGGTATCCAGCGCCGAGAAGGGTTCATCCAGCAGCATCAGGGAAGGACGCTGCGCCAGCGCGCGGGCAAGCGCCACGCGCTGCTGCTGGCCGCCGGAAATCTCATGCGGCCAGTGCGTGGCGAGTTGTCTGTCAAGCGAGACCATCTCCATCAGTGCTTCCACGCGCTGGCGCTTCTCGTGGCGGGTACCGTCTAATCCCCAGGCAATGTTGTCTGCCACATTAAGATGCGGGAAGAGCGCCCCCTCCTGAGGAACAAAGCCAATTTTACGCAGATGCGCGGGAATAAAGTTGTTCTGATCGAACAGGGTTCGGCCCTGCATCACGATCCGTCCGCTATCCGGCGTTTCGAACCCGGCAAGGATACGCAGCAGCGTGGTTTTACCCGACCCTGACGGCCCGACAATCGCCGTCCGGCTTCCCGGCGCGACGCTCAGGTTTAAGCTGTCGAGCACCTGCGCATCGGAAAACGATTTAGAAATGGACGTTAATTCAAGCATCTCATAGCCCTGCAATTTTTTTGGACTGCATATAAAGAATGGCGGTCAGCGGCAGTGAAATCAAAATCATCAGCATGGCGTAAGGCGCAGCGGCAACATAATCGATCTCGCTGGTCAGCGCCCAGAAACCGGTGGACAGCGTGCGCGTTCCCAGCGGGGAGAGCAGCAGCGTCGCCGTCAGTTCGTTACTGACGCCAAGGAAGACCAGCGCCGCCCCTGCCGCCGCACCGGGCGCGGCCAATCGCATGGTGACGCTCCACAATGCCTTCGCGGGCGTGCTGCCCAGACTGCGCGCCACGTTTTCGAGCTCCACCGGCGCCTGGGCAATCCCGGCCCGCAGGTTAATGAGCGCACGGGGCATAAACATCAGCAGATAAGCCAGGAACAGCGTAATTTCGGTCTGATAAATCGGACGTGCATAGTGAATGGTGACCGTGACCAGCGCGAGGGCGGTGACGATCCCCGGCAGAGAGCTGGTGATGTAAATGCACCCTTCCAGCATCCGGAAGATGCGGTGCGGATAACGGATACCGAGCCAGGCGATGGGAATGACACAGGCGGTGGTCAGCAGCGCGCCGCCCACGCCGAGCATCAGCGTCTGGCGCAGCGAGTGCCAGAGATCGGCGCTCATCCAGTTCTGTACGCCGCCAAGCCATATCCAGCGACACAGCACAATGAGCGGTACGCCCAGCGCCAGCACAATCAGCATGAGGAAAAACAGCTGGCCCAACGCCGCAGCAACAGGCTTTAGCGGCCAGCGCGTCTGTTCACGTGCCGCCCCAGCGCCGATGCGCGCATAACGGGCTTTCCCGCGGGTGACCCCTTCCAGCAGCAAGATGGCCAGACAGCATAGCGCCAGCACCCCCGCCAGCATGTTTGCCGCCGGGCCACTGAATGTCGACTGGAACTGGTCGTAAATGGCGGTGGTGAAGGTATCAAAGCGGATCATCACGTACAGGCCATATTCCGCCAGCAGATGCAGGGCCACCAGCAGCGCGCCGCCGCAAATCGCGAGCTTAAGCTGCGGTAACACCACGCGAAAAAAGACCCGCCACGGCGGCGTGCCGAGCGAAGCGGCAACATCTTCAAGCGTTGGATCCAGACGACGCAGCACCGCCGCCACGGGCATATAGATAAACGGGTAGTAGGCTAACACGGAGAGAAACACGCCCGCAGAAAGCCCATGCATGGAAGGCACCACGCTCACCCAGGCGTAGCTTTGCACGAACGCGGGGATGGCCAACGGGGCCACCGCCAGCGCAGACCAGATCCCCCGCCCGGCGAGCTGAGTACGTTCCGTCAGCCAGGCTATCGCCACGCCGGTGACGATACAGAGTGGCACCGCTAAGGCCGTCAGCCACAGCGTGTTGCTGAGCAGCTCAGCAACACGCGGGCGAAACACCAACGCCTTAATGGTTTCCCAGCCCGTCTCAATGCCTATGGCAATGATAAAGCCCAAAGGCAGAAGCGCCATTAATGAAAACAGGACAGCTAACGCAACCATCGGCAGCGCAGGACGCCTGCGGGCAGGCTCCCGCACTCTGTTTTTGCCGATGTCGAGACTCAGACCAGACATAGGACGTTCACTTTACTCTCAGGATCACAGCAGGCCAGCTTGCGTCATCAGCTCGATGACTTTTTTACTGTTAAGCGTGGAAGGTTCCACTTTCGGTGCATCCAGCTCGTTCAGCGGCACCAGTTTCGGGTTAGAGGCCGCGTTCACGCCCACCGCATATTCAAAGGCGTTATTGGTGCGCAGGCTATCCTGCCCTTCTTTGCCGGTGATGTATTTAATGAAGGCCTGTGCCTGCGCTTTGTGTTTGCTGGACGCCAGCACGCCGCCGCCGGAGAGGCTAACAAAGGCGCCCGGATCCTGATGTTTGAAGTAGTAGAGCTTAGTGTTTTTGCTGTTTTCACCCGTTTTGGACTGATCGACAAAACGGTAGTAGTGATAAATCACCCCGCCATCAATCTGACCGGCGTTAACGGCTTTCATCACCGTGCTGTTGCCTTTATAGGCAACGAAATTGGCTTTCATCGCTTTGAGCCACTCAAGAGTGGCCTGCTCGCCTTTCAGGGCCAGCATTGCGCTGACGATCGCCTGGAAATCGGCTCCTGACGGAGAGGCAGCCCAGCGGCCTTTCCACTCGGGTTTAGCCAGATCCATCAGCGATTTTGGCAGCTGCTGCTCGCTCAGTTTTTCCGGGTTATAGACAAACACGGTGCTGCGAGCGGCGATCCCGATCCAGCGGCCGTGTGCCGGGCGATACTCCGCCGGTACCTGCTTTAATGTCTCTGCATCTAATGATGCAAACAGTTTGGCGTTATCAACCAGCACCATTGACGGCGAGTTTTCCGTTAAAAATACATCCGCAGGCGATGCGCTGCCTTCCTGCACCAGCTGGTTGCCCAGCTCGCTGTCATCGCCATTACGCAGCGTGACCTTAATACCCGTTTCTTTGGTAAAACCGTCTACCCACGACTTCACCAGATTTTCATGCTGCGCGTTATAAACAACGATACCTTCGTTATTATCAGCGGCAAACGATTGAGTTGAAAGGAAAAGTGATGAAGACAACAGGGCAAGCGAGAAGCATGACAGCAGGCGAGAATTCATGAACATATCCTTAATAGACCAACGTGATAAACAACAAAGGGCTGTGTGGGACAGGATTAAAGCATATAACAACGCTAATGATAATTACTATCAATCGAGTTTAGACGTAAAAGTGTAAAATTTGTTTTTAGCAGATTTTAGAATGATAAAAACCCAAGTTTTAATGCGAGATAATTTTTAGATTAAGAAAACCTTAAGCCTGCCAACAATGAAATTCATTAGCCTTCTATTTATTCTGACGCGAAGATAAATGTGTTATTCATGCCCGCGGCATATATAAAAAAAGCCCCGATGCTTCGGGGCTTTTTATGCTTATCCGGAGGCAGCCAAATTTATAAGGCCACTATTTTAAAAAGCATCACACAGACGCGTGAGGGGCGTACATCGGATAGGTGAAGAACAATAAATGCACGCAGTTCAGCCCAAAATGCAAGAACGTTGCAACCCAGAGCCCTCCGCTCCACATCCACGCCAGGCCGTAAATAATACCGGAGAGGCTGGCAAAAATAATCAGCAGTAAACCGCCGCTATAATGCATTAGCCCAAAAATGAGTGAGGCAATCAACAGTGCTACAACAGGATGCACAACCCGGGACAAGCGCTGCTGCAGATAGCCTCTGAACAAGGCTTCCTCGGCTAAAGAGACGAAGAAAATATTCGCAAGGGCAAATTGAGCAAACCATTCTGGCGCATGCGGCTCAATTCTCAGCCCGCCCAACGCAACAGCCAGAAGTAACAGCGCGGGTATCGCCAATACCAATATTCCCCAGCCTACCTTGCCAGGTTTATAAAGGGGTTTTGCTACGAATAACGTTGGCATGCACGTAATTAAAAAGAACGGCACCACTGCCTTGTCCATATTAAAGTACATACTGAACGGTATGCTTTGCGGACCAACAACGACAGCGTCCAGTACCTTCGGGTTATGGAAGCCAGGGATCGCATGCAAAACCAGGGCAACGGCGATGACTACGCACAGGCCTTCGACCAGATAAGTATATTTATTATTTTTATTACGTAGCCATTCAACAACAGACCAGCCAATAACGATTAATGCAATCACCAGCAGCGCCGGGGCATCAAGAATGCTCTGTTTCCAGCCGAGAAATGCCGTTAACCCCAGCATCAGGTAAGCCAGGCTTTTATTCAGGGAAAGTGCGGCAAGCGAAGTTGCGAGTAGATACCACATAAATGTCCTTCATGATTGGCATGTACAACAGTGAAATGAATGTCGTGCCGGAGGCATCCCACGGGGAAGCCATAAATAGGGTGCCGACTACCGGAATCGAACGGATGACCTACGGATTACACGTCAGTTGCTCTACCTACTGAGCTAAGTCGGCGTTGGTCCGCCACCGGAGCCTCGAACCCCGTACTACAACATCCTGGTTGTCGCTCTTCCCGATGAGCTAGTGGCGGTATGGTGGCCCTGACTGGAACTACGCCAATGTCCGGTCGATGGCGGAACAAACGTTCTGACCGACAGGCTACAGAGCCGGGTTCAGAATGATACACATCTGGAATTAACCACGCAAATCAGACGGTTAAAAGCGGGTACAGAGTGAAGGTTCGGTAGCGGTTGGTCGGTCTGGGGAAGAGTGGGCTGGATTAAGGCTGAGACTAAATGGCACGCCCTGTAGGATTCGAACCTACGACCTACGGCTTAGAAGAACGTAGAGTACTGTTTAACACACTGTAATATCATTGGTTTTTCCGCGCTCGCACCGCGTTTGTGTCATAACGTGTCATTACTTGCTGTCGTATTTCCTTCTGATTCATCCATGCATGACACAACTGTGACACAGAGAGTACACAGCCATGCCTCATGGTATAGCTGTGTAATTTCCTTTCTACATCACCGGGCAATCATCAAACTCACCTGTCCGCGCATCGTTGATGATGTACGTGATTACCCCGAATATTGGTAGCGCCCCACTGATACCCTCGTCGTTACCAGGCAGCCTCTCCTTTCTCCCGTTCGCCACATTCTCCAGATGCGGATGCGGGTATGTGCGATACCTCTTTACTTTAAACTCACCGTTGCAGTCACAGATAAGCAGCGAGCCGTCACACGGCTTAAGCGACGAATCGATGACAAGGAGCGCATCTTTCATGATGCCGCATCTGTAGATAGTCTCACCCGCCCGCATGTAGTACGTAGCAGCAGGTTTCATGATAAGCGCCTCATCAAGTGACAGGCGACTTTCAACGTAATCAGCAGCCGGGCTCGGGAATCCCATACTCACCTCCGATAGTTACTGTATATGTATACAGTATTATCGATCGACGGTATCGATCAATAGTCTTTGTAGTGCTACACTTCAGACCTTTCAGAATTTACTGATTTATATCATGTTAAAGTTATTTGCCAGGTACACATCAATCGGCGTCATAAACACGCTCATTCACTGGGTTGTGTTCGCTATTTGCATATACGTGTTTCACACAGGTCAGGCGCTTGGTAACTTCGCCGGATTCGTCGTGGCAGTGTCTTTCAGCTTCTTTGCAAACGCCAGGTTCACCTTTAAGTCATCGACAACTACGATGCGCTACATGGTGTATGTAGGGTTTATGGGAACCCTGAGCGCAGCTGTTGGTTGGGCCGCAGATAAGTCCGGTATGGCTCCGATCGTGACTCTCATTCTTTTCTCCGCCATCAGCCTGGTGTGCGGGTTTATTTATTCAAAGTTCATTGTCTTTAGGGATGCGAAATGAAAATTTCTCTGGTCGTTCCGGTATTTAATGAAGAGGAAGCTATTCCAATCTTTTATAAAACCGTGCGCGAATTTGAAGATCTTAAACAACATGAAGTGGAAATAGTTTTCATCAACGACGGCAGCAAAGACGCTACAGAATCCATCATTAACGCGATTGCTATCGCTGATCCGCTCGTGGTTCCACTGTCATTCACTCGCAACTTCGGGAAAGAGCCTGCGCTGTTCGCCGGACTTGACCATGCCACCGGTGAGGCCGTTATCCCGATTGACGTTGACCTGCAAGACCCGATAGAAGTCATCCCTCACCTGATTGAGAAGTGGCAAGCCGGTGCAGATATGGTGCTGGCCAAGCGTTCTGACCGCTCCACAGATAGCCGCCTGAAGCGTAAATCAGCTGAATGGTTCTACAAGCTGCACAATAAGATCAGTAACCCGCAGATCGAGGAGAACGTTGGCGATTTCCGACTTATGTCCCGTGAAGTGGTAGAAAATATCAAGCTCATGCCGGAACGAAATTTGTTCATGAAAGGCGTGCTGAGTTGGGTTGGAGGCCGTACGGATGTTGTCGAATACGCTCGAGCAGAGCGCGTGGCAGGGAGCACAAAATTCAACGGCTGGAAGCTCTGGAATCTTGCTTTAGAAGGTATCACCAGCTTCTCAACATTCCCGCTTCGAGTATGGACGTACATAGGTCTTGGCGTGTCTATGTTTGCATTTATCTATGCTGCATGGATGGTTGTAGATAAGCTGATATGGGGGAATCCCGTTCCGGGTTATCCGTCACTCATGACGGCAATTCTTTTCTTGGGCGGCGTTCAGCTCATTGGTATAGGTGTGCTTGGGGAGTATATTGGAAGGATTTATGTAGAGGTCAAGAACAGACCTAAATATCTGTTAAAAAGGAAAACAAAATGACCACCAATAGAATTGGAGTGTTCATTAAAAACAACCGATTGCCAATTTTCGTTGTCTTTTCCATGTGCATTTTATATGTACTACCAATAATCATGGCCGACAGGCTGTACGTTGACGACATGGGTCGGACTACCACTGGGTATTATGGGTGGAAAGGTAATGGTAGGCCTTTTGCAGAAATGATAATGAAGTTTCTATCATTTGGAGGGCTTAACTTAGACATATCCCCCTTACCTCTGCTGCTAGCGTTAGCCTTGTATTCTGTTACTTCCGTGGCATACGTCAGATCTGTCATTCCAAAGAAAGGTATATTGATAACGGTTATCGCATCATTAGGATTCATAGTTAACCCATTTTATCTTGAGAACCTTTCGTATAAGTATGATTCGTTCCCTATGATGATTAGTGTATGTGTTTTATTGCTTGCTTACATTAATATATCGAACATATACGCTAGAGCTACAATAGCGACTATAGCCGTAATTGCTTCTTTGAGCTCATATCAAGCATCTATTGGTCTTTTTGTATCTTTAGCAGTAATAGAATCAGTTAGTTACATAAACAAAGGAATAGATTTAAAATTTGTCTTTTTGAGAATTGTAGAGAGGGGGTTGTGCTTTGGAATAGGTTACTTATTGTATGACAAGGTAATAAAACCAGCGACAGTTCTGGAAAGCAATGGTTATACTTGGCAGCACTCTCAAACAATCCTTTTAAATAAGGAAGGGTTTGATATATTTGCCCGGAACGTACATATCTATCTTGAAAAGATAATGAAATACGCGACCTCCATACCAAGCATTACTATTGCTTTAGTGGCTTTTTTCATAGTTGCCAGCCTCGGCTCAATTTTATTCGGTATTTTTAATAAACAAAAAAACAAACCTATAGCTATAATCTGCTCAATTATGGTTATGGCATCACCGATCATTGTTTTCGCTTTGACATTTATTCATATGTGCCTATTGGTTTACCCAATTGCATCGCCTCGTGTCTTTGTATCATTTTCAGCTTTCATTTTTTTGATGATGGCTATACTTTTCATGCATGATAGATTCAACAGAGCATCACTGGTTCCTGCAATACTATTTATTGCCTTCTCGTATGTTTACTCATTCTCATACGGAAATGCCTTGAAATTTCAGGACGAATATGAAAATTATGTTGCAGTAAACATTGCAAATGATTTATCAACTATCGATCCACTTGGACAATTGAAAATACAGACTAATGGCTATATGGACTATCCTCAGCAGGTTGCCATTGTTTTAAAAAAATACCCTGCCATGAAGGATGCTATCTTGAGATATTTGAACAATGATTGGTACTGGTCATACTTTCAACTAGGTAAATATGGTGTAACCAATGCTAGAGCTGGATTGTCTCAAAAATATGCATCAGATATATCTAGTGGGAAAGCTCTCCTGGTAAGGCGAGACTATTCTTTCCATAAGAGAGACAATATTTTAGTTATAAGTTTCCACGGAAAATACTGATAGAAATGGGGCGAACGCCCCATTTCTTTTAAGCAAATGCACCAAAGTTACGCCACACAGCAGCAGATCCATTGCCAGCAGTGACGCAAATAGCACCAGCGTAGGCTGTTCCAGAGGCTGGAGGTGTCGTAAACCAGCAAATATCGCCTACGGAATAATTAATTGTTGAGGGTATTCCAGCTACCGTTGTAGCAAAGACTTCTTTTCTCCTGTTTCCTCCGAAATTGATAATGCCATGAGTTCTAGCTGATGAGCCCTCGTTAATCATCGAGATATATCCATTAGCCTGTATGTTATCAACCATTACGTTCGTTGCGCTTGCGTTATTGATAACGAACTGAATCTGAGTTGATGACTGTGAGTTTCGAACATTCAGACCAAGAATCTGAATATTGTTACCACCTCTTATTATTTCCACTGCATTATAAGCTGAGCCACCAAATGCAACACTCATGCTTGGGTTTTTTAACTGAATTGCGTTTAGTACAATGTCTGCACAGTTCTCCATAACAAGGCCATGTTTATATAGCTTACCGAAGGCATTACCAGACACAACGCCGCCTCTCACTCCTGTCATCCATAATGCATAATCAGGGAAGGACTGCGGGTTGGTGCTTGCCGCGTCCGAGGCTATAGTATTGCCTATCAATACAAAATTATCATAGTCAGTATTTGATGATGTAGCGGTATTGTCGATTTTAATCATCACTGATAATGATCCACCACAGCGGAATATGTCATTGCAGGACATGATGCTCCCTCTACCGAAGTGGCCCAGGAAGAATTGGAAGCACCCATTGTCGCATTTGTTATTTTTAATGCTGATATCACCGGCATAATTATCCGCTAACACACCTTGGGCAGTGTTGGTTACAAGTTTTATGCACACAGAATCCGCAAGACTAGTATCGGTAGCTGATCCAAATCCGCCACATGAGTGGAATCTATTGTCGTCTATAACGTGACCACGGAATTGCTGACCAGGCACGTAGTTAAGAGTTATTGGGAAAGCGACATGCGAATAACCATTAAGCCGCTGAGTAAGGTTTCTACCATACCCAACCACACCGTTCTTCAGGCAAAAGAATGTACAGCCGTGCACAGTGCTATCGATGTCTGCAAGCGTGCCCGTTGACGGCTGGAACTTCACGCCGGTACATGTTTCTGTAGCACCAAAGTTAACTGCGGCTTCGAAACCTTCAAAAAGAAGGCCTTCAATACGACAACCACTTCTTGTGAATGTCATCAATGTTGTATTGGCGGCCGCAGCTTTAATTTTAGTTGTGGATGCGCCGTAAGGGTATTCACCTGCACCTTTGATAACCAAAGACGTATTGTTAATAGTTAAACCGGTAGTAAGGTACGTCCCCGCCGGGATACGGACGCTTGTCCTGGTTCCATTAGTATTTAAAAGGGAAAAGAAACCGTTAAGAGCTGCCGTCGAATCAGTAGCGCCTGTCGGATCTACCCCGGCGATCGCACCAACGCTCAACTCCTCATCTAATCTCTTTTTAACCGTATAGGCGCGATAATGGCCGATTGCATTCTGAACAGTCGTTGCATTTCCATCTGAGTCCAGCGCGCCGATCATTCCCGCGCCCGCAGATGTAGCTAGCATTGCTCGCAGGCTCGCATCACCAATACCTACCCACGCGCCTACGCCAACCCCGCCGGAAGATGATGGCGTAGAGCCGGCATCCACATGCTTCGGCAGCGCGCCGTCCCAACGATAATATTCGCCGGTATCTTCGTCACGTAGCGCCTGGTTTGGCAGGGTGATATTAGCGCCGTCCTGGAACGAGTCGATAAGGACCCACCCGAACTGAGCAATAGCCTGCTGAGCCAGCCAGCGAAGACCTTCGATGGTGTAATGCTCGTTTCCGAACCGGTCAACATAGGTGTTTACCAGCGAAGTAACGAACTCGTCAATTTTACCCGCGTTAAACTTAAGGTCGCGTGGTGATTCGCTCGGAACAGAATTCTGAGTAGGTGTAGTAGCCATATTGATTCCATAAAAAAAACCGGCGCGGTGGCCGGGTTCGGTTGGTCGGGGACGGTTCTTATTGGTAGATGGCGTCGCTGTATTCCGCGACGGTCAGAGATACCGTGTTATCTGTGTTCGGTTTGATGCTGTTGACCGTCCATAGCTGACTGTCCAGCTCCTCCACTGTCGCAATGAGATAGCGCGACGGGAGCTGCACAGTGTCTCCGTTCCATATGTTGAGCTGAATGTTGGGGATAGCCGCGGTGAAGCCGTACTTCGTGTCGCTACGGGCGGTGGCTGGATAACGCAGAGTGGGATTGCCAAGACTGTCGGTTACCAAGACAAACATATCCCCGGAAAAGGTGATCGGTTCGCTGGTATCAAAGTCATTCCCGGTGCGGCCTGTTATGTAACCCTGCTGCTGGTTGCTGTCGTAGATGTCCGGCATCTGAATGACGCTGCCTACCTGAATGATTCCATCTTCAAACACTTTGGCGTTCATCTTCACCCTGGAGTAGATAAGTCGCTTCGTTTCGCGCAAAGCGCGTTCCCGCGCCTGGTACTCGTTACGGAATCCGACGATCTCCAGCTTGTTCGGGTTTTCCGCTTCCTGCTCGACGATAGCGCCGTTCACCACGCGGTAGTTGATGTACGTCTTGTTGTTTGTTGTCGGGTGGACGTATGACACCTGCACGCCGTCATAACCGCCAGGAAGAGTAGCTTCGTACGTCATTTTGTACTCGTCCGTCTTCATGTTGGCCCGGTTGAATACGGCCGCCGGGTAGTCAACCTTCTGGTCGCGAGTAAACGTCAGCACGCCATCATCCCAGTAAGCCACCACTGAAGCCGCATTGCAGATCGCCTGTACGCGGTCACCGAGAGAGTCATTCTCATCGTCAAACGTGTAGTCGAAGTAACCCAGCCGTTTATCAGGCAGGCTTTCAGCGATCGAGTACAGTCCATACAGGTCAATGCTGCTTACCGGCTGCTCGCCCATAATCAGCCAGGTGTGCGCCACTGCATCAGCGAACGAGCGCGACGGACGCAGCGTGTAATCCACCGTCTGCGTGTCCAGGTCGTAGGTGATGGTATGGCGCGTCACCAGCGCGTTATATTTGCGCTCACGGCTTCCCAGCGCGTTCTCGGTCGCCCTCACTTTCACCCGTACCAGCGTGTCAGTCTGGTGAACGACGTTTGTCCGGATGTTGATACTGTGGATCTCTTCGACCTTCAACAGGCTTGCATCACTGGAGTTATCGGTGCGCTGGAAGCTAACCGCGTACTTTCCGAATCCCCCGGAAGGTGTGATTTTGTCAGTGCGGTAGAATACCTCACTTGTGGAATCATGCGGGGTCGTCTGCCGGTATGTGAAAGTCTGCTGCGTGCCAGGCACCTGGTTGTAATCGTCGTCGATTTTCCAGAGGACGACCTTCCAGTTAGTTTCCTTATTTCCGCCCAGGCTGGACTGTGTATGCAGCCAAAGCTGAGTTGACTCAACCGGGGAGAAGAACGGTCCGACGATCAGAGCCTCGTTGTCATTGAGAATGAACTTCGTGGTGTTTATCGTCGCGTTGGCAGGGATATCCTGTGGTCCCTGGAGTTGGTTCATCGTGAAGGTGTACCACTGAACTGGGTTAACCACCGCGCCGTCGTTTGTTTCGACTGCGGAAATCAGCGTGCCGGAGAATGTCGCATCGGTAGTCACGTTGCCGGAGGCCGTGCTATACGTCACGTTGATGGTGAAAGTCACAGCGTGCGGCAGAACCAGGCCCATGAAGTAATCAAACTCAGCCTGCTTGACGATTTTCATCGCTATCTGGCCGCCGGAATACGTTCCGCTGACAACCGTGTTTGCCGTTGCTGTTTCGATCGGGAAATCGCTGGCTTCGTTCTGCCCGGGCACCTCCTGCCCGTCGACGTCATCGAACCCGTATCCCTCAACGATCTGCGGAATAACTTCGCCTGGCTGGAAGAACTGGAATTCGGCACCAGCCAGTGAGCCGAGGCTTGATTCTGAGTAGCGCACAGACTCGTAATCGTATTTGCCGATCCCGATGCACATCCATTCCGTGACGTACTTTAGGCCGCCGTCGGTGGACGTCTGGTGCACGTATTCGAATACTGACTCCTGAATCAGATCCGGGAACGAACGAATCTGGCCGTATATGTCTGGCTTGGCCTTATACACACGCGCGGTGTTTGTCTGACCGGTCAGACTATTGTTTGGTGAGTCGACGGTATTTCCGCCGTTGTTTGCGATAGCTGGCTTCGGCGCCAGGAACGAAAACACCTGGCCCACCACTTTAAAGATCGGGCTCAGAATGTCGCCGACAATACCTTTCGGCTGGTCGAAAATCTGGATGTTGTCCAGCTCGCTCAACTCAAACGCCAACTCATCATCGTCGCCAAGCCTTACGCCGTTGCGGACGATCAGCAGATCACGGTGAAAGGTGGCGTCATTGGCTGCCAGCCAGTCATAAAAAAGGGTGCCGTTTGGCACCCTACAACGCAGCTTAGGCGTTCCTGGAAAGTTCGATATCTCAACCAGCGCCATATTCGAAAAACTCCACTTTAGTGAATGCACGCTGAATGACCAGCAACGAGTCCATGCGCACGCTTCCGTTCTCGCCGCGTGAATGCAGCGCCTGCCTGTTAAGCACCAGCCCAACGTGCGCCGGTTGCGCGCCGCGGTACCAGACAAATATTCCCCCATCGATCGGTTTATCGACCTGGCGCCAGAAGACGACGTCCCCCTGATAGCAGGTGAAGAAGTCCTCACCGGCTTCGTAGTCCGGTGTCTGGTGCAGCTCTATACCGATAACGTGCCGGTAATACAGCACAACCAGCCCCCAGCAGTCGACTTTCTCGAACGAGCAGGCCCGGTTAGCCCACGGTACTCCGATAACCCGCCGGATAAATTCATCTTTAGTCATGCGGATTCCTTATAGGTACTGGAGTCCAGTGTATTCGCGGGGATCGTATAATTTTCCAATATTATTATTGAGCGGGTTGGTCACAGACAGAGTGACCGATGCGGCGTCGGCATCAATATCTACCGTCTTGACGTATAACTGCCAGGACTTAATCGGCACCGACACATCGCCGCTGTCGAAGATCTGCC
Organism: Enterobacter cloacae subsp. cloacae ATCC 13047; assembly: GCF_000025565.1. Classification (NCBI taxonomy): domain Bacteria; kingdom Pseudomonadati; phylum Pseudomonadota; class Gammaproteobacteria; order Enterobacterales; family Enterobacteriaceae; genus Enterobacter; species Enterobacter cloacae. Next base: position 3,252,627 of record NC_014121.1, read on the forward strand.
GCGTGGCCGTGATGGCTGTCAGCCTGGCCGCCCCCTTCCACTGTTTCATCAGCGCTTTGATATCCGACGACAACCGGCCTAACTTCACCGTCGCGTCGATCACCGGCGTGCCGCTCTGCTGACTCTCCTCGATTTCAAAGCGCGCGGGAGTGTACGTCTGGCCGCCAAGCGTCTTCGCAAAGAACTGCTTGTCGACCAGGCGGACGTAGCCAAAGGATGGATGGTAGAACGTGATGGTATCGTATAGACCGCGCGTCGGGCGCTGCTGCTTATATTGACGAAAAGATGGCATCAGGGGATCCTCGGGAGACTTTCCGGATCACGCCCGTCCGGATAACCCGTAACCACGATATCCAGCCACGAATCCCAAGGCGGCGGCAGTTCAACAATGATGTCGTCGAATTCGTCGTCTGCGTTGTAAAGGTGGTTGGCGATAACGGTTCCCGTCCAGGTCACCACTCCGCCGTCGATACTGGTTTGCACCGGCATCTGCGTGAAGTGAAGCTCCTGTAGCTGCAGTCCACTGCCGCCAAGATTGATATTCATCCGGAACCAGTTCAGCCCCCGGTTGAGATAGTTCGGGCTGCGCAGCCACTGCTGGAAGGCGCGCTCCTGCGCCAGAGTGAAGATCCACGTCAGTGACCAGGTCACTTTCAGGTCGTCGGTTTGATTCTCGAAGATTGCCGGGCCGACCGCTGGCTGATCGGTCTGGAACCCGGTATCAAGCGTCATGTTTTTGCTGGCCTTCTGCGCCAGCGGCAGCCAGTCGGGATAGTCGATAATTGGCATCAGCCCTGCCCTCTTGGCGTGCGTTTAACGTTCATGTTGCTGGTTATGGCGTTACTGATTGGCCCGCCGTTGTTCAGGTCAGCGACGATTAAATCCACAGTCACGCCGCCATTGCCGTCAGAACTGGCCTGCGCATCTATTGATGAACCGTTATAGTTCTGAACATTTAAGACAACGTTGATGCCTCCCCCACCCTGCATATCCTTGTTGCTGATCACCTTGCCGTTGTCGCCCGGTATCATGTACTGCTTACCGGTACTGGCCTGGTAAATCTCCGGCTTCCCTCGCTCACCGACCTGATAAAGACCTCCTGCATTCACCGGGCCGCCATTGTAACGCATACCGGTTAAAGCAAGGCCCTGTGCCAGGCCTACCGTTGAAGCAATTCCTGTCATGGCAGGAACTGAGTTCCCACCAAAAGAGGCAAGACTGGCAAAGGCTGCTGCCGGAGCCCATGCTTTAGCCAGAAATACAGCCTCCGTCGCACTGGCAGCAGTAGCTGCTGCGCCCAATGTCTGCCCTATAATGAAGTTTTTGAGAGCCTCTACCCCAACCTGGACTAGCGCATTTACCACGCTATTCAGCATCGTGTTACCGAGTGAGCGCATAGCATCCTGCGCTGACATCGTTCCGGTGATCAGCCCGGTTAACGCATTAGATGCATTACCTGAAAACGCATCTACTGCACTTGTCAGCATGCTGTACCCCAGGCTCTGCTGGCTAAGAAGCTCCCATTGTGCAGCGGTTCTTTGCTGCTCATACTGCGTATCGGCAGCATTTTTAAGGGCTAATGCATTCTGGTGAGCTAATAACCCCTGCTGCTCGAACTGTTGGATAAGGGCCAGTTGCTGTGCGTGCTGATTAGCTAATTGCTGCACTGGATCAACCTGTGCAACTGCCTCTTGCTGTGGCGTCACCGCCTGCTGCGCGCGGATTTTTGCGAGGTTTGCCTGGTGAGTTGCCTCCAGTCTCTCAGATGTCTGATTGAACTGCTCCTGACTGATTTTCTTAGCAGCCAGAGCGGTATTCAGATCCTGAACATCTTGCTTATAGCTGGCGTTTTCGCGCGCTTCCGGTAGAAGCTTTTGCGCGGCAGCCTCGGCCTTGATGGCATTCGCCGTATCCCATTTCTCTGCAGCATACTGGCGGGCTTCGGCGATCTGGGCCTGAGTCGCGCCCTTCCCAAGAGATTGCTCGGCATTAAGAATGGCCTGCTCTCTGCTAAGTTCTTGAGTTGACCCAGCCGCCAGTTCTGCTTGCTGCTTCAGGTTTGCCAGCTTCTGAGCAACAGATTCAGCAGAAGACGCTGATTTTTTCCCCTGCTGCTCACTCTCTTGTTGAGCTTTATTCCTGGCTTCTTCTGACTTCTCTAAATCATAATTCTCAGCAGCCAGCCTGCCAGCTGCAGAGATTTGATTCTGATTGTCAGTGACCTTGGCAGCCTGGATCCTTGCTTTGGCTATCGCCCGCTCTCTTTCATCCTGAATTTTAAGTAATTCATTCTGCTCTTCCAGAGTAGCGATAACTTTATCCCCCTCCTTGGTCGCCGGAGATATCTGAAGCGCTTTTGGGTCGAAGCTTTTTCCGGCCTGATTAGCTCGGTTTATTTCATCAGCTGTTTCTCCAAAGGCTTTCGCTACCGCACCCTGCACCTGCTCGAGGGACCATGATTTTTCAATGAGTTGGTCATGAACTCCCATCGCCGTGAGCATGTTGTTCGTGAGCGTTCGAGTCGCCTCTGACGCGGTTTCTTCTGTCCTGGATAATTTATCCTTTGCAGCCTCAAGGTCTCGCGTCTTACGCGCCAAATCATCAGACACTTCAGCTTGTTGCCGGGCAAAGTCTGCGCCCTGCCCCATAGATTCAGCAACCTTCTGGGCGGCCGGGGTAAAGTTCTGGTATCTGTCTCTCAGCGAGTCAACTTCACTTTGCAGATCGGCAACAGCCTCTTTCTGAGCTCGAATAGAATTATTTGCATCTGCAATTGCCCCACGCAGCTGCGTGTTTGACATTGCATTCATGGCAGCATTTAGCTTATCCAGACCATCAGCGAAGGCGATAGCCTCCTCTTTTGCCTGCTGGGCTTTCTGCCAGAAATAGAAGATAGCTCCGGCAGCAAGCATAGCCGCCCCAGCTGGACCACCTATAAGAGCAAGCGCACCGCGAGCCATTCCGATACCAACGGACGCTGCACGAGCAGCTGTCGCCGCACGGGCCGACGCTGCAGCCTGGGCAGTTTCAGCCTCCGCAAGAGCAAGAGATGCGGTAGTAGCCCGTGTTTTTGCGGCCACAAGAGCATCCATTGCCAGCATCTCTGCAGCGCTACCTTTTGCCACGTTATATTCAGCCTGGGCCAGCGCGAGAGAAGATAGAGCAGCCTCTTTATCAGCAAGAGCCTTACGCTGAACAGAATTAGCAGCAACCAAAGCAGCCTGTGCCGTCTGATTGTCTGCTACGACCTGCTGACGAGATGCTGCGATATCTGCAATTTTCGCAGAGGTGGCCATGGTCAGAGCGCCGACATATCGCGCGCCCATAACACCTGCAACAATGGTCAGAGTAGCGCTGAGAACGTCCAGGTTTTCACTGAGTGTAATAACTGAATCACTGAATATTTTGACGCCAGTTTTTACAGTGGCATTCTCGCCAAAGAACTTCGTGATGTTGTTGTTGGCAATTTCAAGAGACTGGCTGATCGTTGCAGTAGTTTTAGCGAACTCCTGTCCAATTTTATCGCCCTGAGAAAGCAACCCATTCACGATCACATCAGTGGTTAACTTGCCCTCTGCAGCCATGTTTCTGAGCGCCCCAATGCTGACATTCATAGAGTCAGCAAGAGCAATCATGAGCCGGTTACCCTGCTCGTTCACAGAGTTAAATTCATCACCTCTTAAAGCTCCGGACGCCAGCCCCTGAGCAAGCTGAATGATTGCGTTGCTTGCCTCCTCGGCTGTTGACCCTGAGACCACGAAGCCCTGGTTAATAATGGTTGTCAGCCTGGTAATGTCCTCAACACTGACACCATAACTCCGTGTTGATCGCTCGAGACGTGCATAGAGAGTGGCCGTGGCATCGAGACCTGAACGAGTCTTTTGAGAGATATCAAAAACACGCTCGGTGACATCAGCCAAGGTCTCAAAAGGAGGTACGGAATCCCTGACGGCGTTTGCCAGTTTATTACTCAGGTCCTGCCATGCCTGGGCATATGCGCCAACCTGCTGGACAGAAAGAGCTGCTATGAGCGCTTTCGCGACGCCAGTTAAGCTGGACATAGTGCCTTCAATCGAGGACAGGGATCGCTCAGTGCGGTTTAATCCCGCCTCAAGACGACCCATGCTACCGTTGAGCCCATTCAACGCGGCATCAATATCCCGGCGTCCCTGAAGGATCCCGGCGGTGTCCATGTCAACTTCATAAACAATCGTTCCAGCGCTGACAGTACCATCCATAATCTAATCTCCGGGCAATAAAAAACCCCGCCTGAGCGAGGTTACTGTAATGAACAGCTCATGCCGCCTGCTGAGCCATCGACACTCTTCTTGCTTTTTTGGCTAAATAATCCTCTGATATTGAGTCATATTCTTCCCTGGTAAATCCTTTCTGGTCCGGGTATTTGGCAGCAATTAAATACTGAAACTCAGTCATGGTAAGCTGCTCCGCCTCATCCCGACTCATACCAAAATGATTTCTGGCTGCGCTGATATACTCGAATGCATTAAATTCAGATGTCGTGCTGGTATTCTCATGGCGCTGTAGCTTTCTTATCCTGGCTTTCCCAATAATGCCGTGCGTTATTAGTGCTTGCGCAATCACAACCATATCAAACTCATCCATTGCCCCATGCCGGAGTTTGAATGGCTTTCCTTTGGTTTTGGCTATGCGTAGCTCACCAATCAATGGGGTAACGTCTGTGTCGCAACAGGATGAAAGCACCGTCATTGCAGCCATTATTGCTTTTTTCCCATAACTGGTTGTTCTTATATGCTGAATGAGCCACTCAGGCACCAATCCATAGGCATTGATGGCCGACCTTATAAGATCTGATACTTCATCATGATGAAGATCATAGAAAGCAGTAACGATATCTTTTGGCTCGCCTATTCGAGTCATATTGATAAACGATGGACGGAAAAAGTATTCCTTTTCGCCAGCAGCAATAAGGAATTCGCCAATTTCTTTTAATGGGATCATGGGTCAATTCCGTTTAGCGGTCATTATCAAGGGCAGCACGCCGCCCTTTGGAATGTCCGTTACGTAACGGTAACCGTATGCACGGCCACAAAGTTGCCGTCTTCGGTGTTGATGATGATCTGCGCGCTGCCGGTGGCGACGCGCGTCACGGTAACGGTGTTGCCGGATGCGGTGGCCGTTGCTTTGGTCGCATCGGTAGTCGCTACAGTGAAATCTTTGTTGGTTGCGCCGGTTGGTGCGATGTTCACCGTGAAGGTGCTGGTACCGCCTGCCGTGCCGGTGCTGGTTGTCGGGGTTACCGTCACGCCAGTCACCGCAACCGCAGTGATTTCGTTCACTTCGATAGTGCTCGCATCGCCGACTTTGAACTCAGTAGAGAACGTGACGATGTCGTTGGTACCACCGTCAGAGCTCAGCGCCGTGATGTTCATGTAGCCGATGAATTCGACCGGGCCGTAGTCCATGCGCACCCAGATACCAGGCTGGCGCTTGGCCTTCAGCTCATCAGCGAAATACTTGATGAACTTGCCGACACCGTACTGATCCAGTTTGTCCTTCTTGCGCACTTCGCCTTCAAAGCTCAGGGTAAAATCACTGTTGGTGATGATGGTCTCGACATAGCCGCCTCCGTCATCCGCATCAGAGGTAACCGAGTTCGGGTTGAAGTCGAAGCCCTTAGACGTACCGGCAGCCAGCGCCATCCACTCAGATTCAAGTGGCTTGACGTCAGGGCAGCCATCGGCGACTTCCAGCACGACCGCACCGCCGAACAGGCGCTCGTTCGAGTTCTGGCAATTAGCCATGTGAAACTCCTCTTTGACGTATAAAAGAAAACCCGCCTGAGCGGGTTATTTGGTTGGGAATGGCTAGTCGCCAAACGTGCATGCAAATTGCAATCGGAAGACTATTCGCCCTTCTTCTGTTAGCACAGGGGGCGGGATTGCGCCCATGTTCTGGATGTAGCCGACACACTCGTCAGCCATGGGGTTGGCCTGGACGTAATCGACGATGCGCTGTACGGCATTGAGTGCGTCTTTGCGCTTATCTTTTGCGCCTACTACGTCGACCAGGACGTGATACTCAGAGCCGAGGTCTGTACGGATATTCGAGCCGCCGTTTGGCCTGAACACCATGATCGCTTTCGACAGGTCGCCGGGGTCATCGTACATCAGCTGCTGCACTGTGAAACCCACAGTTATCCCGGCATCGACGAACATGTTTCTGACCCGCTCATGCATCATTGGTGTCATAGTGAAAGCTCCTTACGCACAACATCATCGATGGCAGAGCGCTCCTCTTCAAATCCAAGGGTGAGGAATTCTTTTTTAGCAGTTGAGCGACGGAACCTCTGCGGGTTGCCAGGGTCATGAACATAAACGGCATAGTTGGTCGAGTAACCAACCCTGCCTGTGATTACAGCTCCGTCAGTTACGATTTCGCGAAACTGGCTATTCAAAAGTGCTGAGGTATCGATCGGCGTGTAAAGTGCCGCTCTAGCCGCCCCAAGAATCATCGCAGACTGGAGCGCTCGAATGATTTTCCTACCCTGAATATCATTCAGAATTCTGTCAATATTGCGCTCAACACGTGCCGCGCCACGAATTTTTATGCCCATAATTACACTCTGCTTGAGGCCGTTATAATGGCGTAATCATCCGTCAGTCGCTCGAACGTATCGGCGTAACGGATAACCTGACGCACCTCGTCAGCACCTGCCGCAACCGGGTTTGCTTCATTCGATACGCCAATCATGATGTAATCACCAGCGGCCGCCAACGCGAACTCCGTCCAGACAGTGTTCTTCACGACGATTTCAGCGCCCAGGCTGGCTAACTTCTTGCTGAGCCCGCCCTCGTAATCACAGGGGATTTTCTCAGGTTCGGCATAGCCCAGCGGATCGCCGTATTCGTCATTTCCTTCCAGCTTGCGCCAGATGGTCGCCGTGGCTGTGTATGACCAGTTCGCTACCGATGACATCAGCCCTCCTTCCAGCGCAGGAAAACCGTCACGTTTCCGCACTGGCCTTTAAGTTGCTCACTGCGCTTAATGGCGTTCGGTGGGATGCAAGAGTCCATGACGACTTCGCCAACTCGATAAAGTGGACTTTTTTTCAGTAACCCGCCTCGCTTCATTCTTTCCACCTCAGCACCTTCGCGCCAGTCGCCCGGATGCGCGGGCAGTTGATGAACCACTCGCCGTCTGATTTTACGTAGCCGGTAGTCTCCCGCCCGGTGTCGGTCATCACCCAGACGCGGGTGAACGAGCGCGGCAGGCCGTGCTTAACTGATTTGTACGTCATCACTTGCCCCCGCACATGCAGCCGCCCTTCCCGATCCAGATACCAGCAAATGCCGGGGCGGCGGTAGGGTCGGCAGGAATTAGCGAGGTGGCGCATCCGTACTTATCCAGCTCGCGCAACAGGTTAACCGAGGCCTTCCAGCGATCGGTGAACGATTGGTATCGGAACGAGCGCGATGCACCACTCGGAGCTGTCTGGCTTGAGATGTACTTATCCCCCTGCCCGAGACCCATAAGCGCCAGCAGATAGAGCTGAATCAGCAGCGCGGTCGATGCCGGATAATGCGCATCGAGACACTCCTGAATGCTGTTGGCCTGGTCGACGAGAGCCTGAAGAACAAAATCGGGAATGGTAATTCCCTGGCTCTCCAGATACTCCTTCGCCTGTTCGAGAGTTACCATTATCGACTCCGTGAAATACCCCGCCGGGGCGGGGCATAAAAAAACCGCCTTAGCGGCGGCTGTTATTCAGCAGGGAAAAGCTTTTCGAGTTCGCCATCCGGCAACAGCTCACTGAGCTTTTCCGCGCCCAGGGTGCCTTTGAACTCAATTCCCAGCTCAGTAAGGCGGTCCTGAATAATCTCTTTGCGAGATTTTTCACTGGTACCGGCATCAGGTGTTGCAGGTTTCAGCTCGCCACCAGCCTCGCCCTTCATCAGCCGGACGTTAGACTTCAGCGCCGGGTGAAGATCTTTCAACTCCACCACGTCGCCAACCTTTACGCCGAACCATGGGCGCACAACTTCGTATTTAGCCATGCTGTTTCCTTACGCCAGGTTAGCGCCGTAGACAACGCCAGACAGGCCCTGATCGTCTGCAGTAATTTGCAGGCCTTCAGCAGACATGATCTGGAAGTTGTAGTTAACGTTAGGCAGTGGGCGCGGCAGTGGCACAACGCCAACAGCCATACCCACCAGTGGGGAGATCACGTCACGACGACGAACGTACGCGATAAACTCGTTACCGGTCAGCGCGAAGCTCATGCGGATTTCTTTCACCGGTGCGAATGGCAGAACAGCCTGCAGGAGAGTGCCGCTCACCACACCATTAACTACGTATGGCTGAGCCATATTTGCCCAGATCTCAGGGGAAACCCACATCACATCATACTGAGCTACTTTGTTGGTGCGTGCGGTGGTACCGAATGCTCCTTTACCAAAGAACTCAAAATATTGAGTCGTGGTTGCGCTGGTCAGGTCGATGTTCGCACCACCAGCACCAGAACCGAGGTTAATCTTCTTGGTGTTGCGGTGGTTCTTGATGCCCTGCGCCGGGTAGGACTGAACCTGAATTTTTGAATCGCCGTTCAGGTAGTAGTTGACGCGCTTCTGGTTGAACTTGCGCATCTTCGCCATCTGCGAATCCAGAACCAGATCAATGCCTACAGAGTTAAGGCCAGCAGCATGACGCCAGTTAACACCGTAGCCAGCAGTGAACACCGGAATCGGGTCGCCATCGCTCGCGTAGTCAGTGTGGTCGAAGGAGAATGGCGCCTGACCATCGATGCTTACTGACACGTCGTCAGCGATGTCGCCGACCACGTTATACAGCTTGGCGGTTTTACCAACCGGCAGCACGGTCTGAACGCCGATCAGGTCGTTTACGATTTCCATGCCAACTTCCTGATCCCGCAGCTGCAGCACCTGGTTGTCAATCTCAGCCCAGAAGTCACGGGAGAAACCGCCAACAGCGTTACAAGCCAGCATGTCAGGCGTCATCATTGCGCGGTTAGCTGCAATGATGGAATCGTTCTGTAGGTTCCACATGTTGCGGTTTGCCCACAGCTCACTCCAGTGCCCGCCGAGGCGGGAGTTAGTCGCCAGCGTCTCTTTAGAGAAGTACATATGTGTTTGTCCTTTTGTTACGCGCCAGCTGCGGCGACAGTGCCAACGCGCATACGCACGCGAATGAAGTCAGTGGTGCTGGCCGCGATGGTGTATTCATCCTGGCTGTAGCCGATCACTGAATCAGTGTCGGATGTGGCAAGGGTAAACTGACCGGCAGTTCCCAGCTTGATCGGGCTGTCTTTTTTATACGCACCAGGCAGGCAGCGCAGCGCCAGCTCACGACCTTCTTCGACGTAGTTACCTACTGCCGAATCCCCGGCAGGGATTTCTTCGGTGATTGTCAGGCCCTGGTGATAACCGACATCGATGATGTACAGGCGGCCGGTTAGCGCGGTGGCCTGAGCGAATTTATCGGATGAGTTGATGGTTGCGGCGGTGCCAGGAAGCAACCCGGCGGCCGTTGTGCGGGTTTCGGTCTTGTACAGAGACTGACCGTCGATATTAACGCGACGATAACGTGGCATTATTCCGGCTCCTTACTTGAAGTGTTCGTCTGCGGCTGGTGCGCCGGTTTCTTTGTGCTGCTGAGCATTGTTGGTGCCCAGCGGCGCAGCTTCGCCCAGCGACTTGAACATCGCGTCCAGAGCTTCGCCTGACAGAGCGTTCGCGACGATATCGCCATGGACCTTCGCAACCGCTTCGCGCTTTGCTTTCTCTTCGGCACGGGAGTTCGCGGTAAGGGTTTCCGCGAGTTGCTTCTGATTGGCCTGCAGCGCATCAACCTTTTCCGCGAGAGGCTTAATAGCCGCTTCAGTATTGGTCGCAACAGCCTGGCCGATCATGCTGCCGATTTGTTCCAGTTCTTCTTTGGTTAAAGGCATGTCGCCCTCCGTTTTGTGGTTTGGTGCAGGCTGTTCCTGCGGTGTGAATAGAGCTTTGAATTTGTTAGCGACGACTGCCACCCACGACTCCTGGCGCGCTACTGCGGTTCCGGTATCGTCGATTGTGATCTTCCCGCCATCAGCGGAATAACCGTAAACCTGAGCATCACCGCCATTTCGCACGATGACCACCTGCGAGTCAGTGAAGTCAGCAACCCAGGCATATTCATCCGTGCCCGGCGCAAACTTGGCTTTGGCTGCCCGATCGAGACGCTGCTCGCGCTCCCGGTAGGATTCACCCACCAGCGCGCCGGAGTTCGCTTTAAGCGGCTGCGCCAGATCGGCGTTTACCATCAGGCCAACGCCCTGCTCAGGGGTGGCGGCTCCGACTTCGTGCAGTAGGATCGCGTCGTGGTCCATGCTGTGAATCTTCGCCACCCACTCGGCACCCGTAGCTCTCTGTTGTTCGTTAGGCTCAAGCTGGTCGAGGAAAGCGGCGACACTGGTATGAATCGGCGGAACGTCATCGCCGCGCTCGATGGCTGCGACGCGCTCAAGTAGTTCTCGGCCACCTTCAGACTCACCGGCGCGGGCAACATCAACCCACTTTTCGAGGTAGATACGATTACCGGACTTCTTAACGTTGCGGTTCCACGCGCCGATATGGCCTGCGTTAATCCCCTCCGGGGAGAAAGCAGACACGAACTGACCATTAACCTGAGGGTGGCCCAGCGGCGCCAGGGTACCTTCCAGCCCCTTATAGTGGGCGTCGATTTGCTCTTGCGTGTACAAGCCGCCATTCATGACGACGTTAGCTGGAAGTGTGTAGCTCGGCAGCACCAGGTGCTCACGCCCGTTGTATGTTTCGCGCCGGATAGACTGGCTGTTCACCTTTGTGGTGATGTTGACCTGAATATGCTCACCATGTTTCGGTGCCTGGATTGGACGCTGTGCTTCGTGGTTTACCTGGAATTTCATGAGTTATTTCTCCGCCCAGGCGTAACCGCTCGCCTGCATCGATTTATATTCCTGTTTGAGTTTCGTGATGGTGTCCGGGTATTCCGGCTTGCCGTCCGCATCCACCAGCACCGACTGCTGGCTGCATTTGCAGTTGATGGAGTTGCCATCTTTGCTGTACCAGTCACGCACCTCTTCGTTGGTGTAGAGGTGGGCATGGCGCACTGCGTGGGTATGTCGCGTTGTCGGCGACAGAGCTGAGATGTGAACCAGCAGCGTTTTAAGGCCGAACAGGTCATTCGCCTCTTGGTCTTCATCCCACTTGGCCCGGCGCAGCGCGGTAGTCACTTCAGTGCGTGCTATCCGGTTAGCCCGGCGTTTCTCGATGCCGGTCTGGTCTGTCAGGTTGCGGGCAATGTCCAGAGGATTGAGCCCGCGCCCAACACCATCAGTAAGAACACGCGCCATGTCGCGCTTAACGTCAGCCGTCAGCCCCTTCATTTCCTCAAATACACGCGCATGCACCAGCGCCATGCGTTTCTGATACTGGTCGCTTGCGAGGATGGAGGCCAGCGACTCACGCCCGGCTGCGTACACCGGGGATTGCTGACTGAGGTTGTAGAACGACTGCCCGGTCCCTTTTTCCGAAGCCAGATCGATGTACTCGTAAAACCACAGGTCGTAATCGCCACCTTCAAGCAGTACCTGATCAACCAGGTAACTGGCATCGTTCAGGATGATGGAGAGTAGCATTGGGTTTAGCTGGTATTCGTATCTGGCGTTTACTGCGAGGGAGGAAGGTATTTTGTTGAGTGCTGATTTGTACGCCTTGCCAATCTTATTCATCCGCCTGGCGAAGTCTTTCATTGCCCGGCGTTCCAGCGCATCGGCTCCGGTCGGATCCTGATAGTTACGCGGCAGAATCGGTGGCTTCGTCTTCTTCGTCGCCATCCTCTTCTCCTAATGGAAATTCATCGACGTTTTCATAACCGGCAGCAGTGCGAATTTCTTCACGACTAAAGGCTGGTTTTTCTCCGCTCCCCTGGAACGTCTGGTTAATCTCTGCCATGGTTTTGGCATTTGCGAGTTTCTCAGTTCCAGTCTGTTCGTTGAGGTCATCCCAGATAACCGTCTTCTCGCTGACTGCATCAATAATTTTCAGGTCGATGAGCTTGTCACTGAAGTCTTCAATTTCGAATGACAGGTCACCGCGCCGTGACTGGCAGCGCGCGTTGAAATATTTCTGATCCTCGGTGCTTGCCCTTTCACCCGTCTGCATCCCAACCAGAACCTTCACAGGGATATCAACAGATGCAGCGAAGGTTTGCAGGTTGACGTTATAGGTCGCTGACGGATCCGCTACAGCTGTGACCAGTGGTGTGACTGTAGCCCCTTGGGTTGTCATCAGAACATCGTTACCACGGTTCATTTCCCCGGCAACTTCGTTAAACTTATCCTGCAACTCGTCCATGCTCACGCCATAAAGTGACGCGAGATTGTTGAAATCGATTTCCTTCTCAAAGTTGACATTAAGCTGCCGCGCGGCGTTCTTTAGGAATGACTCACCAGAACCACCCTCGACCTTCTCAAGGCTGACGCAGGCGTTATAGCCAGGCTCAAGGAAGCCAATAGCATCATTAGAATAGTCACCAAGGATAAAGACGCGATCGGGATGTACGAAGCGCTGATTAGTTCCACCGCTTGGAAGGCTCTCAACATATTTCCACTGCTTTGGCTGCCCGTAGCCTGCCGATTTCTGGTCAGTTACCCACTCGCTGACTGTTAATGACCCAGCCCATGCGATCGTAACCTTTTTTAGTGACTTGCCACGAACAACAGGCTGATCCCATGTTCTGGAATCATTGATATGCAGCAGGATACCCGCATAACGTCCGACCTGTCGGCGGCGGTCTGCTTCAGCAAAAGCCCGCCAAAGGCGCTTTGTGAAAACCTTTTTGGTGTTCTTCTCCCAGGCAGTTTCATCCTTACTCTCGTCGGCATCATCACCCTCGATGATTTCCGGGTTGGTCTGCCAGCACTTGCCCACCAGCTTCTCTACTGCGCCGTGGGCTATTCCACCGCGACGATACAGTGCGTAGAGGTTTTCGTAAGTGACCTGCTCAGGGAATCCATACTCGCACCATGCGGAATGGCGCTTATTGTCCAGCCCCATTGTAGGCGCCAACAGCCCCATACGGGCACGGGCCATCCGCGCATCGTTCAACGCATGGTTGACGGCGAGAGTTAATTTGTCAGTCATGGTTTGTCCGTTGGTGGATTTAAGGCATAAAAAAAGGCCGCTTTGGCGACCTTGTGGCTATTTAAAAAGCTAAACTCTGTTGAACGAAATAAACATAATCTGCTCAGGCTTAACGCCATAATCACTTGCCAACTTCTGAGTGCACTCAATTAAGACAGTTGATGCAGATTTCGAAGAGCTTGCACCATAAATTTCGAAGTTTTCAAATACTCCGCCGTTGGTGTGGTAAATCTTATATGACATAAACCAATCATTCATAATATCTACTCCCTTACAGAATTGAGTAGATATTATCGGCAAGTGCATATGTTTCTTTAAATTATCTCAACCTTTTCGGGATCATCATCCCGGCCATCTGGCCCTTACGTTTAATGTGTCCGTCGAGGCTGTAGCGAATACCGTCCCAGCAGTGTTCGTAACCGTCTGCCAGTTTAGGCAATACCTCGCCGGTGATGCGGTCCGTTTTGTAGGACCACATGCGGGCCTCTCTCGCCACATTCTTGCAGCGAGGATGGATAATGATTTCGTCAAAGCCGCGAAGATGCGCGATACCGTCCTCAACACTCCCCTGCCATTTCTCGGCAGCCGAGATGTTGAAGCCCTGGCGCTTGAGATAGCTGATAGTCTCGGGTCGGGCGGAGTCGGCCTTGATGGGCCAGTCACGCGATCCGGGGATTGTGTCGTATAGCTCTGGCATATGGTCGAGCTCTGTCTGCTGACCGTATGCCTCGTATTCGATGTACAGCCGGTTGTGCAGGATGAACGAGCGCACCAGCGTGTTAGGGTCTTTGGCGAAACCGAAGTCAGCACCGAAGAAAAGGCGATCGGCCTCTTTCCATAGCTGGTCCGAGAACTCAGCGATCCGGTATTTACCGGCCAGCACCTGCTTATCAGAGTTTTCGAGGTAAGCACCTTCCCAAACCCACGCGTATGTTGCCGGGTCAAGGCGGCGCTGATCGTTCTGTCGCTCACCTTCCAGCACGTCGGGGAACCATGGATTATCCGTGTAGTTCATCTCAACGGTGATACAGTCGTCGCCAGCCTCTTTACGGAAACGCTTATCCGTGGCGCTGCCGTCGCGCTCCGGGTTCCATGTCACCCAAATCTCTGAACCTTCCTCACGAACGGTCGGGCTCAGCTTCTGCCAGGCTATTTCGCTGACTGATTCAGCCTCATCAACCCAACAGAGCAAGATGCGCGCTTTCGACTTGATGCTGTCGAGGTTATGCCGCAGACCGCAGAACACGTAGTTAACGCTCTTGTCGATGGTGCGGATGTACTTCTCGCCGATATCAAAGTTGGAAGCCAGCCAGGGAACAGACAGGATAGCCTGTTTCACCTCCTGCATACTCGACTCTTCCAGTGAGTTCATGAATTCACGCGCACAGAGCACCACGCCGCTTTCACCGTTCATCATCGACTGATACGCCTTTACGGCTGTCATCAGCGCAAAAGTGCGCGTCTTGGCACTACCACGCCCACCATGCGAGCACCGGTAACGCTTATTCTCGGCGATGAACAGTGGCGCAAGCTTCGCTGGGATCGGCAGTTGAACGGCGTTACTCATGCTTTGGCTCAACAGGCAGTAGCTGGATGATTGTCGGCTGCGGAGTCATGCTGCCATCAGGGCTTGTATGCTCGACTTTCTGGCGATTTGTGTAGGCATCGCCCATTTCTTTGGCGGCCTGCTCGATAAGCTGCGAGGTCATGCCGTAGTTCTTCATCTTTTCAGCATTGGTCGCCATTCGGTCGAGAACGCGTAACCGGTACGCTTTGTTCGCGATCGGGATGTCGGCGATCTCATTCTGGAATCGTTTACGGGTGGCGTTGAACAGGTCAATCCACTTCTGGCTCAACTTGGCCGCCATTGCATTGCCTGGCGTATATTGCGACACCTGCTGCCGTGAGACATCGATGCCGTATTCAGCCTTTACAAGCTCAATGACTTTTACCGGGGTCTCGTAGCAGGCGAGCGACTGAACGATGAAGGCTTTAACCTCTGTCGATAATGCTGCCACAGGCTACCTCCATGACAATCTGAATAAAGCGTTACGCCAGCTTCAACATGCACGTCCCGCATGACCTGGCTATATCGATGTGAGCCACTTCTGCTGGCGCATTGGCAGCATCAACGAGCTCCTGCACTTCTTTGCTGGCACCGTATCGACGTACGACACCAATGAATTCTTCGACGTCGTGGTCGCGCAGTGTAAGCACTGGCTGCCCGGTCTCTTTGTTGAACTTAGGCGCGCCGAAATCATCGGTGGCCTGGGCGATATGGTAAAGCTCGTGCTCTACAAGCGCGCAGAACTCGAGGTCACTGCATTGCGAGCAGTAGTCAGCCGCCAGGGTGATGATGAACTTCGGTATTCGCCCGAACCATTCATGCATCTGCTGTTCCATTCTGGCTTTCTGCCAACCACCGGCGCGGAGCATTACCTGTTCGGCCTGGCCGAGGACGTAGCGCCCCTTCTTCGCGAAAGAATCAGACGCCCACATGAAGCAGAGATCAGCCTCTAAGAGGTGTTCGTGGTCAGGGTTATGGATGCTGCCGGTATCGCTGAGGATTTGGCGATTTATCCACTCATGCACTTCGTTAGCGGGTATCAGCCTGGTGTGTGGCTGCCAGTTGTCGGAGGCGATGAAGTTAACTGGCGGGTATGGCCTGCGCTCGTCATCGTTAACCATGAGTTACTCCGTCGTTTGTTCTGCTGGCTGTTCGGTTTGCTCTGCCGGTACCGGCGTAAACTGCACGCGCTTCACATCGGCCGGAGCGAAGTAAAGCCACTCGCCAGTCTCGGTCGCCAGCGGCACAAATCCGTTAACCAGCTCAGGCTGACGTCGTGACATCTTGCCCGTGAAGGTTTCGCCTGTCTGGGTGGTTAGCGTGATTTGGTAGATGTCGGACATTGAGAGCCTCTTTATCCGTTTGTTGGGGTATTGCCATTACGATGAGCCTCCCCATTTTAATGGCAATAAAAAACCGCCCTCAGGCGGTTAAATTTTGAGATTTAAAATTTTGGTGCTATGCCATATTTCGGCGTCTTTATATTCGCAGCCCAGACTTTGATATCGTTTTGAAGCAACAAAGTGAAATCTGACTTGAGATAGTTAACCATCTCGTTGACCTTGCCTGCATCATTCACTGCAAAGTGTTCAATCCTGTTAGCTCCTACTGATACACAGGTGTAAGTTGCAGGCACATCCTTCCCGTTAGCATTAAGCCGGATCTTCCTATCGCCACAACCACCATCGGACATATAGGATACGAGCATATTAGCTGACTCCCTCCCCGGTTGAGAGATACTTATCATGACAGGCAACCCCTCTGAGGTCTGGGTAATGTCGTAGAGTACAGCATCTTTTTGATACCAGGTATTGTATTCTCTTTCCTGAAACGCTGCGTAGGATGGAGAAGAAATCGTCGCCAGCAAAGCGATTGTAAGAGAGTGAATTTTCATCGGTTGCTATTGTATTGTTTAGGCAAAGTTATTATCCATATTGTGCCAACAGCAACAACAACGTAAGATTATTCCTACTATTTTTAGTAGCGCTAAATTCCCTCTTAGCAACAGTTAAGTACCCATATATCTCATATCAATAAAGCATTATAAATCCCGGTAATTTGCATTAAGTAAAAACTAAATCCATGATAACGAAAAAAATTTGCAATCACCTCTCAATACATTATCAGTATTTTACAGCATCAACCTTATTTTTGGTGAGCTTTTTCGAATGGAGAACCGGCTGCTATGTTTCATCCATGATGTCTAATAACAAAGAGTCACTTATTAAACAAATAAGCGAGTATGCCAGGCTTAACGAGCAGGAAGAAATCCAGTTGCGCAAGATAATCAGCTGATTTATTCATCTGAATAAGTCTATAACCATTATCAAGCCCACCAGCAGGTGAGCTTTGTCATGGCTAGCAATCGGCATCTGGACGCGCTACAGCACGACAGGCCCACATGCAGGCCTCCTGCATTTTGGTACGCGCAATGGCTAGGCAACGCAGCGCTTCAGCACGCTCGCCAGCCTCCTGAGATTTGGCCTCTACAACCTCGATAGAGAGGTGAGTGCGTTCGATATCGAGCTTCTCACAAAAGTCACGGCTAATTTCTTTCAGCTCATTCATTTGCGCGATATCGTCAGCGGTCAGGGTTCGATATCCCTTTACGGTGCTACCATCTTCCGGTTTTGCTTCGCTCATAAATCCTCTTTAATTAAGACACTGCTCTTTGATGTAGTCCTGCATGCCGCGAATCATCTTGTCAGCGGTTGCAATCCCGTCCCGGTGATCGAAATAATTCCGTCGAGCGTCTGGAGTAAGTTCGGGGGCTCCTGCATCATCCACGCCGGGGGCGGAGGTGGCTTTGGACACTCCAGGGCAGGTTGCGGCGATGCGCAGCCGTTTAGCGCCAGAATCGACATCCCGACGCAAATCGTTAATGGTTTTTTTCGCATCGGACAATTCCTTCGTGTATTTGGCATCCAGCGCAGCGACATCCCGCTGGCGCACCTGCATATCTTTGATGGTGTCGTTAGCCAGGCGGAGATTCTCGGTCGCCTTGTCGCGCTGGTCCTTGTAGGTGATGGCGTTGTCGCGGTAGTGGTTAATCGCCCAAGCCATGGAAACCAGCAGGCAGATAACGACAGCACTGATGATGGCTGTTAATCGGCTCATTTCTGGCCCCACTCACAAACTTCACGCTCAATCTCGCGCCGGGTGATAAGCCCCTTCCACTGCTTGCCACCGGCATACGTCCAGCGCTGCAGTTCTTTGCATGCACCCGGAACATCACCGGAGTTAAGCTTCTTCAGCAGCGTCGAGCTGGCAAAAGCACCAGAGCCAACGTTGTAGGTAAAGGAGTAAAGCGCTGCACGGGTAGGCTCAGGGATACGAACCTTGATCAGCGGGTCGATGGAATCTGCCACTTTTCGCAGATCCGACTTCAAAAGGTTATCGCATTCTTTGTCGGTGTAGCGGTGACCGCGGCGAATGTCGGTACCGGTGTGCCCATCGCAAACAGTCCAGACGCCGACCACATCCTGATAGGCGTAATAGCGCCGCCCTTCCAGTCCATCCGCATTGCCCAGCATTACTGCAGCAATCGTGATTGCTCCGGATCCGCCAACAATGGCACCCACCAGCTTATTCCTCAATGTTGGGTTCATCTCGGCTCCTGCTACGGCGGTTGTCTTCGCGGATCTTGAAATAGAGGTTTGTCAGATACGTCAGTACGGCAATGATGATACCCACCAGCACGCCGATAGCGTTCCACTGCTCGGGGCTGTAGGCATTAAGCATGCCGTTTAGGATGCTCCCGGCTGAAGCGCCATAGGCAGCACCAGTGGTTATTTTTTCCATGCGATACATGCTCTCACCTCGCGTAGTTAGCGGGTGCTGTGTGTGTTTGAAAAGGGTCAGGCCCTCGGGACGATTTAACAAGAAGGCATGTCGAGGATGGTTCCCGGGGCCTGGAATAAAAAACCTGGCGACAAGCCAGGAAGATGAGGGTAAGGCAATGTCGGCTCTCTGGCCGAAGGGTCCCAGGTAGTGGGTTCTGGTGCCGGGCAAAGGAATCGAACCTCTGACGCGCAACTTACAAGGCTGCCGTTCTGCCACTGAACTAGACCGGCGAATTTGGAGCATCTGGCGGGATCGAACCCGCATCTTCTGGTTGGAAGCCAGACGTAATTCCCAAACTACGACAGATGCAGAATTGGCGGGACAGGAAGGATTCGAACCTTCGACCATTCGGTTAACAGCCGAACGCACAACCGCTGTGCTTCTGACCCTGAAACGAAAAAGCCCCGCACGATGGCGAGGCTCTTAATTCTATGTCGACCTACGAAGCTATGGCGACGATATCAGATTTACATGAAATATATGCGTTTCAGTTCGGTTTTGCAAGCCTGAAGTGATTAGCAATTCTGTATGCTATATCCGCTCTTTTTACATCATCGTAGAGACCTAAGTACTCGCGCTTTCCGTCTATAAGAATTTGAGCCTGCCACTTTTTGGCCTTCTTGTTGAAGTAAATGCCTGATGTAGCCCCCTGAAACACCAGACAGTAGCTGTATCTCCAGATAAGAGATAGGCTTGAATATATGTCTAACACTAACACCAATTTTGAGATGACCGGGATCCTGTTAGGGCAAGAAGTCCGTAAACGTAAAACTCCTCAGGAGAAGATCGCCATTATCCAGCAGACGATGGAGCCGGGTATGAATGTCTCCCATGTCGCCCGCCTGCATGGTATCCAGCCCAGCCTGCTGTTTAAGT
Organism: Enterobacter cloacae subsp. cloacae ATCC 13047; assembly: GCF_000025565.1. Classification (NCBI taxonomy): domain Bacteria; kingdom Pseudomonadati; phylum Pseudomonadota; class Gammaproteobacteria; order Enterobacterales; family Enterobacteriaceae; genus Enterobacter; species Enterobacter cloacae. Next base: position 3,272,076 of record NC_014121.1, read on the forward strand.
GGAAGAAGCAATATCAGGAAGGCAGCCTCACCGCCGTTGCGGCTGGAGAGGAAGTCGTTCCTGCTTCTGAGCTTACTGCTGCTCTGAAGCAGGTCCGGGAGCTTCAGCGCCTTCTGGGCAAGAAGACGATGGAAGTTGAGATCCTGAAAGAAGCCGTGGAGTACGGTCAGTCGCGAAAATGGATAGCGCACGCGCCCTTGTTGCCAAAGGACGGGGAATAGCCATGGTCAGCCGGACCATGGGCGTGTCGCGTGCGCAACTGTCACTGCGGATTAACCGTTCTGCCGACTGGCAGGACAGGCGCTGTAACCGGCGTAATGAAGAAGCAGACGCAGAAATACTGTCGGCTATCCTCAACATTATCAGCGATATGCCGAGTTATGGTTATCGACGCGTGTGGGGCATCCTGCGCAAGCAACGTCGCACAGAGGGACAGCCACCTGTGAATGCCAAACGGCTTTACAGGATAATGAGCGAGCATAACCTGTTGTTGTTGCATCACAAACCAGAGCGACCGAAGCGTGAACATAAGGGCAAGATAGCGGTGGCAGAAAGCGATATGCGCTGGTGTTCAGATGGCTTCGAGTTCGGCTGCGACAACGGCGAAAAACTGCGGGTAACGTTCGCGCTGGACTGCTGCGACCGTGAGGCCATAGACTGGGCAGCAAGCACGGGAGGCTATGACAGTTCGACCGTGCAGGATGTGATGCTGAGGTCGGTGGAAAAGCGCTTCGGCGACAGGCTGCCCGACACAGCGGTGCAGTGGCTGACGGACAACGGTTCAGCATATACCGCGCATGAAACGCGGAGGTTCGCCAAAGAGCTGAATCTGGAGCCATGTACAACAGCGGTGAGCAGCCCGCAGAGCAATGGCATGGCCGAACGGTTCGTGAAGACGATGAAGGAAGACTATATCGCGTTCATGCCGAAACCGGATGTGAGAACAGCCCTGCGAAACCTTGCAGCGGCGTTCACGCATTACAATGAAAATCACCCGCATAGTGCGCTGGGATATCACTCTCCGAGAGAATACCGGCGGCAGCGGGCATCGTTAACTTAAGATACAAAAGCTGTCCGGAAATGGCGGGTCAAGATCAATGCCCTTGCTTCCTGATGTGTTGTTTTTGTACATGCCAGTGTTGAGGGAGTTTAGTTGGCTGGTTGCCTCTCTTAGATTGGCAATCCTGTTGTCATTTCTTATTCTGTTTATGTGATCTATCTCTTTTTCCGGCAAATATCCATGAACATAAAGCCATGCTAAACGATGGGAGAGATATATTTTTCCTGAAATGGTTATCCTCTCGTAACCAAGTCTATCTATATGCCCAGCCACTCTTCCTACCACTACATTCTGACGTTTTTTTATCCACGTAAATACGCCCGTCTTCTCGTCATAACTTAGAAGCTCTTTTAACGTGCTCTGGTTAATCTTTTTCATTTTTGAGCCTCTGAGTTTGTCGCCTTTTGTTGTGAACGTGATCGCGTTACGGAGATAAGCGCACCGCTATCGAGCCGCTTAAAGCTGTTACGCATAGCCAGCCAGTGAGGCAGATACGTTTCTGTCCAGGTGGATTTAGCCACGCCCACCAGCTCCGCCAACGCATGATATTCATACGTCTCACGCCCTGCCAGCTCCGCTTTGACGTCCTGCGCCGCCAGCCAGATAAGTTTCTTCATCCGATCCATCGTCTTGCCGGCTACTTTCTTCGCACCGAGTTGTTCCCGGAATTCTGCCCAAGCCCACTGAGTGATCGCCACCTGGTACTCGAACCGGATGTTCTCGCTGTAGTTCCACAGCAGCCATGCTTTCTGGTGGTCTTCAAGCGACAGGACAGCGCGGCGCCAGGATGCGGTCACGAACTCTACCGGACTTACAAGCGCGATTGACGAGCCCTTGGCGCGGGACTGACTACCGCTCATCGGCGGACCGTCTGGGTTGACCATGCGCTGCTTATCCCTGTCGAATACCTTTTTCCGGCCCCGGCTGCGCGCCGTCGCGGTGAATTGCGCATTCTCGGCGAAAGCTACCAGTTGCCCTTTCGTCGCCCCGCTGAGGTCTGCGGTCGCCACAATAAGCTGCTGACGTACGTATTCCAGTTGCAGACTGTTCATGCGGCTTCCTTATGTGGCTGATTGGTTTTGGTCTGGCTGTGCTTTGCTACTGGCGGCAGGCTGGCGCGCTTAACGCTTTCTGCCTGGTACCGGATAATCTGGTCACGGGTCATTGCTGAATCCTCAACGCTGCCTCAAGGTCTGACTGCGGGATTGCCAGAAGCGTCCTTCGCTGCTCGGCGGTGATGTTACGCATCCCCATGAAAACAATGCCTGCAGGAGTCTTTACAGCGGCGACATGCTTTGAGCGATACCAGTTGAGTAAAGCGAGGGTGTTATGGGTGCTCATGCTGCCTCCTGTCGGCGGGCGCGGCGTTTTTCCAGCGCGCGGGCTTTGCGTGTGAAAATGGATTTGATGCGCTGAAGGTATGGGATATCGAAGCGGCGCGGATCGTTATCAGATTCAAGGCGCTCGACACGTTCCTGTCCGATACGCTCAATCAGACGGATCCGGTACTCGACAGCATTGCCGCTCAACTGCCGGTTGCAGCGGGTGCAAGCGGAGTGGACGTTAAACACGTTGAATTTGAGATGCGATGCAGCGCCGCGCGAACGGTAATGGCTGGCGTCAATGGCGCTGCCTGTCAGGTAATTGCTCTTGCCGATGAGTGGATTGCCGCAGCTGACGCATTCTTTTCCCTCGTCCCGGATCCGTATGTAGCGGTTGAAGGCCGATTGGGCTTCTTTATCCCACTGAGCTTTAGTCTTGAATGACTCGCGCTTGGCCTTGCGACGCTGGCGGCCTGCCTTCTCTTCGGCGCGCTGGCGCTGAGCTTCCTTCTGCTGAGCGGCTTCGCGGGCTTTTGCGGTCTGTTCTTTGCCGATAGCGCTGGCGCACTCGAATGAGCAAACTACCTGCCCGTCGCGGACCGGGTGGAACCACTGACGACAAGCTTTATGGGCGCACTTGCGGCGCGGTAACTTAGCCATTCGCCCTCCGCGCCGCGAGACGCAGCCATTTCTGATCCACTAGGCGGGCGGTGTAGTCTTTCAGTGTCGGGATGTCGGACGGATTAACCACGGGCTTGCGCTGACGGCGAGTCGGAACGCGGAAGATTTCGTTTGTGATGACGCGTGCGAGAGGATTATTCATGCAAGCCTCCCAAAATAATCGCCACGATAACGGACATCGCGAAGTTGGATGTTCTGGCTGACGGCGAAAGCCTGGGTGTACTCAATCAGGCTGTTCATCCGCTTGATCCCCATCGATGAGGTGCTTTCGCGAATTGCCACCAATTCCCCCTCAAGCCCGGCAATAACCTTCCCCTGCCCTCCAGTGGCAATGGAGTGACCGGAGACCAAAATTGATTTCCACGACGGAAGCGACCAAGCAGACCCAGCCCACTGAATGCGATGCTTTGCCAGGTCGCCGCAAAGCGCGTGGAACAGTGAATTCTGGGGAAGGGTGCGCTTAGGGTCGGCAAAACTCACCACTAGCGGGAAATCTGCGTTTACAGGCTGCTTGTTGATGTAGTCGATGAGGTTGCGGCGAACCTGCTCGTCGCGTAGGTAGAATTTGATACTCATACGGCCTCCTTAACGGAAACCGCAGAATGCAGAAAATCGCAGGTGCATTTCTGCATCTGTGACAAGGTGAGGAGTTCAGATTGTGGTCGCATTTAAGTCCCCTTAAATGCGCAGAAGTCACCGGAGTTGTTCAGGCTCCGATGACATGATTATGGCGGGTTGATTATGGAAAATCAATTTACTCAGACTTGTCTTTACCTTCTTTCTGGTCAGACAGCACGGTTCCAATAGGAACTCCATTCAATTGACCTACCTCTCCGCAATCACTGCATACCCAATCGCCAGTTTGCGTACCAAGATAATACTCTTTGTGTACATTGCTAGACCCACATTTTGGGCATTTAGATGGACGACTCACTTCCCTTCCTCCTGTTTAAGGTAAACCGGATCGCTACCTTTCGGTAAGGTTATCGACTTCTCTCGATAAAACTTCAGGCGTTCAAGGAAGTAATCTCGCAAATGCTCCGGCTGCTCTCGCATCACCACCTCAGCAATAACCGGCATGTTCAGGCGCTCTTTGTACGCCACTCCGGAGGCCGCAAGGTCAACGTTAACCTTATCGCGGTCCTCCTGCGGTTTGGCTGCAATGTTCCAGTCCGACATAAAAAATCCCCTCGTTGATTTGAGGGGATTATACATCAGTACTGCGCTACCTTGCTTTCTACCCTGCCATTAGCCATCAATCGGTCCCCACGCAGCCTCAGGAACCGTCTCGGACAGATATCCGCCGCACTTCCTGCAGTAAAACGTTGTCACGCCCTCCTGGGTATATGTGAACTGCCCAACCTTAAATGGCTCAATGTTCTGGTCTGGATAGAACGGTCTCTTCCTGTCGGTGCGGCCGCACGACTTTGGATCGGCGTTTAACTCGATGCTGATTGGCTCGCCGCAGTTGCATGTCCCCTGGATGATTTCCATCACTTCACCTCCTGCTGCGGTGCTGATGGCGCTGACAAAATGTTGACAAGAGTCTCATTTTCCATGCTGTCGCAATGTTCCTGCAGCCTATTTATGATTGCCTGCAATGCAAACTTAGGAACCATATTCCCCTTGCCGATTTGTGGGCAGTTTTCCGTGCCGAGCCTAAAGTTCTCAATCTGCAGCAACAGACCATCCTCACCTTCGGATGCACTGAATACACCAAATGCTTCGATGTCGTATGCATCTGGAATCACCGGAGAGTCGCCATCTGCACCCTGAAGCATGGCGTCGCGGCGTAACTTGGCAGGCACGTCAGCCCATACCCCGGCACCAGACCTGTCTTCGTTGCTGAGCAGGTCTTCTATCGCAGATGCTGCCATGTGAAGCAGGTCTTCATCCATCACAGATACCGGCGCTGGCGGGGCGGTGAATAGCGCAACCACATCCCCAACAGTCCGCTCCATTGCCTCACCTAAATGAAGTGGTCAACAAAAACTGGCCACCGCGTTAGAGTTTTTCCAGTATCGGTTTTCTGATTCGTTTGGCGGTAACCCACCATTATATTCGTGCGGTCTTAGTGCGCTGTAATATCCAACGATATAGTCCGTTATTGCGTGAGCTGCATCGCTGAAGCTTACATAGCCCGTCGCCGGCACCCATTCGTTCTTCAGACTCCTGAAGAAGCGCTCCATTGGGCTGTTATCCCAGCAGTTTCCACGCCGACTCATACTCTGCCTGATCCGGTATCGCCACAGTAACTGCCGGAACTGCCTGCTCGTATAATGGCTGCCTTGATCGCTGTGGAACATCACCCCGACGGGCTTACCACGGGTTTCCCATGCCATTTCCAGTGCTTTCATGGTGAGCCTGCTGTCCGGCGAGAACGACATGGCCCAGCCCACTGGTTTTCTTGCGAACAGGTCGAGAACAACGGCGAGGTACGCCCAGCGCTTACCCGTCCAGATATAGGTCACATCACCGCACCACACCTGATTTGGTTCCGTTACGGCGAACTGTCGCTCAAGATGATTCGGGATAGCAACGTGCTCATGACCGCCACGCTTATACCGGTGAGTCGGCTGCTGGCAACTGACCAGCCCCAGCTCTTTCATGAGTCTGCCAGCAAGCCAGCGCCCCATCTGGTAACCTCTCTGGGTTGCCATTGTGGCGATGCTTCTTGCTCCGGCAGAGCCGTGGCTGATGCCATGCAGTTCAAGTACCTGACTGCGTAATACAGCCCGTCTGCCGTCTGGCTTTTCAGGACGGTTTTTCCAGTATTTGTAGCTGCTGCGATGAACCCCGAACACATGGCAGAGAGTGGCCACAGGATAACGCGCCCTGAGTTTCCCGATTATCGAGAACTGTTCAGGGAGTCTGACATCAAGAGCGCGGTAGCCTTTTTTAATATTTCATTTTCCATTTCAATACGTTGTAGCTTTTTCCTGAGCTCACGGATTTCAATTTGTTCCGGGGTAATGGGGGAGGCTTTTGGTGTTTTGCCCTGCCGTTCATCACGTAATTGTTTCACCCATCGCGTCATTGTGGAAAGGCCGACATCCATAGCGCTGGCTGCATCTGCCACGGTGTAGTTCTGGTCAACGACCAGTTGAGCGGATTCGCGTTTAAACTCTGCGCTGAAATTTCTTTTTTTCATTATGACACCTGTGTTGTTCTGAGGTGAGCATATCACCTCTGTTCAGGTGGCCAAATTCAGTAAACCACTTCATTACGCAGTGGGGTCGATCAACCAGTCGTGGGAAGCGGCAATGCGACGCGCCGGGATTCGCTATCGCAGAGCATACCAGTCCCGACACACGTATGCATGCTGGTCGTTAGCTGCCGGTGCAAACCCGAACTTCATCGCGAAGCAAATGGGCCACACCGACGCGCAAATGGTTTACCGGGTGTACGGATCCTGGATGGCTGAAAATAACCAGGACCAGGTACTCATCCTCAACCAGAAATTGAGTGAGTTTGCCCCATCCATGCCCCACGCAGTGGGATCGGATGGTTATTAATTATAAATATCATTAGGTTATATAACCTAAACTTGCATGCCCATCACTTCCTGATACGCAGACACCAGCTTATTACGCACCTGGATCCCCATCTGCAGAGAGACCGAGGCTTTTTGCAAATCGGTCATCACATCGTTCAGCGCCACGCCAGGTTCACCGAGGGTGAACTTCTCGGCCTGGGTACGCGCGGCGGTCTGGGTATCGCTGATACGGTCGAGCGCAGCATGCAGTTGCCCGGCAAAGCTGATGGTCGGCTGCTGTTCTGCCACATTCTGATTACGGGCCGTCATCGCGGTTGCCTGCAGCTGACTGATAACCCCTTCAATACCCTGTATAGCCATGACTCTCCCCTGGATGGTTTTTTACGCGGTCAAGACTAACAGCTTGTCAATAAGATAATGGCGGTAAATAGCGATAAAAAACCAGGTTATTTGGCCCATAGAAAATCACGAATCATCAAATAATGGCTGGGCCATCAATATGGAACTTTTGTCGTGTTTGCCGACCCGGGAGTCAGTTTTGTTTCTCTACACGAATAACGTAAACCACCAGGATTTAAGAGGTGCGCAATGAGTGCAGCAGCATCGACAGCGCCGCAGAATAAATCACTCGAGTGGATGAACCGCCTTCGCGCGAATCCTAAAATCCCGTTGATCGTGGCAGGCGCTGCCGCAATTGCGATCCTTGTAGCGATGGTGTTGTGGGCGAAAAGTCCTGATTACCGCACGCTTTACAGCAACCTTTCCGATCAGGATGGCGGCGCCATCGTCACCCAACTGACTCAAATGAACATCCCTTATCGCTTCGCCGATAACGGGGGTGCGCTTGAGGTACCGGCAGATAAAGTCCATGAACTCCGTCTGCGTCTGGCGCAGCAGGGCCTGCCGAAGGGCGGCGCAGTGGGTTTTGAACTGCTGGATCAGGAAAAGTTCGGTATCAGCCAGTTCAGCGAACAGGTGAACTACCAGCGTGCGCTGGAAGGTGAATTGGCCCGCACGATTGAAACATTAGGCCCGGTGAAGAGCGCCCGCGTGCACCTTGCCATGCCTAAACCGTCCCTGTTTGTCCGCGAACAGAAATCCCCGTCGGCTTCCGTTACTGTCAACCTTGAACCCGGCCGGGCGCTGGATGAAGGGCAAATCAGCGCGGTTACACATTTAGTTTCCAGCGCCGTCGCCGGTTTACCGCCGGGTAACGTCACGCTGGTTGACCAGAGTGGTCACCTGCTGACCCAAAGCAATACCGCCGGACGCGATCTGAATGACGCGCAGCTGAAATATGCCGCCGATGTGGAAGCGCGCCTCCAGCGCCGCATCGAAGCGATCCTCGGCCCGGTTGTGGGTAACAGCAACGTCCATGCCCAGGTTACCGCGCAGATCGACTTCTCTAATAAAGAACAGACCGAAGAGCAGTACCGCCCGAACGGCGATCCGGCTCAGGCAGTGATGCGCTCTCGCCAGGTTAACGAAAACGAACAGGTTGGCGGTGCATACCCAGGCGGCGTGCCGGGCGCACTCTCTAACCAGCCTGCCCCGGCTAACGCGGCCCCTATTTCCACGCCGCCGGCTAATCAGCAGAACGGTCAGCAAAATCAGCAGACCACAACCTCGACGGCCAGCAATGCCGGTCCACGTACCAACAGCCGTAACGAAACCACCAACTATGAAGTGGATCGGACTATCCGCCACACGAAACTGAACGTGGGTGATATTCAGCGTCTGTCGGTGGCCGTCGTGGTGAACTACAAAACGCTGCCGAATGGCAAACCGCTGCCGCTGACGGCAGAGCAGATGAAGCAGATCGAAGACCTGACCCGTGAAGCGATGGGTTACTCCGAGAAGCGTGGCGATAGCCTCAACGTGGTGAATTCACCGTTTAACCCGGTAGATGAGACCGGCGGTGAGCTGCCGTTCTGGCAACAGCAGGCGTTTATCGATCAGCTGATGTCTGCAGGACGCTGGCTGCTGGTGCTGATTGTCGCCTGGCTGCTGTGGCGTAAGGGCGTTCGTCCTCAGTTGCAACGTCGTGCAGAAGCCGAGAAAGCGGCTCGCGAACAGATTAACGCGCGTCAGGAAGTGGAAGAAGCGGTGGAAGTCCGCCTCAGCAAAGATGAACAGATGCAGCAGCGTCGTGCTAACCAGCGCATGGGTGCTGAGGTCATGAGCCAGCGCATTCGCGAAATGTCAGATAACGATCCGCGCGTCGTGGCGCTGGTCATCCGCCAGTGGATGGGTAACGAACATGAGTAATACGCTTACGGGCACCGATAAAAGCGTCATCCTGCTGATGACCATTGGCGAAGATCGTGCGGCAGAGGTGTTTAAACACCTCTCCCAGCGAGAAGTACAAATTCTGAGTGCGGCCATGGCCAACGTGCGTCAGATCTCCAACAAACAGCTGACCGAAGTGTTGTCGGAATTTGAGCAGGAAGCCGAACAGTTTGCAGCGCTCAACGTCAACGCCAACGACTATCTGCGCTCCGTGCTGGTCAAGGCGCTGGGTGAAGAGCGTGCCGCCAGCCTGCTGGAAGACATTCTCGAAACGCGCGATACCGCCAGCGGGATCGAAACGCTCAACTTTATGGAGCCGCAGAGTGCCGCCGACCTTATTCGCGACGAGCACCCGCAGATTATCGCCACCATTCTGGTTCACCTCAAACGTGGTCAGGCGGCCGATATTCTGGCGCTGTTCGAAGAGCGCCTGCGTCACGATGTGATGCTGCGTATCGCCACCTTCGGCGGTGTCCAGCCAGCGGCGCTGGCGGAGCTGACCGAAGTGCTGAACAACCTTCTCGACGGCCAGAACCTCAAGCGCAGCAAAATGGGCGGCGTGAGAACGGCGGCGGAAATCATCAACCTGATGAAAACGCAGCAGGAAGAAGCCGTTATTACGGCAGTTCGCGAGTTCGACGGCGAGCTGGCGCAGAAAATTATCGACGAGATGTTCCTGTTCGAAAACCTGGTCGAAGTGGACGACCGCAGCATCCAGCGCCTGCTCCAGGAAGTGGATTCCGAGTCGCTGCTTATCGCCCTCAAAGGTGCCGAACAGCCGCTGCGCGAGAAGTTCCTGCGCAACATGTCCCAGCGTGCGGCAGATATCCTGCGCGACGACCTTGCCAACCGTGGCCCGGTGCGTCTGTCTCAGGTGGAAAACGAACAGAAAGCGATCCTGCTCATCGTTCGTCGTCTGGCAGAAACCGGCGAGATGGTAATTGGCAGCGGAGACGACACCTATGTCTAATGAGCTACCGTGGAAGCGCTGGACGCCTGACGATCTGGCCCCTGCCCTCTCTGAATTCACCCCGGCTGTCGTAGCGTCGCCCGAGGAGGGCGACACCGACGTCGAGGCGCCTGAACTGAGCGAAGAAGAACAGCGCACACAGATGCTGGCGCAGTTACAAATGCAGGCGCATGAGCAAGGTTTTAATGCTGGCCTGAACGAAGGCCGACAGAAGGGCCATGACCAGGGTTATCAGGAAGGTCTGGCGAAAGGGTTAGAACAGGGTATTGAGCAGGCGCGCCAGCAGCAGGCGCCTCTCCATGCCCGTATGCAGCAGCTGGTCAGCGAGTTCCAGCACACCCTGGATGCGCTGGACAGCGTGATTGCTTCCCGGTTGATGCAGATGGCGCTGGAAGCGGCCCGTCAGGTAATTGGCCAGACCCCGGCGGTCGATAATTCAGCGCTGATCAAACAAATTCAGGGCCTGCTGCAGCAAGAGCCGTTGTTCAGCGGAAAACCGCAACTGCGCGTTCATCCGGACGATCTCCAGCGCGTGGAAGAGAGTCTCGGTGCCACGCTGAGCCTGCACGGCTGGCGTCTGCGCGGTGACCCGTCGCTACATCACGGCGGATGCAAAGTCTCCGCCGATGAAGGCGATCTGGATGCCAGCGTCGCTACCCGCTGGCAGGAACTGTGCCGCCTGGCGGCTCCGGGAGTCGTCTGATGACCGCACGCCTCACTCGCTGGCTCAACACGCTCGATAACTTTGAAACGAAGATGGCGCAACTGCCATCTGTTCGTCGTTATGGGCGCCTGACCCGCGCCACCGGTCTGGTGCTGGAAGCCACCGGCCTGCAGCTGCCTTTGGGGGCCACCTGCGTGATCGAGCGTCAGGATGGGCAGGAAACGCGAGAAGTGGAAAGTGAAGTGGTGGGCTTTAACGGCCAGCGTCTTTTCCTGATGCCGCTTGAAGAGGTGGAAGGCATTCTGCCCGGCGCGCGCGTCTATGCGAAAAACATCATCGGCGATGGTCTGCAAAGCGGTAAGCAGCTCCCGCTCGGCCCTGCCCTGCTGGGCCGCGTGCTGGACGGCAGCGGTAAACCGCTCGACGGCCTGCCCGCCCCGGACACCACCGAAACCGGCGCGCTGATCACCCAACCGTTTAACCCCCTGCAGCGTACCCCGATCGAACATGTTCTTGATACCGGTGTGCGCCCGATCAACGCCCTGCTGACCGTCGGTCGCGGCCAGCGTATGGGGCTGTTCGCCGGTTCAGGGGTGGGTAAATCGGTCCTGCTCGGCATGATGGCCCGTTACACCCAGGCCGATGTGATCGTCGTGGGGCTGATCGGTGAACGTGGCCGCGAAGTTAAAGACTTCATTGAAAACATTCTGGGTGCGGAAGGCCGCGCCCGTTCGGTGGTCATCGCCGCCCCGGCGGATGTCTCCCCGTTGCTGCGTATGCAGGGTGCCGCGTATGCCACCCGCATCGCCGAAGATTTCCGTGACCGCGGCCAGCACGTGCTGCTGATCATGGACTCCCTGACCCGTTACGCGATGGCGCAGCGTGAAATCGCGCTGGCCATCGGTGAGCCACCGGCCACCAAAGGCTATCCGCCGTCGGTCTTTGCCAAACTCCCGGCGCTGGTTGAACGCGCAGGGAACGGCATTAGCGGCGGTGGCTCCATTACCGCGTTTTATACGGTGCTGACCGAAGGCGATGACCAGCAGGACCCGATTGCCGACTCTGCGCGGGCGATCCTCGACGGCCATATTGTGTTATCGCGTCGCCTGGCCGAAGCCGGACACTATCCGGCCATTGATATTGAAGCATCCATCAGCCGCGCAATGACGGCGCTGATTACCGAGAAGCACTACGCCCGCGTGCGTAACTTCAAACAACTGCTCTCCAGCTTCCAGCGCAACCGCGATCTGGTGAGCGTGGGGGCGTATGCCAAAGGTAGCGATCCCATGCTCGACAAAGCGATTAGCCTGTGGCCGCAGCTGGAGGCATTTTTGCAACAAGGCATATTTGAACGTGCCGACTGGGAAGATTCGATTCAGGCTCTGGAGCTGATTTTCCCGCAGGTGTAACACAGGTGGAGGGCGACGGTCATGGCGCAAAACAGCGCGTTATCAACGCTGAAAGATCTGGCTGAAAAAGAAGTTGATGATGCCGCATTGCAGCTTGGCGCAATGCGACGCGGGTGCCAGCAGGCTGAAGAGCAGTTGAAGATGTTAATCGACTATCAGCATGAGTATCGCACCAACCTCAATACCGATATGACACAGGGCATTGGAAGCCAGCGCTGGATTAACTATCAGCAGTTTATTCAGACGCTGGAGAAGGCGATAGAACAGCATCGCCAGCAGCTTCAGCAATGGACCCAAAAAGTCGACACCGCGCTGAATTTCTGGCGCGAGAAGAAGCAGCGACTGCAGGCCTGGCAGACCTTACAGGACCGGCAGATTGCCGCGGCGACGCTGGCGGAAAACCGCCAGGATCAGAAAAAAATGGATGAGTTTGCCCAGCGCGCATCAATGAGGAAACCGGAATGATCACACTGCAACAACTGCTGATGACCGACAGCGACCTGTCAGGCGGCATGCAAACGGGGAAAGGCACCGACGGTGCGCAAGACTTTCTTTCTCTGCTGGCGGGCGCGTTAACGGACGCCAGCGGTCAGGGCAAAGATGCGCCGCTGACGCTGGCCGACCTGAAGGCGGCTGGCAGCAAGCTGTCCAGGGTCGCGAAGGACGCCGGGGGAGAGTCCACCCTGCAGGCGAAAATTGCCGATCTGCTCGCGCGTCAATCCACGCAGGCTGGCGATGAAACGGCGCAGACGACGCCGCTGCAAACGCTGGTCTCCGGGCTGATGCCTGCCGCTAAGGGCGATGCCCTGAAGACGTTGACCACGGCGAATAGTGCCGATAACAGCAAAACCGAACTGAGCGAAGAAGAGCTGGCGGGCTTAAGCGCGCTGATGGCCATGCTGCCGCACCAGCAGACCTCCACGCCGATCCCGGCGAAAGGCGCGGGCAGTGAGGGGCTCAAAGCAACGTCTGCCCTGACCGCCACGACGCTTACGCAAAATGGTACGTCTGCACACGCACTGGGCAGCGCCCTGACGGGCAAGGATAACGTGCAGCCGTCTTTCGCCGGGCAGGCGCAAAACGTTGATCCGTCCCTGCCGGCCAACGCACCGGCGACGCCAGCGCTCGCCGTCGCGGCCGAGAAACAGGATCTTGCCAGCGCGTCTTCGTCTTCAACACCAACCGCCACCCTGGCGCCGATTGTCTCCAGCCACGCCACCGCGCAGCCTGCCGCAACCGTTGCCACTGCTCCGGTGCTGAGTCAGCCGCTCGGCACCCACGAATGGCAACAGAACCTGAGCCAGCACATCACGCTGTTTGCGAAGCAAGGACAGCAAACCGCAGAGTTGCGCCTGAACCCGGAAGATCTGGGCCAGGTGCACATTTCGCTGAAGCTGGATAATGACCAGGCGCAGCTGCAGATGGTCTCTGCGCACGGCCACGTGCGTGCTGCACTGGAAGCCGCCCTGCCGGTACTGCGTACGTCACTGGCGGAAAACGGCATTCAGCTTACGCAGAGTAGCGTCAGCAGCGAGAGCTTTGCCGGGCAGCAGCAGTCTTCGTCCCAGCAGCAACAGCAGGCGTCGCGTTCCGGCCAACATGGCGGATTTACTGAAGAGAGCGATGAGTTGCTGCCGACCCCGGCAGCCCTGCAATCCGCTGCGAGCGGCAACCGCGCCGTAGACATCTTCGCCTAAACGCCAGAGGTAGCGTGATTATCCCCGTCTTTTCCACGCTTTGACGTCAGCCGGACACGGGATAATCACCATATTAAGCTGTACCGAAACAGGAAGCTCATATCAGATGACTGACTCCGCGATCACCAAAAAAGTAAGCGTTCCATCTGGATCCCGCTGCTGGTGTTAATCACGCTCGCCGCCTGCGCTACCGCGGGCTATAGTTACTGGCGCATGCAGCAGAAACCTTCTACTGCTGCGGCCAAAGCCGAACTGCCACCTCCGCCGGCACCGGTGTTCTTCCCGCTGGATACCTTCACCGTCAACCTCGGTGATGCGGATCGTGTGCTGTATGTCGGCATCACGCTGCGCCTGAAAGATGAAGCCACCCGTTCCCGACTGAACGATTACCTTCCGGAAGTGCGCAGCCGTCTGCTGCTGCTGTTCTCTCGTCAGGACGCTTCAACGCTTGCCACCGATGAAGGCAAGCAAAAGCTGGTCGACGCTATTAAGCAAACGCTGGCGACCCCGCTGGTGAACGGCCAACCTAAGCAGGAAGTCACTGACGTTCTGTATACAGCCTTTATTCTGCGGTAACGACATGGGCGACAGTATTCTTTCTCAGGCAGAAATCGATGCGCTGCTCAACGGCGACAGCGATAAGAGTGATGATCCGCAACCGGGCATTGGCGGCGATAGCGATATTCGTCCCTATGACCCGAATACCCAGCGTCGCGTGGTACGTGAACGTCTGCAGGCGCTGGAGATCATTAACGAACGTTTTGCACGTCAGTTCCGTATGGGGCTGTTTAACCTGCTGCGTCGTAGCCCGGATATCACGGTCGGTGCGATCCGCATTCAGCCGTATCATGAGTTTGCCCGCAACCTGCCGGTGCCAACCAACCTTAACCTGATCCATTTGAAACCGCTGCGCGGCACAGGTCTGGTGGTGTTTTCCCCAAGCCTGGTGTTTATTGCGGTGGATAACCTGTTCGGCGGCGACGGGCGCTTCCCGACCAAAGTAGAAGGTCGTGAATTCACCCACACCGAACAGCGCGTCATTAACCGCATGCTGAAGCTGGCGCTGGAGTCATACAGCGACGCGTGGAAGGCCATTAACCCGCTGGAAGTGGAGTATGTGCGTTCTGAGATGCAGGTGAAATTTACCAACATCACCACCTCTCCGAACGACATCGTCGTCAACACGCCATTCCACGTGGAGATCGGTAACCTGACCGGCGAGTTCAACATCTGCCTGCCGTTCAGCATGATCGAACCGCTGCGCGAGCTGCTGGTCAACCCGCCGCTGGAGAACTCACGTCATGAAGATCAGAACTGGCGTGAAAACCTGGTGCGCCAGGTCCAGCACTCACAGCTTGAGCTGGTAGCGAGCTTTGCCGATATTCCGCTGCGGTTATCCCAGATCCTGAAATTACAACCCGGTGACGTTTTGCCGATAGAAAAACCCGACCGCATTATTGCCCATGTGGATGGTGTCCCCGTGCTGACAAGTCAGTACGGCACAATTAACGGCCAGTATGCGTTACGCGTTGAGCACTTGATCAACCCGATTTTGAATTCGCTGAATGAGGAACAGCCCAAATGAGTGACATGAACAATCCGTCCGATGAAAACAGCGGAGCACTGGACGATCTGTGGGCTGACGCGTTAAACGAGCAAAAAGCGACCCCGGCCAAAAGTGCAGCGGATGCCGTCTTCCAGCAGTTAGGCGGCGGTGATGTCAGCGGTACGCTGCAGGACATCGACCTGATTATGGATATCCCGGTTAAGCTGACCGTTGAGCTGGGCCGCACCCGCATGACCATTAAAGAGCTGCTGCGTCTGACGCAGGGTTCCGTCGTGGCCCTCGACGGTCTGGCCGGTGAGCCGCTGGATATCCTGATCAACGGGTATCTGATTGCTCAGGGTGAAGTGGTGGTCGTGGCCGATAAATACGGCGTGCGTATCACCGACATCATTACCCCGTCTGAGCGCATGCGTCGTCTGAGCCGTTAAGAATGAAAACCCAGGCAACAGTATCACAACCTTCCGCCGTTCCCGGCTCACCGCTGCTCCAGGTGAGCGGTGCGTTGCTCGGTATTATTGCCTTTATTCTTATCGCCGCCTGGCTGGCGAAGCGTTTTGGCCTGGCGGGTAAAACCGCCGGGACGCGCGGTCTGAAGGTCAGCGCCAGTACAACACTGGGGCCACGCGAGCGCGTGGTCATCGTAGACGTTGAGGACGCACGGCTGGTGCTGGGCGTCACCGCGTCAAACGTCAACGTTTTACATAAACTTCCGCCCGCCCCTGCTATCAGTGATGAGCGTGCAGAAGCCCCTGCGGATTTCCAGTCCGTCATGAAGAGTTTGCTTAAGCGTTCCGGGAGATCCTGATGCGCCGTTTGTTATCCCTGACGCTCGCGGGCGTTGGCCTGTTTGCTCCTGCGGTTTATGCGCAACTGCCCGGTCTGGTTTCAACCCCTCTGGCGGGCGGCGGACAAAGCTGGTCGCTCCCGGTTCAGACGCTGGTGTTCATCACCTCGCTGACCTTTATTCCGGCGATCCTGCTGATGATGACCAGCTTTACCCGCATCATCATTGTCTTTGGCCTGCTGCGAAACGCGCTGGGTACCCCTTCCGCGCCGCCAAACCAGGTGCTGCTGGGCCTGGCCCTGTTTTTGACCTTTTTTATTATGTCGCCGGTGATCGATAAGATTTATACCGACGCCTACCAGCCGTTCAGTGAAGATAAAATCTCCATGCAGGAGGCGCTGGAGAAAGGCGCGCAGCCGCTGCGTGAATTCATGCTGCGCCAGACGCGCGAAGCGGATCTGGCCCTCTTTGCCCGCCTTTCCAACACCGGGGAGCTGCAGGGCCCGGAAGCCGTGCCGATGCGCATACTGCTGCCTGCGTACGTCACCAGCGAACTGAAAACCGCCTTCCAGATTGGCTTTACCATCTTTATCCCGTTCCTGATTATCGACCTGGTGATCGCCAGCGTACTGATGGCGCTCGGTATGATGATGGTACCGCCAGCCACCATTGCCCTGCCCTTTAAGATCATGCTCTTTGTGCTGGTCGACGGCTGGCAGCTGCTGGTCAGTTCGCTGGCGCAGAGTTTCTACAGTTGAGGAGCGCGCAATGACGCCAGAATCGGTCATGATGATGGGCACGGAAGCGATGAAAATCGCGATTGCCGTTGCCGCGCCGCTGCTGCTTGTCGCCCTGGTGACCGGTCTGATCATCAGTATTCTGCAGGCCGCCACGCAGATTAACGAAATGACGCTCTCGTTCATTCCGAAAATCATCGCCGTGTTCGTGGCAATCATTGTTGCCGGGCCGTGGATGCTCAATCTGCTGCTGGACTACATGCGTAACCTGTTTACCAATCTGCCGTACATCATCGGCTGACGCGACGATGCTCCATTTTACCAGCGACCAGTGGATTCAGTGGCTTGGGGTCTATTTCTGGCCCATGCTGCGCATCCTGGCGCTGATCACCACCGCCCCGATTCTGAGCGAGAAAGCGATCCCGAAGCGGGTCAAAGTGGGGCTGGGCATCATCATCACCATCATCGTTGCCCCTTCCCTGCCTGCGGTGAATATTCCGATCTTCTCGGCCAATGCGGTATGGGTGGCGTTGCAGCAAATTCTGATTGGCGTCGCGGTTGGTTTTACCATGCAACTGGCCTTTGCGGCCGTGCGCACCGCCGGGGAACTGATCGGCCTGCAGATGGGGCTATCGTTCGCCACGTTTGTCGACCCCGGCAGCCACCTCAACATGCCGGTGCTGGCGCGCATTATCGATATGCTGGCGATGCTGCTTTTCCTGTCATTTAACGGCCATCTGTGGCTCATCTCCATGCTGGTGGACACCTTCCACACGCTGCCCATTGGGGAAAACCCGGTTAACAGCAATGCGTTCCTGGCACTCACCCGCGCCGCAGGGCTGGTGTTCCTCAACGGATTGATGCTGGCGCTGCCGATCATCACCCTGCTCCTGACCGTGAACCTGGCGTTGGGTTTACTCAACCGCATGGCCCCGCAACTGTCGGTGTTCGTCATTGGTTTTCCGCTGACGCTGACGGTGGGAATTTTATTAATGTCATTGCTAATGCCACTTATCGCCCCCTTCTGTGAGCATTTATTCGGCGAGATATTCAACCTCTTAGCGGATATTGTCAGCGAGCTGCCACGTAAATAATAGTCCTCACAGTTGATATTGTCTTTCTGAGGATATTCCTAAAATAAAACACGAAAAACATCTTCCAGGATATATCTGACGCGGTTTAATTGTTTCTAACCACCTCACAATACTTAATATTTACTTTACTTTAAGATGATTCCTGGCAAATTATACGTAACTTTACGGGATAGTGAGTCCGCCTGAAAGTCTTTGTCATGCTCACAGGTTTATTAATTTTTTCCATCCCGTATGGCTGTTTATGAGCTCTCAGGCAGATGGTGAATTATCGTTACGCATTGAGTGAGGGTATGCCATGTCAACGATCATTATGGATTTATGCAGCTACACCCGGCTAGGGTTAACCGGGTATCTGGCAAGCAGAGGGGTAAGAAAGAGAGACATCAACGACGCACACACCGTTGAGGAGCTCGCAGCCGCTTGTGATGAACTCAAACCAGGCGTGGTGTTTATTAATGAGGACTGTTTCATTCACGATCCAGCCAACAGTCAGCACATTAAGCAAATCATTAATCAGCATCCTAAAACCCTGTTTATTGTTTTTATGGCGATCGCAAATATCCATTTCGATGAGTATTTGTTAGTCCGTAAAAATTTATTGATCAGTTCTAAATCGATAAAACCAGAGTCGCTGGATGACATTCTGGGGGATTATTTGAATAAGGAAGTTAAGAATGTAGGAGCGGTTAACTTACCCACCCTATCATTAAGCAGAACTGAATCAAGCATGCTGCGAATGTGGATGGCCGGGCAAGGAACGATTCAAATTTCAGACCAGATGAATATTAAAGCGAAAACCGTTTCGTCACATAAAGGAAATATTAAAAGGAAGATTAAAACCCATAATAAGCAAGTGATCTACCACGTTGTCCGCCTGACCGATAATGTGACGAACGGGATTTTCGTCAACATGCGTTAGTTGCATAAGACCTTGAGTACCCTACACGATCTCTGGCCTGGCCAGAGATTTTTGCTTTTACGGGCGCTGTCGGGCACGCACCCAGGCACCCGACGCTGTATTACTCCGCTTTTTCCACAAAGATGCCATCCGGATGCCCCAGTTCGTTAAAGAACCAGATGCCGAGCGGGTAGTCTTCCAGTGATACCAGATACATTGTACCTTCACTAAACTCTTCAATTGCCAGTACCACCCCCGGGCGGCGCGGTCCACCATCCGTTTTGACAGTAACCCGATCGTTAACCTTCATACGTTCCTCCTGTGGTTTTGAGCCAGTGTAGAACAAAACGCAAAATCACACATCGCCACGGCGCGCGAATGGCGTTTTTGTGTTCAGTCTATAATCAATGTTGGACACGATTGAATGAGGACCCCGAAATGAAGACCGATAAAGAGTACAGCGACACCATCAAACGCGAGGTCGAAGTGGATGTCGATGCCCTGTTGGCCGCCATCAATGAGATCAGTGAGTCAGAAGTTCGTCGTACGGATGACAACTCTGACCGGGTCATCGTCAACGGAAGGGATTATCACACCTACCGTGAACTGGCCGAGGCCTTCGAGCTTGATATCCATGACTTTAGCGTGTCTGAAGCGAATCGTTAGGACGAAAAAAATCCCGGTCATGGGGATGGCCGGGATCAAACTTGCTTATGCAAGAAGCACTTGAAAATTCGTTACACCAGGAAATCTGATGTAGCTGAAACACTATCCTCAACGATTTTGCCTGACAAGCATATATTCTCGTGGCGAATATTATATTTTTTAAACGTGAATTTTTGTTATGAGCAGCAAGGTACGTCGAATGCGGGTTTGGCGGGATCGGTTCCGCACGTTTCCCTTCCGACAGTCCTATTTTTTTAGGAATATTCTTAGATGAAGCGCTATTCGCAATCGGGAGCTGCACGGCCTTCCCTGCAGGACACCCTGCTGGTTTTTTCCGACCTGGATGGTTCGTTGCTGGATATTCATACCTACGCCTGGCAGCCGGCAATGCCCTGGCTGGATAAGCTGCAGGATTTTCAGGTACCGCTCATTCTGTGCAGCAGCAAAACCGCAGCGGAGATGCAGGATATTCAGCAGGATCTGGGCCTCGAGGGGTTACCGTTTATTGCCGAAAACGGCGCGGTCATCCAGCCCGATGTACGTTGGGAGAAGGCGCAGCGCCTTACTATGGGAATGCTCCACCGCGACATTCGCCCGTTCATTGAGCAAATCCGCCTGCAGGCAGGGTATAAATTCACCACCTTTGACGATGTCGATGACCGGGTGATCGGCGAATGGACGGGGCTGAGCCGCTATCGTTCCACGCTTGCGCGTAAACATGAAGCCTCTGTCACGCTCATCTGGCGAGACACCGATGAGAAAATGGTGCAGTTTGAAGAGGAGCTGGCGCAGCGCGGTCTGAAATGCCTGCAGGGTGCCCGCTTCTGGCACATTCTGGACGCCCGCTGCGGAAAGGACGTGGCGGTGAACTGGCTGGTTGCGCAGTATCGCGAACAGGAAGGCATCATGCCCACGACGCTCGGGCTGGGCGATGGTCCGAATGATGCGCCCCTGCTCGACAGCGTCGACTTCGCGGTGGTGATCAAGGGCATTAACCGCCAGGGCATCACGCTGCGCGACGATAACCCTGCCCGGGTGTATCACACGCAGCAAGCAGGACCGGCGGGCTGGCATGAAGGGCTGGATCACTTCTTGTCGTGATCGTCCCAGACCACCTGGTTGCGGCCGCGCTGTTTTGCCAGATACAGCCGGGCATCCGCTATCGACTGCAGTTGTTCGAAGTCGTAATTCCCCTTCTCCTGCGCGCAGCTGACCCCCATCGACGCGCTGATACGCAACGTCGTGCTCTTTTTCACCAGGATCTCTTTGCTGTCGATGCGTGAGCGAATGCGTTCCGCCACCGCTCTCGCCTCCTCCAGCCCGATACCCGGCAGGACCACGCAAAACTCTTCCCCGCCCACGCGCCCGGCAACGTCGTTCTTACGCAGGGCGCTGGCAATCAGCCCCGCCGCATGAGACAGCACCTTATCTCCGGCCTGATGGCCGAAGCGGTCATTGATGCTTTTAAAATTATCGAGATCGATCTGCACCACCGAGAACGGCAGCGACTGCGCCTGACATTGCGCGGCCAGCGCTTTTGCCCGCTCGAACAGCGCCCCACGGTTATGGAGGCGGGTGAGCGGATCGTGCCAGGCCTGCCACTGCAACGAATGCTGGAGCGTGTACATGTTGCTGACCATCCGGCGGATCACCAGCCAGGAGATCAGCAGCATGGCGGTGAAGAGCGCCCACAGCAGCGCCAGCACGATACTGATGCTGCCGAAGTCGCCTTTTACCCCTTCATGCAGGGTATGCACCCGCAGGATAACCCCGTCAAAATGGTCGAGCCGCTCCCAGCTGACAAAACGGCTGCCGAGCCGGATCCCGCCGCCGGTATTGTTCTCAATAGCATGCGCAATCTGTGCCGTTTCACGCTCATCAAAATGGTTGGCCTCGCTTGTGGACGCTTCAGAAGAGGCAATCATATTGAGCCGGGTATCATACAGCTGATATTCGCCCTCGGCGTGGTCATCCGTCGCGTCGGCCAGCATCCGTTTCATGGTATTGAGAGAAAAATCCATCGCCACCACGCCGTACCAGTAATGGTCAAAATAGATGGGTACGCTGGCGGTGATCATGCGCTCGTTGCCCGTCCAGGTTGACGGCGAGGTGATAAACCACAGCACCGCGCGCGCACGGTTGTTACGTTCCGTTTGCTGCGTAAACCAGGGCTGGGTCACCAGATGGTAATAGCGCGGGATAATATCGGCAGTCTGTGTCGCTGTCTCCGTGGAGAGGTAAAACCCGGCGCGGGAGACATAGACCACACGTTCTTCGCTGCGCATGACCGGTGAGGCCAGCCTGAGCAAATAGCCCACTTCAAGCGCAGCAGACACTTCATTATCGAGAAGTTCATCGTCGCGATTAAGCAGCGTGGTCTTTTCAACAAAGGCATCCGATACGCCGTTGATGGGCAGCGTACGTTTTGTATCCACGGCAAGTTGCCAGAAAGGACGAGACCGGTCTGCATTGAAGCGTGTCACCGCTGCACGCAGGACATCAAACGCCAGCGGCGTCTGGAGCGCATCGCGCATGCTCTGGCGAAAAAAAAGCAGTTTGTCCACGCTGAACTGAAGCTGTCTGTCCAGCGACGTGGCCACCGTTTCCAGATGGTTGCGCTGGCTTGAGATATAGGCATCTTCCAGCACCACCACTTCACGCCAGGTGAGGAGGGTCGAAAAAACCAGTACCACCAGAAAACAGAGATTAACAATCGCACCTGGATTGCTACGCTTATGCAGCCATTGCAGAAAAGTTCGTCTTACAACAAAGGTATCACGCTGCACACATACTCCCTGATCGCTTCCTTACACCCGATACTTGATATAAAAACGCCCGGCAAGGCCGGGCGTTAAGTGATTAAGCCTTGTCACGCTTTTGCCGCCCGTCACCCGGCTGAAGCTCATCTTCACGAAACGCTTCCCGCTTGATGCTGTAACCGTCATGCCACCGACACTCCACCATTCCGCTGGAATAGCCGGTGACAATCATACGTGGGCCGCCCTTCTTAGGCTTAACTTCATCACTGACCAAAAAGACCATACCTGCCTCCTGTATCAGGGTGAAACTTTTTCAATTTAGACGAGGAATGGCCTTTTTGCATCCTGGCGCGGGTAACAATTAGTGCGCCGCACCGCGCAGCTTTTCAACCAGCTTCACTGCGGCGACCACGATACTGCCCACAATAAAGCCCAGCACCAGATTAAGCAGCGTAGGCAGAATGGCCGCCACCACGGCGCCCTGCTGTGCAGCAAAATGTTCTATCGCATGGTGCAGCGGCGCAATACCGTGTACCACAATCCCACCGCCGACAAGGAACATCGCCAGCGTCCCCACCACGGAAAGACTCTTCATCAACCACGGGGCGAGCACCAGCAGGCTTTTACCGATCCCTTTAGCTATCGCGCTCGATTTCGCTTCCAGCCAGAAGCCAATGTCATCGAGTTTAACGATAAGCCCTACCAGGCCGTAAACCCCCACCGTCACCAGAATGGCGATCCCGGAGAGGATCAGCACCTGATTCAGCAGCGGCGATTCAGACACGATACCCAGCGTAATGGCCACAATCTCCGCCGACAGAATAAAGTCAGTACGAACAGCGCCCTTGATTTTATCGCGTTCGAAGGTTTTTGGATCCTGCGCAGCCAGTGCTTCCAGACGCTGCTGGCGCATTTCTGGCGTGTCGTGCTTCTTCCTCGCGGCGAAGGAGTGCAGCACCTTCTCTACCCCTTCAAAACATAAAAATGCGCCGCCAATCATCAGCAGCGGCGTAATCGCCCAGGGGATAAAGGCGCTGATCAGCAGCGCCAGCGGCACCAGGATCACCTTGTTGAGGAATGAGCCTTTCGCCACGCCCCATACTACCGGCAACTCACGGTTAGCCCGCACCCCGCTTACCTGTTGCGCATTTAGCGATAAATCATCCCCCAGAACCCCTGCTGTTTTCTTCGCCGCCAGTTTTCCCATAACGGAAATGTCGTCCAGCAAGGTGGCAATGTCGTCCAGCAATGTTAATAAGCTACTTCCCGCCAAAATGACTATCCTTCTTTTTTGCTAATTAAGTGAATAGTATGGAACAAAACCGCACACCCGGAAACAGGCACATTGCGTCAACAAAAATTTCACAGCAACTACACAATTAAAGGGCTCGCCAGCCCGGTAGTTTTGACGTTTACTATGAGCGAACTTTTTATTTCGTCGTGAGGGACTATGCGTTTTCGGCACTTACTACCGCTCATCGGGGCGCTCTTTTCGCTGTATATCATCTGGGGGTCAACCTACTTCGTCATTCGCATTGGGGTGGAAAGCTGGCCTCCGCTGATGATGGCGGGTATCCGTTTTCTCTCGGCTGGCGTCCTGCTGATGGCCTTCCTGCTGCTGCGCGGACATAAACTCCCTCCGCTGCGCCCGATGCTGAATGCGGCGCTGATTGGCCTACTGCTGCTGGCCGTGGGCAACGGCTTTGTCACCGTCGCTGAACATCAGAACGTGCCCTCCGGTATCGCGGCGGTGGTGGTCGCCACTGTCCCGCTGTTCACGCTCTGCTTTAGCCGTCTTTTCGGCATTCGCACCCGCAAGCTGGAATGGCTGGGGATTGGAATTGGGCTCGCCGGGATCATTCTGCTCAACAGCGGCGGCAACCTGAGTGGTAACCCGTGGGGGGCCGTGATTATCCTTATCGGATCCATGAGCTGGGCGTTTGGCTCCGTCTACGGTTCGCGTATTGAGCTGCCGTCCGGCATGATGGCGGGCGCCATTGAGATGCTTGCCGCAGGCATTGTGCTGCTGATTGCCTCCATGCTGACGGGCGAAACGCTGACAACCATGCCGGATCTGTCTGGCTTCCTCGCCGTGGGTTATCTGGCGCTGTTTGGCTCCATCATTGCCATTAATGCGTACATGTTCCTCATCCGCAACGTCTCTCCGGCGGTCGCCACCAGTTACGCCTACGTTAACCCGGTGGTTGCCGTGCTGCTGGGTACGGGACTCGGCGGTGAAACGCTGTCGCCGGTTGAATGGCTGGCGCTGGGCGTAATTGTGTTTGCCGTGGTGCTGGTCACGCTGGGGAAATACCTGCTGCCCGCTAAGCCTGAGGTGGTGCCGTGTCAGGTGGAGAAACCGTAAACGGATGAATGCCCTGAGTGTCGATCTGCGCGGTCTGACCGCCGCCGCAGATCCACTCTTCCAGCCGTTCGGTCAGATCCCGATCGTTCAGCTTCAGTCTGCCGCGTAGCGCACACTCCCACACCACCAGCACCCGCCATCCCTGTTCGACAAGCGTGCCGATATCCCGCCGATCGCGCTGGACGTTTTTGCCAATCTTCTCCAGCCAGAAATCGGTGCGCGTCGCCGGGACTTTAAACAGATAGCAGTCGTGACGGTGCCAGAAGCAGCCGTGGGTAAAGATAATGCACTCATAGGCATCAATGACGAAATCAGGACGCCCGGCAAGTGCGGCATCCTGCATCCGAAAGTCATAGCCTGCCTCAGTCAGTAGCCCGGCGAGGCGTTTCTCAATCGCCGTATCACGCGTACCGATGGCACGCATGTTTTTACTGCGCGTCGCCTTATTGTGCACATCCGTCATTGACGGCCTCACTCTGGCGCAGGGCAACCGCCTGTTTAATGCGTGAGGACAGCAGTTTCGCCACCGCCGCAAAGGCGGGCACCACCACCGAGTTGCCAAACTGTCGGTAGGCCTGCGTATCAGAGACCGGAATGCGGAAGCTGTACCCCTGCGGCGTCTCAAACCCCATCAGCCGCGCGCACTCGCGTGGGGTTAAGCGACGAGGACGATGACGCTGGTTCTCAGGGTTATCAAAGTCTTTCTCGCCCAGCGCTTTGTCCCAGCCACGATCGATCAGGATCTCCGCACCATCTTTGTAATAGCGCGCGGACAAGGTGCGGGTGACACAGTGCGGATCGTTCGGGTTGACCAGGCCAAAACCAAAACCGTTGCCTTTTGCCTGATGCTTTTTGGCATAGCGATAGAGGTACTTCCACAGCACCGGGGTGAGGATAAATTTCGCGTCGACGGCGGGCTCCAGAAGATCGGCGACGGACGGACGGCGCGCCGGATAGAGCGACGGGATATCCCGCAGGGTAAAATCACCTTTCAGGTTGAGATCGCGGCGGAACCCGACCAACACAATACGTTCCCGGTGCTGGGGCAGGAAGTATTTCCCGTCAATGATTTTAGGATCATCGGCACCCATATCCTGGGAGTCCGCCACGTCGTAGCCCAGCTCATCCAGCGTCTGCATAATAATGCGGAAGGTTTTACCGCCGTCATGACTCTTTAAATTCTTGACGTTTTCCAGCACAAAAATGGCCGGACGGCGGGCATCGATAATACGGGCGACATCAAAAAACAGGGTTCCCTGCGTATCGCAGGCAAAACCGTGGGCACGTCCGAGGGCATTTTTCTTCGATACCCCGGCAAGCGAGAATGGCTGGCACGGGAAGCCCGCCAGCAGTACGTCATGCGCCGGGATGTTCTGGCGAATATGCTCTGCCGCCTCTTCATCGCTCACGCCGCTTTTATGGCTCAGCGTGACATCGCGGATATCCGCGTTGAACTGATGCGCGTCCGGGTCACAATACCAGTTGGCTTTATAGGTGCGGACCGCGTGTTTGTTCCACTCGCTGGTGAAGACGCACTGTCCGCCGATGGCTTCAAATCCGTGTCGAATGCCCCCGATACCGGCAAACAGATCGATAAAGCGGAAGGCATAATGGGGATGGGCGGCGGAAGGACGCGGAAGCAATGTTTGCAGATAACGAAACTCGCCGTCGCTCAGGCGATGCCCTGCCCGCTCGCTGGTGATAAGTCTCTTAATGATTGCCGGGCTCCAGTGACCCTCACCGTGTGCCATGAGCTGGCTGGCGAGGGTTTTGGCATCATAGATATCCAGCAGCTGGCGCAGCAGCGCCTGCACCGTTGCCGTTGATTTCTCAGCCTGCTCAGGTGCGGGCTCACTCACTGATCGATTTTCCTGCATTCTTTTAACCGGACAATAAAGACTGGAAACAGATTACCACAGTTCAACGGTGCAAACTGCGGCGGAAGCGGCTCAGTACCTGGCTATCCAGCCCCAGGCAGTCACCCTGTAATTCGGCACTCAGTTTTGCCATAAACTGGATGAGAAAATCGGCGTTGTGGCGTGCCAGCTCGCGCCCCATTTCTGTTTGCATTGTATCAGGCAGGCGCAGCAGCTTGGTCTGAAAATGGTCGAGGGCAAACGCCCGGTCATCAAGGGTTCGCGCATCAGCAAAGGGATCGCGTGCGTCAAAAAGCGGCACGCCCAGCGCCCCCGAAACGGCAAACACGCGCGCCAGGCCAATCGCCCCTAACGCTTCCAGCCGGTCAGCATCCTGCACAATTTTCGCTTCCAGACTCTGCGGCGCGATCCCGGCACTGAAGCTGTGCGCCTCAATAGCATGCGCCACGGCGTCATAATGCGCGGGGGGAAAGTCCGGGAAGTCGCGATGCAGGATCTCACGCGTTTTACGCGCTGCCAGCTGGGATGACTGGCCGCGTTCAGGATGGTTTTTCGGCAGGCTGACAATATCGTGGAAATAGCAGGCGGTCAGGATCACCAGCGGCTCGACCGCCTGGTTAGCCAGGATTTTTTGCGCCGTCATCCAGACGCGACGAAAGTGCGAAATATCATGCGCGGTGTCGTCGGTGGTGTGGTTTTCCCCGAGCCAGCGCTCAAAACGTTGCTGCCACTGCGTAAGTTCCATCATCACGTCCTGTTGTTAAAATGGTTACAATAGCAACTTTCCCGGACGCTATCACGAGTTGTCCTGACGGGGACGGGTGTACCACGCAATCCCGCCCAGGATCAGGCCGACCGTGCCCAGCACCAGAAACCCCAGCAATGCCCCAAGCCATTTGCCGCTGGTCGAACCCAAATCCCCTTCCACTGCTGCATTCGGCAGCGACGGTATTTTACTGATGACCCAAACATACCGGGCCATCGCCCAGACAAAGTAACCGCAAAAAGCATAAAACACCCACAGGGCCAGTTTGCCTCCCAGGCTGCGTTCGATTTTTCGTTCCATCTTTCACTCCACGGTCACTGCCGTACCGTTTGCACATGCTTACTCTAGTTTTGTGACAGTTATCACATTTTGGCATTAAACCCTGTACTGTGTGAAGGTTTCTGACGCTCAGTTTGCGTTAAGTTGATCCTGGGCAAGGTTACAGAAGAGGACGACTGGTGAGTGTTTAATTCGGAGAAATATAATTTAGGTTAATAATAGAATTTATAAAATAACCACGAAAAATACTTAACAATAATTAACCAATATATATTTCAAATTATAATTCACGAGAAAAATAAAGCGACACTAGACATATTTAGTAATATTTTTACCCATTTAATTACATTTATTATTGAACTTAAAACCCCTCTCCTGGAATAGTATCGACGCTGTAGTTGCGGAGCGTGATTACATATATTCATATAAATTATCTCTAAAGGGAATATATAATGAAAAGAAAAGTATTGGCCATTCTTGTACCCGCGTTATTAATGGCTGGCGCAGCAAATGCCGCTGAGATGTACAATAAAGACGGTAATAAAGTTGACCTGTACGGTAAAGTCGATGCACGTCATACCTTCTCTGACAACCCTGGCGACGATGGCGATGAAACCTATGTGCAGGTTGGCTTCAAAGGTGAAACCCAGATCACCAACGATCTGATCGGTTACGGCCAGTGGGAATATAAAACCTACGCAAATAATACTGAGTCCGCCGGTGATAAATCCTTTAACCGTCTGGCCTATGCGGGTCTGAAATATGGCGAATACGGTTCATTTGATTATGGCCGTAATTATGGTGTCGTCTATGACGTAGAAGCCTGGACCGATATGCTGCCGGTATTTGGTGGTGATTCCTACACCTGGACTGATAACTTTATGAATGGCCGTGCTAACGGTCTGGCGACCTACCGTAATACGGATTTCTTTGGTCTGGTTGAAGGTCTGAATTTTGCGCTGCAATATCAGGGCGCGAATGAAGGTCAGGACGCGACAGAAGATCAGGAAGGAACCAAAAATGGTCATGACGACGTGCGTTTCCAGAATGGCGACGGCTTCGGTATGTCTACCACCTATGATTTCGATTTCGGCCTGAGCCTGGGTGCGGCATATTCTTCCTCTGATCGTAGCAACAAACAAGAAGGTTACGGTGAGAAATACAGCGCTCGTTACGCGGGCGGTAAAACAGCAGAAGCATGGACTCTGGGTGCGAAATATGATGCTAACAACATCTATCTGGCGATGATGTATGCTGAAACTCGCAATATGACGCCATATGGTGATTATGGAATCGCGGATCAAACTCAGAACTTCGAAGCAGTAGCACAATATCAGTTCGACTTCGGTCTGCGTCCATCCCTGGCATGGGTTTACTCTAAGGGTAAAGATATGACTTACCCAGGTAACCGCAGTAATCCTCAGGGCCAGCACGGTGATGTTGATCTCGTGAACTATATCGATGTTGGCATGACCTACACTTTCAATAAAAACTTCTCCACCTATGTTGATTACAAAATCAACCTGCTGGATAACGATGATCGCTTCTACGAAGCCAATGGCATCTCCACCGATGACATCGTTGGCGTAGGCATGACCTACCAGTTCTAATCCACTAAAACACCAAAGGCCGCAATCGCGGCCTTTTTTTATTCCTGCGCTCTCTATTACGGTGCTTCCTGCAACGCCACCCGAATAAACCCGTTATTCTGCGCAAGCAACTCATGCGCTTTCCATGCATCCAGCCCGGTCAGCACCATCAGCACCGCCGTTTTGCAGTTATGGTTACAGCTCTCCAGCGCGGCTTTTGCTACCGCTCGGGTGCATCCCCCCGCTTCCATCACTATCGCGATTTGCCGTTCAGCCCACTGGGTGCTGCTCGCCTCCAGATCCACGCGCAGGTTGCTGTAAACCCGCCCGGTGCGGACGGCCAGCCCGGTGGTCACCATAGAGAGGATCATTTTCTGCGCGATGGCCGCTTTGGTGTTCAGATACCCGGCAACCACATCCGGGCCCAACTCTGGCGCAATCACCATACTTGCCAGCTGCGCCGCTTCGCTTTGCGCATTATCGGTAATCACCGCCACCGGTGAACCGAGCGACCACGCATGCCGCATGGCGCCCCAGACCCACGGCGTTTTTCCGCTTACGGTGACCGCCAGCATCATATCGTGCTCGCCAAAGTTAATCGCCTGCAGGTCGGCAACGCCGCGCTCGTAGCTTGTCGCATCGTCGTCCGCCGTGATGGCAATCACCGGGGTTTTACCCGGGGCATACTCATCCGCCGCCTGTTTCGCCACACAGCCAGACGGCCCCGCGCCAACCATAACCAGACGCCCCCCGTGGCTCAGGGTCGCGGCGGCGTTATCCACCACACGGGCAATAATGGGTAAAAAAGGGGTGATTGCAGCGGAGATAAGTGCATCATCCTGGTGAATGACTTTCAGCATGTCCAGCGTGGACAATCTATCGATATTCATCGTGCTGGCGTGCCGTCTTTCCTTGACCGAACCGGTAAGCATAATGCTCATAAACAGCCTCCTTATTATGAGTACCCACACACTATAAAGTGTTTTATATGGATGACATGCGAGGAGGGTCACGAAAAGCGGAGCAAATGCATGCTTTTACACAGCTTTAAGAAAAGCGCGTCATCGGCGATAATTACCCCTTTCTTCTTCATCGCGGAGTGTTGATGAGCGATTTGCAGCCCTTTCCCCAGACGCGCAAGCGCCCCATGAAACTGAACACGCTGGTCACGTTGATGGTGTGCGCGATCATCGCCTCTGTGCTGCTGCTGGTCTTTGCGCTCTATTCAGTGCAGATCACCCGGGCGACCCGCGATGACGTCAAAGATACGGCGCTGGGTATTGCCCGAACACTGGCGAACAGCCCGGAGATCCAGCGTGGCCTGATGCAACCGCCGCAGGCCGATATCATCCAGCCCATCGCCCAGGGCGTTACAAAACGCAACGACCTGCTGCTGACCGTGGTCACCGACATGCGCGGTATTCGCTATTCGCACCCGAACGAAGCGCTGATTGGCCTGCATTTTATCGGCGACGATCTGAACCCGGCGCTGGAAGGGAAAGAGAACGTCTCCGTTAACCGGGGCGCGCTCGCGGAAGCCCTTCGCGTATTTACGCCCGTGTATGACAGCCAGCACGAGCAGATCGGCGTGGTGGTGGTCGGCATCTCGCTAAAAAAAGTGGAAGACCAGATCGCCCGCGGGCGACTCAACGCCGTCTGGACCATTTTGTTCAGTATCTTTATGAGCTCCATGGCGATCTGGGGACTGGTTCGCGTTCTGAAACGCATCCTGTTCGGGCTGGAGCCGTATGAAATCTCCGCGCTGTTTGAACAACGTCAGGCGATGCTGCAGTCGCTCCGCGAAGGAGTGTTAGCGGTCGATATTCATGGCCGCGTGACGATGATAAACCACACCGCCAGAGAGATATTGCTCCTGCCCTCCGGCAAGCAGACCGAAAACGCCAGCGCGCCCCTGCTGGCCAGCCTGCGTGAGGTGTCAAAGACGGGCATCGCGCGTCAGGATCAGGAGATCAGCTGCAACGGACGGCTGCTGCTGTGCAACATGGTGCCGGTGAAAAGCCAGGAGCGGGTGATAGGCGCCATCACCACCTTCCGCGATAAAACCGAAATCAGCCAGCTGATGCAGCGCATCGACGGCATGGTGAATTACGTCGATGCCCTGCGCGCCCACACGCACGAGTTTATGAACAAACTGCACGTGATCCTGGGCCTGCTGCATATCAAGCGCTACGACAAACTGGAAGAGTACATCCTGCAGACAGCGCACAATTATCAGACGGACATTGGCACCATCCAGAGCAAGGTGAAATCGCCGGTGATTGCCGGGTTCCTGCTGGGTAAAATCAACCGGGCGAAAGAAGCGGGGATCACCCTCACCCTGGCGGATGAGTGCCAGATACCGGATACCGCCAACGAAGAGCAGGTCGCGGTGCTGGTCACCGTGCTCGGTAATTTGATTGAAAACGCACTGGACGCGATGGAGGGCCAGCCGGAAGGCGAAATCACCCTGCTGCTGCACTATCAGAATGGCTGGCTCAGCTGTGAAGTCAGCGATGACGGCCCGGGAATTGATCCCGCCCAGCTGGAGACTATTTTTACTAAAGGCTTCTCAACAAAAGGTGAAAACCGGGGCGTTGGGCTGTTCCTTGCCCGCCAGCAAATTCAGAACCTGGGCGGTGATATCACCGTCGAATCTGAACCTGGCGTATTTACCCAATTTTTTGTTCACATCCCCTGGGATAGCGAGAGGAATATCGCGTGATAAATGTATTAATTGTCGATGATGACGCCATGGTAGCCGACCTCAACCGTCTGTATGTTAACCGTGTTGAAGGCTTTAGCTGCTGCGGCGTCGCCTCCACGCTGAACCAGGCCGAGGCCATTATTAACAACCCTGCCCAGCCGGTTGATCTGGTGCTGCTGGATGTCTACATGCAACAGGATAACGGGCTGGATCTGCTGCCGGTGATCCGCGCCTCCGGTCGCCCAATCGATGTCATTATGATCTCTTCGGCTGCGGACGCCGCGACAATCCAGACCTCTATCCATTACGGCGTGGTGGATTATCTGATTAAACCGTTCCAGTTCCCGCGCTTTGAAGAGGCGCTGAACGGCTGGAAGGCAAAGCACAGCCTGATGGGCTCGCACCAGTATTATGAGCAGGCGGACGTCGACAGGCTGATCCACGGCGGGGCGCCGGAGCTGGCAGACAGCAAAAAGCTGCCAAAAGGGTTAACGCCGCAAACGCTGCGCACCATCTGCCAGTGGATTGACGCTCACCCGGAGACCGAGTTTTCCACCGATGACCTGGCCAGTGCAGTGAATATCTCGCGCGTCTCCTGCCGAAAATATCTGATCTGGCTGGCGCAAATCAATATCCTGTTCACCAGCATTCACTACGGCGCTACCGGGCGCCCGGTATATCGTTACCGTCTCCAGCCCGAGCAGACAGGCCTGCTCAAACAGTACTGTCAGTAATGCGGTAACTATTATCCAGTAAAGTAAAGCGGAAGTGGTGCGCTGACGAGAGCACCACTTCTTTTGTTTTGGTCACAAAGATCGCTTCTATATCAGGACGCGCGCGCAGCACCGCGCAGCCCTTCTCCACGCCCATGCCGTACATCAGCGTGGTCCAGATATCCCCATCGATAGAATCGTTTGAA
Organism: Enterobacter cloacae subsp. cloacae ATCC 13047; assembly: GCF_000025565.1. Lineage (NCBI taxonomy): Bacteria > Pseudomonadati > Pseudomonadota > Gammaproteobacteria > Enterobacterales > Enterobacteriaceae > Enterobacter > Enterobacter cloacae. The sequence continues at coordinate 3,304,668 of NC_014121.1, forward strand.
ATGATGGTCACGCTGTCCAGTTCATTATCCAGCGGATACCCGGTACGCGGGTCAAGGATATGGTGGTAGCGCCTGCCGTTTTGTTCAAAGTAGCGTTCATAGGTTCCCGACGTCACCATGGAGCGGTTCTCTACCGTCATCGCGCCAATCAGCTCATCACCCGCAAACGGTTTTTTAAGCCCCACGCTCCAGCCCCCCTCCGGCGAGCCCAGCGTCTGGATATTGCCCCCGAGGTTGATCAGCCCGAGTTCAGCGCCCTCTTTGCGCAGATAATCCCGCACCCTGTCAGCGATATAGCCTTTGGCTATGGCGCCCAGGTCGATCTCCATCCCTTTTTGGGTCAAAAAGACGCTACTGCTGGCCTCGTCCAGCACCACATCCTCAGGACGGGTAATCGCCAGCAAGGCGGCGATGTCTTCGGCGGGCGGCACGCTGTCGCCGCGAAAGCCAATTTTCCAGCGTTTCACCAGCGGGCCAATCGCCAGGTTAAACGCGCTGTCCTTGAGCAGGCTCGCCGCTTTTGCGCAGCGGATCAGCTCGAACACCGGACGGCTGACGCTGACGGGCCGCTGCCCCGCCGCATGGTTGATTTCCATAACTTCAGAGTGCGCGCGGTTAACGGTAAGCAGATCTTCGTACTGTTTGATCAGGCGAAACACGCGGGAGGCGAGGGCTTCGTCATAGGAGAAGAGTTTCAGGAGGATGGGAGAGCCCATCAGGACGGCGGAGTAGCTGTAGACGCGGTTGTCATCAGACATGGCAGTTTCCTCAGAGGTAGCCCCGGCAGGTGCCGCGCCGCCGGGGAGAATGCCGGACAGCGCAACGCTTATCCGGCAAGGAAAACAGGAGCCTTACGTTCTTTTTGAGCGCATCGCCGCCTGATGTCCTGCAAGCGTACCAAAAATAATGATATCTGCCACCGCGTTACCGCCGATACGGTTACCGCCGTGGATCCCGCCGACCACTTCACCGGCCGCAAACGCCCCTGGCAGCACGTTGTGGTTGCTGTCCAGCACGCAGGTTTCGGTGTTGATGGTTACGCCGCCCATGGTGTGGTGCACGCCCGGCGCAATCTGAATGGCGTAGAATGGCCCTTCGTTGATGGGCGCACGCAGCGCGGTGGTACGGCCAAAATCATCGTCATGCTGTTTTTCAACAAAGCCGTTGTAGCGCTCAAGGGTCGCCAGGAAAGCGTGGTAATCCATACCCAGCGCCTCGGCAAGGGCTTTTGGCGAGCTGGCGCTGGTCACAAAGCCTTTGGCGATGTACTCATCCGCCGCTTTGTTTTTGGCACGAACGTGCTCGTCAAAGACGATATACGCGTATTTCTCCGGCAGTGCGATGATTGACGCCGAGACTTTATCGCGAGTTTCCATTTCATTGAAGAAACGGTTCCCCTGCTGGTTCACCAGAATCGCTCCGCCGCCGCGAATGGATTCGGAAATCAGGTACGAGGTTTTCTGCTCAACGGTTGGGTGGATCTGAATTTCACCCATATCTACCGTACCGGCACCGATGCGTTCCAGCAGCGCGATACCGCCGCCGGTTGCCCCTTTGTGGTTGGTGGTGACAAAACCTTCCAGGTCAGGGCGGTATTTCACCACCATCTGGCTGTTGGCGCTGAAGCCACCGGTGGCGACAATGACGCTTTTAATGGTCACGGTGAGGGTTTCGTTCTCTTCTGTGGTCAGACGCACGCCGGTGACTTCGCCGTTTTCGAACAGGATGTCGCTGACGGACGTATCGAGCATCACGTCGATGTTGCGTTTGTTGACGTTACGCACCAGGCCGCTGATCAGATAGCCGCCTACCGCAGAGCCGTCTTTTGGACGGTGCGTACGGTCAATGCTCATCCCGCCGGTGGTGGTGATGTCATTCAGCATAATGCCGCGGGTTGCCAGCCATTCAATCGCCTGCGGCGCATTCTCCACGAAGCGGCGCAGCAGTTCCGGGTTGTTCTTGTTACCGCCCCCTTTCAGGCTCTCCTGGTAGAACAGCTCTTTGCTGTCCTGGATCCCTTTCACCCGCTGGAAGCGCGTCTCGGCGGCATTCATCCCGGCAGAAGCTTTGATGGTGTTCCCGCCGATGGTTGGCATCTTCTCAACAATCAGCACGCTCGCGCCTTCATCGTGGGCCTGAATGGCTGCGGCCAGACCGGCACCGCCGCTACCCACTACCACCACATCCACACTGCGGGTCGCGTTCGGGTCAGCGCCCTCTTCTGCCGCCAGCGCTTTGCTGGATTTCAGCATCGCTTTAGAGACCGCTTTTTTCACCGCTTCACTCTGGCTGGTTGCACCCGTGATGGCATCCACGTGCGGGGTATTGGCGTCCAGAATGCGGGTGCGGATCTCTTCAAAGCTGGTGACAAACTCAACGTCTTCGCTCGGGCCAGACGCCAGCGCAATATCGGCGATGCGATCGGTTTCCAGACTGACGTTGATTACCAGTTCGTTAACATCGTCCTGCACCTTCTCAGTGAACATGCCTGGTTTGAATTTTGATTCGCCCATGCTCATATCGCGGATCATCGCTTCCACCAGCGAGAAACGCCACAGCGGTTCAGGAATGCTCAGATCTTCGCGTTTGGTGCTGTCCATAAACAGCTCCAGACTTTCACCGGCCGCGATCCGGTCAGTCCAGTCCGGGTAAGCGATGGTAGCGCGCCCCACGGCAATCAGGTCGTAACCGCTATCCAGCGCCTCGTTAACGTCTGCGGCATTCACCACGCCGCCGACCCCCATCACCGGAACCTGAGCCAGGGTTTCAGAGCGCATGGCGCAATATTTTTTGATGAGCGGGGTTGGGTCCTGCGTGTCGACAATGGAAGGACGCAGGGTCGCCCCTACGGAGAAGTGCAGATAATCCACACCGCGCGCCGCCAGTTTTTCCAGCAGGTACATGGTGTCTTCAAAGCGGATGCCCGGGACTTCCAGCTCTTCAGGGGAGAAACGGTAGCCAATAATGAACGCATCGTCCGCGTACTGGCGCACCATTTTGTGCGTGATATCCAGCACCGCCAGCGGGAATTTAGCGCGGTTATCGCGGCTGCCGCCCCACTCGTCGTCGCGCTGGTTAGAGTTCGGGGAGTAGAACTGCTGAATCAGGTAGGTATTTGCGCCGTGAATTTCAACCCCGTCGAAACCAGCCTGAATAGCACGGCGAACGGCTTCACCAAACTTGCCGATCATGCCTTCCACTTCTTCGCCGGTCATGGCAACCGGCGTGGCGGCCCCGTCACGCGGCGCGGCAACGGCGCTTGGGCCAACCGGCGTGCGGCCACCGATCAGTTTTGGATCGACCATACGGCCGCCGTGGTAGATCTGCAGCAGGGCTTTCGAGCCTTTGGATTTAATGGCGTCCGCGATTTTCGCCAGCCCGGCGATTTTCTCGTCATTATCGATACCAATCGCGCCGGGGAACGCAAGGCCGAGATCATCGATAAAGCAGCATTCAACAATAATGGTACCAATGCTGCCGGAACGGGCCCGATAGTACTCCACCAGCTCGCTGGTGACCGTGCCGTCGTAATAGCCGGTACAGGTGGTCATGGGTGCCATTAACAAACGGTTTTTCAGTTCGGTGCCATTCGGTAATGTGAAGGGGCTCAGAATACGTTCGTTAGTGCTCATAATTGAAACTCCAAACTTTAAAAATTAAGAATTCGTTATCGGATTGATTTTTTATTTCGTCGTTATTTGCCGATGTCATGATATTAATATAATGATTTTTTTAGTTTCTAAAGTTATTACGTTAGTTAAAAAACTATTTAATCCCTGCGATAACACAAATAACACATTGGTGTTAGCGATTGTAATTTAGCCATTCACAATAATTTAAAGTTCGTTAAATAACCAATGGTAAAACCACTTCTCCAAAAACCAATAAAGCCCATACAAATCAATCATATAAAAATTATCAAAATTCGACATTGTTACAGAAATGATAAATTGAACTCATAATATACGTAATACCCACATACGCCAGAGTGGTTATTAATAAAAGCATAAAAATACCGCTGCAATTCTCTTTTTTTGATCGCGATCAATAGTTATGGCATCCAAAAGCGCAATATAAAAACATCATCAATTTTTAATTTAGCGCAAACCAAAATGCGTTAAATCGCTATTACTGAAAATACAAATCAGCACCTTTAATAACTAAAAAAAGCAAAGAAACTTAAGAAAGCAATTTTGTTTTTCAGTGCGACCGAATTTTTGACAACTTAAGACGTGAAACTATGAATACAAAAACTGCTGTAACGCCCCCTGTGGCGAACCAGGCATCAAATGGGAAAGCAAAACGACTGCTGATGATGGCATTGCCCGTCATCGTCGCCGTCCTGCTGCTGTTTGTTCCGGTACCAGAAGGACTGCCGCCTTATGCGTGGCACTACTTCGCGATCTTTGTCGGCGTGATCGTCGGCTTAATCTTCGAACCGCTGCCGGGCGCGGTGATCGGTCTGACTGGCGTGGTGGCGATTGCGCTGTGCAGCCAGTGGGTGCTGTTCAGCCCTGAACAGCTGGCCGACCCGAAATTCAAGCTGGCGGGTGCCTCCTTTAAGTGGGCCGTGAGCGGGTTTGGTAACTCGACTGTGTGGCTGATCTTCGGTGCCTTCATGTTCGCCGCGGGCTATGATAAAACCCGCTTCGGCCGCCGTCTGGCGCTGATTCTGGTGAAATATCTCGGCCGTCGCAGCCTGACGCTCGGTTATGCCATCACCTTCGCGGACCTGCTGCTGGCACCGTTTACGCCGTCCAACACCGCACGTAGCGGCGGGACCATCTACCCGATCATCGCTAACCTGCCGCCGCTGTATGGCTCAAAACCAAACGACCCAAGCGCGCGTAAAATTGGTTCGTACCTGATGTGGGTGGCGATCACCGCGGCCTGTATCACCAGCTCGATGTTCCTCTCCGCCCTTGCGCCGAACCTGCTGGCACTGGCGCTGGTGAAAAGCACGGTAGGGATTGATATCTCCTGGGGTACCTGGTTCCTCGCCTTCCTGCCGCTGGGCATTCTGCTGATTCTGACCATGCCGCTGCTGGCCTACTGGTTCTACCCACCAGAAGTCAAAGTGAATAATGAAGTACCGCTGTGGGCAACGCGTGAACTGGAAAAACTGGGCAAACTGTCCCGCAATGAAATTCTGCTGCTGGTGTTCGTGTGCTGTGCGCTGCTGATGTGGATCTTCGCCGCCGCGTGGATTGAACCAGCCATGGCTGCCCTGCTGATTGTGGGTCTGATGCTGTGGACCGGCGTGCTGGAGTGGAACGATATCACCGGAAATAAAGCCGCGTGGAATACCTTCGTCTGGTTCGCCACCCTGGTCGCGCTGGCGGACGGCCTCTCCTCTACCGGCTTTATCAGCTGGCTGGGTAAAGAAGGCGGTCTGTTAATGAGCGGTATCTCGCCGGGCGTTGCCACCATCGTACTGCTGCTGGCGTTCTACCTGCTGCACTACCTGTTTGCCAGCACCACCGCGCACACCACCGCGCTGCTGCCGGCGATGCTGACCATCGCCTCCACCATTCCGGGCATGAATATGGAAGTCTTCGTCCTGCTGATGGTGACCTCGCTGGGTGTGATGGGGATCATCACCCCGTACGGTACCGGCCCAAGCCCGATTTACTACGGTAGTGGCTACCTGCCAACCAAAGACTACTGGCGCCTGGGCACTATCTTCGGTGCCATCTTCCTGGCGGCCCTGCTGCTGATTGGTTATCCGTGGATGTCCATGATGTTCTGATTCCTGACCGCCGGACTTCTCCTCCGGCGGTTTTATTTTTCTGGAGCAAGCTATGTCAAACAAACCGTTTTTTTATCAAAACCCCTTCCCACTCGCGCACGACGACACCGAATACTATCTGCTGACCAAAGAGCACGTCTCCGTGGCTGAGTTCGACGGTCAGGAAGTCCTGAAAGTCGAGCCAGAGGCGCTGACGCTGCTGGCACAGCAGGCGTTCCACGATGCTGCGTTTATGCTGCGTCCTTCCCATCAGAAGCAGGTCGCCGCCATTCTTAACGACCCGGAAGCGAGCCAGAACGATAAGTACGTTGCCCTGCAGTTCCTGCGTAACTCTGAAATCGCCGCTAAAGGCGTGCTGCCAACCTGCCAGGATACCGGTACAGCGATCATCATGGGTAAAAAAGGCCAGCGCGTCTGGACCGGCGGTGGCGATGAAGCCGCGCTGAGTCAGGGGGTGTACAACACCTACATCGAAGACAACCTGCGCTACTCCCAGAACGCGGCGCTGGATATGTATAAAGAGGTGAACACCGGCACCAACCTGCCTGCGCAGATCGACCTCTACAGCGTCGACGGCGACGAGTACAAATTCCTCTGCATGGCGAAAGGCGGCGGTTCAGCCAACAAAACCTACCTCTATCAGGAAACCAAAGCGCTGATCACTCCGGCGAAGCTGAAAAACTATCTGGTGGAGAAGATGCGTACCCTGGGTACCGCGGCCTGTCCGCCTTACCATATTGCCTTCGTGATTGGCGGAACCTCCGCGGAAGCGACGCTGAAAACGGTGAAGCTGGCCTCCACCCGCTACTACGACGCCCTGCCTACCGAGGGGAACGAGCACGGCCAGGCGTTCCGCGATGTTCAGCTCGAACAGGAACTGCTCCAGGAAGCGCAGAACCTGGGTCTGGGTGCGCAGTTTGGTGGTAAATACTTCGCTCACGATATCCGCGTGATCCGCCTGCCGCGCCACGGTGCCTCCTGCCCAATCGGCATGGGTGTCTCCTGCTCCGCAGACCGTAACATCAAAGCGAAAATCAACCGCGACGGGATCTGGATTGAAAAACTGGAACACAACCCGGGTCAGTACATTCCTGAAACGCTGCGCCAGCAGGGCGAAGGCGACGTGGTCAGCATCAACCTCAACACGCCGATGAACGAGATCCTGGCGCAGCTTTCCGCGCACCCGGTCTCTACCCGCCTGTCGCTGAACGGCACCATCATCGTGGCGCGTGATATCGCCCACGCGAAGCTGAAAGAGCTGCTCGACAACGGCGAGGAACTGCCGCAGTACGTTAAAGACCATCCGATTTACTATGCGGGCCCGGCCAAAACGCCGGAAGGTTATGCCTCCGGCTCACTCGGCCCAACCACTGCGGGCCGCATGGACTCGTATGTGGATTTACTGCAGTCCCACGGCGCGAGCATGATCATGCTGGCTAAAGGCAACCGCAGCCAGCAGGTGACGGATGCCTGCCACAAACACGGCGGCTTCTACCTGGGCAGCATCGGCGGCCCGGCGGCGGTACTGGCGCAAAACAGCATCAAGAGCCTGGAGTGCGTGGCGTATCCGGAACTGGGAATGGAAGCCATCTGGAAAATTGAAGTGGAGAACTTCCCGGCGTTTATCCTGGTGGATGACAAAGGTAACGACTTCTTCCAGCAGATCCAGAACAAACAGTGCCAGGGATGTTCACAGCGCTGAGCGTTTCCATAGTGCCGGCAGCCGCGACAACGTTTGATTGATCCGTTCACGCTTGTCGCTGCCCGGCTTCCAGATAGTGACCATCGTCTGACTTATCCCCTGGCTGCCCACTTCGGTGGGCAGCCTTTTTACGTTTTTCCACTGCGTCGCATGAAGATGGGTCGGCAAAAAGCCCCAGCCACAGCCCTGCTCCAGCAGGCCGCGCAGCATCTCAATTTCATTAGTGAAAAGGGTATGCCCGGCAATTTGCAGACGACGGGCAACCGGTTCATCTGACGCGGCATGCATAACCACCTGCGGAACCAGAGAGAGATCGAGCAGCGAAACCGGCGTGGCAACCTTCGCAAAAAGCGCGTCTGCGGCGTAAAAATCCATGTCGATGGCTCCCAAAGCCCGCCACTCCATCTCATTACCCACGCTGCGGTTGCGCGCCTGGCAGATACCTAAATCCGCCTCTCCGCTCGCCAGCATGGCTTCCGCCTCGTCACGCGACGCGCTGGTCAGGCTCAGGCGTATTTTTTGTGCCGCCATTTCTGCAATCAGCGCCTGCAGAAAAGCCCGGGGAGTGAACGGATCGTAAACAAGGGCAATGTCCTGCGTCGCGCTGTCCGGCACCGCTCTGGCAAAGGCCTCAAAGGCTTTCACCTGACGCATCAGCAGGTGCGCCTGTCGCTGAAGCTGTTCCCCTTCAGGCGTTAGCCGCACGCTGCGTCCCTCGCGCAGGAACAGGGCATAACCCAGCCCGTCCTCAAGAAAATCGATCAGATCGCGCAGGGTCGTACGGTCTTTACCGAGCTTAATGGCCGCCTTCATCAGGCTGCCGTGCTCTGCCACCGCGGTAAACGCCTCCAGCTGGGCAAATGAATAGACCATCGCTTCCTCTCCCTTCATTCCGTTTTTCGGGGGAATTTCCCCCATAACCCGTTTTTTATTATAGGGCGCGGCTTCTTAAACTGAAGTCCTTCCTGAACCAAACGAGATAAACATGAAAAACAAAACGTTAAACCGCAGCCTGCTCGCCGCACTGGTGGTCAGCAGCCTCTTATCCCCTGCCGTTATGGCTGCCTGTCACGGCACCGACCTCAACCAGTGCCCTGCACCGTTTGACGCAACTCTTCCCGACACGCACAGCATGCTCACCTGGAGTCAGGCGGATCGCGTGGTGGGCTTTCGTAACGACTATCGCAACTACGCGGGCGATGTTTTCCGCCACGGAAAGGCCACACCGCTGCTGGCAGCAGAGAAACCGCTTACCGACGCCCGCTATCAGGTTAATGGCAAGACCTATACCCTCCAGGATTACGTGAAGCGCCAGAACGTCAGCGGCATGCTGGTGCTGAAGGACGGCAAAATAGCGTGGAAATATCTGGGTGAAGGCAATACCGATTCCACGCTCTGGACATCACGTTCGGTGGGGAAATCCGTGGTCTCTGCGCTGGTCGGGGTCGCCCTTAAAGAGGGCAAAATCCACTCCCTTGACGATCTTATCACCCGCTACGAACCCGATTTAAAAGGCACGGCGTGGGATGGGGTGACGCTGAGACAGCTGATCACTCACACCTCTGGCGTGGCGTGGAACGAAGACTACACCAACCCACAGTCTGATTTCGCGCAGCTCACCGAATGCGAAGCGAAGCCGGGCACCTACGACTGCGTGCGTAAGCTGGTGAAGGGGTTACATCGGGAACACCCGGCCGGAGAGAACTGGTCCTATTCATCGGGTGGCGCGTGGCTGCTGGGTGACGTGCTGGAGCGCGCCACCGGTATGACGCTGGCGGCGTACCTGGAGAAAAGCATCTGGCAGCCGTACGGGATGGCGAACGACGGCGTATGGCATGCCTACCGTAAAGGCCAGCACGATGTCGGCGCGCACGGCTTTAACGCCACGCTGGAAGACTGGGGCCGCTTCGGCGAATTTATCCTGCATAACGGTACGCTCCCTTCGGGCAAACAGATCCTGCCTGACGGCTGGGTAAAAGAGTCGTCAGACTGGACCCAGGCGAAAGGCTCCGTCTCAGACGCGCATCCGAAAGGGTTGTACGGCTATCAGTGGTGGAATAACGAGGTGCCCGCCACGGCCACAGACGTTAAGCCCGCGCCAGAGGATTCCCTGAAAGATTCACTCTGGGCGCTGGGGATTTTTGGCCAGATGATTATGGTGAATCAAAAGGAAAACCTGGTGATCGTCCAGTGGTCCACCTGGCCGCAGGCGGAGCCGTCTTTCAGCGCCCAGCCGCTGGAAGCGTCGCTGATGTTTAGCGCAATTGCACAGGCGCTGCGCTGAATAGAGCGCTCTGCCAGTTTTGCCCGGCGGCGCTACGCTTGCACGGGCCTACAAAATTCACAGGTCGGGTAAGCGAAGCGCCACCCGACAAGAGCAGCGGCTACTCTGCCCTTCTGCGCGATATCACAAAATAGCGATATCAGCCACTTAGCGAATTATGGTGAATAAAAAATCAATGAATTGTTAAGTTATTGTTAGGCATGTAAATCCCGGTCAACGTCCTGTCATTGATGTGCAGCACGCATCAGTCCATGCGTGATTTGCGCTTATTAATTTCCGTTTAATGCGCCAGTTTTCAGAAACAGACGGATAACACGTCAATAAAAAACTGGAGACGACCATGATTTCCTCAACCCCACCTGCAACCGTTCGCGCAAGAGCGGGCGCGATACTTCGCGTCACCTCGGGCAATTTCCTTGAGCAATTCGACTTCTTCCTGTTCGGGTTCTATGCCACCTACATCGCGCATACCTTCTTCCCGGCGAGCAGTGAGTTTGCCTCGCTGATGATGACCTTCGCCGTCTTTGGCGCAGGCTTCTTAATGCGCCCCATTGGCGCGATTGTCCTCGGGGCTTACATCGACAAGGTGGGTCGCCGTAAAGGGTTAATCACCACCCTGTCGATAATGGCGGCCGGTACCTTCCTGATTGTGCTGATCCCCTCTTATGAGAGCATAGGCCTGTGGGCGCCACTGCTGGTGCTGGCTGGACGCTTGCTGCAGGGCTTTTCCGCCGGGGCGGAGCTTGGCGGCGTGTCGGTCTACCTGGCTGAAATTGCCACGCCGGGTCGCAAAGGCTTCTTTACCAGCTGGCAGTCCGGCAGTCAGCAGGTGGCGATTATGGTGGCCGCCGCAATGGGCTTTGCGCTGAACGCGATGCTGGAAGAGAGCGCCATTCGTGAATGGGGCTGGCGGATCCCGTTCCTGTTCGGCTGTCTGATTGTGCCGTTTATCTTCTTCCTGCGCCGCAAGCTGGAAGAGACCGAAGAGTTTCGCACCCGCCGTCACACGCTGGCGATGCGTCAGGTCTTTACCACCCTGCTGGCGAACTGGCCGGTTGTGGTCGCGGGCATGCTGATGGTCGCCATGACCACCACCGCGTTCTACCTGATCACCGTCTATGCGCCTACCTTCGGCAAAAAAGTGTTAATGCTCAGCGCCTCCGACAGCCTGCTGGTGACGCTGCTGGTGGCCATCTCCCAAACTTTTATCTGGCTGCCGGTGGGCGGAGCCCTGTCGGACCGCTTCGGCCGTAAACCGGTGCTGGTTGCCATGACGCTGCTGGCGCTGATCACCAGCTATCCGGCCCTGACGCTGCTGGCGCAGGCACCGAGCTTCTCCATGATGCTGAGCGTATTGCTGTGGCTCTCCTTCCTCTATGGCCTCTATAACGGCGCGATGATCCCGGCGCTGACGGAGATCATGCCGGTTGAAGTGCGTGTTGCCGGTTTCTCACTGGCGTATAGCCTTGCTACCGCGATCTTCGGCGGGTTTACACCGGTCATTTCAACGGCCCTGATTGAGTACACCGGCGATAAAGCCTCCCCGGGGTACTGGATGAGCTTCGCGGCGATATGCGCGTTGCTGGCAACGCTTTATCTCTACCGTCGCAGCGCGATGCGTCTGCAAGTACAGAGAGGATAATATGCGCATATTTGTACGTTCAGGCCTGACCGGGCTGGTAATACTGGCGACCAGCGCAGGTGCGCTGGCCCAGGAGGTGACGGTCATGATTTCAGGCGGTTTTAAGGCCGCGCTGGAAAAACTCGCCCCCCAGTATGAAGCCCGGACGGGCGACCATATCGTGCTGATCCCGGGGCCGTCGATGGGACAGACGCCGCAGGCGATCCCCAACCGACTGGCGCGCGGTGAAAAAGCAGACGTGGTGATTATGGTGGGTGATGCACTGGCGCACCTGGCGAATGACCGGATGGTCAAAGAAGGCTCGCGCGTTGAACTGGCGGATTCGCCCATCGGCGTGGTGGTGAAAGCCGGCTCGCCGGTACCGGATATCGCGACCGATAGCGCGCTCAAACAGACTCTGCTTAAGGCCACCACCATCGCCTATTCCGACAGCGCCAGCGGCCGGTATGTGCAAACAGAGCTCTTCAAAAAGCTGGGGATTGAAGCACAGGTAGAGGGCAAAGCGCATAAGGTGGAGCGCATACCGGTCGCCTCCGAGGTGGCAAAAGGGAAATACGCCGTGGGTTTCCAGCAGGTCAGCGAGCTGTTACCCGTGCCCGGCGTAACCTTTGTTGGCAAACTGCCGGATAACCTGCAGTACATCACCCGTTTTGCCGGCGCGGTCACCGCTCACGCGGAGCATCCTTCCGAAGGTAAAGCGCTGCTGGATTACCTCGCATCAGCAAACGCGCAGGAGACCATCACCGCCACCGGGATGATCCCCGTCACTCCGCCGCGCGATAACGCGCAGTAATGAGTGTTTCCAGCTCAGCGGCAATCCACGACTGAATACGCCCGCTGCGCCGGATCAGCCCGACAGTGCGTTTGACCTCGGGCTCGGTCAGCGGAATGTGCGTCAGGAAGGAGTGCTCAGAGTGCGGCATTGACATGGCGGGGACGGCAGCAATACCAATCCCCGCCTCCACCATTCCCAGCATCGTGGTGACGTGGCGCGTCTCGCAGATCCCCGGGCGCTCCGGCTTAATATGGCCGAGCATCTGAACGAGCAGATTCCGGTTCCCCGATGTAATGTCCAGGCTGATGTAATCCTGCTGATAAAACGTCTGCCAGGTCAGACTCTTGCGTCCCGCCAGCGGATGATCGCGACGACACGCGGCGACGTATACATCCTCCACCAGCGGAATAAAGGTGAGATCTGGCTGCAGGCTCCTCGCAAAACAGATGCCAAAATCCGCCTGCCCGCTGGCCACCGCGTCAATGACGTTGCCCGCGCTGCTGTCGATAAGCTTGATGCGCACACGCGGATAGCGGCGATGAAACTGGCGGATCACCTCCGGCATAAAATGGCAGGCCGCCGAAGGCACGGTGGCAACGGTAATTAGCCCGGTGCGCTCCTCGCTCACCTTGTCGATATCCGCCAGCATCGTTTCCACATTTTCCAGAAGCTGCCCGCAGCGGTCGGCAAAGGTCTGCCCGAAGAGCGTCAGCGTCACGCGCCGGGTGGTTCTGTCGAACAGTTTCGCGCCGACGGCGGTCTCCAGCTTTTCAATGCGGCGGCTTAAGGCGGACTGGGAGAGGCAGATAGATTCTGCGGCGATACGGAAGTTACCGTACTCCACCAGCGCTCGGAAGGCATAAAGATCGTTGAGGTCGAAATTGACGGGCATAGATTCTGGCAATCCTTAGCGCTTTCTGGAAACTCGAATATTCATAATAGCGACTTATGAATCAGCGGCAACCTCCACCGCTGATGCGTATCCAGAAAGCGCGATGCGCCTTAGTGGGAGTCGATATATGACTCGGTCACCGAATCCACCAGCGCCATCTCTTCACGGCTCAGCAGCATCTCAATATTCACCAGAATAATCATTCGACTGTCGAGCACGCCCAGCCCAAGCAGGTAGCGGCCAGAGAGCACCGAGGCCACGTCCGGGGTCGGCTTGATGTTATCCACATCTATCGACAGCACGTCCGCCACGCCGTCAACCACGATACCCACCACGCGATCGTTCAGATTGAGCACGATGACCACCGTTTTGTCGTCCTGTGACGGATCGGGCAGATCAAAGCGTACGCGCAGATCGACAATCGGCACAATCACGCCGCGCAGGTTGGTTACGCCGGTAATAAAGTTCGGCGCGTTCGGAATGCGCGTGAGGCGATCGCAGCCGCGGATCTCCTGCACTTTAAGAATATCAATGCCGTACTCTTCATCGCCCAGGCGGAATACGAGGTACTCCTGGGCGATGGCGTCGGTTGCGGCGGGTTTACTGGCGGTTGCTACAGTCATGCATTTACCCCCTCCCTCTGGGGTTGTGGAGCGTTGAGCGTTGAAAGCTCAACCACATCAAGGATCAGCGCCACGCTGCCATCACCGAGGATGGTTGCTGCAGAGACGCCAGGCACTTTGCGATAGTTATGTTCGAGGTTCTTCACCACCACCTGCTGCTGGCCGATAAGCTGATCGACCCACAGCGCATAGCGGCAGCCCGCGCTTTGCACAATAACCACAATGCCGTCATCGGCAGGCGCTTCGCCCGCCACCGAGAGGCGCTGGCGCAGCAGCACCAGCGGCAGATATTCGCCGCGCACCTGCAGCAGACGCTCTTCGCCGACAAAGCGGCACAGCATGTCGTCGGTCGGCCGCAGCGACTCCATCACCGCGCCCAGCGGCAGGACGTAAATCTCGTCCCCCACCTTCACCAGCATGCCGTCGAGGATCGCCAGCGTCAGCGGCAGAATAATGCGAATGGTGGTCCCGGCCCCCGGCGTCGAGAGCACGTCCACGTGGCCGCCCATCGCCAGAATGTTGCGTCGCACCACGTCCATGCCGACGCCACGCCCGGAGACATCCGTCACGCTCTCGGCGGTAGAGAAACCGGCGGCGAAGATCAGCATCCACACGTCGTCATCACTCATGGTGTCGCTGATGGTCATCCCCTGAGAGCGAGCTTTGGCGAGAATTTTCTCCCGGTTCAGCCCCGCACCGTCGTCGCTGACCTCAATCACGATATTGCCGCCGTGGTGTTCGGCTGAAAGCGTCAGGTTCCCGGTCACCGGTTTGCCTTTTGCGGCGCGCACCTCTTTCTCTTCAATGCCGTGGTCGAGGCTGTTACGCACCAGGTGGGTAAGCGGGTCGATAATGCGCTCAATCAGGCTCTTATCCAGCTCGGCGGAACCGCCTTTCAGGGTCAGTTCGACCTCTTTATTCAGGCGAGCGCCCAGGTCGTGCACCAGCCGCGGGAAGCGGCTAAAGACGTAGTCCATCGGCATCATACGGATAGACATCACCGACTCCTGCAGCTCGCGGGTGTTGCGCTCCATCTGCGCCACGCAGCCGGAAAGCAGATCGTAGCTGGCCGGATCGAGGGTTTTCGACAGCTGGGAGAGCATTGCCTGGGTGATAATCAGCTCACCGACCTGGTTGATGATCTGGTCGACTTTACTCACCGCCACGCGAATGCTGCCCGACTCCTGACTGGCTGCGCGTGGTGCAGGAGGCGCTTTTTTGATAACGGTTTGAGGTAGCGCAGCAGGCGTTGGTACCGGCGGAGTGGCTTCTGCAGAACGTATCTCAATCTGCTTGCTGTCGAGCACAAAACAGAGCACGGCGGTGATATCCTCCGCCGAGGCAGTGGTCTGTAGCGTGACCGTCATGCTGTCTGACGTCGCCTCTACGTCTGTCACCTCGCCCATGTTGGTCAGCTCGTCGCGCAGCGTCGTCTGTTCGCGCGCCCCGACGTCACGCAGGGTCACCACCAGTGTGGTTTCCGTTTCCTGCATCGTACTGGCCGACGCTGGCGCGGGTTCGGCTGGCATCACAGGCTGCTGGCCTTCAAGGGCAATCTCCCTCAGGGCTTCACAGATATAGCGATAACGTGCTTCATCAGGCTCCTGCGAAGACTGATAGGCTTCCAGCTGCGCTTGCATAATGTCCTTACATTCCAGAAAAAGGTTGATGATTGAGCGACTGAGCGTTCTCTCCCCTGCCCGCGCCTGGTCAAGGAGGTTCTCCAGCAGGTGGGTCGTCTCCTGTAATGCGGTAAAGCCAAAGGTTGCCGCGCCCCCTTTCAGCGAGTGTGCCGCACGAAAGATGGCGTTCAGTTGCTCCTGGTCCGGTGCTTCTATGTCAAGCTGCAGCAAAAGCTGCTCCATCTCAGTCAGCAGTTCTTCCGCCTCGGTAAAGAAGATCTGCGAAAAATCATTCATGTCCATCGGTATAGCCCTGCACGTTTTGCAGATTGATATCGCTCAGCACGCTATCTGCACGCTGGGCCTGCGTATCTTCCAGACGGATCTCCTGCTCTTTCGAGCGGCTGAGCACCAAAATGCTGATGCGGCGGTTCACCGCACTGTCCGGGGATGTGTTCTCCAGCGGCATTCGGCTGGCGGTGCCAATCACGCGTAAGAAGCGTTCATCGTTAAGGCCGCCCCGGACCAACACCCGGCGGGCGGCATTTGCGCGCCCGGCGGATAGCTCCCAGTTGCTGTATCCGCCGTCGCCACCGGCATACGGCAGCGAATCGGTGTGCCCCGTCAGGCTCAACGCGTTTGGCAACTCCTGCAGCAGCGGCACCAGCGCCTGCAGAATGCCGTTCATGTAGGATTCCGGCAGTTCGCTGCCGACGCGGAACATCGGGCGGTCCTGCGAGTCGGTGATCTGGATCAACAGACCGTCGTTGGTGAGGTTGAGCAGAATGTTGGATTTAAAGTTATTCAGCCGCGGATCGGTTTCGATCATCTTCTGCAGCTTCTCTTTCGCCTGCTTCAGGCTTTCGAAGCGCTTGTGCTTATCGATACTGGCAATTTGTCCTTTAAACACCTCACCCTGCCGCTTGAGAATGTCATCCCCTCCGCCGGGAATGACGCTGTCGCTCAGGCTGGTTTTATCGCCGTTGGCCATCGAGGGCTTCAGCGGCATACGGAAGTAATCGGCAATGAGCTCCCTTTCCATGTCCGTGGACTGCGACAGCAGCCACATCACCAGAAAGAACGCCATCATCGCGGTCATAAAATCGGCATAGGCAATCTTCCATGTCCCACCGTGGTGGGCATGTTTCTTTTTCTTACGCTTACGTGAAATGATGACAGGCGTGACGTTCTTCATGCGGCGCCGTCCGAGGTTTTGGTTTTCAGCGTGGCGTTAGATTTGACTTCACGCACGTGCTCTTCCAGCTCTTCAAACGATGGACGTTCGCTGGTAAAGATGGTTTTACGACCAAACTCAACCGCAATCTGCGGGGCATAACCATTCAGGCTGGAGAGCAGCGTCACCTTAATGCACTGCAAAATTTTGACCTGGTCAGAACTCTTCTGGCGCAGCAATGTCGCCAGCGGCAAGACAAAACCATAAGCGATAAGGATCCCGAGGAAGGTGCCCACCAGTGCATGGCCAATCAGCATACCCAGCTCCGCCGCCGGACGATCCGCCGACCCCAGCGCGTTAACCACCCCCATCACCGCCGCCACAATACCGAACGCCGGAAACGCATCGCCAACCGTGTTCAGGCTGTGGGCGGGCACTTCCAGCTCTTCTTCGCAGGTTTCGATCTCCTCGTCCATCAGGGCTTCGATTTCATGGGAATTCATGCTGCCGCCAATCATCAGACGGAAGTAGTCGAGGATAAAGTTGGCGAGCATCGGGTCGCTCATCAGGCGGGGATAGGCGCTAAAAATATCGCTGTTCTGCGGGTCTTCAATGTCCTTTTCCAGCGACATCAGCCCGTGAACGCGGCTCTGGGAGAGCAGCAGAAACATCAGCGCCATCAAATCCATATACACCGCTTTGTTGTAGCGCTTACCGACAAAAATTTTAACCAGCGCCTTCCCCGTCGACTTCAGGGATTTCACATTGTTGCCGACAATAAACGCCCCGACCCCGGCACCGCCGATAATCAACAGCTCCAGCGGCTGAAACAGCGCCATCAGGTTACCGCCGGACAGAAGAAAACCACCAAAAACGGTCAATATGACAACAAGATAGCCAACAATAACTAACACACTCTCTCCTTTTACTTTTTTGACCGATGCCGGTTTTCCCGGCATCAGGTATACCCGTCATACTTCAAGTTGCATGTGCGTTGGCTGCACTCGCTCACCCCAGTCACTTACTTATGTAAGCTCCTGGGGATTCACTCCTTTGCCGCCTTCCTGCAACTCGAATTATTTAGGGTATAAACGCCATCTTGCGCACAGCCGTCCGGGGTTACGCCGTCATGATTTCCGGCGCGGCAAACGTGCCCAGAAGCCCGGTATTGCTCACCTGGGATTTTTTAAGCGCGCGCGACGGCGGGCTGCACAAGCTGCAGGTAAATGGGTTTTTAATAAATTCGGTGGTGACGATAAAACCACCACCACACACGCTACAGGCTTTACGCGAAATAATGCCGCAGTCGATAAAGCGTAATAATGTCCAGGCTCGGGTCAGCCCCAGCACAGGCTTCTCATCAGAACAGGTACTGCACTGCTCAAGATAAAGACGATAGGTCTTCATCAGCATTTCAATAGAGCGACCCTGTTCGGTCTTTTTCAAATAGAGGTAAATGTTGTAGAACATGGAAGAGTGAATATTCTGCTCCCACGACATAAACCAGTCTTCGGAAAAGGGCAGCATCCCTTTTGGCGGCGGACAGCCGCGCAACTCTTTATATAAACGAAGCAGGCGACGGCGGCTGAGTGATGTTTCCGATTCCAGCACCTGCATTCTCGCCCCGAGAGAAATTAACCCCATGGCGATATTCACTTCGTCAATTTCCTGCAGCAGACTTTTTTCACCACACATGATTATGCCTCCTCCGCGGTAATAGCATCTTCTTCGCTTAAAGCATTAAGAAGATTGGTCGACAAAATAATGCCGGTGTGAATTTGCTGCAGCGCTTCAATACGCGAATCCTTGGTCAGATTTTCAATCACCACTTCATCATCAACCCGCAGACGACAAATAAGCTGATTAGTGGTGGCCAGCTTCATTAATTGTGGCAGCGAAAGTTCTTTCAGGTTATCAATTGTCCCTTCAGACAATCCAAGGCGAAAACCCGCCGCAAATTTATCCTGACGAATCAGCTGCTGCGCCAGCAGAAGATAGGACAGGTTAATATCGTGAATATTTTGCAGGTACTCGTCAAAATTGGACACAGGCGAAAACTCCCAATGTTATTCAGCCAATAGCTGGCATGTCAGTTAAGATAGATAACGTTTCCGAACTGATGCAGAGAGTCTTTTGGTATTGATATTCACCAAGGTAAGTCATTCTTCCTCAGTAAATGAGTCAATGCCAAAGGAGGCTGCATCTCAAAACTGGCAAAATCATAAACACTAAGTATTTTCCGAACAAGCGACAGAAATTCCCTCAAATCCACAAATTGGTGTTAACTTGTTGATTTTGTAAGTTAATAAAGCATTATTAAACGTTATTAAACCTTGATTTTAATGATTAACCCTGTTCCTTACTCCGAATTAACAGCCGCAATGTTAATAGCCTGTAATTATTTCGATGATGATTCCATCCGACTTCTTAACCGCTTAACAGCCAGGCTGTGTAACTGACTTACGCGCGTTTCCGTAATACCCAGGATTAGCCCGATCTCTTTCATATTCAAATCCTGCAGATAATAGAGCTGCAACAGCACCTGCTCTCTTTCGGGTATGACCTGAATATGTTCTGTGATCCGTTCCATCAAATTCTGCCTGACCGCATCGTTTAATGGATTAAGCTGTTCATTTTCCTCATCACTGGTTTCCCAGCTGTCGGCATAATTTTCCTGCAGCTCGTCAACCGAGTACATCTGGCTGGCGTTATTATCTGCCAGCATCTGCTGAAACTCCTGCAACGAGACGCCCATGCGTTCGGCGATTTCAGCTTCCGTAGCTTCGCCCCCTTTTTCCTGCTCGATTTGTTGAATAAGCGCGACAATTTCCCGAGTATGAGTTCGAACCCGACGCGGAACCCAGTCACTTTCTCTCAGCTCATCTAATAATGCCCATTTCACCCGCTGGGAGATCCACGCGGTAAGCGTTACCCCTTTTTTCGGGTCAAAACTCTCGACTGCACTTAAAAAACCTATCGAGCCCGCCTGAATTAAATCATCCAGCTCGACGCTGGCAGGAAGTCGCTTATGTAAACGCAATGCTTCCTGCCGCACCAGATAGTGATATTTAGACCAGACTACCGATTTATTTTCCAGCCCTTCGGCCGTGTAAATACCATCCACGATTGCATTCCACCTGCTATTCTCTTAAAGAATTATCCGGTGAAACGGCGCATTCAAATAGTGCGATAAGCCTTTATAAAAATGCGTATTCTGTTACTTCGCTTGTATTAACAAGCTATTTTATAAAATAGCGTGATTAATGGCGGTATTTAATAAAATTAAAAGGTTTCCCACTGGGCCAGGTCGGGCTCTTTTTGACGCTGCGGTTTATTCGCTTCTACCGGCACCTTCGCGATCGCGCTCTCATGGTTCAACCTGAATTGCGCCACCAGTTTTTCCAGCGCATCGGATTGGGCTTCCAGTTCGCCCGCCGCCATTGCCGCCTCTTCCACCATCGCCGCATTCTGCTGGGTCACCAGATCCATTTCGTTGACCGCCAGGGAAATCTGGTTGATACCCGCGCTCTGCTCGTCAGACGCCGAGGTGATTTCGCCCATGATCTGTGTCACCTGTGCAACAGAGGTCACAATCTCCTGCATCACGGTGCTGGCCTGCCCCACCTGACGTGAACCGATATCGATATTGTTCACGCTGGTATTGATCAGCTGGTTGATCTCTTTGGCCGCATCGGCGCTGCGTTTTGCAAGGTTACGCACCTCTTCTGCCACCACCGCAAAACCACGCCCCTGCTCACCCGCTCGTGCTGCTTCCACCGCCGCGTTCAGGGCCAGAATGTTGGTCTGGTTGGCAATGCTGTCGATCACACCGTTAATGTCGGCAATCTGGCGCGAGCTGGTAGTGATCTGGGCCATGATCTGCTCAAGGCTTTGCATCACTTCCCCGCCGTTATGGGCATTGTGGCTGGCGCTTTCCGCCAGTTCGCGCGCCGCATGGGCGTTATCGGCATTCTGGCGCACGGTGGTTTTGATCTGCTCCATGCTGGCCGCCGTCTCCTGCAGCGCCGCCGCCTGCTCTTCGGTACGGGATGAGAGATCGTTATTGCCGTGAGCAATTTCCTGGGCGTTGTTGTGAATACGCTGCACGCTGTCACGGATGCCGAGGATCGTACTGGTCAGTGAAGTACGCATCGTCTCCAGTTCGGTCAACATGTGGCCAATTTCATTCTGGCTGCCAGCGTCAATGGGCTGACTCAGATCGCCCGCCGCCACGCGACGCAGCATCTCAACCGTGGTCTCCATACGACGCACCAGGGTATGACGCAACCAGTAACGCACGGCAAGCAGCAACCCGACGGCCAGAATGAGTACGACAATCCCCACGCCCAGCATAATCCGGTAGCCGCGCTCGGAAGCATGAATATAGCTTTCGCTCATGCGGGCGCTGGCATCGGTATACTGATCGACCTTATTACGCAGCGCGGTGCGCAGCTCCATATCATGTTCCAGCGACCCGGAATACCCTGCCGGGTTATGCAGGTAGCCCAGCTTAATTTCGGCAACCTTGTACACTTCGTTGAAAGCCGCATTGACCTCAGCCGCCAGACGACTCTCCTCCGGGGTGTTAAACGGCGAGGCCATAAACGCATCCATATTACGACGCGCAAGTTTCACCACATTCACCGTATGTTTGGCAACATTCTCAGAAACCGGGTTACCCAGCGCTGCCTGCAGCATCAGGCCGTTGGTATTGGCCATTACCGCGCTGATGTTATAGGCGGCATCGCGCATCTGATCGTTATTTTCAGAGGCCACGACAATACGTTTGAAATTGGTA
The DNA here is from genome assembly GCF_000025565.1 of Enterobacter cloacae subsp. cloacae ATCC 13047. Classification (NCBI taxonomy): domain Bacteria; kingdom Pseudomonadati; phylum Pseudomonadota; class Gammaproteobacteria; order Enterobacterales; family Enterobacteriaceae; genus Enterobacter; species Enterobacter cloacae. The sequence continues at coordinate 3,325,929 of NC_014121.1, forward strand.
TTATTTGAGACTGTGTCATAGACAGAATAGGCGGTTACGCCGAACAGCATCACCGCAAACAGGCCAATAATAAGGCTGATTGCGCTATAAATTTTGAGTTTCGTTAACATAGATTTTCACCGGCCGCAGACGGCCGGTGCCTGTGGGAGTCAATTAAACGGTCAACTGGGGGACATATTAAAGAGGTTCATCGACTGCATTTTTTTGTAGACGAACATCGACGCATTAAAAGCCAGCTCCGACATCTGAGATTCAGAGACCAATGTCACCAGCTTGCTGGTATCGGAGCCGATAGCGTTTTGCACTTTTACAATGGTGTCGTTGATCAGCACGTCTCCGGAGAGATCCAACGCATCAAGCTGCTGCAGGTTGGTGCCCAGCTCGGCCTGGGCTTTACCCAGACGGTTGATGCCTTCATCAACCTCAACCATGGCTGCGCTGAGCGCGGCTTCCAGGTTAGCGTCATAATCAGCGTCGCCAGGATCCGCGGTTAATGCCGCCACGGCGTCTTCCAGCACCGTGAAAATATCACCAAAAATGTCCCTACCCAGATGGCTGACCTGCATCCCGGTACCGTCTGCCACCGTTAGCCTGCGAACATGGTCAGCATTCGTACTGCCCTGATAAACGCCATCTTCATCAAACGCAGGCGTATCGGTTTTAAAACCCGAAAAAATATAGTTCCCGCTGGCGTCGCGGTTATTGGCCAAATCCATCAGATTGGCGCGGATGCCTTTGATCTCCTCCCCCAGCGCCCGACGATCCTCCGGCGAGTAAGAACCCGTTTTCGCCGCAACAATTTTTTCCTTCAGGGTGGTGGTTAATAAATTCCCCACGCCGTTGAGAATATTGTCCTGGTACTCCAGCGCGCCGCGGGCGCGGGAACGCACGTTGCTATACATCTCCAGCTTCGCCAGCGCGTCCTGGTGCTTCACCGCATCGGTTGCCGCCGCCGGGTCATCCGACGCTTTCAGCAGCGTCTTGCCCGCCGACATCCGCAGATAGACGTCGTTGCTCTGGCTCATGCGCTTCGTCATGGTCTCCGCGCTATTTTTATACATATACAGCGTACTTAATCGCATCATCGGTTCCTTATCGGATTGACAGCAGGGCGTCGAACATATCGGTCGCGGTTTTCAGCAGCTGCGCGTTGGCGTTGTAATACTGCTTAAACATATCCAGGTTGATGTACTCTTCGTCCATATTGACGCCGGAGAGGGCCTGTTTGGTGTCGTACTTGGTCCTGAGGTCGGTTTCGGCGCTGACCAGCGCGGATTTCACGCCGCGCGCGCGGTCACCGATGGTGCCCACCAGGCTGGCGTAGGCTTCGGTCAGCGTGTTGTCACCGATGAGCTTCTGATCCTGGATTTTCAGCATCTCTTCCAGGTTAGTGTTGTCGCCAGGGCCGCCGTCTTTATCCCCCGCTGCTGCAAACTCCTGCGCGCTGCCTAAGCTGCGGGCCATCCCTTCAGCGGCACCCGCTATGGGGTTAAGGGTAAAGCTGTCGCCATCGTCAAAGCCGCCCCCCGAAACATCGATCTCAATCCCGTCAAAGGTCAGGTTATCGCCAACGAGGGTGGCCGGTACGGTGCGTCCATCTTCACCCGTGACCGTCCATCCCCCTGCGCCATCACTGGTGACGGTGTAGTTTTCCGATTTCACATCTGTATAGTTGGTAACGTTAATCGCCCCCAGCTTGCCGGTCCCGGTGTTCTTCGCATTGGCGTAAGCTTTAATATCCGCCAGGGAGAACAGGTCACCGCCTTTATCGCCATCAGGCGTATAACCTTCCGCATGCTGCTCGTTCATACGGTTCGCCATCGTAAAGGCGATCTGATCCAGCTCCTGACGGGCAATGGTCAGGTCTTCATTACGGAACTTGAACAGCCCGCCCAGGCGGCCTTTGGTGATACTGCTTTCATCCAACGGCGAGGCGTTCTCGTTCGCATCCACGTAGGAGACGATGGTTTTGTTCGGATCGGCATCCGACGGCGAGGTTTGCAGTTTATACGCGCGATCCCGGGAGACCAGCGGACGTCCGTCGGACAGAAGCACGTCAACCCGGCCCGTGGTTTTGTCTTCCGTAACGGTGATGCCAATATGCTCGCTCATCTTTTCCAGCAGCGCATCGCGCTGGTCGAGCAGATCCGCCGGCGGGGCGCCATTCCCCTGGGCGCGCTCCAGCTGTTTATTGACCTCTGCCAACTGCTGGGTATAGCTGTTGATGTCTTTGGCGCTCTGCTCAATCTGCGTATTGGTGCTCTTCTCAAGCGCGGTCAGGCGTTTGGCGCTGGCGTTGAAACGGTTCGCCAGCGTACCGAGGGCGTTAAATACCGCCGCGCGCGCCGGGCCGTCCGCCGCATCGCCGCTCAGCGTCGCCATGGCCTTGAACATATCGTTCAGCGAGACCGAGACGTTATCGGATTCGTCGGCCAGCATGTTGTCGATATCGCTCAGCTGTTCCATCCGCCCATTGAGAGAGGCGTAATGCGACAGCGAGCCGCGCAGCTCATTGTTGGCAAAGGCGTCATAGGCGCGCTCTACGCCACCGGCGCGCGCGCCGTAGCCGAAAAAGCCCTGCCCGGTAGTCATACCGCCCAGTTCGCCAATGATCAGGCTGCGGCGGCTGTAGGTGCCGGACATGCCGTTGGTCAGGTTATCGCCCGTCACGCGCAGTGCCGCCTGCGCAACGCTCAGGCCGCCTCTCGCCAGGTTAAATAAGTTATTCATAAGATCCGGATATTCCCTGTTTGCAGGCCCGGCGTTCGCAACCGGGCCAGAAAGTTCATGGCTCTGTCTATTTCATCGGTGAATCAAAAATTCTCTAAAAAATTTTATCTAGATCGTGTTTATAGGCGTTCATACCCTGCTGAATATCGCCTTTCACTTTCTGAATAATGGTGATGAGCTTTTTGGCGTAGGCCGGGTCGGTCGCATAGCCGCCCGCCTGCAGCGCCCTCGCCCCCTGCTCCGGCGAACCGGACTGCACCACGCCGCGATAGCGCGGGTTTTTGGTCAGCAGCTTTGCGTAATCTGCGAGCGCATGTTCATACGAGTCGTAGACGCGGAACGCCGCTTTCACCTTCTGCTTCACGCCGTTGATGTATTCGGTGGTGGTGATTTCAGTGGTTTTACCGCGCCAGTCTCCCGTCGCTTTAATGCCGAACAGGTTGTGGCTCGGGCGGCCGTCCGCCGCCGGGATTTCGCGTGTCCCCCAGCCGGACTCCAGCGCCGCCTGGGCGAGGATCAGATGCGGATGCAGCCCGCTCTGCTGCGCGGCAGCCTGGGCCGGGCGCAGCAGACGGGCAATAAACGGATGCGCCCCTTCCGCCGGTTTGGCGAACGACACGGGCGCAGGCAGACGCAATGGCCCGGTGGCGGGAGCCGAAGAAAGGCCCGGGCGCAGGAAATCACGTCCTGGTGCACTCACCACGGGTTCATCAGCCTCCCCGCCCAGCTGGCGGACGATAAGATCGGCAAAGCCGAGCTGACCACTCCCGGCAATGTTTTGTGCGACCTGCTGATCGTGCATCGCGGTGTACATCTCTGAAGACTGGCTGCTCAGCAGATCGCTCTTAAAGGTGGCATCGCGCATGCTCTTCATCATCATCTGCACGAAAATCCCCTCCATCTGCTTTGCCGCCGCTTTCAGCGCGCCGGGCGACTGCCGCCCGGCCTCCCGTTTCAGCGTATCCAGCGAACGAACATCAAACGCTGGCTGGTCGAATTTGTCGAAGGCATTCATCAGTTCACCTCCAGCTTCGCTCGCAGACAGCCGGCACTTTTCATCGCCTGCAGAACCGACATCAGCTCGTTCGGCGTGGCGCCCAGGCTGTTGAGGGCGCGGATCACCGCGTTCAGATCGGTACTGCTGCGCACGTGCTGCAGCGAGCCGCCGCTGTCACGCACCGAGATATCGGTCTGCGGCACCACCACCGTTTCGCCGCCGCCAAACGGCGTATCCGGCTGGCTGATGATGTTGTTCTGCATCACCTCCACCGTCAGCGAGCCGTGCGCCACCGCGCAGGCGTCGAGCGAGACGTGGCGGTTCATCACCACCGAGCCGGTGCGTGAGTTCACAATCACCTTCGCGTCCTGCACGTTCACCCGTAGCGGAATGTCCTGAATGTCGGCCAGGAAACGCACGCGGGACGGACCGTCCGGCGGCGCAAAGAGGCGCACGGTGCGGGCATCTTCCGGCAACGCCGCCCCGCCGCTGTAGCGCTGGTTAATGGCGTCGCTGATCTGCTGCGCCAGCGAGAAATCGGTCTCGTTCAATTGCAGGCGCACAATGCTCTGGGTGGCAAAATCGTTCGGCACTTCCCGCTCCACGGTCGCCCCGCCGCTGATACGCCCTCCGTTAAGCTGGTTCACCTGCACGCGGCTGCCGCCCGCCTGCGCCCCCGCGCCGGAGATCAAAATGTTGCCCTGGGCGATGGCGTAGATCTGGTTATCGGCCCCTTTCAGCGGGGTCATCAGCAGCGTGCCGCCGCGCAGGCTTTTAGCGTTACCGACTGAGGAGACCACGATGTCCAGCTTGTCGCCGGGACGGGCAAACGGCGGCAGCTCGGCGGTAACCATCACCGCCGCAATGTTTTTCAGCTGCATATTAGTGCCAGGCGGGACGGTGATCCCCAGCTGCGAGAGCATGTTGTTCAGGCTCTGGCCGGTGAACGGAGCCTGCATGGTCTGGTCGCCGGTACCGTCAAGGCCGACGATCAGGCCGTAGCCCATCAGGGAGTTGGAACGCACACCCTGCACCGTCGCCAGATCGCGGATACGTTCCGCGTGGACCACTTTGGGTACCGCCAGCGTCATGCCATAGAGCAGGATGCTGAGAAAAAACAGGATAGATTCTTTTTTCATGGTCATATCAGAAAGGAGAGAGGTTCAGGAACAGGCGTTGCAGCCAGCCCATGTTCTGCGCTTCGTTGATGTAGCCGTTGCCGACGTACTCGATGCGGGCGTCCGCCACCTGGGTGGACGGCACGGTGTTGCTGCCGCTAATGGTGCGCGGGTTCACTACGCCAGAAAAACGGATAAATTCGGTGCCCTGGTTGATGGCGATCTGCTTCTCGCCCACCACGCCGAGGTTGCCGTTCGGCAGCAGCTCTTTTACGGTGACGGTAATGGTCCCGGTAAAGGTGTTGCGCGCCGCCGCGCCGCCCTTCCCCGCGAAATCGTTTTTACCTTCGGCTTCGAAATCCGCTTTGCCGTCGCCCAGCCAGCCGTTGAGTTTGGTCGGTACCGCAATCAGCCCCATCCCGGCCGATCCATTACGGTTGGCACTGGCGGAAGAACTTTTGCTGGCGCTGACGTTCTCCTGCAGCAGGATGGTCAGCGTGTCGCCCACGTTACGCGGGCGGCGGTCTTCGAACATGGGTTGATAGCCGTAGTTCATGGCCTGCCCGGCCTGGAACAGTGAGCCGCCGGTGGCCGCCGGTGCCATCGGTAATGGTGTTGCCGTGGTAGGACCCTCGACGAGGGGCTTTTGCATGATGTGCGCGCAGCCGCTGAGCAGCAGCGTACTTGCCAGCAGCGCAGCCGCCGGAATGTGCATAGACAATATTTTCATTTCAGTGTCGATAAAATGTCTGGCCGCGCGAGCGGCCAGAGAGGATTAAAGCTGGGAAAGACGCTGCAGCATCTGGTCAGAAGCAGAGACCGCTTTACTGTTGATTTCGTAGGCGCGCTGCACCTGAATCATGGTCACGAGCTCTTCCGCCACGTTCACGTTAGAAATCTCCACGTAGCTCTGCTTCAGCGTGCCCGCGCTCTCCATGCCGGGGTTCAGCTCGTTCGGCGCGCCGGACGACTGGGTCTCTTTGTAGAGATTGCCGCCGATGCTTTCGAGCCCTGCGTTGTTGACGAAGGTGGTCAGCGTCAGCTGGCCGATCTGCTGCTCTTCCGCCTGACCGGGCACCTTCACGCTGACGATACCGTCGCTGCCGATGTTCAGTTTGGTGGCATCCTGCGGGATGACGATCCCCGGCTGAATCGGATAGCCTTCGGCATTCACCAGCTGCCCGTCCGGGCTTTTGGAGAAATGGCCGTCGCGGGTGTAGGCGGTGCTACCGTCCGGCATCTGCACCTGGAAGAACCCTTCCCCTTCAATGGCCACGTCGTACTCATCACCGGTCTGGTTCATGCCGCCCTGAGTATGCACGCGTTGGGTGGAAACAGGACGCACGCCGGTACCCAGCTGCAGGCCGCTCGGCAGCGTATTTTGCTCGGTTGACTGCGCGCCCGGCTGACGCATGTTCTGATAGAGCAGATCCTGAAACACAGCGCGCTGACGCTTAAAGCCGTTAGTGTTGACGTTCGCCAGGTTGTTGGAGATGACGTCCATATTGAGCTGCTGTGCTTCCAGCCCGGTTTTTGCGATCCATAAAGAACGAATCATAGTGACTCCTTGCGCGGGCTTAGCTCACGCTTAATAGCTGATTGGCTTTCTGGGCGTTCTCGTCGGCGGTACGGATCACCTTCATGTTCATGTCGAAGCCGCGGGAGTTGGCGATCATCTGCGTCATGGCCTGTACCGGGCTGACGTTGCTGCCCTCGATGGCCTCTGGCGTCAGACGCAGGGTTTCATCCTGGGCCAGCATCTCGCCGCCTGCGGTGCGGAACAGGCCGTCGTCGCCGTGAACCAGGCTGTTCATGTCGGCGTTGACCAGCTTCAGACGGCCAACGGGCACCAGCATCGTCGGGTCATCGCCCATGCCGAGTGCCGAGACGGTGCCATCGCTACCGATGGTGACGTGGGACTGCGGCGGTACTTCCAGCGGTCCGCCATCGCCCATCAGCGGACGGCCGTTAACGCTGAGCACCCCGTCCTGATCCACTTCAATAGCGCCGTTGCGGGTATAGCCTTCACTGCCGTCGTCCAGCGCCACTGCCAGCCAGCCGTCCTGCGGCAGCGCCACGTCCAGGCTGCGCCCGGTATGGGTAATCGGCCCCATGGTGGTGTCGTGAAACGGGGTGGACTCCGCCACCAGCGCGCGGGTGCGCAGGGTTTCCCCTTCAATGGGCACCGAGCGGAAGGCCGCCAGTTGGGCGCGAAAGCCTGCGGTGGAGCTGTTCGCCAGATTGTTTGAGGTGACCGCCTGGCGGTTGAGCGCCGCGTTGGCGGCACTCATGGCGGTATAAATAGCGCGATCCATCACTCAGCCTTAACGCAGGTTAACCAGCGTCTGCAGAACTTCAGACTGGGTTTTGATGGTTTGTGAGTTGGACTGATAGTTGCGCTGGTAGACGATCATGTTGACCATCTCATCGCCCAGGTTGACGTTGGAGGATTCAAGCATATTGCCGCTAATATCACCGAAGCTACCCGAACCAGAGGTGCCGAGGAACGGCTGGCCAGACTGTGAAGTCTCCGCCCACAGGTTGTTGCCCTGCTGCTCAAGACCGCCCGCGTTGGCGAAATCAGCCAGCACCACCTGCGCCACGGTTTGACGTTTGCCGTTGCTGTAGATGGCGATCACTTCGCCGGTGTCACTGACCTGATAGCTGTTAAATTTACCCGGTGCCTGGCCGTCAATCTCGTCGAGCTTGACCTGAGTATCGCTGGCGTTTTGGGTGATATTCAGATCGAGATTCAAATCCAGCGCAGCTGAGCCGTTGTAAGCCGCACCCTTGATGTTCAATGTCACCGGCGCGGTAAGCTTGCCGTCGGTACCAAACTTAAGCGTCTGCTCGCTCCATCCGCCAGCAGCACCAGGCGCAGTGGAGTCCTGAGCGTGCGCTTTCCACTCACCTTCTGCGGTATGCACGTAATACACTTTAATGGCGTGCTTATTTCCCAGGCTGTCGGTGGCGGTCACTTCACTGACATAGTTGTAGGTATCAGCGTTGTCAGGATCAAAGGCCGGCGTCGCCGGGATAACTTTATCATCGGACTTCAGGTTGCCAGCTACCGAGCCTTTGGTGGACGCCGCCGGTGGCATATCGTCCGTTGGGATGCGAATCGGTCCCACTTGAGCACCAGGGTTAATCACCCCGTCCGTCGCCTGGTAACCGGTTAAAAAAAGTCCGTTGGTTTTGTTGACGATAAAGCCGTTCTGGTCCTGCTCAAACTGGCCGTTGCGACCGTAGAAAACGCTACCCGCTTCGTCAACCATGCGGAAAAAGCCGCGTCCCGAGATACCCATGTCCAGTGCAGAAGCACCATTCATCAGTGCACCGTCACCAAAGTTCTGACTTACACCCGCAACCTGCACCCCCATTCCGGTCGAACCGGCAAAGATATCGGCAAACGAAACAGAGCCTGCTTTAAACCCTACAGTCTGAGAGTTGGCGATGTTGTTACCCACCACGTCCAGCGCTTTTGCAGCGGCACTCAGGCCGCTAAGACCTTGTGAAAAACCCATAATTTATTTCCAGATTATTTTTGAATGACAAAGACTTTGTTCATGCCAATCGGATCGTTATTCAGCAGATGCAGAATCGGCCCGGTCGGATCCATCGTGACGCCCTGCACCTGATCCTGAACCAGCCCAATCACTTCCGGGTTTTCACCCTCTGGATTGCTGGCCTCAAAGGAGAGGGTGTATTCCCTGTCGCGCGGCGGTCCCGGCTCCGGCTTGAAGTTTTCCAGGTCGTCGAGGTTGAAGGTATTCATCCCCTGCTTCACGTTTTTCAGCTCTGCGGTATACGCCTTGTCGCCGTCGTGCAGCGTGACGGTGACCGTTTCGGCATCGGCCGTCAGCGCGAAGTGGAAGTCGTCCGAATTGCCCGGGATCTCCACGCCCTCCTGCATGATGCCGATCCCCGGTTCGCCAAAGGAAACTTTGGCCTCCCCTTCAATCAGCACGCTGCGGCCCACCCAGGCGGAGGCGCTCATACTGCCGAGCTGGATCATCATCGCCTGAACCCCCGCCACCGAGCTGTTGAGCTTCTCAACCCCAGCAGCCATGTTGAACTGCGCCAGCTGCGAGGTAAGCTGGTTGTTATCCATCGGATTGGTGGGATCCTGGTTTTTCATCTGCGCGACCAGCAGCGTCATAAACTGGTTCGACAGATCCGCCGCGCTGTTTCCGGTACCAGTGCCACCTGCGCCGCTGTTGTTGTTAATCGAAGAGACCGCCATATGCGTCCTTACTGACCAAGCGTTAATGTTTTCAGCATCAGGCTTTTGGCGGAGTTCATCACTTCCACGTTGGCCTGGTAGCTGCGGGAGGCTGAAATGGTGTTCACCATCTCGTTCATGACGTTGACGTTGGGCATACGTACGTAGCCCTGTTCATCCGCCAGCGGGTTGCCAGGCTCATAGACCAGGCGGTCCGGTGCGCTGCTCTCCACTACGTCGCTAACCTGTACACCGCCGATCTCCTGGCCAACGGATGCGTCAACGGAAAACACCACCTGGCGCGCGCGGTACGGCTGGCCGTCCGGCCCCGCCACGCTGTCGGCATTCGCCATATTGCTGGCGCTGACGTTAAGGCGGCGGGACTGGGCGGCCATCGCCGATCCCGAAATATCAAATACGCTAAAGAGCGACATCGTTGATTACCCCTGACTGAGCACAGTCATCATTTTTTTAATATCCGCGCCAAGGAACGTCAGTCCCGACTGATATTTCACAGCGTTATCCGCAAAATTGACGCGCTCACGATCCATATCCACGGTATTGCCGTCGGCACTCGGTTGATCCGGTACGCGATAGAGCAACTGACTGTCGTCAAACGGCCTCGCTTTACCTTCAATATGCTTATTTGACGTTAATGACAGTGATACGGGTGATTTCGCCATGGCGTTATTTTCCATGGCGGCTTTTAGCTGCTGAGTAAAATCAATATCTCGCGCCTTGTAGCCCGGCGTATCAGCATTCGCAATATTTGAAGCCAATATATCCTGACGGCGCGACAGCAAACCTAACGCCTGCTGTTGAAAGCGAAAGGCGTCATCAAGTTTATTCATGACAACAGGACTCCTGTCTCGCATTATTTAAACTGCGATAGTGTAGTCAGCGCGGGTGAAATATCACACTGCAAAGACCCGACAGAAATAAGCCTATTTAGAGAAATAGAAATAATGGATGGCGCGTTAAAACGTTGAAGAAATTAAATGGCGGCAAAAGTGTCATTATTTAAGGGAATAAAACACAGGTTTCTGCGTATATAATTTCGCCACGTTTTATATATTAAGGCAATAAGATGACGCTCCGATTATTCAGCACGGCGATGGCCGTCTTGCTCTGTTCTGCCTCTGCAGCAGCCAGCGTGCCATCCGACCAGACGGCGAAGCAACGTCTGATGCTCAAACTGGACGCCCTGATCAAACAGCCTGAGAACGGCAGCGAGATCGTGCGCACCGCGACCCTTCTCGCCCCCCCGGCACAGCTGGCCGCCGTGTGCGAAAACCCCACGCTGAGTCTGGTGGGACGCGACAGCCGTCTTACCGGCAAACGCACCGTGCTCGCGCAGTGCGGCGCGCGCCGCCATTTCCTGCCGGTACGCATCAGCGCGCAGGGTACCTGGTGGGTGGCAAGCCAGAGCCTGCCCGGCGGGGCGATTGTGCAGCGCAGCGATATCGAACCAGTCACCGGCAACCTTGACCACCAGCCTGGCGGTTTAATCTTTAACGCCGACGAGATTATCGGCCAGCGTCTGACCCGCGCAATTGATGCCGGTAAACCGCTGTTAGAAAACCAGCTGCGTCAGCAGTGGCGACTGCGGGCCGGGCAGACGGTGGACCTGGTCACCACTGGCGCAGGCTTTCGTATTCGCAGCCAGGGCAAAGCGCTGAATAACGCGGCGGTGGATGACGTGCTGAAGGTGAAAACCGTGGGCGGGCGCACCGTAAGCGGGAAAGTGGGGGCTGACGGTCAGGTGATGATTATTTCCCAACAATAAATTTTAGGTTTTCTGTGAATCACCGATGAAAGCAGTATTGAGTAGATAAATTGATTTGCGAGGACAACCATGAGCATCAACAGCAGCCAGACCACCGCGCCGATTGCGAAAATCGCCCCAACGCAGGAACTGCGCGCCCGTACGCAGTCTCAGGAACATGACGCTGTGGCAAAACGCCCGGAAAAGAGCGACAAAACCAACGTCACCCTGAGCGAATTGACCAAAAAAATCCAGACCGACGACAGCCGCGACGTGGATTACGCGCGTGTCGCCGAACTGCGCGACGCGCTGGCAGCAGGTACCCTGCGCATTGAGCCTGAGAAAATTGCTCAGGCCATGGTGCAGGACATGTTTCAGTTTTAACCGTTTACAGGCCCCTTATGGACAAGCTTTACCCGATACTCGCGCAGATGAAAACGTCTCTGGATGAACTGGAGGCGATCATGATTGAAGAGGTGAATCAGCTCAACCGCACGCAGATCAACCCGGTGTCGCTGCAGGTGCTGGCGGATAACAAAAACCAGCTGCTGACCACGCTCCAGTATTACGACGACATGCGCCGCCAGCAGGAGCAGAGCTGTGGCACAGAAGCCCCCTACCCGGGGCTCGGTAAGCTGTTTGCCAGCTGGCAGCAGGTGCATGAGAAGGTGCGCAGCACCAAGGCGCTGAATCAAAAAGTGGAATCACTGCTGCAAAGTCATATGAAGAAAAATCAGCATATCCGCAAGGCTATCGACCATGTGGGCCATGCAAACGCGCTCTATGGCCCGGCAGGAGAATCCAGCCAGCTGCCTTCTGGCCGCAAGTACAACATCAGTATCTGATCGTTCCTGTCTGCGTTGTCCTCTTTTGCCCGCCTCTGGTGGGCTTTTTTTTGCACGGGCCTGCGGGTTTCATCGTTGAGTAGGCCGGGTAAGCGCAGCGCCACCCGGCAATCAGGGAGGGAACTAAACAGCCGTGTAGGCTTTATTCATCGTGCGGGATTTACGCATGGCGGAGAGTTCGGTGCTGATGGTGATCAGACGGCCCTGAATAGCCTGCGTTAACAGGGCGTCGTTCTCCAGCAGCGTCGCCAGTTGAGCGCTGACGGGCGCTTTGTTGTGCTGTGCCAGCTGGGTTAAATCGATATCACACAGCGTTCTCATTCCCATGGTGTACGCCACAGACTCGTCAAGAAACACATCCCATTCGCCGTCCCCGGCCTGCTGACGCAGCTTCGTGTTGCTGATAAGCAGTTCTTCAATCAGCGCAATAACATCCTTATCCATGTTTCACCTGCTTTTGCTGTGGCGCAATGGCCTGCCAGGTTTCAGCCATGCCTGTCATCAGGGCGATAAGGTGCGGCAGCTTTTCGCCGGATTTGTTGAGATTCGCCTCCAGCAGCGTACGGGAAATGTAGTCGTACAGGCTCTCCAGCTCTTCGGCGATTTTCCCGCCCTTCTCGTGGTCCAGCCCGGCGCGCAGGCCGTTGTCGATAATATTGATGGCGCGGGAAATCATCTCACCGCGTCGGGCGATATTGCCGGACTGGAAATAAATCTCCGCCCGCTTCATGGCGTTGATCGCCCCGTCGTAGAGCAGAACGATCAGCTGGTGCGGCGTGGCGCCGGTGATCTGGCTGTCGAGTGAGACAGCGGTGTAGGCACTGTTGCCCGTTTTGGTGTACATCGTCAAATCCTGCCGGGCAGCGGCCTGCCCGGATTGTTAATAGTTAAATTAACCCTGCCAGCGACTGCTGCAACCGGGTGCTCATGCTGTTCATATCGCTCATGGCTTTATCGAGGCGTTGATATTCTTTTTCGCTGCGCAGCATGGCCTCATCGATACGTCTCTGCACTGCCGTTATCTGTTTACCAACGCGCTTTTCCTGCTCGCGCAGGGACTGCAGCGTGGTTTCGATCGCACCCTCTTTCTTATCAATGGAGTCTTTATCGCCAAGATAAGTATTGAAGATCCCTTCCATGCGATCCTTAATCCCCTCCTTTCCCCCTTTGCCGAGGAACAGCGCCTCGACCTCTTTCGGATTGTCCTTCAGGGCGGCATCGAGCTTTTTGCTGTCGATGGTCAGGGTGCCAAGCGTGCCGCTACGATCCTCACCGGTTTTGCCGTCGAAGGTGACGGTGATCCCAAGACGCCCAAGGGAAGTGATCACATCCCCGGCATCACTGTACTCACCGCCGACGGTGGCCTTCAGCTGGCTGGTCAGACGGCGCAGGGAGCCGTCGCTGAACAGTGCGCCGTTGTCGGCATCAGGCAGTGGGATTTCGCCCTCTGCGAGCTTGTCGCGATCGGGCGCCGTGTATTTGGTGGCGCTGGCGACGGTGCTGAGGTAGCTGTTGTAGTTCTTCACGAACTCCTCAATCAGTGATTTCACCTTCGAGGTGTCTTCGGTGATGGTAAGGGATTCGGTTTTGAAGGGGTGTGGAGCTAATGGGTCGGCATCAGGGTCTTTCTCCGACACTTCACGCAGTTCAAGGGTTACGCCGGTTATCAAATCTTTTATGGTATTCGAGCTGCGCTCAACCATATCGCCGTTGAGCCAGACAATGGCATTTTGAGGTTTAGTGACGTCATTAGCCCCCTCAAGCGCCTTTTCGACTTCGGTATCCCCCGTGACCTTTATCGTCATCTCACCGTCTGTACCGGTTTTTTTTGAGGTCAGGACGAGTTTGTGCTCCCCCTCTTTAACGGTGACCACTTCAGCCGCAACGTCGCCCTTCTGCGCATTGATTTTTTTAGCAATATCATCGAGGGACGTTTCGTCTGGCTTGAGTTCCACCACCAGCGGTTTGTCACTGCCTTTCATCTCGATGGTGACGGTCGCGGCGCTCTTACCGATATCCTTATCTCGTGAGTCTCGCGCCACCCCGAGCTGGTGCGCTTTCGCCAACTGCTCCACGGCCATGGAGTAGCTGTTGGGAATGGCCCCTTTACCCGCCGTGGCCTTAAAGGTTTTGTTATCGCTGACGCTGACGCCGTTAAAGCCCTCATCTTCCAGCTTGCCAAGATTATCCTTCAGGGTGCTCAGCGCGCTGGAAATAGAGCCCCACGCGGAGATTTGCCCGTTATAGGTTTTTTGCTTTTGCAGATAGGGGTTCAGCTTGACTGAACTGGCCGCACGCTCCTTTGCCAGCAGTTCTTCAAACGGCAGGCCTGAGCCCATGCCTAAGAAATTAGTTGATACCATAATGATGTTTCCTGTTGTAAAGGGATGACCTGTTACTTTTCCATCGGGAAATAAAGAAAGAAGTTTAATTTTTCATCCAGGCGTGAACAACGCACAGGCGCGCGGATAACAGAGATGTGCGCTTATTGGTTAATTGCTTTTTGCCATCCCGACAATTAATGCCAAACCTGTCGCCATTTCCGTTAATGACAAAAAAATCGAAAAAAATAATTCAGTCATTTTAATTCCCCCCGATGAATTCAGTATGCGAAGCAATTAACGCATATCTCATATTTCGTTATTACTTAGAAGGAAATAACAATGGCACAGGTCATTAATACCAACGCACTTAGCCTGATGGCGCAGAACAACCTGAACAAATCCCAGACTCAGCTGGGTACCGCAATTCAGCGCCTCTCTTCCGGTATGCGTATTAACAGCGCCAAAGACGATGCGGCAGGTCTGGCAATTTCTAACCGCTTCACCTCTTCTATCCGCGGTATGACCCAGGCGGCGCGTAACGCCAACGACGGTATTTCCCTGGCGCAGACCACCGAAGGCGCGCTGGAAGAAGTGACGGAAAACATGCAGCGTATTCGCGAGCTGACCGTACAGGCGAAAAACGGCACCAACTCCGCCAGCGACCTGGACTCTATCAAGAAAGAGATCACCACCCGTCTGGAAGAGATTGGCCGCGTAGCGGAAACCACCAACTTCAACGGTGTGAAAGTGTTTGACGGCTCGAAAGAGAAAATTACCATTCAGATCGGCGATAAAGACGAAGACACCATCGATATCAAGCTGAGCAAGCTGGATATGGAAACCTTGGGTCTGGATAAATTTATGGATGATTTCGCGGATATCGGGATTACTGTGAATGGTGCGGGGACTGCGAGCAGCCAGTATGACAAAGCAGCAACGAAAGCTGTTGCTGGCACAACAATGATTGATGTTGGGCAAGCTGCGGGGGGGTGGAAATATGTTACAGGTGATGCTACCACCCTGAAAAATACCATTAAAGCAGCAGATGCTAATGATGTTGAGGTCTACACCCTGGACGATAAGGTATTTGCTTACGACAAAACAAAGAAGAAAATGTTTGAGCTGGACGTTAGCAAAATGTCTTTCTCGCAAGACGGGACAAATTCATGGGCTAAACTCGACGCTGCACCTGAAGCTGCAGCAACAGAAGTTACCGATCCCGCTGATGTCGATATGCTGTTGAATGGCCCGAGCAAATTGACCAACCCAGTGAAACTGAACCTGGGCGACACAATTAAAGCGGCAGACAATGCTGATGTGGTGCTGGATGAAACTCAGCTAAATGCCATTGCCAATTCAGCTTTCGGTCAGGACGCCGAAGCAGCTGGAATGCAGCTTTTCTCCGTGACAGAGGGTGCTGCAACTAAAGTCTTCGCCTATGGTAAGAACGCAGCAGGCGATACAATTGTTACCGAGGTTGAATTCGCAACTGGTGGTGCGACACCAGGCGGTCTGAATACACCAGCAGCCCGTCCCGCTGACGTTGAATTTATCAGAAAAGAAGCGGGCGATTCGCTGGCCGATGGTCTGCTGGCCAAGCTGGATGAAGCTCTGACCACGGTTGCAGACTTCCGCGCCGATCTCGGTGCCGTTCAGAACCGCTTCAGCTCCATCATTGCGAACCTGAACACCAATATCATCAACACCACCGAAGCGCGCTCCCGTATTCAGGACGCTGACTTCTCCGTAGAAGTGTCCGCCATGAGCCGCGCGAACATCCTCCAGCAGGCAGGTGTTTCCGTACTGGCCCAGGCCAACCAGGTTCCGCAGAACGTGCTGTCCCTGCTGCGTTAATCTGCGTTACCACCTCACTATTATTACGCGCGTGCCTCACGCGCGGTTTGCCCTCCCTGGTGGAGGGCTTTTTTGTTTTTGTGCTCTGTGCGCATTGCCCGGCGGCGCTGCGCTTGCACGGGCCTACAAGGATCAACGCAAACGTAGGTCGGGTCAGCCGCCACCGCCACCCGGCAAGGGTTTAAGACGGGAGATAAGGCTCCTTCACATAATCCGCCAGCAGGTACACCATATCGTGCAGTCATCCCGTCAACGCTATGTTCACCTCCTGCGGCAGGATGTTTCCCAATATTGCCTGTGGCAGCGCCTGCGCATAGTGAACCGGCGTAAACGTGTCCGGCCAGCTGTCCGGAATGCTCGACGGTGTGGCGTCATGGGCAATGAGTTGCTGGAGAAATCGTTGCGAGAGAAAGAAGAAAGTGCGGACAGAATCGTCATATGAAAGCCTCCGGAGAGATGAGAAATGAATAACAAAGAGCAAACCAGCAGGTCGCTTCGGTACCGCCTTGTATTTTCAGGTTCTCACGCCCGGCTGCGGGTATTGCCGCAACGCGGGCACTTTAGTTGGGATAGAAACGAATAACAGGATAAATCGCGTATTACAGAGAGTTACTTATGGGATTGCGAGGCGGCTTCCAGATTTGTGCCGGGTGTCGGCTACGCCTTACCCGGCCTACAAAATCTCCGAAAGTAGGCTGGGTAAGCGCAGCGCCACCCGGCTAGCTGCCTGTGCGCTGAAGCAAGGCATTCGCCACCGTATAAACCTCTTCAATCAGCACGCTATTATTCTGCGTCACCGACGGTGCCCCGCTTTGCGCCTGCATCATCGCATCGTCAACCAGCGCCCGGAGTTCTTTCGACGAACGCGCGCAGCGGCTGGCCAGATTGCGCGACTCGACGGCAAAAATGCCCTCTTCGTTATGCAGCGAATAGCTGTACGCACGGCTGGCCAGTTGCACCAGCGCGCCGCTGCTGTCGGCAATCTGCAGCGCGGCATCGTGCAGGGCGTTCATCGCCTGAACCACACCCGTGGTGCTTTCGCTCAGCATGGCCAGGAGATTACCGTTCGCTTCAGGTACCCGCAGCAGACGCTCGTTTTCCTCAGCAATCGTGCTGGCTGCCTGCGCAATCACCCTCACCTGTTCGCCAATCTCCTGCATCAGCGGCGGCAAGTGCGCACCCTGCTCGGTTTTCAGCTGCGACGGAAGTTCTTCGTTAAGGCGGGAAAGGTGCAGGTTAACGCTGCGCAGAAGAGTCAATGTGGAGACCAGCAGCAAGGCCGCCAGCGGCCACGGTTTATGCAGGAGTATGCCCGGGCGTTCGCCCAGCCTACGGGTGGGAACATCAATGGCCAGCAGCCACGGTGTCTCAGCAATGGGCGTCACCACCAGCGTATGTTCGCCGCTGGCGCTGCGAAAACGGGTATGCCGTAACCCTTCGCCCGGCTGGGCCAGCAGCCCACGCAGCGGAACCGCCATCGGCAGGCTGGCATCGTTGAGTGATTGCACCGTCGGCGCACCGGCGGCATCACCGATGATGCGCCCGGTGTCATCCACCATCCAGGCGCGGCCGCCAAGACGCTCGCCGATCTCTTTGACCAGTGAATTGAAGAATTGACGGCTGGTACCCGTCTCTTCGGCGATATCGGTATCGCCTGGGGCTCCTTTGTCCAGCGCAAAGCTTTTCAGGGTGACCACACTTTCGGTCATTGAACGCTGCTGCGCTTCAACCCTGTCGAGTTGCTCACGTAACTGGGTGGCCAGGGCATCAACCTGCGTGCGCAGACGCTGTCCCTCGGTACGAATAAACCAGGGCATAACCCCAGCCTGCACCAGAATCACCAGGGTAATAAAAATAACGACTAAAATAACGATAAAAACCATGACAACAGCCCTGTTCTTTTAACGGCAGCACAACGCTACCTCTACAGGGCTATTTTATTATGCAGGCGTCAGTAAATATGCTCTTCAAACCGTTGATAACCGCACACTTGTGTTACCCCTCCACAAAAACAATTTTGCGCACATTATCCCAGCGTTTGAGCAACCAGCCATCGAGACTGCAAAATGTGCCGCCCCAGGTCAACGGGAACAGGCAGAGCACGATATACAGCGTTTCAGGCAGATAAAAAAGCCAGCTCAGCCATGCAATCAGATTAAGCCCGCGTGGAATGGTATAGATGCCAATGGTGGCCAGCGCTACGGTACTAATAATTATCAGTACCAGCGCGCTAAAACGGCTGAATAGCCCCAGCGTCAACAGCAGCCCCATGCTGCACTCCAGGAAAGCGACAACGATCGCCATCACGGCCGGAAACGGGATCCCCGCGTCGTGCATCGTATCGACCATCAGCAGTTGGTTTTCCGTCACAAATAATTTATTAAACCCGGCGGTAAAGAAAAATACCCCCACCACCAGACGGCAAATAAATACGGGAAACATCGCTGGCAGCTCGGACGTTTGCATAAAACTTTTCAGAGAGAACATCATCCATCCTTGTAAAGAAAATTCATACTGTGTAATAAATTCAATAATCTGTCTTTGCGCAGTATAAATTCGCAGACCTTATTAGCAACCGCTCCCGTTCCCTTCCCGACACAATTAATAATTATATACAGATTAAAAATTGTTAATTCGAAATAATAACAGCGTCTCATTATCACTGCGACAGATGACCCATCCGCGACATCAATTCCGCAAGTATCTGGTTTTAATATAATTAAAGTAAAACCGCCCAAGGCATTACTTTTAATGCGGTTAATATCCCCCTATTTAATAACCTTAAAAGCATTAAGGCTGTTATTACGTAGTGGTTGCAAAAATATGACGTAAGACATAAAAAGCATGTCGCTCTGGCCTTCGGCTAGCAATAAGGGGCATTCATTACTATTAATTACAGTAACCAGAAGCGATACCTAATACACCAGAAGAATCAAATAACTATGCTAAACCATATCGCGATTGGAACGTCCGTCACGCTGGATTTGCAGACCCGCATGCTTACCCGGACGGATACGCAACAGACCGTTACCCTCCCCCAGAGCGCGTGCCTGTGTCTCGCAGCACTTGCAGAGGCGCAGGGTGAGGTACTTTCCCAGGAACAGCTGATGGAGATCGGCTGGCGTAGCGCCGGGGTAGAAGTCACTGATAACAGCGTGCGGGTGATGATCACCAAACTGCGCCGCGCGTTTACTCAACTGAACCTGCAGGAAGCGATCACGCTCATCGCCGTGACGCGCAGCGGCTACCGCCTGCTGGTGCGGGAGGCAAACAGCGAATTGCAACAAGCAGAACCCCTGCCCCTGCAGAATGAACCGGTACAGGCAGACACAGCAGAAGCACAGCCGGTGGTCACCCACGCGCCTGCCCGTGGGGGCAACACGCTTAAGCAAAAGCTCTGCGTCACGCTTAGCGGCGTGCTCGTCGGGCTGGTGATTGCGCTCCTCCTGCGCGGCGTTGTCGACTTTAGCCCGCAGCCGGTTCACTTTGTGCGCTGGAATGGCCCTGGCGTGCCGCCGGGCTCAATGGTGATGGTTCAGGAGGATAAACAGTCGCAGCAAGCGCTGATTGAATCCACGCTGCAAACCTATACCCGTCATGTGCTGGACCGCCGCCCCAACGAAAAACCGGCCGCCGTGCTGTACGTCACCACCGGCTCTGAAAAAATGAGCCAGTTCCAGGGGCTTATTGCCTGCCAACAACCCTTTAAGGATTCAGGGAATGACTGCGAATCGTTCTATTTTCGCCTTTATTAAATCCCCGCTCGCGCTGCTGTTTCTGGGCGGGATGGTCGTCGGGCTGGGCGGTATGGCGCTGTACGGATTTCAGACCTCTCCGTACGCATCGCAGTGTATCGCCCCCACCTCCTACTACGTGATTGAGGACGACAACAACGCGACGCTGGCACGCGGTATCTACCGCTCCTACCGCGACGGTCTGTTTAGCGGGCATACCACCTATATCGGCACTATCAGCCACTTCAGGGACGGCAAGCGCGACGGACTGCCCAAAGCGGTGAACCGTGAAGTGCGTTACGATGTTGAACTGTCGGGCAAACGGATCCATCTGACTGTCACCAGCCAACACCGCAAACTTGGCGGCCAGGCCCCGGATCAAGACGTGACGGATTATATTTTCCCGCAGATTAAACCGGGTGAAGTCGCCACCAGCACCGCCTACCTGCTGGATGACAAAGTGCTCGCCTCCGGTACAGAAACCGTCGCCCGCATCGCCTGCATGAACTAAGGGTTATACCAGCGCCTGAATCAGCCCGGCAAGGATATCAAACCCGGTAGCCATCAGGCGCTCAAAGAATGGGGCCAGCGTTTCGGCAATCAGAAACAGCGCCAGCATGCCGAAGGTGAGCGTCAGCGGGAAGCCAATCACAAAGATAGAGAGCTGCGGCGTCAGGCGGTTTAACAGTCCGAGGATAAAGTTGATGCACAGCAGCAGCGCAATGACGGGCAGCCCCAGCATCAGCCCCTGGCTGAAGATCATCCCCGCATGGGTGACCAGGTACATAAACCCGCCCGCGTGCAGCGGCGTGGCGTCTATCGGCAGCGTCTGGAAGGTGTCCGCCAGCAGCGCCAGCAACCAGAGATGACCGTTAAAAGCGAGAAACAGCAGCGTCACCAGCAGGTTGAGAAAGCGTGAGATCACCGGGCTGTTCCCGGCACCCGGGTCAAAGAAGGTGGCGAACGACAGCCCCATCTGCATACCGATGATCTCCCCGGCCATGCGCACGGCGGCAAACAGCAATTGCAGCGTCAGCCCCATCGCCGCACCGATAATCACCTGTTTTGCCAGCACCCAGACCCCTTACCAGGCGTAAAGGCCCACCTGCGCATCGGGCAGCGTGCCGCCAATCAAAATGGCGATCAACAGCGCCAGACCGGCACGCAGCCGGGCACTGACCGCCTTCTCACCAAACACCGGGGCAACGTGCAGCAGCGCGGCAATGCGCACCATAATGAAAAAATAGTGGCTGACCAGCCCGTAGAGCTGGTCGAGAGGAAGTCCGAAGGCCATCAGCCGATCACGAACGGGATGCTGGCGAACACCGCGCGGGTGTATTCAATAAAGATTTTCATCATCCACGGGCCAAGCGCCACCGCGACGCCGACAATCATCAGGATTTTCGGGATGAAGGTCATGGTCATTTCGTTGACCTGGGTGGCGGCCTGCAAAATACTGATGATAAGACCGGTGACCAGCGCGGCCACCAGCAGCGGGGCTGATACCATCAGTCCCACCTTGATCGCCTGCATGCCAATCACCATTACGCTTTCCGGGGTCATGGGTCTCTCCTAACTGTAAAAGCTCTGCGCCAGCGATCCCACCAGCAGCTGCCAGCCGTCGACCAGCACAAACAGCATCAGCTTGAACGGCAGGGCAATGGTGGTCGGTGGAACCATCATCATCCCCAGCGCCATCAGGATACTGGCGACCACCAGATCGATAATCAGAAACGGAATAAAGATGGTGAAGCCAATCTGGAAGGCGGTTTTCAGCTCGCTGGTGATAAATGCCGGCACCAGAATGCTGAGCGGCACCTCTTCCGGCGAGGCGATATCGGGGGTTTTGGCGATACGGGCAAACATCGCCAGATCGCTTTCACGGGTCTGGTCGAGCATAAACGCGCGCAGCGGTTTCACCCCTTCCGTCAGGGCCACCTCCATGGTGATTTTGTTTTCCTGCAGCGGTTGCCAGGCTTTTTCGTAGATCTGGCTGAACACCGGCGACATAACGAAAAAGGTCAAAAACAGCGACAGCCCCACCAGCACCTGGTTTGGCGGCGCGGTAGGCGTGCCCAGCGCGTTACGCATTAACCCCAGCACAATGATGATGCGGGTAAACCCGGTCATCATCAGCAGTATGGCGGGGATAAAGGTAAAGCCGCTCAGCAGCAGCAGGGTTTGTACCGGCAGCGTCCAGCCCCCTTCCCCGGAAGGCTGGCCGAGGGTGATGTCACCGTTGGCCGCCAGCGCACCGGCGGCGGGTAACATCAGGCCGAGCGCCAGCAGCAGACGAGGTTTCACTGCTCACCTCCTGGACGGTATTTCTGACGCAGCTTTTCCAGCATCAGCGGGAACGTCGCGGGCGCGGAGGCCTGTGGGGCGTTTTCCGGGCGCGCCTGCGTGGCGAGGCAGGTAATCTGCGAGGCGGTGACGCCCAGCACCAGACGCTGTTCACCCACGTCAACCAGCACCAGGCGCTCACGCGGCCCCAGCGACTGGGTCGCCACCAGGGTCATGTTGCCCTGGGCGTCGTTAAGCCGACGCGCCAGTCCGCTACGGCGGGCAGCCCAGGCCATCACCACCATCAGCAGGATAATCAACGCCAGCGCGCCGGTAACCGTCATCAGCATCGAGCCAGTGGCCGGAAGGGAATCAGTGGCGTTCATTAGCGGCTCAGACGGTGCATGCGCTCGGACGGGGTAATAATGTCCGTAATGCGGATGCCAAATTTATCGGAGACCACCACCACTTCACCCTGCGCAATCAGGTAACCGTTGATCAGAATATCCAGCGGTTCACCCGCCAGACCATCCAGCGAGACCACCGAGCCCTGGCTTAAACGCAGCAGCTCTTTAATGGTCATTTTGGTGCGTCCCAGCTCCACGGTCATTTTTACCGGGATATCCAGGATCAGGTTCATCTCGTCAGAGAATTGCGGTGCAGCCATGGTGTCGGTAATTCCCGCCGCGTGCTGTTCGGTCATGGCCTCACCCCAAAGATTATCGATGGACTGATCGTCAGTACCCGATGAGGTGTTCATATCGCTCATGGGGAAATTACTCCTTGTTTAATGAAAGTAATGAAGGCTGAATCATCTGCTCGACCTTCAGGGCATATTGATTGTTCACGGCGCCGTAGCGGGCCGTGAAGACCGGCACACCGCCGACGCTGGCTTCGATAAACTCCTGCTTATCCAGCGCGATAATGTCGCCTTTTTTCATCTGCATCACGCGGGAGAGCCGGGTGCCGATATCCGCGAAACGCGCCGTAAGCTCCAGCTCCGTTTCCCGCATCTGGCTGGCCAGCAGGCCGCGCCAGTGGGAGTCCTCGTGCCGGGAGTTGTCCATCGGCGGGTTACTCAGCAGCTCGCGCAGCGGCTCGATGGTGCTGAAGGGAATACAGATATTGAACTCCCCGCGATGCGAGCCGATCTCCACCGAAAACGGCGTAGTGACCACCACGTCATTCGGCGATGAAGTGATATTGGTGAACTTCACCTGGATTTCGGAACGGATATACTCCGTTTTGATTTTATAGATTGAGCTCCAGGCAAATTCATAGGCCTCGCGCGCCATCGACAGCATGCGGTGGATCACGCGCTGTTCGGTGGGCGTAAACTCGCGCCCGTCGGCCTTGGTCGGGAAACGACCGTCGCCGCCAAACAGGTTATCCACGGCCATAAATACCAGCCCCGGCGAGAACGCCATCAGCGAGGTGCCGCGCAGCGGGTTAAGGTGCAGCAGGTTCAGGTTTGTCGGCACCGGCAGGTTGCGGGCAAACTCGTGATACGGCTGGATCTTAATGTTCCCCGCCGTAATATCCGGGCTACGGCGCAGCAGGTTAAACAACCCCATACGGAACTGACGGGCAAAACGCTCGTTAATAATTTCCAGCGAATGCAGACGCTCGCGAATAACCCGGCGCTGGGTGTGCGGATCGTAAGGTTTAATCCCCGCGTCGGCGCCGTTTTTATGTTGTTCACTGTTGCTTTCCGCATCGGCGTTTAGCAAACGGTCGATCTCATCCTGAGATAAAAAGCTGTCAGCCATAATAATTACCGCAGAATAAATTCGTTAATAAGCACGTCGGTGACGCGAATGGACTGGTTAAAAGCCAGCGGTTTATCCAGCTCACTCTTAATATTGGTCATCAGACGGCGTTTACCCTCATCGGTGGCTAAATCTTCATAAGTCTGATGGGTTAACAACATAAATAAGCGGCTGCGATATTCCGGCAAATATTTTTCCAGCACCGCCAGCGATTTTTGTTCTGCCACGCGAATGGACAAGCCCAGGTACAATACCCGATCCGATTCGTTCGCCGTGGGCTTCAGGCTCACGGTAAAGGTATTCATTGAGGCATACAGCGGCTCTACCTGCGCGGGTGCCGGTGCTGTTTCCGCTTCCCCTTGTGCAACCTCTGCTGCCGGTTTCGCAAATTTCATTTCCCAGAACAGGTAGCCGGAAACACCGCACGCCGCAACGGCAGTCAAAAACATGAACGTCATCAGAAGCGAGCGAGAGCCTCCGCCGCTGGCGACCTTTTTATTTTTATTACTCATTGAACGTACACCTGAAAATAAGAGAGGGCAGCGTATTGCCCTCGGGTCAATATGGCGGACATTGTAGTCCATATCATCACCCTGATAATCAGGTGATAAAATTTCATTCCTGAAGCTAATTCGCCACTTCAGGCAAAGGTATTTATTCCGTATATATTTCCGGGAGTAGTGGTTAATAAAGTAGGCACGATCTCCTCTTCAACCGATTGCTCTTCCCCTTCCTGGGCACCGTGCTCGTCACCCGATGCGTTTTGGCCCTGCTCACCGGCGGCAAACTGCTGTCCTTCCGCGCTCACGTTGGCCTGGCCAAGCTGAATACCCGATTCCGCCATCGCGGCACGCAGCTGCGGCATGGCCTGCTCCATGGCGTGACGAATGTGGGCATGCTCGCTGACGATATGGATCTGCGCCTGATCCTGCTGCACGCGCAGGGAAATCTGCAGCGATCCCAGCTCTTCCGGGTGCAGGCGGATCTCCGCGCTGTGCAGCCCGTTACGGCTAAAGATGGCGATATGCTGGCTGACCGACTGCTTCCACTCCGGCGTTTCTGGCGGATGGTTAACGGTGACCACCTGCTGCGGGGCGTGCGCGACGCTGGTGCGTACGGCGGCAGGCAGCGCCACGGCATTCGCCGATGTGGCCGCAGGCATCTCTGGCGTGACCATCGTCTCACTGGTGAGCGGTGCAGACTGCGCCGTCAGCGGCGTGGCATTGGCCGCCGGGGTTTTATCGGCGGCGGTCATGAGCGGAGAAACGGTTTTGCCCTCAGGCTCAGGAGCCTTCCCGTTCGCTACGCCCTTCGCAGGGTTGACCGTTTCTGTCCCCGTGACGCTGCGGGTCACCAGCTGTTGCAGCTGCCACTGCGGGCTCTCTTCACCCTCACCGTTGGTGAGCGAAACCCCGTTCAGGACCTCTGCCAGCCCCGGCGGCGCGGCGAGCAGCATACCGTCGGCATCCGTTACCGGCGCGTCGTCGGCAAGCTGTTGCGGCAGTAAATCTGCGGACAACCCCGCCAGCGCGGCTTCCGGCATGGCTGCCAGCGCCTGCGGGTCGAGTCCCGGGAAAAGCTGCACCAGTTCAGCCAGCTTGTCATCCAGCGCCAGGCTGAAGCCGTCGTCAGCCAGTAAACCGCCCTTCGGTTTGCCCTGTGCTCCCCCACCCAGTAACAGGGCGGCAATATCTATGTTCATAGCCTTTCTCTCTTTTGTCCGGCACGCTGAGCAAATTCATCCATCAGCTTTTGTTCATGTCGGCTCTGAACTAACGCCTGCGCCGTCGCCCGGCGTTCAATCAGCGTTTCAAACGCGTTCAGGCGCTGCTTGTTTTGCACCCAGTTCTTTTTCACCTCGTCTACCGCCTTTTCGCAGGCGTTCACGTGGCCAGCCTGCTGCTTTACCACCTGCTTCAGCGACAAAATAAACGACTGGTGATTCACCAGATCCGCCACCGACATACCGCCGCCCATCATCCCCTGACGCAGGGACTGCTGGTACTCCTGCTCGTAGTGCTGAAGCTGTTCGTGCTGGGTCATCGCCTGCTGGAGCTGCTGCTGCGCACCGCCCAGCGCGCGGGTAGTCTGCGTTAGCGTCTCCTGCGCCTTGTCGCGCAGCAGAACCATGGGGTTATGTGCTTTCATCACACCTCCGGCTTAGTCTTTAATATCCGGGAAAAGCCCGGACAGGGCGCGAATGGCGTCGTCATAGCCGCTGCGCTCGTGGATCGCCTGGTGGAGGAACGCCTCCAGCGAGGGATATTTGTCGATAGCCTGATCCAGCATCGCATCGCTCCCTTTGACGTACGCCCCCACGCTCACCAGGTCGCGGTTGCGCTGATACGCGGATAGCAACTGTTTAAAGCGTTGCACCTTGCGGTACTGGGCATGGGGGATAAGCTCGGTCATGGCACGGCTGATCGAGGCTTCAATATCAATCGCCGGATAGTGCCCCGCCTCGGCAAGACGACGCGACAGCACGATGTGGCCGTCGAGGATTGCGCGCGCGGAGTCGGCAATCGGATCCTGCTGGTCATCCCCCTCCGTCAGCACCGTATAAAACGCGGTGATTGAGCCGCCCCCTTTCACGCCGTTACCGGTTCGTTCGACCAGCGCAGGCAGACGGGCAAAGACAGACGGCGGATAGCCTTTGGTCGCGGGCGGTTCACCAATCGCCAGAGCCACTTCACGCTGCGCCATGGCGTAGCGGGTCAGGGAGTCCATGATCAGCAGCACATTGAGGCCGCGCTCACGGAAATCTTCCGCAATGCGCGTGGCGTAAACGGCGCCCTGCATACGCAAAATCGGCGAAACATCAGCCGGGGCGGCAACCACTACCGCACGCGCCAGCCCCTGCTCGCCAAGGATATTCTCGATAAAATCTTTTACCTCGCGGCCACGCTCGCCAATCAGCCCCACCACGATGACGTCCGCAGTGGTAAAGCGGGCCATCATGCCGAGCAGCACGCTTTTGCCGACGCCGGAACCGGCGAACAGGCCCATACGCTGACCACGGCCCACCGTCAGCAGGCCATTGATGGCGCGCACACCAACGTCGAGCACGTTTTTGATCGGATCGCGGTGCAGGGGATTGAGCGTTGGGGTAAACAGCCCCGCCGCCGGTTTCCCCGGCGCGGGGCGGCCATCCAGCGGTCGACCCTGCGCATCCAGCACGCGGCCCAGCAGATGCGGCCCCACGGGCAATTGTTTACCGGCGTGGCTGTCGCTTTGCAGGGCATAAATGCGCGCCCCGGGCAGGATGCCGTCGACATGCTCCAGCGGCATCAGAAACAGCGTCTGGCCGTTAAAGCCCACCACTTCGCTCTCAACCGGGATAATGCCCTGCTCCGTCTGACGCTCAACGATGCACAGCGCACCAATAGGCAGCTTGAGCCCCACGGCCTCCATTACCAGCCCGGTGGCGCGCGTCAGTTTGCCGTACTGGCGAAAATCGGGCACCTGGGTGAGTTTTTCCTCCACCCGGTCAAGGGCGCAGAGCCACTTTTTTAGCTGCTGGCTCATTGCGAGAGCTCCTCGCGCGCCAACTGACACAGCGCCTGCCAGCGGGTTTCCATACTGGCGTCCACTTCCACATCCGGGGAGACCACCCGGCATCCCCCGGCGGCCAGGCTGGCGTCGCGGTGCAGCTCCCAGCCCATCGCGGCAAGCGTTTCACCCAGCGCCTCATGCACCGAAGCAAACGCCTCCGGGCTGACATAGAGTTGAATGGTGCCGTGCAGCAGCGCGTCCTGCTGCATCAGGCTGCGGATCTGCGTGACCAGAGCATGGTTATCCGCCACACGAGACGTACCGTAGAGTTGCTGCACCGCCGTCAGCGACAGCTGCACCAGACGCGCGGGGATCAGCCCTTCGAGGTTTTCCAGCGCCAGCTTAAAGTTGCTGACCCAGGTTTCTGCCTCGCGCAGCAGCGCCTGCTGCTCCACGCGTGCCTGCTCCACGCCCTGGGCATACCCGGCGTCGCGGCCCTCTTTCAACCCGGCCTCATAGCCCTGTTTGCGCCCCTCTTCCTGGCCCTGCTGCAGCCCCTGGGTAAACCCCTGCTGTTCCGCCTGCTTGCGCAGACGCGCCAGTTCGGCTTTCAGCTGCGCCTCAGACTGGGTGTTATCCATCGTCGGCAGCGGGGTATCCTGCGGCTCTCCCAGCAGGTTTTCAGGCTGCCAGGCGCGCCACCCGGTGGCGTTATGTTCATCAAACGTAGGCATCGTCGCTGCCTCCAATCAGGATTTCGCCAGCCTCGGCCAGACGACGCACCACGTTGAGGATGGTCTTCTGTTCGGCTTCCACCTGGGACAGACGCACCGGGCCACGGGAGGCCAGATCGTCGGTCATCAGCTCGGCCTGACGGCGCGACATATTGCGGAAGAACTTCATGCGCAGCGGCTCGTCGGCCCCTTTCAGTGCGATGATCAGCGTTTCGCTCTCGATCTCCTGCAGCAGGCGCTGGATGCTGCGGTCTTCCACCTCCACCAGGTTTTCGAACAGGAACATCTCGTCGATAATTTTTTGCGCCAGCTCGCCGTCGAACTCACGTACCGCCTCAATGGCCGCCTCTTCCTGGTGAGATTTCATCAGGTTAAGGATCTCCGCTGCCGGACGGACACCGCCCATCTTGCTGCGCTTGAGGTTCTGACCGTGCAGCAGGTTATTCAGGACTTCCGTCAGCTCCTGCAGCGCGGCCGGCTGTACGCCGCCGAAGGTGGCGATACGCAGCATGATGTCGTTACGTTCGCGCTCGTCGAATTTGCCCAGCACGTCCGCCGCCTGGTTACGTTTGAGGTGGACCAGAATGGTGGCGATGATCTGCGGGTGCTCTTCGCGGATAAGGTCGAACACCGCCTGCGGATCCATAAAGTTGAGCGTTTCGATGCCGTTGGTGCCCTGGTGGGTATCCAGCAGATCCTCCAGCAGCGAGGAGGCACGCTCTTCGCCCAGCGCCTTGACCAGCACGCTGCGCAGATAATCGTTGGTGTTGAGGCTGAGCGCCGCATATTCGCTGGAGTCTTTTTTAAACTCCTCCAGCACCATGGCCATCTGGTCGTGAGTAAAGCCCGCCATGTTGACCATTGAGGCACTGATCTGCTTCACCTCGTGGGCGTTGAGGTGCTTGAACACCTCCGCCGCCAGGACATCTCCCAGCGTCAGCATGACGATGGCGCTTTTTTCTGAGGCATTCATTATTTCGGCTCCTTACTCATCCACTGGCGGATCACCAGGGCGATAACGCGCGGCTCCTGCTCTGCCAGCTCACGCAGCTGTTGACCATTGAGTTCCGTATCCACGCGCTGCTGGGCACGGTCGCGGTTGATTTTCTCCGCTGCACGTTTTTTCGCGGCAATCTCTTCCTCCCGCGCCTCTTTTTCCATCTCCAGACGGCGCAGGGTGGTCTCCTGGTGACGGATCCAGGCAGGCTGTACCAGCTTGCGCCACATGACCCAGGCGATAATGGCGATGACCAGATAGCGGGCGATAGCCATCAACAGCGCGTAGAAACGATCCTGTTCCCAGAACGGCGGCACCGGCTCTTCCACCACGCCGTTAAAGGCGGAGTTGAGGATATTGACGCTGTCGCCACGGCTGGCGTTAAAGCCAATCGCCTCTTTCACCAGCGCGTTAATACGGGTCAGTTCGGCCTCGCTAATCGGTCCCGGCTTGCCCTCTTCCCCCTGCGGCAGATGGTTAATCACCACCGCCACGGATAAACGTTGAATGCGTCCGGCATTCGATTTGGTATGGATCAGAGTGCGATCGACCTCAAAGTTGGTGGTCTCGTCACTGCGGTTGTTGTACGGCTGTGCAGGCTCACGGTTCGCGCTGTTACTGGTGGTTTTCTCTTTTTTGTCATCCGCCGGGGTATTGAGGGGCTGGGTCAGTGGTGCGGTGGCCGGTGCCGGTGGCGTATTGCTCAACGCCCCCGGCACGCCACTCGCGCCACGGCTATTCCCCTGCTCAGAGAGGCTGGCCTGACGGCTGCGGATCGCCATTTTTTTCAGGGTCGCTGTTCGGCTGATACTGCTCCTGAGTTTGTTCCTGCTCGGTGAAATCGATCTGCGCGGTCACCTGGGCGCGGATGTTTTCATCCCCCACCAGCGGGGCCAGAATGCGCTGAATGCGCTGCTGATAGTCGGTTTCAATTTCACTGGTGTATTTCAGGTGCGCCGTCTGCAAACCGCGCAGGCCGCTCTGGGTCAGCAGGTTGCCGCGCTGATCGACAATGGTCACGCTCCCGGCTGCAAGGCCAGTCACTGCGCTGGAAATAAGATGGGTGATCGCCACTACCTGGCTGTCGTCAAGGGTACGGCCCTGCAACAGGTTAACGGTGACGGATGCGGTCGGTTTTTTCTGTTCGCGGACAAACATCGACGGTTTTGGCGTGGCCAGATGTACGCATGCGCTCTGGATCGGCCCAAGATTTTCAATGGTACGCGCCAGCTCGCCTTCCAGGGCTCGCTGATAGTTTACCTGCTCGGTGAACTGGCTGACGCCAAACTTCTCCTGATCGAGCAGTTCAAAACCCACGCCGCCGCCCTTCGGCAGCCCCTGCTGGGCCAGCTTCATGCGCACCTCATGCACCTGTGAGGCCGGCACCATGATCACGCCCCCTGGCGTGTCGATGCGGTAAGGGACATTGAGCTGCGACAGCTGCGCCACGATGGCGCCGCCTTCTTCATCACTGATATTACTGAACAGCACCCGGTAATCCGGCTCCTTTGCCCAGAACATTAACGCGATGATGACGGAAAGCGCCGCAGCGCCGCAAATCACCAGCAAAAGCTTCGGGCTGCCGCGAAGTGAGGACAGCATCGATTTGATTCGCTCTGCCGGATTGTTGGTTAACTCATTTAGTGTGGCACTCATGCCGTATTCCTGTATGAAATAGCACGCATCAACGATGCGCGTCAGCTCACGAAATTCGCGAGAGTGATGTCGACGATTTCAAAAATATAAGAATTTTTCAGGCGGGCATTATCGTCTGAAAGGCGTTTTTTTTAAGGATAAATAAGCTCAAAGTTCTGTCGGCTTATTGGATTTTCTGAGGTTTTTAAACGCGTGTTAAGCTGTCGACGTTTAAAAGATATGCAACAAACCGCCGTTTTTATCTTAATTACCAGGAATAAAAAGAATGTCAGCGACATTAATGCGTGGCGTACTCGATCAAATTCAGAGCCAGGCGCAGCAGGTCAGCGGTCCGTCTCACCGGCTGCAGACCTCACGCGGCGACGCCCCCTCCTTTTCTGACGTTTTATTTAACAGCATTAACGAAATAAATAAAACCCAGGTTGAAGCGAAGAGCAAAACACAGCAGTGGATGTCCGGCAGTGGCGATATTGCCCTGAATGACGTGATGCTGGCGATGCAGAAATCGTCTATTTCATTCAGCTTTGGCATGCAGGCACGAAATAAGATGATTAGCGCGTATCAGGAAATAATGAATACACCGGTTTAAGGTCTGCCCCAATTCTATGAGTGAAATTATCAGCACTTCTGCACGCTTATCCCTGAATACGCTTTCTCTGACTGACAGCGAATTGCAGCGTGTCGGGAAATTAATCTATAAGCGCGCCGGAATTGTCGTTAACGCGCAAAAGCGAGAGATGATTTTTAATCGTCTTTCCCGTCGCGTGCGCACGCTGGGGCTTGCCACGTTCAGCGATTATATCGCCCTGCTTGAGTCACACTCAGAGCATCCGGAATGGCAGAACTTTATCAACGCGCTGACCACCAACCTGACCTCCTTTTTCCGCGAGGCGTATCACTTCCCGATCCTCGCGGAACATGCGCGCCAGCGCGCATCGGGCTACCGCGTCTGGTGTACCGCGGCGTCCACGGGGGAAGAGCCCTGCTCTATCGCCATGACGCTGAATGAACAGCTGGGCGCGTCGGTGGCCGGACCGCGGATCTGGGCGTCGGATATCGACACCGAGGTGCTGGCAAAAGCGGAAGCGGGCATCTACCGCCTGAACGATCTGGACGCGCTGACGCTGGCGCAAAAGCGTCACTATTTTCTGCGCGGGGCGGGTGACAACAGCGAATGGGTGAAAGCCCGACAGGAGTTGCTGTCCGCCATTCACTACCAGCAGCTGAATTTACTCGATGAAAAGTGGTCCGTTCCCGGGCCGTTCGACGCCATTTTCTGCCGCAACGTGATGATTTATTTCGATGCGCCGACGCAACAGCGCCTGTTGCAGCGCTTTGCGCGTCTGCTCAAGCCGGGCGGCCTGCTGTTTGTCGGCCATTCGGAACATTTTAACCATGCACATATTCCGCTGCGCCTGCGTGGGCAGTCGGTATATGAACTGACGGAGGCCACACGGTGAAGTCGATTCGTGTGCTGGCGGTCGATGATTCCGCCCTGATGCGTAACATGCTCAGCGCGGTCGTCAATCAGCAGCCTGATATGGAAATGGTCGGCACGGCGCCGGATGCGTTTATTGCGCGCGAGCTGATTAAACAGCTCAACCCGGACGTGCTGACGCTGGATATCGACATGCCGCGCATGGACGGGCTGGAGTTTCTCTCCCGCCTGATGCGCCTGCGCCCGATGCCCGTCGTGATGATCTCCTCCCTGACCACCCGCGGCTCGAAAGCCACCATGACTGCGCTGGAGCACGGTGCGGTCGATTTTCTGCCCAAGCCCGAGCATCGCGGCGCAGAGAATATCGACAGCTGGAGCCAGCTGGTGGTGGAGAAGATCCGCGTCGCCGCCCGCGCGAAGCTGGCGCAGCATACCCCCGACGCCAGACCGGTGCTCGCCGGGATCCCCGTGCGCCAGCAGAGCCTCATCGCTATCGGCTCCTCTACCGGCGGCACGGAGGCATTGCGTCGGGTGCTGATGCCGCTGCCGGTCAGCACGCCGGGGATTGTGATTGCCCAGCACATGCCCGCCGGTTTCACCTACTCCTTCGCCCAACGGCTTGACTCGCTGTGCCAGATTGCCGTGCGTGAAGCGCAGGATGGCGAACCGGTGCGACCAGGAACCGCCCTGATTGCGCCGGGCGATCGTCATATGGAGGTTATCTGTCAGGACAACGGCTACCGGGTCCGGCTCAGCGATGCCCCACCGGTGAATCGTCATCGTCCGTCAGTGGATGTGCTGTTTGACTCCGTGGCGCGTCAGGCCAGCAAGCATGCCAGCGCCGCCCTGCTGACCGGCATGGGCGCGGACGGCGCGCGTGGCCTGCTGCATCTGCGCCAGACCGGAGCGTTTACCCTCGCGCAGAGCGAAGCCACCTGCGTGGTGTTTGGCATGCCGCGCGAGGCGATTGCGCTGGGTGCGGCGAAGAAGGTCGTCGACCTCGACGATATCAGCCAGTGCTTACTGGACAGTTTCCATAAACATAATTCATCCAAAACCGACTCACGTTCAGGAGATAAATCCCATGTCGGATAAAAATTTGCGTTTTCTGGTGGTGGACGACTTCGCCACCATGCGACGCATCGTACGCAACCTGCTGCAGGATCTGGGCTACAAGCACATTGACGAGGCCGAAGACGGTCAGGACGCGCTCAACAAGCTGCGTGCCGGAGGTTTTGATTTCGTCGTCAGCGACTGGAACATGCCAAACATCGACGGTCTGGAGCTGCTGAAAACCATCCGCAGCGATGCCACCATGGCAAAGTTGCCGGTGCTAATGGTGACCGCTGAGGCAAAGAAAGAGAACATCATCGCTGCCGCGCAGGCGGGGGCCAATGGTTACATCGTTAAGCCGTTTACCGCCGCCACGCTGGAAGAAAAGCTTGGCAAAATCTTTGAAAAACTCGGGTAACGCTTATGAACTCCCCGTTAAATATGCAGGCGGATAACGCCACTGAGATTTTCGTTCGCATCGGGCAACTGACCCGTCTGCTGCGCGACAGCATGGCCAACCTCGGTCTGGAGCAGGCGATTATGGAAGTCGCCGACGCTTTTCCGAACACCCGCGACCGCCTGAACTATGTGGTCGGCAAGACCTCGCAGGCCGCCGATCGCGCGCTGACCAGCGTGGAAGTGGCGCGCCCTCTGCAGGAAGGGCTGAGCGATAACGCCACTGCGCTGAGCGCGCGATGGGACGCCTGGTTTGAACATCCACAGCCGCTGGAGGATGCCCGCGAGCTGGTCAAAGCCACCCGCGCCTTCCTGCACGACGTGCCGGAGAAAACCCAGCAGACCAACCGCCAGCTGACCGAAATCATGATGGCGCAGGACTTCCAGGATCTCACCGGACAGGTGCTGCAAAGCCTGATGCATGTGATTGAGACCGTTGAGAAAGAGCTTATCAGCGTGCTGGTGGAAAACATGAGCGAGCGCGACGCCAGCGCCGCCACCGGTGACGCACATCTGAAGAACGGTCCGCAGATCGATACCCGCGCCGAAGGCATTGTGGCCTCTCAGGAACAGGTGGACGACCTGCTGGAGTCACTCGGCTTCTAATCCCGCCGGGCAAACGTCATGTCAGAACAAAACGACAGCGAAAAAACAGAAGACCCCACACCCCACCGAAAGCAAAAAGCGCGAGAAGAGGGACAGGTTCCCCGATCGCGCGAGCTGACGAGCCTCCTGATGCTGCTGGCAGGCTGGGGGTTGCTGCTGGTGGCGGGCGGCTGGCTGGCAAAACAGCTGCTGCATCTGCTGCATAACGGCTTAACGTTTGACCGGCTGTTAGTCAGCGATCCGCAGCAGATGCTGCATCACGCCGGATCGCTTCTTGGGATGGCGTTTCTGGCGCTGCTGCCGTTCGTCGGTGGCCTGTTTCTGACCGCCGTCGCCACGCCGTCGCTGATTGGCGGCCTGAATATGAGCGCCAAG
Source organism: Enterobacter cloacae subsp. cloacae ATCC 13047 (assembly GCF_000025565.1). Lineage (NCBI taxonomy): Bacteria > Pseudomonadati > Pseudomonadota > Gammaproteobacteria > Enterobacterales > Enterobacteriaceae > Enterobacter > Enterobacter cloacae. The sequence continues at coordinate 3,360,377 of NC_014121.1, forward strand.
GCCCTCAAATTTAACGTCAAAAAGCTCAATCCGATCAGCGGCATCAAACGCCTGTTTTCCGCGCAGATGGTGTCGGAGATGGTGAAAAGCATTCTGAAGGTGACGCTTGCGGGCATCGGCGGCGGGCTGTTTTTGTGGTTCAACAAAGGGAAGTTTATCAGCCTGATGTATGAACCGCTGCGCATGGCGCTGGGTGATATCAGCGCCCTGCTGATGGGCTGCATGCTGGTCATTATTTTATCGCTGATCCCGATGGTGGCGTTCGACGTGGTTTACCAGCTCTGGAGCAACTTCAAAAAGCTGCGCATGAGCCTGAAAGAAATCAAAGACGAATTCAAAAATCAGGAAGGCGACCCGCTGATTAAAAGTAAGGTTCGCCAGTTGCAGCGTCAGATGGCGCAGCAGCGAATGATGAGCGACGTCCCCACCGCTGACGTGGTGGTGAATAACCCGACCCACTATTCGGTCGCCCTGAAGTACCAGGAAGGCGCCATGGGCGCGCCGATGGTGGTTGCCAGCGGCAGCGGGCTTATCGCCCTGCGCATCCGCGAACTGGCCGAAGAGAACCGGGTCCCCATGCTTGAGGCGCCGCCGCTGGCGCGCGCCCTGTATCGCCACTGTGACCCCGGCACACCGGTTCCCGCCGAGCTGTACAGCGCGGTGGCGGAAGTGCTGGCCTGGGTTTATGGCCTTAAGCGCTGGCGTAAGGGCTATGGCTTACGTCCGCTGACACCTAAAGATCTTCCCGTTCCGGCGGGGATGGATTTTGCACAAGAGAGTAGAGAGTGATGGCCAATATCGCCACCAAATTACGATTACCCAACATGAAGGAAACCCAGTGGCAGGTGCTGGCCGGGCCGGTACTGATCATGACCATCCTCGCGATGATGATCCTGCCGCTGCCGACCTTTGTGCTGGATCTGCTGTTTACCTTCAACATCGTGCTGTCGATCATGATCCTGCTGGTCGCCATGTTTACCCAGAACACGCTGGAGTTCTCGGCGTTCCCGACGGTGCTGCTGTTCTCCACCCTGCTGCGTCTGGCGCTTAACGTCGCCTCAACGCGCGTGATCCTGATGAACGGCCATACCGGTTCGGAAGCCGCGGGGCAGGTGGTGGAGGCCTTCGGTCACTTCCTGGTGGGCGGTAATTTCGCCATTGGTATCATCGTGTTCATCATTCTGATCATTATTAACTTTATGGTGATCACCAAGGGTGCCGGACGTATTGCAGAAGTGGGCGCGCGCTTTTCACTCGACGGGATGCCGGGTAAGCAGATGGCGATTGACGCCGATCTCAATGCCGGACTGATCGGCGAAGAAGAGGCAAAACGCCGCCGTAAAGAGGTGACGCAGGAGGCCGACTTCTACGGTTCAATGGACGGTGCGAGTAAGTTTGTGCGTGGCGATGCCATCGCCGGGCTGCTGATTATGGCGATCAACATTATCGGTGGCCTGGTGATCGGCGTGATGCAGCACGACATGTCCGTGGGCGTAGCCGGTGAGACCTATACCCTGCTGACCATCGGTGATGGTCTGGTGGCGCAGATCCCGGGTCTGGTGATCTCTACCGCAGCTGGCGTGGTGGTGACCCGCGTTGCCAACGACCAGGATGTGGGCGAGCAGATGGTGGGCCAGCTGTTTACCTCTCCGCGCGTAATTGTGCTGGCGGCGGGCGTGATTGGTCTGCTGGGCCTGATCCCCGGCATGCCTAACTTCGTCTTCCTGCTGTTTACCGCCACGCTGCTGGGTGTCGCCTGGTGGCTGCGAGGCCGCGAAGGTGAAGCGAAAAAAACCGGCGGCGTACAGGCGGATGCCGATGCGGCAGATGCGGAGGTGGCGCAGGTGAACGAGGCCTCCTGGTCTGATGTTCAGATGGAAGATACTCTGGGTCTGGAAGTGGGCTATCGCCTGATCCCGATGGTGGATCACGAACAGCAGGGTCAGTTGCTGACCCGCGTGCGCGGCATTCGCAAGAAATTTGCCCAGCAGATGGGCTTCCTGCCGCCTGCCGTGCATATCCGTGACAACCTGGATCTGGCGCCAACGCACTATCGCATCCTGCTTAAAGGGGTCACCATTGGTTCCGGGGAAGTGCAGCCGGATCGCTGGATGGCGATCAACCCCGGCTGCGCCGAGGGGGAAGTCCCCGGCACGCCGTGTACCGAGCCCACCTTTGGTCTGCCTGCGCTGTGGATTGACGAAGTCCACCGCGAACTGGCGCAGACGCTGGGCTACACGGTGGTGGATCCGAGTTCAGTGGTGGCAACGCACCTTAACCATCTGATCACCACCCATACCGAGGAACTGTTTGGTCGTCAGGAGGCGCAGCAGCTGCTCGATCAGATCACCAAACATTCACCGAAACTGGTGGAAGATTTGATCCCGGCGGTCATCAGCCTGACCACGCTGCACAAGGTGCTGCAGAATCTGCTGGCCGAGCGTGTGCCGATCCGTGATATGCGCACCATCATCGATACGCTGGCGGAGTTTGCCACCGCCCAGAGCGATGCTGATGAGCTGACCACCCGCGTGCGGGCGCGCCTTTCCCGGGCGATAACCCAGCAGTGGTTCCCGGGCGAGGAGGACATTCAGCTGATTGGGCTGGATCTCTCCCTGGAGCAGTTGTTGATCCAGGCGACCCAGAGCGGCAGCGCAATTGAGCCGGGCATAGCTGAAAACCTGATGAAGCAGACCGAAAAGGCACTGCAGCATCAGGAAGGTTTAGGCGCACCGCCGGTGCTGCTGGTTAACCCGGCTCTGCGTCTGATGCTGTCGCGCTACCTGCGCCGCATCTTCCCGCAGCTGGCGGTGCTCTCCAGCCAGGAGATCAATACCCAGCGCAACGTGCGGATGACGTATCTGATTGGGGGGAAAGGATGATGAGAGCAGTGCTTGCGCTGCTTCTGGTGTCGCCGCTGGCTGTCGCGGCGGACGGTTCCTGGAGCGGAGAGAGCTTTGGCGGCACGCTGACCCGGGGGCAAATGGTACTGAAAAGCAAACCGGTGCAAAGCCCCTCACCCCTGCCCGCTGGCGCAGTGGCCTCGCGCGTGTACTGGAAGATTCAGACAGACGGCCTGACCCCCGCCGGGTTTCGCATTCGCCTGTGCAGCACCACCCGCTGCCTGAGGCTGCCCGGCTTTGCCGGGGAGCTGCCCCTGCCTGCCGGGATACCAGCCGCCGGGCCGTTTCGTTTTGAGTATTATTCCGTGGCGGGGGGGCGTTTCGACGCGCCGCTGCATGTGCTGAGTAATCAGGTGACGGTGAGTTATCGCAACCGGGGTTAAGCGTATCCCATACGTTGCCATCGGTGATTTGCCTGACTCATTTTTATAAATTTTCATCATTTTCTTCCGAACATAGGGTGGTTATTTTTCATGTTATTTCTGAAATGGGGAATAAGATGTCGCTCGGTAGCATATTCCAGGCATAGCAATTGGAAATGCGAAATTTGGCAATAAGATTAAAGACATTTGCGCTATCGATGACTTTATTCATCAGGATTTTTTTATTTTCTATCCATCCCCTGAAATGCTTACAAATATGACCGTTTATTAACGTTATAAACGATTGCCTGTAATAAACAGGCTGCGATAATAGATGCTCAATTCATCTTTGCGGGAGAATAACCGTGCGCTATTTCGCAGTTGTGGTTTCGTCAATTTTAATGTGTGGTTCATCGCTGGCTGCTTCCGTGAATTCGGCAACCCTTCCTGAGCTGGCTGAGGCATTAAATACACGATTCGAGGTGATGAAGGATGTGGCGGGTTATAAGGCGGCGAACCATCTTCCCGTTGAGGATCTCCCGAGAGAAAAAAATGTTCTGCTGAAAGCACAGGACGCTGCCCGTGACGTCATGCTGGATCCGCAGAGTATTGATGCGTTTGTCCAGACACAAATGGCCGTCAGTAAAAACATCCAGTACCGCTATCTCGATCGCTGGCGTTGCAGCCTGAAAAAGCGTGGCAGCCCCGCCCGCTGGCAGAAGTAAGAGCACAAATTCTTCAACTGGATAACACCATCCTGAACCTGATTAGCCGGCAAATCATGACCGGTGGCGGATTTGGTGAAGAGCAGGACCGCCAGCTCTCCGGGTTGCTGAACGATAAGCAGATCTCAGCGCTGGAGAAGGCGCAACTGATCGACGCGCTCGGGGAAATCAAACGTCGATAAACGCTCTGTATCACCCGTTGTGCCATGTTTTCCGCTGGGGATCGTCTCAATGGGATTTTTGTCACTGAAAGGAAACGGGATAAGTGTTTGAATAATGGCAGAGGGCTGGCCTCTCCTGCCATTCCCACATCTCTACGTTTTATAGTTGCCTTCATGCCGGGTTCTTTGGCATGTTAACTGAACCTGACCTTTCAATTTTGTACACGTGACGAGTTTGCGAGCACAGCGATGATTAAGTGGCCCTGGAAATCAAATGACGCTGGTCAACATGTGGCGCTGCCGTGGGATGACGCGCTGGCGATCCCCGTGCTGGCCAACCTCCAGCCGGATGAACAGTCAAAGCTCATTCAACTGGCGGATCGCTTTTTGCAGCAAAAGCGGCTGGTTCCGCTGCAGGGGTTTGAGCTGGATGCACTTAAAAGCGCGCGTATCGCCCTGCTTTTCTGCCTGCCAGTGCTCGAACTGGGTATCGAGTGGCTGGATGGTTTCCACGAAGTGCTGATCTACCCCGCGCCATTTATCGTTGATGACGAGTGGGAAGATGATATTGGCCTGGTGCATAACCAGCGCGTGGTGCAGTCCGGGCAAAGCTGGCAGCAAGGCCCCATCATCCTCAACTGGCTGGATATTCAGGACTCGTTCGACGCGTCCGGGTTTAACCTGATTGTCCACGAAGTAGCGCATAAGCTTGATACCCGCAACGGCGATCGCGCCAGCGGTGTTCCGCTGATCCCGCTGCGTGAAGTCGCCGGTTGGGAGCACGACCTGCATGCGGCGATGGAAAATATCCAGGATGAGATTGACCTTGTCGGGGAAAGCGCGGCCAGCATTGATGCCTATGCGGCAACCGATCCGGCCGAGTGTTTTGCGGTGCTGTCAGAGTATTTCTTTAGCGCCCCGGAGCTGTTCGCCCCGCGTTTCCCGGCCCTGTGGCAACGTTTTTGTCATTTTTATCAGCAGGATCCCCTGCAGCGTCTGCGCCAGAGTGAGGGTTCCGGCAGCACCGCTTCCCGTCACGTCCATTAGGCCCCTGTTTCTGGGGTACGCTCAACCGACCGTACCCCTAAGCTCAAGGCTAAAAACAGCAGCGCCATTGCCCAGGCGGCCACGATTAAAAATGTTTCACCGAATGTGCGCGTCACCAGCGGCACCAGCAATGCGCTGACGCCGTAGCCCAGCGTATGGCTGGTGGCGATCACCCCCGCCCCTTTGCCTGTCGTTAACCTGTCGTTCAGCAGCAGCTGATAGCCGGGCGTTGCCATCGCCGCTCCCAGCGAGGTAATGACGATCCCCACATAGAACAGCGCCACATCCGCGAGACACATCACCCCAAGCCCGACCACCATCAACACCGCTGCCAGGCAAAGTAACGTCATCGGGCGAAAGTGCTGCGGACGCACCACCAGAAACTGGGCAGCGAGCGTTGCCAGCGCGGCCAGGCTCAGCAGCAGCGCGACGTGATGGCTGATTTGCGCCGCATTGCCGTCCAGCAACGGACGGAGATGGGGTGACAGACCCAGCTGCATCAGGCTCACCAGTGCGGCAAGCAACAGCGCCAGCATAAGATAAGGCAGCATTGATGCCTGCAGCCGCGTCGCCTGTTGCGCCACTGGCGGTAAAGGCGGATCGGCCACTTCACGCAGCACCATCAGCAGGGCGATAAACGGAGCCATAGCCATCAGCCACAGCGGTGCCACTGGGTTAACACTGAGCATCAGCGCTGCCAGCGGCGGCCCCAGCAAACGCCCGCAGCTGAGGCCCGAGCTTATCGTCGCCAGCGCGGCCATTCTTTTCTCCAGACCCGCACGCTGAATGGCCCATGTCTGGGCCGCCGGCACCAGACCAGAGACCGTCAGGCCGTACAGGGTGCGCGAGAGGATAAGCCCTGCCAGCCCCCAGGCGGCATTAAGCATCCCGTTCGCCATTGCCCAGACCACCAGCGCCATGACGAAGAAACTTGCCAGATAGCCACTCAGCGAGGCCAGCATCACGCTTTTGCAGCCGTGCCGCTCGCTCTTGCGTCCCACCAGGCGAAGCCGGTAAAAAGAGCATCGAACCGAACATCAACAGCCCCGCCCAAACGGAGAGCGATAGCCCGGTCATCGTGACCAGCTGCGGCAGCATGACCAGCAAACCATTTTGCCCAATCCCCAGTAAACCGGCACACAACGCCAGGGGCCAGTTCGCTTTCGGGGTGAGATTGTCGGTCAGAGTGTCGGAAAGTGAGCGCATAGAATTGTGAACATAGTGTCAATAAATGTGTGGAAATCATGAAGTTTATGAAAACAAATATTGCAAAAATAGTTGCGACTGTAAACAGAATGAATATCATAACGAGAATTATTATCAGTCATGGAATGAGGTACATCTATGCGTACTCTGCCCCGCTCTGCCGGTACAGACGTTGCGGCCCAGTGTTTTTTAAACGCCCTGTTGCGCGAAACGAAGGACTGGCGCTATCTCCCCGCTACCGCTGCGGATGAGCTATCGCAGATCCATATCCCGCTCTCGCAAACCCAGGCCATCCGGGTTTCAGTACACTATTTCTCCCCAACCCAGCATCATCAGTATCGCTTCCCGGCAACGCTCATCCAGACCGACAGCGACCGTAGTGACGCCGTCACCTTTCCTCAACTGGTTGATTTAATTCTTGAAAAACCCGCTGTAAAAGGCTCACTGGATGCCGATACGCTGGCGCGTTTTAAGCAGCGCGCCCTTGAAAGCCATGCCCATACCTGGCAGGCGATCGACTTGCGTCACCGCTGGGCAAACCTGCGCGACACGCCGCTGACGTTCGCCGAGGCGGAACAGGCGCTGCTGGTCGGCCACGCATTCCATCCGGCCCCGAAGTCACACGAGCCGTTTAACGAAACCGAAGCCCGCCGCTATTTGCCCGATTTCGCCTCCCGCTTTCCGCTGCGCTGGTTTGCCGTTGAGAGTGAACTGATCGCTGGCGAGAGCCTGAACGTCTCCCTGCGCGAACGTCTGCTGCGCTTCGCAGCCCAGAGCGCCCCTGAACTGCTCGGTCATTTCACCGACACCCGCTGGCTGCTGCCGATGCACCCGTGGCAGGCGGAGTATCTGCTCGGTCAGGACTGGTGCCAGCGACTGGTGGCGAAGGGAGCCTTGCAGGATCTGGGCGAAGCGGGCGCGCAGTGGCTGCCCACCAGCTCCTCCCGCTCGCTGTACTGCGAAACCAACAGCGACATGATTAAGTTTTCCCTGAGCGTGCGCCTGACCAACTCGGTGCGCACGCTGTCGGTGAAAGAGGTTAAGCGCGGGATGCGTCTGGCGCGTCTGGCGAAAACGGCGCGCTGGCAGGAGCTCCAGGCGCGCTACCCCACCATGCGCGTGATGCAGGAAGACGGCTGGGCGGGTCTGCGTGACGAAAGCGGCGTCATTCAGGAAGAGAGCCTGATGGCGCTGCGCGTGAACCTGCTGTTTGATACGCCGGATACGCAAACCAACGTGCTGGTGAGCCTGACGCAGGCCGCGCCGGACGGCGGTGACAGCCTGCTGGCGGCTGCGGTCCGCCGTCTGAGCCAGCGTCTGGATCTCCCCCTTGCCCAGGCCGCGCGTTGCTGGCTGGACGCCTATTGCGACCGCGTTCTCCTTCCGCTGTTCAGCGCCGAAGCCGATTACGGTCTGGTCCTGCTGGCACATCAGCAAAACATTCTCGTTGAGATGCAGCAGGACTTCCCGGTCGGGCTTATCTACCGTGACTGCCAGGGCAGCGCCTGGACCGAAGGGGCCGACGCGTGGCTGAAAGAGGCAGGTGAAAGCGAGGTGGAAAACCGCTTCGGCGAGAGCCAGCTGCTGCGCTACTTCCCGTATTACCTGCTGCTGAACTCCACACTCGCCGTCACCGCCGCCCTCGCTGCCGCAGGTTTCGACAGCGAAGAGAGCCTGATGTCACGGGTGCGTGACGCGCTGGCCAGCCTGCGCCAGACCGCGAAGCAGACCCGCTGCCTCGACTACGTGCTCGACAGCCCGACCTGGAACTGTAAAGGCAACTTTTTCTGCTACCTGCACGATCGCAACGAAAACACGATTGCCGATCCGGCAGTGATCTATTTCGACTTTAGCAACCCGTTTTACAAGGAGAAGGCGTGATGGCTAACGCGAATATCGTCCATTCCGGCTACGGCTTTCGTTGCACCGCAACGGACACGTCCCTGCCGCTGACCTTAGGCCTCGACGGCAGCGCGGTGCTGGAGCGCCTGCGCGATATCCCGGACGGCTGGCTGGTCGAGGCGCTGGATCAGCTGTTTGTCGCCGCACCGGCACTGACCGGCATCACGCTGCCGTGGGCAGCCTGGCAGGATGAACCGCAGGCGCAGGCGTTATTCGCGCTTGCCAGCGGCGATTATCTGGCCCGTGAGACCTTCTGGCAGCTGCCGCTGTGGCTGCAGGGGGAGCGTCCGCAGGCCAGCGGTGGCATGCAATTCGATGAGAGCCGTCAGCTTTACTTCCCGCAGCGCCCTCACCGTCCGCAAGGGGAAGTCTATCGCCGTTACGATGCACAAATTAAACGCACCCTGAGCTTCCGCGTGGCCGACGTGGTGCTGGACGGCGAGCGTTTTACCCAGTGGATGAACAACCCGCGCGTTAATGCGTTCTGGGAGATGGCCGGTCCTCAGGAAGAGCAGGAAAACTACCTGCGCCGTCAGCTCGACTCGACGTACTGCTATCCGGTTATCGGCTGCTTTGACGATCAGCCGTTCGGCTATTTTGAACTCTACTGGGCCGCAGAAGACCGTATCGGACGCCACTATCGCTGGCAGCCGTTTGACCGTGGGCTGCATATGCTGGTCGGCGAAGAGAACTGGCGCGGCGCGCAGTATATCCGTAGCTGGCTGCGCGGTCTGAGCCACTATCTGTGGCTGGATGAACCGCGCACGACGCGCATTGTCGCTGAGCCACGTTTCGACAATCAGCGCCTGTTCCGCCATCTGGCTTCCGCGGGTTTCGACACCGTCAAAGAGTTCGACTTCCCGCATAAACGTTCGCGCCTCATCATGAGCGAGCGTCACCGCTTCTTCAGCGAGGTGGGACTGTGAACGCACTCTGGCAAAAAGTGAACCGCGAGATGGTGGCGAAGATCCTCGCCGAGCTGGAATACGAACGTACCCTGAGCGCCGAGCCGCTGGCCGCTGACCGCTGGCAAATCACCATGGGCAGCGAAACATGGCAGTTTCGCGCCACGCGCGGCATCTGGGGCTGGTTACATATCGATCCCGCCAGTCTGACCACCGCCAGCGGAGCCGCCGTGGAAGCGGAAAGCGCGTTTCTGCAGCTGGCGACGGTGCTGGAGATGAGCGACGCACAAACGGCAGAGCATCTGGAAGATCTTTACGCCACGCTGCGGGGCGACATGCAGCTGCTGCAGGCGCGAGAGACGCTGGATGCCGACGCGCTTATTCATCTCGACCCGGACGAACTCCAGTGTCTGATGAGCGGCCATCCCAAGTTCATTTTTAACAAAGGACGCCGCGGCTGGGGGCTGGAGGCGCTGCGCCAGTACGCGCCGGAATACCGTGGCCGTTTTCGCCTGCACTGGGTTGCCGTGCAGCGCGAGCATCTGGTCTGGAGCAGCGATGTCGATTGCGATATCAACACCCTGCTGGCCAGCACCATGGACAGTGCCGAGCGCGCGCGCTTTGACGCCCATTGGCAGGCGCTGAAGCTTGACGACAGCTGGCTGCCGGTGCCGCTGCACCCGTGGCAGTGGCAGCAAAAAATTGCCGTCCATTTCCTGGCCCAGCTCGCGCGCGGTGAGATGGTAGAGCTGGGGGAATTTGGCGATGAGTATCTGGCCCAACAGTCCCTGCGCACGCTGACCAACGCCAGCCGCCGCGCGCCGTATGACATCAAGCTGCCGCTGACCATCTACAACACCTCCTGCTATCGCGGCATTCCGGGCAAGTACATTGCCGCCGGTCCGCTGGCTTCGCGTTGGTTACAGCAGCAGTTTGCCAGCGACGCCACTCTCACCCGCTCTGGCGCGCAGGTGCTTGGCGAACCCGCCGCCGGATATCTGGCGCATACCGGTTACGCCGCACTACCGAAAGCGCCCTATCGCTATCAGGAGATGCTGGGCGTGATCTGGCGCGAAAACCCGTCCTGCTATCTGCAGGACGGCGAGCAGGCGGTGCTGATGGCGGCGCTGATGGAGACCGACAACGCCGGACGCCCGCTGATTGACGCGTGGATTGCCCATTCCGGATTAACTGCCGAAGCCTGGCTGGAAAAACTGTTCGATGCCACGGTGATCCCGTTCTATCACCTGCTCTGCCGCTACGGCGTGGCGCTCATCGCCCACGGCCAGAACGTGACGCTGGTGATGAAAGACTACGTGCCGCAGCGCATCCTGCTGAAGGATTTCCAGGGTGATATGCGGCTGGTTGATGAAGATTTCCCGCAGGCGGAAAGCCTGCCGCAACAGGTGAAAGCCGTCACGGCGCGCCTGAGCGCGGAGTACATCATCCATGATCTGCAAACCGGCAACTTCGTGACGGTGCTGCGTTTTATCTCGCGTCTCACGCAGCAAAGCGGCGTCAGCGAAACCCGCTTCTACCAGATCCTGGCGCAGGTTTTACGCCGTTATATGGCCGCGCATCCGGAACTTGCAGAACGTTTCGCGAAATTCGACCTGTTTAAGCCGCAGATCATTCGCGTGATCCTCAACCCGGTCAAACTCACCTTCTCCGAACACGACGGTGGCAGCCGCATGCTGCCGAACTACGTCTGCGATCTCGATAACCCCCTTTTTCTGGTCTCCCAGGAGTCAGCGCAATGAAAACGTATGATTTCATCGGCATTGGTATTGGCCCGTTTAACCTCAGCATCGCTGCCCTTGCAGAGGGGCTGGACGGATTCAGTTCACTGTTTCTTGAACGTAAGCCGCATTTCTCCTGGCACCCGGGGATGATGGTGCCGGACTGCCACATGCAAACCAGCTTCCTGAAGGATCTGGTCAGCGCCGTGGAGCCGACCAACCGCCATAGCTTTCTGAACTACCTGGTACAGCGTAAAAAGTTCTACCGTTTTCTGACCACCGAGCAGCGCACCGTCTCCCGCGAGGAGTTTGCTGATTACCTGAGCTGGGCGGCGGATAACCTCACCAACCTCGCCTTCAGCCAGCAGGTGCAGCAGGTGAGTTTTGATGAGGAAAAGGGCCTGTTTGAGGTAGTAACCCAGCGCGATCGCTTCCTGGCGCGCCACGTCTGCGTGGGGATTGGTAAACAGATCAACCTCCCCGACTGTGTGACCGCGCAGGATGACAGCTGCTTCCACGCCAGCGAGATGATGCTGCGCACGCCAGATTTGGCGGGCAAACGGGTGACCGTCGTTGGCGGCGGCCAGAGCGGTGCCGATCTGTTTTTGAATATCTTCCGCGGGGAGTGGGGTCAGCCGCTGAGCCTGAACTGGGTGTCGCGCCGCAACAACTACAACGCCCTGGATGAGGCCGCATTTGCCAACGAGTATTTCACGCCGGAGTACGTGGACAGCTTCTCCACACTTGGTGAAGAGGCCCGTCGGCAGATGCTGCACGAGCAGAAGATGACCTCTGACGGTATCACCACCGAGTCCCTGCTGGCAATTTACCGCGCCATGTATCACCGCTTTGAAGTGCTGCGTGAAAAACCCTGGGCGCACCTGATGCCGTCCCGCTCGGTAACCGCACTCACGCGGCTGCAAAACGGGCAACGCCTGACGCTACAGCATCACCTCGACGGTGGCCGTGAACAGCTGGAGAGCGACGTGGTGATCTTTGCCACGGGCTACCGCGCCGCGCAGCCTGCGTTTCTGGCGCCACTCTCCCATCGTCTGCACCTGGATGCCGACGAAGCTTTTCACATCAACAACGATTTCACCCTTGAATGGGACGGCCCGCAGAGCAACCGCCTGTTTGCCGTGAATGCCGGGATGCACCGTCTCGGTATTGCCGAACCCCAGCTCAGCCTGATGGCCTGGCGCGCCGCGCGAATTCTCAATCGCGCGCACGATGACGAGCCGTTTGAGCTGGCTACTACCCCCGGCGTGATCCACTGGCGTAGCACCACCAGCACGGATAACAGCCAGGTTTTTAAATCATTAGCACAGACCACCGAGTACTGACACACACAATCAGGATCAACATAACAATGAAACGTTCTCATCTTTGGGTTTTAAATCCGTGCTTGCTTGCCATGCTTTCGACCTCTGCGTGGGCAGAAGAACAAAAGGAAGAAAATATCGTTGTCTCCGCAAGCCGCGCACACCGCAGCGTGGCGGAGATGGCGCAGACCACCTGGGTTATCGAGCGTGCGGAAATTGAGCAGCAGGTTCAGGGCGGGAAAGAGATTAAAGACGTGCTGGCGCAGCTGATCCCGGGCATGGACGTCAGCAGCCAGGGGCGCACCAACTACGGTATGAACCTGCGCGGTCGTTCAATGATGGTGATGGTGGACGGCGTGCGTCTGAACTCCTCCCGCAGCGACAGCCGTCAGCTTGACTCTATCGATCCGTTCAACATCGACCGTATAGAAGTGATTTCCGGCGCTACTTCACTGTACGGCGGCGGCAGTACCGGCGGCCTGGTGAACATCGTCACCAAAAAAGGTCAGCCGGAGACGGAAGTCGAATTCCAGACCGGGGCAAAAAGCGGGTTTAACAGCCACAACGACCACGATGAGAACGTGTCGGCGGCGGTCAGCGGCGGCAATGATAATGCGTCTGGTCGCCTGTCCGTTTCTTATCAGCGTTACGGCGGCTGGTATGACGGCAACGGCGACGAGGTGATTATCGATAACACCCAGACCGGGTTACAGTATTCTGACCGTATTGATGTGATGGGCACTGGCACCATCAATATTGACGATCATCAGCAGTTGCAGTTAACCACCCAGTACTACAAGAGCGAATCTGATGGCAAACACGGCCTGTACCTTGGGAAGAATTTCTCGGCGGTTACGGGTGATGCCACCGCGTATAACAAAAACAACCTGGATTCTGACCGTATTCCCGGTACCGAGCGCCATCTGATTAACCTGCAGTACTCTAATACCGATTTCTGGGGTCAGGACCTGGTCGCGCAGATCTACTATCGTGACGAGAGCCTGACCTACTACCCGTTCCCGACCCTGAGCAAAGGGACGGTGACCAGCATCGGTGCCTCCCAGCAGAAAACCGATTTTTACGGAGGTAAGCTGACCCTGAACAGCAAGCCGGTGGATGATTTGACGCTCACCTGGGGTGTGGACGCCGACCATGAAACCTTCGACGCCAACCAGCAGTTCTTCGACCTGAGTAAAGCGGCAGCGAGCGGCGGCATGAAGCTGGACAATGCGTACAACGTGGGGCGTTATCCGGGTTACAGCATTACCAACCTCGCCCCGTTCCTGCAGGCGAGCTACGACATTGACGCCATCACCCTGAGCGGCGGCGTGCGTTACCAGTACACTGAAAACAAGGTGGATGATTTTGTTGGCTACGCCCAGCAGCAGGCCATCGCCACCGGGAAAGCCACCTCAGCAGACGCGGTGCCGGGCGGGAAAACCGATTACAACAACTTCCTGTTTAACGCCGGGATCCTTGGTCGCCTGACCGAACAGCAGCAGCTGTGGTTTAACTTCTCTCAGGGCTTTGAAATTCCGGACCTGGCGAAGTACTACGGCTCCGGCACCTATCAGCTTGTCGACGGGCACTATCGCCTGCTGAACAGCGTGAACGTTAACGACTCGACGCTGGACGGCATTAAGGTTAACGCTTACGAGCTGGGCTGGCGCTACACCGGCGATAACCTGCGCACGCAGGTTGCGGCGTACTACTCGCTCTCGGATAAAACCATCACTATCAACAAAACCGATATGACCATCAACCTGGAAGACGACAAGCGTCGTATCTACGGGGTGGAAGGTCAGGTGGACTATTTCTTCACCGACAGCGACTGGAGCACCGGCGCAAACTTTAACGCCATTAAGTCTGAAACCCGTGAAAACGGTAAATGGGAGAAGCTGACGGTAGACAGCGCCAGCCCGTCGAAAGCCAGCGCCTGGGTCAACTGGGCGCCGGGCGACTGGACCCTGCGCGTGCAGAGTACCCAGACCTTTGACGTCTCTGATGCCGACGGTAAGAAGATCGATGGCTATAACACGGTAGATTTCCTGGGCAGCTACGCCCTGCCGGTGGGTAAAGTGAGCTTCAGCGTGGAAAACGTGCTGGACAAAGACTACACCACCGCCTGGGGACAGCGCGCACCGGGGCTGTATAGCCCAACGTATGGCGCTCCGGGTCTGTATACCTATAAAGGCCGTGGCCGCACGTTTGGTCTGAACTACTCCGTGCTGTTCTAAACAACTGCGCCGCCTGCCCGCGGGCGGCGCATCCTGCTGTGTAATTTCGCCGCAAATTTGCTATAAAATCAGCGATTTGCTGAAATTGTCGGCAAACGATCAAAAAGGGTGTTTTCACCCTTTGACAAGGCGAACCGAGGTCGCTACTATGCGCCTCGTTCACACGATTCCTCTGTAGTTCAGTCGGTAGAACGGCGGACTGTTAATCCGTATGTCACTGGTTCGAGTCCAGTCAGAGGAGCCAAATTTGAAAAGCCTGCTTTTGAAGCAGGCTTTTTGCTTTTGTGCGTTCTGGAAAACTGCCGGGTGGCGGCTTCGCCTTACCCGGCCTACGCCATCGGGCAATAATCCCCTGCTTTCATCATTTTTCCTCTGTCTTGACTTTCGACTGGCGGAAAGCCCCTAGCGCTCAGGGCAGCCTGGCAATCACCTTAATCTCAAACTGGAATCCGTACAGCCACGTTACACCGATCCCGGTCAACGTTGGGTAAGGTGCTTCTCCCCAATATTCAGGCAGGATACTCCAGATAGCGTCGAGGTTTGACTCGGGATCGACGACAAAAAGGGTAACGTCAACCACGTCATCGAACGTGCAGCCTGCAGCCGCGAGGACAGCATTAAGATTATTGAATGCCAGCCTGACCTGCGCTTTTAGATCGGGCTCAGGCGAACCATCCTCACGACTACCAACCTGCCCCGAAACAAACAGAAAACCGTTAGATTTGATGGCCGGTGAATAGCGATTGCGCTCATAGAGCGCCTGGCGTCCTGAGGGAAAAACTGCTTCGCGTGCTGTCATACTTACACCTTTGCAATGGGGCGAAATCTGCCCAATGAACTTAAAGACACTTTACAGGTGCAGGATCGGGCGGATAAACAAGCGACTTTGTCCATCATTGTTTGTAATATCCAAACAATCGGTGAAAAGAGAGGATAAGGAATGGATCGTTTCGATGCGATGCGCGCCTTTGCTCGCGTGGTAGAGGCAGGTAGCTTCACAAAGGCTGCCCAAACGCTTCATATGAGCAAAACCACGGTGACGCAGCTTATTCAGCAACTGGAAGCGCGCCTGCGCGTCAGATTGCTCCATCGCACCACCCGCAAGCTCAGCGTCACTCCAGATGGCGCGGTCTACTACGAACGCGTCATCCGCCTGCTGGCGGACATGGAAGATGCTGAAAACAGCCTGTCCAGTGCGGCAATTACGCCCAGGGGACGGCTACGGGTGGATGTGCCCAGTCCGCTGGCCCGCCTCATCCTGGTGCCGGCGCTACCGGCTTTCCATGCACGCTACCCTGACATTCAGTTCGACATGGGCGTGAGCGACCGGGTGGTGGACCTGATTGGCGACAACGTGGATTGCGTGCTACGCGGCGGCGAGATCACCGATCAGTCCCTGATTGCACGCCATGTCGGAGATTTGCAAATCGGCGTCTACGCCGCCCCCAGTTATCTGGAACGCCTTGGCCCCCCTTCGCACCCGCGAGAACTGGAAAACACCGACCATCGCAGAGTAGGGTTCTTGTCCTCACGCACCGGTAAGATTGATCCTCTGGTACTGCGCAGTGAGAGTGAACGTATTGAAATCACGGGCAGCTATGTACTGGCCGTGGATGATGGCAATGCTTACATCGAAGCCGGGTTAGCGGGATTAGGCGTGATCGCACTGCCAGTCTATATGGCGGCAGCGCATCAGGCTCGAGGTGCCTTGATTCCGCTATTTGAACACTGGCGTATTGCTCCAATGCCCCTGTACCTGGCGTTTCCGCCGAACCGCCATGTCAATGCCAGACTGCGCGTTTTTATTGACTGGATCGTTGAATTGATGCAGCAGCATGTCACCAACACCAACCGAAAGGGAATTCTGATTTAGCTTGTTTATTCGCTAGTTACTGGCTAAGGCGATCCCAGCCAGAGGAACTAAATCTGATAATCAATCGCCACTTCTTCCGGCTCCATCACCTGGCGCTTGATTTCGTCAACGGACAGTCCGGCGTTGCAGAGCTCGATAAAGCGCCATACGTAGTTGCGCTGTAGCTGCCCGCGCTTCAGGCCGAGCCATACGGTATTGGCATCGAACAAATGACGTGTATCCAGACGCACCAGGTTCCCGGTATCGCCCTCGCCACCAGACTGTTCCGCAACCAGGCCAATGCCCAGCCCCAGCTCAACGTAGGTTTTGATCACATCGGAATCCTGCGCGCTCAGCACCACATCCGGCGTTAACCCTTTGCGGTTGAAGGCCTCGTCGATGCGCGAACGTCCGGTAATACCCTGGCGATACGTAATCAGCGGCCATTTCGCGATCGCTTCCAGCGTTAGCGGTGAAACCTGATTCAACGGATGATCGAGCGGGAGCAACAGGCTGTGGTACCAGCGGAACCAGGGAAAGGCCACCAGCAGCGGGTCGTTGCTCAGGCGTTCGCTGGCGATACCAATATCCGCTCCACCGTTTTGCAGCAGCATTTCAATTTCCTGCGGCGTGCCCTGAATAAGCTCCAGGCGAACGTCAGGGAAAATTTCACGAAACGCTTTTATCACCGGCGGCAGGCTGTACCGAGCCTGAGTATGGGTAGTGGCGATGGTGAGCACGCCGGAGGCGTCATTGGTAAAGAGATCCGCCAGGCGACGGACATTGCTGGCCTCGTTGAGGATCCGCTCAGCGATGGTCAGCAACGCTTTACCTGGCTCCGTCATGCCAAGCAGGCGCTTGCCGCGACGGATAAAAATCTCAATGCCAAGCTCCTCTTCCAGCTCGCGAATATGGCGGCTGACACCCGACTGGGAGGTGTAGAGCATATTGGCGACTTCGGTCAGGTTATAGTCCCGCCTGGCCGCCTCACGGATAATTTTAAGTTGCTGGAAATTCACGATTCACTCCGGCGCATCTGACATAGCTCTATTGTTAGAGTCAGCTGAGCTGCAGAACAAATAATAAAAACCAGCATCTTATGCTTTTCTGGAATATTAACTCACGAGCTGCAGTTCACGATTCTCCAGCGATGGCTTACTCACCAGCGACATTAAAATTTCTTTCACCGCCTGCGCCTGTGGCGACAGCGAGCCACGGGCGGACATGTTCAGCGACAGCGGTAAACTCATTGATGGCGTAGTGATGCGCGCCATCCAGCCATTTGCTGCGCTGCACAGCGAGCGGGCGGCGGATTCTGGCAGCACCGTGACGCCCATCCCACTGGCAATCGCCGCAGTCAGCGTTGAGATGGAGTCAATTTCACCAATGATTTTCGCCGTCAGGCGGCGCAGGGAGAACGCTTCGTCCACGCGTACGCGCACCGCGCTGTAATCACGCGGCAGGAAAAGATTCATTTCTGCAACCGCAGTGAGGTCAACGCTCTGCCCCGGACAGTCGCGGGTGCCCACGAGATACAGATCTTCTTTCAGCAGCGGCTGGCTGGTGATCCCCGCAACCGGGGAGCGATCGTAAAGCACCGCCATATCAAGCTGGCCGTTGAGCAGCTTGTCATTCAGGACAGAGCCGCTGTTCTCGTGCAGATAGACCAGCACTTCCGGCAGCTCAGCGCGCACCGCCTGCAGCAGTGGCATGGTGATTGAAGACGCTGCGGTCCCCGGAGCCAGCCCGATGGAAACGTGTCCGCTCAGCGTCTGGCCAACATTATTTACCGCCAGCTGTGCCTGTTCGCACTGACGAAGAATGGTGCGCGCGTGGGTATACAGGATCTTGCCTGCTTCCGTTGGGGTCACGCCGCGTTTGGTGCGGATCAACAGCTGCTGATCCATTTCGCCTTCCAGAGTAGCCACCTGCTGGCTCAGCGCAGGCTGCGCGATATGCAGCACTTCCGCCGCTTGAGTCAGGCTGCCGATATCGACGATTTTTACGAAGTATTTCAGTCGTCTTAAGTTCATTTTGCCCCCTGTTCGAAATGCTGTGCCGGTACTGGCTGTTGTTGTTGAACAGGTTTTGCAATATGAATGCCAGTTTTACCAGCAGGTCTGATTTGTTCGCTAAGCGCCTGAAAATAAGGAAACCTAATCATAGGTGTCGGATTTATTACTGAAACAGCGGTTTATGATCTGCCCCATAAGAGGTATATCCGCACCACAACGGTGCATTACGTTGGCAAAATCGCCACTTTGCTGAAATTGTCAGCAAACAGACGCAAAGCGTGGTTTCACCCTTTGACAAGGCGTACGCAGGCCGTTACTATGCGCCCCGTTCACACGATTCCTCTGTAGTTCAGTCGGTAGAACGGCGGACTGTTAATCCGTATGTCACTGGTTCGAGTCCAGTCAGAGGAGCCAAATTTGAGAAGCCTGCTTTTAAAGCAGGCTTTTTGCTTTTCTGCGTTCTGGAAAACTGCCGGGTGGCGGCTTCGCCTTACCCGGCCTACGGGACTGTAGGCCCGGTAAGCGCTGCGCCACCGGGCAAAGCAAGCTTAACCGGCATCCCGGATCGACGTTCCAGCTCAGCGCCCGCCCCCTCGTTTATTAGCTGTGCCCGCAACGCGGGGGTAATCGGCAGCGGCACTTTATTGGTTGATTCAAATTCTGCGCGGTTGCGCGACAGCGGTTCGTGCACTTCCACCCAGCGGCTGCCGTCTGGCTCCGTCGTCACTTTTACAGGCTGATCGATAAGCTGCACGCGCGTGCCTGGCGACACATTGTCGAAAAGGTATTTGATATCGTTATTACGCAGGCGAATGCACCCCTGACTGACGCGCAGGCCGATGCCAAAATTCGAGTTGGTACCGTGAATGGCATAAAGCCTGCCAATATAGAGCGCATACAACCCCATCGGGTTATCCGGCCCGGCGGGCACGAATGCGGGCAACGTTTTCCCCTCTTTCGCGTATTCACGCCGGGTGTTTGGCGTGGGCGACCAGGTTGGTCCTTCCTGCTTGCGCTCGACGGCTGTCACCCAGTTGCGTGGCGTTTCGCGCCCGGCCTGGCCAATACCAATGGGAAACACCTCAACGGTATTGCTGCCTGGCGGATAATAGTAAAGGCGCATTTCCGCCACGTTCACCACGATGCCTTTGCGAACCGTATCGGGAAGAATGAGCTGCTGAGGTACCACCAGTCGGGTACCGGATTGCGGTAAAAACGGATCAACACCGGGGTTTGCCTCAAGCATGTTGCTCAGCCCCTGCCCGTGCTGCGCGGTAAACGCTTCAAGCGGTAAGGTGTTGTGGTCCGGTACGGTAATAACCTGCGTGCTGCCCACCAGCCGACTCCCGGCGGGCGGCAAAGGATAACTCACCGCCTGGACACTCTGGCTTATGAGCAAGGCAGCCAGACAGCCCAGCACATTTCTACGACGCATATTCCCTTCCTTAGTCGCTTCACTATTTGCTAAGCATAGCGTAGCCGCTTTGCATTACCCATCAGGAAATAAAATCAGTTTCCTCGTGCCGCCCGTCGCGGTAGTCTCATAGATCGCGTCGCTATGACGATGGCTTTGTGAGTAACCTTTTCTTATACCAATAAATAAAAAATCAGTGCAGACAGGACAACTATGGACTCCACCCTCATCTCCACACGTCCCGGCGAGGGGACGCCTTGCCTTAACCGTGCCCGCCGTGCCGCCTTTGGCAGCTTCGCGGGGGCCGTCGTGGACTGGTATGATTTTTTGCTCTACGGCATCACCGCCGCTCTGGTGTTTAACCGCGAATTCTTTCCGCAAATTAGCCCCGCCATGGGCACGCTCGCCGCGTTTGCCACCTTTGGCGTCGGCTTCCTGTTCCGCCCGCTGGGCGGGGTGATCTTCGGCCACTTTGGCGACCGCCTTGGCCGCAAACGCATGCTGATGCTCACCGTCTGGATGATGGGGATCGCCACTGCGCTCATCGGTATTTTGCCGTCGTTTGCCACGATTGGCTGGTGGGCCCCGGTACTGCTGGTCACCCTGCGCGCCATTCAGGGCTTTGCCGTGGGCGGCGAATGGGGCGGCGCGGCGCTGTTATCGGTCGAAAGCGCACCGAAAAATAAGAAAGCGTTCTACAGCAGCGGCGTGCAGGTTGGGTACGGCGTGGGTCTGTTGCTCTCCACCGGGCTGGTGTCGCTTATCAGTCACTTCACGACCGATGAGCAGTTTCTGAGCTGGGGCTGGCGCATTCCCTTCATCTTCAGCATCGTGCTGGTTATCGCCGCGCTGTGGATCCGTAACGGAATGGAAGAGTCCGCCGAGTTTGAACAGCAGCGGGAAAAACCCGTTGCCAGAAAACGGCTGCCGGTGATGGAGGCGCTTATTCGTCATCCTGGCGCTTTTCTGAAAATTATCGCCCTGCGCCTGTGCGAGCTGCTGACGATGTATATCGTCACCGCGTTTGCCCTCAACTATTCCACGCAGAACCTCGGCCTCCCCCGTGAGCTGTTCCTGAATATCGGTCTGCTGGTGGGCGGGATCAGCTGTCTGACAATCCCCTGCTTCGCCTGGCTTGCGGACCGGTTTGGCCGTCGTCGCGTCTATATTACCGGCGCGCTGATTGGCTCCCTCAGCGCCTGGCCGTTCTTTATGGCGCTGGAGGCACAGTCGGTCTTCTGGATAGTCTTCTTTGCCATTATGCTCGCCAACATTGCCCACGATATGGTGGTCTGCGTGCAGCAACCGATGTTTACCGAACTGTTCGGCGCAAGCTACCGCTACAGCGGGGCGGGCGTGGGATACCAGGTGGCGAGCGTCGTGGGCGGCGGATTTACGCCGTTTATTGCCGCCGCGCTGGTGACGTTCTCCGGCGGAAACTGGCACAGCGTGGCAGGCTACCTGCTGGCAGGCTGCCTGCTGTCGGCCGCCACGGCGCTGGTGATGAAAGAGACACACCATTCCTGATCTCCCTTTTGTTTCACAGGCGTGTGACATACTATCGGGTATAGCAGCACACCTGTGGAACAAGGAGACAGACATGAATAATAAGGGCTCCAGCCTGACCCCGGCTCAGGCACTGGAAAAACTCGACGCGCTGTACGAACAGTCCGTCAATGCGCTGCGCAGCGCCATCAGTGAGTACATCGAAACAGGGAAACTTCCCGACGAAAAGGCCAGAACCCAGGGCCTTTTTGTTTATCCATCGCTCTCTGTCACCTGGGACGGCAGCGCCAGTACCACGCCAAAGACCCGTGCCTACGCGCGTTTTACCCACTCCGGCTGCTACAGCACCACAGTGACCCGCCCAGCGTTGTTCCGTCCTTATCTTGAGGAGCAACTCACTCTGCTCTATCAGGATTACGGCGCACACATTGCCGTTGAGCCATCACAGCATGAAATTCCGTATCCGTACGTGATTGACGGTTCGGCGTTAACGCTCGATCGCTCCATGAGCGCAGGGCTGACGCGCCATTTCCCGACGACCGAGCTGTCGCAGATTGGCGATGAGACCGCCGACGGCATTTATCACCCGGCAGAGTTTTCCCCCTTGTCACATTTTGACGCCCGCCGGGTGGATTTCTCCCTGGCGCGCCTGCGTCACTACACCGGGACGCCAGCCGAGCATTTCCAGCCGTTCGTGCTGTTTACCAACTACACCCGCTATGTCGACGAATTTGTCCGCTGGGGCTGTAGCCAGATCCTTGACCCGGAGAGCCCTTATATCGCCCTCTCCTGCGCCGGCGGGATCTGGATCACCGCTGAAACCGAAGCGCCTGAACAGGCTATCTCCGATCTGGCGTGGAAGAAGCACCAGATGCCAGCCTGGCACCTGATCACCGCCGACGGCCAGGGCATTACGCTTATCAACATCGGTGTGGGTCCGTCAAACGCCAAGACCATCTGCGACCATCTGGCGGTGCTGCGCCCGGACGTCTGGCTGATGATTGGTCATTGCGGTGGGCTGCGTGAAAGCCAGCTGATTGGCGACTACGTGCTGGCCCACGCCTACCTGCGCGATGACCACGTGCTTGACGCCGTGCTCCCGCCGGACATCCCGATCCCAAGCATTGCCGAAGTGCAGCGCGCGCTGTACGACGCCACCAAAGAGGTGAGCGGCATGCCGGGTGAAGAGGTCAAACAGCGTCTGCGTACCGGCACGGTAGTCACGACAGATGACCGTAACTGGGAGCTGCGTTACTCCGCCTCTGCCCTGCGCTTCAATCTGAGCCGCGCGGTGGCGATTGATATGGAAAGCGCCACCATTGCCGCCCAGGGTTATCGCTTCCGTGTGCCTTACGGCACGCTGCTGTGCGTTTCCGATAAACCGCTGCACGGTGAAATCAAGCTACCGGGACAGGCAAACCGGTTCTACGAAGGGGCTATCTCCGAACACCTGCAAATTGGCATTCGCGCCATTGATTTGCTGCGGGCAGAAGGTGACCGGCTGCACTCACGCAAGCTGCGTACCTTTAACGAACCGCCATTCCGCTGATAACAATAAGGAAAAATAATGCACACCCCATCACCGTTATCGGCCCTGCGTCAGTGGCTACAGGAAAATAAGCTCGACGGGATGATCGTCCCACGCGCGGATGCCTGGCAGAGCGAATACTGCGCGCCGTATGATGAAAAACTGGCCTGGCTGACCGGCTTTGATGGCTCGGCGGGGCTGGCTCTGGTGCTAAAAGACAAAGCCCTGCTTTTTGTCGATGGCCGCTATCAGGTTCAGGCCCGCGTGCAGGTCAATATGGATGAAGTAGAGATCCACCATCTGCACAACGAGCCGCTGGCACAATGGCTGACGGCCAACGTTGAAGCTGGCACCCGTATTGGTTTTGAAGCACTGCTGATGACCAATGCCGATTATGAGACGCTATCTGCGACACCGTGTGAAATGGTGCCGCTTAACCAGTCACCGTTTGATACGTTATGGACCGATCGCCCTGCCGCTCCGGCGGGGCTTATCCGCGAGATGCCCGTTGAAATCAGTGGTGAAAGCAGCGCCGATAAACGTCAGCGCGTTGCCGCCGTGCTGGCCGCCAACAATGCCGATTATCTGGCCGTGACCCTGCCGGATAATATCGCCTGGCTGCTTAACGTGCGCGGTTCAGATATTCCCACCAGCCCGGTTCCGCTCTCTTTTGCCCTGCTCAGTCGGGACGGTAGCGTTGAGTGGTTCGTTAACGACAATAAGCTAAGCAACCTGCCTGATAGCGTGCGAAACGCTTTTACCATTGCGCCGCAGGATGCCTTTATTGAACGCTGCCAGCGCCTTTCTCACGGTAAACGGGTGATGGTAGATGCCGATTCAGCGCCGGTGGCTCTGCGTTTTGCCATTGAGCCACACGGTGACATTCTCTGGCGCACCGACCCCATCACGCTGATGAAGGCCAATAAAAATCCGGTAGAACTGGCGGGTTACCGGGAGTGTCATCATCAGGACGGTGCCGCGTGGGTCAATTTCCTGGCCTGGCTGAGCCGTGAAGTGCCCGCACGTGCGGCAGCAGGCCAGCCGCTGACCGAGCTGGAGGCCCAGGCACAGCAACTCGCGTTTCGCGAGCAGCAGCCTGGCTTTATTGAGCAGAGTTTTGCGACCATTTCGGCCTCGTCCAGCAATGCGGCGATGTGCCACTACCACTCAAGCGAAGCCAGCAACAAACCCATCGGCCATGACCACTTTTATCTGAATGATTCTGGTGGTCAGTACCATAATGGTACCACTGACGCCACACGTACCCTGGCGTGGGGCAAGGTCAGCCCGCAGCAGCGATTACACTATACCGCCGTGCTGAAAGGTTTTCTGTCGCTGATTACCCTGCAGTTCCCGTCCGGCACCCAGGGGCATCAGCTGGATGCCTTCGCGCGTCGGCCGCTGTGGGAGATGGGGCTGGATTTCGATCACGGAACGGGCCATGGCGTGGGTCATCAGTTGCTTATCCATGAGAACCCGCATCGCATCGCTAAAAAGGTCAACCCATGGCCGCTGGTGGCGGGCAATATTATGACTATCGAGCCGGGATACTATCTGGCGGATAGCCATGGGATCCGCATTGAAAATCAGGTGGAGATTGTGGAAAGCTCTCCAGGATTCTGCAAATTTGCCTCGTTGACGCTGATCCCAATCGACCTCAGCCAGGTCGAACTCAATCTGTTAAACGAGCAGGAAAAGCAGTGGCTGGATGAGTATCACCAGCAGGTGCGCGAAGCGCTGTCCCCGCTGGTGGAGAGCGACGCGCGTCCGTGGCTGGTGGAGGCGACGGCGCCGATTCGTGTTAACCGGTAGTGCGGTTTATTGCCGGGTGGCGGCTTCGCCTTACCCGGCCTACTCGTCCGTAGGCCCGGTAAGCGCAGCGCCACCGGGCAATTTTTACCTGCTGCACAAAAGCAAAAAGCCTGCTTTAAAAGCAGGCTTTTCAGAATGTGGCTCCTCTGACTGGACTCGAACCAGTGACATACGGATTAACAGTCCGCCGTTCTACCGACTGAACTACAGAGGAATCGTGTGAACGGGGCGCATATTATCGATGCTACCCGGTGTTGTCAAAGGCAGAATGCAGATTTCCGATCGTTTGCCGATTTATTCAACATTTCGCACATTTGTCAGGCATTGTGCCGCGGATATTTCCAGAGCCAGCGCCCACTTACCATACGCCAGTAGAACAATGCCCCACGCACGGCCCAGTCAAGGAACATCCCCAGCCAGACACCGACGACCCCCATACCGAGCATGACCCCCAGCGTATAACCCGCTACCACGCGGCAACCCCACATGCCGAGCATAGAGACCCACATCGCAAAGCGGGCATCGCGTGCCCCTTTTAACCCGGCTGGCAGTACCCAGGACGCCGCCCAGATCGGCATAAATGCCGCGTTGAGCCAAATCAGGATCTTAACGACCTCTTTAACATCATCTTCGTGGGTATAGAACGAGGCCATCAGCCCGGCAAAGGGCGCACTCCCCCACGCAATTATCGTCAGACCAATGGTCGACAGCCAGAAGACATGGCGCAGCTGCCGCTCCGCCTGCCCTATCTGCCCTTTGCCGAGCCGTTTACCGGTGATGATGGTGGAGGCCGACCCTAAGGCGTTACCCGGCAGGTTAATCAGCGAGGCGATGGAGAAGGCAATAAAGTTACCGGCAATCACATCTGTCCCCATACCGGCAACAAACATCTGGGTAAGCAGTTTACCGGCGTTGAACAGTACCGACTCGATACTGGCAGGAATACCAATCCCCATCACTTCCCAGATAATGGCGAAGTTAAAGGGTCGGAAGTAGCTTTTTAACGTGAGGCGCAGCGATGGCGTGATCCCCGCCATCAACACCCCGAGGATGGCTGCCGCACCAATGTAGCGGGAGATAGTCAGCCCCAGCCCTGCACCAACAAACCCCATCCCCTCCCAGGAGAAAACACCGTAGATCAGGACGCTACTGATCATGATATTCAGGATGTTCATTCCGCCGTTGATCAGCAGCGGAATTTTTGTGTTGCCCGCCCCGCGCAGCGCGCCGCTACCGATCAGCGCGATAGCCGCGGCAGGATAGCTTAAGACCGTCATTTCCAGATAGGTCAGCGCCAGATCCTTAACTTCATTCGTCGCTTCACCCGCGACAAAGTCGATAATCTCTTTGCCGAAATAGTGGATCACCGCCGCCAGGATGATCGAAAAGAGGGTCATGATCATCAGCGACTGCCGGGCGGCTTCGCGGGCACGCTTCGGATCCAGCTTGCCCAGGCTAAAGGCCACCACCACCGTGGTCCCAAGATCGATAGCGGCAAAGAAAGACATCACCACCATGTTAAAACTGTCCGCCAGCCCGACCCCGGCCATCGCCTCTTTACCCAGCCAGCTCACCAGGAAGGTGCTCAACACCCCCATCAGCAGAACGCAGGTATTCTCCAGAAAAATAGGTACGGCAAGCGGGGTGATTTCACGCCAGAACAGAACACGATAACTTTTACGTTTTGCATACCATGGCGTGCGCATAATCGCCTGGCGGAGAGTGGCAGTAACGTTCAAAATGGACCTTAGCGAGAAAAGTTGAAACTCCATTTCAAATGATGGGGGAGAAAAGCTCATCCTGCAAAGTATTTTCCATAAAAAGATGTCTGGATTTGCAACAAACTGATGACAGAATCGGCAATCGATCGCTAATCACTAAGATCAGGTTTGACAAAAGTTTTTTCGCCGCTAAGATAAGCCTCCACAACGATTCCTCTGTAGTTCAGTCGGTAGAACGGCGGACTGTTAATCCGTATGTCACTGGTTCGAGTCCAGTCAGAGGAGCCACATTCTGAAAAGCCCGCTTTTAAAGCGGGCTTTTTGCTTTTCTGGTGAGGAAAATGGACTCTTTGTTTGTCTACGGTACGTTACGCCCGGGCCATTCAAATGCACATATTCTCGAAAGCATCGGCGGTGAATGGCAGGCCGGTTTTGTCACCGGGACATTTTATGCGCGTGGCTGGGGCGCTGCGGCAGATTTTCCGGGTATCGTGCTGCACGCCGATGGCCCACGCGTTGAGGGTTATCTGTTTATCTCCAGTAACCTTGAGGCACACTGGCCGATGCTGGACGAATTTGAAGACGGCTACGATCGGGTCGAGGTCATGGTGACCACCGCCGAAGGTGACCAGGTTAAGGCCTGGATCTACCAGCTTCAGCCGCGCTCTGCGTAATAAAAAAGGCTCTCTGTCACCAGAGAGCCTTTTTTGCAATCAGCAGCGATTATTCGCTTTTGGCTTCAGCGTTTTTGATTTCGCCCATCACTTTCAGCTTTTTGGAGATGTCACGACGCTCTTTAGACAGCTCAGCGTTTTTGATGATGTAGTCATCAACGCGGTCTTCGTAGTCGCTCTTCATGCTGGCGATGATGCCCTGAATAGCTTCAACGCTCATACCTGGCTTAATGTAGTCGCTCAGGTTATCCAGCAGCAGAACACGTTTCTGGTTGTCACGGATCTTCTTCTCAACGTCCTGGATTTCACGCTGCAGTTTGTTTTTGCGGCGGAACAGGCGGACGAATTCCAGAACATCCTGGAACGAAGGCTTGGTAGTTTCCATTTTTACACCCCTGATAATGTGAGATTCGGATTCGTTAAAGCAACCGTTGTAACAATAACCTTACTGACAGCGGCTGCGAATGACAATGAGTATATCGTTTAAAACTATCATAACCCCAATTGATGCTGAATCGAAGCAGCAGCCGTCACATATGGCGATAGCTGCTCTTTATTTGCGCAGTGCGCGGCAAATGAGATGCGACAGCAACTCAAGCTGACGCGCCAGTTCCATGCTCAGCCAGACGTAACCATGGATTGGGGTTTCCGCTACGTTATCGCCCTGTCGCTCGTTGATCAGCTGTTTCAGTTCGGCAACGATCTCATTCAGACGCTCGCTGTTTGCGAGGATGGGCTGCGGGTTACCTTCATAAAGGGCATGAGCGATGGTCAGAAGGGTTTGCTGCGTCATCTGCTGCGTCTCCTTCAGCGTCTGCGCGTTCAGCATTAACAGATGGCTGGGGCGTGAGGCCCAGTGCGCGTTGATTTGCAATTCAAGCATGCAGACCAGATTACGGCTCACGGTCTGGATAGCTTCGAAAATCGATTTCTGAATATGGGTCTCTTTACTGGCAGGGGTAATCAGACCGCGCATTTTGACCACGTCATTAAGGATCTGCTGAAGATGCTTCTCCAGCCGGGGACGTTCGACAAGATTAGGTGAAAAACCGGCCTGGTAGACACGGTTAAAAGCGGTGACATAATTTGCCATCTGAATGCGCCAGTGCAGGAAAGCGCGCTGCGGCCAGATACCGGTGAAAAGCATCGCCAGCAGTGAACCAAGGATAACATCCCCGCTTCGCCACAGTGCCGTGGTCATATCACCCGCTGGCGCGCCGACCACCACCGCGAGGGTGATACCAATCAGCAGTGCCTGATAGGGCTTTTTACCCAGCGCCAGCCAGCCGCAGAGGAACATGGCGACACCGCACCAGGCCAACATCACCGGGAATGAAATAAGCTCCAGCTTAAGGGCAATCAACCCAAGGGCTGAGCCAAAAACCGTACCGCCAATGCGCTCGAAAGCACGCGGGACAACGTTCCCCCAGAACGAGATAGGCCCCATGACGACCACCAGCGTGATCAGCGGCCACGTTCCTTCAGGAACATCCAGTAAACGGACCAGCACAAACGTCAGAACGAATGCCAGCGCGATACGGCACCCATGAACCACGCGGTAGTGTTTATACAACCGAATTTCGAAAGACGTTAATGATTTGTCGGGACGCACACCCGCTCTCCAGCTACACGGCAAATCACAATTGTACTGTGTTTTCAGCCGGGCGGATCACACCCGGCTGAAAAACCCTGTATTTAACAGGACTACCCCGCTTTATGCTCTACGGCGATAAACATTTCGATGTCCCAGTACCCGTCGGCGTTGCCATCATTGAGATAGCGCTCGAAGCACGGTTTCAGAGCCATCTGGAATTTGTTGTCCTGCAAAAGGGAGTTAAAGAACTGGTACCACGGCGTGGCGAAGTCGTAGTTTTCAACACGTGCTTTCGCGACGGCGTAATCTCCGGCCGCAATTTCCGTCATCATCACCCCTTCGCTGTTTTCCGGGATAACGAAATCATCCGGTACCGTAACGGCCGTATCGCAGCGCAATTTTTCTGCCGGGACTTCGTCCGGGTTATCGTAATAAACCGCAACCCACTCCAGCGGCTGAATGTGTCGGCCATCGACCCACATGACCAGCTGTTCAAAGCCCTGTTTTACCGTGTGTTCCCATGGCCCGACCAGGTGAAAACCGGCAATCTTACGTTTCTTTTCCTGCCTGATGCTGTAGTCCATACTGCCTCCGTTTATCACTGTATATTTATACACTATAAAGCAGAATTTCTATAATCGGCAATCAAGGAGTGTTTATTATGTGAGCAGACTCGCAACCCTGCCAGTCTGCCCAGAAAGGTTAGATTTTGTGGTGCAGATAATCACTCAGACGGGAGAAAAGGCCACCTTTATCAACACGCTCCAGCGTCACCAGCGGCCAGTGAGCGACCACTTTATCGCGGTCGTATAACTGGATCTCGCCTACCCGCTGATGGGCGGCTATCGGCGCTTCCAGCTCTTTTGTATCCAGCACGTATTTTGCCTTGATGTTCGGTACTTCTGCTTTCGGTAATGCCAGCCAGAAATCCTGGTCGGTGCCCAGGTTCACCTGTTCTTTATCGCCGTACCAGATCCGCTCAGTGCCCACTTTTTTACCGTTGTGCAGGATCTGCACGGTATCAAAATTCTGTTGTCCCCAGTGCAGCAGTTTACGGGCCTGATCCTCACGCCCTTTCGGACTGTCTGCCCCCATCACTACGGCGATCAAGCGACGCTGACCGTCCACGGTGGAAGCAATCAGGTTAAATCCGGCCCCTGACGTGTGCCCCGTTTTCAGTCCATCTACATTCATGGTCTTATCCCAGAGCAGACCGTTACGGTTTTGCTGCGTGATCCCATTCCAGGTCAGGCTCTTTTCGCTGTACATGTGGTAAAACTCAGGCTCGCCGTGGATGATGGCTCTGGACAGCACGGCCAGGTCATACGCGGAGCTGTGCTGGCCTGGGGCATCCAGACCATGAACGGTTTCGAAGTGCGTATCGCGCAGATTCAGCTTTTGCACATAGTCGTTCATCATCTTCACGAACTGCGGCTGGCCACCGGCCACGTGATCCGCCAGCGCCACACAGGCGTCGTTACCAGAATCAACAATCAGACCGCGGCTGAGGTCGCGCACAGAAACGCGGTCACCCTCTTTCAGGAACATCAGTGACGAACCGTCAAATACCGGGTTACCTTTTGCCCACGCGTCGCGCCCGACGGTGACAATGTCATCCGGGGAAATGCGGTGGCTATCAATAGCGCGGTCAACAACGTAGCCGGTCATCAGCTTGGTGAGACTCGCCGGATTGCGTTGTTGATGTTCGTTGCCCGCCGTTAAGATTTGACCCGTAGTGTAATCCATCAGTACCCAGGAGCCGGCCTGAATGGCCGGAGGCTGCGGCGAAAAATCCAGCGGATCGGCCGCAAAAGCAGATGAGACACTCGAAGCGAGTAAAGAAACAGCAATAAACAGACGGCGTTTCAACGGTATATCCTCAGGTCATTAAAAATCGATGACCTTTTTACGGGAGTTCTGGTGTCGTTACCTGGCTTAATTGCAAAAAAATGTGACAGGAAGCATGTTTTTCCCGGAACCACGCTCGCAAATTTGCGTTATGACGGCGCTTTTTATTCGGTCTGTCCCTCACGATCGTTTACCATAGTGACGTCACTTTTTAACAGGATGGTATTACTGGTGTCTGACTCTGCCGCACGCCCGACTTTTTTATTCCACGACTACGAAACCTTTGGCACCCACCCGGCGCTGGACCGACCGGCGCAGTTTGCCGCCATCCGTACTGACGACGAATTCAATATTATTGGTGAGCCAGAGGTCTTTTACTGCAAACCTGCCGATGACTACCTGCCGCAGCCCGGCGCGGTCATGGTCACGGGGATAACGCCCCAGGAAGCGCGGGAAAAAGGCGTTAACGAGGCAGAGTTCGCCCGCCGTATCCACGATCTGTTCACCGTTCCCCATACCTGCGTGGTCGGGTATAACAATATCCGTTTCGATGATGAAGTGACGCGCAACATCTTCTACCGCAACTTCTACGATCCCTACGCCTGGAGCTGGCAGAACCGCAATTCGCGCTGGGATTTGCTGGATATCATGCGCGCCTGTTATGCGCTGCGTCCGGAGGGGATTAACTGGCCAGAGAACGAAGACGGATTGCCAAGCTTCCGGCTGGAGCACCTGACGCGCGCCAACGGCATTGAGCATAGTAATGCCCACGACGCGATGGCCGACGTCTACGCCACCATTGCCATGGCGAAGCTCGTTAAAACCGCACAACCACGCCTGTTTGAGTATCTGTTGAGTCATCGCAGTAAGCAGAAACTGATGACGCTGATTGATGTGCCGCAGATGAAACCGCTGGTGCATATCTCCGGCATGTTTGGTGCCTGGCGCGGCAACACCAGCTGGGTGGCACCGCTGGCCTGGCATCCGGATAACCGTAACGCGGTCATCATGGTGGATTTAGCCGGGGATATATCCCCGCTGCTGGAGCTCGACAGCGATACCTTGCGTGAGCGCCTCTATACCCCGAAAGATGCGCTGGGAGACCTGCCCGCGGTGCCGGTCAAACTGGTGCATATCAATAAATGTCCGGTACTGGCGCAGGCCAATACGCTGCGCCCGGAAGATGCTGACAGGCTCGGGATCAACCGCCAGCACTGCCTGGATAACCTTAAAATACTGCGCGAAAATCCGCAGGTGCGCGAGAAAGTCGTCGCCATATTTGCCGAAGCCGAGCCATTCGTGCCGTCCGAAAACGTGGATGCGCAGCTGTATAACGGCTTCTTCAGCGATGCCGACCGTGCTGCGATGAACATCGTCCTGCAAACTGAACCGCGTAACCTGCCCGCGCTGGACATCACCTTCGCGGATAAACGCATTGAGAAGTTGATGTTTAATTACCGTGCGCGTAACTATCCCGGCACGCTGGATGAAGCTGAGCAGGAATGCTGGCTGCAGCATCGTCGTAATGTGTTTACGCCTGAATATCTGCACGGCTATGCGCAGGAGCTGGAGATGCTTTACGGCCAATACGAAGGGAATGAAGAGAAGCAGGCGCTGCTGAAAGCCCTGTTCAGGTACGTACAAGAGATAGTCTGAAATTCAACGATAAAAAAACCGGAGGCGATGGTCTCCGGTTTTTTTTGCCCGGTGGTGCTGCACTTACGCGGGCCTACGGGTTTTGTCGGTCGGGTAAGCGTAGCCGCCACCCGACACGGTATTACGCAACGTCTTCGTACTGAGGAACCGGGTTACGGAAGCTCTTCGTCACGCAGGCCAGGTAAACCAGACCAATACCACCCCAGATCAGCCCCAGAATCATAGAGCTCTCTTCCAGGTTAATCCACAATGCACCGACCGTCAGCGCACCGCACATTGGCAGAACCAGGTAATTGAAGTGGTCTTTCAGCGTTTTGTTGCGCTTCTCACGGATCCAGAACTGCGAGATCACGGAGAGGTTAACAAAGGTAAAGGCCACCAGCGCACCAAAGTTAATCAGTGCCGTTGCCGTCACCAGGTCAAATTTAATGGCCATCAGGGCGATTGCGCCAACCAACAGCACGTTCCACGCCGGAGTACGCCATTTCGGATGAACGTAGCCGAAGAAACGGGTTGGGAACACACCGTCACGACCCATTACATACATCAGGCGAGAAACCCCTGCATGCGCAGCCATACCAGAAGCCAGAACGGTAACGCTGGAGAAGATCAGTACGCCCCACTGGAAGGTTTTCCCTGCGACATACAGCATGATTTCAGGCTGTGAAGCATCCGGCTCTTTGAAACGAGAGATATCCGGGAAGT
Organism: Enterobacter cloacae subsp. cloacae ATCC 13047; assembly: GCF_000025565.1. Taxonomy (NCBI): domain Bacteria; kingdom Pseudomonadati; phylum Pseudomonadota; class Gammaproteobacteria; order Enterobacterales; family Enterobacteriaceae; genus Enterobacter; species Enterobacter cloacae. The sequence continues at coordinate 3,393,211 of NC_014121.1, forward strand.
AGAGCTGCAGGAAGTAGGAGGCACCAATGAAGATCATGCCACCAATCAACGCAGTCAGGAAAATGGCTCGTGGGATCACGCGTTCTGCATCTTTGGTCTCTTCAGACAGAGAAGAGATACCGTCGAAGCCCAGGAACGAGAAGCACAGAATAGTCGCACCGGTGATCATCGGCACCACATGTGCCCCTTCAGACCAGAACGGACGAGAGCTGACCAGCGTGCCCGCGCCTTCACCGTGAGAAACACCGTAAATGATCAAACCCACAATAACCGCAACAATACCCATTTGCAGAATAACAATCAGGGTGTTGAAGTTCGCCACGGTCTTAATGCTGCGCAGGTTAGAGATGGTCATAAAGGCCACTAACGCAACAACAAAGAGCCACGACGGTACGGAAGGTACCAGCGCTTCGAAGTAAATTTTTGCCAGCAGAATGTTGATCATCGGCATGAACAGGTAGTCCAGCAGGGATGACCAGCCCACCATAAAGCCAACCGCCGGGCTAATGGATTTCTGAGCATAGGTGTAGGCAGAGCCTGCAGACGGGAAACGGCGAACCAGTTTACCGTAGCTCAGCGCTGTAAAGAGAATAGCGACCAGTGCAAAGGCATACGCCGTTGCCACGTGACCGTCAGTAAGGCCTGATACGATACCGAATGTATCGAACAGCGTCATTGGTTGCATATAGGCAAGGCCCATCATAACAACCGGAATCAACGTAAGTGTTTTACGTAATTCCACGCGAGAGGTGTTTGGAGTTGCGTTATGCGACATAGTTATTCTCCTTTACGGTGATAACCGCCACGTAAGCGAAAAATTGCCCCATTTCTTTCTTCCTCAGCGACAACAACTGTCGGATTTTAGTAAATATCTATCCGGTACGAAGCCCGGCCTCTTGGTTTTTAGTTTCGTTTCATACATGCAAAAAAAAATAACCGACGCCTTTTATATCGTCGATTATTCCTTTGGTTGCTGCGGCGCATTTTGCCCCACATCAGATACAAAACGCAATACTTTACAAAGGCATTGTAAATATTCCTGCGCTAACTGGCTGATTTATGGACGCTGCTCTGCGTATAGACAGCGGCGATAGCACTATTTGCTAAAATTTCGTCCCGCCACCAGGCGCTGGCTAACCCCGCCGTTTGTTCATTCCAGCCAACCCAGACCGATTCATTACTGCTTTGAGCCAGCACCTGTTTTTCAATCAGCGCGCCGCTATCAAGAAATCGCTGCGCCAGATAGCGAGGTAAATAGCCGCAACCCAGCCCACTGATTTGCAATTCCAGCTTGGTTTTAAAATCAAAAACGGTAATGGCCTCCTGCTCATCAAGCAGTTGCGACGATACGGCACATTCCGGCCGCGAGCTGTCGCCCACCACAATGGCACGGTAACCTTTAATAACGCGCCGGTTAATGGGCTCGGGCTCCCGGGCCAGCGGATGATGCGGAGCAACCGCAAAAACTTGCTCAAGTATCCCGAGGCGGGCAAACCCAAAATCGCTCAGTTGAGGAGGTTCATGTAATGCGCCGACGATGATATCCGCCCTCCCCTGAACCAAGGCCTCCCAGGAGCCGCCCAGTACACCATTAATAAAAATCAGCCGGGTCACGCTGTGGCGCTGATAAAACGCTTCAATTAGCGGCGTCAGCAGGGAAAACGGAAAAGTATCGTCAACGCCAATCACCAGTTCATTTTCCCAGCCCTGATGAAGTTTGATGGCCTGTTTTTCCAGTTCGCGGACGGTGTGCAGCACTTCACGCCCTTTTTCCAGCAGCATTTGTCCGGTGCGGGTAAAGCGGGCCCGGTGGCCAGAGCGATCGAGGATCTGGATATTCAGATCGCTTTCCAGTTTATGAACCGTGTAGCTCAGCGCTGAAGGGGTTTTGTAGAGCTTCGCTGAGGCAGCCGCAAAGCTGCCTTCTTTTTCCAGTGCATCCAGAATAATGAGAACATCCAGCAGCGGTTTCATGTTCGCCCCCTTCCGGTGTGCGATAGATTCCGCCGGAGGACTTATGCCATGGGCATCACCAGCGGATCGGGATACTGATACTCAAAACCCAGTTCATGACAAATGCGGTTGCCATCGACAATTTTGCCTTTGCTTTCGTCCTTTGTCTCACCAAAAACGGGTGGCGCCAGACCCAACTGACGCGCCATCAGCGGGTAAAATGTGCTTCGCGCAGGATGAGAGGGTGCACATATATTATAGATGTGCCCGCCCTTTGGAGCCTGCAAGAGGAGCTCAATTGCCCCGACTACATCGTCTAGATGCACCAGATTCACCACATGTTGCCCATCGGGGGCAGACTTGCCGGCAAAAAAGCGTCCCGGGTGTCGCCCAGGGCCAACCAGCCCCGCCAGACGCAGGATATCAACCTGCGTTCCCGGCAGGTTGTGCAGCCAGTCTTCCAGCTCTTTTAACACTTTTCCGCTCGCGGTAACAGGACGGCGCTCGGTAGTCTCCTTCACCACACCTTCAACATCACCGTAGACCGAGGTTGAGCTGGTAAAAATAATACGCGGCACATCGTGTGCCAGTGCGCTGTCGACAATCTCCTGCATCGCCTGCAGATAGAATGATTCGCCCGGACCGCTGCGACGCGCGGGAAGCGTAATGACCAGCGCATCCACATTCATCAGCGTGTCCAGATCGTCAGTATCACATACCAGTTCTGGTTCAAGACGCAGCTCGACGCCATCAATACCGCACATGCGCGCCGCCTCCACGCCATCCGCCGTGGTTTTGCTCCCGGTCACATGCCAGCCTTTCGCGGCTAATGACATCGCCAGCGGCATTCCCAGCCATCCTAAACCGACAATCGCGACCTTTTTCATGTGAATTCTCCTGACTCTCACTCGTCTCTCATAAGGCTACGCCAGCGCAGCAGAACACACAATTCATAGCATCAATATGAAATGAATTAATGATCAAAAAAAGCCCTTGCAATGTGTCACACAACTGGTTTAGGTTAAAAGACATCAAATGAATAAGCATTCATCGAGAATTTATATGACACGCGTTCAATTTAAACACCACCATCATCACCATCATCCTGACTAGTCTTTCAGGCGATGTGTGCTGGAAGACGTTTGGATCTTCCAGTGGTGCATGAACGCATGAAAAAGCCCCCGGAAGATCTTCTTCCGGGGGCTTTTTTTTGGACCAAATTCAGACAGATTAAAACAGGTTAACGAGGAACACAGAATGTTAGATAACTCACGTTTACGCATAGCTATTCAAAAATCAGGCCGTTTGAGTGATGATTCACGCGAACTGCTGGCCCGCTGCGGGATTAAAATCAACCTGCACACCCAGCGCCTGATTGCCCTGGCTGAAAACATGCCCATCGACATTCTGCGCGTGCGTGATGACGATATCCCGGGCCTGGTAATGGACGGTGTCGTTGACCTTGGCATCATCGGTGAAAACGTACTGGAAGAAGAGCTCCTGACCCGTCGCGCTCAGGGTGAAGATCCGCGTTACTTCACCCTGCGTCGCCTGGACTTCGGCGGCTGCCGCCTGTCGCTGGCAACACCGGTTGATGAAGCCTGGGATGGCCCGGCCGCGCTGAACGGCAAACGCATCGCTACCTCTTACCCTCACCTGTTAAAACGCTATCTGGATCAGAAAGGCGTGCAGTTTAAATCCTGTCTGCTGAATGGTTCTGTTGAAGTCGCGCCGCGTGCGGGCCTGGCGGATGCCATTTGCGACCTCGTCTCGACCGGTGCCACCCTGGAAGCGAACGGCCTGCGCGAAGTAGAAGTGATCTACCGCTCCAAAGCGTGCCTGATCCAGCGTGACGGCGAAATGGCTGACGCCAAGCAGCAGTTGATCGACAAACTGCTGACCCGTATCCAGGGCGTGATTCAGGCCCGTGAATCCAAATACATCATGATGCATGCACCAACCGAACGTCTGGACGAAGTGATCGCCCTGCTGCCAGGTGCTGAGCGCCCTACCATTCTGCCACTGGCGGGCGATCAGCAGCGTGTGGCGATGCACATGGTCAGTAGCGAAACGCTGTTCTGGGAAACCATGGAAAAACTGAAGGCACTGGGCGCAAGCTCCATTCTGGTGCTGCCAATTGAGAAGATGATGGAGTAATTGCCATGAGCTTTAACACTATCATTACCTGGAATGAGTGTACTGACGAACAGCAGCGCGAGCTGTTAATGCGCCCGGCCATCAGCGCCTCCGAAAGCATCACCCGTACCGTGACGGAGATCCTGAATAACGTCAAAACCCGTGGCGATGAAGCGCTGCGGGAATACAGTGCAAAGTTTGATAAAACGGAAGTTGATGCATTAAAGGTTACCGAACAGGAAATCATTGATGCCAGTAATCGTCTGGGTGATGACATCAAACAGGCGATGGCCGTCGCGGTGAAAAACATCGAGACCTTCCACGTCGCGCAGAAACTGCAGACCGTTGATGTGGAAACGCTGCCGGGTGTGCGTTGCCAGCAGGTGACCCGTCCGGTCGCCTCGGTGGGTCTTTACATCCCTGGCGGCTCCGCCCCGCTGTTCTCAACCGTATTAATGTTGGCCACCCCGGCACGTATTGCCGGTTGCCAGAAAGTGGTGCTCTGCTCCCCACCACCGATTGCCGATGAAATTCTCTATGCTGCAAAACTCTGTGGCGTGCAGGAAGTGTTTAAAGTCGGCGGCGCGCAGGCGATTTCTGCCCTCGCGTTTGGCACTGAATCTATCCCGAAGGTCGACAAAATTTTCGGCCCGGGCAATGCCTTTGTCACCGAAGCCAAGCGCCAGGTCAGCCAGCGTCTTGATGGCGCGGCCATTGATATGCCCGCGGGTCCGTCGGAAGTGCTGGTGATTGCCGACAGCGGCGCCACGCCGGATTTTGTGGCGTCTGACCTGTTATCCCAGGCGGAACACGGCCCGGATTCGCAGGTGATTTTACTGACGCCAGATGCCGATATGGCCAAACGCGTGGGTGAAGCCGTAGAGCGTCAGCTTGCCGACTTACCCCGCGCCGACACGGCACGCCAGGCGTTATCCGCCAGCCGCCTGATTGTGGCGCGCGATCTTGACCAGTGCATCGCTATCTCCAACCAGTACGGCCCGGAGCACCTGATTATTCAGACCCGCAACGCGCGCGACCTGGTCGACAGCATCACCAGTGCAGGTTCGGTTTTCCTCGGCGACTGGTCCCCGGAATCCGCTGGCGATTACGCCTCCGGCACCAACCACGTTCTGCCGACGTATGGTTACACCTCGACCTGTTCCAGCCTGGGCCTGGCCGATTTCCAGAAACGCATGACCGTGCAGGAACTCTCCCGTGAAGGGTTTGCCTCGCTGGCGTCCACCATTGAGACGCTGGCCGCCGCCGAGCGCCTGACCGCCCACAAAAACGCCGTTACGCTGCGCGTTGCAGCCCTGAAGGAGCAAGCATGAACATTGAAGAATTAGCGCGGGAAAATGTCCGTCGACTGACGCCTTATCAGTCTGCTCGTCGCCTGGGCGGCAACGGTGATGTCTGGCTGAACGCCAACGAATTCCCGACAGCGGTACAGTTTGAGCTGTCACAGCAGACGCTGAACCGTTATCCGGAGTGTCAGCCAAAAGCAGTGATTGAAAACTATGCGCAATATGCAGGCGTGAAGCCGGAGCAGGTGCTGGTCAGCCGCGGTGCGGATGAAGGCATTGAGCTGTTGATCCGCGCGTTCTGCGAGCCAGGTAAAGATGCGGTGATGTATTGCCAGCCTACCTACGGCATGTACAGCGTCAGCGCGGAAACCTTTGGCGTGGCGTGCCGTAACGTGCTCTCCCTGGAGAACTGGCAGCTGGACCTGCAGGGAATTGCCGACAATCTGGACGGCGTGAAGGTGGTCTTTGTCTGTAGCCCCAACAACCCGACCGGGCAGATTATCAACCCTCAGGATATCCGAACCCTGCTGGAGATGACCCGCGGCAAAGCACTGGTGGTCGCCGACGAAGCCTATATTGAGTTCTGCCCTCAGGCGACGCTGGCCGGCTGGCTGGAAGAGTACCCACACCTGGTGGTGCTGCGTACGCTGTCGAAAGCCTTTGCGCTCGCAGGTCTGCGCTGCGGGTTTACGCTGGCCAATAAAGCGGTGATCGACCTGCTGCTGAAAGTGATCGCCCCCTATCCGCTTTCTACTCCCGTGGCTGACATTGCCGCTCAGGCCCTGACCCTGCAAGGGATTAATGCGATGCGTGAGCGTGTGGCGCAAATCCTGGAAGAGCGACAGTACCTGGTGACCGCCCTGAAAGCGATCCCTTGCGTAGAGCAGGTGTTCGACTCTGAAACCAACTACCTCCTGGTTCGCTTTACCGCCTCCAGTGCCGTATTTAAATCTTTATGGGATCAGGGCATTATCTTACGTGATCAAAATAAACAACCTTCTCTGAGCGGCTGCCTGCGTATTACCGTAGGTACCCGTTCAGAGAGCCAGCGCCTGATTGACGCACTGAAAGCGGAGAAAGTATGAGCCAGAAGATCCTCTTTATCGACCGAGACGGCACCCTGATTTCGGAGCCACCAACCGATTTTCAGGTCGATCGTTTCGACAAACTGGCTTTTGAACCAGACGTGATCCCGGTGCTGCTGAAACTGCAGAAAGCCGGATATAAGCTGGTGATGATCACCAACCAGGACGGTCTGGGTACCGACAGCTTCCCGCAGGCCGACTTTGACGGCCCGCATAATCTGATGATGCAGGTACTCACCTCTCAGGGGGTGGTATTTGATGAGGTGCTGATTTGCCCACATCTGCCTGCCGATGCGTGCGACTGCCGCAAGCCGAAGGTGAAACTGGTAGAACGCTATCTGCTGGAAGATGTCCTGGATAAAGCTAACAGCTACGTTATTGGCGATCGCGCCACCGACATTACGCTTGCCGAAAATATGGGCATCACCGGGCTGCGCTACAACCGCGACGATCTCAACTGGGTAAAGATTGGCGAGCAGCTCACCAAACGTGACCGCTACTCGCACGTAGAACGCAACACCAAAGAGACACAGATTGACGTGAAGGTGTGGCTGGATCGCGAAGGCGGCAGCAAGATCCACACTGGGGTGGGTTTCTTCGACCACATGCTGGATCAGATTGCCACCCACGGCGGCTTCCGCATGGAGATTACGGTTAAAGGCGATCTCTACATTGACGACCACCACACCGTTGAAGACACCGGTCTGGCGCTGGGCGAAGCGCTGAAGCTGGCCCTGGGCGACAAACGTGGCATCAACCGTTTTGGGTTTGTTCTGCCAATGGATGAGTGCCTGGCGCGCTGTGCGATGGATATCTCCGGTCGTCCGCACCTGGAATATAAAGCCGATTTCACCTACCAGCGCGTGGGCGATCTCAGCACCGAAATGGTGGAGCACTTCTTCCGTTCATTGTCCTACACCATGGGCCTGACGCTGCACCTGAAGACCAAAGGCAAGAACGACCACCACCGAGTGGAGAGCCTGTTCAAGGCCTTTGGCCGTACCCTGCGCCAGGCAATTCGTGTGGAAGGTGACGCCCTGCCCTCATCAAAAGGAGTGCTGTAATGAATGTGGTGATTCTGGATACCGGATGCGCCAACCTGAACTCCGTGAAATCGGCCATTGCGCGCCACGGCTACGAGCCGGTGGTGAGCCGTGACCCGGACGTCGTGCTGCGCGCAGACAAACTCTTCCTGCCTGGTGTAGGCACCGCGCAGGCGGCGATGGATCAGATCCACGAGCGTGAACTGGTCGATCTCATCAAAGCCTGTACCCAGCCAGTGCTCGGGATTTGCCTGGGTATGCAACTGCTCGGCCGTCGTAGTGAAGAGAGCAACGGCGTCGAACTGCTGGGTATTATTGAAGAAGACGTGCCAAAAATGGCCGATCACGGTTTACCACTGCCACATATGGGCTGGAACCGCGTTTATGCGAAAGCGGGTGACAGACTGTTTCGCGGCATTGAGGATGGCGCTTACTTCTACTTCGTGCACAGCTACGCCATGCCGGTGAATCCTTACACCATCGCCCAGTGCAATTATGGCGAGGCGTTTACCGCGGCAGTGCAGAAAGATAACTTCTTCGGCGTGCAGTTTCACCCGGAACGTTCGGGTGCCGCAGGCGCTCAGCTGCTGAAAAACTTCCTGGAGATGTGATGATTATTCCCGCTTTAGACTTAATTGACGGCACGGTTGTTCGTCTTCATCAGGGTGATTACGGCCAGCAGCGCGACTACGGTAACGATCCGCTGCCCCGCCTGCAGGATTATGCCGCTCAGGGTGCGCAGGTGCTGCACCTGGTGGATTTAACGGGCGCGAAAGATCCGGCAAAACGCCAGATCCCACTGTTAAAAAAACTGGTGGCGGGCGTGGATGTCCCCGTACAGGTTGGTGGCGGTGTGCGCACGGAAGATGACATTGCGGCACTGCTGGACGCGGGCGTGGCGCGCGTGGTGGTCGGCTCGACGGCGGTCAAAGACCCCGACACGGTGAAAGGCTGGTTCCGCCGCTTTGGTGCCGACGCGCTGGTGCTGGCCCTGGATGTCCGTATCGATGAACAGGGTAACAAGCAGGTAGCGGTAAGCGGCTGGCAGGAGAATTCTGGCGTTACCCTGGAGGAGCTGGTGGATATTTATCTGCCCGTTGGTCTGAAGCACGTGCTGTGCACCGATATCTCTCGCGACGGCACGCTGGCAGGCTCTAACGTTTCTTTATATCAAGAAGTTTGCACCCGCTATCCGCAGGTGGCGTTTCAGTCCTCTGGTGGCATAGGTGATATTAATGACATCGCCGCGCTGCGCGGGACCGGCGTCAAGGGTGTGATTGTGGGCCGGGCCCTGCTGGAAGGAAAATTTACTGTGACGGAGGCGATTCAATGCTGGCAAAACGGATAATCCCTTGCCTGGACGTACGTGACGGCCAAGTCGTAAAAGGCGTGCAGTTCCGCAACCACGAGATCATCGGCGACATCGTCCCACTGGCAAAACGCTATGCCGATGAAGGTGCAGACGAACTGGTATTTTATGATATCACCGCCTCCAGCGATGGCCGCGTGGTGGACAAAAGCTGGGTCGCGCGCGTCGCAGAAGTGATTGATATTCCGTTCTGCGTGGCGGGCGGGATTAAGTCTGCAGAAGATGCGGCGAAAATCCTCTCCTTTGGTGCCGACAAAATTTCAATCAACTCCCCTGCGCTGGCCGACCCGGAGCTGATCACCCGTCTGGCCGATCGCTTTGGCGTGCAGTGTATTGTTGTCGGGATCGACACCTGGTATGACGCGGCCACCGGCAAGTATCACGTCAACCAGTATACTGGCGACGAAAGCCGTACCCGCGTGACCCAATGGGAGACGCTGGACTGGGTTCAGGAAGTGCAAAAACGTGGCGCGGGCGAAATTGTGCTGAACATGATGAACCAGGACGGCGTGCGTAACGGTTACGATCTGGAACAGCTGAAAAAAGTGCGTGCGGTTTGTCACGTACCGCTGATCGCCTCCGGCGGCGCGGGCACTATGGAACACTTCCTGGAAGCCTTCCGCGATGCGAACGTTGACGGCGCGCTGGCGGCTTCCGTGTTCCACAAACAGATTATCAATATTGGTGAGTTAAAAACGTACCTGGCCGACCAGGGCGTGGAGATCAGGGTATGTTAACAGAGCAACAACAGGCGCAGCTGGACTGGGAAAAAACGGACGGATTACTGCCCGTGGTTGTCCAGCATGCCGTTTCCGGTGAAGTGCTGATGCTGGGATATATGAACCAGGAGGCGCTGGCGAAAACGGTCGACAGCGGTAAAGTGACCTTTTTCTCGCGCACGAAACAGCGCCTGTGGACCAAAGGGGAAACCTCTGGCCACTTCCTGAATGTGGTTAGCATTACGCCGGATTGCGACAACGATACTCTGCTGGTTCTGGCTAACCCCATCGGTCCCACCTGCCATAAAGGCACCAGCAGTTGCTTCGGAGAGGCAAGCCACCAGTGGCTGTTCCTGTATCAACTGGAGCAGTTACTGGCTGAGCGTAAAACGGCAGATCCTTCCAGTTCGTATACGGCGAAGCTGTATGCAAGCGGCACCAAGCGTATTGCGCAGAAAGTGGGTGAAGAAGGCGTTGAGACCGCGCTGGCCGCGACGGTGCATGACCGCGAAGAGCTGACCAACGAAGCGTCTGATTTGATGTATCACCTGCTGGTGCTGCTGCAGGATCAGGAGCTGGATTTAACGGCGGTGATTGAGAATCTTCGTAAGCGGCATAAATAAAAAAACCGGGGAATTTCCCCGGTTTTTTTTATCTGCAAGTCAGGCTTTTGGTTTGTAGTTACGCAACGCGTTGCGGCCGAGAACCACACCTGAACCGATAATCCCACCGAGCAAGACTGCCAGAATTAACGTGATGGCCTTTTTCGGGCTGTCACGTCGGATAGGAAGATCCGGCTTCATGACGTAACGATAGACATGAATAGTGTCCGGCTTAACGTTTAGCTTCTCAATATCCAGTAAGTTTTGTTTGGTCTGATAATACGCACCAGGGAAGACCAGTGGACGAGACGCTTCGTTATCAATCATCGATTTCAGCGCTTCGCTTCCCAGCAGGAACATGGTTTCCTGAGTCACGTCCTGAGTTTGCTGGATCTGCGGGGTGGTAATTTTCGCCGCTTCCGCATTCTTAAGCGCCTCAGTGATCTGTTGGATACGCAGATCTTTTTGCTCCTGAGCAACTTTCTCCTGGTTTTCAAGAGAGTCATTTAGCGTGGTAATCTGCTGCTTAATGTTATCTTTAAGATCGAGCGCAAGTTCCTTCGCCGTTTGCTCGTCTACTTGCTGAATGTATTGCGCCAGCTGCTTCTGCGCAGCTTCAGCAGATTCACCTTGATACGTGACGCTCAACGGCAACGCTTGCCCTTTAACGGTAGAATCGATGGTCAGTTTTTCTGGCATTTCCTGATTTTCAAGCGCCTGAGCTAAAGCAGAAAATGAGGAATTGAAACGACCAATGGCACGGTTTTGGATATCCTGCATTGAAGGTGCCGCACTACCGTAAAGAATATTCAGTGCATTCGCGTATGTGGCAATCTGCGCCGCATCCGGCTGGGAAATGATCGCGGACGAGGTCCATTTTTCTTTTGCAACGGTGATGTAAATACCCGCAATGATGATAAAAACAGCAACAAAAGCGCCAATTACCCACTTTCCACGCCACAGCTGTAGCACTAAATCAAGTAAATCAATTTGCTCCGGACCATTACTGCTATTAACCGGAGTATTGTTGTTCTGCGTCATACAATCCCTAACAGATGAAAAAGGGCAAAAAAAGTGATGTCTACATAGTGTATCTGTTGCCAGCGATTTTTCTATCAGAATCCGATGAGTTATATCGGAAAGATGGGTTATATAACTCGCGGCCAACGCGCTATCATATAGCAATTCTGATGTCTCAGGCATCGACAAGAACGAAGAGTTAACGAGGAAGATATGAAATTTTTGGTTACGGGCGCGGCAGGATTTATCGGATCGCATGTCAGCAAACGCTTGCTGGATGCCGGACACCAGGTCGTCGGTATTGATAATCTGAACGACTACTACGACGTCAATCTCAAGCTGGCACGTCTGGATTTACTGAAATCCGGGAATTTCACCTTCCACAAGATGGAGTTAGCCGATCGTGAAGCCATGGCAGCGCTGTTTGCCTCTGAGAAGTTTGATCGCGTGATACATCTGGCCGCACAAGCAGGTGTGCGCTACTCGCTGGAAAATCCGCACGCGTATGCGGATGCTAACCTGGTCGGTCACCTTAACGTGCTGGAAGGCTGTCGCCATAACAACGTTCAGCATCTGCTGTATGCCTCATCAAGCTCCGTTTATGGTCTGAACCGCAAGATGCCCTTCTCTACTGACGACTCGGTAGACCACCCGGTGTCACTGTACGCGGCGACCAAAAAAGCCAATGAGCTGATGTCGCATACTTATTCCCATCTGTATAACCTGCCGACCACTGGTCTGCGTTTCTTTACCGTGTATGGCCCGTGGGGACGTCCGGACATGGCGCTGTTTAAGTTTACAAAGGCGATGATCGAAGGCAAAAGCATTGATGTCTACAACTACGGCAAGATGAAGCGCGACTTTACCTATATTGATGACATCGCCGAAGCTATTCTCCGCCTACAGGATGTCATCCCTCAGGCTGATGAAAACTGGACTGTCGAAACCGGTTCGCCGGCGACCAGTTCCGCGCCTTATCGCGTTTATAACATTGGTAACAGCTCTCCGGTTGAGCTTATGGATTACATTACGGCGCTGGAAGAAGCACTCGGCAAAGAAGCAGAGAAAAACATGATGCCGATTCAACCAGGTGACGTGCTGGAAACCAGCGCGGATACGAAAGCGTTGTATGACGTTATTGGCTTTAAACCGCAGACCTCAGTCAAAGACGGGGTGAAAAACTTCGTGGACTGGTATCGCGCTTTCTACAACGTCTAAAACAAAAAACCCGGCACACTGGCCGGGTTTTTTACGTGCTTAACGCAAATATCAGTCGCTACCAAACAGATCTCGGGTATACACTTTATCCGCCACGTCTGCCAGTTCTGCTGCCATGCGGTTAGAGATGATCACGTCCGCTTCCTGCTTGAATGCATCCAGATCGCGAATCACGCGTGAATGGAAGAACTCATCTTCCTGCATTGCAGGTTCATAAATAATGACCTGAACACCCTTCGCTTTAATACGCTTCATGATCCCCTGAATGGACGAGGCGCGGAAGTTATCGGAACCGCTCTTCATGATCAGACGATATACACCCACCACTTTCGGCTGACGCGCGAGGATGGAATCAGAAATGAAATCCTTACGCGTGCGGTTGGCATCCACAATGGCTGAAATCAGGTTGTTTGGCACAGCCTGATAGTTGGCCAGCAGCTGCTTGGTATCTTTTGGCAGGCAGTAACCACCGTAGCCAAATGACGGGTTGTTATAGTGGTTACCAATGCGCGGATCGAGACAAACGCCTTCGATAATCTGGCGGGTGTTCAAACCCAGGCTCTCAGCGTAGCTGTCCAGTTCGTTGAAGTAAGCGACACGCATTGCCAGGTAGGTATTTGCGAAAAGCTTAATCGCCTCCGCTTCAGTGGAGTCGGTAAACAGTACCGGAATATCTTTCTTAATTGCTCCTTCCTGCAGTAGGGCAGCAAAGCGCTCAGCACGTTCAGAACGCTCACCAATCACGATACGGGAAGGATGCAGGTTATCGTATAACGCCCTGCCCTCGCGCAGGAACTCTGGCGAGAAGAAGACGTTATCGATGCCCAACTCTTCTTTAATGGATTTAGTGAAACCTACCGGAATGGTTGACTTAATCACCATCACCGCGTTCGGGTTGATTGTGATAACGTCTTTAATGACCGCTTCTACAGTGGATGTGTTGAAATAATTCGTTTTCGGATCGTAGTCGGTAGGAGTGGCAATGATGACGTAATCCGCATCGCGGTAGGCATCTTCTTTATCCGTAGTAGCGCGGAAATTCAGTTCTTTATGAGTAAGATAATCCTGGATTTCTTTGTCAACAATTGGCGATTTCTTCTGGTTGAGCATATCCACTTTGGACTGCACGATATCCAGCGCAACCACTTCATGGTTCTGGGCAATCAGAATACCGTTCGAGAGTCCAACATAGCCTGTTCCGGAGATTGTTATTTTCATTTACTTGACTTCTTCAGTATGAGTTTCTGGTGACATTCAAAGGCCCACCACAATGATTAACTGGTGGATTTTTAGCGCTAATGCCAATTCCCTGTCAAGATTCACCCCCTGCCGGGCAAGGGCTTTTTCTCCGTATCAGGAACCATCCAAACGCCATGTTAGTCGCCTTTACACCAGCATCAACGCTGCATTTGACGACTATCCGAGCTAAAAAAAAGAAAATTAACAGTTGAGCTCAAATCAGACTAATCCCTTAATGAGATTTAACAGATATTGACCATAACCCGTCTTTTTTAATGGCTCGGCAAGCAACTGAAGCTGCTCCGCATTGATGAATCCCCGACGGAAAGCAATCTCTTCAGGACAGGATACTTTCAGCCCCTGCCGTTCTTCGATAGTGGCAATAAAGTTGCTCGCCTCGATCATACTCTGATGTGTTCCGGTATCAAGCCAGGCATAACCGCGTCTCATCATCGCTACCGACAATTGTCCCTTCTGCATGTAAAGACGATTGATGTCTGTTATTTCAAGCTCACCACGTGCCGACGGGCGTAAGGTTTTGGCCATCTCAATAACATCATTATCATAAAAATAGAGGCCGGTTATCGCGTAATTACTCTTCGGCTTTTCAGGCTTTTCTTCAATGCCAATTGCTGCACCTTCTTTATCAAATTCAACGACACCATAACGCTCCGGGTCACTGACATGATAGGCAAAAACGGTCGCGCCTTTTTCCTGGCTGGCTGCATCCTCGAGTAATCTGGGTAAATCATGACCATAGAAAATGTTGTCACCTAACACCAGAGCACAATTGTCATCACCGATAAATTCTTCACCCAGAATAAAGGCCTGCGCCAGTCCATCAGGACTAGGCTGTACTTTATACTGCAGGCGCAATCCCCATTGGCTGCCATCCCCCAGCAATTGTTCGAAACGAGGCGTATCTTGTGGCGTGCTGATAATCAAAATGTCCTTGATACCCGACAGCATTAACGTAGAAAGCGGGTAATAGATCATCGGTTTATCGTAAATTGGCAGGAGCTGTTTACTTACCGCCATCGTTACGGGATAAAGACGCGTACCAGAACCGCCAGCTAAAATGATACCTTTACGCTTCGTCATTTCTTGCGCTCTCCATAATTCTGCTCAATCCAGCTTTTGTAAGCACCGCTTTGAACATTAGAAACCCATTCCTGGTTGTTCAAATACCATTCGACTGTTTTTCGAATGCCACTCTCAAACGTCTCCTGAGGTTTCCAACCTAGTTCAGCTGTAATTTTACGGGCATCAATGGCATAACGACGATCGTGTCCAGGACGATCGGTTACGTAGGTGATCTGGTCCCGATAAGAGGTTGTTTTTGGAACAATTTCATCCAGCAGATCGCATATTGTATGAACTACCTCAATATTTTTCTTCTCGTTGTAGCCGCCAATATTATATGTTTCGCCAGTTTTACCCGTAGTCAGAACGGCATACAACGCACGTGCATGATCTTCAACATATAGCCAATCGCGGATCTGGTCACCTTTGCCATAAATAGGTAATGCCTTATTTTCGAGAGCATTAAGGATGACGAGTGGAATTAATTTCTCTGGGAAATGAAAAGGACCATAGTTATTGGAGCAGTTAGTGACAATCCCCGGCAGTCCGTAGGTGCGGATCCATGCACGAACTAAATGATCGCTTGATGCTTTTGATGCGGAATAGGGACTGCTTGGCGCATACGCTGTTTTTTCGGTAAAGAGCGGTAACGAAGAGGAGCTGTGATGCTCATCAGGATGGGGTAAATCGCCATAAACTTCATCTGTTGAAATATGGTGAAAACGAAATGTCGATTTAGCCCGCTCATCCAGTGCAGACCAGTAAGCGCGGCTCGTTTCTAACAGGACGTAAGTGCCTACAATATTTGTTTCAATAAATGCAGCTGGCCCAGTGATGGAGCGATCAACATGGCTTTCTGCCGCCAGGTGCATTACTGCATCGGGTTGATGAGCGGCAAAAATCTTTTCCATTGCAATTTTGTCGCATATATCAGCATGTTCAAAAACATAGCGGTCACTATCGCTTACTTCACGCAAGGATTCCAGATTACCGGCATAGGTCAATTTATCAACGTTAACAACGCAATCTTGAGTATTATTAATAATATGTCGGATAACCGCGGAACCGATAAAACCGGCACCACCGGTGACGAGAATTTTCACGCAATCTATTCCGTTCAAAAGTGAGTGGACTTGGCGAGATAAAAAAGCCCGGTATCGCTACCGGGCTTGATGGAATGGCAGAACTAATTAGATTAATCCAGCCATTCGGTGTGGAACACACCTTCTTTATCCGTACGTTTATACGTATGCGCACCGAAGTAGTCACGCTGCGCCTGGATCAGGTTGGCAGGCAGTACGGCAGCGCGATAGCTGTCGTAATACGCCACTGCAGCGGAGAAGGTCGGCACAGGAATACCGTTCTGTACAGCGTATGCAACCACATCACGCAGCGCCTGCTGGTATTCGTCAGCAATCTTCTTAAAGTAAGGTGCCAGAAGCAGGTTCGCGATACCTGCATTTTCAGCATAGGCATCGGTGATTTTCTGCAGGAACTGGGCGCGGATGATGCAACCTGCACGGAAGATCTTCGCGATTTCACCGTAGTTCAGATCCCAGTTGTTTTCGTCAGAAGCCGCGCGTAACTGAGAGAAACCCTGCGCGTAAGAGACGATTTTGCCCAAGTACAGAGCACGACGAACCTTCTCAACGAATTCCGCTTTGTCAGCAGCTGGTTTAGCCTGCGGACCAGACAGCACTTTGGAAGCCGCAACGCGCTGATCTTTCAGAGAAGAGATGTAACGAGCGAATACGGATTCAGTGATCAGAGACAGCGGTTCGCCCAGGTCCAGAGAGCTCTGGCTGGTCCATTTGCCGGTACCTTTGTTCGCCGCTTCGTCAAGAATCACATCGACCAGGTATTTACCCTCTTCATCTTTCTTCGTGAAGATATCTTTGGTGATGTCGATCAGATAGCTGTTCAGCTCGCCTTTGTTCCACTCAGTGAAGGTCTCTGCGAGTTCTTCGTTGGAAAGGTTCAGGCCCCCCTTCAGCAGAGAGTAGGCTTCAGCAATCAGCTGCATATCGCCGTATTCGATGCCGTTGTGAACCATCTTAACATAGTGGCCTGCACCGTCCGGACCGATATAGGTCACACACGGCTCACCATCTTCCGCAACTGCAGCGATTTTGGTCAGGATTGGCGCAACAAGCTCGTACGCTTCTTTCTGGCCGCCAGGCATGATAGATGGGCCTTTCAGCGCGCCCTCTTCACCACCGGAAACACCGGTACCGATGAAGTTGAAACCTTCAGCAGAGAGTTCACGGTTACGACGAATGGTGTCCTGGAAGAAGGTGTTACCACCATCAATGATGATGTCGCCTTTGTCCAGATAAGGTTTCAGGGAATCGATGGCTGCATCGGTACCTGCGCCCGCTTTCACCATTAACAGGATACGACGAGGCGTTTCCAGAGATTCAACAAACTCTTTAACCGTATAGAAAGGAACCAGTTTCTTACCCGGATTCTCAGCGATGACTTCTTCGGTCTTATCACGGGAGCGGTTGAAAACGGAGACGGTATAACCACGGCTTTCGATGTTGAGCGCCAGGTTGCGCCCCATCACTGCCATACCGACAACGCCGATCTGTTGCTTGGACATTACATACTCCTGTCAGGTGTGGATACCCCGCCGTAAAGGAGCCGGCGGGTAAAGTGAAGAACATGTTAACTCAGGTTAGAGTCCAGAAGGTAGCAATAGATGTCTTATTTAGAATGGTCTTAAACCATATAAAACCCGCGTATTGGTGCATTAATATGCACCATCACGATGAAGAACGACCTTCACAGTTTTGAACAGAATCGCGATATCATTCCAGAGCGACCAGTTTTTTACATACCAGGAGTCAAAGTAGACGCGCGTATCGTAATCAACATCATTACGGCCACTCACCTGCCATAAACCTGTCATGCCAGGTTTCGCCATCAGATAGTAATCGACATTATCATCATATCGAGGCAGTTCTTCAGAAATAATAGGACGCGGCCCAACCAGACTCATTTGCCCTTTAAGGACGTTGAATAACTGAGGCAGTTCATCAAGGCTAGTTTTCCGAATAAACCGACCTACCGAAGTGATCCTGGGGTCATTTTTTAACTTGAAATCACGATCCCACTCTTCACGGGCCGCCGGATCCGAATCAAGAAGCTTTTGCAAAACCTCCTGTGAATTCAGGACCATAGAGCGGAATTTATAACATGGGAAAAGCTTACCATGTCGCCCGACGCGCATATGTCCATAGATTGCCGGGCCACCATCACGTGTCACTTTATACCAGAGATAAATAAGCAAAGGTGACGCAACCAGGATGATCAGTGACGAACAAACAATATCGAATGTGCGTTTCAGGAAACGAGAAGTCCTCTTCGCCAGATTATTATGGATTCGAAGAAGCATAACTTCGTGGCTGAAGATAAATGACATATCGGTATTATATAGCGGTAAACCTCGTAAAGAAGGTATCACCGTAACAGAACGACAGTCTTTCTTTGACAGTTCTCGCAACCAGTTTAGGGTCTTATCGCTGTTTTCCATTTCAAATGCGACGATGAAATGAATATCCCCTGTTTTCTTCATCTGCCAAAGAATTTCGGGGTCACGCAAAACAGGCAGTCCCTGGAGCATCGATTCCGTAGATTCTTCATCATAGAAGGCCACGACATCGAAACCGAGCATTTCTTCGCTCTGCAACGCGAAGTAAGCCTCAACAGCATTGCTTCCGCTTCCCATGATGATGGTTTTTTTCTTCCAGATACCAAGACGATTAAGAAGATGCTTCGTCATGGCTCTAAAGAATGGAAGCAGGATTAAGGCAAAGGTCCAGCAAAAAACCCACACATATCGTGAGAACTGCCATTTAGAAAAGGCAACAAGCGCCAGGTCAAAAACAGCAAAAATTACGATAGTACGGATAATTTCCTTTAATTCAAACCAAAATGGTTTTCGATAGGAATAATGCCGCAACCGAACCCAGAACCATCCCACACAAATTATACTTAATATGATGTGGGAAATGATACGCATCTCAAGTTGGTTATCGGGGATAAAACGATAGAGATCGTTAAAAATCCAATACACACAACCAATTGAAAGTGCGAGTGAAACGTTAAAAAATATAAAATCCGAGGCCGCCAGAAAAAATTTGCATAGCAACGGGTTATATTTATTCAAAAAATTATCCGTATCCATGACCACACCTGATTTTATCGCGGATTTATATTAAATACGGGCATCGGCTCCTGATTTTTTTGGCATTCGAGATATTTGTTTGCCACATCAATAGCTTCGCGGATAGTGACATCCATATCAAGATAGCGATAGGTACCCAGACGGCCAACAAAAGTTGTATTACGGAGTGCCATGGCCTTGTCGAGATAGCGGTTTAATAATTCTTTCTCTTTTACCATACGAATCGGGTAATAAGGCACATCGTTTTCGGTACAAAAACGGCTAAACTCACGATAGCAGGTAGTATTTTCGTGTGATTCCCAGGGTGAAAAATGCTTATGCTCGGTGATACGAGTATAAGGTACGTCTTCTTCACAATAGTTGATCACTGCTGTACCCTGATAGTCGCCTTCCGCGGAGAATTTTTCAAAGTCCAATGTGCGATAGCCAAGCCGCCCTTCGCTGAAGTTAAAGTATCCATCCAGGGCTCCTGACCAGAACACATGTTCATACGCAGTGCTTTCTGCCGCAGAAAACTCAGTATCCGTTCTGACCTCAATCATCTCATGGTCGAGAATTTTTGCGACCATCTCGGTATAGCCTTCTTTAGGCATGCCCTGATACTGATGATTAAAATAATTGTCGTTGTAATTGAAGCGCAGCGGCAAACGCTTCAAAATACTGGCAGGCAATTCCGTTGGTTCAACGCCCCATTGCTTGCGCGTGTATCCCTTGAAGAACGCCTCGTAGAGCTCACGGCCAATCATGCTGATTGCTTGTTCTTCAAAGTTTTGCGGATCGACAATTGATTTATCCGCTTTTGATTCAATAAACGCCCGAGCTTCGTCAGGACGTAGCGTTTTATTGAAAAACTGGTTAATGGTGTGCAGGTTAACAGGCAGCAGATAGACATTGCCCTTGTAAACAGCCTTTACGCGGTTTGTGTAAGGCATGAATTCAGAATAAGCATTTACGAAGTCCCAGACTTCTTTATCATCTGTGTGGAAGATATGCGGACCATAGACGTGCAGCATGACATTAGTCTGCGGATCACGTTCAGAATGGCAGTTTCCTGCAATATGCGAGCGCTTATCAAAAACAACGGATGATATTCCTTGCTCAGCTAACAGCCTGGCGATAACGGCCCCAGAGATACCTGCACCAACAATAGCGACTGTCATTTTGTTCCCCAAAAATGTCGTTTTAATAATCCAATCCCCTTCAGAAGGAGGTTCTCACCATCAATATTGACCACCGGCATATATTTAATCCTCAGTCGATTGCGCTGATGATGAAGCCACACATTGAAAAGTCTTTCTGCCATAAACCCAAAGACGCGTTTTTGGTACGCATCATAATTCTGATAAGCAATTTTTTGTTCAAGCGCGAACAATAGAGGGAAGAGCCAGGCAAAATATTCATCTATCAATGCTTTTTTACAGACGAACATATTGTACAGGCTGATCTTAGTGCCCCCCATAACATCATCAAAATCTGAGAGATAATCAGGTTGTTGTCGCGCTATTTCATCTCGCAGTTGAGTGTAGTCCGATTCATGATGAGCATGTATATAATGGCTTTTAATGCTCGTAATATAATAATTACGTGGTTTAGCAACCAGAATATCAGCATTCTCCAGAAGATTCATCATCTCTTCAGGAGAGGCGATACGCTTCCCCTTAACCATCAGGTTACTAGTTGATGATGCAAAATATCGACGGTAGTGCGCGAGTCCGACAATGTCTTCCTGAGAGTTCTTCCATATCCAATAGGCTGCGGTGAGTTCGCAGAATGATGAATTTAGATGGGCGATGTTGTCGCCAGTTGAATCACGCACAGTATTTTGCGAAATAGCCGCTGGAGCGGTGCCAACTTGCAACGGCACAAAATTTGTACTGTCAGGGAATTCATATTGTTTATGGCTAACAACATATGTAATTAACTTCATTCTTTACCTTTGTTTATCTGAGAAAACTACAATCTGCCTCAGAGCAGCACTTAATAAGAAAAGAGAGATTTTATTTTTTGATAATAATGATAATATTTTGTATTTTCTATATGACCAACAATTAAAAATATCTCGATAGCTTAGCTTGTTATATTCAGTCAATATTAAATCTATATACTTTTGGCGTATTTTACGATCATCAATCCGCACTAAACTCACTAAGCAAGACTGGATGAGATTTACAAAAGCAGTAGTGTAGAATTTAATGTCAATGTTTTCTCGAATAACATTTTCTTTCAATAATCTTAACGTTTCAAACAATCTAAATTGCTTTTCAGCTGATCCGGTTGTAATTGAATTAGATCTTTTCCTATAACCATATAACTCATGTTCAATGTAGCTAACCGCTCTGGCTCTAGCTGATAATAAAGGCGACGTGAGAACGTCTTCGTAGATAAATCCGACCGGAAAGCGATTTTTAATGTACATCTCTCTCTTTGCTACTCTCGCCCATGCAAAGTTAGGCTTCTTAGTTAAAATAACATTAGAGATTTTACGGATTGAATTAGACGGCACAGATAATTCAAATTGAGGAAGAGGTTCATCTTTTTCAGCATGAAATTTTTTATAGTCGAAATAAACTATATCTGACATATGTTTTGAGATGCATGAATCCACCTCAGACAGAGCATTCGTAGATATCAAGTCATCTGAATCAATAAAAAACACATATTCACCTACCGCCCTGTCAAGCCCAAAATTCCTTGCATCAGAAAGCCCACCGTTTTTCTTATAAAAATATTTAAACTTACTATCTTCCTCTACGAATCTCTCACAAATATCAGAAGAATGATCCGTTGACCCATCATCTATTAATAAGCATTCAAAATCTTTAAAGTTTTGATTATGAATAGACGACAGACAATCTTCTAAATAATCCTGAACATTATAAATCGGAAGAATTAAACTAAATCGCATAAACTTTCTCCCGACGTTTCATTAAGCAAACAAATAAAGTATAAACCAAAGCAATAAAACAAAGAATTATAAATTTTGGATCCGTGAGTGCGTACGTTTCACCCATAGTTAGAATTCTAACGATGGTGTAATGTATTTTAATAAATAATAATATTATCCAATAATCATAGTTCATAACTGCAATTCGGAACATGCCATACAAGACCCCGCAAATAAAACCTACTGGCAAAGCAACTAATAATGACAAAGGATAACCAAAAAAGTAAATGAAATTGACAGGTGAAGCCATTGTAAAGTTAATTCCTTTTTCATAATAGCCTTCAAATATATTTGGAGGTGTTATTTGCGACATCAAGTAGAATATCCCTCGATATCTGTCCTCGCTTGCCGTACCAAAGAATGAGCGAATTAATTCAGAATAATCTTTTATCTCTCCGGAGATATTATCTACTGCCCACCACATTTGTGATTGCAAGATAATCCTAGATAGAAAACTCTCAGTTGCATTTTTTTGCCCCACAATAGCTGCATAGCTATTATAAATTGCAATAGAGAAAATGAAGGTAATCACCAGAGTAATAACAATATTCTTCGTTGAAAATACATTAAACTTACTTGAGTGTATGATAAAGTATGGTGTAATAAAAAATACAATCGCGGAAAACACACCAGTAAATTTTTCACCAACCAATATCTGTGCAATTAATCCCAAAACAAACATAACAAGCAACCACTTATAAGGACGTGCTGCATACATCATACCTAATAAGAAACTTAATTGTACCAAATTAAACTTCAAATAGTCCCCCCAAGAGGGAGCTATATTGGCCCAATAATAAAAGCGATCAACGTTATAATCATTCGGAGAACCATATCTAATACTAATATAAAAAAGCCCAATAATTAATGCAGAGCTTAAAAATGGAATAAATGAATAAACTAGTCTATTTAAAGAAATGATTTGAGGGTACGTCGTTGGCAACAAACGTTTTACAAGACTAAATCCAGCATAACTACTGTACAAAAGAAAGAAGCACAATGAGAGATTACGGGATGTCGCGCCTGTCAAATAGCTTATGGTCTGTGTTTCAACAAAGTAAGAACCAAATTCTGCAATTAGGCAACTAAGCCCAGTAGTTGTATAGGCAAAAATTGCCATGAAATTAAAGAAAGTAAATTGCACTTTCATTCTAAATAAATAAACTACTGTAACCAACCACAGCAAATAAGAAAAGATATTAAAAACGAGCGAAGCAGGAAAAAGGCTATTTATGGCGTAAACCAAAAACCAAACTATAGCTAGTACATTCATATTTAATAACACTTAATTATATGGGTATCAGATGTGAATATGATTTTCTTCTGGCAACTTGTTGGCAAGCATACTTATTCCATCTTTCATTGCTGAAGTAAGCCATGGCGAATCTATCACATATATATTTACATTCCTTACTGTATACAAATTAAACTGAGAACTACTTGCAAAGCCATATAGATTAACCAGGTATCCATCGCGAATTAAGTCAAATACTATTTCCTCTGCAATACTACTACTGCTAAATTTAAAAGACTCAAATTCTTTATCTAATGCCCTAGGATGTGGGATATATTTTGGTTTTTCCGGGAATTTATTCAGAAATAAAAGGACATCAGTTTTGAGTTTATGGCCATTATCCGCTGTAGTAATTTCGTCGTAGATAGTTCCCAAGAAAATATCAATGACCTTATCACTTTTTGAAAGTTCAGTTGATTCAAATAGTTCTAAAAAAATCGCATTTTGCACACAGTTTTCAAAATCTTTAAAAATTGTATAATGTCTGTTAGATCTGCGTTTAACTGACTCTAAGTAATATTTCCTACCTAAAAAACAATGTACTACAGTAAAAATTTTTTTCTTCAACGATTTCCTATGATGTTCTTTAAAATAAGAGCCTGACTTTAAAATATTTCCAATACCATCATCGAATGTTATAAGCTCATTAAATTTTATAAATGACAAAAGATAATGGCTTATACTATCGTCAAGGCTTGCTAATAAAACCTTATCGAATCTAGAAGTAATAAATCTTTTTCTAAGCTTACATAATAATTTAAATGAGTACACATCTTTTATGAATTCAGATTGTTTACAGTGCTCAGCAATGAGCGAATAATATTTCTTATGCTTATCATCTTCAATCTTAGAAAAATAAACAAAACGAATAGAACTATAATCTATTCCTTCTTTCTGGATCACTGCCTTCGCTATTAATATTTGCAAAGGTGTAAAGCAAACTACAAGGTTCATTTTTCCACAACCTTATTAATATTAATATACAGCATACATATTGCAATCGAGTTAGATATTATCATAGCATAAGGTACATACTTTATATTATGGTTGGCCAATACATAAACCAATAAAATATAGATTACAGCTGATACAATCGTGCAAAATGATATGATTTTATTCCTACCATGATAAAAATAAAAATTAACGAGCAATAAATAAGGTATTGTTAAAGATATGGCTAGTGCAAATAGTACAGCATAGTATTTTGCACTTTCGAAGCCGGGTCCTAATACCCAACTGTATATTGACTGAGGTATTATGAGGAAAAAAACGAACGGCAAAGGTGTAATTAACAAACTTAACAAAGCGATTTTTTTTACTTTTGAATGCGTGAGGCTGCCATTTTTGATGTAGTCATAATAATAAGGAACTGTTGCTTTGTTAATTGCCATCAGCAAAATTGCAAATATTGATGCAAGTTGATAGCCTACAGAATATACACCAAGCGTGGATGCACTGAATATTTTATATATTAACAGACGGTCAACTTGACCTTTAGCAAAAAAACTTAACTGATGTAATAGCAGAGGTACACCAAAAGAAAAATTATATTTAAAAAGATTTAAAGCAAAACCGAATGATAAGCGCACGGTATTTTTCTGAAACCAGTAAAAAATAACAATAGACAAGAATAAACTTGCAATATTTGCAATTATCATCGCTACAATTCGATTTAAAACTGATACATCAAAATAGTGAAAAAGGAAAACTGTTGCTCCAGCAGAAATTATTGCATTTAAAAACTGTATAATAATATAGCTGCCAGGACGCCTCTGACACTGTTGTGATGCAAAGAATAATGCAAGTACAGATTGTGTATAGGCGGTCAAGACAGCATAAAATAAAATATTATCTTTAAAAAATGTAGCTACTAAACATGAAATTATCGCGAATACTATCGTTGCCTGAAATGCACTAGCTAACAATATGCTACCGAGTCCATTTTTACCATATTTATAATAATATCTCACCAAGGCGCCATCTTGGCTAAATCCGATAAAAATCAGTCCCAAAGCAATTACTATCTGATAATAGGATAACTCACCGAAACCATCCGAACCCAGCATTCTTGTAAGGTAAGGAAGCAAAAGAAATGGAATACTTCTTGAGAGAAGATCTCCGGTAAGATAAATAAAGCTATCGCGAATTATTTTCATGTATATTCAACTAATATCTTCCAATGATAAAGGTGTTCCTTTAGATAAATTATTTTTAAATGTTAAACCCATTACCTCATCATAATATTTAGGTGCTAAACCGAAGCCAGGTCTAATGCTTTTTACATTCTCACTGGTCAGTGTTTCGCCTTTTTTAACATCTTTAACCACATAAAGAGAACGACGGAATTTTAGGTTACCCTTTTCACTTTCTTTGCGTTCGTAGTTAACTCTTCCCAACGCCATCCAAGCAGTCCTGGCATCATGACACAATGCTTTGAGCTCTTGTGGTTCAAGCGAGAAACTGTCATCTGGCCCCCCACCATTCCGATCCAGTGTAACGTGTTTTTCAATAACGTTAGCACCAAGGACAACTGATGCTACTGCAGTCGTATTATCGATTGTGTGATCGGACAGCCCAGTAATGACCCCAAAACGCTCAGCCATATCTGGAATAGTCGCCAGATTATAATCTTCTGCTGGTGCCGGGTAACCACTCACGCAATGCAGAACGACAAGTTCCTTACAACCACCGTCACGTGCTGCAGTAATAGCCTCCTGAATCTCCTGCTCGTCAGCCATGCCCGTTGAAATAATCATCGGCTTGCCTGTTTTTGCAACATATTTTATTAATGGCAGATCGATAGCTTCAAATGAAGCGATTTTATAGGCAGGGGCTCCGAGTTCCTCCAGAAGATCTACAGCTGTATAATCGAAAGGACTACTGAAAATAGTAATTCCGAGTTCTTTAGCTTTGTCAAACAGAGGCTTATGCCATTCCCAGGGCATTTGTGCCCCTTTGTATAAATTAAAAAGCGTTTGCCCATCCCATAGGCCGCCATGAATCTGAAAATCTTCAGTATCACATTCAATGGTGATGGTATCTGCACGGTATGTTTGTAATTTTATGGCATCTGCGCCTGCAGCTTTCGCTTCTTCCATAATCTTAAATGCACGGTTGATGTCGCCATTATGGTTCGCCGAAAGCTCAGCAATAATATAAGGAGGATGATCTTTACCAATTTTACGACCATCAATAGTAATAAATTCGTTCATTATTTTTTCTCGCTGATATATTCGCAGGGTGATAATTTATAAAATCCAATACGCTCAAATAACTGATGCGATGTATGGTTTTCTGGTAAAACCGTTGCCAGTATGCTTATACCTTTATGCAACATCAAGGCGCGTTTGATAGCTGCACTCGCAATGCCTTTACCGTGACATGCAGATGTCAGAAAAATCGATATTTCATAGTTTGCAAAGGCATGCTCAACAGGGTCTAATCGAATGACACCACATGCCCCTGCATTTTCAATAATGTAAAAGAATGAATTGTCGGCATTTAACTTTCGTTTCATCCATTCGACGTGATTCTCGTATGCAGGAATTTCAGGATTACGAGCATATTTGCGCGTTTGCGGCTCACATTGAAGTTGATATACAAAATCGATATCGTCAAATGTAGCCTGACGCAGAGTCACATTAGTGCCATCTTTGGCTGACATTATTACTATTTCCTGGATATCTCTGTTAAGCCCCTGTCCATCACATATGTTCATAGCAAGGAGGCGCTGCTCGTGATAATGCGCGATCAAATGATTGAGAGCCTCGCTCAACTCTGCAGCATTAAAATTATCCGCATATAGCACAATCGCACCAGCGTTAGACAGATTGTTTGCGATGGTTTTTTGATTATCCGCAATGACTACGTTTACCGCAGGTAATCCCATAGTACATCGTTCCCACGTCGTTCCCCCCATAGCGCCGATTGCGAAATCGTGTTCCAGCATCAGTTCTGCCATATTTGACACATTAACGAGAACGTCGACGTCGTATTTCGATTTATTCGCAAGAGAGATAATTTCAGAACGGTGTGGACAAGCAGAGCCCAATACAACAGTGATTTTTTCTATGTTTTTAAAGTTTGACTGCTCAAGGAATACCAGCATTTTTCCAGCAACATTATGTGCATCCACCCCACCCATTGTTAATAATAGTTTTTTCGGTGCAGTAATGTTGGCTTTACGAACAATTGATTGTTTTCTTAATTGCGAAAATGCAGGGTTTAGCAACGCATATTTTGCGCCAGCGAGAACTTTACCTTCTCTTTTATTGAATTGGGCATATTCTCTGGCGCTGCGCATATAGGTTTGATCAATCAGTAAATCACAACAATGCGGCCGGTTGCAGAGATCATCGATCACCACTAAATGTGAATCAGGAAAACGTGCTTTCACAATCGCTTCCCATTCGTAATCAAGAGAATAGTGATCGACAATGATGATGTCTGGATCAGAACAGTTTTCTACTATTAAATCGATAAATTTCTCAGCATCATCGTATTGACTTCCATTAAGCCATGATTTTTCATCGCTGATGTAAGTACTCGATTTATCGGCAGCTGCGATAACTTCGACAGAAAAACCTTCCTGTTTTATTTTATCCAGAATATTACCAGGGTGGTCTTTTGATATAAATGAACAACGAGCTCCTGCTTTTTCTAAGACTTTCGCAAGATTTAGACAACGGATAATATGACCAGAACCGATCGATAGCGATGAATCAGCCCGCAGAAACACGTTCATTTTTAAACTCCATGGCTTTAAACAACCACTCAGCTACGCGCCAGTCTTCTGGAGTATCAATATCCTGGACACGTTCACGCGGAAGTTCAATCGAGTAGGAATCTGCGCTAAAAATCGGCTTTTCGTTCAACCAAGCTGAGGATGTCCCCCAATAAAATTGCCCGGCATCGTGCCACGACTCTTCAAGATCCTGTGACCGGACATGGAACATCTCAGGTGAAAACATACTTATACGCTGTTCATCACTGACTTTAAGTGCTCGTTGAATGGGATAAGGAAACCTTGAAACTGTGAAAGCATAATCGCCTTGCTGGCTTTGGAGAGTTCCTAATCCCTGAATAATATCTTCAGCGCGGATAAAAGGAGCTGTAGCATAAATACAGCAAACATAATCAACCGCGCAGTCGTGACTAATGAGCCAATCAGTCGCGTGGCGAATCACAGGAATAGTACCTGCATAATCATTTGAGAGTTCTTCCGGGCGCATAAATGGCACTTCTGCACCATATTGACGCGCAACTTCAGCTATCTCCGCATCATCTGTTGAGACAATGATTCGGTCAAAGACGCCGCTCTTTTGAGCGGCTTCAATGGACCAGGCAATCATTGGTTTCCCACAAAATTCTTTAATGTTTTTTCGTGGAATACGCTTACTGCCACCACGCGCAGGAATGATTGCCACATTCATTTAAAAATACTCCCGAATGCACTGAATAACGTAGTCTTGCTCTTCATCTGTCAGCGTTGAGTACATAGGGATACTTAGCGCGCGAGAGTAATAGTCTTCAGCGACGGGATAATCACCAGATTTATGACCTAACTGCTCATAATAAGGCTGAGTATGAACGGGGATATAGTGGACGTTAACCCCAATGCCTTTATCACGCAGATAATCAAACAGTGGTTTACGTTGAGCCGGATCGTTCACCGTCAGTGGGTAAAGATGCAAAGCACTGTATCCACTCTCTGACTGCTGCGGTATTGAAACAGGAACACCGTCAAAAGCCGCGTGATAACGTTTTGCCAGTTCATGACGTCGAGCCACAAAACCGTCAATACGTTTTAACTGACTCACACCCAGTGCAGCCTGTAATTCGGTCATGCGATAGTTTAGTCCGAGATCTACCTGCTGATAGTACCAACCACCTTCCGATAGTTTGGTCATTTTCTCGTTGTCGCGGGTAATCCCGTGGCTGCGGAAAAGTTGCATACTCTCGGCCAGCGCATCGTTGTTTGTCAGCGCCATACCACCTTCAGCAGTTGTGATGATCTTAACCGGGTGGAAGCTCAAAATGGTAATGTCGGCAAAACACGAGTTGCCAATTTTAGCTCCCTGATAATTACCACCGATCGCATGCGACGCATCTTCGATAATGGCGAACCCATACTCTTTAGACAGTTTATGGATCGCTTCCATATCACATGATTGACCCGCGAACGCTACTGGCACCACGATTTTAGGCAATTTGCCTTCTGCTTTAGCCGCAATGAGTTTAGCTTCCAGAGCGGAAACACTCATGTTGTAAGTTTGCGGATCAATATCAACAAAGCTTACATTGGCATCACAATAAAGCGCACAATTTGCCGAAGCCACAAAGGTATTAGGCGAAGTCCAAAGCCAGTCGCCTTTTTTCAACCCCAGTGCTAAGCATGCAATATGAAGTGCAGACGTTGCGCTATTAACCGCTACAGCATGTTTAACGCCAACATAGTCAGCAATGGCCTGCTCGAACTGTGGAACACATGGCCCCTGAGTCAAGAAATCAGACTTCAGTACGTCCACCACTGCACTGATATCTTCTTCTGAGATATCCTGCCGTCCGTAGGGGATAAATTTCATTAGATATTGCCTACTTTTTCACGGTTATCATCAATCCATTGACGCAGTTCTTCAATGCTCATCCACTCGGTATTGCTGTCGCTTTCGTAAACGAACCCTTCTGGTACACGTTTACCATCTTTAATACGTTCAGGAGAATCGCACCAGTTATGGATTGCAGGAAGGATTTTGAAGTGTTCCGGATATTCATAGGTGTAATGCGCATCTTCTGCACTGATCATTTGTTCATGCAGTTTTTCACCCGGACGAATACCGATCACTTTCTGAGTTGCATCAGGAGCAACAGCCGTTGCAACATCAGTCACTTTCATTGATGGGATTTTCTTAACATAGATCTCGCCACCTTCCATGTCATTGAAGGCGTGCCAAACCAGTTCCACACCCTGTTCCAGGGTAATCATGAAACGGGTCATGCGGTCATCAGTGATTGGCAGTTCGCCCTTGTCTTTGATAGACAGGAAGAATGGAATTACGGAACCACGGGATCCCATAACGTTCCCGTAACGCACAACGGCGAAGCGAGTCTTGGTAGCACCGGAGTAGGAATTACCTGCCACAAACAATTTATCGGATGCCAGTTTAGTTGCACCATACAGGTTTGCTGGGCTACTTGCTTTGTCAGTAGACAGTGCAACGACACGCTCGATACCTTTATCAATACATGCATCAATAACATTCATCGCACCGTTGATGTTGGTTTTTACACACTCAAACGGGTTGTATTCTGCGGTAGGAACGATTTTTGTTGCTGCTGCATGCACCACGAAATCAACCCCATCTAACGCACGGTACAAACGATCTTTATCACGCACATCACCGATGAAAAAGCGGATGCGACTTTCATCTTTGAAATGCTTTGCCATTTCCCACTGTTTCATTTCATCACGCGAATAAATGATAATTTTTTTAGGATTATATTTTTCAAGCGTCATGCGAACGAACTTATTGCCAAATGAACCTGTGCCGCCAGTTACCAGAATCGTTTTATTATCAAACATGTTTTTCACCAGAAAATATCAACTTATTGAATGCTACAATTGAAGAGATTGTAATCCAGCCCTGCATGGGTTTTACCCACGCTACCGCCCCTGGCTTAACAGCTACCAGTGCACTGAACGGGGGTGAAATGTTCCATTTGTTGAAGTCCGACACCGAACTCTACTGGCGCTGGACAACTGCATAAACTGGCGTTAATTGTCGTCCTAAATGACCTCAGAAACAAGCACAAATCGTTACAAATCTGACCAGATTTAAATCAGATAAATCCATGTTATCATTAGAATTAATAACAAAAAACGGCAGCTACCATTTTGGTTATGTTTCAACATACCCAAATGATGACTGCCGCTTGTGCAAATCAAGTAAGATAAAATCAGTCGTTAGCTAACAACTTCTCAATCCGGCTTCTGAACTTCGCCCCTTCCTTCAGGTTACGCAGCCCATAGTTCACAAACGCCTGCATGTAGCCCAACTTCTTACCGCAGTCGTAGCTCTCACCGGTCATCAGCATCGCGTCAACAGACTGCTTCTTCGCCAGCTCGGCAATCGCATCGGTCAACTGAATACGATCCCAGGCGCCTGGCTCGGTTTTTTCCAGCTCGGCCCAGATATCTGCGTTCAGGACATAACGGCCAACCGCCATCAGGTCAGAATCCAGCGTCTGCGGCTGATCCGGTTTTTCGATGAACTCAACGATGCGGCTCACCTGCCCTTCTGTCTCCAGCGCTTCTTTAGTCTGGATAACAGAGTACTCGGACAGATCGCCTTTCATGCGTTTCGCCAGCACCTGGCTGCGGCCTGTTTCGTTGAAACGCGCCACCATCGCCGCCAGGTTGTAGCGCAGCGGATCCGCAGAAGCGGTATCAATGATGATATCCGGCAGGACCACGATAAACGGGTTGTCGCCCACGACAGGGCGAGCACACAGGATGGAGTGGCCCAGGCCCAGCGGCTGCGCCTGACGCACGTTCATGATGGTCACGCCAGGAGGACAAATGGACTGCACTTCCGCCAGCAATTGACGTTTAACACGCTGCTCCAGCAGCGCTTCGAGTTCGTAAGAGGTGTCGAAGTGGTTTTCAACCGCATTCTTGGACGAGTGCGTAACCAGAACGATTTCTTTGATCCCTGCAGCAACAATCTCGTCGACGATGTATTGAATCATCGGCTTGTCGACGATCGGTAGCATCTCTTTAGGAATGGCTTTTGTGGCTGGCAGCATATGCATGCCCAGTCCGGCTACCGGAATGACTGCTTTCAAATTAATCATTATTTCTTCCACCTTAAAATGGTTGACGAATTATAGCTCTTAAACCTGTTTTCGCCAGTATGATTTGCCGTAATCCTGTAATGATATTACGCCTTAGCACCACAAATTACAGTAGTTGTAATCTGAAATGAATGCGATCCCGTGCCAGGAATAGTCGCAAAAAGCCCACTGACGATTATCTGTGCGGCAGCGCAAAATTCAGCCGTTCCGTATTCACCACATGCTGATCCACCCGGTCAATATCCACCGAGCTCTGCCCTTTCTCATTCACTGCTTTGATGTTTGCTAGCGACAGCAACGTCTCGTCTTTCGCCATGAATTTACCCCGTACATCCTTACGCAGGTCGAAGTTCAGCTTCAGGGCCGGCCCGATTGCTGCTTCCTGCATTACGTTGATATTGCGTAAGAAAAGGTGCTGAGGTTTGTTATGCAGTTCAAGCGTCGCGCGCTGCATGTCGACGTTGGTGATGGCCACAAACGAGGTCGCATTACCGGATGAAATTTGTATGCCGCGCAGCTTATAGGCAAGCTGGCTATTATCCAGACGAATATCGTTAAGCTTGAAGTTCTGCGGAATCGACAGGTAGTCACCTTTAATCACGCCGTAACCGATTAACATGCCGGCACTATTGACCATATCGACATTATCAATAACGAAATTATCACAGCCATAAATTGCTACCGTGGCATTGTCTATTCCCGCCTTTTTACTGAAATCAGGCGTAATATTTTTGGCCTTAATATTGCGGATAATAAAGTGTTTACCGTTCTCAACGTGCACCAGCTGGCGGCAGTTGCTGCCGGTGATATTGGCAACCACAAAGTTCTTCACGGTCTGTTTTTCCGGGTAGTCGTTGTCGTAGGTACTGCCCGCAAGGCCAATACCAATCCCCCAGTTAATCTTCCCGTTGGTGCAGTTGATGTTGTCGATCACATGGTCGGAGATCAGAATATTGCGGTCATTGATGGCCACATTCCACTCGATCGCATCGCCCTGCAGGTGGCTGAATTTGCTGTTGGTGATGCGGGCGCCATCCACCTGGTTGTGAAACCCCTGGCGCAGGATGGCGTAATTGGCCTGGCTCACGCGGATGTTATCAATGACCAGATTACGCATCACGCTGGGCTTTTTGCCGCCAATGTAGATTTGCGTTACCGGGCCAAATCCGCTCATCGCCAGCCCTTTGATGACACAGTCAGAGCCACGAACGTCAAGGGTAATATTTTCGGTACGGCCTTCGCCCTCACCGATGACTTTGCTGCCCTCCTGCAGAACAAAGCGCCCCCGGCCATTGCCGGTTAACGCCCCGCGAATCAGCAGCGTTTTGCCGCCAGGAATGAAAATGCCCGTGTTGATGTTTTTGCAGGTGAGCCCTGCAGGCACTACGACGGTGTCGCCTTCGTTAAACGCCTGCTTAAAGGCGGCGATCCAGTCGTTGTTATTGTACTGATTTACAGAGACCGTCTTGCCGGTTGCCGCCCGCGCAACGCGGGGCGACAGCAGCGGCATTGCCGCCAGGACGGACAGAGAAGAGACAAAGCTGCGTCGGGTAATCTTTTTCAGCATACAACCTCGGCGTTACAACGTTTGCAGCAGGCTCGCTAACTGGCGATTGATCACCTGCTGGTTAAAATCTGCCTCGACTTTTTGTCGGGCATTGTGCAGCACGGGCTCCAGCGCCTGCTGGTCGATATCGCTAAACGCGGCCAGCCGATCGGCCAGGGCCATGGCGTTATTTTCGGGGACCAGCCAGCCGGAATGATCTGACTTGATCAGCTCCGGGATCCCGCTGTGCAGGGTCGATACCACCGGAATCCCCACCGCCATCGCCTCCATCAGCGCCACCGGTATGCCTTCCATGTCGCCATCGGCACCCGTAACGGACGGCAGCAGAAACACGTCGGCTTCATCGAGCATGGCCTTCACCTCGTGGCTCGGCTTAAAGCCCGGCATCTCCACGTGCGTTTCCAGCTCATACTGTTCAATAAGCGTGCGCAGACGACGCTCCCACGGGCCGATACCGAGAATGCGATAACGGAAATCCACCCCGCGCGCCTTTAGCTGGCGGCAGGCTTCTATCGCCACATGCAGCCCTTTTTTCTCGGTCAGTCGGGCAACAGAGATAATCTGCAGCGGTTTACCCGGCACCTTGACCGGACGGCGGGTAAAACGCGCCAAATCCACACCCATCCGCGAGACGGTGATTTTCTCGCCCGGGCAGCCCATCTTTTTGAGGCGTCCGGCCCACAGGTCGCTGATGGGCAGCATCATGTCGCCGCGCTGGAACAGCTGCTGATACTCCGGCGTGTAGTGGTTCAGCACTTCACGGCTGGAGATATCAATGCCGTGGAAGATCGTGGCGATCTTCCCGTCAATCACTCCCAGCTCGCGCAGTTTGGCTGCGGTCACCCCTGCCGGGCCAAAGTGGGCGATAAAGACATCAGCGCGGTACGGCTGCGCCGTTTGCCCACAGATGGCCGACAGGATCAGATTGCGCGACTCCGCGCCATAGCGGGAGATGTTCAGCGCTCGCCAGGTCGACGCGCGATGAAGCCCGCGTAAGGTTTGGCTGGTACGGTAGCGCAGCTTGTTCACTTTTCCGGATGGCTCATCCTGCAGCCAGCGAGTTTTCGCCTCCAGCCCATACTGGGTATACGCCGCATGGGTGTTTTGCGTATCGCCCTTTTGCAGGGCGATAATTTCCACGTCATATCCCATATCGATAAACGCGGTGATTTGATTGAGTACAAAGGTTTCAGACGACAGTGGAAATTTCAGTAAGAAGAAACCAACCTTCATTTCCCCTCCCGCACGCGGTCAAGCACCGACTTCACCATCCCCATTCCCTTTTCGCGCTCGGCTTTCACCGCCACGGCCAGGCGCTCATTCACGACGGGCAGTTGTCCAAGAGTGTCACCCACCATTGCGCCGAGCGAGCCATCCAGCAGATGACGGATATCCACGGCCATTTCCGGCATCCCCAGCTGCTGCATAATTCCGGCAGATTTGTGCTCATAGTTGATGGCAATGGCTGGCGTGCCAAAGTTCATCGAGATGATGGCAGAGTGCAGACGGGTACCCACGGTCAGGTCACAGGCTGAGAGCAGTTTGCCCATCTCCAGATCGTTCAGTTCGTCCATCACCACGTGATACCGGGACGGATCGTTCACCAGATGGCGCAGGTTAAGCGCCACCATGCGATCATCCTTGTTGTAGCTATCGATACCGGTACAGGTGGAGAGCGCCAGCACCTGATAACCGCTGTCCAGCACGCGGTTAACGACCTCGGCAAAGGCCTTCTCGTAGGCGGCCTGAGTGGTGCCTAAACGCTTATCAAAAGGTGCCAGCTCGCGCAGGGTAATGGCGACGGTTTTCTGTTTCGCCGCCACGTCCAGCCAGTGCTGCACCGCGTAGCTCGGCTGGAAGCTGTCGTCCTGGTGATCCACCAGCCACGCGGTATCCACCCCGTGCTCGACTTTAGAAGTGTCGATCTCGCTGCGCTTCATCATGTCTAGGCTGACTGACTCACGTAAAATCAGGGCATCGCAGTGGCCAAACACATAGTTTGCCAGCTGGTTGAACTGCGGTTCCTGGAATGGTCCGACGCTGTGACCAATCATAAACAGCGGCTTCTTCGCCATAAAGGTACAGAGGGCATGCTCAAACTGCGGCACGCCGTAGAGATCGACAAAGAACGAACCGCCCACCTGAACAATG
Organism: Enterobacter cloacae subsp. cloacae ATCC 13047; assembly: GCF_000025565.1. Taxonomy (NCBI): domain Bacteria; kingdom Pseudomonadati; phylum Pseudomonadota; class Gammaproteobacteria; order Enterobacterales; family Enterobacteriaceae; genus Enterobacter; species Enterobacter cloacae. Next base: position 3,428,980 of record NC_014121.1, read on the forward strand.
GCGTCATAGCCGGAAAGCAGACGCACAAAATCGGTAAAGCCCTGCGCGATGGCGATGTTACGCAGCTTGCCGGTGTCGGTTACACGAGAAAGCAGCACCTGATGCTGGTAGCGGCGACGCAACACTTTCTTCACGCGTCCCATCACGCCCGCAGCGTTATTGTGCTGTTTCATCTGGCTGTAGAGCGGGTCGCCCATCACCGGGCGGTTCAGTAACCAGGATGAGCTGACCGGGTAACGGCTCATCACGTCCACTTCTGTCTCAGGCTTAAGGGTGTTAATTGCATCCAGTAAACCGCGCAGGATGGCGCTGTCGCCACGGTTGCCGCAGGTATGGTTGCCAAGAATTAATAATTTCATAATGGCCTCTTAAATAACTAGCCTGCGCGAAGCAGCGTTTTCATTTTTTCGTTACGGCAAAACTGGCGCTTCATCTCCACTACCAGCGCATTGCGTGACAGCACAATCATCACCCCAAACGCCAGCGCGCCCGCGGCAACCTGCACTGCCAGCAGCGCGGCCAGCGGCAAATGGCCCTTCAGGAGCACGCCCAGACCGTAGCTCACCACCAGGGTCGGCAAGGAGAGATAAAACGGCAGCCACAGGCTCAGGATGTACTGACGGTAGCTGGAGCCCAGCACCGGCTTGATCATGATGAAGTAGCTCAACACGGTGTTGATGATTTGCACCAGCAGAAAGCCCAGCGTGACGCCAATGGCGCCCGCCATGTGTCCGCCGACGATAATTGCCGGAATAAACAGGAAGGTTTTAAATACGTTGAATTTAAAGCTGATATCCACGCGCGCTTTCGCCATCAGCAGGGAGCCAATCGGGTTACCCACGGAGCGCAGCAGCCCCACCACGCAGAGCAACTGCAGGATCGGGATGATGCTGTTCCACTTCTCCCCAAATACCAGCGGCACAAAGTTGCTCGACACCACCATCAGACCCAGCAGTACCGGGAAGTTAATAATGCCGACCACGGAGAGCAGCTTGTAGAAGTTGACGCGCAGCTTTTCAGTGTCGTCCTGAATTTTGGCGAACGCCGGGAACAACACGCGGGTGATAATCGGGTTGAGCTTCATCGGCGGGACGACCGCAACGTTGTAGGCCAGGTTATAACCCCCCGCGACGCTCGCCCCCAGAATGCGCGCCAGCACCAGCGTGGAAAGGTTGGTATTGACGTAGTTGATGATGCTGTCGGCCGTCAGCCAGGCGCCAAAACGCAGGTTCGAGGAGACGGACGCCAGGGAAAAATGCAGCCCCGGGCGGTAGATCTTGCGGCCAAAGTAGCCGAACAGCAGCGTGCGCACGACAGAGTTAACCAGATACCCCAGAATAGCGGTCATGGCCAGCGGCCAGAAATGGGCGCTCACCACTGTGAAGGTAAAGCCCGCCAGCACGGCGCTGGTTTCAATCATGCCGATCTTGTTGAACTCCAGCTCTTTTTGCATCAGCGCGCGGAACTGCTGCCCGTGCGGGATCACCACAAAGGCAAACGACAGCGTGCGCATCAGCGGGGCCAGATCCGGGTTGTGCAGCACGCTGGCGATCACATCGCTCAGCAGGAACACCAGCACAAAAACAAATATCCCCAGCCCCACGTTCAGCCAGTAGAGCGTGGTCAGCTCCAGCTGGCTAATCTCTTTGCGCTGGATAATCGAGTTGGCGATACCGAAGTCAGACAGCGTGTCGGCCAGCGCGATAATCACCAGCGAGACGGTCAGCAGACCGAACTGATGATTATCGATAATGCGCGCCAGCACGGTCATCTGCACCAGCCCCAGGCCAATGATGACGATAGTCGCCATCGCTGACCACTTGGCGCCGCTGATGGTTTTTTCACGTAAGCTCATCTTAGTACGCCGCTTTGTTCACGAAACCTTTGAAGATGGTCAGAAAAACAATTTTGATATCGAACCAGAGGCTCCACTCACGGATGTACTCAAGGTCGAATTCAATGCGTTTTTCCATTTTTTCCAGCGTGTCGGTTTCACCGCGCCAGCCGTTGATTTGCGCCCAGCCGGTAATGCCTGGTTTCACTTTATGGCGCAGCATGTAGCCTTCAATCAGCGAACGGTACTGCTCGTTATGGGCAACCGCATGCGGACGTGGCCCGACAATCGACATACCGCCGGTAAAGACGTTGATAAACTGCGGCAGCTCGTCCAGCGAGGTGCGGCGCAGGAAATTCCCCACGCGGGTCACGCGCGGATCGTTCTGCGTAGCCTGCGTCACCACTTTGTCGTTCTCCATCACCTTCATGGAGCGGAATTTCCACACCATGATCGGCTTACCGTCCATGCCGTAGCGCGTCTGACGGAAGATGACCGGGCCGGGAGAGCTCAGCTTCACCGCCAGGGCAATACAGCACAGCACCGGAGAGATCAGCAGAAGGATCAGTGAAGAGAGCACAATGTCTTCCAGACGTTTGAGAACACGGTTGATACCTGACAGCGGCGTGTCGTACAGCGGCACTACCGGTACACCGTTCACCTCTTCGATACGGGAATGGAGAATGTTGAAGGTAAAGACGTCCGGAATGAGGATCACGGAACAGGTGGTGTCCGCCAGGTCGCGCATCAGTTTCTTAATGCGGGACTCCTCTTTCATCTGCATGGCAATGTAGACGTTGTGAATTTTGCCCGCTTTCGCATCGTCAATAAGCTGATCGTAGTTGCCCGCCCAGTCCGACGGCACGCCACCCGGTTTCGCGTCGTGGTAGATCCCAACCACTTCAAAACCTAACCACGGCTCTTTACGGAAGCTATCAAGCAGCACCTGGCCCACCGGCAGATCGCCGGCAACGGCGACATAGCGGCGGTTGTAACCACGGTTACGCAACCAGCCCGCGCCAAAGCGGATCAGGGAGCGGCAAACCACCATGCCGACGCTGGTTAACAGATACCAGCAAAGATATGTCACCAGACGATTATCAAAATCATGGCTGAACGCCACCAGGCCCGCGCTGAAGATCAGGCTTAAGGTCCAGTTCTGCAGCAACAGCATCAGTTCGGTGGTCATCTTGACGCCACGCCACGAACGATAGAAATCCGTCATCCCGCCGATCATCTGAAACACGACCAGCGCAATCAGTGCCATCAGCAGATGCATGTATAAGAACGATTGCCCGCTGATCCAACACACCGCCCACAATCCGCCGACCATGATGGTGATATCAGAAAAACGCTGCACCATAGAGATTAACGATGCATTCGTTCTCGCTCGTTCGCGCTTTTTTAGATTCGTCATCGTTGTTCCTGTATTCGGTTTCCCCTCCCACCGGGAGGGGCAAATATTACTGATTCAACAGCGCCAGAATGTCCTTCGTTCGGGCTTCCATCAGCGCGGTGTCGGCGCGGGATTCCACGTTCAGGCGCACCACCGGCTCGGTATTGGACGAGCGCAGGTTAAAGCGCCACTGCGGGAACGCCATGCTGATACCGTCGGTACGGTCAATTTCCAGCGCGTGAATAGCAAAGTGCTGTTCCACGCGGGCAATGGCCTCAGCCGGCTGCGCCAGTTTGCTGTTGATCTCTCCACTTGCCGGGAAGGCCGCCATACGGTCGCGCACCAGCTCGCCCAGGGTCTGACCTTTCAGGCACAGCAACTCGGTCACCAGCAGCCACGGGATCATCCCGCTGTCGCAGTAGGCAAAATCGCGGAAGTAGTGGTGGGCGCTCATCTCGCCGCCGTAGATGGCGTCTTCTTCGCGCATACGCTCTTTAATAAACGCGTGACCGGTTTTGGACATCACCGGCGTGCCGCCTGCGGCAGACACCACGTCAACGGTGTTCCAGGAGAGGCGCGGGTCATGAATGATCTTCGCCCCCGGATTTTTCTCGAGGAACGCTTCCGCCAGCAGGCCGACAATGTAATAGCCCTCGATGAACTGCCCTTTCTCGTCGAACAGGAAGCAGCGGTCGAAATCGCCGTCAAAGGCGATGCCCATATCCGCACCGTGTTCAATCACCGCATTGCGGGTGTCGTCGCGGCACTCTGGCAGCAGCGGGTTTGGGATACCGTTCGGGAAGTTGCCGTCCGGGGTGTTGTGTACCTTGACGAAGGTCACCGGCACGTTCAGCGCCTTAAAGCGGGCTTCCAGGGCATCCACCACCGGGCCCGCCGCGCCGTTGCCGGAGTTGATGACCAGCTTCAGCGGCTTAAGGTTCGCCACGTTGATGTAACCCAGCAGGTGGTCGATGTACTCTTTACGCAGATCGATCTGCTTGTAGCTGCCGCGTGCAGACTCGTTCACCGGCGGGAAGTCGTTGGCTTCCGCCAGACGCTGCACGTCGCGCAGGCCGGTATCACCGCTGATAGGGCGCGCACCCTTGCGCACCAGCTTCATACCGTTGTAATCCATCGGATTATGGCTGGCCGTGACTTCAATCCCGCCGTCCACGCCCAGGTGGAAGGTGGCAAAATAGATCTCTTCGGTACCGGAAAGGCCGATATCCAGCACGTCCACGCCCGCGTCCTGCAGCCCTTTCGCCAGCGCCAGCTTCAGGGATTCGCTGGTCAGACGCACGTCGCCACCCAGTACGATAGTTTTCGGTTTCAGGTATTCGCCGTACGCGCGGCCGATGCGCCACGCAATGTCTTCATTCAGCTCTTCACCCAGCTTGCCGCGAATATCGTAGGCTTTAAAACAGGTTAACTTTTCCATCATGACCCCTTTTTCAGGCAACAGTTGGCCCGCCCAATTAACAGGCAAAATATTTTTTATTCATTCGTAGGCCCGGTAAGCACAGCGCCACCGGGCATGATGCGAAGTGGTTACACCCGACCGTAGCGGTCCTGGAAACGGACAATATCGTCCTCTTCCAGATACGCGCCGGAGCGCACTTCAATTAAATCGAGAGGTATCTTCCCTGGGTTTTCCAGACAGTGTGTCGCCCCCAGCGGAATATAAATTGACTCATTTTCACCGAGCAGTTTCACTTCACCGTCGATGGTCACTTTGGCGGTACCCGCCACCACCACCCAGTGCTCGGCACGATGGTGATGCATCTGTACCGACAGGCCTTCGCCCGGCTTCACGGTAATGCGCTTCACCTGGTAACGTTCGCCCGCATCGATGGAGTCGTATTTGCCCCACGGGCGGTACACTTCGCGGTGAATATGGTGCTCGTGGCGACCGTCGGCTTTGATCTTCTCCACCACCTTTTTAACGTCCTGCACGGCGTTACGGTCGGCAATCAGCACGGCGTCTTTGGTCTGGACGACCACCAGATCCTTCACCCCCACCGTGGTCACGAGGCCGGATTCGGCGTAGACGTAGCTGTTCTCGGTTTTGTGGCTAATCACATCACCGTGATGGACGTTACCCTCCGGGGTATGCGCGCTGATCTCCCACAGGGAGGACCAGGAGCCAACATCGCTCCAGCCTGCATCCATCGGCACCACCACCGCATCCGCCGTGCGCTCCATCACCGCATAGTCAATGGACTCTTCCGGGCAGGCGAGGAAAGCGGCTTCGTCGACGCGAATAAAGTCGAGATCCGGATCCACCACGTTCATGGCTTTTTCGCAGGCGCTCAGGATATCCGGACGATACTTTTGCAGTTCTTCCAGATAGCGACCGGCGCGGAACAGGAACATACCGCTGTTCCAGTAGTATTCACCGCTGGCAACGTAGGCCTGCGCGGTTTCCAGATTCGGTTTCTCAACGAACTGCGCCACGTCAAACGCCACGCTGTCGCCTTCGCCCGGCGTCACGCTGCCGCGGCGGATATAGCCATAGCCGGTTTCTGGCAGATCCGGCACGATGCCGAAGGTCACCAGCTTGCCGCTTTCTGCGTAAGGAATGGCCGCCCGCACTGCGTCGCGGAACGCCTCTTCCTGCTGAATGACGTGGTCTGCCGCCAGTACCAGCATCAGCGGATCGCAATCCGGGCTGCTGCGTTTTGCCGCCAGCGCCGCCAGGGCAATGGCTGGGGCGGTATTTCGTCCGGCAGGCTCCAGAATGATGTTTTCTGTGAGTTTGTTCAGCTGGCGCAGCTGCTCGGCAACAATAAAGCGGTGCTGTTCGTTACAAATCACCACCGGGCTTTCACACTCCACACCCTGCAGACGGTTAACCGTCGTTTGCAGCATGGTGAGATCCCCTTTCAGGCAGAGGAACTGTTTTGGATAGAGCACGCGGGACAGCGGCCACAACCGGCTACCAGAGCCACCTGCCATCACAACCGGATACAACGTGGTTTGACTCATGATTTATCCCCGTATATCTGCAATAAATTGGCTCAGCACGTTCTCTTTCTCGAGCGTGCGTTCGGCATATTCACGTGCCACCGTGTTCACTTTTGGCATGGCGAGTGCCTGTTCAATTCCGGTCACCAGCGCCGGAACCGATTCCGGCTCCACGCAAACGGCGATCCCCGGGTAGCTGTCACACAGCTGGCCTAATTCGGTTTCGGCTTCTGCCGTGATCACAGCGTTCCCGCCCACGGCCAGAATGTTGGTCAGCTTGGACGGCAGCACCGCATCCGCCGCGCCGCGCTTTTGCACCACCAGATGACAGTCACCCATCTTCAGCAGCGCAGGCAGCGCCTCGTAAGACTGAAGCGGGAAGAATTTCACGTTAGTCAGGCCGCGTTCACTGGCCATCTTCTCCAGACGCGCTTTTCCGCCGCCCTGACCGACAATCACAAACATCCACGGATGTTCGCTAAGCTGTTGAGCCGCCTCGATAACGTTCTCCAGCCCCTGCTTTTCGCCGATATTGCCTGAATAAAGAATGATTTTTTGGTCATCAGGCAAACCGAGCTCTGCGCGAAGCGCCTGCGCGTCGTGTTCTGTTACGTCACGGAAACGGGCCACTTCGGACCAGTTCGGGAAAAAGATCACCTTTTCCGGCGCGACGCCCTTCTCCTGCGCTTTGTTCATCATCGATCGCGAGATGGTGGAGACATAATCCACGTTATGCAGACCGCTGCGCTCAAAAGCGCTGGCGAGTTTCGCCACTTTGCCACCCTTGCCTTTACCTGCCATCCCCAGGCCCAACATGGCGTCGACTTCATAATCCTGAATGTGCAGCAACGTGCGCGCACCGGAGAGCTTGCCCAGCAGCCGCATGCCCGGCGTGCAGAACAGCGTCGGTACCACGCCGATGATGCGATCCGGCTTCCAGCGACGCTGCGCCATCAGCGGGAAGAAACTGCTCAGGGCAAAGCTGCCCAGATGAATTAAACGTTTCAGCGTCGAGGGCTGCTTCGGCACGTACAGCGGGCAACGCCAGACGGTCGCAGCGCCCTCTTCGCGGCGATAGCGCCAGCTGGAGTAGCGCTCGCCCACTTTCCATTCCGGGTAGTACGGCGGCGCGGTAATGACCCGCACGTCATGTCCCTGGCTCGCCATCCACTCGACCATCTCGCCGGTGTATTTCCCGATACCGGTCAATTCCGGCGAGTAGTTGATTCCATATACGAGGATCTTCATAGTCCCGGCACCTCAGACTGACGATCGGCCAGGAAATAGGCACGACTGTTGTCATGCACATTGTCGCTGGCCAGCAGCGCCTCTGGCGTCTGCCAGCGGTAGTCGTCGTGCTGAGAATCAGGCAGACGCAGGTCTGCCTCACTCACCTTCAGGCGGAACCCCAGCACGATGTAGTGCGTGGTGAAGCCGGTACCTGAAAAGTTATCGTCATAGAAGTGCTGCCAGACCCCGTAAAACTGGCCTGCTGCCATCGGCAGTTGCAGGCCCAGTTCCGCCAGAGTGAGACGCTCAAACGCGTTGGCCAGCGTCTCATCCTTCTGCACGCGCCCGCCGGGCACGAACCAGAAGCCCTGAGCAGGACGATTGGTTCGTTTCCCCAGCAAGAACTCGCCGCGTTCGTTCTCCACGATCAAATCAATTGAGATGAGCGGAGTGGAGCGCACTACCGTGGCAAAATCTTCCTGACTTAAAAACATTGTTACCCCCGGAAGCGGTGCTGGTTTTCCAGGAACCACTGGTAGGTACTTGCCAGCCCTTGTTCCAGCGACACCTCGTGATACCAGCCCAGCTGATGCAGACGGGTGACGTCCAGCAGTTTGCGCGGCGTGCCGTCCGGTTTGGTGGCGTCAAACACCACGCGGCCCTTGTAGCCCACCACCTGGGCGATGGTCTGCGCCAGCTCGCGAATGGTGCAATCCACGCCAGTGCCAACGTTGATGTGCGACAGCATCGGCTCGGTGTTCTCCTGCCACACCTCTCGATCCAGCTCCATCACGTGAATGCTGGCCGCGGCCATGTCATCCACGTGCAGGAATTCGCGCATCGGCGTGCCGCTGCCCCACACCACCACATCCGGTGCGTTCTCGGCGGTCGCCTCGTGGAAACGACGCAGCAGCGCCGGGATCACGTGCGAGTTGCTCGGGTGGAAGTTATCGTGCGGCCCGTACAGGTTGGTCGGCATCACCGAGCGATAGTCACGGTTGTACTGACGGTTGTAGGACTCGCACAGCTTGATCCCGGCAATTTTGGCAATGGCGTACGGCTCGTTGGTTGCTTCCAGCGTCCCCTGCAACAGTTCGCTCTCGGCGATCGGCTGTTTCGCCATTTTCGGGTAGATACAGGATGAGCCGAGGAACAACAGCTTGTTCACGTTGTGCAGATGTGCCGCGTGAATGATGTTGCTCTCAATCATCATGTTCTCGTAGATGAAATCTGCCGGGTAAGTGTTGTTAGCGACAATGCCGCCCACTTTTGCCGCCGCCAGATACACCTGATCGATACGTTCATTGGCAAAGAAGTCCTGTACCGCACGGCTATCGAGCAGATTCAGCTCGTCGCGGGTACGGACAACCACTTCCACGTCACCGCGCTGCTCCAGCTGGCGAACAATCGCGGAACCCACCATTCCGCGATGACCGGCGACAAAAATACGTTGTTTTGTCATTCTCAGGACTCCAGCGCGATGGCAACCTCGTAGCCATGAGATTTGAGCAGGGAGTGTTTTTTCGCTGCTTCAAGATCTTTGGCTACCATCTCAGAGACCATCTCCTGCAGAGTGGTTTCTGGTTTCCAGCCCAGTTTCTCGTGCGCTTTGGTTGGGTCGCCCAGCAGGGTTTCCACTTCCGCAGGACGGAAGTAACGCGGGTCAACCTGCACAATCACATCACCTGGTTTCACGCCCGGTGCGTCATGGCCGGTCACAGAGACAACGATCCCCTTCTCTTCCACGCCAGTGCCTTCGAAGCGCAGTTTGATACCCAGCTGTGCGGCAGCCATTTCCACGAATTGACGGACGGAGTACTGCACACCGGTCGCAATCACGAAGTCTTCTGGCTGCTCCTGCTGCAGCATCATCCACTGCATCTTCACGTAGTCTTTGGCATGGCCCCAGTCACGCAGGGAGTCCATGTTGCCGAGGTGCAGGCAGGATTCCAGACCCTGAGCGATGTTGGCGATAGCGCGGGTAATTTTACGGGTCACAAAGGTTTCGCCACGACGTGGGGATTCGTGGTTAAACAGAATGCCGTTACAGGCGTACATGCCGTAAGATTCACGGTAGTTTACGGTGATCCAGTAGGCATACAGTTTGGCTACCGCGTAAGGAGAACGTGGGTAGAACGGGGTGGTCTCTTTCTGCGGGATTTCCTGCACCAGACCGTACAGTTCAGAGGTGGATGCCTGGTAGAAACGGGTTTTCTTCTCAAGGCCGAGGAAACGAATCGCTTCCAGCAGACGCAGCGTACCCATGGCGTCAACGTCAGCGGTGTATTCCGGGGATTCGAAAGAAACCGCTACGTGGCTCATCGCGCCCAGGTTGTAAACTTCATCCGGCTGTACTTCCTGCAGGATGCGGGTCAGGTTGGAGGTATCGGTCAGGTCGCCGTAGTGCAGATGGAATTTCGGGTTCGCCGCATGCGGATCCTGGTAAATATGATCCACACGTTCCGTGTTGAAAGAAGAAGCACGACGCTTAATACCGTGAACTTCATAACCTTTTTCCAGCAGTAACTCTGCCAGGTAAGAACCATCCTGCCCGGTAACGCCGGTGATGAGAGCGACTTTAGACATGTTTATATTCCTCTACTTATGAATTTAATCAGTTTCAACGCGTTCGCGTATCACCACTGCGGGGTTGCCACGGCAAATTTTATTTGCCGGTAGCGATTTAAAAACGCTGCTGCGGGCACCGACTACCGTGCCATCGCCAACAGAAACACCAGGTGCAACAAATACATCTGTTGCCAGCCAGCATTTTTCGCCAATCACAATTGGCGAAGCGGTAATATCAAAATGCTGACTCATAAAATCGTGGCTGCCGGTACACAAATAACACTTCTGTGACACCACTGCGTTTGCACCAATCGTGATATCGCCAAGGGTATATAACACGGCGTCATCCCCTACCCAGGCGTAATCGCCAAGCGTTAATTTCCAGGGGTAAGTAATTTTTACCGATGGACGAATAACTACGTTTTTTCCGATTTTTGCGCCAAACAGACGCAATAAAAAGGCACGCCAGCGATACAGTATTTGCGGTGACCAGGCAAATAAGGTGGCCTGAACGGCCCACCATAACTGCACTTTAATTCCGTTCCCGCCCCGGAAACCTTTCGGCACGGTGAACCCGTTAAGATCCTGCATTACATTTCCTTATATTCAGGCTTTGTTATATAAGGTTTTCGTTTTACCCGTGGTGCGCAGGCGGAATAAATAAGACAATTCCGCCCAGAATGCGGGTACGCGTAATATCTTACGCTGTACGTTTTTTGCATCCTGGCACAATTCCAGATTATTCGAGGTGGATACACCGCCCATTGAAAATTCAGACACCAGCCCTTTAATTCGACGGAACGGGTAGCCTGATTTATACAGACTGGCGGCCAGGGCATAATCTGATGACACTTTATACTGCAGATCGTAAGGCTGTTTTTTCAGACCTTTTACCGGGAAGAAAATGGCCTGATGGCTTGCCGGTAAACTGTGATAGATATACCAGCCGGGTTTCGCGCTGCGGCAAATTTTATGCCCGTCGCCAAAATCGAGCAGCGCATCGCCAATATACATCGCGTCGTCTTTCTGGCGCGCCAGCTGACGGGCAAATTGCGCCACATCGTCATGGAACACATCGCCCGAGTTAAGGAAGATGGCATAACGGCCTTGCGCCATGTTAATGCCTTTGTTCATCGCATCGTAGATGCCTTTATCTTTCTCGCTTACGAAGCGTAAGTTGAACTCACCGTTGAGTTTTTCCAGAAACTCCGCCGTGCCATCGTTCGAGCCGCCATCGACCACGATCCACTCAAAGCTGAGACTCGGATCGCGCGCCAGGTTGCGCAGCGAGCGCCAGGTTTTTACCACCCCTTCGTAATTACGAAAGGCAACAGTAATGACGCTAAGAAACATAAATCACCTCATTTCGTCATACGTTCGTAATATTAAGCGCCTTGCGCAGAATAAACGGACAGACAATCAAGAAAGCATATTCCGGGCTAAATATTGACCCCGTAAAAAACAGCGACACTGGCGTAAACAGATAAAGCTGCACGCGAAAGTTCTGGTTATCCCCAAACGCGTTAATCATCATTTTGAAAACTTTAAACAGATACCAGAGCGTCAACAGTACGGCGAACCACGAAAAATAAATAATTAACAGATACAGGCCATTGTCTATGGTTTTACCGACATCCGCACCGTTAAAGATTCCGAATGATGCAACATATTCGTAAAGTGAGCCGAATCTTACTACACCGTCGATATGGGTTAAGGAATAACCCACCATCACCAGCGGCCCGATAATGCGATAATAGGACGATGAGCCTTCCGTTCCCAAATCTCCCAGTCGCTCTGAGATATACGGGAATGCAAATATCACGCCTACTAAAAATACCGTCAGGGAGATGATCGCCAGCGGCAGCTTTTTCTTAATCGCATCTTTGTTCAGGTACTGGAATGCCCACTCCAGGAGGTAAAACAGGATAAATGTCATGACCCCTGAGAACGAACCAGACAGAACGATTCCTGCAAGAATCATAGCATCGGTCTTAGGGGTTTTGATACCAAACTGTTTGATGCTGAGCCAAATTGAGATTAACGCCAGAGCGAAAAACGCCGGTTCAAAATAGAGGGCTGTCGTACGCTTACCGCCAAACTTAATGAAGTTCAGTACATAGCTGTTACTGTAAATGAGATATTTCGAAATTATCTCCATCAGGCTGCTACCACCGGTGAGAATAATTTGCGCCATTTCCAGTGCAGCAAGCATAACAATTAACGCAACGGCAATATAAAAGAGCCTGAGGATTTTCCGATAATTGTGCGGAGAAATAGTTTTAAAACGAATACTCCACACCATGCCAATAATAATGACAATATAAACAAACAGCATGGTAGAGGTGACGTACTTGCTGGGATCCAGCGACTGGCCAAAGATGTAGTTAAACAGCGTCAGGCCAAAGCCCATCCCTAAGGCAATCATCAGCTTCTTGAGGTTGATTTTATCGACGTACAACAGAAGCAGAGCAGGCAAGAAAGTCACAATGGTTATCGGGAAGCTTTCGCCAAGCTGGGCAATTTTGACGTTGACCAGCAGATAGATCAGCGGCAGCAGCAGATAACTACAGACTCTGATAGAACGAGACATATTCCTCCAGCATCTGTTGTCCACTGTAGGCCTTGCGGCTGCGGTTGCGGAACGATTCCAGGTCAGTGCCAAAAACGGCCTGCGCAATCTGCGGCTTCGGCAGTTGCACCAGCGGCAGCACCTCCTGTTCCGCGAACGTTTTCCCGCCCGATTTTTCCAGCACTTCACGCGCCGCATCGCTGTGGGTGGCGATCACCGGCACGCCAATCGAGAGCGCTTCGCAGAGGATCAGCGGGTAGTTATCGACGCGCGAGCTGAACACCAGCGCATCCATCCCGTTGAGGGCGCTCATCAGCTTGCGCTTATCCGTTTCAAACCCGTGATTCACCACGTTAGCGCCGTCGAACGGCGAGAATTTGCCGAAGGTATGCAGTTCGATTTTGTCACCCAGCGCCATCATATCGCGCACCAGCTGCTGGTTGGTTTTGCCGTCGTAACGCAGGTCATGAGCGACGATTGCAATTTTCGGTTTGCCTGCGGTTTCCGCAACCGGGGTCAACTCGGCCAGAATCGCTTCCGTCGCCACGTCGATCCCGTTGTTGATGATCTGACACCGCCCTGCCCCATACAGACTGTTAAAAGCATCGGCCACATGCTGGCTGGGGGAGATAAACGTGCAGCCGAGCGACAGCATATCGCGGAACTGCTGACGTTTTCCGTCCACCAGCTGGTGAGCGCGATCCACTTTCACCGGCGGGTAATTGGTTAATGTCGGGCACTTCTGGCAGGCGTTTTTCCAGCCTTCACAGCCGTCGGTGAACGCACAGCGCCCGGTCACGCTCCAGTGGTCGTGCAGCGTCCAGATGAAGCGGGTATCCGGCTTGTGAGCCTGTACCTTCTGGCAAAACGTCACCACCTCTTGCAGATTCAGCCAGTAGCTGTGCAGCACGTGAAAATGGAGCACAACCGGGCCGGAAGTGCGCGTGACCGTACGATAGAGGTTGTTCAGGTTGCCAAACAGATCGCGGTTAAACAGACGAAACAGCGCAATGTTGGCGACAGACGTCAGACGTGGCGTCTGCTTGTGCACCTGCGGATAGCTATCGTGGCTGACGCTTTTCTTACCGCCTTTGCCATAGCCGTAGATAAAACGAGACTGAAGCCCTTTTTGCAGCGCACGCTGGTGCAGATCCAGCGCCACGCCAGCCGCCCCGCCCTCGGCGAGACGGACGTTAAATTGCAGAATGTTCATTTGATCACCTTCACGCGGGCTTTTTCGCCCACTACCAGCGCGTTATCCGGAATGCTGTCCAGCACCACGCTGCCTGCACCAATCGTGACGTTGTTACCAATGGTAATGTCGCCAATGATCACCACGTTCGCCCCCAGCTCGACGTTGTTGCCGATGACCGGGCAGGCCAGGCTCTCCGGCCCCCGGTTGCCGATGGTGACCGCATGACGAATAGTGAAATCATCCCCGGCGACCACGAACTTATTGATGACCACCGCATAGCCGTGGTGAATGGTAAAGCGGCGGCCGATGGTGGCCGCAGCCTGAATTTCATAGCCAAAAATGCATTCGGTGATAATTCGGTACAGCACCAGAACCGGTGCCGCCCAGAGGTTGTTCAGAACATTTTTCTTACGCCACACCGAGCAGAAATGCGCGATGCGGTACGCCAGAACCATGCAGCACGGGCGCAGGCTCCAGCTGTTAGCGCGGCAATCTTCCAGAAACATTATTTCCCCCGCAGTCCATCAGCCAGTCGCTTGCCGTTGCGCACGGAAAACAGCGTCAGCAAGGTACGCCAGGTCATCCGCTTATTGCGGATCTGATAGAGGGTAAAGAGCTGGTACTTCCGGCTGGCACGGTCAAACTTATCCTTGTGCTTGCGGTAGAAATGGAAGTAACCCGAGAATTTTTTTGGTGAGGAGGTGATTTGCATCTCCCCGTGGTTGATGTGCAGGATCTGCGTGGCCTCTTCCACCTTCCACGGCTCGCCATACTCCACCACCATTCGCAGGAAGATGTCGTAATCCTGCGCGGCCTTCAGTTCGGTATCGAACAGGCACTCTTTAAAGCGCCACGCCCAGGTGAACACCTGATTGCCGATGATGTTGCGCTTGTAGAACAGGCGGCGAGAGTATGGTGATTTCGGGTACAGCGGCAGGCTGGCAGGCTGCGAGTAAACCTCGCCCTGACAGACATAGTCGTTGGCATACAGGAAAGCGTGCGTGACCAGTTGTTCCTTGTGCGACAGGAAAATGGACAGCCGGTTTGGTGTCCACTCGTCATCGTCGTCGATGCCGGTCAGATACTGCCCTTTGGCCTGCATAATTGCCTGATTACGCACCGCACACGCCCCGGAGTTGATCGCGTTATGGGTATAGCTGACACGCGGGTCATTGAGGTCAGTGACAAACTTTTGCAGCTGCTCATACGAAGAGGAACAGTCATCAACAATGATCAGCTCCCAGTTATCGTAATCCTGGCGCAGCACCGATTTGATTGCACGGATCGCCAGCTGCTGACGATTCCATGTCGGCATATAAATAGAAACTAAAGGGCGTTGTGTGGTCATAGTCTTCCCCTGATCCCTCACCCCGCCTCTCTCCCAAAGGGAGAGGGAGAATAGCTGCACCGGGCAGTTCCCTCTCCCCTCGGGAGAGGGTTAGGGTGAGGGGGATTGTTATTTGCTGTCAGACTTATATTCGTACTCGTAATACCCGTAATCCTGGTACCCGGTCGCACGGCGGAAGATGGAGTTCAGGATCACCCCTTTCACCTCAATGCCATTCTGCTCGAAGCGGCTCAGGCTGGTTTCCACTTCCTTCAGGGTGTTCACCGCATAGCGCGCCACCATCAGCGTGGTTCCCGCCAGGCGACCGACCACGGCCGCATCGGTCACGGCCAGAATTGGTGGTGTATCGATCAGCACCAGGTCATAGTTTTTGCTCGCCCACTCCACCAGCTCGGCAAAGCGGTCGCTCATCAACAGTTCGGATGGGTTTGGCGGCACCTGACCACGTGGAATGAGGTCAAATTTCGGGATGCTGGTCGGTTTTGCGCTCTGGCTAATCTCACCCTTGCCAAGCAGGATTTCCGACAGACCGTTGACGTTATTGGTCCCGAGCAGCTCGTGGGTATAGCCCTTACGCATATCGCAGTCGATCAGCAGTACCCGTTTATTGGTCTGGCTGACCACCGCCGCCAGGTTGGCACAGACAAAGGTCTTACCTATCGACGGGCTGACACCGGTTAACATCAGTACGTTGTTTTTGGCCTGCATCATGGCGAAGTGGAGACTGGTACGCAGGCTGCGCACCGCTTCAATTGCCAGGTCCGTCGGGTTACCCACTGCCAGCAGCTGGCTCTGTTTGTAACGCTTGACGCCTTTGACGCTTTTGACCCGATCATGCGATTTCTGCCATTCGGAGAGCGGGATACTGGCGTAAACGTTGATACCATTCTCTTCCAGCACCTGCGGGCTTTCGATACCGCGGTTGAACAGCGAACGCAGCAGCACACCAACAATGGAGAGCATCAGGCCGAGGATAATGCTGCCGAGGATAATCAGCGCTTTCTTCGGCTTCAGTACGCCAGGCTGGGTAATGGCCGGGTCAACAATACGCACGTCGCCGACGGTGCTGGCTTCGGTAATCTTCAGCTCCTGCTGTTTGTTCAGCAGCTGCATATAGACCTGCTGGCCGGATTCCACGTCGCGGGTCAGACGCACAATTTCCTGCTGCGTTTTTGGCATCGCGGTGACGCGGTCATTAAGCTTCGCTTTCTCCTCTTCGAGGGTGCGACGTTTTTCCAGCAGCGTGCGATAGGCCGGGTGACGTTTGGTGTAGAGCTTAGAAATTTCCGCCTCTTTGAAGGTCAACTCATTAAGCTGCGCATCAATGTTGACCATCGAATCGAGCACCGATTTCGCTTCCAGCGGCAGATCGACGGAGTCTTTATCCTGACGAAACGCGTTCAGTTTGTTCTCTGCATCATCCAGACGTGCGCGTACTTCCGGGAGCTGTCTGGCGAGGAAGGCCAGGCTTTTCGCCGCTTCAGCCGACTTGCGTTCGACGTTCTGCTCAAGGTAGTTGCGGGTAATGCTGTTGAGAATTTCGCGGATTTGATCTTTATCTTCACCGGTAAAGGTCATGCTCAGGACACCCGTGTCCTTGCCATTTTCGGTGACCGTCAGGTTGTTTTGCAGATTGTTGATCATCCCCAGGGTGGAGAATTTGGTGACGGTAAACTCGCTGCCTTCCTGCGCCTGAATAGCGCTCACCTTCATGCTGACGCCATCTTTTGTCAGCATCTGCCCCACTTCACCGCGCGCGCTGAAGCCTGCGTCGCTGGTCAGCTGATACTGCTTCGGCCCTAGCACGGTCAGGGTAAAGGTTTGATCCGCGCTCCCTTTCGGCAGCACAAAGTCGGTAACTTTTACCGTGTCGTTGCTGTGCCCGGTCAGGCGATCCCAGCCGGCACCAAATATCGGGAAGGTATTTTTGGTGACGGAGATATCAAGCCCCAGATCGTGAACCGTTTTGCCCAGCACCAGACGCGACTGGATCAGCTGAATTTCGGCCTCGGAGGCAGGCGGTTTGTTCGCCAGGGCAGAGCCAATATCCTGCACCAGCGAGTTGCCGGTGTTCTGCTCAATCTGCACCAACGCATCGGCGCTGTAGATGGGTGTCGCAAACAGCGTATAGACGATCGCCGCGGCGGCAAACACGGCGGTGATCCCAAGTACCCACCACTTCGCCTCTATGACGGTGCCGACCAGGCGACCAATATCGATTTCATCACTGCCCGAAATCGGGGCGGCAGAAGGTTTTGTTTTTTCTGTCATTGTTATCCCTGCTGAGCTTTCAGTGCCTGCGCCCACTGACGGGCAGACTGGTCAAGTAAGGTATACACCGCCTCAAAGGCCTCACGGCTTTTGCGATAGGGATCGGGGATTTCGCGTTCGTTTTCCCAGTGACCAAACAGCATCACTTTGCCGCGCATCTCCGGTGCGATTTCGCATAGCGAGTGAATATGGCGTTTTTCCATCGTCAGGATCAGGTCATACTCCCGGCACATGCGGCCGGTGACCTGGCGGGCGCAGTGCCCGTCAAGAGAAAGGTTGTGATCGCGGGCCACGCTCGCGGCGCTTTCATCGGCACCTTTACCGACCAGCGCGCCCAGCCCTGCAGATTCGACGGTGAGCTCGGGCTGGTAGTGTTTCAGCAACCGCTCAGCCGTTGGGGAACGGCAAATGTTCCCCACGCATACCACCAGAATTTTATTAAACATCGCGGATTACCAGGTATGAATGTCGCGCGCCGTATCCGTCATGTAGCGAACGCCACTGATGGTTGGCAGCAACTGGTTGATCAGACGGTTCCAGCGGGCAACCGGTGCGGTGGTGACATACACCACGTCATAAGGCTGGAGGCGGAACTCCGTTGCCATTACCAGAGAAGTTGCATCGGACATATCCAGCTGGTAAATATTGGCAATCTTGCCTTTCGCACTGCCCTCGCCTTTCAGCGGACGGATCACGAAGATACCGGTGGCATTAGAGGTGGTGAGATCGATACCCTCTGCATTACCCAGTGCTTCGGTCAGGGTCATGCCGCTGAAGTCCATTTTGAGGGTGCTCTGTTTCTTCACTTCACCCATCACGAAGACTTTCAGATCGTCATTACGCGGTACATACAGAATGTCGCCCGGATAGAGCAGACGGTTCTGCGTCAGGTCGCCGTTTTGCATCAGCGCCTGCAGAGAAATGCGTTGTTCTTTGCCGTTGTGTGTCAGAACGACGTTGCGCCAGTCGGCACCGTCGGTTAAGCCGCCCGCGGCGTTAATGGCGTCCAGCACGGTCAGCGGCACGTTGGTGATGGCCTGCTGGCCAGATTTGTTCACCTGTCCGGAGATATAGGCTTTTTGCGAACGGAATGCGGCGATATTAACGTCCACCTGCGGATCGGCGATGTACTGCGCTAAGCGGCCGGTAATATCACTACGGATTTCGGCAAGGGTTTTCCCGGCAACGTGTACTTTGCCGATATAGGGATAGAACATGGTGCCATCAGACTGCACCCAGTTACCGGTGTCGCTTGAGCTGCGGTATTGGCCCGCTGGCGTGGTCAATTCCGGATGGTCCCACACGGTAACGTTAATGACGTCACCCGGACCTACGCGGTACTGGTAGGAGGCAATTTCCTGGTCCAGTGACATATTCGGCTGCGCAACATTTGGACGTGGACGTAATTGTTCGACCAGACGTGGTGTCAGTGGATAAACATTCACCATTTTGTCGAGATCAAAATCAGCATCCTGTTGTTTGATCACATCCTTACCCATTGTTGACATATTGCTGCCGGGAAAGACTGTACAACCACTCATCAAGGTCACAGACACCAATAATGGCATCAATTTCATTTTGGATTTCATCATTGATTATTTATCACTTTGGCAGAGTAATTATCCTGTGCAATTAAATAAGCCGGGTCGATTTGGCTTTCAGCATGCAGTTGTTCAAATAGAAATATAACTGGCATCAGTCCTAAAAAAAGCTTATTCATCCATTGGCTATTGACAGAATAATCGAGGCTGATTCACACGCTTTCAGGCACGCTACCGCCCTTGGCTTTCAGTTACCAATCCACTGACTAAACAATGCGTTATGGATAGACACCCTCTTTGATAAGGCCTTCTGGAAATATATCAGCCGCTTGCGATACACGGCAGATAATGAATAACCATCACTGAAGACCGGAACAATAATAGCAACAAGGAGATTTAACATTTGATGCTGGGAGAATTGTTGCAGCTAACCTAATAGCAGGCAAGGAGACAACTGTCCTAATAACGGTTTTTAAGATTAATATTAAGAGCAAAGTTTTGACGTTTTAGGATTTTCTTTATATTGACAAAATTAAAATAAAAACCATTTATTGCGATATATCCTAAAATGCGTTCGCCGTAATTAAATCTACGTATTTAGCTTATTTACAGATTCCGCATTGTTCTTCCTTTTTGCCGGATCGTATTAAGAGAAATCTCAGCCCGGCATTGCAATTTCCCCTGGCTTTATCCATGATCGAAGTGTGACATTGCTCATATAACAGAAGGTATTGCGATTACTATGGAATGGATTGCCGATCCATCAATCTGGGCCGGGCTGGTTACGCTGGTCGTCATCGAATTAGTGCTCGGTATTGATAACCTGGTCTTTATCGCCATCCTCGCCGAAAAACTCCCCCCGGCGCAGCGCGACCGTGCGCGCGTAACGGGCCTGCTGCTGGCGATGGTGATGCGACTGCTACTGCTGGCCTCAATCTCCTGGCTGGTGACCCTGACAAAGCCCCTTTTCTCCGTTCACGGCCTGAGCTTTAGCGCGCGTGATTTGATCATGCTCTTCGGCGGGTTGTTCCTGCTGTTTAAAGCCACGGTAGAACTGAACGAGCGGCTCGAAGGCAAAGACAGCGAAAACCCCACCCAGCGGCGTGGGGCTAAATTCTGGCCGGTGGTGGCGCAAATTGTGGTGCTCGATGCAGTCTTCTCCCTGGACTCCGTCATTACCGCCGTCGGGATGGTCGACCATCTGGCGGTGATGATGGCTGCGGTGATCATTGCCATTACGCTGATGGTGATGGCGAGTAAAGCGCTGACCCGGTTTGTTAACAGCCACCCGACCATTGTGATTCTCTGCCTGAGTTTCCTGTTAATGATTGGCTTTAGCCTGGTGGCCGACGGCTTTGGGTTCCACATTCCGAAAGGCTATCTCTACGCCGCCATTGGTTTCTCCGTCATGATTGAGGCGCTTAACCAGCTGGCGATTTTCAACCGCCGCCGCTTCCTCTCGGCAAATCAGACATTACGTCAACGCACCGCCGACACGGTGATGCGCCTGCTCAGCGGGAAGAAAGAAGATGCGGAGCTGGATGCTGAATCTTCCGCGATGCTGGCCGATCACAGTGACGGGCAGATCTTCAACCCGCAGGAGCGGCTGATGATTGAGCGGGTGCTCAATCTTAACCAGCGCACGGTCAGCAGCATCATGACGTCGCGCCATGACATCGAACATATCGACCTCACCGCCCCGGAAGAGCAGATCCGCGCCCTGCTGGACAGAAACCAGCATACCCGGGTGGTCGTGACGGGGGGTGACGAGGAAGAGGAGCTGCTGGGCGTGGTGCACGTCCTTGACCTGCTGCAACAGCAGTTGCACGGTGAGGCACTCAATTTGCGCGCCCTGGTGCGCCAGCCGCTGGTGTTCCCGGAGGGGCTGCAGTTGCTCTCTGCCCTTGAGCAATTCCGTAACGCGCGTACGCACTTTGCCTTTGTGGTGGATGAGTTTGGTTCGGTTGAGGGGCTGGTCACGCTCAGCGACGTGATGGAAACCATCGCCGGTAATTTGCCAAACGAAGTGGATGAAATCGATGCGCGCCACGACATTCAGAAAAACGCGGACGGTTCATGGACGGCCAACGGCCATATGCCGCTTGAAGACCTGGTCCAGTATGTTCCCCTGCCGCTGGATGAAAAGCGCGAGTATCACACCATTGCAGGTCTGCTGATGGAGTATCTGCAGCGCATTCCCCAGCCGGGTGAAGAAGTTCAGGTAGGCGACTATATGCTCAAGACGCTGCAGATTGAGAACCATCGCGTGCAGAAGGTGCAGCTGATACCGCTGCGCGACGAAGACGAGATGGATTTTGAGGTGTAGGAAAAACACGTTGCTCCCTCTCCCGTGGGAGAGGGATGGGGTGAGGGCATCAGGCCGCACTGGCAGCCGCCACCCGGCACAACGAACATCAAAGCTTATCGAGCAGCTTCTTCACGTCCTTCCCGTTTTGGGTGTCTTTATTGCGATCCGCCCAGTCGTTCAACCGACGTTTGGCTTCATCCTGCAGATGCTTGCGCAGGATCTGATCCACCTGCAGGCTGTAGTTCAGCGACTGCCATTGGCCATATACGCTCAGCGGTACCGGCGTCTCTTTCAGGAAGTCGATCAGCTTACCTTCACCCTGCCAGCCGGACAGCACCTGAACGTTGAAGTGGGTATCTGCCGTCTCTTTTACCAGATCGAGCTTGCCCTCGCCGGTTAATGACAACAGTGAGGAGGTCCCCTGCATGCTGTTCAGAGAGAGCTGCCCATTGTCGAGCGTCAGGTCACTGCTAAAGCTGTCGAGACGCGTGGCGCTGTCGTAATTTTCCTGCGCTTTAACTTCGCTGCTACGCTCCACCGCCTGCTGTACCAGCTGCTGGAAGTTGAGCCCTTCCATGCGGGCATCTTTCAGTTCAAGGTGAGCCTGCCCCTGCCAGTCGCGGCGGAAAGCATCAGCATCGATCTTCGTGCCCGAGAAATCCCCCGCCAGCGTCAGTTGACCCGTCATGGAGATGGGGTAGTCAAAGGCTTTCAGGATGGTGCCAATCTCAACGTTGTCGAGACGCGGCTGAAATTCCGCAGTCGAGGCCTCTTTACGCACATCCAGCGTGCCCGGCAGGGAAAGGTGCCCGGCGCCCATTTTGCCGCTCAGTTCGGAGATCACCAGCAAACCGTTCTGGTTGAACATCTGGCTGCTCACGTCGGTGAAATCGATACCGCGCCAGCGCAGGCTGTTGGCCTTCAGCAGAATGTCCGCCGTGAAGCCCCGCAGACCGTTATAGTCCGGCTGATCGAGATTAGACGAGATAACCGGACGCGTCTGTTTCCCCTGGTTTTGCCCGAGCTGCGCGGGATCGTTGTCCGTAGCGCTCGCCGGAGGCGGAGGAAGCAGGTTTTCCAGGTTGAGCTTGTCAAACTGCAGATTGAGCACCCATTTCGGCTTCGCCTCCAGAATGACGCTCGCCTGCCCTTTCAGGCTGCTGTCGTTCGCCTGCAGGTTGAGATTATTCATCTCAAGCTGTTTTAACTCTTCACGCCAGACGGCCTGCATCGTTCCCTGACCGGCAATCCCCTGGGCAGGGAGATCGGCTCCTGTCAGTTGCCAGTTTAGCTGCTGAATGTCGGCGGTAAGCTGGTGCGGATAATCCGACGCATTGACGCTGGCATTCAGAGACAGGGTGAGATCGCGCTGATCGCGGTTGACCCGTCCGCTAAACTCCAGCGAAGCAAGATGGTGCTCATCCTGCTCCATCTTGAGGTTGATATTCCGTACGGTGACCTGCTCATCGTCTTCATGCTGGAAAACCAGCACGCTATCGGCCACCTTCAGTTTGCCAATATCGAATGACCAGCCCGTATCTGACGGTTCATCAGGTAAGGTATTTTCCCGCGGCGCAACCGGCGCATCCGCGTTACGCACGGCTTCAGTTTGCTGGGTAAGCTGAATCACCGCGCCTTTTAACATCACCTGGTTGACCTGCAACTGGTGCGAAAAGAGCGGAACTAACGCCACATCAAGGCGCATGTTATCGGCAGACACCAGGGGCTGCGCAGCCCCCGGCGCGGTTAACGACATGCGGCCAGAGAGAATGCTGAGCTGGGGCCAGACGTGCCAGCGCAGCGGCCCATCCAGCTTCAGTTGATAACCACTGCGGGCTTCGACCTGCCGCACCATATAGGCGCGAAAATCATTCGGGTTAACCAGCAGAACCAACGCTGAAAGGCCAGCAACCAGCACCACCAGCAAAATCATCAGCGTTGTCAGAACTCTTCTCATGGCATCCTCAATGGACTAACGATCAGTCTTTATCAATACGGCTGGCAACCGCACCCTGCTGGTCGCGGTATTTTGCGTCCTGACGGCGGTTGTAAGGACGATCGGCCGGACCCGTCAGCGGTTCAAAGCTCAGCGCACCAATCATCATGCCCGGGCGCAGCGCCAGCGGCAGTTTACCGGCGTTGAAAAACTCCAGCACGATTCGGCCCGACCAGCCTGGATCGATACGGTGCGCGGTCACGTGTACCATCAACCCCAGACGCGCCAGAGAGGAACGGCCATCGAGCCAGCCCACCAGATCCGCGGGCAGCGTCACCGATTCAAAGGTCACCGCCAGCGCCAGCTCGCCCGGATGCAGATAAAAGGCCTCGCCTTCGTCGATAACGATTTCGTCACTCATCACGCGATCAAGCGCGGCGCTGACTTCATCCTTCGGCCCGCTAAGGTCGATGAACGGTGCGGTATGGCCGCTGAAGGTGCGGAATTTATTCCCCAGTCGCACATCAACGGTGACCCCATTGATACGCTCCACGGGTGGACGTGGGGTAATAGACAGGCGGCCTTCATCCAGCCAGGCTTCTATATCGCGATCACAAAGACGCATGGCACTCTCTCCTTTCGTGCATCGTGCCCTGAGGATAACGACTCAGGGCAAAGCAGGTTATCTCTGAACGGTACACAATTCGCGCGGCTTATTCAAAAAACTGGCTGATTTTCGCTTTTAAGATATCAATGGCAATGCGGTTTTTGCCTCCGCGCGGCACGATAATATCGGCGTATTGTTTGGATGGTTCAATAAATTGCAGGAACATTGGGCGAACGGTTTTCTGGTACTGCGCCATGACGGAGTCCATTGAACGGCCACGTTCGTTTACGTCACGCTTGATGCGGCGCATCAGGCAGATGTCCAGCGGGGTATCAACAAAGATGGAGAAGTTCATTGACTCGCGCAGACGCGCGTCGGTCAGAAGCAGGATGCCTTCAAGGATAATCACCTTCTTTGGCTCAATGCGAATCGTTTCCTGCGTGCGGGTATGTTCCACGTAACTATAAACAGGCAGTTCAATTGCCTGGCCGCTCTTGAGCGCTTCTAAATGCTGGAACAGCAAGCTGTGATCCATGGCATTAGGATGGTCATAGTTCGTTTTTACGCGCTCTTCCATCGACAGATGGGATTGGTCTTTGTAATAGCTGTCTTCGGGAATGACGCCGATGTGCTCATCACCAACTTGTTCACGCAGTTCGCGGTAAAGCGTACTGGCAATAAGACTTTTACCTGAAGCCGATGCGCCGGCAATGCCTATAATGACGCACTGATGAGACTTATCAGTCATAAATTTAGCGACCTGATTAACCTGGATGTTAAGGAAGGACGACGCCGGAGCGTCAAACGCGGCAATTATAGGGATTTCACGGGCGTGATACCAGTCGAAAGCGCAGGTTATGCGAGACAGGCTGAAAAGTGACGTCATGTTCCCTGAGTGAAATTTTTACGCGCGTTTTTTCAGCGTTTAACAGGATTTTTTTAAACACTAACTATTTAATAAATCTATGATGTCAAATTATGAGCAGTCGCCATATGAATTGTAAATTGTTTGTACTAGCATAAACCAAATTAGCACATTCACTCGTCCGGACCTTCACTCCTGACGGCATGGCGTCTCTGGATAAAGCGGTAATGAATAAACAACACCAGCGGGTTTTGGTTACCACCCCACATCCTCTTATGCGACTTGTCTGTCTGGGCCTGGTCACCTTTATCTTTACCCTTTTTTCGCTGGAGTTGACCCGCTTCGGCGCGCTGCTGGCTCCGCTCTGGTTTCCCACCGCCATTATGATGGTGGCGTTTTATCGCCACGCCGGAAAAATGTGGCCCGGTATTGCTCTGGCCTGTTCGTTTGGCAATATTCTGGCCTCGTGGATGCTCTTCTCCTGGTCGTCGATTAATCCGACCTATACCGCCATTAACGTGGTGGAAGCGGTAGTTGGTGCATTATTACTGCGCAAACTGCTCCCCTGGTACAACCCGCTGCAGAATCTGAATGACTGGATCCGCCTGGCCATCGGCAGCGCGCTGATCCCCCCGCTGGTGGGCGGTGTGCTGGTGCATTTACTGATACCCAGCCCGGAGCCGCTGCGTAATTTCCTCGTGTGGGTCTTGTCTGAAGCGGTTGGCGCACTGGCCCTGGTGCCATTAGGGTTACTGTTTAAGCCGCACTATCTCCTTCGCCATCGAGACCCGAAGCTGCTGCTGGAAACGCTGGTAACCATGGCCGTGACGCTGGTCCTTAGCTGGGCGGCCATCGTCTGGCTGCCGTGGCCTTTTACCTGCGTCATTGTCTTGCTGATGTGGAGCGCTGTGCGCCTGCCGCGCATGGAAGCCTTTATGGTGTTTCTGGTCACCGTGATGGTGGTTTCGCTGATGATTGCCCATAACCCGGAGGCGCTGACTACGCAGCACACCGGCGCGATGCTGAACGCCCCCTGGCTGCCGTTCCTGATGCTGCTTCTGCCAGCCAACGTCATGACCATGGTGATGTATGCCTTTCGCGCAGAGCGAAAACACATCACTGAAAGTGAAGAGCGTTTTCGTAATGCGATGGAGTATTCCGCCATTGGCATGGCGCTGGTCAGCATTGACGGCCAATGGCTGCAGGCCAATAAAGCGCTGTGTAACTTTCTCGGCTACAGCCAGACGGAGCTGCAGTCGCTCACCTTCCAGCAGCTAACCTGGCCGGAAGACCTGCACACCGATCTCGAACAGCTTGAACAACTGGTCAACGGGGATATTAACACCTACACCCTTGAGAAACGCTACTACACCCGCAGCGGCGAAGTGGTCTGGGCGCTGCTTGCGGTCTCGGTTGTACGTCATGCCGACGGTTCACCGCTCTATTTCATTGCCCAGATTGAAGATATTAACGATCTTAAGCAGACCGAATGGGTCAATAAACGGCTGATGGAGCGCATTACCCTTGCCAATGAAGCGGGCGGCATTGGCATCTGGGAGTGGGATCTTGAGCCGGACATCATCAGCTGGGATAAGCGGATGTTTGAGCTGTATGAAATCCCGCCGCACATCAAACCTACATGGCAGCTTTGGCACGATACGATGCTGCCTGAAGATCGCGCCCATGCGGAAAAAGTGCTTCGGGAATCACTCATTTCACGGCTGCCGTTTAAGCTTGAATTCCGTATTCGCGTGAAAGAGGGGGTACGCCATATTCGCTCCCTGGCGAACCGGGTCCTGAACAAACAGGGGGAAGTCGAACGCTTGCTCGGTATCAATATGGACATGACCGAAGTGAAGCAGCTCAATGAGGCCCTGTTCCAGGAAAAAGAGCGTTTGCACATTACCCTCGACTCCATCGGCGAAGCAGTGCTGTGTACCGATGTCGACATGAATGTCACCTTTATGAACCCGGTCGCCGAAAAAATGAGCGGCTGGTTGCAAACCGAGGCCATCGGCCAGCCGGTGCTGAAGGTTCTGCATATCACCTTCGGCGAAAAAGGGCCGCTGATGGAGAATATTCACAGCGGCGATATGTCCCGTTCAGATATCGAGCAGGATGTGGTGCTGAACTGCCGTACCGGCGGCGTTTTTGATATCCATTACAGCATCACCCCGCTCAGCACGCTGGACGGGCAGAATATCGGCTCGGTGCTGGTTATTCAGGACGTCACCGAATCGCGAAAAATGTTGCGTCAGCTCAGTTATAGCGCTTCTCACGATGCCCTCACCCATCTGGCAAACCGGGTCAGTTTCGAAAATCACCTCAAGCGGCTACTGCAAACCGTGCAGGAGACGCGCCAGCGACATGCGCTGGTGTTTATCGATCTTGATCGCTTCAAAGCCGTCAACGATACCGCAGGCCACGCGGCGGGCGACGCCCTGTTGCGGGAGCTTGCGTCCTTGATGCTGACCATGCTGCGCTCCAGCGACGTGCTGGCGCGTCTGGGCGGGGATGAATTCGGGCTGCTGCTGCCGGACTGCAATATTGAAAGTGCCCGCTATATTGCGGGTCGGCTGGTCCATACCATCAACGATTATCACTTTATGTGGGAAGGCCGCCTGCACCGGATCGGCGCCAGCGCGGGGATCACGCTGATTGATGAAAATAATCATCAGGCCTCGGAAGTCATGTCCCAGGCCGACATTGCCTGCTACGCCTCTAAAAACAACGGTCGCGGCGTGGTGACGGTGTACGAGCCGCAGCAGGAGCGGGCCCACAGCGCGCGCAGCATGATGTCGCTTGATGAACAGTGGCATATGATCAAAGACAACCATCTGATGATGATCGCCCGCAGCGTGGCCTCCCCGCGCATCCCGGAAAGCTGCAACTTCTGGCTGATTTCACTGCGCCTGTGGACCAGCCAGGGAGAAGTGCTGGAAGAGCACGCCTTCCGTTCCGGCCTGGCGGAGCCTGAGCTTTTACATGCGCTGGACCGCCGTATATTTAGCGAATTCTTCCGCGCGTATGCCGCTCCGGTTGCCAAAAAAGGCCTCGGGGTCGCCCTTCCCCTGTCCGCCGCGGGTTTAGCCAGCGCCACGCTGATCGACGAATTGCTCGACCTGCTGGATAAAGGGCCTTTACCGGGCCGTCTGCTGCATCTGGTCATCGCGATCGACGTTGTGGCAAACCCGGATCCAAACGTCCAGACGGGGCTACAAAAGCTCCGCCACGTTGGCTGCCGCGTGGTGCTCAGCCAGGCGGGACGCAACATGGAGCTTTTTAGCCACCTTGGTGCCAACGTGGCTGATTATCTGATGCTGGACGCCGAAGTGGTGACCAATGTGCACGGCAACCTGATGGATGAGATGATGGTTACCATTATTCAGGGCCATGCCCAGCGTCTGGGGATGCGTACCATCGCCGGTCCGTGTAACCAACCCATCATGATGGATACGCTCTCCGGCATCGGCGTTGATTTTATTTTCGGTGACACCATCGGTGAGCCGCAGCCGCTGGATCTACTGCTGAACACCAGCTATTTCGCCATCAACTGATGGCGTCCAGCCGTCGGTATACCAGATGTGCAACAGGGCGTAAGAGCGCCACGGCTGCCAGCGCTGGGCGTAGCGGCGAATTTGCGCGGGCGTCATGCCGGCAAAGCGTTGCTTAATCAGGTAGTCATCCGGCAGGAACACATCTTTCGCCTGCCAGCCGCGCAGGGCAAGGTAATTTGCCGTCCAGCGCCCTATCCCCGGCCGCTGCTGTAAGGCTTTCATCCCGGCCTCAATATCCGCAGGCGGGAACAGCGGAAACGTGCCGTCGACCACGGAGCGGGCCAGATGAATCAACGACTCCGCCCGTTTGACCGGCATGCCGAGGGCCTTCAGCGCCAGCGGATCCACCGCAGCCAGCACCTCAGGTGTGGGAAAGCACAGATAGCCCGGCGCATCTTTTACCGGTTCGCCGCACAGGGCCACCACCCGTGAGGCCAGCTTCGCCGCCATCGCCACGCTGACCAGTTGCCCCAGGATCGCTCTCACGCCCTGCTCGTAGGCATCCATCGCCCCCGGTAAGCGCAACCCTGGCCGCGCAGCGCCCAGGTCGCCCAGCGCCTGCTGAATTTGCTGCGGATCGCAGGCAAGATCGAACAGACCTGCGATGCGTTCAAGACAGGTCTGCGCAACCGGGATTAACCCCGGGCTAAGCGTGACGTTGAGCGTGTGGGTGTTCAGATCCGGGGTGACGCGAAAGATCCCCTGGTGTCGCTGGCAGGTGAAACTGCGCTCGTAGTAGCGTTCGGTAACCGTCTCGATCCCCTCCACCGCACGCGCGCCAAGAAAGCCAAACATCCATTGCCAGTCATAAGGGGGTTGCCAGGTCAGGGTATACATTGTCACTCCTTTTTTGTTCACCTCAGCATAAACCGAAAGGCCTTGTTTCGCCTTGCTTTCATATTCCTGTTGTCGCCGGTCGGGCATTCCGCTAAAGTCTCGCCCCTTCTCACTGGCATGGGGATTAATCGTGTTTATTGGATTCGACTACGGTACGGCGAACTGTTCGGTTGCGATTATGCAAAACGGACAACCATTGCTCCTGAAAATGGAAAACGAGAGTACGCTGCTGCCGTCAATGCTCTGCGCACCAACCCGCGAAGCGGTCAGCGAATGGCTGTTCCGCCACCATCAGGTTCCGGCCACGGCGGCGGAATCACAAGCGTTGCTGCGCCGGGCCGTCAGTTTTAACCGCGAAGAAGATATCGACGTCACACCGTCTAGCGTCCAGTTCGGCCTCTCGTCGCTCGGACACTACATTGACGACCCGGAAGAGGTCTACTTCGTTAAATCGCCAAAATCGTTTCTCGGCGCCAGCGGGCTGAAGCCGCAGCAGGTGGCGATGTTTGAAGATCTGGTCTGCGCCATGATGCTGCACATTCGCAATCAGGCGCAAACCCAGGTACCGGAGGCAATCGATCAGGCGGTCATTGGCCGTCCGATCAACTTCCAGGGGCTGGGTGGCGACGAGGCTAACCAGCAGGCGCAGGGGATCCTTGAGCGTGCCGCGCACCGCGCGGGCTTTCGCGACGTGGTATTCCAGTATGAGCCGGTGGCGGCGGGGCTGGATTTTGAAGCCACGCTGACAGAAGAGAAGCGCGTGCTGGTCGTCGACATCGGCGGGGGCACAACCGACTGCTCGCTGCTGCTGATGGGGCCGCAGTGGCATAACCGTCGTGACCGCGAAAACAGCCTGCTGGGGCACAGCGGCTGCCGCGTGGGCGGTAACGATCTGGATATCGCGCTGGCGTTTAAGAGCCTGATGCCACTGCTGGGCATGGGTGGACAAACGGAAAAAGGGATCGCCCTGCCGATCCTGCCCTGGTGGAACGCTATCGCCATCAACGACGTCCCCGCGCAGAGCGATTTTTACAGCAGCGCGAATGGCCGCTTCCTGAACGATATGGTGCGCGATGCCCGGGAGGCCGACAAGGTCGCCCTGCTCTACAAAGTCTGGCGTCAGCGTCTGAGTTATCGCGTGGTGCGTACTGCCGAAGAGAGCAAAATCGCCCTCTCCGATCGCCCGGAGCACGCGGTTTCCTTGCCGTTTATCAGTGAAGATCTGGCAACCGCCATTTCTCAGGAAGGACTGGAAACCGCGCTCGCCCAGCCGCTGCAGCGCATTCTGGAACAGGTGCAACTGGCGCTGGAGAACGGCAAAGAGAAGCCGGACGTGATTTACCTGACCGGCGGTAGCGCCCGTTCGCCGCTGATCAAGAAAGCGCTGGCAGAACAGCTGCCGGGCATTCCCATTGCCGGCGGCGATGACTTTGGCTCCGTCACGGCGGGGCTGGCGCGCTGGGCGCAGGTGATGTTTAGTTAAATACACAAACTGAGGCCCCTCGATCATCTCGTGGGGCCTCAGTATCGGTATCTATAGTGAGCGACAACGCTCCACTTGCATTGGGTCTGAATTTAGTCTTTTTCTCCTCCATGCAGACCCTATTGCTGCGGAGCCATACTGCTGCATATAGCGATGAAATTCAGCCAGTGCCATAGGTGGCATGAAATAATACCCCTGCAAGAAATCAACCTTATGGGCGATAAGCCATTCGCGTTGACAGGCATACTCCACGCCCTCTGCAACAGTACGTAACCCCAGAATGCCAGCCAGATTAATGATCGATTCCAGCATCGGCAGCGTCTGAT
Organism: Enterobacter cloacae subsp. cloacae ATCC 13047; assembly: GCF_000025565.1. Classification (NCBI taxonomy): domain Bacteria; kingdom Pseudomonadati; phylum Pseudomonadota; class Gammaproteobacteria; order Enterobacterales; family Enterobacteriaceae; genus Enterobacter; species Enterobacter cloacae. The sequence continues at coordinate 3,459,815 of NC_014121.1, forward strand.
CTTCTGCATGGATCCCTTTGATAAAGATCTTATCAATCTTAATCACGTCCAGCTCGAGTTCATTCAGACAACACAGATTGGCGTATCCCGTTCCAAAATCATCCAGAGCAAAGAGGACACCCCGGTTACGTAACGAACGGATTAACTCTTTTATTGCAGGCGTGACTACCAGTGTCTGGTTTTCAGTAATCTCAATCATCAATTTTATTGGCAGTGATTCCGTTAATTCCAAAAAATTGAGGCATTCCCAATAAAAAACAGGGTTACTCAAATTTGAGGGGCTCACGTTAAACGCCACAAAAAAAGACTGTCCCTGCCAGGTAATATCGTGATTTAAATGACTCGCGACCTTATTCATCAGATAACTTGTCAGATCGTTTATTTGACCACTAATTTCCGCCAGCGGGATGAACTCACGTTGAGAAATGGCATAGTTGTGGCCTGAAGGCCACCGCGCCAGCACCTCAACGCCACACAGCTCTCCTTTAATTCCGACGATGGGTTGAAAATAAGGCACAATCTCATCATTTTTCAAAGCCAGAGTTAATCTATTAGCTTCGTTGCTATCAAATATACCCTCTGTCATTGTTTGGCTTTTCTTGTTGTCATGTGCCCCCCATCGTGCTGCCAAAAAACCATTTCTGGAAAGATAAATTATAGTCTCATTAAAGTTATCAAAACTCAGGCGATGAGTTATTTTATCTCGATAACGATAGAGCGATTTTGGCGTTAAAGAATTTGCCTTGCAAAATTCTTCCAGCCCCATTTTAGTGAAAGAGGCGTAAATCATCTCTTGTTCAAAATCACTTAAATGAAATCTATCAACGCAGCCCAATGTTGACGGAGCGCCCCCCTGCACATTTGACATCAATTTAGTTTTTAGAACAGAAATAAGGCCTTTACAGCTTACTTTAGCGTTAACAGACTCACTATTTTCACAGCCTCGATTGATACATTTACTGTCACTCATCGTGAGAACAATACTGTTAACATAGATAAACTGGCTGCTATTTCTTTGCAGCCATTTTTGTATTATACAAAATGGCACTCTGTTATCAATGATTAACAAACAGCTGTTGTACTGTGGCATTAAAATGTCTGAATCAGAAACAAACGTTCCAGAATCAACGAGTACCAGATTAGGCAGAAATGACCTTATTCCTGAGAAAAGATAAATGTCGTAACTGAGCAGAAAGACCTTTTTCGTGTTCATAATTATCACCGTAAAAGTTTAATTGAAAATCGCTTCCTTCTATCGTACAGAGAGAAAGATTATATTTGCTTTGGTTTTCGCAAAACATCCAATGCCCGGTAGACAATATCCGCCTTAATAAAACAAGAACAAGAAATGGTTAATCTTAATGGTCCCTCCCTCCGTCAAGATCATATTTTTTCCACAATGATAAGAATATTTCCGCAGCAGATACAGAAATTTTCCTTATCCTAATACAGTACAAATTAATGCACTTACATTCAGAGCAAGACAAAATAAAATAAGAATAAAAAGAAAAATTACAGAATTAATATCTGTGAAACTCACAAGATGAAGAGAATCACGCCAAAGAGAAGTTCTCATTGTCACGTTACTTTGCTCGACAGACCATCAGCGTGCGCCGTAGATCCCTGACCCCATAAACGTTATCGGTGATATGTATGATCTTGTAATAAAAGAGTTGTTGCTTAGACATGAGCAGGTTGGTTATTTCATCAGGCAAGTCATCGTTATCATTTTTTACCACCGCAATGCGTTGCGTACGCAAATAACCATCACTGTCTTCTCTAAGGAAGCTCAAGGTAGTGGAGCGATTAATAGCATAATGTTTACCGTTAACATCCAGCACCCCAACTTGTGAGAAAGCACCTTCCTCTGCAGAGGAAATCCTCAAAACTAACAAAACCTCACCTTCAATGCTCACCCCCTCTTTTTGAGTATGGAGAAAAACATGGCTTTTAGCCGTACACACAAAAGCCGATGGAATACGAGGGCAATTAAGCAAAAAAAGAAATATCACCATGACCGCAGCGAACATACTAATAAAGATAATTTTCGCATTCATGCACCGTTCCTTTTTGCTCCATTTTACACACGCTAAAGAAATACTCTTTCAGTTTATTACCTGCCGATAAGTTATTGTCATCATAAAATATGATGATTTTATCTCTTCCTTCACAAATGGAACTGTGTTTTTGCCAATTTGGTGAATTCAAAAATCGGGATAACTTCACTGATGAATTATCATCTGTGGTGTAAAAATCACACGAGCCGGATTTCAATATATGTACAACCCCATCGTTATTGCGAAACATTAATATGAGAAAAAAAACCATAACTGCACAGACAATAAAAGTGAAAACACACCATAGGATAAGCTGCGGCCACCGTCTATACTGAAATGCCTTATCAACAATATCTAACTGGGTGGTCGTTATTCTTTTACTCTTGATATCATCATTCACGCTGCTGACCCGGGCCTGAAAAAGAAACCCTTCGCGCGGGATCGTGACGATTATATTGTTCAAGCCTAACGATGAAAAAGCTTTGCGCAATATGCTCACGCTTTTATTAAGGCTATGCCCTGAGGGTATCATGCCATGTTTTCCCCAGACCTCTTCGATGATCAGTTCCCGGTTTACTTGCTTATAGTTATTATCAATAAAAATTTCCAGTAACCTTGAGGTTGGTGCAGAGAGGATAATCCTTTCACCTTGCACACTTAATACCCTCTGCTCTGAATCGTATAAAACCTGACCGTTAATTATTTTTTTCATCCAGATAAACTCTTATTTTTATCTTTGACGAGATTCACATACGATACAGAATATATTCACACCAGATAGTTAGCAATACAAGAATAGTTTGTTCCAATTTTATGAGGCATGTGTAAAACATCCACTACCAACAGGGATATACTTTTGCAAAGCCACTATAAATTTTTTATTTTGTGCTTTCAGTTCGGGGCTTCGGTACGTTTCTCCCGGTAGAATATAGCGAATGGTCGCTTCATCATCGGTCGAATTGCACCCCTTTTGAACAATGATTTTAAAAAAGGTATTTCCTGTATTTTCAAGAACCCCTTTCTGCTCATCCAGCATATAATGCAAATTCATTTTTCGTGGCCGAACAACCAGAATGGTTTCCAGTGCGATAGCTGGTATCGCTTCGCTCTTTTTACCCCTGTTGCGCTCCGGGAAAAGGGTGATGGGCATTTCAGTAAACTGCACACGGTAGTAGCGCTCCTTGTCATCCTGCGGACCACGATAGAAAATTTTGAAAAACTCTCCTGCATCCGGTGCAAGCGAGAAATTAAGCGGTGCAAACAGTAATTCGCCCTCTTCGATAGCCTGGCGACGCTCCCCGCCAGGCCCGGGCTTATCAATTTTCACCGCCGAAATGCTGTAAATATTCTGCTTGTGGCTGTCATTAAAAACACGTTTGCTGATAAAGGATTTATCCGCCGCCATGTCAAAAATGGTTGAATCAAGATACAAGGCGCGTGCGGGCAGGCTAAATAACGCCAGGAGAGCCAAACCAGTAACGATCATAGCCACACGCCATCCGGTCATTTTGTCACCCCTACCCAGTTCGCCATGACTTTTATCTCCCCACTGGCGCTGACCACGCCTTCCCAGTCAGAACCTGATACCGTTAAAGCAGAGCGAGAATCGTCCATCGGAAAGAGCAGTGATAAACGGGTATTGAAGTAACTCCCGTCATCAGTGTTGTTGGCGTCCCAGGGCGTTTGTTGCCACAGAGCATCATTCAGGCTTATGGCCGCTTCACCACAGCTATTTCTTGCCTGAGTCACACTACCTGACTGGTTGTTATACTCAAGATAGGCCGGTATCGGTACACTTACTCCATCTTGTGCGGACGTAAACAGGCAGTACGGCGTGTCATTTAACGTTGTGCTATCGCCAATAACTTGCGCGGTAATGCTGTCAGCCTGGCGAGGGCCTGAAACAGTAACGGTATAATCCATTCTTATTGGCGTATCCTCGCCAATAGTGCCGCTACCGCTAGCAGACGTTGTATTATTAGATGAAATAATACTTATCCCATACTCCTTAGGTACGATATTAAGCTGTAACGAAGGCGTGAACTGGTAATAACCTGACTCAGGTGTTAGAGCATTAGTAAACGCAAAGGTAAACGGCTGGCTATTCGTAATACTGACGCCCGCATTGACCAGATTTTTGAGAAATGTCTGCGACAAAAAGAGGTACACATATTCACCGCTGGTGGTGAACACGTTGTAATACGCCGTCGATGCACTGAAGTTATACCATGTGGAGCCATTACCGGAATACCGCACGGTGGCCGCTGCAGGGGTAAATCCAAGCGCTGTTGAATCCGCATACGCCCTGAACGTCAATGATGCCGTCAGGTTAGCTGTCTGCTGAAGATTATAGCTGACCATTTTGCAGATAACACCGCTCACGTTACTGACGACGCCCAACTCACAGGCACCTGAATCATTGGTAATACTCGGCGTGCCGTCGCTGGCAATCCACAGCTCCTGGAAGGCGCTGGTCGATTCCAGTGCCAGATGGCCGCGTTTGGTTAACGTGTAGTTTACGTAGTTCCAGCGTCCTGAGGACTGATCTTTGCAACGCTCGCCTGCCGCGTAATCATAATTGACCGAGGTATAACAGCGATTGAAAACATATGTTTCGCTACTTCCGGTGGCCATATTGCGGAAATATTCGTAGGCAGAGTCACTCAGGGAGGCAAACCCATATGCCCCGCCGACCACACCGGCGACAGACCCGACCTGAGCATGGTAGAAACCGTTGCTGTCCGTTCCCTGACCCGTAATATACCCTGTCGTTGGGCACTGCGTTCCACTGTAGCAACGAATACCGCTAAACGGTCCATCGATTGGGGAATTATCAATCCACATATCCTGATAGTTATTCGCCGGTGCCGTCCAACCTACGTAGCCTAAATAGCCTAGACTTACCTGGGAAGTTCCATATTTCACCCAGGTATTCGACCCGCTGAAACGTGGATCAAGCGAGGAAGGAGTAATAAAGTACTCACCATCAATGGCATTTTCGATAAACATAAAATTATTACTGACAGATCCGGAGGATGTCGCCGTCAACGCTTTCGCTGTAAAGGGTGTTAAGGCACCGACAATGAGTAAAGGAATAATAATATTTGCACTTTTTTTCATAGAATTACCTCTGCGCCATTGTCGATTGCAGTGCACATTTAACATCACCCACCCACGCAGCCCCCCTGGCTTTATCCAGATCCAAATCGGCTTCACAGATACTTCCATTAGCTGATACCAGGGTAATGATGGGATACTTTTTATCGATATCGATCGCAAACTCACCTTTCCCGTCAGTCCGAGTTTTGCCTATGTGATTATGGATATCTGTGTTCGCCGCCAGTTGCCCATCGGGATAGCGGACGCGACCAAATACGGTCACCATACTTTTCACTTCCGGTGCAACAACGCTCACATTCCCTGGATACAAGTTCATCGCGTGTTTGCGTCCGGAAACAATATCGAAGCTGTCTTCGGAGTTCCGGTCGTTCATAATTTCCAGTTTGTATTGCGCATACGGAGGGAGCGCAATAAAGGTCGATTTACCGCTCAACAGGTAATTGCGGTTATTGACTTTTGCTGCCAGTTTTCCATCGCCTGCCAGACCCGTTTTAACAATGATCCCCGAGCGTTGTCGCTCATTACTCAGACCAACATCACCGCCAGCCCAGGCTATTGCCCCGAGAGAAGAGAAGTTCATGTTAGTCGAGTTATCTGCTGAACGAGTGACAGAGACCGTCCCGGCGTTATATTGGGTGCTGTAACTGACATTGCCATTGACGGAATAATCGTTGCCGTAATTCTGCTCTCCGCTCAGGCGCGTCGAGGCAGAAACGCCTGCTGAGGTGATTGGGCCATCTTTAAACTGTTTACGAGCGCTGATATTGCCCTGCGTCGCACCGTAACGATCGCGCGATGCGCCCACACTTAACCAGGAGGCCAGTGGTAACGAGAAGTCCAGGCTGACATAACGCTCCTGACGACCGTCATCATTCGTGTTGTTATAGAAGTAGCGCTGTACACCCGCCCGCAGACCGACAGTGGCATACCGTCCGGCATAAAGTGTTGTGCTGTAATCTATATTGCGATACTTATTGCCTGAATAGCGGTTTTCCGTCTGGCTTAGCGTTAGCGATCCTCCGTGTGGAATAACGCTTCCCAGGTTGATCGTGCCGCCAATGGAGTAGTTATCACGTTCTTGCACCGGCAAACGGTCACCAATTTTGCTGTCTTCCCGAGAGGCCCACACTGAGCCAAATCCACCGGGTGCGCTGACATTCACATTGCTGACATTTCGCCAGGTTCCATCATTTGCCAGCATCGTTTGCGCACCCACACTCACGTATTCGTTCACATTTAACGTGATATCAGTTTCGTTAACCGCATTGGAATCAAAACCGTAAAGCGTTGACTTCATATTCAGGCCGGAAAGCACCGCCAGCGTCAGAGAAGCCGCGCCCCCTCCAATCCAGCTCTGTTCACTGCCTAAGTCACGGTAATGATTGCGCTTATAACTGACGCGATCGTAATCAAGCGAACCGCCAAAGACCTGCCATGAGATCTCATGCAGCCCCGCCGCCTGCTGGCGTGAGAAGATTTTATTTACGCGACTCATGCGGGTATTGACCGTGCGCCCATTGACGACAATATCCACCGTAACGTCGTACACCCCGTAAGGGAAACGGCTGGTGTCAATTTCGTAGCTGCCCATGTTAAAGTTCTGAACGCTCAGCAGGCGTCCGTCACGAAATACATGCACCTCCCCAGCTGCCGGTAAAAAGACCGTAATCGGGGTCAGCGAAAGGGAGGTATTTTCGACAACGGTGCTGCCTTTATTTCCGTAGCTTGCACCGTAGATTTTTCCGCCGTTTAAGGCGTTAAGACTGGCAATAGACTGGACATTCCACGTATCAAGCATTCCTAATGCCAGGCGATAACCTTCGTAATCGCGCTCGTACATCGCCCGATAAACGTTGCTGGAACCATTACTTTCACCAATACCATATACCGAACCATTAATATTAAAATGGTGCTCACGAAGTGACGTTGTATTATCCAGCGTTAAATAGCTGCGGGAACTGTTGCCGTTTTGATAATCATTGTAATAGGTACCAAAACTGTAATTGAGCACGTTAGTTAACCGGTCAACGCTTGACGGACCTAACAAGGAGCTGCGCGCCACAACAGCCTCGGTCAACGCGTCCCTGCTGACGATCATCTCCAGGTGGAACGATGAAATGTTCAGTTGAAGACGTGCTTCAGGCGTAAGGGCAATAGCGGTGTTGTCCTTAAATTTCACATTGCCTATTTTTTCTACCATCTCGCGCGTTTTATCCGCCAGCACAGCATTGTTTGGCAAGTCAGAAACCATTATCGATTTGACTGTAATATTCCCGTCAACCAATGAGATCACCGCATCAGCAATTTTTTGCTGGCTTTTTTCGTCCGTCTCTTGATACCGAATAAACACCGGAACTGTCATCCCTTGCTCCAGAGAGCGCGCAAAAGTACCAGGAATGACATAATGACCAATTTTAACGGGGGCAGAATGAACTGCCCCTGGTGTTAACGCTAAAGAGAGAAATACACTCCCTCCAATAAAATATTTAAATGACATATGCATCCTTACACTTCAGCATTTTATTATTGGCACCGGTAATGGCGTCGTGCATTACTTCACTGTAATAAATTGCTTGCCATGCCAAATGCCAATACGAGTGCGGCTGTTTGATACATCGCTTTTTTGAAGCCTTATTTTGGTTCCAGGCATAACGTAATAGCGTTCCCGGCATCCCCGCCCCTGGTCCTGAGCGGGATCCTTACACACGCCATAGGCAATCACGCGGAAAGAGACATTACCTGTGTTGATGATCAAATCGTCCTGACGACTGTAGTTGAAGCGCTCATTACGCGGAGCTACAACTAAAATAGTCCCAATTTCCGCTGAAGCCGTTGCCGTCGCGGCTTTGCCCGCTTTCGTTGCTGCGCTTTCGCTCACAGGTTCATCGATCCATTGCAGGCGATAATAGCGTTCTTTATCATCCTCTGGCCCTTTATAGAAAAAGCGGAAAACATCTTTCGCGTCGCCTGGAAGAATAAGGCTGGCGGGTGTAGACAGTAATTCGCCTGGATTAATGCTTATTTCGGTGCCATCAGGCAACGGTGATGAGAGTCGTTTCACCGTAACGCTGACATAGCGTGCGGAATTCGTCGTGTTGATAATTTCTTTCGATAATGAACTCTGCTCGGAAGTCATTATCGACGTGATATCACCCACATTAATTGCCCAACTGGAAAAAGACGTAGCGATCCCCGCCAATATGGCAAAGGGTAAATATTTATTCATCAGTACATTCCTAAGAAATTCGGGAGAAAAATCTCCCGAATTTTTTCATTCATTACGCAGGCGTGGTCCAGGTCGCGTTGAACTGTACTTTCACATCGCCTGTCCAGTAGCCATCAGGCAAAGCAGAATAGTCAGTGACAGCTGTTGAACCATCAGACGTCGCAGAGGCGATAGAGAACTTAAAGCTGGACTGATCGCTCACGCGTTCAGCACCGTTATAAGCACCGTCAGCCATCAGACTTTCCAGACCAGAAGTTGATGAGGCATTAACCAGAACGGTTTCAGCAGAACTGGAAAGTGCATTACCGTTCCAGGCAACACCGACATCCAGAGTAGATGCATCGCCGCTTGCATTGGTTAGGGTATTGCTAATGACCTGTGCAGTCAGTTCAAAGTCGGTTGCACTTTCCTGACCCTGGATCGTAATGTCAAAAGCACCATCCTGAGTATTAAAAGCATTCAGACCTTCCGCATACTGGAATGTCAGGGAGTTCAGCGGAGTAACAACCAGCATGCTAGTTGTATCTTTTGTTGCTGTAGCATCCCATGACGCAGTGGCAGATGCAGTAACATCAGCCATTGCATTTGCTGCTGCGAAAACAGAAACCAGAGAGGCCACCAGTAATAATTTTTTCATTTTCTTCTCCTAAGAACAAACGCGCAACCTGGCACTTTTCATAATAAGTAACCGGGAAGCTCCATTTAATTGCGAGCGAGAATTGCCGCGCCGAAAAATTATGTTCCGAGATATTGTTAACAGCAACAGCATGAAATTATCAAATCCTCAACATTATTAGGAATTTTCTTGTCTGGAAGATAAGCAAATGCCTACAGATTAGAACTTAAAACCATAAAAATTCACAATTAAGTTTTTAAATCTAAAAAATAATAAAATTAAAGAATTTGCATCCATTCTTGCTTTTTGATGCAAATCAAAATTAAAAAAAGATTCAAAGGATTAAAAAACATTTCAAATCAATAAACTATGAAAACCCTCAGAAAAGAAAAAACTTGTTAAAAAAATGCTACAAAAACAACCCATTTTAGTAAAAAATGAAATATTCCTAACGCAAATAAATAAATCAAGGAAAATTCTTATACGCAACCTAAAAGTAATAACGCACGAGAAATTCATTATTTTCGTGGTTATTTATAAAAATAAGAATATTCCGCGAATAATATAAAAATCCTGGTATTCGAATGATACGGTTTATTTCGCGCATTTATCACAACGTGTTGCTGTTCTTCGCCGCTTTCACTCAAAGCGATGAGATAGCATCTTATGTCCGTGCACACGGTGTCACATTGCCCTCTCCGCCATTCAGACAATTCCCGACAGTCTTCCATATTTCCTCCATTTTTCTGCCGACTGACCTGACTAAACTAGTATCATTCCCCGAAGTGTTTCAGGATGAGAACGTATAACGATGAAAGGCAGTCATAAATCCCGCTGGGCAATCGCCGCTGGCATCATTGTGGTGGTCCTTGCCGCCGCCTGGTACTGGCACACTCAATCCGCCGAGCCTTCTACTCCGGCAGGCGCCAGCAGTCAGTCAAAACGCCCTGCGGGCGGGGGACGTCACGGTATGCGCGGCGGCGCGCTGGCACCGGTTCAGGCGGCCACTGCGGTGAATAAAGCCGTGCCTCGCTATCTCACAGGCCTCGGGACCATTACCGCCGCCAACACCGTCACGGTACGCAGCCGCGTCGACGGTCAGCTCATGGCGATCCACTTCCAGGAAGGTCAGCAGGTGAAAGCTGGCGATTTACTGGCCGAGATCGACCCAAGCCAGTTCAAAGTCGCCCTTGCCCAGGCTCAGGGACAGCTTGCCAAAGACAAAGCCACGCTCGCTAACGCCCGGCGCGATCTGGCGCGCTATCAGCAGCTGGTGAAAACCAATCTGGTCTCTCGTCAGGAGCTGGACACGCAGCAATCGCTGGTCAGCGAAACGCAGGGCACCATCAAAGCTGACGAGGCCGCGGTGGCCAGCGCACAGCTGCAGCTCGACTGGAGCCGCATCACCGCGCCAATTGACGGACGCGTTGGCCTCAAGCAGGTCGATATCGGCAACCAGATCTCAAGCGGTGATACCACGGGCATCGTGGTCATAACCCAGACCCACCCGATTGATTTAGTCTTCACCCTGCCGGAAAGCGAAATTGCGACGGTGGTGCAGGCGCAGAAAGCCGGAAAGGGGCTGGTGGTGGAAGCCTGGGACCGTACCAACAAGCAGAAATTGAGCGAAGGTTCTTTGCTTAGCCTGGATAACCAGATCGACACCACCACCGGCACCATCAAGCTGAAAGCGCGCTTTAACAACCAGGACGACGCCCTCTTCCCGAATCAGTTTGTAAATGCACGCATGCTGGTGGCGACGGAAGAAAACGCGGTGGTGATCCCCACCGCCGCGCTGCAGATGGGCAACGAAGGCAACTTCGTCTGGGTGCTGAACAGCGACAATAAAGTCAGCAAGCACCTGGTGAAAACCGGGATTCAGGACAGCCAGACGGTTGTGATCAGCGCCGGACTCTCTGCGGGCGACCGCGTGGTGACGGACGGTATCGATCGTCTGACCGAAGGCGCCAAAGTCGAAGTGGTTGAACCCGCGAAACAGGGAGCGAACTCCTGATGCAGGTCATGCCGCCAGGCGCAACAGGTGGGCCATCACGCCTGTTTATTCTGCGCCCTGTTGCCACCACGCTGCTGATGGTGGCGATTCTGCTCGCCGGGATTATTGGCTATCGCTTCCTGCCCGTCTCGGCGCTGCCGGAAGTGGATTACCCCACCATTCAGGTCGTTACCCTCTATCCTGGCGCCAGCCCGGATGTGGTGACCTCCGCCATTACCGCACCGCTGGAACGCCAGTTTGGTCAGATGTCGGGCCTGAAACAGATGTCATCGCAAAGCTCCGGTGGGGCATCGGTGGTAACGCTGCAGTTCCAGCTCTCGCTGTCGCTGGACGTGGCCGAGCAGGAGGTGCAGGCTGCGATCAACGCTGCCACCAACCTGCTGCCGTCAGACCTGCCTAACCCGCCGGTCTACAGCAAAGTAAACCCGGCGGATCCGCCGATCATGACCCTTGCTGTCACCTCTTCCGCCATGCCAATGACGCAGGTGGAAGACATGGTCGAAACCCGCGTGGCGCAGAAAATTTCCCAGGTCTCCGGCGTCGGGCTGGTAACGCTGGCGGGCGGACAACGCCCGGCGGTGCGCGTGAAGCTTAATGCGCAGGCCATCGCTGCGCTGGGGCTGACCAGCGAAACCATCCGCACCGCCATCAGCAACGCCAACGTCAACTCGGCGAAAGGCTCGCTGGACGGCCCCACCCGCGCCGTGACGCTCTCGGCCAACGATCAGATGCAGTCTGCCGATGAGTACCGTCAGCTGATTATTGCCTACCAGAACGGTGCGCCGGTACGTCTGGGTGACGTCGCCACCGTTGAGCAAGGCGCGGAAAACAGCTGGCTGGGTGCGTGGGCCAACAAACAGCAGGCGATTGTGATGAACGTGCAGCGCCAGCCGGGCGCTAACATCATTGAAACCGCCGACAGCATTCGCACCATGCTCCCGCAGCTTATTGAAAGCCTGCCAAAATCGGTCACGGTGAAGGTGCTTTCCGACCGCACCACCAACATTCGCGCGTCGGTTACCGATACCCAGTTTGAGCTGATGCTGGCGATTGCGCTGGTGGTGATGATCATCTATCTGTTCCTGCGCAACGTACCGGCAACCATCATTCCCGCCGTTGCCGTGCCGCTCTCGCTGGTGGGAACATTTGCCGTGATGGTGTTCCTCGATTTTTCGATCAACAACCTGACGCTGATGGCGCTCACCATCGCCACCGGCTTCGTGGTGGATGACGCCATCGTCGTGATCGAGAACATCTCGCGCTATATCGAGAAAGGCGAAAAACCGCTGGCCGCTGCGCTGAAAGGTGCAGGTGAGATCGGATTTACCATTATCTCGCTGACCTTCTCGCTGATTGCGGTGCTGATCCCGCTGCTGTTTATGGGCGATATCGTCGGGCGGCTGTTCCGCGAGTTTGCCGTCACGCTGGCGGTCGCCATTCTGATCTCTGCCGTGGTGTCGCTGACCCTGACGCCAATGATGTGCGCCCGTATGCTGAGCCATGAATCCCTGCGCAAGCAAAACCGCTTCTCTCGCGCCTCTGAGCGGATGTTCGAACAGATCATTGCCGCTTACGGCCGGGTGCTGGCAAAAGTGCTTAACCACCCGTGGGCGACGCTCGGCGTGGCGCTCGGCACGCTGGCGCTCAGCGTCATTTTGTGGATCGTTATCCCGAAAGGCTTCTTCCCGATTCAGGACAACGGCATTATTCAGGGCACGCTTCAGGCGCCCCAGTCGGTCTCCTTCGCCAGTATGGCGCAGCGTCAGCAGCAGGTCTCTGACATCATCATGAAAGATCCGGCGGTGGAAAGCCTGACCGCGTACGTGGGCGTCGATGGCACCAACCCGTCGCTGAACAGTGCGCGTCTGCAGATCAACCTCAAGCCGCTGGACGACCGCGACGATCGGGTCAACGCCGTCATTGAGCGGCTGCAAACTGCCGTGGCGCGCGTGCCGGGCATTGAACTTTACCTGCAGCCAATTCAGGATTTGACCATCGATACCCAGGTCAGCCGCACGCAGTACCAGTTCACGCTTCAGGCCACCAGCCTTGATGCGCTGAGCACGTGGGTACCGCAACTGGTCAACAAACTCAAGGCGCTGCCGCAGCTTTCTGACGTCAGCAGCGACTGGCAGGACAAAGGGCTGGCGGCATATGTGAACGTCAATCGCGATACTGCCAGCCGGCTGGGCATCACCATGTCCGACGTGGACAACGCGCTTTATAACGCCTTTGGTCAGCGCCTCATCTCCACCATTTATACCCAGGCGAATCAGTATCGCGTGGTGCTGGAACACAACACCGATAACACGCCCGGCCTGGCCGCGCTGGACTCGGTGCGCCTGACCAGCAAAGACGGTGGTATTGTGCCGTTAAGCGCCATAGCCAGCGTGGAGGAGCGTTATACGCCGCTGTCGATTAACCATCTCGATCAGTTCCCGTCCACCACCATCTCGTTCAACGTACCGGACAACTATTCGCTGGGTGAAGCGGTCGAGGCCATTCTGGGCGCGGAGAAAGAACTCAACTTCCCGTCTGATATTCAGACCCAGTTCCAGGGCAGCACCCTGGCGTTCCAGGCTGCGCTGGGCAATACCATCTGGCTGATCGTGGCTGCGGTGGTGGCGATGTACATCGTCCTTGGGGTGCTGTACGAAAGCTTTATCCACCCAATCACCATCCTCTCCACCCTGCCGACCGCCGGGGTAGGTGCGCTACTGGCCCTGATGCTGGCGGGCAGCGAACTGGACGTCATCGCCATTATCGGCATCATCCTGCTTATCGGGATCGTGAAGAAAAACGCCATCATGATGATCGACTTCGCCCTTGCCGCCGAGCGCGAGCAGGGCATGTCGCCGCGAGACGCCATCTTCCAGGCCTGTCTGTTGCGTTTTCGTCCGATCCTGATGACCACGCTCGCCGCCCTGCTGGGCGCACTGCCGCTGATGCTCAGTACCGGCGTCGGTGCTGAGCTGCGCCGTCCGCTGGGTATCGGCATGGTCGGTGGTCTGCTGGTGAGCCAGGTGCTGACGCTGTTCACCACGCCGGTGATTTACCTGCTGTTTGACCAACTGGCCCTGTGGACCAAAAGCCGCTTCCCGAAACGTGAAGAGGAGGCGTAAGTGAAGTTTTTCGCCCTCTTCATTTACCGCCCGGTGGCGACGATTTTAATCTCGCTCGCCATTACGCTGTGCGGCGTGCTGGGCTTCCGCCTGCTGCCGGTAGCCCCCCTGCCGCAGGTGGATTTTCCGGTGATCATGGTCAGCGCATCGCTGCCGGGCGCGTCGCCGGAGACCATGGCCTCGTCGGTTGCCACACCACTGGAACGCTCGCTCGGGCGAATTGCGGGGGTCAACGAGATGACCTCCAGCAGCTCGCTCGGCAGCACGCGCATCATTCTGGAGTTCAGCTTCGACCGGGATATTAACGGTGCGGCGCGCGACGTGCAGGCGGCGATCAACGCCGCGCAAAGCCTGCTGCCGAGCGGAATGCCAAGCCGCCCGACCTACCGTAAAGCCAACCCGTCCGACGCGCCGATCATGATCCTGACGCTGACCTCGGATACCTATTCCCAGGGGCAGCTCTACGACTTTGCGTCGACCCAGCTGGCGCAGACGATCTCACAAATAAACGGCGTGGGTGACGTGAGCGTTGGCGGTAGCTCCCTGCCCGCCGTGCGCGTCGGCCTGAACCCGCAGGCGCTGTTTAACCAGGGCGTGTCGCTGGATGATGTGCGCTCCGCCATCAGCAGCGCCAACGTGCGCAGGCCGCAGGGGGCGATAGAGAGCAACAGCCACCGCTGGCAGATCCAGACCAACGACGAGCTCAAAACCGCCGCCGAATATCAGCCGCTCATCATCCACTACAATAACGGCGCGGCGGTACGTTTAAGCGACGTAGCCAGCGTCACCGACTCGGTGCAGGACGTGCGCAACGCCGGGATGACCAACGCCAAACCGGCCATCTTGCTGATGATCCGCAAGCTGCCGGAAGCCAATATTATTGAAACGGTAAACAGCATTCGCGCGCGTCTGCCGGAGTTACAGAAGACCATTCCGGCCGCTATTGATCTGCAGATTGCCCAGGATCGTTCGCCGACCATTCGCGCCTCGCTTGAAGAGGTGGAACAGACGCTGGTGATCTCCGTCGGGCTGGTGATCCTGGTGGTGTTCCTGTTTCTGCGCTCGGGCCGCGCAACGCTTATTCCCGCCGTTGCGGTACCGGTGTCGCTGATTGGTACCTTCGCCGCCATGTACCTGTGCGGCTTTAGCCTGAACAACCTGTCGCTGATGGCGCTGACCATCGCCACCGGCTTTGTGGTGGATGACGCCATCGTGGTGCTGGAGAATATTTCCCGCCATCTGGAAGCCGGGGTAAAACCGCTGCAGGCCGCCCTGCAGGGCACGCGCGAAGTGGGCTTTACGGTGCTCTCCATGAGCCTGTCGCTGGTGGCGGTCTTCCTGCCGCTGCTGTTGATGGGCGGGCTGCCGGGGCGACTGCTGCGCGAATTTGCCGTCACCCTTTCGGTGGCTATCGGCATCTCGCTGATTATCTCGCTAACGCTCACGCCAATGATGTGCGGCTGGATGCTAAAGCGCAGCAAACCGCACTCGCAGCCGCGTCGTAAAGGGTTTGGCCGTTTCCTGTTGGCAATGCAGGAAGGGTACGGAAAATCGCTGAAGTGGGTGCTCAACCATACGCGGCTGGTTGGTCTGGTGCTTGTCGGCACCATCGCGCTCAACGTCTGGCTGTATATCTCCATCCCGAAAACCTTCTTCCCGGAGCAGGACACCGGCGTGCTGATGGGCGGCATCCAGGCTGACCAGAGTATTTCCTTCCAGGCGATGCGCGGCAAGCTGCAGGATTTTATGAAGATCATCCGCGAAGACAAGGCGGTGGATAACGTCACCGGCTTTACCGGCGGGTCACGCGTTAACAGCGGGATGATGTTTATCACCCTTAAGCCGCGCGGCGAGCGCAATGAAACGGCGCAGCAGGTGATAGACCGGCTGCGAATGAAGCTCGCCAAAGAGCCAGGCGCCAACCTGTTTTTGATGGCCGTTCAGGATATCCGCGTGGGCGGACGTCAGGCGAACGCCAGCTACCAGTACACCCTGCTCTCTGACGATCTGGCCGCGCTGCGCGAGTGGGAGCCCAAAATCCGTAAAGCGCTGGCCGCCCTGCCGCAGCTGGCGGACGTGAACTCCGATCAGCAGGACAACGGGGCAGAGATGGCGTTGACCTACGATCGTGAAACCATGTCGCGGCTGGGCATTAACGTTGAAGCCGCCAACAGTCTGCTGAACAACGCTTTTGGCCAGCGCGAGATTTCCACCATCTATCAGCCAATGAACCAGTACAAGGTGGTGATGGAAGTGGACCCGCGCTATACCCAGGACATCAGCGCGCTGGATAAAATGTTTGTCATTAACAACGACGGTAAAGCGATCCCGCTCTCTTATTTCGCCAGCTGGCGACCCGCTAACGCGCCGCTCTCTGTGAACCATCAGGGGTTGTCGGCAGCGTCCACAATCTCCTTTAACCTGCCCACCGGCTCGTCGCTTTCCGAGGCCAGCGAGGCCATCGACCGTGCCATGACCCAGCTCGGCGTGCCCTCGACCGTGCGCGGCAGTTTTGCCGGGACCGCGCAGGTCTTCCAGGAGACGATGAATTCGCAGGTGATTTTGATTCTGGCGGCCATTGCCACGGTCTATATCGTGCTTGGCGTGCTGTATGAGAGCTATGTTCATCCGCTGACCATTCTCTCGACGCTACCATCGGCAGGCGTGGGGGCGTTGCTGGCGCTGGAGCTGTTTGGCGCGCCCTTTAGCCTCATCGCCTTAATCGGGATCATGCTGTTAATTGGTATTGTGAAGAAAAACGCCATCATGATGGTGGACTTTGCGCTGGAGGCTCAGCGTAACGGCAACCTGACGCCAGAAGAGGCGATTTTCCAGGCCTGCCTGCTGCGTTTTCGTCCGATCATGATGACCACGCTGGCGGCGCTGTTTGGCGCGCTGCCGCTGGTGATCTCCGGTGGCGATGGTTCAGAGCTGCGCCAGCCGCTGGGGATCACTATTGTCGGTGGGCTGGTGATGAGTCAGCTCCTGACGCTCTACACCACGCCGGTGGTCTATCTGTTCTTTGACCGCCTGCGGCTGCGTTTTTCACGTAAAAACAGAACCACGGTGACCGGGTAAATGACTGATCTTCCCAGTAACGTTCGCTGGCAATTATGGATAGTGGCCTTCGGCTTTTTTATGCAGTCGCTGGATACTACCATCGTCAACACCGCCCTCCCCTCAATGGCAAAAAGCCTGGGGGAGAGCCCGCTGCACATGCATATGGTGATTGTCTCCTATGTGCTGACCGTTGCCGTGATGCTCCCTGCCAGCGGCTGGCTGGCGGACAAAGTGGGGGTGCGCAATATCTTCTTCACCGCTATCGTGCTGTTTACCGCGGGGTCGCTGTGTTGCGCGATGGCGAATACGCTGGATCAGCTGGTGATGGCACGCGTTCTGCAGGGCGTCGGTGGGGCTATGATGGTGCCAGTCGGGCGACTGACGGTGATGAAAATCGTCCCGCGCGAGCAGTATATGGCGGCAATGACTTTTGTGACCTTACCAGGCCAGGTGGGTCCGTTGCTTGGTCCGGCGCTGGGCGGGATACTCGTGGAATATGCCTCCTGGCACTGGATTTTCCTCATCAACCTGCCGGTGGGCATTATTGGCGCTATCGCCACCCTGGCATTGATGCCCAACTACACCCTGCAGACGCGGCGCTTTGATGTAATCGGTTTTCTGTTGCTCGCCACCGGTATGGCGACGCTGACCCTCGCTCTCGACGGGCAAAAAGGGCTGGGAATCTCCTCACTGACACTCGCCATTCTGATCGTTATCGGGATGAGCGCCATTCTGTGGTATCTGTGGCATGCCAGAGGAAACGACCGGGCGCTGTTCAGCCTGACGCTGTTTAAAAACCCTACTTACCGGCTTGGCCTGTTCGGAAGTTTTGCGGGGCGCGTGGGCAGCGGCATGCTGCCGTTTATGACACCCGTGTTCCTGCAAATCGGTATGGGCTTTTCACCGTTTCACGCGGGGCTGATGATGATCCCGATGGTGCTGGGCAGCATGGGAATGAAGCGCATTGTGGTGCAGGTGGTTAACCGCTTTGGTTATCGCCACGTGCTGGTGACTGCCACGCTGGGGCTGGCACTGGTCAGCCTGCTGTTTATGGCTGTAGCGCTGATGGGCTGGTACTACGCCCTGCCGCTGGTGCTGTTCTGCCAGGGCATTATTAACTCCATGCGCTTCTCGTCGATGAACACCCTGACGCTGAAGGATCTGCCGGACGAACTGGCAAGCAGCGGCAACAGTCTGCTGTCGATGATCATGCAGCTCTCCATGAGCGTGGGGGTCACCATTGCCGGTTTACTGCTCGGCATGTACGGTCAGCACCATCTCAGCGTCGACACGCCGGTGGCGCATCAGGTCTTTTTATACACGTATCTCAGCATGGCGGTTATCATCGCCCTGCCCGCTTTCATCTTCGCCCGTGTGCCGGATGATACCCGTAAGAACGTCGTTATCCGGCGCAGTAAAAGGAGTGGATCATGAAATTCTGGCGTCCGGGCATTACCGGTAAGCTCTTTCTGGCAATTTTTGCCACCTGTATTGTCCTGCTGATCACCATGCACTGGGCCGTACGGCTCAGCTTTGAGCGCGGTTTTATCGATTACATTAAGCATGGTAATGAGCAGCGCCTGCAGGGTTTGAGCGATGCACTGAGCGAGCAGTATGCCCAGCACGGGAACTGGCGTTTTTTACGCAACAATGACCGTTTTATCTTCCAGATCCTGCGCTCGCTGGAGCACGATAGCGGCGATGACCGCCCCGGCCCGGGCATGCCACCCCATGGCTGGCGCACCCAGTTCTGGGTGATCGACCAGGATATGCGCACGCTGGTTGGCCCTCGTGCGCCCATCCCCCCGGACGGCACCCGGCGGGCAATCAAAGTGAATAACGCTACCGTCGGCTGGGTTATCGCCTCGCCAGTGGAACGCCTGACGCGCAACACCGATATCAACTTCGATCGTCAGCAGCGCCGGGCCAGTTGGCTGATCGTCATCCTCTCCACGCTGCTGGCCGCGCTTGCCACCTTCCCGCTGGCGCGGGGCCTGCTCGCCCCGGTGAAAAGGCTGGTGGAAGGCACGCATAAACTGGCCGCCGGGGATTTTTCCACCCGCGTGGACACGCGCAGCCAGGATGAGCTGGGCAAGCTGGCGCAGGATTTTAACCAGCTCGCCAGTACGCTGGAGAAAAACCAGCAGATGCGGCGCGATTTTATGGCCGATATTTCACACGAGCTGCGCACCCCGCTGGCAGTGCTGCGCGGCGAACTGGAGGCCATTCAGGACGGCGTGCGCAAGTTCACGCCCGAATCCGTGGCTTCGCTGCAGGCGGAAGTGGGTACGCTGACCAAACTGGTAGACGATCTGCACCAGCTCTCTATGTCAGACGAAGGGGCGCTGGCCTACCAGAAAGCACCGGTGGACGTAATCAACATTCTGGAGGTCATCAGCGGGGCTTTCCGCGAACGTTTTGCCAGCCGCAACCTGACCATTGACCTCTCCCTGCCGGACAGCGCGGTGGTGTTTGGCGATAAAGATCGTCTGATGCAGCTCTTCAACAACCTGCTGGAAAACAGCCTGCGATACACCGACAGCGGTGGCGGACTACACATCTCCGGCAAACAGGAAAACGGCCGCTTCGCCCTCACCTTTGCCGACTCCGCTCCCGGCGTGCAGGATGCGCAGCTGGAAAAACTGTTTGAACGTTTTTATCGCACCGAAGGCTCCCGCAACCGTGCCAGCGGCGGCTCCGGGCTGGGACTGGCGATTTGCGTTAATATCGTCGAGGCGCACAATGGCACCCTGCGTGCCGCCCATTCGCCTTTTGGCGGGGTTAGCATTACAGTAGAGTTACCGCTGGAACGGGATTTATCGAGAGAAGCATGACCGAATTACCGATTGACGAAAACACGCCACGCATTTTGATTGTGGAAGACGAGCCTAAGCTTGGGCAGTTACTGATCGACTATTTACGTGCGGCCAGCTACGCCCCGTCGCTTATCAGCCATGGCGATCAGGTGTTACCGTACGTGCGCCAGACGCCGCCGGATCTGATCCTGCTGGATTTGATGCTCCCCGGCACGGACGGCCTGACCCTGTGCCGGGAAATTCGTCGCTTCTCCGACGTGCCGATCGTCATGGTGACGGCAAAAATCGAAGAGATCGACCGCCTGCTGGGACTCGAAATTGGCGCGGACGATTACATCTGCAAACCCTACAGCCCGCGTGAAGTGGTCGCCCGCGTGAAAACCATTCTGCGTCGCTGTAAGCCGCAGCGCGAGCTTCAGGTGCTGGACGCCGAAAGCCCGCTGATTGTTGATGAGAGCCGCTTCCAGGCCAGCTGGCGCAGCAAGCTTCTCGATCTCACGCCTGCTGAGTTCCGCCTGCTGAAAACCCTTTCCCACGAGCCGGGGAAAGTGTTCTCTCGCGAGCAGCTGCTCAACCACCTGTATGACGATTACCGCGTGGTGACGGACCGCACCATCGACAGCCACATCAAAAACCTGCGCCGTAAGCTGGAGGCGCTCGACGCCGAACAGTCATTTATTCGCGCGGTGTATGGCGTGGGATACCGCTGGGAAGCGGATGCGTGCAGGATTGCATAGCTAAACGCCCCCTCACCCTAACCCTCTCCCCAAAGGGGTGAGGGGCAAAGCTTTACCTCCCTGCCCCGCAGCGCTACAATGCCCGCCCTTAAAGTGGGGGATCTCCCCTTACCGCTGCACCTGGTGCACGCGGATCTGACCTGTCATCAGAACGAGAATAAACATGTTTAAACCGGAACTCCTTTCCCCGGCGGGAACGCTGCAAAATATGCGTTACGCTTTCGCCTATGGTGCCGACGCCGTCTACGCGGGCCAGCCGCGCTACTCGCTGCGCGTGCGCAACAACGAATTCAACCACGAGAATCTGCAGCTCGGCATCAACGAAGCGCATGCCCTGGGCAAAAAATTCTACGTGGTGGTCAACATCGCGCCGCACAACGCCAAGCTGAAGACGTTCATCCGTGACCTGAAGCCGGTGGTGGATATGGGGCCGGACGCGCTGATCATGTCGGATCCGGGTTTAATCATGCTGGTTCGGGAGAACTTCCCGGAGATGGATATTCACCTCTCCGTGCAGGCTAACGCCGTGAACTGGGCGACGGTCAAATTCTGGAAACAGATGGGGCTGACCCGCGTCATTCTGTCGCGTGAACTTTCCCTCGACGAAATTGAAGAGATCCGCACCCAGGTGCCGGATATGGAAATCGAAATTTTCGTTCACGGTGCGCTGTGCATGGCCTACTCCGGGCGTTGCCTGCTCTCCGGTTACATCAACAAGCGCGACCCGAACCAGGGCACCTGCACCAACGCCTGCCGCTGGGAATATAATGTCCAGGAAGGCAAAGAGGACGATATCGGTAATATCGTCCACAAGCATGAGCCAATCCCGGTTACGAACGTTGAGCCTACGCTGGGCATCGGCGCACCAACCGACAGCGTGTTTATGATTGAAGAGGCCAAACGTCCGGGCGAGTACATGACCGCCTTTGAAGACGAGCATGGCACGTACATCATGAACTCAAAAGATCTGCGCGCCGTCGCCCACGTTGAACGCCTGACCCAGATGGGCGTGCACTCCCTGAAAATTGAGGGCCGCACCAAATCCTATTACTACTGCGCGCGTACCGCACAGGTGTACCGCAAAGCGATTGACGACGCGGCAGCCGGTAAACCGTTCGACACCAGCCTGCTGGAAACTCTGGAAGGTCTGGCGCACCGCGGCTATACCGAAGGTTTCCTGCGTCGTCATACCCATGACGACTACCAGAATTACGAGCATGGCTACTCCGTGTCCGAGCGTCAGCAGTTTGTCGGCGATTTTACCGGCGAGCGCAAAGGTGCGCTGGCCGCCGTGGCGGTGAAAAACAAGTTCACCAAAGGCGACAGCCTGGAGCTGATGACCCCGCAGGGCAACATGAACTTCACGCTGGAACACCTGGAGAACGGCAAAGGCGAAGCGATTGAGGTTGCGCCGGGCAATGGTCATACCGTCTGGCTGCCGGTACCGGAAGAGGTGGAGCTGGAGTTTGCCCTGCTGATGCGCAATTTCGACGGTGAAAGCACCCGAAATCCGCATAGTAAATAGTCAACCAGGGAAATTTTTTCGCGCCGGGAAAATTCTTAGAATCGGATCACATACCGCTTCGTTCAATACGGGTATTATCCCCAGCGCTGAAAAACATAACCCATAAATGCTAGCTGTACCAGGAACCACCTCCTTAGCCCGCGTAATCTCCCTTACGTGGGCTTATTTTTTTAATGCTCTGTTTTTCGCCATTCTGCTGCACTTGCATGGAACATCTCCTGAGGAAATAAAATTACACTTTTGATGCCTGTAGGCGATCGCATCACCTTGTTTCTGCAACAATCCATTTGAATCAAAAGAAGTCAGGCCTTACCATCAATAACCACTCAAACAGCAAGGGATTCTATATGTACACCTATAAGATGGTTCAGATTCCACCAAACATTTCTATCAAGGCAAAGGATAATAAAGATGGCATTGCAGCAGCGTATTTAGAGCAAGAAGTGAATTCCTGGGCTGCCGAAGGGTGGGAATTCCAGCGCGTTGATACAATCGGTATAGAAGAGCGGCCAGGGTGCTTTGGCGGAAATAAATCAACATTGACCCACTATTATGTCATTACTTTCAGAAAAGAAGTGACAGATGCTTAGATGGCTTAGCATACATTTCATACTCTTATACCGTAACCATGCCCCAATGAGTATCCGTAATCGCTGCCGCCATACTCCTTCCTGCTCAAAGTACACGCTGATTAGCCTGAAGCGGTTCGGTTTTCTGAAAGGGTGGAGATTGGGATTACAACGCATTTATCGCTGTCGTCCTCCTCATGGAGGTTTCGATTACCCTCCTCATAAATGAGTCTAAATTGGAAAGGCCTCCAGATAAAATTGGCGGCCTTATTTTTCCCTTTCATCCTGTTCTTACCCGCTTTTTTCCGCACTGCTATACACTCTTACTAACGCTAAAAAAGGGAGCAGCGAGGATGGCAACCTATCCAGACAGTTTATTGATTCTAAATGGTAAAAGTGCAGGCAACGATCTGCTGCGTCAGGTAATCACTGATTTGCGGGAAGATGGGGCGCGGATCCATGTACGGGTCACGTGGGAAAAAGGCGACGCGGCACGGTATATCCATGAAGGCCTGACGCTGGGCGTCGAGACTATTATCTCCGGCGGCGGCGACGGCACCATCAATGAGATCGCCTCTGCGCTTGTCGACCTGCCCAGCGAAGACCGTCCGGTGATGGGCATTTTACCGCTCGGTACCGCCAATGATTTTGCCACCAGCGCTGGCATTCCGGAGGAGTTGAGTAAAGCCCTGCAACTGGCGATCCTCGGCAAAGCTACCGCCGTGGACATTGCGCAGGTGAATGACAAAACCTGCTTTATCAACATGGCGACGGGCGGGTTCGGCACGCGGATCACCAGCGAAACACCGGAAAAACTCAAAGCGGCGCTGGGCGGTGTCTCTTATCTGATCCACGGCCTGATGCGCATGGACACCCTCAAGCCTGACCGCTGCGAAATTCGCGGCGAGGATTTCCAGTGGCAGGGAGACGCGCTGGTGATTGGCATTGGCAACGGTCGTCAGGCAGGCGGCGGGCAGCAGCTTTGCCCGGAGGCGCTGATTAATGACGGTCAGCTTCAGCTGCGTATTTTCACCGGCGACGGCCTGCTGCCCGCGCTATTTACCACGCTGACGCAGCCCGAAGAGAGCCCAAACATTATTGCCGGAAAATCCGCGTGGTTCGAAGTGAATGCCCCGCACGGGATGACGTTTAATCTGGATGGGGAACCGTTGAGCGGGGAGCATTTCCGCATAGAGGTATTGCCCGGCGCGCTGCAGTGCCGGTTGCCGCCGGATTGTGTGCTTCTGCGCTAATCCCCTCACCCCAGCCCTCTCCCAAAGGGAGAGGGAGAGTGAGGCGTCAGGCGATCGTCACTTTACTGTCCAGATAAACATCCTGAACTGCATTGATCAGCTTCACGCCGTCAGCCATCGATTTCTTAAACGCTTTACGGCCAAGTATCAGCCCCATACCGCCTGCGCGTTTGTTGATAACCGCCGTGCGTACCGCGTCAGACAGGTCAGTATCTCCACCCGCCGCACCGCCGGAGTTAATCAGCCCGGCGCGTCCCATGTAGCAGTTCGCCAGCTGGTAGCGCACCAGGTCGATCGGGTTATCGCTGGTCAGTTTGCTGTAGACACGGTCATCGGTATAACCGAAGTTCACCGCCTTATAGCCGCCGTTATTTTCGGCCATTTTCTGCTTCACGATGTCAGCGCCAATGGTTGCGGCCAGGTGGTTCGCCTGACCGGTCAGGTCAGCTGAGACGTGGTAATCCACCCCGTCTTTTTTAAATGCGGAGTTACGCAGATACGCCCACAGCACGGTCACCATCCCGAGTTCATGGGCGCGTTCAAAGGCAGCGGAAATCTCTTCAATCTGACGACGGGACTGCTCAGAGCCGAAGTAGATCGTTGCCCCAACCGCTACTGCGCCCATATTGAACGCCTGCTCCACGCTGGCGTAGAGGGTCTGGTCATATTCGGTTGGGTAGCTGAGCGTCTCGTTGTGGTTCAGTTTGACGAGGAAAGGAATGCGGTGGGCATAACGCCGTGAAACAGACGCCAGCACGCCATAGGTAGAGGCCACACAGTTACAGCCTGCTTCAATCGCCAGCTCAACAATGTTCTTCGGATCAAAGTAGAGCGGATTGGCTGCAAAGGAGGCGCCTGCCGAGTGCTCAACGCCCTGGTCAACCGGCAGAATCGAGAGATACCCGGTACCGCCCAGCCGCCCGGTATTATAGAGCGTCTGCATATTTCTCAGCACGGCCGGTGGACGGTTGTTATCCACCATCACGCGGTCAACGTAGTCGTGGCCGGGCAGATAAAGCTGGTCGGCTGGAATAGTCATACAACGATGCTGTAAAAGGCTGTCGGCGTCTTTGCCAAGCAACTGCGCAATATCAGTCATAGCGATGCTCCCGTAATTCCGACGTCATGTCGGTGAGTGTTTATCCAGACCCACATTTTTATGGGCAGACTAAGCCTGGTACCGACTTAACAGATTTTCCAGCATTTGCATTTTTTTTCAGCACAATCTGCTGGCTCGATTCGTGTACAACAAAACTGTTACATTGATCAAACAATCACCACAAAGGTATTTTAAAGGTATTATTGAATGGTATGTTAAAGGCGTACTCTCACTGACATGCAGGATTAAACAATGAAAACGAAAGTCCAACTGTCATTCATGATGTTTGTTGAATGGTTTATCTGGGGAGCGTGGTTTGTGCCGCTGTGGCTATGGCTGAGCAAAAGCGGCTTTACCGCCGGGGAGATTGGCTGGTCCTACGCCTGTACGGCCATTGCGGCGATCCTGTCGCCTATTCTCGTCGGCTCGCTGACCGACCGCTTCTTTGCCGCCCAGAAAGTGCTGGCGGTTCTGATGTTTGCCGGTGCCATTCTGATGTACTTCGCCGCACAGCAAACCCAGTTCAGCACCTTCTTCCCGCTGCTGCTGGCCTACTCTCTTACCTATATGCCCACCATTGCGCTGACCAACAGTATTGCCTTCGCCAACGTCGATGACGTGGAAGCCGATTTCCCGCGTATTCGCGTGATGGGCACTATCGGCTGGATCGCCTCCGGTCTGGCATGCGGGTTCCTGCCGCAGATGCTGGGCTATAGCGATATCTCTGATACCAATATTCCGCTGCTGATGACCGCAGCCAGCTCCGCCCTGCTGGGCGTGTTTGCCCTGTTCCTGCCGAATACGCCGCCGAAAAGTACCGGCAAGCTGGATTTCAAAGTGATGCTCGGTCTGGACGCACTGATCCTGCTGCGCGACAAAAACTTCCTGGTGTTCTTCTTCTGCTCTTTCCTGTTCGCGATGCCGCTGGCCTTCTATTACATCTTCGCCAACGGCTATCTCACCGAAGTGGGGATGAAAAACGCCACCGGCTGGATGACGCTCGGCCAGTTCTCTGAAATCTTCTTTATGCTGGCGCTGCCGTTCTTCACTAAACGCTTTGGTATTAAGAAGGTCTTACTGCTGGGCCTGCTCACGGCCGCCATCCGCTACGGTTTCTTTGTTTACGGTGGCGCGGAACAATACTTCACCTATGCGTTGCTGTTCCTCGGCATTCTGCTGCACGGGGTGAGCTACGACTTCTACTATGTAACCGCATATATCTACGTGGATAAAAAAGCGCCGGCGCATATGCGTACGGCTGCGCAAGGCCTGATTACGCTGTGCTGTCAGGGATTTGGTAGCCTGCTGGGTTACCGCCTGGGCGGCGTGATGATGGAAAAAATGTTCGCTTACAAAGAGCCGGTGAATGGGCTGACCTTCAACTGGGCCGGAATGTGGACATTCGGTGCGATCATGATTGCCGTGATCGCCGTGCTGTTTATGCTGTTTTTCCGCGAATCGGACAAAGAGATCACCGCAATTGAGGTGGTTGATGGCGATGCTGCGCTGACACAAGGGGAAGTTAAATGAAACAAGAACGTATTCTCGGTGCTCTTTACGGGCAGGCGTTAGGGGATGCGATGGGTATGCCCTCCGAGCTGTGGCCAAGAAAGCGCGTCAAAGCGCACTTCGGCTGGATCGACCGCTTCTTACCCGGCCCGGCAGAGAATAACGCGGCCTGCTATTTTAAGCGCGCGGAGTTCACCGATGATACTTCAATGGCGCTGTGCCTGGCCGATGCGATTATCGAATGCGACGGGGAGATTGACGCGGATGTCATCGGCAAACACATCCTGAACTGGGCGCTGGATTTCGATGCCTTTAATAAAAACGTGCTGGGTCCCACCTCAAAAATCGCGCTTAACGCCATCCGCGACGGCAAACCCGTCAGTGAACTGGACAACAACGGTGTGACCAACGGGGCGGCGATGCGGGCTTCCCCGCTGGGCTGCCTGCTACCGGCGACGCGGCTGGAACATTTTGTCGGGCAGGTCGCGCTGGCCTCCAGCCCGACGCATAAATCGGACCTCGCCATCGCCGGGGCCGTGGTGATTGCCTGGGCGGTTTCGCGCGCCATCGACGGCGAGCGCTGGCAGAACATCGTCGATGCCCTGCCCGGCATTGCCCGCTACGCACAGGAGGCGAATACCACCACCTTCAGCGCCTCGCTGGCGGCTCGTATTGAACTGGCGCTTAAGACCGTGCGGGAAGCACACGGCATCGACTCCGCCAGCGAGCAGGTTTATCAGCTTATTGGTGCGGGCACCAACACCATTGAGTCCGTTCCGGCGGCGATTGCGATGGTGGAGCTGGCCGGCACGGACCCTAACCGCTGCGCGATTTTGTGCGCCAACCTCGGTGGTGATACAGACACCATCGGGGCGATGGCAACGGCCATCTGCGGGGCACTGCACGGCGTGCAGGCAATTGACCCGGCGCTGAAGGATGAACTCGATACCGAAAACCGGCTCGATTTTGACTACTATTGCGAAAAACTGCTGCACTACCGGGAGCAAAGGGAGGGCGTATGAGTACGTTAGCCCAGCGTCTTGAAACATTACAGGCCACACGCCCGGTCACGGTGCTGGGCGCGGCGGTCATCGACGTGATCGCCGACGCGTACGCCCTGCCCTGGCGCGGATGCGATATCGAGCTGAAACAACAAGGGGTGAATATCGGCGGCTGTGCGCTGAATATTGCCATCGCCCTGAAGCGGCTCGGCATTGCGGCGCAAAACGCCCTGCCCGTCGGCCACGGCGTATGGGCGGAGATCATCCGTAACGCCATGGCAAGACAGGAGCTGCACAGCGCCGTGGAGGCCGAAGCGGGCGATAACGGCTGGTGTCTGGCGCTGGTAGAGCCTGACGGCGAACGCACCTTTATGTCGTTTAGCGGCGTGGAGAACCAGTGGCAGCCGCACTGGCTGGATGGGCTGAACGTCCCGCCGGGTAGCCTGGTGTATCTGTCCGGCTATCAGCTGGCATCGCCATCGGGCGAACTGCTCACACGCTGGCTGGAGTCGCTGGAAAACGTCACCGCGTTTATCGATTTTGGCCCCCGCATTGCCGATATTCCCGACGCACTCATGGCGCGGATCATGGCCCTGAAACCCATCGTGTCGCTCAATCGTCAGGAGGCGCAGATTGCCGCTGAGCGCGCTGGCATGGACGTTGATACTTTAGGCGTGCAGTGGCAGCACCGTTATGGCGCCGCGCTGATTATTCGTCACGACAAAGATGGCGCAGCCTGGTATGAAGGCGACGCATCGGGTTATGTTCCAGCGTTTCCCGCCACCGTCGTCGATACCATTGGCGCAGGCGACAGCCATGCGGGCGGTACGCTTGCCGGTCTGGCGGCAGGATGGCGTCTGGCGGATGCCGTGACGCTGGGAAATGCCGTGGCGGCCTGGGTGGTCAGCCACCGCGGCGGGGATTGCGCGCCGACGCGCGAGGCATTACTCCTCGCACACAAAGACGTATAGGTCGCTGCGACAGTAGCTGATGCTGTACTCAATCGGCCGGTGCTGCTGGTCAAGCGCAACCTGCTTGATCACCAGTACCGGTATTTTGTCATCCATACTGATATGCGCCTGAAACTCGCTGTCCGGCATCCGGGCGCTGACCCGGGAGCGGGTGCGTTGCGGAAAGATATTCTGGCTACGGAAGTAGTCGTACAGCGAGATGCCAATTGCATCCGGGTCATGAATTAACTCAACCGGAACCCAGGACTCCTCAATCGACACCGCGTCATCGTCAACGTAACGAATGCGCTTAAGCAAGAATACCTCGCTGTCCGGGGGTACCGACAGCTGGCTGGCCACCTCTTCCGGACACTTCACCACCCGTTTATTCACCCATAGCGTGTTAGGTTTTTTACCGCGCAGCACCACCTGCTGGGAAAACCCGCGCGCTTCCTTAAGCGAATATTCAAAGATGTTGTTGATCTGTGTCCCGTACCCCCGGGCGCGCGTTACCACGCCCTCTTCTTCCAGCGCCTGCATCGCTTTGCGCACGGTAATGCGCGACACCCCGGTTAACTGGCTCAGATCGCGCTCGCCGGGCAGAATATTCCCGTGCTCCAGCACTCCGCTGCGTACCGCGTTTTTTACCGTTTCGGCAAATTTCAGATACAGCGGCATGTTGTCGGGCGCGGCGATCCGTTCATTCAGTTGAGCGATTAACCGGGTATGCGCTTGTTCCATCTCTGTTTTCTCAGGCGTGGTGTTTCCTGCCAGTATACTGGCTTACCACCATGCATGAAAATGATGAACCGGCCCAATACCGTGACCCACTTCCAGAGTATCGGCTTTTGCCAGCGCGGCCGAGAGCCATGTTTTGGCCTCGCGTACCGTATCGTCCCAGCTGTTGTGCCGTGGACGCAGCGCCGCCAGCGCGGCAGAGAGCGTGCACCCCGTACCGTGGGTATTTTTGGTATGCACGCGCGGGGCCGTGAAACGCAGTTCACCGTCGCGGGTAAAGAGCCAGTCCGGGCTTTCTTCGTCATCGAGATGGCCGCCTTTCATTAGCACCGCGCCGCACCCCATCGCCAGCAGGGCGTTCCCCTGCTCTTTCATCTCACGTTCGTTCTGCGCGTGTGGCGCGTCTAACAGTGCGGCCGCTTCCGGCAGATTTGGCGTAATCAGCGCCACCTGCGGCAGCAGTTTCTTGCGCAATGTCTCAACAGCAGATGCAGAGAGCAGCGGGTCACCGCTTTTAGCCAGCATCACCGTATCCAGCACCACATTTTGCACCTGATAACGTTGCAGCCGCTCAGCCACCGCTTCGACGATATCCGTTTCTGCCAGCATCCCAATTTTGGTGGTGTCGATGCGCACATCGCTGAATACCGAGTCCAGCTGTGCACCGACAAAATCAGGCTCGATACGGTAGACCGACTGCACGCCACGGGTGTTTTGCGCCACCAGGGCGGTAATGACCGAGCAGCCGTACGCGCCAAGCGCCGAGAATGTTTTCAGGTCGGCCTGAATGCCCGCGCCGCCGCTTGGATCGGTACCGGCAATCGTCAGAGCATTAATTCGTTTCATACCTGTGCCTCCAGGTTGTGCAGCGCATCAAGGAACGCGCTGGCAAAGCTGGCCGGCCCGTGAGACTGCGCAACGGCGATCGTTCCGGCACGCTTCATCCATCCGCAGGCAGCGGCAACATTATCCAGCCGATCGCCCGGCAGCGAGCAGCTCGCCGCCACAACGGCAGAGAGCGCGCACCCGGTACCCACCACGCGCGTCATCAGCGGGTCACCGCCCGTGACCGTGCGGGTTCGTTGTCCGTCCGTAATGTAATCCACCTCTCCGGTGACGACCACAATGGCATTAATCTGGCGGGCCAGCGCCTCGGCAGCAGGCACCGCGCTTGCGGCGGTGTCGGTGGTATCGACACCGCGCCCCCCTGCGCTCATCCCCGCAAGGGCAAGAATTTCCGACGCATTGCCGCGAATGGCGGCTGGTTTCAGGGCAAGGATTTGATGACAAAAGCGGGTACGGAACGCCAGAGCGCCCACCGCAACCGGATCAAGCGTCCAGGGCTTGCCTGCCGCCACCGCGCTCTCGATGGCCCGACGCATCGACTGGGCGCGGGGCGTGGTGAGGGTACCGACGTTAATCAGCAGCGCATCGGCCATCCCGGCAAACTGCTCGGCCTCTTCGGCTTCAATCACCATTGCCGGAGAAGCGCCAAGCGCCAGCAGAACGTTGGCCGTAAAGGTTTGCACGACATCATTGGTCATACAGTGCGTAAGCGGGGAACGGGTCCGGAAGTGATGTAAAACGTGTAAATCGAGCAGGTCAGGCTGCATAGGTTCGCTCCTGCCTTGCGTGAAGAAGCGATGACCAGGGGAGGCATCTGACTTCCCTACGCTGGCATTATCCAGATCAGGTAATACGGGTATTTCTCAGCCTTCACAAAGAAGGGCACCCCGAGTCAAATAAAAAAATCAAAAGCTTGTGATTAACGTTCCGTTAATCCCTGTTCTGGATCATGCCAGTGGGAAGCCAAAGACTCAACCCTAAAAAATGCTCTGTGTACCAGTTTGTGTCTCACGTTGGGTTCTACAAATAAACAGCAGGCACAAAAAACCGTCCTTAAGGCGGCTTAAGAAAACTATTTCATTCGTGATGATTAAAATTAAATCTATTTTCTGCATACGTCTTCTTCATGCAGTCGAAGTGCTTTTGCCTACTCTAATTGGAATGCAAAGAACAGACGGGAGCGGCTGAACTTGATACGGTCAATAATGATATGTGTAGGGTAAATAGCGACAATACGTCCCATTTGTTGGAAGATTTAGGGTGATTTAACATATAGTTAATTATTGTGAGCCATCCCTATTGGCTTTGTAAGCCCGGCAACAGGAGATCAATAAAAAACTAAAATCAACCAGTTAGACGAAATTCAACTCAAAAGCAATACAGATCGCCTGTGTGAATATTGTATAAATGGAATTGGAGAAAGGTCTAATTTGACTCCTTTTTGGAACATTATCTTTGTTATGCGAAGTCATTGTATTGTAGCTAAATTGAGATGTCCCTATCTGACCAATTGACCTGTCCGCATTACAGTCTCATCACAGTGATCAGTACATTCAAAGGATGAGACTTGTGCGTATGTCGCTGTCGAGATAACTGGTCTAAGTTCTGTTGTGCCATGATTAACTGGAATAAAAAAGGCGCAATTAGTAGCTATCAGTTCTCCAGCTATCATCCCACTCAGAAGAAGCGATGAAATAATCATCATCTGAACGTTCATAATTATTTATAAGTTCATTCAAATGGCGACGTTCTTTCTCAGGTCTGAATTTTACCATTTCACGTAATGTAATCAAGGTGACCTGCTCCCCGTTGATTAGTACACCCCGATGTTAGTAATGTCTTCATAAGCCACATGAGGACATCCCCATGAAGAAGCGTTTTTCCGACGAACAGATCATCAGTATTCTCCGCGAAGCCGAAGCTGGGGTACCCGCCCGTGAACTCTGCCGCAAGCATGCCATTTCCGATGCCACGTTTTACACCTGGCGTAAGAAGTATGGCGGTATGGAGGTGCCTGAAGTTAAGCGCCTGAAGTCGCTTGAGGAAGAGAACGCCAGACTCAAGAAGCTGCTTGCCGAAGCCATGCTGGATAAAGAGGCGCTTCAGGTGGCTCTTGGGCGAAAGTACTGACGACAGACCAGAAGCGGGAAGCCGTGATGTTGATGTGTGATGCGACCGGTCTGTCGCAACGTCGTGCCTGCAGGCTTACAGGTTTATCCCTGTCGACCTGCCGCTATGAGGCTCACCGTCCGGCTGCTGATGCGCATTTATCAGGGCGCATCACTGAGCTGGCACTGGAGCGCAGGCGTTTTGGCTACCGTCGTATTTGGCAGTTGCTGCGCCGTGAAGGGCTTCATGTTAATCATAAGCGCGTGTACCGGCTTTATCACCTCAGTGGCCTGGGCGTAAAACGCAGAAGACGTCGTAAAGGGCTGGCAACAGAACGTCTGCCGCTGCTCCGTCCGGCGGCGCCCAATCTGACCTGGTCGATGGATTTCGTCATGGACGCACTTTCCACCGGTCGCAGGATCAAGTGTCTTACCTGCGTCGATGATTTCACAAAGGAATGCCTGACGGTCACTGTTGCCTTTGGGATTTCAGGCGTTCAGGTCACGCGTATTCTGGACAGCATTGCACTGTTTCGAGGCTATCCGGCGACGATAAGAACTGACCAGGGGCCGGAGTTCACTTGCCGTGCACTGGATCAATGGGCCTTTGAGCATGGTGTTGAGTTGCGCTTAATCCAGCCGGGCAAGCCAACGCAGAACGGATTTATTGAGAGCTTTAACGGACGATTTCGCGATGAATGTTTGAATGAGCACTGGTTCAGCGATATCGTTCATGCCAGGAAAATTATTAATGACTGGCGGCAGGATTATAACGAATGCCGCCCGCACTCCACGCTGAATTATCAGACACCGTCTGAATTTGCAGCGGGCTGGAGAAAGGGTCATTCTGAGAATGAAGATTCCGACGTTACTAACTGAGTGTTGTATCTAATCGTGGGGGCAGGTCAAAGGCAGGCTTTATATTAGTGTATTTCAGTGTAAACTCCTCCAACAAAATAGAGAATTCACAGCATTGAGCATAAAGGCACAGGGCACCTCGCCACCAGTCATTTTTTAAGTAATGAATAATCTCTATTGACCGATTCTGCATTAGCTCTAATGAAGCTAAGTGTTCCTGATACCTAAGATGACCAAAAGAAAATGTTTCAGATATAGGATCGAAAAAGAGTATATTGCAAGGATCTATTAGCTCATTAACTGCTAATAAACACGTTGATTCCTCATAATTAAAACTAGGGTCATTAATTAAAAAAGAAGCAAGCTCTTGCTTAGTTGCTGCTCTTAAGGTTTTTGAATGCATAGCGAAAGCAATTTTATGAGATGCTTTGATTAAAATACTTTGGGATAACTTTGTTCGTTTAATATCTTTGTAGGTATCATAAGAACCACATAACAACTCTAATCGTTTAGTGAAAATCTCACTTTCACTAGATGGGATATCTATTCCTTTTTCAGCTAGATCACACAGCAGTGTTGCTAATAATGGAGTTCTCACTATGTCAGATATTTTTTTGGCTTTTATATTTTTAATTATAATGTCGCTTAAAGCTGGATTTTTATCTTTAAACCATGCTTGGATGAAACAGTACAACTGAGTTTCACTGAAAGGCATAAGTGTAATACCTAAAAAATTAATTTCAGATAGATAACTAACACAATCCCTGCTTGAAATTAGCAACTGAATATTATTAAACTTATTTTTAAATGAGTTTATTGCATCTATTATTCCTGGGAATTTTACATATGCCTCATCCAATCCATCAAAAATAACTTTATTTCTTTTTTTGCTTTGTAAGTGAAACTCAAGTTTTTCAATATTCTCCCGAATTGGTTCAAGTGCTTTAGAGATCAAAATCATACTCATTAAAATGTCATAGTTCTTAGATTTTGATTCAATATTCATATCTACTTTATTTAAAAAACGATTTAAAGGTAAGTATATAACACCTCTATTTCCTTCCTGCTCTAATTTTCTTGCATACATTTGAAGCGTTGTTGTTTTTCCAGCTCCCGCGCTACCATACACTGCTATATCATGCTGACAATCAAAAAGTCTAAAGGGTGATGTCGATAGGCCATCTATCACTCCCATGCTATCCATAAGAATTTCTTTAGAGAATACCTTTTCACTATCCTCAAGTTTGTTTATTAGTATATCTAGAGTATTTAATGTAATCTGCGTATCATTAAGAAACCTAAATATATCAACATTATTATCCCCAGAATTTATAGCTTGTATGTCAAGTTTATATTTGTTACATCTCTCACTCAACCATGAGTTTATTAGTTCACTGTTGAATGCATACTCTATCTTTGGTTCTTCTTTATACTCACCTTTCAACTTACGTAGTTCAATACTTTGTAAGTTTGAGGCTTTAGCTTTCTTATAACACTCGACTATCTTCGGCAATAAACTTTTCGCATTCCCTTTTGCAAGATCCTGGAGTTTAGTTAGGTTTATAAAGCTTTCAAAGTTATCGATAGAATCTTTATGAAAGCTTGTTTCCAAGCATTTTTTCAAGAAGGTGACGCTGTTAATCATGATGCCTAGATTTGCGTTTTCCAACTTATAGGTTGTTATATTATTGATACTTGCCTCTAGTTCTGATATTGCCTCCCTAATAAAAGAAATGTTTCCAGCCAGCAATTGATTAGCTTGATCTATACTATTTTTAATATTTCTGTTTTCTTTTGATGTATAAATATTTAACTCGTTGTTGTATTTTTTTAGAACCGAATTAGCATCTTGAATTAGAGGTTCGATAGCAGTTAAAGATTTTAATGGGTTGTATACTGTTCGCTCAAACCATTCCCATTTCCCTGGGGTAACCTGAAATTTATCTGGCTTAATAGTAAATCTACTATTAAGCAAAACATTGCTATCAATTGTCCCCATGAAAAAAGCCAAATCGCTATAACAATCAAGTTCGTGTATTGAATTCTGTTGATTTAAAGCAGACATCAGTTCTACATTACATAGCTGACTAGTATCTTGTGTACTAAATATATCATCAACAGAAAGCAATTTCTCTAACAATGTTGGCTTATGTTTTTTTAATAATTTAATTACTAACGGGCCATCCAATATCTCAACTTTCCCCCCATCTATTTTGAGCATTCCATGTATTTCGTCAATCAGACGAAGACTTATTTGGAATGGGCTTGCTAAATATACTTGATCTGGAATTATTTCATCGCCATTATGTAATTTAATAGGATTTGTGAAGCATTGTCTTAGTTGAAAAACAAGCTCACCGAGAATTGCTTTCTCCGATGTGTTAGATTCTTCACCAATTTTTTTTGATTGGATCGCGTAACTCATAGTTTTATTAACCGGAACTTCAACAAACGCTATCAAGTCTTTTCCTGACTCATAAGGTCCTCCGTAGAAGTCAACACGATAAAACCCCATAGATTCAAACAGTGGTTTTATAAGATATTTTGAGAAATCGTCTTCCTTCATTTTTTGCATAGCTTTCAGGTAAACCTGCTGGCTGGTATCTTCCATATTAATTTACTCAGTAATTTATGATGCATTCAATATTCTTTATACTAATCATAGAGTAAACGAATGGTCTATCTTTTTGTGTGAGATGTATTAGCAATTTCTGTAAAATTTTTACTCGCTAAAATGTACTTTTGAAAAGCAGACGCTCTGAAGCTCTCATTCCTCCGATTTTCACGCAGCACACCGGCCGGAGCCCTGGATGACACTGATGCCTGACGATGACCCGGAGCTGATTATGGCGCCGGCAGTCCTTCCCCTCGCTGAGGATTTCCTGCCTAGAGGGACCGGTGGCGAAGGCCCGATCACTCCTGCCTGAACCTACCTGCTTGCGCAATTGCTGAGCGCTCTGCTCGTCAGTCAGTGTGGCGACAATACCCGGTGATATATCCTGTGTTGTCCCGCCGCTCACCTTAAGCAACCATGTTGAGGGCGGTTCTTCGCCTGTCTGCCAGCCCACGCCATCCATTGGGTGATGTCGTATAGCATATAGGACGGCCGTAAGATAACTGGCCATTCTCGTGTTACCGGACTGGTTCCGCTGCTGTACCGCACTACGGGCACGATCTGTCATGACCATTCGGGTTTTCCCCTGCGTTATCATCCCTTCCGGACTTGCGACCAGGGAAACTCCTTACCCTTCCCTGCGTGCTGGCCAACTGCGAAAGTATCGATGAAAAGGTCGCCAGCTATATTCCTGATGATGAACAGGGGCAGTACGCCGCCGTACAGGCGTTACTCGCCGCAGGCTATCGACAGCCCCTGTGCCTGCATTTACCCGCAGATCATCTGGCCACAACCCGACGCCGTCACGGGCTGGAACGTGCATGCCGTGAAGCGGGGCTCGACCCGGACCGTCTGGATCATAGTTATATGGCGTTTGGGGACGAGCACTATCGCGACATTCCGTCAGTTCTGCAGGCGCACATTCAGAATGGCCTTCCCCAGTTCGACTCGGTTATCTGCGGCAACGATCGTATCGCATTGATGGTTTACCAGACCCTGCTGGCGCAAGGAATTCGCATCCCTGAAGATATCGCGGTTATCGGCTATGACAATATGGTGGGCATTGGAGAACTCTTTCTTCCGCCTCTTTCAACGGTTCAACTGCCGCATTATGAAATTGGTCGCCTCAGTGCTCTGCATATTATTCACGGTGAAACCCATCGGGAAACCACGCGCGTTGAAAGTCCATTTTTAATGCGGAATTCCATTACGCATCTATCATGACCACCGCTTTTTAGCCCTGTCGCAGTAATAAGCAGGCTAAGGAGGCGGTCAACCTCCCTTTCAGGGAAAAATGGCACGATTTGTCACACTCTTTTTTATGATTTTACCCTCCGGGCAGTTAGCACGTAACCGGCTGTTTTTATTTGCCATAACACATAATTTTCTTTCTCAAAACGGGGATATTCCGTCCCCTGTGCCCCATGTCACAAAACAGTAAACAAATTAACCATTGAGCCCCGTGGCAAAAGGCTCTATATTGGCGGCGTTTTTTTCAGGCCCCCATCTGTTTTTAACTTTTTATTCAATCGTGGCTCATAACGAAGCGGCGGTTGTAGGAGTGATATGATGACGGATAAAGTCCGTATTGACACCGTAGATGCCCACAAAAGCAACGAAACCTATCTGGCCCGTCAGGCCGAGTTTGAATCTAACGTCAGGAGTTATCCGCGCAAACTGCCTTTAGCCATCACTAAAGCAGAAGGCGTGTGGATCACCGATGCAGATAATAAAGAATACCTTGACTGTTTAGCAGGCGCAGGCACTCTCGCGCTTGGCCATAACCACCCTGATGTGCTGAAAAGCATCCAAAATGTCATTACCAGCGGCTTGCCGTTACATACTCTGGATCTGACTACGCCTCTGAAAGACGCGTTTTCCGAATACCTGCTCTCTCTGCTGCCTGGTCAGGGCAAAGAGTACTGCCTGCAGTTCACCGGTCCATCCGGTGCTGACGCCGTGGAAGCGGCGCTGAAGCTGGCGAAAAAAGTCACCGGCCGTAGCGGTATCATCAGCTTCTCGGGTGGTTACCACGGTATGACTCACGGTGCACTGTCCGTGACCGGTAACCTGTCTCCGAAAGAAGCGGTAGACGGTATGATGCCAGAAGTGCAGTTCATGCCTTACCCACACCAGTACCGTTGCCCACTGGGTATCGGCGGTGAAGCGGGCGTGAAAGCGCTGACCTACTACTTCGAAAACCTGATCAACGACGTTGAAAGCGGCGTGCGTAAACCTGCTGCGGTAATCCTGGAAGCCGTTCAGGGTGAAGGCGGCGTGAACCCGGCTCCGGTTGAGTGGCTGCAGCGCATCCGTAAAGTGACTCAGGAACACGGCATTCTGCTGATCCTGGACGAAGTTCAGGCAGGCTTTGCCCGTACCGGTAAATTCTTCGCGTTCGAACACGCTGGCATTGAGCCAGACATCATCGTGATGTCCAAAGCCGTTGGCGGCGGTCTGCCACTGGCTGTGCTGGGTATCAAAAAGCAGTTCGATGCGTGGGCACCAGGTCACCACACCGGCACCTTCCGCGGCAACCAGCTGGCGATGGCAACCGGTCTGACGACGCTGAAGATCCTGAAAGACCAGAACATCGCTGGCAAAGTGGCTGCACAGGGCGAATGGCTGAAAGGCCAGCTGAACGAGATGGCGAAACGCTATCCGGTTATCGGCCACGTTCGCGGTCTGGGCATGATGATCGGTATTGAGATCGTTAAACCACACGAAGCCGCTGACCACATGGGTTGCTTCCCGGGTGATGGCGAGCTGTCTGCACTGATTCAGAAGAAGTGCTTCGAAGCCGGTCTGATTCTGGAGCGCGGTGGTCGTAACGGTATCGTTCTGCGTCTGCTGCCTTCTCTGCTGATCAGCGATGATGAGCTGAAAGTCTTCCTGGATAAATTCGAGCAGGCACTGCTTGCTGCGGGCGTTCGCCCAGCGTAACCGGAGTTGTTGATTACGATGTCTGATTCAAACCCAATTTTGTTCTCCTCTGCGCAGAGCATTGAAGCTTACCAGCAGGCGATTGAACAAAGCACTCAGGCTGTGATGCAGTGGCTGAAACAGCCTGAGATGTATCAGGGCAAAACGGTCGCGGAACTGCGCGACCGCATTAAGCTGGATTTCAACCCGAAAGGGCTGGGCAACGAAGCGGCGATTGAACGCGCCGTGGAGTTTTTCCTGAAAGACAGTTTGTCCGTTCATCACCCGCAGTGTGTGGCGCACCTGCACTGCCCAAGCCTGGTCGTTAGCCAGGCGGCGGAAGTGCTGATTAACGCCACTAACCAGAGCATGGACTCCTGGGATCAAAGCCCGTCCGCAACCATTATTGAGATCAAACTGATCGAATGGCTGCGTACCCGCGTGGGTTATCAGGCTGGCGACGCGGGTGTCTTCACCAGCGGCGGCACCCAAAGCAACCTGATGGGTCTGATGCTGGCACGTGATGCGTTCTTCGCACGTCAGGGCCACTCTGTCCAGCAGGATGGTCTGACGGGCGATCTGCGTAAGATCCGCGTACTGTGCTCCGAAAACGCGCACTTCTCCGTGCAGAAAAACATGGCGCTGATGGGGCTGGGTTATCAGTCCGTCGTGCAGGTGAAAACTGACGAATTCTCTCGCATGGATCTGACCGATCTGGCGGCGAAAATCGAGCAGTGCAACGCCAACGGCGAACAGATTCTGGCGATTGTCGCGACAGCCGGGACCACCGATGCCGGTGCTATTGACCCGCTGCGTGCCATTGCTGAACTGGCGGCGAAACAGAACATCTGGGTACACGTTGATGCGGCCTGGGGCGGCGCACTGCTGATGTCTGAGCAGTATCGCCACTACCTGGACGGCATTGAACTGGTGGATTCCGTTACTCTGGACTTCCACAAACAGTTCTTCCAGACCATCAGCTGCGGTGCATTCCTGCTGAAGGAAGCGCGCCACTATGAGCTGATGCGCTATCAGGCGGCTTACCTGAACTCTGAGTTCGACGAAGAAGCCGGCGTGCCGAACCTGGTTTCCAAATCGCTGCAGACCACACGCCGTTTCGACGCGCTGAAGCTGTGGATGAGCCTGGAAGCGCTGGGTCAGGAGCAATACGCGGCGATTATCGATCACGGCGTGACGCTGGCACAGCAGGTTGCAGCTTATGTGAAAGAGCAGCCCGCTCTGGAACTGGTTATGCAGCCACAGCTGGCAAGCGTGCTGTTCCGCTTCCGTGGCGAGGTGCAGGCAGATGATGCAGGTATCGCCCTGCTGAACCAGAAAATTGGTGATGCGCTGCTGGAGTCCGGCCGTGCAAACGTCGGCGTGACCGAGCATAACGGCGTGACCTGTCTGAAGCTGACGCTGCTGAACCCAACCGTGACGCTGGAGGATATCAAAACCCTGCTGTCTCTGGTTGAGCGTACTGCGCAGGAAGTTCTGGCGAAGTAATACAAAACCCCTCTTCCACCGGAAGAGGGGTTATTTTTATAACCCTGCCCACCACATCCTGACTTTTAATCCCCAGTAGCTTGTCCAGCCCGTTGTTGTACTGACGACATTGCCTTTAGAGACCAGCACCAGCGTCGGCGTTACGCTAACCTGCCATTGCTGTGACAGCGCACCGTTTTCGTCATTAATCACCGGCATTTTCAGCTGCTTCTTTTCGACCCAGCGCGCAAGCTTAGCGTCATCACCAGAGCGCATGGCAATACTCACCACGTTCCCGCCCTCTTCTGCCAGCCTATTGACCGCAGGCGTGGTATAGCGACAGATGCTGCACCAGGTCGCCCAGACGTAAATCAGCAGCGGCCGATCCTGACTGAGTGCGGCAATGTCATGTACTGAGCCATCAATGCCCTGCATCGAAGTAGCGCTAAACGTGGCGGGTAATGTCGGCTTGCGGTACTGATCCACACCCCACATCACGGCCAGCGCCAGCAGTACGAGTATGATCCCTTCCCGCGCCCAGCGGCGCAGTTGGCTGAATTTGCGGTTTTCCATTGTGACCTCGTGATTTAACGAAGGTCATCTTAGCGAGCTGCGCGCCGTTTCGCTGTAAAGAAGTGTCGCCCTACCTGGTGCGTAAGGTATCAACCATCAGGGTAAAGCAGGACTCAATGAGCGCAGGCAGCGCCTGCGGGGCACGCATCAGCGCCACCGTGCGCGCCAGGGCCGGTTGCTGAAGGTGAACCACCTTAAGCTGCGGGTCCTGCAGGTGGGTGGTATAAAGCTGAGGCAATATCCCCACGGCAAGCTTCGAGCGCACCAGCCCGTATAATGTCTCGATATAGTCCACCTGATAACGGGTCTGCAGGGACAGACGGTGGCTTTCGGCAAGCGCATTGACCAGCCGCTGAATATTGCCTTTTGAGAAAACGGCAATATCCCGGCCCACCAGCTGTTTCCAGGGAACATGTGCCGACGCGGCGAGCGGATCGTCGCAATGCAGCACGGCCACAAACGGATCCTCCTGCAACGGGAACACGTCCAGCTGTTCGGGTACCGAGTTGTCCAGCGCCCCGATGCCAAAATCAATCTGCCCTTTCAGCAGTTGCGCCACCAGCGCATCGTTGGTCTGGTCGTGAAACTCCACCCGCAGGCGCGGAAAAGCCTGCGCCAGCGTCTGCGGCAGCAGCGGAAACAGCAGTGAACTGACTGAAGGCACCAGACCGATCCGCACCGTACCGTCGCCGCCGGCCTGCACAATCTGCTGCATATCATCAAACGCCAGCTGCGCCACACTGAGCACCCGCTGGGCGTGTGGCAGAATGGCGTGCCCCAGCTCGGTCAGCGTGACCGCCGACGCGGTACGGTTAACCAGTTTACCGCCGAGCACGGTTTCGATTTGCCGCAGGGCGCTGCTGAGTGCCGGCTGGCTGATGG
This sequence comes from Enterobacter cloacae subsp. cloacae ATCC 13047, assembly GCF_000025565.1. Lineage (NCBI taxonomy): Bacteria > Pseudomonadati > Pseudomonadota > Gammaproteobacteria > Enterobacterales > Enterobacteriaceae > Enterobacter > Enterobacter cloacae. The sequence continues at coordinate 3,501,515 of NC_014121.1, forward strand.
CCAGTTTACTGGCGGTATCCGTAAAATGACGCAGCTGCGCCAGAGTGACAAAATACTGTAGCTGCCGAAGAGAGAGCGCAGGCAAGCGCTGCCAGGGTTCCGTCATCATTATCCATTACACGCGTCACAGAATAACCCGGGGTTATCGGGCGATAAATTTTATCAGCTGGGCAAACGTTTGCCGGGTGCATAGAGTAACGTCAATATTTCAATGCTGGAACTGTTAATTGCATGACTGCCGAAACCCGACGCCGCGCCGTGAAGGCTGCACGAGGCGAAACGCCGTTTGACCTGTTGCTTACGCATACCCGAGTTGTTGATATGGCAACCGGTGAGATCCGCGACGCGGATGTGGGCATCGTCGGCTCGCTTATCGCCAGCGTCCATCCACGCGGCAGCCGCAACGATGCGCTTGAGACGCATGACCTGAATAACCAGTTTCTCTCTCCGGGGCTAATGGACACGCATGTTCACCTTGAAAGCTCGCACCTGCTGCCTGCCCGCTACGCAGAGATCGTACTGGCGCAGGGCACCACTGCGGTGTTCTGGGATCCGCACGAGCTGGCAAACGTGCTGGGGATTGAAGGCGTCCGCTTTGCCATTGAGGCGAGCCGCAACCTGCCACTGCAGGTAATGGTCGCGGCGCCATCGAGCGTTCCTTCCACACCGGGGCTGGAGATGTCCGGCGCAGACTTTGCGGGCGAAGAGATGAATACCCTGCTTGGCTGGCCCGAAGTGCGCGGCGTGGCGGAAGTGATGGACATGCACGGGGTGCTGAATGGCAGTCAGCGTATGCTGGAGATCCTGCAGGCCGGGCTGGAAAGTGGGACGCTGATTGAAGGTCACGCGCGTGGTCTGAGCGGCGCGGATTTACAGGCGTACCTGGCGGCGGGCGTCACCTCCGATCATGAACTCACCTCTGCCGACGATGCGCTGGAGAAATTACGCGCCGGGCTGACGCTGGAGATCCGCGGCTCGCATCCTTATCTGCTGCCTGATATCGTCAGCGCGCTGAAAACGCTGCCGCATCTGTCGTCACAAATCACGGTCTGCACTGACGATGTCCCACCGGACATCCTGATGGAAAAAGGCGGCATCATCGCCCTGCTCAACCTGCTGATTGAACATGGCCTTCCGGCGACGGACGCGCTGCGGTTTGCCACCCTGAATGCTTCCCTGCGCCTGCAGCGTAACGATCTCGGGCTGATTGCCGCGGGTCGTCGTGCGGATCTGGTGGTGTTCGATTCACTGGATAAACTGACGGCTCGCCGGGTGTACGTCGCCGGAAAATGCATTGCCCGTGACGGAGCGATGATCGAGCCGATTGTTGATACGCCCCTGACGCTGCCCCGGGATACCGTGCGACTGTCGTCGCTGACCGCCAGTGATTTTTACATGCGCATCGACAACGCAAACCACGGTGTGGCGCGCCTGCGTCATATCAGCGGCGCACGTTTTACCCGCTGGGGAGAAACCGACGCCCGGGTACGTGACGGACGCGTTGAGATACCGGCTGGTTTTAGCCTGATTTGGGTTCAGCACCGCCACGCGCGCCATGCGGCAAAACCGCAAATCGCCCTGCTGGAAGGCTGGGGAGAGCTGCGGGGGGCCATTGCCACCAGCTACTCCCATGACTCACACAACCTGGTGGTACTGGGACGCAATCCTGATGACATGGCACTGGCCGCTAACACGCTGATCCAAAGCGGTGGCGGGATGGCGCTGGTCCAGAACGGGGACGTGATTGCCCATGTGGCGATGCCCATTGCGGGGATGTTGTCAGAACTCGCCCCTGCGGAACTGGCGCGCCAGTTTCGTGAACTGCGTGAACGCAGCAGCCAGATTGCCGACTGGGAGCCGCCATACAGAGTATTTAAAGCCATTGAAGGGACGTGCCTTGCCTGCAACGCCGGGCCGCATTTAACCGATCTTGGACTGACCGATGGCAGCACGCGCCAGATTGTCGATCCGCTGATTTCTTACCGGGAAACCCCGGACACCACACAATAATACCGAAGGAGAGCCGGATAATGGCCGACAATACCGTTAATTCGCCAGCACCAGGGAACTGGCTTGAACGTCGTTTTGCACTGCATACGCGCGGCAGTACCGTGCGCACAGAGTGTCTGGCCGGTCTCACCGGTTTTCTCGCCGCCGCCTATTTGCTGGTGGTCATCCCGGGGCTTCTCGCCGTGGGCGGGATGGACAAAGGCGCGGCGACCACCGGTACCATTTTGGTGTTTGTGGCCGGTACGCTTCTGATGGCGTTTTACGCCAACCTGCCGTTTATTGTCGGGCCCGGCATTGGTGGCTCGGTGCTGGTTGGGGTAACGCTGGCGGGCAGTGAAGGCATCGGCTGGCAAATTGGTCTGGGCATTGCCTGCTGGTCGGGAATTTTGTTCTTCCTGCTCACCCGTTTTGGCCTGCGAGAGGTTGTGACCCGCTCCGTACCGCAGCCCATCAAACTGGGACTGACGGCCTCTATCGGTCTTTTTGTCGCCGTACTGGGCTTTCGCAATGCCGGGCTGGTGCTGGCTAACGCAAAAACGAACGCGCTGATGCTGGGTGATTTTCTCTCGCCAGGCGCGCTGGTGGCGCTCAGCGGTCTGTTCCTCGCCATTGCCCTGCAGGCGCGTCGCATTCCGGGCGCCATTTTGTGGGCCATTTTGTTTGCCACCCTCGTGGGCATTCCGATGGGGGTGACGCATCTTCCTGCCAGCTTTATTGATATGCCTCACTCACTGACGCCGGTGCTGGGCCATATAGACATGCTGGGCGCGCTGAATATTGCCTTCCTGCCGTTCCTGTTTGTCTTTTTCGCATCGGAGTTTTTCTCCACCATGGGCACCACGCTGGCGGTGGGAGGTGAAGCCGGGTTGCTGGATGAAGAGGGCAATATGGCAAACATCAATCGCCCGTTTATGGTGGACTCGATTGCCGCCGCGATTGGCCCCTGGGTGGGTATTCCTGCCGCCACGGCGCTGATTGAATCCTCCGCGGCCGCAGAAGCAGGGGGTAAAACCGGCATGACGGCCCTGGCCGCTGCGGTCATGTTCCTGCTGATGCTGCTGTTTACGCCCGTTGCGCTCATGATCCCAAAAGAAGCCACCGCCCCTGCCCTGATCCTGATCGGCCTGAATATGTTCAGCGGCCTGCGTAAGGTGGATCTGGCAAACTTCACCGACGGGCTGCCGGTGCTGATGATGGTAATGATTACGCTGATTGCCAACAGCTTCGGGACAGGGATTGCGGGAGGGCTGCTGTTTTACATCGTCATTAAAGCGATTGCAGGAAAATGGCGAGAAATCCCCGTTGGTCTTTGGATCCTCGCCATTCCGCTGGTGTATTACTTTGCCACGCTGGTGAAGCACTAATCCTTGCGTGGTTGCCGTGTCGGGCGTTGGCCATACTCGTAATGGCCATAGCCTGCACGGTAATACAGCGCTGCTGATTTCACCACATCGTTCAGCACGGTGCCGTTGATATGCGCCCCCGTTTGCTGCAAACGCTTAATGCTGTTCTCCATCTCTTTGAGGCTGGTTTTACCATAGCGGGCCACCAGCAGCGAGGTGGCGGCCACCGGAGCAGCCACTGAGGCGTCCGTTACGGCCAGCACCGGCGGGGTATCGAGGATCACAAGATCATAATGCTCATCTGCCCAGGTCATTAACGCCCTGAAGCGTTCGCTCATCAGCAGTTCAGAGGGGCGTAACGGAACCGGCCCGCAGGTCAGTACATCAATGTTGCCTTTCTCATAGCGCTGAATCGCCGCCTGGAAATGACATTTTCCGTCAAGCACGTCGGAAAGCCCGGTATGGTTTTTCAGATCGAAGATGTTGTGTACATAGCCTTCGCGCATATCCGCATCAATGAATAACACCCTGAGCCCGGCCTGCGCCTCAATCGCGGCCAGCGAGGTGCTGACAAGGGTTTTACCGCAGTCCTGCGTTGGGCCAGAAATCATCACGATCCGGTTAGCGGCATCTTGCAAGGTGAAATGCAGGCTGGTGCGCAGCCCCCGCACGGCCTCGACAAAAACATCCGCAGGCCGATCAACCGGCAGGAAAGGGACATCGACAATCTTGTGTCTCCAGCGTGAGCCAAATACGCGTTTTTTACGCAGGTTGGTTTTTTTCCACAGCCACTGGGAACGGGGCAAGGTGGCCATCACCTGTACGCCAAGCCCTTCCAGTTGCTCGGAGGTGTTGATGCCGCGTCTGAGCGCCATGCGGACCAGGACCAGCCCCATTGAGCATATCAGCCCCAACAGGATGCCTAAGACGATGACCACCAGCTTTCGCGGTTTGATGGGATCGGGTTGCGTCACCGCGCTGTCGATAATTCGCACGTTACCAATGGCGCTGGAGCGCGAAATGTTCAGCTCCTGCTGACGGGTGAGGAGCTGCAAATAAATGGTGCGGCCTGACTCCACATCCCGACTGAGGCGCAAAATGTCCTGCTGAGTCGATGGCATGGCGGCGACACGCTGATTAAGGCGAACCTTCTCCTGCTCAAGCGTCTGACGCTTTTCACGCAAGGCGCGGTAGTTCGGGTGCTCTTTCTTGAACAGCTGAGAAATCTCCGCCTCACGAAACGTCAGCTCGTTGAGCTGGTTTTCGATATTCACAATCTGCTCGAGAACCGATTTCGCTTCCAGGGAGAGATCCACCGAGTCACGCTGTTTGCGATACTGATTCAGCCGCTCTTCAGCCAGATCCAGTTCGCTTCTGATTTTAGGCAATTGCTTCTGCAAAAATGCAAGACTGCGGGCATCCTGGGCTTCCTGGCGCGCAATGTTTTGCTGCAGATAGTTGTTGGCAATCCGGTCAAGCACATGCGCAATGCGCTCAGGATTGTTGCCGGTCAGCGTGAGCGTCAGCACCCCACTCTGCTTTGCCGATTCAACGACGCTAAATTGGGTGCTGAGCGTATTGATCGCCTCCAGGCGGGTGCTGTTTTGCACCGTGAATTGCGTGCCCGTTGGCGCATTCATTTTCACCACCAACAGTGAAACGCCGGCTTTTTCCAATGGTTTCCCTTCCCTGCCCTCGGCATAAAAGTTATCCCCCTCCAGCCGGTATGCCCCTTTTTCCAGCACAGTGAGCACAAGGGTGCGAGGTTTACCTTCGACAGGGGGAAGTTGCAGCCAGCCAAGGGCAACCGTCGCCGGTTTACGGCCCTGCAATCGTGCCCACAGACGCCCCACAACCGGGAACGTACGCTGCGTCACGTGCTGTGTTAGGCCTAATTCATCGACGGTTGCGCCCAGAATCATCCGCGATTTAAGCAGAAGAATTTCAGGTTCGACATCGGGAGACATCTCACTCCCAAACTGCCTTAAATTTTTGAGCAGGCTGTTATCCTGCTTTCCTTCTACCTGGATTAAGGCATCAGCGCGATAAACGGGCGTGGCCAGAAAGGCATACAGCCCCGCCAGCAGGGTGAACAGGAAAGTTATCGATAAAATGACTGCACGGTGATCGATCACCTCGCCGAGCAGGCTAATGAGATCGATTTCATGATTCTCCGGTGCTGCCGCACCGTAACTGTCTGTTGTGTAAGACGACATTAACGCTTCATTCCTTGTTGACTCAAACGATGAGCCCATTCCTGACTGGCTTTGCCCAGCAGACCGAAAACATAATCGAACGCTTCACGACTTTTACAATAGGGATCGGGGATGTCCTGCGGCCCCAGCCATTGCCCAAAAAGCAGCGATTTGCCGCGAATTTCCGGGGCCATGTCAGAGATAAAGCGAAGATGCGCAGGTTCCATCACCAGAATCAGATCCGATTCCCGCATGATCTGCGGGGTCAGTTTGCGCGCGCGATGTCCCTCAAGTGAGATGCCATGTCGCCTGGCCACGTCCTGAGCGCTGACATCCGCCGGGCTGCCCTCCAGCCCATAGATACCTGCCGAGGTTATCCGTTTTCCCGGTAGCAACTGACGCAACAGCCGCTCGCCAATCGGCGAGCGACAAATATTGCCGGTGCAGACCACTAAGATGGAATCAAACATTATTGCGGCCACGATCTGATGTAACGGACCGTTTCGGTCAGATCATGAACGCCACTGATGGTCGGCACGAGCTGCGTAATGACGCGATTCCAGCGTGACAGCGGTGCCGTGGTGACGTAAACAATGTCGTACGGCTCAAGCTGGAATTCAGTGCCCAATACCATCGCGGAGGCATCCTGCGCGTTAAGCTGATAAATGTTGGCAATTTTTCCCGCGTCGTTGCCTTGGGCAATGGAGCGAATAACAAAAATGCCCGTCGCATCGGCCATATCCTGATTCAGGCCGCCCGCATTGCTCAGCGCTTCAGCAAGGGTCATTCCGCTCCTGTCCATCTTGAGCGTGCTCTGCTTGATCACCTCCCCCATCACGAAGACTTTCAGGGCGTCATTACGAGGCACAAAAAGGATATCGCCCGGATAGAGCAGCTTATTTTGCGTCAGGTCGCCGTGCTGCATCAGCGCATACAGAGAGAGGCGCGAATCTTTCCCCTCATGAGTGAGAACCACATTGCGCCAGTCCGCATCGGCAGAAAGCCCGCCTGCCGCGTTGACGGCATCCATGACCGTCAGGGGAATATTGGTGATTGCCTGCTGACCAGATTTGACGACTTCGCCAGTGACATAGGCCTTTTGCGAGCGGAAGGCAGCCACGCTGACGTCAACCTGCGGGCTTTCGATCACGCTATCCAGCCGTTTGGCGATCTCTTCCCTGACTTCAGAGACCGTTTTTCCCGCCACCGGGAGCTTCCCGACATAGGGGTAGAAGAGCGTACCGTCGGCGTTGACCCAGTTGCCGGTGTCACTGGCACTGCGATACTGTCCGGCCGGTGTTGTCAGTTCAGGGTGATCCCAGACGGTTACGGTCAAAATATCACCGGTTCCAATGCGGTACTCCCAGTTTCTGACCTGCTCATCGAGCTTAGGATTAGACTGAGATTTGGTGACGGCAGGGCGCAATTTCTCAATCAATGAAGGGGTAACAGGATAGAGATCCACGCGCTTATCTAAATTATTATTTTCATCACCCGACGTAATGACGTTTTTTCCCGCTGAGCTTAATGTTTGCCCGGGAGAAAATACGCAGCCCGTCAACTGACTTATCGCTAAGAATATTACAGATAATGTGGTTGTGTTTTTCATTAGAATTAATATTTCATTCATGAGCGCAAAAAACGCATAACAGGCCATTCCGGAAGAATCGCCTACTTTTTCAACATGCTGTTTTTCAAGCAATTACGTAAAATCACACATCACTGAATGATGTGTAGAATGAACTGAAGGACCGGAACCACGTAGAATTGAGAATTAAACCGCTCCGCTTTTAGAAGTTTAAATCGTCTTCAAATGAAATGCATGCATTTCAGGTCACAAATTTAGAGTAAACTTATATTTTCAGAATTAATTAAAAAAAATATTTCCGTTCTGAATAAGTCCTAGGAAATAATATTCATAAACAAAATAGTATTAACCGTTTGATCTACACAAAACCGTCCACTTTTGTTACATTTTTTTCTAACAGGCTCTGCTGGGATACTTAAAATAGGCTGTCTGCCATATCGTCAACACAGCAGGCTGAGCGTATCAGTAACGGTATAACTGGAGAAAAAATGGCTAAGCGTACATGGCTGCTTCTGGGTGTAGTAATGTCTCTTGCGAGCGCGGCTTCGGCAGCCCCGCAAACGGCGTCAGCATCTGGCGGCATCAAAGCTTATGAAGAACAAGAGTTCATTGCTGATTTCACGAAGTTCAAAATTGGCGACACGGCTCCGGCGCTGTATCAAACCCCTGAATACACCATCAAACAGTATCAACTGCGTAACCTCCCGGCGCCGGATGCGGGTACGCACTGGACCTATATGGGCGAGAACTATGTCCTGATCGGCGATGCCGACGGTAAGATCTATAAAGCATACAACGGAGATATCTTCTATCATCGCTGATACCGTCCATATTCGGCCGTGGCAGGAGAGCGATCGTCCTTTCCTGCGCACCCTTTACCTGCATGCCCGCCGCGAGGCGTGGCCGTGGCTGAACGGTGCAGAATGGCAACTCGAAGATTTTAACGAGGCAACCCGAGACGAAGTGATTTGGGTTGCTGTACAGAACGGCCATCGTGTGGGCTTTGCGTCAGTCTGGACGAATGATAACTTTCTGCACAATCTGTTCGTTGATCCGCAGTATCAGAGCCTGGGCGTAGGCCGTTTGCTGCTGGAACAGGTACAAAAAACGTTTACCAGTACGGGGGCGTTAAAGTGCCTGGTGAGAAACGAACGGGCTATCGCGTTTTATCAGCGTCATGGCTGGCACATCGAGGCAACGGGGGATTCTCCGGAGGGAGAGTACTATCTGATGCATTACCGATTGCGTTAATGTCGGGTGGCGGCTTCGCCTTACCCGACCTACATGATGGTGCCATTTGTAGGCCGGGTAAGCGAAGCGCCACCCGGCACTCAAGCGCAGAAGAATTACACCGCGCGGAAGGCGATTTCGCCAGGAATGACTTCACCCTGCCAGTAAAGCTGCGCCGCAACGCGCCCCGCCAGCTGACGGTACAACTCCGCAAACTCACTGTCCGGGCGGTTGATGACCGTCGGTTTCCCGCTATCCAGATCTTCACGCAGCGTGATGTGCAGCGGCATCTGTCCCAGCAACTGGGTGTGATACTGCGCCGCCAGTTTTTCTGCACCGCCGGTGCCGAAGATAGGCTCGTGATGACCACAGTTGCTGCAGATGTGCATGCTCATGTTCTCGACGATACCGAGCACAGGCACCTCGACTTTCTCAAACATCACGATGCCTTTTTTGGCGTCGATCAGCGCGATATCCTGCGGCGTAGTGACGACAACTGCCCCGGTGACGGGGATGTTCTGCGCCAGCGTCAGCTGGATATCACCGGTACCCGGCGGCATATCCAGCACCAGATAATCCAGATCCGGCCACAAGGTCTCTTGCAGCATCTGCATCAGCGCTTTGCTGGCCATTGGACCACGCCAGACCATCGCATTGTCATCAGTCACCAGATAACCGATGGAATTCGTTGCCAGACCGTGCGCCATGATTGGCGCCATGTGGGTTCCATCTGGCGAGGTTGGACGCTGGTTTTCTGCGCCCAGCATGTTGGGAATTGACGGCCCGTAGATATCCGCATCCAGAATACCGACCTTCGCCCCTTCGGCCGCCAGCGCGAGCGCCAGGTTGACGGCGGTAGACGATTTCCCCACCCCGCCCTTGCCGGAGCTGACGGCGATGATGTTTTTCACACCGTTAACGCCGGGCTGGTTTTTCACCCGCTTGAGGGTGGCGATACTGTGGCTCAGCTTCCAGTCAATCGCTTTTGCACCGGTAATGCGCAGCAGCTCCGAGCTGGTTTGCTCTTTCAGCGCGTCGAAGGCGCTGGTCCAGACGAACGGCATCTGCAGCTCGATGTGCAGCGTATCGTCCAGCCATGCGACATGGTGCAACGCTTTCAGCGTAGTGAGATTGTGCTTCAGGGTTGGATGCTGAAAGTTAGCCAGCGTCCCGGCGACCATTGCTCGTAAGGCTTCCGGTGATTTGGCCTGGGATTGCGAACTCATCCCGACTCCTTTGTTCTTGTGAATAAGACCTTAGATGAACAAGTTTACCTGAAAGGCCGTGGTTTGTGCTTACTTAATAATGCCCCTTTTGGTAATATCAAAAACCCTTTTCACAGTTAAAAGAAGTAATGCCTACTATGACTCAAGTCGCGAAAAAAATTCTGGTAACGTGCGCACTGCCGTACGCCAACGGCTCAATCCACCTCGGCCACATGCTGGAGCATATCCAGGCTGATGTCTGGGTCCGTTACCAGCGAATGCGCGGCCACGAGGTTAACTTCATCTGCGCGGACGATGCCCACGGCACGCCGATCATGCTGAAAGCCCAGCAGCTGGGTGTTTCCCCGGAGCAGATGATTGCCGAAATGAGTCAGGAGCATCAGACCGATTTTGCTGGCTTTGACATCAGCTATGACAACTACCACTCCACGCACAGCGAGGAGAACCGCGAGCTGTCAACGCTTATCTACACCCGTCTGAAAGAGAACGGTTTTATTAAAAACCGCACTATCTCTCAGCTGTACGATCCGGAAAAAGGCATGTTCCTGCCGGACCGTTTCGTCAAAGGCACCTGCCCGAAATGTAAATCACCGGATCAGTACGGCGATAACTGCGAAGTGTGCGGCGCTACCTATAGCCCGACAGAGCTGATCGACCCGAAATCGGTGGTCTCCGGCGCCACGCCTGTGATGCGTGACTCCGAGCACTTCTTCTTCGACCTGCCATCCTTTAGCGAAATGCTGCAGGCGTGGACCCGCAGCGGCGCGCTGCAGGAGCAGGTAGCGAACAAAATGCAGGAGTGGTTCGAATCCGGCCTGCAGCAGTGGGATATCTCCCGCGATGCGCCCTACTTTGGTTTCGAAATTCCAAATGCACCGGGCAAATATTTCTACGTCTGGCTGGACGCGCCAATCGGCTACATGGGCTCCTTCAAGAACCTGTGCGACAAGCGTGGCGACACCGTCAGCTTCGACGAATACTGGAAGAAAGATTCCACCGCCGAGCTGTATCACTTCATCGGCAAAGACATCGTTTACTTCCACAGCCTGTTCTGGCCGGCAATGCTGGAAGGCAGCAACTTCCGCAAGCCAACCAACCTGTTTGTTCACGGCTACGTGACGGTGAACGGCGCGAAGATGTCCAAATCGCGTGGGACGTTCATCAAAGCCAGCACCTGGCTGAACCACTTTGATGCAGACAGCCTGCGTTATTATTACGCGGCGAAGCTCTCTTCCCGCATCGACGATATCGACCTGAACCTGGAAGATTTCGTGCAGCGCGTGAACGCGGACATCGTGAACAAGGTGGTGAACCTGGCGTCCCGAAACGCGGGCTTTATCGCCAAGCGTTTTGACGGCGTGCTTTCTGCCGAGCTGGCCGATCCTGAGCTGTATAAAACCTTCACCGATGCCGCCGCTGCGGTTGGCGAAGCCTGGGAAAGCCGTGAATTCGGTAAAGCAATTCGTGAAATCATGGCGCTGGCCGATGTTGCCAACCGCTATGTGGACGAGCAGGCCCCGTGGGTTGTCGCGAAACAGGAAGGCCGTGACGCTGACCTGCAGGCGATCTGCACCATGGGTCTGAACATGTTCCGCGTGCTGATGACCTGGCTGAAGCCTGTACTGCCGCAGCTGGCAGCGCGTGCAGAAGCGTTCCTGAACACCGAACTGAGCTGGGATGCAATCCAGCAACCGCTGCTTGGCCACAAGGTGAATACCTTCAAGGCGCTCTACAATCGCATCGAAATGAAACAGGTTGAAGCCCTGGTGGAAGCCTCGAAAGAAGAGGTGAAAGCAGCTGCCGCACCGGTGACCGGCCCGCTGGCAGACGATCCGATTCAGGAGACCATCACCTTTGACGATTTCGCTAAAGTTGACCTGCGCGTGGCGCTGATTGAAAACGCGGAATTCGTGGAAGGCTCTGACAAGCTGCTGCGCCTGACGCTGGATCTGGGCGGTGAGAAGCGTAACGTCTTCTCCGGCATCCGTTCTGCCTATCCTGATCCGCAGTTACTGATTGGCCGTCAGACCGTCATGGTCGCGAACCTGGCACCGCGTAAAATGCGCTTCGGCATCTCTGAGGGGATGGTGATGGCCGCAGGCCCTGGCGGGAAAGATATCTTCCTGTTAAGCCCTGACGAAGGCGCGAAGCCGGGTCAGCAGGTGAAATAACAAAAAAAGCCGGAGATTATCTCCGGCTTTTTTTGTTCTCCCTCTCCCACAGGGAGAGGGCCGGGATGAGGGCATCAGGCCGCACCCATTCCGCAATCACGCCTTCGTATTATGCACCCGGTGGGTCAGCCCGCGCAGGAAGTTACGCAGAAACTGGTCGCCGCACTCGCGGTAATTTTTGTGGCCCGGCGCACGCATCATGGCGGTCACTTCTGGCACGGATACACGGTATTTTTGCTCCGTCATGATCGCCACAATATCATCCGTTTTCAGCGAGAACGCGATACGCAGCTTTTTCAGCACCGTGTTGTTGTCCACCCGACGCTCCAGCGCCAGTTCAGGTGCAGAATCATCTTTGCCACGCTTATCGTAGATCAGGCCGTTCAGGAAGCCTGACAGGATAATGTCAGGGCAGCGAACAAACCCCTCTTCGTCCTCTTTGGTCATCCAGGTGTCAAAACCAGCAGAGGTGGATCCCATGGCAGACAGCGCAAGAATGCGCACCATGTCGTTGTTGTTTGCTTTCAGGGTGTAGCGCAGGCTACGAAGAATATCATTACTAAGCATGAGTGCCTTTAACTGTCGATGATGCAATGGCGCGCAGTGTACCAGTTTTACAGCCCAATCGCCTCTTTCAAACTTTTCAGGTAGCGACGACTGACGGGTACCGTTTGACCGGCCCGCAGTATCAGCTCTGCCTGACCGTTATCTTCCAGACGGATCTCTTTCAGGTGCGCCATGTTAACCAGATACTGCCGATGGCAGCGGACAAGCGGCGTGCGGCTTTCCAGCGTGCGCAGCGTCAGCTCGGTGAAGCCTTCATTGCCCTCGGCGCTGGTGACAAACACCCCACTCAGGCGGCTGCTGACAAATGCCACATCATCCATTTGCAGCAGGTAAATCCGGCTATGCCCGGTACACGGGATAAACTTCAGCGGCTGCTGGTTTTCCGGCAGCAGCGTGACGTCCTGTACCGTGCGTTCCTGGCGTAAACGCGTCAGGGTCTTTTCGAGCCGCTTCTCTTCAATCGGCTTCAGCAGGTAATCGAACGCGTGTTCTTCAAAGGCCTTCACGGCATATTCGTCAAACGCCGTCAGAAACACGATATACGGGCGATGCTCCGGGTCAAGCATGCCGACCATCTCCAGCCCACTGATACGGGGCATCTGGATGTCGAGGAATAGCACATCCGGGCGCAGTTTATGCACAGCACCAATGGCTTCAATGGCATTGGCGCACTCTCCCACAATCTCAATGTCACTCTGCTCCTGCAACAGCACGCGCAGGTTTTCCCGTGCCAACGGTTCATCATCGACTATCAGCACTCTTAACATGCGGTCTCCTCCAGCGGCAATCGTAACGTAATACGGGTAAATCGGTCCGGCTCACAGGCCACGGTAATGCCACATCCATCCCCAAAGTGAGCGCGCAGGCGTTTATCCACCAGGCTCATCCCCAGCCCGCCGGAAGCGGACGGGACGTAAAGCCCGGCATTGTCTTCAATATTCAGCACCAGATGATGATTAAAACGGCTGGCAGAAATAGTGATCTCCCCAGTGCCCAGAAGCTGCGATGTCCCGTGTTTAATGGCATTTTCCACAATAGGCTGCAGCGTAAAGGCCGGGAGATGCTGATACGCCAGCTCATCCGGCACGGATAACGACACCTGCAGACGAGACTGGAAGCGTGCCTGCTCAATCTGCAGATAGGCGTTAACATGTTCAATCTCATCGGCCAGGGTCACAATCTCAGACGGCCGTTTCAGGTTCTTGCGGAAAAACGTCGACAGAAATTGCACCAGTTGCGCGGCCTGATCGCTGTCGCGACGGATCACCGCTTTCAGGGTGTTGAGGGCATTAAACAGGAAATGCGGGTTCACCTGAGCGTGCAGGAGCTTAATCTCCGACTGCGTTAACAGGGCTTTTTGCCGCTCATATTGCCCCGCCAGGATCTGCGCGGAAAGCAGCTGCGCAATCCCCTCCCCCAACGTCCGGTTGATCGAGCTGAACAAGCGGTTCTTCGCTTCGTAGAGCTTAATGGTTCCCATCACCCGCTGGTTTTCCCCCCGCAGCGGAATGACCAGCGTAGAGCCGAGCTTACACTGCGGATGCAGCGAACAGCGGTAAGGCACTTCGTTACCGTCGGCATAGACTACCTCACCGGTCTCTATCGCACGAAGCGTATACGCGGACGAAATCGGTCTGCCAGGAAGGTGGTGATCGTCGCCGGTACCGGTAAAGGCCAGCAGCTTTTCACGATCGGTAATCGCAACGGCACCGATATCCAGCTCCTGATAGAGTACCTGCGCCACCTTCATGCTGTTTTCTTCGTTAAAGCCCTGACGCAGGATCCCCTCGGTTGAAGCGGCGACTTTCAGTGCCGTGGCAGAGAACGCCGAGGTGTATTTCTCAAACATGGCGCGCTTGTCGAGCAGAATGCGCATAAACAGCGCCGCGCCCACGGTGTTGGTGACCATCATCGGGGCGGCAATACTGTTCACCAGATGCAGTGCGTCCTCAAAAGGTCGGGCGATAAGCAGAATGATCGCCATTTGCGCCATTTCGGCCACAAAGGTGATCGCGCCAGCGGTAAGCGGGCTGAAGACTTTATCCGGGCGGCCACGTTTGATCATGTAGCTGTGCACCAGGCCACCAAGCAGCCCTTCCACGATGGTCGAGATCATGCAGCTCAGCGCCGTCATCCCGCCCATGGAATAGCGGTGCAGCCCACCGGTTAAACCGACAAGGCCACCCACAACCGGGCCGCCGAGCAGCCCGCCCATCACCGCGCCGATGGCGCGCGTATTGGCAATCGAGTCTTCAATATGGAGGCCAAAATAGGTCCCCATGATGCAGAAAATGGAGAAGGTCACATAACAGAGGAGCTTGTGCGGCAGGCGGACGGTGACTTGCATCAGCGGGATAAACAGACGCGTCTTACTCATCAACCAGGCGATGACAAGAAACACGCACATCTGCTGAAGCAACAGCAGCACCAGATTAAACTCGTACATACTCAGGAACCGCACCTTCTGAAAACGCGTAACATACACTGAAGGCGCCGAAGTTTCTTTGAAGCAGTCCAAAAAAGCGGTAAATCGTGTCCGTCATCACATCTTTTGCCGAACATAACGGCTGCTTCGCATTATTTGTACAAAAAAAAGGCAATTCTTCCTGGTTCGACAAACTGGGTCTACAGTTAAGCTGGGGACGCGTTAGCCAGGGGGCGAATATGGCGCTTTACACGATCGGTGAAGTGGCACTCCTTTGTGATATCAATCCCGTCACGCTACGGGCTTGGCAGCGACGGTATGGTTTACTCAAACCGCAGCGCACGGACGGTGGTCACCGCCTTTTCAATGATGCCGACATCGATCGGATCCGCGAGATCAAAAGCTGGATAGATAACGGTGTGCAGGTGAGCAAGGTAAAGTCGCTGCTCTGCCATGACGATCCCGATACCCAACACCGCTGGCGCGAACAGCAGGAAACCCTGCTCCGGCTTCTGCAGGCGGGCAACGTTCAACGTCTGCGCGCGTGGATCAAAGAGCAAGGCCGCGATTATCCGGCGCAAACCTTAATCAACCATCTTTTCATCCCGCTTCGTCGACGGCTGCAATGCCAGCACTCTACCCTGCAGGCGCTGCTGAGTATGCTCGACGGGGTGCTGATCAATTATATCGCCGTCTGTCTTGCCTCGGCGCGAAACAAGGGCGGAAAAGACGCGCTGGTTGTTGGCTGGAACGTGCACGATACCACGCGGCTGTGGCTCGAAGCCTGGATCGCCACCCAGCAGGGCTGGCGCGTGGAGGTGCTGGCGCATTCGCTGGCTCAGCTACGGCCCGAATTCTTCGACGGCCAGACTCTGCTGGTCTGGTGCGGGGAAGTGCCCACCGCCTCGCAGCAACAGCGGCTGACGGAATGGCGGGAGCACGGTTATCCGGTTTACGCCCTGGGCCCCGACGAAACGTAACGGCATTTAATGGTTCATTAACAGCTGCGCTTCACCGTATAATTGTTCCGTTAACAACAGGAGCAGATGATGAAGGCAACCAAACTGGCCGTAATTACCCTTTTTGTACTGATGGCCGTAAGCGGCATCGGCGGCGTGATGCTGGCCGGGTACTCATTTATTGTTCGTGGCGGTGTCGGCTGAGAAGCCGGGCCAGTCGTTCAAACAGGCGATCGATAACGATGGCCGCCAGCGCGACCAGTACCGCACCCTGAACGATATAGGCCGTATTAAACCCGCTTAAGCCGATAATGATCGGCGTTCCCAGCGTATTGGCCCCCACCGTAGACGCGATGGTCGCCGTGCCGATGTTAATAATCACCGACGTACGGATCCCCGCGATAATCACCGGTGCCGCAAGCGGCAGCTCAACCTTGCACAGCCGCTGACCGCTGCTCATGCCCATCCCTTCGGCCACGCTCAGTACCGATGCCGGTACCGACGCAATGCCCGCCAGCGTCCCCTGAAGAACAGGCAACACGCCGTAAAGGATCAGCGCAATGATAGCCGGTTGCTGACCAAACCCGATCACCGGCACCGCAATCGCCAGTACCGCCACCGGCGGAAATGTCTGTCCGATAGCCGCAATCGTCTCTACCAGCGGGCGAAACTCTCTCCCCCAGGGCCGGGTGACCACAATCCCCGCCCCCACGCCCAGCACCACGGCAATCGCGCTGGAGAGCGCCACCAGCCACAGGTGCGCCAGGGCAAGATTGATAAAACTCTCCTGCTGATAGACGGGGCGCGGCAGGCCGGGAAAAAGCGAGCTGAACAGCGCCCCACTGTGCGGCATCAGAAACAGCAGGGCAACAAAAAGCCCCGTCAGCCAGAGGAGCGGATCACGCATGACCTTCATGCGTCACCTCCCCGGCCAGCAGATCGCGAAAATGCAGGGTACCGCACGGTGCCCCAGCGGCATCCGTAACCGGCAGTACCTCGCACTGGCGCGCCACAAATGCAGAGAGCGCGTCCCGCAGGCTCATCTGTTCCTGTAACGGTTCACCACCCATCGCCACATCCTGTCGACGCATATAATCGCTGACGGTTCGCAGGGAGAGCAGTCTGACGCCCAGTTCGCTGCGTCCAAAAAACTCGCGCACAAAATCGTTCTGCGGATGGGTCAGCAGTTCAAGCGGCGTGCCCTGCTGGATCACTTCCCCGTGGTCCATCAACACCAGATGATCGGCCAGCCGCAGCGCCTCATCAATATCGTGGGTCACGAGGACGATCGTCCGGCCAAGGATGCGGTGAATGCGGGTCATCTCCGTCTGCAGTGCCCCGCGCGTAACGGGATCGAGCGCGCCAAAAGGCTCATCCATCAGCAATACCTGCGGGTTCGCCGCCAGCGCGCGCGCCACTCCCACACGCTGCTGTTGTCCACCTGAAAGCTGATGCGGATAGCGACCACGCAGCCCAGGCTCTAACCCCAGCAGCGACATAAGCTCGTCCACCCTCTCGTCACTCTTTGCCCGCGACCATTTTTCCAGCTGCAGCACGGTGGCAATATTCTGCGCGACCGTCCAGTGGGGAAACAGGCCAATGGACTGGATGGCGTAGCCCATGCGACGACGCAGCTCCAGCACCGGCAGACTGCGGATCTCTTCCCCGGCAAAACGTATTACACCGCTGTCGTGCTCCACCAGGCGGTTGATCATCTTCAGCGTGGTGGATTTCCCCGACCCCGAGGTGCCAATCAGTACCGAAAACGCCCCCTCGGCAAAATTCAGGTTCAGGTGACTTGCTGCCGGACGACCGGCAAATGTTTTACTGACATCGTGTAATTCAATCATTGGCTCTTCTCCCGAGCAACGCGAGCCATAAGGCAAACAGCGCATCGATGACGACCGCCAGTGCAATCGTGGGCACCACGCCCAGTAACACCAGATCCAGCGCGCTGCTCAGCAGCCCCTGGAACACCAGCGCGCCAAAACCGCCTGCGCCAATCAGCGCGGCGATAACCGCCATCCCGACGGTCTGGACCGCCACCACCCGCAGGCTGCGCAGCAGCAGGGGCAAGGCGAGCGGCAGCTGGATCTGCCAGAAGCACTGTCGCCGGCTCATCCCCATCGCGTGGGCGCTCTCCAGTACATCCGCCGCGACCTGGCTTAAGCCCGCCACCACGCCGCGGACCAGCGGCAGCAGCGCGTACAGCACCAGGGCAATAAGCGCGGGGGTTAATCCGGTTCCGGCGATACCGACCGAGGCTAACGCCGGAAATGACTTCACCAGCCCCGCCAGCGGCGCAATCAGCAGGCCAAACAGGGCCACGGAAGGGATGGTCTGGATCACGTTGAGCACGGCAAAAACCCCGCCCTGGCGGGAGGGATGACGATAACACCACATGCCCAGCGGTACCCCCAGCAGTAACGCCGGGAACAGCGTGCCGAAGAGGATCGTCAGGTGTTGCGCCAGCGCATCATCAAACACCTCCTGACGGTTGGCGTACTCTTTTAACAGCGAGAGATTATTCAGCTCACCGCTGAACAGCAGCAGCAACGGAATACACCAGATCTGGGCATTGAGCACCAAGCGCCAGGCAGATGACGGGATCAGGCGACGGATCGCATCGCTGCAGGCCAGCAGACACAGCGCCAGCCACAGCCACAGGCCACTGCCCACGGTGGTTCGCGCCAGTGGACTTTCCGCCGAGGTCATGTGCGTGGCGGCAAGCCCGGCACTCCAGAACAAGGTGATGAAGAGGCCTTCACTGAGGAGTAGCGTCAGCCACTGTGCAACCCGCCCACGGCTGAGCGAGAGCACAACCAGTGCACCCAGCGCCACAACCAGCAGCAGCGGCGTAAACGGCCAGACCTGCCAGAGCGCGCGCCCTTCCCCCGACATCAGGCGGTTTGGCGCCACATTGACAAACGGTAGCGCGACCGCCGCAATGGCCACACAGGCCAACAGCAGCAGTACGCGGTTATGACATTTTATTGGCACAGCCCTGTCCTGTTACTTCACAAGCCCTTGTTGTTTCAGGAAATCGGCGGCCACTTTTTTGGCATCCAGTCCCTCTACGGCAATGCTCGCATTGAGCTGTTGCAGCGTTTTTGCATCCAGTTTTTCAAAGACCGGTTTGAGCCAGTCGGCGATATCCGGGTAGGCTTTCAGCACCGCCTCACGCACCACAGGCGTGGGGGCATAAATAGGCTGAACGCCTTTTGGATCGGTTAAGGTTTGCAGACCAAGCGCCGCGACCGGGCCGTCCGTACCGTAGGCCATCGCCGCATTGACGCCAGAGGTCTGCTGCGCCGCCGCCTTGATGGTCACCGCGGTGTCACCGCCCGCGAGCGAGAGCAGCTGTGCCTGGTCAAGCTTGAAGTCGTAGGCTTTTTCGAAAGCAGGCAGCGCGTCCGGACGCTCGATAAACTCCGCCGAGGCCGCAAGCTTGAAGTCGCCCTTCTCTTTCAGATAGCGGCTGAGATCCGCAAGTGACGTCAGTTTGCCTTTCTCCGCCACGTCTTTACGCACCGCGATGGTCCAGGTGTTGTTGGCCGGAGCCGGGGTCAGCCAGACCAGCTTGTTCTGTTCTGCATCGAGTTTTTTGACTTTTTCATACCCGGCTTTGGCGTTTTTCCATGCCGGATCGTTTTCATCTTTGAAGAAAAATGCCCCGTTGCCGGTGTATTCCGGGTAGATATCCAGCTCGCCGGAGGTGATGGCCCCGCGTACCACGGGCGTGGTACCCAGCTGAACTTTATTCACGGTTTTCACGCCGTGGCTTTCCAGCACCTGCAAAATAATATTCCCGAGCAGCGCGCCTTCAGTGTCGATCTTTGAGCCCACTTTTACCGGTTCTGCCGCCTGTAGCGGCAGGCTTAGCGCCGCGAATAACGCCGCAGAAACTACCATCCCCGTTTTAATCGTCATTCCACTATCCTCATTTTTTTGCTGCCTTTTTCAGAGGCTTGAGAGAAAAGCGTAGCTTAAAACGGCGGATTTACCCGGCAAAATGCCTTTTTAGCATAAGGTAAGACGCATCCCCCGGTGAACGGGGGATGCAAAGGAGGGAAAGGTTACAGCAGCTCGAACTCGCCTTTATTGACGCGGGCGGAATCCACACCAATGTAGACATTGAACTTGCCCGGTTCCGCATCGTATTTCATCTGCTGGTTCCAGAACTTCAGGGCATCCACGTCAATCGGGAAGCTGATGGTTTTGGTTTCACCAGGTTTCAGGTTGACCTTCTCAAAGCCGCGCAGCTGTTTCACCGGACGGCTCATGGAGGCGGTCACATCCTGAACATACATCTGGATCACCGTCGCACCTTCACGTTTACCGGTGTTCGTCACGTCAACGCTGGCAGTCACCTTACCGTCACGCTTCAGGCTCGGGGCCGACATTTTCACGTCAGAGACCTTAAAGGTGGTGTAGCTCAAACCGTAACCAAACGGATACAGCGGACCGTTCGCTTCATCGAAGTAACGGGAGGTGTACTTGTTTGGCTTATCGGCGTTATACGGACGGCCGGTATTCAGGTGGCTGTAGTACACCGGGATCTGCCCGACAGAGCGCGGGAAGGACATCGGCAGTTTGCCCGACGGGTTGTAATCACCAAACAGCACGTCGGCGATGGCGTTGCCCCCTTCCGTACCGGCGAACCAGGTTTCCAGAATAGCATCAGCCTGCTGATCTTCTTTCACCAGCGCCAGTGGACGACCGTTCATCAGCACCAGCACCAGCGGCTTGCCGGTGGCTTTCAGGGCGGCGATCAGATCGCGCTGGCTTTGCGGGATCGTGATGTCCGTTCGGCTGGAGGCTTCGTGTGCCATCCCCTGTGCTTCACCCACCACGGCAACCACCACGTCAGACTGTTTCGCGGCGTTTACCGCTTCGTCAATCATCTCTTTCGGCGAGCGCGGATCCACCTTCACCGCCTCTTCATACTGATTGAGGAAGGTCACGATATCTTTATCATCAGTGACGTTCGCCCCTTTGGCGTACACCACCTTAGCGTTTTCACCGACCGCATTTTTAATACCGGTGAGCACGGTCACGGACTGATCGGCCACGCCCGCAGCAGACCAGCTCCCCATCACGTCGCGCTTGCTGTCGGCCAGCGGGCCGACCACCGCAATGGTGCCGGATTTTTTCAGCGGCAGCGTGTCGAGGCGGTTTTTCAGCAGCACCAGGCTTTCACGGGCCACTTCTCGGGCCTCTTTACGGTGCAGACGGCTTTCGGCATTGGTGTCCGCCGGGTCTGACTCTTTCGGACCCAGGTGGCTGTATGGATCGTTAAACAGCCCCATGTCATATTTCACGTTCAGCACGTGACGCGTGGCATCGTCCAGCTCCGCCATCGTCACCTTGCCGCTCTTCACCAGCCCCGGCAGGTATTTGCTGTAATATTCGTCGCTCATGCTCATGTTGATGCCGGATTTGAGCGCCACGCGCACCGCATCTTCCGGGTCGGAGGCCGTACCGTGTTTGATGAGCTCTTTAATGGCGCCATGGTCAGAGACGGTGATGCCCTTGAAGCCCCACTGGTCGCGCAGCACGTCTTTCAGCAGCCAGGCGTCAGAGGTGGCAGGCGTGCCGTTGAGCGAGTTCAGGGCGACCATCACCGCGCCGCTACCGGCATCCAGGCCTGCTTTGTACGGCGGCATGTAATCGTTAAACAGGCGCTGCGGGCTCATGTCGACGGTGTTGTACTCTTTACCGCCTTCCACGGCACCATAGGCGGCGAAGTGCTTGACGCTGGTCATGACCGAATAACGATCCGCCGGGCTTTTACCCTGCATCGCTTCCACCATGGTTTTCCCCATTGTGGCGGTCAAATAAGTATCTTCACCAAAGCCCTCTGACGCGCGGCCCCAGCGCGGATCGCGGGAGACGTCAACCATCGGGGCCCAGGTCATGTTCAGGCCGTCGTCTGCGGCTTCATATGCCGAGACGCGCCCAACGGTTTTCACCGCGTCGAGGTTAAAGGAGGAGGCCAGACCGAGGCTGATAGGAAAAACGGTACGCTGTCCGTGTACCACGTCATAGGCGAAGAACAGCGGAATTTTCAGGCGGCTAAGTTCCATCACCTGATCCTGCATTTTGCGGATATCCTGACGGGTCACGGTGTTAAAAATCGCCCCTACCTGGCTCTCTTTAATCATTTCGCGGATCGCCTCTTTCGGGTTATCCGGGCCGACGCTGATAAGACGCAGCTGGCCGATCTTCTCATCGACCGTCATTTTCTTGAGCAATTCCGTGACAAACGCGTCCCGTGCTTCAGGCGTAAGCGGGTGATTACCAAACAGTTCATCTGCCAGCGCAGGTTGCAGTGCCAGGCTGACGGCGACACCTACAGAACATAGCCATTTCATGTCGTTTTACTCTCTCATCAATTTCCGCCGGAAGATCTCGGCCAGGGCGTGCGAAAAGCGCAGTGTGCCACAAACCCTCAGAACGTTGCAGGGTTATTCTCTGATTTTTCTCGCAAATACGCGCCCTCTAAACAGCTAATCGCGCTATGCTTTACAGCGAGAAATTTGCCCCACCACAAGGAGTGGAAGATGTCTTCTGTTCGAACTGCCGATAACACGACTTTTATTAACGAACTGTCGCGCCTGGTTGGTCACTCTCACCTGCTTACCGACCCGGCCAAAACTGCCCGCTACCGTAAGGGCTTTCGTTCCGGACAGGGCGATGCGCTGGCGGTGGTTTTTCCCGGCACGCTGCTGGAGCTGTGGCGCGTCCTGAGCGCCTGCGTCGCCGCGGACAAGATTATTTTAATGCAGGCGGCTAACACCGGCCTGACCGAAGGCTCGACGCCGAACGGCAACGATTACGATCGCGACATCGTGATTATCAGCACCCTGCGCCTCGACAAACTTCACCTGCTCGATAAAGGCGAGCAGGTACTGGCCTTCCCTGGCACCACCCTCTACTCGCTGGAAAAAGCGCTTAAGCCGCTTGGGCGAGAACCGCATTCGGTGATTGGTTCATCCTGCATCGGCGCCTCCGTCATTGGTGGGATTTGTAATAATTCCGGCGGTTCGCTGGTGCAGCGCGGCCCGGCTTATACCGAAATGTCGCTCTATGCCCGTATTGATGAAAACGGCAAGCTGACGCTGGTGAACCATCTGGGAATCGATCTGGGCGTCACGCCGGAGCAGATCCTGAGTAAGCTCGACGACGATCGCGTGAAAGATGAAGACGTACAGCACGATGGGCGTCATGCCCACGATCACGATTACATCACCCGCGTACGGGATATCAACGCGGATACGCCAGCGCGTTACAACGCCGACCCGGATCGCCTGTTTGAATCCTCCGGCTGCGCGGGCAAACTGGCCGTTTTCGCGGTCCGGCTCGACACCTTCCCGGCCGAGAAAAAACAGCAGGTGTTTTACATCGGCACCAATCAGCCTGACGTGCTGACCGAAATCCGTCGTCATATTCTCGGCGAATTCACGCATCTGCCGGTGGCGGGCGAGTATATGCATCGGGATATTTACGACATCGCCGAACGCTACGGCAAAGATACGTTCCTGATGATCGACAAGCTCGGCACCGACAAAATGCCGTTCTTCTTCACCATGAAGGGCCGCACTGATGCAATGCTGGAGAAAGTGCCGCTGTTTAAACCCCACTTCACCGACCGCTTTATGCAGAAGCTGGGTAACGTTTTCCCGGCCCACCTGCCGGAGCGAATGAAAACCTGGCGCGACAAGTATGAACATCACCTGCTGCTGAAAATGGCCGGGGACGGGATCGCCGAAGCACAAAACTGGCTGAGCGAATTCTTCAAAACCGCCGAGGGAGATTTCTTCGCCTGTACACCTGAGGAGGGGAGCAAAGCGTTCCTGCACCGTTTTGCCGCTGCGGGGGCCGCCATCCGTTACCAGGCCGTACACTCAGAAGAAGTAGAGGATATTCTGGCGCTGGATATTGCCCTGCGACGCAACGATACCGAGTGGTTTGAACACCTGCCGCCGGAAATCGACAGCAAGCTGGTGCATAAGCTCTACTACGGCCACTTTATGTGCTACGTCTTCCACCAGGATTACATCGTTAAAAAAGGGGTCGACGCGCACGCGTTGAAAGAGGAGATGCTCGCCCTTCTGCGCGAACGTGGCGCACAATATCCTGCGGAACACAACGTTGGGCATCTTTACAAAGCCCCTGAGACACTAAAGCAGTTTTATCGCGAGAATGACCCTACAAACAGTATGAATCCCGGCATTGGTAAAACAACGCGGAATAAATACTGGAAAGAGAGCGATAACGCAGAGCAGGCCATTACGCAAGCATCTGATTAATTCATACAGCCATATTTAAGAGATTGTTAAGCACAGCTCAATCGTACTAGAGTACCCGCACTCGCCGGAGAAACGTTTCTCCGGCATTCTTTGACGAGGAGCAGGCACATCATGTCGGCTGTTGATATTTTATCCGTAACCGAAGTGGAAGTGCGCGATGCCCTTCCCGACGATGTGCATGCCATTTCGGCTATTTATTCATGGCATGTACTTCACGGACGTGCGTCGTTTGAGGAAATCCCCCCCACCGTTGATGAAATGCGTAAGCGGTTGAAAAACGTGACCGATAACGGTTTGCCCTGGCTGGTGGCGCTGTATCGCGGCATTGTGGTGGGCTATTGCTACGCCACGCCATACCGTCCACGACACGCGTATCGCTTCACGCTGGAAGAGTCAATCTACGTGGATGCCAGCACCACCGGACGCGGTTTTGGCAGTGCACTAATGGACGCGCTGATTGAACGCTGCGAACAAGGTCCCTGGCGTCAGATGATTGCGGTTGTGGGGGATGGCCATAATAACGCCGGGTCATTGCGGCTGCATAAAAAGCACGGTTTTGAAGTGGTCGGCCAGCTGCGCAGCGTGGGCTACAAAAAAGGCGACTGGCGGGATACGTTGATTATGCAGCGCCCGCTCAACGACGGAGACTGGACCCTGCCGGAATAGGACCAGTGCGGTCTGGTGCCCTCACCCCCGCCCTCTTCCACCGGGAGAGGGAGAAAACATAAAAAACGGTAACACAGTTACCGTTTTGCTTTTACCTAATCGTTCTGCGCCGTCGCCATCTGCTCGGCTTTCTGCTTTTTATACGTCAATGCCGCAGCCGGAACAGGCTGCACTTTCCCGGTTTCAATCCAGGTGCGCAGTCGGCTGGCATCGGCGAAGTGAGTATATTTGCCGAAGGCATCCATCACCACCAGCGCCACCGGTTTACCGTTGAACACGGTACGCATCACCAGACAGTGCCCCGCCGCGTTAGTAAAGCCGGTTTTCGTTAACTGAATATTCCAGTTCTCGCGATACACCAGGTGGTTCGTATTGCGAAACGGCAGCGTATAGGCCGGGTTCGCAAAGGTCGCCATCTCTTCACGGGTGGTACTGAGCTGCCCAATCAGCGGGTACTGTTTGCTGGCAATCAGCAGTTTGGTCAGATCGCGCGCCGTAGAGACGTTGTGAATCGACAGACCTGTCGGCTCAACAAAACGGGTGTTATTCATTCCCAGCGCTTTGGCTTTGGCATTCATCGCTCGAATGAAGGCATCGTAGCCGCCCGGATAATGGTGGGCGAGGCTCGCCGCGGCGCGGTTTTCAGACGACATCAGCGCCAGCAAGAGCATATTTTTACGACTGATTTCACTGTTCAGGCGTACGCGGGAGTAAACCCCTTTCATCTCCGGCGTGTGGCTGATATCCACTTTCAGTTTTTCATCCAGCGGCAGATGTGCATCCAGCACTACCATCGCGGTCATTAATTTGGTTATCGAGGCGATCGGGCGCACCAGATCCGGGTGGCTGGCGTAGATCACCTTATTAGTGTTGAGATCAACAATCATCGCGCTGCCGGAAGCGATTTGCGGTTGGGCAGCAGCGGTGGTCACCGCGGGCGTTTTGGCGAGAGCTGGCACGCCAGCGGACGCCCCCAGCAAGAGTGCCAGGCTAAGTAAAGAAACTCGGAATTTCAGCATGGTGAGACTTCTGATAATTATTCACGCACGTTATGACGTACACCGCCTGCGTCGACGGAGAAACACAGGCTGGCTTCGGCATCATAGCGGTCACCGTGCATTGTCGCCAGCGGATAATCGTGAACAGATGCTGCATTGCTGGCATTTACGCCAGCAATGCAATTAACTCAGAAGAGACGGTAACCATAACCCCAAAGAATCACCGTCAGCGCCAGTAACGCTTCCAGTACCAGCACGCCGATGGCGAGCGTAGAGCTGGAAAAGCTCAGGCCTTCTTCTTTATTGATATTCAGGAAGGTAGGTACGCCCAGATACAGCAGATAGCCGGTGTAAAAGAGCGCAATGGTCCCGATCAGCGCGCACAGCCAGACCAGGGGATAGAGCGCAACAATACCGCTTAAGAACAGCGGGGTTGCGACGTATCCGGCAAAGACCATACAGTGTGCCAGAGAAGGACGCTGCGGATAGTTACGTGCCATCCAGTGAATGACGCGTCCCATAACCGCCACCCCTGCCAGCATCAGGCCATAAAAGAGAATGGCAAGATAAAGCCCGGTAAACCAGGAAAGCTGTACTACGGTGCCATCACCAAAGTTCCAGCCGATTTGTGTTGTACCAATAAACGCGCATATCACCGGCACCGCCGCCATCAGCAGCACGTGGTGCGTGTAATGATGCGAGACCGTTTCGTTCTCACTTTTGATGACATGCATTTCACGATCGGGATGGGAAAAAAGTCCCCAGACATGGTTCATAGCGCCCCCTTGTTGTCGGCCCGTCATCGATACCTTAAGTATAATGCAGGGTTTAGATTATTTTATGTACAGTGGGAAATTTCCGTTGATTGACCCGCGGTTGTCACAAGGGGTATATGATTAACCGAGGCACGCTGAGGGAGATGATATTTACGTAATGGATATCAACGGAGTAATTGAACAATACGGATACGCTGCGCTGGTTGTCGGAAGCGTGGCAGAAGGTGAAACCATCACCCTGTTAGGCGGCGTCGCCGCGCATCAGGGATTACTTAAATTCCCGCTGGTTGTCGCCGCGGTTGCGCTGGGCGGGATGATTGGCGATCAGCTGCTCTACTTTCTGGGGCTGCGTTTTGGGCCGACGCTGCTTAAGCGTTTCGCTAAGCACAAGAAGAAAATTAACCGCGCGCAGCGGCTGATCCAGCGCCACCCTTACCTGTTTGTGATTGGCACCCGCTTTATGTACGGCTTTCGGATTATCGGGCCGATATTGATTGGCGCCAGCCGCCTGCCGCCGAAAATTTTCCTGCCGCTGAACGTGATTGGCGCGTGCGCCTGGGCGCTGATCTTTACCACGCTCGGTTACGTGGGGGGAGAAGTGATTGGCCCGTGGCTGCATAACCTTGACCAGCATCTGAAGCACTGGGCGTGGCTGATTCTGGTGGTGGTGGCGGTGATTGGAGTCAGGCTGTGGATGCGGCACAGAGAGAAGAAGCAGGATGAGGAGTGAGTGCGGTCTGTTGCCCTCACCCTAACCCTCTCCCTGTGGGAGAGGGAACTTAACACACCCTCTCCCACGGGGTGAGGGGAAGCTAACCTTCCGGCTTAAACTGCGGATTCGCCAGCATAAACCCGCCATCGACGATAAACGACTGCCCGGTGGTATAGCTGGCGTCGCTGTCGCATAACCACGCCACCAGACTGGCGATCTCTTTGGTATATCCCGGTCTTGCGAGCGGGATCGCTGGCATCGACCCTTCCTTCACTTCACTCTCGTCCATATCATTCATCGGTGTGGCAATCGCCCCCGGCGCAACGGCATTCACCAGAATGTTGTGCTGCACCAGTTCTAGCGCCATCGATTTGGTTAATCCTCCCAGCGCATGTTTTGCGGCGGTATAGGCGCTGGCTTCCGGCAGCGGCGTATGTTCATGCACCGAGGTGATATTGACGATTCGCCCTCCTTCCCCCTGCTCCACCATTTTACGTGCGGCAATCTGCGAACAGAGAAATGCACCGTCCACGTCGACGGTGAAAATGTTTCGCCAGTCGTCAAATGGCATATCCAGGAAGGGCGCTTTGGTCATCGCCCCCGCATTGTTAACCAGCACGTCCAGGCGACCAAAACGGGCAATTAATGTTTCTATCGCCTGCGCGCCCTGTGGGAGGGTGCTTAGATCAAGGTGGATAGCTTCAGCCCGCCGACCCTGCGCCTCCACTTCGCGGCAGGTATCCCGCGCCCCTTGTTCATCAGAGTGCCAGGTGACGCCAATATCAAACCCACGTTCAGCCAGCATCAGGGCCGTGGTTTTACCAATCCCGGAATCCGATGCGGTAACAATCGCTACTTTGGTCATACTCACCTCCTGAAGAACGGCAAAGAGGTAAGTATAGATAATGACCCTGATTAGCCATGATGATAACCACCCCCCAGCGCGGAGGTGAGCTGTAGCGTGGCATCGATATACTCGCCCTGCAGCATCAATCCGGCGAGATGTTCCTTCAGCGCTGGAATTCTGGCTTCACTGACGCGCGAGCCGGCAATAATTCCGGCGCTAAAACGTGCCTGCGCCAGCGCCACCACGCGCGCCGCATCTTTTTCTACCTGCTGCTGATGCTGATTTTTCGCCGTCAGCATTTCTACTTCGCTGGCCGTGCGCGCCACCTGGTTCACGGCATCCACCACCGCCTTGTTGTAGTTCGCCACCGACAGATTGTTCTGCGCCTGGGCAATATCCAGCTGCGCGTTCAGCCTGCCGCTGTCAAAAATGGGCAGAGTCAGCCCGGCGGTCACACCCATTTGCTGGGCTGAAGAACGGAACAGATCGCTCAGGTGCAGGGCATCCTGTTGTAAAAACGCCATCAGATTCACATCAGGATAAAACGCCGCTCTGGCGGCATCGACCTCGCTCATTGACGCTTCGATATACCAGTGCGCCGCCTGCAGATCCGGTCGTCGGGCCAGCAGTTCATACCCCAGCGTCGACGGTAACGACGCTTCAACCGTCGGTAAGGCATGCCGTGTGAGCGCCAGGGCGGGGGTATTAGTCAACGCGTTCAGACGCGCCTCGATGGCTTTCATTTTGCCGTGAACCTCGGCGATCTGCTCTTCGGTTTTGCTGGCACTGATGTCGGTTTCGACACCTTCCACAGAGGAGGTGATCCCGTGCTGATACAGCTCGCGATCGGCACCGATGATATTGTCCTGTTGGGATTTGATCTGCGTGAGGACCTCCTCCACGGCGGCCTGAGTTTGCCAGTCCCAGTAGAGCCGCGCCACGCTGCTGGCAAGCAGTTGACGGGTCTGCTCAAGCTCCGCTTTTTGCGCATTCACCTTGCCTATCCGGGCCTCCAACCGGGCGCGATTTTTGCCCCACAAATCCAGATCCCAGCCCGCGGTCAAGCCAAAGGTACCGTTGGTATACCAGGGGCCGGTGGTGCCCGCAGCCGGGTCGGTTATGGCAAAGGGCCCCATCAGCCCTTCAGCGGACATTTTCTGACGTTCAGCATCGGCCGAAAAATCAATTTGCGGGCCGTCGGCCGCCAGGGCTGCTTTGGCCTGGGCTTCGGCAAGGGTAATACGCTGACGGGCAATCTGCATATCGGGCGCATCACTTAATGCTTTGGCAATTAGCTTATCAAGCTGCGGATCGTTATACGCTTTCCACCATGCATTTTCCGGCCAGTTCTGATGAGGCAGCACCGTATTAACCGACGCCGTGACCGACTGGGTATTGAGGGGAGTTACCGTGGCATGTTGCGGCGCACAGCCGGCCAGAATAATGGCAAAGGGAGCACTCAGAGATAAAATAAGAAAACGTTTCATTACGCCATTCACGCCAAAAAATAAAGGCGCAAAGTACGCCTGATGCCTCTCTTTTTTTAGTAATGCGTGGCAATGCGCAAATTGTCATACATTTTTGTAATTAGAAAATTATACATGCCGAGAATATTTCAAATTAACAAATTCATCTAAATTATAAATTGCCTGCTACACTTACTGTTGACATACATACGCAGGAGAAGGGAATGAAAATATTATTGTGGGTCATTTTAATTATATTTCTGATAGGACTGCTGGTGGTAACGGGTGTGTTCAAGATGATTTTCTGATTTCTTTGCCCGGCACCGCGCCGGGCAAAGGTCAACCAGCCCATGCGTCTGGTCCAGCGCTTCACAGCGATAATTGCGGTCACACGCTTATTATTTTGCCTGGATCACCCGCGCAATATCCGCAGAAGTCTGTAATGTCCGAATCTCCTGAAATAACCCCAGCGCTTCATCGTACTCTTTGCGTAAATAGCTGAGCCACTGTTTGATGCGCGCCACGTGATATAGCCCGGTGTCGCCCTGCTTTTCCAGACGGCTATATTTTTGCAGCAGCGTAACAACATCAGCCCACGGCATACGCGGCTCGTTATATTTAATCACCCGGCTGAGGTTAGGCACATTCAATGCCCCGCGGCCGATCATCACCGCCTCGCAGCCGGTGGCTTTGAGACAGGCCTGCGCGCTCTGGTAATCCCAGATTTCCCCGTTGGCGATCACCGGAATGCTGAGGCGTTTACGGATCTCACCAATTGCCTGCCAGTTAATGCGCTCGGCTTTGTAGCCATCTTCTTTGGTGCGGCCATGCACCACCAGTTCAGTAGCCCCGGCCTGCTGCACCGCATCGGCAATTTCAAACTGCCGCGCGTCGCTGTCCCAGCCCAGGCGCACTTTCACCGTCACCGGCAAATGAGCAGGCACGGCTTCACGCATCGCTTTCGCGCCACGGTAAATCAGCTCAGGATCTTTTAGCAGCGTCGCCCCGCCGCCGCTGCCGTTCACCAGCTTCGACGGGCAGCCACAGTTGAGATCAACCCCGTAAGAGCCCAGCTCGACGGCACGGGCGGCGTTCTCGGCCAGCCATTCAGGATACTGGCCCAGCAGCTGAATACGCACCAGCGTGCCGGAGGTAGTCCGGCTCTGACGGTGCAGCTCCGGGCAGAGTCTGTAGAACGATTTTACCGGCAACAACATATCGACCACGCGCAAAAACTCCGTCACGCAGAGATCGTAATCGTTTACCTCGGTCAGAAGTTCGCGCACGAGGGAGTCGAGCACGCCTTCCATTGGGGCCAGTAAAACACGCATAGCAGTACCTGTGAAAAAAGACGCGCTATAGTAATCGCTCTGTATGTATGTTGAAAGCACGACGTTCTATTCTGGAATGACGGGTATGCTTAAAATTCATGATGTGATCCATGGCACACTTTCGGGTTTAATTGTATGATGAATGCGTTTCAGCAAGGATTTTAACCATGAGAAAATCATTGAACATTATCTGGCAATATCTGCGCGCATTCGTCCTGATTTACGCCTGCCTGTACGCCGGGATTTTCATCGCTTCCCTGCTTCCTATCACCATTCCCGGCAGCATTATCGGCATGCTGATCCTCTTTGTTCTGCTGGCGTTGCAAATTCTGCCCGCTAAGTGGGTCAACCTCGGCTGCTTCGTTCTTATTCGCTATATGGCGCTGCTGTTCGTGCCGATTGGCGTCGGGGTCATGCAGTACTTCGATCTGCTTAAAGCCCAGTTCGGCCCGATTGTCGTCTCCTGCGCGGTCAGTACGCTGGTGGTTTTCCTTGTGGTGAGCTGGAGTTCGCATCTGGTACATGGCGAACGTAAAGTGGTTGGACAGAAAGGAACAAAACAATGATGGCCAATATCTGGTGGTCGCTGCCATTAACCCTGGCGGTGTTCTTCGCGGCGCGCAAACTTGCCGCCCGGTTCAAGATGCCGCTGCTTAACCCGTTGCTGGTGGCGATGGTGGTGATTATCCCGTTCCTGCTGCTTACCGGTATTCCTTACGAACGCTACTTTGCCGGCAGCAAAATTTTAAACGACCTGCTACAACCCGCCGTGGTCGCGCTCGCATTTCCTTTATATGAACAGCTGCACCAGATCCGCGCCCGCTGGAAATCCATTATTACCATCTGTTTTGTGGGGAGCCTGGTGGCGATGATCACCGGTACTTCAGTCGCACTGCTGATGGGGGCCTCTGCGCAAATTGCCGCCTCTATTCTGCCGAAATCGGTAACCACGCCTATCGCCATGGCCGTGGGCGGTAGCCTCGGCGGCATTCCTGCCATCAGCGCCATGTGCGTGATCTTTGTCGGCATACTGGGCGCCGTGTTTGGCCATACCCTGCTCAATGTCATGCGCATTCATACTAAAGCCGCACGCGGTCTGGCGATGGGCACCGCGTCGCACGCGCTGGGCACCGCCCGCTGTGCGGAGCTGGATTACCAGGAGGGGGCGTTCAGCTCGCTGGCACTGGTGATCTGCGGAATCATGACCTCGCTGATGGCGCCGTTCATTTTCCCCGTGATTCTGGCGGTGATGGGCTAAAATTTGCGATGCGTCGCGCAAATTTCATTTTGTTTTCATAAGTTGCATACATAATGAGATATGGATCACATATAAAGCCCCAGCGGCTCCGTACACTACCGATCCATTAACCTTTATGAGGCAAACGCCATGCATCCACGTTTTCAAGCGGCTTTCGCCCGGCTTGCAGAGAAATTGCAATCAGCTCTGGCCCCGATTCTGGCGGATGAGCATTTCCCCGCCCTGCTCACCGCTGAGCAGATCACCACGCTGAAACAGGCCACGGATCTTGACGAAGACGCGCTGGCTTTCGCATTGCTGCCGCTGGCTGCCGCCTGTGCACGTGCCGATCTTTCCCACTTTAACGTTGGCGCCATTGCGCGCGGCGTCAGCGGAACCTGGTACTTCGGCGGAAACATGGAGTTCCTGGGCGCAACCATGCAGCAGACTGTTCATGCGGAACAGAGCGCCATCAGCCACGCCTGGCTGCGCGGCGAAAAGGCCCTGAGCGCCATTACCGTGAACTACACCCCGTGCGGGCACTGCCGTCAGTTTATGAATGAACTGAACAGCGGGCTGCAGCTGCGCATCAATCTGCCGGGTCGCGCGCCGCACACGCTGGGCGACTACCTGCCTGACGCCTTTGGTCCGAAAGATCTTGAAATCAAAACCCTGCTGATGGACGAGCAGGATCACGGTTACACGCTGACCGGTGATGACCTGACCCAGGCGGCCATTCGCGCTGCCAACAAGAGCCATACGCCGTACAGCAAATCCCCGAGCGGCGTGGCACTGCAATGCCGCGATGGGCGTATTTTTAGCGGCAGCTATGCCGAAAACGCCGCGTTTAACCCAACGCTGCCACCGCTGCAGGGCGCACTGAACCTGCTGAGTCTGAACGGCTATGACTACCCGGATATTCAGCGCGCCATTCTGGCAGAAATTGCCGATGCACCGCTGATTCAATGGGATGCCACCGCCGCCACCCTGAAAGCGCTGGGCTGCACGTCAATCGAGCGTGTATTGCTGGCGTGATCCTTCTGGCGGGCAGACATGCCCGCCCGTTTTGCTGAAAAAGCCTTCAGTTGATGCGCTGTTTCTTGCGCTAACCAGGCGGGTACAGTAGCCTGAGTTAAATTCACCTTCGGTACGAGCCATCTGCATGTTAAAGCGCGTTTTTTACAGCCTGTCTGTCCTGGTCGGCATACTGCTGTTGATCGTGCTGGGTCTCGACCGGTGGATGAGCTGGAAAACGGCCCCCTACATTTTTGATGACCTGCAGGACCTGCCCTATCGCCAGGTGGGTGTGGTGCTCGGCACCGCAAAGTATTACCGCACCGGTGTCATCAATCAGTATTACCGCTACCGCATTCAGGGCGCGCTCAACGCCTACAACAGCGGCAAGGTCAATTACCTGCTGTTAAGCGGCGATAACGCGCTGCAAAGCTACAACGAACCGGTCACCATGCGCAAAGACCTGATTGCCGCAGGCGTTGATCCGGCAGATATCGTGCTCGACTACGCCGGGTTCCGCACGCTCGACTCCATCGTGCGCACGCGCAAAGTGTTCGACACCAACGACTTCATCATCATCACCCAGCGCTTCCACTGCGAGCGTGCGCTGTTTATCGCGCTGCACATGGGCATTCAGGCGCAGTGTTATGCGGTGCCCTCGCCAAAAGATATGCTGAGCGTGCGCGTGCGTGAGTTTGGCGCTCGCTTTGGCGCGCTGGCCGATCTCTATATCTTCAAACGTGAACCGCGCTTTTTAGGCCCACTGGTGCCAATTCCGGCCATGCATGAAGTGCCGGAAGATGCGCAGGGTTATCCGGCGGTGACGCCGGAGCAGTTGCTGGATATGCAGAAAAAACAAGGAAAATAATGGCAGGAGCCAGGTTATGCAAACAGATTATGTATTATTTACGGCTGCCGTAGAGATCGTCGGTTTCTGGTTGCTTTTCCAAAATTTCAGAGCCTGGAAAAAAGGTATCACTCACATCCGTTACTACCCTTTTTTTGGTGCCAGGAGACTTGAACCCATTTATCGTCGTGATGAACCAATAATTTTTTGCCTCATCCTGATATGGGAAACGTTGTTGATAGTTGGACTGATGGCAACGATGCTTTATTGCACCTTGTGGTTATACCTTCACGAAATAGGCTTTTTGCACGAGTAAATATATATCCAAAAAAAACTCGTCGCAGCACAAACTACGACGAGCTTCTTTTTACTTCTATTACTTCTTACGCGCGTATTTCAGTGAGTCCAGCGCAACCGCGAAGATGATAATGGCGCCCTTGATGATGTACTGCCAGTACGGGTTCACGCCGATGTAGGTCAGACCATAGTTGATGACCGTAAAGATGATCACACCGGTGACCACGCCGAGCACAGTACCCACACCGCCGCTGAAAGAGACCCCGCCCACCACGCAGGCGGCAATCGCATCCAGTTCGTACATAAAGCCGAGGTTGTTGGTGGCAGAGCCGATACGGCCCGCTTCCAGCATCCCGCCGAAGGCATAGAACACACCGGACAGGGCATAAATCATCAGCAGGTTCAGGGCCACGTTCACGCCGGACACTTTCGCTGCTTCCGGGTTACCCCCGATAGCGAAGATGTTCTTACCAAAGCGGGTTTTGTTCCACAGGATCCAGACGAACGCCACCGCAATCAACGCGTAGAAGGTGATATACGACAGGCGGAAGCTGCCCAGCGCAATAAATCCTTGCGTGAAGGTCGAGAAGCCGCTGTCGAAGCCCGAGATGGGGGACGCACCGACGAAGTCGTAGTACAGGGAGTTGATACCGTAAACGATGATCATCGTACCCAGGGTGGTGATAAATGGCGTCACGTTCAGGTAAGCGATGATAATACCGTTGATCAGACCAATCACCGCACCGATGGCGCAGACAATCAGGATCACCACGAAAATGGGCATGGTCGCCATTTCCGGGAACACCTTGTTGGCGTTTTCCATCGACTGCAACAGGGTTGCCGCGATCACCGCCGCGAGGCCGACCTGGCGCCCTGCAGAAAGGTCAGTCCCCTGGGTGACGATGAGCCCCGCCACGCCCAGAGCGATGATAATACGCACGGAAGACTGAGTCAGAATGTTACTCAGGTTCAGCAGACTTAAGAACGTAGGGTCCTGGAAAATGATAATGGCCAGCAATACTAAAAGAACAACGTAAATACCGCCTTCTTTCAGATAAGTGAGAAAACTTTTTTTATTTAACGCACTCATGAGGAGCCCCTGATCTTAAAGGTGCAAAGACGCTAAACGCAAAATTTCGTTTTGCGTTGTCGTTTTCGTGTCAACAATACCGGCAACGAGACCATTGCTCATAACCAGAATACGGTCTGTGATCCCTAACAATTCCGGCATTTCGGAAGAGATAATAATGATCCCTTTATCCTTTTTCGCCAGTTCAGCGATCAGCTGATAAATTTCAAACTTCGCGCCGACGTCAATACCGCGGGTTGGTTCATCCAGCATCAGAATTTCTGGCTGCGTTAATAACCAACGACCGATAATGACTTTTTGCTGGTTGCCGCCCGACAACGAACCAATTTGCGTACGATGCCCCGGCGTTTTTACGCGCATGGAGTCAATAACCCACTGGGTATCACTCTTCATGCGGGAGTTATCCAGCAGACCCACTTTGTTTTTATAGTTGCGGATATTAGAAATTAACGAGTTAAAGTTAATATCCAGATAGGCATAAATACCGGTCGAACGACGCTCTTCCGTCACCAGTGCAAAACCATTATTAATGGCTTCGTTGGCGTTGTGGTTGTTAATTTTCTTACCGTGCAGCGTGATGGTGCCTTCGGCTTTCTCGCGAATACCAAACAGGGTTTCGACGATATCGGTACGTTTTGCCCCGACCAGGCCTGCAATGCCCAGAATTTCGCCCTTGTGCAGGTCGAAGGAGACGTCGCGAATAGAGGGCTGACGCAGCGAGGTCAGATTACGCACCTCAAGGATCACCTCACCCGGCTTGTTCTCTTTGTCCGGGAAACGCTGGTTCAGGGAACGGCCCACCATCATGGCGATGATCTTGTCCATGTCCAGCCCTTCGAGAGGCTGAGTGGCAATCCACTGACCGTCGCGCAGGATGGTTATCTCATCACACAACTGGAAGATCTCTTCCATTTTATGGGAGATATAAACAATGCCGCAGCCGCGATCTTTTAGCTTACGAATAATGGTAAAAAGGTGGTTAACCTCTTTTTCCGTTAATGACGATGTCGGTTCATCCATGATGACAATTTTGGCATCATAGGAGAACGCTTTAGCAATTTCGATCATCTGCATTTGCGAGACGGATAATGTTCCCACGCGGGCGCGCGGATCGATATCAATATCCAGCTCATCGAAAATGGCTTTGGTGTCACGGTACATTTTGTCCTGATCGACAAAAACACCTTTGGTTGGATAACGCCCCAACCACATATTATCCATTACCGAGCGTTGCAGTACCAGGTTCAATTCCTGGTGAACCATAGAGATACCGTTTTCCAGTGCTTCTTTCGCTGAATGGAAATCGATCTCTTTCCCCTGAAAAAGAATGCTGCCAGAATCTTTTTGATAGATCCCAAAAAGACATTTTAATAATGTTGATTTACCGGCACCGTTTTCACCCATTAAGGCATGAATTGAATGAGGCCGAACTTTTAAATTAACATTATCGAGTGCCTTAACACCGGGAAACGACTTGTTGATGCCGTTCATTTCCAACAAGAATTCACCGGACGACGGAGTAGTTGTGCTGACCATAATTATACCTTGTTGGCCTCGCATATCGCGTTATAAAAGGGCGCAACATGTTGCGCCCTGTGGAGACATAACTAACTATCTTATTTACCGATAAACTCAGCCAGGTTGGACTGGTCTACGCCCACGTAAGGTACGCGAACGATTTTATTGTCGATTTTCCAGTTGGTGCCATCTGCCGCACCTTTACCGTCGGCCAGGTTTTTCGCCAGATCGAAGGTGGCTTTCGCCTGGTTGTTGGCATCGTTCAATACGGTACCGGCCATCGCACCTGATTTCACCAGTGCCAGCGCTTCTGGCAGCGCATCCACGCCGAACACAGGGATAGAGGATTTGTTGTGTGCTTTCAGGGCTTCTACCGCACCCATTGCCATCGCGTCGTTGTTAGCGATGACCACTTCAATTTTGTTCGCGTTAGGACCAGACAGCCACGCGTCCATTTTATCTTTCGCCTGAGCGGTATCCCACATCGCGGTATCTAAAGCCAGCTGCTGGGTTTTCAGACCTTTGTCGTTCAACTCTTTGACAACGTAAGTGGTACGCGCTTCAGCATCCGGGTGGCCTGGCTCGCCTTTCAGCAGCACAAACTGGATCTGGCCGTCTTTGTTCAGATCCCAGTTCGGGTTGGCCGCCCAGTGTTTCGCGATCAGATCGCCCTGGATAATACCGGACTCTTTGGAGTCAGTACCGACGTAATACGCTTTGTCATAGCTGTCCAGCGCTTTACGGGAAGGTTCTTTGTTGAAGAAGACGATTGGCACGTTCTGGCCGCGCGCTTTCTCGATAACTGTGCCTGCAGCAGCCGGGTCAACCAGGTTGATTGCCAGTGCCTTCACGCCTTTTGCCAGCAGGACGTCAATCTGATCGTTCTGTTTGGACTGGTCGTTCTGGGAGTCATTCATCAGCAGCTGAACATCTGGCGCTGCTTTAGCATTTTTCTCGATCGCTTTACGCACAACAGACATGAAGTTGTCGTCGTATTTATAGATAGTCACACCAATACGGGTATCCGCAGCGTGCGCTGCTGCACCAAAAAGCATGCTTGCCATTACAGCAGACAGAGTCAACACCTTCTTATTCATGGTATCTCCGGTTTTTTTTATGCAGGGTAGTTCTTGTGAATAACGATCGGCGGGCAGGTGTTAATAAAACGTTACTGACAGCCGAAGTTCACTTATAAAATTTCTATCTTCCGTGTTCGGTAACGCTCCAGAAATGCGTTTTATTCGTTGTTTGCGGCACGTTGGCTATAGTGAAAGTGAATAATCACTGTTACATAGCGTTTCAGCCCCTAAAACGCTGACATCATAGTCAGCGCCTTGTTAAGATACTGTGAATTTACTCACAGATTGAAAACGGTTACATCAGCTGGCTTTATCAGTTAGTGATCGGAACCACAATTTGCCGGGCAGAGACCGAATGGCGGCGCACTAATGTCGGCATGAAACAGTGTGTTGCTCCCGTATCAAGCAGCCCTGCCGCGCCCTGTAACGCCAGCTCAGTCGCCAGTTTGGCCATCGAGACAATGGGATAGCGTACCGTTGTCAGCTGCGGGTCGGTGTAACGGGCAATGGGAATATCGTCAAAACCGATCAACGACAAATGCTGTGGCACCGCAATGCCGTTATCTTTTAACGCCGTCAGTGCTCCGGCAGCCATGCTGTCGTTGTAGGCAAACACCGCGGAGAGCTGCAGGTTACGGCCCAGCAGCTCGACCATCGCAGCCTCCCCTCCCTGCATGTCCGGGGTACCGGTGCCTACCCAGCTTTCAGCAGGCGCAATGCCGTGTTCTTTCAGAGCATTTTGCCAGCCTTCGCGACGCAGTTCGTCGTCCTCAATCGCGTGGCTGGAGGCCAGATAACCGATTCGCTGGTGCCCGTTATTAATCAGCATGCGCGTGGCCATCATGGCGCCACTCACGTTATCCAGCCCCACGCAACGGTGGGCATAGCCGGGCACAATCCGGTTGATGAGCACCATGCCGGGGATTTGCTCCATAAATCCGGCAAGTTCCTCATCACTCAGGGCTTTTGAATGCACAATCAGCGCGTTACAACGCTGGCGGATCAGCACTTCGATGGCATAGCGCTCTTTTACTGCTTCATGATAGCTGTTGCCGATCAGCACATACTTTTGGTGCTGCTGGGCGACAACGTCCACCGCTTTCACCAGCGCGCCAAAAAACGCATCCGACACGTCCATCACTACCACGCCAATGGTGTCACTGACCTGCGTAGCCAGCGCCTGCGCGTTAGCATTGGGGCGGTAACCCAGTTGGGTCACGGCTTTCATTACGGTTTCACGGGTTTCAGGGCTGACCAGCGCGCTGTTGTTCAGCACGCGAGAGACGGTGGCCACAGAAACGCCCGCCTGACGGGCGACGTCACGAATGGTGATCATATTCACCATCCTTAAAAGGATTGCAGCAACTCACAGACACCCCCTGTGTTTAGCAAGGTGGCTATTTTGGCAGCGAGAGAAAGGGGACTACGTGAAGAAGGTCACACTGATGAAAACGGTTACATCCATTTTGTTAATGATTGTGATCCAGATCGTTATCTGGATGTATTATTCAATGAAACACCTGACGCTTTTGCGGTTAACTGACGCCACCCCCACTCCAGGGGCCCCTGGCGGAAATACCGCAGCCAGATAACTGAAAACGCCAGGTTTATCGTCCAGACCGGAAGAACAAACGCCACCAGCGTAAGGCGGTCGAATTTCATAAACAGGCCGAATCGATAGAACAGCGTGGTGCAGATGAGGGTCTGCAGAATGTAATTGCTTAACGCCATGCGGCCAACGCAGGCCACGGCACTGACAATCCAGAGGCGGGAGAGCTGCGGCCAGAAGCCATAGATGAGCGCGGCGTAGCCGATGGTCTGGAACGGGGCACCGAGCTCGCGCGGAACCTGCAGCAGGAAAGCGCACCAGCGGTAATCCCAGTGTAGATGCCACTGCGCAATCACCGCCGGAAGATTGATCGCCACGCCCAGCAGCACCAGCAAGACGCCTGTGCGACGATAGTGGCGCAGGCTAAATTCCCCTTTCAGCCAGCCGGTGCGCATCAGGGATGCGCCCATCAGCATCATCCCCGCCAGCTGCCAGCCGTATTGCGCTCCCAGTGCCAGCAGGTTATCGCCCAGCATATCCGCGCGATTGCTTATCGCTTCCGCGCCGCCTTTTAGCTTCCAGAACTGCTCATACTGCAGGTTGGCGGCGTCCGGTATCCATGAGCGGCTTGTTGCGTCGCCGGCGATCATACCCAGCAACAGCAGCACGCCAAGCCCCATGACATAAAGCATCACGCCGGTGTTAAACAGGCTTTTGACGCTATGCGCATCACGGATGAGTCGCCAGCAAATCAGCCCGACTAATCCATAGGCGAGAAGAATATCACCGTCCCAGAAGAACAGGCCGTGAATAAAGCCAAGGAGCACCAGCAGGGTCAGACGTGACTGGATCCAGCGGGTGCCGCGTTTGAGCAGGAGTTGCAGACCGGCGCCAAACAGCAGCGCAAAGAGGGTGAGGAATTTCACCTGAGCAAAGAGATCGAGGATTGCCCACGTCCAGGCATCGCGACGGGTGATCTCGCCATACCAGGCGGGGTTGAGATAAGCGGCCTTCGGCAGACCGAAGGCGCTGATATTAAGCAGCAGGATACCGAGAATGGCGACGCCGCGAACAAAATCGAGCGTGACGTTTCGCTCCATGGTCCCTGCCCTGTCTGATTAGTTGTGGTGACGCACGGCGCGCAGGAACTCCTGGCGGGTGTTCTGGCTGGATTTAAACAGACCGCCCAGCGACGTGGTGGTGGTCGCACTGGTGGCATCACGTACACCGCGCGCCTTCACGCAGTAGTGAACCGCGTCAATGGAGACCGCGACGTTATTGGTGCCCAGCAGCGTTTGCAGCGCAGTCAGGATCTGCTGCGTCAGACGCTCCTGCACCTGTGGGCGTTGGGCAAAGAACTGCACGATACGGTTGATTTTGGACAGACCAATCACCGTATCTTTTGGAATGTAAGCCACGGTCGCTTTACCGTCGATGGTCACGAAGTGGTGCTCGCAGGTGCTGGTCAGCGTGATATCGCGCACCGTCACCATCTCATCCACCTTCATTTTGTTTTCAATGACGGTGATTTTCGGGAAGTTGGCGTAGTCCAGGCCGGAGAAAATTTCGTCGACATACATTTTTGCGATGCGATGCGGCGTTTCCATCAGACTGTCGTCGCTCAGATCGAGATTCAGCAGTTGCATGATCTCGGTCATGTGCCCGGCAATCAGACGTTTACGGGTTTCATTATCCACTTCCTGAACGGGTGGACGCAGTGGCGTTTCAAGACCGCGCGCAACCAGGGCTTCGTGGACAAGGGCCGCTTCTTTACTGAGTGATGACATTCTTTTCTCCTGCAGGTGTGGCGTCTTTTGCCCTCGTTGTGGCAAAAGTGTGCGCTCATTGTGCGTGAGGCCGCGCACATAATCCAGTATTCACGACGATAATTATTGCAATTGCTGCTGCCTTTCGGCCTGACGGTTCCACACCAGCGCGCCCGCAATGAACAGCGCAATGCCCGCCAGCCCCAGCGCAGGCTCAAGCTTGTGGGTAAGCCAGGTGGATAACGCCGAGGTCATCGGCCCCACCAGCTGTCCAATGGCATAACCGGTAGTCAGTAGCCCCGCCATATAGCGGGTATGTTCGGGTGCCAGCTCGCGCCCGTAGAGTAAAGAGAGCTGAACGGCACACAGGAATCCGCCGCCGACCAGCAGGCCGCCCGTCAGCAAGCCGCCAATTCCCGGCAGTAGCCACGCCGCCAGCACACCCGCCCCCTGTAACCACAGCACGATAGCCAGCCTGCGGTTCGAGGTAGAGGTGTGACGCAAAACGATACTGAGCACGATGCCCACAACAGCGGCAGCGCCAAATATCGGCCAGACAAACTGTGCAAACAGGCTGCCGGGAAAACGCACGGCCGCCATTTGTGATAAAAATGTTGCAGGCAGGATGTAGCCAAATCCGGCCAGGCTGTAGCTCCAGACCAGGCACTTCAAATCTTTCGTCAGAATAAGGGGTTCAGGCGCGCTGCCCGGCCGGTGCAGTTGCCCGGCACGCGGTAAATAGCGGGCAACCAGTGCGATAAGCACCAGCGCCAGCACGCCGTAAATCTGCCATGCGGCCCCGGCCGACAACGCTTTTGCGTGAATATAGACCGCAAGCAGTCCGCTCAGGGCGATACCTGCGCCCGGCCCGGCAAACACGGCCGCGCTCAAACCCGGTTTACCCAGTTGCCCCAGCCGCTCGTTGGTCCAGGCGGCAATCAGCACCATCGACCAGCCGCTCATGCAGCCAATCACAAAGCGCAGCAGACCATGTACCAGCGCGTTATCCGCTGCGGCGGAAAGCAGCGTCAGCGCCACAGCGCCAGTAATACCCAGCCAAAGGCGGGTTTCAACGAAGCGATGGGCGCGCATCGCATCCCATGCGCCCACCAGATAGCCCAGATAGTTCATCGCCGCCACCAGACCTGCGCTGGTGAGCGTGAGTTGCCCGGCGGCAATCATCAGCGGCACCTGAGGGGTAAACGCGAAGCGCCCAATTCCCATCGCTACCACCAGAACCACAAATCCACTGAGCGCAATTCGCAGCGCCATGACCGCTCCAGTTGTTAATAAAAAGTAAATTTATGATGCAGGATCTCGCAGTCTTGCGAAAGTGAAAGTTGCTCACAGGTAAATGAAAACTCTGTATTATGGGTTGAATGAATAGCAATTCGCATTAAGGAGCCCTGCATGGAACTGCTCGAAGAGCATCGTTGTTTTGAAGGTCGACAGCAGCGCTGGCGCCACGACTCCACTGTCCTGAACTGTGCCATGACGTTCAGCATTTTCCTACCGCCCACTGAAGAGGGTGCTAAGCCCCCGGTTCTGTTCTGGCTCTCGGGATTAACCTGTAACGATGAGAATTTCACCACCAAAGCGGGCGCGCAGCGTGTGGCGGCCGAGCTGGGTATCGCCCTGGTGATGCCAGACACCAGCCCGCGTGGCGATGAGGTGGCGGACGATGCCGGATATGATCTGGGCAAAGGGGCCGGGTTCTATCTGAACGCCACAGAGCAGCCGTGGGCGAGCCATTACCGCATGTACGACTATATTGCCGACGAGCTGCCAGCCCTGATACAGCGTGAGTTTGCAGTAAGCAACCGGTGTGCCATCAGCGGGCATTCCATGGGTGGGCACGGCGCGTTGATCATGGCGCTAAAAAATCCTGGCAGATACACCAGCGTTTCCGCGTTTGCGCCAATTGTAAACCCCACCCAGGTACCGTGGGGGCAGAAAGCCTTTACGAACTATCTGGGCGATGACGCACAACGCTGGCAGGAGTGGGACAGCTGTGCCCTGATGCTGGCGAGCCAGCCTGGAAATGCGATCCCGACGCTTGTCGATCAAGGTGATGCGGATCAGTTCCTGGCCGGACAGCTACAGCCCGCCGTGCTGGCTGAAGCCGCACGTCAGAAAGACTGGCCGCTGACGCTGCGTATTCAGCCCGGATATGACCACAGCTACTATTTCATTGCATCCTTTATTGAGGATCACCTCCGCTTCCATGCGGAGCATTTGTTCGGGTAAGTGCGGTCTTTTTTGCCCGGTAAGCGAAGCGCCACCGGGCATGAAAACCACATCAGAACTTATAATCCACACCCACAAAGTAGCGGCGGCCATCTTCCGTGTAGCTGTAATCGTCGCGGCTCAGATCTTTATCCAGCAAGTTCTGCACGCCCGCGCGCAGCTTCACGCTTTTCGTTGCCTGCCATGCCGCGCCGGTATTCCAGATGACATAGCCGCCCGGCGTTGCGTCTGCGCTGGTTAACGCACGTTTCTCGCCGGTGTAGTGGCCCTGGACGTAGAACGACCAGTCCTGCGTCGCCTTCCAGTCCACGGTACCGTTGGCGGTATGGAACGGCAGTTCGGACAGCGGTTTGTTGCCGCCGTTGCTGATATCACGCCCGTCGTTGTAGGTATAGTTCAGCGTCAGCTTCCAGTCTTCAGCCACCGGGATCTTCAGCTCGGTTTCCACACCACGAATACGCGCCTTGTTGACGTTGTAATAGCGGAAGATCGGTTCACCGTCAGCATTCAGCCCCACGTAGTTCGGGTAGCTCTTAGCCTGGTTAACGTTCGCCGTACGGCTGATGCTGATACGGTCATCAACATTGTTCTGGAAGGTGGTAATGCTGGCCTGCACGCCCTCTAACCATCCCTCTTCCCCGCTGTAGTACAGCCCGAGTTCAAAGCTTTCGCTGGTTTCCGGTTTCAGGTTCGGGTTACCGACAATCTCGCACGCACCGCGACACGATCCGGTGATCCAGTCCGGACTCAGTTGCAGCAGGGATGGCGCTTTAAACGCGGTTGCCCAGCCCCCTTTCACCGTGACGGTATCGGTCGCGTTATAGACCAGATACGCTCGCGGACTCCAGT
This sequence comes from Enterobacter cloacae subsp. cloacae ATCC 13047, assembly GCF_000025565.1. NCBI lineage: Bacteria > Pseudomonadati > Pseudomonadota > Gammaproteobacteria > Enterobacterales > Enterobacteriaceae > Enterobacter > Enterobacter cloacae. Next base: position 3,545,830 of record NC_014121.1, read on the forward strand.
GATCGCCGTAGGTGTCGTGGTCGTCCATACGGATGCCGGTAGTCAGCGCCAGCGGTTCAAATATCCGCCATTCATCTTCAAGGAAGAGAGCATACTGGCTGGTAGAGGTCGCGCTGCCGGAGCCGCCGGTCAGGTTTACCGGATCTTTCAGCTTGTCGTGACGCCATTCGCCGCCGAAGGTCAGCAGCTGATTGATTTCACCCAGCGGCAGCACGTATTTACCATCAACGGCGTTGCTCTCGGAAGTGATGGTATGGCTGTTACCCGGGTTTTTGTTGTCCACCTTTTCGCCGTAAACTTTTAGTTCGCTGTTGCCTGTCCCCCATCGGCCGTTGTGGCTCACGGAGTAGTTCTGGCGCTCAAGGCGATTTTTATCGAGGGAATCGGAATCACGATCCTGGCGGTCGAAACCATAGCCTGCGGTAAAGTCATGATCTTCCGTCGGCGTCCAGGCGAATTCCACGTTGGCATCGCGGCTGGTGAAGCCCTCAATGCGCGGCGTTTCACCGCTCGTTGTGGTAGACGATTCTTGCTGTTTGTCTTTTGCACGCTTAGACACGCTGCCGTAGGCCTTCAGCCCCAGCACGCCATCCACCAGCGGGCCGCTGGTGTAGAACTGGCCGTTGTTGGTGTCCCCGCGATCGCGGTGTTCCTGAATGGTGGAGTCGGCGCTCAGGGTGCCCGTCCACTTCTGACCGATTTTTTTGGTGATGATATTCACCACGCCGCCCAGTGCATCTGAACCGTAGAGCGAGGACATTGGCCCGCGCACCACTTCGATCCGCTCGATCGCATCGACCGGAACCCAGTTCAGATCGAAATCGTTATGGCGGAAGACGGCGTTGCGGGAGTTAACACGCTTACCGTCGATCAGGATCAGCGTATAGCTGCTGTCCAGACCGCGAATACTTACCCCTTTACGGTTGTCCCCTTCATTAGTGAGCTGCACGCCCGGTACGTCCTGCAACACATCTTTCAGGTTCTGAACGGGTTTACGCTGCAGGTCTTCCTGGGTGATGACGCTGATGCTCGCCGGCGCGTCCTTCAGGTTTTGCTCAGTCGCTGACGCCGTGACAACCAGTGTGTCGCTGGATTCCGCAGCGATGACAGGCAGTGCCAGGGACATTGCGGACGCACAGAGTCCTCCCCTGACGAAGGGATTCAACCTAAACATTCCATATCTCCATGAGGTAAATACAACTAAATCAAAAGATTATTGCCCACAATGCCTTTTGCTCCGCCCGCATCTCCGGCGGGTCGGTGGTCTGCTTATTTTGACGTAATGATAAAGCAAACGATTATTATTATCAATTAAATTGTTAAAAATTATATCCGTTCTGCATAATGTGGAGATAAAAAAGCCCGCTCAAATGAGCGGGCTAAAAGAGAGGAAGTGCGGTTTATTTGTTAAATCGTTCAGGGAATTCCATTTCACTGTAGCGAACGAAGTGCGTTCCTTTCATCAGCTTGTAACCAAACCAGATCACCAGGAACAGCGGAATACCAATGTAGGTGGCCGTTACGGCGCCCCAGTCAATGGTGTCCGCCAGGAACGCTTCATAGTTCTGGCCCAGGGTGATAATCAGACACAGAATGAAGGCGAAAATCGGCCCCAGCGGGAAGAACCCGGAACGGTACGGCAGGTTGTTCAGATCGTGTCCCTGCATCACATAGCCGCGACGGAAGCGGTAGTGACTGATGGCAATCCCCAGCCAGGCAATAAAGCCCGTCATACCAGAGGTGTTGAGCAGCCACAGGTAGACCGTCTGGTTACCGAACATGGAGGTCAGGAAGCACAGACCAGCAATGACCGTTGTGGCATACAGTGCGTTACGCGGCACACCACCACGAGACAGTTTTGCGAAAATACGCGGCGCTTTACCGTCACAGGCCAGGGTATAGAGCATACGGGTTGAGGCGTACATACCGGAGTTACCCGCAGACAGCACCGCTGTCAGGATAACGGCGTTCATCACCGCCGCCGCAGAGAGCAGACCGGCATGCTGGAAGACCAGCGTGAACGGGCTGACGCTGATGTCTTTGACATCGTTTCGCAGCAGGCTTGGGTCAGTGTACGGGATAATCAGGCTGATAATCAGGATCGCGAACACATAGAACAGCAGAATACGCCAGAATACCTGACGCACCGCGCGCGGAATGTTCTTCTCCGGGTTTTCAGACTCACCGGCAGCAATACCAATCAGCTCGGTGCCCTGGAAAGAGAAGCCAACAATCATCGCCACGCCAATCATCGCCGAGAAACCACCGGCAAACGGCGCATCGCCAATCGTCCAGTTGCTCCACCCGGCCGGTTCCGCCCCTTTGAAAATACCAACGATCATCGCCACACCGACGACGATAAAGATGATGACGGTTGCCACTTTGATCAAAGAGAACCAGTATTCCGCTTCGCCAAAGCCGCGAACGGAGATGTAGTTGAGCAGGAAGATGACCGCGAGGAACAGCGCACTCCAGATCCAGCCTGGCGTGTCCGGGAACCACCAGGTCATAACCAGCTGTGCGGCGACAAGGTCAACGGCGATGGTGACCGCCCAGTTGTACCAGTAGTTCCAGCCCAGCGCGAAGCCAAAGCCTTCTTCAACGTATTTCTGACCGTAGGTCGAAAACGAACCGGATACCGGCATATACGCGGCCAGTTCGCCCAGGCTGGTCATCAGGAAGTAGACCATCAGGCCAATCAGGATGTAAGAGAAAAGTGCCCCACCCGGGCCAGCTGCCGAAATGGTTGCCCCGGAGGCAACGAAAAGACCTGTACCGATTGAGCCGCCGATGGCGATCATCGTCAGGTGACGCGCCTTGAGTTCGCGGCGTAGCGCGGGCGCTTCTGTGGTTTTAGTTTCTGAAACCATGTGAAAATGCTGTCCATCTAATAAATGAGGCGCGATTGTAGCAGACGATCCGCGTTCCTTCCGGCAGAAATACTGAGTTATAAGAGAGCTTCATGACTCGGCCAGGATTATAAGTAAAGCATAATTTTTCCCTCTCCCCATTGGGGTGAGGGGCGCTTTTATATGGCGCAATAGCGCAGAAAACGCTGCAGCGAGCTGGAAAGGTGTTTCTGACGATGGTGAATACACCACAACGTGCGCACCAGTTTGGGCAGCGGAAGCGGAACTTCAACCAGCGTTCCGGCCTCAAGCTGTTCAATAATGACCCGTCGTGAAAGGCAGCTGATCCCAAGGCCATGTCGCACCGCATGCTTGATCGCCTCTGAGTTGCCCAACTCCATCCCCAGCTGGAAATGCGGCAAATGGGAGAGCAGCAGATAATCAACAATTTCCCGCGTGCCGGAGCCCTGCTCACGCAGGATCCACTGCGCCTGTGCCAGACGTTCCAGGGTTACTTCACCCTGCAATAACGACGAGGCGGGTGAGGCGAAGACCACCAGCTCATCTTCCAGCCAGGGTTCCGCAATAATATCGACGTTATGGCACGGCCCTTCGATAAGACCGATATCCACGCGAAAATCGATTACCGCGTTAATCACATCCTGACTGTTCCCCACGCTCATCTCCAGAGGCAGGGTCGGGAAATCCCGGCGATAGCGGGCAATCACTTCCGGCAAGATATAGTTCCCAATGGTACTGCTGGCATACACGCGGATGGCACCGTTCTCTTCCCGGAAGAGTTGTTCAATTTCCGTTGCCTGTTCCAGCAGCGCCAGCGCGCGGGGATAAAGCAGGCGGCCATGTTCGTTAACCACCAGCCGCTTCCCTACCCTGTCGAAGAGCTGCACGCCCAACTGGCCCTCAAGATCGGTTAACGCGGCGCTGACCGCAGACTGGGAAAGCGAAAGCATCTGCGAGGCCTGGGTCGTCGACCCGCTTTTCAGCACTTCGGCAAAAACTTCCAGCTGACGCAAAGTAATGTGCATGGTTGCTTACCACTTATATAGATTGATTATAAGTATATAATCAATTTTATTTTTAAACCAGCGCGCCGTAACCTTTAGCCAGACAAAGGAGAAGGTTATGTCAGAAATCACCTTACAGCATCATCGTACATTGTGGCACTTCGTGCCGGGTCTTGCGCTCAGCGCGGTCGTCACCGGAGTGGCATTATGGGGCGGCAGCATTCCCGCCGTCGCCGGTGCCGGTTTTAGCGCCTTAACGCTGGCGATCCTGCTCGGCATGGTCGTGGGTAACACCGTTTACCCGCACATCTGGAAATCCTGTGATGGCGGCGTTATTTTTGCCAAGCAGCATCTGCTGCGCCTCGGGATCATTCTTTACGGCTTTCGCCTCACCTTTTCACAGATTGCGGATGTCGGCATTAGCGGTATCGCCATTGATGTCCTGACCCTGACCAGCACCTTTTTACTGGCCTGCTTTATCGGGCAGAAAATCTTTGGCCTGGATAAACAGACCAGCTGGCTGATCGGTGCCGGGAGCAGTATTTGCGGTGCGGCGGCGGTACTGGCAACCGAACCTGTGGTCAAGGCGGAATCCAGCAAAGTTACGGTGGCGGTCGCGACCGTGGTGATCTTCGGTACGCTGGCTATTTTCCTCTACCCGGCCATGTATCCGCTGGTGGCCCACTGGTTTAGCCCGGAAACCTATGGCATCTACATTGGCTCAACCATGCATGAAGTGGCGCAGGTCGTGGCGGCGGGTCATGCCATTAACCCGGAAGCAGAAAACGCTGCGGTGATTGCTAAAATGCTGCGCGTCATGATGCTGGCACCCTTCCTGATTATCCTGGCCGCCCGCGTGAAACAGCTTGCGCCCGCGGGTGGTAATCAGAAGAGTAAAATCACCATACCGTGGTTTGCGATCCTGTTTATCGTGGTGGCGATTTTCAACTCCTTCCACCTGCTGCCAAAAGCGGTGGTCGATATGCTGGTGACGCTGGATACCGTGCTGCTGGCAATGGCGATGGCGGCGCTGGGGGTGACCACGCACGTCAGCGCGCTGAAAAAAGCCGGTGCGAAACCGCTGCTGATGGCGCTGGTGCTCTTCATCTGGCTGATTGTGGGTGGCGGTGCGATTAACCTCGTGGTTCACAGCCTGATGGCATAAACCACTACATCCTTCCCCTGTTAACCCGTTATGATACGCATTTCGGGTTAACAGGAGTCCCTTTATGAAATACGTTGGAGCGCACGTCAGCGCTGCCGGTGGCCTTGCGAATGCCGCCATTCGCGCCGCCGAAATTGAGGCGACCGCTTTCGCCCTGTTCACCAAAAACCAGCGCCAGTGGCGCGCCGCGCCGCTTACCGCTGACGTCATAGATGATTTCAAAGCCGCCTGTGAGAAGTACCATTACGGGCCGGGTCAAATCCTTCCCCACGACAGCTATCTGATCAACCTCGGTCATCCGGTTCAGGAAGCGCTGGAGAAGTCCCGCGAAGCGTTTCTGGATGAAGTCCAGCGCTGCGAGCAGCTTGGGCTGACGCTGCTGAACTTCCATCCGGGTAGCCATCTGATGCAAATAGACGAAGAGGCCTGCCTGGCACGCATTGCGGAGTCCATTAACATCACGCTGGATAAAACCCAGGGGGTGACCGCGGTGATCGAGAATACCGCCGGTCAGGGCAGCAACCTCGGCTTTAAGTTTGAACATCTGGCCGCCATCATTGACGGCGTGGAAGATAAATCCCGCGTGGGCGTATGTATCGATACCTGTCACGCGTTTGCAGCCGGTTACGATCTGCGTACAACCGAGGCCACGAAAAACACCTTCGATGAGTTCGAACGCGTGGTGGGCTTTAAGTATCTGCGCGGAATGCACTTAAACGATGCCAAAAGCGCCTTTGGCAGCCGCGTAGACCGTCACCACAGCCTGGGTGAAGGTAATATTGGCCATGATGCGTTCCGCTTTATCATGCAGGACGCCCGTTTCGATGGTATCCCCATGGTGCTGGAAACCATCAATCCGGATATCTGGGCGGAAGAGATCGCCTGGCTGAAGGCACAGCAGACCGCTGAACAGGCGGCATAAAAAAAAGCCGGATCGCGTTAAGCGTCCGGCTTTTTTATAGGTCGGGTAAGGCGAAACCGCCACCCGACACCACTTTTAGGCTACTTTTGCCACCGCTTCCGCTTCAGGGCGTTTCAGCACCGCGTAAGAGAGCCCCGCCACCAGCGTACCAGCAACAATCGCCAGCAGGTAACCCAGTACCGGGGTGATAGCGCCTGGGATCAGCAGAACGAACAGACCACCGTGCGGTGCCATCAGCTTCGCGCCAATCGCCATTGAGATAGCCCCGGTCACCGCGCCGCCAACGATACAGCAAGGCAGAACACGCATTGGGTCACGGGCAGCAAACGGAATCGCCCCTTCGGTGATAAAGCACAGGCCCAGTACCAGCGCCGCTTTGCCGCCTTCCTGCTGCGCTTTGTCGAATTTACGACGCGCAATAATCGTTGCCAGGCCGAGCGCCAGCGGTGGCACCATACCGGCCGCCATAATGGCCGCCATTGGCGCGTAGGTCTGGGTACTCAGCAGGCCAACACCGAATGCATAGGCCGCTTTGTTTACCGGACCACCCATGTCGGTACACATCATGCCACCGAGGATAGCACCCAACAGCACCGCGTTTGCCGTGCCCATGGTTTGCAGCCAGTGGGTCAGACCCGCCAGGATACCCGCCACCGGCTTACCAATCAGGTAAATCATCGCCAGACCGACCACCAGGCTGGAAATCAGCGGAATGATCAGAATCGGTTTCAGGGCTTCCATACTTTGCGGCAGCTTCAGCTTCGAGCTGATAAGCTTCGCGACGTAACCCGCCAGGAAACCGGCAATGATACCGCCAATAAAGCCGGAACCGGTGCTCACGGCCAGCATACCGCCGATAAGACCCGGCGTCAGGCCCGGACGGTCAGCGATGGAGAAGGCGATAAAGCCTGCCAGCACCGGCACCATCAGCGCGAACGCGGAGCCGCCACCAATCTGCATTAACGCCGCAGCCAGCGTTCCTTCTTCTTTAAATGCGGTGATACCAAACGCGAATGACAGTGCGATACACAGACCGCCCGCCACCACCATCGGCAGCATATAAGACACACCGGTCAGCAGGTGACGATAGGCGCCCGCAGATTCTTTTTTCCCTTCGGTAGCCGGTTTCGCCGCACCGGTTGCCTGATAAGGCTGGGCTTCCACCAGCGCTTTATCAAACTCCTGCGCGGTCTTTTTCAGCGCCAGGCCGGTAGAGGTGCGGTACATCGGTTTACCCGCGAATTTCGCCAGATCCACTTCGATATCCGCCGCAACGATCACCAGATCGGCTTCCGCCACTTCTTCCGGGGTGATGGCATTGCCCGCACCCACCGAGCCACGGGTTTCAACTTTCACCCACCAGCCGCGTTTTTTCGCTTCGGTTTCAATCGCTTCAGCCGCCATAAAGGTATGCGCGACGCCCGTCGGACAAGCTGTCACCGCCACAATGCGTTTCGGGCCCGTGGCAGCAACCGGTGCTGCCGCAGCCGGTGCGCTGTAGACAGACGCGTGGCCTTTCGCTTCGCTCAGGAACAGTTCCGGATGTGCCACCGCGCGATTAATATCGCCCAGCCACACTTTTTTGCCGTTCAGCGCGCTGTCAGCCGGGACCTTATCACCCAGCACAATCGCCAGTTCAGCGTCGCCCGGGTTATCGGTCATTTCCAGATGTGCTTTGTTCGCCGCCGCTCCCAGCAGGGTCTTCGCCATATAGGCGCGAGCCTGTCCGAGACCGGAGTCAATAATCAGCAGCGTTTTCATTATTCCTCTCCTGCTGTTAGTTAAAAGGTTTTAAGTCAACGCGCGCCATCATCGCGGCTAACTGGGTACGATCGGTAATGCCGACATTGCTCTGACTCACGGCCAGGGCTGCAACGGCGGTGGCAAGACGTAAAGTATGTTCACTGGATTCGCGCATCAGCAGACCATAGATCAGACCGCCAACCATCGAATCCCCTGCGCCAACGGTGCTGACAACGTCAACCGACGGCGGTTTGGCGATCCATTCGCCAGACGCGTTAACCCACAACGCCCCTTCTGCACCAAGCGAAATCACCACGTGAGCGATACCCCTGCTCGCGCAGCGCATGGGCAGCGTCAATCACATCTTTTAATTCTGGCAGCTTCCGGCCAGCCCAGATCTCCAGTTCACGGCGATTAGGCTTCACCAGCCACGGGGACGCTTTCAGGCCGGCGACCAGCGCATCACGGCTGCTGTCAAAGATGATGCACGGGCACTGGCTGCGCAGGCGCGTCATCCAGTCGGTGAAGGCTTCCGGGCTTACGCCAGATGGCAGACTGCCGCTGACGCACACCATGTCGAACTGGCCCAGCCAGGTCAGAGAATCATTAACAAAACGCTCCCAGTCAGACGGCGTCACTTCAAAGCCAGAGAAGTTCAGATCGGTCACTTCCCCGTCTTTCTCCGTCAGTTTGACGTTGATACGGGTACGGCCCTGAACAACCTGGAAACGGTTAGCAATGCCCAGCTCGCTGAACAGCTGCTGGAAACCATCCTGGTTATCTTTACCGAGGAATCCCCCCACGGTGACATCGATACCGAGATCCTTGAGCACTTTCGCGACGTTAATCCCTTTGCCCGCAGCATGCAGGCCAGTGGTACGCACGAGGTTTACTTCGCCGCGCTCAATCTCCGGGCAAAACCCCACCAGGTCATAAGCCGGGTTCAGCGTAATAGTCGCAACACGTCTGCTCATTATGCGCCCTCCCCCAGACCCGCCGCGATGGCATCGCCAATCGCTTTCAGCGCCTGTTCAGCATCCGCACCCTGCGCGGTGAAACGCAGACGGTGACCCTTCTTCACGCCCAGCGCGACAACTTTCATCAGACTACGACCATTGGCCGCTTTGCCCGTGCCATCCAGGTTAGCCACGGTGATCTCACTTTCAAATTGTTTAATGGTATTCACCAGCATGGTGCCCGGACGGGCATGCAGGCCGTGCTCGTTACGTACAACGAACTCTGCGCTCAGCACGTCATCCGTCAGCGCATCATCACTGGTCAGCAGAGCCAGCACGGTGGCGGCATCCGCGTTCAGCAGTTTTTCAGCTTTGTTGTTCAGCAGCAGATCGCCCAGACGCTTCAGCACGGCAACCGGCTGGTCATCGGTCATGGCGACGGTCACCAGCAGGGCAGCGCTTTCACCGTCTACGTCAAAGGCGTTTGCGGCACGGCTCACCGCGATAGCACTCCGCAGGTTGCCTTCAGCACTGTCGTTCAGCCAGATACCCTGGCCCAGATTGAGAGGCTTATCGTTAATGACGCGGGTAACAAAGGTAGCGTCTGCTGCCCCGGCTTCTTTCAGGCGTCCGGCATTCAGAGCCTGCAGCGTCACCAGATCGGTCGCGACAACGTCCAGCGTCAGCGTGTCGTTATCCAGTTTCAGCGCTTCGCTCTGTTTTTCGCCCATCAGCAGAGCGCGCAGCTCTTCAGCGGTGGTGGCAGATTTCAACTGCTCGGCCACGGCGTCATCGCTCAGCACATGGGTCAGCTGACGCAGCAAACCTAAGTGCTCGTCGCTGCTGGCCGCGATACCGATGGCCACGTAAGCCACCTGCCCCTCGCCCCACACAACGCCCTGCGGGAACTGATAAACCTTAACGCCGGTTTTCAGCACCTGATCGCGGGTGTCTGTGGTGCCGTGCGGAATGGCGATGCCATTGCCGAGGAAGGTCGAGGTCTGCTGCTCACGCGCCAGCATGCCGTTGACGTAGCCTTCAGCCACATTGCCGGCCTGCACAAGGGCAGCGGCAACCTGGCGAATGGCCTCTTCTTTGTTCCCGGCCTGAGCGCCCGGGTGGATATCCTGTACAGATAACTGGAACATGGTTCTCCTCTCCTGCTGAAAGTGAATCGTTTCAGCTTCACTGAGAAAAAATGCGCTAGCCTGCTCCGTTTGTTAAAACAAGATAGCGCTGAAACGTTTCAAAAAGTCTTGCGCTTTCTGCAAGACGTTGCAAGGAAAGTTACATTTCTGATTGCAGAATTTAGAGATGCAGCACATTTCTTCCTCGTTCAGCTGAATTTTGCTGACGTTCAGCAAATCAGTTTCAACTAAGGTCAGCTGCACGCGAATATGAAATGCCATTTTGATTATTCGTGGCGAAATTGACCTCACCCTCTGTTTATTTTCTGACTCGCGACGTACACTCCGCGTCTCCTGGAAACTCACCGACTGTGAAACATGCATAACACGCCCGCCGCCGTCTCGCCGAAGCCCTTTGATTTCACCTCAACGGCATTTTTAATTGTTGCCTTCCTGACCGGCATCGCCGGTGCGCTGCAGACCCCTACGCTGAGCCTGTTCCTGACCAATGAAGTCCATGCGCGTCCGGCGATGGTGGGCTTCTTCTTTACCGGAAGCGCCATTATCGGCATCCTGGTGAGCCAGTTTCTGGCGGGGCGTTCAGATAAAAAAGGCGATCGTAAAAGCCTGATCGTCTTTTGCTGTCTGCTGGGGGTGTTCGCCTGCGTCCTGTTTGCCTGGAACCGCAACTATTTTGTTCTGCTGTTTATCGGGGTGTTTCTGAGCAGTTTCGGTTCAACGGCGAATCCGCAGATGTTCGCCCTTGCCCGTGAGCATGCCGACCATACCGGGCGAGAAGCGGTGATGTTCAGCTCTATTCTGCGTGCGCAAGTATCGCTGGCGTGGGTTATTGGCCCGCCGCTGGCTTACGCGCTGGCGATGGGGTTTGGCTTTACGGTGATGTACCTGAGTGCGGCAGTGGCCTTTGTGGTGTGTGGCGCCATGGTGTGGTTCTTTCTGCCGTCGATGCGTAAAGAGCCAAAAGTGGCAACAGGCGTGCTGGAGGCACCGCGTCGTAACCGTCGTGACGCCCTGCTCCTCTTTATTATCTGTACGCTGATGTGGGGCACAAACAGCCTGTATATCATTAATATGCCGCTGTTTATTATTGATGAGCTGCATCTGCCCGAGAAGCTTGCTGGCATCATGATGGGGACCGCGGCCGGGCTTGAAATCCCCACCATGCTGATTGCTGGCTATTACGCGAAGCGTTTCGGGAAACGTTTTCTGATGCGTATCGCCGCCGTCGCCGGGCTACTGTTCTATGTTGGAATGCTGACGGTTCATACGCCGGGGCTGCTGCTGGCTTTACAGCTGCTGAATGCCATCTATATCGGCATACTCGCCGGAATTGGCATGCTCTATTTCCAGGATCTGATGCCGGGCCAGGCAGGCTCTGCCACCACCCTTTATACTAATACCACCCGCGTGGGCTGGATTATCGCAGGCTCAATGGCCGGCGTGGTGGCTGAAATCTGGAACTATCACACGGTGTTCTGGATTGCGCTGGTGATGTGCACCCTGACGATAGCGTGCCTGACAAGAATTAAAGACGTTTAAGGTGCGGTGAGTGCTTCCAGATTAAGCAGGTACGTCATCGCCTGCGCGCGCGTGTTGCCGCACATCTCGGCGGAGGGCTGCAGCCCGGAGCAGACCTTCGGGCGCAGAGGCGAGCCAAAGATCATGCACAGGTTGGTTTCAGAAAGCTGAACGCAGCGGGTATTCGCAGGCTTGCCTAACATATAATTATTCACTGTTTAAAATTCACATTCCTGCTGTTAGCATCAGGTCTATCTGATCAATCAATACCATCCGAAGGGAATCACACTCAATGAAACCCAAGCTATATTCGTACGTGCGTTTTTCATCTGTGAAACAACGGGAAGGTAACTCCCTGGAGCGTCAGCAAGATACCGCTCTAAAAATTGCGGCCCGTTATAATCTCGAACTTGATACAACGGCTTTCCACGATCTCGGCATGTCTGCGTTCAAAGGAAAAAATGCTCATGAAGGGAAGCTATCGGAGTTCGGTAATGGTGCCAACTTACTGATTTAGTGTATGATGGTGTTTTTGAGGTGCTCCAGTGGCTTCTGTTTCTATCAGCTGTCCCTCCTGTTCAGCTACTGAAGGCGTGGTGCGTAACGGTAAAAGTACTGCCGGACATCAGCGCTATCTCTGCTCTCACTGCCGTAAAACATGGCAGCTACAGTTCACTTACACCGCTTCTCAACCCGGTACGCATCAGAAAATCATTGATATGGCCATGAATGGCGTCGGATGTCGCGCCAGTGCACGCATTATGGGCGTTGGCCTCAACACGATTTTACGTCACTTAAAAAACTCAGACCGCAGTCGGTAACCTCACGCATACAACCGGGCAGTGACGTCATTGTTTGCGCGGAAATGGACGAACAGTGGGGTTATGTCGGCGCTAAATCACGCCAGCGCTGGTTGTTTTACGCGTATGACAGGATACGGAGGACGGTTGTGGCGCACGTATTCGGTGAACGCACGTTGTCCACGCTGGAGCGTCTTCTGGGCCTGCTGTCGGCCTTTGAGGTCGTGGTATGGATGACGGATGGCTGGCCGCTTTATGAATCACGCCTGAAGGGAGAACTGCACGTTATCAGCAAGCGATATACGCAGCGCATTGAGCGGCATAACCTGAATCTGAGGCAACATCTGGCAAGGCTGGGCAGGAAGTCACTGTCGTTCTCAAAATCGGTGGAGCTGCATGACAAAGTCATCGGGCATTATCTGAACATAAAACACTATCAGTAAGTTGGAGTCATTACCCTTCTTAGGATGTGATTGCAATAACGGCAACACAGCGCACACATCGCGGCTGATCAGTGAGTATGAAGTGGTTTACTGAATTTGACCGCCTGAATCGATAGACAAAATGTCCGTGACCTGCTCCCCGTTGATTAGTACACCCCGATGTTAGTAATGTCTTCATAAGCCACATGAGGACATCCCCATGAAGAAGCGTTTTTCCGACGAACAGATCATCAGTATTCTCCGCGAAGCCGAAGCTGGGGTACCCGCCCGTGAACTCTGCCGCAAGCATGCCATTTCCGATGCCACGTTTTACACCTGGCGTAAGAAGTATGGCGGTATGGAGGTGCCTGAAGTTAAGCGCCTGAAGTCGCTTGAGGAAGAGAACGCCAGACTCAAGAAGCTGCTTGCCGAAGCCATGCTGGATAAAGAGGCGCTTCAGGTGGCTCTTGGGCGAAAGTACTGACGACAGACCAGAAGCGGGAAGCCGTGATGTTGATGTGTGATGCGACCGGTCTGTCGCAACGTCGTGCCTGCAGGCTTACAGGTTTATCCCTGTCGACCTGCCGCTATGAGGCTCACCGTCCGGCTGCTGATGCGCATTTATCAGGGCGCATCACTGAGCTGGCACTGGAGCGCAGGCGTTTTGGCTACCGTCGTATTTGGCAGTTGCTGCGCCGTGAAGGGCTTCATGTTAATCATAAGCGCGTGTACCGGCTTTATCACCTCAGTGGCCTGGGCGTAAAACGCAGAAGACGTCGTAAAGGGCTGGCAACAGAACGTCTGCCGCTGCTCCGTCCGGCGGCGCCCAATCTGACCTGGTCGATGGATTTCGTCATGGACGCACTTTCCACCGGTCGCAGGATCAAGTGTCTTACCTGCGTCGATGATTTCACAAAGGAATGCCTGACGGTCACTGTTGCCTTTGGGATTTCAGGCGTTCAGGTCACGCGTATTCTGGACAGCATTGCACTGTTTCGAGGCTATCCGGCGACGATAAGAACTGACCAGGGGCCGGAGTTCACTTGCCGTGCACTGGATCAATGGGCCTTTGAGCATGGTGTTGAGTTGCGCTTAATCCAGCCGGGCAAGCCAACGCAGAACGGATTTATTGAGAGCTTTAACGGACGATTTCGCGATGAATGTTTGAATGAGCACTGGTTCAGCGATATCGTTCATGCCAGGAAAATTATTAATGACTGGCGGCAGGATTATAACGAATGCCGCCCGCACTCCACGCTGAATTATCAGACACCGTCTGAATTTGCAGCGGGCTGGAGAAAGGGTCATTCTGAGAATGAAGATTCCGACGTTACTAACTGAGTGTTGTATCTAATCGTGGGGGCAGGTCATCCGCACCTGGCACGGAGCGAGCTGTCAGATAGAGTTCGGCCCTGCGCCACACCTTTGTCAGGCCAAATCTGAGCTAATACAAATAAAGTTATCGTTTGACGGTCGCTGGAAGAACCTCATCCTGTGCCAGTAAAGTAATCACATCTCTGGCGATATCCGGTATTATGCCAGGCGTTTTGTAAGTGGCATACACCGCAACCGATAATGGACTCCATTTGTGCTTATCAGCAATACGTTTTACCTCCTCGATAACCTTAAACGTATCGTTTTCCAAAGCCAGTCCTAAACGAGCTGTATCCAGATAAACGCGCTGAACTGCGGAGATATACGCGAGCTTTTTAAGTTCTGTGGTAATAATGCGCTGCGCTTCAACACCGATAGAGGAGCCTCCCTCAACGACCCCTGTCAATCCAACAAGCTTGCCTCCATCACTACGAGTATTGTCATCTTTGTCTCTGTGGAGCGGTACTAAGGCATTCAACTCTACATCCTGCTGAAGTAACTCCAGCAGTTCGGGCAAAAGCTCAGTTTTGATGACACCTTTTAAAGCGGCTGCTCTTTTAGCCAGGCTAACAGGGTATTGCCCCAACCGAGCCGACATTGAAATAATGCAACTAGCGATTATGAAAATATCGTTTTCCCCGATTAGTGGGGCACACTCGGCACGAAAGGATTGTTCTTCACGAAGGAGAGGATTTGCTTTTTCAGGCTTCCTAATTTTTGATTTTGGCTGCTTCTTGCTATAGCCACGCAAAGCATCCTGTGCGCTTCGGGTTAGAATGCTGATACTTTTAATGAGCCCCTCATTACCCTTGAGGTTGGCAATCATTTGCTGCATATTTTCGAGCCTGCCAAGCATCTCGGGAACAGCTTTACCCGCTGCGATCTTCTCGCTGATATCATTAAGATTTCTCAGAACACCAGTAACAAGCTGTGAGGGTGCAGGAACCGAGGCATTCAGTTGGTGGCTTTTTTTGATTTCTTTTTCCATCAACTGGATCGCATGCTTCCAGTCGGTTTGTACACCAGCTTTAAGGGTCTCAAGATTAAGAATAGCAGTTCGAAGACTTTCGCATTTATCTAACGGAATAGGTTCACCATTCTGTTTACCTGTTTTCAGCCAGTGAACTAAGGATACGAAGTCAGCTTTAGCCGTCGCAACGAGTCCATTGATAACACGCTGCCTCGCTTCAGGCGTAAAGTGATTTGTTCTCGGCACTGGCAGACGATCATTTTTGCGCGCTATTGGTCTCTTCATAACGGATATCTCAACTTGGCCCCATCACGATAAACCCCATCTGGGTTATTGGCGGCAATTATCCCCAGTTACATATCATGTTTTAAGGTAGTAATACCCGCTACACCATCAAAGTATTGTCATATTTTGATCGCACAGATGGTTGTTCAACTTACGCTTCTGGCAAGGGGCGGAATGTCAAATTGCCTCCGGCTCTGCGGCAAAGCTGTGTCAGGCCAAATCTGATCTAATACTTTTTTCTCGATTCCGACCGGACAATAATCATCGAACAAAACATTCTGCGGGCTGTGAATACATTAAACACTCACTACGTTCGTGTACTTGCTTCAAATGCTGAAGTGATGTCCTGAATTACGAGCGAAGCGAGTTTCGTCAAGCGAAGCGAAGACGGATAGCCAAACTGGTTAAAAAGTATACGGATATGTCTACTTTTCTCTATATATAAAATATAAAAATATAATAGTAGACATTAGACACTCACTACGTTCGTGTCCCTCGCTTCGCTCGGAATTTTGAAGAAATGTATGAATCTATAAGCAAAGCAACTATCGTTGAACTATCATGCAATTGACCGAAGCTAAAGTTAATCAGGTTCAAATCATGCCTTAAAACGCTCTGAGCGAAGCTGTAAGCGCTTTTTATGATATGGGTAATACGATTCATGCCTTGGAAAGAAAAAACGCTCTACGGGCTTCCAGTGCGACATTTACGAATTCAGTGCTTTACCACTCAATTTCGATGTTGAATGATCTTGACCCGCCATTTCCGGACAGCTTTTGTATCTTAAGTTAACGATGCCCGCTGCCGCCGGTATTCTCTCGGAGAGTGATATCCCAGCGCACTATGCGGGTGATTTTCATTGTAATGCGTGAACGCCGCTGCAAGGTTTCGCAGGGCTGTTCTCACATCCGGTTTCGGCATGAACGCGATATAGTCTTCCTTCATCGTCTTCACGAACCGTTCGGCCATGCCATTGCTCTGCGGGCTGCTCACCGCTGTTGTACATGGCTCCAGATTCAGCTCTTTGGCGAACCTCCGCGTTTCATGCGCGGTATATGCTGAACCGTTGTCCGTCAGCCACTGCACCGCTGTGTCGGGCAGCCTGTCGCCGAAGCGCTTTTCCACCGACCTCAGCATCACATCCTGCACGGTCGAACTGTCATAGCCTCCCGTGCTTGCTGCCCAGTCTATGGCCTCACGGTCGCAGCAGTCCAGCGCGAACGTTACCCGCAGTTTTTCGCCGTTGTCGCAGCCGAACTCGAAGCCATCTGAACACCAGCGCATATCGCTTTCTGCCACCGCTATCTTGCCCTTATGTTCACGCTTCGGTCGCTCTGGTTTGTGATGCAACAACAACAGGTTATGCTCGCTCATTATCCTGTAAAGCCGTTTGGCATTCACAGGTGGCTGTCCCTCTGTGCGACGTTGCTTGCGCAGGATGCCCCACACGCGTCGATAACCATAACTCGGCATATCGCTGATAATGTTGAGGATAGCCGACAGTATTTCTGCGTCTGCTTCTTCATTACGCCGGTTACAGCGCCTGTCCTGCCAGTCGGCAGAACGGTTAATCCGCAGTGACAGTTGCGCACGCGACACGCCCATGGTCCGGCTGACCATGGCTATTCCCCGTCCTTTGGCAACAAGGGCGCGTGCGCTATCCATTTTCGCGACTGACCGTACTCCACGGCTTCTTTCAGGATCTCAACTTCCATCGTCTTCTTGCCCAGAAGGCGCTGAAGCTCCCGGACCTGCTTCAGAGCAGCAGTAAGCTCAGAAGCAGGAACGACTTCCTCTCCAGCCGCAACGGCGGTGAGGCTGCCTTCCTGATATTGCTTCTTCCACTTAAACAGCAGGCTGGGCTGGATACCATGCAGGCGGGCGACATGGGAGACATTCATACCCGGCTCCATCGTCTGCTGGATAATGGCGATCTTCTCCTGAGGAGTTTTACGTTTACGGACTTCTTGCCCTAACAGGATCCCGGTCATCTCAAAATTGGTGTTAGTGTTAGACATATATTCAAGCCTATCTCTTATCTGGAGATACAGCTACTGTCTGGTGTTTCAGGGGGCTACATCACAATTTCGATGTTGAATACAAGCGCGTTCCCTTCCCTGTCTGCGACTTCCCGCGTTCTTTTGCCAGGTAAGAAAGCCAGAATACCGGACCTTCGAGTGTCGAAGGATCATCACGATGAATGACGTAGTGATCGGGATAGTCTTTAGTGGCTTTAGACAAGTTCACAAGTGTTGCTTTCCCACCAGTCAGTTTCATCCAGATTTCCGTAATAACACCAGCAATACCTCTTTCAGGAGTTCCAAACCACCTTACCGAACGATGTGGAAGTGCAATCCAGCAATGGTAATGGGGCTGTGATGCCTTTTCCTGTTCGCAAACCCAACCGTACGCAAAATCGATAATAGGTTCCGATAAACCGTTGTTCCCTGACTCCAGGCGGGCACGTAATCGTTTGAACAGTTTGCGTATGTATTCGTTAGAGCGAAAAGGTTGAGCCAATCGAAGACTGTATCCTCTTTGAAATTGGGGAGCACAGCAATGAAACGATACAGGAAAACCAGTGTGTAAGATCTGGAAGGATGATGAATCACGAACGAAGAACATTACAGCTTTAAACAAATACAATTAACGTATATTCAGATCACTGTCTTTTACCTTACCAAATCTACCGACCTAATTATTACCGACGAGTCGCGTAGCGACGAAGTTTCACGAGGCGAAGCCGAAGTGACACACAGCATTTTTGAATGTTAACAGTAAGACTATCACTTGTTCGCTTCGCTCACTGCGTGATACTTCGTCGCTACGCGACTCGTAGTAGTTATATTATGTTATTAAAAGTTCTGATTAGGCTGATCCCTGTCATCCGTTCGCTACGCTCACGTCTGAACTCGCTTCGCTCGAAACCTTTCAGAATTATTGCTTGGGTATGATTTCAACGAGGCGCAGCCGAAGTTGCTATATATTATAGGTAAAAATAAAACCCATGCAAACCAATGAGTTACAAGTATACACGTCTTTTTCATGTCTCTTTTAAGGCGTTTTAATGCAAATAAAAACTTATATATATCAACAAGTTAAAAATACATATCTTTGCATGTCGCGTTTTTTGGGACATGCAAATTTTGATTGTCCACGAAAGATGATAAATAATGGCATCAACAACGAATCTAGGTAGACGAAACCATGAATTTACACTTTACAATTTTTCCCAAAAGAATACAAAAAGAACCCTATTTCCTTCGCGAATCCACGGTAAAACTGAACCGAGTTGGCAATAACCGAGTAAAATCGCAATTCATTTTTAAACGTTCTTTCAGCCAAATAGCACTCATTCTGGACCTCGATAAAAGTGAAGTAGACCGGGTCAGAAAAATTAAACAACGGCTTCCTGATCATAAATTGATAGGGATTGCCCGCTGGATCATTGCACCACTTGAAAACAGCCAATCGGCTTTATGTTATCTTTTTGTCTGTGAAGACAATGTCGCGTACCTATCTGCACCTGAGATGGTTTTTACTAATGACATCATATCAATAGACTCATCAACCAGACGTTCGGTCTATAAAACAACTTACAACCTAACTAACCCCGATACGAAATATGGGTATATTAACCTTCGTTTTCATTCTGAATACAAACTGGTTACAAAAAGACGTGGTCCATCAAAAACTAAAAAATTATCCGAAGGTAAACCGCCTTCTGACTATGCATCTTTGTTGGTTGAGTATGAAGCTTTACGCAAGGAAGTCGAGCGGTTAAAAAAATATGATAACGCAGAATGAAATTATAGATGGAAACTGTTCCCAATCGAAGGTGCTGTTGCTTCCTCTAACTGGATAAGGTAAATAAAAGCTTCTTCACGGTTCGTAGAACACATATCTATCGACGGTTGTAGACTGCCGCATACTTTAGGGCGCAGGGGTGAGCCAAAGATGCTACATAGGTTATCCTCCGATAACTGAACACATCTTACATTAGCTGGTTTCCCCTGTGGCATTCCCGGAATTGGACTTGAAATCGAAGGTGCAGTACAACAAGCCCCGCAATCGATACGACACTTCATTATAGAATCCTTGCTCATCCCCCACTCAATTATTGACAGTAACAGAATGTCCTACTGACTGGTAGCCTGCCATCTATATCTATGCTTTCAGAATGTAGCCGTTAACTTCTAATGTATTGAAAAAATAAGTAAAAACATAAATTCGTTCCCATGCATTTCTTAATCTATTCTTTTTTTCAGTGTAAAATCTTGCTCAGAAGTACTGTCATGCAACTTATTACATGGAGTTACTATGGGCTTTTATGTTAAGAAGAGCATTCGCGTTGGACCGATGAGATTCAACCTATCCAAATCAGGAGTCGGTGCATCTATTGGTATAAAAGGACTGAGGATTGGTACTGGCCCAAGAGGAAATTACATCCACATCGGCGCTGGCGGGGTCTATTATCGTGCTTCGCTTTCACCAAGTATGATCCCACAGGACGGCAAGAAGGTTCAACGTGTACCTGATGAATCCCCAGTAGAACATGACAATACGCATGCACCTCTTGAGGAAATCGAGTCATCTCATATCTCGGAAATCGTTGATTCCAATTCCCGAGAACTGCTTGAAGAGTTGAATAACAAACGTAAAAAGTTACAAATATGGCCCTTCGCTATTTTCCTTTCGATTGCAATTTTACTTTACGGTTTTTCACAGGCATGGCCTGAGTGGTGCCTGGCAATAGGATTTATCGCAGGGGGAGCTGTTTCCGTTTTTGCTTACATGTACGATCAGCTAAGAAAGACCACTGTTCTTTTTTATGACTTTGATGACGAAATGATGGCATGTTACCAGCAACTTCATGATAGTGGGGCTATGCTTGCAAGCTGCTCAAAGGTATGGCATGTAGAAGCTTCTGGAGCTGTTTATGACCCTAAATATCATGCCGGAGCAAGTAACTTGCTACGTAGAAAAACAACCTCTATCAGCAAATCAAATCCTCCCTTCGTTAAAACAAATATTGAGACGATTGCCATCAATGTAGGTCGTCAAACATTACATTTCTTTCCAGATAGAGTACTCGTTTTTGACCGTGACGGTGTCGGTGCTGTTAGTTATGACCAACTATTCATTAACGTTGGTAATAGTCAGTTCATTGAAAGCGAAAGTGTGCCCGGAGATGCCTTAGTCGTTGGCAGGACATGGAAGTATGTTAACAAATCGGGTGGTCCTGACAGACGATTTAAAGACAATACAGAAATTCCTATATGTCTATATGAAAATCTTTGAATCGCCACGGATAATCTAGACACTTCCGAGCCGTTGATAATACTGGTTTTCATATTCTGTCGGTGACATCTGTTCGCTAGAACCATGCCGACGCTTACTGTTATAAAACATTTCGATGTAATCAAAAATATCACTGCGGGCTTCTTCCCGCGTTCCGTAGATCTTTTTCTTTATCCGTTCACGTTTCAACAACTGGAAAAAACTTTCTGCAACCGCATTATCATGGCAGTTACCGCGACGGCTCATGCTACCCTCCAGGCCGTGTGATTTCAGGAACGACTGCCACTCATGGCTTGTGTACTGACTGCCCTGATCCGAATGAACCAGCACCTGTTTTTCGGGATTACGCCGCCATACAGCCATCAGCAGTGCGTTCAGGACAATGTCCTTTGTCATCCGGGATTGCATGGACCAGCCGATAATTTTGCGTGAGAACAGATCAACAACAACGGCAAGATACAGCCAGCCTTCGTGGGTCCTGATGTAGGTTATGTCCGTTACCCAACGCTTATCCGGAGCATCCGGATTGAACTGTCGCTGGAGCCTGTTGGGCGACACGATACTGGCCTCGCCTTTACGTGCCCGCGGGCTCCGGTATCCGACCTGAGCCTTTATCCCGACACGTTTCATCAGTCGCCAGACTCTGTTTACTCCGCACTGTTGCCCGCTGTCACGCAGATCCAGATGGATTTTGCGATAACCATAGACGCATCCCGATTCCAGCCAGAACTGTTTAATCTGTCCTGTCAGTCTCAGGTCTGCCTGATGGCGTTGTGAATGCGGCTGCTGAAGCCAGGCGTAAAAACCACTGGGATGAACATCCAGCACCCGACAGAGCAGGCGAACAGGCCAGCAACAGGAGTTGTCACGGATAAAGGCGTACCTCAGTCGGACAGCTTTGCGAAGTACGCCGCGGCTTTTTTTAATATGTCCCGTTCGTCGGTAACCCGTTTCAGCTCTTTCTGGAGACGGCGGATCTCGGCCTGAGCATCTGACTGTTCTTTATTAGTGGAAGAATCCGGACCGTACTTCTTTATCCAGGCATAAAGGCTGTGGGTGGTGATATCGAGACGTGTTGCAACGCTGGAAACAGAATAACCGCGATCAACAACCTGTTTGACTGCTTCAGTTTTAAACTCTTCGGGATAACGCTTACCGCTCATGGGCACCTCTCTTTAAGCCATCTTAAATGACTCTGAGGTGTCTGTTAAACCCGTGGCGATTCACTTTCGTTCACAAGTCATTCTGGACTAAATGAGTTATTACAGCTGTCTAAAATTGGGTATGGGGAATGTTTTTCACATGCAATTGAAACACTTAGCAAGAAAGTCATATCTTCTTAGTTAAGTCGTTTTTATACTGTGAATAATTGACTATTGGGCTTGCCCTCCGGCATTCCTGGAATGGGGCTGGAAATGGACGGTGCGGTACAGCACGCGCCGCAATCGGGACGACAATCCATAAATGCTCTCTATTGGTGAAAGACCCGCGCAGTCGGGTATCGGGCGCACAGTAACACCTTTTGTGTATTGATAGCAAAAGCCACGAATTCGGCTTGCCTGAAAGGCCGCGCACGAGTAATTTGGCGCGATATTTTTTACCTCCCGTAGACAGGATTACTGCAATGCCAAGAGCGAACGAAATTAAGAAAGGTATGGTACTGAATTACAACGACAAACTGCTGATTGTAAAAGATATCGATATTCAGGCCCCGAGCGCCCGTGGTGCAGCAACGCTGTACAAAATGCGTTTCGCCGATGTACGTACCGGCCTTAAAGTGGAAGAACGTTTTAAAGGTGACGATATCGTTGATACCGTCACTCTGACCCGTCGCTATGTTGATTTCTCCTATATCGACGGCAACGAATATGTATTCATGGATAAAGAAGATTACACCCCGTACATCTTCACCAAAGATCAGATTGAAGAAGAGCTGCTGTTCATTCCTGAAGGCGGTATGCCGGATATGCAGGTTCTGACCTGGGACGGCGTGCTGCTGGCGCTGGAACTGCCGCAGACGGTTGATCTGGAAATCGTTGAAACGGCACCGGGTATCAAAGGCGCGTCCGCCAGTGCGCGTAACAAACCCGCGACGCTGACCACCGGTCTGGTGGTGCAGGTGCCTGAATACCTGTCCGCGGGTGAGAAAATCCGCATCCATATCGAAGAAAAACGCTATATGGGTCGTGCTGACTGAGTGCGGCTTTTGTCGGATGGCGGCTTCGCCTTACCCGATCTACAAAAACACAAAAACCGGCTCTCAGGCCGGTTTTTTGTAGGCCCGGTAAGCGTAGCGCCACCGGGCAACAGCACTTACAGAAGTTCAGGATACTTCGTCATCTTCAGCGCCAGCTCTACGCCGCGCACTTCTGCCATCCCTTTCAGGCGGCCAATCGCCGAATAGCCCGGGTTCGTTTTCTTACGCAGATCGTCCAGCATCTGGTGTCCGTGATCCGGGCGGAACGGGATAGGACGTAAATCGCCAGCCAGTTTACGACGTGCCTCTTCCGCCAGAATGGCATCCACCACCGCCACCATATTCACATCACCGCTCAGGTGCGCCGCTTCGTGGAAGGTTTTCGGGTTCTCTTCACGGCAGGTTGCACGCAGATGCGTGAAGTGAATACGATCGCCAAAGGTTTCAATCATCCGCACCAGGTCATTATCCGCACGCACGCCATACGAGCCCGTGCACATGGTAAAGCCGTTATAGATGCTATCGACCGTCTCTTTCAGCCACTGCATATCTTCAATGGTTGAGACGATACGCGGCAGGCCGAGGATGGGACGCGGAGGATCGTCCGGGTGTACGGCCAGACGCACGCCCGCCTCTTCCGCGACCGGCACAATCGCGCGCAGGAAGTACGCCATGTTTTCGCGCAGCTGATTTTTATCAATGCCGCCGTACTCTGCCAGACGGGCGCGGAACTGATCCAGCGTGTAGCCCTCTTCTGCACCCGGCAGGCCCGCGATGATATTGCGGGTCAGCTTTTCAATGTCTGCTTCGCTTGCTGCGTTAAACCATTCGCGCGCCTGCTGCTGCTCGTCGGCCGTGTAATCGGCTTCCGCGCCAGGGCGTTTCAGAATGTGTAACTCAAAGGCCGCGAAGGCGATCTGATCAAAACGCAACGCTCGGGAACCGTCTGGCAGCTGATACTCAAGGTCAGTACGCGTCCAGTCAAGAACAGGCATGAAGTTATAGCAAACGGTATCGATGCCGCAGGCCGCCAGGTTGCGGATGCTCTGCTGATAGTTAGCAATCCAGGTCTGATACTCCCCAGAATGGGTTTTGATATCTTCGTGAACGGGAATACTTTCCACGACAGACCAGGTTAAGCCTTTTTCTGCCAGCAGCGCCTGACGCTGTTGAATCTCCTCTACCGGCCACACCTGGCCATTCGGAATATGATGCAGCGCCGTGACGACACCCGTTGCGCCAGCCTGACGCACATCATCTAGAGAAACTGGATCGTTCGGCCCGTACCAACGCCAGGTTTGTTCCATTGCCCACCCTCCAAAGTTGTTATACCAATATGTGTTACTGCGATGACGACTACCATACATGTTTAATGAAGGGGGTCAACACAGCGCCACAGATTGATTGATCGAACTCACAGAACGGCGATATTTACGGCTTACCAATTCTCTTTGTTGTCATATAACTTTACACTGGCATTGTTAATTAATGGTTAATCAGGTGTGTATTTCATGAAGACAATTGCCTCCACCTCGCTTCCTGCCCATGTTCAGCAGCCGCGCTACGATCGCTCGCTTCTGCGCTCGCGCATCGTTCACTTCGGCTTTGGTGCTTTTCACCGTGCGCATCAGGCGTTATTAACCCATCGGGTGCTGAATGCCAAAGGAGGCGACTGGGGCATTTGTGAGATTAGTCTGTTCAGCGGCGATGTGTTGATGAGCCAGCTGCGGGCGCAGGATCACCTCTTAACCGTGCTGGAGAAAGGCGCGGAGGGCAACCAGCCGATTATCACTGGAGCCGTGCATGAATGCCTGAACGCAAAACTGGACTCGCTGGCCGCCATCATTGAGAAATTTTGCGAGCCGCAGGTGGCAATTGTTTCCCTCACCATTACTGAAAAAGGCTATTGCATCGACCCCGCAACCGGGAAACTCGATTTGCAAAACACCCGGATCGTTCACGATCTGGAAAACCCGACGGAGCCCCATTCCGCCCCAGGGATCATAGTCGAAGCGCTCCACCGCCGCCGTGAACGCGGCTTACCCGCCTTTACGGTGCTTTCCTGCGATAACATCCCGGATAACGGCCACGTGGTGAAAAATGCCGTGCTCGGCATGGCGCAGAAACGCTCTGAAGACCTGGCCGGATGGATTGATACCCATGTGAGTTTCCCGGGCACAATGGTTGACAGGATTGTGCCCGCCGCCACCGATGCCTCGCTGGCGGAGGTCGCGCAGGAACTCGGTGTGGAAGATCCGTGCGCCATCAGCTGCGAGCCCTTTATTCAGTGGGTCGTGGAAGATAACTTTGTCGCCGGACGCCCGGAGTGGGAAGTGGCAGGCGTGCAGATGGTGCAGGACGTTCTGCCGTGGGAACAGATGAAATTACGTATGCTGAACGGCAGCCATTCCTTCCTGGCGTATCTGGGCTATCTCGCCGGGTATGCGCACATTAATGAATGTATGGAGGATAAGGCGTTTCGTCAGGCCGCGCGGCGTTTAATGCTGGATGAACAGGCCCCTACGCTACGTATCACCGACGTTGATCTGACGGCTTACGCCGACAGCCTGCTCGACCGTTTTGCCAACCCGGCACTGCAGCACCGTACCTGGCAAATTGCGATGGACGGCAGTCAAAAGCTGCCCCAGCGCATGCTGGATGGGATCCGTATTCATCTGGAGCGTCAAAGCGCGTGGCCCCTGCTGGCGCTGGGTGTGGCGGGCTGGATCCGCTACGTCAGCGGTACAGATGAACAAGGCAATACGATTGATGTCCGCGATCCGCTCAGCGACAAAATCCGTGCGAAGGTTGAAGCCAGCAATGACGCAAACCGCGTAAACGCTCTGCTGACGCTGAGCGAAGTCTTTGGTCACGATCTCGCACAAAACCACGTTTTTGTCGAGTCGGTGAACCAGGCATACCAACGTATTGCCCGCCGCGGGGCGCGCCAGGCTGTTATCGAAACGTTAAAACTTTAACGTTTATTGCGCTTAAGGCGAACGGACATGCGCTCCGTTTGCCCTTCCTCTTCTCATTGCGCCCTTTTTTCGTCAGGATAAGAGATAATTGTTACATCATCACAATTATCTACCGGAGCGCACGTGACCAGGACCAACCTTATTACCGGTTTTCTCGGTAGCGGGAAAACCACCTCAATTCTCCACCTGCTGGCCAATAAAGATCCGGCAGAAAAATGGGCCGTACTGGTCAATGAATTCGGTGAAGTCGGTATTGACGGCGCGTTACTGTCTGACAGCGGCGCCATGATCAAAGAGATCCCAGGCGGATGCATGTGCTGTGTGAATGGCCTGCCCATGCAGGTGGGGCTGAACACGCTGCTGCGTCAGGGTAAACCCGACCGCCTGCTGATTGAACCGACGGGGCTTGGTCACCCGAAGCAAATTCTTGATTTACTCACCGCACCGGTTTACGAGCCGTGGATAGACTTACGCGCCACGCTTTGCCTGCTCGACCCGCGACAGCTGCTGGATGAAAAAGCGGTAGCCAACGACAACTTCCGCGATCAGCTCGCCTGCGCAGATATTATCGTCGCAAATAAAGAGGATCGGGCTACGGCTGAAAGCCAGGCGGCATTCGATGCCTGGTGGCAACATTTCGGGGGCAACCGTCAGCGGGTGCAAACCACTCAGGGGAAGATGGATGTCGCCCTGCTCGACCTGCCTCGCCTGAACCTCACCGAGCTGCCAGCCAGTGCGGAGCATGCGCATAGTCATCCCGCAAAGCAGGGTCTGGCGGCGTTGAGCCTGCCGGAACACCAGCGCTGGCGACGTAATCTCAACAGCGGTCAGGGTCATCAGGCCTGCGGGTGGATCTTTGATGCCGACACCGTTTTCGACACCATAGGCGTGCTTGAGTGGGCAAGACTGGCGCCGGTCGATCGCGTTAAGGGGATTATGCGCACCCCCGACGGCCTGGTGCGCATCAACCGTCAGGGTGAAGATTTCTTTATTGAAACGCAGAATGTTGCGCCCCCGGATAGCCGAATAGAGTTAATTAGTGCGGTTAACGCCGACTGGAATGCCCTGCAGTCCAGCCTGTTGAAGCTTCGTTTAAGTTCGGGCGGCTAACGTTGCCCCTGATTTCCCTGTATGCTGAATGTTATGACAACTCGAATTCCCCTGATTTTGCTGCTCAATGTCGCCGGACTGGCGCTCTTTTTCTCCTGGTATATCCCGGTGGATCACGGTTTCTGGTTTCCGCTGGATTCTGCCATCTTCCATTTCTTTAACCAGGCTCTGGTGAAGAGTGATGCCTTTCTGTGGCTGGTGGCGATTACCAACAACCGCGCGTTTGACGGCTGTTCGCTGGTGGCGATGGGCTGCCTGATGCTCTCTTTCTGGCTGAAAGAGGACAAAACCGGGCGTCGCCGCATTATGATTATTGGTCTGATGATGCTGCTGCTGGCTGTCGCCATTAACCAACTTGCTACGGCTATTATTCCGGTCAAACGCTCAAGCCCAACGCTGTTCTTTACCGATATTTATCGCGTCAGCGAATTGCTGCATATTCCAACGAAAGATGCCTCGAAGGCCAGTTTCCCTGGCGATCACGGCATGATGCTGCTTATTTTTTGTGCGGTCATGCTGCGCTATTTCGGCAGGAAGGCGTTCGCCATAGCCCTGATTATTTTTGTGGTTTTCGCCTTCCCTCGCGTAATGATTGGCGCACACTGGTTCACCGATATTGCCGTGGGCTCGCTCTCTGTTGCGCTGGTCGCGTTACCGTGGTGCCTGATGACACCGCTGAGCGACCGGATAATAGCCCTGTTCGATCGCTATCTGCCGGGTAAAAAGCAACAAGCATTAAACAAATAATTAACCAAAATTAACGTCCGCTATCAGGGATCATTGCGATCCCTGATAGATCTCCCGCCACGATCGTTTCGCACTGTCATCTTCCCGTCATCTCTTTCATGATAAAAATGAATCAATTGCGTGATTAAGCGCCGGATCTGACTGCATTTTAAGCAATGTCGGATTTTTACTTTCTGTATCACAATTTCTTATAAAAAAAAGGCTTTTTTTACTCGCAATAGCCCTGGCAATCGGTTAATCTCGAACTCGTTTTGCCCCATAGAGATAATTATTTCCTTGGTGAATAAATTTGTGCGCTGCGCCACAAATGTGACCAGAAAGAATTGTCTCATTGTGAACAGATAATTAGTCTCGTCACGTTTGGCATTTTTATAACGATATTTGTCGTTAAGGACTTCAAGGGAAAATAAACAAAATGGTCAAATCTCAACCGATTTTGAGATATATCTTGCGGGGGATCCCGGCGATAGCAGTTGCGGTACTGTTGTCTGCATGTAGTACATCGAACACCGCAAAGAATATGCATCCTGAGACGCGTGTTGTGGGAATGGAAGATTCCTCGTCACTGCAAGCCTCTCAGGATGAATTTGAAAATATGGTACGTAATCTGGACGTGAAGTCCCGTATTATGGACCAGTATGCTGACTGGAAAGGCGTGCGTTACCGTCTGGGCGGCAGCACCAAAAAAGGTATCGATTGTTCCAGCTTTGTACAGCGTACCTTCCGTGAGCAGTTTGGGTTAGACCTGCCGCGTTCAACTTACGAACAGCAGGAAGTGGGTAAGTCGATTTCACGTACAAAACTGCGCACCGGTGATTTAGTTCTGTTCCGTGCCGGTTCAACGGGTCGACATGTCGGTATCTATATTGGTAATGACCAGTTTGTGCATGCCTCCACCAGCAGCGGTGTGACCATTTCCAGCATGAACGAGCCATACTGGAAGAAGCGCTACAACGAAGCGCGTCGCGTACTGACCCGCAGTTAATATGATGATTGTATCGTTGGTTATCCCTTGGCTGGCGATATGATGAAAAAACACTGCTTCGGCGGTGTTTTTTTTTGCCCGTTACACTGAATACATCCAGCGGCAATTCAGGAATCACGACGTCTATGTTCACCCGCTACTTTTCCAGTCATCGCAAGATACTGTTCCTCAGTATTATTACAGGTCTGGTCACTGCCCTGCTTTTGGGTTCATTGCAATTTTTCTGGAGTTACCACAAGCGGGAAGTCCGGTTCGACACCCTGATTACCGATGTGAGCCTCTACATGGAGAGCTATTTCGAAGAGTTGAAAACCTCTATCGATGTTCTTCAGCCCCTTACGCTGAACAGCTGCCATGACGTCAATGCCGAGCTGACGTCGCGCGCGGCCTTCAGCCTCAATGTGCGCGCGTTCTTACTGGTCAGGGACAAAATCGCCTTCTGCTCGTCGGCCACCGGGCCGATGGATACGCCGATGGAAGCCCTTATACCTGAGCTGCACATCAACAAGAAGATTGATATGGCATTACTGCCGGGCACGCCTATGCTGCCGAATAAACCCGCCATTGCCATCTGGTACCGAAACCCCTTGGTTAAAGACGGCGGGGTGTTTACGTCAGTTAATCTCAATCTGACCCCCTACCTGCTTTATACCGCGCGCCAGGACGACTTCGCAGGGATTGCCATCATCATCGGTGATATGGCGCTGTCCACCATGTCCAGTACCCTGGTCAGGGCGCAAGATTTACATGCCGTGCCCGAGCGTACCGCCACGCTTAAGGCCGTGCCGCTGACCATTAAGCTGTACGCTGAAAAGTGGACGAGCGACGAAATCCTCTACGCCCTCTTCTTTGGGCTGGTGTGCGGCATTGCGGCAGGATCGCTGAATTTCTATATCCTCACCATCCGCGTAAATCCCGGCAAAGAGATCCTCAGCGCCATTAAGCGCGGCCAGTTTTATGTGGTCTATCAGCCCGTGGTGGATGCAAAAGATCTGCAAATGCGGGGGGTTGAGGTCCTGATGCGCTGGAAGCACCCCACCATGGGTGAGATCCCCCCTGATGCGTTTATCAATTTTGCTGAAGCGCAGCAGCTAATTGTTCCGCTCACGCTGCATCTGTTTGACCTTATCATTCACGATGCGCCGGTATTACAGACCCAACTGCCGCCGGGCGCAAAACTCGGTATCAACATTGCGCCAGGGCATCTGCACGCCGACAGCTTTAAAGATGATATGCGCACGTTTAAAGAGTTACTGCCGCCGGATCACTTCCAGCTGGTACTGGAAATTACCGAGCGCGACATGCTCAACCACCGTGAAGCCAACAACCTGTTCGAATGGCTGCACAACGAAGGGTTTGAGATAGCGATCGATGATTTTGGAACCGGCCACAGTGCGCTGATCTATCTTGAACATTTCACCATGGATTACATCAAAATCGACCGGGGTTTTGTTAACGCCATCGGAACAGAAACCGTCACCTCACCGGTGCTTGATGCCGTACTGATGCTGGCAAGACGGCTGAACATGTCCACCGTCGCAGAGGGCGTGGAAACGCCGGAACAGGCGGCCTGGCTGCGCGAACATGGCGTTAACTTCCTGCAGGGATACTGGATTAGCCGTCCGATGCCGCTGGAGCAGTTCCGTGAGTGGCGGCCCGACCTGACGCACGCTGGCGAATAATTTCACATTGCCCGTGACGTCACTTATTATTCAGCTTAACTGAGCCGGTCTGTTAAAGAGGGAGCTGTCGCGAGATGTTTATGCGCTTCATACTGTTGCTGTTGGCACTGACGGCCCTGTCCAGCCAGGCGCAAACCATCAAAGAAGACGTTGCGTTTGCGGTGATTGGTGAACCGAAATACGCGGTGAATTTCACCCATTATGATTACGTCAACCCTGCCGCGCCGAAAGGCGGGAATGTCACGCTCTCCGCCACCGGCACGTTCGATAACTTCAACCGCTTTGCCCTGCGCGGTGTGGCCGCGGCGCGCACAGAATCTCTCTACGATACCCTGTTTGTCACCTCTGATGATGAGCCCGGAAGCTACTATCCGCTGATCGCCGAAAACGTGCGGTATGCGGATAATTTTGCCTGGGCGGAAATTTCGCTTAACCCGCGGGCGCGTTTTCATGACGGTTCGCCGGTCAGGGCAAGCGATGTCGCCTTTACGTTTCATAAATTTATGACTGAAGGCGTTCCCCAGTTCCGTATTGTCTACAAAGGCGCGTCGGTCAGGGCCATCGCACCGCTCACCGTGCGCATTGAGCTGAGCGAGCCGAATAAAGAGAATATGCTGAGCCTGTTCTCCCTGCCCGTAATGCCTGAATCGTTCTGGAAAGCCCATAAGCTGAGCGACCCGCTCTCCACACCGCCGCTGGCAGGAGGCCCGTACCGCATCACCGACTGGCGCATGGGGCAGTATGTGGTCTATTCCCGTGTAAAAGACTACTGGGCCGCCAACCTGCCGGTAAACCGGGGGCGCTGGAATTTCGACACCCTTCGCTATGATTACTACCTGGACGATAACGTGGCTTTTGAGGCCTTTAAGGCCGGAGCCTTCGATTTACGCCTGGAGAGCAGCGCTAAAAACTGGGCTACGCGCTATATCGGTAAAAACTTTGCCAAAGGCTACATCGTCAAGGACGAGCAAAAAAATAGCTCTGCCCAGGACACGCGCTGGCTGGCGTTTAATATTCAGCGTCCGGTATTTAACGACCGCCGGGTACGTCAGGCCATTACCCTGGCCTTTGACTTTGAGTGGATGAACAAGGCGCTGTTTTATGGCGCCTACAGCCGCGCTAACAGCTATTTTCAGAATACCGAATACGCGGCGCGCGCTTACCCCAATGCCGACGAGTTGACGCTGCTGGCCCCCTTCAAAGCACAATTGCCGCCGGAAGTGTTTACCACCGTGTTTGATCCCCCCACCTCCGATGGCAACGGCTTTGATCGTGACAATTTGCTGAAAGCCAGCAAACTGCTGGATGAGGCCGGTTGGGTCCTGAAAAATCAAAAACGGGTCAATGCCCAAACGGGAAAACCGTTGAGCTTCGAGCTACTGATCGCGTCAGGGGCAAACGATCAGTGGGTTTTGCCGTTTAAGCACAACCTGGCCCGGCTGGGGATCACAATGAACATACGCCAGGTGGATATCGCCCAGCTGACCAACCGCAAGCGCAGCCGGGATTACGATATGATGCAGAGCCTGTGGCCCGCGCAGCCCTGGCCAAGCTCCGACCTGCAGATTTCCTGGGCGTCCAGTTACATCGACTCCTCGTACAATGCGCCGGGGGTAAAAAGCCCGGTCGTTGACGCGCTAATTGCAAAGATCGTGGCGGCACAGGGCGATAAACAGAAGCTCCTGCCATTAGGACGCGCACTCGACAGAGTGTTAACCTGGAACTACTACATGCTGCCCATGTGGTATATGGGTGAAGATCGTCTTGCCCGCTGGGACAAATTTTCGCTGCCTGCCGTGCGCCCGATCTATTCGCTGGGCTTCGATACCTGGTGGTATGACGTTAACAAAGCCGCCAGACTCCCAGCTGAGCGGCGATAAGGAATCATCATGGGTGCGTATCTAATCCGCCGTCTCCTGCTGATCATCCCAACCCTGTGGGCCATCATCACTATTAACTTTTTTATTGTGCAAATCGCCCCCGGCGGGCCGGTCGATCAGGCGATTGCGGCGATTGAATTTGGCACCAGCGGCGGGATGCCCGGCGGTGGCGGAGAAGGAATGGGCGCAAGCCATGCCAAAACGGGCGTGGGGAATATCAGCGAAAGCCATTATCGCGGCGGCCGCGGGCTGGATCCGGAGGTGATTGCCGAGATCACCCATCGCTATGGTTTTGATAAACCGATTCACGAGCGCTATTTCAAAATGCTGTGGGATTACGTCCGGTTTGATTTTGGCGATAGCCTGTTCCGCAGTGCCTCGGTCTTAACCCTGATCAAACAAAGCCTGCCGGTGTCGATCACCCTGGGACTGTGGGGAACACTGATTATCTACCTGGTTTCCATTCCGCTTGGGATCCGCAAAGCGGTCTACAATGGCAGCCGTTTTGATATCTGGAGCAGCACGTTCATTATCATCGGCTATGCCATTCCGGCGTTTCTGTTCGCTGTGCTGTTGATTGTCTTTTTTGCCGGCGGCAGCTATTTCGATCTCTTCCCGCTGCGGGGGCTGGTATCCGCCGATTTCAGCACCCTGCCGTGGTATCAGAAAGTCACCGACTATCTCTGGCACATCACGCTGCCGGTGCTGGCAACGGTGATTGGCGGATTTGCCGCCCTGACCATGCTGACCAAAAACGCCTTTCTTGATGAAATCCGCAAACAGTATGTCGTCACCGCCCGCGCGAAGGGCGTGGGTGAAAAACAGATCATGTGGAAGCACGTGTTCCGCAACGCCATGCTGCTGGTGATTGCCGGATTTCCTGCCACGTTCATCAGTATGTTTTTTACCGGCTCGCTGCTTATTGAGGTGATGTTCTCGCTTAACGGTCTGGGGCTGTTGGGCTATGAAGCCACCGTGTCGCGGGATTATCCGGTGATGTTTGGCACACTCTACATTTTTACCCTGATTGGCCTGCTGCTTAATATCGTCAGTGATATCAGCTATACGCTGGTCGATCCCCGAATCGATTTTGAGGGCCGATGATGCCGCGTATAAGCCCCGTCAATCAGGCCCGCTGGGCCCGTTTTCGCCATAAC
Source organism: Enterobacter cloacae subsp. cloacae ATCC 13047 (assembly GCF_000025565.1). Lineage (NCBI taxonomy): Bacteria > Pseudomonadati > Pseudomonadota > Gammaproteobacteria > Enterobacterales > Enterobacteriaceae > Enterobacter > Enterobacter cloacae. The sequence goes on from NC_014121.1 coordinate 3,579,044, forward strand.
CGTCGTGGCTACTGGTCGTTATGGATTTTTGCCGTCCTGTTTGTGTTAAGCCTGTGCTCAGAGCTGATTGCCAACGATAAACCCCTGCTGGTGCATTTCAACGAGCGCTGGTATGTTCCCGTGCTTAATAACTACAGTGAAAGTGACTTTGGCGGCCCGTTTGCAACACCGGCGGAGTATCAGGATCCGTGGCTGCGCCAGCAGATTGATCAACACGGCTGGGCACTGTGGGCCCCGATCCGTTTTGGCGCCAACAGTATCAATTTCGCCACCACGACCCCCTTCCCTTCTCCCCCGTCCACGCAAAACTGGCTGGGAACGGATGCCAACGGTGGCGACGTGCTGGCGCGCATCCTCTACGGTACCCGAATCTCGATCCTCTTTGGGCTGATGCTGACGCTCTTCTCCAGCGTGATGGGCGTGGTGGCAGGTGCCGTCCAGGGCTACTATGGCGGTAAAATTGACCTCTGGGGTCAGCGCGTGATTGAGGTGTGGTCAGGTATGCCAACGCTGTTTCTGATCATCCTGCTGTCGAGCGTGGTGCAGCCAAACTTCTGGTGGTTGCTGGGGATCACCGTATTGTTTGGCTGGATGGCGCTGGTGGGCGTCGTGCGCGCAGAATTTCTGCGCACCCGTAATTTTGACTATATTCGTGCCGCGCAGGCACTGGGCGTGAGCGACCGTGGGATCATCTTCCGCCATATGCTGCCGAACGCCGTGGTGGCGACACTGACCTTTCTGCCGTTTATTTTGTGCAGCTCCATCACCACCCTCACCTCGCTCGATTTCCTGGGCTTCGGGCTACCGCTCGGTTCCCCCTCGCTCGGCGAGCTGTTGCTGCAGGGCAAAAACAACCTGCAGGCACCGTGGCTGGGCATTACAGCCTTTCTTTCCGTGGCGGTACTGCTTTCGCTGCTGATTTTTATTGGCGAAGCCGTGCGCGACGCCTTCGATCCCAACAAGGCGGTGTAACATGACGCAGCCCCTTCTCAGTATCGATAATCTGTCGATTGCCTTTTCGAAACAGGGTGAGACGCGCACCGTGGTCAGCGATCTGTCGCTGCAGATCCAGCGTGGCGAAACGCTGGCGCTGGTGGGGGAATCCGGCTCCGGCAAGAGCGTCTCGGCACTCTCCATACTGCACCTGCTCCCGTCTCCGCCAGTGAGCTACCCGCAAGGAGATATTCTGTTTCACGGCAGCTCGCTGCTGCACGCCGACGAACAGACCCTGCGGGGCGTCCGCGGCAATAAGATTGCGATGATTTTCCAGGAGCCGATGGTCTCACTCAACCCGCTGCATACCCTGGAAAAACAGCTTTACGAGGTGCTCTCCCTGCACCGGGGCATGCGCAAAGAGGCCGCGCGCGGGGAAATCCTCGACTGCCTCGACAGAACCGGCATCCGCAACGCGGCAAAACGGCTGAGCGATTTCCCGCATCAGCTTTCCGGCGGTGAACGTCAACGTGTGATGATTGCCATGGCGCTACTGACGCGCCCGGAACTGCTGATCGCTGATGAGCCCACCACCGCGCTGGACGTCACGGTGCAGGCGCAGATTTTGCAACTGCTGCGGGAGCTACGTAGCGAGCTGAACATGAGTCTGCTGTTTATCACCCATAACCTGAGCATAGTGAAAAAGCTGGCCGACAGCGTCGCTGTAATGCAAAACGGACGCTGTGTAGAGCAGAACACCGCCGCCGCACTGCTGAACGCGCCTCAGCACCCCTATACGCAGCGGCTGCTCGACAGTGAACCCGCTGGCGATCCTGTGCCTCTTCAGAGGGACAGCGCGCCGTTGCTCAACGTCGAGGGGCTGTCTGTCTCCTTCCCCATCCGTAAAGGTATTCTGCGCCGCGTGGTCGACCAGAACGCCGTGCTGAAGAACATCCGTTTTTCACTGCGCCCGGGTGAGTCGCTGGGACTGGTGGGCGAGTCGGGTTCAGGCAAAAGCACCACCGGCCTGGCACTACTGCGTTTAATTGCCTCGCAGGGCGAGATCCTGTTTGACGGCATGCCGCTGCACCGCTGGAACCGTCGGCAGATGCTGCCGGTACGTCCCCGCATGCAGGTGGTGTTTCAGGATCCCAACTCCTCGCTCAATCCAAGGCTGAGTATTTTGCAGATCATCGAAGAAGGATTGCGCGTCCATCAGCCTACCCTGACGGCTCTGCAACGTGAAAATGAGGTCAGGCGTGTGATGGCAGAGGTAGGGTTAGATCCCGAGACGCGCCACCGCTACCCGGCTGAATTTTCTGGCGGACAGCGCCAGCGTATCGCCATTGCCCGCGCGCTGATCCTCAAACCTGAGCTGATCATCCTGGATGAACCGACCTCCTCGCTGGACAGAACCGTGCAGGCACAGATCCTGACCCTGTTGAAAGGGTTACAGGAAAAGCACCGGCTGGCCTATATTTTTATCAGCCACGATCTACAGGTAGTACGGGCGTTATGCCATCAGGTGATTGTGCTACGGCAGGGAGAAGTGGTCGAGCAAGGTGAGTGCCAGCGCGTATTTACTGCACCGACGCAGAGCTACACGCGCCAGCTGTTATCGGCAGACTAGCACTCAGAAGGGATACTGGCCCGAGAAAGGCTCAGCAATGGCCACGCCGAAGTTTTTCAGGCGGCAGGTTGCGGCAAATTCATCCTGACTTTTAACAAACAGGCACGGCTCGCCTTCACACTCCAGTACGGAGCTGTCCACTTCGATATCCGACAGCGCCTGGCTTAAGCGTTCCATTACCGGCCATGCATCTTCGTCGCTCGGGCTAAGCAGTTTGAGCGCGACCAGACAATTCTCGCAACCTGCAACGTTTTGCGGAATCGGTTCAACTTTCGAACCTGCAAAACCCGCCGACCAGCGATAGCTCTGGGGCAAGCGATGGACTATGGAGAGTTGTAATGTATTCACGTTCGATCCCCGGAAGCAAATTTACTTCACAATTTATTTACATTTATAGTAACACATCATCGCCAACCTGCACTATTCAGCGCTTTTTTATCGGTATCCAGGCTCGCGTCGGCGCTATATGTACCCGTTTCTGCGATCTAACTCAACCTTTTTAAATATAATGATGTGACTTTTTACACAAATAGATTTTACATAAAAGAAACAAACACAGGGTAAACGAACGCAAGTTTGGTTGATATGGGTCAACAAAAAGGCCCGTATCGGGCCTGATGTGCAGATTAATGAGCGGCTTTTCGCGGTCGGCTGGCATAAAGACAGAAGAGAATGGAGCTGGTGGCACAGAACGCCATCGCCCACAGCATTGGCCAGGCCGTGTTAAAGGTCGCCATTGAGAGTAACGCCCCCACCACGGCACCAATCCCGAAGCGGAACGTCCCCGCCAGCGATGACGCGGTGCCAGCCATATGCGGGAACTCATCAAGGATAACCGCCATCGCATTGGATGAGATCATCGAGACGCAGCCAACAAAAGCGGCAACCCCCACCACCAGCGCCCAGAAGCCCACGCCGAAAAACGCGCTGACCACCAGCCAGATAGCCATCACAAACTGGATCCACAGCCCGGCACGGAACATGTTCAGTGCTCCAATCCGGCGAACAAAGCGGCTGTTGATGATGGTCATGATGAACAGGAACACAATGTTCAGCGCAAAGTAATACCCAAAGTGCTGAGGGGAAACGTGGTTCAGCTCAATATAGACAAACGGCCCGGCGCTCAGGAAGGAGAACATGCCGGCAAAGCTGAAGCCGCTTGCCAGCATGTAGCTCAGCACGCGCTTGTGGCGGAACAGCGAGGCAAAATTCCCCATTGTGGTACGGATGTGGAATTTCTGGCGGCGCTCGACGGCTAACGTTTCATCAATAAAGAAGAAAATCATCGCCGAGGCCAGCAGTGCGGCAAGCGCCAGGATCCAGAAAATGGCATGCCAGCTGAACCATACCAGCACCGCGCCACCGGCCATCGGCGCCACCAGCGGCGCAATGGTGGTCACCAGCATGACAAATGACATCATGCGGGAGAACTCTTCTTTCGGGTAGATATCACGCATCAGGGCGTTAATCACCACACTTGCCGCCGCCGCCGCGAGACCGTGGAATAAACGCATCACGATCAGCTGATCGATACTCTGTGCCAGCGCACAGGCCACGGCTGCGGCTGCAAAGATCAGCGTTCCGCCCAGAATAACCGGCTTACGCCCGAGGCTGTCGGCCATCGGGCCATAAAACAGCTGGCCGAGGGCAAAACCGAGAATATAGGTACTGAGCGTCATCTGTGCGCTGCCTGCCGGTACGCCAAACTGCGCCGAAATCACCGGCAGCGCAGGCAGATACATATCAATCGACAGCGGCATCAACATGGCCAGCAGGCCAAGAATGAACACGATTTTGAAAGACGAGTGTGGCCTGGTGGTCACAGGGTTCTCCTGAAATTAATGCGAGGGCAGACCGACGCTGGCGATCTCTTCTTCTGTCAGCGGGCGATATTCGCCAGGCGCCAGATCGGGATCGAGTTCAATTGCCCCAATACGTTCACGATGCAGACCCACAACGTGGTTACCCACCGCGGCGAACATACGTTTCACCTGATGATAACGCCCTTCGCTGATGGTCAGACGGACTTCGGTCGGGGTAATGACTTCCAGCACCGCCGGTTTGGTGAGGTCTTTTTCATTATGCAGCTGAACGCCTTTGGCAAATTGTTCTGCCGTGTCATCTGCCACCGGCGATTCCAGCGTCACCAGATAGGTTTTTTCACAGTGATGTCGCGGAGAGGTAATGCGGTGGGACCACTGACCGTCATCGGTCATCAGCACCAGCCCCGTGGTGTCGATATCGAGGCGGCCAGCCGCATGCAGCTTGTGCGCAACCGGTTCGTCGAGGAAATAGAGCACCGTCGGGTGATCCGGATCGTCCGTAGAACAGACGTAGCCTTCCGGCTTATTGAGCATGAAATAGCGCGGGCCGTGCTGCTGGGTGAGCGGGTTGCCGTCATACTCCACCTGATGGTCAGGTTGCAGTTTGAACGCGCTGTCTCTCACAATGTCGCCATCCACGGTAACGCGGCTGGCGCGGATCTCGCGCCCGGCAATAGCACGGCTTACGCCGAGTTGCTGAGCGATAAACTTATCAAGTCGCATGAAATCTTTTTAGCCTTAATGGTGCTGGAAGTCGGACAATGCGTCCGAAAAAGAAGCAGTCAGGAACGGTTCAGTATAATGGTCTGGTTGCGCCACTCAAGGGAAAAAGTTTCGTGGCATACTATATGCGGAATAACGATACAGAGACCCCATGACTTTTACACTTCGCCCCTATCAGCAGGAAGCCGTTGACGCCACCCTGGCCTGGTTTCGCAAACACCGTGAGCCCGCGGCCATTGTGCTCCCGACTGGCGCAGGCAAAAGCCTGGTGATCGCCGAACTTGCCCGCCTGGCGCGCGGCCGCGTGCTGGTGCTGGCGCACGTCAAAGAGCTGGTTGCGCAAAACCATGCCAAGTATTGTGCGCTTGGTCTGGAGGCCGATATCTTCGCCGCCGGGCTAAAGCGGAAAGAGAGCCACGGCAAAGTGGTGTTCGGCAGCGTGCAGTCTGTTGCCCGCAACCTTGACCTGTTTCGCAGCGAATTTTCGCTGCTGATTGTCGACGAGTGCCATCGCATCAGTGATGACGACGATAGCCAGTATCAGCAAATCCTCACTCACCTGAAAGAGGTGAACCCTCACTTACGCCTGCTGGGCCTGACGGCAACCCCATTTCGCCTGGGTAAAGGCTGGATTTACCGCTTTCATTATCACGGTATGGTGCGAGGGGATGAGAAGGCGCTGTTCAGCGACTGTATCTATGAACTTCCGCTGCGCTATATGATTAAACACGGCTACCTGACCCCGCCTGAACGGCTGGATATGCCGGTCGTCCAGTACGATTTCAGCCGCTTACTGGCGCAGAGCAACGGCTTATTTAGCGAAGCGGATTTGAACCAGGAGCTGAAAAAGCAAAAGCGCATCACTCCGCACATTATCAGCCAGATTGAAGAGTTCGCTGAAACGCGCAAAGGGGTAATGATTTTTGCCGCCACCGTTGAACATGCGCGCGAAATCACCGGCTTACTGCCCGCTGGCGACGCGGCGCTGATCACCGGCGAGACGCCCGGCCCGGAGCGCGACAGCCTGATTGAGGCGTTTAAAGCGCAGCAGTTTCGCTATCTGGTAAACGTCTCGGTGCTCACCACCGGGTTTGATGCCCCCCACGTCGACCTGATTGCTATTCTGCGTCCGACCGAATCGGTCAGCCTGTATCAGCAAATCGTTGGCCGCGGTCTGCGTCTGGCTCCCGGTAAAACCGACTGCCTGATCCTGGATTACGCCGGTAACCCGCACGATCTCTACTCGCCTGAAGTGGGTACGCCGAAAGGAAAAAGTGACAACGTGCCGGTACAGGTCTTCTGTCCTGCCTGTGGCTTTGCCAACACCTTTTGGGGCAAGACGACGGCTGACGGTACGCTGATCGAACATTTTGGCCGCCGCTGTCAGGGCTGGTTTGAAGATGATGAAGGGCATCGCGAGCAGTGCGATTTCCGTTTCCGCTTTAAAAACTGCCCCCAGTGCAACGCTGAAAATGATATCGCCGCCCGCCGCTGCCGCGAATGTGACACGGTTCTGGTCGACCCTGATGACATGCTGAAGGCCGCGCTGAAGTTAAAGGATGCCCTGGTGCTGCGCTGCTCTGGCATGGCGCTGCAACCGGGAGCGGATGAAAAAGGCGAATGGCTGAAAATCACCTATTACGATGAGGACGGCGCCGACGTCAGCGAGCGCTTCCGGGTGCACACTCCGGCTCAGCGCATCGCTTTCGAACAGCTCTTTATCCGCCCGCATACCCGCACACCGGGCGTACCGCTGCGCTGGATAACCGTAGCGGATATCGTGCATCAGCAGGTGCTGCTGCGCCATCCGGATTTTGTTGTCGCCCGCAAGAAAGGCCAGTACTGGCAAGTCCGTGAAAAGGTTTTTGACTATGAAGGCCGTTTTCGTCGGGCCAACGAACTGCGTTAACGACAGACAGGCCTTGAATAGGAAACGATTGTTTCCTATTATGCATTATCGCATTACAACAGGACTCACTCATGTCACGTCTTCCCGGTCGCCCGCGTGAATTTGACACCGACGCCGCCATCGACAGCGCCCTGCTCGTTTTCCGCGAGCGCGGCTACCATGCTACCTCAATCAAAGAGCTGAGTGACGCGACGGGCCTTACGGCGGGAAGCCTGTATAAAGCCTTTGGCAGCAAGAATGGCCTGTTTCTCGCGGCGTTCGATCGTTACACCCGGACGCGCAGCGCCGCCCTGCGCCAGCGTACCGAGGCGGCACGCAGCGGGCGAGATAAAATCGCGGCGGTGTTACGTTTCTACGCCGAGAGCAGCCACGGTCCAGAGGGCATACGCGGCTGTCTGGTGGTCGCCAGCGCGACCGAGCTGGCGGTTTTTGATGAGGCAACCGCGCAGTACATCAAAGCCGCCATGCAGCGTACCGAGCAGCTGTTGCTCGAACTGGTTCAGGAGGGCCAGCGGGACGGTAGCCTTTCCCGCGCGCTGCCCACGGAGCAAACGGCACGTAATCTTTTCGCGCTGCTGCAGGGTTACCGCGTGATCGGCAAAAAAGGCCTGTCTGAGGACGAAATCAATAGCGCCGTTAACGCGGCACTCAGCCTGCTCGGCTGAGTTTTTTTAACCAATTAGGAAACGATTATTTCCTATTATTCCGGAGATCGTTATGACCATGTCCATCGCCCCGCAGCACCACTTCACGCTCATCAATGGCATCCGCACGCACTACGTCACCGCCGGAGAACAGCACGCGCAGACGGTTGTCCTGCTGGCAGGTTTCCCCGAAAGCTGGTACGCCTGGCGCCATGTTATCCCTTTGCTGGCCGAGCGTTATCATGTCATCGCCCCGGACTTACCCGGACAGGGTGATACCGATTGTCCGTCAGAGGGGTATGACACCCACACCCTCGCCAGCCATGTTCATGAACTGCTGACCCAGCTTGGCGTGCATCGCTACTATCTGGCCGGTCACGACGTGGGAGCCTGGGTTGCCTGGCCTTATGCGGCGATGTACAGCGATGAGGTAATAAAGCTGGCGCTGCTGGACGCCGGCATTCCGGGTATTACCTTACCCGATGCCCTCCCCGTCACCGCGGACCGCGCCTGGCGCACCTGGCATTTTGCCTTTCACGTGATTGCCGACCTGCCTGAATTCCTCATCAGGGGCAAAGAGCGCGGCTATCTGGAGTGGTTTCTGCGTCGCAAAGCGGCGAATCCCCTCACCTTCAGCGAGGCGGATCTTGACGAGTATCTGCGCATTTTTACGCGCGAAGGTGGCTTGAGCGCAGGGCTGGCTTACTATCGCGCTGCCGCCCTCTCCGCTGCGCAAAACCGGGCGCTTAGCGAACGGGGTAAACTCTCTGTTCCTGTTCTGGCACTCAGTGCCGATCAGGGTTCGATTCCTGATATGGCCTCGCCGCTGAGGGCGTTTGCAGAACGCGTTGACGGGTGCTTGATCCCCCGTTGCGGCCATTTTCAGCCAGAAGAGCAGCCTCAGGCCGTCGCCGACGCCCTAAGCGGTTTTTTTAGTGGGGATTAATTCATTGCCCTGAGGTGGATTGGGGGCTATAATGCCGCCCGCTTTTGCATCCGCAAAGCAGAACACTCACCTGCTGCTGGGTCGCCTGTAGTAGGGTTTTAAATACAGAGAGAAATCAATGTTCACTATCGAAGCAGAAGTACGTAACGTGCAGGGTAAGGGTGCGAGCCGCCGCCTGCGTACCGCTAACAAGTTCCCGGCTATCGTTTACGGTGGCGAAGCTGCTCCAGTTTCTATCGAACTGGATCACGACAAAGTATGGAACATGCAGACCAAAGCTGAATTCTACAGCGAAGTTCTGACCATCGTTGTTGGCGGTAAAGAAGAAAAAGTGAAAGTTCAGGCTGTTCAGCGTCACGCGTTCAAGCCAAAACTGACTCACATCGACTTCGTTCGCGCGTAATCGCAAACATGTCGAAAAAAAGCCCCGCTTCGGCGGGGTTTTTTTATGGCGGTTATTTACCGCCAGCGGTGCGACGCTGCAGCTGATCGCGCAGGTTGGGTGGCGTACCTTTAATGGTCAGCGTGTCGGTGGCCGGATCCCAGAAGATACGTTCCCCCAGCAGCATGGCATCAAAGTTGATGGTTAACCCGCCGCCGCTTCCGGCAAATTTGGTTAACTGACGCAGCGTACTGCGATCCGCCGGGAAGCTCTCTTCCAGCTCATACCCTTTCTCAGCAGTAAATTCCTGGAAACTGACTTCACTGACGCCGGCCAGCTCTTTTGACAGCGACTCCAGCTCAATCTCTTCCCCCGCCTGCAGCTGTTCGTTGCAGTAGCTGTAAACCTGCTGACGCACGTTCTGGCGCTCAGATTTATCGAGCTGCGCTTCCGCCGTGAAGTCATCCACCGCCTGCAGCAGCCCTTTGTTCTGCGCTTTGGCGTTGAGACCTTCGCTGGCACCGAGGAAGTCCATAAAGAAATCGGCCACTTTACGGCCAACACGCCCTTTGAGGAAGGTCAGGTAGCGCGTCGACTCTGGATTGGTTTCCCACTCGGTCAAATCAATACGCGCAACGATATCCGCATGATTGATATCCAGATAATGGGTGGAGCTGATATCCAGCTGCTCATTCACGCGCATACTGCTTAAATTGTTCAGCACGGTGACCAGCAGATACTCAACCGCCAGGTAGCGATAGTGGCAGAACAGAACGATACCGCCGTCGGCAAACGGGTATTTTGCCAGTTCGTCGCGCAGACGCCCGGTTGCCGCGCGGCTAAACGCCAGGAAATCTTCTTCACCCTGGCGTTGCAGGCGCAGGCTATCAGCCAGTTCACTCTCGTCGCTGAACAGACCATAGGCTTTATTTTTTGCACTGTAGACGCGGTGCAGTTCCGCCATCATTTCCACAACGGTTGCCGTGGGTTCCAGTAACGAATCGCGCAGCACCACTTCAAGGGTTTGCTCATCACGCTTGATAAGCTGGTGCAAGGCAATCTGGTTGATTTCCAGACTCATGATAAACTCTCCTTTTAGACCGGGCGGTATTCAACCACCACCAGGACATGTGTGCAACAACTGATAAAAAAGGGGAAAAAAAGCTGTTGCTACGGTAATATGTTGCCCTTTCATCAACAAACTGATTTTGATTTATGCCACAACATTCCCGCTACAGTGATGAACACGTTGAACAATTGCTCAGTGAGCTGGTCAACGTACTGGAAAAACATAAAACACCGACCGATCTCTCCCTGATGGTTTTGGGAAATATGGTCACCAACCTTATCAATACCAGCGTTGCTCCGGCTCAGCGTCAGGCGATCGCCAAATCTTTCGCCCAGGCTTTACAGTCTTCCGTTAGCGACGACCAGGCCCATTAAGGGAAACGAACAACAGTTTATGGTGACGAATCGTCAGCGCTACCGTGAAAAAGTCTCCCAGATGGTCAGCTGGGGGCACTGGTTTGCCCTGTTCAACATTCTGCTGGCGACGCTTATCGGCTGTCGTTATCTGTTTGTCGCAGACTGGCCGACGACGCTAACCGGGCGTATTTACTCCTGGATAAGCGTTGTAGGGCACTTTAGCTTTTTGGTTTTCGCCACCTATCTGCTGATCCTCTTCCCGCTGACGTTTATCGTCATGTCGCAGCGTCTGATGCGATTTTTATCCGCCATCCTTGCAACGGCAGGGATGACGCTGCTGCTTATCGACAGTGAAGTGTTCACCCGCTTCCACCTGCATCTCAATCCCATCGTTTGGGAGCTGGTGATTAACCCCGATCAGAACGAAACGGCCCGTGACTGGCAGCTGATGTTTATCAGCGTTCCGGTGATCCTTCTGATAGAGATGCTGTTTGCCACCTGGAGCTGGCAAAAACTGCGCAGCCTGACCCGCCGACGCCATTACGCGAAACCGGTGGCCGCGATCTTTTTCATCTCCTTTATCAGTTCGCACATCATGTATATCTGGGCGGATGCGAACTTCTATCGTCCGATCACCATGCAGCGGGCGAACCTGCCGCTCTCTTATCCAATGACGGCGCGTCGTTTCCTTGAGAAGCACGGGCTGCTGGACGCGCAGGAGTACCAGCGTCGTCTGATTGAGCAAGGGAATCCGGAAGCGGTTAGCGTGCAGTATCCGCTGAGCGATCTGCGCTATCGCGATATGGGACGCGGACAGAACGTCCTGCTGATCACCGTCGATGGTCTGAACTACTCCCGTTACGAGAAGCAGATGCCCGCGCTGGCCGAATTCGCCAGCAAGAACGTGACGTTCACCCAGCATATGAGCTCCGGCAACACCGCCGATGCGGGCATTTTTGGCCTGTTCTATGGCATTTCAGCCGCCTACATGGACGGCGTGCTTTCTGCGCGCATTACTGCCGCGCTGATCACCGGGCTCAATCAGCAGGGATATCAGTTAGGGTTGTTCTCCTCAGACGGCTTTAACAGCGCGCTGTACCGCCAGGCGCTGCTGTCTGATTTCTCCCTGCCAGCCGCAGAAAGCCAGTCGGACGAGCAGACCGCCAGTCAGTGGATTAACTGGCTGCAGCGTTATGCGCAGGAAGATAACCGCTGGTTCTCCTGGGTTGCCTTTAATGGCACCACGCTCGATGACAGCAATCAGAAAGGCTTTGCGCGCCGCTACAGCCGTGCAGCAGGCAATGTTGATGACCAGATTAGCCGCGTGCTTGATGCCTTACGCGAATCCGGCAAGCTCGAAAACACCGTGGTGATCGTGACGGCAGCCCACGGCGTACCGCTGGGCGACGAAGCGAAGAGTATGAGCTGGTCGCGGCCGAATCTGCATGTTCCGCTGGTGATCCACTGGCCGGGCACCCCCGCTCAGCGCATTAACATGCTCACCGAACATAAAGATGTGATGACCACGCTGATGCAACGGCTGCTGCACGTCAGTACACCGGCAAATGAGTATTCACAGGGGCAGGATCTCTTCAGCGCCACGCGTCGCCACAACTGGGTCACGGCAGCGGGCAATGATACGCTGGCGGTCACCACGCCAATGCTGACGCTGGTATTGAACAATAACGGAAACTACCAGACGTATAATCTGCAGGGTGAACGGCTGAAAGACCAGAAACCGCAGTTGAATCTGCTGCTACAGGTTCTGACGGATGAGAAACGGTTTATCGCTAACTGATTAATTATAAACCAGTTAGCCTCAGATTCCCTTGCATTCAAAACGGAATCGAGTAGTATTCATTTCATGCGTCGGCACGTAGCGCAGCCTGGTAGCGCACCGTCATGGGGTGTCGGGGGTCGGAGGTTCAAATCCTCTCGTGCCGACCAAAACTATTTAAAAACCAGCCATATGGCTGGTTTTTTTGTGCACAAAAAAAGCCAACCCGCAGGCTGGCTTTTGAGATCGCAAGTGAACGCTTAGTGCTTGTCGCGCCCGCCAAGGAAGAAAATACCCAGCGGAATGGCAAGCAGGACGGTGAACACCAGGCTGTAAACGAAGATCATCGCCGACTGCAGGACATACATGCTGGTCGTCCACGCAGAGAGTGGAATGTTGTACTGTTCGATGACGCCGACAATAGTTGCCCGGCCCACGCACGCGGCCGCAATCATAAACACAACCAGCAGCGCCAGGAGGAACTTACGGCCTTCAGGTGTTTTCAGTTTTGCACGAATCATCTCTCTTCCCTTTACAGATGAATAACATTATGTATGCCTTAAAATAACACGATCTGCCGCCAGACTCCACAGAAGTACAAACCACCACAAAAATGGCACTTAATTAGCTCATTACACTGCTTTTATTGAAAATATAAGTAAATCACGCTAATCATTCATGGGCGTTATGCTAATCTCATCAGGATGGTTTTGACATAAAGGAATGACTGTGAAAAACGCACCTAAATTTGCCCTTGCCCTGATCGCCGCCGCGTGCGTCAGCACCAGCGCCTTCGCAACTGAAAACCAGAAGGTGCAGCCTCTGGAAAAAATCGCGCCTTATCCGCAAGCGGAAAAAGGCATGAAGCGTCAGGTGATCCAGTTACCGGCTCAGCAAAATGAAGCGAATTTCAAAGTGGAACTGTTGATCGGCCAGACGCTGGAAGTGGATTGCAACCAGCATCGTCTCGGCGGACAGCTGGAAAGCAAAACGCTGGAAGGCTGGGGCTACGACTACTTTATCTTTGATAAAGTGACGTCACCGGTTTCCACCATGATGGCCTGCCCGGATGGCAAGAAAGAGAAGAAATTCGTGACCGCGTATCTGGGTGATAATAGCCTGTTACGCTACAACAGCAAACTGCCAATCGTGGTGTATACGCCGGAAAACGTGGAAGTGAAATATCGCGTGTGGAAGGCGGATGAAAATATCGGACAAGCGGTAGTACGTTAAGAATAAGTCGGGTGGCGGCTTCGCCTTACCCGACCCGGAATGGGTGTGCTCTGGTGCCCTCATTCCAACCCTCTCCCGGTGGGAGAGAGAGAAAACACTAAAAACGGTAACGGATGTTACCGTTTTGCTTTTACCTTACAGCGCGATATCCGCCACCGGTTTGTTTTCTGCCTGCGGCTTCAGCTCCGCTTTTGGTGCAGCATCAGCAGCCTGCGGCTTAACGTATTGCAGTTGCAGTACGCGGCTGGTGTATTCCAGCTCCTGCTCCGTCGCGTCCACGTTACCGTTCAGCTTCGTACCGTAGGATGGAATAATCGTTTTCAGCTTCGCCTGCCATTCCGGCGTGGCGACTTTATCTTTAAACACTTTTTCCATCAGGTGCAGCATGATAGGTGCAGCGGTAGAGGCACCAGGGGAAGCCCCCAGCAGGGCGGCAATAGTGCCGTCTTTATCGCTTACCACTTCGGTACCCAGACGCAGCACACCGCCCTCTTTCGGATCGCGTTTGATGATCTGTACGCGCTGACCCGCCTGCCACAGACGCCAGTCTTCTTTCTTCGCCTGCGGATAGTACTCTTTCAGCGCCTCGAAGCGTTCTTCATCAGAAAGCATCACCTGGCTAATCAGGTATTTCACCAGATCGAAGTTATCCAGCCCGACATCCATCATTGGCTTCACGTTTGAGGTGGTGGTTGCGCTCAGCAGATCCCACAACGAGCCGTTTTTCAGGAACTTAGTGGAGAAGGTTGCAAACGGCCCGAACAGCACCACACGCTTACCATCAAGCATACGGGTATCGATGTGTGGAACGGACATTGGCGGCGCCCCCACGGAGGCCTGACCATACACTTTTGCCAGATGACGGTTCACCACTTCCGGGTTTTCCGACACCAGGAACTGACCGCCCACCGGGAAGCCCGCGTAGTCGTCCGCTTCCGGAATACCGGACTCCTGCAGCAGTTTCAGCGCCGCACCGCCCGCACCAATAAAGACAAACTTTGCCTTGATAACGTGCTCGGCTTCGTTGTTTTTCAGATCGGCAACGGTCACGCTCCAGCTGTTGTCAGCGTTGCGCTTAAAGCCACGCACTTCGGTGCTGAGCTGCAGATTGAAGTTCTCTTTTTTCTTCAGAGAAGCCACCAGCTGACGGGTGATTTCGCCATAGTTGACGTCAGTACCAATCTCAGTACGGGTTGCCGCCACCTTCTGGTTCGGGTCACGACCTTCCATCACCAGCGGTGCCCACTCTTTGATCTGCGCGTGATCTTCAGAATATTTCATGCCGCGGAACAGCGTGCTCTGCTGCAGCGCCGCGTAGCGTGCGCGCAGGAAGTTCACGTTCTGCTCGCCCCACACAAAGCTCATGTGCGGCACGGTGTTGATGAAGGAGTGCGGATCGTGCAACACGCCGCTGTTCACCTGGTGAGACCAGAACTGGCGAGAAATCTGGAATGCTTCGTTGATCTCTACCGCCTTCTCGATACTAATGGAACCGTCCTTTTTCTGCGGCGTATAGTTCAGTTCCATGAGTGCCGAATGTCCGGTACCGGCGTTATTCCAGCCGTTTGAGCTTTCCTGCGCCACGCCATCGAGGCGCTCGACCATGGTCATTGACCAGTCCGGCTGAAGCTCTTGCAGATAGGTTCCCAGCGTGGCGCTCATGATGCCGCCGCCAATTAAAAGGACGTCCGTTTCCTGCTCTTTTGGTGCATCAGCTTTCGCCGTCATGGAGACGGTGTTCAGCCCCACGGCCAGAGAAAAGAGCATGGCAGTCATTTTTTTCATAATTTTGCCTTAGTTGAGTAGTGCTTGAAGCGTGGAAATTGCAGGTGAAAAAAGCTGCGGGGGGAACGGTAGCAACTTTTAAATATTGTTTAAAGGTTACGAAATTATTGTAATTGTGAAATTTAATGATGGATTGTTTGTGTGGGATTGCCGGATGAAACTGGCAAGGCGCGTTATTTCTGGTTACTATGCTGCACTTTGTGATCGCGCGCACGGAAGCCCGCCCTAATCTGCGAATTGTTATGTCATTACCCCATGCTTCTCTTTCCCGTGAAGACCAGGTCGCCACGGTGCTGCGTTCCCCTCAACTGCTGCTACGCGAAACGCTGGCAGGCGTAATCACCGCTCTGGCCCTCATTCCTGAGGTGATCTCCTTTTCCGTGGTCGCAGGCGTTGACCCAAAGGTCAGCCTGATTGCCTCTGTGGTGCTGTGTCTGACCCTTTCAGCGTTCGGCGGTCGTCGTGCGATGGTCACAGCAGCTGCGGGCTCCGTCGCGCTGGTGATTGGCCCGATGGTGCATCAGCACGGCGTGCAGTACATCCTGCCGGCGGTCCTGATGGCGGGGATAATCCAGATTCTGTTTGGCGTGTTCGGAATGGCGCGCCTGATGCGCTTTATTCCCCAGTCGGTGATGACCGGTTTCGTAAATGCGCTGGGATTGTTAATTTTCTTCGCACAGGTTCCCCACTTCTGGAGCCGCAGCCCGCTGATTGTGGGCCTGTTCGTGCTGACGCTGCTGATTGTGCTGTGGGTGCCGCGCTTTGTTAAAAGCATCCCGTCACCGCTTATTGCGATTGTACTGCTCACCCTGTTCACCGTGACCAGCGGACAGGTTCTCCCGACGGTGGGGGATGAAGGTTCTATGAGCAGTGGTTTGCCAGGGCTGACACAGCTGCTCGTTCCGCTGAACATGGAAACGCTCAGCATCATCTGGCCATGCGCGCTGAGTATCGCTTTTGTCGGCCTGCTGGAATCACTGCTGACGGCAAAACTGGTGGATGAACTGACCGCGACGACATCCAGCAAACGCCGTGAAAGTATTGGTCTGGGCGCAGGGAATATTTTTGCCGGGTTGTACGGCGGGATCGCGGGCTGTGCCATGATCGGACAAACCATTGTCAACGTGGAGATGGGCAAAGGTCGCAGTCGCGTCTCAACTTTTGCAGCGGGCATGGTGCTGCTGGTGCTGGTCACCGCCCTCAGTGAGGTGATGGCAAAAATCCCTATGGCCGTTCTGGCCGGGATCATGGCGATTGTTGCCATCAAAACGTTTAACTGGCACAGCCTTCAGCCTGCCACGTTAAAAAGCGCGCCCATTGCCGAAACGGTTGTGATGCTGATTACCGTTGCAGCAACGGTTTCAACCGGTAACCTGGCCATTGGCGTGCTGGGCGGGATTATTGTGATGGCATTGCTTCCCGCCCGGCTCAAGCGTCGGCTTAAAGAAGAAAAATCGTTGCAAGCCCAAGAAAAATAAAGAAACCGCCGGTATCGGTGATGGCGGTAATCATCACGCTCGACCCCACCGCGGGGTCGCGCCCCAGTTTGGTCATCGTCAGAGGGATAATGACCCCCATCATGGAGGCCACCAGCAGATTCAGCACCATCGCCAGCATCATCACCCCGCCTAACGCCATATCATCGTACAGCCACCAGGTAATGCCGCCCATAATTCCGCCCCATACGAGGCCGTTAATCAGCGCCACCCCCATCTCCCTGAAGATCAGGAAGGCGAAGTTACCCGGCTGAATGTTCTCCAGCGCCAGTGCACGGACGATCATGGTAATAGTCTGGTTGCCGGTGTTGCCGCCAATGCCGGCCACAATCGGCATCAGCGAGGCCAGCGCGACCAGTTGTGAAATGGTGTGTTCAAAGCCGTCGATCACCCGGGAGGCGATAAATGCAGTGCAGAGGTTAATGGCGAGCCATGCCCAGCGGGTTTTCACTGCCTTGCCGACGGAGGCGTGGACGTCATCTTCGGCGCTGATCCCGCCGAGCGCACGTAAATCGTTATCGGTCTCTTCGTAAACCACGTCAACGATCTCATCGATGGTCAGACGCCCCATCAGTTTACCCACAGAATCGACGACCGCCGCGCTCACAAGGTCGTCACGTTCGAAGGTACGGGCCGCTTTTTCCGCGTCGTCTTCCGGGGAGAAGACCATCGGCTCGGTTTCCATCACCTCACTCACCCGCCGCTGGGTGCTGTTGAGCAGGATCGTTTTAAGCTCCAGCTCGCCAAGCAGGGTTTTATCCCGGGAGGTGACGAACAGTTTATCGGTGTTGTCCGGCATGCTGCCCAGGCGGCGCAGATAGCGCTGCACCGTACCGAGAGTCACATCCGGGCGCACCATGATGACGCCAAACTCCATAATGGCGCCCACGCTGTGTTTGTCATAGTGCATCACCTGACGTACGCGTGCCCGCTCTTCCGCAGGCAGCGAAGCCAGTAGTCGCCCGGTCAGGTTTCGCGGCAGGTGCTGAACGAGGTAAATCTGCTCGTCAATGTCCAGCGTCTGCAGGGCATCGAGGATATCCCGGTCGCTCATCTCATCAATGAGATCGTCCCAGACGTTTTCAGAGGCTTCCAGCAACACCTGCCCGCGCTCATGATCCTGCACCAGACGCCACAGGGCGTGACGCTCTTCCGAGGGGAGGGCTTCCAGAGTATCCGCCAGATCCGGCGGAGGTAAATGAGCAACCAGCGCACCTACCTCAGCAATATCGTCGGCCAGCGTGCCGACATCATATTGCTCAGCCAGGGTCAGTTTGCCCAGTAACGCAGAGGTGACCGCTTTATCCGTCGTGAGGAGCCAGATGAGACGCGCACGTTCCTGGTCGCGCTGCCTGGCACTGTTTTTCTTTAAAACCGACATTAATCATAAATCCATGAAATAAGTTGGCTTTAAGCATAGCGCGGAGATATGTAAATAAGAATAAACAACGGGGCGGGATGGAGAAAAAATCGGCATAACATGCACGATTTATCCCCTCTCCCCGTGGGAGAGGGTTAGAGTGAAGGCTTCAGGCCGTGCGCGCCACCGCATCGCGAGACGCCGCATCGCGCTCTTCACCGGTCAGTTCGCTCAGCTTGCCGTCACGCATCTCCAGCAGCCGGTCGGCGTGAATGAAGTAGTGATCGTCATGGCTGATGGCAAAGATGGTTTTGCCCATCGCCTGCATCAGCGGCAGCAGCACCTGGTAGAACTCGCGGCGGAAATGCGGGTCCTGATCCGCTGCCCATTCGTCCAGCAGGATGATGTCGCGCTCTTCCGCCAGGGCCAGCAGCAGCGCCACGCGCTTTTTCTGGCCTTTCGAGAGCTTCAGGTTGAGGATCTTGCCGTCCTGCAGCTCAAGCTTGTGCGACATCTGCAGATGCGCCAGCCACTTCTCCACCAGCGCCGGGTTAGCCTGTTGCCCTTCCGGCCCCAGCAGCTGGTCGAAGAGCCAGACATCGGTGAATACCGCCGAGAACAGCTTGCGATAATCCTCAGGCTTCTCTGCGCTGAGCGCGCGGCCATCCAGCAGAATGTCACCCGATTGCGGCTGATATAACCCCGTCAGCAACATCGCCAGCGTCGATTTCCCGCTGCCGTTACCGCCAATGAGAAACAGCAGTTCGCCGCGATGAATCGTCAGATTGACCGGCCCCACGGAAAAGGTGTTGTCCTGGTAGCGGAATGTGACGTTACGCAGTTCCAGCGTTTGCCAGTTCGGGAAGGCCTGAGGGCGCGGGAACTCGGCTTTGAACGGCGCAAGGTCGAACTTTTTGAGCTTATTAAACGCCACCTGCGCGCTCAGCAAGGTGGGCAATGCACCGACGGCAGAGAGCAGCGGTGTGCGCAAAAACAGCAGGGTCAGGGAGTAAGTTGCCGCTACATTGGTATCGGCCCAGCCCAGGCTGTTGGCCATCCAGAAGACCAGGCCAATCGCGCCCAGCATCATAATGTTCGACCAGTTAACCGCGCTCAGGTGGAAGGTATCGGCACGGATAATATGGTGCCGGTATTCACGCGCGTCCGGGATGTAGAGGTTGTTGAAGATATGCTCGGCACGCTCGCGGTTAAGGGTCAGCTCTTTACGCCCTTCCAGTACCGTCTGGTAATCGTTATAGAGTTTGTCCTCGGTTTCACGCAGTACCGCCATGTGTTTGTAGACGCGGGAAACCAGCAGAAAACCGCCCCAGATGGTGATAGTAATCCACAGTGCCGTAACGGCCAGCATCTTGCTGGAGAGCCAGGCGAGATAGGCCGCCGAGCCAACGGTCAGGATAATGCCCTGCACCAGCTCCGGCAGACGGACAAACGCAATGGTGATGGCGCGCACGTCGCTGGTCAGTCCCGCCAGCAAAGAGGCACTGCCGAGCTGCTCGACGCGCTCCACCTGGGTATCCAGGATCCGCTTGATAAACTCGCTGCGCAGGCGGAAGACGAAATGATGCCCGAGGGCCGTCAGCGCCAGCTGGGAACCCAGCGTGACCGCCATCAGCAGCAATAATAGCCCCAGAAATTCCGGCAGAACGGACAGCGAGGTGTCGACCATTTCGATCAAACGCAGGTTGATGAAGGCGATAAGACCAATACCTAATGCGGCGCTGGCAAGGCTTAGCGCCATTACCGCAATAAAGGGCCAGCGATACTGACGCCAGACAAGAAGAAGTAGTTGCATGCAGGCAATCCGGACAATAAAAATCAGCCAGCAGTGTAAACTGCCCTGCGTTTACATCAAGAATAATTCTTATTTTTGTTTGCCTGGCGCGGTCTGGCGGAAAGTCAGGTTAAAGCGGAACTCGCCCGTCTGCGGATGGACGCCAGGCTTCAGTGGCTGAATGCCGTGGTAATAGAGCCGCGACTCCCTGCCCCACACCACCACATCCCCATGCTCCAGCATCAGACGCTGGAGAGGATCGTTGCGGCGTAATCCGCCGAACTGGAATATGGCGGGCAGACCCAGGGATACCGAGACGATCGGTGCACGCAGATCGGGTTCATCTTTATCCTGATGCAGCGAGAGTTTCGCCCCAACGCCATAGCGGTTGATAAGACAGGCATCCGGTTGAAAATCGGGATAGGTGGCCTCGACGGCGGCATCATGGCAGAGCGCCTGAAAAACCGCAGGCATGGGCGGCCAGGGCTTGCCGGTGACGGGATCGTCCGGGGCATAGAGATAGCCCCGTTCGTTGGTTGCCCATCCTGCCGTACCGCAGTTGGTCATCGCCACCGACATGGTGTAGCCGCCAGGCGTCACCATATGTCGGAATGGCGAAACGGCCGCGACGTCCTGGATCCCGGCCAGCAGCGCCGAGGCCCGGGAGAGTGCAAACCGGCGCAGGATCACCGCGCCAGGCGCTAGCGGCTCCTGCCAGGGTTCTGCATCCGCAAAGAGATCGAGCATTATCCCTCCTGATTCCTGGACTCACGTTTCAATAATAGCGCCTTTCGTTCCGTCCCCCAGCGATAGCCCGAAAGCGCTCCGTCCTGGCGTACAACACGATGACAAGGGATGACGATCGCCAGTTTATTTGCGGCACACGCTGCGGCCACCGCACGTACCGCGCCAGGTTTGCCAATCGCCTGCGCCACCTGCTGGTAGCTGGCTGTTTCACCGCAGGGAATATTGCGCATGGCCTGCCAGACCTGCTGCTGGAAAGCGGTTCCGCGAATATCCAGCGGCAGAGCCAGCGGCACGCCACGGTTATCGATGGTATGGATAACCTGAGCAATACGTCGGGCAAATTCGCCTTCCAGCGGCGCGCGCTCCGCGTCCGGAAACAGCGACAAAATCTCCTGGGTGACTTTGGCATCATCATCGCCCAGCAATATTGCGCAGATCCCCCGCTCGCTTTCACCCACCAGACAGCGGCCTAAGGCACACTCGCTGATGGCATAGCGCACTGCGACATCCCCTTTACGGTACTGCTTTGCCGTCATGCCCAGCGCGTCGTTGGCTTTACGATAGTAGCTGCTGCTGTCCGGGAACCCTGCCGCCAGCACGGCATCGGTTATTTTATCCCCGTGGGCGAGCGCATTGCGCAGGCGCTGTCCTCGCGCTGCCTGCTG
Organism: Enterobacter cloacae subsp. cloacae ATCC 13047; assembly: GCF_000025565.1. Taxonomy (NCBI): domain Bacteria; kingdom Pseudomonadati; phylum Pseudomonadota; class Gammaproteobacteria; order Enterobacterales; family Enterobacteriaceae; genus Enterobacter; species Enterobacter cloacae. Next base: position 3,600,314 of record NC_014121.1, read on the forward strand.
CCAGGCTTTTGGCGTCATCCCGGTTACGGATTTAAACAGGCGGTGAAAATGGAAAGGACTCATGGCAACCTGCTGCGCCAGCATTTCCAGCGTTAACGCGGGATCCTGCTCCAGCAGGCGGCAGGCGCGCTCCACTTTTGCCAGCTTCTCTTCCTGCGGGTCGCGTTTGTCCGGTCGGCAGCGCTTGCACGGCCGAAACCCTGCCTGAACAGCATGGTGCACATCGGGGTAAAAGTGGACATTTTTACGCAGCGCGTGTCGGGCGCGACAGGACGGACGACATACGATCCCTGTCGTCAGGACGGCAAAGACAAATTGTTCGTCAGCACGCTGATCGCGGGCCAGCACGGCCTGCCAGCGATCCTCATCGGTCATATAAGTCGGGTTTTTCATCATCGGCTCCTCTTACAAGCATACCTACAGCTTGCCTGAGCGCCAGCAATCAAAAACCCGCAACCTTGCTTTTTAATTCTTTTCGCTCACCAGGAAGCTGTCGAACTGCGGTGAACTCCAGGTCTTAAAGCCGTCGGCCTCTTTGGTGATCATATATACCGCCAGCCCTTGCTGGCGAACCACCTCTTTGGCTTTCTCAGTACCGAGCACCATTAACCCGGTATCCCAGGCATCGGCTTCAAGCGCCGTCGGGGCAATCACCGTAACCGAGACCAGATTATGCGTAATGGGTCGCCCGGTCTGGGGGTCAATGACATGCGAGATCCGCTTCCCGTCGAGCTCGTAATAGTTACGGTAGCTGCCGGAGGTGCTGATGCCATGGCCGTTAATATCGACAATTGCCTGCACCGCATTTTGCTGGTCGGTCGGTTTTTGAATCGCCACACGCCACGGTTTGCCGCTGGCGTTCATCCCCCGGCTGACCAATGCGCCACCCACGGAGACCAGATAACGCGGGATGCCTTCCTGAGCCATCAGTGCGGCCAGATGATCCGCCGCATAACCTTCCCCGACTGTCGACAGGTCAACAAACAGATCGGGGATGTCTTTTTGCAGATACTGCTGCCCGTACTGGTTGATCACCGTCAGGTGCTGAAGCCCTGTCCGGGCGCGGGCGTCGTCAATGGCCGCCTGATCGGGGGTGGTCACCGGCTGCTTATTTGGGCCGAATCCCCAGAGGTTAACTAACGGCCCCACGGTCACGTCCATCGCACCGTGGGTTTTATAGCCCACGCGCATCGATTCGGTCACGATATCGGCCATCTCCTCGCTCACCGGCCACAGGGACGTGCTGGTAGAGAGGTTAAAGCGCATCAGCGCCGAGTCGTTTTTGTAGGTGGATAGCAGCTGATCGTCGGCATCCAGCTGAGACTGAATTTTGCCGCGAAGTTCTTCTGCGCGTGCTTTATCAAGGTTCATTACGCTGACGCGCCAGAATGTCCCCATCGTTTTGCCTTCCAGCACCGTCGCCGCTGGCGCGTCGGTGTGTGCCACAGGCGTGGAAGAGTCACATGCGGTCAGGAAAAAAAAGGTTGCCAGGACGCTGGCGCGTAAAAAAGTCATGTCCATTCATTATTATCCTCATGCCAGGGCGGCAAGAGTACACCAAAATGCGGGAATTGAAAGGCCTTAAAAAAGGCAATAAAAAGGGGCCAGCCGGCCCCTTTGTTACACTGAAAAGCGATTAGAACTGGTAAACCAGACCCAGTGCTACGATATCGTCAGTGCTGATACCTGCATTACGGGTGAACTCTTTGTCATCCAGCAGGTTGATTTTGTAGTCCACATAGGTAGACATGTTTTTGTTGAAGTAGTAAGTCGCACCCACATCAACATATTTCAGCAGATCCTGATCGCCGTAACCGTTTTCCAGATCCTTACCTTTGGACTGCAGGTAAGCCACGGATGGACGCAGGCCGAAGTCGAACTGGTACTGAGCAACCACTTCGAAGTTCTGCGCTTTGTTAGCCCAACCCAGGTTACCTACGCGAGTCGCGTTATAGGTCTGAGTATACTGAGCAGCCAGGTAGATGTTGTTAGCGTCGTATTTCAGACCGCCGGTGTAGGTTTCAGCGCGGTCGCCATTACCGTAAGTCAGATCGTTCTGGGAGCTGGTACGCTTAGAGCTGGACACGGCAGTACCGATACCGAAGCCTTCGCCCAGGTTATAAGTGATAGAACCGCCGACGCCGTCACCGTTCTGACGCAGTTCAGTACGACCATTGTTAGTCTGGTCTTCACCGCTTGCGCTACCGTTTTTACCCTGATACTGAACAGCGAAGTTCAGGCCATCAACCAGGCCGAAGAAATCGCTGTTACGGTAGGTCGCGAAGCCGTTACCACGCTGCTGCATGAAGTTGTCAGAACCGTAGGTGTCGCCGCCAAATTCTGGCAGAACGTCGGTCCAGGAAGTCACATCGTAAACAACACCGTAGTTACGACCGTAGTCGAAAGAGCCCGCGTCACCAAATTTCAGACCGGCGAACGCCACACGAGTCCAGGAGTTGTTTTCGTTCTCACCAGAGTTACCCTGAATCTGGTATTCCCACTGGCCGTAACCGGTCAGTTGATCGTTAACCTGAGTTTCGCCTTTGAAGCCAAGACGCATGTAGGTCTGGTCGCCATCCTGACTGTCGTCATCAGAGAAATAGTGCAGACCATCGACTTTGCCGTACAGATCTAATTTGTTGCCGTCTTTGTTATAAATTTCAGCCGCATTTGCTGCGCCTGCTACCAGCAGTGCTGGTACCAGGAGGGACAGTACTTTAACTTTCATTTTATTAACCCTCTGTTATATGCCTTATTATTACCACTGCTTACCGGTTAACCCTCTTAACCAGTCGGCAATTTCATTCTCCTCAAAATTACAGAATAATCCAACAGGAATATGATACGAAAACTTTGAAAATGTTTCATTTCACTATCAAGATGTTTCAATTTGTAAACATCAAGGAACTTTTACAAAGCACAAAGCGCTTAGAAAATTAGCACTAATAATCAAGCGAAAATATATGCTCATATAAATCAATCTCTTGCGATAAAGAAAATTACAGCACTGAATGACAAAACAAGATCGTGCGTAATCACTAAAATAACTCTCGCTATCATCATTAACTTTATTTATTACCGTCATTCAGCTTTGAATGTCTGTTTATCCCTAATTCAACCGGATGCTTCGCATTCGGTTTTTTTTACCTTTCTTTACGTAATTATTCTTTTTTTGTGCTACCGCACAGAAATCATAACGACTATTAACTAAATTCGCCTGAACCCCCTTCCGCATAAAACGCAACGCAACAAAACATAATTTCTTGTTTATTCGTGCTATTCTCTGTCTGATATCGAGCGTAATCTGTACATTCACCTCGGGTATGTACACATTTAATACAGACCATTCAGGAGTACTCACAGCGGAAAAAGTCGCGTGTTCAAAGGCTATGAGGCTGGAAATTCAGTTATTACCCTTTATACTGCCCTATCGCCATAAAGCACGGCCATTACGGGTTAAACATATCAATGAGTCAGACTGAAACTACCGCCCCGAGCAAATTCTCCCTTCTCCCCGGGAGCATCACCCGTTTCTTTCTTCTTTTGATCGTTGTGCTGTTGGTCACGATGGGGGTTATGGTTCAGAGCGCGGTGAACGCCTGGCTGAAGGATAAGAGCTATCAGGTCGTTGATATCACGCATGCCGTGCACAAGCGCATTGACACCTGGCGCTACGCCACCTGGCAGATTTACGACAATATCGCGGCCGCCCCGGCGACGTCCTCAGGCGAAGGGCTGCAGGAAACGCGCCTGAAGCAGGACGTTTACTACCTGGAAAAGCCGCAGCGCAAAACGGAAGCGCTTATTTTCGGCTCGCACGACAGCGCGACGCTTGAGATGACGCAGCGCATTTCAACCTATCTCGATACCCTCTGGGGTGCCGAGACGGTGCCATGGTCGATGTACTATCTGAACGGTCAGGATAACAGCATGATCCTGATTTCGACCCTGCCGCTTAAAGATCTCTCCTCGGGTTTTAAAGAGACGACCGTGGGCAGCATTGTCGATTCCCGCCGGGCAGAAATGCTGCAGCAGGCGAACGCCCTTGATGAACGCGAAAGTTTCTCTTCCCTGCGCCGTCTGGCCTGGCAAAATGGCCATTACTTTACCCTGCGCACCACCTTTAACCAGCCAGGACATCTGGCGACGGTTGTGGCGTTCGATCTGCCAATTAACGATCTGATCCCGCCGGATATGCCGCTCGACAGCTTCCGCCTGGAGCCGGACAGCAGTACCCAGAACATGCGTGCTACCTCGGATAAAGAGGCCGCAGAAAGCGTTTCTATCTCCTTTAACGGCTCGAAGATTGAAATTGCCTCTTCGCTAAACTCAACCGGTATGCGCCTGGTGTGGCAGGTGCCGTTTGGCACGCTGCTGCTCGACACCCTGCAAAATATCCTGTTACCGCTGCTGCTGAATATTGGGCTACTGGCGCTGGCGCTGTTTGGCTACAGTACGTTCCGTTTCCAGCCTGGGCGTCAGAGCGATGCCTCAACGGTCCCGGCCGGAACCAGTAATGAGTTGCGCGTATTACGCGCCCTGAATGAAGAAATCATCTCAGTACTGCCGCTGGGTGTGCTGGTTCACGACCAGGAAGCCAACCGCACGGTGATGAGCAATAAAATTGCCGACCATCTGCTGCCGCATCTTAACCTGCAGAACATCACCACCATGGCGGATCAGCATCAGGGGGTGATTCAGGCCACTATCAATAATGAACTGTACGAGATCCGTCAGTTCCGCAGCCAGGTCGCCTCCCGCACGCAGATCTTCATTATTCGCGATCAGGATCGCGAAGTGCTGGTGAACAAAAAACTGAAGCAGGCGCAAAGACTGTATGAGAAAAATCAGCAGGGTCGCGCCGCGTTTATGCAAAATATTGGTGATGCCTTCAAACAGCCATTAAGAACGCTGGCGACGCAGGCGGCGGCGTTGAGCACGCCTGAAAGTCAACAGCTGGCAAGCCAGGCGGATTCGCTGGTGCGGATGGTGGATGAGATCCAGCTCGCGAACATGCTTGAGAACGACTTCTGGAAAGGCACGCCGACCCTCTTCTCGATTCAGGATCTGATTGACGAAGTGGTGCCGGAAGTTCTGCCGGTGATTAAGCGCAAAGGTCTGCAACTGCTGATCAACAACCACCTGCCGGCCAACGACGAACGTCACGGCGATCGTGAGGCGCTGCGTCGAATTCTGCTGATGATTATTCAGTACGCCGTCACCACCACGCAAATTGGCAAAATTACGCTTGAGGTCAATACCGACGAGTCCGCGGAGGATCGTCTGACGTTCCGTATCCTCGATACCGGTGAAGGCGTTACAACCAGTGAGATTGATAATCTGCACTTCCCGTTCCTGAACGATACCCAAAGCGATCGCTACGGTAAGGCCAATGCCCTGACCTTCTGGCTGTGCGATCAGCTGGCGCGTAAGCTTGGCGGCCATCTGAACATTAAAGCCCGTGAATCGCTTGGCACCCGTTATTCGCTGCACGTAAAAATGGCCGCCAATCCTCAGGAAGAAGATGAAGAACGCCTGCTGGACGATGTGGTTGTGATGGTGGATGTGACCTCGAACGAGATCCGCAATATCGTGGTACGCCTGCTGGAAAACTGGGGTGCGGCCTGCATCACGCCGGATGAAAGACTCTCAAGTCAAGAATTTGATCTGTTTTTAACTGATAATCCGTCTAATCTTACTGCCTCCGGCTTGCTTTTAAGCGATGATGAGCCAGGCGTGCGAAAAATCGGCCCAGGCCAGCTGCGCGTCAACTTTAATATAAGCAATGCGATGCAGGAAGCTGTACTACAACTAATAGAAGAGCAACTGGCGCAGGAAGAGATAGCGGAATCCCCGTTAGGCGGCAATGAAAATGCCGAGCTTCACGCCAGCGGATATTATTCACTCTTTGTTGATACAGTACCAGATGATGTTAAGCGGTTGTATACTGAGTCCGCTGCGAATGATTTTGCAGCGCTGGCGCAGACAGCACACCGGCTTAAAGGGGTGTTTGCCATGCTTAATCTGGTTCCCGGCAAGCAGTTATGTGAAACGCTGGAACATCTAATTCGTGAGAAAGATGCCTCTGGCATTGAAAAATACATCAGCGACATTGACGCCTACGTCAAAAGCTTGCTGTAGCAAGGTAGCCTAATACATGAACAATATGAACGTAATTATTGCCGATGACCATCCGATTGTACTGTTCGGTATTCGCAAATCACTTGAACAGATCGAGTGGGTGAATGTAGTCGGTGAATTTGAAGACTCTACAGCACTGATCAATAACCTCCCAAAACTTGATGCACACGTGCTCATTACCGATCTCTCCATGCCTGGAGACAAATACGGTGATGGGATCACGCTCATCAAATATATTAAACGTCACTTCCCGGACATCTCGATCATTGTTCTGACCATGAATAACAACCCGGCGATTCTGAGCGCCGTGCTGGATCTGGATATCGAAGGGATTGTACTGAAACAGGGCGCACCAACTGACCTGCCTAAAGCGCTGGCTGCGCTGCAGAAAGGCAAAAAGTTCACCCCTGAGAGCGTCTCTCGTCTGCTGGAAAAAATCAGTGCAGGTGGCTACGGTGACAAACGCCTGTCGCCAAAAGAGAGCGAAGTTCTGCGTCTTTTCGCTGAAGGTTTCCTCGTGACCGAGATTGCCAAGAAGCTGAACCGCAGTATTAAAACCATCAGTAGCCAGAAGAAATCAGCCATGATGAAACTGGGCGTGGACAACGATATCGCGCTACTGAACTATCTCTCCTCCGTGACGCTGAGCGCAACGGATAAGGATTGATCCAGAACGGGTGTGCGTTCTGATGCCCTCACCCCGTCCCTCTCCCACGGGGAGAGGGTGAAAAGTAAAAGGCCCTTACGGGCCTTTTTTTATGTCCGCGTTTTTCTCACCCGATCCGCGTAAATCGACAATGTCTGCTTCAGTACGTCCAGCGTAACCGGTTTCGACAGACAGCTGTCCATCCCTGACTCCAGGCAGCGCTGTTTCTCTTCCGCCAGCGCATTCGCCGTGACGCCAACCACCGGCAACGTCAGACCAAGCTGGCGGATACGCTGCGTCAGACGATAGCCGTCCATATTGGGCATATTCACGTCGCTGAGAACGATATCAATATGGTTTTTACTGAGCACATTCAGCGCATCCACGCCGTCATTAGCGGTTTTACATTGATAACCCAGCGAGCCCAGCTGGTCAGCCAGCAGGCGACGGTTAATCGGATGGTCATCCACGACCAGAATCATCATATCGTCGTTCACCGACGCCAGCGATTCCGGTGACGGCAGGGTCGCCGCGCCATCGTTCTCTTCGAGCTGCACGCTGTAGATGCGCGCCAGCAGCCCCAACAGCTCATGTGGCGTCGCCACACTGTGAACCCACTCGCCCGGCGCACGCTCAACCGGAATACCGATGTGGCGACGACAGAACATCACCACGCCCCTTCCCTGCCACGGTTGCGCCAGCGTGTCATCGGTGATCAATACATCGTCCACGTCCGGCGTCTGGCCTTCATAACGGGAAACCCGCACGCCGCTGTGGTTCAGCAGTGCCGTCAGATAATCATTCAGCGAGGCGTTGTGCACCGCCAGCCAGCAGCGCTTATCGCTCAGGCCGTCAACCGTCGTTTTCGCCGGATACTGCGCAGAATAGAGCGGAATACGAATGGTGAACTGGCTACCCATACCTGGTTCGGTATCCACCGAGATATCGCCGTCCATCATGCTGACGAGCTTCTCACAAATTGCCAGCCCCAGTCCGGTCCCCTGGAAGTTACGCTGCACGCCGGTACCTACCTGGAAGAACGGGTCAAACAGACGAACCACTTCCTTCGCCGGGATCCCAACGCCGGTATCACGCACACGAATGCTCAGGTAGTCCCCTGCCCGGCACACATGCAACACGATACAGCCGATGTCGGTGAACTTGATGGCGTTACTGAGCAGGTTCGAAATGACCTGCTGCAGACGCATAGGATCGCCATGCAGCGTCAGCGGTACGTCTGGCTCAATAAAGCAATAGAGACCCAGCTGTTTACGTACCACCAGCGGCAGATAGTTGGCGCTGATGTGGTTCATCACCTCGCGCGGAGAGAACTCGCGCGGTTCAATTTTCAGCTGCTCGGACTCAATTTTCGAGAAATCGAGAATGTCGCTGATGATTTTCAGCAGCAGGCTTGAGGAGTTGTTCATCGCCGTCACCAGGCGATCAACGCCTTTCGGCAGCTCTTTGGTTTGCAGCAGATCGAGGTTGCCGATAATCCCGTACAGCGGCGTACGCAGTTCGTGACTGACGGTGGCAAGGAACATGGATTTCGACTGGCTGGCCTGCTCTGCCGCCTGGGCCATCTCCTGCAAAGACTCTTCCATCTTCACACGTGCGGAGACATCCACCAGCACGCAAATCGCCACGTTTTCATTGCGATAGCGCGAATGCACGAAGCTAATTTGTAAGTTGGTGTGGGTGCTGGTCAGCACGTCGACAAAATTCACCTGCTGACCACAGATAATTTGCGTCAGCCTTTGCCGGTCCTCGTGCGTCAGCATGTTCAGGTAGTTATGCGCCAGTTCATTACTGAGGATATTGGTGCCGTCCTGGGTGCGCAGGATACAGATCCCCACCGGTGCGGAGGCAACAATCTTACGGTTAAACTGCTCGTGTTCCTCCAGACGCTGGGCATCGCTTTCAGCGGGGATAAAAATCTTCCGCTCATACATCCGCGCCAGGGTAAACAGCGCGCCACCGGCCAGCACGTTCAGCAGGATGGCATTCATGATAAGAATACGGATCCGCTCAAGCACCATATCCACAGGCAGGGAATAGACGATACTCAGCGACGATGGCGGTAAGCTTTTCTTCAGCACCAGCTCACGGAATCCTGAGGTATAGCCAAACCACGAACGCTCCTGCATCCAGTGCGGATCGACGTTCAGGCGATTATCCGGCCCGGTGAGTGAAATCAGGGGATGGCCGTTCTCATCCAGAATGGTCACTCCCATCGGCAGACTGCCCGGCGTGAAGAAGTTTTCCATGCGGATGGTCTGTTCAATGCCCAGCAGCGCCTGCAGGCGATTGCCCAGATAAACCGGCGTCAGCGCATAGAAATAGCCCACGCCCATGCGCGGCCCCTGGCTTATCCAGAAGATGTTATTACCGCGCTCGTCCTGCGGCGCATTGCGGTATTTCAAAATGCGTTCATGCAGGCTTTTCAGCGCATCATCACGTTCGACGGGCACATCGCGCAGGCCAAAGTCGGCCATGCAGAGGTTTTCGCTGCCAATCAGGAACACGCGGTTCAGGTCATAGGCGGCGGAGAAGTTGTCGCGCCAGTAGCGCATAAACCAGGAGAGCGATTCCAGGGAACCGCGCCAGGTGTTGCTCATGGCGGAGCAGTCGGAATCCGGGAACAGCGGCTCGAAATCCGGTACTTCGGTTTTGTCATTACGGCTGCGGATGGCAAGAATACCGTTTTCCGCCGTCAGGCGATTTTCGGCAATGTACTTCAGCTCCTTCATCACGTCGGAGGTGCGCTGAATATAGCGCTGGGCCTGATCGGAACTTAGGTTAAATTCCTGACGGATCTCCGCTTCTTTCTGGTGCAGCGCGTTGACGATGTAAAACACCGAGGACAAGGCCACCAGTAACCAAAGCAAGAGCGCCAGCGCCCGAAACAGATAGCGAGAGACTTTCAGCGTGGTTCGAAAGGAGACGAGGTATTTCAAAGGGGCGAGGCTCCGCCGTCGGGGTCAAAAAGAATGTGGTTAAGGTAGCGGTAAACGCGGCTTGTCGCAACGTTGACTTGTCTGCATCTGCAAAAGAAAAGGGCCGGAATCCGGCCCTTTATGCGTCAGGAGACATTACTCGTCAGCATCATCCGCTGCATCATCGTCGGTGTCCACTTCCGGTGCGATATCATCATCACCTTCCGCGACGCTACCGTCGATGGAGTCGAGCTCTTCGTCGTCCACTGGCTCAGCAACACGTTGCAGACCCACCACGTTTTCATCTTCCGCCGTACGGATGAGGATAACGCCCTGGGTATTACGACCCACCACGCTAATCTCCGACACGCGGGTACGCACCAACGTACCGGCATCGGTGATCATCATGATCTGGTCGGCATCGTCTACCTGCACCGCGCCCACAACGGAACCGTTGCGCTCGGTCACCTTGATAGAGATAACGCCCTGCGTGCCACGCGACTTGGTTGGGTATTCCCCTTCCGCGGTACGTTTACCGTAACCATTCTGCGTCACGGTCAGGATAGCCCCTTCCCCGCGCGGAATAATCAGAGAAACGACGCTGTCTTCGCCCGCCAGTTTGATACCGCGAACGCCCGTTGCGGTACGACCCATTGCGCGGACGGCGTCTTCTTTGAAGCGCACCACTTTACCGGCTGCGGAGAAGAGCATGACTTCATCTTTGCCTGAAGTCAGATCGACGCCAATCAGCTCATCGCCTTCGTTCAGGTTCACCGCGATGATACCGGCAGAACGTGGACGGCTGAACTCGGTCAGCGCGGTTTTCTTCACGGTACCGCTGGCGGTCGCCATAAAGACGTTCACGCCCTCTTCGTACTCGCGTACCGGCAGAATGGCGGTGATACGTTCGTTCGCTTCCAGCGGCAGCAGGTTAACGATCGGACGACCACGTGCACCACGGCTCGCTTCCGGCAACTGGTAGACCTTCATCCAGTACAGACGACCCCGGCTGGAGAAGCAGAGGATGGTGTCATGGGTGTTCGCCACCAGCAGACGGTCAATAAAGTCTTCTTCTTTAATACGTGCCGCAGATTTGCCTTTACCACCACGACGCTGTGCTTCGTAGTCAGTTAACGGCTGATACTTCACGTAGCCCTGGTGAGACAGGGTCACAACAACGTCTTCCTGGTTGATCAGGTCTTCGATGTTGATATCTGCGGAGTTGGCGGTGATTTCGGTGCGACGCTCATCGCCGAACTGATCGCGGATCAGCTCCAGCTCTTCGCGGATCACTTCCATCAGGCGCTCTGCGCTGCCCAGGATGTGCAGCAGTTCAGCGATCTGCTCCAGCAGCTCTTTATATTCGTCGAGCAGTTTTTCATGCTCAAGGCCGGTCAGTTTCTGCAGACGCAGATCCAGAATCGCCTGGGCTTGCTGTTCAGTCAGGTAGTACTGACCATCACGCACGCCGAATTCAGGTTCCAGCCACTCAGGACGCGCGGCGTCATCACCGGCACGCTCCAGCATTGCCGCAACGTTGCCCAGATCCCACGGACGGGAAATCAGCGCGGTTTTCGCTTCCGCCGGGGTTGGCGCGCGACGGATCAGTTCAATGATCGGGTCGATGTTGGCCAGCGCCACGGCCAGTGCCTCAAGGATGTGGGCACGGTCACGCGCTTTGCGCAGTTCGAAAATGGTACGACGGGTCACCACTTCGCGGCGGTGACGGACAAACGCGCTCAGGATCTCTTTCAGGTTCATGATCTTCGGCTGACCATGGTGCAGTGCAACCATGTTGATACCGAAGGAGACCTGCAGCTGGGTCTGAGAGTACAGGTTGTTCAGCACAACCTCGCCCACCGCGTCGCGTTTGATTTCAATCACGATGCGCATACCGTCTTTATCAGACTCGTCACGCAGCGCGCTGATGCCTTCAACACGTTTTTCTTTTACCAGCTCGGCGATTTTTTCAATCAGTCGCGCTTTGTTCACCTGATACGGGATCTCGTGAACAATGATGGTTTCACGGCCGGTTTTGGCATCTGCTTCCACTTCGGCGCGGGCACGGATGTAAATCTTGCCGCGACCGGTGCGGTACGCTTCTTCAATACCACGACGACCGTTGATGATGGCCGCCGTCGGGAAGTCCGGGCCCGGGATGTGTTCCATCAGCCCTTCAATGCTGATGTCTTCATCGTCGATATAGGCCAGGCAGCCGTTGATCACTTCGGTGATGTTGTGCGGCGGAATGTTGGTCGCCATCCCTACGGCGATACCGGACGAACCGTTCACCAGCAGGTTAGGGATCTTCGTTGGCATGACGTCAGGAATTTTTTCCGTGCCATCGTAGTTATCAACGAAATCAACCGTCTCTTTTTCCAGGTCGGCCATCAGCTCATGGGCAATTTTCGCCAGACGGATTTCCGTATAACGCATTGCCGCGGCGGAGTCGCCGTCGATAGAACCAAAGTTACCCTGACCATCTACCAGCATGTAACGCAGCGAGAAAGGCTGCGCCATACGAACGATGGTGTCGTACACCGCGGAATCACCATGGGGATGGTATTTACCGATTACGTCACCAACGACACGGGCAGATTTTTTGTAGGCTTTATTCCAGTCATTGCCCAATACGTTCATGGCGTATAGTACGCGACGGTGTACCGGCTTCAGGCCATCGCGGACGTCCGGCAGCGCACGGCCAACAATGACCGACATCGCATAGTCCAGATAGGAGCTCTTCAGCTCTTCCTCGATGTTAACCGGTGTAATTTCTCTCGCAAGGTCGCTCATCTAACCGCTATCCCTCTACTGTATCCCGGATTCAAAGGTCGCAAATTATAACACAGCCGCGGTGATACAGGTAAACCTATACGCTTTATTCACAGGGATTGCCTGATATACTCATTCGTCTTGCTAAATAAGGAGTAAAAGCGCCCATGAATGCCGAAAAATCCCCGGTGGCTCACAACGTAGACCACGAAGAGATTGCCAAATTTGAAGCGGTGGCGTCCCGCTGGTGGGATCTCGAAGGTGAGTTCAAACCTCTGCATCGCATCAACCCGCTGCGTCTGGGCTATATCGCGGAGCGTTCCGGCGGTCTGTTCGGTAAAAAAGTGCTCGACGTCGGCTGCGGCGGCGGCATCCTGGCAGAGAGCATGGCGCGCGAAGGAGCCACTGTCACCGGCCTGGATATGGGTTTTGAACCGTTGCAGGTTGCCCGTCTGCATGCGCTGGAGTCCGGGATTCAGGTGGAGTACGTACAGGAAACCGTTGAGGAACACGCGGCAAAACATGCGCACCAGTACGACGTGGTCACCTGCATGGAGATGCTGGAGCACGTTCCCGACCCGCAGTCCGTCGTCAACGCCTGCGCAAAACTGGTGAAACCGGGCGGCCAGGTCTTCTTCTCCACCATCAACCGTAACGGCAAAGCCTGGCTGATGGCCGTCGTCGGTGCAGAGTATTTACTGCGCATGGTGCCCAAAGGCACACACGACGTGAAGAAATTCATCAAGCCTGCCGAGTTACTGGGCTGGGTTGACCAGACGTGGCTCAAGGAGCAGCACATCACCGGTCTGCACTACAATCCGCTGACCGATAAATTCAAACTCGCCCCGGGCGTGGATGTTAACTATATGTTGCACACCACCGCCAAAAACGACTAACGTCATCCATTATTCTTATAAAGATTGCGCGACATCATGTTGCGCAATTCTGACCTCCCGTTGAAGAAATCAGCACTCGATCAAATTTTGAATTTTTTTTCTTAATTATTGACATCTCTTCCAGGCCTTACAGCATGAGGACTTAGCCTTTTTTACCCTTTCACAACCTCAATTTAACGTCAAAATCAACCCTTGTACTGAAAAGAATCCTTACTAGAATACTCACCATATAGCGTTTCTCTTATCGCAAACCCCCTATATGTAGTATTTATCCACAGAGTTAGTCACAAGGCGGATCTGTGGATAAACGGGGGATATTTTTTTATTTCACGGACAGGTAAAACCCACATGAATCAGAGTCTGCTGGTGACAAAGCGCGACGGTACTACCGAGCGTATCAATCTGGACAAAATCCATCGAGTTCTCGACTGGGCAGCAGAAGGCCTGAACAACGTATCTATCTCCCAGGTTGAACTGCGTTCCCATATTCAGTTCTACGACGGCATCAAAACGTCTGATATCCACGAAACCATCATCAAAGCGGCGGCGGATCTGATCTCCCGCGAAGCGCCGGATTATCAGTACCTCGCTGCACGTCTGGCGATTTTCCACCTGCGTAAAAAAGCCTACGGCCAGTTCGAGCCGCCTGCGCTTTACGACCACGTGGTGAAAATGGTTGAGCTGGGTAAATACGACACGCATCTGCTGGAAGACTATACGGAAGAAGAGTTCGAGCAGATGAACGGGTTTATCGATCACTGGCGTGATATGAACTTCTCCTACGCAGCGGTGAAACAGCTCGAAGGCAAATACCTGGTCCAGAACCGTGTCACGGGCGAAATCTACGAGAGCGCCCAGTTCCTCTATATTCTGGTGGCCGCCTGCCTGTTCTCTAACTACCCGCGTGACACCCGTCTGGAATACGTTAAGCGTTTCTATGATGCGGTCTCTACGTTCAAGATTTCTCTGCCGACGCCGATTATGTCTGGCGTGCGTACCCCAACCCGTCAGTTCAGCTCCTGCGTACTGATCGAGTGCGGTGACAGCCTGGATTCCATCAATGCGACCTCCAGCGCGATTGTCAAATACGTCTCCCAGCGTGCCGGTATCGGTATCAACGCCGGTCGCATTCGCGCCCTGGGCAGCCCAATTCGCGGCGGTGAAGCGTTCCATACCGGTTGTATCCCGTTCTACAAGCACTTCCAGACGGCAGTAAAATCCTGCTCTCAGGGCGGCGTGCGCGGTGGTGCGGCAACCCTGTTCTACCCAATGTGGCACCTGGAAGTCGAAAGCCTGCTGGTACTGAAAAACAACCGTGGTGTTGAAGGTAACCGCGTGCGTCACATGGACTACGGCGTGCAGATCAACAAACTGATGTACACCCGTCTGCTGAAAGGTGAAGACATTACCCTGTTCAGCCCGTCCGATGTCCCGGGTCTGTATGACGCGTTCTTCGCCGATCAGGACGAGTTTGAACGTCTGTACACCAAATACGAAAAAGACGACAGCATCCGTAAACAGCGCGTGAAGGCGGTCGATCTGTTCTCCCTGATGATGCAGGAACGTGCCTCTACCGGCCGTATCTACATCCAGAACGTTGACCACTGCAACACCCACAGCCCGTTTGATCCGGTTGTTGCGCCAGTGCGCCAGTCTAACCTGTGCCTGGAGATCGCCCTGCCGACCAAACCGCTGGAAGACGTGAACGACGAAAACGGCGAAATCGCGCTGTGTACGCTGTCTGCGTTCAACCTGGGCGCGATTAAGAGCCTGGACGAACTGGAAGAGCTGGCAGTGCTGGCCGTCCGTGCGCTCGACGCCCTGCTGGACTACCAGGATTACCCAATCCCGGCGGCGAAACGCGGCGCAATGGGCCGTCGTACGCTGGGTATCGGCGTCATCAACTTCGCCTACTGGCTGGCGAAACACGGTAAGCGTTACTCCGACGGCAGCGCGAACAACCTGACCCACGAAACGTTCGAAGCGATCCAGTATTACCTGCTGAAAGCGTCTAACGAGCTGGCGAAAGAGCAAGGCGCATGCCCGTGGTTTAACGAAACCACCTATGCGAAAGGCATTCTGCCAATCGACACCTACAAGAAAGACCTGGATGCGATTGCAAACGCGCCGCTGCATCTGGACTGGGAAGCACTGCGCGAGTCCATTAAGACTCACGGCCTGCGCAACTCCACGCTCTCTGCCCTGATGCCGTCTGAGACCTCCTCGCAGATCTCTAACGCCACCAACGGTATCGAGCCGCCGCGCGGTCACGTCAGCATTAAAGCGTCGAAAGACGGTATCCTGCGCCAGGTGGTGCCGGATTACGAACAGCTGAAAGACAACTACGAGCTGCTGTGGGAAATGCCAAACAATGACGGCTATCTGCAGCTGGTGGGTATCATGCAGAAATTCATCGATCAGTCGATCTCTGCCAATACCAACTACGACCCGACGCGTTTCCCGTCTGGTAAAGTGCCAATGCAGCAACTGCTGAAAGACCTGCTCACCGCGTACAAATTTGGCGTGAAAACCCTGTATTATCACAACACCCGTGATGGTGCAGAAGACGCGCAGGACGATCTGGCACCGTCAATTCAGGATGATGGCTGCGAAAGCGGCGCATGTAAGATCTAATAAATCCCCTCATCCTAACCCTCTCCCACAGGGAGAGGGAACTCTTTCCCCCTCTCCCTGTGGGAGAGGGCCGGGATGAGGGGGAAATAACACCACAGGACACACTCATGGCATATACCACCTTTTCACAGACGAAAAACGACCAGCTCAAAGAGCCGATGTTCTTCGGCCAGCCGGTCAATGTGGCACGCTACGATCAGCAAAAATATGACATCTTCGAAAAGCTGATTGAAAAGCAACTCTCCTTCTTCTGGCGTCCGGAGGAAGTTGACGTTTCCCGCGATCGTATCGATTTCCAGGCGTTGCCGGAGCATGAAAAACACATTTTCATCAGCAACCTGAAGTACCAGACGCTGCTGGACTCCATTCAGGGCCGCAGCCCGAACGTTGCCCTGCTGCCGCTGATCTCCATTCCGGAACTGGAAACCTGGGTGGAAACCTGGGCATTCTCGGAGACGATCCACTCCCGCTCTTACACCCACATTATCCGCAACATCGTTAACGATCCGGCGGTGGTGTTTGACGATATCGTCACCAACGAGCAGATTCAGAAACGCGCGGAAGGGATTGCCCACTACTACGACGAGCTGATCGAGATGACCAGCTACTGGCACCTGCTGGGCGAAGGGACCCACAACGTGAACGGCAAAACCGTCACCGTGAACCTGCGCGCGCTGAAAAAGCAGCTGTACCTGTGCCTGATGAGCGTTAACGCCCTGGAAGCCATCCGCTTCTACGTGAGCTTTGCCTGCTCCTTTGCGTTTGCCGAGCGCAAGCTGATGGAAGGTAACGCCAAAATCATCCGTCTGATCGCCCGTGACGAAGCCCTGCACCTGACCGGCACCCAGCACATGCTGAACCTGTTGCGCAGCGGCGCAGACGACCCGGAAATGGCGGAAATCGCTGAAGAGTGCAAGCAGGAGTGCTACGACCTGTTCGTGCTGGCCGCACAGCAGGAGAAAGAGTGGGCAGACTACCTGTTCCGCGACGGCTCCATGATTGGCCTGAACAAAGACATTCTGTGCCAGTACGTTGAGTACATCACCAACATCCGTATGCAGGCGGTCGGTCTCGATCTGCCATTCCAGACGCGCTCCAACCCGATCCCGTGGATCAACACCTGGCTGGTGTCCGATAACGTGCAGGTGGCGCCACAGGAAGTGGAAGTGAGTTCTTACCTGGTCGGTCAGATTGATTCTGAAGTCAACACTGACGACCTGAGCAATTTCCAGCTCTGATGACGCGCGTAACGCTGAGTCTTTCGGGCACAGAAGTGCTGTGCCAGGAAGAGCACCCTTCCCTGCTGGCAGCCCTTGAGGCGAATCAGGTGACGGTAGAGTATCAGTGTCGTGAAGGCTATTGCGGCTCCTGCCGCTGCCGCCTGGTCACCGGCCAGGTGGACTGGCTGACCGAACCGCTGGCCTTTATCAATGAAGGGGAAATTTTGCCCTGCTGCTGCCGGGCAAAAGGTGATATTGAAATAGAAATATAGCGCCAACCCCTCCTTTCGGGTTCGTGATTTACGAACCCGTGATTCGCCTTTCCTCACCTGTTCACCCCTCCTCATGCCGCTTACTCTAACGGTATATCCACCTGAGGAGGCCATCAGCAATGTCCGTTTTATCCTTAGAACAGTTCATGACCACACCCCCTGAGCAGATGCCCTACGATATTATCATTGTTGGCGCGGGCTCTGCCGGGGCAGTGCTGGCAGCACGTCTTAGCGAAGATGAGCAGACACGTGTTCTGCTGCTGGAATATGGTCCGTCTTTTGATCCCGATGGCTATCCGGAACTGCTTTACAGCGGCAATATTATCGCGGCGAATGGCGATCAGCGATATGAATGGGGCTATTACGCCAGCCCGGTCAGGCAGCCCGATCCCGTCTATACTCCACGCGGCAAAACCCTCGGCGGAAGTTCAGCCATTAACGCCGCCGTCGCCTGCCGGGCGCTCCCCTGGGATTTCGAACGCATCACGGCAAAAGGGCTTAAGGGCTGGAAATATGAGGATGTGCTGCCCTACTACAAAAAGATGGAAACCTACCCTTTGGGTGAGGATAAATATCATGGTCGTGAAGGTCCACTTCCGATCCATCAGATGACGTTAGAGGAGATCACCCCAGTTCAGCGGGCCACCCTGGAAGCGGCGTGGCAGTTGGGTTTTGCGCGGGTTGAAGACTTTAACCACCCAGAAGCCAACAACGGCGCCGGGCCCAATCCGATGAATATCATTAACGGCGTTCGGGTGAATACCGGAATGGCATGGCTTACCCGCAAGGTACGCCAGCGCCCGAACCTGACCATCGTGTATGGGGCGCTCACGGACAAGCTGATCGTTGAGGAGAACCGGGTCAAAGGCGTGCAGCTTGCCGACGGGAAACAGTGCTTTGCCCGCCAGACAATCCTCAGCGCCGGCGCCTATGGTTCCGCCGCGATATTGCTGCGCTCAGGCATCGGCCCACGCCACCATCTGGAATCGCTGTCTATCCCCGTCGTGAAAGAGGCCCCGGTGGGTGAGCGTCTGCGGGATCACGCCTTCTACTGGATAAACTTCGCCGGAAAAGCCGAACTTAAGGGCCACGAGCATCCGGTTGTCGCCGCCCAGATCTGGACGAATTCAAGCTTTGCCAAATCAGCCCGCGAAATGGACATTGCCATTTCCCCTTCGCATCTGTTACCTGCAGACCTCAGCCCAACCGGCGTCGCCTTCTCCCTCGGGCTGGAACTCATGCATTGCAGCTCCACAGGCTACATCCGCCTGAAGAGCCGTGACCCTCACGATGCACCGGAAATAGCGCTTAATCACCTGACGACAGAAGATGACATGCGCCGGATGGTCGAGTGTTTTCGTCTGGCACGCCTGCTGGCGGATATGCCGCCGCTGCGCCAGCTCATTGAGTACGAAATCAGCCCCGGAGCCTCGGTCGGGGATGATGAATCTGACATTCGCCAGGCTCTGGCGCAGGGGGTTAGCACCCTCCAGCACCCCTGCTCCACCGCACCGATGGGGCCCCCTGATGACCCCTATGCCGTGGTGGATGAAAACGGGTGCCTTTACGGTCTGCATGACTTAAGGGTCATCGACGCATCGATCCTGCCCGAAATCCCGCTCATCAACCTCAATCCGACCATCATCATGATGGCAGAAAAACTGGCTGATGCGCTGCGTAACGATATTCATGAGGAGAGGAAAAATGGTATCCATCAAGCCGGAAAACAGCGCCAGAATAATGAAACAATCGTACGACGTCATAGTCGCAGGCGGTGGTTCAGCGGGTGCGGTTCTCGCCGCACGTCTTAGCGAGAACCCTGACTGCCAGGTATTGCTGCTGGAGGGCGGCCCCGTCTTTGCCCCCGATGGCTGGCCGCATGAACTGGCGCAAAGCCACTCTGTTGGCGGCGGTGATTACGTCTGGGAACACGGCGCGGCAACGGGAACCGATCATACCTCTGGTCATCTGCGGGCCAAAGTGCTCGGTGGCGGCTCCACGATCAACGCAGGCGCGTTTGTTCGCGCCCCTAAATCCGATTTTGACCGCTGGGTAAAGCGCGGACTGAGCGACTGGTCGTTTGATAGGGTCTTACCGTGGTTCAAACGGCTTGAAAATGCCGACTATGGCGACGATCGCTGGCATGGCCGCCACGGCCCCGTTCCGGTGCGATTACCTGCGCTGGAGACACTCAGTCCGGCAAGTCAGGCGTTTTATCACGCCTGTCGCGCTCACGGCTTTGCCGCCATTGACGATATTAACGGCGAACAACAACACGGCGTCGCCATCTATCCACTGAATGTTGTCAACGGCATCCGGCAAAACACTGGCATGGTCTACCTGACGGCGGAGGTTCGGGCGCGCAAGAATCTGTCAATTGTCGGCATGACGGTTGTGGATAAAGCGCTTATAGACAATTCGCGGGTGAACGGCATACAGCTTGCGGATGGGACACGGATCGCTGCCGACTGCGTGTTCCTTTGTGCCGGTGCGGCCGGTACGCCAGCCATTCTGTTACGCTCCGGCATTGGTCCTGCTGACGATTTACGCCGTCTGGAAATCCCGCTAAAACAGGATCTCCCCGTTGGCCGCAATTTGCAGGAACAACCCGTGAACGGGATCATGCTGGCGACCTCTGCAGAACATGCCAGCTATCCCCCAATAGGTGCAACGCTCTGGACACAATCTTCGCTGGCCGCAGCCGACGAACTGGATCTGTATATCAGCAATAACCACTTCGTCGATCCAGGACTGTTTCCACACGGGGCGGGTTTCCAGCTCTTTTTCACCGTGGCTCGCCCCTGTGCCCGTGGGCGTCTGACACTGACGAGCCGCAATCCGCTGCTCGCCCCCAGCATCGATCTCAATCTGCTGGGCGACGAGCGCGACGTCATACGGATGGTCGAAGCGGTGAAGTTGTCCCGGGCACTGGTGCAGGAAGGTCCATTGCAGGCACTGGTTACTGGCGAAGTCCCGGCAGTTAAAGGCGGTAAACTCGCCAAAACAGACCAGCAGATAGCTGAGGAGCAGCGTGCGACGGTGAAAAGCAATCTACACCTCAGCGCGACAGCACCGATGGGTAAAGAAAGCGATCCGGCAGCAGTCGTGGACGCGTGCGGCAACGTCTTCGGCATTAACGGGCTGTTTGTCGTCGATGCCTCGTTGTTCCCGGACGTTCCCTCTCAGGCGACTAACCCGGATGTGATCATGGCGGCAGAATATCTCGCCAGCCGTTTTTCCGGCTCCCTGAACGGCGCATAGTAAACCGAATAAGCCATAAAGGAGCGCCTGTGTGAACAAGTTCGTGGAGATGAGCACGTTTGTTTCGGTTGTTGAGTCGCAAAGCTTTGTTGGCGCGGCGGCAAAGCTGGGAACATCAAAATCGGTGGTCAGCCAGCGCGTCAAGATGCTGGAGAAACGGCTTGGCGCAAGCTTGCTGGAGCGTGGGCCCCGCCTTAGCCTGACGGAAGCGGGTCTGCTTTTTTATCAGGAGTGCGTGCGTATCCTTGACGAAGTCACACAGGCGGAAGAAGCCGTGGCACCCTCACGCAGCGAGCTTCACGGCGAGCTGCGTATCGCCACCTCGCATACCTTTATGACCACCCATCTGTCGACGATCCTGGCCGGATTTATTGGCGCTCATCCGGGACTGTCTCTCGATATCTCGACAGAAGATCGGCAGATTAATATGCATCAGCCCGACTTTGATATCGCCATCCGCCTCGGTCTCGTCCCGGACTCTACGCTCATCGCCCGCACGCTGGCGCGCAATCTGACCTGGCTGTGCGCGAGCCCGGACTATCTGGCGCAACGGGGCACGCCTGTGCACCCCGTTGAGCTGGAGCAGCATGACGGACTGTTATATACCCACCGTGCGCCAGGCGGTTGCTGGCAGCTACTGCATAACGGGCAGCGGCAGAACTGGCGCGTCAGAAATCGTCTGCGTTCGGATAATGCTTTCAGCCTGCTGGAAGCCGCCAAAGCAGGACTTGGGATTGTGGTCATGCCGTTATTTTTAGGTGCTGATGCGATATTGCGCGGAGAACTGAATATCATTTTACCCGGCTGGCAACCGGATGGTGGCAACATTGTGGCCCTGTATCGCCAGACGCGTCGCGCCTCGCCGGTGATCCAGGCGCTGGTCAACCTGGTCGCAGAACAGCTAGGGCCAGAGCCAGAATGGGAAAAAAAGCTAAGGCTGGCCGGCCTACTGCCCGAATAAAAAAGGGCCTTACGGCCCCTTGTATTACTTGTTATGCAGGAATGAAACTGCTTTATCCGGGAAATCCGTAAACAACCCGTCTACGTCCGCCTGCTTATACAACACCTCGTAAAGCTGATTCACGTCCGTGGCGTACGGCGGTAACTGGTCTGCGCGCACCGTATACGGATGCACCTGCATCTTGCTGGCGTGTGCCTCTTTTACCATCGCCGTCAGCTTCACGTGGCCCGGGGTTGAACCTTCCGCCACCAGCATGTGGTAATCCGGCCCGATCCCGTCGGCGTACTGCGCGATCTGCTTCATGGCGCCCGGTTTGAACATCCAGTCGTAGTTATAGTTTACCCACTTGCCGTCTGCCTGCTTCTCCTGGGTTTCGTTCCAGTCGGTATAGGCAATCAGCTGGACCAGATTGAGATCCATCCCCATCTTAGGCTCCAGCTCGGTTTTGATGCGCTTCAGTTCTGCGGCGTCAAAACACTGGAGATAAACTTTGTCCTTCTTGCTGGTGTAGCCGTATTGCTTCAGCACCTCCAGCGTCTTCGCGGCAATATCCTTCCCTTCCTGGTGATGGAACCACGGGGCTTTAATTTCCGGATAGATACCGATATTTTTGCCTGTCGAGTGGTTCAGCCCCTGAACAAACTCAATCTCTTCCTGGAAGGTATGGATACGGAAGTCAGATTTGCCCATTGGGAAACGTCCCGGATAAACCTGCACCTTCTTGCCGTTTTCAATCTCGAAGCCTTCGGTAAACTTCAGAGAGCGGATTTCATCCAGAGTAAAATCGATGGCGTAAAAACGACCATCTTTACGGGCGCGGTCCGGGAAACGCTCCGCCACATCGGTCACGCGATCAAGATAGTGGTCATGCAGGACGACCAGCTGGTCGTCCTTTGTCATCACCAGATCCTGCTCAAGATAATCGGCCCCCTGCGCGTAGGCCATCGCCTTCGCCGGCAGCGTATGCTCCGGCAGATAGCCGCTTGCGCCGCGATGGGCAATAACGATTTTATCCGCCGCCAGTGCGGAGCCGGTCATCAGGCCCGCCAGCAGCAGACCGGTCGCTAATTGAGTTAATTTCATGGCAATGCTCCTTATTGACGACGCGCCAGCACGTCCGCGTGGTGACGTTTTTCACCGATCATCACAACAATCAGCAGCAGTACCGCCAGCACGCTGCCGCCGATCATCACCATAAAGCCGCCGTCCCAGCCGAAGAAGTCAACGGTATAGCCCACGATGGCGCTCGCCGCGACCGAACCGCCCAGGTAGCCAAACAGACCGGTAAAGCCTGCCGCCGTACCGGCTGCTTTTTTCGGTGCCAGTTCCAGCGCATGCAGACCGATCAACATAACAGGACCATAAATCAGGAAGCCGATGACGATCATACAGGTCATATCCACGCCCGGGTTGCCCGGCGGGTTGAGCCAGTAGACGACGGTGGCAATGGTCACGAGCGTCATAAAGAAGACGCCCGTTGCGCCACGGTTGCCCTTAAATACTTTGTCCGACATCCAGCCGCAAATCAGCGTCCCCGGGATCCCCGCGTATTCGTACAGGAAGTAGGCCCAGGAGGATTTATCCAGCGCGAAATGCTTCACCTCTTTCAGGTAGGTCGGTGACCAGTCGAGGATGCCGTAACGCAGCAGGTAAACAAACACGTTCGCAACCGCGATGTACCACAGCAGTTTGTTCGGCAACACGTACTTCATGAAGATCTGCTTTGCCGTCAGCTCTTCTTCGTGCTTCTCGCTGTAATCATCTGGATAGTCGTTTTTGTACTCCTCAATCGGCGGCAGGCCGCAGGACTGCGGTGTATCGCGCATCAGCGCAAAGGCGATAATCGCCACCAGAATGGCGCCAAAGGCAGGCATATAGAGCGCAGCGTGCCAGTCGTTGAACCAGGCCATCCCCAGCAGGAACAGCAGAGGCGGAATGCCGCCACCCACGTTATGCGCGCAGTTCCACACCGACACGATGCCGCCACGCTCCTTTTGCGACCACCAGTGCACCATGGTACGCCCGCATGGCGGCCATCCCATCCCCTGGAACCAGCCGCACAGGAACAACAGCACAAACATAATGGCGATGCTGGACGTTGCCCATGGCACAAAGCCCATAAACAGCATCACCGCCGCCGCCAGGATCAGACCGGCTGGCAGGAACACGCGCGGATTCGAGCGATCCGACACCGATCCCATGATGAATTTCGAAAAGCCGTAGGCGATGGAGATCCCCGACAGCGCGAACCCGAGATCGCCACGCGAAAAGCCCTGCTCAACCAGATAAGGCATGGCGAGGGCAAAGTTTTTACGCACAAGGTAATACGCCGCATACCCGAAGAAGATCCCCAGGAAGATTTGCCAGCGCAGGCGGCGGTAAAGCGGATCTATTTCTGCCTCAGGCAGACGCGCCCGGTGCGGCGCAGGTTTAAAGATACTGAGCATGACAGCCTCCGTGGCCATGTATTGAATTTACAGGGGTTTAACTGCCCCAAACTCCAGCAAGGCGGGGATGTTAAGAAATCACGGTGATTGTTACTGTGAATCAACGCACAAATTGTTACAGAAATATGACAACATGCGCAAAAAAAGCGCATGGAATCACGTTTAACTTTCGAATTTCGCTCGTTTGTGTTCGAAATCAAACAAACCACAGTTTTCATGTGGCTAAATGATAAAAAACGAACACAGAGGGATGACAATGACAATTCACGATCCACGCTACAGCGATGTGATTATCATTGGCGGGGGCGCGACCGGCGCTGGCATCGCACGCGACTGTGCGCTCAGAGGGCTGAGCGTCACGCTCCTGGAGCGCCATGATATTGCGACCGGCGCTACCGGACGCAATCATGGCCTGCTGCACAGCGGCGCCCGCTACGCCGTTACCGACGGCGAATCGGCACGCGAATGTATCGCCGAAAATCAGATCCTGCGACGTATCGCCCGCCACTGTATTGAACCGACCGACGGCCTGTTTATTACGCTTCCCGAAGACGATCTCGCCTTTCAGTCAACTTTCATTACCGCCTGCCAGGCCGCGGGAATTCAGGCGCAAGCCATTGACCCAGCCCTTGCACGCCGCATCGAACCTTCGGTTAATCCGGCACTGACGGGTGCAGTAAAAGTCCCGGACGGCACCGTAGATCCGTTTCGTCTGACGGCGGCCAACATGCTGGACGCCCGCGAGCACAGCGCGCGGATCCTGACCGGCCATCAGGTCACCGGGCTTATCCGTGAGGGGCATCGCATCGTGGGCGTGCGGGTCCTGGATACGCAGTACAACGAACACAGCGAGCTGTATGCCGCTGTGGTGGTCAACGCGGCGGGGATCTGGGGGCAACGCATCGCAGAATACGCCGATTTATCTGTGCGCATGTTCCCGGCCAAAGGCTCGCTGCTGATCCTTGACCACCGCATTAATAACCATGTCATCAACCGCTGCCGTAAACCGTCTGACGCAGACATCCTTGTCCCCGGCGATACCATTTCGTTAATCGGGACCACCTCCACCCACGTTGACTACAGCGAGATTGACTACAATCGGGTCACCGCAGAAGAGGTCGACATCCTGCTGCGCGAAGGAGAAAAACTGGCGCCGGTGATGGCCCAGACCCGCATCCTGCGCGCCTACGCGGGTGTGCGTCCGCTTGTCGCCAGCGATAACGACCCGAGCGGACGCAATGTCAGCCGTGGCATTGTGCTGCTTGACCATGCCGCGCGCGACGGGCTGGACGGCTTCATCACCATCACCGGCGGTAAATTGATGACCTACCGCCTGATGGCCGAATGGGCGACGGATGCTGTCTGCCGCAAACTGGGCAATAGCGAACCGTGCGTGACCGCAGAACAGCCCCTGCCCGGCTCGCGCCAGTCCACCGAGAAAACGCTGCAAAAAATTATCTCCCTGCCTGCCCCGCTGCGTGGTTCGGCTGTCTATCGCCATGGCGACAGAACACCGGTCTGGCTGGGTGAAGGACGGCTGAGCCGCAGTCTGGTATGCGAGTGCGAGGCCGTTACCGCCGGGGAAGTGCAATACGCGGTGGAGAATCTGACGGTGAATAGCCTGCTCGATCTCCGCCGCCGCACCCGTGTCGGGATGGGCACCTGTCAGGGGGAGCTGTGTGCCTGCCGTGCCGCCGGGCTGCTGCAGCGTTTTCATACCACCACCGCCACCCAGTCGCTCGATCAGCTCAGCGATTTTCTGAACGAGCGCTGGAAAGGCATTCAGCCTGTCGCCTGGGGCGATGCCCTGCGTGAAAGCGAATTTACCCGCTGGGTGTACCAGGGGCTTTGCGGTCTTGAGAAGGAGCAACGCGATGAAATTTGATACGGTGATCGTCGGCGGCGGGCTGGCGGGTCTGCTCTGTGGCATCAAACTCACGAAGCAGGGACTGCGCTGCGCCATTATCACCCGGGGCCAGAGCGCCCTGCACTTCTCGTCGGGCTCGCTGGATCTGGTGGACGAAACGTACCGCGAAAAACTGCCGGCAGAGCATCCTTATCACCTGACTGGCGCGCAGCACATTGACCGCTTTGCCCTGGAAACCGAAGCGCTGCTGGCTGATTGCGGCGCACGTATGCAGGGGAGCGCCAGGCAAAATCACGCGCGCGTCACGCCGCTTGGCACCCTGCGTTCCGCCTGGCTCAGCCCGGAGGAGGTGCCCGTTGCTCCGTTCAAGGCCACGCGCGTGCGGGTGGTGGGCATTAGCGGTTTTCTGGATTTTCAGCCCCATCTGGCAGCGGCCTCGCTCAGTCGCCAGGGGGTCAACGCTGAAACGGCAGAGATTGACCTTCCTGAGCTGGATGTCCTGCGCGACAACCCCAGCGAGTTCCGCGCGGTGAATATTGCCCGTTTGCTCGATAACGAAGAGAAATGGCCGCTGCTGTATGAGGCGCTCAAACCGCTTGCAAAAGGATGCGATGCGCTGTTTATGCCCGCCTGCTTTGGCTTACAGGACAACCGGCTGTGGCGCTGGCTGTCCGACCGCCTGCCCTGCTCGCTCGGCCTGCTGCCAACGCTTCCTCCGTCCGTACCCGGTATTCGCCTGCATACCCAGCTTCAGCGCCAGTTTGTGGCCCAGGGAGGCGTGTGGATGGCGGGTGATGAAGTGAAAAAAATCACCCTGACTGACGGCTCGGTGAGCGAAATCTGGACCCGCAACCACGACGATATTCCGCTTCGTACGCGTTACGCGGTGCTGGCAAGCGGCAGTTTCTTCAGCAACGGTCTGCTGAGCAGTCGGGACGGCATTCGCGAGGCGATTATGGGGCTGGACGTCCGCCAGAGCGCCTCTCGCGCGGACTGGTATCAGAGCGATTTCTTTGCCCCACAGCCGTGGCAGCAGTTCGGCGTAATCGTGGATAACCAGCTGCATCCGCAACTTTCAGGAAAGTCAGTACCGAATCTCTACGCCATCGGCTCGCTTTTGGGCGGATACGATCCTATCGCCCAGGGCTGCGGCGGCGGCGTCTGCGCCATAACGGCGCTCTATGTGGCAGAGCAGATTTGCCAGCGCACGGAGGCTGAACAATGAACGATACCCGCTTTGAAAGCTGCATCAAATGCACGGTCTGCACCACCGTCTGCCCGGTCAGCGGCGTTAACCCGCGCTATCCCGGTCCGAAACAGGCCGGGCCGGACGGCGAGCGCCTTCGTCTGAAGGACGGCGCGCTGTACGATGACGCGCTGAAATACTGCATCAACTGCAAACGTTGTGAAGTCGCCTGTCCGTCGGATGTGAAAATCGGCGACATTATTCAGCGCGCCCGGGCACGCTATAGCACGCAAAAACCGTCGCTGCGCGATGCCATTCTTAGCCATACCGATCTGATGGGCAGCGTCTCCACGCCGTTTGCCCCGCTGGTGAACGCCGCGACCTCGCTGAAACCGGTGCGCCAGCTGCTGGATGCCACGCTTAAGATCGACCATCACCGTAGTTTGCCCAAATATTCCCACGGCACCTTCCGCCGCTGGTACAAATCCGTAGCGGCAGACCAGGCGCGGTATGCCGACCAGGTCGCGTTCTTCCATGGCTGCTACGTGAACTACAACCATCCGCAACTGGGTAAAGATCTGCTGAAAGTGCTGAACGCCATGGGTACAGGCGTGCAGTTACTGAACAAGGAGAAATGCTGCGGCGTGCCGCTGATCGCCAACGGGTTTACCGATAAAGCACGCAAACAGGCCAGAAGCAACGTCTCGTCGCTGCACGAGGCCATCGTCGATAAAGGCATTCCGGTGCTGGCCACCTCCTCGACCTGTACCTTCACGCTGCGCGATGAGTATCCGCACCTGCTGGACGTGGACAATACCGGCCTGCGCGAACATATCGAGCTGGCAACCCGTTTCCTGTGGCGCAAGCTGGACAGCGGGCAGACGCTACCGCTGAAAAATTTACCCCTGAAAGTGGTCTACCACACGCCGTGCCATATGGAAAAAATGGGCTGGGCGCTTTACACGCTGGAACTGTTGCGGTTAATTCCGGGGCTGGAGCTGACGGTGCTGGATTCGCGCTGCTGCGGCATTGCGGGGACGTACGGCTTTAAGCGTGAAAATTACGAAACATCACAGGCAATTGGCGCGCCGCTGTTCCGCCAGATTGAGGAGAGCGGCGCGGATATCGTGGTGACCGACTGCGAAACCTGCAAGTGGCAGATAGAGATGTCCACCAGCAAGCGCTGCGAGCATCCGATCACGTTGCTGGCGAAGGCCCTGGGTTAGGTATCGCCGGGGCCGCCGCCCCGGCAAACCGGTCACTCAACGAACAGCGATTCCACCACGTTGATCCAGCCGTGCTCGCTGGCCACCTCTTTACCTGCCAGCCAGCGACGCAGCATGTTCAGCGCCATCATGGCGCAGACGTCCTGACGCACCGCCAGGCTGTGGCGGGTGATACTCATTTTGACTCTTAAGGCATGCGTCCCTTCCGGCGTAGCCAGCGCAAAGTTGAGATATTCCTCATCCATACCCCCGACAAACAGCGCCAGCCCGGCAAAATGGTTGACCCGGCGTTCTGACGCCCAGCGCGCCGTCTGCGCCAGCGTCTCCTGCTGGAACGGCACCACCTCGCTGGCCAGCAGCGGAGCATTAACGCGCGACAGTTGCAGCGCCAGCAGGCCGCCGGTGAACTGCTCGCTGAGGGTGACGCTCAGCTGGCGCGACTGCAGATGCTTCGCAATCTGCGCCGGTAGCCCTTCCGTGCCCTCGAAAATCAGACTTTCGCCCGCCACGCGCCGCACTTCCGGCCAGAGCGCCAGCATCGCCGCTTTCTGCGTGGCAGGCCCGGTGAGCTTGAGTTCAATGATCGGCATGGAAGAGCGATAGCCCATGGATACCCCCGGCGGCAGCGGCAGGTGATCGAGGCTCTGCGCCAGATCGCTTTCCGAACGGCCAAAGGTGGTCAGGCGCAGGCAGACTGGCGGTTCAGGCAGGGTAAAACGTTGACGAAGGCGCGGCAGGATCTGCTGTTCGACCATCACTTTAAATTCAGACGGGACACCCGGCGTGAAGAACATCAGGCAGCGGTTCAGTTGAACGGCGAAACCGCAGGCGGTACCCACCGGGTTATCGACCAGTTCGGCGCTGGCCGGGATTTCAGCCTGTTTGCGGTTGCTGGGTACCATCACGCGGCCACGTTCGGAGAAGAAACGCTCCATGTGGGCCAGCCACTCCTCGTGCAACACCAGCCCTTCGCCTTTGGCGGTCGCGGCAGCCAGCGCGCTGAGATCGTCGCTGGTAGGGCCGAGCCCACCGTTCACAATCAGCACGTCGCAGTGTTCGCTACGCTCGCGCAGAACGGTCACCAGCGACTCAAGACTGTCGCCTACGGTATTGCGGCGCGTTAACGGTAATCCTTGCTCAAAGAAAAGATCGGCAAGCCAGGCAGCATTGGTATCAATAATCTGTCCATGCAGCACTTCGTCGCCGGTGGATAACATCTCCACATTAATCATTGTATTCTCCCGCTTATATGGTGAAAACACTATAGCGCAATCACCGGCATGGAGAGGAGAGAAACTGGCGCGACGGACGCCGCGCCGGAGAGGTTAGAAGCCTGCGCTGACGCCCACGTACGGGCCGTCAGCCAGCGCGTTGTCGCGGTTGCCGTCTTTGCCCGCCAGATTCAGATAACGATAACCCGCTTCAATGGTAATTGGGCGCATGATGGTCCAGCGCGCACCCGCGTTGGCTTCTTCATAGCTGTCGATACCGCTGGAGAGGGAGTCCGGCGAGTAGTAGTACTCACCAAACAGGCCGAAGCTGTCGCCAATTTTCCACTGCAGACCGCCGCCCACCG
The DNA here is from genome assembly GCF_000025565.1 of Enterobacter cloacae subsp. cloacae ATCC 13047. Lineage (NCBI taxonomy): Bacteria > Pseudomonadati > Pseudomonadota > Gammaproteobacteria > Enterobacterales > Enterobacteriaceae > Enterobacter > Enterobacter cloacae. The sequence continues at coordinate 3,630,355 of NC_014121.1, forward strand.
CTGCCGCGTACCCTTCGTCGCCGTCGTTCGGGTTGGTGTAGATGCCTTTACCGCCGACGGTGGCCAGGAACGGGCCAAGAGGAATATTCAGACCCAGGCCGAGGCTTGCCGCATCGCCATCGTCGTCGTTATGCGTCCAGCCGCCGGTCATCGCCAGACCGGCGGTCTCGGTACCCAGGCCAAAGCCCAGATGGGTGTAATCCTGACCCGCTGAGCCGTTAAAGCTGATGGCGTTAGCCGCCGCCGAAACGAATATCAGGCCTAAGCCCATCAATGCCACTTTTTTCATTATCGTGTTCCCGCGCAATTTATAGAAAAGTCCCAAAAAAACCGCGAGATTTTAACCTGAGACGCCTGGCGATCAAGCACTCTGCGTGCGGCGGGCAAGTAGATTGTAACGATTTGAAACGCGCGGTTTTTTTACGTCAGCAACAGAAAGCGCATTTTTACGCTCAGCCCTCCCAGTACCTCACTGCGGGAAAGCTGCAGGTGGCTTCGGTGAAGCCGGGCGATATCGCTCGCCAGCGCCAGCCCGATACCCGATCCGCTGGCGTCCCCGACGTTGTCGAGCCGATGGAAAGGCAGTACTGCCTGATGAATTTGGCTGTCTTCGATGCCGGGCCCGCTATCCTCCACGCTGAGCTCAACGCCGCCCGCGTCGGTGTGCAGGAACACGGTGACGATGCCTCCTGCCGGGGTGTACTTGATCGCGTTCTCAAGCAGGTTGGCGCACAGCTCCCCCAGCAGCACCTCATCACCGTCTATCAAGACGGGTTGCTGAATGCCGTCATAACCCAAATCGATCGCCTTGCTGCGCGCCTGCGTCAGTCTGGAGAAACAGCAGTTCTGCACCACCTGAACCAGGTCCACCGGCGCAAACTGGCGATCCCCCTGCTCTTTGCGCCTCACCGTGGAGAGTTGCAGCAGCCGTTCGGTGAGGACGATGGTGTTATCCAGCGTCACGTTCATGGCGCGTAAACTCTCCTGCCACAGGGCCGGATCGTTTCGCGTCAGGGCAACGGAAACCTGGGTTTTGAGCACCGCCAGCGGCGTTTTGAGCTGATGAGACGCATCGGCGTTGAAGCGCTCCTGGCGGGAAAGCACGCCGCGTAATCTGTCGATATAACGGTTAAAAGCCACGATCAGCAGCCGCGTTTCCGACCAGGGCAGCAATTCCGGCAGCGGGGCCAGCAGCCCAGGCTCACGGCGCACCATCAGCGAGGAGAGCTGACGCATCGGGCGCAGCACGCGGCGCAGCAGCCAGGCGGTTAAGACCAACGTCAGCAGCACCAGCAGCCCCTGCGAAACGAGCGATGAAAACAGAAGCTGAGTGGCCAGATAGCGCCGCGACTGCAAGGTTTCGGCGACGTAGATCTCCGCCATACCGGAAACATTGTCTTCGTTAATCGGCTGGAGCAGCTTCGCCACGCGGATCGCCTGGCCGCGATACTCGGTATGATAAAACCAGGCCAGCGCGGGATAGTGCGTGGTGCGCGACGTGGAGGGGGGCATGTTCGGCAGATCGTCATAGCCGGAGATCACCCGCCCCTCCGGGTCAACCACCTTGTAATAGAGGCGATCGTTCATGTTCAGCTCAAAGCTGTCGAGCACCACCCAGGGAACATCAACCAGCAGCTTGCCGTTGTGCACCTCCAGCCGCTCAGAGACGGTACGCGCCGAAGATAACAGCGTGCGGTCGTACGCCTGGGTCGCCGCCTGCAGGGCGCTGACGTAACTGTTAAAAGCCGATAATCCCCACAACAACAGCAGCGGCAGGCCGAGAAAAAGCAGCAGTTGCAGATAAAGCGACTGAGGCTTAACCCACTTCATCGCCGCACTCCAGCACATAGCCCAGTCCGCGCAGGGTGGTGATCCGCACGCCGCTGCCGCTCAGCTTTTTGCGCAGGCGATGAATGTAAAGATCGAGACTCTCCGGGCTGACGTCGTCGTTCAGGCTAAACACCTGATCGAACAACTGCTGCCGGGAAACGGGGCGGGTGCGACGATGCATCAGCACCTTCAGCAGCGACAGTTCGCGCGGGGTGAGCGAGAGCGGCTCGTCGCGCAGCAGGAAAAAACCGTCGTCGTCATACTCCAGCTCCCCAAGGCGCTGGCGTTCCTGGGTTCTCCCCTCGCTTCTGCGCAGCAGGGCGCGAAGCCTGGCGTCCAGCTCCTCCAGCTCAAACGGTTTTGGCAGATAATCATCCGCCCCGGCGTTCAGGCCTTTCACCCGATCCGCCACGTTGCTGCGTGCGGTGAGAAACAGCACCGGCAAGGTCTGGCCGCGTTTACGTAAACGGTGCACCACCTCCAGGCCGTCAAAACCGGGCATACCGATGTCCAGTATCGCTACCGCGTAGTTTTCCCCCTGCAGCAGATGATCGGCCGCGCGCCCGTCAGAAACGCAGTCTACGGCAAAGCCCTCCTGCACCAGCGCTTTCTCCAGCCAGTGAGCCAGCTCACGATTATCTTCCGCCAGTAAGAGACGCATTCTGTATTTAACTCCATGTTTTTACTGATTACGTTATGATATTACTTCGTTTTATGTCCGGTATGTTGTCCGGTTTTATAAAAGCAACTCAATTCATCACATGGAAAGAATGCCGACTTGTTACATGTTTGCAACATAGCGCGATGGGATATGCGGTCAGCTTAACACAAAACATCACATCACCGGACAATCATCAAACTCACCAGAACGCGCATCATTGATGATGTACGTGATGACTCCGAATATCGGCTTGTCGTCGTCTGATATCTCACCAACCTTGCGCAGCCTTTCACGCTTACCATTCTCCAGATTCTCAAGATAGGACTCAGGATGAGTTCTGTATCGCTTAAACTTGAATTCTCCATCTACTGCACAGACGAGCAATGAGCCATCACATGGATTTAGTGAAGCATCCACAACCAGCATTGCACCTTTAAGGATGCCTTCCCGGTAATGCGTTGCGCCTGCACGCATGAAGTACGTAGCCGCTGGTCTCGACACGATGCGCTCATCAAGCGATATGCGCTGTTCTGCAAAGTCTGCTGCAGGACTCGGGAATCCCATAACTAACCTCCGATAGATACTGTATATTAATACAGTATTACTGATCGGCGGTGTCGATCAAGCACCTTTGTGCATCTGTCGATCATTTGTTGGTGTAATGCTAGAATCCCTTCAACTTTTAGAAACATTTTATCTGGATAAAGCCATGAAGCTTTTTTTATGTAACACGCCTCTTCAGGCCATGATTGCTGCAAGGATAATTGATGAGGAGGGCCTTTCCCTCCATGAGTGCTCTTTGTTGTATGTTTGTGATGGCCTGAACGACAAGATTCATTCTTCTTTCGTAAGACTGTCTTCTTTCATGAAGTATGCAAAGTTGATACACAGGGCCAGGAGTTTATCCGGTGTTAGAAGAATGAGAAAATTCATATCAAGCATAGGAAATGTTGACGAAATATATGTTGCATGTATAGATGACAGCCTCGCTCACTATGCAATCAGTTTCACCAAAGGTGCGACAATAAAGACGTTTGACGATGGCACTGCAAACATTACTCCTTCCAGTAGATATTTTACTGGCCGCTCTGGGTTAGGCTTTAGATCGGCATTATTGAAAGCATTTCATTTTATAAATGGGAATAGATATAACCTTGACTTGGTAAAAGCAGAATCAGTATTGCATTATTCAATCTATAAAGATTTTGATAACGTGATGAACAATGTGAAGCATATACAAATCTTCGGAGATGAGCCCATTAAAAAAGGTGTGTGCCACTTATTTAATGGTGTAAATTATTCTAACTATTGCAAAAGCAAAAAGGATGCGAAATCGCTTAAATCAAAGATTTATAGCTTTTTAAAATCCCTTGATGGAGATGTTATCTACAGTTCTGTGAGCGAAAAAGACCAACAAATATTTAGCAATTACATAGTAAAACATGAACTCATTGATGTTGAATATGTCAATTCTCTTCGACAAAGATACAAAGTTATAAATATTTATGGATTTGCTGATTATATGCAAAATCTTTTAATTGATGAGCCTGGGATAGTTATCCACCCCATATATTCAGATCTGTTACTTGGTGAAGTTAATGAATGCTCGAGAGTCTTATCCTCACGTTGTAAGATAGATTCCGTATGTTTATGATTTTCTTAGCATAACTAGAGTGCGATATTATGGGAATTGCTTTTATTTGTGGGTTGTGGATTTGTATAATCGTTGCCAATATTGTCTTTTCAGATGGTAGCACGATAATAAATTATTGCTCCATATTTTTATGGCTTAGCACTTGCATATACTTTATAAGGAAGAATTACTCCTATGGGATTCTTTCAGCGCAGGTAATGCTTGCTTTTACCACTGCTGGTATTTGTTGCGCTATTGCAGAATCAGGTCAATGGTTAAGTGAGGTTAAATATTATTCCAGTCTGAGCGGAGCAACAGCAAGGATAATGTCTCTTTGTTTTGTTATTTTCTTCTTTTCATTTTTTACTTTTAAATACCTTAGCAGAATGAGATCTGTTAGGTTTGGCATGTCCAATAAATTCAACAAAGTATTACTTAACTGTGTTGTTATAGCGTTCTTTGCCTTCACAGTAACACTATTTATTGTTCATGTGATATATGGGCACCCAAATGACTATGGTGTAGACAGATATTATTACTGGGCTAACATTGCGCCAAAATGGGCTGAGTATGTAAAATTCTTACTCTCTCAGTTCACAGTCTTTATTGGTCTTGCATATGGTTTATCACGTAAAAAACGATACGTAATACTTTTTGTGGTTTCTTTACTTGCTCAATTTTCGGTTGGCGACAAGTTTTCAGGCATGCTATATGCCACGATGACATTCATCATACCTATTGTTATATTGCTGAAAGTTAACATCGGGAAGCTTATTTTTAGCACAAGGTTCTTATTTATTTCAGTGATCTTTGTAACGGCTATGATGTCAGCATCGTATTTAAGTTATGTTGCAATAAGTGGTGCAGGGAATGGCATTGATAGAGTTGTAGACAGGATTGTTTTACAGGGGCAGATGTGGTGGGCACTTGACAACTCATCCAATATGAGTAGTAAGGGTCTGGGAGAGATAATGAGTAATTTCATTGGCATAGGTAATTCTGATGAATTTTCGACGGGAATATTTTACCTTATGTCTATTATTAGTCCACCATCGATATTCCAGTGGTTTGCTGATAAAGGAATTACCATGACTATGGGTAGTCCTGTTAATCTAATTTATTTCTTTGGTTTTCCTCTATCTGTAGTACCTGCAGCAATTTTAGGGATAATTGTAGGAGCAGGCTATCATATATTCTATAGAGCAATATTGATTTCAGACGTCATATTGGTATTTTTTGGCGTAAAGATTATGGACTCAATATTTAGAGCGGTTACCATGGGTGAGATATTCTATTTGTTCTCTCTGAAGGTTCTTGCTGGACTCTTCGCATTCGTCTTTTATATGCTTGCATCATGGGCTACAATACATCGAGGAGTAAAGGCGGCGTAAGCCGCCTTTTTTTATACTAGCGCACCTGAATTCTTCCATGTGGCTCCTGAACCGTTACCAGCAACAGTACAAACAGCCTCTTTGTAGCCAGTAACTGCTGGGTTAATGTACTTGCAAACATCACCAGGCTTGTAGTTTCCTGCTGGGTAGTTGGAACCGGTAATCAGTCCGGCTATAGCGGTGCGTTTAGTTCTGGATGAAACCGCAGAAACATCGCCAACCGTATAACCACTGCCAGTTTCAACAACAGGCCCTGCGGCGGTGTAGCTTGCGCTACCGTACAATTCACCAATGACTGTAGAGGCACACGCGGTCTTGACGTATGCAGCTAACTGTGAGCCTGCTATGGTGCAACGGGTCATAAGGTGCGGGATCATTATGTTTTCACAGTTCGCATCGATATCAACTGAACTGTAAAGCGTTGCAGTCGATTGTTTTACAATTGCGCTAGGATCTTTAACTTCTGCGGTTATGACTATTTCGGAACAGTTAACCAGCTTAATCCCGTCCTTCCATACCTTGTTAATAAGGTTTTCGGAAAGTATCGCACCGCGCACTTGCGTTAATCTAATACCCATATCAGGGCAATATTGAACGCCATTTTGATAAACAGGTAGGTCGAAACCGCCCATTATGTTATCAGAAATAAGCGCGCCGTCCGCACTGGTATTGCCCGCAGTTGATGTGTTATCTACGTCGATGACAATCGCACCTGCACCACCAACACGGAACATGTTGTTGTCTGCCATGATGCTGCCACGATGGAAAGGACCTTTGAAGAACTGGTAGCAACCACCATCACACACGTTGTTCAGAATAGAAATATTACCTGCGTAATTATCGACGTTATTGGTGTTAGGCGTCGTTAACCTGATACAAACGGAATTCAGAATAGTGGGGTTAGTAGCCGCTTCGGTGCCGCCGCAGGAATGGAAACGGTTATTGTTTAGGACATGACCACGGAATTGCTCACTTACCACCCCATACAGATCCACACAGAAACGGCAGAACGTGAACCCTGTGTATGTAACGGTTAAATTCCTGCCGTGCCCTTCAATCCCGGTCTGGAAGTACCAAAGAATACAGTCATTCACAGTTGAGTCAATATCAGCAAGAGTGCCTGTTGCCGGTTCAAAATTCAAACCTTTACATGTTGTGCCTTTACCGAATCCATTGGTGGTGGCGTTGGCTTCGAAACCTTCAAACAGTAAGCCTTCAATGCGGCAGCCATTGCCCGTGAACTTCATCAGCGTGATATTGTCCGCGCCAGCTTTTATCTTTGTTGTCGATTGGCCGTATGGGTAACGGTAGGCTCCACGAATTTTAAGGCTATGGTTCTTTATCACCAGACCGGTAATCTTATATGTCCCCGCAGGGAAATAAACCTCTGAGCCGTTAGGCAGCGTATCAAAGAAATCTTGCAGTGCTGCCGTCGAATCAGTAGCGCCTGTCGGATCAACTCCAGCAATAGAAGCCACACTAAGCTCTTCATCCAGCCGATTGTATACGGTGTAGTTCCTGTACTTTAGGTTGAATGTTCCACCGGTCAGCTGGTCAAACAAAGCCTGCACAGTGGCGCCGCTTGATGTGTTTACTCGCGCTGCGCCAGTTGTTGCTGACAAGTAGGCCTTAGATGCCTTCAGCGCAAGAGCGCCCTGAACGGTAGTGGAGTTGTTATCATCATCAACTGCGCCAACCTCAGTGGCCCCGGTTGAAAGGCCAAGCTGTGCCAGAACATCGTCACTGACTTGTACCCAGTTAGACAGAGTTGATGCTGGCTCAGAAGCTAGGATAAACGAGTAACCAAGGTCTGTACGCTTAGCAACATCACCCTCCTGCGCATCAAGAGCGAGCATTGCAGCCTGGCTGTTCACCACGAACACTTCTGACAGCGCCACTGCTGGAATCATAGATACGGGGATTTTTCCGTTAGAATCCAGGATGGCGAAATCAGCAATGTCCTTTACAGCAGCATCGCCAGCACTATCAAACACAGGAACAGTGTTAACGCGACCTGCTGCTGAAGGGAGGGTGCTTAATACTTCCCCTGTCGGTGCATGTAGTGAGCTGCCAAATACCGCCTCTGCCGCTCCTTCTGCATCAGCAGCGGCCTGTACCGCTTCGTTAGCTGAAGCACTTGCCTGACCAGCTGCAGCGTTAGCACCATTCTGTGCGGTAAGTGCTGATTGCGCTGAGTCGCTGGCCTGTTCTGCAGCAGCTTCAGCCTGAGCGGCATAATCAGGTGCTCCCTCAAGTTTTTCAGCGTATAGCTTCGCTTGTGCTGCAGCCGTCTCGGCGATGGATGCATATTTTTGGGCATTTTTAGTATCTGAAATAGACATTATTTCACCAGTTTAATATCCGATAGCTATCCATCGAACCGCAGTGTTGCTTGCGGCTCCGCTTTGAATTGCCCTTCCGAAGAAGCTAACCTGCGAGAGAGAAAGAACTGTAAGCCCAACTGAGTTTGCCTGAGCTCCACCAGAATCAGTTGCGGTAACAGAGCCAACTAATGTGGGAAAAGGAATTGGAAAATTGACAGTAATACCAGATGTTCCTGTGCTAGCTGTCCCCCATTGTATGATTACCCCACCGGGAAGTCTGGCGTAACCAGATGATGATTTAGAATTTTGAAAAAACGACATGTCAGGTATATTTCCCGATCCGTCACCTACGTTTCGTTGTGACGCCGTGCCAAAATCGCGAGTGATATTCACACCATCGCAATACAACTTTTCTGTCGTACCGGTTGCTGCCGTAATTCCTGTTCCAGAAGCCGTTCTGCAGGTTACAGTGAATGCACCAGTGCAGTTATTTACCACCGTCCATGAAGCCATCCATGCCGGGAAAATGATGGCAATGTTGCTTGTAAGCGTGCCAGTAAGTACGATCCTTTCTTTTGCCGCCTGCAATGAACTTAACGTGACGTTGGTTGCCGCAAGTCCGGTGATGGTCGTTACACCGTAGTTATCTAATGGCACCCAGCCGGTGCTTGCACCCGTCAGTGATTCTGGCGAAGTAGAGTTACCATCGGTTAGGTTCAGCCATTTCCCGGACTGTTGAGAGTTCAGGAGAACTGAGCCTTTCGGGTATCCCGATATGGCGGTGGCAAAGTCGCTGTTGAACGGGTAGCTCATGCCAGCGTCAGCCCATTGCTCTTTCAGGCTTAAGGCGTAAAGAATACCGTTCATATCCTTACCGGATGGAGGAATGCCGCCTGCGCTTAATGGCTGCATTGTAATTTGCGGAAAACCTTTATCGAATGTGGCAACGCCGTTGTTATCCGTTGATGTGCTGGAATCTGTAGGGATGGTGTTTTTCAGGCCATTAAGGCCAAAGGCTTTAAGAATCCGTGCCGGGATATCTGTGAAGTTCATGTCATACCTGCTGAACGATGTTAACTGTCACCCCAATAGGGGCAGGAAGTGCGCCTGAGCTCTGGACAATTGCAAGCTCTGCTGTAGTAAGTTGAAACTCAAATACGTAACTCATGACCATTTCACCATCATTTCTGACGTAGCATTTGCCATTGTCGCCGAACATAAACATCAGTAATTTATTCAGGTTTGGAATGGTGCAGTCTGAGATATTTGCCGCAGCTTTCATCATGATTAACTTGCGGTAAATATCATTTGTGAGGGTTACAGTTGAAGTTAAAAGTTCGCCAGAGTAAAAAGGTGCCTGGTTAAAAGGTTGTGGGTCATCAACGACCGGAGGCTCTGAAGATGCTTCGTTGAAGCCGAAATAAATCTGGTTTTCTGTCACCGTCAGCTGCCTGCTGACAACCACGATTTTTCCCCATACGTCCAGACCGTAGGTGTCTGCCGTCTCGATATTCCATATCACGTCATAGAAATCATCGAGAAAGCCTTCGATACCTACGGCTTCATTGAACGAGTAAATCAGGGATTTGAGTTTCGGGCTGTCGGCATATTGCGTCAGGATGGTATCCGCGACGTTTATCATGCCAGTGTCACCGAGATGTTAGATGCGTCCAGTGTTGGCACTTCATCAATGCCAAAGGATGCAGATGTTTGATATGTCGTTCCGTCACGGCTGATTGTGATGCTGAAGATATCTACATTGTCACTATCAATGGCCTGAACACCTGCGTAGTAACGGCCTGCATAAATGGTTGAGCCAATACGTGCTCTTGTTCCGCCATCCTCGCCATTAAAAGAGCTAAGGATGGCGGTTCTAACTCTGTCAACGATGTCACCAGGAAGGGCGTTATTGTCTGCCAGTTCTACCTTGAAATAGACGCTGACCGCTGATGGAGTTTCCCATTTAATTTCATATTCAGGGTAAGGCTGAACGTAGTTAACATCGTCCACCACCGTGTATGTGGTGTTGCCAACCATTGACGGTCCCGGAGGAAGCTTCTGCCAGATCGCTTTTGCGATATCTTCCGACGCGCCACCGTACACGCATACGTAGAGCGAATGAGGCTCCAGAGATACGTTAGTGAATCCCTTCGTAACCGTCAGGCTGGTGTTGTTCTGCGTCACGTATGCATCAGTGACACCACTGACTGCCAGTACGTTGGCGTATACCGCTCCGAGTTGATTGTTGGAGTTACCAGCAACCGACTGCTTGCGGCGATACTCAAAGTTAGCCCTACTCTCTACTTCATTACCCAACACCCCGGCAGTAGCATTGGTGATACCTGACCATCCCTGTATTGCACGGTAAATCGTGTTTAAAGCACCAATGGGACATGCAATGGGGCCAGATGCCTGATTCTGGAACACGACATCGACAGCGCCAGACGATGGGATAACAGCATCAGCCAGAGAGAAGTACAGGTAACCGCTGGTATCCTGCGCAATGCTGTTAGCCGGGATAACCGTTCCGACAAGACCGGTACACGTAGCAGTTACCGTTGTGCCAATTGCTGCGATACGGTCAATGAAGTAAATCTGTCCAATCGCATCCTGCATGCGACCTTCAGCAAAGTCAGGGTTAATCTGGTTAACCAGCCATGCCATGTTGTCGTTCTTGTCTCCGATGATTGCCGTATCGCTCATGGCAATCTGTCCCTGCGGAGTCGTCAGACTCTTACTCATCCCTCCGCCCATGGCGGTATCAAGGTCAGTTAATCGCCCGTTGAGAATGTCTATCTCATCAGGAACGGCAATGCCGGTAGCGGAAAACGTGACAGAGGGGACGGCTGTGCTAACTGTTACTTCAGCCATTTGTTACCTCAGAATTGGATTGTGGTCCGAACGTTGTTCGTGTCGGTTATAGTCATGACGCCGGATGCAAGGCGATCTGCTTTGCCAACAGTTGTGGTGCAGAATGCAGCCTGAACGTAAGGGAGTTTTTTGGCCTCAGTTGCCATTTTGGTATTGATGAGCTGAGTGCCTGGCCAGTGACCGAGAATTCGCTCGTAATACGGAATCCCCAGCGTGGTGTCATACCAGGGCTCACCGAGGAATGTTGAGCACGCGCACGCTACATCCTGCGCTACTGCGTAAGGATTGGCTGTGATTGCCATGCTTCCGGTGTCGTCTAGCGTGATATCCCACTGGTCAGTCAAAAGCAGTGATTTGGTGAGCATGTAAACTCCGGGCAATAAAAAACCCGCCGACGCGGGTTAGTTTGTTGGCGTTCCGGTGTTTCCGGAGCCTGTTTGTACGCCGCCATGTTTATGCGTACTGAGGTGAATGCCGTTCCCCGTGACTTCTCCTGTCGCGGTAATCGTTCCACCGAATGTCGCGTTACCACCGAAGCTACCAGAACCCTGAGTAAGCTGCCCGTTTGCCTCAATGATTGGAGCATTGAGCGAGATTTTGTCGTCGGCATTGACCACAACTGTGTTGCCGTTTACCTGCACAACCAGTGGGGAGACAATGTCAATCCCATCATTTGCGAACTTCACATACTGGCTTGGCTCTGCGTTCAGCACTCCACCGAGATAGATGCCATCTGATTTGTTGTGTACGCGCAGAGACGCCGGGAGGGATTCTTTCTTCTCATTTCTGACGTTGGTAATGTCTCTGTCGCAGCAGAGCATGAGGCCTATATCACCTTCCACTGGGTCCATAATCACTGCACTGGCCCCGCGCTGAAGCCTCCACACTGGCACATTGAATACCGGCGTATTGCTATTCCTTGAACCATCAGCGGCAAATCCACTTACCAGTGGAGTGACATCGAGTAGCGGGCCATCCTTTACCTTATTTACGATCACGAGCTGGATGAAGGCATTTCGAGACATTAACGTATTGAAAATAAATTCGTTAATGTTTGCCTCGCAGTTCACATCCTGCGGCTTAAAGGAAAACTCACCTTTCTTTGTCATTTACAGCTCCGTCTCCTGGTTCGCTACGACAAATGAAAACCACGGACCGCCTTCAACCCAGGCCGAGATGATGTGCCTTACAGTATTTATGGTGTACATCCCTGAAGCGCCAGGAAGGTCAGTTTCGAGCTTCATCTTTCTCGGAGCTATGAGGTTTGATGAGAACATTGTCGTGAGGTATAGACCGTCTCTTGTCCATGTCGGATAGCCAATCAGGCCATGCTCTTTGGAAACAAAAGGAACAATGTCATCCCACGATCCGTTAATTGACCAGATGCGGATAATTCCAGTGCTGCAGTCAATATTCAGATTTGCGGACTTCGCCAACTGGATAATCTGGCTTACTGGGTCGCCTACTACATGTGGGTTGCTGAGTGGAAATTTGATGTCCTCAAGCACGGAAACCATAATCCCCAGAGGGTCGGCGATTGACCTTATCGCATCGATAACATCGACACTTCCCTCTACAGAGAATGGTTGTGACGGGAGAGACCTTTCTGCACCTAGCGCATGAGCCTCAATGACCAAAGGAGCATCAGGAGCCTCATTAAAATCGGTTGTGGCAAATGTTATCGTCCCCACAAAGATAAGCTCATCCTGTGCCCAGACCTTCATGTAGTTATTCTTCGTTGGTCCTCTCAGGTTTCCCGCATAGCTTAACTTCGCCATATTGCTCAGGCTCAGGCCATAAACCCGGCATGACAATGTGGTAAGCGCAGAACCACCATAGCCGTTGTATTCAACGATAGCTTTGGCGTTTTCTATGGTGAGAACGTTGTCCTGTGATGGACCTTGAGAACCATCAAATACCTGGTCCGTAAGAGTGAACTGGATTTTAATGTTGCGCTTTTTATAGGACATTGCTCATCTCTTCTTCCGTGGCGTAGAAAAGTTTGAAGCGTGAACCTAGCTCATCATAAACAGGATCAAAATCGCCTTTTGTGTCTGCAAAGAACAGCTCACCCTTAAACTTCAGGTACGGGTATCTGATGATTTTATTGCAGTTCAGGCAAAGAACCCCTTGAGCTATCCAGACCCCACTTAACGCCACATCGATAAACATGCCGGTGCTTCTCTGATTAATTCTTAGAGTTACACGCTGACCGCCGAGTGAAACCTGTAATGTCTGCCCCTTAACCGGCTGGAGAGATATCGTCTGCATCAGGATAACCCCTTCACCAGTTCGTCAACTGTCGCTGAAAGATTATTAATAGCGGAAGTAGCTGCACCATTTATGGCACTTGTAGCCCCCGAAGTTACGCTGGTTACAGCATTACTCACTGAGGTAGCAACTGACACTGCAGCGCTGCTTAATGACTGCTTAAGCCCGGTTAAGGCACCCTTCACATCATCAAGAGTGCTTTCTGATGCGTTGGCGTTAACCTGCTTTGCATCAACTGCCCCTCCTTTTGATATGGCATTTTGAGATGGCTGGTTGTTTGCTGTTGCGTTAGACAGTCCTACCTCGGCCTCCTGTAGAACGGCCTGAAATATAGCCTCTACAGTCAGTAGTGTTACGTCACGTTCTGATGTCCGGTAATTGTATCTAACAAGGTCATAGTCTTCGTATGTCGTGTCCGGTGTTTCAATGTCGTACACCTGCGCATCAGCAACCATCGCATCCAGCGCCGCCAGCATGTCTGAGCGACTCGTCAGTGTGAAGTTGGTCAGGTTGGGGATGCTTCCACTAAACCCTGTCCATCCTTCAAGGTTAAACAAAACCCTGATGATGGCCGGTCGCTTAACCTTGTTAAAGCTGGTATATGACCCCTCTTCAATTGGCGCGGAAACTACTGAAGCATCTGCCCCATACTCAATCCCCAGGAACGAGGACGGAGACAATGCCCTTAAGCCTGATTTCAGGTAAATCCCGTAACCAGGCGAAAGGGTACTGTTGATTATGGAGAAGATATTGCCGCTGTTGATCGCACTGAGGAGCGTTGTTTCGTTTAAACTAAACATTAGCTGTTTTGCCCCGTGAGAAAGGTTTGAGTAAGGCTGCTCTGAGCCATGCCTTTATTCGCGGCCTCTTTCGCCAGGCTATCCAGGGTTCTCGACTCTGTTTTTATTGTGGTGTTCTGGAATGTGATATTTGTCCCGCCACCACCTGTAGCCGAACCAGCCTGATATGAGTAGCGCTGTGATGCCTGCATTCTTGAGATAATCTGAGGCGCATAGTTTCTTGCCTCTTCAGGGGCATTTGCCATCCCCTTCTTCTCAAGGTTGCCCATTCCCCAGTTATAAGCAGTCAGGGCTTTCTGCAGATCGCCACCATATCTCTGGAGAAGCGAGCCCATATATTTGGCACCAGCTTCCAGAGACTTCATTGGGTCGAATTCTTTCCCATGAATACCGAAGTCTTTGGCGGTACCAGGCATGAACTGCATTAAACCCTTCGCGCCAGCTCCTGAGACAGCATTTGGATTCCAACCTGACTCTTGGGTTACCTGTGCATCTAGAAGCCCCTCAGGAAGGCCGTATTGCTTCTCAAGGCGTGACGTTTCACCTGAGAAAAGGTCTCTCAACCCTTCTGCTTTTTCTCCCAGCCATTTACCTACACTGCGGGTGTCAAAGCCGGTTTTATCTTTAATCCAGTCAGCGGCAGAGTTTGCGCTATCCGTTACACCAGGAAGAGCATCATCACCACTGCCCATCTTGAAGAGGGATTTAACTTTGTCGCCAAATGTCGAGAAGTCCAGATTAAACAAGCTTTTGAAGGCGTCGATAATCAGCTCAACGGTCTGACGGCCCTCATCGAGATTTTGATTGAGGTTTTTAATGTCACCAGATAACGTCCAGTCTTTCGTATCGATGCTAAGAAGATCGCCTACAGCCTTAGAGACGTCAGTGACATCCTTCCAGAGGATAGAGAATGTTTTCCCTAGCTCATCAAATGAGGCGTTAATCTCAGGTCCATGCCTTTCTACCCACGCGCTCATTGAGTTGAGTGCCTCCAGAATCTTCCATACTGCAGGCAGAAGATTTTCATACAGGGTTAGTGAGGTGGACTCCCACGACTGCCTGACTCTGACGAACTGCTCATTTAAGCGCCTGGCTTTTTCTGTCAGAGCGTCGGTTTGTTTGGACGTTCCTTCGAATGACTTCTGCAAGTCCAGAAGACGTCCGCTAGATAGACCCTGCACAGTTGCATTATCGAAGCCAAGCCTCTGCCCGTACATTCGCTGCTGGTTTTTGTTCAACTTATTCCAGTTTTCAGCCAGGTACTGCATGATTTGGCTTGCATTCTGGGTGGTATCGAACTTGGTTCCGGTCTGGGCGCTGAAGGCAAAGAGGGTATTGAGCGTATCGTCAGCACCAAATCCAGAGTTAAACTGAGATATTGAGCTCTGGAACTTCTGTAGGTTTGAGCTCATTGATGCCGCCGATGAGCCAACCGCATCTGCTGACTTAACCCATCCATCGAGAGCTTTAGCAGACGTATCTATGGCGGACGACTGCACGCCTAAATCAACCAGAGATTTGGTCGTGTCGTTGATGAAGTTTTTAACGCCATTAGCACTCAAAGCTATACCAGCAAGCGCCAGCATGCTCTTCCCAATACTGGTAAAGAACGAAGAGGCTTTCTTACCGTAAGCCTCCATGTCCTTTGCAGTTGATTCCGCTTGCTTCTTAGTTTGGTCTAAGCCTTCTGAGACCTCACTCTTGCCTTTTTTGAATCCAGAAGCATTAAGGCCCAGAGTGACAACCAGGGCATCTATAACTGTTGCCATTACCAGGCCTCACTTGCTCTGTCGATTACCATTTGGTTGTAATTATCAATGGTGATAATTTCCAGCCACCACCATAAATCCTGCACACCAAGCGTCGTGCTTAGCTCTGTCAGCGAGCATTTACCCGATGACATGACAGTCGCTATTGTTTTAGGCACGTTGGTGTACTCGGCAAGGCCAGCGATTTGCTGGCCCATCACCGGAGGGATGTCTAACTGGCGGTGGCTGTGAAAAAATCAACATGGAGCTTGAACACTTCGCTGCGAAGTTTCAGGCGAGTGATAACTTCTTCAGTGTCATCGTCAATCAGGTTGCGCTTAACGCTTTGATTGGCTGGGTCTGGAACAGCCTGTACACATTTCATCAGTTCGTCCAGGAGAGGCCGTGCATCCTCTGGAGGGATTTTAGCCACCATTTCGAGGCCGACTTTCGCCATGCCTGCCATACCCATATCTGAAAAGTTATCCGGAAGATTAACGCCGTTTTTAGCCATTGCCAGTCCGGCACGAATTGCCCACCACTCAGCCTGAGTAGCTGACATTTCGCGAATGTAGAAAACCTTCCCATGATCTCGGCCTTTATCTTCGACGGTGTAGAAAATCTCTTTGCGTGCCATGTTAGTCCTTATGCGTTGTACGCTTCGCCAACAACTGATTCCCAGTTAATCTGGAAGGTCATTGCCTGCAGTACTCGCTGCGCATCAGGGATGGCTTTTACGCGCTGCAGGATGCCGTTGGTCAGCGTGAACTTGCGACTAATCGCCGGGAGAATGATTGTTGCGTTGCAGCGGAATACTGCTTTCGAGGTCAGTGACGTCAGTTGCCAGGTCTCGAACAGTTCACGAGATGGGCTATCAGGCATGATTGTGATCGTCTGTAGATACTCACCGAATACGAAACCGCCAGAGAGTTTTCCGTCAGCGCCACGGACGGAAACCGCCATTTCTGTATCACCCAGAGCAAACATCGCGTCCGCTGCGTATCCCTCAAGCGTTTGAGCGCTGGGGAACAGGTTCGTAACAGTGAGGGCAAAGATTGAATCAGCGCTTGTAATAGTGTTGGACATTTATTGCACCTCAATGCTTGCGAGAGTGATTTTCTGCACGCAACCGCCGTCGCAGTACCACAGGGTCATGCTAGGGCTTGTGCGCTCCTGACGCTGAGTAGGAGTGGCGTCTGCGATATACAGGTAGTAACCCTTAGCAATCAGCGATGGATAGATGTCAGCGCCTACTGCGTTCTGAATCTCGGAAATCTGAGAACTGGACAGTGTTACGCCAGTACGGATGCCACCAAAGGTGATGCCCTGATTCAGCGTATCGGAGAAGGACGCCTCGATGATTGCCTTGCCGCGTGCGTTGTACGGAATGCTGCGGTTGGACTGGAACAGCTCGATAGCATCCTGCATCAGGTTGGCATTCAGCCAAATCTGGAAGCAGAAGGAGTCAAACCATTTAAAGTCACCAGTGATGGTGCCATCAGCCCAGTAACGGGTATCGTAGTTATTCGCCGTGTACGCGCCGTAGAAGTTGTATCCGTTGGCAATCAGCGCATCATAATTTGCTGATGTGGTAACTTCCGGTAGCAGGCCACCGAGTGAGCGGAATTTGAATGGCACGCGGCCTTCCTGACGGTCGAAGTCAAGAGATGCTGCATATCCAATCACACTCGCTGCGTGAGTCTGGTCACCGAACACCGGTACGACGTTTGAATAGTCGTAAGTGCTGATGATTTTGTACGCCAGCGTGTCGGTTGAGCCAGATACCAGCGCGGATTCCTCCAGCGTGAATGGCACGTAGCCGAACCGGTAATTTTGGCCGTTAACCCATGCGGAGAAGTCCAGCGCCTCTTGTTCGGTCGGCGTGAATGATGTAGTGAAGATTGCCCAGTTTTGAGAGCTATCAAGCACTGACTGCATGGCCGTAGTGACTACTGCTGCATCTGCGCCCTGAGACAATTGAGCGCCAGTGGCGGCTGTCAGTTTCAGGCCAGCAGACAAAGTACCGGTTGCGTATGTGATGGTGCTCGCTGCGCCGTCTGTCGCGCTGGTGATGATGAAGCGCTTCTGCGTTGTGTCGTACTCCACTGTTACGCTGGAGCCGATACCTGTTTCAATCAGGTCAGCAGCCATAGCAAAGCTTGTTGCTGTGCTCAGGTCGATACTGGCTGAGGTATGCGCGGTGCCGTCAACGGTCAGTGTCAGTACACCACTCAGCAATTTGAGCTGGTCTAACGTTACGGCCGCCATAGAGCCTGAGCGCAACCATGCTGCCGCTGCTTCCGGGTTAAACCGTGCAAACAGCAATGCGCCCGGTGTCTTGGTGGAATTGTCGTATCCCTGAAAATACACTTCAGCCATGCTGAATTCAGCCGATGCACTGCCGAAATAGGATGCTACGTCTTCTTTGTTCGTGAACGTGATAACACTCCCCACCGGAGCATAAGCGCTGTCGGTAAGGATAAGGCCATTCAGATCAAGCGCTGAACCGCCCGCTGGCAGCACTCCAGGATTGATTTGAATATCTTTGCGTAATGGGATTGCCATTTATGCACTCTCCGGTGGGTATTTTAAATCTGCGGCAATAACGCCGACTGTAATGCTGTCCATGAAGTCCTGGCGTGTGGTAACAGACGGGTTGAATTGCCCGATGAATTCCATCGTCCAGCGGCCTTCGTATTGTTGCTCGCCGTTTATCATCGTTGTCTGATGAGGGTCTGAGCAGTAAAGAGGGGTGATGACATTACCGTTCTGCCTGAACCACTCACAGGCAAAGTCTGAGCGGATTAGCGTTCCGATGATTGCAGCGTTATCGGCCGCGTTCTCACCGTAACAGTCAATCTGACAAGGCCATTGCGTGCTGCGCTGGTTTAGCTGTTTACCTTCGCCATACACGCCGTTGTCGTCGTATTTGACGCGGTTGGTAGACAGTCCTATCTGCTTCAGCGGCGTCATGATGATGAAGTCATGAAGCGGCATTGGCGTGAGGTTCTGCTGACCTACCAGCACGTTATCTATGGTGAGCCCCGTGATATCCATCAGAAACGCCTGCAGAGCAATACGCAGGTCAAGCTCGGTGATGTCTACTGTGGCTGTCATGGTGACCTCTGCAGGTTAACAATCACTCGGCACCAGTCAGGCCATAACTCAGGAACTTTCACCACCAACCACTGCTGACCGTTCACAACGAGAATGTCGCCACCCTTTTGATCTGGTCGGTTCACGCCGTTGAAGTTCCCATTCAGATACGCACTTTTCAGGATGCCCTGAATGTTGATGGCATCTACCTGTCGTAAGTCTGTTGACGATAGCTCCTGCATCTGCACTTCAACATCAACGTTGCTGTACGTCTGCTCTCGCTTTCCGCCAGGTAAAGTAGTGAAACCGGTATTAATCCGGAACACGCCATTTACGTTGGGGTTTATTGATCTCGTGGCGCTATTGGCTATGCCTCTCAGGTTCATACGCCATCCTTAATGTCGTAATCGACGCTGTTTAGCATGTGGGATGTTTCAATGAGTGGCTTAGAGAAGCCCTTTTTGGCGATCGTAACTGGAGATAGAGCAGGCTCCATCAAATCTCTGATTGAGCCTTGTAGTTGCCCTTTAATATGCTCACCCATCATCCCCAGCATCGTTTCTGCGTCATAACCGGTAGCCTCGGCTATCTTCGCAATATCCTGCGGCCATTCTGGTGACTTTTCGGCGATCATGTTTCGGAAGAATGGGCGTGGCGGCCTGTTCATTGCAGGGTCGCCATATTCGTTGGCTGCGGCAACCATTGGGACAGATTGTCCATCAGGGTATGTCGCCCCTTCAAGGAATCCGACCCTAAGCGTTTTACCGTCGCCAAGCTTTTCCGCCAGTTCAGAAAGTTTCGCCTCTAAAGCTGCGCCACCACTAAACGTGGTCATGCTCACCTCCGGGTAACTGGCCTTCGGTAATAATGTCCGGGATAGAATGATGGTGATGCGCCAGGAACATATTTAAACGTCCTGTAAGGAGCGGTAGCTTGCCAGTAAGCAGCGCCGTAAGGTGTCTGCAGATACCACCATGAGGATGGACTTACAGGCACCTCACCAGTTGACACTGATACAGATCCTTCAGATGCGCTAGCAACCCTGCCGACAAGTCCGGATGGCTTCTGACCACCCACACCTGAATTCAGGGCTGCAATGTGCGCCACGAGCATATTCAGATACACCGCACGCACATTTACATCAGTAACAGGACTGCAATCAGTGTTATCAAGGTAGACCGTTGCCTCAACGAAATACGCATTCAGCAGCGTGTCACTTACCGTGTCAAACTCGGGGTAACGCTCACGGAATGCGTTAATGTCGAAAACAACGATCGCCATGATTACTTACCGTCCGATTTTTCGATGCCAGGCATCGGCTTGTCCTGAGGAAGCCCCTCAAGTCCAGATTTGACCTTGGCGTTCTCGGAAGCTTTTGCCTGTGCGCTGTTGGCTTTTGCCTGAGCAAAGACGAGCTCATTCACGACGTAAGGTTGCTCTTTATGAACTGAAAGCCACTTCTCGAACGCATCCTTGTCTACGCCATCGGTAAGACCATAACCGCCAATGACATTGGCAGAATTGGAGCCATTCAGCGTTACCGTGTAGCCATCTTGCTCAACAATCAGGCCATTGGGAAGTTTGCAACCTACTACGATAGTCTCTGCCATGAATTAAACCCCGATCATGCTGGCGATACCCAGCGGTTGACGAATGATTGCACCCCATGTGCCGCCTGATTTCTTCTGCTTCCAGCTGGATTCTTCAACCACAACTGCGTGCGCACGCATCTTCTCGGTGAAGGCCGCATAAGCGGTATCTTGCTCACCAAGACGATCTGCAATCAGCTGCACGAGTTCGCCCGCATCAGTTGAATATTCAACTGCAGTTTCAACACGCAGGTTAGGGAAGTTTTTCTTCAGCAGGTCAGACACGTTGACGTTGTACATGTTGGTCTTGGTCAGGTTCACTTCCGCAGAAGGAGACATGGCAAGAGTCATGGAGTCAGTACGCTCAATCAAACCTTTGGTTTGAGAAACCAACTGGCCGTACAGCTTGACGATATCGTCATACACCGCCTGGCCATCTTTGGTTGCCCAGGTTACAGCTCCGCCAGTGCCGGTAGCATTTGGCGTGATTGATGCCGTCAAAGAAGGGTCATTCAGCAGTCCATAGTTCATCAGGCCGTCGATACCGAAGAAGTAGGACTTGTTCTGGAACTTATTCAGCACCAGAGCAGATGCTACGTTAAGCTCTGCCGCGTAACCGATACGTGCCGCGCCGTACATATCCAGCTCACGTTCACCCCAGCGGGTATGGGTCTGGTAATGGTAAGACTGGCGAGGAACCCAGTTAACGTTCGCTGCAGTCATGCCGTTGTTGTTGAAGTCGCCATATGAGCTGGTCTCACCGGTGCTTTCAACGATTGGGAACTGCGCGGTCAGGGTAGTCCAGTCGCCTTTTTTCACTTCACCAATGATTTCAGCTGCTTTCATCGGTGTGACCAGAACACGAATCAACTCAGGATCAACGTAGTTGGTGAAGTACGCCGGGATACCTGCGTTATTCGCGGTAACCATGGTTGGTTGAGCATCCATAGCCAACTGGAAGTTTTCTGCGAAGTCAGGCTTCAGGTAGTCTTTCGCGCCCGGCAGAATGATGCCGTATTTGCCGCTAGCAGCGGAATAGTGTTTCTGAAATTCGTTCATTACTTGCTCCAGGTGCTGATTTTGACCAGTTCGCCCGCATCGCAAGCGCTACCAGCATAGAAAGGCGTTTCGACTGCGCCGGAAATGGTTGCCCCTGCCGCACCGGTTTTAATGGTGCCGTCAGCAAGCACAGCAAAGATTTTCTGTCCGCGAGTTGCTGCCGTGGCGGTGCGCGCCCAGAAGTCGCCCGCGGTCATCAGGGTTACTTCACGGCCTGGCTGAATGAGCATTGAAGCCTCACCAAGCCATACAGTGATTGATGCCTGACCATCGCGATGGACGAAGCCAGAAGGAGCGCCGGTACCGGTATTTGATGCAACACCATCGACAGCCCATGCAAAGCGACCAACAGTAAGACCGCTAGTGCCAGCTACCAATGCTGCTTCGCCAGCCAGGAAAGTGGCGTGAGGGTTGGTGCTAGCAAAGCCACCTTCAACACCCGGTGCTGGGTATTGGTTAATTACACTCTGAAAACCTGCCATGTTAGAAACCTCGTTTCAGTTTGCCAGCGGTCGGGAAAGCTTTCTCAAATTCACTGACGGTTGCGGAATCCTGCGCAATGACAGGGCGTTTATTGTTCTGCTGCTCGATAGCCATTTTGACCATCTTAGGGAAGGCCGAAGGATGAACGCCTTCGATATCCACCCCAGCCTGCTCAAGTGCAGTGCGGTAGACATCATCAGCGGAGTCCATTGCAACGACATCGCCAATCAGTGGGCGCACAGCCTGCTCAGCTTCACGCACTTTGCGGAAGTTCTCCGCCGCACGTTTGGTTGCGCTGTCCGCAGCTAAGCGAATAGCACTGTCCATTGCCGTTTTGGAGACTTTGTCGTCTTTTTTGTCGTCTTCATCGTCTTCGTCTTCGGCTGGCTTTTTCTTTTTGTCATCGCTGTCTTCATCATCTTCGTCGTCAGCGGTTTTCTTCTTCTCGTCGTCCTTGTCGTCATCCTCGTCTTCAGCCGGTTTCTTTTCTTTCTCGTCTTCTTTTTCGGCTTCATCCAGCGCCAGAAGCGCCTTCCGTACTTCAGCCTCCAAATCAGCATCAGCTGCCAGTAACGGCTTCAGCGTTGCGCGAATAATCGCGGCTTTACGTTTGCTCATGAGCATTAACTCCGGGGGTAATGAATCTGCGACCAATACGTCGCTTCCTGCGCGGCCTCTTTCAACCAGCGCTACGTGGTTCCCGATGATGTCCCGCATGATGCCGTCATAAGGCTCTCCATTCGGTGTAACTCCGGGGGTCATGTCAGCGACGTATTGGTACGACGAAGACAATTCTTCCTGCTCTTCCGTCTCAATACCGGCGATTGCGGAGTCATCCCAAACTGATAAACCGTTTGTCAGATACGTTCCGTCAAAGTCTGCATTTGAATGCGTTACACCAACGCGATATTCACGCGGAGGGTCGCCGGGGAAGTCAGGTGTATGGATTGATAAAAGGGGAATGTTGTTGAATGTTGCAGCGGCTTTCTTCAGTTCGTCAGGGTGTCGCCATAACTGGTAAATCTTATCTGGCTCTAGCCCGAGCTTTTCAGCATTTGGAATTTCTCTCCCGAAGTAGGGGCATACATTCGCTTTGCTGATATTGCTTAACTTAACCTGAAGCCTGCCGTTGCCATCAAACGAGCGCATCGAAGCGCGGTCAAATGCCAACCGTTCAGTTGTTTTCATTGTTTATTCCGTCTAGCTAAGACCGGGTATGACTGGTGACCAGGTGCAACGACAGTTGATTTCCTCGCCAGGCATAACCCATTTGCCGTCCAGATACATCCCCTTGCTTAGCTCAAACACCTTTCCATCAGCTTTAACGTGCGATGGTCGTGGTTCTTTCCCAGCATGTGAGTGCTTCCAGACGCCCTGAGTGATACCGAGTGATTGCTGCCTTGCTGCCTGCATTACTGAAGTTGCTTTGTTATTCTGATCGCGTGCGATTAATGCCGCACGCCTGCGCGTAATGCCATAGCGCTTCTGAAGTTCGCCAGTGAGGTAAGACAGGTCACGCCCCCTTGCAACCGAGCGCATTACCAGCCCCTCAACCTCAGTGAAATATTTCTCAGGAATTGAGCGTATCAGTCCAACGTTCTCTGCAATGGTCGCCTGCAGTGCGTTATTCATCGGCGCGGTCATCTTGAACTCAACCGTGAATCCTGCAGTTTCGAGCGCGTTATGCAGTGATACATCAGTATTCTTCATCGCATCACCGGCAAACCTTTCGGCCAGCTTCTGAGATACGTTGTCGAATGCCTTTGTCCATCGCTTAGCGAGCTTCTTCATGGCATCACGCATAAACACGGCAGGAGATGCGTCCATTGCCACCGCTGCACCGCTCGCTTTGTAGTTAGCAGTCAGCCAGTACACAACGGACTTCTGCATCTCTCTGATGTGGTTGTCTAGCTGTCTGCGATACCACGCCTCAACACCTGCATTAGGATTAATTGCTCTCAGCGTTTGCCGCGTCGATTTCTTCTTCCCGCTGGTCATCGTCTTCGTAGTCGTCTTCGATTTCGATGTCATCGCTTAGGTCCAGTGAGTGGTATGGGCTGTCAGGGTCATTTGCGATCTTCTGCCGAATCTCGTTACCCGTCAGCGCTCCAGTTGCTACGTTTACCGCGTCGGTATCAGCGTCAATTTTGCGAATTTCCGCTTTCTCTTTCTCGGTCATCTCGTAGAGAGGCTCAAACTCGAAGTAGATATCCGGGTCGATGTCGCCAAACTCAGATAACTGGATGATGTCCAGAACGCGCTTCAGGTTGTCTTTGAAGATGGATTGCTGCAGTGCGTGGATGTAGTCGTAGAAGACTCGAATCTCGCCATCAGATGAGGCATTAAGGCCTGCAGGTGAAATGCCTAGCAGCTTGACCAGAGGAATGCTGGAAACTGCCGCCATTTGCTCCTGAGCTTGCGCCTGTAGGGCGTCAAGACCACCAAGGGGGGCACTGATAAACTCAGCCTTTTCTTCCTGCGCTGGCGTGTTATCTACAGCAAAAGCACCGCGATTGTCCCGGCACTGATTGAGCATCTGAAGGCGATTGATAAGCGACTCTGCTCCGCCACCCTGCAACACTGTCGCCATGTTTGTTGAAAGTACAGGAATGGTGAACGAGTGAATCAGGTCGCTAACACTATCCCTCGTTCTCAGCCAGTTATTGACGTACGGCTCGGCAATCTGCGTCAGACTCAGTCCACGGAAGTTGTACGTTGCTTTAAGCAGGTCAGGCACCTCTCTCGATACAAAATCAAGCATGCGGCTGGCATTGACCGTCTTAGCCATCACAAACCATTCTGTCGGTTTGTAGAAGTCAGGACTCATCGGGTTATCTGTGTTATACACGCCCGGGTAAGTCCAGACTGGCTCAATAACGGTGAATCCCTTGAGGCTGCCTTTCTTAATCTTCTTGTCAGACAGGAACAGCTTTGACTGCAGCTCTACCGGGTCATTCCATGCAGACACGCCTTTAGCCGACTGCACATCGATATAAATCTGACCGCCGCCAAAGTAACCGTCGTGCTCTGCTGCCTCGCGGAACCGGTCCTTAACCTTGAACTTCTCCATTGCAGCGTAGAGTTGCTTAACGCGCTCAGCCTTATCGTCATCGCCTACAGTCTTGAGCTTGACCCACTTGCGGGTCATCTCTTCTGCGATGGTTCCGACCATCTTGCGATATTCAGGCTTTTGAGCGAGCGTAGCCAGGTATGGGTAGCCCGGGAAGCTGTCAGGATAGCCATAGGTGTATCCCATATAAGCTTCGTTTAGAGCGGCATATGGCGTTGAGTCCATCGCCAGAATGCCTTTCTCTATGCTCTCAGGGATAACGCCTTTCGGTGGCTTATACTGCTCAATCTCGCGAGGCGGTTTAGCCTGAATTTCTGCCACTGCCTCGGCGCGGATTTTCATCTCAGGCTTTTGTTCTTTCACCGGCTCAGGCGCGGCGACTTGTTTCTTTTTAAACGGCCACACTTAAATTCTCCTGAGTTGGCTCGGGTCGATAACCATTGGCTGGCGACCAGAAATAAGATTGTCGTCAATAGCGTCCATCCATGTATCGAGGATGTCGTCATTGTCGTGACTGTCGTCAGCAGAGAAAGCAGCGCATTCAGTCATTGCGGTGATAACCCATGAGGTAGTACCAGCCACCGTTCCGTCTTCGTAGTAAACGTGAGGCCTGATAGCTCCGTGCTCATCATGAGTGGCAGGAACATAAACCTTGCCAGTTTTAATCTGAGGAATGACGTTAAGGCAGCGAACCAGTTTGTTCTGGCCTGTACCGCGAGGTATCTCTTTTACCGGGATGCTATTTCGCTTCTTGAGGGTAGTTATCAGGCCTTGTCCAGCCTGCTTCTCTTCGATGGCCATATGACGCATGGGCATGATTCTTAGCGAGCCCTGCATGCGCCATTTCTCCCAGACCTCTTCCGCTTTCTTCAGGAGGTCTTCTGGGTCCCAGCGACCTCGTACCACATCGATGATGTAGAGATTTCCATCAACACCCATTCCAACAAGCGTGAATACCGTGTAGTCAAGCCAGTCCTCTACCTTGCCGCTGTTCGTATCAACGTACACGGCGCGATGAGTGAGCTTGGGAAGCGTGGTGTAGGTCTGGAACCAGTCGGTATCGATGATGCCGCCAGTAAGCGCCATAGGGTTCTGCTGGTACTGAGATAGGAACGTGTAACGGTCTTTCTCCCAGAGTTGCAGGAGGTCGTTCACGTCCTCCATCTGCGGCCAGTATGACCAGTAGCGCGTCCCGGACACTTCCACAGAGTCGGTGTCTTTCACCGTCTCCCAGCACAAAGAGCGCCATGGCTCTGCTAGAGACTGAATGTACTTCTCATCAATCAGTGCAGGTATAGCTACATGGTGGAATTTAACGCCCATCCCGCCAGATAACATGAAGCCTGTTGCGTCATCGGTGTGAAGGCGCTGCTGAATGCTCACAAACGGCGTTGGGTGCTCTTTTGACTTATCACCACGACGAGAGCGAATGGTGTTTACCAGAAGCGTGTTGGCGCTGTTCCTGCGAGACTCACTGAGCATGTCGACGGGCTTGTTGTAGTCATCCAACATGACCATGCCGGAGAACTCAGTACCGAAGTAACCACCACGACCACCGGTAATTTGCCCGTTGCTTGAACGGGAAACCGTCTGCCCGATTGAGCGCCCGCGATCGTCTTTTATCTCCCATTCTTCAGCCTGGTTGACACCGAACGAGCAAGGCCATAACTCCTGATACTCCTTGCTGGCGATAATGTCTCGTGTGCGGCGTGAGTTACGTTTAACCAGAGTGTCAGCAAACGATATATTCAGGTTACGAAAGCGCTTTAGTTTGCCTTCCTGCACCAGTGCGTTGACGTAGGCCGGGAAGTGAATGGAGAAGAACTCTGTTTTTGTCCCGCCAGGAGGAATGTTGATAATCAGGTTTCGCGGCTCTAATCGGCCGGCTATCAGGTCATCAATCTTTGACGCCATTAACCGGTGATGCCAGTTAACCAGAAGGCGATCACCCTGAATCAGTTCGAACCACAGGCGAGTGAAATTGAGAAACGATTTAGTGGACTTTGAACGAAGCACTACACGCTCAGGGAATGACAAATCATCCCATTCGATAATTTCGTTCATATCAGTCCAGGCCTTTTAGTTTCTCCTCCATTGCTGCCTGAGCTGCTGCGTAATCTGCTGCTGTATAATTGACGACTTCTACCGGGCCGCCATTGGCACCCTCGATAGCGTGGTTAATTTTGTCTCGCCAGTCTTTCTTCTGTCGGTTCTTAAGCCAGAAGATGGCTGCTGCAGTATCAGGAGGGTAATGCTTCTTGATTTGCGTTTTGACTATCTGGTTATCAATCACGCGGATATCTGTGTCCGGGGCTACATAACCCATTGCTCGCTGGAATAGGCTATCGACCACTTCAGCGTCAACTAGGTCCTTCCCCTTTTTTACGGACTCCAGAAACTCTGGATGCTCTTTCTTCCACGTATTGATAGTTGCTTCAGAGACCTCAAAGAAGTCTGCTAATTGAGCGTCGGTGTAGCCAAGCATGCACAGCTTGCGAGCCTGCTCGGCGTACGCCTTCTGGTACTTGGTTGGCCTGGCCATATTTATTTCTCGTTATTTGCTAATACGTATGCAGCCAGATAACCTTTGGCGTTTAGTTTCGTCATCTCGACCATGTCAAATGCTGCCATGCCGGTTGTTGGGCTTACTGCTACCCATCCTCCGTCCATAACGCTTAACACCCTTCCCTCTGACTTCATCTTTTCTGCGAATTGTGAGATTCGCTTTTCAATGTCGCTCATGTCATTTCTCTGTTTTGAACTTAAATCCCCAGCGAGCAATGAAGCCTGACAGAGATTTGAAGTGTTTCTCTTTAACGATGCGTGCATAGACAAATGCCTTAAGCACGGACAGTAATGGGCTTACCCACCACCGCTTTTGTGCGACCACCTTCATGGTGATCATCACATCAGTCCTGCAGTGCGAGCTTTAGCCAGCAGAGCATTGAAGTCTGCCACCATGCCAGAAACATCGGTTGCAGTTGAATCAGCTTGTGCAGCCATCTTCTTCACCCCGCCAATTGCTGAGGTTGTCGCTGCAGGGATGGTTACCGGGTCAGTTGGGGTGGAAACTTCGATTGGATAACCACCAGTTGAGATAGCGCGTTTAGTCATTTTGGAATTTCCTGCTGGATGTTTGGATATCTCACTGGGAATTATCGACACCAGTGATACTTCAAATCTACATAAAACTCTGTCAATGGCCCTTTACCGACACCATTTGCAGAATTTTATATATCCTCAATTCTTCTACCACTGCTTGAGAAGGCAGCTATGAACGCCACAGACATCCCGCAATGCTGTGACGCGGTATCATCTTTTTCGAATAACCTGCACGCTCTTGCAGAATGAGGGACTGCAGTCATGGCTAATGCAGGTAAACAGCGAAGATGTGGCGCTATGGTGGGTTACTTTTTGAGGAATGAAGCAATGAACTCTTTCTTGGGGTGTCGATAATTAATAATATCTTCAGGCATTTTCATGAATTTATTATCGGCATCCTTCACAGTGACGAAGCAACTATGAACCCCGCAAACATTGGTTTTTATTGTGTCGTCATACTCAAACAGGAGTTGAGCCACTTTCTCTTTCCACTCTTCTGGCATAGCCTCCATGAATACGCGAGGCATTACACAGAATGCAGAATGTGACAGGCCAAACCAAAGCCTCAGGTCTTTACGATATTCTTCATCCATCGTCTTTACCTTTTTGTTTCGCTAGATATGTGCGCTTTACTTCAGGCACTGGGTTTTAATGTATTCCTGGAGGCCAAGAATCATTTTGTTGCTGGTTTCGATTCGTTCTCTGAGACTCCAATAATCCCGTTGAGCGGAGTCAGTAAGTCTGGCGGAGTCTGCATCATCCATGCCGGAGGATCCGGTGGTGTTACCTTTGCAGGTTGCGTTGAGCTGCAACCGACGCTTGCCAGTAGCAACATCGCGCTCAAGCTGATTGATAGTTTCCTGAGCATCTGCGAGTTCCTGTGTGTATTTTGCATCGAGAGCAGATACATCGCGTTGGCGCGTCTGCATGTCGGTGATGGTTGCTTTTGCCAGAGCAGCTTCGTTAATCGCAGTGTCTCGTTGCTTCTTGTAGTCAATGGCGTTGTCACGGTAGTGATTAACAGCCCAGCCAAGCGAGACAATGATGCAGGCGATTACGGCAATAATGATTGCGGTTAGTCTGCTCATTTCTGACCCCAGGTACATACCTGATATTCAACGTCACGCCTGTTAACCAGTCCTTTCCACTTCTGTCCGCCTGCATATACCCAGCGCTTAAGCTCTGAGCAAGCTCCGGAATAGTCTTTAGCATTCAGCTTTTTCAGGAGAGTGGAATTGATTGTGGCAGTTGCGCCGACGTTGTAAGCGAAAGAGTAAATTGCTGCGCGTTGAGTTTCAGTGGTTGGCACTTTGATGTACGGGTCAACCTGTGAAGCTATACGCTGAAGGTCTTTTCTTGTTAGTGCGTCGCACTCTTTATCTGTGTATCGCTTATTTATGATGATGTCTGAACCGGTGTGACCGTCACAGACTGTCAGAACTCCGACAACATCGCGATATGCTTCATACTTTCGACCTTCGAGACCATCCTTACCGGAGAGCATTGTTGTCGCTATTGCGATAGCGCCGCCGCCCAACGTGGCAATAATGCTATTTCTGAGTGCCGGAGACATTGCCATTCAATCTGTCCTCGCGCTCTTTGCGCTTGTAGTACCAGTTGATGCCGAATGTGCCGACGGTACAGAGAATACCAATGATGATCGCCCAGTCGTTAAGGGATAGAACGCCACCCATCGTTGTCAGGCCTCCGAACCAATAACTGAGCCATTCTCTTATCTTGTCCATACGGTACATACTCTACCCCCGAGAAAATGGGGATTTGTTCAAAATTAGGAATCTAGGTAATTGTCTGCTGAACAAATCCGATCTATGGTCATGGCGTCTGATCAGACGATATGGGCCTCGGTCTTTGTTCGTGAGCGCATTCACGGGCAAGATGACAGGAGGCTGTTAGCGCAGTCTCTTGTCGCCCATTTTCACGAAGCCCGCCATTGAGCGGGTTTTCTTTTTTGGCAGCACTCTAGACCCGTAGCCACAGAGCGATACGGTGATATGTGTGAGGTCTGGTTGTTGGATATAGAGTGCTTTCAGAAAGGTCGTGCTTAAAACGCAAAAAGCCCCAGGTGAATAACCCGGGGCCGTTGAATGACTGCACTACTCCATCATTGGTTTCAGATTAAACAAATATCGCCACTTTGTAAAGTGTGATTTTCTAGATTAATCCTATTTCGTAGAAAATAATTACTATCGAGTGACTTTGCTCAACATCTGATTTGCGTATTCCTCCTGCTTAATGCACTCACCAACCAGGCTTTCGAAGAAGTCCTTGTATGACCTGCGCCATGTGGTTTCCGGCACATCAACCACAGTAGCGCAGATGTACTGACGAACACTATCAGGCAACAAACGAGCATAACCACGCCCATTGCAGCGTCTGCACGTTTTATATGCAGGAACGCCGCCCTGTAGAATAGTTTTCTCTTTGTCTACCACAACGCCTTTACCGTTGCACTGACAAGCATTGGTCAGGACTCCCTTCCCTTTACACTTATGGCAGAGCACCTTCACTGTTTCCTTGCGCTCAGTTAGGTACGGCTGCCCGATGCTTTTCATCGTCATGACTTCAGCGTCGACAAACTTCTTACCACCACAGCAATCACAGGTTCGCGTACTGGCAGCACTGCGGGAATAATCAGCGAATGCGAATGTTGCGAGCACTTGCATCACCTTTGGCTTAATATCATTTTCGAGCTTACGTAAGGCGGCAACCTTATCGCAATGCTCTAGTGCATATTGGGTCAGCAGTTCAATAGCTTTCTCACGGTCATTGCTGCTGATTTCCATCTTCCCTAAAAACGCGCTGTAACCCAACGAGGCGCGACTTTGTGTCATGCCCATGGCAGCCATCACGTCGGTACCTGTTAACGTCTCTGAGGAGGTTGCACGCGGCGTATCGTTTATCTGCGTAGACTTCGCGAAGTGAAACTTGACTGCATTTTCCAGGTTCATGCCATTGCTCCTTCCTGATACCGTTCAAACCAGAACACAACCGGCTTATTGACGACTTCAACCAGACCAAATCTCTCTGCTGTTCTGAAATTGACGGAAGTCCTAAGGCCTCTTTCTGCCTGAAGTTGAATCTGATTTCTGAATTCTTCAATATCGAAAACTGACTTGAATAGATTGCATGGGGCGCAGGCGGGGTTCATGTTTTCTAGCGTGTCATGCTGAGGCCTGTAAGATTCTCCTGTCTGCTTCAATTTCCATTTACCTTGACTTCTTGCTTCCTCGTCAATTTCAAGCTTTCTATGAATTGCTTCAACGTGATCGGCATGCCAACCTTTTTCAGGAAGCTCGCATCCGCAGTAGGCACACCGACCACCGAACTTCATGCGCAGTTCTGCACGCTGTTTTTTATTCAGCTTCATGCAGCCTCCGGGTCATGATCTGGCTTATTCGTTCCGAGCCTGTTACGCACTTCCCGTAGCTGCTCGCGCACATAATCAAGACTGCGCTCAAGCTCATGTTCTTTGCCAATCAGCACCTGCTCATTATGCATATCTCGCTGACGCTGCCATTTGACTTGCTGGATGTTAGTTACGCTGCACATGTTTTACCTCGTCCGCCCTGATGAACCATGAGAACGCCGTTAACGATGGCGTGGAATTGAGCTTTGGTGTCTCGTGAATATCTGAGGATAGTGTTGCGACTGCAGGCTAATTGCCTGGCTGCTTCTGACTGATTCCCACGCACTTCTACGAGAATGTCAGGTATGGTTTTGATAGAAGGTGTCATTGAAGTAACCCCAATCTAGACATAAGAAATACGCAAACGATGAAACCCACCGCCAGCGATATACATTCTCCAGTGCTCATGCTGCCTCCCGGATAAGTTCGTAATCATTCAGGTAAAGACCACCAAAGCTGTATAGAACGCCTTCTCTTACGTTTTCTAGCGTGCAGAAAGGGAAATGGCTCAGGTAGAACTCGGCGGCTCTGTCAGCCTGATTTAGAAGCTCCGAGTAATGATTAACTCGCATGACGAAAAGCACATCTTGAAAGATTGCTGCCGTTTCGCATGGGTAGTGGATTTTCTTGACGTATTCTCTGGTCATGCTGCCTCCGATAGCTCTGTAATCTTGATTTCAACCTGACCGCCCTTCACTTTTGCTGCACGAATCACGCGTATATCATCAAACTGCTCGTCGTCCTCTGCGAATGAGGCGTGGACAAGTGAGTCGAGGAGACATTTCAAAATGTTGTCGATATCTCTGCGCCGGGAATCTGGCACTGCGGCGATGATTTTGATGCGGAGTCGTGATTTGGTAAGGATGTCTAGGTTGAGGCTTTTGATAATCTGGATAACTTCTTTGCGGTACTGCTGGCCTTTCTTGCTGATGTAATACCTGCTTCCTTGCCGTCGCCAGTATGTGTTCACGCTGGGAGGCCATGGAAGAATGAAATTATATTCATTCATGTCTTAATCTTCCCTTCCTTGCGCAGAATGTCCTGAGTGCGCATTACACCTTCCAGGTGGTAAATCTTTGCAAATTCGTGGTCGATGTTATGCGTTCTGCGGTCTATTTCGTCGTGGCAACTACTGCACGCCCATGCTGCGAGAAGGTCATCAGGCTTCATGCCTATACCGCATAATCCCGCCATTCGGTAATGAGCCAAAACGGTAGTCTCAGGGTTGTGATTACAGACACCGTAGATACGCACCTGGCATTCCCTGCCCCGCGCTTCTTTTCGTAGATTAGCCATCTTCCTCCTCCGTCATAAATCCGTTAGGGTCGCGATACGCTATTGCCATCGCCGCACATTCCTCACAAACGTGAGTCTCATCGTCGGATAGCTCCTTCGTGCAGCCTGCGCACAACGTTCGACGTATGCTCTGCTGCTCATAGGATTGGGCTTCGTGGGGGCTAAGCATTGGCCTGCTCCTGTTTCATCAGGAAAGCAATCATTGCTGCTCTCAATGGATTTCTATGCTCATATCCTGATGTCACCGTTTCGTCTGTACCAAAGGCACCTATAGGTGCATCGTGTTCGAATGATGCCTCCCATGCACTACCGTAGCTGTTCAGAGAGATTTCGTTATCAACGATAATCGGCCATGCGTCTGCCGGGTTGTTGCAGTAATCGGGCAGCTTGACGGTATTTTTACCTTGCACCCCGTGATTAAAAAACCATGATGGGCTTTCATCGGTTGGTTCAAGTAACCAGTCGCCATTGATAGCAATTTCTGCAACGCGCTTGTTAATTTCAAAATCTGATAACTGTGAATAGTCCATATCAATGCACCCTGTCTGATGTTGTTTGTTGTGGATCAACTACCTGAATAACCATATCCATGTCGTCAAACTGACAGATGTAACAGTCAGCGCAATTGGCCTCCATTTGGCCTTCTGCGTAACCGCGTACCCAGTTCATAATCATTCCTACAGAGTCAACTCCGTCACCTTCCATATCTTCGAGAAGGTCAGCGAGTCGGTCTGCGTAGTCATCGTCTAAGTTACTCATCTTTTTGCTCTCCGAAGCTTCTTTTCAGGTCTGCGGTGATTTGGGCATTTGTACCCAGCTAAATTGTCACCTGTTAATTCGCGCACGGTCGCAAATTTCACCGTTGCTGAAAGAGCAGCACTCCCAAGAATTACAGCTCCAAGTACAAGCTTTCTGTCCTGCATGCCCATAGTTAACTCCACATTCTGGATTGATACTGACTCCTACCCTTTGGCTCGCTGGCGTACTCTGGAAGCAAGGCTCCGAATATCCACAGGCGTGGGTCAGCGCTAAGATGCTTGGTTGTTTGTACGTTTCGGGAGTGGTAGAGAGTGATTAGTTGGTTGGCTTCGTCGGTGGTCATTGGAGGGTGGTAGAAATACGTCCGCTTCAATCGTACCTCCTGTCCGTAAATCTGACTCCCTGACCTGTTGCCCAAGCCATCGTGTACTCTATGAGGCTCGCCATACGCCCTACGCTCATCTCTGCGCTGCTCTCGCGGATATTGACATACTCACCCTCTAGCCCGGGAACGACTTCAGCCTCCTGCTTTGTAGCGACTGCATGACCGCTAATCAGCAATACCTTCCACTGCTCAGGCTTAAGCTTCTTTCCGCACCATGTGACCTGACGAGCGATATCACCCAAAAGCGCGTGAAATTTCGCGTTCTGGTCAATGTTGCGCTTGTAGTCAGAGATTCGAATGGTGATGGGTCGGTCGTTGTCGAGAGGTGATGCGAGGATGGCGTTTATTGCTGACTGCTGTTGCTGCTTACTTCGAAGGAAGATTGTTTGCTTCATCTCCTGCTCTCCTTAGGTTTTCAGGGATTGGAGGGCAGTGCATGTACTCCCACCATTCAGAGCCGTCATACTCTCCTCTGATAGAGAATGTTCCATCCTCGTACCAAATATTTCCGAATAGCTCTTGTCCGCCGTAACCGTCGTCATATTTGAAATCGAGTTTCTGGAGGAATAGGTTATAAAACAACTCTGAATAACCCTCATGAAGAAGCAACTCCTTTTGGCAATCGTCATCCCAAAAGTTATATCCATACTTAACGATGGCGCATTTTATTCTTGGCATATCGGGTTTTGTCACATGCTCTATAAACTCTTCTCTGGCGTTTCTCATACTCACTCATTCACTTTGATTCCAGCTGCGCGGATGGCGCTTTCTACGCTATCTGCATCCATTGTGTAATGCGGCATGTAGTGCTCGTACGGGCTTGATTCTGTCTTTGGCGGTAGCTTTATCTCGATAGCTTCTCGACTGGCTTTCCATGCTTGCCAATACATCTCAATCATATTGGCGTGGCCCGAATTACTGGCCTTTATGCCATGATAATTCTCAAGCCACGATTCGAAAGCCTTTCTTGATTCTTCCATATTCCTCTCCATCACCAAATAGTTTTGCTGGTTTTAAGTAAGCGCCAGACAGCTTTCCCGCGTGGGAATATCTTGTCGATATTCTTCTGCATGTTCTCTGCCATAACCTTGCGGTAGTCATTTCGATAGGGCTTGTTGCGGATAACCTTCGCCATCTTGTAGTGACGCCTGAATCGCTCTTTCGTCCATTCGTCGTAAAGAACGCCAATCGTTGTCATCATTCCTCTCCATCAGCGTGCTGGGGTGTTATTCTTTCAAATCGTCTGGAAGCTCGACTTCTTGACCAAGCTTCGCAAACACAATAGCCTTGCATATAGCTATTCTTGGATTTTTAGCGATTAGACCTCGGCGTCTACCTGGGGAAACAAGCTCGTTTACTCCAACCCAGTGATAAATCCTCCCTGTTGCTGGGTCAGCAGATTGATAGCAGCTTATCGACATGCTCTCCATCAATTCACCGCACTGCCCCCAATCTGTAGATGGTGAAAACACATATCTGCTATAGCGCTTATTTTCTTCCCCACACAGTTGGTGCATGTCATTTAGATATATTTGTGCATCTTGAGGTCGCGTTATCTTTCCGCCAATAGCAATGGCCACTGCAACGTCTAACCTCACTCCTTCTAATTCGTCGACATTTAATTTCACGACCTCACCTCTCTCAATCTCTGGTTGAAGTGGTCAACAAAAACTGGCCACCGCGTTAGAGTTTTTCCAGTATCGGTTTTCTGATTCGTTTGGCGGTAACCCACCATTATATTCGTGCGGTCTTAGTGCGCTGTAATATCCAACGATATAGTCCGTTATTGCGTGAGCTGCATCGCTGAAGCTTACATAGCCCGTCGCCGGCACCCATTCGTTCTTCAGACTCCTGAAGAAGCGCTCCATTGGGCTGTTATCCCAGCAGTTTCCACGCCGAC
Source organism: Enterobacter cloacae subsp. cloacae ATCC 13047 (assembly GCF_000025565.1). Lineage (NCBI taxonomy): Bacteria > Pseudomonadati > Pseudomonadota > Gammaproteobacteria > Enterobacterales > Enterobacteriaceae > Enterobacter > Enterobacter cloacae. The sequence goes on from NC_014121.1 coordinate 3,666,050, forward strand.
TCATACTCTGCCTGATCCGGTATCGCCACAGTAACTGCCGGAACTGCCTGCTCGTATAATGGCTGCCTTGATCGCTGTGGAACATCACCCCGACGGGCTTACCACGGGTTTCCCATGCCATTTCCAGTGCTTTCATGGTGAGCCTGCTGTCCGGCGAGAACGACATGGCCCAGCCCACTGGTTTTCTTGCGAACAGGTCGAGAACAACGGCGAGGTACGCCCAGCGCTTACCCGTCCAGATATAGGTCACATCACCGCACCACACCTGATTTGGTTCCGTTACGGCGAACTGTCGCTCAAGATGATTCGGGATAGCAACGTGCTCATGACCGCCACGCTTATACCGGTGAGTCGGCTGCTGGCAACTGACCAGCCCCAGCTCTTTCATGAGTCTGCCAGCAAGCCAGCGCCCCATCTGGTAACCTCTCTGGGTTGCCATTGTGGCGATGCTTCTTGCTCCGGCAGAGCCGTGGCTGATGCCATGCAGTTCAAGTACCTGACTGCGTAATACAGCCCGTCTGCCGTCTGGCTTTTCAGGACGGTTTTTCCAGTATTTGTAGCTGCTGCGATGAACCCCGAACACATGGCAGAGAGTGGCCACAGGATAACGCGCCCTGAGTTTCCCGATTATCGAGAACTGTTCAGGGAGTCTGACATCAAGAGCGCGGTAGCCTTTTTTAATATTTCATTTTCCATTTCAATACGTTGTAGCTTTTTCCTGAGCTCACGGATTTCAATTTGTTCCGGGGTAATGGGGGAGGCTTTTGGTGTTTTGCCCTGCCGTTCATCACGTAATTGTTTCACCCATCGCGTCATTGTGGAAAGGCCGACATCCATAGCGCTGGCTGCATCTGCCACGGTGTAGTTCTGGTCAACGACCAGTTGAGCGGATTCGCGTTTAAACTCTGCGCTGAAATTTCTTTTTTTCATTATGACACCTGTGTTGTTCTGAGGTGAGCATATCACCTCTGTTCAGGTGGCCAAATTCAGTAAACCACTTCAAGTTGATAAATGCAGTCATCTGATTGGCGCAGCCGAAGGTAAGCGGTGCATTCTTGCGGTACAGCCAGACCTTACCTTTGTCTAACCACTCACGATAAACCTCACCCTGCTTGCTCAGCGATGCCAGAATCTGCGCGGTCATTTGCAAGTCAACTCCGGTATCTGCTGAGATAACCGATGATGTGCCCTCACTGCCACTATCCAGCCATTCCAGAATCGCCTGGCGACGGTTAGCATGAAGCTCAGTCAGACGATAACGCTTGATGCCGTTATGGACGCTGTGGATTTCAAGCTGTCCTGATTCTGTGAGTTCACGGAGTAACTGGGTGATGCGGGATTTTGGTGCGCCGGTAAGCTGGTGAAACTCTCTTGCAGATGTTGGTTTGTTGTTTTCGAGATGGTTGAGTATTTTTTCTCGTGTGTTCATGAATTATCTCCAGTCGTTTGATTTCGACTCCGTCTGGTTGGCTGAAAACTGTTTGGCGGCTTCCTGCTGATCGATATTCACGAAATGGCCGTTCTTCCATCCCATGTAGAACGTTTGCGGCTGACCAGATCGATATTTGCCGATGATGATTTCCGCGATTCCCTTCATGTTGCTGTTCTCGTCGTAAACTTCATCGCGATACGGGAAGATGATTACGTCTGCATCCTGCTCGATAGCGCCGGAGTCCTTCAGGTCGGAAAGGTTTGGTCGCTTATCATGCCGCCCTTCTACGCCGCGGTTAAGCTGCGAAAGGAGGATTACAGGCACTTTATTGCGAAGGGTAAACTGCTTCAGCTTGCGGGTGATTTCAGCGATAGCTAGGTCATTTCTGTCTGCTTTCGGCTTTTCAATGAGCCCAAGGTAATCGATGGCCAGGAAGCTTAACCCGCCGTCCATGTTAAGTCGCTCAGCATGGGCAATGCATTCGTCCACAGTAAACGCTCCGTCGATTACGTAGTTGTCCTCTTCGAGCAGTGTTCCTGTTGCCGCGGTTAGTCGCGTGTAGTGCTCCTGAATCATCCCAAGGGGATTGCGAAGAGTGCCTACAGACAATCCAGCGCGGTCGGCGACATGGCGCTCTACCACCTGCATATCGGACATTTCCATCGAGATAAACAACCCCTTCCCTTTCTGCCGCCCAATGGAGTTAGCGATGTTGATGGCTAGTTCCGTTTTACCCATTCCCGGGCGTCCAGCGATGATAATCAGGTCTGTTCGGTCAAACCCTCCGTATGCATCGTCCATCGGCTGAATACCGGTACGCAGGTACATTCCTGATTCTTCACCGAGCATCCTGTTTTCCAGAACCACCATGTAGTCGTCCAGCAAGTCGCCTATGCGGCGCGGTAGCTTGTCGTTGGTTTCGAACTGAAGCTTTGACAGAATCCCGCTTACTTCTGCGATCCGGTCATTCAGGTCATGTGTTCCAGCTCCTGCCAGAAGCTCTGCCGCTCGCTTAAGCTCAGCCTCGCCACGACGTAACATCCAGCACTGCCTGACACGCTTAGCCCAGCCACGGATATTTGCCGCCGATGAGCATTTGCATGCCACCTCAACAACAAAGTCCTTTGTCGCTGATGGCACTGCGTCCTTCACAGTGAACATATCTACCGGCTCAGCCTTGTTCAGCAATGTCACAATCGCCTGGTACATGCTTTTCAGGTGGAAGTTCTCGAATGCCTCAGCAGGTAGCTTCCCGGCTATTTCGCGGCAGTCGATGTGATCTCCCTTTACCATCATCGAACCAACCAGTTGGTGCTCAAAGTCGTAACTTTCCATCAGCTTCCCGCTCCTAAAATCTCGTCAATCTTCTTCTGCGTCAGAGCAGTATCAATCCCGTAAACCTTTCCTTCAGGGTTGCCACCTAGCGCCCACTGAGTCGGCTGATAACCGTGTTCGATGTATCCGTTCAGGATGCTGTCGATATCACGCGGCTCTTTGCCAAGCTCTTTGCACTGCTTCAGGTATGATGACCAGAGGCGCTTAATTCCATTCTCTGTCGATGTGGTGATGCTTCTGATGGTTGGCATACCAAGACGTTTTGCTTTGCAGTTCCAAGTCTCCTTGAAGCGTTCGCGATCGAATGCTGGGACAGTAGAGCGAGGATTGGTTTGCCTAGCTCGGGGGTTGGTGCCTTTCTGACGGGGTGTTAATTTCTCATCACCAGACAAGCCCACTTCGTGGGTTTGGGTATCTTTTAAATTGTCTTTGGTAAGACTGTTTAGGGTGTCGGGTGATCTCGCCCAACTTGAAACCTTTTTTCGCCCAACATTTTGGGTGGTTTCGCCCAACTTTTTGGGTGGTGTTTTTGGGGTCTTTTTGAGAACCCATTTATCAATGCTGACGTTCACACTGACCAGCTTAAATCCAGCCACTTTTCTGAGGTTTATAATCTTGCGCTCTGCCAGAACATTCAGGGCTGCGGCTACATCTGAATCATCCAGATCTGTCACTTCAGCCAGGTATGTATTCGTTACCTTGTCCTCCGACTTATTCCAGCCAAAGGTGCAGTAGATAACGGCGTCCAGAACCTGATGTTCACGACCTGCAAGTTTCAGTTTTGGCTTAAGCTTCCCGATGCTGGTAGCTACACGCATGTAACCATCATCAAGACTCGCCACTTTGCGCTCCACTACCTCGCGTTGAGGTTGGTAGTCTGAAAACTTAACGACGCCCATTCTTCACTCCTGCTTTGGCTAGTCTGTAAACGCCAATAAAACGCTCTGCGAACGCCCGGTTATTGGCAGCTGTATTCACTAATCCTTCAGGTGAATCAGGATGTCGAATCTCTTCTTTTTCCTGGTACTTTTTACGCTTTCGCATTAAAATATCTCCTGTAGTTAGTGTTGTTGACGTAACACAGTGACTCAAAAATCCAATGTGATTTGCTCTAAACGCTCAGTTACCGCTGGGCGTTTTTTGCTTTCTGGCATCACAGCTGCAATAGCCTGTCTTGCCACTTCACGAATCAGGCTTGTCTCCCAGACTTTCTCCAGAAGAACGAACGTCACCGCCATATCGTGGATGTTTAATCGACTCACCTTTGAATCAGCCCATCCCGCCATCTTTGCGAAATTTGTCTGACCCATTGATACGAGTCTGGCACGAAGCTCTGTTTCCACTTCGCGTACCTTTTTGCTGTGATTTGCTAGTTCCATTTGTAATACTTCCTTTAGTTAATAAGTGTTTACGCATCGGTTGATGCGATTTGAAGTTTGAGGTTCGCTTTTCAGCGACGTAGGACGAATGTCCGTTGTGGGAGTGGTGCTTATGCGGCTTTCTTATTGCTTGGGAATGGCTTCACTTCTTCCGCATCAATGCTGCCGTCAGGTTTAACTGTTAAAAAAATCTTTCTGCCAGAGCGAATAGCCTTGTTAATTGCACTTTGGTAAACGCCAAGATCTTGTGCGGTCTTGGTTTGACCAAAACGCAGGGCATAATCTTTCAGGGTTATGCGCTGTTCCATACAACCTCCTTAGTACATGGATTCATTATCACCGCTAGAGGTAAAATAGTCAACACGCACGGTGTTAGATGTTTATCCCCTGCGGTGATAAATTTGACGTATGAGCGCTAAAAAGAAACCACTAACCAAAGAGCAGCTTGAAGACGCTATGCGTTTGAAGGCTATATACGAGAAAAAGAAATCAGAGCTTGGCCTATCTCAAGAAGGCATTGCTTTTTCCATGGGGATCGGGCAATCAGCTGTTGGGGCGATTTTAAACGGCGTAAATGCCCTTAATGCGAACAATGCAGCCATGCTGGCAAACATTCTTCAGGTAGGAATAGAGGAATTTAGTCCGTCAATAGCCAAAGAGATTTCTGACTTGTACAGAGCCATAGGCGCAGATGTACAGAAGAGAAGCGAGTATGAGTATCCAGTCTTCTCGCATGTGCAGGCTGGAATGTTCTCTCCTGAGTTTCGCACGTTCACTCAACGTGACGCTGAGGGATGGGTGAGTACAACGAAGAAAGCCAGTGATGCTGCGTTCTGGCTAGAGGTAGATGGTCACTCAATGACAGCTCCTGCCGGATCACGCCCAAGCTTCCCTGAAGGAATGCTTATCCTTGTTGATCCAGAGGAGCCGGTTGACCCAGGTGATTTCTGCATTGCGCGGTTGGGTGGTGATGAGTTCACTTTCAAAAGACTGATCAGGGATAGCGGACAGGCATTCCTTCAACCGTTAAACCCACAGTTCCCTATGATTCCATGCAATGAGAACTGCCGAGTTGTTGGGAAGGTAGTAGCCAGCCAGTGGCCTGACGAGACGTTTGGGTGATTGGGTAGTGATTTTTGCATGTCGGAAAGTCCAGTAAATCTTGACATTTGCGTTATTCGCTTTCTTTTGAGTTGCCTATACTTACCTTTAGGGTAAACTTTGTATTGACTCCTTTGACAGCATTTATCTCTGTTAACATTTGACGAGACAGTCGGGAGGTAACATGAGGGGATATATGAACCACAAAAACAGCAACTTTAACCGCGTTCTGGAACCTATGTATGAGAGGGTTGTATCTGCCGATCAGGTTGCAACTTTAAACAAGTCTCAGATTGATAACATTGAAAAGATTCAGTTTACGCCTCCTAAGATAGGCGGTTCTGATTTTGGTACGTTTAAGATCAGATACAAGACTCCTGTGCTATGTGAAGTGAATAGATGACTGAAAAAGGAAACGAGGTTGTACCTCATCAGGAAGAGCAAGCTGGTCAAAGAGAGAAAAAATTAAACCCTATAGCTGCGATTGAGAAGTTTGTAGAAGTACAGACAAAGGAAATCGAGTTAAAGGAAAAAGAGTTAGATTTTAAGACGCAAGAGCTAGAGATCCGCAAGCAGGAGATTGAAAGCAATAGAGAAATTGCATTAAAATCAATTGAAGCACAGAAAGAAGATAGAGCCACACAGGCCACAATATTCAGTGGTGTGGAGGTAAAAAGGGTCTACTTCAAGTACCTTGTGACTATAGCGGTTGCCACTGTTGTCATTATCTCCATGTATACAGGTAATGCGCAATATGCGATTGAGCTTGCCAAGATAGGCGGTGGAGTTTTAGCTGGTTATCTTGCAGGGGTATACAAGGGTAAATCAGACCAGCTCGAAAGAAATAACGCTCCAAAGAGCGAAGAATAGACCCGGCCACCGAGCCGGGTTTTTATTGCCTGTTACTCAATCGCAGCACTTCCATTCCGCACTATCTCAGCCGCATCCTTGTTAACCCCTTCCCCAATCACGTTACCCATCTCTTTTCGGTACTGCTCCAGCTTTTCAACGACAGCTTCCTGAGTTATTGGTTGATTGGCGAGCGATAGCTCCATAATCGCCCGCCCCATAGCTGTAACCATCATGTTCACGCGATCCTCGTCCAGATTCATACTGAATCGCCACGGGTTTAACAGACACCTCAGAGTCATTTAAGATGGCTTAAAGAGAGGTGCCCATGAGCGGTAAGCGTTATCCCGAAGAGTTTAAAACTGAAGCAGTCAAACAGGTTGTTGATCGCGGTTATTCTGTTGCCAGCGTTGCAACACGTCTCGATATCACCACCCACAGCCTTTACGCCTGGATAAAGAAGTACGGTCCGGATTCTTCCACTAATAAAGAACAGTCAGATGCTCAGGCCGAGATCCGCCGTCTCCAGAAAGAGCTGAAACGGGTTACCGACGAACGGGACATATTAAAAAAAGCCGCGGCGTACTTCGCAAAGCTGTCCGACTGAGGTACGCCTTTATCCGTGACAACTCCTGTTGCTGGCCTGTTCGCCTGCTCTGTCGGGTGCTGGATGTTCATCCCAGTGGTTTTTACGCCTGGCTTCAGCAGCCGCATTCACAACGCCATCAGGCAGACCTGAGACTGACAGGACAGATTAAACAGTTCTGGCTGGAATCGGGATGCGTCTATGGTTATCGCAAAATCCATCTGGATCTGCGTGACAGCGGGCAACAGTGCGGAGTAAACAGAGTCTGGAGACTGATGAAACGTGTCGGAATAAAGGCTCAGGTCGGATACCGAAGCCCGCGGGCACGTAAAGGCGAGGCCAGTATCGTGTCACCCAACAGGCTCCAGCGACAGTTCAATCCGGATGCTCCTGATGAGCGTTGGGTAACGGACATAACCTACATCAGGACCCACGAAGGCTGGCTGTATCTTGCCGTTGTTGTTGATCTGTTCTCACGCAAAATTATCGGCTGGTCCATGCAATCCCGGATGACAAAGGACATTGTCCTGAACGCACTGCTGATGGCTGTATGGCGGCGTAATCCCGAAAAACAGGTGCTGGTTCATTCGGATCAGGGCAGTCAGTACACAAGCCAATGAGTGGCAGTCGTTCCTGAAATCACACGGCCTGGAGGGTAGCATGAGCCGTCGCGGTAACTGCCATGATAATGCGGTTGCAGAAAGTTTTTTCCAGTTGTTGAAACGTGAACGGATAAAGAAAAAGATCTACGGAACGCGGGAAGAAGCCCGCAGTGATATTTTTGATTACATCGAAATGTTTTATAACAGTAAGCGTCGGCATGGTTCTAGCGAACAGATGTCACCGACAGAATATGAAAACCAGTATTATCAACGGCTCGGAAGTGTCTAGATTATCCGTGGCGATTCATACCAATCCCTCGTTCATTTTTCACTCGAAGCAGTATCGCACGAAGATTTTATGAAAATAAATAACCATGAAATACATACACATAACCATTTGCGGTAATTAAATATCTCTCGCGGTGTTGACTGCGATACCACTTGCGGTGATACTAAGCACATCAGCAGGACGCACTACTCACCAGGACGGTGACCCGAGTCTCAATGAGAGCCAGATGCAGGTACAAACTGCAACACACGCTGGTCAGGGTTAAAGAAGAAGAAGGTGTGCCGGTACTCCAGAGCGATCGCCAATCGCTCTCCGGTTAGAGGTGAGGGATTCATGAGATACCCCTGACTACGAACTCAAGGGCATGAGCGCCGCCACTGCGAGAGTGTGGCACCTACAACGATTCAGAGATGAATCTACGAGGCTGAAAAGCCTAACAACCAAAATGAACTTTGGGATGTGGTGAAGCTTAACGGCGAGCTAGGGAATAGTTTTTCGGTGAAGATTCTAGATAACTAACCACAAGGCGCGCGTAACCCAATCGGCAGCGCACCGATGGAAGATGGTTCGACTCCATCCACCACATCACCAAAGTTCATAAGGAGGTCACTATGACACGCAGAACAGCTTTCAATGGCTCAGCATCAGGTCGTCGTCGTGAGCGTCGTGCAGCGCTTCAGAATGCGGTAACGGCAAGCTCAGAAGTATTGCATCGCCCTACTCTCAGCCGTGCACAGATTCAGGCTAAAGGCACTCACGAAACACCTAAGCGCATTGAAGACGCTAAGCCGATCAAGTTCATGGTGCAGGACGCATTCTGGCAGCTTGAAGAGTACAAGCGCAACCTTGAGCGTGCAGCGATTGTGTATGCGAACGAATTCGGGCGTAAGCAGGATGTGAGCGGCGCAGTCTGCTTGCCGGAAGTGGCGATTTTCGCAGCTGGTCATCGTACAAGTAAACAGGTTACAGCGAGGTGAAATATGGCATTTGTTTCGCAGAGAAACATAAACGGTTGGCAAAAGTCGCCGAGCGTACGCTTCAGAAAAACAAAGTCTGGGGCGGGTGGCGGCAGCATTAGTAAGGCCGTTCCATTGCGTGGAAAGCGCATTGACATTCAGATTGATGAGGAAACAAGAAAGGTAAGGCTAGGAATCGATCAGCAAGGCGTGTCATGCAATGCAACAGGCTCCTTTTCATGCTCACTGAATATCTTCCGCATTGTTGGGGATAAGAAAATCGACCTGACTTATGGTGATGATGGTTGGTGGTATGGGGATTATTAGGCCGCATAGTCGGCCTTCTTTTGGCAGCAAGTCACAGAGGTGAATATGAAAAACGAATCAGCATTTCCAATTCCAGCTACGGAATACCATGGCATGGATTCAGGCATGACATTGCGTGATTACTTCGCCGCTAAGGCAATGCAGGGAATTATTAGTAGCGATTGCAATTACGGGGCGTTTGGTGATTTGGCAAGCGATGCGTACTGCATTGCTGACGCCATGCTGGAAGCTCGCGAATAGCAGCTGATAGCTAATTCTCTGAGTTAGCTATTGGGTGTAATACCGCACCGTACTATTGAGGACGACTCGATAGTTCTGATTATTGGAAATCCCTCGTTATGTCTTTGCCGCCAGCAGTCAGGGCGGCATTCTTTTTGCCTGGAGGAAATATGAGCACTGAAGAATATGTAATTGCTGATGAAAGTCTTTTTGATTTTACGGCTGGCGTATATTGCGGAGTCTTAATGCCTGAAGATGTGATGAAAAAACTTTCTAAGTTGCAGGCTAAATACTTACAAGACGTTAAGCGACTTCTTCTTGAAAACAAGGATAGATTGCATCCTTCCTCATGGAGTCTTTATTACCCTGACGGAAAGCAAACATCATTTAAGTACATTGATACCAGCTATCACATTGATATCGAGGACAGAATTAAGCACGCAACAATGTCACATCAGCCAAAGCATGAGCCTGTCGTCTTTATCGCGAATGGTCATGAAGATGCAGAGCGAATGGCTAATGCACACTTCGAAGCAACTGGCACAACAGCCGCTTAAGGGCGGCTTTTTCACATCCGCATATCAACAGAGATTCACGAGTCTCTATCGCTATGCAATCACACACAACATAAGGAATCCCACGATGACATTTGCTATCGCGGGCGGTGCCGTCGTGTCCGCCTATTACCCAACCGAATCCGAATTATCCAAACGTGTTCGCCGTCTTATTCGTGCTGCCAGTAAGCACCTGGAGGGTTTATGTCACCAGTTATAAATCACAGCCTGCTTAAAGCAGCGCAGAGCAAAGCTGTCATTGCTCGCTATCTCGGTGATGGCCGCATGTGGCAAGAGGCTCATGAAGCCATGAAGACCGCAATCAATCATCCGTGGTACCGAAAATCATGAGCATTGCAGATACCTGGTCAGAAGATGCCTTTGTGCGTCTCATGCAAGATTTAATTGGCAGCGAAGGAGGTTTCCATGCAGCCGACAACAACAGTGAAAGAGAGTCAGCTACAGCGCCGCATGACAACGACACAGGCTCTGTGGTGGCGTCACAAGGGTGACAGAGAGCGTATGCGTATGTATCTCAACCTGTCGCGCTTGGAAGTGCTTAATCAACGTTATTTCCTGGGCGGATGCCCGTTCTAAAAGGTGAATACCATGAAATTTGAAAAAGCCATGAGAAAGAAAGCCAAGCTACGGCTGGCACTTACCGGGCCAAGTGGTTCAGGTAAAACTTACAGCGCATTACTGGTTGCCAAAGGGATTGGCGGCAAGATTGCTTTCATCGACACTGAGAAAGGGAGCGCATCACTTTATTCCGATGTGGCTGAGTTTGACGTGCTGGAACTTGACCCACCATTCTCACCAGAACGGTTCATAGAGGCGATTAAGTCCGCAGAGGATGCTGGATATGATTCTCTGGTGATTGACAGTATCACGCACGAATGGGGCGGCGTAGGTGGCTGCCTTGAGCTGGTAGACACAATCGCAAAAGCAAAATATCGCGGCAACAGCTGGTCAGCATGGAGCGAGATTAACCCGCGACACCGCCTGTTCCTTGACGCAATTCTTCGTTCGCCTATGCACATCATCGCCACCATGCGCAGCAAGACCGAAACAGCCCAGGTTGAAGAGAACGGCCGCAAGAAGGTCGCCAAGCTTGGCATGAAGTCAGAGCAGCGTGATGGCGTTGAATACGAGTTCACTACCGTACTGGATATCGCACATGAAACACATCATGCGATCGCCAGCAAAGACCGTACAAAACTCTTCTCTAACTCAGACCCTGTAATCCTCAGCGAGGAAACCGGCAAGCAGCTTCTTAACTGGCTGGAGTCAGGCGTAAACCCTCACGAAGAAACGCTTAAATCATTCGTTGATATGGCTGGAAATGCACAAAGCATGGATGAACTTAAGCCATTGTTTGAAGAGGCATGGAGAACGCTTCGCGGCACAGAATACCAGTCAAAAGCAAAAGAGGTTTACGACGCTCGTAAATCAGATTTCGAACCAGCAGATAAGGCGGCATAAATGGCTAGTAGAGGCGTTAACAAGGTAATCATCGTAGGTCGGTTAGGTCAGGATCCGGAAGTGCGCTATGCGCCTTCTGGTGCTGCATTTGCCAACATGACCGTAGCCACATCGGAGCAGTGGCGAGACAAGCAAACTGGCGAGCAGAAAGAGCAGACCGAATGGCATCGTGTGGTGCTGAGCGGAAAGCTGGCTGAGATTGCTGGAGAATACCTGCGGAAAGGATCTGAAGTGTATCTGGAAGGAAAGCTTCGTACACGAAAATGGACAGATCAGTCAGGCGCAGAAAAATACACCACCGAGGTTCTGGTTGGCGTTGGCGGAACGCTGCAAATGCTTGGCGGTAAGCGAGAAGCGGATAGTCAGCCAAAGCAGAACAATAGCCAGCCGCAACAGCCTAAGCAGGCTAGCGAACCTCCGATGGACTTCGACGACGACATTCCCTTCTGATTTAACCACCACCTTAACATTCTATTTCACCTCACGGAGGCGGCATAACTTCGCCTCCAGTTTAAGGATTAAGCCATGTCACTGATGAAAATGGTTATTGGTTACTTCCGTGCGCCCAAAAAACTGGAATCTAAGGACGAAGTTATTGCCAGGGTATGTGCTGGTCTGGAGCTTTACTACCAGCAAAAAGAGAGCGGAACTCTTCCTAAGGATGAACGCACACCTGAGCAGATTCAGGATGCACAGGACGATTACTGGATAGAAAAGCTCACAAGGAAACGTGAAGCACAGCTCTGGCATGACAACTTCATGGCCTCATTCTCTCCCGGCTGGGCAACAGTCGGACCGAAACAACCCACCTTCAACAGCGACATCTACCGCGACACTTATGGACGCCTTGGCGCTGTCAAAAGTAACTGAGGAATTCATCATGATAGGAATGACATACGACCCATTTATCCAGCCACAAGAGCTTATCGCCGGCATCGCTTCAAACCCATCAACGATATTCCACGCGAGGAAATGCTGAAGCGTCAATCATTCCCGAGCGTGAACGAGAAAAAATTCCTGACAGCGTGGTTAAACCAGAGGACGAAGAAATGAGCGTGAATCGTTATGAGTGGGTGGCCTGTGATGAACATGCGTGCCATTGCGACGTGGTAGAGAGTGCTGAGGGCGATATGGTCGATTACGAAGACTACGCCGCCCTTGAAGCCAGATGCTCGGCGCTGGCTGCGGAGAATGCGGGGCTGAAGAGCATACAGGAATGGGCAGTTGCAGACGTATTTAAGACAGGAGCTAAGCGGTTCGAGTCAACAAAAGCAGCAGGTTTTGACACTGATGACTGCCTGCATGATGCAGTGCTTGTGATGCTTTCTGAACTGCAAACCCCAGCGACAGACGCTTTCCTGGCTGAGGTGCGGGCGCATGACCTCAACGCTTTCATTCGGCATCACAGTGCAGAACTGGATGCGCATATTAAAAACGGTGGTGAGCAGTTCGACGAAAAATCAGTACGCATCAGAGACATCATCGTCTCAGCCCGCTTGTTCAGGGAGCAGATTCGCAAGGAGGCCGCCCAATGAGCAACATCGACAAACGCGCATTACGGGAAGCGGCGGAGAAGGCCAGCACAGATAACCATACCCAGGATGAATGGTTCCACTATCTGCGCTGCTCAACTCCAGAAACCGTGCTGGCGCTGCTGGATGAGCTGGAGAAGATGCAGGCGCAATCGTCCAAATGGTGCGAAGCCTTCCATAAAGCAGTTTCCGTTGGCGCTCGGTATGAGGAGCGGATTGCGGAGCTGGAGCGCAATGAAATTCGCGAAGAAGGAAACCAGTTTCTCGTCGTTCGGCACCCGGGGAAGCTTCCTGTCGTGAAACACTGCGCTGGCGAACTCGAAGGCTTTCTGCGCCAACTGCTTGAGCATGACCCTATGGCAACCATCGACATTGTTACACACCGTTATTACGGCGTTGGTGGTCAATGGGTTCAGGATGCAGACGAATATCTGCAAATGATGGCAGCCGCAGCCGGTAAAGGAGAGGCATCATGAGCACAATTACCAAAGAGAGACTGACGGAATTATCCAGACGTGAAAATGTCGGGGCTATTCTCGGCGAAGAAATTGCAGAGCTGGCGCGTATTGCGCTGGCATCGCTCGAAGCGGAGCCTGTGTGCGTCATCGACCAGTCCAATCTTGATTATCTCAAATCTGGCTCCGATGCCGATGTATGGCCAGCATCAAGAACAGAGATGGGTGATGTGCTTCTGTATCGCACCGCGCCGCCAGCGCCGGTATCTGTGCCCGCTGCGATGGAAATGGATGATGACTTTGACAGCGCGTTTGAACACGGAAAAGCTGTCGGCTGGAACGCCTATCGCGCAGCCATGCTTCAGTCGTTCGGTAATTCCGAACAACTCAACTCTCCGGTGATTCAGGATGCCTGGGTGGCTTGCAGTGAGCGGATGCCGATAGAGAACGACATCGTGCTTGTGGTTGACGATGGGTATTTCGTTTGTGAGGCGCAATACCGAGAAGGCGACTTTTTCTCAGCAGCACGTGGGAAAGGTGAGTTCTTTGAGACAACCTGTCGGGATGTAGAGCTATGGATGCCACTGCCAGCAGCAACGCAGCAGGAGGTGAAGTGATGTGGCCTATATGCAGACATTGCGGTCGTAAGTGCTGGCTAGAATGGTGCAAGCGATGCGACAAACCTTCCTGATTCCACCATAACAAACCCGCACTCAGCGGGCTTTTCTTTATCCGGAGTCACCATGCACGCCAATCCAATCATCTGGCTCATAGTCGGAATTATGGCTCTGAGCGCTATCTCTTCACTCATTCACATGTCAGAGGGCTTGTTATGGCTAAATTTGCTGTGGGCGCGTTAGTTCAGCTTAAGTCTGGAGGAATAAGAGGGATGGTTGAGAGCCAGATTGAGCCGGATAGCGACCATCCGAAATGCTGGGTGAAGTGGGATGACGGCAACTACTCGGTGCATCACGAACACGAACTCCGCGCGGCTACTGTTGATGAGCCTCGCGTGTATAAGAAATTAGCGTAAGGAGATGGATGAATGTCTGACCAGAGCAAATATTATGACTACTACATGGTTGAAGGTGATGATGTAAAAGCGCTCATCAAGTCATACGATACAATTCGAGACAAGCGTAATGCACTACTTCCGGAAGCGGTTAAAAAGGTAGGCGCTATAGCATGGACTACAACCAGTAACTGGGGTGGTGGTGGTGGACTCTTAGAGAACTTTGTTTGGGAAAAGGACTTCAAATTTCCTTGTCCAATGACGATTAAAAGAGAGGATTTTTTCGATGGGAAGCGCGTAGTAATTGCTCGCGGGAAAGGAAATACAAAGGAAGGCAGGGAATTTAACAAAGCGCTTGATGCGGTGCGTCAAGAGGTTAACAAGGAATTGAAGTCTTTGCCTGAATGGTCAGATTTCATCATTAACCACTATGGAATTATGCGAACTGGCATAGGTGGACCATCAGGGAAAGGCTTTGGATTTGCCATGCTGTCAACTCATGGTGGTCGCTATCCAGGCCGAGATGATGCTCTTCTTTTCAGAATTCCGAACGATAAAAGCGATAACCATATCTCTGCAGTCATACCAGAAAACTTCAAAAAAATGACGTATGGGCAGTTTTACGACATCGTTAATACAGACAAATAGACCGCCGCAATGGCGGTTTTTTATTGGAGATAGATATGACCAACGAATTTTTAGCATGGTTTGCGCAGCACATCGGAGAGCGCCCTTTCTTTAGCGAAGAGGAAAAAGAAGAGCTGAAAACTTACACATGGCTTGCGTGGAGGGATTCTCGACGCTCACTGGAAAAGGAAAATTTAGAAACCTACTGATGCTACGGAGTAACCATGGAATCACACAGCCTCACACTCGATGAGGCCTGTGCATTTCTCAAGATATCAATTGGAGACAGCAATGAGCGATACACTCATGCCGATCACCGATGTGTGCGCGGCAACCGGATACAAGAAGCCAACCATTTACGAATGGATGCGAGACGGTAAATTCCCGCGCCCTGTTAAGATTGGAAGAAGCGTAAGATGGCCTTCCAGTGAAGTCGATGCATGGATAAAGGATAAAATCACTTCTTGTCCGCGATCAGGTCAGCAATAACACCGCCCCACCATTCCATCATTTCCCTTCTCTCTTTCATATACTCCGCATGGTTATACGCGGCAGCGACTCTATTCTTTTGCTGATGCGCCAGTTGTGCCTCTATCACTTCTGGCCTGAAGCCTTGCTCATATAAAGCGGTGGATGCCGTGGCACGGAAGTCATGTCCGGTGATCTCACCGCTTGCAAATCCCTGATACTCGATAGCACGGTTAATAGTGGTTTTGGCAATAGGCTGTCCAGCCTTCGATGGGCTGGGGAAGAGATATTCTTTATCACCGGTCAGAGGTTTAAGTTCCTCAAGCAATGAGATAACATGCTCACACAACGGAACGCGATGTTCGCGGCGTTTCTTCATCACCTCTTTCGGGATTATCCATTCAGCCTTTTCAAAGCTGATATCTTCCCACCTGGCAAACCTAAGCTCCTGTTGACGCACGAATGTCATAACCAGCATTTTTATGCAGATGACCATAACGGGGCTTTTATAATTACGTAGCGCAACGAATAGCTGACGCAACTCTCCTGTTGTCGCTGGCCTGGCGTGCGTTGTAGGCTTCTGCATCACTGCCCCCCGTAGCGCATAAGAAGGATCAACTTCCGCTCTCAGCGTAGCTACCGCATAGCAAAATACAGCCGAACATATCTGTCTCACCTTTCCGGCAGAATAGGCGTTACCAGCTTTCTCCAGTGAGAGCATTAAGGCGAGTATGTGCGCTGCCTTAATGTCCTTAACTGGTATCTTTCCAATGGACGGCAGGATGTGCTTGTCAAGGAACCCGCGGTTAACTATCTGCGTCTTCTCTGCCCACGTCTGACACTTGCGCTCATACCATTCTTCAGCGATGGATTTGAAGGTGTTCTCAGCGTCACCCATCACCATCAGCTTCTCAGTATCTTTGACAATGGTCGGATTCTTTCCCTGCTTCACCTGCTCACGAGCCCACTCTCTTTCTCTTCGTGCATCAGCAAGGGAAACTCCAGGGTACTCTCCAATCGTGTAGCGACCGTCTTTTTTTGGTGTAATCCAGAACCGGTATCGCCATATCTTTGCACCGGTAGGCCTGACATCAAGATAGAGACCCTGCCCATCCTGAAGCGAGTAAGGCCTCTCCTGAGGTTTTGCATTTCTGATTTTTGTGTCGGTTAATGGCATGGCAACAGGACAAGGTGAGAAATTTGTCCGGTAGGTTATCCGGTTTTTATCCATCTCTCAATGGACGTTGGCATAACTCGACATAAACGTGATGGGTAAAGCATGGGGTGGGAATGGTGACGGGCATAATGTGACATAACTACACATTATTCAGTGAGGATAAGCCAGTAAGAGACGCATATCACATCCTGTAAAGTTGGTGTCGCGTTGAAAGGGAAATGAAAGGTTATTGTTTTAACAATCACGCAACGGAACCGCTACAAGGTGGTTCACATAATCAGAAAAAAACCCGTACCCGTACCCCCGGATCGCCGGCGTGAGGATAAACGATGAAAAAACAATTACTTTCAACGATTGCTGCAAGCGTATTAATGTTGAGTGCCTCTGTTGTCCAGGCGCAGGACGCCCCGTCCCGCACCGAATGTATCGCTCCGGCCAAACCGGGCGGCGGTTTCGATCTCACCTGCAAGCTGATTCAGGTCAGCCTGCTGGAGACGAAGGCCATTGAAAAACCGATGCGCGTGACCTACATGCCAGGCGGCGTGGGCGCGGTGGCCTATAACGCAATTGTCGCGCAACGTCCGGCGGAAGCCGGCACGGTGGTGGCCTTCTCCGGCGGCTCGCTGCTTAACCTCTCCCAGGGCAAGTTTGGCCGCTACGGCGTGGATGACGTGCGCTGGCTGGCCACCGTCGGTACCGACTACGGCATGATTGCCGTGCGTGCAGATTCCCCGTGGAAATCCCTGAAAGATTTGCTCACCGCCATGGAAAAAGACCCCAACAGCGTGGTGATTGGCGCAGGCGCCTCCATCGGCAGCCAGGACTGGATGAAAGCCGCCCTGCTGGCGCAGCAGGCGAAAGTGGATCCGCACAAAATGCGTTACGTGGCGTTTGAGGGCGGCGGTGAACCGGTGACGGCGCTGATGGGCAACCACGTGCAGGCAGTTTCCGGTGATCTCAGTGAAATGGTGCCTTACCTGAGCGGCGATAAAATCCGCGTGCTGGCGGTCTTCTCCGAAAACCGTCTGCCGGGACAGCTGGCAAATGTGCCGACTGCAAAAGAACAGGGTTATGACCTCGTCTGGCCGATTATCCGCGGCTTCTTTGTCGGGCCAAAAGTGACCGATGCCGAATACCAGTGGTGGGTCGACACCTTTAACAAATTGCAGCAGACAGACGAATTTAAAAAGCAACGCGATCTGCGCGGGCTGTTTGAGTTCAACCTGAACGGCAAGCAGCTGGACGAGTATGTCAAAAAACAGGTGAATGACTACCGCGAGAAAGCAAAAGCGTTTGGCCTGGCCAAATAACCGGAGGCGCTATGAGCGATCGCATTTTTGCCGGGATCTGGTTGTTGCTCTGCATTGGCGGGATGTTCGTCGCCTGGCAGATCCACAGCGAATACAGCTATGAACCCGTGGGGCCCCGCCCCTTTCCAATGGGCATTGTCGGCCTGATGCTGCTTTGCTCGGTGGCCATGCTGTTACGCCACCCGGATACCGTAGAGTGGCCGCCTAAGCGCATTTTGCAGCGGCTGCTGGTGATGGTCATTGTGCTGCTGATGTATGCCTGGGGCTTTGAATGGCTCGGCTTCCCGGTGGCGACCGCCATCCTGACGATGGTGATCGGCACGCTGTTTAACGCCAGCCTGCCTGCGGCGGGGATCTCGGGCGTGGTGATGGGCATTTTCCTGTGGTACGCCTTTGACCGCCTGCTGGATGTGACGCTGCCGCTTGGCGCCTGGCTTAATTAACGGAGCACGCTATGGATACCTGGATTTACCTCTCACAGGGGTTCGCTGTGGCGATGACCCCGGAAAACCTGGTGATCGCCCTGATCGGCTGCTTCGTCGGGACGATCGTCGGTCTGTTGCCTGGGCTTGGGCCCATCAACGGGGTCGCTATTTTGCTCCCGCTGGCGTTTGCCCTGCATCTGCCTGCGGAATCAGCGCTGATCCTGCTGGCGACGGTCTACATCGGCTGTGAATATGGCGGCCGAATCTCGTCAATACTGCTCAACGTGCCCGGGGATGCGGCGGCCATTATGACCGCGCTGGATGGTTACCCGATGGCGCGGCAGGGGCGCGGCGGCGTGGCGCTGTCTATTTCCGCCGTCAGTTCGTTCTTTGGCTCGCTGATTGCCATTGGCGGCATCATTCTGTTTGCGCCTGCGCTGGCCCAGTGGTCGCTGGCGTTTGGCCCAGCAGAATATTTTGCCCTGATGGTCTTCGCCATTGCCTGTCTCGGCAGCATGATGGCACAAAACCCACTGAAATCGTTTTTGTCTGCGCTGATTGGCTTAGGGTTAGCCACCGTCGGCGTGGATGCCAACACCGGGGTCTATCGCTTTACCTTCGACAGCGTTCACCTGTCCGACGGCGTGCAGTTTATCGTGGTCGTGATTGGTCTGTTCTCTGTCTCTGAGATCTTACTGATGCTGGAACATACCAGCAGCGGGCAGACGCTGGTGCGTAAAACCGGCCGGATGCTCTTTAACGCCAAAGAGGGGGTGCAGTGTATCGGTACCACGCTGCGTTCAGCGGTCATTGGCTTCTTTGTCGGCATTCTGCCGGGCGCCGGGGCGACCATCGCCAGCGCCATCACCTACATGACGGAGAAAAAACTCAGCGGCAACAGCGACAGCTTTGGTAAAGGTGATATTCGCGGCGTCGCCGCACCCGAGGCGGCTAACAATGCCTCGGCCTGTGGCTCGTTTATTCCCATGCTGACGCTCGGCGTGCCCGGCTCCGGTACCACGGCGGTGATGATGGGGGCGCTGACGCTCTATAACATCACGCCAGGACCGGCGATGTTCACCGAACAGCCGGATATCGTCTGGGGGCTGATTGCGGCACTGCTGATTGCCAACGTGATGTTGCTGGTCATGAACATCCCGCTGATTGGCCTGTTCACCCGTATGCTGACCATTCCGCTGTGGTTCCTGGTACCCGCAATCGCGGCCGTCTCGGCGGTAGGGGTGTATGCGGTGCACAGCACCACTTTCGACCTGATTCTGATGGTGGTGCTGGGGGTGTTCGGCTACATCTTGCGTAAAATGCACTTCCCGATGTCGCCGCTGATTCTGGGCTTTGTGCTGGGTGAGATGCTGGAACAGAACCTGCGCCGCGCCCTGTCCATCAGCAATGGCGATGTCGCCATTCTGTGGGACAGCAATGTGGCGAAGATCCTGCTGGTGCTGGCTATTGTGGTGGTGGTCGTGCCGCCGGTGCTGCGCCTGCTGCGTCGTCAGCGTAAGCCGCAGCCCGATGTCGGCTAATTAACCAGACAGCTGGGCATTCACCCACTGTTTTAACGCCTGGCGGGAGATCTTAATCCCGCCATTTTTTAACTCTGCAGGCAGTACCAGCCAGTGGACGGGCTGTTCAAATCGTGCCAGTTTGCCCTGTACCCATTCCGGCAAGCAGGTAATATCCGTTCCCGGTTCACACTCCACCACCGCTACCGGACGCTGACCGAATTCGGCGTCATTCAGCGGAACAATGAAAACCTGGCTGATGTGCGGATGGGTCGCGATAATCCGCTCAAGGCTCTCCGGCTGAATGCCCTCGCCTCCGCTGAAAAAGAGGTTATCCATCCGACCGAGGATCGTCAGGCGACCGTCATGCAGTTCGCCGCGATCGCGGGTGGCAAACCAGCCCTCTGAATTCGTGAGCGGCAGCAACGCGCCGTCGCGCCAGTAGCCTGAGGCCATGCTTTGCGCCTTGATCCACACTTCACCGTTAACGACCTGAACCTCCCTGCCCGGCAATGCGCTGCCCACGTCCGGCTCACCGTCAGCCTCTTTCGCGCAGACGGTAGAGGCAAACTCCGTCAGGCCATAGCCACAAAACGTAGAAATACCCTGCGCGCGCGCCTGTTGCGTCAACTCAACGGGGATGGCGGCCCCGCCCAGCAGTACCGCTTTCAGCGCGATCCGCTGGTGGGTATTGAGCAGACGCCAGAGCTGGGTTGGCACCAGCGAGGCATGCGTACACCCCTGCATGGCCTGCTCCAGCGGCTGCTTCTCGCGTACGGTTAAGCGCGCGCCAGCCTGCAGCCAGCGCCATAAAATCCCCTGCCCGGAGACATGAAACAGCGGCAGCGAAAGCAGCCAGTCGTCATCGTCGCCATAGGGCATCAGCGCGAGGACGCCCTCAGCGCTGGCAAGATGCGCCCCGCAGGTATGAACAGCCGCTTTCGGCAGCCCGGTGGAGCCGGAGGTGAGCGTCATTGAGGCCAGCCGCTCAGGCTGCCATGCCACGCGGTATTCGCCGGACGGAGCATGTACGCTAAGCGCGGCGAGCCCGTCATAGTGACCGTCCAGCACCAGCGCAAAACGCAGCGTCATCTGAGGAAGTAATACCTCCAACAGGGGATGCGGGAGCTGGGGATTAACCGGAAGAATTCGCGCGCCGCACTGGAGCAGCGCCAGCCATGCCAGCAGGGTCTGCGGGTGATTATGGGCGAGCAACAGCACGCCGTCACCCGCCTCCACGCCCTGCTGATGAAACCCTGCGGCCAGATTGTCGATGCGGGTGCAGAGCTGTTGCCAGCTCAGCACCTCGTCGTTGAGACGCAGAGCCGGTTTATCAGCACGCTGCTCGCGCCAGTGCCGCCACGGCCAGTCGCTAAAACTCATTGCAACGGCTCCAGCGCCTCAACGCCCGCGCACGGCAGCGCGCTCCCCGGCCACGGGCGAATGAGCTGGGTTTGCATCAGGTTTAACGTATCCAGCCCTGGGATGGTGTCGGGCGTTAACCAGGCGGCAATGCGCGCCAGCTGCGTCAGCCCAAGGCTGGATTCGATGGAGGAGCTGATCACCGCCGTCAGCCCTGCCTCATGCGCTGCCGCCACCTGTTCGCGCACCTTCGCCAGACTGCCCGTTAGCGCCGGTTTTATGACCACGGCGCTGACGCCAGGCTCGGCGCTAAAGGCAAAGTCCGCCTCGCGCAGGCTTTCATCCCAGGCGATGGCAATGCCGGTTTCTCGGGCAAAGGCGCGTGAATCCTCACGGGTTTTGCACGGCTCTTCCAGAAAAGCGATGCGGCTGCGGTACGCCGGGTTGACGTACTTCGCGAACTGCTGCGCCTTAAGCGGCGTCCAGGCGCGGTTGGCATCCAGACGCAGGCGCAGATCGGGGATCGCCTCCAGCAAGAGGTTAGCGACCATGCCGTCGCGTACCGCTTCGTAAAGACCGACTTTGATTTTCGCCACTTTCTCGCCGGGCATTGCGCTGAGCAAGGCAAACAGCTCGTCCGGATCGCCCGTGCAGAGCGGCGCGGCACGGTAATCGGCCTCATCAGGGAGGCTGCCGTCGAGCTCCGCGAGCGCACAGCTGATGCCAAACGCGGCGGAAGGGAGATCGGGCAGCGGCGGATTCAGGCCTGTACGCCATTCCTCTACCCATGCCATCAGCGCAGCCTGCGCCTCCTCCAGCGACTCCAGGCTAAAGCCCGGCAGAGGCGAAATCTCGCCCCAGCCCTGCCCTTCGCCCTGCTGCAATTGCACGAAGAAGCCATCACGGGTTTTTAACCGCCGTTCACGCAGCACCACGCCCGCGTCCATCGGTATCTGCCAGCGGTAAACCTGCGCGCGACGCATTACGGGTTCCGTTTGTATTTACTGAAGTCTGGCTGGCGTTTTTCGTTAAACGCATTGCGCCCTTCCTGACCCTCTTCGGTCATGTAGAACAGCATGGTGGCGTTACCCGCCAGCTCCTGCAGACCCGCCTGACCGTCACAGTCAGCATTCAGGGCCGCTTTCAGGCAGCGCAGCGCCATTGGGCTGTTCTGCAGCATTTCGCGACACCAGCGAACGGTCTCTTTTTCGAGATCGGCAATCGGCACCACGGTGTTAACCAGGCCCATATCCAGCGCTTCCTGGGCGTTGTACTGACGGCACAGGAACCAGATTTCGCGGGCTTTTTTCTGACCGACAATGCGCGCCATGTAAGAAGCTCCCCAGCCGCCGTCAAAGGAGCCGACTTTCGGGCCCGTCTGACCGAAGATGGCGTTCTCTGCGGCAATGGTCAGATCGCACATCATGTGCAGCACGTGGCCGCCGCCGATGGAGTAGCCTGCCACCATGGCCACCACGGGTTTTGGGCAGGTACGGATTTGACGCTGGAAATCAAGCACGTTCAGGTGATGGGTACCCGCATCGTCCTGGTATCCGCCGTAGTCACCGCGTACTTTCTGATCGCCACCGGAGCAGAACGCTTTTTCGCCTTCCCCGGTCAGGACGATAACGCCGATGTTGTCGTCATAGCGCGCATCCGCCAGGGCCTGAATCATCTCTTTTACGGTCAGGGGACGAAAGGCGTTACGCACCTGCGGACGATTAATGGTGATTTTGGCGATACCGTCAGCCGATTTGTGGTAACGAATGTCGGTGTAACCTTCGGAGCAGTCTTGCCATTCAACCGGTGCATAGAGCATGTTTTCATCAGGATAGATCATAGAGTGTCCTTTATTCGACGACGCAGTATCTGAGCCAGACTCGCGCTAACCGCCCCGGGATTTTCCCGGTGGGCGTTGTGTCCGGCGTTTGGAATGACATGGCGAACAGCGTTCAGTTCAGCGGCCAGGGCCGCGAACTTCTCGTCACGTTCGCCATAGAGATAATCAAAAGGGAAATGTCGCGCGCTGAGGGCGGCACGCAGGTCTGGTTGCACGGCGAGCGAGGTTGCCTCGAGCATCATCGCCAGGTTTGTGCCCGCGTTGCGACAGCGCAGGGCGATGAGCGCCCTGCGCTGGCTGTCCGTCAGGGAGGCAAAGACAGGCTGTTGATACCAGTCGGCAAAGACGTTTGAGAGGGGCTGCGTGCGAAAACGCTGCGCCCACAGATGGTCGGATGCTGCTCTTGCCTCTCGTGCTGCGACCCCCTTCAGGCCCGGATGCCCACCTTCCACGATGATGCCGCAAAGCCCCGCAGGATCCTGACAGGCATGAAACATCGCAATGCGGCCGCCAAGGGAGTACCCCACCAGCCAGTAGTTAAGTATGTTGTAACTAACAAGGGTTCGGGTAAGCACGTCACTCATTTCTTTGAACCCCGTGAAGGCCATACTGGCGGACCGGCCATGCCCCGGCAGGTCGAGATAAAGCCGGGGATAATCGCTGAGCGCCTCGCCGACCGTCTGCCACTCGCGGCAATCGCCAGAAAATCCATGCAAAAAGACCAGCCAGGGGTAACCTGGCTTACCGGCCTGTTGCGCGCCTGCGAGGATCACAGGTGGCTCACCTGCGCCAGCAAACTTTGCAGCTTCTGCGCACCGTCAGCCTCGTTGACGACCACTTCAATCAACGTTGCACCGGGCTGTCGCCAGGCGCTGCTCAGGGCTGCATCCAGCGCTTCCCAGTTTTCCGGGCGGTGGTATTTCAGATTAAACATCGCTGCGGCATGTTCAAACTGCACGTTCTGCGGCATCAGATAGAAGCGCTCGCGTTCGCTCTGCGGTGTCGGCAACAGGGAGAAGATCTGCCCGCCGTTATTGTTGACCACAATCAGCACAAACGGCGCCGACACCTGCCGCAGCAGCGCCAGCGCATTGAGATCGTACAGCGCTGAAAGATCGCCCACGATCGCCAGCGTGGATTTCGCGCTGGCTCGCTGCACACCCGCCGCCGTAGAGATCAGCCCGTCAATGCCGCTGGCTCCCCGGTTACTGTAGACCGGATAGCCCGCAGGCAATTTTGAGAACGCATCAATCAGACGCACCACCAGGCTGTTGCCGACAAACAGTTGCCCCTGCTCCGGCAGATACCGGTAAATACGGTGCGCCAGCTCCGCTTCACCAATTTCTTCGCATTGTGCACGGGTCAACTCCCACGCCTGACGCGACAGCGCCGGGATCTCAACGGCCCACGGGGCGCGCTTTTCCGCTGGGTGGAGCGCCAGCCAGGTGTCAATGTCGCTCACCAGACGACGACCGCGATGGTGCGCCGGATCGAGCCGCCCTTCCAGTGGATCCACCAGCCAGTACTCTTCCGGGCTACAGGTTGCCTGCCACTGCAGTAACCGTTTGCCGGTCAGGCTTGCGCCCAGCTGAACCACAATCTGCGCCTGCGCCAGTTCAGTCACCGCTTTCGCATTCCCGAGCCAGAGATCGGCACACGGCAGCGGCTGTCCGGTCTGGGACAGCACGTCGCCAATCAGCGGCCAGCCAAGGGTGTGTGCCCATTCGGCCACCTGCCTGCCTTCGGCGGCGCTCATGCGCCCGGCAATAACCACGCCGCGTTTTTGTCGCCAGAAGAACCAGTCACGTTGCTTTGCGCTCTCAAGGTGTGTCTGCTCGCGCAGCCACGGCTTTTCGCTCTCCCACCAGTCGCCAAGCTGCTGCTGCCAGGCAAGACCGGTGTCGTCCATTTCGCCGTACAACGGCTCGGCAAACGGACAGTTAATATGTAACGCCCCGCTGCGCAACGTCTCCATGGCATGATCGACGGTCGAGACCAGCCAGCTTGCGGGAATGTCCTGCGTGGGTCGGGGTAACGAAACCGTCTGCGAAGGATGCGAGGCAAAGATGCCCGGCTGACGAATAGCCTGGTTCGCTCCGCAGTCAATAAGCTCGGGCGGGCGATCGGCCGTCAGCAGAACCAGTTTCTCACCGGTCAGCCCGGCTTCAATAAGGGCCGGATAGAGGTTTGCCACGGCAGTACCGGAGGTGACGATCACCGCCACCGGTTCCTTGCTGACCTTTGCCAGCCCCAGAGCCAGGTGGCCCAGGCCGCGCTCGTCAAAATGTGTGTGGTGAATAAATGCCCGGTTTTCTGCTGCCGCCAGCGTCAGCGGTGTGGAGCGTGAGCCCGGCGCAATACACACATGCCTGACGCCATGGCGAGTCAGGGCTTCAAGGATCACCGTCGCCCAGCGTCGGTTAAAAGAACTTACTGACATGAGATTGTCCGGTATCAAGAATACGACACAGTATAAATAATAGAAAAAAATAGAATTTTGATATGAATCGGGATTGCGCGAATCAGTACTAATCCTTCAGGAGCAGAGAGCGCAAGCCTGCGGCTTTATTTTCGATCTCCTGCCATTCCTGTTCCGGATCGGAACCGCTGACGATCCCCGCCCCGGCGTAAAGACGGACGGTGGCGTCATGGACGCGCGCCGAGCGCAGGGCCACGCAGAACTCGCTTTGTTCTGGCGACAGATATCCGGCGGATCCGGCATACCATTCCCGGTCGAAAGGTTCAACGCGGTGTATGAATTCGCGTGCTGGCTGGCGCGGTAACCCGGCAACCGCAGCCGTCGGCTGCAGCACATGCAGACATTGCTCATCATCCGCATGCTTGAGCTCGGTCCAGATGCAGCGGCGAAGATGCTGCACTTTGCGCAACCGCATAACCTGTGCTGGCAGGACCTCCAGCGTCCGGGTATGGTGCTGCAGCCGCTGGCAGATATCCTCTACCACCAGCATGTTTTCACGCTGGTTTTTATCATCGTTCATCAGCCAGTCGCCCAGAAGGCGGGCCTGCTTGTCATCGGGATGGCTGGCGACGGTACCGGCCAGCGCTTCGGTACGCAGCAGGTTGCCGCGCCGCCGCCACAGCCGTTCAGGTGTGGAGCCAAGAAACGCGTTGCTGGCATCGAAAACCATGCAGAAATGATAGCAGTTCAGATTCAGGGCACGGCTGGCCGCCATCAGCGCCACGGCATTCACAGGCTGACTGAACTGCAGATCGGTTGCCCGGGCGAGCACCACCTTTTCGACTTCGCCGCGCGCAATGGTCTCTGTCGCCTGACGGATAAGGCGCAGCCATTCCGGTTTTTGCGGCTGATGGGTCTCCTGCACTACCTGGGCGGAGAGCGGGCGGATTGGGCGGGCATCGCGAAGCTGCTGTAAGAACGCCAGCGCCGCGTCGGCATCCTCCTGAAGGGAACGGTCACTCCACAGCTGCAGACGCAACGTGGCTGTCCCGGCAGAACGTCGCCACAGCAGGCGGGGTAAAAAGAGACTGCCCTGCTCCGGGGTGAAGGCATTCAGGCCGCAGATCCGCGTGTCGTTCGCTACAGGCTGTTGCTGTAAAAACTGCGAAGCCTGAGCCAGAGAGGAAAAATGGATGACGGCGCCCAGCGCAGCCAGCTCTTCATCACCGTTACGCTGCTGCCAGTAAAACTGGGGAAAGAGGCACTGAGCACCAAGCCAGGCGAGAGGGTCGAAAGCGTCGTTTAACGGGAAAGAGACGTCCACGTGACGTAAGCCGGGTGTAGCGGGTAACGCTTGCGCAAGCTGAGTACGCAGACGTTCCAGCGCGTTGGAAATCGAATGCACGCGAACCTCTCCCTGTAAAAACGCTTAGTATACGGGGTACCATCAGAAATATCAGTACCCACGTATAGGGAGGGGTTAAGCGTCCGATTCAGGGGTTAACGACGGGCCAGAAGCAGCCCCAGCACCAGACCGACCGCCGCACCGACACCAATCCCTTGCCACGGTTTTTCATGGACGTAATCATCGGCGCGATACACCGCTTTTTTTGCGCGGTAGTAGTAATTGTCGGACGCATGGCTGACGCGGGTTTTGACATCATGTAGCGCCTGTTCGGCACGTGCCTTGAGTTCGATATATTTCTGATCGGCAGGGTCGCCGGACGAACGTAACACCTCTTCCAGCGTTTCGCTCAGTAACGTCAGGTCGTCATCGACACGGGTATCCCAGGATTGAAATGACATATTTTTCTCCATGTTAGTACACCAGTCCGCTAACTATAGCCAACGACCTGCCATTACGCCTGTTTCACTTCCCGCGCCATACCGATATGAGGAATGCCGTCTTCGTCGTACACGTCCGTGACCGGCATAAAGCCAAAGTGGCCGTAGAAAGACTGAAGGTGCGCCTGTGCGCCAAGGTATAACACCTTGTCTGGCCACTGTTTTTGGCATGCCTCCAGCGTTTTTCCATCAGCTGATAGCCCAGTTTTTCACCGCGCGCCTTGCCGCTAATAATGACGCGACCGATAACGACAGGCTCAAAATCGTCCCCGCTTTTCAGAATCCTCGCATACGCCACCAGCTCGTTATCCCTCCAGCCGAGAATATGACGGTTCTCGCCCACCAGATCATCACCATCGATGTCCTGATACGGGCAGGTTTGTTCCACAACAAACACTTCGCAGCGCAGTTTGAGCAGGGCGTACAGTGTCTGAACGGTGAGTTCACTATGGTGTAAATCTTGCCACTGGATCATGTCGGTCTCCTTCCTGGGTTCATCACGTTATACTAAACCCTCCCCCATTCGGCAAAGGGCTGATTGCGTTATGGAACTGATTTTTCTGGGTACGTCCGCTGGCGTGCCAACACGCACACGAAACGTGACCGCGATCCTGCTGGATCTGCAGCACCCAACCCGTGGCGGACTGTGGCTGTTTGACTGTGGCGAAGGAACGCAGCAACAACTGTTACACACCGCTTATCATCCCGGTAAGCTGGATAAGATCTTTATCACCCATCTGCATGGCGATCACCTGTTTGGCCTGCCGGGCCTGCTGTGTAGCCGTTCGATGGCGGGTAATGCCAACCCGCTGACGATTTACGGGCCGGCGGGTACTGGTGAGTTTGTTGAAACCACGCTGCGCCTGAGCGGGTCGTGGACGGATTATCCGCTGGAAGTGATTGAGATAACCGAGGGGCTGGTTTTGGATGACGGGGACTATACCGTCACCGCCCGGCCGCTCAACCATCCGGTTGAGTGCTATGGCTACCGCATTGAAGCGCATGATAAGCCCGGCGCGCTCGACGCCGCTGCGCTGATTGCCGATGGTGTGAAGCCCGGACCGCTTTTCCAGCGACTGAAACAGGGCGATACCGTCACGCTTGAGGACGGCCGCACGATTAATGGCCAGGACTATCTCGCCCCACCGCAGCCAGGGAAAAAACTGGCGATTTTTGGCGATACCGCGCCCTGCCCTGCGGCCCTGCAACTGGCGCGAGAGGTGGATGTGATGGTGCACGAAGCCACGCTTGAAACGGCGATGGAAGAGAAAGCCAACAGCCGGGGTCACAGCTCCACGCGTCAGGCGGCGGCGCTTGCCCGTGAAGCGAACGCCGGAAAATTGATTGTCACCCATGTCAGCTCGCGCTATGACGCCCACGGCTGTGAAAAACTGCTGGCAGAGTGCCGCGACGTGTTCCCGACGTGTGAGCTGGCCAACGATTTCACTAAGGTCAGCGTTTAGTCCTTCATTTTTCTCTCAGGATGCCGATAACGATTAAAAGGGCAGCATTTCACTTGAGGGTAGAATGGATAATTTCCAGAAAGATATTGATGACAGGGCAAATCTCACCCTGTCGAATCGTTTTGAGCTGTTGCTGTTCCGTCTGGGCACGTCTCTGAATGAAAATAAATCCGAACTGTTTGGCATTAACGTCTTTAAGCTGCGTGAAATTGTGCCGATGCCGGAGTTCACCAAACCCGCAGGGATGAAGTCCCCGCTGATGGGGATGGTGAATATCCGCGATCAGGTGATCCCGGTGATCGACCTGGCCGCCGTGGCGGGCTGTAAGCCGACGACGGGGCTCAACATCCTGCTGATCACCGAATATGCCCGCAGCGTGCAGGCGTTTGCGGTGGAATCGGTTGAGAACATCATGCGCCTTGACTGGAAGCAGGTCCACGCGGCGGAAACCGCCGTCAGCGGACGTTACATCACCAGTATCGCCTGTCTGGACGAAAAGACCGATACCAACGAGCTGGCGATGGTGCTGGACGTTGAGCAGATCCTGTATGACATCACGCCGGCCAACCACGATCTGCACGCCACGAATCTGCAGACCACTAAGTTCCACATCAAGCCTGGCGCTGTGGCGATTGTGGCGGAAGATTCCAAAGTCGCGCGCTCCATGCTGGAGAAGGGATTACAGGCTATGGAGATCCCGGCGCAGCTGCATATCACCGGTAAAGACGCATGGGAGAAAATTGGCGTGCTGGCCGCGCAGGCGCAGGCTGAAGGTGTGCCGATCACCGATAAAATTGCCCTGGTGCTGACCGACCTCGAAATGCCAGAGATGGACGGTTTCACGCTGACGCGCAAAATCAAAACCGACCCGCTGCTGAAAGATATTCCGGTGGTGATCCACTCTTCGCTTTCGGGCAACGCCAACGAAGATCATATTCGTAAAGTGAAGGCCGATGGCTACGTGGCGAAGTTTGAGTTGAACGAGCTGTCGTCGGTGATTGAAGAGGTGCTGGACCGTTCGATGAAGAAGATTGACGGGCCGTTGATTAGCAGGAAACAGCTGGCTTAAGTCTGGTGCGGGCTGGTGCCCTCACCCCGCCCCTCTCCCACAGGGAGAGGGCGAAAACCATAAAAAAACCCGCCGAGGCGGGTTTTTTGCTTTTACATCAGCGGCATCGCTCGCTGCACGATATCAATCAGCGGCTGCGGATAGATACCGAAGATCAGCACCAGCAGCGCGGAGATCAGCACCACAATACCACCGGCGCTGTACTGCCAGTTGCCTGGTGCGTCGCGGTTGAGTTGCTGAGGCGCGCTCAGGTACAGGCTCACGGCCACACGCAGATAGTAGTACAGACCGATTGCCGAGCCGATAACCACGCCCGCAGTCAGCCACCACAGGTGCGCCTGCACACCGACAGCCAGCACGTAGAACTTACCGATGAAGCCCAGCGTCATTGGGATACCCGCCAGAGAGAGCATCATCACGGTCATCACCGCAGACAGGATCGGACGGTGCCAGAACAGGCCACGGTAGGAGAACAGTGAATCTGCATCCGGGCCACGGTACGGGCTGGACATCAGGCTCACCACGCCGAACGCGCCGAGGCTGCTGAACAGGTAACCGGCCAGGTAAACGCCTACGGTTTCCATCGACATCTCACCGCTCTGCAGCGCAATCAGTGCCACCAGCAGGTAGCCCAGATGAGAGATGGAGGAGTAACCCAGCAGACGTTTAATGTTGGTCTGGCTCAGCGCCATCAGGTTACCGAAGATGATGGAGACGAACGCGATAATCCCCAGCACCGTGCGAACTGCTTCGCTGTCACCTACCGGTGCGTACAGGAACAGGCGCATGACCACACCGAAGATAGCGATTTTGCTCGCCGTCGCCAGGAAGGTAGAAACCGGCGCCGGTGCGCCCTGGTAAACGTCCGGGGTCCACAGGTGGAACGGAACCAGAGAGAGTTTAAAGCCGAGGCCAACAATCATCATGCCCAGACCCGCCAGCAGCAGCGGCTCGTGCAGCATGCCCTCGCCGAGGCTCTTGCCAAGCGCCATGAACGAAAGGTTACCGGTCTGCGCGTACAACAGCGCAATACCAAACAACAGGAAGGACGAGGCAGCAGCAGACAAGATGGTGTACTTGATGCTCGCTTCCAGAGAGCGCTTCTGACGGAAGGCGTAACCAATCAGGCCGAACAGCGGCAGAGAGATCAGCTCAATGCCGAGGAACAGCGCAGCCAGATGGTTTGCATTCGCCAGCAGAATGCCGCCGAGTGCGGCAATCAGTACCAGCAGGTAAAACTCTTCTTTGTTGTCGTTGTAGCCTTCGAGCCACGGATAGGCAAAGGTACAGGTCGCCAGGCTCGCCAGCAGAACCAGCCCCGTGTACAGCATGGCATAGCCGTCAACGCGCATCAGCGGGGTGACGTCCATCGCCCCGCCCTGGCCAACAAACCAGAGAGAGACTAACGCGGCGTTCAGTCCGATGACCGACAGCGTGGCATTCAGGAAGTGATTGCGTCGCCACGCAATGGAGAGCATCACAACCACCACCGTCAATCCGACGATCAGCAGCGGTAGCAGCGCGATCAGTTGTTGTGGAGTTATTGTCATGGCGAATTACGGCCTTGTAGTAGAAGCAGAATTAACAAACCACTGCTGGATATTACCCATCGCGGAGTGCGAGGTATCCAGAATCGGCTGCGGGAAGAAGCCCAGCAGCACCAGCAGTACGACCAGCAGCAGGATGATGAACAGCTCACGCAGCGACATCCCCGGCAGTTCTTGTGCAGCAATTTCGCTCTTCGCTTTACCGAAGTAAGCACGGTGCAGCATCGCCAGCGAGTAGACGGACGCGAACACCAGACCAAAGGTGGAGATGACGGTAATCATCGGTACCACTTTGAAGCTGCCGAACAGAATCATAAATTCGCCGACGAAGTTACCGGTACCTGGCATACCCAGGGTCGCCACCGCGAAGAACATGGACAACGCCGGCAACCACTTAATTTTGCTCCACAGACCGCCCATCATACGCATGTCACGGGTGTGCAGACGTTCGTACAGCTGACCACAGAGGATGAAGAGACCGGCTGCGGACAGACCGTGCGCAATCATCTGGATCACCGCGCCCTGGTACGCCAGCTGGCTGCCGGTGTAGATAGCAATCAGCACGAAGCCCATGTGGGAAACGGAAGTGTACGCAATCAGACGTTTGATGTCGTACTGCGTGAATGCCATCCAGGCACCGTAGAAGATACCAATCACACCCAGCCACATGGCAATCGGTGCGAACTCAGCGGACGCGTTCGGGAACAGTGGCAGCGCGAAACGCAGCAGACCGTAGGCTGCCGTTTTCAGCAAGATGCCCGCCAGGTCAACAGAACCTGCGGTTGGCGCCTGAGAGTGCGCATCTGGCAGCCAGCCGTGAAGTGGGACGACCGGCATTTTCACCGCGAAGGCGATGAAGAAGCCGAGCATCAGCAGGTATTCCACACCGTGAGACATCGGGGTCTTCAGCAGGTCTTCGTAGTTGAAGGTCCAGACACCGGTCGCATTGTGGTGCACAAACACCAGCGCCAGAATGGCAATCAGCATCACCAGACCACTCGCCTGGGTATAGATGAAGAACTTGGTGGCCGCCGTGATACGCGTTTTACCGTCGGACGCCTTATGGCCCCACAGCGCGATCAGGAAGTACATCGGCACCAGCATCATCTCCCAGAAGAAGAAGAACAGGAACATGTCGATGGCAAGGAACACGCCGATTACGCCGCCCAGGATCCACATCAGGTTCAGGTGGAAGAAGCCCTGGTATTTTTCGATTTCTCGCCAGGAGCAAAGTACCGCCAGAACGCCGAGCAGACCGGTCAGCACCACCATCAGCAGCGACAGACCGTCAATCGCCAGGTGGATCGTAATGCCGAAACGCGGGATCCACGGCAGGATAAACTCAGACTGCCACTGCGGAATGCCCGCAGACTGGGTCAGGGAGTAGCCACCCTGCAACCAGAGTTGCAGACCAAGCGCGAGCGTCAATCCCATGGTGATCAGCGCGATCCAGCGCGGCATCTTCACGCCAAAGCGTTCAGTCTGCCAGCACAGGAAGCCGCCGATGAAGGGAATTAATATTAGCCAGGGTAGTAACATGGCGATTTACATTCCTTTTTAAGGCCCCCAGAAGGGGCCTGATTTTCAACGAATTCGAATAAAATTCACTTTACGATCAACGCAACACCATCAGCAGCGCCAGCACGACAACCGCACCGATGCTCATGGACGCCACATACCAGCGCAGGTAACCGTTCTCGCTGTACAGCAGGCCTTTACCTGCAAAGCGGGAGAGGATCGCCGGGATATTCATCAGGCTGTTCAGTGGGTCGCGCTTCAACAGCCACGCAATGCCCAGGAACGGCTTAACGAAGATCATGTCGTACAGCCAGTCGAAGCCCCACGCGTTGTACCACCAGGTGCCCAGCAGGCGGCCTGGCGCACTGTTGGCAACGGCAGTCACCAGCGTGCGTTTGCCCAGCCACAGCCATGCAGCAATCAGGATACCCGCGATAGCGACCACACCAGAGGTGATTTCAAGCGTCAGAACGCGGCCGTGCTCAAGCTCGGTGGTGTCTGGCAGTACACCCTGCAGCGGCGGCACAATCATCGCGCCAACGAAGGTGGACAGGACCAGCAGCACAATCAGCGGCAGGTGGTGAGTAATCCCCTTCCCTGCATGAGCGTGAATTTGTTCTTTACCGTGGAATACGATGAAAATCATACGGAAGGTATACAGGGAGGTCATGAACGCACCGACCAGACCCGCAACCATCAGATTGATATGACCATTCGCCATGGCACCGGCAAGGATTTCGTCCTTACTGAAGAAGCCCGCGGTAATCAGCGGCAGTGCCGCCAGCGCCGCGCCGCCCACCAGGAAGCAGACATACACCAGCGGGATGGACTTACGCAGTCCGCCCATCTTGAAGATGTTCTGCTCGTGATGGCAGGCCAGGATCACGGAACCGGATGAGAGGAACAGCAGCGCTTTAAAGAACGCGTGCGTCATCAGGTGGAAAATCGCCGCGTCCCACGCCTGAACGCCCAGCGCCAGGAACATGTAGCCAATCTGGCTCATGGTGGAATAAGCAAGAACGCGTTTGATGTCGGTCTGCACCAGCGCAGCAAAGCCTGCCAGCACCAGCGTGACCGCACCGACGATACCCACCAGATGCAGAATTTCCGGGGTCATCAGGAACAGGCCATGGGTACGCGCAATCAGGTACACACCGGCGGTGACCATGGTCGCGGCGTGGATCAGCGCGGAGACAGGGGTTGGACCCGCCATCGCGTCGGCCAGCCATGTCTGCAACGGCAGCTGTGCAGATTTACCCACAGCACCACCCAGCAGCATCAGCGTTGCCCACCACAGCATGTTGTTGCCTGCGGCGAAGTGTGCAGGCGCCAGTTCCACCATTTCGCGGAAGTTCAGCGTGCCCAGTTCGTTGTAGAGAATGAACAGCGCGAACGCGAGGAAGACGTCACCCACACGGGTCACGACGAACGCTTTCATGGCCGCTGCGCCATTCTTCGGATCGGTGTAGTAGAACCCGATCAGCAGGTACGAACAGAGACCCACGCCTTCCCAGCCCAGATACATCAGCAGCAGGTTATCGGCCAGCACCAGAACCACCATGCTGGCGATAAACAGGTTGGTGTAGGCGAAGAAGCGGGAGTAGCCCTCTTCACCGCGCATGTACCAGGAGGCGAACATATGGATCAGGAAGCCCACGCCGGTCACCACGGAGAGCATGGTCAGCGAGAGACCATCCAGCACCAGGTTAAAACCGATGTTGAAATCACCGACCGACATCCAGGTCCACAGCGGCACGCTGAAGGCCTGACGCCCGTTGTTGAAGAAATCGATACCCGCATACGCTGTTACCAGCGCAGCCAGACCGACAGATCCCATGCCGACGGTCGCAGACAGATTCTCAGACCAGCGGCCGCGAGAAAACGCCAGCAGCACGAAGCCAATCAGCGGAAAAATAATGGTTAAGGCAAGCATGTTCATCCACGCAACTCACTTACTGAATCGATGTTCAGGTTCTGG
Source organism: Enterobacter cloacae subsp. cloacae ATCC 13047 (assembly GCF_000025565.1). NCBI lineage: Bacteria > Pseudomonadati > Pseudomonadota > Gammaproteobacteria > Enterobacterales > Enterobacteriaceae > Enterobacter > Enterobacter cloacae. Next base: position 3,700,728 of record NC_014121.1, read on the forward strand.
CGGCGACGATGGAGCTGCAGCAACAGCGCCAGGCCAATACTCGCTTCGGCAGCCGCGAGGCTGATGGCGAGAATGTACATCACCTGACCATCGGTCTGGCCCCAGTAGCTTCCGGCGACCACGAAGGCCAGCGCGGAGGCGTTAATCATGATTTCCAGACCGATCAGCATAAACAGCAGATTGCGGCGGATAACCAGACCGGTTAAGCCCAGAACGAATAAAATCGCAGCGAGGATCAGTCCATGTGTTAAGGGGATCATGCGCGTTCCTCCGTTTTTCTTTTCGCGCGGTCGTCAGTGCGGTTGCTCAGCACCTCACCAGCACGCTCTTCGCGGCCAACGTGGAAGGCAACAACCAGACCCGCCAGCAGCAGCATAGAGGCCAGTTCAACCGCCAGAACGTATGGGCCAAACAGCGTGATACCCACTTCTTTCGCGCCGATTGGCGTACCGTCGATGCCCTGGTCGTTCACGCCGAGAATGGCATAAACAATCACCACCAGCATGATGGCCGACAAAATTGCCGGGCCAATCCACACCTGCGGTTTTAACCACTGACGTTCCTGCTCAATTTCAGAGCCGCCCAGGTTCAGCATCATCACCACGAAGACGAACAGCACCATGATGGCCCCGGCGTAAACGATGATTTCCAGCGCACCGGCAAAGTGCGCGCCGAGCGCAAAGAACACCCCGGAAATAGCCAGCAGCGAAATGATTAAGTACAGCAGCGCATGCACCGGATTGGTGTGCGTAATCACTCGTAGCGTAGCCAGGATGGCGATAAGGCCACAGATATAAAAAGCGAATTCCATTGCCCTCTCCTTACGGTAACAGGCTCTTGACGTCGATAGGCTTGGCTTCGTTCTCTGCTTCGCCCTTATCTTTGCCGTCGATTGCCATACCCGCCATCCGGTAGAAGTTATATTCCGGGTATTTGCCCGGACCGGAAATCAGCAGATCCTCTTTCTCGTACACCAGGTCCTGACGCTTGTACTCACCCAGTTCAAAGTCCGGGGTGAGCTGAATCGCCGTGGTTGGGCACGCTTCTTCACACAGACCACAGAAGATGCAGCGTGAGAAGTTGATGCGGAAGAACTCAGGGTACCAGCGGCCGTCTACCGTCTCTGCTTTCTGCAGAGAGATACAGCCTACCGGACACGCTACCGCACACAGGTTACAGGCAACGCAGCGCTCGGAACCGTCCGGGTCGCGCGTCAGCACGATACGGCCACGGTAGCGCGGCGGCAGATATACCGGCTCTTCCGGGTACATCCGGGTTTCGCGTTTGGCAAACGCGTGCAGGCCGATCATCCAGATACTGCGTACCTGGGTACCAAAGCCTACCAGTAATTCTTTTAAGGTCATGGTCTATAGCCCCTTATGGCTGCTGCCAGAGAATGACAGCCGCCGTTACCAACAAGTTGACGAGCGTCAGCGGCAGGCACACTTTCCAGCCGAAGGACATTACCTGGTCATAACGCGGACGCGGTAACGCTGCGCGAATCAAAATGAACATCATCATGAAGAACGCGGTTTTCAGCGCGAACCAGATGAACGGCGGTAAGAACGGGCCATGCCAGCCACCAAAGAACAGCGTTACCATCAACGCGGAAATGGTGACGATACCGATGTACTCGCCCACGAAGAACAGACCGAATTTCATACCGGAATATTCAATGTGGTAACCGTCGGCCAGTTCCTGTTCGGCTTCTGGCTGGTCAAACGGGTGACGGTGACACACCGCCACGCCCGCGATAGCAAAGGTAACAAAACCAAAGAACTGCGGGATAACGTTCCAGATGTCGGCCTGGTTGTTAACGATGTCGGTCATGTTGAATGAACCGGCCTGCGCCACCACGCCCATCAGGGAGAGCCCCAGGAACACTTCGTAGCTCAGCGTCTGCGCGGAAGCACGCATCGCACCCAGCAGCGAGTATTTGTTGTTACTGGACCAGCCTGCGAACAGTACCGCGTAAACCGCGAGCCCTGCCATCATCAGGAAGAACAGAATGCCGATGTTCAGGTCAGCCACCACCCAGGTCGGGCTGACAGGAACGATAGCAAACGCCAGCAGCAGCGAGGTGAAGGCGATCATCGGTGCCAGCGTAAAGATCACGCGATCCGAGAAGCGTGGGATCCAGTCCTCTTTGAAGAACATCTTGATCATGTCCGCGACCAGCTGGAGTGATCCCCCCCAGCCAACGCGGTTTGGTCCATAACGGTTCTGGAACAGACCAAGCAGACGACGTTCACCAAAGCTCATGAACGCACCACAGGTGACCACCACCAGCAGAATGACAATCGCTTTCAGAATGCTCAGCAGGATGTCGATAAGATCCGGCGTTAACCAACTCATGCTTTTGCCTCCTGCAGGTTATCAAGACGCGCACCCGCCAGTACCGGCGCGATGCCAGGCATACCCATCGGCAGACCGACCTGCCCTGCTGTCAGGCTTTCAGAGATAATCAGCGGCAGGCTGATGGTCTGGCCCTCGTAGCTAAAGGCAATGTTCGCACCCGCGTTCACGCCAAGCTTCGCGGCGTCTGCCGGGTTGAGCTTGATGTACGGCTGCGGCATACGCTGCTGGAATACCGGTGAACGCTGGGACAGCTCGTCGCTACCAAACAGATGGTAGTACGGCGCAATACGCCAGCTACCGTCCTGCGCCTGGAAGCTCGCCGGAACGGTGGTGAAGAAGTCCAGACCGGTTTCGGAGGCTTCAATCAGACGCACGCCCGGATCGCCGTGACGCAGTGAACCGCCCACTTCCGCCTGGAACTTGTTCCACGCCTGCGGGGAGTTCCAGCCCGGCGCCCATGCGAATGGGATCTGTGAACGCGGCGCAGACGGCTGGTTGTTCCCTTCCATGGAGAAGGCGAACATGGTGTCTTTATCCTGCGGCTGACGCGGTTCGTGCACGCTGATATTGGCACGCATCGCGGTACGGCCACTGTAACGGTGCGGTTCACGCGCCAGTTTCTGGCCGCGAATACGGAAGCTCGCTTCAGGCGCAGCATCTTTAATGCCCGCCAGCTGAGGCAGTTTTTCGACTACCGCATCGATAACGTGGTCGAGCTGCGTCCAGTCCACTTCACGGCTCTGCACGGTGCTGTGCAGGGAGTGCAGCCAGCGCCAGCTTTCCAGCATCACGGTGTTGCTGTCGTAGTACGCCGGGTCATAAACCTGGAAGAAACGCTGTGCGCGGCCTTCGTTGTTGATAACCGTACCGTCGCTTTCTGCGAAGCTTGCCGCAGAGAGCACCAGGTGCGCTTTATCCATAATCGCGGTGCGCTGATGGTCGATTACCATCACCAGCGGTGCTTTAGAGAGCGCAGCGTCAACGCGCGCGGCAGAGGCATGGCGATGCAGGTCATTTTCCAGCACCACAACGGCGTCAGCAGCACCGGACTCCAGTTCGCTTAACGCTTCTTCCAGCGAGCCGCCGCCAATCATACCCAGACCGATACTGTTCACCGCACGGGCAATCATGGTGACACCAACGTCCGCACCGCGGCCTTTCAGGGCTTTGGCGACGTTCGCTGCAGCCTGAATGATCTCGGCGCTACCGGCGTTAGTCCCGGAGATAATCAGTGGTTTCTTCGCCCCCGCCAGCGCCTGAACAATCACGTCGACTTTGCTTTGCAGGTCACGATCCAGTTCAACGGCCGGAGAATTGTTGTCCAGCGCATGAGCAATGGCAAAGCCAAGACGCGCCTGATCTTCAACCGGCGCGCAGTAGGTCCACGCGGCGATATCGTCCAGACGGGTGTTGTCGACGTTCGTCACAAACAGAGGATGCTTCGCGCGCTGGCCGATGTTAAGGATTGCCGCAATCTGCCAGTCAGCCACTTTCTGTGCCGCTGCCATTTCACGTGCTTTACCCTTCACCGCCTGGCGAACCGCCAGAGCCGCGCGAGCGCCGGTCTGCGTCAGATCTTCGCCCAGCACCAGAACCGCATCATACGATTCGATTTCGCGCAGCGCAGGGGTATGAATACCGCCTTCGCGCAACACTTTCAGTACCAGCTGCAGACGTTCCTGCTCGCCCTGAGCGATACCGGTGTAGAAGTTTTCTGCCCCCACCAGCTCACGCAGCGCGAAGTTGCTTTCGATGCTGGCACGCGGGGAGCCGATACCGATCACTTTCTTCGACTGGCGCAGAATATCTGCCGCACCCTGCATCGCCTGTTCAGCGTTCAGGGTGATAAAGTCGTCGCCACGGCGCTGAACCGGCTGACGCGGACGGTCTTTCAGGTTTACATAGCCATAGCCGAAACGACCGCGGTCGCACAGGAAGTAATGGTTTACGGTACCGTTGTAACGGTTTTCGATACGACGCAGTTCGCCGTAGCGCTCACCCGGGCTGGTGTTACAGCCCAGCGAACACTGCTGGCAGATGCTTGGTGCAAACTGCATGTCCCACTTACGGTTGTAACGCTCGGAGTGAGTTTTATCGGTGAATACGCCGGTCGGACAGATTTCTACCAGGTTACCGGAGAATTCGCTCTCAAGCGTACCGTCTTCCGGACGACCGAAGTAGACGTTGTCATGTGCGCCATACACACCCAGATCCTGACCGTCTGCGTAATCTTTGTAGTAACGCACGCAGCGGTAGCAGACGATGCAGCGGTTCATTTCGTGAGAGATGAACGGCCCCAGGTCCTGGTTACGGTGCGTACGTTTAGTAAAGCGATAGCGACGGAAGCTGTGACCGGTCATTACGGTCATATCCTGAAGGTGGCAGTTGCCGCCCTCTTCACAGACCGGGCAGTCGTGCGGGTGGTTGGTCATCAACCATTCCACAACGCTTTCGCGGAACTGTTTTGCTTCTTCGTCATCAATCGAAATAAAGGTGCCTTCGGTGGCTGGCGTCATACAGGACATCACCAGGCGACCACGCGTGTCTTCCGCGTTTTGATATTGCTTCACCGCACACTGGCGGCAAGCACCGACGCTGCCCAGCGCCGGATGCCAGCAAAAGTACGGAATATCGAGGCCAAGAGACAGACAAGCTTCCAGCAGGTTGTCCGCCCCGTTGACTTCGTATTCTTTGCCGTCTACATGAATCGTAGCCATTAGCATGCTTCCAGTTGTCTCGAATTGCTTCGAGCGTTAATCAAAATTCTGTTTTTACCAGCGTGCTTTCAGCAGGTTCGGCTGAATACCATTGATTGAATGGGTATTGCTGAACGGCTGCTTGATGCCTGCTTCGAATTCGTCGCGGAAATATTTAATCGCGCTCTGCAGCGGCTCGACGGCACCCGGTGCGTGGGCACAGAAGGTTTTACCCGGCCCTAAGAATCGACACAGTTGCTCAAGTGTCTCGATATCACCAGGCTGGCCTTCGCCGCGTTCGATAGCACGCAGGATCTTCACGCTCCACGGCAGACCGTCACGGCACGGTGTACACCAGCCGCAGGACTCACGGGCGAAGAACTCTTCCAGGTTACGCACCAGCGAGACCATGCCGATCTCGTGGTCGACGGCCATCGCCAGCGCCGTACCCAGACGGCTGCCTGCTTTACCAATGCTTTCGAACTCCATCGGCAGGTCAAGGTGGGCTTCGGTCAGGAAGTCTGTCCCTGCCCCACCCGGCTGCCAGGCTTTGAATTTCAGGCCATCGCGCATGCCACCGGCGTAGTCTTCAAGAATTTCGCGGGCGGTAGTACCGAACGGCAGTTCCCAGACGCCAGGGTTTTTCACGCGGCCGGAGAAGCCCATCAGCTTGGTACCGGCATCTTTGCTTGAGGAGATGCCCTGATACCACTCCACGCCGTTGGCGAGGATAGCCGGAACGTTACACAGGGTTTCGACGTTGTTCACACAGGTCGGTTTACCCCACACGCCGGAGCTTGCCGGGAACGGCGGCTTGGAACGCGGGTTCGCACGGCGGCCTTCCAGGGAGTTAATCAGCGCGGTCTCTTCACCGCAGATATAACGCCCTGCACCGGTGTGCACGAACAGCTCGAAGTCAAACCCGGTGCCGAGAATGTTTTTGCCAAGCAGGCCCGCTTCGGTCGCTTCGGCAATCGCGCGACGCAGGTTTTCCGCCGCTTCGATGTACTCACCGCGCAGGAAGATGTAACCACGGTACGCTTTCAGCGCGAACGCGGAGATCAACATGCCTTCCACCAGCAGGTGCGGCAGTTGCTCCATCAGCAGACGGTCTTTATAGGTACCCGGCTCCATTTCATCCGCGTTACACAGCAGGTAACGGATGTTCATGGATTCATCTTTTGGCATCAGGCTCCACTTCAGACCGGTGGAGAAGCCCGCGCCGCCGCGGCCTTTCAGACCCGACTCTTTCACCGCGTTAACGATGTCGTCTGGCGCCATGCCGCCCAGGGCTTTACGCGCCCCGGCATAGCCGTTTTTGCTCTGGTATTCGTCGAGCCATACCGGCTGTTTGTCATCGCGCAGACGCCAGGTCAGCGGATGCGTCTCAGCAGTACGAATTACAGTTTTCATTTGTACTGCTCCAGCAGGTCAGGAATGGCTTCCGGCGTCAGATGGCTGTGAGTATCCTCATCAATCATCATGGTCGGCCCCTTGTCGCAGTTACCCAGGCAGCAGGTTGGCAGCAGAGTAAAGCGACCATCGAACGTGGTCTGGCCCGGCTTGATATTGAGTTTTTTCTCAATCGCAGCCTGAATGCCCTGATAACCGGTAATGTGGCAGACAACGCTGTCACAGTAGCGGATCACATGGCGGCCCACCGGCTGACGGAAGATCTGGCTGTAGAACGTGGCTACGCCTTCTACGTCACTGGCCGGGATACCCAGCACTTCTGCGATCGCATAGATCGCCCCATCCGGCACCCAACCACGCTGTTTCTGTACGATTTTCAGCGCTTCAATGGACGCCGCACGCGGGTCTTCGTAGTGGTGCATCTCGTGCTCAATGGCGGCACGCTCTGCTTCACTCAGCTCAAAAGCCTCGGTTTGTGGTTGTTGATTCTCGTGCATAATTAGCGGTCCACATCTGACATAACAAAATCGATACTACCCAGATACACAATCAGGTCGGAGACCAGACTGCCGCGGATGGCGGACGGGATCTGCTGCAGGTGCGCAAAGCTCGGCGTACGCACGCGGGTACGGTAGCTCATGGTGCTGCCGTCACTGGTCAGGTAGTAACTGTTAATACCCTTGGTCGCTTCGATCATCTGGAAGGATTCTTGTGCCGGCATGACCGGGCCCCAGGAAACCTGCAGGAAGTGGGTGATCAGGGTTTCGATATGTTGCAACGTGCGCTCTTTCGGTGGCGGCGTCGTCAGCGGGTGATCCGCCTTGAACGGGCCTTCCGGCATGTTGTTGAGGCACTGCTCAAGGATGCGCAGACTCTGACGCAGCTCTTCTACTTTCAGCATCACGCGGGTATAGCAGTCGGAAACACCGCCGCCAACCGGGACTTCAAAGTCGAAGTTCTCATAGCCAGAGTAAGGACGCGCTTTACGCACGTCGAAATCAATACCGGTCGCACGCAGGCCAGCACCGGTGGTCCCCCACTCCAGCGCCTCTTTCGCGCCGTAGGCAGCAACGCCCTGGGAACGGCCTTTCAGGATGGAGTTACGCAGCGCGGCTTTCTCATACGAGGCCAGACGTTTCGGCATCCAGTCGAGGAATTCACGCAGCAGACGGTCCCAGCCGCGCGGCAGATCGTGTGCCACACCGCCGATACGGAACCAGGCCGGGTGCATACGGAAACCGGTAATCGCTTCCACCAGATCGTAAATTTTCTGACGGTCGGTAAAGGCGAAGAAGACCGGGGTCATCGCGCCAACGTCCTGAATGAACGTGGAGATGTACAGCAGATGGCTGTTAATACGGAACAGTTCTGACAGCATAACGCGAATCACGTTAACGCGATCCGGCACGGTGATGCCTGCCAGTTTCTCAACGGCCAGCACGTAAGGCATTTCGTTTACGCAGCCGCCGAGGTACTCGATACGGTCGGTATACGGAATGTAGCTGTGCCAGGACTGACGCTCGCCCATTTTCTCAGCACCACGGTGGTGGTAACCGATATCCGGAACGCAGTCGACAATCTCTTCGCCATCAAGCTGAAGAATAATACGGAATGCACCGTGCGCAGACGGGTGGTTTGGACCGAGGTTGAGGAACATGAAGTCCTCGTTTTCGGTACCGCGCTTCATGCCCCAGTCTTCCGGCTTGAAGGTCAGCGCTTCCATCTCCAGATCCTGCTTGGCTTTGGTCAGCTCAAACGGATCGAATTCAGTCGCACGTGCCGGGTAGTCTTTACGCAGCGGGTGGCCGGTCCAGGTCTGCGGCATCATGATGCGTGTCAGATGCGGGTGGCCGTCGAAGGTCATACCGAACATTTCCCAGGTTTCACGCTCGTACCAGTTGGCGTTCGGGAAAAGTTTGGTGAGCGTCGGCAGATGCATGTCGTTTTCAGACAATGCCACCTTGAGCATGATATCCGTATTGCGGTCTATTGAGATCAGGTGGTAGAAAACGGAAAAATCCGCAGCAGGGAGACCCTGGCGGTGCGTGCGCAGACGTTCATCCATGCCGTGTAAGTCAAACAGCATGACGTAAGGTTTTGGCAATTTCTTGAGGAAATCGACAACTTCCAGCAATTGTTCACGCTTCACCCAAACAACGGGTACCCCGGTGCGGGTCGCCTGAACAGTAAAGGCATCCGGCCCAAAACGGTTGCGCAGTTCGCCAATGACGGGGTCATCCAGATGATCCCGGGTCTGCCAGGCGGCTTCTTGCGCGGTTAAGTCGGTCATATTGTTCACCATTGCAAATGGTCCGTGGTGACTGTTAAGCCTGGCTTCGCGCTATTTGAGTAGTGATATGCGAAGGTGTTCTCCAGGCCCACAGGCGCAAATTAAATTTCGTCAGGCGTACGCAGGTTGGTGACGGCAATACGTTCACCACGTTTACGCTCGCGCTCAGACTGCATGTTCGCGCGATAGACACCCTGATCGCCAACAACCCACGACAGCGGGCGGCGTTCTTTACCGATAGACTCCTGCAGCAGCATCAGCGCTTGCATGTAAGCTTCCGGACGTGGCGGGCAACCCGGGATGTATACATCCACTGGAATAAACTTATCTACGCCCTGCACAACGGAATAAATGTCGTACATACCGCCAGAGTTTGCACATGCGCCCATGGAGATAACCCATTTTGGCTCCAGCATCTGGTCATAAAGACGCTGAATAACCGGTGCCATCTTGGTAAAGCACGTACCGGCCACCACCATCAGGTCAGCCTGACGTGGGGATGCACGCAGTACCTCTGCCCCAAAACGCGCAACGTCATGCACCGCAGTGAATGACGTCACCATTTCAACGTAGCAGCAGGAAAGGCCAAAGTTGTATGGCCAGATGGAGTTCTTACGACCCCAGTTGACCATATCGTGCATGGCATGTTCGAGCTTGCCCATGTACACGCTTTTATTGACTTCTTGCTCCAGGGGGTCGGTTACGATCTCCTGTTTTTGCAGGGGGTAACGGTCATTCTCACCGTTAGGATCTATGCGGGTGAGCGTATAATCCATCTTATTGCCTCGCTGTTACTGCTGACGATTAGAGATACTGTTTTCCGGGTTGATGTGTTCACGACGTGAACGCGCAGGCGTCCAGTCAAGCGCGCCAATACGCACCAGATAAACCAGACCGGCCAGTAGCACTAAAATGAAAATTGCGGCCTCGACAAAGCCTACCCAACCACTTTCGCGGATGGAGGTCGACCATGCGAAAAGGTAAAGCGCTTCCACGTCAAAGATGACGAAGAACATGGCTACCAGATAGAACTTGGCAGACAGGCGTAAGCGAGCGGAACCTACTGAATCAATACCTGATTCGAAAGGGGTGTTTTTGTGCCTTGCGCGGGCGCGACCGCCCAGGAACCAGCCGCCGACTAACATCAGGCAGCACAGGCCAATGGCTACAATAAGAAAGATTGCGAATGCCCAGTGATGAGCGATGACTTCTGTGGATGTTGACATACTCATTGCTTACTCATCAAAAGTGATACCAACGACACTGCTCTTGCTGGCAGATGGGCATCACATCGATTCATGGGGAGGAACAAATAACCTTACACTAACTGTCAGAAATGAGACGTAGACAGCAAAATGATGGGGTTTTTTACTCCTTTCTATAACCTATTGTCAACTTTAACAAAGGTTTCTTCACATTAAATTACATCGAGCGATTCTCATTAACATTTGGTGCCCTTTAACCCTGGTGGTTACCTGACTTTTCGTCAAATGCATGTTGTTGAATCGTGTCCGTTTTGGAAGTAAAAAAAATAACCCTCCTATTTTGACAGGATTTGCCAACGATTCCTCCCCCTAAATGGGAGTATTTTCTTGATCTGAGACACGCTTTTGTTAATTCAACCAGTAAAACGGCAACATCTTTCCTGTTTTATTAACATGCCTGGCGCGGGAAGGAAGTGAGAAAAGAATTTGTTCAGAATTTAATCAACTGTATTTTACTCATTGATAATTAAGAACTCTTTTCATTTAACTCGCTTTAGCGGAGAGAATTTGTGCAAAAAAAAAGCCACTCCATGCGAAAATCGCGCGAGTGGCATTTTTTTACACTTACATTTTGTTACCAGAATTTTGAGCTCTCGATAACTCAAAGTCACCTTCAACGATCAGGGAGTCATCCCCCCCTTCGTGGGTAACATGCTCGAACTGCCACGGGTTATGGTAGTTCTCCATTGCTTCGAACACCACTTTCGCCAGCTCGTTGTTACTGGACGTGTTGTGGCACAGCAGATACTCCGTATCCGGCAGCGGAGGGAGTCCATCGGATTTTCCCAGCACCCGCAGATCCGGGCTCATCATCTCCACCGGACGCGCCGTTACGCCAAGGCCGGCTTTGACCGCTGCGCGAACGGCAGGCAATGTGGAGGCCACATACGCCAGTCGCCACGGAATGTTGGCCTCGTTGAGCGCCGCCAGCACCATATCGCGGAATGGGCTAGGATCGTCCAGTAAGACCAGAGGAACCGGCTCGCCTTGCTGAAGCACATATTCCGCCGCGCAATACCAGTGCGTAGGAGACGTTCGCAGCGTCAGGCAATCAAATTGGCCGGGACGATGCGTGGTGACCACGAGGTCAACCTCGTTCTCTTTTAACATCTCAATCATAAAAGCATTACGCTTCACGCTAACATCCAGCGCAAGCTTCGGATAAACCGAACTGATTCGATTAAGAAGGAACGGCAATATAGTATCCGCTGACTCATCAGATGCACCTAACGTTAGCACACCCTGAAGGTTGCTAAACATTAATGACATACATGCTTCGTCATTAAAGCGAAGTATTTTCCTGGCATAACCCAGTAGCTGAATACCGTGTTCCGTTAAGAGCTTATTACGGCCATGACGGGCAAAAAGCTCTTTACCAACCAGTTGTTCCAGACGCTGCATTTGCTGACTGACGGCGGACTGGGTTCGGCAAACTGCGGCAGCAGCTGCTGCAAAAGTGTTGAGGTCTGCGACCGCAACAAACGTTCTCAGCAGATCGAGGTCGAGATTCATTATCGGACGATTTGCATTTATCATATCTATTCACTTTCAGGTTGCTCGTGCGGAGCTGCCCGGGTTGAAGCTGTGTGTAACAGTTAAGCAATTCCTTCTGGAGTTTTCCCTCGCATCCCGGCCCGGCAGACTGCCTGACAGATAGTTATTGTGCTGCTTTAGTGTATATATCAACAGTCAGAAAGCACGTTTCATGACGTTATTTTTATTCTCTTAAACGTTCAGGATATTTAGATGATCGCAGGTTAATGTAAATTACATTAAAGGTATGACACCTTTTCTGCCATCTTTATCGCAGCGCTGTCAACGTTGCAGGTTGTGCTTTGCACACGCCAGCCAGAGATAACTCCAACAATAACAATCAATTAATTCAGAAAATCAGGGCAAGATATACAAATCACATACGTCTTTCCTCTGCTTTCCTTAAAGACATCTTAACTCAAATCCACTTTATTTATAAGTCTTATCGCAATATTCAGGATTAAAGGTTGTTGTTAGGCTTCTAAACTAATTTTATTAAAATTAACTAAAGTTGCATTTTGTAGGTTAATAATAAATAAATTTTAATTTAGATTAAGGCCAATCATTAATAACACTTAACATTAATTTCACATGAGCAACTTTTAACCAAAGCCTGCTATTACAGCGCGATCTATTGAAGCACTCAGATTTTACGAAAAGTCACTCAGGTAAACTTCCGCCTTAACCCTGGCCGCTATTTTATTTTTAATAGCACAATATGCAACAAAGATTAAAATTAACAGCACAATTAACCTAATAAAACGCTTTCATGCATAACTTTAGACCAGAAAATTTCAACGCAGGCAGCGAAAGAGATTCAACAGAATTTTTTCTATTGCACAAAATCTTCTTCTGTTTACCCTTCAAAACGAAGCGAGGGGGGAGTACATTGTTCCGTGCTGACTTCCACGGCAGGGAGCGGCAATAATAGCGAAAAGGTTAAAGGTTCATGTCCCCTATCGAAAAATCCAGCAAGCTAGATAACGTCTGTTACGACATCCGTGGCCCGGTTCTCAAAGAGGCAAAACGCCTGGAAGAAGAAGGCAATAAGGTTCTGAAACTCAACATTGGTAACCCTGCGCCGTTTGGTTTTGAAGCGCCGGACGAAATCCTGGTTGATGTGATCCGCAACCTGCCTACTGCACAAGGCTATTGTGATTCAAAAGGACTCTACTCCGCACGCAAAGCCATTATGCAGCACTACCAGGCACGCGGTATGCGTGACGTTACCGTTGAGGATATTTATATCGGCAACGGCGTCTCTGAGCTGATCGTGCAGGCCATGCAGGCATTGCTGAACAGCGGCGACGAAATGCTGGTACCCGCCCCGGATTACCCGCTGTGGACGGCGGCCGTATCACTCTCAAGCGGTAAGGCGGTGCACTATCTCTGCGACGAATCCTCTGACTGGTTCCCGGACCTCGATGATATTCGTGCGAAAATCACCCCGCGTACGCGCGGCATCGTGATTATTAACCCGAACAACCCGACGGGTGCCGTCTACTCTAAAGCGCTGCTGATGGAGATCGTGGAGATCGCCCGTCAGCATAACCTGATCATCTTCGCTGATGAAATCTACGACAAGATCCTGTATGACGCCGCGCAGCACCACTCTATCGCCGCGCTGGCGCCAGACCTGCTGACCGTCACCTTTAACGGCCTGTCTAAAACTTACCGTGTGGCCGGTTTCCGCCAGGGCTGGATGGTCCTGAACGGCCCGAAAAAACATGCGAAAGGTTACATTGAAGGGCTGGAGATGCTGGCTTCCATGCGTTTGTGTGCCAACGTTCCGGCTCAGCACGCGATCCAGACGGCGCTGGGCGGTTATCAGAGCATCAGCGAGTTTATCGTGCCCGGCGGCCGCCTGTACGAACAGCGTAACCGCGCCTGGGAGCTGATCAACGACATCCCTGGCGTCTCATGCGTGAAGCCTAACGGTGCGCTTTACATGTTCCCGAAAATCGACGCGAAGCGCTTCAACATTCACGATGATCAAAAAATGGTGCTTGATTTCCTGCTGCAGGAAAAAGTGCTGCTGGTTCAGGGCACGGCCTTCAACTGGCCATGGCCGGATCACGTTCGTATCGTGACGTTGCCGCGCGAAGACGACCTCGAAATGGCCATCAGCCGCTTCGGGCGATTCCTCTCCGGCTACCACCAGTAACACAAGCATTCTGCCGGGTGGCGCTGCGCTAACCCGGCCTTCAAAATCCGCAAATTTGCATCTTCCCTCCCCTCCCCGCACAATGAAGTCTGTCGCAGTGAAGACAAAAGGTAACCTATGAGTCAGAGTCATTTTTTTGCCCACCTCTCCCGCCTGAAACTCATCAACCGCTGGCCTTTGATGCGCAATGTGCGCACCGAAAATGTCTCAGAACATAGTCTGCAGGTTGCAATGGTCGCGCATGCCCTTGCGGCCATCAAAAACCGCAAATTCAACGGTCAGGTCAATGCGGAACGTATCGCGCTGCTGGCGATGTATCACGATGCGTCCGAAGTGCTGACCGGGGATCTCCCCACGCCGGTGAAATACTTCAATTCGCAGATTGCACAGGAATATAAGGCCATTGAGAAGATTGCCCAGCAGAAACTGATTGAGATGGTCCCGGAAGAGCTACGCGACGTCTTTGAGCCGCTGATTGACGAACATCAGTATACGGAAGAGGAAAAGTCACTGGTGAAGCAGGCGGACGCGCTGTGTGCCTATCTGAAATGTCTGGAAGAGTTGTCTGCGGGGAATAACGAGTTTTTACTGGCCAAAACGCGTCTGGAAAAAACGCTGGAATCCCGCCGCAGCGAAGAGATGGATTATTTTATGCAGGTGTTTGTGCCGAGCTTCCATTTATCGCTGGATGAGATCAGCCAGGATTCTCCGTTGTAATTTTTCGCCGGGTGGCGGCTTCGCCTTACCCGGCCAACGTTTCTGCGCTCACGCTAAAACGGGAATAACACCGGAATCAGCACCACACATACCAGCATCACCAGTATGGTGAACGGTACGCCAATCTTCACGAAATCGCTAAAGCGGTAATTCCCCGGCCCCAGTACCAGCGTGTTAACCGGCGAAGAGACCGGCGTCATAAACGCCGCAGAGGCCGCCATCGCCACCATCATTGCAAAGGGGTACGGCGACACACCCATCGATTTCGCCATCGCCAGTGCAATGGGCGCCATCAGCACCGCCGTGGCGGTATTGGAAATGAACAGCCCTATCGTGGCGCACATCACGAACAGGCACACCATCATCATATACGGACCGTATCCCCCGCCGATGTCCATGAGCCCTTTAACCACTAAATCCACCCCACCGGTTTTTTGCAGGGCAAGGGCGAATGGCATCATCCCGACAATCAAAATGATGCTTGGCCAGTGAATTGCTTTATAGGCGCTCTCGGCATCAATACAGCGAAACTTGCCCATTAACAGGCAGGCAATAATCGCCGCCACCGGGTTCGGGATCTCGTCGGTGAGCATTAGTGCCACCATCAGCACCAGACAAAAAATGGCGTGAGGCGCCTGGCTGTGGGCCGGAGAGGCATCGCTCTCCTCAACGGGCATGTTGAGTACCACAAAATCGCGGCCTTTTTGGCCGAGTTGGCTGATAAGCTTCCAGTTACCCACCACGAGAAAAATATCGCCCAGCAGGATAGGCTCATCCACCACGGCCCCTTCCATCGCCACGCCATCACGCTTCAGGCCGACGACATTAAGGCCGTAGCGGGTACGGAACCCCATTTCACGCACGGTTTTGCCCAACAATTCCGATTCCGGGATCAGCGACACTTCCGCCATACCCACATCCAGCGCCTGGTCGGAGAAATACTCTCCGCGTAGCACCATCGGCTCCAGCAGCTGCTCACTGCAAAACTCACGTAGATCGACCTCTGCGGTGGACATATCGATCAGCAGAACGTCACGCGCCCGGAATTCTGAGACCCCGTTCACGTTGACGATGACCCGGCGAAAGCGACGCCAGCGCTCCACGCCGATCACGTTCGCGCCATACCGTTCGCGCAGCTTCAGGTCATCCAGGCGCTGGCCGACCATTGGCGAACCGGGGCGAATAGCCAGACGGCGGGCGCGGCCGGCCAGACGGTACTCTTTGATCAGATCGCGGAAGGTGCGTCGTTTCCAGCCATCTTTAGTTTTGTCCTGCTTCTCGCCTTTCAGGGCGAAGCGAGTCAGCAGCATATACACCACACCCATCAACAAAATGACCAGCCCAAGCGGGGTGACGCTGAAGAAGCTAAAGCCCTCCAGCCCTTCACGTATCAGCTCGCTATTGACCACCAGGTTTGGCGGCGTGGCCACCAGGGTCATCATGCCGCTGATGAGCCCGGCAAAGCTCAGGGGCATCATCAGGCGCGACGGTGAGGTTTGCATCCGCATGGAGACGCTCAACACCACCGGGATAAAGATGGCAACGACGCCCGTCGAGCTCATAAAGGCTCCCAGCCCGGCGACCGTAAGCATGAGGTAGATCAGCATTTTGGTTTCGCTGTTGCCAGCCCCCCTCACCAGCCATGCCCCCACGAGTGTCGCCACGCCGGTGCGCACCAGCCCGTCGCCGATAATAAACAGCGCGGCAATCAGAATGACGTTAGGATCGCTAAACCCCGAGAAGGCTTCCGGCAGCGTGAGCGTACCGCTCAGCGCAAACGCAACGATAACAAACAAAGCGACGGCATCCATGCGCACTTTGCCTGTAGCAAACAGAATGATGGCGATTAAAAGCAGGCTGAGCACCCAAATCAGTTCACCGTTCACAACATGTCCTTGTCAGAGAGAGATGCGAAATTGTGCCATAAAAAAGCCCCAGCAGCGTGGGGCTAAATCATGGGATTACACTTTTAGCGAGACGGTTACAATACCGTCTGGCGCCTTAGCGATATCAAGCGCGGTCAGCGTATTGAGCACAAAGTCCGCCTCGTCCAGCCGGGGAGAATCGGCCGGTACGTTGACGGCGATAACGTGGCTGCCAGCGTTCAACCCGGCCAGCACACCCGCTGCCGCATCTTCCACCACCACGCACTCCGCCGGGGGGATGCCCAGCAGTTCTGCACCCAGCAAAAAGGCATCAGGCTCCGGTTTGCCGCGTTTCACGCGCTCAGCGGTAATGAACACGTCCGGCGTGGGTAAACCCGCCGCCTTATGACGAGCGTGAGCCACGGGAACCGAGCCGGAGGTGACAATGGCCCACGGAATTTGCGCTTCATTCAAATGCTCAAGCAGTTCACGAGCACCGGGTAACGCAGTAATGCCGTCCGTATCGGTGGCTTCAATGTGTTCCAGATATTTAAACTCTGCCTGAATTTCGTCCTCAGAGCGTCCCGCCAGAAAATGGCGGAGCGAGGTTATGGCCTGTTTGCCGTGGATAAAATTCAGCACGTCCTGATGGTCGATGCCATGTCTGTCCGCCCAATGGCACCATGAACGCTCTACAACCGGTAGCGAATCCACCAGCGTACCGTCCAGATCAAACAGAAAACATCTACACTGCACACGCACCTCCGTCAGGCATTAATGATTTGTTGAATTTCGTTGCTGCTTAAGTGGTACTGGCGCGGGCAGGCGTGCCATGCGCTCAGCATGCGCTGGTATTTTTCCCACATAGGGGTCTGCGCGTTAAAGCCGTGGGTGCCAGCATCAAAGTGCGTATAACGCCCTTCTGTATTCACCATAAAGCGGACATAGCTCAGATAGCGCGCTTCCGTTGCGGCATCAAAGCCTAAGAAAGTGACGCGGCGCTCGTCAATGGACTGCTGATCTTTCAGGTTGGTCCAGGACACGTGAAGCGCGTGGTACATCTCCATAATGTCGATCACGATGCGGCAGGTTTCTTCTTTCAGCTCGCCAAACTCGCGGTCCAGTTCACGCATCTGCAAACCAAAGCCGCGTTCGACGATGGTCTGCAGGCGGCTGTAGCGCTCAGCGTTATCGGGATCAAGCATAGTCATCATTTTGTACTGGTTGGACAAAATCAGACGTTGAGCATGGGTCATTTCCATCTTTCGACTCCTGTAGCGCATGGCACTTGAAAAAAAAGACACGGTAACGGTGTGTTACTGTGCCTTCTTTTATTAGTCGTTTCGATGATCAATCACAAATCATCGAGGAATGTTTTATCAAGTTGCTTAAAAGCTCGCTTAAGCGTGTCAGCCAGCGCCTGATAATCGGGCTTGCCTTCAACCGGAGCGAGTGCCTGACCGGCTTCTTCCAGTTTCCCGCGAACGTCATAAAACCAGTGTAAAACAGAAGGCGGCAGAGGTGTGATTGAACGCTTACCTAACCACCACAGCCCCTGCATCGGCAGGCTCAACGCAAAAAGCGCCGTCGCCACGGCAGGGCCGAGCTGTCCGCCCAGCGCAATTTGCCAGCAGAGGGTAAAAATAGCGACAGGAGGCATGAAGCGAATCGCGTAGCGCGTGGCGCGGATTGTGCGATTCTCAATGAACATGGGCGCAAGGCGTTTTTCCATCGGCCACGTCTTCGCGTAATGCTGTCCCCGACGAAACAGACTAAAAAAATTCACGGACGGGATCTCAGGTGTCGACATGGCATACCTCAACTTCACATATAAAAATTAAAATTTTCGTGCAAAACCACAACAAGCTATGACAACGTTCAAAATATTTTGTCATCACTACCCCGTATCGGGTATCCTGTGCCAGCCTGATAGGGCCGTAGACGAGAATCGTTAACTCGTCAAATTATCGCATATTATGCCATTGTCTGAAAAATGTTCAAAATGGCTTAAAATCATAGGTATTTCTTCCATCCTGCCAGAATGTTCGTTTGGCATGATGTTAATCATAAATGTCTGGGTCAGCATGCGTTACGCTTTTAGACTCTTTGACGTTTTTTTAGCCACGTATCAATTATAGGTACTTCCATGTCGAGTAAGTTAGTACTGGTTCTGAACTGCGGTAGCTCCTCACTGAAATTCGCCATCATCGATGCGCTCAACGGTGACGAGTACCTCTCTGGTTTGGCCGAATGTTTCCATCTGCCTGAAGCACGTATCAAGTGGAAGATGGACGGCAGCAAACAAGAAGCGGCTTTAGGTGCAGGCGCCGCTCACAGTGAAGCGCTGAACTTTATCGTTAACACTATTCTGGCACAAAAACCAGAACTGTCTGCTCAGCTGACTGCGATTGGTCACCGTATCGTCCATGGTGGCGAGAAATACACCAGTTCCGTCGTGATTGACGACTCTGTTATCCAGGGCATCAAAGACTCTGCATCTTTTGCACCGCTGCACAACCCGGCGCACCTGATCGGTATCGCTGAAGCGCTGAAATCCTTCCCTAATCTGAAAGACAAAAACGTGGCCGTGTTTGACACCGCGTTCCATCAGACCATGCCGGAAGAGTCTTACCTCTATGCCCTGCCATACAGCCTCTACAAAGAGCACGGTGTTCGTCGCTATGGCGCGCACGGCACCAGCCACTTCTATGTGACTCAGGAAGCGGCAAAAGTGCTGAACAAACCGGTTGAAGAAGTGAACATCATCACCTGCCACCTGGGCAACGGTGGTTCTGTTTCTGCAATCCGCAACGGTAAATGTGTTGATACCTCCATGGGTCTGACCCCGCTGGAAGGTCTGGTGATGGGTACGCGTTCCGGTGACATCGACCCGGCGATCATCTTCCACCTGCACGACACCCTGGGCATGAGCGTTGACCAGATCAACAAAATGCTGACCAAAGAGTCTGGCCTGCTGGGTCTGACCGAAGTCACCAGCGACTGCCGTTACGTTGAAGACAACTACGCAGAGAAAGAAGACGCTAAACGTGCAATGGACGTTTACTGCCACCGTCTGGCGAAATACATCGGCTCTTACACTGCGCTGATGGATGGCCGTCTGGACGCTGTTGTCTTCACCGGTGGTATCGGTGAGAACGCGGCAATGGTTCGCGAACTGTCCCTGGGCAAACTGGGCGTTCTGGGCTTTGAGGTTGATCACGAGCGTAACCTGGCTGCCCGCTTCGGCAAGTCTGGCTTCATCAACAAAGAAGGCACCCGCCCTGCTCTCGTTATCCCAACAAACGAAGAGCTGGTCATCGCGCAAGACGCGCACCGTCTGACTGCTTGATTCCACACCGCCAGCTCTGCTGGCGGTGCTGTTTTGTCACCCGCCACAATCAGGCGGTAACGAAAGAGGATAAACCGTGTCCCGTACTATTATGCTGATCCCTACCGGAACCAGCGTCGGCCTGACCAGCGTCAGCCTTGGCGTGATCCGTGCTATGGAACGCAAAGGCGTTCGTCTGAGCGTCTTTAAGCCAATCGCCCAGCCACGTGCCGGTGGCGATGCGCCAGACCAGACCACCACCATCGTTCGTAAGAACTCCAATCTGCCAGCGGCCGAACCGCTGAAGATGAACCACGTTGAATCTCTGCTCTCCAGCAACCAGAAAGACGTGCTGATGGAAGAGATCATCGCCAACTACCACGCCAATACAAAAGACGCGGAAGTGGTGCTGGTTGAAGGCCTGGTTCCGACCCGCAAACACCAGTTTGCCCAGTCGCTGAACTTCGAAATTGCGAAAACCCTGAACGCCGAGATCGTCTTTGTGATGTCTCAGGGCACAGATACCCCAGAGCAGCTTAAAGAGCGTATCGAACTGACCCGCAGCAGCTTCGGTGGTACTAAAAACACCAACATCACGGGCGTAATCGTCAACAAACTGAATGCGCCTGTGGATGAGCAGGGCCGTACGCGTCCTGACCTGTCCGAGATCTTCGACGACTCTTCCAAAGCGAAAGTCATTAAAGTTGACCCGGCTAAACTGCAGGAATCCAGCCCGCTGCCGGTTCTGGGCGCGGTGCCGTGGAGCTTCGATCTGATTGCCACTCGTGCCATCGATATGGCGCGTCACCTGAACGCCACCGTGATCAACGAAGGCGACATCAATACCCGCCGCGTGAAATCCGTGACCTTCTGCGCCCGCAGCATTCCGCACATGCTGGAGCACTTCCGTGCTGGTTCCCTGCTGGTGACCTCCGCAGACCGTCCAGACGTGCTGGTTGCTGCCTGCCTGGCCGCGATGAATGGCGTAGAAATCGGTGCTATCCTGCTGACCGGTGCTTACGAGATGGATCCACGCGTCAGCAAGCTGTGCGAACGCGCGTTCGCGACTGGCCTGCCGGTATTCATGGTTAATACCAACACCTGGCAGACCTCCCTGAGCCTGCAGAGCTTCAACCTGGAAGTGCCGGTTGATGACCACGAGCGTATCGAGAAAGTTCAGGAATACGTTGCAAGCTACATCAACGCAGACTGGATCGAATCCCTGACCGCAACCTCCGAGCGCAGCCGTCGTCTGTCTCCTCCGGCCTTCCGTTACCAGCTGACCGAGCTGGCGCGTAAAGCGGGCAAACGTGTTGTTCTGCCAGAAGGCGACGAACCACGTACCGTGAAAGCGGCCGCAATCTGTGCAGAGCGCGGCATCGCGACCTGTGTGCTGCTGGGTAACCCGGATGAGATTAACCGCGTTGCGGCATCCCAGGGTGTTGAGCTGGGTGCTGGCATCGAAATCGTTGATCCAGAAGTGGTTCGCGAAAGCTACGTTGCCCGTCTGGTCGAACTGCGTAAGAACAAAGGCATGACCGAAGCCGTTGCGCGTGAGCAGCTGGAAGACAACGTGGTGCTGGGTACGCTGATGCTGGAGCAGGACGAAGTTGACGGCCTGGTATCCGGTGCGGTTCACACTACCGCGAACACCATCCGCCCACCGCTGCAGCTGATCAAAACGGCTCCAGGCAGCTCTCTGGTTTCCTCCGTATTCTTCATGCTGCTGCCTGAACAGGTTTACGTTTACGGCGACTGTGCGATCAACCCGGATCCAACCGCAGAGCAGCTGGCTGAAATCGCAATCCAGTCCGCGGACTCCGCGATTGCCTTCGGTATCGAACCACGCGTCGCGATGCTTTCCTACTCTACCGGCACTTCTGGTGCAGGTAGCGACGTAGAGAAAGTGCGTGAAGCGACCCGTATTGCACAGGAAAAACGCCCTGATCTGATGATCGACGGCCCGCTGCAGTACGATGCCGCAGTTATGGCTGACGTTGCGAAATCCAAAGCGCCAAACTCCCCGGTTGCAGGTCGCGCTACCGTGTTCATCTTCCCGGATCTGAACACCGGTAACACCACCTACAAAGCGGTACAGCGTTCAGCAGACCTGATCTCCATCGGGCCAATGCTGCAGGGTATGCGCAAACCTGTGAACGACCTGTCCCGTGGCGCGCTGGTAGACGATATCGTCTACACCATCGCGCTGACGGCGATCCAGTCTTCGCAGCAGCAGTAAATAAGGTCTTGCCGGATGGCGCTAGCGCTTATCCGGCCTACAGGACCGTAGGCCCGGTAAGCGCTAGCGCCACCGGGCAACAAAAAGGCGACCCCACGGTCGCCTTTTTTATTTACAGCAGCTCTCGCGCCGCTGAAACAATGTCATGCGCCGTCAGGCCATACTCCTTCTGCAGGAAGTCCTGCGTCCCTACCTGACCATAACGCTCCTTCACCCCCACGCGACGCATCGGCACCGGGCAGGTCTCCACCAGCACTTCCGCCACCGCCGAGCCCAGCCCGTTGTGAATGCTGTGGTTTTCGCAGGTCACGATCCGCCCGGTTTTCTCGGCGTAGTTTTTCACCAGCATCCGGTCGATGGGCTTCAGGGTAAACATGTCTATCACTGCCGCGCTAACGCCCTCCTGCTCAAGCTGACGGGCCGCTTCCAGCGCTTCGGCCACCATAATGCCGTTGGCAATCAGGGTAATGTCGCTTCCTTCGCGCAGGACATTGCCTTTGCCGATGGTAAACGTTGAACCCGGGGCATACACGCTCGGCGCCTGCTTACGGATAGTACGTACCCAGTAGAACCCGTCGAGGTCGATAAGCTGGCGCAGTATGTCTTCAAACATCACCGCGTCAGTCACCTCCAGCACTACCGAATGCGCCAGACCGCGCACAATGCCCATATCCTCGAACGACATATGCGTCCCGCCGTTGTGGCAGGCCGTCACGCCCGCATCCGAGGCAATAACCTTCACGTTATTACGCTGGTAGTCCAGGGACATAAACAGCTGGTCGAAGCAGCGACGGCTGGCAAACGCGGTAAAGGTATGAACAAACGGCTTGCGGCCGGTGAGTGACAGCCCGGCCGCGGTACCGATCACGTTGGCCTCCATAATGCCGCAGTTGATCACATGTTGCGGATAATCGCGCGCCACGCCGTCCATCGCCATTGAGCTCATCAGATCCGCTTCCAGGGCGATGATCTCGCTCCCGGCTTCAATCTGTTTTGCCACAAAGCCCGCGTAAATCTTACGCATCTCTATGGCATCTTTCTGTCCTGCAGGTGCAACCTTAATCATGAGTTACCTCCAGCTGGCGGATCGCCTCGTCGAGGGCCGCTTTGCTCTCCGGGGTCAATCGCAGATGGTGCGAGTTACCCAGCTGTTCCAGATACGCCACTCCCTGTCCTTTGATGCTGTCGAGGATCACCACCCGCGGACGCGCATCCGCTGGCGGAACCGGTGCAGTGAGCTTCAGCTGTGCCGGGATGTCATCTCCTTTCACCGTCACCACGTCAAAACCAAAGGCGCGGAATTTCCCTTCCAGATCGAACGCGCAGATGATCTCATCCAGCTCGCCATCAAGCTGTTGTTTGTTCCAGTCCACAAATATCGTCAGGTTGTTAAGACGATGGTGGGCAATAAACTGGAACGCTTCCCAGCACTGCCCTTCGTTCAGCTCGCCGTCACCGACGATGCAAAAGACCCGATTTGACCGCCCGGCCAGCTTGTGCGACAGCGCCATGCCGCCCGCGATGGAGATCCCCTGGCCAAGCGAACCGGTCGTGGCATCCACACCGCGTGTTTTTAGCCGGTCCGGATGGCTTGGCAGGCGTGTGCCGTTCTGGTTAAGCGTGCTCAGCTCTTCCATCGGGAAATAGCCCTTAATCGCCAGCGTACTGTACAGGGCCGGTCCCGCATGGCCCTTCGACAGGACAAAGTAGTCTCGTTCTGGCCAGTCCGGGTCTGCCGGGTCAATTTTCATTACCGCACCGTACAGTACGGCCAGGGTTTCGACGACCGACATACTGCCGCCGTAGTGACCAAATCCCAGCTGCGTCAGCGATTTCAGGGTCTCGAGTCGAATTTGACGCGCGAGTTCGGTTATCTCATTCTCATTCATGATTTGGCTCCGGTTTTTTCCTGCGCATTACCACCCGCAGATTTGTTTTTCGCGAACACGTTGTACGCCACCAGCAGCGCGAACAACGCAACGACAAGCCCGGTGATGGCCAGTGGTGACAGGAAGCGCGCCAGGTTGCCAAGCACAATCCCGACGGCGCCGAAATCAGCGTCCGAGAAAGTGGTATTGGCAAAGCCAATGGCTCCCAGTACTGGCAGCAGCAGCACCGGCAGGAAGGTGATTAAGAGCCCGTTGGCAAAGGCGCCAATCATTGCCCCGCGACGTCCACCGGTGGCGTTACCAAACACGCCCGCGGTTGCGCCGGTGAAGAAGTGCGGCACCACGCCCGGCAGGATCAGCACCCAGTTAAACTGGCCGCAGATAATTAACCCCACGATCCCCCCGAGGAAGCTGAACAGGAAGCCAATCAGCACCGCGTTGGGCGCATACGGATAGACCACCGGGCAGTCCAGGGCCGGACGCGCATTGGGCACCAGTTTTTCTGAGAAGCCGGTAAAGGCCGGGACGATTTCTGCCAGAATCAGGCGTACACCCTGCAGGATGATGAACACCCCTGCGGCGAAGGTGATTGCCATGATAATGGCGTAGACCAGGTAGTTCTGACCTCCGCTGAAGGTCGCCTCGACGTATTCACGCCCGGCGCTCACCGCCATGATCAGGTAGATAATCATCATGGTCAGAGAGATGGAGATCGAGCTGTCACGCAGGAAGCTCAGGTTCTTCGGCAGGTTCATCTCTTCGGTTGAACGTGAACCTTTGCCGACCTTGCTGCCAATCCAGCCGGACAGCACGTAGCCCAGAGTGCCGAAATGGCCGAAAGCAATATCATCGTTGCCGGTAATGCGCTTCATGTAACGCTGCGCAATCGCCGGGAAGAAGGCCATGACCAGCCCGAGGATCAGCGACCCCGTAAAGACCAGACCTACCCCTTCAAAGCCCGCAACCGTGAGGATCACCCCAATCATGCACGCCATGTAGAACGTGTGGTGTCCGGTCAGGAAGATATATTTCAGACGGGTAAAGCGGGCGACGAGAATATTGGCCACCATACCAAACGCCATAATCAGCGCGGTCGAGGCCCCATATTTTTCCAGCGCAATGGAAACAATCGCTTCATTATTGGGGATAATGCCCTGGATATTAAAGGCGTGTTCAAACATACCGCCTAATGGATTTAATGACCCCACCAGCACGGTGGCGCCACCGCCCAGCACAATAAACCCGAGAATAGTTTTAATGGTCCCTTTTACAACGTCAGAAAAGGCTTTTTTCTGCGCAACGAGACCAATTAAGGCAATCAGGCCTACCAGCACGGAAGGGACTTTTAAAATATCGACAACGAAATTCAGCGTTTCAAGGATAAACATATCCACCTCGCCTTATCAGGGTTATTGTCTTTCGAACCAGGCACGCAGCTGCGCTTCAAGTTCGTTGATATCGATGATGTTGTTGATCACCACCAGCTGGTTTTCCGGCACGCTGGCGCTGGAGGCAATATCTTTCGCCATCACGAAAAGATCGGCCGCACCGGGCGTGGCTGAAGAGAGATCGGAGTGCTCAACCTCGGCGTCAATGTCCAGCTTCTTAAGCACTTTTTTAATATTCATTTCGACCATAAAACTACTGCCCAGGCCAGAACCGCATATAGCCATGATTTTCATTGTTGTCCCCTTTTTTGCGTAGAGTATGTCCCATCACGCTTGCGCGTAATGTGTGTGACGAGTCGGATTAAATAATTAAATCAGAAGCGGTCGATTATCGTTTTAATTTCCTCCAGGGTATTCGCCTGATGTAATTCCGCCATATCCTCATCGCTTGAAAATAATTCAGCCAGCGCAGAGATCATTTCGATATGGCTGTGTTTATCCGGTGCCGCCAGCATAACGATCACATCGACGGGATCAAATTCGCCTGCACCGAATGAAACGCCCTTCCTGAGTTTTAATAATGAGAGGCCCAGTCCTTTTGCCCCCTCTTCCGGCCGCGCATGCGGCATGGCCAGCCCTGGTGCCAGCACATAATAGGGTCCTAAAGTGTGGTGCTGCTCAATGATGGCCGTTACGTATTCCGGCGCAATGACCTGCAGCTCCAGCAACGGTTTCGCGCATATCTCCAGCGCCTGCGGCCAACTCTCAACGCTATCCTGCAGCGTGATGGTTGTATCATATATCCACTTTTTGAGCATTTTCCCTCCCGACATCGCGCTAAAGATGAACAAACTTTATTCAACGCATAACGAATTGGCTGCGATCGGGATCACAAAGATAGCGCTACCAAGATCTAACATTCAGAAGTGTGATAGCGCTATCAAATTAACATCCTGGCGCGAAATCACAGCAAAAAAAGGGATTTAAGGCGTATACTGCCTGTCACGTGAAGCGAAGGATGAAATGAGTGGCGTCCTGTCAGCAGGAAGGTGTATGTCTCTAACCCGAAAACGGCGCAGTACCGGTAAAGTGACACTTGCCGATGTCGCACAGCTTGCCGGTGTGGGCACAATGACCGTGTCCCGTGCTCTCCGCACGCCTGAACAGGTTTCCGATAAACTGCGAGAAAAAATAGAAGCCGCGGTACAAGAGTTAGGCTATATGCCCAATCTTGCAGCCAGTGCGCTGGCTTCGGCCTCGTCATGGACGATTGCGATGGTCGTCCCCAATCTTTCCGAAGCCGGTTGTTCAGAAATGTTCGCCGGGCTCCAGCAGGTGTTACAGCCCGCCGGCTATCAGATCATGCTGGCCGAATCCCAGCATCGTCTTGAACAGGAAGAGAAATTGCTGGAAACGCTGCTGGCGTCAAATATCGCCGCAGCGATTTTGCTCAGCGTCGAACATACCGACACCGTGCGTCACTGGCTAAAGAACGCCTCGATTCCGGTGATGGAGATGGGCGCCATGCGCGCCGATCCCATCGATATGAATATCGGGATTGATAACGTCGCGGCCATGTATGAACTTACGGAAATGGTCATCAAACGCGGCTACCAGAACATCGGCCTGCTGTGTGCCAACCAGGAGCAGTGGATTTTCCAGCAGCATTTGCAGGGCTGGTACAAAGCGATGCTGCGCCACCATATGTCGCCTAACCGGGTGATTAACGCCGCCATGCCGCCGAGCTTTTCGACGGGGGCCGCACAACTTCCTGAATTTCTGCTGGCGTGGCCGGAGCTGGATGCGCTGGTTTGCGTCTCAGATGAACTGGCCTGTGGCGCGCTGTACGAGTGCCAGCGCAGGCGTATCAAGGTGCCGGACGATTTGGCCGTGGTCGGGTTTGGCGACAGCGACGTCAGCCGTGTCTGTCAGCCGCCGCTGACGACGATGGCAGTACCCCATCGTAAGATTGGTATTGAAGCGGGACGTGCATTGCTGGAACGTCTGAATGACGGAGACTGGCGCGATCAGAAACCCATCGCATCCAGTCTGTGTCTGAGGGAGAGCTGCTAAAGCTTATTCGGCCTCTTCTTCTTTCTCAGATTTAGTCGATTCGTTTTTGGCGTTGCGGGTCATCCACAGCGCCAGTGCTTTTAACGAATCCGGCGTGAACTCGTCACAACGCGCGGTGATCTCTTCCGGCGTCATCCAGCTCACTTCGCTTACTTCTTCTTCCTGCAGGGCGAACGGCCCGTGGGAAACGCAGCTAAACAGCCCGCCCCAGACACGGCAATGTTCGTCTTCAAAATAGAACTGTCCATGCTCGGCAAACGGTACGCCCGCAATGCCTAGCTCTTCTTCCGCTTCACGGCGTGCGGAATCCAGCAGGACTTCATCCGCCTGAACGACACCGCCCGCAGTGGCATCCAGCATACCAGGGAGAAAATCTTTGGTGTCCGTGCGGCGTTGAACCAAAATTTTGCCCATGCCGTCATGAACAACAATATACGTCGCACGATGACGCAGGCGTTCAGCGCGCATTTGTTCGCGGCTGGCCTGCGCGATCACTTCATTCTCTTCGTTGACAATGTCAACCCACTCTGTACTTGCCAAATGACTCTGCTCCACCATCGGGAAACCTTCTCGTCTAAGCGCTCTTACGGCGCGTTTACAGTTGAGGTGTAACTTACGGATTAATCGCTACCTGTGCAATAACTTGCTGATCATTAAGTGCGATAACGCTTAACGTATGCTCATCAAGCATGCCATAGCTCGCCGGGTATCCGCCTTTCGGGATGCTGACCGAACCTGGGTTGAAGTGATAAATCTCCCCGCGTTTTTCTGCTACCGGAATATGAGTATGGCCGTAAACCAGGACATCGCCAGCGGCCAGCGCCGGGAGATTATCCGGGCTAAAAAGATGACCATGGGTGAGGAACAGACGGCATTTTTCCAGCAGCACCTGTTGCCACGGAGCGGTCATGGGGAAGTGCAGCAGCATCTGATCCACTTCGCTGTCGCAGTTACCGCGCACGGCGATAATGCGCGAGGCATACGGGTTGAGTTTTTCCGCCACCTGTGCAGGGGCATAGCCTTCCGGCAATGCGTTACGTGGGCCATGGTTCAACACGTCGCCCAAAATAACCAGCCACTGCGCCCCACTTTGTGCGAACAGGGAAAGAACGCGCTCGGTCGCGGGCAGCGATCCATGGATATCCGACGCAAACATCAGTTTCATCAGTCACTCCTCAGAAAAACAGACTGCCCTTATCATACCTTAAGCGCCAGGGCTTATCAGCCGACGCGCTTAGCGGAGAGTGCCACATAGCGCTGCACCGACGCACGTTGCCACTGGAAAGTGGCGTAATCCACCAGCAACTGGGGGACGTCATCGCCGTTAAGGATCAAGCGGTTCAGCATCAGCGCCAGGTCGGTATCGGCAATACACCATTCGCCAAACAGGTTCGGGTTACCGTGGGCCAACAGCGAGGTGGCGGTGTCAATCAGCTTTTGCGCGCTCTGCGCCCCCTCAGTACTCAGGGCGGGCTTTTTCACACCCGCAAATACCACATCCGTGGAGCGTTCAACGCGAATCGGCACCAAATCGCTGCGTAGCCACGCCTGGATTTGCCGTGCCCGGGCCCGCTTTTGCAGATCGTGAGGATAAATACGCTCCCACTCTGGTGGCGCGAACCGATCTTCCAGGTATTCATCGATCGCCGACGATTCACTCAGCGCGAAGCCATCAATGTCCAGTACCGGCACGCGCCGGGTCAGATCGTAACCCTGCCACTGCGGTTTCAGGTGTTCACCGCCGTCCAGATCAACGGTTTTCAGGCTAAATGACAGCCCTTTTTCCGCCAGCGCCACGTACACGCTCATGACATAGGGTGAAAAGAATTGGGCATCGGACCACAACGTGATTACAGGCTGGTTCATAACATCCTCATCGGCTGATCGGTATTCCCTCAACATATAGTCTCTTTACGCCGCTGTCACTTGATGAAAACTCACGATTTTGCACAACCACCTATACTGATTGGTCATGGCATTACACTTCACACTGACAGGAGTTGAGAATGATCGACCTTTATTACGCCCCTACTCCAAACGGCCATAAGATCACCCTCTTTCTTGAAGAAGCCGAGCTGGAATACAGGATCATCCGCGTGGATATCAGCAAAGGCGATCAGTTCAGGCCTCTCTTTCTGGCCATCTCACCGAACAACAAAATCCCGGCCATCATCGATAACCTGCCAGCTGATGGCGGCAAACCGTTGAGCCTGTTTGAATCCGGGGAGATTTTGCTCTATCTGGCGGAGAAAACCGGCAAACTGCTGAGCGAGGAACTGCGCGAGCGTCACCACACGCTACAGTGGCTGTTCTGGCAGACAAGCGGCCTGGGCCCGATGCTGGGGCAGAACCACCACTTTACCGCTTACGCGCCACAACCCATCCCGTATGCGATAGAGCGCTATCAGGTGGAAACGCAGCGGCTGTACGGCGTACTGAACCGTCGTCTGGAAAAATCACCGTGGCTCGGGGGCGATCATTACAGTATCGCCGATATCGCCTGCTGGCCGTGGGTCAATACCCATGAACGTCACCGTATTGATTTAGCCTCTTACCCGGCGGTTAACAACTGGTTTGAACGTATCCGCACCCGCCCGGCGACCGAGCGTGCGATGAAAAAAATCCAGGAGATTTAGGCCTGCGCCCGGTTGGGCGCGTGTCAGGCTCTCATGTATTATGGGGAGGAAATACTGACACGGAGAAGACCTGCAATGTCGCAGCATGACGCTATTATTCGTATAAAAAATTTACGCTTACGTACTTTTATCGGTATCAAAGACGAGGAGATCGCCAACCGTCAGGATATCGTGATTAATGTGGTTATCCACTATCCGGCAGACAAAGCGAGAGGCAGTGAAGATATCAATGACGCGCTGAACTATCGCACGATTACGAAAAGCATCATTCAGTACGTGGAAAATAACCGATTCTCTCTGCTGGAAAAATTAACTCAGGATGTGCTCGACATCGCACGCGAACATCACTGGGTCACTTATGCTGAAGTAGAGATCGATAAACTTCACGCCCTGCGTTATGCCGACTCCGTCTCCATGACGTTAAGCTGGCAGCGCCGGGCGTAAACCTGGAGGTTGTATGAAGATTCTGCTGACCGGCGGTACAGGCCTGATTGGCCGTCATCTCATTGCGCGCCTGCAGGCGTTACATCACGACATTACCGTGGTAACGCGCAGCCCTGAGAAAGCGCGCCAGGTGCTGGGTGCCGGTATCGACATCTGGAAAAATCTGGCTGACCGGCAGAATCTGGACGGCTTTGACGCCGTCATCAACCTGGCCGGTGAACCCATCGCCGACAAACGCTGGACGGAAGAGCAAAAACAGCTGTTGTGCAGCAGCCGCTGGAACATCACCGAAAAGCTGGTCGAGCTGATCCGTAACAGCCATACCCCGCCATCGGTACTGATTTCCGGTTCTGCGGTAGGCTATTACGGCGATCTCGGTGAGGTGGTCGTGACCGAAGAAGAGCCGCCGCACAACGAGTTTACCCATAAGCTCTGCGCCCAGTGGGAACGTATTGCCTGTGCTGCCCAGAGCGATAATACCCGCGTGTGCCTGCTGCGTACCGGCGTCGTTCTCGCGCCGAAAGGCGGCATTCTGGCGAAAATGCTTCCTCCGTTCCGGCTCGGACTGGGCGGCCCCATCGGTAATGGCCGTCAGTATCTGCCGTGGATCCACATCGACGATATGGTCAACGGTATTCTCTGGCTGCTGGATAACGATCTACGTGGGCCGTTTAATATGGTTGCGCCGTACCCGGTACGTAACGAGCAGTTTGCCCACGCGCTGGGCCATGCTCTGCATCGCCCGGCGATTTTGCGCGTGCCCGCAACGGTGATTCGCCTGATGATGGGTGAAGCGTCCGTGCTGGTGCTGGGCGGGCAGCGTGCGCTACCGAAACGGCTTGAAGCGGCCGGGTTTGCGTTTCGCTGGTATGACTTAGAAGAGGCGTTGAGGGATGTGGTGGGATGAATATGTTACATTTGTACGCCATGTCCCGATGAAATGGCGTAACAATGGCAACCATTACCACACCCCGGCTTCACCTCACCCCTTTCGAACCCACTGACTGGGCCTTCTTCCGCTCGTTGCGGGAAGATCGCAATATCATGCGTTACATGGCCGCCATCGCGCCGGAAAAAGAGACCCGGCGCGTATTTGCTGCGCGCTTAACGGCGGCGCACGTTTTTGTGATTCGTTTTCATGATGATGACACGCCACTGGGCGATATCGGCCTGCAGATCAGCCCGGAGAATCGTGAAGAGGCGGATATTGGCTATACGGTTGTGCCTGCCGCGCAGGGGAAAGGTATCGCCAGTGAGGCGTTGCGCGCGGTATGTGAATATGCGTTTAACCAGACCGGCGTGAAAGCGATTAACGCCTACGTGCTGGCGGACAACGGCGGGTCGGTGCGGGTACTGGAGAAAGCGGGGTTTGTGCGTACGCAGGTGCTGGAGAAGGCGTACGAGATTGACGGCGTACGGTATGACGACTGGGTGTATCGGCTGGAGTGCGGTGCGGTCTGATGCCCTTACCCCGGCCCTCTCCCACAGGAGAGGGAGAAAACCCAGCCTGTAGGCCCGGTAAGCGAAGCGCCACCGGGCGATTGGGCTGCACCGCGGCCCTCTCCCACGGGGAGAGGGAGAAAGGCAAAACCTACTTCAAAGAGCCCTTCAGGAACTGCTGCAAACGCGGGCTTTGCGGATTCGCCAGCACCTCATCCGGATGTCCCTGCTCTTCGATTTTCCCCTGATGCAGGAAGATCACGTGGTTCGAGACGTTGCGGGCAAAGCCCATCTCGTGCGTTACCACAACCATGGTTTTACCCTCTTCCGCAAGCTTTTGCATGATGCGCAGCACTTCGCCAACCAGTTCCGGGTCAAGTGCTGAGGTCGGTTCGTCGAACAGCAATACTTCAGGCTCCATCGCCAGCGCACGGGCGATAGAGACACGCTGCTGCTGACCACCAGAGAGATGCACCGGGTACTTTATCTGCTGTCGCTCATCGATACCCACTTTCGCCAGGTATTTCACCGCGCGCTCACGGGCCTCCTGCTTGCTTAAACCCAGCACCTGAACCGGTGCTTCCATCACGTTCTCCAGCACCGTCATGTGGCTCCAGAGGTTGAAGTGCTGGAAAACCATTGTCAGTCGCGTGCGCAGCAGGCGCAGTTGGTTCTTATCAGCCACCTTCAGCTGGCCGTCTTTATCCCGGGTCAGATTGATATTCTGCCCGCTCACCACAATTGAGCCTTCACTCGGCTTTTCGAGGAAGTTGATGCAGCGCAGGAAGGTACTTTTCCCCGAGCCAGATGATCCGATAATACTGATCACGTCGCCTGCATTTGCCTGCAGCGACACCCCTTTCAGCACTTCATGTTCGCCGTAGCGTTTGTGCAAATCAATTACGTTTAATTTGTTCTCAGCCATCATCATTCTCAGTGCGTCGAAGAGGGTTTTATATGCTGCAACCAGCGCTTTTCTGCCTTACGGAACAGGCTAATCAGGACGTATGAAATAATCAAATAGAGCACTGCCGCAATGCCAAACGCGGTAAACGGCTGATAGGTCGCAGAGTTAATATCGCGGGCGATTTTAAGCAGGTCGGGCACCGTTGCGGTAAAGGCCAGCGCGGTGGAGTGGAGCATTAAAATCACTTCGTTACTGTAGGCTGGCAATGCGATACGTAGCGCCGACGGCAGAATAATGCAGCGGTACAGTTTCACCGACGAGAAGCCGTACGCGCGCGCCGCTTCGATTTCTCCGTAAGGAACGGAGCGGATAGCCCCGGCGAAAATCTCGGTGGTGTAAGCGCAGGTGTTGAGCGTCAACGCCAGCACCGTACAGTTCAGGCCGCTGCGGAAGAAGGCGTTCAGCATCTCGGTGCCTTTCACAATCTCCAGCGTATACATGCCCGAATAGAACACCAGCAGCTGTACGTACAGCGGTGTACCGCGGAATACGTAGGTAAACAGCCAGATCGGGAACTGAATAAATTTATTGTTCGACACGCGGCCAATGGCAAGAAACACAGCCAGAATGCCACCCATCACCACCGAAGAGATCAGCAGCCACAGCGTAATGGCCACGCCGGTGAAGCGATAGCCGTCCGTCCACAGCAGCGATTTCCAGTATTCCTGAATAATCTCAATCACAGGTCAGCCCTCTTCACACCCACGGAGTAGCGACGTTCGAGCAGAAGCAGCACACCATTGGAGACGGTCGTAAAGACCAGATAGATCACGCCACACACCACCGCAAAGTAGAACGGCTCCCAGGTACTTTTACCGGCAAGCTGCGTGGCCTTTACCACATCTTCCAGACCCAGCAGAGAGACCAGCGCCGTGGCCTTGAGGATAACCTGCCAGTTGTTGCCAATGCCCGGAAGCGCGTAGCGCATCATGGCCGGGAACATAATCCGGCGAAACGTCTGGGAGGAGGTAAAACCGTAGGCGGTCGCCGCTTCTATGTGTCCTTTCGGTACCGCCATATAAGCGCCGCGGAAAGTTTCGGTGAAGTACGCGCCGTAGATAAAACCGAGAGTGATAATACCGGCCACCATCGGGTCGATATCGATCTGCCCCATTCCCATGGCGTCCGTCACGCTGTTAAGCGCGATCTGCAGCCCGTAAAAGATAAGCAGCATCAGCACCAGATCGGGAACGCCGCGAATCAGCGTGGTATAACCTTCAAAAATCAGCGCCAGCGGTTTGTTAGCCGAAAGCTTCGCCCCTGCGCCTGCCAGACCTATCAGCACCGCCAGCACCACGGAGCTGATAGCCAGCTCAAGGGTGACAAGCGCGCCCTGTAAAATAACGCCAGAAAATCCGTACAGCATACCGCGAGCCCTGTCGTATCGTGAGTGATGGACCGTGTCTTATCCCCTCCCTGAGCGGGAGGGGCCGCACGTTATTTGACGGGGCGATTAGCCGCCGTAAACATTAAAATCGAAGTACTTTTTCGCCAGTTTGTCGTACGTGCCATCCGCGCGCATTTCAGCAAACGCTTTGTTCAGCGCTTCGCGCAGCTCGTTGTCTTCTTTACGCAGACCCATACCGGTGCCGACACCAAACAACTTCACATCTTTAATGGATGGGCCGCCAAATTTGTAATCTTTACCTACCGGCGTCTTCAGGAAGCCTTCACTCGCGGCGACTTCATCCTGGAAAGCGGCGTCGATACGGCCTGCCGTCAGATCAGCGTAGATATTTTCCTGGCCCTGATAAGAGACGATTTCAATCCCCTTCGGTGCCCAGTGTTCATTACCGTAGGTTTCCTGGGTAGTGCCCTGCAGCACGCCCACGCGTTTGCCCTTCAGTGATTCGAGGGTTGGCTGGATGTCAGACGATTTAGCCACCACCAGACGAGAATCTGCCGCATAGAGTTTGTCGGTGAAGGCAATCTCCTGCTGACGTTTTTCAGTGATGGAAAGTGAGGACATGATAACGTCGATTTTTTTTGCTTTCAGCGAAGGGATCAGCGCATCCAGCGGGTTCTCAACGTAGGTACACTGCGCTTTGATGCGTTTGCACAGCTCATTGGCCAGATCAATGTCAAAACCGACCAGTTCACCCTTCGAATTCTTAGATTCGAACGGGGCATAGGTAGGGTCGGTACCAATACGAATTTTCTGCGGAATTGCTGCGAACGCCGCGGTAGCGCTGGAAAAGGCCAGCACCAGAGATAACGACAACACGAGTTTTTTCATATCTGTCCTCAACAAACTGTCTTCTTACGTGATTTTTACGACGACGGGGTGGTGCTAATGTGCCATCAATCCACGCCATCAGGCAAAGATTAATGCCTTTCAGGCGAGATTTTTTGCATGATAAATGCGTAAGTATGCACACAGCGATCCAATACGGTGCACGAAACGCACCATATTGGATCAATCACACCCGCAGTGCACCAGAATAGTGCACCATCATCGAGTATCAATCACCGTAGACGTTGAAGTCGAAGTATTTCTTCGCCAGTTTGTCGTAGGTACCGTCTTTGCGCAGTTCTGCAAACGCTTTGTCGAAGGCGGCTTTCAGCTCGGTATCATCTTTACGCAGGCCAATACCGGTGCCGTCACCAAAGTATTTTTTGTCTTTCACGGACGGGCCAGCAAAGGCGTAGTCTTTACCTGCCGGCTGTTTCAGGAAGCCTTCACTTGCGGCAACCTCATCCTGGAATGCCGCATCCAGACGACCGGCCGCCAGGTCAGAATAAATCAGATCCTGGTTCTGGTAAGCCACCACGTCAACGCCCTTCTCACGCCAGTTTGCATTGGCATAACCTTCCTGAGTCGACCCCTGCAGCACGCCGACATGCTTGCCTTTCAGGGAGTCAATGGTTGGCTGAATGGGGGAGCCTTTTGCCGCAATCAGAC
This sequence comes from Enterobacter cloacae subsp. cloacae ATCC 13047, assembly GCF_000025565.1. Classification (NCBI taxonomy): domain Bacteria; kingdom Pseudomonadati; phylum Pseudomonadota; class Gammaproteobacteria; order Enterobacterales; family Enterobacteriaceae; genus Enterobacter; species Enterobacter cloacae. The sequence continues at coordinate 3,736,335 of NC_014121.1, forward strand.
GGGAATCCGCGGCGTAGAGCTTGTCAGAGAAGGCAATCTCCTGTTGACGTTTTTCGGTGATGGAAAGAGAAGAGATAATGGCGTCGATTTTCTTGGCTTTCAGCGACGGAATTAACGCGTCAAAGTCGCTGCCCACCCATGTGCATTTCACCGCAATGCGTTTGCACATCTCATTACCCAGATCGATATCAAACCCTACGAAATCGCCTTTCGCATCCTTGGAAGAGAATGGCGCGTAGGTTGCGTCTGTACCGATACGCACTGTCTGTGGAAGCGCTGCGTAGCTACCTGCGGCTGCACTTAACCCCACCAGCAAAGACAGAGCCAGAACCGTCTTCTTCATACATTTACCCTCAAGTACCGTGATTTTATTATGTATTGTGTTGTGTGTTGTGTGTTGTGTTGCAGGCTTCTCTTGCAGGTCTTATGCCACATTGCCGTCGGGTCAAAACTTCGACGTTAAATATGTTAATAAAACGTTGCGATATTGCCTTAATGGTGAAAGATAGCAGGTCTGCCGAACGAACCGGAAAGAGAAAAAGGGAAAAAACGAATTAAATGTCGAGGATATGATCGCCGTTGCAATTTTGCCCTGAAACAGGGCATCGTCTCTGTTCATGCACGCTGTTTGTGCACAGAATCAGGCGCCCTGCCAGCGGGTGAAGAGGTCTTCGGGCAGGTGGATATCAAACTGATCCAGCACGCGGTTCACTGTCTGATTAATCACGTCATCGAGCGAGGCCGGACGATGATAAAACGCCGGCACCGGCGGCATGATCACCGCGCCCAGTTCAGCGGCCTGGGTCATTAAACGCAGATGCCCCAGATGCAGCGGCGTTTCGCGCACGCAAAGCACCAGAGGACGACGCTCCTTCAGCACCACGTCCGCCGCACGCGTCACCAGCGTGTCGGTATAGCTGTTAACAATGCCGGAGAGGGTCTTTATTGAACAGGGCAATATCACCATGCCCGCGGTTTTAAACGAGCCGGAGGAGATGCTGGCAGCGATATCGCGGGCATCGTGTACCACATCCGCCAGCGCCTGGACATCGCGCAGGGAGAGATCGGTTTCGAGGGAGAGGGTCTGACGCGCAGCCTGGCTCATCACCAGATGGGTTTCGACTTCCGCCACGTCACGCAGCACCTGCAACAGACGCACGCCGTAGATCGCGCCACTGGCGCCGCTAAGCCCAACAATGAGTCGTTTCATGATTTTCGCCCTTACTGATTTCAGGGCAGACTGTGCAGGATTTTGCGGGGAGTTGCAAGTGAGGGCGAAGGCCCTCACCTGCCTGCACAATTAACCTTCGTTGTGCATCTCTAAGCTTTCGAGATCGTTTTGCAGCTGGACGGCTTTCGCATCGTCGTTGCGCAGCGAATCGAGATAGTCCAGATACTGCTGATCAACATCTTTGGTGACGTAAACCCCGTTAAACACGGAACATTCAAACTGCTGAATATCCGGGTTCTCGGCGCGCACCGCGTCGATAAGATCGTTCAGATCCTGGAAAATCAGGCCATCGGCACCGATGATCTGGCGAATCTCGTCCACTTCACGGCCGTGGGCAATCAGCTCGTTCGCGGTAGGCATATCAATGCCATACACGTTCGGGAAGCGAATCTCTGGCGCCGCAGAGGCAAGATATACTTTCTTCGCACCGGCTTCACGCGCCATCTCGATAATCTGCTCTGAGGTGGTGCCACGCACAATGGAGTCATCCACCAGCAGCACGTTCTTGTCGCGGAACTCAGCGCGGTTAGCGTTCAGTTTACGACGCACGGACTTACGGCGCAGCTGCTGACCCGGCATGATAAAGGTACGGCCAACGTAGCGGTTCTTCACGAAGCCCTGACGGTATGGCTTATCCAGAATGCGAGCGATTTCCAGCGCGATATCACAGGACGTTTCCGGGATAGGAATGACCACGTCGATGTCCAGATCGTCCCACTCGCGGGCAATCTTCTCACCCAGCTTGGTTCCCATGTTCACGCGGGCGCTGTAGACGGAGATCTTATCGATAAACGAGTCCGGACGGGCGAAATACACGTATTCGAACAGGCATGGGTTGCTGACCGGGTTGTCTGCACACTGGCGGGTAAACAGCTGGCCCTTCTCAGTGATATAGACCGCTTCGCCAGGGGCTACATCACGCAGGAATTCGAAGCCCAGGGTGTCCAGCGCCACGCTTTCAGAGGCAACCATATATTCGGTACGGCCATCACCCAGGTCACGCTTGCCGAGCACCAGCGGGCGGATACCGTTTGGATCGCGGAAGGCGACCATTCCGTGACCGATAATCATCGCCACGCAGGCGTAGGCACCGCGGATCTGGCGGTTTGTCGCAGCAACGGCGGCAAAGATATTGTCTGCTTCCAGCGGATAGTGGCGGAAGTTATCCAGCTCGCTCGCGAACACGTTGAGCAGGATTTCTGAATCAGAGGTGGTGTTAATGTGGCGACGTTTCTCTTCAAACAGCTTTTTACGCAGCTCATGCGCGTTGGTCAGGTTGCCGTTGTGAGCAAGCGTGATGCCATACGGTGAGTTGACGTAGAAAGGCTGTGCCTCAGAGGCGCTGGAACTGCCAGCAGTAGGATAACGAACGTGACCGATCCCCAAATTACCTTGCAGACGCTGCATATGGCGGGCTTCAAACACATCGTTTACCAGGCCATTCGCCTTACGTAAACGGAAGCAGTTGTTTGCATCAATGGTGATGATACCCGCAGCATCCTGCCCACGGTGCTGAAGCACCGTTAACGCGTCATAAATCGACTGGTTTACCGGCATGAAACCGGCGATACCGACAATACCGCACATTCGTCTTTTCCTCGTTAAGCCACATCTCAGAGCGGGTTACACTCTGGGCAAGAAACTCGACGAGCTTTGCAGATAGTCAAAGAACCACCTGATGATGAAGCTGAACTCTGGAATGAGCTGCGATTTCTGCCAGTCTTCACTTTTGGAGAACCCGGTAAAGGTATCCAGGAAGAACAGTATCGCGGCCACAATCAGCACGCCTCGTAATGCCCCGAAACAGATCCCGAGCACCCTGTCCGTTCCTGACAGACCGGTTTTCTCGACCAGCTGACCTATCACGTAATTTACGATAGCGCCGACAATCAGCGTCGCGATAAACAGCACCGCGATGGCGATTCCATTTCGGACCAGTTCATCTTCAAAGCCCGTGAACCAGACAGACAGGTAAGTGTAGTAATGACTGGCAACAAAGAAAGCACAACCCCAAGTCACCAGCGATAACGCTTCACGAACAAAGCCACGGATCAGGCTAACCAGACAGGAAAAACCAATCACCGCAATGATGGCGTAATCAATCCAGACCATATGTGTCCCACGATTTAACGCCCTGTCATCCAGTTCGGGGCGAATTCTAACAGAAAAAGAAAACGTTTGCGTAGGGATTTCCTTCCCGCGCGTAAATAAAAAAGGCGCTGAAAAAATGTTCAACGCCGTTGGCTTATTACGTCTCTTTGGACGTCTGCCACTCCCCCTCACCCTCTCCCCTTTGAGAAGAGGGCCGGGGTGAGGGGAACCTTATCAATTGGCGCTGTAGTTCATCACCACACCGCTCAGGCCAGAGATCTGCTTCAGCTCACCGAGCGAGCCTTTGAGCTTATCCTTAGACGCTTCTGGCCCCACAAGGATACGGGTGATTTTACCCTGCACCGGCGTGGAAGGTGAAGTGTAAACGCGATAACCCGCACTGCGCAGCTTACCCACTACCTCATTGACCTTATCGGCATTTTTCAGCGCACCCAACTGCACAACGTAGGCTTTCCCCGTCGGTGCAGCCTCTTGCTGGGCCGGTTTTGCCGCAGGCGGCGTCTCTGAAGCCGCGGCCAGCTGTTCTGCTGCTTTATCCCGCTGCGGTTTCGGCTGTGTTTTTTCCACCGGCTTCGGTTTTTCAACCGGCTTCGGCTGCTCTACCGGCACCGGATCGATTTCGATGTTGTTATTCGCCGCCAGACGAGACGGATCGAGGGACGGCGCGGCCGCATCCCCGGCACGCACTTCTTCAGCCGCCCCTTCCGGCGGCTGAGCAGGCAGCGCCTGGGTCGCCGCAGGCAGCATATCCGGTTCGTCGCGATCGCCCGGCTTCGGCACCAGCGGAATGGCTGCAAATTCATCCTGGTAATGCTTTTTCTGCCCGTCGAGCAGACCCGGGAGGATAATCACCCCGAGCGCGACCAGCACAATGGTTCCTGTTAAACGGTTCTGAAACTTACTCGCCACCGGTTCTCCCCGCGTCCATCACTTCCATGACATGTGCCACCGTGTGGAACGAACCACACACCAGCACGGTATCTTCTGGTTTAGCATCCGCCATCGCGGCTTGCCATGCCTGAGCCACGCTATTGTAGATTGCGCCTTTGCCGAGATGTTCCAGTAACTGCTCGGCCGTCGCACCGCGCGGCCCCTCCAGAGGAGCACAATACCAGCTATCGACCACACTCTCCATGCAGGCCAGCGTACCGCCGATATCTTTATCATGAAGCATACCGATAACCGCCAGCACGCGCCCGGTTTTTGGTAACGATTTGAGACGCGCGGCGAGATACGCCGCAGCATGCGGGTTATGTGCGACATCCAGTATCAGCCGCGGAGCGTCGCTGACAATCTGAAAACGCCCGGGCAGAATCGCATTCTGAATACCGTCGCGGATGGCCTGTTCGCTCACCGCCAGCCCACTTGCGCGCAGTGCCGCCAGGGCGGTGGCGGCATTAGGTTGCGGTACCTGCGGCAGGGGCAGATTCTCCAGCGTTCCCTGCGCATCGCGATAGCGCCAGCCGTTGTTCTGAACCTCATACTGCCAGTCCACACCCCGGCGCAGCAGGTGAGCGCCCTTCTCTTTCGCCACGTCGGCAATGGTGTGTGGCATATCCGGCTCGCCAACCACCGCGGGCTTATTCGTGCGGAAAATACCGGCCTTCTCACGGCCAATACTTTCGCGATCGGGGCCCAGCCAGTCGGTATGATCCAGGGCAATACTGGTGACCACCGCCACATCGGCATCCACCATATTGGTGGCATCCAGACGCCCGCCGAGGCCCACTTCCAGAATCACCACGTCCAGTTGCGCCTGTTTAAACAGCCACAGTGCCGACAGGGTGCCGTATTCGAAATAGGTTAATGAGATCTCACCGCGCGCCGCTTCAATTTCCGCGAACGACGCCGTATGCGCAGACTCTGGCAGTTCGCTGTTTTGCACGCGAACCCGCTCGGTATAACGTACCAGGTGCGGAGAGCTGTAGACACCAACCTTGTAACCGGCAGCCATCAGGACAGCTTCCAGCGTACGGCAGGTGGTGCCTTTACCGTTGGTTCCGGCGACGGTAAAAACAAACGGCGCAGGTTTCAGCACATCGAGACGCGCAGCAACCTGGCTTACGCGTTCAAGCCCCATATCAATGGTTTTACTGTGCAGGTTTTCCAGATAAGAAAGCCACGTGGCCAGGGGCGACGTGGCTTGGGGAATGCTTTTATTTTCCATGATGCCCGGTTGTCATTAACAGTTTATAAAGCAAAAGGGCAGCGCCAACCGGCCCTGCCCTTTTCAGTTATCAGGCCTCGGGTTCCTGATCCGGTACTACCACACCTTCGCGCGGCTCATCCGGGTTCGGCGCCGGCAGATTCATCAGCTTCGCCAGGATGCTCGCCAGTTTCAGGCGCATTTCCGGGCGGCGGACGATCATGTCAATCGCGCCTTTCTCAATGAGGAACTCACTGCGCTGGAAGCCCGGCGGCAGTTTTTCACGTACGGTCTGCTCGATAACGCGAGGACCAGCAAAGCCGATCAGCGCTTTTGGCTCAGCGATGTTCAGATCGCCCAGCATCGCAAAGCTTGCAGAAACGCCACCCATGGTTGGGTCGGTCAGTACAGAGATGTACGGCAGACCGCGCTCCTGCATTTTAGCCAGCGCAGCAGAGGTTTTCGCCATCTGCATCAGCGACATCAGCGCTTCCTGCATACGTGCACCGCCAGAGGCGGAGAAGCAGATCAGCGGGCAGTTGTCTTCCAGCGCCTGCTCAACAGCACGCACAAAGCGCGCACCGACCACGGAACCCATTGAGCCACCCATGAAGGAGAACTCAAACGCGGCGGCCACTACCGGCATCTCGTGCAGGGTGCCTTTCATCACGACCAGCGCGTCTTTCTCGCCGGTCTCTTTCTGTGCAGAGGCCAGACGATCTTTATATTTTTTGGAATCACGGAACTTGAGCACATCTTTTGGCTCAAGCTCGCTACCCAGTTCTACCAGAGAACCTTCGTCCAGCAGGCTGTGCAGGCGATTACGCGCCGTCATGCGCATGTGGTGGTCACACTTCGGACACACCTCAAGATTGCGTTCCAGTTCTGCGCGATACAGAACCTGACCACAGCTATCACACTTCGTCCATACCCCTTCAGGAATGCTCGCTTTACGCGTTGGGGTAATGTTGCTTTTAATTCGTTCAATCCAGCTCATTGATAACCTTTCTGCCTGAACCTGGTCGTATGCCAGTTTTGCTGTAAGAGGCGAATAATGCCATTTTTGCCTCCAACAGACCATGAATGTTGCACATTAAAACATAACAGCCCGAAACTTTGGATAAAAAAGTGGTCGAACCGCCTGCGTGCATTTACTTCGCTTGCTTTGCTGCCGCGCGCTTGTGACGAATGATTTCGATAACACCCGGTAAAACAGAAAGCACAATAATCGCTACAATCAGTAACTTAAGGTTTTCCTGAACTACAGGGAGATCGCCAAACAGGTAGCCTGCATAGGTAAAGAGCAGCACCCACAGCAGCGCGCCAATGACGTTGTATGCCGCAAAATGACGATAGGACATGTGCCCCATTCCCGCCACAAATGGCGCAAATGTACGCACAATAGGCACAAAACGCGCAAGGATAATGGTTTTTCCACCGTGGCGCTCATAAAACGCGTGGGTTTTATCTAAATAGCTACGACGGAAAATTTTTGAGTCCGGATTGCTGAATAAGCGCTCACCGAAGACCCGTCCAATGGTGTAGTTGACCGCGTCACCGACAATTGCGGCGATCACCATCAGCACCACCATTATGTGCACATTCAAATCGTTGCCAGGCAGCGCAGATAACGCCCCCGCGACGAACAGCAGCGAATCCCCCGGCAGAAATGGCGTGACTACCAGACCGGTTTCACAGAACAGAATGAGGAACAGAATGGCATACACCCAGACGCCATACTGCGCGACCAACTCCGCCAGGTGAACATCAATATGCAGAATGAAATCAATCAGAAAACGTATTACGTCCATATTGTCTAAGCCTTAATTGCACCTTTGTTTAGTCCGCCAGAAACAGCGGGCCCATTGGCGGTTTTGGCAGGTCAAACCGGTCCGGATAGTCCACCGAGACCAGATACAGCCCTTCCGCTTTCGCCGTTGCTGCCGCAAGCGTTCTGTCCTTCGCTGCCAGCAGTTCTGCAATCCAGCTCTCCGGCTGGTGTCCGGCACCCACTTCCATCAGGCTGCCCACAATATTCCGCACCATATGATGTACAAAGGCATTGGCTTTGATATCCACCACCACATACGCGCCAAAACGGCTGACGTTTATGTGCATGACGTTACGCCACGGCGTGCGGGACTGACACTGCACCGCACGAAACGAGGTAAAGTCATTTTCACCAATCAGACACTGCGCCGCACGATGCATACGTTCTGCATCCAGCGGTTCATAAAAATGCGTCACGCCCTGGCTTAGTACCGCCGGACGAAGACGCTGATTGTAGATGACATAGCGATAACGGCGCGCGGTGGCGCTGAAACGCGCATGAAAATCATCCGGCACAGCTTTCACCCAGCGCACCGCAATGTCACCAGGTAAATTCGCATTTACACCCAACGTCCAGGCAGCGTCCTTGCGCACGGCGGTGGTTTCAAAGTGAACCACCTGCCCCGTTCCGTGGACACCGGCGTCAGTGCGCCCTGCACACAGGACGTTAATCGGTTCGTTCGCCACCTGAGAGAGCGCTTTCTCCAGTTTTTCCTGGACACTGCGCACCTCATTTTGACGCTGCCAGCCATAATATTTACTGCCGTCGTACTCGATACCGAGGGCGACTTTATGAACCGGCTTTTGTTCCACGTCTGACATCAGTACAGATACTCCTGCACCAGTTTTTCAGCGATTTTGACCGCCATCAGCGCGCCGCCGAAGCGCACGTTATCGGCTACGGACCAGAACTGAACCTGCTCCGGCATACCGTAATCATTCCGTACGCAGCCCACCGAGAGGTGTGCGCTGCCGGTGGCATCGCCAACCTGCGTCGGGAATTCACTCTCTTCGGAGAGCACAATGTCTTCACCGCGGCCGAACGCATCACGCGCTTCTTCTGCGGCCAGCGGACGCAGGGCTTCGAAACCTACCATCTGCGCATGACCGTAAAAGACCGGCGACTGAACGACATTTGCGGAGATCATCAGCCCCTCGTCCTGCAGAATTTTGCGCGCTTCGTCGACGATACGGCGCTCTTCGCGCACGGAGCCTTCACGATCCGGCAGCAGCGGCAGCATATTGAATGCCAGCTGACGGCCGAAGAAATCGTCTTCGTCAATCGGGATGCCGTTCAGGAGCTTCGCACTCTGTCCGGCCAGCGCGTCGACGGCCTTTTTGCCTTGCGCAGAAGCGGAAAGCAGGCTGGTCACGGTGATACGCGACAGACCGCCATCGTCGATTAAAGGTTTAAGAGCGGTCAGCAGCTGGCTGGTCAGGCTATTGGGAACCGCAATGATATTGCGGTTACGGTAGTCGGCCAGGACAAACGGGTTCACGTCCGGCACCACCAGCGGGACATCCGGCTCCATCGAGAACAGGCCGCTCAGATCGATCACCAGACAGCCAGAATTCGTCGCGTCTTCAATGTACGACGCGGTGGCTTCAGCACCTGCCGCAAAAAAGGCCAGCTGCGCCTGCGTCCAGTCGAATTCGGCGGCGTCCTGAACCATGACGGATTTGCCGCCAAAACGCAGATGCTCACCGGCGCTGTCAGTGCGCGCCAGTGCATAGATATCACCCACCGGGAACTGACGCTCAGCAAGGGTTTCGAGCAGGGCTTCACCCACGGCACCCGTGGCACCTAAAATGGCAATGTTCCAGCCTTCAGACATGGTGGTTTACTCCAGAAATAAAAAAGCGTCCCTGTCGGAGTATCCAACAGGGAGCGTTAAGAAGACATTAATGCGCCGGGTGATGAACGGCGTTAAAACCCAGTTTATGCAGCAGCGTTGCCGCCGCTGCGTCATCGCACATGACATACAGAGAAGACCATTCACGGCGCTCAACGTAATTCTTGCGCAGCTTGTCAAACTCCCCCGGGATCCCCGCCACTTTACGCAGCAGCGCATCATCGCGGCGCACATCATACACCAAATGAACCAGCCTTTTCAGCGTTGCCTGATCGAGCGGGCCATGCAGGGTAATGCGGCCAAATTCAGGCGCGGGGAGTAAGGTGTCCAGCGCCACCTGCTGCGGACGGCCAATAAAGGCGCTATAGGCCTCAAAGACCTGGGTGGTACCACGGGCCTTTCCTTCGAGTGTATAACCCGCAATATGCGCGGTTGCAACGTCGACCTTGTTCAGCAGCGCAACGTTGAGATCGGGCTCCGGCTCCCAGACGTCCAGCACCACGCTGAGATCCTGCCCCTCTTCCAGACATTTCAGCAGCGCGGCGTTATCGACGACCGGGCCACGACAGGCATTTATCAGAATAGTGCCAGCCTTCAGACGACGGATCAGCGCCTCGTCAGCAAGATGGAGCGTCTTATAGGCCCCCTCTTTGAAGAGGGGCGTATGGAAGGTGATGACGTCACATGCTTCAACCAGCTCATCCAGGGTGCGGAAGTCGCCTTCATCACCGTTGTCTTTACGCGGCGGGTCGCATAGCAGGGTGCGAATGCCTAACGCCTCAAGGCGTTTGTGCAGGCGTCCCCCCACGTTCCCCCCCCCGACAATGCCTACGGTGCGGTCTTTCAGCGCAAAACCGTCGCGCTCTGCCAGCATCAGCAGAGAAGAGAAAACGTATTCCACTACCGCAATGGCGTTACAGCCAGGCGCGGCGGAAAACCCGATCCCCGCCTGCGTAAGCCATTTGTCATCCACATGATCCGTCCCGGCCGTTGCGGTTCCGACGAATTTAATCGCTTTGCCGGAGAGCAACGCCTCATTTACTTTGGTCACCGAGCGCACCATCAGGGCATCGGCATCATCCAGCTCGTTTACCGGAATGGGTCGACCAGGGACAGCCTTAACATTACCAAGGCGGCTAAAGAGCTCGCGGGCGTAAGGCATATTTTCATCAACGAGGATTTTCACGTCTGAGTACCTGTTTGAGAGGAAGAAAACCTGCCAAGTGTGCCATAATCTGGCCGCCAGGCATATATGCATGCCGGGTTTACGCTGAGTTTTGACTTTAAGGATTTTTGACGATGCAGCCTATTTCAGGTACGCCACCACGCCCTCCGGGTGAAGGCCCTGTCACGCCAAACGTTGCAGGTGAACAACCGCTTTCCACGCAACAGCGCACCGTGCTGGAGCGCCTGATCACGCGCCTGACCGCGCTCACTTCACAGCAAAATGCGGAAGTCTGGGCCGGGGTAAAGCATGATTTAGGCGTCCGGAACGATGCACCGTTGCAGTCGCGCCACTTCCCTGCGGCCGAGCAAAATCTGAATCAGCGTATTACCGCCGCACAGCAAAATCACACCACTCGCCAGATAGTTGCACAACTGACCGAGCTGTTGAGCCAGGGCAACAACCGTCAGGCAGTCAGTGATTTCATTCGCCAGCAGTTTGGCCAGACCGCCCTGAGCCAGCTAACGCCAGAGCAGCTGAAAACCGTGCTGACGCTGCTGCAAACCAATCAGCTGACCATCCCGCAACCGCAACAGCGTCCGTCAACCGAGCGTCCGCTGCTGCCTGCTGAACACAATACGTTGAACCAGATGGTGACCAGGCTGGCCGCCGCCACCGGCGAGTCAACGAAGCTTATATGGCAGTCGATGCTCGAGCTTTCCGGCGTGAAGGCGGGTGAGCTGATCCCGGCCAAACAGTTTACGCATCTGGTCACCTGGCTACAGGCTCGCCAGACGCTGAGCACCCAAAGTACCCCTACCCTGCATACGCTACAGGCGGCACTGAAGCAGCCGCTGGAGCCGCATGAATTTGAGGTGATTAGGGATTACGCCCAGCAGACCTGGCAGGCCACGCCGCAAACGGTACTGACCACCGCGCAGGTGCAAGATTTGCTGAATCAGATCTTTATTCGCCGCGCCGAGCGCGAAGGCGGCGTGCCGGAAGTCAGGGATATTCAACCGATCTATAGCCCGCTGTTTGCGCCGGTGGTGGAGACCTTCAGAACCCTCTCTGCGCGTCCGGGATTACTGTTTATTGCGTTACTGATTGCGCTGGCAATTTTCTGGCTGGTTGCCTGATGTTTTGCCCGGTGGCGCTGCGCTTACCGGGCCTACAACGACCCGAACGGTAGGCCGGGTAAGGCGAAGCCGCCACCCGGCAACAACGGCTCAAGACCTGCGAAACGCCACCAGCGTCACCACAATCCCCACCACCGCTGAAACCGCACCTGCCAGGAAGACGGACGGATAACCAAACGACGTGGCCAGGAGCCCCGCCAGCGGTCCGGTGACACCGTATGAGATGTCCTGAAACGCCGCATAACCGCCCAACGCCGTACCGCGCACCTGTGGCGCGACGCGTTTTACCACCTCAACCCCCAGCGCCGGGAAGATCAGGGAACAGCCACAGCCGGTCAGTGCCGCTCCGAGAAGGGCAACGGAGGCCACAGGGGCATACCACAGCAGCAGCAAACCGAGGGTCTCAATCACCAGCGACGCCACGGCCACCTTCACGCCACCAAAGCGATCCGGCATCCAGCCGAACAGCACGCGCATCAGGACAAACGCGCCACCAAAGGCGGTTAGCGTAAAGCCCGCCATCGCCCAGCCGCGGCTCATAAAGTACAGCGAAACGAATGTCCCAATCACCGCGAAGCCCACACCCTGTAGCGCCAGCCCCAGCCCCGGCTGCCAGATTTGACCTATTACGCTCCACAGGGAAGGACGCTCACCTTTATGGGCAGGTACTTTGCGCACCGAGCCGTTAAATGCCCATGCCAGCAGCGGTAACAGCATGGTGGTGGCCGCCAGCGCGGCAAAACCGAACTGGCTGTGGATCAACAGCCCCAGCGGCGCACCTGCCGCGAGTGCTCCATAGATAGCCATACCGTTCCAGGACATCACCTTGCCCGAGCGCGCAGGGCCTACCAGCCCCATTCCCCAGGTCAGGGTGCCGGTCAGCAGCTGGCTTTCACCAAAGCCGAGAATCAAACGTCCCACCACCAGCAGGGCAAATTTATACGCCGCGTCGACCGGCAGAAGCGCGGCAAGCAGCCACGCTGCGCCCGCCAGCCCGCAGGCAAACATGCCCTGCAGCGCTGAGCGTTTGGCACCGTGCTGGTCCGCCAGACGCCCGGCGTAGCCGCGGGTTAATACGGTAGCTAAAAACTGAATACCCACGGCGATGCCAACCAGGGTATTGCCGTAGCCCAGCTCCTGGTGAACAAACAGCGGGATAACAGGCAGCGGCAGGCCAACGGTCATGTAGGTCAGAAATACCGCAAAGGCGATACGGAAAAGGGAAAGGTTCCCGGAAGGGGTACTCTTCTCAGGGATAACGGCCTTCATGCGTAACTCCGTGTTCAGGCATAAAAAAAAGGGAGCCTCGCGGCTCCCTTCTACTATACCTTCAAACGCTTACGCTTTCAGCTTGCGCATCACCAGCGTGGCGTTGGTGCCGCCAAAACCGAAGCTGTTGGACATTACGGTCGTCAGCTCACGTTCGGTGGTTTCGGTCACGATGTTCAGGCCCGCTGCCTGCTCGTCCATCTCTTCGATGTTGATGCTTGGCGCGATAAAGCCATTTTCCAGCATCAGCAGAGAGTAGATTGCTTCCTGCACGCCAGCTGCACCCAGAGAGTGACCGGTCATGGCTTTGGTCGCGGAGATTGCCGGGCTGTTGTCGCCGAAGACTTCACGGATCGCACCCAGTTCTTTCACATCGCCTACCGGCGTAGAAGTCCCGTGGGAGTTCAGGTAGTCGATTGGGGTATCAACGCCGTGCATCGCCATCTTCATGCAGCGCACCGCACCTTCGCCGGATGGAGCAACCATGTCAGCGCCGTCAGACGTTGCACCGTAGCCCACGATCTCAGCGTAGATGTGCGCGCCACGTGCCAGAGCGTGTTCCAGCTCTTCAACCACAACCATACCGCCGCCGCCTGCGATAACAAAACCGTCACGGTGCGCATCATAGGTACGGGATGCTTTAGCCGGAGTTTCATTGTATTTGGTAGACAGGGCACCCATCGCGTCGAATTCACAGGCCATTTCCCAGCCCAGCTCTTCACCGCCGCCAGCAAATACGATGTCCTGTTTACCCAGTTGGATCTGCTCAACAGCATTACCGATGCAGTGTGCGGACGTCGCACATGCAGAGCTGATGGAGTAGTTTACACCGTGAATTTTGAATGGGGTTGCCAGGCACGCGGAAACCGCAGAACCCATGGCTTTGGTTACCACGTACGGACCTACTGCTTTCAGACCACGCGGGCTACGCATGGCGTCAGCACCGAATACCTGCGCTTTGGATGAACCACCGGAACCGGCAATCAGACCTACGCGCGGGTTGTTCTGGTAAACCTCTTCGCTCAGGCCCGAATCTTTGATCGCTTCCTGCATGGAGAGATAAGCATAAATAGAGGCATCGTTCATGAAACGAACCACTTTACGGTCAATCAAACCGGTGGTGTCCAGTTTGACGTTACCCCATACGTGGCTACGCATACCTGAATCTTTAAACTCTTCAGAGAAAGTGATCCCGGAGCGTCCTTCACGCAGAGATGCCAGGACTTCCTGCTGGTTATTACCGATGCTGGAAACAATGCCCAGGCCAGTAATCACTGCACGTTTCATTCAATACCTCTGTAAGTCGCACTATAGTAAGTTTCGAGTCGCACAATAGCGTACACTTGTACGCCGAACAAGTCCGATCAGACATTTTCTGCGGAAATTTGCACCGATGGACTCACATCGTTAAGATCGTGCCACTGCCTGTCAGACGAGTAACTTACGTGAAACAAAACGCTATACAACCCGCCAACCTCGAATTCAACGCTGAGGGTACACCTGTTTCCCGAGATTTTGATGACGTCTATTTTTCTAATGATAACGGACTGGAAGAAACCCGCTATGTTTTCCTCGACGGAAATCAGCTCAGCGCACGCTTTCCCGCCCATCCGCGCAGTCTGTTTGTCGTCGCAGAGAGCGGTTTCGGTACCGGCCTGAATTTTTTGACCCTCTGGCAGGCTTTCGACCAGTTTCACGCTGCCCATCCTGAGGCTACGCTACAAAGATTACATTTCATCAGTTTCGAAAAATTTCCACTCACCGCGCACGACCTGCACCTGGCGCACCAGCGCTGGCCGGAGCTTGCCCCGTGGGCTGAACAGCTTCAGGCGCAGTGGCCGCCCGCCATCGGCGGTTGCCATCGTCTGCTGCTGGACGGTGGACGCGTCACGCTGGACTTATGGCTCGGCGATATCAACGAACTGACCGATAAGCTTGATGATTCGATGAACCAGAAGGTGGACGCGTGGTTCCTTGACGGGTTTGCGCCAGCCAAAAACCCGGAGATGTGGAGTCAGCATCTGTTTAGCGCCATGGCGCGTCTGGCGCGGCCTGGCGCAACGCTCGCGACCTTTACCTCGGCGGGGTTTGTCCGCCGCGGCTTACAGGAAGCAGGCTTTACGATGCGAAAAACCAAAGGGTTTGGCCGCAAGCGCGACATGCTGGTCGGGACGATGGAGCAGACGCTGGCGATCCCCGCCCGGGCGCCCTGGTTTGCACGCCGCGCCAGCGCCTCCCGTGAGGTGGCGATAATCGGCGGAGGGATTGCCAGCGCCCTGCTTTCGCTCGCGCTTTTACACCGTGGCTGGCAGGTGACGCTCTACTGTGCTGACCCGGCTCCGGCAAACGGCGCCTCCGGCAACCGTCAGGGAGCCCTTTATCCGCTTTTAAGCGCGCACGACCCGGCGCTGTTCCAGTTTTTCCCCGCGGCCTTTACCTTTGCCCGTCGCGTATACGACACCCTTCCGGTGGCGTTCGACCATGACTGGTGCGGCGTGACGCAGCTCGGCTGGGATGAAAAGAGCCAGCAAAAAATCGCGCAGATGCTGTCGCTGGGCCTGCCGGAAGAGATTGCCCGCGCGGTAAGTGCGAAAACGGTGACAGACACCACCGGCGTTGAGACGGGCTGCGGCGGTATTCAGTATCCGCTCGGCGGCTGGCTGTGCCCTGCCGAACTGACCACTGCGGCGATTACCCTGGCACAGTCACGCGGGCTGACGGTGCATTATGCTCATAAGGTTGCATCGCTTAGCCTGACAGCCCACTGGACCCTGTGCTTTGCCGATGGCAAAGAGGCCACGCATGCCAGCGTTGTGCTGGCAAACGGACATCACATCAATCAGTTTGTCCAGACAGAGACATTGCCCGTTTATCCGGTTGGCGGCCAGGTGAGCCATATTCCGACCGCGCCTGCACTGAGCCAACTGCGCCAGGTGCTGTGCTATGACGGCTACCTGACGCCGCAAAATCCGTCTAACGCTCATCACTGCATTGGTGCCAGTTACCATCGCGGTGAAACAGACACGCATTACCGCGAGGAAGATCAGCAGCAGAACCGCCAGCGCCTGATTGACTGCTTCCCGGACGCGGCGTGGGCGAGAGAGGTTGACGTCAGCGGGGGCGAAGCGCGCTGCGGCGTACGCTGTGCCACCCGCGATCATCTGCCCATGGCGGGAAATGTACCGGACTATGAGGCAACGCTTGAGGCGTATCAGGATCTGGCTGAACACAAGGAGACGGCTGTGGTCTCACCGGTTCATCCGGAGCTGTTTATGCTGGGCGGGCTGGGCTCGCGCGGGTTGTGTTCTGCACCGCTGCTGGCTGAAGCGTTAGCGGCGCAAATGAGCGATGAGCCCATTCCGCTGGACAGCACCACGCTCGCAGGGCTGAATCCGAATCGTTTGTGGGTGCGGAAATTGCTGAAGGGGAAGCAGGTTAAATAGGGTGCCCTCTCCCACCGGGAGAGGGAGGTGAAACGCTTACTTCGCTTTCGCCTGCTGGAACAGGTTGTCCCACATACCCAGCACCAGAGACTGGTCGCGGGGAGAAAGCTCGCCCGCCTGGATGGCTTTTTCCAGGCTGCGGCTCACTTCATCATGAATGGCCTCGGCAGAGTGATCGTCCCCAGCTTCCAGCTCGGCAACGGCCAGCGTCAGGTGACCACGCAGATAACCGCTGGCGAACAGCTCATCATCACTGGCGTGTTCCACCATGTCATCAATTAACGCCAGAATGCGTGATTCAAATTCTGCGATCATCTTCTTTCCTCTGTTAAAGATCTTCCGGCCACGGGAAGCATTCCGCCGTGATCTCCGGCGTATGGTAATAATTCTGTAAAGCCTTGATCAGGCGTGCCGGGCGTTCCGGGATGCCTTTCTCAAGATACTCCATCACCTGCGCATGTACGCGGCGCTGGAAGAGAATACGGTCTGGCTCGAAATCCCCTTCGAGATTGTCACAGCTGACGTTGAACGGGAAACCCGCCGCCACGCAGAACAGCCACTCCAGCGCCTGCGGTTTGACTTCCACATCTTCAAACTGACCCTGCGTGGCCGCGTCACGTCCGTCCGGACAGTACCAGTAACCAAAGTCCACCAGCTCGCGACGCGCTTTTCCCGCAATGCACCAGTGTGAAATCTCATGCAGGCCACTGGCGTAAAAACCATGCGCAAACACGATGCGGTTATAGGGCACCTCTGCATCAGCAGGAAGATAGATCGGTTCGTCGTCGCCTTTAATCAGACGGGTATTAAAATCATCAGCAAAACAGCCGTCAAAAATCTCAATCAGCTGTTCATAGTTATGCGTACTGTTCATGCGTTCATCCCCAGCCAGGTGAGGATCTCCTGTCCATGGCTGTCATAAAGAAGCTTGGCGCTCATCACCGCCGAGACGATGACGATCATCGGGCGAATCAGCTTCTGTCCTTTGCTTAATACCAGACGCGAGCCCGCGCGCGCGCCTAAAAACTGCCCCGCCATCATCACAAACCCGGTTGCCCAGATAACCTTGCCGCCGATGATAAACAGCAGCAGACCGCCGACGTTCGAGGTGGCATTCAGCACTTTAGCGTGGGCGGTAGATTTGGCGAGGTTAAATCCGGCCAGCGTGACAAACGCCAGGGCATAGAACGACCCGGCGCCTGGGCCAAAGAAGCCATCGTAAAACCCGACGCAGCCGCCTGCGATAAGCGCGAACGGCAGACCATGCAGTCGACGCTGCCTGTCCTCTTCACCAAGCTTAGGCATCAGCAGAAAGTAGAGGCCAATACAGATGACCAGCACCGGCAGGATCTGACGCAGAATGTCAGACTGTACGTGCTGAACCAACAGCGCACCGGAGGTTGAGCCGATGAAGGTCATCAGAATATTGAGCTTCTGGTCGGCTAGATTGACCACCTTACGGCGAATAAAATAGAGCGACGCGGAAAGGGACCCGCCGCAGGCCTGAAGCTTGTTGGTGGCAAGCGCCTGAGCCGGGCTCATGCCCGCCGCCAGCAGCGCCGGAACGGTAAGCAATCCGCCACCGCCCGCGAGGGCATCGATAAAACCGGCCAGCATTGCCACAAAGAACAGCACCACCAGCAGCAGCGGTGACACCATAAACAGGTCGACGAAATTATCCATTAAAGTACATGCTCATCCAGTAGCGCCTGGCAGGAAGGCGGCAACGGAGGCGATGTCTTCTTCTCAGGCTTAGAGGTTCCAGGTTTTGCCGGTTCAAACCAGCTTTGCAGTTCCGCACCGCAGCCATCGCCTGGCGGTGGTAGCGGCTGATCTTCACATTCCAGACTGTTTGCCGGGCAGCGCAGACGTACGTGCATATGCGCACGATGCTGGAACCACGGACGCACTTTGCGCAGCCAGTCGCGATCGGTTCCCTCATCCAGGCAGAGCTGCTGCTTGATGGCCGGGTTAACGAAGATCCGCGTGACCTCGTTGTCCTTCGCTGCCAGCTTAATCAGGCTGAAAACATCCGGTGTCCACAGCGACGGCACAACGCTTTTGCCGTCGCGCGCCACCAGATCCAGCGCCTGCGGCTTCAGCAGTTGGGCCGAGGTCCAGCGCGTTTTAGGCAACTGCAGGAAAATATCCACATCCAGCCCGGTCTGGTGACTGGCGTGCCCACCGTTGAAACGACCGCCAGCAGGCATACCCATATCGCCAATCAGCATCGTACCCAGCCCCAGGTTATGCACCTGGTTGCCCAGACGCTGGATAAACAGCACCAGATCCGGGTGGCCGAAGTAACGACGCTGGTCGGTACGCATCACCTGATAAGTATCCGACTGCAGAGGAAGTTCCTGCGCACCAACGATACAGCCATTGGAGAACGCACCAATCGACTGCGCGCTTCCCGCCACCGGGTGAGTGATTTTTTGCCATGGCGTGGCGGCCAGACTGGCCCCACTGGCGAGTAGCGCCAGCAGAGCAATTGCGGTTTTTTTCATAGTTACCAGCGTGGAATGGTGGTCGTCACATCCGCATTCTGCGCACGCTGGCGCAGGAAGTGATCCATCAACACGATTGCCAGCATGGCTTCTGCGATTGGCACCGCGCGGATCCCGACACACGGATCGTGACGTCCTTTGGTGATCATCTCAACTTCTTCACCAGAGCGGTTAATCGTGTGGCCCGGTACGGTAATGCTGGACGTTGGCTTCAGCGCGATATTGGCAATAATTTGCTGCCCGCTGCTGATGCCGCCGAGAATGCCACCCGCATGATTGCTCTGGAAGCCCTTTTTTGTAATTTCGTCACGGTTCTGGCTGCCGCGAAGCTGAACCACGTCAAAACCGTCGCCAATTTCGACGCCCTTCACTGCATTGATGCTCATCAGCGCGTGGGCAATGTCCGCGTCCAGACGGTCAAATACAGGCTCACCCCAGCCTGGCGGTACGCCGTCAGCCACCACGGTCACTTTTGCACCGATAGAGTCGCCCTCTTTTTTCAGGCCACGCATCAGCTCGTCCAGCGCCTCCAGCTTCTCAACATCAGCACAGAAGAACGGGTTTTGTTCGACCTGCTCCCAGTCTTTAATGGCCAGCGGAATGTCACCCATCTGGGTCAGGCACCCGCGGATCACGATGCCAAATTTCTGCTGCAGGTATTTCTTGGCAATTGCCCCTGCGGCGACGCGCATCGCAGTTTCACGCGCGGAGGAGCGCCCACCGCCGCGATAGTCGCGAAAACCGTACTTTTGTTCGTAGGTGTAGTCAGCGTGGCCTGGACGGAACACATCCTTGATGGCACCGTAGTCCTGAGAACGTTGGTCGGTGTTTTCAATCAGCAGACCAATACTGGTCCCGGTGGTGCGGCCTTCAAAAACGCCTGAGAGTATTTTGACCTGGTCCGGCTCGCGACGCTGCGTGGTGTAGCGAGAGGTGCCCGGACGACGACGGTCAAGGTCGTGCTGTAAATCGGCTTCGGTGAGTTCGATGCCTGGCGGTACGCCGTCAACAATACAGCCCAGTGCCAGCCCGTGCGACTCACCAAAGGTGGTCACGCGGAATATTTGTCCAATACTGTTTCCTGCCATCACGGCTCCGATGTCGTTATTTGTGTGTGAGCGTTGTGAAACGGGCCGAAGCCCGCTGGATTAATCTTTGTAGATGCTGAAATGTTCGCGCGCGTCGAGCAGCTGCGCTTTGGTCAGCATAAAGACGCCGTCACCGCCGTTGTCGAACTCAAGCCAGGTGAACGGCACATCCGGGTACTGCTCTATCAGATGTACCATGCTGTTGCCCACTTCACAAATCAGAACACCGTCGTCGGTCAGATAATCCGGTGCGCAGGCCAGAATGCGGCGGGTCAGCTTCAGGCCGTCAGAACCCGATGCCAGGCCCAATTCTGGCTCGTGACGATATTCGTTCGGCAGATCGGACATATCTTCCGCATCCACGTACGGCGGGTTGGTTACGATCAGATCGTACTGCAGCGTCGGCAGGTCACGGAACAGATCGGAGCGGATAGGCGTAACATGGTGGATCAGCCCGTGTTCTTCAATGTTGTGCTCGGTTACCGCCAGCGCGTCGGTGGAGATGTCCACCGCGTCCACTTCCGCTTCCGGGAAGGCATAAGCGCAGGCAATGGCAATGCAGCCGCTGCCGGTACACATATCCAGAATGTGCTGCGGTTGACGGTTAATCAGCCCTTCGAAGTGGTTGTTGATCAGCTCACCAATCGGCGAGCGCGGCACCAGCACGCGTTCATCAACATAGAATTCGTGACCGCAGAACCAGGCTTTGTTGGTCAGATAGGCTACCGGAATACGCTCGTTCACGCGGCGGATCACACGCTCAACGATGCGGTGCTTTTCGCTGGAGGTCAGACGCGCGGTGCGCATGTCTTCCGGAATATCGAGCGGCAGGTAGAGAGAAGGCAGCACCAGTTGAACAGCTTCATCCCACGGGTTATCCGTGCCGTGTCCGTACCAGATATTGGCGGCGCTGAAGCGGCTAACCGACCAGCGCAACATGTCCTGTATGGTATGCAGCTCGTTTACTGCTTCATCGACAAAAATTTTATCCACTCTTTCCTCCAGGGCATGCTCGCATAATTTTCGGCGGCTAGTTTGCCATGAAGACGGCGATAAATCAGCAATGACGCGTACCGCTTGAGGTTAAAAAATGCGTTTAGTCGGGTACACTATCGGAAATACGAGATGAGAACGACGAATGAAAAAGAAAACATCGCTCAGCGAGGAGGATCAGGCGCTCTTCCGTCAGCTCATGACCGGGACGCGTCAAATCAAGCAGGACACCATTGTCCACCGGCCGATGCGCAAAAAAGTCAGCGAAGTACCGGTCAAAAGGCTATTGCAGGAGCAGGCGGATAATAGCCACTATTTTTCCGATGAGTTTCAGCCGCTGCTTAACACGCAGGGTGCGGTCAAGTACGTTCGCGAAGATGTCAGCCACTTTGAGCTGAAAAAATTACGCCGGGGAGATTATTCACCCGAGCTGTTTCTCGATTTGCATGGTTTGACGCAGATGCAGGCGAAACAGGAGCTGGGGGCGTTGATTGCCGCCTGTCGCCGCGAACATGTGTTTTGTGCCTGCGTGATGCACGGCCACGGTAAACATGTTCTTAAGCAACAAACGCCGCTGTGGCTGGCTCAGCATCCACACGTGATGGCGTTTCATCAGGCGCCCAAAGAGTACGGCGGAGATGCCGCCTTGCTGGTGTTGATAGAAGTTGAGGAGTGGCAACCGCCAGAACTGCCCTGAGAACATGGCGGGAGGCATAGTGGCTCCCGCCTTATCGCACGTCACCTCAGATTGCTTTCGCCATCCGGAGATTGCATGGACTCATTTGCCAGTTGAAGACCCCTTTGCCGGTTTCGTCGAGGGTGACGTTGGCAATGGCGGAGGTTGTAAACATCGGTGGCGTCTCGCCCGGGCACAGTTCAGATACCAGATAGCCAACCAGTGGCAGGTGGGAAATGACCAGTGCAGAAGCGACACCTTCATTGCACAGCGCCTGCAGGTAGGCACTGACAAGGCCGACATCACCACACGGCGTGAGTTCAGGGAGAACATCCACGCTGGTCGGCAGGTTCATACACTCCCCTACCACATCCAGCGTCTGTTCAGCACGCAGGAACGGACTCACCAGAACGCGTTCAATGTCCACTTTTTGACCTTTAAGCCAGTTCGCCATCTGACGAGATTCGTCGCAGCCGCAGACGGTTAAAGGACGTACTGAGTCACTGGCGGCATCGAGTGCCGCGTCGCCGTGACGCATGATAAAAACTTGCATATTGCACCGCTTTTGTTAACCAGAATCACCGGCGTTAACTACCCGCGATTAATGCTTGAGGTAGAAAACCCGATGGCCGGGCATTGTGCCTGATCCATTCGGTGAATGAAACGCTGTTTTTTACCTCAATGGCGTAAGTATAGTCAATCTCTGTTTACAAAATCGCCAAATCAGATTCATTCACCGCCGGATTTACCCTTCTTTGACCTCAACTTACGAGGACAGTTTCCCTTGCTGGCCAAAATGTCTGGCCCCGTTCCGCCATCTGCAATAATTCGTCACAGGGTGTAAACCGGGGACCATACTGCGTGGCAAGACGTTGCAGAATCGCAACCACTTCACCCGCTCCGAGGTTGTCCATGTAACGGAACGGGCCGCCAAGGAACGGCGGGAAACCAATACCAAATACGGCGCCAATATCGCCATCGCGTGCGCTTTTAATCACCTGCTCGCCAAAACAGCGTGCGGCTTCATTAAGCATCATCATCACACAGCGTTCAGCACACTGAACGGCAGACAGTTTCGCCTGTCCGGTTGTTGGGATAAGCCCATAGACCGAAGGGTCGACCTGTTTCTTGCTTTTACGCCCTTTTGCGCGGTAAAGATAGAAACCGCGTTCATTTTTTCTGCCTTTGCGATCGTCCTTCAAAATTGCAGAAACAATGTTTGCAGGCGGGCTAAAACGCTCGCCATATGCGGCCTCCAGCACAGGTATAATTTTAGTGCCGGTGTCTATTCCTACCTCATCCAAAAGTTGGATTGGGCCAACGGGGAAACCAAACTTGACCAGCGCCTCGTCGACGTGTTCGATCTTCTCCCCTTCCACCAGCAGGCGCATCGCTTCGTTGATATACGGCGCCAGAATTCGGTTGACGTAGAAACCCGCTTTATCTGCCACGACGATCGGGGTTTTGCCCTGCATTTTCGCCAGTTTCACTACCGTAGAGACAGTCTGCGGGCTGGTTGACGCGTGTGGAATAACTTCAACCAGCGGCATTTTTTCAACCGGACTAAAAAAGTGCAGGCCAATCACCTGCTCAGGACGCGCGGCTTTCGCTGCGATATCACCGATCGGTAATGAAGAGGTATTCGAGGCGAAAATCGTGTGCGGCGCACAATGTTGCTCAACGTCCGCAACCATCTGCTGCTTAAGCGCCAGATCTTCAAACACCGCTTCAATGACCAGATCGCGATGGGCAAAACCACGGTAGTCCGTAGTGCCGCTGATCATGGCCACGGTTTTATCCCGCTCGCTTGCCTTGATATGGCGGCGTTTAACCTTCCGATCAAGGTTCTGCCAGCTGTACTGCAGTGCGTGGTTGATCCCTTTCGGGTTGATGTCTTTGATACGTACGGGCAATTTGGCTTTGCTGGCTGTAACAAACGCAATACCACCGCCCATCAGTCCGCCCCCGAGAACGCCAACGGCTTTGAGCGGTGCAGGTTCCGCGTCACTGCCCGGATCTTTTTTAACGTCAGTGCTGGCAAAGAAGATGCTGCGCAACGCCTGCGATTGCGGCGTCATCGCCAGTTCACCAAAGGCTTTTGCCTCCGCGGCATAACCGCTGCTGCTGCCCTGCGACAACCCGGTTTCAATCACCTCAAGAATGCGCTTCGTCGCCGGATAGTTGCCTTTGGTCTTTTGTTCGGTTTTCTTGCCCACCATGCTAAACAGCAGCGCCCGCCCCAGCGGCCCGGCCAGGACGCGCTCACGTACCGGCAGAGCACGTCTTGCCTGACGTCCCTTCAGCGCCAGCTCTACGGCGGCTTCCAGCAAAATGGAATGCGGAACGACGTCATCAACCAGCCCCGCTTTCAGCGCCTGACGGGCGCGCAGCTGTTTGCCGGTTAAGATCATCTCCAGCGCTGTACTAACGCCAACCAGCCGCGGCAGACGCTGCGTTCCACCGGAGCCGGGAAGCAGCCCAAGCTGTACTTCCGGCAACCCAAGAACGGTTTTCGCGTCGTCAGTACAAATACGACTGTGACAGGCCAGCGCCAGCTCCAGCCCACCGCCCAGGCATGCACCGTGGATCGCGGCGATCGCCGGGATCGGCAGCGAATGGATCTCCGCCATCACCTGCTGCCCCTGGCGCGCCAGATCTTCCGCCTCCTGCGCGCTTTGCGCCCGGGCGATCATGTTGATATCGGCCCCAGCAATAAAGTTGTCTGGCTTGGCCGAGATAAACACCAGGCCGCGAATCGCTTTGTTCTCGCGGATCTGCTTTAACATCTCGCGCACCTGAACGCCAAATTCCGCCTTCAGGGTATTCATCTTTTCGTCGGGGACATCAATGGTAATCACAGCCACGTTATCGAGGCGAACCGTCAGATTAAATGCAGATGCCATTGCCATTATTCAGCCTCCAGAACCATTGCTGCCCCAAGACCGCCCGCCGCGCAGGCGGTGACGAGGCCAAAACCGCCGCCACGGCGACGTAACTCATGTAATGTTTGGGTGATCATCCTTGCGCCCGTCGCCGCAAACGGATGACCGTAGGCGATAGAGCCGCCCAGTACGTTAAATTTGCTTTGATCCACTTCTCCAGTGGCATGGGCGCGGCCAAGGACATCGCGAGCAAAACGTTCGCTGGCCAGTAGCTGGACATTGGCCAGGGTTTGTGCGGCAAAGGCCTCGTGCATATCAATCAGCGTTAAATCAGCGAGGGTCAACCCTGCGCGATCCAGCGCCAGCGGCGTGGACCAGGCCGGGCCTAACAGCATGTCCTGCCAGACGTCGATCGCCGTGAACGCGTAGCTGCGCAGATAACCGAGCGGAGTAAGGCCCAGCTCTTTGGCTCGCGATTCGGTCATCAGGATCACCGCGGCAGCACCATCCGTCAGCGGAGTACTGTTGGCGGCCGTAACGGTGCCGTGTTTGCGGTCGAATGCCGGACGCAGTCTGGCATAGTCCGCCAGCGTCGAGGTGCCACGAATGTTGTTATCTTCCACCAGCGGTTCGCGATAAGGCGGGATATACGCGGTCATCACCTCGTCGTTCAGCTTGCCTTCCGACCAGGCTTTCGCCGCCAGCTGATGGGAACGGTGAGCCAGCGCATCCTGCTGCTCCCGGGTAATGCCGTAGGTTTTGGCCATCTGCTCGGCGGTGTCGCCCATGCGCAGGCCGGTGGAGTATTCAGCCACCGCAGGTGGAACCGGCATCAGGTCACGAAGGCGTAAACGCGAGAAGAGCTTAAGTTTTTGCCCGGCGGTGCGCGCTTTATTTGCATCCACCAGAATGCGGGCCAGCTTTTTACTAACCCCTATCGGCAGCACGGAGGATGAGTCTGCCCCGCCGGCGATCCCCGCGCGAATGGTGCCCGCCATCAGGCTTTCGGCCACGTTTGCCACCGCCTGAAAGCTGGTTGCACACGCACGGCTGACGCTGTAAGCATCCGTATGCACGTTCATTCCGGTGCCAAGGACAATTTCTCGTGCAATGTTCGGGGCTTCTGGCATCTGAACAACCTGGCCAAAAACCAGCTGCTCAATGACATCAGGCGGTATTTCGCTGCGAGCCAGCATCTCCCCCACCACCATTTTCCCCAGATCGACGGCCGGTATGCCGTGAAACGCTGTCGCCTGACGCGCAAACGGCGTACGCAATCCACTGACAATGGCAATGCGGTCACCTTGTCGGGTGATAAGCGGTAATGCCTGACTCATAACATTCCCCTGTAAAAATTTTGCAAACATAAAGTGGTCTGACCTGATAAATAGTCTTAACCATTTTTTTACATTCAGCCAATTGAGGAAACGAAAAAATGCGAACTAAAACACAGAGAAGAAAAAAGAAAATGCCCCGAGGTAAAAACAAAACGGTAACCCAGAGGTTACCGTTTTGAGTGTTTGCACCCTCACCCGTAGGAGAGGGCATCAGGCCGCAGAGATTAACGCAGACCGAGTTGGAAAATCAGCGTTTCAGCTTCGCAGGCGAAGATAAAGTCGATATCCAGCTTCACGCCGCCGTCCACTTCCGTGTAGGTGGACTTGATTTCACACGGATCGGATTCTACGTCGCGCGCGCGCTTGCTCAGCGCCGCCAGGGTTTCTTCCGCTTCGGCACGGTTGGTGAACACGCGGCTGTAAGAGGCGGTGCAATCGGAGTTGTCCATGATGGTACCAACATCCATACAGCAGCAAACCGGGGTTTCATCAGCACTGCATTTACTCATATCTCAATTTCCTCTGTATTCGCGCAGGACGCGAGACAAACACAATGCTGATATTTTACGCCCCGATGCAGACGCTCTCCAGCCGTTAATGGCGCAAAACGGGATAAGTGACCAATATCACACTAAAAAATGATCTAAAACAAAATTCGCCCTTTTGGGTGAGTCGTGATGGTCACATTTTTGCCAACCAGATCTCGTTTCAAGAAACATGTTTGAAAATATTAATAAACAAACTTGCAACATTCTAGCTGGTCAGACCTATACTCTGGCCACTGGTCTGATTTGTAAGTCATACCTCAGACCCTACACTTCGCGCTCCTGTTACGGTATGTAACAATTATTGAATAAAAATAACTCAATGAGGTTATGGTCATGAGCCAGAAAACCCTGTTCAACAAGACTGCGCTGGCAGTCGCAGTGGCAATCGTCTCTACGTCCGCCTGGTCAGCGGGCTTCCAGTTAAACGAATTTTCTTCCTCTGGCCTTGGCCGTGCGTATTCCGGGGAAGGTGCAATTGCTGATGATGCAGGTAACGCCAGTCGTAACCCTGCGCTGATCATGATGTTTGATCGCCCAACGTTCTCAGCGGGCGCCATCTTTGTTGATCCGGGTGTGGATATTACGGGCCGTTCCCCAAGCGGAGCCAGCCTGAATTCCGATAACATCGCGCCAACGGCATGGGTGCCAAACCTGCACTTCGTCGCGCCAATCAACGACCAGTTTGGCTGGGGTGCATCCGTAACCTCTAACTATGGTTTAGCGACCGAGTTTAATAACGACTACGCAGCAGGAGCCTATGGCGGTAAAACCGACCTTGAGACTCTGAACCTGAACCTGAGCGGTGCTTACCGTCTGAACAGTAACTGGAGCTTCGGCGTTGGCTTTGATGCCGTTTACGCTAAAGCGAAAATCGAACGTTACGCGGGCGATCTCGGCAAAATCGTTGCGGGCTCCGGCGCACTGCCCCCGCCTCTGGCACAACAGGTTGCAGGGATCCCGGCAGACACCCAGATCGCCTATCTGAAGGGTGACGAGTGGGGCTTTGGCTGGAACGCCGGTATCCTTTATGAACTCGATAAAAACAACCGTTACGGTTTCACCTACCGTTCCGAAGTGAAAATCGACTTTGACGGCGACTACAAGAGCAGCCTGCCTTCTGCTTATAACCAGATCCTCGGCACCTTCGGCCTGCCAATGGGCACCGATGGCCGTACCACTGGCGGTTCTCTGAGTCTGCACTTACCGGAAATGTGGGAATTGTCCGGTTATAACCGCGTGGCACCACAGTGGGCGATTCACTATAGCCTGACCTACACCAGCTGGAGCCAGTTCCAGGAGCTGAAAGCGACCAACAGCAAAGGCGACACGCTGTTCTATAAAGATGAAAGCTTCCGTGATGCCTACCGCATCGCGCTGGGTACCACCTACTATATGGATGACAACTGGACGTTCCGTACCGGTATTGCCTTCGATGATAGCCCGGTTCCGGCTGACAAACGTTCTATCTCCATTCCGGATCAGGACCGCTTCTGGCTGAGCGCCGGTGCGACCTATGCATTCAACAAAGATGCCTCTGTCGATGCAGGTGTTTCGTATATGCACGGTCAAAAAGTCAGCTTCAAGGAAGGTCCGTATGAGTTCTCTTCCGAAGGTAAAGCCTGGCTGTATGGCCTGAACTTCAACTACGCGTTCTAATTCGCGCAGGGATCAAAAAAGGTGAGCATCGCTCACCTTTTTTATTTATTCCGAATCGATATCTTTTAATTCGTTCTCGATTGCCTTCGCGTTTGGATTCTCTTCCGGCTTCAGCTTGCCACCATTGGCAATAAAGTCATGATTCTGGAAGTAAGCTTCACGCACCATGATGTATGGATCGGAAGACTGACGCAGCAGACCGTCGGAATCGAGCAGTTGTGCACGTGTTTCAATCCCTTCTACCGTCCATTTACCAATCGACAGCGGCCAGGTCAGCCACGAAAGAACCGGATACAGCGTATCCACCATATCACCGCCATCATCACGCACGGTGAAGCTGCCATAGAACGGCAGATGAACGTAAGGGCCGTAACCGACGCCATAATGACCCAGCGTACTCCCGAAGCGGTGCGGCTGTTCACGCTGCAGTTTCGGGTTCGCCATGCCGGCGACATCGATAAAGCCCCCCATCCCCAGCAGGGAGTTCAGGAAGAAGCGAGTAAAGTGCACCATCCCCTGATACGGATCGCCTTGCAGGAAGTAGTTGACCATCACCGCTGGCTCTTCAAGGTTACTGGTGAAATTGCTCAACCCGTTACGCGCAGGCTGGGGAACATAATCACGCCATGCAACCGCCACCGGGCGAACCACATACGGATCCAGCACGTTATAGTTGAAGCTATACATTGAGCGGTTAAATCCTTCGAGAGGATCGGAGCGTCCCGTTTGCTCCCCGGAGCTGGCGCAGCCCACAAGCATCGTCGCGCCCAGCGCAAGCGCCGACAGCCGAAGTTTCATAAAATTCTCCCTGTTCAGTATGGCTATCGTTGATTGCCATCCGTAACGGAGCATTTGATGCTCCGTCTGTAAACGTGCAAGTGATTGTATCAGCACGTTTACCGATGTCTATGAGCACAATTACGGGCAGTAACCACCGTCACTCTGATCTCAGCATAGCCTGTCTTTTAGAATTCGTTTCGCTGGCAATTTTATAATGGCTTTGAATGAGATGTCTCACCTTTGTTGCCATTACCCTCACTTTAAGAGCATCCCCACGGGCATTTTGTTAAAAGCCGCTACGCTTAAAAGAAAGAACACCCAACTGGAGCGGTTATGAAAGACGTGGGCGAAGAGAAAATTGGCGAGAGCAATGAAGAACTTGAAATTGAGAGCGAGGAAAAAGAGCGCGGTGAAAAGATAGAGATTGATGAAGATCGCCTTCCCTCCCGCGCGATGGCGATCCATGAACATATCCGTCAGGATGGAGAAAAGGAGATGGAGCGCGATGCCATGGCCCTGCTGTGGTCCGCTATCGCGGCAGGCCTCTCCATGGGGGCATCGTTACTTGCGAAGGGTATTTTCCATGTGCAGCTTGAAGGTGTACCCGGTGGCTTTTTGCTGGAGAACCTGGGCTACACCTTCGGCTTTATCATCGTCATTATGGCCCGCCAGCAGCTTTTTACTGAAAACACGGTCACCGCCGTTCTGCCGGTCATGCAAAACCCGACCCTGGGTAACTTTGGCTTACTGATGCGTCTGTGGAGCGTGGTCCTGCTGGGCAACCTCATCGGCACGGGTATCGCCGCCTGGGCGTTTGAATATATGCCGATATTTGATGAACCCACCCGGGATGCGTTTGTGAAAATCGGTATGGATGTGATGAAAAACACGCCCGTGGAGATGTTCTCTAACGCCATTATCTCTGGCTGGATTATCGCGACAATGGTCTGGATGTTCCCGTCTGCAGGCAGCGCCAAAATTGTGGTAATCATATTAATGACGTGGCTGATTGCGCTGGCCGACACCACCCATATCGTGGTGGGTACTGTAGAAATCCTCTATCTGGTGTTTAACGGCACGCTTCACTGGACCGATTTCTTCTGGCCATTTGCACTGCCCACGCTTGCGGGCAACATCTGCGGCGGAACCTTTATTTTTGCGCTGTTGAGTCATGCCCAGATCCGTAACGACATGTCTAATAAGCGTAAAGCCGAGCTGAAAGCGCAGGAAAATGATGAAAAGTCGGCAAATAAATCGGCCTGAATGGTGACTCTTTGAGCAGTCGGGCGGCAATGCGCTTAACGCAAAGTGTAAATAACGGTATACTCGTGCCGCCTCGTCCCCTTAGTTAAATGGATATAACGAGCCCCTCCTAAGGGCTAGTTGCAGGTTCGATTCCTGCAGGGGACACCAGATATAACTCTCCTGATGTCTACCGAATTCAATAAAAACCTTTTATAATCAGCCATAACCCCTCTTCTCAGGCTATGCGACGTCAACTGAAGTCTACCCATATCTACGTGAATCAATAAACGTTTGGGGGCCTAAGTGGGGGCTTATCCTGTTCAACGGAAAATGAGGCCCCCAAATGCCACTGAATGCTCGTCAGGTCGAGACTGCAAAGCCCAGAGATAAAGCCTATAAACTCGCTGATGGCGGAGGGCTCTATCTCATGGTCAATACTAACGGTTCAAAGTACTGGCGAATGAAGTATCGATTTGCCGGTAAAGAGAAAAAACTCTCGTTCGGAACCTATCCTGACATCTCACTTGCGGAAGCCCGCACTAAGCGCGATGAAGCGAGAAAAACATTGGCAAATGATAAAGATCCCGGTGAAGTTAAAAAAGCCGAACTACTTGCCCAAAAACTATCGGTTACGAATACTTTTGAAGCGATAGCGGTTGAGTGGTACAACGCAAAAGTTTCTGGCTGGTCAAAAAACTACGCTGACTATGTTAACCGGGCCTTCAAAAACAATGTATTTCCCTTTGTTGGATCGCAGCCGGTTAATGAGATAAAGCCACTGGAGCTTCTGTCTGTATTGCAGCGTATGGAAAAGCGAGGTGCGCCGGAGCTTGCCAGTAAAGTGCGCCAACGTTGTAGCGAAGTGTTCCGTTACGCTATTGTTACTGGCCGAGCCGAGTACAACCCTGCGGCTGATCTTGGTAGTGCTTTACAGGGGTACGAGAAACAACATTATCCCTTTCTTACTGCTGCTGAGCTACCCGAGTTTTTACAAAAGCTTTCACAATACACCGGCAGTCTAGTAACGCTTCTGGCGACCCGACTACTCATGCTTACGGGCTTACGAACCGTCGAATTACGTATGGCAGAATGGAGTGAAATCGACTTCGAAAACCATATCTGGGAAATACCGAAAAGTAGAATGAAGATGAGGCGACCCCACATAGTGCCCCTTTCTGCTCAATCCTTAGCAGCACTTCGGCAACTAAAGCAATTGACCGGTACTTACCAGTTTATCTTTGCAGGTCGAAACGATGTTAATAAACCAATGAGCGAAGCCAGCATCAATATGGTTATTAAAAGGATTGGTTACGATAAGAGAGCAACCGGACATGGTTTTCGTCACACCATGAGCACAATCTTGCATGAGGAAGGATTCAACACTGCTTGGATTGAGACCCAGCTCGCGCATGTGGACAAGAACGCGATTCGCGGGACCTATAACCATGCGCAGTATCTTGAAGGGAGGAAAGAGATGATGCAGTGGTATGGGGACTATTTGGATGGATTGCGATTGGATGGAAACGTTGCCAGAGTTAGTTAATGAAGAGCCGATTCGAGTTCGGCCTTCGCACCAACAGTATGTAAATAGACCTCAACTGAGGTCTTTTTTTATGCCTAAAATGAATCGCCACGGGTTTAACAGACACCTCAGAGTCATTTAAGATGGCTTAAAGAGAGGTGCCCATGAGCGGTAAGCGTTATCCCGAAGAGTTTAAAACTGAAGCAGTCAAACAGGTTGTTGATCGCGGTTATTCTGTTTCCAGCGTTGCAACACGTCTCGATATCACCACCCACAGCCTTTATGCATGGATAAAGAAGTACGGTCCGGATTCTTCCACTAATAAAGAACAGTCAGATGCTCAGGCCGAGATCCGCCGTCTCCAGAAAGAGCTGAAACGGGTTACCGGTAATGCTGTCAACCTGTTGATGACTATTTTAATCTGTAGTCATTCAATCCTTGTAACATCAGGATGATCCTGGTGTCAGTGAAAATACGAAATCAACACGTTGGTATCATTACCCACCTGTGAACTGACGTCGGCATTTTGAATCTCACTTCGGCGTGCCCCCTCCGAATGGCGCAAAACATTTCGTGGTATGGCATGATAGCACCCGAAGAGAGTCAATTCAGGGTGGTAAATGTGAAACCAGTAACGCTATACGATGTCGCAGAGTATGCCGGTGTCTCTTATCAGACCGTTTCCCGCGTGGTGAACCAGGCCAGCCACGTCTCTGCGAAAACGCGGGAAAAGGTGGAAGCGGCGATGGCGCAGCTGAACTACATTCCCAACCGCGTGGCACAACAACTGGCGGGGAAACAGTCGTTGCTGATTGGCGTTGCTACCTCCAGTCTGGCCCTGCACGCGCCGTCGCAAATTGTCGCGGCGATTAAATCTCGCGCCGATCAACTGGGTGCCAGCGTGGTGGTGTCGATGGTAGAACGAAGCGGCGTCGAAGCCTGTAAAGCGGCGGTGCACAATCTTCTCGCGCAACGCGTCAGTGGGCTGATCATTAACTATCCGCTGGATGACCAGGATGCCATTGCTGTGGAAGCTGCCTGCGCTAATGTTCCGGCGTTATTTCTTGATGTCTCTGACCAGACTCCCATCAACAGTATTATTTTCTCCCATGAAGACGGTACGCGACTGGGCGTGGAGCATCTGGTCGCATTGGGTCACCAGCAAATCGCGCTGTTAGCGGGCCCATTAAGTTCTGTCTCGGCGCGTCTGCGTCTGGCGGGCTGGCATAAATATCTCACTCGCAATCAAATTCATCCGATAGCGGAACGGGAAGGCGACTGGAGTGCCATGTCCGGTTTTCAACAAACCATGCAAATGCTAAATGAGGGCATCGTTCCCACTGCGATGCTGGTTGCCAACGATCAGATGGCGCTGGGCGCAATGCGCGCCATTACCGAGTCCGGGTTGCGCGTTGGTGCGGATATCTCGGTAGTGGGATACGACGATACCGAAGACAGCTCGTGTTATATCCCGCCGTTAACCACCATCAAACAGGATTTTCGCCTGCTGGGGCAAACCAGCGTGGACCGCTTGCTGAAACTCTCTCAGGGCCAGGCGGTGAAGAGCAATCAGCTGTTGCCCGTCTCACTGGTGAAAAGAAAAACCACCCTGGCGCCCAATACGCAAACCACCTCTCCCCGCACGTTGGCAGATTCCTTAATGCAGCTGGCACGACAAGTTTCCCGACTTGAAAGCGGGCAGTGAGCGCAACGCAATTAATGTGAGTCAGCTCACTCATTAGGCACCCCAGGCTTTACACTCTATGTGTCCGGCTCGTATGTTATGCGAAAATGTGAGCGGATAACAATTCACGCAGGATACAACTAAGACAATGATTACGGATTCACTGGCCGTCGTATTACAACGTCGTGACTGGGAAAACCCTGGCGTTACCCAACTTAATCGCCTTGCGGCACATCCCCCTTTCGCCAGCTGGCGTAATAGCGAAGAGGCTCGCACCGATCGCCCTTCCCAAGAGTCGCGCAGCCTGAATGGTGAATGGCGCTTTGCCTGGTTTCCGGCACCAGAAGCGGTACCAGAAAGCTGGCTGGAGCGCGATCTTCCTGACGCCGATACTGTCATCGTCCCCTCAAACTGGCAGATGCACGGTTACGATGCGCCTATCTACACCAACGTGACCTATCCCATTGCGGTCAATCCGCCGTATGTTCCCACGGAGAATCCGACGGGTTGTTACTCGCTCACATTTAATGTTGATGAAAGCTGGCTACAGGAAGGCCAGACGCGAATTATTTTTGATGGTGTTAACTCGGCGTTTCATTTGTGGTGCAACGGGCGCTGGGTCGGTTACGGACAGGACAGTCGTTTGCCGTCTGAATTTGACCTGAGCGCATTTTTACACGCCGGAGAAAACCGCCTCGCGGTGATGGTGCTGCGCTGGAGTGACGGCAGTTATCTGGAAGATCAGGATATGTGGCGGATGAGCGGCATTTTCCGTGACGTCTCGTTGCTGCATAAACCGAGCACGCAAATCAGCGATTTCCATGTAGCCACTCACTTTAATGATGATTTCAGCCGCGCTGTACTGGAGGCAGACGTTCAGATGTACGGCGAGCTGCGCGATGAGCTGCGGGTGACGGTTTCTTTGTGGCAGGGTGAAACGCAGGTCGCCAGCGGCACCGCGCCTTTCGGCGGTGAAATTATCGATGAGCGTGGTGGTTATGCCGATCACGTCACCCTACGTCTGAACGTCGAAAACCCGAAACTGTGGAGCGCCGAAATCCCGAATCTCTATCGTGCGGTGGTTGAACTGCACACCGCCGACGGCACGCTGATTGAAGCAGAAGCCTGCGATGTCGGTTTCCGCGAGGTGCGGATTGAAAATGGTCTGCTGCTGCTGAACGGCAAGCCGTTGCTGATTCGCGGCGTTAACCGTCACGAGCATCATCCTCTGCATGGTCAGGTCATGGATGAGCAGACGATGGTGCAGGATATCCTGCTGATGAAGCAGAACAACTTTAACGCCGTGCGCTGTTCGCATTATCCGAACCATCCGCTGTGGTACACGCTGTGCGACCACTACGGCCTGTATGTGGTGGATGAAGCCAACATTGAAACCCACGGCATGGTGCCAATGAATCGTCTGACCGATGATCCGCGCTGGCTACCCGCGATGAGCGAACGCGTAACGCGAATGGTGCAGCGCGATCGTAATCACCCGAGTGTGATCATCTGGTCGCTGGGGAATGAATCAGGCCACGGCGCTAATCACGACGCACTCTATCGCTGGATCAAATCTGTCGATCCTTCCCGCCCGGTACAGTATGAAGGCGGCGGAGCCGACACCTTCGCAACCGATATTATTTGCCCGATGTACGCGCGCGTGGATGAAGACCAGCCCTTCCCGGCTGTGCCGAAATGGTCCATCAAAAAATGGCTTTCGTTGCCTGGAGAGACGCGCCCGCTGATCCTTTGCGAATACGCCCACGCGATGGGTAACAGTCTTGGCGGCTTCGCTAAATACTGGCAGGCGTTTCGTCAGTACCCCCGTTTACAGGGCGGCTTCGTCTGGGACTGGGTGGATCAGTCGCTGATTAAATATGATGAAAATGGCAATCCGTGGTCGGCTTACGGCGGTGATTTTGGCGATAAGCCGAATGATCGCCAGTTCTGCATGAACGGTCTGGTCTTTGCCGACCGCACGCCGCATCCGGCGCTGACGGAAGCAAAACACCAGCAGCAGTTTTTCCAGTTCAGTTTATCCGGGCGAACCATCGAAGTGACCAGCGAATACCTGTTCCGTCATAGCGATAACGAGCTCCTGCACTGGATGGTGGCGCTGGATGGCAAGCCGCTGGCAAGCGGTGAAGTGCCTCTGGATGTCGCTCCACAAGGTAAACAGTTGATTGAACTGCCTGAACTACCGCAGCCGAAGAGCGCCGGACAACTCTGGCTAACGGTTCACGTAGTGCAACCGAACGCGACCACATGGTCAGCAGCCGGACACATCAGCGCCTGGCAGCAGTGGCGTCTGGCGGAAAACCTCAGCGTGACACTCCCCTCCGCGCCCCACGCCATCCCGCAACTGACCACCAGCGAAACGGATTTTTGCATCGAGCTGGATAATAAGCGTTGGCAATTTAACCGCCAGTCAGGCTTTCTTTCACAGATGTGGATTGGCGATAAAAAACAACTGCTGACGCCGCTGCGCGATCAGTTCACCCGCGCACCGCTGGATAACGACATTGGCGTAAGTGAAGCGACCCGCATTGACCCTAACGCCTGGGTCGAACGCTGGAAGGCGGCGGGCCATTACCAGGCCGAAGCAGCGTTGTTGCAGTGCACGGCAGATACGCTTGCCGACGCGGTGCTGATTACCACGGTCCACGCGTGGCAGCATCAGGGGAAAACCTTATTTATCAGCCGGAAAACCTACCGGATTGATGGAAGTGGTCAAATGGCGATTACCGTTGATGTTGAAGTGGCGAGCAATACGCCACATCCGGCGCGGATTGGCCTGACCTGCCAGCTGGCGCAGGTAGCAGAGCGGGTAAACTGGCTCGGATTAGGGCCGCAAGAAAACTATCCCGACCGCCTTACTGCGGCCTGTTTTGACCGCTGGGATCTGCCATTGTCAGACATGTATACCCCGTACGTCTTCCCGAGCGAAAACGGTCTGCGCTGCGGGACGCGCGAATTGAATTATGGCCCACACCAGTGGCGCGGCGACTTCCAGTTCAACATCAGCCGCTACAGTCAACAGCAACTGATGGAAACCAGCCATCGCCATCTGCTGCACGCGGAAGAAGGCACATGGCTGAATATCGACGGTTTCCATATGGGGATTGGTGGCGACGACTCCTGGAGCCCGTCAGTGTCGGCGGAATTCCACCTTAGCGCCGGTAGCTACCATTACCAGTTGCTCTGGTGTCAAAAATAATAATAACCGGGCAGGCCATGTCTGCCCGTATTTCGCGTAAGGAAATCCATTATGTACTATTTAAAAAACACAAACTTTTGGATGTTCGGTTTATTCTTTTTCTTTTACTTTTTTATCATGGGAGCCTACTTCCCGTTTTTCCCGATTTGGCTACATGACATCAACCATATCAGCAAAAGTGATACGGGTATTATTTTTGCCGCTATTTCTCTGTTCTCGCTATTATTCCAACCGCTGTTTGGTCTGCTTTCTGACAAACTCGGGCTGCGCAAATACCTGCTGTGGATTATTACCGGCATGTTAGTGATGTTTGCGCCGTTCTTTATTTTTATCTTCGGGCCACTGTTACAATACAACATTTTAGTAGGATCGATTGTTGGTGGTATTTATCTAGGCTTTTGTTTTAACGCCGGTGCGCCAGCAGTAGAGGCATTTATCGAGAAAGTCAGCCGTCGCAGTAATTTCGAATATGGTCGCGCGCGGATGTTTGGCTGTGTTGGCTGGGCGCTGTGTGCCTCGATTGTCGGCATCATGTTCACCATCAATAATCAGTTTGTTTTCTGGCTGGGTTCTGGCTGTGCATTCATCCTCGCCGTTTTACTCTTTTTCGCCAAAACGGATGCGCCCTCTTCTGCCACGGTTGCCAATGCGGTAGGTGCCAACCATTCGGCATTTAGCCTTAAGCTGGCGCTGGAACTGTTCAGACAGCCAAAACTGTGGTTTTTGTCACTGTATGTTATTGGCGTTTCCTGCACCTACGATGTTTTTGACCAACAGTTTGCTAATTTCTTTACTTCGTTCTTTGCTACCGGTGAACAGGGTACGCGGGTATTTGGCTACGTAACGACAATGGGCGAATTACTTAACGCCTCGATTATGTTTTTTGCGCCACTGATCATTAATCGCATCGGTGGGAAAAACGCCCTGCTGCTGGCTGGCACTATTATGTCAGTACGTATTATTGGCTCATCGTTCGCTACCTCAGCACTGGAAGTGGTTATTCTGAAAACGCTGCATATGTTTGAAGTACCGTTCCTGCTGGTGGGCTGCTTTAAATATATTACCAGCCAGTTTGAAGTGCGTTTTTCAGCGACGATTTATCTGGTCTGTTTCTGCTTCTTTAAGCAACTGGCGATGATTTTTATGTCTATTCTGGCGGGCAATATGTATGAAAGCATCGGTTTCCAGGGCGCTTACCTGGTGCTGGGTCTGGTGGCGCTGGGCTTCACCTTAATTTCCGTGTTCACGCTTAGCGGCCCCGGCCCACTTTCTCTGCTGCGTCGCCAGGTGAATGAAGTCGCTTAAGAAATTAATGTCGGATACGGCGCGAGCGCCTTATCCGACCAACTTATCAGGACGGAATGTTAAAAATGAACATGTCGATGACAGAAAAAATAAAAGCAGGCAAGCTATTTACCGATATGTGCGAAGGCTTACCTGAAAAAAGACTTCGTGGGAAAACATTAATGTATGAGTTCAATCACTCGCATCCATCAGAAGTTGAAAAAAGGGTAATGACTCCAACTTATTGATAGTCTTTTATGTTCAGATAATGCCCGATGACCTTGTCATGCAGCTCCACCGATTTTGAGAACGACAGTGACTTCCGTCCCAGCCTTGCCAGATGTTGTCTCAGATTCAGGTTATGTCGCTCAATGCGCTGAGTGTAACGCTTGCTGATAACGTGCAGCTTTCCCTTCAGGCGGGGTTCATACAGCGGCCAGCCATCCGTCATCCATACCACGACCTCAAAGGCCGACAGCAGGCTCAGAAGACGCTCCAGTGTGGCCAGAGTGCGTTCACCGAAGACGTGCGCCACAACCGTCCTCCGTATCCTGTCATACGCGTAAAACAGCCAGCGCTGACGTGATTTAGCACCGACGTAGCCCCACTGTTCGTCCATTTCAGCGCAGACAATCACATCACTGCCCGGTTGTATGCGCGAGGTTACCGACTGCGGCCTGAGTTTTTTAAGTGACGTAAAATCGTGTTGAGGCCAACGCCCATAATGCGGGCGGTTGCCCGGCATCCAACGCCATTCATGGCCATATCAATAATTTTCTGGTGTGTACCGGGCTGAGAGGCGGTGTAAGTGAACTGGAGCTGCCATGTTTTACGGCAGTGAGAGCAGAGATAGCGCTGATGTCCGGCAGTGCTTTTGCCGTTACGCACCACGCCTTCAGTAGCGGAGCAGGAAGGACATCTGATGGAAATGGAAGCCACCCGCACAGCGCGCTGGGATATCACTCCCCGAGGGAATACCGGCAGCGGACATCGTTAACTTAAGATACAAAAGCTGTTCGGAGATGGAGGGTCAAGATCAGGGTGACCTGCGCCATGATGTTATCCGAGCCCTGTTTCCTAATCACTACACCGGTATTTGATTACCCAGGTCAACTTCAGGCTGTTACAGGGACGGCAACCGTGTCAGCACATCCTTGAGATAGGCATACGGATCGTGCCCATTATTACGGGCCGACTGGATCAAACTCATGATCGCAGCAGCGCGCTTGAGTATGCGAACCCACGCCGAGCATTTGAGAAGGCAACGGGATGAACGCTGGCTGGATAGCCGTGGTTTTCTGGGTAGGCAGCCGAATCCATTTGTGATCGAGGTTGGCATTGAGGCTGTAGCCCAAGGCGATGTTTGCGATGGAGGCACCGGGTTCAGAACACTCCTGAATGACCTGAGCCTTGAAAGATTTGCTGTAGGTACGGCGCTGAGGGCGCATGGAAAATCCGCTTGATGGGCCATGGCCTTCGGCGGCGGTGTCGGGAAGGTGTGTTGGCCGGACGGATACTGTTGAACTACGTTGTCTGGGGCAACGGAAGTGTTTCGGCCCGACTCTGGAACGCGATCCGCAGCGACGACTGGGCAATTCCGCACGTTAGCCTGAGCAGCCTCGGGGAAATCGTCGTCTGGGCGCGCCCAGACGAGTTTCCGTCAAGGAACATGCAGACGAGCAAGGGGCTGCGGGCACTCGGCTACAACGTGAGGATCGGTGTTTGATCGAGGCGCCTGTGGTACACGCAGGCTGACGAGCCAGGCGCTGTCCATTGCCTGATCAGACCGCCCCGCTGCGCCTTGCCTGAGCAGTTGACCTGCATCAATGGGGCGGGAGAACGCTGTACATTGACTCTTGAAGGCTGTCATGGTAAGCGTAATATCTTACAAAGTATTACAAGGATTTCCTTGGCCGGAACCGCAAAGCGACGCGATTGGAGAGGGTGAGATGAAAGCGCACCTACAGGGATGAAAGCGCACCTACAGGTGATTTTCACGCTCGATGAATTGGCTGCGTACTTGAAAGTCGGCAAGCGGACGCTTTATCGGCTCGCCGCGCACGGGGAAATTCCGGCTTTCAAGGTGGGCGGGACGTGGCGGTTTCCTCAAAGTGAAATCGATCAGTGGATCAATGATCAGACCCGAGCCGCAGCAAAGAAGGAGGTGATGCGCAAGCGTGAACAGCAGAAGTCATCCGAGCAGCCCGTGTCGCCTGGGCGCACTGCCCGTCACAGCAGGCAAAGGGCTTGAGTAACTCGTTTTCCAATTTTTCTGGAGGTATGACATGGACATCGATTTCAAGAAGTTGGCTCCCTGGAACTGGTTCAAGAACGAGCAGCAAGAGCAGCAGACCGTCTCTTCCCTGCCGGTGCAGCGCAATGACCTGCCAGCGGCGAGCGGGCCAGTCAGCCCGATCCTGCAACTGCATCGGGAAATCGACCGGCTGTTCGATGACGCATTCCGGGGCTTCGGTTTTCCGGCGTTGAACATGCCGCAGTGGCCATCCGATTGGTCGGGCATGCTGAAGCCGGCCCTGGACATCCAGGAAACCGACAAGCAGTACAAGATTGCCCTGGAAGTGCCCGGTGTCGAGGAGAAGGACATCCAGATCACTCTCGACAACGACGTGCTGATGGTGCGTGGCGAGAAGCGCCAGGAACAGGAGAAGAAGGAAGGTGGCTTCCACCGTGTGGAGCGCTCCTACGGCAGCTTTCAGCGTGCCTTGAACCTGCCTGACGACGCCAACCAGGATTCGATCAAAGCATCGTTCAAGAACGGGGTGCTCACGGTCACGATCGACAAGCGCGAGGTCAGCGCGCCGAAGCAGGGACGCTCGATCCCGATCAACGGCTGACGTCGCCGGCTCGTTCGTCACAAGAAAAACCCGGCACGAGACGAGGAGTCGCGGTTCGCGATGCCTCGTCGCCTCAACCTTGTCAACCTTCTCAGGAGCATCAGCATGGCCAGAAAACAATGCCAGGTCTGCGGCCAACCCGCCACCGTGCGGGTGGAAGCCAATCTCAACGGTCGTCACAGCACCATGCTGTTGTGCGACGACCATTACCGGCAATTAGTGCGCCAGCAAAAGCGCACCGTTTCGCCGCTGGAAGCCTTGTTCGGCTCGCGCAGCGGCCTGTTCGAGGACTTCCTCGGCAGTGACTTCTTCCGCATCGGCGACGACGCGACGCCAGTTGCCGCCGATACCGATGACGTGGTCGATGCCTCGTTTGGCGAGCCCGCCGCCGCAGGTTCGGGTGCGCCGCGCCGTCGCGGCAGTGGGCTGGCCAGCCGCATCAGCGAACAGTCGGAAGCCTTGCTGCAGGAGGCCGCCAAACACGCTGCCGAATTTGGCCGCTCCGAGGTGGATACCGAACATCTGCTGCTGGCGCTGGCCGACAGCGACGTGGTCAAGACCATCCTGGGTCAGTTCAAGATCAAGGTCGATGACCTCAAGCGGCAGATCGAGTCTGAGGCCAAGCGCGGGGACAAGCCCTTCGAGGGCGAGATCGGCGTGTCGCCGCGCGTGAAGGATGCGCTCAGCCGCGCCTTCGTGGCCTCCAATGAACTCGGCCATTCTTATGTCGGTCCAGAGCATTTCCTGATCGGTCTGGCTGAGGAAGGCGAAGGGCTGGCCGCCAACCTGCTGCGCCGCTACGGCCTGACGCCGCAGGCGCTGCGCCAACAGGTCAGCAAGGTGGTCGGCAAGGGCGCCGAGGATGGCCGCGCTGAGACGCCGACCAACACGCCAGAACTCGACAAGTACTCGCGCGACCTGACCAAGATGGCGCGCGACGGCAAGCTCGACCCGGTGATCGGCCGCGCGCAGGAGATCGAAACCACCATCGAGGTGCTGGCCCGGCGCAAGAAGAACAACCCGGTGCTGATCGGCGAGCCGGGTGTGGGCAAGACCGCCATCGTCGAAGGGCTGGCGCAGCGCATGGTGGCGGGTGAAGTGCCCGAGACCTTGCGCGACAAGCGCCTGGTGGAACTCAACATCAACGCCATGGTGGCCGGCGCCAAATATCGCGGCGAGTTCGAGGAGCGCGTGCAGAAGGTGCTGAAGGAGGTGACCGAGCACCAGGGCGAGCTGATTTTGTTCATCGACGAGGTGCACACCATCGTCGGTGCCGGCCAGGGCGGTGGCGAAGGCGGGCTGGACGTGGCCAACGTGTTCAAACCGATGATGGCGCGCGGTGAACTCAACCTGATCGGCGCCACGACGCTGAACGAGTACCAGAAATACATCGAGAAGGATGCCGCACTGGAGCGGCGCTTCCAGCCGGTGACGGTACCCGAGCCGACGGTGGCCCAGGCCATCATGATTCTGCGCGGCCTGCGCGACACCTTCGAGGCGCACCACAAGGTCAGCATCTCCGAGGACGCGATCATCGCGGCGGCCGAGTTGTCCGACCGCTACATCACGGCGCGCTTCCTGCCGGACAAGGCGATCGACTTGCTCGACCAGGCGGCCGCGCGCGTGAAGCTGTCGGCCACGGCCCGGCCGGTGGCCGTGCAGGAGCTGGAGTCCGAACTGCACCAGCTGCGGCGTGAACAGGATTACGTGGCCGCGCGCAAGCAGTACGACCAGGCCGCCGAGCTCGGGAAGCGCATCGAAGCCAAGGAGGCCGAGCTCAAGAAGCTCGTCGAGGACTGGGAGCGGGAGCGGGCCTCCGGCAGTGCCGAGGTCAAGGCGGAACACGTGGCGCAGATCGTCTCGCGCCTGACCGGCATCCCGGTCAACGAGTTGACGGTGGAAGAGCGCGAAAAGCTGCTGCACTTGGAACAACGGCTGCACGAGCGCCTGGTGGGACAAGACGAGGCGGTCCGTGCCGTGGCCGATGCCGTGCGGCTGTCC
Organism: Enterobacter cloacae subsp. cloacae ATCC 13047; assembly: GCF_000025565.1. Classification (NCBI taxonomy): domain Bacteria; kingdom Pseudomonadati; phylum Pseudomonadota; class Gammaproteobacteria; order Enterobacterales; family Enterobacteriaceae; genus Enterobacter; species Enterobacter cloacae. The sequence goes on from NC_014121.1 coordinate 3,778,798, forward strand.
CGCGCCGGCCTGCGTGAAGGCAGCAAACCGGTGGCTACCTTCCTGTTTCTGGGCCCGACCGGGGTGGGCAAGACCGAGCTCGCCAAGGCATTGGCCGAATCGATCTACGGCGATGAGCACGCCCTGTTGCGCATCGACATGTCGGAATATGGCGAACGCCATACCGTGGCGCGATTGGTGGGCGCGCCTCCGGGCTATGTCGGTTACGACGAAGGCGGTCAGCTCACCGAGAAGGTGCGGCGCAAGCCCTACAGCGTGCTGCTGCTCGACGAGATCGAGAAGGCACACCCTGACGTATACAACATCCTGCTGCAAGTGTTCGACGACGGTCGCCTCACCGACGGCAAGGGCCGGGTGGTGGATTTCACCAACACCATCATCATCGCCACGTCCAACCTGGGTTCGGACATCATCCAGCGACGGCTGAAGGCGCGCGGGGCGGCCGGCGAGGAGTACGAAAAGACCAAGGCCGGAGTCATGGACGTGCTGCGCGGCCATTTCCGGCCCGAGTTCCTCAACCGCATCGACGAGATCATCGTCTTCCATGCGCTGGGCAAGGAGGAGATCCGCCACATCGTCGGCCTGCAGCTCGATCGCGTGGCGCGCAGCGCCGCCAGCCAGGGCGTGACGCTCACTTTCGATCAGACGCTGATCGACCATTTCGCGGAAGAAGGCTACAAGCCCGAGTTCGGTGCGCGTGAACTCAAGCGCCTGATCCGCAGCGAGCTGGAAACTGCGCTGGCGCGCGAGATGCTCGGCGGCGGTATCGGCAAGGGCGATCACGCCAGCGCACGCTGGGACGACAAGGCCGAACGCGTGGTGTTCGAACGCAAAGAGCCACCGCAGACCCCGGCCGAGCCGGAGCAGCCGGATGCCGCGAAGGCGAGCGACGCATCTTGATGGCGGGCGAGGCTGCCGTGTCCGACCCCATCGGCCTGGCACTGGCATGGGCAGCCTCCCTGGCCTCGATCGCGGTGGCGGTCGTGGCCGCAGGTCACGCGGGCGTCTACAAGCGTGATGAGCAGTCCCCACGGCGTGGGGACTGCTCATCAGCGGCGGCACTGCCCTCCCGCTCGCTGGCCATCCGTTCGCGTGACGGCGCGGCCCATCTGTTCACCTGATCCTCTGGCAACTCGACTTTCGAGGAACAAGGCCCATGGCTGGGTGACGCGGGCAGGCAACTGATAGTCGGTACTCTGTTCGACATCTCTTCTCGCAAGGAAATAGAGCAGCAGTTGCTGCGTATGGTGATCACGGACCCCTTTGCTTCACGGTTGAGGGAACATGTTCGCGCAACCGACATGGCTGCCCGGATTGGGGGGAGGAATTCGCTGTGTTGTTGGAAGCGGTATCGATAGAAGGCGCCCAAGTATGGGCGGAGCGATTTCGTCAGGACACTGCGGCGACAGCGGTGGTGTGTGGAGAGGTGTCGATCAGCTATAGCGCCAGCATGGGGGTGGCTCTCCTTGACCCCCGTTTGCACTCTGTCGAGCAGGTGATGCTGCAGGCGGACAGCGCGCTCTACCAGGCAAAAAAGACGAGGGTGCAACCAAGTTGTGGGCGCACAAGTATTTCAGAATTGAGAGGAGTGGCGATGAAGGAAAAGCAAGCAGACCCGATCAAAACATTTCGCGCCCAATGGGCAGTGATGACGTTCTACGAGCGCTTTGAACAGGTGATCGCGCTCGCGCTGTCCGCAATCATTGCCGTTATCATCGTGGTCTCGCTGCTGCAGCTGATCTCGATCGTCTTCAGCCTGCTGATCATTGATGCATTCAATCCGCTCGATCACAAGGTCTTCCAGACCGTGTTCGGCATGATCATGACGCTGCTCATTGCCATGGAGTTCAAGCATTCCATCGTGAGGGTGGCCTTGCGGCGCGACAGCATCATCCAGGTCAAGACGGTGATCCTGATCGGGCTGATCGCCCTGGCGCGTAAATTCGTAATCCTCGACCCGGAGACCGGCCCCGCCAAGGTCGCGGCGCTTGCAGGCGCGACACTGGCCCTCGGGGCGACTTACTGGCTGCTGCGCGAGCGCGATGACCGGACAGCCGGGGAAAGCTCAGATGATCAGTCGTGATCTGCGCCACGCGCAGAATGTCGGCGCGCGGCATCGCTGGCACAATCGCCTGCAAACCGTGCTGTTGGTGCTGACCCTGCTCGGAATTGCCGCCGTCGCTGGCAGCCTGCTGTTGGGTGACGGCGGGCTTTGGCTGGCGCTTGCGGCTGCGGGGTTCACCCTGCTGCTTGAACCGGCGGCCGCCTCCGGGCTGACCTTGCGGCTGTATGGCGCACGCCCCCTGCACCCGGATGAAGCGCCCGATCTTTGGGCTGTGTTGCGCGAACTGGCGGCGCGGGCCGGGCTGCCTACCGTGCCGGTACCGCACTACGTGCCCAGCGGGGTCGTCAACGCCTTCGCCACCGGTTCGAAGCATCACGCGGCCATCGCGCTGACCGACGGCCTGCTGCGTAGCCTCACGCCCCGCGAGTTGACCGGCGTGCTCGGCCACGAAATCGCGCATATTGCGAACGAGGATTTGCGTGTCATGGGCTTGGCCGATTCCATCAGCCGGCTCACCCATCTTCTGGCCTTGTTGGGGCAGCTTGCGATCGTGCTCAGCTTGCCAACGCTATTGCTTGGAGTCACGGAAGTCAATTGGCCCGCGTTGCTTCTACTTGCGGTCGCGCCACAGCTGGCCTTGCTGGCTCAGTTGGGCTTGTCCAGGGTGCGCGAATTCGACGCCGACCGGCTCGCTGCCGAATTGACCGGCGACCCGCACGGGCTGGCCTCAGCGCTCGCCAAGATCGAGCGGGTGAGCCGCTCCTGGCGCGCCTGGCTGCTGCCCGGATGGGGCAATCCGGAACCCTCCTGGTTGCGCACGCATCCAGCGACGGCTGAACGCATTGAGCGCTTGCTGGAACTTGCTCCGCCGCCCGCGATGCCGCCGTTTCCATCGGCCCGTTTCGACCCCGAAGTGACCGTATCACCACGTCCGCCACGCTGGCGCACTGGCGGCCTTTGGCGCTGATTTCAACATGGAGAATGACGTGACCTACCCGACCCCTACAGCCGCCCGGCGCCGGATCGATTCATCCGGCGCTGGCTCGTCATCACTGGCTGCATCGCCGCACTCATGCTGCTGTGGCAGTTCCTGCCCGCCATCGAAGCCTGGTTCAGTCCCCACGAAACAAATGCTTCAGCCCGGAAGAGAGGTCTCAGGCCGTCCGGGAGCTCTGTAACCGACGTGGAACCGCGCGTAAAGTTGCACAAAGCATAGGCGTCAGCGTCCCGGTCCTGTACAAATGGAAGAAAGACCTTATCAGTGACGAGGCTTATCAATCCATGCGCAAACGAAAGTCAGCCCCTCAGGATAAAAATCAGGATGCTTTACTCGGTGAAATCCAGCGTCTCAGGAAGCAGATTCATCAGCTGCAGCTCGAACGTGACATACTGACAAAGGCGAATGAACTGATAAAAAAAGATCTGGGCGTCAGCTTTCTGAAACTGAAAAACAGGGAGAAAACCCTGATAGTTGATGCCCTTAAGAAAAAGTACCCCGTTGCTGAGTTGCTAAGCGTTCTGCAACTTGCCCGCAGCTGTTATTTTTACCAAAACGTCTGTACGATAAGTATGCGGTAATACGCGTGATCATGGCCGATATCTTTGAGGAGAATTACCGCTGTTACGGCTATCGGCGCCTTCACGCGATGCTTCGCGGTAACAACAGGGTTATTTCTGAAAAGGTTGTCCGCAGACTGATGGCAGAAGAGCAGCTCGTTGTTAAGCGCACCAGGCGACGACGATACAACTCTTACTGTGGCGAAATCGGCCCGGCACCGGAAAATTTACTCGCTTGGGATTTTAGTTCCTGCAGGCCAAATGAGAAGTGGCTGACCGATATTACGGAGTTCCAGCTTCCGGCTGGAAAAGTCTATCTGTCGCCGGTTATCGACTGCTTTGATGGCCTGGTTGTAAGCTGGTCGATAGGAACACGCCCGGACGCGACGCTGGTGAATACGATGCTCGATGACGCACTCGATACGCTCAACGAACATGATAAACCAGTGATACACAGCGATCGTGGTGGCCATTACCGGTGGCCGGGCTGGCTCGAGCGTATCAACACCTCCGGACTTATAAGGTCCATGTCGCGCAAAGGATGCTCGTCGGATAATGCTGCGTGTGAAGGCTTCTTCGGGCGTATCAAAAACGAAATGTTCTATGGCAGAGACTGGGCGGGTATCACGCTGGAAAAATTTATCTGCTTCCTGGACAGGTACATACGCTGGTATAACGAGAAACGTATCAAGCTATCATTAGGTGCAATGAGTCCTGTGAAGTACCGGCAGCATCTTGGGATCACAACATAACAGTCCAGGAAAACATCCGCAGCCCCTGAGACGACAATAACGCTTTGTGCTGACAATACAGGTGCGCATAACAAAGATTATGTTAAATTCAATGGTAAAATCATTATAAATCAATATCTTAAATATCGAACAAGCCCCTTTCTTCCTCAAACCTCACTGTGGTAACTTTAAAAACAATGTCCGTTCCTGAGTTTGTGATGCCTTAAAGCCATGGTGAAGATAAAAGTTTTTGGCTTCTTCAGTCAGTGCATGAACCATAATCGCACGGACTCCAATATTCTCAGCTACACGGTAACAGCGCAGAACTGCATCATGCAGTAAATCGGCCCCGAGCCCTTGGCCACGGTATGAAACATCAACTGCCAGGCGAGCAAGTATGATTACGGGAATTGGATCTGGCATATTGCGCCTGAGGCTTCCCATTGCTTCCACGTGGTTAACGCTGCCGGTGGCCAGAGAGTAAAAACCGACAACCTGTTTAGTGTCTCTTTTACAAACGACGAACGTTCGTGCTGCACCAAGTGACCTGCCCCCACGATTAGATACAACACTCAGTTAGTAACGTCGGAATCTTCATTCTCAGAATGACCCTTTCTCCAGCCCGCTGCAAATTCAGACGGTGTCTGATAATTCAGCGTGGAGTGCGGGCGGCATTCGTTATAATCCTGCCGCCAGTCATTAATAATTTTCCTGGCATGAACGATATCGCTGAACCAGTGCTCATTCAAACATTCATCGCGAAATCGTCCGTTAAAGCTCTCAATAAATCCGTTCTGCGTTGGCTTGCCCGGCTGGATTAAGCGCAACTCAACACCATGCTCAAAGGCCCATTGATCCAGTGCACGGCAAGTGAACTCCGGCCCCTGGTCAGTTCTTATCGTCGCCGGATAGCCTCGAAACAGTGCAATGCTGTCCAGAATACGCGTGACCTGAACGCCTGAAATCCCAAAGGCAACAGTGACCGTCAGGCATTCCTTTGTGAAATCATCGACGCAGGTAAGACACTTGATCCTGCGACCGGTGGAAAGTGCGTCCATGACGAAATCCATCGACCAGGTCAGATTGGGCGCCGCCGGACGGAGCAGCGGCAGACGTTCTGTTGCCAGCCCTTTACGACGTCTTCTGCGTTTTACGCCCAGGCCACTGAGGTGATAAAGCCGGTACACGCGCTTATGATTAACATGAAGCCCTTCACGGCGCAGCAACTGCCAAATACGACGGTAGCCAAAACGCCTGCGCTCCAGTGCCAGCTCAGTGATGCGCCCTGATAAATGCGCATCAGCAGCCGGACGGTGAGCCTCATAGCGGCAGGTCGACAGGGATAAACCTGTAAGCCTGCAGGCACGACGTTGCGACAGACCGGTCGCATCACACATCAACATCACGGCTTCCCGCTTCTGGTCTGTCGTCAGTACTTTCGCCCAAGAGCCACCTGAAGCGCCTCTTTATCCAGCATGGCTTCGGCAAGCAGCTTCTTGAGTCTGGCGTTCTCTTCCTCAAGCGACTTCAGGCGCTTAACTTCAGGCACCTCCATACTGCCATACTTCTTACGCCAGGTGTAAAACGTGGCATCGGAAATGGCATGCTTGCGGCAGAGTTCACGGGCGGGTACCCCAGCTTCGGCTTCGCGGAGAATACTGATGATCTGTTCGTCGGAAAAACGCTTCTTCATGGGGATGTCCTCATGTGGCTTATGAAGACATTACTAACATCGGGGTGTACTAATCAACGGGGAGCAGGTCAACATTAGTCAGCCTTGTAACAAGCAGCAGGTAACACCTGTCGCAACTTACTGCGGTGGTATAGCTGATGCCTTCCATTCAACATGCAATCAATGTTCAGCAATCTGCAGCAAGATGTTGTTTGATATAGCTGTCCATATATCGGTTACGCTGACTTTAAATATATCTTTAATTTTTATTTATTTGGTTTGATTGGCTGGGTTTTTAATTAATGTTTGAATTTATATTCCAATCTTGATCTGTTTGTAAGATTTAAATACTAGTAAATGCTGCGTGGGTAGCAACCTGAATCTTACCATTTTTACTTTAATGGCAGGTCTCATTTGATCATTTTGCATGATCAACTTAGGCGGTTTTATCGGAGCATCTTACAAAGACTACACCATCAATCGTTTCCTCCCCTCTAGTTCGCAACTGAAGTGAATTGTCAAGACAATTTCTAGAGCGATCTTTTGCCTGCACTTTGTGGCCCTATACAGCCAGTATCTTGCGAAAGGGCGGCACATCAGGAGAACAGTGTGGAAAGAAGTGAAAACAATGACATGCAACTTGTAGATATGAAGTGGATCGCAGCAACGCTGAAAGTCACTGATAAATGGATTTATAAGCAAATTCAGGACGGAAAATTTATGAAGCCAATAAAACTTGGCAGAAGTTCTCGTTGGAGGCTAAGTGACATACACGAATGGTTGGAAAACCGCGTGAAGTGAACATGGACGGTATGTAATGGCAATATGTTGCAGAAAAGGGTGCAAAGAGAATATAGCATCTATTAGCTATGAATATGGTGTCAGGCTTTGTTATATCCACTTTAATAGACGGAAGGAATTGAGCCGAAAAAGGAATGTAAAGAAAGACATTCGCTGTAAAGTTTGTGGTGCTAATTTCTCTGAAACGAGAAATAATAAATTTTGCTCAAATAAATGCAAAGGGATTGGTATGAGAACCCTTAAGGATTCTGATAAAACTGAAATCCATAATCACTCGTACTGGCTTAACACAGAGGGGTTTATTAAAAACAATCCATTGCAATTGAATTCAATTAACGGTCTTGAGGATATCGCCAACATCATTTCACTATACCGAATTAAATCCCGATTACAGATTCCATGTAGCCATTTTTTGAAAAAGAAAATACGAGGCAACTGCAAAAAAAATGAACACAAACTAACTCCATTTATTAAGCTGGATTTAAGTCATAAGTATCCAAATTCAAAAGGAGGGATGAATGTACCAGAGAACATTATGATTGCACCTTCATTTATAAACAAAATGAATAAAGATAAAATCCCTGAAAATGATGCTTTTGAGATGTTTAATGGTCATTCTCTAAGTAAGAAAAGGAAGGATATGCCGCATAGTCTCATCAATTCTATCGTTAGAAATTATTCAGACGATGAAGTTAATGCATTGTTTTGTAAAATTGGCAAGCTGCCAAGAATAAAAAATGGACAAAGCAGATGTTTAAATGCTGACGCAGTTTTCAACCAGGTTTTTATTTTTGATCTATTGAATGCGGAACTGATTCGCTTAAAAGAAAGAACCATCCTTTATTGTCTGAAATACATATGTAAGCTTTTTCGAAACAAAATAATTAAGTTTAAAGGTAAGCGTGTCACTTTTATTACCTGCTACTTTGATATGATTGCACTTGCTTTCTTTCATGCTTATTTGCGAGGCGATCCTGAACGCTTTTTATCCAGAATTAAGAGGTTCGTGTGGGTAATGGAAAATGGGAAGAAAACAATGTTAAGGGTACGTGCGCTTTTTTCTTCACTATCTCTGTTTAGGCGGTATTGTAAAAAACACCTGTCAATATCTGTTAGCGATCCTGCGTCTGCTAAAGAGAGTATATTAGACATTTATGCGAAGTTTTTTGCGGTTAAACCCTCCTACATTTCCGATGAGGGCTATCCGAGGTGGATTCGCAAATGCTAGTGAGGTGTGAATTCATTATTATCAAGTTCATCGCTAAGTATATCCATGAAATAATCGATCGCGTTCTTGATATTACGCAACTCAGTGCCTGAGGAATTAAGTGAGTTGTTTATTTCAGTGTTTTTTAAGATTACGCCTTTAGCTGCGCTCAATATTAAAGCATCGATGATAACGAATGTGTCAAGTGTGAGCAATTTCCTTTTTATTGTTTCAAAACTCAGCCAATTATCTATATCATTTTGCACTTGTTTTGGATATGACTGCCTTTCGAGTTTGATGATGCCTGCAATTTGGCTGGAGAGAATATAATCAGAGTAACGAAGATCAATTGTAATCCATAAATTAGATAAAGAGGCCATTTCAGTTGAGTAAGGATAATTATCTGGAATGATTTGGCTGGTCAGATGATTGATTTTATTAAAAACAGAGCTTAACTCAGGATTGGCGCTTCGGGCATTAGGGTAATCATTAGGAGTGAAGGGGAAGCATGCATGGCATGCTTCAAGAAAACGCATGTGCTCCTTTATACTGGGATGTGCATTTCTGGATTCATTAAAAATCCTTTCAAAGGTAAGTTTTTGCACAGCCTGTCTGGGGTTTTGTTTCCAGATAATTAAATCCACATTGTCTTGCTTTAAAATATCAAGGTTTTCGATGCGTGTTGACAACGTTTTTAACTTTTCCTTATTTGAATCGTTTTGCATGAATTTGTTTCGCAGAGTTCTCTTTTGGCTGTCAGAAAGCTTTTTATTATCAAACTCCATGCTGTTTATTTCCATGCGTTTGATTGCTCTTTCACAGTTAAAGAATAACTCTCTGCAGTAGAATGCATTCATTAACTCTTCTTTTTTATAGGTTGATATACGCCTGGAGTATAGTGCTTTGTTCTTTTTAATGAATTCCAGAACTTCTTTTTTTGCTTTTTCTTGATTGTGACTTTTCATTTTTTTATTCACGATTTAAATTTTCTTTAAATATATATCACCAGATTGACAGAGGCAAGCGATGCATTCTTAATCAATTGATAAGGTGACATAATGAAATGCAATAAAGAATTAAATCAGCTGTATTCGCCACTTAGTCTGCTGCCCAGCAATGTTGCAGAGGAAGTCACTAAACGTCTGCACGACATTATTCATTACCAGCCCATCATCGGCATAATGGGAAAGACTGGTGCTGGGAAGTCGAGTTTGTGTAACGCACTGTTTCGCAGCACGGTCTCGGCCGTCAGTCATACCACTGCGTGTACCCGTGAGCCACAGCGTTTTACGCTGCAGGCAGGTGAACGCCAGGTGACGCTGATTGATCTGCCCGGGGTGGGCGAAAGCCCGGAGCGGGATGAAGAGTATCAGGCACTGTATCAACGTATCTGGCCGGAGCTGGACCTGGTGCTCTGGCTGATTAAAGCCGATGACCGGGCACTGACCCCCGACTGTGATTTTTATTTTCGGATGCTGTCACCAGGCAGTGCTGGGAGGGATAAGGTGCTGTTTGTCCTGACCCAAGCCGATAAAATCGAGCCTTCCCGTGAATGGAGCGGCTTTCTTAATCAACCTTCAGAGCAACAGTTAAAACACCTGAAGGAAAAGCAGCGCGCGGTGTGCTCGTTATTCAACCACCCGGCACTCCCGGTGATCACCGTATCAGCAGCCACTGGCTGGCATCTGCCTGAGCTGGTGGAGGTGCTGTTTCGCTCACTGCCTGCCCGCGCCAGCAGTGCCGTCAGTTCGGTCATCAGACCACAATACCGCACGCAAAAAATTGAGGCGCAGGCGCAACAGGATTTTGGCGATACGGTCAGCGACGTGATGACACACACCCTGTCGGAGCTGTCCCTTCCCTCCGCAGTGAATGCGGTGGTCAGTACCGTGATTAGTGCGGTGGTCTCTGTTGCCCGCAGTGTCTGGCGGTTTTTCTTCTGACGGCTGAAATGCCGTTATCCCGTGAGCAAATGCACCACTATGTGTGCACCTTGCATTCGCTCTCCGTTTGCCGGACACACCCTGTCCATTTTAGGTGTGGTGTATCCGGTTAAAAAACAGACTGAATACAGTCAGTGCCGCAGCCCGTACGGTACTGACGGGTGATAAAAATATTTTTCGCCCTGTCCATACCCTGACCCTCCCCCTGTTTACAGTAATCACATCTTTTTCAATACGTTCATCACGATGGAGAACATGCCATGTCACAGACTGAGCACCGCTATGACCGACTGGCGGTCAGACTGTCTCTCATTATCAGTCGTCTGCTGGCAGGCGAAACACTGAGCGTGAAGACACTGGCAGTCGAGTTTGGTGTCTCGGTACGCACCCTGCGCCGCGATTTTCGTGAGCGGCTGATATATCTGAACCTTGAGTACCGTCATGGGCACTGCCGATTGTTGTCAGATCCCGGTATGGCACAGCGTGCCCCGGGAACCCTGTGCTTTATGCGCAATGTTGGGCTTCAGCAGGTGTTTCCAGAAACGGACCTTCGCTTGGTAAACACGCTAACGGACAGTGAGGATATCTCATCCTGTCTGGTCTGGCAGGAGGACGCCGAAAGCGCCCCCGTCCGCCCCGGTCTCTTTTCCCGACTGGTCGATACCATCATTCAGCAGCAGTGCATCCGGGAACTGGCTGACGGTGTGCGGGCTGAACACCTGGCACCGTACCGGCTTATTTTCCTTGAGGGAGCGTTGTATCTGGTCGGTGAGCAGCACGGAAGGATCGTTGTTCTGCCGCTGTCCGGGATCACCGCCATCACCGTCCTGAGTGAGGGCTTCGAGCGTCGTGATACGGTATGTCAACTCACCCGTCAGGTGGCCTTCATCCGGGCGCTGCCTCATTTCCCGGTCATGCACGACGTGATGGCTGCATCCCATTCTGCGCCACCTTTAACAGAGGAGAAGAGCCCTGCTGCAACTAACACGACGGGGTGACCATCAGGCCATCCCTTTCATTGTTGTCTATTACCTACTTAATAAGGAAACACCGTATGCATCCGCGTTATCGTCGCATGATTGCCAGCGCCCTGGCCCTCAGCAGTGTCAGTCTTTTTATCCCCACCGTAGCCCAGGCTGGATACAGTGATTACGAGGCATTCCGTCTGGTCAGAACGGAGAACAGCGCCGCGGGCGGGGCACAGAAAATCTGCACGTATCAGAGTATGGTCACCCGAAAATATGTCCAGTTGGACATGCCCTATACCTGCCAAGGCATGATGTTTCGCAACCGGAACGACGGGCTGTTTTACGACAGAACAAACTAACTCACTGAGTTTATGGAAATTGCCATGTTTAAGGAGGGCTGCTATGCCTTTGAGCCTTTGTCTCAGCCTGTCAACCCTAGTGGGGCTGATTATCACGGTTGTTGATACCCGTATTGTCGGGTTCGGGTATTCAGCATGGGCCGCCGTGCTGCAGTGTGTCCTGCCGGGCCTGGGCGTCTGGCTGGGTAATCTCATCCGAAAATGGATCATGCCGGATGCGGTTTACGGAAGTACCGGTGCCGTCATTCAGGCCCGTCTGCTCTGGGCGGTATTGCCCCAGTTTATTGGCTGGTTCATCGGATTTATGGTCGCCATGAGCATACTGGGTATCCGGGCCTGAGCCTCCCGCGACAAACTCAACGACGGGTATTCCCCCTTCCGCACACTTTGCTGTTTAACCCCCTACCACGGCCTGCTCAGTTGAGCAGGCCGTTTTCGTTTGTTTTTTTCTCACAGGAGTCTCGCCATGACCCGATTAGCCAGCCGCTTTGGTGCGGTAAATCTTATTCGCCGTGACCGTCCGTTAACCCGTGAGGAGTTAATGCATTATGTACCGAGTGTGTTCAGCGAAGACAAGCATGAGTCCCGAAGTGATCGTTATACCTGTATTCCGACCATTACCCTTCTCGATAACCTTCAGCGCGAAGGCTTCCAGCCATTTTTTGCCTGCCAGACCCGGGTTCGGGACCAGAGCAAGCGAGAGCACACCAAACACATGCTGCGCCTGCGTCGCGAAGGCCAGATCACTGGCAAACAGGTCCCTGAAATCATCCTGCTTAACAGTCATGACGGCTCCAGCTCATACCAGATGCTGCCGGGGCTGTTTCGTGCAGTCTGCCAGAACGGGCTGATTTGCGGTGAGAGTTTTGGTGAGGTACGTGTGCCACATAAAGGCAATGTGGTGGAGAAAGTCATTGAAGGGGCTTACGAAGTACTGGGGATATTCGACCGTGTGGAGGAGAAGCGCGATGCCATGCAATCGCTTTTGTTACCGCCACCAGCACAGCAGGCACTGGCCAAAGCGGCGCTCACGTACCGCTTTCGCGAAGACCACCAGCCGGTGACGGAATCACAGATACTTTCCCCACGCCGCTGGCAGGATGAGAGTAACGACCTGTGGACCACCTACCAGCGCATTCAGGAGAATCTGATTAAGGGCGGTCTGCCGGGCAGAACGACCAAAGGCAAGCGAGCTCATACCCGTGCGGTAAAGGGGATTGACGGGGACGTGAAGCTCAACCGGGCGCTCTGGGTCATGGCGGAGAATATGCTGCACCTAGCGTCCTGACACGCTGACTATCCGGAGTCACCATGACTGAATCGTTAACCCTGCCTCCCGGTTCGTTCTCACGTCAGCAGGCCGAAACCCTTATCCGTCTGTACCGTAATATCACCATTGAAGACGACCAGGGCAGTCACTTCCGCCTGGTGGTTCGCGACACCGAAGGCCGGACGGTCTGGCGGGCATGGAACTTTGAACCGGATGCCGGTGAAGGTCTTAACGGCTACATCCGGCAGTATGGCATCCACAAAGACACCGTTACCCGCTGACCCCGAAGCATTTACCCGCGACATCTCACCTTCCCGAACACGCTTTGTTAACCCCATACGCCAGCCCTCGCCGCTGGCGTTTTTTATTGACGGAGACATATCCATGACAACGCAGACGCAGTACGACCTCGCACCCGCTAACCAACCCGAATTTGAACTGACCGTCACGCCAGTCCCCGATGAACAGCGTATCGATTTCTGGCCGCAACACTTCGGCAGCATACCGCAGTGGCTAACCTTGGAGCCGCATATCTTCGCCTGGATGGACCGCTTCTGTACGACCTACGGCGGTGGTATCTGGTCGTTCCACACCCTGAGCAACAGCGGGGCATTTATGGCCCCCGAGTATGACAGTGACGATAAATGGCATCTGTTTAACTGTCTGAATGGCAACGATGCAGATATGAGTGCAGAAGCCGCCGGTATCGCGGTCTGCCTGATTGAATACAGCCACCATGCCTGTCGCACCGAATGCGATGCAATGACCGCACACTTCTACCGCCTGCGGGACTACGCCCTGCAGCATCCTGAAGCCCACGCCATTCTGCGTATCATCGACTGACCGGAGGAACAACGAATGAAACAGCTTTCCTTTTTACCCGGCGAGATGACGCCACACGACCGGCGTCTCATCCAGCGGGCGCTCAGGGCGCTGGACCGGCACCTGCATGAGCCCGGCGTGGCCTTCACCTCCACCCATGCTGTCCGTGAATGGCTGCGACTGCATATGGCCGCACTTGAGCGGGAAGCGTTCCGGGTGCTGTATCTGGACAACCAGAATCAGTTGATTGCCCATGAAACGCTCTTCACCGGCACGATTAACCGCACTGAAGTCCATCCCCGGGAAGTGGTCAAACGTGCTCTGCATTTCAACGCGGCGGCGGTGATACTGGCGCATAACCATCCTTCCGGTGAGACAACACCCAGCCAGGCTGACAAAGCCCTCACGCAGCGACTGGTGCAGGTGCTTCAGCTGGTGGATATCCGCGTCCCTGACCACCTGATTGTTGGCGGCAGGCAAATCTATTCGTTCGCAGAACACGGTCTGTTGTGAGGTATGACATGAAAATTATCAGTAAACGCCGGGCAATGACGATATACCGCCAGCATCCTGAGTCCCGGATCTTTCGCTACAGCAGCGGAAAATATCAGTGGCACGGCAGCGTCTGTCATTACACCGGCAGGGACGTTCCGGATATCACCGGAGTCCTCGCGGTATACGCCGAACGCCGCCAGGACCGCAACGGGCCTTATGCCTGCCTGATGAGTATTACCCTGAACTTACAATAAAAGGAGAGCCCCCATGACCCACATCATCTGGGGCCTGCAGCGGGCTATCACGCCGCGCCTGGGAGCCCGTCTGGTACAGGAGGGCAACCGGCTGCACTACCTGGCTGACCGGGCCAGCATCACCGGTATGTTCAGTGACGCCGAATGCCGGAAGCTGGATGACACATTCCCACACTTTATCCGCCAGATGGAATCGATGCTGACCACCGGTGAACTCAGCCCCCAACATGCCCACTGCGTCACCCTGTACCACAACGGTTTTACCTGTGAAGCCGACACCCTTGGCAGTTGCGGCTACGTATACATCGCCATTTATCCCACTCAGCGTTAATTACCTTCACGAGAGCAAACATGAAAACTTTACCTGCAACAACTCAGCGGGCAGCGAAGCCCTGCCTGTCACCCGTGGCTGTCTGGCAAATGTTACTGGCGCGTTTGCTGGAACAGCACTACGGTCTGACAATAAACGACCCCCCATTCAGCGATGAAGTTGTTATACAGCAACATATCGATGCCGGTATCACCCTGTCAGATGCCGTGAATTTTCTGGTGGAAAAATACGAACTGGTCCGTATCGACAGGAAGGGATTTCGCTGGCAGGAACAATCCCCTTACCTTCGGGCTGTCGATATTCTGAGGGCAAGACAGGCAATAGGTCTTTTACGAGGATCTCATTGAGATATGGTAAGATGAAGTTTTCGAGTACGATATCTATTAAGCGGAATCGAACCAAAGACGGTTAGTTATTATTCAATGAATTCTGTCAAAATAACTTTTGGGGGCCTTATTGGGGGCCCCTTAACTTTATTAACAACAAATAAACCTTAACTATCAACAAATAAACCATACATATTCGAAGTCTGCAGGGGACACTTTGATAGTAAACGTCACTGCGCTTTCCATAACTCCACGCAGTTTCGCCCCCGTCGTTTTGCCCCATACAACGCCTCATCCGCAGCCTGAATCAGACGTTCGTAGTCAGGATGACCATTAAACATGGCCGCCCCAATCGAAAGCGACAACGGTATTGGCTCGCCTGTCGGGGAATGAACCTTAATTTTTTCCACGCGTCGGCGGATCCGCTCGGCAATGCGCAGGGTATCGGCTTCGGTGATTTCCGTTAGCACAATCAAAAACTCATCTCCGCCATAGCGGAAGACATAGTCACAGGTGCGAACGTTGTCATAAAACGCCCCGGCAACCTTTCTTAATATTTCATCTCCCGTGTTGTGCCCCCAAGTATCGTTGATTTGCTTGAACTTATCGACATCAATAAGCAACACCGACAGCGGCGTACCAGAACGACTTGCCTGGGTAATTTCACGTTTAAAAATGGTTGGCAGGAAGCGACGGTTAAGCAGACGCGTGAGCACATCCACGCCCACCTCGTGCCGGGCTACCTCATCAAACAGCTCATGCAGCAGGGTCACGATTTGCGAGAAGGTCGTTCGCGTCAGCCGCAAAAATTGCACCTGCCGCAGTCTGTCGTGAAGGGCATCGTCTGTCTGACGAACGTCATGAAAAGCCGCGTCGAACTCCTGGATAAGACGAGAGATATGCCCTGCTTCGGCAATACCACTGAAGTAGTGACGTCCCTTATGACTGAACCACAGCCCAAAGTCGGACTGCCCGAGCGGCCGGCTATTGTCGATGCTGGAGTCCAGCATCACTTTATAAAGCAGCGACAGTTCCCACGTCAGCAATGCGGCGGTCTGCCGCTCCTTCTCAACTTCCGCATTTTCCATCAGCGAGAAGATTCGATAGTTCTCGTCCTCTTTTGCCGCATTGTTCTCGCTGAAGACATAGGCGCGCGACATCACCTCCATTGCCAGATCAATACTGTTAATGGCGTAGTGATAGATGCTTAACTTGGTCTCAGAAGGGTGTGGTGTGGCATTAATAAGAGGTAACAACAGCTTTTTCAGGATCCGGAAACCCATCTCAACCAGGTCTACCGATATACCTATTCGGGCGTGAACATCGGCGGCGCGCTGCTGAGCCCGCATCTGTTCATCAACCTGTTCAACCCGGCAGGAGAGAACATCAACAAGCCAACGACGCAGCGCTTCCTGCAACTGCCTTTCAACCTGCTCAGTGGTCAGAAACTCCGCTGCATGAGGGTCGGCCAGGACCACACGATAAAACTCCGTAATCAGACCAGAAGCATGATCGCTGGCCAGTTGCGCAGTAAGTTGATGAACGAGGGGATCCGTTTCATTGATTAACTGAATCCACTCATCCCTTACGGTTTGTAAATAGGTTTCCATTTACACCCTCCAGGGGAGATCGTTAGCTTGTCCGACGGGAATGAGCGCACGGATTCACCGTCTGGCATGCGTGATAATCAACAACAGCAACAAAATCAACACCCTTTCCAGGTGCCGCTTTTTTAATCAAAAACGAGTAATAGCACATATCGTATAACGGTGCTACATTACGCCGCCCACCCAACGTCAGCAGTGGTCAGGCAACGCCGTAAAGATCGGTAAAGCCTGCAACCATGACCTTGTCCAACGGTCTAATTGGCACGTGGTATCGCTTTATGCGTTACTTTCAAAGGCTTTACATAGGTTCACTATTTTGTCTCAATCCCACTTCAAACGTGCGTTTTTACACCCGCGTTACTGGTTTACATGGTTTGGTCTTGGCGTACTCTGGCTTCTGGTTCAACTTCCTTATCCTATGATCCGCGTACTGGGCTCCAGGCTCGGCAGCGCGTCCCGCCACTTCCTCAAACGTCGTGAATCTATTGCCCGTAAAAATCTCGAACTGTGCTTTCCCCAGTATAATGCGCAGCAGCGCGAAACACTGATTGCCGAGAACTTTAAATCTATCGGCATGGCGTTGCTTGAAACCGGCATGGCCTGGTTCTGGCCTGATGAGCGCGTCCGCAAATGGTTTGACGTGGAAGGTCTCGAAAACCTGAAACGCGCGCAAATGCAAAACCGTGGCGTGATGGTAGTTGGTGTCCACTTTATGTCGCTGGAGCTGGGCGGCCGAGTAATGGGGCTTTGTCAGCCGATGATGGCCACCTACCGCCCGCACAACAGTCCGCTGATGGAGTGGGTACAAACCCGTGGTCGCATGCGTTCCAATAAGGCGATGATCAGCCGTAACAATCTGCGCGGTATGGTCGGCGCCCTGAAGAAAGGCGAAGCCGTCTGGTTTGCACCCGATCAGGACTACGGACGTAAAGGCAGCAGTTTTGCGCCCTTCTTTGCGGTTAAAAATGTCGCCACCACCAACGGCACGTTCGTGATTTCGCGTCTGTCAGGCGCCGCAATGCTGACCGTGACAATGGTGAGAAAGGTTGATAAATCTGGCTATCGTCTGCACATCTCACCGGAGATGGCAAACTATCCGGAAAATGAATGCGAAGCCGCAGCGTTCATCAATAAAGTTATCGAGACCGAAATTATGCGCGCGCCGGAGCAGTATCTGTGGATGCATCGCCGTTTCAAAACGCGGCCGCATGGCGAAGCGTCTCTCTATATTTAATGTGGAGAAAGGTTAGTTTCGCTAAGAAACTAACCTTTTCAATCACCTGTAATCACCCTGAGTAATTGTCTTTTCTTGCCGTCGCTCAACGTGGATTTATTGCGCTCTGAAATCAAACTGTCGCCGTTCCACGACACCCGTAAGTTACGGAAAGAATTTAAAAAAATGCCTCTTGTCACCCCTCATTTTTAGGCGTACATTAGCGCCGTCTGGCAACAGGAAAGCACAGAATTCTGAGCTGGAGTTTGCATCGTAACGGGATAATTCTCATTTCCGTCGCAGGCAAATGTCAGTTCTCTATAATCAGGTGGACTCTGTTTTTAAGTGCGTACCAGAAGATACGCGGAGCGATGAAACGTGAAATATTTCTTTATGGGCATTTCGGTGATTGTTTTAGTGTGGGCCGGAACCTTCGCCCTGATGATCTAGCGAAGAACATGCAGTCAAAAAAACAGGGGCCGTTGGCTCCTGTTTTTTTATGTCATTAAGATTCGTGCTGTTCAGCGGCACTCTTTGATGCGAGAAGCCCGTCGGCGCGGAACATACTCTTAATGCCCCTCACCGCCTGGCGAATACGGTCGCTGTTTTCAATCAGCGCGAACCGTACATGGGTATCGCCATAATCACCGAAGCCAATGCCCGGCGAGACGCAGACCTTCGCGTCCTGCAACAGCTTTTTGGCAAACTCCAGTGACCCCATCGCCGCGTAAGGCTCAGGGATTTTTGCCCAGACATACATTGACGCTTTCGGCATTTCCACCATCCAGCCAGCCTCATGCAGCCCTTTCACCAGCACATCGCGACGGCGTTTATACTGGGCGGCAATATCATGAACACACTGCTGATCGCCTTCCAGCGCGGCGATAGCGGCCACCTGCAGTGGGGTAAAGGTGCCGTAATCGTGGTAACTCTTAATACGCGCCAGTGCACTCACCAGCGTTTTGTTACCCACCATAAAGCCAATACGCCACCCCGCCATGTTGTAGCTTTTCGACAGGGTAAAGAATTCCACCGCCACATCACGTGCGCCCGGAACCTGCATAATGGAAGGCGCTTTCCAGCCGTCGTACACAATATCGGCGTAGGCTAAGTCGTGTACCACCAGCACATCGTAACGCTTCGCCAGTGCGACGACTTTCTCAAAGAAGTCGAGTTCTACACACTGCGCCGTAGGGTTAGACGGGAAGCCGAGGATCATCATCTTCGGTTTCGGATAGCTTTCACGAATCGCACGTTCCAGCTCGTTAAAGAAATCGACCCCTTCCACCAGCGGCACAGAGCGAACCTGCGCGCCGGCAATCACCGCGCCGTAAATATGGATGGGGTAGCTTGGATTAGGCACCAGCACCGTATCACCATGATCCAGCGTAGCCAGCATCAGGTGCGCCAGCCCCTCTTTCGAGCCAATGGTGACAATGGCTTCACTTTCCGGATCGATATCAACCTGATAGCGATCCTGGTACCAGCGAGAGATCGCACGACGTAATCGAGGAATGCCGCGAGAGGTGGAGTAACCGTGCGTATCCGGGCGCTGGGCGACCGTGCAGAGCTTCTCAACAATATGCGCAGGCGTTGGGCCGTCAGGGTTACCCATGCTGAAATCGATAATATCTTCGCCGCGACGACGCGCAGCCATCTTCAGTTCAGCAGTGATATTGAAAACATAAGGGGGGATACGATCGATACGCGTAAAACGGCGTTCAGGACTGAATTCAGCCATAGATTCCTCAGATTAACGTTAGCGCCCGGACCGTCCGAGCGACGCTGCCACTTATGTGGCGTGTTTAGAAAATAACCTGAAAAAAAACATGCTGTCGAGGGGTTAAGCAAAAAAAAAGATGTCGCGTTAAAAACGGGAACCTTCAGATACCGAAAGCGGAAGCGTTCCTGCTTATTGTGCAATTTTAATACCCAGTCTTTAACATGATGATATCAAAACTGTTACCTTGTCGTTCTCCAGGAGTAAAAAAACTGGCATCTTCAGGAAGCCACCCTCAATCCCCTTTGAAGATTATGGTTTTTCCTCATTTGATAAACCCGACTGATAGCTGGTCAACAGGCGTCAGGTTTTTTATCATTGGGCTTTCCTCTTTTCGCTGGTCGACTCGTGCACGAAATATTCGATATGCTGCTGGCGGTTTTTGACCGTGCGGCATTAATGCTGATTTGCCTGTTTTTCCTCATTCGTATTCGCCTGTTCCGCGAGCTTTTGCACAAGTCCGCCCACTCGGCAAAAGAGCTGCTGGCCGTTACCGCCATCTTTTCACTTTTCGCGCTGTTCAGCACCTGGTCCGGGGTGCCGGTAGAAGGGTCGCTGGTCAACGTGCGTGTTATCGCCGTGATGTCCGGTGGGATCTTGTTTGGCCCCTGGGTGGGCATTATTACGGGTCTCATTGCCGGGACACATCGTTACCTGATAGATATCGGCGGCGTGACGGCGGTGCCGTGTTTTATCACCAGCATCATCGCCGGCGTCCTTTCCGGCTGGATTAACCGCAAAATCCCGAAAAAGCAGCACTGGCGCGCCGGGATCATCGCGGGCATGCTGTGCGAAACGCTGACCATGGTTCTGGTGGTCGTCTGGGCTCCCACCATCGCGCTGGGGCTGGATATTGTCTCTAAAATCGGCATTCCGATGATCCTCGGCAGCGTCTGTATCGGTTTTATTGTGCTGCTGGTGCAAAGCGTTGAAGGGGAAAAAGAGGCCAGCGCCGCACGTCAGGCCAAGCTGGCGCTGGATATCGCCAACAAAACGCTGCCGCTCTTCCGCCATGTTAACGCTGAATCCTTACGTCAGGTCTGCGATATCATCCGTCGCGATATTCATGCCGATGCCGTGGCCATTACCAATATCGACCACGTCCTGGCCTATGTTGGCGTGGGTGAGCATAACTATCAGGACAGCGATGACACCATCAGCCCCACCACCAGGCAGGCGATCAATTACGGTAAAATCATCATTAAAAACAATGATGAAGCCCACAGAACCCCAGAAATTCACTCCATGCTGGTGATCCCGCTGTGGGAGAAAGGCGTGGTGACGGGAACCCTGAAAATTTACTACTGCCACGCGCACCAGATCACCTCCTCCCTGCAGGAGATGGCCATCGGGCTGTCGCAGATTATCTCTACCCAGCTGGAGGTCTCCCGCGCGGAACAGCTGCGCGAGATGGCAAATAAGGCAGAGCTGCGCGCGCTGCAGAGTAAAATTAATCCTCATTTTCTGTTTAACGCGCTGAATGCGATCTCCTCGTCCATTCGACTTAATCCGGATACCGCACGTCAGCTGATTTTCAATCTGTCACGCTACCTGCGCTACAACATTGAGCTAAAAGATGACGAGCAGATCGACATTAAAAAAGAGCTTTATCAGATCAAGGATTACATTGCGATTGAGCAGGCGCGCTTTGGTGACAAACTCACGGTCATTTACGATATTGATGAAGAGGTCAACTGTGTGATCCCAAGCCTGCTGATCCAGCCGCTGGTTGAGAACGCTATTGTCCACGGGATTCAGCCGTGTAAAGGGAAAGGGGTGGTGACCATTAGCGTGACCGAAAGCGGCAACCGCGTGCGAATTGCCGTGCGCGATACCGGCCACGGAATTGATCCTAAAGTCATTGAGCGCGTTGAGGCCAACGAGATGCCGGGGAATAAGATTGGGCTGCTGAATGTCCACCACCGGGTCAAACTGCTGTACGGCGACGGGCTGCATATTCAGCGCCTTGAACCGGGCACCGAGATCGCCTTTTATATTCCGAATGAACGCTCTCCCGTTCATGCGTCTACATCCCTGTTGCCTTAGGCCGGAGTAACCCGTGAAAGTGATCATTGTAGAAGATGAGTTTCTGGCTCAACAGGAGCTGAGCTGGCTCATCAAAACGCACAGTCAGATGGAGATCGTGGGCACGTTTGACGATGGTCTGGACGTGCTGAAGTTTTTGCAGCATAACCGCGTTGATGCCATTTTTCTTGATATCAACATTCCGTCGCTGGATGGCGTATTACTGGCGCAAAACATCAATCAGTTTGCCCATAAGCCGTTTATTGTCTTCGTCACCGCCTGGAAGGAGCATGCGGTTGAAGCCTTCGAGCTGGAGGCGTTTGACTATATCCTTAAGCCTTACCAGGAGTCGCGCATCGTCACCATGCTGCAAAAGCTGGAGGCCGCGTGGCAACAGCAGAACGCCCCTGTCACCGCAAGTCCCGCAGTACGTGAGAATGACACGATTAACCTGGTGAAGGATGAACGTATCATCGTGACGCCGGTTAACGATATCTACTATGCCGAAGCCCATGAAAAGATGACGTTTGTCTATACGCGGCGGGAATCGTACGTGATGGCGATGAACATTACCGAGTTTTGCAGCAAGCTGCCGACAGCGCATTTCTTCCGCTGTCACCGCTCGTTTTGTGTGAATTTAAACAAGATCCGCGAGATCGAGCCGTGGTTTAACAATACATACATTTTGCGCCTGAAGGATCTTGATTTTCAGGTGCCAGTGAGCCGCAGCAAGGTCAAAGAGTTCCGCCAGTTAATGCACCTGTAAATCCCCTCTCCCGCAAGAGAGGGGCTGGGTTTTAGAGGATCTGGCCGAGCACCTGACGCAGGTGGGCGCCCGAGCCAAGTAAACCCGGGTTGTCGTGCACAATCAGATAAACAGGAATGTCTTGCACGTAGCTTTTAAAACGTCCTTTGTCTTCAAACCCGCCGCGGAAGCCTGACGCTTTGAAGAACTCCAGGAAGCGCGGCACAATGCCACCGGCAATGTAAACGCCACCAAAGGTGCCGAGCGTAAGCGCCAGGTTGCCACCAAAACGCCCCATTATCACGCAGAACAGCGACAGTGCGCGACGGCAGTCGATGCAGCTGTCTGCCAGTGCGCGCTCGGTCACGTCTTTCGGCTGCAGATTTTCCGGCAGACGGCCGTCAGACTTCACAATGGCACGATACAGGTTTACCAGCCCCGGGCCGGAAAGCACGCGCTCAGCCGACACGTGGCCGATCTCAGCGCGTAGCTCTTCCAGAATAATGCCCTCTTCTTCGCTGTTCGGTGCAAAGTCCACGTGGCCACCTTCACCCGGCAGACTCACCCAGCGCTTATCAACATGAACCAGATGCGAAACGCCCAGCCCCGTGCCGGCACCGTAAACGGCAATCGGCTTGCCTTCTACCGGTGCAGTACCGCCAAACTGAGTCAGGTGCTCTGGCTTCAGCATCGGGATGGCCATCGACACCGCAGTAAAGTCGTTGATGATTTCCAGATGTGCAAAGCCGAGGTTCTTTTTCATCTCGGCGATGGAAAATGCCCAGGTATGGTTGGTCATCGCGACCCAGTCGCCGGTAATCGGGCAGGCAATCGCGATACAGCCATCGTCAACGCTGACCTTGTGCTCTTCCAGATAGACGCGTACAACGGCCTCAAGGCTGGGGTAATCCAGCCCTGAATAGGTTTTCGCCTGGGAAATTTCACCGCTACTTACATCGCATAATGCCAGGCGCGCGTTAGTGCCGCCCACATCTCCTACCAAAGCATACTTTGTCATTCTTCTACTGCTCCGCTAAAGTCAGAATAAATCTTTGGAACACTGTAAATTCAAGGCGTGATAACAACAACGACCGGAAGGTGAATGCCCCGGGATTATCGATCTTCGTCACAGAATAACTTTACCGTTTCAGCACCTTTTGCACTATTGCCACAATGCTGATTGTGCAAAGTAACGTAATACCTTTTTGTACAAGGAAATTATCATGCTCCACCCGCGAGCCAGAACCATGCTGTTGCTGGCAATCCCGGCCTTAATTATTGGTATTGTCTCAAGCCTGGTGCTTATCGTCGTGATGAAAGTCGCCTCGGTGCTGCAAACGATGTTATGGACTGCGCTTCCGGCTCAGGTGGGTATCAGCGTTGATTCGCCGGCGTGGATCATTATGATGCTGACCCTGACGGGGATTGCGGTGGGTCTGGTGATCCGCTTTAGCCCAGGGCACGCCGGGCCTGATCCGGCGCTGGAACCGCTGATTGGTGCTCCGGTCGCACCTGCAGCGCTGCCAGGACTTATTATCGCGTTGATTATCGGTCTGGCGGGCGGCGTTAGCCTGGGGCCGGAACACCCGATCATGGCGGTCAACATCGGTCTGGCGGTGTATCTCGGTTCACGCATTTTACCCCGCGTCGGGGCCCTGGACTGGACGATTCTGGCATCGGCTGGCACCATTGGCGCGCTCTTCGGTACGCCGGTCGCGGCCGCGCTGATTTTCTCGCAGACGCTTTCCAGCAATAACGACGTGCCGCTCTGGGATAAACTCTTTGCGCCACTGATGGCCGCCGCGGCCGGTGCGCTCACCACCAGTCTGTTTTTCAATCCACACTTCTCGCTCTCCCTTCCCCACTACGGCCAGATGCAGATAGCCGATATCTTCAGCGGTGCGGTTGTGGTCGCTATTGCCATTGCGCTGGGGATGATCGCCGTATGGTGTCTGCCGCGTCTGCACCGGCTGGTGCATAAGCTCAAACATCCGGTGCTTATCCTCGGGGTTGGCGGATTGATCCTCGGCATTTTAGGGGCCATCGGCGGTAAGGTAACGCTGTTTAAAGGTCTGGATGAGATGCAACAGCTGGCCTTCAGTCAGGTATTTAGCGTGTCCGATTATTTGCTGTTTGCGCTCATAAAGCTGGCTGCGCTGGTGGTGGCGGCAGCGTGCGGTTTCCGTGGCGGACGGATCTTCCCGGCGGTCTTTGTTGGCGTCGCGTTGGGGCTGATGCTGCATGAACATGTGGATGCCGTTCCGGCGGCGATAACCGTCTCTTGCTCTATTCTGGGGCTGGTATTGGTGGTGACGCGTGATGCCTGGCTGAGCCTGTTTATGGCCGCGGTGGTGGTTCCGGATACTACTCTCATCCCGTTACTTTGCATCGTGATGTTGCCCGCCTGGCTCCTGCTGGCGGGCAAACCGATGATGATGGCCTGGCGTAACGACAAGTGATCAGGCGTTGTTACGCGCTTCCAGCGCTTTGGTAATCGCCCCTAACAGCGGCGGGATATCCGCTTTGGGTAGCATCACTTCAATCAATGTTAGTCGCTCGTGGTGTGCCACTTTTTCGAGCACCTCCGCCAGCTGTTCCGCTTCACTGACCCGCCAGCACTGTGCCTGAGGATCCAGGCTCAGTGCCTGCGGAATTTGCGTCCAGTTCCATAAGGCAATGTCGTTATAGCGCTGTTCCGGTCCATGAATGGCCCTCTCTACGGTGTACCCTTCATTGTTGAGCACCAGGATAATGGGGTGCTGTTTATCACGCAGCATCGAGCCCAGTTCCTGAATGGTCAACTGCGCGGCGCCATCCCCCGTGAGCACAATGACGCGCCGGTCTGGACAGGCGGTTTGGGCACCATACGCCGCGGCCAGGGTGTAGCCAATGGAGCCCCACAGCGGCTGGACGATAAAATTCACATCTGCCGGTAGACGCAAATCGATCGCACCAAAGGCTGACGTCCCCTGGTCGGCAAGAATAATGTCACCCGGGCGAATAAAGGTTTGCAGGGTGCTCCAGAAATTCTCCTGAGTGAGCGAGCCCTCGGATTGCGGGAAGGCGATACCGCTGTGAGAGACTGGCGCCAGGGTATCATGGACATACTGTTTGCAGAGAGCCACCAGCGTCTCGATCGCGTCAGACATAGGGATACCGGTAAACCAGACATCCCCCACCCGTGCGGCATGGGGCTGCACTTCTATCGTTTGCGCCTGCGTCAGCTGATGGGTAAACCCCGCCGTCAGAGTATCAGTAAAACGCGTGCCAATGCACAGTACCGTATCCGCCCCTTCGATGGCCTCTTTTACCGCCCCGACGCTTGCCGAACCACTGTACGTGCCATAAAAACCGGGCTGGCGTTCGTCAAAAATGCCCTTGCCCATCAGCATGGTGGCGTGGGCAATGGGCACCTCTTTCACCCATTTCTGCAGGGCATGTTTCATGCCGTGGCGCAGGACCAGGAAATCGGCCAACAGCGCGGTACGCTTGCTTGTTTTCAGTCTGCTCTCGGCGGCGTCTCGGAACGCTTTCAGGCAGGCGTTATCGGCATGCGCTGTCTTTAACGTGAGAGCGTTTACAGGCGGCGTGGCTGATTTTTTAGCCACATCAGCAGGCAGCATCAGGTAGCCTGGACGTCGCTCCCGCAGCATGGTTGTTAACACTCTGTCGATTTCGTAGCAGGCGTTTTGTTCGGTCAGGATCGCCTGCGCGACCGTGATCGGTTCACTCATATGGTAGAAGTGACGGAACTCACCATCACCCAGCGTGTGGTGCAGCAGCTCACCTTTTTGCTGTGAGGCCGTACCCGGTGCCCCCACAATGTGTAACACCGGAACATGCTCGGCAAAGCTGCCGGCCATGCCGTTCATGGCACTTAATTCCCCTACGCCAAATGTTGTCAGCAGCGCGGCAAAGCCCTTACATCGGGCATATCCGTCAGCGGCATAAGATGCGTTTAGCTCATTGGCACAGCCCACCCAACAGATATCCGGGCTGTCGATGACATGATCGAGAAACTGCAGGTTATAGTCGCCCGGCACGCCAAACAGATGATCGGCACCACAATCTGTAAGACGGTCCAGCAGGTAATCGGCGACGCAGTACGGGGTTCGCATAACAGGTGTCCTTCTGACGTTGACCTCACTTTGAGTATTAAATAAGCGTGATGGCTGTCCAGAAATGGCAGAAAGAAGAGTATGGAAAGAATGCTTTACAAAAAAGGCTGCGCTATGCTCTGTTTTTTCGCATCAGTGTAAACGCATACACTGTTCTTACTTTTCAGCGCCAGAGGTCATGAGAATGCACTATCAGCCAGATAAAAACCGTTATCAGACAATGCTGTATCGTCGCTGTGGGCAAAGTGGCGTTAAATTACCCGCCGTCTCTCTTGGGCTCTGGCACAACTTCGGTGACGCCACGCTTATCGAAAACAGCCGTCAACTTTTACAGCGCGCGTTTGATCTTGGTATTACACACTTCGACCTTGCCAATAACTATGGTCCGCCTCCCGGTTCCGCCGAGCGCAATTTCGGCCGCATTTTGCAGGAAGATTTTCTGCCGTGGCGCGATGAACTGATCATCTCGACGAAAGCGGGCTATACCATGTGGGACGGCCCTTACGGTGACTGGGGATCGCGCAAATATCTCATCGCAAGCCTGAATCAAAGTCTGAAACGTATGGGGCTGGAGTATGTTGATATCTTCTATCACCACCGTCCTGACCCGGAAACGCCGCTGCAGGAGACAATGAAAGCGCTTGACCATCTGGTGCGTCAGGGGAAAGCCCTGTATGTCGGTTTGTCCAATTACCCGGCCGAGCTTGCACGGCAGGCTATCGACATACTTCATGACCTCGGCACGCCGTGTCTGATCCATCAGCCGAAATATTCAATGTTTGAACGTGCGCCGGAAGCGGGCTTGCTGGACGTTTTGCAGGAAAAAGGTGTCGGCTGCATTCCGTTCTCGCCGCTGGCGGGTGGTCAACTGACCGATCGTTATCTGAACGGCATTCCGGCTGACTCCCGTGCCGCGAGCGGGAGTAAGTTCCTGAACCCGGATCAGATAACCCAGGAGAAACTGGAAAAAGTCAAAAAGTTGAACGCGCTGGCAGAAAGCCGGGGACAGAAGCTGTCTCAGATGGCGCTGGCCTGGATTTTGCGCCACGAGGCGGTAACTTCCGTACTGATTGGCGCCAGTAAAACCGGGCAAATAGACGATGCAGTGGGCATGCTGGAGAACCGCCATTTCACGGCGGAAGAGCTTGCCACCATTGACGCGATCCTGAATAGCTCAAAATAAATCCTGCTTTAGCAAAAAGTGCTATCACGTCTGAATTCGGAGTTGAGGCGATGAAACGAGGCTTTCCCAACTCGTAAAATTGCGTTAACAGGCCCCCTAAGGCCCCGATCGTGAAGGAGAAGAGTATGTTCAGGTCACTGATTCTTGCAGCGGTATTACTGGCTTCGGCCCCGCTGGTCGCCACTGCTGGCGAAATCACCCTGTTGCCATCAGTAAAATTACAAATTGGCGATCGTGACGACTACGGCAGATACTGGGACGGTGGCTACTGGCGCGACCGTGACTACTGGCACCGTCACTATGAGTGGCGCGGCGACCGCTGGTGGAAACATGATAATGGTTTGCACCGCGGCTGGTACAAAAACAACGCCTACGAGCGTGGTTATCGCGAAGGCTGGAACGACCGTGATGATCGCCGTGGCGGCTGGGATCGCGGCGGTAAAGGTCGCGGTGGACATGGCCACGGCCACGGTCGTCACTAATCTAAAAAAAGGAGCCTCCCGGCTCCTTTTTCTTTTATAACCCCAATGCCGTGCCTATCAGTAACCACAGGTTCAGCGCCACTACCACAACCACGATGACCCATCCGGTCCGTTTCACCAGCGTGGTGTTAACCAGTTCACCCATCAGATCTTTGTTGCTGGTAAAGATCAGCAGCGGCACCAGCGCAAGTGCGATCCCGAAGCTCAGCAGCACCTGGCTCATGACCAGAATGCGTGTTGGGTCCAGCCCCATCAGGATCACCACAAATGACGGCAACATTGTGACGGTGCGACGTACCCACAGCGGTATATGGAAGCGGACGAACCCCTGCATGACCACCTGCCCGGCCAGTGTTCCTACCACCGTAGAGGAGAGACCTGCCGCCACCAGGCTTAAGCCAAATATGGTCGCAGCCGCATGGCTCAGTAACGGCTCCAGCGTCAGATAGGCCTGGTCGAGATCGGCAATGCCAGTGTGTCCGTTAAAGTGGAACGCAGCGGCAGCGGTAGCCATCATCGCCAGATTCACAAAACCGGCAATCGTCATGGCGATAGCCACATCCCATTTGGTTGCCGAATAGCGTTCTTTGCGCGTCCCCCCGTGCAGGTGCTGGGTTAACGAGGAGTGAAGGTAAATCACATGTGGCATGATGGTCGCCCCCAGCACCCCGGCAGCGAGGAACACCGCTTCAGAGGTTGGCAGGCTTGGGATCACCATCCCTTTACCGAGCTGCGCCAGGTTAGGCTGCGAGAAAATCAGTTCGACAATATAGGCCGCAGCGACAAACAGCAGCAGGCCGCCGATGACTTTTTCCAGCGGTTTTTGCCCCCGACGCTGCAGCATCAGAATAAGGAAGGTGGCAATGCCGGTAAGCACCGCCCCCTGCAGCAGTGATACGCCGAGGATCAGCTTGAAACCAATTGCCGCACCAATGAATTCGGCGAGATCGGTTGCCATCGCAATGATTTCCGCCTGGATCCAGTACAACCATACCGCCGGGCGCGGGTAATGATCGCGGATCTGTTCCGCCAGGTTTTTACCGGTGGCAATACCCAGTTTCGCGGAAAGCATCTGAATCAGCATAGCCATCAGGTTAGCCCAGACAACCACCCACAGAAGCTTATAGCCAAAGCTGGCCCCGGCCTGAATATTGGTCGCAAAATTGCCTGGATCGATATAGCCAATGGCAGCGATGAACGCAGGTCCCATTAATGCGAACCGCAACTTGCGCGCTGCTCTGCCACTGCTACCCTCTACGCGACTGTTTGTCATTTCTGCCTCTGAAATATAGCCTTTGCTATGTTTAATGCTATCAAAATGAGAATGATTATCAAGATCATTTGTAACGGTTGCAGTGATTTCTCTGATAGCTTTGAACGATAGACAGGCGGGTAAGCGGGGGCGCTCTAACAGAAACCGAAATCGCGCGCTCTTTTGTGAAGACTAGCACACAAACTTAACTTTTCACTCATTTACCTAACATAACAAAAATGTATTGTGGATCACTATTTTTGAGACTCGTCACAGGATGTAACTATAGTGTGTCCTTGATCTCGTTTTCTTTTCGGTTGTTACATAGAATGTGCACGAAAATTAAACCTGCCTCATATTTGGAGCAAATATGGACCGCGTCCTTCACTTTGTCCTGGCACTCGTTGTCGTTACTGCGCTTGCGTTGCTGGTCAGCCATGACCGTAAAAAAATCCGCATTCGCTTTGTTGTTCAGCTTCTCGTTATTGAAGTTTTGCTCGCGTGGTTCTTCCTGAACTCCAACGTGGGGCTTGGCTTCGTAAAAGGCTTCTCCGAAATGTTCGAAAAACTGCTCGGATTCGCCAACGAAGGGACGAACTTTGTCTTCGGTAAAATGAACGACGAAGGGCTGGCGTTCTTCTTCCTGAAAGTACTTTGCCCAATCGTCTTCATCTCTGCGCTGATTGGTATTCTGCAACACATCCGTGTTTTGCCGATTGTGATCCGTGCCATTGGTACCGTACTGTCCAAAGTTAACGGTATGGGTAAGCTGGAATCATTCAACGCCGTCAGCTCCCTGATTCTGGGCCAGTCAGAGAACTTTATCGCGTATAAAGATATTCTCGGCAAGATGTCCCGTAACCGTATGTACACCATGGCCGCAACAGCAATGTCCACCGTTTCCATGTCTATCGTGGGCGCGTATATGACCATGCTGGAACCAAAATATGTGGTTGCTGCTCTGGTGCTGAATATGTTCAGTACCTTTATCGTACTGTCACTGATCAACCCATACCGTGTTGAGGAAGGCGAAGAGAACCTGCAGATGGCAAATCTGCACGAAGGTCAGAGCTTCTTCGAAATGCTGGGTGAATATATTCTGGCGGGCTTTAAAGTGGCGATTATCGTTGCCGCGATGCTGATCGGCTTCATCGCTCTGATCTCTGCCCTGAACGCCCTGTTCGCCGCGGTTCTGGGCATCTCCTTCCAGGGCATCCTGGGCTACATCTTCTACCCTGTTGCATGGGTGATGGGTGTCCCTGCTCACGAAGCGCTGCAGGTTGGTAGTATCATGGCGACCAAACTGGTTTCTAACGAATTCGTTGCAATGATGGATCTGCAGAAAATCGCCAGCACGCTCTCTCCACGTGCGGAAGGCATCCTGTCCGTGTTCCTGGTTTCCTTCGCGAACTTCTCGTCCATCGGTATCATCGCCGGTGCGATTAAAGGTCTGAACGAAGAACAGGGTAACGTTGTTTCTCGCTTCGGTCTGAAACTGGTTTACGGCTCAACGCTGGTGAGCGTACTGTCAGCGTCTATCGCAGCACTGGTACTGTAACCCGTCACGTTATATGAGAACCGGGAGCCTGGCTCCCGGTTTTTTTATGCCTGCAGTGCGTCAAGCGGCGTCGGTTTGCCTATCAGGTATCCCTGCAGGTAATCCACACCAAAGCGCAGCAGCATGTCACGTTGCGCCGGCGTCTCCACATATTCAGCCACCACACACAGTGATTTGGTTTTTGCCAGATTACAAATCGACTGCACAATCATCGCGTCCATGTCGTCGGTACAGATATCTTTAACAAAGCAGCCATCTATTTTAATGATATCCGCCTGAAGGCGTCTGAGTCGTTCGTAGTTGGCATAGCCGGTACCAAAATCATCAATCGCGATACGGAACCCACGATCCCGTAGCTGCTGAAGGTTTTTGATACTGCTGCCAGAGTTCGAGAAGGCCTGCTCTTCCGTGATCTCAAGGACAACGTCCTGCGGCGCGATACCATAGTGTTCGAACAACGCGCTAATCTCGGTAGCCACCTCTTTTTGCATCAGCGTCAGAGGCATCAGATTGACAGAAAAGCGAGTGCCACCCTGCGACGGAGGATGATCGCGCAACCACAACAGCAGTTTTTCCAGCACGCACATATCAAAGCGGTGGCTCAGGTTAAACTGGGCAATCAGCGGGATGAAGCGGTCAGGCGTGATAATCTCTCCCTCGCTTTCCATGCGCGCCAGTATTTCGTAATAACCACTGCCGTCCGCTTTTTGGATCGGCTGGGCATATAAATGAAACTGACCGGCATCCAGGGCATGTTTAATACGCGCTAACATCAGCACCCGTTCTGTGGTTTGCCCCGACGCGGCCTCCAGGCTATTGGTGAGCGCGAGTACGTTATGCGCTCCGCATGACTGCTCGGCCAGCCAGCTCAGTTGGCCCAGCGTATGGTGCAAGTTCTCGCCGTTTTCGACCATTCCCCAGGATGCGCCAAACTCGATATCCAGCCCCGTGTTGTTCCAGTAAATTTTTCGGCTATTTAATTGATCGACCATATGCTGCAGCCGTTCAGCGGTTTCAGGCCCCAGCAATACAATGACCAGCTCGCTGCCTGGCAACTGGAAGAGCTTCTCATCTTTCTGCAACAGCGGCTGCAGGGAGGTGGTTACCCTACGTTTGCAATGCACCCGCATGAGAATGCCGTAGTGGCGACTTAAAAATTCCAAGTTGTCCATCCGCAGGCAGCAGATTTTTGCATCCGGCTGAGCCTGAAGAAACTCTTCCAGCGCCCGAATATTCGGTAAACCAGTCAGCGGGTCGGTCAGCGCCCTGTCCTGCCAGTCCTGCTTCAACCAGTTGCTTCGCTGGTAGAGCCGCGACATGTAAAGCAGACAGATAGCGAAAGAGATCAGCACAGACAGGATAAAGGAGAGTGAATGCCCAGATTCGACGCCATTAAGGAAGTTGTAGTTATAGGTCAACAGCAGCAGAGCGGATGCCGCCCACAGTAAAGAGATGAGCGCATAGCTGAGGCGACTGATACCTAGCGTAAAGAGAATAAAAATGACTGGCATTAAATAGCCAGCAATAACCGGTGACTCAAATGGCGCACATAACACGGCAAGGGTGAAAATTAAAAAAGCCAGCCAGATGAATACATACAAAGATTTTTTATGAAAAAACACTGGCTTCACGCTCCGCAGCCAGAAGGTTCTGACATAGCGGGGATTAATTATCATTCTTAATGGATAATAGAACATCATGGTGAAAATCAATGCTGCGCATATCAAGCTTTGAATATCAACGATGTTATAAATTACGGTGCCTTCGCCAAAGAATGTTGAGATAGTCACGGGAAAATCAAATAAAAAGCCAGCCAGATACATCAACCCTTTAATGCCTATCGGCACCATAAAGCCCAGCCAGAATATACGTTGCCCAATGTGTTTGTTCGGCACGCAGTGACGCCAGCGCTTGCCCAGCACAAGGCGCAGGACGCCACAGGCAGCAAAGACAGAAAACGTCTGACAGATCAATAATACTAAATATTGTAGTGGTGCTAAATTAATATTATAGATGTTAGCAATAGTGAAACTTAAAAGAATGGGAATGATTGCCCGACGCCCAAATAACAAAATGACGGCCAGCATAACGCTTAACGGCAGCCATGCCAGATAAACATCATGACCATTTACTATAGCGCGTGGAGAGATATAACGGGAAAAGGGCACCGTAATCAAACACAGCGCCAGAGCAATCATAAATATCTTTACATTATTGTAAGTTTTTCTATTCATTAAGTTGGATAATCTGTTTTACCATGCAAATTATTGGCCGGACGGATAATAGGTTTATTAATTGCTCGAATCAAGTTGAAGTCCATTTATAGACTCGTTTATTGATTTGGATTGAGGCGAGGTATAGGAACGCTGCTAATTTGGCAACAAAAGAGGGTGAAGGTCGTTACAAAGACATAAAAAAACCCCCGTCTTTCGACGAGGGTTCAAATTTTGGTGGAGCTAAGCGGGATCGAACCGCTGACCTCTTGCATGCCATGCAAGCGCTCTCCCAGCTGAGCTATAGCCCCACATGTTACTTTACTTACCCTACTCTGTTGGGTTCAGAGTTTGGTGGAGCTAAGCGGGATCGAACCGCTGACCTCTTGCATGCCATGCAAGCGCTCTCCCAGCTGAGCTATAGCCCCATCGTAAAGCTGTCATGTTGACGGGCGGCATAATATGAATTCCGCTGCGGAGTGTCAACGGCAAAATCAATCACTGCCGTTCAATCGCCGAAAAATCATGCAAATGAACCACTTTGCGAGCCGCCTCGCAGTCAGGAGTTAAGCCTGTCACGTTTTCACCTAAAACGGTGCTATAAAATGAACCGTTAATTGACCCCACAAATATTCAGGAAATTGTATGATCAAGGAACGAATGACGCCAGAAGAGTTAGCCCTCCTCACTGGCTATAGCCGCCAGACCATCAATAAATGGGTACGCAAAGAGGGTTGGATTACATCGCCAAAACCGGGAGTTCAGGGCGGGAAAGCGCGCCTGGTACATGTGAACGAGAAAGTGCGTGACTTTATCCGCAGCGCGCGCCGGGCAACGGAAACCTCAGATATGCCGGAAAATGCGTTGCAAAACGGTTCTCTGCACACATTACTTCTGACGCTGGCGAATGAAATGACGCCGGAAGAGCAAAAGCAGATGACATCGCTGTTACTGCGGGAAGGGATTACCGGATTGTTGCAACGTTTAGGGATTCGCGACCATAACTGATATGAAAAGATTACGCAGCAAAATGACCACGGAAGAGCTGGCGAACAGCCTGGGTGTTGCCCGGCAAACCGTTAACCGCTGGATTCGTCAGCAGGGCTGGAAAACCGAAGGGATCAATGGCGTGAAAGGGGGACGGGCGCGGCTGATCCACATTGATGCTCGGGTGAAGGAGCATATCATGAACCTCCCGGCCATTCGCAACCGTCAGGCGGTTTACCACCTGGCAGAAGCAACGATGCCCTATGGCGATCCTGCGTCGTCGAATCTGCTCGTGCAGATTGTCGACACGCTTGAAAACATGACGCAGCTGGAACAGGAGCGACTGCACGTGTTGCTAAAACGCGAAGGCATCAGCGGTTTTCTTACGCGCCTGGGTATTGCTGAATTACACGCATAAAAAAACGGCAGGTTACCCTGCCGTTTTTGCTTCTCAGGCTGTTTTACTGCTGGTTTTCGCGTTCAGCAATAAATCCCAGAGCCTTGTTAATGCGCGCCACGCTGCGAGACTTACCGATCGCGTGAACGGTAACATCCAGCGCCGGAGACTGACCCGCACCGGTCACCGCTACGCGCAGTGGCATACCTACTTTACCCATACCGACTTCCAGTTCGTCAGCGGTAGCCTGAATCGCATGATGCACATTCTCGGCGGTCCACTCAGTGAGGGCAGCCAGTTTGTCACGTACCACTTCCAGCGGCTGACGCGCAACAGGACGCAGATGTTTCTTCGCGGCATCCGCATCGAACTCATCAAACTCTTCATAGAAGTAGCGGCAGCTTTCGGCGATCTCTTTCAGCGTTTTGCAACGCTCGCCGAGCAGTTTCACCAGGTCCGCCAGCTCAGGGCCAGTACGGGTATCAATATTGGCCTGCTCAATGTGCCACTGCAGGTAAGTCGCCACATATTCCGGCGGCATGGTATTGATGTAGTGGTGGTTCAGCCACAGCAGCTTGTCAGTGTTAAATGCACTGGCGGATTTGCTCACAGAGCTCAGAGAGAACAGATCGATCATCTCTTCGCGGCTGAAAATTTCCTGATCGCCATGAGCCCAGCCCAGACGCACCAGGTAGTTCAGCAGCGCTTCCGGCAAATAGCCGTCGTCGCGATACTGCATAACGCTGACCGCACCGTGACGTTTAGACAGCTTTTTACCGTCGTCACCGTTGATCATTGAAACGTGCGCATAGACCGGAACAGGGGCATTTAACGCTTTCAGGATGTTGATCTGTCGCGGGGTGTTATTGATATGGTCTT
Organism: Enterobacter cloacae subsp. cloacae ATCC 13047; assembly: GCF_000025565.1. Lineage (NCBI taxonomy): Bacteria > Pseudomonadati > Pseudomonadota > Gammaproteobacteria > Enterobacterales > Enterobacteriaceae > Enterobacter > Enterobacter cloacae. The sequence continues at coordinate 3,814,038 of NC_014121.1, forward strand.
CGCCACGGATAACGTGGGTGATTTCCATGTCCCAGTCGTCAACCACCACGCAGAAGTTATAGGTTGGAGAACCGTCGGTACGACGGATGATCAGATCGTCCAGCTCCTGGTTGCTGAATTCGATTGGGCCACGGATCTGGTCGTCAAAAATAACAGAGCCGTCCTGTGGGTTAGCAAAACGCACCACGCAAGGTTCATCAGCGGCATGCTCGCTGTGGTCATGGCGGCAGCGGCCGTCGTAACGCGGCTTTTCGCCGTTCGCCATCTGCTCTTCACGTAGCGCATCCAGGCGCTCTTTAGAGCAATAGCATTTGTATGCCGTACCCGCGACCAGCATCTCGTCAATTACCGCGTTATAACGGTCAAAACGTTTGGTCTGGAAGTAAGGACCTTCATCCCACTGCAGATTCAGCCAGTTCATCCCATCCATAATGGCTTCAATTGCTTCCGGCGTGGAGCGCTCGAGATCGGTGTCTTCAATACGCAGCACGAACTCACCTTTGTTGTGGCGTGCAAAAAGCCAGGAATAGAGAGCAGTACGTGCACCACCGACGTGCAGGTAGCCTGTCGGGCTGGGCGCGAAGCGAGTTTTGATTTTCATGAAATGGCCTTACGTTATAAAGATGCCGGCAATCGGCAAATCCTGGGGAAAAAACGATGGGCAATATTCTATCACTGTGCGGCGATTCCTCAATGTCGATCCCTTTATCGTGACCGAGTTTGCTGTTTTTGTTTAGAAATCATGCGCCACAGCCCATTTCACGATCGTTTTGTTTAATTTTACGACGAACGAATAAAAACTTTAGAAAATGCGTTGACTCATTTTCAACTCTCCCTATAATGCGACTCCACACAGCGGGGGTGATTAGCTCAGTTGGTAGAGCATCTCCTTTACACGGAGGGGGTCGGCGGTTCGAGCCCGTCATCGCCCACCATTTCGGGTCGTTAGCTCAGTTGGTAGAGCAGTTGACTTTTAATCAATTGGTCGCAGGTTCGAATCCTGCACGACCCACCAATGTAAAAAAGCGCCCTAAAGGCGCTTTTTTGCTATCTGCGATATGGACGGTTCGAATCTTTTGCACAGAAACTTCCTGTAGCCGCTCCAGCCAGCCTAACGCCCTGCCAGATATAGCAGTTTTCCTCAAGCTCCCACCATCGGTGCCGATATCTCTGTTTTATGGTAAGAGGAAAGACTATGACGACCATTCAGACATCAACCCACCCTATTCAAACCAGTAACAGTGGTGGGAGTGCTTCCAGTGGCAACGATATTGCTGCCCAAATCAGCCGCATTACGGAGCAAATCACCAAACTGACTCAACAGCTAAAAGAGCTGCCAGAGAGTGCCGGCAGCCCGGAAGAGAAGAAAAAACAGCAGGAGCTCATTCAGGCACAGCTTAAAGTGCTGCAGACACAGCTTGCACAACTATTGCGCCAGCAGGCGGAAGAGGCCCAGAAGAAACAAGACCAGAAGCAGGGCAAAGTGGAAGGCGTAAACAACCCATCAGATGTCAATCAGATCGATATTTACATCTAATCATCTGCAGCATTAAACAGTGGGTCGCGTATGCGGGCTTCGGTTAACCGTTGCGCCTGGATACGCACCACTTCCCAGATAGCCTGTGCCGCCCCCGAAAGAGAACGATTTTTTCGTCGAACCAGCATCAGCTTTCTGTCAACCACCGGGGTCAACCGTCTTACAGCCAGCCGGCTCCCCTGTGGCAACGGCAGCGCCAGGGCAGGCAATACGCTGATCCCAATGCCTGCCTCAACCATAGGAAACAGCGTAGCCGGATGACCAATCTCCTGCACGATGGTTGCTTTTACCCCCTGAGCATTCAGCGCGGAGTCAATCAACGGACGGCTGCCCGATGCATAATCCTGTAAAACCAGTTTCGCGCCCTGCAGCGTCTGCCAGCTAACATGAGGCAGCATTGCCAGCGGATCGTCGTCCCGACAGAGCAGCAAAAAAGGCTCAGAAAGCACAATCTCACACTCCAGGTCACTCACCTGGCCGGGATCGATGACGATGCCAAAATCCACATCGCCCTGGCGGATGCTCTCCAGCACCCACTGTTGCGGCCTGTCGTGCAGCACAAAATCGATATCCGGATAGCGCTGGTTACCCTCAGCAATACACTGCGGAATAAGATGCGCCGAAATCGTCTGGCTTGCTGCCACCCGTACGGTGCCAGAAAGCTGCTGCCCCAGTCTCCCGACATCCCTGAGCGTGCTGTTCAGTTCATCCAGTAACCGCTCCAGTCGCAGCGCCAGCTGCTGTCCGGCTTCGGTTAATACCACTTCACGCGTGGTGCGGTCGAGTAGACGCACACCTGTCTGGAGTTCCAGTTCTTTCACACTGTGGCTGACGGCCGACTGGCTCAGGCCAATGATCTCCCCTGCCCGGCTGAAGCTGCGGGCATGGGCCACGGTGACAAAAACGCGAAGCTGACGTAAGGAATAATTCATCTGTTTAATTCATGAATAGATGCAATAAATCAATTTTATTTCTCAAAGGGAACAAAGCACAATAGCGACATCTGTTTTCAGGAGTCATTATGAAACTATTTCGTATTCTTGATCCGTTTACACTTACCCTGGTCGTCACTGTTTTACTGGCCTCCTTCTTCCCCGCGCGCGGCGGTTTTGTGCCATTCTTTGAAGGACTCACCACCGCGGCCATCGCGCTGCTGTTCTTTATGCACGGCGCCAAACTCTCCCGCGAAGCCATTATCGCAGGGGGAAGTCACTGGCGACTGCACCTGTGGGTCATGTGCAGCACCTTTATTCTTTTCCCAATACTCGGCGTGCTGTTTGCGTGGTGGGCTCCGGTCAATGTTGACCCGGCGCTCTATACCGGTTTCCTCTACCTCTGTATTTTGCCAGCCACCGTCCAGTCCGCTATTGCCTTTACTTCGCTGGCAGGCGGCAACGTCGCGGCCGCTGTCTGCTCGGCATCGGCATCAAGCCTGTTAGGGATTTTCGTCTCGCCGCTGCTGGTTGGCCTGCTGATGAATATGCACGGTGCAGGCGGTAATCTGGAGCAGGTCGGGAAAATCTGTCTGCAGCTGCTTCTGCCATTTGTCCTTGGTCATCTTTCTCGTCCGTGGACGGGGGCGTTTGTGGCGAAGCACAAGAAATGGATCTCAAAAACCGATCAGACGTCGATCCTGCTGGTGGTTTACTCCGCCTTCAGCGAAGCCGTGGTGAATGGTATCTGGCATAAGGTGGGCGCAGGCTCGCTGCTGTTTATCGTGGTGGTCAGTATCGTCCTGCTGGCGATTGTCATTGCGGTAAACATCTTTGTGGCACGCAAATGTGGCTTCAACAAAGCAGACGAAATCACCATTGTGTTCTGCGGCTCGAAGAAAAGCCTGGCAAACGGCATCCCGATGGCCAACATTCTGTTCCCGACCTCGGTGATTGGGATGATGGTACTGCCGCTGATGATTTTCCATCAGATCCAGCTGATGGTCTGTGCAGTACTGGCGCGTCGTTATAAACGTCAGACGGAAAAACTGGCGCAGGAAGAGACCCGCGCCGCGAAGGCTTAAGGACGTTTCAGGGGCTGAACCAGCTGGGTCAGCCCCTCGGTTTTAATCAGTAGCGTGATGGCCATCAGCTCGCCCAGTCGTCCCGCCGGGAATTCATCCTTTCGGGCAAACCACAGAAGGTACTCTTCCGGCAAATCAATCAGCCTGCGGCCCTTATATTTACCGAACGGCATCTCCGTATTGGCGATCTCGACGAGCTGCTCTTTTTCCACGTTACTCTCCCAGCAGACGCATCATTTCTGCTTCATCGATTACCTCAATCCCGAGCTCCTGCGCTTTTGCAAGCTTGGAACCGGCGGCTTCCCCGGCGATCACCAGATCCGTTTTCTTCGACACGCTGCCCGCCACTTTTGCCCCCAGTGCCACCAGACGCGCCTTCGCATCATCCCGTGAAAGCTGGCTGAGACTGCCGGTCAGTACTACCGTTTTACCGGCAAACGGGCTGTCGATCTCTTCGGCATTGACGACGACCGGCGCAGGCCATTTAATGCCCTGCTCCAGCAGTTTTCCGATGACGTCGCGGTTGCTCTCTTCGGCAAAGAAGTTAAAGACGTGCGTGGCCACCACAATGCCAACATCAGGCACTTTTTGCAGCTCCTCAATGCTCGCTTTCTCCAGCGCGTCCAGCGTGCCAAAGTACGCCGCCAGACCTGCAGCGGTGGCTTCACCCACCTCACGAATACCAAGCGCATAGAGGAAACGGGCAAACGTGGTCTCTTTGGCGGCTTCCAGCGCATTCACCACATTCTGAGCCGACTTCGGCCCCATGCGGTCAAGACCGGTCAGCTTACCCGCCGTCAGTTTGAAAAGATCCGCAGGCGTATGGACATACTCTTTCTCAACCAGCTGATCGATAATTTTGTCGCCCATGCCGTCAACGTCCATTGCCCGTCGGGAAACGAAATGCTTGAGTGACTCTTTACGCTGCGCGCCACAGATTAATCCCCCGGTACAGCGAGCCACCGCTTCGCCTTCCACACGCTCTACGTCTGAGCCACATACCGGGCAATGCGTCGGAAACACGATGGCGCGCGTATCATCAGGGCGTTCTGACTGAACCACGTTGACCACTTGCGGGATCACATCTCCCGCCCGGCGAATCACCACTTTGTCACCAATACGCAGGCCAAGACGATCGATTTCATCCGCGTTATGCAGCGTGGCGTTGCTCACCAGCACACCGGCCACGTGTACTGGCTCCAGACGCGCAACCGGCGTGATAGCTCCGGTACGACCCACCTGGAACTCCACATCGCGAACAAAGGTCATCTGCTCCTGGGCCGGGAATTTAAACGCCACAGCCCAGCGTGGTGCTCGCGCCACAAAGCCTAGCTGCTCCTGAAGCGCAAGCGAGTTAACCTTGATCACCACACCATCGATATCAAAACCGAGCGTCGGGCGGTCTTCTTCAACCTTGCGATAAAACGCAAGAACCGCCTCCGGTGAGTCGCAAAGCTGCACGCGGTTGCTGACCGGCAAGCCCCACGCTTTAAACTGCAGCAAACGCCCGAGGTGGGTGTCCGGCAGCTCCCCTCCTTCCAGAATACCGACGCCATAGCAGAAGAAAGTAAGCGGTCGCTTCGCGGTAATACGCGGGTCCAGCTGGCGTAAAGAGCCTGCCGCCGCGTTGCGCGGGTTCGCAAACACCTTCCCACCGGTGCGACGCGCCTCTTCGTTGATTTTCTCGAAGCCCGCCTGCGGCAGGAAAACTTCACCGCGCACTTCCAGACGAGCAGGAATATTGTCGCCGTGCAACTTCAGCGGGATCGCGCGTATGGTACGCACGTTGGTGGTGATGTCTTCCCCGGTAGTGCCATCACCGCGCGTTGCGGCACGGACCAGCACGCCGTTTTCATACAGGATACTGACGGCCAGGCCATCCAGCTTCAGCTCACAGCACCAGGTCAGGGCGTCGCTGCTTTTGAGTCGATCCTGCACACGCTTATTAAAGGCGAGAAAGCTCTCTTCATCGAAGACGTTATCCAGAGAGAGCATCGGCACTTCATGACGTACCTGGCTGAACGCACCTAGCGGTTCAGCGCCGACACGTTGGGTTGGGGAGTCCGGGGTGATCAACTCCGGGTGCTGCGCCTCTAAATCGCGCAGTTCACGCATCAGGCGATCGTACTCCGCATCCGGCACTTCCGGTGCGTCCATCACATGATAAAGATATTCATGATGGCGAAGCGTGGTTCGCAGTTCAGTGATTTGTTGTTCGATTGAGTCCATATCGCACCATCAATGAGAAAAAACCCCCGACAGGCGGGGGTTGAGGAGGAGTTGAAGAAAACGCGTCGATTACGCGTTGGCTTCCTTAACTTCGCGGATGCGGTCCTGATACTCGCGCAGTTTCTGCGGCGTCATCATGCGACGCTGGTCGTCGAGTACCACACCACCCACTTCGTCAGCGATGTGCTGAGCGGACTGCAGCATCAGCTTAAAGTTTTGCAGTTCGTCACCGTAAGATGGAACCTGCATAAAGATCGTCACGCCCGGCGTTACGAAATCGCCCGTCATTTCAGGGTCGAAGGTGCCAGGGTTAACCATGTTGGCCAGGCTAAACAGCGCCGGGCCGCTACCGTCCGGGCTCAGGTGGCGATGGAAAATATTCATGTCGCCAAACTTGAAGCCAGCCTGTTGAATACTGTTAAGCAGCACGTCACCGTTCAGATGGCTGCCGTGATGGGCGGCCACGTTCATGATGATCACCGCTTCTTTACGCTGCGGTTTTTCAACAACCGGTTCTGGCTCTACAACGGGCTCTGGCTCAACCTGCGGTGCCGGGGCTGGCTGTGGTGCAGGCTGCGCCTGAACAGGCTGTTGCGGCGGTTGCTGTACCGGCTGAGCAGGCTGCGGTTGTACAGACTGCTGCACGGGTTGCTGTGGAACCGGCTGCGGCGCAGCTGGCTGCTGTTGAACAGGCTGCTGCGGCGGCTGACGCACCGGCTCTTCCACAGGCTGCGGCGCAGGCTGGCGCGGCTGTGCAGAAGCATACGGCGGTTGATACTGGTGCTGCGCAGTACGGGGGGCTTCATGCTCCCCATGAGCCGCGCCGGGCGCAGTATTGACCCGATGAACACGAACTTCACCCACGCCGTCGTCATCACGATCGTCGATGTCATATTCACTGTCATCGTCGTCACGACTGGACTTCATGCGCTTCAGTGGGCGATCGCGAAACATAGAAGAACGCTCTTTACGGCTGGTCCAGAAACCATGTACCAGTAAAGCGATTATGGCGATCGCGCCAACAATGATTAATATCAGACGCAAATCCTGCATCATTATATTCTCTGTTGTTCTAACACCTTGCCACCACGGCAAACATTTACTCACTAAGAGTATTTGCCGTTTACGTCAAGTGCAAGTGTGTGCAGAGCATTCACAGCATAAAGATGAACTAAATCGTGCTTTTTGCTGTTTTTTCGAACATTTCCGAACTGGTCATTGGTCCGTAACTGGATAATATAGGCGGGCAATTCCACTGGTTGTGAAAAAAGGAGTACAGCCTGGTTATGGTTTCAACATCATCTTCTCCCCCACGCAGCGGCGTCTGGTATTTTTCTCAGGGCTGGAAACTGGTCTCCCTGCCGGGTATTCGACGTTTCGTCATTCTGCCCTTGCTGATCAACATTATTCTTATGGGCGGCGCCTTCTGGTGGCTTTTCACGAAGCTTGAAAGCTGGGTCCCGGCCATGATGAGTTATGTACCTGACTGGCTGCAGTGGCTGAGCTATCTGCTGTGGCCACTCGCGGTGATTTCTGTGCTGTTGGTGTTCGGCTATTTCTTCTCAACGATCGCCAACTGGATTGCGGCGCCGTTTAACGGCCTGCTGGCGGAACAGCTCGAAGCGCGTCTGACAGGTGCCACGCCACCGGACACGGGCGTACTGGGGATCATGAAAGATATTCCGCGCATCATGAAGCGCGAATGGCAAAAATTCGCCTGGTATCTCCCCCGTGCAATTGTACTGCTTCTCCTTTATCTGGTGCCCGGTATCGGCCAGACGGTGGCACCTGTGCTGTGGTTCCTGTTCAGCGCCTGGATGCTGGCTATTCAGTACTGCGACTACCCGTTTGATAACCACAAGGTGCCCTTTAAAGAGATGCGTACCGCGCTGCGCACGCAGAAAGTGGCCAATATGCAGTTTGGCGCGCTTACCAGCCTGTTCACCTTGATCCCCTTCCTTAATCTTTTCATCATGCCCGTTGCGGTGTGCGGCGCAACGGCAATGTGGGTCGACTGCTACCGTGCTAAGCACGCGTTATGGAAGTAATGCAAAAATGTGTAAACAAGGGATGGCTTATGCTATCCCTTATTCCATACTGATCCCCATTATTTCCTTGCAGTATATAGATATGCGAATTCCTTACTTCCCCCTACCTGCTTAGCAGGTATGCTGGGTCGGTATCCCAATTTCATACAGTTAAGGACAGGCCATGAGTAAGATTTATGAAGACAACTCGCTGACTATCGGTCATACGCCCCTGGTTCGACTGAACCGTATCGGTAATGGACGCATTCTGGCGAAGGTCGAATCCCGCAACCCGAGCTTCAGCGTAAAATGCCGTATCGGTGCAAATATGATTTGGGATGCCGAAAAACGTGGCGTGCTCAAGCCAGGCGTTGAGCTGGTGGAGCCTACCAGCGGCAATACCGGTATTGCGCTGGCCTATGTGGCTGCGGCGCGTGGCTATAAGCTGACGCTGACCATGCCTGAAACCATGAGCATCGAACGCCGCAAGCTGCTCAAAGCGCTGGGCGCAAACCTGGTGCTGACCGAAGGCGCTAAAGGCATGAAAGGTGCCATTCAGAAAGCCGAAGAGATTGTTGCCAGCGATCCGGCGAAATACCTGCTGCTTCAGCAGTTCAGCAACCCGGCAAACCCGGAAATCCACGAAAAAACTACCGGCCCGGAAATCTGGGAAGATACCGATGGCCAGGTTGATGTGTTTATCTCCGGCGTGGGTACTGGCGGTACGCTGACCGGTGTGTCACGCTATATTAAAGGCACGAAAGGTAAAAAAGACCTGATCACCGTGGCCGTTGAGCCGACCGACTCGCCGGTTATCACCCAGGCGCTGGCGGGTGAAGAGCTCAAACCGGGCCCGCACAAGATTCAGGGTATCGGCGCAGGCTTTATTCCGGGTAACCTGGATCTGAAGCTTATCGATAAAGTCGTCACGATCACGAACGAAGAAGCCATCTCGACGGCACGCCGCCTGATGGATGAAGAAGGTATTCTGGCCGGTATCTCTTCCGGCGCGGCCGTTGCGGCGGCGCTCAAACTTCAGGAAGATGAGTCCTTTACCAACAAGAATATTGTGGTTATCCTACCTTCGTCAGGTGAGCGTTACTTAAGCACTGCACTGTTTGCCGATCTGTTTACCGAGAAAGAACTGCAACAGTAATGCCAGCATGTTAATAACGCGTAAAAAAGCACCTTTTTAGGTGCTTTTTTGTGGCCTGCTTCAAAGTTTTACCCCTCCTGGCATTGATTCACCCCGTTGGGTCTGGTATTTAAACCAGCAATTATTTTGATGCGTGAAATTAATCAGCGAACGAAATACCCTTGCTGAATCGATTTTATGATTTGGTTCAAGTCTTGCTTTCGCTGCATAATGTTTAATGACGATCGAAACGTCAGCGCTAACAATACAGGCTAAAGTTCAGTCGCCAGGCTAGACTTTAGTTCCACAACACTAAACCTATAAGTTGGGGAAATACAATGTTCCAGCAAGAAGTTACCATTACCGCTCCGAACGGTCTGCACACCCGCCCTGCTGCTCAGTTTGTTAAAGAAGCGAAAGGCTTCACTTCTGAAATCACTGTGACTTCCAACGGCAAAAGCGCTAGCGCAAAAAGCCTGTTCAAACTGCAGACTCTGGGCCTGACTCAGGGCACCGTTGTCACTATCTCTGCTGAAGGTGAAGACGAGCAGAAAGCAGTTGAGCATCTGGTAAAACTGATGGCTGAGCTCGAGTAAGTTTCCGGGTTCTTTTAAATATCAGTCACAAGTAAGGTAGGGTTATGATTTCAGGCATTTTAGCATCCCCGGGTATCGCTTTCGGCAAAGCATTGTTGCTGAAAGAAGACGAGATCGTCATCGACCGGAAAAAAATTTCTGCCGACAAGGTTGATCAGGAAGTTGAACGTTTTCTGAGCGGTCGTGCCAAGGCATCTGCGCAACTGGAAGCAATCAAAACTAAAGCTGGCGAAACTTTCGGTGAAGAAAAAGAAGCTATCTTCGAAGGGCACATCATGCTGCTCGAAGATGAGGAGCTGGAGCAGGAAATCATAGCCCTGATTAAAGATAAAGGCATGACGGCCGACGCGGCTGCGCATGAAGTTATCGAAGGTCAGGCATCTGCCCTGGAAGAGCTGGACGATGAATACCTGAAAGAGCGTGCGGCTGACGTACGTGACATCGGTAAGCGCCTGCTGCGCAACATTCTGGGTCTGGCCATCATCGATCTGAGCGCGATTCAGGACGAAGTGATCCTGGTTGCCGCTGACCTGACCCCGTCTGAAACCGCACAGCTGAACCTGAACAAGGTGCTGGGTTTCATCACCGACGCCGGTGGCCGTACCTCCCACACCTCAATCATGGCGCGTTCTCTGGAACTGCCTGCCATCGTGGGTACCGGTAACGTCACCACTCAGGTGAAAAACGACGACTATCTGATTCTGGATGCCGTAAACAACGTGGTTTACGTCAACCCAACTAACGATGTGATCGAGCAACTGCGTACCGTTCAGGAGCAAGTTGCCACCGAGAAAGCGGAACTCGCTAAACTGAAAGACCTGCCAGCCATCACGCTGGACGGCCATCAGGTAGAAGTGTGCGCTAACATCGGTACCGTACGCGACGTCGATGGCGCTGAGCGCAACGGCGCGGAAGGTGTGGGTCTGTATCGTACTGAATTCCTGTTCATGGACCGTGACGCCCTGCCAACTGAAGAAGAGCAGTTTGCGGCGTACAAAGCGGTGGCTGAAGCCTGTGGCTCTCAGGCCGTTATCGTCCGTACCATGGACATCGGTGGCGACAAAGAGCTGCCGTACATGAACTTCCCGAAAGAAGAGAACCCATTCCTGGGCTGGCGTGCAGTGCGTATCGCCATGGATCGTAAAGAAATCCTGCGTGACCAGGTGCGTGCGATTCTGCGTGCCTCTGCTTTCGGTAAGCTGCGCATTATGTTCCCGATGATCATCTCTGTTGAAGAAGTGCGTGCACTGAAGAAAGAGATCGAGATCTACAAACAGGAATTGCGTGACGAAGGTAAAGCATTTGACGAGTCAATTGAGATCGGCGTAATGGTGGAAACACCAGCAGCCGCGACCATTGCGCGTCATTTAGCCAAAGAAGTTGATTTCTTTAGTATCGGCACCAATGATTTAACGCAGTACACCCTGGCAGTTGACCGTGGTAATGATATGATTTCACATCTCTACCAGCCAATGTCACCGTCCGTACTGAACTTGATCAAGCAAGTTATTGATGCTTCTCATGCAGAAGGTAAATGGACTGGCATGTGTGGTGAGCTTGCAGGCGACGAACGTGCTACACTTCTGTTGCTGGGTATGGGTCTGGACGAATTCTCTATGAGCGCCATTTCCATCCCGCGCATTAAGAAGATTATCCGTAACACGAACTTCGAAGATGCGAAGGTGTTAGCAGAGCAGGCTCTTGCTCAACCGACAACGGACGAGTTAATGACGCTGGTTAACAAGTTCATTGAAGAAAAAACAATCTGCTAATCCACGAGATGCGGCCCAAATTACTGCTTAGGAGAAGATCATGGGTTTGTTCGATAAACTGAAATCTCTGGTTTCTGATGATAAGAAAGACTCCGGAACTATTGAGATTGTTGCTCCGCTCTCCGGCGAGATCGTCAACATCGAAGACGTGCCGGATGTAGTGTTTGCTGAGAAAATCGTTGGTGATGGCATTGCTATCAAACCAACTGGCAACAAAATGGTTGCTCCAGTTGACGGCACCATCGGTAAAATTTTTGAAACCAACCATGCGTTCTCTATCGAATCTGATAGCGGTATCGAACTGTTCGTTCACTTCGGTATCGACACCGTTGAACTGAAAGGCGAAGGCTTCAAACGTATCGCAGAAGAAGGCCAGCGTGTTAAAGTTGGCGACCCGGTGATTGAATTCGATCTGCCACTGCTGGAAGAAAAAGCCAAGTCTACCCTGACGCCGGTTGTTATCTCCAACATGGACGAAATCAAAGAGCTGATCAAACTGTCTGGCAGCGTCACCGTGGGTGAAACCCCGGTTATCCGCATCAAGAAGTAATTCTTGCCGCACAGAAAAATGGCGCCTTCGGGCGCCATTTTTGTTTATGCGGGGAGGATAAGCTCGTCGTAACCTTTCGACTGCGTATAGATCATGACGTCAGTCACCCGATCGCCTGCCATGCGTATGGCGTCAGCAACGGTTTTTCCCCCCACGATACCGCTGACCAGTTCTGAACAGAACAGATCGCCCGTTCCTTTCAGATCCGTCTCGACGCGCGGGTGCGCGCTTACGGTAACGCCCTCTTTACTCACCAGCACGACGTGAATATTCTGCGGGTCGTCGGCCACTGGCGCACTGGTTATCGCCACCCATTTCAGCGTATCGGAAAGCAGCCCCTGCGCGGCGGCGATGGCGCTCTCTGGCGTGCGGCACGGCTTACCGCTTAACACTTCCAGTTCGAATACGTTGGGCGTAATGCCCCGCGCCAGCGGCAGCAGATGCTCACGATACGCCTCAGGAATATCAGGTTTAACGTACATACCGCTGTCGATATCCCCGATCACCGGGTCAACCAGCACCAGCAGCTCCGGGTGTTGCACTTTGATCGTCTTCAGCCACTGCGCCAGCAGAACAATCTGGCTGGCGCTGCCCATGTAGCCCGTAGTGACCGCCTTAAGCTCGCGCAGGATCTCGCGCTCTTCCAGCGCCTTCAGGTAGCCGCTGAACCACTCATCGGGGATCACCCCGCCGTAAAAGGTGTCATAGTGCGGCGTGTTGCTGAACAGCACCGTCGGCACGGCGGTCACGTTAAGCCGGTGGGTACGAATATTGGGTACCGCAATGCTGTTCCCCACGCTGCCGTACACCACCTGCGACTGCACCGCGACAATATCGGCTTGCTGCGCCCGGGTCTTATCCCGGAATAAAATCATCTCCATGACGCTTAAATCCCCGCCCCCTGCGAATAACTCTCTTCGCCAAAGACGCCGGTAGACAGATAACGATCGCCGCGGTCGCAGATAATCGCCACCACCACTGCACCAGGGTTCTCCTGCGCCACACGCATCGCACCTGCTACCGCGCCACCCGAGCTAACCCCGCAGAAGATGCCTTCGCGTACCGCCAGCTCGCGCATGGTATTTTCCGCCTCGCGCTGATGAATATCCAGCACCTGATCCACCAGCTGAGCATTAAAAATGCCCGGCATGTATTCCGCAGGCCAGCGGCGAATACCCGGAATGCTGCTCCCCTCTTCCGGCTGCAGGCCGACAATGGCGACCGGTTTTTCCTGCTCGCGCAGAAAACGCGACACGCCGGTGATGGTGCCGGTGGTGCCCATGCTGGAGACAAAATGGGTGATACGCCCGTCGGTTTGCTGCCAGATTTCCGGGCCAGTGGTTGTGTAGTGGGCGTAGGGATTATCCGGATTATTGAATTGATCCAGCAGTTTGCCTTCACCGCGCTCAGCCATCGCCAGCGCCAGGTCGCGCGCCCCTTCCATCCCCTGCTCTTTGGTCACCAGTATCAGTTCAGCACCGTAAGCCCGCATCGCGGCGCGGCGCTCCTGACTCATGTTGTCCGGCATCAGCAGCTTCATGCGGTAGCCTTTCAGCGCGGCAATCATCGCCAGCGCAATGCCGGTATTCCCGCTGGTGGCCTCAATGAGCACGTCGCCTGGCTTAATTTCACCGCGCTTCTCAGCCTGGACAATCATCGACAGCGCCGCGCGGTCTTTGACTGACCCCGCCGGGTTATTGCCTTCGAGTTTGACCCAGATTTCGCTGCCGTTGTCAGGCCCCATGCGCTGAAGCTTGACCAGTGGAGTGTTGCCGATGGTGTGTTCGAGTGTATTCACGATTTTTACTCAATAAAAAAGCCGGGTGGCGCTTCGCTTACCCGGCCTACAAGACGCAGTTTTAGCTGTAGGCCCGATCAGCGCAGCGCCACCGGGCGATAAACATCCTAATAACCTATCAGGCTGACTCCGCCAGAGCAATATCCTCGCGCGTCTCGATGCGCTGGTTACCGTGATAAATACGGGCATGCTGCAGCCCCACAAACAGGCGTTCACCCCGGTGTGGCGCCTCTTCATCGCGCATTACCACCGTCAGCGGCTCGGTATACCAGCCCAGCGGTTGTACCACCATTTGTGTGTAGTGACCTTTAGGGCTAGCTTCCAGTACCTGCACCGGCAGAGGTGAATCCAGGCTGGTACGACGGCTGACATCCACTTCCCACGGGCGCAGGAACAGATCCACCGGCCCCTGATGGGCAGGCGTGTATCCCAGCGGCCAGCGGTGTGCCCCGACGTGGAATTGTCCGCCGCGTACGGTGCCCTGCAGACGGTTAACTTCGCCCATAAACTCCAGGACAAAACGGGTGGCAGGTTCACGCCAGAGCTGCTCTGGCTCGTCCACCTGCTCGATGTTCCCCTGGCTCATGACCACCACGCGGTCCGCGACTTCCATCGCCTCTTCCTGGTCGTGGGTGACGAAGACGCTGGTGAATTTCAGCTCTTCATGCAGCTGACGCAGCCAGCGGCGCAGCTCTTTACGCACCTGCGCATCCAGCGCGCCAAACGGCTCATCAAGCAGCAGTATTTGTGGCTCCACGGCCAGCGCGCGCGCCAGTGCGACACGCTGTTTCTGGCCGCCCGAAAGCTGCGCCGGGAAACGGTCAGCCAGGTGGGCCAGCTGCACCATTTCCAGCAGTTTGGTCACTTTCGCTTTGATGGTAGCCGCATCCGGGCGTTCGCGACGCGGCAGCACGGTCAGGCCAAACGCAATGTTGTCGAACACCGTCATGTGGCGAAACAGCGCGTAATGCTGGAACACGAAGCCGACTTTACGATCGCGGGCATGCAGGCGGCTCACGTCGGTGCCGTGAAAACGGATATGTCCGCTGGTCTGATGTTCAAGACCGGCGATGATACGCAGCAGCGTGGTTTTACCCGAGCCAGACGGCCCCAGCAGCGCCACCATTTGTCCGGAAGGGATATCCAGCGAGATATCATTCAGCACCTGGGTGCGACCAAAAGACTTCTTAATATTGGCAATCTCAATGCTCATGATTTCCCTCCTGATGCTGACGTTTTTCCTGATTTTCTAAACGCCACTGCACCACACTCTTCAAAAACAGGGTCAAAATAGCCATCAGCGTCAGCAACGCTGCGGCGGTAAAGGAGCCGATGGTGTTGTAGTCCTGCTGCAGCAGTTCAATCTGTAACGGCAGCGACAGGGTTTCACCTCGAATGGAACCGGATACAACCGACACCGCCCCAAACTCACCAATTGCGCGGGCGTTGGTCAGCACCACCCCATAGAGCAGTGCCCAGCGAATATTCGGCAGCGTGACGCGGCGGAACATCTGCCAGCCTGACGCGCCCAGCAGCACAGCCGCTTCGTCTTCGTTGCTCCCCTGGCTTAACATCACCGGTACCAGTTCGCGTACCACAAACGGACAGGTTACAAAGATAGTCACCAGCACCATACCCGGCCAGGCAAACATCACCTGCAGGTTGTGCTCATCCAGCCAGCCACCCAGCGGGCCGTTAGAGCCGTAAAAGAGCAGATAGACCAGACCCGCCACCACCGGTGAGACGGCGAACGGGATATCCAGCAGCGTCAGCAGCATCTGACGCCCCGGGAAGGTAAAGCGCGTCACCAGCCAGGCCAGCAGCGTACCGAATACCAGGTTGACCGGCACGGTGATCAGCGCAATCAGCACCGTCAGCCAGATGGCGTGCAGCATATCCGGGTCCGCCAGGTTTTCCAGCGCGGGCATAATCCCTTTGCTGAACGCCTGCACGAAAATATAGATTGTCGGTACCACGAGGATGAGAGCAGAAACCAGCACGCCCGTACCAATCAAAAACCATTTACCCCAGTTGATGCGGGGCGCATCGTATCGCTTCAATTGAGTTACTTCCGCCATCAGTGACCTACCACACGTCGACCAAAGCGACTTTGCAGAGTGTTGATTGTGTAGAGCAGCAGCAACGATGCGGCAAGAATGACCGAGGCAATGGCGCTCGCTGCCGGGTAATCAAACTCCTGCAAACGGATAAAAATCATCAGCGACGTCACTTCCGTTTTCCACGCAATATTACCGGCGATAAAAATCACCGCACCGAACTCGCCGAGGCTACGGGTAAACGACAGCGCCACTCCCGCCATCAGCGCCGGAGAAAGCTCAGGCAGGACAACTTTACGGAAGCTCTGCCAGCGCGTAGCCCCCAGCGTTTCTGCCGCTTCTTCATATTCCGGGCCTAACTCTTCCAGCACCGGCTGTACGGTACGCACCACGAACGGAATACTGGTAAAGGCCATCGCCACCGCGATACCGAGCCAGGTATAGGTCACTTTGATGTCAAATTTCGCCAGCCACTCGCCGTACAGACCGTTTACAGAGAAAAGTGACGCCAGCGTCAAACCGGCAACGGCCGTCGGCAGTGCAAACGGTAAATCCATTAACGCGTCGAGCAGCGTGCGGCCCGGAAAACGATAGCGGGTTAAAATCCACGCCATCAGCAGGCCAAACACGCCGTTAAAAAGCGAGGCCACAAACGCCGACAGCAGCGTCACTTTATAGGCCGCTACGACCTGTGGGTTGGTGACCACTTCCCAGTACTGGGACCAGCTCATCTGCGCAAGCTGCATCACCAGCGCACTGAGCGGCAACAACAAAATCAGGCAGACGAACAGCAGGCTGGTTCCGAGGCTTAAGGTAAACCCCGGCAGCACGCGTTTAGTCGAGAGGGCAAACATTACTTACGCCCCGCCGCCAGCAATTTGTCTAATTCACCGCCGCTGGCAAAATGCGTTTTCATCACCTCAGGCCAGGAGCCGAAATGATCCTCCACGCGGAACAGCGCGGTCTGGGGGAATTTATCTTTCAGTTTGTTCATCACGTCAGGGTTGTTCACGCGATAGTAGTAATCGGTAATGATGGTCTGCGCCTGTGGGCTGTACAGGTAGTTGAGATAGGCTTTTGCCGCTTTCTCAGTGCCGTTTGCCTGCACGTTTTTATCCACCCACGCCACCGGGAACTCGGCCAGGATGTTGGTTTTCGGGATAACGACTTCAAAGCCCTGCGCTTCATACTGTTTGCGGATGTTGTTCACTTCCGATTCAAAGCTAATCAGCACATCGCCCAGACCGCGTTCTGCGAAAGTCGTGGTTGCTCCGCGACCGCCGGTATCAAACACTTCGACGTTTTTCAGGAACTGGGTCATGAACTGCTCGGTTTTGGCTTTATCGTTACCGTCTGCTTTGTCCGCTGCACCCCACGCCGCCAGATAGGTATAACGCGCATTACCGGAAGTTTTAGGGTTCGGGAAAATCAGCTTTACGTCGGAACGAACCAGATCGCTCCAGTCGTGGATATTCTTCGGATTGCCTTTACGCACCAGGAAGCCCATGGTGGAGTAGAACGGCGAGCTGTTGTTTGGTAAACGGCTCTGCCAGTCGGCCGGGATGAGCTTGCCTTTGTCATGCAGGATCTGCACATCGGTCACCTGGTTATAGGTCACCACGTCCGCTTTCAGCCCCTGGAGGATCGCCAGCGCCTGTTTGGACGAACCGGCGTGAGACTGTTTAATGGTCAGCTTGTCGCCGTTATTGTCTTTCGCCCACTGCTGCTCAAACGGCGGGTTAAGGGCGGCAAACAGCTCGCGGGAGACGTCATATGAACTGTTCAGCAGCTCAGTCGCCTGCGCCTGTGCCACCAGCAGTAAACCTGCCAGTGCCAGGGATCCTTTTTTCAGTACAGTAACGGCCATTGCGCACCCTTATAAATGTGATGACTATCTTATTGTCATAATATTTATAACGAGGTCGAAAGGAGTAACGGTTTTATATACCGTTTGGTGATTTACAAGCAGAAAAGGGAATAAGGGTGCGGCCTGTTGCCCTCACCCCAACCCTCTCCCAAAGGGAGAGGGAGGAAGGGAATTACAGCGCCAGCAGACGCTCAATGGATGGAGCGAAGTAGTAGCCGCCGGTGACCGGTTTGGTGAAGCGCAGCATAGCGTCACGCTTGCCGTCGGTATCGCCGAACATGCTCAGCAGCTGTTGCTCAATATTGTACAGACGCGCGCAGTAGGCGCAGAAATAAAGGCCATGGGTTCCGCTTGCGGTGCCATACGGCAGGCTCTGGCGAACAATCTTCAGCCCTTTACCGTCTTCCTTGAGGTCAACGCGGCTCAGGTGAGAGGTCACCGGGCGTACATCGCCGTCGATCTCTTCGTTGGCCTCTTTGGTACGGCCAATCATCATCTCCTGGTCCTGCACACTCATGCGGTTAAGCTGCTTAAGGTTATGCTCCCAGCGCTGAACAAATACGTAGCTGCCGCCGGCATCCACGCCATCCTTGATGACCGCCACTTCACGGCGCGTCTCTTCACCTGCCGGGTTTTCCGTCCCGTCGACAAAGCCGCTCAGGTCGCGCTCTTCC
The DNA here is from genome assembly GCF_000025565.1 of Enterobacter cloacae subsp. cloacae ATCC 13047. Taxonomy (NCBI): domain Bacteria; kingdom Pseudomonadati; phylum Pseudomonadota; class Gammaproteobacteria; order Enterobacterales; family Enterobacteriaceae; genus Enterobacter; species Enterobacter cloacae. Next base: position 3,832,297 of record NC_014121.1, read on the forward strand.
ACCCAGCGGAAACCGTGGACTTCTTCCTGAACGTCAATGCTGTCACCAAACGCCGCTACCGCCGCCTGAGCAACGGAGAAGTTCACGTCGTGGCGCAGAGAGAGAATATGGATCAACACGTCGTACTGGGTTGCCGGTGCCAGGCCTTTGCCGTAAGGGATAAAGTCTTTGAGCTCTTCCGCCCCTTCGCCACCGCTCAGCTGACGCCAGACGTTATTGCCAAAGGCCACCACAGCGCCCAGATGGGCATCCGGGAATTTGGCCTGGAAGGTGGCCAGTTTATCCACAAAGACTTTGCTGGCCGCACGCAGGGCATCCACATCCCCTTTCACATTGGCTTCAATCCAAATCGCCGCGCGGCAATGTTCTGGCAAAATGCCACTCTGAACCTGAGACATCGCTCCTCCTGAAATAAAGATGCCACGACAACGTGGCATTGATGGCGGGTATTATACCCGGATTTCAGCGAGACGGATTGTTCAGGCGCAAATTACTGCTGCCAGATAATTTTGCTCACTTTCCAGTTTTTCAGCGTATCGTCAGACGGCATTAAGCCTTCAGGGCCGCTCCAGGTTCCGGTAAAGAGGTAGCTGATGTGCTGGCTGTCCGGCGCTTTACATTGCACCGCCACGCCATCGTCTGAAGGCGCGCTGGCGCAGTTGCCGAAAGCCTGTTTATAGAGATCGCTAAACGGCGTACCAACCTTTACACCGCTCGCCGTCGGGATGGCATCGTCCAGCACGGCAATACGGTTTACCGTGCCTTTATCGCCGTTAATCACCAGCGCCAGTTTGTCTCCTTTCAGCGCTTCGAAGTAACGCACGATAGTGCCGTTTTCAGTTTTCATGCCGCTGCGCAGACGATAGTCGCTGCTCAGGGCCGCCTGAAGCGCGTCCTGATCCAGCGCCGTCGCGGCGGTAATGTTGCCCACGCCCTGCTCGGTCACTTCCAGCGAAGAGCCAAACCAGTTCCACGGATAAGCGGCCGACCAGTTAATGGAGGAGAGCGTTGAACAGCCGGTTAACGCCAGCGGGAGAGCGCATAAAAGTAAACGCAGCGATTTCATTGAAACGTCCTTACGTGTTAAATCAACGCTTGTTGGAGTGCAGCATCGGCAAAAAGTGCCGCGTTAATCTGACTCATGCGTAAAACAGGCGCGTAAGCGGGGGTTAGTCAGCAGCCACAGCAGCGCCACGATATCGGCCACCACCAGCGCAATGCCGATGCCCGTAAGCGGTTCACCGTACCACCAGAGCACAGGCTGCCAGCAGAGCAGCGCAATCTGGGCCAGGATCAGCAGCCAGCGAAGCGCACGCCAAAGCCGTGGGATCGCCTGTCGTCGGCCGCTGCACAAAAACGTCACCACCGCCGGTACGCCCGGTAACAGGCCGAGCCAAAAGGCGTCGTGATCGGGATAAAAGAGCGTCAGTAATGTATCGCCCTGCCCGCGGGACGCGGCGGCCATGACAAACAGCACCCAGGTGCGGGCCTGCAGCAGCAGTACGCACCAGAATAAGAAAGGCAGCCTGACACGCCCCTGCGTGTCGTAATCTGCCGGGTGGATCTCAATACTCTTCATCTTCGATCAGACGCTTACCTAAGCTCAGCACGTCAGCGTGTTCATAGCCCAGACGTTCATACATGCCCAGCACCACGTCGTTATCTTCGCGCACCATGATCTGAATTTTCGGGCAACCGCGAGCGATCAGTTTTTTCTCAAGACGATTGAGCAGCGCATTGGCAATGCCGCGCCCCCGGTATTCCGGGTGAACGCCCAGATAATAAGCAGAGCCGCGATGGCCGTCGTAACCGCCCATCACCGTGCCCACCACTTCGCCGTTCACTTCCGCCACCAGAAACAGACTGACGTCGTGATTCAGCTTACGCTCAATGTCCATCTCTGGATCGTTCCACGGACGCAGCAAATCGCAGCGCTCCCAAAGGGTGATCACCTCTTCGAAATCTTCCTGGCGAAAAATGCGTATCTCCATGGTATTAACCGCCTTTTCGGGTTTAAAAACAGTGATTATGGCGCGAACAGGGCATTTAGCCAATAACCGGGGAAAATCTCGCCAAAATTTGGCATAATGTCACTTTGTCACGTATTGAAATGAAAAGTAAAACAATTCTCAATAAGGACTGTCGTAACGCTAAACGCGATACGATATAACACCAGGACCGCAATTTTACTATTCAGGCCGCATGAGCACATTCAAACCATTAAAAGCACTCACATCGCGTCGTCAGGTTCTCAAAGCGGGGCTGGCGGCCTTAACGTTAACGGGCATCGCACAGCAGGCTCAGGCAAAAGAAGAGAGCACGCTTAAAACCAGTAACGGACACAGCAAACCCAAAGCCAAAAAACCAGGCGCGAAGCGTCTGGTCATGCTCGACCCGGGTCACGGCGGCATTGATACCGGCGCCATTGGCAAAAACGGGTCAAAAGAAAAACACGTCGTGCTGGCAATTGCAAAAAATGTGCGATCGATTTTACGCAGCAACGGCATTGACGCCCGCCTGACGCGCACGGGCGACACCTTTATTCCGCTGTATGACCGCGTGGAAATTGCCCATAAGCATGGTGCCGATCTCTTTATGTCCATTCACGCGGATGGCTTTACAAACCCTTCCGCCGCGGGCGCGTCGGTGTTTGCCCTCTCCAATCGCGGCGCCAGTAGCGCCATGGCGAAATATCTCTCCGACCGTGAAAACCGTGCGGATGAAGTCGCCGGGAAGAAGGCCACCGATAAAGATCACCTGTTACAGCAGGTGCTGTTCGACCTCGTGCAGACCGATACCATCAAAAACAGTCTGACGCTGGGCTCGCATATCCTCAAACGGATTAAGCCGGTGCACCGTCTGCACAGCAAGAGCACGGAGCAGGCAGCGTTTGTGGTGCTGAAATCACCGTCGATTCCGTCCGTGCTGGTGGAGACCTCTTTCATTACTAACCCGGAAGAAGAGCGTCTGCTTGGTACTGCGGCGTTTCGTCAGAAAATCGCCAATGCCATCGCCTCCGGCATCATCAGTTACTTTAACTGGTTCGATAATCAAAAAGCGCACTCTAGGAAACGTTAATGAAACCGAATGCAAAGCGGGTAAAAACCTTCCTGCTGCAGTTGCAGGATGAGATTTGCCAGAAACTGGCCGCTGCAGACGGCGGTAATTTTCAGGAAGATAACTGGCAGCGCGAGGCCGGCGGCGGCGGGCGTAGCCGCGTGTTGCGAAACGGCGGTATCTTTGAACAGGCAGGCGTCAATTTTTCCCACGTTTACGGGGAAGCCATGCCCGCTTCTGCAACGGCGCATCGTCCTGAACTGGCGGGCCGCAGCTTCCAGGCGATGGGCGTTTCGCTGGTGGTACACCCGCACAACCCGTTTGTGCCAACCAGCCACGCCAACGTGCGTTTTTTCATTGCGGAAAAACCGGGGGCCGATCCGGTCTGGTGGTTTGGGGGCGGTTTCGACATGACCCCCTACTACGGCTTTGAAGAGGATGCCGTGCACTGGCATACGACCGCACGCGATCTCTGCCTGCCGTTTGGCGAAGACGTTTACCCGAAATACAAAAAGTGGTGCGACGACTACTTTTACCTCAAACACCGCGACGAACAGCGCGGCATTGGCGGGCTGTTTTTTGACGATCTGAACACGCCTGATTTTGATACCGCGTTCAGCTTTATGCGTGCGGTGGGCGAAGGCTATACCGACGCTTATCTGCCCATTGTTGAACGGCGTAAAAACAGCGACTACGGCGTGCGCGAACGCGAGTTCCAGCTTTACCGTCGCGGGCGCTACGTGGAGTTTAACCTGGTGTGGGATCGCGGGACGCTGTTTGGCCTGCAAACCGGCGGGCGTACGGAGTCGATTCTGATGTCAATGCCACCGCTGGTGCGCTGGGAGTACTGCTACGAGCCAAAAGAAGGCAGCCCGGAGGCTGCCCTGAGTGAGTTTATTAAGGTTCGGGACTGGGTTTAACTGCCGGATGGCGCTGCGCTTATCCGTCCTGGTCAACCCGTAGGTCGGGTAAGCGAACGCGCCACCCGACACCACGCGCTTACAGCGGCTGCGTCTGCGCCTCAACTACCGCCAGCGCCACCATATTCACGATACGGCGTACAGAGGCAATCGGCGTTAACACATGCACCGGTTTTGCCACACCCATCAGCACCGGCCCCACGGTCACCCCTTCAGAGCTCGAGACGCGCAGCAGGTTGTAGCTGATACGCGCCGCTTCCACGTTTGGCATAATCAGGATATTCGCTGAGCCTTTCAGCGGGCTGTCTGGCATACGTTCATTGCGGATGCTCTCCACCAGCGCGGCGTCGCCGTGCATCTCACCGTCAATCATCAGCTCCGGTGCGCGCTCGCGAACCAGCTCCAGCGTCTGTCGCATTTTGCAGGCCGCCGCAGATTTAGAGGAGCCGAAGTTAGAGTGCGACAGCAGCGCCACCTTCGGTTCGATACCAAAGCGACGCACGGTTTCAGCCGCCATCACGGTGATCTCCGCCAGCTCGTCCGGGGTTGGATCGTCGTTGACGTAGGTATCGGCGATAAAGGTGTTACCGCTTGGCAGCAGCAGCGCGTTCATCGCACCGGCCGTGTGCACCCCGTCGCGATAGCCGAAGATCTCCTGCACCACGCTGAAGTGCTCGTGGTAATCACCGATGGTGCCGCAGATTAGCGCATCCGCCTCGCCGCGATGAACCATGATTGCGCCAATCACCGTGGTGTTGCTGATCACCGCCCGCTGCGCCTGCTCCTGAGTGATCCCGCGACGTTTCATGATCGCGTAGTATTCGCTCCAGTACTCTTTAAAGCGCGGGTCGGATTCATTGTTGACGATCTCAAAATCAACACCCGGTTTGATCTGCAGGCCCAGCTTCTGGATACGCATCTCTATAACGCTCGGGCGGCCAATCAGGATCGGCTTCGCCAGCCCTAAGGTGATCAGCTCCTGCGTGGCATGGAGCACGCGCGCCTCTTCCCCTTCCGCCAGCACCACCCGCTTCGCGTCGGCACGAGCCTGAGAGAAAATCGGCTTCATAAACAGGTTAGTTTTGTAAACAAACTCGGTGAGCTTATCCACGTAAGCATCGAAATCGGTTATCGGGCGCGTCGCCACGCCGGAGTCCATCGCCGCTTTCGCAACCGCTGGCGCGATTTTGACAATCAGACGCGGGTCGAACGGTTTTGGAATGATGTAGTCCGGGCCAAAGCTCAGATCCTGATCGCCATAGGCTGAAGCAACCACTTCGCTCTGCTCGGCGTGTGCCAGCTCCGCAATGGCGTGCACCGCCGCGAGCTTCATCTCTTCGTTAATGGCCGTCGCGCCTACGTCCAGCGCCCCACGGAAGATGAACGGGAAGCAGAGCACGTTGTTCACCTGGTTCGGGTAGTCGGAGCGACCGGTACAGATGATGGCATCTTCACGCACCGCTTTCGCCAGCGGCGGCAGGATTTCCGGCTCGGGGTTCGCCAGCGCCAGAATCATTGGCGCACGCGCCATCTTCTTCACCATCTCCTGGGTCAGCACTTTCGGGCCTGAACAGCCCAGGAAGATATCCGCGCCGTCAATGACATCCTCAAGCGTACGCTTGCCGTCGTCGTCCACCGCGTAGGCTGCTTTGGTTTCCGCCATGTTCGGTTCGCGGTCTTTGTAGATCACGCCTTTGGAGTCGCAGACCACAATGTTGTGTTTCTGCATCCCGAGCGCCACCAGCAGGTTCATACAGGCAATGGCCGCCGCACCCGCGCCGGAAACTACCATGCGCACGTCAGAGAGATTTTTCTCCACCACGCGCAGGCCGTTAAGAATGGCGGCGGTGCTGATAATCGCCGTCCCGTGCTGGTCATCATGGAACACGGGAATGTTCATACGTTCACGCAGTTTCTGCTCAATGTAGAAACATTCCGGCGCTTTGATGTCTTCGAGGTTAATACCGCCAAAGGTCGGCTCCAGCGCCGCCACGACGTTGATGAATTTATCGGGATCGTGTTCGTCCACTTCGATATCAAACACGTCGATACCGGCGAATTTCTTGAACAGAACGCCCTTCCCTTCCATCACAGGCTTACCGGCCAGCGCACCAATGTTGCCCAGGCCCAGCACCGCCGTACCGTTAGAGATCACAGCGACCAGGTTGCCGCGCGCGGTATATTTGTAAGCGGCCAGCGGATCTTTTTCAATTTCGAGACACGGTGCCGCCACGCCCGGCGAGTAGGCCAGCGCCAGGTCGCGCTGGGTTGCCAGCGGTTTTGTCGGGGAGACCTGAATTTTACCCGGGACAGGAAACTCGTGAAAATCGAGGGCACTCTGTTTTAACTGATCGTCCATCTTGTTATTCCTTTTACGTATCGGTCAGATAGTATCGCCGCAGGCTGCGGCATAAACTTTGAAGGCTGCCAAACTCTCACCATCACACATTAAAAATTGTTATCAATTTATAACAGCCATGTTACCCGTCTCAAAAGCAATGCCTCCCCCGTCTGCTATGCTTTTTTGTTAAGTCCATCATGATTTTTCCAGAAGTGTGAACTAACGCACTCGTCTAACGCTTTTATTTTCAAGGAGTCATGACTTATGAACCAACTTGACGGCATCAAACAATTCACTACCGTGGTTGCAGACAGCGGCGATATCGAGTCGATTCGGCACTACCAGCCTGAAGACGCAACCACCAACCCGTCGCTGCTGCTCAAAGCGGCAGGGCTTTCCCATTTTAGTCATCTGATTGATGACGCCATTGCCTATGGCAAACAGCGCGGCAAAACCCAGGAACAACAGGTTGCCGAAGCCAGTGACAAGCTGGCGGTTAATTTCGGTGCGGAAATTCTGAAAAGCATCCCGGGGCGCGTCTCCACCGAAGTCGACGCCCGCCTCTCCTTCGATAAAGAGAAGAGCATCAATAAAGCCCGCCGCCTCGTCGAACTCTACCAGGAGCAGGGGATCGACAAATCACGCATTCTGATTAAGCTCGCCTCCACCTGGGAAGGCATCCGCGCGGCGGAAGTGCTGGAAAAAGAGGGGATCCACTGCAACCTGACGCTGCTGTTCTCGTTTGCGCAGGCGCGCGCCTGTGCCGAAGCGGGCGTATTCCTGATCTCACCGTTCGTCGGGCGCATCTACGACTGGTATCAGGCAAAACAGCCGATGGATCCGTACGTGGTAGAAGAAGACCCGGGCGTGAAGTCGGTACGTAATATCTACGACTATTACAAGCAGCACCGCTACGAGACCATCGTAATGGGGGCCAGCTTCCGCCGCACCGAGCAGATCCTGGCGCTGGCAGGGTGTGACCGTCTGACCATCTCCCCTGACCTGCTGAAAAAGCTGCAGGACAAAGAAGAGACGGTGATCCGTAAACTGGTACCGACCTCCACCGTACTGCCCAAACCGAAAGCCATGACCGAAGCGGAATTCCGCTGGGAGCACAATCAGGACCCAATGGCCGTGGAAAAACTGGCGGACGGCATCCGCCAGTTCGCCGTCGACCAGCGCAAACTTGAAGATCTTCTCGCCGCCAAACTTTAACCTTGCCACGGAGTGAACTATGTCCCGTAAAGAGTTAGCCAATGCCATTCGCGCCCTCAGCATGGATGCCGTGCAAAAAGCCAATTCCGGCCACCCTGGCGCACCAATGGGCATGGCAGATATTGCCGAAGTGTTGTGGAATGATTTCCTGAAGCACAACCCTAACGACCCCACCTGGTACGATCGCGACCGTTTTATTCTCTCTAACGGCCACGCGTCGATGCTGCTCTACAGCCTGCTGCATTTGTCCGGCTACGATCTGCCGCTCGAAGAGTTGAAAAACTTCCGCCAGCTGCATTCGAAAACCCCCGGCCACCCGGAGATTGGCTATACGCCAGGGGTGGAAACCACCACCGGGCCGCTGGGACAGGGTTTAGCCAACGCCGTTGGGCTGGCCATCGCGGAACGCACGCTGGGTGCGCAGTTTAACCAGCCGGGGCATGACATCGTCGATCACTACACTTACGTCTTTATGGGTGACGGCTGTCTGATGGAGGGGATCTCCCATGAGGTCTGTTCGCTCGCGGGCACGCTGGGGCTGGGCAAGCTGATTGGCTTCTATGACCACAACGGCATCTCCATAGACGGGGAAACCGAGGGCTGGTTTACCGACGACACGGCAAAACGGTTTGAAGCCTACCACTGGCATGTGGTGCATGAAATTGACGGCCACGATCCCGAGGCGGTGAAAAAAGCAATTCAGGAAGCGCAAAGCGTGAAGGACAAACCGTCGCTGATTATCTGCCGCACGGTTATCGGCTTTGGTTCGCCGAACAAAGCAGGTAAAGAAGAGGCGCACGGTGCGGCGCTGGGTGATGAGGAAGTGGCGCTGACCCGGCAGAAACTGGGATGGAAATATCCGCCGTTCGAAATTCCGAAAGAGATTTACCGCGCATGGGATGCCCGTGAAGAGGGTGAAAAGGCCCAGCACGCCTGGAACGAGAAATTTGCCGCCTACAAAAAGGCCTACCCGGAGCTGGCGGCCGAATTCACCCGCCGCATGAGCGGAGGTCTACCGGAGGACTGGGAAGAGAAAACGCAGGCGCTGATTGAAAACCTGCAATCTAACCCGGCCAAAATCGCCACCCGTAAGGCATCGCAAAACACCCTGAATGCGATTGGCCCAATCCTGCCTGAACTGCTGGGCGGTTCGGCGGATCTGGCCCCCAGCAACCTGACCATCTGGTCTGGCTCGACATCGCTGAAAGAGGATATCGCCGGAAACTATATTCACTATGGCGTACGCGAGTTCGGCATGACCGCCATTGCCAACGGTATCGCTCATCACGGGGGATTTGTCCCCTACACCGCCACCTTCCTGATGTTTGTGGAATACGCCCGTAACGCCGCGCGCATGGCGGCCCTGATGAAAGCGCGGCAGATTATGGTTTACACCCATGACTCCATCGGGCTTGGGGAAGACGGGCCAACCCACCAGGCCGTTGAACAGCTGGCGAGCCTGCGCCTGACGCCAAACTTCAGCACCTGGCGTCCGTGCGATCAGGTCGAGGCCGCGGTGGGCTGGAAGCTGGCAGTAGAGCGCCATAATGGACCGACGGCGCTGATCCTGTCACGTCAGAACCTGGCGCAGATTGAACGCACGCCGGAGCAGGTGAAAGACATTGCCCGCGGCGGTTACATTCTGAAGGACAGCGGCGGCAAGCCGGATGTGATCCTGATTGCCACCGGTTCCGAGGTGGAGATTACCGTCAAAGCGGCGGAGAAGCTGACTGCCGAAGGTCACGCGGTGCGCGTGGTTTCCCTGCCTTCAACCGACATCTTTGACGCACAGGATGAGGCATATCGTGAATCGGTCCTGCCATCCAGCGTGACGGCCCGCGTGGCGGTTGAGGCTGGCATTGCCGACTACTGGTACAAATATGTCGGGCTGAAAGGGGCCATTGTCGGCATGCGGGGATACGGTGAATCGGCGCCGGCCGACAAGCTGTTCCCGTATTTCGGTTTTACCGTTGAGAACGTCGTTGAGAAGGCGTTAAGCGTGCTTTAGCGCCACCCGGCAAAACTAGCGTGTGATCCACAACGTGGGCCAGGCATCTGGCCCATTCCAGTTATCGCAGCTGGGCTCCTCGGCATAACGCACCAGACGGAAGCGCTGGCCGTCAAAGCGCCAGCGCGTCTGGATACCGCAGTCGGCAATCCCCCGCCCTAACGCCAGGGTGGTCAACTCACGCGTTTTCTCATCAAAGCGAGCGTTCATTAACTCCATTTCACTGCTGCCGCTGGACGGCGTAAACGGCAGACGCAGCCTGACGCTACGGGAAGAAAACGGTTTTTTACGTGATACCAGCCAGGCCAGATCGACGGTGTTATAGGCCCCCGCTTCGCAACTGACCATCAGCAGCGCTTTGTCATCGGTAAGCGCAGTGACGCGCACTTCCCGACGGTTGGGGTCGAGCGAGCACTGGCTGTTATTCATCCGCCAGGTACCATAATCCAGCAGATCGTTCAGTTCGCTGTGGGAGAGCGGTGTCGGGGTGGGATTCACAACCGCCACCTTTTTCAGGGCCGGTGCGGGCGGCACGCTTAACGGCGGATCGTCACCTTTTTTAATCCAGGCGGTTTCACTGCCGACGCGCTTTTGCTGCGCATCGATAAACAACAGCGCCGCTTTCAGGCCACTGAGGGAGATCGCCTGCTTGCCATCACGCAGGGTTAGCGCTTTCCCTTCCTGGATATGCTTAAGAAATGCAGTGATGGTCGCAGCATCGTCCGTTTTCAGATGCCAGGGCGTTAACTGCCAGTGCTGGCGCTCCAGCGTCACGGGCACCCCATCCAGCAGCAGGCGCGGCGCAATTGCAGGCTCTTTGACAGACGGGTCTGAAAGACCGCCGAGATCGATACGTAACGAGGCATCGGTTTTCGCGCCAGCGCTGCGGCTAAGCGTCATCACCAGACCACGGTGTTCACCGGTGTTGCGTGCCAGGCAAAAATTCTGGTTATTGCAGGTCACCTGCCAGTCTGAGAATGATTGCTGTGCAGGCGCAGCCCACACACGAGGCGCGGGGAGCACACAAATCAGGAAAAAAATAATAACGCAGTAGCGCATGAATGGCACAATCCCGGAACGAAAACGCTTAACTGGGCAGTATCTTCGTGTTCCCGCCGGGGTTGCTCAATCGGATTTATCGGATAGATTTATCCGAAAAACAAACTACATCCGTTCGAAAGAGGGATCCATCAGCCCGGTTGTTTGTAAATACTGCAGTAATATTACAGCCTTACCATCTTTAATTTCCCCGGTACGGATCATCTCCAGCGCCTGGACAAACGGTATCTCCAGCACCTCGATATCTTCATCTTCCACGCCACCGCCCTGATGGATACGATGCGCATCGCTGTATTCGGCAATAAAGAAATGGACGATTTCCGTCACGCCGCCGGGTGACATAAACAGTTCGAAAACTTTTTTAACCTCACCCACTTCAAAGCCCGTCTCCTCGATGGCTTCTTTGCGGATACATACTTCCGGCTCATCGTCATCCAGCAGACCAGCGCAGGTTTCAATCAGCCGTCCGTCCGGATTGCCATTGACCCACGTCGCCACCCTGAACTGGCGGATCAGCACCACGCTCTGCTTTTCACGGTTATAAAGCAGAATGGTTGCCCCATTGCCGCGGTCGTAAACCTCACGTTTGTGGCGGATCACGTCCCCGTTATTACGCGTTAAATCATAGGTGATGTTACGCAGGACAAAGTAATTATCAGAAAGGATTTTGTCTTTGATAACGTCAATTTTCAGGGTCATACGGGCTCCACAACACAATGAGTCTGCCTATATTACGCCGTGAACCCCGCTTTGTCGCCCACCCGATTTAATGCGTTTTTAACGCGCTGACGCCCAGCCAGTCGAGGATACCCTGCGCGGCATGTCGCCCTTCCGCCATGGCGGTGACAACTAAATCTGCGCCGCGTACGGCGTCACCGCCTGCGAAAATTTGCGGGTTAGAGGTCTGATAGCGATAGCGGCTCTCCACCGAGGCGATAATTCGTCCCCAGCTATCCGTCTCCACGCCCTGCGCCTGCAGCCACAGCATCTCGTGTGGATTGAAACCAAATGCCATGATCACCGCATCCGCAGGCATCACAAATTCGCTCCCCGCTATCGGTACCGGCCGACGACGGCCCTGAGCATCCGGTTCGCCGAGTTCGGTACGCAGCATGCGAATGCCGTTGACCTGTCCGTCAGGTGCCAGAGTTAACTCCACGGGCTGAACGTTAAACTCAAACGCGGCGCCCTCTTCCTTCGCATTCTTCACCTCTTTTTTCGAGCCCGGCATATTGGCTTCATCCCGGCGGTAGGCACAGGTTACCTTTGCCGCACCGTGACGTAACGCGGTGCGGACACAGTCCATGGCGGTATCGCCCCCGCCGAGCACCACCACGTTCAGCCCCCGGGTATCGATAAATGGCTCTTTGGTTGTTGCCTCAAGCCCCATCACGTGGCGGGTGTTTGCCACCAGGAAAGGTAACGCGTCATAGACGCCGGGCGCATCTTCATGCGCGATACCCGCTTTCATGGAACGATAGGTTCCCACACCAATAAACAGTGCATCGTATTCGCGTTGCAGCTGTGACATCGGCACATCCTGTCCGACGTCGCAGTTCAGAACGAACTGGATCCCCATGGCCGTGAATATCTCCCTGCGCCGTGCGAGCAGCGATTTATCGAGCTTAAAGGCCGGGATACCAAACGTCAGCAAGCCGCCAATCTCCGGGTGCCGGTCATAGACCGTGACGCTGACACCGCTGCGCGCCAGCACGTCGGCACAGGCAAGCCCCGCAGGCCCCGCGCCAATCACCGCCACACGTTTATCAACCGGTGTCACGCCGCTCAGATCCGGCTTCCAGCCCATCGCCAGCGCCTGGTCAGAGATATAGCGCTCGATGTTGCCAATGGTCACCGCGCCTGAGATATCACGCACGGTACAGGCGCCTTCACATAATCGGTCCTGCGGGCAGACGCGGCCGGTAATTTCAGGTAAACAGTTGGTCTGGTGTGAAAGCTCAACCGCCCCGGCGATATCCCCCGCTTTAACGCGTTCAATCCACTGGGGGATATGGTTGTGCAGCGGACAGGTCCATTCACAAATGCTGTGTTCGCCGCACTTCAGGCAGCGCGATGCCTCACGCGCGGCCTGCTCTGCCCGAAACGGCAGGTAGATCTCCTGAAAATGGCTGACGCGTGCATTCGCGGCGAGTTTATCCGGCTCCCCGCGTCGCGGTGTGTTTCTCATCTGCTCAAAGCGGGTGTGCGGCAGTTCTGGCCTTACCGCCTCGCCGTGCCAGGGCTGCGCCTCCTGACGGGCGGTGCGCTGGCGGCGGGTTTTCGCCAGGTGATTCAGCACGGCGGGCGTCGCCAGGGTAAGCACCTGTGCCGGACAATTTTCGATGCAGGCCGGGCCCTGTGGGCGCGTGTGGCAAAGATCGCATTTATGCGCCGAGGCTTTTACGTTGTCCTTGTCGAGAGGCGTAATAACGATCTCCATCGTGCCGAACGGACAGGCAACCACGCAGGCTTTACAGCCAATGCATTTTTGTTGATTCACCTGTACGCTGTCATCGCATTTGCTGATGGCCCCGTTAGGGCAACTCTGCGCGCAGGGCGCATTCTCGCAATGGTGGCAGATTACAGGCGTGCTCTTCGCGCCAGATTTCAGGACAGTGATGCGGGGATGAAAATGGCGTTCGCTCAGCACGTGTTGTTCATCGTTGTGCGCCATCACGCAGGCCACTTCGCAGGCACGGCACCCTATACACTGCTGGCTGTTGGCCATAATAAAACGATTCATAACGACACCTGTTTTTGGTTCAATAACCTTATTCTTTATAGGAATATTGTATTTACCCACGGCGGCGCTATCAGGCAATGTACAAATGCCCAGGAAGCCGAACTATCTCCAGTGAACCTGTGGCAGATCAATTTTTTTCAGGAAGCTGTTCTGTGACCGTTAAACGACCCGTTTCCGGAAGCCTGGCCCGGGCTTTCATTTCCATTATCGTGCTGTCCGTTCTGACCAGCACCGTCGCACTGTTCACGCTTGCCAGCAGCCAGCGGGATGCAGCAGCCATCAATATTGCCGGTTCCCTGCGAATGCAGAGCTACCGTCTGGGCTATGAGATGCAACGCAACAGCGACGCCCTGGCGGCGCATCGCGAGAGCTGGCAGCAGACGCTGAGCGCCCCTGCGCTACAGAAGCTGAGCCGCTGGTACGTGCCGGACGATGTTAAGGCGCGCTATCAGCAGCTGCATCTGGCATGGCAGGAGATGGACAACCACATCGCTCGCGGCGATATCGGGTGGTATCAGGCCCACATTGAAGACTTTGTCGGCCGGATTGACGCCTTTGTGCTCGCCCTTCAGCACTACACCGAACATAAAATCCGGGCGGTGATTCTGATCTCCCTGGCGGGCGGGATGGGCATCCTTATCCTGACGATCTTTACCCTGCGACGCATCCGCCGCCAGGTGGTGTTACCGCTGAATAATCTGGTGGCGGCCAGCGAGCGCATTGAGCGGGGGCAATTCGATACGCCTGCACCGGATACCGCGCTGCCAAACGAGCTGGGCCAACTTTCCCGGGCGTTCAACCACATGTCTGCCGAGCTGCATACGCTGTATCGCTCGCTTGAACACTCCGTAGCGGAAAAGACGCAGCATCTGAATGAGGCGCATCAGCAGCTCGAGATGCTGTTTAAATGCTCTCAGGCACTGAATACCGGCCAGATAGACAGCCACTGTTTCCGGCATATTTTGCAGATAGTGCATGAGTACACGCAGATGAACTACCTGGAGTTGCGCACCAGCGACGACTGGCGGCTCAGTGAGGGTATCGAATCAACCGGGAGCCCTGTCCAAACGCTGCCCGTGCTGATGCAGGATACCCTGTACGGGGAATTACGCTGGCAAAGCGAGACGGGCCACGTTCCTCTGCCGCTGATGGAAAGCGTGGCGACAATGCTCGGACGCGGACTGTATTTCAACCAGGCGCAAAAGCACTACCAGCAGTTGCTGCTGATGGAAGAACGCGCGACGATCGCCCGCGAGCTGCACGATTCCCTGGCGCAGGTACTGTCGTATTTACGTATTCAGCTGGCGCTACTGAAACGCGCTATCCCGCAGGAAAATGCCCCGGCGCAGACCATTATCACCGACTTTTCCCGCGAGCTTAACAACGCCTGGCATCAATTGCGGGAACTGCTTACCACCTTCCGCCTGACGCTTAACCACGCCAATCTGCCCGCGGCCCTACAGGAGTCACTGGACGGGTTACAGAGCCAGACGCAGGCAAAGCTGCACCTCGACTGCCGCCTCTCCTCGCTGGCGCTGGATGCCCAGAAACAGGTGCATTTGCTGCAGATCGTGCGTGAAGCGGTGTTGAATGCGATGAAGCACGCCCAGGCCAGCGAGATAACCGTCAGCTGCGTGACGTCTGCTGACGGCACCCACAGCGTCAGCATTCGCGATAACGGTATCGGGATTGGCGAAGCCAGCGAGCCGCCGGGACATTACGGGCTGAATATTATGCGCGAACGGGCGGCGAGACTTGGCGGAACGCTGCACTTTTCCCAGCCGCAAAACGGGGGGACGCTGGTGAGCGTGATCTTCCCGACAAACGGGGCCGGGAGGTAAATAACGGTAAAAGGTGAAGCGCAGAGAAAAGCGCATGATAATTTACACTATCTCCTTTATTTCTCCACGTTTGGTCTTCGTCTTGCCGCTAAAGTGATGCGGGCAATAAACAATAATGACGTGCAGCAAAACGAGGTCTCATTTTCATGGCGAATTTTTTTATCGATCGCCCCATTTTTGCCTGGGTACTTGCCATTCTGTTGTGTCTGACAGGTGTCCTGGCCATTACTTCACTTCCTGTTGAGCAATATCCCGACCTGGCACCACCAAACGTGCGCGTCACGGCAAACTACCCCGGAGCTTCAGCACAAACGCTGGAAAATACCGTTACGCAGGTTATCGAGCAGAACATGACGGGTCTGGATAACCTGATGTACATGTCCTCGCAGAGTAGCGCCACGGGCCAGGCGACCGTCACCCTGAGCTTTACCGCCGGTACGGATCCGGACGAAGCCGTACAGCAGGTGCAAAACCAGCTGCAGTCGGCGATGCGTAAACTGCCTCAGGCGGTGCAGAATCAGGGGGTTACCGTACGTAAAACCGGTGACACCAACATCCTGACTATTGCGTTTGTCTCTACCGACGGTTCCATGGATAAGCAGGACATTGCGGACTACGTCGCCAGTAATATTCAGGATCCCCTCAGCCGTATTAACGGCGTCGGTGATATCGACGCTTACGGCTCTCAGTATTCAATGCGTATCTGGCTTGATCCGAATAAGCTGAACAGCTTCCAGATGACGGCAACCGACGTGACGGATGCCATTAAATCCCAGAACGCCCAGATTGCGGTGGGACAACTGGGGGGAACGCCCTCCGTCGATAAACAAGCGTTGAATGCCACCATTAACTCACAGTCGCTGCTTCAGACCCCGGAGCAGTTTCGCAACATTACCCTGCGCGTAAATCAGGATGGTTCAGAGGTCCGCCTGGGCGATGTCGCCACGGTAGAAATGGGGGCAGAGAAATATGATTATCTCAGCCGCTTTAACGGTAATCCGGCCTCCGGTCTGGGGGTTAAACTGGCCTCCGGGGCCAATGAAATGGCCACCGCGCAGCTGGTGCTGGATCGTCTGGATGAGCTGTCGCACTATTTTCCCCACGGGCTGGAATACAAAGTCGCCTACGAAACCACCTCCTTCGTTAAAGCCTCTATTGAAGATGTGGTGAAAACGCTGCTGGAAGCGATCGCGCTGGTCTTCCTGGTCATGTACCTGTTCCTGCAAAACTTCCGCGCAACGCTGATCCCGACCATTGCCGTTCCGGTGGTGCTGCTGGGTACCTTCGCCGTGCTTTATGCGTTTGGTTACAGCATTAACACCCTGACGATGTTTGCAATGGTGCTGGCGATTGGCCTGCTGGTGGACGATGCCATCGTGGTGGTCGAAAACGTCGAGCGCATCATGAGCGAGGAAGGGCTTTCCCCGCGTCAGGCCACGCGTAAATCGATGGGACAAATTCAGGGGGCGTTAGTTGGCATCGCGATGGTGCTCTCGGCGGTCTTTATCCCGATGGCGTTTTTCGGCGGCACAACCGGCGCCATTTATCGTCAGTTTTCAATCACCATCGTCTCCGCAATGGTGCTCTCGGTGCTGGTGGCGTTGATCCTCACGCCTGCCCTCTGCGTCACCCTCCTCAAGCCGCTACATAAAGGGGAGCAGCACGGTCAGAAGGGCTTCTTTGGCTGGTTTAACCGCATGTTCAACCGCAGTGCCGCGCGTTATGAAACCGCCGTCGGCAAGGTGCTGCACCGCAGCCTGCGCTGGATGATGATTTATGTTGTGCTGCTGGGCGGTATGGTGTGGCTGTTCCTGCATCTGCCGACTTCGTTCCTGCCGCAGGAAGACCGGGGGATGTTCATCACTTCGGTGCAGCTCCCGAGCGGATCAACGCAGCAGCAAACGCTGAAGGTAGTTCAGAAGGTGGAGCAGTACTTCTTTACCAAAGAGAAAGATAACGTGGTGTCGGTCTTCTCCACCGTCGGCTCCGGCCCGGGCGGGAACGGGCAGAACGTTGCGCGTATGTTTGTGCGCCTGAAAGACTGGGACGCACGCGATACGAAAACGGGCACCTCGTTTGCCATTATCGAACGCGCGACCAAAGCCTTCTCCCGTATCAAAGAGGCTCGTGTTTTTGCCAGCAGCCCACCGGCCATCAGCGGTCTCGGCAGTTCTGCCGGGTTTGACATGGAGTTGCAGGACCATGCCGGTGCGGGCCACACGGCGCTGATGGCGGCGCGCGACAAACTGTTAGAGCTGGCCGGTAAAGATCCGGGTCTGACCCGCGTCCGTCACAACGGTCTGGATGACAGCCCGCAGCTGCAGGTCGATATTGATCAGCGTAAGGCGCAGGCGCTGGGCGTTTCCATCGACGACATCAACGACACGCTACAAACGGCGTGGGGTTCAAGTTATGTGAATGACTTTATGGATCGCGGTCGCGTTAAAAAAGTGTATGTGCAATCCGCCGCGCCATACCGCATGCTGCCGGACGATATTAACCGCTGGTATGTCCGCAACAATGCGGGCGGCATGGTGCCGTTCTCCGCCTTCGCCTCCTCGCACTGGGAGAGCGGTTCTCCGCGTCTGGAGCGCTATAACGGCTATTCCGCCGTTGAGATCGTCGGTGAAGCCGCGCCGGGCGTCAGCACCGGTACGGCGATGGACACCATGGAAAAGCTGGTGCAACAGCTGCCCGCTGGCTTTGGTCTGCAGTGGACGGCCATGTCTTATCAGGAGCGGCTCTCCGGGGCGCAGGCTCCCGCGCTTTACGCGCTTTCGCTGCTGGTGGTCTTCCTCTGTCTTGCGGCGCTGTATGAAAGCTGGTCAGTCCCGTTCTCGGTCATGCTGGTGGTACCGCTTGGCGTGATCGGCGCGCTGCTCGCCACCTGGATGCGCGGTCTGGAGAACGACGTTTACTTTCAGGTGGGGCTGCTCACCGTGATTGGGTTGTCGGCGAAAAACGCCATCCTGATTGTTGAGTTTGCCAATGAGATGAATGCGAAAGGCCATGAACTGATGGCGTCCACGCTGCATGCCTGCCGTCAGCGCTTACGTCCAATCCTGATGACCTCGCTGGCGTTTGTCTTCGGGGTGTTACCGATGGCAACCAGCTCAGGTGCAGGCTCCAGCAGCCAGCATGCGGTAGGTACAGGCGTCATGGGAGGAATGATTTCAGCCACGATCCTGGCCATTTATTTTGTGCCGCTGTTCTTCGTGCTGGTACGTCGCCGCTTCCCGCTCAAGGAACGGCCTGAATAAGATAGTGAAAATAAAAAAGGCGGCTCAGTAGGCCGCCTTTTTACTGTGTGATTAATTCACACTATGGTTATTTTACTTATTTAAGTGCTCTTGCAATTCTTACTGAATGTCATTTACGAAGCATGCCTTCGATAAAATCTTTCCAGTTCCCCAGTTCACGTTCAATCATAACAACCTCTCTTATTATTATGCGCATTCTACGAAAACGTATCATCATTGTGAAGACAATTTAACCGATTGCTGTGATTGTACCCCGTCTGCGCGCTGGATTTATGATAAATATGAACGGAGAACCTTAAATTTTGTGTGACGGCCAGCAATATTTTGAAATAACCCTACGCACGGGTGAGTTTTATTTTACCCGCTGAGTTTACAGACAATTTATACCTGATGGACATCTATGCTTAAATGATGAAAGAATATTCAGCGTACAGGTGTGAGTTGAATTAAAAAGAGGTGTTAATCCAGAGCGTTTCTGAATGTGTTATATTCCGTTTAAGGATATATCTTCGAATTTACTGAACATTTAATGGTCATAAGAACAAAAGGATTCAACATGGTTGTCATGTACGGCATTAAAAATTGTGACACGATCAAAAAAGCCCGTCGCTGGCTCGAAGCTAACAACGTCGAGTACCGCTTCCACGATTACCGTGCCGATGGGCTTGATGCAGAATTTCTGCATACCGCCATTAACGAACTGGGGTGGGAAGCGCTGCTGAACACCCGCGGCACGACCTGGCGCAAGCTGGACGAATCACTGCGTGCCAGCATCAAGGATGCCAACAGCGCAGCAAATCTGATGCTTGAAATGCCAGCAATCATCAAACGCCCATTGCTCTGCGCGCCCGGGCAGCCTATGCTGCTGGGTTTCAGTGAAACCCTTTATTCCGACTTTTTTCGTTGAGGTGTAGTTTATGTCATGCCCGGTCATTGAGCTGACTCAGCAGCTTATTCGCCGTCCTTCCCTTAGCCCGGACGACGCAGGTTGTCAGGCATTAATGATTGAGCGCCTGCGTGCCATCGGTTTTACCGTGGAGCGTATGGATTTTGGCGACACCCAGAATTTCTGGGCGTGGCGTGGCCAGGGCGAAACGCTGGCCTTTGCCGGGCATACCGACGTGGTTCCCGCAGGTGATGCGGACCGCTGGATCAACCCTCCATTTGAACCAACCATCCGCGATGGCATGCTCTTTGGCCGCGGTGCCGCAGACATGAAAGGTTCCCTGGCGGCAATGGTTGTGGCGGCTGAGCGCTTTGTCGCCCAGCACCCGAACCATAAAAACCGTCTCGCGTTTCTCATTACCTCTGATGAAGAAGCCAGCGCCCATAACGGCACCGTCAAGGTTGTTGAGGCCCTGATGGCCCGCAACGAGCGTCTGGACTACTGTCTGGTCGGCGAGCCGTCCAGCACCGAGGTGGTGGGCGATGTGGTGAAAAATGGCCGCCGCGGTTCGTTAACCTGTAACCTGACCATTCACGGCGTACAGGGACACGTGGCGTACCCGCATCTGGCCGATAACCCAGTTCACCGCGCAGCGCCGATGCTGAGTGAACTGGTGAGCATTGAGTGGGACAAAGGCAATGAGTTCTTCCCCCCAACCAGCATGCAGATTGCGAACGTGAAGGCAGGAACCGGCAGCAACAACGTGATCCCGGGCGATTGTTTCGTTCAGTTTAACTTCCGTTTCAGCACGGAACTGACCGATGAGATGATCAAAGCGCGCGTTATCGCCCTGCTGGAAAAATATCAGCTGCGTTACACCGTGGACTGGTGGCTTTCCGGCCAGCCGTTCCTGACACAGCGTGGCAAACTGGTGGATGCGGTGGTGAACGCCATCGAGCACTATAATGAAATTAAGCCACAACTGCTGACGACGGGTGGCACTTCAGACGGACGTTTTATCGCCCGCATGGGAGCTCAGGTTGTCGAACTGGGGCCAGTGAACGCGACCATTCATAAAATCAATGAGTGTGTAAATGCCGCGGATTTACAACTGCTGGCCCGTATGTATCAACGTATTATGGAGCAAATCGTCGCCTGACGAGCGCTCTGAGAGGAATAGCGAATGGATTGGCTTGCAAAGTACTGGTGGATTCTGGTGTTAGTGTTTCTGGTAGGCGTATTGCTTAACGTGATTAAAGATCTTAAGCGCGTTGACCATAAAAAATTCCTCGCCAACAAGCCGGATCTTCCGCCTCATCGTGATTTTAACGACAAGTGGGATGACGACGACGACTGGCCGAAGAAAGACCAGAAGAAGTAATCCCCTCACCCCCAGCCCCTCTCCCCAGAGGGGCGAGGGATGCCATGTTCCCTCTCCCCTTAGGGAAGAGGGTTAGGGTGAGGGGAAATAATCACATAAACTCAACAATATCATCATCGTCCGGCTTACCGCCGCTGAGCGCTTCATCAAAGTAGTGCTTCGGTACGGTATAGCGCAGATGGTCGAGCGCAAACTGCATGCTGCGATCGTCAATCGCATGACCCAGATCGTCAACGATATCCAGCGTCACATCCCCGCCTTCCCGGATCAGGGCTTCCTGCGCAGCTACGGCATGCGAAAGCTCAATCACCCGGTCTTCGCCACCGTGGATCAGGTGGATCGTCGTCTGCGTGGTCGCGCTCGTCGGTAGCGTCGCGAAACGGCCGTTAAAGGCAATCACGCGCGAAGCCAGACCCGGCTCTGCTTTCACGCTCTCCAGCGACATAATTGACCCCTGTGAAAAGCCAATCAGCGCGGTCGCGTCGGCACCGACGCCGCTCTGCTGCTGCCAGTAACGCACGGTTTCGATAAAGACCGGCATAATGGCATCAATACGCGCCTGACGGTTCTCTTCCGTCACGCCCTGAACGGAGAACCACTGCCGTCCGTCAGGGCCACACGGCTCCACGCCGCCGATACTGACAATCAGCGCCTCAGGAAAAACAGGTGCAAACCAGCGACCAATCTCTCCCATATTGACGGCGTTATCGCCAACGCCATGAAACAGCAACAGTAACTGTTTAGCCGGTTTGTCGGGGCTTTGAACAACAAAATGATCGTGTTTCATGGCGGTCTCCTTAATTGATGACCTGGATTCTACGCCTTGCGGGGGGAATGACCATGCCACTTTACTGAAGAAGTCATTGAAAAAATTGCCATTGCAAAATGTCACTTTTGAGCTGCTGACTGCGTGCTTTATCAAGACATTCAAGGGCCTGCGCCGTTTCAGCGCGTAATCTTGCCAGCACCGCTTTTCGCCCGGTGAGCGACAGTTCATCACTGAGCGCAGCGTCCTCTCTTCGTGCCTCAATTTTACCGCGCAGGGCCGGAAGCGGCAGATCGACGGCGAGCAGCAAACGCGTCAATGCGGCAACGGACGTAGCAAAGGGCCGGTGTGCAAAGGCAAAGCCTGCCAGCTCCAGCCAGTCGTCACTATTAAGGGTAGCTTCCCACTCATCTGCCACCGGGATCTTTTCGCCATTCCACAATGATAAGACGCGCGCATCGCGATGCAGGCGCAGCCGGGCCTGTTCACACAGACGATGCCCCGCCTCACTTTGCGGCAATAATGCCATTGCGGTATAGCAGCCGCTGCTGGCTTCGCGGTGGCTGCCTATCCGTACCAGCTCAAAGCCGCACTGCTGCCAGAAATGCCACAGCGCATTGGTAAAGCCAAAGCTCACCGAGAGATAATCCTCCCCGCAGGCCTCGTGGATGAGCGCCCGGCCGATCCCTTCCCGTTGCCGGTGAGGGTGAACAGCGATGCGCGTGATCCGTCGACCTTTCAGCGTTGCTGCCAGAGGCGTGCCGCCATGCGCGGCCAGAGACTGCGCGACAAGATTGCCGCGAGGTCGACGAAAACCCGCCCATACTGCGCGACTTAGCGCCGGGCTTAACCCGCCTTCGTCTACCAGCCACAGCGCGCCCGCAATGACCGGGTCCGTTTGCGCGACGGCAACGTGCTGACCGGGGGCGTCCATCATACGGCGCAGATCCAGCGGCGAGGTACGGTAATGAGCCGCACAAAGCAGCTCGTAGACACTCGCGGCGAGTGCAGGCGTGTGCTCCCATGCGTCGGGGGCCAGAGAGGTCAGTTGCACCTCTCCTTTCGGCTGCTGGTCGATGAGCGTGTCGTCAAACAGCAGTGCGCTGGCGACTACCCGCTCAAGCGGACATCCCGCAGCCCAGCGAACGGGGGTGGATAAGGTATAACGCTGCAGGGCGCTGAACTGCGCGCAGAATTTAAGCAAAAACCCTCTTCCGGTTCCTTCATACCCTTGTACCGTCGTGGTTAACAGTACCCGTGGAAAGCGCGCAACCAGCTTCTCCAGCACAGGGCCGGGTATGGCCGCCGCCTCATCGACAATCAGCCAGTCGGCATGGTGTGAGGAGGCCAGCAGCGCATCCGGTGCCATAAAGTGAAAATGTTCACCCGCAAACCGTGCGATGACCTCCGTTGCTCCCTTTGCCGGTGCGGTGACAACTGCTCTGCCCTCAATGCTGTTCAGCAGCATGCCGGCAAGCGCCGACTTTCCCCGCCCGCGCGGGGCGGTAACGGCCGCAACGCCTTTCGGCATTGCACGAAGTGCCTGCAGGATCTCCGCCTGCTCGCGCTGGGGTGCACCGTTAGCGGGTTGCCAGTCAGGGGCATCAGGAAATGGAGGAAGGGTTAACGGCTGGTTTTGCTGCCAGACGATTGCATCGGGGTCGCGGGTAATCGTCTGACAAAAGTGGCGAATGAAATTCGGCGTGGGGATGGGTTCCGCGCTGTCGCTCCAGCGCAGGGAATCACTGTCGGGCGTGTCTGCCCACACCGCAAGCGGGGGGGCCAACAGTACCAGCAGGCTCCCGGCACGCAGCGTTCCGCTCAGGGCGGCAAAGGCTGAGACATCAAACCCGACGCGGGCATCAAAAACAGCATGCCGGAACTCGCGCCCCAGCAGCCCGCTTATCTCCCGGGAAGGGTTTTCATCCAGCCACACCCAATCCCCGGAAAGCGTATCACGCAGCGCCCCGGCCTGCGCCAGGGACCACTGCGCATCACCGCTGAGCACCACCAGCCGACGCTGGCCGGTGCGCTCAAGCTGGCTAATCAGTTGGTCAAACGCCACCATTACATGGCTTTACCGAAGGTATTGCACTGCGCCGGGTCACCGCTGTCAAAACCGCGTTTAAACCAGGTGTAACGTTGTTCTGACGTCCCGTGAGTGAAGCTGTCCGGCACAACCCGGCCCTGGCTCTGCTGCTGGAGACGGTCGTCACCAATGGCCTCTGCGGCATTTAACGCCTCTTCCAGGTCGCCAGATTCCAGCACGCCCTGCTTCTGCATGCTGTTACCCCAGACGCCCGCGAAGCAGTCCGCCTGCAGCTCCATACGCACGGAAAGGCGATTGACCTCTGCCTGCGAGGCGTTTTGCTGAAGCTGGCGAACCTTAGGCTCAATGCCCAGCAATTTTTGCACGTGATGCCCCACTTCATGCGCAATCACGTAGCCCTGAGCAAAATCACCGTCGGCACCGAGTTTGCGTTTCATGTCATCATAAAAAGAGAGATCGATATAGACGGTGCTGTCTGCCGGACAGTAGAACGGCCCCATCACCGAGTGTCCGGTGCCGCAGCCAGTGCGGGTCGCACCACGGTACATCACCAGCTTCGGCTGCTGGTAGTTGCGCCCCATTTTCTCAAACTGCTGGCTCCACGTGTCTTCAGTGGTCGCGAGAATAACGGAGGTAAATTTGGCCGCTTCATCTTCATTTGGGTTGATGGAGCGCTGAGATTGCTGCTGTTGCTGCAGCGGCTGACCGGTCATTAACCCGGTGAGATCGACCCCGTAGTAACCCGCAACCAGCACCACAATCAGCAGAATGATTCCGCCTTTTCCGCTGGGTAAACGGAAACCGGGGCCACCCATGGAAGGGCCGCCACCGCTATCACCACGTCTGTCTTCTACATTGTCACTTTCACGACGCCCTTGCCAGCGCATAACTACCTCGAACTATTCCATTAATAATAGCTATGATCGTAGGCGGTTAACGGCAAGATTACCATAGGAAACAAAGGTAAGACGCCAAAGGATATGAACATCCTTTGGCGATGAGGGAGTTAGTCGAGCTTAACGCCTAAACGGTGAGCCACTGCTTCGTACGCTTCAATCAGGCCACCCAGGCTCTGACGGAAACGGTCTTTATCCATTTTATCCAGCGTTTCTTTGTCCCACAGACGGCTGCCGTCCGGTGAGAATTCGTCGCCAAGTACCACTTCGCCTTTGAACAGACCGAACTCCAGCTTGAAGTCGACGAGGATCAGGCCAGCATCATCAAACAGTTTTTTCAGCACGTCGTTGGCTTTGTAGGTCAGCTCTTTCATGCGCGCCAGGTTCTCTTTATTCACCCAGCCGAAGGTTTCACAGTAGGAGTCATTGACCATCGGATCGTGCATGGCGTCGTTTTTCAGGAACAGATCGAACAGCGGTGGATTCAGCTCGATGCCTTCCTCAATGCCCAGACGCTTCACCAGGGAGCCCGCGGCACGGTTACGAATGACGCACTCAACCGGAACCATATCCAGTTTTTTCACCAGACATTCCGTATCGGACAGCAACGCTTCCATCTGAGTCGGGATACCCGCTTCAGCCAGTTTGGTCATAATGAAGTGGTTGAACTTGTTGTTCACCATGCCTTTACGATCGAACTGCTCAATGCGTGCGCCATCCCCTGCTGACGTATCATTGCGGAACTCGAGCACCAACAGATCCGGGTTTTCCGTGCTGTATACGGTCTTCGCTTTGCCACGATACAACTCAGCTTGCTTCTGCATCTTGATTACTCCTGGTGTGATGATTTGTGTTCAAAACTGGGCATATTATGCCACGCACACGTTTGCGTAGCACGAAAATAAAAAGGGCTGGATTCACCAGCCCTCGTATTTATTTGCTGAATGCAGCCTGGAAGACCGCGACCAGCGCATCGTTCTGCGACTGGGTCAGCGTGTGACCTTTCGGATCGATAAACTGCAGGCTACTGCGGTTATCAAGGTCGCCTACCTGAATCTTGTAGTCGCCGGAAGCGAGCTGTGGATCGCGTGCGCCCAGCTCCTGCCATGCGCTGTCGGACAGCGGCTTATACGTTGCGGTTATGCTACCGGTTGAACGCGTGCTGTCGGTCACCTTCATGCCCACTTTCTCCAGCGTCGCTGGCAGGCGCTGCCAGGTCTGGTTGAATGGCGCACGAACAACCAGCATTGGCAGGCCGGTATCATCCGCGCCGCTCTGGACATCAAACGTCATGCCGTTGCGGTTCTGTGAGGCGTTAGCCGCGTCTGTGGCGTTCTTATCCAGGCCCGCAGCAATCACGTTCAGCATTTCAGTGCTGTAACGCTGCATAGAGGCAGCATCCGCCACCGGTTTACCCGCCTGCTCCAGGTTCAACAGCTTAACGGTAACCGCCTGCTGATAGCCCTGCGGTTTAACGGAGACTTGATAACGACCACGGTACTGCTGGTCTTCATCCAGACGGTTCCACTCGATCCAGTCGGTGGTTAACGTCTGGCTGGCGTCATCACGCTTGTCAATCGTGTAGTTCTTCGACTGAATGACGCTCACCACCTGTGGCCACAGCGTGCTGCCACGTGCGCTTTCCACCATCAGAGACGCGGTATCACCGGTAAACTGGGTGCGCGCCCCGCTCACCAGCGCCAGAGGCTGTGCTGGCGGACGAATATCAAGCGCTTTGCCCACCGGGCCGCTGCCGTTGGTCACGGGGATATTATAATCGCCGTTCTGAATCGGCAGGATCATGCCAGCCGGTGCATGAAGTTCAGCAAGCGGGGTCGCATCCAGATAGGATTCATCACCGCTCACCTGGCGCTTGTAGCGCGAGTCTGAACTACAGGCAGCGAGCAGCATAACAAGCGAAACACTCGCAACCTTCGCCAGGCGCGACTTCTGTACTGAATAAGCCATCAAATCTCCCTAAACTTTACAGCAAACCGGCATGCTTCAGCGCTGCAGTGACGATTTCACGACCGTGGTCGGTAATCGGTGTCATTGGCAGACGCAGCGTATCGGTTGCTACAAGTCCCAACTCCTTACATGCCCATTTCACCGGGATCGGATTGGGTTCGACAAATAATTTATTGTGCAACGGCATCAGACGTTTATTAATGAGACGGGCTTCATCAAAGTGACCTGCCGCCGCCAGCTTGCACATTTCCGCCATATCGCGGGCCGCAACGTTCGACGTTACGGAGATCACGCCATGACCACCGAGCTGCATGAAGTCCAGCGCGGTCGCATCGTCACCGCTCAACAGGATAAAGTCGTCTGAAACCAGCTCTTTGATCTGATGAACGCGGCTTAAGTTCCCTGTCGCCTCTTTAATCCCGATAATATTTTTTACTTTCGAGAGACGACCAACGGTTTCCGGCAGCATATCGCAGCCAGTACGGGACGGCACATTATACAGAATTTGTGGCAAGTCAGTATGTTCAGCGATGGCTTTGAAATGCTGGAACAAACCTTCCTGAGTAGGACGGTTGTAGTAAGGGGTGACCGTCAGACAGCCAACAACGCCGCTGTCGTTAAAACGTTGGGTCAGGCTGATCGCTTCTGCGGTTGCATTCGCGCCCGTTCCCGCGATGACCGGAATACGTCCGTCAGCCAGTTCGAGGGTCAACATCACCACATCGCCGTGCTCTTCGTGGCTCAGCGTTGCAGATTCACCGGTAGTCCCTACCGAAACGATCGCCGAGGTTCCATTGGCGACATGGTAATCAATCAGCTTCTTCATGCTTGACCGGCAGACATTACCTTTTTCATCCATCGGTGTTACAAGCGCGACAATACTTCCCGTGAACATGAGCCATCCTCTGTGCGAACAAGAGCCTCAATGGTACGTTTGGAACTGTAATAAAAGCAAGCGACCTGAGGCCCTCAGGCGGTTGTATGCATGTTTTTTTTATGCTTTCCTTAGGAAGACTTAACCAAGCAAAGGAAGAACAGGTTTGACAACCTCATCACAACATTACCTGGTTATCACTGCGCTGGGTGCTGACAGGCCGGGTATC
The DNA here is from genome assembly GCF_000025565.1 of Enterobacter cloacae subsp. cloacae ATCC 13047. Taxonomy (NCBI): domain Bacteria; kingdom Pseudomonadati; phylum Pseudomonadota; class Gammaproteobacteria; order Enterobacterales; family Enterobacteriaceae; genus Enterobacter; species Enterobacter cloacae. The sequence continues at coordinate 3,859,791 of NC_014121.1, forward strand.
GTGAACACCATTACCCGCCACGTGAGCAGCTGCGGCTGTAATATCGAGGACAGCCGTCTGGCGATGCTGGGCGAAGAGTTCACGTTTATTATGCTGCTGTCCGGGACATGGAACGCCATCACGCTTATCGAATCTACCCTGCCGCTGAAAGGCGCGGAGCTGGATTTGCTGATCGTGATGAAACGCACCAATGCGCGTCCGCGTCCGGCCATGCCTGCCACCGTCTGGGTACAGGTTGAAGTTCCTGATTCCCCTCATCTGATTGAGCGTTTTACCGCTCTGTTTGACAGCCATCAGATGAACATTGCCGAGCTGGTTTCCCGCACACAACCGGCTGATGAGAGTGCCGTTCCTACCCTCTTTATTCAAATCACCGCCCACAGTCCTGCATCACAGGATGCGTCAAATATCGAGCAAGCGTTCAAAGCCCTCTGTACAGAATTACACGCGCAAGGCAGTATAAGCGTCGTAAATTATTCGCAGCATGAACAGGATGGAGTTGAGTAATGAACCCACTGAAAGCCGGTGACATCGCACCGAAATTTAGCTTACCGGATCAGGATGGTGAGCAAGTAAATTTGACCGACTTCCAGGGACAGCGTGTTCTGGTCTATTTCTACCCGAAAGCCATGACCCCGGGCTGCACCGTGCAGGCCTGCGGCTTACGCGACAACATGGATGAGTTGAAAAAAGCCGGCGTGGAAGTGCTGGGCATCAGCACCGATAAGCCAGAAAAGCTGTCACGATTTGCTGAAAAAGAGCTGCTGAACTTCACGCTGCTTTCCGACGAAGATCATCAGGTCTGTGAGCAGTTCGGCGTCTGGGGCGAGAAGACGTTTATGGGCAAAACCTATGACGGCATTCACCGCATCAGCTTCCTGATTGACGCTGACGGTAAAGTGGAACATGTCTTTGACGACTTCAAAACCAGCAACCACCACGACGTGGTGCTGAACTGGCTGAAACAAAGTGCCTGAAAGTGAGTGTCGGGTGGCGGCTTCGCCTTACCCGACCTACAAGATAAATGCAAAACGGCAACCTGGTTGCCGTTTTTAGTGTTTTCCCCCTCTCCCCCCGTGAGAAAAGGGCATCAGGCCGCACAAAAACTACTTCTCTTCCACCGCTGGCACATCCGGCCATGCATGGACGACGGCTTTAATCAGCGTCGCCAGCGGAATAGCAAAGAACACGCCCCAGAATCCCCACAGCCCGCCGAAAATCACCACCGATAAGATAATCACCAGCGGATGCAGATTCACCGCTTCTGAGAACAGCACCGGCACCAGCAGATTGCCATCCAGGGCCTGAATAATCAGGTACACCGCGAAGCAACTCCAGAACTCGGTGCCCAGGCCAAACTGGAACAGCGCGACCCCAACAACCGGAATGGTGACCACAAAAGCGCCAATATACGGAATAAGAACCGACAGCCCCACCAGCACCGCCAGCAGCAGCGAGTAGTTAAGCCCGAAGATCAGGAAGCCAATCCACGTCGCGACCCCAACCACAATCATCTCCAGCACCTTGCCGCGAATGTAGTTGGTGATCTGCTGATTCATCTCTTCCCACACCTGCCCGGCCAGCCCGCGATTACGCGGCAGAATACGCCGCACGGCGTTGAGCATCTGGTCTTTGTCCTTCACCAGGAAGAACACCATCAACGGCACCAGCACCAGGTAGACGGCGAGCGTAAGGAGCCCAACCAGCGACGCCAGGGAGTATTTCACCACCGAATCGCCCATGGTCATGATGCGGGCGCGCATGTTTTCGGCCATCGCATCGATGATCCCCGCGTCCATCAGCGCCGGATAACGACGCGGCAGCGTGGCGGCAAAATCAGAAAGCTTATTTAACATGCCGGGCATATCGCGGATCAGGTTGATCCCCTGCTGCCAGGCGACGGGCATGACCACAAACGCCATCAACAGCAGAATGCCAACAAACAGCACCAGCACGATGCTGGTCGCCCAGCGTCGGGAGCAGCCGATATTCTCCAGCCGCGCGGTTGGCCACTCCAGCAGATAGGCCAGCACAATGGCCACCAGCAGTGGTGCCAGAAGGCCGCTGAAGAAGAACAGAATACCGAACCCGGCAACCAGAATAACCAGCAAAGCAATGGCTTCCGGGTCGCTAAACCGGCGCCGGTACCACTGCATTAACATTTCGAGCATACAACCCTTCCCTGAATCGAATGACGGGAGTCAGAAGGTGAATTGTATCTAACTGTCACAAAAAAGACTTTCGCTTTTTGTATCGCTGTCACAATCCGCAAAAGCCTGATGAATGGGATTTTCTTCATGCCACAACACGGCTACACTCGCAGGGCAGTGGAGATGAACGATATGCGGGTTCATCGGTCAAATTAGCACATCCAAAATACAGGACAGTGGTTATGTTCAGGCAGTTGAAAAAAACAGTGGTTGCGACACTGATTGCCGCCGTAACGGTCGGTCAGGTGTTGCCAGCTTTCGCTGATTCGTCCGATTCATTGCCGGACATGGGCACCACAGCAGGAAGCACGCTCTCCATTGGTCAGGAGATGCAGATGGGTGATTACTATGTTCGCCAGCTGCGCGGCAGTGCTCCGCTGATCAATGACCCATTGCTGGTGCAGTACATTAATGGTCTGGGGATGCGCCTGGTCGCGCACGCCAACTCGGTAAAAACCCCCTTCCACTTCTATTTAATCAATAACGACGAAATCAACGCCTTCGCCTTTTTTGGCGGTAACGTGGTGCTGCATTCGGCGTTATTCCGTTATTCCGATAACGAAAGCCAGCTGGCGTCGGTCATGGCGCACGAAATTTCCCACGTGACCCAGCGCCATCTGGCCCGTGCGATGGAAGACCAGAAACGCAACGCGCCCCTGACCTGGGTGGGTGCGCTGGGCTCTATTTTGCTGGCGATGGCCAGTCCGCAGGCCGGGATGGCCGCATTAACCGGCACGCTGGCAGGCACGCGCCAGGGGATGATCAGTTTCACCCAGCAAAACGAACAGGAAGCGGACCGCATTGGCATCCAGGTGTTGCAGCGCTCGGGCTTTGACCCACAGGCCATGCCCAGCTTCCTGGAAAAACTGCTCGATCAGGCACGCTACTCGTCACGTCCACCCGAAATTCTGCTCACCCACCCGTTACCGGAAAGCCGTCTGTCCGATGCGCGTAACCGTGCTAATCAGATGCGTCCGGTGGTGGTGCAATCCTCACAGGATTTCTACATGGCGAAAGTGAGAACGCTGGGCATGTACAATTCCGGGCGCAACCAGCTCACCAGCGACCTGCTGGATGCCCTGGCAAAAGGCAACGTGCGCGAGAAGAACGCGGCGCAATACGGTCGTGCCCTGCAGGCGATGGAAGCCAGCAAATACGACGAAGCGCGAAAAACGCTGCAACCGTTGCTGGCCGCCGACCCGAATAACCCGTGGTATCTCGACCTCTCCACGGATATCGATCTGGGGCAGAAGAGACCTGCCGATGCGATTAACCGCCTGAAAGGTGCCAAAGAGGTGCGGACCAACCCGGTGCTGCAGCTTAACCTGGCGAACGCTTATCTGCAGGGCGGCCAGCCGGGTGAAGCGGCCACCATTCTGAACCGCTACACCTTCGACAATAAAGACGATCAAAACGGCTGGGATCTGCTCGCTCAGGCAGAAGCCCAGCTGGGCAACCGCGATCAGGAGCTGGCGGCACGTGCCGAAGGGTTTGCCCTGGTGGGGCGTCTGGATCAGGCCATTTCGATGCTCAGCAGCGCCAGTTCGCAGGTCAAACTTGGCAGCCTGCAACAGGCCCGTTACGATGCGCGTATCGATCAGCTGCGCGCGCTACAGCAGCGCTTCAAGCCGTACGAAAAGATGTAAAAAGGAAGAAAATATGACTGACGCGGTAAAAATCTACCATAACCCTCGCTGCTCCAAGAGCCGCGACACCCTCAGCCTGCTGAAATCCAACGGCGTAGAGCCTGAAGTAGTGCTGTATCTGGAGACACCGCCTGACGCGCAGACGATCCGCCAGCTCCTTCATATGCTGGGCATGGGCAGTGCACGTGAGTTGATGCGCCAGAAAGAGGATCTCTATAAGTCACTTAACCTGGACGACCCGCGTCTCACTGAAGCTGAGCTCGTGCAGGCGATGGTTGACAATCCGAAGCTCATTGAACGCCCAATTGTGGTGGCAAACGGCAAGGCGCGCATCGGGCGTCCGCCGGAAGATGTGCTCGACATTCTTTAAACCTCGCGCCGCAGCCCTTCCAGAAAGGCCTGCGGCGTACTTTCCCCCAGCTTTTTCTGCGCTTTACCCCGGTTGTAAAACTCGCACAAGGTCATCAATAGCGCCCCCGCCGGTTCCACATTTACGCGCGGAATAATATCGCGTAAGGGCACCATCACCTGAAGTGCACTGCAGGTACGTTGATGTGCCTTCACCGCAATGTCGTTAACAGCCAGCGTCGCCTCAAAACCAAAAGTCTCAATAGATTGTATAGCAGCCGGACACGCCGCCAGCACCTCCTGCGTCCAGGTATTCAGTCGTTGAGGCGACAGCCCCGCATAAAGCCGGGCATAGCACCAGCCGCTCACCGGCTCTCGCGCCCAAAGCAGATGCTGCTCCCCGCCGTCGTCCATATGCAGCGACAAAGGCAAATGGTGCAGTTCCAGCGTATGGGGCGTAATACCCGCTTTCAGCGCCTTTTTCCCCTGCAAGGGGGCCCCTTTTTGCTTTGCAGCGGCTGGTTTGAGATAGCGGTTCAGGGTGGCGCGGGAAACAGCGATCCCCAGGACGTCGTTGACCATAAGCAGCAGGTCGTCCAACGGTGCGCCCAGGATGTCACGCAGGGCATTCACCAGCGCAACCTGCTCTTGTCTCATCGCTTTGTGTATCACTTTAGGCGCCGTATGGTTATCCGACACCTGGTCGCGATTGCGCCAGCGTCTGACGGTGGTGACCGAAATACCCAGCTCGACGGCCAGCTCTCTGTCGCTCTTATCCGACTGTTGAAGATAACGACGGATGCGCGGCGTCGTGGTCGCATTGGCGTGCAGTTTGATTTCCATCGCAACAAACTCCAGAACTAATCTTATGAGATTTATAATACACCAGCGATTGCTTTGTGACCGATTTCACCTTTCGCACGCCGCGCTTCACTGATAATCCCCAGAGATAACATAAACAATACCTCTCAATCTTGTACGGAGTTCACAATGAACAATGTTCTGGGATTTCTTGAAGCAAAACTGATGCCGCTGGCGGCCAAAACGGCCCAGCAGCGTCATCTTGGTGCCATTCGCGGTGCCTACGTTTCATTCATGCCGTTTATCATCGTCGGCTCTATCCTGCTGGTGATCTCCTCCTTCCCCAACCAAACCTATCAGCAGTTTATGTCTCAGGCGTTTGGGGAAAGCTGGAGCGCGATTATCGAAATCCCGTTCAACGCGGTGTTCTCGACCATGTCGCTGTTTATCAGCTTCCTGGTCGCCTATCGCCTGGCTGAACACTATGGCGAAGACCGTATCTCCTGCGGCATTCTGGCGCTGGTCGCCTTTCTGATCCTGACCCCTTTTATCAAAGTGGCGGAACAGGGTGGCATCACCGTCATGCCGGTAGAGTGGATTGGCAGTAAAGGGTTATTCGTGGCGATGATTGGCTCTCTGCTTTGGACGGAGCTGTTCTGCTGGCTGAAGCGCAAAAAACTGGTTATCAGAATGCCGGATGGCGTGCCGCCTGCGGTGCAGGAGTCGTTCGGGGCGCTGATCCCTGCCCTCTTGGTGATGATCCTGGTGCTGATGATCCGTATCGGCTTTGAAAACACCCATTACAACACCATCCATCAGTTTATTTACGAGGTAGTAGCAACCCCGGTTCGCCACTACGGCACTTCCTATTTTGGCGCGCTGATGACGGTCTTCAGCATCACCATTCTGTGGTCAGTGGGCATTAACTCCGGTTCGATGATCAACGGCATTATTCGCCCGCTGTGGATGGAGAACCAGACCGATAACATCGCCGCCATTCAGGCCGGCGCTACCCCACCGCACATTATCACCGAACAGTTTTTTGACATGATCTGGATGGGCGGCGCAGGGGCCACGCTGTCGCTGGTGATTGCGATGCTGATTTTCGCCCGCAGTAAAAACATGCGCGAAGTGGCACGCCTGGGCGCGGGGGCCTCGGTGTTTAACATCAACGAGCCGATTCTGTTCGGCCTGCCGGTGATCATGAACCCGATCATGCTCATTCCGTTCAATCTGGTGCCGCTGGTGCTGGTCACCGTGCAGTACGTGGCAATGAAAATTGGTGCGGTCGCCGTCACCACCGGGGTGTTTATCCCCTGGACGCTGCCGCCTGTTATCAGCGGTTTTATCGTCACCGGGCATCTCAGCGGCAGCATCATGCAGCTTATCAACCTGCTGATTGGCGCCATGCTGTATCTGCCATTCATGCGTATCGTGGATAAACAGTACCGCGCCGCGGAGATTGCCACCGTGACGCAAACCGACACCACCCTTGCAAAACAGGAGTAAAGCATGTGGGGAATTATCGCCACCTGGCGAATGGCGCTTGAAGGCGTCACCGAGTCGGCCTCTGCGCTGGCAGCTGGGAAACCGGTGGCTGCCGCGGTCGTGGATGCCGTTGCCGCCGTCGAGGACTTCCCGTTCTATAAATCGGTCGGCTACGGCGGGCTACCAACCGAAAATGGCGAGGTGGAACTGGACGCCGCCTACATGGACGGCGACACGCTGGCGTTTGGCGCCGTGGGAAATCTGGTGGATATCGCCAACCCGGTACGCGTGGCGCAGGCGTTAAGCCGCCAGCGCTATAACAGCCTGCTGGTCGGCCAGGGCGCACGCGAGTGGGCATTGAGCCAGGGTTTTGCCGACAAAACGATGCTCACCGACCGGGCCATGCAGCACTACCGCAAGCGCTGCCGGGAGACGCTGGATAAAGGCTTAAGCCCCTACGATGGCCATGACACGGTCGGGATTATCGGTCTCGACAAACAGGGATCCATGAGCGTGGCGACCTCCACCAGCGGCCTGTTTATGAAAAAGCGCGGCCGACTTGGCGATTCGCCGATCATCGGCTCCGGCTTCTACTGCGACAGTGAAACCGGCGCCGCCACCGCCACGGGCGTGGGCGAAGATCTGATGAAAGGCTGCACCAGCTACGAAATTGTTCGCCGCATGGCGCAGGGGATGTCTCCGCAGCAGGCGGCAGATTCCGTGGTGTTCGAGCTGGAAGACAAGCTGATGTCGCGCTTTGGCCGCGCGGGGGATCTCTCCGTGGTATGCATGAATAACAAAGGTGAATTTGGCGCCGCCACCAACATTAAAACGTTCTCCTTTGTGGTGGCGACGGCACGCCAGCCGCTGACCGTGTTTCGCGCCGAACGCCTGCGGGAAAAAACGCACTATCAGGCGGTGGATGATGAATGGATGCAGGCCTATGCCGCACGGATCCGCGCACCGATTGAGGAGTAATGATGATGACGTATCAGCTGATAACCGCCCTTTCTGACGTAAAGCCACACGGCCACCTCATCGCCCGCAGCACGTCTACGCTGTTGCCGGACACGCCACTGATTGCGGAAATGCGCGGGCAAGATGCCGTTGCCGACACCCGTTTTGGCTGTGCGCCTTTTGCACGCATCACGCTGGTGCCGGATGCTCTCTGGCAGGATAGCCTTACCGAAGGATTGCTTACGGCACTCCGTCCGCTGCTGGTCACGCCCGTCAGTACCGACGTGGTCCTGGATGTCACCCACATTGACGACGTTGTGCTGCAACAGGTCCTGCGTTTTCTTTTTAATCAGTCGCACAGGCTTAGCGATCTGCAGCTGAAGAAAGCGGACGATGTCACTTTGCGCGTTGAGCACGTTACCGCCCTCTGCCTGCCAGAACAGCAGGCGCGGCTGGACGTTATCTTCCGCCAGCAGCTCGCCATTAGCCGTGGAATGGTCGCCGCACGCCGTCTGGCCGATATCCCCTCCGACCGCTGCACGCCGCAGTTTATGGTGCAGGAGGCGCAAACATTGTGCGCGGCCTTCCCTGCCCTGCGCTGTGAAGTGCTGGATGAAAAGCAGATCGTTGAGCAGGGTCTGGGGCTGCTTCACGCCGTTGGCAAAGGCGCCTCCTGCCCGCCACGACTGCTGGCTATTCACTATGACGGTGTTTCTGACGGCCCGGTGCGCTGCTATGTTGGTAAAGGCATTACCTTCGATACCGGCGGCCTGTGGCTCAAGGATGGCGCGGGCATGTACACCATGAAATATGACATGTGCGGGGCAGCGAACGTGCTGGGGCTGATGCTGACCGTTGCAGAGCTGGCGCTCCCCGTGCGCCTCATGGGCGTGCTGGCGCTGGCAGAAAACGCCATCGGCCCGGACGCCATGCAGCCTGGCACGGTAGCCAGAGCCTGCAACGGCACCACGGTTGAAATCAACAATACCGATGCCGAAGGCCGACTGGTGCTGGCAGACGCTATCGCCTGGGCCAGCCAGCGCCATCCGCAGGCGCGCTACATTATCGATATGGCAACGCTGACGGGTGCGGTGGTCAAAGCGCTGGGATATGAGCTGAGCGGGTTGATGACCCAGGACGAGCCACTGCGCCAGGCGCTGACGCAGGCAGGAAAACAGAGCGGAGATGAAGTGTGGTCCCTGCCGCTGGATGCGCGGCTGAAAAAGCAGACCGACAGCGCCATCGCCGATCTGTGCAATACGCCGCCCAACAATGCGGCGATCAGTGCCTCGGCGGCGTGGCTGCTGCATCACTTCTGCCCGCCGACAATCCCGTGGGCGCATCTGGATATTAGCGGTACGGCGCTGTGGCGTGAGGGTGGCAGAAGCGTGGCCTCAGGGAGGCCGATTCCGCTGCTGGTTGAGCACCTGATGGGAGACCTCTAGCCGGGTGGCGGCTGCGCCTTACCCGGCCTATTCGATCCCGTAGGCCCGGTAAGCGCAGCGCCACCGGGCAAAAAACTCAAAGCTTCAGAATATCTTTCACAAACGGAATGGTGAGCTTGCGCTGGGCGGTAATGGAGGCGCGATCGAGCTGATCGAGCGTATCAAACAGCGTGCGCATCTCGCGATCCAGACGCTTGAGCAGGAAGCGCCCTACGTCTTCCGGCAGTTCAAATCCGCGCAGTCTGGCGCGCAGCTGAAGCGCCTGGAGTTTGTCTTCATCTGACAGCGGTTGCAGTTTGTAGATTTGCCCCCAGTCGAGTCGGGAGGCCAGATCCGGCAGCCCCAGATTCAGCTGGCGCGGCGGACGATCGCCGGTGATCAGCAGCCGGGTTTTGCCCGATTCCAGGATACGGTTATAGAGGTTAAAGATCGCCATTTCCCACGGCTCATCCCCCGCCACGCATTCGATATTATCGATGCAGACCAGGGAGAGATGTTCCATTCCCTCCAGCACGTCAGGCACAAACCAGGTACGTTTATCCAGCGGTACATAGCCTACCGCATCCCCCCGCGCTGAAAGCTCAGCACAGGCGGCATGCAACAGGTGACTGCGTCCCGCGCCTTCGCGTGACCAGATATAGATGTATCCGCTGTGATCCTGGCGCAGCACATTCTGCAGTGCAGCCAGTAAAGAGGGGTTATCACCCGGCCAGAAACTCGCGAAAGTTTCGTCGTCAGGGAGATAGAGTGGCAGAGAGAGCTGTGCCGGTCCGTTCAGAAGTACCTCAACCAGATCTTACATAAAATCGGAACGGAGTTTAGCACGGAACCTGCCAGGAGAGAACCGGGCGGATCGTCCACCCGGTTTTACGATCAGTGTGACGCTTTTTCGCTTTCGTCGGCGTCCAGCACCACCTCTTCAGGGCGGATCACGGAAATCAGCTTGAAAATCAGGCTCAGGCCCACACCAACGATGGTCGCCAGCGCCATGCCTTTCAGCTCGGCCGCGCCGATGTGTACCTTCGCGCCGCTCACGCCGATGATCAGGATAACGGAAGTCAGGATCAGGTTCTGCGCTTTGCTGTAGTCCACTTTGGACTCAATCAGCACGCGAATACCGGATGCGCCAATTACGCCGTACAGCAGCAGAGACACGCCGCCCATCACCGGAACCGGGATGATCTGGATCGCTGCCGCCAGTTTACCCACGCAGGAGAGCAGGATTGCGATGATTGCCGCGCCGCCGATAACCCAGGTGCTGTAAACGCGGGTGATCGCCATGACGCCAATATTCTCACCGTAGGTGGTGTTTGGCGTGGAGCCAAAGAAACCGGAGATGATCGTCGAGAAGCCGTTTGCAAACATCGAACGGTGCAGACCCGGGTCGCGGATCAGGTCACGTTTAACGATGTTCGCCGTCACCACAAGGTGGCCAACGTGTTCAGCAATAACCACCAGCGCGGCAGGCAGAATAGTGAAGATAGCAAACCATTCAAAGCGTGGCGTATAGAAGGTTGGCAGGGCAAACCAGTGCGCCTGAGCAATTGGCGTGGTATCGACAACGCCCATCACGAAGGAGAGTGCATAACCCGCCAGCACGCCGATCAGGATCGGGATAATCGCCATAAAACCGCGGAACAGCACGGAGCCAAATACCGTCACACCCAGCGTCACCAGTGAGATGATGATGGTTTTAGAGTCCGGCGACTGCCCATCAGCAGGCAGCAGGCCAGCCATATTCGCCGCCACGCCTGCCAGCTCCAGACCGATAACGGCAACGATGGCCCCCATCGCCGCCGGTGGGAACATCACGTCCAGCCAGCCGGTACCGGCCTTCTTCACAATGAAAGAGACCAGGCAGAACAACACACCGCACATGATAAAACCGCCCAGCGCCACTTCATACCCCAAGGGCAGCAGCAGCAACACCGGCGAGATAAAGGCAAAGCTCGACCCCAGATACGCCGGGATTTTACCTTTACAGATAAAGAGGTACAGCAGCGTCCCGATACCATTGAACAACAGCACGGTAGCCGGGTTAATGTGAAACAGGATTGGCACCAGCACGGTTGCGCCAAACATAGCGAACAGGTGCTGCAAACTAAGCGGGATAGTCTGTAAAAGCGGCGGTCTTTCACTCACCCCGATAGCACGGCGCGTCATAGTGTTTTCCTCTGAGATGGTTAGTTATGTGTGTTTTATTCAAAAAAAAGCCGACTTTCAAAGCCGGCTTATTTATCGTTATTCGATTATTTCGTACCAAAGATCTTATCGCCGGCATCGCCCAGCCCCGGGATGATGTACCCGTGCTCGTTGAGCCCCTGGTCGACAGACGCGGTGTACAGCTCCACATCCGGGTGTGCTTTTTCCAGCGCCGCGATCCCTTCCGGTGCCGCAACCAGCACCAGCACTTTGATGCTGCTGCAGCCTGCTTTCTTCAGCAGGTCGATGGTGGCAATCATTGAGCCGCCGGTCGCCAGCATCGGGTCAACCACCAGCGCCATACGCTCGTCGATGTTAGACACCAGCTTCTGGAAGTACGGAACCGGCTCCAGGGTTTCTTCATTACGGTAGATCCCCACCACGCTGATACGCGCGCTCGGTACGTGCTCCAGCACGCCTTCCATCATGCCAAGACCAGCACGCAGGATTGGCACCACGGTAATTTTCTTACCTTTGATCTGCTCAACCTGCACCGGGCCGTTCCAGCCTTCGATGGTCACTTTTTCCGTTTCGAGGTCAGAGGTCGCTTCGTAGGTCAGCAGGCTGCCGACTTCAGATGCCAGTTCGCGAAAACGCTTCGTGCTGATGTCATGCTCACGCATCAGGCCCAACTTGTGTTTAACGAGTGGGTGTTTCACTTCCACAATCTTCATTCTCTTTCTCCTCTGAGGTGGCATCCGCAAAAAAATCGCGGGATTATACCGCTTTTTTCGGATTAGGCCATACCCATCTTGCTTGACGTATATCAAGCAAAGTGATTTAGAGACAAAAAAACCGGAGGCGAGACTCCGGCTTGGGTGCGGGATTCTGCCCGGTGGCGCTGCGCTTACGCGGGCCTACGTGTAGTGTAGGTCGGGTAAGCGTAAGCGCCACCCGACAATTACAGGTTATCGCCGTTGCTCGCAATCACCTGCTTATACCAGTCAAACGACTTTTTCTTGCTGCGGTTCAGCGTGCCGTTCCCTTCGTTGTCTTTATCAACAAAGATAAACCCGTAGCGTTTCTTCATCTCGCCGGTGCCGGCAGAAACGAGATCGATACAGCCCCACGGGGTGTAGCCCATCAGATCCACGCCATCTTCCACCACCGCTTTTTTCATCTCGCGGATGTGCGCCGAGAGATAATCAATGCGGTACTGGTCGTTCACCGTGCCGTCGCTCTCCTGCACGTCAATCGCGCCGAAGCCGTTCTCAACGATGAACAGCGGCAGCTGGTAGTGATCCCAGAACCAGTTCAGGGAGTAGCGCAGGCCAACCGGGTCAATCTGCCAACCCCAGTCAGATTTCTGCACGTACGGGTTGGAGACCAGGCTCTTGCTTTCATCGTAATCCAGTTCCGGGTTATCCGCCGTCGCTTTGGTGGCAAAGGACATGTAATAGCTAAAGCCGATGTAATCCACGCAGCCCTGCGTCAGCGCCGCTTTGTCTTCTTCGGTAATGTCCAGCGTGAAACCACGACGCGCAAAGTAGTTAAGCAGATGCTGCGGATACTTGCCACGCACGTGAACGTCGGTGAACCAGTAGCGACGATGCATTGCGTTCATCGCCATCATGATATCGTCAGGCGCACAAGTCAGCGGATAAATGGGGCACATGGCAATCATGCAGCCGATCTGCAGGGAAGGATTAATCTCGCGCCCGGCTTTTACCGCCAGCGCGCTGGCCACCAGTTCATAGTGCGCGGCCTGGAACATCACCGGCTCACGGTCTTCACCCGGCGCATACTTCAGCCCGGAGTTGGTAAACGGCGCAAAATCTTCGTGGAAGTTAGCCTGGTTGTTGATCTCGTTAAAGGTCATCCAGTACTTCACCTTATGCTGATAGCGCTGGAAGACCGCTTTTGCGAAGCGGACAAAGAAGTCGATCAGCTTACGGTTGCGCCAGCCGCCGTACTCGGTGACCAGATGATACGGCATCTCAAAATGCGACAGGGTGATAACCGGTTCGATGCCGTATTTGAGGCACTCATCGAACAGGTCATCGTAGAATTGAAGGCCCGCTTCGTTCGGCTCCAGCTCATCCCCTTTCGGGAAAATACGCGTCCAGGCAATGGAGGTACGGAAGCATTTGAACCCCATCTCCGCAAAGAGTTTGATGTCTTCTTTATAGCGATGGTAAAAATCGATGGCTTCGTGGTTCGGGTAGTTTTTTCCTGGCAGCACGCCGTCGGTGATTTCACGCGGCACGCCGTGGGCGCCAGCGGTCATAACATCGGCGACGCTTACGCCTTTACCGCCCTCTTTCCAGCCACCTTCCAGCTGGTGCGCGGCCACCGCGCCGCCCCACAGAAAACCTTCTTTAAATCCTGACATACTCTTTCCCTCATTCGATGTTGCTGATTGCTGACGGATACTGCTGTCTGAAGTGGTAAACCGCGCCGACAAGACCGGCCCGGTTGCCGTGGCTGACGACATCGGCGATATCCGCGATGCCAAACCACGCAAGATGGGTGCGAAGCAGATCCATAAACCCGGGCCGCTCCGCGATACCGCCGCCAATGAAGATGGTCTGCGGGTCGAACACATTCGCCAGGTTGTAGAGCCCTGTCGCAATGCCGTTAAGAAAATCATCCACCAGGCGGCGGCATACGGTGTCGCCTGCGTCATAGCCATCAAAAATGGCCTCGCCGGTGACGCTCTCAAGCGTCAGACCATGAAAATCGGCATAGCGCTTGCGAAGCGTGCGTAACGTGCAGTTTTCATTCATGGAGTGGCGGGCAACACGTCTTGAGTCTGCCCTTTCCGTGAGCATGTAGCCGAACTCTCCGGCGCGAAAACGCGCCCCGTGAACCAGCCTGCCGTTGCAGAAAATTGCCCCGCCGATCCCGGTGCCGATGGTCAGTACCAGAAAGTTATCAATATCCTTCGCCTTGCCCTGCCAGCGCTCCGCCAGCAGCACGCAGTTAGCGTCATTCTCGACGGTGACCGGTAAACCCGTTTTCGCCTCAAGCCAGCCTTTCATTGCGAACTGGTCGAAGCGGCGAATGGCCCCGCCCATCTCAATAAAGCCGGTATGCGGATTAACATACCCCGGCGCGCTGATGGCGATCCCCTTAAGCCCGGGATGGGCCGTTACCCAGTTCAGCATCTGCGCAAGAATGGCGTCACCGTCGCTGTTCCTGATGGCGGCCTTATCCGTTTGCAGTAGCTCTCCCTGCGCTGTCGCAATGCCCATTTTTAACGCGGTGCCACCGATATCAAATGCGGCGATGTTCATGGCCTTCATTCCTCCTAAATGAAACTGAAACCGGTTTCATTTCATGATGTTCATTCCCTAAACCGCATGCAAGCAGATCGCCGAAACCGGTTTCATTTTCGTGAACGGAGTCAAGTTTGCGCGCCGCCGGGGGCGGAGCAGAAAAAAAGATCCTCGCGCCGAGAATAGGCTCGCAAACGTTTGCCTGGACTGTTAGAATTGCGCCGATTTTTCTTACTAGCTATGCAATCGCGTGGGGACTTGAGCCGTGACCAACAAAACTTCTCTCAGCTACAAAGATGCCGGTGTTGATATTGACGCAGGTAATGCGCTGGTTGACCGAATCAAAGGTGTGGTGAAAAAAACCCGCCGCCCGGAAGTGATGGGTGGTCTGGGTGGCTTCGGCGCACTGTGCGCGCTGCCGCAAAAATATCGTGAACCTGTTCTGGTCTCGGGTACTGACGGTGTAGGCACAAAACTGCGCCTGGCGATGGATTTAAAACGTCACGACACGATCGGTATCGATCTGGTCGCGATGTGTGTAAACGACCTGGTGGTACAGGGCGCTGAGCCGCTGTTCTTCCTCGACTACTACGCGACAGGCAAACTGGATGTGGATACCGCAGCCAGCGTGATCAACGGTATTGCCGAAGGCTGTCTGCAGTCTGGCTGCGCGCTGGTTGGCGGTGAAACCGCAGAAATGCCAGGCATGTATCACGGCGAAGATTATGACGTCGCAGGCTTCTGCGTGGGTGTGGTAGAAAAATCAGAAATTATCGACGGCAGTAAAGTGGCTGATGGTGATGTGCTGATTGCGCTGGCCTCCAGCGGCCCGCACTCTAACGGCTACTCGCTGGTGCGTAAAATCCTCGAAGTAAGCGGTTGCGACCCACAAACCACCGAACTTGAAGGTAAACCTCTGGCTGACCATCTGCTGGCACCGACCCGCATCTACGTGAAAAACGTGCTGGAGCTGATTGAGAACGTTGACGTTCACGCCATTGCCCACCTGACCGGTGGCGGCTTCTGGGAAAACATTCCGCGCGTACTGCCGGACAACACCCAGGCGGTAATCGACGAATCGTCCTGGCAGTGGCCAGCGGTCTTTAACTGGCTGCAAACCGCGGGCAACGTGAGTTCTCACGAAATGTACCGCACCTTTAACTGTGGCGTAGGTATGGTGATCGCCCTGCCAGCGAGCGAAGCGGATAAAGCCGTTAAGCTGCTGACGGACAAAGGTGAAAACGCGTGGAAAATCGGTATTATCAAAGCTTCCGATTCCGAACAGCGTGTGGTCATTGAATGAAAAACATCGTGGTGCTCATTTCCGGCAACGGAAGCAATTTGCAGGCCATCATTGACGCCTGCAAACAGAAGAAAATCAATGGCACCATTCGGGCAGTATTCAGCAACAAGGCCGACGCGTTCGGCCTTGAGCGCGCCCGGGAAGCAAACATTCCCGCGCACGCGCTGGAGGCCAGTCAGTTCGCTGGCCGTGAAGCATTTGACCGCGAGCTGGTTCAGGAGATTGATGCCTACGCGCCGGACGTTGTGGTGCTGGCGGGGTATATGCGTATCCTGAGCCCGGCGTTTGTCGGGCACTACGCCGGGCGTCTGATGAATATCCACCCTTCGCTTCTGCCGAAATATCCCGGCCTGCACACCCATCGTCAGGTGCTGGAAAACGGCGATGAAGAGCACGGGACCTCGGTGCATTTCGTGACCGATGAGCTGGACGGCGGACCGGTGATCCTGCAGGCGAAAGTCCCGGTCTTTGACGGCGACACCGAAGACGACATCACCGAACGGGTGCAGAGCCAGGAACATGCCATTTATCCACTGGTGGTCAGCTGGTTTGTCGACGGGCGTCTGGCGATGCGCGACGGGGCTGCCTGGCTGGATGGCATGAAACTGCCCCCGCAGGGTTACGCGGCCGAAGAGTAGTCTGTTCTGTCGGGTGGCGCAGCAGCGCTTACCCGACCAACAAAGCGCATTACCCGATATTCCCTTCTCCAACCTTCTAAAATCTCCAACAAAAAAATAACTGTCATACTTTTCTGGCACTGTTGGACATATCGTGGAAATGCTCGCCATAATAAGGACGAGACGGATTTACCACGTCCTGTGATTGAACTGGAGTGTGAGCTGTAATGGGTCAGGAAAAGTTATATATCGAGAAAGAGCTAAGCTGGTTAGCATTCAACGAACGCGTACTCCAGGAAGCGGCGGACAAAAGCAACCCGCTTATTGAGCGCATGCGTTTTTTGGGCATTTATTCCAACAACCTTGATGAGTTCTACAAGGTTCGCTTTGCCGAGCTGAAACGGCGGATCATCATCAGCGAAGAGCAGGGCTTAAACTCTCACTCTCGCCATCTGTTAGGCAAAATTCAGTCCCGCGTGTTGAAAGCCGATCAGGAATTTGACGGCCTCTATAACGAATTGCTGCTGGAGATGGCACGCAATCAAATCTTCCTGATTAACGAACGTCAGCTCTCCGTTAACCAACAAAACTGGCTGCGCCACTACTTTAAACAGTATCTGCGCCAGCACATCACCCCTATTCTGATCAACCGCGAAACCGATCTGGTGCAGTTCCTGAAAGATGACTACACCTACCTGGCGGTGGAAATTATTCGCGGTGAATCCATCCGTTACGCGCTGCTGGAGATCCCGTCCGACAAGGTGCCACGTTTTGTGAACCTGCCGCCGGAAACCCCGCGCAGACGCAAACCGATGATCCTGCTGGATAACATCCTGCGCTACTGTCTGGACGATATCTTCAAAGGCTTCTTCGATTACGACGCGTTAAACGCCTACTCGATGAAGATGACCCGTGACGCCGAATATGACCTGGTGCACGAGATGGAAGCCAGCCTGATGGAGCTGATGTCCTCCAGCCTCAAGCAGCGTCTGACGGCCGAACCGGTGCGCTTTGTCTATCAGCGTGATATGCCAGACGCGATGGTGGAAATGCTGCGCGACAAGCTGACTATCTCGCGCTATGACTCCATCGTGCCGGGCGGTCGTTACCATAACTTTAAAGACTTTATTGGCTTCCCGAACGTCGGCAAAGCCAATCTGGTGAATAAACCGCTGCCGCGCCTGCGTCATCTCTGGTTCGATAAGTTCCGTAACGGTTTCGATGCCATCCGCGAACGCGACGTCCTGCTCTACTATCCGTATCACACGTTTGAACACGTGCTGGAGCTGCTGCGTCAGGCCTCCTTTGACCCGAGCGTGCTGGCAATCAAAATCAATATTTACCGCGTGGCGAAAGACTCCCGCATCATCGACGCGATGATCCACGCCGCGCACAACGGCAAAAAAGTGACCGTGGTGGTTGAGCTGCAGGCACGTTTCGACGAAGAGGCCAATATCCACTGGGCGCGCCGTCTGACGGAAGCGGGTGTACACGTTATCTTCTCTGCCCCGGGGCTGAAAATTCACGCCAAGCTGTTCCTTATCTCCCGTAAAGAGGGTGACGACGTGGTGCGCTATGCCCACATCGGTACCGGGAACTTTAACGAGAAAACCGCACGAATTTATACCGACTACTCGTTGCTGACCGCCGACGCGCGCATCACCAACGAGGTGCGTCGGGTGTTCAACTTTATTGAGAACCCGTACCGCCCGGTGAGCTTCGATTATCTGCTGGTGTCACCGCAGAACTCGCGCCGCCTGCTGTACGATATGATCGACAAAGAAATTGCCAACGCCCAGAAAGGCTTGTCGTCCGGCATCACGCTGAAGCTCAACAATCTGGTCGACAAAGGTCTCGTGGACAGACTCTATGCGGCGTCCAGCTCCGGCGTTCCGGTTAACCTGCTGATCCGCGGCATGTGCTCCCTCATCCCGGAACTGGAAGGCATCAGCGATAATATTCGCGTCATCAGCATTGTCGACCGCTACCTGGAGCACGATCGGGTCTATATTTTCGATAATGCGGGAGATAAACAGGTCTATCTCTCTTCGGCAGACTGGATGACGCGCAATATTGATTATCGAATTGAAGTCGCAGCGCCACTGCTGGATCCGCGCCTGAAACAGCGTATTCTCGACATTATCGAGATTCTGTTTAGCGACACGGTGAAAGCGCGCTATATCGACAAAGAACTCAGTAACCGCTATGTACCGCGCGGCAACCGCCGCAAAGTGCGGTCGCAACTGGCGATTTACGACTATATCAAATCACTCGAGCAACCCGATTAACCTATGCCGATAAATGATAAGACCCCACGACCACAGGAATTCGCCGCGGTCGACCTTGGTTCTAACAGTTTCCACATGGTCATCGCCCGTGAGGTGGATGGCGCGCTGCAGATCATCGGTCGTCTGAAGCAGCGCGTACACCTGGCAGATGGTCTTGATGAACGCAGCATGCTCAGCGAAGAGGCGATGGAGCGCGGCCTGAACTGCCTGTCGCTGTTTGCCGAACGCCTGCAGGGCTTCTCACCCTCCAGCGTCTGCATTGTGGGAACGCATACCCTGCGCCAGGCGCTGAATGCCCCTGAATTCCTCAAGCGTGCGGAAAAAGTGATCCCCTACCCCATTGAGATCATCTCCGGTAACGAAGAGGCGCGTCTGATTTTTATGGGCGTTGAGCACACGCAGCCGGAAAAAGGCCGCAAGCTGGTGATTGATATCGGCGGCGGCTCCACAGAGCTGGTCATTGGTGAAGACTTTGAACCGCGTCTGGTGGAAAGCCGCCGTATGGGCTGCGTCAGCTTTGCGCAGATGTATTTCCCGGGCGGTGCGATCTCGCGGGAAAACTTCCAGCGGGCGCGCATGGCCGCCGTTCAGAAGCTGGAAAATCTGGCCTGGCAGTACCGTATCCAGGGCTGGAACGTCGCGCTGGGGGCCTCGGGCACCATCAAAGCGGCCCATGAAGTGCTGCTGGCGATGGGTGAAAAAGACGGTTTTATCACCCCCGAACGCCTGACGTTGCTGACCGAAGAGGTGCTGAAACATAAAAGTTTCGATGCGTTAAGCCTGCCGGGTCTTTCCGACGAGCGTAAAGCGGTGTTTGTACCGGGGCTGGCTATCCTGTGCGGCGTATTCGATGCGCTGGCTATTAAGGAGCTTCGTCTCTCTGACGGCGCGCTGCGTGAAGGCGTGCTGTATGAGATGGAAGGCCGCTTCCGCCATCAGGATATTCGCAGCCGCACCGCGCAAAGCCTGGCAAACCAGTACAACATCGACCGCGAACAGGCGAAGCGGGTGCTGGAAACGACCGTTCAGATGTACGATCAGTGGCAGGAGCAGAATCCGAAGCTTGCCCATCCGCAGCTTGCCGCCCTGCTGAAATGGGCCGCGATGCTGCACGAAGTGGGCCTGAACATCAACCACAGCGGCATGCACCGTCATTCCGCCTACATTCTGCAAAACAGCGATTTGCCGGGCTTCAACCAGGAGCAGCAAACCATGATGGCGACGCTGGTGCGCTATCATCGCAAAGCCATTAAGCTCGACGATCTGCCGCGCTTCACGCTGTTCAAGAAAAAGCAGTTCCTGCCGATGATTCAGCTGCTGCGTCTGGGCGTGCTGCTGAATAACCAGCGTCAGGCCACTACCACGCCGCCCACGCTGAAACTCAAAACGGATGACCATCACTGGACGCTGAGCTTCCCGCACGACTGGTTTAGCCAGAATGCGCTGGTTCTGCTGGATCTGGAAAAAGAGCAGCAGTACTGGGAAGCGGTCACCGGCTGGCTGCTCAAAATCGAAGAAGAGAGCGCCGACGTCGCGGCGTAACGGCTCAGGCGTCCGCTACGGACGCCTCTGCCTCCAGCAGTGACTCAAGCGCCTCCGGCCGACCTATCAGATAGCCCTGCACATAGTCGATACCGAGCGCGTGAACCGCGCTACGTATCTCTTCGGTCTCCACATATTCCGCAACCACCAGCATCTTTTTCATTCGCGCTAAATGGCAAATAGAGGCCACAATCTGGTAATCCAGGCTGTTGCTGACGATATTGCGAATAAAGCTGCCGTCAATCTTGAGGATGTCTGCGTCCACGCTTTTCAGCCGCGCATAGCTTGCATAGCCGGTACCAAAATCATCTATCGCAATGCGTACGCCCATTTTTTGTAGCTGCCGGAGGGTATGCATCGCCTGCTCCGCGCTGCCGAAGGTACTGCACTCGGTCACCTCGAAGATCAACTGCCACGCCTCCACGGCGTATTTATTCAGCAGACGGCTCACCTCCAGCGGGAACTGCACCCGACAAACGGTTGAGGGCGCAAGATTAATGGCAAAGCGCTGGCCGGGCAGCCTGTCACGGTGTTCGGCCAGGAAACGCAGCGTGCGCTCCAGCACCCACAAATCGACCCGCGACGACAGGCCAAACTCCTGAGCGACGGGCAGGAACCGATCGGGAGTAAGTAACACGCCGTCCGCATCCGGCATCCGCAGCAGCACTTCATGATAGCGATCGCCACGCAGGCCGCGAACGGGCTGCGCCAGCAGGGTGAATTCGTTGTTGTCGAGCGCCTTTTGCAGGCGGCTCATCATCGCGATTTTATCCTTCAGGCTGCGCTGCAGATGGACAGCACCACGCTGCTGAAGGTTTTCCGGGTGGTTGGTTGAGAGCGACAGATCGGCAATAACCCCTAACTCCCCCAGCACCAGATAGAGATGGTTCACGGGTGAGCGTACATAGCAGTAACTCATGCCCACCTGCGGCTGTAGCGGCATGCCATCCCAGATAAAACGGAACTGTTTGATATGCTCATCCAGCGTCTCGATTCGCTGCTGGTGCGATTCCGCGTTGAGTCGCACCGCCAGATCATACCCGGTAAGGTGATACACCCGCTCATTGGGCTGGAGTGTGCCATTAACCCACTGTGCCAGCTGCTGTTTGTACAAAATTCGCAGCAGCACGCCATAATTTCGGCCCAGCACTTCCAGTTCAGGAATACGCAGTAAACAGAGCGCCGACCACGGGTTCCGGGCCAGATCGCGTAACAACGCCCGCAGGTTAGGCATATGGACAACCGGGTCGAGGAGCGCCAGCCTGCGGGAGCGCTTATTCACGGCACGCTGGCGGGTCGACAGCATCGACATATAGACCACCACAAACGAGAAGACCAGGTAGCTGGAAGAGGTGATCGCCAGTTGAATGTCGTAGCCCTGATTCACAGGGATATAACGGTAAAAATAGTGAATTGAGACCAGCAGGACCGGCGTCCAGATGAGGGATGTCAGCCTGTAACCAAAGCGCATCGCGCCCCAGAGCATCACCGGCATCAGGAGCGACAGCGTGTAGTTAGTGGTGAAGATAGAGCTGTTCTCATTCATTGGTATCAGCAGCAACAGCAGCAGCCCGCCCAGTATGATCAACCAGACCAGAAACTCGATGAACGTCACCTTTTTATCGATCTGCGCGCGACTCTGAGAAATCAATGCCCTGAAGTAACGCGGATGGCGAATCAGACGGATTATCAGGTAACTCAGCGGTACGCCCGTTAAGCCGCTGACCAGCAGCGCCTGATAGTTGATCAGCGTGTGAATATTAAGCGGGTTCAGCCCCGCCAGGCTCTGGCGACTCTCATACACGCCCAGATAAACCGCAAACTGAAACAGCACCAGAAACAGCGTTGCCGGACATAACACCTGCCAGAAAATGCGCTGCGCCATCAGCCGTATATCGCCGTAAGCCGTCATATTGCGTCTGGGGGCAAAGACGCGATAACCGCCCCAACTCAGCACTAAGGGAATAATAAAATGGAAGATCCCGGCAACGGTTTCAAACAGCCCAACTTGCGGGTAATAGCGAATAAACAGCGACAGCACTATTCCGGGAATCGCCCCAACGCCGAAAAACAGCATTAAGGTGAGCAGGAAAAAGAGCGGCAGATAATAGAGTGCCACAATGCCGTCGCCCAGTTGCGTCAGGGTATTGGCCGCGCTCAGCACGGGCAGCAACACCACCGGTAAAATAAGCGGCAGCGCCCACCAGCGGTCTTTATTCTGTTTCAGGAAAGCGATAGTGTTCATAGATGCCCGGTTAAACCCCTTTCTCCTGAGGGAAAATGAAGACAGGCATCCGACCTGACGTACGTGCTGCCCGCTAACACCCGGGGCAAACAGTATGGAGGAGGGATTTTAAATACCACTGCGGGGAATCCGTTGACTTAAATCAAACTATTTAATTCAAAATTTCCTTTCTTCTGTTTTTTTCCGGTTAATTTTCCTCGTGTTATCAATATCGTAAATGCAATTATTATTTTTAATAACATCGGTTAATGTATATGTTGACGGTTATTTACACATCGCAGAATTGACCCACCCTTCCCGCTGTGCCTTAATATCCGCGTCGCCCAAAAGGGTATGTCCAGGAAAAACACAGTGAGTCAGGCCACACGTATGCGAAAACGACATCGATTTAACACTCGAATGACCCGCATCATATTGCTTATCAGCTTCCTGTTTTTCTTTGGCCGCTTCGTTTATTCCTCCATTGGTGCCTGGTATCACCATCAGGACAAACTCCAGTCGCAGCAAACGGGTCTGGTGGTCGACGCACCCGTGCGCTAGTCAGAATGTCGGGCTTCCCTGCCCCCTGGCAGTTAAAGCACGAATCCACCGTCAATCGTCAGGCTCGCGCCTGTCATATATCCAGACTCTTCTCCAGCAAGCCATGCGGCAAGTGATGCGATCTCCTCAGGCTGCCCAATGCGTTTTAAAGGGATATGTGCAGTGATCTGCTCCGCCATTCCGGCCGTCATATCCGTGGCGATGGGGCCGGGCTGGATATTGTTAATTGTGATCCGCTTCGGAGCCAGATCCAGCGCCAGGTTTTGCACCATGGCTGCCACCGCAGCTTTACTCATCGCATAAACGCTACTACCCGCATGCCCGGTTCGCACAGCGGTATTGCTGCCAATGGTGATCACCCTTCCCCCTTCCCTCATTCGTTTAACTGCCGCCTGCACAGAGAGGAAAACGCCGCGCACGTTCACCGACAGCGTGGCATCCAGATCGTCCACTGAATAATCCTCAAGCATACCCAGCCGCAGTACGCCTGCGTTCACTACGGCAACATCCAGCCTGCCGTAATGGTTGATCGTGGCATCAACCGCAGCCTGAATTGCACTTGCATCTGCGCTATCAGCGTTAATCGCCAGCGCCACCCCGCCCGCATCAGTAATGGATGAGACCAGCGCATTAGCCCGGTCCGGACGTGATACCCATGTCACGGCAACGCGATATCCTTCCTTCGCCAGTCGTGCCGCTATAGCCGCACCAATTCCACGTGCGCCGCCGAAAATCAACGCAACTTTTTCACTATTCATGATGTTTTCTCCGGGAAGTCTCCGCATCCGATGGATGCGCCTGAAAACACCATGCCAGCAAACTTCTCGTCATGCCCGGGGGAATTGTATCGCACTGTATCTCCCCCATCTGGCTTACGCATCGATACAAAAATCCCGCATCAGCAAACAGACGCGATACATAAAAATGGTCTGCTGTCTCTCGTGACATGACCCCACGAGGAGAGACCAAAATGATTCGCCAGCATCTGTTGCTACCTTTACTCGCGCTGACGTCTTCCGTCTGCGCCGCGCCCCTGAGCGGCCTCAGCGCCGCCGACGTCAACGGTCCGGCTGCCGTTGCCCCGCTTGAGCAGCCCCAGCCGCCCGCCAGGCTGATTGTCGATCCGCCGCTGGCAGGCCCGCTGAGTAAGGGTGCTGTCTTTATTCAGTACCGTGTTGAAAACCTGCGCATAGAACCTGTCTTTGGACCCGATGCGCTGAAAGTCACTCCGCGCATCGGCCATATTCACGTTGTGGTGGATGACGCACCCTGGCACTGGGCGGACACCAGCGGTGAGCCGGTGATTCTGGTGGGACTGCCCGCCGGAAAACACAAGGTGACCATTATCCTGGCCGACCCGACGCATAAGCCTCTCGACCATAAAACCCTTGAATTCACCGTGCCGCCGCATGCGCCGGTCCACCATTTCTGAGGAGCCTGAAGATGAAAACATTATCGATACTGACGGCGGGTCTGCTGGCGATGTCGGCCAGCGCCTTTGCGCAGAGTGAAACCAGCGTGGTGCTGGTGCATGGCGCCTTTGCCGACGGCAGCAGCTGGAACAAGGTGATTTCCCTTTTGCAGAAACGCCACACCGAAGTCATAGCCGTCCAGCTGCCGCTGACCTCACTAAAAGATGACGTAGCAGCCACCCGGCGCGCCATCGCTCGTGCACACGGGGACGTGGTACTGGTAGGTCACTCCTGGGGCGGCACCGTGATTAGCGAGGCCGGCAACGATGCGCGGGTGAAATCACTGGTGTATGTGGCGGCGTTCGCGCCGGACGCCGGTCAGTCAACGGCAGAGCTGGCGAATAGCTACCCGGCGCCACCGGGGAGCGCGGGTATCGCGAAAACCGCGGACGGCTTTTTATACCTGCCGCCTGCGTCGGTCAGTAAGGACTTCGCACCGGATGTGAAACCGGGTGAACAACAGATCATCGCCGCCACACAGGGGCCAATAAAGGGCGATGCGTTTGGCGAAAAAGTCACTCGCGCGGCGTGGCACGCGAAGCCGAGCTGGTATGTGGTAAGCAAGAACGACCGGATGATCAATCCTGAGCTTGAACGCGCGATGGCGAAGGCCATCCACGCGAACACCACCGAGGTCGCGGCAAGCCACGTGTCGATGGTGAGCCAGCCGGAAGCCATTGCCCGCACGATTGAGCAGGCGAGGCAGATGCACTGAAGACAGTTCGACCAGCGGCGCTGTGCTTGTGCGAGCCTACGGTTTCGTAGGTCGGGTCAGCGCAGCGCCACCCGACAAGAAAGGCCGCTTCAGCCCCCACTCTCTGCGGGGTAATCCCGGTTAATCCACGCGTGGTCCTCTTCCCACGTGAACATCCATTTGCGCACCGGCCCGGCCATCACGTTGAGGTAGTAGCTGTCATACCCCGCCAGGGTTGCCACCGGGTGGTAGCCCTTCGGCACCATCACCACGTCACGGTTGTAGACCGCCATGCATTCATCCAGCGTTCTGTCGTCAGTGTAGACCCGCTGCATACAGAACCCCTGCTCCGGGTTGAGGCGATGGTAATAGGTCTCCTCCAGATACGTCTCCTGGGGCGGATTATCCGTGTCGTGCTTATGGCTCGGGTACGAGCTGGTGCAGCCTTCGTTGGTCCAGACCTCCACCACCAGCAGGCTGTCAGCCGGTTTGTCTTCCGGCAGAATGTTGTGCACATAGCGCTGGTTATGGCCTTTGCCGCGCGCTTCAGCGTCGATATCCTGCGGTGCAATCAGCCGCGTCGGCCAGCTACCTTTACCCGGAGCGGCACAAACCGCCAGTTCCAGCTTCGTGAGCGCCTTCACTTGCACCGTCTCCTGCGGGGTAACGTACACCGCCCACGGCTTGATGCGCTCGAACGGGCTCATCCGCTCGCCAATATCGTTAA
Source organism: Enterobacter cloacae subsp. cloacae ATCC 13047 (assembly GCF_000025565.1). Classification (NCBI taxonomy): domain Bacteria; kingdom Pseudomonadati; phylum Pseudomonadota; class Gammaproteobacteria; order Enterobacterales; family Enterobacteriaceae; genus Enterobacter; species Enterobacter cloacae. The sequence goes on from NC_014121.1 coordinate 3,885,534, forward strand.
ACTGCGCGGAAGGCGTGCTGATGGAGGCGCGCCCGGCCACCAACACCAGACAGCGCTCTTCGCTGACGGCGGGCAGCGTCAACTGATGCCCCTCCTGCAACTCATAGGCCTCAAAGCCAACATATCCCCACCCGGCGCGTTCCGGCGTGACGGACTGGGTCCGCCCTTCAGCGTTCGGCTGTTGCCAGCGTGATAGCAGACGTGACATGTCACCTCCTCAGATAAGCCCGGCGTCGCGCGCCAGACGGCTCAGGTTGTTATACCCCAGACGGGCATAGGTCAGCGGATGGGCAATCGCCGGATCCTGCTCCGCCTCCACCACCAGCCAGCCGTGATAATCCTGCGCTTTCAGCAGTTGCATGATCGGCGGATAATCCACGCAGCCGTCGCCCGGCACGGTAAATACACCGCTCAGCACCGCATCGAGGAAGCTGGTTTTGCGGTTTTTGACATCCGCCAGCACGTCGGCACGCACGTCTTTGCAGTGAACGTGATTGATGCGCGACGCCCAGCGCTGCGCCACCGTCAGCGGATCGGCCCCGGCAAAGGTCAGGTGACCGGTGTCCAGCAGCAACCCGACCTCTTCGCCGGTATGGGTCATCAGGTTGTCCACGTCGTCAGCAGACTCAATCACCGTCCCCATATGGTGGTGATAGGCAATCTGCACCCCCTGCTGCTGAGTGTAGCGGGCAAATTCCGTGAGCTTCTCACCATACTCTTTCCAGCGTGCCTGCGGGAAGCGCGGGCGCAAATGCACCGGCGTCTGCTGCTCGCCGTGAATGCAGCCGCTCACCTCCGCAAATACCAGCACCTTTGCCCCCAGCTCACGCAGCAGCGTCAGGTGGGACTGCACGGCGGCAATCTCCTCTTCCACGCTGCGCTCCAGCAGTCGGCCGGAGTACCAGCCAGAGACCAGTTGCAGATCGTGGCGCTGCAAAATAGGGCCAAGCAGGCGCGCTTCACGCGGGAATTTGTTGCCCAGTTCGAAACCGGCAAAACCGGCCTCTTTCCCCTCGCTCAGACAGGTCTTCAGCGGCGTTTCGGCACCAAGGGAAGGCAGATCGTCGTTAGTCCACGTCAGGGGGTTAATGCCTAATTGCACACTCATTGTCGTCTCCATTATGCGTGTCCGCGCTCGCGCCACCAGGCGATAAGCTGCAGGTAATTGTCCCGGATGCGCGCCACCAACTGCGCATCGTCGATATCGTGTTTCAGCCATGCGCGGGAAGCTTCGCCAAACAGCGTGCGCCCCACGGCAAATCCTTTCACCAGTTCGTGCCCTGCCGCGGCGTTAAACCCGGCACGCAGCTGCTCGGCAGGCGCATCCAGCCCGAGGATCACCACCCCACGGCAGTGCGGATCCCGACGCTGGATAATCTCGCTCAGTGCCGTCCAGCCATCGGACGTCAGCGGCGGCAATTTCCACCAGTCCGGGTAAATACCCAGGTTGTAGAAGCGGGAGATGGCACGCAGATAAAGTTCATCGCTGCGCGGCATGCTGGCGGGCAATATCACCTCCAGCAGCAGCTCATGCCCGGACTGGCAGCAGGCGTGGTAGACCTCGGCAATTTTCTGCTCCTGCTCCAGGCGCAGGCCGTGAGCATCTTCCGGGTGGAAAAAGACCAGGCACTTCACCACATGCTCCTGCGGCCAGCTGATAAGCTGGGTGCCGATGTTACCGTGCTCCATCTCCAGCGGACGGGAGCCCGGCAGCTCAATGGGCCGCCCGATCCACCACCCTTCACCGGTAATGGCGTTGAGCGCGTCCTGACCAAACGTACCGTCACACAGCAGGCCCGCTTTGCCTGCCAGCCCGGCACGGCTCGCCGCCTCGCGGCTGGCCTGCAGGATCAGCTGCTTGAGCGCCGGAATACGTTTGAGCGACGCCCCGCACTGCAGCGCCATATCTTCAAGCTGGCTGCGGTGATCGAACGCCATTACGCACAATTCCGGCCATTCGCGGCGGCGGGTGGTGACCCGGTGCAGATGGTTCAGACGCGGGTCGAGATCCGGGCGTGGAACGAGCGCGGCGCGCGAGAGATAATCATCCAGCTCAATTTTGCTCGGCATCGCCGGGGCGCAGCCGTGGCGCGAGACCACCAGCGCGCCGCAGGCGTTGGCATAGCGGCACGCCTGCTCCCAGCCCTCATCGTTCAGGTAGCCGCGCAGCAGGCCAGACATAAAGGCATCGCCCGCGCCGAGGACGTTCAGCACCTCCACGCGCACGCCGGTCACCGTCAGGCCGTCATCCAGACGGGCCGGAATGGCACCGGTATAGACCGAACAGCCAAGCGCGCCGCGTTTGCAGACCAGTGTGGCCTGGCTCACGGCACGCACCTGCGCCAGCGCCAGCAGGGTGTCCGTGCTGCCGCCCGCAATGTGAAACTCCTCCTCGGTGCCGACAATGACGTCGAAGAGGTGCAGCACCTCCTGAAGTTCACGGGTGACCTGATCGGCCGCGATAAAGCGCGTTTCGCCGTCGCCTAAGGAGGTCAGCCCCCACAGAACCGGGCGGTAATCAATGTCCAGCACCGTGCGCACGCCGTGACGACGGGCATAGCCCAGCGCCGTCAGCACCGCCTCGCGGGTCTGCGGATGAGAAAGGTGAGTCCCGGTGATGGCAAGACACCGTGCGGAGGCGATGTAGTTTTCGTCCACATCGCTGGCCGTAATGGCCATATCCGCGCAGTTATCGCGATAAAAAATCAGAGGAAAGGTGTCCCGGTCTTTAATGCCGAGTAGCACCAGCGCCGTGAGGCGTGTTTTATCGGTGATCAGATGGCTGGTATCACAGCCCACCTGATTTAACTCTTCGCGCAGGAACCGGCCCATATGCTCGTCGCCCACGCGCGCCAGCATCGACGAACGCAACCCCTGCCGCGCCGTGCCGTACGCCACGTTGCCGGACGAGCCGCCGAGATATTTGGCAAAGCTCGACACATCCTCCAGCCGCGCACCAATCTGCTGACTGTAGAGGTCTACCGCCACGCGGCCCATGCATATCACATCAAACTGCTTTTCCACGTTGATACCTCTTCAGACAATGTCATTCACGTTCAGCCAGCGGCCTTGCTGGTGTGAGAGTGCGATGGCGTCCAGCACGCGCGAGACCTTCCAGCCCTCTTCAAAGTCTGGCCACATCGGTGCGTCGGCGGCAATGCCATCCACCAGGTCACGTACTTCCACCGTTTTTTGATCGTTAAAGCCAATACCGTGGCCTGCACCCATACAGAACGCGCCGTAGTCCGGGTGTGCCGGGCCAACCAGCAGCGTGCGGAATCCCTGACGGTTGACCGGATCGTCATGCAGATAGAGCTTCAGCTCGGCCATGCGCTCCTGAGTAAAGCTGATGGCGCCTTTCGTTCCGGTGATCACATATGACAACCCCATCTTGCGGCCGCAGGCGACGCGGGAGGTTTCAATCACACCCTGCGCCCCGCCCGCGAAACGTACCATCGCGTGGGCCTGATCCTCGTTTTCGACGGCAATCATCTCCGACGACCCGGCCTTCGCCGGACGTTCCGGGACCACAATCTTCAGGTCGCCGCAAACCTGCTCAATCTCCCCCACCAGGTACTGCGCCATATTGACGATATGCGCCGCCAGATCGCCCAGCGCCCCCAGCCCGGCAGTCTCTTTGAAGCAGTGCCAGTGAATGGGCGAAAGCGGGTCGGCCATGTAGTCTTCGTTGTGGGTGCCGTAGAAGTGGATCACCTCGCCTATTTCGCCGCGGACGATAATCTCTTTCGCCAGCTGCGCCGTCGGGTTTTTCATGTAGTTGAAGCCCACCAGGTTTTTCACCCCTGCCCGCTTCGCGGCCTCGACCATCTCACGCGCGTCGTGGGCGTTCAGCGCCAGCGGTTTTTCCGAGTAAACGTGCTTGCCGTGGCGGATCGCCTCCAGCGCCATCTCTTTATGCAGATGGTTGGGCGAGCAAATATCCACTACATCAATGGCCGGGTCGGCCACCAGCGCCCGCCAGTCTCCCGTTGAACGGTTAAAGCCAAACGCCTGCGCGCGCTCTGCCGCCAGCGTCGGGTTTACCTCGGCCACCATCTCACGCACCAGCTTGCCGCGCAGGTTGAATACCGTCGGGGCCTGGGCATAAGCGATGGCATGCGCCTTGCCGATATACCCGGTGCCAATTAATCCAATACGAACCTCTTTCATCGTGATCCTCACAGTGCGCCGCGACGGCTCTTGGCGTAGGTGTCGAATGCCACCGCCAGAACGATAATTAACCCGGTGATAATCTGCTGGTAGTAAGCCGAGACGTTCATCAGCACCAGGCCGTTAATCAGAATGCCCATAATGATGGAGCCGATAATGGTGCCGCCGATGCGTCCGTAGCCGCCCATCAGCGAGGTGCCGCCAATCACCACCGAGGCAATGACGCGCAGCTCAAAGGAGATCCCGGCCACCGCCTCGGCGCTCCCCAGACGCGCGCTGAGAATAAAGCCCGCCAGCCCCGCCAGACAGCCAATCAGCACATAGACGCTGACCAGTACGCGCTTCACGTTCACACCCGCCAGACGCGCCGCCTCCGGGTTGCCACCGATGGCGTAAACAAAGCGCCCCCAGCGGGTTTTGTGCAGCGCCAGATAACCGCCAACGGCGACGATGGCGAAGATCCAGATCGGAATGGAGATACCGAGCAGCTCGCCCCGCCCCCACCAGCGATAGCCCTGATCGAAACCGGCGATTGGCGCGCCGTCGTTAATCACCAGGGTCAGGCCGCGCCAGATGGTCATCCCCCCGAGGGTGACGATGAACGGCGGCAGACGCAGGCGGGTGACGCCCAGGCCATGCAGAAAACCAATCGCCGTGCCCATCGCCAGACAAATCCCCAGCCCTATCAGCCAGCTCATGCCGCCCCAGGCGTTCGGGTCGACGGTGGTAAAGTTGTCGCCTTTAATCACGTACGCCGCGGTCATGGCGCACACCGCCAGAATGGATCCGACGGAGAGGTCGATCCCGGCGGTCAGGATGACGAAGGTCATCCCCACGGCCATGATCCCGTAGATGGAGACTTCGGTCAGGATGTTGAAAATGTTGCGTTCAGAGAAAAAATTGCTGTTCTGCGACTGGAAGAAGATCAGCAGCAGGATCATGAAAATCAGCACCCCAAAGCGCTCGAAGAAGGCGATGGGATCGATGCGTCCGGCGCGTTTGACCGGGGCCTGCGTTTTAGAAATCATCTGCGTCATGAGAAACTCCGTTATGCCGCGTTCAGGGCGTTGTGGTTGATGGCCATCATCGTCATCAGCCGCTCTTCGTTGGCATCATCGCCATGGATCTCGCCGGTAACCCGGCCTTCGCTCAGGGTGATGATCCGGTCGGACACCGCCATCACTTCAGGCAGATCGGAGGAGATCACAATCACCGCCACGCCCTTTTTCGCCATGTCAAACAGCACCTGGTGCACTTCTGATTTGGTCCCCACGTCGATGCCACGCGTTGGCTCATCGACAATCAGCACCCGTGGGTTGAGCGCCATGCAGCGCGCGAGGATCACTTTTTGCTGGTTACCGCCGGAGAGCTTGCGCACCTCCTGCGCGCTGTTGACCATCTTGATCTGCAGCGCCTGGCGGTAGGACTCAATCAGATCGTCCTCTTTGCGGGTATTGACGAACCAGCGCCATTGCAGCAGTGACGAAAGGCAGGAGAGCGACAGGTTGTCGCGAATCGACAGCCCCAGCACCGCCCCCTCTTTTTTGCGATCTTCCGGCACCAGCGCCACGCCCTGATCGAGGGCATACAGCGGGTCGCGCGGCTGGTACGGCACGCCGTCAAGCTCAAAGCTGCCAGAGGTAAACGCGTCTGCGCCAAACAGGCAGCGGGCCACTTCGGTGCGTCCGGCCCCCACCAGTCCGGCGATGCCCAGCACCTCACCCGCGTGGACATGGAAGCTGATGTCATGCAGGGCAATACCGTGCGGATCCAGCGGCGGCTTTTCGCGGCTCAGCCCCTTCACGGCCAGACGGATAGGTTTATCCTCATGGTGGGTTTCGCTGGCGGGACGGCGGTTAAACGCCACGTCGCGCCCGACCATCAGGCGGATCAGCTGCTCTACGTTCGTTTCTGCCACCGCGCCGGTGCCGGTGAAACGGCCATCCTGGAAAACGGTGAAACGGTCGCAGAGCTGGAAAACTTCATGCAGGCGGTGCGTCACATAGATAATGCTCACCCCGCGGTTTTTAAGCTCCCGCACCACACGGTGCAGGCTTTCTACTTCGCTGTCGCTCAGCGCGGCGGAAGGTTCATCCATGATGATCAGCCTGGCGTTGAGAGTCAGCGCTCTCGCGATCTCGACCATCTGCTGCTGGGCCACGCTCAGGCGGGCAACGGGTGTGGTCGGCGCGACGTTCAGTTGCAGGTAATCGAGAATGACCTGCGCCTCCTGGTTTACCGCTTTTTCATCGACGATCAGGTTCCGCTTGCGCGGCTCGCGCCCAAGGAACATGTTTTCCGCGACGGTCATGTTGGGCAGCAGGTTAAATTCCTGATAGATGGTGATAATGCCCTTGTTCTGTCGTTCCACCGGGGAGTCATCTACCGGCAGCGTTTCGCCGTTGAACCAGATCTCCCCGCGCGTTTGCGGCTGCGCGCCCGCAAGCGCCTTCAGCAGCGTGGATTTTCCCGCCCCGTTTTCCCCCAGCAGGGCGTGGATTTCTCCCGGCCCGACGGTCAACTGGGCATTGCTCAGCGCCCAGACGCCGGAAAAGCTTTTCGCCAGCTCGGTCACTTTCAGTAAGGGTTGCGACATCAGTCTGCTCCTCCTCATGATGAGCCGCCAAAGGCGGCTCGGGACATATTAGTTACCGGCCTCACCGATACGCTCAGCCTGCTGCAGGTTCTCTTTGGTGATAAGCGTTGGCGGGTAGTCCGCGCCGGTGATGGCTTTCTTCTCACGCACGTTGGCCACCAGCTGGCTCATTGCCGTTTGCACCGCAAAGCCCGGGCGCTGATCCGCAGTCACCGCCAGCCAGCCGTCACGCACGCGAGCCAGCGCTTCAGGAACCGCATCAAAGCCGGTTACCAGGATTTCACCGGGCTTCACGCCCTGGCTCTGCAGGGCTTCAATCGCCCCCAGCGCCATATCATCGTTGGCGGAAAGGATCACCTGCGGGCGTTTCGGCAGTGACGGCAGAACGCTTTCTACAATGCGCATCCCTTCAGAACGCATCCAGTTGCCGGTCTGATCGGCGACGATCTTGTATTTATCGCCACCCGCTTTCAGGCTGTCGCGGATCCCTTTGGTGCGTTCGATGTTGGAAGAGGAACCCGGCTGACCGGTGAGCAGAATGATCTCTGCCCCGTCGGGGAATTTGCTTTTCACGAAGTCGCCAATCGCCTGGCCGCCTTTGTAGTTGTTGGCGCCAAAGTGCGGTACTTTCTTCTGACTGTCGACGGAGCGGTCAAGGGTGACCACCGGCAGCTTCGCATCCTGAATTTCATCCACCGCGCTGGAGACCGCGTTCACGTCGTTCGGGGAGACGATGAACCCCTGCGCCCCGCGGGTGATGGCGTTTTCCAGGTCAGCCACCTGTTTTGGTGAACTGCCCTGCCCGTCCAGCACCTGCAACTTGACGCCCATCTCTTTTGCGGCTTTCACCGCCGTGCGCTGCATGTGGACTTCAAACGGCATCGCCAGGTTTGGCGTACTGAAAACAATTTGCTCGTTTTCGGCGAGGGCGGCCCCGGACGTCATGGCGATGAGGGCGGCTAAGATCAGCTTTTTCATTATTATGTCTCTCTGTGTAGGGTGGTTGTGTTTAGAGGACGATCTCGCGCTGGCTACGCAGCGACTCCAGCGCTTTATCCGCGAGGTACAGCGCACGTTCACCATCATCGCCGCTGCAGTCAGGCACCGCTTCGCCGCGCAATACCGCAACAAAGTGTTCCCATTCCGCGGCGTAAGCGGATTTGTAGCGCTGCAGGAAGAAGTGTTCCGGCAGCGCGCTGGTGCAGCCCTGTTTGCCGTAGTGCTGTACCTGATTTTCAAGAATATTGCCCGCGCAGAGCAGCCCTTCAGAACCGTGTAGCTCCAGGCGCTGGTCGTAGCCGTAAGAGGAGCGGCGGCTGTTGACGATGGTCGCCATTGCGCCGGAGGCATATTTCAGAACGATAAATGCGGTGTCGATGTCCCCCGCCTCGCCAATCGCCGGATCCACCAGGTTACTGCCCTGGGCATAAACTGACACCGGCTCTTCACCCATGATGAAGCGCGCCATATCAAAGTCGTGAATGGTCATATCGCGGAACATGCCGCCAGAGACGCGGACATACTCCGCCGGTGGTGGAGACGGATCGCGGGAGATGATCAGCAGCGATTCCGGTTTGCCGATACGCCCGGCCTGGGCGTCGGTTTTCACGCGGCGGAACTGCGGGTCAAAGCGGCGGTTAAAGCCGATGAACAGCGGCACGTCGTACTCTTTAACCACTTTCAGGCAGTCGCGCACGCGGGCGAGGTCGAGGTGTACCGGTTTTTCACAGAAGATGGCTTTGCCATGACGGGCGGCCATTTCAATCAGGTCCGCATGGGTATCGGTCGCCGAGGCGATCAGCACGGCATGAACGTCTGGGTCGGTCATCGCCTCAATCAGGCTCTGCTGGCGGGCCTGATACTGCGTGGCGAGACGGGTGGCAAATTCCTGATTCGGGTCAACCACGGACCAGAGTGTGGTCGCGCTGTGGCTGGCGATGTTAGCTGCATGTACCTGGCCAATTCGGCCAGCGCCCAGTAAAGCAATGTTAAACATAACGGCTCCCGGTGTTGGTGAATGCTGTGAACTAACGACCCTTTAAATAAAACATTTATTTCATTTTTATAAATAGTGAAAATTATGTTTTTGAGTGTGGGTTAACACTTTTGAGATGAATGAGATAAATTTTGTTATCAATCTCACAACATGGGAGGGAGGGCATCTTCCCCTCACCCCGGCCCTCTCCCTCAGGGAGAGGGAGGGAAAACCGCACCGAACTATCCCCTCTCCCAGTGGGAGAGGGTTAGGGTGAGGGAAAAAGAAAAATGAAATGAAAATTTCGTTACGGCGGGAAATCTTAATACTGACGTGCTTTTTTCACCTGCGCCTGCGTCTGCGCCGCGGCTTCGCGCACGGCAGGAGACGCCGCTACCTGCGCATCGCCGGTTCGCCACCAGGAAGCGTAATCGTGGGTCATGGTCTTCGGCAGCACTTTGATGTCCAGCAGCGTCGGGCCTGGATGGGCGCGGGACGCCTCCAGCGCCGCCAGCAGGCTTTGCTCATCATGTACACGCCACGCGCGACAGCCGTAGCTTTCCGCGTTTTGCGCGAAATCGACCTTCACCAGCGGCCCGTCAAGCTGCCCGGTCTGCGGGTTACGGTGGCGATTTTCCGTGCCAAAGCTTCCCATTCCATGTCCCATCTGCAGGTTATTAATGCAGCCAAAGCTGGCGTTATCAAACAGCAGAACGGTGATTTTAATGCCCTCCTGCACCGCGGTTTGCAGCTCGGAGTGCAGCATCATGTAAGAGCCATCCCCCACCATGGCGTAAACCGGTTGCCCGGGTCGGGCAAGCTTCGCGCCAAGCGCCGCCGCAATCTCGTAACCCATGCAGGAGTAACCGTACTCCAGATGATAGGTATCAGGCGTTTTGACCTGCCAGAGGCGCTGTAAATCTCCCGGCAGCGAACCGGCTGCGCCCACCACGATGGCGTTATCTTCAACATGCTGATTAATCAGCCCCAGTACCCGCGTCTGGGTCAGGCGGGTGTTGAGCGTCTCGCCATATTCCGTCAGTTGGGCATCAAGATGGCCCGCCACTTCTGGTGCCTCGTCCGGGCGCCAGTGGCGATCCCAGAGACGGCGGCACTCGTCGTGCCAGGCGGCTTTTGCCTGCGCAATCTCCTCTCCCCAGCCGCTGCGATACTCCCTGAGCGAGTGGGTTAAGGCCTGCAGCCCGGTCCGGGCATCGGCAATCAGCGCGGTGGCGTCGAGCTTCAGGGCGTCAAACTCGGCCACGTTCAGCAGCAAAAATTCGACGTCCGGGTGGGAGAAGAGCGCCTTGGAGCCGGTAGTAAAATCGGTAAGACGTGTCCCCACGCCAATCACTAAGTCGGCCTGCGGCGCAAGCTGGTTGGCGGCCATTCCGCCCGTCACGCCCACCCCGCCCATATTAAGTGGGTGGTCACTTACCAGCGCCCCTTTTCCGGCCTGGGTTTCGGCAAACGGCAGATGCAGCGTTTCGACAAATTCGCGCAACGCCTCATGCCCGCCGGAGTAGCGTACGCCACCGCCGCACACCACCAGCGGACGGCGTTTACGCGCAATCAACGCCTGCGCCTGCGCCAGACGCTGCGGATCTGGCGGTCGACGCTCGATGTGATGCACGCGACGCGCGAAGAAGCTGAGCGGGTAATCCCAGGCTTCGCCCTGTACGTCCTGCGGCAGGCAAAGGGTTACCGCACCGGTATCTGCGGGGTCAGTGAGCGTTCGCATCGCATTTAACATGGCGCTCATTAACTGCTCCGGGCGATTGATGCGGTCCCAGTAGCGGGAGACCGGGCGGAAGCAGTCGTTGGTGCTAATGCTGAGATCGTGATACTGCTCGATCTGCTGCAACACCGGGTCCGGCTGGCGGCTGGCGTAGATATCCCCCGGCAGCAGCAGCAGCGGAATACGGTTCGCCGTGGCGGTCGCCGCCGCGGTGATCATATTGGCGGCTCCCGGCCCGACGGAAGAAGTCACGGCGAAAATGCGCTGACGGCGATGCTGTTTGGCGAATCCCGTCGCCATGTGGGCGATGCCCTGCTCATTACAGCCCTGCATTACCTGCAGATGGCCCGGATCCTGTTCCAGCGCCTGGCCGATGCCCAGCACGTTGCCATGACCAAAAATGGTCGCCACGCCCTCCACGAAGGGGGTTTCAATGCCATCAATGCTGACGTACTGTTGATTAAGGAACCGGACCAGCGCCTGGGCCATGGTCATACGTTCGGTTTGCATAAAACCTCCTGTCAGCCCAGCGTCGGCATGGAGAACGCAGCGCCTGTCTCCTGCTGCATTTCCGGCCAGCGTGCGGTGACGGTTTTCATTCGGGTGTAGAAACGCACGCCGTCGTTACCGTGCACGTTGAGTGCGCCAAAAATCGAGCGCTTCCAGCCGCCGAAACTGTGGAACGCCATCGGCACCGGGATCGGCACGTTAACCCCCACCATGCCCGCCTGCACCTCTTCGCAGAAGCGGCGCGCGCAGCCGCCGTCGCGGGTGAAAATGGCTGAACCATTACCATATTCATGGCGGTTAATCAGATCCACCGCGCTGGCGTAATCTGCTACGCGTACCACAGAAAGCACCGGGCCGAAAATTTCTTCCTTATAGATCGTCATCTCCGGGGTGACGTTATCGAACAGCGTCGGCCCGACAAAATAGCCCTTCTCGTGACCCTGCACGCTAAAGCTGCGGCCGTCCACGCGCAGATTCGCCCCCTGCGCTTCCCCGCTGTCAATGTAGCCCAGCACCTTGCTGCGGTGCGCGGAGGAGATAAGCGGCCCCATTTCGTTTTCTGGCGTCTGGTCCAGCCCTGGCCCAACGCGCAGCGCGGCAATCTGTTTTTCCAGACGGGCGCAGAGGTCATCGGCGGTTTTATCGCCCACCGCCAGTACCACTGAAAGCGCCATACAGCGTTCCCCCGCCGCGCCGTAGGCCGCGCCCATAATGGCGTTGGTTGCCATCTCCATGTCGGCATCCGGCATTAAAATGCAGTGGTTTTTCGCCCCACCCAGCGCCTGACAGCGTTTGCCGTGGGCGGACGCGGTCTGGTAGATGTATTCCGCAATCGGCGTAGAGCCAACAAAGCTCACGGCCTGCACGCGCGGGTCGGTCAATAGCACATCAACGGATTCTTTATCCCCCTGCACCACGTTAAGCACGCCGTCCGGCAGGCCGGCCTCTTTCAGCAGTTTTGCCAGCGCGAGCGCCAGAGAGGGATCTTTTTCTGATGGTTTCAGCACGAAGGTATTGCCGGCCGCCAGCGCAATCGGGAACATCCACATCGGCACCATCGCCGGGAAGTTAAACGGCGTGATCCCGGCGCAGACGCCGAGCGGCTGCATCAGCGAGTGGCTGTCCACACCGGTGCCCACGTTGGCAGAGTGTTCACCCTTTTGCAGATGCGGGATGCCACAGGCGAACTCCACCACTTCCAGGCCACGGGTCAGCTCGCCTACCGCGTCGGAGAAGACCTTACCGTGCTCTTCGCTGATAAGACGGGCCAGACGTTCCATATTCTCTTCCAGCAGCGCTTTGAAGCGGAACATCACACGCGCGCGCTTAAGCGGAGAATGACGCGCCCACGCCGGAAACGCCTGCTGTGCGGCGGCAATCGCCTGCTCCGTTTCCTGTGCCGTACTCATCACCACCTGACGGATCTGCTCGCCGGTGGCCGGGTTGAAGATCGCCTGAACGCGCTGGCCTGAACCGGTGACACATTCGCCGTGAATAAAATTCGCTACCGTCTCCATCCTTAACCTCTCGCTGTTGATACGTGACTGTTACCTGAACACTGTGTACTGAACACTATATATGAAACAAATATTCCATTTTAAGTTGAAATAAAATAAATGATGATTATTGTGATCAAGGATGGATTTTTATGTTAACAGCCAACAACACTGACGCAGCGTGCGCTATTAAGGATTTTCAGGCGATGAAATGAGTGAAGTTTCTGTTTCATTTTTGCTGCCAGATGGATGGCCAACATTTAAAAGACGCGGTTTTGCGTTTAGAATCATAAGACTGTATTTGGGGGATAACATGACGACAGCAACCAGCCTGAACGAACTGCAGCAGCAAATCCGCGATCGCTACGATAGCCTGAGCAAGAGGCTGCAGCAGGTCTCCCGCTATGTACTGGATAATACGAACAGTGTGGCGTTTGATACGGTTGCGGTCATTGCCGAGCGTGCCGATGTGCCGCCCTCGACGCTGATCCGTTTTGCCAATGCCTTTGACTTCACCGGTTTCAACGAGATGAAACAGCTGTTTCGTATGAACCTGGTGGAGGAGACCGCCAGCTACAGCGATCGCGCGCGGCTGTTCCGCGAAATGGAGAGCGAAGCCGTGCCGGAAACGCCGCTCGATATCCTGCAGGAGTTTGCCCGCTCGAACGCGCAGGCGCTGCAGCAGCTGGCCGCCCGTGCTGAACCGGAGATGCTGGAGCGCGCCGTACAGCTTCTGGCCGACGCGGACACCATCTACATTGCCGGACTGCGCCGCTCCTTTAGCGTCGCTGCTTATCTCACCTATGCTTTAAGCCACCTGGAGTGCCGCCCGATTCTGCTCGACGGCATGGGCGGCATGCTGCGTGAGCAGATCAGCCGCATTAAGGCGCGCGACATTGTGGTGTCGATCAGCTTCTCGCCGTACGCGGAAGAGACGGTGATGGTCAGCGAAACCGCCGCCAGCGTCGGCGCGCGGCAGATTGTGATTACGGACAGCCAGATTAGCCCGCTGGCGACATTTAGCGATCTCTGCTTTGTGGTGAAAGAGGCGCAGGTGGACGCGTTTCGATCTCAGTCGGCAACGCTGTGCCTGGTGCAGTCGCTGGTGGTGGCGCTGGCGTATAGGTTGGGTGAAGGAGAAAAATAAGAATTCAGTCGCCATAAAGTCTGCACCGATACTTACACGTGAAGGTTTAATGCCATATTAGCGACACTCGTTCAATATGGCTTACCCATGGCATATCGACATTTGATTATTCCCCTTTTTTTTAACGAGCGCTTCATTTTTCCACGACTGTGTTTTTCTGAAGATATTGGGCTTTCACATTTTAATTCGCGCTGCTCGCACATTCCGTACAGGATATCTTAAAAGGTTCAACTATTAGGCATACCTATTTATTTGATGTAGATCTACTTTCTAAAACATCACAATCATTTTCTGAGTTAAAATCTTTAAATGCGCATTTTTTGTATGGTTTAATTTTTGATACATGCCCTGTTTGCAGATAAGATTAATAAATATCTCTACAAGAAAGGATGACACATGACTTTACATGGAAAGTTTACAATAAATGATGCTGACTACTCGCCACTTGCATTTGATGGTATTGGTGTCTTTATGGCATTTTCTGGTAACGGTGCATACAGGAACAAAGGTGCATGTGGAATTATTCCAAACGTTGGGCCACTACCAAAAGGTAAATATTATATCGTAGACAGGCCTAAAGGAAGTATGGCTAACAGATTTAGAGCCTGGGGTGTCGATACATATAAAAGCATTTTTAGTTATCATGTTGATCATTCAGAATGGTTTGCTTTGTTTCGCGATGATGGAAATATAGATGATTCTACATTTTACGAAAGCGTAGCCAGAGGTGGGTTTAGATTACATCCGGGTCAGATATCAGAGGGGTGTATAACACTACCTAGCCAATCAGATTACAGCAGGCTAAGAGATGCCCTGACCTGCCCCCACGATTAGATACAACACTCAGTTAGTAACGTCGGAATCTTCATTCTCAGAATGACCCTTTCTCCAGCCCGCTGCAAATTCAGACGGTGTCTGATAATTCAGCGTGGAGTGCGGGCGGCATTCGTTATAATCCTGCCGCCAGTCATTAATAATTTTCCTGGCATGAACGATATCGCTGAACCAGTGCTCATTCAAACATTCATCGCGAAATCGTCCGTTAAAGCTCTCAATAAATCCGTTCTGCGTTGGCTTGCCCGGCTGGATTAAGCGCAACTCAACACCATGCTCAAAGGCCCATTGATCCAGTGCACGGCAAGTGAACTCCGGCCCCTGGTCAGTTCTTATCGTCGCCGGATAGCCTCGAAACAGTGCAATGCTGTCCAGAATACGCGTGACCTGAACGCCTGAAATCCCAAAGGCAACAGTGACCGTCAGGCATTCCTTTGTGAAATCATCGACGCAGGTAAGACACTTGATCCTGCGACCGGTGGAAAGTGCGTCCATGACGAAATCCATCGACCAGGTCAGATTGGGCGCCGCCGGACGGAGCAGCGGCAGACGTTCTGTTGCCAGCCCTTTACGACGTCTTCTGCGTTTTACGCCCAGGCCACTGAGGTGATAAAGCCGGTACACGCGCTTATGATTAACATGAAGCCCTTCACGGCGCAGCAACTGCCAAATACGACGGTAGCCAAAACGCCTGCGCTCCAGTGCCAGCTCAGTGATGCGCCCTGATAAATGCGCATCAGCAGCCGGACGGTGAGCCTCATAGCGGCAGGTCGACAGGGATAAACCTGTAAGCCTGCAGGCACGACGTTGCGACAGACCGGTCGCATCACACATCAACATCACGGCTTCCCGCTTCTGGTCTGTCGTCAGTACTTTCGCCCAAGAGCCACCTGAAGCGCCTCTTTATCCAGCATGGCTTCGGCAAGCAGCTTCTTGAGTCTGGCGTTCTCTTCCTCAAGCGACTTCAGGCGCTTAACTTCAGGCACCTCCATACTGCCATACTTCTTACGCCAGGTGTAAAACGTGGCATCGGAAATGGCATGCTTGCGGCAGAGTTCACGGGCGGGTACCCCAGCTTCGGCTTCGCGGAGAATACTGATGATCTGTTCGTCGGAAAAACGCTTCTTCATGGGGATGTCCTCATGTGGCTTATGAAGACATTACTAACATCGGGGTGTACTAATCAACGGGGAGCAGGTCATCCCTGTTAAGAACAAAGAAAGAAAAGATTAAAGGCATCGATTTAGAGTCATATGGAACAATTGAGGTAATTATTGGTGGTTATCAGAAAACTTGCCCTTAGTTCCCTTAGAATGATTATATTCATCGGGATATTCGCTATTGTGTCATGGTTAGATGTTGGTTACTTAACTGAACATCCATTAATAAGTAACGAAACAGCTATTAGAATTTCCTATTTGTTTAGCAACAACCCAGCGCCCGAAGATATTTACTACAGTTATGATTATACATTAATTGTATTTAACGTTCTTATCTCTCTCTTCTTATACATTGTAACAATGAAGTTAGTTAAATTAACAAGGAGTAAATAAAATGCCTATCCCTCCCTATCTGTGGCTAAAAGATGATGGCGGCGCAGATATCAAAGGTTCTGTAGATGTTCAAGATCATGAAGGCTCTATAGAAGTAATCAGTATGGGTCATGGTGTTAATCTTCCCGTCGATACAGCCAATGGAAAAATCACCGGAACACGTCAACATTCATCATTTAATTTTGAAAAAGAAATTGATAGTTCTAGTCCCTATCTCTACAAAGCAGCGGCGACAGGACAAACACTAAAAAGCGCAGAAGTCAGGTTTTATCATATCAATGATGCTGGCCAGGAGGTGTGTTATTACACCGTCTTAATGGAAAATGTAAAAATTACGGGTGTTAATTGTGGTGTGCCCAATGTTAAATTATCCGGTAATGATAAGTTAAATCATATGGAATCCGTCTCTATGCAATATGAAAAGATCACTTGGCGTATTGTAGATGGAAATATCCAATTCTCAGATTCGTGGTACGAGAGGCCAACTGCCTAAATTCAGTCACGTCCTGTCCACTCTGCCTTGTAGAAACTATGCTCTTTGTTGCTAACAGCTGCCAGAGAGTGCCAGACAAAAAAACAAAAAGCCCGCAGTTACGCGGGCTTAAGGTGTTTTATTGTTTCACGTACAGGCTGTTACCAGACGAAAAATCATTCCCACTCTATTGTAAACAAGACATTTTTATCTTTTATATTCAATGGCTTATTTTCCTGCTAATTGGTAATACCATGAAAAATACCATGCTCAGAAAAGGCTTAACAATATTTTGAAAAATTGCCTACTGAGCGCTGCCGCACAGCTCCATAGGCCGCTTTCCTGGCTTTGCTTCCAGATGTATGCTATTCTGCTCCTGCAGCTAATGGATCACCGCAAACAGGTTACTCGCCTGGGGATTCCCTTTCGACCCGAGCATCCGTATGAGACTCATGCTCGATTATTATTATTATAGAAGCCCCCATGAATAAATCGCTCATCATTTTCGGCATCGTCAACATAACCTCGGACAGTTTCTCCGATGGAGGCCGGTATCTGGCGCCAGACGCAGCCATTGCGCAGGCGCGTAAGCTGATGGCCGAGGGGGCAGATGTGATCGACCTCGGTCCGGCATCCAGCAATCCCGACGCCGCGCCTGTTTCGTCCGACACAGAAATCGCGCGTATCGCGCCGGTGCTGGACGCGCTCAAGGCAGATGGCATTCCCGTCTCGCTCGACAGTTATCAACCCGCGACGCAAGCCTATGCCTTGTCGCGTGGTGTGGCCTATCTCAATGATATTCGCGGTTTTCCAGACGCTGCGTTCTATCCGCAATTGGCGAAATCATCTGCCAAACTCGTCGTTATGCATTCGGTGCAAGACGGGCAGGCAGATCGGCGCGAGGCACCCGCTGGCGACATCATGGATCACATTGCGGCGTTCTTTGACGCGCGCATCGCGGCGCTGACGGGTGCCGGTATCAAACGCAACCGCCTTGTCCTTGATCCCGGCATGGGGTTTTTTCTGGGGGCTGCTCCCGAAACCTCGCTCTCGGTGCTGGCGCGGTTCGATGAATTGCGGCTGCGCTTCGATTTGCCGGTGCTTCTGTCTGTTTCGCGCAAATCCTTTCTGCGCGCGCTCACAGGCCGTGGTCCGGGGGATGTCGGGGCCGCGACACTCGCTGCAGAGCTTGCCGCCGCCGCAGGTGGAGCTGACTTCATCCGCACACACGAGCCGCGCCCCTTGCGCGACGGGCTGGCGGTATTGGCGGCGCTGAAAGAAACCGCAAGAATTCGTTAACTGCACATTCGGGATATTTCTCTATATTCGCGGTTCAGCAGGCATGTCCCCTTTGAGGGCGACCCGACGACAGGATAATCGACCTTATGGTGCGCAAATATTTCGGCACAGACGGTATTCGTGGCAAAGCCAACGAAGGCGCGATGACGGCGGAAACCGCCTTGCGCGTCGGCATGGCGGCTGGCCGTGTCTTTCGTCGCGGTGACCACCGCCATCGTGTCGTGATCGGCAAGGATACGCGCCTGTCGGGCTATATGCTTGAACCCGCGCTCACAGCCGGTTTCACCTCGATGGGCATGGACGTATTCCTTTTTGGCCCGCTGCCGACAACGTATAGGAAGAATAAACGCCCTTTTCACCCAAGTCCAACAGCTTTGGACCGCAGTTGACTCTTTCGACACCCCTGCGATGCAACCCAATCCGGCTGACGGGGAGCCAGCAACGCTGAAAATTTACCCTCCTCTTTCCCACTAGCGGCTCCTTTTCCGACAACCAGCACGGCGGATCCCTGCCGCGGCGCTGTGAACGCAGCATTTTGATTGGTATCGTTGGCCTTCAGGCTCGTCAGTCAAACAGACCCAGGAGCAGCTCAGCCGGTGGCGCCCGGCTTTCGGGTAACGCCCTGGTCCCGCTGGTTTCGGCTTTGTGCTTCAGGTGATCAAGGATCTGCTTGATCACTATAGGGTCTTCAATGCAGGCGATGACTTTCATGGCGCCGCCGCAGCCGCTGCAGGTCTCGATGTCGATATTGAAAACACGCTTGAGCCGTTGCGCCCATGTCATCGACGCTCGCCGTTGTGCTGGTGTTGCCGGTTCATCAGCCACCCTGACCTTGTTGCCCCTGCCCCGTTTTGCCGGCGTGACCAACGCCCGGTGCCGACTGTTGGGTGCGAACACCCCGTGGAAGCGGGTTAGGTTGACTCTGGGCTTCGGTACCAGGGCGGCCAGCCTTGCAATGAAATCCAATGGTTCGAAAATGACGTGCGTGGTGCCGTCCCGGTACGGCGTCTTGAGCTGGTAGCGCACGTTGCCGCCTCGTGTTAACGACAGCCGCTTCTCGGATACCGCCGGGCGGCTGATGTACCGGCACAGCCGTTCGAGCTTCTTGCGTTCATCGGCCCTGGCCGCCACGCCGGCGTGCAGGCTGGACCCGGCTACCTTGCCAATCCCGTCACCGAACGGATCACCACTGGTCGGCAGAGTTTGCAAAGTGAACACCTTTCGCCCCGCCTGTGAACCGACAGCGATACGGTAAGTGATCGAGTGCCCCAGCAGGGGTGTCATCGGGTCGTCATCCACCGCATCCGAGGCCAGATAGCTGTTTTCGACATCCCGTTCCAGCAGGCCTTGCCGTTCCAGATAGCGACCCACCCGGTGGGCGATGGTGTGCGTCAGCTGGGTGAGCTCTGGGCTGGTCGGCGCCTTGACCCAGCGGAAACGCGCTGAGCCGTGGGATTGCTCGACATACACACCGTCGAGAAACAGCATGTGGAAGTGAACATTCAGATTGAGCGCCGATCCAAAACGCTGGATCAGGGTGACCGCGCCCGTCTTGGCCACTTGGTGGGTATGGCCCGCTTTCTTGACCAGGTGCGTGGCAATGACGCGGTAAACGATGCCCAGCACCCACCCCATGATCTCGGGCCGGCTGGCAAACAGGAAACGCAGCTGAAACGGGAAGCTCAACACCCACTGACGCATGGGTTGTTCAGGCAGTACTTCATCAACCAGCAAGGCGGCACTTTCGGCCATCCGCCGCGCCCCACAGCTCGGGCAGAAACCGCGACGCTTACAGCTGAAAGCGACCAGGTGCTCGGCGTGGCAAGACTCGCAGCGAACCCGTAGAAAGCCATGCTCCAGCCGCCCGCATTGGAGAAATTCTTCAAATTCCCGTTGCACATAGCCCGGCAATTCCTTTCCCTGCTCTGCCATAAGCGCAGCGAATGCCGGGTAATACTCGTCAACGATCTGATAGAGAAGGGTTTGCTCGGGTCGGTGGCTCTGGTAACGACCAGTATCCCGATCCCGGCTGGCCGTCCTGGCCGCCACATGAGGCATGTTCCGCGTCCTTGCAATACTGTGTTTACATACAGTCTATCGCTTAGCGGAAAGTTCTTTTACCCTCAGCCGAAATGCCTGCCGTTGCTAGACATTGCCAGCCAGTGCCCGTCACTCCCACTCGATTGTAAACAAGCACACAAAACCCTTTAGTGACAACAATTTGCAAGAACTATCAGGCTCAGTGCCATGAAAAATACCATGACCAGATCATGAGGTTGAACACGGCTTGCGCCGGCAGCGTTCACGCTCCTGGTCGGCGATCTCGCCCGGCTGCAATGCTAGCTCAGCATCGGTCATGCGCTCCAGCACGTCGCGTAGGCGGATGGTGCAAGGAATGGGCGGCAGCTCGAACTCATAGCCGCCGGCGATCATTTCGGCCGCAATCTCCTCGGTGATGAAAAACGGCTCGTCGTCTTGGTTCGGCTTCTTCATGCCCTTTCCTCCTGGCGCTCATCCTGGCCGACAGCGGCCAGGGCATCGGCTTCCGTCAATGCGTCCTCCACGAACGCGCCGTGCTGCTTCGCTTCGGCCTGGCTGACCTCGGCCCATATCCGTTTCACCTGGGCCGCACTGTACCCGGCCAGCTCGGCGGTCTTGTTGATGCTGTAGCCGGACTTGCGCAGCGCGACAACTTGGGCGCGGCGCTTCGGATCAGCACGGCGGCCCTTGTACCGCCCGGCCTGGCGGGCCAACTCAATGCCTTGGCGCTGGCGTTCGCGCCTGTCCTCGTAGTCGTCGCGGGCCATCTGCAAGGCCAGGCGAAAAAGCATGATCTGCACGGCTTCCAGCACGATCTTGGCGACGCCCTGGGCCTCGGCCGCCAGGTCGGATAGATCGACCACGCCAGGGACGGCCAGGCGTGCGCCTTTGGCCTGTATCGAGGCCACCAGGCGCTCGGCCTCGGGCAAAGGTAGGCGGCTGATGCGGTCGATCTTCTCGGCAATGACCACCTCGCCGGGCTGTAGGTCGCCGATCATGCGCAGCAGCTCAGGCCGGTCGGCGCGTGCGCCGGATGCCTTCTCACGGTAGATGCCGGCGACGTAGTAGCCGGCGGCCTTCGCGGCCGTAGTGATCGCCTCTTGGCGTTCCAAGTCCTGCGCGTCGGTGCTGACGCGCAGATAGACCCGCGCCACCATCGGCGCGGCTACTGGCTTCGTCCTGCGCATACTTGCGGGCTCCTTTGGGCATACTCAAATGCACCCATCTTAAACTGGCAGGCCAATTTATCACATATCGATCTAAATGCTGTCACTTTCAGAAGGCGACAGCACGAAATATCAAAAGTCGACCGCACGGTCTTTTCTGACGTTGGAGTCGCCTCAGAAAACGGAATCTATGGTCACTCCCGTTTTTGCAACACCGATTTTGACGACAAGTTGGCTTGCTTGAATCTATCCGGCGTCTGAATGGGATTTTATTCCCGCGCCTTGATGAGTTCCGCGCCTGATGAACCTCCAGAAAATATACGGCTTCAATGAGCCTTTCCGTTTTACAGGTTCCTCAACAGGCCGGTGGGCCGTTAGTATCATCAATATCAGTATTCGCAAAACCAGATCAGTAATTCTTTAAACCGGTGTATTTCTGCCGTTATGCTACATAAGTTTGCTGTCGTGCCGTTAGGGCCCAGGCTATTCTGGCCAGCTTGTTTGCCAGAGCACAAGTGACGACAAAGTTGCTTTTCCGGCACAGTAAATCCCTGACCCAATCGGCCAATTTGCCAGACTGGTGTTCCAGTTTTTGTATGAATACCCTGGCACATTGAACCAACAAAGTTCGGATCTTTTTATTACCTCGCTTACTAATTCCCAGCAATGTCGTCCTACCTCCCGTGCTGTACTGCCGAGGTACAAGCCCTGTTGCCGCCGCAAAGTCACGGCTGCTGGCGTACTGCTTCCCGTCGCCAATCTCAGTTGAAATAGTACTCGCTGTCAGTGTTCCGACGCAGGGAATGCTCAGCAAGCGCTGTCCAACCTCATCTTCGTCCAACTTTCGTTTCAACTGGGATTCCAAATCTTTAATCTGCTCAACAAGATAGTGATAATGCTGTTGTAATTTCAGCAATAACTGGCTGAGGTAAAGAGGCAAACTATTATCCTCAAGAATGGTACTCAGTCGGCTAATAACGGCAGCTCCTCGGGGAACGCTAATGCCAAATTCCAGCAGAAAAGCATGCATTTGATTGGTTGTTTTTACCTTATCCTGAACCAGGGATTCACGGACACGATGCAGAGCCCGCATTGCCTGCTGAGATTCCGTTCTGGGCTGCACAAAACGCATAGACGGACGCGATGCAGCTTCACAAATAGCTTCGGCGTCGACAAAGTCGTTTTTATTGCTTTTAACGAACGGGCGGACAAATTGTGGTGATATCAGCTTTGGGGAATGCCCCAACTCTTCCAACTTGCGTGCCATAAAGTGAGAACCGCCACAGGCTTCCATTGCGATGGTTGTAGCGGGGCATGTCGCCAAAAATTCGATCAACTTTGGCCGGGTAAATTTTTTACGGTAAACAGCCTTCCCGCGACGATCCTGGCAATGAATATGGAAAGAGTTTTTACCCAGATCGATACCAATGAGCGCAATGTTTTCCATGATAGTTCTCCGAATGAAAGCCTGTCCTCAGCATAGTACCGGGAAGGAGGGAGTGACCATCTCATTAAATAAAGCACGCTAAGGCGTAGTTCCCTCGGGCTACACCGCGTCCGCACTGCGCGGTTCTTTCTTCCCTTGCAGTGACGCAATCAGCGGGCAGGAAACGTTCCCCTTCCGCGCATGGCAGGCGCACACCAAATCAGACAGCACGGCCTCCATGCGCGCCAGGTCAGCCATCCTCTCGCGCACGTCCTTGAGCTTGTGCTCGGCCAGGCTGCTGGCTTCCTCGCAATGGGTGCCATCCTCCAGCCGCAGCAGCTCGGCGATCTCATCCAGGCTGAAACCCAACCGCTGGGCTGATTTCACGAAGCGCACCCGCGTTACATCCGTCTCGCCATAGCGGCGAATGCTGCCGTAAGGCTTGTCCGGTTCCGGGAGCAAGCCCTTGCGCTGATAGAACCGGATGGTCTCCACATTGACCCCGGCCGTCCTGGCGAAAACGCCAATGGTCAGGTTCTCCAAATTGTTTTCCATATCGCTTGACTCCGTACATAACTACGGAAGTAAGCTTAAGCTATCCAATTCAGATTCGAAAGGACAAACGTATGTCTGAACCTCAAAACGGGCGCGGCGCGCTCTTCACTGGCGGGCTGGCCGCCATCCTCGCCTCGGCTTGCTGCCTCGGGCCGCTGGTTCTGATCGCCTTGGGGTTCAGCGGCGCTTGGATCGGCAACTTGACGGTGTTGGAACCCTATCGCCCCATCTTTATCGGCGTGGCGCTGGTGGCGTTGTTCTTCGCCTGGCGGCGCATCTACCGGCCGTCAGCCGCCTGCAAACCGGGTGAGGTTTGCGCGATTCCCCAAGTGCGAGCTACTTACAAGCTCATTTTCTGGGGCGTGGCCGTGCTGGTTTTGGTCGCGCTCGGATTTCCCTACGTCGTGCCATTTTTCTATTGATCACAGGAGTTCACCATGAAAAAGCTGCTTTCCGCCCTTGCCCTCGCTGCCGTTGTTGCCCCCGTGTGGGCCGCCACCCAGACCGTTACGTTGTCCGTACCGGGCATGACCTGCTCGGCCTGTCCGATCACTGTCAAGAAGGCGATTTCCAAGGTCGATGGCGTCAGTAAAGTTGACGTGACCTTCGAGACGCGCGAAGCGGTGGTCACCTTCGATGATGCCAAGACCAGCGTGCAGAAACTGACCAAGGCTACCGAGGATGCGGGCTACCCATCATCAGTCAAGAACTGATCATGAAAGACCCGAAGACACTGCTGCGGGTCAGCATCATTGGCACAACCCTCGTGGCGCTGTGTTGCTTCACCCCTGTTCTGGTCATTTTGCTCGGTGTGGTCGGCTTGTCCGCGCTGACCGGCTATCTGGACTATGTGCTGCTGCCTGCGCTGGCGATTTTCATCGGCTTGACCATCTACGCCATCCAACGAAAACGCCAAGCCGATGCCTGCTGCACCCCGAAATTCAATGGAGTAAAAAAATGACCGAAATCACCGTGAATGGCATGACCTGCACATCCTGCGCCACCCATGTCAAAGATGCTTTGGAAAAGATTCCCGGCGTGAATGCCGCTGTGGTGTCCTATCCAGAAAGCCGCGCGCAAGTCATGGCAGACACCGCCGTGAGCCACAACCAACTGCTGGCCGCCATCGCCGCATTGGGTTATCAAGGCTCGATCCGGGTTGGTGATTTCAAAGATGAACCAAAAATCCGTGATGCACTTGAGGGCGCCGGTTTGCATATCGCCATCATTGGCAGCGGCGGGGCCGCGATGGCGGCGGCGCTGAAGGCCGTCGAGCAAGGCGCGACGGTCACGCTGATCGAACGCGGCACCATCGGCGGCACCTGCGTCAATATCGGCTGTGTGCCGTCCAAGATCATGATCCGCGCTGCCCATATTGCCCATCTGCGCCGGGAAAGTCCGTTCGACGGCGGTATTGCGGCAACTGTGCCTGCGATTGACCGCAGCAAACTGCTGGCCCAGCAGCAGGCCCGTGTCGATGAACTGCGGCACGCCAAATACGAAGGCATCCTGGACGGCAATCCAGCCATCACCGTTTTGCACGGTGAAGCGCGTTTCAAGGACGACCAGAGCCTGGTCGTCCGTTTGAACGAGGGTGGCGAGCGCGAGGTAACGTTCGACCGCTGCCTGGTCGCCACCGGTGCCAGTCCGGCCGTGCCGCCGATTCCGGGCCTGAAAGAGTCACCCTACTGGACTTCCACCGAAGCGCTTGTCAGCGACACCATTCCCGCACGCCTGGCCGTGATCGGTTCGTCGGTGGTGGCGTTGGAACTGGCGCAAGCCTTTGCCCGGCTCGGCAGCCAGGTCACGATCCTGGCACGCAGCACCTTGTTCTTCCGGGAAGACCCGGCCATCGGCGAGGCCGTGACAGCCGCTTTCCGCGCCGAGGGCATCGAGGTGCTGGAGCACACGCAAGCCAGCCAGGTCGCCCATGTGAACGGCGAATTCGTGCTGACCACCGGACACGGTGAATTACGCGCTGACAAGTTGCTGGTTGCCACCGGTCGGGCACCGAATACGCGCAGCCTCGCGCTGGACGCGGCGGGGGTCACTGTCAATGCGCAAGGGGCCATCGTTATCGACCAAGGCATGCGCACGAGCAACCCGAACATCTACGCGGCCGGCGACTGCACCGACCAGCCGCAGTTCGTCTACGTGGCAGCGGCCGCCGGCACCCGTGCCGCGATCAACATGACCGGCGGCGACGCAGCCCTCAATCTGACCGCGATGCCGGCAGTGGTGTTCACCGACCCGCAAGTCGCCACCGTGGGCTACAGCGAGGCGGAAGCGCACCACGATGGCATCGAGACCGACAGTCGCACGCTGACACTCGACAACGTTCCGCGAGCGCTTGCCAACTTCGACACACGCGGCTTCATCAAGCTGGTCATCGAGGAAGGTAGCGGACGGCTCATCGGCGTGCAGGCGGTGGCCCCGGAAGCGGGCGAACTGATCCAGACGGCGGTGCTCGCCATCCGCAACCGCATGACGGTGCAGGAACTGGCCGACCAGTTGTTCCCCTACCTGACAATGGTCGAGGGGTTGAAGCTTGCGGCGCAGACCTTCAACAAGGACGTGAAGCAGCTTTCCTGCTGCGCTGGATAAAAAAAGGAGGTTTTCAATGAGCGCCTACACCGTGTCCCGGCTGGCCCTTGATGCCGGGGTGAGCGTGCATATCGTGCGCGACTACCTGCTGCGCGGATTGCTGCGTCCGGTGGCGTGCACCCCGGGCGGCTATGGCCTGTTCGATGATGCCGCCTTGCAACGGCTGTGCTTCGTGCGGGCGGCCTTCGAGGCGGGCATCGGCCTGGACGCGCTGGCGCGGCTGTGCCGGGCGCTGGATGCTGCGGACGGCGATGAAGCGGCCGCGCAGCTTGCCGTTCTGCGCCAGTTCGTCGAGCGTCGGCGCGAAGCGTTGGCCGATCTGGAGGTGCAGTTGGCCACCATGCCGACCGAGCCGGCACAGCACGCGGAGAGTCTGCCATGAACAGCCCCGAGCGCTTGCCGTCCGAGACGCACAAACCGATCACCGGCTACCTGTGGGGCGCGCTGGCCGTGCTCACCTGTCCCTGCCATTTGCCGATTCTCGCCATTGTGCTGGCCGGCACGACGGCCGGCGCGTTCATCGGAGAGTACTGGGGTATCGCAGCCCTCACGCTGACCGGTTTGTTCGTCCTGTCTGTGACACGACTGCTGCGGGCCTTCAAAGATCGATCATGAGCGCTTCCCATTGAGACAAACCACGCTGTCGCTACGTTGCCTCATGCCGGCATCAAATTCGGCTGAGTAGCTTCTCGCCATCTGGACGTAGCTCACCCTTGGGTGAAACATGCCGATACAGGGTCTGCCGCGTGACGCCAAGTTCCTGGCACAGGTCGCCGACCTTGGTCTCTGGCTGACCCATTGCCGCCATCGCCAGCCGCAGCTTGGCGGCGGTCATCTTGAACGGCCGGCCGCCTTTCCGCCCGCGCGCGCGGGCCGAGGCTAGGCCGGCAATCGTGCGCTCCGCGATCAACTCGCGCTCGAACTCGGCCAGGGCGGCGAAGATGCCAAAGACCAGCTTGCCGGCGGCGGTCGTGGTGTCGATGGCCGCGCCGTGCCCGGTTAATACCTTCAAGCCGATGCCGCGCCCAGTCAGGTCGTGCACGGTGTTGATGAGATGTCGCAGGTCGCGTCCGAGCCGATCCAGTTTCCACACGACCAGTGTGTCGCCAGTTCGCAACGCCTTCAGGCAGCTCGTCAAGCCGGGCCGATCCTCGCGCATGCCGGATGCCTGGTCCTCGTAAAGATGTACTGGATCGACCCCGGCGGCAATCAGCGCGTCGCGCTGCAAATCGGTAGCCTGGGAGCCGTCCGCCTTCGATACCCGCATGTAGCCTATCAGCATGTCGTACCTGTCACATATACGTTCGATTATGTGACAGTGTGAGCCAGAAAGCTCTCGCCGTCAAAAACTGTCACTTAACCCGTCATTTAGTCTAAGACCTGCAAACGGCCATTCAGGCTCGTAATGTGACAAAAACTCCGGCGGGATGCCCTCCTTGGTGAACGTGGCGCGCAAACGTTCCAGGGATTCGGGGTCGCGTCGCCCGTAGGACGCCAGTGTGAACAGCAAGCGGGCCGTCTCCGGGTTGTGTCGCGCTTCAATGATGGCCTCATCGATGGCCTGGGCTGCTCGTTGCCAGTGGTTGATGGGTTCCGGCTTCGGCACCTTCGCCGGCAGGCCGTTGGTGAAACCAGTGTACGGCTCCGTCTGAAACAGCGCGGCCTGTTCCCCGCGCGGGATCAGCGCCTTTGACTCGATCAGCGTGATGGCGGTGGCCGCCGCCTCCAGCATCTGCCACTGCACCGCCGGGGCCAGAATCTCGTAGGGACGCCACAGACTCTGCCCGGCGCGCAGCGGATGGCCGCAGCGCTCCCAGACATGGCGGATGCTCGCCGAGCAACTGCCGCAGTGCGAGAGCGGCGTGTTCAGCTCATCAAGCAGGGTGCGCAGCAGCCGGAACCACAAGCCGGCGTGGACACGCCGACGCGGCAGCTCCACAAAACCCGTCGTCAGCGCCTGCCAGGTGCGCCGGTCCATGCAGGCGATTGCGTCATCGGCAGGGCGCGGCGCAGCATCGGCGATTTCCCACTGAAGATACCGGCCGGGCATGCCCCAGTAGGACTCCAGCCAGCAGCCATGCTGCGGGCAGCTCAGCATCAAGGGGAGCTGCCAGACGAGTAGCACAGCTTGATTCGTTGGATCGTTCAGACACTGCGGACACGCCCGGCGAATCGTCTGGCTCGGTAGCCAGGCACGCCAGCGAGTGATGGACCGCACCTTGCGGGTGCGCTTGGGCAGGAGCACCGCGCATTGGAATGTATAGGTTTCCAAGGCTGCTGGTACCGAATCGTCGAGACTGTCGAGCAGCCACGGCACCCAGCCTGCAAGACTCATGCTGCGCAACCGCTCCAGCTCGACGCCACTGCGCTGGCAGAGCGCCGTCAGCAACGACAAGGATGGTGCGGTATCCAGGTCATCAAGTTGGCTGTGACCAAGATCGTGGGCCAGCAGCTCGTGCACGTCCATCTGGTAGCAGGCGGCGACCCGGTTGAGCCATGAGGACAGGGCTTCGCCTTCCTTGGGTGCCGGATGCAGCGGCCAGCGCGGCGCGGACTTCACATCAGTTCCCGCTCGAACTGTCGCCGCCGCTCACTGGGGCCGATGTAGTCGGCCATGCTGAGCGTGCGGTGGTTGATCGCTTCCTCGCCACTCTCCACGGCGGCGACGGCCGCCGCCACCAGCAGATGTGCAAGCTCGCCGATGGTGCCTTCGCTCCGGGTGAGCAGGTAGCGGGCCATGTCCAGCGTGGCAATCGGGGATGGCCGCCGTAGCGGGAGTGACGCCGCGAAGCTGGCCAGCAGCGAGCAGCAGTCCTCATTGGCCTCCCACGGCGGCAGCAGCATCGGCTCGAAGCGGTTTTCCAACTGATCGTCCGAACGGATGGCCAGGTACGCCTCGCGCGTGCCGACCCCGACCAGGGGGATACGCAGCTCGTTGCCGAGGAAGCGCAGCAGGTTGAGGAACTCGCGCCGGTTAACGCTGTTGCCAGCCAGTACATTGTGCAGTTCGTCGATCACCAGCATGCGCACGCCGACCTTGCGCAGCAGGGCCAGCGCCAGTTGCTCCATTTCCGGCAGCCGTGGGCGCGGGCGCAGCGGCGCGCCCATCGCAGCCAGCAGCGCGACATAGAAGCGGATCACCGATGGCTCTGACGGCATCTGCACGACCAGCACCGGGATATGTTCTTGGTCAGCGTCGGTGCCGACCGGGTGCGCCCGCCGGAATTTCTCGACGATCATCGACTTGCCGTTGTTGGTGGGGCCGACCAGCAGCAGGTTTGGCATGCGTTGCTTGTTCGGCCACGCATACAGAGTTTCCAGCCGGTTCAGCGCCTCGACCGCGCGCGGGTAGCCGATCCAGCGGTCGGCGCGAATGCGCTGGATGCGCTCGTCTGCCGGCAGCCTGGCCAAACCCTGTGCCGCTGGCAGCAGGTGGGACAGGTCAATGACGGGATATTCGTCCACGGCTACCACTCCTCGATCTGATCGAACGGTTTGGCCGGCGGCAGGTTGTCTGCCTGCGGGTCAGCCATGTCCACATCCGGCGGTATGGGCTTGGCCGGTGGCTCCGACGTCTTGAGGTGCTGGCGGCGATCAGCGTCGCGCCGCGCCTTGCGCGTGGCCTTCTGGGCGGTGGTCACGATCTCGCGCATCTGCCCGATCATGCGGAACAGCGCCGACTCGTCCACCTGCTCGCGCCCGAGCTGACGCAATTTGGCCAGCGCCTGGCGTTGTTCCCAGAGGGTGACGGCCGGATGGGACAAGGTGCGGTAGTGGATCTCCAGATAGTGCTGACCTTCCGGTTCCAGTACCCAGATGCGGCTGATGTCGCGCGGATCGCGCCGGATCAGGAAGGCGGGCAAGCGCTCGCGCCGGGCAATCCACGGCTTGAGGGCGTCGGCGTAGTAGTGGATGTGGTCGATGACAAAGCCGGTGCGGGTCAGGGTGCGGCGGATCACCGGCAGGAAATCGACCAAAAACGCGGTGGGGCGGGTAACGACGGCCGGGACGCCAACGCGCTCCACGGCCTCGGCCCAGCGCGCGGCCGGCGGCTGGAGCAGGCCGTTGTGCACGGAGCCGTGATAGGTGCCTACCGCCAACGCGAGCCAGCGCTCCAGCTCGCGCAGCGTCAGGGTGGCCATCTTCTCGGAATCGTACTCGCCGCGCTGGCCGGGATTGGAGAAGGTCGTCCCCGGTAATTCGTCGTGGATCATCTGCATCGCCGTGCCGATGATCCGTTCCACGATGCCGCCGTAGTGCGGCTGGCCTGGTGGGCGATAGTCCAGCCGGATGCCATGCTGTTCGCAGCCACGGCGCAGCGCTTCGCTTTTGAACTCGGCCGCGTTGTCCAGATAGAGCAGCCTGGGCTTGCCGCTCATCGGCCAGTCCATTTCCACATTCAGCCCTTCCAGCCAGGGCCGCTTGTCGCAGGCGGCATGCGCGAGGCATAGGCCGACCGAGACGGCGGACGGCGCTTCCAGCGTGACCACCATGCCGAGTACGCAGCGCGTGAACACGTCGATGGCGAGGGTCAAATATGGGCGGCCAATCGGTTGCCGGTCGCGCTCGTCGACCACGATCAGGTCGATGACGGTGTGGTCGATCTGCACCTGTTCCAGCGGCATGGTGACTTCGGGCGGAATGCCACCCGCGCCTTGCAAGGGACGGGCAGCGTCCTGCCCGCCCCGGCTGCGGGCTATTTTCGCCGGATGTAGTCCGGCAATCCGCTGGGCCACGGTGTTGCGCGCCGGCACCGGCAGCTTCTGGGTTTTGCACGCCTGCGCGACTTCGCGGTGGAACGCCGCCAGGCTGCGTTTCTGCTTGGTCAGGAAGCGCTTTTGCAGCAGCTCGCGGATGATGCGCTCGACCGGTTCCGGCAAGCGCCCCTTGCCTTTGCCGCCGCCGGATCGGCCGGGCGTCAGGTCTGTTACCAGGCCAGTACCCTGCCGGGCGCGACGGATCAGGACATATACCTGTCGCCGGGACAGGCCCAGCGCTTGGGCTGCCTCATCGGCGGCTTCATGCCCGACCACCTCAAGCGCTGCCAGTGGCCCGATGATTTCCGTCCGGTGCCGGGCTTGCGCCCATGCCTCGTCGGGCAGGGTGGCCACGCCTTGCGCGGCAATCGGTGGAGTGTCTGATGTCATGCCCAAACCTCGCTTTGGTGCACACGAGTATTGAGCATAGTCGAGATTGGTGCAGACGACTCCTGATATTGGGCTGTCAGGAGCCGTATGCACACCAGGCGTTACATCCAGTCAGATGGTGCGGTCGTCTTCTGAAAACGACAAATGCGCCTAGCTCATTTTTACAGCTTAAATGAGCTATTGAGCACACTCCATATTTCGACTATTATTGAAACATGGAAACGATAAATGCTGTAGCCGCCCTGGCGGCCATCGCTCAAGAATCGCGCCTCGCGGTGTTCCGGCTTCTCGTCCAGGCCGGCCCCGCCGGCATGGCCGCCGGAAAAATCAGCGAAGCGGCCGGCATCCCGCCGTCTTCGCTATCCTTCCACCTGAAAGAGCTGGCACACGCCGGCATGGTCACGTCGCGGCAAGAAGGCCGATTTGTGATCTACGAGGCGAACTTTTCGACGGCCACTAACCTGGTGGCCTTTCTCACGGAAAACTGCTGCGGCGGCCAGGTGTGCAACCTGTCTTGCACCACGGAAGCCGGGAAGGTGTTGGCATGAGACTTCGCCATCTTTCCGACCCCGATTCTTTGCCCGCTTTGGACAAATCCTTTGCCATCGAGCGCCCGGCGCTCGGGCTGGCACCCGACGCCCCGCCGGTGCGTATCCTGCTGCTGTATGGCTCGCTGCGCGCCCGCTCGTTCTCACGGCTGGCCGTCGAGGAAGCGGCCCGGCTGCTGCAATTCTTTGGCGCAGAAACACGCATCTTCGACCCGTCCGATTTGCCGTTGCCCGATCAAGTGCAAAGCGACGATCACCCGGCCGTCAAGGAGCTGCGCGCCCTGTCCGAGTGGTCAGAGGGACAAGTCTGGTGCAGCCCGGAACGCCACGGTCAGATTACCAGTGTCATGAAGGCGCAGATTGACCATCTGCCGCTTGAAATGGCCGGCATCCGGCCGACCCAAGGCCGCACCCTGGCCGTGATGCAGGTATCCGGCGGCTCGCAGAGCTTCAACGCCGTGAACACCTTGCGTCTGCTCGGCCGCTGGATGCGAATGTTCACCATTCCGAACCAGTCGAGTATCGCCAAAGCGTTCCAAGAGTTCGACGCGGCGGGCCGCATGAAGCCCTCGCCGTACTACGACCGAATAGCCGATGTGATGGAAGAACTGGTGCGCTTCACGGCGCTGGTACGGCCGCACCGTGAAGCACTGACAGACCGCTATTCCGAACGGAAAGCGGCCGGCCACGTCATCGACGAGGCCACCGATCTTTCATCCATCGCCATTGCTCCCCAGCCACTACCAGAAAGCGAAACATCATGACCGAAAGAATCTATAACGTCCTCATCCTCTGCACCGGCAATTCGGCGCGCAGCATCATGGCCGAAGCTCTCATCAACACGATGGGGCAAGGGCGCTTCCGCGCCTACAGCGCCGGCAGTCACCCAACCGGCAAGGTCAATCCCTTCGCCGTCGAAAAGGTGGAGTCGGTGAATTACCCGACCGAGAATCTGCGCAGCAAGAGCTGGGACGAGTACGCCACGCCCGACGCACCGAAGATGGACTTCATCATCACCGTCTGCGACAACGCCGCCGGCGAAATGTGTCCGGTGTGGCCTGGTCAGCCGATCTCGGCGCATTGGGGATTTGAAGACCCGGCCGCCGTCGAAGGCACTGACGCCGAGAAGCGCCGGGCCTTCGAACAAACCTTCCGGCACATGATGAACCGCGTCCGCCTGTTCGTGAATCTGCCTCTCAAAATGCTTGACCAGACGGCCATCAAGCGCGAGCTGGCGAACATCGGCAAGACCGAGCAGGAAGCATGAGCGCCGGCGCACAGGCCATCGCCGCGAAGCCGCGCCAGGCCCCGATGAGCGGCTTCGAGCGTTACCTGACGCTGTGGGTGGCCCTGTGCATCGTCGCCGGTGTTGCGCTCGGCCAGGGCCTTCCTGACGTGTTCCAGGCCATAGGCCGCATGGAAGTGGCCCAGGTCAATTTGCCGGTGGGCCTGCTGATTTGGGTAATGATCGTCCCGATGCTGGTCAAGATCGACTTCGGGGCGCTGCACCAGGTCAAAGAGCATTGGCGCGGCATCGGCGTCACGCTGTTCGTGAATTGGGCCGTCAAGCCATTCTCGATGGCCCTGCTGGGGTGGCTGTTCATCCGACAAGTGTTCGCTCCGTTCCTGCCGGCCGATCAACTGGACAGCTACATCGCGGGCTTGATCTTGCTGGCCGCCGCGCCCTGCACGGCAATGGTGTTCGTGTGGAGCCGCCTTACCAACGGCGACCCGCTTTTCACGCTCTCGCAAGTGGCTCTGAACGACGCCATCATGATCGTGGCCTTCGCGCCCATCGTCGGCCTGCTGCTGGGCATGTCCTCGATCTCGGTGCCTTGGGACACGCTGCTGATTTCGGTCGTGCTCTACATCATCGTGCCGGTGATCCTGGCGCAGCTCTTGCGGCGGCATCTGCTCAAGCAAGGACAGGCCGCCTTTGAACGGGCCATGCAGAAGATCGGGCCGTGGTCGATGGCCGCGCTGCTGCTGACGTTGGTTCTACTGTTCGCCTTCCAGGGCGAGGCCATCATCCGGCAGCCGTTAGTGATCGCCATGCTAGCCGTGCCGATCTTGATTCAAGTGTTCTTCAATTCCGGGTTAGCCTACTGGCTGAACAAGCGGGCGGGGGAAAAGCACTCTGTCGCCTGTCCTTCGGCCCTGATCGGTGCCAGCAACTTCTTCGAGCTGGCCGTGGCGGCCGCCATCAGCTTGTTCGGTCTGCACTCCGGCGCTGCATTGGCAACCGTGGTCGGCGTCCTGGTCGAAGTGCCGGTGATGCTGCTGGTCGTGCGCGTGGTGAATCGCTCGAAGAGCTGGTACGAACGAGGTTGAACATGAGTAGGAAAAAACTGAGGAAATGATTGCAGATTGCCGCGCCGGCCGCTTCCTGGCGCATTCGATCACTGACCTGGAACACCTAGTATCCATGCTTGCTGAGGTCGCCCGATGACAGACCCAAAGAACCTAGAGAACAGGCTGCATGAGAAGGCCGACCCGGCCCGCGCCGTTTCCACTGGTCGGGTGCGCTACACACTGGCCGAACTACTGGCCGACGCGGAAGCATCCGGGGCTTACCCGCTGCCGCCGGAGGAACGCGAATGGATGGATGCGCCGTCTGTGGGTCGGGAATGGCCAAACAGTGAAGATTGAAAAAGGCGGCCAGTTCGAGTGGCCGCCCTTTCGTCATTAGCTGCACGCTTGGCGCAAGGCGTTCATTGCTTCTTGAAAATCAGCCTGTGTCGCCCGGCCCGTTTCAGCTTGGTAGTACACCACCATAAAAGCATTAGCGACGGCTTCGGCCAATGGCCCAAGGCTCCGCGCTTCCGCTTGGTTGATGTACTCCAAAGAAGAAAGAATAGCCGCTGCTTGATGCACTGCTTGCCCTGGTTCGATAATATGTTGTGTTGTCATAATTCACCTCTCCAGTAGGTGTTGATTGAAAGTGCCGGGCTGGTTGTGGCCAGCCCGGTGCGCCTACAGGTACAGCCCCGCCGCCTCCGCGAATGCTGACCGCTCATTCCTGCCGCCATTAACCTCAATACTTATCGGCTTAGTTTCGCTCTCTCTCATAGGGTCTGGCCGTGATACAAAAGCGGCTGTTTCTGTCTCTGCATCGACCTCGGTCGATTGATCACCCAGCGGCGAAATAAATACCTGGCTGACTTCTTCCCTTGGCGCTTCATCCAGGGCCGCCAATGCGGCCATGTATGTTGATGTCGTCATCGTGCTAACTCCTGACTTCGTTACTATCTGGGCCAGAATCGGCGCCCAAGCTATTGCCCTCGAACTGGCCAGATTGGCTTGCTTCTTTCGGCTCCATGCTTTCGCGTATCGAAGCAGCCAGTTTTCCGCCTGTGGTTTCGCTCACTCGCTCCTGGAATCCCTGCTTCACTTGAGAGCCGACACCCTTGGCTAACTCGGAGGCCGTGCCTGTGGCCAGCTTCGCGGCCTTGGCAAAGCCGCCACCGCTTGAGCTACTGCCGCTGTCACCAAAGCCAGCCGCTTGGGCGAATGGGCTACTGCCAGCAGTACCCGCTTCACCACCACCGTTTCCGCCACTGCTGACAACTGACCCCATGCTGGACATGTCACCGCCGGTTTCCATACTCGCTGATGCTTTCTGAAAAGCCGCTTGGAGTGCACTTGCACCTCCGGCTGCACCGGCTGCGGCACCCATAACCGCTTTACCTGCCAGGGCAGCGCCGCCAGTTGCCATACTGGCCGCCGTCACCGCCGCCCCAACTGCCGCACCCGCACCGAAGTTTCCAATTCCACCGGCTGCGCCAATACCACCACCAGACACAAGACCAGAAATCATCGGCGGAACTTTGTTGACCAAGAAAAGCAAGATGACCGATATAACCAACATCACGGCCAGTTCCTGGGATGCCATGTTCTCGCTGATTTGCGTGTAGTAGTGATTGATGAACTCTTTGCCAATCGCAACCAGAAGCACCATTGCCATAAGCTGTGCGGCCAGGCCCAGCACGGTCTTGTAGTAATTGATCGCCATGTCGGAAGTCCAACGACTTCCACCAAAGCCAAGGAAGAACACACCGGCATACAACAGAATCCAGGCTGATGCGAGCAACAGCAACAGGTTGACCGCAATCAACGCCAGGACAAACAAAACAGCCAGGGCCATTAGCTCCATGACCAGAGCAGTTGCCATCTGCCGCCATCCCAGCTCCGAGGTGGCCTGTACTGTGCGGTTGTATAACTCGAAACCAAGATCAAGGATGCTGGAGGGCCCAAGATTGCTATTGGAAAGTCCCCCCGCCTGCGCGCCCAGAGTTTGCAATGACTGAACAATCGTACCGGCGATATTCATGCCCTGGTTCGCATTCGTCAGCAACCACCAGAAAAAGCCGGTGAAGATCGTGAAGCGAACGAACTCCGCGAAGAACTCGCCAATGTCGGCCTTGCGCAAAGCCATCATGCCGAATGTCCAGACCATCGAAATCACAACCAGCGTCCAGAACAAACGCGATGCAGCGGACTCAATAGCTGGCCCCCATGTTGCGGCAGCATCATGAAAACGCTTGAGCACATCATTCATAACACCGCTGCTACTTAGCTCCTGCGCCATTGCAGGTTCAGCCAGCACCATTGTGGCGACCATCATCAAGCCACCTAGAGCAATTTTCTTTCTCATGGCGACCACCTCAATAATCATCTTTAGGGCTGGGCTTGAACTCCCACTGACGCATCTGCTTGGCCTTCTGGAATGCTCTGCATTCCTCGGTAAAGGCCTCTCGGTTCGCTTCGCTGCGCATTTCATTCAGTGCTGCCTGGAACGCATCGGGGGCACACGTCGCCGCATTTGGTTCGGGCATCCTTTCCTGTTCACATCCAGCCAACAACAGCAACGTAGCCGCGGTAGTAAAAAAGATTTTTTTCATCTCACCGCCTCCCTAGTAGTTGTCTGCCGGACTCGGGCGAAACGTCCAGGTACGCATTTGCTCGGCCCTGGCATCACCTCGCGCCTCGGCATCGAGTTCTGCTGCAATCCGGGCTGCCTCCGCGTTGTGTTGGGCGGTCAACATGGTGCGAATCTGCAAGAGCTGATTGGCCTGCTGGCTGGCGAGCTGGTTGGCGTAGCCGATGGCCTGTAGCTGGCCAGTTGCACCCTGGGCCGCGCCTTGCAGCCGCTCCAGGGTACGGGCGTCATCCTTCAAAGCCTTTTGCTGGTCGGCAACGGTCTGGAACAGGGCATCGTTGGCCTTCTTTTGCGACTCTGACGCCAGGCGGCGGTTCTCTTCCATCGCTGCCTTTTCGGCCGGCGTGCATCCGCCGCTGCCGTTGAAGCATGGCGAGCTGCGGTAATAGGCCACGTCCTGAAACTTGGCCAGGTAACGATCCAGGCTGCCTAGCTGGTTCTCGTAATAGGCCAGCGTGTTTTGCGCGGCAATCAGCCGGTTGATCGTAGTCTGCGCCTGATCCCAGATATACGCGGCTGGGGCCATCGTGTTCTGGAGCTGATTTTCGTACTGCTGCAACTGGGTCTGGTACTGCTCAATCTGCTTGAGCGTCTGCGCCACCGACTCGATGGCCGTCATGATGTTCTGGGCCAGGTTGCCGCCGTCGATGACGGGGATACCAGCTTGCACAGGGGCGGTGGTAGTGGTGATAAAGCCGGTTGCGAGTGCAACGGCTAGAGCGGTTTTTTTAGCCGCTAAAATTTTGGACTTCATGGTCGTACTCCGTCGATGAAAAGAAGGCATTGCCTTGACCAAGCGTTGTGCTTGTTCTCGGCAACGTTTCATCGAAGAGCTACGCCACTAGCTGATCGGTATTGCCCTTGGCGCTGAGGCCCGGACTTACAAACGTAAAACTACTCTGTTTTTTTATCGCTTTCGGACAAGCCAACTTCCCGGCCAATCTCTTCAAGCTCTAGCGGCTGTACTGCCGCCGTCAGTATTTCGCGTATTTCCGCGTCGGTGCTCCTATCGTTGAGCGCTGCTCGAACTTTCAACGCACGGTGCACCTCGGCGGGTAAATTCCTGATAAGCACATTTGCCATATCAATACCCTTTTGGTGTACCCGACAACCATGCTATCAAAGATATTAAAAATAGCAAGACCTATACTCTTGCAACCGGCGGTAGCCGATCAGCCCCGCAGGGCAGGATTCCCGTTGAGTGCCCCCGGCGCGAATAAGGGACAGTGAAGATAGATAACCGGCTTGCCGGTTAGCTAACTTCACCCATCCTGCCCGCATTTCACCCACTATTGAAAATCTAGCGCATATCGAACGTAAAGCGTTTTATCGTCAAACAAACACCGATTCTTGGCAACATAACCGTAATCGTCACCAAATCGGCCTGCAATCGACATAGTCGCTTCAAAATCGCTGCTCAATCGGCTTTAAATCGGAACCTAAAATGCCAACAATCGACACAAACCATTCGCCCCGATGGGGCGAGTTGGACGCCAAAAAAGAAGGGCATAACCCGCCCCTCAAGTGTCAATGAACACAAGAAATTTGCCTCCCCTCCCGTCATACCACTAAGGCGACGTATTGATACTTGAGGGGCAACCTTTCCTGATGTTGACACCTTCACGCAGGTTACTGGTTATGGGCGTCCAACACACACGGCTCATTCCTGCTTGGTAATAATAAGAATAATAATCTTCTTATTATTCTTACCGAACGAATGGGCACTGCTTAGCCATTTCACGTTTCGAGCCAAGGTTTCAGTACAGATAACTACAAGTGCACACAGCGGCCCTCCAGCACCGTTAGACGCAGATTCTGCTTCAGCTCATGGAATAAGGGACTCCGGGTTGTTTTCCCCTCTCACAAGGCGTTTCAGCGGCCACTGAAGCCGCCTTCTCTTCTTGGCGTTAAACCATCGGCCTATGGCCGATTGATAAAGCCCGCCAGGGCTTTATTGGCAAGGTCAGAACGCGCCCTCAAGGCGCGAGCTGCACCGCGCATGATGGATTATCTTTAGATAATCTTGGATGGATTTCCCAAACTGCCCGCAAAGCAGCGCACCGTCTGGGTTTTCCAAATTGGGACGGGGAACGTTACGACGGCAGAAGGGGAGCGTTACGACGGTAACAAGGGAACGTTACGACGGTAAACGGGTGCAGTTGCCGTGGGGCCAGGCCTCTTGATCTCCCATTTTCCCTTGGCGTATTCGTTCACTACCCAACCCACGGCGGCAAGTTCGGCCAGTGCCTTCCGGGCAGTCTGACGGCGTTTTTTCATAGCTTCGGCATTGGCTTCATCTGGCCAGACATAGCCGCAAAGCGTGTCCAGTTCCACGCGCCCGGATTTGCCGGGGTCGATCCAGCCGCATAGCCGTTGGTGCATCAGCCGTGCCGGATCAGTCTGTAGCACCCGCACTTCCGCCATGTCGATACGGGCATATGGACGATGCCCCAGGATCGCTTCGGCAATACGCGGATTCAGGGCAACCCATAGCCTGCCGTCCGTCTCGTCAAAAGCATGACTCATCAGGTGGAACGCGGCTTGCCGCCGTCCCTTCGTCACAAGGATGGTGACGTTCGACATGCGCAGCAGGCTGGCTTTGAGCGCCTTGATGTTGTCGCCGCTATCCGTCATGCCCGTTTCTGAGAGCAGTTTGGTCAGGCTCTCACGAACCACCAAGCCGTCTTGCTCAATGGCTTCGAAACGGGGTTCAAGGAATAGCCGTAGCTGTCGCCCCGTCTCACTGGTCGGTTCCGGGGTTAGCAAGATGCCGTTCGGGCCGCCAAGGGCCACGATGCCTTGCAAAAGACGCATATCATCGGCCCCGAGAGGTTCGAATCCGACGAAACGCATGGATTCGTCCTCGCCAAAGGTGTAGGTCACGTCCAGCTTGCAGCGTTTGCGATCGCCACGCTTGAGGCTGCGGAACAGGCCAGGTGCCAAACAGTGCGCGGGATCATGTCGGACGTGGGTCAGGTCATGCTTAGGCTTCTTCACGCTGTCTCCTTTTCACCTTGCACTGCCGCTCCAGTACAGCAGGCTTCAACACGCCGCCGTCGTGCCGTCTAAACCAGAGTTCTTGAAAAGGTGCGCCATAGTTGGCCTTGCTGACGCCAAAGCGGACAAAATACCCACGCTGACAATCATCGACCCCCAGTATCTCGGCCTCGCCTTGCGTCATGCCGGATAGGTACGATTGCCAACGGATGTTATCAACCAGTACGGACGATCCACGACTGGCCTGCTGTTGATCGCCCGACCCCATCATGGCTGCGCTTTTACTCGCGTGGTGCAGAAACACAATGGAGCAGCCTGTATCAGCGGCTATGGCCTCCATGTGCCCAACAACCTGCGCCATCGGCCCGCTAGCGTTCTCCTCCTCAATGTGGAAGCGCCGCAAAGTGTCCAAGATCATCAAGCGACGACCTTCAGCGGCTCGTTTGAGAGCATCGAACCAGCTAGCAGCCATGATGTTTGGGCATTTACCGATCAAGGGTTCAATGAGCAAACCATCAGCCACGGCTTGCCGTTCCGCTGCGCTGAGGTGTGCCCCAAGGGCGTGCAGACGATGGTGAATAGCGGCCGGTGGATCTTCAGCAGGCAGATAGACCACTTGCCCGGTGGGAAACTCGCCTATTTCAAGTAAATCAGGCCCGCCTGCAATCTGTGCAGCCAATTGAAGGGCCAACATGGATTTACCAGCCCCACCAGGCGACACAAGAGCACCAACAGTGCCAGCAACCATATTAGGCAGAACATAATCAATGGGTGGCGGCAATTCCGTGAAAGCCGCCATAAGATCAAGAGCCATATAACTAGCCCTCTATAGGGCCAGGTCGCGCAGCTTGATCACCCGATGATTTACGTGCCTCAATCCACTCTTCGACCTCTGACAAATCCCAGGCGACATTTCTACTGGTTAACGCGATACGGCGTGGAAAATCCCCTCGCTGCTCCAGGTTATAAATTGTTCGTGTCGAAAGCGGGATCATCTCCAGGAGCTTCTTCCTGTTGATGAGGGTCTTTATATTTTGCATGGGTCAATACCTCTCAAATGAATAGTTGCTATTCATCGAGTAGCTGCGCGAAGCAGCTAATCGGTAATTGACCTGCCCGATGCCAATGGCGGCCTTATTTATAAATTCACGGCATCAACTTCAATGCTATCAAAGATAGCAAAAACATCAACCCTTACTGCCTCCCGAAGTCCACTCATCAATCATATCGGCCCAATCCTGCAACATCGCCGCCCGCTGCTCGCGGTACTCAGCCTTGTTGTAGACAGCCCTCACGCCCTTCTGCTCGTGCGCCAGGCACTTCTCGATCCAGTCGGTGTTGTAGCCGGCCTCATGCAACAGCGTGCTGGCTGTGCGCCGCAAATCATGCGGTCCGAACTTGGTAAGTGACTTCCCATCTTTCTGCGCCGCCTTGTAAGTCAGCGTCAGCACCTGGTTAAGTGTGGCAGCGCTCATCGGCGCATCCGAGTCGTACCGTGATGGCAAAACGAAGTCGGAACCACCGGCAAAGGTTTTCATGGCAATGAAAATATCCAGAGCCTGCTGGGACAGAAATACCAGGTGCGGGTTACGGCGTTTCATCCGCTCCTTTGGAATCGTCCACAACGCTTCGCTGAAATTGATCTCGCTCCAGGTCGCATTGGTCAGCTCGCTCTTGCGCACCATCGTCAGCAATAACAGCTTGGCCGCCGCACGGTTTGTTGGGCTTGTGCCCACTCGCTCCATGTACTGGTACATCAGCCCAATTTCTTCTGGCGTCAACGCTCGGTCACGTGGCTCGAATCGAGCGATGCTTGTTGGGCGCACCAGTTCTGCCGGGTTTTCGACCTTCTGCCCACGCTCGATGGCCCAGCGAAATACCTGCAACACGATTTCACGCACATGAACGGCGGTGGCCGGTGCGCCTCGCTCAACAATGGCATCAGCCAGCGCCCGCAAGTCTTCGTGGGTGATCTCCACCAGCTTCTGATTGCTGAATTTCGGCTTCAGCTCACGCTCATAAACCGAGCGGCGCATATCGCGGGTGGAGTCGGCCATCTGGTAGCCACGCAGCCACTTCTCCGCCCAGGCACCGAACGTCTCTGCATCTTTCACCCGCGCCTTGTCTCGGGCTTTCTCCTTGGCCGGCGACTTGCCCGCCGCAACCATCTTCTTGGCGTCACCCAACAGCTCGCGGGCTTCGGCCAGGGTGATGCCACCGACACCATAACGCCCAAAGGTGATGGTCTCCTGCCGACCGTTGATTGAGTAGTTGTAACGGAACGAGATGGAGCCGGCTGGAGTCACTGCCACATAGAGACCTTCCCGGTCATTCACTTTGTAGAGTTTGTCCCTGGGCTTGAGATTGCGCAGCTTGGTATCGGTCAGCATGTACCTTGTCCTTCTTCGTCTCCGATACCATGCTGAAAAAATCTCGAATTTATCGTATTTTTCTTACGAAACAGTAACTTATAGAATATTAATACCATGAACACACAAAAGAACGCAGCATGGTATCGGCATCAATCATGGCATCGCCAAACCATAATACCAGCTTTAATGCCATGCTCAAACGGTGCTTGGCGCTTCCTCCCGTTGCCAGATCGTGCCAAACACAAACAAAAAAAAGCCCGCAATTACGCGGGCTTAGCGGCATTTCATGCCATCAGGTGCCTGGCTGTGCCAGACGCGGAATCATTCCCACTCAATCGTAGCCGGTGGCTTACCGCTGATGTCATACACCACGCGGGAAATACCGTTCACTTCGTTGATGATGCGGTTAGACACACGGCCTAAGAAGTCATACGGCAGGTGCGCCCAGTGCGCGGTCATGAAGTCGATGGTTTCCACCGCACGCAGGGAAACAACCCAGTCGTACTTACGGCCATCGCCCATAACGCCGACGGAGCGAACTGGCAGGAACACGGTGAACGCCTGGCTCACTTTGTTATACAGGTCAGCTTTGTGCAGCTCTTCGATGAAGATAGCATCCGCGCGACGCAGCAGGTCGCAGTACTCTTTCTTCACTTCGCCCAGCACACGCACGCCCAGACCCGGACCCGGGAACGGGTGACGGTAGAGCATATCGTACGGCAGACCCAGTTCCAGACCGATCTTACGCACTTCGTCTTTGAACAGCTCACGCAGCGGTTCAACCAGACCCATCTTCATCTCTTTCGGCAGGCCGCCCACGTTGTGGTGAGATTTGATGACGTGTGCTTTACCGGTTGCGGATGCCGCAGACTCGATCACGTCAGGGTAGATTGTGCCCTGTGCCAGCCACTTCACGTCTTCCAGCTTCAGCGCTTCTTCGTCGAACACTTCCACGAAGACGCGGCCGATGATCTTACGTTTGGCTTCCGGATCGTTGACACCGGCCAGCGCGTCCAGGAAGCGCTGTTCGCCTTCCACATGAACGATGTTCAGACCGAAGTGGTCACCAAACATGTCCATGACCTGCTGGGCTTCATTCAGACGCAGCAGACCGTTGTCCACGAATACGCAGGTCAGGTTTTTACCGATAGCGCGGTGCAGCAGCATCGCGGTTACGGAGGAGTCAACGCCACCGGACAGGCCGAGAATGACTTTGTCATCGCCAACCTGCTGACGGATACGCTCAACGGCGTCGTCGATGATTTTAGCCGGGGTCCACAGGGCTTCACACTGGCAGATATCGCGCACAAAGCGCTCCAGCATGCGCATACCCTGACGGGTGTGGGTCACTTCCGGGTGGAACTGCACGCCGTAGAAGCGTTTCTCTTCGTTCGCCATAATCGCGAACGGGCAGCTTTCGGTGCTGGCAACGGTCACGAAGTCGGACGGGATAGCGGTCACTTTATCGCCGTGGCTCATCCACACGTCCAGCAGCGGTTTGCCGTCTGCGGTCAGGGAGTCTTCGATACCGCGCACCAGCGCGCTGTCGTTCACCACTTCAACCTGTGCATAGCCAAACTCACGCTCGTTAGAGCCTTCTACGTGGCCGCCCAGCTGCATTGCCATGGTCTGCATACCGTAGCAGACGCCGAATACCGGCACGCCCGCTTCGAAAACGTACTGCGGTGCGCGCGGGCTGTTCTCTTCGGTGGTGCTTTCCGGGCCGCCGGACAGGATAATGCCGCTTGGATTGAATTCGCGAATCTGTGCTTCCGTGACATCCCACGCCCACAGTTCACAGTAAACGCCCAGCTCACGCACGCGACGCGCCACCAGCTGAGTGTACTGAGAACCAAAGTCCAGGATGAGAATGCGATGTTTATGAATGTTTTCCGTCATTGACGCTAATTCCGAGGCAAGTGAAACAAAAACAGAGCGCCCGGCATGAGCCGGGCGCGGAAACTTATCAGGAGCCCAGACGGTAGTTCGGGGACTCTTTGGTGATCGTCACGTCGTGAACGTGGCTCTCCTGGATACCCGCACCGCTGATGCGTACGAATTCCGCTTTAGTACGCAGCAGGTCAATGGTACCACAGCCGGTCAGACCCATACAGGAGCGCAGGCCGCCCATCTGCTGGTGAATGATCTCTTTCAGACGGCCTTTATAGGCAACGCGACCTTCGATACCTTCCGGCACCAGTTTGTCAGCGGCGTTATCGGTCTGGAAGTAACGGTCAGAAGAACCTTTGGACATCGCGCCCAGAGAGCCCATACCGCGGTAAGATTTGTAAGAACGGCCCTGGTAGAGTTCGATTTCACCCGGGGATTCTTCAGTCCCTGCCAGCATGGAGCCAACCATCACCGCGGAAGCACCTGCGGCGATCGCCTTAGCGATGTCGCCAGAGAAGCGGATACCGCCGTCTGCGATGACCGGAATACCGGTGCCTTCCAGCGCTTCAACCGCGTCAGAAACCGCAGTGATCTGCGGAACACCTACACCGGTCACGATACGGGTTGTACAGATGGAGCCTGGGCCGATACCCACTTTCACCGCGCTGCAACCGGCGTCAGCCAGCGCGCGAGCACCTGCGCCCGTCGCCACGTTACCGCCGATGATCTGCAGATCAGGGTATTTCGC
This sequence comes from Enterobacter cloacae subsp. cloacae ATCC 13047, assembly GCF_000025565.1. NCBI lineage: Bacteria > Pseudomonadati > Pseudomonadota > Gammaproteobacteria > Enterobacterales > Enterobacteriaceae > Enterobacter > Enterobacter cloacae. The sequence continues at coordinate 3,929,756 of NC_014121.1, forward strand.
ACGGGTGTCGCGAATACGTTGCAGAACGCCTTCGGAGTGGCCGTGAGAGGAGTCAATCAGCAGCACGTCAACGCCTGCGGCAACCAGCGCATCAACACGCTCTTCGTTACCGGCACCTGCGCCAACCGCAGCGCCTACGCGCAGACGGCCATGCTCGTCTTTACAGGCGTTAGGTTTACGTTCTGCTTTCTGGAAGTCTTTAACGGTGATCATACCGCGCAGGTGGAAGTTCGCATCCACAACCAGCGCTTTCTCAACGCGTTTTTCGTGCATTTTTGCGAAGACGACATCACGCGCTTCACCTTCACGCACGGTCACCAGACGCTCTTTTGGCGTCATATATACGCTAACCGGCTGGTTCAGGTCGGTCACGAAACGCACGTCACGGCCGGTGATGATACCCACCAGCTCGTTCTCTTCGGTCACCACCGGGTAACCGGCAAAGCCGTTACGTTCGGTCAGGGCTTTCACTTCGTGCAGGGTGGTGGTTGGCAGAACGGTCTGTGGATCGGATACGATGCCGGATTCATGCTTCTTCACGCGGCGAACTTCTTCCGCCTGACGCTCGATAGACATGTTTTTGTGAATAAAGCCAATGCCACCTTCCTGTGCCAGGGCAATAGCCAGGCGCGCTTCAGTCACGGTGTCCATTGCCGCAGAGAGCATAGGAATGTTCAGGCGAATGGTTTTCGTCAACTGCGTGCTGAGATCGGCAGTATTCGGCAGAACGGTGGAGTGAGCGGGAACGAGGAGGACGTCGTCAAACGTCAGTGCTTCTTTAGCGATACGTAGCATGGGCAATATCTCTGACCTGGGTGGTTAAATATTGCCGTGGCATTATACAGAGCGTAACCGATTGCATCCACACTTTTTTATAAAAAAACCTTGCACTCCCCTCTCAGCAGGTTACTATCGACTGAATAACTTGCTGATTTAGAATTTGATCCCGCTCACATGTTATCCTCTCAATCCCCCTCAATTTATACTGTCAGCCGCCTGAATCAGACGGTGCGTTTGCTGCTTGAGCAGGAAATGGGGCAGGTCTGGATCAGCGGCGAGATCTCTAACTTCACGCAGCCCGCTTCCGGCCACTGGTACTTTACGTTAAAAGACGACACCGCCCAGGTGCGCTGCGCCATGTTCCGCAACAGCAACCGCCGCGTGACGTTTCGTCCTCAGCATGGCCAGCAGGTGCTGGTGCGCGCCAATATCACATTGTATGAACCGCGCGGCGACTACCAGATTATCGTCGAGAGCATGCAACCTGCGGGCGAAGGCTTACTCCAGCAGAAGTATGAACAGCTTAAGGCTGCGCTTTCGCAAGAGGGGTTGTTCGACCAGCAGTATAAAAAGCCCCTGCCCTCACCAGCCCACTGCGTTGGGGTGATCACGTCGAAAACCGGTGCCGCGCTGCACGATATTTTGCACGTCCTCAAGCGTCGCGATCCTTCCCTGCCCGTTATCATCTACCCGACCGCTGTTCAGGGTGACGATGCACCAGGCCAGATTGTGCGTGCCATTGAGCTGGCGAACGCGCGTCAGGAGTGCGACGTATTAATCGTTGGGCGTGGCGGCGGCTCGCTGGAAGATTTGTGGAGCTTCAACGACGAGCGCGTGGCACGGGCGATTTTTGCGAGTGCTATTCCCATCGTGAGTGCGGTCGGGCATGAAACGGATGTGACGATAGCCGATTTCGTTGCGGATTTACGTGCGCCTACGCCGTCTGCTGCGGCAGAAGTGGTGAGCCGCAATCAGCTGGAGCTGCTGCGTCAGATCCAGAACTGCCAGCAGCGCCTGGAGATGGCGATGGACTACTTCCTCGCTAACCGTACCCGCCGCTTTACCCAGCTTCATCACCGCCTGCAGCAGCAGCATCCACAGCTTCGCCTTGCGCGTCAGCAAACCGTGCTGGAGCGTCTGCGCCAGCGGATGAACTTCGCGCTGGATAATCAGCTCAAGCGCGCGATGTCGCGTCAGCAGCGCGTGACGCAGCGCCTGAACCAGCAAAACCCGCAGCCGAGAATTTACCGCGCACAAACGCGCATTCAGCAACTGGAGTATCGTCTGGCAGAAACTGTCCGGGCACGACTTAGCACCACCCGCGAACGCTTTGGCAATGCGGTGACCCATCTTGAAGCGGTTAGCCCACTTTCTACCCTGGCACGCGGCTATAGTGTTACCACCGCCACTGACGGCAAAGTGCTGAAGCAAACCAAACAGGTGAAAGCCGGAGACGTGCTGACCACCCGTCTGTCGGACGGCTGGGTGGAAAGCGAAGTGAAAGGCGTGATGTCGGTAAAAAAACCTCGCGCCCGTAAAAAGGCGTAATCAGCGATGGCTCTCTGGCGTGACGGCTAGCATCAGCCAGGACATGCCTGAAAAAATCGCCAGCGCAGCCACTGCGCTCGTTAACCCCAGAAGCAGGCCAAAAAGGATAGCCCCCACAACCTGCCCACCTGCCAGCATCAGAAAGGCCAGGCTGACTCCAGCCGCAGGTGAAGGATGTGCGATCTCTGCCCCCTTCACCAGCAATACCCCCGACAAAATCACATACCCCGCGCCGCTCATGGCCACTGCCGGAATAAGCCACCAGGAGAAACCGTGGCTTACTGTCAGAACCGCCAGAGAAATGGCCATGAAGATCTGGGATAAACGATAGACCCCCCGCATGCCGATACGCCTTGCCATACTTCCGGTAAATATGGCAATAATCCCCGCCCCGCCGCTTATCAGCCAGAGAATATTGGTCGCTGCGCTATCCAGCTCCGTGTGACGCATAAGTATTTCCGGGCCAAAGCTCCACCATGCGGCGCTGGCCATACCGCTGATAAAGGCAATCCCCAGCAGCCGAAACATGCCGGGTTTGCGTACGATAGATAGCACCTTTGGCGTTGACTCACGGGATTTCGCCGCAGATGACGGCAGATACCGCCACAAAGCCGGCAGGCACAGCAGCGCCATAATGGCGAACACAACACAGGCTGCCCGCCAGCCCCCGGGCATGAAAAACAGAACGGGCACCGAGAGAATGATCCCACCGCTCGTTCCGGCATTGATGGTGGTATTCACATGGAGCTGACGGTCAGGGGCGATCCTGTCATTAACCGCCCCGGCAAGGGCCGGTGAGGCCAGGCCGGAGCTCAGCCCGGCAATAAATAAACCTGTCGCCAGCATCGTTGAATGTGCCGAAGTCGCGAGAATGAACAACCCCGCGGCGGCGGCGATGGCCGCCAGCAAGGCGGGCAAACGAGGCCCTACGCGCGCAATAAGGTATGAGGCCATAAATATCGACATGCAATACGCCGCATAACTACAGGAGGCTATAAACCCCGCCACCTGCGGGGTGAAAGGGATAGCCTGGCGGATATCAGGCAGCATCAGGCCCCACGAAAACCTTGCCATACCATAGGTCACCGCGATGATTGAAAACCCGGTTATGCTCAGCGAAGTCTGCCTGTTCATTACGCTCCTCTTAGTTAATGCCGTTTAAAAAACCTAAACGGTGGTGAAGCGTTGCGCCAGTTTTTAAGGAGACGAATTGTCCGACTTACAACCAGCACCGGTTTAATGTTTTACACTTAAGAAGATTCTTTTTTCGGCATTGCCAGAAAACAGGAGAGTTGCATGACCCGAATTCACAGCGTGATCCCCCCCTATATTCTTCGTCGTATTATCGAAAGCGGTTCAGAGCCGCAGCAGCGCTGCGCCCGCCAGACTTTAACCCATGTCCAGACGCTAATGGCCCACATGCCCGGTAAACCAGCCGCGCCGCACGTGAGCAAAGCCGGACAGCTGGAGCGTGATATCTACGATGCGAAACAGACCCAGGAGCTGCCGGGCACGCAGGTGCGCTATGAAGGCCAGCCATCCAATGGGGATGTGGCTGTCGATGAAGCCTATGACTATTTAGGCATCACTCACGATTTCTTCTGGAAAGAATACCAGCGTGACTCGCTCGATAATAAAGGGCTGATCCTCACCGGCACCGTGCATTATGGCCGGGAATACCAGAACGCCTTCTGGAACGGTCAGCAGATGGTCTTTGGCGATGGCGACGGGGAAATATTTAACCGTTTTACCATTGCCATCGACGTTGTGGCGCACGAACTCAGCCATGGCGTTACCGAGACCGAAGCCGGGCTGATCTATTTTGAACAATCGGGTGCGCTGAATGAGTCCCTGTCGGACGTGTTTGGCTCGCTGGTTAAACAGTATCACCTGAAGCAAACCGCCGACCAGGCCGACTGGCTGATTGGCGAAGGTCTGCTGGCGAAAGGGATTAACGGCAAAGGGTTGCGCTCCATGTCGGAGCCGGGCACCGCCTATGACGATCCTCTGCTCGGTAAAGATCCGCAACCGGCGCACATGAAGGATTTCATCAAAACGCGTGAAGATAACGGCGGCGTCCACCTGAACTCCGGCATTACCAACCGGGCGTTTTATCTGGCCGCAACGGCAATCGGCGGCTATGCCTGGGAAAAAGCGGGTTATGCCTGGTACGACACAGTTTGCGATCGCAATCTGCCACAAGATGCGGATTTTGATGCCTTCGCAAAACTGACGATAGCCCACGGCGAAAAGCGCTCGGGCAGCGACGTTGGGGCGGCGATAAGACAAGCCTGGGAACAGGTGGGAGTGCTGTAAATGCAGGTTCCGGAACTGACGGATGACGCCGTGGTTGAGCTGGCCCGGGAAGGCGGCGTCGCTTTTATTCCCAGGCTGAGCGGCCAGCGCACCATCACGCTCTCATCTCTCAATGAGGCGCAGCGTCAGCGCGTGGTGAGTATTCTGGAGCAGGCCATTCCGCGTGGGCAACCGCCTGGTCAGACGTCGTCACCAGGCAGCGGTGACCAGCGTTATTTTCGTATCCAGATCTTCTGGACCCGGCACAATGAAGCGCAGTATACCGATATTATTGTGCTGGTACCGGAGCAGGAAGCGCCCGAATCGCTGGTTGAACTCTGGCAGAAAGGCGAAGGCTGCGTGTGTGATTAAGCCCCGGCAGGGACGAACTCCACGCGTTTTTTAGAGATCAGGCCGTGGCCGTTCTGGCAGAAATAGTCCACCGCACCACAGGCCTTTAATACCTGGAGTGGCTGATGGCACTCCGGGCAACGGGCTTCGAGCGCAATATCTTTATGACAGTGTTCGCAGTAAGCCACGCCGTTTTGCGGCTCCAGCTCGGCATGGCAGGTTGGACAGGCGATCGACATAGTAACTCCTTAAGCAGGTTGCCGGGGCGAAGCGGTCGCCCCGGCAGATCGATTATACCGCCTCAGTGGCAGGTTTCGTCCGGGCATTTTCCAGCATGCGACGAACCGGCACAATGAGAACGATCAGTACCGCAGCACAAATCAGCAGCGCGATGGAGCAACGCGCGAAGAGATCTGGCAGCATATCCAGCTGGTCGGCCTTCACGTGGCCGCCAATCAGACCGGCAGCCAGGTTACCCAACGCACTTGCGCAGAACCACAGCCCCATCATCTGACCGCGCATTCTTTCTGGTGCCAGCAGGGTCATGGTAGCCAGACCAATCGGGCTCAGACATAACTCACCCAGCGTCAGCATCAAAATACTGCCTACCAACCAGAACGGCGAAACGCCTGCCCCGCCGTTGCTCAGCACATTCTGCGCCGCCAGCATCATCAGGCCAAAGCCCGCCGCCGCACAGAGAATACCGATAACAAACTTGGTGATACTGCTCGGGCGAATGTTCATGGTGGCAAGCTTCGGCCACGCCCAGCTGAATACCGGTGCCAGCAGAATGATGAACAGGGCGTTGATCGACTGGAACCATACGGCCGGAATTTCGAAATCACCGATCATGCGATTGGTGTAGTCGTTGGCAAACAGGTTAAAGGAAGTCGGTTTCTGTTCAAACGCGGACCAGAAGAACGCAGCGGAAACCAGCAGGATAAAGCAGACCAGCAGTCTGGCGCGCTCTTTACGGGTCAGGCCGGCGAAGATGAACAGATAAATAAAGTAGAGCGCAACGGATGCCGCAATCACATAGACCAGCATACTGGCCACCGCGACCGGGTTAATCACAATGACCCCCTGGGCGATCAGCGTGACGAGAACCGCCACCCCAACCGCCAGCGCCAGCAGCCACGCGCCCACGCCGTTGCGTTTGACCACCGGGCTGTTCCAGGTGGAATCGAGGCCCACTTCGCTGTCGTAGCGCTTCATGGACGGGACAGCAAACACGCGGAAGATAATCAGCGCCACCAGCATCCCGATGCCGCCAATACCAAAGCCCCAGTGCCAGCCGTGGGTTTTAATCAACCAGCCGGAAATCAGCGGCGCAATGAACGAGCCCATGTTGATGCCCATATAGAACAGCGAGAATCCGCCGTCACGACGCGCATCGCCTTTTTTATACAGGGTGCCGACCATCACGGAGATACAGGTCTTGAACAGGCCCGATCCCAGCACAATAAACATCAGGCCGATAAAGAACAGGTTGTTCCCCATCACCGCCGAGAGCGCAATCGACAGGTGGCCGAGCGCAATCAGAATCGAACCGTACCAGACGGCTCGCTGCTGGCCGAGCCAGTTATCGGCCAGCCAGCCACCCGGCAGCGCGGCCAGGTACATGGTACCAGCGAAGATACCGACAATCGCCGAGGCGTTTTCACGCGCCAGCCCCATGCCGCCGTCATAGACAGTGGCGGCCATAAAGAGGATCAGTAACGGACGAATGCCGTAAAACGAGAAACGCTCCCACATCTCGGTAAAGAACAGCGAACCGAGCGGATAAGGATGACCGAAGAACGTTCGGCTTTCTTTTTGATTAACAGAGGATTGCATAATTCTCCCGAAAGGTATGTCGTTGTGCTGAAAGCACCGCGCGTACGCCGGCCAGTTACGTATCTGACCGATTTTTTACATGCGGCGAAAAATGAGTTAACCATTTGATAACCAGGCGCTAGTTTTGTCTAGTACCAGACCCTGGACTTTAAGATGAAAATTCGACGATTGTCTACTTTCTTAGATTTAAACATGGTTAAAAGCGAATAGTGATTGACATCACACAGGGAAGGCAGGCGTTTTGTATGAGCGAAAAAAACCCGCGACAGGCGCGGGTTTTTGTAAGATCGCAAAGCTTATTTGCTTTTCTTAATGTGCTTAATCAAACGCTTACGCTTACGCATCTGGTTTGGCGTCAGGGTGTTGCGCTTGTTGGCAAACGGGTTATCCCCTTCCTTGAACTGGATACGGATAGGGGTGCCCATCACGTCCAGCGATTTACGGAAGTAGTTCATCAGATAACGCTTGTAGGAATCCGGCAGGTCTTTCACCTGGTTGCCATGAATCACTACGATTGGCGGGTTATAACCACCGGCGTGGGCGTATTTCAGCTTCACGCGACGGCCACGTACCAGCGGCGGCTGATGGTCTTCTGCTGCCATATTCATGATGCGGGTCAGCATAGCGGTGCTCTGACGACGGGTGGAGCTGTCATACGCTTCACGCACGGAGTCGAACAGGTTACCCACACCGCTGCCGTGCAGCGCAGAGATAAAGTGCACGCGAGCAAAGTCGATGAAGCCCAGACGGAAGTCCAGCGTCTCTTTCACCTGCTCACGAACTTCATTGCTCAGGCCATCCCATTTGTTCACCACGATAACCAGTGAGCGCCCACTATTGAGGATAAAGCCGAGCAGCGACAAGTCCTGATCGGAGATACCTTCACGCGCGTCGATAACCAGCAGCACAACGTTGGCATCTTCAATCGCCTGCAGGGTTTTAATGACGGAGAATTTCTCCACCACATCGGTGATTTTTCCGCGCTTACGCACGCCCGCGGTGTCGATGAGCACATACTCACGCTCATCACGCTCCATCGGGATGTAGATGCTGTCGCGGGTGGTGCCCGGCATGTCGTATACCACCACACGCTCTTCGCCCAGAATACGGTTAGTGAGCGTAGACTTACCTACGTTTGGACGCCCCACAATGGCCAGTTTAATCGGCAGATCCTGCGGGTTGAATGTCTCTTCAGGCTCTTCTTCTTCGCCTTCTTCACCTTCTTCGAACTGCGCCCAGTATGCCGCGTCTTCGTCCACCTCTTCCGGCGGGTTCACTTCGTCAACCCACGGCAGCAGAACGGTTTCCAGCAGGCTGGTCACGCCGCGGCCATGCGATGCGGCGATCGGGTAGATATCACCCAGACCTAAAGACCAGAAATCGGCGATCGCCTGATCGGCATCGATACCGTCAGTTTTGTTCGCCACCAGGAAGGTCGGTTTTTCACGCGAACGCAGATGTTTAGCAATGGCGGAATCCGCAGGCATCAGGCCAGCACGAGCATCCACCATAAACAGCACGACGTCTGCCTCTTCGATGGCCAGCAGAGACTGCTCCGCCATGCGGGTTTCAACGCCGTCTTCTGTCCCGTCGATACCACCGGTATCGATACAGATGAACTCGCGTCCTTCCACCTCTGCACGACCGTACTTACGGTCACGCGTCAGCCCCGGGAAATCCGCAACCAGCGCATCACGGGTGCGTGTTAAACGGTTAAAAAGAGTGGATTTTCCAACGTTAGGGCGCCCGACAAGCGCGACCACAGGTACCATGTTTGAAGCCTCATAAAATTCAAAATAACGTCGCTTTCGCAGCGTTTTTAAAAATGTCAAAACGGCTCCTGAGTGAACAGGAGCCGTTTAGTATACTACAACCGCCGGGTAATTAACGCGTGATCGCGTACAGCGTACCGTCTTTTGCCTGAATCAGCAGTTTGCCGTCAGCCACAACCGGGTCGGTGAGGAAGCCAGAGCTGTCGACTTTTTGCTGCGCAGTAAAGCGGCCCGTCTCCGGATCGATCCAGTGCATGTAGCCTTCGCTATCACCCACCACCAGGCTACCGTTGTACAGCGCCGGTGCGGTCAGCAGACGGTGCAGCAGATCGCTTTGCGTCCACAGCGTCACGCCGCCATCGGTGCTCAGCGCCAGCAGACGGTCGTTCTGGTCAACCATATAGATACGGTTACCATCAACAATGAAATCATTCACTGAGCCCAGTTCACGTTTCCACATGATCTGGCCACTGCGCAGATCGAGCGCGGTCAGGTTTCCGTTGTACGCCAGCGCATAAACCACACCGTTGACGATAACAGGCGTCGTGTCGACGTCGTTCAGACGGTCGATTTCAGTTGACCCCGTCGCCTGAGAGATACGCTGCTGCCAGATCATCTGACCTTGCTGCATCAGCACCGCGCTCACGCGACCGTTATCACCACCCACAATGGCAGCACCAAAGGCTGTCGCCGGGGCAGATTCGCCGCGCAGGGAGAGTGATGGCATATCCAGGTTGACGGTCCACTTCACCAGACCATCGGCTTCGTTCAGCGCCTGCAGCTGGCCGTTGCTGGTGTGGATCAGCACCAGGCCGTCGCTCACCACCGGACGAGACAGAGACTCACCGGCAACCGTGGTTTGCCAGGCAACAGAACCGTCGCTGGTGTTCAGGGCATAGATCTGTGCTTTTTCGCTTCCCACGTATACGTGACCGCCGGCAACGGTCAGGCCGCCAGACAGCAGTGCAGGTTTACGGGAGAACCAGCCGTCTTTTTCTGCCAGGTTAACGGACCACACTTCTTTTCCGTCATCGGCGTTAAGCGCTTTTACGGTACCTTTACGGTCAGCCGCATAGATAACGCTGTCAGCAAAAGCCGGGTGCAGGTTGGAATAGAAATCACCAATTCCATCGCCCACGGAAGTACTCCACGCGGTTGACGGGGTAAACTGGTTTTCAACCGTCGGCAGCGGGGACATTTTCACAACGTCTTCTTCGCCACTGAACAGTGAACAGCCACTCAATAACGTAACAGAAAGCAGTCCTGGCAGAAGTAATTTACGCAATTGCATCGGGTCCCTCTCAGACGGACAAATTATTTATTTTCATCTGCATCATTTCGCTCAGCGCAGGGGATGCATTGCTATCTACACCAGCTTGCCACGCTTTACGCGCGCCCGCTTTATCACCTTTGCTCAGCAGTGCTTCACCGCGCAGATCGGCAACGATGGCAGCAAAACCTTCGCCTTTGATGGTATCGAGCGTTTTCAGCGCTTCATCAGCTTTTTTCTGCTGAACCTGGATACGGGCCAGGCGCAGATTGATAACCGCTTTCAGGTTGTCATCGCTGGCGGCTGCAAGCCCCTGCGACAGCTGGGCAGCCGCTTTATCCAGTTCGTTCTTGTCGATGTACTGCTGAGCCACTTCCAGCGCGGCCAGCGCACCGTAGGTGTTTTTGTTGTCAGCGGCAAATTTCTCTGCTGCCGTCAGCGTTTGCGGCTGATCGGCACGAATGGCGCTCACGGTATTTTCATAGGACAGAGACGCGCCGCGCGCGGAATCCGCCTGATGATTGTTCCAGTAGCGCCAGCCAATCAATGCACCTACACCTAAAATAACCCCAACAACCAGCGCTTTGCCGTTTTCAGCAAAGAAGCGTTTGATCGCGTCGACCTGGTCGTGTTCGTTCTCGTAAATTTCCACGCAGTCCTTCTCCTTAGCCCAATAGAGTGCGCAAGTGCGCCGCAACGCCGTCCTGCGTTACCGTTGTCTGCTCACCAGAGCGCAGGTCTTTCACTACCACTTCGCCGTTGGCCACTTCGGACTCACCCAGCACCAGTGCAATACTTGCGCCCCACTTATCGGCACGAGCAAACTGTTTTTTGAAGTTGCCGCCGCCATGGTTGGTCATCAGCTTAACCTCAGGCAGTGCATCGCGCACGCGTTCAGCAAGCTGCATCGCCGCAGACTGCGTTTCCGCGCCTGAGGCCACCAGGTATATATCGACAACGGAATCTGCTTTAAATTCCGGATTAACTGCCTGAACCAGCAAAACAAGTCGCTCAAGGCCCATCGCGAAGCCAACCGCAGGCGCGGCACGGCCGCCAAGCTGCTCAACCAGACCGTCATAACGGCCGCCAGCACACACGGTGCCCTGCGAACCGAGGCTGGTGGTAACCCACTCAAACACGGTACGGTTATAGTAGTCCAGACCGCGCACCAGGCGCTGATTAACGGTATAGGCAATGCCTGCTGCTTCGAGCAGTTTGCAAAGACCAGCAAAGTGTTCGCGAGACTCGTCGTCCAGGTAATCGCCTAATGCAGGCGCATCGTTCAGCAGCGCCTGCACGTCCGGATTTTTGGAATCAAGCACGCGCAGCGGGTTGCTGTACATGCGACGTTTGCAGTCTTCGTCCAGCTTCTCTTTGTGCTCTTCAAGGAACGCCACCAGCGCATCGCGGTAGTTGGCACGCGCTTCCAGAGAGCCGATAGAGTTCAGCTCCAGAGAGACATGCTCAGAGATGCCCAGCGCGCGCCACCAGCGGGCGGTCAGCATGATCAGCTCAGCGTCAATGTCGGGTCCTTGCAGGCCAAACACTTCCACACCCAGCTGGTTGAACTGGCGATAACGACCTTTCTGCGGACGTTCGTGGCGGAACATCGGGCCGATATACCACAGGCGCTGCTCCTGATTGTACAGGAGACCATGTTCGATGCCGGCGCGTACGCAGCCCGCCGTACCTTCAGGACGCAGCGTCAGGCTGTCGCCGTTGCGGTCCTCAAAGGTGTACATCTCTTTTTCAACCACGTCGGTCACTTCGCCGATCGCGCGTTTGAATAACGGGGTCTGCTCTACAATCGGCAAACGGATTTCGCTGTAACCGTAGCTGCCGAGCACCTGTTTCAGTGTGCCTTCAATGCGCTGCCAGATGGCGGTTTCGCCAGGCAGATAATCGTTCATGCCGCGGATGGCTTGAATGTTTTTTGCCACGTTTATTCTCTTTCTATATACAAAAAAGAACCCAAAGAATGGGTTCAATCATACATGGGAAGCACTTCGCTTCCCATCACGTTATTTTTCAACCTGCTGAACGCTGATGCGCTGCGCTTCGTCCATCATCGACGCTTTGGCACGAATGCGCGCTTCAAGCTGATCGATCATATCACTATTATCCAGACGATCTTTACGAACGCCATCTTCATAGAGACCACTTTTCTTGTTACCGCCGGTGACGCCCAACGTTGACACCAGCGCTTCACCCGGGCCATTCACCACACAACCGATGATGGAGACGTCCATTGGGGTGATGATGTCTTCAAGACGTTGCTCCAGGGCATTCACGGTTCCGATGACGTCAAACTCCTGACGTGAACAGGTTGGACAGGCAATGAAGTTGATCCCACGTGCGCGGATACGCAGTGATTTCAGAATGTCGAAGCCAACTTTGATCTCTTCGACCGGATCGGCCGCCAGCGAAACGCGCAGGGTGTCGCCGATCCCTTCCGAGAGCAGCAGACCCAGGCCAATGGCTGATTTGACAGAGCCACTGCGCAGGCCACCCGCCTCGGTGATCCCAAGGTGCAGGGGCTGATCGATCTGCTTCGCCAGCAGACGATAGGACTCTACCGCCAGGAAGACATCGGAGGCTTTTACGCTGACCTTGAACTGATCGAAGTTAAGACGATCCAGATGATCAACGTGACGCATCGCGGATTCAAGCAGCGCCTGCGGCGTGGGTTCGCCGTACTTTTCCTGCAGATCTTTTTCCAGAGAACCGGCGTTCACGCCGATACGGATGGGGATGTTCTTATCGCGTGCGCAGTCCACCACCATACGGATACGCTCTTCGTTACCGATGTTGCCTGGGTTAATACGCAGGCAGTCGACGCCGTATTCGGCAACTTTAAGCGCAATGCGGTAGTCGAAGTGGATGTCTGCAACCAGCGGCACACTGACCTGCTGTTTGATCAGTTTGAACGCCTCTGCGGCGTCCATGGTCGGCACGGAGACGCGAACAATGTCCGCGCCTACGCGTTCTAAGGCTTTGATTTGGTTGACCGTCGCTTCCACATCCGTGGTGCGCGTATTGGTCATCGACTGGACGGCGATAGGCGCCCCATCGCCGATTGGCACATTCCCAACGTAAATCCGTTTTGATTTTCTACGTTGAATCGGAGCCTGGTTATGCATGAAAAATCTCCCGCGTAGCCCGTCTGTTACTGTGCTGCTGATTGTTCGGCATTAACGGTAAGACGTGCAACCTGGTTAGTTCTGATAAAGCGGCTCAGATCGACAGGTTTTCCTTGATACTGGATCTGTACCGCTGCCGGTGCGCCGATTTTAAGTTTATACGGTGCCTGACCGGTTAGGTTTAACGTGCCATCTTTACGCTGCAGGCCGCTGAACAGTTTTTTACCTGTTGCGTCAGTGACTTCTAACCAGCAGTCTGCAGTGAAATTCATCACCAGCGCGTTAGGGTCAACCGCTGGCGTTGCGACACCGGCCTGATCGGTCGGCAGGGGGGCAGCGGTGTTCGCCGACGGTGCGTTCGTTGCGGTATCCACAGGAGCCTGAGAAGGTGCAACCACCGCGTTTTGATCCTGCGCTGGAGCCTGCGTCTGAGGCGCTGACGTGTTAGCCGTTGCCGCTGGGGTCTGCGCAGCGTCGGTAGCTGGCGTATCGGTCGTCGCGGTTTGTGGTTCGCTGGTCGTTGCCGCGCTGTCGGTGCTCAGTGGAACGCTCTGCGCGTTACCGTTTCCGGCCTGGTTAAGTTCGGCAGAGGATTGATCGGCCATCGTGGTGATCTCTTCCTGCTGCGCCTTGTGGTTTTGCCACCACCATGCGCCGGTCAGGCCGACCACCACAAACAGCACCAGCCAGGTGAAGCTCATCAGCCAGCCATCACGTTTTTTACGACGTTTGCCCAAAGAGAAGCTCTGCATCGGTGCAACTTTGGCTGCACGAACCGGTGCCTGCTTCTCCATCATTGGCAGTAATTCGTCTTCAGGGATGTGCACCAGTTTTGCGTAAGAGCGGATATACCCGCGCAAGAATGTTGAAGCCAGATCGGCAGGTGCCTTATCTTCTTCAATATCGCGAACCGTGGAAACCTTCAGGCACAAGCGTTCTGCAACGGCTTGCTGGCTGAGTCCGAGTTGTTCACGGGCGTTGCGAAGACGAACGCCAGTGGAGAGTGCTTCATGTTGGTCGTGAGTGGCTTCAGTATTCATTCGCTACAACTACTGGTACGTGAAAAATAAGGGTTCAGGTGCCGGTGAGTCACAATGCCACCCGCACCGCGAAACTTCTGGTCAGTTAACCTTGAACAGTCAGTATAAGACTGTCAGCCCGGAGATGACAGTGCGCCCTGCCCGTGAAGCTAAACTGTTGTTACGTCGTTACATACTGCCCGAAAGTCGTATGAAACGCACCGTAATTATTACTCAGTCATCACGAATCTGACTGATTATTCAGTAAGATTATGCTTCACGGCGCAATAATGCGCCGTGATTGCATAATAATCAAACAGCTTTGACCGCAATCGTCTCGCCCTGCATGCGTTTACGCAGGGTACGTTTGGTTCGGTCAATCACATCACCCGCCAGCTGACCGCATGCGGCATCGATATCATCACCACGGGTTTTACGCACGATGGTGGTGAAACCGTACTCCATCAACACCTTCGAGAAACGGTCGATACGGCTGTTCGAACTGCGGCCATACGGCGCTCCCGGGAACGGGTTCCATGGGATCAGGTTGATTTTGCACGGCGTATCTTTCAGCAGTGCAGCCAGTTCATGCGCATGCTCGGTACCGTCGTTCACGTGGTCGAGCATCACGTACTCGATGGTTACGCGGCCCTGGTTGGCGTTGGATTTTTCCAGGTAGCGACGCACCGCCGCAAGGAAGGTTTCGATATTGTACTTTTTGTTGATCGGCACAATTTCGTCGCGGATTTCATCGTTTGGCGCATGCAGAGAGATGGCCAGCGCCACATCAATCATGTCGCCCAGCTTATCCAGAGCCGGAACCACGCCTGATGTAGAGAGCGTCACGCGACGTTTGGAGAGGCCAAAACCGAAATCGTCCAGCATGATTTCCATTGCCGGAACCACGTTAGTCAGGTTCAGCAGCGGTTCACCCATCCCCATCATCACCACGTTGGTAATTGGGCGGGTTCCGGTCACTTTCGCCGCGCCAACGATTTTCGCGGCACGCCAGACCTGGCCAATGATTTCCGATACACGCAGGTTACGGTTAAAACCTTGCTGCGCGGTTGAGCAGAATTTGCACTCCAGCGCACAGCCAACCTGAGAAGAGACGCACAGCGTGGCGCGATCGTCTTCCGGGATATACACGGTTTCAACACGCTGATCGCCAACGGCAATCGCCCATTTGATGGTGCCATCTGAAGAGCGTTGTTCTTCCACCACTTCCGGTGCGCGGATTTCAGCCACTTCTTTGAGCTTGTTGCGCAGCACTTTGTTGATGTCAGTCATGTCATCAAAGTTGTCGCTGCAATAGTGGTACATCCATTTCATGACCTGATCGGCACGAAACGGCTTCTCGCCCAACTCTTTAAAGAACTCGCGCATCTGCTGACGGTTCAGATCCAGCAGGTTAATTTTTCCATTTTTATTTGGAACCGCAGGCGTGGCGACTTCGGAGGTATTCACTAATTCAGACATAATATTTTCCGGCCTCGTTGTTACACGTTATGGCCCATGGAGGGTTGAAAAGAAACGCCCCGGAAAGCGTTCTGCTCGTCCGGGGCGTTGCATTGTACAAAGTCTGGCGCAGGGATGCCACGTTTGCACGTGGCATTTACGAAAATAATGTGTAAACGAAACCGTTAAATTAACGGGTACGTGGACACACTTCGCCTTCTGCGAAGAAGAAAGCGATTTCGCGCGCTGCAGATTCAACAGAGTCAGAACCGTGGGTGCCGTTCTCGGTGAAGCTGTCAGCGTAGTCAGCGCGCAGCGTACCTGCCAGCGCGTTATCCGGGTTGGTTGCACCCAGCAGGTCACGGTGACGCTGTACCGCATTTTCGCCTTCCAGCACGGATACCACGATCGGGCCAGAGGTCATAAACTCAACCAGACCGTCAAAGAATGGGCGACCTTCATGCTCAGCGTAGAAACCGCGAGCCTGCTCAACGGTCAGATGCAGCATTTTGGTGCCAACGATCTTAAACCCTGCTGATTCAAAGCGAGCGAAGATGCTGCCAATAACGTTTTTTGCCACCGCGTTTGGTTTGATGATGGAAAAAGTACGTTCAATAGCCATTGATAACCTCTGTAAAATGTTCTGTTGTTTTTGCATACCTGAGTATGGTGTGGCGCGGATTATAAAGAGCAATAGCGCCATTGCCTATGGTTATACATAACATTTTTTTAAAATGAGACGAAGATTAGCAACAGGACAGATTTCGCATCCCGTAGTGATGGTGGAAACAGAGCGGGCACTGCTTTTCTTCAGGCGTAAATGACCAGAACCGACGGCGGCACGTCTGGCAAATGGCCTCATATGCGGGCATGGTTACCGTTTTCGCTATTCCCTCTGTTTGTGTCACTTTTATCGCCGCATGCTGGCAAACCGCTTCACAACCACCGCAACCGGTGCAATATTCGGTTTCCACCCTCAGACTGGCGTTCTCAAAACGAATCGCCTTTTCCTGACAGCTTCGCCAGCACGCCCCGCACAGCACGCACTTTCCGGCGTCGAGAGCGATCTCTGCCTCGCTAAACGCGGGAAAAGCCCTTCGCAACTCACGCAGGCCGGGCATGACGCGACAGGCACGAACATCCTCGCGGGGAACGTGCATTAGCGCACGGCGGGCGAGATTCACCTCGTTGTGCGGGATGAGCTTAAATGCCCACGCCCCTTCACCGCGTCGGCGAAGCGTAAGATTAAGCCGGGCAAGCGCCAGCAGCCAGTCAGGATGGTGCTCCACCTCAATACTGATAAAACGAACGCGGTATTGCGCGTGCCACAGTAGCAGCTCATTCACTCCAGGTGCGCGTTCCGCAAACGGCCCGACAAGCGCATCTCCACGCAAAAAGCGTTTTCGCGGTACGATGCCGGTAATGGCTCCGGCTGGACAGACAAACAGGCAGTCACCGCATTCAATACATCGGCTGTCATCAATCAGAACGCCCGAGTCCGTAAAAGAGAACGCCTGCACAGGGCAAGCGTCCGCACAGGCGTGGCAGGAGGCATGACGGAAACGGCGACGAACGCACGCATGCGTCACGTCCATCGCCGGGATAAGCGTTAATCCGTCCATCAGCCAATACTGAAGAAAACGAAGCGCAGCATTAGCTCACCCACAATCAGTAATGCGCTGCCCAGCAGCACCGGGCCTCGCGCGGCCTTCAGACCGCCCGCGGCAAAACACAGCATGCCCGCAACGGAAACGCACCAGCTCAGCAGATGCACCGTGCGCAGTTGCTCCAGCATCCGTAACGGAGCGTGAGGGAATGTCACCACGGTGTTGTCCATGGCTGTAATGTCGGCCAGCCAGACGGGCTTCATCACCAGACGCACAAGCACCAGCAGGGTAATAATCACAACCGCCGCGCGCAGGTTAATCCGGGAAGGCGCCCCAACGGCCACGCAGGCTGAGCCAATGATTCCCACCGAGCCGATGAACAGCACCAGCGTGTTGATGTGCTGCCAGGTGACAACCGACGTATGGATATAAATCTGCGCCATGCAGAACACGTCCACCAGCCCGACAAGACCCGCCACCGCCAGAAGCGGCTTCCAGCCTGGTTTTTTCGCGAACATCAGCAGCGTCGCAAGACCAAGCGCCGCAAGGTAAAGGCTGGCAAATACAATCTCACGGCTCAGCCAGGAGCTGGATACGTGGCGCAGCGCGTTGAGAGCATTGAGCGGGTAGCCCATATGCAGCGCCGAGGCGAGCAGCCCCAGGCAGGCCAGCACGAATGCCCCGGCAGCAGGCAGCAGCGCGTTACGCGGCGAAGCCTGCGCGTCTCCGAGCGCCAGCCAGAGCGTAACGCCTACCGATCCCTGAAGGAACAGGGTAAAAATCAGCAACGGTAACTCATGCATGACGTGTCCCCTCTTTCTCTGCGCCCTGATGTGCTTTGATCACCAGGTTCGGTTTGGTGATGGAGGAATCAGGCAATCCCTTCACGTCACAGACCACACCGTATTTCGCCCGAAGTTCATCAATCGGCCCGAATTTGATCGCTTCAAGGGGACAGGTTGCCACGCAGACAGGCTGTTCGCCTTTCGCCTGCAGATCCACGCAAAAATCGCATTTGGACATCTGCCCGGTCTGCTCGTTGAGCTGCGGCGCGCCATAGGGGCATGACCACGCACAATATCCACAGCCGACGCACTTATCCGTATCGACGCGCACGATGCCGTCACCCGGACGCTTATGCATCGCGGTGGTCGGGCAGTTTTTGGTGCAGACAGGATCCGCACAGTGGTTGCAGGAGACAGAAAGTGTGTAGGCAAAAACGTTATTGCTGACGCCACCCTGGCCGGTTGGGATGAAATTCCCGCCGTTGATTTCGTACACACGACGGAAACGACGCCCGGGTTCAAGGTTGTTTTTATCTTTGCACGCCACCTGGCAGGCCTTGCAGCCCGAGCAGCGGGATGAGTCGATATAGAAGCCCAGCTGTTTGTCGCTCACCGGCGCGTAGTGTTTAAACTGACTCATGCTTTTGCTACCTCCACCAGCATGGTTTGATGAGAATTCCCTTTCGCAAGTGCGGTAATGCGGGCGGAGCTGAGCACGTTCGCGCAGCCACCTTTATCAATGCCCCGCTCGTCCGGCTGCCACCAGGCGCCAGCCTGCATGGCAACAACGCCAGGAATGATGCGCGGCGTGACTTCGGCCGGGATTTCACATATCCCCCGTGCATTGTGAATACGCACGGTATCTCCCTGCGCAATACCGCGTTTTTGCGCGTCCTGTGGGTTAATCCATAACTTTTGCTGCTGAACCTCAATCAGCCATGGGTTGGCATACTGAGTGGAGTTGGCGCGGTTTTTCCCCTTCCAGGTAATGAGCTGTAGCGGGAACGTCTTCGCCAGTTCATCCTCCGGTCCTTCATGGGCTGGCACGTAATGCGACAGCGCAGGGATTTCCGGGTGATGCATGTCGTAAAGACGCTTCGAGAAGATCTCAATTTTTCCGGATGGCGTCGGGAAGGGATGATTTTGCGGGTCGCGAATATTGTCCTCAAAAGCGACATACGGTGCGCTTTTGAAGAGATGTTGCCGCGTCTTTTGCAACGTCGCGAAGTCAGGCAAGTTTTCCTCTGGCATCGCCAGGCGTGTCTGCTCCCATATGTGTTCAATCCACGCCTTTTCATCCCGCCCCTCGCTAAAGGCCGGTTCGATACCCAGCTTAGCGGCTACTTCGCGCAGCCAGTCATAGTCTGAACGGCGTTCAAATTCGGGTTTGATCAGCTTTTCCGACAGGATCAGATAGCTTGCGGTCCCCCAGGTTTCACCGATATTCCAGCGTTCCATAAAGCTGGTTTCCGGCAGCAGAAGATCGGCATAGCGGGCGCTCGGCGTCATGAAGAGATCGCTTGCCACGATGAACTGAATTTTCGACTCGTCTTCCAGTACCCGTGTCGCCTGGTGCAGATCGGGGTTCTGGTTAGCAAGATAGTTACCCGCCAGAGAGAACAGAATGCGGATATTACTGTCGAGCTTTTCAGCATCCTTCAGGCCGACATCCGGTGTGACCTGTGAGGCATCGTCAGCGGCCTGAACCCAGTTCATCACCGATATTTTTGCTTTGACCGGGTTATCCGGCATGTCAGGACCGACCGCAAATTTCCGGTTGGCACAACCACCATATCCTGCAGCCCATCCACCTTTTACGCCAACGTTGCCCGTCAGCGTTGCCAGCAGCGTCGAGCCGCGCGCGGTGCGTTCGCCGCAGTTGTGGCGCTGTGGACCCCAGCCCTGAATTAACGCGGCAGGTTTTGTTGTGGCATAGTCGCGTGCCAGCTGCCGGATGGTCTGCGCTGGCACATGGGTAATTTGCTCTGCCCATTCGGGAGTTTTCACCACTCCATCTTTCGCACCGGTCAGATAGGCGACAAGAGACTCGTTGGCGGGCACACCTTCAGGCATTGAGGCTTCATCGAAGCCCAGCGTATAGCGCTGAATAAATTCACGATCGTGCAGGTTTTCCGTGACGATAACGTACATCATCGCGTCCATCAGCGCGTTATCGGTCGTCGGTAATAAGGGGATCCATTGATCGGCAAGGGATGAAACGGTATCTGAGTAGCGTGGATCAACCACGATAAAACGCGTGCCGTTTTGCTTCATCCTCTGGAAATAGTGGTTGCTGTGACCAAAAATGGTCTCCGTTGGGTTATGACCCCAGAGGATCACCAGCCGGGTATCCTGCAGTGTATCCAGCGAACTGCCGCTGGCGGCGGTGCCGTAGGTGTAAGGCGTCGCGGCAGCTGTATTGCCCATACTGACCGAATGATAGCTTTCAAGGTATCCGCCGGTTAAGTTGAGCAAACGACGGACCATCTTATCCCCGGAAAAGGTGCCCCCGGAAACCGCCGTACCCACATGAACATAACGCGAGGCTGCGCCGTATTGTTGCGTGATCGTTTTTAACCGTTCGGCAATAAGTGTGGTAGCTTCATCCCAGGAAATACGTTCAAATTTTCCTTCACCGCGCTTACCCACGCGTTTCATCGGATATTTTAAACGGTCAGGATGGTAAACAAATTTCCGGTAAGCCCGGCCACGAACGCAGGCGCGCATCACTGGCATTTGCGGATCCAGCTCATTATCCGGGCGCGTAGAAATTCGGGTCACCACGCCATCGTTGACGTGGGCCCGAATATCACACTTCCCCCCGCAGTCAAATGTGCTGCAGGTCTGAATAATGTTTTCCGCAGGCTCGTCTTGTGCGGCGGTGCCTTCACTCGCCTTTGCTTTGCCAACGCGGGCGACAAACGGCAGGGCAGCAAGCGCCGACCCGGCCTGGATAAACTGACGTCGGGATACAGCGGGTAAAAGGCCGTCTCCCTGGCTTTTTATTTTTGTCATTGCTCATTCCTTCAAATAAAAACGCATTCTCGTTTTTTCGCAGGAACGAACATTGATTATTATCAAGCTAATTAATAGGGAGTAGGGGTTAGCGGCTTAATTCAAAATTAAGCGTAGCCAATTTCCCGGCCTCATCCATGGCAACTAATTGATATTTACCGGGCAAAGATAACTGCATTGAAAAATTCCGATTTTTATGTTCGAGAGGCTCGCCATTTAAAAACCACCATCGCTGCCCTTCTCCCCCGCTGGTCGTGACGGAAATTGTCACTTTTTCCTCACCCGGAAGACGCTTAATGACCGCCCCCTCTCTGACACCCGAAATCATTAGCGGTGCCGCATTGTTATCATCCAGCTGTGGACAAACCGTTGAGGGTGCGGGAAGACGTGCCGCTCTTTTTTCTGCTGCGGGCAGCCACGGCTCCAGGGGCAGCGGCCAGACGTCCAGCACTTTCTCTGTGGCATCCGGGCAATCTGCCGCCACGCGTTTGCCGGTTTTATCCAGCCAGATCGGGAAACGGATCCCGCGGATCCCCTCCTGCTCCGGCAGCAACAGCGTCGGCGGCTCACTTCCTTCCAGCAGCCAGGTCGACAGGCGTCGACGGCAGTTTTCACTGCCCTCCGGCAACGATTGCCCACCAGGCCAGCAGATCACGCCTCGCCCGACGCTTTCCGGGCGCGGATCGCGTGGCAGGCGCGCGTCGTCTATCGTTGAGCGCGACTGAAGCAGGTTATTCACCTGATTTAACAGCGGCACGGCACTGGCAAAACCAAACTGTCCCGCCACGGGCGTGCCGTCCGGCCTTCCGGTCCAGATACCAATCACGTAACGCGCATTCAGGCCAATGGCCCAGGCATCGCGATAGCCGTAGCTGGTGCCCGTTTTCCATGCCAGCGGCGCAACCTGCGGCAGTGCGTTATCCGGTAACGGTTGGGCTTCATTCGCCAGAATACGGCGAATAATCCAGGCCGAGCCGGGTGACAACAGCGGACGTTCAACCAGCGCATCACCTGGCTGTAAGCGCAGCCTTCCCGCTTTACCGTGGCGGGCAAAAGCGCTGTAGGCAGCAGTAATATCAGCCAGCCGCGCTCCCGCCCCGCCCAGGATCAACGACAGATTTGGCTGCGCCCCCGCAGGCAAAATAAGCGGCAACCCTGCGTTGCTGAGCATGCCGGCAAAACGCTTAGGCCCGTACGCCTCCAGCACCTGCACGGCAGGCAGGTTAAGGGAGCGCACCAGCGCTTCGCTCATGCTCACCGGCCCATGGAATCCGCTGTCAAAGTTACCGGGACGATAATCACCGGTTTTCCTGGGGACATCCTGAAGCAGCGAAGCGGGATGGATCAATCCATCGTCGAGCGCCATACCGTAGATAAAAGGTTTCAGTACCGATCCCGGGGATCGGATCGCATTCACCATATCCACATGGCTGAAGCGGGTGTCATCGTTAATGTCCACCGAACCGACCCAGCCGCGCACTTTCATATTGGTATGATCCACGACGATCATCGCCAGCGAACTGCGCGCCGGCAGGCGGGATTTCCAGTTCATTGCCAGCTCTTCCAGCTGCCGTTGCAAGGCGGCATCCAGAGTGGTGACAATTTTGGTATCACGGCTTTTTCCCAGCATCATGCGTGCGAAGAGCGGCGCCAGCTGGGGCATCTGCCGGGGAGCCAGCCATAGCGGCTCTTCACGGGATTCGTTAACCTGTCGGGCTGACCAGACGCCCTGCGTTACCATCCGGTCGAGCACTTTGTTGCGCGCCGCCTCCGCCCGCGCTGGCCAGCGGTCCGGGCGTAAACGGCTGGGGGCCTGAGGTAGCACCGCCAGCAGGGCCGCTTCGGAATAGCTGAGCTGTGATGGCGGTTTACCCAGATAGGTCCAGCTTGCGGCACCTATTCCCTGGAGCGTCCCGCCAAACGGGGCGCGGTTGAGGTAGAGGGTGAGGATCTCGCGCTTGGAGAGATGCCATTCAAGCTGCATCGCCCGCCAGAGTTGACGAATTTTACCGCCAAAGGTGCGCGGATGCGGATCCAGCAGACGCGCAACCTGCATGGTCAGCGTGCTGCCCCCGGAGACAACCTTACCGGACGTCAGATCCTGCCAGGCGGCGCGCAGCACAGAGAAAGGATTCACGCCTGGATGCTCCCAGAACCAGCGATCTTCATACTGGATCAGGGCCTCAAGATAGCGAGGAGAGACCTCTTCAATCGTGACCGGATAACGCCAGATCCCTTCGCTGTCGGCAAAACGCCAGAGCGGCGTGCCCTTCTCATCGACCACCACCCGGGCGGGGTTAACCTCTTTCAGCGGCAACGGCCAGAGGCGGTCGGCGGCGACAATCAGCCCCCATAAAATGAGAAGCGCCCCCGCCAGCCACAGCCAGCGGGAGCGTATCAGACGTGCAACTGACATATTACGGTACAACAATCAGCGGGCCACTGGCCGCACCCGTTGCCCGCCACTGCGGAACATACATGGACTCCACCAGCGGCACCGGTACCTGGTACGTTCCCGGCGTCACGGCGCGCGCCAGATAAACCAGCGTAACCGGCTGCCCTTCGTTCACCGGCACTGCGGCCACAAAGCGGTCGTCGCGGAACTCCATATGCTGAATATCCGCCTGCTGCATCTGGTTAAGCAGGTTCTGCACTTCGCTGCCGCTGTCCTGCAGGCTGGCGCTGCTGCTTGCCAGGTTCTGGTTCTCCAGCTCCAGACCCGCCGGGAGGAGATCCACCACCAGCGCATCCGGCACGTTCTGGCTGGCCTTCACTTCCAGCCATACCAGCACCAGCTCACCGCTCTTCAGCGAAGAGAGCGATTTCGAACTGCCGTCGGTTGCCAGAATATGGCGTTCAATCTGCAGAACATTCGAGAATGGCTGAGGGGCTGAGTCCGGGTAACCGGTGCTATCCAGACGCACCCACAGCGGTGTCGTGCCGGTGTTGGTCACCTGCAGCGCACCAAGCTGATCGCCATTCATATTCTGCACCAGCGCCTTGTCACCGCTCAATGCGCTACCCGAGAGTGAGGTTTCCGCCTGCCATGCTCCGGACAGAGTTTGTAGCGAACGTCCGGCCAGGAACAGCGCGTTACTCTCCTGCGTAGACAGCCAGCGCTGGCTGAAGGCCTGTTCAGACAGGGCATTCAGCAGCGTATTTTGCGCATCCGGCAGCAGCTTGTACTCCTCCAGAAGGGAGAGCATCAGCGCGTTATCACGAAGCGCGCTACCGTAATCCGCCATCCAGTGTCTGCTGTCGTTGCGCGGTGTTTTGAGGGCCAGATCCAGCGCCTGCTGGCTGCGCGGGGCATCCCCCATCAGTTTGAGTGCCATACCGAGCTGCATCAGCGGCAGACCGGAAGCCGCCTGCCCGTGACGATCCCAGATTTCACGCAACGCACCCAGCGGGGCTTTTTGCTGGCGCGCCAGTACCAGTGCGGCATAGGCCTGCACGGCAAATTTGCTGGCCTGGGTATCGTCGCTGTAGCGGATGGACATCATGCCCGGATCCTGCAGGTAGCGGAGCAGTCGGCTATTGGCATTATTGACCGCATCCGTCGGCACGCTGTAGCCCTGCTCACCGGCACGCACCAGGAAGTCAGTGACATAGGCAGTCAGCCAGTACTCTTCCGGACCGTTTTTATCCCAGAGCGCAAAACCACCGTCGTCACGCTGCATCTGCAGAAGGCGGGAGATGCCAATATCAATGGCAGCACGACGTTTGTCGTCCGTGTCGCCTTTAATGCCAAGCGCCTTCAGCTGTGACGCGTTGGTATAGAGAGACGGGAACAGGCCACTGGTGGTTTGTTCAAGACAGCCATAAGGATATGCCTGCAGCTCACGGATATAGCGCGCCAGATTAAGCGGCGGTTTGCCGCTAAGCAGCAGTTGTCCCTGCAATGTAGCGGGAGAGAAGCCGTTGATATGCTGCCCTGGCGCAGTCCAGGACTCACCCGGGTTCAGCATGGCCCCGGTATTCACCGTCTGCGCCGGGAACGCAGGACGGACGCCGATTTTCCAGCTCTTCTGCTGCGGAGCGAAGGTCTCGCCAGGCAGCTGAAGTCCTGTTACCTGCGCCGTCACTTCGCCGTCACCGTAACCTTCCAGTGCACGCACCGGAATAAACAGCGTGCTGCGCGCACCCGGTGGCAGTTTGACAGGCTGCGGCTGCGCCCCTTCCAGCGACAGCTTGCCGGTCGCGGTTAAGGCCACACTAAGCGTTTGCGGCTGATCGGTCAGGTTAGTGAGATCCAGTGTCAACCGTGAGGTATCGCCGCTTGCCAGGAAGCGCGGCGTATTAAGCTCGGTAATGACCGGCGCGGCCACAATCACTTTGCTTTCGCTGCTGCCGAAATCCTCTTCCGTCCAGGCCTGCGCCATCAGACGCAGCTCACCGTTGAAGTCTCCAATTGGCAGGGTGATGGACCCTTCACCATTCGCATCAAGCGTCACTGGCTGTGCCTGCTGGGCGATAATGGTGACATGGTTCACCGGCGGCTTACCGCCGCGTTTAAGCTCATCGCCGTCACCACCAAAACGCAGTGCGGCCATACGTCCCTGGCCTTCAATCACCTGGCCGTAGATATCGTAGATATCCGCGCCATAGCGCTTCTGACCAAAGAAGGCCTGCCACGGATCCGGCGTGACGTAATCAGTAATGTTCAGCACACCGCTGTCCACCGCGGAGACCAGCACGTTCACTTTCTGTGGTACCGGGCCCTCTTTAACGCTGGCTTTTACTTTCACGGAAAGCGTCTCGTTAGGGCGCATTTTCTGCGGGTTATCCAGCGCGATATTCAGACGGCGATTTTCATCCCCCATCGGCAGATGCAGCAGGCCAACCGCCCGCTTCGGCGTGGCGGATTTGGATTTATCGCCAGGGCGAACCACCAGCGTGCTGAGATAGAGGTCGTGGCGTTTCCAGGCTTTGTCTACCGGAATAGACAGATCCAGTCCGTTGGCCGGGACGTCGATCTCTTTCCACCACAGTGGCCCTTCGCTGGATTCGATCATCGCATAGCCTTTACCTGCGGCAGGTGCGGCGATATGCAACTGGATGGTGTCACCCGGCTGGTAAGAAGGCTTATCCAGTTTCAGGGTCACGCGGTCGGGGCGCGCGGCTCCCGTGCCGTCACTGTTATCCTGCCAGCTGTACCCGGCCCAGAAACGTACGCTGCTGACCATGTCATCAGGCGCTTTCACTTCCAGACGATAGGAGCCCCACTCTACCGGGAACGTCACTTTACCCGTTTCATCGGCCTTGAGGGTCAGCTCCTGCTCGCCTTCAATGAGATCTTTTTGATCAAACTGGGACTGCCAGCCATCGCTTTCTGACCAGTTCCAATAGTAGTCGCGGCGTTCGCGGATCAGGCGCACCTGTAACCCGGAAACAGCCTTTTTCGCCCCACTGGCATCGGCATAGACAATGTCGAAACTGGCGTTGCCGTTTTCATCGACGATAGGCTGGTTAACGGTGGTATCGGTGCGGTAATCATACACCGCCTTGCTGGCGAACTGAGGACGAATACCCGGTAATTCGGCTGCTGGCCAGATAGCCTGTTCAGCACGACGCGTCACCGGACGACCGCCTGATTCCAGCAGGCTGGCCTGCAGGATCAGCTGAAGCGGAGAGTGCACCTCTTTCCACTGGCTTTCTGTAGAGACCTGCCCACGCCCCTGTTCATCAAGCGTAAGCTGCACTTCATCCAGGCTGCGACTCAGGTTGTCTTCGGCGATATCGCCAAACTGGAAGCCAGGCAGCGCCGGAACCGCTTCACGCAGTGGACGCAAAAAGAGCTGCCCCTGCAGGGCATTACCGTTGGCCGGTGCGCCGTAGAGGTAATATCCCACCACGTTAAAGTCGACGTTATCCTGCGGTGAAACCGGCGTTTTTTGTCCGCTCAGATTCAGCGCCATACGCTCTGGCATAAAATCTTCGACGTGGAAGTCCCACAGACGCTGCTGGTTATCGCCCGTATTGGCGCGGATATGCCACATGCCGGTTTGCGCCCCGCTGTCCAGCGGATAGTTAAAGCGATAGAGACCATTCTCCGGCTGGACGACGACGGTACGCGCTACCTGCCCGTCCGGGCGAAGCACATCCAGCTTCACCGGCTGCGCGGGCAGCGGTTTACCGTCGCTGTCGCGCAGTAAGCCGTTCAGGATCACCGTTTCGCCTGGGCGATAGAGGTCACGCGGGCCAAACATAAAGAATTGTTTGCTGTAACCCGGGCTACCGGCAATGTCGAACTCCGCCAGATCGAGCGCCGGCAGCTTGAGGTCAAGCAGCGTAGTCTGGCCATCTTTACTGGCAAGGATCAGCGCGGCTTCTTTGTCAGTTTCGAGCTTTGCATGGCCGTCAGCATCGCTGTTCGCCTCAGCCAGGGTCTGCCCTTTATCGTTTAACACCGTGACGGTTACGCCGGATTGCGCCGCACCGTTTTCCAGGCTCTGGGTGAAGATATCGAGACGGTTATGATAACGGTGAGCGGACAGCCCAATATCGCTTAAGGTGAAGAGCGTGGCGGCATTGCTGTAGTTGTAATGCCCTGCCTGATTCATCACTGCGATATAGACTCCCGACTGCTGGAGCGGCTTGATATCTTTCAGCGGCAGCAGCAGTTTTTCACGCGTGTTGCGTGCCGGGTTAAGATCGAAACGACCGGTATAAACCAACTCGGCCATCTTCAGCAGATTGTCAGATTCCCAGTTGGTCAGCGAGTTACGGTATTCCCACTGGCTGACGAATGAAGCCAGCGACTCCGGTTTCACGCGATAGAAGTTCACGTCCACGTTATTGACGTTGAGCGCCATGACAGGCAAGCCTTCCACCACTTTCCCCGGCAGCAGTGACCCGCGGCTGGCGAATCCGACCGTCGGCTCGACATCCCGGGTGGTCAGGGCTTTTTCGTAGTCGATGCCAAAAGTCGCTTTGTTTAACGCCTGCAGATCGCGTTCCACGGTGACGACCAGATTGCGGTTAGGCTCCAGATGGCGCAGACGAAGCTCTTTCAGGTTCGGCGCCAGTTCCCACGCCCCGTCAACCTTGCCGCTTTTCTTATCCACGACATGCACGGTTTTCGAGAAATCCTGATCCGGATTCAGTGGAACAGAGAATGTCAGCACCAGCGTGGCGGCGCCGTCCAGCTGCACTTCAGAGGCATCAAGCAGAGTGAGCGCTTTGCCCTGACTTTGTGCCGCCAGTTTTGCCAGCTTGTCAGCGTCTGGCTTTTCCGCCGCTTTTGGTGTGGTTGCTGTAGATGCCGCGGGAGCCGCAGCCTGAGGTTTATCGTCGCTGTTATCACAGCCGACAAGCGTAAACGTGGTGAGCAGCGCAAGAGAGAGCGCGGCTAAGCGAAACGGTTTCATCCTTTGTCCCTGGCCCATGGAGCCTGTTGGTCGTCTTCCGGATAAGTATTATCCGCAAGTTTCGTTAATACAAAAAGTCCATTTTTAGGATCTGGAAGGCGGCTCGCATCGTCAGCGTGGTGATGTTACGCCGATCACAACGTCAAACGTCACATGTTACCTTTCACGTCATTTGTTTTTAAAACAAGAAGATAGCTGGATAAGCTCGCCGGGAGCCTGCTAGTTTTAAGCTCAAGACGCACCCCGAGTGCGCGGTTCAATAAGAGAGAAAGCCATGAAACGAGCCGTGAACGCCCTACAAAATTTCGGAAAATCATTGTACGGACCGGTACTTATTTTACCGATCGTCGGTCTGTTTATCGCCTTTGGCAATGTGCTGGGCAATGGCAACCTGGCCGAGTATCTGCCGTTTCTCGGCCATCCGCTGATCCAGAATATCGGCCAGCTGATCGCCAAATCTGCCGTGTCGGTGCTGGTTAACCTGGCCCTGGTGTTTGCCGTCGGCATCCCGATTGGTCTGGCAACACGGGACAAAGGCTACGCGGCGCTGATTGGGCTGGTGACGTTTGTGGTGTTTATCAACGCCATGAACGTCACGCTACAGCTTCAGGGCGAACTGGCAAACGCAGCACAGATGAAAGCCGCCGGGCAGACCATGGTGCTGGGCGTTCAGGTGCTGGAGATGGGCGTGTTCGCCGGGATCCTGACCGGCGCGCTTTCTGGATACCTGTACAACAAATACTCCGGCGTACAGTTTAACGGCGCGATGGCGATTTACTCTGGTCACTGTTTTGTCGCCATTGTGATGCTGCCCGTTTCCATGCTGCTCGGCGTAGTGATGAGCGAGCTGTGGCCGTTTGCCCAGCACGGCATTAGCGCAATGGCGCTTGCCATCAAAGGTTCTGGTCCGTTCGGCGTGGCGATCTACGGCTTCCTTGAGCGCATTCTGGTGCCCACCGGTCTGCATCATCTGGTCTATACCCCGTTCCTGTATACCGAACTGGGCGGCACGCAAGAGGTGTGCGGTACGGTTTATCAGGGCGCGCGCAACATTTACTTCGCGGAAATGGCCTGCCCGGAGGTGAAACAGCTCAGCAGCACGGTGGTATGGGATGCGCGCGGCATCAGCAAGATGTTTGGCCTGCCGGCGGCGGCGCTGGCGATGTACATGACCGCAAAGCCGGAGCGTAAAGCGGCAGCAAAAGCGATTCTGATCCCGGCGGCGCTCACTTCGCTGCTGGTCGGCGTCACCGAGCCCATTGAGTTCTCCTTCCTGTTTGTCGCCCCGCTGCTGTTCGTGGTGCACGCGGTGCTGACGGGTATCGGGATGATGCTGTTCTCCCTGCTGGGTGTTCACGCCATCGGCGCTAACGGGATTATCGATTTTATTCTCTACAACCTGCCGCTCGGTACGGAGAAGTCCAACTGGCCGATGTACATCGTGGTCGGGCTGATCATGTTCGCCCTCTACTTCGTGGTGTTCCGCTTCCTGATCCTGCGTTTCAACATGAAAACGCCAGGCCGTGAAGATGAGGATCAGGAGACGCGCCTTTACAGCAAACAGGAGTACCAGGCGAAGGGCAATAACGACGGGCTGGGTGAATCCATCGTCGTCGGTCTGGGCGGCCGGGAAAATATTGAAGTGGTGGATAACTGCTACACCCGCTTACGTGTGACGGTGAAGGATGTCGCCATCATTGATGAGCCGCGCCTGAAAGCGACCGGCGCAAAAGGGATTATCAAACAAGGTAACAACGTTCAGGTGGTCTACGGGCTGCATGTCAAAAAAATGCGAGAAGCCGTTGAGACGTTTCTCTGAAAGGAGCTAAAGATGTTTACACCCCCATTCATTCTGTCGATTGCTGGCGGCGGTAGCACCTACACGCCAGGTATTGTGAAAAGCCTGATGGTGCGTCTGCAGGACTTCCCACTGGCCGAAATCCGCCTCTACGACATCGACGAGGCGCGTCAGAACACGATTGCCCCGGTGGTGGAAAAAGTGATCCGCGACCACAGCCAGAGCATCAAATTTACCGTCACCAATGACCCGGAAGTGGCCTTCAGCGGCGCACACTTCGTCTTCGCCCAGATGCGCGTTGGCCAGTATAAAATGCGCGAGCAGGATGAGAAGATCCCGCTGCGCCACGGCGTGGTTGGTCAGGAGACCTGCGGCCCCGGCGGGCTGGCTTATGGGCTGCGTACGATCCTGCCAATGGTCGAGCTTATCGATCTGGTGGATCGCTACGCGCATGAAAAAGCATGGATCGTAAACTACTCCAACCCGGCGGCAATCGTCGCAGAGGGGGTGCGTCGCCTGCGACCGAACGCCCGCGTGCTGAATATTTGCGATATGCCGGTTGCTGCAATGCGTAACATGGGAGCCATTCTGGGGGTCGATCGCCGCAAGCTGGAGGTGGACTACTTTGGGCTGAATCACTTCGGCTGGTTTACCCGTGTGTTGGTGGACGGCGAGGACAAGCTGCCGGAACTGCGTAAACATATCGCGAAGTTTGGTCTGCTGACGGAAGATGCCGCCAAAACCGACCCGCAGCACTCCGATCCGTCGTGGGTGAAAACCTGGCGCAACATCAAGCCGATCATGGATAACTTCCCGGAGTATCTGCCGAACCCGTATCTGCAGTACTACCTGATGCCGAACCAGATTGTTGAGCATCAGAACCCGGACTACACCCGCGCTAACGAAGTGATGAACGGGCGTGAGAAAAAGCTGTTTGCCGCAGCCGAAGACTATAAGCGTACCGGGATCCTGCCGGACGCCTTCCACGTTGGCGTTCACGGCGAGTTTATCGTCGATGTCGCCTGCTCGCTGGCCTTCAACCTGCGGAGCCGTCATCTGGTGATGGTGGAAAACCGCGGGGCAATTACTAATCTGCCGTACGATGCGGTCGTCGAGGTTCCCGCTTATATCACCTCAGAGGGGCCAGAGCCTGTCCGCGTGGGCCAGGTGCCGCTGTTCCATCAGACGCTGCTGCAACAGCAGCTCGCCTCTGAACAACTGCTGGTGGAAGCAACCATTGAAGGGAGCTATGAGAAAGCGCTACAGGCATTTACCCTGAATCGCACCGTGCCGACCATGGAGCACGCGAAAGCGATTCTGGATGAGATGATCGAGGCAAACCGCGAGTACTGGCCTGCGCTGCAAAAAGCCTGGCAGAACGGCGAAGCGGTGAAAAAATAGGGGCTTGCTCGCGAGTTGAACGTGGTTTGCTTGTCGGTGTCAGAAAAAACATCGACAATCCTTTTTTACGGAAAAGAATGGAGGCAACCCATGTCCACCTCATATTTTGTCGCCGCCGACTGGCTGATTGAGCACGGCGACGATCCTGAAGTGCAGATTATTGACGCGCGTATGGCTCCTCCGGGCCAGGAGCATCGTGACGTTCCCGGTGAATACCGCGTAGGGCACCTGCCGGGCGCGGTATTTTTTGATATCGAAACCCTCTCCGATCACACCTCCCCTCTGCCGCACATGCTGCCGCGCCCGGAAGCCTTCTCCGTGGCGATGCGCGAGCTGGGCATCAGCAAAGACAAACACCTCGTTGTTTATGATGAAGGTAACCTCTTCTCTGCCCCGCGCGCGTGGTGGATGCTGAAAAACTTCGGCGTCGAGAAAGTCTCGATTCTGGCGGGGGGGCTGGCTGGCTGGAAGCGCGACGAACTGCCGCTGCAGCAGGGGGACGTGACGCTGCCGGAGGGGGATTTTGACGCGACGTTTGACGCAAATGTGGTGAAACGCCTGACCGACGTGCTGGTCGTCAGCCATGAAAACACTGCTCAAATCGTCGATGCGCGTCCTGCCGCACGTTTTAACGCTGAAGCGGACGAACCTCGCCCTGGCCTGAAACGCGGACACATTCCGGGGGCGTTGAACGTGCCGTGGGGCGATCTGGTGTTTGAGGGCGAGCTGAAAACCACCGATGAGCTACGCGCGATTTTTGATCGTCAGGGCGTGGATTTACACCGTCCGATTATTGCCAGCTGCGGTTCCGGCGTAACGGCCTGCGTGGTGATCCTGGCGCTCGCCACGCTCGGCGTAAACGACGTCACGCTGTACGATGGTGCCTGGAGTGAGTGGGGTGCGCGGGACGACCTGCCGGTTGAACCCGCGAAATAATGGATAACCGCCTGGCCACGCTGTTAACGCGCGGGGAATCGCTGACCCGCGCGGAATATCGCGTACTCGCACATCTCACGGAGCATCCACTGCTGGTGGGCAACATCACGGTGCGGGAACTGGCGCAGGCGACATTTGTCTCTACCGCGACGATTATGCGGCTGTGTCAGAAGCTGGGGTTCAGCGGGTTTAGCGAGTTTATCTGGCACTGCAAACAGCTCCTCACCGACACGCCGCATATTACGACGCAAGGAAACGCCCTTCCGCAATTGCCCGCGCTGTTCAGCCAGTTTATTGCCAACTATCAGCAGACATTCCAGTGGGTGACCGATGAGAAGCGTCTGCAGTTTGCCGACCTGCTGCGTCACAAAGAGAGCTTCTTTCTCTACGGTGCCGGGTTTTCCTATCTGTTTGCCGAATACCTGACCAAAAAACTGCAGGTGCTGGGGAAAACGGCGTTTATCTCCGGGCCGGGTGACAGCCGGAACATCTTCCTCAGCAACGCCGCCCGTTATCAGGTATTTATTGCCGTCTCGCGCAGCGGCGAAACAGAGCAGGTGCTGGATAAAGCGCGGATCGCCAAAAACGTCGGGATGACGATTGTCGCGTTTACCCGCGCCTCGGCCAATACGCTGGCGGGCATGGCGGACGTGCACTTCGCTCTCTATGACGAGGCGGTGCATTACGCCGCGGAAGCCGCAGGGGTGACGTCGTTTGAGTCGAATCTGGTACTGCTGATGGATTTACTGCTGCTGGAAGCAACGGGGTGACAGTCACCCCGCTGTAATCAGATGACGCGGTTGGTTTTGAGATCGCGCAGGAAACCGCCCCAGCGACGCTCATAAAACGGTGTGATGTGCTCGGTAATAAAGTGGCTGATGCCCTTCTCACCGTTCTTCACCTGGCAGATATCAATTGGCTCATCGCCCGGCAACGTATCGGTGGCCACGCTGCCCGCCGCCTGGATGATTTCATCGATATCGCCGTCAGCTTCAATCCCAATCAACAGTACCGGCTGTTCATCCGCTTGCTCTTTAATCGAACAGAGGAACGCGCGCCGTACCGGCTTCAGGGTTTTGAACAACGTGGTCAGGGAATCGATCATCTGCGCTGGTGGTTCGGCCACTTCAGAGAGCAGCAGCGTTTCGCCCCCTTCCAGCACTTCCTGGGTACTGAGCGGGTTACCCTCTTCACCAATCAGATGGCTGATTTCACGCGGCGTGAACTCTTTCCCGGTCGGCAGTTTCGCATTAAGGAACAGCGTCTGGCCCAGCGTCATTTCGAACAGCGTGCGTACCGGCATCACCACGAACGCCTGTTCGTCTTCAACGGCGGTCTGTAGCGCTTCCAGCGAGGTAAAGAACGGGATCACCGAGGTGCCGTCGTCTTTCTCCCAGTGCAGCAGATCCAGCGCGCTGTCTTCAACAACCTGCTCACCTTCCGCCGCGGTTCCTGGCACCCAGACGGTGGATTCCAGCAGCGTGCGGAAAAATGCCGGACGGTGGGCGGGCTCGGTCGCCGCCTGTTCCAGCAGGGTTTCTAATTCGTTTTTGGTTTCGGACATAACAATTCCAGATGTCGAATTTTCCCCTCACCCCGGCCCTCTCCCTCAAGGGAGAGGGAGCAAACCATCCCCTCTCCCCGTGGGAGAGGGTTAGGGTGAGGGCAAAAAGCATTACTCAGCCGTCAGCAGGTTCGCCACGGTACGCACGCCCAGGCCGGTCGCGCCCGCAGACCACTGCTCAACTGCCGCTTTACGGTAGGTTGCGGAGCAGTCGATATGCAGCCAGCCTTCGTGATAGTTCTCAACGAAGTGGGACAGGAAGCCTGCTGCGGTGCTTGCACCCGCCGGGTATGCCGCGCTCGCGGTGTTGTTCAGTTCGGCAAAATTTGACGGCAGCTGGCTGCGGTGGAACTCCGCCAGCGGCAGACGCCAGAACGGTTCGTTTTCTGCCGCAGCACTTGCCAGCAGGCGGGCCGCCAGCTTGTCGTCAAAGCTGAACAGCGCATGGTAGTCGTTACCCAGCGCCGTTTTTGCCGCGCCGGTCAGGGTGGCCATATCGATAATCAACTCTGGCTTCTGGGCAGAAGCGTCGATCAGGCCATCAGCCAGCACCAGACGGCCTTCTGCATCGGTGTTCATCACTTCAACATTTTTGCCGTTGCGGTAGCGAATGATGTCGCCGAGCTTGAAGGCATTACCGCTTACCATGTTGTCAGCGCAGCACAGGTACAGCTTCACGCGTTTTTTCAGGCCACGGGTAATCGCAAACGCCAGCGCACCAGTGATGGTTGCCGCCCCGCCCATGTCGGATTTCATGGAGTCCATGAACGCGCTCTGCTTCAGGCTGTAGCCACCGGTATCGAAGGTGATACCTTTCCCGACCAGGCAGGCAAATACTGGCGCGTCTTTATCGCCGGTTGGGTTGTAGTCCAGCGCCAGCAGCACCGGTGGACGCTCAGAGCCACGACCCACGGTGTGAATGCCCATGTAGTTCTGCTCGCGCAGGTCTTCACCTTTGGTGATGCGATAAGACATGTTGTCGCCGGCCACGCCGCACAACAGGTCAACGGCGCGCTGTGCCAGCTGTTCCGGCCCCAGCTCTTCTGCCGGTGCGTTAATGGTGTCACGTACCCAGTCGATAATGGTCAGGCGGCTTTCCAGCTCTTTTTGACCGGCTTCGTCAAGGTTGGCCCACTCAATTTTACGGGTGCCTTTTGGCCCTTTATAACCGGCCCAGAACGCCCAGCTGCGGTCGGTGTCCCAGCCCTCGCCTGCCAGAGAGACATGCTTAATGCCGAGCCCATCAATTTTACGCGCGGCGCGCTGGATCAGGCCCAGATCGTCGTTGCCCGTCAGGTGCAGGGTAATACCGTCGTTGTTGATACTGTAAGTGGCTTTTTCGCCCCAACGCGCATCGGCGGGTTGCGTAGAGAGCGTAATCTTCATCGCTTCGGTCATTTTATTTATCCTTATTAGCAAACGGGCCGCCTGAAGGCAGCCCGTTACGTGATTTACTCTGCTTCATCTAACCAGACTAACAGAATCGCCTCCAGAATTTTTTCATTGGATGCGTTGGGATCGTCGTCAAAATCCTCTAAATCGCAGATCCACTGATGCATATCGGTGAAGCGTACGGTTTTTGGATCGAGATCCGGGTTAGCGTCGTAGAGCGCTTCGCCGATTTCACGGCTGTCTGTCCACTTCAGTCCCATATTAATGCTCGCGTGCGTGGTTGATGGTGTAGCGTGGGAACTCCACGACCAGATCTTCGTCGGTCACCGCTGCCTGGCAGCTTAAGCGGCTGTCGGGCTCCAGACCCCATGCTTTATCCAGCATGTCATCTTCGTCTTCGGTGCTCTCGGCAAGCGAGTCGAAACCTTCACGCACGATGCAGTGGCATGTTGTGCAGGCACAGGATTTTTCACAGGCGTGTTCCACTTCGATACCTGCACGCAGGGCAACATCGAGAATGGTTTCACCGGTCTTCGCTTCCAGAACAGCGCCATCCGGACAGAGGTCCGCATGAGGCAAAATAACAATCTTTGGCATATTAAACCTCGTCCACGGACTGGCCTTTCAGCGCGACGCGGACAGATTTGTCCATGCGGCGAGCAGCAAAGTCCTGGGTTTGTTTATCAACGTTTTTAATGGCTTCTTCTATTGCATCAGCGTCATTGCCCTGGGCGACCACGCTTAAGTGCGCAGCAGCCTCGTCAATCACCTGACGCTCAGCGGCGCTTAACAGCGCGGCATCGGCAGCGAGCGCGCCGTTCAGGCTTTCCAGCACGCGTGCGGCTTCCACTTTTTGTTCGGCCAGCATACGCGCCTTCACATCCTGCTCGGCGTAGCTCATTGAGTCCTGAATCATGGAGGCGATTTCGCCATCGGTCAGGCCGTAGGACGGCTTCACCTGAATGGACGATTCGACACCAGTCGATTTTTCCATCGCCGTGACGCTCAGCAGGCCGTCTGCATCCACCTGGAAGGTGACGCGAATATGCGCCCCGCCCGCAGGCAGCGCCGGAATGCCCCGCAGCGCAAAGCGCGCCAGCGAGCGGCAGTCCTGCACCAGTTCGCGTTCGCCCTGCATCACGTGAATGGACATGGCCGTCTGACCGTCTTTAAAGGTAGTGAACTCCTGCGCACGTGCCACCGGAATGGTGGTGTTGCGCGGAATGACTTTCTCCACCAGTCCGCCCATGGTCTCTAACCCCAGCGACAGCGGGATAACGTCCAGCAGCAGCATTTCACTGTCCGGCTTGTTGCCGACCAGAATATCCGCCTGAATCGCCGCGCCCACGGCAACCACTTTGTCCGGGTCAATGGAGGTCAGCGGCGTGCGGCCAAAAAATTCGCCTACACGCTCACGCACCAACGGTACGCGGGTGGAACCACCCACCATGACCACTTCCAGCACTTCATCCGCCTCAACG
Organism: Enterobacter cloacae subsp. cloacae ATCC 13047; assembly: GCF_000025565.1. Lineage (NCBI taxonomy): Bacteria > Pseudomonadati > Pseudomonadota > Gammaproteobacteria > Enterobacterales > Enterobacteriaceae > Enterobacter > Enterobacter cloacae. The sequence goes on from NC_014121.1 coordinate 3,966,574, forward strand.
CCGGCATCTTTCAGCGCACGACGGCAGGCTAACAGCGTGCGTTTCACCAGGGGGGCGATCAGATCGTTAAACTGTTCACGGGCAATCTCACCCTGCCAGCCCGCCACGTTCACACTGACTGACTCAGCATCGCTTAGCGCAATTTTGGCCTCGATGGCCGCATCCAGCAGTTCACGCTGTACGCGCGCATCGCTGCGATCGCTGATACCCGCCTGCTCGCGAATGTAATCCGCCAGCAGATGGTCAAAGTCATCGCCGCCCAGCGCGGAGTCCCCGCCGGTCGCCAGCACTTCAAACACCCCACGGCTTAAGCGCAGGATCGAGATATCAAAGGTACCGCCGCCGAGATCGTAAACCGCAATCACCCCTTCCTGACCGGAGTCGAGGCCGTAGGCAATCGCTGCCGCTGTCGGTTCGTTCAGCAGGCGCAGCACGTGCAGGCCCGCCAGACGCGCGGCGTCTTTGGTGCCCTGACGCTGTGCGTCATCAAAGTAAGCCGGAACGGTAATCACCACACCGTCTAAATCGCCGCCGAGCGTTGCCGTCGCACGCTCCGCCAACGCTTTTAGGATGTCAGCGGATACGCGAATTGGGTTCAGCAGCCCGGCCGCAGTCGCAATCATCGGCAGGCCGTTTTCACTGGCCTGCAGCTGATACGGCAGATGGGGGTAACGGGTCTGAATATCGGCCAGCGAGCGGCCCATCATCCGCTTAACGGAGCTGATGGTATTCGCCGGATCGCGCGCGGCGTTAGCGCGGGCATCAAAGCCCACCGCGTGGCCCTGCTGCTGGTAGTGGACCACGGAAGGCAGCAGATGGCGGCCCTGCTCGTCAGCCAGCGTCTCCGCCTGGCCGCTACGCACGGTTGCCACGAGGGAATTGGTGGTGCCGAGATCAATACCCACCGCCAGACGACGCTGGTGCGGTGCGGCACTTAAGCCAGGCTCACTAATTTGTAATAAGGCCATAATTGCTTCCGAAATTAAAAATCGAGCAGCTTTTCTTCGAGTTGTTCAGCACTGCTTCGCAGTTTATCGAGAAAACGGAGTTTGCGCACAGTGTCTGCCGCCACGTCCCAGGTCTCGTTGTTCAGTTGTGCCACCATCTGCTGATGGCGGGTATCAAACATGCCCTTCACGCGCGTGATGAACCCTTCCAGACGCGCTTCGTCTTTGGCCTGTTCAATCTCATCCAGCTCTTCGCGAAGCGTAAGCTGTTCCATCAGAAACGCCGTGTCGCGTACGGTGTGTTGTTCGCTCGCCAGATCAAAGCCGTGGAGCGAAAGCAGATATTCTGCACGCGCCAGCGGATGGCGCAGCGTCTGCCAGGCCTGGTTGATGGTCGCGGATTGCGACACCGCAGCCAGTTGTTCAGCCTGAGTACCGCTGGCGAATTTGTCCGGATGATACTGACGCTGCAGGTCCTGAAAACGGATCGTCAGCGCCTGGAGATCAATCGGGTATTGAGTGGGTAAACCGAAGAGAGTGAAGTAATCCATAACAATCTCAGGGGTAGCCTGTTAGAACAAACCCCACGCGTAGCGAATAAAGCCACGGTGGGGTTTCGGATGACGCGCGATTAAACGTGGAAGCTTTCGCCGCAACCACACTCGTCTTTGACGTTCGGGTTCGTGAATTTGAACCCTTCGTTCAGGCCTTCTTTTACAAAGTCCAGCTGAGTGCCGTTGAGGAATTGCAGGCTTTTGCCATCGACCACCACCTTCACGCCCTTGTCTTCAAACACAGTGTCATCGGACGCTGGTTCGTCAACAAACTCCAGTACGTAAGCCATACCAGAACAGCCGGAGGTACGTACGCCCAGTCGCAGGCCAAAGCCTTTACCACGGTTCGCCAGAAAAGAGCTTACTCGCGCGGCAGCGCTGTCGCTAAGGGTAATCGACATACTCAAACCTCAATTATTTTGCTTCACGTTTGCTTTTGTAATCCGCAATGGCGGCTTTGATCGCGTCTTCTGCCAGGATAGAACAGTGAATTTTCACCGGTGGCAGTTCGAGTTCTTCAGCAATATCCGTGTTCTTGATTGCCTGTGCTTCGTCCAGAGACTTGCCCTTCACCCACTCGGTGACCAGGGAGCTGGAGGCGATAGCGGAACCGCAGCCGTAGGTCTTGAAGCGCGCGTCTTCAATGATACCTTCATTGTTGACTTTAATCTGCAACTTCATCACGTCGCCACAAGCTGGCGCGCCAACCATACCGCTACCTACGCTCTCGTCGCTGTTGTCAAAAGAGCCAACGTTGCGCGGGTTCTCGTAATGATCGATTACTTTTTCGCTGTATGCCATGATTGAATTCTCCTTATGTACCGATTAGTGATGTGACCATTCAATGCTGTTCAGATCCACGCCCTGCTTGAACATTTCCCACAGTGGAGAAAGGTCACGCAGACGGCCGATGGAGTTGCGAACCAGCTTGATGGTGTAGTCAATCTCTTCTTCGGTAGTGAAACGACCTAAAGAGAAACGGATAGAGCTGTGTGCCAGCTCGTCAGTCATACCCAGCGCGCGCAGCACGTAGGATGGCTCAAGGCTTGCAGATGTACAGGCAGAACCGGAAGAGACCGCCAGGTCTTTCAGCGCCATGATCAGCGATTCGCCTTCAACATAGTTGAAGCTCACGTTGAGGATGTTGGGTGCGCCCTGCTCGAGATCGCCGTTCAGATACACTTCTTCCATATCTTTCACGCCGTCCCACAGACGGTTACGGAGCGTGCGCAGGCGCGCCATCTCGGTTTCCATCTCTTCTTTCGCAATGCGGTAAGCTTCGCCCATGCCCACAATCTGGTGAACAGGCAGCGTACCGGAACGCATGCCGCGCTCGTGTCCGCCACCGTGCATCTGCGCTTCAATGCGGATACGTGGTTTACGACGAACATACAGCGCGCCAATGCCTTTCGGGCCATAGATTTTGTGGCCGGAGAAGGACATCAGGTCGACTTTCAGCTGGCTCAGGTCGATAGGCAGTTTGCCCACGCTCTGGGTCGCATCAACGTGATAGATGATGCCGCGCGCACGGCACATTTCGCCGATGGTCGCAATATCCTGCACCACGCCGATTTCGTTGTTTACATGCATGATGGAAACCAGGATGGTGTCATCACGCATCGCCGCTTCGAGCTCTTTCAGGTCAATAATACCGTTGCTCTGTGGCGCCAGGTAAGTGACTTCAAAGCCTTCACGCTCGAGCTGACGGCAGGTGTCCAGCACAGCTTTATGTTCGGTTTTGCTGGTGATGATGTGCTTGCCTTTTTTCTGATAAAAGTTGGCTGCACCTTTGATCGCCAGGTTGTCGGATTCGGTCGCACCGGAGGTGAACACAATCTCACGCGGGTCGGCACCCACAAGGTCAGCAATCTGATTACGGGCGATATCCACCGCCTCTTCAGCATGCCAGCCAAAACGGTGTGAACGGGAAGCTGGGTTACCAAAGTTTCCGTCCAGGGTCAGACACTGCATCATTTTCTCGGCAACACGCGGGTCCACCGGCGTGGTTGCGGAGTAGTCGAGATAAATCGGTAATTTCATTGCTCTATAAACTCCGTACATCGCTTCAATGCAAGGAATCAGGCAACCGGCTGGATGTACGACCGAGTACACGGGGCAGCTTCGCCCCGGCCTGATTCTGAAATACTTATCTTTTTATTACGCGCGTAATTTAACGTCGATAGCGTCCTGCGCGCGGGTGCTGCGTTGAGATTCCTGGCTGTGCTGACGGCCCGATACATCCAGAACTTCCTGGTTATTCACCAGTTCACCAAGGGTGATGTTGTTCAGGAAGCCGGTCAGGCGATCGCTCAGATCGCGCCACAGCGCGTGGGTCAGGCACTTATCGCCGCCCTGGCAGCCACCTTTCCCCTGGCAACGGGTCGCGTCAACGGATTCGTCAACCGCACTAATGACTTCGCCAACCGCAATACTGCCCGCGTCTTTACCCAGCAGATAACCGCCGCCTGGGCCACGAACGCTGGAAACCAGTCCATTTTTACGCAGTCTGGAGAACAGCTGTTCCAGATAAGAGAGGGAGATCCCTTGTCGTTCAGAAATATCAGCCAACGGAACCGGGCCCGCTTCGGAGTTGAGCGCAACGTCCAGCATCGCGGTTACGGCATAACGCCCTTTAGATGTCAGTCTCATGTCTTACTTAACCTCAAACTCGCCCCTGCCCGGGGTTTTTTATAGTAAAATGGGGTATTGCATAGCAGGGCCAAGTCTGACATTCCTGACTAAATTGGTCAACTATTTACTTGACTGTTTTAGTCAGGTATTTAACCTTCCGTGCCGTATTCTTTTGCCCGGCGGCGCTGCGCTTGCACGGGCCTACGGGTTTTGTAGGCCGGGTAAGCGCAGCGCCACCCGGCGAACAGACGACACTACTCTTTATTCTTCTGCTCAATCGACGCCAGAATCCCACGCAGGATGTTCAGCTCCTGGCTTTCCGGGCGCGCACGGGTGAACAGGCGACGCAGCTTATTCATCACCTGCCCCGGATGGCCTTCGCGGATAAAACCGGTAGAGAGCAGCGTCTGCTCCAGGTGACCATAGAAGCGCTCCAGATCGTCCACCAGCGGATAGGCGGTCTCTTCTTTCGGTTCTGCCACTTTCTCCTGGGTCGCCAGCCAGGCCATCCGCACTTCGTAGGCAATGACCTGTACCGCCATCGCCAGGTTCAGCGAGCTGTATTCCGGGTTCGCCGCAATCGCGACGTGGTAATGGCACTTCTGCAGTTCGTCATTGGTCAGGCCGACGCGCTCACGCCCAAACACCAGCGCCACAGGCGCCTGTTCCGCTTCTGAGACACTTTTCAGGCCGCATTCGCGCGGGTCCAGCATTGGCCACGGCAGCGTACGGGAACGCGCGCTGGTACCGACGACCAGACTGCAACCCGCCAGCGCTTCGTCCAGGGTATCAACAATTTGCGCGTTGCCAATCACGTCGCTGGCACCGGCGGCCAGTGCGATGGCCTGAGAGTCCGGTTTCACCAGCGGATTAACCAGCCACAGATTCGTTAAGCCCATGGTTTTCATAGCGCGGGCAACGGAGCCCATATTGCCGGTATGCGATGTTTCGACCAGCACGATTCGAATGTTTTGCAGCATAGTTTTGGATGTCTGAATTCAGTGTCTAAAGAATATTCGGGCATATTATCATAAACGAGAGACATATTCCGATCCCGCTGCTATACTCTGCGCCGATTTTCCTGTTCTTTAACATCCAGTGAGAGAGACCGATGCATCCGATGCTGACCATCGCCGTGCGCGCAGCGCGCAAGGCGGGTAATGTAATTGCCAAACACTACGAAACGCCAGACTCCGTAGAAACCAGCCAGAAAGGCAGCAATGATTTCGTGACTAACGTCGATAAAGCCGCAGAAGCGATTATTATCGAAACGATCCGCAAATCTTACCCACAGCACACCATCATCACCGAAGAAAGCGGTGAACATGAAGGTACCGATCAGGATGTTCAATGGGTTATCGATCCACTGGATGGCACCACCAACTTCGTTAAACGCCTGCCACACTTCTCTGTGTCTATCGCAGTACGCATTAAAGGCCGTACTGAAGTTGCCGTTGTTTATGATCCAATGCGTAACGAACTGTTCACCGCTACCCGCGGTCAGGGCGCGCAGCTGAACGGTTACCGTCTGCGCTGCAGCAATGCACGCGATCTGGACGGCACCATTCTGGCGACCGGTTTCCCGTTCAAGGCGAAACAGCACGCAACCACCTACATGAATATCCTCGGCAAACTGTTCACCGAATGCGCGGACTTCCGTCGCACCGGCTCTGCCGCGTTGGATCTGGCCTACGTGGCGACCGGCCGCGTTGACGGTTACTTCGAACTGGCGCTGAAGCCGTGGGACTTTGCTGCGGGCGAGCTGATCGCGCGTGAAGCAGGCGCACTGGTATGCGATTTCACCGGCGGCCATAACTATATGTCTACCGGCAACATCGTTGCAGGTAACCCACGCGTTGTTAAAGCCATGCTGGCAAACATGCGTGATGAACTGAGCGATGCGCTGAAGCGTTAATCCCGGTAATTCCCTCTCCCTGTGGGAGAGGGTCAGGGTGAGGACATCAGACCGCACCCTACTAAAACGGTCGCAATCCCCTTCCCACCGGCACCGCACTCATCCACATCGTCACCGCCGCTACCAGCAGAATCATCCCGCCCGCCAGCGCGAGCGTCGTCCAGCCTACCTGTCGCCACAGCACCGGCGTTTTATTGCCGCTGAGTTTTACCGCCAGTTGACGGAAGCTGTGAACCAGTAATGCCAGTGACGAAATGGTCAGGGACGTTCCTGCCGCCATAGCCAGCGCAGAGAGCACGCCCCAGCCGAATACGCCAATCACTTTGCTGAACAGCAGCACCATGATCGCGCCTGAACATGGTCGCATCCCCATTGAAAGAACAATCATCACCCGCGCACGCCAGTCGTCGCCGCTCTGCAACTGCGCCTGCGTAGGCAGATGCTGATGTCCGCAGCCGCAGTGGGCATCATGAACATGATGTGGCGTAAAGGATTTGAAGGTTGGCTTTTGCAGCAGGACGCGCAATTTTTTCAGCGCCCGCCAGCAGAGGATCACCCCCAGCACGCCCACCAGCGCATAACTTCCCTTCTCCAGCCAGAAACTGCTCAGGTGCAGCTGACGAGCGGGAAGCTGTAACAGCGAGAGGACGACCACTACCAGCCCGATAGCGACGCAGCCCTGCAGAAGCGAAGAGGCCAGCGTCAGACCGATGCTCGATTTCAGCTTCGAGGGATGCGTGGCAAGCCAGGTAGTGATCACAATCTTGCCGTGCCCCGGCCCCAGCGCATGCAGCACCCCGTAGACAAAACTGAATGCCAGCAGGGAACCACCTGCTTTTGTTGGGTTATCCGCCACCGCCTTGAGTAGCCCGCTCATCTGCTGGTTAACGTCACGCTGCCAGAGAATGCTTTTCATCATAACCTGCGGCCAGGCCTGCCATAACCACAGCGCGCCGCACACGGCCAGCAATAAAAAGAGCGCCAGCGGCCAGAGATGGAGCCAGCGACGTGGTTTGCGGGCGGAAGAGGCGATCACTGACATTGTAACGTCACCTGCTGTGCAAACTGTTTACCCAGTTCCATATCTTCAGGAGGGGCATCCTCTTTATCCAGAGAGACGGCGAAGTTGAGCGTCTCTTCGCTGGGTTTTGGCGTATGAACAGCGAGTTTGCAGGATTTTTGCAGGGTAGTCGGTAGCGTCACGTCACTCTCCTTCGCATAGCTCATATCGACGTAATAGGTGGGGTCGAAGGTGGAAAAGGTATACGTCTGTCCTGACAGCGGCTGAGGATGCGCCAGCGGGAGAACAAACGTCAGCACCGCCTGATGACCGTCGCGCGACATGCCGTACTCCGTCGGGCGATTCATAAACTTCACCTTTTGTCCGTTATGCCAGAACTCGGTGAAGTAGTGCTGTCCCAGCACGTTGGCCATGACCTCCGCCGCCAGCTTTTTCCAAATCTCATCGCCTGGCTTTGCATTTCCCGCGTCATACAAGAGATCGGCCGAGGTGATTTCATCCATCGTCCAGCGCATTTTCAGGCCGCTCAACTGGGTTCCGTCAGTCACCAGCTCGGTTTTGAGACTGATAAAACTGTGAGGATGCGCGCCGGCGGTGAAAGTGATAACCGCCAAAAATAACGCCATCGCGCTGTGTTTAACTGTTTGCATCAATTCCTCACGTCAAAAATTCTGTGATGTTCGCCAGCAATCCTGAGTGAAAGGGCTGCCGGTACGCTTTTCAGCGTCGATCCTTTAGCTATTCTTACCAGACATTCACACTGGATACCCAACAGATGATGACAACGCTTGAAATTCCATCTGTGCTTTCCAGTTCGCAGCGCCGCTGCCAGGTGCTTTTGATGCTTTACCTGCCCGATGCTGCCGTCACCGCACAGAGCATAATCGCAACCAACGGCGTGGACGACGCCATGGCACGGCAAGATATAGCCGAGACGCGCGATGAAATCCAGCGCTATCACCGGCTGGACATTGTCACGCACCATGACGGCAGCTACCGGATTGAAGGCTCGGTCCTGAATCAGCGTTTATGTCTGCTGCACTGGCTGCGCAGGGCGCTCCGCCTGTGCCCACATTTTGTTTCGCAACAGTTTACCCCGGCGCTTAAAACCGCGCTTAAACAGCAGGGCATCGCGCGTCCGCTTTATGACGATACGAATCTGCGGGCGTTGATCAGCTTCTGTTCCCGAAAGCTACAGCGCCCCTTTGACTGCCGTGACGTGCAGTTTTTACAGCTCTTCTTGCAGTATTGTTTGATCCAGCATCACCTGGGCAATACGCCGCAGTTTTCCCCCGTTCAGCGCAACTGGACACAGTCGCGAGGGGAATACTTTACGGCGCAGGAAATTGTGCGTCACTGGAAACGCCGCGTGCCGCAGGGCACCCACAGCGACGAACAACTGTTCCTCGCGCTGCTGTTTATGATGCTGCGCACGCCCGATCCGGTGCTCGATAAACATCAGCAGGATCAGCGTCTGCGCCGGGCCATCGTGCGGATGATTGCCCGTTTTCGCGCCCAGACAGGAATGAACTTCAGCGATGAACAAGGGCTGACCGATCAGCTCTACGTTCATCTGGCACAGGCGCTGGACCGGTCGCTGTTTGAGATCGGCATCGACAACAGCCTGCCAGAAGAGATCCACCGCCTTTACCCCCGTCTGTTACGCACCACCAAGGAGGCGTTGTTTGAGCTGGAGGCGGAGTTTGGCCTGCGTTTTTCTGATGAAGAGATGAGTCTGGTGGCGGTGATTTTTGGCGCCTGGCTGATGCAGGAGACCGATCTGCACGAAAAACAGGTGGTGTTATTAACCGGAGAGGACAAATCCTGTGAAGAGGTGATTGAACAGCAGCTGCGCGAACTAACGTTGCTGCCGCTCAATATTCGTTATCTGACGCTGCAGGCTTTTCAGAAAGAGGGGGCTCCGCGCGAAGCGGCGCTGGTTATTACTCCTTACCCCACCGCCCTGCCCCTGTTCTCGCCGCCGCTGATCCACGCCGTGGAATCGCTAAACGCACAGCAGCAAGAACATATTCGCGCTATGCTGGAATCGTAGTCAGGCGCGCGCGGCCACTTTCGGGCGAATAAACATCGCCGGTAGCGCGACCAGTGCCATTACCCAGAATACGCCGTGTCCCAGATGTTGATACAGGAAGCCCGCAAAGACCGTCATCACGGCAATGCTGCCGCCCATCGCCACCGCAGAATAGACCGCCTGCAAGCGAATCACATCCCCGCCTTCACGCGCGGCGATATAGCGCATGGCCGCCAGATGGCAGACGGTAAAGGTGCCGCAGTGCAGAATTTGCGCCACGATCAGCCAGGGCAGTTCGGTCGTCCAGCCCATAATGCCCCACCGCGCCACGCCACACACGGCGGAGAGCAGCAGCAGGTCGCGCGCGCCGAAGCGGCGAAACAGTTTCTTGCTGAGCGCAAAGATAATCACTTCGGCCACCACGCCAAGCGACCACAGGTAGCCCACGGCAGAGGCAGAGTAACCGGCGCCCTGCCAGTAAATGGCGCTGAAGCCGTAATACGCCGCGTGCGCCCCCTGAAGCAGGCAGACGCAGGCCAGAAAACGCCAGCTTTGCGCCACCAGGCTTCGCCAGGCGGGCCAGCCTGCGCTTTCCTGATGGCGGCTTTCGCCTTGCGGCATGACTGACGGTCGCAGCAGCATGCCCAGCAACATCGAGGCGATACCGATGCTTAGCAGGGCAAGAATGGCGCGGTAATCGTAAAGACTGACCAGTTTCCCCACCAGCGCAGAGCCAATCACAAACGCAATGGAGCCCCACAGGCGCACGCGGCCGTAGTCCATGGTGATCTGCTTTTGCCAGGTGTTTGCCAGGGCGTCCGTCAGGGGAACCAGCGGGGAGAAGAACAGGTTAAAGCCGACCATCACCACCATCAGCCAGGCAAACTGATGGCTGACCCAGAAGCAGGCCACAAAGACCAGCGTTAACAAGGCAAGAATACGCACCGCTTTGATGAGTAAGGAGGGATCGCTGACGCGCGGTGCAATCAGCAGGCTGCCAAGGAAACGCGCCACCAGCCCCGCCCCCAGCAGGACACCGATGGTTTCCGGAGTAAGGCCAATTCCCTTGAGCCAGACGCTCCAGAAAGGCAGAAAAATACCGTAACTAAAGAAATAGGTGAAATAGCTGAGCGCCAGCCAGCGCGTGGAATGCAAGACCATGAATCCCTCCCGAAATGGAGGCCATAGTCTGGCGAGAATATAAAAATTAAGCAAGTAGATAGCCTGCTACAAATTAACGAAAAATTAACATTCAGTGCAGTCGTCTGGCTTATGGCAGGGAACGAAAATGTGTATTACGTTTAAATTACTCCACTTGCAGAGGTTTTCTGCCATGAACTCACTTCGCTATTTCGATTTCGGTCAGTCACGCCACCTGTTGTTGTTGATTGCCCGTATCGCGCTTGTCGTACTCTTTATTATCTTCGGCTATCCAAAACTGACGGGGTTTAACGGCACCGTACAATATATGACGTCGCTTGGCGCGCCAATGCCCATGCTGGCGGCCATTATCGCCGTGGTGATGGAAGTCCCTGCCGCCATCCTGATCGTGCTGGGCTTTTTCACCCGACCTCTCGCCGTATTGTTTGTGTTCTACACGCTGGGCACGGCAGTTATTGGTCACCATTACTGGGACATGACCGGGGATGCGGTTGTGCCGAATATGATTAATTTCTACAAGAACGTCAGTATTGCTGGCGCATTTATCCTGCTGGCGATTGTGGGACCGGGAGCAATATCCCTCGACCGACGTTAAGACATAAAAAAAGGCCGCAAACGCGGCCTTTTTATTTCTGCTAAGCAGAAGAATTATGCGTATACCGGGAAGCGCGCGCAGATATCCAGAACTTTCGCTTTTACGCGCTCAATAACCGCTTCGTCATTGATGTTGTCCAGAACGTCACACATCCAGCCAGCCAGCTCTTTCACTTCCGCTTCTTTGAAACCGCGGCGAGTAACAGCCGGAGAACCGATACGGATACCGGAGGTCACGAACGGACTCTTCGGATCGTTTGGTACGCTGTTTTTGTTCACGGTGATGTTGGCGCGGCCCAGGGCGGCGTCAGCTTCTTTACCGGTCAGGTTCTTATCAACCAGATCCAGCAGGAACAGGTGGTTTTCAGTACCGCCGGACACCACTTTGTAACCACGGTTCAGGAACACTTCCACCATCGCTTTGGCGTTTTTGGCAACCTGCTGCTGATAGACTTTGAACTCTGGCTCCATCGCTTCTTTCAGCGCGACGGCTTTTGCCGCGATCACGTGCATCAGCGGGCCGCCCTGTGCGCTTGGGAACACAGCGGAGTTCAGTTTTTTGTACAGCTCTTCATCGCCGCCTTTCGCCAGGATCAGGCCACCGCGTGGACCCGCCAGGGTTTTGTGCGTGGTGGTGGTCACAACGTGAGCATGAGGAACCGGGTTCGGGTAAACGCCCGCGGCGATAAGACCGGCAACGTGCGCCATATCCACGAACAGGTAAGCACCGATGCTGTCTGCGATTTCACGCATTTTTGCCCAGTCAACAATACCGGAGTAAGCAGAGAAACCACCGATGATCATCTTCGGCTTGTGCTCTTTAGCCTGCTTCGCCATGTCTTCGTAGTCAATTTTGCCTGACTCATCAATACCGTAAGGGATGATGTTGTACAGTTTGCCAGAGAAGTTTACCGGGGAGCCGTGAGTCAGGTGACCGCCCTGCGCCAGGTTCATACCCAGAACGGTATCGCCCGGCTGCAGCAGCGCGGTGTAGACCGCGAAGTTTGCCTGAGAGCCGGAGTGCGGCTGGACGTTAGCGTAGTCAGCGCCAAAGAGTTCTTTCGCACGGTCAATCGCCAGTTGCTCAACGATATCAACGTACTCGCAACCGCCATAGTAGCGCTTGCCCGGATAACCTTCAGCATATTTGTTGGTCAGCTGAGAACCCTGCGCCTGCATGACGCGCGGGCTGGTGTAGTTCTCGGAGGCGATCAGTTCGATGTGCTCTTCCTGACGTACTTTTTCCTGCTCCATAGCCTGCCACAGTTCGGCATCATAATCGGCAATGTTCATTTCACGCTTTAACATCCGCATCTCCTGACTCAGCTAACAAGTAAAATTTGGCCTGAAAAGGCAGTCCTGTTGGACGACGGGCAACAGTATAACTGAATAGTTCTGTGATAACAGGTCTTGACAAACGATTTTACGCAAACGTTTTCCTTCACGCCACGCAAGGGTTTGAGGAATAAAGCCCTCGTCATTTTCAACGGATTTCTTTTCAGGTTTGTGATGCATATATTTCATCTCGCAAAGAACCATTTACATCACAGGGTTATTTTTATAAGATGCATTTAAAATACATCATTAAGTTCACATCAGAAGGACGCGCTCATGCTCGACGCTCAAACCATCGCTACCGTTAAAGCCACCATTCCCCTGCTGGTGGAGACAGGCCCTAAGCTCACCGCTCATTTCTACGACCGCATGTTCGCGCACAACCCGGAGTTGAAAGAGATTTTCAACATGAGTAACCAGCGTAACGGCGATCAGCGGGAAGCGCTTTTCAATGCCATCGCGGCCTACGCCAGCAACATTGAAAATCTGCCAGCCCTGCTGCCTGCGGTGGAGAAAATCGCGCAGAAGCATACCAGTTTCCAAATCAAACCCGAGCAGTACAACATTGTGGGCGGTCACCTGCTGGCGACGCTGGACGAGATGTTCAGCCCGGGCCAGGAGGTACTGGACGCCTGGGGCAAAGCTTACGGCGTGCTGGCAAATGTCTTTATCAACCGTGAAGCGCAGATCTACAGCGAAAACGCCAGCAAGAACGGTGGCTGGGAAGGGACCCGTGCCTTCCGCATTGTTGAGAAAACGCCGCGTAGCGCGCTGATTACCAGTTTTGAGTTCGAGCCAGTGGATGGTCAACCCGTTGCCGATTATCAGCCGGGGCAGTATCTCGGCGTCTGGCTGAAGCCTGAAGGTTTCCCGCATCAGGAGATCCGCCAGTACTCCCTCACCCGTAAGCCAAACGGCAAAGGCTACCGTATTGCGGTGAAACGCGAGGACGGCGGTCAGGTTTCCAGCTGGCTGCATAACGAAGCCAGCGTGGGCGACGTGGTTCATCTGGCTGCGCCGGCGGGCGATTTCTTTATGGCCGTTGAGGCAAATACCCCGGTGACGCTGATCTCTGCGGGTGTGGGTCAAACGCCAATGCTGGCGATGCTGGACACGCTGGCGAAATCCAGCCACAGCGCGCAGGTTAACTGGTTCCACGCCGCTGAAAACGGGGATGTGCACGCCTTTGCTGATGAGGTGAAAACGCTGGGTGCTATCCTGCCGCGTTTCACCGCGCACACCTGGTATCGTCTGCCAACGGATGCCGATCGTACAGCGGCCCGCTTTGACAGCGAAGGGTTGATGGATTTACGCCAGCATGAAGGTGCGTTCAGCGCGCCGGAGATGCAGTTCTACGTCTGCGGTCCGGTGGCGTTTATGCAGTATGCCGCGAAACAGCTGGTTGAACTGGGCGTCAATAAAGACAACATCCATTACGAATGTTTTGGTCCACATAAAGTGCTGTAATACAAAAAGCCCCTCATTCGAGGGGCTTTTTTTGCCGGGTGGCGGCTGCGCCTGACCCGGTCTGCAAAACCGCTGGCAATGTTAAATCGCGGCGTCGTCTTCTTCGCCGGTACGGATACGGATGACGCGCGCCACGTCAAAGACGAAGATTTTACCGTCGCCAATTTTACCCGTTTGCGCCGTACGGATAATGGTATCCACACAGGTATCGACAATATCGTCGCTTACCACGATTTCAATTTTCACTTTCGGCAGAAAGTCCACCATGTACTCTGCACCACGGTAAAGCTCGGTGTGGCCCTTCTGACGACCAAAACCTTTCACTTCGGTCACGGTCATACCGGTGATGCCCACTTCCGCCAGCGCTTCACGTACATCATCCAGTTTGAAAGGTTTAATAATCGCATCAATCTTTTTCATGGTGGGTCCTTAAACTCTTGCCTGTAAGCTGCGTCGTAATCGATTGCTCACAGTATCATATTCATTCGAAGTTTGCGGTACTACTCTTTAAAATCGTTGGCTTCCAGCTCATGGCGTGACAGCAGCTTATAGAACTCGGTGCGGTTGCGTCCGGCCATGCGTGCCGCGTGGGTCACGTTACCTTTGGTGATCTGCAACAGCTTACGCAGATAGTTTAGCTCGAACTGGTTACGCGCTTCGGCAAACGTCGGCAGTGCCGTGTTCTCGCCTTCCAGCGCCTGCTCCACCAGCGCGTCACTGATGACAGGTGACGACGTCAGCGCCACGCACTGCTCTATCACGTTGACCAGTTGGCGCACGTTTCCCGGCCAGCTTGCGGCCATCAGCCGCTTCATCGCATCGGTGGAAAACGCCCGCACAAACGGTTTGTGGCGATCCGCAGACTGGCGCAGCAGGTGATTCGCCAGCAAAGGGATATCTTCCGCACGCTCGGCCAGCGCCGGAATTTTCAGGTTCACGACGTTCAGGCGGTAGTAAAGATCTTCACGAAACTCATTGCGCGCCATTACCTTTGGTAAATCACGGTGCGTGGCGGAGATGATGCGCACGTTAATGTCGATATCGCGGTTGCTGCCCAACGGGCGCACTTTTCGCTCCTGCAGCACGCGCAGTAATTTGACCTGCAGCGGCGCAGGCATGTCGCCAATCTCGTCCAGGAAAAGCGTACCGCCTTCCGCCGCCTGGAATAGGCCTTCCCGGCTGCTGACTGCACCGGTGAACGCACCGCGGGCGTGGCCGAAGAGTTCAGATTCGAGCAGTTGTTCCGGCAGTGCGCCGCAGTTAATGGCAATAAAGGCGTTTTTGCTGCGCGGGCTGGCATTATGGATGGCCTGCGCCAGGATCTCTTTCCCGGTGCCGCTCTGCCCGTTAATCAGGACGCTGACGTCAGACTGCGCCACCATCCGGGCCTGTTCCAGCAGACGCAGCATGATGGGGCTACGCGTGACAATCGGCTCCCTCCACGCCTCATCGCTCGACGGGGCAGCATGTTCCAGCGCACTGTCGATGGCCTTATACAGCGCGTCTTTGTCCACCGGCTTGGTCAGGAAGCTGAAAACCCCCTGCTGTGTCGCCGCGACGGCATCCGGGATCGAGCCGTGCGCCGTCAGGATAATCACCGGCATGCCCGGCTGCTGCTTCTGGATCTCTGCGAACAGCTGCAGGCCATCCATTTCATCCATCCGCAGGTCGCTTATCACCAGGTCAATTTTCTCCCGGGCGAGAATTTTCAGCCCCTCCAGCCCGCTTTCAGCCGTCACGACGCTGTAGCCTTCACTGACCAGACGCATTCCCAACAGCTTGAGCAAACCGGGATCGTCATCCACCAGCAGGAGATGGGCAGGTTTACGGCTCGTCATGCTTCACATCCTCTTGTTTCGGTGTATCGCTGTCCGGTGCAGCAGATGAACTCCCAGGCTGATATTTACGCGACGAGAGCTGTCTTTCGATATCGGTCAGGTTCTCCAGCTTACGGGTCGTGGTATCCAGTTGCGTACGCAAATGTTGTTGCTGTTGACGCAGGGTATCCAGCTCGCTGTCGGTTGACTGTTGCAGCTTGCTGTAACGGGAGCGCTCTTCAGACAGCTGAAGTTGTAATGTCTGCCCATCGCGCCAGAGCTGGTAAATCGGGCGTACCTGAGCGGGAAGCGTTGCGACAAAGGTGTCGAGCCGCGTGACGTTCGTGCGTCGTTCGACAGGGGTAATTTTGGCATCTCCAAGCAATATTCCGCGCTTGAAGGCGTCCTGCCAGGTATCGTCGTCCAGCATCGCCGCTTTTGAGCGGGCTTCAACCGGAGCCAGACGCTGCGCGCAGTCTATTCCGCGTAGCCAGAACAGAGGATTGGTTTCGACGTCATGCCCCGACAGGTTCCAGATGTCGTCGCAGCGGGTTGAGAGAAAATCTGCCAGCTGATTCTCTGGCCATTTATCTTCCTGTTTATCGCTAATGGCACTTTTTGGCACATGGGAAACACACCCCGCCAGCAATAAACAAGGCAGACTCAGGCGCAACGTTTTACGGGAAAACACCGCGCGTATGGCGCGGAAAAAGACGTGTGACATACTCACCAGACATAGCTTCATTTTATTGGTTTTTCCGGCTCAGGGGCAGTTCGATACGGAAGCAAACATCGGAACGTTCATCCGTGACAATGTTTAGCTCCCCCTGCATGCGTCGTATACAGTCCCGGGCGATACTTAACCCCAGACCGCTTCCTTTAACCGCACCTTTTCGCTGATGACTTCCCTGGAAGAAGGGTTCAAATATCATCTCTCTTTCGTCATCGGGGATCGGGGTGCCGGTGTTGGCGACATCAATAAAGACCCGTGAACCATTCGTATAGCTTCGGATATAAATGTTACCGGATTCAGTACCATAGTGCACCGCATTGGAATAAAGATTATCCAGAACGCTCATCAATAACATCGGTTCAGCCAGGCAGGTTGGCTCATTAAGCGTCACCCCGGTATGCATCATTTTAGCTCTTGCAGGCAAGCTGTGGGCAGAGATCACCATATCCACCAGCGGCTCAATCTCGACATTTTCAAGGACGACCGCTCCATCCGCCAGCTTGCGGTTGTAATCGAGCAGTTGCTCAATTAATTTCTGCAGATTGCGGCTGCTGGCGTCGAGGATCTCAACAATCTCTTTCTGCTCCACCGTCAGCGGCCCCGCCACTTCGTCTGCCAGCAATTCCGTGCCTTCGCGCATGCTGGCCAGCGGCGTTTTAAGCTCATGGGAAATATGACGTAAAAACTGATGACGCTGGGATTCCAGCCACGACAGGCGCTCCGAAAGCCAGATGATCCGCTGCCCCACGGAACGCAACTCGCGCGGGCCTTTAAAGGCCACCGTATCGCCCAGTGATTTCCCCTCCCCCAGACGATTGATCATCCGCTGGATGCCCTTCACCGGGCCGATGATCATTCGGGTAAAAAGTAACACCAGCGCGAGGCTGACCAGGAACAGCACCAGCGCCTGCCAGCCAAAGAACTGACCGCGTTCGGCAATCTCCTGCTGTAGCTGCTGGCCGCGAGAGAAAATCACCGCACGGGTAGACTGCACCATCTCAGCATTGGCATTGGCAAAGGCTTCAAGGCGCGCGGCTGCGGCGGCATCAGGGCCACTGTTCTTACACTGCAGCTGGGCCAGGTCGTTCAAATCCTGACGTAATGCCTGGTAGAGCTTATCGTCCGGCAACACGCCGGCATGCGCATCCAGCATCTCGCTATAGCGTTTACGCTGATTCTGGTAGACCTTTTCCAGCGTGCGATCGTCAAGCACGCAATACTGACGATAGCTACGCTCCATCTCCAGCGCGGCGTTGGTCATCGCCTCACTGCGTCTGGCGTCAATGAGCGTCGTGCGGTTAGTCAGTGCCGCCTGGGCACTGAGCGCGTTCAGGCTTTGCCACGCCTGCCAGGCCAGAATCAGTAAAGGCAGCAGGATCAGCAAAAAGGCCATCATTACGAGTTGACGCAGGGAACGGGGGAAAACGGGCCAGCGTTTCAACGCATTACTCTCTTTGAATGGGTTTGAGGAGAGCGTAACTGAGTCTGCCCTTCAGATACAACAAAGCCGGGTAAAAACCCGGCTTTGTCATGGAATGAGGCGGTGCCTAACTCGACGTTTCGCCCTGTCCTGATAAAGCAGCGCTATGATCAGTAGTTGGACGGCAGGCACCTTTTTGTGCGTCATTCGAAGTTTATGTAGCACGTCCCGAAGGGGCTGACATAAGAAGGTGAATGAGCCACTGATTAATATTCTGCAATAGATGTGCCAGAATGCAAATAAATATATTATCGCATTGATATTTATGAAATTTATGGGTTTCCACCGTTAATTGCTCGCTGAATGATTTCCAGGCTAAGTGTCGCTAATCAGCAACACCTTAACGGGAACCGCCCCAGCCATATATAAATCAATGAGTTAAATGTCTCCTTTTGGAGACAGTGGCATGACGGGTCTGTCGCGAAATTGCGACACACATAAAAAAGCCCGGTAGCGCTTTCGCGTACCGGGCTTTAAAGGGCAATATCGATTAACCCAACTGTTTACGTGCGTTGCGGAAGATACGCATCCACGGGCTGTCCTCACCCCAGTTTTCCGGGTGCCAGGAGTTGCTCACGGTGCGGAACACACGCTCAGGGTGTGGCATCATGATGGTCGCACGGCCGCTTTCGCTGGTGACCGCCGTGATCCCGTTCACTGAGCCGTTCGGGTTAGCCGGATAGGTTTCCGTCACCTTGCCGAAGTTATCAACAAAGCGCAGCGCCACCAGGCCTTTGCTCTCAAGCTGAGCCAGATGGGCGGCATCACGCACTTCTACCTGACCTTCACCGTGAGAAACGGCGATTGGCATCTGCGACCCTACCATTCCCTGCAGCAGCAGAGACGGGCTCTGAGTCACTTCGACCAGGCTGAAACGTGCTTCAAAGCGGTCGGACTGGTTACGCACAAAGCGTGGCCACGCTTCACTGCCCGGGATCAGCTCGCGCAGGTTAGACATCATCTGGCAGCCGTTACACACACCAAGCGCCAGGGTT
This sequence comes from Enterobacter cloacae subsp. cloacae ATCC 13047, assembly GCF_000025565.1. Lineage (NCBI taxonomy): Bacteria > Pseudomonadati > Pseudomonadota > Gammaproteobacteria > Enterobacterales > Enterobacteriaceae > Enterobacter > Enterobacter cloacae. The sequence continues at coordinate 3,985,256 of NC_014121.1, forward strand.
TGCGGACGATGGAAGAAGTTTTCGAACTCATCACGTACGCGGCTGTTGAAGAGAATGGACTTCGCCCAGCCTTCACCGGCACCCAGCACGTCACCGTAGGAGAAACCGCCGCACGCCACCAGCGCATGGAAATCTTCCAGACCGGTGCGACCTGCCAGCAGGTCACTCATATGGACGTCGATGGCATCAAAGCCCGCACGGTGGAAGGCCGCAGCCATCTCAACGTGGGAATTGACGCCCTGCTCACGCAGCACGGCGACTTTCGGACGCGCGCCGGTCGCAATGTACGGTGCAGCGATGTCTTCGTTGATGTCGAAGGAGAGCTTCACGTTCAGGCCAGGATCGTTGTCGTTGGCCTTGGCGTTGTGTTCCTGATCGGCACAGTCCGGGTTATCACGCAGGCGCTGCATCTGCCAGGTGGTTTCCGCCCACCACATACGCAGCGTGGTGCGGCTTTCGCTGAACACCGCATGGCCATCCGCTTCAATGACGAAACGGTCACCCTGAACGGCTTTACCCAGGTAGTGTACGCAGTCTGCCAGGCCGTGCTGAGCCAGCAGGGCTTCAACCGCCTCACGATCGGCCGCGCGCACCTGAATCACCGCGCCGAGTTCTTCGTTAAACAGTACCGCCAGACGATCTTCGCCAAGCGTTCCGATGTTCGCTTCAACACCGCAATGTCCGGTGAAGGCCATCTCCGCCAGGGTCACCAGCAGGCCGCCGTCGGAACGGTCGTGGTAGGCCAGCAGTTTACGCTGCGCCACCAGCGCCTGAATGGCATCGTAGAAGCCTTTTAACTGTGCCACATCACGCACGTCCGCCGGTTTATCACCCAGCTGACGGTAAACCTGTGCCAGCGCGGTGGCACCCAGCGCGTTGTGACCTTTACCCAGGTCAATCAGCAGCAGGGCGTTGTCTTCGGTCGAGAGCTGTGGGGTCACGGTATGGCGCACGTCTTCCACACGGGCAAACGCGGAGATGATCAGCGACAGCGGCGAAGTCATTTCGCGCTGCTCGTTGCCTTCCTGCCAGCGGGTTTTCATCGACATGGAGTCTTTACCCACTGGAATGGTCAGGCCGAGCGCAGGACAGAGCTCTTCACCCACCGCTTTCACAGCTTCATACAGGCCCGCGTCTTCGCCCGGGTGACCGGCAGCGGCCATCCAGTTCGCGGACAATTTGATACGTTTGATATCGCCAATCTGGGTCGCGGCGATGTTAGTCAGTGCTTCACCGACGGCCAGACGAGCAGAGGCCGCGAAGTCCAGCAGCGCTACCGGGGTACGTTCGCCCAGCGCCATCGCTTCACCGTAGTAGCTGTCGAGGCTCGCGGTGGTCACGGCGCAGTTCGCCACCGGGATCTGCCATGGCCCCACCATCTGATCGCGCGAGACCATACCGGTCACGGTACGGTCGCCGATGGTGACCAGGAAGGTTTTCTCCGCCACCGCAGGCAGGTGCAATACGCGATTCACCGCGTCTGCTACGGTAATGCCCTGACGATCCAGCGCGTTGCCCGCCGCTTTGCGAGTCTGCACGTCGCGGGTCATCTTCGGCGTTTTGCCGAGCAGCACGTCCAGCGGCAGATCGATTGGCTGGTTGTCGAAATGGGTATCGCTCAGGGTCAGGTGTTTCTCTTCGGTCGCTTCACCGATTACCGCGTACGGCGCGCGCTCGCGGCGGCACAGCTCGTCAAACAGCGGCAGCTGATCGGCTGCGACGGCCAACACATAACGCTCCTGAGATTCGTTACACCAGATCTCCAGCGGGCTCATGCCCGGCTCATCGCTCAGAATGTCGCGCAGGTTGAAACGGCCACCGCGACCACCGTCACTCACCAGCTCCGGCATGGCGTTGGACAGGCCGCCCGCGCCAACGTCGTGGATAAAGAGGATTGGGTTTGCATCACCCAGCTGCCAGCAGCGGTCGATCACTTCCTGGCAACGACGCTCCATTTCCGGGTTGTCACGCTGAACGGAGGCAAAGTCGAGATCGGCGTCAGACTGACCGGATGTCATTGAAGAGGCCGCACCGCCGCCCAGGCCGATGTTCATCGCCGGTCCACCGAGGACGATCAGCTTCGCACCGACGACGATCTCACCTTTCTGCACGTGATCGGCGCGAATGTTGCCGATCCCACCCGCCAGCATGATCGGTTTGTGGTAGCCGCGCAGCTCTTCGCCGTTGTGGCTGTCCACTTTCTCTTCATAGGTACGGAAGTAACCGTTCAGCGCCGGACGACCAAATTCGTTGTTGAATGCCGCGCCGCCCAGTGGACCTTCGGTCATGATGTCCAGCGCGGTCACGATGCGCTCTGGCTTGCCGAAATCTTCTTCCCACGGCTGTTCAAAGCCCGGGATACGCAGGTTGGAAACAGAGAAACCGACCAGGCCCGCTTTTGGTTTCGCACCACGGCCCGTCGCCCCTTCGTCACGGATTTCACCGCCGGAACCGGTCGCCGCACCCGGCCACGGAGAGATCGCCGTCGGGTGGTTGTGAGTTTCCACTTTCATCAGGATATGCGCCGGCTCCTGATGGAAGTCATAGCGCCCCGCTTCGCGATCGGCGAAGAAGCGGCCCACCTCGGAACCTTCCATCACTGCGGCGTTGTCTTTATAAGCAGACAGCACGTGGTCAGGGGTTTTCTCCATGGTGTTTTTGATCATTTTGAACAGCGACTTCGGCTGCTGTTCACCGTCAATAATCCAGTCGGCATTGAAAATCTTGTGGCGGCAGTGCTCAGAGTTAGCCTGCGCGAACATATAGAGTTCGATGTCGTTCGGGTTGCGGTTCAGCTTAACGAACGCATCCTGCAGGTAGTCAATCTCATCTTCTGCCAGTGCCAGGCCGAGACGCAGGTTAGCGTCAATCAGCGCCTGACGGCCCTGCCCCAGCAAATCCACGCTCTGTACTGGCGCAGGCTGATGATGGGAGAAAAGTTTCTGCGCATCATCCAGAGAAGCAAATACGCTCTCCATCATGCGGTCATGCAGCTCTGCGGCCACCGCCTGCCACTGGGCGTCGCTCAGGGTGGAGGCTTCAACGTAATACGCCACGCCGCGTTCCAGACGGTTAATCTGGTTCAGACCACAGTTGTGAGCGATGTCAGTCGCTTTGGAAGACCAGGGGGAGATGGTGCCTGGACGAGGCGTCGCAAGGATCAGTTTACCGGTTGGGGTATGGCTGCTCAGACTTGGGCCATACTTGAGCAGGCGTTCCAGCTGTACGCGCTCCTCTGCATTCAGGGGGGCATTCAGGTCAGCAAAATGGACATACTCAGCGTAAATATTGCTTACCGGAAGGTCGGCTGCCTGAAAACGTGCCAGCAGTTTGTTAATACGGAAGGCAGACAGTGCAGGCGAACCACGCAGAATTTCCATCATAAGTCTCTCGTCTTCGAAGCGCCGGGGCGCTTACAGTGTGCGCAAGGGGGGAAAACGGGCGTCATTATAGAGAATCCTGAGCGTCGACGAAACCGTTTGCGTCGAAATAAAATCGACAGCGTCGTTTAACAATAGATGTGACCTCTCTCTCTAATTTGTTGCCAAGTGGCGTAACTTTACGCAAAATGCCGCTCAATCAATGGCAAACCTTATTTTTAACATGGCTACAGCATACTAAGGCAACCGGCGTCGCAGAGAATTAACTAATTGAAAAAATTAAAGATTAATTATCTGCTCATCGGCATTGTAACGTTGCTGTTGGCAGTGGCCCTCTGGCCTTCCATCCCCTGGTTCGGCAAAGCCGAAAACCGTATCGCCGCCATTCAGGAGCGGGGGGAGTTGCGTGTCAGCACGCTTAACTCTCCGCTGATTTACAGCGACATCAACGGCAAAACCATCGGTCTGGACTATGAGCTGGCTCAGCAGTTTGCCGATTACCTCGGCGTGAAGCTCAAAATCACCGTGCGCCAGAACATCAGCCAGTTGTTTGATGACCTGGATAACAACGATGCCGATATCCTCGCCGCCGGGCTGGTGTACAACAGCGAGCGCAGCAAGAATTACCAGCCGGGCCCGACCTATTACTCCGTTTCACAGCAGCTGGTCTATCGCGTCGGTAGCCTGCGCCCGCGTACGCTGGCCTCGATCAACGCTCAACAGCTGACGATTGCCCCCGGCCATGTGGTGATTGACGATCTGCGTGAGCTCAAGGAGAAGAAATACCCTGACCTGAGCTGGACCGTCGACCCTAAACTCGGCACGACCGAGCTGCTGGACCAGGTCAAAGATCAGAAACTGCCTTACACCATCGCCGACTCCGTGGCGATCAGCCTGTTCCAGCGGGTGCATCCTGAAATCGCCGTGGCGCTGGACGTGACGGACGAACAGCCCGTGACCTGGTTTACTCATCTTGATGACGATCAGACCCTCTCTGCGGCCATGCTCGATTTTTATAACACCATTAATGAAGACGGTACCCTGGCACGCCTGGAAGAGAAGTACCTCGGCCATGGTGATGACTTTGACTACGTTGACACCCGCAGCTTCCTGCGCGCGGTAGACAGCGTCCTGCCTGACCTGCAGCCTCTGTTCGAAAAATATGCGCAGGAGATTGACTGGAAACTGCTGGCGGCTATCTCGTATCAGGAGTCCCACTGGGACACCCAGGCCACCTCCCCCACCGGCGTGCGCGGCCTGATGATGCTGACTAAAAATACCGCGCAGAGCCTCGGGCTAACCGACCGTACCGATGCGGAACAGAGCATCAGCGGCGGCGCGCGCTACCTGCAGGATATGATGGCCAAAGTCCCCGAGACGGTGCCGGAAGAGGAGCGTATCTGGTTCGCGCTGGCCGCCTACAACATGGGCTATGCCCACATGCTCGACGCCCGGGCTCTGACGGCAAAAACAAAAGGCAACCCCGACAGCTGGTCTGACGTAAAACAGCGTCTGCCGCTCCTGAGCCAGAAGCCGTGGTACAACAAGCTCACCTACGGCTATGCGCGCGGGCATGAGGCTTATGCCTACGTGGAAAATATTCGTAAATATCAGATTAGCCTGGTGGGGTATCTGCTGGAGAAGGAAAAAGAGGCGACAGAGGCGAAACAGCTGGCGCAAAGCTATCCGGTTGTGGCACCGGACGAAATTAATCGCCCGACGACTTCAATTCTGCCTTTTGTTGCTTTTTCTGCTGACGGCGCATTCGAAAGAAATCACTTAATAGCCCCGAACACTCTGGTGCAAGCACCCCACCGATAGTCTTCACCTGATGGTTCATTCCCGGGTGTCCAAGCACGTCCATCAGCGAGCCCGCAGCACCGGTTTTTTCATCCCGCGCGCCAAAGACCAGCGTACCGATACGGCTGTGCACCATCGCGCCGGAACACATGACACATGGCTCAAGCGTGACGTACAGCGTGGTGTCGAGCAGACGGTAGTTTTGCAGTACCAGCCCACCCTGACGAAGCGCCATGATTTCTGCGTGAGCGGTAGGATCGTGGCGACCAATCGGGCGGTTCCACCCTTCTCCAATCACCTGGTTGTTATGGACAAGCACCGCACCCACGGGCACTTCTCCCTCGTCCCAGGCGCGCCGGGCAAGGGTGAGCGCATGGCGCATCCAGTATTCGTGTGAGAATTCAGGGTTGGACAACGGTTGATACTCCAGTCGAAAAGCGGGCGGCATTATACACACCCGCTATGGATAAAACTATTCGAGTTGCTGAAGTTCACCCGCAGGCGTGACGCGCCAGCGGTGCTGGCAAAAATAGAGCAGCGGGTTGTCCTGCTTACTGTCACTGTAACCGCTGTACAGGCGCAGCGGCGTGCCAATGCGCATCTCCAGCTGGGCCACCTTTTCATGCCCCAGACAGCGCATGCTCAATACCCACCCGCCGTAACCACGAGAGATCTGCGTGGCGATCAGATTCACTCTCGGCAACCACGGCGTATCAAAATAGACCTGCTCTACCAGCGACTGCGGCGAGCCGGTAATCAACCAGATATCGGCGTCGTTCGCATCGAGGTAGCTGGTCAGCCGTGCCTGCACAACCGGAAACGCCGTCACATGATCGCGAAACCAGTGCGCAAAGTCTTGCTCAAGCTGTTTGAGCCGGGCTTCACTGTGGCCAAAGGTACAGCCCCAGAGCAGCAGGCTCATTGGCCAGCGCGCTGCCCGGCCTTTCACCAGCAGCGCAAGGCCAATCACGGGTAACAAAGGTAAGACGAGCAGTGCGTTCAGGGGCTGACGCCGCAGCAGGTAGCGCATAAACGTACCGAACATATCCTGCTGATGCAGCGTTCCATCCAGGTCGAAAAAGACAACACGACGCTCGTGATTAGCCAAACCTTACTCCTCTGGGTCGTTGAATCCTGCCAGCCAGGTAAACAGGAACCCGGCGATCACCGCTACCAGATAGCCTAACAGATAGAGCATGACTTTTCCGGTCACGATGGTGAGCGCCAGCGGTAAACCGGAGAGACCAAAGGTGATAACAGTGGCAACTTTCCAGTAGCTGATAAGCGCCCCGCCCACCGCCCCGCCCAGACAGGCCGCGAGGAAAGGCTTACCGAGCGGCAGCGTGACACCAAAAATCAGCGGCTCGCCAATGCCCAGCAATCCGACCGGTAGCGCCCCTTTAATCACTTTTTTCAGGCGCGCGTTACGGGTTTTCATCAGCACGGCAATCGCCGCACCAACCTGACCTACCCCCGCCATCGACAGAATGGGCAGTAGCGCGTTATAACCATGAGCCTGCACCAGCTCGACGTGGATCGGCACCAGCCCCTGATGCAGCCCGGTCAGCACCAGCGGCAGGAAGGTCCCTGACAGCACAGCGCCCACTAATAACCCGCCGCGATCGATAGCCAGAGAAGCGCCGTGGGCAATCACCTCAGAGATCCAGCCGCCCAGCGGCTGCAGGGCCACAATCGCCACACAGCCGGTGATAAGCGTGGTCAGCAGCGGATTGAGGATCAGCTCAATGGAACCGGGCAGAGCGGCGCGCAGCTTTTTCTNAATCCAGCACATCAGGATGACCACCAGCAGCACCGCAATCACCCCGCCGCGCCCGGGCTGGAGAGCCTCGCCAAACAGGGTTATCTGCGCAAGCTGCGGGCTGGAGAGAATACCGGCCATCACCCCGCCCATCGCCATTGAGCCGCCATACACTTTGGCGGTGTTAACCCCAACCAGAATGTTCATGATGGCGAAGACAGCGCTACCAAAGATCCCCAGAATGCCGAGCAGGTTCGGATAGTGCGTGGCAAAATCGCCGACAATATCCGGACGCTTGAGGATATTGATGATCCCGGTGATCAATCCGGAGGCAATAAACGCCGGAATAAGTGGAATAAAGACGTTTGCCAGCTGTCGCAGCGCATCGCTCATGGGGGCTTTGTATTTGGCCTTTGCCTGCGCTTTGGTGCGCTCGGCATCGTCAACCGGCACGGCCGCCCCTCCGCCCATCAATGCGCGCATGGCATCAACGACCTGCGCCGCTTTTCCCGGCCCGACGATCAGCTGATGCTGCTGCCCCTGCTTTACGTATCCGCTGACGCCAGGAAGCTGCTTAAGGTGCGCGATATCAAGCTGGTCGTCGTCATGCACCTCGACGCGCACACGCGTCATGCAGTTTTCCAGACGCTGAATGTTCTTCTCTCCGCCGATCCCCTGCAAAATATGGCTGGCGAGCGCTGCTGTTTTTTCCATACACGCCTCTGTGTTAGTTTTCTAATGCCGCCCGTAAGAATCCATTATGCTCGGCAAGTCTGGCTCGCGCGGCGGCGGCATCCAGCCCGCTCAGGATCATCAGAATGGCCGGTTTCACATCGTGATCGGTTTGTTTGAGTACGGCTTCCGCCTCTTCGCGGCTCGCACCGGTCGCTTCCATCACCATGCGACAGGCCCGGTCCACCAGCTTGACGTTGGTGGCCTGCATATCCACCATCAGGTTCTGATACACCTTGCCGAACTTCACCATCGCGCCGGTGGAGATCATATTGAGCACCAGTTTTTGCGCGGTCCCGGATTTGAGACGCGTGGAGCCAGTGAGCGCTTCGGGCCCGACGACCGGCGAAATAGCGATGTGGGCCACCTGCGCAATGGGAGAGCCTGGATTACAGGAGATAGCCACGGTAGTGCAGCCCGTCTGATTGGCATATTCCAGGCCACCAATGACGTAAGGTGTGCGCCCGGAAGCGGCCAGTCCGACCACCAGGTCGTTTGCGTTGAGGTTAAGCCCTTTCAGATCATCTTCACCGAGCTGTTTGTTGTCTTCCGCTCCTTCTACCGCCTTCAGCAGCGCGCCAGGCCCACCGGCAATGAGACCGACCACCAGCCCGTGCGGAACGCCGAACGTAGGCGGACATTCAGAGGCATCCAGCACGCCGAGTCGTCCGCTGGTTCCGGCGCCCATATAAATAATGCGGCCCCCCGCCTTGAGCGCCTGTGCCGCAGCATCGACGGCCTTCGCCACCTCTGGTAATGTCTCTTTCACTGCCAGTGCGACCAGCGTATCCTGTTGATTAAAACGGTTAACCAGCTCCAGGGTGGAGAGAGCATCCAGATCCATGGTTTGCGGGTTACGCGTTTCTGATACAAGTGAGCCAAGATTCATCTTTTTTACCTCTGGAATTTTTAATTCATAATAAGCGCACTATAATGGAATATAAAATTCATTCAGGCGAGCAAAATTCGTATTTGCGCAGACAATCACATTTTCGCCAGGAGAACGTATGAACTGTTTAATTCGCATTCGCCAGCGTTATGCAGGCTTTGCTCAAAGCGACAAAAAGCTGGCGGATTTTTTGCTTTCTCAGCCCGACCATGCCCGCCATCTCAGCTCTCAGCAGCTGGCAAGCGAAGCGGGTGTGAGCCAGTCCAGCGTGGTGAAGTTTGCCCAGAAGATTGGCTTTAAGGGCTTCCCGGCACTGAAACTGGCAATCAGCGAAGCCCTGGTGAGTAACCCCAATCCGCAATCCATGCCGGTGCATAATCAGATCCGTGGCGATGATCCCATGCGTCTGGTGGGCGAGAAGTTGATCAAAGAGAACGTCGCGGCCATGCACGCCACTCTTGATGTAAACACTGAAGAAAAATTACTGGAAAGCGTGGCAATGCTGCGTGCGGCACGACGGATCATTTTGACCGGCATCGGCGCGTCCGGGCTGGTGGCGCGTAATTTTGGCTGGAAGCTGACGAAAATCGGGTATAACGCCATCGTCGAACAGGATATGCATGCCCTGCTGGCGACAGTGCAGGCCATGGATCCGGACGATCTGCTGCTGGCGATCTCCTATACCGGGGAACGCCGTGAAATCAACATGGCCACCGACGAGGCCCTGCGTGTGGGTGGTAAAATTCTGGCTATTACCGGTTTTACGCCCAATGCACTGCAACAGCGGGCAACGCGCTGTTTGTATACCATTGCCGAGGAGCAGGCCACGCGCAGCGCGGCTATTTCGTCCACCAGCGCGCAAATGATGCTGACGGATCTGCTGTTTATGGCGCTGGTGCAGCAGGATCTGGAGCATGCGCCTGAGCGGATTCGTCACAGCGAAGAGCTGGTAAAAAAACTGGTTTGAACAACGAATGAGCGTATAATGCCCGCCCTGTTTGTGTTGTTTCTGAGAATTTCCTGATGGCGCTGTTAATCACCAAAAAATGCATCAACTGCGATATGTGCGAACCGGAATGCCCTAACCAGGCCATTTCGATGGGCGACAGCATTTATGAGATTAACACTGACCGTTGCACCGAGTGCATTGGCCACTATGAAACGCCGACCTGCCAGAAGGTGTGCCCGATCCCCAATACCATCCTGAAGGATCCGGCACACGTCGAAAGCGAAGAGCAGCTGTGGGATAAGTTTGTCCTGATGCATCACGCGGACAAACTTTAACTCTCGATAATCACCGTTGCGCTGGCATAGTGCCGTTCATCCGCGATTGTCACGTGCATGTGCGCCACGCCGAGTTTCTCTGCCAGCTTCAAGGCCTCGCCCCATAAACGCAGGCGCGGCTTACCCAGCTCATCGTTAAACACTTCAAACTGGTTAAACGCCAGACCGTTACGAATACCGGTGCCAAAGGCTTTGGCCGCTGCCTCTTTAACGGCAAAGCGCTTGGCCAGGAAACGTACCGGCTGCTGATGCGCTTCCCAGATGGCCCATTCGTTATCGCTCAGCACGCGCCTTGCCAGACGATCGCCACTACGGGCGATCACCGCTTCAATGCGGGCTATCTCGACGATGTCGGTACCTAAGCCCAGAATAGCCATTACTGACGCGCTTCCAGCATCAGGCGTTTCATTTCTGAAACCGCCTCTTTCAGGCCACTCATCACCGCACGGCCAATAATGGCGTGGCCGATGTTCAGCTCATGCATTTCCGGCAGGGCGGCGATGGCTTTAACGTTGTGGTAGGTCAGCCCATGCCCTGCGTTGACCTTCAGACCCAGGCTCGCGGCGTAAGTAGCCGCTTTCGCGATACGCTCCAGCTCTTTAGCCTGCTCGGCATCGTTTTTGGCATCGGCGTAGCAGCCGGTGTGAATTTCAATATACGGCGCGCCCACGTCAGCCGCCGCTTTGATCTGCTCCGCATCAGCGTCAATGAACAGAGAAACCAGGATACCCGCGTCCGCCAGGCGTTTGCAGGCATCGCGCATTTTGTCACGCTGCCCCGCCACGTCCAGACCGCCTTCGGTGGTCACTTCCTGACGCTTTTCCGGTACCAGGCAGCAGAAATGCGGTTTGGTGTCACAGGCAATCGTCAGCATCTCTTCCGTGACCGCCATCTCCAGGTTCATCCGGGTATCCAGCGTCTGTCGCAGAATACGCACGTCACGGTCAGTGATGTGGCGGCGGTCTTCGCGCAGATGAACGGTAATGCCATCGGCGCCAGCCTGCTCAGCGATAAACGCCGCCTGAACCGGATCGGGATAAGCCGTGCCGCGAGCATTACGCAGCGTGGCGATGTGATCGATGTTGACGCCTAACAGTAATTCAGCCATGACAATCCTCGGTATTTTGATTCATTTTCCTTCCCTCTCTCCCTCCGTAAGAGGGCTGGAGTGAGGGATAAAACGTTAACGTTTCGGCATAAACTGCCTGAACAATTCGCGGCTCTTCAGGGGTTTGCCCCCAAGATACGGCTTGAGCGCAATCCGGGTAAAGCGTTTTGCAGCACGAAGGGTATCTTGGTCCGGAAATTCGCGCTCATACAGCGCCCGGAGCTGGCGTCCGGTAAAGGTGTTGTTATCAATCACGACGCTGGCGATAAACCCTTTTTCTTCCCGATACCGGTAGGTCATCCCGTCTTCGACCTCGTCTCCACTCCCCGCACAATGCAGAAAATCGACGCCATATCCCAGGTGACCCAGCAGCGCCAGCTCGAAACGGCGCAGGGCGGGTTCAGGCGAACCGGTTGCGCCAGCAAGGGCCTGGATACAGTGCAGATAATCGAAGAAAAGTTCAGAGAAGCGAGTCTCATGTTCAAGAACGCGTGAGATGAGTTCATTGACGTACAGACCGCTGTAAAGCGTGATGCCAGAAAGGGGAAGCGCCAGAGAGACGGCTTCAGCGCTGCGCAGGGTTTTGACTTCCCCTCGCCCGCCAAAACGGACCAGCAGCGGCGTAAAGGGCTGTAAGGCGCCTTTGAGGTTGGAACGTTTAGAACGTGCGCCTTTTGCAACAAGGCGCACGCGACCCGACTCTTCCGTGAAGACGTCCAGCATCAGGCTGGTTTCGCTCCAGGGACGACTATGCAGAACAAAAGCGCGCTGCCAGCCTTCCATTTGCGCGTCGTCTTGGTTTACTGATCTTCGCCGTAACCGAGGCTGCGCAGAGCACGCTCATCATCGGCCCAGCCAGATTTCACTTTCACCCACAGCTCCAGATGAACCGGTGCTTCAAACATCTCCTGCATGTCTTTACGGGCTTCAATACCGATGGTTTTGATCTTGGCGCCTTTGTTGCCAATGACCATCTTCTTCTGCCCTTCACGCTCAACGAGGATCAGGCCATTGATGTCGTAACCGCCACGCTCGTTACTCTGGAAACGCTCGATCTCTACCGTCACGGAGTACGGCAATTCTGCGCCAAGGAAACGCATCAGCTTTTCGCGGATGATTTCAGAAGCCATAAAGCGCTGAGAACGATCGGTGATGTAATCTTCCGGGAAGTGGTGAGTCGCTTCCGGCAGATGCTTACGCACGATACCGGCGATGGTATCCACGTTCAGACCGGTCTCTGCAGACAGCGGAACGATGTCGAGGAAGTTCATCTGGCTACCCAGCCACTGCAGGTGCGGCAGCAGATCGGCTTTTTCCTGTACGTTATCCACTTTGTTGACCGCGAGGATCACCGGCGTTTTACCGTCACGCAGCTTGTTCAGGACCATTTCGTCGTCCGGCGTCCAGCGGGTGCCTTCCACAACGAAAATAACCAGCTCCACGTCACCAATCGAGCTGCTCGCCGCTTTGTTCATCAGGCGGTTAATGGCACGCTTCTCTTCCATGTGCAGACCAGGGGTATCGACGTAGATCGCCTGATACGCGCCTTCAGTATGGATACCGACAATGCGATGACGCGTGGTCTGTGCCTTACGCGAGGTGATCGAAATCTTCTGCCCAAGCAGATTATTCAGCAGGGTGGATTTACCCACGTTCGGACGTCCGACGATGGCAATAAATCCGCAATAGGTTTTTTCTTCGCTCATTCCAGCTCCAGCATTTTTAACGCCTGTTCGGCGGCAGCCTGTTCAGCCTTACGACGGCTTGAACCTGTGCCCACCACCGGTTCACTCAGGCCACTGACCTGGCAATGGATGGTAAATTCCTGATCGTGCGCTTCACCACGCACCTGCACCACCAGATAAGATGGCAGCGGGAGGTGACGACCCTGCAAATATTCCTGCAAACGCGTTTTCGGATCTTTTTGTTTATCGCCCGGACTGATTTCATCCAGACGGGTCTGATACCAGTTCAGGATCAGTTTTTCTACGGTCTGGATATCGCTGTCCAGGAACACGCCACCGATTAATGCTTCAACCGTATCGGCAAGAATAGATTCACGACGGAAGCCGCCGCTTTTCAGTTCACCCGGCCCAAGACGCAGACATTCGCCCAGTTCAAATTCGCGTGCGATTTCCGCAAGGGTGTTCCCCCTTACCAGCGTGGCGCGCATGCGGCTCATATCACCTTCATCCACACGCGGGAAACGATGATAAAGCGCATTAGCAATCACGAAACTCAAAATAGAGTCACCTAAAAATTCGAGGCGCTCATTGTGTTTGCTGCTGGCACTGCGATGGGTTAATGCCTGTTGCAACAGCTCCTGATGATGAAAAGTGTAGCCCAGCTTCCGTTGAAGCCGATTAATTACGATGGGGTTCATGCGATACCAATAAATGAATGCGTCAAAAATGCAGCACACGAAACCGACCTGAGAAAACCAACGCGGTTTCGTGTGCCGTGGCACCCTTGCAGGGCCAACCTTAAACTTCGGGGGAATATTCTATACACAACGACAGGGGATGTCGTTAGTTCGAAGAGATTTATCGCTGAAATAATTCACGTAGCCGCTAATTAAAGCGACTACGTGTTCAATTATTGAGAATTAATGGATCCCGCCAATACGATTCAGGCGTACCCCGGTCGGCCATTCGCCTTCCTGTTTCTCAAAACTCATCCAGATTGCGGTTGCTTTACCCACCAGATTCGCTTCCGGCACAAAGCCCCAGTAACGGCTGTCCGCGGAGTTATCGCGGTTATCGCCCATCATGAAGTACTGTCCCGGCGGTACGATCCAGGTGGCCAGCTGCTGACCTGGCTGTTTGTAATACATCCCGACCTGATCCTGCGCAATTGGCACGGTCAGGATCCGGTGCGTCACATCACCCAGCGTCTCTTTACGTTCGACCAGACGAATACCGTTCTCTTTGGTTTCATCTTTCGGCACCTGGAAGAAACCGTTGGTCGCTTCGCCGCCGTTACGACGGGCAAAGGTCTGCACAAAATCACTTGGCTCAACGTTTGAGTAGGTGATTGGCAGCGCGTTTTCACACGCGGTACCGGAGCTGCAGCCAGGCTGAACGGTCACTTCTTTGGCAACCGGATCGTAGGTGACTTTATCACCCGGCAGACCCACCGCGCGCTTGATGTAGTCAAGGCGTGGATCGTCCGGGTATTTAAACACCACAATGTCGCCACGTTTCGGATGGCCCGTTTCGATCAGCGTTTTCTGGTAGATCGGATCTTTAATGCCATAGGCAAACTTCTCGACCAGAATAAAATCACCAATCAGCAGCGTTGGCATCATGGAGCCTGACGGGATCTGGAACGGCTCGTAAATAAACGAACGCACCACCAGCACAATCGCCAGCACCGGGAATACCGATGCCCCGGTCTCCAGCCAGCCCGGTTTCGGGCCAACTTTCTTCAGGGTTTTCGCATCAAGCCCATCACCTGTGGCTGCCTGCGCGGCAGCCTGACGTTCACGGCGTTTTGGGGCGAAAATAAACTTATCCAGACACCACAACAGACCTGTCACCAGGGTAGCGATGACCAGGATCAGGGCAAACATGTTCGCCATGCCAACTCCTTAGGGTTATTTGCCGTCTTTACCAACATGCAGAATGGCAAGGAATGCTTCCTGCGGCAGTTCGACGTTACCGACCTGCTTCATACGCTTCTTACCTTCTTTCTGCTTCTGGAGCAGCTTTTTCTTACGGCTGACGTCACCGCCATAGCATTTCGCCAGAACGTTTTTACGCAGCTGTTTCACGGTAGAGCGGGCGATAATGTGGTTGCCAATGGCCGCCTGAATCGCGATATCAAACTGCTGACGCGGGATCAGATCTTTCATCTTCTCAACCAGCTCACGGCCACGGTACGGGGCATTGTCGTTGTGGGTGATCAGGGCCAGCGCATCAACACGTTCGCCGTTGATCAGCACATCCACACGTACCATGTTCGAAGCCTGGAAGCGTTTGAAGTTGTAATCCAGTGACGCATAGCCACGAGACGTAGACTTCAGACGGTCGAAGAAGTCGAGAACCACTTCCGCCATTGGGATTTCGTAGGTCAGCGCGACCTGGTTACCGTGGTAAACCATGTTGGTCTGAACGCCACGCTTCTCCACGCACAGCGTGATAACGTTACCCAGATATTCCTGCGGCAGCAGCATATGACACTCTGCGATAGGCTCACGCAACTCATCGATGTTGTTCAGCGGCGGCAGCTTGGACGGGCTGTCGACGTAGACGATCTCTTTGTTGGTGGTCTGCACTTCGTACACTACGGTCGGCGCGGTGGTGATCAGATCCAGATCGTATTCACGCTCCAGACGTTCCTGAATAATCTCCATGTGCAGCAGACCAAGGAAGCCGCATCGGAAGCCGAAGCCGAGCGCCGTGGAGCTTTCTGGCTCGTAGAACAGCGAGGCGTCGTTAAGGCTCAGCTTGCCGAGCGCATCACGGAAGTTCTCGTAGTCGTCGGAGCTGACCGGGAACAGGCCGGCATAAACCTGTGGTTTCACCTTTTTAAAGCCTGGCAGCGCTTTTTCTGCCGGGTTACGCGCGCCGGTCAGGGTATCGCCCACTGGCGCACCGAGAATGTCTTTTATGGCACAAACCAGCCAGCCCACCTCGCCGCATTTCAGCTCGGTACGGTCAACCTGTTTTGGTGTGAAGATCCCGAGACGGTCTGCGTTATAAACCTGGCCGGTACTCATCACCTTAATTTTGTCGCCTTTACGCATGGTGCCGTTTTTAATACGCACCAGCGAGACAACGCCCAGATAGTTATCGAACCAGGAGTCGATAATCAGCGCCTGCAGTGGGGCATCCGGGTCACCTTCTGGTGGCGGAATATCACGCACCAGACGTTCCAGCACATCGGTAACGCCCACGCCGGTTTTTGCCGAGCAACGCACGGCATCGGTCGCGTCAATTCCGACGATATCTTCAATCTCTTCCGCCACGCGCTCAGGGTCAGCGGCTGGCAGGTCGATCTTGTTCAGAACCGGCACCACCTCGAGATCCATTTCCATCGCCGTGTAGCAGTTTGCCAGGGTCTGAGCTTCTACGCCCTGCCCCGCATCCACCACCAGCAGCGCGCCTTCACAGGCTGCCAGCGAGCGAGAAACTTCATAGGAGAAGTCAACGTGGCCTGGGGTGTCGATAAAGTTCAGTTGGTAGGTTTCACCATCAGCCGCCTTGTAATCGAGCGTGACGCTCTGCGCTTTAATGGTGATACCACGTTCGCGTTCCAGGTCCATGGAGTCCAGAACCTGGGCTTCCATTTCACGATCAGACAGGCCACCGCAAATCTGGATAATACGGTCAGACAGCGTCGACTTACCGTGGTCAATGTGAGCAATGATCGAAAAGTTACGTATGTTCTTCATATAGTTAAATAATTATGCCTTACGAATTCCTGGAGGCCGCTGTTCTTAGCCTGACGTTTTTCAGTGCGAAAACGCAGCATTCTACACTACATCTCCGTTACCTGGAAATGCACTTAGCGCCAGGTATAGCGTGAAGAAATGGCGTTTTCTTTTTTAAGATGTAAATGATGATAAAGCCCGATGGATCACCGGGCCTCAGAGGAGAGCGTCTCAACACGAAGTTGGTCTGGTGCCAGCCCTACGCTGAGAATAACAGGCTGCCACGCTTCGCGGGCTGCGAGCCTTGGGGAGAAACCTTTGGCAAGCCAGAAACCACCCACACCTCCCAATGCAGCGCCGCACATAGCCGCCGCATCGGTACCAAACAGCATCTGAAACACGCCGCCCATCACAAAGAGCCCCACCAACGGGGAGAGATAAACCAGCATTGCGGAACCCAACAGGCTGCCTTCGGCAATGCCCAGTTCCACCTTCTGTCCTGCCACCAGTGGTTGCTCACTTGGCACGGAAAGCGTGTGCGAGGTTTGCGGCCCGAGCTTATTTAGCACGCGGCTGCCGCAACCCGCCCGGGATGCACAACTGTTACAGGAGGCCTTTACATCACAGCTTACCAGCGCAACACCGTCCCGCCATGATACAACCGTAGCCCACTCTTTAATCATTGTGCAGCCCTGAATTTGATGCTGTCAGAAATACGCTTCGCCGTTTGCGGGGGTAATTCGCCGACGATGGTGATCTCCGCGTTATCGCGTACCGTGGTACTGACTGTTCGACGTCCGGTACGCAGCATTTGTTCGGCACTGTTTGCCGTCGCGCGATTGATGTTCACCGAGAAGCTGAACAAGCCATCGGAGTAGAGGCGCGATTCAACCGGCGTTTCAATGGTAGGCAGTTGTCGGCGGCTGCTTGATACTTCCGTAAAGCCTTGCGGGATCCAGGAAGGAACCCAGTTGAAATTCACGGAATCTCCCGCCGGAACGGAGAGCAGCGGCGGCAAGCTGGCTTTCGCCAGATTCTGCATGCTATTACCCACCTGATTATTAACGCTAAAGGAGATAACGCGGAACTGTTCCAGCGTTTCGCCATCGCGATCAAGCAGGTCTACACGCATTGGAAGCTTGGTTTCGGCATCAATCCAGACAATGTAGCTGTAACGCGTCCCGTCGCGGGCGACAACGCGGATCACTTCACACAATCTGTCAGCGATGCGCGTACGCCCTACCGAAATAAAATCGTAGTAAGGGGCAAGGCGCTTGAAGTCGGTGTAGATGAGCGATGGCAGAGAATCAACGATATAGTCGCCATTGAGGGTAAAAGGCTCCAGGCCTGGCTCGAAATAGCTGATTTCGTTACCACGCTGAACCACTTCGCGACGCGGGCCATCCATCTGTAAAAGTTGCGCGAGCGGCTGATTATCAAGACGGGCATGGCGATAGCGTAACGACTCGACGCCCTGCTTATTGATGCTGATAAATGCCAACTCGTAATTGAGTGACTGGCTGGCCAGATTCATTTGCTGCAACAACGCCCCGGATGAAACATCAGCCGAGGCGTTGGCAGAGAAGAACAGGCTACCCGCCATCAGAGACATGGCGAACCAAAGTTGCTTCATTACTGCGATTGCGTTCCTAAAGTTTGGTTTCCTGGCACCTGCACAGCAGCCTGCTGGGTTTGTGCCTGCTCAAACTGAAGCTGTTCTGAGTGCAGACGACGCTGCAACTCATAATCCTGCAACATCGCATTAATGCGACGGCGCTGCTCCTGAACCTGCTGTTGCTGACCGCCACTGGCGGAGGCATCAGCCGGTACACCCAAACTTACCGGGCTGGCTTTGCCCATCATCGGCAGTGTATTGAACACTGGCGCTTCTGGCTGCTGATTAGTTTCAGACTGAGTATTATAGTGCTGGACGCCAACGATAACTGCAAGCGATACGCATGCCGCCACACCCATTTGGGTAAGTTGACTGGCCCACGGACGCACCTTCTGCCAGAACGGCATTTTCTGCCACTGGTGTGGTGCAGGTTGAGCTTCAGGAATCAGCGGAGTGGTCTGATGAACAGGCTCATTCTCAATAGCCGCCATCACGCGGGCTGAGATATCGAAATGGATAACCTCGCTGGTGTCACCACGAAGGGTGTCACGGATGAGATGGTAACACTCCCAGGTCTCTTGCATTTCGGGAGAATGAGACAACTCGTTGAGCAGCTCACTATCCAGCGTTTCACCATCCATTAAAGCGGAAAGTTTTTCTTTCTGCATGCCTAATACCTTTTCCAGTATCCCGCTATCGTCAACGCCTGATAAGCGGTTGAACTTTATTATCAATAGCTTCTCGCGCACGGAAAATTCGTGAACGTACCGTGCCGACCGGACAATCCATGATAGCGGCTATCTCTTCATAGCTCAGACCATCAAGCTCCCGTAACGTAATTGCCATGCGTAAATCTTCCGGAAGCGACTCGATCGTGCGAAAAACAATTTGTCTCAGTTCTTCTGACAACATTAAGTTCTCAGGGTTCGAAATTTCTTTCAGCGCACCGCCACTTTCGAAGTTTTCGGCGTCGATTGCGTCCACATCACTTGAAGGCGGACGACGGCCCTGAGCGACCAGATAATTCTTTGCCGTATTGACCGCAATACGGTACAGCCAGGTATAAAAAGCACTATCTCCCCGGAACGAGTCCAGCGCGCGATAGGCCTTAATAAAAGACTCTTGTACAACATCAGGCACATCACCTGACGGTACATAGCGGGAAACCAGACTCGCCACCTTATGCTGGTAGCGCACCACCAGTAGGTTAAAGGCTTTCTGATCTCCCTTCTGGACCCGTTCAACCAGGACCTGGTCCGTTAACTGCTCGCTCATCCGAGGTAATGTCTCCCCAAACCAAAATTCCACGCGTTATCGAAACGCCACTCTACAAATCCCGCACTTTTGAGCAAGCACCGAGTTGGAGTGTCTATTCTTCAATAAGTTCCGTAACGCCTTTGTTTTTGTTCATCGCGTCACAGACTGTTTATTTTCTCTCATTATAAGTCTGTTCACGATACATACCCACTTTCTGACTTCAAACATCTCTTATCCGGTCAGAAGAGTAACGCAACCCAGGCTTTATTTCACCACAAAATCTGAAGCTAACGACCTGCTTCGCAAAATATTTTCCTTCTTTTACATGCCGGAAATCCGCGCATGCGCGTTTAGTCATTGCAACTGAGAATAAAAAAAACGTGCGATATCTCGCACTGAGATGCTATTCTGCCCAAACACTGTTTAGTAAATTAAACAAAAAATCATGAACACAACACCTGAACTACATTGTGATGTACTGATCATCGGTAGCGGCGCGGCAGGACTCTCGCTGGCGCTGCGTCTGGCTGAGCATCAGAGCGTAATTGTTCTGAGTAAAGGACCGATGAGCGAAGGCTCCACATTTTATGCCCAGGGCGGAATTGCCGCCGTGTTTGATGAAACAGACAGCATTGCGTCACACGTCGAAGATACGTTGATTGCCGGAGCCGGGATCGTCGATGAACATGCTGCGGAATTTGTCGCCAGCAATGCGCGTCACTGCGTCCAGTGGCTTATTGACCAAGGTGTACTGTTTGATACTCAGGTTCAGCCAAACGGCGAAGAGAGTTACCACCTTACCCGCGAAGGCGGACACAGCCACCGCCGGATCCTGCACGCTGCAGATGCCACCGGTAAAGCGGTGGAAACCACCCTGGTCAGCAAGGCGCTCAGCCATCCTAATATTCGGGTGCTTGAGCGCAGTAATGCCGTTGACCTGATTATTTCTGACAAAATTGGCCTGCCGGGCACGCGCCGGGTGGTGGGGGCCTGGGTCTGGAATCGTAATAAAGAAAAGGTCGAAACCTGTCAGGCGAAAGCCGTGGTGCTGGCAACAGGTGGCGCCTCCAAAGTATATCAATACACCACCAACCCGGACATTGCCTCTGGTGATGGTATCGCCATGGCCTGGCGCGCCGGGTGTCGTGTTGCCAATCTTGAGTTCAACCAGTTTCATCCAACCGCACTGTTCCATCCGCAGGCGCGCAATTTCCTGCTGACGGAAGCCCTGCGCGGTGAAGGCGCGTATCTGAAGCGCCCGGACGGCTCACGTTTTATGCCGGACTTTGACCCGCGAGGCGAGCTCGCACCGCGTGATATCGTCGCCCGCGCTATCGATCACGAGATGAAACGTCTTGGCGTGGATTGCATGTATCTGGATATCAGCCACAAACCGGCTGAGTTTGTCCGTCAGCATTTCCCGATGATTTATGAAAAGCTGCTCAGCCTTGGGATTGATCTGACGCGCGACCCGGTACCGATTGTGCCAGCCGCTCACTATACCTGTGGTGGCGTCATGGTTGACGATCATGGCCGTACGGACGTGGATGGTCTGTATGCCATCGGCGAGGTGAGCTATACCGGGCTGCATGGCGCGAACCGCATGGCATCCAATTCGTTGCTGGAGTGTCTGGTTTACGGCTGGTCCGCAGCGGTGGATATAACCAAACGCATGCCGTATGCCCGCCACGCTGAGCACTTACCGGCCTGGGATGAGAGCCGCGTGGAAAACCCGGATGAGCTGGTTGTGATCCAGCATAACTGGCATGAGCTTCGGCTATTTATGTGGGACTACGTTGGCATTGTACGCACGACGAAGCGTCTTGAGCGAGCCTTACGCCGTATCACCATGCTGCAGCAGGAAATTGATGAGTATTATGCCAACTTCCGCGTTTCCAACAATCTGCTGGAGCTGCGTAACCTGGTGCAGGTTGCCGAGTTGATTGTTCGCTGCGCGATGATGCGTAAAGAGAGTCGGGGTTTACATTACACCCTGGACTATCCCGACACGCTGCCTGAATCCGGCCCGTCGGTTCTCTCCCCGCAGCGTCACATAAACAGATAAAATGCCTGGGTCAGCGCAGTGTAATCTTCGGAGTAACGCTGGTCTGGCCCACGGATAACCATCCTGTCGTTAAAACATTCACCCTCTTTTGGCGAAAGCGCCAGCAAGACCCGGTGTGGTAAACGCCCTTCCGTATCCGAGATATCGGTACGCAGCCGCAAGTTCCAGCCCATCTCCCGTGCGATCTCAATAAAGGTATTGCCGGTGCTTTCGGGAAGTACCACGCAGAAGAACCCTTCTTCGGAAATTAAATTCGCCGCGCTGGTTAACAGGGCTTTATGATCGAGCGAACCGGTATAGCGAGCCTGTTCGCGCTCAGGCGTACCGCACTCCACGCCGGGCGCGTAGTAGGGAGGGTTACTGACGATCAAATCATAACGCGCCGTTTGCTCTGGTGCCCAGGCCAGTACGTCCGCGCATTCAACTTTTATTCGGGTTGCCCAGGGGGATTCGAGCGCATTTTCACTCGCCTGCCCTGCTGCCTGTGCATCCAGTTCAACCGCATCAATGGTGACATGCTCATCCGTGCGCTGAGCCAGCATTAATGCCAGCAGACCACTGCCGGTGCCAATATCCAGAATGCGCTTAACCCCTGCGACAGGCGCCCACGCTCCCAGTAGAATACCGTCTGTACCGACTTTCATGGCACAGCGATCGTGAGCAACAAAAAATTGTTTAAACGTAAAACCATCGCGGCGCAATTGCGCTTTGAGTTGAGACATGTCAGAGCAACCTTCTAAGTGAAACTGGAGTAGCATAGGGGAAAGCGAAGTGGCCGAAAAGCGATATCCATACAAACAGATGAAGATTACAGCCGTAACGTCTATAATCAGCGCCCCACACAGAGGTAGAACATGACTGTAACGACTTTTTCCGAACTTGAACTCGATGAAAGCCTGCTCAATGCACTTGAGAGCAAAGGCTTTACACGCCCGACCGCCATTCAGGCAGCGGCCATTCCGCCTGCGCTTGAGGGCCGCGATGTGCTCGGTTCTGCGCCAACCGGCACGGGGAAAACAGCAGCCTACTTGCTGCCTGTGTTGCAGCACCTGCTCGATTTTCCTCGTAAAAAATCAGGCCCGCCGCGTATTTTGATCCTGACGCCTACCCGTGAACTGGCTATGCAGGTTGCCGATCACGCACGCGAACTGGCAGCGAATACCCATCTGGATATCGCCACAATCACCGGCGGCGTTGCGTATATGAACCACGCCGAAGTGTTCAGCGAAAACCAGGATATCGTCGTTGCGACGACAGGCCGTCTGCTGCAATACATTAAAGAAGAGAACTTTGACTGCCGCGCGGTAGAAACCCTGATTCTGGACGAAGCCGACCGTATGCTGGACATGGGCTTCGCGCAGGATATCGAACACATCGCCGGTGAAACGCGCTGGCGCAACCAGACAATGCTCTTCTCTGCCACCCTCGAAGGGGACGCGATCAAAGACTTCGCAGAGCGCCTGCTGGAAGATCCGGTGGAAGTGTCGGCAACGCCTTCTACCCGTGAACGCAAGAAGATCCATCAGTGGTACTATCGCGCGGACAACCTTGAGCACAAGGTTGAATTGCTCAAGCACCTGCTGAAGCAGGAAGAGGCCACCCGCACTATCGTCTTTGTGCGTAAGCGCGAGCGTGTGCACGAGCTGGCTGAAATGCTGCGTAATGCCGGGATTAACAACTGCTACCTCGAAGGCGAGATGGCACAGATCAAACGTACCGAAGGCATTAAGCGTCTGACCGATGGCCGCGTTAACGTGCTGGTGGCAACAGATGTTGCTGCTCGCGGGATTGACATTCCGGACGTCAGCCACGTGATCAACTTCGATATGCCGCGCAGCGGTGATACCTATCTGCACCGCATCGGCCGTACCGGCCGCGCCGGGCGTAAAGGTACAGCGATCTCCCTGGTTGAAGCGCACGACCATCTGCTGCTGCAGAAAATTGGTCGCTATATCGACGAGCCACTGAAATCCCGCGTTGTCGATGGCCTGCGCCCAACCACGCGTGCACCGAGTGAAAAAATGACGGGCAAACCGTCTAAAAAAGCACTGGCGAAACGTGCGGAGAGAAAAGAGAAAGAAAAAGAGAAGCCGCGCGTGAAGCAGCGTCATCGCGATACCAAGAATATTGGTAAACGCCGTAAGCCAAGCGGTACTGCGTCAGAAGCGAAAACTGAAGAGTAAAAAAAAGCCGGGAAATATCCCGGCTTTTTGTTCCACCCCCGTGGCTAAAAACCTTACAGGCTTTCAGTAAAGGTACGCGCGATAACGTCGCGCTGCTGTTCCGGGGTCAAGGAGTTGAAACGCACCGCGTAGCCAGACACACGAATAGTCAGCTGTGGGTATTTTTCAGGATGCTTAACCGCATCTTCCAGCGTTTCGCGACGCAGTACGTTCACGTTCAGATGCTGACCACCTTCAACACGCACTTCTGGTTTCACTTCCATTGGGATTTCGCGGTATTCAATTTCGCCCAGCTTATTAACTGGAACGATTTCATCTTCCGCAAAACCCGCTTTTGCTACCACACAGCGTGCTTCGTTTTTCT
The DNA here is from genome assembly GCF_000025565.1 of Enterobacter cloacae subsp. cloacae ATCC 13047. Classification (NCBI taxonomy): domain Bacteria; kingdom Pseudomonadati; phylum Pseudomonadota; class Gammaproteobacteria; order Enterobacterales; family Enterobacteriaceae; genus Enterobacter; species Enterobacter cloacae. Next base: position 4,009,066 of record NC_014121.1, read on the forward strand.
CGCTGTCCAGCAGCCAGAAAGAGTTGAGCAGATCGTCGTTTGCAGCTTTAGTAATCTGGATACCTGTAATCATGTGTTGCCTCCCTTAGGCTACATTAACTGGTGTCGGCCTTTCGCGGCCAATTGGTAAAACCATTGTTTCTTGTGTGTATATATATCATTCACACCACGGCGATTTATTGATTTAAATCAACAAAATCACCAACCACACAAAGAGTGCGGTCTGATTTTATTGTTTCAGATCAATTTTTCAGCCTTACCAATTCAAATCAATTTGTAATTTTTCAACCATAATTTAAGGAGTTAGGGCTAATTTCCGCATGGAATTTTGCACCGCAGGATTTAGCGGTTAAGCTAGGCGCAGAATGAGATTCGCAGGAGAGCGAGATGACGACACCGCTGACATGGCACGATGTGCTGGCAGAAGAGAAACAGCAGCCCTATTTTATCAACACTCTCAGTACCGTTGCGGCAGAGCGGCAGTCTGGCCAGACGATTTATCCGCCCCAGAAAGACGTATTTAACGCGTTTCGCTATACCGAACTGAGCGATGTCAAAGTGGTGATCCTGGGTCAGGATCCTTACCACGGCCCTGGTCAGGCTCATGGGCTGGCCTTCTCCGTGCGCCCGGGCGTGGCTATCCCCCCTTCTCTGCTGAACATGTATAAAGAGCTTGAAGGAACGATCCCCGGTTTTACCCGGCCCAATCATGGTTATCTGGAAAGCTGGGCGCGCCAGGGCGTGCTGTTACTGAATACTGTCTTAACCGTACGAGCAGGTCAGGCGCACTCTCACGCCAGCCTTGGGTGGGAAACCTTTACGGATAAAGTCATCAGCCTTATCAATGAACATCGTGAGGGGGTAGTGTTTTTACTCTGGGGATCGCATGCGCAGAAGAAAGGGGCGATTATTGACCGTCAGCGTCATCACGTATTGAAAGCGCCACACCCGTCTCCGCTGTCAGCCCATCGTGGTTTCTTTGGCTGTAATCATTTTGTTCTGGCGAATGAGTGGCTGGAAAAACGTGGCGAAACGCCGATTATCTGGATGCCCGTGTTACCGGCAGAAAGCGAGTAAGAAATGAATGTGCCGGGCTGGCCCGGCACATAAAAAGCTTATGCTTTGTTCTGACGCCACCACTCCGCCAGCAGTACGCCGGTCGCGACGGAAACGTTCAGACTTTCCACATTGCCCGTCCCGTCAATAGAGACGCTCAGATCCGCACTCGAGAGTGCCGCGTCTGACAGACCATCACGTTCCTGACCTAACACCAGCACCATCTTGCGCGGCAGCGTCGCTTTAAACAGCGGCGTACCGGCATGGCTGGAGGTCGTCACAATGGAATAGCCCGCTTTACGGAACTGCTCGATGGCATCCAGAACGCTGTCGCCGGTGATCGGCTGAACGTGCTCGGCACCGCCTTCCGCAGTACGGATCGCAGCACCGGATTCCAGCAGCGCAGCATCCTGCAGCAGTACCCCTTTAACGCCGAAGTGCGCGCAGCTGCGCATCATCGCCCCCAGGTTATGCGGGTTACCCACATCTTCCAGCGCCAGCACGCAGTCATCGGTACCGGCCTGGCTGACCCACTGTTGCACCGTTGTGCCGTTGCGTTTTTTGATCAGGAAGCAGACACCACCGTGGTGTTCGGTGCCTGACGCTTTCGTCAACTCGGCATCATCAACCACATGATAGGCTTTACGGTTTGCCGCCATCCAGCGCAGGGCTTCTTTGAAGCGAGGGGTGACGCTCTGGATAAACCATGCACGAACGATACACTCAGGGCGGCTCTGGAACAGAGCCTGACAGGCGTTTTCGCCATACACGCGTGTCTCTTCCGCACGCTGACGGCGCAGCACTTCCGGATCGATAAAGCTTTTACCGCTGATGCCACCGTGATCGGCTTTTTCAGGCGTCTCATCGCCAGGCGCGCGGGACACGGTACGCCATGGTGACGAACCCTCACGTGCAAAATCATCGCGTTTGCGATCGTCACGCTTGCGGTCATCACGTTTGCGGTCATCGCCGCGGTTGTTTCTGTCATCGCGGGCGGGGCGACGGCCACCGTCTGCACGAGAGGACGCCGGACGCCCGCCACCTTTTCCGGTACGCGGATTTTGGGTGCGTTTATCAGAGTCATCATCACTGCGGACATACATCACTTTGACCTTGCCGCTTTTATTTTTCATTTCGTCGTTCATGCTTTTCTCCACCAGCGCTGCGCGAAGCGCGCAGATTACCCGATGTGCAAGCGCATAGCCATAATTTCGTACAAAAGCCTGTGACTATTGTTCTCATTGAATAAAACGCATTGTCGTTTCAAACAGGCTCATTGATAATATGTAACATATTAGAAACATTATCGGCATACTGCCGCTGTCCCATGGTTCTATCAGAGGTTAGTTATGAATACCGTATGTGCCAACTGTCAGGCTCTTAACCGCATTCCGGACGATCGGATCGAGGATGGTGCGAAATGCGGGCGTTGTGGCCATGAGTTGTTTGATGGCGATGTGATTAACGCTACAGGTGCTACGCTGGACAAACTCCTCAAGGACGATCTCCCGGTGGTTGTCGATTTCTGGGCACCATGGTGTGGCCCGTGCCGTAACTTCGCGCCAATCTTTGAAGATGTCGCCGAAGAGCGCAGCGGGAAGATGCGTTTTGTGAAGGTGAATACGGAGGCAGAACGCGAGCTCAGCGCCCGTTTTCGTATTCGTAGCATTCCGACCATCATGATTTTCAAAAATGGTGAAGTCATCGACATGCTCAACGGCGCGGTACCCAAAGCGCCTTTCGAGAGCTGGTTGAACGAGTCGCTGTAACATTCACGGGGCACATCTTGTGCCCCGTTCCCGCCTCTGCGAAAATGGGGTTTTTCCTGCCCTTTCGCCCATGACTGATAACGCTGTACTTCAATTACGCGCCGAACGCCTTGCCCGCGCGACTCGCCCTTTTCTCGCTCGTGGCAACCGCATCCGTCGCTGCCAGCGCTGCCTGCTGCCGTTAAAAGTGTGCCTGTGCGACACGCTGGTACCGGCCACGGCGGAAAGCCGTTTTTGCCTGGTCATGTTTGATACCGAACCGATGAAACCCAGCAATACGGGCCGTCTGATCGCCGATATTCTGCCTGATACGGCCGCGTTTCAGTGGTCGCGAACGGAGCCTCCTCAGGCCCTGCTCGACTTAGTGGCAAGCCCGGACTATCAGCCGATGGTCGTTTTCCCCGCCTCCTATGCAGGCGCCGACCGTCAGGTATTGTCAGCCCCGCCATCCGGAAAACCACCGCTGTTTATTATGCTGGATGGCACCTGGACGGAAGCGCGGAAAATGTTCCGTAAAAGCCCTTACCTTGACGCGCTGCCGATCATTTCTGTCGACCTCTCTCGCGTATCGGCCTACCGCTTACGTGAAGCCCATGCTGACGGACAATACTGCACCGCCGAAGTGGCGATCGCACTGCTGGATTTAGCGGGTGATACCGAGGCGGCTGCCGCGCTGGGCAGCCATTTCTCCCGTTTTCGCGAACGCTATCTGGCGGGAAAAACCGTTCATAAGGGCAGTGTCACAGCAACCGGGACAGAAAACGTTTAAAATCATCAGGTCGCTTGCATTCACAGGAGGCCTGCATGAGCCAGCGAGGGTTAGAAGCGCTACTACGTCCTAAATCCATAGCCGTCATCGGCGCATCAATGAAACCGGATCGCGCTGGCTATCTGATGATGCGCAACCTGCTGGCCGGCGGATTTAATGGCCCCGTTATGCCCGTTACACCGGCCTATAAGGCCGTTCAGGGGGTACTTGCATGGCCTGATGTTCAGAGCCTGCCTTTCGTACCCGATTTGGCCGTACTCTGTACAAATGCGAAACGTAACCCGGAATTACTGGAATCGCTCGGCAAGAAAGGGTGTAAGACCTGCATTATCCTCTCATCTCCTCCTGAACAGCAGCCCGAGCTTCTGGCGTGCGCCAGCCGCTATCAAATGCGTATTCTTGGGCCGAACAGTCTGGGATTACTCGCCCCCTGGCAAGGACTGAATGCCAGCTTTTCTCCAGTGCCGATCCGTAAAGGCAAACTTGCTTTTATTTCGCAGTCGGCTGCGGTATCCAACACGATCCTTGACTGGGCGCAGCAGCGTGAGATGGGGTTCTCCTACTTCATCGCCCTGGGTGACAGCCTGGATATCGACGTGGATGAACTGCTGGATTTTCTGGCGCGTGACAGCAAAACCAGTGCGATCCTGCTTTATCTTGAACACCTCAGCGACGCCCGTCGTTTTGTGTCGGCATCGCGCAGCGCGTCACGTAATAAACCCATCCTGGTCATCAAGAGCGGACGCAGCCCTGCAGCACAGAGCCTGCTGCATTCCCACTCCGGGATGGATCCCGCCTGGGATGCGGCTATCCAGCGCGCGGGTTTACTGCGGGTACAGGACACGCATGAACTTTTTTCCGCCGTCGAGACGTTGAGTCATATGCGTCCGTTGCGTGGAGAGAAATTAATGATCGTCAGTAACGGCGCAGCTCCGGCGGCGCTGGCGCTGGACGAACTGTGGTTACGTAATGGCAAGCTGGCCACGCTCGGTGAAGAGACGCTTCAGCGCCTGAGAGAGGCTTTACCCATCAGCGTTGCCCCCGGGAACCCCCTTGATTTACGCGATGATGCCAGTAGCGATCGCTATATCAAAGCCATCTCTATTTTGCTGGATAGTCAGGATTTCGATGCGCTGATGATTATCCACTCCCCCAGCGCGGTCGCTCCTGGCAGTGAGAGCGCGCGAGCCCTCATTGAAGCAGTGCGTAACCATCCGCGTGGTAAATACGTCACTCTGCTCACCAACTGGTGCGGTGAGTTCTCCTCTCAGGAGGCACGGCGACTGTTCAGCGAAGCGGGGTTGCCAACGTACCGTACCCCGGAAGGGACTATTACCGCCTTTATGCATATGGTGGAGTACCGTCGTAACCAGAAACAGTTACGTGAAACTCCAGCATTGCCCGGCAATCTGACGGCAAATTCCGTCGACGTTCACCGGCTGTTGCAACAGGCTATCGATGAAGGTGCGACATCGCTGGACACTCACGAAGTGCAACCCATTCTTGGTAGCTATGGGATGCAGACGCTGCCAACCTGGATCGCCAGCGACAGCGCGGAAGCAGTACATATTGCCGAACAGATTGGTTATCCGGTCGCCCTTAAGCTTCGCTCACCGGATATTCCCCACAAGTCCGATGTGCAGGGGGTAATGCTGTATCTTCGAACCGCGGCTGAAGTTCAGCAAGCGGCAGATGCTATTTTCGACCGCGTAAAAATGGCCTGGCCTCAGGCCAGAATCCACGGACTGCTGGTGCAAAGCATGGCGAACCGCGCGGGCGCACAGGAACTGCGGGTGGTTGTTGAGCACGATCCGGTTTTTGGCCCGCTCATCATGCTGGGAGAAGGTGGCGTGGAATGGCGCCCTGAAGAACAAGCCGTGGTGGCTTTACCGCCGTTGAACATGAACCTTGCTCGCTATCTGATTATTCAGGCCATCAAAAGCAAAAAAATCCGTGGCCGGAGCGCCCTGCGTCCGCTCGATATTGCGGGGTTAAGCCAGTTCCTGGTGCAGGTCTCAAACCTGATAGTCGATTGCGCGGAGATCCAGCGTCTGGACATTCATCCTCTGCTCGCCTCCGGCAATGAGTTCACGGCGCTGGACGTCACCCTGGATATCGCGCCATTCGAAGGCGACAGAGAGAGCCGCCTGGCGATCCGTCCTTATCCTCTGCAACTGGAAGAGTGGGTGGAGATGAAGAACGGTGAGCGTTCGCTGTTTCGCCCCATTTTGCCGGAAGACGAACCGCAACTGCGAACGTTTATCTCTCAGGTCACGAAAGAGGATCTTTACTATCGCTACTTCAGCGAAATCAACGAATTTACCCACGATGATTTAGCCAATATGACCCAGATCGACTACGATCGAGAAATGGCCTTTGTCGCCGTTCGTCGTTCCGAAAACGGTGATGAGATCCTTGGCGTGACGCGTGCTATTTCAGATCCGGATAACGTCGATGCGGAGTTTGCCGTACTGGTGCGCTCCGATCTTAAAGGCCTGGGCCTTGGGCGGCGGCTACTGGAAAAACTCATCAGTTATACGCGCGATCACGGATTGTTACGCCTGAATGGCATTACTATGCCAAACAATCGCGGTATGGTGACCCTGGCGCGAAAACTCGGTTTTGATGTTGATATTCAGCTGGACGAGGGGATTGTTGCCCTCTCCCTCACTCTGAAATCGCCGGATAAACCCGAGTAAGCTACTGGAAATGTTACCCACTTTGGACGGGACTGGTGGTATCATTGTCCGCTTATGTTGTTTGCATGGTACAGACAACCCTTCAATGAACAGAGAAGAAACGCACTGTGATGTTGTCAAAATTTAAGCGTAATAAACATCAACAACACCTTGCTCAACTACCGAAGATTTCTCAGTCAGTTGATGATGTAGAGTTCTTTTACGCTCCCGCTCATTTTCGGGAGACGCTTCTGGAAAAGATTGCCAGCGCCACGCGACGCATTTGCATTGTGGCACTCTATCTTGAACAAGATGAAGGTGGCCGCGCGATCCTGAATGCGCTCTACGAAGCCAAGCGTCAGCGTCCTGAACTGGATGTTCGCGTGCTGGTTGACTGGCACCGCGCTCAGCGTGGCCGTATTGGCGCTGCTGCTTCAAATACAAATGCAGACTGGTATTGCCGCACGGCGCAGGAAAATCCTGGCGTTGATGTCCCTGTTTACGGGGTGCCAGTGAATACCCGTGAAGCGCTTGGCGTACTCCATTTCAAAGGGTTCATCATCGATGACAGCGTGCTTTATAGTGGCGCGAGTCTGAATGATGTTTACCTTCATCAGCTCGATAAGTATCGCTACGACCGCTACCATCTGATCCGTAATTCGCAGATGGCCGACATCATGTTTAACTGGGTGGATAAGCATCTGGTACATGGCCGTGGTGTGAATCGCCTTGACGATCCTCATCGACCGAAAAGCCCGGAAATCAAAAACGACGTTCGCGCGTTCCGCCAGGAGCTGCGCGATGCGGTTTATCATTTCCAGGGCGATGCAAACAACGAGGAGTTGTCCGTTACACCTCTGGTGGGCTTAGGCAAATCCAGCCTGCTGAACAAAACGATTTTCCATCTGATGCCGTGCGCGGAGCAGAAGCTCACTATCTGTACGCCGTACTTTAACCTTCCCGCCGTGCTGGTGCGCAATATCATTCAGCTGCTGCGCGACGGTAAAAAAGTGGAAATCATTGTCGGTGATAAAACGGCAAATGACTTTTTCATTCCTGAAGATCAACCCTTCAAAATCATCGGCGCCCTGCCCTACCTTTATGAGATTAACCTGCGTCGTTTCCTCAGTCGCTTACAGTATTACGTAAACACCGACCAGCTGGTGGTGCGTCTCTGGAAAGATGAAGATAACAGCTATCATCTCAAAGGAATGTGGGTTGATGATGAATGGATGCTGCTGACCGGCAACAACCTGAACCCTCGTGCCTGGCGTCTGGATCTGGAAAACGCGATTCTGATCCACGATCCACAACATGAGCTGGCCGCACAGCGTGAACGTGAACTGGAACTTATTCGTACACATACGACGGTTGTTCGTCATTACCGCGAGCTACAGAGCATTGCCGATTATCCGGTGAAGGTTCGTAAGCTTATTCGCCGTTTGCGTCGCATCCGTATCGATCGTCTTATCAGCCGTATTCTGTAATATCCAGGCCCTGCCACCCGCAGGGCTTTTTTATGGAGCTGTTGATGCGTCTTCTTCTGTTAGTCATGACCCTCTGTTTAACCGGCTGTAGCCATATGGCGAACGATAGTTGGTCCGGCCAGGATAAAGCGCAACACTTCCTCGCATCCGCGATGTTGTCCGCTGCCGGTAATGAGTACGCCCAGCACCAGGGGTATAGCCGGGATCGTAGTGCGGCAATCGGCCTGATGTTCTCAGTCAGCCTTGGGGCATCGAAAGAATTATGGGATAGCCGCCCCTCAGGGAGCGGCTGGAGCTGGAAAGATTTTGCCTGGGATGTTGCCGGTGCCACGACCGGCTATGCCGTGTGGCAGATGGCGCATTATTAAAGACGAATACCTTTCCCTTTGCGATGCAGCATCAGGGATACGATAAAGGCCAGCGCCCCCATGATCGTCACATACCAGAAGAATGTCGTTTCGCTTCCCCATGATTTCAGGGACAGCGCAACGTACTCCGCCGAACCACCAAACAGGGCATTGGCGACCGCATAAGAAAGCCCTACTCCCAAAGCACGTACCTGTGCCGGGAACATCTCGGCCTTGAGTATTCCGCTGATCGAGGTGTAGAAACTCACAATCACCATCGCCAGCATCACCAGAGCAAATGCGGCATAAGGTGATGAGACGTGCTGAAGCGCGGTTAAAATGGGGACGGTACATAAGGCGGACATACCACCAAAAATCAACATCGATGTGCGACGGCCGATCTTATCTGAGAGCGCACCAATTAGCGGCTGTATCAGCATAAAGACGAAGAGCGCGGCGGTCATGATGACGCTGGCGACGTTGGCGTGCATTCCCGTGGTATTCACCAGATACTTTTGCATGTAGGTGGTAAAAGTATAAAAACTGAGTGAACCACCGGCGGTGAAACCGAGAACCATCAGGAAAGCTTTGCGGTTTCGCCACAGTCCTTTAAACGATCCCGCTTCCTTCAGCGCCCTGACCTCTTTTTGCGAGGTTTCGTCTAACTGACGGCGCAGCCAAAGCGCGACGATCGCCAGTGCAGCTCCCATCGCGAAAGGAATTCGCCATCCCCATTCATGAAGCTGGCTGTCTGTGAGGATCTGCTGCAGGATCACGACAACCAGAATGGCCAGCAGTTGACCGCCGATGAGCGTGACATACTGGAAAGAGGCGTAAAAACCCTTCCGACCTTCAAGTGCAATTTCACTCATGTACGTGGCGCTGGTGCCGTACTCTCCCCCAACGGAGAGTCCCTGGAATAAACGAGCCAGCAATAAAAGGGCGGGAGCCCAGGTTCCGATAGCGTCATACCCCGGCAGACAGGCGATGATAAGGGAACCAAAACACATCATGCAGACCGAGATCAGCATGGAGGTTTTACGCCCGCGACGGTCTGCGATACGGCCAAATAACCAGCCACCAATCGGCCGCATTAAGAATCCTGCTGCAAATACACCTGCCGTTTGCAGTAGCTGCGTTGTGGTGTTTCCTGACGGGAAGAAAATATGTGCGAAGTAAAGTGAACAGAATGAGTAGACGTAAAAGTCGAACCATTCAACCAGGTTACCGGATGAGGCACTAACAATTGCCCATACCCTTCTTCGGGTATCACTGGCAACCAGCGTCCCGTTCGATGTAATGCTTTCGGTCATTATGATTATACTCCTGCCATAAACAACGGCATGTTGAGCTCTGAAGGAACTCAATACCTTGTAAATTAAATGTTATTATTTTGTTATCAATAACATTGCGAGAGAGATCACAAATTTCGTTAGCAAGGTAAGTTCCGGAGAAAGCCCAGGAGGGGAATGGTGCGGTCTGATGCCCTCTCCCGCTGGGTGAGGGAGAAAACAAAAGCAAAAAACCCCGCACCTTACGGTACGGGGTTCTTCTTATTTGATGCCTGGCAGTTCCCTACTCTCACATGGGGAGACCCCACACTACCATCGGCGCTACGGCGTTTCACTTCTGAGTTCGGCATGGGGTCAGGTGGGACCACCGCGCTACAGCCGCCAGGCAAATTCTTGTGCTCTGTCCTGTGTCTTTTGGGCTGATACTGCGTTGGCTGCTCTCGTAAAGTCAGTCACATACCTCAGTATGCTCCTTCCTTTCCTTCGCTTGCCGCCTTGTCTCAGCGCAAAATCCTTCGGACTCTGAATCAAAGCTGAAATTCTGTCTCTTCGCCAAAACATCTTCGGCGTTGTAAGGTTAAGCCTCACGGTTCATTAGTATCGGTTAGCTCAACGCATCGCTGCGCTTACACACCCGACCTATCAACGTCATCGTCTTTAACGTTCCTTCAGGAGACTTTAAGTCTCAGGGAGAACTCATCTCGGGGCAAGTTTCGTGCTTAGATGCTTTCAGCACTTATCTCTTCCGCATTTAGCTACCGGGCAGTGCCATTGGCATGACAACCCGAACACCAGTGATGCGTCCACTCCGGTCCTCTCGTACTAGGAGCAGCCCCCCTCAATTCTCCAGCGCCCACGGCAGATAGGGACCGAACTGTCTCACGACGTTCTAAACCCAGCTCGCGTACCACTTTAAATGGCGAACAGCCATACCCTTGGGACCTACTTCAGCCCCAGGATGTGATGAGCCGACATCGAGGTGCCAAACACCGCCGTCGATATGAACTCTTGGGCGGTATCAGCCTGTTATCCCCGGAGTACCTTTTATCCGTTGAGCGATGGCCCTTCCATTCAGAACCACCGGATCACTATGACCTGCTTTCGCACCTGCTCGAGCCGTCACTCTCGCAGTCAAGCTAGCTTATGCCATTGCACTAACCTCCTGATGTCCGACCAGGATTAGCTAACCTTCGTGCTCCTCCGTTACTCTTTGGGAGGAGACCGCCCCAGTCAAACTACCCACCATACACTGTCCGCAACCCGGGTAAAGGGTCTACGTTAGAACACCAGCCATTAAAGGGTGGTATTTCAAGGATGGCTCCACGCAGACTGGCGTCCACGCTTCAAAGCCTCCCACCTATCCTACACATCAAGGACCAGTGTTCAGTGTCAAGCTATAGTAAAGGTTCACGGGGTCTTTCCGTCTTGCCGCGGGTACACTGCATCTTCACAGCGAGTTCAATTTCACTGAGTCTCGGGTGGAGACAGCCTGGCCATCATTACGCCATTCGTGCAGGTCGGAACTTACCCGACAAGGAATTTCGCTACCTTAGGACCGTTATAGTTACGGCCGCCGTTTACCGGGGCTTCGATCAAGAGCTTCGCGTTACCGCTAACCCCATCAATTAACCTTCCGGCACCGGGCAGGCGTCACACCGTATACGTCCACTTTCGTGTTTGCACAGTGCTGTGTTTTTAATAAACAGTTGCAGCCAGCTGGTATCTTCGACTGATTTCAGCTCCACCCGCAGGGGCTTCACCTACATATCAGCGTGCCTTCTCCCGAAGTTACGGCACCATTTTGCCTAGTTCCTTCACCCGAGTTCTCTCAAGCGCCTTGGTATTCTCTACCTGACCACCTGTGTCGGTTTGGGGTACGATTTCGTGTTACCTGATGCTTAGAGGCTTTTCCTGGAAGCAGGGCATTTGTTACTTCAGCACCGTAGTGCCTCGTCATCACACCTCAGCGTTAAAAGGTACCGGATTTACCTGGAACCTCCGCCTACATGCTTAAACCGGGACAACCGTCGCCCGGCTAACATAGCCTTCTCCGTCCCCCCTTCGCAGTAACACCAAGTACAGGAATATTAACCTGTTTCCCATCGACTACGCCTTTCGGCCTCGCCTTAGGGGTCGACTCACCCTGCCCCGATTAACGTTGGACAGGAACCCTTGGTCTTCCGGCGAGCGGGCCTTTCACCCGCTTTATCGTTACTTATGTCAGCATTCGCACTTCTGATACCTCCAGCAACCCTCACAGGCCACCTTCAACGGCTTACAGAACGCTCCCCTACCCAACAACGCATAAGCGTCGCTGCCGCAGCTTCGGTGCATGGTTTAGCCCCGTTACATCTTCCGCGCAGGCCGACTCGACCAGTGAGCTATTACGCTTTCTTTAAATGATGGCTGCTTCTAAGCCAACATCCTGGCTGTCTGGGCCTTCCCACATCGTTTCCCACTTAACCATGACTTTGGGACCTTAGCTGGCGGTCTGGGTTGTTTCCCTCTTCACGACGGACGTTAGCACCCGCCGTGTGTCTCCCGTGATAACATTCTTCGGTATTCGTAGTTTGCATCGGGTTGGTAAGCCGGGATGGCCCCCTAGCCGAAACAGTGCTCTACCCCCGAAGATGAGTTCACGAGGCGCTACCTAAATAGCTTTCGGGGAGAACCAGCTATCTCCCGGTTTGATTGGCCTTTCACCCCCAGCCACAGGTCATCCGCTAATTTTTCAACATTAGTCGGTTCGGTCCTCCAGTTAGTGTTACCCAACCTTCAACCTGCCCATGGCTAGATCACCGGGTTTCGGGTCTATACCCTGCAACTTAACGCCCAGTTAAGACTCGGTTTCCCTTCGGCTCCCCTATACGGTTAACCTTGCTACAGAATATAAGTCGCTGACCCATTATACAAAAGGTACGCAGTCACACCACGAAGGTGCTCCCACTGCTTGTACGTACACGGTTTCAGGTTCTTTTTCACTCCCCTCGCCGGGGTTCTTTTCGCCTTTCCCTCACGGTACTGGTTCACTATCGGTCAGTCAGGAGTATTTAGCCTTGGAGGATGGTCCCCCCATATTCAGACAGGATACCACGTGTCCCGCCCTACTCTTCGAGTTCACAGCCTGTGTGTTTTCGTGTACGGGACTTTCACCCTGTACCGTGCGACTTTCCAGACGCTTCCACTAACACACAAGCTGATTCAGACTCTGGGCTGCTCCCCGTTCGCTCGCCGCTACTGGGGGAATCTCGGTTGATTTCTTTTCCTCGGGGTACTTAGATGTTTCAGTTCCCCCGGTTCGCCTCGTTAACCTATGTATTCAGTTAACGATAGTGCAACGGATTGCACTGGGTTTCCCCATTCGGACATCGCCGGGTCAAGGGTTCATATCACCTCGCCGGCGCTTTTCGCAGATTAGCACGTCCTTCATCGCCTCTGACTGCCAGGGCATCCACCGTGTACGCTTAGTCGCTTAACCTCACAACCCGAAGATGTTTCACTTCATGATTGCGAAAATTTGAGAGACTCGAACACACCATTAAAGATGTGTCGTTTCAATTTTCAGCTTGATCCAGATTTTTAAAGAGCAAATATCTCAAACATGACTCGCAAGTCAGTTTTGAGATATGACGGCAGGTGACTTTCACTCACGAACCAGCAAGTGGCGTCCCCTAGGGGATTCGAACCCCTGTTACCGCCGTGAAAGGGCGGTGTCCTGGGCCTCTAGACGAAGGGGACGTACAGTCTCAATCGCAAGACGCCTTGCTATTTACTTTTCATCAGACAATCTGTGTGAGCACTGCAAAGGCAGGTTCTTTAAGGTAAGGAGGTGATCCAACCGCAGGTTCCCCTACGGTTACCTTGTTACGACTTCACCCCAGTCATGAATCACAAAGTGGTAAGCGCCCTCCCGAAGGTTAAGCTACCTACTTCTTTTGCAACCCACTCCCATGGTGTGACGGGCGGTGTGTACAAGGCCCGGGAACGTATTCACCGTAGCATTCTGATCTACGATTACTAGCGATTCCGACTTCATGGAGTCGAGTTGCAGACTCCAATCCGGACTACGACGCACTTTATGAGGTCCGCTTGCTCTCGCGAGGTCGCTTCTCTTTGTATGCGCCATTGTAGCACGTGTGTAGCCCTGGTCGTAAGGGCCATGATGACTTGACGTCATCCCCACCTTCCTCCAGTTTATCACTGGCAGTCTCCTTTGAGTTCCCGGCCGGACCGCTGGCAACAAAGGATAAGGGTTGCGCTCGTTGCGGGACTTAACCCAACATTTCACAACACGAGCTGACGACAGCCATGCAGCACCTGTCTCACAGTTCCCGAAGGCACCAATCCATCTCTGGAAAGTTCTGTGGATGTCAAGACCAGGTAAGGTTCTTCGCGTTGCATCGAATTAAACCACATGCTCCACCGCTTGTGCGGGCCCCCGTCAATTCATTTGAGTTTTAACCTTGCGGCCGTACTCCCCAGGCGGTCGATTTAACGCGTTAGCTCCGGAAGCCACGCCTCAAGGGCACAACCTCCAAATCGACATCGTTTACGGCGTGGACTACCAGGGTATCTAATCCTGTTTGCTCCCCACGCTTTCGCACCTGAGCGTCAGTCTTTGTCCAGGGGGCCGCCTTCGCCACCGGTATTCCTCCAGATCTCTACGCATTTCACCGCTACACCTGGAATTCTACCCCCCTCTACAAGACTCCAGCCTGCCAGTTTCGAATGCAGTTCCCAGGTTGAGCCCGGGGATTTCACATCCGACTTGACAGACCGCCTGCGTGCGCTTTACGCCCAGTAATTCCGATTAACGCTTGCACCCTCCGTATTACCGCGGCTGCTGGCACGGAGTTAGCCGGTGCTTCTTCTGCGGGTAACGTCAATTGCTGCGGTTATTAACCACAACACCTTCCTCCCCGCTGAAAGTACTTTACAACCCGAAGGCCTTCTTCATACACGCGGCATGGCTGCATCAGGCTTGCGCCCATTGTGCAATATTCCCCACTGCTGCCTCCCGTAGGAGTCTGGACCGTGTCTCAGTTCCAGTGTGGCTGGTCATCCTCTCAGACCAGCTAGGGATCGTCGCCTAGGTGAGCCGTTACCCCACCTACTAGCTAATCCCATCTGGGCACATCTGATGGCAAGAGGCCCGAAGGTCCCCCTCTTTGGTCTTGCGACATTATGCGGTATTAGCTACCGTTTCCAGTAGTTATCCCCCTCCATCAGGCAGTTTCCCAGACATTACTCACCCGTCCGCCACTCGTCACCCGAGAGCAAGCTCTCTGTGCTACCGTTCGACTTGCATGTGTTAGGCCTGCCGCCAGCGTTCAATCTGAGCCATGATCAAACTCTTCAATTTAAAAGTTTGATGCTCAATGAATTAAACTTCGTAATGAATTACGTGTTCACTCGTTGAGACTTGGTATTCATTTTTCGTCCGAGGACGTTAAGAATCCATGTCACTTTGAGTGCCCACACAGATTGTCTGATAAATTGTTAAAGAGCAGTGCCGCTTCGTTTTCGCTGCGGCGCGGGGTGTGCATATTACGCTTTCCCGCTTCAGAGTCAAGCGTTTAATTTGCTTTTCTCTGCTGACCCGGCGGCGTGTGTGCCGTTATTCCGTGTCAGTGGAGGCGCATTATAGGGAGTTATTCTGAAGCTGCAAGGATAAAGTGAAAATTATTTACTGACCGCTCACTTTCCAGGCAAATTACATCCCAGACCTCAATTCTGGCCTGGTTTTTAAACAAAAACGAGCCGCAAGCGGCTCGTTTTTGCGTTTTGTGACTTACTGCACTGCCACAATTCGGTCGTCGTTGGCTTCCAGACGGATAACTTTGCCCGGAACCAGTTCGCCTGACAGTATCTGCTGCGCCAGCGGGTTTTCGATCTGCTGCTGGATAGCACGTTTCAACGGACGCGCCCCGTAAACCGGATCGTAACCATTTTCGCTCAGCAGTTTCAGCGCATCGTCAGAGATGTGAATTTCATATCCACGCTCTTCCAGACGTTTGTACAGACGCTGCAGCTGGATCTGTGCAATCGAAGCAATGTGTTTCTCACCCAGAGGATGGAATACCACCACTTCATCGATACGGTTGATGAACTCCGGACGGAAGTTATGGCTAACCACACCCAGAACCAGATCCTTCATATGGCTGTAATCCAGTTCACCGAAACGTTCCTGAATCAAATCGGAACCCAGGTTCGATGTCATGATCACGACCGTATTACGGAAATCCACCGTTCTCCCCTGCCCGTCGGTCAGACGACCATCATCCAGGACCTGCAGCAGAATATTGAACACATCCGGGTGCGCTTTTTCCACTTCGTCCAGCAGGATGACGGAATAAGGGCGACGGCGTACCGCTTCTGTCAGGTAACCACCTTCTTCATAACCGACATATCCCGGAGGCGCACCCACCAGACGTGAAACGGAGTGTTTCTCCATAAACTCGGACATGTCGATACGCACCATCGCATCGTCGCTGTCGAACATAAAGTTAGCCAGCGCCTTACACAGCTCGGTTTTACCCACCCCGGTAGGGCCCAGGAACAGGAACGAACCAATCGGACGATTAGGATCAGACAATCCGGCGCGGCTACGACGGATGGCGTTGGAAACCGCTTCAACCGCCTCGTCCTGGCCAATCACGCGCTGATGCAGATCCTGCTCCATGCGCAGCAGTTTATCGCGTTCGCTTTCCATCATGCGTGCTACCGGAATACCGGTCCAGCGCGCCAGCACCTCTGCAATTTCCGCATCCGTTACTTTGTTACGTAACAGACGCATCGTTTTGCCTTCAGACTGCGTCGCAATCTCAAGCTGTTTCTCCAGCTCAGGGATTTTGCCGTACTGCAGCTCAGACATTCGCGCCAGGTCACCCACTCGACGCGCCTGCTCAATGGCAATTTTTGCCTGTTCAAGTTCAGCCTTAATGGTCTGAGTGCCAGAGAGTGACGCTTTCTCTGCCTTCCACTCTTCTTCTAACTCAGAATACTGGCGCTCTTTATCGTCCAGTTCCTCATTTAGCATATCGAGGCGTTTTTTACTGGCTTCATCAGACTCTTTCTTGAGTGCCTGCTGTTCCAGTTTGAGCTGAATAATACGACGGTCGAGTCTGTCCAACTCTTCCGGTTTCGAGTCTATCTGCATACGAATGCTGGATGCGGCCTCATCGATAAGGTCGATCGCTTTATCCGGTAACTGACGGTCGGCGATATAACGATGCGAAAGCGTCGCTGCCGCAACAATCGCCGGGTCAGTGATCTGCACATGGTGGTGCAGCTCATAACGTTCTTTCAGACCACGCAGGATCGCGATGGTATCTTCCACGCTTGGTTCCGCGACAAACACCTTCTGGAAACGACGTTCAAGTGCAGCATCTTTTTCAATGTACTGACGGTACTCGTCCAGCGTCGTGGCACCCACACAGTGAAGTTCACCGCGTGCCAGTGCAGGTTTCAGCATGTTCCCGGCATCCATCGCGCCGTCTGCTTTACCGGCACCGACCATGGTGTGCAACTCATCGATAAACAGAATGACATTGCCTTCCTGTTTTGCCAGATCGTTAAGCACCCCTTTCAGACGCTCTTCAAATTCACCGCGATACTTCGCCCCGGCCACCAGCGCCCCCATATCCAGCGCCAGTACACGGCGGCCTTTCAGCCCTTCCGGTACTTCACCGTTTACAATACGCTGCGCCAGTCCTTCAACGATGGCGGTTTTACCAACACCCGGTTCACCAATCAGCACCGGGTTGTTTTTGGTACGGCGCTGTAGAACCTGAATAGTACGGCGAATTTCTTCATCACGGCCGATCACCGGGTCAAGTTTACCCTGCTCAGCACGCTCGGTCAGATCGACCGTAAATTTTTTCAAAGCCTGACGTTGGTCTTCGGCTCCCTGATCGTTCACGCTTTCACCCCCACGCATTTTCTCAATCGCCTGAGTCACATTGGCCGTGGTTGCGCCGGCAGTTTTCAGCAGGTCGGTCAGGGTACCGCGTGATTCAAGCGCCGCCAGAACAAACAGTTCCGACGAAATAAAGTTGTCCCCACGTTTTTGCGCCAGCTTGTCGCAAAGGTTCAGCACCCGCACCAGATCCTGGGACGGCTGAACGTCGCCGCCGGTACCTTCTACCTGCGGTAAACGGCTCAGCGCCTGATCGATGGCAGTGCGTAACTGGCCAGCATTAATGCCAGCAGATGTTAATAATGGACGTACCGATCCCCCTTCCTGATTCAGCAAGGCGCTCATTAAATGAAGAGGTTCGATGAATTGGTTGTCGTGCCCCAGTGCAAGGGACTGGGCATCGGCGAGAGCAAGCTGGAATTTATTAGTAAGACGATCCAGACGCATAACTCCTCCCATAACAGGTCAAATTTGCTACTGGAGATTAAATGAGGTCATCCCTCAATTATTCAAGGTTAATGACCTGAATTATGTGAAAAGAAAACGGCACGTGCCGGATCGTCTTGATTCTTTAGGTTATATCAGCCAAATAAAACTTGCCATACGCCCCGTCGTCTTGTCGCGGCGATAAGAGAAGAAATCACCCTTTTCGGTGAACGTACAGCGGTCACCGCCGAAGATCTGCGTCACCTTGACATTATTCAGACGCTGACGTGCAAGCTGATAAATATCGGCCAGATATTTTTCCCCCACGGGTTCGAAAGCGTTAACGGCTTGCGGATCTTTTGCCATAAACGCTTCACGAACCTCTGGGCCCACCTCGAATGCCTGAGGACCAATTGCCGGGCCAAGCCAGGCAATGATATTTGCAGGATCGTCTTTGAAGCAGGCGACGGTTTCTTCCAGCACGCCTTCACACAGACCACGCCAGCCCGCATGAGCAGCCGCAACCTCGGTACCCGCACGGTTACAAAACAGCACCGGCAGGCAATCGGCTGTCATCACCGCGCATACTGTTCCCTGCGTATCGCTGTAGGAGGCATCGGCACGTTTAGACGCGTAGGGTTCTCCCGTCAACTTCAGCACGGCTTTACCGTGAACCTGCTCAAGCCACACCGGTTTAGACGGTAAGTTGCCCGCAGCAAACAGCCGCGAGCGGTTTTCTTCAACGTGTTCCAGGTTGTCGCCGCAGTGTGCGCCAAGGTTCAAAGACGCCCACGCCCCCTGACTTACCCCGCCAACGCGGGTTGAACTGCAGGCTGCCACACCTTCAGGCAGTGGCCACTCCGGAACAATCAGTTTGGTCATAACCAGTCCACTTGATCTTTGTGTTCTTCAAAATCCGCGCGCATGGCGTCAATAAGCTCCACCATATCCTGCGGGATCGGCGCATGCCATTCCATTTGAATCCCTGAAACAGGGTGATAAAGGCGCAGCATGGTGGCGTGCAGCGCCTGACGATCAAACTTGCGCAGTACGCTAATGAACTCGTCCGATGCTCCTTTTGGCGGACGCGGACGACCACCGTAAACCTGATCCCCCACCAGCGGATGGGTGATGTGCGCCATATGCACGCGGATCTGGTGGGTACGACCGGTCTCCAGACGCAAACGCAGACGCGTATGAATGCGGAAATGTTCCATAATGCGATAGTGCGTCACCGCCGGTTTACCCATCGGATGCACCGACATATGAGTACGTTTGGTAGGGTGACGGCTGATCGGCTCATCAACCGTACCGCCAGCAGTCATATGGCCAATAGCCACGGCTTCATATTCGCGGGTGATCTCACGCAGCTGCAGTGATTCCACCAGGCGAGTCTGGGCAGGTACGGTCTTTGCCACCACCATCAGACCGGTGGTGTCTTTATCCAGACGATGCACGATACCGGCACGCGGCACATCAGCAATCGGCGGATAATAATGGAGAAGTGCGTTAAGTACCGTACCGTCAGGATTCCCCGCTCCCGGATGAACAACGAGGTCGCGCGGCTTGTTAATCACCAGAATGTCATCATCTTCATAGACGATATCCAGTGGGATATCCTGTGGCTCGAAGCGGATTTCCTCTTCGATTTCAGCATTGATGGCGACAGCTTCCCCACCTAACACTTTCTCTTTCGGTTTGTCCCAGACTTTACCGTTTACCAGCACGCGCTGGTCAAGAATCCATTCTTTTATGCGTGAACGCGAATAATCAGGGAACAATTCGGCCAAAGCTTGATCTAAGCGTTGACCGAGCTGATTTTCGGAGACTGTTGCGGTGAGTTCTACTCGTTGTGCCATAAACTGCTTCTTCGTTTAACGTTGGGTTTTACGGCTTTGCCGTTTAATATAGTGTGCTATTGTAGCTGGTCTTAATCGGGAGCAGGAACAGAGTTTCTCCCGGACAAACATTTGAGGAAAGTCAAAACGTCATGACGCGCATGAAATATCTGGTGGCAGCGGCCACGTTGAGCCTGGCTTTGGTGGGCTGCTCCGGTTCAAATGAACAGGTCCCTGACAATCCGCCGAATGAAATCTATGCGACTGCACAACAAAAGTTGCAGGACGGTAACTGGAAACAGGCGATAACGCAACTGGAAGCGTTGGATAATCGCTATCCATTTGGTCCGTATTCGCAGCAGGTACAGTTAGATCTCATCTACGCATACTATAAAAATGCCGATCTGCCGCTGGCTCAGGCAACCATCGATCGTTTCATGCGTCTGAACCCGACTCATCCTAACATCGACTATGTAATGTACATGCGCGGTCTTACCAACATGGCGCTGGATGACAGTGCCCTGCAGGGCTTCTTCGGTGTGGATCGCTCCGACCGTGACCCACAGCATGCGCGTGATGCGTTCAACGACTTTTCCAAACTGGTGCGCGGCTATCCGAACAGCCAGTACGTAACCGACGCCACCAAACGTCTGGTGTTCCTGAAAGACCGACTGGCGAAATACGAATACTCGGTTGCTGAATACTACACCCGTCGTGGCGCATGGGTTGCCGTGGTTAACCGTGTAGAAGGAATGCTGCGTGATTATCCGGATACGCAGGCGACCCGCGACGGCCTGAAGCTGATGGAGAATGCTTACCGCCAGATGCAGATGACCGCACAGGCAGACAAGGTAGCAAAAATCATCGCCGCGAACAGCAGCAACACCTGATAGCGACGTCAAAGCAAAACGGCAGCGAGCGGGCTGCCGTTTTTTTATTCAATTCAGACAAAGCTGAAGCGGTTTAGCTTCAACACATCCTATCAACTATGACCGCAATTTTTGCCTTCGACAAGGTAAATCTCACCTCTTCCTGCCCTGCCTCACAAAAAGATTCCCTGACAAAAACCGACAAAATAACGTGATCTAAATCACACATTTTGACATTAGGACAGGTATGCTGGAATCACCAAGACGGAAAGACAAGAGGTAAAATTTATGACAATGAACATTACCAGCAAACAAATGGAAATTACCCCGGCAATTCGCCAGCACGTCGCAGACCGTCTCGCCAAACTGGATAAATGGCAAACACACTTGATTAATCCACATATCATCCTGTCTAAGGAGCCGCAGGGTTTCATCGCTGACGCAACTATCAATACTCCAAACGGCCATCTGGTCGCCAGCGCAAAACACGAGGATATGTACACCGCTATTAACGATTTGATCAACAAGCTGGAACGGCAGCTCAATAAAGTGCAGCACAAAGGTGAAGCCCGTCGCGCCACGACCTCGGTGAAAGACGCCAGCTTCGCGGAAGAAGTTGAAGAAGAGTAATCCTTTAAATTGAGTTTACCGCCAACGCGCCTTCGGGCGCGTTTTTTATTGACAGGGTGAAAACAGTACGGGTACTTTAACGTTATCAACCACAGGATGATTTCATGAAACTGACGCCGTTTTTCTTCGCATTCTTTTTTACCTTCCCCTGAACGGGAGGCGTTTCGTCGTGTGATAAAGAATGCGAAGACGAACAACAAGGCCTCCCACACCGGGAGGCCTTTTTTATTGATAACGATAAAACGAGACAGACAACACTATGACACCGGAAAACCCGTTACTGGATCTGCGAGTAAAAATCAGCGCGCTGGATGAAAAATTACTGGCACTTCTGGCTGAACGCCGCGCGCTCGCCATCGAAGTGGGTAAAGCCAAACTGGACTCCCACCGTCCGGTACGTGATATCGACCGCGAACGCGACCTGCTGGAACGTCTGATTCAACTCGGCAAAGCCCATCACCTTGACGCACATTACATCACCCGTTTGTTCCAGCTCATCATCGAAGACTCTGTTCTGACCCAGCAAGCGCTGTTGCAGCAGCATCTGAATAAAACCAACCCGCACTCTGCCCGCATCGCGTTTCTTGGCCCTAAGGGCTCCTACTCCCATCTGGCTGCCCGCCAGTACGCTGCACGTCATTTTGAAGAGTTCATTGAGAGCGGCTGCGCGAAGTTCGCCGATATTTTCAATCAGGTGGAAACCGGCCAGGCGGATTACGCCGTCGTGCCGATTGAGAACACCAGTTCCGGTGCCATCAACGACGTGTACGATCTGCTGCAACACACCAGCCTGTCGCTGGTTGGGGAGCTGACAATTCCTATCGATCACTGCGTGCTGGTCTCTGGCTCAACCGATTTGAGCACCATCGAGACGGTCTACAGCCATCCGCAGCCGTTCCAGCAGTGCAGTCAGTTCCTGAACCGTTATCCGAACTGGAAAATTGAGTACACCGAAAGCACCTCCGCGGCGATGGAAAAAGTCGCCCAGGCAAACTCCCCTACCGTCGCGGCGCTGGGCAGCGAGGCGGGCGGTGCGCTGTATGGTCTCCAGGTTCTGGAACGTAACCTGGCAAACCAGACGCAAAACATTACCCGCTTCATCGTGCTGGCACGCAAAGCCATTAATGTCTCTGATCAGGTGCCCGCCAAAACCACCCTGTTGATGGCAACCGGGCAGCAGGCAGGCGCACTGGTTGAAGCGCTACTGGTACTGCGTAACCACAATCTGATCATGACCCGGCTCGAATCGCGCCCGATTCACGGCAATCCCTGGGAAGAGATGTTCTATCTCGACATTCAGGCCAACCTGGAATCGCCGTCCATGCAGAAAGCCCTGCGCGAACTGAGCGAAATCACCCGTTCAATGAAGGTGCTGGGCTGTTATCCGAGCGAAAACGTGGTACCGGTTGACCCAAGCTAACGTTCGATAAACCGGCTTTTCTTCATCCCTGCCACACTGACCGGCAGGGTGAAGATAGCGCCGGAGAGGGGATATTGCGCCACCTCCTGCGCATCCATATTTTCCCGGGTGGTCGTGATAAACAGCGTTTTCATATCGTCACCGCCAAAGCAGACCATCGTTGGGCAACGGACCGGCATTCGGTACTCTTCCAGTTGCTCTCCCTGAGGTGAAAAGCGCGCGATGCGCCAGCCATCAAACAGCGCACTCCAGTAACAGCCTTCCACGTCCATCGCAGCACCGTCAGGTATCCCTTCGCCGTCGTTGAACCGGCGGAATACCTCCCGTTTACCGGGTTCCCCCTGCTCATCCAGCGGGGTACGGTAGATAACGCCGTTTGGCGTATCAGAGGTAAACATCCACCGATGGTCGGGGCTGAATGCCAGACCATTGTGGCCATGAATGTCGCACTGGATAACTTTTGGCGTCAGATCGTTATCAATGCGCATCAGCAGCGCCCCGTTGTAATCACCCGGTGCCCAGAAGGTCCCGGCGTAGAACTGGCCCCGGTGATCGGTTCCCCCATCATTGAAACGCGCAAGCTGCGGATTCGACGGGTTATCACAGACTTTGCGCTGCAGCAGGCCGTGTTTATCGGAAAGCCAGATGCCGCTTCGCATCGCGACGATAAAGCCGCCGCGTTCGCGCAGGGCGAAACACCCCACCTCTTCGTGGAAAGAGAGCACGGTGTGTTCCGCCGTGGGTAAATGATAACGGTGGATCTCACCTTCAAGAATATCCGCCCAGTAAAGCGCATTTTCCTCTGCACTCCACGTCGGGCATTCGGGCAGATGCCCGGTGTAGTTCAACAGCAGCTGCGGTTCGGCCATGACAGTTCCCCAAAATGAAAAAAGCCAGCAATGCTGGCTTTCAGTATATACATCATCGCATTACTGGCGACTGTCATTTGCCTGACGCAACAGCGTGCGGCTCTCGCTCTGGAAACGTTGCGCGTAATCGCCAAACCAGTGTTCGACCTTACGGAAGCTGTCGATAAACGCCTGCTTGTCTCCGTGCTCCAGCAGCGTAATGGCTTCGCCAAATCGCTGGTAGTAACGCTTAATTAGTGCCAGGTTGTTCTCAGACGACATAATAATGTCGGCGTAAAGCTGGGGATCCTGAGCAAACAGACGCCCCACCATCGCCAGCTCCAGACGATAGATAGGCGAAGAGAGTGCCAATAACTGCTCAAGCTGCACATTCTCTTCCGCCAGATGCAGCCCATAGGCAAAGGTCGCAAAGTGGCGCAGCGCCTGGATGAACGCCATATTCTGATCGTGTTCAACCGCGCTAATGCGGTGCAGCCGCGCGCCCCAAACCTGAATCTGTTCCAGGAACCACTGGTAGGCTTCCGGCTGACGACCATCGCAGTAGACCACCACCTGTTTCGCCAGGCTGCCGCTGTCCGGGCCAAACATAGGATGTAGCCCCAGGACCGGCCCCGTGTGCGCAGCCAGCATTGCCTGCAGCGGACCATTTTTCACGGATGCTAAGTCCACCAGGATGCAATCTGCAGGTAGCGGAGGAAGCTTCGCAATGATCTGCTCCGTCACGTGAATCGGCACGCTGACGATGACCATTCCGGCATCTTTCATCAGCTCCGGTGCTTTTGCCCAGTCCTCTTTTTCCAGGATACGCACCTGATAGCCAGACAGGGTCAGCATTTTTTCAAACAGCCGCCCCATCTGACCCGCCCCGCCCACAATAACGACCGGGCGCAGGGACGGACAAAGGGTTTTGAAGCCTTTATCGTTTTCGCTGGAGTAGGACTCCCGCATCACACGACGCAAGACATCTTCAATCAAATCCGGCGAGACGCCCAGCGCCTGGGCCTCTTTACGACGGGAAGCCAGCATGGAGGCCTCGCGCTCCGGAACGTAAATCGGCAGGCCATATTTGCTTTTGACCTCACCCACCTCGGCAACCAGCGCCATACGGCGCGCTAACAGATCCAGCAGTGCCTTATCCACTTCATCAATTTGATCGCGTAATGCGGTCAATTCAGCAACCATACCTAACCTCTTAAGCCAGACGCGTCGCCAGCTGGCCGTTTATATCTTTGTGGATCTCACGCAGCAGCGCATCGGTGGTTTCCCAGCTGATGCAGGCATCCGTCACGGACACACCGTACTTCATTGCGCTGCGCGGTTGTTCAGATGATTGATTGCCTTCATGAATATTGCTCTCAATCATCAGACCGATAATAGAACGGTTGCCGTCTTTGATTTGTGCGACCACCGATTCCGCCACCGCAGGCTGACGACGGTAATCTTTGTTCGAATTACCATGACTGCAATCTACCATCAGTGCCGGGCGCAGTCCCGCCTGCTCCATCTCTTTTTCACACTGTGCCACATCTGCCGGGCTGTAGTTTGGCGCTTTACCGCCACGCAGGATCACATGACCGTCCGGATTACCCTGCGTCTGCAGGAGACAAACCTGGCCCGCCTGGTTAATACCTACAAAGCGATGCGGCATGGCCGCGGCGCGCATGGCGTTGATCGCCGTGGCAAGGCTACCGTCGGTCCCGTTTTTAAAACCTACCGGCATCGACAGACCAGACGCCATTTCACGGTGGGTTTGTGATTCCGTGGTACGCGCACCAATCGCAGACCAGCTAAACAGATCGCCCAGGTACTGCGGGCTGTTCGGATCCAGCGCTTCGGTTGCCAGTGGCAGCCCCATGCTGACCAGCTCAACCAGCAGGCGACGCGCAATCTTCAGACCGGCTTCCACATCAAACGAGCCATCCATGTGCGGATCGTTAATCAACCCTTTCCAGCCAACGGTGGTACGTGGCTTCTCAAAATAGACGCGCATCACCAGGTAGAGGCTATCGCTGACCTCCTCCGCTAATGCTTTAAATCGACGAGCGTACTCAATGGCGGTTTCAGGATCGTGAATGGAACAAGGACCACATACCACCAGCAGACGCGGATCGCGGCCAGCGATAATGTCAGAAATGGTCTGGCGCGAGTGCTCAATTTGAGCCTCCTGCGCGGCGCTCAGCGGGAACTCCGCTTTCAGTTGATCCGGTGTAATCAAAACCTGTTCGTCAGTGATATGTACGTTGTTCAGCGCGTCTTTTTGCATGATGGCGATCCTGTAAAGCTCGTTTGCGATAGGTGTTTTCCTCGAAGAGGTGAAACAACGATACCACAACAAGTAAAGATTTCAATCCAAAATACGTACACTTTACTTTACAAAAGCAATTTTACTGCAAAAATCAGCCGACAAAATCGTAAACATAAAATTACACCCTCACTTTCTTTTGCCAGGCTATGCTGAAGAAAAAAGGAGAATGGCTATGCGTTCAATCGCTCTGATGCTGTTGTCGCTGTTTTTATCGGGCTGTGAGATCAACCCTTATACCTTCCAACCCGACTGGACTAGTCCCAGCTGGTTTGATGCGGGTAAAGAAGACGCCATGAATGGTCTGCCGGTTAAAGATAATCAGACGCTGGCCGATAGTTTTAACGACCCGCAGGTTGATCGTAGTGAATATCTTCGTGGCTACGCCGACGGACAGAAAAAAGTGTGTGAGGAAGGTTTTATTCACGCCTGGGGAGTAGCAGGTAAATCTTTCCCGGCCAGTTGTGATACTGTTGAAAACGCAGCAAAACTGCATGAATCATGGCAACAAGGAATGGATAAGAGTATGCGTTCCAGCAGACTTAATTAAGCCGTTTTTTATACGCCGGAATATATACAACTGTAGGATTTAGCTTAGGTCGTACTCAGTACATTTCTGACATAATGACGGCTTTGATAAACAATGGTATTCTGCCGACAACTCGTAAGGACATCTATTTTCCAGAGCGGTATGGCGGATTCTGGTGAGAAATTCATTCTTGATCTCTTTGTTCCGACTCACTCTGGTGCTAATGCTGTTCTTTATGGTGGGCCCAGCACCGGCAGCCACATTCACGGAAACCGATAAATCGGTACGTTCGATTGTATCGGGTATTGTGAGCTATACCCGATGGCCGTCACTTTCCGGGCAACCTAAACTCTGCGTTTATGCCTCGTCTCACTACACGCAAGCACTGAGCAGCGAAGAGGGGCAAAGCGAGTTACCTTATACTCCCGTCATTGTACGTAACGATCAGGAAGCCCTGTCCGCGACGTGTGATGCTATTTATTTCGGGGCTGAATCGCCTGCAAAACAACTTGAATTAATAAGTCAATATCAGGGCAGAGCATTGCTATTAATCTCAGAGCAGAATCCGGAATGTGTTATTGGCAGTGCATTCTGCCTGATAATCGATCATAACCAGGTCAGATTTTCCGTTAATCTGGATGCATTGACGCGCAGTGGCGTACGCGTCAATCCGGATGTATTAATGCTGGCACGGAATAAGCAGCATGGATAAAGAAATCACTTCAACGCCACGTCCAACGTTTAAAAGCACGTTGAGACGAATCAGCATGATAAGCGTCATCATCACTATGACGTTAATTTGGCTCCTGCTCTGTTTTGCTTCTGTGGTGACATTAAAGCAATACGCCCAAAAAAATCTCGAATTAACCGGCGCAACAATGAGCCACAGCCTTGAAGCCTCACTGGTGTTTAATGATTCGCTGGCGGCTAACGAAACGCTCGCCACCCTGGGTAAACAGGGCCAGTTTGCCGTGGCTGAGGTTATTAACGCGCATAAAAAGCGGTTTGCTTACTGGTCCTGGAACCCGGAAGAGAATAACGACACGCTGGGTGCATTGGTTAGCCGCTGGCTGTTCCCCGACCCGGTCGCACAGCCCATCATGCATAACGGTAATGCGATCGGCGAAATTCGCCTGACCGCACGCGATAATCTCATCAGCCATTTCATCTGGCTGTCGTTTGCCGTTCTTACCGGCTATATTCTTTTTGCCACCGCCGTCGCGCTTACGATTACACAATCTCTGCATCATGGCATGGTCACGGCGCTGCAAAACATCACCGATGTCGTGCATGACGTACGCACCAACCGCAACTTTTCCCGGCGGGTGAAGGATGGCCGCATCGAAGAATTCCACCAGTTTGGCGAAGACTTCAACAGTCTGCTGGATGAAATGGAAGAGTGGCAGCTTAAGCTGCAGGCGAAAAACGCTCAGCTACTGCGTACCGCCATGCACGATCCTCTCACCGGCCTCGCCAATCGGGCGGCGTTTCGTAGCAGCATCGCGGCATTAATGCACGACGCCTCCGCCAAAACCAACACTGCCCTGCTCTTCCTCGACGGTGATAATTTCAAGTTTATTAACGATACCTGGGGACATGCTGCGGGCGATTGCGTCCTGATTGAAGTCGCCCGCCGGATGGTTGAGTTTGGCGATAAGCGTCATCAGTCATACCGCCTTGGCGGTGACGAGTTTGCGATGGTGCTGTACGGCGTGCAGTCTGCCGCGGAGGTTCAACAGATTTGTGCTGCGTTGTCGCAGCAGTTTATGCGCCCGTTCGATCTGCATAACGGGCAGACAGCAACGATGTCACTTAGCATTGGCTTTGCTCTGGCGTGGGAAAGTGCCTCTGTGGAAGCATTACTGGAGCAAGCCGACCGCAACATGTACCAGGATAAAAACCAGCGTACAAAAGCAATAACTTAGAAAGGATACGATATGTTAAAGCGATACTTCGCGCCGTTATTTCTCGCTTCGATGGTACTGACGGGTTGTCAGTCACCGCCTGAAGGTAAATTCTCCCCTGAGCAAATTGCGGCGATGAAGTCATACGGTTTTAACGAACTGAATGGCGACTGGTCTTTGGGCCTGTCAGATACGATCCTGTTTGATAAAAATGACGCCAGACTGCGCCCGGAAAGTGAAGCGCAGATCCGCACCATGGCCTCTCGCCTGGCGGCTACCGGCCTGAAACACGCCCGTATGGATGGCCACACCGATAATTACGGTGAAGAGAGCTACAATGAAGCGCTGTCGTTAAAACGTGCCAATGCAGTGGCTGACGTCTGGGCCAAAGGCGCCAATATCCCGCGCAGCAACCTCACCACGCAGGGATTAGGTAAAAAATATCCGGTTTCCAGCAACAGTACGGCGCAAGGGCGTGCTGAAAACCGTCGGGTCGCGGTGGTCATCAGCACGCCATAGCCTTATTTAATGGATGATTGTGCGAGCGACACGCCAGTTGCCGCTCGCCAGCGTAGCCAGTCAATCAGCATAAACAGCGCCAGGCTCACGCCCATCACCGGCAATGCCAGCCCCAGCAATACGCTGACCACCACCGTGACGGCTTTTCCCCATCCCGGGAGCGCCAGCCAGCACTGACAAAGCGTCTGAAGCGGATCCGCCGTTGATTGCGCCGGACGACGCATCCACCACATCCGGTATCCCCAGACAATCAGCGCACACAGCGCCAGGCCAAATGCGACGAGCAGTAACTGGTTAACCAGCCCGAATAAGATCCCCATATGGAAATCCACCCCCCAGCGGGTCAGCTTTGCCATTAACGGGAAATCCTCAAAGCGGGTTCTGTCCAGAATTTGCATGGAATTTGGATCCACCGCAACGGCATCCACCTGGGTCGGCCAGCTGCGGTCAATTTCCGTCACGGTCCACGCCTGGTCAGCGCTTTTCGCCGGGCGGATTTCGAGTTTATTCGCATCAATCCCGGCCTGGCGGGCAGCGTGCAATACGCCATCGAACTGGGTCAGATCCATCGTCATGTCGGGCATCATCATGCCAGCATGATGCCCATGGTGTTCAGCGTGCTCATCCATCGTGACGGGCGCACCCGAAAGCGTGGTGTTCACCTGCGGCGTGAGCCAGTTCATCTGCGCGCGCAGTTTATCCACGTTGCCACCCGCCCACTGGGACCACGTCAGGCCGGTCGCAGAAAACAGCAACATTCCCCCCAGCAGCACCCAGCCCAGCGTGACATGCAGGCGACGCCGGTTCTGAAAACGATTGTTGAGCCGACGTTTTGGCCGGGTATAAAACCACAGCGCAATCCCGCCCAGCGCAGCGACCCACATCCACGAGGCGGCCAGCTCGCTATAGAGCCGACCAACGTTACCCAGCATCAGGGACGTATGCAGATAATCAATGGTCTGGCGTAGCGGTAAAATCCCGCTGGTGCCATACACGGTCATATCGCCACGCACCGCAAGAGTAACGGGATCGATAAAAATAGCGCGGGTCTCCGATGGGCCAAGCGACGGGTCGGCAAACATCACCCGGGTGGTTTCACCCGCAGCCAGGCCAGGACGAACGGCGTATAAACGCAGCTCGGTGCCGATGTTTTTTTCCGCCACGGCGATCTGTTCCGCCAGCGGTTGGAGTTCCCCCACGGAATCCGTATGGAGCGCGTGCCGGTACAGAATATTTTCCAGCTGCGGTGTCGCCACGTACAGCGTACCGGTCAGCGCGGCGAAGAAGATAAACGGGCCGACAAACAGCCCGACATAGAAATGGAGTCGACGCAGCAGGTTTCCCCATGCCGCGCGCGGAGTGCAGGTAGTCATACTTTTCCTATTTAAGGCAAAAAGTTATCGATATTTTTTAAAGGGAAAAAGCAGACTGCCGCGGCGGCGCGCGGGTATCAGGATAAAGCCAGGGGAAAAAGTGCCAGTGGCTGACCGCCTGACGCGGCATCCTGACACGCAGCCTTTGCAGCACGATACTGAGCAGCACAATCAGCGCGAGTATCATGCCCGGCACGTGGGCTAATAGCACGCAGTAGCCACAGGCTTCCGCATGGTCAACCGGCATGCTGTGCTGCATATCGCCGTGGTGCTCATCCATCGACATCATGCTCATGTCATGATGCATCCCCGGCATGGCAATCATGGGATCTTTTTGCAGCGAGACGGAGATCAGCGGTGCGATCACGATCAGCAGGATCGCAAACAGCGCGGTCAATGCCGCTGCGCGTTTCCAGTTATGCTGATGCAGTACGTTAATCACTTACCCTCCACGGAAGAGGCCAGCATTGTAAATGATTTATGACGAAAGGGTTAACACGAGAGATGCGATGGGATAAAAAAAGGGCCAGCCTTTCGGCCAGCCCTTTCTAACAGGATGTCGCTTAAGCGAATCTTAGTTCAGACGCTCTTTAATACGAGCAGACTTACCAGTACGCTCACGCAGGTAGTACAGTTTAGCTTTACGTACAGCACCACGACGTTTAACAGCAATGCTGTCAACTACCGGAGAGTGAGTCTGGAAGACACGCTCAACGCCTTCGCCGTTGGAAATTTTACGAACAGTGAATGCAGAGTGCAGACCGCGGTTACGAATAGCGATAACCACGCCCTCGAATGCCTGCAGACGTTTTTTGGAACCTTCAACAACCCATACTTTCACTTCCACGGTGTCACCTGGACGGAAGGAAGGTACGTCCTGCTTCATCTGCTCTTGTTCAAGTTGCTTAATAATGTTGCTCATAATTTAATCTCTTATCCTGGGTAAACTGATATTCGGGAGCGTATTACGCATTCCCATCATGTTCATGCTGCTGTTGCGCGTGTTCAGTTTTGAACTCGGCCAGCAACTTTGCTTGCTCTTCAGTCAGAGCCAGGTTTTCCAGAAGTTCAGGTCTTCTAAGCCAGGTTCGGCCCAGCGACTGCTTCAAACGCCAGCGACGTATCTCAGCATGGTTTCCTGACAGTAACACTGCCGGGACTTCCATCCCTTCTAACACTTCAGGACGGGTATAGTGTGGACAGTCCAGCAACCCATCGGCAAAGGAATCTTCCGTTGCCGAAGCTTCATGGCCCAGTACTCCCGGAATGAACCGGGCGACGGAGTCAATCAGCGTCATTGCGGGTAACTCACCACCGCTGAGAACGTAATCGCCGATAGACCATTCTTCGTCAATCTCGGTTTGAATTACGCGCTCATCTATCCCTTCGTAGCGACCACAGACCAGAATCAGTTTTTGATTCGTCGCCAGTTCGCTGACGCCCGCTTGATCAAGCTTGCGTCCCTGAGGTGACAGATAAATCACCTTTGCGCCTTCACCTGCCGCGGCTTTTGCTGTGTGAATGGCGTCCCGTAAGGGTTGCACCATCATTAACATCCCCGGTCCGCCGCCGTAAGGACGATCGTCCACGGTACGGTGCCGGTCATGCGTGAAGTCACGAGGACTCCAGCTCTGGATGCTCAGCAGGCCATTCTTTACTGCCCGGCCAGTTACCCCGTAATCGGTAATCGCGCGGAACATTTCAGGAAACAGGCTAATTATGCCAATCCACATAGCGCCGTCTTTTACCGTTTATCCGGAGAATTTAAAAACCAGGATCCCAATCTACTTCAATCGTTTGAGTAGCGAGATCGACTTTCTTGATAACCTGTCCATCGAGGAACGGAACCAACCGCTCCTTGATGCCAAATGCATCTTTCAGGTTTGCCTTAATGACGAGAACGTCATTGGACCCGGTTTCCATCATGTCGATGACTTTCCCCAGGCTGTAGCCTTCAGTAGTGACTACCTGGCAACCCATAAGGTCTTTCCAGTAATAGTCGCCTTCTTCAAGCTCCGGCAACTGCGACGAATCCACGACAATTTCACAATTAGTCAGTGCATTCGCGGCATCACGATCGTCAACGCCTTTCAGCTTGATGATGATGTCCTGATTGTGGTGACGCCAGCTTTCCAGCTCGACCTCTTCCCACTTACCGCCTTTCTGGATAAACCAGGGCTGGTAATTAAAAATGCTATCAGCGTCTTCAGTGGAGGAAAACACTCTGAGCCAACCACGGATACCGTAGCAAGAACCCATTTTGCCCAATACAATCGGTTCAACAGGTGCTTTATTGCTCATCATGACCACCGTGACAGATTAAGCTGCTTTGTTTGCTGCTTTGATCAGCGTAGCAACGCGATCGGAAACAGTCGCGCCCTGGCCAACCCAGTGAGCGATACGATCCAGATCCAGACGAGTTTCTTCTTCTGCGCCAGCGGCCAGTGGGTTGAAGAAACCAACGCGCTCGATGAAGCGACCGTTGCGTGCATTACGGCTGTCAGTCACAACAACCTGGTAGAACGGACGCTTTTTAGCGCCGTGACGTGCTAAACGAATAGTTACCATAACATCCTCTTGTGTGAATAAAACAACCGGGCCCCATCGAGGAACGGAGCCCGGGTGTCATATTAAAAGCCCGAAAATTTTACTCATTTTCGGGCAAAAAGCAATCTCAAAAGCGATTATCGCCCAGGAAAACCGGGTGGCATCATGCCTTTCATGCCACGCATCATTTTCGCCATGCCGCCTTTCTTCATTTTCTTCATCATGCGCTGCATGTCGTCGAACTGTTTCAGAAGGCGGTTAACGTCCTGCACCTGCATGCCGCAACCGGCTGCGATACGGCGCTTACGGGAACCTTTGATGATATCCGGGTTAGCACGCTCTTTGAGGGTCATTGAGTTGATGATCGCCTCCATACGCACCAGCACCTTGTCATCCATCTGCGCTTTTACGTTGTCTGGGATCTGGCCCATGCCCGGCAGTTTGCCCATCAGGCTTGCCATCCCGCCCATGTTTTTCATCTGACGCAGCTGCTCAAGGAAGTCGGTCAGATCGAAACCGTCGCCTTTTTTCAGCTTGCTGGCCAGCTTCTCGGCCTGCGCACGGTCAACTTTGCTCTCGATATCTTCAATCAGCGACAGTACGTCGCCCATGCCGAGGATACGGGAGGCAATACGGTCCGGGTGGAACGGCTCCAGCGCTTCGGTTTTTTCGCCCACACCGAGGAATTTGATCGGCTTACCGGTGATATGACGAATAGAAAGCGCCGCACCACCGCGGGCGTCACCGTCCACTTTGGTCAGCACCACGCCGGTTAACGGCAGCGCTTCGTTGAACGCTTTCGCGGTGTTTGCCGCATCCTGACCGGTCATGGCGTCAACCACAAACAGGGTCTCTACCGGGTTGATAGAAGCATGCACCTGTTTGATTTCGTCCATCATCGCTTCATCAACGTGCAGACGACCGGCGGTATCCACCAGCAGCACGTCGTAGAACTTCAGCTTCGCCTCTTTCAGCGCCGCGTTCACGATGTCGACTGGCTTCTGGGCCACGTCAGACGGGAAGAAATCGACCCCAACCTGCTGCGCCAGGGTCTCCAGCTGTTTGATCGCCGCCGGGCGATAAACGTCCGCAGAAACCACCAGCACCTTTTTCTTGTGCTTCTCGCGCAGGAATTTACCCAGCTTACCGACGCTGGTGGTTTTACCCGCACCCTGCAGACCCGCCATCAACACGACGGCCGGAGGCTGAGCCGCCAGGTTTAGAACCTGGTTCTCTTCGCCCATCGCCGAAACCAGTTCGTTACGAACGATTTTGACGAACTCCTGACCCGGGGTCAGGCTCTTGTTAACTTCATGACCAACCGCCTTCTCTTTAACGCGGTTGATAAAATCACGAACAACCGGCAACGCGACGTCTGCTTCCAGCAGCGCCATGCGCACTTCGCGCAGCGTTTCCTTGATGTTGTCTTCGGTAAGGCGTCCGCGGCCGCTGATGTTGCGCAGCGTGCGCGACAAACGATCGGTTAAATTATCAAACATTGTCTCTCGCCTGAGTAGAAACGTTGGGCCGCCATGAGCGACACATACACAGAATTTTGCCGGAGTATAACATGAAGGCGCCTTTGTTGTTATGCAACGGTTGGAGCAGGCGTCACGTAACGTTATACTGCTTCTCTTTCTTATTAAGACAACTGTCGATGCCTATATGCCTGTTTTCGCACTGATCGCCCTTGTTGCCTACTCTGTCAGCCTTGCGCTGATCATTCCCGGACTGCTGCAAAAAAACAGCGGCTGGCGGCGCATGGCTATTCTGTCGGCGGTGATCGCACTGATTAGTCACGCTTTTGCGCTGGAATCGCGCATCATTCCCGGTGACGGCAGCGTGCAAAACCTGAGCGTGCTGAACGTCGGTTCGCTGGTCAGCCTGATGATCTGTACGGTGATGACCATTGTCGCCTCTAAGAATCGTGGCTGGCTGTTGCTGCCCATTGTTTATGCCTTCGCGCTGATCAATCTGGCCTTAGCTACCTTTATGCCCAATGAGTTCATTACGCATCTGGAAGCCACGCCGGGCATGCTGGTGCACATCGGCCTGTCGCTGTTCTCTTACGCAACGCTGATCATTGCCGCGCTCTATGCCATGCAGCTCGCCTGGATTGACTACCAGTTGAAAAACAAAAAGCTGGCGTTTAACCATGAGATGCCGCCGCTGATGGTCATTGAGCGTAAGATGTTCCACATCACCCAGGTCGGCGTAGTATTATTGACCTTAACGCTCTGCACTGGCCTGTTTTATATGAAAAACCTGTTCAGCGTGGAGAATATCGACAAAGCGGTGCTCTCCATCATCGCGTGGTTTGTCTATATTGTGCTGTTATGGGGCCATTATCATGAGGGCTGGCGCGGTCGTCGCGTGGTCTGGTTCAATGTCGCGGGTGCGGGCATACTCACCCTTGCCTATTTCGGAAGTCGCTTCATACAGCAATTTGCTGGCTAAGTAACAAAGGAGTTCCCCCTGGAACACATCTCTACCACCACGCTGATCGTTACGCTGATCGTCATGGTGGTCATCTCCGCCTATTTCTCTGGCTCGGAAACCGGCATGATGACCTTAAACCGCTACCGGTTACGTCATCGTGCTAAACAGGGTAACCGTGCCGCACGTCGCGTTGAAAAACTGCTCCGTAAACCGGATCGCCTGATAAGCCTGGTGCTTATCGGTAACAACCTCGTCAATATCCTCGCCTCTGCGCTGGGCACCATTGTCGGGATGCGACTGTACGGCAACGCCGGGGTCGCGATTGCTACCGGCGTACTGACGTTTGTAGTGCTGGTGTTTGCGGAAGTGCTGCCCAAAACCATCGCTGCGCTTTACCCGGAAAAAGTGGCTTACCCGAGCAGCTTCCTGCTGGCACCGCTGCTGATCCTGATGATGCCGCTGGTCTGGCTGTTGAATATGGTCACCCGTATCCTGATGCGCATGGTCGGCATCAAAGCCGACGTCGCCATCAGCAGTGCACTCAGCAAAGACGAGCTGCGCACCATCGTGAACGAATCCCGCTCGCAGATTTCACGCCGCAATCAGGACATGCTCCTGTCGGTGCTGGATCTGGAAAAGGTCAGCGTTAACGACATTATGGTGCCGCGTAACGAAATCGTCGGGATTGATATTAACGACGACTGGAAGGCCATCGTCCGCCAGCTGACCCACTCCCCGCACGGACGCATTGTGCTTTATCGCGACTCCCTGGACGACGCCATCAGTATGCTGCGCGTACGGGAAGCCTATCGCCTGATGACCGAGAAAAAAGAGTTCACTAAAGAGGTGATGCTGCGCGCCGCCGACGAGATTTACTACGTGCCGGAAGGAACGCCGCTCAGCACGCAGCTGGTAAAATTCCAGCGTAACAAAAAGAAAGTCGGTCTGGTGGTCGATGAGTATGGCGATATTCAGGGGCTGGTGACGGTCGAAGATATTCTGGAAGAGATTGTTGGAGACTTTACCACCTCCATGTCCCCTTCTCTTGCGGAAGAGGTCACACCGCAAAACGACGGTTCGGTGCTGATTGACGGCAGCGCGAACATCCGCGAACTCAATAAAGCCTTTAACTGGCATCTGCCGGAAGATGAGGCTCGCACCATGAACGGGATGATTCTGGAAGCACTGGAAGAGATCCCGGCGGCGGGCACGCGGGTGCGCATTGAACAGTATGATATTGATATCCTGGACGTGCAGGACAATATGATTAAGCAGGTGAAGGTCCTGCCTGTTAAACCACTGCGCGAAAGTATCGCGGAATAAAGTTGTAGGCCGGGCAAGGCGAAGCCGCCGCCCGGCACTACGGAGCGGCAAATTACGCTTTCGCTTTCGCCACGGTTACCATCGCAGCACGGATGGTACGGCCGTTCAGGGTATACCCTTTCTGCATCACGCCCAGCACTTTACCGGCTTCAACGTCTTCTGATTCCACCATCGCAATTGCCTGGTGCACGTTAGGATCCAGCGGGACGTCGGTATCGGCAATCACTTCCACACCAAACTTACGCACCACGTCCAGCATGGATTTCAGCGTCAGTTCGATACCTTCGATCATTGCCGCGTTGTCCGGATTCGCTTTATCAGCCACTTCCAGCGCGCGATCGAGGCTGTCGATTACCGGCAGCAGTTCGTTGACGAATTTCTCCAGCGCAAACTTATGCGCCTTTTCAACGTCCTGTTCGGTACGACGACGCAGGTTTTCCATTTCCGCCTTGATGCGCAGAACACTGTCGCGTTCGCGATTCTGTGCTTCTACCAGTTGGGCTTCCAGATTCGCAATTTTTTCATCGCGCGGGTCCACCTGCTCAGCAGATGCGTCTGGCTCTACAGCCTCAACTTCATCGTGCTGTTCCGTGATAATTTCTTCAGGGGCTTGCCCCTCAGGCGTTTTCTGTTCTTTACTACTCATGAATTTCTCCGCGTTTTTCTGCATTCATCTCGCTAACTTCGCTTATTATGGGGATCAGTTTCCTGGATTCAAGGGAACAAGAGAGATTGTCATCATTCATCAGGCACAAGGACCTCCAGAAAATGAATAATCATTTCAGGTGTATTGGGATCGTCGGGCACCCGCGTCACCCTACGGCATTGACGACACATGAAATGTTGTATCGCTGGCTGTGTAGCAAAGGCTATGAAGTGATGGTTGAGCAGCAGATCGCTCAGGAGCTGCAGCTAAAGAGCGTCAAAACCGGCACGCTGGCAGAGATTGGACAGCAGGCGGATCTTGCCGTGGTGGTCGGCGGCGACGGCAACATGCTCGGCGCGGCTCGCACGCTGGCGCGCTACGACATAAAAGTCATCGGCATTAACCGTGGCAATCTCGGTTTTCTGACCGACCTCGACCCGGACAACGCGCAGCAGCAGCTGGCCGATGTGCTGGAAGGACATTACATCAGCGAAAAACGTTTTTTACTGGAAGCGCAGGTGTGTCAGCAGGACTGCCAGAAACGCATCAGTACCGCCATTAACGAGGTGGTACTTCACCCCGGCAAAGTGGCGCATATGATTGAGTTCGAAGTGTATATCGATGAAATCTTCGCGTTCTCCCAGCGCTCTGACGGGCTGATTATCTCCACGCCGACGGGCTCGACCGCCTATTCGCTTTCTGCGGGAGGACCAATCCTGACGCCTTCGCTGGATGCCATAACGCTGGTGCCGATGTTCCCGCACACCCTTTCTGCCCGCCCGCTGGTGATTAACGGCAGCAGCACCATCCGCCTGCGTTTCTCGCACCGCCGTAATGACCTGGAGATCAGCTGCGACAGCCAGATCGCGCTGCCTATTCAGGAAGGTGAAGATGTGCTAATTCGGCGATGTGATTATCACCTGAACCTTATTCACCCGAAAGATTACAGCTATTTCAATACATTAAGCTCGAAGCTTGGCTGGTCAAAAAAATTGTTCTGATTTTGCATCCAGTACTTTACTGTATAAAAAACCAGTTTATACTGTATGAAAACACAGTCATGGTTTTTCATACAGGAAAACAATTATGCTGGCACAACTGACCATCAGCAACTTTGCCATTGTTCGTGAGCTTGAGATCGATTTCCACAGCGGCATGACGGCGATCACCGGGGAAACCGGTGCGGGTAAATCCATTGCCATTGATGCCCTCGGCTTGTGCCTTGGCGGGCGTGCTGAGGGTGACATGGTGCGCATGGGCGCCAACCGTGCTGACCTCTGTGCTCGCTTTTCCCTGAAAGACACCCCTGCAGCCCTGCGCTGGCTCGAAGAAAACCAGCTTGAAGATGGACGTGAGTGTTTACTTCGCCGCGTTATCAGCAGCGACGGTCGGTCACGTGGTTTTATCAACGGCACGGCGGTACCGCTTTCTCAACTTCGCGAGCTGGGTCAGTTGCTTATTCAGATACATGGTCAGCACGCGCATCAGCAGCTGGTTAAGCCGGAGCAGCAAAAATCGCTACTCGATGGCTATGCAGGTGAGTATGCACTTACTCAGTTGATGGCAGAACACTATCGCCAGTGGCACCAGAGCTGCCGCGAGCTGGCTCAGCATCAGCAGCAAAGCCAGGAGCGTGCCGCACGCGCCGAGCTGCTGGAGTATCAGCTCAAAGAGCTGAACGAGTTTAACCCGCAGGCGGGTGAGTTCGAACTCATTGACGAAGAGTACAAGCGTCTGGCCAACAGTGGCCATCTGCTCTCTACCAGCCAGAACGCCCTCACCTTACTGGCAGATGGCGAAGACGTTAATCTGCAAAGCCAGCTGTATAACGTGCGTCAGCTTGTTACCGAGCTGGCGGGCATGGACAGCAAACTGTCCGGCGTGCTGGATATGCTGGAAGAGGCGGCGATTCAAATCTCTGAAGCCGGTGATGAACTGCGCCACTACTGTGAACGTCTGGATCTCGATCCCAATCGCCTGTTTGAGCTGGAACAGCGCATTTCCCGTCAGATTTCTTTGGCGCGCAAGCACCACGTCACGCCGGAAGAGTTGCCTGCGTTCTATCAGTCTCTCCTTGATGAACAGCAGCAACTTGACGATCAGGCTGATTCACTGGAAACGCTGACTCTGGCGGTAAACCAGCACCATCAGCAGGCGCTGACCACGGCGAAACAGCTGCATGATGTTCGTCAGCATTATGCTCAGGAACTCAGCCAGCACATCACCGACAGCATGCATACGCTGGCGATGCCACACGGCATATTCACGATTGATGTCCGCTTCGA
Organism: Enterobacter cloacae subsp. cloacae ATCC 13047; assembly: GCF_000025565.1. Classification (NCBI taxonomy): domain Bacteria; kingdom Pseudomonadati; phylum Pseudomonadota; class Gammaproteobacteria; order Enterobacterales; family Enterobacteriaceae; genus Enterobacter; species Enterobacter cloacae. Next base: position 4,048,301 of record NC_014121.1, read on the forward strand.
AGAGAACTCCCTGACGGCGGAAGGCGCGGATCGCATCGAATTCCGTGTCACCACCAACCCAGGCCAGCCGTTACAGCCTATTTCCAAAGTGGCATCTGGCGGTGAGCTCTCCCGTATTGCTCTGGCGATCCAGGTTATCACCGCCCGTAAAATGGAAACCCCGGCCCTGATTTTCGATGAAGTGGATGTGGGGATCAGCGGCCCGACGGCGGCGGTAGTGGGTAAACTGCTGCGCCAGCTCGGTGAATCGACCCAAGTAATGTGCGTCACCCACCTGCCGCAGGTGGCAGGCTGTGGTCATCATCACTTTATCGTCAGCAAAGAAACGGACGGTGAAATGACCGAAACGCACATGAAACCGCTGGATAAACGCTCGCGCCTGCAGGAGCTGGCTCGTCTGCTGGGAGGCAGCGAAGTCACCCGCAATACGCTCGCGAATGCGAAAGAACTGCTGGCGGCATAAACTTTTTCGGGATCTCAGGGTCATACAGAACAACAAAAACGCCGCCAGACCGGTTTCAAAGTGGGGCAAGGTCTATTATCATCGGCATATTACATATGAGCCGCGTACTGCTCGGGCCCGAAAAGGAATCAAATCACTATGCGCTGTAAAACGCTGACCGCTGCCGCTGCGGTTCTTCTGATGTTGACCGCAGGCTGTTCCACTCTGGAGAAAGTGGTTTACCGTCCTGACATCAACCAGGGGAACTACCTTACCCCTAACGATGTGTCTAAAATCCGTGTAGGGATGACACAACAGCAGGTCGCTTATGCACTGGGAACCCCGATGATGTCCGATCCGTTCGGCACCAACACCTGGTTCTATGTATTCCGTCAGCAGCCAGGCCACGAAGATGTGACCCAGCAGACCCTGACGCTGACCTTCAGCAGCGCTGGTGTGTTGACCAACATCGACAACAAGCCTGCCCTGACCAAATAATCCGGCGTCAGAAATGCAAAAAGGTGCTCAATGAGCACCTTTTTTGTATCGACATTTCGCACTGGATCGTAGCCCCGGTAAGCGCAGCGCCACTGGGGGAGAAAAGCACTACTTACCAGATTTCTCCGCACGCTGGCGACGCAGCTCTTTCGGGTCGGCAATCAGCGGGCGATAAATCTCCACCCGGTCGCCCTCTTTCAGCACATCACCTAGTTTCACCGGGCGGCTGTAAATGCCGACTTTATTTTTTGCCAGATCGATATCGCGACGAAGCTCCAGAATGCCAGAAGCTCGGATAGCCGCCTCAACGGTTGCACCCTCTTCCAGCGTCACGCGCTGCAGATACTGCTTCTCCGGCAACGCGTAGACCACTTCCACAGCTATCTTATGCGACACTGTAGACCTCTTTGGCGCGGGTCGTGAACGCCTGAACCATATTGGACGCCAGCTCTTTGAAGATGCGGCCAAACGCCAGCTCAATCAGCTTATTGGTAAACTCAAAGTCCAGATGGAACTCGATGCGGCAGGCATCAGCGCTCAGCGGCGTAAACTTCCAGCCTCCCATCAGGGTCTTGAATGGACCATCCACCAGATGCATCAAAATACTCTGATTGTTCGTCAGCGTATTGCGGGTGGTGAACGTCTTGCTGATCCCCGCTTTGGAGACATCCACCGCCGCCGTCATCTGCGTCGGGCCAGACTCCAGAACGCGGCTCCCGGTACACCCAGGGATAAATTCTGGATAAGACTGAACATCGTTCACTAACTGATACATTTGTTCCGCGCTGTAAGGTACAAGCGCAGTACGGCTAATCTGAGGCATAGCATTTCCCATGGTCACACAACGGACAAATAATAACATTTATCACCTGTTAAAAAAACGCTAAGCCTCATCTCGTGCTAAGATAGCGCGTTAGACCTCACAGGACGCAATGAGGTGACTTTTTGAAATCAGATTACCGACGGCTTTACGACACTTATGACGAAGAAAAAAGCACATAAACCAGGCTCGGCGACCATTGCGCTCAACAAGCGTGCTCGCCATGAGTATTTCATTGAAGAAGAATTTGAAGCTGGCCTTGCCCTGCAGGGCTGGGAAGTAAAATCGCTGCGCGCCGGGAAAGCCAACATCGGCGATAGCTACGTCATCCTGAAAGATGGCGAAGCCTTCCTGTTCGGTGCCAACTTTACGCCGCTGACCGTCGCCTCTTCGCACTACGTGTGTGACCCAACGCGTACCCGTAAGCTGCTGCTGAACAAGCGTGAACTGGAATCCCTCTACGGGCGCATTAACCGAGAGGGCTTTACCGTGGTCGCGCTGTCGCTGTACTGGAAAAACGCCTGGTGCAAAGTAAAAGTTGGCGTTGCCAAAGGTAAAAAACAGCACGACAAACGTACTGACCTGAAAGAGCGCGAATGGCAGCTCGACAAAGCGCGCATTATGAAAAACGCAGGACGTTGATTCTGCACACTTATTGTACTATTCAATAAGTTAGCGTTCCGGGCTGGTATCCAGGAAGTGAAATCTGGTATACTGAGTTCAACACTATTGGGGCTGATTCTGGATTCGACGGGATTTGCGAAACCCAAGGTGCATGCCGAGGGGCGGTTTGCCTCGTTAAAAGCCGCAAAAAAATAGTCGCAAACGACGAAAACTACGCTTTAGCAGCTTAATAACCTGCTCTGAGCCCTCTCTCCCTAGCTTCCGCTCTTAAGACGGGGATCAAAGAGAGGTCAAACCCAAAAGAGATCGCGTGGAAGCCCTGCCTGGGGTTGAAGCGTTAAAACTAATCAGGCTAGTTCGTTAGTGGCGTGTCTGTCCGCAGCTGGCGTGCGAATGTAAAGACAAACTAAGCATGTAGTACCGAGGATGTAGAAATTTCGGACGCGGGTTCAACTCCCGCCAGCTCCACCAAACATTCATTCATGATGTATCATGAACTTTAAAAAATCCTGCAACTTTAACGAGTTGCAGGATTTTTTTGTTGCGTGTATGGTCATGATATCTGTATGGATCTTGAGCATTCTGTATCTTGTTTAGCACCGCGTTGCCAGAACGCTAAAAAATTAAAATTCCCAACAAACTCAACCAATTCATCCAGCAATCACACCGTCTTCAACTATTAAGATCATGTCTGGGCTCGTTAGTACCAGCCCTTTTCCTCTCGAACAAAGTACACCCACCCGCCTTAATCTCGCCATGACGTTTGTTTAGCCATGATTCATATGCAGGTACCTACAAGCGAGCGAACAATGGTTCAATCGCCTGAGGCAAGAAATTAAAACGAACACCACCTTTGCATAATCGCGAGAGGGCTACAGGATTAATATTTATTTATTCATATTTTACAATGAGTTATGTAAAATATTAAAATTAACAATAAAAAAACATTTGTTCACTTCTTTAGCTTAATGTACTTTTATTCCGAACAGGAGGGTATTGTATGAGAATCATTGATTCACAGGCACATGATGCGCTAACTCAGATTGAGCTTTTTTGGGCAGTATCCTGGAAATTCCCACAAAGGGTTGCGGTTAAAGATCTCGATCATGAGATCAGCTATGGCGAGCTCAGAGACTGGATGCTCAGGATTATTCAGACACTGAAGGATGAAGGTGTTCACGCAGGTGACAAGGTTGCAATAGAGCTGCCACCAGGTGCTGAGTTAATCGCCTCTATTCTGGCGATTCAGTTCATTGGTGCTGCTTATGTACCAATAGACCGTAATGCGCCAGTAGCGCGTAATATTCTGATATTGAATGATTCTCAGCCTCGCATGATTATCAATGAGAGCGGTCATTCAAACTTTGCCGGCTTTCAGGCAAAAAGCATATACCAGATGTTGTCTGTCTCTGTTATGGCGGATTCATTACTGAATATGGCCGTTCCGGAAGGATTGGCATATATTATTTATACTTCGGGCACGACAGGTAACCCAAAAGGTGTTCCGATCACCCATGCTAATTTGCGTGCTCTCTTTCGTGCAACGGAACCTGTGTTTAAGTTTAACGAAGATGATTCCACTGTGCTTTTTCATTCCTATGCTTTTGATTTTTCAGTATGGGAAATGTGGTCAGTTTTAGCTTATGGTGGGAAGCTTGTTATTCCAGATAATGAAACACGTTTAACCCCTAGTAAACTTGCACAACTCGTTCACGATCAAAAAATTACTTTACTTAATCAAACTCCTGGTGCTTTTTCCGTTAATGCCTCTTGGCTCTGTCAATTCCCGAAGGGATCATTGGCTTTACGGTTTATTATTTTTGGTGGCGAAAGGCTTAATTTTCAGATGCTCAAACAATGGCAGCAGCATTTTGGGCTGATGTCTCCTTTACTGGTTAATATGTACGGCATTACCGAAACGACTGTTCATTCAAGTTGGCATATTATCAGTAATGATGATCTGGAGCACACAGAGTCTATAATAGGTGAATTATTGCCTGGATTCGATTACATCATTCGGCCCCTTGATGAAAGTGATCTGCGTTCAGGCTATGGCGAATTGCTTCTCTGTGGTTCGCAAGTCACGCCGGGTTATCTGAACCAGAATAATGAGACCAATGGTAAATTTATTTTGGCTGAAAAAAACAATATTACCAAGCGGTATTATTGCACAGGAGATCTTGTTCAATATAATTCCACAGGGAAGTTGGTTTATATGGGGCGTTGCGATCAACAGGTAAAAATAAATGGTTATCGAATCGAAATTGGCGAGATTGAATCTGTGCTTGCAAGGCTTGAATCTATTATCGACATTTCCGTCATAACGTCTCATTCAGAAACACTTGGTCATCATCTGGTTTGTTGTTTTGCATCAAATGACAATAAAGCAGATGTTATTGAACAGTTACATAAATTGGCAAAGGAGTTATTGCCATTTTATATGCGCCCTATTCGCTATCGTGGTTTTGATGCTATACCAAAAACCATTAATGGAAAAATCGATAAACAACACCTGAAACTTTCTGTGGAGTAAATTATGAACGAAGTTGATTTAGATGATGTCAATAAAGAACAGGTAAAAGTACTTGCATTACAACAGTATATAGTTTGGCTGCAAGATGTTTTAGAAAAATCAGTCAGCGCGGAAGATAACTTCCTTGATATTGGTGGGCATTCAATGATTGCCATTGCACTGAATGAACGAGTACGAAATGAATTCAATCTAACGCTATCTATGGAACGTCTATATAACAGCACGCTTAGCGAAACATTTTACAGTACTAAATAAAACCAATCATTCACTGGAGATTACCATGTCAAATAATATTCATTTGTCTGAAGAAGAACTTGCCAACTTCCATAAAAATGGTTATATCGGCCCAATTACCATTTATTCTCCGGAAGAAATGGCGGAAATTTGGAGTACCGTTCGTCGGCAATTACCAGATCGTTCGAATGCTGCTTACCCTTCAGACTCGTACGGTGCGGCAACGAATATATCGAATTACGATCGCCATCTTGATATCAATAAACTTAGCCAACATGTCACTAATCCCAAAATTGTGGCACCGGTATCTGATATCCTTGGCGATGATGTTTTATGCTGGCGTACGGAGTTCTTTCCTAAATACCCCGGTGATGAAGGTACTGACTGGCATCAGGCTGATACATTTGCTAACGCCAGTGGAAAACCGCAAATTCTTTGGCCTGGAGAAACTGAAGATCAGTTTGGAAAAGGGACTTTAACGGTCTGGACAGCTTTTACTGATTCAACCATTGAGAATGGTTGTCTGGAAATTATGCCTGGCACCCATCATAAAATGAATTATGATGAAAAGAAATCAATGCAATATCAAAGCGACATTATTAATAACATTGAAAAGGAGGGTAAGAGTCGTGGATTCTTTGGATATGATTACCGCGACCTGCAAATAGATCCTGACTGGCATCCGGATGAAAAACAGGCCGTCCCGTTGGAGATGAAAGCCGGTCAATGTGTCATCTTTTGGTCAACGTTAATGCATGCTTCCTATCCTAATATATCTGATAAGATATATCGCATGGGCTTTGCTACCCGCTACGCCCCCAGCTTTGTTGATATTTATCCCAATACCGATCATGTGCATGAGTATGGTGGCAATATCCCATTGGATAAATTTGGCTGCGTGATTGTTGCTGGCCAAAGTCGTAATACTAATAATCGTATAGCAACCCATAATTTGCTCGGAAATCCATTTACTCCCCTTTCTATATAAAATAAGGATTATCGCTATGCAACAAAATCAGTGTTATCTGGAGGATACTTATCGCTTTAATATATTAAGCGATGTCATTGCTACCGGTGCTGATGAAGGAGGGCAATGGATTGCCCTGCAGGATAATATTTTTCATCCGCAGGGAGGCGGGCAACCTGCAGATCTCGGGTGGGTAAATGACATACCGGTGGTGGTAAAAAAACAGGAATCAGGATTAGTGGTTCTTTATCCGCAGTCTCCTTTTTCGCCGCCGGTTGAAACAAAAGTATCATCAGTTGTATCAGCGGATGCCCGCGCTTACCATGCTGCACTGCATACTGCCGGGCATTTACTGAACTGGGAAATGCGCCAGTTCGGGTGGATGGCTGTCCGGGGGCATCATTTCCCCGGTGAGTCGCGTGTGGAATTTAGCGCCATTGATGCTTCAGCTATTCCAGCTGATCGCCTGGAGGCGGCTGAAATTGAACGAATTATTTGCCAGCGTCTGCAAAAGGGAGCGGAAATCCGCAGTTGGTTCGAGGGCACCACCCGGCTATGCCAGATTAACCAATCAGAGGCTATGCCTTGTGCCGGGACACACACTGATGATTTGGCAAAAATTAGCTCATTTAACATTAAGGCGATAAAGTTTAAAAAGGGCACTCTACGGATCAGCTATGATGCCGGGCATGTCCCGCTAAAGGAATGTCATGTCTAATTATTCTATTCTGGCTCCACGCAGCCGACTTTGGATAATTGATCTGGGATTATTGACCGTTGCCCTCTCATGGGGGGCAAGTTATTCCTTGATGCAGCTTATTATCCAGGCAGGGGTCACTGTTCCCCTGTTTTTAATGCTGAGATTCGCACTGGCTGTTCCCTTCATGTTTGTTGGCACTCGTGTCAGATTAAACAGCTTCACTCGTGGTGAAGTGATTAATGGGATCGTATTTGGTGTGCTTCTTTATGCGATCCTAACATTCGAAACGTTTGGTGTTAAACACACCTCAGCTGCAAATGCAGGTTTCTTGATTGCATTATCGGTGGTATTAGTTCCCTTTTTTGAACGTTTTATCGGCAAGAGAAAACAAAGCAAATTCATTTATTTCACCTGTTTTATGTCCCTTGCAGGTGGCGGCATGTTGAGCTTTACGGCCAATGGAAATATTGAGTTCAATCAAGGCGATATTCTTATCTTATCGGCTGCATTGATTCGCGGTTTTCAGATATTTATGTTTGGTCGGCAGACTGCTGGTAAGGATTACTCGCTAATCAATATCACATTGATTGAATTACTGGTTGTCGCGGCCCTCGGCTTGGTTACTATTGTGCTGACCGAACCCACTGCGTTGCAATATATACCTGAAATATCTATTTCGACATGGGGCTTGATTCTCTTTCTGAGTCTGCTGGCAACGGCATTTGCATTCCTGATGCAATTATATGCCGCTAAAATAACCAGTCCGACGCGCGTCGGGTTGATCTTGTCTCTCGAACCGGCCTTTGCAGCTATGTTTGCCATCACCATTATGGGCGAAACCCTTGGTGTGCTGCAAGCAATAGGGGGCGGGATCATTATATGTGCAGCCCTGTTGGGGCGCATTGCTGAAGGGAAGCGTTATGAATGAGCAGCCACATATTGCTATGTTTCATCATGCCGGAGGGAACGCTGCCGCTCTTGATGTACTGGAAAAGCATTTTTCAAACTTCAATGTGAGTAAGTTTGAAATGCCTGGCCGCGGACGCCGCCGTCAGGAAGCGTTACTAACAGATATCAATAAGGTGATTAAGGATTTTTTTCCACAATTGCCACGCCATTGTCCGATAATTTTTATGGGGCATAGTCTCGGCGCCTATGTCGCATATGTAATGGCAAAAAAATACCGTTTCAATGATGCTCGACAAAAAAGTATGCTCGTGGTGATTGGTAATGAACCAATCCATTGCCGTCAGTTTTTTGATTTAACTGAATCCAGTGAAATTGCAAAACATTCATTACTTAATTTTGCGAATCATTTCAGGCAATTACCTGACTGGCTGCAGAGAGAACCCGTTTTGCTGAAGCAATTTTTGCAGGTGCTATCTGCTGATTTGCAGGTTGCTAATTCTATCAGTGAAGAAGATAGCGCTGCGCTTGACGATATTCCAGTATTAGCATTTTACGGAAAAGAGGACCCCTTATTTCTTTTTCCCCCGGAACGATGGCAAGAATGTACCCTCCAGCCATTCAGGCTGGAGGGGATCTCAGGGGGGCATTTTATTTCAGATACACAAGCTCGTGAGATTAGTGAACTAACAATGGATTTTATACGGAACAACAAGGTCTTTAATATATAAATAGCGCAGGCAGGTGAGGGGTAACACAGTAATGCCGTAAACCTGCTGAATTAACCTTGTGTACTGTAAGACATTATAACCGTCGCACTTACCGCATCATCTGCACAAATATAGGCATGTTTAACATCACCTGAGAAGGCATAAAAATCTCCAGGTTGAAGAATAATACTTTCACTGTCAGATATTTTCAGAAGTAATGTGCCAAGGTGAACGATGATATGTTCATGCGTCCCTGAAACATGAGCCGGACTGTTTATTACCACACCTGGTTTCATTTGTAAATGCCATATTTCTGTGATATTGCCCTGGCCGATGCGGAACTTCATTACCTGGGAATAATCACCTTTGTAGTCAGAATTTTTTTCGATATAGGGATAGCGTTCATTATTATTACCGAGCAAATCGCCTAATGTAAGTCTTAGTGCGCTGGCGATGGAATCCAGTGTATCAACGCGAGGATTAGAACCGCCCGATTCGAGCGTGGACAGCGTAGCTTTGGAGACGCCGGAAAGTTTTGCCAGTTCATTAAGTGAAAGATTTCGAGCTATTCGTAACTTTTTTACGTTATTACCAATGTTGGTGTACGTTCTTTTTAAGCGATCGCTCTGTTGTGCATTACTCATCTTTTAATCTTCACTGTCAGGATAAAATTTGTAGCATATTAACATTTTAGGAAGAAAATATCTTCAAAAGTGACACATGAATTCAAACGCGGGCTATCAGTCTGATTTTTCTCATTTGTTAATGTATCAGAGGTTGAAATGTTACTGAATGACTGCATTAAAATTATGGGTTCTGGCATGTTGTTGCTTGTAATGCCTGGCCCAACCAATACTCTTCTCCTTTTCTCAGGGTACGCCAGTGGTATCAGGCCAAGTATAAAAATGATTATTGCCGAATGGGGGGGATACTTTTGTGCAATCACCTTTTGGGGAGTTATTGTGAGTGTCTTAGCTCAACATGGCACGTTTTTACTCGGTATTATTAAGTTATTATCAGCATTCTATGTCGCCTGGCTGGCTGTTAAAGTCTGGGGGTTTTCATTACAGTCTCGACCGACAAAAATTGGAATGAAAACCATATTTATTACCACTTTGTTTAACCCTAAATCATTCGTATTTGCGACATATATAATTCCTTCAATTGCTTTCAGAGAGCTTCAGTCTTTCACTGCCGCCATGCTGAGTGTTTTTGTCGCGCTATTGCCTCTTTCTTTTATATGGGTTGCCTGTGGGAAGGGGATAGCCAGGCAAGGCAAGCTGCAATCACGATTATGGCCAATGTTTTTTTATCGCGGTCTGTCGCTGGCGATGGCGAGTTTCGCTGCTTCTATGGTTTACCATTCCGTCGCTGTTTGATGCGAAAACCTAAGGATAACCATGAAAATTTGCTGGTATCAAACACAACGACTAATGAAAGTCTTACCCGATTACATCCATTTCACCGTATTGCGTTTCTCCCTGGATGGTGTGCTGGAGGATGCTTTCCGAGTTTATGATATACCGCTCCCGCGCCGGTTGGCGAACGCATCAGATCAACGCCGGGCTGAATATCTTGCTGGACGGATTGGCGCTCAAAAGTTACTACAACATTTCGATTCCTCGCTATGTGCGCCGCTGATGGCAGATGATCGCGCACCCTCATGGCCTTCTTCCTTTTGTGGGGCAATTTCTCACGATCGCGATTTTGCTTCTGCCGCCGTTATCAAAATGCACCATGGCCGGGTCGGAATAGATATTGAATCGCTCTCACCGAAAATAGCTCTCGATACGATAAGCCAGCGCATAGCCTCTGCCAGGGAAATTGACACATTGGCCAACTCCCGCGATTTGCTTTCGGACCACGTCCTGCCATTGCTTTTTTCTGCTAAAGAGAGTGCCTATAAGGCTTTCCCACGTGATCTTCAACAGCATCTGGACTTTCACAGTATTGAATTGCGCGAGATTGATCCCCACTTGCAGCAGTTTACTTTTAGCCTGACACTTACGCTTAATCATGAATATGAGGCGGGGTTTCGCTTTAACGGCTGGTATACTTTTCTGGGAAATCGGGTTCTGACCTTGGTTCATTTGCATTGACGGATATCGGTGACTCCAGACAATCTCCGCTCTCTTTGCGCCTTCCCTTCCCTTCCCTTCCCTTCCCTTCCCTTCCCTTCCCTTCCCTTCGAAAAAAAGAAAAAATCTCAAACAAAATCAATCATCTCCCCCATCAATTACAAAGACTTCAACCCATTTCCGATCACCAGAGTCGACTGATGAAGTCCTTAAAGCCCTGCAGGCTTTTCTGAGCTTGTAATTTATCCCGCAGAGCCCGTAAAATTTTCCGGCTACAAGTGAGCATCACGCCATTAAACGTTATTTCTCTCATGCTCAATGAGCCATTCTTTTCGAGAAATCCCCCCTCCATAACCCGTCATCGCTCCATCTTTACCAATTATCCTGTGGCAAGGGATCACAATCGCAATTCGGTTTGCACCATTAGCAGCAGCGACAGCGCGCACAGCATTTGGCTTATTCATCCGTAGTGAGATGGCCTGATAGTGTGAGGTCTGTCCATAGGGAACTGACCGCAGCTCGCGCCAGACGGATTGTTGAAAATCACTCCCCGGGGCATCTACAGAGAGATCAAACTGTCGGCGCGTTCCGGCAAAATACTCGCTGACCTCTTTTACTGTCTGCCGGGTGTGGCTGTTTTCTCCGGTGACGATTCTGGCGTTAAATAAACGCTGAATATCGCGAAATTCTGTTTCTAACATCCGGCGATCGGTAAACTCCAGTAGACAAACTCCCCGCTCTGTCGCACAGACAAACATCGGCCCAAGCGTCGTGGTAAAACGGTGAATGACAATCACCTGGGTTGCCTGAGTCGGCGCTGCACCAGTAAGTCGCTTATAGGTATAACCAAACCCGCTCAGGGATTCATAGCCGTTGTCCAGCGCAACGTCAGTCGCCGTTCGTCCGCTTTTGAGCTCCTGCAGGGCAACGTTCACCCGCTGCATTCGCTGGAAAGCCTGAAAAGTGATGCCGTGATGTTGCAGAAACCAGCGCCTTACCCGCTCCGGACTGATTCCATGCTGGCGAAGCTCCGCGTCTGCAACACGGGATTTAATATCGCGCCTGACAAGCGCAAGCGCCTGTTCAACAAATAATGGCGCGCTGTGCGCATTCTCAGCGGGTCTGCAGACCTTACAGGGCCGAAAACCGGCCGCAAGGGCAGATTTGGCATCTTTATAAAATTCGACATTTTCACGTTTGGGCTTTCGCGCCCGACATACCGAAATGCAGAACACGCCAGTGGTTTTAACGCCGACAAAAAACACGCCAGTATATTCTGAAGCACGTTCAAGTAATGCCTGATACCAGATATCACATAAATTCTTATCGGTTATTTTCATCACCAAAAAGTCCTTCAAACGTCTGACGAGATCGGATCGCATGCATGACATCAGTCAGCGTTGACTGCATGGCTGAATGCACAAAATTGCCCATGGAAATGCGGCTTACTCCGGCCAGCTTCAGCCTGTCGAACGACGGAAGGTCGGGCATACACATGACATTAAGAGGCAGAACCGTCGCCTCTGCAATGAGGCTGATGTCTTTCTCTGACGTCAGACAGGGAACAAAAAGGCCGTCAGCACCTGCAGCTTTATAACTTTGACCCCGTAATATCGTCTCCTGCAACGCATCTACATGCCCGAGCAGGTAAGTGTCAGTCCGGATGTTCAGAAACAGGCTATGATTTTCGCTTCTTAGCGCATCGCATACTGTTCTTAGGGTACAGGTAAAATCAGAGGCATCGTCAAGCTGACGCACCCCGTTTATGACTCTGCTGTCTTCAAGGTTAACGCCTGCGACACCTGTCTGAGCAAGGCGCCTGAGATTGGCTGTTATCTCTTCGGCTGAATCACCATACCCTGCTTCCATGTCAACGCTCAATGGCAGCTTGCTGACAGCCTGGATACGGGTGACCATATAAAATAACGCATCAAATGGCATTCCCTGCCCGTCTTCATATCCTAGTGTGGACGCGATTGCTGCGCTGGACGTTCCCAATGCCTGATAACCTGCTTCTTGCGCTGCTACAGCACTGGCGGCATCCCAGACATTAGCGATAAGAAGTGGCTCATGCTGGTTGTGGAGTTCTGCAAAGTTCATATCCATATCCTCTCGATAGATTGAAAATGAATCTAAGCAGTCAGCAAGAACGTCACAACCGAAATTCAGACGACCATTTTTTTAGCAAACGTCGTCTGAACCCGGAGTGAATCAGACCGAAACCTTTCAAGGTCGGGTTCAGGCTTTCAGCATGGCAAGAACCGCCCATCGTGCCGCATCGTCTGCGATATTTTTCGGCAGCGCATCAGCCCGCAGAGTGATATAAGCGTCAATAGCCTTTCTGATGGCAATGCTGACGGAGTCACGATCGTGCGTTGCCAGCGTGGATGCAAGCAGGCCATCAGGATCAAGGCCATGGAATTCAATGCGGCGAACCCCACGTTGCGGTAGATTTGCCCGACGGCACAGCATAGGTCCCAGCACTTGCTCGCGAAAGAATGACAGCATGCCAATCGCTTCAAAGAGTTCGCCCCTTCCCAGTTTCACCGCCGCATAATGAAGCCAGATCCATGCTCGGGACTCAAACCACTCTGGCGTCATGTCAGGCCATTGAGCACTATATTTTGCCAGTTGTTGTTCCAGAGCCAGGTGATCGCGGGTAAATAACACTGCAGGCTCCTCAACGCGTTGAGTGAGCATGTCCAGTGTGACAAATTTCAGATCGACATGGAGGAGTTCAGGACCATAGAGGCATATAAGCAGACGAGGCTCTCCGACATGTTCGCCGGTGAAGGCATGCAGCAGATGCCCCAGTGTTCCGGCGAACTCAATACGCTGCGCCATGATCTCGTCATAGCAGAGAGGGTCTACCACAACGACAAAATCGAGATCGGAGTAAATATCGAACCCGCCATGAATAAGCGAGCCGCCAGCGAGAAGAGAGTGAATTCGCGAATCAGCCTGAATTTTAAGCTTGAGTTGCTCTGCAAAACTTCTGTGTAAATCGGGTAATGTACTTAGCATACTTTTTCCTGTTCACAAAAAAGACAAAGCATTACAGAATATCGAGCTCTTTCAATAAGGGCCAGATATTTTTTGCAGGAACAGTCTTGTCCCTGAGGAGTTTACTCGCTTAGCCATAAAGCAATCTCTTAGATATGAAGGGCATAGTTATGTTCTGACTGCTGGGCACGATATCGTAATTCATCACTTCAGCGAGTGTTGAATCTGTTTTTGCTCAGTCATAACTGTTATTGTTTAATATAATTTAAGCAGGAGCATTCAACGTTCAGGAGTGATGGGTGATAGATGCGCAACAGGAAGCGAAACTTCGTTCATACGGGTTTACTGATAAAAACATTACAGCTTTGCGTGCCGTACTTGAAGATCCGAAACGTAAAGATCGGACTCTGCATTCACTTTTAGTTGAGCTAAAACGACGCTTCTACACGACCTGGATCATTGTCATTGGTTTACTGTTTTTTGCTACCTATGCCACTATCACTAATGATTATGATAATGGTTGGGTTTATTTCGCAACAATTATCGTTTTATCTCTTTTTATACTGGGAATGGCCCCGCTGTCTGTTTCATGTAAGGCGGTGAAATTTTTACGCAACGAAGATTAACTCTCCTTTCTGCCTGGCGAGCAAACTCTTGTTCATCGGTATTATAGGTTTTCCCATTTTATAAAGTTTATGGGCTAATTTTTTCACCTTTAATAGCCTATGTCGGCCCTGTCATCAAATACGATGAGGCGTTACATTAAAACTATTTTCATGCGTTCAATATAAAAAGCATAAAAACATTTCTGTAATTACAGGGATGACTAATGAATGTTGCATTCAAAAAATTGTATAGTGTTTATATAAGGAGAAAATTAGCCAGAGATATTATCTCTACCGCGTTGTTCGTCATGATGAGGTGCTGAATAGGATTCACATACCCCGCCGTTGCTGGAGCAATGCAGAATGATCAGAGAGCCTTTTCTACTGCTCTTGCTTCGCTGCAAGGAAAGGCGTCAAATTTTGCAGCACATTGTATACAGGACTCGCGTGTCAGACAGCAGTATTTGCGCGATATTCTGAAAATGTCTGCTGAGTTTGTGCAAGCAGTGGTAGCCACGGGTGTGTGCGCAGCAACTGCACCCGTTTGTATTGGTGTTGCGGCATTAGTGGGCGGAATTCTTGCGTCGATTGGAACAGACCTCCTGTTCGGAACCGTGTATGTTTCACCGCAAGGGAGAAATTAAAATGCATTTGACTGAAACCCAGCTGATCGCCCGCGTCCCCGTCTGGCACGCCTTATCAGAACTTTTTTCCGGGCGTGAACTCCAGGAGTATGACTATCAATGGATGGCAGAGGTGCTGAAAAAATCCGAATTAAACCGGGAAGAGATCTTCAGAATTGTGGATGAGGAAGTCGCCCCTGCTCTACAGGCTAACCTGCTTTACAACCCAACGCCGGTGATGGACGGTTGGTCAGAGGAAGACATCAAACGGCTTGTGACAGCGTATTTGAACAGAAAGCCGACAATTATCGAACGCATCATTCCGGCCCGGGTACTGTTAAAACAACGGCGCAAACACATCAGCAAGGAACTTAACAGGCTATCCGCTGAGCTTGATAACGGCTTGTCATAAGTTATAAAGCGAGATGATAACCAAAGAACGTTAATAGCACAGGCCTTCCCGCAAAAACAAAAGCCCGCACACCTCAGGAATGCGGGCTTTTTTATACCAGCAAGGTCACCCTTACTCGGCGACCACAAACCCCGGCAGATCGGCATCGAAGTAGTTATGATACATATTCATCACCTCGGGATTACGGAAGCTGTAGGTTTTCAGCAGCCAGCGTTTTTCCGCTGAGTATGGATCTCTCACCTGGATGATTTCCCGGTTGTGTAAAGAGTCCTGATTGGCGAAGGAGAACAGGTCGCCTTTGTTAATAGCAACGCGGCCTTTTGCCGCTTTGGTGATGGCCACCTTAAGGTCAATTAATGCTTTGATCGCCTCTGCTGGCGCATCCGGAGAATACGTTGTGCGTGTGTCGTAGTAACGGAAAGTATGAATATTCTCCAGGATCGGATGCAGCTCAGAATCAATCTGGCTGGCGTTCGAGTCGCGAGAGTATTCATCAAAAGGGGTAATAAAAAGTGGCTTTCGTAACCACTCCTGGGATTCAGCCTTCAAATTATCCAGAATCGCTTTACCGTCCAGGTAGCCGGTAAAAATCAGGTTTTCTTCGCTGCAACGCATGCCTAATAAACTGAGAAAATCAGCACGTACCGGGTGAGCGGTGCGATCGTTGTGGTAATAAAGTTCGCCGTCCGTTTTTTGCGTTTGTGTGTTGCTGTATTTTTTGTCGGCATAAACATCATGGAAAAAATCACCGTTGTTGCGCGTACGGTAGGCCAGTAACGGGGAGTCGGTGAGCTGTGCGAACAGCTCCAGCAGCGCCTCTCCTACAAAGGTGAGCTTTTTGGCGTACTTATCGTTAACGGGATTGGACTGATCAAATTCAGGAATGATGGTGTCGAGTGGTACGTTTTTTAATAAATGCGCGTTAATGCCTTGATCCTTGCGCTCTTGCCTGACGCGCTCGCAGGCCTGAACAAAAAAAGTGGGCACCAGACCATTTTCGATGAGTTCGGTGATGGACTGCTTGAAGAGTTTGTAGTCTGTATAAGGGCTGATGGTGACACGGCTGATAAGTTTTGATAGCTCATCTTTTTGAAGATCGTTAAACTCTAGCTGGGTGATCATAGTTTGATTGCCTTATGTACGCTCAAAACAGACGCTGCACCCTGAGAAAGTAAGGCGTCTTGTTTTGAGTCTTATGGTTGTATTGGATTAAATCTTTCCTGTTTGCCTTGCGTAAGCGAACAAGCCACCGGCGGCGACAATGTTCGCAAGTTCCCCTACCGGAGCGGTTTTCAGAATCCCATCAGCAGTACCAATCTGATGAGCGTCTAAATCGATTTCAATGGTATCCCCCGTTTTCAGCGCACGGATATCACAGCCTTCATTCAGCGTGACGGGCATGATTTGCCCCGTGGATACACAGTTACGGAAAAATATGCGGGCGAACGACTGGGCGACGACGGCCTTCACGCCGGATGCTCCCAGGGCCACCACCGCATGCTCGCGCGATGAGCCACAGCCGAAATTTTTCCCGGCCACAATAAAGTCATAACCGGCTCGCTGCGTCTGCGGGTTAATAAACGGCAGCGCCCCTTCCGGCAGTCCGCACATGGCGAGCGTTGCCAGCTCTTCACGCCCCTCGGCAGAGGCCGGGTTAATTTTCAAATATTCAGCCGTTAATATCTGGTCGGTATCGATATTGTCGCCTAACACATAAACTGTACCGCGCATTACGTTATTAATAGTCATTAGTTAAGTACCGTTCTGGATTAGTAATAAAACCGGTCACTGCCGCAGCAGCCACTGCATAAGGAGAGGCCAGATAAATCATCGCGCCTTTATTTCCCATCCGCCCCACAAAGTTACGGTTGGTGGTGGAGATCACGCTTATCGGATCCCTGACTCTCCCAAAGGTGTCCGCTGGCCCGCCACAGCAAGCCGCGCAGCCGGGTTCAGAAGATAATTTAACGCCAGCCCGGGTCAGGATTTCATACACGGATCGGCCCTTCACCTGGGTGGTGATCAGATTATGAAAAACCTCTTTGGTCGCGGGAACGGCGTAGGTTGGGATGGCCACCTTGCGCTGCCACAGTATTTCCGCAGCAGCGATAAAATCATCCGTTTTACCGCCCGTGCAGGAGCCAATATAGGCTTGCGAAATGGCAATATTTTCCAGTTGTGCCACTGCCACCACATTATCCGGGGAGTGTGGCCGCGCAATCACGCTGGTTAATGCCGAGACGTCAATATCAATCGTGCGGACGTAATGCGCGTTTTCATCAGGCGCCAGCACGGAATACGGGACGGTAGTTCTGGTCGCCAGGTAATCCAGCGTGGCCTGGTTTGGCACCATAATGCCGTTTTTAGCCCCGCACTCCACAACCATATTGCACATCGTCATTCGCTCTTCGACCGATAATTCATCGATGACGTTGCCGGTAAATTCGATGGCATTATAGGTCGCCCCTTCCACGCCCAGCTCTTTCATTAACACCAGAATTAAATCTTTCGCCTGAACGCTTTTCGCTTTTTTACCGTAGTAATTCACTTTTATGGTGGCGGGGACCATCAACGGGATCTCCCCCGTACCCAGGGCATACGCCCCGTCGGTGATCCCCACGCCAATGGCGAAGGTGCCAAAGGCCCCGGCGGTCACGGTGTGAGAATCGGTCCCCAACAACACCTCTCCCGGCCGGGTGTGTCCCCCTTCCGCCAGGCCGATATGACACACGCCTTTATAGTCCGGGGTGCCCACATCATAAAAATGGGTAATATTTTGCGCTTTTGCGAATTCCCGCATTACCCGAATATTTTGATTCGCCTGCGGGTCGGCGGAATAAACAAAGTGGTCAGGGATCATAATAAAGCGATCCGGATTCCAGACTTTTGCCTCTTCACCAAATTCTTTTTTAAATACGCTGGCGACGCCAGGCGTGCAGGGATCGTGGGACATTAATACATCAACATTCACGAAAAGCACTTCACCCGGTGAAACATGCGATCTCTTGCTGGCTCTGGCGATTATTTTTTCGGTTAACGTCATCCCCGGCTTTATATTTACCGACGCATAATCATCAGTTTCGTGAATATTCATTTTTCTCTCCTCTTTATCTGATGGGGAA
This sequence comes from Enterobacter cloacae subsp. cloacae ATCC 13047, assembly GCF_000025565.1. Classification (NCBI taxonomy): domain Bacteria; kingdom Pseudomonadati; phylum Pseudomonadota; class Gammaproteobacteria; order Enterobacterales; family Enterobacteriaceae; genus Enterobacter; species Enterobacter cloacae. The sequence goes on from NC_014121.1 coordinate 4,066,578, forward strand.
ATTACACCGTACAGAGGAGGGGCTTTCAACGGGAATCCGTTATTCGTCAGATTAGTTTCATTTTGCGTATGAATTGTTCCTCAGGTGGAACTGTGCTCCCCGCTGCGCAAATTCTTTAAGTAAAGCAGTGCAGATATGCATACCACCAGAATATAGATCAGGCAGAAGATCAGCATCAGCGTGGAAAAGTCCCGGCTCACCAGCAGCCACGCCCCAACGGCCAGTAAAAAAGCATTGGCCAGCCCGAAATCACGCTCCATGCGCCCGAACACGCGCATACGTTCATCCGGGGTATTGGCAGAGAGATCGAGGTTAGCAAGCGTGACGGGCCGGATCGTCCCGGAGCCAAACCCCAGCAGCACCAGCGCCAGCAGCCCGGAGACAAAATAGTCCATGCCTCTCGCTGCAAGCCATTCATTGCTGGCAAAAAGCCCCAGCGCCGCCGTCATAAAAAGGCTTGTCGTCGCCAGTAACGCCGTTACCCCAAACCGTGCGATAAACGGCCCGGCTATTTTGATCGCCCCCCAGGACGAGAGTGTAAAGCAGCTCAGCACGGCACCGAAAAGCAGCGGGTCGACGTTCACCATAATAAAGTAGAACGGGATAAAGCCGATGAACGGCGCCAGCGTAAAAGCGCGTGAAATGGAATAGAACAGCATCCAGAAGAGCTGGTCCCCTCTGGGCGAAAAAGAGACCCGCTCAACAGGCCGGGCTGATTCGGGCTCTGCCTCCTGCACGCGAATCAACGCCACGCATCCGGCGGAGATAACGCTCACCACAATGGCGGCGATAAACGGCCACTGGGGGTTGTAGTCAAACAGAATACTCCCCAGCGATCCGGCGATCAGGGTGGCAATAAACATCCCGCTTTGCGACGTGGTCTGGATCTGCATAAACCGGTGCTGATCGCCTGCGGTGAGCTGGCGCAGCAGGGCCGCATCCGTGGTCAGCGCAATGGTAAATCCCGCGCCGCCAAGCAGCTGCGACACCACCAGCAGAGGGAGGCTGACCTCACTTTGCCGGGTGCTCCAGAGCATCAGCGCCATTCCCAGCGCCTTCATCAGTTCGCCTGCAATCACCGTCTGTCTGGGTGACAAGAAGCGCAGCAGCCAGCCGGGTATGCCGCTGCTGAAGGTGCTGGTCAATCCATACAGCGCCAGCAGGAAAATAATCCGGTACATCCCCATGTCTATTGTCCAGAAATAGAGCAGCAAGACGGGAAGATGGAAATAGCAACGGGAAATAATACGGTAGGCCAGGAACAGGCCATGGTTGCCAGACCCGGGATGTAACCGGCGCGTCGTCATGACGCCAGCATCGCCATAATATCCATATCTCCCGCACGAAGGATTTTAATCTCCTTCTCCAGTAACGAGACGATGGTGCTGGAGACCGTTGTCACCGGACGCTGGACTGCGGGCAGAATATAGCCCACACGGTCGCCAAACGTCTGGCGGGCGGCATCAATGTCGATCAGGCAGTCAGACTCCACGCCGGAAAGATTGGCAGAACTCATCCCCAGCGGGCGGCCAAACAGCGCAATCACCTCTCGCAACACGCTCTGATGATTGCACACCAGAGAGATGGATTCCGGCTTCAGATACGGGTTCTGCGGCACATTGTCCGATGCCGGAACCACCACATTCAGCGCGCCGGGCATGGCACCAATCAGTTTGTCGAGCGCAGCGCGGTGCTGGACCTTATCGACGGCGATGTAATCCCATGCCTGCGCCGGTTCCGCGACGAAAAGCGTCAGCGGTTTCTGTCGTTCGCGTTTTTTGAGATCGTAAATTTTCTGGCAGGCGTCAATGTTCCACGGGTCTGCCGCCAGGGCGTAATTCGTGTCCGTGGGGACCAGAACCACCTCGCCGCGCTTCAGGGCGGCGACCGTATTGTGTATATGCTGCATCTCTTTTCCTGTTTAAATGTTGACGGTTACGCTACGGCCCGCGAGGCAGAAACTGGCGGGATCCGGCACGTCTTTCCAGTCGATATCGATATGTGCAGTCAGCACTTTCACGGGCAACTGCCGGCGCGCGATTTCAGGCGGGGGCTGTACGTCCCTCTCCCCGACCGCCACGCGTCCACTCCCTGCGCGGAGGGTTCTTATCGTTCCTTTCCAGCGCGTGGCGGATGCGGTGGTCAGACGCACCGTTACCGCCATCCCCGGGCGCAGACTGCCGGCGTCAGCCTCATCAAAAAACGCCTCTACCCAGCGGGTGCGGCAATCCAGAATGCGCACAATCGGGGTGCCGTTCTGAACGCTCGCACCACTCTCCTCCGTCACGTCCCAGATCACGCCGTCCGTGCTGCTGTTGAGCGCCGCCTGCTGACGGGAGTGAAGGAGCGCAGCGACTTCCTGAATGCTCTGCGTCGTCGCCTGCTTGCGGGCAATCAGCTGTAGCTTCTCCTGCTGCATATTCTCGATAGTGAGCGACATATCGCGCTGATTCTGCTGTGGCGCATCCAGCGTTCTTGGCCCTGTCAGCTGAAGGCCGGATTTGGCGGCATTCACGTCCAGTAAACGCTGACGGAGCTCGGCCGCTTTCGCCTCCTGGCTGGCCTGCAACACCCGCGTGTTGTTCTTACGCTCTTCATACTCCATGCGGCTGATGAAACGCTGCTGGTAGAGATTTTCATAGCGCTGAAGCTGCTGTCGGGAGAAGGCAGTTTGCGCCGTAATCGCGCTCAGCTCCTCCTTCAGTTGCACAAACGTGGCAGCCGATTGTTTCTCACCTAACTGCTGCTGCATCCTGCTCTCGGCGAGGTACTGCTGCCGCTGCTGCTGATAAACCTGCAGTCGTTGATCGATCCCCGAAATTTGCTTGTCGAGTTCAGCAAGCTGGATCTCCAGCGCGCTGCGCTGGGCCACCAGGCCGGGGATCTGGTCGTTCGCCTGCGTGGTGACCACATTTCCCAGCGATTGCCGGGCCCGGACCGCCTGTCCCGGCGCGATGTTCTTCGCCAGCACCAGCTGTCCCGGCAGCGGGGAGAGCACCGTGGATATTCGGCCATTGATAAAGGCCTCCTTGCTGGAGACCCCCATTCCCGCAAAAAACAGCAGAACAATGGCCACCAGCACGCCACCCGCCACGCCCCATTTGAGCAGGCTATGCCGGGCGAAAACCGCTCTGATTCGGTTAATCACACACGCCTCATTAACGCTTATACAGCGTGACGACGCTGGCTTTCTCAAGGGTATGCATGTTGATGAGGAAACGTATCACCGCGTTTGGCAGATCCGGCGTCACGCCCAGGTCATCGCAGCTCAGGGCGTGCAGGGTGAAGATATAGCGGTGCGGAATATCCCCCTCTGGCGGGCAGCAACCGCCGTAGCCAGGCGCACCAAAATCGGAGCTGGCGTGTTTGATGTCGGGTGTGTTCGCCGGGTTTCCCGCGCCTGCCGCAAGCCCGGTCAGGCTGGCAGGAATGTTATACGCCACCCAGTGCCAGAAACCGCTGCCCGTTGGCGCATCAGGATCGTACGCGGTTACGGCAAAACTTTTGGTTCCCTGCGGGACATTTTCCCAGGACAAGGCGGGCGAGACATTATCGCCATTCCCCCCAAAATTATGATATTCGTTCGCTTTGGAGAGAAAAGCGTAGTCACTTAAACCTGCAATAGATACTTTCATAGCGTTAACCTCTGTTTGAAAATCGGTATTTACCGGTGGGTTGTTCTATTGGTAACCGATTGAAAGCAAAACCGGTAACAGAATTAACCAACCCGGCATATTGCCCAGGAATAACGCGATATTGTTCCAACACTGAAACAATGCGGTGAAAATTTCTCTGCTGATTGCGAAGCCTCTTATTACACGACATCCTTTCCCTAAATTTATGACACCAGTGCGGTGCAGGGAGAATTGAATGATGAATAAGAAAGTCGCGTGGAATGGTCAGGTTCAGCCGGAAGCGATTAACGTATTATCGGCTGAAGGCGGAATGATTGTTTGCCCTACGAAAGTGGGTTATATCATTATGACCTCAGATAAAGAGGGGCTGGAGAGAAAATTCGAAGCCAAACAGCGAAACCGTAATAAACCCGGCGTGGTATTGTGCGGCAGTATGGAACAGCTGAAATCGCTGGCGGAGATGAACCCGGAAATCGAGGCATTTTATCAGGCCCACTGGGATGCAGACGTATTACTGGGCTGTATTTTACCGTGGCGAGAAGATGCCATCGCCAGATTACCCGATAACGGCCTCAAAGAGCTGATGATGGACGGCAGAAAAACAAGCTGCTTCGTGATTAAATTTGGCAAACCCGGCGAAATGATTGCTAAAGATCTGTGGGAAAATCATCAGAAATTCTCTTTTGCCAGCTCGGCGAATCCGTCAGGAAAAGGCAACCGCGGCATGGTGGAATTCATTGGGGAACGCATCGAATCGCGTGCAGACTTAATTATTTGTGCCAACGAGTACGTTAAGTCTATACAGCCTGATGAAACCCAGGAGAGTCGCTATGAACAAGGCGTGATGGTGTCCATGGTGGACAGCGAAGGGAAACTGGTCCCTGAACAGGGTAGTGCCAGAAAAGTGACCCCTTGCCCGGTATTAATTCGCAAAGGTCTCGACGTGAATAAAATTATTAATTTCATGTCCGCCCAGTTTAATACCTGGGACTATCGCCACGGCGATTACTATTAATTTTTGGGTTTAACCGCGTCACAGGGATATCGATAATCATGTCATTTATAGACAAGGCCATTACCGTATTGCGTAATAGCGGGATCATCCTGATCCCTACCGATACCCACTTTGCCCTGGCAGCCGATCCTTACAGCCCGGATGCCGTGGAAAAACTGACGCTGTTAAAAAGATCGCCCTGTACCAGAGAGATGACGTTTTGCTTCTGCGAACTGGCGGACATATGGGAATGGGTGGATGTCAGCCCGTGGCAAAGAAGCAAAATTGAAATGCTCAGCCGGGCCTGCTGGCCCGGCACCCTTAAAATCAGCCTGCGAAAGAAACAGCGCGCCGATTTTCTTCCCGGCGCAGGCGATATTCTCCCGGTCGTCTGCGTGAAAAACAGTCAGATGCGAACCATCATCAGCCGCTTAGGCAGGCCGCTGGTGGTGATCCCGGCAGGGTATCCGCAGGATGAGGGCGATCTTGTCAGTTTTACCCTCGCCCGGGAAGACATGGGAGACTGTGTCGATCTGGTTGTCCCGTCCAACTGCAAAAACCCCAGCCGTACCGCCACCACGCATATCTCTTTGCTGGATGACAAAGTCTCGATCCTGCGTCATGGCGAGCTGGATATCAGTAGCCTGCTTTGACCTCGGCCCCGGCGATCAGCTGCTGAAGTTCGTCGCTAAAGCGTTTAATGCCTGAGGTCATCGTGTTTTTATTTTTGGACAGTAGCCACACTTTATATTCATCCATCTGCCAGCCGGGTAAAAGCCGGACCAGTTTCCCGGTGGCGAGGCTTTCTCGCGCAATGTAATTGGGCAAGTAAGCAATGCCGAGGCCGGAAAGCGCCATGCTGATCAGCGCCACGCTGTTGTTGCTTCTGAAGCGGCTATGAACGTCAATATTGACCTTCTGTTTCTCTTTTCTGAACGGCAGCGAAACCGTACGCGCCACACCGCGAAACAGAATGTAGTTGTGGGCCGGGAGATCGCCCGGCGTCAGAACAGGACGCATCCGGGCGATACAGTCAGGGGTGGCATAAAGCCCCCACTGGATGGAGCATAAAAATTTGGTGTGCTCATGGGTTGGCGTGTCCTGCGCCACAATGATAGAGAGATCGTACTGGCTCTCTTTGATATCCACCGCTTTATCCGATAAATCGAGATCGACGTTGGCCATAATATTTCGTTCTAAGTACGCATTTAATGCTGGCACAACATACTCTTTTCCGAACGTCACCGGGGCAAGTATTTTTATTGTCCCCGCTGGTTCCTCATAATAATCCCGTATAAAGCGTTCTGCGGCGCGCAGTTCATTCAATATTTTGAAGCAGTGCTGATAGTAGCTCAGCCCCAGCTCCGTAATCTCTATTTTCCGGGTGGTGCGCTTAAGCAGCATTGCACCAATACGTTTTTCCAGCGTTGAAATATCCCGGCTAACTGATGACTTCGACATTCCCAAAGAGAGTGCGGCCTCGGTGAAGCTCAGGGTTTCGACGACACGCGCGAAAACCACCATCGGAATTAAATTCTCGATTTTTTCCATTCTACAATCTGCACCAGGTCAGCAAACATCACCCGATAATTAGTGGCAAAAGTCCTTGCTATCGTCAAGTGAAAATTTTCCAGCATTGTCGTTCTGCCCCGGCTCGATAATAACTCCGTAGCGCCGCACGGCTATTTTTCACCGCGTAACAAGAATATATTTTCTTCGAAAAATGGGTTAACTCAGAGGGTGAATATCCACGCACTAAAAGAAAAATATCTGGTTTTTTATGCTTTATTTATTGCTTCTGAATACGAATTAAAAATTTAAATCCGCTGATTTCCCTCTAGCATAACGACTCAGGGTGAATGTTACGAGAGGGTTAATCGTGAGTGAATGCATAGTTTCAGGTACACAGTGGGGGGCACAAAACCCCATCCGCGAGGACGATCTTGCGGCAAGGATCGATGCCTTACCGGCTTCCGCCGGACTTTGGCGATTCATCGCCTTGCTGTCCCTTGGCGGTTTTTTTGAGCTTTACGATCTGTTTCAGACAGGCTACATCAGCGCCGGTCTCATTGCTGATGGCATCTTCCACACCGGCCAGCAGGGCGTGTTCGGTATGGCCGACCAGGCCGCGTTTGCGTCCGCAACTTTTCTGGGGCTTTTTATCGGTGCCAGCCTGCTCAGCCCCTATGCTGATCGCATTGGCCGACGCGCAACCTTTATGTATGCCCTGCTCTGGTACGGGCTGTTCTCCCTCGTCATGGCGTTTCAGCATCAGGCGGAATGGGTGATCTTTTTTCGTTTTATGGTAGGCATCGGCCTCGGCGTTGAACTGGTTACCATTGATACCTATCTGACAGAGTGGGTACCTGCTCACCTTCGCACCCGCGCCTTTGCTTTCGCCTTTTTCATTCAGTTTCTCTCGGTTCCTGCCGTCGCGCTGATGTCATGGTGGCTGGTACCGCAGATGTGGTTTGGCCTGAGCGGATGGCGGTTCGTGGTGATCGCTGGCGCGCTGGCGTCCATCATTATCTGGCTGGTACGCAAGGGGCTGCCGGAATCTCCGCGCTGGCTGCTGCAGCAAAAGCGCTTTCATGAGGTGAGAACCGTCATGCAGGAGATGGAGAAGCGCTGCGGCAGCGGCGAACAGGCGGATTTCCCTCTCCGCGCCGGGCAGCACAACGAACAGGTTTCACTCAAGGGCAGGTTTAAAGATATCTGGTCTCCGCGCTACCGTGGCCGGGTTGCGATGCTGGTGGTGATGAATATCTTTCAGGCGATTGGCTTTTTTGGCTTCGGAAACTGGCTGCCCGCCCTGCTGTCCGGCAGCGGGACATCCGTCACGCACAGTTTGTTATACGCCTTTTTCATCACGCTGGCCTATCCTCTTGGCGCGCTTATCTGCAGCCGCTATGCCGATCGAATGGAAAATAAATGGCAAATCGTGTTGTCCTGTCTGACCACGGTCATCTTTGGTTCGCTGTTTGCGTTTCAGAGCAACCCACTGCTGCTCATTGCCTGCGGCTTTTTTATTACCTGGTCCAATGCCTGGCTGACTTACAGCTACCACTCCTATCAGTCAGAGATTTTCCCCACCCGTATCCGGGCGCGAGCGGTCGGCTTTTGTTACTCCTTTAGCCGTTTATCCACCGTCTTCAGCAGTATAATTATCGGTCTGATACTGCAATATAGCGGCTCAACGGCGGTCATTGCCTTTATTGTGATCAGTATGCTGATTGTTATGCTCACCATTGGTATTTTTGGTCCCAACACGCGCGGTATCGACCTGGAAAATATTTAATCACGGTGACTAATAAAATGCCGTCTTACAACTTGTGAGCGGCATCCATGATTATTTTCGCTGCCCTGTAGATAATAACGTTGCCCCTAATAACATCGGGCGGGAGCATACCAGGAAAACACGGATGAAATTTGCGCAAACAAGGAGAGAGCGATGTACAGACCCTTCACCATAGTATTTTTTATTCAACTGACGCTGGCAGCACTGGCTGAGATTGGATATCTCACGTTCGGTTAGCCTTTCGCATGAAATAGCGCCGTCATGGCCTCCACCCTTTTACAGTTTTTTCCTAAAGCCGCTTCGCTTTGTCTGTGACATGCTGAATCACGCTCATAACCGATAACGTAAATGAGGATATTATGAAAAAAACAATTATCGCATTGTCTGCCATTCTGCTGGCTTCTCCAGTATTTGCTGCGACCACACATGCAACTGATGATACCGTCGCCGCGGCGAACGCTAACGCCAACGAAGCGAAGCAAAAACTGCACGAAGAGCAGAACAAAGGTGAAGAGCTGAAGCTGAAACAGAAACATGCTGCAGAAGGTAAAAGCGAAAGCTTTGGCAGCAAGGTCAGCGAAGACTCACAGAAAGTCTGGCACAAAACCAAAGAAGGCACCGAGAAGGGTTGGGACGCCACCAAAGAAGGTGCTGAGAAAGGCTGGAACAAAACCAAAGAAGGTGCCAGCGAGCTGGAAAAGAAAGTCACTGAGTAACCGTCACACAGATAAAAAGGCCGCCTGCGCGGCCTTTTTTATTGCTTCAAATAAAGTCAGGCGTATTTTACCCCTCACCATTCTATTAAATATCGCCCGCTAGCAGAAAATTTAACCCTGTAAAAGAATATTTTTAAAATGCGAATAAATATAATATATCTTACATCAAAAACATTACCCTATCTTAAATCGCAATTAAGCAACCATAAGCAATCAATGCCAGAATACGATTAAAGTTATCACCTACCAATTATTTTCCCGCGGCAAAAACGCACAAAAAACCGACTCATCAAAAATGAATTAATCGCAAATAATCAATGGCTTACAAACTTTAAATTATAAACAAAATCTATAAAGCAATGCCCTCTTCACATCCTTGCGCCATGTTTACTAAAGCTTAATTTGCATATCCAGACTTTTCTGACTATATCATTTTCATACCGTCCCGGATTAATTCCTCTATTAAATACAAGGTTATATAAAAGACAAAATCACATTGTTGATAGTTTTTCTCAAATAAATAGATTCGCTCTGATGTTGCCACTCTGCATTCTGGCGGGCATCGTTCGCGCTGAAAATAAATACGGTGAGCGCTGTTTTAAATAACAGTTACTCCGCCGGGGGCGCGCTTTACCCTTAACAGAGATGGCTCATCTTGCTCGCCGTTAACGATAACTCTGCTGGAGTACTCACTAAATGAGCCAAATCTCTGTTATATCGAAACTTACGGGTGTGGAAACCACCACGGAAGGCACTCAGGTTACGCTGAGCCATTCCTCTATCGTTGAGCTTAAGGTAGAGCGAGCCAATGTCGCTGACTTCGCCCGCAACGGTAACGATCTGGTGATCACGCTACACTCCGGCGAGGTGATTACCGTTAAAAATTTCTTCGTCACCGATGCGCAAGGGGCGAGCCAGCTGGTACTGCAGGACAGTGAGGGGGCGCTGTGGTGGATTCAGGACCCCGCCGGGGCGGCCACCTATGAATCTATTGCCTCCACTGACGTCCTGCTTGCCGCATCCGGAAGTGATGCAGGCGGCGCGGCCATCTGGCCCTGGGTACTGGGTGGCATTGTCGCTGCGGGTGGCATCGCGGCGGCGGCAAGCACCGGCGGTGGCGGCGGTGGGGATGACGATGATGACAACGGCAGCAACCCCGGCACGCCGACAAACCCTTCCGATCCGGATACCACTCCGCCGAATGCGCCGTCCGGCCTGCAGTTCTCGCCGGATGGTAAAACCGTCTCCGGTACCGCCGAACCGGGCAGTACCATCACGCTGAAAGACGCCGACGGCAACGTCATCGGCACCGGTAAAACCGGCAGCGACGGTAAATTCACCATCGACCTGGGGACGCCGCTGACTAACGGCGAACAAATTACCGCCACCGCGACGGATTCCTCCGGAAATACCAGCCCGGGCACGACCGTAACCGCTCCGGACACCACCGCGCCGGATGCCCCGGACATCCTGCTGGTAAATGACGATGCCGGCGACAAAGCGGGCCCGCTGGAAAACGGCCAGCGCACCGATGATGCCCGCCCGACCTTCAGCGGTATCGGCGAGCCAGGCAGCACCATCACTCTCTACGATAACGGCAAGCAGATTGGCACCACCACGGTGGATGCTAAAGGTAGCTGGAGCTTTACCCCCACCACCGATCTCACCAACGGCAGCCACACCATTACCACAACCGCGACCGATGCGGCAGGCAATACCAGCCCGGCATCCGCTGCCGTCAGTTTTGTTGTCGATACGGTTGCGCCCGGCGCGCCCACCATTAGCAGCGCAACGGACGATATTGATCCCGGCAAAGGAACGGTAAGCAGCGGAGGCAGCACTAACGATCCGCGTCCTCAGCTCTCGGGTACCGCCGAACCAGGCTCCACCGTAACCATCTATGACGGCTCTGTCGCTATTGGCACGGCGGTCACCGGCAGCAACGGCACGTGGACCTTCACGCCATCGGTCAATCTGGGTGAAAGCACCCACCAGTTCACCGTCCGGGCAACCGATGCCGCTGGCAACACCGGACCCGCCTCTCCGGTATTCACCCTCACCGTGGATCTCACCCCTCCGGCAACGCCAACGGCGATTGTACTGAGCGATGAGACCGGGGCCATTAAAGGCGCAATTACCGCAGGCCAGTTCACCGACTCCTCTGAACCACTGCTGGCGGGACGGGGAGAGCCTGGCGGCACAATCCAGGTCTATGACAATGGTGTGCTGATTGGGCAAACCACCGTGCTGCCAAACGGCACCTGGAGTCTCAGGCCAGACAATCCGCTCGCGGAAGGCCCGCACTCGATCACCATTAAACAAACCGATGCGGCGGGCAACCAGAGCGCAGAATCGCAGCCGGTAAACTTTACCGTCGATACCACGCCACCGGCGCTGCCCGTTATTGCCATTAACCCGGTGGGAACCCAGGTTACCGGCACCGCCGAGCCAGGCAGCAAAATCGTCATCACCAACAGCAACGGCGACGTGATTGGCCGCGCCACCACTGACGGCAACGGTAACTTTGTTGCGACCCTTTCGCCTGCACAAACAAACGGCGAGCAGCTTTCGGTAGTAGCCACTGACGCGGCGGGCAACCAGAGTCCGGCGGCGTCCCTCACCGCACCGGACACGACACCCGATATCCTCTCTGTGGTGGATGATCAACCCGGCGTCACAGGCCCCATCAGCCAGAATGGGATCACCAATGACCGCACCCCTACCCTGAACGGCACGGCGGAGCCAGGCTCGACCATCACCATCCATAGCGGCGGCGACGTCCTCGGCACGGTCGTTGTTCCATCATCTGGCCAGTGGACCTTTACGCCATCCACCCCGCTGGCCGAAGGTGCCCATGTACTGACGGCGACATCAAGCAACGGTAACGTTTCAAACGCCTGGACCATTACCATTGACGGAACGGCGCCTGATGCGCCCGCCATCACCCAGCTTGTCGATAATGTCCCTGGGGGCACCGGCCCGGTGGGTGCCAACGACACCACCAATGACGCAACGCCGACGCTCAACGGTACCGGTGAACCCGGCTCAACGATCACCATCCGTCTGGATGGCGTCGATATTGGCACCGCGGTGGTCGGTAGCAGCGGCGCGTGGACCTTTACGCCCACCACGCCGGTTGGCGACGGTGCGCATACCCTGACCGCGATCGCCACCGACGTCGCCGGTAACACCAGCCCGGTATCCGGTGGATTTACCTTTACCGTTGATACCACCCCACCGCCGGTCGCGACGCTGGCAACCGTCACCGACGACGCCGGAGACGTTAAAGGCCCGCTCAGCAGCGGCGATACCACGGATGACACCCAGCCGTTACTTCAGGGGAGCGCCCCGGATGGCACGGTCATCACCGTGTATGACGGCACCACGCTGCTCGGTACCGCAACGCTCGACGGCAGCGGCGGCTGGAGCTTTACCCCTACCACGCCGCTCACCGACGGCCCGCATTCGCTGACGATCCATGCCACAGATGCCGCCGGGAATACCTCGATTTCTGATCCGTTCGAGCTGGTGATTGATACCGTCGCACCGGCCACACCGGACACGCCAGCCATCACCGTTAACCCGGATGGCTCAGCACCCACGTCGCTGAACCCGGGGGAAACCACCCGTGATACCACGCCGACGCTGAGCGGTACCGGTAATCCGGGCGATACGGTGACGATTTACAACGGCACCGACAAAATCGGTGACGCCGTGGTGGACGGCGACGGCAACTGGAGCTGGACGCCACCCGCCGAACTGCCCAACGGCACCTATGACATTACCCTGACCGTCACCAACAAGGACGGCGCGGGTAACGAAAGCGCCCCGTCCCAGCCGGTGACTATCACCATCGACACCGACGCGCCTGCCGCGCCCGCGGTCCCGGTCATTACCGACAGCGTCAGCCAGATAACCGGCCCGGTTGCCGATGGCGAAACCACCAACGATCCGCGTCCGGTACTGAGTGGCACCGGTACGCCAAATGATGTGATTACCATTTACGACAGCGTTGATGGCGGCACGCCAACCGCCGTGGGTACCGTCACGGTAGACGGCAACGGCAACTGGAGCTGGCGTCCTGAAAGCGCCATTGACGAGGGCAGCCACGAATTTACCGCTACCGCCACCGACGAGGCGGGTAACGTCTCTGACCCATCTACGGGGATCACTATCACCGTCGATACCCTCGCACCGGATACCCCGGTGATTGGCGCCATCGCCGGTGAGCCGAATGGCGGTGTTACTACGGATACCACACCAACCGTCGGTGGAACCGGTGTGACGGGTGAAACGGTAATCGTCTACAACAATGGCGTCGAGCTTGGACGCGTGGTTGTGGCTAACGGCGAATGGTCATTCACCCTGCCCACACAGACGGATGGCCCGCTGAACATCACCGTTGCGGCAGTCGACGCTGCGGGTAACGTCAGCGCACTCAGCCCGGTCTTTACCGTCACCGTCGATACCACTGCACCTGAGATCCCGCTGATCAACAGCGTTGAAGACAGCCAGCTCACCAACGGGACGCTCTATACCCGCGACGGTACGCCAACACTCAACGGCACCGGCGAGCCGGGCTCCACCGTGATTGTCAGCGTGGACGGTACGCCATCCACAGTCCTGGTCACCGTCCAGCCGGACGGTACCTGGAGCTGGACCGCCGACACCACACTGGCGGAAGGCCCACACAGCTTCACCGTCTCGTCGGTCGACCCGGCGGGTAACCCTTCAGGAAGCTCTGCGCCGCTTGCCGTCACGGTGGATACCGTGCTTCCGGCAGCGCCGGACAATATCAGCGTGGCTGCACAGGGGACGCCGCTGACCGGTACCGGCGAAGAGGGTGCCACCATTATCGTTACAGACGCCAGCGGTAACGTGATCGGTACCGGGGTGGTTTCAGGCGGCAACTTCTCCGTGGCGCTCAGCCCGGCCCAGCAGGACGGCGCGGCGCTGACCATCACCGCCACCGATGCCGCAGGGAATCTCAGCCCTGAAGCCTCCTATACCGTCACCGGTACGCAGCCGAACCTCCCGGACGTTCCCGTCATTACGGTCATCAACGACGATACGGCCCCGGTTACGGGCGATGTGAAAGACAAAACCACCAACGACACGACGCCGACCCTCGTCGGGACGGCAGAGCCAGGCAGCATAATCACTGTCTATCAGGATGGCGTGCAGGTTCTGCTGCCAACCGTAACCGCCGATGCAAACGGCAACTGGAGCTATACGCCAGCTCTGCCGCTGGGTGAAGGAGCGCACACCTTTGAGGTCACCGCCACGCTGAATGGCGAAACCAGCGGACGTTCGCCAGTGGCGACCGTCACTGTTGATCTCACCGCCCCTGACGCGCCTGCCATTGGCGCAGTTATTGATGATGTCGGCCCGGGCACCGGTCCACTCACGGACGGGCAGACCACCAATGACAACCGCCCAACCCTGACCGGTAGCGGCACGGCGGGCGATACCATCTCCATTTACAGCAACGGCACCCTGCTGGGCACCACCGTGGTCGGCCAGACGGGTAACTGGAGCTTCACGCCGTCCGCGCTGGCGGAGGGCAATAACGTCCTGACCATCCGTGAAACCGATCCGGCGGGCAACCAGAGTGCGCCATCGGCAGGCTTCACCATCGTGGTTGATACCAGCTCCACCACCCCGGTGATTGTTAACGTCACCGATGATGTCGGCAACACCGCCACGACCGTGGTCAGCGGCAATACCACCAACGACGCAACGCCTACCCTCTCCGGTACGGCGGAAGCGAACAGCGTGGTGACGATCTTTGATGGCAATACGCAGATTGGCATCGTCACGGCGGACGGTACCGGCGCGTGGAGCTTTACGCCTGAGACCGCCCTCGTCGAAGGGTCACACAGCTTCACCGTCAAGGCCACCGATCCGCAGGGTAACGTCAGCCTGTCGTCAAACGCCTGGAGCGTGGTGGTTGACCTGACGGCGCCAGCGGTCCCCGTGCTGGAAACCGTCAGCGACAACGTGGCGGGCGGGATTGTCGGTAATCTCACCACCGGCCAGGTCACTAATGACACCACGCCAACGCTCAGCGGGACAGGCGCCGTCGGCAGTACCATCCACATCCTGAACAATGGCGTGGAGATCGGTACCGCACCGGTAGACAGCAACGGCAACTGGAGCTTTACCCCTAATCCGGCGCTGGGAGATGGCAGCTATAACATTCGCATCAACGCCAGCGATGCCGCCGGTAACGTCTCAGCCAACTCGCCGGTCTTCGTCTTCACGGTTGATACCGCAGGTCCTTCCGCGCCGGTGGTTACCAGTGTGATTGACGATGTCGGTCCGGTCACCGGGACGCTCACCAGCGGCAACAGCACCAACGACACAAAACCCACCTTCAACGGCACGGGCGAAGTCGGTTCCACGGTGCACATCATTGTTGATGGCAGCGAGATTGGCACCGCGGTCGTCAATGCTCAGGGGAACTGGACCTTCACCCCGGGTACCGCGCTCACCGAAGGGCCACATGCCATCACCTTCAACGCCACCGATACTGCAGGCAATACCGGCAGCACGTCGGCACCGATTAACCTGACGGTGGATACCTCCGCACCAACAGCGCCGTCCATTTTGACCGCGAGCGATAACGTGGGCAGCGTTCAGACACCGCTCTCCTCCGGGCAGAGCACGGACGATACCACCCCAACCCTTAGCGGCACAGCCGCGGCCAACGCGACCATCACTGTCTATCAGGACGGCCAGCAGGTCGGCACCGCCCAGGCTGACGGCAGCGGCGCGTGGAGCTTTACCCCGTCCACAGCGCTGGCGAATGGTAGTCACACCTGGTCCGTCACGGCCACCGATGCGGCGGGCAACGTCAGCCCCGCATCGCCTGACTTTACGCTGGTGGTGGATACCACTGCGCCTAACGCGCCGGTTATCAGCCAGGCGGTTGATGACGTGGGCACGATCACCGGCCCTGTCAGCTCCGGACAAAGCACCGACGACACCATTCCGCGTCTCGTCGGTACCAGCGAGCCGTTTGCCACGGTGAACATTTATGAAGGAACGACGCTGGTGGGCACCGGTACCGCGGATGCCAGCGGAAACTGGAGCATTCTGCTGACCACCACGCTGGCAACCGGTCCTCATAGCTTTACGGCTCAGGCGACGGATGCGGCAGGTAACACCAGCGCGCCGTCAGCGACCTTCAACCTGACCATTGACACCACGCCGCCTGCGCAGCCGGTGCTGAGCAGCATTGTGGATGACGTCGGGAATGCCGCCACGCCTGTCGCCAATGGCGGATTGACCAACGACGCGCAGCCAACCCTCACCGGGACGGCGGAAGCGGGCGCGACGGTGAAAATCTTCGATAACGGCGTGCAGATTGGCAGCGTTGTCGCCACCGGCGGTAACTGGAGCTTTACGCCATCCCCGGCGCTCAGCGATGGTCAGCACAGCCTGACGTTCACCGCCACCGATGCGGCGGGCAACGCCAGCGCACCCACCAACGGGTATGTGATCAACGTGGATGCCACCGCGCCAGCCGCACCGGTCATCAGCGCGATTGTAGACGACGTGGGCAGCGTTACCGGGCCGGTGACGGGCAATAACCCGACCAACGACACCCGACCAGCGTTGAGCGGTACCGTCGAAGCCAATGCGACGGTGCGTATCTACGACGGTAGCACGCTGGTTGGCACGGTCACCGCCGATGCCAACGGCAACTGGACGCTGGCGCAAACCACCACCACGCTGACGGAAGGTTCGCACAGCTTCACCGCCACCGCCACCGATGCCGCGGGCAATACCAGCGCGCCATCAACCGTGACCACAATCCTGGTGGACCTGACGGCACCGGGCGCACCGACCAGCCTGCAGGTGATCGCTAACGGAACCCAGGTCACCGGTACCGCGGAAGCGGGCAGCACCGTCACCATCACCAGCGGTAACGGCACGGTGCTCGGTACCGCGACGGCAGACGGTAACGGCAACTTTAGCGCTACCCTCACCACGGCGCAGACCAACGGTGAAGCCCTGCTGGTCTACGCGACCGATAAGGCCGGTAACGCTGGCGTCAGCGCCTCGGTGGTTGCGCCATCAACCAACATTCCAAACGCACCGGTTATCGCCAACATTGACGATAACGTCGGTAGCGTTACCGGAGGGCTGACCAACGGTAAAACCACCGATGACACCACGCCAACCCTGAGCGGCACCGCACAGCCGAACGCCACCGTCACGCTGTATAACAACGGCGTGTCGATGGGTACGGTAGTGGCGGATGCCAGCGGTAACTGGAGTTTTACGACCCCGGCATTAAGCGAGGGCTCACACGCCTTTACCGCCACGGCAACCAACTCAGCCGGCACCAGCCCGATCTCGCTCTCGACAACCGTTATCGTCGACGTGACGGCGCCAAACGCGCCTGCCGGGACCTTTAACGCTGACGGCAGCGTATTGACCGGTACGGCGGAAGCGGGCAGCACCGTCACCATCCGCCTCGCGGACGGGTCAACGGTGACCACCACCGCAGACAGCAATGGCGCCTACAGCTACACCTTCCTCAACAAGCAGACCGAAGGCCAGACGCTGCAGATCACGGCCACCGATGCGGCGGGTAACACCTCGCAGCCGGGCTCGGTCCTTGCGCCGGTGGTGCCGCTCTCTGCCAGCAATAACGTTGAAGAGCTGGATCTCAGTACCACCGCCACCGTCACCAACAGCCAGTACAGCGACTATGGCTTCCTGCTGGTGGGTGCCGTAGGCAACGTGCTGACCCTGCTGGGCAACGATACAGCCCAGGTTGAGTTCAACGTGGGCAGCGGCGGCAGTGCGGATATTGTGGTCAATGCCAACGCCACGGGGGCGGTGCTTTCGCTGCTCAACACCCTGGAGCTGGTGGTGCAGCGTTTCGATACCGTCAACAACACCTGGACCACCGTCGTGGATACCGGACAACCGCAGTTCGCCGACCTGCTGACCCTTGGGGCCACCGGCGTGTCGCTGAACCTGACCGGGCTCGCTGATGGCCAGTATCGCGTGCTGAGCTACAACACCAACCTGCTGGCAACCGGCTCGTACACCAGCCTGGATGTGGCGGTGAAAGAGACCAGCGCCGGGACTGTAACGGGCGACACCAGCCTGGACGGTAACGTGATCCTGGATACCGATCCTACCGCAGGCAGCGATAACGCCCCGGCAGGTACGACCGTCTCCGCCGTGACCAACGCGCTGGGGGTCACCACCAGCGTTAACGCCGACGGCACGGTGATTCAGGGGCAGTACGGTACGTTGACCATTAACCGCGACGGTAGCTACACCTACAACCTCACCGACACCAGTGCCGCGGTGATTGGCCGCACGGAGAGCTTCACCTACACCATTACCCATAACGGTGTCAGCGCGTCGGCGAACCTTGTGCTGTCGCTCGGTTCGGGCAGCGTGGCGAATGGCATTGTCGCCGTAGACGACGCGGCTTCCCTGACCTTCGACACCACCGTCCAGGCCATCGATAACGGCACATCATCGCAAAGCGGCTTTACCCTGGTGGGGATCAATCTCGGCAACACGCTGGGGCTGAACCTGCTGGACGACATGACCAACCCGATCATCTACACCGTGGAGGAAGGTACAACCCGCACCATGACGATTCAGGCCTCCGTGGGGGGTGTAGCCCTGGCATCGGTGTTCGACCTGTACGTCTATAAGTTCAACAACGCAACCCAGACCTTCGAGCAGATGCGCGTTGAGCCGGGCTGGCTGCGTGCGCCGCTGCTGGGCGGCACCTCCTCGCAGCTGACGCTGAACCTGCCTGCCGGGGAGTATCTGTTCCTGCTCAATACGGCGGCAGGGATCACCGCGCTGACGGCCTACACCCTGAGCGTGCTGCAGGATCATGTCTACAGCGTCTCCAGCATCGGGGAAAGCACCACGGGGGATGTGCTGGCGAACGATCCGGTGCCGGATGGCACGGTGGTGACGGAAGTGAACGGTGTGGCGGTTAACAGCAGTGGAACAACCGACATTCAGGGAGAATACGGCACGCTGACCATTGATTCGTCCGGCCAGTACACCTACACCCTGAATAGCGGCGTGGGTGCGGACCATATCAGCACGCCGGACACCTTCGTCTATACCATTACGGCACCAAACGGCGCGAAAGATACGGGCTCACTCAACATTACCCCAACCGCGCGGGCAATGGATGCGGTGAACGATGTCAGCACCGAGATGAGTGTCACGTCGGTACACCATACCTCGGCCTACTCTGACACCACCGTCGGTAGCGCCAGCTGGACCACCTCGTTGCTAGGTACCACCACGGGCAGCGGAAGCGGGACCTTTGTGGTGGATCCGAACACCGCCCTGCATAGCGCGTCGCTGCACTTTGACGTCGCGTCGCTGCTGGCGCTGGGCGGGCTGACGGTGAACTGGACGATCAGTGATGCCAACGGTGTTATCCGCACCGGCTCCTTCAGCGGCGGCTCGCTGCTGGGCGGCAGTATCGACGTGCCCCTGACTGGGCTGGATCTGAACGCCGGGACCTATACGCTGAGCTATACCGGCAGCGTACCGGGGCTGAGCGTGGGCAATATCACCATCACCCCGAGCGTGAACGGTACCACCTACTCGCTGACCCAGTTCGACTCCACCAGCGGCCACACCGTTGACGGCAATATCTTCGACGGTACAGATTCCGCCGGGGCGATGGATC
Organism: Enterobacter cloacae subsp. cloacae ATCC 13047; assembly: GCF_000025565.1. Taxonomy (NCBI): domain Bacteria; kingdom Pseudomonadati; phylum Pseudomonadota; class Gammaproteobacteria; order Enterobacterales; family Enterobacteriaceae; genus Enterobacter; species Enterobacter cloacae. The sequence continues at coordinate 4,085,920 of NC_014121.1, forward strand.
AGCTGCAGTCGGTCGATACCCGCGTGACCATTACCGGCTTCGACGGCACCACCACCACGCTGGATCCTTACACCGGCAGCACGCTGGTCAACGTCACGGGTCATTACGGCACGCTGTCGATTGGCGCAGACGGCCACTACACCTACACCCTCAACAGCGGGGTGTCGCTCTCAACCATCACGTCGAAGGAGGTCTTCAACTACACCCTCACCGATGCCAACGGCAATACGGACACTGCCACGCTGACCATCAATATGGCGCCGCAGTTCGTCAGTTCTGAGCATAACGATGTCATTACCGGCACCGCGTACGGCGATACGCTGATTTATCAGGTGCTGAACAGCACCGCAGGCAACGCCACCGCGGGTAACGTCAGCAGTACCGCCGGCGATCACTGGACCAACTTCTCGCTGGCCCAGGGAGACAAAATTGACATCGGCGATCTGCTGGTGGGCTGGAACGGCAGTGCGTCAACGCTCGGTAATTACCTGCATGTGACGAACAGCAATGGCAGTACCGTGATCGCCATCGACCGTGACGGTACAGGAAGCACCTATACCAATACCACGCTCGTGACGCTTGATAACGTCCAGACCACCTACGACGAGTTAGTTAACCAGCAACACATCGTGACCTGATAGCACCTGTAGTACCTGACCCGGGCGCACTGCGCCCGGGCATAAACAATAAAGCTGTACTTATTTTTTATTAGGGACATGACATGGGAAAGATGATGCCTTACTGGTGGCTCTCGTGCTGCCTGATATCTGTGCCCGCACTCTCCGCTAATCCGGCGGCGATGATTAATACCGGACAACTTCGCGAAACGCAGGAACTCCCCTCCCTGAATGGCCGCGTGGCGCCTGTGGCGGGCAACGCCGCCCCCGGCACGCTGCAGCTTGGCGACGCCGTCAACCGCGCCGTCACCTGGCACCCGGCCATCAGTGAAGCGGTAGGAAAACTCTACCAACAGAGTGAAGAGGTGGACGTCGCCAAATCGAAATACTACCCGCAAATTAACGCCGGTATGGACAATGGCTATACCCATGACGGCGACGATAATGGCTTTACGCCATCGCTGGTGCTCTCTCTTTCCCAGATGCTGTACGACTTTGGCAAGGTAGCAAGCCAAGTGCGTGCCGAAAACGCCGGGGTTGCCCAGCAGCAGGCCAACGTGCTGGTGAGCATCGACACCATCGCCCACGATACCGCCATCGCCATGGTGGAAGTACAAACCTGGCAGCAGATGGTCGATACCGCAAAAGAACAGCTCGACGCTCTCTCCTCCATTGGCAAGCTGACCCGCCAGCGTAACGACGAAGGGGCCACCTCGCTCTCTGACGTGGTGCAGACCGATGCCCGTATCGAAGGGGCCCGCGCCCAGCTCATGCAGTACCAGGCCAGCCTCGACAGCGCCCGCGCCACGCTGATGAGTTTTCTCGGCTGGAACACCCTCAACGAGGTGGGCAACGATTTTCCGCAAAAGCTGGCCCGCAGCTGTGATATCGCCGAACCGGACGATCGTCTGGTGCCAGCGGTGTTAGCGGCCTGGGCGCAGGCTAACGTCGCGCAGGCCAACCTTGACTACGCCAACGCCCAGATGACTCCGACCGTCTCGCTGGAGCCGGAAGTGCGTCACTACCTCAACGACCGCTATGCGGGTAACGAAACGCGGGATCGCACGCAATACTCCGCGTGGGTGAAAGTGCAAATGCCGCTCTATCAGGGCGGCGGCCTCACCGCCCGGCGTAACGCTGCCGGACACGCGGTGGAAGCGGCGCAATCCACCATTCAGCGCACCCGCCTTGAAGTTCGCCAGAAGCTGCTTGAGGCGCGCAGTCAGGTGATGAGCCTGCTCAGCACCCTGCAGATCCAGGGTCGTCAGGAGGCGCTCAGCGCCCGCACCCGCGAGCTGTATCAGCAGCAGTATCTTGACCTTGGCTCACGCCCGCTGCTCGATGTGCTCAACGCCGAGCAGGAGGTCTACCAGGCGCGTTTCACCCAGCAACAGACCCTTGGCCAGCTGCATCAGCTGCAGCTCAACTGCCTCTACAACACCGGGCAGCTGCGCCATGCGTTCGATCTTGATAACCGCACCATCCAGACCGTGGAGATCCAGCCATGAAAGAGCGTGATATGCCGCAAGCTGAGCCCATGACGGATGATGCCCTGGCCCAGTGGGCGCAGGCCTTTGGCTTTATTGCCACGCGCTACCGCGTCGCCTGCTCTCCCGGCGCGCTGCTGGCAGGCGCACCGTGGCTGAAAGGCAAACCGATGGTGCCCGCCCTCACCCAGCTCGCCCGCGAGGCGGGGCTGTCGTTTCAGCTGCTTACCGCCAGCCAGCAGTCGATCAACAGCTGGCGTCTGCCGGTGGTGGTGGCGCTAAACGACGGCAGGGTTGGCGTGATCGAACATTTCGACGGCGACGATACGCTGGAGGTCAGTTTCTTTGACGACCAGACCTACACCAACCGTTTGTCGATGACGGCGATGCTGCCCGCCATCCGCCACGTCATCGCCCTGCGTCCGCTGGCAGCGCTGAAGGACAGCCGGGTGGACGCCTATATCTCAAAATACCGCCCGGACTGGCTCTACCGGCTGGTAATGCGCGACCTGCGCCCCTACAGCTGGGTGATGCTCGCCGCGCTGTTTATCAACGTGCTGTCGCTCTCCGGGATTGTCTTTTCCATGCAGGTGTATGACCGGGTGATCCCCGCCCAGTCCTATCCGACGCTGTACGTACTGACCATCGGGGTGCTGATCGCCACCCTGTTCGGCTTCGTGTTGCGCGTGGCGCGCGGGCACATTATGGATCTGCTGGGCAAACGCTCGGATCTGCGCGTCTCGGATCGCGTGTTCGGTCACGCCCTGCGGCTGCGCAACAGCGCGATCCCACGCTCTACCGGCAGCTTTATCTCCCAGCTGCGCGAGCTGGAGCAGATCCGCGAGATGGTCACCTCCTCCACCATCTCGACGATTGTCGATCTGCCTTTCTTCTTACTGTTTGTGGTGGTGCTGGCGATTATCGCCCCGCAGCTGGCGTGGATCGCCCCGGTGGCAGCGGTGATCATGGTTCTGCCCGGCCTGCTGCTGCAGAAGAAACTGGCGGAGCTGGCGAAACAATCCGCCCATGAATCGACCCTGCGCAACGCGGTGCTGGTAGAAAGCGTGCAGGGGCTGGAGGACATCAAGCTGATGCAGGCGGAAAACCGCTTTTTGCAGCAGTGGAACAGCTATATCCAGATCACCGCGGAATCCGGCCTGCGTACCCGCGAGCTGACGCAGAATCTGATCAGCTGGGGGATGACCATCCAGAGCCTGGTTTACGCCGCCGTGATCGTGGTTGGCGCACCGATGGTGATCGACGGCACGCTGACCACCGGTTCGGTGGTCGCCGCCTCGATGCTGGCCTCGCGCATGATCGCCCCCATGGCGACGCTGTGCGGCGTGCTGGCCCGCTGGCAGCAGGTGAAAGCGGCAAAAGAGGGGCTGGACAGCATTATGCAGTTACCTACCGAGAACCAGCGCGAGGAGACGCCGATCCGCCTGGACGTGCTGCGCGGTCACTACCTGTTCGAGCAGGCGCAGTTTCGCTATCACCCGGAGGATCCGCGCATGGCGCTGCGCATCAACCGTCTGGAGATCAAGCCCGGTGAGAAAGTGGCGATCCTCGGGCGTAACGGCGCGGGCAAATCAACCCTGCTGCAGGCGATGGCAGGCGGGATGGATCTGGCCGGCGGCGAGCTGCGGCTCGACAACCTCAGCCTGCCGCACCTCGACGTCGCCGATGTCCGGCGCAACGTCGGCTTTATGACCCAGAACGCACGGCTGTTTTACGGCACCCTGCGGGAAAACATCACCCTCGGCATGCCGCGCGCCACCGACGACGAGATTTTCGCCGCACTGGAGTTAACCGGCGCGGCGAGCTTTGTGCAGAAGCTACCGAAGGGGCTGGACTATCCGATCATGGAGAACGGCGTGGGGCTCTCCGGCGGCCAGCGGCAGTCTATTTTGCTGGCGCGTATGCTGCTGCGCGACCCGAATATCGTCCTGATGGACGAACCCACCGCCTCGCTGGATGAGCATACCGAACGGGAATTTATCCAGCGTCTGAGCGCCTGGCTCGGCCACCGTACGCTGATCGTCGCCACCCATCGCGTGCCGGTGCTGGAACTGGTCGAGCGGGTGGTGGTGCTCAAGGAGGGCATGCTGGTGATGGATGCCCCGAAAGCGCAGGCGCTGAACAACAGCCGCATGCAACAACAGCAGGCAGCCGCCGCAAGGGAGTGGAAAAATGAAAATCAGTCAGCATGATGCCGCGGCAATGGACGATCTGGATAATGCGCTCGGTTCTGAAAGCGGCTACACCGGCGCGCGACGAATCGTGATCCTCTCTCTGCTGCTGTTTATCGTCCTCGGGATCTGGGCCTGGTTTGGCGTGCTGGATGAGGTCTCAACCGGTACCGGCAAAGTGATCCCCAGCTCGCGCGAGCAGGTTTTACAGTCGCTGGACGGGGGGATCCTCACCGAGCTGAACGTCCACGAGGGCGATCAGGTGCAGGCCGGACAAGTGCTGGCGCGCCTTGATCCCACGCGTTCAGAATCAAACGTCGGCGAAAGTGCGGCACGCTATCGCGCCTCGCTGGCTTCCAGCGCGCGCCTGTATGCCGAGGTGAACGATCTGCCGCTTAAATTCCCCCCTTCGCTGAAGGAATGGCCGGAGCTGATTGCGGACGAAACGCGGCTCTACAACTCCCGCCGCGCGCAACTTGAGGATACCCAGCGGGAGCTGCGTGCCGCGCTCGATCTCGCCAATAAGGAGCTGGCGATCACCCAGCGGCTGGTTAAAACCGGGGCCGCCAGCCACGTAGAGGTGCTACGCCTGCAGCGGCAGAAAAGTGACCTGGAGCTGAAGCTCACCGACGTGCGCTCGCAGTATTACGTTCAGGCGCGCGAGGCGCTCTCCAAAGCCAACGCGGAGGTGGATATGGTCTCGGCGATCCTGAAAGGCCGTCAGGATTCCGTCACGCGCCTGACGGTGAAATCGCCGGTGCGCGGGATCGTGAAAAACATCAAGGTCACCACCATCGGCGGCGTGATCCCGCCCAACGGCGAGCTGATGGAGATCGTGCCGGTGGACGATCACCTGCTGATCGAAACTCGCCTCTCGCCGCGCGATATCGCCTTTATCCACCCGAACCAGGAAGCGCTGGTCAAAATCACCGCCTACGACTACGCCATTTACGGCGGGCTGCACGGGGTGGTAGAGACGATTTCCCCGGACACCATCCAGGACGAAGCCAAGCCGGAAGTGTTCTATTACCGGGTGTTTATCCGCACCAGCCAGGATTACCTGGTGAATAAAGCAGGCAGGCACTTCTCAATTGTGCCTGGGATGATTGCGACGGTGGATATTAAAACCGGGGAGAAAACGGTGCTGGATTATATGATTAAGCCGTTTAACCGGGCGAAGGAAGCGCTGAGGGAGCGGTGATCTTTGCAGGATGAACAGGGCATGCCTCCACTCAATTTATAGAGCGGAGGCAGTTTGTTGCACTTCAAACCGTAGCTCGCTCATTCCAGGCATCGGAGTATTGAATATTTCCATCAACATAACGCCATGTGATTTTCTCGTAGCGCAGTTGAATGCTTTCCATGTGCCCTGTTCCCGGACAGTTACGTGTATCGTGCATAATTGGCGTAATAGAAACAACTTTTACACTTTCCAGTAAAATATTGAAGTATTCGACTTCCTGCCCTGCATCATTAATGTGGTACCACTTTACCTCTGCAGATTTGAGAGCTTGCCCTGTTGCAACAGCCCGATAAAGATAGGGGGATGCGCTGTCAATTTCTTTTTCAAACAGGAAAGGAGCGTGCTGACGTGTTCCGGTGAGGCTTCCTGTTGTCCCATCAACCGGGATACTTAAATTATGTGTCAAACCACGTAATTCAATACTCCCTTCTCTATGTTCTACGTCAGATGACCCCTTAATCAGATTCCCTGCATCATCTTTTAGCCATAAATGGACCGGTACAGCCATCATTTTCCTCCTTATTAATCATATAACCATCTTCCCGCTTTCGCAGATTCGGCGAACATCCTCACCGTTAAAGGCTTAGAAATTTGCTTTACGGGTTTATCCGTAAACCATTTTCGAAAAAACCATGTGTGAAACCATGGGTAATAGGCATTGTAATTCATCAGCGTTATATCAATATTGAATCGTTCGCTGAATTTATCCATACAGATGGCTAAATCATCATCCTCTGCATAGTCTTGTAAAATATCATCTAACTGCAAAGGTATGAGCTTGCCGGTAAATGTACCCATAACGGGCAATTCATTCTGAAAAAAAGCCAAAACCTCTTGTTCAGTTACCATATCCGGTCTTTCTTATGAGCAATCGTGTTATACATTTTAAGTGTCTTATAGCATATTTGAGCCAAATCGCTGGCTACCAATGTCCAGCCAATCACTGGTAGGCCTCTCCCGATAAAGGCCCCCAAATTTGTCACATACTTAGGTTTTAAAGTGGCAATGCTCGCTTCAGTTAACGTCGGTAATCTTACAGGTAACTCTACATTGAGATATTGACGTAAATATTTTGATGCTATAGATGTTCCTGCTGTTGTTCCGTAGGGCTTATTTCTGGTCTTTAATATCGGCAATCCTAAAATGATACAACTCATTGTTAGTGCATCCTCTATGCCGCCAAACTGCTCTTCAATTTTATCTAACAAAATCCAGAAAAACAGTTCACCAGCCGATATGTTGCAAATTCCTTTATAGAAGTAGGTTCCATTAAGCGCCTCGACGGTATCCATACACACCTTCATAGCCATTCTTATTAAGAATAAATACCATACGCCACTTTGACCGCAATGTTGATAAAATAGACCTTTATAAATTCCTAATTTTATAAACCGGCAGTATTATGTGCGGCGGAAAATATTTGCTCATCAGGTGAAACATTTTTGGCTTGAACGCATTCCTCATTTTCCATTTTTTCTGAAGCAGCCTCGCAGAATGTAACTTATCCCTTCATCCCCACTTTTTCTAACGGCTTTTCGGGCGTATGTTCCTCCCACGCCAGCAAAATCTGGCGTCGGGATTGGCATCCCGGTTAAACTTAATGGCGGCGTAAGCTCTTGTTGCGCCGTGCGTCTGGCTACATTCCAATGGTGGGCTGGGCGGGGGCGTCGCAAGACGCGCCGGTGTCCATTAAGGCCGGTAATGCCAACTCCGTTCAGTCCTGCCACCCGGGAAATTGGCATTTCTCTGGCAGAGTCTTAATCACTTAATGGAAACTGTCATATGACCACCAGTAACGCACTTTTCACGACCCCTTTCGACTGCAACACCGACTTCATCGATCTTGCCGACAATTGCCAACGCTATTGCGAAGCGCTGGTGGAAGAGACCAATCCCGCGAGAAAAATAGCCCTCTGCGGTCGTCTTGCTTCGACTTTTGCCCTGCTCCGCCCAATGCTGCTGGAGCCTATCCCTGAGCACTTACAGGGACGGAGGCTGGAATCGCGTTGCTGGGTTGAGGTGGTTTTCTCCCTCTCCCTGTGGGAGAGGGCCGGGGTGAGGGCATCATACCGCACCTATTTTATATTTATAAACAGGACGTTAATTATGAGTAACCAGGAAAAATTACGCATCTCAACGACGCCACGCGCATTACCTTCGCCCAAAAGGGGCTTCTTTAAGCGCCCACTGCCCCGGCGTTTTACCGGTCCACGCGCTGAAGACCTCAATGAATGCGCTGACGCTGCTGTAGCCGCAGGACAGCGCAATCCATCCCACCGGCTTCCCCGCGGCCAACCACTCCATTGCCTGCATTACCCGCGCCAGTTGCCGCCAGTTAACGAAGTTCATTCCGGTCTGGGCACGAAAACGACGGTTGAACGTACGCACGCTCATCCCCGCCTGGCGGGCATGGTTCTCAACCGTCTGATTATCATCGACAAACTGCAGCAAATGCCTGACTACGTCCTTCAGACGCGGATCCGTCGGCACGGGCAGAGTAAAGTGCACCTGAGGTGCCACGGCAAGCTCATCCAGCAGCAGGGTGAGCTTTCGCGGATCGTACTCGCTTTCAGCAACGCTTAAGCGGGAAAACAGTGCATGGGTAAGATCGTCGGGCTCGAACAGGGCGGGCACATCGGGAAGCCTTGCGCAGCAGGCGGGGTCAAGATAGATGGCGCTGCCTTCTATCGCGCTTTCAGAAAAGGCGGCGTGCTGATTGCCAGGCGGGATCCAGCCGATGTGTTTTGCCGGTACGACCGAGCGCCCCTGCTGCGACTCAATCACCAGCAGACCCGTTGCAATGCGCCACAGCTGCCCAGCGCGATGGCTGTGCCAGGGGGTTCGGTACCCGCCAGGATGAAGGAGCGTCTCAGTACTGACCATATCATTTTGACCGAAAACCGTTATTCATCGGCGTATTACAGAAACTGCGTCTTCGGCTGTCAAGGATAATGGCGACTAAACCACATAAGGAGCCCTTAATGAGCATAATCACATCCCTGATAGCCGACACCGACAATGCCGCACAGCGCGAAAAGATGGCGTGCCTGTTAACCCGCTTATTCAACGGCGATATCGATCCGGCAGAGGTCTTTACGCCCGATTACCAGCAGGTTACGGACGGTCACACGCTTGATTACCGGGGATTTATCCAGCACCTGAGCCACGTCCGCTCGCAGACTCGCACGATCGCCTTTACCGTGGCGGAGATAGCCTGTCATGACGAACTTCTGGCTGACCGGCATATCGTGACGGTCACGTATCCTGGCGGTCGTCAGGCAGAGATCGAGGTTTACCTGTTTGCCGCGCTGCGTGAAGGGAAAATCTGGCGGATCCATGAAGTCACGCGGGCCCTCAGCGGCGATGCTTCAGATCGCACGCTGGCCCATGCGACAGAGTAACGTCACTCCGCCGGGCGCGGTACGCTACGGTTATATACCTCAACATAACGCGCAAATTTTCCGATAAACACGCCCGCAAATACCCCGCCTGAGATAATTGCCAGCGCACTCATGGCGGGTTGCTGCATTGTATGGGGAGAGATGGCGCTCATCACGCCCAGCACATACTTCACCGCGAACGCCAGCATCATAAACGGCAGCGCGGTGTAGTCTGCCTGACGGTAGAGGCTGCGCGGTGCCTCAGCTCGGGTGATAGCCGCCTGCTTAATCAGAAAGTACCCCAGTGCCGCACCGGCAAGGATCCCCGCCGTCCACAATGCAACAGTCGCAGGAGTCAGCGTGCGATAGACCACCAGATCGTAAATATCCCAGATAAGAAAAATGCCCGGAATGATAGCAAGCCGCTCCAGCGTCACGGTGGCCGGCTTGCGGGCTTTAATGCCGCGGGAGATAAGGAAGATAAACAGCACCCACACCCAGGCGGGTGTGTGCGTAACGACACCGAGCAGAAATTCAAACATGGAGATCACCATGGACGATCGCGGCTCCTGCCGCCCTGAACGCGTATTGCGCATAACGGCAGGAGCGCCATTATGCGCAGGTCTTTTACAGCGATTTTTTCAGGCGACGAACCGCCTCTTTCAGCTCTTCATCCGTTGGCGTTACAAACGACATACGCAGCGTCGAATGGTCTGGCTCATTGCAGTAGAAAAATTCGCCCGGCACAAATACTACGCCGTTACTTAACGTCTTTTCCAGCCAGCGCGTGGTATTACTACCATTTTTCATATTCGCCCACAGGAACATGCCGCCCTTCGGCTTGTGGAACGACATCACATCGCCCAGCTCGGCTTCCAGTTCGTTGGCGAACGTCTGATACTTCTGACGATAGGCTTCGCGGATCATTTTGATCTGCCCGGCCAGACGCCCGGTTTTCAGGTATTCGTAAGTCATCAGCTGCGACAGCGTACTGGTGTGCAGATCGGTGGTTTGCTTCAGGTTCACCACCGCACGCTTCAGCCACTCCGGCACCAGCACCCAGCCCACACGGGTGCCCGGCGCGAGAATTTTAGAGAAGGTTGAGGTATACACCACGTTCTCTTCGTTGCCGATATCTTTGGCATGGGCAATTAACGGGCGGAAAACTTCGTCGGTGTAATTAATTTCACTGTACGGATCGTCTTCGATAATCACGAAGTCATAGCGCTTCGAGAGTTCCACCAGCTGTTTACGGCGCGCCTCAGACAGCGTAACGCCACCCGGGTTACCAAATGTCGGCACAATATAAACCGCTTTGATGGGTTTATTTACCACCAGGGCTTCGAGTTCATCCACTTTCATGCCGTCGCCATCGGTGCCAACGGATTCGAAATTCGCCTGCGCCAGACCAAAGACCTGCAGCGCAGCAAGATAGGTTGGGCGTTCGACGACGACGGTATCGCCCGGATTAATTAACGCGCGCGCCAGCACGTCGAGGGATTGTTGTGAACCGGAGGTCACGCCCACATCATCCGCTTTGCAGCGGATCCCGCGCCCTTCGCAGATGCGCTGAATCTCTTCCCGCAGTCCCGGCACACCCTCGGTCAGACCATACTGGAAGGCTTCACCAAAATGCTGCGACAGTACGGCATCAGCGGCGATTTTCAGGCCTTCGTGATCGAACAAAGCCGGGTTAGGAATACCCCCACCCAGCGAAATGACGCCTGCCATTTTGCTATGTTTTAATAATTCACGGATGGCGGAAGATTGCAGGCCCTGCGCGCTGCTGGCGAGTTTGTTTGCAGACATTCTTTGATTACCTTCTTTTTTATATTGTGCCCAATCTTAGCAGAATATGAGCAATAAATTCCGTTAGCTTCGGGAGGGGACGTAAATCCTGACGCCACAGTAAATGCACCGGCCTCGGCGCGGGTGTAAACGGCTCCAGAACCCGAACCAGCCTGCCGCTTGCCAGCTCTTCCGCCACCAGCACCTCCGGCTGCAGAAGCAGCCCTGCCCCGGCGCGCGCCGCCATGCGTAAGCCGTAGCCGTCGTTGCATCGTAAAATGGCATCGCGCTTCCAGCGCACTTCGCCCTCCACACCCGGCAACCGCCATTCGTTGCGCGCGGTCCATACCGTGTGGGAAAGGCAGAGATGGTCCACCAGATCGGCAGGCGTTTGCGGCGTACCGTGGCGCGCCAGATAATCCGGCGACGCGCAGATCACCATGTTGTAAGGGCACAGGTATTTCGCCACCAGATCGTCATTGCGAATATCACCAATGCGAATGGCCAGATCGACCCCCTCTTCCACCAGATCCACCATCCGGTTAGTGAGATCCAGTTCGATACGCACTGCCGGATAGCGCTGCAGAAAGGTGGCGGTCAGCGGCGCGATAACGCAGCCGCCAAACGACGTAGGTGCCGTCACGCGCAGGGTGCCCGCCGGTGCGGCGCGCAGACGTTCCACCGCGCTTTCGGCAATGGCCACCTGCTCCAGCACCCGCTTCGCCTCGTCAAAATAGACCCGCCCGGCGTCGGTCAGGCTTTGACGTCGCGTATTGCGCTCCAGCAGACGGGTGCCAAGCTCGGATTCCAGCAGCGCAATGTACTTCCCCACCATCACCGACGACATATCCAGCCGGGAGGCCGCCCCGGTAAAACTGCCGCTTTCCACTACGGCGATAAAGGTTTCCATGCCGCGAAGCTTATCCATATTACAAACCTCTGGTTAGCAATCTTCTAACTTTAGCCCAGTTTATCCGACTTTTAATTTATTAAAGAATGAAGGCTCACAACATGAGGAGTCGGCAATGAAAATCATCATTATTGGTGCCAGCGGTACGGTCGGTCGTGCAGTAACGGAGGCGCTCAGTCGCCGCCACGAAGTGATCCGCGTGGGCCGCACGCAGGGCGATGAGCAGGTGGATATTACGTCACAGGCGAGCGTGCAGGCGCTGTTTGAGAAGGTCGGTCGTGTGGATGCGATTGTCTCCGCCAGCGGCGGGTTGTACTTTGGCCCCCTCGCCACCATGAAAGACAGCGATTTCAATCAGGGGTTACAGGATAAACTGCTCGGACAGGTGCGTCTGGCGCTGACCGGCCAGCACTACCTGAACGATGGCGGCTCCATTACCCTGATTAGCGGGATTGTGGCGCACGAGCCCATCGCGCAGGGCGTCAATGCCACCACGGTGAATGCCGCGCTGGAAGGGTTTGTTCGCGCTGCCGCCTGCGAGCTGCCGCGCGGGATCCGCATCAACCTGATAAGCCCGACGGTCCTCACCGAATCGGTCGAAACGTACGACGGCTTCTTCCCGGGCTTTGAAAGCGTGCCGGCCGCCACCGTGGCGCAAGCCTATCGCCGCAGCGTGGAAGGGGTGCAGACCGGGCGGGTGTATAAGGTGGGTTACTGAAGCAGGAAAGGGGCGAGGAACGCTCGCCCCGTCACGATCAGAGCCTGCGTCGGATTTTCTCCACCATAGCGGTGGTTGAGATCCCGTAGCGGTCGTGCAGGGTTGGCAGCGCCCCCGCATCAAGGAATGCGTCCGGCAATGCGACGGTATCGAAATCCACGTTCACGCGGTTGCGCATTAACAGCGACGCGACGGCCTCACACAGCCCGCCAACGCTGCTGTGGTTTTCCGCCACAATAACCAGCCGTCCCGGCTTCGCGGCCTGCGCCAGAATGGTCTCCTCATCCAGCGGTTTAATGGTGGGCGAGTGCAGTACCGCCACGCTGACGTTATCCTTACGCAGTTGCTTTGCTGCCTCCAGCGCGCGCATGGTCATTAGCCCTGAGGCGATGATCAGAACGTCGCTCCCCTCTTCCAGCAGCGCGGCTTTGCCCAGCGTAAACTGGTAATTGTACTGGTCCAGCACCACCGGCACCTTGCCGCGCAGTAGTCGCATATACACCGGCCCATTGTGCGCCGCGATCGCCGGTACAGCCTGTTCGGTGTCTATCGCGTCGCAGGGATCGATGATGGTCATCCCCGGAATACCGCGCATAATCGCAATATCTTCCGTCGCCTGGTGGCTCGGACCGTAGCCCGTGGTTAACCCCGGCAGTGCAGCGCATATCTTCACGTTGAGATGCTCTTCGGCGATAACCTGATGAATAAAATCGTAGGCACGACGGGTGGCAAAGACCGCATATGTCGTGGCGAAGGGAATAAACCCCTCTTTTGCCATTCCCCCGGCCGCGCCCATTAAGAGTTGCTCCGCCATCCCCATCTGGAAGAAACGTTCCGGATACGCCTGCGCAAAGATATGCAGATCGGTATATTTCGACAAATCCGCCGTCATACCGACAACTTCCGGGCGCTGTTCCGCCAGCTTCACCAGCGCATGGCCGAACGGTGCAGAGCGCGTCTCCTGGCCGTCTTCCGCAATAGAGGCAATCATGGCCGACGTGGTTAAACGCGGTTTTTTCTCCGTTATCTGGCTCATTACAGCACTCCTTCAGGTTTGTTGGCATCCAGCACGGCGAGTGCCTTTTGCCACTCGTCAGCATCCACGCGAATAAAATGGTTCTTGTCACGTTGTTCGAGGAAAGGCACACCTTTGCCCATCAGCGTGTCGCACAAAATGACGCGTGGCTGGTTTTCCGGATAGCGTCTGGCGTTATCAAACGCCGCCACCAGCGCAGGGACATCGTTGCCATTTACGCGCTGCACATACCAGCCGAACGAGGTCCATTTATCTTCCAGCGGCTCAAAGCCAAGGATCTTGTGCGAATTGCCGTCTGCCTGCTGGCGGTTAATGTCCACCAGCACGATCAGGTTCGACAGGCCATGGTGCGCTGCAGACATAGCCGCTTCCCAAGTTGATCCTTCGTCAAGCTCACCGTCCGACATGGAGTTAACGACCCATGCCGCGCTCTGCTTGTGCTTCAGCCCCAGCGCCATGCCGACCCCAATACTTAACCCCTGTCCCAGCGAACCACCGGAGATCTCCATGCCCGGCGTATAAGTTGCCATACCGGACATTGGCAGGCGGCTGTCGTCCGAGCCGTAGGTCTCCAGCTCCTCTTCAGGAATGATCCCGGCTTCAATCAGGGCGGCATAACAGGCAATGGCGTAATGACCGTGGGAAAGCAGAAAACGGTCACGACCTTCCCACTCCGGCTCGTCCGGCTTGAGGTTCATACCGTGGGTAAACGCGGTGGCCAGTACGTCGGCATAGCCCAGCGCCTGCCCGATGTAGCCCTGCCCCTGCACTTCGCCCATGCGCAGCGCATAGCGGCGAATACGCCATGCCGCCGCGGCAACCTGTTGAACTGTGGTATCCGTCATCGTCGAGTCTCCTTAATGGATCAGCATGCCGCCGTTCACGTCGAGCGTGATACCGGTGGAGTAAGACGAAAGGTCGCTGCCAAGGAACAGCGCGGCGCGGGCAATATCCTGCGCGTCGCCGAGGCGGTTAAGCGGAATGCCCGCCAGGATGGCGGTTTTCATCTCATCGCTGAGCTTGCCTGCGGTGATGTCCGTCTGGATAAGGCCGGGTGTAATGCAGTTTACGCGTACGTTATCCGGACCCAGCTCGCGGGCCATCGCTTTCGCCAGGCCCAGCACACCTGCTTTAGCTGCGCTGTAGTGGGGGCCGCCAAAAATACCGCCGCCGCGCTGTGCTGATACCGATGAAATGCAGACAATGCTGCCCGACTGCTGCGCGCGCATGGTGGGGATCACCGCCTGGGACATCAGCAGCGTGCCGCGCAGGCTGACGTCCAGCACCGCGTCGTAATTCTCGCGTTTAATATCCATCAGCTTAATCGGCTGAGTAATTCCGGCGTTATTCACCAGAATATCGATGCGCCCGTATTTACCCAGCACCTGCTCAATGGCGGCGTTAACCTGTAATTCATTGCTGACGTTCGCCGCAAGGCCCAGATGCTCTTCACCCAGATTCGCCGCCGCTGCCCGACTGGCCTCAGCATCTAAATCGATAATCACCACCTTCGCACCCTGCCCGGCATATAATTTAGCCGTGGCAAAACCCAAACCGCGTACAGAAGCCGCGCCGGTAATAACGGCGACTTTATCTTTCAGTAGCATATATTTACTCCACTATGGTAAAAGGAATTTATTTTTTATTTCGGTTCATCCAGCAACATAATCACAAACAGGCCAATCGCTGCACAAACACCGAAATAAATAAAGACAGAATTAAAACTTCCTGTTTTATCCAGCAGAAAACCTGCCAGCATCGGGGAAACAAATCCGCCGAGATTTCCGCCGCTATTGATAATTGACGCAGCAATGGGATACGTTTTACTGTCCGCAACGGCCATACCGTAAGCCGTAAAAGCAGGCCAGCCGATATTCAGACAGAGGCCGACAAAAAACAGCCCCACGCAAACCGCAACGGTGCTTTGCGGAATATTCAGCATGATGACCATCATTAACACGGTACTGATGGCGGTAAACATCATGGTCGGTTTACGCCGACGGCCGAGCAGTTTGTCGGATACGTAACCGCCAAAAATCGCCCCGATAAATCCGCCGATGCACGGCATACTGGCGACCAGCCCCATGCTCATAAACGTAAAGCCTTTCTCTTTCACCAGATAGAGCGGGATCCACGTCAACAGGCCATACAGCACGCTGACCATCATGAAATAGGCCAGACAGTCGCCGAGGATATTCTTCGAGGTAAACAGCCCTTTTACCGTGCTCACCGGGGCTAAGTCCCGCACGCGAATCAGGCGGTCAAGGCGCGCAAAGCCCGGTGAAATCACGATGTTTTCCCGTCTGGCATCCGGCGTCTCCTGACCCACAGTAATGGTCTCCAGTTCGGCTTTAGAGACGAATGCGCTCTCTGATGGTCTGGTGCGCACCAGCAGATACCACAGAACGGCAATGACCAGACCGGGGATCGCGAAGGAGAAGAAGACCCAACGCCAGCCCCAGGTCATGGCGATCCACACCGCCAGCGGCGGCACGAGGATCGGCGCGAACATGGTGGCCGCGATGTAGACGCCGGTGGCGGTGGCCTTCTCCTTTGGTGGAAACCAGTTATTGATGGTGGAGGCCAGCCCGACGGGGCACGGCCCCTCCGTTAACCCCAGCCCCAGACGAATAAACTTCAGCCCAAGAACCGAGGTTGCCGTGCCCATCAGCCAGGTAAACGCCGAGAAGCCGAATATCGACAGCGCCACCATGCCGCGAATACCCTTTTTGGCGATAAAAAAGCCCGCTGGAATTTGGCTCAATGCGTATCCCAAAAAGAACATACTGGCGATGGCACCGGCTTCGAAATTATTAATATGAAACTCATCAATGATAAAGGGCAGTACTGCACCAATATTTGTTCGGTCAGCATAGTTAATGGCATACACAATAAAAATTAATGCCAGCACAACGAAACGGTAATTGGTTTTTTTAGTGTTTATGTAGGGGACAGCATGTTCTATACGAGACATAACTTACCTCATTATTCGAACAACGTGAGTCGTTTTATTTTTACGTTCAAGGTCAATATATCGGCTCATGAATGAAACACCATTCAATAAACCTCATTTATTGCTGAGATAAATTTGATTCGCGATACAGCTCAAAAAAATAACATCGGGATAAAATTGCCCGCATGTCGTCTCAATGTTATGTTTTTTATCAATAAACATGACAGGAGTAGGCTATGTCCGCGCAGGATCGCCAGACGTTATCACTGCCCTCGCTCAGAAATTTGCAGGCATTCATCGCCGTCGCTAACGCATTGAGCATCCATCAGGCGGCCGAACAGCTCAACGTCACCCCCTCCGCGGTCAGCCATCAGATCGCGTCGCTGGAGTCGTGGATGGGCAAGAAATTATTCATCCGCAGCGGCAAAGGGGTTCAGCTCACCCCAACGGGAGAAAAATATCTGCGGGAGGTCTCGGCGGCGATGAGCGCCATCGGACGCGCCACCGATCAGATCGTCAAAGAGAAAGATAACGCCGTGCTTCGGGTGCACTCCTCGCCCACCTTCGGGTTGTCATGGCTGTTGCGCCGCCTGGGTAAGTTTCGCGCCGAATATCCCGATATCACCATCAATCTCACCTGCTCCTATGAGAATCTGCAATTCGCCAGAGATAATATTGATATTGATATCCGCCACGGTATCCCGGACTGGGATGCTTACCGGGTGATGACCATAAAAAACGACACGCTGGTGGTGCTGGCCTCGCCGGAGTATGCGCAAAAACACCCCATCAGCACACCCACCGATCTGCTGCAACAGTCACTCATCTCGTCCACCAGCACTCTGGTGAACTGGGAAAAATGGTTCGCCTGGCACAATATCGACAGGCCCTGGCTCAACTTCAGCCTCAGCTTTGACCGCTCCTATATGAGCTTTGAAGCGGCGCGCATGGGGCTGGGATTTATCCTTGAGAGCAAAATGATGGCGACAGACCACCTGAAAGATGGCTCACTGGTGCAGGTACTGCCGGATGAGATGGGGATCGCCATTAACGCGCATCATCTGGTAATGCCGCATATGCATGAACGCGCGTGGAAGATCCAGCAGTTCGTTGAGTGGATTGACCGGGAGCTGCGGCTGTCGGGTTATCATCTGTAACGTCGGGTGGCGGCTTCGCCTTACCCGACCTACAAAATCTGCGGCCTGTTGCCCTCACCCCAACCCTCTCCCACCGGGAGAGGGAGAAATGCACATTAACCCACCGTGCCCCAGACAAGGTTCCCCTTATGGAAGGTCGCGGTGCGCGGTGAAATGCGCGCCACCGCCTCGGCGGAACAGGAGGCGTCCACCAGCACAAAGCTGGCATCGTCCTGCGCTTTCGGCCAGACGCGTTCACCTTTGTCGTTCAGCGGCAGCACGTCACCGGTCGCAATACCTAAAGCGCGGGACAGCGTCTGCTCATTAGGGCGGATATACAGCTGGGCGTAGAGATTCGCTTTTTCCAGCATGTCCCCCAGGCCGTACGGTGACCAGTGGTCGATCACGCTGTCGGTGCCGGTCATGACAAACACGCCTTTATCGCGCAGCTGCTTCAGCGGCATATGCAGGGTGCCAATCGGCACGGTGGAGGCGATAGTCACCTGCTGCGCCGCCATGCGGGTGGCAATCTCGTCCACCTGCTGCTCGTTGAGCGTGGCCAGCGCAAAGGCGTGGCTGATGGTCAGTTTGCCCTTCAGTTGCGGGGTTTTCTCCACGGTTTCGACCATGTAGTTCACCGCCGCCACGCCCGCCGGGCTGGTTTCGTGCAGGTGAATATCCACCCCTTTGTCATAATCCAGCGCAATCTGGAACATGGTGTCTAGAGATTTCTCCATCGCCCCGTCAACGTTGGTTGGATCCAGCCCGCCCACGTAGTGCGCCCCGGCCTGCATCGCCTCGCGCATCAGCTTTTCGGAATTCGACAGCAGCAGGCCGTGCTGTGGAAACGCCACGATCTCGCAGTCAAATCCGGGCTTGCGGCGCGCCAGCACCGCCTGCAGGTTCTCGAGATTCTTCAGGCCCGAGACTGGCTCAATATTGCAGTGGCTGCGGGCGAGGGTGGAACCTTTCGACTGGATCAAATCGATCAGCTTTTCGGCGCGCTCCTGGGTATAAGGCTGGAGTTCGGGGAGCAGCTTCTGCTCAAGGCGGATCATATCCTGAATGGTGGTACCCGCCGGGCGGTTGAGCGAACGCCACGGGCCGCCGTAGAAGGTTTTATCCAGGTGAATGTGCATATCGCGCATCGCCGGGAGCATCAGCTTGCCGCCTGCGTCATAGTGCGGCAGGGTGGCGTCCGCGTGACTTTTGTTATCCCGCAGGGCGACAATTTTCCCGTCTTTGATCTCCAGCGTTTTCAGCTCGGTGCGGGTGCTCGTCGCCACGCCGCCGTCGACGTTAAATCCGGCCTCCAGCAGCACGTTGTCCAGGTAGTAGTGTTTAGCGGTGATGTTCATCGGTTTGCCCGTCTCGCAGGTTGGTTTTGCGGAATCGGCAGCATACGCGACGGAGCCGGTCGCGCCAAACAGCGCGCAGGCGGTGACCATTTTGCCGCTCTGGCTGATGAATTCACGGCGGCTTTTATTTTCACTCATCTTATCTTCCTTCATTAACAATATGGGTACCGGTTTCCCCGCGCAGCGCGGCGGGCAGGCAGTCTGGCGAGGTGATGATCACGCGCTTGCCGCCATGGCGTAAAAATTCCAGCGAGGCGACGATTTTGGGCAGCATGCTGCCCGCCGGGAAATGGCCCTCGTCTTTGTAACGCGTCATCTGCGCCACGCTCACCGTGTCCAGCGCCTGCTGATTCGGCTTGCCAAAGTGGATGCACACTTTTTCGACCCCGGTGGTGATCACCAGTACGTCGGCGCGGATCTCGCGCGCCAGCAGCGCGGTGGAGAGATCTTTATCAATTACCGCGTCAACGCTCTGGTAATCGCCCTGCTCCGTGCGCACCACCGGAATACCGCCGCCGCCCGCGCCAATTACTACAAAGCCTTTTTGCGTCAGGGTCTTAATGGCATCGGCTTCAACAATGCGTAACGGCTGCGGCGAGGCCACCACGCGACGATAGCCCCGGCCAGAATCCTCAACAAAGTGCCAGTCCGGATGCGCCTGCTGCAGTTCATCGCGCTGCGCTTCGCTGAAGAATGCGCCGATGGGCTTGGTCGGGTGGCTAAAGCCCGGATCGTTTTTATCCACCTCCACCTGAGTGACGACGGTGACCGCTTTTTGCTCACCGCGCGCAGACAGGCGGTTGTTAAGCGCCTGCTGGATCAGGTAGCCGATCCCACCCTGCGTATCCGCCACGCAATTAGCCAGCGGCGTGAGCGGCAGTCCCTCCCGCTCGTGAGCAATTTCGGCGCGGCGGAGATCCAGCCCCACCTGGGGGCCGTTGCCGTGGGTGAGCACGATGTCATAGTCCGAGGCCAGCATCTCCAGCACCGACTCTGCCACCGCCTTTACCGCCTGCGCCTGATGTTCAACCGACTGGCTGGCGTTATCTTTGATAATGCTGTTGCCGCCAATGGCGACGACCATAAGCTCTTTCATTTTGTTTCCTTTAGAAGGTGCGTTCTGGTGCCCTCACCCCGGCCCTCTCCCACCGGGAGAGGGGGATTAACAGAGATATCCAGCACATGCTTCACCACAAACATGCCGCCCATCATCAGATACGCCGTCACAAACATCAGCGAACTGCCTTCGGCAAAGCCCACCACCGGGGCGTGGATCACGCCAAACAGCGCCAGCAGTGCGCCACCGGCGGCAGCAACGGCGCCGCGCAGCGGTTTGTTGATAATGGCGAAGATGGCGATGCAGCCCCACAGCATGCTGGCGAGCGGTGCGCCGCTGCCCAGATGCACCAGCCCCTCGTAGTAGATCCCTTTACTGTGCAGCACGTCGGTGCCGATTTTCGCCGCGCTGGTGCCCGCCGCGCCCATCACGCTGTTCATCATGGTCAATGCCCAGTTGGCGATCCACGGGAACAGGCAGATGAAAATCACGGGCACCTCCACTTTGGGCGTTTCCCTCACCACCTGGTTGGCGGTGACAACGCCGATAAACACCAGGATCGGCACGATGGCGGTCATCGGAATGATGGCGAGCATAAACGCCCCCAGCCCGAACAGCGGCACGATAAACATCGTCACGCCGGAGGCCAGCGTGTAGCCGATGCTGGCGCCCATCGCTTTCCAGCCCGCATGACCCACATAGACCGTCACCGGGAACGGATTGCCCATCAGGCAGCCGAGCATGGAGGCCAGGCCGTTTGCCAGCATTACCTTGCGGGTCGGGTATTCGTCTCCCGCCGCGTGGGCGCTTTCAATGTTTTCCAGGTCAAAGATGTAGTTCGCCAGCCCCAGCGGCACGGCAGACGCCAGGTACGGCAGCGCGTGCGGCAAGCCCTGCAGGAAACCTTCTACATGGACTTCGGGCGGGTTAAAGCCGAAAGAGGACATCGAGGCTTTGATTGCCTCCGGGCTTTGCAGGCCGGAGATCCACGCTAACACCGTGCCAGCAATCAACAACAGCAGACCGGTCGGGATCCTGGCGAAGATCGGTTTTTTGCCGAACCAGTTAATGAAGATCAGCAGCAGCACAATGAACGACACGGTGGGCGCTTCAAACGCCTGCAGCATCGGGTTCATCGCCAGCAACAGCAGGCCCAGGCCCGACAGACACGAGAGCAGCACGGTACGCGGGATCATCTTGCGGATGGTCTCCCCCAGGAAAGAGCCGCCCGCCAGAATCATCGCCTCGACAAAGCACCACACCAGACCGATCTGAATGGCAAAATCCGCGTCACCGGTTTGCTGGTAGACCGGCATCAGGACCAGAAAAGTAACGGTAAAAATCGACGGCGCGCTCGGGCCAGACGGCAGCGCGGTGACGTCCGTTCGTCCGGTGGCGCGCGCCATCTGCAGGCCAAACCACGCGTAGCAGACGCTCGCCACCAGCACCGCCAGCCCGAAGGCCGGCGCGATGCGTCCATAAACAATCTCCTTCGGGATGCCGACGACAAAAATGAGCAACCCCATCATGGTCAGCAAATTGGTCAGGTTGTTGGTCATCAACCCGAAATATGCCGCCCAGTCACCTCTTTTCCACTCCAGTTTCATGTTTTTCATGGATGCTTGCCTTATAAAAAGTAGCGATCGCGGAAGGTCAACAGCGCCTTTTCAAAACAGCTAAACGGCGGGTGCACAATGCCCGCGCCAATCATGCCAATACCGGCGTCTTTGTGGGCAATGGCGGTATTGATAACCGGCAGAATGCCGCTGCCTGCGACTCGGGTGATGTCGATGGCGGTTGGAATGCCCATAAACGACAGCAGCGGAATGGTGACGTTCGGGTTTTCACCGAGGGTGATTTCGCGCATCTGGCGGGAGAAGTCGATGGCTTCTTCCACCGTGCCGCCCACCAGCGCGACAATCGCCGGGGCCGTCGCCATCGCAAAGCCACCGATACCGTAGGTTTCCGTGATGGCGCTGTCGCCGATATCCAGCCCGGAGTCTTCCGGCTTGTAACCCGCGAACATCGGGCCAATCACCTGCTGCGCCGGGCCGGTGAACCACTGTCCTGGCAGGCCAGAGACGCGCAGACCAAACTCGTAACCGTTACGCGCCATGGTGGTGACCACGGTGCTGTACTCAATGCCGTGGGCGGCGTCCAGCGCGGCCTTACACATCGCCATCCACGTCGGGCCGGAGAAGTAGTCGCTGCTGGCGACAAACTCAAATACCTCGCGCTGCTGCGCCACCGGATAGCCCGCCTGGATCAGCCCCGGCGTCAGCGCCTGGATCAGCAGCGTGGTGCCCGCGTTGTTGCGGTTGTGGCATTCGTCACCCATGTGCAGCGCCTGAGCCAGCATCAGGCGCAGATCGATTTCGCCGATAATCTTCATGGCGTCGCGCAGCATCGGGCCAAGCACATCGCGCATCCAGTTCAGACGGTCAATGACGCTCTGGTCGTTGGCGCCCATGCGCAGGATCTTCGCCATCTGCTCGCTGAGGTTGGTGTAGGCGCGGTTGCCGTAGGTTTTGTTCTCAACGATATGCATAAACATCGACGCGGAGGTAACGCCCGCCATCGAGCCCACGCAGTCGTGCTCGTGGCACGGCGAGAAGGTGATGTCGCCTGAAGCCGCCAGCCTTGCCGCCTCCTCCAGATCGTTCGCCAGCCCTTCAAACACCAGCGCGCCGGTGACAGCGCCTTTCATCGCGCCACACATATTTTCCCAGCTCACCGGAGGACCGGCATGCAGAATGGTGGTACGGGTCATCCCCGGCACAACGTTAATCGCCTGGTCGTACCCCACCAGCACCGGGTGGGACTGAATGATGCGCTCCAGCGCAATCTTGTTGGCGGCAGCGATCTTCTCTGCCAGCGGCTCCGCGGCCAACTGGTCGAGCGCTTCGACGATCTGCATATTGCCCTGCCCCGGCGGTGCCCAGTCGAGCTGGGTGACGGGGACGTGCTGTTTTTTAAGATCGTCACTGAACAGCGCAATACCGACGTTAATGACGTTCAGCGGTTGGTTGAATAAGGTGGTCATCAGGCGTTCTCCCCTTTGCAGACAAATTCGCGTGCCAGTAATCCGGTGTTAGTACTGCTGCTGGCCCAGATCACGCCGGCATCGGTCAAAAGCTGACACTGCTGCGCCAGCGATTGGGGATCCTGGTCGGAGCCCAACACGTAGCCGAGGATCTCCAGCGGACGGTTATCGGCTTCCGCAATCGCCTGCGCCTCTTTAATGGCATCGAGCATCACGCCGACCGGATCCTCATGCGCGCCAAAGCCCAGCACGAAGTCCATCACAATTACGCCCACTTCCGGATCGCGCGCCTCCTGCAGCAGGCGGCTGATGCGGTTGGTCGGGTCGATCATCGGGTGCGGTTTGCCGTTGGTGAAATCGTCATCCCCAAAATCGAGGAAGGTGTGAGCCTGGCTGACGTTAATGTCGCGCAGGCGTTTCGCCGGATCGGGCTGAATGTTGCTGTAGACGTCGTCGTACTTCTCAAGCGCGGCGAACATCGCTTCATCACACAGGGTGCCGCCACAGAACAGACCGCGAATGTATTTCTGCTGCGGAGTGAGACGGGCGCGCACCTCTTCAATCAGGGGCCAGTTGAGCGGATGCAGGTTAAGGGACGCTTTGTTGATACCGGTGAGCAGCACGGCCTTCAGGGCCGCCTCTTTGGTGCCACGGGCGAACTGCAGACCGTCTTCATCGGCGGGCGGTTCGTTGCGACCAAGGAAACAGGCGATGACGGGTTTGCGACAGGCCCGGGCACGCGCCAGCACCTTTTCTGCCACCGCTGGCGCTGGCGGTTTGGAGATCAGCGCGATGACCTGGGTGGCATCGTCGGCCTCCAGCATGTCGATGGCGTCGAGCATCATCAGACCACCGATTTTTTCACTGAGATCGCGCCCGCCGGTGCCAATCAGCTGCGATACCCCGCCGCCAAATTCATGAATGCGCACGCTCAGCTCCTGGCTACCGGTACCGGACGCCCCGACAATGCCTATCGACCCGCGGCGTACGGCGTTGGCGAAGCACAGTCCTGCGCCGTTGATAGTAGCGGTGCCGCAGTCTGGCCCCATCATCAGCAGCCCTTTCTGGTGCGCCAGCTGCTTGAGCGCCAGCTCATCGTCGAGGGATACGTTATCGGAAAAGAGCATCACGTTGAGATCGTTTTCAAGCGCCTTGCGCGCTTCGCGTGCCGCAAACATGCCGTTTACTGAAATCACCGCCAGGTTACTGTCGGGACGGTGGGCTTTCGCGCTGGCCAGAGTCGCGTAGCGTGCTTCATGGGTGCCCGCGCTCTCTTTTCGGGTGAATAACGCTTCAATCGCCGCCAGGGTTTCATCATTGGCCGCGTCGCCTTTAATGACGATCATCAGATCGCCGTTTTTCGCATCCTCTAATTCCGGCGTTAACAGCCCGAGGTTTTTTAATACGCCTTTGTTCATTTCCGTCGCCATCGCTACAAAGGCCTGCTCAACGCCCGGCAATTTATTGGCTTTGGTGGAAACGGACATTAATGAGACGGAGTCAAAATACGTGTTCTTTTTAATCACGATTTTTGTGGGCATTATTTTCTCCTGAATGCGGATAAAAGGGGGCCGCCGTCGTGCAAAATGCACGTCGGAAAAATACGTTTGAAATGGGGCCAGCCGGAAACAGGCTGGCCGAATAAATTACGCGCCCGCCGCCAGCAGCTGGTCAGCTATCGCGTGGTAGCCTTTTTCCCGCGCCAGTTCGAGCGGGGTTTTACCGTATTTATCGGTCATGTGCGGATTCGCACCGTGGTCCAGCAGCAGCTTCACGATCGCCTGCTGTTTCGGGCCGCCGTCATTCAGGACAATGGCTTCCAGCAGCGGCGTCCAGCCGACAAAATTGGTGTGATTAACGTTGATATCGGTTTTTTCCAGCAACTCGCGGACAATCTCCACATGTCCTTTCTCACTGGCGGGCGTAATCCCCACTCCGCCGAAGCGTGTCAGGCGGTCCAGATCCGGGTTGGCGGGCAGAACAAGCCGCAGCAGGGTTAAATCATTGGTCAGGCAGCTGATCAGGAAGGGGTTAAAACAGGTCTGGTCCTGTTTATCTATATCCGCACCGGCGTCAATTAATAACGCGACACAGGGGTAATGTTTTTTCAGGCTGGCAATAACAATGGCGGTTCTTTTCTGACGGTTGGTGGCGTTAATATCGACACCTTTCTCAAGGCAGGCTTTTAGCGCGTCGACATTACCCTGCTCTGCCGCCAGTAAAAATTCCGTCACAAGTTCGTTCGCAGACATACAGACTCCCGATGGTGTGTTGCTGATGACCTGAGAATAGCAACAGCCCTTTCAGAAAAGAATCCGCTTAAAAATCATTCATCGACAGTCAATTCATTGTTGAGTTAAATTCAACGGTTCAGCCAAAACGTGCGTCTGTGCAACCTTTTTCTTATGGGTAAGCGTTTTTTCAGGCCATTCACGGCATTTTGCTTATGACCAAAGAAGCCTTGCATAACAAGGCCTGTAGCTAAACATCAGAACTGTGACCGCCGTCAAATGCGTTGTTGCGCCGCTGTTAAAATATGTTCAAAACTGATGGTAACCCGGAGCCGTAATATGAATTCCATCTTTACTGAAGAGAATCTGCTGGCCTTCACCACGGCGGCGCGTTTTGGCAGTTTCAGCAAAGCCGCCGCCGAGCTGGGTGTGACCACGTCGGCCATCAGTTACACCATCAAACGTATGGAGACCGGGCTGGACGTGGTGCTGTTTGTGCGTAACACACGCAGCATCGAGCTGACCGAGTCCGGCTTTTACTTTTACCGCAAGGCTACCGATCTGCTGAACGATTTCTATGCTATCAGGCGTGGGATAGACACCATCTCTCAGGGCATCGAGGCGCGGGTACGCATCTGCATCAATCAGCTTTTGTATACCCCACGTCATACCGCGCGGCTGCTGCAGGTGCTGAAAAAGCAGTTTCCCACCTGCCAGATCACCGTCACCACGGAGGTCTATAACGGCGTCTGGGACTCAATCATCAATAACCAGGCCAATATCGCGATTGGCGCGCCGGATACGCTTCTTGACGGCGGCGGCATTGATTACACGGAGATTGGCGCTATCCGCTGGGTATTCGCCATCGCGCCGGAACACCCGCTGGCGTTTGTCCCGGAACCGATCGCGGAAAGCCAGCTGCGCCTCTACCCGAACATCATGGTGGAGGACACCGCGCACACCATTAATAAGAAGGTCGGCTGGCTGCTGCACGGGCAGGAGGCGATTCTGGTGCCGGATTTTAACACCAAATGCCAGTGTCAGATTCTGGGGGAAGGGATCGGTTTTTTACCGGAATACATGACCCGGGAGGCCGTAGCGGACGGGCTGCTGGTGACACGACGCATTAATAACCCGCGTCAGGATTCGCGCATGCTGCTTGCCACGCAGCATGCGGCGACCGGCCAGGTTACGCGCTGGATCAAACAGCAGTTCGGCCCGCAGGGCGTACTGACCGGGATCTACAGCGACTTACTGTGGCGCACCTAGTTTCTCGTCTGAACCCAAAACGCGTGGATAAGTCCAGGGAAGTAGCCCAGTATGGTCAGAAGGATATTCAGGATAAACGCCCAGCCCAGTCCCTTGCCAAGCAGTACGCCCAGCGGCGGGAGAATAATCGTAAAAACAACACGCCAAAAACCCATAAAGACTCCGTGCAAGCTAACCAATTGAAAATTATAAAAGAGACATCTCTAAGCGTAGCCAGTTTACGGGTAACTGCCATTCGGCTGGCGCGCTTTTACCTGCCTTTACCCTCTTTACACTGGCTTAAATCCTTCTTTAAATGCTCTACTACATAAAACACGATCGTAAGGAAACACCATGTCTCTTCCTCTGATTACGCCACAGCAGGCAAACGCGCTTATTGGTGACGGCGCAAAGCTGATTGATATTCGCGATCCTGACGAATATGCCCGCGAGCATATTCCCGCCGCACAGTCCGTGCCGCTGGACATCTTACCCGGCGCACTGAACGCCGGGGCGGGTGAAACGGTGATTTTTCACTGCCAGTCCGGGGCCAGAACATCGAACAACGCCGCACGTCTTGCCCAGGCGGCGTCGCCTGCTCAGGCCTTGGTGGTCGAGGGCGGTATTCAGGGCTGGAAACAGGCCGGACTACCGACCGTAGAAGATAAATCCCAGCCGCTGCCGCTGATGCGTCAGGTGCAAATTGCTGCCGGGCTGCTGATTCTGTGCGGCGTGGTGCTGGGCTATACGCTCTCCAGCGGCTTCTTCCTGCTGAGCGGTTTTGTCGGGGCCGGGCTTCTGTTTGCTGGCCTGACCGGATTTTGCGGCATGGCAAGACTGCTCAAGGTGATGCCGTGGAACAGACATACCTCATAAGCAGTAATCGATGAACCCTGCTGTACCCGGCGTGTGACGTGGGCTACAGTGAAGATCGCTAAAACGATGAGGAGGTTCTATGTTTTCTGTCGGTGATTATGTGCAACCGCGTCAGGGCGGCCCGAAACTGAAAGTGCTCGAAGTCAATGGGGATAGCATTGTGGCCGTTCAGGCCAGCAATGAGCAGGGCGAGAAATATACCCTGAAAGCAGCGGAAGTTGCGCTGTACACCGAAGACGGTGATTTTGGCGTCTGCTAAACAGACAACCGGGCGGAGTCTTCCGCCCGGCTCACGCATTAGATCAGAAAATCATCCAGTGATTTGCCATTTTCCAGCGCATTGGCAATAGGCTTCGGCGTGCGGCCCTGACCGGTCCACGTTTTCTCTTCACCGTTCTGGTCAATAAAGCGATATTTTGCTTCACGCGGCTTACGTTTTTTCGCCGATTTACCCGCATGCGCCAGCTCTACACCCAGCAGATCGGACGGTGAAATACCATCGGCTTTCATCCGTTCCAGCAGAGCATTAATTTTTTCCTGCTGCTCAGCGCGCTGTTGCTCTAATTCCGCCTGCTCACTACGTTTCTCTTCAGCAACGACCCTGACTTTTTCCAGCATTTCCTCAAGAACGTCCAGGGATAATTCACGCGCCATGGCGCGCAGAGTTCGGATATTATTAAGATTCTGTAACGTCAAAGACATATTATTTGAAAACCTTTTTTGTGGTGAGTCGTAAAATCAAAGCGAAGAATAATTCATTTCAAACATAATATCCACCCATCGACGCTTTTTGTCATTATTGTAAATATTTTTAAAGACGCCGCTTATATTATCCGGATATCGCGTTGTCGCGCTGCTTTTAATAAACATTCATAACAACATAAACGGTCGGTTTTAAGGCAAATCGCAGGAGGGTACGCTGCGCGCTGCGTGTCGCACGGTCGCCGCCCACGCATCGCAAGCAACTTGTTGATTTTGCGCATCAAAAAACAGGACGAGAAAGAAAATAACGAAGCGAGCAAAAAACCATCATCTTTAGAGGATTTTGTGGAAAAAACGCGAATAAATAAAAATTTAATACTAGTTGTTAGTTTAAAGCCAGAAGGATACGCTATACATGTCAACCAAACCAACCCAAATCACTAAGATCATTACTTTTGTGCGTCTCAAGGAGCTCAGCCATGTTCTCACCGCAATCTCGCCTGCGCCACGCGGTAGCGGATACTTTCGCGATGGTTGTCTACTGTTCCGTCGTGAACATGCTGATTGAAATATTCCTCTCCGGAATGACCTTCGAGCAGTCACTTTCTTCGCGTCTGGTAGCGATCCCGGTGAACATTATTATCGCCTGGCCTTACGGCTTATACCGTGATGCCGTGATGCGCTTCGCCCGCCGCATCAGCCCGTCTGGCTGGATGAAAAACCTGGCAGATGTGCTGGCTTATGTGACGTTTCAGTCGCCGGTGTATGTGGCGATCCTGTTGACGGTGGGGGCAGACTGGCATCAGATTGCCGCAGCGGTGAGCTCAAATATCGTGATTTCGATGTTGATGGGCGCGGTGTATGGCTATTTCCTCGACTACTGTCGCCGCCTGTTCAGGGTCAGCCAGTACAGCCAGGCAAAAGCCTGATATGAAGCGACTGGCATATGCCAGTCGCAGTATTATTGTGCGTCGCCAAACAGTCCCTTCAGAAACCGCTCCAGCGCCATACGCGAGCTAAAACCATGCGGAATACCATAATGCTCGTGCGTCTCGCCGCCTAAATAGAGCGGAAATTGCTGGTAGTGATCGCAGGTTTTAATATCCGAGGCAGGCTCAGCAAATGACAGACTTCTGTCTTTCAGCGTCGGGTGAATAATAAGAGCGGTACGCCCCATTCTGGCTTCACGATTCACGTAAACATAATTCTCGCCACGGCGATAGCCATACGCTTTTGGCGTCACTTCATCCATGGTGAATCCCGCTTTTTCAAGAACGCGCGCCACCTCATCCGGTCGTAAATACATATCTTTTCCTCGTTATCTTTTCCTGCCCGGCAACCTTACAGTATTCAGCATTAGCAGGGCTTTCAGAATATTCCATAAACGGCCTGATGAGTCGTGACTCGCTTCAGATATTAAATTTCTGAACTAAACTAAACCGGAAGACAAAATTATGGAGGATCGTATGTTTAACAGACCGAACCAAAACGATATTAACGACGACGCTCAGGATATTCGTAATGATGTCAGCAGATTAGCGGACACGCTGGAGGAGGTGCTGAAATCCTGGGGCTCCGATGCGAAGGACGATGCGGAGGCCGCAAAACGTAAGGCTCAGTCTCTGCTGCGTGAAACACGCGCCCGAATGCATGGCCGCTCTCGTGCCACCCAGGCTGCCTGCGACATGGCAAGTTGCGCCACCACCTTCGTTCGTGAAAAACCGCTATGTACCCTGGGTACGGTCGCGGCGGTGGGTATTTTTGTTGGCGCCCTGCTTAGCCTGCGTAAGTAAGCGCGCGTTATCAGCCCCGGTTGCCTCTGGCGCCGGGGCTTTTCTTTGCCTGAAAGCCTGAAAAACCCGTGCAGCCTGCCCTGCCCCGCTGTGCTCATCATTGGGGCGCCATCAATCTGAATTTCCCATATCTTGTATGGTTGAAACTTAGCACAACTACATCTAGTATTCCCTTTAGCAAGACACACACAACCTGACGCGATGCTTCGCGCCGTTCTCTCACTTTAAATGGAAATACGAATCATGAGCATTATTATTTACACTCGTAACGATTGTGTTCAGTGCCACGCGACCAAACGCGCTATGGAAAGCCGCGGGGTGGACTTTGAGATGGTGAATATCGATCTGGTGCCCGAGGCTGCCGATACTCTGCGTGCCCAGGGATTTCGCCAGCTGCCAGTGGTGGTGGCCGGGGAAACCAGCTGGTCTGGCTTTCGCCCGGACATGATTAACCGCCTCGCCGCGCAGGCCGCAAGGGCATGAGCGGGCTGGTCTACTTTTCCAGCAGCTCGGAAAACACGCTCCGCTTTATTGAGCGCGTCGGGCTGCCTGCGGTGCGCATTCCGCTCAACGAGCGGGAGCGTATTCAGGTAGACGCCCCTTACATTCTGGTGGTTCCCAGCTATGGCGGCGGCGGTACGGCAGGTGCGGTACCGCGTCAGGTGATCCGCTTTCTCAACGATCCCCATAACCGCGCGCTTATTCGCGGCGTGATTGCGGCGGGCAATCGTAATTTCGGCGACGCCTTTGGTCGCGCCGGGGATGTCATCTCTCAAAAATGCGGCGTGCCGTATCTCTATCGCTTTGAACTGATGGGGACACAGCAGGACGTAGAGAACGTGCGTAAAGGAGTGAACGAATTTTGGCAACGACAACCGCAGAACGCGTAATGCAGGCGACACCGGACTACCACGCCTTAAACGCGATGCTTAACCTCTACGATCGCGAGGGGCGCATCCAGTTTGGTAAAGATCATGACGCCGTGGACGCCTTTTTTGCCGCCCACGTCCGTCCAAACAGCGTGACGTTCGCCAGCCAGGATGAGCGTCTCGACTACCTGGTCAACGAAGGGTATTACGAAGAACGCGTGCTCTCCCGTTACGACCGCGCCTTTGTGGTCAGGTTATTTGAGCGGGCCCACGCCAGCGGTTTTCGGTTCCAGACGTTTCTGGGCGCCTGGAAGTATTACACCAGCTACACCCTGAAAACCTTTGACGGCAAACGCTACCTTGAAAGCTTTGAGGATCGCGTAGTGATGGTGGCGCTGACCCTGGCCCAGGGCGATGAAGCCCTGGCTGAACAGCTGATGGAAGAGATCCTCTCCGGACGCTTCCAGCCGGCCACTCCGACCTTCCTTAACTGCGGCAAGGCCCAGCGCGGCGAGCTGGTCTCCTGTTTCCTGCTGCGTATAGAAGACAATATGGAGTCGATTGGCCGCGCGGTAAATTCGGCGCTGCAGCTGTCCAAACGCGGCGGCGGCGTGGCGTTTTTACTGTCTAACCTGCGTGAAGCGGGTGCGCCAATTAAGCGCATTGAGAACCAGTCATCCGGCGTGATCCCGGTGATGAAGATGCTGGAAGATGCCTTCTCCTACGCCAACCAGCTTGGCGCGCGTCAGGGGGCCGGGGCGGTCTACCTGCACGCCCACCACCCGGACATTCTGCGTTTTCTGGATACCAAACGCGAAAACGCCGACGAAAAAATCCGTATCAAAACCCTGTCGCTCGGGGTGGTGATCCCGGATATCACCTTTAAGCTCGCCAAAGAGAATGCCGACATGGCGCTGTTCTCGCCGTATGACATCGAGCGAATTTATGGCAAAGCGTTTGGCGACGTGGCGATAAGCGAGCTTTACGACGAGCTGGTTGCCGACGATCGCATTCGCAAAAAATACATCAACGCCCGCGATTTCTTCCAGCGGCTTGCCGAAATTCAGTTTGAGTCCGGCTACCCGTATATCATGTATGAAGACACGGTAAACCGTGCGAACCCGATTGCCGGGCGCATCAACATGAGCAACCTCTGTTCGGAGATTTTGCAGGTCAACAGCGCGTCCACTTATGACGAGAATCTGGACTACGCCGACATCGGCAAAGATATCTCCTGCAACCTCGGGTCGCTGAATATCGCCCACACCATGGATTCCCCCGATTTTGGCCGTACGGTCGACACGGCAGTTCGCGGCCTGACGGCTGTATCAGACATGAGTCATATCCGCAGCGTGCCGTCCATTGAGGCAGGCAACGCCGCGTCGCACGCCATCGGCCTGGGCCAGATGAACCTGCACGGCTATCTGGCGCGGGAAGGCATCGCCTACGGCAGCCCGGAAGGGCTGGATTTCACCAACCTCTATTTTTACACCATCACCTGGCATGCGCTGCACACCTCAATGATGCTGGCGCGCGAGCGCAACCAGCGCTTCGCGGGCTTTGAGCAGTCGCGCTATGCCAGCGGGGAATATTTCAGTCAGTACCTGGAGAGCGACTGGCAGCCGAAAACGGAGAAAGTGCGCGCGTTGTTTGCCCGCGCCGGGATCGTTCTGCCCACGCGCGAAATGTGGCAGCAGCTGCGTGACGATGTGATGCGCCACGGCATCTATAACCAGAACCTGCAGGCGGTGCCGCCCACCGGCTCTATCTCCTATATCAATCACGCCACGTCGAGCATTCACCCGATTGTGTCGAAAATTGAGATCCGCAAGGAGGGCAAAACCGGGCGCGTCTACTACCCCGCCCCGTTTATGACCAATGAAAACCTGGCGCTGTATCAGGACGCGTATGAAATTGGCCCGGAAAAAATCATCGATACCTACGCCGAAGCAACCCGACACGTGGATCAGGGCCTGTCGCTGACGCTCTTCTTCCCGGACACGGCCACCACGCGGGATATCAACAAAGCACAGATTTATGCCTGGAAGAAAGGCATTAAAACGCTCTATTACATTCGCCTGCGCCAGCTTGCGCTGGAAGGCACCGAAATCGAAGGCTGCGTGTCCTGCGCGCTGTAAGGAGAAAGGATGAAACTGTCACGCGTGAGTGCGATTAACTGGAACCACATTCAGGATGATAAGGACCTGGAGGTGTGGAACCGCCTGACGAGCAATTTCTGGCTGCCGGAAAAAGTGCCGCTTTCTAACGATATTCCGGCCTGGCAAACCCTGAGTCATGCCGAGCAGCAGTTGACAATTCGCGTCTTTACCGGTCTGACGCTGCTGGACACCATCCAGAATACCGTTGGCGCCCCCGCGCTGATGGCCGATGCGCTGACGCCGCACGAAGAGGCGGTGATGTCGAACATCAGCTTTATGGAAGCGGTGCACGCCCGCTCCTACAGTTCGATCTTCTCGACGCTGTGCCAGACCAAAGATGTGGATGCGGCCTACAGCTGGAGTGAAGAGAGCGAGTCACTGCAGCGCAAGGCCAACCTGGTGCTGGATTATTATCAGGCCGATGAGCCGCTGAAGAAGAAAATCGCCAGCGTGTTTCTGGAATCATTCCTCTTCTACTCTGGCTTCTGGCTGCCGATGTACTGGTCGAGCCGCGGCAAACTCACCAACACCGCCGATCTCATTCGCCTCATTATCCGGGATGAAGCGGTGCACGGGTATTACATCGGCTATAAGTACCAGAAAGGGCTG
This sequence comes from Enterobacter cloacae subsp. cloacae ATCC 13047, assembly GCF_000025565.1. Lineage (NCBI taxonomy): Bacteria > Pseudomonadati > Pseudomonadota > Gammaproteobacteria > Enterobacterales > Enterobacteriaceae > Enterobacter > Enterobacter cloacae. Next base: position 4,119,322 of record NC_014121.1, read on the forward strand.
GAGAAAGTCAGTGATGTCAGACGCGAGGAGCTAAAAGGATTTGCCCTTGATTTGCTGATGGATCTCTATGATAACGAACTGAGCTATACCGAAGAGCTCTACGCCGGAACCGGCTGGGAAGAGGAGGTAAAAGCCTTCCTCTGTTACAACGCCAATAAGGCGCTGATGAACCTCGGCTACGAGGCTTTGTTCCCGCCCGAAATGGCCGACGTGAACCCGGCAATTCTGGCGGCGCTCTCCCCCAACGCTGACGAAAACCACGACTTCTTTTCCGGGTCCGGCTCATCGTATGTGATGGGTAAAGCGGTGGAAACAGAAGATGAGGACTGGGATTTTTAATGATCGCCTTAACGTTCATTAATTAAATATAAATATTCCAATTTCCTTCCGGATATTTCTCCTTCAGCTACACTGTCATCTCCACGACATATTCGCCTGAATCACTCCGATCCAGGCGAATTCTCCCGATGGCGCAGCAAAAAATTCACAAAAATTCAGATCGCGCTCAGCCCTTTACTCATGGGAAATTCAGCCGTTTCGCTTACTGCAAAATTCAACCCATAAGCAAACCCAGGGTTGCCTCAGAATCTGAGTATGTTAGGGTTATGCCCGTTAACAATTTACCATGGTAATCATATCGACATAAACAAATAACAGGACACTCTCTATTGCATGGCAATTAAATTAGAAGTGAAGAATCTTTATAAAATATTTGGCGAGCATCCGCAGCGCGCATTCAAATATATTGAAAAAGGCCTTTCGAAAGAGCAAATTCTGGAAAAAACCGGGCTATCGCTTGGCGTTAAAGACGCCAGTCTGGCCATTGAAGAAGGCGAGATTTTTGTCATCATGGGGTTATCCGGTTCGGGTAAATCCACTATGGTTCGCCTTCTCAATCGCCTGATTGAACCCACCCGTGGGCAGGTCCTGATTGATGGTGTAGACATTGCCCAAATATCAGATGCCGAACTCCGCGAGGTGCGCAGAAAAAAGATTGCGATGGTCTTCCAGTCGTTCGCCCTGATGCCGCATATGACGGTACTGGATAATACCGCCTTTGGTATGGAATTAGCGGGCGTTGCCGCCAGCGAACGTCAGGAAAAAGCGCTTGATGCATTGCGCCAGGTGGGGCTGGAAAATTATGCCCATGCGTATCCGGATGAGCTTTCCGGCGGCATGCGTCAGCGTGTAGGTTTAGCCCGCGCATTAGCCATCAATCCCGATATTTTATTAATGGATGAAGCCTTCTCGGCGCTTGATCCCTTAATTCGCACCGAGATGCAGGATGAGCTGGTAAAATTACAGGCGAGACACCAGCGCACCATTGTCTTTATTTCTCACGATCTCGATGAAGCCATGCGTATTGGCGACCGCATTGCCATTATGCAAAATGGCGAAGTGGTGCAGGTCGGTACACCGGATGAAATTCTGAATAATCCGGCAAATGATTATGTGCGGACCTTCTTCCGCGGCGTGGATATTAGCCAGGTGTTTAGCGCCAAAGATATTGCCCGTCGTACCCCGAACGGCATTATTCGTAAAACACCGGGTTTCGGTCCGCGCTCTGCCCTTAAGCTTCTGCAGGACGAAGACCGTGAATACGGTTATCTGGTTGAACGCGGCAATAAATTTGTCGGCGTTGTCTCCATCGATTCTCTCAAAACCGCGCTCAGCGAAAACCAGGGAATTGATGCGGCGTTAATTGACGCTCCGCTTGCCGTGGATGCCGAAACGCCGCTCAGCGAGTTGCTCTCTCACGTCGGCCAGGCACCCTGTGCCGTGCCGGTTATTGGTGAAGAACAACAGTACGTCGGCATCATCTCAAAACGGATGTTGCTGCAGGCTTTAGATCGCGAGGGGGCAAACCATGGCTGATCAATCTAACCCGTGGGGCACCACAGAGGCAGCAGACAGCGCTGCGCAATCTGCCGATGCGTGGGGTTCCACGCCAGCACCTGCCGATGGCGGTGGCGCGGCAGACTGGCTCAATAATGCGCCAGCACCGGCACCAGAACATTTCAATATTATGGATCCGTTCCACAAAACGCTGATCCCCCTGGACAGCTGGGTAACGGAGGGGATCGACTGGGTGGTTACCCATTTCCGTCCCGTCTTCCAGGGGATCCGCGTTCCGGTGGATTACATCCTCAACGGCTTCCAGCAGCTGATGCTGGGCATGCCCGCGCCGGTGGCGATTGTGCTGTTCTCGCTGATCGCCTGGCAGTTTGGTAGTGCAGGTATGGGGATCGCCACGCTGATCTCGTTGATTGCGATTGGTGCCATTGGCGCGTGGTCGCAGGCGATGATCACCCTGGCGCTGGTGCTGACCGCCCTGCTCTTCTGCATTGTCATTGGATTGCCTACGGGGATCTGGCTGGCGCGCAGTCCACGGGCGGCGAAGATCGTTCGTCCGCTGCTGGATGCGATGCAAACCACGCCAGCGTTCGTTTATCTGGTGCCCATCGTGATGCTGTTCGGTATCGGCAACGTGCCGGGCGTGGTGGTGACCATTATCTTCGCCCTGCCGCCGATTATTCGTCTGACAATACTCGGGATTAACCAGGTGCCTGCGGATCTGATTGAGGCCTCCCGTTCGTTCGGTGCCAGCCCGCGGCAGATGCTGTTTAAAGTTCAGCTCCCGCTGGCAATGCCTACCATCATGGCGGGGGTTAACCAGACGCTGATGCTGGCGCTCTCGATGGTGGTGATCGCCTCGATGATTGCCGTTGGCGGGCTGGGTCAAATGGTATTGCGCGGTATTGGCCGCCTCGATATGGGGCTGGCGACCGTCGGCGGCGTGGGCATTGTGATCCTCGCCATTATCCTTGACCGCCTGACCCAGGCTGTCGGTCGTGATTCACGCAGTCGCGGCAACCGTCGCTGGTATACCACCGGCCCTGTCGGGTTACTCACCCGCCCATTCAGAAAATAAGGAACAACGATGCGACATAAGGTACTTTTTGCCACAGCGTTTGCCACCCTTGTCTCCACCAGCGCATTCGCCGCGGACCTGCCGGGTAAAGGCATTACCGTGCAGCCGGTGCAGAGCACCATTTCGGAAGAGAGCTTCCAGACGCTTATCGTCAGCCGCGCGCTGGAGAAGCTGGGTTATACGGTCAATACGCCGAGCGAAGTGGATTACAACGTCGGCTACACCTCGATTGCCTCCGGTGATGCGACCTTCACTGCCGTCAACTGGCAGCCGCTGCACGACGATATGTACGCCGCGGCTGGCGGTGATAAGAAGTTCTACCGTGAAGGCACCTTCGTGACCGGTGCGGCGCAGGGTTATCTGATCGACAAGAAAACCGCCGACCAGTACCACATCACCAATATTGAGCAGCTGAAAGATCCGAAGATCGCCAAACTGTTCGACACTAACGGCGACGGCAAAGCCGATATGATGGGCTGCTCGCCGGGCTGGGGTTGTGAAGCGGTGATTAACCACCAGAACAAAGCGTACGGTCTGGCGAAAACCGTCGACGTGAGCCACGGCAACTACTCAGCGATGATGGCCGACACCATCGCCCGCTTTAAAGAGGGTAAACCGGTGATTTATTACACCTGGACCCCGTACTGGGTGAGCGACGTGCTGAAGCCGGGTAAAGATGTGGTGTGGCTGCAGGTACCGTTCTCCTCCCTGCCGGGCGAGCAGAAAGATATCGACACCAAACTGCCGAACGGCATGAACTATGGCTTCCCGGTGAATACGATGCATATCGTCGCCAACAAAGCCTGGGCGGAGAAAAACCCGGCCGCCGCCAAACTGTTCTCGGTAATGAAGCTGCCGCTGGCGGACATCAACGCCCAGAATGCGATGATGCACGCGGGCAAATCGTCTGAGGCGGATGTGAAGGGCCACGTTGACGGCTGGATTAAAGCCCACCAGCAGCAGTTTGATGGCTGGGTGAAGGAAGCGCTTGAGGCGCAGAAGTAAGTTTTTCCCCTCACCCCGGCTCTCTTAATCATTCCCTCTCCCTGTGGGCTGAGGGTTCCCCACAAAATAATGCCTGCACGGAGGACCCCCTCTCCCTTGAGGGAGAGGGTTGGGGTGAGGGGGAACATATGGCTGTAGAAGTCATTCCGTTCACTTTATGTTCCTTGCTACTCTGTAACGACATAGCCCGTGAACGTGCCAGGGTGGCTCAGTCGCCACCACCCTGGCGACCCGGGCTCCCGGCGGTAAATCGCCGCTTCGCGGTGCCCTCGGCTTATTCCTTCCGGCTTATCGGGGACGGGCGGATGTAACGTCCCTGTAAAGCCGCCCTCTCGGCGCATCCATGCGCCTCGCCCCGGCCTGCAGGAAACGCCTCAGCGATTTACAGCCGGACCAGAGCGTCGCTGTAAGTCATTAATTTTACTGAAACAACTTTCGTCGCTTCCGGTAAAAAATTACTGGGGAACCCTCACCCCTGTGGGAGAGGGTTAAGGTGAGGACACCAGACCGCACCATCCCCTAAACCGCACAATCCATCACCCGACAATCCCCCATCCTTCACAATCATTGGTTATTATTGTTTCCGGAAAAATAATCACTTAACTAATGATTTCTGAAACCCATGACAAAAACATCTCAGGGGCTTAGCCCCGCGCTTATTCTTTTAATGTCCGTGGCAACGGGTCTGGCGGTCGCCAGTAACTACTACGCTCAACCTCTGCTCGATACCATCGCCCGGGCGTTTAACCTTTCTGCCAGCTCGGCAGGCTTTATTGTCACCGCCGCCCAGCTCGGCTATGCCGCCGGGCTGCTGTTCCTGGTGCCGCTCGGCGATATGTTTGAGCGCCGGATGCTGATTGTCTCCATGACCCTGCTGGCCGCAGGCGGCATGCTGATCACCGCCAGCAGCCACTCTTTAACAATGATGATTATCGGCACCGCGCTGACGGGTCTGTTCTCCGTGGTGGCGCAAATTCTGGTTCCACTGGCCGCCACCCTCGCCGCACCGGAAAAGCGCGGCAAAGTGGTGGGCACTATCATGAGCGGCCTGCTGCTGGGGATACTGCTGGCACGTACCGTAGCAGGTCTGCTGGCCAGCCTTGGCGGCTGGCGTACCGTCTACTGGGTGGCAAGCGTGCTGATGGTGGTGATGGCGCTCGCGCTCTGGCGCGGCTTGCCGAAGGTGAAGCAGGAAAATCACCTGAACTATCCTCAGCTTCTGGCCTCCGTGTTCAGCCTCTTTACCCGGGATAAACTCCTGCGCACCCGCGCGCTGCTGGGATGTTTCACCTTCGCCAACTTCAGCATCCTATGGACGTCGATGGCCTTTCTGCTGGCCGCACCGCCATTTAACTATTCCGAAGGGGTGATTGGTCTGTTTGGTCTGGCCGGTGCGGCGGGGGCGCTCGGCGCGCGTCCGGCAGGCGGGCTGGCCGATAAGGGCAAATCTCACATGACCACCAGCGCGGGACTGGTGCTGCTTCTGCTCTCCTGGGCGGCCATCTGGTACGGTCATACCTCCGTGCTGGCGCTGATCGTCGGCATTCTGGTGCTCGACCTCACCGTACAGGGCGTGCATATCACTAACCAGACCGTGATTTACCGCGTGAAGCCAGACGCGCGAAACCGTCTTACTGCCGGGTACATGACCAGCTACTTCATCGGCGGTGCTGCGGGCTCGTTAATTTCCGCCTCGGCGTGGCAGCATGGCGGGTGGACAGGCGTGTGCGCGACAGGAGCCGTTGTCGCCGCGCTAAACCTGGTAGTATGGTGGCGCGGATACCATCGTCAGGAAGCCATTCACTAAGTTTTACATAGCTTTGGGCCTCTTAGGGTGTAAAGGGGCCCCTCACTCTGTTAATGTAAACGTAATCATTTATCCCAGAAATTTTAATGTGGGTGACATATTTTCAAACGGCATGAATAGTTCAGACCCCTGTCCTCACATCCTCTCTTCCGCGGGTTCATCCCTCTCTCTTTCTGTGCTCACCGGGTCACGGACTCACCCGGCGCTTTCTGATAGTGACATTAGTTTGGCGGATTTAACCGCACAAATAATTCATTTACATTATTTGTCACTGTCGTTACTATATCGGCTGTAATTAATGAGGTTATGCCCAAATGGATAGTTCGTTTACGCCCATTGAACAAATGCTTAAATTCCGCGCCAGTCGTCATGAGGACTTTCCGTATCAGGAAATCCTGCTGACCCGCCTGTGCATGCACATGCAGGGGAAACTGCTGGATAATCGTAATAAGATGCTGAAAGCTCAGGGGATTAACGAGACGTTATTTATGGCGTTGATTACGCTGGAGTCTCAGGAAAACCACAGTATTCAGCCGTCTGAGCTGAGCTGCGCGCTGGGTTCGTCCCGTACGAACGCCACCCGTATCGCTGATGAGCTGGAAAAGCGCGGCTGGATTGAACGCCGTGAAAGCGATAACGACCGCCGTTGCCTGCATCTGCAACTGACCGACAAAGGTCACCAATTCCTGCGTGAGGTGCTGCCACCTCAGCACAACTGCCTGCACAAACTCTGGTCTGTCCTCAGCACAAGCGAGCGCGACCAGCTTGAGCACATCACTCGCAAGCTGCTCACCCGTCTGGATCAGATGGATGAAGATGGCGCCATCCTTGAGGCGCTGCGCTAACGCGACGACACGCTCGAACATCCAGATTTAATAAAAGAAAACTGACAGGCCAGCACGTGACACTGCTGGCCTTTCTGACAACAGGTCGGCTCAGCCGATGTGAAAATAAGAAGATCGTGGAGAACAACAATGAGCGCAAATGCGGAGAACACAACCCCGCAGCAACCGGCCAACAAGAAAGGCAAACGTAAGAGCGCCCTTCTTCTGTTGACCTTGCTCTTTATCATTATTGCCGTGGCATATGGGATCTATTGGTTTTTAGTATTGCGTCATGCAGAAGAGACAGACGACGCATACGTGGCAGGGAATCAGGTACAAATTATGGCGCAGGTGTCGGGCAGCGTGACGAAAGTCTGGGCTGACAATACCGACTTTGTGCAAAAAGGGGATGTGCTGGTCACGCTGGATCCGACCGACGCTCAACAGGCGTTTGAAAAAGCACAGACCGCGCTGGCCTCCAGCGTGCGTCAGACCCGTCAGCTGATGATCAACAGTAAGCAGCTGCAGGCCAACATCGACGTGCAGAAAACCGCACTCGCCCAGGCGCAGAGCGATTTGAACCGTCGCGTGCCGCTCGGCACCGCCAATCTGATTGGCCGTGAAGAGCTGCAGCACGCCCGCGATGCCGTTGCCAGCGCCCAGGCGCAGCTGGATGTGGCTATTCAGCAGTACAACGCTAACCAGGCGATGATTCTCGGTACCAGCCTTGAAAACCAGCCTGCGGTACAACAGGCGGCGACCGAAGTGCGTAACGCGTGGCTTGCCCTGCAGCGTACCAAAATCGTCAGCCCGATGACCGGCTACGTCTCCCGTCGTTCCGTACAGCCAGGCGCGCAGATCAGCCCAACCACGCCGCTGATGGCGGTCGTGCCGGCGGACAATCTGTGGGTTGATGCGAACTTCAAAGAGACGCAGCTTGCCCATATGCGTATCGGCCAGACCGCAACTGTTATCAGCGACATTTACGGCGACGACGTGAAGTACACCGGTAAAGTGGTGGGTCTGGATATGGGTACCGGCAGCGCCTTCTCGCTGCTGCCTGCGCAAAACGCCACCGGTAACTGGATCAAAGTGGTGCAGCGTCTGCCTGTGCGTATCGAGCTTGATCCTAAACAGCTGGCAGACCATCCGCTGCGTATTGGCCTCTCCACGCTGGTGACGGTGGATACCGCTAACCGCGACGGCCAGATTCTGGCAAGCCAGGTACGTAGCACCCCGGCTTATGAAAGTAACGCCCGTGAAATTAGCCTCGATCCGGTCAACAAGCTGATCGATGACATCGTGAAGGCAAACGCCGGTTAATCCGAAGGTGAGCGTTATGCAACAGCAAAAGCCGCAAAAACCGCTGGAAGGCGCGCAGCTGGTCATTATGACCATTGCGCTGTCGCTGGCGACATTCATGCAGGTGCTGGACTCCACCATCGCAAACGTGGCGATCCCGACGATCGCCGGGAACCTTGGCTCATCATTGAGCCAGGGAACCTGGGTCATTACCTCGTTCGGGGTGGCAAACGCCATCTCCATTCCGATTACCGGCTGGCTGGCGAAGCGCGTCGGTGAGGTGAAGTTGTTCCTGTGGTCAACAGTGGCGTTTGTGCTGGCCTCCTGGGCGTGCGGGATGTCCAGCAGCCTGACGATGCTGATTTTCTTCCGCGTCATCCAGGGGATTGTCGCCGGGCCGCTGATCCCCCTTTCGCAAAGTTTGCTGCTGAGTAACTACCCGCCTGCAAAACGCTCCGTCGCGCTGGCGCTGTGGTCAATGACCGTGATCGTCGCGCCTATCTGCGGACCGATTCTCGGCGGGTACATCAGCGATAACTACCACTGGGGTTGGATCTTCTTCATCAACGTTCCGATTGGAGCGGTTGTGGTTCTGATGACGCTGCAATCCTTGCGCGGTCGTGAGACCCGTACCGAACAGCGGCGAATCGACAGCATTGGTCTGGCGCTGCTGATCCTCGGTATCGGCAGTCTGCAGATCATGCTCGACCGGGGTAAGGAGCTGGACTGGTTCAACTCGCAGGAGATCATCATCCTGACCATTGTCGCGGTGGTGTCGCTGAGCTTCCTGATTGTCTGGGAGCTGACGGACGACAACCCGATAGTCGATCTCTCGCTGTTTAAGTCGCGAAATTTCACCATCGGCTGTCTGTGTATCAGCCTCGCCTATATGCTCTACTTCGGCGCGATTGTTCTGCTGCCGCAGCTGCTGCAGGAGGTGTATGGCTATACAGCGACCTGGGCGGGTCTGGCCTCTGCGCCTGTTGGGGTGATCCCGGTGCTGCTGTCGCCGATCATTGGCCGCTTTGCCCATAAGCTCGACATGCGCAGGCTGGTGACTTTCAGCTTCATTATGTATGCGGTGTGCTTCTACTGGCGTGCGTATACCTTTGAACCGGGGATGGACTTTGGCGCCTCTGCGTGGCCGCAGTTTATTCAGGGCTTCGCGGTAGCGTGCTTCTTTATGCCGCTGACCACCATCACGCTGTCTGGCTTACCGCCTGAGCGTCTGGCGGCCGCGTCGAGCCTGTCGAACTTTACCCGTACATTAGCGGGCTCCATCGGGACATCGATCACCACCACGCTGTGGACAAACCGGGAATCGATGCACCATGCGCAGCTGACCGAAGCGGTAAATCCGTACAACCCGAATGCGCAGCAGATGTATAGCCAGCTTCAGGGGATGGGCATGACGGAACAGCAGGCGTCCGGCTGGATTGCCCAGCAGATCACCAACCAGGGGCTGATTATCTCGGCTAACGAGATTTTCTGGATATCCGCGGGGATCTTCATCGTCCTGCTGGGGCTGGTGTGGTTTGCCAGACCGCCGTTTGGTGCCGGCGGTGGAGGGGGTGGCGCGCACTAGTCCTCTGCGTGAAATGCCCGGTGGCGCTACGCTTACCGGGCCTACGACCGGGCCTACGATATGTGCACATCCGGCAAAACCCGCGCTGTTGTCCAAAACGCGACAGCAATTGTCACATCCGATAAAGCAGCGCTCCTGAAATCGATTCACGATAGTGAAAAGACAACAGGAGCGCATCATGCTGAACACACCCGCCGACAAGTACCAGCCTTATCCCGTTATTTCTCTTCCCGACCGTCGCTGGCCTGAGCAACGCATCACCCATGCCCCGCGCTGGCTCTCAACCGATTTACGCGATGGCAACCAGGCCCTGGCCGAACCCATGGACAGCACGCGCAAGCTGCAGTTCTGGGATCTGCTGTTAAGCTGCGGGTTTAAAGAGATTGAAGTTGCCTTTCCTTCTGCGTCGCAGACGGATTTCAACTTTGTTCGCCAGTTGATTGAAGAGAATCGCATCCCGGATGACGTCACAATTCAGGTATTAACCCAGGCACGAGAAGACCTGATCGTCCGGACCTTCGAATCGTTACGTGGCGCGAAACAGGCCACCGTCCATCTGTATAACGCCACCGCCCCGCTGTTTCGCCGCCTGGTGTTCGGCCTGGAGAAAGCGCAAATCGTTGAGCTGGCAACACGCTCCACGCGGCTTATCCGCACGCTGTGCGAAGAGAACCCGGAGACGCGCTGGCAGTACGAATACTCCCCGGAGACCTTCTGCTTTACCGAGCCGGAGTTTGCGCTGGAGATTTGTGAAGCGGTGGCGGAGATCTGGCAGCCCTGCGCCGAACGGCCCATGGTGATCAACTTACCGGCCACCGTGGAGGTCAGCACGCCAAACGTGTATGCCGATCAGATCGAGTATTTCTGCCGCCACTTTAGCCGTCGCACCGATGTTTGCATCAGCGTTCACCCGCATAATGACCGCGGCACCGGCGTGGCCAGCGCAGAGCTGGCGGTGATGGCGGGTGCGGACCGGGTGGAAGGCTGTCTGTTTGGCAACGGCGAACGCACGGGCAACGTCTGCCTGGTAACGCTGGCGATGAATCTCTACAGCCAGGGGATCAGCCCGAATCTCAACTTTAGCGATATGAACCGGGTGGTAGAAGTGGTGGAAGCCTGCAACCAGCTTCCGGTACACCCGCGCCATCCGTGGGCGGGACGGCTGGCCTATACCGCCTTTTCGGGCTCGCATCAGGACGCCATCAAAAAAGGCTTTGATGCCCGCAAACCGGGCGAGCGCTGGGAGATGCCGTACCTGCCCGTCGATCCGCAGGATATCGGCTGCACGTATGAAGCGGTGATCAGGGTTAACAGCCAGTCCGGGAAAAGCGGCAGCGCCTGGCTCATCGAGCAGAATCATGGTCTGAAGTTGCCCCGCGCGTTGCAGCAGGATTTTAGCCAGCATGTGAAGCAGGAGACCGATCACCATGGTAAAGAGATGACGCAGCACGCCCTGTGGCAGCTGTTTCGCAGCCGCTACGGGCTGGTCGCAGAGCCACACTTTGCCCTGCAATCTTATCGCAGCGACAGTCAGCAGAACGGTCAGTTACGTTTGACGGCAAGCGTCGTGACGCAGGGCGCAACGCGCCAGCTTGAAGGCCAGGGCAACGGGCTGTTATCCGCGGCCGCCAGTGGGTTAAGCCGCTGGCTCAACACCCCGTTTGTGATTAAAGACTACCACGAACATACGCTGGGGGAGCGCAGCGACAGCCGCTCGGTGGCTTACATCCGCTGCCTGTTCCAGGACGGCAGCAGCCGTTGGGGAGTGGGCATTGACAGTGACGTGGCGCGCGCCTCGCTCCAGGCGCTGTTTAATGCGGTGAGCTGTCTTTGAAGTAATCGCTGGGTGATGTCCCCATCACCCGGCGAAACATCGCGGTAAAGGCGCTGTGGCTACCGTAGCCCAGATCCAGCGCTACGCGTAGCACGGGCTGCCCCTGAGCCAGCCGTTGCAACGCCTCCAGCAGGCGCGCCCTTCTCAACCACTCCGCGTAGCGTAAACCGGTCTGCTGTTGAAAATGACGGTTCAGTGTGCGCTCGCTCATGCCTGCGCAGCTCGCCGCCTCAGTACTGCTCCAGCTTTCACCGGGTGCCTGGCGGATCCGCTGGCAAAGCTGGCGTAACGGCTCGCTTTCTGGCTCCGGCAGATGAAACGGCAGCACTGGCATCAAACGGATCTCATCCAGAATCAGCTCATACACCCGCTCGTCGCGGCTCCCCGGCGAGTAAGACTCATCAAGCAGCAGGGAAGCGAGGATCAGTTCGCGTAACAGCGACGAGATCTGCACGATCTGGCAGGTTGCAGGGAGATCGGCCCGCGCCAGCGGATCGATAAACAGGGTACGCGCCGCCACGTTGCCGGTGATGCGAAGCGAGTGTTGCGTTCCTGCTGGCAGCCAGACGCCACGGCCCGGCGGAACAACCCAACAGCCCGATGCGGTATCCACTCTTACCACCCCGCTCAGGGTGTGCAGCAGCTGGGCACAGTCGTGCTGGTGCCACGGCTCGCTGTCACCATGAACGTAATCATGGGCAAACGGAACGAGGGGACGATGGGTAAAGGAGAAGGTAGACGTTGTGGTCATGGGTTAAACAACCCTCACCCTACCCTCTCCCGTCGGGAGAGGGAAAAGGTGCACTAGATGTGCAGTTCCTGCAGTTTTTCTTTTGGCAGGGCCAGCTCTTCGTTGCTGTTGACGCGAACATCACGCTCGATGATGTGACGCGCGATCTCCTGGGCTTCTTCCAGAGAGTGCATCTGGTATGTGCCGCACTGGTAGACGTTCAGCTCGGGGATCTGGTTCTGCTCTTTTACCTTCAGCACGTCCTGCATGGCCGCTTTCCAGGCATCAGCAACACGCTTCTCTTCAGGCTGGCCGATCAGGCTCATGTAAAAACCGGTACGGCAGCCCATCGGAGAAATATCGATAATCTCCACGCCGTTACCGTTCAGGTGGTCACGCATAAAACCAGCAAACAGGTGTTCCAGCGTATGAATGCCTTTCTCCGGCATCACTTCTTTATTCGGCACGCAGAAGCGCAGATCGAAAACGGTGATCGTGTCGCCGTGCGGGGTGTTCATGGTCTTCGCCACGCGGACTGCAGGTGCTTCCATACGGGTATGGTCGACAGTAAAGCTATCTAATAACGGCATACGTCACCTCCGATAGTGATTTTTTTTAAAATAAACTGAACTCTTCTACAGAATGCACGTCTGAGTATATGAAAGACGCGCATTTGTTATCATCATCCCTGAATTCAGAGATGTATATTTTGGCCACAGCGATGTGGCCTTTTTCTTTTCTGCTTAAGCCTGCTTCGCCAGAAACGCCTCAAACGACTCCGTATCCGCCGCTTCGACCTCTTTCTGACGTACGACAGACGCATCGCGCTCCGCCGCAAAATCCGCTTCGCTCAGGATCTCTAAAGGCTCCTGCATCAGCATTTCACGGTACTCCGCGGAGAGTGCACGCCCTGTTCCGCCGATGCCCTGATCAATCATAGAACGCAGAATACGCGCCGAGAATGTCAGTTCCGGGTTATCAAAGCATTCCACTAACTGGTCGCAGACCTGTTGATACGCTTCGCCACCGTAAAGGCTGTCCATTGTCTGGGCAACGCGCTTCAGGTCGCGGAAAAGATCTTTACCCACTTTCGGCAGCGGGAACTGCGCCGTTTCACAGCCGATACCCAGCGTCAGGCCCGGTTTGCGCCCTTCCAGGATCACGCGGTTCCAGTTAGTGCGGGTACAGAGCAGTTCGTCTGAACTCATTTCCGGCGCATCGGCCAGCACACACCAGACCATAAACAGATCCAGGAAGCGAACCTGCTGCTCATCAACACCGACCGGTGAGAACGGGTTGATATCCAGTGAGCGCACTTCAATGTATTCGATCCCGCCGCGCTGCAGCGCATCCGAGGGGGTTTCACCGCTGCGCGTCACGCGCTTCGGACGAATCGGTGCGTACAGTTCGTTTTCAATCTGCAGCACATTGCTGTTGATTTGCAGACGTTTGCCGTCTTTTTCGAGGCCGATTTTCTCGTACTCTTCCGACGGGGTTTTGATCGCCCGCTTCAATCCTGCCACATATTCGTGCAATTCGTTAAACGTAATACCGAGATTGCTTTGCGATTTATTGGTATAGCCAAGGTCGCTCAGACGCAGCGAGGTGGCATACGGCAGGTAGTACATTCCGCACGCGGTCTTCTCGAACGGTAGCGTCGTCGGTTTCCCCTGCAGGAACGAGGAGCATATAGCCGGAGACGCACCAAACAGGTAAGGAATAACCCAGCCAAAACGGTAATAGTTGCGGATCAGGCGGAAATAACCCGCGGAGATCGCGTCCTTATCCGTTTCACCGCATTTCGCCTGCCAGAAAGCCATTGGCAAAGAGAAGTTGTAATGTACGCCTGAGATCGTCTGCATCAACGCGCCGTAGCGGTTTTTCAGACCCTCGCGATACAGCGTTTTCAGTCGACCGATATTCGACGTGCCGTATTGCGCCAGTTCAATCTCCTGCCCCTGCTCGATATAGCAGGGCATGCTGAGCGGCCACATACGCTCATCGCCCATATTTCGGGCGGTGTAGCGATGGATGTCGCGCAATATCGTCAGCATATGATCAATATCACCGTCCACCGGAGTGATAAATTCCAGCAGTGCTTCAGCGAAATCGGTAGTGATCCATTTATGTGTCAGCGCCGAGCCTAACGTCTTCGGGTGACCCGTCGTCGCTAAGCTGCCATCCGCGTTTACGCGCAGCGTTTCACGCTCAAGGCCACGCTGAATACCCTTCAGTGCCTGAGGGTGGTTTTCCAGCCAGGCCAGCGCCTGTGATACGTCCGGGATCAAATTGACCTCCCGCCTGTCAAAGTAATGTTACTCAGCATAATTGTAATGGTTGACGATTGAAGGTCGCGTATTCATTCCACCAATTAGTGCCACCACGTCATACCCTGTAGTGTTGCCCACGCCACAAGAACATAGCGCAACGCCTTGCCAAGGCACAAAAAAAGAGCACCGGCCCCCAGGAGATGCGCATCCATCCCGCCAGCAGACACAGTAAATCGCCTATTACAGGCATCCAGCTTAATAACAGCGTGGCAGCGCCATAGCGTTTTAGCCAGCCGACTGCCTTTTCCTGCCAGCGCGATTTTTCACGCAGCGGAAAGAAACGCCCAAGAATAACGTTAGTCAGCCCTCCAAGGCTATTACCCATTGTTGCTATTAACACAAGCAACCAGGGCTGACTCACGCCAGACAACAGCATCGCCACCAGCACCACTTCCGAATTACCCGGTAAGAGCGTAGCACTTAAAAAACTGCTGGCGAATAATGATAAAAGTGACAGCGCGTCACTCACAGTAAGCGAACATCCACCGCATCCATTCCGGCAGCATGCGCGGCCTGAATGCCAAAGTCGGCATCTTCAAAGACAACGCATTTTGCCGCCGGCACACCCATTCGTTCTGCACAAAGCAGGAAGGTGTCCGGTGCGGGTTTGTGATTTTTAACATGGTCGGCGGCAACCACCGCAGAAAAATAGTGGCGCAGGCCAAGATGGTTGAGCAGCGCTTCGGCAATAGCGCTTTCGCTGCCCGTGCCGACCGACATCGGGCGACGTCCGTGCCACTCTTTTACCACGTCAATAAGCGGCAGAGGACGCACGGTATCCAGCAGGATAGCTTTTACTGCATCGGTTTTTTCACGCGCGAGCTGGTGCGGATCGAGATCGGCCTGATTAAGTTCAATCACGGCCTGTGCGATACGCCAGGTAGGTGATCCGTTGAGGGCTATCATCGCCTGGAGATCGAAGCGCATACCGTAACGTCCAAGAACGTCCGTCCAGGCCTGGCGATGCGTGGGTTCGGTATCCAGAAGCGTGCCATCCATATCGAAGATCAAACCGTCATACTGTGCGTACATCGTGCTCTCGCTAACCGATTAACAAAGGGTTACTTTATCGTAAACGGGCGTTTTTGTCGCTGACAGAGAGTGTGATTGCTGACGGAACGTCGAAGGAATAAACAAACCAGGAGAAGATGGTGCATCCGGGAGGATTCGAACCTCCGACCGCTCGGTTCGTAGCCGAGTACTCTATCCAGCTGAGCTACGGATGCATCGGGGAAATGCTTTTAGAAACAGTAAATGGTGCATCCGGGAGGATTCGAACCTCCGACCGCTCGGTTCGTAGCCGAGTACTCTATCCAGCTGAGCTACGGATGCAAAATGGCGGTGAGGCGGGGATTCGAACCCCGGATGCAGCTTTTGACCGCATACTCCCTTAGCAGGGGAGCGCCTTCAGCCTCTCGGCCACCTCACCACACAACGCCTCTTTCGAGTGCTTCGAGCCACTCGTTAAGAGCTTCTCGTCGCTGCGTGGCGCATATATTACTTTCTGGGACTTATAAGTCAAACAATTTTCCAAAAGCTTTTATCGTTTGCACAAATCACAGGCAATTCGCATGTAAAAGCCGCAAAGAGAGTGTTTTATAAGCGGATTTTGCAGGCATCCTCCCAGAAATCTATGAAGAGAAGCGTGTGGTTTGGACGAGATAAGCTGGCGAGAGTGGTTAAAAACAGAGCGATTGAAATCGAACGGTAACTTTAAGCAGGAAAAATAACAGGAGGGGTTGCGTCTCGCCCGACAGCGAGACGCGACAATATCAGTAACTGGACTGCTGGGATTTTTCAGCCTGGATACGCTGGTAGATCTCTTCACGGTGGACAGATACTTCTTTAGGAGCGTTAACACCAATACGTACCTGGTTACCCTTTACCCCTAAAACTGTCACGGTGACCTCATCCCCAATCATGAGGGTCTCACCAACTCGACGAGTCAGAATCAGCATTCTTTGCTCCTTGAAAGATTAAAAGAGTCGGGTCTCTTGTATCCCGGCATTATCCATCATATAACGCCAAAAAGTAAGCGATGACAAACACGTAAAGTGTAAGCAGTCACGGCATCACATTCTGTTAAACGTAAGTTTAGCCGATATACACAAACTCAACCTGACTTTATCGTTATCGATAGTGCAGTGAACAAGACGCCATAACGTTACCGCTATGGCGTCTGTTTGTGCTTTGTAGTTATTACAGTTTCGCGCTTACCCAGCTTTCAACGCTGGCCAATGCCGCAGGAAGTGCCGCCGCATCCGTACCACCGGCTTGCGCCATGTCCGGACGACCGCCACCTTTGCCACCCACCTGCTGGGCAACCATGCCAATCAGTTCCCCTGCTTTAACGCGGTCGGTCACATCCTTAGAGACGCCCGCAATCAGAGAAACCTTACCTTCTGCTACCGTCGCCAGTACGATAACCGTCGAACCAAGCTGGTTCTTGAGATCGTCGACCATGGTACGCAGCATCTTAGGCTCTACACCTGCCAGATCGCTGACAAGCAGTTTGACGCCCTTAATGTCTACAGCCTTGCTGGAGAGGTTTGCACTCTCCTGCGCCGCAGCCTGCTCTTTCAGCTGCTGCAGCTCTTTTTCCAGCTGGCGAGTACGATCCAGCGCAACACGCACTTTCTCGCCCAGATTCTGGGTATCGCCTTTCAACAGCTGCGCGATATCGTGCAACTGGTCGCTCTGCGCATGCAGGCTGGCAATCGCGCCTTCACCAGTCACCGCTTCAATACGACGCACACCTGCCGCCGTACCGGATTCAGAAACGATGCGGAACAGACCGATATCACCGGTACGCGATGCGTGTGTGCCACCGCACAGCTCGGTAGAGAAGTCGCCCATGCTCAATACGCGAACACGGTCGTCATATTTCTCACCAAACAGGGCCATCGCACCTTTTTTCTTCGCCGCGTCGAGATCCATAATGTGGGTTTCGATTGGCAGGTTACGACGGATTTGCGCATTCACCAGATCTTCCACCGCACGGATCTCAGACGGTTTCATCGCTTCAAAATGCGAGAAGTCGAAACGCAGCACTTTGTCGTTAACCAGAGAACCTTTCTGTGCAACATGCGTTCCCAGAACCTCACGCAGTGCAGCGTGCATCAGGTGCGTTGCCGAGTGGTTCAGACGGATGCGTGCGCGGCGCGCTTCGTCGACATTAGCCTGAACGCCCTCTCCCACTTTCAGGGAGCCTGAAACCAGTTTACCCAGATGACCAATCGCCTGGCCGTATTTCTGAGTGTCGTTCACACTGAAGCTGAAACCGTTGCCTTGCAGTTCGCCTTTATCGCCAACCTGACCACCGGATTCCGCATAGAACGGGGTTTTATCCAGAATGACAACTGCATCCTGACCTGCGCTGATGCTGTCTACGGCTTTGCCGTCAACAAACAGGGCGGTCACTTTGCCAGTCAGTTCCAGCGCTTCATAACCTTTGAATTCAGACGCGCTGTCCACGCGGATCATCGCGTTGTAGTCTGCGCCAAAACCGCTGGACTCACGCGCACGACGACGCTGCTCTTCCATCGCCGCTTCGAAGCCCGCTTCGTCCACTTTGATGTTGCGCTCACGGCAAACGTCCGCCGTCAGGTCAACCGGGAAGCCGTAAGTGTCGTACAGGCGGAAGGCGGTTTCGCCATCCAGCGTGTCGCCCTTAAGCTTAGCGAGTTCTTCATCCAGCAGCGCCAGACCACGCTCCAGCGTACGTGCAAACTGCTCTTCTTCAGTTTTCAGTACTTGCTCAACCTGCGCCTGCTGGCGTTTCAGCTCGTCACCTGCAGAACCCATTACGCCAATCAGTGGCCCAACGAGCTTATAGAAGAAGGTGTCCTTCGCGCCCAGCATGTTGCCGTGACGGATCGCACGACGAATGATACGACGCAGCACATAGCCACGGTTTTCATTCGACGGAATAACACCATCAGCAATCAGGAACGCACAGGAACGGATATGGTCTGCGATTACGCGCAGTGATTTGTTGTTCAGATCGGTCGCGCCAGTCACTTCTGCAACGGCTTTGATCAGGGTGCTGAACAGATCAATTTCGTAGTTGGAGTTAACGTGCTGCAGAACAGCCGCAATACGCTCCAGGCCCATACCGGTATCAACGGACGGTTTTGGCAGCGGCTCCATGGTGCCGTCGGCCTGACGGTTGAACTGCATGAAGACGATGTTCCAGATCTCAATGTAGCGATCGCCGTCTTCTTCCGGGCTGCCTGGAGGGCCGCCCCAGATGTGGTCGCCGTGATCGTAGAAGATCTCGGTGCACGGACCGCAAGGGCCGGTGTCACCCATCTGCCAGAAGTTGTCAGACGCGTACGGTGCGCCTTTGTTGTCACCGATGCGAATAATACGTTCGCGCGGGATACCGACTTCTTTTTCCCAGATTTCGTAGGCTTCGTCATCGGTTTCATAGACGGTAACCCACAGACGCTCTTTCGGCAGGTTGAACCAGTTTTCACCGGTCAGCAGTTCCCACGCGTATTGAATAGCATCATGTTTGAAATAGTCGCCGAAGCTGAAGTTACCCAGCATTTCGAAGAAGGTATGGTGGCGCGCGGTGTAACCGACGTTTTCCAGGTCGTTGTGTTTACCGCCCGCACGCACGCAACGCTGTGAGGTTGTGGCGCGGGAATAATTACGCTTGTCGAGACCAAGGAACACATCCTTGAACTGGTTCATCCCGGCGTTGGTAAACAGCAGAGTTGGGTCGTTGTTCGGCACCAGGGAGCTGCTGGCAACAACCTGGTGTCCCTTACTATGGAAAAAATCGAGAAACGCCTGACGGATCTCAGCGGTGCTCTTGCTCATAATTATCCTGAAATCAAGCTAACGAAATGTCGTAGCAAGCCGGTATCGGTAAACCCCTGGACAGACCTGCTACTGGAAAAAGTGGGAATAAGATAAGTTTTCTTTAGTGGGAAGTAAAATCCCGCATGCGTTCAATCGGCAAAATTACGCCAGATATCCTGAATATCTTCCATCAGAAAGCCGCGGTAGAGCAAAAAGCGCTGGATTTTGACTTTTTCTGAAAATTCACGCGGCAGCGGTTCACCGTATTTACGAATCGCCTGCTCTTTTGCCAGCGCACACCAGTCGGTGTCACAGTCGCGCATCGCTTTTTCGATGGACTCACGGGCAACGCCCTTCTGGTTCAGCTCCTGACGGATACGCGCCGGACCGTATCCCTTGCGGCCACGGCTGGCCAGGAACCGGGAAGCAAAACGGTCGTCATCCAGGTAGTGATGCTCATAGCACCAGGCAATCACCCGGTCATAATCTTCCGCGGTGGCATCAATCTCTTCCGGCCCATTTTTACTCATCACCGGGGCCGACAGTTTACGCCGCAGCTCTTGTTCACTGTGGTCACGCACGGCAAGGATCCGCACCGCGCGGTCCAGTAATCGCGCATAAGCGGGTCGACGCGTTGTGGATTCGCTCATAAAAAACCTGCTGGTTCAGAAATGCAAAAAGGGCCGCATCAGCAGCCCTTCATTTTTAAACGAAAGCCTTAAAAGTCTTCGTTAGTTTCTTCAGCATCCGCACCATCAACCACGAAATCAGGTTTAGAGTCCTGGTTGTTCAGCAGAAGCTCACGCACTTTCTTCTCGATCTCTTTCGCTGCAGCCGGGTTCTCTTTCAGCCAGGAGATCGCATTCGCTTTACCCTGACCAATTTTATCGCCGTTGTAGCTGTACCATGCGCCCGCTTTTTCGATCAGCTTCTCTTTCACGCCCAGGTCAACCAGTTCGCCGAAGAAGTTGATACCTTCACCGTAGAGGATCTGGAATTCAGCCTGTTTGAACGGCGCGGCGATCTTGTTCTTCACGACCTTCACGCGGGTTTCACTCCCCACTACGTTCTCACCCTCTTTCACCGCGCCGATACGGCGGATATCCAGACGGACAGAAGCATAGAATTTCAGCGCGTTACCACCGGTGGTGGTTTCCGGGTTACCGAACATTACGCCAATTTTCATACGGATCTGGTTGATGAAGATCAGCAGCGTATTGGACTGCTTCAGGTTACCGGCCAGCTTACGCATTGCCTGGCTCATCATACGTGCCGCGAGGCCCATGTGAGAGTCGCCGATTTCGCCTTCGATTTCCGCTTTTGGCGTCAGCGCAGCAACGGAGTCGACCACGATAACGTCAACCGCACCGGAACGCGCCAGCGCGTCACAAATCTCCAGCGCCTGTTCACCCGTGTCTGGCTGAGAACACAGCAGGTTATCGATATCCACGCCCAGCTTACGAGCATAAACAGGGTCCAGCGCGTGCTCGGCATCGATAAAGGCACAGGTTTTACCTTCGCGCTGCGCCGCGGCAATCACCTGCAGCGTCAGGGTGGTTTTACCGGAGGATTCTGGCCCGTAGATCTCTACGATACGGCCCATTGGCAGGCCGCCCGCGCCCAGCGCGATATCCAGAGAAAGCGAACCGGTGGAGATCGTTTCCACATCCATGGTACGGTCTTCACCCAGGCGCATGATGGAGCCTTTACCGAATTGCTTTTCGATCTGGCCCAGTGCTGCCGCCAACGCTTTCTGTTTGTTTTCGTCGATAGCCATTATTACTCCTGTCATGCCGGGAGAAGCGACTGTGCTTCACCGTGGATTTCTGTTCTGTTGGTGCAATTATACTGTATGGTCATACAGTATCAAGTGTTTTGTAGAAATTGTTGCCAGAGCGTTTTTAACGCATAAACGGTGGCCTGACGACGCACGCTTTCACGATCGCCGCTAAAGCACTCGCGACGCGTGATCCCTTCACCTTTAGAGGTGGCAAAACCAAACCAGACGGTGCCGACAGGCTTCACGTCACTGCCGCCGTCCGGGCCGGCGATACCGCTAATAGAGATGGCATAATCTGCACGCGCCGCTTTTAGCGCACCAATTGCCATCTCAATCACCACCGGTTCGCTGACCGCGCCATGCTGTTCAAGCGTGGATTCGTGCACGCCAATCATTTGCGCTTTAGCTTCGTTACTGTAGGTCACAAAGCCGCGTTCAAACCAGGCGGAACTGCCTGCAATATCGGTAATGGCTTTAGCAACCCAGCCGCCGGTACAGGATTCGGCAGTCGTAATAGTCGCGCCACGTTGCTTAAGCGCCAGTCCTACGACTTCGCTAAGCTGCATCAATTCATGGTCAGTCATTCTCGCTCCGGGCATCAGAAAAACGTGCAGCACAAGATAGCACTTTCTCGTCAGATATGGAGATGAGGATCATGTTTTACGAGGGGGCTTCAGAAAAAAGCCGATGCGAAGGCACCGGCTGAGAAAAAGGTTACTTCATGCTCCTGGCGAGGGTATTCACGTTATGGCGAAACGCCTTAACGTAGGTATCCGCCACGCCGCCTTTGGCCGACAGCGCCTCCGGGTAAAGTTCGCCCCCCGGCTGCGCACCGGTGGCCGTGGCAATTTGTTTAACCAGGCGCGGGTCGAGCTGGTTTTCCATAAACCAGGTTTTCACCCCGTCCGCTTTAATCTGATTGATAATCTCAGCCACCTGCGCTGCGCTGGCTTCGCTCTCTGACGACAAGCCCTGCGGCGCAATAAAGGTTACGCCATAGGCGCGGCTGAAGTAGCCGAAGGCGTCATGGCTGGTGAGGACTTTACGTTTTACCTGCGGGATCTGGCTGAACTGCGTTTTGGCCCAGCTGTCCAGTTGCATAAGCTGCGCGATATAGGGTTGACCGGTGGCCTCCAGCGCCGCCTTATCTTCAGGATCGGCTTTTACCAGACCGGCAAGGATATTTTGCGCATACAGTGCCCCGTTCGCAGCGCTGTTCCAGGCATGCGGATCGGTCACGGTTTTCCCGTCCTCTTCAAGCGTGTGGGTTTTCACCCCGGTCGAAGCCACCACCAGCTGGCCCTTAAATCCGGAGGCCTTCACCAGACGGTCGAGCCAGCCCTCCAGCCCCAGACCGTTCACCACCACTACATCGGCCTTGCTGAGCGCCGCACTGTCTTTCGGCGACGGTTCAAAGGTATGCGGATCGCCGTCCGGCCCCACCAGCGTGGTCACATTGACCCGGTCGCCCCCTACCTCACGCGTAATGTCTCCCAGAATGGAAAAACTGGTGACCACATTAAGCGTTTTCGCCATCACGCCCTGTGACAACATCCCGAGCGCGAGCGCCATTATTAATCCTGTACGTTTCATCATTTCCCCTTGCGTTAAAAAAGCGCACGCAGGCTGCCAGCCAGGTGGCTTCGTGTGCCAAATAAAACAGAAATAAAGAACAGCGCGCTGGCGGTCAGCACGATGGACGGCCCGGCGGGTAAACTCACCGCCCAGGAGAGGCTTAACCCCAGCCATGCGCAAAAAACGCCGCTGATGCCCGCCAGGCAGAGCAACCCTGGCAGGGTGCGCACCCAGCAGCGTGCCGCCACCGCCGGCAACATCATCAGCCCGACGGCCATCAGCGTGCCGAGAACCTGAAATCCGGCCACCAGGTTAAGCACCAGTAACGCCAGAAACAGCCCGTGCAACAGGCCTGGCAGCCAGCGGGCGTTAACCTGTAGCCAGGCGGTATCGAACGCCTCGGTCACCAGTCCACGATAGAAAACTGCCAGCGTCACCAGCGTGAAGATGCATACGCCAGCCACAAACAGCGCGGCGTCGTTATCCACCGCCAGAATGGAGCCAAACAGCAGGTGCAGCAGATCGACATTCGAACCACGTAGCGACACCAGCGTCACGCCCAGCGCCAGCGAGCCGAGATAGAACCCGGCAAAACTGGCGTCCTCTTTGAGCGGCGTACGTCGACTGACCAGCCCGGCCACCAGTGCCACGGCGATCCCGGCGATAAACCCGCCGATGCTCATCGCCAGCAGTGACATACCGCTCAGCAGATAGCCCACCGCAACGCCGGGTAAAATGGCGTGTGAAAGGGCATCGCCCATCAGGCTCATCCGGCGCAGTTGAAGGAATACGCCCAGTGCCGTGGTGCTGACGGACAGCGCCAGGCACACCACCAGCGCGCGACGCATAAAGCCGTATTCGATAAAAGGCTGAAAGAAGAGATGCCAGATCATGCCACCCTCACCCGCTCGGTTTTCCAGTGCGGAATAGCCGTATCCAGCCGTAGCGTTTGCGGAAAATGACGCGATACGCGCTCGCTGTCATGCAATACCGCAAGCAGGGTCTGGCCCTGCATGTACATCTCGAGCATCAGGTCCATCAGCACGTTACAGGTAGCTTCATCGACGCCGGTAAAGGGTTCATCCAGCATCACCAACGGCGCCTGTTGCACCAGGATCCGCGCAAACAGCATGCGCTGAAACTGGCCGCCGGAGAGTGCATCGATGGTAGATAACGCCATGGCGTCCAGCCCGACACGCTCCAGCGCGCTGGCAATGCGCGAGCGTGTTTCCCGACGAAAGCCGGAAAAGAGCGAAACACGCGGCCAGCAGCCCATACTCACCACATCCTGCACCGTCAGCGGAAACTGCGCCTCCAGCGCGTGACGCTGTGCCAGCCAGCCAATCACCGGGCGTTTCTCCTGCCAGCGAAAACGGCCGCTCACCGGCGGAATAAACCCGGCGAGCGTTTTGAGCAGCGTGGATTTTCCACATCCGTTGGCCCCGATAATCGCGGTCATACTTCCGCGTTCAATTACGCCCGACAAGGCACGCGTAACGGGCATGCGGTCGTAACCCGCAACCAGTTCATCCATGACAATCATGGCAATGCCACCGCCCAGCGCACGGCCAGCCCGATAAACACGATAATCACCAGCGCCAGCAGAAACCTAACTGCCGCAGACAAAGAGAAAAGGGACGTTGACATGTTGCCACCACATTAAATGTTATAACGTAACAATAATGAAAGGCGTTTGAGATGTAAATGGCGCGTTTGCAAAGGGAGTGTGGCGAAATGTTTCTGCAAAATTCCCCTCTCCCGTGGGAGAGGGAGGAATAAAGCGACTTACTGACTAAACGGCGATGCCGCAGGGATGCGCGCCTGCGATACCGCCAGGCCCAGCTGCCACACGGCCATCGCATAGTGCGTGCTGTGGTTATAGCGGGTGATGGTGTAGAAGTTTGGCATACCGTACCAGTACTGATACCCGGTTCCTACATCCAGACGCAACAGGCTCACCTGATCGACATTACCCAGCGGCTGCGTTGGCGTTAAACCTGCCGCCGTCAGCTGCGCAACGCTGTATTTGGTTTTGAAGCCGTTTTCCAGACCAAACGCTTCGCCGTTAGCCTGCACGGCAACCTGCCCACCCGGCGTCCAGCCGTGTGCCTTGAAGTAGTTCGCCACGCTGCCGATGGCGTCCACCGGATCCCACAGGTTGATGTGACCATCTCCGTTAAAGTCGACGGCATACTGTTTGTAGGAAGAGGGCATAAACTGGCCGTAGCCCATCGCTCCGGCAAACGACCCTTTCAGATCGAGCGGGTCATCCTGTTCGTTACGCGCCATCAGCAGGAAGGTTTCCAGCTCGGAAGAGAAGTACTCGGCACGACGAGGATAGTTAAACGAGAGCGTGGCCAGCGCATCAAGAATGCGTGTTTTGCCCATCACGCGGCCCCAGCGCGTTTCCACGCCAATAATGCCGACGATGATTTCAGGCGGCACGCCGTAGACCTGCCACGCGCGATTGAGGGCATCTTCATACTGATTCCAGAACACCACGCCATTTTGCACGTTGTCCGGGGTAATAAACTGTTTGCGATAGCGCAACCACGCACCGTTTGGCCCGGTTGGCACCTGCGCTGACGGTGCCTGCCTGTCCATCAGGCGCAGCACGTAGTCCAGACGTTTCGCCTGCGACAAGATTTCATGCAGTTGCTGTCTGTCAAAGCCGTGTTTGCTCACCATTTTATCGATGAACTGTTCGGCCGCCGGGTTATTCGCGAAGTCGCCCCCCATCTGCATCATATTGTGCTGCGGCTCCAGCAGGAATCCTCCTGAAGGCGCGCCAGCCGTCTGCACAGCGGCTTCAGTCTTGGGTTTACTACTACATGCGGATAGCAGAATAAGCGCAGGTAACAACGCTGCATAACGACGCTTGAACATGGGACATCCATTTAACGGGTTCGATAAGAACCTAGTATGGTAAAGCATCCGGAACACCTCAAGGAAGCGGTACGCGCCTTACCCACCAAATCTTTACGCTCCTCAACGCAAATCTGCGCTTTTTTCAACCAAAATGCGTCTCCCCCGCCCATTAACTTTCAAAATAATCCATTTTTCTTTCATTGTGAGATCTGATTAACACTTTAAAACCTTTCAAAGTGATTATTATTAGTCCCGGTAAT
The DNA here is from genome assembly GCF_000025565.1 of Enterobacter cloacae subsp. cloacae ATCC 13047. NCBI lineage: Bacteria > Pseudomonadati > Pseudomonadota > Gammaproteobacteria > Enterobacterales > Enterobacteriaceae > Enterobacter > Enterobacter cloacae. Next base: position 4,144,963 of record NC_014121.1, read on the forward strand.
ACAAAACAAGAAAAGCCTCACAGGAGAGAAGAATGATAGAAACCATCACCCACGGCGCCGAGTGGTTCATCGGGCTGTTTCAGAAAGGCGGAGAAGTCTTCACCGGCATGGTGACCGGGATCCTGCCCCTGCTGATCAGCCTGCTGGTGATCATGAACGCGCTGATTAATTTTATCGGCCAGCAACGCATTGAACGCTTCGCCCAACGCTGTGCCGGGAACCCGTTATCCCGTTACCTGCTGTTGCCCTGCATTGGAACCTTCGTTTTCTGCAACCCCATGACCTTAAGCCTCGGCCGCTTTATGCCAGAAAAATACAAGCCGAGTTATTACGCCGCCGCCTCATATAGCTGTCACTCCATGAACGGCCTGTTCCCGCATATCAACCCGGGGGAACTGTTTGTTTATCTCGGCATTGCCAGCGGCCTGACCACGCTTGGCCTGCCGCTCGGCCCACTGGCGGTGAGCTATCTGCTGGTCGGCCTGGTCACCAACTTCTTCCGTGGCTGGGTGACCGATCTCACCACCACCATTTTTGAGAAAAAAATGGGCATCCAGCTTGAGCAACGCGTTCATTTGTCAGGAGCCACAGCATGAGCCGGATCCGTATTGAGAAAGGCACGGGTGGCTGGGGCGGCCCGCTGGAGTTCGACGCCACCGAAGGCAAAAAAATCGTCTATATCACCGCAGGCACACGCCCGGCGATTGTCGACAAACTACGCGAGCTGACCGGCTGGGAAGCGGTCGACGGTTTCAAAGAAGGCGAACCACCGGAGGCGGAAATCGGCGTGGCAGTTATCGACTGCGGTGGCACCCTGCGCTGCGGCCTCTATCCGAAGCGTCGCATTCCGACGGTGAATATTCACTCCACCGGAAAATCAGGCCCGCTGGCGCAGTACATCCTCGAAGACATTTATGTCTCAGGCGTGAAGGAGGACAACATCACGCTGGTGAATGGTACGCCCGCGCCGCAAAAAGCCGCACCGCGTGATTACGACACCAGTAAGAAGATCACCGAGCAGAGCGACGGCCTGCTGGCGAAGGTCGGCATGGGAATGGGATCCGCCGTGGCGGTACTGTTCCAGTCCGGGCGCGACACCATCGACACGGTGCTAAAAACCATTCTGCCGTTTATGGCCTTCGTCTCCGCGTTAATCGGCATCATCATGGCCTCCGGTCTGGGAGACTGGATCGCCCACGGCCTCGCCCCGCTTGCCAGCCACCCGCTCGGTCTGGTGACGCTGGCGCTGATCTGCTCCTTCCCGCTGCTGTCGCCGTTCCTCGGCCCGGGGGCGGTGATTGCTCAGGTCATCGGCGTCCTGATTGGCGTGCAGATTGGTCTGGGCAACATTCCTCCGCACCTGGCTCTGCCTGCGCTGTTTGCCATTAACGCTCAGGCGGCCTGCGACTTCATTCCCGTTGGCCTGTCGCTGGCCGAAGCGCGCCAGGACACCGTACGCGTGGGCGTGCCGTCTGTGCTGGTCAGTCGTTTCCTGACGGGCGCACCGACGGTGCTGATTGCCTGGTTCGTTTCCGGCTTTATTTATCAATAAGAGGTTCCTGCGATGACCGTGATTTATCAGACCACCATCACCCGCATCGGCCAGAGCGCGGCCGATGCGCTCAGCGACCAGATGCTGATCACTTTCCGTGAAGGTGCACCGGCAGATATCGAAGAGTTTTGTTTTATCCACTGCCACGGCGAGCTGCACGGAGCGTTAAAGGCAGGAAGCCAGCTGGAGCTGGGTGACACCCGCTATGCCGTCACCGCCGTGGGCGACGTGGCCGAGCAAAACCTGCGCGAGCTGGGCCACATCACCCTGCGGTTCGATGGCCAGCCGCAGGCAGAGTATCCCGGCACGGTTCACGTGGAGGGGCCGGTTCCGCAGGCTGTTACCCCAGGCTGCACATTAAAATTTGTTGCGTAATTAAGGAGAGCGTTATGAGTCAGGTTGCCGTTGTCATTGGTGGAGGACAAACCTTAGGAGAGTTTCTCTGCCGTGGGCTTGCCGCAGAAGGTTACCGCGTGGCGGTAGTGGATATTCAGAGTGAGAAAGCCGCCCGCGTGGCGGATACCATCAACACCGAGTTTGGTGAGGGGATGGCGTACGGGTTTGGTGCCGATGCCACCAGCGAGCAGAGCGTCATGGCGCTGGCTCGCGGGGTAGACGAGATTTTTGGCCGTACCGACCTGCTGGTCTACAGCGCAGGGATCGCGAAAGCGGCGTTTATCAGCGATTTCGAACTGGGGGACTTTGACCGCTCGCTGCAGGTGAATCTGGTGGGTTACTTCCTCTGCGCCCGCGAGTTTTCCCGCCTGATGATCCGCGACGGCATTCAGGGGCGCATCATTCAGATCAACTCCAAATCGGGCAAAGTGGGCAGCAAGCATAACTCCGGCTACAGCGCGGCGAAATTTGGCGGCGTAGGGCTGACCCAGTCTCTGGCGCTGGATCTGGCCGAATACGGGATTACCGTTCACTCGCTGATGCTGGGCAACCTGCTGAAGTCGCCAATGTTCCAGTCGCTGCTACCTCAATATGCCACCAAGCTTGGCATCAAAGAAGACGAAGTGGAGCAGTACTACATCGACAAAGTGCCGCTGAAGCGCGGGTGCGACTATCAGGACGTGCTGAACATGCTGCTGTTTTACGCAAGCCCGAAAGCCTCGTACTGCACCGGCCAGTCGATTAACGTCACCGGTGGGCAGGTGATGTTCTGATCGAGCAGGCTGATGCCCTCACCCTCACCCTCTCCCACCGGGAGAGGGAATATAACAAGGAGCCGATATGGTAACCGCACTCATCACCGTCGCCGCCCTCGCCTGGATCTGCCAGATGGCATTTGGCGGCTGGCAGATCCATCAGTTTAACCGCGCGTTTGACGCCCTGTGCCAGAAGGGCCGCGTGGGCGTCGGGCGCTCCGGGGGGCGCTTTAAACCGCGCGTCGTGGTTGCAATTGCGCTGGATGAACAGAATCGGGTATGCGACTCCCTCATCATGCGCGGAATGACGGTGTTTGCCCGCCCGGTGAAAATTCAGGCAATTAACGGCATATCGTTGCAGGAATTACAGCCTGATGTGATCTTCCCCCACGATCCACTCTGTCAGAATGCACTATCATTAGCGCTTAAATTGAAACATGGATAATTTCGTTGTGAACGCGATAAGCTTGCGAAATTATCATTTCGCAACGTAAGGAACGAAGCGCCTATGAAACCTCGTCAGCGGCAGGCGGCCATTCTTGAGCATCTGCAAAAGCAGGGAAAATGCTCGGTAGAAGAGCTGGCCCACTACTTTGACACCACCGGCACAACGATACGCAAGGACCTGGTATTGCTCGAAAACGCAGGCGCGGTCATTCGAACCTACGGTGGGGTGATGCTCAACAAAGATGAAGCCGACCCACCTATCGATCACAAAACGCTGATCAACACCCACCAGAAAGCGCTGATTGCCGAAGCCGCCGTGAAATTTATCCATGATGGTGACTCCATTATTCTTGATGCGGGCAGCACCGTCCTGCAGATGATCCCGCTGCTCAACCGCTTTAACAACATCACGGTGATGACCAACAGTCTGCACATCGTCAACGCCCTGGCAGAGTTCGACAGCGAACAAACCATTCTGATGCCCGGCGGTACCTTCCGTAAAAAATCGGCGTCCTTTCACGGCCAGCTGGCGGAAAACGCCTTCGAGCACTTCAGCTTTGACAAACTGTTTATGGGCACCGACGGCATCGACCTGAACGCCGGTGTCACCACGTTCAACGAGGTGTTCAGCGTCAGTAAAGCCATGTGCAACGCCGCCCGGGAGGTGATTTTGATGGCGGATTCCTCGAAGTTTGGCCGTAAAAGCCCCAACATTGTCTGCAGCCTTGAAAGCGTCGATACGCTGATTACCGACGCAGGGATCGATCCGGCGTTCAAAAAAGCGCTGGAAGAGAAAGGCATCGATGTGATCGTAACGGGAGAAAAAGATGAGTGATTTTCTGTTAAACGCAGGCCGTCAGACCCTGATGCTGGAGCTACAGGAGGCCAGCCGCCTGCCGGAACGGCTGGGCGACGATTTTGTCCGCGCCGCCAACACCATCATCCAGTGTGAAGGCAAAGTGATTGTCTCCGGGATCGGCAAGTCCGGCCACATCGGCAAAAAAATTGCCGCAACGCTGGCGAGCACCGGGACACCGGCGTTCTTCGTGCACCCGGCTGAAGCCCTGCACGGCGATCTGGGGATGATTGAAAGCCGTGACGTGATGCTGTTTATCTCCTACTCCGGCTCGGCCAAAGAGCTGGACCTCATCATCCCGCGCCTGCAGGAAAAATCGATCGCCCTGCTGGCCATGACCGGTAAATCCCGTTCGCCGCTGGCGCTGGCGGCCAAAGCGGTGCTGGATATTGCCGTGGAGCGCGAAGCCTGCCCGATGCACCTCGCCCCCACCTCCAGCACCGTCAACACCCTGATGATGGGCGACGCGCTGGCAATGGCGGTGATGCAGGCGCGCGGTTTCAATGAAGAAGATTTCGCCCGTTCACACCCTGCCGGGGCGCTCGGCGCACGGCTGCTGAATAATGTTCACCACCTGATGCGCTCTGGCGATGCCATCCCGCAGGTCAAACTCGATACCAGCGTGATGGACGCGATGCTGGAGCTGAGCCGCACCGGGCTGGGGCTGGTCGCCGTCTGCGACGATACGCGCCAGGTTAAAGGCGTCTTTACCGACGGCGACCTGCGCCGCTGGCTGGTGGGCGGCGGTAAGCTGGAGGCACGCGTTTCAGAAGCGATGACCTCTGGCGGGTTAACGCTGAATGCCAACAGCCGCGCCATTGAAGCCAAAGAGGTGCTGATGAAACGTAAAATCACCGCCGCGCCGGTGGTGGATGACGCTGGCCGCCTGTGCGGCGCCATCAACCTGCAGGATTTCTACCAGGCAGGCATTATTTAACCCTTCAGTCCCAGACGCTTCGCCAGCCGGTGCAGGTTGGCGACGTCCATTTCCAGCGCCCGCGCGCACGCCGCCCAACTCCGGTTGTTCTGTTCCAGCGCGCGGGTAATCATCTGACGCTGAAATTCTTCCGTCGCTTCACGCAGATTCTCGTTCACGCTTTCAGGCGCAGCGGGCTTCACGGACGGTATATTTTCATCATGCAGGGCAAAATGGCGCGCATGAATCACGATTTTATCCCCCGAGCGCGTCGCCCGCGCCAGCACCACCGCGCGATGGATGGCGTGCTCCAGCTCGCGTACGTTACCCGGCCAGCCGTAGGTCAGCAGATGGCCTCGCGCCCCCGGGCTTAATACCACGCGCGACAAGCCCATTTTGAGCCGACACTGTTCGCAGAAAAAACCCGCCAGCAGCACCACATCGTCCCCACGCTCGCGCAGCGGCGGCACGGTAAGCGGAAAAACACTCAGACGATGGAACAGATCGGCGCGGAAATTGCCGTTCAGCACCGCTTCGCGCAGGTCGCGGTTGGTTGCCGCCAGCACGCGCACGTTGACCCGTAAGCTGCGGTCGTCTCCCACGCGCTGAATATCACCGTACTGTAATACGCGCAGCAGCTTGGCCTGCAGCGACAGCGAAAGCTCGCCTATTTCATCGAGGAACAGCGTGCCGTTATCGGCCATTTCAAACTTGCCGCTGCGGTTGCTGATGGCCCCGGTAAATGCCCCTTTGACGTGACCAAACAGCTCGCTTTCCGCCACGCTTTCCGGCAGTGCGGCGCAGTTAAGGTAGACCAGCGGGTTGGCCGCACGCGGTGAAGCTTCGTGAATGGATTTCGCCACCAGCTCTTTACCGGTGCCGGTCTCACCGAAGATCAGCACGTTCAAATCGGATGCCGCGACGATCTCAATCTCTTTTTTGAGTTGTACCATGCCTGGCGAGAGGCCAATCATCTCCGTATGCGCGACCTGTTCAAACGCCGCCGGGCTGCCGGGAAGAATATTCTGGCTCTCCAGCTGTTCAATCAGCAGAGCATTGTTCAGCGCCCCGGCCGCCAGGGCCGCAATCAGGCGCAGCTCCTCGTCGCTGAAGGTATCGAACTGGTCCGGCGACATGCCGTCGAGGGTCAGCGCCCCAATCAGGTTTTGTCCGGCAAACAGCGGCAGGCCGATACAGGCGTGCACCTTCAGGCTCTCCTGCCCGGGTATAAGGCCGTCGTACGGGTCGGGCAGATCGCTGTCTGCCGGAAAACGCACCACGTCACCCGCCCGGGCGATGGTCTCCAGCCGCGGGTGGCCTTCCAGCGTAAAGCGTCGCCCGAGCACGTCCTGCGCCAGCCCGTCGATGGCCAGCGGAATAAACTGCCGTCCCTCGTAGCGCAGCAGCGCCGAAGCATCACAGTCCAGCACGTGGCGCAGCGTGGAGATCAGCCGCTGAAAACGATCCTGATGCCCGATGCCGGTTTGCAGTTCAATGGCGATTTTCGCCAGCACGTCTACGGAAAAGCTCATGTCTGCCTCGCTGTCATTTTGACAATACATAGTGTCATATTGACATCTTTAACGATAGTCATAATGACTACCCACTCCAGGGCATAACAAATTTAATCCATAAAAATCAATAAAATAAAAGTTGGCACGCAAGTTGATATAGACAAAACAACTTATTCAACACGCCGTATTATTTGAGGTTGCTATGTCTATTCTGGTTAAAAATAACATTCATTGGGTTGGTCAACGTGACTGGGAAGTGCGTGATTTTCACGGAACGGAATATAAAACGCTGCGCGGCAGCAGCTATAACAGCTATCTCATTCGTGAAGGTAAAAACGTACTGATCGATACCGTCGATCATAAATTCAGCCGCGAGTTCGTGCAGAACCTGCGCAGTGAAATCGATCTGAACGACATCGACTACATCATCATCAACCACGCGGAAGAGGATCACGCCGGGGCGTTGACCGAGTTGATGTCCCACATTCCGGATACCCCGATCTACTGCACCACCAACGCCATCGACTCCATCAACGGTCACCATCACCATCCGGAGTGGAACTTCCACACCGTGAAAACCGGCGACACGCTGGATATTGGTAACGGCAAACAGCTGATCTTCGTGGAAACCCCGATGCTGCACTGGCCGGACAGCATGATGACCTACCTGACCGGCGACGCGGTGCTGTTCAGCAACGACGCCTTTGGTCAGCACTACTGCGACGAGCGCCTGTTTAACGATGAAGTGGATCAGACCGAGCTGTTTGAACAGTGCCAGCGCTACTACGCCAACATCCTGACTCCGTTCAGCCGTCTGGTGACGCCCAAAATCACCGAGATCCTCGGCTTCAACCTGCCGGTGGATATGATTGCCACCTCCCACGGCGTGGTATGGCGTGAAAACCCAACCCAGATCGTTGAGCTGTACCTGAAATGGGCGGCGGATTATCAGGAAGACCGCATCACGATTTTCTACGACACCATGTCCAACAACACCCGCATGATGGCAGACGCCATCGCCCAGGGTATCAACGAGGTGGACCCGAACGTGGCGGTGAAAATCTTCAACGTGGCGCGCAGCGATAAAAACGAGATCCTCACCAACGTCTTCCGCTCTAAGGGCGTGCTGGTGGGCACCTCCACCATGAACAACGTGATGATGCCGAAAATTGCTGGCCTGGTGGAAGAGATGACCGGCCTGCGCTTCCGTAACAAACGTGCCAGCGCCTTTGGCTCCCACGGCTGGAGCGGCGGCGCGGTAGATCGTCTCTCCACCCGCCTGCAGGATGCCGGTTTTGAGATGTCCATGAGCCTGAAGGCCAAATGGCGCCCGGATCTTGACGCGCTGGAAGTCTGTCGTCAGCACGGCCGCGATATTGCTCGTCAGTGGGCGCTTGCACCGCTTCCTGAGGCCGCAGCACTCCCCGCCGAACAGCCGCAAACCTGTGCCGGGGCAGCCAGCGCCGATCTCGGTCCACGCATGCAGTGCAGCGTCTGCCAGTGGATCTACGACCCGGAACTGGGCGAGCCGTTGCAGGACGTGGCTCCAGGTACGCCGTGGAGTGAGGTGCCGGACAACTTCCTCTGCCCGGAATGTTCCCTCGGAAAAGACGTCTTTGACGAACTGGCAACGGAGGCAAAATGAGCAACGGTATCGTCATCATCGGCTCGGGCTTTGCCGCCCGCCAGCTGGTGAAAAATATCCGCAAACAGGACGCTAACGTGCCGCTGACGATGATCGCGGCCGACAGCATGGACGAGTACAACAAGCCCGATTTAAGCCATGTGATTAGCCTGAACCAGCGCGCCGACGATCTCACCCGCCAGACGGCGGGGGAGTTCGCGGAGCAGTTCAACCTGCGTCTGTTTCCGTACACCTGGGTCACCGATATTGACGCCGATGCCCACGTGGTAAAAGCGAAAGATAAAACCTGGCAGTACGACAAGCTGGTGCTGGCGACGGGGGCCTCTGCGTTCGTGCCGCCGGTTACCGGCCGCGAGCTGATGATGACGCTTAACAGCCAGCAGGAGTATCGGGCCAGCGAAACGCAGCTTCGTGATGCAAAACGGGTAATGATTGTTGGCGGCGGTTTGATTGGCACCGAGCTGGCAATGGATTTTTGTCGGGCGGGTAAAGCCGTCACCCTGGTCGACCACGCGGCAAGCATTCTGTCGGCCTTGATGCCTGCAGAAGTAAGCAGTCGCTTACAGCACCGTCTGACCGACATGGGCGTGCATCTGCTGTTGAAATCGCAACTGCAACATCTGAGCGAAACCGAAGGCGGCATTCGCGCGACGCTTGACCGCCATCGCAGCCTGGAAGTCGATGTGGTGGTTGCCGCGACGGGGTTGCGCCCGGAAACGGCGCTGGCGCACCGCGCAGGCGCTGAAACAGGCCGTGGCGTGAAGGTGAATAGCTACCTGCAAACCACGCAACCCGACATTTACGCCCTGGGGGACTGCGCGGAAATCAACGGCCAGGTACTGCCTTTCCTGCAGCCGATCCAACTTAGCGCCATGTATCTGGCAAAAAACCTGCTCGGCAACAGCGCGCCGCTGAAATTACCGGCCATGCTGGTGAAGGTGAAAACGCCAGCGTTGCCGCTGCATCTGGCAGGTGAAACCCAGCGCCAGGACCTGAACTGGCAGATCGCTGTGGAAGCTCAGGGAATGGTCGCGCGCGGCTCTGACGCCGATGGCCAGCTCCGCGCCTTCGTGGTTAGCGAAGATCGGATGAAGGAGGCTTTCGCGCTACTGAAATCGCTGCCCGCTTAACCCTTAACCTTTTACCACGCTTACTTAACCCTGGGATTTTATTATCCGCAGCCCCGATGTCCCGGGGCTTTTTTTTACGTAATCTATTAGCAAGATAAATACAAAAGAGGTAAATCATCGCCATCTGTCCTTAACTTATTATTTTACTGAATATAAAAGAGTTAAAACCTTCATAAACAGCAAGATATGCATTCCATTTTTCCAGCAAAACGGCACCCTGCTTCGCTTTACCGGAACGACATCATGGCGATTTTACCCCTCAAACACAATGGTTTTAGCGCAGCGCTCAGGAATGTATGACCAGCGCGTCGTAGCCGCGCCAGCGATAGTTGATCATGGAGATCAGCCAGCAGGCGACAAACAGCCCAACCACCACAAAACCGGCGTTGCCGAGGTTATCGTTGACGGCACCAATGCGATCCCAGATGCCGCCGCTGAGGGCAAATTTATCCATCAGCAGCCCCAGCGCTTCCAGCCCGCCGATAAACACCGCCACCACCACAGAGGTACCGGTAATGGTCATGTTGTAGTAGAGCTTGCGCTGCGGCTTGTTAAATGCCCAACCGTAAGCCCCCACCATCAACAGGTTGTCGAGGGTATCCACCAGCGCCATGCCGCTGGCGAAAAGCGCCGGGAAGATCATGATTGACCACACCGACATACCGTTTGAGGCGCTGGCGGCAGAGATCCCGAGCACGCCGATTTCAGTGGCGGTATCAAAACCAAGCCCGAACAGAAAACCGACCAGATACATCTGCCAGCTTTTGTTGACCAGGCGGAAAGTCGCGCCAAACAGCCAGTTCATTACTCCGCCCTGCGCCGGGAGCGAGATGTCTCCCTGCACCGCCTGCCCGTTTTTCAGCGCCTGAAAATTGCGCCAGACACCGCGTAAAATCACCATATTGACTAACGCCATCGCCAGCAGGAACGTCGCGGAGACGGCCGTGCCAATCAGGCTGCCGGTTTCATGAAACCAGGCCATATTTTTCTGAAAAGCGGTCGCCGTCGCGGCAATGGCGATGGAGGCCAGCACCACAATGGTGGAGTGCCCCAGTGAGAACCACGCCCCGACACCAGAGGGGCGCTTGCCCTGCTGCATCATCTTGCGTGTCACGGTATCAATGGCCGCGATGTGGTCAGCATCCACCGCGTGACGCAACCCATAGCACCAGGCAAGCAGGCTTGCGGCCATTAACGCAGAACTGCTGCTAAAGGCGTTCCACGCCCAGCCCCACGCCAGAAGATTAGCCATTACCAGCGCCAGCAGCAGGAGCGCGGCGCGAGGTTCATTGCGTAAGCGTCGTAACATTTTACATCCTTTTTGAACATGACCGGGCTGCGGCAACCACCGCCTGCCCGAAGGAGATAGCCCCGTCACCCGCAGGCAGATGATGGGGAAAAAGAAGCGTGAAATCAGAGAGGTGTACCCGCAGACGCGCCCGCAGCAGGCGGTTATGCAACACGCCGCCGCTGAAACAGACGGTAGAGAGCGACAGGCGTCGGGCATGGTGTCGGGCTAACGCCGCCAGCCCTTTTGCCAGCGCGTCGTGAAAGGCCCACGCGCGCTCACAGGGTTGCGCCTGCCAGGCCAGCCACTGCCGCCAGAAGAACGCAAGGTTTTCAACCTGAAGCGTCACCGGGTGCTCAACACCCGGGCACTGCGCGGCCAGCGCCTCCAGCCTGCAGGCGGCTTCGCCTTCATAGCGTTGTGTTTCAATACCCAGAGCACAGGCCACCGCATCAAACAACCGCCCGCAGGACGACGCCAGCGGCGCGTTAAGGCCGCGCTGAACGGCGGTCGCTAAAAGCGGCCAGTTTTGCGAACGTACGGCACGGGTTTCCGGGTAGCGTTGCCAGTCAGGAACAAACGCCAGGCAGTGTGCCAGCAGATTTCGCCAGGGCTGCATGGCCGCGAGATCGCCGCCCGGCATCGCCACGGCGGGCAGGCCGCCCAGATGCTCGCACTCAAGGTAGTTCACCCGCAGACACTCCCCGCCCCACAGCGCGCCGTGCTCGCCCATGCCGATCCCGTCCAGCGTCAGGGCGATGGCGTCGCCACCGTCGAGCGGCCAGCCGTTTTCGGCAAGGCAGGCCGCGGCATGCGCGTGATGATGCAGTACGGTATCGACCGGCAGCGCCTGCTCCTGTGCCCAGTGCCGGGCGTGATAGCCAGGATGGGCATCGCACACCAGCCGCTCTGGCTGAAAGGCGTAGATCTGCTGCATCAACGACAGTGCTGAACGCCACTGGGCCTCGACACCGTCGTCACTGAGATCGCCAAAATGCTGGCTCAGCACCGCCTGGTTACCGCGCACCAGACAGAAGGTATTCTTCATGTCGGCACCGGTCGCCAGAATAGAGGGAACAGGGCTAAAACCGGCGGGTAACGTGATGGCATCCGGCACGAAACCGCGCGCCCGACGCAGCATGGCCCCGTCCTGATCCAGTACGGAATCGTCCATCCGCTGCAGGATGTCGCGGTTATGGAGCAGAAAACCGTCAGCAATCTCTGCGAGCTGTTCCAGTGCCTGTGGATTACTGATGGCAGGCGGTCTGCCGCTGAGGTTGCCGGAGGTCATCACCAGCGGGCGTTGCGTCTCCTGCATCAGCAAATGCTGCAGCGGATTGGCCGGGAGCATCACACCGAGGCTATCCAGGCCCGGCGCGATGTCGTCCGGAAAGGTCGGCAGCCAGGCTTTAGGGATCAGCACGATGGGCGCGGCAGGCGAGCGCAGCCGTGTTTGCACCGGCTGCGGAAGGCCGTCGGCGCTGGGGATCATCACCGCCAGCGGTTTCCCCGGACGCTGTTTACGTGCCCGCAGCGTTGCCACCGCCTGCGGGTTAAGCGCGTCGCAGGCCAGATGAAATCCGCCCAGCCCTTTGATAGCCACAATGCCACCGTTTTTCAGCATCTGCACCGCCGCGTTCAGCGCCAGCTCGCGGGTGACAACCCGATCGGCCGCACGCCACTCAAGCTCAGGGCCGCAGTCCGGGCAAGCCACGGGCTGGGCGTGAAAACGTCGGTCCGCAGGGTTGCGGTATTCCGTTTCGCACGGCGAGCAGAGCGGGAATGGCGCCATGGCCGTGGCCGGGCGGTCATACGGCATGGCGCGGATAATGGTAAAACGCGGGCCGCAGTGGGTGCAGTTAATAAACGGGTAACGATAGCGGCGCTCGTGCGGATCGTTCATCTCCGCAAGGCACGCGACAGGTGGCGGCATCCGGTACAATCTGGGTGTCCATTGCCCCGCCCGCGCTGTGGCGAATGGTGAATGTCTCCGGCAGCGTTGACCAGTGGAACGGCTGCGTGTCGATACTCTCGATGCGCGCCAGCGGCGGGCAGTCCTGGCGCAGCCTCGCGGTGAAATGCCCCCCATTACCCGCGAGGCGCACCAGCACGCCCTCTCCGTCGTTGCAGACATCGCCGGTCAACTGCAGCGCCTGAGCCAGTTGCCAGACGAAGGGCCGAAAGCCCACGCCCTGCACCTTGCCACGCACCCGCAACTGTACGCCGTTACCGCCCATGACGGATCAGAACAGCAGAGATGAGGTGGTATCGAACGCTGCGCGACGGCGCTTTTCGGCGCTCATCTGCTCGAGCTTATCGCGATCCACGCAAACCAGTGCGTGTGTCGGGCAGGCCTCCATACAGGCCGGACCGGCGTCACGGTGATAGCAAAGATCGCATTTGTTGGCTTCGGCTTTTTCCGCCCGCACATTCAGCCCCATGCCGCTGTTGCGGACCACCGGACGAACCACCACCTCCATCGCGCCATACGGGCAGGCGACCACGCAGGTTTTACAGCCGATACAGCGCGCCTGCATCACATGCACAAAGCCTTTTTCACGTTTGATTGCACCGTTAGGGCAGACGTTGGCGCACGGCGCGTCTTCGCACTGACGGCAGATAGCGGCGGTGGAAATATTCACGCCTTTGATGACGTGGATCCGCGGCAAAAAGGTCTCTGGCGTAAGCGAAGCGCAATCCTGCTCCGCCTGATGAGACACCACGCACGCCACTTCACAGGTACGGCAGCCAATGCATTTACTGGCATCAGCCATAATAAAACGGTTCATCTGCTTCTCCAGCATTACAGTCATGCGCGGAGATATTCATAAACCGTGCCAGTTTTTAACTCGTTGATTTATAGTGATTTAGAAAATGTCGCGGGGGCTGTCATCGTCACTTCTGACGATGACAGCTGTCGACATCAGCGGTGCGGGCCGTCGATGACAGAGTCGCGCAGGATAAGCTCACCCGAGAAGGTTTGCTGATATTTAAACTCGCCGCCGTCGAGCATAAAAATCAGGCGGCTGATGGTCTCTTTAATCATCTCCGTAACCGGAATACGCACGCTGGAGAGCGAGGGCACGATGTAGGGCGCAATCGCCACATCGTCGAAGCCTACCACCGACACCGCATCAGGCGTGGCGACGCCGCTGTCGTGAAGCTGTTTCATGGCGCCAATCGCCATATCGTCGTTACTCGCCACCAGCGCGGTAAAGGTTTCGCCGCGCGAGAGCAGCTCAGACACGGCCGCCGCGCCGCTGGCCGGGTTCCATTTGCCGTGGGCGATCAGCGTCGGACGCAGCGGGATCTGGTGTTGCGCCAGGGCGTCTTTGTAGCCAGAAAGACGCTCCACGCCCGTGGGCGAATCCAGCGAGCCGGTGATAAACGCAATGTCACGGTGCCCTTTCTCAATCAGCTGTGACACCGCTTCCTGACAGGAGGCTTTATGATCTGACCAGACGCTGTGGCTGCTGTTTTTACGCAGGCGACGGTTCAGTACCATGATCGGCTGCTCGTATTTCTCGACGATCTCGTCCATCTCTTCCACGCTCAGGAAACGCGGATAGATAATGACCGCGTCACAGCGCATATCAAGCAGGTACTGGATGGCTTCGCGCTCTTCATCGGCGCTGTGCTTGCCGTCCGCCAGGATCAGCTGCCGCCCTTTCTCTTCCGTCATGCGGGCGGCGTGAAACAGCAACTCACTAAAATAGACGCCGTGATACAGGGTGTTGGTCACCACCAGTCCCAGCGTCTGGGTGCGTTTGGTCGCCAGGTTGCGCGCCAGCAAATTGGGGCGATAGCCGCTCTCTTCGATGGCCTGAAACACCCGGTCTTTGGTCTCCTGGCTGACATAGCCATTCCCCGACAGCACCCGGGAAACCGTCGCTTTCGAAACGCCTGCCCGCTTCGCCACTTCAAGCATCGTGGTCATGTTGTTATTCCCTTTCATACTGATGGCACGCAGTGTACTGCACTGCAAAACAATTGTCGCAACGACGCGCTCACGCTTTTTGAACCGTCTGGTGATCGCCATCACGAAATGAAAAAATGGTCAAAATGCGATCTTGTTTCATTCAAAGAAACTCATGATGATTATGTGGAACCGGTTTCCTACATACTCTCACAACGACAACAGGATCACATCCGATGGCCAAAAATTATGCCGCGCTGGCGCAAGACGTTGTCAGCGCGCTTGGCGGCAAAGACAACATCGTCGCCGTCACCCATTGCATGACGCGACTGCGTTTCGTCCTGAAAGACGAAACCGCTACCGATACCGCACGCCTGAAAAATATCAGCGGCGTACTGGGCGTGGTACGTAACGACAACCAGTGCCAGGTGATTATCGGCAATACCGTTTCTCAGGCTTACCGTGAGGTGGTGAGCCTGCTGCCAACCGACCTGCAGCCTGCCGTACCGGAAGGCCCACAGAAATTGACCCTGCGCCGCATCGGTGCCGGGATCCTCGACGCGCTGATTGGCACCATGTCGCCGCTGATCCCGGCGATCATCGGCGGCTCGATGGTCAAGCTGCTGGCGATGATCCTTGAGATGACCGGCGTGCTGGAGAAAGGCGCGCCGACGCTCACCATTTTGACCGTCATCGGCGACGGGGCGTTCTTCTTCCTGCCGCTGATGGTGGCAGCATCTGCCGCCGTGAAATTCAAAACCAACATGTCGCTGGCGATCGCCATTGCAGGCGTGCTGGTGCACCCGAGCTTTATCGAGTTGATGGCGAAAGCCGCGCAGGGTGAGCACGTCGAATTCGCGTTTATCCCGGTGACGGCGGTGAAATACACCTACACCGTGATCCCGGCGCTGGTGATGACCTGGTGCCTGTCGTATATCGAACGCTGGGTGGATCGCATTACGCCTGCGGTGACGAAAAACTTCCTCAAGCCGATGCTGATCGTGCTGATTGCCGCCCCGCTCGCCATCGTGCTGATTGGGCCGCTGGGGATCTGGATCGGCAGCGCCATCTCCGCGCTGGTTTACACCATTCACGGCTATCTGGGCTGGCTCTCCGTGGCGATCATGGGCGCGCTCTGGCCGCTGCTGGTCATGACCGGGATGCACCGCGTCTTTACCCCGACTATCATTCAGACCATTGCCGAAACGGGTAAAGAGGGAATGGTGATGCCGTCGGAAATCGGTGCCAACCTGTCGCTCGGCGGTTCATCCCTGGCGGTGGCATGGAAAACGAAAAACCCGGAGCTGCGCCAGACGGCGCTGGCCGCGGCGGCTTCCGCCATCATGGCGGGCATCTCTGAACCGGCGCTGTATGGCGTGGCGGTTCGCCTGAAACGCCCGCTGATTGCCAGCCTGATTAGCGGCTTTATCTGTGGCGCGGTGGCCGGTATTGCGGGGCTTGCCAGCCACTCAATGGCGGCGCCGGGGCTGTTTACCAGCGTGCAGTTCTTCGATCCGGCCAACCCGATGACCATTGTCTGGGTATTCGGCGTCATGGCGCTGGCGGTCGTGCTCTCCTTCGTGCTGACCCTGATATTAGGCTTTGAAGATATCCCGGTCGAAGACGAGGCTGAAAAAGCCCGCGCCCTGCAGAGCGCGCCGGTGCAGGCCAAAACCGCACAAGTTTAACCGTATAACGAGGTAGAAATGTCTGTTTTTCCACAAGGATTTTTATGGGGCGGCGCGCTTGCCGCCAACCAGAGCGAAGGCGCTTACCGTGAAGGCGGCAAAGGGCTGACCACGGTCGACATGATCCCTCACGGCGCAAACCGCCTGGCGGTGAAGCTTGGTAAGGAAAAGCGTTTTTCGCTGCGTGACGACGAGTTTTACCCAAGCCACGAGGCGATCGATTTTTACCATCGCTACAAAGAGGACATCGCCCTGATGGCGGAGATGGGCTTTACGGTGTTCCGCACCTCGATTGCCTGGGGCCGCCTCTATCCGAACGGCGACGAACCGCTGCCGAATAAAGAGGGCATTGCCTTCTATCGCGCGGTGTTTGAAGAGTGCAAAAAGTACAACATTGAGCCGCTGGTCACCCTGTGCCACTTCGACGTGCCGATGCATCTGGTGACGGAGTATGGCTCCTGGCGCAACCGCAAGATGGTCGATTTCTTTGCCCGCTACGCCCGCACCTGTTTCGAAGAATTTAACGGTCTGGTGAAATACTGGCTCACCTTCAACGAGATCAACATCATGCTGCACAGCCCGTTCTCCGGCGCGGGGCTGGTGTTCGAAGAAGGTGAAAACGAAGATCAGGTGAAATACCAGGCCGCGCACCACGAGCTGGTCGCAAGCGCGCTGGCGACCAAAATCGCCCACGAGGTAAACCCGGAAAACCAGGTTGGCTGCATGCTGGCGGGCGGGAATTTCTACCCTTACTCCTGCAAGCCGGAAGACGTATGGATGGCGCTGGACAAGGACCGCGAGAACCTGTTCTTTATCGACGTGCAGGCGCGCGGCAGCTATCCGGCCTACTCCGCCCGCGTGTTCCGCGAAAAAGGGGTGGTGATTGTGAAAGATCCGGGCGACGACGAAATGCTGAAAAACACCGTCGATTTTGTATCGTTCAGCTATTACGCCTCACGCTGCGCGTCGGCCGATATGAACGCGAACAATACCAATGCGGCGAACATCGTCAAATCCCTGCGCAACCCGCATATTCAGGTGAGCGAATGGGGCTGGGGCATCGATCCGCTCGGCCTGCGCATCACCATGAACATGATGTACGACCGTTATCAGAAACCGCTGTTCCTGGTGGAAAACGGCCTCGGCGCAAAAGATGTCATTGATGAAAACGGCGAAATTAACGATGACTACCGCATCAGCTATCTGCGCGAGCATATCCGCGCGATGGGCGATGCCATTGAGGACGGTGTGCCGCTGATGGGCTATACCACCTGGGGCTGCATTGACCTGGTGGCGGCCTCAACGGGCGAAATGAGCAAGCGCTACGGGTTTGTCTACGTTGACCGCGACGATGCCGGAAACGGCACGCTGGAGCGCAAACGCAAGAAATCGTTCTGGTGGTATAAGAAGGTGATTGCGAGTAACGGGGGGGATCTGGCGTAGCCTGTTGCTTCCCCCTCACCCCGGCCCTCTCCCCACAGGGGAGAGGGTGTATTTTGTCCCCTATCCCCTATGGGGAGAGGGTTAGGGTGAGGGGCTGGAACCCACCCTTTCCAACCCACCCCGCAAGCCGTGAATAGACCACTTCCACCGCGGCTTTCACCGGGGGTGTCATCGGGTAATAAAATCCGACGATGTCCGGCTGAATGCCCAGAAACAGCACCTCGCCCACGTCCTCTTTGATCTGATCCACCAGATAGTTAAGCGGCATATTATGCGTGGTCATCATGAACATGTCGGCAATGTCGTCCGGGTCGATCAGGCGGATGTCCCCCGGGTTCAGCCCCATATCCGTAGCATCGACAATCAACAGCCGATCAGGGTGCAGCTCGCGGATGGCCACCACGTCGTTTTCCGGCGCGCTGCCGCCGTCAATCACCACCCAGTTGCCCTGCGGGTTCGCGGCACACATCTCTGCCAGCAGCGGGCCTGCGCCGTCGTCGCCCATCATGCTGTTGCCGACACACAGTAAAACGTCAGTCACGTAATCTCCTCACCATCAGGTAGATGGCACTTTCCTGATGAATATCATGCAGCATGCTGAGCAGCGTTTTGCTCCACACCTGCTGTTCGGGGGTTTGCCGTTTCAGCGCCGCGTCAAACGCGTTCGCCAGCATCGCAATATGGTTGGCGTCGATAACGATCTCACCGTACTTCGGTACCCCTTCCATTTTGCGCCGCGCCGTACTGCCCTCTTCCAGCGTGGCGATCCACGCCAGATAGTCGGACCACGGGCAGCTCAGCGCCGCCTCCAGGCAGTCG
The DNA here is from genome assembly GCF_000025565.1 of Enterobacter cloacae subsp. cloacae ATCC 13047. Taxonomy (NCBI): domain Bacteria; kingdom Pseudomonadati; phylum Pseudomonadota; class Gammaproteobacteria; order Enterobacterales; family Enterobacteriaceae; genus Enterobacter; species Enterobacter cloacae. The sequence continues at coordinate 4,163,328 of NC_014121.1, forward strand.
ATCACCCCGAGGTGATGCCCAATCGCCAGGCTGTAATAGACCACCTGCTGCGCCGCGTCCGGCGTGGCATCGTTCTCATCAATAAATTTACGGCTCAGCTGACTGAACACCACCGTCTCACTCATCGTATACGCGCCTCATCCACAATGCTGTTCAGGTTCGCCACAATCTCATTAAGACGCGGGTCGTTTTCCGCCTCCAGCCAGCGCGCCACCTGGTGCTCGCCCTGGCTCAGCAGGCGCAGGTAATCGTCGGCAATCTGACGGCCATAGCGATAGCCCGCCAGCCTGCGCGCCGTGCGGTCGACCTTCACCCGCAGCGGCTGCACCATGTCCGGGTGCAGGATCATCGCAGGCTGATTGTCGGGTTCACCCGGTTCACGGGCATGGATTTTCTGCTCCAGCAGGCCGAGCGCCATGGCAAAGCCATACAGCGTGGCGGCAGGCGTCGGCGGACAGCCCGGAATGTAGACGTCCACCGGCACGATTTTGTCGGTGCCGCCCCACACGCAGTAGAGGTCGTGGAAGATGCCGCCGCTGTTACCGCACGCCCCATAGGAGATACAGATTTTCGGATCGGGCGTAGACTGCCAGGCGCGCAGCGCGGGCGAGCGCATGGCGCGGGTGACGGCCCCGGTGAACAGCAGAATGTCGGCATGACGCGGAGACGGCACCACTTTGATGCCGAAGCGTTCGGCGTCAAACAGCGGTGACAGCGTGGCGAAGATCTCAATCTCGCAGCCGTTGCAGCCGCCGCAGTCCACGCGGTAAACGTAGGCCGAGCGTTTGATTTTTTTCAACAGCGACGCCTTCATGCTGGCGATGGACTCCTCCACCGTCATTGGCACCGGAATGCCCCGCTCGTCGCGCGGACCGAGTAAGTTTTCCATCAGCTGGCCTCTCTCATATGACGGGTGATATCGATGCGGTCGGACGGCAGCAGGCATTTCTGCCGTTTGCATTCCGGGCAGGTTTCAAAGCTTTCGCGATGATGCTCCGCGCGGGCATCGCCGTTGTGCTTAAGCAGCGCGATGGCATAGTCGATCTCTTTTTGCACGGCGAACGGACGTTTGCAGACGCGGCAGTTACACAGGGCAAAACGCGACTGCTGCAAAAAGTCCTCTTTCTTCCACACCGCCAGCTCGTACTCCTGAGACAGACGAATGGCGACCGTCGGGCAAACCTCTTCGCAGCGGCCGCAGAAGATGCAGCGACCGAGGTTAAACTGCCAGGCCAGTTCGCCGGTTTTCAGATCCGTTTCCACCGTCAGGGCATTCGACGGACAGGCGTTGACGCAGGCCGCACAGCCGATGCACTGCTGCGGGTTGTGCTCCGGCTTGCCGCGGAAGTTTTTATCCACCGGCATCGGCTCCAGCGGGTAGCGGCTGGTGGGCGTGCCGGTTTTGATCACTTTTTTGATAAAGGTAAACATGACGAGTCCTTATTTCAGCGGCGAGTTCTTACGCTCGATGCTGTAGCGCTCAAGCTCTTTGTACGGCACCACCTGGCTTTTCTTCTTGCGCACGTCCACCACGGTCATGCGGTCGGTGCAGGAGTAGCACGGGTCGAGGCTGCCGATGATCAGCGGCGCGTCGGAGACCGTGTTGCCGCGCAGCATATAGCGCAGGGTTGGCCAGTTGGCGTAGGTGGCCGCACGGCAGCGCCAGCGATAAAGCTTCTGGTTATCGCCGGTCATGCTCCAGTGGATGTCGTCCCCGCGCGGCGCTTCGGCAAAGCCGAGGGCAAAGCGGTTCGGGATGTAGGTGAAGCCCTCCACCATCAGCGGGCCGCCCGGCAGGTTATCGAGCCCAAAGTCGATCATATTCAGCGCGGTGAAGACCTCGTTGATACGGACCTTCAGGCGGGAGATGACGTCGCAGCCCTGTTCGCTGTGTACGGTCATTGGCAGCAGGCCGTAACCAACAAACGGGTGATCGGCGCGGGTGTCGCGGGCGTGGCCGCTGGCGCGCACCATCGGGCCAACGTTGCTGAAGTCGCGGGCGATTTCCGGATCAAGACGGCCGATCCCCACGGTACGCTGCTCGATGTTGGGCGTGCTGAGCAGCATATCCACCAGCTCCTGCACGTCGCGACGCATCTGCTGTGCCAGCTGTCGGGTCTGGATCATGTCGTTTTTAAGCAGGTCACGGCGGATCCCACCGATCAGGTTCAGACCGTAGGTTTTACGCGCCCCGGTGAGGATCTCCGCCATCTTCATCGACGCCTCGCGCACGCGGAAGAACTGCATAAATCCGGAGTCGAAACCGACAAAGTGACAGGCCAGACCGAGATTCAGCAGGTGCGAGTGCAGACGTTCCACTTCCAGCAAAATGGCGCGGATCATCTGCGCGCGCTCCGGCACCACGATCCCCATGCCGTTCTCCACCGAGGTGGTATAGGCGGTGCTGTGGGCGAAGCCGCAGATGCCGCACACGCGGTCCGAGAGGAATGTCACCTCGTTATAGCCCATCCGGGTTTCCGCCAGCTTCTCCATTCCGCGATGGACGTAGAACAGGCGGTAGTCGGCGTCGATAATGTTTTCGCCATCAACAAACAGGCGGAAGTGGCCAGGTTCATCAGAGGTGACGTGCAGCGGGCCAATCGGCACCACATTGTTCTTTTTGTTGCCGAGTTCGTTAATGAACTCGTAGGTTTCGCTGTCAGTGGTCGGGGCCGGACGCTGGCGGTAATCCATGCTGTCCTTGCGCAGCGGATACAGTTCGTCCGGCCAGTCGTCCGGCAGCACCAGGCGGCGTTCATCCGGCAGCCCCACCGGCACCAGGCCATACATGTCACGCACTTCGCGCTCGCCCCAGACGGCGGCAGGCACGCGGGGCGTGACGGACGGGTACTCCGGCTTGTTCGGGTCGACTTCCACGCGTACGGTAAGCCAGCACTTCTCGCCCTTCTCCATCGACATCACGTAGTACACCGCGTAATTGCCGCACAGCTGACGCTCGTCATTGCCGAACAGCACCGACAGCCAGCCACCCTGCTGGTAGTAAAGAAATTCCACCACTTCCGGCAGATAGTTCACCTTAATGGTGACGGTTACCTGGTCTTTGGTCTGCCATCCTTCATCCAGCACAACACCCGGAAAAGCCTGATGCAACGCGGCGAGATACTGCTGACCTTTCTTTTCTTCAGACATAAATACTCTCTTTAATCACGCCACCAGCAAGGAGACGAACGCTAAAAATGCAAAACCAAAACCGGCCCAGGTGATGCGCGAGGTCGCGACAAAGCGCAGACGTGCCATGCTGTTTTCAAACAGGGCAATCACCAGCACGCCGACCAGCAACTTGAGCGCGGCAACCACCACGGCCAATACCAGCCCCCCAGCGGAGAAGTGCGTCATCTGCCCCCACGGGAAGAAGACGCCAACAAACATCTGCAGGACCACCAGCTGCTTAAGGCTGATGCCCCACTTAAGCACCGCAAAGCCGTAGCCGCTGTATTCGGTGAGCGGCCCTTCCTGCAGCTCCTGCTCGGCTTCTGCGAGGTCAAACGGCAATTTGCCCATCTCAATAAAGGTGGCGAACGCGCAGGCGCAAAGGGCCAGCACCAGCGGGAGGGTACGTGACACCGGCCAGTGGTAAACGGTGTGGGTGATAAAGCTGATATGGGTGGAACCCGCGACCTGCGCGGCCACCCACAGCCCCAGCAGCAGGATCGGTTCGACCAGCACGCCCAGCATCGCCTCGCGGCTGGCGCCGATACCGGTAAACGGGCTGCCGGTATCCAGGCCCGCAATAGCAAAGAAGAAGCGGGCAATGGCGAAGAGGTAAATCAGCGTAATCAGATCCCCAAGTGCAGGCAGCGGCGAGCCCACCGTCACCACCGGCAGCGCGGTGGCGATGGTCAGCATCACGCCGACCATCACGAACGGCGTCAGGCGGAAGACCCAGCCTGCGGCATCCGGCGCCACGCTCTGGCGGGAGAGCAGCTTGAAGAGATCGCGGTACTCCTGGAGCACGCCAGGCCCGCGACGGTTGTGCATCCGGGCGCGCGCCACGCGCGTGATGCCCGACAGCAGTGGCGCAACGGCGAACAGCACCAGCGCCTGAAGTATTGCCAGTAACAGACTCATGTCAGGCTCCTCGTGAAATCACAATGACCACCAGCACCGCCAGTTCGATCAGCGCCAGACGGCGGAACAGCGCAGGTACGGCGGCGCTCTGCCAGCCCGGCATCCAGCCCACCGGGTTCAGCCAGTGGCGCAGCTTCAGCACGGCAGCGAAGTTCTCTTTCACCGGCATGGCAAAACCGTGGGCGGTGATGACCATCGATTGTTCGTGTTCGTAGCCGCAGGCCCAGGCCGCCCCGCGCGAGCGGGAGGGGAGTCGGTCGCGCCTGAAGAACAGCATCAGCACAAACGGCAGCAGCGGTGCAGCAATCAGCAACAGCGCCATCATCGGCTGGGAGACGGTGGTATGCGCAAGGGTCAGCGGCAGTGGAATGACGTTACCCAGCAGCGGCAGCAGCCATGGGGCGGCGACCCCGCCCGCGATGCAGCACAGCGCCAGCGCGACCACGCTGGCACACATCAGTATCGGGGCGCAGCAGGCGTTTTCCGCTTCCCGCGTGCGCGGTGCGCCGAGGAAGGTGACGCCGTAGACTTTTGCCATACACATCACCGCCAGCGCCCCGGTTATCGCCAGCCCAACCGCCAGCAGCGGGCCGAGCAGCCGGGCGATAAAGGCGTCGCTCTGACCGAGCGCGAAGAAGGACTGGTAGATCACCCACTCGCCCGCAAAGCCGTTCAGCGGCGGCAACGCGGCCATCGCCATCAGCCCGACCAGCATGGCGAGAGAAATCACCGGCATCTTTTTACCAATGCCGCCGAGTTTTTCGATATCCCGATGACCGGTACGGAACCAGACGCTGCCCGCGCCCAGGAACAGGGTGCTTTTAAACAGGCTGTGGTTAACGAGGTGATACAGCCCCCCGATAAACCCGGCGGCAATCAGCGCCGGTTGATTAAGTGCCAGGCCGGTCACGCCTGCGCCGATGCCGAGCAGGATAATGCCGATATTTTCCAGGGTGTGGTACGCCAGCAGACGCTGAATGTTGTGCTCCATCAGCGCATACAGCCCGCCGACAAAGGCGGTAACCATACCTGCGATAAGCAGCGCGACACCCCACCACAGCGGCGGCTGGCCGCCGGTCAGGGTGATCGTCAGAATGCCGAACAGACCGACTTTCATCACCACGGTGGAAAACAGCGCGGCGGCGGGTGCAGATGCATTCGCGTGCGCCTGCGGCACCCAGCCGTGCAGAGGGATGATCCCGGCCAGCAGGCCAAAGCCCACCACGCCCAGCAGCCAGACGTCATTTCCCAGCGGCTGACCGTTAAGCGCTGCGAAGTCGAGCGTGCCGAAACGTTGCCACACCAGCCAGCAGGCCAGCGCCAGCAGCAGCGTGCCGAGGCGACCGAGCGCAAACCACAGCTTGCCGGAGGCGCTACATCCCGTCAGGAATACGCCGCAGAGCGCCATGATCTCCGCCATCACCACCAGCGCGCCGAGGTTGCTGGCAATGACGGTGCAGACCGCCGACGCCAGCAGCAGGTTAACCAGCAGACCATTCGCGCGGGTGTGCTGATGGCGGTGCCAGTCAATATTGAACAGGCTGATAAACACCCCGCACAGGCCAAAAGTCACCAGCCAGATGGCGTTCAGCGGCGTGAGCTGAACGGTATGACGGACGATCGGAATCATTGCTTCGGCGGTCTGGCCGCTGAGTAACACTGCCGTACCTGCTGCCAGCGTCATCAGGCTGCCCACCGCCCCGCCGATACCGGCGATCCAGCCGCTCAGGGTTTTATGGAATGACAGGAGCCACGCCAGCACAGCAGCGGCGGCAAAGTACGCCACGGCGCTGTTAATCATGAATATCGCGTTCATTTCGCCCCCTCGTTAAGCGCCTGAAGCAGAGAAAGATCGCCGACGTCGGTATTAATGGTCAGCTCGCGCTTGCGTTTGCTGGTGCGGGCAATATCGCGAATGTTGACCAGAATCAGCGCTTTGGTCGGGCAGGTGCGCACGCAGGCCGGGCCCTGCTCATCGAAGCTGCACAGGTCGCACTTCACCGCCACCGCACGCACGCCGGGCACCCAGTCAAGCAGCGTACTGACACGTGCCGGAGCCGGGGGAGCAGGTGGCGCTTTTGGAGTATTGGCATTCGCCGGAATATGCAGCGGACGGCTGCCGGAAAATTCAATCGCACCGAACGGGCAGGCTATGCCGCACAGCTTGCAGCTCACGCACAGGCTTTCGTTCAGCTGTACCGCGCCGTCAACGCGGGTGATGGCATTCACCGGGCAGACACCTGCGCACGGCGCATCTTCACAGTGGTGGCAGAGCTGCGGGGCAGACTCTTTTTCATTACGCATGACGCGCAGGCGCGGCATGGACTGGAGCCCGTGCAGGCGGTGCGTTTCCGAACAGGCCGCCTCACAGGTTCGACAGCCAATACAGACCGTCGAGTCAGCAATTACAAAACGGTTCACCGGGTCATCCTCTGGTGATAGTCATTTTTGACGAAAAACTGTCATGTCGACACTTCTCGACACGTGATGATCAGGCCACGTCCGCTGAGGCGTGTTCATCCATCAGCTGCTTCAGGTTGACCGGGAGATCGTGTTCAACGGCTGTGTACAGACCGTTATAAACCGGCGCGATTTTTTCCAGATAGTGCTCCAGCACCTGCTGGCGATCGCGGTTGCTGACGTGACCGTCAACCATGCCGTCGGCCATCAGTTGCGCCTTCGCAATACACTGTTTTTCACCCTCTTTTGTCTCGACGTAGTACTCAATGGTGTGGCTGTTGAAGGTGTCGGCCAGGGTGACGTAAATCGTGAAATGGCCGAACAAAACAAAGCGCATATCCCCCTGCGCCGCACAGCTCATGGCGTGGTGAAGACGGGCTTTGGAGAGGGTGATCCCCTGGACCAGTGAGTTGCAGTAAAGGTGCCACTGGTCCTGTAACTGCTGGTGACGCTGCGCGATGTAATCCGCTTTTTCGCTAATTTCCCAAATAGTCATAGAAGGTATCCGGTTAATGGAGATAGCGGCTGTTAAGCAGATTCCATGCCAGTTTTTAATGCTTTGATATTTAATGGATTTAATTCAAAACAGGCTGTCAACGTGAGGGTGTCGACGTGTCATTTCGACAGCGTTGACATCGTCACCCCCTAACCAAAACCAGGCTGGCATTGTTATTGCATTAACGGGGCAATTCATTAAGGAGGCGTTATGCACGAAATCACCCTCTGCCAGCGAGCACTGGAACTCATCGAACAGCAGGCGGCGCAAAACCACGCGACGCGCGTGACCGGCGTGTGGCTGAAGATCGGGGCCTTTTCCTGCGTCGAAACCAGCGCCCTCACCTTCTGTTTTGAGCTGGTGTGCCGCGGCACGCTGGCGGAAGGCTGCGAACTTCATATTGAAGAGCAACAGGCGGAGTGCTGGTGCGAGCAGTGTCAGCAGTACGTCACCCTGCTGTCGTCGAAGGTCCAGCGCTGCCCACAGTGTCAGCACACCGGTCTTCGCATCGTGGCGGATGACGGGATGCAGATCCAACGCCTTGAAATCGAGAAGGAGTAAAGTATGTGTAGTACCTGCGGTTGCGCCGAAGGCAACCTGTATATCGAAGGGGATGAACACCGTCCTCACTCCGCGTTTCGCTCCGCCCCTTTTACCCCCGCACCGCGTCCGGCAGCGGCACTCACCGGGATTCGCTTTGCGCCTCAACGCTCCGATATGGGCGATCTTCATTACGGCCACGGCGAGGCGGGTACCCATGCGCCGGGCATGAGCCAGCGCCAGATGCTGAACGTGGAAATCAACGTACTCGATAAAAACAACCAGATCGCCGCCCGCAACCGCGCCCGGTTTGCCGCACGTCAACAGCTGGTGCTCAACCTCGTCTCCAGCCCCGGCTCCGGCAAAACCACGCTGCTGACAGAAACGCTCAAACGCCTGAACGAACGCGTCTCCTGCGCGGTGATCGAAGGCGATCAGCAAACGGTCAACGATGCCGCCCGTATTCGTGAAACCGGCACCCCGGCGATTCAGGTCAATACCGGTAAAGGCTGCCATCTGGATGCGCAGATGATTGCCGATGCCGCGCCGCGTCTGCCACTGGAGGATAACGGCATTCTGTTTATCGAAAACGTCGGCAATCTGGTCTGCCCGGCCAGCTTCGATCTCGGGGAGCGGCATAAAGTGGCGGTCCTCTCGGTGACCGAAGGAGAAGACAAGCCGCTCAAATATCCGCATATGTTTGCCGCCGCGTCGCTGATGCTGCTGAACAAAGTGGACCTGCTGCCGTACCTGAATTTCGACGTGGATAAATGTCTGGCTTATGCCCGTGAAGTTAACCCGGACATTGCGATCCTGCTGGTCTCAGCCACGCGCGGCGACGGCATGGCGCACTGGCTAAACTGGCTGGAGAGTGAACGATGTGCATAGGCGTCCCCGGACAAATCCATTCCATTGACGGAAACCAGGCCAAAGTGGAGGTCTGCGGCATATTGCGTGACGTCGATTTAACGCTGGTGGGCAGCACCGATGAGACGGGCGTCTCGCGCCTTGGTCAGTGGGTGCTGGTACACGTGGGGTTTGCCATGAGCGTGATTAATGAAGCGGAAGCGCGCGACACGCTGGATGCCCTGCAAAACATGTTTGATGTGGAGCCGGACGTCGGCGTGCTGCTGTACGGCGAGGAACGGTAATTATGCGTTACGTTGATGAATACCGCGCACCTGAGCAGGTGATGCAGCTTATCGGTCATCTGAAAACGCGGGCCGCCCTGCTGAAACACACGGCGGAAAAGCCGCTGCGGATCATGGAAGTCTGCGGCGGGCACACCCATGCCATTTTCAAATTTGGCCTCGATCAGCTGCTGCCGGACAACATTGAGTTTATCCACGGCCCGGGCTGCCCGGTTTGCGTGCTGCCCATGGGGCGCATTGACAGCTGTATCGAGATTGCCAGCCAGCCTGACGTCATTTTCTGTACCTTTGGCGACGCGATGCGCGTGCCGGGGAAAAAGGGCTCGCTGCTGCAGGCCAAAGCGTGCGGCGCGGATGTGCGCATCGTGTACTCGCCGATGGATGCCCTGAAGCTTGCAACCGATAACCCTGGCCGAAAGGTGGTATTTTTCGGGCTGGGTTTTGAGACCACCATGCCCGCTACGGCGATCACGCTGCAGCAGGCAAAACGCAGCAACGTCACCAATTTTTTCTTTTTTTGTCAGCACATTACGCTTATCCCGACGCTGCGCAGCCTGCTGGACGCCCCGGACAACGGCATTGACGCGTTCCTTGCACCGGGCCATGTCAGCATGGTGATCGGTACCGGGGCCTACGGCTTTATCGCTGACGATTACCATCGCCCGTTAGTCGTCGCTGGTTTCGAACCTCTTGATCTACTGCAAGGCGTCACCATGCTGGTTGAGCAGAAAATAGCAGCCCTGAGCGCGGTGGAAAATCAGTACCGCCGCGTGGTGCCGGATGCCGGAAATGAACGGGCGCAGCAGGCGATAGCTGACGTGTTTAGCGTTGAGGGCGACAGCGAGTGGCGCGGGCTGGGGTTGATTGCTGAATCCGGCGTGCGCCTGACCCCAGCCTACCGGTCGTTTGATGCAGAAACGCATTTCCGCCCACAGCCACAACAGGTTTGCGACGATCCCCAGGCCCGCTGCGGCGAGGTCCTTACCGGAAGATGTAAACCCCACCACTGCCCGTTATTTGGCAACACCTGTAACCCGCAAACGGCATTTGGCGCGCTGATGGTCTCTTCCGAAGGGGCATGTGCCGCATGGTATCAGTACCGCAACCAGGAGAGTGAAGCATGAACACGGTTGAAATGGCGCACGGCAGCGGCGGTCTGGCGATGCAGCAGCTGATAAACCGGCTGTTTATGGAGGCCTTTGATAACCCCTGGCTCGCCGAGCAGGAAGACCAGGCCCGCATTGACCTCGCTTCCCTCACCGCCCAGGGCGACAGGCTGGCCTTCTCCACTGACAGCTATGTGATTGACCCGCTATTCTTCCCCGGCGGCGATATCGGCAAGCTGGCCGTCTGCGGTACCGCGAACGATGTCGCCATCAGTGGTGCCATTCCGCGCTACCTCTCCTGCGGATTTATCCTTGAAGAAGGTTTGCCGATGGAGACGCTCGCGGCGGTGGTCAGCAGCATGGCGCACACCGCGCGCGAGGCAGGGATTGCTATCGTCACCGGCGATACCAAGGTGGTGCAGCGCGGCGCGGCGGATAAGCTCTTTATCAACACCGCCGGGATGGGGGCGATCCCTGCCGATATTCACTGGGGCGCGCAGCAACTGGCCGTGGGCGACGTGCTGCTGGTCAGCGGCACGCTGGGCTGTCACGGGGCGACCATCCTTAACCTGCGCGAAGGGCTGGGGCTGGACGGGGAACTGCGCAGCGACTGCGCGGTGCTCACCCCGCTTATCCAGACGCTGCGGGCGATCCCCGGCGTGAAAGCCCTGCGGGATGCCACCCGTGGCGGCGTCAATGCCGTGGTGCATGAGTTCGCGGCCTGCTGCGGCTGCGGTATTGAACTTATTGAGCGCAGCCTGCCCGTGAAGCCTGCGGTTCGCGGGCTGTGCGAGCTGCTGGGACTGGATCCGCTCAATTTTGCTAATGAAGGCAAGCTGGTGATAGGCGTTGAGCGCGCCGCGGCCGAAGCCGTACTTGAACAGTTGCGGGCGCATCCGTCAGGAAAAGAGGCCGCGATAATTGGTGAGGTGGTTGAGCGCAAAGGGGTGCGCCTGGCCGGACTGTATGGCGTGAAGCGCACGCTGGATCTGCCGCACGCGGAACCGTTACCCCGCATTTGCTAGAACCGCGTGAAAAGCGGTCGGCACGGAATTTTTTTTGCCCGTTTCTACTGGAAAGCACTATGCCGTATACACCGATGAGCGATCTCGGACAGCAGGGTCTGTTCGACATTACGCGAACACTTTTACAGCAGCCCGACCTGGGTGCGCTGAGCGATGCCCTGACGCTCCTGGTCAGGCAATCTGCACTGGCAGACAGCGCCGCCATTGTGCTCTGGCATAGCGGGAGCCATCGTGCGAGCTACTTCTCCACACGAGAAAACGGAAAAGCGTTTGAATACGAAGACGAAACGTATCTCGCTCACGGGCCGATACGCCGTATTCTTTCCCGGCCGGAAGCGCTGCACTGCAATTTTGAGGAGTTCCGTCAGGCGTGGCCGATGCTGGCCCGGAGCGCCTTATATCAGCCGTTTGGTCATTACAGCCTGCTGCCGCTGGCGGTGGAAGGCCACATTTTTGGTGGCTGCGAGTTTATCCGTAATACCGACCAGCCATGGAGCGAGGCGGAATATGAGCGTCTGCACACCTTCACCCAGATAGTGGCCGTCGTCGCCGAGCAGATCCAAAGCCGCGTCAGCAATAATGTGGATTACGACCTGCTGAGCCGTGAGCGTGACAACTTCCGCATTCTGGTGGCAATCACCAATGCCGTGCTCTCCCGTCTCGACATGGATGAGCTGGTCAGCGAAGTGTCGAAGGAGATCCATCACTACTTCAAAATTGACGCCATCAGCATTGCCTTGCGCGGCCATCGCAAGGGCAAGCTCAACATCTACTCCACGCACTATCTCGACGAAGCGAACCCGGCCCATGAGCAGAGCGAGGTGGATGAAGCGGGAACCCTTTCTGAACGGGTGTTTAAAAGTAAGGAGATCCTGCTGCTCAATCTCAGCGAGCAGGATGTGATGGCGCCTTACGAGCGAATGCTGTTTAACATCTGGGGCAACAAAATCCAGACCCTGTGCCTGCTGCCGTTGATGTCCGGTAACACCATGCTGGGCGTTCTCAAGCTGGCGCAGTGTGAGGAAGGGGTGTTCACCACCGCCAACCTGAAGCTGCTGCGTCAGATTGCCGAGCGTATCTCCATCGCGCTGGATAACGCGCTGGCGTATCAGGAGATCCACCGTCTGAAAGAACGGCTGGTGGATGAAAACCTGGCGCTGACGGAACAGCTTAACAATGTCGACAGCGAGTTTGGCGAAATCATTGGACGCAGCGATGCCATGTACAGCGTGCTCAAACAGGTGGAGATGGTCGCGCAAAGCGACAGTACAGTGCTGATCCTGGGCGAAACCGGTACGGGTAAGGAGCTGATTGCCCGCGCGATCCACAATCTCAGCAACCGCAACAGCCGCCGGATGGTGAAAATGAACTGTGCCGCCATGCCTGCGGGTCTGCTGGAAAGCGATCTCTTTGGCCATGAGCGCGGTGCGTTTACCGGTGCCAGCAGCCAGCGACTGGGCCGTTTTGAACTGGCGGATAAAAGCTCGCTGTTCCTCGACGAAGTGGGCGATATGCCGCTGGAGCTACAGCCTAAACTGCTGCGTGTGCTGCAGGAACAGGAGTTCGAACGTCTTGGCAGCAATAAGCTGATTCAGACCGACGTGCGGCTGATTGCCGCCACCAACCGCGATCTGAAAAAAATGGTCGCCGACCGCGAGTTTCGCAGCGACCTCTACTATCGCCTGAACGTGTTCCCGATTTGCCTGCCGCCCCTGCGCGAGCGCCCGGAAGATATCCCGCTGCTGGTCAAAGCGTTTACCGCCAAAATTGCCCGCCGGATGGGACGCAACATCGACAGCATTCCCGCCGAGACGTTACGCACCCTTTCCTCGATGGAGTGGCCCGGCAACGTGCGCGAGCTGGAAAACGTCATTGAGCGTGCGGTGCTGCTGACGCGCGGTAATGTGCTGCAACTCTCCCTGCCGGAGGTTTCTCTGCCGGACTCTCCCGCGGCCGCGACCGACGTGGCCCAGGACGGGGAAGATGAATATCAATTGATCGTCCGCGTACTGAAAGAGACCAACGGTGTGGTGGCCGGGCCGAAAGGGGCAGCCCAGCGTCTGGGGTTAAAACGCACCACCCTGCTGTCGCGCATGAAGCGCCTTGGAATAGATAAAGAGAGCCTGATTTAAGACGCATTCCGGCGGTGCTTTCTGGCACCGCCTTTTGTCACCCTGCGTTATTGTCCCTCATTGACACACAATATTTTCCTCTGTATAAAATTCCGCCTTAATAATGAGTTTCATTTGCATCAAAAATAACTTTAATGAAGGGTAGCGTTTAATGAAGAAGGTCATCTGCGCGTTAGGCCTGGCGGTTGCGTCGGTCAGTTCTGCTCTGGCAACCACGTATCCTCTGACCATTGAAAACTGCGGTTATAAAGAGACCTTCACCAAAGCGCCGGAACGCGTCGTGGCCCTTGGTCAAAATACCGTTGAGATTTTGCTTCTGCTGGGTCTGGAAGATAAGGTGAAGGCCAGCGCCTTCTGGCCGACCAAAGTGCTGCCGCAGCTGGCGGAACAGAATGCCAAAATTAAAACGCTCACCGTCGAAATTCCTACGCTGGAATCTATCCTTGCGCAAAACCCCGATTTTGTTCCTGCACAATTGCCGCTGCTGCTCGGGCCAGAAAGTAAGGTCGCAAAACGTGAGGATCTGGCTACCGTCGGCGTGAACAGTTATTTATCACCGGGCATGTGCGCCACTAAAAAAGCCTCGGGCGATATGTACGGCAGCCGCCAGAAGCTGTGGGACATGACATACCTTTATAAAGAGATTGAAGATTTCGCCAAAATTTTCAACGTTGAAGACCGTGGCCAGGCCGTTATCGCCAGCTTCAAAAAACGTGAGGCAGACCTGCGCAAAGAATTTGGCAAAAGCAAAAAAGACCTCTCCTTTGTGTTCTGGTTCTCAAGCGCCTCTCCTTCTGCTGATGCCTACGTGGGCGGTAAAAACAGCGCCTCAGGCTTTATCGCTGACGTACTGGGTGGCCATAACGCCATCACCGCCGAGGCCGAATGGCCAACCGTGGGCTGGGAAAGCATCATTGCCGCTAACCCGGACGTGATTGTGGTCTCAAGCCTTGACCGTAACCGCTGGGCGCTGGATAACGCGGAAGAGAAAATCAAATTCCTGAAAAGCGATCCGGCCGTCAGCCAGCTTGATGCCGTCAAAAAAGGCCATATCGTGGTGATGGACGGCCAGGCAATGAACCCGACGATCCGTACCATTTATGGCGCTGAACAGGTGGGCGAACAGCTCAGAAAACTGGGGCTGAACTGATGACGGCAGCCGTACTTCAGGCCCGACAGGGCCTGTTCCTGACCACTTCCGCCCTGCTGGCTATTGTCCTGCTGTTTCTGGTGATAGCCCTAGGCGTAAGCGTCGGAGAGTTGTCGATTCCGCTGTCCAATGTCTTTTATGCTATCGGTAATAAGCTGGGGCTGACCGCGGTTCCGCTCAACCGCATCTATGAGAGCGTGATCTGGGACTTTCGCCTGAGCCGCGCGCTGGTGGCGGCCTGCTGCGGCGCGGGGCTGGCTATCTGCGGCGCGGTTTTGCAGAGCCTGCTGAAAAACGCGCTGGCTGAACCTTACGTGCTCGGCGTCTCTGCGGGGGCGTCCACCGGCGCGGTTTCCGTCGTGGTGCTGGGGATGGGGACCGGCGCGGTGTCGCTCTCTGCGGGCGCGTTTGCTGGCGCATTCGCCGCCTTTGCGTTTGTCGCCTTTCTGACCAACGGCGCGCGCGGCGGCAACGAGCGCACCATTCTGGCGGGCGTAGCCGCCTCTCAGCTCTTCAACGCCATCACCGCCTATACCATCAGCACCTCTGCCAGCGCGCAGCAGGCGCGTGATGTGATGTTCTGGCTGCTGGGCAGCTTTAGCGGTGTACGCTGGCCTGAATTCCAGCTGGCACTGGTTGTGGTGCTGATTGGGTTAGCCATTTGCCTCTACTATTCCCGGGCGCTGGATGCCTTTACCTTTGGTGACGACGCCGCGGCCTCGCTGGGGATTGCCGTCCCCTGGGTGCGCCTGGCGCTCTTTACCACCACCGCATTGATCACCGCAACCATCGTCAGCATGGCGGGCTCAATCGGCTTTGTCGGGCTGGTGGTTCCGCACGTCATGCGTTTCTTGTTCGGTCCTCTGCATCGAACCCTGCTGATTGCCAGCGCACTGGCGGGGGCGATCCTGATGGTGCTGGCAGATATCGCCTCGCGCATGCTGATTGCCCCGCAAAGTCTGCCCGTCGGGGTGGTAACCGCCCTGGTTGGCGTGCCGTTCTTTGCCGTGATCATCTACCGCTCAAGGAATAAGTGATGAGTATCTGCGCTGAAAATATTACCTGGAAGGTAGGCAAAAAGGTCATCGTCAATAACGTGTCGCTCAAGGTGGCGCGCGGTGAAACGGTAGGTCTGCTTGGCCCTAATGGTTGCGGTAAATCATCGCTTTTGCGCATTCTGGCTGGCCTGCGCCGCCCGGATGCGGGCTGTGTGACGCTGGACGGTCAGGACATTTCCCGCATCGCCAAAAAGCAGCTTGCGCGCCGGGTGGCCTTCGTTGAACAGCACGGTATGACCGATGCCAATATGCGCGTTCGCGATGTCGTCAAACTCGGTCGTATCCCGCATCACTCCCCGTTCTCGAACTGGAGCAAGCAGGATGACGAGACCGTTACCGCCGCCCTGCAGCGGGTGGATATGCTGGAAAAAAGCGATCAGGGCTGGCTGAGCCTCTCCGGCGGGGAGCGCCAGCGCGTGCATATCGCCAGGGCGCTGGCGCAGACGCCTACAGAAATTTTGCTGGATGAACCGACCAACCACCTGGACATTCACCATCAGATGCAGCTGATGCACCTGATAAGCGACCTGCCGGTGACCAGCATTGTGGCTATTCACGATCTCAACCATGCATCGATGTTCTGCGATTCGCTGATTGTGATGCAGCAGGGGCAAATCGTGGCCACCGGAACGCCGCAGGAGATCCTCTCTGAGGCGTTGCTCTGGGACGTTTTTCGGGTCAAAACCAAAATCGAGATCTCGCCGTTCCATGGCAAAAAGCACATTCACTTTATCGTTTAAGCGCCCGTAACATGATGCCCCTGCGCCCTGCCACAACGCTCTGGCCGCCCGTCTTACTGGGCAGCCAGTTTGTGTTTAACATCGGTTTTTACGCGGTCGTCCCCTTCCTGGCGATCTTTTTGCGCGATGACATGCTGCTTTCCGGCGGCCTTATCGGGCTGATTCTGGGGCTGCGTACCTTTTCGCAGCAGGGGATGTTCATCGTCGGCGGTGCGCTCTCAGACCGCTTTGGTGCCAAAATCATTATCCTCTGCGGCTGCGTCATTCGCGTTGCGGGGTATCTGCTGCTGGCATTTGGACACGCGCTCTGGCCCATCATCCTTGGCGCCTGTCTGACCGGCATTGGCGGCGCGTTGTTCTCTCCCTCCATCGAAGCGCTGCTGGCCAGGGCGGGTACGCATAGCGAGACTAAAGGTCAACGCAGCCGTGCAGAGTGGTTTGCGCTGTTTGCCGTCTGCGGTGAACTCGGCGCGGTGCTGGGCCCGGTTGTCGGGGCGTTGCTCACGGGGCTGGGGTTTCGCCAGGTGGCGCTGGCGGGGGCGGGGGTCTTCGTCGTCGCGCTGATTGTGCTCTACTTCTGCCTTCCGGCTGCGCAACACAGCAAGCAGGCACTCAATATTGTTCCCTGGTGGTCAACCTTCCGTCAGCCGCGCTTTGTCGCCTTTATCATCGCCTACAGCTCGTGGCTGTTGAGCTACAACCAGCTCTATCTGGCGCTGCCCGTAGAGATCCAGCGTGCCGGTGGTAACGAGAAAGATCTCGGCCCCCTGTTTATGCTGGCCTCTGTGCTGATCATCACCTTGCAGCTTCCGCTGGCCCGCTTTGCACGACGCGTGGGCGCGGTGAGAATTTTGCCGGTGGGCTTTTTACTGCTCTCGGCATCTTTTGCGAGCGTGGCGGTGTTCGCCCCGACGGTGCCGCCGGAAGGCTGGCTGCGCTTGCTGCCGTCGGTATGTTTTGTTGCGCTATTAACGCTTGGGCAAATGCTGCTGGTGCCCTCGGCGAAAGATCTGGTTCCACGCTTTGCGGAGGAATCGACGCTTGGCGCGCACTACGGCGCACTCGCCACCGCAGGCGGTGTTGCGGTGCTGCTGGGGAATTTGCTGTTTGGCAGTCTGCTGGATCGTGCGCTTGTCCCTTCGCCGCAGGCGATGTCCCCCTGGCTGCTGCTGGCCCTGTTCCCGCTATGCAGCGCGATCGCCATGAAGATCATTTGTCGCCCTTTCACACGCTGAGACGGTTACTTTTTCGGGCGATACTTTTCCGGTAATTCCGGTACCGGACGACGATCGTCCAGCAGATGGCGTACCGTCAGGATGGGGTGACGCCACAGCATGCGGGGCCCCGCCCAGCGCATAATCTGCTTCATCTCTTCACGCCTGGCGGGCTGGTAGCAGTGTACCGGACACTGTTTACAGGCCGGTTTTTCTTCACCAAAGACGCACTTATCCAGACGCTTATCCGCATAGGCATTCAGCACCTGATAATGTCCCTCTTCCTGAGAAGCCTGCGGGCACTGTTTTTCATACAGAGCGATCATTCTGGCGATCGTCTTTTTTTCCCGTGAAATACGTTTACCAGACATAGCGGCTCACCGACTAAAAACATGCATTAATAATACTCCTTTATCTGCCACTTTTCAGTCGTTGCATTTCGTTTTCTGAAGCCGCCTTCCACTATTAAGCCCACCCCCACCCTTTTTTACTGGTATTTTATACAGGCATTAACAACACGCGTCGCTCATCGTTACGGAGGCTATATGCAAGAGATCGCCACGACCAAACACTATCGCCACTTAAAAGTCGGTTATTTCAGAAAGCGTCACGAAGACCGGAAGACCAAAATCCCGCGACGTTACAGCGTACATGCGGCGTTGAGCTTAAAAGGCGACTGGCTGGAGCAGGCAGGGTTTACTACCCACTCTCAGGTCAGGGTGGGGGTTGAACAGGGGAAAATTGTCATCGAACTACTGAAAGAAGATCTCAGCGAGAGCAGAAGAAAATAGGACGCTTACCGACGGTAAATAGAAACCCTCTGGGCCCTTGTTTAAGAATGGTATAGTTCAATTTATGGTTCGGATAAATAAAGAAATCAGGCAACACGTCGCCGAGCACATTATCCGGCAGGGAGTCTTCATTAACCTCATGGATCTTCACGGAGGTAAACTGGAAAGAGTCTTTGTTTTCGGTCCAGATATAAGACACATCCCGGCGGATAGAGGCTATCGCCTTGTCGTTTTTAAAATATGTCCCGCTTAGCGCGATGACCCCGGTCTGCTTTTGCATGGTGTACATAAAATCCAGCGTCAGGTTTGCGCGGGCATCTTCATGGTAAACAACAACAGAAACTGAACAGGCTTCCGTATTTTGTTTTTTTTCTAAGTGATAATGATAAAGCCAGGACGTCAGCGCCCCAACGGCAAACAGGACGAGACACAGGATGGCAGTAGACTTTTTAGTCACTGATTGTACCCCCTAAAATAAAGCGTAACGCATCCTGCATCTTCTTCTTGCTCATACGGTTTTCTGCAAATGAGTACAGAAAGTGCCGGAGCCGTGCTGGATGAAGAGAAGTAGGCCCAGGGGTATTTTTTACAATCGAGCCCTGTTCGCATGATAATTTGCTTATAACGCGTGAAGTTACCCCTGCTTTTAATATCATCGTTTCGTGAGAAAAAATGGCAGCCATTTTCCGTACTGCTTATGGTGTAGTCTTTAAAAAAGTCTTTTCTGGAATAGTCATGGACGGCCAGATGAAGAATAAAATAGCCCAGCCCAAAAGAGAGGGCCATAAAAAGCAGTGGAAGATAGCGACGATAGTGATGACGCGGGGTCTTATCTTTCACCTGAACGGCAGCAGTTTCCGCAATCACCTCTTTCGAGCCGGTGACAGGCTGGGCTTCTGCTATCGCGCTTTCTGATTCTGTTACGTCGTTTTCAATTCGGCTGACCTTAACTTCTTTTTTAATCTGGAACCCTTTTCTGGGTACCGTGGCAACCAGCGTGTCGTCAGTCTCTCCCGTCGTGCGCAGCCCACGCCGGATAATGGAGATATTCTGATAAAGGGTATTGGCCGGAACTAACATTCCGTCTTCACCCCAAACTTTAGTGAAGAAATCCCTTTGATTAACCACTTCCGGGGCGGACTCAAGCAGAAGTACCAGACAGCGACTGGCTGGCGTCGTCAGAATGACGCTCAACTCCGGTCGGGTCATAGAGACAAGTAAGTTTTTCTCTGGACAAAATTTAATATTATCGTTAATTATCCAGAACATATGAGACTCACTATGCAATAAACAGAATCAGAAAACTGTTGCCAGAGTTAGCAAGTATACTCTGCGAATATTCCTTGTCAAAGCAGTAAGTTATGGTGTTTGTTCAGCAGTAACACCGAAATAAAATAATGTGAGCATAATAGAATATTATCCCCACATCGAAGACAAATACGTTTCTGAAACAGAAAAAAGGATGACGTTATATTCTGACGCCTTTATTCCCGTTTACGTTTAATACGCAAGGAATATCGCGCGGTGTTCCTTTAGCGTTACCGGACCAGCGTGCCTGTCGCAATTGCGGCAAGACAGGCCCACGTCTCAGCATCGCTGGAATCAGGTACGCATTTTAGTCGAAAGAGCCCGCACGTCTGTTTTCCTGTCCAGCAGAGTCCGTTATCATGGTCCGTGAACGATTCATGATAAGAAACGCAGGCTGTCATGCGTTCCAATGAGAGAGTAAGAAACCTGACAATAAAAAAGACAACTCATTGAAATTGAAAAAAATGGACACGGTAACCTAATGAGTACACTTGAAAATTTTGACGCCCATACCCCAATGATGCAGCAGTACCTGAAGCTGAAAGCGCAGCATCCGGAAATTCTGCTGTTTTACCGCATGGGCGATTTTTACGAGCTGTTTTATGACGATGCTAAACGGGCATCGCAGCTGCTCGACATCTCTCTGACCAAACGTGGCGCATCGGCAGGTGAACCCATCCCGATGGCAGGCATTCCGCATCATGCGGTAGAAAACTACCTGGCCAAGCTGGTGAATCAGGGCGAGTCGGTTGCCATCTGTGAGCAGATCGGCGATCCGGCCACCTCAAAAGGCCCGGTTGAACGCAAGGTCGTGCGTATCGTCACGCCAGGCACCATTAGCGACGAAGCCCTGCTCCAGGAGCGTCAGGATAACCTGCTGGCGGCCCTGTGGCAGGACGGCAAAGGGTTTGGTTACGCCACGCTGGATATCAGCTCCGGGCGTTTTCGTCTGAGCGAGCCGGCTGACCGGGAAACCATGGCAGCCGAGCTGCAGCGCACCAACCCGGCGGAACTGCTGTATGCCGAAGATTTTGCCGAAATGGCGTTGATCGAAGGTCGTCGCGGCCTGCGCCGCCGTCCGCTGTGGGAATTTGAAATTGATACCGCTCGCCAGCAGCTCAACCTGCAGTTTGGCACCCGCGATCTGATTGGCTTTGGGGTGGAAAACGCCCCGCGCGGATTGTGCGCCGCGGGCTGCCTTTTGCAGTATGTGAAAGATACCCAGCGCACCGCCCTGCCGCATATCCGCTCTATCACCATGGAGCGCCAGCAGGACAGCATCATTATGGATGCGGCCACGCGTCGGAATCTGGAGATCACCCAGAACCTGGCGGGTGGCGTTGAGAACACGCTGGCATCCGTCCTCGATAACACCGTGACGCCGATGGGCAGCCGCATGCTGAAGCGCTGGCTGCATATGCCCGTCCGCGATACGGATACGCTCGTTTGTCGTCAGCAGACCATTGCCGCGCTGCAGGATCGCTACACCGAACTGCAGCCTGTGCTGCGTCAGGTGGGCGATCTGGAGCGTATTCTGGCTCGCCTGGCACTGCGCACGGCGCGGCCTCGCGACCTTGCACGAATGCGTCATGCCTTCCAGCAGTTGCCGGAACTGCGTGCTCAACTGAGCGACGTTGACAGCGCACCGGTTCAGAAACTGCGCGAAACCATGGGCGAGTTTGCTGAACTCCGCGAGCTGCTGGAGCGCGCTATCATAGATGCGCCGCCGGTTCTGGTGCGCGACGGTGGCGTAATTGCCCCTGGCTACAACGAAGAGCTGGATGAATGGCGCGCGCTGGCTGACGGCGCAACGGATTACCTCGACAAGCTGGAGATCCGCGAGCGCGAACGTCTCGGGCTCGATACCCTGAAAGTCGGCTATAACGCAGTCCACGGTTACTATATTCAGATCAGCCGCGGGCAGAGCCATCTGGCGCCGATTCACTATGTGCGTCGCCAGACGTTGAAAAACGCTGAGCGCTACATCATTCCTGAGCTGAAAGAGTATGAGGACAAAGTTCTCACCTCGAAAGGCAAAGCGCTGGCCCTGGAAAAGCAGCTTTACGACGAGCTGTTCGACATGCTGATGCCACACCTCGCGGACCTGCAGTTAAGCGCTGGCGCGCTGGCGGAGCTGGATGTGCTGGTGAATCTGGCTGAGCGCGCTGAAACGCTGAACTATACCTGCCCGACCTTTACCGACAAGCCCGGCATTCGCATTACCGAAGGCCGCCACCCGGTGGTGGAGCAGGTACTGAACGAGCCGTTCATCGCTAACCCGCTGAGCCTGTCGCCGCAGCGAAGAATGCTGATCATTACCGGTCCGAACATGGGCGGTAAAAGTACCTATATGCGCCAGACGGCGCTTATCGCCCTGCTCGCCTACATCGGCAGCTACGTTCCGGCGCAGAAAGTGGAGATTGGCCCCATCGATCGTATCTTCACCCGCGTGGGTGCGGCGGACGATCTGGCCAGCGGCCGTTCCACCTTTATGGTCGAAATGACGGAAACCGCCAATATCCTGCACAACGCGACAGAACACAGCCTGGTGCTGATGGACGAAGTCGGACGCGGCACCTCAACCTACGACGGACTGTCGCTGGCATGGGCGTGTGCGGAAAATCTAGCGAATAAAATCAAGGCCATGACGCTGTTCGCGACGCACTACTTTGAACTGACGCAGTTGCCGGAGAAAATGGAGGGCGTGGCAAACGTCCACCTGGATGCGCTTGAGCATGGCGATACCATCGCCTTTATGCACACGGTGCAGGAGGGGGCTGCGAGCAAGAGCTATGGCCTGGCCGTCGCGGCACTGGCGGGTGTGCCTAAAGAGGTAATTAAACGCGCGCGTCAGAAACTGCGCGAGCTGGAAAGCCTGTCACCGAATGCGGCGGCCACCCAGATTGACGGTACACAGATGTCGCTGCTGGCACCTGCGGAAGAGACGTCACCCGCCGTTGAAGCGCTGGAGAATCTCGACCCGGATTCACTGACGCCACGTCAGGCGCTGGAGTGGATTTATCGGCTGAAAAGTCTGGTTTAGTTTTCTGCGGTCTGTTTTGTCGGGTGGCGGCTTCGCCTTACCCGACCTACAAAACCCGTAGGCCCGGTAAGCGTAGCGCCACCGGGCTTTTTTTTACAGCAATGGCGGAATGGTCGGTACCTGCGGCGCCTCATCAATATCCTTCTGCGTCATGCGGAACGCTTCAGGGTAATGTTCGCGGCTGGTACGACGCAGCGGCTCAGTATCGCGCCAGGTATACAGGCAATGCTGGCACTGATAAACCGTCCAGATCCCTTTCACCGGTGATGTGGCCATCACCTCAATTTGCTCATCGGCACAACGTGGACAAATCATCTTTTCCTCCTTATTGGCGTGCTGCCAGCATCGCAGTCAGCTTTTCAGCCCAGGCTTTGGTTTCAGGTAAATCCTGCACCGGCTGGCTGTAGTGACCGCGGTTATCCGGCGCAACAGGCGTGGTGGCATCAATAATCAGCTTGTCGGTGATGCCTGCCGGGCTGGACCCAGGATCAAGCTCAAGAACCGACATGTTCGGCAGCTGCACCAGATCCCCTGCCGGGTTCACTTTTGATGACAGCGCCCACATCACCTGCGGCAGGTTGAACGGATCGACATCTTCATCCACCATAATCACCATCTTCACATAGCCCAGGCCATGCGGCGTGGTCATGGCGCGTAAACCGACCGCGCGGGCAAAACCACCGTAGCGTTTTTTGGTGGAGATGATCGCCAGCAGACCGTGGGTATACATCGCGTTCACCGCCTGCACTTCAGGGAACTCCGCTTTCAGTTGCTGGTAAAGCGGCACACAGGTGGCTGGCCCCATCAGGTAGTCGATCTCGGTCCAGGGCATCCCGAGATAGAGGGATTCGAAAATCGGTTTGGTGCGGTACGAGACTTTATCAATACGGACCACCGTCATATTGCGTCCGCCCGAATAGTGCCCGGTAAACTCACCGAACGGCCCTTCAATTTCACGTTTACGGCCTTCAATCACCCCTTCCAGGATCACTTCAGACCCCCACGGCACATCGAAGCCGGTCAACGGCGCGGTCGCAATCGGGTACGGGCTTTCACGCAGCGCCCCGGCCATTTCATACTCGGACTGATCGTATTTCAGCGGCGTTGCGCCCATCAGGGTGATGATCGGATCGTTGCCCAACGTAATCGCAATCGGCAGGTCTTCACCACGCTCTTCGGCTTTATGCAGATGCAGGGCGATATCATGCATCGGCACCGGCTGCAGGCCGAGCTTACGTTTGCCCTTCACTTCCATGCGGTAAATACCGACGTTCTGCTTGCCGAAATGGTCCGGGTCGAGCGGATCGCGCGAGACAACGCACGCTTTGTCGAGATAAAAACCGCCGTCCCCGTCGTTCAGGCGAAACAGCGGCAGGATGTCGAACAGGTTAATCTCCTCACCGTCCACCGTATTCTGCGCCCATGCGGGGTTGGCCCGGCGCTCCGGTGCGACCGGGAATTTATCCCAGCGGCGAATAAACTCATCGATCTGCTTTTTGACCGGGGTATTCGCCGGCAGCCCCATCGAAATGGCGTGGTTCTGCCAGGAGCCGATGGTGTTCATCACCACCCTGGCATCGGTAAACCCGCGAATGTTATCGAACCACAGCGCAGGCGCACCATCACCGATACGTCCCGTCGCGTTAGCGGCCGCCGCCAGATCCGGCTCCGCATTGACCTCTTCTTCAATTTTCAGCAGTTGCCCTTGCTCATCTAGCGCCTGCAGGAAGCTTCTCAAATCATCAAATGCCATCGTTATTCTCCTGTGAAAAATGTTTCGCCGCCTGCAGGCCGTTCCAGCGACGCGCCTTTTTGTGCTCCAGACCAAACTGGTCGAGTACGCGGGTCACGATATGCTGGGTGATATCATCGGCGGTTTGCGGGTGGTTGTAATACGCAGGCATGGGCGGCACCATCGCCACCCCCATGCGGGAAAGCGCGAGCATGTTCTCCAGATGAATGGTGCTGAGCGGCGTTTCACGCGGGACCAGCACCAGCTTGCGCCCCTCTTTCAGCACCACGTCTGCCGCACGGCCCACCAGCCCTTCGGCATAGCCCGCGCGGATACCCGCCAGCGTTTTCATGCTGCAGGGAATGACGATCATGCCGTCGGTACGAAACGAGCCGGAGGAGATGGTGGCAGCCTGATCGGCAGGACTGTGAACGACATCTGCCAGGGCGGCGACATCCTGCGCGGTATAAGGCGTTTCCAGCTCAATGGTGGTTTTCGCCCATTTCGACATCACCAGATGGGTTTCAACCTCTGGCATGTCACGTAACGCCTGCAGTAAAGCCACACCCAGCGGAGCACCTGTTGCTCCCGTCATTCCCACGATCAATCTCATTCAGCACCTCAATTAATTCGTTCGCATACGAACATAATAACTACGTTACTCCCCGTGAGCTGACCTGACAATATTGTTCGTACACGATCACACGTAATGCTAAAAACTGCTGCGTTAAAATCGCAGGCAATAGCGGCTATCATAGGGGGAGATTTTTTTCGTCGGAGTGTTCATGGAGCTGAGACAAGAAGCGTTCCACCTGCTACGGCAGCTTTTTCAACAGCATACTGCCCACTGGCAACATGCTTTACCGGCGCTGACCAAGCCGCAATATGCGGTGATGCGATCTGTTTCTGAAAATCCGGGGATCGAGCAGGTCGCCCTGACGGAAGTTGCCGTGAGCACAAAAGCGACGCTGGCCGAAATGCTGAGCCGCATGGAATCGCGCGGGCTGGTGAAACGCGAACACGATCCTGCGGATAAGCGCCGCCGGTTTGTCTTCCTCACGCCTGAAGGGGAAGCCCTGCTTGCAAGCTGTAAACCGGTCGGCAATGAGGTGGATGAGGCGTTTTTAGGACGTCTCAGCCAGGACGAGCGGGAACAATTTACGGCGCTGATCAAAAAGATGATGCGCGACTAGTTCACCCGGGCACGCATAAAATCAATAAATGTCCGAACCTTAGCGGGCACATGCTGGGCATCTGGATAAACGGCATAGATGCCCTGCTGAGCAAACGTGTATCCCGGTAAAAGCGATACCAGCCCCCCCGAATTCAGTGCGTTTCGCACCAGCCACTCCGGCAGCAGCGCCACACCACATCCCGCATGCGCGAAAGCCATCAGCGCCTGGGCGCTATCTGCGTACAGGCGCGGGGCTTTTTTAATCTCAAAGGCAACCAGATTGCCATCTGCATCTTTCACCTGCCAGTGCAGCGGCGAAGGTAAACGCTCGTGAACGATCCATCCGGCCTGCGCCAGGTGTTCGAGAGATTCAACGGGATGGTTAGCCAGCCATCCGGGGGCGGCAACCGGCAGGATAGTAAAGTTTGAAATCAAGGCGGCGTGGTAGCGCGAATCAGCGAGTGTTCCCAGCCGGATGGCGACATCAAAGCGCTCCGAGATGAGATCGGCATGCTGAGACGACGAAACATGACGAACGCGAAGCTCCGGATGCTGCTGGCTAAATTCGGCCAGCAAAGGCACAACCACCTGCGAACCGTATTCGGGCGTGGTGGTGATCCGCAATTCGCCGGTCAGGCCGGCATGGTTAGCGCGAACGTCATCCTGCAGGCGTTCAGCCTCCTGTAAAAGCCTGACGCTTCGCTGATAAAAAAGCGCGCCCGCCTCGGTTAACGTCAGGCGACGGGTGGATCGCAACAGCAGAGTGACTCCCAGCTCATCTTCCAGCTGGCGAATATTGAAGCTGACCACGGCCTTTGTCAGCCCCATCGACTCTGCGGCGGCAGTAAAACTGCCCGCATCCGCTACCGCCACAAACATCGCCGTTCGCTGGAGATTCAGCATCCTTAACCTTAATAATTGTCAAAATAGTTTTGACAGTATATCGCGAATTGTTGCGTTTATCGGCACCGGACAAGCCGATACGATACGCCCCCTCACCGGAGGATCCACCATGACGTATCGCAGCAAAGTCGCCGTAGTCTATCTGCTGGGCTTTTTTCTTGATTTGATCAACATGTTTATCGCCAGCGTCGCCTTTCCGGCAATGGCGCAGACCTATCACGCCACGCCCTCTGCACTCGCCTGGGTCAGTAACGGGTATATTGCCGGCCTGACGCTGGTGATCCCGTTCAGCAGTGCCCTGACGCGCCGCATCGGGGCAAAGCACGTCATTCTTCTCTCGCTGGTTCTCTTTAGCGTAGCCTCCACCGCGGCAGGCTTGTCTGCCACACTTGAAAGTCTGATTGCCTGGCGGGTGCTGCAGGGCGTGGGCGGTGGCTTATTGATCCCCGTAGGGCAGGCGCTGACCTGGCAACAGTTTAAAGCGCATGAACGCGCCAGGCTCTCTTCCACCGTCATGCTGGTTGCACTGCTTGCCCCCGCATGCTCACCTGCGTTAGGGGGCGTACTGGTTCAGGCGTTAAGCTGGCGGTGGGTATTTTTTGCTACCCTCCCGGTTGCTCTCCTGACCTTTGCGTTGGCCTGTCTGTGGCTTAAGCATGAAATGCCCGCGATGAAAGCAAACCGACTGCTGAACCTGAGTTTGATCGCCGATCCGCTTCTGCGCGTTTCCATGATGGTTTATGTATGTGTCCCCGGCATGTTTATCGGAATAAACGTCACCGGCATGTTTTATTTGCAGAGCGTGGCCAACATGACGCCAGCCGCGACGGGCATGCTGATGCTGCCGTGGTCTCTGGCATCGTTTATGGCCATCACCGCAACGGGCCGTTACTTTAACCGTGTCGGCCCCCGACCTCTGTTGATCGCGGGTTGCCTGCTTCAGGCGTCAGGTATTCTGCTTTTGCTCAGCGTCAGTGCGACCACGGGCACGCTGCCAGCGATCGTTGCGTTTGCATTAATGGGCGCAGGAGGCAGTCTTTGCAGCAGTACGGCGCAGAGCAGCGCATTTCTGACAACGCGTCGGGAAGAGATGGCTGATGCCAGCGCGCTGTGGAATCTTAATCGTCAGCTGAGTTTTTTTGCGGGTGCCTTTCTGCTGGCACAGGTGCTGGATCTGGCCCAGAGGTATTTGCCCCCCGTCGCCGCGTGGCACGGGATGTTTCTGGTTGCTTCGGCCATCACCCTGATGCCCGTCATCTCTGTATTTCGTCTTAACAACCCGCAGGTGCTTGCACAACTGCAACAGGAGAAACCATGACGCCTTTCGAACACGACATCATTGATATTCATATCGCACTGGAAAAGTGGCTGGGTGCCGGTGAAGGTAATATTGATGCCCTGCTCGCCCGTTTCCAGCCAAACTTTCTGATGGTTCCCCCGAGTGGAGCGCATTTAAACCATGACGCCCTTGTCCGTTTTCTGCACGCCCAGCGTGGAAGCCGACCCGGCCTTAAAATCATCATTGATGAGCTAGCCACGATTCAGTCATGGGATAACGGTGCGGTGCTTCATTACCGGGAGACGCAGACCCGCCCGGACCAGCCCGTCAACGTACGCTGGTCAACCGCGGTGCTCAATCGGGATGGCGAGAAGATCAGCTGGCGTCTGCTGCACGAAACGGCGCAGCCGTAAGAGATAAAAAAGGCCCGTCTCACGACGGGCCTTTTTTTGACGAAAGGTTGCTTATTCGCGGAACAGCGCTTCGATATTCAGACCTTGCCCCTGCAGAATTTCACGCAGGCGGCGCAGACCTTCAACCTGAATCTGACGAACACGTTCACGGGTCAGGCCAATTTCACGGCCGACGTCTTCCAGTGTCGCAGCTTCATACCCCAGTAAACCGAAACGACGTGCCAGCACTTCACGCTGTTTGGCGTTCAGTTCGAACAGCCATTTGACGATGCTCTGTTTCATGTCATCGTCCTGCGTGGTGTCTTCCGGGCCGTTGTCTTTTTCATCGGCCAGGATATCCAGCAGCGCTTTTTCGGAGTCGCCACCCAGCGGGGTGTCAACCGAGGTAATGCGCTCGTTGAGACGCAGCATGCGGCTTACGTCATCAACCGGTTTGTCGAGTTGCTCAGCAATCTCTTCTGCGCTTGGCTCGTGGTCCAGTTTATGGGACAACTCGCGCGCGGTACGCAGATAGACGTTCAACTCTTTGACGATGTGAATCGGCAGGCGAATCGTACGGGTTTGGTTCATAATGGCCCGTTCGATGGTCTGACGAATCCACCAGGTCGCGTAGGTGGAGAAGCGGAACCCACGTTCAGGGTCAAACTTCTCTACTGCGCGGATGAGACCTAAGTTGCCCTCTTCAATCAGATCCAGCAGAGCCAGACCACGATTGCCGTAACGACGGGCAATTTTCACGACCAGACGCAAGTTACTTTCAATCATGCGACGGCGCGAGGCAACATCACCACGCAAAGCACGACGTGCGAAATAGACTTCTTCTTCGGCCGTTAACAGTGGGGAGTAACCAATCTCCCCAAGGTAAAGCTGAGTCGCGTCCAGTACACGCTGTGTGGCACCCTGCGATAACAGCTCTTCTTCAGCCAAATCGTTATCACTGGGTTCCTCTTCTACTAAGGCTTTTTCGTCAAAAGCCTCTGCTCCGTTCTCATCAAATTCCGCATCTTCATTTAAATCATGAACTTTCAGCGTATTCTGACTCATAAGGTGGCTCCTACCCGTGATCCCTGAACGAGACACCCTGGCTGGCATGCCCCGTCAATTTATCGCTGCGGCAAATACTGCAGCGGGTTTACGGATTTCCCCTTGTAACGAATTTCAAAATGCAAGCGTGTAGAACTGGTTCCGGTGCTACCCATGGTAGCGATTTTTTGCCCCGCCTTAACTTCTTGTTGTTCCCGGACCAGCATTGTGTCGTTATGGGCGTAGGCACTCAGGTAATCATCGTTGTGTTTGATGATAATAAGATTACCGTAACCGCGCAGAGCGTTACCGGCATACACAACGCGTCCGTCTGCGGTCGCGATGATAGCCTGTCCCTTACTTCCTGCGATATCGATCCCTTTGTTCCCTCCTTCGGAGGAAGAGAAGTTCTCGATAACCTTACCGTCAGTTGGCCAGCGCCAGGTTGAGATTGGCGAACTGGAACTCATACTGCTGGCAGTCGGTTCAGTAGAGCTAACCACAGGTGCCGTAGCCGGTGCTGTGACAACAGTCGCAGTCCCTTTATTATTCGGCAACATTTTGTTAGCAGTCTGATCACCTGAATCTTCAGAATACGTAATTACAGGTTGTGAAGCAACCACCGTGGTGGATTTTTGTGCAGGCTTAACGCTGTTATTTTGCGCGGTCACGTCGGCTGCAGAAACGGTATTGCCAGGCGTAAGCGGCGTACCCGTCGCGTTGCCCACCTGGAGCGTCTGCCCGACTTCCAGCGCATACGGTGCCTGGACGTTGTTGCGCTGCGCGAGGTCACGGAAATCGTTCCCGGTGATCCACGCGATATAGAACAGCGTA
This sequence comes from Enterobacter cloacae subsp. cloacae ATCC 13047, assembly GCF_000025565.1. NCBI lineage: Bacteria > Pseudomonadati > Pseudomonadota > Gammaproteobacteria > Enterobacterales > Enterobacteriaceae > Enterobacter > Enterobacter cloacae. Next base: position 4,192,989 of record NC_014121.1, read on the forward strand.
TCGCCACGTTTCACGGTATAGGTGCTGCCGCCGGTATAGCTGCCTTTCGGAATGTTCCCATACTGACGGTTATACACAATGCGGCCATTTTGGGTCTGAACAGGTTGTTCGACTGGCTGAATCTGTGTTGGCTGTGTAACAGGATGTTGCACAGGCTGAATTTGTGGTGTTTGCTGCGGCGCAGCAGTGCCCATTTTAGGTGGCGGCGTGATCAACATTCCGCTGGACGTGTTACCGGAGCCGCTGTTTCCGCCAACAGAACTGACAGGCGCAGGTGCATTGTTAGAACTCGAACAGCCTGCCAGCCAGAGCGAAACCAGTGATAATGCCGCAACACGGCTGATGGTGAATTTAGGGCTTCCCGCGCTCATTTATCCCCCAGGAATGTGTTAACTACCAGTGACTTAAAATTAACCGTGATGGCACGACTCTTTCGCGCCACACCATACGCTGAATTTGCCTTAATAACCCTGGATAATTCCGAGTCTTAGGCCAGTTCCCCCTTTACCAGAGGCACAAAGCGCACGGCTTCTACGGTATCGATAATAAACTCGTCGCCACGTCGACGAACGCGCTTTAACAGCTGCTGCTCATCGCCAACAGGCAATACAAGAATGCCCCCCTCATCCAGCTGCGACAACAGGGCCGCAGGGATCTCCGGTGGAGCCGCCGTCACGATGATAGCGTCAAACGGGGCGCGAGCCTGCCAACCCTGCCATCCATCACCGTGTCGTGTCGAAACATTGTGTAAATCAAGTTGTTTCAGGCGACGACGCGCCTGCCACTGTAAACCTTTGATCCGCTCAACCGAGCACACATGATGCACCAGATGCGCCAGAATCGCAGTCTGATACCCGGACCCGGTGCCAATCTCCAGCACGCGGGAGTCGGGGGTGAGCTCCAGCAGCTCCGTCATGCGCGCCACCATGTAGGGCTGCGAAATCGTCTGGCCCTGCCCGATGGGCAAGGCCACGTTTTCCCACGCTTTGTGTTCAAACGCCTCATCTACAAATTTCTCACGCGGAACCTGGGCGAGCGCGTCAAGCACATGCTCGTCGCGGATCCCCTGTGCGCGAAGTTGTTCCAGAAGAGTTTGTACACGTTTGCTTACCATTGCGCGATCACTCCTGCGCGATCAAGCCAGCCCGACACCACATCATGCGCGCTATACGCGGTTAAATCTACGTGCAGCGGCGTTACCGAGACATAGCCTTCATCCACAGCGGCAAAGTCAGTATCCGGCCCCGCATCGCACTTATCGCCAGGAGGGCCAATCCAGTAGAGCGTGTTGCCGCGCGGATCCTGCTGCGGGATGACCTGATCGGCCGGATGACGGCTTCCGCAACGCGTGACGCGAATGCCCTTGATTTCATTCAGCGGGAGATCCGGCACGTTGATGTTGAGGATGCGTCCGGTACGCAGCGGTTCACGGCTAAGTGCCCGCAGGATAGAACAGGTTACCGCTGCCGCCGTGTCGTAATGAGTGTGACCATTTAACGATACCGCCAGCGCCGGAAAGCCAAGATGACGGCCTTCCATTGCGGCCGCCACGGTACCAGAGTAGATAACGTCATCACCCAGATTCGGCCCGGCGTTAATCCCGGAAACGACGATATCCGGGCGCGGGCGCATCAGCGCATTCACCCCCAGAAAAACGCAGTCCGTTGGCGTGCCCATCTGCACGGCAATATCGCCATTTTCAAAAGCAAAGGTGCGAAGCGACGACTCCAGCGTCAATGAGTTAGACGCTCCACTGCGGTTACGATCGGGAGCCACGACCTGCACATCCGCAAATTCGCGAAGGTGTTTCGCCAGCGTCTGAATGCCTGGCGCATGGATCCCGTCATCGTTACTCAGCAATATTCGCATAATCACCCGACGTGTTGATAAGTTCCCTGACAACACTGGTGGCAAAGCTACCTGCCGGCAGCCAGAAACGTAACTCAACGGTTACGTCATCCCACCAGTTCCAGCTTAGCTGCTGCGGGTAGAGCAACATCGCCCGGCGTGCTGCTTCGACTTTTTCCCGCACCAGCAATGATTGTAATTCTTGCGCTTCGGCCACGGCTGCCTGCTCCGCGGCCAGCGCGTCACCCTGCGTTCCCCAGTCGCCCGTGCCGGGCAAGGCTGCGGTGATCATCAGCGTTTTAGCGTCCACGCGCGACTGTACATCGGCCATTTCTTCGGCCGTTGCCACAAACCAGCTACCGCGTCCCGCTAATTGTAGCGCATCGCCGACAACAACTTGATTCGCGTCCGGTTTTTTCAGCCGTTCGCTTACGATCTGATTAAACAACGCACTGCGGGCCGCCGACAACCAAAAACTGCGTTTATTCCTGTCACGCACCGGCGCATCGCTCTGCGCCCAGCGCAGTGCGCCCTGCAGGTTACTGCCGCCGATGCCAAAACGCTGTGCGCCAAAATAGTTAGGCACACCGCGTTCATTGATGGCCTGCAAGCGCTTTTCCACGTCGTCACGGTCGGTCACTTCACGCAGTACGAGGGTAAAGTGGTTACCTTTCAACGCCCCCAGACGCAGTTTGCGCTTGTGACGGGCGTACTCCAGCACCTTACAGCCCTCAAGCTCAAATTTGCTTAAATCAGGCATCGCATTGCCGGGAACGCGCGCGCAAAGCCACTGTTCGGTGACCGCGTGTTTGTCTTTCTGCCCGGCGAAGCTCACTTCGCGGGCATGGATTTTCAGAAATTTAGCCAGCGCATCGGCCACAAAGCGGGTATTGCAGCCATTTTTGAGGATGCGCACCAGGATATGCTCGCCTTCGCCGTCCGGCTCAAAGCCCAAATCTTCCACGACCACGAAATCTTCGGGGCTGGCTTTCAGCAGACCACTCCCCAGCGGTTTACCGTGCAGGTAGGTCAGGTTGTCAAAATCGGTCATTTGCTCGCCTTCACCAGCAGCGCCACGGCTTCGCAGGCGATGCCTTCGCCGCGACCGGTAAAGCCCAGTTTCTCCGTGGTGGTCGCTTTGACGTTGACGTCATCCATATGGCAGCCCAGATCTTCAGCGATAAATACGCGCATCTGAGGAATATGCGGCAGCATTTTAGGGGCCTGAGCGATGATCGTCACATCGACGTTACCCAGGGTGTAGCCCTTCGCCTGAATACGGCGCCAGGCTTCACGCAACAGCGCACGGCTGTCTGCGCCTTTAAACGCCGGATCGGTGTCCGGGAACAGCTTGCCGATATCGCCCAGCGCCGCCGCGCCCAGTAAGGCGTCGGTTAAGGCGTGTAGTGCCACGTCGCCATCAGAATGCGCCAGCAGCCCTTTTTCATAAGGAATGCGCACGCCGCCAATGATAATTGGGCCAACGCCTCCAAAGGCGTGTACATCAAAACCGTGTCCAATTCGCATTATGCCTTCTCCTGATGGGTCGAACGGGTAAGATAAAATTCCGCGAGCTGTAAATCTTCCGGACGCGTCACTTTTATATTATCAGCGCGCCCTTCAACAAGCGTTGGGTGGAAACCGCAATACTCCAGCGCAGAGGCTTCGTCGGTGATGGTCGCACCTTCTTTAAGCGCGCGCGTTAAGCAGTCGTGGAGTAATTCGCGGGGGAAAAATTGTGGCGTCAGCGCGTGCCAGAGATCGACGCGCTCAACGGTATGCGCGATAGCCTGTTTGCCAGGCTCGGCACGCTTCATGGTATCGCGTACCGGCGCGGCCAGAATGCCACCGACTTTACTGGTTTCACTCAGCGCCAGCAGGCGCGCAAGATCGTCCTGATGCAGGCACGGGCGCGCAGCGTCGTGGACCAGTACCCACTGGGCATCGCCAGCGGCCTGGATGCCCGCCAGCACGGAATCGGCGCGCTCGGCACCGCCATCAACGACGGTGATCTGCGGATGAGCGGCCAGCGGTAACTGTGCGAACCGGGCATCGCCCGGACTGATGGCGATGATGACACGCGTCACTCGGGGGTGCGCCAGCAGCGCCGCCACGGCATGTTCGAGGATCGTTTTATCGCCAATAGAGAGGTATTGCTTGGGACATTCTGTCTGCATGCGCCGGCCAAAACCCGCGGCCGGCACCACGGCGCATACGTCCGAAAAAGTCACTGCCATGTCGTAATCCTGGGCCTGATTATCGATTGTTTTGTGCTGAGCCCTGATTGCGTTTAGACGCATCCGGAACCAGACGATAAAAGGTTTCGCCCGGTTTAGTCATACTGAGTTCATTGCGTGCGCGTTCCTCAATCGCCTCCTGCCCGCCATTGAGGTCATCAATTTCAGCAAAGAGTTGATCGTTTCGCGCCTTAAGTTTGGCGTTAGTTGCCTGCTGAGCCGCGACGTCATCGCTTACCCGGCTATAGTCGTGCAGTCCGTTTTTACCGAACCACAGCGAATATTGCAGCCAGACCAGCAGAGCCAGCAACAGCAGCGTTAGTTTACCCATCCTGCCCCCTGAAAAACGGCATCTTCATCCCACAACGCCCCCGGCGCTCTATGCCGGAGTAACAGAGATGCCGCAACATCGCGGGCAAATGTACCACATTTTTTCCGCAGAATCGCCCTGCTCAATATCGTCACACAGTTGGTTACGGTTTGAATTATGGCTGAAGTTAGCCCATGAGCCACAAAAATAACAGACCAAACATCAGGACCACCGTCACAATCGTGACAACGGTACTGTACAGGAGTTTGCCGTTAAGCAGTGAATGCAGGGCGATGCCGACGACAACCGCCACGGGCATCAGCGCCAGGAAGAAGGGCCAGGTGTAGAGAAAGAAGAACAGCGTGTTACCGCCGTAGATGAGAAACGGGATGCCCAGCGCCAGCAACCACGAGACGAAGCCGACGAAGGCCCCGGGAAAGGACCAGGTCGTCTCGTCGTCGGTCGCTATCGGATCCGACCCGGTGGTAATCATGTAGTTTTCACTGTTGCGCATAGCTAATCCTGTGACCGTGACTCATCGTTCGGGAAGACAGCTCCCGAACGATACCGTCTCAGGATCTGATAATATCGTCCCGTCTGAGCAGGTCTAATAATTGGCTTACTAAATTTGTTACCAATTGTTGACCTTCCAGGTGAATCTCAGGGGATTCAGGCGCTTCGTAGACCGAATCGATGCCGGTGAAGTTTCGCAGCTCGCCTGCGCGGGCTTTTTTGTACAGCCCTTTCGGATCGCGCGCTTCGCAGATTTCCAGCGGCGTATCGACAAACACCTCGATAAATCGATCCTGACCGACGCGCTCGCGTACCATCTGCCGCTCGGCGCGATGAGGCGAGATAAACGCGGTCAGCACCACCAGCCCGGCATCCGCCATCAGGCTGGCCACTTCCCCAACCCGACGGATATTCTCCTTGCGGTCTTCATCGCTAAACCCTAAATCACTGCACAGGCCGTGACGCACGTTGTCGCCATCCAGCAGGTAGGTGCTCACCCCCTGCTGATGCAGCGCCTCTTCCAGCGCGCCCGCGACCGTCGATTTACCGGAGCCGGACAGCCCGGTAAACCACAGCACAACCCCACGGTGGCCGTGGAGTTGTTCCCGCTGAGCGACGGTGACCGGATGAGGATGCCAGACGACGTTCTCATCATGGGCGGCCATTACTTGCCTCCCAGCAGATCGCGTGCGCCCCAGTGCGGGAAGTGCTTACGCACCAGCGCATTCAGCTCAAGCTCAAAGGCGCTGAATTCAGACACCGCTGCCGCCTGTTGATTAGGCTCGCGGACCATACCTGCACCAACCGTAACGTTGGTCAGGCGATCGATAAAGATAAGTCCACCCGTTACCGGATTTTGCTGATATTTGTCCAGCACCAGCGGCTCGTCAAAGGTGAGATCTACCAGGCCAATACCGTTCAGCGGCAGTTCGCTCACTTCACGCTGGGTCAGATTGTTGATGTCCACCTGGAAGTGGATACCGTCCACGCGGGCGCGGGTTTTCTTACCGGCAATTTTGATGTCGTAGCTTTGGCCTGCGGTCAGCGGCTGTTCAGCCATCCACACCACATCCACGGCAGCACCCTGCACCGCCGCCAGCGTTTCCTGCGCATCCACCAGCAGATCGCCGCGGCTGATATCAATCTCATCTTTCAGCACCAGCGTCACCGCTTCACCGGCACCCGCTTCCTGCAGATCGCCATCAAAGGTGACGATACGGGCAATGGACGACTCCACACCCGACGGCAGCACTTTGACGCGCTGCCCCACCGTGACGGTGCCCGAGGCGAGGGTGCCGGAGAAGCCGCGAAAATCGAGGTTCGGGCGGTTCACGTACTGCACCGGGAAGCGCATTGGCTGGGTATCTACCACGCGCTGAATTTCAACCGTCTCCAGCACTTCCAGCAGCATCGGGCCGCTGTACCACGGCATGTTGGCGCTCTGGGAGGCAACGTTATCCCCTTCCAGCGCCGAGAGCGGCACAAAGCGAATATCAAGGTTACCCGGCAACTGTTCAGCAAAGGTCAGGTAGCTCTGGCGGATCTCCTCGAAGGTCTCTTCGCTGAAGTTCACCAGATCCATTTTATTCACCGCCACCACCAGGTGTTTGATCCCCAGCAGCGTGGAGATGAAGCTGTGACGACGGGTTTGATCCAGCACGCCTTTACGGGCGTCGATCAGCAGGATCGCCAGCTCACAGGTTGATGCACCGGTGGCCATGTTGCGGGTGTACTGCTCATGCCCCGGCGTGTCGGCAATAATAAATTTGCGTTTTTCGGTGGAGAAATAGCGGTACGCAACATCAATGGTGATGCCCTGCTCGCGCTCCGCCTGCAGGCCGTCCACCAAAAGCGCCAGGTCGAGCTTTTCGCCCTGAGTACCATGACGTTTGCTGTCGTTATGCAGGGAAGAGAGCTGGTCTTCATAGATCTGACGCGTGTCGTGCAGCAGGCGACCAATCAGCGTGCTTTTACCGTCATCAACGCTACCGCAGGTCAGAAAGCGCAGCAGGCTCTTGTGTTGTTGCGCGTGCAGGTATGCTTCTACGCCGCCTTCGTTGGCAATTTGTTGGGCAATCGTGGTGTTCATGGCGGCTCCTTAGAAATAACCCTGACGTTTCTTCAGCTCCATCGAGCCTGCCTGGTCGCGGTCAATGACGCGCCCCTGTCGCTCGCTGGTGGTCGATACCAGCATCTCTTCGATGATCTCTGGCAGCGTTTGCGCGTTGGACTCCACCGCGCCGGTCAGCGGCCAGCAACCAAGAGTACGGAAACGCACCATCTGTTTTTTGATCACTTCGCCCGGCTGTAAATCAATGCGATCGTCGTCGATCATCATCAGCATGCCGTCACGCTCCAGCACCGGGCGCTCAGCCGCCAGGTAAAGCGGAACGATCTCGATATTTTCCAGATAGATGTACTGCCAGATATCCAGCTCGGTCCAGTTGGAGAGCGGGAAGACGCGAATGCTTTCGCCTTTGTTGATCTGGCCGTTGTAGTTGTGCCACAGCTCAGGACGCTGGTTTTTCGGATCCCAGCGGTGGAAGCGGTCGCGGAAGGAGTAAATACGCTCTTTGGCGCGGGATTTCTCCTCGTCACGGCGCGCACCGCCGAAAGCGGCGTCAAAACCGTACTTGTTCAGCGCCTGCTTCAGCCCTTCGGTTTTCATGATGTCGGTGTGTTTGGCGCTGCCGTGAACAAACGGGTTAATGCCCATCGCCACCCCTTCCGGGTTTTTATGCACCAGCAGCTCACAGCCATAGGCTTTGGCAGTACGGTCGCGGAACTCATACATCTCACGGAATTTCCAGCCGGTATCCACGTGCAGCAGCGGGAACGGCAGCGTACCCGGATAAAACGCTTTACGCGCCAGATGCAGCATCACGCTGGAATCTTTACCGATGGAGTACATCATCACCGGGTTAGAGAACTCGGCGGCCACTTCGCGGATAATATGGATACTTTCCGCTTCAAGCTGTCGCAGGTGAGTAAGTCGTTTTTGGTCCATAACCGTTCCTTAAGCCAGATTCACCACAGAGGAGCCAAACCCCTCTGAGTCTGTTGTATGTTGAAACCAGGCGAGCGTGCTGTGCAGCTGTACCACTTCGCCCACCACGATAAGCGCGGGCATTGGGGCGTCTTTCGCCAGGACTGCAAGGTCTTGTAGCGTACCGGTCACCACACGCTGATCGACGCGGGTACCGCGAGAAATCACGGCCACCGGCGTTGTCGCCTCGCGACCGTGCTGAATAAGTTGTTCACTGATGTCCGCCGCCTTCATGGTGCCCATATAGATGGCCAGCGTCTGTCGGCTCTGGGCGAGATGCGACCAGTCAAACGGCGTACTGTCGGCCTTATAATGACCAGTCACAAAGGTCACGCTCTGGGCGTAATCGCGGTGCGTAAGCGGAATACCTGCGTAGGCCGTTACCGCGGAGGCCGCCGTAATCCCCGGCACCACCTGGAACGGCACGCCCGCTTCGGCTGCCGCCTGCAGTTCTTCGCCACCGCGACCAAAGATGAACGGATCGCCCCCTTTAAGGCGCACCACGGTTTTGCCTGCTTTCGCTGCGGCAACCAGCATCTGATTGGTGTCGTGCTGCGGTACCGAGTGCTCGCCTGCGCGTTTACCCACGCAGATTTGCTCGGCATCGCGACGAATTAGCTCGCGCACACCGTCGGTGACCAGATGGTCATAGAACACCACGTCCGCGTCCTGCAGCACCTGCAGTCCGCGTAAGGTCAGTAACCCGGCATCACCCGGACCAGCACCTACCAGAATGATCTCGCCGCCCGTGCTGCCGGGGTTATCCAGCTCGTCTTCGAGGATTTTTTGCGCTGCCGTCTCATTACCGGCGTGCATCAGGCTGGCAAAGCGGCCACGGAATACCCGCTCCCAGAAGCGACGGCGTTCCGTTACGCTGGTCAGGCGGGTTTTCAGATGGTTGCGCCAGTAGCTCGCTTTCTCTGCCATACGTCCGAGACTGGTTGGTAACAGCGCTTCAATCTTTTCCCGCAGCACGCGCGCCAGCACCGGTGCGGTACCGCCGGAGGAGATCGCCACCAGCAGCGGCGAGCGGTCGACAATCGACGGGAAGATAAACGAGCACAAAGGCTGGTCGTCGACCACGTTCACCAGGCGGTAACGCGCCTGAGCGGCCTCGGAAACGCGTCGGTTGAGTTCGCGATCCTCCGTCGCTGCAATCACCAGCACCACGCTGTCGATTTGTGACTCGTCGAACTCCGTTTCTGCGACAACCCGCACCTGCGCGCCCGCGCGCTGCAGAAACGCGATTTTGCGATCGGCAATTTCACCCGTACCCACAACCAGTACCGGTTTTTCTTTAATCGCAGCAAAAAGGGGCAGATAGTCCACAAGCAACAACTCACTAACAACGAGGAATAGAGGGACTATAGGGGGCGGCTTAGACCGAATGAAATTACGAATTGGAATGAGTAGTTACTCAATGGAATAACGCGATGAAAAAGCAAATATCAAAAAGTGCTTAACACGCGAAATTTCGGGCATTTAAGAGCAATTCAAATTGTGTATGGCCGATCACAGTTTCATACTAAGCGGGTTATAATTTTGCTCTGTTTTTAAGGACTCACTATGTTTTCCGCAATGCGCCACCGATACGTTGCCCTGGCGCTCGGCGTTTGCTTTATCCTTCCGGCTCAGGCAAAAAATCAACCGTATGGTGAAATCGCCAATATGCAGGCGCGGCATATTGCCACCGTTTTTCCCGGACGCATGACCGGCTCCCCTGCGGAAATGCTTTCCGCTGACTATCTTCGCCAGCAGTTTGCCGATATGGGCTACCAGAGCGATATCCGGTCGTTTCACAGCCGCTATATCTACACCTCACGAAATAAAACAAAAAACTGGCATAACGTGACCGGCAGTACCGTTATTGCGGCACATGAAGGTAGCGCGGCTGAGCAGATCATTATTATGGCGCACCTGGACACTTACGCGCCCATGAGCGACGCCGATACCGATAACAATCTGGGCGGGCTGACGCTGCAGGGGCTGGACGATAACGCGGCGGGTCTGGGCGTGATGCTTGAACTGGCCGAGCGAATGAAAAACATTCCGACAAAATACGGTATTCGCTTTGTGGCAACCAGCGGCGAAGAGGAAGGCAAACTCGGCGCGGAGAATTTCCTTAAGCGCATGAGCGCTGAGGAGAAGAAAAATACGCTGCTGGTGATTAACCTCGATAATTTAATCGTTGGCGATAAGCTCTATTTTAATAGCGGACAGAGTACGCCGGGTACCGTGCGTAAACTGACCCGTGACCGGGCGCTGGCGATTGCGCGCAGCCATGGCGTGTATGCCACGACCAATCCTGGCGGCAATCCGGCTTATCCGCGCGGAACGGGCTGCTGTAACGACGGTGAAGTGTTCGATAAAGCGGGCATCCCGGTGCTGTACGTCGAAGCCACCAACTGGGCGTTAGGCAAGAAAGATGGCTATCAGCAGCGGGCTAAAACGAAAGCCTTTCCGGACGGGACGAGCTGGCATAACGTGATGCTGGATAATCAGCAGCATATTGATAGCGCACTGCCGCAGCGCATTGAGCACCGCAGCCGCGATGTGGTGAAAGTGATGCTGCCGCTGGTGAAGGAGCTGGCGAAAGCGGGGAAAGCCTGAGGTCGTGCGGCCTGATGCCCTCACCCCAACCCTCTCCCACCGGGAGAGGGAGGAAAAATCATTACCCTTCGTGTAACCCGCACTCGCGCTTCAGCCCAAAGAATCGCGTCTCTTCTTCCGCCATTCCCGGTTCCCATTTGCGCGTGGTGTGGGTATCCCCCACGGACAGGTAGCCCTGATCCCACAGCGGATGGTATTTCAGCCCGTGCTTTTGCAGATACTGGTACACCGTACGGTTATCCCAGTCGATGATCGGCAGCACTTTAAACACGCCGCGCTGCACCGCCAGCACCGGCAGCGTGGCCCGGCTGCCGGACTGCTCGCGGCGAAGACCGGCAAACCAGGTCCGCGCGTTCAGCTCTTTCAGCGCACGGTTCATCGGCTCGACCTTGTTGATCTCATTGTATTTCTCAATGCCCTCAACGCCCTGCTCCCAGAGTTTGCCGTAGCGCGCCTCCTGCCAGGCCGCGCTCTGCTCCGCGCGGTACACTTTCAGGTTCAGCTTAAGCTTGTCCGTCAGCTCATCGATAAACTGGTAGGTTTCCGGGAACAGATAGCCGGTATCGGTGAGGATCACCGGAATATCCGGGCGGATCTGATTCACCAGATGCAAACTGACCGCCGCCTGAATGCCAAAGCTCGACGACAGCACGTAGTCACCCGGCAGGTTTTCCAGCGCCCACGCCACGCGCCCTTCGGCGTCCAGCTTTTCCAGTTGGGCGTTGGTTTCTGCGAGTGCCAGAATGCGTTCGACTTTTGGCAATGCGTTAAGCGCGTTTAGATCGAGTACGGACATAATTACCTCTCGTGGTTACTCCCAGAAATCCCTTGCGGGATCGAGCACCGGGCGAATAATGCCCGCACGCACCGTAAAGTCGCCGAAGCCTTCACCCGCTTCGCGCTCTTTCGCCCAGCGCCCGACAAGCTCGTCGATGGAATCGAGAATTTCTGGCTCAGTGATATTCTCGCGGAACATACGCGGAATACGCGTGCCGATACGGTTACCGCCCAAGTGCAGGTTATAGCGACCCGGCGCTTTCCCCACCAGCCCAAGCTCGGCCAGCATCGCGCGGCCACAGCCGTTCGGACAGCCGGTTACGCGCATAACAATATGCTCGTCCGGAATACCGTGTTTTTCCAGAATCGCTTCCACTTTGTCCGTAAATGACGGCAGGAAACGTTCCGCTTCCGCCATCGCCAGCGGACAGGTCGGGAACGACACGCAGGCCATCGAGTTTTCGCGCTGCGGTTTGACCGCATTCATCAACCCATGGTCACGCGCCAGCGCCTCAATTTTCGCCTTTTCACTTTCCGGCACACCAGCAATAATCAGATTCTGGTTGGCGGTAATGCGGAACTCACCTTTGTGGATCTTCGCGATTTCCAGCAGGCCGGTTTTCAGCGGACGGCCCGGGTAATCCAGAATACGGCCGTTTTCGATAAACAGCGTCAGGTGCCATTTATTGTCGATGCCTTTTACCCAGCCGATGCGATCGCCGCGACCGGTGAATTCGTAAGGGCGGATCGGCTCAAATTTGATCCCCGCGCGACGCTCCACTTCCTCTTTGAACGTCTCAACGCCCACGCGCTCCAGGGTGTATTTGGTTTTCGCGTTTTTACGGTCGGTACGGTTACCCCAGTCGCGCTGGGTGGTGACCACCGCTTCCGCCACGGCCAGCGTATGCTCCAGCGGCAGGAAGCCGAACTCGCTCGCGGTGCGGGCATAGGTTTTCTTGTTACCGTGTTCAATGGACAGACCGCCGCCCACCAGCAGGTTAAAGCCCACCAGCTTGCCGTTTTCGGCAATTGCCACAAAGTTCATGTCGTTGGCGTGCAGATCGATGTCGTTCTGCGGCGGGATCACCACCGTGGTTTTGAACTTACGCGGCAGATAGGTCTGACCGAGGATCGGTTCTTCATCGGTGGTCGCAACTTTTTCCTGATCGAGCCAGATCTCCGCATAGGCGCGGGTGCGCGGCAGCAGGTGCTCGGAGATCTTCTTCGCCCACTCATAGGCTTCAGCGTGCAGCTCGGACTCATACGGGTTCGAGGTGCAGAGCACGTTACGGTTCATGTCGTTGGCCGTCGCCAGCGCGTCCAGTCCGACGGAGTGCAGCATCTGGTGTACCGGCTTCACGTTCTTCTTCAGAATGCCGTGGAACTGGAAGGTCTGACGGTTGGTCAGACGAATGCTGCCATAAATGGTGTTTTCACCGGCGAATTTATCAATCGCCTGCCACTGTGTCGTGGTGATCACTCCGCCCGGCAGACGGCAGCGCAACAGCATCGCGTGACGCGGCTCCAGCTTCTGTTCAGCACGCTCGGCGCGAATGTCGCGGTCATCCTGTTGATACATGCCGTGGAAACGGATCAGCAGGAAGTTGTCGCCTTTGAAACCGCCGGTGAGACCGTCATTCAGATCTTCAGCAATGGTGCCGCGCAGATAGTTGCTTTCCAGCTTCATGCGCTCGGCGTCTGACAGTTTACCTTCGACCACCAGGGGTCCTGGATGTTTTTCGCTCATTAGTAGACATCTCGCTGATAACGGCGCTCAACGCGCAGCTCACTTAAAAATTCATCCGCCGCTTCGGCATCCATACCACCGAATTCGGCAATCACTTCCAGCAGTGCCTGCTCAACGTCTTTCGCCATGCGATTGGCGTCACCGCAGACATAAATGTGGGCACCGTCATTGATCCAGCGCCACAGCTCTGCGCCCTGTTCGCGCAGTTTGTCTTGTACGTATACTTTTTCTTTCTGATCGCGCGACCAGGCCAGATCGATACGGGTCAGCACCCCTTCTTTCACGTAGCGCTGCCACTCAACCTGATAGAGGAAATCTTCGGTAAAGTGCGGGTTACCGAAGAACAGCCAGTTTTTACCCGGTGCCTCGTCCGCCGCACGCTGCTGCATAAAGGCACGGAACGGCGCAATGCCGGTACCCGGGCCAATCATGATTACCGGCGTTTCCGGGTTCGCCGGCAGACGGAAGTTGTCGTTGTGCTCGATAAAGACGCGCACTTCGCCCTCTTCCTCCACGCGATCGGCCAGGAAGCTGGAGGCACCGCCCGCGCGGGCACGGCCTTCGATGTCGTACCGCACCACGCCCACGGTGATGTGCACTTCGCTCTCGACTTCAGCCTGCGATGAGGCAATGGAGTACAGACGCGGCGTAAGCGGACGCAGCAGGCCGATCAGCGCGTCGGCATCCAGTTGTGCCGGAGAGAAACGCACCATATCGACAATCGGTGTGGTCGCCGCGTAATGCTGCAGCTTTGCCTTATCGCCCACTAACGGCAGCAGCGATTCGCTGCGCGTTAAGGTGGCATAGTTCTCAACGATATTGGCGGTATTTACCGTCAGCTCGAAGTGCCACTGCAGCGCTTCAGAGAGCGGCTGCGTTTTGCCTTCGACGGTGACAGGCTCGTCGCCTTTCAGCCACAGCAGTTCGACCAGCTCCTTGACCAGCGCCGGATCGTTTTGATACCAGACCCCCAGCGCATCGCCAGGCTGATAACGCAGACCCGAGTCGCCCAGATCGATTTCGATATGGCGCACATCTTTTTCAGAGTCGCGACCGGTAATTTTTTGATTAACCGACAGGCTTGCCGACAGCGGCGCCTCTTTGGTGTACGGGCTGGTGTGAATGTCGTTGACCACGCCGGTCGCGGTGATCGCTGCCTGGGCTGGTGTCTCTTTCGGTACGCGTGCTTTCAGCACGTCAACAATGCGCGCACGCCACTCTGCAGCGGCAGCCTGGTATTCCACATCTGCATCAACGCGGTCCAGCAGGCGCTCTGCGCCCAGCTCCGCCAGCTTGCTGTCGAAATCTTTACCGGACTGGCAGAAGAATTCATAAGAGGTATCGCCCAGGCCGAACACGGCAAACGCAGTGCCATCGAGTCTGGGCGCTTTTTTCGAGAACAAGAATTTATGCAGCGCGACCGCCTCTTCAGCGGGTTCACCCTCGCCCTGCGTTGAGGCCACAACCACCAGCAGTTTTTCTGACGCGATCTGTTTGAATTTATAATCCCCGGCGTTTACCAGGTTCACGTTCAGTTTGGCGGCCAGCAGGTCGTCACGCAGCGCTTCTGCCACGCGGCGGGCATTGCCCGTCTGCGAAGCGGAGATAAGCGTAATGGCAGGAATTTCTACCGCCGTTGCCGGAGCCGCAGCCACAGCGCCAGGCTGCTGGTTGAGCATTCCCCAGAAATAGCCGGAGACCCAGGCAAGCTGGGTGGGAGAAAAATCAGAGGTGGCAGCCTGAAGGCGCGCCAGTTGCTCCGGGTTCAGGGGAAGCAAATTTGAAGGTGGGGCCTGTGTTGTCATGCGTCGTTATGTTCCAGTAGCCAAGCGGACTTTAAGCGAATAAATCCAAACTGAAGATAAGGTTAACGGCGAGGATAATAACAATTAAAGAAGGGATGGAAATAATAAATAACCAAATGGACTAACCTGTTTTAGTTATCGTTCTTAACGGTAAAAGCGATAAACTAACCGACTGTAAAATAAGGATATAAATCACAAAGCGACGGCTTTTTTGCTGCAATGAAGGTAAAGGCCGTTTTAGTTAATGCTAAAAATTGTGCTTTCCGGTACTATGCGGCGGTTTTTTCCGCATTACTGAGAGCGATCATGTCCACCACACTGTTTAAAGATTTCACCTTCGAAGCCGCCCACCACCTTCCGCATGTTCCTGAAGGACATAAATGCGGCCGTCTGCACGGGCATTCGTTTATGGTGCGTCTTGAGATCACCGGTGAAGTTGATCCGCATACCGGTTGGATCATGGACTTTGCTGAGCTGAAGGCGGCATTTAAGCCGACTTACGATCGTCTGGATCACTATTACCTGAACGATATCCCGGGCCTTGAAAACCCGACCAGCGAAGTGCTGGCAAAATGGATTTGGGATCAGATGAAACCGCTGGTACCGCTGCTGAGCGCAGTGATGATCAAAGAGACCTGTACGGCAGGCTGCGTGTATCGCGGCGAGTGATGCTTGCCGGGGATCGGCTTCGCCTTACCCGGCCAACAAAAGCCTGGAAACGTAGGCCCGGTAAGCGCTAGCGCCACCGGGCTTTTTTTAGGCAATATTCAGGTATTTGTGCGTCTGCATCGACAGGCGCCAGTTACGCGCGATACAGGTTTCAATGCACAGGCGCGTGGCGTCTTCTTTCTGGCTGATAGGCTGCAGCGCAATCACGCGCTGTTTTTCGTCCGTCAGCGTCGCCAGCAGTTCATCCAGCGCTTCGATATCACGTACTCGCCCTACCGGGTGTTTAATCTCATCAGCACGTTCCAGCGCCTGAGACAGTACGTCGTAGCCGCCGCGCATGTTTACTTTAGGCGATACCGTTACCCATGTGGTGTGGGAGCAGCGCACTTCATGCGTGCCGCTGGTTTCAATCTGGCAACTGTAACCGTTCTTTTCGAGCAGTTCGGTCAGCGGCGTCAGATCGTGGATGCAGGGTTCGCCCCCGGTAATGACCACATGGCGCGCCGTCCAGCCCTGACGACCAATAATGGCCAGCAGATCTTCCGCGCTGCCAGCCCCCCACTTATCGCTCTCTTTGGTTTTCGCCAGAACGCTAAACAGCGACACTTCCCGATCTGCGAGTTTATCCCACGTATGTTTGGTATCACACCAGGCACAGCCAACCGGGCATCCCTGTAAACGAATAAAAATTGCGGGAACGCCGGTAAAGTAACCCTCGCCTTGCAGGGTCTGGAACATCTCGTTAATCGGGTACTGCATAGTCATCTCAGTTAAGGGGATAAACGATAAGTATCGCAGATCCCCGTGAGATGGTCATGCTCGATCGGTGCTTTGCGCGTCAATTGCCGCCATAAAGCGTTCCGTAATCTGCTGCGGGCGGGTGATTGCCCCGCCCACCACCACCATATGCGCCCCCAACGCCAGACATCTGGCGGCGCGTTCCGGGGTGTCCACGTTACCTTCGGCCACCACCGGTACCGTGACGGCTGCCAGTACCGCTTTCAGAAACTGACAGTCATCATCGGGTAAGGCGTGGCCGACGGTCTGCGCGGTGTAGCCGTAAAGCGTGGTCCCGACACAATCAAACCCCAGCGCCTGCGCCGTGACGGCCTCATCAACAGTGGCTATATCAGCCATAAGCAGCACCGAGGGATAACGGGTACGAATGCGCGTAACCAGCATTGCCAGAGATTCCCCGCCAGGCCGCGCCCTGTCGGTCGCATCAAGCGCAATGATCGCCGGGGAGACGGTCATCAGTTCATCCACCTCTTTCATCGTTGCGGTGATAAACACCTCGCTGTCGGGGTACTCCCGCTTGATGATGCCAATAACCGGCAGCGTAACCTGCTCTTTGATCGCCTCAATATCCACCACGCTGTTGGCACGGATGGCCGCAGCCCCTCCCTGACGCGCCGCCAGCGCCATCCGCGACATAATAAACGGGCTATGCAACGGTTCGTTCTCAAGCGCCTGACAGGAGACGACCAGTCTTCCCTTCAGGGTATCCAGTACAGTTTTCATTACGATAAGATCTCTTCCACTTCGTTTTTGATAATCGTGACATGCGGACCATAAATGACCTGAACGCCATTCCCGCGCACAATCACGCCGCGCGCACCGGTGGCTTTCAGCGCCGCGTCATTCACTTTGCTACCGTCTTTAACCGTGACGCGAAGACGCGTGGCGCAGCAGTCCACCTCTTCCAGATTGTCTTTTCCGCCCAGTCCGGCGATCACCGCACTTGCGCGTTCGCTCTGGACTAAAGTCACGTCATTGGCCACCGCCTCCTTTTCCCGACCCGGCGTGGCAAAATCAAAGCGATTAATCAGATAGCGGAACGTGAAGTAGTAGAGGAAGAACCACGGTACGCCCACCAGCGGCACTAACATCCAGTGGGTTTTGGCCTCCCCCTGCAAAATGCCGAACAGCACAAAGTCGATAAAACCGCCGGAGAAGGTCTGCCCAATGGTGATATGTAAAATATGCGCGAGCATAAACGCCAGCCCGTCAAAAAATGCGTGAATGACGTACAGCACCGGCGCGATAAACAGGAAGGAGAACTCGATGGGCTCGGTGATCCCCGTAAGGAAGGAGGTTAATGCCGCTGAAAGCAACAACCCCGCGACGCGTTTTTTGTTCTCCGGTTTAGCCGTGTGATACATCGCAAGGCAGGCCCCGAGCAAACCAAACATCATCGTGATAAAGCGCCCGGACATGAAGCGCGACGTTCCTTCATAAAACTGGCGCGTCGTGGGATCGGCCAGCTGAGCGAAGAAGATCCGCTGCGTACCTTCAACCAGTTGCCCGTTGACAATCTCGCTGCCGCCAAGCGCGGTGGTCCAGAACGGAAGGTAGAAGATGTGGTGTAAACCGAACGGGCCCAGCATGCGCAAAATGAAGCCGTACAGCAGTGTTCCCAGATAACCGGTCGCATCCACCAGCCCGCCCAGACCAAAGATCAGCTTCTGGAAATGTGGCCAGACTACGGTCATTAAGGCTCCGACCAGGATCGCAGCCAGTGAGCTGATAATCGGCACAAAGCGTGACCCGCCAAAGAATCCCAGAAATTGTGGCAGCGCGATCTTATTAAACCGATGATGCAGCGCGCAGGTCACAAGACCAATGACCACCCCACCAAATACGCCGGTCTCCAGCGTCTGGATCCCCAGCGTCATGCCTTGCCCGACCGCCCCCGGATTCTCGTGCGCCAGTTTTCCGGTGAGGATCAGCAGTGCGTTAATGGTGGCATTCATGACCAGAAACGCGAGTAACGCCGCCAGCCCTGCCGTACCTTTATCATTTTTTGCCAGCCCGACGGCAACCCCAACGGCAAACAGCACCGACAGATTCGCGAACACAATCGAACCGGCGCTGCTCATGATGGTGAAAATAGCCTGTAACCAGTCCACATCTAAAAACGGATATGCCGTAAGCGTATTGGGATTCGATAACGCGCCGCCTATCCCCAGCAGCAGACCCGCCGCAGGCAGTACGGCGATGGGCAACATAAAGGATTTGCCAAAGCGCTGCGCTTTTTCAAACCATCCGCCGGACGAAGCACCACTGAACATTTGCATCATTTTTTCATCCCCTTAGTTAACGATGAAAATTTTTACCATAATTATATTTAATAGTGAAAATTACCATCAGAAACCAGGACGACGATCATACTTTTTCGAAATGACTGGCATCCCTGCCCCGCTTTCCGCCACACTAGGACGCAGAGAAACGCATTAAGGATCTAGCATGTCAGACCATGAAAACCTGCTGCTGAAGCTGCGCCAGGAGGCTTCCGGGTACAGCCCCACGCAAAAAAAACTGGGAGAGTTTGTTCTCAACGATCCGGCCCGGGTGCTCTACCTGACGATCACCGAACTGGCACGGGAGAGCCACACCAGTGAAGCCAGCGTGACGCGTCTTTGCCGGACGCTCGGCTGCAAAGGCTATAACGAATTCAAGATGGCACTGGCGCTGGATATTCAGCAGGGTCAGCCCGCACGCGTGGCCGGGGACGAAATTGATAACGTCGTCGATGAGTCTGTTCAGGCGCTGCAGGATACCGCCAGACTGCTCGACAGAGCACTGCTGGAAAAGGCCGCTCAGGCGCTGCATCAGGCGCAAGCCGTACAAATATATGGGGTGGCCGCCAGCGCGATCCTCGGTGAGTATTTACATTACAAACTGTTGCGACTCGGCAAACCTGCACAGCTTTTTAGCGATATGCATCGTGCGGCCATGAATGCAGCAACGCTTTCAGAAGGGACGCTGGTGGTGGCCATTTCCAGTTCCGGTTCAACGCGGGATTTGCTCCATGTCGTAAAACTTGCACGCAAACGCGGCGTTAAGGTGTTATCCCTTAGCAATACGCCCCGCAGCCCGCTGGCTTCGCTTAGCGATATGCAGCTGGTCGCCGCAAAACCGGAAGGGCCACTCAGCGCAGGCGCGCTCAATGCTAAAGTGGGCGTAATGTTACTGGTTGAGTTACTTACAACTTCCCTGATTGCGATTGATAGCCATTACGGTGAGGTTAGCCAGCAAACCGCGAGTGCAACGCTGCCTTTATTACTCTAAAACCCTTTGCAGGCTAAATAAAATAGCCTGCATGGCGTGATGTCGATTCCATTTAAGTGCTGATACGGTTATTTCGTGCGCGGCATAATGGTGTAACAAATTATTTTATTTATTACATATTCAATGAGTGTTAAAAGCAATAAAATCGCACAAATAACAAAATAAAATCAGTTAGTTAAAATTATTTGATTTATAAATTGAATTTTTCTCACTCCGCTAGTGTCCAATATTTCCACCTGAATTCCTTACCTTAAAATAAGCTTAAGACGCCGTCAGCTTTGCTATTTTTCTATTTAAATGCCGTTTACTTTTGCCTGCCTACAATCCGCCTCATCAATCATTATGAGACGGTATAGATTAATATGTTATTTATTACAGGCGTGACTGGTTTTCTGGGCGGTGCAGTACTTGAAAAAATACTGACCAGCAATAGTTCAGTAAAATTACTGCTGCTTGCGCGCGCCAGTGACCCGCAACAAGGGCTGGAACGCGTGCGGGACAACATGCGTAAATTCAAGGTTTCAGAGGAGACGCTGGCCGCGTTGAGTGAGGAGAATATCCTTATCGGCGATCTCAGCCAGCCGGAGGGATTCCTGAACGACCCGCGTCTGGAACAAGTGACGCATGTTCTTAACTGCGCGGCCGTCGCGTCATTTGGTAACAATCCGCTGATCTGGAAAGTGAATGTGGAAGGGACGCTGGCGCTCGCCAGACGCATGAACCAGGTTGCCGGTTTACAGCGCTTTCTGCATGTGGGAACAGCCATGTCGTGCACGCCGGAGCAGGATTCGCTGGTCGCCGAAAGCGCGGAGTTCAGAGAAAACGCCGAGCATCTGGTGGAATATACGTATTCGAAATCCACCATTGAACAACTGATGCGCCAGCACTGTCCCAACCTGCCGCTGCTCATCGCCCGTCCGTCCATCGTGGTCGGCCATACCCGTCATGGCTGTACGCCGTCGAGCAGTATTTTCTGGGTCTTCAGCATGGGGCTAATGCTGCAAAAATTCATGTGCTCAATGGAAGACAAAATAGATGTCGTCCCGGTGGATTACTGCGCCGATGCGCTGCTGATGTTGCTTAACAGCACTGCGCAGCCGGGAGAAGTGGTACATATTTCTGCCGGAGAAGAGAACAGCGTACGCTTTGCGGATATTGATAATGCGATGGCACAGGCGCTGGAGAAAGCCCCGGTCGGTGATAAGTATGCCCAGGTAAGTTACGAAACGCTGGTCAGAATGCGCCGTGAGCTGAAGGATATTTTTGGCCCCTGCAACGAACGGCTGATGCTGAGAGCAATGCGCTTGTACGGGGCCTTTGCCACACTGAATGTACGTTTCAGCAACGACAAGCTGCTCAGTATGGGCATGCCTAAACCGCCGCGTTTTACGGACTATATTGCCCGCTGCGTACAAACTACCCGGGGGTTGAGCATCCCGGAGCAAATGGCGGTTGATTTCAAATAACCAAAAAAAATGCCAGTCTTTCGACTGGCATTTTCATTTTAAGGCTTAAGCAATTATGCCTGGCCTTTGATCTCTTTACGACCGTTGTATGGTGCTTTTTCGCCCAGAGCTTCTTCGATACGAATCAGCTGGTTGTATTTAGCAACACGGTCAGAACGGCTCATAGAACCGGTTTTGATCTGGCCAGCAGCGGTACCAACAGCCAGGTCAGCGATGGTAGCGTCTTCAGTTTCGCCAGAACGGTGAGAGATAACAGCGGTGTAGCCAGCGTCTTTCGCCATTTTGATCGCAGCCAGAGTTTCGGTCAGAGAACCGATCTGGTTGAATTTGATCAGGATGGAGTTAACGATGCCTTTCTCGATGCCTTCTTTCAGGATCTTGGTGTTGGTTACGAACAGATCGTCACCAACCAGCTGGATTTTGTCGCCCAGTACTTTAGTCTGGTATGCGAAACCATCCCAGTCAGACTCGTCCAGACCGTCTTCGATAGAAACGATTGGGTACTGTTTGGTCAGGTCTTCCAGGAAGTGAGTGAACTCTTCAGAGGTGAACGCTTTGTTGCCTTCGCCAGCCAGAACGTATTTACCGTCTTTGTAGAATTCAGATGCTGCGCAGTCCATCGCCAGAGTGATGTCTTTGCCCAGCTCATAGCCAGCGGCTTTTACTGCTTCAGCGATAACAGCCAGTGCTTCTGCGTTAGAACCCAGGTTTGGCGCGTAGCCACCTTCGTCACCCACAGCCGTGTTCATACCTTTAGCTTTCAGAACTTTAGCCAGGTTGTGGAACACTTCAGAACCCATACGTACTGCTTCTTTCAGGGTTTTCGCGCCAACTGGCTGAATCATGAATTCCTGAATATCAACGTTGTTGTCTGCGTGCTCACCACCGTTGATGATGTTCATCATTGGTACAGGCATGGAGTATTTGCCTGGGGTGCCGTTCAGTTCAGCGATGTGCTCGAACAGTGGCATACCTTTCGCTGCCGCAGCGGCTTTGGCGTTCGCCAGGGAAACCGCCAGGATTGCGTTCGCACCGAAGTTAGATTTGTTTTCAGTACCGTCCAGATCGATCATGATCTTGTCGATGCCAGCCTGGTCTTTAGCGTCTTTGCCAATGATTGCCTGAGCAATAGGACCGTTTACAGCGCCAACAGCTTTCAGTACGCCTTTGCCCATGAAACGGGATTTGTCGCCATCGCGCAGTTCCAGCGCTTCGCGGGAACCAGTAGAAGCACCTGATGGAGCAGCTGCCATACCGACGAAACCACCTTCCAGATGAACTTCGGCTTCAACGGTCGGGTTACCACGGGAGTCGATGATTTCACGACCGATGACTTTAACGATTTTGGACATTAGATTTTCCTCAGTACAAGTTAAACTAAAACTCCAGACAAACAACGCGTACCGGAGGTACGCG
Organism: Enterobacter cloacae subsp. cloacae ATCC 13047; assembly: GCF_000025565.1. NCBI lineage: Bacteria > Pseudomonadati > Pseudomonadota > Gammaproteobacteria > Enterobacterales > Enterobacteriaceae > Enterobacter > Enterobacter cloacae. The sequence goes on from NC_014121.1 coordinate 4,215,504, forward strand.
TTGCCGTTCTAACTTTTTTACTTCGCCTGACGCTTCTGATACTCGCTGGCGGCTTTCACGAAACCTGCAAACAGCGGATGCCCGTCACGTGGCGTTGAAGTAAATTCCGGGTGGAATTGGCAGGCGACAAACCACGGGTGGTTTGGCACTTCGATGATCTCGACTAACTGATCATCCCCGGAGCGGCCCGCAACACGCAGACCCGCAGCTTCAATTTGTTTCAACAACATGTTGTTGACTTCATAGCGGTGACGATGACGCTCAGTGATGACCGGTTCGCCATACAGCTTACGAACCACGCTATCGTCAGACAACTGGCAGGCCTGTGCGCCAAGACGCATAGTGCCACCCAGATCGCTCTTCTCGGTACGGACTTCGACGTTACCGTCTTCGTCGCGCCATTCAGTGATAAGCGCCACTACAGGGTACTTACAGTCTGGCACAAATTCCGTAGAGTTCGCGTTTTCCATTCCCGCTACGTTGCGCGCAAATTCGATCAGCGCAACCTGCATACCCAGGCAGATGCCGAGGTATGGAATATTGTTTTCACGCGCATAGCGTGCAGTGGCGATCTTGCCTTCTACACCACGGTAGCCGAAGCCGCCAGGGATGAGAATCGCATCCAGATCTTTCAGAATTTCGACGCCACGTGTTTCAACATCCTGCGAATCAATCAGCTTGATGTTCACGGAGACGCGGTTCTTCAGACCACCGTGTTTCAGCGCTTCGATAACGGACTTATAGGCATCCGGCAGTTCGATGTACTTGCCGACCATACCGATAGTCACTTCACCAGCCGGATTGGCTTCTTCATAAATAACCTGTTCCCATTCAGACAGGTTAGCTTCCGGACAGTTCAAGCTGAATCGTTTACAAATATAATCGTCCAGGCCCTGTGATTTCAACAGGCCCGGGATTTTATAAATGGAATCGACATCTTTCATTGAAATAACGGCTTTTTCAGGCACGTTACAGAACAATGCAATTTTCGCACGTTCGTTCGCCGGAACCGCGCGATCGGAGCGGCAAACCAGAATGTCAGGCTGAATACCAATGGAGAGCAGCTCTTTCACGGAGTGCTGAGTCGGTTTGGTTTTCACTTCACCTGCGGCTGCCATGTAAGGCACCAGCGTCAGGTGCATGAACAGCGCGTGTTCACGACCGATATCAACCGCCAGCTGGCGAATCGCTTCCAGGAACGGCAGGGATTCGATATCACCCACGGTACCGCCGATTTCAACCAGCACCACGTCGTGGCCTTCGCCACCCGCAATGATACGTTCTTTGATAGCGTTAGTGATGTGCGGGATAACCTGTACGGTTGCACCCAGATAATCACCACGGCGTTCTTTACGCAGAACGTCGGAGTAGATACGGCCAGTCGTGAAGTTATTACGACGGGTCATTTTGGTGCGAATGAAACGCTCGTAGTGGCCAAGATCCAGATCGGTTTCAGCGCCGTCTTCAGTAACGAACACTTCCCCGTGTTGGATTGGGCTCATGGTGCCAGGATCGACGTTGATGTACGGATCCAGTTTCATCATGGTCACATTGAGGCCACGGGCTTCAAGAATGGCTGCGAGGGAGGCTGCGGCAATGCCTTTACCCAGAGAGGATACGACCCCGCCGGTCACAAAAATATAGTTCGTTGTCATGCTGAACCTGAGAAGTTAGGGTGAAACGATGGAATAACCAGGACGGGAAAGTAGTATACCCGAACACGGCGAGCGCCACAAACTTTCATTCTCCGTCTCCATTCCAGGCCATGACAAACATAAGGAGTGAGAAAATAGCCCCTTTTGGGTAAATGTTTTTGACGCAAATCAAGCGCTTGTCATTTAAAAAATCACACAAATTGCGCTTGATCGCAAAATTCCGTTAGAGATCAGATTCCTGGCGTTTTACTTCCTGCCAGACTTCTTCCATCACATCGAGGTCAATTCCGGTCATTTCCAGGCCGCGCGAGGCCACAATGCGCTCGACTTCGCGAAAGCGTCGTTCGAACTTAAGGTTGGCTTTTTGCAGGGCCGTTTCCGCTTTTACACCCAGGTGGCGCGAAAGGTTGACGGTGGCAAACAGCAAATCGCCCATCTCTTCTTCAAGCTTTGCTTCATCCACCACGGCCTGCTGCGCTTCGTGCATCACTTCGTCGATTTCTTCATGGACTTTGTCCAGTACCGGGCCAAGCGAGTGCCAGTCAAACCCTACTGCCGAGCAGCGTTTTTGGATCTTATGGGCACGCATCAGGGCGGGCAGACCCAGCGGGATGTCATCCAGCGCGGAGTGTTGGGATTTTTCAGCCCGCTCGGCGCTTTTAATCTGCTCCCAGCGCGCCAGCACTTCCGCGCTGTTGCCCGCCGTGGCATCGCCAAAGATATGCGGATGGCGGCGCTCAAGCTTGTCGCTAATGGCGGCGCAGATATCGTTAAAATTAAAACGTCCCTCTTCCTGCGCCATCTGCGCATAGAACACCACCTGGAACAGCAGGTCACCGAGTTCGCCGCGCAGGTCGTCAAAGTCCTCACGTGAAATGGCGTCCAGTACTTCATAGGTCTCTTCGAGGGTGTACGGGGCGATAGTCGCGAAAGTCTGCTCTTTATCCCACGGGCAGCCGTTTTCCGGGTCGCGCAGGCGTTTCATGATGCCGAGCAGGCGGTCGATTTGAGTCATAGTTCTGTCCTGATGAAAAAATGCCGGGTGGCAGCGTTGCCTTACCCGGCTTACAGAAGAGGATGTTTAACCGCCGTGGAGACGACGCGCGTCAATCACATCCGGGACCTGGTTCAGTTTGCCAAGCACGCGGCCCAGCACCTGCAGGTTGTAGATTTCGATTGTCATATCGATGGTGGCAAGCTGCTCGCGGGTATCGCTGCGGCTGGCAACGCCCAGCACGTTGACCTTCTCATTGGCAAGAATGGTCGTAATGTCGCGCAGCAGACCGCTGCGGTCGTTGGCGGTGACGCGCACCACCAGCGAGTAGCCGGCAGAGTAGCTTTCACCCCAGACGGCTTCAACGATGCGTTCCGGCGCATGCGACTGCAGCTCAGCAAGCTGGTCACAGTCTGAGCGGTGAATCGAAATCCCGCGCCCCTGGGTGATAAAGCCGACGATGTCGTCCCCCGGGATAGGCTGGCAGCAGCGGGCGATATGGTGCATCAGATTGCCGACGCCTTCCACCACCACGCGGCCATTGTCTTTGCTGCGCTGCTGCGGGGCGTAGGTTTTCTGCTGCAGCTGTTTCAGCGCCGCCGCATCCTGCTCTGCCGCACTTGGCTTGTTGAACTGCGCCTGCAGGAAATTCACCATCTGGTTGAGACGAATATCGCCGCCGCCAATGGCCGCTAACAGCTCATCGAGCTCATTAAAGTTGTAACGCGGCAGCAGGAACTTCTCCGCCTCTTTCAGGCTGATGCCTATATGCTCCAGCTCGTCATCCAGGATCTGGCGACCGGCAAGGATGTTCTTGTCACGATCCTGTTTACGGAACCAGGCGTGAATTTTGGAGCGTCCGCGGCTGGTGGTGACATACCCCAGGTTCGGGTTCAGCCAGTCACGGCTCGGGTTTGGCTGCTTCTGGGTGATGATTTCAATCTGATCGCCCATCTGCAGCTGGTAGGTGAACGGCACAATGCGCCCGCCGATTTTCGCGCCAATGCAGCGGTGCCCGACATCGCTGTGGATGTGATAGGCAAAGTCGAGCGGCGTTGACCCGGCAGGCAGGTCGACAACGTCCCCTTTCGGCGTAAAGACGTACACCCGGTCGTCGAAGACCTGGCTGCGCACTTCGTCGAGCATCTCGCCGGAGTCGGCCATCTCTTCTTGCCACGCAATCAGCTTACGCAGCCAGGCAATGCGGTCTTCGTGACCGGTGCGCGCTCCGCCCGAGGTGCCCTCTTTGTATTTCCAGTGCGCGGCGACACCCAGCTCGGCGTCTTCATGCATCTGTTTGGTACGGATCTGAATTTCAACCGTTTTACCGCCGGGGCCCAGCACCACGGTATGAATAGACTGGTAGCCGTTAGGTTTCGGGTTGGCGACATAGTCATCGAACTCATCCGGCAGATGGCGGAAGTGCGTGTGCACGATCCCCAGTGCGGCGTAGCAGTCCTGCAGACGCTCCGCCACAATACGCACGGCACGCACGTCGAACAGCTCGTCAAAGGCGAGGTGTTTCTTCTGCATTTTGCGCCAGATGCTGTAGATATGCTTTGGCCGACCGTACACTTCGGCACGGACGTTCTCTTCCTTCATCGACTGGCGCAACCCGCTGACAAATTCTTCAATATAGTGTTCGCGGTCGATACGGCGCTCATGCAGCAGTTTCGCTATGCGCTTATATTCCGCCGGGTGCAGATAACGGAAGCAGTAGTCTTCCAGCTCCCATTTGAGCTGACCAATGCCTAAGCGGTTCGCCAGCGGCGCATAAATGTTTGTACACTCTTTGGCGGCGAGTACGCGCTCATCTTCCGGCGCGTCCTTCACTTCACGCAGGTGGGCGATACGCTCGGCAAGCTTGATCACCACGCAGCGGAAATCATCCACCATGGCCAGCAGCATCCGGCGAACGTTATCGACCTGTTCAGAGGAGACGGAATCGGTGTGCGCGGCTTTGAGCTGACGAATGGCCGCCATATCGCGGACACCGTGGATCAGCGCCACGACCGATTTTCCGACGCTTTCACGCAGCACGTCTTCCGTGACGACGTCCGCATCGGCAAGCGGGAACAGAAGCGCGGCCTGCAGCGTTTCGATATCCATATTGAGCATGGATAAGATTTCGACCATCTCCACGCCGCGCCACAGCAGCAGCTCGGCGTCCGGATGCCCCAGCGTGGTGCGCTGACAATAGGCCCAGGTTTCGGTTAAGCGTTCACACGACTGCTGGCTGGAAATTCCCAGACTTGCGATCCATTTTTGAGGGTCAAACTCACCAGCTTTATTAAGATGTGCACTTCTTACCGCAACCATCGTCCTCTCCTTTAGGGACCAGGGCCTGTCGAAGTCGACAAGCCAAACTAATTAGATGTGCTCGAACAACACCATTGATTCCAGATGCCCAGTGTGCGGGAACATGTCCAGCATTGCCAGACGCTGAATCTGGTAACCCGCGCTGAGTAATGCCTCGCTATCCCGGGCAAGCGTTGCCGGGTTACAGGAAACGTAGACCACGCGTTTCGGGGCGAGTTTAATTATATGCTGCATCACGCCCGGTGCGCCTGCCCGTGCCGGGTCGAGCAGGATTTTGTCAAAGCCCTGTTTTGCCCAGGGCTGCTGCGTGACATCTTCCTCCAGATTTTGATGAAAGAATGTCACATTTTGCAAGCCGTTCTGTTGCGCATTCTCCTGGCCTTTCGCCACCAGCGCGTCGACGCCTTCTACCCCCACAACACTCGCCGCTTTACGGGCCAGCGGCAGCGTGAAATTGCCCATGCCGCAGAAGAGATCAAGCACGCGGTCGGTCGGCTGGACATCCAGCCACGTCAGCGCGGTTTCGATCATCTGCTGATTGACGCCGTCATTAACCTGGATGAAATCCCGCGGACTGAACGTTAAGCGTAGTCCGTTTGACGCATACCAGGGCGCGTCACCTGTAACCTGCTCCAGTATCTCGCTTTGTGGGGCGAGAAAAAGCGCCAGCTCGTGGGAATGCGAAAAGCGTTCCAGTTTTTCGCGGTCTTTTTTGGACAGCGGCGCGGTATGGCGCAGCACCATCAGCGGACCATTGTTTGCCAGGACCAGTTCCACATGCCCGAGGTGGCGAACACTGTCTAGCCCGGACAGGCATGCGTGCACGTCCGGGAGCAATGCCTCAAGACGGGGCACCAAAATGGGGCACTGCCTGATATCGACGATATCGCTGGAGCCCGCTTTGCGAAACCCCATCTCCAGCCGCTCGTTTTTGGGCTGATAGCTTAGGCTCAGCCGCGCGCGACGACGATAGCCCCAGGGTTGGTCGGCAATGATGTCGTCAACGTCATGCCTGAGCAGGCGTGCCAGGGCATTACTCTTACTTTTTTGCTGTAAAACTACGCTGGCATGTTGTTGCTGGCAGCCTCCGCAGACGCCAAAATGCGGGCAGCGTGGCTCTGTGCGCTCCGGGCTGGTGGTCAGACGGCGCTTCACCTTCCCGCGTGCGTACTGGCGTTTATCTTCCGTCAGCGTAATTTCTGCTCGTTCTGTGGGCAGCAAACCTGTTATAAACAGTGTCTTACCATTGTGATGCGCGACGCCCTGACCAAAAGGGTCAAGGTCCGTGGCTTCGACAGTGATGATCTGACGCGTCGTCACGCGTCGCTTTGCAGAGTAGAATTGCGCCATCGCCGGGAATTTTCTCAAATATACATAATTATCTTAATTGTCCCATAACGGAACGCCATGACCAACTACAGCCTGCGCGCGCGCATGATGATTTTGATCCTCGCCCCCACCGTTCTCATCGGTTTGCTGCTGAGCATCTTCTTCGTTGTGCACCGCTATAACGACCTGCAGCGACAGCTGGAAGATGCCGGAGCCAGCATCATCGAACCCCTGGCCGTGTCCAGCGAATACGGGATGAACCTGCAAAACCGCGAATCGATTGGTCAGTTAATCAGTGTGTTGCATCGCCGCCACTCGGATATTGTGCGTGCGATCTCCGTCTATGACGAGCATAACCGGCTGTTCGTCACCTCTAATTTTCATCTTGATCCGGCAGCGTTAAAAATTCCTGACGGTTCGCCGTTCCCGCGCCATCTCACGGTGATGCGACGGGGCGATATTATGATCCTGCGCACGCCAATTATTTCGGAAAGTTATTCGCCGGATGAGTCCGCGCAATCCGACGCCAAGTCCAGCAGCAATATGCTCGGATATGTGGCGCTGGAGCTGGACCTCAAGTCGGTGCGACTGCAGCAGTACAAAGAGATTTTTATCTCCGGCGTGATGATGCTGTTCTGTATCGGCATTGCGCTTATCTTCGGCTGGCGACTGATGCGCGATGTGACCGGGCCCATCCGCAATATGGTCAACACCGTTGACCGCATTCGCCGTGGCCAGCTCGATAGCCGCGTGGAAGGGTTTATGCTGGGCGAACTGGACATGCTGAAAAACGGCATCAACTCGATGGCGATGTCGCTGGCGGCCTATCACGAAGAGATGCAGCATAACGTGGATCAGGCCACTTCGGATCTGCGCGAAACGCTGGAGCAGATGGAGATCCAGAACGTCGAGCTGGATCTGGCGAAAAAGCGTGCCCAGGAGGCTGCCCGCATTAAATCGGAGTTCCTTGCCAATATGTCACACGAGCTGCGTACGCCGCTCAATGGCGTGATTGGCTTTACCCGCCTGACCCTGAAGAGCGAGCTCAACCCCACCCAGCGCGATCACCTGCACACCATTGAACGTTCGGCCAACAATCTGCTGGCAATCATCAATGACGTGCTGGACTTCTCCAAGCTGGAAGCGGGCAAGCTGATTCTGGAGAGCATTCCGTTCCCGCTGCGCAGTACGCTTGATGAGGTGGTTACGCTGCTGGCGCATTCGTCGCACGACAAAGGGCTTGAGCTGACGCTGAACATTAAAAACGACGTGCCGGATAACGTCATCGGCGATCCGCTGCGCCTGCAGCAGGTCATTACCAATCTTGTCGGTAATGCCATCAAATTTACCGAAAGCGGCAACATCGACATTCTGGTGGAAAAACGTGCCATTAGTAATAACAAAGTACAGATTGAAGTTCAGATCCGCGATACCGGCATTGGCATTCCCGAACGGGATCAATCCCGTCTGTTCCAGGCGTTTCGTCAGGCGGATGCGAGTATTTCACGGCGTCACGGTGGTACGGGCCTGGGGCTGGTTATCACGCAAAAACTGGTTAAAGAGATGGGTGGCGATATCTCTTTCCACAGCCAGCCAAACCGGGGGTCGACGTTCTGGTTCCATATCAACCTGGATCTCAACCCGAACGTGCTGACGGACGGCCCGGTGACGGATTGCCTGAAAGGCAAGCGCCTCGCTTACGTGGAGCCGAACGCCGCCGCGGCCCAGTGCACGCTGGACATCTTAAGCACCACGCCGCTGGAGGTGGTCTACAGCCCGACCTTCTCTGCGCTTACCGTTGAGCATTACGACATCCTGCTGATGGGGATCCCGGTCACCTTTACCGGGGAGCTCACCATGCAGCAGGAACGGCTGGCGAAAGCCGCGTCGATGACCGACTACCTGCTGCTGGCGCTGCCGTGCCATGCGCAAATCAATGCCGAAGAGTTGAAAAACGACGGGGCGGCCGCCTGTCTGCTTAAACCGCTCACCGCCACACGCTTGTTGCCTGCTCTGACGGCCTACTGCCGCCTGAATGAGCATGCCGTGGCACTGATTAATGACGAGCAGAGGCTGCCGATGAGCGTGATGGCGGTGGATGATAATCCAGCAAACCTGAAGCTGATTGGCGTGCTGCTTGAGGATCAGGTTCAGCATGTCGAGCTCTGCACCAGCGGTGCTGAGGCGGTTGAACTGGCCAAACAGATGCAGTTCGATTTGATTCTGATGGATATTCAAATGCCGGGTATGGATGGCATTCGCGCCTGCGAGCTCATCCGCCAGCTACCTCATCAACAGCAAACGCCGGTCATTGCCGTGACCGCACATGCGATGGCCGGACAGAAAGAGAAGCTGCTCGGCGCCGGAATGAACGATTATCTGGCGAAGCCTATCGACGAAGAGAAACTGCATAACCTGCTGCTGCGCTATAAGCCGGGGCATATCGGCGGTACGTATACCTTATCAGCAGAACCAGTTGAGATTAGCGTGAATCAGAACGCCACCTTTGACTGGCAGCTTGCGTTACGCCAGGCGGCGGGGAAACCCGATTTAGCCCGCGAGATGCTACAGATGCTGGTCGCGTTTCTGCCGGAAATTCGCAATAAGGTAGAAGAACAGCTGGTGGGCGAAAACCCGGAGGAGCTGTTGCAGGCTATCCACAAGCTGCACGGTAGCTGTGGTTACAGCGGCGTGCCCCGCCTGAAAAACCTCTGCCAGCTGCTGGAGCAGCAGCTACGCGCAGGGACACCAGAATCTGAACTGGAACCGGAGTTCCTTGAGCTGCTGGATGAGATGGATAACGTGACGCGGGAAGCGATGAAGGTGTTAGGAAACTGAGGTAAATGCCCGGTGGCGCGACGCTTACCGGGCCTACACCCTCACCCCTCTCCCACTGGGTAAGGGAGAACTACATCCCCTGCCCGAGTTTCAGTACCGCCGCGATATTTCTTGCGGCCATCCTGACGTTCTCGCTGGCATTTTCCAGCGCATCTTCCAGCGAGCAGATGGTGTAAATCACGCTAAACACCGCATCGATGCCGTGATCGTGCACGACGCCAACGTCCGCCGTCAGACTGCCTGCAATCCCGATAACCGGCTTGTTGAAGCGTTTGGCTACCTTCGCCACCCCAACCGGCACTTTGCCGTGGATCGTCTGGCTGTCGATGCGACCTTCACCCGTTATCACCAAATCCGCATCGGCAATCTGGTCAGCCAGATGTAGCGCATCGGTGACGATCTCAATGCCCTGGCGCAGCTGCGCACCGCAGAAGGCGTACAGCGCTGCCCCCATTCCACCTGCCGCGCCGCCGCCCGCCAGGTTGAGCACATCCATATCAAGATCCCGGGCAATGACCCGCGCATAGTGCGCAAGCGCGTTGTCCAGAGTGATGATCATCTCGGGTGTGGCCCCCTTTTGCGGGCCAAAAACCGCTGATGCGCCCAGCTTACCGGTAAGCGGATTCGTCACATCGCAGGCCACTTCTATGCGGCACTCGGCCAGACGCTTGTCCAGCCCGCTCAGGTCGATACGGGCAAGTTTGCCCAGCTCGCCTCCGCCCTGCCCCAGCGGCTGTTCACGGTCGTCCAGCAGCCTGGCCCCCAGCGCCTGCACCATTCCTGCACCGCCATCATTAGTGGCGCTGCCACCGATGCCGATGATGATATGCTTAACGCCCGCATCCAGCGCGTGACGGATAAGTTCACCCGTGCCCCAGGAGGTCGTTTTCAGAGGATCGCGCTGCGAAGGTGCAACCAGCTCAAGACCACTGGCCGCCGCCATTTCGATAAAGGCGCTCTTCTCGTCGCCGGATATCCCGTAAAACCCTTCCACGCGATGGCCCAGGGGGCCGGTCACCGGAACATGCACAATGCGTCCCTGCGTTGCCGCGATCATCGCTTCGACGGTGCCTTCACCGCCGTCCGCGACCGGCAGTTTGACGTAAACCGCCTCAGGAAAGATCTCGCGAAACCCCTGCTCTATCGCTGTCGCAACCTCAAGCGCACTCAAACTTTCCTTATACGAGTCCGGTGCGATAACAATTTTCATAAGCCATCCTTACGTATAGTCGTTACGTTAAGCATACACCACGTAAAGAACCGCCCATGGGAGCGGTCCCAATGCGTTTATCGTACCATGCACGGACGTTTATTGTCGAATGTCCACTCTGGGATCAGATACTGCATCGCCATCGCGTCATCGCGCGCACCCAGCCCATGTTTCTGATACAGCTCGTGGGCTTTCATCACCTGATCCATATCCAGCTCCACGCCCAGACCCGGTGTGGACGGGACCTGCACCATCCCCCCTTTGATTTCAAACGGCGCTTTCGTCAGGCGCTGATTGCCTTCCTGCCAGATCCAGTGGGTGTCGATCGCGGTGATCGTGCCCGGCGCGGCAGCGGCCACGTGGGTGAACATCGCCAGCGAGATATCAAAGTGGTTATTGGAGTGCGAGCCCCAGGTCAGACCGAACTCATGGCACATCTGCGCCACGCGTACCGAGCCCTGCATCGTCCAGAAATGCGGGTCAGCCAGCGGAATATCGACAGACTGCAGGGACAAAGTGTGCCCCATCTGACGCCAGTCGGTGGCGATCATGTTGGTCGCGGTAGGTAAACCGGTGGCGCGGCGGAACTCCGCCATCACTTCACGGCCAGAGAAACCTTGTTCTGCCCCGCACGGATCCTCCGCGTAGGCCAGCACGCCTTTCAGCTGCTTGCCGATGGCGATCGCTTCATCAAGCGACCAGGCCCCGTTCGGATCCAGCGTGACGCGCGCCTGCGGGAATCGTTTAGCCAGGGCTGAGATAGCTTCGGCCTCTTGTTCCCCGGCCAGCACGCCGCCCTTCAGTTTGAAATCATTAAAACCATATTTTTCGTACGCGGCCTCCGCCAGGCGCACCACCGCATCCGGCGTCATCGCTTCATCGTGGCGGAGTCGGTACCAGTCACATCGCTCGTCCGGCTGGCTCTGGTATGGCAACGGCGTCAGGTTGCGGTCGCCAACAAAGAACAGATAGCCCAGCATCTCCACTTCACTGCGTTGCTGCCCCTCACCCAGCAGGGAAGCAACGTTAACCCCCAGGTGTTGACCTAACAGATCCAGCATGGCGGCTTCGATACCGGTCACCACGTGGATGGTGGTGCGCAGATCAAACGTTTGCAGCCCACGGCCACCCGCATCGCGATCGGCAAAGGTATTCCGCACGGTATTTAAGACGTTTTTATATTCGCCCAGCGTTTTTCCCACCACCAGCGGGATGGCGTCTTCAAGCGTTTTGCGGATCTTCTCACCGCCCGGGATTTCCCCCACGCCGGTATGCCCGGCGTTATCTTTAATAATGACAATATTGCGGGTGAAAAACGGCGCATGTGCGCCGCTCAGGTTCATCAGCATGCTGTCATGGCCGGCAACCGGAATGATCTGCATGGAAGTAACAACAGGGGTGGTAAAAGTGCTCATGGTGCAATCCTTTTATCAGTGACGTCCAAAAACAGGGCGCTTACGGTCAAATGTCCAGCCAGGGATCAGGTACTGCATCGGCCCGACGTCATTACGCGCGCCGCCCGGCAGTTTTTTATACGCTTCATGCGCCTTGTGGACCTGATCCCAGTCAAGCTCCACGCCCAATCCCGGCGCATCCGGTACCGCGATGGTGCCGTTTTTAATTTCCAGCGGATTTTTCGTCAGGCGGGCCTCACCCTCCTGCCAAATCCAGTGTGTGTCGATAGCGGTTGGGTGACCCGGTGCCGCCGCGCCAACGTGGGTAAACATCGCCAGCGAAATATCGAAATGGTTATTGGAGTGACAACCCCAGGTGAGCCCCCAGTCATCACACAGCTGCGCCACACGCACGGCGCCTGAAAGCGTCCAGAAGTGCGGGTCCGCCAGCGGAATATCGACCGCATTCAGCATGACCGCATGGCCCATTTCACGCCAGTTGGTGGCGATCATGTTCGTAGCGACCGGTAGCCCGGTGGCACGTCGGAATTCCGCCATCACCTCGCGACCCGAGAAGCCTTGTTCAGCCCCAACCGGATCTTCCGCGTAGGTCAGGACATCGCCCAGCCCTTTGCACAGGGCGATAGCCTCATCCAGCAGCCAGGCTCCGTTAGGGTCAACGGTAATGCGGGCATCCGGAAAACGTTTCTTGAGCGCACGCGCGGTTTCAATCTCCTGCTCGCCGGGTAATACCCCGCCTTTGAGTTTGAAGTCTTTAAAACCGTAGCGGTCCTGTGCCGCCTCGGCCAGCCGAACCACCGCGTCACTGGAGAGCGCCTCCTGGTGACGCAGGTGATACCACTCATGGTGGCCCGGCGAGTGCGCCAGATAAGGCAGATCGGTTTTTTGCCGATCGCCAACATAAAACAGGTAGCCGAGTACCGTCACCGCGTCACGCTGTTTGCCCGGCCCCAGCAGTTCACAGACTGGAACGTTCAGCGCCTTACCGAGCAAATCGAGCAGGGCGGCCTCCAGCGCGGCGACGGCATTGACGCGCAGCTCAAACGTCCATGCGCCTTTGCCGAAGGTGTCAAAGTCCGCCGACTGGTTGCCTTTGTGAACACGCTGGACCACTTTATTCAGACGGGCGACCTCCTGGCCGACCACCTGCGGAATGGCGTCTGACAGCGTCTGGAAAATTACCTCACCGCCCGGCGCTTCCCCAACGCCGGTGTTCCCTGCGCTGTCGGTCAGCACCACGATATTGCGGGTAAACCAGGCGTTATGCGCGCCGCCAATATTAAGCAGCATGCTGTCCTGGCCGGCCACCGGGATGACCTTCATGTCGGTAATAACCGGGCTCGATTGTGTTGTCATCAGCCACGCTCCGCTACAGGTTTGAGTTCAATGCGTTTGATATCACCCACCAGCACCAGATAGCTCAGGACCGCCACCAGGGCGTGCACACCCACATAAATCAGCGCACCGTTGAATGAGCCCGTGGTCCCGACGATGTAGCCAATGGCAATCGGGGTGACAATCCCGGAGATGTTGCCGAACATGTTAAACAGACCGCCGCTCAGGCCGCTGATCTCTTTTGGCGCGGTATCCGCCATCACTGCCCAGCCCAGCGCACCAATCCCTTTCCCGAAGAAAGCCATCGCCATAAAGCCGATGATCATCCACTCCGCGCTGACGTAGTTACAGAACACCATGGTCATTGAAAGCAACATGCCGAGCACAATTGGCGTTTTACGGGCGATGTTCAGCGAACCGGTACGACGCATCAGCCAGTCGGAAATCACCCCACCCAGTACGCCCCCCACAAAGCCACAGATAGCCGGTACGGAGGCGACAAAGCCTGCTTTCAGAATCGACATACCGCGTGCCTGCACCAGATAGACCGGGAACCAGGTGATAAAGAAGTAGGTTAAGGCGTTAATGCAATACTGCCCCAGGTAGATGCCAATCATCATGCGCGAACCGACAAGCTGCTTGATCTGCGCCCATTTCTGGCTCAACGGGACTTTTGCTTTTTGGCTTTTCTGATCCATGTTGATCAGCGCCCCGCCTTCCGCAATGTACTCCAGCTCTTTCTTGTTCACGCCCGGATGTTGGTTCGGCTCGTGGATCACTTTCAGCCAGATAAAGCTGATGACGATCCCCAATCCGCCCATGAAGAAGAAGACGTGTGACCAGCCCACTTCATGCGTCAGCCAGCCCATGATTGGCGCAAAGATCACCGTCGCGAAATACTGGGCAGAGTTAAAAATCGCCACCGCCGTTCCCCTCTCCTGCGCCGGGAACCAGGCGGCCACGATGCGGCTATTACCCGGGAAGGATGGCGCTTCTGCTAACCCCACCAGGAAGCGGAGAGTAAAGAGCGCGACGATAATACCGAAGCCGCTGAAGATATCGACGAAGCCCTGCAACAAGGTAAACATCGACCAGATAAAGATGGACCAGAAGTAGACTCGCTTGGATCCAAAACGATCGAGCAGCCAGCCACCCGGGATCTGTCCAATAACATAGGCCCATGAAAATGCGGAGAAAACATACCCCATGCCAACCGGATCAAGCCCAATGTCTTTTGCCATTTCAGAGCCGGCAATCGACAGCGTGGCGCGGTCACCATAGTTAAAGGACGTGACGATAAACAGCATCACCACTATCCAGTAGCGAGCGTTAGTGCGCTTCTCCGCACTGCTCGCCGCGTGGCTTAATGTACTCATTGTTGCACTCCTGAAACATAGCTTTCGCCTGGTTCACTCTGTACAGCACCGGTAGGGTAATCAGAATGAGATTTGTGTTTGTCGTTTTGGTACGGCCTGAAGCCGTTTTATTGTGACCGGGAAAGTATATGAAGGAGTGACACGTTCTCTCACCGTGCAAAAACACAACATTAAGGGGCATGAGAAAGGTTGTTTGTGGCAAAAGCCTAAAAGAATGGAAGATGGTTCACGGAATTGGCGTTTGGTGCGGAAGTTATCGCCGGGTGGCGGCAACGCCTGACCCGGCCTGGATAACCCGCAGGCCCGCGCAAGCGAAGCGCCGCCGGGCAGGATGTTATTTAAGCAGTGTGGCCCAGTTCTCAACCCACGGGTTTGATTCGCTTTCGGGTTCCGGGTGTTCACCGGCGTCAATCAGCAGCATGTCGCCCACGCGCTGGGCGCTCTGTTCCTGCAGGAGTGCGTCGAACTGCTTGCCGCCGCCGCAGAAATTGGCGTAAGAGCTGTCGCCCAGGGCGATGATGCCGTAGTGAACGTCCGGCTGGTAGCCAATATCTTTAATGCCCTGGAAAAGCGGCACGATGCTGTCCGGCAGATCGCCCTGCCCGGTGGTGGAGGTGACCACCAGAATGTATTTATCTTTATACTTTTCCCAGTCTGCTAGTTCCGGGTCTTCATAAACCGTGGCTTTATGACCCTGGCTTGTGAGTATCGCTTCCGCCTCTTCCGCAACCAGCAGCGAGTTGCCGTACATTGTGCCGACAAAAATGCCTACTTCAGCCATGATATGTTCCCTAAATTATTGCGCTTGCCGTTCATCCTGAACGTTGCCCGGTACAAACTCAACCCTTTCATTTTTGGGGAGTTGCCCCAGCCAGCCAAACTGTGACAGCGCCTGCATCCAGACATCATCCAGCCCCGCATGGATCGTCAGAGGTTTGCCGGTAAACGGATGCGTCAGGCTCAGTTCGCTTGCGTGCAGCATCAGACGATCGCAACCAAAATGTTCAGCCGCACTGCGGTTCTGGCGCAGATCGCCATGCTTGCTGTCACCGATAATCGGATGTCGCAAATGCTTCAGGTGTCGGCGGAGCTGGTGTTTACGCCCGGTTTTGGGCAAAAGCTCAACCAGGCTGTAGCGAGTGGTGGGAAATTTGCTGGTTGCCACCGGCATTTCAGTCGTCGCCATACCGCGATACTCGGTTACCGCAGGTTGCGGACCTTTGTCATCACGGGCAAATTTATCGGCGATTTTGTCCAGCTCTTCCACCAGAGGATAGTCAAGCGTCGCGGCTTCTGTCAGCCAGCCACGCACGATCGCGTGGTAGCGTTTCTGGATCTGATGCTGCTCAAACTGCTGCGCCAGCAGACGACCCGCTTCGCTGGACAGTCCCATTAGCAATACACCGGAGGTGGGTCTGTCCAGGCGATGGGCGGTAAACACATGCTGACCAATCTGGTCGCGCACGGTCTGCATCACAACCACCTTCTCGTCACGATCCAGCCAACTGCGGTGCACCAGCCATCCCGACGGTTTGTTCACTGCCACCAGCCACTCATCCTGATAGAGGATCTCAAGCGTCATGCGTCATCACCAGCAAACAGCGCATCCAGCTTTTCCAGCTCAGCCAGCATGACAGCACGCGCCGGGTGGGTGGCCTCCAGCGCCATTTCATAGTAAGGCGAGACCGCAAACGCCTGCGGCAGCGGATGACCACCCTCCAGCAGCGCATGCATACGGGGAATTAACACCCACTGGAGCCACTCAAACGGTGCCAGCGTATCCAGGCAGAACGGCTGGGTACTTGCGAACGCCTCTGGCTGCGGCGCGGTCTCCTGCCACAGCTGATGTTGGCGCAAAAGAGCTTCAATGGCGTGCAACCGGGCACGAACGCTATCGTGTTGCGTCATAGTAACCTCAACTGAAAAAATGAACGGCGCGCAGCATAGCATTGCAGGCAGCAGAAATAAAAAAAGGGAGCACTGTAAAAACAGTGCTCCCGGTTCGTTTCGCAGCATTCCAGCTACAATTTATGCTCCCTGCTCTTCCGTGACAACTTTTCCTGAAGCCCGAAGGCCTGTTCATCCGTAAACTGTTTGCATCCTGCACACATCGTCCTGATGTGTCTGTTTCATCCTGAAACGTCCTGGCCATCCTGACCCACCGATCATCCTGAGCGGCTCTCGTTCTCCTTCCTGGAGGTGTCCCTTACGCGTCCTGCGTGATCCTTTGCTTCATCCTGAAGCCTTCCTGCAGCGCCATCCTGACGTGTCCTGTGTGAGAAGCGCCATCATCCTGATGTTCGTTTCTCGTGTCGGCGTCCTGTCGACAGAGATAGAATCCGCTATTCCGCTTCGTCTTACAACCCACCCTGTAAGCGTTGTCAGCCTCTGAAAAGCGGGTTTGCTGCGTCAGAATTTTATTAATTCCTTGATAATTATCATAATATTTTTCTTAATTACGTAAGGTAATACTGATCGTTGCGGCGATCTCTCACAAACCGTGTAAGAGATCTCTCACACGCGCTGTAGCATGATGGATTACAGAAGCGGCTCAAGTCGGGTAAGGAAATCCGCAAGTGAGGGGGCGAGGGTCTCGCGATTGCGGGTGCCGATTGTCTCTTTGATCACTTCACCAGACAGGTTGCAGACGGAAATAACATCCAGTTCACTGTCCAGCGTGGCAATAAAGAGTGTCGGAGAAAGCTTAAGGCGTTTTTGCGTGACCAGATGACCAATCAGGTTTTCCTGAACACGCTGCAGATCGTCTTCGCTCCAGGTCTGCAACAGCGTCAGCGTTACCTCACCAAAGCGGGCAGGCATATCCCCTGCAAACTGCGTGGTGTAGAACGCGTGAACCGCTGGTTGTACCACAATGTCCATTGCCCGTTCAACCGCATTTACATTCTCCTCGACAGACCAGGGCTGCGGCTGCCAGATAACGTAGTCGTCCACCGAAGAGATAATGCAGGGCGAAGGCACACCATAGAGATCAGCACTTTGCGGCCAGGTGCCCCGGGTGTCATGCCATGCGTCGCAGTAACGGGTCGTGAAGGTCTTAAGGGCATTTGCAGTTTCGATATCCACCGATTTCTCTCTTCTGGTAAGACAGGATAAACTCAGCCCTAAGTGTACCTGTAAAGTGACTATGAAACATGTCTTACGAAAATCATCAGGCGTTAAGTGGCTTAACGCTGGGTAAATCGACCGATTACCGCGACACCTACGATGCCAGCCTGCTGCAGGGCGTTCCGCGCAGCCTTAACCGCGATCCTTTAGGGCTGCGTGCAGACGCGCTGCCGTTTGTCGGCGGTGATATCTGGACGCTGTATGAGCTCTCCTGGCTGAATGCTCGCGGTCTGCCGCAGGTGGCGGTAGGCCAGGTTGAGCTGGATCATGCCAGCCTTAACCTGGTGGAATCCAAAAGCTTCAAGCTGTATCTCAACAGTTTTAATCAGACCAAATTCACCAGCCTGGAAGAGGTTCAGCACACGCTGGAGCGTGATTTACGCGCCTGCGCCCAGGGCAACGTGACCGTTGCGCTGTATCGCCTGAATGAACTGGAAGGGCAACCTGTCGCCCATTTTAACGGCACCTGCATCGACGATCAGGATATCGAGGTGGATAACTACGAGTTCAGCGCCGGGTACCTGGAAAATGCGGCAAGCGGGAAGATTGTGGAAGAGACGCTGGTCAGCCATCTGCTGAAGTCCAACTGCCTGATCACCCACCAGCCGGACTGGGGTTCTGTGCAAATCCAGTATCGCGGCCCCAAAATTGACCGGGAAAAGCTGCTGCGCTATCTGGTGTCGTTCCGCCATCACAACGAATTCCACGAGCAGTGCGTGGAGCGCATCTTCAGCGATATTCAGCGCTTCTGCCAGCCAGAAACGCTGAGCGTGTACGCGCGCTACACCCGTCGTGGCGGGCTGGATATTAACCCGTGGCGCACCAATACCGATTTTGTGCCTGCGACGGGCCGACTCGTGCGTCAGTAATATAAATATTTTCACAATATGCGCGGGTAATGCAGCGCTTTAGGTTGTGAAACGTCACGCGGCAGGGCTATTGTAATCAGCAGGGAATGACGATAATCGTCCCATAAGGAGCTCACTTGATTACACATATTAGCCCGCTTGGCTCAATGGATATGTTGTCGCAGCTGGAAGTGGACATGCTTAAACGCACGGCCAGCAGCGATCTTTATCAACTGTTTCGTAACTGTTCACTTGCCGTACTGAACTCCGGAAGCCTGACAGACAACAGTAAAGAACTGTTATCCCGCTTCGAAAGCTTTGATATCAACGTGCTGCGCCGCGAGCGCGGCGTAAAACTTGAAGTGATCAACCCGCCGGAAGAGGCCTTCGTCGACGGGCGGATTATTCGTTCCCTGCAGGCCAACCTGTTTGCCGTGCTGCGTGACATCCTGTTTGTTAACGGGCAGATCCACAACGCGGGCCGCTTCCAGCATCTTGACCTGGAAAGCTCGGTTCATATCACCAACCTGGTGTTTTCTATTCTGCGTAACGCCCGTGCCCTGCACGTTGGCGAAGCACCTAATATGGTCGTCTGCTGGGGCGGTCACTCCATTAACGAAACCGAATACCTGTACGCCCGTCGGGTGGGTACCCAGCTCGGTCTGCGTGAGCTGAATATCTGCACCGGCTGTGGCCCAGGCGCGATGGAAGCGCCAATGAAAGGTGCCGCCGTGGGTCATGCCCAGCAGCGTTATAAAGAGGGGCGCTTTATCGGCATGACCGAGCCATCGATCATCGCCGCTGAGCCACCTAACCCGCTGGTCAACGAGCTGATTATCATGCCGGATATCGAAAAGCGCCTGGAAGCGTTTGTCCGTATCGCTCACGGCATCATCATCTTCCCGGGCGGCGTGGGTACGGCAGAGGAGCTGCTCTATCTGCTGGGGATCCTGATGAACCCGGCCAACAAAGATCAGGTTCTGCCGCTGATCCTGACCGGGCCGAAAGAGAGTGCCGACTACTTCCGCGTGCTGGACGAGTTTATCGTGCATACGCTGGGTGAAGCCGCGCGTCGTCACTATCGCATTATCATTGACGATGCGGCAGAAGTGGCGCGTCAGATGAAAAAAGCGATGCCGCTGGTGAAAGAGAACCGTCGTGATACCGGTGATGCCTACAGCTTTAACTGGTCAATCCGTATTGCGCCGGATCTGCAGATCCCGTTCGAGCCTTCGCATGAGAATATGGCGAACCTGAAACTCTATCCTGACCAGCCGGTAGAAGTGCTGGCCGCCGACCTGCGACGCGCCTTCTCGGGCATTGTGGCGGGTAACGTGAAAGAGGTGGGGATCCGCGCCATTGAGCAGTTTGGCCCGTATAAGATCCACGGTGACCCGGAGATGATGCGCCGCATGGACGACATGCTGCAGGGCTTTGTCGCCCAACACCGTATGAAGCTGCCGGGCTCGGCGTATATTCCTTGCTACGAAATCTGCACATAACACATTAATCGTTCTTCTGAGGGCCGGGGCGCGTTCTGCCGTTACCCGGCCTTTTTTTCGCATCAATTCATAGTCATTGCTTATAGAATTTATAAACTGCGTGCATACGCAAACGATTACCTGAATTTTAAAACCATAAATTATCAGCTTTAAAGCAAATTACTCATCAGAAAATCCTAAAACCCACCATCTTTACAGCGCAAGACACCTATCTTCGGGGCCGCTCTTTCCGGACATATGTTGTTAATGGTAGCCTTCGCGCCCGTAAATTCTCTTTGATGTTTTTTTAACAGAGAAATGGTCTAAATATACCCACATCATGAGTGGATTATTGCATTTGGGATCGCGATCACTGATACATTCATAAGTAGAATGTATCTTTCCGCCCGCCAATAGTTACGGGTGAAAATTATTAAAAAACCGTCACTGAACGAATTTCATATTACCGTCAGGCATTTTTTCATCGGATTTGACTACAAACCTGACAATTTGCTTCCTCCAGGAGATACAGATGGAAACCACTCAAACCAGCACCGTTGCTTCGATTGAATCCCGAAGTGGTTGGCGCAAAACGGATACCATGTGGATGCTTGGCCTTTACGGCACAGCAATCGGCGCTGGTGTACTGTTCCTTCCTATCAACGCAGGCGTCGGCGGTCTGATCCCGCTGATCATTATGGCCATCATCGCGTTCCCGATGACCTTCTTCGCACACCGCGGTCTGACCCGCTTCGTGCTGTCCGGTAAAAACCCGGGCGAAGACATCACTGAAGTGGTTGAAGAGCATTTCGGCGTTGGCGCAGGGAAACTGATTACCCTGCTCTACTTCTTCGCCATTTACCCGATTCTGCTGGTTTACAGCGTGGCGATCACCAACACCGTTGAAAGCTTCATGACGCACCAGCTGCAGATGACGCCGCCACCGCGTGCCATTCTGTCCCTGATCCTGATCGTCGGTATGATGACCATCGTGCGCTTCGGCGAGCAGATGATCGTTAAAGCGATGAGCGTTCTGGTGTTCCCGTTTGTTGCCGCACTGATGGTGCTGGCCTGCTACCTGATCCCACAGTGGAACGGTGCTGCGCTGGAAACCCTCTCCCTGAGCAGCGCATCTGCAACCGGTAACGGCCTGATGATGACCCTGTGGCTGGCGATTCCGGTAATGGTCTTCTCCTTTAACCACTCCCCAATCATCTCTTCCTTCGCCGTGGCGAAGCGTGAAGAGTACGGCGCAGGCGCAGAGAAGAAGTGCTCCAGCATCCTGGCACGTGCACACATCATGATGGTGCTGACCGTAATGTTCTTCGTCTTCAGCTGCGTACTGAGCCTCTCCCCGGCGGACCTGGCAGCAGCGAAAGAGCAGAACATCTCCATTCTGTCTTACCTGGCGAACCACTTTAACGCACCGATTATTGCGTGGATGGCACCGATCATCGCCATTATCGCCATCACCAAATCCTTCCTCGGCCACTACCTGGGCGCACGTGAAGGTTTTAACGGTATGGTGATCAAATCTCTGCGCGGTAAAGGCAAGAGCATTGAAATCAGCAAGCTGAACAAAATCACTGCACTGTTCATGCTGCTTACCACCTGGGCCGTTGCTACGCTGAACCCAAGCATTCTGGGCATGATTGAAACCCTGGGCGGTCCGGTTATCGCGATGATTCTGTTCCTGATGCCGATGTACGCAATTCAGAAAGTCCCTGCTATGCGTAAGTACAGCGGTCATGTGAGCAACATCTTTGTGGTTATCATGGGGCTTATCGCTATCTCTGCGATCTTCTACTCCCTGTACACCATGTTCTGATTATCACCCGCGCCGTCCCCGGACGGCGCACTCCTTCCTCTCTGACTGAAAGCAATGGACGCATCATGATTAGCGTATTCGATATCTTCAAAATCGGTATTGGTCCTTCCAGCTCTCACACTGTCGGACCAATGAAAGCCGGTAAGCAGTTCACGGATGACTTGATTGCACGCGGCATCTTGCACGACATCACCCGCGTGGTTGTCGATGTGTACGGCTCGCTTTCCCTGACCGGAAAAGGCCACCATACCGATATCGCCATTATCATGGGCCTGGCGGGAAACCTGCCGGATACCGTTGATATTGATGCGATCCCTGGCTTCATCCAGGACGTAAACACCCACGGTCGCCTGCTGCTGGCAAACGGCGAACACGAAGTGGAATTCCCGGTTGACCATTGCATGAATTTCCATGCGGACAACCTGTCGCTGCACGAAAACGGCATGCGCATTACCGCGCTGGCCGGCGACACTGCGGTTTACAGCCAGACCTATTACTCCATCGGCGGCGGGTTTATCATCGACGAAGACCACTTTGGTCAAACCAGCACCTCATCTGTCGACGTGCCGTATCCGTACAAAACTGCGGCCGATCTCCAGCGTCACTGTCAGGAGACGGGGCTTTCCCTCTCCGGTCTGATGATGAAAAACGAGCTGGCCCTGCACAGCAAAGCGGAGCTGGAACAGCACTTTGCTAACGTCTGGGAGGTGATGCGCGGCGGGATTGAACGCGGGATCACCACCGAAGGCGTTCTGCCCGGTAAGCTTCGCGTACCGCGTCGTGCGGCCGCGCTGCGCCGTATGCTGGTGAGCACCGACAAAACGACCACCGACCCAATGGCCGTCGTAGACTGGATCAACATGTTCGCCCTGGCGGTGAACGAAGAGAACGCCGCAGGGGGCCGCGTGGTCACGGCGCCAACCAACGGTGCCTGCGGTATCGTTCCGGCCGTGCTGGCGTACTACGACAAGTTTATCCGTGAAGTGAACGCCAACTCGCTGGCGCGCTACCTGCTGGTCGCCAGTGCGATTGGTTCTCTGTATAAGATGAACGCCTCCATTTCCGGTGCGGAAGTGGGTTGTCAGGGTGAAGTGGGCGTGGCCTGTTCCATGGCCGCTGCGGGTCTGGCAGAGCTGTTAGGCGCAAGCCCGGCGCAGGTCTGCATTGCCGCCGAAATCGGCATGGAGCATAACCTGGGGCTGACCTGTGACCCGGTTGCCGGACAGGTTCAGGTGCCGTGTATCGAACGTAACGCGATCGCCTCCGTGAAGGCAGTGAACGCCGCACGTATGGCGCTGCGCCGCACCAGCGAGCCACGCGTCTGCCTCGATAAGGTTATCGAAACCATGTACGAAACCGGTAAAGATATGAACGCCAAATACCGTGAAACCTCTCGCGGTGGTCTGGCAATGAAGATCGTGACCTGCGATTAAGCCTCTCAGGAAGCCTCGTTTTGCGAGGCTTCTTCCTGTTTTCCCCGCCGCACATAGTTTCATACCGCTGACAGTGTTACCCTTCCTTCATGAGACAGAAGGGAGATTATCTGTGGCTGTTCATTTGCTTATCGTCGACGCGCTCAACCTGATTCGCCGGATCCATGCAGTGCAAGGCACGCCCTGTAAGGACACCTGTTTGCACGCGCTGGAGCAACTTATTCGCCACAGCGAACCGACGCATGTCGTGGCCGTATTTGATGACGAGGCGCGTAATTCCGGCTGGCGACATCAGCGTTTGCCAGACTATAAAGCCGGACGGGCCCCCATGCCGGACGATTTGCATTCAGAAATGCCGATGATTCGCTCGGCATTCGAAAAGCGCGGCGTGCCCTGCTGGGGCGCCCAGGGCAATGAAGCGGACGATCTCGCGGCGACGCTTGCGGTCAAAGTGGCCAGCGCCGGACATCAGGCAACCATTGTGTCGACGGATAAAGGCTACTGCCAGCTGCTCTCACCCACTATCCGCATTCGTGATTACTTCCAGAAACGCTGGCTCGACGCCCCGTTTATTGCCAGTGAATTTGGCGTCTCGCCTGAGCAACTTCCTGACTACTGGGGGCTGGCGGGGATCAGCAGCTCTAAGGTGCCGGGCGTTGCCGGTATTGGGCCTAAAAGCGCCGCACAGTTGCTGACGGATTTTCAGAACCTGGAAGGGATCTACGCCCGGCTCGACGAAGTTCCGGAAAAATGGCGTAAGAAGCTGGAGGCCCATAAAGAAATGGCCTTTATCTGCCGGGATGTGGCGACGTTACAGACGGACTTACAGCTGGACGGGAATTTGCAGCAGTTGAGATTAGAGCGTTAAGCGTCCCCTCTCCCCGTTGAGGAGAGGGTTAGGGTGAGGGGCCTATCGCTCGTCGCGACGCCCGCCCACGGCCGCCCACCAGCGACGAATATGCACCGTCACCTCTTCGCGATCGTGATACAGCTGACGCGCCTGGATCTCCACGTTAATGCCGTGTTCATCCAGTTGCTGCTGAATATAGGCCAGGTTCTGAGAGACCTCCTCATAGCGCTTTTTCATTGGCAGCTTGAGGTTAAAAATTGTCTCACGGCACCAGCCGTTCACCAGCCAGGAGGCCATCAGTGCCGCCACTTTCGCTGGTTTTTCCACCATATCGCATACCATCCAGGAGATGTTATTGCGGGTTGGACGATAGCGGAAACCGTCTTCACGCAGCCAGGTGACCTGCCCGGTGTCCATCAGGCTTTGCGCCATCGGGCCGTTATCAACAGACGACACCCACATGTTGCGTTTCACCAGCTGATAGGTCCAGCCACCGGGACACGCACCGAGATCGACCGCGTACATGCCGTTGGCCAGACGCTCATCCCACTCATCCGCCGGAATAAAGACGTGAAACGCCTCTTCCAGCTTCAGGGTTGAACGGCTCGGCGCATCAGCCGGGAACTTCAGGCGTGGGATCCCCATAAAGAACGGAGAGTTGTTGTTGGTATAAGAGTAACCGGCGTAGCAGCAGCCCGGGGCAATAAAGAAGATATGCACGACCGGACGTTTTGGCGTTTCGTAGTTTGTCAGCACGCCGGCATCACGCAGCGCCGCGCGCAGCGGTACGGTGAACTTACGGCAGAACTTCATCAGCTCTTTGCTTTCGTTGGTGTCGGCCACTTCAACGCGCAAATCGCCCCCCTTCTCGACCACGCCCTGCAGCATGCCCACAATCGGGGTGATGCGATCTTCTGGCGGGAGATCTTTCAGCAACTCACCCGCGACAAACATCTGGCGCGCAAAGATCAGTGAACTGAACGGCAGCTCGCGTGCCAGCTTATCCGCATCGTCAGGCTGGTAGCATTCGAACACCACATAGCCCGCATTATCCTTAACGCGCGCGAAACCGAAGACTTCTCGCTTCGCCGCTTTATCCGTAATTTCCGCGGCGCACTCTTTCTCAAACCCCGGGCGACAATATAAAACAACCTTATTCATGAACAACGCCCTTGCGTTTCAGACGGATAGCTCCGATAAACATTAATACCCACCCTGCCAGGAAGCTGACGCCGCCGACAGGTGTAACAAACGCCCACAGGCGCAAATGCGAGAGCGCAAGGCAGTAAAGGCTGCCGCTGAACAGCACCGTACCCAGCGCCAGGAAAACGCTGCTCCAGTAAAACCAGATGCTGATGCGGCGCTGCATCGCTACCGCCAGCCCAAAAATAGCCAGCGTATGGAACGCCTGGTATTCAAGGCCGGTCTGGATCCAGCCCATCTCCACCACACCCAAAGACTTGCTTAAGACATGTGCGCCAAACGCGCCCAGTGCAACAAAAATAAAGCCACTCACCGCGGCAAAAATCAGCATGAATCGGCTGGTCATGTTTCAGTCCTAAAGTAATGCGTGCCCGGCACACAAAAGTTATTGTTCATACCTGAAGCGGAATTTTTCTTGCTCGCTCGCCGCTTTCGCCAGTATCCACTGCCGGAAAGCGGCTATTTTACCCAGTTCTGCCTGACTGTCATGACAAACCAGATAAAACGCATTCTTGCTGACCAGTACATCATTAAAAGGGCAAACCAGACGGCCGGCCTCAATTTCGGACTGCGCCATGACGTTGTTCGCCAACGCAATGCCCTGTCCGTGAATGGCAGCCTGTAGCACCATCGCACTGTGGCTAAAGATGGGGCCCTGCTGCACGTTTATATGATTAAGACCTAATTGACGGGTATAAGTTTGCCAGTCGCGGCGAGAAGCATCGTGTAACAGCGTATGTTGTGCCAGATCGGCGGGCGTTTTTAACGCTTTATCGCCTGTCAAAAGCAGCGGTGAACAGACTGGCAGCAGATATTCTGCGTATAATTTCTCGACACGCAAGCCCGGCCAGTTACCACGCCCATAAAAAATGGCAACGTCCACATCGTCCGCCAGTTTGTCTTCCTGACGATCCACCGCCTGGATCCTGACATCAATTCCCGGATAAGCTGAGTTAAAGCTTGAGAGTCTGGGCACCAGCCACTGAATGGCAAAACTGGGCAATAAACTGACCGTCAGTGCGCCTTTTGCACTCCTGGCCTGCAGCTTGCGCGTGGCTTCCGTGAGCTGGGAAAAAATCTCTTTAATATCCTGAAAATAGCTCTGCCCCTCTTCCGTCAGCAACAGCGAACGGTTGCGTCGGCGAAACAGCTTGAGGCCCAGAAAATCCTCCAGGGACTTGATTTGGTGACTTACTGCGGCCTGTGTCACAAAAAGCTCATCTGCTGCGCGGGTGAAGCTTAGATGACGTGCTGCTGCATCAAAAACACGTAATGCATTTAGGGGTGGCAATCGCTTGGACATGGTTATCTGGCTTAGATGTTAACGAGATTTAACAAACAGGAAACAACGTTTAACCTATTAGTTTTTTTATCTGAGCCATTATAATTTGTCCGTTGAGGAACTACCAGCAAATACCTATAGTGGCGGCACTTCCTGAGCCGGAACGAGAAGCTTTTTTTGGAATGCGTGTTCTGAAGAGCTTTTGGCTTACGGTTGTGATGTTGTGTTGTTGTGTTTGCAATTGGTCTGCGATTCAGACCACGGTAGCAACGCTACCAATTTTTCACTTCCTGTACATTTACCCTGTCTGTCCATAGTGATTAATGTAGCACCGCCAATTTGCGGTGCTTTTTTTTGCTTAGCGATCTGTTAATGCTCGATCTCTTTCATCTCTTTCACGTCCGTGCGGTTGATCTGCTGCTTGTTCCCGTTAGCATCTTTGTATGAAATCATCCCGGTATCGTTATCGGTTGTCGGTTTCCCTTCCGAAACAATGGAACGACCATCGTTAGTGTGCATGACGTAGTTGTTACCAGAACAGGCGCTCAGGGCAAAAGTAAACGCACAGGCAGAAATGATTGCAGCTGTCTTATTCATGATTCTTCTCCTTTAGCAATTAATGCTATTCAAACCTCGATTTATAACAGGCTAAAACATCCGCCTAACACTATTTAGCATAACCTGCTTTTTCAGGGGCGTTGGGATAAGCAGACAATTCTGATAGATATCAACCTCCTTGCCCTGCCGCTGAAATTGCGCGACGATCTCAGTAATGCAATGAGGAATTCCATGAACGCTTTCAGCCCTGCGCAGTTTCGCGCACAGTTTCCGGCGCTGGCCGATGCCGGTATTTATCTCGATAGCGCTGCCACAGCCTTAAAGCCGCAGGCGGTTATTGAGGCAACGCAGCAGTTTTACAGCCTGAGCGCAGGCAATGTGCATCGTAGCCAGTTTGCCGAGGCCCAGCGCTTAACCGCACGCTACGAAGCGGCACGCGATCAGGTTGCTCGTCTGATCAATGCCGAAAGCGGGAAAAATATCGTCTGGACGCGGGGTACCACCGAAGCCATAAACATGGTGGCCCAGTGTTATGCCCGCCCACTGCTTCAGCCCGGAGACGAGATCATCGTCAGTGAAGCGGAACATCACGCCAACCTGGTCCCATGGCTGATGGTGGCAGAGCAAACAGGGGCACGGGTGGTGAAGCTCCCGCTGGGGACAGATTACCTGCCGGACGTAGCACAGTTACCGGAGGTGATTACACCGCGCAGCCGCATTCTGGCGCTTGGACAGATGTCGAACGTCACCGGTGGCTGCCCGGATTTGGCGCAGGCTATCCGCATCGCGCATGCCAACGGCATCATAGTGATGGTTGACGGCGCGCAGGGCGTGGTCCATTTCCCGGCCGATGTGCAAAAACTGGATATCGATTTTTATGCCTTCTCAGGGCATAAGCTCTACGGACCAACCGGTATCGGGGCGCTGTACGGTAAGCCTGAGCTGCTGGCAAAAATGACGCCGTGGCTCGGTGGCGGCAAGATGATCGCGGAAGTCTCTTTCGAGGGCTTTAAAACCCAGGACGTCCCTTACCGGCTGGAAGCGGGTACGCCAAACGTGGCGGGCGTCATTGGCCTGAGCGCCGCGCTCGAATGGCTCGCCGAAACGGACATTGTCCAGGCGGAGAGCTGGAGCCGCGGTCTGGCGACGCTGGCTGAAGAGGAGCTTAAAAAACGCCCTGGCTTCCGTTCGTTCCGCGTGCAGGATTCAAGCCTGTTAGCCTTTGATTTTGCGGGCGTACACCATAGCGACATGGTGACCCTGCTGGCAGGATATGGCATTGCGCTGCGTGCCGGGCAGCACTGTGCCCAGCCGCTGCTGGCAGCGCTTGGCGTGAGTGGTACACTGCGCGCCTCGTTTGCGCCTTACAATACCCAAAGCGATGTCGACGCACTGATTTCCGCGGTTGACCGCGCCCTTGAACTCCTGGTGGATTAATGACTAGCTCAGCTTTAGCCGGACATCCGTTTGGCACAGTGATCACCGAAGAAACGTTAAAACAGACCTTCGCGCCGCTCACACAATGGGAAGATAAATATCGTCAACTGATCCTGCTGGGTAAGCAGCTTCCGGCCCTTTCTGACGATCTCAAAGCGCAGGCAAAAGAGATCGCGGGCTGTGAAAACCGCGTCTGGCTTGGGTTCAGCGTATCCGGTGAGAAACTGCATTTCTTTGGCGACAGCGAAGGACGTATCGTGCGCGGTCTGCTGGCGGTGCTGTTAACCGCCATCGAAGGGAAAAGCGCGGCGACGCTACTGGCGCACTCGCCGCTGGCTCTGTTCGATGAGTTAGGGCTGCGCGCGCAGCTGAGCGCCTCACGCGGTCAGGGCCTGGTCGCCCTTAGCGAAGCGGTGCAGGACGCCGCCCGTCAGGCTCAGGCCTGACGTTCCGCCTTCGCTATCATCTTTTTCAGTGCGTGAGACACCGCCACAAAGCCAAAAGAGGCGGTCACCATAGTGGCCGCGCCAAATCCTGAGGCGCAATCCATCCTTTTTGGCCCTTCCGCCGTGCTTTTCATTGCACACACCGAGCCGTCCGCCTGCGGATACACCAGCGCTTCGGTCGAGAAAACACAGTCGACGCCCAGCTTGCCCTTGCTGTTTTTCACCACGTTAAAATCGCTTTTCAGACGTTCACGCAGCTTGGCCGCCAGCGGATCCTGAATGGTTTTGGCCAGATCGGCCACCTGAATCTGTGTGGGATCGATTTGTCCGCCTGCGCCACCGGTGGTCACCAGTGGCACCTTGTAACGACGACAGTACGCAATAAGCGCCGCTTTTGGACGCACGCTATCGATCGCGTCAATCACGTAGCTGTAGCCTTTACTCATATAGTCTGCGACATTATCCGCCGTCACAAAATCATCAATCACCGTGACCCGACATTCCGGGTTGATCAGGCGGATACGCTCTGCCATGACCTCAGATTTTGCCAGGCCGACGTTGTCACGCAGGGCATGGATTTGACGATTGGTATTGGTGACGCACACGTCATCCATATCAATCAGCGTGATTGCGCCAATACCGGTTCTCGCCAGCGCTTCTGCCGCCCACGAGCCCACACCACCAATGCCCACGACGCAGACATGCGCATCCGCAAACAGCTGCAGGGCTTTTTCACCATAGAGACGTGCCGTACCGCCAAAACGCTGGCGCCAGGCGTCGCTGATTACCACAGACATAAAACCTCAGATGTAAAAAGGGTGAGGTTTTTCCTCACCCTGAACAGTAATCCGTATTCCGCTCAGAATACCACAATCAGCCGCTGAATACGTTTCCGGCGCCAGGCGCTGTCTTCAGCACCCATACGCGGCCATAGTGGTTATACCAGCCCGCCCGGTGTCCGGCATCCGGACCAATTCCCTGATAAATATCGAAGTGCTGGCCTTTAATCGCGCCACCAACGTCCAGTGCCACCATCAGACGTAGCTCGTACTGGCCGTTAAATTTACCGTTATTATCCAGCAGCGGCACTTCTGCCAGCAGCGTGGTCCCCGCAGGAATGATGGAACGATCCGATGCTACCGACGCACGGCCAATCAGCGGCACGGCGCTCGCCCCTTTCACCGGCGCAAAGTTTTGCGGTTTGAAGAAGACGAACGACGGGTTCTGCTCCAGCAGCTCGCGTACCTCGGCTTCACTGTGTTTTTCGCCCCACTCGCGGATCGCCTGCATCGACATATCTTCTTTTTTCACTTCGCCACGGTCGATCAGCACTTTACCAATGCTGCGATAGGCATGGCCGTTTTTACCGGCGTAGCTAAAGAAGTTCAGCGGAGAACCGTCACCAAAATCGATGTAGCCGCTGCCCTGAACGTCCATGATGAAGTTATCCATCAGGGAGTTGCTGTAAGCCAGGACGTAGTTTTCGCTAAGCGCACCGGCGTAGATCTCTGCGCGGGACGGCAGGCGACCACGTTTTGGCGGCATACGATAAATAGGATACTGGAATTCGCCCTGACGCGTATGTCGCGCCTGGATAACCGGGGTGTAATAGCCGGTAAACTGCACGTTGCCGTAGTTGTCCGCCCCTTCCATCTGCCAGGCGTCGATACCAAACTGGCGCATATTGCGCGTATCGCCGCCCGCGCGCAGCCAGTCCTGCACCGCGTTATAGACGCTACTCTGTGCACCATACAGGCGCGGCGACGCATTGCGGATCTGGTAAACCTGCTCGGAGAAATCACCGGCGTTGATCGGTGCGCCGACAGCATCCGGCTGGTTAACTAAAGAGAAAGGCTGGGATAACTTCCCGTCTTTATACTGTTGACCGCGATCGGTCGGTTTAGAAGAACAGGCCGCAAGAATGGCTACCATTGCGCCCGTGATCAGATACTTTGCCCAACGTCCTTTCATTATATCTCGTCTTTAAGTTGCCCATTTCCGCGTGATGAAGATAACAAACCCACTGTTCTAATGAAACGGAATCACATGCCCTTTGGCAAATTCTGAGCAAAAAATAGTCCAAAGGTTTCAATGTCGTTCAATTTACATACAAAATTAATGAATTATGTGAAAAAGGGGTTGCATCACAAACCTAACCGAGTATAGTGCGCTTCCACGGACGCGGGGTGGAGCAGCCTGGTAGCTCGTCGGGCTCATAACCCGAAGGTCGTCGGTTCAAATCCGGCCCCCGCAACCAATTAAAATTTGATGAAGTATAAGCAGTACGGTGACGCGGGGTGGAGCAGCCTGGTAGCTCGTCGGGCTCATAACCCGAAGGTCGTCGGTTCAAATCCGGCCCCCGCAACCAATCAAATTTGATGAAGTAAAAGCAGTACGGTGCCGCGGGGTGGAGCAGCCTGGTAGCTCGTCGGGCTCATAACCCGAAGGTCGTCGGTTCAAATCCGGCCCCCGCAACCAATACTTCTAAAAACAATAAACACCCTTAAGGGTGTTTTTTTGTATCTGTCGTTTGTGAATTTGCCGGGGGTTAACCCGGCGTTCAGCATTATCCACGTCGTGCCAGCGTCGCCCCGTCAGAGAAATACGCCCGGATCCCTGCCAGAATCGACTCAGCCACTTCCTGCTGGAATTTGGCCGTCTTGAGCTTACGCTCCTCTTCCACGTTACTGATAAACGCCGTTTCAACCAGGATAGACGGAATATCCGGTGCCTTCAGCACCGCAAACCCGGCCTGCTCGACGCTGTTTTTGTGCAGCTTATTGACCCGCCCCAGCTTGCCCAGTACCGCTTTACCAAACTTCAGGCTGTCGGTAATGGTCAGCGATTGCACCATGTCGAACATGGTGTGATCGACGTAGCGGTCGCCGCTTTTGCTCACACCACCGATGAGATCCGAGGCGTTCTGCGTGTCCGCGAGGTAACGCGCCGCGGTACTGGTTGCCCCTTTGGTTGAGAGCGCAAATACTGACGATCCACTCGGCTGACGGCTGGTAAAAGCATCAGCATGGATAGAGACGAAGAGATCCGCCCGCTGCTTCTGGGCTTTTGCCACGCGGACTTTCAACGGAATAAAGACGTCTTCATTACGCGTCATGTAGGCGCGCATGTTGCCCTCTCTATCGATTAACGCCTTCAGACGGCGGGCAATCTGCAACACCACATCTTTTTCCCGCGTCCGGTATTTGCCTACCGCACCCGAGTCTTCTCCGCCGTGGCCAGGATCGAGCATGATCACAATCGGGCGATCGCGCCCTGCTTTTCCGGGCTGCGGACCACTCTGCGCAGGCGGAACCTGTTTCTCCAGATTGCCCTGGTTGTAGTCTTCCAGTAACGCCAGGAGCGGATCCTGAATGTCCGTTGCATTCGCCGGATAGAGATCCATCACCAGACGCTCTTTGAACGATGCCACAGGCGCAAGGGCGAACAGCTGCGGTTTCACGTTCTGCTTGAGTTCAAACACCATGCGCACGGTTTGCGGATCAAACTGCCCAACGCGCGCCGATTTGATAAACGGATCATCACCGCGGATCTGCGCCGCCATTCCCTTCAGAACGGAGTTCAGGTTAACGCCTTCGAGATCCACCACCACACGCTCAGGGTTGCTCAGGGCAAATTGCTTATATTTCAGCACCCGATTGGATTCCACCGTCACGCGCGTATAGGTTGACGACGGCCAGACGCGCACCGCCACCACCTGACTTGTGGCGGCAAGACCCACCTGGCTGACGCTGAGCAGCCACATCGCCCCTGCCCCTTTTAACAAACGGCGGCGGCTTATTGCTGAATTGGATCCCGACATGCTTCTCCCGAGCAAGAAATCTGATTGACAGACAAAACATCAAAATTGACCGAAAACTTTAACGAATGACGCATAAACTGTCATCTATAAAAGGGTAAACAATCATACGTTAACGCACGGATTACTTATTATTTTCTGTGGGTCGCAGAAAATTTAGGCTTGCACATGCGGCCACAATCGAATAAAAATACAGAAATTACGAATAAACATTCATTAAGGGTTGTGCCATGGTGAAGGAACGTAGAACCGAACTGGTCCAGGGATTCCGCCATTCTGTTCCCTATATCAACGCCCATCGGGGAAAAACGTTTGTCATCATGCTCGGCGGCGAAGCCATTGAGCATGAAAACTTTTCCAGCATCGTCAATGACATTGGCCTGCTGCACAGCCTCGGCATCCGCCTGGTGGTGGTGTATGGTGCGCGTCCGCAGATCGATGCGAACCTGGCCGCACACCATCACGAGCCGATTTATCACAAACATACCCGCGTTACGGATGCCAAAACCCTTGAGCTGGTGAAACAGGCAGCGGGTCTACTGCAGCTTGATATCACCGCGCGTCTGTCCATGAGCCTGAACAACACGCCGCTTCAGGGGGCGCATATCAACGTCGTCAGCGGTAACTTCATCATCGCTCAGCCTCTTGGCGTGGACGACGGGGTGGACTATTGCCACAGCGGACGCATTCGTCGTATTGATGAGGAAGCCATTCATCGTCAGCTGGACAGCGGTGCCATTGTATTGATGGGGCCGGTGGCCGTTTCCGTAACCGGCGAGAGCTTTAACCTCACTTCAGAAGAGATTGCCACCCAGCTGGCAATCAAACTGAAGGCGGAGAAAATGATTGGGTTTTGCTCCTCTCAGGGCGTCGTGAACGAAGAAGGGGTGATCGTGCCAGAGCTCTTCCCGAATGAGGCCCAGGCCCGCGTGGAAGCGCTGGAAGCCGAGGGAGATTACTACTCTGGTACCGTCCGTTTCCTGCGCGGTGCTGTGAAAGCCTGCCGCAGCGGCGTGCGTCGCAGCCACCTGATCAGCTATCAGGAAGACGGTGCCCTTCTGCAGGAGCTGTTCTCCCGCGACGGTATCGGCACCCAGATTGTAATGGAGAGCGCGGAGCAGATCCGCCGCGCCACCATTAACGATATCGGCGGTATTCTGGAGTTAATTCGCCCGCTGGAGCAGCAAGGGATCCTGGTACGCCGTTCCCGCGAACAGCTGGAAATGGAGATCGACAAATTTACGATTATCCAGCGCGATAATCTGACCATCGCCTGCGCCGCGCTCTATCCGTTCCCGGAGGAGAAGATCGGCGAAATGGCCTGCGTTGCCGTCCATCCAGACTACCGCAGCTCTTCACGCGGCGAGATGCTGCTTGAGCGCGTGGCGGCTCAGGCGCGCCAGATGGGCCTGAGCAAGCTGTTCGTCCTGACCACGCGCAGCATTCACTGGTTCCAGGAGCGCGGATTTACGCCTGTGGATATTGATTTGCTGCCTGAAAGTAAAAAAGAGATGTACAACTATCAACGCCGCTCAAAGGTGCTGATGGCCGACCTGGGATAACAGATCCTTCGCCGGGTGGCGTTGCGCCGGCCCGGCCTCTCTTTCTCACCTCATTCAGAGGGACTCAAATATCGCGCTCAGGCCGCTTCGCCGTTCTGTACGGGTGGCAATCGCCTGCACCAGCACACGCTCGTCGGTATAGAGCGACAAGCGCTGACGCGCGCGGGTGATGGCGGTGTAGATGAGCTCGCGGGTAATCACGGGTGAAAGCTGGGTGGGCAGGATCAACGCCGCATGGTTGAACTCCGAGCCCTGGGACTTGTGTACCGTCATCGCCCATGCTGTTTCATGTTCAGGCAAGCGACTGGGCTGCACAGACTTCACGCTTCCGTCCGGCATCAGGAACCAGACGCGCAGCCCCTGTCCACGGTCAAGCGCAATGCCAATATCGCCGTTAAACAACCCCAGCGCGCTATCGTTACGGGAAATCATCACTGGCCGACCTTCGTACCAGCGTGAATGCGGCGTGCGGATGATTTTGCGCTTTTGCGCAAGCAGTTGCTCAAGCCTGTCGTTGAGGCCGCTGACACCAAAAGGCCCTTCCCTCAGCGCGCACAGCAGCTGATACTCGCCAAACGCGGCAATGACCTGCGCAGGCGTATGTTGCTGCTGCACGCTCGTCAGGAAGTGCTGATAGCCCAGCAGGGCATCATCCAGCATCGCCTGATACTCTTCCCCGGTTTGCAGCGATTTCTTCTCAATATCACTGAAGCTGCCGTCAAAAACGGCACTGGTCGCATGCCGATCCCCTCTGTTCACGGCCGCCGCCAGTTGGCCAATGCCGGAATCACTCCCGAACCGGTAGCTTTTTTGCAGCAGACAGAGGCTGTCTCGCAGCGCCGCCGCGAGAGACTGACTTTCGGCTACGAGCGAACATCCAGTGAGGCGGGCTAACTCCTCAGCACGTTCCGCGGTATACCCAAGACTCGCATAGGTGCAGATATCGCCCAGTACGGCCCCGGCTTCCACCGAGGCAAGCTGGTCACGATCGCCCAGGAAAATTACGCGCGCGTGGGGAGGTAAGGCGTCAATCAGCCGCGACATCATCGTCAGGTCGATCATCGACGCTTCATCCACCACCAGCACGTCAAGATGCAGCGGGTTTCCGGCATGATAACGCAGGCGCTGGCTGCCCGGCTGGGCCCCCAGTAGCCGGTGCAGGGTGCTGGCTTCATTGGGGAAAAGCGCAAGCTGTTCCTGCGTGAGCGGCAGTTTTTGCAGCGCGCCGCCTAACGACTCCGTCAGCCTGGCCGCCGCTTTGCCGGTGGGCGCCGCCAGGCGAATACGGCATTTTTGCTCACCCGACAGCTGAATCAGCGCGGCAAGCAGTTTTGCCACGGTGGTGGTTTTACCCGTGCCCGGTCCGCCCGAGATCACCGAGATCCGCCGCGTTAAGGCGACGGCCGCCGCCACTTTCTGCCAGTCTGTCGCCTCATCTGAGGTAAACAGGGCATCCAGCGTTTGCCGGAGCCGCGCTTCTTCACAGGGAAGCGGCGCATTTGTCTCGCTGAAAAAGCGCGCTACCGTCAGTTCATTACGCCACAGCCGGTTAAGGTACAACCGGTCGCCAATAAGGATCATGGGCGTCTGGGTATCGGCTCTGCTGACAGCAGGAGAGCTTAGCAAAACGCTCTGCCAGTCTACCAACTCGCCCAGCAGGGCAAAACAGGACTGAAGAGCCGCAGGCATTTTCTCATCAATGGTCAGGCGCGAAAGCGGCAGGCAGACATGCCCTTCCCCCGCGTCGTTGCTCAGGATAGCGGCAGCCAGCATCACGGCCGGCTGCTCGCCAGCCACCATGATGGCGAACTGCACATCGAGATGGCGCAGTAAACGCTGTTCTACGGCTTCCAGCAGTAATTCCTGCATCGTCATGCCAACTCCTCCGTGCCTGCGGCAAATAAACTGTCCATTTTCTCAATCAGTGCCGCGTCCGGGCGCGTACTAAAAATACCAGACTGCGGATCGGCGGCATCCACCCCGCGCAGGAAGATGTAAATCACCCCGCCAAAATGGTCTTCGTAGCGGTAATTTGCAATGCGATGACGCAGATAGCGATGCAGCGCCAGGGTATACAGCTGGTACTGCAGATCGTAACGATGCATCTGCATGGCAGAGGCCATCGCCTGTTGGGTATAGGCTTCGCTGTTTTCACCCAACCAGTTCGATTTGTAATCCAACAGGTAGTAACGCCCTTCATGGCGGAACACCAGATCGATAAAGCCCTTCAGCATCCCCTGAACCTGACGGAAGTTAAGTGGCGGGCAACCGGCTGATAGCGGGTCGTGCTCGCGGATCAGCGCATCCAGTGCCTCGGCTCTTAGCGGGCTGGCGATGGGGAGATAAAACTCCATCTCCACCTGCTTATCTCTGGCGGTCAGCTGGCTGAGCGAAACACCCTGTGCCGTGAGCGGGGCGTGAAGGATAGCGGTGATCCATTCGCTGAGCACCGGCTGCCATTGCGCGTCGTAGCCGCCGCTTTGCAACATTTTCAGCACCCACTCCTCAGAGACAGGTTGCGTGAAATCCAGCTCTTCAAACAGGCTGTGTAAAAATGTGCCCGGTGACGCGCCGCGCGGAAATTGATGAGGGGTCAGCACCGGTTCATCTGGCACACTGCCGGTACCTGCGGCATCCACGTCAAGCTTAGGCATCAGATCCTGCGCAATGCTCTGCCCGTGCTGCTGTAAACCGGAATAGCTGGTAACGCGCCAGTCGTCTGCAACGGTTCGCGTAATCTGCCGGGCCTGCAGGTCGGTTATCTGCTGTTCTGGCAGCTGCCAGCGACTGTTATCGGGTTGCGACGGGATATGCAGAGCAATATGTTCCCCGCACAGTGTTTCAATACACTGACGCAGCCCGGCAGCATCTTTTGGCTCACCAAGCTGAATCAGCCTGCCCAGCGCGCTCAGATGAAAATCGGTCTCGCCTGCCTTTTCGCCACGGCGGCGAAATAGCGGAGCGATACCCAGACTGCAGTGCCAGACCGAGCGGGTCAGGGCCACATAGAGCAAGCGTAAATCTTCCGCCAGGCGCTCGGCCTCGGCCAGTTCTACGCTGGACTCTGCTTTGCTGAGATCGAGCACTGCCTCGAACGACTCGCGATCGTGATAAAAAGCCTGATCCTGCACCCGATAATTGGCGATAAAAGGCAGCCAGACCAGCGGATACTCCAGGCCTTTCGACTTGTGAATGGTGACGATTTGCACCAGGTGCTTATCACTCTCAAGACGCATCTGCTGGCTCGACGAGTTACTGTTCGGATCGGCAATTTGCTGCGCCAGCCAGCGCACCAGGGCATGCTCGCTCTCCAGCTGCGTGCCCGCCTCCTGCAACAGTTCGCTGATATGCAAAATATCGGTCAGACGGCGCTCGCCGCCCGCTGTGGCGAGCATATTCTCGGCAATATGACGCTGCCTCATCAGTTCACGCAGCATCGCCATCACGCCGCGTTTTTGCCAGCGCTCGCGGTACTGCACAAACTCTTCGACCACCGCATCCCAGGCGGCTTCGTCGCAATTTAGCGCATCAATATCGCGCGCGTTCAGTCCCAGCATGCTGCTTGCCAGCGCGCTGCGAAGGGTGCTTTCCCGCTCCGGCGCCAGCACAGCCTGCAGCACCCACAGCATCTCCTGCGCTTCCAGCGTTTCAAAGACGCTATCGCGGTTAGAGAGATACACGGACGGGATGTTCAGTGACGTCAGGGCATCACGGATAAGCGCCGCCTCCTGACGGCTGCGCACCAGCACCGTAATATCGGATGCTTTTACCGGAGCTGATGTGTTCCCCTTCCAAAGCAACGCCTCACCGCGCGTACCTGCGCTGAGCCAGTCCCGGATCTGCGCGGCGCAGTGCTGAGCCATCGCATGTTGATAGTCCGTAACGCCGCACCCCTCGCCGTCCAGCAGCCAGAAATTCATGGCGGGCTGGTTCACGCCGTTGAATTCAAAGCGCAACGAAGCATTTCTGGCGGCGAACTTTACCGGCTGGAAGGGAATCTCCCTGAACATAAACGCCGAATCCATGCGGCTGAAGAGCGCATTGACGCTCTCCACCATCCCCGGCGAGGAGCGCCAGTTGGTGTCCAGGGTGTAGTGCGCTTCAACCTCGCTGCGGGCTTTCATGTAAGTGAAAATATCCGCGCCACGGAAGGCATAAATGGCCTGTTTTGGATCGCCAATGAGCAACAGTGCCGTGTTGGGCTGCTGTCGCCAGATGCGGCGGAAAATGCGGTACTGCTGGGGATCGGTATCCTGAAATTCGTCAATCATCGCCACCGGAAAGCGCGTGCGGATGGCGGCGGCAAGCGCCTCGCCATTTTCACTGCACAACGCCGCGTCCAGGCGACTTAGCATATCGTCAAAACCCAGCTCACCCCGGCGGCGTTTCTCACGCGACACCGCTTCACGGATCTCCGCCATGGCGCGGGTGATCATCAGGTCGTTAAGGGTTAATGGCTCTGCCAGCAGGGTTTCAATCTCAACAAACAGCGGGTGCTCCGGGACAATGCCATCGGCTTTGGTTCGCTCAACCAGAAAACGCCGGGAAAATTTTTCCAGCGCATCCGGGAGCTGGTAACCGCGCGTCTCTTCCTGCGCCCAGGCAGTGATCTTGTCGATCCATTTCCCCTGATTGCCACGGTTAAACTTGCGCCTGTCGATCCCGGAGTTTTCGATAATGGCGTCGATCTCGCCGACAGACTCAATCCATTTTTGCTTAACGGCAGCAATCTTTGCGACGATTTTTTCATGGCGCGAGGCCAGCGTTTCATCCGCAGGCGGTGGAGATTTAATGACCGGGGCCTCCCCCTGCAGATAGCGCTCAATGGCGCGCAGAAGCTCCTCAGGGCCTTTCCACAACGCATGTACCGCTTCGGCGATCTCCCGCTGTAACGGATAGCAGTGGCGACGCCAGAAATCAGCACAGGCCTGATAGCGAAGCTCAGACTCATCTTCAATAAGCTGCAGTTCAAACAGCATGCCGGATTCAAACGCGTTCAGACTCAGCATGCGCTGGCAAAAACCGTGGATGGTGAAGACAGAGGCCTCGTCCATTTGCCGTTCAGCCAGAAGCAGCCACTGTGCGGCCTGCTGTTTATCGGCAATCTCTTCCAACAGGCTCGCGTAGAGTGGGTTATCCGTGCTTTCGCGCAGACAGGCGATACGCAGTTCATGAATATTGGCACGGATACGGCCGCGCAGCTCAGCGGTGGCGGCCTCGGTGAAGGTCACCACCAGCAGCTCCTCCACGCTTAACGGACGCGGAAAAGCGGCCTGGCCGCCAAGCCCCAGCAACAGACGCAGATAAAGCGCGGCGATGGTGAAGGTTTTTCCCGTTCCCGCTGAGGCTTCAATCAATCGTTCACCCTGCAGAGGTAAACGTAAGGGATCAAGGGACTCAGCGGTGTCGGTCATTCTTTCTTACTCCAGGGCATAGATTGCTGCAGGGCGCTGACGCTCTTCCAGATTTTCCAGCCTTTCGGGTTAACGTAGTCCGTTTTTCCGTTCTGGCTACCAGAAACCTGAGACAGAATGGCTATTCCCTGCGGTTTTACCACCGCCTGATGGAAGAAGTCGGCAACCTTCTGAGGCGTCAGCTGTTTTATCTCGGCCACTACTTTATCACGCGAATCAAATTTCAGATTACCGCGATCGAAATCTTTGCTCAGCTGGGATGCTTCTTCACCCAGCGTCTGAGGCGGCTGCATCACCTGCGCGATGACGGCCTGCTGGATTTGGGCAAACTCATCCGGCTTCATGGCTCGCAGTTTAGCTTCCGCTTGCGGGAAGAAAGCCTGGTAACGCTGCCAGAGATAAGCGGGCTGTTTATCGCTGCTCTGCAGCAGGAAACCCAGCCCCCACTGGCGGCCAACGTTCATGGAGAATGCAAAGACCGCGTAGCCAAGCTGCTCTTCTGTGCGCAGCTGATTGTAGAACCACGGCTGTATAATTTGTCCCAGAACGGCACTCTGCGCAGAGCTGGCAAATTCATCATAGCCCGTAGGAACAAACACGGCGGCCAGCGCGGAATCCGTGCTGTTACCTGCTTTTTCAAAAATCACATTCTGTTTTTTCTCAACCAGCACGTCCTGGTTACGGCACCACTCGTCGCCTTTTGAACCGAGCTGCTGACGTACGTTCTCTGCCAGCGTTTTGGCCTGGTCCTCGCTCATGTTGCCGACGATAAGAAACTCCGGACGCGTGTTAGTTTTCAGCGCGTCGCGGTAGGCCAGCACCTCTTTTAATGTGATGGATGGCAGCAGCGCCCGGCGATCTTCACGCTGGAAATAGGGGATTTGCGACAGCATCTGCGCCGGCATAATCGCCTGATCGTACGCCTTGCCTTTCTCAGCGGAATCCATCATCTGCGCATACCAGGACTTCGCCTGCTCAAACTGCTCTTCCGTTGGCGTGTAGCTGAAATAGCCCTCCAGCAACGCCTGGAACAGCTGAGGCAGACGCTGGGTATAGCCGTTTGCATTGACCATCAGTCCGTTATTGGCGTTGGTAGAGAAGCTGATCCCACCTACGGCGGCCTGGTTGCTGAGCTGGTCAAGTGCGATACCGGCCAGATAGTCATTGAGCGCAAACATCACCTGATTTTTGGCGCTATCCATCGCTTTCGGGTTGCGAAGAACAACGCTGACATCGGCTTTTGGCTCGCTGGCGAAGTAGTGGCTTGGGGTGTACACCACGCGCAACGTCGGCTCATCAACAATAAGCTGCGGGTGTGGGTACGCTTTCGCGGTTTTAATCAGGGAGAAATCATCCGGGATGTAGGGATTCAGCTCCGGCAGCTTCAACGCGATCTCGCTGGCCTTTTTCTGCCAGTTTGCGAACGTTTGCTCACTGATTTTATCCACCTGGTAAGGGGCATCCACGAAATAGGCCGTTTTGTTATGCGGCTCGTTCGGGCTGATGTACCAGATACGGGCATTCTGTGGGGTCATCATTGCCAGGCGCGCTTTTATCGCCTCAGCGTCATACTGGTCGGCAATGTTGACCGCGTCCAGGGTATGTTCAACCGGCACGCGGATCATGGTATCCGCCAGCCACTCAACATAGTCCATGTCGCGGGTAATGGACGGATAGCGGAAATCGAGATCCAGCACGTGTGCCAGTTCGTCAAAGTAGCGTTTATCGACGCCTTTATCGCGCAGCAACGAGAGATAGCTGAAGATAGCCGCGACCACCTCATCACGGTGCGCCAGCCCTTTGTCGGTCAGGGTGGCGGAAATCGCCAGCACACCGCTGTTGCCGTTAACCACTGGATCGGAGTCGGCACGGATCCCTTCCACCAGCCCCTGCTTTTGCAGCCAGTCAGAAAGCGTTCCCGGGCTGCGGTTACCAATAAGATAGGTGACCAGTTCATCCGTTTTACTGCGGAACTGTGCGGTATTGTTATCAATGCGGAACTCAACGCGTAACACCTTGCGCGGCAGTGCTGGCACGTAGTGGATCACGATCCCTTTCTGCGCGTCGGTGACAACCGGTACGTTTATCTGCGGCAGGTCGATGTTTTTATTTGGTACCCGTCCAAAGGTCTGCGCCGCCATGGCTGCCAGTTCTGGCAACGGTTTGTTGCTGTAGATAACCGCTTTCATCAGGTTTGCGGAGTAGTATTTGTCGCGAAACGCGTGCAGCGCATCAAGCACCGGGCTGTTTGGTTTGTCACTCAGCGTCTCGAGGTTACCCCCGGAAAAACGGGATCCAGGGTGCGCCGGGTTGATGGTTTCGGCGCTCACCTGCGCCATGCGCATACCGTCTCGCGTACGGGCCAGGGTCAATTCAGCATTGACGGCATTACGTTCACGGTCAGCGTATTTTTTATCCAGCAGCGGTGCGGCAATGGCATCGGCGAGACGATCCACCGCCCCTTCCAGCGCATCATTTTCGACTTCCAGATAAAACGCCGTCCGATACGGTGCCGTACTGGCGTTGTGGCTGCCGCCATGCATTTTCAGAAATTCGGAGAGGCTATCCGGCTGGGGGTATTTTTTGGACCCCATCAACGTCATATGTTCCAGATAGTGCGCAAGACCCGGGTGCGCTTCGGGATCTTCCAGCGACCCAACGGGTACCACAAGCGCCGAGAGGGATTTCACCGCCTGCGGATCGGAAACCAGCAGCACGGTCATCCCGTTATCAAGGCGGACAGCCTGATACTGACGGGTATCTTTTTCGCTCTTACGGATAGTTTCCTGAACGGGTTGCCAACCGGAGTCTGCCTGAGTGACGGGAGCCCAAAGGGCGACAAACAAAACAAACGCTTTGAACAAGGTGCTGCCTGGCATTAACGACCTCTTTATCACGGCTACATCATTAACAAACTTCGTGCTGGACACGCCAGCATCTCTTTCTTTCTGTACATCAGTCCGTGATAGCAGGTGCATCATAAATGAACACCCTTTGCTGCGCAATTTTTATACAGCGCTCAGGACTGATTAAATTTGAACAACGGTAACAGGTAACGTTGTGCCTCTTCCGTGATGGTCTCAAAGTATTCTGGCTCAAGCGTTCGCCATAACCGTTGATACCAGACATCATCGCCTTCACCACGGACCATCATGTTACCTTCCCAGGCCTGAACAAATTTA
Source organism: Enterobacter cloacae subsp. cloacae ATCC 13047 (assembly GCF_000025565.1). Classification (NCBI taxonomy): domain Bacteria; kingdom Pseudomonadati; phylum Pseudomonadota; class Gammaproteobacteria; order Enterobacterales; family Enterobacteriaceae; genus Enterobacter; species Enterobacter cloacae. The sequence continues at coordinate 4,258,442 of NC_014121.1, forward strand.
CTCCGCGCTTTCTGCAGTGAAACGTCATCCGTTAACATCGCATCATTCTGCGCGTCATAACAGGCTTTTATCCACGCCCCGCCACTTTCAGGCAGTAACAGCAGCGGCTTGTTCATCCCCTGACGGTAACCTTCAATGTACAAGGACAAGTAATGTAACGCCTGCTCCGGCTCCATTGGCGGGAAACGCCACTCGCCCTCCTTGCGTACAAACATCCGACTTTCACCCTGGTTACCGCCAGCACTGTAGACAAGATGTTCGAGCCAGAGTTGCAAACCCTGTGAAACGCTCAGCATGGAAGGCCGCCAGCGCAGCAGCCCGTCCGGTTGAACCTGCGTCAGCCAGCCCGTCAGCTGGATACCGTTGCAGTTGAGGTCGATTTCAAGGCTTGTTCCCGGCTGTCGGCATTCGATAACACGCTCGGCAAGCGCCTTCATCTCTATGCACTGCGCCTCCCAGACGATCTCCCCAAACGCACCATACGGTAATTGCCCCGCAGCGCGATAGCGGCGGAACAGTTTGTCAGCATCTTCCTGCTCCACCAGCGCATTCAGCAGCTGGAGGTTTAACTGATAACGTTCCAGCCCTTCCAGCGTAAACGGTTCTGCGTCAGGAATTTCGCTCTCTTCCGAGCGGAAATTTATCTGCAACCGCTGCTGGAAGAAGGCGCGTACCGGATGCGCCCAAAACCGCTGCAGTTGTTCGAAGGTCAGGGTTTCAATGGGCCGCGCGTCGAGCTCCTGAATGAAATCACTGTGCGCCTTCCCCTCTTTTTTCGCCGCGGGCAGCCACTCCTGGGCATAGCTCTGCAATTCGCTGGCGACGTAGTTCATCGGGTCAAACGGCATACGGCTGTGACAACAGGTGATATGCGCTTTCACCCGCTGGTCGCTCTCATCGCAGTTACGTTCTTCATCCCCCGGCAGGTAGTGGCTCTGTCCGATATAGTCCACCAGTTCCTGCACCAGAACAGAGGGAAAACGCTCGCTGTTGTCCTGAATCGACCGACCGATATAACTGATGTAAAGCTTGTTCTGCGCGGAAATAAGCGCCTCAAGGAAGAGGTAGCGGTCATCATCACGACGGCTACGGTCGCCCCGCTTCGGTGCCGGGCTCATGAGATCAAAGCCCAGCGGCGGCAGGGCTCGCGGATATACACCGTCATTCATACCAAGCAGACACACCACTTTGAAGGGAATGGAACGCATGGGCATCAGCGTGCAGATATTGATCGGCCCGGCAAGGAAGCGCTGGCTGATACGCTCCTGATCGAGGCGCAGGGTCAATTCATCCCGCAGAAGCGAAAGCGGGATCGCTTCGTTATAGTGGGAGTTCACCCCCTCATCGACTATCGCCTGCCACTGTGTTTCAATCAGCGCCATTGCGGCTTCCGTGTCACTGTCCGGCAGGAAGAAATCATTGAGCAGTTCCCGGCAAACCGGCAGCCACTCCTCCAGCGGACGCGGCTGCATTAGCGCACGTCGCCAGCGGTTAAGCTGCATCAGCAGCGAGGCTAAATGCCCGACAAGCTCCGCGATGAGCCCGCTGGATTCATCATAAGGCAGGACCTCGTTCCACTCGCCCTGGCTGCTTTCCATGGCATACCCCAGCAGCATACGCGTCAGACCAAACTGCCAGGTGTGCTGCCCGGTAGGGGGAAGCTCAAACTCCTGTACGTTGTCGTCATCGATCCCCCAACGTACGCCAGACTCGTTTACCCACTGACGAAGGTAGCGCAACCCCTCTTCGTTAATGTTAAAACGAGCGGCCAGCACGGGGACATCGAGCAATGCCAGGACATCTTCGGAAATGAAGCGGCTGTCGGGCAGTGACAGCAGGGTAACGAATGCCTGCAAGGCCGGGTGAGACTGGCGAGCCCGACGGTCAGAGATGGCATAAGGCAGGTAGCGCTCTCCCGTCGCACTGCCGAAAACGGCCTGAATAAAGGGGCTGTAGCTGTCGATATCCGCCACCATCACCACGATATCACGCGGTGTCAGGTCAGGATCGTCCTGTAGCATGGCGAGCAACTGATCGTGCAGGACTTCGACTTCACGCTGCGCACTGTGGCAAACATGCACCGTGATACTGCGATCGTCGGGATCCAGTCTCCGTTTCGTGTCGCTGCGTTCAAATTCTTCGGCCGTCACGCCCATCACCGCGCGATTTTCCAGATCCAGAATATCGGACTGGATATTGTGCAGCAGGCTGTCCGGCGTGATTTCAACAAACGCATCCACGTCGCCTTCGCCTGACGAGGTGATATCAGAGAGCATATGAATGTAGTCCCGGCCCAGCTTGCCCCATGAGGCAAGCAGCGGGTTAGGCAGGTTCTGAATGCCCTGCTCATCAAAAAGCTGCGCGGCAGAGGCACTGTCTTTAAACAAGGGCACCGTGCGTTCTTCAAAGAGACGTCGCCGCTGGCGCGTCACAAGCCGCGAAAGCCACCGGTCATCCTGAATGTCGCCCCAGTAATGGCGGCAGGGGTTAGTAAACAGAATATGGATGTCGGTGTGTTTTCCGAGCGCTTTCAGCGCATCCAGATAGACGGGGGGCAAGGCGGAAATACCGCAGATAAATACGCGGGAGGGCAGCCGGGCCGGTCGGTCAGTGCTATTTTCCAGTATGGAGATGAACCGTTGGTAGAGGTTCGCACGGTGCCACTTGGGTTGACCCAGCTTTTCGGTATGCTCCACCAGCGCTTTCCACAGCGGCGCCTGCCAGACCTGCGCCTCCGGCAGACCTTCCACTAACTCACCCGCCTCCCAGCGAGTCAGCCATTCCGGACGATACACTAAATACTGGTCATAGAGATCCGCGGTACGTGATGCCAGCTGGAACAGCTTGCGTTTGTCGGTATCGTCATGCAGGTAGTGGCGCAGCATGGCAAACTCATCATGCGTGAGCATATCTGGCAAAAGCGCCATCAGCTTCCAGCTCATGCTCTGTTTGTTAAACGCGCTCTGCTCCGGGATGTCAGGCAACACGCGGACAAACATCTCCCAGATAAAGCTCGCGGGAAGCGGAAAATCGATATTCGCCGCGATGCCAAATTTACGGGAAAGCGACATCTGCAGCCATTGTGCCATACCGGTGCTCTGCACCAGCACCATTTCAGGCTCAAACGGATCGTCGAGCCGCTCGCGCTCAACGATAAATTCCATCAGCGCTTCCAGCACATCCAGACGATTTGAGTGGTAGACCCTTAACATAGACGCTCCCGACTACTGGCTAACCGGGCAATGCAGACGCGTCATCTCACCGCGTCGACCCAGAGGAGAAATAAGTGTAACCGTGATGCTGACACATCCAGACTGCGTTGTCTGCATCCGGTTTATCTGCCAGCCTGCTGGCAGCGCACCAGCATCCATCTGCGACTGCGTCCAGGCGATGTGCCAGAGCTGACGATACTGGCTAAACAGGGCAAAGCGGGAAGCCAGCGCCCGGTGATAGCCGGACAGCGCCGTTACGATCGCCACCAGCAGCATCATCGCCAGCAACACGTCGACCATGCTGAACCCCTTTTCATTCTTTACGGCAACCGACATAACGCACGCTCCTTTAGCGGGCAAAAATCACTCCAGCCATGAGGTAAAAAGCGTATGTGCCCGTTGACAATCTCCCCGCCACGCCAGAGCAACAGCTCTCCATCTCCAGCGATGAGTAACACCTGCGACTCATTCAGTACACGCAAACAAACACGTTGCGTTTGTCTCTGTTTGCACTGTACATCAGGCTGCAACGACCAGTGCTGAACGCGCCCCCACTCCAGCGCAGACTGCGCGGCTGCCTGCTGCTGGATGGCGCGGCTCTCGTCGCCAACCAGCATGGTAAATGTTATGAGTTGCTGGTTAAGGCCGGTCAGGATCAGTGTGCCTAACACCAGTAACAGCAGAACCAGCGTCAGTGAGGCAATCCCATTCTGGCGGTTCACAAGTTAAACCCCGTAACGCCATAGCGAGCCTGGTAAGGGGCAGCGTGCTTATCATTCACCCCGCTGGCGGTCAACTCGAGATATAACGCTGGCGCAAATCCCGGGTGCTCATGTTTACGTACCACAAACGTATGGATCATAAGCCGGGCCGGGTCGGTAAGCTTCTCCCATCCTTTTCCTTCACACCCCGTCGCGCCCCGCAGGATTTCCAGCGCGCCTGATTCCAGACGAAACCCCGTACTTTCGTTATCCGATGCTGAGGTGTCCCAGGTGCCGTTACTGTTTGCATCCCACCGGACAATCACACAGCTTCCCTCCCTGCCGATGGTCAGGCTCTGCCCCTGACAATTACCCGCGCAATACCCCGCGCGCTGTAACTGCTTGCCAATCGCGAACAGGCGTTGCCAGATCTCTTCTTCACGCTCTTGCGCCCTGGATTGCAGCAAAACTGCCCGTTGCAGCTCCGGTAAAAAACGCGACGTGCTGAGTAGCAGAATGCTGCTGATCGCCATTGCAATCAGCACCTCTGTGAGTGAGAAGCCGTGCTGGTTCATCGGCATGCATTTTCCCCTGTAACAGTGCACATCCTGATACGCCCTCCGTTTGAGACGACAATCATCCATTCTCCTGCCCTGCTCTGTACGCGTATCCGCCCTGCCCACGCCGTGTCCCTTAATCCATAGAATCCTAATGAAGGCGTAACCTCCCTTAGCACGACGTCAGGCCACAACGGTCTGAGCACATACGGGCTGTTGTTCTCACAGCCCTGCACCGCAGAGCTCATCAAACAGGCGCCTCTGTCGTCCTGCTGAAGCGTAATCAGGTGGTCACGGTTGTGACGATTGGCATCGTTTCGCAGAAACACCAGATAGTCGCGGACCTGACAGGCGACCTGCCACAACCTCTGCCGCTGTTGCCAGTTGTCCCAGCCGGCGAGCCCTGTCGCGCTGAGGATAATAACCAGCGAAATGGCAACCAGAGTTTCGATAAGCGTAAAGACGTGCTCTTTTTTCATGCCGGGAGTGTGGCGAAACGCCGTGAACATGACGAGCCGCAATTCGGGGTTTTACGAGGCGTTATCCAGAGAATGTTATCCGTTGCAGCGCGTTGCACGCCGACTGGACAACGCCTCGGGAAACAGAGTACAGACGAAAAAAAACCGGCGCGTAAATGCGCCGGTTATGTAACGATTTGCTGTATCAGATTGCGACAGGCGCTTTGATGCCCGGATGCGGGTCGTATCCCTCAATCTCGAAGTCGTCAAAGCGGTAATCGAAGATCGATTCCGGTTTACGTTTGATAATCAGCTTCGGCAGTGCACGCGGCTCACGGGTCAGCTGGAGATGCGTCTGTTCCATGTGGTTGCTGTACAGGTGCGTATCCCCACCGGTCCAGACAAAATCGCCCACTTCCAGATCGCACTGCTGGGCCATCATATGTACTAACAGCGCATAGCTGGCGATGTTAAACGGCAGGCCGAGGAAGACATCGCAAGATCGCTGGTAAAGCTGGCAGGAGAGTTTGCCATCAGCCACATAGAACTGGAAGAACGCATGGCACGGTGCCAGCGCCATTTTATCCAGCTCACCCACGTTCCAGGCAGAAACGATAATACGGCGCGAGTCCGGGTCGTTTTTCAGCTGGTTCATCACGGTGGTGATCTGGTCAATATGGCGGCCATCAGGCGTTGGCCACGCACGCCACTGCTTGCCGTACACCGGGCCCAGATTGCCGTTTTCATCTGCCCATTCGTCCCAGATAGAGACATTGTTTTCGTGCAGATAGGCAACGTTGGTATCGCCTTGCAGGAACCAGAGCAGTTCATGAATGATCGAGCGCAGGTGGCAGCGCTTTGTCGTCACCAGGGGGAAGCCTTCTTGCAGGTTGAAGCGCATCTGGTGGCCAAAAATGGAGAGCGTCCCGGTTCCGGTACGGTCATTTTTCGGCGTGCCCTCGTCGAGCACTTTTTTCATCAATTCAAGATACTGTTTCATGGTTCCTCAGGAAAGTTGTTGCTGTGGACGACGACGATACGCCCAAATCATCATAATGGCACCCGCCACGATCATCGGAATGGAGAGGATTTGCCCCATGCTGATGTACTGTACCCACTCGCCGGTGAACTGCGCATCCGGCTGGCGGAAGAACTCAACGATGATACGGAACGCACCGTAGCCAATCAGGAACAGGCCGGAGACAGCCCCCATCGGGCGCGGTTTGCGGATAAACAGATTCAGGATGATAAACAGCACCACGCCTTCCAGCGCCAGTTCATAGAGCTGAGACATGTGACGCGGCAGAACGCCGTACGTATCAAAAATGGATTGCCATTCAGGATGAGACGGCAGCAGCGCCAGGTCTTCTGCGCGCGAGCCCGGGAACAGCATAGTAAAGGAAACGCTCGGGTCGACACGTCCCCACAGCTCGCCGTTGATAAAGTTGCCCAGACGACCAGCCCCCAGACCAAACGGAATCAATGGCGCGATAAAATCCGATACCTGGAAGAAGTTGCGTTTGGTGCGTTTGGCAAAAATCACCATCACCAGAATCACACCAATCAGGCCGCCATGGAAGGACATCCCCCCGTCCCAGACGCGGAACAGATAGAGCGGATCGTTGAGGAATACCGGGAGGTTATAGAACAGGACATAGCCAATACGGCCACCTAGGAACACACCGAGGAAGCCCGCGTAAAGCAGGTTTTCGACTTCGTTTTTGGTCCAGCCGCTGCCAGGACGACTGGCGCGACGGCCAGCAAGCCACATAGCAAAAATGAAGCCCACCAGGTACATCAGACCGTACCAGTGAAGCGAAACGGGTCCTACTGAGAAAATGACCGGATCAAATTCCGGAAAATGCAGATAACCACTGTTCATCTGTCACCACAAGATGTTGTTATTCCGCTGAAAGTGGACAGCGGTAGAGATGCGCCCCGGCGGTCAGCAGAGGCTCCAAAGTTGCGAATCATAGCACAAGGCGAACGCGGAGGATGCGCCAGAGATGTAAAAGATGTGTATAGAGGATGATGTGGGATGTTGCCCTCTCCCACGGGGCTGAGGGATCCCCACAGAAAAAGTGCGCACAGACGGCTCCCTCTCCTCCTGGGAGAGGGCTGGGGTGAGGGGGAACACACTGCTCTGGTGGTCATTCTGAGAGCAGCGTTATTGCTTCTGTTTATGAATCATTGTGGATCCCTCAGCCTACAGGTAGAGAGATAAAAACTTCAGCGGCCACCGCGGATCAGGCCGCCCATGCCGCGTCGCTCCATAAACGCGGCGACCTGATGACGCACTTCTGTTGCCAGTTGCGCTTCAAGACTGCGCTCGGCCAGCTCGCGGGCATCATCGATGTCAATATGGCGCAGCAGGTACTTCACACGTGCGACAGCGCGGCCGTTCATCGACAGATGGCGATACCCCAGGCCGATGAGGATCGCAACGCACATTGAATCCCCGGCCATTTCGCCACACAGCCGCAAATCGATACCGTATTGCTCCGCTTCACGGGCAATCATCGCCAGCGCCCGAATGATGGCCGGATGCAGGCTGTCATAAATACTGGCAACACGCGTGTTGTTACGATCGACGGCCAGAATATACTGCGTCAGATCGTTGGTCCCGACAGAGATAAAGTCGACCCGGTTCGCCAGCTGCGGCAGCATGAAGACCATGGATGGCACTTCGAGCATCACCCCGATCCGCGGTTTGGGGATCGCGTAACCGATCATCTCTTCGACTTCACGGCCTGCACGTTCGATCAACCGTCGCGCTTCGTCGATCTCGTCGATGCTGGTGACCATAGGCAGTAAAATGCTAAGGTTCCCGGTTGCCGCATTCGCGCGCAGCATGGCGCGCACCTGGATCAGGAAGATCTCAGGCTGATCCAGCGTAATGCGGATCCCACGCCAGCCCAGGCACGGGTTTTCTTCACTGATTGGCATATACGGCAGCTGTTTATCCGCCCCAACGTCCAGGGTACGCAGGGTAACCGGCTTGTCGTTAAACATCTGCAACATGCCCTGATACTGTGCGACCTGCTCCTCTTCTGAGGGAAAGCCGCTTTGCAGCATGAACGGGATTTCAGTGCGATATAAGCCGATGCCATCAATGCGGCTGCCGAGCTTCTCTTCATGCTCGGGGCTTAACCCTGCGTTGAGCATAACTTTGATGCGCTCGCCGCTTTTGAGCTGTGCAGGCAGGTCGACGTCATCTTCCGCCAGCTTGCTTAATTCATTCTCTTCACTGATAAGGCGCTGGTATTCCTGGAGCAGGACCGGCTCAGGATCGACCAGGAGCTCACCGCGATAGCCATCCACCACCAGCGTGCGTCGGTGCAGCACCGAGGGCTGAATGTCTGCCCCCATAACGGTGGGGATACCCAGGGCACGTACCATAATGGCCGCATGGGAGTTAGCTGCGCCATCGCGCACCACCACACCTGCCAGCCTGTCCTGCGGCAGCTCCGCCAGCGTGGTCGCGGACAATTCATCGGCAACCAGCACAAAGCGTTTTGGCCAGGCATTCGGCCCCTGGATCGTGTCATCAAGGTGGAACAGCAGACGCTGACCGAGTGTACGTAAATCTCCCGCACGCTCTTTCAGGTAACCGTCTGTCAGTGCGGCAAATTGCTCCGCAAATTTTTCGATGACCTTTTTAACGGCCCATTCCGCTACGGCACCTTTATCAACCTCGGCAAAAAGCTCACGGCGCAGACGCGCATCGGAGAGCAGGTGCGAATAGAGGTCAAAAATGGCCGCCGTCTCTTTTTGCGCCCCGGCGGCAAAGCGTTTGCTGTAACGCCGAAATTCGTTGGCCGCCTCTTCCAGCGCCGCGGTGAGGCGCTCGCGCTCAAGCGCTTCATCCAGCGTTGAGGCTTCGTACACCTGTTCCATCAGCGGCAGGGTGGCGTCCATCCAGCCTTCAGCAATCGCCACGCCAGGCGAGGCCGGCAGCGCACGAATACGCGTGTGACGGTACTGCCCAAACAGGGCGGCAAGCTGAGACTGAGAGAGGATCGCAGCCATCTGCGTGGCTAGCGTCACGAGGAAAGACTCTTCGCTTTCGTCATACTGACGCAGTTCGCGCTGCTGAACGACCAGTACGCCAAGCAGTTGACGACGCTGGATGATCGGTACGCCCAGGAAGGCGCGGAAACGCTCTTCTTTTACGGAGGGAATGTATTTAAAGCTGGGGTGCTTTTGCGCGTCGGCAAGGTTGATGGGTTCAGCCAGTCGCCCCACCAGGCCTACGATACCTTCATCAAAGGCGAGCGTAACGGTACGACCGCGTGGTTTTTTTAAACCACGGGTCGCCATCAGGTAGTAGCAACGTCGGTCATGATCGGCCAGATACACCGAACAGACTTCAGTTTCCATCGCAAGACAGATGTCAGTGACCAGAATATTCAGCGCCTCGTTCAGACGAGGCGCACTGGCCACTTTCTCGACTATTTCTCGCAAGCGGGTGAGCATGATTTGCGTAGCTTAACCTCTTTTACGTCGCCAGGCAGGTGCGCTCTGCGGCTTAGGCGGGATCTCCTGAAGCTGCATGACAACACTTGCGAACTCTTTCATCACCCTACGGTAAACATCGCGTTTAAATGACACGACCTGACGAACAGGATACCAGTAACTCACCCAGCGCCAGCCATCAAACTCCGGCGTACTGCTGGTTTGCATATTGATATCTGAATCGTTGCCCACCAATTGCAACAGAAACCACTTCTGTTTCTGGCCGATACAAACCGGCTTTGTGTCCCAACGCACCAAACGTTTCGGTAACTTGTAACGCAACCAGTTGCGGGTCGAAGCCAGGATGCGAACATCTTTTCGGCTTAAACCGACCTCTTCAAACAGCTCCCGGTACATCGCTTGTTCTGGGGACTCCCCTGGGTTGATCCCGCCTTGCGGAAACTGCCAGGAGTGCTGACCATATCGCCGGGCCCACATCACCTGGCCCTGACGATTACAAATTACTATTCCTACGTTCGGGCGGTAGCCATCGTCATCAATCACCGGACTACCCCAAACTAAATCTGATATATGAATGATTGTTTCACACTACAGGGAGGCGGTAAACCACTCTCTTACAGGCCTGCAACCTAATAACATTTGAATAACTCACAAATATGCGCAGAGTTATAAACAGATAAGCGGCAACAAGGGCAATTTTATTCACCTTTTCTGTGGATATAGTTGTGAAGAAGTGTGGAATTACCGATGAACAACCTGAAGAGCCCTTCGCTACACCGTGTCACCCGCTGAAAACATTCCTATAATATTCATTTAATTAGCTCTGTTTTTAGCGCCCCAGGAAGGAATTACGTGACGATCATCACACCTATGATCGTTATGCTGATGAAAGATCGAACAGCGTCGGTTTTATCCACAGATTGTGCCAATAAGTTAGGCACAATTTGTGTGAAAATTCGATTTTCGTCGCACGTCAAGGCTGTAAATTGAAACAGTAGTCAGGGTTATTCCCAGTTATCCCACTTTTCTGTGGATAACATGGTGTAAGATCCTGTTTATTGCCAGTGACCAGAATTGAACAACCCGTTTTTCGTTTCATAAAGAACGGTCTGGCATGACTAAAAAAACCTAAAAATCATGCACATGGCATATTCGTACAGAAAAAGTTAAACTCTATCCACAGGGGATACTTTCTTAGTTTATTTTTTAATCAAAAGGTTGCCGTCATGCTTGCGCTTTCACCCATGCTTTCTCCGCCAACAAGCGAAGCCCAGTTGCTTGGGCAGGCGCAACGTCTGGCGGGCTTTTCGCTTGGCGAACTCGCAGCGATGGCAGGGTTGCCGATCCCAAAGGATCTGAAACGGGATAAGGGCTGGATCGGCATGTTGCTTGAACTGTGGCTGGGGGCAAGTGCGGGGAGTAAACCCGAGCAGGATTTTGCGGCTCTGGGCGTTGAGCTAAAAACCATTCCCATAGACCGTCTGGGAAAGCCTCTTGAAACCACCTTTGTCTGCGTGGCGCCGTTAACCGGGAATACCGGCGTGACGTGGGAAACCAGCCATGTTCGCCATAAACTCAAGCGTGTGCTCTGGGTTCCGGTTGAGGGTGAACGCCAGATCCCGCTGGCTGAACGCCGGGTAGGCGCGCCGCTGCTCTGGAGTCCCGATGAAGATGAAGAGCGGCAGCTAAGGCTGGACTGGGAAGAGCTGATGGATATGATCGTCCTTGGACAGGTAGAGCGCATCACGGCCCGACACGGAGAAGTTTTACAGCTGCGTCCGAAAGCGGCCAACAGCAAAGCCCTCACCGAGGCTATTGGCGCCAAGGGCGAACCGATACTCACGTTGCCGCGCGGCTTTTATCTCAAAAAGAACTTCACAGGTGCGCTGCTGGCTCGCCATTTCTTACTGAAAACATAGTTTTTTACTCATTTTGCGAACTATCAAACATAATCGACGGGGATTTAAGATTTTCCCCCTTTCTCCTTTCGATATATCAGGTTAATACTACACTATGATTTGATACGAGCCAGGTGAGGACGATAACGATGAAAAAATGGGCAGTGTTGATTTCAGCAGTGGGTTTAGCGTTTGCGGTATCGGGCTGTAGCAGCGATTACGTTATGGCGACGAAAGATGGCCGGATGATCCTGACCGACGGTAAACCTGAAGTCGACGATGATACCGGCCTGGTCAGCTACCATGACCAGCAGGGTAATAAAATGCAGATCAATCGCGACGAAGTTTCGCAGATTATCGAGCGATAAACAGATAAAGGTCAGTGGCTTGCTGGCCTTTTTGATTTTTTTCTTCCCCTTTTGCTTCCCCTCTGCCATGTTTATATTCCTTTGTCGGGAGGTTCCTGACGTGGTCTGTATTTCTAATGAAGGAAGCCGGCTATGCATTATCACCGTATCCCCCACAGCGCTCTGGAAATAAGCCAACTGGGGTTGGGCACGATGACATTTGGTGAACAAAACAGCGAAGCCGATGCCCATGCACAACTCGATTATGCCGTCAGCCAGGGCATTAACCTGATTGATGTTGCAGAGATGTACCCTGTACCGCCTCGTCCGGAAACGCAGGGGCTTACCGAAACCTACGTCGGCAACTGGCTCGCCAAACGCGGGAATCGCGAAAAGCTGGTTGTTGCGTCAAAAGTCAGCGGCCCCGCACGCAACAACGATGCCGGGATCCGTCCAAACCAGATCCTCGATCGCAAAAATATCCGCGCCGCGCTGGATGCCAGCCTGAAGCGCCTGCAAACCGACTATCTCGATCTCTATCAGGTTCACTGGCCGCAGCGCCCCACCAACTGCTTTGGAAAGCTGGGCTATAGCTGGAATGAGAGCGCCCCGGCCGTTACGCTACTGGAAACGCTGGAAGCCCTGGCCGAATGCCAGCGAGCGGGAAAAATCCGCTACATCGGTGTCTCTAACGAAACGGCCTTTGGCGTGATGCGCTATCTGCACCTGGCAGACAAACATGACCTGCCCCGCATCGTCACCATCCAGAACCCATACAGCCTGCTCAACCGCAGCTATGAAGTGGGTCTGGCCGAAGTGACACAATACGAAGAGGTGGAATTGCTCGCCTATTCATGTCTGGGCTTTGGCACGTTGACAGGGAAATACCTCAACGGCGCGAAACCTGCCGGAGCGCGTAACACCTTGTTCAGCCGCTTTACCCGCTACAGCGGTGAGCAGACACAAAAAGCCGTGGCGGCCTATGTGGATATCGCGAAACGTCACGGTCTTGATCCGGCTCAGATGGCTCTGGCCTTCGTGCGTCGTCAGCCGTTTGTTGCCAGCACTCTGCTGGGAGCAACGACCATGGAACAGCTGAAAACGAATATCGAGAGTTTCCATCTGAATCTGAGCGAAGAGGTATTAGCAGAGATTGAAGCAGTGCATCAGGTATACACCTACCCGGCACCGTGATAAAAGCAAACGGCAACCTGGTTGCCGTTTTTAATGTTTGCGCCCTCTCCCGTAAGAGAGGGCCGTGGTGAGGGCGTCAGGCCGCTCTTATCAACGGCGACGCTGCCAGAGCCATAATCCGGCAATCGCCAGCGCAAACAGCGCACCGAATCCTACGCCAATCCCCACCACCGGCACACCGACTTTAACGGCCAGCGAATAGAGCCCCAGCATTAACAGCATCGCCAGGTTTTCACCGAGGTTTTGCACCGCAATGGCATTCCCTGCGCCAACGGTCTGCTTGCCGCGCTCCTGCAACAGCGCATTGAGCGGCACAACGAAAAAGCCCCCCAGAATACCAATCAGGACAAGCAGCGCGTAGGCGGGTAGCAAGGCGTGCTGCAGCGAGAAGATAAGCACCACCACGCCAATCAGGATCCCCGCAGGCATGCAGCGTGCAACGGTCTCAAGCGTCACCAGCTTCGCCGCCGCGCCAGCCCCAACGACAATCCCAATCGCCACCATTGCGTTAAGATAAGTCGGTGTCGCATTGTCAGTAATCCCCAGCGCCACCGGCACCCACAGCACCAGCAGGAAACGCAGCGTGACGCCTGCGCCCCAGAACATGCTGGTGCCCATCAGGGAGAAGCGAGTTTCACCGTTACGCCACAGTACGCGGCAGGCGTTGAAGAAACTGCCTGTCATAGGCGTAAAGCGCCAGGATTGCCCCGGGCGTGCCACCGGCAATTTTGGAATAAACAGGTTGGCTACCACCGCCCCGCCATACACCACTGCACACACGCTCAGCGCCGCCAGCACATGCCAGTCAGCCAGTACGCCCCCTGCGACAGAGCCGAGCAGGATCGCCGCAATGGTAGAGGACTCCATCAGCCCGTTGGCTTTCACCAGCTTATCGCCGGTCGTGAGTTCCCCCAGGATGCCATACTTCGCCGGGGAGTACGCCGCTGCGCCAATGCCCACCAGCGTGTAGCCGATAAACGGGTTGATACCAAAACAAATACTGGCGGCGCCCAGCAGTTTCAGGCCGTTCGCAAACATCATCACCCGGCCTTTCGGGAAGCTGTCCGCCACCTGCCCAACAAACGGAGCAAAAATAATGTAAGCACCCACAAACACCATCTGCAGGATGGGCTGGCTCCAGTCTGGATAAAACTCGGCCTTCAGCAATGCCAGGGTGGCAAACAGTAACGCATTGTCACCGAAGGCAGAGAGAAACTGGGCGGCAATGACCGCCATCATGCCCTTCGACCAGAGTGAAGTGTTAGTGTGTACTGACTCACGCATTTTGCTGTTCCGCCTCGTCAACCATACCCTTCAGGGTCACGAAATCGGGCTTACCGCTGCCCAGCACCGGAAGCTGCTTCAGGTAACGAATATCGCGCGGTACCGCCAGCTCAGGAATGCCATGTTCACGCGCATGCTGTAGCAACCGGTCGCGTTTCAGTTCGCTGTCGGTGGTGAACAACACCAGCGCTTCGCCTTTGCTGGCATCGCTCTTCACAACCGTAGCATGCAGCTTGTCAGCGGATACCGCTGTCGCCAGTTGCTCAACCATCTCCAGCGAGACCATCTCACCCGCAATTTTGGCGAAACGTTTAGCCCGGCCCTGGATCTGCACGAAGCCCTGTTCATCGAAACGGACAATATCTCCGGTGTCATACCAACCCGTCTCACTCTCGCCATTGACGTTTTCCGCCGTCGGCACTTCCAGCACGCCCGGATTTTCCACTCGCAGATAACCGTTCATCACGTTTGGCCCCTTGAGTTGCAGACGGCCACCGTCCTCAATGCCAGGTACCGCCAGCAGACGCGCATCCATTCCCGGCAGAATACGGCCCACCGTCCCCGGCTTCGCCGCCATCGGCACGTTGATCGAGACCACCGGCGCGCATTCGGTAACGCCATAGCCTTCAAGAATGCGCAGACCAAACTTGTCCTGCCAAATCTGGCGCGTGCTCTCCTGCAGTTTTTCCGCCCCGGCCACCACATAGCGCACGCGGTAAAAGTCATACGGATTGGCAAAGCGCGCGTAATTACCGAGGAAGGTTGAGGTGCCAAACAGCACGGTGCAGTTACGGTCATACACCAGCTCCGGCACAATGCGATAATGGAGCGGGCTTGGGTAAAGGAACACTTCGGCACCGGTCAACAGCGGGGTAAAAAGCCCCACTGTCAGGCCAAAGGAGTGGAACAGCGGCAGCGCCGACATGAACCGGTCATTGGCGGTAAAGTCAGCAATACTTTTAATCTGCTCCACGTTTGCCAGAATGCTCTTGTGACTGTGAACCACCCCTTTCGGGTTCCCCTCTGAGCCAGAGGTAAAGAGGATAATGGCGTCATCTTCCGGCTGCTGTTTGACCTGGGCCAGACGCGGCATCAGCAGGTGAGCGAAAATCCACAGCTTGTCACCCGTCGTCACGTCCGCTTTCAGATCTTCCAGGAAGACCCAGCGTACCTGCGTCAGCTGCTCCGGCAGGTGCCACAGCTTGCCTTTATCGAGGAACTGGCGCGAGGTGAAAACGGTATTGATTTGAGCCGCGGTGATGGCGCTGGTCAGCCCTTTTACGCCCGCCGTGTAGTTCATCATCGCCGGGATACGGCCCCGGGAAACCGCACCAAAAATCACCGCCGCGCTGATCCCGGCGTTAGGCAGCATCAGGCCAATCTTCTCGCCTTTCTGGCTATATTTCTCAAGAATACGTCCCACGAACAGGGTTTTGGTCAGCAGCTTGCGATAGGTGTCCGGGGCGAAGTTAATGTCTTCAATGCAGTTTTTCTTCGCGCCATAGCGGTACTGCGCCGACAGCAGAGATTCATAGAGCGTTTCGCGCGGGCGGACGGCCATCCGCGCTTCCATCATGATCTGGTGCAGCATTTCACCGGCGATTTTACGGCGGTCACGCGCACGCGGCGCGTCGGGCATCGGTAATGAGGTTGGCGGCAGAATATGCAGGGTGATTTTCGGGAACAGGCGCTGCTTCACTAACCCTTTCAGACGACTGAAATGGGTGAGCTCCGCCCCTTCAATACGCAGTGGCACAACGGTCGCTTTTGACTTCGCCGCCACAAACCCTGCCCCGTCGTAGATTTTCATCAGCGAGCCGGTGACCGAGATCCGCCCTTCCGGGAAAATCACCACCGGACGTCCCTGCTCAACCAGACGTACCAGATGTTTAATCATCATCGGTTTTGTCGGGTCGAGCGGCACAAAATCAATCAGCGGGGTGAGCCAGCGCATGTACCACTGCTGACTAATAGAGGTATAGACCGCAAACACCGGGCGCACAGGCAGAAACAGCGCCAGCAGGATGCCGTCGATAAAGGAAACATGGTTTGGTGTGATAAGCACGCGCTCGCCGCGGAGCGCCGTTGCATCGCCCGTTAAACGGACGCGAAAGAGGATACGGAACAGTGTGCGAAAGAACCCAAAAAGCATCTCAACTCCCTTTGCCAGCCAGTGTGAAGGGTTAGTAAATGGTGGCAGATTACACGAGAAGTGGTACAGGAGCGACAGCAAAAATAGAGGCGAAAAAAAACCTGCGCATCCGCGCAGGTTGGTGCAAGAGATGAGTACGAAACCGTACTAAGAAATCTCACCAATCAATACCTCTGGGATCTCAACTTTATCAATGTCGTCTTCTTTCCCGCTATCGGACAATCGCAACAGCCTGAGGCAAAGTGTAACTAAAGGTTCAGATTGACATTATTCCGACATGTCTGGCCGTGTAACGATTACACCGCCGGGGTTGTGCTGCGTCACGTTTGTGGAGAGGGAAAGTGCGCCCCCCTTGAATGCACGGCGCTTTTCCGCAACACTTATTGGCGTGTAAACGCTTACCCCCACTAAGAAGGTAATGAATGGCGACAATAAAGGATGTGGCCCGTCTGGCAGGTGTTTCCGTCGCGACCGTGTCGCGCGTGATCAACGACTCCCCAAAAGCCAGTGACGCATCACGCCAGGCGGTGCAAAACGCCATGGAATCTCTGAACTACCATCCTAATGCTAACGCCCGTGCGCTCGCTCAACAGTCAACCGAAACCATCGGGCTGGTTGTGGGTGATGTCTCTGACCCCTTTTTCGGCGCCATGGTGAAAGCGGTTGAGCAGGTTTCTTATCAAACCGGGAATTTTTTGCTGATCGGCAATGGCTATCATAATGAACAAAAAGAACGCCAGGCTATCGAGCAACTGATCCGCCACCGCTGCGCGGCGCTGGTTGTCCATGCCAAAATGATCCCCGACGCCGAACTCATTCATCTGATGAAGCAGATCCCCGGCATGGTGATCATCAACCGGATTATTCCCGGGTTTGAGAAACGCTGCGTGGCGCTCGACGACCGCTACGGTGCCTGGCTTGCCACCCGCCATCTGATTCAACAGGGTCACACCCGCATTGGTTATCTCTGCTCAAACCACCCCATTTCCGATGCCGAAGATCGCCTGCAGGGGTATTACGATGCCCTGCGCGAAAACGGTCTGCCGTGCAATGACCGGCTGGTGGCTTACGGTGAACCCGACGAGAGCGGCGGCGAACAGGCAATGACAGAGCTGTTAGGACGTGGAAGGAACTTCACCGCTGTCGCCAGCTATAACGACTCAATGGCAGCCGGAGCTATGGGGGTGTTAAATGACAACGGGATTGAGGTGCCGGGAGAAATTTCCCTTATTGGCTTCGATGATGTGCTGGTCTCCCGCTACGTGCGCCCTCGCCTGACCACCGTCCGCTACCCCATTATCACCATGGCCACGCAGGCGGCCGAGCTGGCGTTAGCACTCGCCGAGCAGCGTCAGCCACCGGAAATCACCCACCTGTTTAGTCCAACGTTAGTGCGCCGTCACTCTGTTGGGGCACCCGCCGAAGCCCCGGACGAATAGCGATAGAGATGTACCGTTTTGTCCGGGTACTCCAGCGCATCGCCGATATACTGCCAGCCGTAACGTTCGTAGAAGTCACGGCAGGCAGACCAGAGATGCAACGTGTCATACCCGGCCTGTGCGGCATAGTGGATAACATGCTTTTGCAGCAGCCCAGCCAGCCCCTTGCCTCGCGCCGCGTCATCCACATACAGGGCTGCCAGCCAGGGGCAAAGATCCTGTCGGGTGATCAGATCGCAGCGCCAGAGCCCTACGGTGCCCACAAGCTGTTCGTTCTCCAGGGCAATAAAGGTCAGCGGTAATGCGCCCGGCGTCTGGCTGTGCTCAACAATACTGTGGAAAAACGCCCGGGGCAGGCCGTCGCCAAAGGCCTGCCAGATCCAGTCGGTCACCTGCTCCGCATACTGCGGTTCGGCGTAGAGCGGCAGAATAGTCATACCAGCTTCCCCTGGAAAATAGGCACAGATTCAAAGAGATAGCCGTCAAAATCCGGCGCATCTTCGTCTGAGAGTTCAAGTAAGCTTTTTTTCACGTTTTCCAGATGCTGGAACATTGCCTGCCAGGCGCCCATGACGTCACGGCGGCGCAGCGCGGCCAGGATGGTTTGCCGGTCACCCAGCCATTTCAGGCGGTACGCGCGGCTGGCGATGTGGCCATTAAACTGCTGCCACAGCGGACTGCTGTCCATGTGATGCCAGATACTCTCCACCGTCGCCAGCAGCATCTGATTTTGCGTCGCGCCCGCCAGGACCAGATGAAACATCTTATTGTTGTCCTGACTATTATCGTCGGCGGCAATCGCGCGTTGCTCCTGCTCGATAATACGGCGCAGATTGTCGATGTCTGCACGGGTCGCCATTTTGGCGGCAAACGCGGCAATATTGCTTTCGAGGAGCTGACGGGCCTGTAAAATCTCAAACGGCCCCACGTCGCTATTGAGAAAACGCTCTTCTTCGTTTTCATGCTCTTCGGGGATGCGCATCACATAAACACCGGAGCCCTGGCGAATATCCACCGTGCCCTGCAACTCCAGCATCAGTAAGGCCTCACGCACGATGGTGCGGCTTACGCCGTACTTCTCGGCAATATTGCGCTCAGGAGGAAGACGCGAACCAACGGGATAGTGCCCCTGGATAATCTGCGCCCGTAAATCCTCGCCAATTTCCTGGTACTGTTTTTTTTCCGGCAGGATGACAGCCTTATCCACGTTTTCACCTGTTTTTTCAGTTAATGCGCAGACCGGGCGTCCTCCCGGCCAGTTTGTGCGCTATTTTACCAGAACCGGCATGCTTTTCGCCTACTTCCATTCATCATCAACCTGAAGCGTGAGCCTCCGCGTATCGCGTAGCTGCCGGAACCAGGAGGCTGATTTTTTTGCTCGTCTGGCACGCTGGTTATCCAGATCAATCTCAATCAACCCGTAGCGGTTTTTAAACGCGTTCATCGGTGAGACGTTGTCGGTAAATGCCCACAGCATATAGCCATGGCAGTTCGCCCCCTCCTCCCGCGCCAGCAGCGTGTAGTAGAGGTGTTCGCTGATGAAATCGATGCGGTAAGTGTCGTCGATAATCCCATCGCGATTGCGAAATTGCGCTTCGTTTTCCACTCCCATTCCGCTTTCCGCCACGAACCAGTCGATATTGCGATAGTCATTTTTAATCCGCATCGCCATGTCGTAAATAATGCGCGGGTAGATCTCCCAGCCGCGGGAGCGGTTCATGCGCCGCCCCGGCAGTTCAAACGGCTCGTAGTAGTATGCCGGGTGGAATGGCGTGTCCGGATGCCAGGCGCGGGAAGGTGCCTTCACACGGTGCGGGTAGTAGAGGTTAATCCCCAGTTCGTCGACGGTGTTATCCGCAATCAACGCCAGTTCGTTCGCGGTGTACTCCCACTCAACCTGATGCTGCTCCAGCAGGGTAAAAAGCTCTGCGGGATAGCGCCCGTGGACCAGCGGGTCGAGGAAGACACGGTTGTAGAACAGGTCATACATCTCAGCGGCCCGCAGGTCATGCGGTGCGCGGGAGCGGGGATAGGTCACCTCCGGGTTGAGAATACAGCCCACAGAACCGCGATAGCCTTTCTCGCGAAACAGCTTCACCACCTTTGCCGTCGCCAGCACCTTATGGTGATTCCACTGCATCCACGTGCCGGTGTTCTGCTCATACGGCCAACGCAGCGCGTCCAGATAGACGCGGGTCTGGACGACAATCGGCTCGTTGAAGGTAAACCAGCGGGTCACTTTACCGTGGTAGCGTGCAAAGACCTTTTCCGCATAGCGGACAAACAGCTCAACCACATGCTTTGACGCCCAGCCGCCGTAGGTATCCAGCAGCACGCCCGGCAGTTCGTAATGTTCGAGGCAGATCATCGGCTCAATGCCCTGACGGTGCATCTCATCGAACAGCGCGTCGTAGTAGGCAGCGTACTCTTCATCCACCGTCGCGTTTTCGTAGTCGGTTAAAAAGCGTGACCAGTTAATCGAGGTGCGGTAGTGCGTCAGCCCCGCCTGCTTCATCAGGGCCACATCCTCGCGAAAACGGTTGATAAAATCGGTCGCCACCGCCGGGCCATAGCCGTTGTGCCAGACGTGACGGTCATTCTTGTACCAGAGATCGATCCATGAATCCTGCCCCGGCTTTTTACCGCTCCAGCCTTCGGTCTGCCAGGCCGATGCGGCCGCGCCGAGAATAAAATCCTGCGGTATGGCTATCTGTTTTGTGCTCATCGCATCCTCACGGGTTGTCAGTGGCCTGCTGCAGCGCGGCCTGCTCTGCGCGGCGTGAAGCGATTTTCACAAACGGCAGATAGATAATCACCGCCGTCACAATGCAGATTAGCTGGGTGATCACCGCCCCCATCGAACCTGCCGTAGAGAGCCAGGCGTTGATCAGCGGCGGCGTCGTCCACGGCACCATCACCACCGCTTTACCGGCAAACCCGGTCACGGTGGCGAAGTAGCCGATGGAGCCCGTCACCAGTGGAGTGATAATGAAGGGAATGGCGAGGATCGGGTTAAGCATGATTGGCATACCGAAGATCACCGGCTCGTTGATATTAAAAATCCCCGGGCCGATGGAAAGCTTGGCGATCTCTTTCATCTCTTTGCGTTTGGTGGCAATCATCACCGCGATCAGCAGGCCGATAGTCAGGCCCGAACCGCCGATGCTCATATATACATCCCAGAACGGCATGGTGATGATGTTCGGCACCTCTTTACCCTGCTCAAACGCACTCATGTTGACGGTGATCGCCCCCAGCAGCAGCGGCTCGCGGATCGGCTTGATCATCTGGTTGCCGTGGATACCAATCACCCAGAAAAGCTGTGCAACGAACATCAGCAGCAGGATCCCAGGCAGACTTTGCACCACCCGCTCCAGCGGCTGTTGCACCACCTGATACACCGCGTCGTAGAGATACATCCCGGTGATCTGATGAAACACAAACCCCAGCGTGGCAATGGCAGTGGTGGTAATAATCGCCGGGATCAGCGCGGAGAACGACGCGGCCACGTTAGGCGGCACGGTGTCCGGCATTCGGATCTTCAGCCCCGGGCGGTTCTCCAGCCAGCAGTAGATTTCAACGGACAGAATGGCGATAAACATGCCGAGGAACAGGCTGCGGGTATCTGAGAACTGGCGCAGCAGCACATCTTTCACCACGTGCATTTCGCCATCCACCAGCATCTCCACGGTGGTGGGCGTCACGCAAATAAAGCAGATCACCGCCAGCAGCCCCGGGAAAAGGGATTTGATACCGTTGATGCGCCCCAGCTCAATGCCAATCAGGAATACCGCGCCAATGTTGAGGAAGTTCAGCGTGGCGTAATTCAGCGCGCTGGTGATCGGCTTTAGCGCGGCGAGGAACGACAGCGACGAGAAGCTCGCCAGGCCGTTTTTCGGATCCAGCACCATATTGGAGATCAGCACAGAGAACGCCCCAACGATGATGACCGGCATTAAGGTAATGAAGGCTGACTTGATCGCCATGATATAGCGATAACTGTTGAATTTAGTGGCGAAACTGCCCAGAGCGTCGATCAGTTTTTCCTGCAATGCCATAGGGTATTACCTCAGTAAAAGGGCTTTTATTGAATAAGGTGTACAGCCGGATACTATTGGCATACCAAAAATAGCTTTATGAGGGTAATGGTTCTGTGATTAAGCTCTCAACACCACCAGCGGTATTCCAGATCGTGATTTATGACCAATTTGGTATACCAATTGCAGCAATTTCTTCGGTTCTGACAGATCGTTACTGAAAAGCGTGATCGTGATGGGCGTTTTGCCCTTCCCGCGTCGCTTATGCGCCGGATGGTCTGTGTTAAACTGCAGATCGTTACGTGGAATCAGGAATGTCTAATGGCAACAATGCTGGATGTCTCACTGCGCGCAGGTGTATCAAAAGCCACGGTATCGCGCGTGCTGAACGGCACAGGTCAGGTCAAAGAGAGCACGCGTCAGCAGGTGTTCGCGGCAATGGAAGAGCTGGGGTATCGCCCGAATTTTCTCGCGCGTTCGCTGGCTAACCAGACCAGCAACAGCATTGGTCTGGTGGTCTCAACCTTCGATGGCTTTTACTTTGGCCGCCTCCTTCAGCAGGCCTCCCGGCAGACCGAAACGCACGGGAAGCAGCTGATCGTCACCGATGGTCATGACGCGCCGGAACAGGAAGAACAGGCGGTACAGATGCTGGCCGATCGCAAGTGTGACGCCATTGTGCTCTACACGCGCTACATGAGCGAAAAAGCGATCATGAAGTTGATCCACTCCGTGCAAACCCCGCTGGTGGTCATCAACCGGGAAGTCAGCCAGGCTCCCGATCGCTGCGTCTTCTTCGAACAGCAGGATGCCGCCTTTAAGGCCGTGGATTACCTGATAAACCAGGGCCACCGGGAGATCGCCTGTATTACCGTCCCTATCCACACCCCTACCGGTAAAGCCCGCCTGATGGGCTACCGTAAGGCGCTGGAAAAGCACGGCATTCGTCTGGATGAGCGGCGGATTAAGTACGGCGATGCGGGCATGACGCGGGGGTATGAGTTGTGCAGGGAGTTGATTGCTGACGGTGTGCCGTTTAGCGCCCTGTTTGCCTGTAACGATGATATGGCGCTGGGAGCGTCCAAAGCCTTGCACCAGGCAGGGCTGAAGATCCCGCAGGATATTTCACTGTTTGGCTTTGACGATGCGCCCAGCGCAAAATGGCTCGAGCCTGCGCTCTCATCGGTCTATCTGCCGATAGATAATATGATTGTCACGGCCATCGACCAGGCGATCCGGCTGGCAAAAAACCAGCCGGTAGAAGCGATCCCGCCGTTTACCGGTACGCTGGTACTACGCGACTCGGTAACCACGGGGCCATATTTTACTCAGACGAGTTCCAGCGCCAGCAACTCCTGAATGGTCTGGCGGCGACGGATCAGCCGCGCCTTGCCGTTATCAAACAGCACTTCCGGCAGCAGCGGGCGGCTATTGTAGTTAGAAGACATTGACGCCCCATAAGCGCCGGTATCGTGCAGCACCAGATAATCCCCGGGTTTCACCTCCGGCAGCGCGCGGGTTTCTACTTTACCCCCTTCATGCTGGGTAAAGACATCGCCCGATTCACACAGCGGGCCTGCGACAACCGTATCAATACGTGGGGCGTCGGTTAAATCGCGGCCATCGGCGGCGAGCGCTGAAATATGGTGGTAGCTGCCATACATGGACGGACGCATCAGGTCATTAAAGCCCGCATCAATCAGCACAAAGTGTCGCGATCCCATCTCTTTCACGCTACGCACCTGAGCAACCAGCACGCCAGATTCGGCCACCAGGAAACGACCCGGTTCAATTTCGAGCTTCACCGGATGCCCCACATGCGCGGCAACTTTGTCGCGGGCGGCGCTCCACAGGCCGTAATAGTGATCGGTATCGATCGCCTCTTCCCCTTCACGATAAGGAATCGAAAGGCCGCCACCGGCGGAGATCGCCTCCAGATCCTGCCCAAAGTCGATAACCTGACGCACCATCGCGCCGCACACCTGTTCCAGGTGACCGTAATCCACGCCCGAACCAATGTGCATATGAATGCCCACCAGCTTCAGGTTGTAACGCTGTAATACCTCTAGGGCGGCGGGCATATCGGCATACCAGATGCCGTGTTTACTGTTTTCACCGCCAGTGTTGGTTTTCTGGCTGTGACCATGGCCAAAACCGGGGTTCACACGTAGCCAGACGCGGTGGCCGGGGGAAACCTGTCCAAGCTGTTCCAGCATATCCACAGACCCGGCATTAACCGGGATCTGCAGTTCATGCACGCGGGCAAGCGTCGCGTCGTCGATCAGATCCGCAGTAAAGACAATTGCGTCAGGATCGGTTTTAGGATCGAAGCCAGCCGCCAGCGCGCGCTCGATTTCCCCCAGCGACACGGAGTCAACCTTCACGCCCTGCTCGCGCATCAGGCGCAGGATATGGATATTGGAGCACGCCTTCTGGGCAAAACGCACCACGTCAAACTGATGCAGCGCAGCAATCTTCTCGCGAACGATTTGCGCATCGTAGACCCATACCGGGCAGCCAAACTCGGCAGGCAGGCGCAGCAGGTTATCGGCATTTAAATCGGTGTCAGTCTGGTTAAGCGGGCGTGGCATGGTCTTCTCCGGGTGGTCGTCTTTTTATGATTACGCCACAACAGAAAGAGAATAAAAAATATCGTTTTATCGCGAGTCTATGCAAAAATGATATGGACAGTCCTTCGCTTCCAGGTGCCCTATGCCCGCCGTCAACTTACGCCATATTGAGATTTTTCACGCCGTGATGACCGCCGGCAACCTCACCGAAGCCGCGCAGATGCTGCACACCTCGCAGCCTACGGTAAGCCGCGAGCTGGCACGGTTCGAGAAAGTGCTGGGACTGAAACTGTTTGAACGCACCCGGGGCCGGCTGCACCCAACGGTACAAGGGCTGCGTCTGTTCGAGGAAGTGCAGCGCTCGTGGTATGGGCTGGACAGAATTGTCAGTGCGGCGGAAAGCCTGCGCGAGTTTCGTCAGGGCGAACTGTCGATTGTCTGCCTGCCCGTCTTTTCACAATCCTTTTTACCGACGCTGCTGCAGCCTTTTCTGGCCCGTTATCCAGAGGTCAGTCTCACTATCGTGCCGCAGGAATCTCCGCTGCTGGAAGAGTGGCTTTCAGCGCAGCGTCACGACCTGGGGTTAACCGAAACCCTCACTACCCCAGCAGGTACAGAGCGCACGGAACTGCTCACGCTGGATGAGGTTTGCGTGCTTCCTGCCGGGCACCGGCTTGCCAGTAAAGCAATGCTGACCCCCGCTGATTTCCACGGGGAAAATTACATTAGCCTGTCGCAGACCGACAGCTATCGACAGCTGCTGGACACGCTGTTTGCCGAACATCAGGTAAAACGCCGGATGGTGGTGGAAACGCACAGCGCGGCCTCAATATGCGCGATGGTACGTGCCGGGGTAGGCGTAGCCGTGGTTAACCCGCTTACAGCGCTGGACTACGCCGGGAGCGAGATTGTGATTCGCCCGTTTAGCCTCTCCGTCCCGTTTACCGTCAGCCTGATCCGCCCCCTGCATCGCCCGGCGTCGGCACTGGTAGATGCCTTTACCGGGCATTTGATTGAGCATGCGCGTGAGGTGGCGCTTCGCTTACCTGCTCTGCAAAATCCGTTATGACAGCATAAACTCCACCGCATCAGCGGCGTGAATGGCGGCAGTGTCGAATACCGGGATCGGGCTTCGCTCAGCCGGTACCAGCAGGCCGATCTCGGTACAGCCGAAGATCACCCCTTCTGCCCCCTGCCGGGCAAGTTGTTCAATCACGCTGACGTAATACGCCCGGGAAGACTCACTGAAGGTGCCGAGGCAAAGCTCATCAAAAATAATCTGATTAATGCGCGCCCGGTCGGCGTCATCCGGGATCAGGCTTTCGATACCGAACTCACTGCTCAACCGGCCACGGTAAAAATCCTGCTCCATGGTGTAGCGCGTTCCCAGCAGCGCCACGCGACGCATCCCCGCCGCGCCAATCGCGCGCCCGGTCGCATCCGCAATATGCAAAAACGGCAGCGGGCAACGCGCTTCAATGTGCGAAGCGACTTTATGCATCGTGTTGGTACAGAGCAAAATCCCTTCGGCACCGGCACGCTGAAGCCCGAGTGCCGCCTGCGCCAGTATCTCTCCGGCTTTGTCCCATTCACCGCTCGACTGGCACGCTTCAATCTCATGGAAGTCCACGCTGTGCAGCAGCAGACTGGCAGAATGCAGTCCCCCGAGGCGCTGCTTCACCCCTTCATTAATTAAACGATAGTAGGGAATGGTCGATTCCCAGCTCATGCCACCCAGCAGGCCGATTGTTTTCATTATCCCTCCTTCTTTGTTTATCTCAGTGAAGCAAACTTGTGATCGCGTTTCCAGTTCTTTGTCGCGCCGTTTCTTTTTAAAAGAAGGTGATATAAATTAAATGAAACAATATTTCATTTTATGACAAGGGAAAGCATGTTTATTTTCCACAACGAGACCACGCTTGACGATCTGGGTAACGGCGTAACCCGTCGGATCCTGGCCCATAGCGGTAAGATGATGGCGGTTGAAGTGAATTTCGCCCAGGGCGCGATTGGCCCGATGCATAGCCATCCGCATGAACAGCTAACCTATGTGCTGTCCGGTGAGTTCGAATTCACCATTGGTGAAGAGAAGCATATCGTCAGGGCCGGCGATACGCTCTACAAAGCGCCACACGTCATGCACGGCTGCGTGTGTCTTCAACCCGGCACCCTGCTGGATACCTTTACCCCCGTACGGGAAGATTTTCTACAATAAAAAAGGGCGCTGATTTCAGCGCCCTTTTTCTCTGCGTCAGTTATTCCGCTACCGGCTCTGGCAGCGGGTTACGGCTAAGCATTGCTTCACGAAGCAATACGCTACCGCAGGCGAACAGCCCACCCAGAATCCCCGCCAGCATGACAATCAGCGCTTTCCCCGGGCCATCTTTTTTCACCGGCATGGAAGGCGAAAGCTGATATTTGAAGGGTTCCAGTTTAACGTCTTCAACGGAGAGTTTTTTCAGCTGCGCCAGATAATATTCACGGTTCTGGAAGTCTGCATTCAGCTCAGACACATCCTTAAGATTTTTCTCGATCTGCAATTTCTGCGCGATACCGTCAGCGCCGAGGGCAACGGAGTAATCCGGATCGTCTTTTACGGCCTGTCCGTTGCTGTAGACAGGTTTCTTAATGCCCGCCGCGTTAGCCACTTCCAGCGAATAGTTAAGACGCTGCAGATTGGTGTTGTGAATATTGGTCAGACGCACCCGATCCAGGTCCAGCTGCTGCTCTACCACCTTCGTTTTGAGGGCGAGCTGGTTACGGATATTCAGCATGATCTCTTGCTCGACAATCGCGGCAATATACTTGATATACCCTTCCAGAACGGTTTGCGCATCTCCCGCCGTGGGGGCGGTGAAGCTGAGCGTCCAGGAGACGTAAGGCGCTTTATCCGCGTCTTTTACCTGAGTGTTATCAATCGCTTTCATCTTCTCAGAGATATTGACCACCGCACGATGCAGCTCCAGCGGATCCACGTTTGTCCCCTCAAGCTGTGACATAACGTAAGGGGAGGATTTCATATACTCTTCAAGCAATGACTGCGACTGAAACTTTTTGATAAACAGTCCAAACACTTCATCACGGGACACTTTTACGTCCACATCCAGAACCTGGAGTGCCACCATCATCTGGCGCAGCGGGTTCCACTGCGTCTGTTCGGCAGGCGTGATCACCGCTTTACTGGTCCATTTCTGCGGCAGTAAAAAGGCAATCGCCAGTCCGGCCAGCGCAAACGCGAACGCAATTGCGATGATGCGTTTTTTGGCGGCAAGCAGGATGTCTAACAGCCCCAAAAGGTCGATTTCTTTAGTGCTGACAGCCGGGGTGGCATAAGAAGGAAAATCGAGGTCCGTGTTTTTTTTGAAATCCATCGCTGACATAGACGTTCTTCTGTTAAGAGTGCAGGTAATTTCTGCCTCGTGAGTTCAAGTGGTCCGATGATACAAGAAAGTAAGAATAATCTGAACGCGATATTGATCTATCTGTGTACTGGCTATCAAAGTTGGTAGTTAGTACCTTTCCGGTATTATTGTTATTAATCATCCGCTTTTCTTTCTGCTTACATGCAAGACCTGCCTTGATCGCCAGAAATAGCGGCAAAATGCCACCCTCCTCACTTTATTGAAACAGCGTTTCGATGCTGATCACATTTCCATCATTAAGCGAATGACGCGGGAAAAAATAGCCATAATATAAAATAAAACACTGTTTTATTATTCGAAAACTACGGTTCGGATGTCCTGAAACTCATACCGTCATTTCACCCACTGATTGCCAGGTAGGTCTGTATGAATGAAAACAAGCTGCTGGGGCTCGCATGGATATCACCCTACATTATTGGGTTGATACTCTTTACGGCTTTCCCCTTCGTCTCATCGTTTTTCCTCAGTTTCACGGATTACGATTTGATGAGCCCGCCGGTGTTTAACGGCATCGAAAACTATCGCTATATGTTTACTGAAGACACGCTCTTCTGGACATCAATGGGTGTCACGTTCGCGTATGTATTTTTGACCATTCCGCTGAAGCTCGCGTTTGCATTAGGGATTGCGTTTGTTCTCAACTTCAAATTACGCGGGATCGGCTTTTTCCGTACCGCTTACTATATTCCGTCGATCCTCGGCAGCTCCGTGGCGATTGCTGTCTTGTGGCGCGCCTTATTTGCGATAGATGGTCTGCTGAACAGCTTTATTGGCGTATTTGGCTTCGACCCGGTGAACTGGCTGGGTGAGCCCTCTCTGGCGCTGATGTCCGTGACCCTGCTGCGCGTCTGGCAGTTCGGCTCCGCGATGGTCATCTTCCTGGCGGCGCTGCAAAACGTTCCGCAGTCTCAGTATGAAGCGGCAATGATCGACGGCGCGTCCAGATGGCAAATGTTCATGAAAGTGACCGTGCCGCTGATTACGCCAGTGATTTTCTTCAACTTCATCATGCAAACCACTCAGGCATTCCAGGAATTTACCGGGCCGTACGTCATTACCGGCGGCGGGCCAACCTACTCGACCTATCTGTTCTCGCTCTACATCTACGACACGGCGTTTAAATATTTCGATATGGGTTATGGCGCGGCGCTGGCGTGGATCCTGTTCCTGGTGGTGGCCGTCTTTGCCGGTATCGCCTTTAAGTCGTCGAAATACTGGGTGTTCTACTCCGCCGATAAAGGAGGCAAAAATGGCTGATATTCAACACCTTTCCACGGCAAGAAGCGTCGCCGAACGCGAGGTTGCCCGTACGCAGCGCAGAGAGAAAATCAACGCCACCGTTCGCTATACGATCCTGCTGTTTGTCGGCCTGCTGATGCTCTACCCGCTGGTGTGGATGTTCTCAGCGTCGTTCAAACCGAACCACGAGATCTTCACTACCCTGAGCCTGTGGCCGGCACATGCCACCTGGGACGGGTTTATCAACGGCTGGAAGACCGGGACCGAGTACACCTTCGGCCATTACATGCTGAACACCTTTAAGTACGTGATCCCCAAAGTGATCCTGACCATTATCTCCTCCACCATTGTGGCGTATGGTTTTGCCCGCTTTGAGATCCCGTGGAAAAAATTCTGGTTCGCCACGCTCATCACCACCATGCTGCTGCCCAGCACCGTGCTGTTGATTCCGCAGTACCTGATGTTCCGTGAAATGGGCATGTTGAACAGCTACATGCCGCTGTACCTGCCGCTGGCCTTCGCCACGCAGGGGTTCTTCGTCTTTATGCTGATCCAGTTCCTGCGCGGTGTGCCGCGTGACATGGAAGAGGCGGCGCAAATCGACGGCTGTAACTCCCTTCAGGTGCTGTGGTACGTGGTGGTGCCGATCCTGAAACCGGCCATTATCTCCGTCGCCCTGTTCCAGTTCATGTGGTCAATGAATGACTTTATCGGGCCGCTGATTTACGTCTACAGCGTGGATAAATACCCGATTGCATTAGCGCTGAAAATGTCCATCGACGTTACCGAAGGTGCGCCGTGGAACGAAATTCTGGCAATGGCGAGCATCTCCATTCTGCCATCCATCATTGTGTTCTTCCTGGCCCAACGCTACTTCGTGCAGGGCGTCTCCAGCAGCGGAATTAAAGGTTAAGAGGGAAATATCATGGCTGAAGTTGTCTTCAATAAACTGGAAAAGGTTTACTCCAACGGCTTCAAAGCCGTACATGCTATCGACCTGAAGATCGCCGAGGGGGAGTTTATGGTGATCGTCGGTCCATCCGGCTGTGCCAAGTCCACCACCCTTCGCATGCTGGCGGGGCTGGAAACCATCAGCGGCGGTGAGGTGCGGATCGGCGATAAGATCGTGAACAACCTCGCACCGAAGGAGCGCGGCATTGCGATGGTGTTCCAGAACTACGCGCTCTACCCGCACATGACGGTGCGCGAAAATCTGGCCTTTGGTCTGAAGCTGAGCAAACTGCCGAAAGAGCAAATTGAGTCGCAGGTAAACGAAGCGGCCAAAATCCTGGAGCTGGAGTCGCTGCTTGACCGCCTGCCGCGTCAGCTTTCCGGTGGACAGGCCCAGCGCGTTGCGGTTGGCCGCGCGATTGTGAAAAAGCCGGACGTGTTTCTCTTTGACGAACCGCTGTCAAACCTTGATGCCAAGCTCCGTGCCTCGATGCGTATTCGTATTTCAGATCTGCATAAGCAACTGAAGCAGTCCGGTAAACCGGCCACCACCGTCTACGTCACGCATGACCAGACCGAAGCGATGACCATGGGCGACCGTATCTGTGTAATGAAGCTGGGCCACATCATGCAGGTCGATACCCCGGATAACCTCTACCACAAGCCCAACAACATGTTCGTCGCGGGATTCATCGGTGCACCGGAGATGAACATTCGTAAAAGCCAGCTGGTGGAAAAAGCCGGTCAACTGCACATCACCATCGGAAATGAAACCATGCCGCTCAATGCACAAACGCAGGAAAAAGTCGCTGCTTATGCCGGTCAGGACGTGTTCTACGGCGTGCGCCCGGAATTTGTGTCGATCTCAGACTCGCCTTTCCCGGATGGGTGCAGCGGCGAAATGGTGCGCGTGGAGAACATGGGCCACGAATTCTTTGTGTACCTGAAGGTAGCAGACCACGAACTGACCGCCAGAATCCCTTCGGAAGAGGCTAAGCCGATGATTGCTAAAGGGCTTAACCGCAAAGTCTATTTCCGCTTCGACATGAATAAGTGCCATATTTTTGACGCAAAAACTGAACTGAACCTCTCTCTCTGATGGAGCAAGAAAAATGAAAAATGTGCTTTTAAGCGCAGCAATCTCCGCGACCCTGGGCCTTACTGCTTTGCCATCGATGGCGCAAACTACCGATTTACGTATGTCCTGGTGGGGCGGTAATGGCCGTCACCAGGTGACGCTGAAAGCGTTAGAAGAGTTCCATAAACAGAACCCGGACATTAACGTTAAGGCGGAATACACCGGCTGGGACGGGCATCTTTCCCGTCTGACCACCCAGATCGCAGGCGGCACAGAGCCGGATGTGATGCAAACCAACTGGAACTGGCTGCCGATCTTCTCGAAAACCGGCGACGGCTTTTACGATCTGAACAAAATGAAGGACGTGATAGATCTAAGCCAGTTTGATGCCAAAGAGCTCCAGTCCACAACGGTCAACGGCAAGCTGAACGGGATCCCAATCTCCGTGACCGCGCGCGTCTTCTACTTTAACGACGAAACGTGGAAAAAAGCGGGCATCGACTACCCAAAAACCTGGGACGAACTGATGGCCGCCGGTAAAACCTTCGAAAGCAAGCTCGGCAAGCAGTATTACCCTGTCATACTGGAACAGCAGGACACGCTGGCGCTGCTGAATTCTTACATGGTTCAGAAATACAACATCCCTGCCGTGGACGAGAAAACCAAAAAATTCACCTACAGCAAGGCGCAATGGGTGGAGTTCTTCCAGACCTACAAAAAACTGATTGATAGCCACGTGATGCCGGACACCAAATACTATGCGTCGTTTGGCAAGAGCAACATGTATGAGATGAAGCCGTGGATCCAGGGGGAATGGGGCGGCACCTATATGTGGAACTCCACCATCAACAAATACTCCGATAACCTCAAGCCACCGGCAAAACTGGTGCTGGGCAGTTACCCGATGCTGCCGGGTGCCACGGATGCGGGCCTGTTCTTCAAACCGGCACAGATGCTGTCGATCGGTAAATCGACCAAAAACCCGGAAGCGGCGGCAAAGCTGATTAACTTCCTGCTGAACAGTAAAGAGGGCGTGGAGACGCTGGGCCTGGAGCGTGGCGTACCGCTGAGCAAAGTGGCGGTTCAGTACCTGACTGAAGCCGGTACCATTAAAGAAAACGACCCGTCGGTTGCAGGCCTGCGTCTGGCGCAGTCGCTGCCTGCAAAACTCAGCGTGTCACCTTACTTTGACGATCCGCAGATTGTGGCACAGTTCGGCACCTCGCTGCAGTATATCGACTATGGTCAGAAATCGGTGGAAGAGACCGCTGCAGATTTCCAGCGTCAGGCTGAGCGTATTTTGAAGCGGGCGATGCGTTAAAAGGCGACGCCTTACCGGGCCGACAAGGTATTGTAGGCCCGGTAAGCGAAGCGCCACCGGGCAATAACATTACACGCCAATATTACGTAATTTCTCCCCGCTCATCAGCTTGCGTTCAATATGCTCCAGCGTCACGCCTTTGGTTTCAGGAATCAGCCAGAAGGTCACCCCGATAAACACCACGTTCAGTACCGTGTAGAGCCAGAACGTTCCTGCTGCACCAATGGCATCCAGCAGCGTCAGGAAGGTTGCGCCGATGATCATGTTCGACACCCAGTTGGTGGTGGTGGAACAGGTGATGCCAAAGTCGCGGCACTTCAGCGGCTGAATTTCAGAGCACAGGATCCACACCACCGGTGCGGCGCTCATGGCATATCCGGCGATACACATCATGGTCATCCCGACAGAGAGCCAGGAGAGACCGCTCGAGGCGGTGCCATTATCAAACTGCATCAGACAGTAACCGAGGATCAGCGTACCGAGCGCCATTACGCTAAAGCCAATCTTCAGCGCCGGTTTACGACCGGCTTTATCCACGGTAAATACCGCGATAAACGTGGCAAACATAAAGGTCAGCCCGACCACC
Source organism: Enterobacter cloacae subsp. cloacae ATCC 13047 (assembly GCF_000025565.1). Classification (NCBI taxonomy): domain Bacteria; kingdom Pseudomonadati; phylum Pseudomonadota; class Gammaproteobacteria; order Enterobacterales; family Enterobacteriaceae; genus Enterobacter; species Enterobacter cloacae. Next base: position 4,291,364 of record NC_014121.1, read on the forward strand.
AGCGTTGCAATCATCTGCTGTTCGGTGGTGGTGAATCCGGCCATTTTGAAGATACGCGGCGCGTAATACATGATGATGTTCATCCCGGTGAACTGCTGCATCGCCTGCAGCAGCATGCCAAGGAACACCGCGCGACGCACGTTGCGGTTGGCTTTAAACAGCGACCAGCCGCCCTGCTTCAGCTTCAGGCTTTCGCGGATCTCGTTCAGCTCTTCACGCGCTTTCTCTGAGGTATCACGCAGCATGCGCAGCACCTCTTCCGCTTCCACGTGACGACCTTTCTGCGCCAGCCAGCGCGGGCTGTTCGGCAGGAAAATCACCAGTACAATCAGCAACAGCGCGGGCAGCGCCAGCACGCCCAGCATGGCGCGCCAGTTACCGCTGTAGCTGAAGTAAGTATCTGACAGAAACGCCAGTACGATACCCAGCGTGACCATCAGCTGGTACATACTGATCATCTTGCCGCGCACGTTCTCGCTCGCCATCTCCGAGAGATACAGCGGCGCAGTGTAGGAGGCAATCCCGACCGCCACGCCCAGCAGGACGCGGGAGAGCAGCAGCACTTCCACGTTGGTGGCGAACGCAGAGCCAATGGAGCCTGCCACAAACAGGATCGCCCCAACCATCAGGCTATATTTGCGCCCGAGACGGAACGAGAGCCAGCCGTTGAACAGCGCGCCGATGGCCGCGCCAAGCATCATGCTGCTCACCACCCACTCCTGCAGGCGACTGCTCAGCGTAAAGTGATCGGTAATAAACGGTAATGCGCCAGCAATGACGCCGATATCCAGTCCAAATAACAAGCCAGCCACTGCCGCCGCAATGGAGACAAACTGGTTCATGCGGCGAGTATCGCGCAGCGCCGCGGGCATGAGGGTAGAGTCATTTATAGATGTCATAGTTTCCTGCCTGAACAGAGAAATTCGTTAAGTGAAATTACGAGATAGCGAAGAAAAGTGTCAGGCCGGAATTCGCGAAGATATGGATTATTTCGCTATGGCATGGCGATCTGTGATGGACATTACAATTTCAACTCGCGGTGAAATATCGCCATATTTTACTAATTGATTAATATTTAAGTAATAAAACTGTGATGCGTGTCATTTATGATTTTTTAGTATGGATTTTTCATCTTTGTCGATATGGATAATGACAATTTTTGAGCAAAAAAAACCTCCACCCGCAGGCAGAGGCTCTTTCGTCAGCGCGAATTAACGCGCCAGCCAGCCGCCATCAACCGCTACGGTATAACCGTTGATGTAGTCCGACGCCTTCGATGCCAGGAACACCACAGGTCCTTTCAGATCGTCCGGCAGCCCCCAACGCCCTGCCGGGATTCGGTCAAGGATTTCCGCGCTACGCTGCTCGTCCGCACGCAGCTGCTGGGTGTTGTTGGTCGCCATGTAGCCCGGGGCAATGGCGTTAACGTTGATATTGTGCTTCGCCCATTCGTTCGCCAGCAGACGGGTGACCCCCATCACTGCGCTTTTTGACGCGGTGTAAGACGGCACCCGGATGCCCCCCTGGAAGGAGAGCATGGAAGCGATATTGATAATCTTGCCGCCGTTCCCCTGAGCGATGAAGTGTTTCGCCGCCGCCTGAGACATAAAGAACACGCTTTTGATATTCAGGTTCATCACGTCGTCCCAGTCGCGCTCGCTGAAGTTAATCGCGTCTTCACGGCGGATCAGCCCGGCATTATTGACCAGAATATCGATGTGACCGAATTCCGCCACGGCGCGATCCAGCAGGTCAGGAATGGCGTCGATTTTACGCAGATCCGCGGTCAGGCTCAGGAAACGGCGGCCCAGCGCGGTCACGCGCTCGATGGTTTCCGTAGGCTCGACGATGTTGATGCCCACGATATCGCAGCCCGCTTCTGCCAGCCCCAACGCCATGCCCTGGCCCAGACCGGTGTCACAACCGGAAACCACAGCCACTTTACCTTGCAGAGAGAATGCATCCAGAATCATGTTTGTTCCTTACTCTTTCGATGCCTGTCAGCAACAGGCAGATTTATGCTTAACTGCCCGCGACTAGCGCAGATCTTTTACCGCGACGTGGTCCATGTCATCAAAGACCTGGTTTTCACCGACCATTCCCCAGATGAAGGTATACGCCTTCGTCCCCACCCCGGAGTGAATTGACCAGCTTGGAGAGATAACCGCCTGCTCGTTATGCATCACGATATGGCGTGTTTCCTGCGGTTGACCCATCATGTGGAATACGCAGGCATCCTCATCCATGTTGAAGTAGAAATAGACCTCCATACGGCGCTCGTGGGTATGGCACGGCATGGTGTTCCACAGGTTGCCCGGCGCCAGCTCGGTCAGCCCCATGCTGAGCTGGCAGGTCTCCAGCACATCCGGAACGAAGTATTTGTTGATGGTACGACGGTTGCTGGTGAGGTTATCGCCCAGTGTCACCGGGGCTACGTCTGCCGGGGTAACTTTTTTGGTAGGACAGGTGGTGTGAGCCGGGGCGCAGTTGTAGTAAAACTTCGCTGGCGTGCTGCCGTCGACGCTGGCAAAAACCACCTCTTTCGCGCCCTTGCCGACATACAGCGCGTCGCGGTGACCAATTTCGTAGCACTGGCCGTCAACCGTAATGGTGCCCGGCCCGCCAATGTTAATCACGCCCAGTTCACGCCGTTCCAGGAAATAGCTCACGCCGAGCTGCTTACCCACTTCCCCACCCACGGAGACAGTTTTGGTCACCGGCATAATTCCGCCCACAATAATGCGGTCAATGTGGCTGTAGACCATGGTGTAGCGATCGGCTTCGAACACCTGCTCAACTAAAAATTCACTGCGCAGCCCCTGCGTGTCGAGGGTTTTGGCGTGCGCGCTGTGGATGCTTTGTCTGACGTCCACGATAACCTCCAGAATGGATCGTGCCCGAAGGCAGAAAATTAACGAAACGACGTTCCGTTTTAAGGATAAGCACAGTGTAAACGCCCATAATGGGGTTTTCAATTACATTTAAAACATCGTTTCATTTTTTGTGATTCTTTATACCAGAAATGGTGTTCCGATCACGGAAGCGTCAGGATTCGCCGCTTCACCTCACTCAAACTGACAAACTGCGCGATAAGTCACACTAAATAAAACGGTGTTTTGATAATTTAACACCTGCTTTTTAATCTTATTTTTATTGCCGAAAGGAGCGCATTATGGCTAAAGGTATGCGGGTCAAGCTGAACTACGAGATCGGCCGGGATCCGGATACAGGCGTCGAAGTCACGCGTCTGACCCCGCCTGAAGTAACCTGTCATCGCAACTACTTTTACCAGAAGTGCTTCTTTAATGACGGCAGTCATCTGCTGTTCGCCGGAGCGTTCGATGGTCACTGGAACTATTACCTGCTGGATCTGCAGAACGCCGAAGCCGTACAGCTGACAGAGGGCGCAGGCGATAACACCTTTGGCGGATTTCTCTCCCCGGACGATCGCGCCTTCTACTATGTGAAGAACGATCGCACGCTTCTGGAGGTCTCTCTTGAGACACGGGCAGAGCGTGAAGTGTACCGCGTCCCGGATGACTGGGTCGGTTACGGCACCTGGGTGGCGAACAGCGACTGCACCAGCCTTGTGGGCATTGAAATTGCGAAACGCGACTGGACACCGCTGAACGACTGGCAAATTTTCCACGACTTCTTCCATAAAGGGCCACACTGCCGGCTGCTGCGCGTGGATCTGAAAACCGGCGAGAGCTCAATCATTCATGAAGAGAAGAAGTGGCTGGGGCATCCTATCTATCGTCCGTTTGATGACCATACGGTGGCGTTTTGTCACGAGGGACCACACGATCTGGTCGATGCCCGGATGTGGCTGGTCAACGAAGATGGCACCGACATACGTAAAGTCAAAACCCATGCACAAGGTGAAAGCTGTACCCACGAATTCTGGGTCCCGGATGGCTCCGCGCTGGTATACGTCTCGTATCTGAAAGGCCAGCAGGGTCGTTCCATCTGCCGCTTCGATCCACAAACCGGCGTGAATGAGACGATAATGCAGATGCCATCCTGTTCACATTTGATGAGTAATTTCGACGGCACGTTACTGGTGGGCGACGGTTCCGGCACACCGGTGGATGTGAAAGACACCCACGGTTACACCATCGATAACGATCCCTATCTCTACGCCTTTGACGTGGCCAAAAAGCGCTACTATCGCATCGCCCGTCATGACACCTCCTGGGCGACGGTAGAAAATAGCCGCCAGGTCACCCATCCGCATCCCTCCTTTACACCGGACGAGAAAGCGGTACTGTTCAGTTCCGATAAAGACGGCAAACCTGCCCTCTATATTGCGAAACTTCCCGCGCAACCGGATATGTTGTCTGCATGATTTAAAAATGTGTTTCTGTAACTGGCCTTGCCCTCCTTACGGAGGGCTTTTTTTGCTCTGAACGTTTTGCCCGGTGACGCTGCGCTCACCGGGCCTGGAGGGAAATATCAGAAGGAATACGCCACGCCTAAACGGAAGCGGGTCTGACGTTCATCGCTCTCTTTCACACCCACGTTACCCACCTCAACATATGGCGCCCAGTTTTTATCCCATTTATACGCCAGCTTCGCGTTATATTCGGTGGAATAATCTTTATTATTATTACGGACCATCCCTTCCGTACTTTTTGCATAAACATAATTCAGTTCGGTACGCCAGTCTCCCATAACCCAGCCGACCCAGGCATCACCACGGTTAACTTTGTCATCGTCTTTATTAGAGCTCGACGGATAACGGGTATATTCATAACGGTAACGCGCGGCCACGTAAAAGCCATTATCGAAACTGTATTGCAGGTGCAGGTTCGGTTTATAAATGGTACGGCTGTCGTTACTCTCAAGCGTGAACGCGGGAGTCAGCGCAATATTCTCTGTCGCTTTCCAGCGCCAACTAATTTGATCTTCATGACCGTTACCCACCACATCCGCAAACGGCTGGTCGGCCTTATCGCCACCCGATTTCCATTTCGCTTCTACAGAAAAACCGACGCCATTCGCAAAGCGATGCGAGACTGAAACACGATCTGCATTTGCGCCGCTGTCGATGTATTCATGACGCAGATCGACGGTCACCGCCTGCGCGGCGAAAGAAGTACCAATAAGAGAAGCTACAACCAGAGATTTGTTAAACATGACAAAAACCCTCAATTAAAATAACGTTTCATTTTTATGAAATGGCAGTTTATTTTTTAATAAATGCTATTTTAGTGAGCAAGATCGTAATTATTTGTTTCATTTTTTTCGGTACAAATCGGCGTGATACACGTCAACAAACAAGTGGGATTTAGGCGAAATTAATGGAGGGAGATCACGTCAGGCAGGAATAACGCGCATAAAAAAACCTCCCATCGGGAGGTTTTTTTTATGAAGGAAGGGATTAACGTTCGATAGCCAGCGCTACTCCTTGCCCACCGCCGATACAGAGCGTGGCAATGCCTTTACGGGCATTACGCTTTTTCATCTCGTGAACCAGCGATACCAGAATGCGGCAGCCGGAAGCACCGATGGGATGACCGAGCGCAATCGCACCGCCGTTGACATTCACCCGCAGCGGATCCCACTCCAGCATTTTGCCCACTGAGATCGCCTGCGCGGCAAAGGCCTCGTTGACTTCAATCAGATCCACATCGGAAAGCTGCCAGCCCGCGCGATCCAGGCAGCGGCGGGTCGCATACACCGGCGCGATCCCCATTAATGCCGGATCAACCCCCACGCTGGCAAACGCCTTAATCCGGGCCAGCACGGGGAGATCCAGTTCCTGCGCTTTGCTTTCGCTCATCATCATCACCGCCGCCGCACCGTCGTTAATCGAAGAGGCATTTCCCGCCGTGACCGACCCTTGCGTTTCAAAAGCAGGATTGAGCATGGCCAGCCCTTCTGCGCTGGCATCGGTTCGCGGCTGCTCATCGGTGTCGACGACAATCGTCTGACCGTTCTGACGCTGGGCGCACACCGGGACAATTTCATCGCGAAAACGCCCGGAATCAATCGCGGCACGCGCTTTCTGCTGCGAGCTCAACGCGTAAGCATCCTGCAGCTCACGGCTTATACCGTACTCACGCGCCAGGTTTTCCGCCGTCACGCCCATATGATAATCATTAAACGCGTCCCACAGCCCGTCATGCACCAGGCTGTCGAGCAACTGGCTGTTACCCAGCTGCGCGCCGGTGCGGCTGTCGGTGAGGACATGCGGCGCGCGGCTCATGTTCTCCTGCCCACCGGCAATGACCACATCCGCTTCACCACACTGGATGGCCTGCGTGGCAAGATGCAGCGCCTTTAACCCTGAGCCACAGACGTCGTTGATGGTGATTGCCGAGACGGTGTTGGGCAGGCCGCCTTTTAGCGCCGCCTGACGGGCAGGGTTTTGCCCGGCGCCGGCCGTCAGGACCTGTCCGAGGATCACCTCATCGACTTCATGTGCCGGGATCCCGCTGCGCTCCACCAGCGCTTTCACCACCACGCTACCCAGTTCAACAGCCGAGTGACGCGCCAGCGCTCCCTGAAAACAGCCGATAGCTGTACGCAACGCACCCACTATAACGACATCTTTCATCACCACCTCTGCGTTAAAGGACATGACGATAGTAGAGGATTGTTACTGGCATTTATCTTAATTGTTTAAAAATAGTGAGTTTAATCACAAGGATCAGCGTGCGTCCTGCAGATACTGCCGCAGCCAGCTTCCGGCGACGCCGGGAGGGGATCGTTTATTCCATAGCAAATCAATACCGATCGCGCGAGGCCAGCCAGGAACATTCAACTGCACCAGCGATTTCGCGGCGGCAAATTCTTCCACCAGCGCACACGGCAACACGCACCAGCCAAATCCCTGCACCGCCATACTCAGCAGTAACAGGTAATTCGGTGCCGACCAGACCGGCCCCCGGGCGAGCGTTGCCTCGCGCTCCAGGTAGGTGCTGAGCCGCAGTTCCCGCCAGCCGTGCAGCTCATCGGCCTGCACTTCATGTTGCCCGGCCAGAGGATGCGTGGTCGCGACATAAATCGCCATCCGGGTTTGCATCGGCAGCCGGGTGACGCCGATATCGGTCGGGTAAGCGTCACGCGCCTCCGTCAGGCCAACCTGCGCCCTCTCCTTTTGCAGCAGATCGATGACGTCCTCTTCCTCGCCAATCAGGCACTCAAATTCCGTATGGGGAAAACGCTGGTCAAACTGGTTCATCAGATCTTCCAGCACGTCCGGGTTAAGCGTATCAGAGAGGACAAACGTCAGGCGCGCCTCCGTTTGCGCGGTCAACGATACCGCCAGTTCGTCCAGCCGCGTGCTGGCGGCGAGGATCGCCTGGACATAGCCCAGCACCTGCTCTCCCTGAGCGGTTAACACCGGCTGGCGCGCCGAACGGTCGAACAGATCAAAGCCGAGGTCAGCTTCAAGATTGGCAATCGAGGTGCTGATTGTTGACTGGCTTTTACGCAGCCGCCGTGCGGCAGCAGAGAAAGAGCCCGCTGCCACGGTTTCAACAAACGCGGTAAGGGCTTCAGGTGAGTAGCGCATAACCTATCTACTTTATCGATGGATACCATCTTTAATATATCACCTTTAGCGATAAAAATAGGCACCATCAACGCCCATACCGGCGAATTAACGAGGTCGAAAGCTATGCAACATCAGGATGCACTCCAACGTAAACTGCCGGAGCGGATCTTCCACGCGGTCTGCTTTGAGGGGATTGCCACGGCGATCCTCGCCCCAACGGCGGCGTGGCTGATGCAGCGTTCCGTGGTGGAGATGGGTGGGTTGACCATTATCCTCGCCACCACGGCCATGCTCTGGAACATTATTTATAACTTCGGTTTCGACCGTTTCTGGCCTGTCCAGCGCGTAAAACGCACGGCAAAAGTCCGCGCGATGCATGCCCTGGGGTTCGAATGTGGGTTTATCGTGATTGGCGTGTCGATTGTCGCCGCGGTTCTGGGCGTCACGCTGCTACAGGCATTCACGCTGGAAATAGGTTTCTTCCTGTTCTTCCTGCCCTACACCATGTTCTACAACTGGGCGTATGACACGTTACGTGAGAAATTCCTGAAGCGCCGTCAGCAGCGACGCGCTCTGGCGGGCTAACTCCCCCCTGGCCGGACGACTGGTCCGGCCAAACTCCGTCGAAGCAACTGCGCTCTCAACGCATAACTATGGTAAATTGCACTCCATTCTGAATGGTTTGCTAGTTGATACGTTGCTCTAATGTCGAAAATTTGGTCAAAAGATGAGACTCTGTGGAGTTTCGCTCTCTATGGCACGGCCGTGGGCGCAGGAACGCTGTTCTTGCCCATCCAGCTGGGCTCCGCAGGCGCTATTGTCCTGTTCATTACCGCCCTTGTGGCCTACCCATTAACCTACTGGCCGCATAAAGCGCTGGCGCAATTTATCCTGTCGTCAAAAACGAAAGGCAATGAAGGGATCACCGGCGCGGTCTCCCACTACTACGGCAGGAAAATCGGGAATCTGATCACCACGCTCTATTTCGTCGCCTTCTTCGTGGTGGTGCAGATTTACGCCGTGGCCATCACCAATTCATTAACCGAGCAACTGGCAAAAAGGATGACGGTGGATACCGCCACTCGCGTGCTGGTCAGTTTTGGCGTGGTGCTGGTATTGAATCTTATCTTCCTGATGGGGCGACATATCACGATCAAAGTGATGGGCTTCCTGGTGTTTCCGCTGATCGCCTATTTCCTGTTTGTCTCCCTGTACCTGACCGGCAGCTGGCAACCCTCACTGCTTACCAGCCAGATGGCGTTTGATCGCCACACTTTGCATCAGGTGTGGATCTCAATCCCGGTGATGGTGTTCGCGTTTAGCCATACGCCGATTATCTCCACCTTTGCCGTCGATCGCCGCGAGAAGTTCGGTGACGCAGCCATGGACAAGTGCAAGAAAATCATGAAGGTGGCGTATCTGATCATCTGCCTGAGCGTGCTGTTCTTTGTGTTCAGTTGCCTGCTCTCGATTCCGCCGTCCTATATTGTGACCGCAAAAGAGCAAGGGGTGACGATCCTGTCAGCGCTGTCGATGATGCCCTCTTCTCCGGCCTGGCTCGGCATTTCCGGCATTATTGTGGCGATTATTGCCATGTCGAAATCGTTCCTGGGCACCTATTTTGGGGTGATTGAAGGGGCGACGGAAATCGTGAAGTCGTCGCTGAATCAGGTCGGCGTGAAGAAGAGCCGCGCCTTTAACCGTGCGATTTCTATTCTGGGCGTGTCGCTGATCACCTTTGCGGTCTGCTGCATTAACCCGAACGCCATTTCGATGATTTACGCCATCAGCGGTCCGCTTATCGCCATGATCCTGTTTATCATGCCGACGCTGTCGACCTACCTGATCCCCGCCCTGAAGCCGTATCGCTCCATTGGCAGCCTGCTCACGCTGATTGTTGGCGTGCTGTGCGTGTCGGTGATGTTTGTCGGCTAACCCTCGCGTGCCCGGCCTTCTGCCGGGCGCGTCTGATTTTTACAGTGGAAACGGTCTGTCCTGCACGACCGTTTTCATCACCAGCGTAGAGCGAAGATGCTGTACGCCTGGCATGGCAGAAAGTTTCTCGTCATACAGTTTCTGAAAAGCCGACAGATCGCGGGTGACAACATGCATCAGGTAGTCGGGATCACCAAATAATCGCTGGGCCAGCACGATTTGCGGGATCTCTTCCACCGCCTCTTCGAACGCGCTGACCGCTTTCTTATCACCCTCTTTCAGGGTGGCAAACACAATCGCCAGGAAATTAAACCCCATTTTGGCGGGATCGAGATTGGCGCGATACCCCGTAATGGCTCCGCTCTGCTCCAGCGCACGTACACGTCGGTGACACGGAGAGAGGCTCAGGTTCACCCGCTCCGCCAGCTCCGTAAGAGATAAACGGCCATCAGCCTGCAGTTCAGCAAGAATTTTTCGATCAATGCTATCCATATGGAAGATTTTCTCAATTTTAGCGTTTTATGAGCATAACATTGAAAACTCATTTCGTACCGATACCGATATTCTTTCTCTCCGGGTAATTCAGATACAGGGGTTTCACAGACGATGGAAATGAGTATTGTGGCCGGTTTTTGGGTGGTGTCCTTCCTGCTCATCATGACACCGGGTGCAGACTGGGCCTATGCGATCAGCGCCGGGATCAACGGGCGGCGCGTAGTGCCGGCGGTGATGGGACTGATGTCCGGGCATCTGCTCGCCACGCTGGTCGTAGTGGCGGGCGTGGGTGTGTTGATGGCTCAACATCCACTGGCATTATCAGGGCTGACAATTGCGGGGGCGGTTTATCTGCTGTGGCTCGGCATCACGCTGTTACGCCATCCTGCTGCGCCGGAAAGCACCGTACAGCATGCAGGAAACTGGAAACAGTGGGCGGTGAAGGGATTATGTATCAGCGGGCTCAATCCAAAAGTCTTCTTACTGTTTCTGGCGTTGCTTCCGCAGTTTACCGATCCAAAGGGAAGCTGGTCGATTGCCACGCAGATGTCAGCCTTGGGTGTGATGCATCTTATCACCTGCACACTGGTCTATTTGCTGGTGGGGTATGGTTCGAAAGCGGTGCTGGCGACCCGTCCGCAGGCGGCACGTGCGGTGAGCATGGCCTCAGGGGGGATTATGGTGGCGATCGCGCTGGGATTGCTGCTGGAGCAGGTGAGATAAAAAAACACCGGCCATCGCCGGTGTGTTTTACGCCCGAATATCGTCATATTCCCGCGTGTTATCAAACTCATGCTTTGCAAACGGGCACAGCGGGATAATTTTGCGATTCTCACCGCGCATTTTCTCCACCACCTTCGCCACCAGCTGCTTACCAACCCCTTGCCCCTTCAGGCTCGGATCGACATCGGTGTGCTCAATAATGCTCAGATGCTCACCTGTGGGTACGAAGACAATCTCTGCAACCTGATTGCCGTTCGCATCGTTCACATAAAACTTGTTATGGCCTTCCAGAATATCCATGGTTCCTCGCTTATTTTTGGCGATACTGCAACGCACCGCTCGGGCAGGTATCAATCACGCGTACAACGGTTTCCACGTCCACTTCATCAGGAATGATCCACGGTTTACGTTTCAGATTAAACAGCTTTGCGCTGCCGCGCACGCAGTTACCGGAGTGTTTGCAGATCCCGGTATTGAAGTAGACGTCAATTTTCTCCCCGGTATAGGCCCGGTAACCCGCATCCAGTAGTTCTTTATCCATGACATTGCCTCTGTAATTATTATCGTGCTGAATGAAGCATAGCCTTACGGGATCCTGATGGCTATAACGTATAGCGTTTTCTTGCCGGATTGTTTCCCCTGCGTGCATGACTGACGCAGACGGGGTGGCTGCGTCAGCCTGGCTGATTATTCCCGCCGGGATATTTAAAATTAAACAAGTTTAATCTGAAGATGTATCGGTTGTTTACGATAATGTCCGCTCTGCTTATTTAACACGAGTACCCCATGAAGAAACGGTCATTATTACTGACTCTGCTCAGCCTCAGTTTATTAACCGCCTGCAGCGCTTCTGCGCCTGATAAGGTTGAACAAATCCATCATCTGCAGATCCCATTAGTTTTACCCGGAGAAAAACCGCCAGAAATTCCGGCATCGCATATCGCTGCGCTGTATCAGGAAAATAAAGTTCAGATCGACCGTTTAACAGCGCAGTTGAAATCAGATTATTTACAACAGACTACCGCGAAAGATATTTTTACCGAAGATAGCCCTGTTCAGCCGGTCTTCGCCTCGCTGACTAAACTTGAGCAGCTGGAAATGGTTAATCAGCAGTACCTGAAAGATAAAAACGTCACGGGACTGCAAAAGATTAACATTGTCCTTCAACCTTTAGTCACCGGTTAAATGCCAAAAGCCCAACTGCTGAACAGTCGGGCTTTTGTAACGGAAAGGATGGCAAAGATTAATCGTGCTGTCCAAATCGCCATGTCAGACCTGCAGTCACAGAGCTTACGTCACTGCTGACGCCAATCTGGTTGGCATTACCCACGTTGCTTACCCATTGATATTCCAGACGGCCCGCTAAATTTTTGTTAAACGCATACTCCGTCCCGACTGCGGCAAGCGGGCGAACGCCTGTTTCAAAACGATTGTGACCACTTACATCAGATTCAGCACGATAGGCCATCGCTCCGGCACGACCATAGATATCCCAGCTGTCGGTCACGGCATAGCTGGCTTTTAAGGACATCTGTAGCCCCTGGCTTTTCATTTGTGCCCCCGCGCTATGTTTGCCTTTAATCTGCATATTGCCTAAATAATCGTACCCGCCTTCCAGTGCCAGCCACGGAGTCATCTGATAACCCGCGTATACCCCACCACCGACATTATCATGATCGATATTATACTGGTTCGAGCCATTATTATTATCGCTCGCTTTCGAGCCGGTGTTGGCGTCAAAATAGTGTGACCAGCCGAATTTAGCACCGCTATACCAGGTGCCTGTATCTGCCGCTGCAAATGCAGACGTTGCGGTAAAAGCGTTAGCCAGAATTAATGCAACAAGTGTCTTTTTCATAGAAATCCCGTTTACTCTGTTGAATATTTCAGTGAGCAAACGATATCGACAAACACGACGATCGCGAAATCATTTTCTGTTTATTTTTAAATTTTAAAATGACTCTGGCAAATGCCCTACCTCCAGTAAATATCCGCCACGTTTGAACGCGATATATTTACCTTGCTTAAGTGCAGATAATACATTGAGAATACTGCTGCGGGAAAGAAGCGTACGATCCTGAATATATTCCAGAATAGTTGTTCGCATCCGCACCTCATCGGGCAGTAATATCATCTCCTGCAGATAGCTGCGAATCACGGAATAGGTGCGCTGCTGCACAACCTGGGCATCACGATAAATGAGATAGGCCGTATGGTACGACAGCAAAGCTGCCACATCCTCCCAGACGCCCTGTTCACGAAATCGCGCGGCGGCTTCATCTGCATCAGCACGCAAAATCAGAGACTCCCGTTCTGCGCGTAGTATATGTCCTTGCGTCGGCTGGATCATCTCGGCAATGCCGAACAGATGAGGCTCAAAAACGCTAACTAACAGCAACCCGTCAGATGCCCGCAACAAAGAAAGCTCTCCTTCCTGAAAAAGATACATTTGCTGGCGGCCTTTATGTTTCCAGGTAATCCGCTTACGCGGCGCAAGCTTCACTTTTTCCGCAATGGGTTCAAGTACCGCCGTCAGACGTTCAATGGAGTGTTCAGGGCGAACAGGAGGCAATATATGCATGACACCACCTTTGGGTATTCGATAATGGCCAGTATAGACCACAGCGGTCATCACTCAGACTGGTATGAGGGAAGGAAGGTATATCAGAGGTCGCTGCATGCGTAAAAAGATAATTTGTTTATTTTTGAACTTTACCTGCGTGACACGTGATAAGTATGCCCGATTTCCTGAAGTGCTTACATGATTATCAACGTAAACAATGGGGAGAATAAACGATTTAAAAACCCTGCACTCACCCTCATATTGCTTAAGATTATTCCTAATTCAGCGATAATTATTTTATTATTTTTAATTAATTACAAAATCGCAACCCTTAATAAAGCTTTTAGCGTTTTGAATTGTATATACCACCTGACTATTCTCATTCCTGCCGATAACAACCGGGTAATGATGATGAGAAGTTCGTGCTTCTCAGGATTTTATTTATTCAAATTATCAGGCGGTTAGCAGAACTGAGTGACTTAAATCACGCATTTCGTAAGGACTATCTTTCAATGGCGAAATTCTTCGCCACGCTGTCACAGGAGTCAGACATGAGCGAAAATTTAATCTGGTCAGGAAAAGTTGACGCAAAAAATGCCGAAGGGACAAATACAGGAGTTGCCCTCAAAGCGGGAGAGATAATTACTATTCTGGCCAGTGGTTGGGCCAGGAATGGAAGTGAAAATTTTGCGCTTACCGCACCACAGGGGCGTATTCCCCGAGAGGGTGAAACGCTAACGTTACGCAATCCTTCGCTTCAGGCACGCCTTGGTAACGAAAATTATCCGGTTGGTAATCATAAATACCGCTGGTCGGTGCCAGCTGAAGGGACGTTGACGCTGTTTTTTGCCGATGGCAAAGACCAGTACAAAGACAACGCCGGTGAATTCAGCGTTGAAGTGTATCGCGAGGCAGATATTTCCGCCGCGGCGGCAGCTCCGTTTGAAGATTTAACCAACTTTGAGCGCGATAACTGGAATAACTGGCAGGCCGGACCTGCCGGTCACGATCTTTACCTGGTTGACGCCAGCACCCGCGCCGTCGAGTTTATTACCAGACCTAATAAAAACCATGCCGGTGAGATCCTCAAAAAGACACTGACAGGTCTGACTGCCGGGTATGAATATACCTGGACGGTGAAAATTGCGCGCATCATAGGAAAATATGAAGCGCCAAAGGTTTCGCTGCGTGCTGATGGCAAAGACATTTCCGCCCCCCTGGAACTGAAGCAGGCAAATGAATGGGTAACCCTGAGTGGAAAATTCAAAGCCACGGGCAGTCAGGCTGAACTCGCGGTAGTCAGCCATGTGTCAGCCAGTATGGGAAATGATTTCCGCATCAAGGAACTGAAGATAAAGGGTTAACGTCAAATAGTCGGGCTGCTATTTAGCGGGAATGCTGAATGGCAGTGCGATGTTCAAAATTGTGTAGCGCACATGTTCAACATATGCGCTACACCAACAGGTAATAAACACCAGTGGGCAAGGTTATTGTGCGCTGCTATATCGCTAAACGATACAAGACCTGTCTGGTTATGGTTAATTCAAAGGAATAGTGAGATCAGAACTGGATAAATAAATACAAACAACACAAAGCCTGTCGATAAGGGTATGGGCGGGCCAGACAGTCATTCTGTTAGCAGCCTCCGCATTAAGGCTATCGTTCGTACTGCGAATCGTAGTATGCAACACTGCAAAAAGCCCCTACCGGGGCTTATATTGAACACTACCAGCGATGCTCTGAGGTTGGCATAAATGTTACAGATAAAGCATTGTCCATTACGTCATAATCAATCTGCATACTCACTGGGATGTCTCCAGTTGCGGCATCAAAAAGATCTACCCATCCCAAGGCACGCCTCATAATAGTTTTAGGTGGTGAACTTCTTAGCGGCTCTCCGAAATGTTCATGAATCCATTGTCGTGACATTTCGCTTTTGAGCCCGAACGGCAACTTATTAGGAAAATGCCAGCCCTTAATTTCCGGCCTGAGTAGAATTGCTGTAATTTCCTGGAGAATGCGCCCTTCACGCCTGAATGATAAATATATCCCCTCCAGCGCCATATTCAGGCTCAGATCAGGATCACCAGAAAAACCTGTTGGAGGGGTTTTGTAAGGTATCAGCTCAGCGTCAACCAAGTTTTGATAAGATTTACCGAAGCTATGAATTAACGCTTCAACATTCACTGTCATTTGTATAACCCCACGTTTCGATTCAATGTGTGCATTTTGACTCTTGCCGTTTCTATCTGGCTTTCTGTTGCGCCATTTGCTTTAAGGGCTGGCTTGATTGCGTCCAGGTTACGATCAACTGCCGCACGGAGATTCATTGAGTCAAGTTCAATTTGTGCTGGCGTATTGCGGCCACCATAAGTTTCACTCATTTTTTGATGAATTTCTTTTGGAACGACTATGGCTGCAACATCCTGCGCCATTTCATCCACCAGATTTTTACTGAGACGTGGATTTTCGCGCAATAACGCTGTTCGCACCGCAGCAGCAGACGGCATATGATCAGCCTCATATATCCCCTGCCGCGAACGGCGTTTAAAGTCACTGTATAGCTCAACCTCCAGAAACTCCACCGGTGGTTTGCTCAGGTAGATATAAATCGGCGGCAGGTCAGGGAACGGCAGAATCAGAATGTAATCCGCGAAACGCTTTTCTTCCTGTTCCGGGCTGGTAGTCGCCGTTATGCCGGTGTTAACGGGCAGCGGGTCAACAACAACCGGGTTCGGTAGCACCGGCCGCGCTGCCGGTATTCAACGGCGTTTTCTCGTCCGTCCGGTCAGGCGTCCACACGATGGTGACGCGCGGTTCTTCCTCCGTAGTGAAGGTGTACGCCTGCACCCTGCTGTCGTACTCCATTTTTCTGACGCGCACACTGTCCCGGCCAGGCGGCGTGTGCCAGCCATGCGGCACCGGGTTCCCCCTGCTGTCGTTCTCCCACGTATAGCGAACACGGCTTGGGGCTTCACGCATCTGCGCGAGGCGCATACGGTCGATAAAATCCTGTTCGCCGTCGTTCAGCCTGCCGGGCATCATTCCCACCAGTAGCCCGGCCACGGGTGCGCCCGCTCCGGCGGCGGCTATCTCCCCCAGCCCGGCAGCACCGCGCACCGCCCATGTGCCGTAGGTCAGCGCCCTGCCGCTTATCAGCTCCAGCAGGCTTGCGCCCGCTGTGGCCGTCTGCGCGCGCGTAGCTGCAGTTGCGGCGGCAACAGCGGCCTGATAATCCATCTCCTCCTGGTTGCCGTTCCACCAGCGATAAAGGGCGCTGCGCTTTTTCGGTCTGGGGATATCCTCTGGCTTTTTCTTTCTGGCGGTCTGCGCGTGCTGCGGGGTGTCTGAATCGGTTGCCGGGTCGCTGGCCGGCATGGCCAGGAAAAATGCCATATCGGCAAAATTAGTATGGGGTTCGCGCTCGTCACCGGCATCATTGCAGCCATCCCCCCGCAGGCAGGATTTTGCAAATACCCGGTTGCGCTCCCTTTCCTCCTCTCTGCGGTTTTCTTCAGCCTGCTTTTCTGCTGCCAGCCTGGCGGCGTGTTGTTCCCTGGCAACATCAACCGGGTCTCGGCCACGTCCCAGCCACTGACCTGCGGGAGCAATTACCCGATTTGAACCTGGTGGGCAATCACAGTGTACTTTTGAACCGTGAACGGCGACGGGTACGCCGTGGAATGTCACCCGTTCCTCACCTGATACAATCACGCCCTTCCTGCCACATTTAGGACAGGGAGTGGTTTTATCACCTACCCTGAGAATTCTGCGTCCAAATTCGGTGCTGTCCGTAATAGACGCAATACACCTGGCACCGGTAGTCGTTTTATCATTCTCAAGCGCCTGTCCCCGGCCAAAATTATCGGTACGATAACCCATAGGTTAAACTCCGGTAACGGTCGGAAAATCCGCCTCAAGCGCAATCACTTCTCGGGTTACCAGATTCAGCAGATTACCCACTGGGGCAACAATTCCCCCACAACGGGTAATAATCCCTTCTGTTGCTCTGCGGCAGATAGCAATCTCAGGGTGTTTACATTCAAAACCCATGATTTCTGTGATTATTGCATGTGCCGGATCAACCCTTGTGGTACTTTTTGCTGGCGTTAATTCTTTGCTGCATCGCTGATTCATATAAATTCCCTTTAGCTACATTTGATTACAAAACCGAATAATTCTACTACGAATAAAGATCAACCAGATTTAATCAGCACTTTTGGCTCATATAATCCAATTCAATATTTCCCAATCAAAAATAAACACCATCAATATTAACATCTGTGGCTCGCTATTTTTTTTCGCATACTTCAAGACAATTACAGCCTTTGAAAGTTTTGCAGCGTCCAGTTGCTTTTGCCTATACGATTTCCGTCAGGGTCGGAACAATACAGATTTAAGAAGATCGAGTTACTGGTTCACCACGGCTTATTTTCTTCAATGTTAAGTACTGAAAGGTAATAGCTTAATATTAAGCACTGACACACAAGACAAAATGTCATCGAATAAAAGTGTCAATGCGGTATACCCAAACGTAACAGATACAAGAGCAGCACCCAGTATCAACGCAAAGTGCTTTTACAGTGGGGATTCAGGAGTTATTTAGCGTTTAAAGAGAAGAGTAACCCTAACCCACAGCCTCACTGTCAAAACGCGAAACAGGGTCATAAACGCCACAGAGGAAGGCCAATCGATATTTAGCCCGCCTAGCCTTCGGCTGGGAGAGGCGCACGGGGGAAGTTGAAGCCTTAATCGTTGAGAGAGGGGCAACCATAAACGTGCAATTTTTCAAGCCGTGATAAACCTACATCTTCAAGCATTACAGTCTAACCGGTAAAGATTGCTTATAGTCCATCTGGGCTACCATGTTTCAACCAGCCAGGAGAATATCCATCAGGTAATCTTTCACGAAACCAGTCATACAATCCACGCAGCTCACTTTCGAACGCTCGGTTTAAGCCGTATCGCCCATCCTCAGCCGCGCTAAGTGCAGACTCAACTGCCTCATGAAGCCCCACAAAATCTAGTTTCAATACTTGGTAGGTATAAGCTCCGACAAAGTTGTTCAGCGCACGGCCAGCCTTCCAGCGCTCCTCTCGCACGGAAGAACGAATATCGCCAAACTCTCCCGTGTCAATCCGTGCCTCTGACACCGCCATGTAATACTTAATTAGCATCAGCCTAGCTTTCAACTCTTCCACCGTTTCGTTCATAAACACGCCCTCATCGTTAGTGAATACGCTAATAATCCATTAAGAAAAATGAAACGGAAACATCGTTATCAAAAATCAGAATAACCGTAGCAAAGTCAGCCACATGATTATACAAAGCGAGGTTTTAGCAGGCCGATAATTATAATATATATAAGTTTTGCGATGATTAACTTTTTGCAGTACAAAGCTGCAAGTTACCAACAATGCACTGGCAAGTAATAACACATTGAATATTTTATTTCATACCATCAAGCAAGTTGGCAAATTTATCATCTAATCTTTTATTATTGGCTTTGAGTCTATCTAATTCAGAGACAAAGACACGATGGTATTCAACAAATTTTTCCTCACTCATTGTTTCAAAATTTTCAATGATAAAAGAACATGCAGCCTTCGAATCCAGAACAGACTGTCTAAAGAATGTATCTCTTTGCTCAAAAAGTTCATCTAAAACAACGCGCTTTGCTGCTACCGATACATCATTGTTGTTTTGTAGTTCTCTAATGAATGATGCAATTTTTTCATATATATCCTGAAACGCGATCTCGGACTCTCTCGCTTTACTTAAAGTTTCAATTTTAAATCGATACAAAGAATCTTTGTTATTCTTTATTTTTATTTCTCTACTATTTAGATAACCCAACACTGATACAATTAACGCTAAGGCCGAAAAAAGCAAGCTAACCTTATCCAGCAAAAATAATAAAACTGACATACATCCCCCATAATAAAAAGTCATTATTGTCTAGCTACAATATAAAACTAGGCATGTTCATTGAACTCATTACGACATACTTTACAATACCAACTTGGGGAGTATTCTCTACTACCAGAATAATAGATCATATGTATTAGTTTGTTTTCGTTCTCTTTACATACCGGGCAAAAAGCAGTTTCATCACCCTCTTTCCAATATAAACGACCATCAAATTTTACTTCTTGCTTTCCTTCTAGCTTAGCCTTTAGCTCTTGTATTTCTTCTTCTTTACTTAGCAAAACAGCTTTAAGACTAACAAATTCACTTTTGACTTCTACAAGGTCATCAAGCAAATCAATCAATGTATTTCTCATTTCGGCAGCGGTAAGTTCATCGTCACCTTTTTTACGGAGATTGCGAACTAAATCAACTGATTTGTTAACAAGCTCAAGGGTGCCAGAGATAGCAGCGAGAGAAGTTGGGTCAGCCATTGTTCTTCCTTAACATGTTATTTGCATCGCTTGGGATTATATCAATTTCTACCGTAATAAGTGGAATTGGGTGAATTTTTATCTAATCAGCCACGACGCCGTCAATTGCTTGAGGCAAACCGGCAGCATCCTACTGCTCGTAAAGTTACCGTATGCACCAGAAAAGAGCCATAAAGCCCCGTTGGTGGTAAGACAACAAGCGGAGCCTCTGGCGACTTCATTAGGGTTATGTCAGTTAGTGAGGCTTATCAGGATGACCATGTACCCAAAAGGAGCGAGGCCGAACCGCTGGCAGAGCTTGCATATGGTCTGCAAGTACCGTGACCACCATAAACCTGTTTATCCCTGCGGCGTCTCGCGACGGCGACAGAACGGGGGCATCGGGCTAAAATGCGCTTCACTAAAAGTCTTCGGGATTATGCCGAGTAGGCGGCTTTTGTTCGTTGTTGGGCTGTCGCAGTAAGAACGTTGAAACCACTGCCAGCGCGGTGATATGCTCCCGACTACCACACACCAACCACGCGACAGACGCGGCGATTGTGCAATGTGTAGTTACGGCTGTACCTGCATTAGCGGGGTAAAGTAACTAGCTGATAAATAATAATATACTTATTTATCAGTGATTTGGAGCGGGCGAAGGGAATCGAAACTCTGTTTCATAATTTCCGCAACGCGACGATCATCGAATCAACATAGTAACTATTATTGATACTTGATTGCGAGATTTTAGAGGATCAGTCTCATGACAATCAAGGGCCAGGAGTATCTTTATCTTTCACCGGACGGTGTATGGCAGTTTCAAATCTACATCCCGTCTTATATGCGTCACATGTTCGGCGGGAAGCGCCTGTATCGGAAAAGTACAGGGACAAGAGATATCTACAAGGCGCGTCACTTCCGTAACCACATGCTGGTAGAGTGGAACAACCTTAAAGAACAGTTCAAGCCTGATACTGAGGATAAGCGTATTCAGCTTGCGATCACTTCCCTGCACTCTCAAATCAGGAAGAACAAGAATAAACCATTGATTGAAGAGCGAGCCAGTTCGATTCCTCACCTGTGCTTCTTACGAGATGAATACGCTACTGCCTACCAGGATCGGAGATCATTCTCCACACTGAGCAAATCGGCGCGAGCCGTTGAGGTGTTTCTCCAGAGTATTGGGAAAGTTGATATCAGCCTGGATCAGATTGGACGCCGATTAGTTACAGACTTCATAGAAGAGCAGCAGAAACGCGATGTAGCGCCCCAGACCGTGCAAAACTGGCTTACATCGTTAGGTAGCCTCTACGAGTTCGCCAAACGCCGCTATGACGCTATAGCCCCCCTAAATCCGTTTCATGGTCACAACCTTGAAGCGCGGCGCACAATTGAAAGCTATCAGCCGTTTGAATGGCATCAGCTATCTACACTACTCAACGAAGCAGACGAAGAGCTACGAGCAGTTATTCTGATCGGTTTGTTCTCTGGTGCAAGGCTGGACGAAATAGCCAGCTTGAAGAAAGAAGAGATCGTTATGGTGGAAGGGATACGGACATTCTACATTAGCAAATCCAAGACGAAGGCAGGGATTAGACACATTCCTATCCATGCTTTTCTGATCGGCATGGTGGATTATTATCTGAGTTTGAACACTGGAGATTACCTGTTACCACAGGCTAACAAGATTGAACGCAAAGACGGTAAGAAAGGACCATTCTATTCCCAAGCATTCACCCGCTTACGGCGTCGCGTAGTGCCTATGGCTACAGACCGTCAATGCTTTCACAGTTTGAGGGGGCATTTTATCACGTGTCTCGACCGTGCCGGAGTACCCGAACAACGGATCGGCTACATCACGGGACACTCTTCCCAAGCCGCTGCCACAGAAGCATTCAAAACCTACAGCGCGGGGTGTTCCATGAAAGAGCTATCCGACTATGTGGAAATGGTGGCCTATCCAGAGATCACTTTCCCAGAATTAAACAAAGAGGAGCAAGCTCCCCACGCATAAATTTATAACTAATGTCAAATTATTTTTTTGATGCGCTGCTATTCACCTTGCTCATACCTGCGAGCTTAGCTCTCACAAAAAAAACAACCAACCAATTGATAAATAATAAATAAAAGATAAAAAAGGATGACAGAATTTATTTACTCAAACAACTTTTAAAAAAATCAACCACCAAAATTTAATAGATTACAACGATCAAAAACAAATTATTGATCGCTTTTATTGATAAATGGTATTTTTTAGATGATAATCAGTACATAACTAAAATGGGCAATTAGTATGGAACACATTTATATTGCAGACCCAATAATGAATGTTGACGAGAGATTAATGGGCGTTGAACTTTTAACTCGTTTCATTTCCAATGATGGCCGTCCTTGTCATCCTGACTTTGTTATTTCATCTTGGGATTTAGATAGGAAGCGGCTCTTTCTATACGAACAATGCGGTATCATTTCCAGCAAACAAAAGTGGTTCGAACGAAATAAACTTTTTTGCACACTAAACATTGATCAACAAATGGCTTTTCTCGTTCGGCACGATCAAACATTGATAAAAGCATTTGAATCTATGCCATTCGTCAAACTTGAACTTTCTGAGCATTTCCCTGGTTTGGATAAGGGATTGAAAAGTCCCTTATTAAAATCGCTGAGCCAGGGTGTAAATGGGCTATGGCTCGATGACCTTGGCGCAGGAAACGCGAATGTAGTTAGTTTGATCGAAGGATACTTTGAGGTTGTAAAGATAGATCGCTGCTTCTTTAATGAACAGGTGCAGAAACCAACCTTCAACCTGTTGATTGCATCAATCAAAAAACACTGCGACAAAATTATTATTGAAGGGATTGAGAATAGAGATCATATGGGGTTACTGCGTGAGGTGGGAATTTGGGGATTACAGGGCTATCTTTTTAAATCTGTCCCTTTTAAAAATGTGGATTCATTGCTTTAGTGTTGAAACCATCAAAAAAGGGGCATAAGCCCCTCATTTTTTAAACTCCGTCGTAACAGTGTCAGATTCAGTTTTCTTAGGTGCATTGTTCACCACCTTCTGTTTCACCGTACCGCCTACAGATTTATTTCCCTGCGTTTT
This sequence comes from Enterobacter cloacae subsp. cloacae ATCC 13047, assembly GCF_000025565.1. Classification (NCBI taxonomy): domain Bacteria; kingdom Pseudomonadati; phylum Pseudomonadota; class Gammaproteobacteria; order Enterobacterales; family Enterobacteriaceae; genus Enterobacter; species Enterobacter cloacae. The sequence continues at coordinate 4,314,070 of NC_014121.1, forward strand.
AGTTGCAATCACATTAACTGTAGCTTTACTGACAAGCCTGATCTGTTCAAATTCAAGATCGAATTGCATCGCGTATTCAGATTTATAATCGTAGGAAATACCGGAGAGAATAACATTATCGTACACTTTGTGCTCTGTCACTAATGTGATGGGCTGGCGACTTTCAAACATCTTATCGAGGTATTCGATAGCTTGACTGATACGAGTGCCATTCACACCAGCGCTGTATAACAAATCCTTTTCCAGCCTCACCGGAGTTTCGGAAATAATCCCCGATAGCTTGAATGTATTATTCTTAATCTGAACGTGATCGCTCACCTCTGCCCCGCTCTCAACGGGATAGCTGGTAATATCAGCCTGTCTGCGTATTCCCGTATCCGTCACGGCATCAAACACTATCGCCTGATAGTTCTGAATATAGCTATCTGAGGACGAATTATATACAGATGCAAGGATGGTGAATCCGTTTTCACCTTTGGTGCGGGTAGCACTGCTGTTATTACTGTTCTGAGTCGAATTGATACGGGAGGCATCGCTGCCCCCGATAGTTAAACTACCTGGTGTTGCCATTTAGCCCCCCGTCCCTTGTCCAGATGAAACAGCCAGCACCATACGCTGATTGTTATCATTGATACGCTGATCAACGGTAGCATTAAGCATGTTTCCGAATGTCGGATCAGGAGAAATAGTTAGATGGATAAGCCCTTCCGGTAGCTGATTCTGCAATACTACAGGCTGCATGATCGGCGCACTGGCTGGCTTAGCGGGCGCTGCTGCACTCTGTTTCAACATCGAAACAGGAGAGTAATCTCCGTTGGTGCTCTGCGCGTAGCTGCCCACGTCCTTAGCGTCGCTTGTCCCGTTCCACCATTCGCGCACTGTGTCGAATACATTATGCTCATGACCATCCGCTTTCGGCTGGCTGGCTCCATAGGCGTTAGCCACTGGATTACTTCCAGCCTGTACAGGTGCTGACGTAGTGCCGTAATGCTGGCTAACAGCTTCTTTAGAGGTGTTATCCCCATTGAGTAGGTTGAGCTTACCTGTGATCCAGTTGGTTAGCTTCATCAGACCATCCACCACATCGCCCGCAGCCCGTCCGACACCCTGAAAGAAGGGTAACGCCTCCTGCATAGCGTCCTTAAACTCTCGCATGGTTTCAGGGTCAATCTCTGACATAAACCCTTCGAAGAATGCCAGCTTCTGGCTATCGGAGAGAATGCTAAGCTCCTGATTAAACTTACGGTAGGCCACAAGCTGATCCTGCTGTGCTTCATCCAGCCACTGCCCGTTACGCTTGAGCACGTCCACCTGATAAGTAAGAGCCTTCCCGCCATTCATAAAGGCTTTGGCGTAAAGTCCGAGATCGTCCCCGAGGTCTTCAAGATTGTGCAAAATTTCTTGTTCGCTCAATCCTTTAGATTGCATTGTGTTGGTATATGAAGAGACAAAACCAAACGGATTTTTAGCCCATTCTTTAAGCTGTTCAGGCGTGTACCCCATATTCAAAGCGGTGTTAATACCTGTTGGTGCTCCTGTCCATTCACCTTGTTTATTACGTTTCGCATTCAACGCACCATCTGCGAGCTTTTCAGAAACATCTTTTGCTACATCGAGGTTTTTTCTGGCTCCCTGGGTTCCCATCCCGCTATCGATACCATTAGCCTGTGCAAATTGGCCTAACGATTGTAAAAAGTTATAATCTACACCGCCCAATCTGGCACGTTGCACAATTTCGCTACGCTCTTCCTGTGCTGTAACAGCCTCTTTCCCCCATGAATAAGCACCGTAAGCCGCCGCACCAATACCAGCGCCAGCAAGCGCACCAGTGCCTAAGCCCATCAGAGAGCCAGAGATAGCCCCTGTAGCCTTACCACCGCCACCAAGAGCGTTAGCCCCTCCCGCTTTCGCCGCAGCCCTACGCTCAGCGTTAATGCGTCTGTAGCTCTGCTGGAGTCGTTTGATCTCGCTGTTTTGGCGTTGTAATGAGATAGTACCTGCTGCATAAGCCTTAGTGATCCTGCTGGCCTGTAATGCCGCCTGGGTTAATTCGACGTTGGTAAGGTGTTGCATACTTCTAAAGCTGCTGGCAGTGTCCAATAGCTTCAATTCAGCCCGTTCACGGCGCTGTGCGTTTCTTGCGGCCTCTTTCGCTGCCTGAGCCTCTACACGGGCTTGCGCCTTAGCTGCCCTTGCCTTTTCTCGTTCATCGCTATTACGAGGCTTTGACGCTTTCTTATTCAGCTTGTCTAATTCTCTTTCAGCAGATTTAAGCCCTTGGCTGAATTTTTTCATATTCAACGTGGGATCTTTAATGCCTTTAGCTTTCTTCTGAATTTGATCGAAAGCGTCCATAGTGATGTAGCCCCCTGAAACACCAGACAGTAGCTGTATCTCCAGATAAGAGATAGGCTTGAATATATGTCTAACACTAACACCAATTTTGAGATGACCGGGATCCTGTTAGGGCAAGAAGTCCGTAAACGTAAAACTCCTCAGGAGAAGATCGCCATTATCCAGCAGACGATGGAGCCGGGTATGAATGTCTCCCATGTCGCCCGCCTGCATGGTATCCAGCCCAGCCTGCTGTTTAAGTGGAAGAAGCAATATCAGGAAGGCAGCCTCACCGCCGTTGCGGCTGGAGAGGAAGTCGTTCCTGCTTCTGAGCTTACTGCTGCTCTGAAGCAGGTCCGGGAGCTTCAGCGCCTTCTGGGCAAGAAGACGATGGAAGTTGAGATCCTGAAAGAAGCCGTGGAGTACGGTCAGTCGCGAAAATGGATAGCGCACGCGCCCTTGTTGCCAAAGGACGGGGAATAGCCATGGTCAGCCGGACCATGGGCGTGTCGCGTGCGCAACTGTCACTGCGGATTAACCGTTCTGCCGACTGGCAGGACAGGCGCTGTAACCGGCGTAATGAAGAAGCAGACGCAGAAATACTGTCGGCTATCCTCAACATTATCAGCGATATGCCGAGTTATGGTTATCGACGCGTGTGGGGCATCCTGCGCAAGCAACGTCGCACAGAGGGACAGCCACCTGTGAATGCCAAACGGCTTTACAGGATAATGAGCGAGCATAACCTGTTGTTGTTGCATCACAAACCAGAGCGACCGAAGCGTGAACATAAGGGCAAGATAGCGGTGGCAGAAAGCGATATGCGCTGGTGTTCAGATGGCTTCGAGTTCGGCTGCGACAACGGCGAAAAACTGCGGGTAACGTTCGCGCTGGACTGCTGCGACCGTGAGGCCATAGACTGGGCAGCAAGCACGGGAGGCTATGACAGTTCGACCGTGCAGGATGTGATGCTGAGGTCGGTGGAAAAGCGCTTCGGCGACAGGCTGCCCGACACAGCGGTGCAGTGGCTGACGGACAACGGTTCAGCATATACCGCGCATGAAACGCGGAGGTTCGCCAAAGAGCTGAATCTGGAGCCATGTACAACAGCGGTGAGCAGCCCGCAGAGCAATGGCATGGCCGAACGGGTTCCGTGAAGACGATGAAGGAAGACTATATCGCGTTCATGCCGAAACCGGATGTGAGAACAGCCCTGCGAAACCTTGCAGCGGCGTTCACGCATTACAATGAAAATCACCCGCATAGTGCGCTGGGATATCACTCTCCGAGAGAATACCGGCGGCAGCGGGCATCGTTAACTTAAGATACAAAAGCTGTCCGGAAATGGCGGGTCAAGATCATCGAAAGCGTCCATAGCTTCTTTCATTGAATTACGATCAACACTAAATTTCACCGTGTTCTTGATAGAACTTGTGTGGATTTCAAGCATGATTATTCACCGCCTTTCTTTTCGTTCACAAGATAATTAAGCGCATCTGATACACTCATTCCTTTGAAAATGAGTTGTCTTAAATGTGAATAGCTCACATCAAGTGCTCTCGATACGGCTGCTAAATTCAGTAGTTGCTCGGCATTCGTATCATTAAGTTGAATCGCCACGGGTTTAACAGACACCTCAGAGTCATTTAAGATGGCTTAAAGAGAGGTGCCCATGAGCGGTAAGCGTTATCCCGAAGAGTTTAAAACTGAAGCAGTCAAACAGGTTGTTGATCGCGGTTATTCTGTTGCCAGCGTTGCAACACGTCTCGATATCACCACCCACAGCCTTTACGCCTGGATAAAGAAGTACGGTCCGGATTCTTCCGCTAATAAAGAACAGTCAGATGCTCAGGCCGAGATCCGCCGTCTCCAGAAAGAGCTGAAGCGGGTTACCGACGAACGGGACATATTAAAAAAAGCCGCGGCGTACTTCGCAAAGCTGTCCGACTGAGGTACGCCTTTATCCGTGACAACACCTGTTGCTGGCCTGTTCGCCTGCTCTGTCGGGTGCTGGATGTTCATCCCAGTGGTTTTTACGCCTGGCTTCAGCAGCCGCATTCACAACGCCATCAGGCAGACCTGAGACTGACAGGACAGATTAAACAGTTCTGGCTGGAATCGGGATGCGTCTATGGTTATCGCAAAATCCATCTGGATCTGCGGGACAGCGGGCAACAGTGCGGAGTGAACAGAGTCTGGCGACTGATGAAACGTGTCGGGATAAAGGCTCAGGTCGGATACCGGAGCCCGCGGGCACGTAAAGGCGAGGCCAGTATCGTGTCGCCCAACAGGCTCCAGCGACAGTTCAATCCGGATGCTCCGGATAAGCGTTGGGTAACGGACATAACCTACATCAGGACCCACGAAGGCTGGCTGTATCTTGCCGTGGTTGTTGATCTGTTCTCACGCAAAATTATCGGCTGGTCCATGCAATCCCGGATGACAAAGGACATTGTCCTGAACGCACTGCTGATGGCTGTATGGCGCCGTAATCCCCAAAAACAGGTGCTGGTTCATTCGGATCAGGGCAGTCAGTACACAAGCCATGAGTGGCAGTCGTTCCTGAAATCACACGGCCTGGAGGGCAGCATGAGCCGTCGCGGTAACTGCCATGATAATGCGGTTGCAGAAAGCTTTTTCCAGTTGTTGAAACGCGAACGGATAAAGAAAAAGAGCTACGGAACGCGGGAAGAAGCCCGCAGCGATATTTTTGATTACATCGAAATGTTTTATAACAGTAAGCGTCGGCATGGTTCCAGCGATCAGATGTCACCGACAGAATATGAAAACCAGTATTATCAACGGCTAGGAAGTGTCTAGATTATCCGTGGCGATTCAGATACCACGGGAAGCATCGGTAAGAATTTCATCCCCTATCGTAGTAAACTGACACAGGGATTTATCTCTGTTGGTAGCGAAGATAAATTCACCAGGCACGCGCTGGATGATTTCCTGGAGATGTTCGTGAAACACTTCCTGTAATGCTGACAAGGTGCATCTGTTTTCACATACGGCGACCAGGGAGATCGGTACACGCTTATGTTTACGTCTTTCAAGTGGCGGCTGTAAATCTTCACCAGCTTCCTCAACTTCGTATTTCGTCAGATGTTCAGCAGCCCAGACAAACAAACTTCGAGAAGAGCCAGCACCTAAGAGTGTAAGTTGTTCAGCCCATTCTACAGATCTGATAATTGGTGAAGCAGTGAAGGCAAACAGGTGTTTATTCTCTTCGTAGAGAAGTCCAGCACCCTGCATAATCGCCCAGAGCAGGCGCTTTAACTCAGCACCATTCGCCTCTGTTTCGTGCCAATAGTCGTAGAAATCTTCACGCTTATCCTCACTCAGGAATAACAATCCGTCCCGCTCTTCCAGCCAATCCAGGAATGGGAAATTTTGTTCCGTCCGTTTGGTATGCTGCACTTTGATGTAAGCGCCAAACATTGCATCAGGGATTTCATCAACAAAGATACTGAAATTACGGAGAAGGTTTTGAAGTTCCGTTTCAAGCGCTGCACGATAGCAGTAATGAATGAAACATTGATGTGTACAGATAATAACCGAATGCTGGAAATCGTATTCCAAGGTGGAAATTAGGTGTCTTACCGCTTCTGTTTCGGTGTCCACATGGAAACTCTTCACCCGTCTGTCTTTTAGTTCTTCCCTCACCTGTCCACATAATTCATGTGTTGGCATCACGAGAAGATAACGAGGGGGAATTGCTTCGGAGTTTGTTAATAAACTTGATTTGATGTAGTGCTGTAACGTGGTGGATTTTCCAGATCCGCAAATTGCATCAACGAATTTTACTACTTTTCTTCTTTGGTTCATTGGTTTCCTCTTTGTTAAGGACTGTTGTTATTAATTCGCTCACCAGTGCGGCGGCGGCTTTATTTTCACGATTAGCCCGATTGATCAGAGCCTCGTAAGTTTCAGGGGTGAAGTTAATCTTCATTCTTTGGAATCCTTCTTAAATTCATCAAAACGGGATAATGCTTCTTTAAACATCTGTTCACGTTCGAAATACTTTCGTTTTCTGGCTACGTACATAGATGCGTAGATTAAATCTCTTGTGGCTTTACCACTCACCAGTTCATAAAACACCTGGTCACTACTGAAATACTTCAATAACTACCTCCTTCGGATTTTGGATGCAAAAAGCCCCAGGCAGTTACCCCGCCCAGGGCTGAAAAGTTCAGAAGGTTTTCTCCCCTTCATACTTACCATAATACACTATTTTAATAACGTTTGTCAACCCCTACCACAAAATAAATTTGTCGTCAACAATTTTTTCATAATAGGATAAGACGGCTTCTCAAGGAAGGGTATCATTTCCGGCTCTTCATGCAAGTGAGCCGATCTTGTAGCTACGCTACATTGCACAATTAACCTGTTAACACATCATTTTAATGATAAGCCCTTTTACATAATTTTGATGTGTTGAGATCGTAGGCTCACAATGAACCAGCGATCAGCGGGTGAATGTCGCATGAAAAAGTATCTGCTCATGATCATCCTGCACAATGATGTATGTTCGAGGAATACGAGAACATAAGAGAGATAATTAATAACCTTAATTTAATTAAGGGTAGTTAGTAGTTGGTTTGTGTCAGTGAGTGAAGCGAACATGACAAGTTTCTCTACAGGAAAACCTCTTCTCAACAATAACTTTCAGTAGAGGTTACTTTCCTGTATAGCTATCTCCCATGCGCGTGATCAGCGCATACCAAATTGTACAGTCCACTTTATGGAGAATTAACCCTCCATCAATCCTGATTACGTGTTAATAGCGAATACTCGCCTCCATAGCGCCGGAAAAATCCCACGCTAATTACATTCTAAATACCCGCTAAACCCCAGGTAAAGCGATGCTTAATCTATTCTAAATAACCCGCCTGTAACGTTCTCTGAGCGCCTTTCTCACTTTCGAAGTATCTTTCATCACTTATACGAAAGCCTTGCGCCGTGCGGCTCACAGCGATCATTGTCCACAATGTACACTTTCATGATAGGTGCAATATGCTTAAAGACTTTTTGTGTTCTATCAAATTTATTTTAATCGCGATTATTCCATGCCGAAACCTTCCAATTCATTAGCATTCTAATCATTTCTTGGTGCAATCAACTCAGGTGAGAATTATTATCATCTAACGTGCGATATCGCCCAGCTTCGATACACTTTCGTAAAGTGTATTCTGTAACTCATTGATTCTATTCAATCAGTACACTTTTCCATCACTTCACCGTGCAAACAGGGGTAACTCCCCGTCATCGAAAATAAATTTCTTGACAGAACTACCGTTTCATGAATCATGTTGTTAAATGTATTTTCATCTATTTTTCAATCACTTACTGATATTTGCCAAAATCTGCGCCTGGAATTGGGGAAGTGCCTCGGGCGCTGTTCGATAGGTCAGGCAACCGCGCACACCTTTTGATCATTTCGTGCTCTTCATAAACAAACATATCGTGCAACATATTGAAAATGATCAATTTCTGATCAATGATGTTTTCAACGAAACGAACAAGAGGAGGGATAAAGAATGGAAGGTATCGCAGTTGCGCTTAAAAGCGCGGAGGACGTGAAAGCAGTGGCGGCAGAGCTACGACGCAATACCAGAACAAACCTGTTCTACTGTGCATGGGTGATGCAGTATGAGAGCGCATTACGTATCTCTGACCTGTTAACCCTCACCTGGTCACAATTCAGTGCAGGGAAAACGCATATCGAGGTGTGAAGTGGTCAACAAAAACTGGCCACCGCGTTAGAGTTTTTCCAGTATCGGTTTTCTGATTCGTTTGGCGGTAACCCACCATTATATTCGTGCGGTCTTAGTGCGCTGTAATATCCAACGATATAGTCCGTTATTGCGTGAGCTGCATCGCTGAAGCTTACATAGCCCGTCGCCGGCACCCATTCGTTCTTCAGACTCCTGAAGAAGCGCTCCATTGGGCTGTTATCCCAGCAGTTTCCACGCCGACTCATACTCTGCCTGATCCGGTATCGCCACAGTAACTGCCGGAACTGCCTGCTCGTATAATGGCTGCCTTGATCGCTGTGGAACATCACCCCGACGGGCTTACCACGGGTTTCCCATGCCATTTCCAGTGCTTTCATGGTGAGCCTGCTGTCCGGCGAGAACGACATGGCCCAGCCCACTGGTTTTCTTGCGAACAGGTCGAGAACAACGGCGAGGTACGCCCAGCGCTTACCCGTCCAGATATAGGTCACATCACCGCACCACACCTGATTTGGTTCCGTTACGGCGAACTGTCGCTCAAGATGATTCGGGATAGCAACGTGCTCATGACCGCCACGCTTATACCGGTGAGTCGGCTGCTGGCAACTGACCAGCCCCAGCTCTTTCATGAGTCTGCCAGCAAGCCAGCGCCCCATCTGGTAACCTCTCTGGGTTGCCATTGTGGCGATGCTTCTTGCTCCGGCAGAGCCGTGGCTGATGCCATGCAGTTCAAGTACCTGACTGCGTAATACAGCCCGTCTGCCGTCTGGCTTTTCAGGACGGTTTTTCCAGTATTTGTAGCTGCTGCGATGAACCCCGAACACATGGCAGAGAGTGGCCACAGGATAACGCGCCCTGAGTTTCCCGATTATCGAGAACTGTTCAGGGAGTCTGACATCAAGAGCGCGGTAGCCTTTTTTAATATTTCATTTTCCATTTCAATACGTTGTAGCTTTTTCCTGAGCTCACGGATTTCAATTTGTTCCGGGGTAATGGGGGAGGCTTTTGGTGTTTTGCCCTGCCGTTCATCACGTAATTGTTTCACCCATCGCGTCATTGTGGAAAGGCCGACATCCATAGCGCTGGCTGCATCTGCCACGGTGTAGTTCTGGTCAACGACCAGTTGAGCGGATTCGCGTTTAAACTCTGCGCTGAAATTTCTTTTTTTCATTATGACACCTGTGTTGTTCTGAGGTGAGCATATCACCTCTGTTCAGGTGGCCAAATTCAGTAAACCACTTCAAAACCACTTCATTCCCCTTTGCGAGAAATCTTGACTGAAAAACGTTTGAAGGTTTTGAAAAACTCCTCAAGCGTCATTGTGACTTTTTCCCTTCTTAACCCATGTTCATCGTCTGAAACAAATGCTTCAACATCAAAGAAACGCTCTGCTGAGTAGAAGGAAATACCTTTCACAATCTCACCTTCTTTCAATACCCCTTTGTCTCTCAGAAAGTCGCTAAAGTCTTCCTGATCAGCACTGTCTGCTGCAACGCTTCCCTTCCAGTCGTCATACTGAACGTGCGCTTTAAAGTGTTCTTTTTCCATCTTATTTATCCTTTGCTGTGAGTAATCAAAGGTAGCGTAGCGCAGATTTTGGACAATACAAGCCTTATTTCCCGTTGTTATTTTCCCCGTCCTCTTGTCGCATGGACTCGATAAACTCCCGTTGCTCCTGTGTGATTTCAAGTTCTTCCAGCAAGCGATCTAACTCTTCTTTGAGTGATTCCTCTTGAATCTGTCTGTTCCCGATAGCCATGTTCACCCTTGGGAGATTAGGATTAATCTCAGGTTAACCAGGGTGCAGAAAATGCGCAACTAACAGAATTTGGACAATAAAAGCCTAATGCCCGTTGGTGGTAAGACAACGCGCTGAGCCGTTAGGCGAGAACATCAGGGTGTGTCAGACAGTGAAGTTTATCAGGATGACCATGTACCCAAAGGGAGCGAGGCCGAACCGCTGGCAGAGCTTGCATATGGTCTGCAAGTACCATAACCACCATAAAACCTGTTTATTCCCTGCAACGTCATCACGACGTGTGGCATGTGGGAGCATCGGCAAAAATGCGCTTCACTGAAAGGTTATGAGAAGTGCGATCCGTCGCTGCCTGGTGTAGGCTTTGCGTTCATTGTTGGGCTATCGCGGTAAGAACTTGAAACCACCGCCGACGATTGGCTACACTCTCATTTCACCGAGTAACCATTCGTGACAAGTGTCAAAGTAGTGAACTATGGTAGAACGCCTAAGCATGTTAGTAAGCACTACTGCGTAACATGCTGAAAGAACCGGAGATTTTCGAACGGTTCCACCTGGGGAAATTCTGGAGCGGGCGAAGGGAATCGAACCCTCGTATAGAGCTTGGGAAGCTCTCGTTCTACCATTGAACTACGCCCGCTTTGAGGTGCGTAAAGCATTATAGACCTTACGCCTCTTCATACAAGCCTCTTCGCAACTAAACGGCGATAAAATAATCACTTAGCACTTCGGCTTGCTGCCCTGTGCCGGAAGATAACGCTGCGGGTCGATGGCGGTGGCCTTATAACGGATCTGGAAGTGCAGCTTCACCGTATCCGTGCCCGTGCTGCCCATGGTGGCGATCTTCTGCCCCGCCTTCACGTTCTGGCCGTTATTAACCAGCATTGTGTCGTTATGCGCATAAGCCGTGATGTAGTCTTCACCATGCTTAATCATGATCAGATTACCGTAACCGCGCAGCTGGTTGCCCACGTACACGACCTTCCCTGCCCCGGAGGCATAAACCGGCGTACCGCGCGCGGCTGCAATATCGATGCCCTTATTGCCGCCTTCAGATAAGGAGTACGGCAACACAACTTTGCCGCTGGCCGGCCAAATCCAGCAGCGCTGTCCGACAGGCGGCCAGGAGGATTGCGGCACCGCATAGGATGGCGTCACTTTGGCGGTTTTGCCTTTCGACGACGATTTTTTGCCCGAGGATGAACCACCATTAACCTTCAGCTTCTGCCCCACTTCGATGGTATATGGCGGAGAGATATTATTCAGACGCGCCAGCTCCTTTACGCTGGTCCCCGTCGCGCGCGAAATCCGGTACAGCGTATCCCCGCGCTTCACGGTATAGACCGCACCGGAATAGCTGCCCATATCCGAAGATTTACTCCCTGAACAGCCTGCCAGTAATAGCGTCAGCATCAGGCAGAACACGGCAGTGATGGGGTTTCTCGTCAGGCTTCCTGCAAACAAAACAGATCCTCGGTCAGCGTGAATGGCGCCCTATAATACCAGCCCAAACAGATATGGGTCAGCCCTTTTCCGCTCTGTGGAACAAACCGTTCGTACCGGAATGCAGTATAATGACATCGCTGGTGGTGCTGAACCATCCGCATGGTTAGCACTGGAGCATCAATGAGTATTCAAGAACACGTTATTTTGGTAAATGACCAGGGAATGGTGATTGGCACTCAGGAAAAATACGCTGCACATACCTCCCATACCCCACTCCATCTGGCGTTCTCTTCCTGGCTCTTCAATGCCAAAGGGGAGTGTCTTATCACCCGTCGCGCATTAAGCAAAAAAGCCTGGCCGGGCGTCTGGACGAACTCAGTCTGCGGCCATCCGCAATCTGGTGAAGCGATTGATCAGGCCATTGTGCGCCGCTGCCGCTATGAAGTGGGAGCCGAAATTACCGGGATCACCCCTGTCGCCGCTGAGTTTCGCTACTGTGAAACCGATCCTTCCGGGATCGTCGAAAATGAGATTTGCCCGGTCTTTGCCGCCAGGATAACGAATGCGCTGACGATCAACAGTGATGAAGTGATGGCATACGAATGGGTTGATCTGGATGCGTTGTTCCAGGCTCTGGATGCCACACCGTGGGCCTTTAGCCCCTGGATGGTGATGGAAGCGACGGCGGCACGCGAAAAACTGCGGGCCTTCGCCGCCAAATAAAAAAGCCCCGGCGACTATCGCACGGGGCTTTTTACGATCTGCAGACGTTATTTAACCGGACGCATCGCCGGGAACAGGATCACGTCGCGGATGGTGTGGCTGTTGGTGAACAGCATTACCATACGGTCAATACCAATACCCAGACCCGCCGTTGGTGGCAGGCCGTGCTCCAGCGCCGTCACGTAGTCTTCGTCGAAGAACATCGCTTCGTCGTCGCCTGCCGCTTTTGCGTCAACCTGATCCTGGAAGCGCTGCGCCTGATCTTCTGCATCGTTCAGCTCGCTAAAGCCGTTGCCGATTTCACGGCCACCGATGAAGAATTCAAAACGGTCAGTGATCTCCGGATTCTCGTCATTACGACGCGCCAGCGGGGACACTTCAGCCGGATATTCAGTGATGAAGGTCGGCTGAATCAGGTGCGCTTCTGCCACTTCTTCGAAGATCTCGGTCACGATACGGCCCAGACCCCAGCTCTTCTCCACTTTAATACCGATGCTTTCAGCGATCGCTTTTGCAGAATCGAAGTTATCCAGATCCGCCATGTTGGTTTCCGGGCGGTATTTCTTGATGGCTTCGCGCATGGTCAGTTTTTCGAACGGCTTGCCGAAGTCGAACACTTCTTCACCGTAAGGTACCTGCGTGGTGCCCAGAATGTCCTGCGCCAGGGTGCGGAACAGGGATTCGGTCAGCTCGATCAGATCTTTGTAATCTGCATACGCCATATAGAGTTCCATCATGGTGAACTCTGGGTTATGACGCACGGAGATGCCTTCGTTACGGAAGTTACGGTTGATTTCGAACACGCGATCGAACCCACCTACCACCAGACGCTTCAGGTACAGTTCCGGCGCGATACGCAGGTACATGTCCAGGTCCAGGGCGTTGTGATGGGTGATGAACGGACGTGCAGAAGCACCGCCCGGGATCACCTGCATCATTGGGGTTTCCACTTCCATAAAGTCGCGGTTAACCATGAACTGGCGGATACCGGCCATGATCTGGGAGCGAATTTTGAAGGTCTTGCGGGACTCATCGTTAGAGATGAGGTCCAGATAACGCTGGCGGTAGCGCGCTTCCTGATCCTGCAGGCCGTGGAATTTGTCCGGCAGCGGGCGCAGGGCTTTGGTCAACAGACGCAGTTCGGTGCAGTGGATAGACAGTTCACCGGTCTTGGTTTTGAACAGTTTACCTTTCGCGCCCAGGATATCGCCCAGGTCCCACTTCTTGAACTGCTCGTTGTAGATGCCTTCTGGCAGATCGTCACGGGAAACGTACAGCTGAATGCGGCCGCCCACGTCCTGCAGGGTAACGAAAGAGGCTTTACCCATGATACGACGGGTCATCATACGGCCCGCAACGGCCACTTCGATGTTCAGCGCTTCCAGCTCTTCGTTTTCTTTAGCGTCGAAGTCAGCGTGCAGTTGGTCTGAGGTGTGGTCACGACGAAAATCGTTCGGGAACGGCACGCCCTGCTCGCGCAGCGCTGCCAGCTTCTCGCGGCGGGTTTTCAGTTCGTTGTTAAGATCGACTACCGCGTCAGCGCCCTGTGCTTGTTGTTCAGACATGTTGGTTCCTCATAACCCTGCTTTCAAACTTGCTTCGATAAATTGGTCCAGGCTGCCGTCCAGCACCGCCTGCGTGTTACGGGTTTCAACCCCGGTACGCAGGTCTTTGATGCGGGAGTCATCAAGGACGTAAGAACGGATCTGGCTGCCCCAGCCGATATCAGACTTGTTGTCTTCCATCGCCTGTTTCTCAGCATTTTTCTTCTGCATCTCCAGCTCATAAAGCTTCGCTTTCATCTGCTTCATGGCCTGGTCTTTGTTCTTATGCTGGGAACGGTCGTTCTGGCACTGTGTTACCAGCCCGGTTGGAATGTGGGTAATACGTACCGCCGATTCCGTACGGTTAACGTGCTGTCCACCCGCGCCAGATGCGCGGTAAACGTCGATACGCAGATCTGCCGGGTTGATTTCGATATCGATATCTTCGTCAACTTCGGGGTAAACAAACGCGGAGCTGAAGGAGGTATGACGACGACCACCGGAGTCGAACGGGCTCTTACGTACCAGGCGGTGAACGCCGGTTTCGGTACGCAGCCAGCCGTAGGCGTAGTCACCAATGATCTTGATGGTGACGGACTTAATGCCAGCCACTTCGCCTTCAGACTCTTCGATAATCTCGGTTTTGAAGCCACGCGCTTCAGCCCAGCGCAGATACATGCGCATCAGCATGCTGGCCCAGTCCTGCGCTTCAGTACCGCCAGAACCTGCCTGGATATCGAGATAGCAGTCAGCGCTATCGTATTCGCCGGAGAACATACGACGGAACTCAAGCTGCGCCAGCTTCTCTTCCAGCACGTCGAGCTCTGCCACGGCTTCGTTAAAGGTTTCTTCGTCGTCGGCTTCTACAGCCAGCTCCAGCAAACCGGAAACGTCTTCCAGCCCCTGAGCCATTTGATCCAGCGTATCTACGATAGCTTCGAGAGAGGAACGCTCTTTACCCAGCGCCTGCGCGCGTTCAGGCTCGTTCCAGACGTCCGGCTGTTCCAGCTCGGCGTTTACTTCTTCAAGACGCTCTTTCTTGGCATCGTAGTCAAAGATACCCCCTAAGAACGTCAGAGCGCTCCGTGAGGTCCTGAATACGGTTTTTTACCGGATTAATTTCAAACATGGTCTGTTTTCTTTTATGGACTTGTCAAAATGCGGTGATAAGAGCGGGATTGTACCGAATCCACGCCCTTTTTTATAGAGATTACTGCCGCTAAATTGGCCAGATATTGTCGATGATGATTTGAAGGGAGCGGTTACCGCGAAACTCGTTGATATCCAGTTTGTAGGCCAGTTCAACCTCACGTACGCCATTGTCTGGCCAGACAGCGGTATCGACGTTAAAGGCAATACCATCCAACAGCGGGCCGCCGCCCACCGGTTCCACCATCACTTTCAAGTGACGTTCGCCCACGATGCGCTGTTGCAGCAGACGGAAGCGGCCATCGAACAGCGGCTCCGGGAACATCTGCCCCCACGGGCCTGCATCGCGTAGCATTTGCGCCACTTCCATGGTCATCTCCATCGGTGCGAGCTCACCGTCGGAAATCACTTCACCCTGCAGCAGAGCGGGGTCGATCCAGTCAGTCACCAGTTCGCCAAACAGACGCTGAAACTCGTCGAATTTCGCCTCTTCCAGCGACAAGCCTGCCGCCATCGCGTGACCACCGAATTTGAGCATCAGGCCCGGGTAGAGCGTATCCAGACGCTCCAGCGCATCGCGCATGTGCAGCCCCTGAATCGAACGACCGGAGCCCTTCAGCGTGCCATCGCCTGCGGGCGCAAATGCAATCACCGGACGGTGGAAACGCTCTTTAATACGCGACGCCAGAATGCCCACCACCCCCTGATGCCACTCAGGGTGGTACATCGCCAGCCCGCCCGGCAATGTTTCACCGCTGCGTTCAAGCTTTTCACACAGGGTTAGTGCTTCAGCCTGCATTCCCTGTTCGATCTCTTTGCGGGTCTGGTTCAGCGCATCCAGTTCATTCGCCAGCACGCGTGCTTCACCAATGTTGTCGCACAGCAGCAGCGCGACGCCGACGGACATATCGTCCAGCCTGCCGGCCGCGTTCAGGCGCGGGCCGAGGGCAAAGCCCAAATCGCTGGCGGCGAGCTTGAGCGGATCGCGGTTCGCAATCTCCAGCAGCGCCTTAATACCCGGACGACACTTGCCCGCACGAATGCGGCTTAACCCTTGCCAGGTGAGGATACGGTTATTGGTATCGAGCGGTACCACGTCCGCCACGGTGCCGAGCGCAACAAGATCGAGATACTCGGCAAGATTGGGCACGGCGATCCCGCGGGACTCGAACCAGCCTTTATCCCGCAGCAGGGTGCGCAGCGCCAGCATCAGATAAAACGCCACGCCCACGCCCGCCAGTGATTTCGACGGGAAATCGCAGTCGCGCAGGTTCGGGTTAATAATGGCTTCAGCGGCCGGCAGCGTGTCACCCGGCAGGTGGTGATCGGTAACCAGCACCGGGATCCCCAACTGATGCGCGTGATCGACCCCCGCATGGGAGGAGATCCCGTTATCTACGGTCAGGATCATCTGCGCGCCGCGGGCATGTGCCTGATCGACCACTTCCGGGCTAAGGCCATAACCATCTTCAAAGCGGTTAGGCACCAGATAGGTAACGTTTTCGCAGCCCAACGCGCGCAGGCTGAGCACGCTCAGCGCGGTGCTGGTGGCGCCGTCGGCATCGAAATCCCCCACCACCACAATGCGCGTGCCTTCACGAAGCGCGTTGTAGAGCATTTCAGTGGCTTTTTCGATGCCGTTCAGCTGCTGCCAGGGCAGCATCCCTTTGACGCTGCGCTCAAGATCACCTGCACTCCGCACGCCGCGGCTGGCGTAGAGCCGCTTTAACAGCGGCGGAAGATCGGCTGGCAAATCAACCTGTTCAACCGCGTCGCGGCGGCGCAATTTTATTGGGGCTTTCACGCGGATTATTTACCACCAAACTGTTTCTGGTGCGCGTCGAGGAACTCTTTCATCTCTTTTGGCCCCTGATAGCCCGGGACAACGTAGCCGTTGCTTAAGACAATGGCTGGCGTACCGGTCACGCCAAACTGCACGCCCAGTGCGTAGTGGTTGGCAATATCAATATCACAGGAAGCCGGCTGCACACCCTTACCGTTCATCGCGTCATCAAACGCTTTGTTACGATCTTTTGCACACCAGATGGCCTTCATATCCTGCTCAGGCTGGCTCTGCACACCCGCGCGAGGGAAAGCCAGATAACGCACGGTAATGCCCAGCGCGTTGTAATCTTTCATCTCTTCATGCAGCTTGTGGCAGTAGCCACAGGTGATGTCGGTAAAGACGGTTATAACGTGTTTTTCCTGCGCCGCCTTATAAACGATCATCTCTTTTTCGAGCGCATTCAGGTTTTTCATCAGCAGCTGGTTGGTCACGTTCACCGGCTGCGCGCCGCTTACGTCGTACATCGGCCCCTGAATAATGTGTTTGCCGTCTTCGGTCACGTACAGCACGCCGCTGTTGGTTAAAACGGTTTTCATCCCCGCCACCGGCGCAGGCTGAATATCGCTGCTGGTTACGCCGAGTTTCGTCAGCGACTGTTTGATAGCGGCGTCATCCGCATGGGCAAAACCGGTAAAAGAGGCTGCCAGCAGGGTGAACAGCGCAAAAGACTTTTTCATATAAGATCCTGTAACAATTCGTCGGCACTCACGCGCGAGGGTGGTGCTGTTGGTGTAGCTGCCGCAGGCGTTCCGTCGCGACATGGGTGTAAATTTGCGTCGTGGAAAGATCGCTGTGTCCCAGCAGCATCTGCACCACGCGCAGATCGGCGCCGTGGTTCAGCAGATGTGTCGCAAAGGCATGCCGCAACACGTGCGGCGACAGCTTTTCGCTGTCAATGCCCGCCAGTGTGGCGTAATGCTTGATGCGATGCCAGAACGTTTGCCGCGTCATCTGCTGCGCACGCTGACTGGGGAACAAGACATCGATAGAAACGCCGTTCAGCAACCACGGACGACCGTGCTCCAGATACGTTTCCAGCCAGTACACCGCCTCTTCTCCCAGCGGGACCAGCCGTTCCTTGTTCCCTTTACCGATCACACGAACCACGCCCTGACGCAAGCTGATGTCGCTCATCGTCAGGCCAACCAGTTCCGAAACGCGCAAGCCGGTAGCATACAATAGCTCAAGCATGGCTTTATCGCGTAACTCCAGCGGCAGGTCAACAGCCGGTGATTGTAATAATCTCTCAACTTGTGCTTCGCTGAGATCTTTCGGTAGCCGCTGCGGGAGTTTAGGCGATGCCAGGAGGGCGCTGGGATCGTCCGCGCGAATTTTCTCACGGTAGAGATGCTGGAACAGTCGACGCATTGCACTGAGCAGACGCGCAGAGCTGGTGGCTTTGTAGCCCCCTTCCATACGCTCGCCCAGCAGCGCCTGCAGGTCGTCGCTTTGTGCGCTCTCCAGCGACAGTCCCCGGTGTGCCAGCCACTCCACCAGCATGGTGAGGTCCCGCCGATAGGCGCTCAGCGTATTTTGGGCCAGGTTTTTCTCCAGCCACAGCGCGTCGAGAAACTGTTCGATGAGTGCGAGATCCTTTTCCACATCAGCCCCTTTGATTCTGCAATCCGGGCATTATGCCTGATTGCGAGCGGTTTCTGGTACACTACGCGCAAAGTCATAGCAAGAATTGAGATAGATACGCGATGAATATTGGTCTGTTTTATGGTTCCAGCACCTGCTACACCGAAATGGCGGCAGAGAAAATTCGCGACATCATTGGCCCGGAACTGGTGACGTTGCATAACCTGAAGGACGATGCGCTCACGCTGATGGAGCAGTACGACGTATTGATCCTCGGCATCCCGACCTGGGATTTCGGTGAGATACAGGAAGACTGGGAAGCCATCTGGGATCAGCTCGATACGCTCAACCTCGACGGCAAAATCATTGCCATGTACGGTATGGGCGACCAGTTCGGTTACGGGGAATGGTTCCTGGATGCACTCGGCATGCTGCACGATAAGCTGGCACCGAAGGGCGTCACGTTTATCGGCTACTGGCCAACGGAAGGTTACGAATTTACCAGTAAAAAACCGATTATCGCAGACGGCCAGTTGTTTGTCGGGCTCGCGCTGGATGAAACCAACCAGTACGATCTGAGCGACGAGCGTCTGCAAACCTGGTGCGAGCAGATTCTGGGCGAAATGGCCGAGAAGTTCAGTTAACGCGTATTATTCCTGCGTCGGTTGCTGCTGCAGTAGCATCCGGCGCAGTTCCCGCCACTCCGCAATATCCATACTGTCGGCGGCCAGCCACAGATGCTGGCACTTACCGCCGCCCACCTGGCGTAACCGTAGCATCATGCCGGAACTGAGCATCCAGGGCATACCGAGGATATCCCACTCTTTACCCTGCCAGCGCAGGCGGGAGTCCATCAGTAATTTAATCTCACCCTGGCGGGCATTGATCCGGCGCTGGCTGCGCACGCTGTCAAAAACGACGAACGACAGCAACAACAGCCACAGCGGCGTATAGCTAAGCGGCCACGGCATCAGTAAAACAAATGCCGCGACCAGGCCGTGGAGCAATAACGACATCCACTGCGAGCGCCACGAGACGCGAAGATCAGATTGCCACAGGACCACGTTCCCGATTCCGTGTTTGAATTAATTGCACCATCCGTTGCAACTCGGTGTCGGCGGGCTTGCCGTGGTTCATCAGCCAGTTGAATAAATCGGGATCGTCAGATTCAAGCAGGCGAACAAACAGACGCTTATCCTCATCGCTTAAGCTGTCATACTCATATTCGAAGAAAGGCATGATGGAGATATCAAGTTCACGCATGCCGCGTCGGCATGCCCAGTGAATACGGGCCTTGTTGTTAATATCCATGTTCTGTTTCCTGCATTACGTTTGGCACAGTCGGTACCCCGTTCAGTCTTCTTTATTTCTCTGCGGGGACACTCGCTAGTGTAACGTGTTTTTGACCGTTTCTTTACTGGAATATTGCGAAGCTGAAGCGGGCTTCCAGAATAACCCCTATAAAGACAGCGGATTACACTATTTTGCGTGGCACTACGCATTGCTGCGTTATGGCACGAATGGCCTGCTGAAAGCGCTTGCAATGGCTGTAGTCTCTTTTACCATTAGGCATTATCAAAGCGTTAAGCAATTCAGGATACCGTTATGGGATTTACACCATTTTCTCCTCGCCAGCCCGCCGCCTCTGCGCGTCTGCCGCTGACGCTTATTTCTCTTGATGACTGGGCACTGGCCACACTTGTTGGTGCCGACGCCGAAAAATACCTTCAGGGCCAGGTCACGGCAGACGTGAGCCAGATGACCGAACATCAGCACCTGCTGGCTGCGCATTGCGATCCAAAAGGCAAAATGTGGAGCAACCTGCGTCTGTTCCGCCGTCAGGATGGCTTTGCCTTTATTGAGCGCCGCAGCCTGCGTGATGACCAGCTTAAAGAGCTGAAGAAATACGCGGTCTTTTCCAAAGTCACGATTGCGCCAGATGACGAGCACGTGCTGCTGGGTGTGGCCGGTTTCCAGGCGCGTGCCGCGCTGAAAAACCTGTTCAACGAACTGCCGGATGCAGAAAAGCAGCTGGTTAGCGAAGGTGAGACCTCCATTCTGTGGTTTGAACACCCTGCAGAGCGTTTCCTGCTGGTGACCGATGCCGCGACCGCCGAGCGCGTAACTGAGGCCCTGCGCGGTGAAGCCCAGTTCAATAACAGCCAACAGTGGCTGGCACTGAACATTGAAGCGGGTCTGCCGGTGATTGACGCGGCCAACAGCGCGCAGTTTATTCCGCAGGCGACCAACCTGCAGGCGCTGGGCGGCATCAGCTTTAAAAAAGGCTGTTACACCGGCCAGGAGATGGTCGCGCGGGCAAAATTCCGCGGCGCAAATAAGCGCGCGCTGTGGACACTGGCGGGTCACGCCAGCCGTGTACCGGAAGCGGGTGAATATTTAGAACTGAAGATGGGTGAAAACTGGCGCCGTACCGGCATCGTGCTAGCCGCCGTTCAGCTGGATGATGGCCGTCTGCTGGTGCAGGCGGTGATGAACAACGACATGGAAGCCGACAGCGTGTTCCGCGTGCGTGATGATGCCAATACCTTGAGTATTGAGCCGCTGCCGTATTCACTGGAAGAGTGATGCTGTATCGCCCGGTGGCGCTGCGCTTACCGGGCCTACGGTTTTGGTGTTCTCCCTCTCGCTGTGGGAGAGGGTTAGGGTGAGGGCAACAGGCCGCAAGATGTAAAAACTACACCTGCCCCACATACAAATAAATGGCCAGGAAGTGACACACGCTGCCCCCAAGTACAAAGCCGTGCCAGATGGCATGGTTATAAGGGATGCGCTTGCAGACATAGAAAATGACGCCCAACGAGTAGACCACGCCGCCTACGGCAAGCAAGGTCACGCCCCCTACCGCCAGCTTAATCGCCAGCTGATAAACCACTATCAGCGACAGCCAGCCCATCGTCAGGTAGGTCACCAGCGACAGCACCTTAAACCGGTGCGCAATGGTCAGCTTAAAGAGGATCCCCAGCAGTGCCAGGCTCCAGATCACAATCATCAGGCCACGCGACAGCGGTGAGTTCAACCCCACCAGCAGGAATGGCGTGTAGGTGCCTGCAATAAGAAGATAGATAGCGCAGTGGTCAAATTTTTTGAGCCATATCTTTGCCCGCTGATGCGGAATGGCGTGATACAGCGTCGACGCCAGAAACAGCAGGATCATACTCCCGCCATACAGGCTGTAGCTGGTAATGGCCATGGCACTGGCGTTGGTGTCCACCGCCTGCACCAGTAATAACACTAAACCGACAATCCCAAACACCAGGCCAATGCCGTGGCTGATGCTGTTGGCTACTTCCTCAGCCAGTGAATATCCCTGTGCGATTAATGGTCTGCTCACCATACAAAACTCCGGGAAAACGAAAGATGATTATTCATCGCATGACTATGCTAACTGAGAATGATTCCAGTGAACACCTGTTAGCTAAAATAATTTCAATCCATAATTTATATATAAAAATCATAGACATAAAAAACAGTTTCACCTTACATTTGTTCACATTAAAATTTAATCATTATGAATCAAAGGCATAAAAATGGATCCTGCCCTCTGGCTGCATGTTATGATGGGTCAATGAAGTCTGAATGAGAGTTATGCCACTGTGAGTATGTTCACCCACGCCGCCATTGCCAGTCTCAATAATCTGGAGATGATGGTCTACAACTATGTCATCAAAAATCGTGACAAAGTGATGTACATGACTATCCGCGAACTGGCGGACGCGGCGGGTGTCTCCACCACCACTATCCTGCGCTTTTGCCGCAAACTCAACTGCGAAGGCTACTCTGAATTTCGCGTACGCTTTAGGCTCTATCTGGAGCAGAATGAGCCTCAGCAGATAAATTTTGGTGCCAGTGAAATTATCAGCTTCTTTAAAAGCGTTAATAATGAAGAGTTCGATACATTATTAGATGAAGCGGTGGAGATAATATTATCGTCCGAGCGAATTATCTTTGTCGGCGCAGGGACCTCAGGCTCGCTGGCAAAATATGGTGCACGCTTCTTTTCTAATATCGGTAAATTCAGCAACCATATCGACGATCCTTATTTCCCGGTGACCAATGATATGGCCAAAAATGCGCTGGCGATTGTACTGTCGGTATCCGGTGAAACGGAAGAGATCCTGCGCTTCGCCAGCCAGTTCAGCCTGCATCACTGCAAGGTACTCTCCATTACCAGCCATGAGCACTCGCGGCTGGCAAAACTGGCCGATTTTAATCTCTCCTGGCATGTTCCACAGACGCGTATTGCAGGCGTGTATGATATCACCACCCAAATCCCCGTTATTTATATTCTGGAGTCGCTCGGGCGTAAACTGGCGAAGAAATTAACAGAATAAAACATCCTGTTTTTTGCATGTAACAAATTACAATTCAGGCAAATTGTTATATCGTGACATTTAATGTCGCTTTGCTAGACTCGATTCCAATAAGTCATGAATTGAGAATAGCAACGATGAAAAAATTAACCTTACCAAAAGATTTTTTATGGGGCGGCGCGGTTGCTGCTCACCAGGTGGAAGGCGGCTGGAACAAAGGCGGCAAAGGGCCGAGCATCTGTGACGTGCTGACCGGTGGCGCGCATGGCGTTCCCCGTGAAATCACCCAGGAAGTGGTACCGGGTAAATACTACCCAAACCACGAGGCCATCGACTTTCACGGCCACTACAAAGAAGACATCAAGCTGTTTGCCGAGATGGGCTTCAAATGTTTCCGCACCTCTATCGCCTGGACGCGCATCTTCCCGAAAGGTGACGAAACGCAGCCCAATGAAGAAGGGCTGAAGTTTTACGACGATCTGTTCGATGAGTTGCTAAAGTACAACATCGAGCCGGTGATCACCCTCTCCCACTTCGAAATGCCGCTGCACCTGTTGCAGGAATATGGCGCCTGGACCAACCGTAAAGTGGTCGATTTCTTTGTCCGTTTCGCGGAAGTGGTCTTCGAGCGTTACAAAAACAAGGTCAAATACTGGATGACCTTCAACGAAATCAACAACCAGCGTAACTGGCGTGCCCCGCTGTTCGGTTACTGCTGCTCCGGTGTGGTCTATACCGAGCACGACAACCCGGAAGAGACCATGTACCAGGTGCTGCATCATCAGTTTGTGGCAAGCGCCCTGGCAGTGAAAGCTGCGCGTCGTATTAACCCTGAAATGAAGGTCGGCTGTATGCTGGCGATGGTGGCGCTCTATCCGTTCTCCTGTAAACCGGAGGACGTGATGTTTGCCCAGGAATCCATGCGTGAACGCTATGTCTTTACCGACGTTCAGCTGCGCGGTTATTACCCGTCTTATGTACTGAATGAGTGGGAGCGCCGTGGTTTTACCATTAACATGGAGCCGGGTGATGAGCAGATCCTGCGTGAAGGTACCTGCGACTACTTAGGTTTCAGCTATTACATGACTAACGCCGTCAAAGCAGAAGGCGGTACCGGCGATGCAATTTCAGGCTTTGAAGGCAGCGTGCCCAACCCGCATGTGAAAGCCTCTGACTGGGGCTGGCAGATTGACCCTGTGGGTCTGCGCTACTCTCTGTGTGAGCTATACGAGCGTTATCAGAAACCGCTGTTTATCGTCGAGAACGGTTTTGGCGCCTACGATAAAGTGGAAGAAGATGGCAGCATTAACGACGATTACCGCATCGACTATCTGCGCGCTCACGTGGAAGAGATGATCAAAGCCGTGACGCACGATGGCGTGGACCTGATGGGTTATACGCCGTGGGGCTGTATCGACTGCGTGTCGTTCACCACCGGCCAGTACAGCAAGCGCTATGGTTTTATCTATGTGAACAAGCACGACGACGGCACGGGCGACATGTCGCGCTCCCGTAAGAAAAGCTTCGAGTGGTATAAAGGTGTGATTGCCAGTAACGGTGAGACGCTTTAACTCTGTAACGCCGGGCGGCGCTACGCTTGATCCCCTCTCCCTTTTGGGGAGAGGGTTAGGGTAAGGGGTTTACTTCCCGCCCGCTAACTCAATAAAACTGCCCGTCACGTACGACGCTTTCTCGCTCAGCAGCCAGACAATCGCCTGGGCTACCTCTTCAGGCTGGCCGCCGCGCTGCATCGGCAGCAACGACTTAACGCGATCCACACGTCCCGGCTCTCCACCGTCGGCATGGATGTCGGTATAGATAAGCCCAGGACGCACGCAGTTAACGCGGATCCCTTGCGCCGCCACCTCCAGCGCTAACCCGGTTGTCAGTGAATCCACCGCCCCTTTGGACGCCGCGTAATCCACATACTCACCCGGTGCGCCCAGTCGTGACGCCGCGGAGGAGACATTCACAATCGCCCCACCCTTGCCGCCATGTTTGTGCGACATACGCTTTACCGCTTCACGGCAGCAAAGGAAATACCCCGTGACGTTAGTTGCCAGCACGCGATTAATGCGTTCAGCCGAAAGATTTTCGATGGTGGATTGCTCAAACAGGATCCCGGCGTTATTCACCAGCGCGGTTAGCGGCTCAGCTTCTCGGTCAAGACTGTCGAACATCGCCAGTACCTGCGCTTCATCGCTAATATCTGCGCGCAGGGCAAAGGCTTTACCGCCCGCCCCGACGATCTGGTTGATAACGTCCGTCGCAGCCTTGATATTGTGGTGATAATTCACCGCCACGGTGTAGCCTTCGTTTGCCAGCTGCAGCGCGGTGGCTTTACCGATACCGCGGCTGGCGCCTGTTACAAGTGCAATACCCATTCTTTTCTCCCAATAAAAAAGCCGGGTATGGCGGCTTCGCCATACCCGGCCTACGTTACTACATCAACACGATTACTGGTATTCGCTCATTGGTACGCAGGAGCAGAACAGATTACGGTCACCGTAGACGTCATCAAGACGTTTCACGGTTGGCCAGTATTTGTTTGCCACACCGGCCGGGAAGACCGCCAGTTCACGGCTGTAACCGTGATTCCACTCCGCCACCATTTCATGCTGCGTGTGCGGCGCATTGACCAGCGGGTTGTCTTCCAGCGTCCATTCGCCGTCCTGCACGTGGTCGATCTCCATGCGGATGGCCAGCATCGCATCAATAAAGCGGTCCAGCTCGGCTTTGCTCTCGGACTCCGTTGGCTCCACCATCAGCGTACCCGCAACCGGGAACGACATGGTTGGCGCATGGAATCCATAGTCGATAAGACGTTTGGCAATATCCAGCTCGCTAATGCCGGTCTGCTCTTTGAGCGGACGAATATCCAGAATGCACTCGTGCGCCACGCGGCCATCACGACCGGTGTAGAGCACCGGATAGGCCGACTTGAGGCGGGTCGCGATGTAGTTAGCGTTCAGGATCGCCACCTGGCTTGCCTTTTTCAGCCCTTCCGCGCCCATCATGCGGATGTACATCCAGCTGATTGGCAGGATAGAGGCGCTACCAAACGGTGCCGCTGACACCGCGCCCTGACGGGTCAGCATCCCTTCGATCTGCACCACGCTATGGCCTGGAACAAACGGTGCCAGGTGCGCTTTCACGCCGATTGGCCCCATACCCGGGCCGCCACCGCCGTGCGGAATGCAGAAGGTTTTATGCAGGTTCAGGTGCGAAACGTCCGCGCCGATGAAGCCCGGCGAGGTGATGCTCACCTGCGCATTCATGTTCGCACCGTCGAGATAGACCTGGCCGCCAAACTGATGCACCACTTCACACACTTCACGGATGGTCTCTTCGTACACGCCGTGAGTCGACGGGTAGGTCACCATGATGCAGGAGAGCTTATCGCCCGCCTGTTCGGCTTTCGCACGCAGGTCAGCGAGGTCAATGTTGCCGTTCTTATCGCACGCCACCACGACGACTTCCATCCCCGCCATCTGGGCGGAGGCCGGGTTGGTGCCGTGGGCAGAGCTTGGGATCAGGCAGATATCACGGTGGCCTTCGTTACGGCTCTCGTGATAGTGGCGGATCGCCAGCAGACCGGCGTACTCACCCTGCGCACCTGAGTTTGGCTGCATGCAGAGCGCGTCATAACCCGTCAGTTTCACCAGCCAGTCGGAGAGCTGGTTGATCATCAGGTGATACCCTTCCGCCTGTTCGGCAGGGCAGAACGGGTGCAGCTCGGCAAACTCAGGCCAGGTGATAGGGATCATCTCCGCCGCCGCGTTCAGCTTCATGGTGCAGGAACCCAGCGGGATCATCGCCTGGTTCAGCGCCAGATCCTTGCGCTCCAGAGAGTGCATGTAACGCATCATCTCGGTTTCGCTGTGGTAGCGGTTAAAGACCGGGTGCGTCAGGATCGCATCGTTACGCAGCATGCTTTCCTGAATTGAACGGCTGTCGAGCGCGACCTCTTTGTCCAGCGTATCAATATCCAGACCGTGCGCGTCGCCCAGCAACACGTTAAACAGGTTGACGATATCTACACGGGTGGTGGATTCATCGAGGGTGATGCCGACCGCGTTATGGATGTCGCTGCGCAGGTTGATTTGCGCCGCATCAGCACGCGCCAGCACCGCCGCTTTGTCCGCCACTTCAACGCACAGGGTGTCGAAGTAGTGAGCGTGACGCAGTTTGAGGCCTTTCTGCTGCAGACCGCAGGCCAGAATATCGGCCAGACGGTGAATGCGGCTGGCGATGCGTTTCAGGCCAACCGGACCGTGGAACACCGCATACAGGCTGGCAATGTTAGCCAGCAGAACCTGCGAGGTACAAATGTTGGAGTTCGCTTTCTCGCGGCGGATATGCTGCTCACGCGTCTGCATCGCCATGCGCAGCGCAGTGTTACCGGCAGCGTCTTTTGACACACCGATAATACGGCCAGGCATGGAGCGTTTGAATTCATCTTTTGCCGCAAAGAATGCCGCGTGCGGGCCGCCGTAGCCCATCGGCACGCCGAAGCGCTGCGCAGAGCCGAAGACGATATCCGCACCCTGTTTGCCAGGCGCCGTCAACAGTACCAGTGCCATAAAATCAGCGGCGACGCTGACAACGACTTTGCGGGATTTGAGTTCGGTCATCAGGGCGCTGTAGTCATGCACTTCGCCGGTGGTGCCCACCTGCTGTAGCAGCACGCCAAAGACATCCTGGTGATCCAGTACTTTGTCGGCATCGTCGACAATCACGTCGAAGCCAAAGGTTTCCGCACGAGTGCGTACCACATCCAGCGTCTGCGGATGAACATCCGCCGCCACGAAGAAGCGGTTGGCGTTTTTCAGCTTGCTCACGCGTTTCGCCATTGCCATGGCTTCTGCCGCGGCGGTCGCTTCATCCAGCAGAGACGCAGAGGCGATGTCGAGACCGGTCAGATCCAGGGTCACCTGCTGGAAGTTCAACAGCGCTTCCAGACGGCCCTGGGACACTTCCGGCTGATAGGGGGTATACGCGGTATACCAGCCCGGGTTTTCCAGCATGTTGCGCAGGATCACCGGCGGTAACTGCACGTTGGTATAACCCATGCCAATGTAAGACTTATAGCGCTTGTTAAGGGCTGCAATGGCCTTTAATTCTGCCAGCGCAGCAAATTCAGTCGTCGCCTCGCCCACCTGTGGTGGCGTGGCAAGCTGGATGTCTTTTGGCACGATCTGGCCGATCAGTGCGTCTAATGAATCCGCGCCAACTGTCTTCAGCATCTCCTGCTGTTGCTGAGCATCCGGCCCTATGTGACGTTCAATGAAGGCGCCACGGTTTTCAAGCTGGCTTAAAGTCTGTGTCATGAGCGATGGTTCCTGAAACGTGCAGTGAATATAAGTTCCCTCTCCCACCGGGAGAGGGTTTAGGGTGAGGGGAAGATGGGCACCCTCACCCCTGTCCTCTCCCGAAGGGAGAGGGATAATGGCTTACTCGTCTTCTAACAGGGCTTCGTATGCGGTGGCATCCAGCAGCGCAGCAACCTGTGATTCGTCGCTGGCTTTGATCTTGAAGATCCAGCCGCCTTCATACGGTTCGCTGTTGACCAGTTCCGGGGAGTCGCTCAGCGCGTCGTTGACGGCAATGATTTCGCCGCTCACCGGTGCATAGATATCGGATGCCGCCTTAACAGATTCCGCGACAGCGCAGTCATCGCCCGCGCTAACGGTCGCGCCCACTTCCGGCAGGTCAACAAACACCATGTCGCCCAGCAGCTCTTGCGCGTGCTCGGTGATCCCAACGGTATAAGAGCCGTCCGCCTCTTTGCGCAGCCACTCGTGTTCTTTGCTGTATTTCAGTTCTGCTGGCACATTGCTCATTGAAGTTCTCCTGATAAAAATGATTAGGCGACCGGCTTACCGGCGCGAACAAAAATCGGTTTGGTCACGTGGACCGGCATTTCGCGGTTGCGGATCTGTACCACCGCCGTTTCGCCAATGCCGGCCGGCACGCGTGCCAGTGCAATACTGTAGCCCAGCGTCGGGGAGAAGGTACCGCTGGTGATCACGCCTTCACGCGGATTGCCGTCTGCATCGGTAAAACGTACCGGCAGTTCGCCGCGCAGCACGCCTTTTTCCTTCATCACCAGGCCAACCAGCTGTTCAGTGCCCTTTTCGCGCTGCATCTCCAGCGCTTCACGGCCAATAAATTCGCGGTCAGCCGGTTCCCACGCGATGGTCCAGCCCATGTTAGCGGCCAGTGGAGAGACGCTTTCGTCCATCTCCTGACCGTAAAGGTTCATGCCCGCTTCCAGACGCAGCGTATCGCGCGCGCCCAGTCCTGCTGGCTTGACGCCCGCTTCCACCAGCGCACGCCAGAAGTCGGCGGCTTTTTCATTCGGCATGGCAATTTCATAGCCCGCTTCACCGGTATAGCCGGTGGTGGCGATAAACAGATCGCCCGCCTGCACGCCGAAGAACGGCTTCATGCCAGCGGTGGCTTCACGCTGCTCGTTGTTGAACAGCGTGGCGGCTTTCGCCTGCGCGTTCGGCCCCTGTACGGCGATCAGCGACAGATCATCACGGACGGTGATGTCGATGGCATACGGTTCAGCGTGTTGGGTAATCCAGGAGAGGTCTTTTTCGCGGGTGGCGGAGTTTACAACGAGGCGGAAGAAATCTTCAGTGAAGTAGTAGACGATAAGGTCGTCAATCACGCCGCCAGAGGCATTTAGCATGCCGGTATAGAGCGCTTTACCTGGCGTCTTCAGTTTTGCGACGTCGTTTGCCAGCAGATAACGCAAAAACTCCCGGGTGCGGCTACCGCGCAGGTCGACAATTGTCATGTGGGAGACGTCGAACATACCGGCATCGGTACGCACTGCGTGGTGTTCATCAATCTGGGAGCCGTAATGCAGCGGCATCATCCAGCCATGAAAGTCCACCATACGTGCACCGCATAACACGTGTTGTTCGTACAAAGGAGTCTGTTGAGCCATCTTTTCCTCGTTGAAAAATTCACCGTGAATCCCGGTATCGGCCCCGTCATTCGGCACCGACGCAAACGTTCTCTTTTACCTGAACTTACCACCGAAACCGACGGTTAACCATAAGGTAAAACAGGTCATCACATTAGCTTATGACCAAAAAACGCTGAAAAGCCTACAGAGTTATTCACTGGTAAAATGCGATTCAACCCGCATAAAATTAACAACGATCTAACAATATTTAGCACATGGTGATATTTCATGCGGAAAAACGGGCCAAATTTCCGTAACGTAAAAATAGCCAGATTAGATTATCTAATGCGAAAAATGGCGTGAAATTAGATTATTTCAAACGAGGATATTTACCCGGCGCAGAGGCCGGGTAAATAAAGTGTGACGGGGATCGAGATTAACGTAACCAGTCGGGAAGATCGTTAAGACCCATCGCCTGACGAAGGAGTTGAGGTTTTACGCCCGGAAGGGTGTCGGCCAGTTTCAGGCCGATGTCGCGCAGCAGTTTTTTCGCCGGATTTGCCCCGGCAAACAGCTCGCGGAAGCCCTGCATGCCTGCCAGCATCACCGCCGCGCTGTGCTTGCGGCTGCGTTCGTAGCGACGCAGGTAGAGATGCTGGCCGATGTCTTTACCTTCGCGGTGCAGACGGCGCAGCTCATTCACCAGCTCTGCCGCATCCATAAAGCCAAGGTTAACTCCCTGTCCGGCCAGCGGATGAATGGTATGCGCCGCGTCACCCACCAGCGCGAGACGGTGCGCCGCAAACTGGCGCGCGTAGCGGCCGGTCAACGGGAATACCAGGCGTTCGCTCTCAAGGGTGCACAGACCAAGACGGTTATCAAACGCCATGCATAGCGCCTGATTAAACGCCTCTGGCGTCGCCTCGCGCATCAGCTGTGCTTTTTCCGGCACCAGAGACCAGACGATCGAGCACAGGTGCGGATCGCTCAGCGGCAGAAATGCCAGAATACCGTCGTTATGGAAAATCTGGCGCGCAACGCCGCCGTGCGGCTCTTCAGTACGGATGGTTGCTACCAGCGCATGATGACGATAATCCCAGAAGGTCAGGGGAATATCCGCCTTGTTACGCAGCCACGAGTTTGCGCCATCCGCGCCCACCACCAGCCGCGCGGTGAGCATGTCGCCGCTCTGCAGGGTGAGAAACGCTTCGTTTTCGCCCCATGCCACCTGCTGGATTTGCGCGGGCGCCATCAGGTTGATATCGCTGCAGGATTGCGCTTTTTGCCATAACGCATGGTGAATGACGGCATTTTCGATGATATGACCCAGATGGCTATAGCCCATGCTTTCATCATCAAACGCGATATGGCCAAAGCTGTCTTTGTCCCACACTTCCATTCCGTGATAGCAACTGGCACGCTGCGCCACGATATCTGACCAGACGCCAAGGCGCGTCAGTAGTTTTTCGCTGGCGGCATTAATTGCCGAGACGCGCAGTTCCGGCGGCGCATCGTGCGCAACGGGCTGAGGCAGATTTTGCTCCAGCACGGCCACGCGCAGACCGCTGCCCTGTAAACCACAGGCCAGCGCCAGCCCTACCATTCCGCCGCCCACAATGGCGACATCAACATTTTGCACGATGATAACTCCTTAACGCGCGACCCAACCAAGGGTCCGCTGCGCCAGCACGTCACGTGCCGGAATGAATAATTCCATCGCCATCAGCCCAAGGTTGCGGCCTGCAACCAGCGGTGCCCAGCGATTGGCAAACAGATGTACCAGGCCATCGGTGACGCCGATAGTCGCTTCTTTATCGGCCCGGCGTCGCTTCTGATAATGGCTGAGCACCGGATACGCGCCGCAATCTTTTTGCTCATGCCACGCCTGAGACAGAGTCTCTGCCAGGCTCATTACGTCGCGTAGCCCAAGGTTGAAGCCTTGCCCGGCGATTGGGTGCAACGTCTGCGCGGCATTGCCGACCAGCGCCACGCGATGGGAGATGGACTGAGATGCCGTGGTCAGCGACAGCGGGTAAACAGCGCGTTTTCCCGCATGGGTAATACGCCCCAGCCGCCAGCCAAAGGCTTTTTGCAGTTCGGTACAGAAACGGTCGTCGGACCAGGCCTCAACGTCAGCCGCTTTATCCTGAGGATGGCACCACACCAGCGAGCAGCGTCCGTTTGACATCGGCAGCATGGCCAGCGGGCCGTGCTGAGTGAAACGTTCAAACGCCCTGCCGTTGTGTTCTCCCGCCGTAGAAACGTTAGCAATAACGGCGACCTGTCCGTAAGACTGGGCGCGCCATTCCACGCCGCACTGGGTGCCAAGCGCAGAACGTGAACCATCGGCGGCGACCAGAAGCTGGCCATCCAGAACCGTGCCGTTTTCCAGCGTCACGCTGACCGCCGCTTCGCTGCGGCTGAAGCTGGCGACGCGTGCCGGGCAATGGAGCGTTACACCCGGGGCATCCTGCAATAAACGGAACAGACGCAGCCCGACGTCGTGAAGTTCAACCACCCGGCCTAAGGCATCAATGCGGTAATCCTGCGCATCCAGCGTCACAAACCCGGCATGGCCACGATCGCTGACGTGAACGGTGTTAATTGCCGTCGCACAATCCGCAATCGCCTGCCAGATGCCAATTCGAGCGAGCTGCTGGCAGGTCCCCTGAGCCAGGGCAATGGCGCGGGCATCAAAACCGGGATGGTCGGACGCCTCTGGCGCCACGGCCTCCACCAGATGGACCGGAAGTTGCCCTTTCGTCAAATGCGAGATGGCCAGCGCCAGCGTAGCTCCCGTCATCCCCCCACCAACGATAATCACGCTCATGGGCGTGCCGCTGCCATCAGCGCCTCAATGTCATCGGCGTTTTTCACCACGCCCGCGGTCAGGTTTTCGTTACCGGTTTCGGTGATGACAATGTCATCTTCGATGCGAATACCAATTCCACGGTACGCTTCCGGCACGTCGGCATCCGGCGCAATGTAGAGCCCCGGTTCAACGGTCAGTACCATACCCGGCTCCAGCACGCGAGAACGTTCTGAACCATACGCGCCCACATCATGCACATCCAGCCCCAGCCAGTGGCTCAGGCCGTGCATAAAGTAGGGGCGATGCGCATTTTCAGCAATCAGGGTATCCACATCACCGTTCAGAATCCCGAGCCTTACGAGGCCAGTAATCATGATGCGCACCACTTCGCCGGTTACTTCCTGGATGGAGGTGCCGGGGCGATAGAGCTTCAGCGCGGTTTCAAGAGATTCAAGAACGATGTCATAAATTTCGCGCTGCGCGGGGGTGAACTTACCGTTCACCGGGAAGGTACGGGTAATGTCGCCCGCATAGCCCTGATATTCGCAGCCTGCATCAATCAGCACCAGATCGCCGTCACGCAGTTCACTTTCATTTTCGGTGTAGTGCAGAATGCAGCCGTTTTCACCGCCGCCGACAATGGTGTTGTAAGAGGGATAACGCGCGCCGTGGCGGTTGAACTCGTGGTGAATCTCGCCTTCCAGCTGATATTCAAACAGGCCGGGATGGCACTTTTCCATCGCCCTTGTGTGAGCCAGCGCGCTGATTTCGCCTGCACGACGCATAACGTCCAGCTCTTCCTGCGATTTAAACAGGCGCATCTCGTGGACCACCGGGCGCCAGTCCGTCAGCGTGGCCGGGGCGGAGAGATTCTGCCGGGAGCCTTTACGCAGCTTATCCAGCGCGGTGAAGACTATCTCATCGGCATACGCATACTCACCCTGCGCGTGGTAAAGCACATCCAGCCCGTTCAGCAACTGATAGAGCTGCTGGTTGATTTCGCTGAACGCCAGCGCACGGTCCACACCCAGTTTCGCGGGCGCGGCCTCTTGCCCCAGGCGGCGACCAAACCAGATCTCCGCGGTGAGATCCCGTACGCGGTTGAAAATCACGCTGTGGTTGTGGGTGTCATTGCTCTTGATCAGCACCAGTACCGCCTCCGGTTCATTGAACCCGGTGAAGTACCAGAAATCGCTGTTCTGGCGATAGGGGTATTCACTGTCGGCACTGCGCGTCACTTCGGGCGCGGCAAAAATCAGCGCAGCGCTTCCGGGCTGCATTTTTGCCAGCAGCGCCTGACGACGATGGGAATACTCTTGATGCGAGATAACCATGACACCCTCCTGTGCGTTATTTTTCTTAATGTAAGGTTGGCTTACGAACTTCCGGTGCGGTTGGCTGCGAGCGGGTGAAGTTATCGTGGCACAGCAGTGCCGCCACGCGAACGTACTCGATAATCTCTTCGAGAGACATCTCCAGCTCTTCCTGATCTTCTTCTTCGTCGTAACCCAGCTGCGCGATGTTACGCAGATCGTCGATCGCTTCACCCGCTTCGCCGGTCACTTTATCAAGCTTAGGCTGCGTTACACCCAGCCCCAACAGATAGTGGTTTACCCAACCGGCCAGCGCATCGGCACGATCGAACACGCTGACATCGTCGCCTTCAGGCAGATAAAGCTGAAAAAGGAAGCCATCGTCCTCCAGCGAATCGCTGATTGCCGAGTGCATTTTTCGTAGCGCTTCCGCCAGTTCATGACCAAACGCCAGCCCTTCGTTCGTCAGGTCGTGGATCAGCGGCTGCCATGAGCTGTCGCTGTTTCCGCCGCATAGCATGCCACTGATCAGACCGTGCATTTCGGCAGGGGTTAAACCCACACCCTGCTGGTTCAGTAACTGGTTTAAATCGTTGTAACCAGGCATTTCGTTCTGTATAGACATGAGCTTTCGTCATCAAAGGGAGGAATATTCATGATATGCTACCACTTTGGACCCTGGTGATACCAGAAAAGGGCTTGTATCTTCACATCAGGGTAGCTATAGTGTCGCCCCTTCGCAGCCCCCGGGGCAGTAAGCGAAGGCAGCGCAGTCAATCAGCAGGAAGGTGGCATGTCTGCACAACCCGTCGATCTCCAGATTTTTGGCCGTTCACTGCGAGTGAATTGTCCTCCTGAACAAAGGGATGCTTTGAATCAGGCTGCGGACGATTTGAATCAGCGGTTGCAAGATCTCAAAGAACGCACTAGAGTCACAAATACTGAGCAGCTGGTTTTTATCGCCGCGTTGAACATCAGCTATGAACTGACTCAGGAAAAAGCGAAGACCCGCGACTACGCGGCAAGCATGGAGCAGCGCATTAAAATGCTCCAGCAGACCATAGAACAGGCGTTGCTTGATCAAGGTCGCAATCCCGAAAGACCGGGACCAAAGTTTGAATAACACTTCTCAGTTGACTATGGTAGAGTAACTGTGAAGACAAAATTTCTCTGAGATGTTCGCAAGCGGGCCAGTCCCCTGAGCCGATATTTCATACCACAAGAATGTGGCGCTCCATGGTTGGTGAGCATGCTCGGTTCGTCCGAGAAGCCTTAAAACTATGACGACACATTCACCTTGAACCAAGGGTTCAAGGGTTACAGCCTGCGGCGGCATCTCGGAGATTCCCTCACTCTTCTTCTACCACTACCATGACTCAATTCCCTGAAGTTTCTGCCTCACGCCAGGATATTCGTCAACTCATTCGACAACGTCGCCGGGCGTTAACCCCTGAACAGCAAGCGCATTTTGCCCAGCAGGCCGCGGCACGCATGATGGCGTATCCGCCTGTAGTAATGGCGCATACCGTCGCGCTGTTTCTCTCTTTTGATGGTGAGCTGGATACGCAGCCACTCATCGAACAACTCTGGCGAGCCGGAAAGCGGGTTTATCTGCCGGTGCTGCATCCCTTTAGCGCAGGGAACCTGCTGTTTCTGCACTACCACCCGCACAGCGAACTGGTTGTGAATCGTCTGAAAATCACCGAGCCGAAGCTGGATGTGCGCGACGTGCTGCCGCTGTCACAGCTGGACGTGCTGATTACGCCGCTGGTGGCGTTTGATGAACAGGGCCAGCGTTTAGGAATGGGCGGGGGGTTCTATGACAGAACGTTGCAAAACTGGCAGCAGTACGGGTTGCAACCGGTGGGTTATGCGCATGATTGTCAGGCGGTAGACGCCTTGCCGGTCGAGAAGTGGGATGTGCCGTTGCCGGCGGTGGTAACACCCAGTAAAACCTGGACCTGGTAGAATAAAGCCGGGTGGCGCTTACGCTTACCCGGCCTACAAAACCTCAACGTAGGTCGGGTAAGGCGCAGCCGCCACCCGACACCACAAACAGCACAATTAGTACAGCAGACGCGCGCGAATCGTCCCCGGAATGGCCTTCATGCTCTGCAGCGCTTTCTCGGCCACATCTTCATCTGCTTCGATATCAATAACCACATAGCCCATCTGCGAGTTGGTTTGCAGATACTGCGCGGCAATGTTGACACTCTGCTCAGCAAAGATCTGGTTGATGGCGGTCAGCACACCCGGACGGTTTTCGTGAATGTGCAGCAGACGACGGCCACCGTGCAGCGGCAGCGACACTTCCGGGAAGTTAACGGCAGAGAGCGTTGAACCGTTATCGGAGTATTTGCTCAGTTTACCCGCCACTTCCAGGCCGATGTTCTCCTGCGCTTCCTGAGTAGAGCCACCGATGTGTGGCGTCAGGATCACGTTGTCGAACTCGCACAGCGGAGAGTTAAATGGATCGCTGTTGGTTGCAGGCTCCGTCGGGAAGACGTCGATAGCCGCCCCCGCCAGATGCTTACGCTTCAGGGCATCGCACAGCGCGGGAATGTCGACAACCGTACCGCGTGCGGCGTTGATCAGCAGGGAACCTGGCTTCATCAGCGCCAGCTCTTCCGCGCCCATCATATTTTTGGTTGAGGCGTTTTCCGGCACATGCAGGCTTACCACGTCGCTCATGTTCAGCAGGTCAGAAAGATGTTGAACCTGAGTGGCGTTCCCCAGCGGCAGTTTGCTTTCAATGTCGTAGAAGTAAACATGCATGCCCAGGGATTCAGCCAGGATACCCAGTTGGGTACCAATGTGGCCGTAACCGATGATACCCAGTTTTTTACCGCGCGCTTCATAAGAGCCCGCGGCCAGTTTGTTCCACACGCCGCGGTGGGCTTTGGCGTTGGCTTCCGGAATACCGCGCAGCAGCAGCAGCAGTTCGCCAATCACCAGCTCCGCCACGGAACGGGTGTTGGAGAACGGGGCGTTGAAGACCGGGATACCGCGTTTTGCGGCAGCATTCAGGTCAACCTGGTTGGTACCGATGCAGAAACAGCCGATAGCGACCAGCTTTTCCGCCGCAGCAATAACATCTTCAGTCAGGTGAGTACGGGATCGCAGGCCGATGAAGTGGGCATCACGGATGGACGCTTTCAGCTCTTCAGTATCCAGCGCGCCTTTGTGAAATTCGATGTTGGTGTAACCTGCCGCGCGAAGGCTATCAAGTGCTTTTTGATGCACGCCTTCTACTAGCAGGAATTTAATCTTGTCTTTCTCCAGTGATACCTTTGCCATTTACCCGACCCTGTTTTTTTGTCTGAACTGATGTTGTGCTGGATTGAAATCCGCTTAGCCAACATATCAAAAAAAACTATTGCAGCAATATGAACGTTTGCGTCGGCACTCTGAAGAAAAGTCATACAGCGCAAAATAGCAGAGTAAAATGCTGTAAATATTTGTGAATGCGGAAGGTTCAGCAAGAGAGGGGCAAAAAACGTGACACAAGTCACCGAATTTAGCTTTTCAAAATTTTTTTAGCGGGGGGAGGACTCCCCCCGTCAGATCATTTTACGATGGTTTTCACGCCATCAGCCGTGCCGATCAGCGCAACATCCGCGCCACGGTTGGCGAATAACCCTACTGTTACCACGCCCGGAATGCCGTTGATGGCGTTTTCGAGCGCGATCGCGTCGAGAATTTCCAGGCCATGAACGTCGAGGATCACGTTGCCGTTATCGGTGACCACACCCTGACGGTATTCAGGACGTCCGCCCAGTTTTACCAGCTCACGTGCCACGGCGCTGCGCGCCATTGGGATCACTTCAACCGGCAACGGGAATTTACCCAGAATATCAACCTGCTTGGATGCATCCGCGATACAGATGAATTTATCGGCCACGGAGGCGATGATCTTTTCACGCGTCAGCGCTGCGCCGCCGCCTTTGATCATCTGCATATGCCCGTTGATTTCATCCGCGCCATCAACGTAGATCCCCAGACGGTCCACTTCGTTCAGATCGAAAACGGTAATGCCGAGGCTTTTCAGCTTTTCCGTGGAAGCATCGGAGCTCGAAACCGCGCCCTCGATCTGCCCCTTCATCGTGCCCAGCGCATCGATAAAGTGTGCCGCCGTCGACCCCGTACCCACACCGACGATAGTACCCGGTTGCACGTACTGGAGCGCGGCCCATCCTACTGCTTTTTTCAGTTCATCCTGCGTCATGATCGTTTTGCCTGTGGTATGAAAACTTAGGGCGCATTATAGAACACGTGAGGTGGAATTCGTCTGCCACAAAGGGAAAATTGTGTCATAGTGCAGATTAAGCAAAATTAAGGAGTAAGCCAGAGCAATGAAACGTCCGGACTACAGAACACTACAGGCACTTGATGCAGTTATTCGTGAACGCGGTTTTGAGCGCGCAGCGCAAAAGCTGTGTATTACTCAGTCCGCCGTATCGCAGCGTATCAAACAGCTTGAAAACATGTTCGGGCAGCCACTGCTGGTGCGTACCGTGCCACCGCGTCCAACAGAGCAAGGACAAAAGCTCCTTGCCCTGCTCCGTCAGGTTGAACTGCTGGAAGACGAATGGCTGGGTGATGAACAAACGGGTTCTACGCCGTTGCTGCTGTCGCTGGCGGTGAACGCCGACAGTCTGGCAACCTGGCTGCTGCCCGCCCTCGCCCCGGTCCTGGCCGATTCCCCTATCCGTCTTAATCTGCAGGTTGAAGATGAAACCCGCACCCAGGAACGCCTGCGTCGCGGTGAAGTGGTCGGGGCGGTCAGTATTCAGCCTCAGGCACTGCCAAGCTGCCTGGTCGATCAACTGGGCGCGCTGGATTACCTGTTTGTCGGTTCAAAAGCCTTTGCGGAGCGCTACTTCCCCAATGGCGTCACCCGCGCCGCGCTGCTTAAGGCACCTGCCGTGGCGTTCGACCATCTGGACGATATGCATCAGGCTTTCCTGCAACAAAACTTCGACCTGCCGCCGGGCAGCGTGCCGTGCCACATCGTAAACTCGTCTGAGGCCTTCGTGCAGCTTGCGCGTCAGGGAACCACCTGCTGCATGATCCCGCACCTGCAGATTGAAAAGGAGTTGAAAAGCGGTGAGCTGATTGATTTGACGCCGGGGCTGTATCAGCGCCGGATGCTTTACTGGCACCGTTTTGCGCCGGAAAGCCGCATGATGCGCAACGTCACCGACGCGCTGCTGGCATACGGGCACAAGGTGTTGAGACAGGATTAATCGCTTGAATACCCTCTCCCTGTGGGAGAGGGTTAGGGTGAGGGCAAATTACTGCGCCTTAGCCGTCTCAGTTTGCTGAGTTTGCGTCGGCTCCAGCTGGAACACCACATCAACCTGATCGTCGAACTGAATGGTCGGCTGCTCATAGCTTTCCTGAGCAGATACCGGCGCCGCATCGGCTTTCATCATCCGTACCATCGGGCTTGGCTGATAGTTAGAGACGTGGTAACGCACGCTATACACCGGGCCGAGCTTACTCTTAAAGCCAGCGGCCAGCTGCTGCGCCTGATGCATCGCATCATCAATTGCCGCTTTACGCGCTTCGTCTTTGTATTTCTCCGGTTGCGCAACGCCCAGTGAGACGGAACGAATTTCGTTCAGACCCGCCTTCAACGCGCCATCCAGAAGGGAGTTCAGCTTATCCAGCTGGCGGACGGTCACTTCAACGCTACGCACCGCGCGATAGCCTTTCAGGATACTTTTGCCGTTCTGGTAGTCGTAATCAGGCTGAGTACGCAGGTTCGCAGAGCTGATGTCTTTTTTGGCAACACCGTTCTGCTCCAGGAAAGAGAGATATTGCGCAACACGATCGTCAGCCTGCTTCTTGGCGGAAGCGGCATCCTTCGCGGCCACGTTGACTTCAATTGCCAGCGTCGCAACATCCGGTACCGCATCCACGCTGGCGGTGCCGGAAGTGACGATGTGCGGACCATTTGGCAATTCATTCGCCTGAACAGACACCGCACCCAAACTTACTAATGCCGCCAGGGCCATCACGTTAAACTTCACTGTCATTCCTCCATGTTGCGAAGAGTGCCCTAACAACAAGGCGCATGCCAGCAAGCTTAGCGGGTCCTGCTCAGTTGTCCATAAGACAACGCTTAGTTGAACAATCCCTGAACATGATGAATACCCTCTTTCGCCAGCTGAAAGGCAATGACCCACATCACCACGCCCACCAGCGTGTTGATGATCCGCTGGGCTTTGGCGGTACGCAAACGGGGTGCCAGCCACGCCGCCAGAATGGCGAGGCCAAAGAACCAGAGGAAGGAGGCACTCACCGTGCCCAGGGCAAACCAGCGCTTCGGCTCAACGTCCAGTTGCCCACCCAGGCTCCCGAGCACCACAAACGTGTCGAGATAGACGTGCGGGTTAAGCCACGTTACCGCCAGCATGGTGACGATGATCTTCCAGCGCCCCTGCTTCATCACTTCGGCGCTCGCCAGCTCCAGGTTACTGCTCATTGCCGTTTTTAACGCACCGAATCCGTACCACAGCAGGAAGGCGACCCCGCCCCAGGTCACCAGCGCCAGCAGCCAGGGTGACTGCATCAGCAGCGCACTCCCGCCAAAAATCCCGGCACAAATCAGCAGTAAATCGCTTACCGCGCACAGCAGAGCAATCATCAGATGATACTGGCGGCGAATCCCCTGGTTCATGACAAACGCATTTTGCGGACCGAGGGGAAGGATCATGGCTGCGCCTAACGCAAGCCCCTGAAAATAATACGATAACATGACATTTATCTCGCAGAATTGTCTTTGGAGCAGACTATACTGCGAGAAGAACATTAGAGGAAATTGATAATATTAATTGGGTATTAGCATAGCTAATAAAATAAAAGCCCGGTGGCGCTAGCGCTTACCGGGCCTACGGGAGACGTTATTCGGCTTCTTTTACTTTTTTGACGTTTACGTCCATCTGCGGATACGGGAAGCTGATGCCGTTGGCGTCAAACTCGCGCTTAATGCGCTCCAGCACGTCCCAGTACACGTTTTGCAGATCGCTGCTTTTGCTCCAGATACGCACCACGAAGTTAATAGAGGAAGCACCCAGTTCGTGCAGGCGCACGGTCTGCTCTTTGTCTTTCAGAATACGATCGTCGGAGGCGATGATGTTAGCAATCAGCGATTTCACCTGATCAATATCGGAATCATACGCCACGCTGATAATTAACTCGTTACGGCGCACCGGCTCGCGAGAAAAGTTAATAATGTTGCCCGCGATGATTTTCCCGTTCGGGACCACAACGATACGCCCGTCAACGGTACGCAGAGTGGTTGAGAAAATTTGTACCTGCAGTACGGTACCGGCAATGCCGCCCAGATCAACATACTCACCGGAACGGAACGGACGGAAGGTGACCAGCAGAACGCCTGCCGCCAGGTTTGAGAGCGAGCCCTGTAACGCCAGACCAATAGCCAGACCCGCGGCACCAAGCACGGCGATCACCGATGCCGTTTGTACCCCCACGCGCCCCAGTGCAGCAATCAGCGTAAACGCGATGATACCATAGCGCACCAGCGCAGAGAGAAAGTCAGCCACCGTAGCGTCGATATGTCGCGCTACCATCACCCGGTTGACCGCATTCGATACAATACGCGCCACGATCATCCCGACGATGATGATGGCAATCGCCGCGACGATATTCACGGCGTAACTCAGCAGCAGCGCCTGGTTGCGCACCAGCCAGTTACCGGCGTTATTGATGCTGTCTACAACATCGAGTTGTTCCATTTATTCTTCCTTTTGTTAAACCAAAACACAAATCCATCCCCCATGGAGACAGGCAGGTCCGTAAAGGGTAAACAAAAAGCGCAAGTTTTGCCAAACAGATCACAAAAACCGATCTGACAGGGTATTGAAAAAGCATAAAAAAAGGCCCGCGTTTGCGGGCCTCCTGATGCTGTCAGCAGCTCAAATTACAGAACGTCGATCGCGTTCAGCTCTTTGAATGCCTGCTCCAGACGGGTCACCATGGACGTCTGCGCTGCGCGCAGCCATACGCGTGGATCGTAGTATTTCTTGTTCGGCTGGTCTTCGCCTTTCGGGTTGCCCAGCTGGCCCTGCAGGTAAGCTTCGTTCGCTTTGTAGTACTGCAGGATACCGTCCCAGGTTGCCCAC
The DNA here is from genome assembly GCF_000025565.1 of Enterobacter cloacae subsp. cloacae ATCC 13047. Classification (NCBI taxonomy): domain Bacteria; kingdom Pseudomonadati; phylum Pseudomonadota; class Gammaproteobacteria; order Enterobacterales; family Enterobacteriaceae; genus Enterobacter; species Enterobacter cloacae. Next base: position 4,355,715 of record NC_014121.1, read on the forward strand.
TGGGTGTCGGTATCGATGTTCATTTTCACTACGCCGTAGCTTACGGAGTCTTTGATTTCCTGAGCAGAAGAACCGGAACCGCCGTGGAAGACGAAGTTCAGGCTGTTGTGCGGCAGGTTGTGTTTCTTGGACACGTATTCCTGAGAGTCACGCAGGATGGTTGGGGTCAGAACCACGTTACCTGGTTTGTAAACGCCGTGTACGTTACCGAAAGACGCTGCAATGGTGAAGCGTGGGCTAATTTTGCTCAGCTCGGTGTAAGCGTAATCAACGTCTTCTGGCTGAGTGTACAGAGCAGAAGCGTCCATGTGGCTGTTGTCCACGCCGTCTTCTTCACCGCCGGTGCAACCCAGTTCGATTTCCAGGGTCATGCCCATTTTGGACATGCGCGCCAGGTATTTGGAGCAGATCTCGATGTTCTCTTCCAGAGACTCTTCAGACAGGTCGATCATGTGAGAAGAGAACAGTGGCTTACCGGTAGCCGCGAAGTGTTTTTCACCCGCGTCCAGCAGACCGTCGATCCACGGCAGCAGTTTCTTCGCGCAGTGGTCAGTGTGCAGGATAACTGGAACACCGTAGTGTTCAGCCATCTGGTGTACGTGGTGCGCACCAGAGATAGCGCCCAGGATTGCAGCACCCTGAGGAATGTCAGTTTTCACGCCTTTACCTGCGATGAACGCAGCGCCGCCGTTAGAGAACTGTACGATAACCGGTGCTTTAACTTTTGCAGCGGTTTCCAGTACGGCGTTGATGGAGTCAGTACCCACGCAGTTAACTGCTGGCAGAGCAAAGTTGTTTTCTTTAGCTACCTGGAACACTTTCTGAACGTCATCACCAGTGATCACGCCAGGTTTTACGAAATCAAAAATTTTAGACATGTTGCTTAGTCCTGTATCTTCGGCCGTTAGAAAAGGTGCGAGCTCTTAAAGCGCGCTGAAAATTGGGCAGGTTTCCCTGCCCTTGAATGGCTTACTTCTTAGCGCGCTCTTCGAGCATTGCTACTGCTGGCAGAACTTTGCCTTCCACGAATTCGAGGAATGCGCCGCCACCAGTGGAGATGTAGGAGATTTTGTCAGCGATACCGAACAAGTCGATTGCTGCCAGGGTGTCACCACCGCCTGCGATAGAGAACGCTTCGCTGTCTGCGATAGCGTTAGCAACAATTTCAGTCCCTTTACGGAAGTTCGGGAATTCGAACACGCCAACAGGACCGTTCCACAGGATAGTTTTTGCGTTTTTCAGGATTTCAGCCAGTTTCTGTGCAGAAACGTCACCCAGGTCCAGAATCTGCTCTTCATCTTTGATGTCGTTTACAGATTTCAGGGTAGCAGTCGCCGTTTCGGAGAACTCAGTGGCAACGCGAACATCGGTCGGAACCGGGATATCACAGGTGCCCAGCAGGCGTTTGGCTTCGTCAACCAGGTCTGCTTCATACAGGGATTTACCAACGTTGTGGCCCTGAGCGGCAACGAAGGTGTTCGCGATACCACCGCCAACGATCAGCTGGTCAGCGATTTTAGACAGGGAATCCAGAACGGTCAGTTTGGTAGAAACTTTAGAACCACCCACGATGGCAACCATTGGACGAGCAGGTTCTTTCAGTGCTTTACCCAGCGCATCCAGTTCCGCGGCCAGCAGAGGACCAGCGCACGCAACGTCTGCGAATTTACCGATACCGTGGGTAGACGCCTGCGCACGGTGCGCAGTACCGAATGCATCCATTACGAATACGTCGCACAGCGCCGCGTATTTTTTGGAGAGTGCTTCGTCGTCTTTCTTCTCGCCTTTGTTGAAGCGAACGTTTTCCAGCACCACCAGCTCACCGGCAGCCACTTCCACGCCATCCAGGTAATCTTTCACCAGGCGAACCGGGCTGGACAGTTTGTCTTTCAGGTAATTAACAACCGGCAGCAGAGAGAACTCTTCGTTGTACTCGCCTTCAGTTGGACGACCCAGGTGGGAGGTCACCATCACTTTCGCACCCTGCTTCAGAGCCAGTTCGATGGTTGGCAGAGATGCACGGATACGCGCGTCACTGGTCACTTTGCCATCTTTAACTGGCACGTTCAGATCCGCACGGATGAAAACGCGTTTACCAGCCAGATCCAGATCGGTCATCTTAATTACAGACATGGTGAATCCTCTCGTTGATTCTTAAAGTTTTGCAGACGCACGATGCGTCTTACCTGAAACCTTTGGCAGCCATTGCTAACGTGGTGTCGAGCATTCGGTTAGCAAAGCCCCATTCGTTATCACACCAGACCAGCGTCTTGATAAGGTGTGCGCCACTGACGCGCGTTTGCGTGCCATCAACAATGGCGCTGTGCGGGTCGTGGTTAAAATCCACTGAGACCAACGGTAATTCCGTATAGTCAACTATACCATGAAATGCCCCCTGTGCCGCTTTTCGCAGCAACAGGTTGACTTCACAGGCTTTTACCGGTTTTTTTACCGTCACGCTGAGGTCAATTGCGGTGACGTTTATCGTCGGTACACGCACGGCAATCGCTTCGAAACGGTCATTAAACTGCGGGAAAATTCGGGTGATCCCGGCAGCCAGTTTTGTATCCACCGGGATGATTGACTGGCTCGCAGCACGCGTGCGTCGTAAATCCGGGTGGTAGGCGTCGATGACCTGCTGATCGTGCATGGCGGAGTGAATCGTGGTCACGGTGCCGGATTCAATGCCATATGCATCGTCTAACAGTTTAATGACCGGAATAATGCAGTTGGTGGTGCAGGAGGCGTTGGAGACAATACGGTGTTCGGCTTGTAGCTCATGCTGATTGACGCCGAAAACGACCGTTGCGTCGAGGTCGTTACTGCCGGGATGAGAGAACAGGACTTTTTTCGCGCCGGCGGTGAGATGCGCTTCGCCGTGTTCGCGGTTGCCATATACGCCGGTACAGTCAAGCACCACATCCACACCCAGTTCACGCCACGGTAGCGCGGCAATATTGCGCTCATGCAGTACGCGGATCGTATCGTCACCGACAAACAGCTGATCCCTTTCCTGGCGCACGTCCCAGGCAAAGCGTCCGTGGCTGGTGTCATATTTCAATAAATGCGCCATGCCCGCAGCATCCGCCAGTTCATTGATTGCCACCACGGTAATTTCCGCCCGACGCCCGGATTCATATAAAGCACGAACCACGTTGCGCCCGATGCGACCGAAGCCATTAATCGCTACGCGTACGGTCATAGATCTCCTGCAAAGCTGTCCCTGAGTTCGAGGTGGCTGAAAGAGTAATCCAGCTACGCCCGAAGGGGAATCTTTGCTATCACAAACTGCGATTGATTGGTCAATTGTCGAACATTTAATCGACTGAAACGCTTCAGCAAGAATAAGCGAATCGGGGAATAAAAGGAATGTCTGTCCAGATGAATAAGCGAGCTATATGACTTGCGTCACATTTTAGATGGAATAATTTACAGAGCAGTTACATGTCTGAGGAATAGTGCCTACAAAAAAGCCGGGTGGCGCTTACGCTTACCCGGCCTACTTTCGAGCCATTTGTAGGCCCGGTAAGCGTAAGCGCCACCGGGCAAAACGGCAATTACAGCAGTTCTTTAGCCTTAGCGACAACGTTCTCAACGGTGAAGCCGAACTCTTCGAACAACTGCTCTGCCGGAGCAGATTCACCGAAGGTGGTCATACCGACGATAGCGCCGTTCAGGCCCACGTATTTGAACCAGTAGTCAGCGATACCCGCTTCAACCGCCACGCGTGCGGAAACGGCTTTAGGCAGTACGGATTCACGGTAAGCAGCATCCTGCTTGTCGAACGCATCGGTAGACGGCATGGAAACCACGCGCGCTTTAACGCCTTCGGCAGTCAGTTTGTCCCAGGCTGCAACAGCCAGCTCAACTTCAGAACCGGTTGCGATGAAGATCAGCTCTGGCTGTCCCGCGCAATCCTTCAGCACGTAGCCACCGCGGGCGATGTTCGCCAGCTGCTCTTCGGTACGATCCTGCTGTGCCAGGTTCTGACGGGAGAGGATCAGCGCGGTTGGACCGTCCTGACGCTCAACGCCGTATTTCCATGCCACTGCAGATTCCACCTGGTCACATGGACGCCATGTGCTCATGTTCGGGGTGACACGCAGAGAAGCAACCTGCTCTACCGGCTGGTGAGTTGGACCATCTTCGCCCAGACCAATGGAGTCGTGGGTATAAACCATCACCTGACGCTGTTTCATCAGCGCAGCCATACGCACGGCGTTACGGGCATATTCCACGAACATCAGGAAGGTAGAGGTGTACGGCAGGAAACCACCGTGCAGGGAGATACCGTTCGCGATAGCGGTCATACCGAATTCACGTACACCATAATGGATGTAGTTACCGGCCGCATCTTCGTTGATTGGCTTAGAGCCAGACCACAGGGTCAGGTTAGACGGTGCCAGGTCAGCGGAGCCGCCGAGGAATTCTGGAAGCCATGGACCGAACGCTTCGATCGCATTCTGAGACGCTTTACGGCTGGCGATTTTAGATGGGTTCGCCTGCAGTTTAGCGATGAACTCGTTCGCTTTCGCGTCGAAGTCAGACGGCATTTCACCTTTCATACGACGGGTGAATTCAGCCGCTTCCTGTGGGAAGGCTTTAGCGTAAGCCGCGAACTTCTCGTTCCAGGCCGCTTCTTTCGCCTGACCCGCTTCTTTGGCATCCCACTGGGCATAGATTTCAGATGGGATTTCGAATGCAGGGTGTTTCCAGCCCAACGCTTCACGGGTCAGCGCGATTTCCGCGTCGCCCAGTGGCGCACCGTGGGAATCGTGGGTGCCCGCTTTGTTCGGAGAACCGAAACCGATGATGGTTTTGCACATCAGCAGGGATGGTTTGTCAGTGACCGCACGCGCTTCTTCTACTGCACGTTTAATCGAGTCAGCATCGTGGCCATCAACGCCACGCACAACGTGCCAGCCGTAGGCTTCGAAACGTGCCGCAGTGTCATCAGTGAACCAGCCTTCAACATGACCGTCGATGGAGATACCGTTGTCGTCGTAGAACGCAACCAGTTTGCCCAGCTTCAGGGTACCTGCCAGGGAGCACACTTCGTGAGAAATGCCTTCCATCATGCAGCCGTCGCCCATGAACGCGTAGGTGAAGTGGTCAACAATGTCGTGACCAGGACGGTTGAACTGCGCCGCCAGAGTCTTCTCAGCAATCGCCATACCCACCGCGTTCGCAATACCCTGACCCAGTGGGCCGGTCGTGGTTTCAACACCTGCGGTGTAACCCACTTCCGGGTGACCCGGGGTTTTGGAGTGCAGCTGACGGAAGTTTTTCAGCTCTTCGATAGGCAGATCGTAGCCAGTGAGGTGCAGCAGGCTGTAGATCAGCATTGAGCCGTGGCCGTTAGACAGCACGAAACGGTCGCGGTCAGCCCATGCCGGGTTCTGCGGGTTGTGGTTCAGGAAATCACGCCACAGGACTTCGGCGATATCAGCCATACCCATAGGGGCCCCTGGGTGGCCAGATTTGGCTTTCTGTACTGCGTCCATGCTCAGCGCACGAATAGCATTAGCAAGCTCTTTACGTGAGGACATTTTAACTCCAGATCGGACTGTTAAAGGCCATGCCCTTGACGACAGCGCGTTTTGGGCTACGCCGGAAAAAAGTGCCAACAATGTAACCCAAGCGGCATGCCATGTACATGGAGCATTCTTTTGCCGCTTAAGAAATCTCTGGATCATGCTCGCATGTTGCGCAATCTGCTCGCCCGGGCCCGTCGATATTCCTTATACTTAGCCCGACCCCGGCTTCGCTGTCGGTGTACTTTTCGGATTTTATTCAGATTAACGAGTACGGAAGCAACCTCATGAAAATGCGTGCATTAGTGCTGGCCCTGGGTACAACGTTCCTGCTGAGCGGTTGTCAGAATATGGATTCTAACGGCCTGATGTCCTCAGGCGCAGAAGCTTTTCAGGCCTATTCCCTGAGCGACGCGCAGGTTAAAGCCCTGAGCGACCAGGCCTGTAAAGATATGGATGGAAAGGCTACGATTGCCCCGGCCAACAGTCCCTACACGCAGCGTCTGAATAAAATTGCCTCTGCGCTTGGCGATAACATTAACGGTCAGCCGGTGAACTATAAAGTGTACGTCGCGAAAGACGTGAACGCCTTTGCCATGGCGAACGGCTGTATCCGCGTTTACAGCGGGTTAATGGACATGATGACCGACAACGAAGTGGAAGCGGTGATCGGCCATGAAATGGGCCACGTTGCCCTCGGCCACGTGAAGAAAGGGATGCAGGTCGCCTTAGGCACTAACGCCATCCGCGCGGCGGCGGCTTCTGCGGGCGGTATTGTGGGCAGCCTGTCCCAGTCACAGCTTGGCGATGTGGGCGAAAAGCTGGTTAACTCCCAGTTCTCTCAACGTCAGGAGTCCGAAGCGGATGACTACTCCTACGATCTGTTGCGCAAACGCGGTATCAATCCAGCAGGTTTAGCCACCAGTTTTGAAAAGCTGGCTAAACTGGAAGCCGGACGTCAAAGCTCCATGTTTGATGATCACCCGGCCTCAGAAGCGCGTGCACAACATATTCGCGACCGTATGGCCGCAGACGGAATTAAATAATTTTGGAAGGAGGCAAATTTGCCTCCTTTTTATTTCGCATGAATTGCTAACTTAACCGCACATATCGGTAACACCCACAAAAGCCCCGTCACACCTGCCCTTCACCATTGAAATGTCTGGTCACATAATTATTGCAATCGGTTACTTTTCGGGTAATTATCGAATCCGCAGTAATTCAAATTAATATATTAAGACAGAGACGTTCCCTCCGTGAAAAAAGAATTATCGTTAGTTGCGTTAAGCATATTTGTCACATTACCTGCCGTTGCAAGCCAACAATCAGACAGCCAGGGTTTTATTAATGACAGCCATTTAGATCTGTTTTTACGCAATGCGTATATCAGCCGTGATTATCATCAGGGCCAGCAGGATAAAGCAGAATGGGGTCAGGGTATCATCGCCACCTTTGAATCAGGTTATACCGAAGGAGTGGTTGGCTTTGGCGTGGACGGCATTGCGCAGTATGGCGTGCGTCTGGACGGTGGCCGCGGTAAGAGCGGCGCAGGTGGCATTGACTTCTTTAAACAGGAAGACGACGGACGCGCAAAATCCGATCTGGCGAAATTTGGCGCGACCGCCAAAATGCGCATCTCGAATACCGTACTCAGCTACGGTAATCAGCGTCCCGAGCTGCCAATCATTAACGCCGACAGCTCCCGCCTGCTGTTTGAAAGCTACACCGGCACCATGCTGACCTCTAAGGAGATCGACGGTCTGGAAATCAACGCCGGTTATTTCACCGACGAGCAGCGTAAAAGTGACGATCGCCACGACAGCGGCCTCAAGGGTTTCTCCTTCGGCGGGGCGAGCTACCAGTTTAATGACCAGTTCAGCGGCGCGCTGTACGCCTCCCATAATGAAGAGGTGATGAACAAGCAATATCTGGGCATGAATTTCAAACAGCCGTTCAGCACTGGCCAGCAGCTGGTACTCGATTTTAACGGCTACAACTCGCGTCTGGATCAGGGCTACGCAGACAGCCTCGACACGGGCCGCAGCAACACCATCTGGAGCCTGGCGGCGAGCTACATCTGGGATATCCATACGTTCAAAGTGGCGTACCAGCAGAGCAGCGGAAGCACCGGCTACAACTATGGCGGCTACCGCGACCAGGGCGGTGTTGGTGACGGCGGCAACACCATCTGGCTGGCGAACTCCTACTGGTCTGATTTTAACGGTGAAGACGAACGTTCATGGCAGGCGTCTTACGGGCTGGACTTTGGCGGTCTCGGTTTGCCGGGTCTGAGCTGGACCACCGCCTACGTGCGTGGCGACAACATTAAAACCGCTGAAACCAGTAACGGCAAAGAGCATGAATGGTTTAACCAGATCCAGTATCAGGTGCAGGACGGCCCGGCGAAAGATCTGAAGCTGAAACTGCGCTATTCCGTACTGCGCGTCTCCAGCAACGCCAGCGATTACAACGTGGGCGGGGATGAGATCCGCGCTTACGTGGAATACCCGTTTAACGTGTTCTGAGTTTGTCCCCTCACCCTATCCCTCTCCCAAAGGGCTGAGGGATCCCCAGTAATATGGTCATGCCACCATGACCATATTACTGTACTCTTTTCCCAGCTTTTTCATCTCGTTAACTATATTCAGCCGTCTCACTTTCCCGGGCTCATGCCGGATGACTTCTTCCGCCAGACTCAGGTATGACAGAACCCGTCTGTGCCTGATGCTGCTTGCCTGATAGTGCCAGTGTAAACACTGCCTTTCTGCCCTGTAACCTGCCAGCCACATCACCAGGCTTGCCATTGCCGCGACCATATTCAGCACTTCCAGTCGCCCTTTTCCCTGACTCCGGCTCAGCCTCAGACCGAACCCGAAGCGTGGACTTTTGTCGTCCCGGAAGTTTTGTTCTATCTGCATTCTGCGGCTGTACAGGGCCATTATCTGGTGCGGCTCCAGTCCCTCTGCATTACTGAACAGCAGCCAGGGCTCCCGCGCGCTACTGCGGTGTTCCCGCTGTGTTTTCGGCATCCCCCCTTTTCCCTGACGCCCTGCGTCAGGGCGCTTATGCAGATAGAACCGGCCGTAACAGGGCGTTCGTGGTTTACGGGACAGGACACCGTAACCCACGCAGACCGGTTGTCCGGTAGCCTCAAGCTCACTGATTTTCATCCACTTTTTATCTCCGTCCAGCCGGAAGCTGATGCAGCCCCTGACCCTGCCGGTGAAGCTCCAGCCCAGCTGGCTGACATGCCGGAACCAGTCTGTCCGGAAGCCTGCATCCGTAATGATGGTGACGGCTTTATCTTTCGGGATGGCATCATGCAGGCGGTCAAGGAAGCGGCATTGTACATCGCTGTTCTGCGCCAGCTCTGCGGGGACAACCTCACTCATAAGCGGCAGTGAGCGACCATTACAGACCAGGCTTGCCTGCAGAAGATACCAGTTCCTGTCATGCCAGCCTGTCCAGTCGACAGCAATCACACAGAAGGGCATCAGGGAGGTGATGGTATGTGTGAGCAGATGCTGAATACGGGGAATATCCCGGTGAAGGGCGGTATTACCCAGGGCACGGTCAACACGTTTAATTTTATTTTTGACGTGCGCCCTGCCGGGAAGAGAGCGACCAAGGCTGGTCAGGGTCAGATCCGCACCGTGCGTGAGGGCAACGGCCATGGAAACAAGGACATTAATCCGGAAGCTGTGAACGTCCGGTAAAGACGCGGAGAAAAATTTCTGGCAGACTGTCTGTAAAGGCACGATGAGGTCTCTTCTGATTTGTTAGCGCAACCAGTAGATCACACTTCATCGTGCTTTTCATTTTTCTGGGGAACCCTCAGCCCAAAGGGAGAGGGAACGCGATCACCCTCTCCCTTTGGGAGAGGGCCGGGGTGAGGGAAAAACAGCTAGTAAAGCGTCTTCTGCGGCGGCCCGGCAAACTTCAGCGCGCCAATTTGTCCCATCCGCACTTCCACTACCGACGGTCCCGGCATCGCCAGCGCTTCCGTCATCACCGCATCAAAATCCTCTGCCCGCTCAACGCTCCATGACTGCAGGCCAATCGCCTGTGCCAACAGGGTAAAGTCCGGCGTATGCAGCTCGTTATAGTACTGACGGCCACCGAAATATTTGTCCTGTATACCGCGCATCACGCCGTAGCCGCCGTCATTCATGATAAGCAACGTCACGTTGGCCTTCTCCTGCGCCAGCGTCGCCAGTTCGCCCAGATTCAGGCTCAGACCGCCGTCCCCCACCAGCCCCACCACTTTGCGCTGTGGGTTGGCAATCGCGGTGCCAATCGCCATCGGCAGACCCATGCCAATTGCCCCGGCCAGAGAGTGAATATTCATCAGCGGCCCCCTGGCGCGGAACAGTCGGCTGCCCCACAGGCTACCGGAAACGGTAATATCGCGCACCAGCAGACCATCTTCAGGTAGCGCTTTCTCTATGGCATCGTTGAGTTGCGCATAGACGCCGCACTGTTCACGCAGCCCACGTTCTGCCTGTGTCACCGCCTCCTGAACCAGACCATCCCACTGAGCATTCCCCCATTCACGCCCCTGTGCTTTTTCAGCCAGCGCGCTCAGCAACGCTGAGCAGTCGGCTACCAGCGTGTTATCCATCAGATAGTTACGGCTTGCCGCCGCCGGGTCGATATCGATCTGTACGCGCGGAGAAGGCAGTTCGAGCGTCCATGAACGGGTCTCATTGCTGCGCAGACGTGAACCGGCGATCAGCGTAAAGTCACACTGCGCGATCAGCGCTTCAACCGATGGCGAGTTGTGGAATGCCCGCAGGCTGGCGCGATGGCTGTCCGGCAGTACGCCGCGCGCGTGAGTGCTGGAGATCACGGTGATACCTGCATCCGCCAGCTTTTTCACTGCGTCCGCGCAGCCCAGCGCACCGCCGCCCAGCCACAGCAGCGGCTGTTTCGCCTGCTTGAGTTGCGCCCAAAGCGCATTAACACTCCCGACATCTACCGGCGAAACCGACGCCGGTTTCACCGGAGCGGTCACCAGCGACAGCGGAATTTTCGCGCCCTGAATATCAATCGGGATCTCCACGGAGACCGGCCCGCACGGCGGCGTCTGCGCCTCCTGAATCGCTTTATGCAAAATCGCTATCGCCTGACTGGCATTGCTGATGCGATACGCCCGTTTTGAGCTGGCCTTCAGGAAAGTCAGCTGGTCGCGGGTTTCATGGATAAACCCGGTGTCGGCATCCAGCCAGGCTTTTTCTACCTGCCCGGTCAGGTGCAGCAGCGGCGTGCAGGCGTTCATCGCCTCCACCAGCGCGCCTACGGCGTTACCCGCGCCCGCGCCGGTGCTGGTCAGCGCCACGCCAAGGCCGGAAAAACGTCCGTGGGCATCAGCCATGGTGACAGACCCCGCTTCGCCGCGTGCCGGTACAAAGCGGATGTTGCCGCGCTGCCCTACTGCATCCGCGATGGGCAGGTTGTGAATAGAGATGACGCCGTAGATGGCCTCAACCTGATACTGCTCCAGCGTTCTGGCGATGGCGTCGCCGACGGTTATCATTTCGCTCATTGCTCACCCTTTCTCAGTCGCACCAGTGGTTGACGCTGTTACCCGTCGCCAGATAAATGCTCTTTTGCTGCATCCAGGCTTTCAGCCCCTGAATGCCCTTCTCGCGGCCCAGACCGCTCTCTTTAAAGCCCCCGAACGGGGTCGAAATCGCAAATACTTTGTAGGTGTTGATCCACACCGTGCCGGCCTCAAGCTGTTCGCTTAAGCGCAGCGCGCGCCCGGTATCGCGTGTCCAGATCCCGGCGGCCAGGCCGTAAACCGAGTCGTTGGCCTCGCGGATAAGCGAGGTTTCATCGCGAAACGGCATCGCCACCAGCACCGGGCCAAAGATCTCCTCCTGGCAGACACGGGCGCTGTTGCTCAGCCCTTCGATAATCGTTGGCAGGAAGAAGCTGCCGCTTGCCAGTGTGGGATCGGCCGGGATCTCTCCACCGCACAGCACGCGGCCCTCTTCACGCTTTGCCAGCTCAACGTACGCCTGTACGCTCTGACGATGTTTTTCATTGATCAGCGGCCCAACGTGGACACCGTCGGTAAACGGATGTCCGACGCGCAGACCGCGGGTTAACTCCAGCAGCCGCGCCATCAGCGGGGCGTAAAGGCTCTCGTGGATAAACAGCCGTGAACCGGCGATGCACGCCTGCCCCGCCGAGCTGAAAATGCCGTAGCAGATCCCGCGCGCGGCCTGCTCGATATCCGCATCCTCCAGCACGATAGTCGGCGATTTTCCGCCCAGCTCCAGCGATGCCGGGATCAGTTTTTCCGCCGCCACGTGGGCCAGGTGACGGCCCGTGGTGGTACCGCCGGTAAAGGAAATTTTGCGTACCTTAGGGTGGCGTGCCAGCGCGTCGCCAATCACCGAGCCTTTGCCCGGTAGCACGCTCAGCAGCCCGGCGGGCAGCCCGGCCTGTTCAAATATCCGCGCCAGCTCCAGCGCCATCAGCGGCGTGGCTTCGGCGGGCTTGAGGATCACCGCGTTACCCGCGGCAATGGCCGGAGCGACCTTCTGCATCTCGCTGGCAATCGGCGAGTTCCACGGCGTGATGGCCGCCACCACGCCGAGCGGCTCATAGCGGCTCAGGGTCAGTAAATCCGGCTGGCGCGGCGTCGGAAGTTCCCCTTCCAGCAGCTCGCAGGCGGCGGCAAAGTAGCGCGCCGTTCCCGCCGCGCTCATTACCAGCCCACGGGCCTCCGCCAGCGGCTTGCCGTTATCGCGGCTCTGCATCTGCGCCAGCTCGTCGACGCGGGATTCAATGAGATCTGCCACCTTGTGCAGGATCTTCGCCCGTGTATGCGGCAGGCTGTGGCGCCAGGCGGGATCGCGCCACGCGCGCTCGCCGGCCTCGATCGCGTCATGCAGATCGTCGGGACTGGCCGCATTCAACGTCGCGTTGATCGACCCGTCTGCCGGGAAATAGCTCTGCATCGGGTTGCCGCCACCGTGTCGCCACTGGCCGCCGATAAATATCTTCAGATCGTCCATCGTCACTCCTCAGCTCATGGCCAGCTCGCGGCAGGCGCGTACCGCGCTGAGTGCCGCCAGGGTGGAGGTTTTCGGGTTAGAGGCAAGCGGCAGGCCGCTTAGCTCCAGATGGAATTCACCAAACGCGCCTTCAACGTGCAGTGTGTGGGTGTTACGTTTCGTTGACGGGTCGACCATCAGCTGTACGCGCGTGTCGTCCATTCCCACGCCGCCGAGTGCCACGGTGGCCGCCACGTTGGCGTTGGCCGGAAACAGTCGTGCCGCCTCGCGGGCGCTGCCTTCAAAAAAGACCTGCGCAGCAGTTACCGAATTAAGATCGATAAGCTGCTCGGCATAGCTGCCGCGCCAGCTGGCTGGGCTTTTACGCGACTGGTAGGTCACGCGCGCCAGCCCGCCCTCTTTCGCCGCCGCCAGCCCGTCGATACCGGCTACCGCCCCGGAGAGCAGCGTCAGTCTGCCGCCGGCATTGAGCAGGCGCTGATCAAGCGCGCTGTCCGCCAGTGCGCCGGTCGAAATAACCGCCAGATGCCAGCCGCGACGTAAAATGTCCTCACCGTACTGCGCTACCGCCTGCTGGCTGGCGCACTCCAGCACCAGGTCGGGCGTTTGCGCGCATTCCTGCGGTGAGGTCAATGCCACTACCGCATCACCAAGCTGCGCGTGAATCGCCGCATGATGGGCCTCGCGCGCCACAATCCAGCCGATAGCCACGCCAGCGGGCAGGCGCTCAATCACCGCCTGCGCCATGGCGCCAAAACCAATCAACATAATCTTTTTCATGATGTGTCCTTACAGATGGCGGCAAAAGCCGCCGGAAACGTCCAGTGCCGCACCGGTGGTAAACGAAGCCAGCGGCGAGGCGAGGAACAGCAGCGCCTGCGCGGGCTCCTGCGGCTTGCCGAGACGCGCCATCGGAATACCGCGTTTGCGGGCGATCTCCGCCGTCCACTCCGGCCAGCTCTGGCTTTTGTCTGTCCGGTTTTCAAAGCGACGCTGCCACTGCCCGGACTCCACCATGCCAAGCAATATCGAATTCACGCGGATGCCTTTGCCCACCAGCTCTTTTGAGAGCGTCAGCGTCATATTCAACAGCGCGGCGCGGGCGGCAGAGGTGGCAATCATGTGCTCCTCCGGCTGCAGCGCCAGCAGGGAGTTCACGCAGGTGATGGAAGCGATGTCGGACTGCGCCAGCAAAGGCTGAAACGCCTGCACCGGGTTGATCACGCCAAACAGTTTGAGTTCAGCTTCATGCAGCCACGCCTCGCGCGGGGTGTCATGAAAGTGCGCCACGTATCCCTGCCCGGCGTTGTTGATCAGCATGTCCACGGCACCAAAGCGCACCTGAACGGCATCCGCGAAGGCCTGCATCTCGTCAGCGTTCAGCACGTCGCAGCGATAAGAGAAAACCTCCCCGTCGGGGTATTCGTTATGCAGCGCGGCATGGGCGCTGGCGAGGCGATCCGGATCGCGGCCACAGAAGGCCACTTTTGCCCCCTCGCCCAGCAGCAGGCGTAGCGTTTCAAAGCCAATACCAGAAGAACCGCCGGTGACGACCGCTACGCGTCCGTCAATTTGTGCATTCATCGCGCACCTCTTCGTTAATACGTAAAAGCTGTTGGTTAAAAAACGCGTCATTATCGAGATAGCTGGCATGTCCCGCCTGGGCAATGGCGATAAACGGCATGCCGTAGCGCAGCGCCAGCCCCTGCACCAGCTCGGGTTGCGTGATCGCATCCTGCTCGCCGCACCACACTTCAAAGTTGCCTGAATAGCGCTTCAGCCAGCCATGAATATCGTCGTGCGCCAGCATCCACGCGGCGGCGAGGTAGCCCTCGGGGCGAAGCCTGCGCATGCCCGCTGCCACGGTGGCGATATCCGCTTCACGCGCGCCGGGACGCAGCAGTTTTGCGGCGCGGGTCTGCGCGAGGATTTCGCCGCCGAGTGCCATCTGCTGCTCGCGACTGCGCCAGACCTGCTCGCGCTGCTCCGGCGCGGCCTGGCCGTAACCTTGCGCGGCGTCCGCCAGCACCAGATGCAGCACTCGATCCGGATATTTCGCCGCAAAGGCGCTGGCAACCAGTGCCCCGAGTGAATGGCCCACCAGCACCGCCTGCCACACGCCAGCCCGGTCAAGCATCGCCGCCAGCGCATCGGCGTAATCCCCCGCGTTCGCCCGTTCCGCGGCCAGCATCGGGCTTTCGCCATAACCGGGCATGTCCCACGCCAGCACGCGAAAACCGTTCAGCGCCATCTGCTTGTGCCAGGAGGCTGCGCCAGAGCTGATCCCGTGCAGCAGCATCAGCGGAATGCCGCTTCCCTGTTCACGAAAACCCGTCATCATGCCCCCTTAGTTCCGCTTCACTTTCGAGAGCGGATGGTCCGCCGGGTAGGTCGGAATTTCCGGCTTGTTGGTGCCCAGCATGACGCACATCAGCGCCTCTTCTTCGCCGTGGTTAAACAGCCCGCGATAGATCCCCGGCGGAACGGAGATCAGGTCACGCTCGCGCAGCACGGTTTCGGTGTAGTTATCGCCGTCCTGGATCATCAGCGTGATCTGCCCTTTGAGCATGAAGAACACCTCTTCCACATCGTCGTGCAGGTGCAGCGGCCCTTCGCACTTCGACGGCAGTACCATGGTGGAAAAGGTAAAATGCTCCGCCTGTACGGTGTTGGTGTCGCTCGCCACGCCGGTAGCACCGGTGCCGATATAGCGCATCTGCGCGCGGCGGTATTTCGGGTCAAAATCGGCCTGGAACTTCAGCGCGTTCCAGTCGTATTTGCGGCCCTCAAAGCGCGCAATACGGGACTCGACCCACTCTTCCATCGTCAGGTGGTCAGGTTTGATGCCAGATGGGTTGGTTACGGTTGAATCAGTCATGACACTCTCCTCAGTAACGTCTCAGCAGCGGCAGTAACAGGACGCAGCCCACCGCCGCCATCACCGCCAGAAAAATCAGCCCGGAATCCATGCTGTGGGTGAAGGCGATAAGCGCGCCCATCACCGCTGGCGACAGCGCGCCCGCAAAGTTTCCCAGCCCGTTGAAAATGCCGCCCGCCGTGGCGCTCACCCGTGGATGGGTGGCCTTTGCCAGCAGGGCGAAAATGTTGGGTGCCCCGGTGCCCCACATGAATGTGCTGAAGCTCATCGCCGCAATGATGGTCAGCGGGGTATCGAGGTGCATTACGGCCGTGAGCCCGACAGCGGCCCCCGCCATGGAGATGAAGCAGGCCGCTGCGCGCTTATCGGCCCGGTCAGAGAGCCATGCGCCAATCACTTCCCCCGCCAGCATGGCGATGAACGGCATCGACGACAGCCAGCCCGCATGCTCCAGATGAATGCCCTTCCCCTTGATCAGGTAGCCCGGCAGCCAGCCGTTAATGCCCCACAGGTAGGTCAGGAAAGCGATGTTAAAGATGCAGATGATCCAGAAGTGCGGGCTGACAAACAGCTCGCGCCGTGCAGCACGCCGTTCGTCCCGGGAGGTCTGTGACGTACCGCTCTTCGCCTCCAGACGGATCCCGCGCAGACCGACGCGCACGAAGATCAGCACCGGTACGGTCAGCATCGCCATCACGAAGAAGGTGCTCTGCCAGCCGAAGGTGTTCAGCAGCCAGAGTGAGAGCGGGAAGCCAATCGCCGCCCCTACCGGCGTGCCCAGCAGCCACAGCATGGTGGCGCGCGCCTGCAGATGCTGTGGGAAGTTGTGGCGCACAATGGCGAAGGCCAGCGGGAACAGCGGCCCCTCCGCCACGCCCAGCAGAATGCGCAGCACGATCATCAGCGTGTAGTTATGGGTAAAGCCCATCGCCACCATCAGCACGCACCACACCACCATCATCCCGGTGAGCAGCCGCAGCGGGGCGATTTTGTCCCCCAGCCCACTGAGAAAGACCGATGAAAAGCCGTAGCTCAACAGGAAGGCGCTCATCAGAATGCCGAGGCGCGTGGTGTCAAAATCGATGCCCATCGCCTGCTGGAAGTGGCCGTCAGAAAACAGCGCGGCAATGCTGATTTTGTCGAAAAACGCCAGCAGCACGCAGGCCAGCAGCGACAGCGGGATGGCCCAGCGCACCGCTTTTTCAGGCGTGCGGGTCCCCTCACCGCTCGCCTCAACGGGCGCGGTGTTGGTCTCTAATGTGGTCATGTCTCCCCCTACGGGTGCGGGTTAGCTATCGCAATGACATCAGTGAAAAAGTCGGGTCGGCGAGCGGCACGTCTGATAAATCCCGCCCGGCCGCCATCCAGCGCTTCGCCAGCTTGACGGTGCGCGCATCGTTGAACGCCACCAGTTGCGTCAGGCGCCCGTTTTCGTCCAGCGAGAAGTACAGCGCGTCTTCACGCACTATGGTGCGGCTGCCCGGCTGCGGAATGCCGAGGATCTGGATGTTGTGCTGGTATTGATCCGACCACAGCCACGGCGCGTCGTCATAACCTGCCGCATCGGGGTTAAGCATCGCTTTTGCCGCCGCCACCGCCTGATTCTGGGCGAAGGCCCAGGACTGAATACACAGGCCGTAATGATGATGCTGTGCCACATCCCCGGCAGCGAAGATGGACGGATCCGACGTGCGGCCCTGCGCATCCACCACGATCCCGCGTTCGGTTTGCAGCCCCGCGTCGCGCGCCAGTTCCAGATTGAGATCGACGCCGATCCCTACCACCACCGCATCAAAGGTTTCACGTTTGCCATCACAGTGAATGACCGGCAGGCCGTTATCGTCTTCCAGCTCCAGCGCGCCGCAGCCGGTTCGGATCTCCACGCCCTGCTCACGGTGAATGGTCTCTAAGCGCTGCGATACCTCGCCGCTCACCGAGCGCATGCACAGCGCAGGCTGCTGCTCGAACAGGGTGACCGCGACGCCGCTTTTGCGCGCAGAAGCGGCAATCTCCAGGCCTATCCAGCCGCCGCCCACAATCGCCAGCTTTTGACTTTCCGCAAGCCGACGTTTCAGGCGCTGCGCGTCCTGCCAGTGGCGGAGGGTGTAGACCTGCGGATGCGCAGCCCATGCCTCGCCCGGCAGGCGCGCCCGCCCTCCGGTGGCAATTAATAGTATGTTGTAACTAAGATGTTCGCCGTTGCTCAAACGCACCGTTTTCGCATTGCGGTCAATCTGCTCCGCGCGCAGCGGACGGTACCAGGTCAGATTCAGCGCCTGCTGAGCCTCTTCAGTAAAGAGTCGCGGAAGCGTCGCGTCCGTCTCCAGCAGAGCCGCTTTCGACAGCGGTGGACGTTCATAGAAATCCCACGCCTCTTCCGCCACCACGCAGATCTCACCGTCAAAGCCCTCGTCGCGCAGGGTTTTCGCCGCCCAGCCTCCCGCCTGACCGCCACCAATAATGACAATGAGCGACGTCATACCACCTCCGGTTTTTTCTGCTGGCGGCGCGTGTCGTGATCGATCCCGCCTTCCACCGCCCACTCGGTAAAGGAGACCAGCGAATGCTCCAGCTCGCGCGGCTGCCAGTTTTCCGTCAGGTAGTCGTCATTGGTGTAATACTCGAACGCCCCGCCGGTCGGGCTGTTGACGTACCAGAAGTAGGCTGACGACACCGGATGGCGGCCGGGTCCGATAAACGTGCTCCAGGCGTTTTTGTTCATCGCAATCCCGCCGCCGATCACTTCGTGAATATCGCGCACGGTAAAGGCCACGTGGTTCAGGCCGCGCTTGCGGTTCGGCAGCTGCAGCAGGAACAGGTTGTGATGACCCCCGCGCACGCAGCAGCGCAGAAACACGGCGCGGTTGATGTAGCGGTCAGAGACCTGGAAGCCGAGCACCTCGCGGTAAAATGTCTCCACCGCCGCGAGCTCCTCCACGAAGAACACCACGTGCCCCACGTTAATGGGCTGGGCGCGATCGTAAACCGGGCTGGGGGTGTCGATACGGCGAGCGTCGCCCCACTGGTTGATCGGCTCAACATTCAGTTCCACGTCGCTCTGCTGGCTGACCTGCACACGCAGCGTCATGCCGTTCGGGTCAAGACACTCCAGGGCATCACCCACTTCGCGAAAGCCGGGCTGCTGCGCAAGCTTCGGGCGCAGCGCATCCAGATCTGACTGTGCGGCAACCGCCCATGTCATGCGGCGCAGGGTGTTGCCCGCTTCAAACGCCGGGGGCAGGTCGGGGCTGTCGATCGGGTTAAGTTCCACGCGCGCGCCGCTCAGGGTGGTAAAACGCTGGCCGCTGGCATCGCCCGTCAGGCCAAAATCACGCATAAATTTGGCGCAGTGCGTCAGGTCTTCAACGCCAAATTCCAGCTTTTCAATTCCGGTTACACTCATCGTTCGTTGCCTCATCTGGCCCAAATTGGGCGTAAAACATGCCCGACGCAGCAAAGCGCCTGACGTTAACTCACTGATTTAACTGGCCTGTGATAAATACCCTAAGAAGCCAGAAATTTTGTCCGCCGCCAGACGAACCTCGTTTTGCAGTCGCTCGCGGTCGGCTTGTGGGATCTCTTCCGACGGCACCAGAATGCTCACTACCGCCGCCACGCGATGGCTTCGGTCAAACACCGGATAAACGATGGAGGAGATACCGTGGCGGAAGAAGGATTCACCGATCACGTACCCCCGGGCTTTGTCCTGCTGCACCATCTGCCACAGGGCTTCACGATCGTGAAGCTGACCCGGTGTGTTGCCCGGCAGGCGCTCGTGCGGGAACAGCTGTTCGAAATCGGCGCGGGAAATATCGGTCAAAAGCATGCGGCCAAGCGAGGTGCAGTGCACCGGCAAACGGGTACCAATGCTGACCTGGTTGATGCGTGATCCGGCGGCGCTGACGCGGGCGATGTAGATGATGTCGCGCCCGTCGCGGATCGCCAGATGGCTGCTGCACTGGCTTACGTCGCGCAGCTGTTCAATCACCGGCTGACCCACCTGCGCCACATCCAGCGAGGCGATGTACTCAAAACCCAGACGCAGCACGTTCATGCCGAGCGAGAAGGTATTGGTACGGGTGTTGCGTTCCAGAAAGCCCATATACTCCAGGGTCTGCACCACGCGGTAGGCGGTGGCCTTCGGCATATCCACCAGCCGGTGCAGCTCGGCAAAGGTCAGTTCGCGATGCTGCTCGCCAAAGGCTAACAGCAGCTGCAGGCCACGCTCCAGCCCCGGTACCAGATACTTCACTTCCTGATCGTTTGCCATCATCGCCCTACCTTAGTTAAAGACAAAACCGCCGTTGACCGGGATCAGCTGCCCGGTGATAAACCGCGACAGATCGCTTAACAGCCAGACCACGCTGCCGGTGACATCTTCCGGCTGCTGTGCCCCTGTTAACGCCCGGCCGTTTTCGTAGAGTTGGTGTCGTTCGGCGGGAACATATTCCGTTGCCTCGACGCGGGTCAGCCCCGGCGCGATGGCGTTGATTCGAATACGCTTTTCACCAAGCTCGCGCGCCATTGAGCGGGTCATGGCAATCACGGCCCCTTTGCTGGCCACGTAGGCCATCAGGCGCGGCGCACCCCAAAGTGCTGTGTCGGACGCCACGTTCACGATCCCTGCGCCATCGCGCAGCAGCGGCACGGCGGCGCGCGTCACCAGCCAGGTGCCTTTGACGTTGACGCGCATTACCCGGTCCCACAGATCCGGGTCGTAATCGAGCATGTTTTTGCCGCCCACGCCGGTCGCCATCGCCGCGTTATTTACCAGCCCGTCAATCTGCCCCTGCTCGCCAATCGCATTGAACACCTGCTCAATGGAGGCCGGATCGGCGAGATCGATAACGTGCGATTCGATCGTAAAACCCTGTGCCCGCAGAGCGTGTGCGCTTTCGGCCAGCTCGCCTTCAAGAATGTCGCACATCACCACCGCGGCGCCCTGCTCCGCGCAGGCGCTGGCGAAGTGATAGCCCAGCCCGCGCGCGGCGCCGGTCACCACAATGCGTTTTCCGCTCAGCAGCGCATTCATCAGGCCGCTCCCTGCTGCGCTTCACGCATCGCCAGTTGCTCTTTAGCGGCCTTTTGCATCATGCGGCGCAGGCGCGAGAGGCCGACATCATGCTGGTACAGGTATTCGTGGTCGCGGGCGTTTGGCGCCAGGCTTTCCAGTACTACGCGGTCCTGCTCCAGCACCTCCCAGTGCAGCTTTTCCAGGCGGTTGCGGTACATGAAGCGCCACATATCGCGCTGCCAGCCCTGTACGCGGCGGATACGCCAGAAGAAGACGCGGCAGTTGTCGTTATCTTCCGGCACCACCATGCCAACGATGAAGAAGTGGCCACCCGGTCCGAAACGCTTCTTATAGGGAATGGACAGTCGCATCCAGCAGGTGCCACTATTGCCCAGCTCCACCCAGTCGAAGTTGACGCCGCTCTGCCCTTTTTTCTCGAAGATAAAGCCGGTCTTCGTCGGCTGCAGGACCATGTCGGCCTTGCGATCCCCTTCCGCCATCGAGTGCGAGGAGGAGTGGAGATACGTACCGTGCATTGGATCCATCACGTTTTCCAGCGCGTACTGGTAGTTACATTTCCAGGCTGCGGTGCAGAGGAAGTTGCTGAAATGTTCCGTGTCGGCGAGTTCATCCGGGAAGGTCAGCTCGTCCGGCTGCTGATCGGCGGTGACGCCAAACCACAGGAAGATGGCACCGTGCGCCTCCTGCACCTGATAGCTGCGCACGCACTGCTGGCCGACCAGCGGACATTTGTCCACGGCGGGCACGTCTTTCACTTCACCGTTTCCCGCCACTTCCACGCCGTGATACCAGCAGGCGATGCGGTCGCCAAGGTTCCAGCCCATCGACAGACGCGCGCCGCGGTGCGGACAGCGGTCTTCCAGCGCCTGCACCTGACCGTCTTTATTGCGCCAGACCACAATCTGTTCGCCCAGACGAGTAATGCCCACGGGCGCAGACTGCACTTCCCAGCTCGCCAGCACCGGATACCAGAGGCCACGCAGACCTTTATCGAGATAGTTTTGTACGGTAGTTGTCATCGCGTCGTCCTCAATAGCCGTTAACCTGTAAGAATGCCTGGAAGCTGGCATTGCTCCATGGCTCGCCCTGCTGGTCATGCATGCGCACTGCGTTCAGCCCGTTGACCAGCTCCGGCAAGGTTTCAACGCCCTGCTCAAAGAGATCTTCCAGCGTGGCGATAAGGCTCATTTCCCAGTTTTCCGGCACCCGGCTGCGGGTCTGCCAGATCAGGTTCTGATACTCACCCGGTTTATGAATGGCGCCGTTCCCGCCCTCTGCCGGGGGCGTAAACTGGCGGCTTTCGGGCAGCGCCGGGTTGAAGTTCAGGATGTCGCTCATGCCACGGTCTCCTCGACAAAAGTAATCTGGATTTGGTTTTCAAATACCCGAACCGGGTAGCGGTTGAGGTTTCGGCCGCCGGGGCCGTGCAGGCACTGGCCGGTTTTGACGTCGAACACCGCCTCGTGCAGCGGGCATTCCACTTTGCCGTCCTCGACAAAGCCCTGACTCAGCAGCGCATAGGCGTGCGGGCATACGTCTTCCAGCGCGTAATATTCGCCGTCGATTAAATAAACGCCGATCTCTTTACCTTCAACGTTGCCGCTAAAAGGGAAATCTTCCTGTACTTGTTCTGCGTCACATACGCCTATCCAGCTCATCACGATCCTCCAGGCTTTTGTTTCATATATGAAACTCTGTTTCTTATTTAATACGGTCAATATAAAAGCGATGAATGTTTCGTCAAGCGTCAATGTGACGAATTTGTTAATAAATCGGCAATTAATAAGCTAAGTGTGCAAGGGATCACGAAAAAATGCAGCGATATGAAATTTTCATTATTAAGGCGTGAATGAATACGTTTTAGTGATGAACTCAAAGCGCAAATAAAAAATATTGACTTCTTTTCTTTTTCTTCCTTAAAAATAAACAACTGAAAAAGCACCGTGTTTCACCTGTGAAACACATTTAAAAATACATCTTTAAAAACAACAAGTTTCACTGGTGAACCATTTTACATCCGTGACAATCACATTGATAAAAATATAAATGCGAGAACGCATAAGGCGGGCAATATGACGGCAAGATGGCAAGGCACAATTGCACTGTTATTTCTCATTATTATTTCCTACATTGACCGGGTAAATATCTCGGTGATGATTTTAAACCCGGAATTTGCCGAACATTTCCAGTTAAATGAAAACAGAATGTTACAAGGAATGTTAATGACCTGCTTTCTTCTGGGTTATGGATTATCGGCTTTATTATTAACACCGGTTATCGAAAGCAAACTGCATTATCGACATGGATTATTAAGCAGCATTGCGATTTGGGCTCTGGTCTGCGCCATTTCTCCCTTACTCGGATCGCTAATGGGAATGCTCATCGCCCGTGTGATTCTGGGGATCGCTGAGGGACCGCTCTTTTCACTCAAAACTCGCTTTATCAGCGATAACTTTCGTGCGGAAGAGGTTGGCAAACCCAACGCCGTGACCGCACTGGGCGTCTCACTCGGTCTGGCCGTGGGCTTTCCGCTGGTGACCTGGCTGATGGCCCATCTGGGCTGGGCCGGATCGTTTTATGCGCTGGCGGCAATCAACCTGGTGCTCGGTGGCGGCCTGATCTGGCGTTTCCTACCGGCACCGCGCGGTACAGTAAAAATGCACAAACGGGGGCTCGCAGAGACAGTGATGCTTGCGTGGCAAACCCCGCTGTTGGGCTGGATCCTGCTGGTTGAAATCGCCACGCTGAGCTATCTCTGGGGGAGCAGCGCCTGGCTCCCGGCGTGGCTACGCGACGAACATCACTTCTCGCTGCACGCCACGGGCATGCTCGCGGCCATCCCCTTCCTGTTGAGCCTGGGCTCAAAATTCCTTGGCGGGGTACTGCTCGATAAAATGCGGCCGGAACAGGCACCGCTGCTGTTTGTCGCGGGCGGGGCGCTGACGGCGTTGTCCGTGATCGCGCTGATGCTCAGCCATCAGCCTGCCTGGCTGGCGCTGTTTATGCTGTCGGCTAACGTCTTCTGGGGACTTCAGGGCGCGGCCATTCCGGCGGTGATCCAACATCACGCCGCGCGGGAGGCGGTGGGAAGCGCGTACGGCATCATTAATGGGATCGGCAATATTTGTGCCGCCTTTATTCCACTGCTGATGGGGATGGTGATGAGATCGGTGGGGTCGGTCAGCTCTGGCTTTTCCGTGCTGGTGGTGTCGCAGATTATCACCCTGCTGGCGGGGGGAATGTTGCTGCTGCGCATGCGTCGCGCAGCAGCAATCAGCGCGTAAGGTTTATTCGCCTTTTTTCGCAGCCTGGATATAGAGCATTTCCAGTGCCAGGGTCGCCGCGGCCAGCGCGGTGATCTCGGACTGGTCATAGGCAGGCGCCACTTCCACCACGTCCATCCCGACAATGTTCAGATCCTTCAGGCCGCGCACCAGTTTGATGGCGCGGTCTGAGGTCAGCCCGCCGATCACCGGCGTACCGGTACCCGGGGCAAACGCCGGATCCAGACAGTCGATGTCGAAGGTCAGGTACACCGGCATATCACCGACGATCTGCTTAACCTGCGCGATGATGTCATCCACACCGCGATCGTTCACCTGACAGGCGTCCAGTACGGTGAAGCCGTTGTCTTTGTCAAACTCGGTACGGATACCGATCTGCACGGAGTGGTTAGGATCGATCAGACCTTCGTTCGGTGCGGTGTAGAACATGGTACCGTGGTCGAACTCGCAGCCGTTCGCGTAGGTGTCGGTGTGCGCATCGAAGTGCACCAGCGCCATTTTACCGAAGTGTTTCGCGTGGGCGCGCAGCAGCGGCAGGGTCACGAAGTGGTCGCCACCGAAGGAGAGCATGCGTTTACCGGCAGCCAGCAGTTTCTCGGCGTGGGCCTGCAGCTTTTCGCTCATTTCACGGGCGTCACCGAAGGCATACACCAGGTCACCGCAGTCCACCACGTTCAGGCGTTCGCGCATGTCGAAGTTCCACGGGAAGCGGTTATGCTCCCAGGCCAGGTTGGTGGAAACCTGACGGATCGCCGCCGGGCCGTGACGACCGCCCGCACGGCCTGATGTGGCCATATCAAACGGCACGCCGGTGATCACCCAGTCAGCATCGCTGTCGTACGGCTGGAAGTTCATCGGAAGGCGTAAAAAACCAAACGCGTTAGATACCAGAGAGTTGTCGTACTGATGACCTAAAGTGCTCATGTCCTGACCTCTTTTAAAGTCGATGCGTTAAAAACAGATGAAAAAAAATCCCCTCCGCGTCGTTAAACCCGACGAGGAAGGGATTGATTCGTAAATCGCTTATTGGGGCGAATTATCGCCGTTAATTCATACGGGTTCAAGTGAGTATAGGGCATTGTGCGGTCTTTGCCCCTCACCGTAACCCTCTCCCACGGGGAGAGGGAGGTTTGCCTTACTCGTCTTCCAGGTAGGTGTACCCGTACAGACCCGCTTCAAACTCTTCCAGGAACTGCTGCTGCAGCGCGTCATCCAGACCGGTGTTTTTCACCTGATCGCGGAATTGCGTCAGCAGGGTTTTCGGATCCAGCTGCACGTATTCCAGCATGTCCGCCACGGTGTCACCTTCGTCAGACAGCTCCACTTCCACGCTGCCGTCAGGGAAGACAAACACGTCAACCGCTTCGGTATCACCGAACAGGTTATGCATGTTGCCAAGGATCTCCTGATACGCGCCGACCATAAAGAAGCCCAGCATTGGCGGGTTCTCCGGGTCGTATTCCGGCATTGGCATGGTCGTTGCGATACCGTCGCCGTCAACATAGTGGTCGATGGCACCGTCGGAGTCACAGGTGATGTCCAGCAGCACCGCACGACGTTCCGGGGCGTGATTCAGCCCTTCCAGCGGCAGAACCGGGAACAGCTGATCGATACCCCAGGCATCCGGCATCGACTGGAACAGCGAGAAGTTGACGTAAATCTTGTCCGCCATACGTTCCTGCAATTCGTCGATAATCGGACGGTGCGCACGGTTGCTCGGGTCCAGCTGTTTCTGCACTTCATGGCACATGTTCAGATAAAGCTGCTCGGCCCACGCGCGCTCCTGCAGGCTAAAGGTGCCTGAAGAGTAGCCGACGTGGATATCATGCAGGTCCATCTGGCTGTCGTGCAGCCATTCGCGCAGTGAACGGCGCGTGCCCGGCTCGTGCATTTCCTGCCAGGTTTCCCACATGCTTTGCAGCGAACGCGGGGCATCGTCTTGCGGAGGCGTCGCTTCGGTGATTTCGCTGCGCTCAACGCCGATGATGTTCGAGACCAGCACCGTATGGTGCGCGGTCACCGCGCGGCCAGACTCGGTGATCACCGTCGGGTGCGGCAGGCCGTGCTCTTCACAGGCATCGCCAATCGCCCAGATAATGTTGTTCGCGTATTCGTTCAGGCCGTAGTTCACGGAGCAGTCGGACTGCGAGCGGGTACCTTCATAGTCCACGCCCAGGCCGCCACCCACGTCAAAGCACTGAATATTGACGCCGAGCTTGTGCAGCTCAACGTAGAAACGCGCTGACTCACGCACGCCGGTAGCGATATCACGAATGTTGGCCATCTGCGAACCGAGGTGGAAGTGCAGCAGTTGAATGCTGTCCAGACGACCGCGCTCGCGCAGAATTTCCACCAGCTGCAGTACCTGGTTTGCCGCCAGACCGAATTTAGATTTTTCGCCGCCGGAGGACTGCCATTTACCGGAACCCTGCGAGGCCAGACGCGCACGCACGCCAAGACGTGGCACCACGTTCAGGCGCTCGGCTTCTTCCAGCACGATAGCGATTTCTGTCATCTTCTCGATAACCAGATAGACCTTATGGCCCATCTTCTCGCCAATCAGCGCCAGACGAATGTATTCACGGTCTTTATAGCCGTTACAGACGATCACTGAACGGGTCATGCCCGCATGCGCCAGTACGGCCATCAGCTCTGCTTTTGAACCCGCTTCCAGGCCCAGCGGTTCGCCGGAGTGGATCAGGGATTCAATGACGCGGCGGTGCTGGTTCACCTTGATGGGGTAAACCAGGAAGTAGTCGCCTTTGTAACCGTAAGATTCACGCGCACGCTTGAACGCGGCGTTAATAGAACGCAGACGGTGTTGCAGGATCTGCGGGAAGCAGAACAGTGCAGGCAAACGCTGGCCCTGCGCCTCACGTGCTTTCACCAGTTTGGCGAGATCCACGCGCGCTTCAGGGACGTCCGGGTCCGGGCAGACGCTGATGTGGCCCAGCTCGTTGACGTCGTAGTAGTTATTGCCCCACCAGGCAATATTATAAGTGCGCAGCATCTTGCTGGCTTCCTGGGAGCTCATCGCAACCTCCTGCATGGAACGTAGTACACCCTGTTCGCCCGCTGACGAAGGCGAAAAAGAAGACATGTCGTCAGACATAGCGAACCTCAACTCTTTGTATTAAGTGTAAAACAGTTGACTACTATCGCAGCGTTATACGGCGATAACAACCCATAAACGGCTCCGTTTCCCAGCAGAGTATGCTGAAATCCAGACCGTGCGACCGGTTTCTTATTCATATCATTGTAAAACACGTATCCGAACTCTGTATGACAAGGTTCGGCGAAACCACGAGAAAACTCTTGTATTAACAAGAGCGCCCTTGTTCAGTTTTCACAAAGCGTGACCGGCTCTGGAATCCTGAGAAGCGCCGAGATGGGTATAACATCGGCAGGTTTGCAGACTAGAAGTGCGGGTTGCGGGAATCAAATGCGCGCCAGAACGGCTGCGCTGAATTAGCGGAAAACGATGGTTCATTATCTCGTATCACCTCCACGGCCGCCTCTGCTGAAACGGACCACAAGCCAAAGCTAAAAGTTCACTGCTTAACCCGGCTGGAAGTGGCGACACGATGAGTTCATCGAGCGCTTTTTTGGTATGAGCCGCGCGCCGCGTTTTATACCGAGAACAGGGGTAAAAAGCAAAAGATAAATACGCGGGTTGCCAGTAGCGTCAGGAAAAATTTCCAGTAATGAATTCAACTCAGTGACAGCGTTGTCAAAAAAAACTGGAAATCGGGCGAAGAAGTGACCTAAAATAGCCATCCAGATGTTAATCCATCTATACTGATTAACACTCATACTGCCAGTGTCAAAAAACCTGCGGCCTTGGTAGAATTATCTCCTTTGGCTATTCCACACAGCAGCTTGAGCTAACCAAATTCCTCTTAGGTGAAATAAAACATGGCAAAACACCTGTTTACGTCCGAGTCCGTATCAGAAGGACATCCTGATAAAATTGCTGACCAAATCTCCGATGCGGTGCTGGATGCGATCCTGACTCAGGATCCGAAAGCGCGCGTAGCGTGTGAAACCTATGTCAAAACCGGCATGGTTCTGGTTGGCGGTGAGATCACCACCAGCGCATGGGTTGATATCGAAGAGATCACCCGTAACACGGTACGTGAGATCGGTTATGTACATTCTGATATGGGCTTTGATGCCAATTCCTGCGCGGTTCTGAGCGCAATTGGTAAACAGTCTCCAGACATCAACCAGGGCGTTGACCGTGCCGATCCGCTGGAACAGGGCGCGGGTGACCAGGGCCTGATGTTCGGCTATGCAACCAACGAAACCGACGTGCTGATGCCAGCACCGGTGACCTACGCGCACCGTCTGGTGCAGCGCCAGGCTGAAGTGCGTAAAAACGGCACCCTGCCATGGCTGCGCCCGGATGCAAAAAGCCAGGTGACCTTCCAGTACGACGACGGCAAAATCGTCGGCATTGACGCGGTGGTTCTGTCTACCCAGCATGCCGAAGATATCGATCAGAAATCCCTGCAGGAAGCAGTGATGGAAGAGATCATCAAGCCTGTTCTGCCAACCGAATGGCTGAGCAGCGCAACCAAATACTTCATCAACCCAACCGGACGCTTTGTGATTGGCGGCCCAATGGGTGACTGCGGTCTGACCGGTCGTAAAATCATCGTTGATACCTACGGCGGCATGGCGCGTCACGGTGGCGGTGCATTCTCCGGTAAAGATCCATCAAAAGTGGACCGTTCTGCTGCTTACGCTGCACGCTATGTGGCGAAAAACATCGTTGCTGCAGGCCTGGCTGACCGCTGTGAGATCCAGGTTTCCTACGCCATCGGCGTGGCAGAGCCAACCTCCATCATGGTTGAAACCTTCGGTACTGAAAAAGTGCCTTCAGAACAGCTGACCCTGCTGGTGCGCGAGTTCTTCGACCTGCGTCCATACGGCCTGATTCAGATGCTGGATCTGCTGCACCCAATCTACAAAGAAACCGCTGCATACGGTCACTTTGGTCGCGAACATTTCCCATGGGAAAAAACCGACAAAGCCGCTCTGCTGCGTGAAGCTGCCGGTCTGAAGTAATCGACTACCCGCTGCTTAAACAGGCCAGCCTTTGTGCTGGCCTTTTTTATGTCGGGTGGCGGCAATGTTTGGAACCGCTTACACCTCACTTTCTAAACCCCGCTTTCAGAATATTCTCTTTGCATGATCGCCTTTCTTCTGCTGTTACATTTCCTTTCAGTTAAGTCTGAAATTCACACAAACGCGATGCGCATCAATTAATTTACCTCTATATTTTCAAAGCTTTAATTATTTTTACGGTTGCAGCTTAGTGTAACCGATTACACCATTGTGATTTGTCTCACATATTTTTACGGGTCGCTCACCTACCCTTAACATCGATAAAACTGATAACCCAACTGGAGGGCATAATGCCTGACAATAATAAACAGGGGCGTACGTCCAACAAGGCGATGACTTTCTTCGTCTGCTTCCTTGCCGCCCTGGCAGGATTACTCTTTGGCCTGGATATCGGCGTGATTGCCGGCGCTCTTCCCTTCATCGCAGACGAATTCCAGATTAACGCACATACCCAGGAATGGGTGGTCAGCTCCATGATGTTTGGCGCGGCCGTTGGTGCCGTCGGCAGCGGCTGGCTCTCTTTCAAGCTGGGACGTAAAAAGAGCCTGATGATTGGCGCGATCCTCTTCGTCGCCGGTTCCCTCTTCTCTGCCGCCGCCCCTAACGTTGAAGTGCTTATTCTTTCCCGCGTGCTGTTGGGGCTGGCCGTGGGCGTCGCGTCTTATACCGCGCCGCTTTACCTGTCAGAAATCGCGCCGGAGAAAATCCGCGGCAGTATGATTTCGATGTACCAGCTGATGATCACCATCGGTATTTTGGGTGCTTATCTTTCCGATACCGCGTTCAGCTACAGCGGCGCATGGCGCTGGATGCTGGGCGTGATCATCATTCCTGCCGTTCTGCTGCTGATTGGCGTCTTCTTCCTGCCGGACAGCCCGCGCTGGTTTGCCGCCAAACGCCGCTTCCACGATGCTGAACGGGTACTCTTACGCCTGCGAGATACCAGCGCAGAGGCGAAGAACGAGCTGGAAGAGATCCGCGAAAGCCTGAAGGTGAAACAGTCTGGCTGGGCGCTGTTCAAAGAGAACAGCAACTTCCGCCGCGCGGTGTTCCTTGGCGTGCTGTTACAGGTAATGCAACAGTTCACCGGGATGAACGTCATCATGTATTACGCGCCAAAAATCTTTGAACTGGCGGGTTATACCAATACCACCGAGCAGATGTGGGGCACCGTGATCGTGGGGCTGACCAACGTGCTGGCGACCTTCATCGCCATCGGTCTGGTCGACCGCTGGGGACGCAAGCCAACGCTGACCCTGGGCTTCCTGGTGATGGCCGCCGGTATGGGGATTCTCGGTACCATGATGCATATGGGCATTCACTCTCCAACCGCGCAGTACCTGGCGGTAGGTATGCTGCTGATGTTTATCGTCGGGTTTGCAATGAGTGCCGGTCCGCTGATTTGGGTTCTGTGCTCTGAAATCCAGCCGCTGAAAGGGCGTGATTTCGGTATCACCTGCTCTACCGCGACCAACTGGATTGCCAATATGATCGTCGGTGCCACGTTCCTGACCATGCTCAACACGCTGGGTAATGCGAACACCTTCTGGGTCTACGCCGGTCTGAACCTGTTCTTTATTATTCTCACCGTCTGGCTGGTTCCTGAAACCAAACACGTTTCACTGGAACACATTGAACGTAACCTGATGAAAGGTCGTCCGCTGCGCGAAATCGGCGCACACGACTAATCCTCTTGCGGGAGGCGCCTCTTGCGCCTCCCCGCTTCGCGCTTTATGCTCTGCCCCTATGAAAGCACCCCGTCTCCCCATCGCCATTCAGCAAGCCGTTATGCGCAGCCTGCGGGAAAAACTCGCCCAGGCCAACCTGAAGCTCGGCCGTAATTATCCGGAGCCGAAACTCGTCTACCACCAGCGAGGAACCGCGGCGGGTACCGCCTGGCTGGAATCCTATGAGATCCGCCTGAACCCGGTTCTGATGATGGAAAACCAGCAGGCGTTTATCGAGGAGGTGGTACCGCACGAACTGGCACACCTTCTGGTATGGAAACACTTCGGCCGCGTGGCTCCGCACGGCAAAGAGTGGAAATGGATGATGGAGGCGGTACTCGGCGTTCCGGCACGCCGTACTCATCAGTTTGAACTGGAATCGGTACGCCGTAATACCTTCCCCTACCGCTGCCAGTGCCAGCAGCATCAGCTCACCGTTCGTCGCCATAATCGTGTGGTACGCGGCGAGGCAACCTACCGCTGCGTGAAGTGCGGCGAGCCACTGGTCGCAGAATAACCAACTGAACTTTCAGGAACTTTCCTGATCTGGCTGATTGCATACCGGAACAACTTTCGCTACGTTGCGGGCTCGTTTTGACACGGAGTGTAAGATGTCCCGTAATTTCTCTCTCGCGGTTGCCTTTTTGACAACGGCCCTCTCCGGCCAGGCTCTGGCCGACGGTATCAACAGTTTTTCCCAGGCCAAAGCGGCAGGCGTGAAGGTCAACGCTGACGTGCCGGGCGATTTCTACTGTGGCTGCAAAATTAACTGGCAGGGTAAAAAAGGGATCGTTGACCTTGAATCCTGCGGCTATAAGGTGCGTAAAAACGAAAACCGCGCCAGCCGCATCGAGTGGGAACATGTGGTTCCGGCATGGCAGTTTGGTCACCAGCGCCAGTGCTGGCAGGATGGCGGACGTAAAAACTGCGCCAAAGATCCGGTCTATCGTCAGATGGAAAGCGATATGCACAACCTGCAGCCGGCGGTTGGCGAAGTCAATGGCGATCGCGGCAACTTTATGTACAGCCAGTGGAACGGTGGCGAAGGTCAGTATGGCCAGTGCGGTATGAAGGTTGATTTTAAAGAGAAAGTCGCTGAGCCACCCGCCCGGGCACGCGGCAGCATTGCCCGCACGTACTTCTATATGCGCGATCGTTACAACCTCAACCTTTCCCGCCAGCAAACCCAACTGTTTAACGCCTGGAATAAACAATATCCGGTCACCGAGTGGGAATGTCAGCGCGACGAACGCATCGCCAGGGTCCAGGGGAATCATAACCCTTACGTCCAGCGGGCTTGCCAGGCGCAAAAGAGCTAACCTACACTAGCGGCAATTCGCTTACACAGCATGACACATGGAATTTTTGACTATGCGTATTCCTCGCATCTATCACCCTGAACTGATTACCGCTGGCCGCGAAATCGCCCTGTCTGACGATGCCGCCAACCATGTTGGCCGCGTGCTGCGCATGGGGGCAGGCCAGGCGATTCAGCTGTTTGACGGCTCCAACCAGGTTTTCGACGCGGAAATTACGCGGGCGGATAAAAAAAGCGTGCACGTCAATGTGCTGCGCGGCGAAATCGATGACCGTGAATCGCCGCTGCACATTCATCTGGGCCAGGTGATGTCGCGCGGGGAAAAGATGGAGTTCACCATTCAGAAATCCATTGAACTGGGTGTAAGCCTCATTACGCCACTTTTTTCTGAGCGCTGCGGCGTTAAACTGGACGCGGAACGTCTGAACAAGAAGATCCAGCAGTGGCAGAAAATTGCCATTGCTGCCTGTGAACAGAGTGGCCGCAACCGTATTCCGGAGATCCGCCCGGCGATGGACCTGGAAGACTGGTGTGCAGAAGAGGAGAGCGGGCTCAAGCTCAATCTCCATCCGCGCGCCAGCGCCAGCATCAATACGTTGCCGCTGCCCGTTGAGCGTGTACGCCTGCTGATTGGCCCGGAAGGCGGCCTGTCGGCAGATGAAATTGCCATGACGGCGCGTTACCAGTTTACTGATATTCTGTTGGGACCTCGCGTTCTGCGCACTGAGACAACGGCACTCACAGCCATCACCGCGCTACAGGTGCGGTTTGGCGATCTGGGTTGACCCATTAACGGAGAAGAACATGATCAAGCTCGGCATCGTGATGGACCCCATCGCAAACATTAACATCAAGAAAGATTCCAGCTTCGCCATGCTGCTGGAAGCGCAGCGACGCGGCTATGAGCTCCACTATATGGAGATGAACGATCTTTATCTGATCAACGGTGAAGCCCGCGCACGCACCCGCATCGTTAACGTCGAGCAGAATTACGACAAATGGTACGAATTCGGCAGCGAGCAGGATATTGCGCTCGCCGATCTCAACGTCATCCTGATGCGTAAAGATCCTCCGTTCGACACCGAATACATCTACTGCACCTATATCCTTGAGCGCGCAGAAGAAAAAGGGACGCTTATCGTCAATAAGCCGCAGAGCCTGCGCGACTGCAACGAAAAGCTCTACACCGCCTGGTTCTCCGATCTGACGCCGGAAACGCTGGTGACCCGCAGCAAAACACAGCTTAAGGCATTCTGGCAGAAGCACGGTGATATCATCATGAAGCCGCTGGACGGCATGGGCGGTGCGTCTATTTTCCGCGTAAAAGAAGGCGACCCGAATATCGGCGTGATTGCCGAAACGCTGACCGAACTGGGTACGCGTTACTGCATGGCACAGAACTATCTGCCCGCGATTAAAGATGGCGATAAACGCGTCCTGATCGTGGATGGTGAACCCGTGCCTTACTGCCTGGCACGTATCCCGCAGGGGGGCGAAACCCGTGGCAATCTGGCGGCCGGTGGCCGTGGCGAACCGCGTCCGTTAAGCGAAAGCGACTGGGAAATTGCCCGCCGCGTCGGCCCAACGCTGAAAGCCAAAGGCCTGATCTTTGTTGGCCTGGATATCATTGGCGATCGTCTGACCGAAGTGAACGTCACCAGCCCGACCTGCATTCGTGAAATTGAAGCGGAATTCCCGGTCTCGATCACCGGAATGCTGATGGACGCCATCGAAAAACGTCTCCAGAAATAACTTACCAATACTATTAGTGACAGCACCCCGGTTTGTCCGCATACTGGGGCTGTCGCTTTTTAAACCAGGAAACAGTACCTCTGACAATGAATTTACAGCATCACTTTCTTATTGCCATGCCTGCTCTCCAGGACCCGATTTTCCGCCGCTCCGTGGTTTATATTTGTGAATACAATGAAGACGGCGCGATGGGCATTATCATCAACAAACCGCTGGAAAACCTGCAGGTTGAAGGGATTCTGGAAAAGCTGAAAATTACAGCTGAAGCGCGCCTGCCGGAAATCCGTCTTGATAAACCGGTAATGCTGGGTGGCCCCCTTGCAGAGGATCGCGGTTTTATCCTGCATACGCCGCCCATTTTCTCTTCCAGTATTCGTATCTCTGACAACACGGTGATCACCACCTCCCGCGATGTGCTGGAAACGCTGGGCACCGCAGAACAGCCTTCCGAAGTGCTGGTGGCACTGGGTTACGCCTCCTGGGAGAAGGGTCAGCTTGAACAGGAGATCCTTGATAACGCCTGGCTCACCGCACCTGCGGATATGAATATCCTGTTTAAAACCCCTATCGCCGATCGCTGGCGTGATGCGGCGAAACTGATTGGCATTGATATTCTGACCATGCCAGGCGTAGCGGGGCACGCGTAATGAGCGGCACACTTCTGGCCTTCGACTTTGGCACGAAAAGCATTGGCGTCGCCGTCGGCCAGCGTATCACCGGCACCGCTCGCCCGCTCACGGCCCTTAAGGCGAACGACGGCACACCGGACTGGAACCTCATTGAGCGTCTGCTCAAAGAGTGGCAGCCAGACGATGTGATTGTCGGTCTGCCGCTGAACATGGATGGCACTGAACAGCCGCTTACCGCCCGCGCGCGTAAGTTTGCCAATAAAATCCACGGTCGCTTTGGCGTTTCCGTGAAACTCCACGACGAACGATTGAGTACCGTCGAAGCGCGTGCCGGCCTGTTTGAGCACGGGGGTTTCCGCGCACTCAACAAAGGCA
This sequence comes from Enterobacter cloacae subsp. cloacae ATCC 13047, assembly GCF_000025565.1. Classification (NCBI taxonomy): domain Bacteria; kingdom Pseudomonadati; phylum Pseudomonadota; class Gammaproteobacteria; order Enterobacterales; family Enterobacteriaceae; genus Enterobacter; species Enterobacter cloacae. The sequence goes on from NC_014121.1 coordinate 4,390,405, forward strand.
GCGTCGATTCGGCTTCTGCCGTCATTATCCTCGAAAGCTATTTCGAACAGGGTTACTGAGCGCCGGGGCTTACAACCGCCCCTGCGCCCGTCGCTCTGCCAGGCTCTGGTCAAAGTTCTGCATCCCCGCCTGCTGACCGGTTTGAATAATCCCGGGCAACTGCCACGTTTTACCTTCGCGGATAAGGTTCGCTGCCGCTGGCGTATTCACCAGCAGTTCATACAGCGCGACGCGCCCACCCTGCAGGTCGGGAAGCAGTCTTTGCGCCAGCACCGCCCGCAGGCTGCCGGCCAGCTGATTACGCACCGGGTCTTTCTCCTGCGCCGGGAACGTATCGATCAGCCGTTCAATCGCCTGAGAGGCACCGCGGGTGTGCAGCGTCGCCAGCACCAGATGCCCGGTTTCAGCGGCCGTCAGCGCCAGGCGGATCGTTTCGCTGTCGCGCAGTTCTCCCAGCAGGATGACATCCGGATCTTCACGCAACGCAGCGCGCAGCGCCTCGGCAAATGAGGGACTGTGCAGGCCGATCTCTCGCTGCTGAATCAGGCAACGTTCACTCTGATAGACAAACTCCACCGGATCTTCCAGCGTCAGAATATGCCCATCCGTCTGGTGATTAAGAAAATCCACCATTGCCGCAAGGGTGGTAGATTTGCCGCGGCCGGTTGCCCCCGTCACCAGTATCAGCCCACTGTCGTGGGATAAGAGTTCCGGGATAGCCCGGGGAACACCCAAAGCGGAGAGCTGCGGACAGGCCCGGGGCAACAGGCGTAGCGTGATGGAGTTGCCCTTCATCTGTTTAAAGGCACTTGCGCGCAGACGCTGGTTTCCCGTAAGGGTCACGGCAAAATCCACCTGCCCGCTTGCCCACCATGCCCCCTGCTGCTCATCGTTGAGCCACGTTTTCAGTAACGCATCCACATCGGGAGAGGGAAAGGGAGCCGGTTCAAGGCGGCCTACTCTGCGCCAGCGCGGTGGCGAATCACTGCACAGGTGTAGATCGGAGACATTATGCTTTACACTAAGGGCCACAATTTCTTCCACATCCATACATTACTCCTCGGAAAATGAACAACATTGCGCATAACCTGGCACAGGTCCGGGACAAAATCTCAGCCGCAGCAACACGTTGCGGCCGTGCTTCAGAAGAAATTACGTTACTTGCAGTGAGCAAAACCAAGCCTGCGAGCGCCATCGCAGAAGCGATTGATGCAGGCCAGCGTGCATTTGGTGAAAACTACGTGCAGGAAGGCGTGGATAAAATTCGCTACTTCCAGGAGCAGGGGAATACCGGCCTGCAATGGCACTTTATTGGCCCACTGCAGTCGAATAAAAGCCGTCTGGTGGCAGAGCACTTTGACTGGTGCCATACCATCGACCGTCTGCGCATTGCCACACGTCTGAACGATCAGCGCCCGGCGGAGATGCCCGCGCTTAACGTGCTGATTCAAATCAACATCAGTGATGAAAACAGCAAGTCCGGCATTGCGCTGAGCGAGCTGGATGCGCTGGCGGCTGAAGTGGCCGCGCTGCCGCGCTTAACCCTGCGCGGTTTGATGGCAATCCCGGCGCCTGAGTCAAGTTATGAAAGGCAGTTTGCCGTGGCACAGCAAATGGCTGTAGCATTTGAGGCGCTTAAAGCGCGCTATGAAAAGATAGACACGCTTTCTCTGGGCATGTCGGATGATATGGAAGCCGCCATCGCGGCAGGCAGCACTATGGTGCGCATCGGCACGGCAATATTCGGTGCGCGCGACTACACCCAATAATAAGGAAACCTGAGGAACGCCATGAAGACGTTGACTTTCCTGCTCTCAACGGTCATTGAGCTGTATACGATGGCGCTTTTGCTGCGCGTCTGGATGCAGTGGGCCCGCTGTGATTTTTATAACCCGTTCTCGCAGTTTGTCGTGAAAATCACCCAACCTGTTGTGGGGCCGCTGCGCCGTATTATTCCGGCGATGGGCCCCATTGACAGCGCATCGCTGCTGGTAGCGTTTATTCTGAGCGTTATCAAAGCGATTGTGCTGTTTATGGTCATCACCTTCCAGCCGATCATCTGGATTGCTGCCGTCCTGATCCTGATTAAAACCATCGGTCTGCTGATCTTCTGGGTGCTGCTGGTCATGGCCATCATGAGTTGGGTCAGCCAGGGCCGTAGCCCGGTGGAATATGCATTGATTCAGCTGGCCGAACCGCTGCTGCGCCCTATCCGCAACCTGCTCCCGTCAATGGGCGGCATCGACTTTTCCCCGATGATCCTGGTTCTGCTGCTGTATGTCGTTAATATGGGCATTGCCGAGCTGTTACAGTCCACGGGCGATATGCTGCTGCCGGGGCTGTGGATGGCGCTATGAGTGCAGTAAGTACCTGCGCTGATGGGCTGGTTTTACGGCTGTATATTCAGCCGAAAGCCAGCCGTGACAATATTGTTGGACTGCATGGCGACGAGTTAAAAGTCGCCATAACCGCCCCACCGGTAGATGGCCAGGCAAATGCGCATCTGACCAAATATCTGGCAAAACAGTTTCGCGTTGCTAAAAGCCAGGTCATCATAGAAAAGGGTGAACTTGGGCGGCATAAACAGGTAAAAATCCTTAATCCGCAATCCATCCCGACGGAAGTCGCGGCTCTGATTTAACAGGATAAAACGATGCAGAAAGTTGTTCTCGCTACCGGCAACGCCGGTAAAGTGCGCGAGCTGGCCTCGCTATTAAATGATTTTGGGCTGGACGTGGTGGCGCAGACCGAGCTGGGCGTGGAGTCCGCCGAAGAGACCGGCCTGACGTTTATCGAAAACGCGATCCTGAAAGCACGCCATGCCGCACAGGTCACCGGCCTGCCCGCGATTGCCGATGATTCCGGTCTGGCGGTTGATTTTCTGGGCGGTGCTCCGGGCATTTACTCTGCCCGCTATTCAGGCGTGGACGCCACCGACCAGCAGAATCTGGAAAAGCTGCTTGTCGCCCTGAAGGATGTGCCTGACGAACAGCGTACCGCGCAGTTCCACTGCGTGCTGGTCTATATGCGTCACGCTGAAGACCCCACGCCTGTCGTCTGCCACGGCAGCTGGCCGGGGGTGATTACCCGTGAAGCAGCCGGTAACGGCGGCTTTGGCTACGATCCGATTTTCTTTGTCCCGACTGAGGGCAAAACCGCTGCGGAACTGACCCGCGAAGAAAAAAGCGCGATTTCCCACCGAGGACGCGCCCTGAAACTGTTACTGGAAGCCCTGCGTAATGGCTAATTTGCCGCCTCTGAGTCTTTATATTCATATCCCCTGGTGCGTGCAGAAATGTCCGTACTGCGATTTCAACTCGCATGCGCTGAAAGGTGAAGTGCCGCACGATGATTACGTTGCGCATCTGCTGGCCGACCTGGATGCCGATGTACCTTACGCACAGGGACGTGAAGTGAAGACCATTTTTATTGGTGGCGGTACGCCGAGCCTGCTGTCAGGCCCGGCGATGCAGTCACTGCTGGACGGCGTGCGTGCGCGCCTGAATCTGGCAGCGGATGCTGAAATTACGATGGAAGCCAACCCCGGTACCGTTGAGGCCGACCGTTTTGTCGAGTATCAGCGGGCGGGCGTGAACCGGATTTCCATCGGCGTGCAGAGCTTTAGCGAGCCGAAGTTAAAACGACTGGGGCGTATTCACGGCCCGGAAGAGGCGAAGCGGGCGGCAAAGCTGGCTACTGAGCTGGGTCTGCGCAGTTTTAACCTCGACCTGATGCACGGCCTGCCGGATCAGTCGCTGGAAGAGGCGCTGGACGATTTGCGTCAGGCGATTGCCCTGAACCCGCCGCATCTTTCGTGGTATCAGCTGACTATCGAGCCCAATACGCTGTTTGGCTCTCGTCCGCCGGTGCTGCCGGATGACGATGCGCTGTGGGATATCTTCGAGCAGGGCCATCAACTGTTGACCGCCGCAGGCTATCAGCAGTACGAAACGTCGGCCTATGCGAAGCCGGGCTACCAGTGCCAGCACAACCTGAACTACTGGCGCTTTGGCGACTATCTGGGCATTGGCTGCGGCGCGCACGGTAAAGTGACGTTCCCTGACGGGCGTATCCTGCGTACCGCAAAAACGCGCCATCCGCGCGGGTATATGGAAGGTCGTTATCTCGAACGTCAGCACGATGTCGAGGCGGTGGATAAGCCGTTTGAGTTCTTTATGAACCGCTTCCGCCTGCTGGAAGCCGCGCCGCGTAAAGAGTTTGCCCTTTATACCGGGTTGCCGGAAACCGTGATTCGCCCACAAATTGACGAGGCGCTGGCACAGGGGTATCTCACGGAATGTGAGGAATACTGGCAGATCACCGAGCACGGCAAACTGTTCTTAAACTCCCTTCTTGAGCTGTTCCTCGCCGAAGAATCTGAAGGCTGATTCAGGATTTTGCATCCCGTTCTGCCAGCTAAGGGAAAGGCTGGCATGTCATTCGATTCTGGAATAACGAACTCTGGAACAACGAAGAGGCGGTATTAGAACAAATACGGGAAACCCTGCAAATGCTACTACCCTCACCCCGGCCCTCTCCCTGAAAGGGAGAGGGAGCAAACCATTCCCTCGCCCCCTTGGGGAGAGGGTTAGGGTGAGGGGTGAAGTTAATTACTTCAACGTCCCCACCAGCGCCTTCCTGCTGTCTTCCAGCGACACCACGCGTTTACACACGTCTTTACCGAACTGCTGGAAATCGGCTTCCTGATTCTTCCACTCGTTCTGAATCGAGGTCTGCAGCCCCCCCAGGCTACCCAGCACGCCCTGCAGCGGGTTACCGCCGCCTTTCAGTACCGCTTTGGCGCCCATCTCGTTAATACTGTCCTGCAGGATGCCGCCCATGGCCTGATTCACCAGCTGCTGGCCGTCAGCACGCACCTGATCAATCGCTTTGTAGTGGAACATCAGGCCGTCGGTACGATGCTCGATAATCCGGTTCATCTGCTCTTTCAGCTGTTTGTCGAGCTTCGTCAGGCGGGTGCGCATGTTGCTGCTCTCACCCACCTCTTTGGTAATGATCTTATCCAGCGCAACGCGGCCTTTCTCAACGCGGGTCAGGGCGCCTTCGTCAATCCACGGCAGCGCAGTACGCAAATCGGCCTGGTAGTCTCTGGCCTGCTCACGCTGCGCGGCGGTCAGGTTGTACTGTTTGCCATTGAACGTGACATCACCCTGCGGCGTGATGACCAGATTGCCGTTCTCACCTTTAACCTGAACGGTTTGCGGACTTAACACCACGTCATCACGCGGGGTGACGCTACATTTATACTCCGCATGGGCGGTGAATCCGGTTGCCATTAAGGCAACAGCCAGCAACGTTTTGCGCATCTTTAACACTCCCTCAGACAAAATGGGCCAGCTAATGCTGGCCCCTGACTTCTTTATTAGTCCCACCAAACGTCGAAAAGTTCGCTGACGCGGACATCTTCCAGTTTGTGGTCTTCAAGCCATTTACGTACCAGCGCCTGATGTTCTTCGGTGCATTTACCCACTTCCTGGGTGCAGATAAGACCTTCCCACGCCAGATAGCCGCTACCGTCGAAGGCCAGCTTGTTTGGCTCGATCACCTCGTTGATGAACGCATCAACGTCCTGATCGATCTGCTCAACGCTGGTGCCTTCCGGGAAACGCCAGGCAACGGAGAAGCCCACTTCCTGGAATTCTTCGATGTGCATCTTTTTACGCAGACGACGGCTACGATTCTTTGCCATTATTTCACCCTCTCGAACATTAAGTCCCATACGCCGTGACCAAGACGATGGCCACGCTGTTCAAATTTCGTTACCGGACGCGATTCCGGACGCGGTACATAGTCGTTGCTCTCTGACTGGTTTTTATACCCGTCCAGAGACGACATCACTTCCAGCATATGTTCCGCATACGGTTCCCAGTCGGTCGCCATATGGAAGACACCGCCCAGTTTCAGCTTACTTTTTACCAGCTCAGCAAACGGCGCCTGAACGATACGGCGCTTATTATGACGTGCTTTGTGCCACGGGTCAGGGAAAAAGAGCTGAACCATGTTCAAAGAATTGTCAGGAATCATTTTGTGCAGCACTTCCACCGCGTCGTGACACATCACGCGCAGGTTCTCTACCCCCTCTTCGTGGGCGGTGGCCAGACACGCGCCAACGCCTGGAGAATGCACTTCTATGCCGAGGAAGTTCTGGTCCGGGCGGGCTTTCGCCATGGTCACCAGCGAGGTGCCCATACCAAAGCCGATCTCCAGGGTCACTGGCGCATCGCGACCGAACAGGTCGGCAAAGTCGAGCGGCTGCTCGCTGAACTCAACGCCCATCACCGGCCAGTAGTTGTCCAGCGCGTGTTGCTGCCCTTTTGTCAGGCGACCCTGACGGCGGACAAAGCTGCGAATACGGCGCAGCGGGCGACCGTTTTCATCAAATTCCGGTGAAATGACGTCGTTTTTCATAAAAGAGTTGTCTGCTTGTGAGAATGTTCGGGAAACGGGCATTATCCAAAGTTAAGGCTTCTATGCAAGCATGGGAAAGATCCGGTTTACAGCAGATTGACGCTGTGCTGCAATCGGCGTCCCTGATTATACGAATCGATGACCATGCAAGCCTCTCAATTTTCAGCCCAGGTGCTGGACTGGTACGACAAATACGGGCGTAAAACCCTGCCCTGGCAAATTGAAAAAACGCCTTACAAAGTATGGCTCTCCGAAGTAATGTTGCAACAAACGCAGGTTGCCACGGTGATCCCTTACTTTGAGCGTTTTATGGCGCGCTTTCCCACGGTAACCGATCTGGCCAACGCGCCGTTAGATGAGGTGCTGCACCTGTGGACAGGGCTTGGCTATTACGCCCGCGCGCGCAATCTGCACAAAGCCGCACAGCAGGTCGCGACGCGCCACAACGGTAAATTCCCGGAAACCTTCGACGAGGTGGCGGATTTACCCGGTGTCGGACGATCCACCGCGGGTGCCATCCTCTCACTGTCCCTCGGCAAGCATTTCCCGATCCTTGACGGTAACGTGAAGCGCGTGCTGGCACGTTGCTATGCGGTTGACGGCTGGCCGGGGAAAAAAGAGGTCGAAAAGCGGCTGTGGGAGATCAGCGAAGCGGTAACCCCGGCAAAGGGCGTGGAGCGGTTTAACCAGGCGATGATGGATCTCGGTGCGATGGTCTGCACGCGCTCGAAACCAAAATGCGAGCTCTGCCCGCTCAATAACCTGTGCGTGGCGTACGCAAATCATTCCTGGGCGCAGTATCCCGGTAAAAAGCCGAAGCAGACGCTGCCGGAGCGCACCGGTTACATGCTGTTGATGCAGCACGGGGACGAGGTCTTTCTGGCGCAGCGCCCGCCGAGCGGCCTCTGGGGTGGTCTATACTGCTTCCCACAGTTTGAAGATGAAGCCACGCTGCGGGCCTGGCTTAAACAGCGCGGCATTGCTACCGATAACCTGACGCAGCAGACCGCGTTTCGCCACACTTTCAGCCATTTCCATCTGGATATTGTGCCGATGTGGCTTCCCGTGTCCTCCTTCGCCTCGTGCATGGATGAAGGCACCGCTCTCTGGTATAACTTAGCGCAACCGCCATCAGTCGGGCTGGCGGCTCCCGTGGAGCGCCTGTTACAACAATTACGTGCCGGTGCAATGGTTTAGCATCGGCTAAAAAAGAGGAATGAGTATGGCCAGAACCATTTTTTGTACTTTCCTGCAGCGCGACGCTGAAGGCCAGGACTTCCAGCTCTATCCGGGCGAACTGGGTAAGCGCATTTATAACGAGATCTCCAAAGAAGCCTGGGGACAGTGGCAGAAAAAACAGACCATGCTGATTAACGAGAAAAAACTCAGCATGATGAACCCGGAACACCGCAAGCTGCTGGAGCAGGAGATGGTGAACTTCCTGTTCGAAGGTAAAGACGTCCACATCGAAGGCTATACGCCGCCGGAAAAATAACAGCGCGCGGGGGAAACCCCGCCGTTCAAGCAAACACAACACGCACTCCCGGAATGATGAAAAAAATTTTAGCGCTAGCCCTTGTTGCGCCGTTGCTTGTCTCGTGTTCATCAAAAAAAGGCGATGAATACAACGAAGCCTGGGTTAAGGACACCAACGGTTTTGATATTTTGATGGGGCAGTTTGCCCACAACATCGAGAACATATGGGGATTTAACGAAGTTCTTATCGCCGGACCTAAGGATTACGTTAAGTACACCGACGCCTACCAGACCCGTAGCCACATCAACTTCGATGACGGTACGATCACGGTTGAAACCATCGCGGGGACTGACCCTGCGGCGCATTTACGGCAGGCCATCATCAAAACCCTGCTGATGGGCGACGATCCGGGTTCTATCGATCTCTACTCCGACGCCGACGACATTACCATTTCTAAAGAGCCGTTCCTGTACGGTCAGGTCGTGGACCAGACCGGTCAGCCAATCCGCTGGGAAGGCCGCGCCACGAAATTCGCCGACTATCTGCTGCAAACGCGTCTGAAAAGCCGTACCAACGGCCTGAAAGTGATTTATAGCGTCACAATTAACCTGGTGCCGAACCACCTCGACAAGCGTGCGCATAAGTATCTGGGCATGGTGCGTCAGGCGTCACGTAAATATGGCGTGGATGAGTCGCTGATCCTGGCGATCATGCAGACCGAGTCGTCCTTTAACCCGTACGCCGTGAGCCGTTCCGACGCGCTGGGGCTAATGCAGGTTGTCCAGCACAGCGCCGGTAAAGACGTGTTCCGCGCACAGGGGAAATCGGGCACGCCGAGCCGTAGCTATCTGTTTGACCCGCAAAGCAACATTGATACCGGTACGGCCTATCTGGCGATGCTGAATAATGTTTATCTGGGCGGGATTGATAACCCAACCTCACGTCGTTATGCGGTCATTACCGCGTACAACGGCGGTGCAGGCAGCGTGCTGCGTGTCTTCTCGAATGACAAAGTGCAGGCCGCAAATATCATCAACAGCATGGCGCCGGGGGATGTCTACGCCACCCTCACCACCCGCCATCCGTCTGCGGAATCCCGTCGTTATCTGTATAAGGTGAATACGGCGCAGAAGAACTATCGTCGCCGCTAGAAAATAACACCCCTCACCCTGCCCTCTCCCAAAGGGAGAGGGTATTCAAGTTCCCTCTCCCTTTGGGCTGAGGGATCCCCAGTAATATGGTCATGCCACCATGACCATATTACTGTACTCTTTTCCCAGCTTTTTCATCTCGTTAACTATATTCAGCCGTCTCACTTTCCCGGGCTCATGCCGGATGACTTCTTCTGCCAGACTCAGGTATGACAGAACCCGTCTGTGCCTGATGCTGCTTGCCTGATAGTGCCAGTGTAAACACTGCCTTTCTGCCCTGTAACCTGCCAGCCACATCACCAGGCTTGCCATTGCCGCGACCATATTCAGCACTTCCAGTCGCCCTTTTCCCTGACTCCGGCTCAGCCTCAGACCGAACCAGAAGCGTGGACTTTTGTCGTCCCGGAAGTTTTGTTCTATCTGCATTCTGCGGCTGTACAGGGCCATTATCTGGTGCGGCTCCAGTCCCTCTGCATTACTGAACAGCAGCCAGGGCTCCCGCGCGCTACTGCGGTGTTCCCGCTGTGTTTTCGGCATCCCCCCTTTTCCCTGACGCCCTGCGTCAGGGCGCTTATGCAGATAGAACCGGCCGTAACAGGGCGTTCGTGGTTTACGGGACAGGACACCGTAACCCACGCAGACCGGTTGTCCGGTAGCCTCAAGCTCACTGATTTTCATCCATTTTTTATCTCCGTCCAGCCGGAAGCTGATGCAGCCCCTGACCCTGCCGGTGAAGCTCCAGCCCAGCTGGCTGACATGCCGGAACCAGTCTGTCCGGAAGCCTGCATCCGTAATGATGGTGACGGCTTTATCTTTCGGGATGGCATCATGCAGGCGGTCAAGGAAGCGGCACTGTACATCGCTGTTCTGCGCCAGCTCTGCGGGGACAACCTCACTCATAAGCGGCAGTGAGCGACCATTACAGACCAGGCTTGCCCGCAGAAGATACCAGTTCCTGTCATGCCAGCCTGTCCAGTCGACAGCAATCACACAGAAGGGCATCAGGGAGGTGATGGTATGTGTGAGCAGGTGCTGAATACGGGGAATATCCCGGTGAAGGGCGGTATTACCCAGGGCACGGTCAACACGTTTAATTTTATTTTTGACGTGCGCCCTGCCGGGAAGAGAGCGACCAAGGCTGGTCAGGGTCAGATCCGCACCGTGCGTGAGGGCAACGGCCATGGAAACAAGGACATTAATCCGGAAGCTGTGAACGTCCGGTAAAGACGCGGAGAAAAATTTCTGGCAGACTGTCTGTAAAGGCACGATGAGGTCTCTTCTGATTTGTTAGCGCAACCAGTAGATCACACTTCATCGTGCTTTTCATTTTTCTGGGGAACCCTCAGCCCACAGGGAGAGGGTTAGGGTGAGGGGGCATCAGGCCGCACCTACCCCATCTCACCCCACCCATACGAAAATGTTATTTGCATCACAATCCAAACTGCAAATTAATGTGGATTGCATTTTTTTGCGGGAGGTAACAAAACATATCGTTGCCAACTGATAGAATTGCATCAAATAACAACCCTGAATGTTCCTATAACAACATATCTCCCGCTCACTTGTGAGGAAAGTAACATGAACCTTAAGCTGCAGCTTAAAATATTGTCGTTTCTGCAGTTCTGCCTGTGGGGTAGCTGGCTGACTACACTCGGCTCCTATATGTTTGTGACGCTCAAGTTCGATGGTGCGTCAATCGGTGCCGTCTACAGCTCGCTGGGTATCGCGGCGGTCTTTATGCCAACGCTGCTGGGGATCGTGGCGGATAAATGGTTGAGTGCGAAATGGCTGTACATGCTTTGCCACCTGGTGGGTGCGGGCACGCTGTTTATGGCAGCCCAGGTCACCACGCCGGGGGCGATGTTTATGGTGATCCTGCTTAACTCGCTGGCCTACATGCCAACGCTTGGGCTGATCAACACCATCTCCTACTACCGCCTGAAATCCGCCGATATGGATATCGTGACCGACTTCCCGCCTATCCGTATCTGGGGCACCATCGGTTTTATTATGGCAATGTGGGGCGTGAGCTTCGCGGGCTTTGAACTGAGCCATATGCAGCTCTACATCGGTGCGGCGCTCTCCGTGGTGCTGGCACTGTTTACCCTGACGCTGCCGCATATTCCGGTATCTAACCAGCAGAAAAACCAGAGCTGGAGCACCATGCTCGGCCTGGACGCTTTCGCGCTGTTTAAAAACAAACGCATGGCGATCTTCTTTATCTTCTCCATGCTGCTGGGCGCGGAACTGCAAATCACCAACATGTTCGGCAATACCTTCCTGCACAGCTTCGATAATAACCCGCTGTTCTCAGGCAGCTTTATCGTTGAACATGCGTCGGTAATGATGTCCATCTCGCAGATCTCTGAGACGCTGTTCATCCTGACCATTCCGTTCTTCCTGAGCCGCTACGGCATCAAGAACGTCATGCTGATCAGTATTGCCGCGTGGATGTTGCGCTTCGGCCTGTTCGCCTACGGCGACCCAAGCCCGTTCGGCACCGTGCTGCTGGTTCTGTCGATGATTGTTTACGGCTGCGCCTTCGACTTCTTCAACATCTCCGGTTCGGTGTTTGTGGAAAAAGAGGTGAAACCTGAAATCCGCGCCAGCGCACAGGGTATGTTCCTGATGATGACCAACGGCTTCGGCTGTATCCTGGGCGGCGTGGTGAGCGGTAAAGTGGTTGAGATGTATACCACCAACGGCATTACCGACTGGCAGCCAGTGTGGCTTATCTTCGCCGCATACTCGCTGGTGCTGTTCTTCGCGTTTATCGTGCTGTTCCAGTACAAGCATGTACGCGAACCGCACGGCGCACAGCCAGTCGCGCATTGATTATTGTGCCGGGTAGGCGAAGCCGCCACCCGGCTATTTTATTGCAGCAAGCACCCACCCCACCGACAGCAAATCCGCGCTGCCGCCCGGGCTCAGGTTGCGTTCAATCAATGCGTTATCCATTCTACGCAACGCTTCACCATCCCAGCCGTCAGCCAGCAGTTCCCGCGCATAGTCCTGAACGTAGCCCAGCCCCTCAATGCCGCCGCGCGACACCAGATTGCTGTCCTGATTGATTGCCATCAGGCGTAACAGCAGGCCGTGAAGTGAATGTCCGTTCCACTGCGCCAGCGCTTTACGCACCGTCGCAAAACCACTCTCCGCCTCGCCGCGCGCGCCGGTTAAGCCGTACTGCCGGAACTGCCGCTCCCCCGCCGTCGCCTGCCCGCTGCGTTCGGCCAGCTCTCGCGAAACCAGCCCGTGGCAGATGTTACTCACCTCACAACAGAGGCTTTCTGCGGAGATATTTTTCACACGCCCGGCGGCGAAGCAGAGTAAACCAAGGGCAAAAATGCCCCCTTTGTGCGTGTTCACCCCGTTCGTCGCGGCATACATCGCCTGCTCACAGGCCATCCCCATCGGGCGGAGGAGCCGTAACTGTTCGCCTGCGGGTTTATCGGCATGCGTGTTACCCAACTCAGCAAAGCGCGAAAACCACGGCGTAATCGCCATAATGCTGCGGACAAACAGCGCGTGATCCATATCGCGATGGGAGCCGTTATTGAGCCTGTCCACCAGCCCCGGTTTCGGTGTCAGCGCCAGCTCCTGCCACAGCGCCTCTGCGGCAAGCGCGGGGACGTCATGCGGGCGCGGTTTAGTCGCGAGCAAACCAGTCATCGATCATCTTCTCCACGCGCGCCACCACCTGCTCCACAGGATGTTTGCGCGAACGGGAACAGGCGTGGGCCGGTTCATCACAAATCAGGCAGCGTCTGAGATGGGAGCCCAGCGACTGACGTCCAACGTGGCCGTTTTCAGGGCAAATCACATCCAGATCCCACAGCCTGCCAAGCGGGTGCGTCTGCTCCAGCTCCGCACAGTGGGCTTTGATTTCTGCCGCGGGATGGGCCACACACCACAGCGCTTCGGGCCCGGTCGGGAGCCACAGCACCTGGCGGTCCAGCACCTGCCAACGGTTTTCCCACAATAGCTGGTCGCACATTTGTAACGCCACGCCCATGGTGTTGCGATAGCGCAGGCTGTCTTTGATCTCCCCGGGTGTTACCAGCGTGAGGGAGATCACCGGTTGTTGATAGTGCGTAAGCCAGTCAGCCTGACGGGCTGCGCGGCGCTCTTTCGCCGCCAGCAGCGCGTCCAGGCTGACACCCGCCCGCACGGGTGTCGCAATGGTCATATTCACTCCTTTACCTGTCGAACGGTGTCGATCACGCTGCCGTCGCGGTAGCGGATCACCCCGACAATTTTGTCTGTGAATTCAATCGGTTTCGGTACGCCTGTCAGCGAAATTGCCCGCTCATAGAGGGCGTTGATATCCACAACCTTCAGCCCTGCTTCCATGAGGCGTTCGCGGATCTCCGGGCGCGCCGGGTTGACCGCAATGCCGTGATCGGTGACCAGCACGTCGATGCTTTCGCCCGGCGTGAGGCGTGTGGTAACGCGCTTCACCACCGTCGGAATGCGGCTACGCAGCAGCGGCGCAACGACGATGGTCAGGTTCGCCGCGGCGGCCACGTCGCAGTGCCCGCCGGACGCGCCGCGCATCACACCATCGGAGCCGGTAATGACGTTAACGTTAAAATCGACGTCAATCTCCAGCGCGCTGAGGATCACTACGTCCAGCTGGTCGCAGCTTGCCGCCTTACTGCCGGGGTTGGCGTAGACGTTAGTGGAGATCTCCACGTGGTTCGGGTTGCGCGCCAGCGAGGCCGCCGCCTGGCCGTCGAAGCACTGGGTATCGAGCAGCTTTTCGATCAGCCCCTTCTCGTGCAGATCTACCAGGCTGCCGGTGATGCCACCCAGCGCAAAGCGTGCCTTCACGCCGCTGCGCTCCATCTTCTCTTCCATAAAGCGGGTGCAGGCGGTGGCCGCCGCGCCGGAGCCGGTCTGCATCGAGAAGCCCGGTTTAAAATAGCCGGAGTGCTCAATCACATCCGCCGCATAGCGGGCAATCATCAGCTCGCGCGGGTTGCTGGTGACGCGCGCCGCGCCGACGCTGATTTTTGCCGGATCGCCCACGCTCTCCACCTGCACGATGTAGTCCACCTGATCCTGTACCAGGCTGGCAGGCATATTGGGGAACGGCACCAGCGCTTCCGTCAGCAGCACCACCTTGCGGGCAAAATGGGCGTCCACCATCGCGTAGCCCAACGAGCCGCAGCACGATTTCCCGTGCGTGCCGTTGGCGTTACCAAACTCATCGCTGCACGGCACGCCAAGAAACGCCACGTCAATGTTCAGCTCACCGTCCTGCAGCAGCTTTACGCGCCCGCCGTGAGAGTGAATTTGTACCGGCTCGTCCATCAGCCCGTGGGAGATGGCATCCGCCAGCTTGCCACGCATGCCGGAGGTGTAGATCCGGGCGATCACCCCGCTTGCAATATGCTCGATCAGCGCGTCGTTGCAGGTCATCAGTGAGCTGGAGGCGAGGGTCAGGTTTTTGAAGCCCATCCGCGCCAGCAGCGCCACGACGGTGTTGATCACCCGGTCGCCTTCACGAAACGCGTGGTGGAAGGAGATGGTCATTCCGTCCGTCAGGCCGCTACGCCTCACCGCCTCTTCAATGGAGGCGCAGAGTTTGCGGCTGTGTTTCGCGTCGCTGTCCGCCAGCCACGGCGTGGCGCTGTGGGCGGTATCAAACGGTTTTAACTCCCGCAGATGGGGAAAATTCACATGGAGAAGTTCTGTCTGGTTCATTGTGTCATCCTTACCGACGCACGCCGGAAGCCGCCGCGCGTTCGAGCACCACCTGCGCGTGGTTAATAATCGGTGCATCCACCATCTTGCCGTTGAGCGACACCACGCCAAGGCCGTTACGTTCGCCCTCTTCTGCCGCTTCAATCACCCGCAGGGCGTGATCCACCTCTTCCTGGGTCGGCGCGTAGGCGTTATGCAGCAGGTCTATCTGGCGCGGGTTGATCAGCGATTTGCCGTTAAAGCCCATCTTGCGGATCAGATCGACCTCGCGCAGGAATCCGGCCTCATCGTTAACGTCTGACCACACCACGTCGAAGGCGTCGATGCCTGCCGCGCGGGCGGCGTGCAGCACGGCGCAGCGGGCGTAGAACAGCTCGGTGCCGTCGCCGCGCTCGGTCTGCATGTCCATCACGTAGTCAAAAGCCGCCAGCGCAATGCCGATCAGGCGCGGCGAGCTGCGGGCAATCGCCACGGCGTTGATAACGCCAATGGCCGATTCAATCGCCGCCATCACGCGGGTGGAACCAACCTCGCGCCCGCACTCCTGCTCGATACGCTCAAGGTGACCTTCCAGCTCGTAGATGTCGTCCGGGGTGTCGGTTTTCGGCAGGCGGATCACGTCCACACCGGCGCGCACGGCGGCTTCCAGATCCAGCAAGCCAAACGGCGTGCTCAGCGGGTTTATGCGCACCACGGTTTCGATGTCCTGATACATCGGGTGCTGCAGGGCGTGGAACACCAGCATTCGCGCGGTGTCTTTCTCGCGCAGAGCAACGGCATCTTCAAGGTCAAACATGATGGAGTCTGGACGGTAGATAAACGCGGTTGAAAGCATGGCGGCGTTGGCGCCCGGCAGGAACAACATACTGCGGCGGAGTTTGCTCATTTCAGCGCCCCCCAGTTAATGGCCTGTTCATCGGCAGCACGCAGAAGCGCACTTTGCAGGCGGGCGCGGATCACACAGTCCAGCGCCCCTTTGTCTTCAATAATGATAAGTCCCTGGTGCACATTCATGGCGCGCAATGTCTCGTTGACCACCTGGCGAATTTGCTCGCCAAACTGCTTAATCACTTCACTGTGGATGACTATCTCCAGCTCGCCGTGAGCGGGAGCAATTTTCACCATCAGGTCGCTGGACTCCTGCGTTCCGGCCAGCGCCTCCCTTACAATTTTCATGATAAATTCCTGGTAGTTAAGCGACTTCGGCACTCGCACGGTAGTGTGTTTCGAGGTGCGCGAAGGTGGAGTCCGGGACAATCTCCCGGATCCGGGAAAACTGCTGAGTCTTGAGCAAGCGGCGCACTTCGGACGCTGAAATGGCATTGCCGGTGGCCTTGATGCGCGGCATTTCCACCACCTCAATCTGCGGGCTCAGCAAGGCGTGCAGCGTCTGGTTGTACTGACGGGTGATATCGCAAAACGGCTCGGAGCCGATAAAACGATGGGTAATGCCCAGCGCCGGTGCGATAAAGTCGCGGAAGATCAGCACGTCGATTTCGCTCCACGCCTGCTGCACTTTGCCGGTCTCTTTCAAAAAGTAGGCCGGGAAGGTGGCGCGGGAGATGATGTACTGCGAGCCTTCGTGCACGGTCACATTTGGCAGATGCGCGACGCCCGCACGCACCATTCCGAGGCGCGCGCTGAACGGAAAGAACGAGGCATCTTCACGCACCACAAACAGGTGCAGGGCGTCACACTGCATCGCCGCCTGCTCCACCAGATGACGGTGGCCGAGGGTGAACGGGTTGGCGTTCATCACTATCGCGCCAGTCTTCTCCCCGCCCTTGCGCATCCTGCCCAGGGAACGGCAGTAACGCTCGATCCCCTGCGGAGTGTTCTCCATCAGCACGGCGTTGTTGCCGCTCTGGGCAATCGGCCAGAAGCCGCTACGCGCAAAGCGCTCCTTATTGCACGGTCGCGTGCAGAGGAAGAGGTGAAAATGACCGCGCTCCAGCGCCGCATTCTGCACCTCCGCCAGCAAGCGCGCACTGAGGTTCTCGCCGCGAAGCTGCTCGTTCACGGCCACACACTTGATGACGTTGGCGGCAAGACCGGCGCAACCCACCAGCTGCGCGCCGGACCAGGCTTCGACAAACAGCGTGATGTCGTTGTCCAGGCCAAGGCCGCTGTCTGCCAGCAGATAACGGATCTGGCTTAAGCGTTCCGGGTGTTTCGCCACCAGCGTGTGGCGAAAATCGATGGGTTGACTGTTCATGCCGCCTTTCTCAGTGTGCCGCCGCAAGCCCGCTGGCTAGCGCTTCCACAATCACGTTGCTCAGATGACCGATATGCTCGATCTCCACTTCAATGCGATCCCCCTCTTTCATAAACAGCGGCGGATTACGCTTTTTACCCACCCCGCCCGGGGAGCCGGTGATGATCACATCGCCCGGACTTAAGCGGGTAAAGGTGCTGATGTACTCGATCAGCTCCGCAACCTTGTGGATCATGCTGCTGGTGTTATCTTCCTGCACCATGCGGCCGTTCAGCCAGGTGCGGATCGCCAGCCTGTGCGGGTCCGGGATCTCATCGGCCGTTGCCATCCACGGGCCAAACGCGCCGGTCTGACGCCAGTTCTTACCGGCAGTAAACCAGGTGTGCTGCCAGTCGCGGGCGGAGCCGTCCATGTAGCAGCTGTAGCCCGCCACGTGGCGCAGCGCCTCGTCACGGCTGATGTTTTCCCCGCCCTTGCCGATGATCACCGCCAGCTCGCCTTCGTAGTCGAATTCGCTGGAGTGACGCGGCTTCAGCACCGGCTCGTTGTGGCCGGTCTGCGAATCCGGGAAGCGCACGAACAGCGTCGGTGCCGGGTTGTGCTGGTCAAACTCCTTGCGCTTGTCGGCGTAGTTCATGCCCACGCAGAGGATTTTTTCCGGCTGCTCAATCACCGGTAAGAAGGTGATGGCGCTCATCGGCACGTCCACGGCATCGTTCAGGTAACGGGTGGCCTGCGCCAGCCCGTTGCCCTGCAGCAGCGCTTTGAGGTCGCTGTAGCGGTCGCCGAGACGGCGACCTAAATCAATCACACCTTCGGCCTGGACGATGCCGTAGCTGCGTTTTCCCTGGTATAAAAAGCTTGCGAGTTTCATTGTTCTTTCCTGAAAACTTAAACGAGGAAGTTGCCCAGAATCAGCAGTGAGATAGAGACGTTAATCGCGCCGCCGATACGGGTAGCAATCTGGGCGAAGGGCATCAGGCTCATACGGTTGCCTGCGGTCAGGATCGCCACGTCACCGGTACCGCCCTGGCCACTCTGGCAGCAGGAGACGATGGCGACATCAATCGGGTGCATACCAATCTTTTTGCCGACGAAGAAGCCGGTCGCCACCAGTGAAGAGACGGTACTGATAATCACCAGCAGGTTAGTCAGCGTGAAGGCCGCGACCAGTTCATGCCATGGGGTGATCGCCACACCGACCGCGAAGAGGATGGGATAGGTCACTGAGGTCTGGAAGAATTTGTACACCACCTGAGAGCCTTCCAGCAGACGCGGAGAGGCACCGTTGCAGAGCTTCACCAGCACCGCCATAAACAGCATGCCAACCGGCGCAGGCAGACCAATCAGCTTGTGGCCGAGCATGCCCAGCATGTAGAGCAGCACCGCCAGCAACGCACCGGAGGCGATGGTGGTGACGTCCGCTTTGCCAGAGAACGCCGGTTGAGAAACGGTGGCATCGGCATTCGCGCGGTTCGGCATCAGCTGACCTTCACCGGTCAGGTGCGGATAACGCTTGCCCAGTTGGTTCAGACAGCCGGAGATGATGATAGCGGTCAGCCCGCCGAGCATGACCATCGGCAGCACGCGACCGAGCGCCACGCCCTGATCCATGTGCAGCAGGGTGGCGTAGCCGATGGAGAGCGGGATAGCCCCTTCGCCCACGCCGCCTGCCATAATCGGCAGAATGATAAAGAAGAAGATCTGGAACGGCTCAAGACCCAGCGCCAGACCCACGCCCATCCCCACCAGCATGCCGACGATCTCGCCGCACAGCATCGGGAAGAAGATGCGCAGGAAGCCCTGAATCAGCACGGTGCGGTTCATGCTCATGATGCTGCCGACAATAATGCAGCAGATGTAGAGATAAAGAATGTTGGTGGATTTATAGAACTTAGTGGTGGATTCCACTACCACATCCGGCAACAGGCCGTAATAGACCAGCGCGGAGGGGATAAAGGTGGCGCAAATCGCCGCCGCGCCGAGCTTGCCGACAATCGGCAGGCGTTTGCCGAACTCACCGCAGGCAAAGCCGAAGAACGCCAGCGTCGCCACCATCACCACGATATCGCTTGGCAGTTTTCCGCCCAGACAATCAATGGCAATCAGCGCGCCCGCAAGGACAAACAGCGGCAGAGGAATAATCCCGATTTTCCAGGTATCCATAATATGCCACCAGCGCTCTTTGAGCGATGGCCGCTGAATATCAATCGGGTCGTGGGTAACAGAGAAAGAATCGTCAGTTGTGCTCATAATAAGCCCCTTAGTTATTTTGTGCGTTCAGCTTAGAGTCACAAAGGCTTACTTTATGTGAGGAATGGCATATTAAAAGCGAAGTTTTAATGGCGACTATGGTTTTAATGGTTTCTTTTATTTAATGTGATTTGCCCCTTATTTATTGCCGTGGTTTTTATGGTTTCTTTTCTAAACCGAACAAACAAATAACATTTACACGGTGGTGTTTAAGGGAAAACCCTTTCAGATAATTCTTTTGCAGGCCTTGCTGTGCAAGGGATCACAAGTTTTCGGCAAAGCGGGTATCCACGCGAAAAAAGATGATATATTGACAAACTTCGTTGATACCACGCGTGATTGTTATGAAAGTATCGTTTCAGATTAAGCTGTTTGTTTCGCTGGTTGTCTTTTTCTCAGTGCTTTTTGCTTTACTGGGCGGATATTATTATGTCGACGTTAGCCGACAGCTTTATCAGGAAATGAGCGCACGCGCAAAAATACAGGCGGAAGAGATCGCCCTTATTCCGTCATTACGAAAAGAGGTCGAACAAAAAGATATCAACGCCATTCACGATTTTATGCAGAAAATAGCCACCCACAGTGATGCCAGTTTTATTGTGATTGGCGATAACAAAGGGCTGCATCTGTTTCATTCCGTTTTTGCGGACAGAGTGGGCCATACGCTGGTCGGCGGAGACAACGAAGAAGTCCTGCGCGGTAAAAGCACCACCACCATCCGCAAGGGAGGATTAGGCATTTCGCTGCGCAGCAAAGCGCCCATTTTTAACGATGCCGGTCAGGTAGTGGGGATTGTCTCGGTAGGCTATCTCACCAGCTATCTTGAAACCATCACCGTCAGTAAAGTGGTTAACATCCTGATCGCCGCCGTACTGTTACTGCTTGCCCTCTTTATCTTCTCCTGGTTCTTTACCCGCAGTATCAAGAAGCAGATTTTCTCCCTGGAGCCGCGAGAGATTGGTCTGCTGGTGCGCCAGCAGAAGGCGATGATGGAGTCCATTTATGAAGGGGTGATCGCCATTGACGATGAACGGCGAATAGAAGTGATTAACCAGGCGGCACGCAAACTGCTGGGCCTGAGCCAGCCGGCCCGGGAACTGCGCGGGCAGCTGATAAGCGAAGTAATCGATCCTGTTCCGTTCTTCGAAACACAAACGATGCTCGCCAAAGATACCCATGACGAGATTTGCCGCTTTAACGATCTCACGGTGATCGCCAGCCGGGTGCGCATCATGCTTGAGAACTCTCTGCAGGGCTGGGTGATCACCTTCCGCGATCGCAACGAGATCGACTCGCTCAGCGCCCAGCTCAGCCAGGTCAAACGCTATGTTGATAACCTGCGCATTATGCGTCACGAGCAGCTGAACCGGATGACCACTCTCTCCGGCCTGCTGCATATGGGCCGCTACGAGGAGGCGATTGGCTACATTCAGGCGCAGTCGGAACACGCTCAGGAGCTGCTGGACTTTATCTCTTCGCGCTTCAGCTCCCCGACACTGTGCGGCCTGCTGCTGGGGAAAGCCGCGCGGGCGCGGGAGAAAGGCGTCGAGCTGAACTTCGACCCGACCTGTCGTCTGGACAGACCGTTCCTGGCGCTGCCTGAAGAGGCGCTGATTTCTATCATTGGCAACCTGCTGGATAACGCCATTGAAGCGACCCAGCGCTCGCCGCTTCCGCATGCACCTGTGGAAGTGCTGATAAAACTGAGCGAACAAGAACTCATCATCGAAGTGGCCGATCAGGGCGTGGGCATTAAACCGGAGATCCGTGACAGGATATTTGAGCGCGGCATCACCACCAAAACGCGCGGCGATCACGGCATTGGTTTGTATCTGATCGAAAGCTATGTCACACAGGCTGGCGGTGCAATTGAGGTTGCCGATAACACGCCGCGGGGGGCGATTTTCTCACTGTTTATCCCCGCCACGTGAACCGCCCGGCATCCCGCACAGGAACAGGAAGATACCGATTATGCAACATGAACTTATCGACGTACTGATAGTTGAAGACGAGAACGAACTGGCGCAACTGCACGCAGAGCTGATCGGCAAACATCCGCGTCTTAGACTGGTGGGGATTGCCTCGTCGCTGGCGCAAGCGCAGGTTGAGCTTGAAAGTAAACAGCCGCAGCTGATGTTGCTGGATAACTACCTGCCGGACGGGAAAGGCATCACTCTTATCAGTAACCCGATGCTCGCCCGCGCCAACTGTTCGGTGATTTTCATCACCGCCGCCAGCGATATGGACACCTGCAGCCAGGCCATTCGTAACGGGGCGTTTGATTACATCCTGAAGCCGGTTTCCTGGAAGCGGCTCAGCCAGTCGCTGGAGCGTTTTGTGCAGTTTGCTGAGCAACAGCGGGTCTGGAAGATTGTTGACCAGCAGAACGTCGATTCTTTATACCAGCTACAGGCGAAAAACTACCGCCAGGACAACGGCAGCAAAGGTATTGAGGAAAATACTCTGGCGCGGGTGCAGGCGCTGTTTAACGACAAGGCGACGCACTGTTTTACGGTGGATGAGGTGGTGAGTGAAACGGGGCTGAGTAAAACCACCACCCGGCGCTATCTGGAGCACTGCGTGGAGGCAGGTTTTCTGACGGTGGAGATGCTGTACGGCAAGATTGGGCATCCGCGGAGGATGTACAAGCGTAGTGCGGCTTAACACCCCTCACCCCGGCCCTCTCCCCAAAGGGGCGAGGGTGAAAAGACGGCTCCGTGCAATCCCCTCTCCCCTTTGGGGAGAGGGTTAGGGTGAGGGGGCTACTTTAATACATACCCATAAAGCCGCTTAATCCCGTCGGCATCCTTTTCGCTGTAAACGCCCTGCAGCTCCGGCGAGAAGCCCGGCAGCAGGTTAATCCCCTCTTCCAGCGCCAGGAAGTAACGCTGCACCGCCCCGCCCCAGACTTCTCCCGGCACCACGCACAGAACGCCAGGCGGATACGGCAGCGCGCCTTCAGCAGCAATGCGCCCTTGCGCATCACGGATGCGCACCAGCTCCACGTTCCCGCGAATGTACGCCTGATTGGCATCCTGCGGATTCATCACTACCGCAGGCAGGCTCTCCTTGCGGAACATCGCTTTCTGCAGATCTTTCACATCAAAACTGACGTAGAGATCGTGCATCTCCTGACACAGCTGGCGGAGTGTGTAATCCCGGTAGCGTACCGGGTATTTCTGATAGATGGTCGGCAACACGTCCGCCAGCGGCGTATCGTCTTCAATATGCTGTTCAAACTGGCCAAGCATCGCCACCAGCTGCGCCAGCTTCTCGCTGCTTTCGGCAGGCGTCAGCAGGAAGAGGATCGAGTTGAGATCGCACTTCTCCGGCACGATGCCATTTTCCCGCAGATAGTGCGCAAGGATGGTCGCCGGAATACCGAAATCAGTATATTCCCCGGTTTCAGCATCG
Organism: Enterobacter cloacae subsp. cloacae ATCC 13047; assembly: GCF_000025565.1. Lineage (NCBI taxonomy): Bacteria > Pseudomonadati > Pseudomonadota > Gammaproteobacteria > Enterobacterales > Enterobacteriaceae > Enterobacter > Enterobacter cloacae. The sequence continues at coordinate 4,413,053 of NC_014121.1, forward strand.
ATGCCCGGCGTGGTCAGCAGTAGCTTGCACGGATCGACAAAGTACTGATCGCGGGCATAGCCCTCAAATCCGTGCCATTTGGCCCCCGGCTCAAAGCTGAAGAAGCGACGTTCGCTGGCGATGACCTGAGTTGGATGATCCTGCCACGGACGGCCTGCCACCACTGGCGGAATAAACGGTTTGATCATATGGCAATTTGCAATGATCGCCTTACGCGCTTCAATCCCCAGCTCGACGCACTCCGCCCACAGCCTGCGTCCGCTCTCCCCTTCGTGAATTTTTGCGTTCACATCCAGCGCCGCAAACAGGGGATAAAACGGGCTGGTGGAGGCGTGCAGCATAAATGCGTTGTTCAGGCGTTTGTGCGGACAGAAACGCGCCTGGCCCCGGATGTGGTTATCCTTTTTATGGATCTGCGAGGTTTGCGAGAACCCGGCCTGCTGTTTATGCACCGACTGGGTCACGAAAATGCCCGGATCGTTCTCGTTCAGCTCCAGTAACAGCGGGGAGGTTTCCGCCATTATCGGAATAAATTGCTCGTAGCCCACCCAGGCAGAGTCAAAGAGGATGTAATCGCACAGATGGCCGATCTTGTCGATCACCTGACGGGCGTTGTAGATCGTGCCATCGTAAGTACCAAGCTGGATCACTGCCAGGCGGAACGGGCGGGTCTCGTCTGCCTTCTCCGGCGCAACGTCGCGGATCAGATTGCGCAGGTACGCGTCGTCAAAGCAGTGTTCGTCAATCCCACCGATAAAGCCAAACGGGTTACGCGCCGCTTCCAGATACACCGGCGTCGCGCCCGCCTGAATCAGCGCCCCGTGATGGTTGGATTTGTGGTTATTGCGATCAAACAGCACCAGATCGCCACGGGTCAGCAGCGCGTTGGTCACCACCTTGTTGGCCGCCGACGTACCGTTCAGCACGAAGTAGGTTTTATCCGCGTTGAACACTTTCGCGGCGAACTTTTGCGCATGCTTGGCGGAACCTTCGTGGATCAGCAGATCGCCGAGCTTCACGTCGGCATTGCACATATCGGCGCGAAAAACGTTCTCGCCAAAGAAGTCATAGAACTGTCGTCCCGCCGGGTGTTTTTTGAAAAACGCCCCGTGCTGGTGGCCCGGACAGGCAAAAGTGCTGTTGCCCATTGCAACATACTGGCTCAGGGTGTCGAAAAACGGCGGTAACAGGTTCTCTTCGTAACGGCTGGCGGCAGATTCCAGTTCCAGGAACTCCTGCGCTTTACCCGAGATGACAGCCGTGGCGCCATCGGGCACGTCCGTCGGCTCTTGCGTGAATAAATAGACCGGTAAATGAAAGCCCGTGCGTTTCAGCAACGCAAGAATGCCACTGCGACTCTCCGCGAGCGTAATGACGACTGCCGCCACATCGGTGAAATCAGTGTTATCCAGCGTCACCTTTTCGCGATGCGTGGACACAGAAGAAACCAGCTCACGGCTGACGGCGATTTTCATGGTTTTCATAGGCGCTATATACCCTCACCGAACGGTGAGACAGGGAGGAGAAAATTCGCGCAATAATGTCACCTTTTATTTTGAGGTGCAAGAAGGAATCAGTATGCACTTCACCACCCAAAGCTAAGCGTAAAGAAGCACTGGCGTGTCATAATCATGCAATACCTATGATTAAGTAACAGGAGTTTTCCGTGGTTATCGGGCCATTTATCAACGCGAGTGCCGTATTGCTGGGCGGCGTACTCGGAGCAGTGTTAAGTCAGCGATTACCGGAGCGTATTCGCGTCTCTATGCCCTCCATTTTTGGCCTGGCCTCCCTCGGGATTGGCATTCTGCTGGTGATCAAATGCGCCAACCTGCCGGTGATGGTGCTGGCCACCCTGCTCGGGGCGCTGATTGGCGAGTTTTGTTATCTGGAAAAGGGGATTAACAACGCGGTCAGCAAAGCGAAAAACCTGATAGCCCGTCCGGGCAAAGCCAAACACGGCACCCACGAGACGTTTATTCAAAACTACGTTGCCATCATTATTCTCTTTTGCGCCAGCGGCACCGGGATTTTCGGTTCGATGCAGGAAGGGATGACCGGTGACCCCAGCATTTTAATCGCGAAGGCGTTTCTCGATTTCTTCACCGCTACTATTTTTGCCACCACGCTCGGTATCGCGGTGGCCGCGATTTGTGTGCCAATGCTGCTGATTCAGCTGGCGCTCGCCACCTGCGCCACCCTGATCCTTCCGCTGACCACGCCCGCGATGATGGCAGATTTTACCGCCGTTGGCGGTCTGCTCCTGCTGGCAACAGGGCTGCGCATCTGCGGGATCAAGATGTTCGCGGTGGTGAATATGCTGCCCGCCCTGCTGCTCGCCATGCCGCTTTCCGCGCTGTGGACCCACTTTTTCGCTTAAGATTGCGACGAACTGGTGAGAGATTGTGCATCCTGTAACGAAAACAACATTTTTCGTTGACGGCGGAGAGTGAATCGGGTTTAATGCGCCCCGTTGCCCGGATAGCTCAGTCGGTAGAGCAGGGGATTGAAAATCCCCGTGTCCTTGGTTCGATTCCGAGTCCGGGCACCACTATTTAAAGAACCCGCCCAAAAGGCGGGTTTTTGCTTTTGAGCCAGTCTAACAGCTCAATGCTTCCTTCTTTATGTTCTTAGCCAACGCGGTGCTTTTAACGTTTCGGCACAGGATCATGGCGCTTCCCTAAAACGCTCGCAGTTACCCGCGAGTTCCGTGAAGTCGGTTTTGTGATTGAAGGGAACGGTAAATAAAGGGCGAATCGAGGTTGGGATAGTAGCCATAGCGCTCTTTATTCAATACTAAAGAGTTCTGTATATCTGCTAAATACTCGCCATCAAATCCCCCAACGTCACCATCAATATCATCGGATCCATTGGCGATGGCTCAAACCCCACCCGCAGATAAAATTCCCGCGCTTCATCCGACAGCGCATGAACCAGCATTCCGCGAATGCCGATGGTCTCCGCCACCTGGATCACCCGCAGCCCGGCGTCGCGTACCAGTGCCCGACCAACGCCCTGCCCATGCAGAGACTGATCTACCGCCAGGCGTCCCAGCACGACAACCGGGATGGGATCGGGCATATTGCGACGAAAGCGACCGGGTGCGGTATTCGTCATGACCGCGCTGGATGCCAGCGAGTAATAAGCCAGAACGTTAGAATCGTTGCCACAACAGACAAAGGTACGGGATGCACCACTGACCTGATTTTTCATCGCCCGCTGCTTCAGCCAGTTATCCATCGAATCCACACCACAGCAAAATGGAGTAAGAATATGACCGGCGTGAAGGGGCTCTGGGGCAGAGATCATTTTTCCCGCTCCCACGGCGCAGGGGTCTGCATAGTTTTACGCAGTGTGGCATTAGGTGCTGGAGCCTGATCCAGACGAGCCAGAAATTCCTGATAAGCCTCTGGATCGGCCATTATGATGCGTTGTTCGATCAGTGCCTCTTCCGCAGCAGCGCGGGCTGCTTCCAGCACAAAGTCAGTGCGGTTTTTCCCTCTCGCTTTCGCCGCCCGATCGATAAGATCTCGCTCGGCAGGCTTGATACGCAGGTTCAGGGTTTCGCGTTTCATCGCCATAGTGTTTGCAGTTGGCATGGTGTTGTCATCCTGTGTTTCATTGGGTATTAAGTATACAACACGTGTAACGCAGATGTCATTACGATGATTCTAAAGGAATCGAACCGAAAGGATTTCTACTTATTAATATTCACCTTTATGTTTTATAAAATGAAATAAGACTCACTCTCTGGGACTTCACAATAAATAACAAAAGAATTTTCGAAAGAAATCAAATCGGTAAGTAATTTGGAACCCGCAAAAAATCAATACTTCTACACGCCCTTCTATCCACGACTCCCCGACCACTGTGTCAGCAACGCATGCAGTTTAGCCGGCTCCAGAGGCTTACGTAGCACCATGTACCCTTCCTGCTCCGCCTCCAGCAGAACCGGCGAATTAAATTCGCCGCTGACCATCGCGCCACTCATGTCCGGCAGACGTTCAAATAGCGCTTTCAGGATGTCGAAGCCGCTTTCGCCGGATCGCAGACGCTGGTCGCACAGCACGGCGAACGGCGTGAAGCCATCGTCGATGATAGCGAACGCTTCTTCAGCGGAGGCCGCACAGCGCACGTTGATTCCCCAGATGCTCATCAGGCTCTCCCAGGCAGACGTCACCAGCGGGTCGTCATCAACCACCAGACAGGAACCGTGCAGCGGCGCATAGCGTACTGGCGTGGCGATGTTGTCATAGGTGGGTGGCATCTCCGGCGCGATCTCTTCGCCAGCATATTGGGTAAAGCACATCCAGAAGCGTGAACCTTTACCTTCAATGGATTGCATCCCGTATTTCACCTTCATCAGCTTGGCACAGCGGGCAACGACAGCCAGACCCAGCCCGTGTCCTGCACTGTCGATCTTCCAGGCCAGTTCGGGGCGATAGTAAGGTGAGAAGATTTTACCTTTCTCGTCATCGGCAATACCGACACCTGTGTCCCACACCTCCACCATACACCTGTCACCACGTGGTCGGATGGCGACCAGCACGCCGCCCTGTAGCGTGTAGCGGAGGGCATTTTGAATAAGGTTAATGAGCGATTGTCGCACCAGCAGCGGATCGCCCATCACGTAGATGCGGCGTTTAGGCCGCCAGGTGCGCAGCCTGAGTGCACGGCTGTTGGCCTCTTCGCGAAACAGCGTGATCACGGAGTCGAGCAGCGCGCCGATGTCCACTCTGGCAGGGGCAGTAAGCACATTCCCGGATTCAATCTTGCTGAGGTCAAGGAGGGAATTGAACATCAAATGCACCGAGCGGACGCTCTGCTGCAGATCAAGCAGCTGAGGCGTGAGGCTGTCGTCCCGGTTTCGGTGGATAATCGCTTCGATCAGAAACCCCATGGCGTGTACCGGTTGGCGCAGGTCGTGGCTGGCGGTCGTCAGGAACTGATTTTTATCCAGCAGCGCCTGCTCAGCTTCCTCTTTGGCCTGGCGAAACTGTTCTGCCAGGCGTGAGCTTTTTTCCTCAAGCAGCGCCTGCTGAATAAAGAACGCGTGCGATGTTAATGCATGGCGGTAAATGGCGAAGCCGTACAGCAGGTTCAACATCAGCACAATGAACATCAGATCGTCCAGCCGCCAGATAATGCCAAGATTCAGTACACCCCAGGAGGCGAAGAAAAAGCATGTAAAGGTGCTGATGACCGGCGTCAGATGCGTCGCATTGGCGGCAACGATGGCGGCAATACTGATATTGAGGAGCAGGAAAAAGTCAAAGTTCTGCGTCTGCGGCGTAATTAAATAGAGAGATGAAATCCCCAGCCCGTGAATAAAAGCGATCTTATTTATACGCGGCAGCCAGCGGCGCAGGACGTCCGCTTCATCATGCTCTTTCGCTTCGCGCTGGTAGCGTCGGTGCAATATTCGGATCGCCACGGCACATAGCAGGTAAATAATTATCCAGGTAATGGTTGGGCCGAGTTCATCGCCCAGCAAATTAATCCAGATGGCGAAAGGAATACCGACGAAAGGGACAGCGCTGAAACTGAACACCAGCCGCAAAAAGGTATTATTTAGCAAACGGATCTGCGCGGGAGGAGAGATGCCAGCGTTCTGTAAGCTCTGTAAAAATCTCATTCCGACGGTTCCCGTTTGCCATGCAGAAGCGTGATGGCTTCGACCCGACTGTTAACGCCTATCTTTTTCAATATATTGCTGATGTGCTCTTTGACTGTAGGCTCAGAAATAGAAAGTTGCGCGGCAATTCTTTTATTTGGCAGGCCACGCATAATCATATTTAACACGTCTATTTGTCGCGGCGTTAAGTTAAATTTACTTAACTTCTCATTATTCGACTCAACGGAAAATTCGTTTCCCTCAGGAAACCAGGTGAGATTATCAGTGAGGGCAAAAACGGCCCGTGAAAACATTTCAGGTGGCTCGCTTTTCAATACGAAACCGTGCCCCCCGGCGGCGTGAACTTTCTGCCAGATATCGTTATTGTCATCCCCACTAACCACCAGGAGCCTTACCTGTGGGTAAAGTTGTTTTACTTCTTTGAGTAATTTCAACGCGGTACCGGACGAGAGCCAAAAATCGATTACCAGCAAACGTGGCGGGCCATTATCCCTAATTTGACGGTAGCAATCATCCTCATTCGTCACCACACTCGCCTGCTTAAATCGGCAATGTGTAATCAGAAAATTGGCGATACCGCTTGCTACCAATGGATGGTCATCAACGACCAACGCATAATTCTGCCCCAAAGGATCCTCCTTTTACCTTCGCATATTAGAGAGTACGGATGAATTATTATCTACCCACCCTACTTTAGGAGGGTTTTTTCGATTAGGAAAGGGAAATATATTATTCGCAGATTTGAGTAATAGAAAACATAAATACAATCAGCGAAATTAACTGATTGGATATAAAGGATAATTTATGAAAAAACCACTACTCTTTTTAACCGTTACGTTGATGCTAGCCGGTTGTTCCACGCTAAAAACCGATCAGGCCATTCCACTTCTGCAGGCGGAAACCGCTAAAATGCTGGGGCTGGGCTCATCGGATGAAATAACCGTAACCAATGTTAATGGCGCCCAACCGGATGCACTGGGAGGGCAAAAGCTGTCTTATCGCGCTACGACGGAAAAAGGGCGTATTTTCGATTGCTCATCGATGATGATGCCAGGGATTTTAGGATCCGCCCCGACGCTGAGCGCGCCAACCTGTACACCTGTGGTCACCCATAAATAATTAACTTCACATCATAAGGCGTACACATATTACGCCTTTTACTTTTTCTGTCGTATCGCATTTTTCATATAAAACCGATTTTCCAGACATCACGCTAATGAGTACGGAGATACCCTGTGAATAACTCTACATCGCATTCTTTAGCGGTAAAGACGCCGCTTTCCAGGCTTTACCTCGCTCTATTTTCCGCGCCGCTGTTACTGCTTTCACCTGCCGATTTCGCGCGTGCAGCCGATGCCATTTTTGATGGCGACTCACGTATTACCGAAACGCTGGGTTACACCGGAGACGTTTACGTTGGACGCAATCAACGTGGAAACCTGCTGATCGATAATGGCAAAATCACCGCCTATAACATCAATATCGGTCGGCTGTTCGACGGCCAAATTTATGAAAGCGTGGTCACAGTCCGTGGGCCAAACGCTGAGCTTAACGCGGTGAACGATCAGTACGTCCTGCGCGGCGACCTGAATCTTGGCCTCGGCACCCTGCGAGTCGAAGAGGGCGCGCTGGCGAGCGCAAAAGAGATCGTTGTCGGCACCACCCGCGGCTACGACAGCCACCTTATCGCCACGGGCGCCGGATCTCGCGTAACCAGTAATTTCCTTAGCGTAGGTACCGATCTGGGCGCACGCTCCACGCTGGCTATTGAGGACGGCGCCGCGCTCAATACCACCTACGATGCGCGCATCGGCAATGGTACCGGGCCAGATGAAACCGACACACTGAGCCCGAAAGCCACCGTCACGGGGAGCGGCTCACAGTGGAATGTTGGCCGTACGCTGACGCTTAATGGCGACCTGGACGTGCTGAACGGCGGAGCGGTTAACGTTGGCGGCGTGCAGGTGGCGGGCGTCTCCGGGGCCGGGAAAACCGCCGAGCTGGTTATTGCAGGCAAAGACTCGCGCTTTACCAGCGACAGCAGCGTTAGCGTGGGCGATTATGGCAATGGCGTGCTGTCGGTTATTGACGGCGGTTCATTTTCCGCAGGCAGCAATGCGCTGATTGTAGGGACATCGGGCTCCGGTTCGAACCGGGGGGCGCTCATCATCGGCAGCCGCGGCAACATGGACACCGGCACGGGTATAACTGAGCCAACGCTTGGTACGGCAGGCGGCGCGGGTACCCTCGATGCGAAGACGGCAATCAGCCTGCGTGGCGGGCTATTCGGCAGTTATGTCTATTTCAACCATACCGACGAAAATTACATCTTCAGCAACAAGATGAGCGGCGAAGGTGAGGTGATAAATACCTCCGGGCAGACAACGCTGAACGGCGATCTTTCAGCGCTTCAGGCGAACGTGACCGCGCGCGGTGGCAAAGTCATTATTGCCAGCAACATCAACACCCAGCCAGAAGACGATATTTTTTAAATTCAGACCCTTAGCGCCGAAAACGGCGGTACGCTGATCCTCAACGCAACGGCGGGATCCGACGTTAACAACGGACAAGGTTACAGTAGCGCCGCGTCAATCAAGGCCGGTGGCACGCTGGGGGGGAACGGCACGTTGGGCCAGACTGAGATCCTGTCCGGCGGGCATATCTCACCAGGGGATGGCGATATCGGCACGCTGACGCTGAAACGTTATCTGAATTTTATCGGCGAATCCTTCTATGACGTTGATATCGCGGGAGATGGCCGCAGTGACCAACTGCTGGTATTGGGCAAAACCACCATCAGCAATCAGGCTAAGGTACAGGTCACCGCGCTGGATCCGCAAACCAGCTACAAAACGGGCCAAAGCTATCGCATTTTAACCTCGAACGGGGGTATTGACGGCCAGTTCGCCGGAGCGATTTCCAAATCCGCCTTCCTGGACGTGGCGCTTAAGCAGAGCACCGACGCCGTCGATCTGACCATCGCGCAGAAAGAGACCGGCGGCGAGAATCCTGGAGGTGAAAACCCGGGCGGTGAAAACCCGGGGGGTGAGAATCCAGGAGGAGAAAACCCCGGCGGTGAAAACCCGGGTGGTGAGAACCCGGGAGGAGAAAACCCCGGCAGCGGCAAGCCAGGGATTTTCCAGACCGTGGCAAAGAGCAGCAACCAGTGGAATACCGCCGGCGCGCTCTCCACGCTCACGCAAAGCGGCCCGTCGCTGGCGCTGTATAACTCACTGCTGGTGCTGAGCGCACCGAAAGCGCGCGAGGCGTTTAACCAGCTGTCCGGAGAAGTTTATCCGTCAATGCAATCCAACCTGATAGCCGGCAGCACGCAGGTGTTTAACGTGTTAAACCAGCGTATGCAGCGCGCGTTTGATAACGACAGCCTGCCGATACCACCGTTAGCGATGTCGCTGGTGCAGCAGCCGGAGCCGCAAAACAATGGCGTCTGGGGCCAGACCTTCAGCTCCTGGAGTCGAAACAGCGGCGACGGTAACGTGGGCAAGCTGGACGGCAACACCACCGGTTTCCTGCTGGGGGCAGATCGTAAGCTGGCGGATCATAACGTACGTGTCGGTGGTTACTTCGGCTACAGCCGCGGTGATTACGACGTCGACAGCCGTCGTTCCTCAACAGATACCGACAACTATCACCTCGGCCTGTATGCAGCGGGTCAACAGGATGCGTTCTCCCTTCGCGGCGCACTGGGTTACACTTGGCACAAGATCGAAGGCGAGCGCAATGTTGATTTCAGCGGCTTCTCGGATCGGCTGAAGTCTGATTACGACGCCAACTCGCTGCTGGCGTTCACCGAAGCGGGCTACCGTTTCGGCCAGCCAGAGATGAATGTCGAGCCCTTTGTTAACCTCTCCTGGATTCGACTGCATACCGACAGTTTCAGGGAAGACGGCGGTGCCGCCGCGCTGAGCGTTCACAATGAAACCATGAACACCTTCTATTCCACGCTCGGGGTGCGTGGTGTGACCGGATTGCCGAAGAACGTTAACCTCTACGGTTCGTTGGGCTGGCAGCACGCCTATGGCGATAAGAATACCTCTTCGCGCATGGCATTTGCGGGCAGCGACGCCTTCATTACCCAGGGTCAGGCCGTGGATGAGGACGTGATGGTGGGTGATATCGGCGTGAGCGTACAACTGTCGCGTGCAGCGACGCTGGATGTGGGCTATCAGGGGCAATATGGTGCCGATACCCGCGTCAACTCGGTTAACGCTAATCTGCGCTGGTCGTTCTGATTGATATCAACGCTAAAGTGCCGGGTTGCGCTACGTCGACCCGGCCTTCGTGGCGGTTTTTTCTTTTGGTTTATGACCCAATCAGGGATCGTTCCCATCTCCATCCAGCAGTTTGTTTTTAAAGATAAACAAACACGCCTCGTTAAAATTCTCCGCCCCCAGTCGTTCAGAGAGCGCCGTTCGCGTCCGGTAGAGGCTTTTAATCGAGGTGTTCAGTTCGTCCGCCACCTCTTCCATCGACATGCCCGCCCTGAGCAACCGCAGCATAATCGCTTCATGGGTACTCAACCGTAAGTTAAGCAGCCATTTGGTCGTCAGGCGCCTGCCTTTCATATTCAGCACCAGATTAAACAACGACGCCATGTCAGCCACCGGAAGCGCAGTATTCATAAACATCCTCATGCTGAGCTGATTCTCCTCCCGGTGCCGCATATCGAGCATGACGCAGCCGATTGTTTTTCTCGTTCTGGCCGGATGGCGTATCAGATAATCATACAGACGGAGCGGTGAACGGCTGTCAATCAGCACAGAATATTCATCTGCACTGTTATCAAATATCTTTCTGTCAATCGAGTCCAGCAGGATAATATCCGGAAAAAATATCCTCATTCCTCTGACGAGGTAGCGATCCTGTGTCACTAACACTATTGAAGTTGCCACTAACCATCCCTTTTAGATTAAAGCAAGAACGACCCTTCAGAAAGAAGACGCCTTCGTTTTATAGCGCTTTTACATGAACGATAAATGTATTCTGGCTTTGATCATCCCTCGACACGCACATTGATTTGTAAGACTTCCCATAGACTATCACTCAATGTCTGCTATTAATTATAAGTAAAAAACAATCGCAGAAAAGTCACCTCTCAAGATATTAAGAATTTTTGTCACGAAACTTCCCAAACATGCACCAGAAAGTACTTTAATTTATGCACCAAAGCCGCATTAAAAATATAAACAAAAACGTCACAATAAAAATAAATACATTATATATCAACGCATTACAAATATAGACTCCGTTAAAAATAATCATAAAAATCACCCGGATACAGAATTATCTCAAAACAACAACCCGGCTTTTCAACATATTTATCCGTCAACATATCAGGTGTACATTACCTTTCACCGGTCCATAACGATAAGGATCCATAATTACCTTTAAGTAAGTACCTCATAACGTAACTGCATTCACATTTTACGCTCTCATTTATGGCCTTTAACGCTACGTATAAAGGCGGCCGTGTTGCGCAATGGATTTATGATAAACAAATGGCAAATAGATATGGAAAGATCACTTCGCTTCAATACTTTATTCTTTTACCGCGTTCCAAAATTATTGTGTCTGCTATTACTGTTTCCCATTCTGGTTCAGGCTGCCGAATCCGTATATGAACAACAGATTCAGCAGGCGCGCAATGGTAATTACACTTCGTTTCTCCATTACCTGCAGCGTTATCAACAACAGCATGCTCTGACGCCAGAACAAGTGGCAGACTGGCTGCAGGTTGCCTCCTGGGCGGGACGCGATGATGAGGTTATTGAGGTGTGGTTGCGTTATCACGTTTATATGCCCCTGCCCGCCCGGGGAGTGGCCGCAGCCGCGCAATCCAGGAGAAATCAAAAGCAGTGGCAACCTGCGCTCGCGCTCTGGAAGCAGGCCTGTAGCCTTGCACCGGAGAACGACGACTACCGTATCGGGTATATCAAAACCCTGGCCGATGCCCGCATGGATCGGCTGGCCCTGCAGGAAGCGCAAAAACGGGTAACAGCCCACCCCAGCCAGATAAACCTTGAGACGCTCGCCTATGTGTACTTACGCCAGGGAAAAAGCTGGGATCGTCTATTAGCGGACACCCGCGCCCTGAAGAGCGCCCCCGAGAATCACGTACTGCTCAGCGCGCTCGTCGACGCCCTGAACGATAACCGGGTCAGTACGCCTGCCCTGCGGCTGTCACAGGGGATTTCTCTGCCGCCCGCACAACGGCGCCAGCTTGAACTTAACGCCGCCGCCGAACAGGTACGCCTTGCCGATGCGCCTGGGCGGACGGAAAAAGAGCGCCTGCGTCTCGCGCAAGCCGCACTGAATCGCTATGACGCCCTGCTTGCCCGCTGGCAACACGAACCGCAGGCGGCAGAAGATATCATTCGCGCCCGCGTCGACCGTCTTGGCGCGCTATATGCGCATGGTGATTACCCGCAGGCGATCGCTGAATATCGTGCGCTGACGTCAGCTCACCATCCAGTGCCGGGCTGGGCAATCGGCTGGGTGATCTCTGCGTATCTTCAGGAGCAAAACGCCGATGCAGCCCTGGCACTCCTGCAAAAGTATCCTGACTATGCGCGTAACCCACAGGATGAAGAACATCAGCTTTTCTATGCATATCTGGACACCGGACAGTATCAGGCCGCCCGTCACTATCTTGCGCAGATGACCCGCAACGTTCCCTGGGCTCGCTACGATTACGGCTCGCCAACCGCCCAGCCCAACGATCAATGGCTTATCGGCCAGTCGCTCACGTTTCAGTATTTGCTGGCAACCCATGCCCTGCCGCAAGCAGAAGCCGTGGCGCACCGTCTGGCTGCCACGGCACCCGGCAACCAGGGGCTACAGATTGATTATGCCGCCCTGCTTCAGGCCCGCGGCCTGCCACGGGCCGCAGAGCAAAAGCTCAAAATGGCGGAGGTACTGGAGCCGTCAAATACAGAGCTGGAGCAGCAGCAGGCTTACGTCGCGATGGATCTGCAGGAGTGGCGACAAATGGAACTTCTGACCGACGACGTGCTCGCCCGTGCGCCACGTGACCGCAGCGTCCAGCGCCTGGACAGGCTCAGAAATGTGCATCATATGTCTGAACTGCGTCTGAATGCAGGCAAGGGATTGCACTCCGACAACCCGGTCAGCGGGACACACGATCTGAACTGGGACGCCACGCTCTATGGCCCACCAGTCGCTGATAACTGGCGACTGTTTGGCGGCACCCGCTTTGCCGAGGGCAATTTTGACGAAGGCAAAGGCACCAGCCGCCATCTGGTCGGCGGCGTCGAATGGCGGTCACGGGATATCTGGCTTGAAGCAGAGCTCTCCGGCAACCGTTATCACGGCACCCACACGCCTGGCGCTCGCCTCTCCGGTCAGTACAGCCTGAACGATCGCTGGCAATCTGGCGGCAGCCTTGAACGTCTGTCACGCACCACGCCGTTGCGGGCGTTACGCAATGGGATCCGTGCAGACCGCGCAGAAGGCTGGGTGCGCTGGTATCAGAACGAGCGTCGTGAGTACCAGCTCAGCGCCGCCATCAGCCATTTTTCCGACCATAACCGCCGACAGGAGTACACCCTCACCGGCAAGGAGCGGCTCTGGCAAACGCCGACCCTGACGCTGGATCTTGAACCGGGCATCTCCGCCAGCGCGAATAGCCAGCGGGATACGCTCTATTACAACCCCGAGCGGGATCTGTCCGCGACGGCTGCGTTGTCCGTCGATCATCAGCTGTACCGCTATTACGACACCCTCTGGAGCCAGCAACTGGTCGCCGGAGCCGGAGGATACTGGCAGAAAAATCAGTCTGCTGGCGCCATCACCCTGCTCGGCTACGGGCAACGCGTTCAATGGAACAACGTCGTGGATACCGGCGTGATGTTGAACTGGGATAAGCGCCCTTACGACGGCAAACGAGAAAGCAATCTCGCCGTCACTTTCGATGCGACTTTACGGTTTTAAGGATGAATATGTTGACCATTCGTTTTCCTGTGGGCCTGCTCATCATCGGCTGGTTATGCTTCAGCGCGAGCGTCTGCGCCCAGGCCATTTCGTTTATTTCGCCCAACGAGAGACCTCAGCCGGAAGCCAGTAAACCCTGGCCGAAGAATCACTTTCTCGTGCTGGCCTATCACGATGTGGAAGATGACGCCGCCGATCAGCGCTATCTCTCCGTGCGGACCAGCGCCTTAAACGAGCAGATAAGCTGGCTTGTGCATAACGGGTATAACGCCATCAGCGTGCAGGATATTCTGGATGCCCACGACGGTAAAAAAACGCTGCCGCCAAAGGCCTTTCTGCTCAGTTTTGATGACGGCTACAGCAGTTTTTATACCCGCGTCTGGCCGTTGATCCAGGCCTGGAATGTGCCGGCGCTGTGGGCCCCGGTAGGCAGTTGGGTGGATACGCCAGCACATCAAAACGTGAATTTTGGCGGTTTGATGACACCCCGGGACCGTTTCGCGACGTGGGACATGGTGCGCGAGTTAAGCCAGTCCCCGCTGATTGAGATCGGCTCGCATACCTGGGCTTCGCATTACGGTATACCGGCCAATCCACAGGGAAGCCGCGAACCGGCTATTGCCAGCCGCTTTTACGATAACGCGACAGGGCGTTACGAAACTGACCAGCAGTTCAGCCAGCGCATCGGCGATGACGTGCGGAAAGTCACCGAAAAAATCGCCCAGGTGACGGGCAAAGCGCCGCGTGCCTGGGTGTGGCCCTACGGTGCTGCCAACGGCACGTCGCTCGCCATTGCCAGAAAGCAGGGTTATCAGCTGGCCTTTACCCTTGAGGACGGGCTGGCAGATGTGCGTCACCTCGACAACATCCCGCGCCTGTTAATCTCCGGGAATCCTTCGCTTAAAGCCTTTGCCAGCAGCATCGCGCAGATTCAGGAGACCGATCCTGTGCGCGTCATGCATGTCGATCTGGATTACGTTTATGACCCCGATCCGGCTCAGCAGACCAAAAACATCAATACGCTGATCCAGCGGGTCTACGACATGAAAATCAGCCATGTTTTCCTGCAGGCATTTTCCGATCCCCTCGGCAACGGCACGATTAACGCGCTCTACTTCCCCAACCGTCGGCTGCCCGTGCGTGCCGATCTCTTTAACTTTGTCGCCTGGCAACTGCAAACCCGCGCGGGCGTAAAAGTCTACGCGTGGATGCCGGTTCTCTCGTTCGATCTCTCCCCTGCACTGCCGCGTGTGCAGCGTCGGGATCGGCAAACGGGCCAGGTACGCGTCGCCACCGAGCCCTATACCCGGCTTTCGCCGTGGGATCCGCAGGTTCGACAGCAGGTGACAGAAATCTATGAAGATCTGGCCCGCTATGCCAGCTTCAATGGGATCTTGTTCCATGACGATGCGGTGCTGACGGATCAGGATGATGCCGGGCAGCAGACAACGCGCCAGAAAAGCCAGACGCTAATCGGGTTTACCCACGCCCTGAGCCTGGCGGTGAAGCATATCCGCGGTCCGCAGATAAAAACCGCGCGCAATATGTTCGCCCTGCCGATCCTAGATCCAGCGAGCGAGGCGTGGTTTGCGCAGAATCTTGATGACTTTCTGGCGGAGTATGACTGGACGGTGCCGATGGCCATGCCGCTGATGGAGTCCGTCCCGGCAGACGAGAGCAACGCCTGGCTAACGCGCCTGGTTAAGACCGTCGCCACTCGCCCCGGCGCGCTGAATAAAACCATTTTTGAGCTGCAGGCCCGTGACTGGGCGCAGACACCGCAACGCGCCGTACCCGATAGTCGCCTGGCGGAGTGGATGCGCGTGCTCCAGCTTAACGGCAGCAAACATTACGGTTACTACCCCGACGATTTCATCCATAACCAACCTGATCTTTCCCGTATCAGGCCTGAATTCTCTTCGTACTGGTATCCTGACAATGACTGATCGCCTTATCGCCTTCTCAATTTTATGCCTGGTATTTGGGTTGCCATTAGGCGTGGCCGCCCTCTTTACTGGCGAACTGATTCTGGATTTTGTCTTCTTCTGGCCCCTGTTCATGTCCGTATTCTGGATCACCGGGGGGCTCTATTTCTGGTTTCAGCTTGAACGACACTGGTCATGGAACAGAAAAACGCCCGCCCCGACGTTAGAGGGCGATCCGTTAATTTCGATCCTCATTCCCTGTTTCAATGAGGAACGCAACGCCCGGGAGACGATCGGTGCCGCGCTGGCCCAGCGTTACCCGAATATTGAGGTCATCGCCATCAACGATGGTTCTTCCGATAACACCGCGCAGGTGCTGCAACAGCTGGCGCAGGAGCAGCCGCGACTGCGCGTCATTCATCTGGCGGAGAATCAGGGGAAAGCCGTGGCGCTGAAAGCGGGCGCAGCGGCGGCCCGGGGAGACCTTCTGGTCTGTATTGATGGCGATGCCCTGCTCGATCGCGATACCGCCGCTTATCTGGTTGCCCCGCTGATCCAATACCCCCACGTGGGCGCCGTGACCGGGAACCCGCGTATTCGCACGCGCTCCACGTTGATTGGCCGCATTCAGGTGGGCGAATTCTCCTCCATCATAGGGCTCATTAAACGCACGCAGCGGATCTATGGCCGGGTCTTTACCGTCTCTGGCGTCATCGCGGCCTTTCGCCGTCAGGCGCTGGCGGACGTGGGATACTGGAGCCCGGATATGATCACCGAAGATATCGACATCAGCTGGAAGCTTCAGCTTCGCCACTGGGATATTTTTTTCGAGCCGCGCGCGCTGTGCTGGATCCTGATGCCGGAGACGCTAAAAGGGCTGTGGAAACAGCGCCTGCGCTGGGCTCAGGGCGGCGCGGAGGTGTTTCTGGTCAATCTTCGCAAGATCCTGCGCTGGGAGCATCATCGCATGTGGCCGCTGTTTTTAGAGTACGCCCTGTCAACGCTGTGGGCGTTTGCGTATGCGGTGACGGTGCTGTTATTTATCATCAGCTCCCTCACGCCGCTCCCGGCAAACCTGACCGTCACGAGCCTGTTCCCGCCGGAATTCACCGGGCTCCTGCTGGGGGTGATGTGCCTGCTGCAGTTCCTCGTCAGTTTGTATATCGAGCGACGCTATGAACGTAACGTGGCGAGTTCGCTTTTCTGGATCATCTGGTTTCCGATGGTGTACTGGATGATCGGCCTGTTCACCACCCTCGTCGCCTTCCCAAAGGTCATGCTTAAACGCCAGCGCTCACGCGCGCGCTGGATCAGTCCGGACAGAGGTAAAGGGAGCATTCAATGAACGAAAACACGTTAATCCTGACTGAACATCGGCTGGTGCCCCGGCTGTTTGATGCAGCGTTAACCCTGCTGGCCTGGGGAGGATTTCTCTTTTTCCTCTATGCCAACCTGTGGATGCAGATAACCAACGAGAGCGACTACCGCTGGGGCGTGATTATTGCCTCCTTTAAGACGGTGCTGATCTATTTGCTGATCGCCGCGCTAAACGGCTGGCTGCTGATCCTGTGGTATCAATATAATCGCCGCCGCGCGCATGCAAGACGACATCGCCGCCCTGCAACGCTTAAGCACGACGAGCTGGCCCGCAGCTTTAACGTGACGCCGCAAATCATCTCTGAGATGAGCCAGTACAATTTACTGACGGTCTATCATGACCAGATCGGCCGCATCATTGATTTGAAAATCAGTCAGCAGGACGAGGAATAAACCTCAGGCATCCGCAGGTTCTCCCTGCGGATGCTGATTCTACCCGGTTACTTATCCTTCACTACAATCAGCGGTTCAATATCGCTCTCTTTTTTCACCACCAGCGTTTCATCCCCACGCAGGCAGGTTCCGCCGTAATTCCCGCCCACGGTAAAGGTACAGACCTGAATATATTTGCCGTCCACCTTCGGCAAACACCACAGCTGCTGATAGATATTCTTGCGATCGACAAACTTGCCGCTGGATTTATCCAGCAGTTCATCCTGGGCGCTGATCAGATCGATATTACTGCCGCAACGGCCGGCAATGGGTTTGACGGCATAACCTGTCTGCTTCAGCAGCGCGTTAACCTCAAAATCGGTATCGAGCAGGTAGCGGTGGTTCGGGAACAGCTGCCACAGCACCGGCAGGATCGCCTTATTGCCAGGGATCACCGTCCACAGCGGTTCAAACACCAGCACTTCCGGGCGCAGCAGGACGTCAATCAGCCGCACCTCGCCTGCCGGGTGACCGGTGCGGATTGGCACGGCAGCGTATTCGGTTTCGCTGACCTCCCGAATCTGCTCGATTGCCGTCTCCCACGCCCAGGTTTTCCACACGCAGTTGACGTGGCGACCTTCGTCGTCGATTAACTGCCCGGCAGCATCCCAGCTCAGCGCGCCCAGACCGTGCAGAATTTTGGTCTCAAACCCGGCCTGCAGCAGCGAGCGCTGAATGAAGAGCGCGTGATAATCCTCTTCGACATCGTTGTCCTGCATGATGTGCACGAACGGACGCGCATGGCTGTGTTTCCACGCCCCGGTCAACTCTTCCAGCAGACCTTCTGCCGGGTTGTGCCCATTGCCGCGATAGCCGTTTTTGACCCACTCTTCCAGAATTAACCCGCCCTCGGTGTGGCAGGAGGCGGAATCAGCGTTGTACTCGTAAACCTTAATGCCGCGCTCATCCATACAGAAATCCATACGACCGGTGATCATATGGTGGCGACGCCACTGCCAGGAGAGACGCAGGCGCGGCCAGAGGATTTTGGGGATATCGAAAAGCGCCAGTAAGTTATCATCTTTCAGCACTTTGTCGGTGGCATGCAGGTACATCAGATGCAGTTCATTGGTCGCTTTAATCAGCTCCTGCTCGGCGCTTTCGGTAATCGTGAAATAGTGGCAGGGATCGTTATTAATAACGTGGCCGTTGGCGCGGATGTAGGCCTGCTGCAGGGCGTCATTTTCGTTGAGCCATTTTCCGTCGTATTGACGTTTATTCTTCAACCGCGCACCGCTGATTTTCAGCAGTTCGCCGTCAGGTTCGGGCTGGAGAATGCTGTGCTCCGTGTCGTCCGTCTGGATCATCCAGCCAAGGATTTCGGTATCGCTGAAGGTGTCATGAAGCGTGTAACAGCCGTTCTCAACGGTCATGCGCAGTTCGCGGGTCCACTGCTGTCCGAGCGGAAGCGGGGAGTGAATAACATTCTGCTCGGCAATGCGGACCTTACCATCCAAAAGCTGGGTGATTATTGCGACATGGCCGGTTTCATGGAACTCGCCGCCCTTTTGCCAGATGAGCAGCGCCCCGGCCTGCGGCGCGCGTTTCGAGCCGTTGGCAAAAGCCTGTAACGGCAGAATATTATCGTTCACCACCTGGCGCAAAAAACGCAGGGAGAAGATCTCCCACGCCATCCCGACATCGGTAAACACAAAGCCATAGTTGAGGAACAGAAAACGGCGGGCGAACTCTACACACTGCCACTTGTGGCCCATGTATTCGTTGCCGATATAGCTGCGGAAATCCGCGTCTTGCGGGTACTTACGCGGGTCCAGACTGCCGTAATTTGAAGAGTAAATCGCCACGCCACCGGGCGCATAGCCTAACAACGTCCCGAATGGCGCATCACTGCTTAACTTTCCTTTACGCATGTATCCAACCTAAAACAGGCAGGCGGCAATTTTTGGAAGGGTTGTCGTCGTCTGCACGTTGTAATTAACCTGACAGAGGTAGGGTTATCATACACCTCCCCTGACCTTTGCGCTCAGTTCGTTAAACGGTCTATTCATCTCCTGCTACACTGCCTCAACACATCACAAAAAAGGCAGGTCAACATGTCAGACGAAAATACCTATCAGCCACCCAAAGTGTGGGAATGGAAAAAGAACGGCGGCGGGGCGTTCGCCAACATCAACCGTCCTGTTTCTGGTGCCACGCATGAGAAAGATCTGCCCGTCGGTTCGCACCCGCTACAGCTTTACTCCCTGGGCACGCCGAACGGCCAGAAAGTGACGATCATGCTCGAAGAGCTGCTGGCGCTGGGCGTAACGGGCGCGGAGTACGACGCGTGGCTGATCCGCATCGGTGAAGGCGATCAGTTCTCCAGTGGCTTTGTTGAGGTGAACCCGAACTCGAAAATACCGGCGCTTCGTGACCACTCCACCACCCCGCCAACGCGCGTATTTGAATCCGGCAACATTCTGCTCTATCTGGCAGAGAAGTTCGGGCATTTCCTGCCAAAAGATCCGGCTGGCCGCACGGAAACCCTGAACTGGCTGTTCTGGCTGCAGGGCGCGGCCCCGTTCCTCGGTGGCGGTTTCGGCCATTTCTACAACTATGCGCCGGTGAAGATCGAGTACGCGATTGACCGCTTCACGATGGAAGCCAAGCGCCTGTTCGACGTGCTGGATAAACAGCTCGCCCGCGGCCGCTACGTGGCGGGTGAAGAATACACCATCGCCGATATGGCGGTCTGGCCGTGGTTTGGCTGCGTGGCGCTGGGCAGCGTCTACAACGCCGCCGAGTTCCTGGACGCAGAAAAGTACACCAACGTCCAGCGCTGGGCGAAAGACGTAGCGAACCGCCCTGCCGTGAAGCGCGGACGGATTGTGAACCGCACCAACGGTGAGCTTAACGAGCAACTCCACGAACGCCACGCGGCGAGCGACTTCGAGACCAAAACCGAAGATAAGCGTCAGGCGTGATGCAATGCCGGGCGGGTAACCGCCCGGCCAGGCAAATCCTTGCCCAGGGCATGATTAGCTTAAGGGTTGGGCCGGTATTACTGGCACTATGCGGACGTTTTTCTCCAGCCAGACGGCGAGAAGCGACGTTTCAACCGACAGCAGTCACAAAGGATTTGTTATGAAATCAATCAATACAGCGCTGGTGATCAGCATCCTTCTTTTTTCTACCTCAGGTATGGCGATGGATAAAACCGCCGCCGGTGCGGTAGCAGGCGCGGCGATTGGGGCGGCCACAGGTAAAGATCTGAAATCCACCGTAGGCGGCGCGGTCGTAGGTGCAGGCACGGGTGCGATGTTCAAAAACGGTGACAAAGGTAAAGCCGCGCGTAAAGGCGGTGCCGTAGGCGCTGTTGTTGGTGCAGGTGCCGCTGCCGTAACGGGCAACAGCGTACTGAAAGGTGCAGCTGTCGGTGCGGGTTCAGGCGCGCTGATTGGTGAAGCGACGCACTGATAAACGCCGTAGGTCTGCATTTCAAACCGATATGATAAAGAAACCCAGCTATTACGCTGGGTTTTTATATTCTCTCGGTTCCGATTGAGAAACAGGAA
This sequence comes from Enterobacter cloacae subsp. cloacae ATCC 13047, assembly GCF_000025565.1. NCBI lineage: Bacteria > Pseudomonadati > Pseudomonadota > Gammaproteobacteria > Enterobacterales > Enterobacteriaceae > Enterobacter > Enterobacter cloacae. The sequence goes on from NC_014121.1 coordinate 4,433,908, forward strand.
GTATTGCCGCAATCGTTACGGGTAGCCCCCTGCTTGCGGTTTCCTTATGTACTGAACTTTCTTCGGTAAGTTTTCAGCGTCCATTCTCCGTAATTTCTTTTATTTTGCTTACGCTGGTCACCTGGGGATTATTGGTCTGATACTGTATACTTTCGCCTGATTAGGGAGGACGTGATGGCTATCAGTGAGAAAGACCTGCTTGAGGCGGGTTTCAGCAAAAGCGAAGTAGACAATTTACAGGGCCGACTCACAGCAGCCGGAGGCACAATGCAGCATCTCATCGATGCGCTCTCACGGCGCTTCCGAGTTTCGGTATGGGTCACGGTCGCGCTGGTTCTGGTTATGCTGGTCACCCTTATCATCGGCAGCCTGACACACATTCTTTCCGGGGGCATGAGTTCCCTTGTTGTCCTGATCATCGCCTGGGTGACCTTTCCACCAGTTCTGGGCTGGAAAGCATTCCGCCTGCAAAAGACTATTTCCCGGCAGGCTCGATAGTCAGTAAATCAAGCGCCACTTTGGCTTTAACACCCCATCCCGCAATTTTAAGCGCCATCGCGGGACGTGGCGTATCGGATACTTTCCTGAAGAAATCGGGCCTGGTCCAGTACCACAGCCGTTGTGCTTCGGGTTTCAGCCTCAGACCATACGCGCCGTAGACTTCACTGAAGAGCGTGACAGCCTTATAGGTCCCCAGCCCTTGCTGCCGGCTGAAGCCCAGGAATTCTGCGACCTCCATCGAGCCGTCAGCGAAAATTCCCTCCGTTTGCTTATCACCGAGGAGGTTGTGTGCGGCCTCACGTGAAATAGTGTTAAGCCCGTTAACAACAATCACGGCACCGGCCACCACGCCCACCGGCGTCATGGAGGACATCATGACGATCCCGCCAAAGATAGCCGCCCCTGCTACCACCACGTCAACAGCCGAGATGATGTAGCCCACAATTTTGTTCTCGTCCCGGACAACCTTCACCTCGGCATAGAGTTTTGCATAGCCGGTTTTAAGAGCACGGGACTGTTCAAGCAGACTGGTATTCTCAGCACGCAATGCCTGCAGACAGGCCATACAGTCATCATCCGTTTTTGCCCGGCGTGCGGCCTCAAATTGAGCCATGATGAATGCCCTGATCTCATCTACAAACTGAATCCGGATAAAACCATCCTGAAGATGCATAGCCGCTACCGTATTGGCCGTATTAACCAGTTTCCTGGCCTCCAGGTTGATCATAGTTTCTGCCCAGGCACGGGGGTTCTGGCCGGGTAAAAGCAACGTGTCCATTTATTGCCTCGCTTATCGGTTTTTGAAAGCATATTCCCGAAACGATTTTTGACAACAAATAATAGCGTTGAAATTCCCCTGTCCGTCGCCCACTGAGTGAAAACTTGCCACCACATTCCTGAGAACAATCCGGTGAAAGGCCGCACGAGGCGGCCTTTACATGTTATGCCGTGAGGCGGAACTTCTGCACCGAACGCTGAAGCTCTTCGGTCTGCCGCTCAAGTGCCGCTGCCGCGGCGGAGACCTGCTCCACCAGCGAGGCGTTTTGCTGGGTCACACCGTCCATCTGCGTAATGGCAACCCCGACCTGGGAAATGCCTTTGCTTTGCTCCTCAGAAGCTGACGCAATCTGCTTCATGATGGTGGTCACTTCCGTTACATCGCGCAGAATCGCTTCCATGGTGGTCCCCGTGTCGTTCACCAGTTGAGCCCCCTGCTCGACGCGAGCGACGGAATCGGCAATCAGCCCTTCAATCTCTTTCGCCGCGTTGGCGCTGCGGCTGGCCAGATTACGCACCTCACCTGCCACCACGGCAAAGCCACGGCCTTGCTCACCCGCTCGCGCCGCTTCCACTGCTGCGTTGAGCGCCAGGATATTGGTCTGGAAGGCGATACTGTTAATCACGGTGGTGATTTCAGCAATTTTCTTCGAGCTGTCGGAAATACCGCTCATGGTGGTCACCACCTCCTCCACCAGCGAGCCACCGCGGCTGGCCGTGGTCGATGCCACATCCGCCAGCTGGCTTGCCTGACGTGCACTTTCGGCGTTCAGCTTCACGGTGGCAGTGAGTTGCTCCATGCTGGCTGCTGTCTCTTCCAGCGCGGCAGCCTGCTCTTCGGTACGGGAGGAGAGATCGTTGTTACCGCTGGAGATCTCGGTCGCCCCGCGCCAGATATTTTCACTGCCCGCGCGGATCGTGCTGACCGCCTCGCGCAGGCTGTCCTGCATGGCACTCAGCAACGGCACCAGCTGTCCCACACAATTACGACCAAACGGTTCAATGGGCTGGCTGAGATCGCCCTGCGCAATCTGGCGGAACTGCTGACGAATTCGGTCCAGCGGTTTCACCAGCATCGCCACCAGGTAACGGTCGCTAAAGAGCAGGATCAGCAGACCAAACACGGTGGCGGCAATAATCACCGTGCGGGTCATGCTGGTCAGGCCATCCACCACTACGCGGGTACTGTCGAGGGCCTTCGCAGCGGCGTTATTGAACTCCTCAGCGGCCGCACCAAACGCACGGCTCAACTGTGGCGTGACGTTATTAGCCTGCTGGCGATAACCATCCAGCGCGCCCAGCTTCGCCTGCTGCATTTGTGGCGTAACGCCCTGCTCGAGCAGCGCCTGCCAGGTGCCGATCACCCGGGAGGAGACCTGTTCATCCATCGGGCCCGGAGAGATCGCTTTCATCTCGGCCAGTTTTTTGCCCATGTTATCCAGCGCCTGCTGGGCGGAGGCCAGATCCGGCGTACCGCCGGCGGCTTTGACTTCCATCGCGCGGCTCAGTCGGGTGACAAAGCGGAAATACTGATCGTTGCCCTCGCTGAGTATGGTCATCTGTTTCACCAGCTGGCGATCGACTTCATTGCCATCCGAAACGCGAGAGAGGGACCAGGTGCTGTAGAGTCCAACGCCTGCCCACATTAAACAAAAGATCCCCAGGATCGTCAGCATGACGAAACGGATCGTGAAATTACGGAGCATGTTCATAAGTGTTCCTTGCCGTGAGGGTGAGTTCGCCCAGAGGCGAGTACTACTCTCGTTATCGGCAGGAACCGCGGAAATTATAACCTTTTGTAACTATTTTTCGTTAGCGTGGCTTCACAGGTACCACAGCACCGGTTAACGCTTAGAGGCCTTTCCCGCCGCGACATCGCTTCACGAGCAGATTTATGGTTTGATAATCAAAGAATGAAAACGCTGTTTCGAAAATTCATCGATAAGAAAGGAGACATCATGTCCTGGCACCCTAACCCCGGCCGTTATGAAAATATGCAGTACCGCTACTGTGGCAAAAGCGGGCTGCGCCTGCCTGCGCTGTCGCTTGGCCTGTGGCATAGCTTCGGCCACGTTCAGCCGCTCGACACCCAGCGTGCGCTACTGCGTAAAGCCTTCGACCTCGGTATCACCCATTTCGATCTTGCCAATAACTACGGCCCGCCTGCGGGGAGCGCGGAAGAGAACTTTGGTCGCCTGCTGCGGGAGGATTTTGCCGCCTGTCGCGACGAGCTGATTATCTCCACCAAAGCGGGTTACGACATGTGGCCGGGACCGTATGGCTCGGGCGGCTCGCGCAAATATCTGCTCGCCAGCCTCGACCAGAGCCTGAAGCGTATGGGTCTGGAATATGTCGATATTTTCTATTCCCATCGCGTGGATGAGAACACGCCGATGGAAGAGACCGCTGCCGCGCTGGCCCATGCGGTGCAGAGCGGTAAAGCGCTGTATGTCGGAATTTCGTCCTATTCAACGGCGCGCACGCAGAAAATGGCTGACCTGCTTCGCGAATGGAAAATCCCACTGCTCATCCATCAGCCGTCGTACAACCTGCTTAACCGCTGGGTGGATAAAACCGGCCTGCTGGAGACGCTAAAGCAAAACGGTACTGGCTGTATTGCGTTTACCCCACTGGCGCAGGGGTTGCTGACCGGAAAATACCTCAACGGTATTCCTGAAGGTTCGCGGATGCAGCGCGAGGGGAATAAAGTGCGCGGGCTGACGCAGAAGATGCTGACCGAAGCCAATCTGAACAGTCTGCGCTTGCTCAATGAGATGGCACAGGCACGTGGTCAGACAATGGCGCAGATGGCGCTAAGCTGGCTGCTGAAAGATGAGCGCGTAACGTCCGTGCTGATTGGTGCGAGCCGCCCGGAACAGCTGGAAGAGAACGTTCAGGCGCTGAAAAACCTGCGCTTTAGCGAAGAGGAGCTGATACGCATTGATAAGCATGTTGCGGATGGAGAGTTGAATCTGTGGCAGGCGTCGTCGGATAAATAGTGCGGTCTGTTGCCCTCTCCCACAGGGAGAGGGTGGTTAAGAAGGAAATTACTTCTTGCTGATCTTATCCAGATACCCCATCACAAACGCCGAAAGCACAAACGTCAGATGGATAATGACATACCACATTAGTTTGTTGTCCGGGACATTCTTTGCGTCCATGAACACGCGTAACAGGTGGATGGAGGAGATCGCCACAATCGAAGCGGCCACTTTATTCTTCAGCGACGTGGCATCCATTTTGCCCAGCCAGCTCAGCTTTTCTTTACGCGCGTCGATATCAAGCTGGGAGACAAAATTCTCATAGCCAGAGAACATCACCATCACCAGTAAGCCCCCCACCAGCGTCATATCCACCAGTGACAGCAGAACCAGAATCAAATCTGCTTCGGCAATGGAAAAGATGTTCGGCAGAACATGCAAGATTTCCTGGAAGAACTTAATCGTGAGCGCAATCAGCGCCAGCGAAAGGCCAAAATAGACGGGTGCCAGTATCCAGCGCGAGGCGTACATAGCGTTTTCAAAGAAGCGTTCCATAAAGTCCTGTCTGCAAACGAAACCAGCACTCAGTATATCGCAACGGCGCTAACTGTTTGCAACAACTAACCATTACACGTTGTCAGGATCCACCTCAGGGCGCGCATACTCCGGCCAGACCAGCACCACCAGCTCCGGATAGGCTTCCAGGCTGAACTCGCGAAAGCACTGACGCAGGTTTAATACGTCTAAATCGGAATACGAGACCTTCTCACCATTCAGACAGCGCTTTTTGATATTGTCGTAATATTTATAGACCGCTGAATTCAGGTCACTGCAGCGACGCTGCGCTTCAAACAGGCCCGGCGTGTCATTAATTTCCGACATTTTCATCCGCTTTATTGTCGCGTGCAAAAAGTCGATATATTCATGGTTCACCCGCCAGTACCAAACCGGCGTCACCGAGTTCATCAAAACAGAGAAATGGTCTTCACCTTCCTCTTTAGTCATCAGTTCAGGCTGTGGGGTTTCACTGGTGTCTTTCGACTCTTTCGTTTTATTGAACTCCTGCATCAATAAAAGAACACCAGCGGTCAGTAATAGTAATGTAATGACCGTAAAAAAGATGCTGTTCATGGGTTGGCTCCATTTTTTTTGATTTTAAAATTGCCTCATGATATTGTCAACGAATCTCACGCCTTTATCTTCCCCACCTTGTTGAAATTAAAGGAAATTAAAAAATGTTGCCCGACTATCTCGTCCCGGCTAAGTACCACATCACGCCTGTGGAACAGCAACCGACGGAAGCAGAAAAAGAGGCTAATTTCACTCAGGGAAAAAGAAAGCTCGCTGATTTTGAGCCTGACATATTAATTGGTGTTTCCCGGAGCGGCAAATCCCGTAATATGTTGCTGGAAGAACACGATCGTCATATAAAAGATCGCTTATTTCGCGCCATCAAAATTGAAGCCTTTGTCCACCTGTTAAATGACCTGCAGGCAGAAGGCGAAATAGATGCCCAGAAACTAAGCCAAATAATGGCCGAAAAGACCAAAGAAATAAATGAAGCGGGCAATGAAATTTGGCTTAATCTAATTACGCGAGAAAAAAACAACCCTATTTTTTATAACCTGGGGGAAGATTAATGTGAAAGACGTTAAAGATAACGATGTCTATTTGACTTTAGATGAGAAAAAAAGTGACGAATTTATCTTAAAGCAAAATCTCGAGGCTTTGCGTAACACCAAAAACGCCGAAATGACGCGTATTACCCAGGATCTGGTTTCCATTCCGGCGACGCTGGTGCGCCTGAAATGGCAGAACCGCCGCGAGATTTATCCCTTACAGGTCAAGGAAGAGATTTACGGCGCCGTGATGAATGCCATCATCGAACAACGGCCCGAGCTGAAAGAGAAGCTTCTGGGGCGTCTGGAGGCCAATTATCAGTATCTGCTGGCCAGAGAAACCGCGACCCTGCGCCTGACGCGCAAACTGTCCGACGGCGAGTATCGTACCTCAAACATCACCAGCGTCGCGCTTGACGAGGACGCGCTGGCAACCCTCTCTCCCGCGTCGACGGATAACAAAAACGAATAACCCGACAGGCATAAAAAAAGCCGGCTTTCGCCAGCTTCTTCGTTATTTCGCGGCCGCTTTCTCTTCGCCGACCAGCCCAATCTTCAGATAACCCGCCTGATGCAGTGTATCCATGACCTTCATCATGGTCTCGTAATCAACGGTTTTATCCGCACGGAAGAAGACCGTCGTGTCTTTCTTACCGCCAGTGAGCTGATCCAGCGCCGGGATGACAGAGTCAGCCGTCACCGGGTCGTTGCCGAGGAACATCGATTTATCTGCTTTCACCGACAGATAGATGGGCTTTTCCGGGCGCGGCTGCGGCTGGCTGGACGAGGCCGGCAGGTTTACCTTCACGTCGACCGTCGCCAGCGGCGCAGCAACCATGAAGATAATCAGCAGAACCAGCATAACGTCGATAAACGGCGTCACGTTGATTTCATGCATTTCGCCGTTATCGTCCAGATTTTCATTAAGACGCATTGCCATAATTCATTAACCTACGCGCAGTTTGGACGCCGCGTGCACCGGTTTAGCGGCACTGGCATTCAGATCAAGATCGCGGCTTTGCAGCAGCAGAACCTGCGCGGCGACGTCACCGAGGGTGGCTTTATAGCTGCCAATCATGCGCGCGAAGACGTTATAGATAACCACCGCAGGGATCGCCGCAACCAGACCGATAGCGGTCGCCAGCAGCGCTTCGGCGATACCCGGTGCAACTACCGCCAGGTTCGTCGTTTGGGTTTGCGCAATCCCGATAAAGCTGTTCATGATGCCCCAGACCGTACCGAACAGACCCACGAATGGCGAGATGGCCCCGATGGTCGCCAGATATCCATTGCCCCGGCCCATATGACGGCCCACGGCGGCGACGCGACGCTCCAGACGGAAGCCGGTACGTTCTTTAATACCTTCGTTATCTTCACTGCCTGCGGAGAGTTCCAGCTCGTTTTGCGCTTCGTTAACTAACAGGGTGGTCAGGCTTTTCGCGTGGAAGGATGAGGTCATGTCAGACGCCTGATCCAGAGAGCGGGCTTCAGCCAGCTGCTGTTGCTCACGCTTGAGGCGGCGCTTCTGAGAAATCAGCTCGGCGCTCTTGCCAAAGAAGATAGCCCACGTGATCACGGACGCCAGAATCAGGCCGATCATCACAATCTTAACCACGATGTCAGCATGATGATACATGCCCCAAACGGAGAGATCCGTCTGCATCAAATTATTACCCACTCTGTATCTCCAGGACGCAAATCACAAAATCTGAACGTAATAATATCAAAACATCGTCGAATTGATAGTCGTTCTCATTACTATTTACATAGTGCCGCAATTTTCGCTCATATTCCTTGCGCTTACGCAGTAAAAATTTCTTATGCGGTTTTTTGCTAATATTTTCTGCTTATTCGATAAGCATCCGGGTGCAGATTTTCACATTCGTGGTAGTCTGGACGTCCAGACGTATAAAAACAGGGTTAGCGAACATGACCAAGAAGCATCTTGATACCACGCTGGTACAGGCCGGGCGCAGCAAGAAATATACTCAGGGTTCGGTGAACAGCGTGATCCAACGGGCCTCCTCGCTGGTGTTTGATACCGTAGAGGACAAAAAAATCGCCACGCGTAACCGCGCCAAAGGCGGGCTGTTTTACGGACGTCGTGGCACGCTAACCCACTTCTCACTGCAGGAAGCCATGTGCGAGCTGGAAGGCGGCGCAGGCTGCGCGCTGTTTCCGTGCGGTGCGGCGGCAGTCGCCAACACCATTCTGGCGTTCGTGGAACAGGGCGACCATATTCTGATGACCAACACCGCCTATGAACCGAGTCAGGATTTCTGCACCAAAATCCTCTCCCGACTCGGCGTAACCACGGGCTGGTTCGATCCGCTGATTGGCGAAGGCATCGCAGAGCTTATTCAGCCCAACACGCGCATTGTGTTCCTGGAATCTCCGGGTTCGATCACCATGGAAGTACACGACGTGCCGGCCATTGTGAAAGCCGTGCGCAGCAAAGCGCCAGAGGCGATTATCATGATCGACAACACCTGGGCGGCAGGCGTGCTGTTTAAAGCGCTGGAATTCGACATTGATATCTCCATTCAGGCGGCGACCAAATATCTGATTGGCCACTCAGACGGGATGATCGGCACGGCCGTGTCTAACGCCCGCTGCTGGGATCAACTGCGGGAAAATGCCTACCTGATGGGGCAGATGGTCGATGCCGATACCGCCTACATGACCAGCCGAGGCATCCGCACGCTGGGGGTGCGCCTGCGTCAGCATCACGAAAGCAGCCTGAAGATAGCTGAGTGGCTGGCGCAGCACCCGCAGGTTGAGCGCGTCAACCATCCGGCACTGCCGGGCAGTAAAGGGCATGAATTCTGGCAACGAGACTTTACGGGCAGCAGCGGTTTATTCTCATTCGTTCTAAAAAAACGGCTGAATAATGACGAGCTGGCAAGCTATCTGGATAATTTTACCCTCTTCAGCATGGCCTACTCCTGGGGCGGGTTTGAATCCCTGATCCTGCCTAATCAGCCGGAGCAGATTGCGGCCCTGCGCCCCGGCGGTGAAGTGGACTTCAGCGGCACCCTGATTCGCCTGCATATCGGTTTAGAAAACGCGGACGATTTAATTGCCGATTTAGCAGCAGGGTTTGCGCGTATCGTGTAGAGTGCTGGCAAACATGTACTCCATGGATGCTTTTGTGGACACCGCCAACAGAAAAGTCTGCATTAGTTGCGCCCGCGATCAACCCCATCGGGCAAATAAGGGAGTACAATAGTGCTATATCTGTTGTTCCACAGGAAAGTCCATGGCTGTTATTCAAGATATTATCGCGGCGCTCTGGCAACACGACTTCGCCGCACTGACCGATCCTCACGTTGTAGGTATCGTCTATTTCGTGATGTTCGCGACCCTGTTTCTGGAAAATGGATTACTGCCAGCCTCATTTTTACCCGGTGATAGCCTCCTTTTGCTTGCGGGGGCGTTAATCGGTAAAGGTGTCATGGACTTCGCGCCGACCATGGTGATCCTCACCTCCGCGGCAAGCCTGGGCTGCTGGCTGAGCTATCTGCAGGGCCGCTGGCTCGGCAACACGCGCGTCGTGAAGGGCTGGCTGGCGCAGCTACCGCATAAATACCATCAGCGTGCGACCTGCATGTTTGACAGGCATGGCCTGCTGGCCTTGCTGGCCGGGCGTTTTCTGGCCTTTGTTCGCACCCTGCTGCCCACCATGGCAGGCATTTCCGGCCTGTCGAACCGCCGCTTCCAGTTCTTCAACTGGCTGAGCGCGTTGTTATGGGTGGGTGTCGTTACCACTCTCGGCTACGCACTGAACATGATCCCGTTTGTGAAGCATCATGAAGACCAGGTAATGACCTTCCTGATGGTGCTGCCGATGTTTCTACTGGTGGCTGGACTGGTGGGAACGATTGCGGTGGTGATTAAGAAGAAGTACTGCAGTGCATAAATAAAAGCCGGGTGGCGCTATCGCTTACCCGGCCTACGTTTGCCGTCAGACTCCCTGCATGGTTCGGATGCGTGACGCATCTTCCCCCGGCGTGACGCCGAAGTAGCGCTTAAACTCCCGACTAAACTGCGATGCACTCTCATACCCGACCCGCATCGCCGCCGCGCTGGCCTTCATGCCGTCGTGGATCATCAGCATCCGCGCCTTATGCAGACGGTAGGTTTTGAGGTATTGCAGCGGCGAGGTGCTGGTCACTGACTTAAAGTTGTGGTGAAACGCCGAGACGCTCATGTTCGCTTCCGCCGCCAGCTGGTCAACGCTGAGGTTTTCCGTGTACTGGCTTTCGATGCGCTTGAGCACGCGGCTTATCAGGCTGAAGTGGGTCTGCCGACTGACCAGCGCCAGTAGTGCCCCGCCCCCGGCCCCAGCAGCACATGATAGAGAATTTCGCGGATGATTTGCTTACCCAGAATACGCGCATCCAGCGGCCTCTCCATCACGTCCAGCAGACGCTCAATGGCACAGAGGATCTCCTCTGACAGCGTGGCTGAGTTAATGCCGCTCGCCGCCATCGACGGCTGGAAAAGCTCGTCTTCGCCAATGTCCATCAGCAGCTCCTGAAGCTGAAGAATATCGACATTTACGCGGATCCCCGCCAGCGGTACCTCCTCTGTCGCGAAGGTTTCACATTCGAAGGGTAAAGGTACTGTCAGCAGCAGATATTCATTGGTGTCATAACGGAACACGCGTTCATTGATATAACCAATTTTATGGCCGGAAAAGAGAAAAACGATGCCCGGCTGATACATCACCGGCGTCCGCGTTCCCGGCTGCGTCCCGTAGAGCAGGCGAATATCCGGCAGCAGTTCGCCTGGGTTATTTTGCTTATCAATCAGTCTTTTAATCTGCGAAGTGAGCTGAAGACAGATGGCTTCACGGTTCATTTAGCGTTACTCCGGGTACGGTTTGCGACCCTCACAGTCTGCGCATTTTCCTGACGTTTCTCCAGTGCTCTGTAGAAATGGGCAAGACATCGGCAGGAATGTGCATTGAGAGGATATCCCCGGGCAGCCACAATGTGCAGCATCAGGTAGCCATCCGCGCCGCCACGATTTTTCACCCACGATAGGGAACGAGCCATGAATAATTTTAATCTCCATACCCCAACCCGCATCCTGTTTGGTAAAGGCGCTATCGCCGATCTGCGTGCACAGATCCCCGCTGACGCCCGCGTGCTGATCACCTACGGTGGCGGCAGCGTGAAAAAAACCGGCGTGCTGGATCAGGTTTACAGCGCACTGGAAGGTCTGGACGTGCGCGAGTTTGGCGGTATCGAGCCAAACCCTTCTTATGAAACGCTGATGAACGCGGTGAAAATCGCCCGCGAAGAAAACATCACCTTCCTGCTGGCTGTCGGCGGGGGTTCCGTGCTGGACGGCACGAAGTTCATCGCCGCGGCAGCACACTACGCCGACGGTATCGACCCATGGCATATCCTGGAAACCCGCGGCAGCGACATTAAAAGCGCGATCCCGATGGGCTCCGTGCTGACCCTGCCAGCCACCGGTTCTGAATCCAACAAAGGCGCGGTGATCTCCCGTAAAACCACCGGAGACAAACAGGCCTTTATGAACGAGCACGTTCAGCCCGTATTCGCGATCCTCGATCCGGTGTACACCTACACCCTGCCCGCGCGTCAGGTCGCGAACGGCGTGGTCGACGCCTTTGTTCACACCGTTGAGCAGTACGTGACTTATCCGGTGGATGCCAAAATTCAGGATCGTTTTGCGGAAGGCATTCTGCTGACGCTGGTCGAAGAGGGTCCGAAGGCGCTGAAAGAGCCAGAAAACTACGACGTGCGTGCCAACGTGATGTGGGCTGCAACGCAGGCGCTGAACGGCCTGATTGGCGCAGGCGTGCCGCAGGACTGGGCAACCCACATGCTGGGCCATGAACTGACGGCGATGCACGGTCTGGATCACGCCCAGACGCTGGCGGTGGTTCTGCCGGCCCTGTGGAACGAAAAACGTGATACCAAACGCGCCAAACTGCTGCAGTACGCGGAACGCGTCTGGAACATCACCGAAGGTTCTGACGACGCGCGTATCGATGCGGCAATCGAAGCGACCCGCAACTTCTTTGAAGGCCTGGGCGTGCCGACGCGTCTGTCCGGCTATGGTCTGGATGGCAGCTCTATCCCTGCCCTGCTGGCTAAACTTGAAGAACACGGCATGACTCAGCTGGGCGAACACGGCGACATTACGCTGGACGTTAGCCGTCGTATCTACGAGGCGGCGCGCTAAGCGTTTTTGGCATCCTGCCTTTCGTTTTTTGACATTTCGTCCAGACTTAATGCACACCCCATCGCCGGAGTCCCCCTCCGGCGATGCGCACCTGAAGGAGGAAAAATGGCAAACCAAACCGTAATCAAGCTGCAGGACGGCAACGTGATGCCCCAGTTGGGGCTAGGTGTATGGAAAGCCGGTAACGACGAGGTCGTCTCCGCCATTCATAAAGCACTGGAAGTCGGCTATCGGTCCATTGATACCGCCGCCGCCTACAAAAACGAGGACGGCGTGGGGAAAGCACTGGCCAGCGCCGGTATGTCCCGCGACGACCTTTTTATCACCACCAAACTGTGGAACGACGACCAAAAGCGCCCACGCGAAGCGCTGCAGGAGAGCCTGGAGAAACTCCAGCTCGATTTCGTCGATCTGTATCTGATGCACTGGCCGGTTCCGGCTATCGACCATTATGTTGATGCCTGGAAAGGGATGATTGAACTGCAAAAAGAGGGGCTGGTGAAAAGCATCGGCGTCTGTAACTTCCAGGTTCATCACCTGCAGCGTCTGATTGACGAAACGGGCGTTGTGCCGGTGATTAATCAGATTGAACTGCACCCGCTGATGCAGCAGCGCCAGCTTCACGCCTGGAACGCCACACACAAAATCCAGACCGAATCCTGGAGCCCGCTGGCTCAGGGCGGTGAAGGGGTGTTCGACCAGAAAATTATCCGCGATCTGGCGGATAAATATGGCAAAACCCCGGCGCAGATTGTCATTCGCTGGCACCTGGACAACGGCCTGGTAGTGATCCCGAAATCGGTCACGCCATCGCGCATCGCCGAGAACTTCGACGTCTGGGATTTCCGCCTGGATAAAGATGAGCTGGGCGAGATTGCGAAACTGGATCAGGGCAAGCGTTTAGGGCCCGATCCGGATCAGTTTGGCGGGTAGTAAAAAGCCGGGTGGCGGCTGCGCCTTACCCGGCCTACGCTCTGAGTTGTAGGCCCGGTAAGCGAAGCGCCACCGGGCAATGAGACTAGCCGCTCTTACGTTTCACATTCTTTTTCGTTCCCGCGCTACCGTTCGAACGCTGATGCACAATTGGCGTATGCTTGGTCAGCGCCGGGCGCGTATGGCGGTTCTGGCGACGCGCTTCGCGCATCTCATCCAGCGTTGGTGCCGGCACCAGACAGTCGCGACGCGAGCCAATCAGATGCTTTTTCCCCATCTCTTCCAGCGCCTGGCGGATCAGCGGCCAGTTAGCCGGATCGTGGTAGCGCAGCAGCGCTTTGTGCAGACGACGCTGTTTATCCCCTTTCGGCACCACCACGTCTTCACTCTTGTAACCAATTTTACTCAGCGGGTTTTTGCCGGTGTAGTACATGGTTGTGGAGTTGGCGAGCGGTGACGGATAGAAGTTCTGCACCTGATCCAGACGGAAGCGACGCTGTTTCAGCCACAGCGCCAGGTTCACCATGTCTTCATCGCGCGTACCCGGGTGGGCGGAGATGAAGTACGGGATCAGGTACTGCTCTTTCCCTGCCTGCTTTGAGTAGGTATCGAACAGCTGTTTAAAGCGATCGTAGCTGCCCATCCCCGGCTTCATCATTTTCGACAGCGGGCCTTCTTCGGTGTGCTCCGGCGCAATCTTCAGATAGCCACCGACGTGGTGCGTCGCCAGCTCTTTGATGTAACGCGGATCTTCCACAGCGATGTCGTAACGTACCCCGGAGGCAATCAGGATTTTCTTGATACCCTTCAGATCACGCGCGCGGCGATAGAGGTTGATCGTCGGCTCGTGGTTGGTGTCCATATGTTCGCAAATGCTTGGATAGACACAGGAGAGACGGCGGCAGGTTTGCTCCGCGCGCGGCGATTTACAGCGCAGCATGTACATATTGGCCGTTGGGCCGCCGAGGTCGGAGATCACCCCGGTAAAGCCAGGCACGGTATCGCGAATGGCTTCGATCTCGTTGATGATCGAATCTTCAGAACGGCTCTGAATAATGCGCCCCTCGTGCTCGGTAATGGAGCAGAAGGAGCAGCCGCCGAAGCAGCCGCGCATGATGTTGATCGAGAAGCGGATCATCTCATACGCCGGGATACGGGCGTTGCCGTACGCCGGGTGCGGCACGCGTTTGTACGGCAGCGCAAAGACGCTGTCCATCTCTTCGGTGGAGAGCGGGATCGCCGGTGGGTTGATCCAGATAAAACGCTCGCCGTGCTTCTGCATCAACGCACGCGCACAGCCGGGGTTGGTTTCATGGTGCAGAATACGGGACGCATGGGCGTAGAGCACCTTATCGGCTTTCACCTTCTCGTAGGACGGCAGCAGCACATAGGTCTTTTCCCACGGTTTCGGACGCGGCGGCTGCACGACGATTGCCTTCGCTTCCGCTTTCTTTGGCTCAACCGGTTTGTTATCGGCGCACGGCAGATCTTCGCCATACGGGTGCGGGATAGGATCGATTTTGCCCGGCATATCGATGATGCGGGAATCCACCCCGCGCCAGCCCGGCAGCGCTTCTTTCACCATGATGGCGGTGTTGCGCACGTCGCGGATGCTGCTCACCGGCTCGCCCTGCGACAGACGGTGCGCCACTTCTACCAGTGGACGCTCGCCGTTACCGTAAATCAGCATGTCGGCTTTGGAGTCCACCAGCACCGAGCGGCGCACGGTATCAGACCAGTAATCATAGTGCGCGGTACGACGCAGGCTCGCCTCGATGCCGCCCAGGATCACCGGCACATCTTTCCAGGCTTCTTTACAGCGCTGGGTGTAGACCAGCGTGGCGCGGTCAGGGCGTTTGCCCGCCACGTTATCCGGTGTGTACGCATCGTCATTGCGCAGCTTACGGTCGGCGGTATAGCGGTTGATCATCGAGTCCATGTTACCGGCGGTCACGCCGAAGAACAGGTTCGGTTTACCCAGACGCATAAAGTCGTCTTTGCTGTTCCAGTCTGGCTGGGAGATGATCCCCACGCGGAAGCCCTGCGCTTCAAGCATGCGGCCGCAGATGGCCATACCGAAGCTCGGGTGGTCAACGTAGGCATCGCCCGTGACCAGAATGATATCGCAGCTATCCCAGCCCAGTTGGTCCATCTCTTCCCGGGACATCGGCAGGAACGGCGCCGGTCCAAAGCAGGCCGCCCAGTACTGGGGCCACGAGAAAAGGTCACGATCCGGCTGGATCAGGGAAATTGCGCTCATAATGCTTCCGAAGAAAAAATAGACAAAAGGAGCCGGATTATACGCTGTTCATCCGCCGGATTTGAAGAAAAGGATGCAAGAGGCAGACAGATATTCACAGAAGTCGTTAAAATACAGCGCCCTGATTATTTTGGCTCATAATATTCACTCTAACTTCCGGTGATTTTCCCCCGGAACAGGTTCTTGCGCGGAGTTCTGTTGTGAAGTTCAACGATTCGTTACATGTCTCCCAGCTGCGGGTTGTGCTTCATCTCTGCGGGTTTCTGGTTCTTCTGTACAGCCTGTCTATGCTGCCGCCGATGGTTATCGCTCTGCTGAATAAAGAGCGAACCTATTTTGCTTTTTTGACCACCTTTTTGACCTTTTTCAGCCTCGGCGGCCTGGCCTGGCGGGCAACCCGTCACGCCGGTATACAGCTACGCACCCGCGACGGATTCGTGATTATCGTCCTGTTCTGGCTGCTGTTCTCATTAATCAGCGCCATGCCGCTCTGGATGGACGATGGCCTGCAACTCTCCTTTGCTGACGCACTTTTTGAAGGCGTTTCCGGGATCACCACCACGGGCGCAACGGTGATCGGCGACGTCAGCGCCCTGCCCAAATCGTACCTCTATTATCGCGCGCAGCTCAATTTCATTGGCGGGCTGGGCGTCATCGTGCTGGCCGTCGCAGTCCTGCCGCTGCTGGGCATCGGTGGTATGAAGCTGTACCAGTCAGAAATGCCCGGCCCGTTTAAAGAGGAGCGTCTGACGCCCCGGCTCGCCGATACCGCACGCACCCTGTGGGTCACCTATCTGGCACTGGGGATAACCTGCACGCTGGCGTACTGGCTGGCGGGGATGCCCTTTTTTGATGCCGTTTGTCACGGGCTCTCCACCGTATCCCTGGGCGGCTTTTCAACCCGCAGCGAGAGCATCGGTTTTTATGACAGCCACGCGATTGAGCTTGTCGCCGGCACCTTTTCGCTGCTTTCGGCGTTTAACTTTACCCTCTGGTATGTCGCCCTTGTCAGACGCACGCTGAAGCCGATTCGCCGCAGCCCGGAGGTGAGATTCTTTCTGGCCGCTGCCGCGGTGCTTATCGCCATTACCGCCTGGCAGGTCTGGCACGCGGGAATGTATAACCCTCTCGACAGCCTGGTGCACGCCTTCTTCCTGGCAAGCTCAATGATGACCGATAACGGCCTTTCAACGGCCGATTACGCCCACTGGCCTGCCCACACCATATTCCTGCTGCTGAGCGCCAGCTTCTTTGGTGGCTGCGTGGGTTCGACCTGCGGTGGGATTAAGGCCCTGCGTTTTCTGATGATGTTCAAGCAGAGTATCCAGGAGATGAATCAGCTGGCGCATCCGCGGGCGCTGCTGACCATCAAGGTTGGCAACAGCGTGGTGAATGAGCGCGTCCTGCGTTCGGTATGGAGCTTCTTCTTTCTCTACGTGATGATCACAGGCTTTTTCGTCTGGGCGCTCAATCTGATGGGCTATGACCTCTTTACATCATTTGCGACGGTGGCTGCCTGTATCAACAATATGGGGCTGGGCTTTGGCGAAACGGCATCAACCTTCGGGACGTTAAAGGAAGAGGCCAAGCTGTTGATGTGCGCAGCGATGATCTTAGGACGTCTGGAAATTTATCCGGTGTTGATCCTGTGCTCGCGCTTTTTCTGGCGGGCATAACGCATTCCCGGCGCACCGGGAATGATGTGCTTACGGCGCCGGGTTAACCAGCATTTGCCCTACGGAGCCCCTGTCCATCATCTCCAGCGTCTGGCTGTGGAACAGGAACGGGAAGTGCGGCCAGGAAGGCTGGCCGTAGTAGACAAGCAGTTCAACCTGACCATCCACCCAGACGGTGTCTTTCCAGCCCCTGTCTTCCGGGAACGGCATCGCGCC
This sequence comes from Enterobacter cloacae subsp. cloacae ATCC 13047, assembly GCF_000025565.1. NCBI lineage: Bacteria > Pseudomonadati > Pseudomonadota > Gammaproteobacteria > Enterobacterales > Enterobacteriaceae > Enterobacter > Enterobacter cloacae. The sequence continues at coordinate 4,451,093 of NC_014121.1, forward strand.
GTTCACGTTGCGGATCAGGAATGACACACCTTCAATATGGAACGACTGCGGCATGTCGGAGCGAACGGTCCAGCGCTCCCAGGTGCCCTGCTGCGCGGTAATGTCGATACGGTTAACGTCCCACAGCGCGCCGTTGATGCCCGGGTCGTCGCCGAGGCTGATATCACGGCTGCGTACCGGCGAACCGCTCATGATCTCCTGCGGCAGCAGGCGCATAGGCAGGCTGTCGGTCACCAGCGGCAGCAGACCGGTTGGGCGCAGGGTCAGCACCAGCGTGGAGACCAGAATGCTCGACGGCTCAAAGAAGCCACGAATGCGATCCACAATGCTCGCCGCTTCGCCGCAGGTCACCGAGACTTCATCGCCGTTGGTCATATCCACGAGGATTTCACGGCGTTCACCCGGGGCAAGCGCCAGCTGTTTAACGGACACCGGCGCGGGTAAAAAGCCCTGGTCGCCAGAGATCACATGCAGCGGGCGGCCATCGCTCATCTGCAACAGATAGCGGCGCGAGTTAGAGGCGTTCAGCAGACGCAGGCGAACCCAGCCGCGCGAGACTTCGACATAGGGACTTTGCGCGCCGTTGACCAGCAGCGTGTCGCCAACAAAGCCACCGCTGCCCGGCTCGCTGTATTCCGGTGTGCCAAAGTTATCCAGACGCTTGTCCTGGATAATGACCGGGAAATCATCCACGCCGTAGTGGTTTGGAATGGGCAGAGATTTACTGACCTCGTCTTCTATCAGCCACATCCCGGCCAGGCCGTTATAAACCTGCTGGGCAGTGCGGTTAGGGGTATTAGCGTGATACCACAGCGTCGCCGCGCTCTGACGGATTGGCAGTACGGGAGCCCAGTCGGCGTTAGGCGACATCATGCGCGCGGCCCCGCCAATCAACGGGCCGGGAACCTGCAACCCGCTGATGGTCATCGCCACATTTTCAGGCGTGCGGTTGCTGTAGATGAGCTTTACGTCATCGCCATTCCACACGCGGATGGTCGGCCCAAGGTAGCGCCCGTTAATGCCCCAGACTGGCGCGCGGGTTCCCTGGGTAAACGACCAGTGGCTTCGCTGTAGCGTCAGGAATAGCGGCTGCCCGCGACGGGATTCAATCAACGGCGGAATGGGCAGCGGCTGTTGCTGCCCGGCGGCGCTGGCTGTCAGCGGCATCGCACCCGCACAAAGGGCGATCCCTGAAGCCTGAATAAACTGACGCCGACTGAGTGACATATAAGCTCCATCTGAAACGACTAACAACGCGGGAATTCGTTTTCCCTTTTAACGCCGGATTAGATCTTCCCGGCAGCTTCTCTCTCTGCGACTTCTTTGTCGAGCTGAGCAATATGCTGAACCATCAGTTCACGGCAGTGCGCTGCCAGCTCGCGGACCTGATCTTTACCGTATTTGCTGGTATCGACCGGCGGCAGCATCTCGACAATCACCAGCCCGTTATTCAGGCGGTTAAGATTAATCTTATTCGATGTATTGGAAACACACACGGGAATAATTGGAACGCCCGCCGCAATTGCGGCATGAAACGCCCCGGTTTTAAACGGCAGCAGACCGCGACCGCGGCTGCGCGTGCCTTCCGGGAACATCCAGATAGAAATGCGGCGCTTTTTGAAGTGGTTCACCACTTCCGCAATGGTACCGTGCGCTTTTGCGCGGTTATTACGGTCAATCAGCAGGTTGCCCGTCAGCCAGTAGAGCTGGCCGAAAAAGGGGATCCACAGCAGGCTCTTCTTACCCACCGTCACGGTCGGCGGCAGCACGATGTTAGAGGCAGTCACCATATCGTAATTATTTTGATGGTTTGCGATATAGATGGCGTTACCGAAATTCTCCGCCCCTTCCGGCAGACGCTTTTCAACCTTCAGGCCAAACAGCGGCGCAAGACGACCAAACATGTGGCCGAAGGTGGCGACATGCTTCGGGTTACGCGGGCTGAACAGGCAATAGATGCAGCCGAAAACACAGACCAGAATGCAGTAGATAACGGTAAGAATAAGACGAACAATGTATAGCATAGCGACCTCTGAAGCCCTGACAGCTGACAATTATACTTCACCTGTGGCCAGGTAAGGACTTTATTACGAGCGCGTATTGTTAATCGCAACGCACGAATTAACAACGGTTTTACGGGAAATTTTATTGGATATCCCCCTCCGGAACAGAGGGGGATCGAAACGCGTTACTCTTCGCTGTCGCCCGCGTTGCTGCGTGCAGGAGAATCGATCTCCACGCGGTCGATACGCTGCAGGCCGCGCATCAGCGAACCGCGGCGTCCGCGCTCGCCCACCACCTTCTGCAACTCTTCCGGACGCAGCTTGATTTTACGCTTTCCGACATGAATGGTCAGCGTGCTCTGCGGCGGCAGAATGAAGAGATGCGCCAGGCCATCTTCACCTTTTGCGGCTTCCGCCGACGGGATGTTGATGATCTTATTGCCCTTCCCTTTTGACAACTCCGGCAGGTCGCTGACCGGGAACATCAGCATGCGCCCGGCAGACGTGATGGCCAGCAGCATGTCGCTCTCGTTCTCAACCACCAGCGGCGGCATAACATGTGCGTTATCCGGCAGGCTGATCATGGCTTTACCGGCACGGTTACGTGACACGAGATCGTTAAAGGTACAGATAAAACCGTAACCCGCATCTGAGGCCAACAGCAGTTTCTGGTCGTCGGCTTCCATCAGCATGTGGTCAACCGTCGCCCCCGGCGGCAGCGTCAGCTTGCCGGTCAGCGGTTCGCCCTGACCACGCGCGGAAGGCAGCGTGATCGGATCGATGGCGTAACTGCGGCCCGTGGAGTCAATAAACGCCACCGGCTGGTTGCTCTTGCCTTTCACGGCCGCCTTGAAGCTGTCGCCCGCTTTGTAGCTCAGCCCCGGCGCGTCGATATCATGGCCTTTGGCGCTACGCACCCAGCCGCTCTGGGACAGGACGATGGTGACCGGCTCTGAAGGCTGCATGTCATGCTCGTTCATCGCCTTCGCTTCTTCGCGCTCATGCAGCGGAGAACGGCGGTCGTCGCCGAAGGCATCGGCATCGGCCTGCAACTCTTTCTTCAGCAGGGTGTTCATTTTGCGTTCGGACGCAAGGATCGCCTGCAGCTGATCGCGCTCTTTTTCCAGCTCGTTCTGCTCACCGCGGATCTTCATCTCTTCCAGCTTAGCGAGATGGCGCAGCTTCAGTTCGAGGATCGCTTCAGCCTGGGTTTCACTGATACCAAAGCGCGACATTAATACGGGCTTCGGCTCGTCCTCGGTACGGATGATCTCAATGACTTCATCAATATTGAGGAACGCCACCAGCAAACCTTCGAGGATATGCAGGCGCTTAAGCACTTTCTCCAGACGGTGGTTCAGACGACGGCGCACCGTATCGCGACGGAAGGTCAGCCATTCGGAGAGGATCTCCAGCAGGTTTTTCACCGCCGGGCGTCCGTCCAGACCGATCATGTTCAGGTTGATGCGGTAGCTTTTTTCCAGGTCGGTGGTGGCGAACAGGTGGTTCATCACCTGCTCCATGTCCACGCGGTTAGAGCGCGGCACGATCACCAGACGGGTTGGGTTTTCGTGGTCGGATTCATCGCGCAGGTCGTCCACCATCGGCAGCTTTTTATTGCGCATCTGGGAGGCGATCTGCTCCAGCACCTTGGCACCAGAGACCTGATGCGGCAGCGCGGTGATCACTACGGCGCCATCCTCTTTGGTCCACACCGCGCGCATGCGCACGGAGCCACGGCCGTTCTGGTAGATTTTGCGGATTTCCGCACGCGAGGTGATGATCTCAGCTTCGGTCGGGAAGTCCGGCCCCTGAACGATATCCAGCAGCTCGTCCAGCGAGGTTTTCGGCTGTTCAATCAGGGTGATGGCGGCTTTCGCCACTTCACGCAGGTTGTGTGGCGGGATGTCTGTCGCCATACCGACCGCGATACCGGTGGTGCCGTTCAGCAGGATATTCGGCAGACGCGCAGGCAGCATTTTCGGCTCCTGCAGCGTGCCGTCGAAGTTTGGCACCCAGTCCACCGTCCCCTGGCCGAGTTCGCCCAGCAGCACTTCGGCATATTTAGACAGGCGGGATTCGGTATAACGCATCGCCGCGAAGGATTTCGGATCGTCCGGTGCCCCCCAGTTCCCCTGACCGTCCACCAGCGGGTAACGATAAGAGAACGGCTGGGCCATCAGCACCATCGCTTCATAGCAGGCGCTGTCGCCGTGCGGATGATATTTACCCAGTACGTCACCGACGGTACGGGCGGATTTCTTGAACTTGGCGGTGGCGTTCAGCCCCAGCTCGGACATCGCATAGACGATGCGACGCTGAACGGGCTTCAGGCCATCCCCGATAAACGGCAATGCCCTGTCCATGATGACGTACATGGAGTAGTTCAGGTAGGCGTTTTCCGTGAATTCATGTAGCGCGAGGCGCTCTGCCATATCGCTCATTACGTGTGATTCCTCAACTCAGAAACCGATGGGTTTCAGGCAATATTGCCGCAGATACTACCCTATCTGGCGAGTTGAGTCACAAAGAAAAAGGGCCGGATAAGCGGCCCTTTCTGGGTTATTTCGTCAGCTTGATAACCTGCTTCACGTCGATTTCAAATTCGTTCCAGTCTTTATCGACCTTACCCTGCAGCTCGACTTTATCTTGCGGGGACACGGTCACACCGTTCCAGCGCTTATGATCAATCTCAACCACCACCGTGCCGGTCTCGTCGCGGAAGGTGTAGCGGTCATCGGACAGGCGTTCGGTGATGTTCCCGCGCAGCTTCACCCAGGCGTCGTCCTTCAGGTCTTTGACTTTCGCGGCCGTTGTCAGGTTGGCGTTGTTATCAACAAAACCGCCTGCCTGCGTCTGAGTCTGGGGTTGGGTAGCTGATGGGCCCGTAAAACCGCCCTGAGCAGCGAAGACCGGTGCGGTGGTCATCATCATGATAGCAGCCATTGCAGCGAATTTTTTCATATTCATCTCTCCCTTTAATGTGGTGTCGCAATCCATTAAACAGGGTAATCCTTAACAACTTCTTAAGGGGAAAATTTATATTTTTTTACTGTACAGCAGGCGGATCCAGAGGGTTTACTGACGCCATCAAGGAGGGGATATGCGCATATTACTGGTAGAAGACGACAAGCTGATTGGTGATGGCATCAAAGCGGGCTTAAGCAAAATGGGCTTCAGCGTGGACTGGTTCACCGACGGAAAAACCGGCCAGGCGGCGCTCTGTTCTGCCCCTTACGATGCGGTGGTGCTTGACCTGACGCTACCGGAGATCGACGGTCTGGCGATCTTGCGCGCCTGGCGCGAAAGCGGGCGCAGCGAGCCGGTGCTTATCCTGACCGCGCGGGATGCGCTGAATCAGCGCGTCGAGGGGCTACGCCTGGGGGCCGATGATTATCTCTGCAAACCCTTCGCGCTGATCGAAGTGGCCGCCCGCCTTGAGGCGCTGGTGCGTCGCAGCCACGGTCAGACGCGCAGCGAGCTGCGTCACGGCAAAGTGACGCTCGACCCGACGAGCCTTATTGCCACGCTGGAGGGGGAAACGCTGGCCCTCAAGCCCAAAGAGTTCGCCCTGCTGGAGTTACTGATGCGCAATGCGGGCCGCGTCCTGCCGCGTAAAGCGATCGAAGAGAAGCTCTATACGTGGGACGATGACGTCTCCAGTAACGCCGTGGAAGTTCACGTCCATCATCTGCGGCGTAAGCTGGGCAGCGAGTTTATCCGCACGGTTCATGGCATCGGCTATACCCTGGGTGACGCATGAAACTGAGCCTGAAACTCCGTCTGACGCTTCTTTTTCTGCTGCTGTCGCTGACGGCCTGGTTTGCCGCAAGCCTTGTCGCCTGGCAGCAGACGACCCACAAGCTCGATAAGCTGTTTGATACCCAACAGATGCTGTTTGCTAAACGGCTGCTGACGATGGATCTGGATGAAATACGCGCTCCGGAGCGGATGCGCGAGATCCCCAAAAAAGTGAAGCACGGTCGCCTGGACGACGATGCTCTGGCCTTCGCCATTTACGCTACCGACGGCACGATGATCCTCAATGACGGGGAAAACGGCCGCGACATCCCGTATCACTATCGCCGCGATGGGTTTGATGACGGCAGGCTCAAAGACGACAACGATGACTGGCGTTTCTTATGGCTGTCCTCGCCGGACGGGAAGTACCGCGTGGTGGTCGGTCAGGAGTGGGAATACCGGCAGGAGATGGCGCTGGATGTGGTCAGCTCGCAGCTGACGCCGTGGCTGGTGGCGCTACCGGTGATGCTGCTGTTGCTGATTGTCCTGCTGAGCCGGGAGCTTAAGCCATTGAAAAAACTGGCGCAGACGTTGCGCCTGCGCTCGCCGGATGCCACCGACACCCTGCCGACACAGGGCGTGCCATCAGAAGTACGCCCCCTTCTGGACTCCCTGAACCACCTCTTTACCCGAACCCAGGAGATGATGAGCCGCGAGCGCCGCTTTACCTCCGATGCCGCCCACGAATTACGTAGCCCGCTGGCGGCCCTGAAGGTGCAAACCGACGTGGCGCAACTCTCTCTGGACGACCCGCAGGCGCAGGAAAAAGCGCTCTCGCAGCTCCACGCGGGGATCGACCGGGCATCCCGGCTGGTGGATCAACTCCTCACTCTCTCGCGTCTGGATTCTCTGGAAAATCTCGACGATGTCGAACCGATAAAGATGGCCGATTTACTGCAATCAGCGGTTCTGGACATCTGGCATCCGGCGCAGCAGGCGGGTATCGACCTTCGCCTGAACATCAACGCCCCGCAGGCTGAACGCACGGGTCAACCGCTGCTGTTGAGCCTGCTGGTGCGTAACCTGCTGGATAACGCCGTTCGTTACAGCCCGCGCGGCAGCGTGGTTGAGGTTACGCTGGACGCCCGTTGCTTCTCCATACGCGACAACGGACCAGGGATCGCCCCCGAGGCGTTGGCCCGTATTGGCGAGCGTTTTTATCGTCCACCCGGCCAGGATGCCACGGGCAGCGGGCTGGGATTATCGATTGTAAAACGCATTGCTGCCCTGCACGGTATGCATGTTTCACTGGATAATGCTGCGGAAGGCGGCGTTGACGTAAAGGTGTGCTGGTAAGGGATTATTGCATTTAACGCAAAAGACTTTGCACATTTTGCTCATTTTACCGTATCGCCCTCGCGCGTAGAATACTCGCCATACTCTCATCGACGAGGACAAATAATGAGCAACATTCTGATTATCAACGGTGCGAAAGAATTCGCCCACTCTAAAGGCCAGTTGAATGACACCCTGACCGAGGTCGCGGACGGCTTCCTGCGCGACGCCGGGCATGATGTTAAGGTTGTGCGCGCAGACAGCCATTACGACGTGAAAGCCGAAGTGCAGAACTTCCTGTGGGCTGACGTGGTTATCTGGCAGATGCCGGGCTGGTGGATGGGCGCACCGTGGACCGTGAAAAAATACATGGATGACGTGTTCACTGAGGGCCACGGTTCACTGTATGCCAGCGACGGCCGTACCCGTTCAGACGCGTCTAAAAAATATGGCTCAGGCGGCCTGATTCAGGGTAAGAAATATATGCTCTCCCTGACCTGGAACGCCCCGCTGGACGCGTTCACCGATAAAGATCAGTTCTTTGAAGGCGTAGGGGTAGACGGCGCATACCTGCCGTTCCACAAGGCTAACCAGTTCCTCGGCATGGACCCGCTGCCGACCTTTATCGTCAACGACGTGATTAAAATGCCTGACGTCCCGCGCTATATCGCAGAATATCGCAAGCATCTGGCTGAAATTTTTGCTTAACTGGTAACCTGGAATTAGAAGGAGTTAATTATGCTTACCGTTATTGCTGAAATCCGTACGCGTCCTGGCCAACATCACCGCCAGGCGGTGCTGGATCAGTTCGCGAAAATTATCCCAACCGTACTGCAAGAAGAAGGCTGCCACGGCTATGCGCCGATGGTTGACGCCGCAACCAACGCCAGCTTCCAGGCCACCGCGCCGGACTCCATCATCATGGTTGAGCAGTGGGAAACCGTGGCGCATCTCGAAGCGCACCTGCAGACAGCACACATGAAAGCGTGGAGCGATGCGGTAAAAGGTGACGTGCTGGAAACCCACATCCGTATTCTGGAGCAAGGGGTGTAAAACCTGCCTTCCCTCTCCTTTCGGAGAGGGAAATATCTCTGACCTGCTATGCTTATTCTGACTTCATGATTAACAGGAGGATGGAATGGGACTTTTTAACTTCGTAAAAGAAGCAGGCGAAAAGCTGTGGGACAACCTGACCGATCATAAAGGCCAGAGCGACAAAATCACCGAGCACCTCAAGAAACTCAACATTCCCGGCGCGGATAAAGTGCAGGTCAACGTTACCGACGGTAAAGCCAGCGTAACGGGCGACGGGCTGACCCAAGAGCAGAAAGAAAAAATCCAGGTCGCCGTCGGCAATATTGCGGGCGTCAGCGAGGTGGAAAACAACATCACCGCCACTGATGCCAAAGATGAAGCCACCTACTATACGGTGAAATCAGGCGACACCCTCAGCGCCATCTCCAAAACCGTTTACGGGGATGCCAACCAGTACAACAAGATTTTTGAAGCGAACCGCCCGATGCTCTCCAGCCCGGACAAGATTTATCCCGGCCAGACGCTGCGTATTCCTAAGGCGTAACCCACACGTCGGGGGCGCGCCCCCGACCTTTTACCAGTACGGCTTCCAGCTCTGGGTGAACCGCACCAGCGCCTCAACGTAGAAGTAATCGCCCCAGCTCGCACACTCATCCACGCCTTTGTTGCTCGCCAGGTGATAGACAGCGTGCTTAAGCAGCCCGTTCCCCTTCTCGTCTTTGCCCATCAGATAGTGCTTTGTCAGTGACGACATAATCCCTTTAGCCCAGTCCAGATAACGTTCACGATCCGGATCCGTGACCGGCAACTGTTTTACCAGCTCCAGCAGCCCGCAGACGGCAATGGCCGCCGAGGAGGAATCCCGCAGCGCATCTGTCCCCAGCAGCGCCAGATCCCAGTGGCAGACATAATCCTCCGGCAGACGATTAAGAAAGTAGTTTGCCAGGCGTTTTGACAGCGCAATCATCGTCTTATCGCCGGTATAGAGATAGCTCAGCATAAAACCGTAGATCCCCCACGCCTGCCCGCGGGACCAGCAGGAGTCGTCCGCGTATCCTTGCTGCGTGTTGCCGTAACGAGGCGCGCCGGTAACCACATCCATGTAGTAGGTGTGGAACGTCGAGGCATCTTCACGAATCAGGTACCTGGCGGCCTGCATCACGTGGGCTTTTGCGGCGTCAGCAAAGCGCGCGTCGCCGGTTTGTTCCGTCGCCCAGTAGAGCAGCGGCAGATTCATGTTGCAGTCGATTATCATCCGTCCGGCCTGCTCCGGGTCTGACAGATCGCCCCAGGCCTGAATAATCTTCGCCTTCGGGTGAAAGCGCTCCAGCAGGGCTTCAGCCGCCAGCAGGGCGAACCCGCGCGCCTCGCGGTTGCCGGTCAGTCGCCAGGCCGCCACGCAGGAGAGCGTATACAGGAACCCCAAATCATGAGTGTTGGTATCATTACGCCCGGCGATGCGCAGGCCAAACGAGCGCACGTGTTTTTCAGCCATCTCGCGGAACGTTGTCTCACCGCTCATCTCCCACGCCAGCCATAGCTGACCGGTCCAGAAGCTGGTGGTCCACTCCACATTCTCCGTCAGCGGATAAACCCCGTTCTGGCAGGTTTCTGCCGGGAATCGGTCACCGAACGCCACCAAATGACGGCTAATCAGCTCAAGCACGTGGCTGCGGGCAGAGCTGAGTTCATCACGTAATGTCCGCGATTCAACGGGGACAGGAATAGCCTGCAGGTGTTCCTCTTTGATACGACTTAACATGTTTCGGGTCCTTTAAATTACCGGGATGAGGGTTCTGCTGCGTTCAGCGAGCGGGTACCGCGCCATTTGCTCTGGCAGGCGGATAACGTAAAGGCAGAGATAAACGTAAAGGTCAGCGCCGTGGCTCCCATAATGATATAGGTGTGCTCAAAGCCGATGCGGTCATACAGATAGCCGGCAGGCGAAGAGACAACCACGTTGCCCACGTAGAGCATGGCCTGATAGCCCAGCAGATACATGGTGGCGTTAACGCGTTTATCGAAATGCTCAGCAATATATTTAAAGACCGATACCAGCAGCAGACATATTTCCAGGCCATACAGCGGTTTCAGTACGGAAATTAACAGATGGGAATCGCACAGGCCGGAAATAATCAGTCGCGCACCAACCACCAGCCCGACAATTAACAGTCCACGCTTGGCACCAATACTATTCACCAACAGCGGGATCACCATATACATCACAAATTCCATACCCGACTGTACGGTTCCCAGATAACCGAACACCGCGTTACCCTGGTGAATATCATCAAAGAACGTGACGAAATAGCGTGAGAACTGCTGCTCGGCAATAAACATCATCCACGCCACGCCCGCCACATACAGGCAGAACGCCCAGAACTTGCGGTTACGCAGCAGGGCATAGACATCCGCAGGGGCGATTTTCTCTTTGGTCAGCACCTCGCTGGCGTGAGCGGAGTTAGTGTTCACTTTCAGGCTCACAAGGACGATCAGCATGATGATGGATGCGACGCTGCCCAGAATAAAGTTATACGCCGGTGAGAGATTAAACAGCAGACCGGAGAACGAGGACGCCACGGCCCAGCCAAGCGATCCCCACATGCGAATTTGCCCGAACTCCATACCGTTTAAACGGCTAAATCGGTCAGAATAGGATTCACACGCCGCCACGCCCGCGTACCAGGCAAAACTTAAATAGAGCGCGCCAATGATGATCCCCACCAGGGTATTGGACATCAGCAGCGGCTGGTAAACATAAATAAAGAACGGCGCCATCAGTGCGGACATGGCAACCACAAAATAGAGCAGGTATTTACTCATGCCGATCTTATCGAGAATATAGCCGTAGATCGGTTTAAGAATGACTGAGAAGATACCGTTGACCGCAAAGACAGTGCCAATTACCGAGCCGCTGAGATTCGCCTTTTGGCCGAGCCAGATGGCTAATAGCCCAATACTGGCGGACCAGGTAAAGAAATAGAGAAATATAAAGCTGCTGATTTTGTAATATTCGGTTCTATTCGTTGTAGATGCACTTTTCATATCATCCTCGCCGACGTGTAGGGTCAGATTTTTTATAATGTGAACGACAGCTTACGTTCGCCTCCGGGTTCGCGGATCGCGACCTGGTCAGGGGTCATCTTCAGTTCAGGTGCCAATGCCGCGGGGGGTTTCTCGCTGGCCACGACGGCGCAACAGAGCCAGCTCTCTCCCTGAGGGAGATCGGTTTTTAACAGCGGAATGGATGCGCATTCCGGGAACATAATGTTGCTGTTCGGCGGCGTGACGATGCTGTCTGGCTCCCGGGCAATGACCGGGGAGAGATCGACAATCATGCTGCTGCCGTTGCTGGCCGTCAGGTAACAGCCACGCTCATGAATGTGGTGTTCGGTTTTCATCACCGCAAAACCGCCCTCCACTGCCTGAAGGGTGCGAGCGCTGTTAATGCGGTGCAGACGCACGTGCCACTCGCCAAAGGGAATTTGCCAGGTTTCGACATGGACATCATGCCAGGGTGACCAGCGTGAATAGAGGTAGTTCTCATCCACCCGCACCTCCGCGCATTCACGACGCCCGCGGAAGTAGTTATCCCCCTCCGCCAGCAGTAACATCGAGTCGCAGGCGGCATGTTTCAGGCCAAAGCGCCCCCGTTCGAGGGTGAAGCCAAAGCGGCTTGAGTACGCAAATTTGGTGTATTTGGCTTCGGTGTTGACGTAGTTATTCAGCTCAAGCTGACCGGCAGTGAGCATCGTGACGTGCTGTGAGTTATCCGCATGCATCAGGATGTGCTGCGCTGGGTGGATCACACGTTTTTCCGCCAGCGAGGGGAGCGGCTGCTCTTCTGCCTGCCAGAACGGGTGTGACTCCGGCAAGGCCAGAATCAGGTACGTTTTCAGCGCCCAGTACGGTGAGCCGGGGGCGTTATAATCCTCGCACATCACCAGGTTGGGATAAGTAAAACCGAGGGTCAAAATACCGTCGCGATCGGTCATCGGCTGCCGCTGCCACCAGCGAAGATGGCGCAGCACAATGCCCTTCACGATGCCCGGCGAGAAGACATTCAGCCCGGAAAAGGCCACGGCGCTCCAGAAAGCGACCATCGCGAAGCGATAGGTAAGGCTCCGGCCAAACGGTACCGACGCGCCGTCGGCGGCAGACCAGTAAATAAAATCTTCGGCAAACTGACGGGCACGCTCACGTAACACCTCCGCCCTTTTTTCATCACCGCTGAGGGTGGCATAAATCAGGCCGTAGAAGTGGAACGCCATTGAGATGTAGTAATCCTTCGGGCGGCCCGGACCGTCAGAATACCAGCCGTCACCCAGATAATACGCCTCCATCATCGCAAACCGACGGTCGATGGCGCGCGGATCATGCGGCAGCCCGGCACATTTGAAGCCAAGCTGCACCATAATCGCGAAGTAGTTCCAGTTGCTGTCCGGCATCTGCGCATCGGTGATCTGGTTGAGCCACGTGTGCAGGTTCATTACCTCACGTTCGCTGAAGCGGCGGGTGAGCTTATCCCCCAGCAGCGCCAGCCCCAGGCCATAAGCCGCCATCTCCACCAGACGCTGGTCGTACGGGCCGGTTTCCCCCCAATAGCCCGGGCTCTGCGGATCGGTGCCGAGCTTAATGGCGGTCAGGTACTTCTCACTAAACGGCTCGTCCCCGCCGCCCGCCATCAGCGGAAACAGCCCCCACAGCGCACGGGATAGCCCTTCCATCTGCGCAATCTCCGTGGGGTAGTGCGCACAGGTTTCTCCCAGCGAGAACCGGGAACAATCCTGCGGAAAGGACTTATCCAGCGCGCCCAGCAGGTCATGTAACGACGCCACCACCTCCTGGCGCGAAGACAATGGATTTGATTTTTTAGACATACGCTCGCCCTCGTCATCAACTGCGACGAAGGATAGTGAATCCGCAAGGGGGATAAATGTTAGCCACGTCACAGCCGTGAAGGCTAAATAAACCTCCAGTTGAGAAAATTTAAAAAGGTGGTTTATAACGAGAAGATAACGGCAGAAAATTGAGTTTTATTGCACTATGCGCGACACGCCCACCTCCGACCGGCTGGAACTGATCACCTTAAATGACACCGTCGTGTCATTCAGCCGTCTGTTTGCCAATACCGTGCGTTATCATCACTGGCATCAGTGTCTGGAGATTCTGTATGTAGAAGAAGGATTTGGCGTCGCCATTGTCGATAACCGTCACTACACCATGCGCCCCGGGCGGCTGTTTTTCTTTCCGCCGTTTACCCTGCATAAAGTGAGGGTGGATGAGCAGGCAGAAGCGATTTACCGACGTACCATTATTCATCTCGACCCTCACGCGGTGCTCACAGCCCTGCGCGATTTTCCCCACACGCAGCAGCGGCTGCAGAAACTTTCTGCCCGCGGCGCGGGAGCGTGGGTCGCCGATCTGGCGCACTGCCATCACCATGTCGATCATCTGCTCGGCTGTTACCCGTCGCCTTTAACCCGCGAGGGAATAGCCGCGCTGTTGATTGGTTTATTCGCCATGCTCCCGGACGATAATGCCCGTGCGCCGGGCAGTAGCCTTGGGCTCGCCAGCCAGGTGATGTTCTGGCTGGACGAACATTACCAGGAGAAATTTCGCCTGGATGCACTGGCAGAAACGCTGGGGAAATCCCGCAGCTACGTATCGCGAAAATTCCATGCGGAAACGGGCGAGAAGATCCATGACTATCTGAATACGTTAAGGCTGCGCAAGGCCTGCGAGCACCTGCTGCACAGCGAGGCGAGCGTACGCGAGATTGCCACGCAGGTGGGATTTTCCGACGTGACGTGGTTTATCAGCGCGTTTAAGAAGGGGATTGGCGAGACGCCGTTGCAGTACCGGAAGAACCATGCTGACCGATAAACGACGTGAGCGCCCGGCATGCTTTAACCGCTCTTCTTCCCCGGCTTTAACCCACGATGAAACTCGTTGATGCGCTTCATGGATTTGATGGTGCGCTGCGGCTCGGTGGAGGCGACGGACAAAATAATCATCTCCAGGCACAGCAGCACCGTACCGTGCAGCGGGATTTTGCCCTTTTCTCCGCCGCGCGGCACATGGATCACCACGCTGGCCTCTTTGCTGAAGCGTGAGTCCAGGGCGTTGGTCAGCAAAATCGTCGGGATCCCCAGACGTTTGGCTTCCCGCAGCGTGGTTTGTCCTTCCCGGTGTGCAGATTTTTGCGCCATCATCACCAGCACATCGCCGCGCTGGAGCGCAATCAGCTGTTCGGCAAGACCTATCCCGGTGCGGTTGAGCGGCATGGCGGGGAGCCCCATCCGGCTGAATAATCTGGCGGTGTACTCGGCCAGAATGCCGGAGGCACCAATGCCGAAGATCGCCACCTGCCTGGCCTGTGCCAGCAGCGACACCGCCTGCGCCATCGCATAACGGTTGTGCGGTTGCGACAAGACCTCACAGGTGTGCTGATGCCCTTCCAGCACAAAATCGATGCTCGCGTTGACGTCGCTGGTGAGCGTGTTAACCGTCGAGGAGATCTTTTCGCTGGACGTCACCACCGGACCAAACCACTGCTCCAGCGTCTGCTTCAGATCGCGCAGCCCGGCAAAACCCAGCGCCTGGATCGCGCGCACCACGGTGGCGTCCGAGGTTTTTAGCAGCGTGGCGATCTCCATTGCCGTCTGCTCCATCACCGCTTCCCGGTTCTCGTTGATGTAGCGCGCCACCTGCAGCAGACGCGGCGTCAGGTGATGCGCACGTGCGCGAAAGCGCTCCCCGTAAACATCCACGCGCCCTTTCTCTTTACGGATCACGGTGATACCTCCGGCAATGGCCGCCCGGCAATCTGCGACTGTACCTGCGCGGCCATCAGCCCTAAAGAGGCGAAGGAGTTCGAAATGGCCTCTTCGCGTGAAATCAGCACGTAGTGGCCGGTCCGACAGGCGTTCAGGAACTGGCACCAGCCCGGCATCACCGCCTCCATCGCCGCCAGCTCGTCCTGCGGTTTACCCCCGGTGTCGCCGCGCCAGGTGGCAAAGACAAAATCGGCGTCCAGCTCCGGCAGACGTTCGGCGCTGACGTCAATCCGTCCCCCTTCCGGGATATTCTCAATCAGCGGCGGGAAGGTAAATCCGGCGTCACGCAGCACGCGGCCTAAAGAGTGGTAGCTGTGCATGGCATTGATTTTTCCCTGGTTAGCCTGAATCACCGACACGGTGATTTTGCGCGTATCGATGGTCGCCTTCAGCGCCTTGATTTGTTCCTGATAGCGGCGCTCCAGGATTTTCAGCCGCGCCTGCGTACCGGTGAGCTGCGCCAGCTTGCGGTAGATCTCCGGTGCACCGCCGTCGAGATGGTCGATACTCACCGTCGGGGCAATCTTCTCCAGCTGTTCCACCGGCGTGTTGCGGGTCGGCTCGGTGATGATCAGATCGGGTTTGGCGGCGGCAATGGCTTCAATGTCGATATCCGCCGTGCCGATGAATTTGATGTCGGAATTATCGAAATCCACCCCCGTCAGCATGCCGCTGGCGCGCAGAAAATGGCTGCCGTCCGGGCGCGTGCGGCCGTGGCTGGCGACGGGCGGTACGCCAAGCTCAATCAGTGGAATGGTGATATCCAGGTCGTGCAGCGAGACGATCCGCTTCGGGTGAAGCGGCACCTCCACCTTACGCCCGAGATCGTCAGTGAACGTCTGCGTCGGCTCTGCCGCACCCACCGCAAACCCTATCAGCAACAGCATCGAAACAAATACGCGCATCATAGTCCTCTAAAATCTGTCCCGACGCTGCCAGAGCAGCAGCAGGAAAAACGGTCCGCCAATCAGTGAAATCACAATCCCCGCCGGTAACTGCAACGGCAGGAATGCCAGCCGCCCGACGGTATCCGCCAGCAGCACCAGCAGCGCCCCCAGCACGGCACTGCCCATCAACAACGCGGTTTGCCCACCGCGCATCACCAGACGCGCCATATGCGGCGCAATCAGCCCCACAAAACCAATACTCCCCACGCAGGAGACACAGGCCGCCGTTAACACCACCGGCGCGAGAACGCGCAGTAGCGCTAATCGTGCGGTGCGAACCCCGAGCCCCGTTGCGGCGTGGTTACCCAGCAATGCCACGTCAGCCGCGCGGGCAGTAAAGAGCAGCAGCGCAAACGCCGGGGCCGCCCAGGCTGCGGCGATACCGACCAGCGTCCAGTTTGCCGCGTGCAGGCTCCCTGCCAGCCACAGCATCGCCGTCTGCACATCGCGCACGTCGGCGGTGGTCATAAAGATCCCCATTGCCGCAGAGAAGGCCCATGACACGCCAATCCCAATCAGAATAAAACGCGGACGCGAGATATCGCGGGCCAGCGCCACCACCAGCAGCGCGGTAATGAGACCACCGGCCATCCCGACCAGCGGACGCCAGGCCAGCCCCAGCGCAGGGAACTGAAAAATCAGCAGCAGTACCGCCGCGCTGCAGCCCTCTTTCACACCAATAAGCCCCGGATCGGCCAGGCCATTGCGGGTGATGGACTGCATCGCCGCTCCCGCCATGCCCAGCATCGCGCCGCTTAAAAATGGCCATCAGCAGCCGTGGCAGGCGGATATCCATCACGATATAGCGCGCATCGGCCTCCAGGGGTTCTCCGGAGAACAGCGCGCGCCCGATGGCGGAAGTGGGAATGGGAAGCGAACCGTGCGTCAGGCCAAACCCCAGCAGGAGAATGCCCATTAGAGCGATAAGCGTAACGCGCACCACTGCCGCCGGGCGTACCTGCCCGGAAAACGGCCCGACACGCCATGCACGCAGCCCGGCCCGGCTCATTTGAACATCCTCGATGCCATCAGGATAAAGAGAGGAGCCCCCACCAGCGCGGTCATGATCCCGGTCGCCAGCTCATACGGCGTAAACAGCGTACGGGCCGCGATATCCGCCAGCAGTAACACCAGCGCCCCGCACAGGGCAGAAAGCGGCACCATCACGCGTAAGTCCACCGACACCAGACGGCGGATCAGCTGTGGCACGACCAGGCCAATAAAACCAATTGGTCCGGCAATGGAGACGGCTGCGCCGCAAAGCAGCGCAATCGCCAGCAGAGCCAAAAGCCGAGTTTTGAGCAGCGACACGCCCAGCCCCTGCGCCATCCGGTCGCCCAGAGCCAGCATATTGAGCGACGGCGACAGCCAGAGCGCCAGAGCGAACCCCACAGCGGCAACCCAGGATGCGCTGCGAACGATCTCCGCCTTAAGGCCGGCAAGATCTCCCGCCAGCCAGGTGCGCATGGCAAGCAGCGTCTGTTCATCCAGAATCAGCACCGTGGCGGTAATCGACGACGCAAACGCCGACATCGCCACGCCGCATAAGGTAATTTTCATTGGCGTGAGGCCGGTTCGCCCTAAAGAGGAGAACGTCAGCACCAGCATAAACAGCGCGGCGGCACCGACAGCGGCAATCAGCGGGCGGCCAAACGGCAAGATAAACCCAAGCGCGCTGGTCAGCACCACGGCCAGCGCCGCCCCCGCGTTAAGCCCCAGAATATGCGGCTCGCCCAGCGGGTTACGGATCACCGACTGTAACAACACGCCCGCCACGCCCAGCGCCGCCCCGGTGACCATGGCGGCAGCCAGCCGTATCAGGCGTAATCTGACAATCACGTTGTGATCGAAATTGCGCGGGTCGAAATGAAGCAAGGCCTGCACCACCGTCTGGGGAGCAATGACACGCGCACCGATACCCAGGTGGGCAATCGCGCCCATCACCAGCAGCAAGGCAAACAGCAGGAAAGCCAGTGACGTTCGCATCATGATTTTTCCGCCGCCTGGCGGAATGGCATAAAGAACGGCTTACCGGTCAGCGGATTAACCGACATATGGACATCGACATCAAACACCGCTTTGATGAGTTCCGGCGTGCAGACGTCGCCTTCATGCAATACCCCCTCGACTTTGCCCTGGCGTAAAAAGACCAGGGAATCGCCATAGTTGACGGCGAAGTTGAGATCGTGGAGCACCACCACCACCGTACGGCCATGCTGGCGGGTCAGGGTATGCAGCAACTCGAGGATCTCCACCTGATAGCGGAGATCGAGAAAGGTTGTCGGTTCATCCAGCAGGATATAGGGCGTTTGCTGCGCCAGGGCCATTGCGATCCAGCAGCGCTGGCGCTGGCCGCCGGAGAGGCTTTCGACGGGCTGATGTGCAAACTCTGCCGTACCGGTCAGGTGCAGAGCCTCTTCAACGGCCTGCTCGTCTTCATCGCTCCACTGGCGCATAAAATTTTGCCAGGGAAAACGGCCGCGTGATATCAGCTCAAACACGGTCAGCCCTTCCGGCAGCAGCGGAGATTGCGGCAGGATCCCCAGCTGGCGGGCTACCGCTCTGGTTGGTTGCTCGTGAATGGCTTTGCCATCAAGCAGTGCGGCCCCGCCAAGTGGTTGCAGCAGACGCGCGATAGTGCTCAGCAGCGTGGATTTTCCACAGCCGTTCGCCCCTACCAGCACGGTCATTTTCTGCCGGGGGATCGCAAGGGAGATATCATCGACGATGATTTTTTTCTGGTAGCCCGCGGAGAGGTTCTCCAGAACCAGCCCCGGTTTATGGGTGTTGTGCGCCACGTGAATGCCAACTTAATAAAAAACGAACAAATAAAAATAAAACTCATTCTCTTTTGAGAGTTTGCCGCTGCGCCATGTAGTAGTCAAGGGGATAAACACCCTGATAAAGCCAGGGTTAAATAACAGGTACTACAGCAGCGGTGTTATTTTTTTAATAAATATTTTCAACAAGTTATATGCGCTTCGTTTGTCTCAAAACGGGAGAGTTCAGGCTGTAGCCGATTTTTGCTTTTTTCCATTTACTACTACATTGCCGCATGATTGAATGATTCTCAATTACATGTTCGATGCCACACGGCTAACGAGCAGACAATTAAGGGCAATGACTCATACATTCTTCCGCGCCCTTCATGCGCGGGATCTTTTGGGAAAACAGATGTAATGGCTACGTTCACACCTTCTCTCTCTGGGGTAAAAGGGCGCGCGCTCTTTTCACTGCTGTTTATGGCACCGCTGGTGCAGGCGGCCGACACCGCAACGGCTAACGACGGCGAAACGCTGACCGTCACCGCCGATCCCCATGCCGTGGCTGAGGCCACAACCGGCTATCAGCCGCTTAACACCTCCACCGCCACGCTAACCAACATGCCGATGCTGGATATTCCGCAGGTGGTGAATACCGTCAGTGATAAAGTGCTGGAAGATCAGCACGCTACTTCGCTTGATGAAGCCCTTTATAACGTCAGCAACGTGGTGCAGACCAACACCCTGGGCGGTACGCAGGATGCGTTTGTGCGCCGGGGATTTGGCGCGAACCGCGACGGGTCAATAATGACCAACGGTCTGCGCACGGTGCTGCCGCGCAGCTTTAATGCCGCGACCGAGCGCGTGGAGGTGCTGAAAGGGCCGGCCTCGACGCTGTATGGCATTCTCGATCCTGGCGGCCTGATCAACGTGGTTACCAAACGCCCGGAAACCCGCTTCGGCGGCTCAATTTCCGCTACCTCCTCAAGCTTTGGCGGCGGCACCGGGCAGATTGATGTCACCGGCCCGATTGACGGCACGCGGCTGGCGTATCGCCTGACGGGCGAGTATCAGGATGAAGATTACTGGCGTAATTTTGGCAACGAGCGCAGCACCTTTATCGCCCCGTCGTTGACCTGGTTTGGTGATGATGCCACCGTGACCGTGCTCTATTCACATCGCGACTATAAAACGCCGTTCGATCGAGGAACCATTTTCGATCTCAGCACCAAACAACCGGTAAACGTAGATCGTAAAACCCGCTTTGACGAGCCGTTTAACGTTACCGACGGGCAGTCCGATCTGGCGCAGCTTAACGCCGAATACCGTCTTAACAGCCAGTGGACCGCAAAGTTTGACTACAGCTTTAGCCAGGATAAATACAGTGATAACCAGGCGCGCGTGATGGCCTATGACGCCAAAACGGGTAACCTGACCCGCCGCGTGGATGCCACCCAGGGCTCGACTCAGCGTATGCACAGTACGCGTGCGGATCTGCAGGGGAACGTAGATATCGCGGGCTTTTACAATGAGATCCTGACCGGTGTGTCGTATGAGAATTACGATCTGCTGCGTACGGACATGATGCGCTGTAAGAACGTTAAAGATTTCAATATCTACCATCCGACCTACGGCAATCTCAGCAAATGCACCACCGTCTCCGCCGCTGATAGCGACCAGACGCTCAAACAAGAAAGCTACTCCGCCTACGCGCAGGACGCCCTGTATCTCACCGATAAATGGATTGCCGTTGCCGGGCTGCGTTACCAGTATTACACCCAGTATGCGGGCAAGGGCCGCCCGTTCAATGTGAATACCGACAGCCGCGATGAACAGTGGACACCGAAGCTGGGGCTGGTCTACAAGCTCACGCCATCCGTCTCGCTGTTTGCTAACTATTCCCAGACGTTTATGCCGCAATCATCCATTGCGAGCTACATTGGTGACCTGCCGCCGGAAACGTCAAATGCTTACGAAGTGGGGGCTAAATTTGACCTGTTCGATGGCATTACCGCCAATATCGCGCTGTTTGATATTCACAAGCGCAACGTGCTGTACAACGAAAGCGTGGGGGGTGAAACCATCGCCAAAACCGCTGGCCGCGTACGCTCGCAGGGTGTGGAGGTGGATCTTGCCGGATCGCTGACTGAGAATACCAATATTATCGCCAGCTACGGCTACACCGACGCCAAAGTGCTGGAAGATCCAGGCTACGCGGGTAAGCCCCTGCCAAACGTGCCGCGTCATACCGGTTCCCTGTTCCTGACTTACGACATTCATAACGCGATCGGCGGGAATACCCTGACGCTTGGCGGCGGTGGGCACGGCGTGAGCCGTCGTTCAGCGACCAACGGTGCGGATTATTATTTACCGGGATACTTTGTTGCCGATGCCTTTGTGGCCTACAAAATGAAGCTGCAGTATCCGGTGACGCTGCAGGTGAACGTGAAGAACCTGTTTGATAAAACCTACTACACCTCGTCCATTGCGACCA
The DNA here is from genome assembly GCF_000025565.1 of Enterobacter cloacae subsp. cloacae ATCC 13047. Classification (NCBI taxonomy): domain Bacteria; kingdom Pseudomonadati; phylum Pseudomonadota; class Gammaproteobacteria; order Enterobacterales; family Enterobacteriaceae; genus Enterobacter; species Enterobacter cloacae. The sequence goes on from NC_014121.1 coordinate 4,472,249, forward strand.
ACAACCTGGGCAACCAGATTGGCGACCCGCGCGAAGTGCAGTTTACGGTGAAGATGGCGTTTTGATGTAAAAAAGCCCGGTGGCGCTAGCGCTTACCGGGCCTACGATTGCTATGGCTGAGGCATCAGGCCTCAATATCCGCCATATCGCCTTTCTCCTGCAGCCAGTTGCGTCGGTCTTCCGAGCGTTTTTTGGCCAGCAGCATATCCATCATGGCGTTGGTTTGCTGTTCATCTTCATCGCTGATGGTCAGTTGAACCAGACGACGAGTGTTAGGATCCAGCGTGGTTTCGCGCAGCTGCATTGGGTTCATCTCGCCCAGCCCTTTAAAGCGCTGAACGTTTGGTTTGCCCTTCTTGCGCTTGAGCTGCTCCAGCACACCCGCTTTCTCTTCTTCCGTCAGCGCGTAGTACACCTCTTTGCCGAGATCGATACGGTAGAGCGGCGGCAGCGCGACGTAGACGTGGCCGTTTTTCACCAGCGTGCGGAAGTGCTTCACGAACAGTGCGCACAACAGCGTGGCGATGTGCAGACCATCGGAGTCCGCATCCGCGAGGATACAGATCTTGCCGTAGCGCAGCTGGCTAAGATCTTCGCTGTCCGGATCGATACCGATCGCAACAGAGATATCATGCACTTCCTGCGAGGCCAGCACTTCATCGGACGAGACTTCCCAGGTATTCAGGATCTTACCTTTAAGCGGCATGATCGCCTGGTATTCACGGTCGCGCGCCTGCTTGGCCGATCCCCCTGCCGAGTCCCCTTCCACCAGGAACAGCTCGGTACGGTTAAGATCCTGCGCGGTACAGTCCGCCAGTTTGCCCGGCAGCGCAGGGCCGCTGGTGAGTTTTTTACGTACCACTTTCTTCGCCGCACGCAGACGACGCTGCGCGCTGGAGATCGCCATTTCCGCCAGCATCTCTGCAGCCTGAACGTTCTGGTTCAGCCACAGGGTGAAGGCATCTTTGACCACGCCGGAAACAAAGGCCGCGCACTGACGCGAGGAGAGACGCTCTTTGGTTTGCCCGGCAAACTGCGGATCCTGCATCTTCACGGAAAGCACGTAGGCGCAGCGATCCCAGATGTCTTCCGCCGACAGCTTCACGCCGCGCGGCAGAATGTTGCGGTATTCGCAGAATTCACGCATCGCATCCAGCAGACCCTGACGCAGCCCGTTAACGTGCGTACCGCCGAGCATGGTTGGGATCAGGTTGACGTAACTTTCGGTCAGCAGCTCACCGCCTTCCGGCAGCCACAGCAGCGCCCAGTCCACCGCTTCGGTGTCACCAGTGAAATTACCGACGAACGGTTTTTCCGGCAGCGTCGGCAGGCCGTTTACCGCTTCGCACAGGTAGTCGTTCAGACCGTCGGCATAGCACCAGCTCTGCTCGGTATTGTTAACGTTGTCCTTAAACGTGATTTCCACGCCAGGGCACAGCACCGCTTTGGCTTTCAGCAGGTGCGTCAGGCGAGAAACGGAGAAACGTGGGCTGTCGAAGAAGCTTTCGTCAGGCCAGAAGTGGACGCTGGTGCCGGTGTTGCGTTTACCGCACGTGCCGACAACCTGCAGATCCTGCACTTTCTCGCCGTTTTCAAACGCGATGTTATACACCTGGCCGTCGCGGCGAACGTTTACTTCCACGCGCTTAGACAGGGCGTTAACCACGGAGATCCCCACGCCGTGCAAACCACCGGAGAACTGGTAGTTCTTGTTGGAGAACTTACCGCCCGCATGCAGTCGGCAGAGGATCAGCTCAACGGCCGGTACGCCCTCTTCCGGGTGGATATCCACCGGCATGCCGCGACCGTCGTCGATAACTTCCAGCGACTGATCGGCATGCAGGATAACGTCGACACGTTTGGCATGGCCTGCCAGCGCTTCGTCGACACTGTTATCAATAACTTCCTGGCCCAGATGGTTTGGGCGCGTCGTATCGGTGTACATCCCCGGGCGGCGGCGAACCGGCTCAAGCCCGGTGAGTACCTCAATGGCATCAGCGTTATAGGTTTGCGTCATGATTTAAACTAGCAATTCGCATTGATTGTCAGAGGCTGTGCAGTCCAAGAAAATCGACAATCTGGGTGAAATGATCTTCAAAGCCCGTGAAAGCATGATTTCCGCCCTCTTCTATAGTCTGGCGGCAGGAGGCGTAATACGCCACTGCCTGGCGGTAATCCAGCACTTCATCACCCGTTTGTTGCAGCAGCCAGATCAGGTCCGGTGCTTCAGGCGGGTCGACCTGCATAACTTTGAGATCGTAAATATGGCGTGACTCTAGCACATATTGTTGGCCGGTGTAGGGGTTCTCGTTTTCGCCAAGAAAGTCCCGCAGCAGCTCAAACGGTCGAACCGCCGGGTTAACCACAACGGCGGGCAGCATAAAGCATTGCGAGAGCCATGTGGCGTAATACCCTCCCAGCGAGGAACCCACCACGCCGAAAGATTCGCCGCCGTGTTCCAGAACAATGGATTCCAGCATCTCCGCCGCCTCTGCCGGATAAGGCGGCAGCTGCGGGATAATCATCTCAACGTGCGGATGATGCTCGCTCAGCCACTGGCGTAACTGTGTCGCTTTGGCAGATCGCGGCGAGCTGTTGAACCCATGCAGGTAGAGGAGCGTAGACATCAATAGCCTTCTGAAGCGGTATCGGGGCGGAATTGCGCGCCTGCCAGACGGCAGACTTCCGTGGTCAGTGAACCATCCGCATGCAGTTCCAGCCAGCGCCAGCCCGGCGCGATGGTATCCAGGGTAAAGTTCGCGCAGTGCGGCTTAAACTGAACGCAGGTCGACGGCGTCGCCAGCAGACGGCGGCCATTCCAGTCGAGATCCTGTTCCTGATGAATGTGTCCGCACAGCAGATTCTTCACGCGTGGGAATTTCGCCAGCACGCTATCCAGGGCGGCAGAATTGCGCAGGCTGTGTTGATCGAGCCAGCTACAGCCCGCCGGAAGCGGATGATGATGAAGCAAAAGCAGCGTATGTCGCGCCGGTTCGGCGGCCAGTTTGGTCTCCAGCCAGTCGAGCTGAAACTCGCTTAACTCACCGTGCGGGACGCCAAACACCTGGCTGTCGAGCAGCAGGATCTGCCACTGCTCACCGGCAAACACACACTTCGCCGGAGAGATCCCCGCCTCCTGAAGAGAGCTGTACATCGCAGGCTGAAAGTCGTGGTTGCCCGGAAGCCAGACGCACGGCACGCTAAAGCTCGCGATGCCTTCAGCAAAATGCTGGTAGGCCGCGGAGGATTGATCCTGCGCCAGATCGCCCGTTGCAACGATCAGATCGCAGGCACGATTTTCAGCGTGAATAGCGCTAAGTACAGCCTGATAACTCTCCCAGGTGTTCACCCCCAGCAGCGTTTCATGCTTTTCGGCAAAAAGGTGAGTATCGGTGATTTGTAATATCCTGACTGGTGCCCCACCAGCAACAGTCAGGTTCAACAGGCTTTCCAAATGGTGTCCTTAGGTAGGTTTATGACGCTAACAAACCGGAATCGCCATTGCTCCATGTGCTAAACAATATCTTAGCCAGTCGGCTAAAAACTGGTTAATTTGATGCTTTTCGTCGCGTTGATGCAACTTTTTATTCGGGTAATCATACCGCGCTTTAAAACGAAAGATCTGCTGACTTGAACACACTTCAGCGACCATCGCGTCGTGGTAGAGCCGCACCGTCATTGACGGCAGGCTCCAGTAGCTAATGCTGGGTGCCGTTTGTTCGATTTCCACCAGCGTAGTGTAGCGCGTTGATTCTGTTATCGTTAATCGATACTGCGCGTTGCTCACCTGATAGCTTACCGTTTCGCCGGGTGCGTCGTTTCTCGGCAGCAGGCGGCGCAATTGTGCGAAATTGGTTTCGCACAGGCGCATCATTTCTGGGAAGTCAGGTGTATAACGCTTCATTTTTTCCACTCGTTTCGTAATGTCTGATAATGCAGTTGCAGCCATTGCAGGGCGATGACAGACGCTGCGTTGTCGATTTTCCCCTCTTCTACCCACTGGTAAGCCTGCTCCCGACTCACCACATGAACCCGAATATCTTCGTTTTCATCTGCCAGACCGTGGATCCCATCCGCGGTCGTGGCGTCCACTTCGCCCACCATGATGGACAAGCGCTCGCTGGTCCCTCCCGGACTGGCCAGATAGCTGAGCACCGGTTTTGTGCGGCCAACGATCAGCCCCGCCTCTTCCAGCGCCTCGCGGCGGGCAACGTCTTCAACCGACTCGCCCTCTTCGATCATGCCGGCGACCATCTCCAGCAACCACGGGCTTTCACTGACGTCATACGCCGCAATGCGAATCTGCTCAACCAGTACGACTTCATCACGCACTGGGTCAAAGGGTAGCAAGACTGCTGCATGCCCGCGCTCAAAAATTTCGCGCCTGATTTCGCCGCTCATCTCTCCGTTAAACAGGCGATGCCTGAAACGGTAAAGTTCCATTGAAAAAAAACCGCTATAAAGCGTTTCTCGTGCAATAATTTCTACATCGTTTTTGGCGAATGTCACGGGCAACTTATCTGGTTTTTGCATGAGTCGAGTCCTGGTAGCAATGGTGATGAAATTATGAATTTCAAGGCTGTTTGGCTGCCGTTTGCAAGGCTATATGGTAGATTGGTGCAAATTAACGCCACATGGCACATTACGCCAACCTTTTGGTGTGGATGATTCTGTTAGAATCGGCAATTATTTTTAATTAGATCAGCGCTAATACTGCTTCACAACAAGGAATGCAAATGAAGAAATTGCTCCCCATCCTTATCGGCCTGAGCCTGACGGGCTTCAGTGCAATGAGCCAGGCGGAAAACCTGTTACAGGTCTACCAGCAGGCACGTCTGGGCAACCCTGATTTACGTAAATCAGCGGCCGATCGTGATGCTGCGTTTGAAAAGATTAACGAAGCGCGTAGCCCACTGCTGCCGCAGTTAGGTTTAGGTGCAGATTATACCTACAGCAACGGTTTCCGCGACGCTAACGGCGTTAACTCCAATGCTACCAGCGCCTCACTGCAATTAACACAGACGCTGTTTGATATGTCCAAATGGCGCGCACTGACCCTGCAGGAAAAGAGCGCGGGTATCCAGGATGTGACCTATCAGACCGACCAGCAAACGCTGATCCTGAACACGGCGACTGCGTACTTCAACGTGCTGAGCGCGATTGACTCGCTCTCCTATACTGAAGCGCAGAAACAGGCAATTTACCGTCAGTTAGATCAAACCACCCAGCGTTTCAACGTGGGCCTGGTCGCCATCACTGACGTGCAGAACGCCCGTTCACAGTACGACAGCGTACTGGCCAACGAAGTGACCGCGCGTAACAACCTCGACAACGCGCTGGAATCTCTGCGTCAGGTCACCGGTAATTACTATCCAGAACTGGCTTCCCTGAACGTAGATAACTTCAAGACCGATAAGCCGCAGGCGGTGAATGCCCTGCTGAAAGAAGCGGAAAACCGCAACCTGACCTTACTGCAGGCGCGTCTGAGCCAGGACCTGGCCCGCGAGCAGATTCGTCAGGCGCAGGATGGCCACCTGCCAACCCTGAGCCTGAGCGCCTCCACCGGCGTGTCTGATACCAGCTACAGCGGTTCTAAAACCAACACCGCCCAGTATGACGACAGCAACCAGGGCCAGAACAAAGTCGGCCTGAGCTTCTCACTGCCGCTGTATCAGGGCGGTTTGGTGAATTCTCAGGTGAAACAGGCGCAGTACAACTTTGTTGGCGCAAGCGAGCAGTTGGAAAGCGCCCACCGCAACGTGGTGCAGACCGTGCGTTCGTCGTTCAACAACGTGAACGCTTCTATCAGCAGCATCAACGCGTATAAACAGGCCGTTGTGTCTGCCCAAAGCTCCCTGGATGCAATGGAAGCTGGTTACTCCGTCGGTACCCGTACCATTGTTGACGTGCTGGACGCGACCACCACGCTGTATAACGCGAAACAGCAGCTCTCCAGTGCACGTTACCAGTACCTGATTAACCAGCTGAACATCAAGCAGGCGCTGGGTACGCTGAACGAGCAGGACCTGCTGGCGCTGAACAATGCGCTGGGTAAACCGGTCTCAACCTCGCCGGACAGCGTGGCACCGGAGAATCCGGAGCAGGTTGCTGCGGTTGATAACTTCAACGCTAACAGCAACGCCCCTGCTGCACAGCCAGCCGCTGCGCGTACCAACACCGGCAGCAATCCGTTCCGTAACTAAGAGTGTCATCACGCCCACTGCGGCCTGATGCCCTCACCCCAGCCCTCTCCCACAGGGAGAGGGAGCATCTGAATCACATCCGAACGTAAGCCAACGTAAAGATCCCCCTGATTCCGACCCTCTTCGCTTCATTTTCAACCACTCATCCTCTATCCTGAGCGTTATAACCACTGGGTCCTGGAAGACAAATATGAAACGGACAAAATCCATAAATCACGCTTCGTTCCGCAAAAGCTGGAACGCGCGTCACCTCACCCCTGTTGCGCTGGCGGTTACCGCTGTCTTTATGCTGGCAGGCTGTGAGAAAAGCGATGAAACGGTCTCTCTGTATCAAAATGCGGAAGACTGCTCAGCCGCAACCGGTAACGCGGCAGAATGTAAGACCGCCTATAACAACGCCCTGAAAGAAGCGGAACGTACCGCACCGAAATATGCCACACGCGAAGACTGCGTGGCAGAGTTCGGTGAAGGCCAGTGTCAGCAGACACCGGCTCAGGCGGGAACGGCGCCAGAAAATCAGGCGCAGGCTCAGTCCAGCGGCAGCTTCTGGATGCCACTGATGGCCGGCTATATGATGGGCCGCCTGATGGGCGGCGGGGCGGGTTACCAGCAGCAGCCGCTGTTTAGCTCGAAAAACCCGGCCAGCCCGGCCTACGGCCAATACACCGATGCCAGCGGCAAAGGCTATGGCGCAGCAACGCCTGGCCGCACCGTGACCGTACCGAAAACGGCGATGGCTCCGAAACCGGCTACCACCAGCACCATCACCCGCGGCGGGTTCGGTGAATCTGTGGCGAAACAGACCAGCATGCAGCGCAGCGCGACGGGCACGTCTACTCGCTCAATGGGCGGCTGATCATGGAACGAGTCAGTATCACCGAGCGCCCGGACTGGCGCGAAAAAGCGACCGAATACGGTTTTAACTTCCACACCATGTATGGCGAGCCGTACTGGTGTGAAGACGCTTATTACAAACTGACGCTCGCCCAGGTGGAAAAACTGGAGGCGGTGACGGCAGAGCTCCATCAGATGTGCCTGAAGGCTGTCGAGAAAGTGATCGACAGCGACGAGCTGATGGCTAAATTCCGCATTCCGAAGCACACCTGGGGCTTTGTGCGCCAGTCGTGGAAAACCAGCCAGCCCTCGCTCTATTCTCGCCTTGATCTGGCGTGGGATGGCGTGGGTGAACCTAAGCTTCTTGAAAATAACGCCGATACGCCAACCTCTCTGTATGAAGCGGCCTTCTTCCAGTGGATCTGGCTGGAAGACCAGATGAACGCCGGAAACCTGCCGGAAGAGAGCGACCAGTTCAATAGCCTGCAGGAAAAGTTGATTGAGCGTTTCGCCGAGCTGCGTGAACAGCACGGTTTCAACCTGCTGCATCTCGCCTGCTGCCGTGACACGGAAGAAGATCGTGGAACGGTTCAGTATCTGCAGGATTGTGCTGCCGAAGCGGAAGTCGCCACCGAGTTTCTCTATATAGAGGATATCGGTCTGGGCGAGAAAGGTCAGTTTACTGACCTGCAGGATCAGGTGATCAGTAACCTGTTCAAGCTCTACCCGTGGGAATATATGCTGCGTGAGATGTTCTCCACCAAGCTGGAAGACGCTGGCGTGCGCTGGCTGGAACCAGCGTGGAAGAGCATCATCTCCAACAAAGCCCTGCTGCCGATGCTGTGGGAAATGTTCCCGAACCACCCGAACCTGCTGCCGGCATACTTTGCGGAAGATGATTATCCGCAAATGGAAAAATATGTCGTGAAGCCAATTTTCTCCCGCGAGGGGGCAAACGTCTCCATTATCGAAAACGGTAAAACGCTGGAAGCGGTTGAAGGGCCTTACGGCGAAGAAGGAATGATCGTCCAGGCATTTTATCAGCTGCCGAAATTTGGCGACAGCTATACGCTGATTGGCAGCTGGCTCATCAACGATCAGCCAGCCGGGATTGGCATCCGCGAAGATCGCGCGCTGATCACGCAGGATCTGTCACGGTTCTATCCGCACATCTTCGTCGAATAAGGCTTGCCCGGTGGCGCTACGCTTACCGGGCCTACACGCGAGATGTAGGCCCGGTAAGGCGAAGCCGCCACCCGGCATGTTTTTTACCCCACCTGCACCGACAGCATACTCAAACTCCCCATCTCAATACCGTCGACCGGGATCATCACCGGTTCCTGGCCATCCCACGCGCCAAGAACGTACAGCAGCGGCAGGAAGTGTTCCGGCGTTGGGTTAGAGAGCGAACCGCCTTCGTGATCCAGATAGTTCACCAGCGGATGCTGCTCAACCGGGCCTTGCCAGGTCAGATTGTCTTTAACGTAATCGTTAAAGGACGTTGCCCATGGGTAAGGTGTATTTTCACCGTGCCAGCGCGCCGTACGCAGGTTGTGTACCACGTTACCGCTTGCCACCAGCATAATGCCTTCATCACGAAGCGTAGCCAGCTTGCGGCCCATCTCCATGTGCCAGGCTGCCGGTTTAGTACTGTCGATACTCAACTGCACCATCGGGATGTCGGCGTCCGGGTACATTTTTATCAGCACGCCCCATGAGCCGTGGTCAAAGCCCCAGGCCTCTTTATCCAGCGCGACCGGGACAGGTGCCAGCAAATCCACCAGCTTCTGTGCCAGCTCGGGCGAGCCGGGGGCCGGATAATGCGTGTCGTACAACGCCTGCGGGAAACCGCCAAAATCATGGATTGTTTTTGGCGCCTCCATGGCAGTTACGCCAGTGCCACGGGTGAACCAATGTGCAGACACCACCACAATCGCCTTCGGACGCGGCAACGTCTCGCCCAGGTGACGCCATGTGCGGGTGTAGACGTTGTCTTCCAGAACGTTCATTGGGCTACCGTGGCCTAAAAACAGTGCTGGCATACGTGAAGAAGTCATGGCGATATCCTTACAGAAGGTGTCAATTTGATGGTGCTACATTACGCTTAACACGATGAAGATGAACGCAGATAAGCGTGAAGATCATCATCAGGAAATTTGAATGTAAGGAATATGTAAAACAGAGGTTCCCCTCTCGCTTTGGCCAACGTGAATTATTAGTATTAATGAGAATCATTATCACAAGGAGCATTGCATGTCCGTCCCCTTGATCCTGACCATCCTGGCGGGTGCCGCCACCTTTATCGGTGCGATCCTCGGTGTGCTTGGTCAAAAGCCGTCTAACCGCGTGCTGGCCTTTTCACTGGGATTTGCTGCCGGCATTATGCTGCTCATCTCTCTGATGGAGATGCTGCCTGCCGCACTGGGCACAGAAGGCATGTCTCCGGTACTGGGTTACGGCATGTTTGTGTTTGGTCTGTTGGGCTATTTTGCGCTCGATCGCATGCTGCCCCATGCACATCCGCAGGATTTGATGCAAAAAAGCGTCGCGCCGGTGCCGCAAAAGATTAAACGTACTGCCATCCTCCTGACGCTCGGCATCAGCCTGCACAACTTCCCGGAGGGTGTCGCGACCTATGTCACCGCCAGCAGCAACCTGGAGATGGGTCTGGGTATCGCCCTGGCGGTGGCCTTACACAATATTCCTGAAGGGCTGGCCGTTGCCGGACCGGTTTATGCCGCCACGGGATCAAAACGCACCGCCGTGTTCTGGGCCGGGATATCGGGAATGGCGGAAATTCTCGGGGGCGTACTGGCGTGGCTGATACTGGGAAGCCTGGTTTCACCGGTGGTGATGGCCGCCATTATGGCCGCGGTTGCGGGGATTATGGTGGCGCTGTCGGTTGATGAACTGATGCCGCTGGCGAAAGAGATCGATCCTAACAACAATCCGAGTTATGGGGTGTTGTGCGGAATGTCTGTAATGGGATTAAGCCTGGTGTTGTTACAAACGGCGGGTATTGGCTGAACGGTTGCGCTTCCTTATTTGAGGGAGCGCAATTTCTTTTAATGTCAGTGAATACCAACTATCAGTATTAATGATATAAAGTCCGGCACCATACTTTCTAATCGGCATAGAATTCACTTAAGAAATATTATTTATAACTATTCCCCGTAAAATAATTACCGCTTCGTGTATTTAAAAAAACTCAAAAGATTGATGTCAATCACTATTTAAACCGAGTATTCTGGCTGTTGAGTAACAGCATTTTTCCCATTTATAACTTCAAATGATTTATTAATAGTCTCTAAATCCCCCATTTAGAAATGCTCACGAGATGAACCATATTGCGACTGGTATATTTCGACCGCTTTAATGAAATAAAAGTGTTGCAATATTAATTCATTAAAATTATTGCGCCATCCATTCCTAGATAAAGGATTATATCTTCATGTTTAACAAGACTATTCTGGCAGTTGCGACAACTGCATTGCTTTCTGGTCTGTCATTTACTGCTATGGCAGCAGATAACCAGGGCTCGGGGAAGATCACGTTCACCGGTGAAGTTATCAGTGCGCCTTGCTCTATCACCCCGGGAGATGAAAATCAGACGATTGAATTAGGAGAAGTCGCGGATAGCGTGCTGAACAGCGGTAAAAACTCGCTGCCGGTTGACGTGAATATCCACCTGCAGGATTGCATTCTCTCTTCTACCACCGGACAAACCACCACCACGATCGACAAAGTGAAGGTCACCTTTGCCTCCGCAAGTACCGATTCGACCGACACCAGCCTGATGAAAAACACGCTTGACGGCAACATCGGCGGTGCAACAGGTGTGGGCGTTCGCTTGCTGGATAGCGGCAGCAATAAAGTCACGCTGGGTACGCCGATTGAAGTGTCATTCCCTACCACAAATGCCTATCAGGAACTGAACTTCAAAGCCCGCATGGAACCGGTAGCTGGCAGCCAGGCTACCCCGGGTAACGTTCAGGCCCAGGCGAACTATATCCTTGAATACAAGTAATTTGATTGCCGTCTGAAAACGTAGCCGATGAAGGACTCATCGGCTTTTATGCCTTCTTTTTAAAAGCGAAACGGATTTATGCTAAAACACTCAGCGCATCAACTCTCCCGCCTCTCTGCTTTTATAAAGTATTCGCTGAGTGTCACACTTTACTCAGCTTTATTCGTGTTGCCTGTCTCCGCGGTTGAATTCAACACAGATATGATTGACGTTGAAGACCGAAGTAATATTGATATTTCCCAGTTTGAGAAAAAAGGCCACATCGCACCGGGTATCTATCTCGTCCGCATTCAGGTCAATAAAAACACGTTGCCTCAATCCGCAACAATGGAGTGGATCGCAACGGAAAACGAAAGCGGTTCGCAAATTTGCGTGAATGCCGGGCAGTTATCCGCTTTCGGACTGAGCACCGATTTTATTTCGCGGCTCCATTATTCTCAGGACGGACGTTGCCTTGATCTTTCGGCTGTTCCGGAACTGGGCTTTTCCCTTAATAAAGGGACGATGGTGCTTTCTGTCACCGTTCCCCAGGCATGGATGAAATATCAGGCGAAGAACTGGACGCCGCCGGAATATTGGGATGAAGGCATTGCGGGTGTTTTACTTGATTATAATCTCTATGCCAGCCAGTACGATCCGTACGGGGGCGACGACAGCCAGAATATCAGCGCCTACGGCACGCTCGGGTTTAACCTCGGCGCGTGGCGTCTGCGTTCAGATTATCAGTATAACCAAAACTTTCGTCACGGTGAGTCTACAGGCAGCGACAGCAGTCTGGCACGAACCTATCTCTACCGCCCTATCCCTTCGCTGTCATCAAAAGTGACGCTGGGGCAATATGATTTAAGCTCAGATATTTTTGATACCTTCCACTTTACCGGTGCCTCACTGGAAAGTGATGAAAGTATGCTGCCGCCTGATTTACAAGGTTATGCACCACAAATTAACGGCATCGCGCAGACCAATGCCAAAGTGACCGTCTCCCAGTCTGGCCGCGTTCTTTATCAAACAACCGTCGCGCCGGGCCCGTTCACCATTTCTGACCTGGGTGAAACCTACCAGGGACAGCTGGATGTGGTGGTCGAAGAGGAAGATGGACGCAAAACCACCTTCCAGGTGGGTTCATCCTCAATCCCCTTCCTGACCCGAAAAGGCCAGGTGCGCTATAAAACATCCATCGGTAAGCCCACCGCTACGGGCCATAACGACATCAATAACCCGCTTTTCTGGACAGGTGAACTCTCGTGGGGCTGGCTGAGTGATGTGTCACTGTATGGCGGCACCCTGCTGACGGCGGATGATTATCAGGCCATGACCACCGGTATCGGCTTCAACCTGGATTCGTTCGGCTCGATCTCTTTTGATGTGACGGGCGCCGAGGCCACGCTCCATCAGGGAAAAAATGAGACACAGCGTGGGTACAGCTATCGCGCCAACTACGCAAAACGTTTTGAGGCGACCGGCAGCCAAATCACCTTCGCAGGTTATCGATTCTCGGATAAAGAATATGTCTCAATGAGTGAATATCTCGCCTCCCGGGACGGAGATACCTCAACGACAAACGAAAAAGAGAGTTACGTTATCTCCTTCAACCAGTACCTTGATTCGCTGGCATTAAATACCTATCTCAACGTCACCCGTAACACCTACTGGGACAACAGCAGCAACACAAACTACTCCTTTTCGCTGAGCCGCAATTTTGATATCGGCAACTTAAGAGGTTTATCCGCATCGCTGGCGCTAAGCCGCGTGAGCTGGGATGACAGCGACGAAAACCAGGTCTATTTCGCCTTCACCCTCCCGCTGGAGCAAAATCGTAGCATTATGTACAGCTACCAGCGTTCAGGCGGCGACAGCGCGTCTCATATGGCTTCTTACTATGACGCCTCCGATCGCAACAATACGTGGAATCTCTCGGCCTCTACGACGGAAGACGATTTGCGCGAAGGCGAACCGTCATTGCGCGGCGGATACCAGCACTATTCTCCTTATGGACGCCTGAATCTTTCAGGAAGCGTTCAGCCCAATCAATACCGTTCGATCAGCGCGGGCTGGAACGGCTCGATCACCGCCACGCGGTATGGCGTAGCCCTGCATGATTACAGCCCGGCCAATAACGCCCGCATGATGATCGATGCCGATGGCGTTGACGGAATTGAGGTCAACAGTTCGCGCACGCGCACTAACGCATTCGGTATTGCTGTCGTCCCCTCACTCAGCAACTACACCACCTCCACGGTGCGCGTTAACAGCAACACGCTGCCTGATGGCGTGGATATAGCAACCTCCGTTATTCGCACCACGCTGACGGAAGGTGCCATTGGTTACAGCAAGCTGAACGCCACCACGGGCTACCAGATTGTCGGCATTATTCGACAAGAAAACGGTCAGTTCCCTCCTTTGGGCGTCAGTATCGTCGACAGCGCTACGGGTAAAGAGGTCGGTCTGGTTGCCGAAGAAGGGTTCGTTTATCTCAGCGGGATTCAGGAAAACAGTACGTTACGTCTCACCTGGTCTGACAAAGCGTGTGAAATCACGCCGCCGAACCAAAGTAACCTTAACGGTGACGCTATATTTTTACCTTGTAAAACAGTGCATTAATTCAGGATGAATAAAATGAACATCACGATGATTTCAAAAGGACTTATCTGTTTCCTTGGCACGTGCAGCTTTGCCTGGGCCACCGTATCGCCCGACAGAACACGCATCATTTTCAACGCCTCCGCAAAAAGCGTGTCGGTCAGACTGATAAACCAGAGTAAAACCGATCCTTATCTGGCTCAGTCGTGGATTGAGGATAAAGCGGGTAAAAAAACGCGCGAGTTTATCTCTCCTGTTCCGCCACTGCTGCGTATCGAGCCGGAGGAACAGGCGCAGGTTCGCCTGATGGCGCAGCAAAACCTCAGCCGACTTCCAGCCGATCGCGAGTCGCTGTTTTATTACAACATGCGGGAGATCCCACCCAAAGCCGAGCAGAAGAACGTGATGCAAATCGCCATGCAAAGCCGCCTTAAACTGTTCTGGCGGCCAAAAGCCATTGAGCTTAAGGAGGGCCAGTTTGTTCCGCTGGATAAAGTGGTTATATCCCGCGCCTCGGGTACGCTGCAGTTTAAAAACAGCAGCCCCTATTACATCACCGTGGGCTATATCGGACTGAACGGTAAAACCTTATTGCCGGGCGCAGAGAGCGTAATGATTGAGCCGTTTGGTCAGGCCAGCCAGTCACTGGCTAAGCTGCCCGCTGAATTTCAAGTCGGGTATATCAGCGATTATGGCGGTCTGGAAATGTTTAAGGTGAGTTGTAACGCGGTGCAACCTGCCTGCCAGAGCAAACCGGTGAATAAGGGATAATGATGAAAAAAATATATCTCGTGGTGATTGCCCTTTTATGTTTGTTCTCATCCTCCGCATGGGCGATGGACTGTTACAAAGATTCATTGGGCGGTCAAAGTCTGGTCACAACAACGCTCCCGACGTTCACGGTCCCAGCCAACGCCCCAGCCGGACAAAAAATTTGGGAAAGCGGCGATTTGCTGGTGACGGTATATTGCGATCACGCCACCCGCGACAGTACAAAACCTGTCTCGCAGGATCCCTGGAGTGAACACGTTTATGCCTATATCCTGGACAGTTTTCATAACACCGATAGCCTGATGACCAACAATCCCTATCTGGCGTTTGGCGTAACCTATAACGGTATTGACTATGACATCCCCGATATCAAAATTGATACGGGAGCCTGCCTTGATAAGCAGGATGATAAGTGGGGTGACTACAAGGAAGCAGCCTGCAATGGCGTCACAATTCAGAAAAACATCACATTTAGCGTGCGCTTTCGTCTCTACGTGAAGCTAAAAGCGATACCAAAAGAGCAGTTTGACTATACCTTTCCCTCCGTCACCGTACTGACGTTTGACGGTTCAGGCGGAATCAACACGCTTCCAAAAGCAAAAAACCTGCATTACGACATTACCGGGCTGTCAAATATTCACTTCCTGGACTGCGGTGTGGATATCCGGATCTACCCTGAAAATCAGATCGTGAATTTTGGCCAGTTTACGGAGAGCGCAGTCAACGCCAACGCCGTCACCTCACCGTTTAGCATTTCGACAATCCGGGATGCCACTGCTGGCTGTTCAGAACAATTTGACGTGACGACCAGCTTTTACACCACCGATACGCTCTACGATAATACGCATCTGGACATGGGAAATGGTTTACTCATGCGTCTCATTGATAAAACCAATGGCGATGTGACGTACAACCAGTATCTTCCTTTTGCAACCTATCACCCTGATGATACGGAGACGACGCTGACGCATGACTATACGGCGGAGCTAACCCGTAAACCTGGTGAAGCCGTTATTCCTGGACCATTCAGTAAAGACATTATTGTCAAAATCAATTATCAATAATTGATCAAAAAGCAGACCAGCATCTCCTGTTGGTCTGCTTATTTAGCCCCTCGCCCTCTTTTTTCTATGTAAGCCATTCACTTCAATAATTAATAAACGCAAACTTAAAGAGTCTTTAATTATTTTTTAATCACGCATTGTTACAATTAGTTTTAGAATACAACCGCCTCAAACATCAATATCTCTTAAATATTATTCATAACAAGGATATTTCATGCGAAATATTTCAAAAACACTTTTGGCGGTTGCTTTAGGCTCTTTTATCTCTGGCAATGCACTGGCAAGCGATCAGGGCTCCGGTAAAATCACCTTTAAGGGCATTATTATTGACGCACCATGCAATATTGCACCAGACAGTATTGATAAAGAGATTGAACTTGGCCAGTTCACCACGGCGGTGATGAATGTGAATAAAAAATCCACGGCGGTACCGGTTGATATCAACCTGGAAAACTGCCAGCTTGACGCTGCAGATGAAACCGCAACACCCGTCACCAAAGTGGACGTAACCTTCAGCAGCACCGCTACCGACGCAACCGATACCAGCCTGATGAGCAACACCTATGCGGGCGGCGCGCAGAACGTGGGCGTTCGTCTGCTGGATAATGCAGAGTCCCCTATCACGCTTGGTACGGCTCAAACTGTCGATCTTTCTGCGGGTTCAGCGACCCAGACGCTGCACTTCAAAGCGCAGATGGAAGTGGTCGATGGTAAAACAGCAACGGCAGGCCAGGTCGAATCTACCGCGAATTACATCCTGTTGTATAAATAAGCCCATACCGTTAATTATATTTCGGCTGGCAATATATTTGCCAGCCATTGCCGTAATTTTATTTGAGAGCTGAATGATGAAATACAGTGCATTTTCGATCATCATTGCTGGCTTTCTTACGCCTCTTCCACTGGCCGCCGTTGAATTTAATATTAACGCTATCGATAAAGATCAGCGCGGCAATGTTGATTTATCCCAGTTCAAAGATAAGAACCACGTTGCGCCGGGTCATTATTTCGTTACCGTTGCAATTAATAATACGCCACTCGCTAATGGCTGGCAGTTAGCCTGGTATAAAAAAGACGATACAACGGAAGTCTGCATTCCGTCCGATCTGGCGGACACTTTTGGTCTGGACGATAAGTACCGCAGCATGCTGACGGTTAACGCGGGCTGTGTCGACTTTTCCCCGCTGCCGCAGGTTCGTTTCGAGTTTATTCAGGCGACGCAAACGCTGGAAGTCACCCTACCTCAGGCCTGGCTACAGTACCGTTCCACCAACTGGATGCCGCCCGCGACCTGGGACAACGGTGTTTCAGGCGTGCTGCTGGATTACAATCTGTTTGCCAGCCGCTATCAGCCAGATGAGGGGTCAAGCAGCGATAACGTCAATACCTACGGGACCGCTGGCGCCAACCTGGGCGCCTGGCGACTGCGGGGAGATTATCAGTACGCCCTTAACCGTACGGATGGGAGGTCGCAGAGCGACGGCCGCCTTTCTCGCGCCTACCTTTTTCGCCCTCTGCCTGCACTCGGCTCAAAGTTCACGCTGGGTGAGTCAGATTTTCAGTCGGATATTTTCGACGGATTTTCCTACACCGGAGCCTCACTTATCAGCGACGAGCGTATGCTTCCCTGGTCTCTGCGCGGCTACGCGCCACAAATTTCTGGTATTGCTCAGACGAATGCCACCGTGACCGTCAGCCAGGCGGACAGAATTATCTATCAAACCAAAGTCCCACCGGGCCCTTTCGTCATCCAGGATATCAACCAGTCCGTACAGGGAACGTTGGACGTCACCGTCGCCGAAGAAGACGGTCATACCAGCACCTTTCAGGTTTCTGCTGCTTCTGTGCCTTTCCTGACGCGAAAAGGCCAGGTTCGCTATAAGCTGGCGGGCGGTAAACCCCGTCAGGACAGCTCGCATCAGGTCGAAAACGAGGCCTTTTTAAGCAGCGAATTCTCCTGGGGCGTACTGTCCCGGACCTCCCTGTACGGTGGGATCCTGAACAGCGGTAATGATTACCGCGCGCTGGCGGCTGGTATCGGGCAGAACATGGATATGCTGGGCGCGCTGTCATTTGATGTCACCCAGGCCAGCAGCCAGCACGAGGGAGAAGCAAAGCAGACGGGATACAGTTACCGCATCAACTACAGCAAGCGTTTCGATACCACCGGGAGTCAGCTCACGCTTGCCAGCTACCGCTACTCCGACAGCCGCTTTCTCAGCTATGCCCGCTTTCTTGAAAAAGACCGGGATCACGCGGAAACGGAAAAACAGACGCTGAGCATCACTGCCAGCCAGTACATTCCCGCCCTGTCGCTAAACCTTTACCTTGGTATGCTGCGCCAGACCTGGTGGGACAGAGCCCCCTCCACCACCGGCACACTCACGGCAGGATACAACTTCGACCTTGGTCGCTGGAAAAATCTTGGCGTGACGGCCTCATGGAGCAAAACACATTATCAGGATCAAGGCGATGACACGCAGGTTTACTTCTCTTTAAGCATCCCCCTCGATCCGGATCATCGCCTCAATTACGATCTGAGAAACAGCGACACGACGCGTCAAACGCTCTCCTGGTATGACTCTTCAGACAGTAACAATACCTGGGGTATATCCGCTGGTACCGAGAGCGAAAAAACTGACGCCGGGGCGCAAGTCAGCGCAAATTATCAGCACTATGCCGGGACGGGAGATCTGAACCTGTCCGGAAGCTACAAAGCCCATGACTACCGTTCCGTCAGCGCGAGCTGGAACGGCTCGTTTACCGCAACCGCCCACGGGGCGTCGCTTCATCGCCGGAGCTACGGCAACGAACCGCGTGTGATGGTCAGCACGGAAGGGATCGGCAATATACCGCTGAATATGTCCCGCGATGCCACCAACATGTTTGGTATTGGCGTCCTGCCCGCCTTTTCGAGCTATATGCCCGCCAGCGTACAGGTCAATCTGAATAACCTGCCAGAGGGTGTCGATGTCGATAACCACGTCATTCGCTCCACCTGGACCGAGGGTGCAATCGGTTATCGGCTGATTGCCTCCCGTCAGGGTCAGGATGTTGCCGGGATCGTGCGTACCGCCAGCGGCACGCCGCCTCTCGGCGCCCAGGTGCGTGAGCAGGATTCAGGCAAAGAGGTGGGCATTATCGCCCAGGACGGACATATCTGGCTGGGGGCGGTAAAAGCTGAACAGCACTTTATCGTCACCTGGGGAGACGATCAGCAGTGTCATTTCTCCCTGCCAGCCTCTCTCGACAACACCACGCAGCTGATGCTGCCCTGCCAGTAACTTATCACTATGAAATCATACGTTTATTTAGCAGCACTCCTGTTTTGTGGCTCCGGCGTCTCGCAGGCGGCAATTAACCTGGACAGGACGCGCATCGTCTTTGCCGAAAGCGATAAAGCCAGCAGCCTGACCATTGAAAACCAGAGCAAATCGCTTCCCTACCTTGCCCTCGCCTGGGTGGAGGATCGGGACGGGCGCAAAGAGGACACCCATTTTATGGTCCTGCCGCCTATTCAGCGCATTGAACCCGGCGCCTCGTCACAGGTGCGGATCGTGAAACAGGCCGCGACGCAACAGCTGCCGGAGGATCGGGAAACGCTGTTTTATTTCAATCTGCGTGAAGTGCCGCCCAAAAGCGGGAGCCTGAAAGAGGAGCGCAGCGTCATGCAGGTGGCTATGCAGAGCCGCATAAAGTTGTTCTGGCGGCCGGAAAGCATTCGTAAAAAAGCAGGTGAAGAGACGGAGATGCAGCTGTCGGTGACGCTGTCGGGCAAAACCATGCGCCTGAAAAACCCAACGCCCTATTTCATTACGCTGGCATGGCTGAGCAATAACGGAAAAACCATGATGCCAGGCTTCGACAGTCTGATGATTAGCCCGTTTGCGACCAGTACGCTGACGCTAAGTGAAACAGAAGGAACGGGCTACAGCATAGGTTATATTGATGATTATGGTGCGCTACGCAAGGTCAATTTAACCTGTACCGGGTCAACACCATGCACGCTAACGCCGCGCAAGGTAGGGCAAAATGCGACATCTCGCTAAGCTTTTCCTTTTAATGCTGGTGATGTGCCCCCTTAAGCAGGCGCTGGCGCTGAACTGCTACCTTGGCACACAAAATGGCCCGGTGGAGCAAACCAAAACGGTGTCAGAATTCTCAATCCCCAGCACAGCCAGGGTTGGGCAAAAGATTTGGGAATCCAGCGATATCAAAATCCCCGTGTATTGCGACAGAAATACCGCGTCAAATCATGAGAACGAAGACGTCTTCGCCTGGGTGAACCCTTATCCGTCGGTGTCGGATCCTTACTACGAGCTCGGTGTAACCTACGAGGGTGCAGATTACGATGCCATCGGGCAAACCTACGGCGTGGATACCCGTCAGTGTCTGGACAACAACAGCCTGAGCAAATACACGGCCGAACAGTTAAAAGCAATGGGCTGGGAGAAATACATCTGTTCGGGGAATGCGTGGGATGTACATACCTCACGAACCTTTGCGGCACGCTTCAGGCTGTATGTTAAGCTCAAAGCGATACCGCCTCAGGGCTACGTCAGCACGCTTGGTGATTACATCGTCGTGCAGTTTGACGGCAAAGGCGGCGTAAATGCGCTTCCTGATGCCAAAAACCTCAAATACCACATTAACGGGCTGGAAAACATCAGGGTACTGGACTGCGGAGCGACGTTCAGTATTTACCCTGAAAATCAGGAGATCGACTTTGGCACCTTCAGCGCACGTGACATCGTCAATCAGGGCACGCGTACGCGAACGTTCTCGGTTAAAACCAGTAAAGTACAGGATGCGCAGTGTTCAGACGGATTTAAGATCGACTCGTCGTTCTATACCGATAGCGAGCTGACGGCCAGTGATACGGCGTTGCTGATTGGTAATGGCCTGAAGCTGCGCATTCTTAACGGCACACAGCCCTACACCTTCAATCAGTATGACGAGTACGCTGATTTTACCGGTTCGGTGCTGCATTTCGAGACCACGTACACCGCTGAGCTTTCACGTGCAGAGGGAAAGGGTATCGATTCTGGCCCTTTTGAAACGGTCGTGCTGTTTAAAATTAACTACCACTAGAGACAAAAAAGCCGGGTTTCCCCGGCTTTTTCATTCGTGCACCGTTCAGCTGGCTTTGCGCTCGTGCGCCTGACGGTACTCGATCAGATCTTCAATTGTCACGACCGGCATGTTGTGCAGGCGTGCAAAGGTAATGCACTCTGGTGCGCGCGCCATGGTGCCGTCATCGTTGGTCAGTTCACACAGTACGCCCGCAGGTTTGAAGCCTGCCAGCGTCACCAGATCGATGGTCGCTTCAGTGTGGCCACCACGGGTCAGCACACCGCCCGCCTGCGCACGCAGCGGGAAGACGTGGCCAGGACGGTGCAGGTCGGATGGCTTGGCGTCATCGGCAATTGCTGCACGGACAGTAGTCAGACGGTCAGCCGCGGAGACACCGGTAGTCACACCATGCGCGGCTTCGATGGTCACGGTAAAGCCGGTACCAAAGGCGCTGGTGTTGTTTTCGACCATCATCGGCAGCTCGAGCTGCTTACGGCGGTCTTCGGTAATACACAGGCATACGATGCCGCTGCCGTGACGGATGGTCAGTGCCATCTGCTCAACGGTCATGTTTTCGGCGGCGAAAATCATGTCGCCTTCGTTTTCACGGTTTTCATCGTCAAGCACCATCACGCCGCGGCCTTCGCGCAGGGCATCCAGTGCATGTTCAACACGTTGAGTTGAAGTGCCAAAAGAGGAAAGTAGCGTCTGATTC
Source organism: Enterobacter cloacae subsp. cloacae ATCC 13047 (assembly GCF_000025565.1). NCBI lineage: Bacteria > Pseudomonadati > Pseudomonadota > Gammaproteobacteria > Enterobacterales > Enterobacteriaceae > Enterobacter > Enterobacter cloacae. Next base: position 4,493,516 of record NC_014121.1, read on the forward strand.
ATGGTAAAAAAACCTCATTAACATTATGGTTACCAGAATCAGGGCAGTCTTAGGAGCGCCGTATAAGCGGCAAAAAGATAACGTGAGCGGGCCCATGCCCGACTGGATCGTTACTCTCTCCCATCCGGACTTTAACCGTCGGCCCCGGAATTACACCGGATCTGCTGACCTTTGAGAGTTCACCCAAAGCGCTCGCGGGCTTTCAGCATGACGCTGATTTACCGCCGGTGGGGAATTTCGCCCCGCCCTGAGAATAAGCGAGATAACTATAACGCTATTGATTAACCTGGGCAATGCATAAGCTTCAAACAAATCTGCTTTATCCTGGAGCATGACGCGCTACAATGTTCATCAACACCGTCTTATCAAGGGAAGCCACTATGATTGACCCGAAGAAAATTGAGCAAATTGCGCGTCAGGTTCATGAGTCCATGCCAAAAGGTATTCGTGAATTTGGTGATGACGTTGAGAAGAAAATCCGCCAGACGCTGCAGGCGCAGTTGGTTCGCCTTGATTTAGTGAGCCGCGAAGAGTTTGACGTGCAGACACAGGTTCTGCTGCGCACCCGTGAAAAGCTGGCGCTGCTGGAACAGCGTCTTACCGAGCTGGAAAACCGCAATACCCCGGAAGAAGTGAAGCCGGCACCAGCGATACCGCCGGTGGATGACCAGGCCTAAGTGCGGCCTGATGCCCTCACCCCAGCCCTCTCCCACGGGGAGAGGGTGAAATAACGGGCCAACTGGCCCGTTTTTTACTGACTGTCTTTCTGGATCTTTTTGATGATGTTGGTGGTTGAACACCCGTCCTCAAAGTTGAGCACCATCACTTCACCGCCGTTGGCCCAGACCTCTTCGCTGCCCGCAATTTGCTCCGGTTTGTAATCGCCGCCTTTTACCAGCAGGTCAGGCAGAATGCCTGCAATCAGACGCTGAGGCGTATCTTCTTCAAACGGCACAACCCAGTCCACCGCTTCCAGCGCGCCGAGCACAATCATACGCTGCTCCAGTGGGTTCACCGGACGCGTTTCGCCCTTCAGACGTTTGGTCGAGGCATCGCTGTTCACCGCCACAATCAGACGATCGCCCAGCTTGCGTGCATTCGCCAGATAAGAGACATGGCCCGCGTGCAGAATGTCGAATACGCCGTTGGTCATCACCACTTTCTCACCGCGTTTACGCGCGGCGGCAACGGCCACTTTCAGCTCTTCTTCCGTCATGACGCCAAAACCGGTATCGGCGCGGCCGCGCACAGCGTTTTCCAGTTCGATTGGCGAAACGGTAGAGGTCCCGAGTTTACCGACAACCACGCCCGCCGCGGCGTTCGCAAAGTAGCACGCTTCTTCGAGGGAGTTACCCGCCGCCAGCGTTGCCGCCAGCACGCCAATCACCGTATCACCGGCACCGGTCACGTCATAGACTTCCTGCGCCTGGGTTGGCATATGCAGCGGCGCCTTGCCCGGCTGCAGCAGCGTCATTCCCTGCTCGGAGCGGGTCACCAGCAGTGCAGACAGCTCGAAGTCAGCGATGATCTTCATGCCGCGCTCGACGATCTCCGCTTCCGACTTACACTTGCCCGCCACCGCTTCAAACTCAGAAAGATTAGGCGTCAGCAGCGTTGCGCCGCGATAGCGCTCAAAGTCAGTGCCTTTCGGATCGATCAGTACCGGCACATTGGCTTTACGCGCCAGCTGGATCATCTGCTGTACGCTTGCCAGTGCCCCTTTGGCATAATCAGACAGTACCAGCGCGCCGATATTGCCCAGCGCCTGATTAATGCGCTCGTGCAGCGGCTCAGGATCCACACCCTCAAACCCTTCTTCAAAGTCGAGGCGGATCAACTGCTGGTTACGCGACAACACGCGCAGCTTGGTAATGGTCGGGTGCGTCGGAACAGAAACGAAATCGCACTTCACGTTCACGTCCGCCAGCGACTTGCTCAGCGCGCGCGCCGCATCGTCGATACCGGTGAGGCCCACCAGACGCGAATGCGCGCCCAGAGAAGCAATGTTCATCGCCACGTTTGCCGCGCCGCCAGGACGCTCTTCAATGGTATCGACCTTAACGACCGGTACCGGTGCTTCCGGGGAGATACGGCTGGTCGGCCCATACCAGTAGCGATCCAGCATCACATCGCCGACAACCATAACTCCAGCACGTTCAAACTCTGGCAGTGTTACTTTCATTCCTGACTCCAGAAAGATTCACAATTTGCGCGCGATGATATCACACTTGTTTTGTTACGCACGGTTCCACCAGCCACTTCTGCCAGCTCGCTTTCACCTGGTCGCGTTCACGGGTAAAGCAGTCGAGCGCCACGTGGCCCGGCTGTTCCTGCAAGGCGAGGTGGTGCAACTCATCGCGCAGCGTGGTGTAGGCGCGGGTTAAAGCCTGCGCCTCCTGCTCATCCATGATGTCGTTTTGCGCAAGCAGCTCCAGAATGCGCACATTATCAGACCAGCGGGTCAGCTTCGGCTTGTCATGCGCGTGCAGGAGCACCAGATACTGGGTGATAAACTCAATGTCGGTAATGCCACCCTCATCGGCTTTAATATCAAACCGATCGCGGTGTTTATTGCCCAGATGCGCACGCATTTTTTCACGCATTTCGCGCACTTCGGTCTGCAACTTACTGCCTTCACGCGGGGTGGTCATCACCGCTTTACGAATGGCATCAAACTGCGTTTTTAACTGCGGATCGCCATACACCACGCGGGCGCGCACCAGCGCCTGATGCTCCCACGTCCAGGCTTCGTTTTTCTGATAATCGGCGAAGGATTCCGTTGAGGTCACCAGCATGCCAGCCGCGCCGGACGGGCGCAGACGGGCATCCACTTCATACAGAATCCCCGATGACGTGCGGGTGCTGAACAGGTGCATAATGCGCTGGGCCAGACGCAGATAGAACTGGCGTCCGTCAATTTCTCGCTCGCCGTCGGTCATCACGTCTGCCGGGCAGTCGTGCAGGAAGATTAAATCCAGATCGGAGCTGTATCCCAGCTCCCACCCGCCGAGCTTGCCGTAGCCCACCACGGCAAAACCACGGCCTTCTCGTTCAGCAAGATGTTTTGGCTGACCGTAACGCGCCACCATCTGGATCCACGCCTGGTGCACCACCGCATCGATGATCGCTTCCGCAAGCCAGGTTAAGTGATCGCTCACTTTCATCACCGGTAGCGTTTCGGCAATATCTGCCGCCGCGACGCGCAGCATCTGGGCCTGTTTGAACTGGCGTAGCGCTTCCAGCTGCTGCTCTTCATCTTCTTCCGGAACGCGTAGCAGATACTGGCGCAACTCATCGCGGTAGGCATCGGTCGCCGTCGGCTGATAGAGGGTATTAGGATCGAGCAGTTCATCCAGCAGCAGCGGGTAACGCGCCAGCTTGTTGGCCACCATCGGTGACGCCGCGCAGAGCGTAATCAGGTGCTTCAGCGCCCCCGGGAATTCGCTCAGCAGTTCAAGATAGGTGGTACGCGTAATGATGCCGCTCAGCAGCGGCATCATGCGGGAAAGCGGCACCGGGGCGTCGGCACGGGAACAGACATCGCTCAGCAGGTGCGGCATCAGGTGATCCAGCACCTGGCGACCACGCGGACCAATGGCACGCTTGTTGAGTTCGAGGCGGAAATCGGCGATCAGCGCCACCACCCGATGGCGATCGTCGTCGCTCAGGTGCGCCAGCACGGGCGTGGTGTCATCTTCCTGCAGGGCATCCTGCCACAGTTCACGCCAGTGTTCAGAGAGCGTATCGTCCTGCGATTCGCTTTCATCATCGCCAATCAGCTCGTTAAAGATACGGCGCACGCCTGCCATATGCGCCTCCAGCCGTTCGGTCAATGCGGCCCAGTCGTCCACGCGCATGCCCCACGCCAGACGCGCCCGGTTCAGGTCATCCCCCGGCAGGGTCTGGGTTTGCTCGTCATTGATGCTTTGCAGCAGGTTTTCCAGACGACGCAGAAACAGGTATGCCTCACGCAGGGTTTGCGCGTCCCCCTCTGGCAGGAGATGGAGTTGCTCAATCGCCGACAGCGTCGGGATCAACGAGCGGGATTGCAGCGACGGCTCGCGACCACCGCGGATAAGCTGGAAGACCTGGACAATAAACTCGATTTCACGAATGCCACCCGCGCCGAGCTTAATGTTATCTTTCAGCCCACGACGGCGTACCTCACGGGCGATCATCCCTTTCATGTTACGCAGGGACTGGATCACGCTGAAGTCGATATAGCGACGGAACACAAACGGGCGCAGCATGGCGCGTAGCTCGTTGGCGTAAGCGTCGTCGCTGTCACCCATGATCCGCGCTTTGACCATCGCGTAACGCTCCCAGTCGCGCCCCTGCTCCTGGTAGTAATCTTCCAGCGCCGCAAAGCTCAGCACCAGCGGGCCGCTGTCGCCAAACGGACGCAGACGCATATCCACGCGATAGACAAAACCGTCCTGCGTCGGCTGATCCAGCGCCTTGATCAGACGCTGGCCAAGACGGGTGAAGAACTGGGCATTGTCCAGTTCACGACGGCCTCCGCGCGTGGAGCCGTTCTCCGGCCAGGCAAAAATCAGGTCGATATCGGAGGAGAAGTTCAGCTCGCAGCCGCCCAGCTTGCCCATCCCCAGAATCAACAGCGGCTGAGGAACCCCTTCCTCGCTGCACGGCGTGCCCCACTCTTTACAGCAGGCGGCGTAAAGCCAGTCTCGCGCAGCGACAATCAGCGTCTGCGCCAGCTCGCTCAACTGCTGGAGCGTGCTCTCTTCGCTGACCAGCTCAAGCGCCTGCGCCCAGGCAATGCGCACCATCACCCGGCGGCGAAACTGGCGCAAAACGCGCATCAGCGTGGCTTCATCCGCCACCTCAGCCAGCGCGCTTTGCAGCCAGCCTGCATAATGCCGCCACTCGTCAGCCTGCGGCGGGGCGTTTTCAAGCTCCACCAGCCAGTCCGGGTTAGCAGTAATACTTTCCTGCACAAAATCACTGAACGTGAGCACGCGCTTTGCCTGCTCGCTTAACGATGACGCCGGTAATGACTCAGGCAGACGTTCGCAAACGGTCTGCCACTGCTGCTGTAACTGCGAAGAAAGCGGCATTATAGGGGTTCCTTGCCAGAGTTAACGTTTTCCGCTGTGCAGCCAGAATGGCTCCTGCGAAATGGCCTCGTTGCGGAAATGCTCAATCTCAATATGCTGACGGGTTTCGATGGCATGTTTCAGCCCCTGCCAGTTTTCCAGCCATGCCTGCGTTTTGACGTCATCATAGGCACCCGACAGCAGTAGCATGCAGTCGATGTTGCGCGTCAGACGGATCAGCTGGTCGCCGTACTGGTCACCCAGCGGATAAGCAAAGGTGGTTTTCAGCTCTGCGGCATGGCGGGAGAGGTGGATATCCGCGAAACGTTTAAAGTTTTCTGCGATTTTGGTCTGGGCTTTCGCGTCCAGGAAAGTGCGCCAGCCGCGCGTCACCAGAAACTCGGTCAGCGCCAGTTTGGCGGCCGCGGTTTGCGGGCTGTAGATCGCCGTTTGCGCAGACACATCAGAGAGCATCAGCGTTTCAGTTTGCGTCAGCAGATCGCGTAAGTGAGCACTTGCTTTGCGAGGCACGATGCCGCCAAACAGCATCAGAGTATGACGAACCAGACCGATGGCGGCCAGGACGTGGGCTTTTGCGTTTTTCACATTACGCACCCAGAGCTCTTCGTGGTACTGCCACTGCGAAAGCGCCAGCTCCAGAGCCGCCTCCATGCCCTGCTCAACGCTGGCTTTTGGGGCTACGCGTAACACAGGGGTCTCTTTCAGCGCCCGTGGCGCATTCCCGGCGGCAAGATGATAGCCGCGGGCGGCTTTGCTAAGGCTGCCCTGACGCAAGCCTGACTGACTCACTAGCTTACGCGCCAGCTTCAGCACATCGTTCGTCTCGCCTTCCAGCAGTTCAAGCTCCAGTTCGCAAATTGGCTCCTGGTATTCCCCCGCTTTCACCTCGCCCAAATCAAGGGCGATTTCAATGCGGCTTTTGCCTTCCGTTACCAGCCATTTCTCGCGCCAGAAATCGGTGCTGAACAGCGGCTGCACCTCAGCTGCCAGGGTGGATGGCAGTTCGCCGTTTGGCCACACTTCTGCCGGAAAACGTTCCAGCTCAAGTTCTGGCTGATTGATGTCGATATTGTATTCGGGGCGCTGATGCAAACCGCCCACAACGCGGCCGGCGATTTTCATCGTCATCTCGTAGCGCCCGTTCGCGCCGCGGATGCGCAAGCCCATATCATGACGACGCAGCCAGTTGTCCGGCGTTTCGTAATAGATATTGAGCAGCTGTACGGGTTCATGGTGTTCGCCGGACAGCGTTTGCAGATGCTGGCGGAGCGCGTCAACGCTGTCTTTTTCGACGATAAACTTTAATTCGATCTCTTGTGCCATAGCCTTGTACTTTTGCGTGCGTCACAGACGCGTCGATGAAGGCGAACTTCCTCGCCATTTGTTTGTCAGTACATAGTATTTTGCGCCAAATTGCCACGCAATGAGCAATTTGACGGGCGTAAAAAGTTTGCAGCGGCGGCGATCGGGACACAGATGATTCTGATTGATGACGAATCCTTTGCGTAGAGACACTGATGCCACTACTATCGTTCCACTATTTATGAAAATAACGACTGATATGCTTAAATTACGCCTGATTGGACTTACTTTACTCGCTTTTAGCGCCGCGACTGCGGTCCACGCTGAAGAAAAGCGTTACGTTTCTGACGAACTGAACACCTGGGTACGTAGCGGCCCCGGAGATAATTATCGCCTCGTGGGTACGGTAAATGCCGGCGAGGAAGTCACCCTGTTACAGACCAACACCGAGACCAATTATGGTCAGGTTCGCGACAGTTCCGGCCGTACCTCCTGGATCCCCCTGAAAGAGCTGAGCACCGTGCCAAGCCTGCGCACCCGCGTGCCGGATCTGGAAAACCAGGTGAAAACCCTCACCGACAAGCTGAACAACATTGACGGTACCTGGAACCAGCGCACCGCTGAAATGCAGCAGAAAGTCGCGCAGAGCGACAGCGTGATTAACGGTCTGAAAGAAGAGAACCAGAAACTGAAAAATGAGCTAATTGTGGCGCAGAAGAAGGTAAATGCCGCTAATCTGCAGCTCGATGACAAACAGCGCACCATCATCATGCAGTGGTTTATGTATGGCGGCGGCGTGCTGGGTGTCGGCCTGGTGCTGGGTCTTGTTCTGCCACACCTGATCCCAAGCCGTAAACGTAAAGACCGCTGGATGAACTAATTCGTCTTCTCTGCCAGACTTACGTATTATCTTGCCAAAAGAGAAAACGGGAGTGTAGGGCGTGAAGAGTTATCTGGTCGGTGGTGCGGTACGTGATGCGTTGTTAGGTCTGCCGGTCAAAGATAAAGACTGGGTGGTGGTAGGCGCCACCCCCGAAGAGATGCTTAACGCGGGCTACCAGCAGGTAGGCCGCGATTTTCCCGTGTTTCTCCATCCGCAAAGCCGGGAAGAGTACGCCCTGGCGCGTACGGAGCGTAAATCCGGTTCCGGCTATACTGGCTTCACTTGCTATGCCGCGCCCGACGTCACGCTGGAGCAGGATCTCCTGCGTCGCGATCTCACCATCAACGCGCTGGCGCAGGACGAGAACGGCCAGATCGTTGATGCTTATGGCGGCCAGGACGATCTGCGCAACCGTCTTTTACGTCACGTCTCCCCGGCGTTTTCGGAAGATCCGCTCCGGGTGCTGCGCGTGGCGCGCTTTGCCGCACGTTACGCCCATCTCAGTTTCCGTATTGCCGATGAGACGATGGCGCTGATGACCGCCATGACCAAGGCGGGTGAGCTTGAACACCTGACGCCAGAACGCGTCTGGAAAGAGACGGAGAACGCCCTCACCACCCGCAATCCACAGGTCTTTTTCCAGGTGCTGCGCGACTGCGGCGCCCTGAAGGTGCTGTTCCCGGAGATAGACGCGTTGTTTGGTGTACCCGCCCCGGCGAAATGGCACCCGGAAATCGACACTGGCGTGCACACCCTGATGACGCTCAGTATGGCGGCCATGCTCAGCCCGGAGGTGGACGTGCGCTTCTCGACGCTGTGCCACGATCTCGGTAAAGGCTTAACACCAAAAGAATTCTGGCCTCGCCACCACGGGCACGGCCCGGCTGGGGTGAAGCTGGTCGAGGGGCTGTGCCAGCGCCTGCGGGTGCCGAACGAGATCCGCGATCTGGCGAAACTGGTGGCCGAATTCCACGACCTTATCCACACCTTCCCGATCCTGAAACCGGCCACCATCGTTAAGCTGTTCGATAACATCGATGCCTGGCGTAAACCCCAGCGCGTCGAGCAGATCGCGCACACCAGCGAGGCTGACGTGCGCGGGCGCACCGGGTTCGAAGCGTGCGACTATCCGCAGGGGCGCTTGCTGCGCGCCGCGTGGGAGGTGGCCAAAGCCGTGCCAACCAAAGAGGTCGTCGAAGCAGGATTTAAAGGCCCGGAAATTCGCGAAGAGCTGACGAAACGGCGGATTCAGGCGGTATCAGAGTGGAAGGAAAAGCATTGCCCTCAGCCAAAAGACTGAGGGCAGCCGGTCAGAAGAAGACCACGTAAACCGCAGCCGCGACGATAAAGCGGTAGATCGCGAACGGGATAAACGAGATACGCTTAATCAGTTGCAGGAAGGTTTTAATGGCAATCAGCGCCACGATAAAAGCGGTGATAAAGCCCACGGCGAACATCGGAATATCGCCCGTGGTGAGAAAACCAATGCTTTTGTAGAGGTCCAGCGCGGTGGCGCCCATCATCATCGGCACCGCCAGCAGGAACGAGAACTCAGATGCCGCGTAACGGCTTACACCCATCAGCATCCCGCCGGAAATCGTTGCTCCTGAACGGGAGAAGCCCGGCCACAGCGCCAGACACTGGAAGCAGCCAATGATAAAGGCCTGGCGATACGTCATATCATCCAGACCTTCTGCGCGCGGCGTTTTTGGCTTCAGCACTTCCGCCGCAATCAGCAGGAAACCACCGACCACCAGCGCGTACATCACGTTAATCGGGTTAAACAGCGATTTGATGGTGTCGTGGAAAACCAGCCCCAGCACCACCGCCGGGATCATCCCGAGCAGGATATGAATCAGCGTCAGGCGGCCCTTGCTCTCTCCTTCACGCTGTGGCAAACGCCCGAAGTGGATGCCGATCAGCCCAAACAGACGACGCCAGAACATCACGACCACAGCCAGAATGGACCCCAACTGAATGACCACCTCGAACGTCTTTGCGGTATCGCCTTCAAAGCCCAGCAGGTGGCCAACAATAATCATATGGCCCGTACTGGAAACCGGCAAAAACTCCGTCAATCCTTCGACCACACCCAGAATTGCCGCCACCAGCAGCGAGTGCATATCGCTCATCTATAAACCCCTAAAAAAATATAAAAAAAACGGTCGCCCCAACAGCTACCGTGAAAGATACAGCTTTAAGACCGATATAACCTAAAATGGTTTAGCTATTATGACGTTAAATCTTTCCTTTCAGATTTGTGCCACGCTCGATGATGACCCCCACATTGGCGGCACGCGCCACCGCGCCCGGCTTACTCAGCTTAATGCGCACCCACGGCGAGTTGAATTTGGTCAGCAGTAACTCTGCCACCTCTTCTGCCACGCGCTCCACCAGCGCAAAACGCTGCCCTTCAACGTGGGCGATGACCGTTTCACTGATGTCGGCATAGCTCAGACAGTCATTCACGTCGTCACTTTTTGCCGACTTGCGGTTATCCCAGCCCATTTCGATATCGAACACCAGCTTCTGCTCGATGGTCTGTTCCCAGTCGTAAACACCAATAGTGGTGATTACCGAAAGTTGCTCTATAAATACAATATCCATCACGACCTGCCTGCTTTTTGGCTAAACCGGATACCACTTCCGGTGAATTATGCGTATTATCCACAGATGCTGAGAATACAGATACATTTTCAAAACGGAACAGCGTTATGAGTGCAATCGCGCCTGGAATGATTCTCCTCGCCTACCTTTGCGGCTCAATCTCCAGCGCCATTCTGGTCTGCCGCATTGCCGGGTTACCTGACCCGCGCGAAAGTGGCTCCGGGAATCCGGGAGCGACCAATGTACTACGAATTGGCGGCAAGGGAGCAGCCGTAGCGGTTTTGATTTTTGACGTTCTGAAAGGGATGTTACCCGTCTGGGGCGCGTATGCGCTGGGCGTGACCCCGTTCTGGCTGGGGCTTATTGCCATCGCCGCCTGTGTCGGCCACATCTGGCCCGTATTCTTCGGTTTTAAAGGTGGCAAAGGCGTCGCGACGGCTTTTGGTGCCATCGCGCCCATCGGCTGGGATCTCACCGGCGTAATGGCGGGCACCTGGCTGCTGACTATTCTTCTGAGCGGCTATTCGTCGCTGGGCGCCATCGTCAGCGCGCTGATCGCCCCGTTCTATGTCTGGTGGTTTAAACCCCAGTTTACCTTCCCGGTGTCGATGCTCTCCTGCCTTATCCTGCTGCGTCATCACGATAATATTCAGCGTCTGTGGCGACGTCAGGAGACGAAAATCTGGGCGCGGTTAAAGCGGAAGAAGAGAGAGACGCGGTAGGGCTTTATTTACTTTTAGTGGAATTGTTCCGTTCACTTTATGACCAACAGAATATGACGTTCCGGAACCCGTGAACGTGATAAGGGGGCCACCGCGGCCCCCTTATCAATCCCCGCGGCCCCGCGACGAAATCGGTGCTTCGCACTGCGCTCACCTCACGACCCGCTGCCTGCGGTCGGCTCAACTCGACATCCTGTCTCGATTCGCCTCTGGCCGCCATCCCTGGCGTCCAGCCCTTGTCATCCGGTCTCCGGTTCGCCGATTTCAGCGGGGACTCAACACCCGTGCCACATTCAAACTGCTGAGAAGGTTGAGGAAACGCCTGATCCGGCTGAAAATCGCTGAGGCGTTGACCGCTGGCCGGGGCGAGGCGCATGGATGCGCCAAGAGGGCGTGACCTACATGGATGTAGGATCACGCCCGACCCGATAGCCGGAGGGAATAAGCCGAAGGGACCGCGCAGCGGCGATTTTCTTTGCCGGGAGCCGGGATTGTTAAGGGGGCGGCGGGAGCCCCCTTAACACGTTCACCGCAGCGGGATACCCATAAAGCAGAAAAGCCATAGTGAACGGAACCCTTCCACCGCAGCCCCAAAATACAGGCCCCCATCCATAAGCGACTCATATGACAGCCTTCATTTCCGCCAGGGCATACTGAAACGTATCTCCCGGGCGCGCGAATGGAAGCACCATGTTAGCAACTCAGGTCACTGATAGTTCGTACAAAGGCTGGCAGGCCTCGCTTGACCTGCGGTTTTGCCACACGCCTGAGAAAACCCTCCTCCATGCCGCGCACCACGTCGGGCCGCTCACGGTACAGCGTCCGTTCTACCCCGAAGGGGAAACCTGCCACCTTTATCTGCTGCACCCGCCGGGCGGTGTGGTGGGCGGTGACAGGCTGGATATTACCGTACGTCTGGACGCCAATAGCCACGCGCTTATCACCATGCCCGGCGCCAGTAAGTTCTATCGCAGCAGCGGCCCACAGGCCCGCCTTAACCAGCACTTTTATCTCGATGAGGCGTCCACGCTGGAGTGGCTGCCGCAGGACACCATTATCTTTCCCGGCGCCAATGCCGCGCTGCGCTCCGTCTTCCACCTGAAGGCCTCCAGCACGCTGCTGGCGTGGGAGCTGTACTGTCTGGGTCGCCCGGTGATCGGCGAGACCTTCAGCCACGGCACGCTGGAGAGCCGCCTTGAGGTCTGGGTGGATGACGAGCCACGTCTGATTGAGCGTCAGCATCTCAGCGACGGCGATCTTACCCCTGTTGCCGGGCAGCCGTGGCTCGGCACGCTGCTGTTCTATCCGGCCGGAGACACGCACCTCGACACGGCGCGTGAGCTGCTCGCACCACTGAATACCTTTGCCGGGGCGACGCTCACTGACGATCTGCTGTCGGTGCGTTTTCTCTCCCACGACAACCTGATTTGCCAGCGGGTGATGCGCGATATCTGGCAGTCGCTTCGCCCGCTTCTCACTACCAAAACCGCCTGTTCGCCGCGTATCTGGCAGACATAAGAGAAACGTTATGGAACTGACCCCCAGAGAAAAAGACAAGCTGTTGCTGTTCACCGCCGCGCTGGTTGCCGAACGCCGCCTTGCGCGCGGGGTAAAGCTCAATTACCCGGAATCGGTCGCGCTGATCAGCGCCTTCATTATGGAAGGCGCGCGCGATGGCGAAACCGTCGCCTCGCTGATGGAAGCGGGCCGTCACGTCCTGACGCGTGACCAGGTGATGGAAGGCGTACCGGAGATGATCCCGGATATTCAGGTGGAAGCCACCTTCCCGGACGGGTCAAAACTCGTCACCGTGCATAACCCGATCGTGTAAGGAGCGCGTGATGATCCCAGGCGAATACCAGATCCAGTCCGGCAATATAGCCCTCAACGTCGGGCGAGAAACCCGGCTTATCATCGTCGAAAACCACGGCGACCGACCTATCCAGGTAGGGTCGCACTATCACTTTTACGAGGTGAACCCGGCGCTGAAATTTGACCGGGAAGCCACCCGGGGCTTTCGACTGAATATCCCGGCAGGCACCGCGGTGCGGTTCGAACCCGGCCAGAAGCGCGAAGTAACGCTGGTGAAGGTCACCGGGGCGCAACGCATTTTCGGTTTCCGGGGGGACGTGATGGGAGAAGTGAAAAATGGCTGAGATTTCGCGCCAGGCTTATGCCGATATGTTCGGCCCCACCACCGGCGATAAAGTGCGTTTAGCCGACAGCGAGCTGTGGATCGAAGTCGAAAACGATCTCACCGTCTACGGCGAAGAGGTCAAATTCGGCGGCGGGAAAGTGATCCGCGACGGTATGGGCCAGGGGCAGATGACCGCGGATGACTGCGTGGATCTGGTGCTGACTAACGCGTTGATTGTCGATCACTGGGGGATCGTGAAAGCGGATATCGGCGTGAAGAACGGGCGGATCTTTGCCGTTGGCAAAGCCGGTAACCCGGACATTCAGCCCGGGGTGACGATCCCGATCGGTGCCGCCACAGAAGCGATCGCCGCCGAAGGAAAGATCGTCACCGCTGGCGGGATCGACACTCACATCCACTGGATCTGCCCGCAGCAGGCCGAAGAGGCGCTGGTTTCCGGCGTCACGACGATGATCGGCGGCGGCACTGGTCCCGCGGCAGGGACCAACGCCACCACCTGCACGCCGGGGCCGTGGTATATCGCCCGCATGCTGCAGGCTGCCGATACCCTGCCAGTGAATATCGGCCTGCTGGGTAAAGGCAACGGTTCTAACCCGGATGCCCTGCGCGAGCAGATAGCCGCCGGGGCCATCGGGCTTAAGATCCACGAAGACTGGGGCGCGACGCCTGCGGCCATCAACTGCTCGCTGGAAGTGGCGGAAGAGATGGATATTCAGGTGGCGCTGCACAGCGACACACTGAACGAATCCGGTTTCGTCGAAGACACGCTGGCAGCCATCGGCGGGCGCACCATCCATACCTTCCACACGGAAGGGGCCGGTGGCGGCCACGCGCCGGATATTATTACCGCCTGTGCGCACCCGAATATTCTGCCCTCCTCCACCAACCCGACCCTGCCCTATACGGTTAATACCATCGATGAACATCTCGATATGCTGATGGTCTGCCACCACCTCGACCCGGATATCGCCGAGGATGTGGCTTTTGCCGAATCGCGTATTCGCCGGGAAACCATCGCTGCGGAAGATGTGCTGCACGATATCGGCGCATTCTCGCTGACCTCCTCTGATTCCCAGGCGATGGGCCGCGTGGGCGAAGTGATTCTCCGCACCTGGCAGGTGGCGCACCGCATGAAGGTGCAGCGCGGCGCACTGCCGGAAGAGACTGGCGATAACGACAACTTTCGCGTGAAGCGCTACATCGCCAAATACACCATTAACCCGGCGCTGACGCACGGTATCGCCCATGAAGTGGGCTCCATCGAAGCGGGTAAGCTGGCGGATTTAGTGGTCTGGTCCCCGGCATTCTTTGGCGTGAAACCCGCCACCATCGTTAAGGGTGGGATGATTGCCTGCGCTCCGATGGGGGATATCAACGCCTCGATTCCCACGCCGCAACCGGTCCATTATCGTCCGATGTTTGGCGCACTGGGTGCTGCGCGTCACGCCACCCGGCTGACGTTTGTCTCGCAGGCTGCGGACGCGCAGGGGATAACGCAACAGCTCAACCTGCAGAGCGCCACGGCGGTGGTCAAAGGCTGCCGCACGGTGAAAAAGGCCGACATGATCCACAACGGCCTGCAGCCAAATATCACCGTCGATTCGCAAACCTATGAAGTGCGCGTCGACGGCGAACTGATAACCAGCGAACCGGCTGACGTTCTGCCGATGGCGCAACGCTATTTCCTGTTTTGAGGAGTGATGATGATCTATTTAACCCAACGCCTGGACCATGCGCATCCGATTACCGCCAGCGTCACGCTGCCGATTGACGTGCGGGTGAAAAGCCGTGCCCGCGTGGCGCTGAATGACGGGCGCGAAGCCGGGCTCATGCTGCCGCGCGGTTTACTGTTGCGCGGCGGCGACCTGCTCTGTAACAAAGACGGCAGCGAAGTCATCGAAGTGATTGCCGCCCCGGAGTCCGTCTCCGTGGTGCGCTGCGACGATCCGTTCCTCCTCGCCCGCGCCTGCTATCACCTGGGCAACCGCCACGTGCCGCTGCAAATCATGCCCGGCGAGTTGCGCTATCACCACGATCACGTCCTCGACGACATGCTGCGCCAGTTTGGGCTGGCGGTCACCTTCGCCAGCCTGCCGTTTGAACCTGAAGCGGGGGCCTACACCAGCGAGGCCCACAGCCATAGCCACTCTCACGCTCATTCACATTAAGGATTAATCATGCGTAAGTATTTACCCCTGTTACTGCTGGCCTTTTCCCTGCCTGCGCTGGCACATCCGGGACACGGTGCCGACAGCTTCCATGCTGGTTTTTTCACCCGCTGACCGGACTTGATCATCTGCTGATGCTTGCCGGTGCGGGCGTGCTCTCCGCGCTGAGCGGCCGCAAGCTGCTGCTGCCTTTTGCCACTCTCGGGATGATGCTTGTCGGTGCCATTGCGGGCAGCCTGCTCGGCGGCTTTAGCGGCATGGAGATGCTGATTATCGCCTCGCTGGGCGTCTGCGGCGTGATGATGTTTAAAACTGAAAATCGTCTGCTGCTGGCGGTGCCTGCCCTGGCGATGTTCCACGGCTGGGCGCACGGGGTGGAGATGTCCGGCCACAGCTTCTGGCTCTTCACCAGCGGCTTTATGCTGGCCAGCGCCACGGTGCTGTGCGCCAGCTTCGCCGCCGGATTACTGCTGCGCCGCCACGACGGACTGCGTAAAACCTTTGGCGGTGGGCTTATCGTCTCTGCCCTGCTGGCGCTGATGAGCTGATGGAACTCGCCCGCCAGCGGCTGCGTCTGATGCAGCTCTCCAGTAGCAGCCTGCCGGTCGGGTCGTTTACCTGGTCGCAGGGGCTGGAGTGGGCCGTCGAGACAGGCTGGGTTACCGACGCAGAGGCGTTCAAAAACTGGCAAACCCTGCAGATGGAGCAGAGCTTTTTCTGCGTCGACCTGCCGCTTTTTGCCCGGCTCTACCGGGCCTGTGAAGAGGGCGATCTGGCGGCAGCAAAACGCTGGACGTCATACCTGCTTGCCTGTCGGGAAACCCGTGAACTGCGGGAAGAAGAACGCAATCGCGGCGCCGCCTTTACGCGGCTCATCAAAAGCTGGGAGCCGGACTGCCCGCCCCTCTGGCAGCCGCTGTTTATGCAAAGCCAGCTCAGCGGCATGGCGTGGCTTGGCGTGCGTTGGGGTATTAGCGCGCACGAGCTGGCCCTGAGTCTGGGCTACAGCTGGATTGAGAGCGCGGTAATGGCCGGCGTCAAGCTGGTACCGTTTGGGCAACAGGCCGCACAACAGCTGATTATCGAACTCAGCGACCATTTTGCCGCCGGGTTTGAACAGGCATTTTTACGTGACGATGAGGCACTGGGCGCGGCGACGCCGCTTTCCGCCATCGCCTCTGCCCGCCACGAAACACAATATTCACGGTTATTCCGTTCCTGAGGATGCAACATGGCTGATTACAAACATCCCCTGCGCGTTGGCGTGGGCGGCCCGGTCGGTTCGGGCAAAACCGCGCTGCTGGAAGCGCTCTGCAAGGCGATGCGCGATACGTATCATCTGGCGGTGGTGACGAATGATATCTACACCAAAGAGGATCAACGCATTCTGACCGAAGCGGGCGCGCTTGAGCCGGAGCGCATTGTGGGCGTAGAGACGGGCGGCTGCCCGCACACCGCCATTCGCGAAGATGCCTCGATGAACCTGGCCGCGGTGGAAGCGCTCAGCGAGAAGTTCGGCAATCTGGATCTGATCTTCGTCGAAAGCGGCGGCGATAACCTGAGCGCGACCTTCAGCCCGGAGCTGGCGGATCTGACGATCTACGTGATCGACGTCGCCGAAGGGGAGAAGATCCCGCGCAAGGGCGGGCCAGGGATCACCAAATCCGATTTTCTGGTGATCAACAAAACCGATCTCGCGCCGTACGTGGGTGCCTCGCTGGAGGTGATGGCGCGCGACACTAACCGCATGCGCGGCGAGCGTCCGTGGACCTTTACCAACCTGAAAGCGGGTGACGGTCTGGCAACGATTATTGCGTTTCTGGAAGAGAAAGGGATGCTGCGGATCTGAAAAAAGGCCTGGCGCAATGCCAGGCCGTGAGGGTTATTTACAGCTGTTACTGGAAGAACCCTGCTCGCGCCACGCGCCCCACTGGCCGCCGGTTCCCGGGGTTTCCTGACCCGGGTTGACATACCACTGGTTGAACCAAATTTTACCGTTGTAAGAGACTTTGGTGCATTTGGTCGGGTAAGCGATTTTGGCGTTATAGGCCGGTGCGGCAGGTTTTACCGGCGTATCGTCTTTTTCCGGGGTGTCGTCTTTCTCGGGTACCGCCGGCTTAGTGACCTTAATGGTCATGCTGTCCGTCGCGGTCCGGCCATCCGCGCCGGTTGTGGTCAGCGTGAAGACCGCTTCTCCCTCGCTGTTGGCAGGAATAACGGCATAGGCATGCGCGCTATCCACGCTCTTCACCAGCGTGCCGTTCAGGTTCGCCTCCAGCGAGAAGGTTTCCGCCCCTTTTGTCACGCTCCAGTTATAGGATTTGGCATTCAGGCTCTTGCTGCCATCCAGCGGGTAGGTGCTCACGCCCGTGGTCGGGGAGACCATGGTGTAATCCGCGCCTGCCGCAGCGGTTGGGGCCGGAGCGACAGGGGTGTTACCGTCTTTCAGCGCCATAATACGGGCTACCGCACGCTCCATGTCAGGCTGTGTCCCCACTTTTGCCGAATCCCCGTTCGCCAGCGGCGTACCGGTCTCCGCCAGAATCTGACGCATCTGACGCGGTGTCACGGTAATACCGTTGGCTTTGGCGATGCCTGACAGGCTTGCTACCACACCCGCAATAATCGGGTTCGCGGAAGAGGTTCCGGCAAAAGTCGCGGTATAGGAATCGTTAACGCCAGCGTTTTTATACAGATCGCCATAACCGGTGGTCACCACATCCCAGCAACCCCAGGCAGAGCTGGTGATGCGCGAGCCATAGGAGCTGAACGACGCTTTTTTACCGTCTTTCGCACAAAACGCACCCGCCAGAATAGCCCCGGAGTCCCGGACATTCACGTCATACTCCCCCCGGAACCCTGGGCTGTCCATGTTGATATTCCCGTTACCTGCTGCCTCAATAACGTGAACACCTTTGTCGGTCAGCGCCTTAATAATATCGTAATAGGCGGTCTGGGATTCCATTGCGACCCAGCAATCCTTCTGGCAGCCCGCCGGATAACCCCCCGCAACTTGTATCCCGATCTGCACCACATCACCCGCTTTTAGCTGGGGGATTAAATTATAGAGGTTATTACTCGCGGAGGCCGCATACCCCATCCGGCTTTTCCAGGCTAAACCGCGAATACCGGTGCCCATATCTTTCGCCGCCATAATCCCCACTGAAGCGGTGTCGTGATCATGGCTTGCAACATACGTCGTCTTGCCAGAGCTGAGGCTCATCGGCGGTAAGTTGGCATGGCTGGTATTCCAGGCATCAATCTCCGCCGAAATAATCGTTACCCCTTCACCCGCACTGCCTGCATAGCGATCAACACTGTCACGGTTGACGCCCCCCATATAATAACCGGTGCGCTTAACATCCGGCGCTTTGAGATAATCCTGCTTATTGCGGAAATCCGGAACGGCGGCAGACGTTAAATTATCATTCAGTGAGGACTTTAACTGTGGCTTAAGGGCCGTGTCATCCAGCGATACCGGCTCGGCTTCCGGGTACACAAACTCTACGTTCTGATTTTGTTCAAGCTCGGTGATAATATGGTTAATATATGTTTTATCCTGACTTTTATCTTTCGGTAACTCGATGCGCAGATAACGGTCAAAACCATAGCGTTTATTAAGCTCCGTCAATTCAGAGGACTGAGTAGAACTACGCAAGTTGGTCGGACGGAACATATTTGTTGTTGTCAGGGAAGCGTCGCTCAAGGTAATTTTATTGTTTGTGGCTTTTAACAGACCTGTCGTCGGTTTTAGCTTGAGCACAATTGCGGTGTAGGTGGCATTATCCTGTGCAAATTCATTTTGCACCAGGGTTTCAGCCGCAGCAGAGAATGAAATTGCTGCACAAATAAAAAGAGATAAAGCGCTTTTTTTCATGATAATCACGGTTCCTGTGTGAATTGAAATTTTTCCTTTTTCAGTATCACTGACACACGGACCGCGAAGAATAAGAGTGGCCTACTCTGATGAACAGAGTTTTCTCTAAATAATTAAGAAAATTCCATACTGCGTTAATTTATATTTCGCAATACAACGATACACTTAGATACAAAAAACGTAAAGCTTAATCATTATGAAATAATCAAGAGCCGTCGGCGTTAAAAATATTCTCGTTGCTGCTGCGACTTTACCGCAAAATGAATTTTAATAACATTATATCTTGCGAGGTGCTCCAACCGCCGTTGGCCCCGCCATTTCATGAAAGGGTTAATACGACGCATCATTATGGACATTAAAATCGTTATCGCTGAAGAATCCTCGTTAATTCGACGCGGCTTATCCTCCATGATGCAGTCCCTCTCGTTACCCGCCGTTGGCATGGATCAGAGGTGCGTTCTGATCGGTGAGGCAGCGGCCTCCGCTGAACTTCAGTCGCTTCTTGGCCAGCATAATCCGGATATCGCTATTCTTGGCTATTCGCTGACAACCAGCCTCAGCCGCCCTCCGCTCGGGGGAATGGACGGGCTGAAGCTCTTGAGATGGCTTAAACAGACCTATCCTGCGCTTAATATTATCCTGCTCTCGCCCTATGCAAACGCCACGCTTATCCGTCAGGCGCTAAAGGAAGGAGTCAGAGCGTACTTATCACGTGATATCAACGAGAAAACCTTAAGCCAGGCGATTACCACGGTCCTGAAAGGCGAGATTTATATCGAAAACCAGCTGGTGAATATGCTTTTCCGTCATGAAAAGACGGACGTGGAGAAACTCTCTCCGCGGGAAATTGACGTGCTGCGCCTGATTTGTAAGGGATTAAATTTGAAGGAGATTGCACAGTTTATGCATTTGAGCATCAAAACGGTCAGCGCACATAAGGTCCGGGCGATGGAAAAGCTGGACGTACAAAACGATTGCCAGCTTTACTCTTTGATCATCAAGAACCAGATGTTTGAGATCGGGATGTAAACGTCTCCCGCCGCTAAGACGGGAGCGTCGGTCAAGCTTCCGGCAGCTCCGCCAGCGGCCAGCGTGGACGTACGGAGACGCTCAGATCCGCCGTTGCGCCAGCGTTCAGGCGCACCATCCCGGCGTAGGCGATCATCGCCCCGTTATCGGTACAGAATTCCGGGCGCGCATAAAACACTTCCCCGCGACGCTTTTGCATCATCTCCGCCAGCTTCGCACGCAACGTACGGTTAGCGCTTACGCCACCCGCCATCACCAGGCGCTTAAAGCCGGTCTGATCCAGCGCGCGTTTACACTTGATCATCAGCGTATCGACCACCGCATCTTCGAATGCGCGAGCGATGTCCGCACGGGTCTGCTCGCTGTCATCGTTATTGCGGATGGTATTGGCGGCGAAGGTTTTCAGGCCGGAGAAGCTGAAATCCAGCCCCGGACGGTCGGTCATTGGACGCGGGAAGACAAAACGCCCTTCCGTGCCCTGCGACGCCATTTTCGAGAGCATCGGGCCGCCCGGGTAATCCAGACCCAGCAGCTTAGCGGTTTTGTCGAAGGCTTCTCCGGCGGCGTCATCAATCGACTCGCCCAGCAGCTCATACTTGCCAATACCCGTCACGCTAATCAGCTGGGTATGGCCGCCAGAGACCAGCAGCGCCACAAACGGGAATTCGGGCGGATTCTCTTCCAGCATCGGTGCCAGAAGATGCCCTTCCATATGGTGAACCGGAATGGCCGGAACATCCCACGCGAAGGCCAGGGAACGGCCCACCGTCGCACCGACCAGCAGCGCGCCGACCAGACCCGGGCCTGCCGTGTAGGCGACGGCATCAATATCAGTTGAGTTCAAGCCGGCCTCTTTCAGCGCCGCCTGAATCAGGGGAACCGTTTTACGCACGTGGTCACGAGAGGCCAGTTCAGGCACGACGCCGCCGTAGTCAGCATGCAATTTCACCTGACTATACAGTTGGTTGGCAAGAAGCCCTTTTTCGTCGTCGTAAATGGCGATGCCGGTTTCATCGCAGGATGTTTCAATACCCAGTACACGCATGACTTGTTTTACCTCGTTTCAGTACCGCGCAGTGTAGAGCCTGGGCGGGTTGATGTAAAACTTTGTTCGCCCCAGGACATCCGCTCGTGTATACTCTTCCCCCTTATAAAAGTCCCTTTCAAAAACGCGTCGGTGCTTTACAAAGCAGCAGCATTTGCAGTAAAATTCCGCACCATTTTGAAATAAGCTGGCGTTGATGCCAGCGGCAAACCGAATTTATCAAAGGTGAGAGTTACATGCCGGTAATTAAAGTACGTGAAAACGAGCCGTTCGACGTAGCACTGCGTCGCTTCAAACGTTCATGCGAGAAAGCAGGTGTTCTGGCTGAAGTTCGTCGTCGTGAGTTCTATGAAAAACCAACGACTGAACGTAAGCGCGCTAAAGCTTCTGCAGTGAAACGTCACGCGAAGAAACTGGCTCGCGAAAACGCACGCCGTACTCGTCTGTACTAATCCGTTGAGGGCGACAGTCCTCAATTGACAGACAGAGTAATAGTCGTAAGGCCGTGCTTCCGGAAGGAATGCGCGGCTTGTTTTCGTTTATGAGTTGCTAAAAACTTTTGGGGCATATGGCCGGACGAATCCCACGCGTTTTCATCAATGACCTGCTGGCAAGAACCGACATCGTCGATCTTATCGACGCGCGGGTAAAGCTGAAAAAGCAGGGCAAGAACTACCATGCGTGCTGTCCTTTCCATAACGAAAAAACCCCCTCCTTCACCGTCAACGGTGAAAAGCAGTTTTACCATTGCTTCGGCTGTGGCGCACACGGTAATGCCGTCGATTTTTTAATGAACTATGACAAGCTCGAGTTCGTTGAAACCGTCGAAGAGCTGGCGGCGATGCACAACCTTGAAGTGCCGTATGAAGCGGGCAGTGGACCAAGCCAGATAGAGCGCCATCAGCGTCAAACGCTGTATCAACTGATGGATGGCCTGAATTCGTTTTACCAACAGTCTCTTAAGCACTCTGCGGCTGAGCCTGCGCGTCAGTATCTGAACAAGCGCGGACTGAGCGACGATGTCATTGCGCGTTTCGCTATTGGTTACGCCCCGCCCGGCTGGGACAACGTGTTAAAGCGTTTTGGCGGCAATAGCGAAGATCGTAAATCGTTGATCGACGCAGGTATGCTGGTCACCAACGACCAGGGACGAAGCTACGACCGCTTCCGCGAACGGGTGATGTTCCCGATCCGCGACAAGCGTGGCCGGGTGATTGGTTTTGGTGGTCGCGTGCTGGGTGATGCCCTGCCCAAGTACCTCAACTCCCCGGAAACTGACATTTTCCATAAGGGCCGTCAGCTTTACGGCCTTTATGAGGCGCAGCAGGCAAATGCGGAACCTCCGCGTCTTCTCGTCGTCGAAGGGTATATGGATGTCGTTGCGCTGGCGCAGTATGACATCAATTACGCAGTAGCCTCGTTGGGCACGTCCACCACGGCCGATCATATTCAGCTGCTGTTTCGGGTGACCAAAAACGTCATCTGCTGCTACGACGGTGACCGCGCAGGGCGCGATGCCGCCTGGCGTGCGCTGGAAACTGCGCTACCTTATATGACCGACGGGCGGCAGTTACGCTTTATGTTCCTGCCCGACGGTGAAGACCCGGATACGCTGGTGCGTAAAGAGGGCAAAGCGGCGTTTGAAGCGCGGATGGAGCAGGCTCAGCCGCTCTCCACGTTCTTGTTTAACAGCCTGATGCCGCAGGTTGATTTAAGTACCCCTGACGGGCGCGCGCAGCTCAGCACGCTGGCGCTGCCGTTAATCAGCCAGGTGCCCGGCGAAACGCTGCGCATCTATCTGCGTCAGGAGTTAGGCAACAAGCTCGGCATTCTGGATGACAGCCAGCTTGAACGTTTAATGCCAAAACAGGCTGAAAACGGCACGGTTCGCCCCGCGCCTCAGCTAAAACGCACAACCATGCGTATACTGATAGGGTTACTGGTCCAAAACCCCGAACTTGCACCGCAAGTGCCATCGCTGGCGGGTTTGAACCACGAAAAATTGCCCGGGCTTGGCTTATTTTCAGAACTGGTCAACACATGTTTGTCTCAGCCAGGTCTGACCACCGGACAACTTTTAGAACATTATCGCGGCACAAAAGAGGCCGCTACCCTTGAAAAATTGTCGATGTGGGACGATATAGCAGATAAGGACATTGCAGAAAAAACGTTCACCGACTCACTCAACCATATGTTTGATTCGATGCTCGAGCTGCGCCAGGAAGAGTTGATTGCTCGCGAGCGCACGCACGGTTTGAGCAGCGAAGAACGCCGGGAGCTCTGGATGATAAACCAGGAACTGGCGAAGAAATAAGCAAAAAGACAAAAGTATTTAACGGCTTAAGTGCCGAATATCGATCGGGAAGCCCCCGGCAGCCGCACTGAGAGGCAGCGGCAAAAATATAAGTACGCCCTCGCTTTAAAGGTTGGCAAACCATCGCCGACACCAATCAAACGAATTAAGTGTGGATACCGTCTTATGGAGCAAAACCCGCAGTCACAGCTGAAACTTCTTGTCCAACGTGGTAAGGAGCAAGGCTATCTGACCTATGCCGAGGTCAATGACCATCTGCCGGAAGATATCGTCGATTCAGATCAAATCGAAGACATCATCCAAATGATCAATGACATGGGCATTCAGGTGATGGAAGAAGCACCGGATGCCGATGATCTGTTGCTGGCTGAAACCTCCAACAACACTGACGAAGATGCGGAAGAAGCTGCTGCACAGGTACTGTCCAGCGTGGAATCTGAAATCGGGCGTACCACTGACCCGGTCCGCATGTACATGCGCGAAATGGGTACCGTTGAACTGTTGACCCGCGAAGGCGAAATTGACATCGCAAAACGCATCGAAGACGGGATCAACCAGGTTCAGTGCTCTGTTGCTGAGTACCCGGAAGCGATCACCTATCTGCTGGAGCAGTACGATCGTGTTGAAGCGGAAGAAGCGCGTCTGTCCGATCTGATCACCGGTTTTGTCGACCCGAACGCTGAAGAAGATATGGCGCCAACCGCCACTCACGTCGGTTCTGAACTGTCTCAGGAAGAGATGGATGACGACGAAGACGAAGATGAAGAAGAGAGCGACGACGACAGCGCCGATGATGACAACAGCATCGACCCGGAACTGGCACGTGAGAAGTTCGCCGAACTGCGTACCCAGTACGAAGTGACGCGTGACACCATCAAAGCCAAAGGTCGCAGTCACGCTGCTGCCCAGGAAGAGATCCTGAAACTGTCTGAAGTCTTCAAACAGTTCCGCCTGGTGCCAAAACAGTTCGACTACCTGGTGAACAGCATGCGCGTGATGATGGATCGCGTACGTACCCAGGAACGCATCATCATGAAGCTGTGCGTTGAGCAGTGCAAAATGCCGAAGAAGAACTTCATCACCCTCTTCACCGGCAACGAAACCAGCGAAACCTGGTTCAACGCGGCTATCGCAATGAACAAGCCATGGTCTGAAAAACTGCACGACGTGAAAGAAGACGTGCATCGCGGTCTGCAGAAGCTGCAGCAGATTGAAGAAGAGACCGGCCTGACCATCGAGCAGGTCAAAGACATCAACCGTCGTATGTCCATCGGTGAAGCGAAAGCCCGCCGTGCGAAGAAAGAGATGGTTGAAGCAAACTTACGTCTGGTTATCTCTATCGCCAAGAAATACACCAACCGCGGTCTGCAGTTCCTGGATCTGATTCAGGAAGGCAACATCGGTCTGATGAAAGCGGTAGATAAGTTTGAATACCGTCGTGGTTACAAGTTCTCCACCTATGCGACCTGGTGGATCCGTCAGGCAATTACCCGCTCTATCGCGGATCAGGCGCGCACCATCCGTATTCCGGTGCATATGATTGAGACCATCAACAAGCTCAACCGTATTTCCCGCCAGATGCTGCAGGAGATGGGTCGCGAGCCGACGCCGGAAGAGCTGGCTGAACGCATGCTGATGCCGGAAGACAAGATCCGTAAAGTGCTGAAGATCGCCAAAGAGCCAATCTCCATGGAAACACCAATCGGTGATGATGAAGATTCGCATCTGGGTGATTTCATCGAGGATACCACCCTCGAGCTGCCGCTGGACTCTGCCACCACCGAGAGCCTGCGTGCTGCCACGCACGACGTTCTGGCTGGCCTGACCGCCCGTGAAGCGAAAGTACTGCGTATGCGTTTCGGTATCGATATGAACACCGACCACACGCTGGAAGAAGTGGGTAAACAGTTTGACGTTACCCGCGAACGTATCCGTCAGATCGAAGCGAAGGCGCTGCGTAAACTGCGCCATCCGAGCCGCTCTGAAGTGCTGCGTAGCTTCCTGGACGATTAATCCAGGTAAACAGCAAAAAGCTCCCAATCGGGAGCTTTTTTTGTTTATGCCCTCTCCCTGTGAGAGAGGGCCAGGACGAGGCATCAGGCCGCAGAGGCCCCTGCCCCTACTAAAGCCCCCGCACCACCAGCGCCTCGTCGAGCTCCCTGTAAGCTTCCACCAGTTTATCCAGCGTTGCCCTGTTAAGTCCGCTCGGGTTTGGCAGCACCCATACCTGCGTCACACCGATGGTGATGGCCTGTTTACCCCATTTCACCCCGCGCTGGCTGAACGCCTGCTCATAGGCCTGTTTCCCCAGAATCGCCAGCGCGGCAGGCTGGTAGTCTTCGATCTTCTTAATCAGTTCCCGCCCGCCAGTGCGCAGCTCATGCAGGTTGACTTCGCTCGCCTGCACGGTTGGTCGCTCCACCAGCATGGTGATCCCGCAGCGCGTATCCAGCAGATGTTGCTCCTCTTCAGGCTTGAGTAACCGGTCGGTAAACCCGGCCTGGTAGAAACGGTTCCCCGGATGAGCAAAGTGAAAACCGGTATGCGCCGAGGATTTACCGGGGTTGATCCCGCAGAACACCACCCGTAGTCCCGGGGCCAGAATATCGTTGATCATATTTACTCCCGATTGATACATCATCATGGAAGTATAAAGGATTGATTATGCGTTGTTTATAAAAACAGCAGGCGGGTGTGAATGGCTGGATTGCTGCGGGGAGTTACATTATAATCCACCGCCACGGCCCCTTAGCTCAGTGGTTAGAGCAGGCGACTCATAATCGCTTGGTCGTTGGTTCAAACCCAACAGGGGCCACCAAATTTTAGCTTTAGAATCATATAATTAAGCCACTCGAAAGAGTGGCTTTTTTGTTATCTGGATATCCGTTGGCAGCAAAATGGCAGCAGGATTTCAGCTACCATCAACAAAAAACCCGCCTAAGCGGGTTAATTTGTTAGAAATTCATGTGTCCCTGACCACTATTTAATGGGTGTGGCGGAGCATGATCGACAAGTCCAGGGGTAACAATGTAGCGCACGACGGTTTCATGGGTAACAAAAGTGGTGCCACAATTAATATTTTGGCACTGGCAGTAGCGTTCTTTTGTGTTATCAGACACCCGAAAGCTACTACGAGTATGTGCAGCATGTCCGCATTTCGGACAATTCATCATATCCGTCTCTCCCCACCGATTCCTCGCAATCACATAATGATACACCACGCATCCATTTTGTGAACAAAATCATTCCATTTCTAAATCATCAATTTTTACTTCAAGCTCCAGACTGGTAGTAAAACCATTATCTGGGCTGACCGTATGCGTCAAAGTTGTAATGGTCCATTCGGCATCGTCGATAGGCTGCTTAAAGCCGCTCACCTTTACCGGCATTTCGGTGTAGAGATCTGCCCGGCCCTCAGCGAGCTGCAGGGAGAAAGACGCAACACCACGCTGCAGGCGCTCCCATTGCATTTTTGCCGCACGCTCAGCATTGCTGCGGTTTGCGTAAGTACGATTAAGAACCAGAACGTTTTCATCCGTTCCCACCAGATAATCACCCTGTTTTGCTTCCGGCTCTTTGGGCGCGGTGGTTTTCTTCCGGCGGCGCTTAACCTTAGTTGTTTCTTTTTTCTTGGGTTCGCGGGTATGCAGCCAGCTGGCAATTACACCGGTATAAGCACCACGATCAGCCAGGGTAAAACGATGACCGTCACCGGCTTTACGTTGAATGGTGATAACCGGCAACAGCTTTCCGCTCGCCGTTCTTCCCTGCCCCTGCCTGATAAACAGCAGGTTTCCATCCTTAACGGAAGCAATCGCCCCATACTGGCGCGCCAGCTTCATCAGGAAACTGGCATCGCTTTCATTGGTCTGGTCCATGTGATCCAGTGCCTTGTCCGTCAGGTCTTTATCCAACGCCATTTTGAGGTTATGCCGTGCTGCGATTTCCTTTACCACATCGCCAACGGTTGTCTGGTGCCATGACTTTTCGCGCCGGGTGTTGAGGGTTTCACGGAAATCAGCGCTACGGGCACGGATAGTCAGGCGATCAGGAGCACCGCTGTGCTCAATCTCATCCACCGTAAATGCCCCTTTTGGGAAAAGCGGCTGGCCCTTCCACCCCAGCGCCAGCTGAATAACGGCACCACGTCGCGGCAGAACGATCTGCCCATCGGCGTCGTCCAGCTCCAGATCAAGCTGGTCAGCCTCAAAACCCCGGTTATCGGTCAGCGTCAGACTCATCAGGCGCGCATCCAGCGCGGTGGTCACGTCCTTACCTTCAATAGTGATACTGAAAGCCGGGCTTCTGCTGTTCAGGTCAAAAAGATCAGAGCTAAAATTCACTGCAGCAACCCTCCAACCGTATTTTTAATATTACCTATCGCAGACGTTGCAGAGTCCTGCAGGTTACTGAGCTGATCGCTGAGACTGCCGAACATATCAGACAGCGACTCATCAACCCTTTTCAGGGTCAGCGTAAACTCAATACGGCGAGGCATTCCGCTTTCAAAAAACTCTGTTTTTGTCTGACTCAGGCTCTCGATCACAAACATGCCGTAAATGGTCCCGCTTCCCTCAATCAGAGGCCATGCTTTGCCCAGCTCTGCCATTTGCTCCAGCGCGAGCAATGACAGCCTGCCCCCGGTGACTTCCGGCAGCAGTACGCCAGATAACGTCAGCGAGTCATTATCCGGGCCAAGAAACTGCGTTGATGGTCGCCGGTTCACCCGACTGTTGGCGGCGTGTCGCCAGCTTCGCTGATACTGCAGCTCCTGATATGGCACTGTACGCAGCATGAAGACATATAACCCCAGTACCATCATCATGATTCATATCCCCCTTGATCACTGAAATTGCTGCGTGCTTTAGCCCTGGTCTTGCGCTCGCGTTCGTCAAGCTGTCGGGCAACTTCACGGGCAATATCCTGCGCACTTTGCCCTGGCTGAGCATAGATAGTGATCGGCGCGTGGGTTTCAAAGTGCATCACAGGCGGCACGCTGGCAGATTTCGCTGGCTGGCTTTGTTTATATGCCACAGTAGGCAGACTGTAAGGATGTAGTGGAGCAGCCTCTGCAGGCGCTGCCGCTACGCCCATGACGCCTGCAACGACGGAAGCCAGCGCAGCAGTGCGCCGTCTGCTGGTCACATTTGCGGGACCGTTCACTATTTCTGGTCCGTTCTCCCCAACGATGCCAAACTGACCACGCGGGATCGTGCCACCGTTGTCATACATGCCTGCAAACGGAACCGCAGCAGCCTCTGCAGGCGCTGCCGCTACGCCCATGACACCTGCAACGACGGAAGCCAGCGCAGCAGTGCGCCGTCTGCTGGTCACATTTGCGGGACCGTTCACTATTTCGGGGCCGTTCTCCCCAACGATGCCAAACTGACCACGCGGGATCGTGCCACCGCTGTCATACATGCCTGCAAACGGAACCGCAGCAGCCTCTGCAGGCGCTGCCGCTACACCCATGACACCTGCAACGACGGAAGCCAGCGCAGCAGTGCGCCGTCTGCTGGTCACATTTGCGGGACCGTTCACTATTTCTGGGCCGTTCTCCCCAACGATGCCAAACTGACCACGCGGGATCGTGCCACCGCTGTCATACATGCCTGCAAACCCCATCGACGGAAATCCGCCAGGCGGCAACACCACCTTACCGTCACTGTTCACCGTAGCAGGCTGCTGTCGTGTAACCTGTTCAGGTAGTTTTGCTTTTGCCGCTTCCTTACTGACGATGCCAAGTTTTTCCAGCAACCACGACACGCCTGACTTGAGAGACTCAAGCGGGTGCATCACCATATTCAGCCCTTCCGCCAGCGCTTCGCCAAACTGCCGCCCCATCGAAGCCGCGCTTTGCAGTTCTGCAGAGGTGGATTTAACCGGCGTCAGCAGATCAGTAAACCAGCCCCACAACGCCTGGACCTTGTCACCTATCCACTGGAAAACAGGCTGCAGTGGCTCAAACGCCGCACTGATAGGTGCAGCTGCAGCTTTGAATCCTTCAACCACTCCGCCTAAAAATGCGCTTATCGGCTGCCAGTATTTCCAGACGACCAGCGCCACGCCAGCCAGAGCCGCCACGACCAGCCCTATAGGGCTAAGCAACACCCCAAGCACACTACCCACTCCCATCAGAGCTGTGCGCAAAAGTGCAAATGGTGACATGACCAACCACCGGATAACACCTCCCGCCCCCCTTACAGAAGTAACTAGCGGTGCTAACGCAGCGCTTGCCAGCCCTCTGATTTTCGTACCAAGCTGACGGATAGCTTCACCTGGATTACGAAAAGAGGACACCAGGCCTTCGCCCGCCTGCTGGGCATGTTCTTTGACTTTATCCAGCATCCCG
Organism: Enterobacter cloacae subsp. cloacae ATCC 13047; assembly: GCF_000025565.1. NCBI lineage: Bacteria > Pseudomonadati > Pseudomonadota > Gammaproteobacteria > Enterobacterales > Enterobacteriaceae > Enterobacter > Enterobacter cloacae. The sequence goes on from NC_014121.1 coordinate 4,523,051, forward strand.
CCTCGGAACGCATCCAGGATACCGTCACCGTCATCTTCCCCACCGCCGCTGAGCGCCTCACGAATACGACTTATCCAGCTAACGGCCTCACTCGCTTCATTTCCCGAAAACAGCCCAAACAGCTTTTTCAGTGCATCACCTGACTGGAATAAACCAGGTGTGAATGATTTGAATGCCTGGCTCAACCGGCCCAGCAGTGGACCGAACCTCCCCAGACTAGTGATGGCTAGCGATTTCATCCCAAAGCGCAATAATGCCAGCGGCCCCAGAACAGCAGCCATGGCAATAGCTAATGTCCCAAGCGCCAACGTCACTGAGGCGACCACAGCGGCAATCTTCATCAAAGTGCCCGCCAGCTGCGGGTTAGTCTCAACCCATCGACGCAGCGCCCCGGTCACGCTTTTGACGTAACCCATGATATCCATCAGCGGCTGGCGCAGCGTTTCCCCCAGACTGCTAAAAGCGTTCTGCGCGCCCGTTTTAACAAGCAACCACTGCGCAGAAAGTGAATCCTTATTGATATCGGATTCTTTCTGCATGGAGCCGTTAGCCTCAGTGCCTGAAGTTAATTTCAGCTGTCGCTGCAGCTCCGGCAGGTTGTTCGCAAGCTTCGCCGCATCATCGCCAAACTCCTTGCCAAATATCATCGTCATGGCGGACAGGCGTTTATCCTGCGGCAGCTTGTTGACCTTCTCCAGCACCCGCTGAATAGTCCCTATTGCATCACGGGTCATATCCTTCTGAATCTTTTCCGGGTTTAGCTTTAGCAGGTCCATGCCTTCATAAAAACCCTTACTTTGTTGCGTTGCAATCGACAACTCACGGACCATCGCATTAGCTGCACTGGCTGCTACATCCGGCGCTGCACCAAGTGACAAAAAGGTAGAACCCAGCGCGGCAGCTTTACGGAAGTCGAGCCTGTCAGCCACGCCCCCCATGCGCTGCAGCACGTCGATAATATCCGCGCCCTTCGACATAGCGTTATCGTCCAGGTAGTTCATCGCGTCGCCCAGCTGTTCAATATTGCGGGTTGGTACTTTATACAGCTGCGCAATTTTACCCAGCCCTTCCGCCAGCTCGTCAGCGGGTAGCTCAAATGCCGTTGCGGCTTTTGCCGCCGTGGATGCAAAAGCCAGCAGGTCACGCTTCTGGTCTTCGTATGGATCGTCCTGGTTGGTTACGCCCATACGCGCACCACCTTCAACCAGAGCGGCATAGTCTATAGCCCCGTTCTCCATCGGCAGCTGTTCGCTGGCGGCCTTGATGGCATCCTGCATGTCATAAAACTGTTTCGTGCGGTTGCCGTTATCGTCCCGCAGCCCGTTTACCTGCTTTGCCACGCCTTTCATGGCATCTTCCATGCTGGCGTAGCTTTTTACCGCTGCCATGACCGGCGCGCCCATTGCCAGACCCGCTGCCGTGGTGGTTGCCCCTGCCCCTGCAATGCGATCCCTCACCTCAAGACGGCGTGAATATTGCTCACGTGCGGCATTCATTTTCGCTTGCTGTTCGCCCAGGCGTTTGAGGGATTTCTGCTGACGTTCCAGAGCCTGCCGGGTTTCGTCGGCATTTTTACGCAGTTCCCGCTGGGCGCTACTGAGCTGTTTAGTATCAATGCCGGATTCTTTCAGTGCTTGCCGCTGCCGTTGTACCGAACCCAGCAGGCCGTTGTAGGTCTGCTGCAGCTCCTGCACACGGTTTTTTGCCTGGCTAAATAATTTAGCCTGAGCAGCAGTTGGGCGATTTGTTGCAGCAAACTGCGTGGCAAGTTTTGCGGCTTCTTCGCGTGCAGCACTGAGATTTGTTGCAGTGATTGCAAGCTGTGACCGGGTTTTACGGAATTCATCAATACGCCCGGCCTGTTTATTCAGTTCTTTCAAACTGTTCCGGGTAGTTTGAAGCGCAGTAGCCAGCTCTTTTGAGCTGGCCTGCGCGGATCGGAATGGGCGGGTGAGCTTGTCAACCGCATTAAGAATCACCTGCAAACGCAGGTTAGTATCACTCATCGCTGGCCCCGCTTCTCTGAATCGCTTTATGCCGCCACTCCAGCACTTCGGTCAGCGGCATAACGTCAGTGACGGACGGCGGCCAGTGAAAAATGGTGGCGATATCAGCCACCAGGTCTTCTACCGTCAGGCTGTCGGCAAACCGGCAAGCACCGATTTCTTCAACAAAAAAGTGACCACCTCAACCGACAGCGCGGTGAGATCGGCGGGGTCCATTTCAGCCATTTCCTGAGCGGTCAGCGCGGGCGTGGAGATGCGGGGAATAATCGTCATCATCGCGCCCACGTCCATATCCATGATCGCCTGCAGACGGGTGCCACGCAGCGCGCCGGACTGCGGCTTGCGCAGCACAATTTCGGCAATTTCGGTTTTACCGCGTTTGATTGGGGTGTCCAGCTGTACGGTTTTTTCAGTCAGTTGTTCGCTCATTGTCATTTCCTGTTAATAAGGTACTGGCGCGGCTGCCCGCGCCTTTAAAGTAGATCAGAGGCCCAGGGCGTTGCGGTGTTCTTCCATCAGGTCCACGCCATCAACGATTTCAATCATGTTGATCACATCAACCTCATAGAGCACCTCGCCGTTAATGGTCAGCTTCGCGTAGCTGTTGGTGCTGCTGACTTTTGTGGTGTTGCTCTCGCCGGTTTTCCATTCGCCGGAATCGACTTCTTTATGTCGCCCGCGCACAACCAGCTCAACGGCCTGCACTTCGCCGGTATCATCACGTTGAATGGAGCCGGTGAAACGCAGCTGGATTCCGTCAACGGTGGCTTTACCCATCTGCTTGAATAACAGCAGTTCGGTGCCACCGATTGAAAACTCCGTGTCCAGCGCGCCATCATCAAGCCCCAGGTCAACATCAGCCGAACCGGGCATACCGCCGCCGCGATACTTTTCAAACTTGCGGCCGAATTTAGGCAGGGTCAGGGACTCAACGATCCCCTGATAGTTATTCCCGTCGTTAAACAGGTTCAGGTGTTTTAACTTGCGTGGTAAAGCCATTTTGTCCCCTTACGCGCTGACCTGGCTGGAGAAATCCAGCAGATACTGATCGGTGATGCGCTGGCGCAGCATCAGGTTTTCCAGAGGCGGTACCGGCGTATAGTCGTAATCGATTGTGAGCTTCCCGGCTTTCAGGGAATCTTTATCGTTTACGGACTCATCCAGCCAGCAGTCGGCGCCGATGATGTAGCCCTGCGTTTTCAGGTTACGCAGTTTGGCGCGGATACCTTCGATAATGTCGCGGGCCAGCGACGGGTTAAGCACGCCATCCACCGCCCACATGTGCGCTTCTGCGATGGTATCAGCCAGTACCTGCGCGGTGCGGGTGTAGTTTTCAAAGGCAAACAGAGGATCGTCACTGAGGCAGCGGGAACCCCAGAAACGGAAACCGTCTTTGCGGATCAGCGTGGTGACATCGTTCTGGTTCAGCAGCCCCGCATCGGTTGCCGGGTCCTGCAAATCCCAGAACACATCAGCAGAAATGCCGGTGACACCATTCACGCCCACGTTTGACAGGGATTTGTGCCAGCCGGTCTGTTCGTCAATTTTGGCACGCAGACCAAGCGCACGGGCTGAGGCGTAAGCCGTTGCGTCAGCATTCAGCACGGTGTCAAAACTGATGAAATCAGGCCAGATCAGCATTCCCTCGCGCTGGCTGAAATTAGCGCGGTAGGCAATTGCTTCCTCTACCGTTTTGCATCCATAGGCGGACAGATAAGCAAACCCGCGCAGACTTTGCGCCACGCTCAGCAGCTCAGTGGCAACCGCCTGCGTGTCGTGCCCCGGCACGCCCAGAATGCGCGGCTTAACGCCGAGCTGGGACTGCGCAGATAACAACGCTTTCATGCCCGTTTTTTTACCGTCAGCGGTCACGCCGCCGATAATGTTGGAGGTGGTTTCCGCTTCGGTTTCGCCCTGCGCCACGCGCACAACGACGGTCACGGGTTTAGCCTGGTCTGCAATCGCATCCAGCGAACGGGCCAGCGTGCCGGACTCGCCCGCTTTACCGCTGGCAGTCAGCACATCAGTCAGCAGGACCGGCTTATTGAGGGGAAACATGGACGCATCAGCATCATCGCCGGTGCAGACCATACCCACGATGGCGGTGCTCACCGTGGTAATGGATCGGGTGCCCTCGTTGACTTCAACAACGCGCACCCCGTGGTGGTAATCCTGAGCCATAAGGCAGTCTCTCCGGTTTACAGGGGGGTGTGCCTATGTTCTGGTTGATATGCGCGCGGCGCACGCGCCGGGCTATGTGTGGGGAATGGCACAATGGAAGAGGTAAAAAAAATCCCCGCAGCTGCGGGGACGTGATTAATCTTCTGGCGGCTCAGGCCAGTCAATATCAGGAGCCAGCGATGTATCTACGCGATTAAGATTCACTCGATACCTTTTCCAGAGTTGTAAAAGAGACGCCTCCTTTTCCGTTGAAATGCCTAAATCAACTGCGTCCTGTAATGGCTGGATAATCTCATTTGCCTGAGACATCAGCTGCGTGCGCTTGTACTCAGCAACTCGAAGTAATTCAGCACCAGTAACTGGAGGGGTGTCAGACCAGGCAGGAAAATTATCAGCACCGCAAACCCTTATTTTTCCATCAGGAGGCGTTGCCGAAAAGGTCATAAAGACTGATTCGCTAACAATCACTCCATCACTAGGCCAGTTGCCACTTTGCTTGTATTCCTCCTCTAGAGAAGCATCATAAAAGAGATTTCTGGATGGGCTGTAAATAAAGTCAGTCATAGTTAGTACCCATATACAAGATAGACAGTTGTCTGTAGCCGGTTCGGAACGTGCGGATAAGGTGAATTCGACACGTCACGAAATACTGCAGTGAACCCTGAATTTGTACGCTGATTAAACGAAACACTGAAGCCACCGTTTTCAGTATCAAGCGGCCCAAATGATCCGCCCAGACATGCCGACGGGAAAACGACTGGAAACGTTGTACTACCGGATATCCCAGAGCCACCATTAGAAACAGTGCCCCACTGGATGATGAAAACGCGTTCAACAGAACCGATCAATACAGGTATTTTGATATAACCACTACCTGATAACGCACCGGTTATACCGTTACGCTTGGAAGCATCTGACATACCGAGATATGCAAGAATATCACTCGCTGTTTTCCCGGAAAGGGCTGTCAGCGTGCTGTCCAGTGGTTGCTTACCGGCAAGCGCGTTTGTCATGGTGGTGGCAAAATTCGGATCGTTACCCAACGCAGCCGCCAGTTCATTCAGCGTGTCCAGCGCCGCCGGGGATGATGCCACCAGTGCAGCAATAGCTGATTTCACAAATGCCGTGGTGGCAATCTGGGTATTGTTGACTGTCTGCGCAGCAGTTGGTGCCGTTGGCGTTCCGGTCAGAGCCGGACTTGCCAGCGGGGCCTTAAGCGCCAGCGCGTTATTTAGCGCAGTGACCACAGCCTGCACAAACGCTGTGCTGGCAATCTGCGTGGTATTGGTTCCGGCTGGCGCAGTGGGCGCTTTTGGCGTGCCTGTCAGCGTCGGGCTTTCTTTCGGCGCGTACTGCGTGTGCGGATCAGCGGCGGCGATATGCTTCGCCATCAGATCATCCACATACACCTTAAGCTCCAGCACCTTGTCATCCACGTATTTGCGGGTTGCCAGCACCACTGCCGGGTCAATTTTCAGGGTGATATTATCGGTACTGCTGGTAATCAGCACCATGCGCACGGTCTGCGTGCGCCCGCTCCCCTCCGCCAGCTGCGGCTTGTAGCTCTCCGGGCAGTTGCCCACGGCAATCAGTGCGCCGGCATCATCGAACAGACCGACCTCACGAATCCACCAACCGCCCTCAGTTTCGGGGATCACCTGCTCAGCAATAATCTGGCTACTGTTCTGCGGATCGATGTACAGCATATTGAGGGAAGCGCGGCGTTTTTCAGCAACCAGCGCTGTCTGCTGTGCGCTTGGAGTCGGCAGGACGCCGCCACCGTCGCCCACCGCCATCTGGGTAATTTTCAGCGGGACACCGAGCGCGGCGGCGCTTGCCAGTTTCGCCGCGCCGATATCCGTCAGCAGGGTATAAAATTTTGCGCTCATGGATTCACTCTCATTGTGTCAATAACATGGACCGCCCCGCCCTCGTAGGCGGTGCCGCCGGAAATAATGGTTTCGTTGATATACGGGTAGATCGTGATTTCTTCGCCGCTGTAGGTGGCTGCGCCCACAAAATAGGGGCCGCTGGTCTGCAGGTTGATGGACATGCCGATCAGATGGCGGCTGCACGGCTTGGCGTCACCGATCAGGCGCTCCAGTTCCAGATAGGTTTCTTCCGTTATGCCCTGGTCCTGCACGCCAATATCCAGGCGAAACGTCCCCGGCGTCTCGCCGGTCTGCCACCACTCAATGATGCGGATCAGGAAGCCGAACGGCTCCACCACGCGCCGCACGGCGCTGGTTGTCCCCTTGTGCTGATGGATATAGAAAGCGTCCTGCACCACGCGGCGCTTGACGCTTTCCGTCCAGCTTTCATCCCAGCGGTCAACGGAAAACGCCCACGCCAGATACGGCAGAAAGCTGACCGGACACGTTGCCGGGTTCCACAAGTCGCGCAGCGGCACCTGCAGATCGGAAATGCCGCTGCAGGTCTGCGCCAGTCGGCGCTCAAGCGGCGATGAACCGGGCGGCAGCAGGCTATTCATCCGTGCCCCCGTTGGTCACGCTCCATTCCGTACAGGACGCCGCCTGCGTCTTATCCAGCACCACATCATCCAGCGGAGAGGCCAGCTCCACACGCTGGACGCCCTCAACGTGCAGCGCGGCATAAATGGCGCTGCGGCGAATATCGCGCCCCAGCCGCGTCTGACTGGCGATGTACTTCTGCAGGCTGGCTTTTGCCGCCGCCATCACCGGCTCAGCTTCCGGTCCCGGATAAAGAAAAATCGTCGCATACACGCTGTACGGGATAATTTCGGCGCTGCGCACCGTCAGGCGGTCTGCTACCGGGCGCACGTTCTCGCTGTTAAGCGCCTGCTCCACCACTGACAGCAGATCAGCCTCTGCCGTACCGTCACCTTCACGGCTCAGTACGGTAAGCACCACCTCCGCCGGTGCTGGGCTGGTTGCGCTGGCATCTGCTACGCGCCCGTCCGCGCTTTTGGCGTGAAACTCATAGGCCGCCGTCGGTCCTGCAACGGACAATCCTTCAAACGCAGCCGGAACACGCAGGCGCAGCGCCTCATCGCTTTCCATGACAGCAGCAACCGGCGGCACCGCGTCATTGTCAGCAGGCGTTACCGTCAGGCGTTTCACGTTGTAGTTGGCTGCCAACTGATCGAGATCGCCGCCGATGGCATACGCCACCATGACCGCCTGCGCGGCCTCGTTAATACGCTGGCGCAAAAGGATTTCGCGGTAGGTGCTTTCCTGCAGCAGCTTGGTGACGGGTTCAGATTCCAGCGCCAGCGTGCGCCGCACCGCGTCCTGCTCATCCGCCGGATAAAGGGCCACAAAAGCGGCCTTGCGCTCAGCCAGCAGCGTCTCAAAATCCGGCACGTCCACTATCTGCGGCGCGGGCAGCTGGGAAAGGTCAATCACTGCCATTGTCTGCTCCTGTTGATACGGAAAGGGAAACCGGCTCGCCGTTATTGCGCTGCCCGGTAAGTTCAACCACCATGGAACCGTCAAAATTGCTGCTGATGGTGATGGAATCCAGCGTAAGCCGTGGCTCCCAGCGACTCAGGGCCACATAGACCGCAGACATGACCTGCAGGCGTAGCGCCGGATTCTGCGGCTGGTCAATCAGGGCGGACAGCAGGGAACCATATTCCCGACGGGCAATCCGGCTGCCCTGTGGGGTCAGCAGAATATCCCGCACTGACTGGCGCAGATGGTCAGTATCAGTAATGGCCTTGCCGTTACCCTGGCTCATGCCGATATACAGCGTCATACCGGTCCTCCTGACGTATCGCCGCCGGACTTAACGCCGGTGTGACCGTGTTTATCCACCACGATCCCGTTGGAACTCATCGCGCCGCCGCCCTGGGTGACGCCGCCATTGATCACCATCTCGCTGTTAATGCGCGTGGTGTCAGCCTCCACCACAAACTCACCGGTTTTGAGAGTGATATTGTCCGCCGCCTCGATCACCATGGATTTGATGCCCCGGACATGCCACCGCCCGGTGGCGGGTTCATACTCAAACCAGCCCCCGTCCGGGTACTCCGTCACGCAACCGTCCACGGAATCCGACGGCGGCGCAAACTGATTGGAGTAGATGGCAGGCAACGCAAAAGCAGTTTCCAGATTGCCGCCCATGCTCAGCACCACCACCTGCTCATCCGGCGACGGACACCACCATGTACGGGCACCACCTGCACGCAGCGTCAGCCAGTTAATCCAGTTGGTTTCAAGCTCGCCCACTCTCACCCGGCACAGCCAGTTTTCCCGGTCCACTTCGGTCACGGTGCCGGTGCGGATCAGGTTGGTGATAAGGCGCATGATTTCGGTCAGTTGTGCATTCATAACGAAAGGTTGCCATCAGAGGGAAAAGGGAGGCAGCGCGGGCGCTTGTGCCAGCGGTGGCACAAAAATCACCCCGCCAGCCAGCGCAGCAGAGTGTCACGGGTGATGGTTTCCACCTCATCATTCACGCCCAACAGGCGGCGCTCTGCGTAGCGGACCTCCGGGCCTTTTCGACTGACGCGATCCCGCAGGCCGTAATGGTGAACACGGGCAATGCGCTGCACCTTGCCATCAAACTGCACGCTGGCGGAGTCCGCATTGGCGGTGGTTTTCAGGTATTTTGTGGTGCGAAGCTTTGCAAACATCTGGCGTTTGATGCGTCCCTTCTTGCTGCGGGCAGTCACCCGGCGCGGCTCATAGCCGCTGCCGTCAGGATTACGCTGCAGCCTGATGTTCTGCTGCTGCGTCCGGCGCAGCTGTTGCGCCAGTTGCCGCATCATACGGCTGCGCGCGGCAGGCTCCAGATTCGCCAGTAGCGCCGTCAGCCAGTCATCCATCCTCTGCAGTTCATCCACGTTTCACCGTCCACATTTCTTCGGGTTCGTCCGGCTCCGGCACCGCTTCAACGCTCGACACGCTGCCGTCAGTGCTGACCAGCACGCGCTCCGTCAGCTGCAGGTTCAGGCTGATATCGCACACATCGTTGCGCAGAATATCTACTTCAAAGGTGAACAGTTTTTCGCGCAGCTCCGGGTTATTGATAGCATCCGGCTGGTTGTCACTTAGCCACAGCAGCACAGGAGCCATCAGCAGATTCTGGTCGCCGCTGAAATCTTCGATCACCACATTCAGGGTGTAGCGGTACTCCCATGACATGGAGCTGGCACCGGTTGCCACCAGTGAGCCGTTATCAACGAAAAGGTGCAGCTTGTCCGGGTTGTCCCGGACATAGGCAACCGCTTTATTCAGGGCGCTGCGTAAGGACTGCGGTTTGTTCACTGTCTCGCTCCTGACACGCAATAATCGTGTCCACTTTGTCAGCACAGACCGCCCAGGCGGCCTCGGTTTCATCCAGCACCGCATTCAGATCGCCGTTACTGCGCGGCGCTGACCTTTCCAGGCGGCACTGCGTCACTCTGGGACAGCCACTCACGGTAAGCTGCACCTCCGGCGAGGGCCGGACGCTCCCGCAGCCGGATAATGTCAGCAGGCAAAGGAGTATCAGCCCAGCGGCGCAAATCCTCGTTTTCACGTTTCAGTTCCTCGATCCGGTGCTGGCGGCTGCGCAGTAGTGCGGTGGTCTGTTCCGCTGCCGCATAAAGCCGCGTCTGCTCCCGGCTGTTGGTTTCAGTCAGAATGGACAGGCCGATCAGCTGGCTGTTTTTCTTCGTCAGCTCCTGCGTTTTGCTTTTCAGAGCCGCGCCCTGCGTCTCGATGGTGTGGCTGGCATTGTTAAGCCGCCACGACTGCCAGCCCAGCGCCGCAAGTGCCAGCGCCAGCACTACCGCCAGCGCACGCATCAGGCCGCCATCGGCTCATGAAGCTGCGCGCGGGCAATCTGATACAGAACCAGCGTCAGCAGGTAAAACACCAGGGTGATCACCCATCCCGAAAACGCCAGGCACAGAACAATAAGCAGCCTGATTATCCATGTACGCACGGGTTTTACAGGGTGCGCCCTGAATTTCAGCAATGCCGCCCTGACCTCATCGCGCGCCCGATCTCCGGCGAACCACCCGACAGCGCACAGCGCAGCAAGCAGCCAGGCGAGGAAGCATGACACCCAGACAGACGCACCAACCAGAACCGGCGCACCACTGCGCGGATACAGCAGGCTGATAACCAACAGCGCAGTCCATGCCAGCTGGAAAAAAACGCTCATGACTTTCTTTTTCATTCCGTTATGCTCCTTTTAAGCACCAGGCCATTTCCCGCGCGCGGCGGTTGTCCAGCCCCTGATTAAAAACACCTTTGACATATACCCAGCGCGGCAGCTGATGGCAGGCATCCGCCCAGCGCCGCTGGTTCAGCAACTTAACCAGCGTGGAGCTGCAGGCGTTGCCAGTGCCCACGTTGAAAGCAAACGACACCACCGCGTCATAGACCTTTTGCGGCATCGGCTGCACCACACATTTATCCAGCGCCCTCTCTACGCGCAGCACATTGGTGATAAGTCCCTGCGCCGCCTGCCGTTCCGTGATGGTTTTGCCCGGCACCACACCAGATGTATTGCCGATCCCGTCGGTCCATACGCCCGCGCTGCACTGATAAGGCTGCAGGCGGCATCCCTCGTAATCGGCGATCAGTTTCAGCCCCTCAACGGAGGTATGAAGCGACTGGAAGCCGGGCAGCGTGGCGGCGATAGCCAGCACCGCCCCGACAAGGCAGCGCTTAACGATTGAAGGATTCATATTCCCCCCGCGAAATTTTGCCGCCACGTAACAATTTGAAAGACTGGTGTTTGTAGTACCAGTTGATAGCCAGCATCAGTACACCAATCAGTACGCCGCCAACCGTTGACGCATCCTTGAGCGACAGATCGCCCAGCCATGCCAGCAGCACGGCGATGCAGTAAGTGATAAAGGCGCTGATTCGTTCAAGCGTCATAATTCAGTCCCATAGCTGGACGGTCTGCGCCGTGGTTGACGCCGTAATGTCCGGCAGCTCCACCTGCAGCCCGTGCGGTAAAAATGGGCCGTACTCAGCCAGCCCCGGATTTGCCTGCAGAACCTGCTCAGTGACACCCTGCGTGTGCCCGTAATGACGCCAGCAAAGCGCGTCCACCGTGTCATACTGATGCGCACGCACTTTCATCAGATAAGCTCCACCGTACAGTGCGGTGCATCCTGCACCCGGCTGATAGCCCAGCGGGCATCACGCCACAGATCGCCGCTGGCCTCCGCCAGCTCCTCCCCTCGCTTCACACCTGACGCCGTGGCGTCATAGTCCTGATAACGCTCATTGAGCACAGCGCGCGCCCAGCAAAAAACAGCGTTGTGGTAGTGCCGGATACGCTCGCTTTTGCCGTCCAGCATTTCTGCGGGAACCTCAGCAAGTGTCCGCCAGCCCAGCATCTGCTGACGGTTGCGGAAGTCGTACAGCTCAGCGTTAACTTCAGAGATCGCCGTCAGCACGACCTGCTTTAAACGCGGCTGCGTCACCGTGCCATCAGTGCGCATCACACTGCGAAATTCCGACAGGTCCACATCAGGCCAGAACGGCGTATTTTTGATGACCTCCGCCTGTTCCGGTGCCTGTTCGGGCGCAACAAACTTCATGCGGCTTTCTCCTGAATAAGTGGGCGGTGGACGGGGTTTTGATGTGGCAGTGCCTTTCGCCACCCCGTGCCGCCCGTGCGCTGGGCACGTTCTTTAGCGGCTGTCATTGCGCAGTCTGCGCTCCAGCTGCTGCTTTTCTTTTTTAACGCCACAGCGGGGATCGAGCTGCAGCGCATGGGTAAGGTGATTCAAAGCTGATGCCGGGTTGCTTTCGCTCAGTACAGCGCCGATGGCTTTATGCAGACGCGCCCGCGACTGGTCCGGCATATCCAGATCGGTTGTCAGGTCCAGCGTCTGCAAAAGCAGATCGGCATCAAAACCGGCTGCGGCCAGCAGAGCGCTTTGCGCCGCGTCTGCCATTTCTTCTGCCAGCACGGTCTGCACGTTACGGTTGCCCAGCGGCATTACCCAGCCATGGCGCAGCGCATGACGCCCGATTTCCAGCGCACCGGCATAATCACCGGCGTCGATACGCCACAGCATCACGTACATCAGCACGTCATCCTGCTGCGTACCTCCGGCAGCCAGCACGCCCTCCGCCCAGGCGGAATATTTCGGCAGCAGCTCCACCTTGATTTCCGCCTTTTTCACCGTGGACTGGACGCCCTTGAGGCGGCGACGGTCTTCTGCCAGCTGCAGCAGCATCAGGTCATAGCCCGACGCATGGCGAACACTGCCGCCCTCACGGGCGGCCTGTTCGGCCTGAATGCGCAGGCGGTGCTGCCGTGCGGGACTCAGGCTCATACGTTATTCCCCACCTTCCGGTGCGGCAGGTGCGCTGAAATCACCGATTTCAATGTTTTCAACCAGCGCCGCACAGCGGTAGTCCTCGACCACATACGCCTCGTTGACGGATTCAAAGTTTTCAATCCGGTCACGTTTCGGGTTGTCGATAACAGAACGGCGGCGGGTATCTTCCTGCCAGTAGATGGACAGGTTATCCAGACGGGTGATCAGCAGGGCATTTGCCGGGAAATAAGGCGCGCGCACAGCCTGCAAGCCGCCCATACGTTTCTGGCTGATGATCAGATCGGCGGCGATTTTCTCGCTGTTGTCCTGCTCTTTGTTGACCAGCGGGAAATACTTGTCAGACAGCAGTTCACGTCCGCAGACGACAACCAGATCGTCATCATCCTGATAAACCGCGTCGATCAGCTCGTTGACGGCATCCATCACCACGGCGTCCAGGTTGGCATAGTCGCCGCCCTTGCCCACCTTGACCGCGCCTGCAGTCGTTGCACCGTCTTTCGTGGTGCTGCCCATGACGTGATCCGGCGCGTCTTCGCGGATTTTCTGCAGCCAGCCTTTATTGACGTCCTGCAGCAGCGGGTTTTCAGCACGATTGGACGTTTTGGCGCGCTTCACGCCGTTAAAGCCGATCATGATGCGGTCCAGCGCCTGACGCTTGACGATGGCGTTGCGGATACGCACCTGGAAGTCCTGGAATTTCGCCCACAGGTCCAGTTTTGCGTAGGTCAGCACCGTATCAAAGTTGGTCTGCTCGCATTTGTATTCCACGTCTTCCATCAGCGTCGGATCGGTAGGCTCGCGCTCTTTGGTGGTGGTATCGGTGGTTCCGGCAATGGTGCTGCCAACGCCCAGCCCCAGCAACTGACCGGACTGCTCAGTGACCGGCGTGATGTTAATCAGCGTCAGGAAAGCGGCGGACTGCTGGATCTGGTCTTCCAGCGTCTGCTGCACGGACGGCTCTACGGTGAACTTACTGGAGAGTTCTTCAATCTCCACACCGTTCAGGCGCGCCAGCTGCTGCAGGTAAGCGTTAAAGGCAAAGCGGGTTTTCTTTTTCATCGGGTTTTATGCTCCATCAGCAATTGGTCAGGGTGCCTGCCGGTGCGTCACCGCCCGGCGCGCGCTGGCGGTAGTCTTTACGGCTGTCTTCGCTGCTCAGCTTTTTCTCAAGCTCGGCAAAGGCGGCCTGCTGCTCCTGCAGGGAGGACTCCAGCTCAGAAAGGCGCTTGTCCTGTTCGGACAGGGATTTATCAGTGCGTTCGCTCAGGTTCTGCTGCTCGGTGGCGACCAGTTCCACGGCTTTATGCACATCGGAGAAACACGCCTCATCGGTCTGCTCTTTTTTGGTGAACAGCGCGGTGACGCGGGCAAAGATGGACGGCTTTTCGTCCTGGGCTTCTTCCAGTTCAATCAGCGTTTCAACCGCTTCCGAAAACAGGTTTTCAGGGTTCTGCTTACGGTTCGCCAGCGGGTTATGCGCGGCGCTGGCGCTGAATGCCAGCATTTCGGTGCCAAGGCTCGCCGGATCGTCCGTCGCACCCAGCCCCACAAGGTAGGCTTTGCCGGTGTCGGCAAACTTCGTGCTGACCTCCATGGAGGTGAAAAGCTTCTGGCCTTTCTTTACCAGTTCCACCAGGGCGTCCGTGGGTTCGATATCGGCATAAAGCGCCATCTTGCCCGCCAGCGGCCCGTCCTTGATTTCTTCTGCAACCAGCCCCGTCACCCTGCCGTAGCGGTTAAAGGTGCTGTCCGGCAGATAAGACTTGATGTGCTCAAGGTTAATCAGCGCGGTATAGACCGTCTGGTTGTAGCTGGCAGCCATCTGTACCAGCCATTCACGCTGGATTTCGCGCCCGTCAGTGGTGGCACCTTCCACCCCGATACGGAAACGCTTTGCTTTCACTGTCATGAGCCGTGCTCCGTTAGAAAAAACTTACTGGAGCCTTATGTTTGCGGTGATGGGGGGAGTGAAACAACGCGCGGCACTTGTACGGTAAACCACACAAACCGCAGCCGGGGAAAGCCGTCAGGCAAGGCCGTATGTTTGGGCCATGAACACGACACTAACCCCCGCAGACCTCGATCCCCGTCGGCAGGCCATGCTGCTGTACTTTCAGGGATACCGCGTAGCCCGCATTGCTGAAATGCTGGGCGAGAAAGTTGCAACCGTTCACAGCTGGAAGAAGCGCGACAAATGGGGCGACTATGGGCCGCTGGATCAGATGCAGCTCACCACCGCCGCACGTTACTGCCAGCTCATTATGAAGGAGCAGAAAGAAGGGAAAGACTTCAAGGAAATTGACCTGCTGGCGCGTCAGTCAGAGCGCCACGCCCGGATCGGTAAATTTAACGATGGCGGGAACGAAGCAGACTTAAACCCGAAAGTTGCCAACCGTAACAAAGGGCCACGCCGCCAGCCCGAAAAGAATGTTTTCACTGATGAACAGACCGAAAAACTGGAAGAAATCTTCCGCAACGGCATGTTTGAATATCAGCGCCACTGGTGGCAGGCGGGCGTAAAACACCGCATTCGCAACCTGCTTAAATCACGCCAGATCGGGGCAACATACTTTTTTGCCCGTGAGGCGCTGATTGACGCCATCACCACGGGGCGCAACCAGATTTTTCTCTCAGCCAGTAAGGCGCAGGCACACGTTTTTAAGCAGTACATCATCGACTTTGCAAAAGAGGTGGATGTTGAGCTGAAAGGCGACCCGATGACGCTCAGCAACGGCGCGTGCCTGTACTTCCTCGGCACCAACGCCCGCACGGCGCAGAGCTACCACGGCAACCTGTACCTTGATGAATATTTCTGGATACCGAAATTCCAGGAGCTGCGCAAGGTTGCCTCCGGCATGGCCATTCACAAGAAATGGCGACAAACCTACTTCTCCACGCCGTCCAGCCTGACCCACAGTGCCTATCCGTTCTGGTCCGGCGCGCTGTTCAACAGGGGCCGTGCCAAAGCGGACAAGGTGGATATTGACCTGACCCACGGCAACCTTGCGCGCGGCGTGCTCTGCCCGGACGGACAGTATCGCCAGATCGTCACCGTGGAGGATGCGGTGCGCGGCGGCTGTAATCTGTTCGACCTGGACCAGCTGCGCATGGAGTACAGCCCGGACGAATACCAGAACCTGCTGATGTGCGAATTTATTGACGATCTGGCGTCAGTGTTCCCGCTCAGCGAGCTGCAGGCGTGCATGGTGGACAGCTGGGAAGTGTGGGCAGATTTTCAGGCGCTGGCGCTCCGCCCGTTTGGCTGGCGCGAAGTCTGGATCGGATACGACCCGGCGAAAGGCACGCAGAACGGTGACAGTGCCGGGTGCGTGGTGGTGGCACCGCCAGCCGTACCGGGCGGCAAGTTCCGCATTCTTGAGCGGCACCAGTGGCGCGGGATGGACTTCCGCGCCCAGGCTGACGCCATCAAAAAGCTGACGCAGCAGTACAACGTGACCTATATCGGCATCGATTCGACCGGTGTCGGTCACGGTGTCTACGAGAACGTGAAAGCGTTCTTTCCTGCGGTGCGGGAGTTTGTCTACAACCCCAACGTCAAAAACGCCCTGGTGCTCAAGGCATACGACATTATCAGCCACCGGCGTCTGGAGTTCGACGCCGGGCATACCGACATTGCGCAGTCCTTTATGGCTATCCGCCGGGCCACAACCGCCAGCGGCAACCGCCCAACCTATGAAGCCAGCCGCAGCGAAGAAGCCAGCCACGCAGATTTGGCCTGGGCAACGATGCACGCACTGTTTAACGAACCGCTGCAGGGCGAAGCCGCCAATACCAGCAATATTGTGGAGATTTTCTGATGGGAAAGAGTAAGAAGAACCGCGCTGCAGCTAATCAGAGCGTTCAACAGAGCAGCGGCATGTCTGCAGAAGCTTTCAGCTTTGGCGACCCGATACCCGTGCTGGACCGCCGGGAATTGCTGGACTATGTGGAATGCGTGCAGATGGACCGCTGGTATGAGCCGCCAGTGAGCTTTGACGGACTGGCGCGGACCTATCGCGCCGCCGTGCATCACAGCTCACCGATTGCCGTTAAGCGTGACATTCTCAGCAGTACCTACATTCCTCACCGCCTGCTCAGCCAGCAGGCTTTTGCCCGTTTCGTCCAGGACTATCTGGTGTTCGGTAACGCCTATCTGGAAAAGCGCACAAACCGGCTCGGCGGCGTTCTCTCGCTGGAGCCAGCACTGGCGAAGTATACACGGCGCGGCGTGGACCTCGACACCTACTGGTTTGTGCAGTATGGCATGACCACGCAGCCCTATGAATTTACGCAGGGCAACATCTTTCATCTGCTGGAGCCGGATATTAATCAAGAGATTTACGGGCTGCCCGGATATCTCTCCGCCATCCCGTCAACCCTGCTCAACGAGTCCGCAACACTGTTCCGCCGGAAGTATTACATCAACGGCAGCCATGCGGGTTTCATCATGTATATGACCGATGCAGCACAGAATCAGGAGGACGTTAACAATATCCGCCAGGCAATGAAAAGCGCCAAAGGGCCAGGCAACTTCCGCAACCTGTTTATGTACTCGCCCAATGGTAAAAAAGACGGCATCCAGATCATCCCGTTGTCGGAAGTTGCGGCAAAGGATGAGTTTCTCAACATCAAGAACGTTAGCCGCGATGACATGATGGCAGCGCACCGCGTGCCACCGCAGATGATGGGAATTATGCCGAGCAACGTTGGTGGGTTTGGAGACGTGGAAAAAGCTAGTCGAGTATTCGTTCGTAATGAATTGATTCCACTTCAAAAAAGATTAATGGAATTAAATGAATGGCTTAATGACGAAATTATTCGTTTTGACGAATATAAATTAGGCGATGCTTGATTAAAGCCTGTTTAAACTGGCTGTCGAAACAGCCAGTTTAAACACCGGCACCAATGAAATCGCCATATGAATCTTCTTCAAGGCTGATGTATTCCACCCTCCATTGATCCATCCGCCTCAATGCATACAGGGAGAAATGAGTATCGGCAACAGCAATGCACGTATTCAATTCTATAAGCTCTGAATGTCCCAAGATTGGATCACCATAAAACTTATAAAACAATGCCTTTAGATCAGAACAGGTTTGTTCAGCCGCCCCTCTGGCATCGGGGCCACCTTCAGTTGCATCATAAACAACATTGATAGAAAGCTCATATGGTATGCCTTCCTCAAGATCGTTAAATCTTTCTTCGCCCAAATCGAAAAAAACTCCGATCAAATGCTCTGCGTTTGTGGCGATAATGTCCGCAACTTCTTTTTCGAAAATAAACTTTTTATCCTCGTCGTAAGCCCGCAAGCGCTCTTCAAACGAGTTAGGAAACGCTGGACGACCATACTTAGCTGCTAACCATTGCTTAAGAGCTTGTTTCTCTTCTGTGCTAATGGAGAATGCCGGATCGTTTTCCTCACAACGGAAAGCTTCTTTAGAAATGATGACTTTTCTTTCATGCCGAAGCTCTACTGCGTTCTTCTTAGCACTTTCTGGGTTTTCAAAGCATAGATCGAGGATTCTCGGATGCTTAGCTCTTTTCATCTTGCTTGACCCCTTTTTCAAGGGGCCAAACATCAGTTCCACGTTTTTTTCAGAATTACTCTGTAAATCACAATCATGCGTTATAACTACAACTTTATGGTTCGTTTCATCAGGCTTCAGAAGTCCAAGTGAAACGGCATCATCATGTTTAAGAACATGCCCCTGACGCCATGATGTTCCTCGTACCAACATAAATGTGATTTATTCCTCTACTGTTCCAGGAATTGAAATAGATGACTTCCAATCATCTGTCGGTTTCGCCTTGCTTGCTAAGTAATTGGCCGATTCAGCAGCTGCATTCATCGCTTTAGCTTCATCAATCAGTACCTGAACTGGCTTGTTCCAATCCTCACCTTCTTTTACTAAGTCCATCAATGACCTACCATTGAATGCTTTCATTTTCACCAATAGCTTCGCATCATTGAGTCCAGCTTTGGAAAAAGAGTCAGCAACATTACTGAGGTTGGTAATGAATTGGACTTTTGAAGCATCATCAGGCTGGTTCTCCCCTGACAACCATTTATAGAGAGCCTGCCGAGTTATCCCCAAATCCTTAGCCAGTTCTGACATTGATGGAGACAGCACTTCTCGAATATTAGCCAAATGTTGGGCAACATTCCTGACATCAACCTCAGGAGAAATTGCAGGCGTGTACGTTGACTCTAAGGAATCAAATGCAAACTGAACCCTTGGCTGAACATACTGACGCCATTGCTTATAAGCATTTACAGGGTATGAAGCCCCCGTACCAACTAATAGTAAAGATGCGGCGACAGCAACAACACCTGATACACATGAGCTTGACTGCGAATCTGGAGTATACCGATCTACGGAGCCTATGCTTCCAGTAGGAATTGCATACATTTTAGTCACCTCCGTTGTTTCAGTGCCATCTAGCACGGGCAAAATCTGAAACCATGCCTTCAAATGCTTCTTTAACTTTACTATGCAACGAAAGAATCTGTTTTTCAATTAACTGCAAATCAGTTGACATGTTG
The DNA here is from genome assembly GCF_000025565.1 of Enterobacter cloacae subsp. cloacae ATCC 13047. Taxonomy (NCBI): domain Bacteria; kingdom Pseudomonadati; phylum Pseudomonadota; class Gammaproteobacteria; order Enterobacterales; family Enterobacteriaceae; genus Enterobacter; species Enterobacter cloacae. The sequence continues at coordinate 4,542,063 of NC_014121.1, forward strand.
CCTTCAACATAATGATCTGTATCAATTATTGCGTGCATACGATGCTCTGTGTTACTAAATCTCGGCAGCGGCAGTAAACCATTAGGAATCATATCTGGCGGAAAACCTAGTTGACCATTCATCTTATGTATGCGTGAAACCATAAATCCATTAGAGATCAATGGCTCAACACATGTCTGATATACAGACTCTTGTATGGACTGTATTGGCGTCCATCCAAAATCAACACCATGAAGTTCCTTTACAAGATACTGCTCAATTGTTTCGCTTTTCTCAGGAAACACAGCATCCAAATATCGAAGACCAATCCGGCTTACCAACGATGGCTTAGCAAATTCAAGAACTTTGCTCAGACCAAGTATTAATGACGAGATGAAAGGTACATGATTATCATAATCTGTTGTATGGAACGTAATGAAATCGTTGCCTAAAACAAAACCAGACCTTCTATCTGCATCAATCATCAACCAACTTGTCACAGGCTCAAATGAATGTACCGGTGGCTCATTGGGGTTTTTCATTTCAAATTTCAGCTGAGTTGTATTGGAAACTTCAAATAAAGGAAATCCTTCAACTCTTAGCGCATCTTGTATGTCTGGAACATACTTACTCATTGCAGCTACTGGAGTAAACTTTACTTGCACCAATGCGTAGTAAACGGGCGCATTGGACATACGTTCGCTGTTAGTTCTCATGCCGCCCTCCTTGAAGTTGTTTCATCTCATATCTCTCTATCTCACTAACTGTAGTTTACACATAGGTTGACACTTTCTCCATCATTAAGTTCACTATGACATCAATAGCCAAAACTCTTACATAATCGCTTCGGCGCGCGCTCGTATCCCCGCCACGCCTGCCCGCTTTGTGTAGTGGTTTTCATGCACCTGCATGACATAAGCAAAAGCCCGCCAGTTCTGGCGGGCCTGAGCAAAAACGATCCTCAAACGATCATGCGATTTCATGCGGCATAGACATGCACAACAGCACTAACGCCTCGCGTGGCTCGTTGTTCAACCTTGCGGACGGTAAAAACCAGTTTTATCGTCCGCAACGTTCGCTAGTGTAACCAGCTGTCATCCTCCCAGACCTGCTGCATTATTTCCATCACTCGCTTTTTGTCTTCATCCAGTTTTAACCCGCTCAGCTCAACGCCGTTGGCGCTGCCCTTACGGATACGAATTGCTGTTTTGGGATACAGAGGGCGCAAATTACGGTAAAGCTCGGATTCAAGGGCGTCCAGTGTAGCCTGGCTAATCTTCTGCTCTTTATCGATCATTATTTCAATGCGCATACAGATTCCCCTTAACTGGTTACATCCATTGACCGGCAGTATTCATGGCTGCGGATTTTCGCCATCAACTCGTCGGTCAGTTCGGACACCCACTGGATAGCCAGTCGCTTTTCTTCGTCGCTGCACTCACTAGCCGCTACAAGCTTGATAAAAAAATCAATGCGCTGGAGCTTCAACGACTCCAAAAGATAATCCTGCATTTTCCCTCCTATCACTACCACGGACATACAAATACTGTATATATATCCACTGTTTATAATTACAGTATAGTAGGAATTTGCGAATGTAAACCGTTTTTTATCTGTCAATTAGATCGCTCTGATGCGGATCAATAAGAGCAAGAATTGTTAAATCCTTGGCATCAGTACCACTGACGCCATTTGTCATCTTCCTGCAGGCGGTAGTTGCGGTAAAAAATACGCAGCCCGCCACCTGACGGAATACTGCCGCCGCGCAGAAGCAGGTCAATCTCTGACTCGCTACCATCGAACCCTCTTGAACTCAGCTCTGCCTCAAGCTGCAGGCGCTGCTGATCCGAAATATTCTGTTTGTATGCTTTTTTCCGCTTCGGTTTTACCAGCCTTAACCTGGCTGTCAGCTCCCGCCGTTCCTTCTGACCCATGTTGTGGAGATATTCCTGCAACTCCTTCTCATCCATGGTTTTAATATCGGGTAAATCACCCCCTGATTTGTTCAGATTTTCAACAGGGGGACAGTTATTGCCACGAGTCCAAGGGGCGCAAGCGCCCTGGTCGGCTGCCGCCTCCTGAACGTCAACGGCCTTACGAACCTTTTTCCACTTCACCGCGTGCGTGCAAATCTTGCCCTCCGCAATCGGGGACCAGATGCCATAGATACGGATACCGTGATCGCCGTAGGCGCTCGGCTCGTCGTTAAGCTCATATGCCGTGCGGACAAGGTGATGTTTGCGGGGAACCAGCACACCACCCTGCTTCATGATGTAGGTGGCAAAGCAGCCCGCATCAGCCGCCGCCAGTACCGCATCCAGACGCGGATTATCCAGTACCGGCGCACCCGCTTTGCGTTCGCCCTGCACTCTCGCCGCCTGACCAGCCAGCAATCGCAGCTCGCGGTATGCCTGACGCCCCGGAATACCAAAGAAGCGAAATTGCTGGACACGGTGCAGTGACGCCCAGGCGCTGACATGTTCGGCGCTGTCACGCAGTGATCTGCCGGTTTCTTTGCTGATTTCTTTAGCCAGCCCGCGCCCGTCGATGTTCTTGCTGATGTATTTGGCGATGTAGCTGGTCGGCGTGCCCTTGCGCGGGTTGATTAGCTCGGATTTGAAACGCGGCCCGGTGTTGGTGCCCAGCTCCTCGCGGTCTTCACGGATGGCAAACTTACGCAGCATCGCAGTGATGGAACGGCGGTCTTTTTTGCGCATGAAGCACAGAAGGTGCCAGTGCACGGTGCCGTCATGGTGTGGCTCTGCAACGCGGACGCCATACCAGCGCAGCCCGGCCTTGTGCATTGCCTTGCGGAAAGCGGCGAACGTATCAACCAGATAGTCACTGCTCTGGCGGACAGTGGCACTGGTCCACTTCGGATTAGGTCTGCCGTTGTTGAGGGTTGCGTGGAAGCGTGACGGGCAGGTGATGGTATAGAACACTGCGCAGTCTCCGCGCATTTCCGCGATCAGCTCCAGTCCCTTAACGCAGGCCATCATTTCATTACGGCGGTGTGCCGGGTTGCTGTTGCTGGCGTTCACCACGTCTTCCATGTCCAGCGTGTCGCCGTCCTCGTTGACCAGCTCATGCGAGCGGAAGAACTCCAGCGATTTGCGGCGCTGCTCGCGTTTGTGGATCACGGCTTCATAGCTGACATACGGGGACGCTTTCTTGTTGACCAGGCAGACGGCGCGCAGCTGTTCCTCCCGCCACTCGCAGCGCATCTGCCACAGTTTGCGATACCACCAGTCCGCGCACAGCATACGGGCCAGCGACGGTGGGATCAGTTCATAAGGCACCGGCTTGCGGCGGCGCTTTTTGCGGCGCAACTGCTCAAAGGCAGGCGGGATGACCTCAAGGCGCATCGCCTCTGCTGCAACCCTTTCCCATGCCTGGCGGATTTCTTCTGGTTTAACATCATCGCTGACAAACAGATCACCACAGGCCGCATCGAGACACATGCTCATATGTGCCGCAACCAGCGTGGAAAGGCGCTTGACCTGATCCTGATTCATTTCAGGCAGTACCAGCAGCCCCTCCAGCCCGTCATGGCTCGCCATGAACCGGAAAGAGGCAGACACCTGACTGTCACGCACGCGCTCCAGCCGCTCAAGACACGGCCTGATTGTTTCGCGCAGGTAGCGGGAATAAGCCTTTACCCTACCCAGGCTATGGAAATATTTAATCCGTTCCAGCAAAGGCTTGCTGATGTGTGGCGGCATGGCGTTAACGTCAGCCAGAATGACCAGATCAGGATTAAAACGCTGCTGCTCGCGCGCCATTTTGGTACGACTAATCAGCCGGTCCTGCTCCATTTCGCGCTGGACAGGATCACGGGATTCAATGAAGAAATAGCGCTCCCAGACCTCATCGCTCAGCGCCTCACGGCGCAGCTGCTCCTGCTCGTTATCCGCAGCGTAAAGAGCGATCAGGTTTGAAAGCGCAGACTCCGGCGCAACTTCCGCCGGGTCCAGATAGGGGTTAACCGCTTTTTTGGGGTTATTCCATGAAAAGGCCACGGCGGCCTCATTCGAGCCGCCGGTGGTTGGTGCATTATGTAATGTGAATTTACTCACTGCCACGCCCGCACCTCAGTTTCCACCGAGATATCTGGACCGGACGCCAAATCGACACCAAACCAGCCTGCTGATTTTGTGGCGATGATTTCTGCTGCAGATTTACCATCACCGGCAGCGACACCCATGCTGCGCTTTGCAATGATACGATGGCGGGTAAAGTTACGATAAATCGAACGGGTCAGGGACGTGTCGCTGTTGGACACGATAACCGGATGACCTTCTGATGACCGGCGTTCAAGAATAGACGCCAGATGATACCGATCGTCCTCCGTAAAACCGGCAGTGTGATAAGCGGTAAACGTGCCATCGTATGGTGGGTCACAATAAACAACATCACCTGTCCGCAGCAGCGCCAGTGTTTCGTCATAGCTGGCACAGATAAACGTTGCGCGTTGAGCCTTTTCTGCAAAAGCACGTATCTCATTTTCAGGAAAATACGGATTTTTATAATTACCGTAAGGGACATTAAAATGACCGCTCAAGTTGTAACGGCACAGCCCACGATAACCATGACGATTGAGATAAAGGAAATATACTGCTTTCATGAAATCAGTAATTTCAGAGGAATGATTAAATTCATGCCTAATGTTGTAATAAGCCACTTCTCTATTCGCAATCGCAAAAATACTTTTTGCGCGTGATATGAAAGCTTCACAATCAAGGGCAATTTTTTTATAAAGATTGATAAGATCTGGATTAATATCCGCGACAAGATAATGAGGATAGTCTGTTGCCATCATCACAGCACAGGAACCGGCGAACGGCTCTACCAGTCGCTGACCTGCAGGCAGATGCTTAATCAGTTCCGGCATGATGGCGGTTTTATTTCCCGCCCATTTCAAGATAGTGCTCATACAGCACCCCCGTTGTAGTGTTTGCCTTTCAGCTCTGCGATTTCCTGACAAGTGACGCAGCACTGCACGCCCGGAATGGCGCGGCGGCGAGCTGGCGGGATCGGCGCATCGCAATCAATGCAGAGAACACGGGAAACACCCGGTGCCTTATTGCGGGCGGTGTGGATGTGGCGCTGGCGTTCTTCTTCAACGCGCTGCTGTACGAGGTCCATTGAATCAGCCATCAGTGGATCTCCTGCGCTTCGTTCTGAATCTTCACAGCTTCCTGACGCAGCAGTTCAGCCGCTTCCGTGTGGTTAAGCTGACGTGACACGATACGGGCAGCTAAAGAATCCAGACGCGCAGCCATCACATCTGCGCGTCCACGGCGTTCTTCTTTGCGTGCCTCAGTCAGCAGCAGGTTGAGTCCAGCATCATCTGGTACTGTTTTAGTGGTACGGGTTTCAATATTTCGCATAGCTGTTTCTCCTGAATTTGGGCAATAAGAAGCCCGGCGGGTTTACGCCATTAATTTCTGTTGTGGGTTAATTCGGCATGGTTAGCCGCTTTGGAAATAAGCTCACCACTGCACGAAAATGATTCATTGCTTTCACCAGTTCCCGCTTTTCGTCAGTAGTCAGATCACTAATATTGACGCCGTGACGTTCTGCCGGAATTTTTGCCATATAAAAAATGGCTGCCAGTGCCCGCTCATTCTGTTTATTATTTACGTCGCGTGGATCGCGCATATCTTTAATAAACCTTTCAAGCTCCGGCTCAATATTCAGACCAAACACTTTAGCCCTCAATTCCGCAATATGGTTCAGTCCGTCCAGGCGTTTACCGGGGCTTAATGGAACAGTCGCCGTAGCGCCTTCAATAGCCATGATTTCCCCTGTTTGTTTGTGGACAGGTCAGCCAGCAGTTCATCCTGAGAGCGGCACGGGTGCCAGCGTTTGCCATCCTTGCCCATGATCCAGCCGTGACCGTAGTGCATTGCCGGGCTTTGCTTTACGAGAAGTGATGCGAAAGATGGTTCCTTAGTCAGCATAACCACCTCAGATCAGACCAAACGAAGCGCCGAGGCCCGTCACGGTATCCACCGCGCTTGCCATCGCCGGATTAGCCTGCAAACGCGCCTGCATCGAAACGGCAGCCAGAGCCATCAGACGAGTAACAGAGTTAATGCTGCTGATAACATCGCGGCGGCCTGCGGTGGTTTTCACATCACCCGATACGGCACCGGCAGCAACACGTCCGATTTCAGCAGTAGCGCTCATGACGTAATGCGGCAGCTTCTCTTTTGCCACTTCGTTCATCGGTACGCATGGCAGGCAGTGAATCTGAGCCAGAAAACCGTCAACCAGCGTGGAGTCCTCAGTAAGATCGGTAAGCAGCCAGATTTCCGGCGGCGTCAGTTGATGTGGCTGGTCCGGGTTCAGCTTATTGCGCAGAGTCTGAACATTCATCCCTGCGCGGACGGCCAGCTGTGCCATGTTGTGGCGTAGCGCGAATGACCGGCATGCTTCATCGAAATGTGGATGTTTGGAAATTCTGAAATCAAACATGTTTGTAATCCCTTTTTATCCCAAAATGGAACTATCAGGCTTGCATTGTGACTTCGCAGCCTTGGGCTGCTTCCATAGTCAGAGCGAACATGTTTACTTCGACGAGGCTGTTTACCCCCTCTTTTTTGCGGATGGGTAGGCGACCCTCACGGATCATCTGGCGGGCATAGCTGAGTTTGTAACCGGTACGGCGGCAGAACTCATCAAGGGTAATGAATGGCTCTGACACCACAAGATTGATGCTAGGACGCATTGAAAAATTACGATTCATGATGCACTATTCCTCAGTTTGCGGCGCTTTCTACACTATTCGCGAGCGTTAAACACTATTCGACAACAAATCACATTACGTAAATACTATGATCCAAAAATGGAACGGTCAACAAAAAGATTTAACGAATCGTAAGTCCATAAAACTACCGGAAGGTGGCAAGGACCCAATCGACCGCATTTGCGCTGCGTATGGCTTCACATCTAGGCAAGCTCTATGCAGGCATCTCGATGTATCGCAAAGCACTATGGCTAATAGAGTTATGCGAGGAAACTTCCCTTCAGACTGGGTTTTAATATGCGCAATGGAGACCGGTGCATCACTCGACTGGTTAGTTTATGGGCGCGGAGAAGTGCCCGATTTTGCCGCCGAAAGCGAAAAAACCCAAAATGAACATGATGCAGATAAAAAAACCCTTTTGAGATATACAAAAATTCAAAATGGAGTCATTCACCATCAAAAGCAGATTGTAGTCTCCACCGAACTGATCCCTGTCGGCACGACCTCCCCTCAGTTCGTCAGTTCTGACGGTCTGATCTGGGTAGTCGATGATTTCTCTGGAGAGCTTGTTGATGGTTTTTGGATGGTTGAAATGGATGGCGTGATCAGTATTCGTGAAATATATCGTCTTCCTGGTGGACGTGTCCGTGTTGAGAATGGGAAGGCCTCTTTTGAGTGCAGCGCTTCTGATATGAAAGTTCTTGGTAAAGTAGTTAGTAAAACGGAACTGTTAAATGCGTAGCTTAATATCATTCGCAATATTTTTAGCCTTCTCTGGCTTCGTGCTACCAGAGAGGTCTTATAGTTCCGATTCATATTCAGAAAGATATTCAATACCGGACAGTCTATATGACCAGTTGGATCAAATTGGTTTCAACGAAAACGAGCTTGAAGAAATCGCAGTAGATGGCAGTGTGCTTTCTATTAAATTTGACTCTGAAAAATTGAATACTAAAAGAGCATACAAAATAATATCCGTCATTTGTGACTACACAAGAAACAATCCAGCAGAATGGCAAGGCCTCGAATTCGCTACAATTGAAATCATGGATTTTTTACAATCCAACCGATTAATTTTCTTTGGTGGTATTAAAGGCTGCTTACGACTCCCTGCGCATCCAAACGATGAGCAAATTAAACCTTATACGGAAATAAAAAGAGGTTATTAGATATGAAAAAAATAACTGCAATAGCTACCTTAGTATTTCTACTTTTGTCCACACAAACATCATACGCACGCAACTACCCCTGCTCAGGTAAAAAAGGAGGCGTATCTCATTGCACATCAGATGGTAAGTTTGTTTGCAAGGACGGCACCATTAGTAAATCCAAGAAAATTTGCTCAAAAAACTAATTATGGCTGTATCGAAACTCACTAACGGTAAGTGGCAAGCACAGGTTTTCCCGAACGGTAGGGATGGGCGGCGCATTCGTCGGCAGTTCGCTACGAAGGGGGAAGCCCTAGCTTATGAGCGCCACATAAAAGAGCAGTCACAGGATAAGCCCTGGTTGGGTGAAAAGGCAGATAAGCGACGGGTGAGGGATCTGGTTACAGCATGGTACAACGCGCATGGCGTGACTCTAGCCGATGGCGAAAAACGCAAAGGTGCAATGGAGTTTGCCTGTTATGCCATGGGCGACCCCCTCGCAACTGAATTTAACGCTAAAATATTCTCGACCTACCGCGAGCAGCGCTTGAGCGGAAAAATAACACGCTCTGATCGAGTTAAGACAGTAACTCCACGCACTGTAAACCTTGAACTGGCTTATTTCCGGGCTATGTTCAATGAACTGAAAAGACTTGATGACTGGACCGCGCCCAACCCTCTTGAAAACGTCAGAGAGTTCAAGATTGCTGAGGTTGAATTAGCCTGGCTTACAGTTGAGGAAGCAACGCGTTTGCTGGAAGAGTGCGAGAAAAGCAAAGCAGATGACTTAACAGCCATCGTTAAAATTTGCCTGGCAACCGGAGCAAGATGGGGTGAGGCGGAAAGTTTAACTGGAAAGCAGATAAGCCCCGGAAAAATCACTTTTATCAAAACGAAAGGCAAGAAGAACCGAGCTGTTCCAATCAGTGAAGAGCTTTATGAATTACTACCCAAAAGCCGAACCTCTAAACCGCTCTTTACCGGATGTTACTCAGCATTCAGGAGCGCAATAAAACGGGCGGGAATTGAGCTTCCTGACGGTCAGCTTTCGCATGTTTTACGGCATACTTTTGCCAGCCATTTCATGATGGGCGGCGGCAATATTTTAGTCTTACAACGCATCCTCGGACATACAGACATCAAAGTCACTATGCGTTATGCTCACTTCGCCCCTGACCACCTTACAGAAGCGGTTCAACTTAACCCATTAAACCTGATAAGTGGCAGCAAAATGGCAGCACAGCGCAGCACTATGCAATACTTTTCGACAATATACGAAATGCTATGCGTTTGATTTAACTGTATATCTTTGTTTTTATTAGAATATAGTTCGGACTCATAATCGCTTGTATCAAAATGCCAAAAAAGCCAACCCCGCACTCCCACGGTGTTGGCCCTGTTTTAAAGCAGTGACGGCCACAACAGGTTAAAACACGTAACGCATACCCAGCGTAAATTCGTTGGAGACAATATGCGCTTTCATCTGCTCGTCTTTTAAGCCGCGCGCGTTAGTGAAATTGTTATATCCGCTTTCGATCTTACCCATATCGATATAGCGATAGCCCAGGTCGACATACAGACGCTCAACCGGCGTGTAGCTTACGCCCGCTCCTAACGCGTAGGTCAGGTTGCTTTGGGTGGTCGAGGCGTATTCACGTCCGGCGTTACCCTGCCAGCCGCCCGCTTTGATCTTGCTTACGCCAAGCCCTGCGGTACCGTAAACAGAGACACCGTAGCCGAGTTCATAATCGCGGTAGACATTCAGCATCAGTCGTTCAGTTTCGGTCTGCAGGTGGTTAAAGCTGTTCGCGAATGTGCTGGAGCCGCTGGTGTACTCCGTTTTTTGTTTAAAGGTGTATTCACCTTCGGTACGCCAGCCGTTACCGAACTGGTAACCTGCGGCAATCGCCGCGCCGCCAAAATGCTCTTTCTCTTTACCGCCCACAAACTGCCCGACACCCGGACGCGCGCTGGTATCCATCTCTTTCGCACGCTGTTCAATCTGCAGGTATTTTGCCGAACCGTAATACCCTTCTTCCGTATTTGCTGCCAGAACGGTAGCCGGGATCATCGCCACAGGCAGGGCGATTAAAATTGCTTTCATCTTCATCTACACTCCATTGAAAAACAGTCAGTGAGACGAATCATAAGCAGTCCCGAAAGGGCAAACTATTAGGATGAATACGCGTTTTACCTGGTAATTTTACGTAGGAATTTGTCTCGCTTTTTGTCCTGTTTATTTTTATTTCAATCGGTTACTGGTTGGGGAAAACGCAGCAGGACAATCGCGCCATCGGTGGGCACCGATTCCAGTTCCGTCACATCCAGCGCGGTGTTTTCCGGCAAGCTGAGGCTATCGACCGTAATGCGGTTCACTCGCCATGGCGTTAAGTAACTCACCAGCAGCTCACCTCTGGCATTGGTTGTGGAGCCAAACTGGTTATAGAAGCCAATGCCAGGCGAGTCCGGCACGTCCACCAGCGCAGCGGTGCTGCCGAGCTGTTGGCCCAGCGTCACGCCGCCTGCGTGTACCAGAATGCTGCCGCTGGTGTCGGCATGATAATCACGGCGCGTTCCCCCGCGCACCATACTGAGGTTCAGCTCGCCCGCGTTGTACTGATAGCCCAGGCTCGCAGAAAACTCATCATTGCGGTGTAGGGTATGCGTCGCCTGCAGATCGTAACGCAGGCTGTAATCACTCAACGCCGAACCGTACACAGTCACTCCATGGCTATCTTCCTCCCGGCTGGCGAGCTCGGTGATATAGCCGACATTACTCATCGTCCCCCAAAGGGATAAAGGCACACTGATGTTGATACCCACGGTGGTTTCATCCGGGTTTTTACCGTAGCGTTCATAACCGCCGTACAGGCTGACATCCACGTTCTGTAAGGTCGCATCCAGGCTCAGCGTCATCCCCATGCTGCCTGCGTCAGGTTCACGTGACTTCAACCCGTGCCACGACAGGCTCAGGCTGGCGTCCTCGCCAAGATTCTGGTTAAGCTCCAGCTGCCCGCGCAGCGCCCGCCGGGTGACGTCATCGTCCCAGCCATATCTCAGCAGCTCCGCCCGCGTGATTTTTTCTTCCAGCGACCGGTAATGTTCATTACGTGGATACCACTGGAGCTGGGCAGTGAGGCTGGTTTCGGTCGTAAAGAACGCTTTGGCATAGCGCAGACGCCACACCTTGCCCCGTAGCGTCTCCGCCTCTTGCGTATAGCGAGCCGCGCTGACATCTGCGGAAAACGCCCCCCACCGCCCGAGGTTAGCGCCAAAACCCGCGACCTGGCTGAAATAGTGCTCCCCTTGCTGCAGGCCGGCAAACACGGTGACCTGCGGGGCAACTCCCCACGAGAACGTACTCTGCCAGAAGCGATCCGTGTCCCTGTCGATACCGTGAAAAGGCTTATACCGACCGGCGGCCAGTTCGTAGCTAAAGAGCCCGTGATGCACCAGATTAGGCATGCTGGAATAAGGCAGCAGGCGGGTACGCTCCGTACCGTCGCTCTCCTGCACCGTCAGCTCCAGGTTGCCGTCCGGGTCCGGCGGATAAAAATCGCGAATGGTAAACGGCCCGGGCGGGACGTGAATACGGTAAACACGTACCCCGTTCTGGTGAATGGTGACTTCCGCCTCTGTGCGGGCATAGCCGTTGATCCACGGGGAATAGGGTCGCCAGCTATCAGGGTACATCGCCTCGTCACTGGCGAGTGATGCACCGCGAAACGCCAGGCTGTCGAACATATTTGAAGAGGTATTGCCGTCGCCCAGCGTCACGCGCGAACGCAGCGGTGTGATGCTGCGCCAGAGCGACATCGCATTGGTGTACGAACCGTGTTGCCCCTCTTTTTCACGCCAGAAGGTGTTTTGATAACGCAAACGCCAGGGGCCCACATTAAGGCCGTTGTCCAGGCTCAGCGTAGCGTCAGTACCGGAACGCTCCCAGTCATACCGCGCCTGGCTGTTATCCGCATCCAGACAGTAGTTGATAAACAGTGCGTTGATGCCATCATCCCAGCGGCTGGTGCTGACGCCGTTCTGCTGCGGGCTAATGGCGTCTGTCGGGAACAGAAGCGTCAGCAGTTGCGCCTGCGGGCGATACCAGTATTTGAGGTTAAACTGCTCTGCAGACTGTGGTGTCAGGCACCCTTTGGCATCCCAGACCAGACGCGCAAGCACCGCGTCACGTACACCCCACTCCTCCATCAGCGGCTGGCTAAGGCAAGGCCCTGAGGCAGACACCTCAAACGAAATCGCCCCTTTATAGAGGTTATTGAGGATCACCCACGTCTTTTGGCTTACCGCACGACTTTCTGCCATGGCGAACAGCAGCATAAAACAGAGAAGACGGAGTAACGTCATGATGGCAGGCAGCGCAAAAAGGTGAGGAGGCTCACGCCCCCTCACCTGTTTTACAAAAAAGCGTTATTTCTGCAGGGAGGCAAGCGCGGCGCGTGCGCGGCTCAGCTCTTGCTGAATGCTGCTCAGATCGCTCTGTTTTTCAGCCAGTTTGCGCTGGTATTTCGCCACTTTCTTGCTGTCGCCTTTGGCTTTCGCTTCACGCAGATCGGCCTGAACCTCGGCAATATCTTCGCGCTTCTCGGCCAGTTTCTTCTCCAGCTTCTTCACCTCTTTTTGCGCGTCAGCCTGTACGCTTGCCGGGGTGCAGTGCGCTTTCACTTCAGCCAGCGCTTTTTTCAGGCCGTTGACCTTGTAGGTATTACCGTACTGCTGGGCGATACGGATCTCTTTTTCCAGTGCCGCGGCTTTGGCAGAGCAGCTTTCTGCCGCCTGGGCGGAGGTGAACATACCAACAGAAGCAATAACGGCCAGCGCGGATACGAGTTTTTTCATCGGGATATCTCCTTTATATGTGAACGTCCTCGAATAAAAGAGTACCCCGGCGGACGGGAAGCTTACGCTGTACGCCCGTCCTCATTCTGCTGTAGGACGGTCTCGCCCGGTTGTAGTCCCGTCTCGCGCCAGCGCTGTAATGCGGCCCTTAATGCCTGAATCTCCTCCTCAAGCTGACGGATGCCGCCGCTGTCGGCAGCCTGCTCCTGCTCCAGACAGCGCGCCTCAAGCGCCGTCATACCGAGCAGTTGAATACCGCCCCGCAGCCGGTGCAGCGCCTCCTTCAAGGGTGTACCGGGGTCCTTTCGCCACAGCGCAATATCGCCCAGCGTCTCCTCCAGCACGGTTATCTGCAAATCCAGAAACGTTGCCAGATGCTCACCGTCCAGCAGTGCTGGGGGGAGCGTGATGGAATATAGCGAAGCAACCGGCGATTTACCGGAGGGGGCCAGAGGGGCAAGCAGATTTTCCAGCGCAACCAGCGTGACCGGCTTGAAGATACAGTCGCGCATGCCTGCTTCCCGCGCCTCATCCCGCACGGATTCACGCGCGTCCGCCGTCATGCCAAACACCGTGACACTGGGGTAATGTTCATTGATGATGCGCGACAGGGCATAGCCACTCATCTCGGGCATGTTGCAGTCGGTGATCACCGCGTCCGGCTGTCGGATTGCCAGGCTCTCAAGCAGCTTTGCCGGGCTGTCGTGCTGGGTGACCGCATGCCCCAGCCACTCAAGCTGCTGGGTAAGCAGCATCCGCCCGACCGGATTATCATCTACCACCATGATGGTCAACGCTGCGCGTTTGCCGGGTGGCACACAAGCTTTAGTCTCTTTCTCTGGCAGTGCGGCCATGACGGGCAGCCTGAGCGTCACCGTGACCGTTGTCCCCTCACCCGGCACGCTGTTCAGCGTCAGATCCCCGTCCATCATGTCCGCGAGCTGGCGGCAGATATAAAGCCCCAGCCCACTGCCCTGCGCCCGGGTACGGCTCTCACCCTGACTAAAAGGCTGGAACAGACGCTGTTGCGTCGCGATATCAATCCCCTCGCCGGTGTCTGCTATTGTCAGTTCCAGCAGCATAAACTCACCGTTCTGCCATTGCGGCTGCGCCCGCAGCATCACCTGACCGTGGTCGGTGAATTTAATGGCGTTACCCAGCAGGTTGGTGACGATCTGACGAAAACGCATCACATCGATCAATACGTCCCCTTTCAGGGCGGTATCCATTTCCAGCATCAGCTTCAATGATTTCTGCGCCGCCAGCCCCTCAAACTGCGACACCGTTCCTTCAATCAGGTTTCGAAGCGAGGCGCGCTCCGGGCGGAGCACCAGACGGCCGGACGCAATACGCTCCACATCCAGGATATTCCCGATAAGCAGCAACAGCGACTGCGCCGCGTCCCAGGCGACCCGTATCGACTGCGGGTTTTGCGGGGCATGGTCGGGACGTTTCATCACCAGCTCCAGCATGCCGATAATGGCGCTGACGGGCGTGCGAATTTCATGGCTCATGGTCGCCAGAAAGGCGCTTTTTCCCCGACGGGCTCGCTCTGCGCGCTGTTTCGCCGCACGCAGCGTCTGAATAAGCTTGCGGATGCGCGCCTGTTGGATGCGCCGCCGACGGTAGATCCATCCTGCCACCAGCGCCAGCAAGGCCAGACCGGCGGCGGTGAACGTCACCAACCACGTTATCGACAGCGCCGACGTCGACACAGAGGCAAACGCATTGCCCGTATTACTGCCGCGCGTCAGGGCGTGGAGATCTTCCGGCGGGATGTTGATCAGCGCTTTATTTAGAATGGTGATCAGCGGCCAGGCCTGCCGCGATGCGCCAAAGGCAAAGCGCAACGGTTCGGCATCGATGCTGGCGAGAATTTTCAGTGAGGCAAACTCTTTGCGGGTGAGCTGGGCGTTGGCAATGATCAGCGGCACCACCATCATGTCGTTTTTATCCTTCACCACGCTGTTAAAACCCTGCCACCAGGTATCGACCTTCGCCGTCTGGCCGCTATTTTGTCGGCCAAGCCAGCCATCTGGCGCTTCACCGCGCAGGCTCACCACACGGGGCTGAAGCGCCTCCTTCCCCGGGAGAGCACGTCCAACCATAACCCAGGAGTTATACAACCAGGTTCGGGTGGTGAGGAGATCCGCCTGCCAGATCCCCTCCTGCGTGACGCCTGCAATCAGCTCGGCCTCTCCGCGATTTATGGCCCTGAAGGCGGCGGCCTGGCTGGGATAACGGCGGATCTCAAAGGTAAACCCGGTACGCAGGCGGAGCGCGGTCAGCAGATCCGCCAGGATGCCGCGCAACTGCCCGCGCTCGTTGAAAAAGGCAATGGGGGCGTTATCCTGCGCCACCGCGACGCGGATCCGGGAATGTTCTTTGATCCATTTATGTTCGAGCGAGGTGTAACGCGGTGGCTCTTCGCTCAGGGAAAGCGGGATCCCCCCGCTCCAGCGACGGTGGATCTCCACCCCCGCGTTCTCCGGCAGCGCCGTCAGCATCTTGTTGAGGATCGCGATCCAGACCGCCATCTTTGGCATCGCGGCGAACGAGAATCCCGACGCCTCGAACGTGTCCGCCACCGGACGAATACTGAGATTGCTTAAATTGGACTGACTCGCCAGATAGCGCGCGGTGATCGCATCGCTGAAGAACAGATCGATTTCACGAAACGCCAGCGCCTCCAGCGCATGTCGCGTGGAGGAGAAATTCACAATGTCAGCCCCCGGATAACGGGCCAGCACGTCGCTGCGGCTGTAGACAGGCGAAACGGCGATCCTTTTCACCGGCTCATCGGGCGAGGCATCGGTATTCACCACTTCAACCGGGATGTTGTCGCTGTAGGGTACACTCAGCATCAGCCCCTGTTTTTGCTGGCTATCCCCTGCCTGAGGCATAAAATCCGCCTTGCCTGCCCGCAATGCTGACAAGGCATCGTCATAGGTGGGATAACGCACCACCTCGATCTCCAGACCGAGGTTTTCCGCCACCAGCCCGGTGAAATCCGCATTGATACCACCGTAATCATTCAGCCCGGTGGTGATGTCGTAAGGGGGCATCATCGGCTCCCAGACCGCCAGACGGATTTTGCGGTGTTCGCGCACCCAGCGCCATTCGCTACCGCTGAGTCCCGGCTCGATCACCTTTTCATGGCTACGCGCCAGCAGGCGAAGGGATTCCCCCGGTTGCGTGGCGCACACGGTAAAGGCAATACAAAAAAGCAGGATAAAGGTAACGGCTCTCACGTCTCTGGCTCTGAAGTATCAATAAGATCGAAAAGTTGTTCAAAATGCGCAAAGCCGCTTTTTTTCATCATTCGTGCCTTATAGGTGCTGATGGTTTTGTTGCTGAGCGCCAGCCGGTCGGCAATCTCCTTGTTGCTTTTGCCCTGCTTCAGATAGTTCAGCACCGCGATTTCACGATCGGAGAAACTCGCCAGCAGCGCCCGGGTATCATGTTGTATTTCAGTAGCCTCGACGATTTTCGTGAACGTCTCTTCCGGGAAACAGTGATAGCCGTCCAGCAGCAGCTGGCAAACCGGCTCGACGCGCTCCAGCGCCAGGCTTTTATTGATAAACCCGCTCGCCCCGGCCTTCAGCGTGCGCAGTGCGTAGATCCCCGCAGACTGGTTGGTATAAACCAGCACCCTGAGCGCAGGGAAGTGGTGCTTGATACGCGGAAGAAGATCCAGCCCGTCAGCGTTTTTGAGTTCCAGATCGAGGATCAGCAGCGACGGCTGTTCACGATGCAGCAGCGCCAGCAGGTTCTCGCCGGAGGATGTCGTCACGGTAAAATCCGGATTCTTTTCCAGCAGCACCTTGAGCGCAAAGCAGATTGCCGGATGGTCATCCACAAGCAGTATTTTTGTCATTGGTGTTTATTCTTTCCTGAGGCATTAACGGCTCCATTACACGCTATACACCATAGCCTACCACGTGTTGAATCAGGACAAGGTTTGTCTGGTTTGAGAATAATTCAGAAAAAATACGAAATACACGACCACAACCTACTTTTCATTAGGCATAATGATTTAAATAAATGGGTTTGGAATTTAAATGCCGGATATAACAGGGTTGGTTTAATGCAGCAAAACGCTAAACCTGTCCTGTGATGAAAAAGGTTCTGGAAACCTCAGTCACAAACTCGAAATCACTTATCAGGCCATGAGAATGACTCAGAAAAACAGGCGAAACAGAACTTTCCTTCCTTTCAAAACAAGCAGTCTGGATACTTTGTATTTTTGTTTTATCATCCTTACCCTCAATTAATGAGAGCAGGAAATGCATACCATCCGAATGGATGATGAGCGTTTTTTGATTATCAACATCTACAATATTAACGCTTCCCGTATTCCTCCTGAGCTGATGAAGCGCATCGTAAACATCTGACCATAAGGGGAAGTCCTTTTTACTTAAACCTGTATTTGCGCAAAACAGGGAAAGCTTCATTTTCATCGTTTGTCCTTTAACAATGTTGTTTGCTACGTATTTTAACATGGAAGATGAACAATCCAGAGCAGGATAAAGTGATGTCGCTGGCAAATTACACATTTTAGGAATTTTATGGTAAACCGGGCATAGGGGGGCGGGGTAATCAGAATGACAACTGCTAACAAGCCCCGCAACGTGTAATGAGAGTAAATGTAACAATTGATATAGGATTTCCAGCACGGAGGTAGGGATCATTCAATGATATTGTTCAAAAATATTTTCCGAAGCTACTTCGCCATTCCCATAATTATTTTTATCAAAAGCTAATTTTCATACAGATAACATCCCGGTTTTAAAACCGGGACTGTTTTGATACATATGCTATTTCTTCAGCAAGCGCGGGAGTTGATTATTTAATTCCATGATACACGCATCCATATATTTTTGGGTTTCAATCGTCACCTTCTTATAATTATCGCGTTCCCATTCTGACAGATTCGCTTCCACAGGAATGGGGGAACATTCAGCTACAGTATACGCGGAAAACATATTCCCACCCTCAGGTTTCTTATAGAAAAGCACCTTATATTTCAACTGATAAACGGGAGTGGTTGCTGTAGCATCTTTAAAAATCAATGCCCAGGTAGCATGGCCAATATTGAGTTGTTCTTTATAAACATAACCGCTGGATTGGGAGTCCATCCACTTACTGATACTTTTCTTTGCACCTTGAACAAGATAGGTATCAGTAGGATTTTTGATCGACTCGATGATTTCCCCTTTATAATTTTCTTTATCAAAACTGCTGGGTTTTATGTTTCCGGTTAACACAGACAAAACGGCCAACCCTTTTCCTACAGCGTTATGAGTCGGAGTAACTACGCGTAGTGAATTATCTGCGATACGATTATTGTTAAGATCTGCCTGTGCTGACACAGCCATAATCTCAATTGAACTACCATTGGAAGAGGTTACTGTTTCAGGCTTTATTTTGCTGGCACAACCCGTTAGCGCTACAACGAATAGTAAAGTAGTTACTGTGAATGTTGTTACTTTCATTTTCTTTCCTTGAGATAAAATAATGAAGGAGAATATCCTTCTGCTTGCTTACGCTTACCGCTCTTTCGTACTTAATTCAGGGCTAATTCGGCGTTTACCCCTTCCTGAAATATCCATGGCCGTTGAGGTCAACAATCTGTCAGTGATCCAGCGCAGATACGGGAACTTCGAGTAAAGCCTGACAGAAAGCTCCCGGCTCGGTAGTGAGCTCTGTTTCAGTTGTTAAGACTATGATAAAAATCTAAAACACTATTTAGATCTGTATGCCATTCAGATATTTTCATGCCATCTCCGTCATGCGTAGTACGGCTCTCTATAAACTTATTTATATTTTCCGGGGAAAAACCATGGCATTCCTCTAAAAAAATGACGTTATTTTGCACGTAAACTTTCTCATCTTCAAAATATAAAACCCATGTAAATATAAAGTTAGTTTTTTCAGGCTCATACATTGAAACAGCTAATGCTGAGTGAGTCTTATTGGATAGCCCTTCGCCGAGAGACTTTAACCAAGAATTTTTGTAATCTTTAATATCCCAATAGGATAAGGGCAAATGCAATTCTTCCTCATAATCATTGATAACAATGGATGATGGTTGTACCAACTCACCTTCCATACTCACTGGTTCACCTTTAGAGAATATTCCAAACATACCACTAGTCCTTAATCCTGTTTAGTCCGCTATCGTAAGTACCGATACGCTTACCTTTACTATTGAACATCTTCCAGCCATTAGTAACATTATGACTATCAATATCGGGGGTAATGTAGTTCTTGCCATCATAAAATACAGGCTGACCGTGTGAATTAAATGGCGCTTTCTGAGGTGGAATTCTGCGATCGAAACCTAAATTGCTTGCAGCCTCCTGAGCTTCTTTCCCTTTTAATGCCAGATAAGCAATATCATCTTTACTCGGCCCGTTAGGGATCGGCGTTATCGTCGTGTTCCCACCTGTATTCGGTGCACCTTCTGTATTGCCGGTGTTATTCGAACCGGAATCATTCTGACGATTCGTATTCCCTGTGTGATTTGGCCCCGTATCCACAGACCCTGTGTTATTACCCGTATGACCAGGCAATGTTTCAGGTAGCAGGTTACCACCAGTATGGGAAGGCGCATATTTATCGTGGAGTAAACTGACGTACTTAGCAATAATCTCATCATTACCCATCATTTCTAGGGTAACCAAATGCTCCAGTTCATCGGAGGTCATCTTATCAGCCATATCCTTGACCGCCGCTCCGGCAAGTCCCGCGATACCCGCTTTCGCACCGATCTCCAACAACTGCTCTGCGACCTTCGTCCGGCAGGGTGCAGCAACCGCGCAACCTCTGGCAACCAGTGCCAGCGAGTTATTCTCAGCCGCATTCTTCCCTGCCTGCCCCCCGGCCACCGCCGAACCCGTACTGTCTCCAGCAAGCCCGCCAGCCATCCCGGCCGATATCGTCGCCAGTGCACTGACCGTCTGCTTCTGCTCTTCGCTCAGCGTCGATAAATCTTTGACGTCAGGGTACAGCATACCCGCTATCGCCTTCGCCGCAAGCTCACCGGTCGCCGCTCCGGCCGCACCCGCTGCGGCACTGTTTCCCTGCAGCGCCGCAACCGCACCGCCCAGGATGGCATGCGCAATGGTTTTCGCTGCCGTATTGTTATCGATCCCCATGCCGTGACCAATACGATACGCCAGCTCCGGCGCGGATGCCCCCGCCAGTGCTGCAGTCAGGTCGCTACCCGCCAGCCCCTGAAGCGCGGCCGTCGCCGCCTGGATCCCCCTCTGCAGGTCGCTACCCGTCCCGTATTTTGCCGTCGTGGTCTTATATGCATCGGTCTCGCGCAGGGCATTCTGATATGCGGCTTTAACCTCGTCGCTGGCATCCGCCCCCGGCTCGGTTATCCCTTTATCTGCAAGCTCTTTTCTGCCTGCGTTCAGCCCGTTTATTTCCCCCTGCGTGTTCGCAATATCCACCACCTGCGAGCCAATCTCACCAATCAACTGCACTTCCTGCAGGCGCTGCTGCTCCTTCTCCTTGTCAAATATCGGGCTGATGCTGCCGTTCGCATGCTCCGCATCGCGGCTCAGGTCAGCCACATCCTGCTTCTGGTTCTCCTTATCGCGGATGATGAGCGTCCCTTCGCTCACCGCCGCCTGTGTTGTCCCTTCCGCGTGACCGCTGTTACCGCCTCCGGCCAGCAGAGCGTTCGCCATATTCCCGGCAAACTGCTTGCCGATGCTGCCGCCCGAACTGATACCCGCGCCCTGATGCTCCGTCTTAAAATCCGCCTGGTTGTGGATATCGCTAAAGCCCAGCGTGCCCGTATCTAGACGGTTTTTATCCGCCGTCGCCGTGGAGGCAATCACCCCGCTGTCGAGCTGCGTATGGTTGCCCACCGTCACGTCAAACCCGCCGTTGCCTGCAAACAGCCCGCTCTGCTCCTGCACCGAGTCGTAGTCGCTGGTCATTTTGTCGCGGCTGACATTGATGCTGCCGGAGAAACCGCCTGCACCAAAGGTGTAACCCGCACCTCCGCTGACGCTGTTCTGCTTGCTGTTGTAGTGATCGCTGTCCTGGGTGCTGGCAATCGTCAGGTCGCGCCCGATATCCGCCACCACGGTTTCGCCGCTCACCTGCGCCCCGGCGATCGTCGCGTCGCGCCCGGTGTTGATGGTCACGCGGTTACCCGCATCAACCGTGGTCTCGTTCTGCCAGACACCGTTGCCCTTCTCGTGCCCCTTGCTGCTGTTTGCGTTCGCCGAGATGCTGATGCCCGCCCCACCGGAACCGACACCCACTCCAACACCCAGGCTACCACCGCTGCTGCTGTTTTTACCCGTTGTCTGCTGCGTGTCCTGCGAGGCAATCAGGTTGACGTCCCGTGCTGCATCAAGCGTCACGTCCTTCCCGGCCTTAATCTGGCTTCCCGCCACGGTGATGTCGCTTCCGGTGGCTTTTATCGTGACGTTATTGCCCGCGCTCAGGGTGCTGCCCGTGGTCGTTTCGCTCTCCATGTGCGATGAGGATTTGGACGACTGTGACCCAATCGACGCGCTGACGCCGATGGTGTTGTTATTGCGTTTGTCAGAGTCGCCCTTCACCTGGTCCAGCGCCACGGCCTGTCCGGCCTGTACGCCTGACAGCGCCGCCTGCGTACCCTGCAGTGCCGCCAGACGTGAGTCGCTGCTCTGCTTCGCGCTCTGGGCCGTGGTGACCGCGTTATTCACCGCGCTCCCCGCCGCCCCGGACAGCGCCACCGTCAGCCCGCTGCTCTTCTGCTCAAATTTCTCATCGCGGGTGCGTTTGTCATGTCCTGGCTCAATCACCACGCTGTCACCGGTCAGGCTGATATCCTTCTGTGCGATGATATCTGCCCCGCCGATATGCGCCTGTTTGCCCGCTGCAATGCTGACGTTGCCGCCCGTCGAGCCGACGGTGCTGAAGCTCTCGCTCTGGGTGGTACCCTGCTCGCGAAGATCGTGGGTGGACTTGCTGCTGCCGATGGTGAAGCCAATGCCGCCCGTGCCCATCAGGCCGGACTTTTTGGTCTCCTTAAAGCGCCAGGCCGTGTCGGTGTTGGTCGCCGCCACGATGTCCACATTGTTGCCTGCGGAAAGGGCCACATCGCCATCGCCAGCGACCGCAGAACCTAACACCCGCAGGTTGTTACCCGCCGACACCGTCACATTATCGCCGCTCAGCAGCGAGCCTTTCTCCCGTGTCGCGCTCTCTTCCTCGATGGTGTGGGTGGTCTTTTTGCTCAGGAAGCCGCTACTGGTTTTAGTTTGTTCCCGATAGCGGTAATCGCTCTCCGTCGCCGTCGTCAGATTTACGTCGCGGCCTGCCGCCACGCCGATATCGCCCTGCGCTGTCACGTCAGCTGCCTGCGCGGTTACGTCGCGCCCTGCGAGGATCACCGTATTCCCCCCGCTGGCAATCTCCGTACCCTGCTGACGAACAGATTCGTCAATGGCGGTTTTTTTCTTCGCCTGGCTGCTGGAGCGTTCCATCGACGCTTCCGCCAGCAGGTCCACATCCCGACCGGCCTGAATGCCCACATCGCCTTCCGCCGCTATCGCTGCCGCACGGGCATTCACATCGTTACCTGCCTGCAGGGTGAGGTCATCGCCCGCGCTCAGGGTGCTGCCCTGATGTGTGACGGACGCCGTCTCCGTGGTCGCGCGGTTGCGCCCGGCGCGTCCTTCGCTGGTCACAATCTCGTTGGCGGTGATGTTGATATCATTCCCCGCCGCCATTCCCAGGCTGCCACCCGCCGACACGTTTGCGCCGGTCACGTTGATATCCTGTCCGGCGCGCATCGTCAGCCCGTCGGTGGCGGTGATGGAGGCCGTCTTGCCGACATCGGTGCCACTGAAATGCACATTTCCCGCATCGACATTCCACTGCTGTGCGCGGGTGATGTTGTTAATGCTGCCCGCGACGCTCTCCAGCCCTACCGTTTTGCCGCTGATGGTGGATCCGATGTTATTGATATCCCCCAGCGCGCTCAGGTTCAGCCCGCCACCTGCGCTCAGCAGCCCGGCGTTGAGGTTGCTCAGGCTGTTGCTGCTGTCGATTGAGAGCCCATTCTGCGCCGCAATTGTACTGCCGCTGTTAATGACGTTACCGCCCGCCAGCTGGACGTTATTGCCGCTAATCACGCTGCCGCTGTGAACGGTGACATCCTTCGGCGACAGGTAGACTTTCGGGATCATCACCGTCTGACCATTGATGGTCGCTGACTCCCACCAGAGCATGCTTTTATCGAGCGCGGCAACCTGCTCAGCCGTAAGCGCCACGCCGAATTTCAGCCCCAGCGTTTTTTGTTGCTCTGCGGCGCTGTCCATCAGGTAGCGCATCTGATCGAGATCGGAGCCGATGCCATTGATATAGCGGCTACCGGTCTGGTTCAGAATCGCGTTGCTGACGTAACGGGTATCAAACGCCGCGTCGCCGAGGAACCGGTAGTCGCGATCCGGGTTCAGGCCGAGCCTGTCCAGGAAATAGGACGAGCCAAGGAACTGGTTCCGATCGGTATACGCGCTGTTGGTTTCACGCGGTGTGGCACCGGGTGTTATGCCAAGCAGGTCATACAGTCCATTAAACAGGCTGTCGTCCATGTTGCCGAGTTCATCGAGCTTCGGGTTCACCGTAATCAGATACGGGCTATCGGGATCGGTGGATGGAACAAAATAGCCGTTGTTGCCGGACGGCAGTGGATAGTTACCGCTGCTGCCGTTTTGGTCGGAGAGCGATGAACCGCCGGAGATATCTTTCAGGGCGTCAGTGATATTGCCCAGTTGTTCAGGGAAACGAATGTCCGCACTGCCACCTTGTGCCAGTGATTCACTGTTAAGGCCCTTACCAATAGCTTCAGGCGAGAGCGTATTCAGCGTTGGGGCATCAATCGTATTACTGAACTCACCCGAATTTGCGGTGACGTTAGTATTGCTGATATCACTCGTAAAGTTTGCGCTAACGTTACCGCCAGCACTGATGACTGAGCGGTATACACCGCCATCAGCCACAAATTCGGTTGTGCGTTCACCGAGGATATAAGGCACCCAGCCATACCAGCCGTAGTCCTCATCAAACCAGCCCCAACTTCCGTCCGGATATTGTGTCAGAGGCTCCCATTTGCTATCGCTGCAGTCCCGGTAAAACCACTCGCAACGGTATTCAGCCTGAACGTACGTAACGCGGCGTCCACCTTCCGCAGAAAGGTTATTCAGTGTTCCCCCAGCAAGAACGGCATTACGGCCAGCAAGAATATGGCTGGCACGGTTATCCAGCGTTCCGGCATTAATCGTAATATCGCGTCCGGCAGCAATTCGGGCTGAACTGCCAGTGGCGGATACGGAAACCACAGACTCACTCAGCAGGAACTGCCGGATGTCCTCCCCTGTGAGGCGATAATCAACCCTGTCCCTGCACTGACCACTGCCATTAGCACCACTCCCAAGGCACTGCTCATACCAGTCATACACAACCTTACTGCCATCGTTTTTCCAGTCTTCAAGAAGGAGGACAAAATCCGAACGTCTGCCGTTGAGATCATAACTAAAGTAGTGTTCATCTGCGGCAGGAATGGCATCCGGGTATTCCCGTTCAGACTGGCTGACAGTCAGGCCATCGGCTTCATTGAGTAAATGGCCGGTATTAACGGTGATATCACCGCGTGTGGTCTCAATCGTACCGGAGCGGTTAACAACTTCAGCGTTTGCCTCCCCGACTGCATTCTTCTGCATCCAGAGGCTGTTATCCGCAAGAATATCGCCGTATATGTTGTGGATACGTGCAGCAAACAGAGAGATATTATTGCCCGCATAAATCAGCGCCGTGTTCAGCAGCGTACCGGCGGCCGTCATCGTCAGACTGCCCGCTGTACCGGTGAAACCGTTGACGGTGATATTTTCACGTGAGGTAAGCTGCACATCTCCGCCTGCCTGAAGCGAGCCGGACGCATTGAGCAACAGGCTCTGCGCGTTGAAGGTACTGCTACCGTTCCCGGTGGTGAGCGTACCGTTGTTCGTGAACGCTCCGCCAGCACTGAGGGCAATGGCATTGCCCTGCATTACGCCGCTGTTCGTCATGGCATTCTGCGATGAGACAGACAGCGTTTTACTTGCCGCCAGGGTGCCGGTGTTAACGAGCGCGTTAACCAGTTTCAGCGTGGTGTCGCCCAGAGAAACCACATCACCACGGCCGCTGTAATTACGCACGTCGAGCAGCAGCTTATCCCCGCTGTAGAGCTTACCGCTCTCGGTATTATCAAGAGCGTCACCGTTTATCGTAAGCGAAGTGGTGCCTAATACCGTTCCGCTGTTGGTAACGCTCTGGTAATTTGCCTGCAAATCAGCGCCCTGGAGTGTGCCGCTGTTATCAAGCGAGCTGCCGCGCAGTTCTGCGCGTGTCGTTGCGAGGACATTTCCGCCATTCACGGCTTTCACCACATCCAGCAGCAACCTCACCGCCTGAACCAGCCCGCTGCTGCTGTTCGCCAGTTCCGGTGCGGTCAGTGTGAGTTTGCCACCGGAGAGCATTTTGCCGTCGTTCTGTACGCGGGTGGTGGCCTTCACCGAAGATTCCCCACCGCCCTGCAGCGTGCCCTGATTGTTCAGCGTGGCTGTCGATACAGTCAGCGCATTCTCGCTCAGCAGCACACCGCTGGCGGTATTGTTCAGCGCGCCCGAGGCATTCAGCGTCAGCGCTTCTCCCTGAAGCCGTCCGCTGTTAATGAGTTGACCGGCGGTAACCGTGGTCGCTTTCCCCTGGATTTGCCCGGCGTTCGTTGCATTTTCCACATCAAGCGTCAGCGCGCCTGCGCTGAGCAGTTTTCCTCCGGCCTGGTTATTCAGCTGCGTAAGGGCGACCGAAAGCGCAACAACGCCGGTGATCTCACCGCTGTTGTTCAGGGTACTGGCCCCCAGCGTGAGGTGTTTTGCAATCCACTGCCCGCTGTTTGCCAGCGTCAGTGCTGAGAGCGCCAGTTCTCCATTGGAGGTGATTTTGCTGCCCGCTGTCCCGGTAAGGGTGCTGTCGATTTGCGCATCCAGTAAATTTTCTGCCTGGATCGCACCGCCGTTCGTAAGCGCCTGCGCATGAATAAGTACCCGTTTCCCCTGCCATTGCCCTGCGTTACGCAGATCGCCGCCAGTCACGGACAACTCGCCCGCAGTCAGTAACGATCCCGACGCGTCATTTACCAGCGTCAGTAATGGCGCCGCCATCTCCAGGCGGGCGGCCAGCATCAGGGCGGCAATCCCGGTCAGCGTTCCGCTGTTCGTGATGGTGTCCTGATGCGCGGTGACGCGATTCCCCTGAAGCGTACCGCTGTTGCGCAGCGTCTTTCCGTTAAGCGAAAGGTCACCGGCCGACAACATATTGCCGCTGTTAACGGTAGTGACCGCATTCAGCGTCCCGTTGCCCTGGCTCATCAGTTCGCCGGTATTGCTGAGCGTTCCAGCGGTCGTAACGTCAAGTGAGCCGGTCGCGAGGGAACTTCCGCGGTTAGTCCAGTCGTGGGAACGGATGCTGACATCCTGTCCCTGGAGCTGCCCTGCGGTAGTCAGCGTGGTACCTGAAAGGCCGAGCGCTCCGCCCGTCAGCGTGCGGGAGCCTGTCAGTAAATTCAGGATTCCGGCGGTCAGTGATAATGCGCTATCGCCCTGTAACAGACCGGCACTTTCCAGGCGATCGGCATTCAGCGTCAGGGTGTTGCCCACCATGCTGCCCGCACTGGACACCGACTGTGCCGTGATGCGGTTTGCACCTTGAGCCAGCAACATCCCCTCCGCGCTGTTCTTCAGCGTCTCGTAATCAATTGCCAGTGAAGTCCCGCTCAGCTCGCCGCTGTTGGTCAGATTTGAACCAGAGAGGGAAAGCGCCGCGTCGCTGGTGATAATACCGGCGTTGTTCAGTTCAGAGAGGGAAAGTGACAGTGCCGACGGGCTGTACAGCACGCCGCTGCTGCGGTTATCCAGCAGACGGGTAACCAGCGACAGCGTTTGTCCGGCGTGGATCAGACCACCGTTAATGACCTCAGGACTGTCGATTACAAGCGCGGAGGCCGTCAGGGTTCCACTGTTGCTGAGATGGCCGGTTTCAACCTTAAGCCCTGAAGCTGATGATTTCCCCGTGTGGTTGAGACTGCTGTCAGCCTTCAACGTCATGTTGCCTTTGGCAGCCTGAGTTCCTTCAAGTTTTGCGTTTTGCACGGCCACGCCGACGCTGTTGCCCTGTGTCTGTGCCGTGGCCGTGGTGTTGAGGCTGCGGCCCTGCACGGTAACGGCGCCACCGGCACTGGTTTCACCAGCAAGCGTGGTATCGGTGTTGTTCAGCGCCACATCCCCGTCGCTTTGGGTCACTGACGTTGCGCTGGCGGTGAACGTCTTCCCTGAGGTGGTGAGCCCCCGGACACCGGAAAGCGTACCGCTGTTGACGATTTGCGCCGCGTTCAGCGTTAGCGTGTCATCGCTGATAAGCGTGCCGCTGTTGTTCAGATTGCCGCTGGCGGTTACGGTGGTTTTCCCTTTCGCGCCGGTCTCACCGGAAAGCGTGGCATTGTCTGCGCGGATATCCAGCGTGGAGGCGCTCTTCAGCGCGCCGGAGCTGGTGATATCCGTCCCGGAGACGGTAAGACTGTTGCCCTGAACGGTGCCGGTATTGCTGAATATACCGGTGTTTATCCGGGTATCCGCCACGGCGGCTAATGCGCCATGGTTAGCGAGGCTGCCCGCGCTGACGGCGAGAGATTGTCCGGCGGTTGTGCTGCCTTTCAGTTGGCTGTGGCCAGACGTGGTGAGCGTGATATTCCCGCTGGCATTTGTTGTGCTACGGCTCTCTTGGGTCAACGTCTGCGCGTTGAGGGCAATCTCGGAAGCACTGAGATTTCCCTGCTGCACCAGTTCGCCACCCTTAACCGACAGTTGCTGCCCCGCCACAACAGAACCGTTAAGCGCCGCGTTTTTCTCAGCATTTACGGCAAGATGACGACCCGCGCTTGCCTGGGCATCTACGCTCTGGATCAGGGTGGTCGCGGCAAGCGTAGCGTCATTTGCCGCCGTGAACGCACCGCCGTTTTGCGTCAGCGTGCCGCGGGTTGTTAACTGAAGGTTGTTATCGGCGGCAACGTGAGCCTGGTCAAGCGTCAGCGCCGTCTGGCCGGAGACCGTGACGTTGCCACCCGCTTTATGGTCCCCGCGTAACGTTACGTCCGCTGCGCTGACCGTGGTGCTGCCGCTGGCAAGGGTGTTTTTCAGCACCACTTTTCCCGCACTGCTGAGCGCAATATCCCCCTGTCGCGCGTTAAGGTTGCCCAGGTTTACGCCCACCCCCGTTTCACTGGAGACCAGACGGATCCGGTTGGCATACATGCCGCCCAGCGCGCCGGTGTCTACCGCGACCTTCGGGGCTGTACCTTCACCTTTTAACGCACTGACGCTGCCATCCGCCGCTACGCGGTTCGCCCCTGCAACGACACGTAAATCTTTCGCATGCAGTTGCACGTTGATCTCCGTCGCACGGGAGATGATCGACACCGCATCGCTCTGCGAGCCATTGAGGCCCGCGCCCTCGATGGTGACCGCCCCCTGGGTTACATCAAGAGATTGCAGCTTACCGCTGGCATCAAGCACCGGTTTACCCGTGGTGAGGGTCACATTCGGCGTGTTGATAAATCCGCAGCCGTTACAGGTGATACCGTAGGGATTCGCCACGATGACGTTCGCCGCCTTGCCGGCCACTTCGGTATAGCCCTGCAAATTTGAGCGGTTAGCGCCGGTGACTTCGTTGATGATGCCTTTGGCTTCCTGCCCGGCCTTCAGGTTGGGGTTATTCTGGATAAGCCCGCCAAGCTGAGTCTGGTTAAGCTGCCCGGTCGCGTTATTGAGGATCAGCCCCTCTTTCCCGACGTTGTAGTCGTTGTATTTGTTATGGGAAATACCGGACTGGTTCGGCGTGGCGATGTTCACCACCGGCACGCCGTTAGCCGCCTTATCCATCTGCGTATTGCCGGACGGGGTGATGGATGCCGCCACCGCAGGTAACAGCGGCTGCGTCGCCAGCAGAACGCTCAGTAACGCGCTCAGCGCGCGCTGTGAAAAACGAACCTGATCCTGTTTCATCATCCCTGTCCCTTAGAAAGCCACTGATACGCGGTAGTAAATCGTGAGGTGATCCGGTGCCAGCCAATCCGGATACGCCATCGGTGTGCCAACGGTAAACTGGCTTGAATAGCCGCGATGAGCCGTCGTCAGACCAAACGCGGCGCCCCACAGTGTGCCGGAGGCGTAACGGTCAAATCCGTCCTTCTTCAGCCAGCCACCGTCAACTGCCGCCAGCAGGCCGACATCCCCCACCCACGGCAGCGTAAAGAGCGAATAATTGAGTTCATTTCGCCAGTAACCGCCGTTATCACCGGAGAGGTACTGCTCTTTGAAGCCGCGCACGGAGGCCTCTCCCCCCAGCGTCAGGCGCTCGCTGCCGTACAGCCGGTCCGGCGACCACTGAAAATAGACGCTGGTCAACCACCACAGCCCGTCAGCAACCGGGCGCTGAAAACTGCCGTTGACGCTCCATTTGCGGAACTCGGCTTTCGGCACATCGCCATGTTTGTCGTTATCATCTTCGGCGCCAAACCACGGCACACCCTGAGTGAAGGTCGGGTTCAGGGTCGCCACGCCGGAGGCAATTTTTTGCGTGTGGTTAAGGCCCAGGGAGAAACTTGAAAGTTTGCGGCTGCTGGTAGCCAGCAGAACATCGTCGAGATAGTTATGGTTGATGCGGTGGGTGATGCCCGCCGACACGCCGGTTTTGATATCGCCATTGCGGAACAGGACCCATGAGCCATTCAGACGGTGGGTTTCGGTGTCGCCCGTCGAACGCCAGAGCCAGCCGTTATTATCGATGGTGCTGAGGTAGTTGCTCCAGCTGTAGCTGTAGTCCAGCAAGCCGTAGCCGTAAGGCACGCTGACCCCGGCGGCAAAATTCTGAGCATCATGGCTGTTCGAAAAATCGCTGCTGCGCCCGCCGCTGATAAACCACTTATCCGCCAGCCCCAGCAGGTTATTGCCGTACAGCGCGCCATTGAGTTGTCCGGTACCGGTACTCTTTTGCCCGCTGTTATCGAAACTCACTGAACCGCTGAGCGGGAATTCAGGCGAAGCCGTCAGATTGACGATTGAATAGCCCTGTCTGTCGCCGGGCAAAATTTCTATTTCAACCGGCGTCTGGCGCACGCGATTAAGCTGCTCCATGCCCTGTTCGATATCGCGCAGGTTAAGAATTTTCCCTTCGAGGCCGGGGAAGGTCATGCTCAGCGTGCGGGCGGGAACCCCTTCAAGCCGGATTTGCTGGAGTTTGCCTTCCAGTACCGCGAGATGCAGTACGCCACCAGAGAGATCCTGCTCGGTTAAAAATGCGCGGCTGGTGATATACCCCCGGCTGATATACCAGTCAGAGACGGCGTTGGTCAGGGCGTTGAGACGCGCCATATCAAGACACTGGTTCACCCACGGCGCAACCAGGCGATCTTTGGCTAACGGAGAAAGAAGGGTGGTACCCGTCAGCTCAATGCGCGAGATAACAAAACAGGGACCTTGCGGAGTCGCGGCACTGTCGGGCTGAACAGGACGCGGTAATACCACGCTGCGCTCCAGCTCTTCACGCTGGCGCTGGTTTTCATCCAGCAGCTGCTGCTGTTGCTGCTGAATAGTATTACGGTCGGCCGGAGACAGGGGGGCCGCCTGCGCAGCACCTGCCAGCAAGGCCATGCCAGCCAGCACCTGTAGTATCGACGTTTTCCCTGACATCACTGCCACTCCTTGCTAAAAGTCCGTTTTCAGACTTGCCTGTCAAAAAACGCGCAACTTATGTCAAAAAGTAAACAGTGTAAATACACACATTTAATTTAAGGTCTATTTTGCTGCATTTTCAGAATTTAGCGGGTGACACTGCGTAAATCTAAAGAAATCCCCCATCGCGCCGATCATCATCCGTGTGTATTATTTCCTGTAGCGTTTCCAACAACTAACCTTAACTCAAATACTTAAGCGCCAAAGCGAAAGGCATCATGAGCACACCGATCAAACGGCTAGAAATCATTAAAAATGCCATTGAACTGGAAGATGACGACATCATTCAGAGCCAGCTAACCCGGCTGAAAAATGAAGCGTTTGACGATGAGCTACAGGCAATCGTCGTGGCGCTTGAGCAGAAAAACTACACCGCGGCCATCGCCGCGATCGTCGCGTGGCTACAGAGCCAGCGTGCCGTGACGCCATGGCGCGATCCGCAGGTCGCCGCGAGCAAACTGGAACTGAAAGCGCTGGAAGAGCGACTGCGCGATCTGATTGACCGCCGTAACGCGCGCGTACAGCAGCTTGATGAGTTCAACGATCTCTATTTCTCCCGCCTGGGTCCGCTGATGCAGCAGATCCTCGCCCTGCGTAAAACGCTGGCCGAGCTGAACCTGCGCCGCCAGCAGGCTGAGGCCCGTCGTCGCGAGGAAGACTATCGCCGCTGTCAGCGCTACATGGCCCAGGCCGTGGAGGTGCTGGCAACACTCACCCAGCGCTGGCGCGAACTTCCTGCCGATTCCGTACAGGCAGCCGAGGCGCGTAAGCATCTGCAGCAGCAAAGTAACCTGATTGCCAACCTGCTTGCCGAGGCGCTGGAGCTGGAGAGCGGCTTAACGCGTGAGGAAGAGCCTGCGCGTCAGGCGCGTGACGAGGCCAACGAAGAGTACGAGAAATACCGCGAGCAGCATCAGGATGCCGAAGTGCGTCTGCGTAAAGGGAAAGATCTTTCACAGGAGGATCGGGACGAGCTGAAACGGCTCTGGCGGCAGGCGAGCAAGCTGTGTCACCCGGATCTGGTGGCGGACGATTTGAAAGAAGAAGCCAACGCGATGATGGTGCAGCTCAACCAGGCTAAACAGCGTGGAGACGTCAAAGCCATTCGTTCTCTGGTGGCGCGCCTGCAGCAGGGCTTCGAGCCGCTGATGGCCAGCGACAGGCTGAACGATCTGGAGCGCATCCGCAAAAAAATGGCTCAGGTTCGCGAGCAGATCGACACCTTAGTGAACGAGCTGGCAGAACTGGAGAAAGAAGAATCCTGGCTGCTGGTGTCGTCGCTCAGCAATATGGAAGCGTACTTCGCGCAGCAGGAAAAGGCGCTGAACGAGGTCCGCGCCTCGCTCGAACATCAGGTGAGCGAAGCGCAGCTCGATTCAGCAGCGTAATTATTTCGCGTGCCAGTACGCGCTGGCACGCACCAGCTGCTGATCGATAGCCTCAGTCTCAAACAGTCGGCTCAGGTTTTTAACCACCTTCCCTTCCCCGGTCAGCCAGATAAAGTAATCTTCCGCCGGAACGTTCAGCGACGGCAGCTGCTCAACCACCGCCTGCTCGCTGTGGCCGATCACCCAGGTGATGTTGAACGCGCTCAGGTGCGCCAGATAATCCTTGTATGATTCATCCCCGACGGTGACCACCGCGTGAATTTCCGGGCGTTTCGGCAAGCTGGCGATGCCTTCCAGGCGGCGACGCAACGCCGGCATCCCGGACTCATCGCACACATACAGCTGCCAGGCGTAATCCTTCGGTACCACCAGCGAACCGCGCGGGCCACCAATCGTCAGCCTGTCGCCCACTTTCGCCTCTAGCGCCCACTGGCTGGCAACGCCACCGTCATGCACGAAGAAATCAAGCGCCAGCTCGTGCTTCGCGGCGTCGTACAGCGGCGTGTAATCCCGGCTTTGCGGGCGCACGCCGTCGCCCCAGTCAATGCCCTCGTCGGTGACCACCGGTGGAACAAACGTCGTTCCCGGGGCCGGGAAAAACACTTTGGTGTGATCGTCGAAACCGCGGGAGCTAAAGCCCTCCAGCGCTTCGCCGCCTAAAACTATGCGCTGAAAACCAGCGCTTACGCGCTCAACACGGAGCACGGTCAGTTCACGAAAACGCAGTTCGTTACGCACGCGTTGTGGATAGCGGGTGGTTGCCATGTTAAGACCCTTCTCAGGTGAATACGATATATCTAAATTGATTTTAAATGATAATGATTGCTAATCAGCAAGAATGCAAGATCTTTTAGATTGCATCTGAATATATCTTAGATATAGTTTAGATATATCAATTTACGAGGCACACTATGCGACACGAACATGATGGCGGCGGACGACGACCGCGCTTTTTTGGTCACGGCGATCTGCGGCTGGTGATTCTGGATATTCTGACCCGCAACGCGAGCCACGGTTACGAGCTGATCAAAGAGATTGAGAACCTGACCCAGGGGAACTACACCCCGAGTCCTGGCGTGATTTACCCGACGCTGGATTATCTTCAGGATCAGGCGTTTATCACCATTACGGAAGAAGAGAATGGGCGTAAGCGCATTGCCATCAATGCGGCAGGACAGCAGTGGCTGGAGGAAAACCAGGAACAGCTTGAGCAGATTCAGGCGCGTATCAAAGCCCGCGCGGTCGGTTTCCAGCTACGCAAAAACCCGCAGATGAAGCGGGCACTGGATAACTTCAAAGCGGTGTTAGATCTGAAGGTGAATCAGGGAGCGCTCAGCGACGCGCAGCTTAAGCAGATCGTTGGCGTGATCGACCGCGCGGCGCTGGAGATCTCCCAGCTGGATTAAGCCGGTGCGTGCGCGCTCACGCGGAAGACGCGTACCAGCTCTTTCAGGTGCATCGCCTGCTCGTTGAGGGAGGCCGCCGCAGCAACAGACTCCTCCACCAGCGCGGAGTTTTGCTGGGTGGTGGCATCAATCAGGCCAATCGCGCTGTTAATCTGCGAGATCCCCTCTGTCTGCTCGTGGCTGGCCTGGCGGATCTCACGCAGGATCACATCCATCTCTTCCACGTTGCCCACCATGCCATTGATAAGCTCGCTCGCCTTCTCGACCAGGTTCATCCCGTCCTGCGTCTGGCTGGTGGAGCTTTCAATCAGCTCACGGATCTCACTGGCTGACGAAGCACTCTTCTGCGCGAGCTGGCGCACTTCACCAGCCACCACCGCAAAGCCACGACCGTGCTCGCCCGCCCGGGCCGCTTCCACCGCCGCGTTCAGCGCCAGAATATTGGTCTGGAAGGCAATGGCATCGATCAGGTCGATAATGTCGGACATCCGGTTCGAGGTCTCGTTAATCAGGCGCATTTTGCTGGTCACCTGCTTCATCATCTCACCGTTGTTTTTGACCACCTTCGCGGCATCCGCCGACAGGTTGGTCGCTTCTCCGGTATGCGAAGCGGTGTTTTTCACCGTCGCGGTGATCTGTTCCATCGAGGCGGCGGTCTGCTCCACAGAGCTAGCCTGCTCTTCCGTGCGCGCAGCCAGATCCTGGTTCCCGGCGACAATCTGCGCGGCGGCGCTGGAGATATTCTCCGAGCCGGTCTGCACCTGCTGCACAATGTCCAGCAGACGCGTTTTCATCTCCATCAGGGCATGCAGCAACAGGCCGGTTTCGTCTTTACCGTGCGAGGTGATACTGCCGGTGAGATCGCCATCCGCAATCGCCGCCGCAAAATCCACGGCCTGGCCCAGCGGACGGGTAATGGAACGCACGATAAACCAGCCAATCAGGCTGCCTGCCGCCACGCTGAAGAGAGTAATGAGGATGAGCAGCAGACGGTTGCTCCTGAAATCACTTTCCACCTGCACCCCGGCGTTCTGCATCTCAGTGTTCTGAATCGCAATCAGCTGCTGCACTTTGGCTTTATAGGCCTGCTGCAGTTTGAGGGTGTTGGTCATCATCTCCTGAAGCGCACCCGCGCGATCGTGGTTCTGCACCGCCTGCAAAATACGATAGCGCGAGTCCAGATACTGC
Source organism: Enterobacter cloacae subsp. cloacae ATCC 13047 (assembly GCF_000025565.1). Taxonomy (NCBI): domain Bacteria; kingdom Pseudomonadati; phylum Pseudomonadota; class Gammaproteobacteria; order Enterobacterales; family Enterobacteriaceae; genus Enterobacter; species Enterobacter cloacae. The sequence continues at coordinate 4,576,620 of NC_014121.1, forward strand.
TGGCGCACGCCGCGTATCTCGGCGAGCACCTGCTGCGATTGCTGATCCTGCAGCACGTTGTTCAGCTCACCGAGGAGCACCGTGATGTGCTCGCTAATCTCTTTAAGATGCTGCTGCGACTGCGCCGTGTACGTTCCCTGTTCATCCAGCAGCATGAGCTGCTGAGTGCTAATAAATTCCTGGAAGTTATCGATTAACTGGTTCGCTTTTACCGTGGTTGGATAATCACTGGTAATAATGGATTGCATCCCGTTGTTTGCCCGGTTCAGACTCATTAAAGACAAACTCGCGCTCACCACCATCAGGACAATAAAGAATCCAAACGCCAGAAATAATTTCGTGCCGATTTTTACGTCATGTAAGAACATATTTACTCCATCGATGTGATTATTTCTCAGACGATCACCGTTATCGGTAACGAAACCGCTAACTTTATGACTTTGATCGTTTTTTTATTTCATAACCATCACAATGGATAGGCAGAGGCTATTAATATAGCCGTATCGATCGTTACTCAACCACCAGACGGGGCATTTATGAAATAGCATCGGGGAAAAATGACTTAGGCAGGGATAAATAACTGAGGCACTTTCTTTAGTTATTTAATATAAAATTAACAATAAATCGCAGGAATAATTACAAATGAAGCGACGAAAGCCGTTTATGCCTGGCAGAATAAACGGCTTTTCTGGAACATTACAGACTCAATGGAGAACCGTCACTGCATCCTGAAGACGTCCGGCCCGGTGTTTTACCATCGCGGAGATCTGCGCACTCTCTTCAACCAGATCGGCGTTTTTCTGCGTGATGCTGTCCAGTTCAGCCACTGCGCGGGTTAACTCCGAAAGCCCGGTAGCCTGTTCAGAGGTGGCATGGCTAATCTGCGCGATCAGCTGCGTGACGTTTTTCACCTGCTCAACGATATCATCCATGGTGCGTCCTGCGGCGTGTACCTGCTCGGAGCCGGACTGTACCTTGCTGGCGCTGGCATCAATCAGCTTACGGATATCGTTGGCGGCATTAGCGCTGCGGCTGGCAAGATGGCGAACTTCCCCTGCCACCACCGCAAAGCCTTTGCCCTGCTCACCGGCCCGTGCCGCTTCTACCGCCGCATTCAGGGCGAGGATATTGGTCTGGAAGGCAATATCGTTGATCAGGGTGGTAATGGAGCCGATACGCTGGGTACTGTCGGCGATATCGTCCATGGTTTTGACTACCGTCTGCATCGCGTTCCCGCCTTTGGTCGCCGCACTGCTGGCGGCTACGGAGAGCTTATCGACCTCGGTGGCGGTTTCAGAGTTACTCTGAACGGAGGCCGCCATCTGGTTCATCGTCGCCACGGTCTGCTGCACGTTTGCAACGGTCTGACGCGTGCGGTCGTTCAGATCCTCATTACCCTGTGCCAGCTTGTCGCTGCCGTCGCGCACGCTCACCACCTGGCTTGATACGTCATTGATTAGCCAGCGACACATCAGCCCCAGTTGCCCCACCGCGCGAAGGGTCAGGCCCAGTTCGTCGCTGCGGTTCAGGTGCTGCACGCTATTGCGCTCGCCGGTTGCCACCTTCAGCGCCTGTCGCGCCACATTCTCTACCGGCCGGACAATCTGCTGTTCAAACAACAACGTGCCCAGCAGCATCATTATCGCTGCTGCGACCAACGACACCCAGCCTGCTGAGGTTGCCACCAGCGTAGCGGCGAGCGCGCCAAAGAGCACCGCCATCACGCCGCGTACCCGCCAGCGCAGCGGCATTGCCGGTAGTTTTCCGAACCAGCCCTGACGCACCACCAGCCCTTTATGGATCCGTTTAGTACAGCGTCCGGCATTCAGGGCCTTATAGAGTGGCTCCACGGTAGCGATCTCTTCTGCCGTCGCTTTGGTGCGAATCGACATATAGCCGGTGACCTTCCCGTGGCGCACCATCGGCACCGCGTTGGCGCGCACCCAGTAGTGATCGCCATTTTTACGGCGGTTTTTGACAATTCCGCTCCACGGCTCGCCCTGTTGCAGGGTGTACCACATATCGGCAAAAGCGGCTTTAGGCATATCAGGATGGCGCACCAGATTATGCGGCTGACCCATCAGCTCATTAAGCTGATAGCCACTCACCTGAACAAAGGTGTCGTTAGCATGAGTCAGATAGCTGTGGACGTCTGTGGTAGACATTAAGGTGGTGTCATCGTCCAGAAGATATTCATTCTGGGTGACATAGGTTGGAGAGGACATCGTGAGCATCCCTTGCAGGTTATTTGAATGTTAATTTTGTGGTTTATTGTTTTTTCGGCGGTAAACAATTTATCTTTAGTTGTTAAACTTGATGGAGATCGCAGATTTCACTTAAACCGCACTTTTTGTGAGATTTTATAATTGATTGATTTTAAATACTTTCACAATGAAATTACCTGCAAAGGATGATCTGTTAACGCCCACTTAAGTCGCACCGCCTGCCCCCCCCTGGTGCAATTGACCCCATCCACGTCTTCCTGCCCCCGTTTTCCGTACCGCTAAATCCCGTCTGGAAAACATCGGCATGATTAAATATTGCGCAACATTATTTTAACCTGGCGTTTATCCCGATTTTCGTTAAGTCCGCTGAAGTGGCGTAATCCCTGCAATACTTAACGCAGTATCATGTGATACGCGATCCCCGGGAGCATATTTTGAACAGGTTACCTTCCAGCGCCTCGGCTCTTGCCTGTACCGCGCACGCACTGAATCTCATTGAGAAGCGAACGCTTGATCATGAGGAGATGAAACAACTTAACCGAGAGGTCATCGATTACTTTAAAGAGCACGTCAATCCAGGTTTTCTGGAGTATCGCAAATCTGTTACCGCCGGCGGGGATTACGGAGCCGTAGAGTGGCAAGCGGGAAGTCTGAATACGCTTGTCGACACCCAGGGACAGGAGTTTATTGATTGCCTGGGTGGTTTTGGCATTTTCAACGTGGGGCACCGTAATCCAGTAGTGGTTTCCGCCGTACAGAATCAACTCGCGAAACAACCTCTTCATAGCCAGGAACTGCTCGACCCGCTTCGCGCCATGCTCGCGAAAACGCTGGCAGCCTTAACACCCGGCAAACTGAAATACAGCTTCTTCAGCAACAGCGGCACGGAATCGGTCGAAGCGGCGCTTAAGCTCGCCAAAGCGTACCAGTCGCCGCGCGGGAAATTCACTTTTGTCGCCACCAGCGGCGCGTTCCATGGTAAATCCCTGGGCGCCCTGTCTGCGACCGCCAAATCCACCTTCCGCAAACCGTTTATGCCGCTGCTGCCGGGCTTCCGCCACGTGCCGTTCGGCGACATTAATGCCATGCGCACCGTGCTCAGCGAATGCCGTAAAACCGGCGATGACGTAGCCGCGGTGATCCTGGAGCCGATTCAGGGCGAAGGCGGCGTGATCCTGCCTCCACAGGGCTATCTGCCTGCCGTACGTCAGCTGTGCGATGAGTTTGGCGCGCTGCTGATCTTCGACGAAGTGCAGACCGGCATGGGGCGTACCGGCAAGATGTTCGCCTGCGAGCACGAGAATGTTCAGCCGGACATTTTGTGTCTGGCGAAAGCGCTCGGCGGCGGCGTAATGCCGATTGGTGCGACGGTTGCCACCGAAGAGGTCTTCTCGGTGCTGTTCGACAACCCGTTCCTGCATACCACCACCTTTGGCGGTAACCCGCTGGCCTGTGCGGCCGCGCTGGCCACCATCAACGTGCTGCTGGAGCAAAACCTGCCTGCGCAGGCGGAGCAGAAAGGCGACATGCTGCTGGACGGTTTCCGTCAGCTGGGACGTGAATACCCGGATCTGATCCAGGAGGCACGAGGTAAAGGGATGCTGATGGCCATTGAGTTTGTTGATAACGAAATCGGCTATAGCTTCGCGAGCGAGATGTTCCGCCAGCGGGTGCTGGTGGCCGGCACGCTCAACAATTCCAAAACCATCCGCATTGAGCCACCGCTGACGCTGACCATTGAGCAGTGTGAGCAGGTGCTGAAGGCGGCACGTAAAGCGCTGGCGGCACTGCGCGTGAGTGTGGAAGAGGCGTAAAAAAATGCCGGGTGGCGCTGCGCTTACCCGGCCTACAACACCAGCCCGGTAAGCGTAGCGCCACCGGGCTGCTTTTTATCGGTGAAACTCCGCCACCGTCATGGTAAAGCGCAGCACCTTTTTTCCCTCATTGGCATAGCCGTGCGCAGCTTCCGTTTTCGCCACCGCCGATGCCCCGGCAGCAACCTGCGTAACCGTCTCGTCCACCGTCAGGGTTAATATGCCTTCGTTCACGTGCAGCAGCTCAAAGGTGCCCGCAGGATGCCCCGAAGAGGTAAAACGCTCTCCCGGCTGCATCTCCCACTGCCATAGCTCAATCATATCCGGGCCCGCGGTTCCTGCCAGCAGTCTGGCGCGTCCGCCCTTTTCCCCCTGCCACAGCACCGGGATCGCGGCTTCTTCGATAACGTGCACCAGCGGCTCGCTGGAGACGTTAACGATATCCGCCACTGAGATACCGAGCGCGGCAGCCAGCTTGCACAAAATGGCGATGCTGGGGTTGGCTGCGCCCTTTTCGATCTCCACCAGCATGCCTTTGCTGACGCTGGCACGCCGCGAGAGTTCATCCAGCGACAGTTTTTTCTCTTTACGCCAGTTGCGTATGCGGTTCGCTACGGCCAGGCTTACCTGGGCGATATCGGCACCCTGTTCAGTCATTATATTGACTTTTTCAGTCATTGGTCACTACCATGGTATAAAACAGTCAATACAGGATTATTTATGTCTCTCGTTACGCCGTCAATAGACCCGCGCCTTGCCGCAATTGCCCCGGGCTTTCGGGCGCTGAGCATTCTGGTTGAAGCTGCGCCGGTTACCCACCCGGAAGTCGCTCCGGCCGTGCTCACGCAAGCCTGCCAGCAGATGCTTAATGATGATGTGCCGTGGGCTGACGCGCACCTTTCCGGCTGGGATGAGGTATTTAAGGCCTTCGGCGCAAAACCGAAACGTACGCCCTGCTCGGCATCCGCCTTACGTAAGCGGGTCTTAAAAGACGGCTCGCTGCCACCGCTCGATCCGGTGGTGGATATCTACAACGCGGTGAGCATTCGCTACGCCATCCCGGTTGGTGGAGAAAATCTTGCGACTTATTCAGGCGCGCCGCGCCTGACGCTGGCGGACGGCAGCGAGCCGTTTGATACCTTTAAAGAGGGGCAGCCGGTGGTGGAATACCCGGAGCCGGGCGAGGTTATCTGGCGCGACGACCTCGGTGTTACCTGCCGTCGCTGGAACTGGCGCCAGGGTATACGGACGCGTCTTGACAGTCAGGCGCAAACCATGTGGTTTATTCTGGAAAGTCTGCCGTCAATGCCGCTTACGGCACTGGAAGAAGCCGGAGCGGATCTGATTGATAACCTGCAACGTCTGATGCCGGGTGCAGTGGTGCACAGGCAGTTACTGACCCTGTAAGAGGATAAAAAATGTTTCGTGGAGTCAGCGCATTTCCGTTAACGCCCCTGAAAAACGGCACGTTTGATGAGCAGGCCTTTACGCATCTGCTCTCTCCCGTGGTTGAGGCAGGCGTCGATTCACTGGGCATTCTTGGCTCGACCGGGAGCTATGCCTATCTGACCGTTGAAGAGCGTGCCCGGGTGACACGCTGTGCGGTGGAACATGCCGGTAACATACCGGTTATCGTCAGCATCGGCGCAATGCGGCTGGACGATATTCTGCGTCTGGCTGACGACGCGCAAACGGCCGGAGTCTCCGGCGTGCTGATGGCACCCGTGTCGTACCAGCGATTAACGGATGAGGAAGTATTTAAGCTCTATGAAACGGTGACCCGCCAGCTCTCCGTACCGCTGTGCATTTACGATAACCCTGCCACGACCGGTTTTGCGTTTAGCAATGAATTGCTGTTTGCCGTCGCGTCTCTGCCATATGTGGGCTCCATCAAGCTTGGCCGCGTGCCGGAGGACCTGTCGCAGGTACGTGCCCGGCTTCCTGATACGGTCACACTGGGTATCGCCGGTGACTGGCGGGCAGCCTCAGCCCTGCAGGCCGGGTTTGACGTCTGGTATTCGGTTCTCGCGGGGTTGTTCCCAAAAGCGGCGCTGGCGATAGCGCGTTCGGGGAAAAGTACAGAGTCAGAACGGTTAGAGCCGCTATGGGATCTGTTCCGTCGTTACGGTAGCGTAAGGGTCATCGCGGCAGCGGCGGAAATGAGGGGAAAAGTGGCAACACCCGGCTTGCCGTTCCCGTTGCAGGCAATTCAGGGAGAGCCGCGCGAGGCGCTTTCAGCGATCCTTGCGGAATTGGAACTGGCCTGAAAAACGCCGGGTGACGCTGCGCTTACCCGGCCACACCGCATCATTCATAAAGTAATCATTCTCAGGAATGGTTGAGAAAGCAACGTCCCCGCCCTCGCAGTTTGTCCCTCTGTCTACGTGTAATTATCCCGGTAAAAATACGTCTTCTCGACTCTTAATAGAAATCAGAAGATTGAATAATAGTAGCGCTAAAATTATAATGCTTAGATTCATTTGCGAGGACGTTTAAGCTATGCAGTACCTACTTGACGGGATAGTGCATTATAATGATGAATCGCGCATTTTAACCGATAATAAACGCGAAGTTGAGCTTTCACTGGCGACGTCGCGATTATTAAATGCACTTATTGACGCCAATAATTCTCAGGTCAGCCGTACTGAACTCCTTGAAAAAGTCTGGGAAGAACATGGTCTGGTTGCTTCTGATAACAACCTGAATCGAAACATATCCCTGTTGCGAAAAGCATTTCTTGAATTCTCGCTTGAAGACAAAATCGAAACAATACCAAAGCAAGGATTTGTACTGCACTGTCAGTGTACTCGTGTTAGTACTACACGTAGTAGCACGTACGAAAAATTTAAAAAAATCTGTTCCTCCCACAAAGGTTTTTACATTAGCACAATAGCATTAACCGTTTTAATGGTGAGCACCATCACTGCCTTTTATTTGTACCATTTAAACGATAGCACTATGCATAAATATAAGTCAGTCGGATTATGCGATGTCTATACTGACGAAAATGGCGTCAAACAAGAGAATATTGACTCATTTTTTAATACAAATTTAGGGCAAAGAATCGCATTAAAATGCCAGCAATATCCCAAAAATATCTATTTTGATGACAACAGAGCGCCTTTAAAAAGCAAGGTGTACTCAACTCACATTGCCCTGTGTGGCAAACAAAATACAGGGAAAGGACATGAATGCGAAAACTTCGTCAATATTAACAACAATTAATATTGTTTTATGCCTGTTGATGCTTCCCTTGCTTGCAATGGGAATATACAAGCTTGTTGGTGTTTATGATTACCTGCCGATGAACTGTATGTCGACGGTACATATCAACTATGAAGATTCAAATAATGTCCAGCAAGGGATTAATGGAAATATCAAAATTGTTTTCCACATTACCAACGATGGTCTCGTCACGGTGAGCGAATACGGCACGTTGAACTATTATGGTAAAGAGTATCTTGTCGATCGTACAGGAAACATGACCATCGACACAGACGTGCAAAACGGATTCCACAAAGTCACAAAAGGTAAATTTCTTGCTAATCCGCAGGATAATGCACCTTCTTTGCTGATTGAAAAACTCACCACCAGCCAACCTGTCCTGCACTATAAGATCCAGAAGCTTGACCCCAAAACCTGGAGAATAAGCGATTTGCAGCGTGCCATATTTATTTGCCGAAAATGAGTTTATTGACGCAAGCACATGGCTCATTGTGCTAATGTTATGAATGCAAGACAGATGTATAGATTGTTAAATCAAGAAATAAAATTCGCACTTAACTCTTAACAAAAACCCAACCAGAAAGCAATTGGAGCAACCATACGTTCATCTAAACAAACACTCCACACGCCAAAAAATCAGAACAAAAATCTTATTAAATGTGATTTTTCTTGATTAAATTCTACTTCCTCTGCTTTTCTCATACTCTTCCCTTCACTTCTTTTATTCTGCATTTTTTTATTTTGTATTTCTAATATCCTTCATAAAAGAATTGTTTGAATTTATTTCGAAAGTATTATTTAGCCAACTTTTTGGTGACGATGCTTTTATCTTAAAGCATAGAAATCCATTTCATAAAATGTCATTAACCCTAACAGGCGAAGCAACAAAGTGAGAGGAAGATATGCGCGTGTTAATATTAGATCCTAACATTATAAATCAGCATTATTTGAAAACCCAAATTGAAGAGGCAGGTATTTTAACTGATGTATCTTCGAGTATTGAGGAAGTGGAAATGTTTATGTTTTCAAATAAAGCTGAACTCCTGATTATGGCATCTGAAACGCTTTCCACTGCTGAGTTACAGGCGATTCGTAAGTGGCGACGCGAAGGGCGCACTATCCGCATCATGATCCTTAACAGCAGCAACGATATTGAACACAAGGTGAAAGCGTTTGAAAGCGGTGCTGACGATTATGTTGTCAAGTCTAGTCATATTGAAGAGATTATCATCAGAATTTGGGTTTTAGTACGCCGGAATTATCTCACCCCTTCCAGCCGTATTACTGCAGGTAATTTAGAACTCGACTTAAACAGCAAGGTACTCTTCATCAACAAGCAAAAAATTCGACTGACCCGTTTTGAATTTGAAATTATGAAGCTACTGGTGAAGAACAAAGGCAAGGCGCTGAGCAAACGTAAAATCATGAAACATCTCTACCACGACTGGATGGGTAAAGAAAACAATACCGTCGAGGTGCTTATTGGTCGTCTGAGAAAGAAACTGGCACCCTACAACAGCGGGCAAATCAGAAATCAAAGAGAAGAGGGTTATTATTACGATCTAAACGGTGCGATCTGAGTTACACCCAGCCCCTGTGCTGCCTTGATGGCATAAAAATTAACTTCATTTAAGTACGGTATATTTAACGCTTTTAAACTCACACTTCATCAATCACAGCTTCATTGTTAAGAAAATTATATGAACAAATCTACGACCAATACGCTATCGCTTTGGTCTTTAACGACGCTTGTCGTCGGAGCGATGATCGGAGCGGGTATATTTTCATTACCTGCTGCATTCGGACGAGCAACCGGTGGGCTTGGTGCAATTATTGCCTGGGTGATTGCCGGTGGCGGTATGCTGATGCTGGCATTTGTATTCCAGAACCTTGCGCAAAGAAAGCCTGAACTCAATGCGGGCGTCTTTAGCTACGCTAAAGCCGGTTTCGGCGAATATCCGGGCTTCATTTCGGCACTTGGTTTTTGGGCGGGTACATGTATCGGCAACGTATCCTATTTTATTTTAATTAAATCAACATTAGGCGCTTTTTTCCCTGCATTTGGCGAAGGTAATACGCTGCTGGCAATCGCTGTCTCATCAGTTGTTTTATGGTCTTTTCATCTCCTGGTATTGCGGGGTATTAAAGAAGCGGCCTTTATAAATACCCTGGCCACCTGTGCCAAGATCATCCCTATTTTTGTATTTATCGCCATTCTGATAATGGCATTCAAAAAAGAGATGTTTATGCTTAATTTCTGGGGCGGGGCCGCCGGAGAGCCACCTCTCTTCAGATCAATCTTTTCCCAGGTCAGAAGCACCATGTTGGTGACCGTATTCGTATTCCTTGGAATCGAAGGGGCAAGTATTTACTCGCGTTATGCAACTAACCGGAAAGACGTTGGCCTGGCGACCGTATTCGGCTTCATCGGGGTGTTGTGCTTACTGATGTTAGTCACCATGCTTTCTTATGGCGTTATGCCCCAGGCTGAACTGGGGGCCTTACGGCAACCCTCAATGGCCGGTGTCCTCGAAAGCATAGTGGGACGTTGGGGCATGATTTTCATCAGCGTGGGGTTAATTATCTCTGTCCTCGGAGCCTATCTTTCCTGGTCATTGCTCGCTGCGGAGGTTATTTATTCCGCGGCGTTGAAAAAGAGCATGCCTGCCGTTTTTGCACGCGAGAATCGCTGGCGGGTTCCCTCTTCAGCCGTATGGTTGACGAATATCGCGATACAGTTGTTCTTAGTTATCACTTTTTTCAGCGATTACGCATTCCTGTTAGCCCTTGAGCTAACCAGCGCGATGACGCTTATCCCTTATCTTCTGGTTGCCGCGTATAGCCTGAAGCTGGTTATTACACGAGAAACCTACGAACAGTGCACAAAGGGATATTATAAAGACCTGGTGATCTCTGTCATTGCCACTGCCTATGCCTTTTTGATGATTTATGCCGGCGGATTAACGTATGTGCTGCTGTCCGCCGTTATTTATGCGCCTGGCACACTGCTTTATTACATTGCTAAGCGTGAGCAAAACAAAAAAATATTCTCTGGTACCGAACGAATATTATTTACCGCCATCGTGCTCGCGGCTTTGGCCTGTATTTATGGAATTATAAACGGAAATATTACCATTTAATTACTCTCTTAAGGAGACACTATGCAAGATATACCACTGGGTGTTCACTCCGAGGTCGGCCAGTTACGCAAAGTGATGGTGTGCGCCCCTGGGTTAGCACATAGCCGTCTTACACCGGGCAATTGCGACCGACTGTTATTTGATGATGTCATGTGGGTAGAGCGTGCCCGTCAGGATCATCTCGATTTTATTAACAAAATGCGCGGATGCGGTGTTGACGTTGTTGAGATGCATGATCTGCTCTCCGAAACGCTGGCTAACCGTCAGGCACGCAACTGGCTCATCGAACAGCAGATTACTGCTGATGAAATCCCGTTGGGTTTGCTTAATGAAACACGCTCGTTCCTGGATTCGTTACCCGCAGATCGGCTGGCTGAGTTTATGATCGGCGGGCTTTCAACCTATGATTTGCTGAACAGACACAGGGGCGATAAAGAAGAACTTGAACTCGTCGGAAGAGCGACAGGGCTGCGTGAATATTTGCTCCCGCCGTTACCGAATACGCTTTATACGCGAGATACCACCAGCTGGATTTATAACGGGGTTACGCTTAATCCCCTTTACTGGCAGGCTCGCCGTGAAGAAACGTTACTGACGACTGCTATCTATAAGTTCCATCCGGACTTCACCCGTCAGACGATCAATACATGGTGGGGAGATCCAACGCGTTATCACGGATCCGCCACCCTTGAAGGCGGCGATGTTATGCCTATTGGCAACAAGACCGTTTTAATCGGTATGAGCGAACGAACGTCCTATCAGGCCATTGCCCAGCTTGCATCTGCCCTGTTTTCGAACCCGTTTAGCCATGTCGAGCGCGTTATTATTGCCGCGATGCCGAAGCTCAGAGCGGCGATGCACCTGGATACCGTATTCACCTTTTGTGACAGAGATTTAGTGACGCTATATCCCGCCATTGTTGATCAAATCGAAGTCTTTTCACTGATTAAGGACGACTCCCCAGGCGGAATGCGTCTGGAGCATTATTCAGAGCCGTTAACAGAGGTGGTAGCCAGGGCACTCAATTTACGCTCGCTCAGGGTCGTTGAAACCGAAGGCAATGTTTACGACACCGAGCGTCAGCAATGGGATAGCGGAAATAACGTGGTCGCCATGTCTCCAGGTGTCGTTATCGCCTATGACCGCAATACCAAAACAAACGACCGTTTGCGTAAAGAAGGCGTTGAGGTCATTGAAATTGTTGGGAGTGAATTAGGGCGTGGACGCGGTGGCGGCCACTGTATGACATGTCCATTAATTCGTGATGTCGTTGATTACTCATAAGGAAGAGAGATGTTTACACGTTCTGTTTTAATGTTGGCCGGTTTGCTGGCATTGGCTGGCTGTACTGAGAAACCCGTTGGTTCTGCCCATCATGCAAGTGCTGCGCTTTCCGGTCAGGTGATGGCACTGTCGCACGGCACAATCACAGGGGTGAGATACATAACAATCCAAAACGACACCGGAAGCAGCGCTGCCGGTACAGTCGGGGGCGCGTTGATTGGCGGTGCTGCCGGTAATGCTATTGGTGGCGGAAGCGGCCGTCTGCTGGCGACGGCTGGCGGTACCGTTGCTGGCGCGATGGCAGGACAGTCGATACAACGAGGAATGGCGCGACATAATGCGGCTGAACTCTTTATTCGTCCTGATAACGGGCAAGAGTTCGTCACCGTGCAGCCTGCCCGTGAAGGTGAATTTGTCGTAGGGCAACGTGTAAATATTACCTCGCATCGCGGTCAGGTAACGATCTCTCCAGCTCGATAACGCGCTTTATCATATCTGCCACAACAGGATGATTGTCCTTTTCATTAAGGATGAAATTTTTTTGTGGCAGGTTTTTATCTTTTATTTATTCCATGTGACCATTTATATCCTTAAGAGGGCATCATTGTGACGACTCATCTATTACAATATTGGAATATGGCAGCCACCCTGTTTTCCATATTCTTTTTTATTGCGTATCTGTTTGTTATTTTCCAGATCGTTACTGATTTATTCCGTGACAATACACTCAACGGCTTCTTTAAATCGCTTTGGATAATGCTGTTACTTTTCATCCCGCTGATCACCTCTGTTTTTTATCTCATTCTGAGAGGTAAGGGAATGGCCAAAAGACAACGTGCTTACAGACTGGATGCGAATGCCGCAGCACAATATAGTCTTTGTAAATCACCAGCGGAACAAATATCAGACGCCAAAAAACTATTAGACCAGGACGTTATTAGCCAGGAGGAGTTCGAACTCCTTAAAAAGAAAGCCATAAATTAAATCACAATGACTAAGGATGGCGTAATATCCAACCTTAGTCATTTCGTTTTAGAAAATCAGTCATCTCTGGCGCTATTAACAATTCGTCTCATGTTTTGTTAATGCGCTGGCCTATTTATTATTTTTAACTACTTTTATCCACTGGAGTGTTCGCAATGAAAAGCACTACCCCCTGGCAGCCCTGTAAGGAAAAAATCGACTTTATCGGCGGCTTTTATCATTTATTTTTGTTGATTTGCTCTGTTTTACTCTGGAGCGGGTTACTTCTTTTTGCCACACGTGCCTATGGCCAGACTCATGCTGATGAAAATGCAGCAAGCTGGGGCAGCAGGATTGTTTCCGATATTACGCAAACCTGGACAGATTATGATAGCCACGATATTTATCTTCCTTTTATCAGCTGGCATAACCGGTTCATGTACGATAAAGAAAAGACCGATCGCTATAATGAAATGCCCTGGGGTGCCGGAGTGGGGGTTTCTCGTCATCACAGCAATGGCAACTGGAGTGCACTGTATGGAATGGTGTTTAAAGACTCACATAATGAGTGGCAACCGGTCACCGGCTATGCATGGGAGAAAGGATGGCATCCAGGCCAACAAAAAGATTTCAGGTTGGGATTAGGGGTGACCGCCGGGATAACGGCGCGTAAAGATATGGGCAACTACATTCCCTTACCGATTATATTCCCGCTTTTTTCAGCGAGTTATAAAAATGTGAATGTCCAGTTCACCTATATTCCTGGCACCTATAATAACGGAAACGTACTCTTCGGGTGGTTACGTTACAACCTGTAGCAGGGCTCAGCCCTGCATTACACTCTCGGTCTTTTTACTATCAGCGCAGGAAAGGAAATGTTTTAAGAGAAAAAGGAAGAAGAGTATCTGGATAAAAAGGAGGGTAAAGAAAATGACTGGATTATATGCAACGACTCACCGCGAGCGTAGGGCTCGCGGTGAGTGTTTGTTTAGAATTGAAGTGCGGCGCCCAGGTAAGCACCATCAAGCAGCGTATGATTAGGCGTACCGGATTTACCATGAACGCTAATATGACGGTAACCCGCTTTGAGTTTCACCTCATCTCGTACCTGCCAGGCCAACCCTGCATCAACTTCAACATAGTTTTCGACGGCATTGTTCAGGCCACGTGGCGCGGTATAACCTTCACCATAGGCATACACCTCATCGCTAAAATGGACACGAACCCCGCCACCAATCGGTGCCGCAAATCCATTATCACCTTTCTTAGGCGCCATATAGATGGCCTTGGCACCTGCGTAAAGATCGGCTTTACCCAGAGACACCTGATAACCCAGGCCGACACCGCCAGAATTACGGCCATCATTATAATTGTTAGCCCAGTTTGCAGTATAAAAAATACCGGTCGGCTCTGGCGCAATTAGTGCATTTAACTCCGTATGTTGTGTACCTAACTGAGCGCCAATTTCAGCGGCGTTAGCACCAACAGAAAGAGTTGAAAGAATTGCCACTACTGTGAGTGTTTTTTTAAACATTTGTTATCACCTAATCTACATTAAAAAAAAGAAGTCAGAACCTTAAACAAGCTCTGTCTGGTGGCTTATTTTAGGGGGCGATGTTATATGAAGTTCAAACAAACAAGAGATCCTCACTCACCATACTCTCATTCATTAATCATCGAGGTGACAGCTGCGTACGCTATAAAATGGGCTTTGTTGAATAAATCAGATTTCGGGTAAGTCTCCCCCCGTAGCGGGTTGTGTTTTCAGGCAATACGCACGCTTTCAGGTATACCTGCTTTCGTCATTTTGTTCAGCGCTCGTACCAGGGCCATAGCCTCCGCAACCTGACCATCGTAGTCACGCAGCGTCAGTGAACCCCCGAACAGCTGTTTTACCCGGTACATCGCCGTTTCCGCTATCGAGCGACGGTTGTAATCTGTTGTCCATTTCCACCGCGCATTACTCCCGGTCATTCGCTGATTAGCCACTGCACGGTTACGGTCTGCATATTCACCGGGCCAGTAACCCGCACCTTTTCGGGGAGGGATAAGCGCGCTGATTTTCTTACGCCGCAGTTCATCGTGACATAGCCGGGTATCGTAAGCGCCATCGGCGGCGGCTGACCTGATTTTCCGGTGGGTTTGCCGGATTAACCCGGGGAAGGCCTCTGAGTCCGTAACGTTGTTCAGCGACAGGTCAGCGCAGATGATTTCATGTGTTTTACTGTCAACGGCGAGATGCAGCTTACGCCAGATACGGCGGCGTTCCTGGCCATGCTTTTTGACTTTCCACTCGCCTTCACCGAAGACCTTCAGCCCGGTGGAATCAATTACCAGGTGTGCGATTTCACCCCGGGTGGGCGTTTTGAAACTGACATTAACCGACTTTGCCCGCCTGCTGACACAGCTGTAATCCGGGCAGCGTAGCGGAACGTTCATCAGAGAAAAAATGGAATCAATAAAGCCCTGCGCAGCCCGCAGGGTCAGCCTGAATACGCGTTTAATGACCAGCACAGTAGTGATGGCAAGGTCAGAATAGCGCTGAGGTCTGCCTCGTGAAGAAGGTGTTGCTGACTCATACCAGGCCTGAATAGCTTCATCATCCAGCCAGAAAGTTATGGAGCCACGGTTGATGAGGGCTTTATTGTAGGTGGGCCAGTTGGTGATTTTGAACTTTTGCTTTGCCACGGAACGGTCTGCGTTGTCGGGAAGATACGTGATCTGATCCTTCAACTCAGCAAAAGTTCGATTTATTCAACAAAGCCTATAAAATGACGTGTGTTTAAGTTCCATCTATCTTTTCGCACTAGAATGCCTCTTTATTTTCACCGAAACCAGTGAGGAAACCATGTTCCCGGAAGAAAATATCAGACGGCCCAAAAAACCAAACTTTATCCGTTATCTTTTTCTGTTCAACCTTTTATTGCTGCCCCTTTTCATGATTGTGGCACGCCTGGTCTGGGGACAGGATTTCTTTTCTGTTTCCCCCAATGGCGCTTTGTTCTGGCCGGGTGCTGTCTCGCACGTTTTGTTGCTGGGCGGGGTTTGGTTGTTTTTAGATGTTCTGTTTATGATTTGGTTTTACCTTACCAACAAAAAAACTGAGGAGCAACGCTTATGCTGCTATTTATTTCATGGCTTTTTGCATTAGTTGGCAGTGAATTACTGCTGTTACAGGGCTTTGTTGAATAAATCGAACTTTTGCTGAGTTGAAGGATCAGATCACGTATCTTCCCGACAACGCAGACCGTTCCGTGGCAAAGCAAAAGTTCAAAATCACCAACTGGCCCACCTACAATAAAGCCCTCATCAACCGTGGCTCCATAACTTTCTGGCTGGATGATGAAGCTATTCAGGCCTGGTATGAGTCAGCAACACCTTCTTCACGAGGCAGACCTCAGCGCTATTCTGACCTTGCCATCACTACTGTGCTGGTCATTAAAACGCGTATTCAGGCTGACCCTGCGGGCTGCGCAGGGCTTTATTGATTCCATTTTTTCTCTGATGAACGTTCCGCTACGCTGCCCGGATTACAGCTGTGTCAGCAGGCGGGCAAAGTCGGTTAATGTCAGTTTCAAAACGCCCACCCGGGGTGAAATCGCACACCTGGTAATTGATTCCACCGGGCTGAAGGTCTTCGGTGAAGGCGAGTGGAAAGTCAAAAAGCATGGCCAGGAACGCCGCCGTATCTGGCGTAAGCTGCATCTCGCCGTTGACAGTAAAACACATGAAATCATCTGCGCTGACCTGTCGCTGAACAACGTTACGGACTCAGAGGCCTTCCCCGGGTTAATCCGGCAAACCCACCGGAAAATCAGGTCAGCCGCCGCCGATGGCGCTTACGATACCCGGCTATGTCACGATGAACTGCGGCGTAAGAAAATCAGCGCGCTTATCCCTCCCCGAAAAGGTGCGGGTTACTGGCCCGGTGAATATGCAGACCGTAACCGTGCAGTGGCTAATCAGCGAATGACCGGGAGTAATGCGCGGTGGAAATGGACAACAGATTACAACCGTCGCTCGATAGCGGAAACGGCGATGTACCGGGTAAAACAGCTGTTCGGGGGTTCACTGACGCTGCGTGACTACGATGGTCAGGTTGCGGAGGCTATGGCCCTGGTACGAGCGCTGAACAAAATGACGAAAGCAGGTATACCTGAAAGCGTGCGTATTGCCTGAAAACACAACCCGCTACGGGGGAGACTTACCCGAAATCTGATTTATTCAACAAAGCCCTGTTACAGATCAATTCAGTAAGCATTATCATGCCTCTCTTATATTTATCTATGGGGATAATGTATTTATATCAAAAGAATAAAATAAGGAATATGTTATGGCTGGATGCAAACTTAAAAAAAACACGCATCCTCAACCTCAAGGTTCTGTTTGTGGCAGCGCTTAGTATTATGTTATCTATCGTCGCGCATATCAATTTCGCCATTAACTCCTTGCTTATCATGCAATGGTTAAAAGCATAGTTTATGCGATGTCCATATCTTTATTCTGTGCCCCCATCATCAACCACGCTGCGCTTTAAAACCTAAATACAGCAGATATCAGGTTGAATATCTATGTTTAGAGGATTTATGCGCAAGAAAAGTATTAGAGTGTTGAAGCGTTGTATTTTTATCCTTTTGGGCTTCACGCTTTGTGCAATGACAGGCCTGTTTTATTGGGTACAGCGTAGCGGCGAACTCCAGCCCTGGCACACTTTTGTCCCTAATGAATTACGCGAAAACGAGATCGATCGTGCCGACTGGGATGACTATATCAATGCTGAAAACGCCCTCTTCATGGAAGTGCATAACAATGTCGTTATGAAGCAAACCGATCAGGATACAACGAGTTTAAATCGTTATAACCCGTCAAGCCCGGTATTTCCGGACACCCTTCCCACAGACTGGAATCGATCCTACATCATGCGCCCACAGGCGGAACCGAGAGGGGCTGTCGTGTTACTGCATGGACTTACGGACTCCCCTTACAGCCTGCAGCATATTGCCCGGCTCTATCAAAAAGAAGGGTTTGTCGCCATCGGGATCCGTCTACCTGCCCATGGAACCGTACCCGGGGCATTAACGGATGTAAAATGGCAGGACTGGCTGGCAGCAACGCGTCTTGCGGTGCGCGAGGCAACAAAAATGACCCATGCGGACGCGCCGCTGCATATTGTTGGCTTTTCCAATGGTGGGGCGCTGGCCATGAAATATGCCATCGATGCCCTTGATGATGAGAGCCTGAAGAAGCCACAACAAATTGTCCTGATTTCTCCCATGATAGGCATAAGCCGCTTTGCTCGTTTTTCGGGAATGGCCGAATGGACAGCCTTTCTCCCGGCCTTTTCTCGTGCGGCCTGGTTAGGTCTGGTACCAGAATTTAATCCTTTTAAATATAACTCTTTTCCCGTGAATGGTGCGCGGCAGGCTTATCTTCTGACTGAAACATTGAAACGGGATCTTACGCGGCGCAAGTCATCGGCTGGCTGGAAAGATCTTCCTCATGTGCTTACGTTTCAGTCCGTTCTTGATTCCACAGTCAGTACCCGGGCAGTGCTGGACGTGCTCCATCACAATCTACCGGATAACGGTAGCGAGCTGGTGTTGTTTGATATTAATCGTGCGGTCAATTTTCGTGCACTGTTTCGCCACTCTTCGGATCGCGCGCTATCACACTTACTGGCAACACCACAGCGTACTTACACGACGACTATCGTCAAAAATGCCTCTTCAGAGAGTATGAACATGGTCGCTTCGACGCACTTAGCACACTCAACAACAGCAGACGTGCAGCCCCTTAATGTGCGCTATCCGAGAGATGTTTTTTCACTATCTCATGTCGCCCTCCCGTTTCCTGTCCATGACTCCTTATATGGAAGTGAACCCTATGAACCGAATCACTATGGTCTGAGTCTGGGTGTTTTACGCGTCAGAGGGGAGCGAGCGGTACTGCTGGCAGATATGGACTCCTTAATGCGTATCACCTCGAATCCGTTCTATCCCTATCTGATTGAAAGGATTGCTGGCGTCATAAGATAATGGAAGAGGCGTTTTTTAACGTCAGCTCATCGTTGGGGATAGATGAAATAAAAGACAACCGGCGCCAGAGTATAACATCCGTTATTCTTCGCCTCTTTCACCACTATCCCCATTGAATCGCTGGCTGCCGGTTAATTTGTCACTCCGGCAGCAGCCCCACAAAACTGCGCTTTTTGCGCGGCTCCGACATCAGCTCTTCGAGCTTATCCACGCAGGCCAGGTAGTGCGGCGTTTTTTTATGCGCCAGCACCGCCTCTTCGTCTTTATAGGCCTCGTAGATAAAGAACCGGGTTTTCACCCGGGGGTCCTGCAATACGTCAAAACGCAGGTTTCCCGGCTCCTGAATCGCGCCCTCGTGGTTGGCGCGAAACACCTCCAGAAACTCGTCCACCCGCTCGGGTTTGATGTTGATCTCCACTAACGTCACGTTCATTCTGCTTCTCCCTGTTTCTCTTCCTGCCAGAACTGGAACGCCTCCCGGGCGCTCATGTTCTCGTGAACCACTTTCTTCACCGCCTTCAGCATGGCGAGCGGCGCGCTGGACTGGAAGATGTTGCGCCCCATGTCCACGCCGGAGGCTCCCTGGTCAATCGCGCGCCAGCACATCTCCAGTGCCTCGTGCTCCGGCAGCTTTTTCCCCCCGGCGATGACGATCGGCACCGGGCAGCTGGCGGTCACTTTTTCGAATCCTTCATCCACATAGTAGGTTTTGACAAACTGCGCCCCCATTTCGGCGGCAATACGGCTGGCGAGCGAGAAGTAACGCGCATCGCGCGCCATATCCTTGCCGACGCCCGTCACCGCCAGCACGGGCATCCCGTAGCGTGCCCCCGCATCCACCAGCTTGATGATGTTGTTGATTGACTGATGCTCGAATTCACTGCCAATGTACACCTGCGCCGCCACCGCACAGACGTTCAGGCGCAGCGCGTCTTCCATTGCCACTGCCACGCACTCGTTCGACAGTTCGCCCAGAATTGAGTTACCGCCGGAGGCGCGCAGGACCACCGGTTTATTGGTGGCGGCCGGTACGGTGCTGCGCAAAATACCACGGGTACACATCAACACGTCGGTTTCGGCGAACAGCGGCGCGATAGAGAGATCGATACGCTCAAGACCGGTGGTCGGCCCCTGGAAGTAACCGTGGTCAAAGGCCAGCATCACCGTGCGGTTGCTTTTTGGGTTGAAGATGCGCGAAAGCCGGGACTGCATGCCCCAGTCCAGCGAGCCACAGCCCTTCAGGGTGAACGGTACATTTTGCTGCGGTGTACCGATGCCAAAATCCTTACCGTCTTTGATGTCGTCTAAATCAGCCATTTGCTCCCCCGTCAGAAATCGTATTTGTTGATGTTCTCTTTGGTGAACACCACGCGCTCTGGCAGCAGCACGATGCCGTTGCCTTTTGCTTCATACTGGTAGCCCTGGACGCTGTTCGGCTCGACCTTCAGCGTACCGATATCTTTTACCTCCACGCTGTCACCGACGTTAAGATCGCCTTTTTTCAACAAACGATCGGCGACATTGACCGCAATTTTGCCCTGTTGCACCACATCCCACAGGCCGAAGGCTTTAACCGTGCCGCGCTCGACGTACGGACGCATGACGTTAGGCGTACTGAATCCGACAATCGCCACCCCTTCCCGCTTCAGGTTTTCCGCCGCCTGCGCCGCGGCAGGCAGAGCGTTGGCATCCGGGGCGATGATCGCATCCAGATCCGGGTACGCTTTTAAGATCCCTTCGGCGGTTTGCAGGGATTTGGTGGCGTCGTTATAGCCAAACTGGGTGGTCACAATCTGCCACTGGGGATGATCTTTTTCGATTTTGGCCTTCGCCTCTTTCACCCACTGGTTCTGGTCGGTGACGGTCGGGCTGGAGTAGAAGAACGCCACTTTGGCATTCGGTTTTGTCACCTGCTTCCCGGCCATCTCCACCAGCAGGCCACCGAGCTGCTCCGGGGTACCCTGGTTGATGTAGATGCTGCGGCACTCCGGTTTGGTGTCGGAATCCCAGGTCAGCACTTTGACGCCGCGCTGCATGGCGCGCTTCAGCGCCGGGCAGAGGCCATCCGGCGACACGGCGGAGACGATAATGGCGTTATAGCCCTGGTTGACGAAATTATTGATGAGCTGCACCTGGCCGGAGACGCTCGGCTCGGTTGGGCCATCGTAGGTGACGTTCACGCCGAGGTCTTTCCCCGCCTCTTTCGCGCCGTTGCCGCCGCTGGTGAAGAAGCCCACCCCCACCAGCTTCGGGATAAAGGCGATGCGGTCCGCCGCCTGCGCCGAGGCGAAGCTGAGGGCCATTGCCAGGACTATCAGTTTTGTTTTCATCTTACGCTCCGGATAGTTTTCTAAAGAGAGAACGCACCCATTCACGGTGCAGACTCAGCGAACGTCCCATCACCACCACAACCAACAGCGCCCCTGACAGCGCGCTCGACACCTGGTTGGGGATGCCGATCATCTGTAACCCCTGCTGCAGGTACCCCACCAGCAGCGCTGCCAGTGCCGTACCGATAACCGAACCTGACCCGCCATAAATATTCGCCCCGCCGAGTACGGCAGCGGTGAGGGCAGGCATCAGCAGATCGCGCCCCAGATCCGAGCGCGCGGAACCGAAATAGGAGACCATCACCAGGGCGGCAATGGCCGAGGCGACGCCCACCAGGCCATACAGCGCGTAGGGCATGCCGTTAACCGACAGCGCCGCATAGCGCGCGGCGCGCGGGTTCTGGCCGATTAAGAACAGATGCCGCCCAAAGCGTCCGCGGTGGGTAATCAGCCAGAAGAAGAGCGTAATGAGCGCAAACAGCACCAGAGGAATGGGCAGACCTGACACGGTCAGGTTAGCGAACGCGGTAAAGCTGTCCGGGAAGCCGCCGATGCCCTCATAGCCCGTCGCGCCCGCCATGCCGGAGAGCAGCAGCGCCCCGCCTCCGTAGAGGTAGAGCGTGCCGAGAGTGATAACTAAAGGGCTGATACCCGTGTAGTGGATCAGCGCCGCATTCACCAGCCCACACAGCAGGCCCAGCAGCAGCGTCAGAGGAATGGCGACCGCCATCGGCCAGCCCGATTGCATCATCACCCCCAGCGCAATGGCGCACAGGCCAATGGTTGAACCGAGGGAGATATCGATCCCGCCGCTGATAATCACCAGCGTCAGCGGCAGCGCCACAATGCCGATGCAGATAAAATCGCTGGTGCTGAACAGCAGCATGTTGATGTCGAGCATCCGCGGGTTGATGGCACCAAAGAGCAGGATCTCCAGCACCAGTAAGATCAACAGCGCGCTTTCCCAGTTAAGCTTCATTTACGCCACCTCTTTTTTGCGTTTGGGAAATGGGGTGACGTGCTTTCCCCCTCTGTTACCCGGCTGGAAGCGACCGTATTTCAGCGCCCGCTGATGACGCGCCAGCGCCTGGCGCAGACGCCCGTCGAGCACCAGCACGCCCAGCAGCACCAGCCCGGCGATAAAGTCATTCCACCACGCCGGGAGCTTAAACAGCACCAGTACGGTGTCGATTTGCGTCAAGAAAAAGGCCCCAAGCAGTGCGCCAATCAGCGTGCCCGTCCCGCCCAGCAGCGAAATGCCGCCGAGCACACAGGCGGCGATGGCTTTCATCTCCAGCCCGCTCCCGGTCTGGTTTGGCACAAAGCCAATCTGCGCGGCAAAGACAATCCCGGCGCAGGCCGCCAGCATGCCGTTGAGAGTAAAGGCGATCATCCGCGTGCGGTTAACCGCCACGCCCAGCTGGCGCGCGGCGGCAAGGTTATCACCCACAGCATAGAAATCGCGTCCAAACGCGGTACGCGAGAGCGTCCACGCGCCGACGGCGGCCAAAAACAGCACCACCATGCCGAGCGGCGAAATGCCCACGGCTACGGGTTCAGAGAGGGATTTCAGCCCCGGCGGTAACCCTTCAATCCACTTTCCACCGGTCCAGAGCAGCATCGCCCCGCGATACAGCCCCAGCGTGCCGAGGGTGGCGACAATCGCCGGGATGCGCAGCGCCACCACCAGAAACCCGTTGAACGCCCCTGCCAGCGCGCCGACAGACAGCGCGAACAGCATCGATACCGGCAGGCTGTAGCCATTGTTCAGCGCCACGCCGACGGCGATGGCGGAGAGCCCCACGGTGGAGCCCACGGAGACGTCAATATTGCGGGTCAGCATCACCAGCGCGGCGCCAAGCGCCAGCAGGATCAGGATTTGCGCGCTGGCGAAGATCATCCCCAGCGTCTGAAGGCTCAGGTACGCCGGATTAAGCGCCACCAGCACGGCAAACAGCGCCAGAATGGCGAGAAACGCGCTCAGCTCGCGGTTTTTCAGTAACGTCTTCATGATTGTCCTCCGAACGCCAGCGCCATCATCCGATCGAGGCTGACGGCATGGCGCGGCAACTCGCCGCTGAGCACGCCCTGATGCATGACCAGCACGCGATCGGCAAGGCCAGGAAACTCATCGAGATCGCTTGAGATCATCAGCACTGCCACGTTCTGCGCGGCCACGCTTTTGATGAGCTGGTAGATATCGGCACGTGCCGACACGTCCACGCCGCGCGTCGGTTCATCGACGATCAGCAGTAACGGGTTGGCTTCCAGACAGCGGGCCAGCAGCACTTTCTGCTGATTCCCGCCGGAGAGGGTGCGCACGGTTTGATCCGCATGGTTGAGTTTGATCCCCAGCGCGCGGTGGTAACGCTCCACCACCGCGGACTCCCGCTTGCGCTGCTGCCAGAGAGACGGCTCGTTCAGCGCCACGGTGTTCCAGCGGATGGGTGCATCCAGGAACAGGCCGGACACCTGCCTGTCTTCCGGCAGATAAACCAGGCCTTTGTCCAGCCGGGCGCCCACGCTCTCGTGAGTGATCTCCTGATTCTCCAGCCAGACCCGTCCGCCACGCACCGGACGCAGGCCGTAGAGCGTCTCGGCAAATTCGGTGCGCCCGGATCCGACCAGCCCGGCCAGACCGACGATCTCGCCAGCGTAGATCTCAAGCGAGAGATCGATAAACCCCTCCCCGGTAAGATCGTCCACGCGCAATACCGGAAAATCCTGCGGCTGGGTGCGACGGTTTCCCGGCAGCGCCAGCCACAGTTTTTGCGCATCGCTTAAGCCTTTCTCCCGGCTCACCGGCGTCATGGCGGCAATCAGCGCGTTATCGTCGAACTGCGCGGTTTCCCCGCTGAGCACTACGGCACCGTCGCGCATCACCGAGACGTGGCTTGCCAGCTGGCGGATCTCCGGCAATTTATGCGAGATAAAGACGATGCCGACGCCCAGATCCTGCAGGGCGCGGATCTGGCGAAACAGACGTTCGGTTTCACCCGGCGTAAGGGAGGCCGTGGGCTCGTCGAGGATCAGGATCGTTGCGTTACGCATCAGACCGCGCAGGATCTCCACCATCTGCTGATCCGCCACTTCCAGCGTGCTGGCGGTGGCATCGAGATTTAGCTGGCACTGCAGCTGCTGCAGCTTCTCCGTCAGCCGATTCTCTCTTTCCCGTTCACGCGGCAGGCGGAAAAGGATGTTTTCCCGCACCGTCAGATTGGGGAACAGGAGCGGTTCCTGAGGCACCAGATAGATACCTAACTTATGGGCCTGCACGGGCGTGAGCCGCGCATATGAATGACCTGCTACGGAAAGTTCACCGCTGTCCGGCGTCTCCACCCCGGCGATGATCTTCATCAGCGTCGATTTACCCGCGCCGTTCCCGCCCATCAGCGCATGCACCTGGCCCGCAAGCAGCGTGAAATCAATGCCTTTCAAAACCGGCACCCCGGAAAACTGCTTGCAGATGGCTCGTGCTTCGATAAGTGGGGTCATCATCGCTCCGCTATTGAACAAATGATTTTTAGATTTAATAATGTTCAAAAGCGTAGACGGTGAACTATATTTACAACCGTGCAGGGATCACAGTTTTATCGATTAAGATCCATCTGAGAAAGAAACTATCTAAATGATCCGTTTTGCCGCGTGGCTCACACTTTCGACCTGCGCCGTCACGAACATATGATCTAAATTTTTATAAGAGTTCAATTATGAGCGATAAACGCACTGCGGAAGAAGGTCGGTTTGCCGGGCTGGCACTGGCGGAAGAGGAGCTGGTTGCCCGCGTGGCCTGGTGTTACTACCACGACGGATTGACGCAAAACGACATTGGCGAACGGCTCGGCCTGCCGCGCCTGAAGATCTCTCGCCTGCTGGAGAAAGGTCGCCAGTCCGGGGTGATCCGCGTGCAGATCAACTCCCGCTATGAGGGCTGTCTGGCACTGGAAACCGAACTGCAGCAGCGCTTTGGGCTAAAGCTCGTGCGCGTGCTGCCAGCACTGAATACCCCGCCGATGAACGTGCGGTTAGGCATTGGTGCCGCGCAGTCGTTAATGGGCGTGCTGGAACCCGGCCAGCTGTTAGCGGTGGGATTTGGTGAAACCACCATGAGCAGCCTGCAACATTTAAGCGGTTTTATCAGCTCGCAGCAGATCCGCCTGGTGACGCTCTCCGGCGGCGTGGGGCCGTATATGACCGGTATCGGCCAGCTGGACGCGGCATGCAGCGTCAGCATGATACCCGCCCCGCTTCGCGTCTCCTCCGCCGAGGTGGCCGGGATCTTAAAACGTGAAACCAGCGTGCGGGACGTGATCCTCGCCGCAACGGCCGCCGACGTGGCGGTGGTCGGGATTGGGTCCGTGAACCAGCGTCGTGATGCAACGATATTGCGCTCAGGCTACATCAGCGAAGGTGAACAGCTGATGTATGCCCGTAAAGGGGCCGTCGGCGACATTCTCGGTTATTTCCTCACTGCCGAAGGAGAGTGCGTTGAGGAGCTGGAGATCCACAAAGAACTGCTGGGCGTCACGCTTGATGAACTGGCGCAGTTACCTACCATCGTCGGCGTGGCCGGCGGTGTTGAGAAAGCCGATGCGATTTACGCCGCACTGAAAGGTCGCCGTATCAATGGCCTGGTGACGGAAGAGACAACAGCCCGCGCGGTGCTGGCCCTGACGTAACGGGGTAAGCCCTGCGCTAACAACGAGGCAAACTCATGAGTTACCTTTTAGCGTTAGATGCAGGGACAGGCAGCGTGCGTGCCGTTATTTTCGATCTGCTGGGCAACCAGGTTGCCGTGGGTCAGGCCGAGTGGCAGCACCTGAGCGTGGAAAATGTGCCGGGCTCGATGGAGTTCGACCTCAATACCAACTGGCGGCTCACCTGCCAGTGCATCCACCAGGCGCTGGATCGCGCGCACCTGAGCGCGGCGGATATCCAGTCCGTCGCCTGCTGCTCCATGCGCGAAGGGATTGTGCTGTATGACCGCAACGGTGAGGCCATCTGGGCCTGCGCCAACGTCGACGCCCGCGCCAGCCGCGAGGTGGCCGAACTCAAAGAGATCCACGACAACCAGTTTGAATCCGAAGTGTACGACGTTTCCGGCCAGACCCTGGCCCTGAGCGCCATGCCGCGTCTGCTGTGGCTGGCGCACCATCGCCCGGATATCTATCGCAAGGCTGCCACTATTACCATGATCAGCGACTGGCTGGCGGCGAAGCTCTCCGGCGAGCTGGCGGTCGATCCATCAAATGCGGGCACTACGGGGATGCTGGATCTCTTCTCCCGCGACTGGCGGCCAGCGCTGCTGGATATGGCCGGGCTGCGCGCCGATATCCTCTCTCCGGTGAAAGAGACCGGCACCGTGCTGGGCGCTATCACTAAAGAGGCCGCGCAGCAGAGCGGCCTGCGTGAAGGCACCCCTGTGGTGATGGGCGGAGGCGACGTGCAGCTGGGCTGTCTGGGGCTGGGCGTGGTCCGCGCCGGGCAAACGGCGGTGCTGGGTGGTACTTTCTGGCAGCAGGTGGTCAATCTGCCGCAGGTGCGCACCGATCCTGAGATGAATATTCGCGTAAACCCGCACGTCATCCCCGGTATGGCGCAGGCGGAGTCGATCAGCTTCTTCACCGGCCTGACTATGCGCTGGTTCCGCGACGCCTTCTGCGCGGAAGAGAAGCTGATCGCCGAACGTATGGGGATGGACACCTATTCCCTGCTCGAGGAGATGGCGAGCCGGGTGCCCGCGGGTTCGCATGGCGTGATGCCCATCTTCTCCGACGCGATGCATTTTAAGCAGTGGTACCACGCCGCCCCGTCGTTTATTAACCTCTCCATCGACCCGGAAAAGTGCAACAAAGCGACGCTGTTCCGCGCGCTGGAAGAGAACGCAGCGATCGTCTCGGCCTGCAACCTGGCGCAGATCTCACGTTTCTCCGGCGTTAACTTCGAGAGCCTGGTGTTTGCCGGAGGCGGGTCGAAGGGGGCGCTATGGAGCCAGATTTTAAGTGACGTCACCGGTTTGCCGGTGCGCGTACCGGAAGTGAAAGAGGTGACGGCGCTGGGTTGCGCCATTGCCGCCGGAGCCGGGGCCGGTCTGTTTGCGGATATGGCCACCACCGGCGAGCGGCTGGTGAAATGGAGCCGCGAGTTTACCCCGAACCCGCAGCTCCGGGCGCTGTACGATGGCATGATGCAGAAGTGGCAGGCGGTGTACGCCGACCAGCTCGGGCTGGTGGACAGCGGGCTGACGACGTCAATGTGGCAGGCGCCGGGGCTGGTGCGTTCCCCCTCACCCCGCCCCTCTCCCTAAGGGAGAGGGAGATTGAGTCCCCTCTCCCTGTGGGAGAGGGTTAGGGTGAGGCATTATTTGAATCCCATCACAATCACTGCATTCCCCTTTTCCCTTTTACTTCGTGCTGGCTAAATTAGTAACTCATCCGACCACATAACAATAATTTTACACTGGAAGAGACTATGAGCCGCTACCCGTCGCTATTCGCCCCCCTCGATCTGGGGTTCACAACGCTCAAAAACCGCGTGTTGATGGGCTCAATGCATACCGGGCTGGAGGAGCATCCGGACGGGGCCGAGCGTCTGGCGGCCTTTTATGCCGAGCGCGCGCGCCACGGGGTGGCGCTGATCGTCACCGGGGGTGTGGCTCCCGCGCCATCAGGCGTGGGGATGGAAGGCGGAGCGGTGCTTAACGATGCGTCACAGCTGCCGCACCATCGCATTGTGACCGATGCCGTTCACAGCGAAGGCGGTAAAATTGCCCTGCAAATCCTGCATACCGGGCGTTATAGCTATCAGCCCAATCTGGTGGCACCGTCGGCCATTCAGGCACCGATTAACCGCTTCAAGCCGCATGCCCTCAGCCACGATGAAGTGCTGGCGCTGATTGACGACTTCGCCCGCTGTGCGGCGCTGGCGCGTGAAGCGGGCTATGACGGCGTCGAGGTAATGGGCTCCGAGGGCTATCTGATTAACGAATTCCTCGCCGCCCGCACTAACCAGCGTGACGACGAATGGGGTGGCGATTATGCGCGACGTATGCGCTTTGCCGTCGAAGTGGTACGCGCCGTGCGCGAACGTGCGGGCGCTGACTTTATTATCATCTTCCGCCTGTCGATGCTGGATCTGGTGGAAGGCGGCGGGACGTTTGACGAGACCGTCCAGCTGGCGCAGGCGATTGAAGCCGCCGGTGCCACCCTCATCAATACCGGGATTGGCTGGCACGAGGCGCGCATCCCGACTATCGCCACGCCGGTACCGCGCGCGGCATTCACCTGGGTTACGCGCAAGCTGAAAGGCAAAGTGTCTGTTCCGCTGGTGACCACTAACCGTATTAACGATCCGCAGGTGGCGGATGATGTCATCTCACGCGGCGATGCCGATATGGTGTCGATGGCGCGTCCGTTCCTGGCAGATGCAGAACTGCTTTCCAAAGCGCAAAGCGGGCGTGCGGATGAGATCAACACCTGCATCGGCTGTAATCAGGCCTGTCTGGATCAGATCTTCGTCGGGAAAGTGACCTCCTGCCTGGTTAACCCCCGCGCCTGCCATGAAACCAAAATGCCGGTGCTCCCGGTAGACAAATCAAAACGCCTGGCGGTTGTCGGGGCGGGCCCCGCGGGGCTGGCGTTTGCGGTAAATGCGGCGTCGCGCGGGCACAGCGTGACGCTGTTCGATGCCGCAGGCGAAATTGGCGGGCAGTTTAATATTGCCAAACAGATCCCCGGCAAAGAGGAGTTCTATGAAACGCTGCGCTACTACCGCCGGATGATCGAGCTCACGGGTGTGGATCTGCGGCTCAACCAGTGGGTAAGTGCGCCAGATCTGCTGGATTACGACGAGGTGATCCTGGCAAGCGGGATCGCCCCGCGCACGCCTGCGATCGAGGGTATCGATCATCCTAAGGTGCTGAGCTATCTCGATGTGCTGCGCGATAAAGCGCCGGTTGGGGAAAACGTGGCCATTATCGGCTGCGGTGGGATCGGCTTTGATACCGCCATGTATTTAAGCCAGCCGGGCGAGGCCACCAGCCAGAACATTGCCGAATTTTGCGTGGAATGGGGCATCGACACCAGCCTGAGCCAGTCCGGCGGCCTGCGCCCGGAAGGGCCACAGCTGCCAAAAAGCCCACGGCAGATCGTCATGCTGCAGCGTAAAGCGAGTAAGCCGGGTGAAGGACTGGGGAAAACAACCGGCTGGATCCACCGCGCCACCCTGCTTTCGCGCGGCGTGAAGATGATCCCGGCGGTGAGCTATCAGAAGATCGACGACGACGGCCTGCACGTCACGATCGGCGGTGAGCCACAGCTGCTGCGCGTGGATCATGTGATTTTATGTGCCGGGCAGGAGCCAAAGCGCGATCTGGCGGATCCGCTGCGTGAGGCAGGTAAAACGGTGCATTTGATCGGCGGATGCGATGTGGCGATGGAGCTGGATGCGCGGCGGGCCATTGCGCAGGGCACCCAGCTTGCACTGGTTATTTAGCGACGACGTCCCAGCTTCACCGCTTTCAGCACCACGAACTTGTTGTTGGTGGCGATGGTGACGCAGTTACCGAAAATCTTCTTCAGCTTGTGGAAGTAGTCCAGGTGACGGTTCGCCACAATATACAGCTCGCCGTTGATTTTCAGGCAGCGGCGCGCATGGTGGAACATCTCCCACGCGACGTTATCCGTCAGGGCGTGCTTCTGGTGGAACGGTGGGTTGCAGAACACGGCGTTGAAGCGGAAAGGCTCTACGCCGGACAGCGCGTTATTGATCATAAACTCGCAGCGATCCAGCGCCTCTGGCATGTTGGTTTCCACGTTCAGACGGCTCGACGCCACCGCCATTGGCGATTCGTCGCTGAAGACCACGCTGGCTTGTGGGTTCTTTGCCAGCAGCGTCAGGCCAATCACGCCGTTACCGCAGCCGAGATCCACAATCTCCCCTTCCAGATTTTCCGGCAGATGTTCAATAAAGAAACGTGCGCCGATATCAAGGCCGGTACGTGAGAAGACGTTCGCGTGATTGTGGATGGTCCAGTCGGTGCCTTCCATCTTCCAGCTCAGCGTCTCTGGCGCGTCAGCCAGTTCCGGCGCGCTGAAGGTACAATTGATCAGGCGCGCTTTTTTCCAGGCCAGCGTCGTGGTGGTCGGGCCCAGCACTTTCTCGAACAGCTCCAGCGTTGAGGTATGAATATCACGCGCCTTCGCGCCCGCGATGATGCGCGTCTCTGGCGTGACGACTTTCCGTAATGCACGCAGTTGCTGCTCCAGCAACGCCATGGTTTTTGGCACTTTGATCAGCACCACGCCCGGCGCCTGCGGGTAGTCTGCGGTGCTGTCGAGGAACTTCACGCTGGATTCATCGAGATCGTTGTGACGCAGGTTTTCACGCGTCGCCAGCTCGCTTAAGTATGAATCGCCAATGCTGTAAGGCGTGTGCGCCGCCAGGGCGCAGCCCAGCGCTCCGAAGGCATCATTCAGGATCAGAACCGGGCCGCGAATTTCAGTGTCATCCAACTGTTGCAGCAGATATTCATCCGCCGCTTCCCACGCCTGAAGCGGGTTAACGTCGTCCGTCTCCGGGAAACGTTTAAGGTTGAGTGAACGGAAACCGTTGTCTAAGTGGCTCATCGGCCCTCCTGAATGGTAAAATTTCGGCGTTATCCCTGAAAAGGGTGCGTGAGTATACCCGTTTTCAACTTATTTTGGGGTTTTGATGAACCAGCTGACTTATCTCCAGGGCTACCCGGAGCATTTGCTCTCCCAGGTACGCACGTTAATTGCCGAGCAAAAACTGGGGGCGGTGCTGGAAAAACGTTATCCCGGCACGCACGATGTCGCGACCGATAAGGCCCTCTGGCAGTATACGCAGGATCTCAAAAACCGGTATCTGAAGAGTGCACCACCCATCAATAAAGTGATGTACGACAACAAGATCCACGTGCTGAAAAACGCGCTCGGCCTGCATACGGCCATTTCACGCGTCCAGGGCGGTAAGCTAAAAGCAAAAGCCGAGATCCGCGTCGCCACCGTCTTTCGCAACGCACCGGAAGCCTTTCTGCGGATGATCGTGGTGCACGAGCTGGCGCACCTGAAGGAAAAAGAGCATGACAAGGCGTTCTATTCCCTGTGCTGCCATATGGAGCCACAGTACCATCAGCTGGAGTTTGATACCCGTTTGTGGCTTACGCATTTATCGTTAAAGAGTAATGCGCAGTAGCGCACTGGTTTTGCAACAATCACGTGCTACAGTGGCTAAAGGTTCCCCGCTATGGAGTACGTAAACGTTTATGATACGTTTCGCAGTCATTGGTACGAACTGGATCACGCGCCAGTTCGTCGACGCCGCCCACGAAACCGGCAAACTTAAGCTCACCGCCGTCTATTCCCGCAGCCTTGAACAGGCGCAGGCCTTCGCGAACGATTATCTGGTTGAACATCTGTTCACCTCGCTTGATGAGATGGCGCAAAGCGACGCCATTGACGCGGTCTATATCGCCAGCCCGAACGCCCTGCACTTCCCGCAAACCCGGCTCTTCCTCAGCCACAAAAAACATGTCATTTGCGAGAAGCCGTTGGCCTCGAATATCGAGGAAGTGGAAGCCGCCATTCAGTGCGCCCGCGACAACCAGGTGGTGCTGTTCGAAGCGTTCAAAACCGCCAGCCTGCCGAACTTCCTGCTGCTACAGCAGTCTTTGCCGAAGGTGGGCAAAGTGCGCAAAGCCTTTATTAACTACTGTCAGTACTCGTCGCGCTACCAGCGTTATCTGGACGGCGAGAACCCGAACACCTTTAATCCGGCCTTCTCCAACGGCTCGATTATGGACATCGGTTTCTATTGCCTGGCCTCTGCGGTTGCCCTGTGGGGCGAGCCGCACGGCGTAACGGCCACTGCCAGCCTGCTGGAGAGCGGCGTGGATGCACACGGTGTCGTGGTGCTGGATTACGGTGATTTCAGCGTCACGCTGCAGCACTCCAAAGTGAGTGACTCCGTCCTGCCAAGTGAAATTCAGGGTGAAAACGGATCGCTGGTTATCGAGAAGATCTCCGAATGCCAGAAGCTGAGCTTTGTGCCACGCGGCGGTAAAGCGCAGGAGCTGACGCAGCCTCAGCATATTAACACTATGCTCTATGAGGCAGAGGTCTTCGCCCGTCTGGTGGAAGACAACGAAGTGAATCACCCGGGGCTTGCGATAAGCCGCACCACGGCGAAGCTGCAAACGGAAATCCGTCGCCAGACCGGCGTGGTTTTCCCGGCAGACGGCGTGAGTACTGAAGCTATCGCGTAAAGCTGTGTAATGAATGACTGAGGACCATTGACGAAACTGATGGTCTGACATATTTTGTTACGAGCAAAGGGGAGTAACTTCCTTGCCGGTGGATCGTCATTACGATGCGTGCAAAACCGCATCCGGTCGCCGGGCAACCTTCGTGGTTGTAAGTGAGACCTTGCCGGAAGGCGAGGTCTATGCATAAAAAGCTAACGGCTATCGTCTTCTGACCATGGCCGTTTTTGTTTTTTATGTGTAAGGAAAATAGTATGCATTCTGTCGGCACTCCAATGTTGTGGGGCGGATTCGCGGTTGTCGTGCTCATCATGCTGGCAATCGACCTCTTTTTGCAGGGCCGTCGCGGCGAGCACGGTATGAGCGTCAAGCAAGCCGCCGTCTGGTCGCTGGTGTGGGTATCCCTCTCACTCCTTTTCTGCGCCGCCTTCTGGTGGTATCTGGCCTCGACCGAAGGCCGTGCGGTGGCTGATCCTCAGGCGCTCGCCTTCCTCACCGGTTATCTGATTGAAAAAGCGCTGGCGGTTGATAACGTCTTCGTCTGGCTGATGCTGTTCAGCTACTTTGCCGTGCCTGCTGCCCTGCAGCGTCGCGTGCTGGTTTACGGCGTGCTGGGGGCAATCGTCCTGCGTACCATCATGATCTTCGCCGGTAGCTGGCTGATAACCCAGTTCGAATGGCTGCTGTACGTCTTTGGCGCGTTCCTGCTGTTCACTGGGGTTAAAATGGCGCTGGCGAAAGAAGACGAAACCGGTATTGGTGATAAGCCGCTGGTGAAGTGGATCCGTGGTCATCTGCGCATGACGGACAAAATCGAGAGCGAGCATTTCTTTGTCCGCAAGAATGGCCTGCTGTTCGCCACCCCGCTGCTGCTGGTGCTGATTCTGGTGGAGCTGAGCGATGTGATCTTCGCCGTGGACAGTATCCCGGCTATCTTCGCCGTCACTACCGACCCGTTCATTGTGCTGACCTCTAACCTGTTCGCTATTCTCGGTCTGCGTGCGATGTATTTCCTGCTGGCAGGCGCGGCTGAGCGCTTCTCAATGCTGAAGTACGGTCTGTCGGTGATCCTGGTGTTTATCGGTATCAAGATGCTGATTGTCGATTTCTACCATATCCCGATTGCCATCTCGCTCGGCGTGGTGTTTGGCATTCTGCTGGTAACGCTGATTATCAATACCTGGGTTAACCGCCAGCACGATAAAAAGCAGCAGGCGTAGTGCGTTTTGCCGGGTGGCGCAGCGCCACCCGGCGCTTTCGTTAATCAATAGTTAAAAAACATGACGCAACACGTAAAATCCAGCATTTTACTCTTCCGCCTTTCCTCGCTTTCCCTGATACTCAACCAGGCAAACAAATACTTACATCCGGACATAAATGTGCCTTAGAGCACAGCCAGGATGGAACGCAATTTCACTCAGGAATAACGTATGAGCACACAATCACGCGGTCTGTTCGCGCGCCTGGCGCAGGGCAGCCTTGTAAAACAAATTCTGGTCGGGTTGGTACTGGGTATTCTGCTGGCTATGGTGTCAAAACCTGCTGCAGAAGCCACGGGGCTGCTTGGAACCCTTTTCGTTGGCGCACTGAAAGCCGTGGCACCGGTACTGGTTCTGATGCTGGTCATGGCGTCGATTGCCAACCACCAACACGGACAAAAAACCAACATTCGGCCGATCCTCTTCCTGTATCTTCTGGGCACCTTCTCCGCTGCCTTAACCGCCGTGGTATTTAGCTTCCTGTTCCCGTCTACGCTGCACCTAACCAGCGCGGCCGGTGATGTCACGCCGCCATCCGGGATTGTGGAAGTGCTGCGTGGCCTGCTGATGAGCATGGTCTCTAACCCAATCACGGCGCTGATGAACGCAAACTACATTGGCATCCTGGTCTGGGCAATTGGGCTGGGCTTCGCGCTGCGTCATGGTAATGAGACCACGAAAAACTTGGTTAACGATGTCTCGAACGCCGTGACCTTCATGGTGAAAATCGTTATTCGCTTCGCCCCAATCGGTATTTTTGGTCTGGTCTCCTCTACGCTGGCAACCACCGGTTTTGACGCGCTGTGGGGCTACGCACAGCTGCTGATCGTCCTGGTTGGCTGCATGCTGCTGGTGGCGCTGGTAGTTAACCCCCTGCTGGTGTTCTGGCAGATCCGCCGCAACCCGTATCCACTGGTAATGACCTGCCTGCGTGAAAGCGGCGTGTACGCCTTCTTTACCCGCAGCTCTGCAGCTAACATTCCGGTTAACATGGCGCTGGCGGAAAAACTGAATCTGGATCGTGATACTTACTCCGTGTCTATCCCGCTGGGTGCAACCGTGAACATGGCGGGCGCGGCGATCACCGTCACCGTGCTGACCCTGGCGGCAGTGCATACGCTGGGTATCGCGGTGGATCTGCCTACGGCGCTGCTGTTGAGCGTGGTGGCCTCGCTGTGTGCCTGTGGCGCATCCGGCGTGGCGGGCGGCTCTCTGCTGTTGATCCCGCTGGCGTGCAATATGTTTGGTATCCCGAACGAAATTGCCATGCAGGTGGTCGCAGTCGGCTTCATTATCGGTGTGCTGCAGGATTCCTGTGAGACGGCGCTGAACTCTTCTACCGACGTGCTGTTCACCGCTGCGGCCTGTCAGGCGGAAGATGCGCGTTTAGCGAAGAACGCATTACGAGGTTAACAGCAAAACGGCAACCCTGAGGTTGCCGTTTTTAGTGTTTGTCCCCTCTCCCGTGGGAGAGGGTCAGGGTGAGGGCACCGGCCCGCACCCAACTTACAACGTCACCCCACTCTTAAAGATCGCCAGCTCACGGAAGTCGTTTTTCTCGTTGCAGGTCTGCTTGCCGTTGGCAAATTCCACAATACTGTCCACAAACTCCGTCAGCAATTCAGGCATTGCTTTACCGTGAATGAGCTGACCGGCATCAAAGTCGATCCAGTGCTTTTTCTTCGCCGCCAGTTCACTGTTGGTGGCAATTTTGACCGTCGGGACAAACCCGCCGTACGGCGTACCGCGGCCGGTGCTGAACAGCACCATGTGGCAGCCGGCACCGGCCAGCGCGCTGGTGGCAACCGCATCGTTCCCCGGGGCGCTCAGCAGGTTCAGTCCGTGGGTTTTCAGGCGTTCGCCGTAGCGCAGGACATCCACCACCTGGCTGGCGCCCGCTTTCTGGGTACAACCCAGTGACTTCTCTTCAAGCGTGGTGATCCCACCCGCTTTGTTACCCGGCGACGGGTTCTCATAAATCGGCTGGTTGTGAGCGATGAAGTACTGTTTGAAATCATTCACCATGGTGACCGTTTTCTCAAACGTCGCTTCATCACGGCAGTGGCTCATCAGGATACGCTCGGCACCGAACATCTCCGGCACTTCCGTCAGCACCGTCGTTCCCCCGTTGGCGATCACATAGTCCGAGAAGCGGCCCAGCATTGGGTTCGCGGTGATGCCGGAAAGACCGTCCGAGCCACCACACTCCAGCCCAAACTTAAGCTCGCTCAGCTTGCCCGGCTCACGTTTATCGTGGCGCATCGCCTCATACAGCTGGTGCAGTTGCTCAACGCCCGCTTCCACTTCATCATCCTGATGCTGACACACCATAAAGTGCACGCGCTCAGGGTCAAACTCGCCCAGCGTCTCCCGGAAGGCATCCACCTGGTTGTTCTCGCAGCCCAGGCCAATCACCAGCACCGCTCCCGCGTTCGGATGACGCACCATGTTTTGCAGCATGGTACGGGTGTTGATGTGATCGTCACCCAGCTGTGAACAGCCGTAGGTGTGGCTGAACAGGTGCACGCCGTCAATGCCTTCGGCATCGTGAGTCTCTTTCAGGAAACGCGTCTGGATTTGACGCGCGATCCCGTTCACGCAACCGACTGTCGGGAGGATCCAGAGTTCGTTGCGGATCCCTACCTCACCGTTGGCGCGGCGGTAGATCTGCACCTCACGATCCGCCGCCTGCTCCTCTTGCGCATGGAAATCAGGTTGATAGCTGTACTCGTCCAGATCGCTCAGATTGGTGCGGGTATTGTGGGAATGAATGTATTCACCCGGCGCAATATCCGCCAGCGCATGGCCAATCGGTAAACCGTACTTCACCACGTTCTCCCCTTTCATAATGGGGATCAGGGCAAACTTATGTCCACGTCCAATGGCCTGGCGCAACGTGACCGATTGATTACCGAAAGTGACCTCTGTTCCTTCGGTCAGATCTGCCAGCGCGACGCCGACGTTATCCAGCGAATGGATTTTGATGTAGTGCATATCAACCTCAAACGGGCTTAGTTCAGTTCAATGGCGAAGTAGTCACGCGCATTGTTAAAGCAGATGTTTCTCACCATCTCGCCAAGCAGCTGGATATCCGCCGGTGCTTCGCCCGCGTGCACCCAGCGGCCAATCATCTGGCACAGAATGCGGCGGAAGTATTCGTGGCGGGTGTAGGAGAGGAAACTGCGGCTGTCGGTCAGCATCCCGACAAAGCGGCTTAACAGACCCAACTGCGCCAGTTGCGTCATCTGACGCTCCATGCCATCTTTCTGGTCATTGAACCACCAGCCGGAGCCGAACTGCATCTTGCCCGGCATCCCTTCCCCCTGGAAGTTGCCGATCATGGTGCCCAGCACTTCGTTATCGCGCGGGTTCAGGCAGTAGAGGATGGTTTTGGGCAGCAGGTTTTGCTCGTTCTGTTTGCTCAGCAGTTTAGAGAGCGCTTCGGCCAGCGGACGGTCGTTGATGGAGTCAAAGCCCACGTCCGCGCCCAGCAGTTTGAACTGACGCTGGTTGTTATTACGCAGCGCGCCAATGTGGTACTGCTGCACCCAGCCGCGACGGGCATATTCAGCGCCAAGGAAGACCAGTACCGCAGTTTTGAACTGGGCGACTTCATGCTCGCTCAGGGCTTCACCGGAGAGACGGCGCGCCAGAATGCTATCCAGCTCGGCTTCGTTAGATTCTGCAAACAGCACCACGTCCAGCGCATGGTCAGAGACTTTACAGCCGTGTGCCGCAAAGTGATCCAGACGTTTGATCAGCGCACTCTGCAGGTCCGCAAAACGACGGATGTCGGTGTCAGAAACCTCGCCCAGCTTCGCCATATAGTCGCTAAAGGTGTCGAGTTCGATGTTAAAGGCTTTATCCGGACGCCAGCTTGGCAGCACTTTGATATCAAACGCGGTGTCTTTTGCAATGACCGCGTGATGTTCAAGCGAGTCGATCGGGTCGTCGGTGGTGCCCACCATCTTCACGTTCATCTGCTTCATGATGCCGCGCGCGGAGAAGTTATCCTGTGCCAGCAAGTCGTTGCACTGCTCCCAGATATCATCCGCCGTAGCCGGTGAAAGCAGCTTACCGGTAATGCCAAACGGACGGCGCAGTTCGAGGTGCGTCCAGTGATAGAGCGGGTTACCGATGGTCTGCGGCACGGTAGCCGCCCAGGCATCAAATTTCTCGCGGTCGCTTGCGTCGCCGGTACACAGGCGTTCAGCGACGCCGTTGGTGCGCATGGCGCGCCATTTATAGTGATCGCCCTTCAGCCAGATGTCATACAGGTTTTTAAAACGGTAATTGTCGGCAACCTGCTGCGGCGGTAAATGGCAGTGGTAATCAAAAATGGGCTGGTCTTTTGCGTAGTCGTGATACAGGCGGCGGGCAAATTCAGTGTCTAACAGAAAATCGTCGGTCATAAACGGTGTCATTATCGTCTTCCTCGTAACGGGAGCGGCAGAAAGCTTATGTTCAGATGCTGCAAAGTTATCACACCAATTTCCAGAGCCTGAGGTTTTTTTCGTGAGTTGGATCAATAAACCCGGACAAAAAATTACCCCGAATGAGGTAAACCCTTCTGCAGACCGCGTCAGAACTGGCTTCGCCTGCGCCAGATAATGCCCCTACAAAGAATCATACATTTGTGATGTCACTCACCTTTTAAAGTTGTATGACAAGTTATCTTTTCGCCGTCGCAAACACGCAGCCGACGGAATGCATTACCGGTGTCAGACATCGGATTTAACGGTACGGAAACCGACTTATGCACGCTTATTTATGGCAAGGTTCGGGCCGTTCCGGGACGTTCTCCCGGTTACGCCCCTCCCGTTACACAGCCCTCCCCCAAACCGGTGAGAGGTTGCCGTGCCCTGGCACGGAAATAACATAACGATGAGGTTTTAGATGCGTAAAATTAAAGGGTTACGTTGGTATATGATCGCACTGGTGACGCTCGGCACCGTGCTGGGCTACCTCACGCGTAACACCGTGGCAGCCGCCGCGCCCACGTTGATGGAAGAGCTGCACATCTCCACGCAGCAATACTCCTACATCATTGCCGCCTACTCCGCGGCTTATACCATCATGCAGCCTGTTGCAGGCTATGTGCTGGACATTCTCGGTACCAAAATCGGTTATGCCTTCTTCGCCATCGCCTGGGCGGTGTTCTGCGGTGCAACGGCGCTGGCAGGCAGCTGGGGTGGCCTGGCGCTGGCACGCGGCGCGGTAGGTGCGGCGGAAGCGGCGATGATCCCGGCAGGGCTGAAAGCCAGCTCTGAGTGGTTCCCGGCAAAAGAGCGTTCTATTGCGGTCGGTTACTTCAACGTCGGCTCGTCCATCGGGGCGATGATTGCCCCTCCTCTGGTGGTGTGGGCCATCGTCATGCACAGCTGGCAGATGGCGTTTATTATCTCTGGCGTACTGAGCTTTGCCTGGGCCATGGCGTGGCTGGTGTTCTATAAACACCCGCGTGACCAGAAAAAACTGTCTGAAGAAGAACGCGAGTACATCATTGGCGGTCAGGAAGCGCAGCACCAGACCAACAACGGCAAAAAAATGTCCGTCTGGCAGATCCTGGGGACCCGTCAGTTCTGGGGTATCGCGCTGCCACGCTTCCTGGCTGAACCGGCCTGGGGCACCTTTAACGCCTGGATCCCACTGTTCATGTTTAAGGTCTATGGCTTTAACCTGAAAGAGATCGCCATGTTCGCCTGGATGCCCATGCTGTTCGCTGACCTGGGCTGTATCGTGGGTGGTTACCTGCCGCCACTGTTCCAGCGCTGGTTTGGGGTGAACCTGATTGTTTCCCGTAAGATGGTCGTGACCATGGGCGCGCTGCTGATGATTGGCCCGGGGATGATCGGCCTGTTCACCAGCCCGTACGTGGCTATCGCCCTGCTGTGCATCGGTGGTTTTGCACACCAGTCGTTATCCGGTGCGCTGATTACCCTCTCGTCTGACGTGTTCGGCCGTAACGAAGTGGCAACGGCCAACGGCCTGACCGGGATGGCCGCCTGGACCGCAAGTACCCTGTTTGCGCTGGTGGTGGGTGCGCTGGCGGATACCATCGGTTTCAGCCCGCTGTTTGCGGTACTGGCTATCTTCGACCTGATGGGGGCAGTCGTTATCTGGACGGTGCTGAAAAGCAAATCTGCCGACGAACTGGCGAAAGAGTCCCTCGGGGGACCGGCGACGCAGAGTTAGCATTGCTGTGCCGGGTGGCGCTGCGCTTACCCGAGCTATAAAACCAGCCGCCTCCGGGCGGCTTTTTTAATGGCAAAATCTGGAGAGTGGCATGCAAAAGTGGTATAACAAATCATCCGCCGTACCCTGCCTGGAGCGCATATGGAAATCACCGAACCACGTCGTTTATATCAACAACTTGCTGCCGAGCTGAAAGATCGCATCGAGCAAGGGGTCTATCTTGTCGGTGACAAACTCCCCGCTGAGCGCTTCATAGCCGATGAAAAAAACGTGAGCCGCACCGTGGTGCGTGAAGCGATCATCATGCTGGAAGTGGAAGGTTACGTTGAGGTTCGCAAAGGTTCCGGCATTCATGTGATTTCTAATCAGCCTAAACACTCTCCTGTTGCGGACGAAAGCCTGGAATTTGCCAGCTATGGTCCGTTTGAGCTGCTCCAGGCCCGCCAGCTCATTGAAAGCAACATTGCGGAATTTGCGGCAACCCAGGTGACCAAGCAGGACATCATGAAACTGATGGAGATCCAGGAGAACGCCCGCAAGGAAAAATGTTTCCGCGATTCGGAGTGGGATCTGCAGTTCCACGTTCAGGTGGCACTGGCAACGCAAAATACGGCGCTGGCCGCAATTGTAGAAAAAATGTGGACTCAGCGCGTTCACAACCCGTACTGGAAAAAACTGCATGATCATATCGATTCACGTACGGTGGATAACTGGTGTGACGATCACGACCAAATCCTCAAGGCGCTGATTCGTAAAGATCCCCACGCCGCGAAACTGGCCATGTGGCAGCACCTCGAGAACAC
This sequence comes from Enterobacter cloacae subsp. cloacae ATCC 13047, assembly GCF_000025565.1. Classification (NCBI taxonomy): domain Bacteria; kingdom Pseudomonadati; phylum Pseudomonadota; class Gammaproteobacteria; order Enterobacterales; family Enterobacteriaceae; genus Enterobacter; species Enterobacter cloacae. The sequence continues at coordinate 4,617,174 of NC_014121.1, forward strand.
CAAGCAGATGCTGTTCAATGAGACCAGTGACGACTTCGAATTTAACGCCGACCGTTATCTTTTTGCGGATAATCCTGTCGTTCACCTCGATACCGCGTCAAGTCAGGCAAAATAGTTTGCCTCCGTGCTGGCAGGCGCTTCGCTGCGCCTTCCCGCGCTTATGGGTAAGCAAAACATATATAGTGTCAGCCTTTGTAAATCCCCTCGCTCACTTCCAGGGCTTACGCCAAAATCATCACACCCTGCAAATTCTGTGACGCAGAACGTTGGGCTTTGTTACAATTGGATTCAATTCCTTATTTTGTAAGTTAGTGCTTGCTAACCAGCCAATTAACAGGGAACAGTGTTGGCCACACCGCAATGTGTCCGCGAGCGACCATAATGAAATCACAACAATGTCGCCGTGCTGTTTGTCCCGGATAACAGGCGTGACGTTAACCGATTTCCAGGAACACTGAATGGAACTTTTGACCCAACTACTGAATGCCCTCTGGGCTCAGGATTTCGAAACGCTGGCCAACCCTTCCATGATTGGCATGCTCTATTTTGTCCTGTTTATGATCCTGTTCCTTGAGAACGGTCTGCTGCCTGCGGCCTTTTTGCCTGGCGACAGTTTGCTGGTGCTGGTCGGCGTGCTGTGTGCCAAAGGGGCGATGGCGTTTCCGCAAACCATTTTTTTACTGACCGTCGCCGCCAGCCTCGGCTGCTGGGTGAGCTACATCCAGGGACGATGGCTTGGCAATACGCGGATCGTGCAGAACTGGCTTTCGCACCTTCCGGCGCATTATCACCAGCGGGCGCACCATCTTTTCCATAAGCACGGTCTTTCCGCACTGCTGATTGGCCGCTTTATTGCGTTTGTACGTACTTTGTTGCCGACCATCGCGGGTCTGTCAGGTCTCAGCAGCACTCGCTTCCAGTTCTTTAACTGGATGAGCGGCCTGCTGTGGGTGCTGATCCTCACCACGCTGGGCTATGCGCTGGGTAAAACGCCGGTCTTCATGAAGTATGAAGATCAGCTGATGTCATGCCTGATGCTGCTGCCTGTCGTCCTGCTGGTCTTCGGCCTGATCGGTTCACTGGTTGTCCTGTGGAAGAAAAAATACGGAGCCAGGAGCTAACCATGGTTATCTCAGCGCTCACCCTGCGTCGTTGTGCGTACGCACTGATCGCCCTGGTGCTTATCAGCGCCATGCTTCTGGTCTGGAGCGCGCTTTCGCATCAGGAGTCTACGCTGGCCATTCGCCCGGTTAATCAGGGTGTCAGCGTACCGGATGGGTTTTCTGTCTGGCACCATCTGGATGCCAACGGGATCCGCTTTAAAAGTATCACCCCACAAAACGATGTGTTACTGATCAAGTTTGACTCCCGTGCGCAGAGCGCGGCCGCGAAAGTGGTGCTTGACCGCACGCTGCCGCAGGGATACATCATTGCCCAGCAGGACGATGACAGCCGGCCAGCGGCCTGGCTGTCGCTGATTCGCGATACGTCGCATCGATTTGGATAATTACCAGGATTCCGAATCTTTTCACTCACTTTGGTGAATCCCCCGTTTACTTACTATGCTTAAGTACGCGGAGCACCCCTCAAATGTTCTCCGCTTAGTCTGGATAGCGGCGTATGCCGCAACACAATGGAAGGTTTCGATAATGAAATTCCGCATTACTCTGGCTTTGGCCCTTTTATCTTTAAGCACTGCCTCCTTCGCCACTTCTCTCTGTCAGGAGAAAGAGCAGGATATACAGCGTGAGATCGGTTATGCCGAAAAGCACAACAACCAGCATCGTGTTGAGGGGCTGAAAAAAGCGCTGAGCGAAGTGAAAGCGAACTGTTCAGACAGCCAACTGCGTGCCGATCACCAGAAAAAAATCGCTGAACAGAAGGACGAGATAACCGAGCGTCGTCACGACCTGCAGGAAGCGAAAGAGAAAGGGGATGCGGAAAAAATTGCCAAGCGCGAGAGAAAGCTGAAAGAAGCGCAGGACGACCTGAAAGCGCTGGAAGCTCGCGATTATTGAGTTAACGGAAATCTCAACAGGAGAAAATCATGTCAAAAGATACGACGTCTGAACATCTGCGCGCTGAACTGAAATCCCTGGCTGACACCCTTGAAGAGGTGCTGAACTCCTCCGCCGATAAATCAAAAGAAGAGGTCAGCAAACTGCGCAGTAAAGCGGAGCAAGCGCTGAAAGAGAGCCGTTATCGCCTGGGTGAAACCGGTGATGCGCTGGCAAAACAGACACGTGAAGCCGCAGCGCGTGCTGACGAATATGTTCGCGATAATCCGTGGACGGGTGTCGGTATTGGTGCCGCAATCGGTGTGGTACTGGGCGTACTGCTGACGCGTCGTTGATATGGAAGATCCTCGTCACGCACAAGGGCCTGCTAACAACGTCCTCGGCATCGGCCAGCGTATCTTAACGACGCTGGTCGGGATTGCCGAAACGCGCGTCCGGCTGGCAGTGGTAGAGCTGGAAGAGGAGAAAGCCAACCTCTTCCAGATGCTGCTGATGCTTGGACTGACCATGCTCTTCGCCGCGTTTGGTCTGATGAGCCTGATGGTACTCATCATCTGGGCCATCGATCCGCAATATCGACTCAACGCGATGATTGCCACCACCGTCGTTTTGCTGGTTGCAGCACTGATTGGCGGTATCTGGACGATGCGCAAAGCGCGTAAGTCCACTTTCCTGCGCCATACGCGCCAGGAGCTGGCGAACGATCGCGCTCTGCTGGAGGATGACAAACCGTGAGCGATAAAGCCGAACGTGAAAAGCGAAAAGCCTTTCTGTTAAGTCAGATCCAGCAGCAACGGCTGGATCTGTCTGCCAGCCGCCGCGACTGGATTGATGCGACGCGTCGGTTTGACCGTGGCTGGAACACCTTCCTGAGCCTGCGTTCCTGGGCTCTGGTTGGCAGCAGTGTGATGGCAATCTGGACGATCCGTCATCCGAATATGCTGATCCGTTGGGCCCGACGCGGCTTTGGTGCCTGGAGCGCCTGGCGCTTGGTGAAAGCGACGATTCGCCAGCAGCAGCTTCGCTAGCCTTCTCGCCGGGTGGCGGCTACGCCTTACCCGGCCTACTTTTGAATCGTAGGCCGGGTAAGCGCAGCGCCACCCGGCAAAATTCCCCCAGTCTCCCTTACTCAATATCTTTGAAAAAGATTGACAGTTTTCCTTGCTAACAATCGCCAACCGTCACGTTTATGATGCTCTCCATCGACAGCAAAGACGCGGTATCTACCCGAATTTGCAGAGAAATAATGTTCAGCCGCTGATGTGGTTTCCTGGAGAGTAAAATGAAAAAATTAGAAGATGTTGGTGTACTGGTAGCACGTATTCTGATGCCAATTCTGTTCATCGTTGCAGGTTGGGGCAAAATCACCGGTTATGCGGGTACCCAGCAGTATATGGAAGCCATGGGCGTTCCGGGCTTCATGCTGCCACTGACCATTCTGCTTGAGTTCGGCGGCGGCCTGGCGGTACTGTTCGGCTTCCTGACCCGTACCACGGCGCTGTTTACTGCGGGCTTCACCCTGCTGACGGCGTTCATCTTCCACAGCAACTTTGCTGAAGGCGTGAACTCCCTGATGTTCATGAAAAACCTGACCATTGCGGGTGGCTTCCTGCTGCTGGCTGTCACCGGCCCGGGCGCATACAGCATCGACCGCGTTCTGAATAAGAAATGGTAAGCACGCTATACTGAATAAACACAAAGCGAGGAGACCTCTCCTCGCTTTTGCTATCTGACGGAGGAGAAAAAAATGGGACAACTCGTAGACGGCGTCTGGCAGGATGTCTGGTATGACACCAAATCCACCGGTGGACGCTTCAAGCGCTCTGTTTCGGCCTTCCGTAACTGGCTTACCGCCGATGGTGCTCCCGGCCCGAGTGGCGAAGGTGGCTTTGCGGCCGAGAAAGATCGTTATCACCTCTATGTTTCCCTCGCCTGCCCGTGGGCGCACCGCACGCTGATTGTGCGCAAGCTGAAAGGCCTCGAATCCTTAATTCCGGTGTCGGTGGTGAACCCGCTAATGCTGGAAAACGGCTGGACGTTCGACCATGATTTCCCTGCTGTGACGGGTGATGAACTGTATCATCACGATTTCCTCTACCAGCTTTATCTGCGCGCCGACCCGCACTACACCGGGCGCGTCACCGTACCGGTTCTGTGGGATAAGAAAAACCAGACGATTGTCAGCAATGAGTCTGCGGAGATCATCCGCATGTTCAACACCGCCTTCGACGCCCATGGCGCGCGCGCCGGGGATTACTATCCGGTTGAGCTGCGAGACAAAATCGATGAGCTGAACAGCTGGATTTACGACAACGTTAATAACGGCGTTTACAAGGCCGGTTTTGCCACCAGCCAGGAAGCCTACGACGAAGCGGTTGGAAAAGTCTTTGAATCTCTTGAGCGTCTGGAGCAGATCCTCGGCCAGCACCGCTACCTGACGGGCGATCGTCTGACGGAAGCGGATATCCGTCTTTGGACGACGCTGGTTCGTTTTGATCCGGTCTATGTCACCCACTTTAAGTGTGACAAACACCGCATCAGCGATTATCTGAACCTGTATGGTTTCCTGCGCGACATCTACCAGATGCCGGGAATTGCCGAAACGGTCGATTTTGACCATATCCGCACCCACTATTTCCGCAGCCACAAAACCATTAACCCGACGGGTATTATCTCCATCGGGCCGTGGCAGGATCTGAATGAACCCCACGGGCGCGACGTTCGTTTTGGATAAATATTAAGGGCATCGTGAGATGCCCTTTTTTAATTCACAATCTCCATCTATCCTTACCTCGATCGCTTAGAAAACAAGTGATTGACTGATAAATGAGGCAAGGAAATGGATTGGTATTTAAACGTACTGCGCAACTACATTGGATTTGGTGGCCGCGCGCGCCGCAAAGAGTACTGGATGTTCATTCTGGTGAACTTCATTTTTGCTCTGGTGCTGAGCATCGTGGATAAAATTCTGGGCTGGGAGTGGGCGAGTGGGGAAGGCGTCCTTACATCGATTTATGCCATCTTTATTCTTCTGCCGTCCTGGGCCGTACAGTTCCGCCGGCTTCACGACACGGATCGTTCCGCCTGGTGGTTACTGCTGCTGTTAATCCCGGTAGTGGGATGGATTGTGATTTTAATCTTCAACTGTCAGAGCGGGACGCCGGGTGAAAACCGCTTTGGTCCGGATCCGAAGATCGGCGCGTAAATTTATGCCCGATTGCGCTTAGGCACATCGGGCTTACTCTTTTATTTGTTGTGATGCGCAAAGAGCTTTGGAATTTCTCGCAAACACCACGATTTGGCTTCGCCCATGCTGTCGCGACGCCACGCCATAATGATATCCACTTCGCTGGTGTACTCCGGGCTGACAACGCGCAGACGCCCTTCAGCAATATCTTTTTCAACAAACGGATACGGCATAGTCGCTACGCCCAATCCTGCCAGCAATGCCTGGCGCTTATCTTCCAGCGATGTGACCGTCAGACGCGGCTGTTTATCCAGCAACTGCACCGTTAGCACCGGACGTTCGCGCGCGGTATCCGCAACCGCCACGCCCCTGTACTTCACGCGCGTCACTTCAGAAAGCGGCTCCGGCTCCTGGTGAATCGGGTGATTTGGCGCGGTGACGTAAACGTTCATCACGCTGTAGAGTTTACGGGAGTTGATCTCAGACGATGAACGGAAGTGCATATCCGGCGCAATCACGATATCCGCCCTGCCCGTCTCCAGACGCTCCCACGCGCCTGCCAGCACCTCGGTGATGATTGAAAGCTGCGTGTTCGCTTTGTCTGCCAGCCTGTCTACCAGCGGGAATAACGCCTCGGTAGGCACCAGAGCCTCAGTGACCAGCGTCAGGTGAGTTTCCCAGCCGCGTGCCAGCGCCTCGGCGTCCGTCGTTAGTTTATCCGCCGCTTCCAGCAGTACGCGGCCACGTTCCAGCAGCATCCGTCCAACGTTCGTGAATTTTGTTCGATGACCGGAACGGTCAAAGAGCACCACGTCCAGCTCTTCCTCCAGCTTTTGCATGGTATAGCTGAGCGCAGACGGAACGCGCCCCAGTTCATCTGCCGCGGCGGCAAAGCTGCCACGCCTGTCAATCGCGTCCATGACGCGAAGCGCCTCAAGCGTCAATGCTCTCTCTTTAGCCATCTCGTTCTCATTCAGGAAATTTGAACATACCGGGCAGAATATCTGGCTAACAATGAAGCGTCCATACCTTTACCATTGTTTTAGTGTAAAGAGAGGTCAAGTTTATGATTACGACAAGAACAGCTAAACAGTGCGGACAAGCCGATTTCGGTTGGCTGCAGGCCCGCTACACCTTTTCCTTTGGACACTACTTTGACCCTAAACTCCTCGGTTACGCTTCACTGCGCGTGTTAAATCAGGAAGTACTCGCCCCGGGCGCCTCCTTCCAGCCGCGTACGTATCCGAAAGTCGATATCCTGAACCTGATCCTGGAAGGCGAGGCAGAATACCGCGATAGCGAGGGCAATCATGTCCAGGCAAAGGCTGGCGAAGCGCTGTTAATTTCCACGCAGCCGGGCATTAGCTATAGCGAGCATAATCTCAGCAAAGACAAAACGCTGACCCGCATGCAGCTGTGGCTGGATGCCTGCCCTGAGCGGGAAAATCCGTTGGTGCAAAAAATCGATCTGCAGAGCGAAAAGCAACAGCTGATCGCTTCTCCGGACGGGAGCAAAGGCAGCCTGCAACTGCGTCAGCAGGTGTGGTTGCACCATATCGAACTGAAGAAAGGTGAACAGGCGAGCTTTCAGCTTCATGGCCCGCGCGCCTATCTGCAATCGATTCACGGTACGGTGCATGCGGTAACGCACACGGAAGAGAAAGAGGCGCTCACCTGCGGCGACGGGGCATTTATTCGTGATGAAGCGAATATTACGCTGGTGGCCGATACGCCGCTGCGTGCGCTGCTGATTGATTTGCCGGTGTAGAGAATGCCCTCACCCTAACCCTCTCCCACAGGGAGAGGGAACCGATCGAGCCCCTGAACTCGCTACACCTTACTCGCCATAATCTCAATAATCTGCCGGTCCGTTGCCTGCATTGAGCGGCACGCTAACGCGCACAGGTTCGAGATAGACTGTTCCACATCGTGCGCCACAATCCCTTCATTGCCCGTCACGGCAGACTCATCCAGCGCCATCATCACCGCTTTCCAGGCACTGCTGACGCTGGTTGAGACTTTCATCGCACAACTGTTTGACGCGCCGTCGCAAATCATCCCACTGACGTCACCGATCATGCTGCTGATGGCCATCGCGATCGTTTGATAGTTTCCCCCCATCAGCCAGGCCATGCCGGCTGCCGCTCCCATCGCTGCGGTTGTCGCAGCGCACAGCGCCGACAGGCGCGGAAGCTGGGCGTGGATATAGATCGCCGAAAGATGGGACAGCATCAGCGCTCTGGCCAGCCGTTCCTCATCAGCCTGAACGTGCTCCGCCACAACCACTACCGGCATGGTGGCGGTGATCCCCTGATTGCCGGACCCTGAATTGCTCATTGCCGGAAGCGTAGCACCGCCCATTCGGGCGTCAGAAGCCGCGCTGGTGCGGATAACAATGTCCGAGCCAACATCCTTCGCCATCCATCCGCGCGTGCGCTGCTTATTCAGCGTCGCGCCAATATGCAGCCCCCATTTTCCGCTCAGCCCTTCACGAGAAAGGGCATCGTTAAGCTGCCCCGCCTGCAGAATAAAGCGGATCGCCTCACACGGAACCTGCTCCACGAACGTGAGGATCGCCGACAGCGTGGTGTGAGAGAACACCTCCAGCGGATCGTCACCCGCCTCTCCCGGCTGTTCATCACGGGTGAAGCGTGTTTCGCCCTCACAGACCACCTCCACCACGCGAGTATGCCCGCCTGCGATGGTCACCATGGCCGAGGCCTCTCCGGCATAAACACAGGCGCGCGAATAGAGGATTTCCTCGCACGGCACCTGCAGTTTCACCTGGACCTGACCCGCATTGAGCAGGGCTTTGGCGCGTTCCAGCGCATCGGCTGACGCCCCTTTTAGCACCTCCAGCCCGGCGCGGGCATTCCCGCCCGTCGCTCCCAGCGCCGCCGCAATGGGTAGCCCGACCATGCCGGTGCCGGGTACCGTTACGCCAAGCCCGTTTTTCATCAGATTGGGCGATACCCATGCTTCAATGCGCGTTACCTCACCGGGCAGGTGCTCAGCGGCTATCGCACAGGCCAGCGCCAGAGAGATTGGTTCAGTGCACCCCAACGCAGGTTTAACCTCTTCCTGCACCGCGCGAATAAAATGATTCCATAAAGGGTTAGTTTGCTCAGACATCGTTACGACCTTAATTGCTCCTCAGGAGAATGCGAGGAAAGGAGAAACACAAAGCAGCAGCCCGGTAATGATGATAATCACCAGTGATACGCCTTTATATTTATGCAGGGCGGGTACCTTGTAGACCAGCCATGCAGGGATCAGACAGCCCACCATGCCGAAGATGGGGCTGCAAATAGACGTGAAGCTCAGCACCGGCGCGTTTAACACAATCGCGCTCCAGGCCAGCAGGATGGCGAACAGCATGATCCCACGCTGGACGGTGTTTTCATTGATTTTCTCTGCCGGCATTTTGCGACGCAGGATGTTCATCACGATGCCCTGCGTGGCCTCGCGAAAACCAAGATAGACGCCGAAGAAGGCCGTCATAACAGCAAAGATATTGAGGATCACGCTGACGATTTTGACCCAGCCCGCACCTTCTCCGCTGATAAACTGCGCCGCAATCGCCAGGGCAGAGATGTTCTGCTCATAGGCTTTGACCGCTTCATCGTGCCCCATCGCCAGTGTGAAGGAGACGGCGTAGAAGAATACCGTCACAAACAGCACGCCAAAGGCGATATTCATGGCCCGTAGCGCTTTATGACGCGCCACCTCAACGGACTTTTCCCGTGAACGGTAGGAGATCACCATCGGGCTTAAGGTCTGAATAAACAGAATTGAGGTTAAGGTAAAGGGAAGCGTAATGATGGCATTTTTAATCAGCAGCCCCATCGGCGGCAGCATGCCTACGTTGGCTAAATGCCAGAGGCCAATCATCGACAAGCCCAGCGCGGCAACCACAAATAGCTTGGTCAACACCATCAGGCTGGAGACTTTAAACAGCAGCTTTTCACCGCGGGAAGAGATGGCCACCAGAATACAGATCAGCACTAACCCGTAGAACGGGTTTTCTGAGAGTAGCCCCTCGGTAACGCCAAAGGTCTGCAAATAAGAGGCGCTGTCGTTGGTAATGGCGGTGGAATAGACAAACATCCAGATGACCAGCATCACAAAATAGAGTGCGCCTAATAAGATGCCCCAGTTTTTCCCGAGATATCCGCTAATGACGCTCGGATAATCTTTGCATTCCGGTGATTCCGCCAGCGTATTAATAAACAGGCGCTGGAATAAATACATCGCCGGATATCCAATCACGGACGAGAGCAAAAAGACCCACAGCCCCATTAATCCGACCTGCACCGGGAGAAAAACAATCCCCGCGCCGATGGCCATCCCGATACTCATGATGACCCAGCCCGTATCGGTACTGTCGAACTTGATCGCCTCGCGCCATTCGCTCTCACGCATTCCCGCCCGCCTTGCCGCGGGGGAATCATTCACAATCACACTGCTGTTTGTAGCCGTATCCATAAGGCACTCGCTTTTTTGTAGGGTAACTAATTAATTTTTATAGGTTTCCGTTCGCCAGCGATGACGAGTCAGAGGGTGCAGGTGCTTGTTGTTAGAGTGAGAAAATCATAGCCGGAGAGAGGGAGAAAAAAGTCACAAAATAAATAGGGCTTTTCTAATGCTGGAGGAAGATTTGCTTTTGAAATACTCAATAAGGTAGATATTTTCTAAACGTGATGGCATTCACGAAATTAAAAGCCTCCCCAAAGGGGAGGCCCAGCCTTAGCCTGGATTACATCACCTGCGTAAACGTCCTTGAAATCACATCCTGCTGCTGCTCGCGCGTCAGGGCATTAAACCGCACCGCATACCCCGAAACGCGGATCGTCAGGTTCGGGTAATTTTCCGGGTGTTCAATGGCATCCAGCAGCATTTCCCGGTTCATGACGTTGACGTTCAGATGCTGCCCGCCCTCGATGGCTGTTTCGTGGTGGAAGTACCCGTCCAGCAGCCCCACAAGGTTGGTTTTGCGTACCAGCTCGTCCTTGCCCAGCGCCTGCGGCACGATGGAGAAGGTGTAAGAGATCCCATCCTTGGCGTAGGTGAACGGCAACTTGGCAACCGAGGTTAACGACGCCACTGCCCCTTTTCTGTCACGTCCGTGCATTGGGTTGGCACCCGGCGCAAACGGCGTGCCGCCCCGGCGTCCGTCTGGCGTGTTGCCGGTCTTCTGGCCGTACACCACGTTCGAGGTGATGGTCAGGATCGACTGGGTCGGCACCGCGTTACGATAGGTTGGTAACGCCTGAATTTTCTTCATAAAGCGCTCCACCAGGTCACAGGCGATGCTGTCCACGCGATCGTCGTTGTTACCGTACTGCGGATAATCCCCTTCAATGACAAAATCGACCGCCAGACCGGTATGGTCGCGCACCGGTTTCACCGTCGCATATTTAATGGCCGACAGGGAATCGGCGGCCACCGACAGTCCGGCGATACCGCAGGCCATGGTGCGGTAGACGTCCCGATCGTGCAGCGCCATCAGCGAGGCTTCGTAGCTGTACTTATCATGCATGTAGTGAATGAGATTCAGCGCGCTGATGTACTGCACCGCCAGCCAGTCCATAAAGTGATCCAGGCTCGCCATCACGGTGTCGTAATCCAGCACCTCGTCCAGCAGCGGCGCGGTTTTCGGCCCGACCTGGATCTTCAGCTTCTCATCCACCCCGCCGTTGATCGCATACAGCAACGTTTTCGCCAGGTTGGCGCGGGCACCAAAGAACTGCATCTGCTTGCCGATCACCATCGGGCTGACGCAGCAGGCAATGGCGTAGTCGTCGCTGTTGAAGTCGGCACGCATCAGATCGTCGTTCTCATACTGCAGCGACGAGGTGACAATCGAGACCTGCGCGGCGTATTTCTTGAACGCGATCGGCAGTTGTTCAGACCACAGGATCGTCAGGTTTGGCTCTGGCGCAGGCCCCATGGTGTGCAGCGTGTGCAGGTAGCGGAAGCTGTTTTTGGTCACCAGCGTGCGGCCGTCCAGCCCCATTCCGCCAATAACCTCCGTCGCCCAGATCGGATCGCCAGAGAAGAGCGTGTCGAACTCCGGCGTACGCAGGAAACGCACCATGCGGATCTTCATGATGAAGTGGTCGATCAGCTCCTGTGCCTGAACTTCATTCAGCCGCCCGGCCTGCATGTCGCGCTCAATGTAGATATCGAGGAATGACGCGGTACGCCCCAGCGACATCGCCCCACCGTTCTGGGATTTCACCGCTGCCAGGTAGGCAAAGTACAGCCACTGCACCGCTTCCTGCGCATTCATCGCCGGACGCGAGATATCAAAGCCGTAGTTCGCCGCCATCTGCTGGATCTGCAGCAGCGCACGCTTATGCTCCGCCAGCTCTTCGCGCAGGCGGATCGTCGCCTCCAGATCCTCGCCGCGTTCCAGTCTCGGCTGCAGATCCGCGAACTGCAGTTCACGCTCACGCACCAGATAGCTGATGCCGTACAGCGCCACGCGGCGGTAGTCGCCGATGATGCGCCCGCGTCCGTAGCCGTCCGGCAGCCCGGTCAGTACGCCCGATTTACGGCAACGCATCATCTCCGGTGAGTAGACGTCAAACACGCCCTGGTTATGGGTTTTACGCAGGTCGGTAAACAGGTATTCGAACTGCGGATCCATCTCGCGACCGTAGGCTTCAAACGAGCTGCGGATCATGTTGATCCCACCATACGGATGAAGGGCGCGCTTGAGCGGCTTATCGGTTTGCAGGCCGACGATGGTCTCCAGCTCCCGGTCGATATAGCCCGGTCCGTGAGCGGTAATGGTGGTGGCGATGTTGGTATCGAAATCCACCGGGGCGTGGGTGGCATTTTCCTGGCGAATCCCCACCATCACCTTTTGCCACAGCGCCGTCGTTGCTGGCGTCGCCTGCGCGAGGAAAGTTTCGTCGCCTTCATAAGGGGTGTAGTTATGCTGAATAAAATCGCGCACGTTAACGGCGTCTTTCCATTCTTCACCGCGAAACCCGGCCCATGCGTCGCTGTAGGGCGCAACGCGCGTATCAATCGTTACTTTCATGAGATTCTCGCTCTGTCAGGCGTAAGCCGCAGCCGGGGTAACCTTCCCAAGACGGAGGGCGTCCAGCGCGATCATTTTTTCTTCATTGGTAGGGATCACCGCACACGCCACGCGGGACGTATCGGCGCTGATGATGCGTTCACCCGCGCTGCCAGGCAGGCCGTTGCGGGTCTCGTCGAGGATGAGGCCAAAGACCTTGAGATGTTCTGCTACCAGCCTGCGGATGAGCGTAGAGTTCTCGCCAATCCCTCCGGTAAACACCACCCCGTCCAGGCGATGCAGCGACGCCGCGTGGCCGGCGATATGCCGTGCAATGCGGTGCACAAAGGTGTTTATCGCCAGCTGCGCCCGCGGGTTTGCCTCGCGCCAGGCTTTTTCCAGCGTCCTGAGATCGGCGGAAATCCCGGAGATCCCCAGCAAGCCAGATTCTTTGTTAACCACACGCTCCAGATCCTCGAACGACTGGCCGGTTTGCTGGGCAATCCACGCCATCGCGCCAAAATCCACGTCGCCACAGCGCGTGCCCATCATCAGCCCTTCCAGCGGCGTCATCCCCATCGAGGTATCGACGCTTTTGCCGTTACGAACCGCGCAAATCGACGCGCCATTACCCAGGTGGGCAATCACTAACCCGCTGTCGTCCGGTGAAAGTCCGAGAAGCGCATGCGCCTGCCCGGCAACGTAGCGGTGGGAAGTGCCGTGAAAACCGTAGCGCCGCACGCCCAGCTCCTCAAAATAGCGGTACGGCAACCCGTAAAGATACGCCTGCGGCGGCAGCGTCTGATGGAAACTGGTGTCAAACACCGCCACCTGCTGAACGTTAGGGAACAGGCGTTCCGCCGCTTCTACACCGCTTAAGTTGGCGTAGTTGTGCAGTGGTGCCAGAGAAGAAACCTGGCGGATCTCGTTGATAACCTGCTCCGTGATAAGGGTCGACTCGCTGAAGCGTTCACCGCCGTGGGCTATGCGGTGGCCAATTAAGGCCACGCTGCTCATCAGGTCACGCTTCTCCAGCTCCAGGGCGATGGCAGCCAGCGCCCCTTCGTAGTCATGGTGAGCCAGTGTGGCTGGCTCACCCCCGTTCACGGAAATAAAGGCTTTTTCAGTGTTGATACCGTCGGCAATGCCCGTCATCAGGGCATCGCAGCTGCTGGCATCGAGCACTGAAAACTTAACAGAGGACGAACCGCAGTTAATAACCAGTACAACCGGAAACTCAATCATGGTGTGACTCCGCTCTTCCTGAGCATTGATTTAGAACAGTTTGTAAACGATGTTCAGAATGGTCAGCAGGCCGACAACGGTGACGAAGATGTTCTCGGGTCTGCCCTTATACTTCGCCATTGCCGGGGCTTTGCGGATGGCATACATCGGCAGCAGGCACAGCAGAGAAGCGATGATGGGTGCTCCCATGGCCTCAATAAGGTCCAGAATGTTCGGGTTGGCATACGCGACAACCCAGGTGGAGCCCATGATGAAGACCATGCTGATGGTGTTCAGTTTGCCCACCGAGACCTTCTTCTTATCGCCCTTATACCCGAACTTCAGGATCAGGCCGTTCAGCCCTTCCAGCGTGCCCAGATAGTGGCCGAAGAAAGATTTGAAGATTGCGACCAGCGCGATGATAGAGGCGCCGTATTCCAGCACCGTCGCAAACGTCGATTTGGTGCCTGACATCGACGCAAAATGGTTCGCCAGATAAGAGAGCACCGGAATGTTCTGCGCTTTGGCATCAGCCATGTTCTGCGGAGAGAGCGTAAACAGGCAGCTAAAGGCGAAGAACATCACCACGGCGACCATTAGCAGGCTGGCGCGGCCGATGATTCTGGAACATTTCTGCTCGGTGAAGTCTTTACCGAATTCCGGTTCGTACTCTTCGCGCTTGGAGACCACAAACGAGGAGACAATCGGCGAGAAGTTAAAGGAGAAGACCATGATGGAGATCCCCAGCCACACCGTCACCAGTATGCCGTCATGGCCGGTGAAGGCGATATCGCTCAGGTTGACCTGGTCGATCACTGCCGAGTTCCAGTAAGGGATCAGCGACAGGGAAATCAGCACCAGACTGGCGATAAACGGGAACACCAGATAACTCATGACCTTCACCATCAGGTCTTTACCGAACCAGATCACAAAGGCCATCAGCAGCAGCAGGAACAGCGCCACTACGCCGCGGTTTAGCGCCGGCATCTGGAGCTGGTTTTCCCAGAAGGTCATAAAGGTGTTGGTAATAGTGACGCCGTAAATCCACAGCAGCGGGCAAATGGCGAAGAAGTAGAGGAACGTGATGACCACTCCGCCTGTTTTACCAAAATGCTCCTCCACCGTTTCGGTGATATTGCCGGAAACGTTGCTACCGGACAGGCACAGACGCGCCAGCGCGCGGTGGCAGTAGAACGCAATCGGGAACGCGAGAAGCAGCATCAGCAGGATAGGGATCAAGCCGCCGAAACCTGCACGAATAGGGAAGAACAGCACGCCTGCGCCAATGGCGGTACCAAACAATCCCAGCGTCCAGGTGGTGTCTGACTTACGCCAGGAGGACGTTTTTGTCTGGCCAACGATAATGCTTTCAGTGTTGCTCATAGGTCATCCTTATGCGTCAACGAAGCCGGTAATTTGGGAAACACGAGAGAGATCGATATTGCCGCCGGAAATAATGCAGACGGTTTTGCGTCCCTGAATATAATGGTCGAGCTTGCCGCTCAATAACGCCGCGCAGGCCAGCGCCCCCGCCCCTTCGGTCACCACTTTGTTTCGCTGAATTAACGCAATCATGCTGTTACGAATATCGTCTTCGCTGACCAGCACAATGTCGTCGACTAATTCACGAACAATTTCGAAGGTTAATTTACCCGGACGAGAAACGTCGCAGCCGTCTGCTAATGTGCCGGTAACCCGATGGTTAATAATTTCACCTGCCTGATACGACGCCGCCATGGCGTGAACGTTTTCAGACTGTACGCCGATAATATTAATGGTCGGGTTAATCGATTTTATTGCCGTTGCGATGCCAGCAATTAACCCGCCACCGCCGATGGGCACAATGACGTTATCCACATCGTATAAATCTTCGAGAATTTCGAGGCCGATCGTGCCCTGGCCGGCGATCACTTTCGGGTCATCGTAAGGCGGGATAAAAATACGCCCTTCCATCTCGACGATTTCGCTCACTTTGGCGATCGTGTCGTTGAAGTTCTCGCCGTGCAGCACCACTTCCGCCGAGTAGTCACGCGTGGCGGCAACTTTGGATTTTGGCGCGCCCATCGGCATCACCACTTTGCCGTCGATGCCGAGCATGGCACAGGAAAGGGAGACGCCCTGCGCATGGTTTCCCGCAGAGCAGGCCACAACCCCTTTACGTCTTTCAGCATCGGTCAGCGAGCTTAATTTATTAAACGCGCCGCGAATTTTAAAGGAGCCGGTACGCTGCATATTTTCAAACTTCAGAAAGATTTCACCCTTACAGCGTTCGCTGAGATAATTCGAGCGCGGCATGCCGGTTTTATATATCTTTCCTGCCAGTCGTTTTCTGGCGTCCTGAATATCTTCAATGGTTACCGGGAGATCGTAGGTAATATGCATAATATCCTCGTTATAATAATTCATTATTTTCGGGCAAAGTCAGGGTATCAGAGCACAGCTAAAATAAGCTCTGGGGTGTTTTTCAAAAATGAGTAGTACTTATTTGGAAATTAATTATTCATCGTCGTCGTTCACTGGTCAGTGACGCATATTGTTTCGCCAGCTCAACTAACACTGACGCTGATTTTTTAATTCTGTAATTTTTTGACCACACGGCGGCATAGCGTGCCACCGGTAATTCATCTTCCACTGGCAGTACAATAAACTGGTCTGAACCGAACGGCGCAATCATGTCGCGGGGGATCACCGTCAGGTAGTCGGCATTGAGGACAAGGTTATAAATGGTGACGACGGAATCGGTCTGTACGATGTTTTCAATACTGATGTGGTTGTCTTGCAGGGTGGTCAGAAGTTCTTTGTAGTAGCCCATGTCGGTTTGCGGCATCACCCACTGCTCATGGGTGAGCGATGCCAGTGTCGTCGGGGCGGTGCACGTTCGTAATTTGCTGGCCACCAGCACAAATTCAGACTCGAACAGCGGCTCGACATGCAGATCCTGCAGCAGCATTTCATCACTCAGCGTGCCGATGGCAAAGTCCAGCCGCCCGTCACGAATGGCCGGAAGGAAAGAAGAGAGCTGTGCTTCATACATGGAGACCCGCGCTTTCGGGAACACTTCCTTGAATTTTTTGATCATTTCAGAGAGGAACTTGAAGCCAATCAGCGAGGGATAACCAAACGAGACGTCCATGACGGTGCTGAAACTGAGGCTGTTAATCTCGCTCACCATGTTTTTCATCTCACGGGTGATCGACTCTGAGTACGAGAGCAGAACCTGGCCCGCCGCCGTCAGTTTTACGCCCGTGTTTTTACGCACCATCACTTCCACACCGAAGTAAGATTCGATGTCACTGATAATTTTGCTGACGGCGGGTTGCGTCAGACCCAGTTGTCTTGCTGCAGAACCTATGGAGCCACTTTTAATGACTTCCTGAAATACCACGAGGTGCTGTGTTTTCGGTAGAATAATAGTGTTCATAATATTCTGCGCTTATTTCCCTATGACGGGGTGGATTCTACTCAATATTGTTTCAGGGGGTATGTGCTGTTACTCACAATTTGCCTTTTCGTACCCTTACCAGGAACTATCCAACCCCATTAAAAACCTTTTAAATCAATAAAATACAACCAATAAAATACGCTATCACGCTGATATTGATCAACAAAAATGGCGGTAATAAATTTATTTTATGGCGATAACCCGGATAAATTTTTCTGCGTTTAAAAAATCAATAAAGACTATCTTTCAGGCAATTAAAGAACAATAAATAACCATTATTCATGTGAAACATTCTTTCAGTTTTTTGAAATTTACGGGCGTAATTTGACAGAGATTCGGGAAAGAGTGGAATACGTCACACATTCTTAGGGTGAATGTTTTTAATTTCAAAATATACATATCAAATAAGAAAACATTCTGGATCATCCAGTTAACATTCATAACAAATTAATCACACTCAGAATTCAGGATTTTTTAGCGGTAAATTTTGTGATAACGATCGGGATTAGACAGCAGAGCGGAAATGAATGGTTAAAACAGTGAAATGTGCTTAATGTCGCAAATATGAGAATTGGTGTCGTTTGGGGGGTTGCCGGGTGGCGCTGCGTACATACCTCATTAAGCAAAAACCCCGCCGAAGCGGGGTTTTCTAATAAGTTGAAGCTGACCGATAAGCCGGGTTCTGTCGTGGACAGTCATTCATCTAGGCCAGCAATCGCTCACTGGCTCAAGCAGCCTACCCGGGTTCAGTACGGGCCGTACCATGTGAACCCCTATTTGGCCTTGCTCCGGGTGGAGTTTACCGTGCCACGGACTGTTACCAGCCGCGCGGTGCGCTCTTACCGCACCCTTTCACCCTTACCTGATCCCACTTGCGTGGGCCATCGGCGGTTTGCTCTCTGTTGCACTGGTCGTGGGTTTCCCCCCCAGGCGTTACCTGGCACCCTGCCCTATGGAGCCCGGACTTTCCTCCCCTCCGCCCGTCTCCACCCGAAGGTGGACGACGACGAAGCGGCGACTGTCTGGTCAGCTTCGGCGCGCAGTATAGTGGGTTTGCACGCCGCTGTCACCCTTGGTTGTAGGGAAGCCGAAATTAGCGGGAGACTTCCACCTTCGCCAGTTTTTCGTAGTAGCACGCAATGGCACTGTGGTCAGCGGTGCCCAGACCATCGGCACGTAGCGCCTGCATCATCTCCATGACGGCGGCGGTCAGCGGCAGTTGGGCCCCTACGCCGTGAGAAGTGTCCAGCGCGTTAGCCAGATCTTTAATGTGCAGGTCGATACGGAAACCGGGTTTGAAGTTACGATCCATCACCATCGGCGCTTTAGCGTCCAGCACCGTGCTACCCGCCAGCCCACCGCGGATCGCCTGGTAAACCAGATCCGGGTTGACGCCCGCTTTGGTGGCCAGAGTGAGCGCCTCCGACATGGCGGCAATATTCAGCGCCACAATCACCTGGTTTGCCAGCTTGGTTACGTTACCCGCGCCAATCTCCCCGGTGTGCACCACGGAACCGGCCATCGCTTTCATCAGATCGTAGTATTTGTCGAAAATCGCCTTATCGCCGCCGACCATGACCGACAACGTACCGTCGATGGCTTTCGGTTCACCGCCGCTCACCGGGGCATCGAGCATCTCGACGCCTTTCGCTTTCAACGCCTCGCTGATTTCCCGGCTGGCCAGCGGTGCGATGGAGCTCATGTCGATCAACACCAGGCCCGGCTTCGCGCCGTCGATAATGCCGTTCTCACCCAGCGCGACCTCTTTTACATGGGGAGAGTTTGGCAGCATGGTGATAATGACATCGCACTGCTCGGCAATGGCTTTGGCTGTGGTGGCGGTTTCTGCGCCAGCCGCCATCACTTCGGCCACGGCCTGCGAATTATGGTCTGAAACCACCAGGGAGTATCCTGCTTTGATGAGGTTTTTACTCATTGGTTTGCCCATAATGCCGAGGCCAATAAAACCCACTTTCAGCGTCATAATCTGTTTTCCTCAAGATGGTTATTTTTTAAAAGCGTCCGCTAATTTCTGCGTCGCAGAACGGAATACGCCGAGGTCGCTGCCGACGGCAACGAAGGTCGCGCCCCACTCCAGATAGCGGCGTGCGTCTGCTTCAACCGGCGCCAGAATGCCACACGGTTTGCCGTGCGCTTTGGCGCGGGCAAAGATGTGCTGGATGGCGCGCTGCACATCCGGGTGACCCGCATTGCCCAGGTGCCCAAATGCGGCCGCCAGATCGCTTGGGCCGACAAAAATACCGTCCACGCCCTCGGTGGCGGCGATGGCATCCACGTTATCGACACCCTGCTGACTCTCAATCTGTACCAGAATGGTGATGTTGCTGTTGGACTGCGCAAAGTAGTCCGGTACGGTGCCAAACATGTTGGCGCGATGCGAAACGGAGACACCGCGGATCCCTTCCGGCGGATAGCGTGTTGACGCCACGGCCTGTGCCGCCTCCTCCTGCGTTTCGACAAACGGGATCAGGAAGTTGTAGAAGCCGATATCCAGCAGGCGCTTGATGATCACCGGCTCGTTCGTGGGGACGCGGACCACCGGCGCGCTCTGGCTGCCTTTGAGCGCCATCAGCTGCGGAATAAAGGTGCTGATATCGTTCGGCGCATGCTCGCCATCAAGCACTAGCCAGTCGAACCCCGCCAGACCCAGCACTTCGGTGCTGATTGGGTTTGCCAGTGCGGACCAGCATCCAATTTGAATCTGGTGCGCCGCAAGCGCCGCTTTAAATTTATTTGGGAAGATAGCGTTATTCATCGTATTTACCTTTTTAATTCCGCAGCGCTGGTCAGTATATTTATTACCAGCGTTATATTTATTCTCTATTTCGGCGTGATAAAATCGTCATTCAGTATAATCTTCACTTTCCGGCAGCACATTGTTTTAATGCTCAAGTGTTACGCTCTGTTTCAATAATATTTTGAGCATATGCACAACCCACTGGGCGCTGATGCACAGAATCAGCCATTACTGGTTCGGGAGCGATCGCGATCACATTCTCACGCTCTGTCTCCTGACATGCTCTATTTTCGCAAGCTGCGTTTTTATTTTTGCCATAAGAAAATTGGCTGTATTTATTATCAGATTCTTTGCTGGAGAATATTGAACAATGGCCGACATTGAAATTCGACAAGCGTTGCCGACGGCGTTCTATATAAAAGTTCACGACACGGATAATGTGGCAATTATTGTGAACGACAATGGCTTAAAAGCCGGAACCCGCTTCCCGGATGGCCTGGAGCTGATTGAACATATTCCGCAGGGGCATAAAGTGGCGCTGGTGGATATCCCGGCCCAGGGTGAAATCGTGCGTTATGGTGAAGTCATTGGCTATGCCGTCCGTGCCATTCCGCAAGGCAGCTGGATTGATGAGTCTCTGGTTGAGCTGCCAGAAGCCCCACCGTTGAACACCCTGCCGCTGGCAACCCGCGTCCCGGAGCCGCTGCCACCGCTGGAAGGGTACACCTTTGAAGGCTATCGCAACGCAGACGGCAGCGTTGGAACCAAGAATCTGCTCGGCATTACCACCAGCGTTCACTGTGTGGCAGGCGTGGTGGATTACGTGGTGAAACTCATTGAGCGCGATCTGCTGCCAAAGTACCCGAACGTTGATGGCGTGGTGGGGCTGAATCACCTTTACGGCTGCGGCGTGGCGATCAATGCCCCTGCGGCCGTGGTGCCAATCCGAACTATCCACAATATCGCCCTGAACCCGAACTTTGGTGGCGAAGTGATGGTGATAGGCCTGGGTTGTGAAAAGCTACAGCCTGAGCGCCTGCTGCAGGGCACCGAGGATGTAAAAGCCATTCCGGCCGATGAGGCCAGCATTGTACGTCTGCAGGACGAACACCACGTTGGTTTCCGTTCGATGGTTGACGATATCCTTCAGGTTGCAGAGCGTCATCTGGCTAAACTCAATACGCGTCAACGTGAGACCTGCCCGGCTTCCGAGCTGGTGATTGGTACACAATGTGGCGGCAGCGATGCGTTTTCCGGTGTGACCGCCAACCCGGCGGTGGGTTATGCCTCCGACCTGTTTGTTCGCTGCGGGGCCACGGTGATGTTCTCTGAAGTGACAGAAGTGCGAGATGCCATTCATCTGCTCACGCCGCGCGCCATCAACGAAGAGGTGGGCAAACGCCTGCTCGAAGAGATGGCCTGGTACGATAACTACCTCAATATGGGAAAAACCGACCGCAGCGCCAACCCCTCTCCGGGGAACAAAAAAGGGGGCCTGGCGAACGTGGTGGAAAAAGCGCTCGGCTCTATCGCCAAATCCGGTCAAAGTGCCATTGCAGAAGTCCTCTCGCCGGGCCAGCGTCCAACGAAACGCGGTTTGATCTACGCGGCAACCCCGGCCAGTGACTTTGTTTGCGGCACCCAGCAGGTGGCTTCCGGCATTACGGTGCAGGTCTTTACCACCGGACGCGGTACGCCGTACGGCCTGATGGCGGTGCCTGTGATTAAAATGGCCACCCGCACTGAGCTGGCTAACCGCTGGTATGACTTAATGGACATTAACGCAGGCACCATCGCCACCGGGGAAGAGAGCATAGAAGAGGTAGGCTGGAAGCTGTTCCACTTTATTCTGGATGTGGCGAGCGGCAGGAAGAAAACCTTCTCGGACCAGTGGGGGCTGCACAATCAGCTGGCGGTGTTTAACCCGGCACCGGTGACGTGATAGCCCCTCACCCTGCCCTCTCCACAGGGGAGAGGGTTAGGGTTAGGGTGAGGGGAGAAACTACCCTTTCACCAGCACCACATCGATCCCGCTTTTACGCAACCCATCCAGGCTCTCCGCCGGAATGCCTTCGTCGACAATAATCATATCAATCCGTTGTGTATCAATGATTTTATGCAGGCTCGAGCGGTTAAATTTGCTGGAGTCGGTCACGACAATAATACGCTCTGCCACTTCGCACATCCGGCGGTTGAGGCGCGCCTCGTCTTCGTTGTGCGTGCTCACGCCGCGATCGAGATCGATGGCGTCAACGCCCAGGAACAAAAGATCGAAGTGATAATTCTGTAATGACTGCTCCGCCTGGTCGCCATAGAAGGATTGCGACTGACGGCGCAGATGCCCGCCTGTCATCAGCAGTTCCACTCCTTCCGCTTCCAGCAAAGCGTTCGCGACGTTCATGCCATTGGTCATGGCAATCACATCCGTGTGCTGGCGCAGCATTCGGGCAATTTCAAACGTTGTGGTACCCGAATCCAGAATGATGCGATGCCCTGGCTTTACCAGTTCTGCGGCAACTTTCGCGATGCTGCGCTTCACGGCAGTATTCAGCGAGCTTTTATCTTCAACGGAGGGTTCAACGCCCGGCACATTGCCTTCGCAAATCAACGCGCCGCCATAGGCACGAACGGCGATACCTTGCTTCTCCAGAAAAGCCAGATCGTTGCGGATCGTTACCGTCGACACGCCGTATAAATGGGAAAGATCGTTAACCTGTACGCTTCCCTGCGCCCGCAACCGCTGAATGATCTGCTCTCGCCTTTCACTGGTGCCGGTGATGCGCTTTTCCGCGGAGGAATCAGTGCTGCTCATACGCGATCCTTTATAAATAAACTTTCGTTTCATTTCGTTTTGCCTATTAAGGCCTTTCTTTTAGGGGAATGCAAGCCCCATCTACCGTTCTTACCCTCCCCTTCCCGACGCTGAAACCTTTCATTGCGTTTCTTTTGTGAAACAGATCGGAAAACTATTATCTTTCGTTTTATTTTTATACCACCATAATGCAGTATAAAATGAAACAAAACGAAAGATGAATACCATCACCATCCGAAATGGAGAGGAAAGTGAAACATCTGACTGATATGGTGGAACAACATAAACGGGGGAATTCAAACGGGATTTATGCCGTCTGTTCCGCACATCCATTAGTACTTGAAGCTGCAATTCGTTACGCCCATTCGCAACAAACGCCGCTGCTGATTGAAGCAACCTCAAACCAGGTCGATCAGTTTGGCGGTTACACCGGCATGACGCCCGCCGACTTTTACGGGTTCGTCCGCAAGCTGGCGGACTCTCTTGGCTTCCCCGCGTCACAGTTGATCCTCGGCGGCGACCACTTAGGGCCAAACCGCTGGCAACACCTGCCCGCGCAGCAAGCGATGGCCAATGCTGACGATCTTATCAAAAGCTATGTCGCAGCCGGGTTCAAAAAGATCCACCTCGACTGCAGTATGTCCTGCGAGGATGATCCGGTTCCTTTGACCGACGCGATCGTCGCCGAACGCGCGGCACGTCTGGCGAAAGTCGCCGAACAGACCTGCCGTGAACAGTCTGGTGAATCCGATCTGGTCTATGTCATTGGCACTGAAGTCCCTGTGCCGGGTGGCGCACACGAAACGCTTACCGAGCTTGAAGTCACCACGCCGGACGCGGCTCGCGCGACGCTTGAGGCGCATCGTCATGCGTTCGAAAAGGAAGGGTTAGGTGACATCTGGCCACGCATTATTGGCCTGGTGGTTCAGCCTGGCGTGGAGTTCGACCATGCGCACGTCTGTGACTACCAGCCGCAAAAAGCCCATGCCCTGAGCACCATGGTTGAAGCCTACGATACGCTGGTTTTTGAAGCGCACTCTACCGACTACCAGACGCCACAGGCGCTTCGCCAGCTGGTAAAGGATCACTTCGCCATTTTAAAAGTCGGCCCGGCCCTTACCTTCGCTCTGCGTGAGGCACTCTTTGCGCTGGCTGCCATAGAAGAAGAGCTGCTGCCAGCGAAAGCCAGCTCGGGCCTGCGTCACGTGCTGGAAAACGTGATGCTCGATCGGCCGGAATACTGGCAAAGCCACTACCATGGCGACAGCAACGCACGCCGCCTGGCGCGTGGCTACAGCTACTCTGACCGCGTACGCTACTACTGGCCGGACAGCCAGATTGACGATGCCTTTGAACGTTTGGTGCGTAACCTGGCGGACGAACCGCTACCGTTGCCGCTGATTAGCCAGTATTTGCCGTTGCAGTACAGCAAAGTTCGCGAGGGGGCTCTCAAGTCAACGCCGCGAGAACTCATCATCAACCACATTCAGGACATACTTCAGCAGTACCACGCCGCCTGCGAAGGCGTAACGACTCAGCATGCATAATTAAAAAGAGGAAAAAGCTATGCCAAACATTGTCTTATGCCGAATTGATGAACGTCTGATCCACGGTCAGGTGGGCGTGCAATGGGTGGGGTTCGCGGGGGCGAACCTGGTACTGGTCGCGAATGACGAGGTGGCAGAGGATCCGGTTCAACAGAACCTGATGGAAATGGTGCTCGCGGAGGGGATCGCCGTGCGTTTCTGGTCATTGCAAAAAGTGATCGACAACATTCATCGCGCCGCTGATCGCCAGAAAATTCTGCTGGTCTGTAAATCTCCCGCTGATTTTCTGAAGCTGGTTGAGGGGGGCGTGCCCATCACCCGTATCAACGTAGGAAACATGCACTACGCCAGTGGCAAACAACAAATTGCCAAAACGGTATCTGTAGACGCGGACGACATAGCCGCCTTCAACGGCCTGAAAGCGGCCGGGGTGGAATGCTTCGTTCAGGGCGTTCCAACAGAGACTGCTTTGGATCTCTTTAAACTGCTTTGAGGGATTCACAATGGAAATCAGTCTGTTGCAGGCTTTCGCGCTGGGGCTTCTCGCCTTTATCGCGGGTCTGGATATGTTTAATGGCTTAACACACATGCACCGTCCGGTCGTACTCGGGCCGCTGGTTGGCCTGATCCTTGGCGATCTGCACACCGGGATTTTAACCGGCGGGACGTTAGAGCTGGTCTGGATGGGTCTGGCACCGCTCGCGGGCGCACAGCCGCCAAACGTCATTATCGGCACCATCGTCGGGACCACGTTTGCCATCACCACAGGCGTGAAACCGGATGTCGCCGTCGGGGTCGCCGTGCCGTTTGCCGTCGCGGTACAGATGGGAATTACTTTCCTCTTCTCGGTAATGTCCGGCGTGATGTCCCGCTGCGATCGCATGGCGGCTAATGCAGATACCAACGGCATTGAACGGGTTAACTATCTGGCTCTGCTGGCACTTGGCCTCTTCTATTTCTTGTGCGCATTTCTGCCCATTTACTTTGGTGCGGAGCACGCGAAAACCGCCATTGATGTGCTGCCGGAGCGCCTGATTGATGGCCTTGGCGTCGCGGGCGGCATCATGCCTGCCATTGGCTTTGCCGTGCTGCTCAAAATCATGATGAAAAACGTCTACATCCCCTACTTCATTATCGGTTTTGTCGCTGCGGCCTGGCTCAAGCTTCCGGTTCTGGCGATTGCCGCTGCCGCGCTGGCCATGGCTTTGATAGACCTGATGCGTAAATCACCTGAACCGGTGGCACCTGCAGCCCAGAAAGAGGAATTCGAAGATGGCATCTAATCACACAACATTACCGGGCGTGTCTGAAAGCGAAGAGACGCTGCTGACCGGCGTCAATGAAAACGTCTACGAAGACCAGAGCATCGGTGCCGAACTGACCAAAAAGGACATCAACCGCGTCGCCTGGCGTTCTATGCTGCTGCAGGCCTCATTCAACTATGAACGTATGCAGGCCTCCGGCTGGCTTTATGGGTTACTGCCTGCGTTGAAAAAGATCCATACCAACAAGCGCGATCTGGCACGCGCCATGAAAGGTCACATGGGGTTCTTTAATACCCACCCGTTCCTGGTGACCTTTGTTATTGGCATTATTCTGGCGATGGAACGCTCCAAACAGGATGTAAACAGTATTCAGAGCACCAAAATTGCCGTCGGTGCCCCGCTTGGCGGCATTGGTGACGCCATGTTCTGGCTGACCCTGTTGCCTATCTGCGGCGGTATTGGTGCCAGCCTGGCGCTGCAAGGTTCGATTCTGGGTGCGGTGGTGTTTATCGTGCTGTTTAACGTGGTGCATCTCGGCCTGCGTTTTGGCCTGGCGCATTACGCTTACCGGATGGGCGTCGCAGCCATTCCGTTGATCAAAGCCAATACTAAAAAGGTCGGCCATGCGGCTTCCATCGTCGGGATGACGGTAATCGGTGCGCTGGTGGCAACCTATGTTCGTCTCAATACCACACTCGAAATCAAAGCCGGGGATGCGGTCGTTAAACTGCAGGCTGACGTTATCGATAAGCTAATGCCTGCGTTTCTGCCGCTGGTCTACACCCTGACCATGTTCTGGTTAGTGCGTCGTGGCTGGAGCCCGCTGCGGCTGATTGGTATCACCGTGGTGCTGGGTGTTGTCGGTAAATTCTGTCACTTCCTGTAAAAACAAAGAGGTTGCGATGTTAGGCATTATTTTGACGGGTCACGGTGGATTTGCCAGCGGGCTTGAGCAGGCTATGAAGCAAATCCTCGGCGAGCAGCCGCAGTTTATCGCCATCGATTTTCCGGAAACCTCCACCACCGCGCGGCTGACCGCGCAGCTTGAGCAGGCGGTGAGCGAGCTCGATGCCCGGCACGATATTGTGTTCCTTACCGATCTGCTGGGCGGGACGCCGTTTCGCGTTGCTTCTACGCTCGCTATGAAAAGACCGGGCAGCGAAGTGATCACCGGCACCAACCTGCAATTGCTGCTGGAGATGGTGCTCGAACGTGAGGGTCTGAGCAGCGAAGCGTTTCGTCGGCAGGCGCTGGAGTGTGGTCACCGCGGTCTGACGAGCCTGGTAGATGAGCTTGGCCGCTGTCGCGAGGAAGCGCCCGCTGAGGAAGGGATATGAGTCAGCTACTGCGCGCGCGGCGGGTACTGACCGAACAGGGCTGGCTGGATGACCACCAGCTTCGTATCGAGAACGGCGTTATCACGGCGATTGAACCTGTCCCGGCGGGGGTTAACGCCCGCGATGCCGGGCAGCTTTGTCCGGCGTACATCGATATTCACGTTCATGGTGGCATGGGCGTGGATGTGATGGATGACGCCCCCGATGCGCTGAACGTTTTGGCTCTTCATAAAGCACGTGAAGGCGTCGGGGCATTTTTGCCCACAACGGTCACCGCGCCGCTGGAGGCGATTCACGGCGCACTCACGCGGATCGCCCGACGCTGTCAGTCAGGCGGCCCTGGCGCGCAGATTCTGGGCAGCTATCTGGAGGGCCCGTACTTTACGCCGCAGAACAAAGGGGCGCATCCGCCTGCACTGTTTCGTGAACTGGATATCGCCGAGCTGGACGCGTTGATTGCGGTATCGCACAACACACTGAAGGTGGTGGCACTGGCACCGGAAAAGCCCGGCGCGCTACAGGCCATTCGCCACCTGAAGCAGCGGGGTATCCGTGTGATGCTGGGCCACAGTGGCGCCACGTACGAGCAAACCCTCGCCGCCTTTGACGCCGGTGCAGACGGACTGGTGCACTGCTTTAACGGTATGACGGGGCTGCATCACAGAGCGCCGGGTATGGTCGGTGCCGGGCTGACGGACAAACGGGCGTGGCTGGAGCTTATTGCCGACGGTCATCATGTTCATCCGGGCGCCATGCGTATATGCAGCTGCTGTGCGAAGGACCGCGTGGTGCTGATTACCGATGCCATGCAGGCGGCAGGTATGCCGGACGGGCGGTATATGCTCTGTGGCGAAGAGGTCACAATGCACCACGGCGTAGTGAAAACCGCCTCCGGCGGGCTGGCGGGAAGCACGCTGTCGCTGGATGCCGCCGTCAGGCATATGGTGGAACATGCGGGTGTGACAGCAGAAGAGGCTATTCATATGGCTTCGCTGCATCCTGCCCGCCTGCTGGGCATTGATCATCAGCTTGGCTCCTTAGCGCCAAGGAAACGCGCCAATATTATTGCGCTGGATGACGGTTTACACCTTCAGCAGATCTGGATTCAGGGCCAGGCTCTCCCCCTTTAGCCCTTTTATTGTGTCTCCTTTTGGCTTTACGGCGCCAAACCGTAAGGCCTTTCTTTTCCTTTCCTTAAGTTTACCCTTTCCTTTCGCGATCACACTTTTCGTTTTATTTCTTTTCTTTCATTGAACTTTCGATTTCTTTTCTATAGATTTTATTTAACTGCTTAAGTGAACAAGTGAAACGAAACGAAAGATAGCGACACATTTGCCAGCGTCTGATGTGGAATTCACACGACTAAGGACTGAGTTATGCCACAGATCACTCCCACCGCCACCACCGGCACCTGGACCGAAGAAGAGATTCGCCAGCAGCCTGCCAGCTGGATCCGCTCGCTCCACAACATCGATAATTTGCGCTCCTCAATTGACAGTTTCCTGACGCCACTGCTGCGTAAGCACGATCTGCGGATCGTACTGACCGGCGCGGGCACGTCCGCGTTTATAGGCGATATCATTGCGCCATGGCTTGCGGGCCACACCGGGAAAAACATCTGCGCCGTTCCGACAACCGATCTGGTCACAAACCCGATGGATTACTTCAGCCCTGCACATCCGCTGCTGCTGATCTCTTTTGCCCGTTCCGGTAACAGCCCTGAGAGCGTCGCCGCCGTTGAGCTGGCCAATCAGTTCGTGCCGGAGTGCTACCACCTGTCGATCACCTGTAACGAGGCGGGAAACCTGTATCAGAGCGCTATCGACAGTGATAACGCCTGTGCCCTGCTGATGCCTGCCGAAACGCACGATCGCGGTTTCGCGATGACCAGCAGTATCACCACCATGATGGCAAGCTGCCTGGCCGTATTCGCGCCAGAGACGATCAACAGCAACACCTTCCGCGACGTGGCCGATCGCTGTCAGGCGATCCTCACCTCACTTGGTGATTTCCGCCATGGCGTATTTGGTAACGAGCCCTGGAAACGGATCGTCTACCTGGGAAGCGGTGGCCTGCAGGGGGCGGCGCGCGAATCGGCGCTGAAGGTACTGGAACTGACCGCGGGCAAGCTGGCGGCATTCTACGATTCCCCAACGGGGTTCCGTCACGGGCCTAAGTCGCTGGTAGATAACGAAACGCTGGTGGTGGTGTTTATCTCCAGCCATCCGTATACGCGTCAGTACGATCTGGATCTTCTGGCCGAATTGCGTCGCGATCGCCAGGCCCTGCGCGTTGTCGCCATCGCCGCTGAAAACGATCCGGTGATTGAAGCGGGCCCGCACATCCTGCTGCCGCCTTCACGCCCGTTTATTGATATGGAACAGGCGTTCTGCTTCCTGATGTACGCCCAGGTATTTGCGCTGTCCCAGTCCCTCAGCGTGGGCAATACACCCGATACGCCATCCGCCAGCGGCACGGTCAACCGCGTGGTACAGGGCGTTGTTATTCACCCGTGGCAGGCTTAAGAGGATCGCATCATGAGCATTATCTCAACGAAATATCTTCTGCAGGACGCACAGGCAAAAGGCTACGCCGTACCGGCGTTTAACATCCACAACGCAGAGACGATCCAGGCGATCCTCGAAGTGTGTAGCGAGATGCGATCGCCAGTGATCCTCGCAGGCACGCCGGGCACGTTCAAACATATTGCCCTGGAAGAGATCTACGCCCTGTGCAGCGCATATTCATTAACTTACGACATGCCGCTGGCGCTGCATCTCGATCATCACGAATCCCTCGACGATATTCGTCGCAAGGTTAACGCTGGCGTGCGTAGCGCGATGATCGACGGCAGCCACTATCCGTTTGAACAAAACGTGAAGCTGGTGAAATCGGTAGTCGATTTCTGCCACCTCAACGACTGTAGCGTCGAGGCTGAGCTGGGCCGTCTGGGCGGCGTGGAAGATGACATGAGCGTCGACGCGGAGAGTGCATTTCTCACCGACCCGCAGGAAGCGAAACGCTTTGTCGAACTGACCGGCGTCGATAGCCTCGCCGTCGCCATCGGCACCGCACATGGCCTGTATACCAAACGCCCTAAAATTGACTTTCAGCGCCTGGCCGAGATCCGCGAAGTGGTCACCGTGCCGCTGGTGCTGCATGGCGCGAGCGATGTGCCGGATGAGGATGTACGTCGCACCATCGCGCTGGGTGTGTGCAAAGTCAACGTGGCGACCGAGCTGAAAATCGCCTTCTCTGACGCAGTGAAAGCCTGGTTTGCTGAAAACCCGCAGGGTAACGATCCGCGTTTTTATATGCGGGTCGGAATGGATGCCATGAAAGAGGTGGTCAGAAGCAAAATTACCGTGTGTGGCTCGGCAAACCGCTTGCTGCTTCCGGCAGAAGCCTGATGAAAAAGGATCTTACCCTGATGAAAAAAATCCTCACCCTATCCATGCTTGCCCTGTGTGTTTCCCATAGCGCGATAGCAGCGAATTACTCCCTTAATAACGACAACATTGCCCTGTCATTTGATGACGCGAACTCGACGGTCGTGGTGAAGGACACCAGGGCTAATCATCCGCTGAAGCCGCAGGAGCTGTTCTTTCTGACGCTGCCGGACGAGACTAAAATTCACACGGCGGATTTTAAGGTCAAACATGTCGAAAAACAGGACAGTGGAATTGTCGTCGACTTCACCCATCCTGACTTTAACGTGACGGTGAAGTTGAACCTGGTGAAGGGCAAATACGCCAGCATCGACTACACCATCGCCGCCGTCGGGCAGCCACGGGATGTGGCGAAAATCACCTTCTTCCCGACCAAAAAGCAGGCTCAGGCACCTTACGTAGATGGGGCAATTAACAGCTCGCCGATTATCGCAGACTCGTTCTTTATCCTGCCGGATAAACCCATCGTTAACACGTACGCCTATGAAGCGACGACTAACCTCAATGTGGAGCTGAAAACCCCCATTCAGCCGGCAACACCGGTCAGCTACACCACCTACTTCGGTACCTTCCCGGAGACCAGCCAACTGCGCCGTAGCGTAAACCAGTTTATCGATGCCGTGCGTCCGCGTCCGTATAAACCTTACTTACACTACAACAGCTGGATGGATATCGGCTTCTTTACACCTTACTCCGAGCAGGATGTGCTGGGGCGGATGGACGAATGGAACAAGGAGTTTATTGCCGGGCGGGGTGTCGCGCTGGATGCTTTCCTGCTTGACGATGGCTGGGATGACCTTACCGGGCGATGGCTGTTCGGCCCGGCTTTCAGCAAAGGTTTTGGCAAGGTACGGGAGAAAGCAGACAGCCTGCACAGCTCTGTTGGCCTGTGGCTCTCGCCATGGGGCGGATATAACAAACCGCGCGATACGCGCGTCTCGCATGCAAAAGAGTACGGTTTCGAAACGGTAGACGGGAAGCTGGCGCTGTCAGGCCCGAATTATTTTAAAAATTTTAATGAGCAGATCGTTAAGCTTATCAAAAACGAGCACATTACCTCGTTCAAGCTCGACGGGATGGGTAATGCCAATTCGCATATTAAGGGCAGCCCGTTCGCCTCGGATTTTGACGCCTCTATTGCACTGCTGCATAACATGCGCAGCGCCAATCCGAATCTGTTTATTAACCTGACGACCGGTACCAATGCCAGCCCATCCTGGCTGTTCTACGCCGATTCCATCTGGCGTCAGGGAGACGACATCAACCTGTACGGCCCCGGCACACCGGTGCAGCAGTGGATGACCTATCGCGATGCGGAGACGTATCGCTCTATTGTGCGTAAAGGTCCGCTATTCCCGCTGAACTCCCTGATGTATCACGGGATCGTCAGCGCGGAGAATGCGTATTACGGTCTGGAGAAGGTGCAAACGGACAGCGATTTTGCTGACCAGGTCTGGAGCTACTTCGCCACCGGCACCCAGTTGCAGGAGCTGTATATCACCCCTTCAATGCTCAACAAGGCGAAGTGGGATACCCTGGCGCAGGCTGCCAAATGGTCCCGGGATAACGCCAGTGTGCTGGTGGATACCCACTGGATTGGCGGAGACCCAACGGCGCTTGAGATCTACGGCTGGGCGTCGTGGAATAAAGACAAAGCCATTTTTGGATTACGAAACCCGTCGGATAAGCCGCAAAGCTATTATCTGGATTTGACGAAAGATTTCGAAATCCCGACCGGAGATGCGACGCCGTTTAGCCTGAAAGCGGTCTATGGCAGTAACGCCACGATACCGGCAGAGTATAAAAACGCGGTGGTGATTACCCTCAAACCGCTGGAAACGCTGGTATTTGAGGCGATGCCTGTTCACTAATCGTAGGCCGGGTAAGGCGCAGCCGTCACCCGGCAAAATAAGCACGCAGGGGCTTACTCCCCCTGCTGCTCCAGCGCATATTTATAGAGCGCATTCTTCTTCACGCCGTGGATTTCTGCCGCCAGTGCTGCTGCTTTCTTAAGCGGCAATTCAGCCTGTAGCAGTGCCAGAGTACGCAGCGCATCGGCAGGCAGTGCGTCCTCCTCCGCTTTATGCCCTTCGACAATCAGCACCATCTCACCCTTGCGACGGTTTTCGTCCTCTTTTACCCACGCCAGCAGTTCGCCGACCGGCGCGCCGTGAATGGTTTCCCAGGTTTTGGTCAGCTCGCGCGCCAGCACCACGTAGCGGCTCTCTCCCCAGACGGTCACCATATCTTCCAGGCTTTCCAGCAGGCGATGCGTGGATTCGTAGAAAATCAGCGTACGCGGTTCAGCTTCCAACTCTTTTAACACGTCACGGCGGCCTTTGGATTTGGCGGGCAGGAAACCTTCATAGCAGAAACGATCGGACGGCAGGCCCGCTGCGCTCAACGCAGCAATCGCAGCACACGGTCCCGGCAGTGGGACCACCCGGATCCCGGCTTCACGGCAGGTACGCACCAGATGGTAGCCCGGGTCGTTAATCAGCGGCGTACCGGCGTCAGAGACGAGCGCAATGTTCTGCCCCTCTTTGAGCTTCGCCACCAGCGTTTCTGCTTTTTGCTGCTCATTATGATCGTGCAGGGCGAAGAGACGAGCGTTAATCGCAAAGTGTTGCAGCAATAAACCGGTATGCCGGGTATCTTCAGCGGCAATTAAATCAACAGCTTGCAATACGGTCAGCGCACGTTGGGTAATATCAGACAAATTCCCGATAGGAGTAGGTACAATATAAAGCTGGCCTTGAGAATTCTCTGCCGTTTCGTGTTGTTTCATTGTTTCGTCCGTATTGCCGATTTAATATTGAGCATTGCGTAAAAAAAATCACTGGATACAGTATGGTACCGTTAACGTTTCTTCGAAAAAAAGCCACGCGCAGCGTGCCGCTTCTGCTGGCAGCCCTGATCTTTGCAGGCTGTGGCACCCAGGCACCTGACCAGAGCACGGCCCATCTGCAGGGATCCGCTCAGGCTGATTCTGGCTTTTATCTGCAACAAATGTCGCAAAGCTCAAATGATACCAGGATCAACTGGCAATTACTCGCCATTCGTGCACTGCTGAAAGAGGGCAAAACCCAGCAGGCCGCCGAACTGTTCAACCAGCTTCCGCACGAGCTTAACGATGCCCAGCGTCTTGAGCAGAGCCTGCTCTCTGCCGAGCTGAAAGTCGCGCTGAAAGATTATGCCGCCGCGAAAAAGATCCTTGGCGACATCGACGTGAGCGCGCTGGATAAAAATCAGCAGGCCCGTTTCTGGCAGGCGGGTATCACCGCTGAGCAGGGACGTCCTTCCCTGACGCTGCTGCGGGCGCTGATCGCCCAGGAGCCGCTGCTCGGCGGTGCGGACAAGCAGAAAAATATCGATTCCACCTGGCAGGCGCTCGCCTCAATGACCCAGGAACAGGCGCAGGCGCTGGTCATCAATGCTGATGAAAACGTGTTGCAGGGGTGGCTGGATCTGCAACAGATGTGGTTTAACAACCGCAGCGATCCAAACATGCTGAAAGCCGGTATTACCGACTGGCAAACGCGCTACCCACAAAACCCGGGCGCGAAAATGCTGCCGACACAGCTGGTGAACGTGCAGAACTTTAAGCCTGCCTCCACCAGCAAAATCGCCCTGCTTCTGCCGTTGAACGGCCAGGCGGCGGTATTTGGCCGCACCATTCAACAAGGTTTTGAAGCGGCGAAGAACGGTACCACGCCAGTGACCGGCAGTGCAGTTCCGGCGCAGGCAGCTCAGGCGGCAAACGTGAACGACGTTGTCAGCCCTTCCGCCGCGGAAACCAGCGACCTGACCACAGCACAAACGCCGCCGCAGGGGACGATGCAGAACCCGGTGACGGCACCGACCACACCTGCGGCCGCAGCACCCGCGCCTGCGACTCCGGTAGAGACACAATCCGCACCGGCGACAGAGCCTGCAACAGCGGAGCAACCTCAACCGCAGACCACTGAGCCCGCAGCACAACCTGCCGCTCAGCCTGCTGCCCAGCCACAGGCCGCAGCCACCACCAGCGCTAACCCGGGCGCTGAGCTGAAAATATACGACACCAGTTCTCAACCGCTCGATCAGGTTCTGGCGCAGGTGCAACAGGACGGTGCCAGCATCGTTGTGGGTCCGCTGCTGAAAAACAACGTCGAAGAGCTGATGAAGAGCAACACTGCGCTGAACGTGCTGGCGCTCAACCAGCCTGAACAGGTTCAGAACCGCGCCAATATCTGCTATTTCGCCCTCTCTCCGGAAGATGAAGCCCGCGATGCGGCGCGTCATATTCACGAGCAAGGGAAACAGTCTCCGCTGCTGCTGATCCCTCGCAGTACGCTGGGCGATCGCGTCGCCAACGCCTTTGCCGAAGAGTGGCAGAAGCTGGGCGGCGGCATCGTGCTGCAGCAGAAATTCGGCTCCGTCTCTGAACTGCGCGCGGGCGTTAACGGCGGCGCGGGTATTGCGCTTAACGGCAGTCCGGTGAGTGCAAGCCTGCCACAGCAGCAGAGCGTGACGATTGGCGGTCTGACCATCCCTGCCCCACCTACCGACGCGCAGATTAGCGGTGGCGGTAAAGTGGATGCGGCCTATATCGTCGCTACGCCGCAAGAGATTGCCTTTATCAAGCCGATGATCGCCATGCGTAACGGCAGCCAGAGCGGCGCCACGCTCTACGCCAGCTCTCGCAGCGCACAAGGCACCGCAGGCCCGGATTTCCGCCTGGAGATGGACGGCCTGCAATACAGCGAAATTCCGATGCTGGCGGGCAGCAATCCGGCCCTGATGCAGCAGGCGCTGAGCGCAGTCCGTAACGACTACTCACTGGCGCGTCTGTACGCGATGGGCGTCGATGCCTGGACGCTGGCGAACCACTTTACCCAAATGCGTCAGGTGCCGGGCTTTGAGCTAAACGGCAATACCGGCGATCTGACGGCCACTCAGGATTGCGTGATTAACAGGAAGTTATCATGGCTCAAATACCAGCAGGGACAAATCGTCCCGGCCAGTTAAGCCGTAAAGAGACCGGCGACGCCTGGGAATTAAAAGCGCGTCGCTGGCTTGAGGGCAAGGGACTGCGCTTTATCGCCGCTAACGTTCGCGGACGTGGCGGCGAAATCGATCTGATCATGAAAGAGGGTCAGGTCATTGTGTTTGTGGAAGTACGCTACCGACAGTCTTCCCGTTTTGGCGGTGCTGCCGCCAGCGTGACGCCCGCCAAACAACATAAATTATTACAGACTGCCCACTTGTGGCTTGCCCGCCATAATGGGAGTTTTGATACTGTGGATTGCCGGTTCGATGTGTTAGCCTTCACCGGAAACGAGATCGAATGGCTGAAAAACGCTTTTGGCGAAGACGCATAATTAAGATTTAAAAGGGATAACGTGCTCGAAAGAATTAAAGTGTGCTTCACAGAAAGCATTCAGACTCAGATTGCCGCGGCAGAAGCCCTCCCTGACGCAATCTCTCGCGCCGCCATGACGCTGGTGCAGTCCCTGCTCAATGGCAACAAAATCCTCTGTTGTGGCAATGGCACGTCCGCTGCCAACGCACAGCATTTTGCTGCCAGTATGATCAATCGTTTTGAAACAGAACGCCCCAGTTTACCTGCCATTGCACTTAATACCGATAATGTGGTCTTAACAGCGATTGCTAACGATCGTCTGCATGACGAGATTTACGCTAAGCAGGTGCGTGCCCTGGGCCATGCGGGCGATGTGCTGCTGGCCATCTCCACGCGCGGCAATAGCCGTGACATTGTCAAAGCCGTCGAAGCCGCCGTTACCCGCGATATGACTATCGTTGCCTTAACCGGCTATGACGGGGGCGAGCTGGCGGGCCTGCTGGGGCCGCAGGATGTGGAAATCCGCATTCCGTCTCACCGTAGTGCACGCATTCAGGAGATGCATATGCTCACGGTGAACTGCTTATGTGATTTGATCGATAACACGCTTTTCCCTCACCAGGATGATTAAGGAGTTCTCATGAAGGCTTTATCGACCCTCGCAGTCCTTATGTCTGCATTACTGCTGCAGGGATGTATCGCTGCGGCTGTCGTGGGTACCGCTGCCGTCGGCACCAAAGCAGCGACCGATCCGCGCACCGTTGGCACCCAGGTAGATGACGGCACGCTGGAGCTGCGCGTCAACAGTGCGCTGTCGAAAGACGAGCAAATTAAGAAAGAAGCGCGCATCAACGTGACGGCTTACCAGGGCAAAGTGCTGCTGACAGGCCAGGCGCCAAATAGCGAACTCTCCAGCCGCGCAAAACAGATCGCGATGGGCGTAGAGGGCACTGCGGAAGTCTTCAACGAAGTCCGTCAGGGGCAGCCAATCAGCCTTGGTACCGCCTCCAATGACACGTGGATCACCACGAAAGTCCGTTCCCAACTGCTGGGTTCAGACCAGGTGAAATCATCCAACGTGAAAGTGACGACCGAAAACGGCGAAGTGTTCCTGCTGGGCCTGGTTACCGATCGTGAAGGGAAAGCGGCGGCCGATATCGCCAGCCGGGTGAGCGGCGTGAAACACGTCACCACCGCATTTACTTACATTAAGTAATTCCCACCTGACTGTAAGCCCGGTGCGTGCTCGCGCCACCGGGCTTTTTTCACAGAAGCGCAATCCCCCCCACAATCACCCCACTCAACGCCACCAGTCCTGCAGTGAGCCACAGCGCTTTAGCGGGGAATGACTTACGCAGCATGATAAGCGACGGCAGGCTGATGGCAGGCAAGGTAATGAGCAACGCCAGTGCCGGTGCGGTGCCCATGCCGGCCAACATCATGGTCTGCACAATCGGAATTTCAGCCGCCGTTGGGATCACAAACAGACAACCGGCAACGGCCATCGCAATGACCCACATCAGGGTATTGTCGATGGCGCCGTCGGCATGCGGGAATAGCCAGACGCGTGCGGCCCCGAGCACCAACACCGCCAGGATATACACAGGAATGGTGCTCCAGAAAAGCTGCCACAGAGCATTCCCCCAGCGCGCAAAGAAGCTTCCCTGCGGCTCGCTGACATCAAGCTCAATGGCGGCCGGTTCAACGGCGTTATCTTTCACCCATTTCTGCACCAGCGTTGCCACCACCAGCACCGTCATCAGACCGGCCACCAGGCGGATAAAGGCGAAATGCCAGCCCAGCACAAAGCCCATAAACACCAGCGTTGCCGGGTTTAACAGCGGGTTGCCCATCCAGAACGCCAGCGCACCGCCCATAGAGACTCGCTGACGGCGCATACCGGCAGCAACAGGCGCGGCACAGCACGAACACATCATGCCCGGCAAGGAGAAAATGGTCCCCAGCAGGGTGCCCTGAAAACGTGGCTGCCCCAGGGTTTTCACCAGCCAGTGACGCGGGATAAGCACCTGGATCAACGAGCCCAGAATGACGCCT
Organism: Enterobacter cloacae subsp. cloacae ATCC 13047; assembly: GCF_000025565.1. Classification (NCBI taxonomy): domain Bacteria; kingdom Pseudomonadati; phylum Pseudomonadota; class Gammaproteobacteria; order Enterobacterales; family Enterobacteriaceae; genus Enterobacter; species Enterobacter cloacae. Next base: position 4,654,642 of record NC_014121.1, read on the forward strand.
AATACGGCGGCTTTCCAGACGGCAAGGAAATAGACCATGGCATAATCCCACGCCGCGCGAAGCGGGCTGGAATCAGCGTGAGCGAGAATAGATTTACCGATGCTGTGCGTTTCAGCGGCAGTGAAGGCTTTACCGTAGTACGGCTGCCATTTCACATACCAGAGGCCGATAATGACCACGAGAAAGAAGAGCGCGGGCTTCCACCATTGGACAGGTGTTGCCGCCTGAGATGAAGACTGACCAGTCATAGCATTCCCCGGAGAGTGTTATTTAATTAGCCGGGGGAGTTTACGCCTCGCCCTGCGCGATTTCACGCAGTTTCGCCGAAGGGATGATATTCACTCCCTCCTGCGATGGTGACAGCCCCTCTTTTAACATCGCACGCGCCACATCGCGCGCCTCGATGGATTTCCAGTTACCGGGGAGAATGCGGAACAACGGGGCAAACATCGACTCGTTAAAACGACGCTCGTCGCGATGCCCCAGCAGCATGGAGGGACGGACTATTGTCAACCGCTCCCACTTCTGGGCAATCAGGGCCTCTTCCATCTCGCCCTTCACCTTGCTGTAAAAGAACGGCGAACGGGCGCTGGCGCCCAGCGAGCTGACCACCACAAAATGGGTGGCACCCAGCTTTTTCGCCGTTAGCGCCGTATCAACCACCAGCGTATAGTCAGCATGAACAAACGCCTCTTTACTGCCCGCCTCACGCCGCGTTGTCCCGAGGCAGCAAAAGGCGATATCGATGGGATCCTGCACCTGCGCCAGTGCGTCGGTCAGCTGTGGATCGTGAGGATTAAAAACGCCAGAAATGTCCGCCAGCGGTCGACGTGTCGGGGCCGCAATGTAGTTCACCCTACGATCCTGGATCAGCAGCCGCAGCAGATGATCGCCCACCAGCCCGGTTGCCCCCGTAATCAGTACCTGACTCATTTCATCCCCTTTACAGAATAGTCCGTTTGCGAACTCAGCATGGTCAACCACACTTAGAAGTCTGTTACCGGTAAGTATTTACCACAAACGGGAAAAAAACAGTCTGAAGCGAAAACAACGGAGGAAGCATGGGTAAAAAAATCGCAGTCCTGATTACCGACGAGTTTGAAGATTCAGAATTCACCTCACCTGCTGAGGCGTTCCGCAAGGCGGGACATGAGGTCATCACCATTGAGAAAGAGGCGGGAAAAACGGTGAAAGGCCATAAGGGCGAGGCCAGCGTGACCATCGATGAGACCATCGATAACGTCAGCCCGTCTGATTTTGATGCCCTGCTGTTACCCGGCGGTCATTCACCGGACTCCCTGCGCGGCGACGAGCGCTTCGTAACGTTCACCCGCGATTTTGTCTCCACCGGAAAACCGGTCTTTGCTATCTGCCATGGTCCGCAACTGCTTATCAGCGCGGATGTGGTGCGCGGGCGTAAACTCACTGCCGTGAAACCGATCGTTGTCGATCTGAAAAACGCGGGGGCCGAGTTTTACGATCAGGAGGTGGTCAACGACAAAGACCAGCTGATCACCAGCCGAACCCCGGACGATCTGCCGGCGTTCAACCGCGAAGCGCTACGCCTGCTCGGCGCGTAGCCAGTGCAGCTTTTTGCCAAAGCCCAGCGTGTTGTCGGTAAATTTCAGCTCATCAAGGCGGATTTCCCACACCGGGGCTTTTAAGGCGGCGGCTACCGGAAAGCGGCGCGTGTAGTGCTTACGGCGCGCGTCGCTCTCTTCACCATCCAGACGACGGATCTCCCCTTTAAACTGCACCCCACGGATCAGTGCCACCGTTTTAGGCTGACCGTTAACTGTCCCTGCCACCTTCGCCTGCTGACCGGTCATCTGCGCATGGCGCGTTTTATCTTCGCTCATCACATAAAACGCAACGCGCTCAGGGTCATAATAGTAAAACGCATTCGCGCACCACATTTCACCGTCGTCATACACGCACCAGGTGACAACATGCTGTTTCGCCAGCCAGCGGTTAATGGCAGCCAGAGTTTCCATTTTCGTTCTCTCTCATGCTATGGTGCGTTCACCTTAACATACTGAATCTGTTTACCGTGTGCTGGTTTCTCTATCTTGTCCGTACTGCCGATAACGCTCTCTACACCGGGATCACGACCGATGTGGCGCGGCGTTTTCTTCAGCATCAAACGGGAAAAGGGGCAAAATCGCTGCGGGGGAAAGGAGAATTGACGCTCGCCTTTTCTGCCCCCGTGGGTGACAGATCGCTGGCGTTAAGAGTGGAATACCGCATTAAGCAGTTAACGAAGCGCCAGAAAGAGCGCCTCGTCACCGGAGACGGATCGTTTGAGGCGCTGTGTGAAAGCCTGATTAGAAGCGATTAAAATGGTCGTGATACTCCACGAGGCCATTTACGCCGTTGAGCGCGTCATCCGCCAGACGGTGCACCTGGAAGGCAGTTTCGGTGCCCGGCCAGTGACAGCGGAGATCGTACTGCGCCGCCGGCTCGAAACCCAGGCGACCATAGAAAGCAGGATCGCCCAGCGTCACCACCGCGGCATAGCCAAACTCATTGAGCGAGTCCAGCCCTTCATACACCAGCTGACGTGCCAGCCCTTGTCCACGATAGTGTTCATCTACCGCCAGCGGCGCCATTCCTACCCACTGTAATTCTTCACCCTGAACGGTTACCGGGCTGAAGGCAACATAGCCCACCACCTGACCTTCGTCATCGGTGGCAACCAGCCCCAGCGTGATCAGGCCGTCTTCGCGGAGATCGTGGACCAGTTGGGCTTCTGCGTCGCTCGCAAAAGAGCGGCGTAACAACGCATCGATACCCGGTGCATCAATCCCAATTTCGACTCGAATCAGCATGGCTCACCTACTGAAGTGTGTTTACTGTCAGGCGGGGTTTTCAGCCCGGCCTCAACGAAATCTGCCATTTGCATTAACATCACGCGCAGCGCTTTTGGCATCTGCTCCAGCTCAATGGCATCCATTAAATTTTTGACGTACAGACCCAGTTCCGTATCGCCTTCAATGACCAGACGGCGCTGGAAAAAGAGGGTATCCGGATCCTGCTTACGCGCGGCGATCATCAGCAGATCGCAGGCGTCGGCGCTAAAGCTCACATCCGCGTCGGCGGACTGGCGCACAATCAGCTGGTCATTCTCGACGGAGGTAAACCAGCGCAGACCGATATCACGCACTTCAATGCTTAACCAGCGGCCTTCCAGGAACGCCAGTTCGCCTTCCTGCAGCGCCTGGCGGAACTGCCAGCTCAGGAGCTGCTCCAGCACCTGACGTTTAAGCGCGAACGGCGCCAGTTTTACCGGCACGCTCAGCATTGATGGACCAAATTGTACGAGACGTGAACGCAGTTTATCCAGCACGAGCTTTACTCCCTGATAGCGATAGTCCGGGTATTTTGCCATATCCGGAGGAGAACATAGCGGCGTAAATCAACAAACCGTCGTCCGGTGTACCTCATTATTGGTGCCATCAATACGCCATTAGCTGCCTTAAATCAAAAATTGTCGCGTATGGGTTAATTAAAATCCCAGCTCGTTAACATTTTTGCTCTCGACGACATCAGGATAAATTATGGAGCTGCTCTGCCCTGCCGGAAACCTTCCGGCGCTTAAGGCGGCCATCGAAAATGGGGCCGATGCGGTCTATATCGGGCTGAAAGATGATACTAACGCCCGCCATTTTGCGGGCCTCAACTTTACGGAGAAAAAGCTTCAGGAAGCCGTTAACTTCGTACATCAGCACCGCCGCAAATTGCATATTGCCATCAATACCTTTGCCCATCCTGATGGCTATGCCCGCTGGCAGCGCGCGGTGGATATGGCAGCACAGCTGGGTGCCGATGCGCTGATTCTGGCCGACCTCGCCATGCTAGAGTATGCGGCAGAACGCTATCCTCATATTGAGCGCCATGTCTCTGTTCAGGCCTCTGCCACCAACGAAGAGGCGATACGTTTTTATCATCAAAACTTTGACGTGGCCCGGGTGGTTTTACCGCGCGTGCTCTCTATTCATCAGGTTAAGCAACTCGCGCGCGTCACGCCAGTGCCGCTGGAAGTTTTTGCCTTTGGTAGCCTGTGCATCATGGCTGAAGGCCGCTGCTATCTCTCCTCGTATTTAACCGGTGAATCCCCTAATACCGTTGGTGCGTGCTCGCCTGCCCGCTTTGTTCGCTGGCAGCAAACGCCACAGGGGCTGGAATCTCGCCTGAATGAGGTACTGATTGACCGCTATCAGGAGGGTGAAAACGCTGGCTACCCGACGCTGTGCAAAGGCCGCTATCTGGTTGACGGCGAGCGTTATCACGCGCTGGAAGAACCCACCAGCCTCAACACACTGGAACTGCTGCCGGAACTGCTGGCCGCTAATATTGCCTCGGTGAAGATTGAAGGTCGCCAGCGCAGCCCGGCCTACGTCAGTCAGGTGGCGAAAGTCTGGCGTCAGGCCATTGACCGCTGCATGGCAGACCCGCAGAACTACGCCCCGCAATCGGCCTGGATGGAGACGCTCGGCGCAATGTCTGAAGGCACCCAAACCACGCTTGGCGCGTATCACCGTAAATGGCAGTGAGATAACCATGAAATATTCATTAGGACCGGTGCTTTACTACTGGCCAAAAGAGACGCTGGAAGATTTTTATCAACAGGCCGCGACCTGCAGCGCCGATGTGATTTACCTTGGCGAAGCGGTATGCAGCAAGCGCCGTGCCACCAAAGCAGGCGACTGGCTGGAGATGGCGAAAAGCCTGGCCGGGAGCGGCAAACAGGTGGTGCTCTCTACGCTGGCGCTGGTACAGGCCTCATCTGAACTGGGTGAGCTGAAGCGCTACGTGGAGAACGGCGAGTTTCTGCTGGAGGCCAGCGATCTGGGCGTGGTGAATATGTGCGCCGAACGCAAGCTGCCGTTTGTCGCGGGCCATGCATTGAACTGCTATAACGCCGTGACCCTGCGCCTGCTGCTGAAACAGGGGATGACGCGCTGGTGCATGCCGGTAGAGCTGTCGCGTGACTGGCTGGTAAACCTCCTGAACCAGTGTGACGAGCTGGGTATTCGCAACCAGTTTGAAGTGGAAGTGTTGAGCTATGGCCATCTGCCGCTGGCGTACTCTGCCCGCTGCTTCACTGCCCGCTCTGAAGATCGCCCGAAAGACGAGTGCGAAACCTGCTGTATCAAGTACCCGAACGGACGCAGCATGCTGTCGCAGGAGAATCAGCAGGTGTTTGTCCTGAACGGCATTCAGACCATGAGTGGTTATGTGTATAACCTTGGTAACGAGCTGGCGTCGATGGACGGACTGGTGGACATGGTGCGTCTGTCCCCGCTGGACACCAGCGTGTTTGCCATGCTGGATGCTTTTCGCGCCAATGAAAACGGCGCATCGCCGCTGCCGCTGACGGCAAACAGTGACTGTAACGGATACTGGAAGCGGCTGGCCGGACTGGAGCTGCAGGCCTGAAAAAGGCTCACTTTGTTAACAACGGTTATCATTATTTAATGCAGTATTAAAGATTGACCGTCGACAAAGTGAGCTGTTATGACTGACAAAACCCTTCCGTTTTCGGTGCTGGATCTGGCGCCGATCCCACAAGGCTCCTCGGCAAGAGAAGCCTTTTCGCACTCTCTCGATCTGGCTCAACTGGCCGAAAAGCGTGGCTATCACCGTTACTGGCTGGCGGAACATCACAACATGGTCGGCATCGCCAGCGCTGCCACCTCGGTGCTGATTGGCTATCTGGCCGCGAACACCACCACCCTGCACCTGGGATCCGGTGGCGTGATGCTGCCAAACCATGCGCCGCTGGTGATCGCCGAACAGTTTGGTACGCTGAATACCCTCTACCCGGGCCGTATTGATTTAGGCCTTGGCCGTGCGCCGGGCAGCGACCAGCCCACCATGCGCGCCCTGCGTCGCCATATGAGCGGTGACATCGACAATTTCCCGCGTGATGTGGCTGAACTGGTGGACTGGTTCGATGCGCGTGACCCGAACCCGCACGTGCGCCCGGTGCCGGGCTATGGCGAGAAGATCCCGGTATGGCTGTTAGGCTCAAGTCTTTATAGCGCGCAGCTTGCTGCACAGCTGGGGCTGCCCTTCGCGTTCGCCTCCCACTTCGCACCGGATATGCTGCATCAGGCGCTGCATCTCTACCGCACGAACTTCAAACCTTCTGAAAGGCTGGAGAAACCGTACGCGATGGTGTGTATCAACATCATTGCCGCCGACAGCAATCGCGATGCGGAATTCCTGTTTACCTCCATGCAGCAGGCGTTTGTGAAGCTGCGTCGCGGTGAGACCGGCCAGCTTCCACCGCCGGTGGAGAATATGCATCAGCTGTGGTCAGCTTCCGAGCAGTATGGTGTTCAACAGGCGCTGAACATGTCGCTGGTGGGAGATAAAGCGAAGGTGCGTCACGGGCTTGAGGCGGTGCTGCGCGAAACGCAGGCTGATGAGATTATGGTTAACGGCCAGATTTTCGATCATCAGGCGCGTTTGCACTCGTTTGAGCTGGCGATGCAGGTGAAAGAGGAGTTGGTGGGGTAGTTTTTTGCCCGGTGGCGCTTCGCTTACCGGGCCTACGGGATCGCGTAGGCCGGATAAGGCGTAGCCGCCATCCGGCACAAAAACTTACTGATATACCGGCAACAGATTAAAGCTCGACAGCACGTGGACCAGCGCGTTACCAACACCAAACACCAGAATCAGTGCAATCATCGGTTTACCGCCCCAGACGCGGAATTTCGGGCTACCGAAGCGCTGACGGGATTTACGCGCCAGCAGCGCCGGCACAATTGCCGCCCAGATGGTAGCCGCCAGACCGGCATAACCAATGGCGTACAGGAAGCCGTTCGGCCACAGCAGGCCGCCCACCATCGGTGGCAGGAAGGTCAGCAGTGCGGTTTTGAAGCGCCCCATCGCGGAGTCATCAAAGCCAAACAGGTCCGCCAGATAGTCAAACAGGCCGAGCGTCACGCCGAGGAAAGAGCTCGCAACCGCAAAGTTGGAGAATACCACCAGCAGCAGATCCAGACTGCGGCTGTTCAGTACACCGCTCAGCGCCTGCACCAGCACATCTATATTCCCGCCCTTCTGCGCAATGCCGATAAACTCAGGACGCGGGATGTTGCCCATCGTCCCCAGCAGCCAAATCACATACAGCCCCAGCGCCAGCAGCGTACCGTAAACCAGGCACTTGACGATTGTCCGCGGGTCTTTGCCGTAGTACTTCATCAGGCTCGGTACGTTGCCGTGGTAGCCAAACGACGCCAGACAGAACGGCAGGGTCATCAGCAGATACGGCGTGTACGACGTATTGGTTTCAGCCACGTTAAACAGTGTTGACGGGGTAACGTGCCCCAGCAGGCTACCGAAGGTCAGAAAGAAAGTGATGACCTTTGCGCCCAGAACGATGGCCGTCATCCGGCTCACCGCTTTGGTACTCATCCAGACGATAAACGCGACACCCAGCGCAAAGCACAACCCGGCCAGGCGCGCCGGAACGTGCAGCGACATCTCCGAAAAGGTGTGATGCAGAATCGAGCCGCTTGCTGAGATGTACGCGTAGGTCAGGATGTAGAGCACAAACGCGATGGAAAGGCCGTTCACCAGGTTCCATCCTTTACCCAGCAGATCTTTCGTGATGGTGTCGAAGCTGGAGCCAATGCGGTAGTTCAGGTTGGCTTCAAGGATCATCAGCCCTGAATGGAGCATACAGAACCAGGTGAAGACCAGCGCAGCCAGCGACCAGAAGAACCACGCACCGGACATGACCACTGGCAGGGAGAACATCCCGGCACCAATAATGGTTCCGCCGATGATCACCACGCCGCCAAGCAGCGAAGGTGACGTTTGGGTGGTGGTTAGTGTCGCCATACAGCCATATCTCCAGTCAAAAATGTGGTTTGCATTTTAATGTGCTGCACTGTACCAGTACAAGAGTACAAAGGGAATAAAAAAAGCCCCGATAGTCTTTATCGGGGCTGTATATATTACTTTACGTCAGAAACGAAAGGCTTACGCGTCACCAAAACGACGACGGCTGGTGCCTTCTTCACGACGTGGGCCACGGCTATCACGGCGTTCACCGGAGAAACGACGACCTTCACCACCGCGACCTTCGCTGCGACCGCCTTCACGACGCTCGCCACCGAAACCGCGACCACCGCCACGACGTTCGCCGCCACGGTCAGGACGTGGCTGTGCATCGCCCAGCAGCTGCATGTTCATCGGCTTGTTCAGGATGCGGGTGCGAGTAAAGTGCTGCAGTACTTCGCCCGGCATGCCTTTTGGCAGCTCGATGGTGGAGTGAGATGCGAACAGCTTGATGTTACCGATGTAACGGCTGCTGATGTCGCCTTCGTTCGCGATCGCGCCAACGATATGACGAACTTCAACACCATCATCACGGCCCACTTCAATGCGGTACAGTTCCATTTCGCCAGCGTCACGACGCTCACGACGTGGACGGTCTTCGCCACCACGCTCTGAACGGTCACCACGTGGGCCACGATCGTTACGGTCACCACGGCGTTCGAAGCGATCGTCACGATCGCGGAACTCACGACGAGGACGCATCGGTGCATCTGGTGGCACGATCAGGGTACGTTCGCCCTGTGCCATCTTCAGCAGTGCTGCAGCCAGCGTTTCGATATCCAGCTCTTCGCCTTCAGCGGTTGGCTGAATCTGCGCCAGCAGCGCACGGTACTGATCCAGATCGCTGCTTTCCAGCTGCTGCTGGACTTTCGCGGCGAATTTTTCCAGACGGCGTTTGCCCAGCAGTTCTGCGTTTGGCAGCTCCGCTTCCGGAATGGTCAGCTTCATGGTGCGTTCAATGTTACGCAGCAGACGACGCTCGCGGTTCTCAACGAACAGCAGGGCACGACCCGCACGACCTGCACGACCGGTACGGCCGATACGGTGAACGTAAGACTCAGAGTCCATTGGGATGTCGTAGTTTACAACCAGGCTGATACGCTCAACGTCCAGACCACGTGCTGCCACGTCGGTTGCAATCAGGATATCCAGACGACCGTCTTTCAGACGCTCCAGCGTCTGCTCACGCAGAGCCTGGTTCATGTCGCCATTCAGCGCTGCGCTGTTGTAGCCGTTACGCTCCAGGGCTTCAGCCACTTCCAGGGTCGCGTTTTTGGTACGAACGAAGATAATCGCCGCATCAAAATCTTCCGCTTCCAGGAAACGCACCAGCGCTTCGTTTTTGCGCATGCCGTACACAGACCAGTAGCTCTGGCTGATGTCCGGGCGAGTGGTAACGCTGGACTGAATGCGCACTTCCTGCGGCTCTTTCATGAAGCGGCGGGTAATGCGACGGATTGCTTCTGGCATGGTGGCAGAGAACAGAGCGGTCTGATGACCTTCCGGGATCTGCGCCATGATGGTTTCTACGTCTTCGATGAAGCCCATACGCAGCATTTCGTCGGCTTCATCCAGTACCAGACCGCTCAGTTTAGAGAGATCCAGTGTACCGCGCTTCAGGTGATCCAGCAGACGGCCCGGCGTACCGACAACAATCTGTGGGCCCTGGCGCAGGGCGCGTAACTGCACGTCATAACGCTGGCCGCCGTACAGGGCTACCACGTTTACGCCGCGCATGTGTTTAGAGAATTCCGTCATCGCTTCCGCAACCTGAACCGCCAGTTCACGGGTTGGAGCCAGGACGAGGATCTGCGGTGCACGCAGGTCCGGATCAATGTTGTTCAGAAGCGGCAGCGAGAATGCTGCGGTTTTGCCGCTACCAGTCTGGGCCATGCCCAGCACGTCACGACCAGAGAGCAGATGTGGGATACATTCTGCCTGGATCGGAGATGGTTTTTCGTAACCGAGATCGTTAAGAGCTTCAAGGATAGGAGCCTTCAGGCCCAGATCTGCAAAAGTGGTTTCGAATTCAGCCATGTAGTACGAGTGCCTCAATGTCAATGGCGGCCAGTCTACTTAGCTCATCGTGAAAATGATCTGCAATTTTCATTGAAAAGTGTGAACCGGCTCAAATTAGGTGTATTGACGAACAACAACGCCCTCACCAGTGAAGGTGATGGCAATCAAAAAGATTACGGGCTGATGTTTATGTCGTCAGCTATTGCTGGTCCGATTCTGCCAGGTCATCTTGCTCCTGGCCCAAGAGCGATAATTCCAACAATGCATAACGGTGCTCAACGAAGTTGTGTACGTTGTTAGCAACCGCTAATTTGAACAGTGCCGTAGCGCTGTCCTTATCCCCCAGACTTAGGTAGTACTTACCTAAATAGAAGTTGGTTTCACTGAGATGCTCAGCGAGCGAGGTGTTATCCGTTGCGTCCGCCTTGAGGCGTTCCATCAGCGTTGCTTCGCTAATGTTGCCCAGGTAGAACTCGACAATGTTCCATCCCCACTGTTCCTTGTCCGATTTGTCGAAGCGCTGTTTCAGTGCCTCTTTTGCCTGCTTCTCATCGAGCTTCTGCTCAACGATGTAAAGCCACAGGCTACGGAAAGGATCATTAGGATCGTCTTGATAAAACGCCAGCAGATCATCTTGCGCTAACTTATCACGACCGCCGTAATACAATGCGATACCGCGATTCAAGTGCGCGTAGTTGTAAGTTGGATCAAGCTCAAGTACAGAATCAAACGCTTCATAGGCAGCATCAAAATTGCCTGCCTGCGTTAAATAAATGCCTAAGTAATTGAATACTTCAGGCATATCAGGTCGGATAGCCAGCGCTTGTGAGAAATCATTTCGCGCTAATGCCCTCAGACCGAGACTATCATACAACACTCCGCGCTCATATAAAAGCTGTGCGCGTTCGTCATCGGTTAAAGCCCGACTGGCAAGAATTTGTTCCATGCGTGCCAGAATCACTTCCTGCTGCAAAGTCGGTTGCAATGGCACTGCGAGGACTTCGCTCTTACGCCAGGCAGAGTTGCTGCATCCTGCCAGCGTTAAAGCTGTCGCAACGAAACACCAGCGCAAAAAAGGCTTCATTTCCCACTCCCGAAGACAACTATTGGATGAACGTCCTGTCCCCCGGCGGCTTAACAAGGCGTCCTGCCTGATAATGGCCCTCCGCGATGCGGAGGGCAAATGGCAACCTTACTCGCCTTGCTGTTCTGCTGCCGGTGCTTCTGGCGCAGCAGCTGGCTGAGACTGCTCGGTTGCTTCTTTAATGCTCAGACGGATACGGCCCTGGCGGTCAACTTCCAGAACTTTAACCGGTACTTCCTGACCCATCTGCAGGTAATCGGTCACTTTCTCAACGCGCTTGTCAGCGATTTGAGAGATGTGTACCAGACCTTCTTTACCGCCACCGATGGCAACGAACGCGCCAAAGTCAACGATACGGGTCACTTTACCATTGTAGATACGTCCCACTTCGATTTCTGCAGTGATTTCTTCGATGCGACGAATCGCGAATTTCGCTTTTTCGCCGTCGGTCGCTGCGATCTTCACCGTACCGTCATCTTCGATTTCAATGGTGGTGCCGGTCTCTTCGGTCAGCGCACGGATCACGGAACCGCCCTTACCGATAACATCTTTGATCTTGTCTGGATTGATCTTGATGGTGTGAATACGCGGAGCGAACTCGGAGATATCACCGCGTGGCGCGTTGATAGCCTGTTCCATCACGCCCAGGATGTGCAGACGCGCACCTTTAGCCTGGTTCAGAGCAACCTGCATGATCTCTTTGGTGATACCTTCAATTTTGATATCCATCTGCAGTGCAGAGATACCGTCGCGGGAACCCGCCACTTTGAAGTCCATATCGCCCAGGTGGTCTTCGTCGCCCAGAATGTCAGACAGAACAACAAAGTTGTCGCCCTCTTTCACCAGACCCATTGCGATACCCGCAACGGCGGCTTTGATTGGCACGCCTGCATCCATCAGCGCCAGAGAGGCACCACACACGGAAGCCATGGAAGAAGAACCGTTGGATTCGGTGATTTCAGAAACCACACGAACGGTGTACGGGAATTTGTCTGCGTCTGGCATCACTGCCAGCACGCCGCGCTTCGCCAGACGACCGTGACCAATTTCACGACGCTTAGGCGAACCCACCATACCGGTTTCCCCTACGGAGTACGGAGGGAAGTTATAGTGGAACAGGAAGCTGTCAGTGCGCTCGCCCATCAGTTCGTCGATGATCTGTGCGTCACGTGCAGTACCCAGGGTCGCGGTAACCAGCGCCTGCGTTTCGCCACGGGTGAACAGCGCAGAACCGTGAGTACGTGGCAGTACGCCAGTACGTACGTCCAGACCACGGATCATGTCTTTTTCACGGCCATCGATACGCGGCTCGCCAGCCAGTACGCGGCTACGAACAACGTTTTTCTCGATTGCGTGCAGAATTTCGCTCAGCTCGTTAGCGTCCAGCGTTTCGTCTTCAGCAACCAGCGTGGCGATGGTTTCGTCTTTGATCACGTCAACCTGAGCATAACGCTCCTGCTTGTCGGTGATACGGTACGCATCGCTCAGACGCGCTTCAGCCAGTGCAGCAACGCGTGCGTTCAGCGCGTCGTTAGCGGCTTCAGGCTGCCAGTCCCAACGCGGTTTACCGGCTTCTTTCACCAGCTCGTTGATGTTCTGGATAACAACCTGCTGTTGGTCGTGGCCGAAGACCACAGCGCCCAGCATCTGGTCTTCGCTCAGCAGCTCTGCTTCAGACTCAACCATCAGAACGGCGGCTTCCGTACCGGCAACAACCAGGTCCAGCTTACTTTCTTTCAGCTCTTCCTGAGTCGGGTTCAGCACGTACTGGTCGTTGATGTAACCAACGCGCGCGGCACCGATAGGACCATTGAATGGAATACCGGACAGAGACAGCGCAGCGGAGGCACCGATCATCGCAACGATATCCGGGTTAACCTGTGGGTTAACGGAAACCACGGTCGCGATAACCTGCACTTCGTTTACAAAGCCTTCCGGGAACAGCGGACGAACCGGGCGGTCAATCAGACGCGCGATCAGGGTTTCGCCTTCGCTTGGGCGGCCTTCACGACGGAAGAAGCCACCCGGGATTTTACCGGCAGCGTAAGTACGCTCCTGGTAGTTAACGGTCAGTGGGAAGAAGTCCTGACCTGGTTTAGCTTTTTTCTGGCCAACAACGGTCACGAATACCGCGGTGTCATCCATGCTTACCATAACGGCAGCAGTAGCCTGACGTGCCATCATGCCGGTTTCCAGCGTGACGGTATGCTGACCATACTGGAATTTACGAACGATCGGATTCAGCAAAATTCTGTCCTTTCTTAAATGTTTGACAGCACACCACCGGTGTGCTGACGATTTAACCCGACCTTCTTCGCATCCTCGCGACTAATGACAACCAACACCCCCATGGGTGAAGCCTCTCATTAGCCGCGCGAACCTCTGCAAGGAAGATCATTTATAGCAACAATACAATAGTTTCCAGTGAATTGCTGCGGTCCGGTTGAAAAAAGGGGCCATCAGGCCCCCTTTTCTGAAACTCGCAAGACTTAGCGACGCAGACCCAGACGCTCGATCAGCGCGGAGTAACGTGCAACATCTTTACGTTTCAGGTAGTCGAGCAGTTTACGACGCTGAGAAACCATACGCAGCAGACCACGACGGCTGTGGTGATCTTTTTTGTGCTCTGCAAAGTGACCCTGCAGGTGGTTAATCTGTGCAGTCAGCAGTGCAACCTGAACTTCGGTAGAACCGCTGTCGTTAGTACCACGACCAAACTCAGAAACGATTTTAGCTTTAGCTTCAACGCTTAGAGACATTTTCAAACTCCAAAGTATAAAGAATGTAAGGATGCCGATCTCTAATTCAGCGATCCCCGTATACGCCCCGCAAAATTGTTAAACAATTTGCCGGACGTTAAGCCGCGATATTCTACTCGCCTCACCGGTTTACCGCAAGGTGAGCTGATATCGCCGTCAGCCTTCGACCGGGTATTCCACCACCAGACGGCGGGGCGCAACGCGTCCTTCACCGTCCATTTCACCCATGCCGATAAACTTACCGTCATCCCCTTCGGTCACGCGTACCAGGCCTTCCAGCGGTGCATTCGTGGTCCGAACCGGGTTTCCGTTCTTAAAGTAAACGGACGATGTTAAAGGAAGATTAACAACCGGGAAGTCGGCCGCCGGGCTATCCATCGGCATCAGCAGCGGGTCAAGCAAATCTGCCGCGGCAACACCCTGCGCTTGCGCCTGTTCAACCAGAGCGTGCAGATGCTCAAGGGTCACCATCCGCTCAACCGGATATTTACTGACGGCCAGGCGACGCAGGTAGATAACATGCGCACCGCAACCCAGCTTCTCGCCCAGGTCGTCGATAATGGTGCGAATATAGGTACCTTTCGAACAGTGCACTTCCAGCTCCAGTTCGTCACCCTCGTGGCGAATAAAGAGCAGTTCATACACGGTGATCGGGCGGGCTTCACGCGGCACTTCAATACCCTGGCGCGCATATTCGTAGAGCTTTTTACCCTGATATTTCAGTGCAGAATACATCGACGGCACCTGCAGCGTATCGCCACGGAAGCTCTCCAGCGCCGCATCCAGTTGCTCTGCGCTAAACGTCACAGGACGCTCTTCCACCACCTGACCATCGGCATCGGAGGTGTCCGTGCGCTGGCCCAGCCTGGCGATAACGCGATAACGCTTATCGGAATCCAGCAGGTACTGAGAAAACTTTGTTGCCTCCCCCAGGCAGATGGGCAGCATGCCCGTCGCCAGGGGGTCCAGCGCGCCTGTATGGCCCGCACGGTTGGCATTATAAATACGCTTCACTTTTTGCAGCACGTCGTTGCTGGATGCGCCCTGGGGTTTATCAAGCAGCAGCACACCATGCACGTCGCGGCCACGACGACGAGGACGACTCATCAGTCCTCCTTGCTGTCGTCCGCCGGGTTAACACGACGTTCGTCGTCATGTTTCACCACGCTGGTCACCAGGTTGGACATACGCATACCTTCGACCAGGGAGTTGTCGTAGAAGAAGGTCAGCTCAGGCACGATACGCAGGCGCATCGCTTTGCCGAGCAGAGAGCGGATGAAACCAGAGGCTTCCTGCAACGCTTTAATGCCATTTTTCACTGCTGCTTCGTCCTGATCGTTCAGGAACGTCACGAACACTTTGGCATACGCGAGGTCACGGGACATTTCCACGCCGGACACGGTGGTCATCATGCCCACACGCGGATCTTTAATTTCGCGTTGCAGAATGAGCGCGATCTCTTTCTGCATTTCCTGCGCTACGCGCTGCGGGCGACCAAATTCTTTCGCCATAATAAATTCTCCAGACAAAAAAGGGGCTAAAGCCCCTTTTTAAAATTATTGCCGGGTGGCACGAGGCGATCCCGGCCGACATATGGACCTATCCCAACAGGATTAGTCGATGCTGCGTTGGATCTCGATGATTTCGAACACTTCGATCATATCGCCAACGCGAACGTCGTTGTAGTTCTTCACGCCGATACCACATTCCATGCCGTTACGGACTTCGTTAACGTCATCTTTGAAGCGGCGCAGGGATTCCAGCTCGCCTTCGTAGATAACCACGTTGTCACGCAGTACGCGGATTGGGTTGTGACGCTTGATGGTACCTTCGGTAACCATACAGCCCGCGATCGCACCGAATTTCGGCGATTTGAACACATCGCGCACTTCAGCCAGACCGATGATCTGCTGTTTCAGCTCTGGAGACAGCATACCGCTCATCGCTGCTTTCACTTCGTCGATCAGGTTATAGATGACGGAGTAGTAACGCAGATCCAGGCTTTCTGCTTCGATCACGCGGCGAGCAGACGCATCAGCACGCACGTTGAAGCCAACCAGAATGGCGTTAGAGGCAGCCGCCAGGGTTGCGTCGGTTTCGGTGATACCACCTACGCCAGAACCGATGATCTTCACTTTAACTTCGTCAGTAGACAGTTTCAGCAAGGAGTCGGAAATCGCTTCCACAGAACCCTGAACGTCAGCTTTCAGTACGACGTTCACTTCGTGAACTTCGCCTTCAGCCATGTTCGCGAACATGTTCTCGAGTTTAGATTTCTGCTGACGAGCCAGTTTAACTTCACGGAATTTGCCCTGACGGTACAGTGCAACTTCACGCGCTTTCTTCTCGTCACGCACAACGGTCACTTCGTCACCGGCAGCCGGCACACCGGACAGACCGAGGATTTCCACTGGAATGGACGGACCTGCTTCCAGCACTTCCTGACCCAGTTCGTTACGCATCGCACGAACACGACCGTATTCGAAACCACACAGGACGATATCGCCTTTATGCAGTGTACCTTCGCGAACCAGAACGGTAGCCACCGGGCCACGGCCTTTATCCAGGAAGGATTCGATAACCGCGCCGCTCGCCATACCGTTACGGATCGCTTTCAGCTCCAGAACTTCAGCCTGCAGCAGGATCGCGTCCAGCAGCTCGTCGATACCAGTACCTGCTTTCGCAGACACGTGTACAAACTGGCTTTCACCGCCCCACTCTTCTGGCAGGATGCCGTACTGGGACAGTTCGTTTTTAACACGATCTGGATCCGCTTCTGGCTTATCGATCTTGTTCACTGCAACCACAACCGGCACACCCGCCGCTTTCGCGTGCTGGATAGCTTCGATGGTCTGTGGCATCACGCCATCGTCTGCAGCAACAACCAGAACAACGATATCTGTCGCCTGAGCACCACGAGCACGCATTGAGGTAAACGCGGCGTGGCCTGGGGTATCCAGGAAGGTGATCATACCGTTGTCGGTTTCTACGTGATATGCACCGATGTGCTGGGTAATACCACCCGCTTCACCGGAAGCCACTTTCGTAGAACGAATGTAGTCGAGCAGAGAGGTTTTACCGTGGTCAACGTGACCCATGATGGTCACAACTGGCGCACGCGGTTCTGCCGCAGCACCGGTATCACGGTCGCTCATTACTGCTTCTTCCAGCTCGTTTTCACGACGCAGGATAACTTTGTGGCCCATCTCTTCGGCAACCAGCTGTGCGGTTTCCTGGTCGATCACCTGGTTGATGGTCGCCATTGCGCCCAGTTTCATCATCGCTTTGATGACCTGAGAGCCTTTAACCGCCATTTTGTTCGCCAGATCGCCAACGGTGATGGTTTCGCCGATCACAACGTCACGGTTAACGGCCTGAGCTGGCTTCTGGAAGCCCTGCTGCAGGGAAGAACCTTTACGCTGTTTGCCGCCTTTACCGCCACGCACGGCTGCACGCGCTTCTTCACGGTCAGCTTTAGACTCGGCGTGTTTGTTGCCTTTTTTCGCCGGACGCGCTGCTTTCGCATTGCGACCACGGCCACGGCCGCCTTCTACTTCACGGTCGTTATCATCTTCAGCCTGACGCGCGTGCTGAGAAGTGGTCACGTGATAGTCGCTGGTATCTTCAGACTGCTCAGCGGTATCAATACCGTTCTTCTCGTTTTCTTCTGCCATACGGCGCGCTTCTTCAGCCACACGACGCGCTTCTTCTTCAAGCTTGCGGCGTGCTTCTTCTTCGGCTTTACGCTTCAGTTCGGCAGCTTCATTTTCACGACGGGCTTTTTCAGCCTGGGCGGTTTTGGTCATTTCGTCTGTCTGTTGATTGCTCACTTTGTCTTTTTCCGCAGCTTCACGCTTCACTTTTTCACTTGCGTCGCGTTTCGCTTTTTCTGCGGCCTCACGTTCAGCTTTTAATTCTGCCTCACGTTTGGCAGTTGCTTCTGCCTCACGCTGAGCTTGTTCTTCCGCTTCACGCTGTGCCTGCTCTTCCGCGGCAAGGCGCTCTGCCTCTTGCGGATCACGTTTTACAAAGGTGCGCGTCTTGCGGACTTCAATTTGTACCGATTTACTTTTGCCACCGGTACCTGGAATATTCAACGTGCTGCGCGTTTTGCGCTGCAGCGTCAGCTTGTCAGGCGCAGAGCCGTGTTCACGGTTGAGGTGCGCTAACAAGGTTTGTTTTTCGTTTGCCGTCACTGAGTCATCAGCGGTCTTCGGGATCCCTGCATCAGCAAATTGCTGTACCAGGCGGTCCACGGAGGTCTGAATCTCAGCAGCCAGCGATTTTACAGTTACATCAGTCATGCTGTTCCTTCCTGCTACAGTTTATTACGCTTCGTCGCCGAACCAGCAAATATTACGTGCGGCCATGATGAGTTCGCCGGCTTTCTCGTCGGTTAAACCTTCGATATCAGCCAGGTCATCAACGCCTTGCTCAGCGAGATCTTCCAGCGTACAAACACCACGGGCAGCCAGCTTGAACGCAATCGCACGATCAAGACCTTCCAGATTCAGCAGGTCATCAGCCGGCTTTTTATCGCCAAGGCTTTCTTCCTGAGCCAGTGCCAGGGTGGTCAGTGCGTTTTTAGCGCGTTCACGCAGGGCTTCAACGGTTGGTTCATCCAGACCGTCAATTTCCAGCAGCTCTTTCATTGGCACATAGGCCAGTTCTTCCAGCGTAGAGAAACCTTCTTCTACCAGAACCGTGGCGAACTCTTCGTCAATGTCCAGGTATTTCGTGAAGGTATCGATCGCCGCATGGGCTTCAGCCTGATGCTTGGCCTGCAGGTCATCAACGGTCATCACGTTGAGTTCCCAGCCGCTCAGCTGTGACGCCAAGCGTACGTTCTGACCGTTACGGCCGATTGCCTGCGCCAGGTTACCCGCTTCAACAGCGATATCCATGGTGTGTTTGTCTTCGTCAACAACGATAGACGCCACATCCGCCGGAGCCATTGCGTTGATCACGAACTGCGCCGGGTTGTCATCCCACAGAACGATATCGATACGTTCGCCGCCCAGCTCGGTAGAGACCGCCTGAACACGCGCACCACGCATACCGACGCAAGCACCGACCGGGTCGATACGCTTGTCGTTTGTTTTCACCGCAATTTTCGCACGGGAGCCCGGATCGCGAGCCGCCGCTTTAATTTCGATAACTTCTTCGCCGATTTCCGGCACTTCGATACGGAACAGTTCAACCAGCATTTCTGGTTTAGAACGGGTCACGAACAGCTGTGCACCACGCGCTTCAGGGCGAACGGCATACAGCACACCACGGATACGGTCGCCAGGGCGGAAGTTTTCACGCGGCAGCATGTCTTCACGGAGAATCACAGCTTCAGCGTTGCCCGGCATCCCTTCGGATTTGATCTCCAGAGAGATGTTGTCGCGGTTCACTTTCTTCACCACGCCAGTGATGATTTCGCCTTCCTGATCGCGGAACTGATCGACAACCAGCGCACGCTCGGCTTCGCGAACTTTCTGCACGATAACCTGTTTTGCGGTCTGGGTGGTGATACGGTCGAAGGTCACAGATTCAATCTGATCTTCAACATAGTCACCAACGTTCAGGCTTTCGTCTTCAAAACGCGCTGCTTCCAGGGTGATCTCTTTAGTTGGCTGGGTCACTTCTTCAACGATTACCCAACGACGGAATGTATCGAAGTCACCGCTTTTACGATCGATTTCTACGCGAACATCGATCTCTTGTTCGTATTTTTTCTTGGTTGCTGTAGCCAGTGCACTTTCCAGCGCTTCGAAAATCTTTTCACGCGGCAGTGATTTCTCGTTGGAGACGGCTTCAACAACAGCCAAAATTTCTTTGTTCATCGCGGGCTTTTCACCTCAATCCAGACTGTTAAAAGTGGGGAACCAGGTTCGCCTTCTGGATATTACTCAGCGCGAACACTTCATCTTTGCCTTCGACTGTTACCGTGATCATTTCACCATCAACGGCTTTGATAATTCCCTGCCATTTACGGCGGTTCTGTACGGCCATACGCAGAACGAGAGCCACTTCTTCACCGGTAAAGCGCACATAGTGCTCGGCCGTGAACATCGGGCGATCGAGGCCAGGTGAGGAAACTTCCAGGTTGTACGCAACGGTAATTGGGTCTTCAACATCAAGAACCGCACTCACCTGGTGGCTAACATCAGCACAATCATCAACATTGATGCCATCTTCACTATCAATATAGATGCGCAGCGTCGATGTGCGGCCGCGAACGAATTCGATGCCGACCAGTTCGTAGCCCAGTGCTTCGACCGGTGCAGTAATCATCTCTGTTAATTTTTGCTCTAATGTGGACAAGCCCACCCCCAAGACATAAAAAAAGGGCGTAAAGCCCAGTTATTCTGTAGTCAGATAACAAAAAACCCCGATAAATCGGGGCTTTAGATAACTGAACCCTATAGCCACAACTGTGGCCTGGAGCACTCTCCGAAAGAATTTTTTCAAATCCAGCTACGAAGGCTCTGAGTCTTCACAGTATATTTGAAAAATGACTTTATGGGAAAGTGGTTGCGGGGGCCGGATTTGAACCGACGACCTTCGGGTTATGAGCCCGACGAGCTACCAGGCTGCTCCACCCCGCGCCTGAAACGTGGCAAATTCTACGCGTTTTGGACAGAATTTGCAAATAATGCTGGGATTTGGTACCGAAGACGGGACGTAAAACCGGCGTTTAGTATATTGATAGTGAGCCCCATCTGTCAACTCAGTTTCCGCCAGGGCATACGGAGGGAAATTTTTACAAAAAACGCACGAGTCTCTTCCGGTCATCGACAAAAGATGATTAAATGAATACTCACTTATTTTGCATAAACATGCATCGAGAGCGAAAGCGGTCTCTAATCAGTCAATCACGCAGGGTTTTATTTTATGACGACGATTCTCAAGCATCTTCCGGTAGGACAACGTATTGGCATCGCTTTTTCAGGCGGCCTGGATACCAGCGCTGCACTGCTGTGGATGCGCCAAAAGGGAGCGGTTCCGTATGCATATACTGCGAACCTGGGTCAGCCGGATGAGGACGACTATGATGCCATTCCTCGTCGTGCTAAAGAGTATGGCGCAGAGAACGCACGTCTGATTGATTGTCGTAAGCAGCTGGTCGCCGAAGGTATTGCCGCTATCCAGTGTGGCGCGTTCCATAATACCACTGGCGGTCTGACCTATTTCAACACCACCCCACTGGGCCGTGCCGTGACCGGCACCATGCTGGTTGCCGCCATGAAAGAAGATGGCGTGAACATCTGGGGTGACGGCAGTACCTATAAAGGCAACGACATTGAACGTTTCTATCGTTATGGCCTGCTGACCAACGCCGAGCTGCAGATTTACAAACCGTGGCTGGACACCGATTTTATCGATGAGCTGGGCGGCCGTCATGAAATGTCTGAATTTATGATCGCCTGCGGCTTCGACTATAAAATGTCCGTCGAAAAAGCCTACTCCACTGACTCCAACATGCTGGGCGCAACGCACGAAGCAAAAGATCTGGAGTTCCTGAACTCCAGCGTGAAAATCGTTAACCCAATCATGGGCGTGAAATTCTGGGATGAAAGCGTCACAATCCCGGCAGAAGAAGTAACCGTGCGTTTCGAGCGTGGCCACCCGGTAGCCCTGAACGGCAAGACCTTCTCTGATGATGTGGAACTGATGCTGGAAGCGAACCGCATCGGCGGTCGTCACGGCCTGGGTATGAGCGATCAGATCGAAAACCGTATCATCGAAGCGAAAAGCCGTGGCATCTATGAAGCCCCGGGGATGGCGCTGCTGCACATTGCCTATGAGCGTCTGCTGACCGGCATTCACAACGAAGATACCATCGAGCAGTATCACTCCCATGGCCGTCAGTTGGGTAAACTGCTGTATCAGGGCCGCTGGTTCGATCCACAGGCACTGATGCTGCGTGATGCCCTGCAGCGTTGGGTGGCAAGCGCTATCACTGGCGAAGTCACTCTTGAACTGCGTCGCGGGAATGATTACTCCATTCTGAACACTGTGTCTGACAACCTGACCTACAAAGCAGAACGTCTGACCATGGAAAAAGGTGAATCCGTATTCTCGCCTGATGACCGTATCGGTCAGTTGACCATGCGTAATCTGGATATCACCGATACACGTGAGAAGCTGTTCAACTACGTTGAGAATGGCCTGCTGTCAGCCAGTTCCGGCAACGGCCTGCCGCAGGTTGAAAACTTGGAGCACAGCGATAAGAAGTAATCGCTGATGTGAAGTGTAAAAGGCGTCCGATGGACGCCTTTTTTGTGGCCTTTTGTAGGGCGGGTAAGCGCAGCGCCACCCGCCATTTTGCCCGGTGGCGCTGCGCTTACCGGGCCTACGATCGATAAAAAATACAAACAAAAAAAGACGTCTTTCGACGTCTTTTTTCTGGAATATTGGTACCGAGGATGGGACTCGAACCCACAAGCCCGTTAGGGCACTACCACCTCAAGGTAGCGTGTCTACCAATTCCACCACCTCGGTACGGAATACTTACTGCGGGATATCGCTGGTTGGCTTAGCCGGTGCAGCTGGCTGAGTCTGCTCAGTTTTCGCTGGCGCGCTCAGGTTTTCCCACTCGCTTCCTTTGCTGGTCTTGTTGCTGTTGATATTGCCAAGCACCAGGCTGATGATGAAGAACAGCGTAGCCAGAATCGCTGTAGTACGGGTCATGAAGTTCGCAGAACCACTTGAACCGAACAGCGTACCGGAAGCGCCTGCTCCGAAGGAGGCTCCCATATCAGCGCCTTTACCTTGCTGCAGCATAATCAGCGCTACGAGAGCGATGGCTACAATAAGGAAAATAACTAAAAGAGCTTCGTACATAATCAACCTGTTCCTTGCGGATTTGCCGCATACCAATGCTTCGACCAATTAGCAGGATTTTTGTTTCCCACTGAAGCGGGTGTGAATACTAACCAAAGCGAATGACCTTCGCAAGGGCAATTTTGACGCATTGTATCAACTGCAGAAAAAAACAGCAAAAAGCCATTAAATGCTTAAAACTAAGGCGGCAAGCGCCGCCTTTTTAAACACTTACTGTGAAAAGTTATGCAGCTTTTACAGCATCTGCAATACGGTGCGCAAATTCAGTCACCTGCGCTTCGTCTTCGCCTTCCACCATCACGCGGATCAGCGGTTCAGTACCTGACTTACGCAGCAGGACACGCCCACGGTTGCCAAGCGCAGCTTCAACGTCTGCCATCACCGCTTTGACGTTATCATTTTCCAGCGGATCGCCTTTGCCTGCGGTGAAGCGCACGTTCACAAGGATCTGCGGGAACATTTTCATGCCGCTGCACAGATCGTGCAGGCTCATATGGTTGCGTGCCATCGCGGCAACAACCTGAAGCGCTGCCACAATGCCGTCACCGGTGGTGGTTTTATCGAGCAGGATCACATGGCCGGAGTTTTCAGCGCCAATACGCCAGCCTTTCTCCTGCAGTTTTTCCAGCACGTAGCGGTCACCCACCTTCGCGCGAACAAACGGGATCCCCAGCTGTTTCAATGCCAGCTCCAGACCCATGTTGCTCATCAGCGTGCCAACCGCACCGCCGCGCAGCTGTCCCTGACGCAGACCTTCACGCGCAATAATGTAGAGGATCTGGTCGCCATCGACCTTGTTCCCTTCGTGGTCAACCATGATCACACGGTCGCCGTCGCCGTCCAGGGCAATACCCAGGTCCGCTTTTTCTGCCAGCACGCGTGCCTGCAGGGCACGAACATCCGTCGCACCAACCTGTTCGTTAATGTTCAGACCATCAGGCTCACAGCCAATGGTGATCACCTTCGCCCCCAGCTCGCGGAAAACATTCGGCGCAATGTGATACGTCGCGCCGTTTGCACAGTCCACCACAATTTTGAGGTGAGCCAGGCTTAGCTCGTTCGGGAAGGTCCCTTTGCAGAATTCAATGTAACGGCCAGCCGCATCAACAATACGGTTTGCTTTGCCCAGCTCAGCGGAATCAACACAGGTGATCTCTTTTTCCATTTCGGCTTCGATCGCCTCTTCCACATCATCCGGCAGCTTGGTGCCATCGATGGAGAAGAACTTGATACCGTTATCATAGAACGGGTTATGTGAGGCTGAAATCACGATGCCGGCTTCCGCGCGGAAGGTACGCGTCAGATAGGCGACAGCAGGTGTTGGCATTGGGCCAGTAAAGGATGCTGAAAGCCCGGCAGCGGCGAGACCGGCTTCCAGCGCAGACTCCAGCATATAGCCGGAAATACGGGTATCTTTACCAATGATGATCTTACGCGAGCCATGACGTGCCAGAACCTTGCCAGCAGCCCAGCCAAGCTTAAGCACAAAATCAGGGGTGATTGGAGCATCGCCTACGCGCCCACGGATACCATCGGTACCAAAATATTTACGATTACTCATAGCGTTTCTTTTCCTTCGCTGCCAGTGTGGCTTCCACCACACGCATGGCTTCTACTGTTTCTTTAACATCATGGACACGGATAATATGCGCGCCTTGCATTGCTGCAATCACCGCGCAGGCCAGACTGCCGCTCAGGCGTTCACTCGGCCCGACATTCAGCAACTGCCCAATCATCGACTTTCTCGACATGCCAACCAGCAACGGCAGGCCGAAATGATGAAACTCTGACAGGCGCGCAAGCAACGCATAATTGTGGGAGAGATTTTTACCGAAACCGAACCCCGGGTCGAGCAGCAATTTCTCTTTTGCGATACCTGCACGCTCACAGCCTGCAATATGCTCAATAAAGAAGCGATTCACATCTGCAAAGACATCCTCATACTTAGGCGCATCCTGCATCGTTTTCGGTTTTCCCTGCATATGCATCAGACAAACCGGCAGCCCGGTTTCCGCGGCCGCTTCAATCGCCCCCGGCTCGGTCAGAGAGCGGATATCATTGATGATGTGAGCACCCACTCGCGCCACTTCACGAATCACCTCTGGCTTAGACGTGTCCACGGATATCCACACCTCAAAACGTTGTGCGATGGCTTCAACCACCGGGACCACACGCGCCAGTTCTTCCTCCACTGAAACCTCTGCCGCCCCCGGACGCGTCGACTCACCGCCAACGTCAATGATGGTAGCCCCCGCGTTGATCATCAGATTGGCGTGCTTAACCGCCTCAATAAGCGTGTTATGCGTTCCGCCATCTGAGAAGGAGTCAGGGGTAACATTCAGGATCCCCATCACATGCGGATGTGAGAGATCGAGATGCGAGTCCTGGGCGATAAGTTTCATGGCTAAATCCCTGGTATTAATGTGGTTAAACAGAAAAGAAAAACCCCGGAGCAAGCTCCAGGGTTTGAGGTACAGACATACTCGCCAACAGCAGTGACTTACTTGTCGCCCAACTGTTCTGACATGGTGTTACCCGGGTTCGGCGTACGCGGTTCATCAACCGGACGCGGCGCACGCGGGGTGCCATTGTTGTCAGAATTGTTGGAAGCGCCTGGGTCTTCCCAGCCTGCTGGCGGACGCACTTCGCGGCGAGCCATCAGGTCGTCAATTTGCGGAGCATCGATGGTCTCATATTTCATGAGCGCATCTTTCATCGAATGCAGGATGTCCATATTGTCGTTCAGGATCTGACGTGCGCGACCGTAGTTACGTTCAATCAGCGCTTTCACTTCCTGGTCGATGATACGAGCCGTTTCATCAGACATATGTTTCGCTTTCGCCACAGAACGGCCCAGGAATACTTCGCCCTCTTCCTCTGCATAGAGCAGTGGACCGAGTTTGTCGGAGAAGCCCCACTGAGTCACCATGTTACGCGCCAGGTTTGTCGCCACTTTAATATCGTTGGACGCACCAGTAGAAACATGTTCCGGACCGTAGATAATCTCTTCCGCCAGACGACCGCCGTACAGGGTTGAAATCTGGCTTTCCAGCTTCTGACGGCTGGCGCTGATCGCGTCGCCTTCAGGCAGGAAGAAGGTCACACCCAGCGCACGACCGCGCGGAATGATCGTCACTTTATGCACCGGATCGTGTTCCGGCACCAGGCGACCGATAATCGCGTGGCCCGCTTCGTGGTATGCTGTGGACTCTTTTTGCGCTTCCGTCATCACCATGGAGCGACGTTCCGCACCCATCATGATTTTGTCTTTCGCTTTTTCGAATTCCACCATCGACACTACACGTTTGTTACCGCGAGCGGCAAACAGTGCAGCTTCGTTGACCAGGTTAGCCAGGTCCGCACCGGAGAAGCCCGGAGTACCGCGCGCAATGATTGCCGCGTCGATATCTGGCGCCAGCGGTACGCGACGCATGTGCACTTTCAGAATCTGTTCACGACCACGAACATCCGGCAGACCGACCACAACCTGACGGTCGAAACGGCCTGGACGCAGCAGCGCAGGGTCAAGAACGTCCGGACGGTTAGTTGCCGCGATAACGATAATACCCTCGTTACCTTCGAAGCCGTCCATCTCAACCAGCATCTGGTTCAGGGTCTGCTCACGTTCATCGTGACCACCGCCCAGACCAGCGCCACGCTGGCGGCCCACGGCGTCGATTTCATCGATGAAGATAATGCACGGTGCTGCCTTTTTAGCCTGCTCGAACATGTCACGCACACGAGATGCACCGACACCCACGAACATTTCTACGAAGTCAGAACCTGAAATAGTAAAGAACGGTACCTTCGCTTCACCCGCGATGGCTTTCGCCAGCAGGGTCTTACCGGTACCCGGAGGGCCGACCATCAGGACGCCTTTCGGGATCTTACCGCCCAGCTTCTGGAAACGGCTCGGCTCGCGCAGGTATTCAACCAGTTCACCTACCTCTTCTTTTGCTTCGTCACAACCGGCGACGTCTGCAAACGTGGTTTTGATCTGATCTTCCGTCAACATACGCGCCTTGCTCTTACCGAACGACATGGCACCTTTGCCACCGCCGCCCTGCATCTGGCGCATAAAGAAGATCCAGACGCCGATAAGAAGCAGCATCGGGAACCAGGAGATGAAGATAGAAGCCAGCAGGCTCGGTTCTTCTGGCGGCTCACCTACCACCTTGACGTTTTTAGTCAGAAGGTTATCAAGCAGCTTAGGATCGTTCACCGGGATGTAAGTCGTGTAACGGTTACTATCTTTCTTGGTAACGTTGATCTCACGTCCGTTGATACGCGCTTCGCGAACCTGGTCCTGATTGACCTCCTGCAGGAAGGTAGAATAATCCACCTTGCGGCCATTCGACTCGCTGGGCCCAAAGCTCTGGAATACTGACATCAGCACAACGGCAATGACCAGCCAGAGTATTAGGTTTTTCGCCATGTCACTCAAGGGATTAACCTCATATTACAACTGTGTTAAAAACAGCGTCAGGATACTCTATATCCAGTGTCATTCAAACTTTCGTCTGAAATCTACCGGTTATCATTTTCGCCCGGTCGCTACAATATACACTTCACGGGAACGGGCCCGGGAAGAGTCCGGCTTACGAACTTTAACCTTCGCAAACAGGGAGCGAATTTCCTTAAGATACTCCTCGAAACCTTCGCCCTGAAACACCTTCACAACAAAACTACCACCAGGCGCTAGTACATCACGACACATTTCTAACGCTAGCTCCACCAGATACATGGCGCGGGGGATATCCACCGCCGGTGTTCCACACATATTTGGTGCCATATCCGACATGACAACCTGGACCTTACTGTCACCAACACGATCAAGTAACGCTTTCAGCACTAATTCATCACGAAAGTCGCCCTGAAGGAAGTCGACACCAACGATGGGATCCATTGGTAAAAGATCGCATGCGATGATGCGGCCCGTGCCGCCAATCTGCGTTACCGCATACTGCGACCATCCGCCAGGTGCCGCACCGAGGTCAACCACCGTCATCCCCGGCTTAAAAAGTTTGTCACTTTGCTGTATTTCATCAAGTTTAAACCAGGCACGGGAACGCAACCCCTTTTTCTGTGCCTGTTGAACATATTTATCGCTAAAGTGTTCCTGAAGCCAGCGGCTGGAGCTGGCAGAACGCTTTTTACCTGTCATTTAACATTTCCGTCCTGGTTCATCGTTGCTTGCCTGTGACGTAAATTTCTACGCAGCTATTTGGCGATATAAGGGAGATGGCGGTAGAATGAACCGTTTTCAATCCCAACGTAAGCAAAAATATACGATGAATCTGAGTACTAAACAAAAACAGCACCTTAAAGGTCTGGCACATCCGCTCAAGCCTGTAGTCATGCTTGGCAACAATGGTTTGACCGAAGGGGTGCTTGCCGAGATTGAACAAGCGCTGGAACACCACGAGCTGATCAAGGTGAAAATTGCCTCTGAAGACAGAGACACGAAGAACTTGATCGTGGAAGCCATCGTGCGCGAAACCGGTGCCTGTAACGTGCAGGTCATCGGTAAAACGCTGGTGCTCTATCGCCCAACTAAAGAGCGTAAAATCTCGCTGCCACGCTAAGGATATCCTGAATTAAACACATTTTCTGTGTAAAACGAGGGATTTCTGTCAGCAGGTGAGCAAAATGCCATGCTCCTTGAGTTGATAAAAGGCCGCTATGCGGCCTTTTTCCTTTCTTTACAATGTATCAACATCTTCGTGGAGAGGCGAATTACAGGTACTCAACCTTAATAATTTCGTATTCCACTTCGCCACCCGGGGTACGGATGGTCACGACATCGTCCTGCTCTTTGCCAATCAGGCCGCGAGCAATCGGTGAGTTCACTGAAATCAGGTTCTGTTTGAAGTCTGCTTCATCGTCACCCACGATGCGGTAAGTCTGCTCTTCGTCAGTGTCCAGGTTCAGCACGCTAACGGTTGAACCAAAGATCACACGCCCATTGTTTGGCATTTTGGTGATATCGATAACCTGCGCATTGGACAGCTTAGCTTCGATATCTTTAATACGCCCTTCACAGAAACCCTGCTGCTCACGGGCCGCGTGGTATTCAGCGTTCTCTTTCAGGTCGCCATGCTCACGCGCTTCCGCGATAGCGGCGATGATTTCAGGGCGACGAACAGATTTCAGGAAATCCAGCTCTTCGCGCAGTTTTTCGGCACCACGTAAGGTCATCGGAATAGCTTGCATTTGTTATACCTCTTAAACATTCCTGTTGGGAGCAGTGTTCCCTGCCCCGGCCCTCATGAGCGGGCCAGAAGCAAAAAGAAAACCGACCCGGGAGCAACGCCCCAGGTCAGCAGCAATTTTCAATTTGATACGTATTTTACCGCGAAGTTCACTATGGGTCATCGTTTACTTTGCAGTGCCATGCACCGTAGTATGACGGTTTGTTTTCGGGTTGTTAGCGCGAGATTATGCGATTTTCCAGATT
Organism: Enterobacter cloacae subsp. cloacae ATCC 13047; assembly: GCF_000025565.1. Taxonomy (NCBI): domain Bacteria; kingdom Pseudomonadati; phylum Pseudomonadota; class Gammaproteobacteria; order Enterobacterales; family Enterobacteriaceae; genus Enterobacter; species Enterobacter cloacae. The sequence continues at coordinate 4,683,650 of NC_014121.1, forward strand.
TATCATCGGATTGACTACCAGTATAACGTTCAGCGTTCAGGCCGCGAATGTTGATGAATATATTAATCAGCTCCCTGCCGGGGCCAACCTTGCTCTGATGGTGCAGAAGGTCGGCGCGCAGGCACCTGAGATTGACTACCACAGTCAACAAATGGCGCTGCCTGCCAGTACTCAGAAGGTGATCACTGCGCTCGCTGCCCTGCTTCAGCTTGGTCCTGACTTCCGTTTTACCACGACTCTTGAGACCAAAGGAGAGGTTAAAGACGGTGAGCTGAAAGGCGATCTTATTGCCCGTTTTGGCGGTGACCCCACCTTCAAACGTCAGGATATCCGCAACATGGTAGCGGTGCTGAAAAAATCTGGCGTGCAGAAGATCAATGGCAACGTGTTGATCGACACCTCCATCTTTGCCAGCCACGATAAAGCGCCGGGCTGGCCGTGGAACGACATGACGCAGTGCTTTAGCGCACCGCCATCGGCAGCGATTGTTGATCGTAACTGCTTCTCGATTTCGCTTTACAGCGCGCCGAAACCGGACGATTTAGCGTTTATTCGCGTGGCGTCTTACTACCCGGTCACCATGTTTAGCCAGGTCCGAACGCTGGCAAAAGGCTCCCCGGATGCGCAATATTGCGAACTGGATGTGGTGCCCGGCGACCTTAACCGCTTCACGCTTACCGGTTGCCTGACGCAACGCGCCGATCCCCTCCCGCTGGCCTTCGCCATCCAGGATGGCGCAAGCTACGCGGGCGCAATTCTCAAGGACGAACTGAAACAGGCTGGGATCACCTATACCGGTACCCTGCTCCGCCAGACGCAGGTTAATCAACCCGGCACGGTTATCGCCAGCAAACAGTCTGCACCGTTGCACGATTTGCTAAGGATCATGCTGAAGAAGTCTGACAATATGATCGCCGACACCGTGTTCCGCATGATTGGTCACGCGCGTTTTGGCGTTCCGGGAACCTGGCGTGCGGGTTCCGACGCTGTGCGTCAGATCCTTCGTCAGCAGGCGGGGATCGATTTGGGCAACACCATCGCTGTCGATGGTTCCGGGTTATCACGTCACAATTTGATCTCCCCGGCGACCATGATGCAAGTGCTTCAGTACATTGCACAACATGACACTGAGCTAAACTTTATTTCGATGCTGCCACTTGCCGGGCATGACGGTTCACTTCAGTACCGGGCCGGTCTTCACGCCGCCGGTGTGGACGGTAAGGTATCAGCCAAAACAGGTTCACTGCAGGGTGTTTACAACCTTGCAGGCTTCATCACCACCGCCAGCGGGCAGCGTCTGGCATTCGTGCAGTATCTTTCCGGCTATGCCGTCGAACCGGCCGACCAGCGCAATCGCCGTATCCCGCTGGTGCGCTTCGAAAGCAGGCTTTATAAGGACATCTACCAGAATAACTAGCGATGAAACTACTTATAGTTGAAGACGATCTGTTATTACAGGAAGGGCTGGCGCTGGCGCTGTCCAATGAAGGCTATGCCCTCGACTGCGCCGCCACGGCGGCAGAGGCGGATGCCCTGATCCAGAGCGGTGAATACAGTCTGGTGATCCTCGATCTGGGCCTCCCGGATAAAGACGGGGCCACGTTGTTAAGCCAGTGGCGGCGTCGCGGTGTTGACAACCCGGTGTTGATCCTGACGGCGCGCGATGCCATCGAAGATCGTATCAACGGCCTGGATTCCGGCGCGGATGATTATCTGGTGAAGCCGTTTGCCCTTGCAGAGCTACAGGCGCGCGTGCGGGCGTTAATTCGCCGCTATCAGGGGCACAGTGATAACTTACTGACCGACGGTGATATTACCCTGAATCTGCAAACTCAGCAGGTGCTGTGCCAGTCTCTGCCTGTTGAGGTCACACCGAAAGAGTTCGCCCTGCTTACGCGTCTGATCATGCGTAGCGGGCAGACGGTACACCGTGAAACCCTCCAGCAGGATATCTACTCCTGGCAGGACGATCCGGGGTCGAATACCCTTGAAGTCCACATTCACAATTTGCGACGCAAACTTGGCAAAGACCGGATAAAAACCGTTCGTGGCGTGGGTTATCGTCTGGAGAGACAGAAATGAACAGTATGCGTCGGCGATTAATGGTTTTGCTGGCGGTGATCCTGTTATTTTTCCAGTTGATAAGCGTGATTTGGCTGTGGCATGAAAGCCGCGAACAGATTGGCTTTCTGGTCAATGAAACGCTGTCTGCAAAGGCACGTAACAACCATGTCGAAAAAGAGATCCGCGAAGCGATTGCCTCGCTGCTGGTCCCTTCCCTGGTGATGGTCGGTTTTACCCTGCTCTTCTCCTTCTGGGCAGTCACCTGGATAACTCGTCCGCTGAATCAATTGCGGGCCAGTCTGGCGAATCGTTCGGCGGACAACCTCACTCCGCTGCCCATGTATTCAGATATGGAAGAGATTGGCGCCGTCACAACCTCTCTGAACCAATTGCTCGCCAGGCTTGATCACACCATACAACAGGAAAGGCTCTTTACCGCCGATGCTGCGCATGAACTGCGAACCCCACTCGCCGGGATCAGGTTGCATCTGGAACTGATGGCACAGTCAGGTTCGCCACAGGCTTCAGCATTAATCAGCCGTATCGATCAACTCATGCATACCATTGAACAGCTGCTGATGCTGGCGCGGGCCGGGCAGGCAATGGCGAGCGGCCACTACGAGACGGTAAACTGGACAGACAATATCATCACCCCGCTTGGCCTTGAGCATGAAGCCAAAGAACATACGGTGATATGGCCGGCCAAAAGTCCGCTAACGGTGCAGGGGGACGCGGTGCTTCTGCGACTCATGCTGCGTAACCTGCTGGAGAATGCCGGGCGCTACAGCCCCGCAGGGACCACCATCACAGTGACATTGACCGCACAGGACGGCGGTACGCGGGTCAGCGTAATCGATCAGGGTCCCGGTATTGATGAAGCACACCGGCAGTCGATTATCGAGCCGTTCCGTCGTCTCGATCAGCGCTACGGTGGCAGTGGCCTGGGTCTGAGCATTGTGCAACGCATTGTGCAGCTTCACCACGGAAAGCTGACGCTGGAGAATGCCGCAGAAGGCGGTCTCATTGCCAGTTGCTGGCTGCCTTCAACGTTAGAATAAAAAAAGCCCCTGTATCAACAGGGGCCTTATCAGGTCATTAGTGCTTGTAGATGAACTCGACGCCTTCTTCGTCGTCTTCATCCCAGTCGTCGTCCCAGTCGTCTTCCTCTTCCGCTTCCAGCTCTTCAAGCTGTTGACGGTGGTAGTCATCCCACATGAATTCGACTTTTTCAGGCTGCTTCGCTTCTTCCGCCTGAACAACCGGGTTCTCGATGATAAAGGTCATCACATCCCAGCAGAGATCTTTCACGCCAACCTGGCTTGCCGCGGAGATCAGGTAGTATTTATCTTCCCATCCCATCGCTTCAGCAATGGCTTTCGCTTTTGCTTCCGCTTCGGCTTTATCCATCAGGTCAATCTTGTTAAAGACCAGCCAGCGCGGTTTGTTCGCCAGTTTCTCGCTGTATTTCTCCAGCTCGCCGACGATGATACGGGCATTTTCTACCGGATCGGACCCGTCGATCGGATCGATATCGATGAGGTGCAGCAGTACGCGGCAGCGCTCAAGGTGTTTCAGGAAGCGGATCCCCAGACCGGCACCTTCCGCTGCGCCTTCAATCAGACCCGGGATATCGGCAACCACAAAGCTCTTCTCGTTATCCATACGGACAACGCCCAGGCTTGGCACCAGCGTGGTAAACGGATAGTCCGCCACTTTTGGCTTAGCGGCAGAGACGGCGCGAATAAACGTGGATTTACCAGCGTTTGGCATCCCCAGCATCCCCACATCGGCCAGCAGCATCAGCTCCAGCTGCAGGTCGCGCTTATCGCCCGGCGTACCCATTGTTTTCTGACGCGGCGTACGGTTGACGGAAGATTTGAAACGGCTGTTGCCCAGACCGTGCCAACCCCCTTTTGCAACCATCAGACGCTGACCGTGTTTGGTCATATCGCCCATGGTCTCACCGGTACCCTGATCGATCACACGCGTACCCACTGGTACCTTAATGGTGACGTCTTTACCACGTTTACCGGTACAGTCACGGCTCTGGCCGTTCTGGCCACGCTCAGCGCGGAAAGATTTTTCGAAACGGTAGTCGATCAGCGTGTTGAGGTTCTCATCCGCCTCCAGCCATACGTCACCGCCGTCGCCGCCGTCGCCGCCGTCAGGGCCACCACGAGGAATATATTTTTCACGGCGGAAGCTTACGCAACCGTTGCCGCCATCACCTGCCACGACCAGGATCGTCGCTTCATCAACAAACTTCATTTTACTCTCCGTAAATCATTCGCCTGAGCGGGGACCGCTTCATTTTTGCGCCAACGCCCCCAGAGACGATGACCAATGGCGGAATACATCGCGCCCGCAACCACGACAAACGCACCGAGATAGCCCAACAGGTTGAGCATCGGTCTGACGAAGACATCGGGCCAGGCCATTGATAACAAATCTGAAAATAACAGCGTAAACAGCGGAGTGAGCGTAATCAATGCACTCACCTGTGCTGCCTGCCAGCGCGCCATTGCTTCGGCCAGCGCGCCATAACCGACCAGCGTATTCAGCCCACAAAATATGAGGCACGCCAGCTGCCAGTCGCTAAGCTGAGTGATCACCCCCGGCTTCGCTAACGGCAATAATGCTATTGTACACAAAGTGTACAGCAAAAAGAGGATCTGCTGTGAGGCAAGACGACGCAATAACACCTTTTGCGCGACGCCATAGCTCACCCAAACCGTCGCTGCCCCCACACCGAAGATTACACCCCAGGTGTAATCGGTCAGGCGGGTAAAAATCTCTATCAGGCTGGTATTGAAGAACATTACCAGGCCACATAGCAGCATGCTCGCCCCGACGATCTGCGTACCGCGCATCTTCTCCTTGAGGATAACGACGCTGGCAACCATCATGCCAACCGGTGAAAGTTGACCAATCACTTGCGACGCCGTCGGGCTGAGATATTGCAGGGAAGAACTGAACAGAATGAAGTTGCCAAACAGTCCCCCCGTCGCGATAGCCAGTAATACCAGCCAGCGCGGTTTACGGAAGAGACGCAGGGGCGGAAGCTTGCCTTTAACAGCAAGGATGGCCCCCAGGCCGATACTTGCCATCAGAAAGCGATAAAACACCACCGTAGGCGGTTCCATCACTTCCAGTACCTGCTTCATTGCAATTGGCAACGCACCCCAGCACATTGCGGTTGTGAGCGCCAAAAGAATTCCAATGCCGGCCTGCTGCTTCATGCCCGTTTTCCCTACAGAAAAAATTACCGGGTTTCCAATGTAAAAAGCCCCGCAACAGGTTGCGGGGCTTTAATCCGTTACCGGACCGAGAAAACCTTACTCAGCAACGATGCTGATGTATTTACGGTTGTTCGGGCCTTTAACTTCAAATTTCACTTTACCGTCTGCTTTAGCAAACAGAGTGTGGTCACGACCGCAACCTACGTTGTTGCCAGCGTGGAATTTGGTACCACGTTGACGAACGATGATGCTACCCGCCAGAACGGATTCGCCACCGAAACGCTTAACGCCCAGGCGTTTAGCTTCTGAATCGCGACCGTTACGTGTGGAGCCGCCAGCCTTTTTATGTGCCATTTAAATCTCTCCTCAGGTCTTAGGCGCTGATGCCAGTAATTTTCACATCAGTGAACCACTGACGGTGGCCCTGCTGCTTACGGTAGTGTTTACGACGACGAAACTTAACGATTTTAACTTTCTCGCCACGACCGTGAGCAACAACTTCAGCTTTGATAACGCCGCCATCAACGAAAGGAACGCCGATTTTGACTTCTTCACCGTTTGCGATCATCAGAACTTCTGCGAACTCAACAGATTCGCCAGTTGCGATGTCCAGCTTTTCCAGGCGAACGGTCTGACCTTCGCTTACTCGGTGTTGTTTACCACCACTTTGGAAAACCGCGTACATATAAACTCCGCTTCCGCGCACATCCTCGTATGAATCAGAGTGCGCTATAAATATTCACAATAGGGCGCGAATATTACGCAAAACGCGAGCCTTTGACAAGTGCTACCATCAATACATGAAGAAAAAAAACACAACACGTACGGTAGCGTTTATCTGAGCCGTTTTTTCAGTACAATCAGCAATACTATTGATAAACCGAAACCCTTCGTTACCCCATTAAAGATGGGATAAACAGGATAAAAAGCCCGGCTTTTGCGATGAATTTAGAAAAAATCAACGAGTTAACCGCGCAAGATATGGCGGGTGTGAATGCAGCAATCCTGGAACAACTCAACTCTGATGTTCAGCTAATCAATCAGTTGGGCTATTACATCGTCAGCGGCGGCGGTAAACGTATTCGCCCGATGATTGCCATACTGGCCGCCAGAGCCGTGGGTTATCAGGGAAAGGCTCATGTCACTATCGCAGCACTGATCGAATTTATTCACACTGCGACGCTTCTGCATGATGATGTTGTGGATGAATCAGACATGCGTCGTGGCAAAGCCACGGCAAACGCCGCCTTCGGCAACGCAGCCAGCGTTCTGGTCGGTGATTTTATCTATACCCGTGCCTTCCAGATGATGACCAGCCTCGGCTCTCTGAAAGTGCTGGAAGTGATGTCTGAAGCCGTTAACGTGATCGCGGAAGGCGAAGTGCTGCAGCTGATGAACGTCAACGATCCTGACATCACCGAAGAAAATTACATGCGCGTAATCTACAGCAAAACCGCGCGCCTGTTTGAAGCCGCGGCGCAATGTTCCGGCATTCTGGCTGGCTGTACCGCTGCGCAGGAAAAAGGGCTGCAGGACTACGGCCGTTATCTGGGGACCGCATTCCAGTTGATTGACGATTTGCTAGACTACAGTGCTGATGGCGAAACGCTCGGCAAAAACGTCGGCGATGACCTCAACGAAGGTAAACCGACCCTGCCGCTGCTCCATGCCATGCACAACGGATCCGCTGACCAGGCGAAAATGATCCGTGAAGCGATTGAGCAGGGAAATGGTCGCCATCTACTGGAACCGGTACTGGAAACAATGGCCATCTGCGGCTCGCTGGAGTGGACGCGTCAGCGCGCTGAAGAAGAGGCGGATAAAGCCATCGCGGCACTGCAGGTCATTCCAGACAGCCCATGGCGCGATGCGTTAATCGGCCTTGCCCACATCGCCGTACAGCGCGATCGTTAACCTCTCGCTTCTCCCCGCGGCCTTCGCGGGGAGATTTCAATAAGTTCTTATAAATTCCATATTCACGTAAAATCATCGGCTTACAGACCGCATGAATAAAGCCATGTCTTATTCTGAATATTCCTTCAAGTAACGCGAACTTTTTAGAGCCTGTGTTCAAAATGAGTATAGTAACCCCGTCGTTTCGGTAGAAATGACGTGGGTGATTACGAACACAAGGACAGCTTTATGGATATGAAATTTATCGACTGGCACTCAGCAGATATTATTGCTGCGCTGCGCAAAAAAGGAACATCGCTCGCCGCTGAATCACGTCGCAATGGATTGAGCTCATCAACGCTGGCAAATGCCCTGACTCGCCCCTGGCCAAAGGGTGAATTGATTATTGCATCGGCGCTGGAGACGCACCCGTGGGTCATTTGGCCCTCGCGTTACCACGATCCCATTACCCATGAGTTTATTGACAGAACACGCATGATTCGCCAGAAAAAAACCAGGAAAGAGCAACCGGCCTGACGCGCTTTTTTTGACAGGAACAGCACCCCCCCGGCCATCTCTGGCAGGGGGCTGCCGGAACGATTACTCGCCCTTCACACGCTCGATATTGGCACCCAGCGCGCGCAGTTTGTCTTCAATACGCTCGTAACCACGATCGATGTGGTAGATACGATCCACAACCGTCGTTCCTTCCGCGATACAACCCGCTAATACCAGGCTCGCAGACGCACGCAGATCGGTTGCCATAACCTGCGCACCGGAGAGCTTCTCAACACCGTGGCAAATCACCGTGTTACTTTCGATCTCTGCATGTGCGCCCATACGGATCAGCTCCGGTACGTGCATGAAGCGGTTCTCGAAGATAGTCTCGGTGATCACACCGGTACCTTCTGCCACCAGGTTCAGCAGCGTGAACTGAGCCTGCATATCGGTCGGGAATGCCGGATGCGGCGCCGTGCGAACGGTTACCGCTTTTGGACGTTTACCGTGCATATCAAGGCTGATCCAGTCTTCACCGGTTTCGATATCCGCACCCGCTTCACGCAGCTTCGCCAGCACCGCATCCAGGGTGTCAGGCTGCGCATTACGGCAAACAATCTTGCCGCCAGAAATGGCCGCAGCCACCAGGAAAGTCCCGGTTTCAATACGGTCTGGCAGAACGCGATACACACCGCCCCCCAGACGCTCAACGCCTTCAATGGTGATGCGATCGGTACCCTGGCCAGAGATTTTTGCACCCAGCGCCACGAGGAAGTTGGCAGTATCCACAATTTCCGGCTCGCGCGCGGCGTTTTCGATAATGGTGGTACCTTCTGCCAGCGTTGCCGCGGACATAATGGTGACGGTTGCGCCAACGCTCACTTTATCCATGACAATGTGTGCGCCTTTCAGGCGGCCATTAACGGACGCTTTAACGTAACCTTCTTCCAGTTTGATCTCCGCGCCCAGCTTCTCCAGACCGAAGATATGCAGGTCAACAGGACGCGCGCCAATGGCGCAACCACCAGGCAGTGACACCTGTCCCTGACCAAAACGCGCTACCAGCGGGCCAAGCGCCCAGATGGATGCACGCATGGTTTTCACCAGGTCGTACGGTGCTGAGAAGTTGTTCACGTTGCTGGCATCGATCCAGACGGAGCCATTACGCTCGACTTTCGTCCCCAACTGGGTGAGCAGCTTCATGGTGGTGTCGATATCTTTCAGCTTCGGTACGTTCTGAATTTCTACCGGCTCTTCCGCGAGCAGCGCAGCAAAGAGGATCGGCAGCGCGGCGTTTTTCGCGCCAGAAATTGTGACTTCGCCCTGGAGGCGCGTCGGCCCCTGTACACGAAATTTATCCATGGTGTGCTCTCTTATAAATTCAACCGTGCTGCGGGCGCATCGCCCTCAGCTCAAAAACCGTTTAGTTTGCGATCGCGTGCCCACTCTTGCGGGGTGAACGCTTTAATCGACAGGGCGTGTATGCGGTTATCCGCAATATATTCCATCAGCGGCGCGTACACAGCCTGCTGTTTCTTCACACGGCTCATACCGTCGAACATCTCACCCACAGCAATAACCTGGAAGTGACTGCCATCGCCTGTGACGTGGGCTTCCTGAAGTGAGAGTGCATTCATCAGCACTGTCTGGATTTCATGATTTTCCATGGGTTCTTAATCATCTGATAGTGAAAACAAGCCCAACATCTTAGAGCAAAGTGGCGTCGTCTTAAACAAGCAAAAAGCCCCGACGATGAAACTGTCAGGGCTTTCAGAAGTAACGCACTGAAAATATTAATGCGGCAGTACGTCCTGAGGAAGATTGTAGAGCTGCGCCAGGGTGACGACATTATCGCTGGCCCCGTGAAGCGTCACAGTTGCCCCCTGCTTTTTCCCCACGGCAATGAGGTGGGCAAGCAGCGCCACCCCAGCCGTATCTACCCGCGTGACACCGCTCAAATCGATCAGCGTAACGCCCTGCATGGCGTCATGGCGTTTATCCCATAACGGGTTGAGCAGATCCTGATCGAGTTCACCGGACAGCTTTAATGTTTCGCCCTCACGCGACCAGCTCAGTTGCTGCGACATTACTTCTTCTCATCCAGGGTGATTTTCTGGCGAGAGATAGACTGCAGCTGGGCGGTCAGGCCATCAATGCCTTTAGTACGCAGCAGGTCGCTCCACTCATTCTGTTTAGTCGTGATCATGCTCACCCCTTCGGCGATCATGTCATACGCCTGCCAGTTGCCGGTCTGGCTGTTTTTACGCCACTGGAAATCCAGGCGAACCGGTGGACGACCGTTAGGATCGATGATCGTGACGCGAATAGGCACTATGGTGGCATCACCCAGCGGCTGTTCCGGTGCAATCTGGTAGGTCTGGCCGTGGTACATCGCCAGCGCCTGGCCGTAAGCCTGTTTCAGGTATTCGCGGAAGGCAGCAAAGTAGGCTTCACGCTGCGCAGGGGTAGCGTCTTTGTAATAACGCCCCAGCACCAGCGCACCGGCATATTTGATCTGCACATACGGCAGCAGCTCCTGATCGACCACGTCACGCAGATAATCAGGATTAGAACGAATTTTAGGCTGTTCGTTTTTAAGACGATCGAAGGTTTTCTTCGCGGCTTCGTCCATCAGTTTGTACGGGTTGCTCTGATCCGCGGCGTGTGCTGCCGTGAGAGGGGCAATAACCAGCATGGCAACCATTAACAGTCGTTTAAACATGAATGACTTCTCCTGATATTAATTCGTCGTGCCAGGTGTCGGTGCGACGTTGGTATGATCTTCAGTCTGCGCAGGGGCAGCATCGGACTTTTTATCATCTCCCTTACTGTTGTAAAGGAACTGACCAATCATGTCCTCCAGCACCATCGCGGACTTGGTATCCTGGATCACGCTACCGTCTTTAAGGATAGTCGTTCCAAGCTCAGGATCTTCAAAGCCCACGTTCAGTGCCAGATATTGTTCGCCCAGCAGGCCGGAGGTGCGGATAGAAAGCGAGCTGGTATCCGGGATATGGTTGTAACGCTCTTCAATATCCATCGCCACGCGCGGCAGATAGGTTTTTTCATCAAGCGTAATGTCTGCCACACGGCCAATAACCACACCGCCAATACGCACAGGAGAGCGCGCCTTCAGCCCTCCGATATTGTCGAAAGTGGCATAGATGCGATAAGTCGGTTCGGTACGCACTGAGGTGATATCCGCCGCTCTCAGGCAGATAAACAGTGCGGCAAGCAGTGCCAGCAACAGGAACACGCCGACCCAAATTTCATTTTTTCTCGTTTGCATGAACTCAATTCCCAAACATCAGTGCGGTGAGCACAAAATCCAGACCCAGTACGGCCAGCGACGAATGTACGACAGTACGTGTAGTTGCACGGCTAATGCCCGCCGACGTCGGGATGGCATCGTAACCATTAAATAACGCAATCCAGGTGACCGTAATGGCAAATACCACGCTTTTAATCAAACAGTTAACCAGATCCATTCGCAGATCGATGGCGTCCTGCATGGCAGACCAGAAGAAACCGGCATCAATGCCTTTCCAGTGAACGCCCACCAGCGAACCGCCCCAGATACCGACGGCCACAAACAGGATAGTCAGCAACGGTAAGGAGATAACCCCTGCCCAGAAACGGGGGGAGATAACACGCCGCAACGGATCGACCGCCATCATTTCCATACTGGAAAGCTGCTCGGTGGCACGCATCAGACCAATCTCTGCGGTGAGTGCCGACCCCGCGCGTCCGGCAAACAGCAGTGCCGCCACCACCGGCCCCAGTTCACGCAGCAGCGAAAGCGCCACCAGCATGCCGAGGCTGGTTTCCGCGCTGTAGGTCGTCAGAACAAGGTAGCCCTGCAGCCCCAGCACCATGCCGATAAACAGACCGGACACAATGATGATGAGCATCGACAGCACGCCGACGTTATAGAGTTGCCGTACCAGTAAAGGCGCGTGCTTGCGGAACTCCGGCTTGCCGACCAGCGCGTTGAACAACATCAATCCGGCGCGCCCGAACGTCCTGATGGTTTTTATGCCACGGTGTCCAAGAGCGGCCAACGCATTTAACAGCATGAGTGGCTTAACTCCCTATTCCCAATAAATCGTCACGATAGTCGCCCGCAGGGTAGCGGAACGGCACAGGCCCATCCGCAATACCGTCGAGGAACTGCCGTACTCGCGGATCGCAGTTTTCCTGCAACGCCTGGGCGCTGCCGTGCGCGACGATCCTTTTGTCTGCCACAATGTAGGCATAGTCGGCAATACTCAACACTTCCGGCACATCGTGAGACACCACAATGCAGGTGACGCCGAGCGCGCTGTTCAATTCAGAGATGAGCTTCACCAGCACGCCCATCGTAATTGGATCCTGTCCGACAAACGGTTCGTCGAACATGATTAAATCGGGTTCCAGCGCAATGGCTCTCGCCAGCGCGGCACGGCGCGCCATACCACCAGACAGCTCTGACGGCATCAGCTTTGCGGCGCCACGCAGCCCTACCGCCTCCAGCTTCATCATTACCGTGCTTTTCAGCAGCTCTGGCGGAAGCTGCGTATGCTCGCGCAGCGGATAGGCGACATTATCAAAGACGTTCATGTCGGTGAACAAGGCCCCCGACTGAAAGAGCATGCTCATCCGCTTGCGCACAGTATACAGGCGCGACCGCGACATCTCCGGTACGTTTTCGCCGTCGAAGAGGATTTCACCGCTATCGGGTGGGATCTGCCCACCGATAAGTCGCAGCAGGGTCGTTTTACCGATCCCGGACGGTCCCATGATGGCTGTGATTTTGCCATGCGGCACGGTCAACGAAATATCATCAAATATCAATCTGTTGCCGCGAGAAAAGCTCACCCCACGGACATCGACTAAATTCGCCATCGTTTGGCTCATTTACGGTTCCTTTCTTACCCTGCTTCATGCGAAGCGTGAAGCTTAAATCAGCCCTAAACCCCACATTTTTACAGAATATTAGCCGTAGAGGTTAGCGAAAGCTGGCATTTGTTTTACTTTTCCGGCGCATAAAGTCAAAATTAGGAATTCGTTACGTCTTAGGCTGTATGCAGCGCTAACAATTCCCGCGCGGTGGACCGGCGAGTATACCTGAAGAAAGGACTTTTGATGCTTTTAGCAACAGCACTGTTAATAATTGGTTTACTTTTGGTGGTCTACAGTGCTGACCGTTTGGTGTTTGCTGCATCGATCCTGTGCCGCCTCACTGGCGTCCCACCTGTTGTCATCGGGATGACCGTGGTCAGTGTTGGAACCTCCCTGCCTGAAATCATCGTCTCTGTGACGGCATCGCTGCATGGTCAGATAGACCTTGCTGTTGGCACCGCGATTGGCTCTAACATCGTCAATATTCTGCTTATTCTGGGCCTGGCCGCGTTGCTCCATCCATTTCGCGTGCATTCTGATGTTCTGCGCCGGGAATTGCCGCTAATGTTGATCGTAAGCCTGTTGGCAGGATGCGTATTTTACGATGGCGTTCTGAGCTACAGTGACGGCATTTTCTTGCTGGCGCTGGCGGTCATCTGGCTGCTCTATAGTGTTAACATTGCCCGCCTGGCGGAAAAACAGGGTCAGGACAGCCTGACGCGTGAGCAGGTCGCCGAGCTACCGCGTGAAGGTACGCTGCCTGTGGCACTGCTCTGGCTGGGTGTCGCGTTGATCATTATGCCCATGGCAACACGGATGGTCGTGGATAACGCGACGGTACTGGCGAATTATTTCGCCATGAGCGAACTGACCATTGGCCTGACCGTGATCGCCATCGGCACCAGCCTGCCGGAGCTGGCCACGGCCATTGCCGGGGCACGTAAAGGTGAAGATGACATCGCCATCGGCAATATTATCGGCTCGAACATCTTCAATATTGCCATCGTCATGGGCCTGCCAGCCCTGATAACGCCCGGGCCGTTTAACCCGCTGGCCTTCTCACGTGATTACGGGGTGATGTTGCTGGTGAGCGTTATCTTTGCCCTGCTCTGCTGGCGGCGGCAACGACAGATCGGCAAAGGCGCAGGCGCGCTGCTGACGGGTGGATTTATCGTATGGATGGCGATGCTGTACTGGCTTTCGCCTCTTCTCTCTGGGTAAACGGAAACGCATTATGTCGCAAATAGAATTGCAGCCGGGTTTTGACTTTCAGAAAGCAGGCAAAGACGTTCTGGAGATTGAACGTGAAGGTCTGGCGCAGTTAGATCAGTACATTAATCAGGATTTCAGTCTGGCCTGTGAGAAGATGTTCTACTGTGTCGGTAAAGTCGTGGTAATGGGGATGGGCAAGTCCGGCCACATTGGCCGCAAAATGGCCGCCACTTTCGCCAGCACCGGCACCTCCTCCTTCTTTGTACATCCAGGAGAAGCGGCACACGGCGATCTGGGCATGGTGACGCCGCAGGATGTCGTCATTGCGCTGTCAAACTCCGGGGAGTCCAACGAGATCCTGGCGCTGATACCGGTTCTGAAGCGGCTGCAGGTCCCGCTCATTTGCATGACCAGCCGCCCGGAAAGCAGCATGGCACGTGCGGCGGATATTCACCTGTGCGTGAAAGTGCCGAAAGAGGCCTGCCCACTGGGTCTCGCGCCAACATCCAGCACCACCGCAGCGCTGGTAATGGGCGACGCGCTTGCCGTTGCGCTCCTTGAAGCCCGCGGTTTTACCCCTGAAGATTTCGCGCTTTCCCATCCTGGCGGTGCGCTGGGTCGGAAACTGCTGCTGCGGGTTAACGATATTATGCATACTGGCGATGAAATCCCTCACGTCAGTAAAGAGGCCTCCCTGCGTGATGCGCTGCTGGAAATCACCCGTAAAAACCTGGGCATGACGGTGGTGTGTGACGATCTGATGAAGATCGAGGGGATTTTCACCGACGGTGACCTGCGTCGCGTGTTCGACATGGGCGTGGATGTTCGCACGCTGGGTATTGCCGATGTGATGACGCCCGGCGGGATTCGCGTTCGCCCGGGCACGCTGGCGGTGGATGTACTGAACCTGATGCAGTCCCGACATATCACCTCAGTGATGGTTGCCGATGGCGACCAATTGCTGGGTGTGGTACATATGCATGATCTGCTGCGCGCAGGCGTAGTGTAATGAAGGATAAGACAATGAGTAATGCGGGTGCATCCCTTGCAACCTGTTATGGTCCGGTCAGTGCCCACGTGATGGTAAAGGCAGAAAATATTCGCCTGCTGATTCTGGATGTGGACGGCGTACTGTCCGATGGCCTGATTTACATGGGCAATAATGGTGAAGAGCTAAAAGCGTTCAACGTTCGCGATGGCTACGGTATTCGTTGTGCGCTCACATCGGGTATCGAGGTTGCCATCATCACCGGGCGAAAAGCTAAACTGGTAGAAGATCGCTGTGAAACGTTGGGCATTACCCATCTGTATCAGGGACAGTCCGATAAGATGGCTGCTTTCAATGATTTACTGGGTAAACTGTCTATCGCGCCAGAACATGTGGCCTATGTCGGTGACGACCTGATCGACTGGCCGGTAATGGCTGAGATTGGCCTGAGTGTCGCGGTTGCGGATGCGCATCCGCTGCTGATCCCGCGGGCTGATTATGTTACCCACATCAACGGTGGCCGTGGTGCCGTACGTGAAGTCTGCGATCTGCTTCTGCTGGCGCAGGGCAAGCTTGATGAGGCCAAAGGGCAATCGATATGAGTAAAACCAGACGTTGGGTTATCATTCTGCTTTCGCTTGTCGCACTGATACTGATTGGCGTGAACCTTGCCGATCGTGACGATACGCAAACGGAAGTGATCAACAATAACGATCCAACCTATAAAAGCGATCACAGTGATACCGTAGTCTATAGCCCGGAAGGTGCGCTGAACTATCGCCTGATTGCCCAGCACGTTGAATATTTTTCAGATGACGGTATTTCGTGGTTTACCCAGCCGGTCATGACGACGTTTGATAAGGACAAAGTGCCGACGTGGTCGATTAAGTCCGACCGGGCAAAACTGACGAATGACCGTATGCTTTATCTTTATGGCCATGTTGAAGTCAACGCCCTGACCGCTGACTCACAACTGCGCAAAATTACGACAGATAATGCCCAGATCAACCTGGTTACTCAGGATGTGACGTCGCAGGATCTGGTCACTCTGTACGGCACAACATTTAATTCCAGCGGTTTAAGAATGCGCGGGAACTTACGCAGCAAAAACGCCGAGCTGATTGAAAAGGTTAGAACCTCCTATGAAATTCAAAACAAACAAACTCAGCCTTAAAGTAATTATCGCCAGCGCGATGCTGGCGGCCAGTCTTCCCGCGCTTGCTGTTACTGGCGATACCGAACAGCCGATCCATATCGAGTCCGATACGCAGTCTCTTGATATGCAAGGTAATGTCGTTACCTTTACCGGCAACGTGGTTATGACCCAGGGCACCATCAAGATTAACGCCGATAAGGTGGTCGTTACCCGTCCAGGTGGCGAACAGGGCAAAGAGATCATTGATGGCTACGGCAACCCGGCCACGTTCTACCAGATGCAGGACAACGGCAAGCCAGTGAAGGGCCATGCCAGCCACATGCATTATGAACTGGCGAAAGATCTGGTCATCCTTACCGGTAACGCCTATCTGGAACAGCTCGATAGCAATATCACCGGCGATAAAATCACCTATCTGGTGAAAGAGCAAAAAATGCAGGCCTCCAGCGAGAAAGGCAAACGCGTCACCACCGTGTTAGTGCCGTCTCAGCTGCAGGACAAAGGCAAGGGCCAGGCCCCGGCACAGAAGAAGAGTAACTAATTCGTTATGGCAACATTAACTGCAAAAAATCTCGCGAAGGCCTATAAGGGCCGCCGTGTCGTGGAAGATGTCAGTCTGACCGTCAACTCCGGCGAAATTGTTGGCCTGCTTGGTCCAAACGGTGCAGGTAAAACCACGACCTTCTACATGGTCGTGGGTATTGTCCCACGCGATGCCGGTAACATCATCATTGATGATGAAGACATCAGCCTTCTGCCACTGCACGCGCGCGCGCGCCGGGGTATTGGCTACCTGCCGCAGGAAGCCTCCATTTTCCGTCGCCTTAGCGTCTTCGATAACCTGATGGCCGTTCTGCAAATTCGTGACGACCTGACCAGCGAACAGCGTCAGGATCGCGCCAACGAGCTGATGGAAGAGTTTCACATTGAGCACCTGCGCGATAGCCTTGGGCAGGCGCTGTCCGGGGGGGAACGCCGCCGTGTTGAAATTGCACGCGCGTTGGCAGCAAACCCGAAGTTCATCCTGCTGGATGAACCATTTGCAGGCGTTGACCCCATCTCCGTTATCGACATTAAACGTATTATTGAGCATCTGCGCGACAGCGGTCTTGGCGTGTTGATTACTGACCACAACGTCCGTGAAACACTGGCCGTATGTGAACGTGCGTATATCGTGAGCCAGGGCAACCTGATCGCCCACGGTACGCCACAGCAGATCCTCGAAGATGATCATGTTAAGCGCGTCTATCTTGGGGAAGACTTCAGACTCTGATAGGGTAGAGGTAACGTAACGCCGAACCGGAGAAAAATGCTCTGAACATGAAGCAAGGTTTGCAATTAAGGCTCAGCCAACAACTGGCGATGACGCCGCAGTTACAGCAGGCGATTCGCCTGTTGCAACTGTCCACATTAGAACTCCAGCAGGAGCTCCAGCAAGCGCTGGACAGCAATCCGCTGCTGGAGCAAGCCGATCTTCATGACGAGGTAGACACTCAGCAATCACAGGACACTGAAGCCCTCGATACCGCCGATGCACTCGAACAAAAAGAGATGCCGGACGAGCTTCCGCTGGATGCCAGCTGGGATGAAATCTACACCGCCGGAACCCCTTCCGGCACGCGTGCAGACTACCAGGACGATGAGCTACCGGTCTATCAGGGTGAAACCACCCAGTCACTACAGGATTATCTGATGTGGCAGGTGGAGCTGACCCCTTTCTCCGATACCGATCGCGCGATTGCTACATCGATTGTCGATGCCGTTGACGACACCGGCTATCTGACCGTCACGCTGGACGATATTCTGGAAAGCATGGGCGATGACGAGATTGAACTTGAAGAGATAGAAGCCGTTCTGAAGCGCATTCAGCGTTTCGACCCGGTGGGCGTAGCAGCGAAAGACCTGCGCGACTGTCTGCTGATCCAGCTTTCGCAGTTCAGCAAAGAGACGCCCTGGATCGATGAAGCCCGCTTAATCATCAGCGATCATCTGGATCTGCTGGCTAACCATGATTTCCGTACCCTGATGCGCGTTACGCGTCTGAAAGAAGAGGTGCTGAAAGAGGCGGTTAATCTGATTCAGTCGCTCGATCCTCGCCCCGGCCAGTCGATCCAGACCAGTGAGCCTGAATATGTCATACCTGACGTGCTGGTCAGAAAACACAACGGCCGCTGGGTCGTTGAACTCAATTCAGACAGCATTCCTCGCCTGCAAATCAATCAGCAATATGCCTCCATGTGCACCAGCGCGCGTAACGACGCCGACAACCAGTATATTCGTAGCAATCTGCAGGAAGCGCGTTGGTTAATCAAAAGCCTGGAGAGCCGCAATGATACGCTGTTGCGTGTGAGCCGCTGTATCGTCGAACAACAGCAGGCTTTCTTTGAGCAGGGCGAAGAGTATATGAAACCGATGGTGCTGGCGGATATCGCCCAGGCCGTCGAGATGCATGAATCAACGATTTCCCGCGTGACCACGCAGAAGTATCTGCACAGTCCTCGCGGTATATTTGAGCTTAAGTATTTCTTCTCCAGCCATGTGAATACCGAAGGCGGTGGCGAAGCCTCGTCAACGGCGATTCGTGCACTGGTGAAGAAGTTGATCGCCGCGGAGAACCCCGCGAAGCCACTGAGCGACAGTAAGTTAACCACCATGCTGTCCGACCAGGGTATTATGGTGGCACGTCGTACTGTTGCGAAGTATCGAGAGTCTTTATCCATTCCGCCGTCTAACCAGCGTAAACAGCTGGTCTGACACAACCGATAAGGAAGACACTATGCAGCTCAACATCACTGGACAAAACGTCGAAATTACTGAAGCCTTACGCGACTTTGTGAACACGAAATTCGCAAAACTCGAGCAGTATTTCGAAAGGATCAATCAGGTCTATATTGTGTTGAAAGTGGAGAAAGTGACTCATATCTCGGATGCAACCCTGCATGTCAATGGGGGCGAACTCCACGCCAGTGCGGAAGGGCAAGACATGTACGCTGCTATCGACGGCTTGATTGATAAGCTTGCAAGACAGCTCAATAAACATAAAGATAAACTGAAACAACACTAATTGTCCGGGCAGTTAACGGGTGCAGGAAGGCCTGTTGTGGAGCACAACAGGCCATTTGTACAGTTAGCGCTTAGGTGAAATTATGATGAACAACGATTCCGCTCTTCAATTGAGCAATGTCCTTAACCAGGAATGTACCCGCAGTGGCGTTCACTGCCAGAGCAAAAAACGTGCGCTGGAGATTATCAGTGAACTGGCCGCAAAACAGCTGGGCCTGCCACCGCAGGTCGTATTCGAAGCCATCCTGACCCGTGAAAAAATGGGCAGTACCGGTATCGGCAACGGCATTGCGATCCCGCATGGCAAACTGGAAGAGGACACCCTGCGTGCCGTCGGTGTGTTTGTGCAACTGGAAACGCCTATTGCCTTTGATGCCATCGATAACCAGCCCGTTGATCTCCTCTTCGCGCTGCTGGTTCCTGCCGATCAGACGAAAACCCATCTGCATACGCTTTCACTGGTCGCTAAACGCCTGGCCGATAAA
Source organism: Enterobacter cloacae subsp. cloacae ATCC 13047 (assembly GCF_000025565.1). NCBI lineage: Bacteria > Pseudomonadati > Pseudomonadota > Gammaproteobacteria > Enterobacterales > Enterobacteriaceae > Enterobacter > Enterobacter cloacae. Next base: position 4,703,129 of record NC_014121.1, read on the forward strand.
ACCATCTGCCGTCGACTGCGCTCAGCGCAAAGTGATGAAGAGCTTTATGAAATTATCACTGAAGCAGAAGGCAGTCAGGATGAGGCATAACCAGGAGATGGCCTTCACATCTGTTGTCCTGAGGAGAAACGGAACATGGTGCTGATGATTGTCAGTGGCCGTTCAGGGTCGGGGAAATCCGTCGCCCTGCGCGCGCTGGAAGACATGGGTTTTTACTGCGTAGATAACCTGCCGGTGGTACTGCTGCCCGAGCTGGCGCGCACCCTTGCAGACAGACAAATCTCTGCCGCCGTCAGCATCGACGTCCGTAACATGCCTGAATCGCCAGAAATCTTTGAACAGGCGATGAGCAACCTGCCGGACACCTTTTCACCTCAGCTGTTGTTCCTTGATGCGGACCGCAACACGCTGATCCGTCGCTACAGCGATACCCGTCGTTTGCACCCGCTTTCCAGCAAGAACCTCTCTCTGGAGAGCGCAATCGACGAAGAGAGCGACCTGCTGGAGCCCCTGCGCTCACGTGCCGATTTGATTGTCGACACCTCCGAAATGTCCGTTCACGAGCTGGCAGAAATGCTGCGTACCCGTTTACTGGGCAAACGCGAGCGTGAACTGACAATGGTGTTTGAGTCATTCGGCTTTAAGCACGGCATACCTATCGATGCGGATTATGTTTTCGACGTGCGCTTCCTGCCAAACCCACACTGGGATCCGAAACTGCGTCCAATGACCGGTCTGGATAAACCCGTCGCGGCGTTCCTCGACAGGCACACAGAAGTTCACAATTTTATCTACCAGACGCGAAGCTACCTTGAGCTATGGTTACCTATGCTGGAGACAAACAATCGTAGCTATCTGACGGTGGCGATTGGCTGTACCGGCGGTAAACATCGTTCGGTCTATATCGCCGAACAGCTGGCCGACTATTTCCGTTCACGCGGAAAGAACGTTCAGTCCCGTCATCGCACGCTGGAAAAACGTAAAACATGACCGTAAAACAAACCGTTGAGATCACCAATAAGCTGGGCATGCACGCACGCCCGGCAATGAAGCTGTTTGAACTGATGCAGGGTTTCGATGCGGAAGTTCTGCTGCGAAATGATGAAGGGACCGAAGCGGAAGCAAACAGCGTCATTGCGCTGCTGATGCTGGACTCCGCCAAAGGTCGCCAGATTGAAGTCGAAGCCACCGGCCCACAGGAAGAGGAAGCGCTGGCGGCGGTGATTGCGCTGTTTAACGCCGGCTTTGACGAGGATTAATTTCAGCCCCGCTGGCGGGTGGCGCTGCGCTTGCCCGCTACATTAGCTTATTACGCTGCATAAACCCTTCCCCGCCTAACTGACGCATCTGGCGCATGATCCATGCCTGACGGCTTCGCACGTACCCTGAAGGGGCATTAGCCTTAAAGCGGATGGGATTAGGCAAGACGGCAGCCAGGAGCGCCGCTTCGGACATACTCAGTCGGCTGGCCGGTTTATTGAAATAGCGCTGCGCGGCGGCCTCAACACCAAACACGCCATCGCCAAACTCAGCAATATTGAGATAGACGGTCAGAATGCGTTTTTTGCTCCAGACCGTTTCCATCCCCAGCGTCAACCCCGCTTCAAGCCCTTTTCGTACCCAGCTGCGACCGTCCCACAGGAACAGATTCTTTGCGGTTTGCTGCGATAATGTCGATGCCCCACGGACGCGGTTTTCGTGGCGTTCATTGTGCGCCAGCGCTTTCTCGATTGCCGCCACGTCAAACCCCCAGTGTTCCGGGAATTTCTGATCCTCTGCCGCAATGACCGCCAGCCCCATAAACGGTGAGATCTCATCCATACTTACCCAGTCCGAGTGGGCCACATAGCTGAAATCACCACTGAGCCATGCCCCAAGCTGACGCTCGACCATCACGGCCGAAAACGGGACCGGCATAATGCTGAATAAGGCGAGTCCGCCCCCCCAGAATACCGCGAGCACGAGAACGATGCGCAACAGGGCGCGTTTCACCCACGCGCCTGCGCCGAATTTACGACTCATTCAGTCAACACCAGCACTCTGGCCACCAGTTTTTCGATGCCTGCAGCAGCCTCGGCAATATTCTGCGCCAGCATCCAGGCAGGTGTGGTAACGACCTTGTTGTCTTCATCCACCACAATGTCATCCACCGGACAAGGTACGTGCTCGCCGCCCATCTCCTCGATGATTTCTGCGGTATCAATATCGGTGCCGATTGTCAGCCGCAGCGGGAAATCAAAAATTTTAGGCAGCATTGCCGGCGCGATACAGATAAAGCCCTGCGGTTTACCTGCCGCATGCATTGCTTGCGACAGCACTTTTAAATGGGGATCGATCTGACACGCCGCCCCTTCTGAAGCAAAGGTACTGAGATTTTTGGCCGCCCCAAACCCGCCCGGCACGATTAACGCATCGAGCTCAGCGGCGTCCGCCTGAATAAGGGGGTGGACATCGCCACGCGCAATACGCGCCGCTTCAATCAGTACGTTACGGGTTTCCGCCATGGCCTCTCCGGTCAGATGATTAATCACATCTGCCTGCTTTTTGTCTGGCGCGAAACAGATCGCTTCCGCCCCCTGCCTTGCCAGGGCCAGCAGCGTGATGACGGCTTCATGAATTTCTGAACCATCGTAAACACCGCATCCGCTCAGTACGACACCAACCTTTTTCATCCTGACGTTCCTTCTTTGCAACTTGCTGAAGCACATAATTAATTTTGATTAAAACGCTATGCTTCACACATTTCACTGATTCATGTAACAAACCATTTAAGATTTGCTATCTTATCTGCGTGCGGCCTAAATTTTCAGGCGGCGCCCATGCGAAAACAACACGAAAAATCAGGCGCAGCCACGATTTCCCTGGTGTTGGCGCAGTATTCGCGCACCCCGGTTAAGCCGGGGTCATTTTTTTCTGGCATCCACCCAGGCTTTTAGCACCGCCACATCGTTCTGCCACTCTTGTTTCATCTCTTCGACCCAATCACCCACGTTATCTTCCCATGCCGGTAAATCAGGTGACTGAATCTGTTGTCCCAACTGCTGTAAGTGGCGTAACCCGACAGAGCCAGCAGCGCCTTTGATCTTATGCCCTTCTTCCACAATGCCTTTCTGATCGCGTGCGGTCAGGTTGGACTCCAGCACGCTCAGGTAGCCAGGCATCATTTTTTCGAACACGGCCAGACCATCGGTAATCAGTTTTGGGCCAACCAGGTCGATGTACTGCTCCAGCATCGCAGTATCCAGAATCGTTTGGGCCTTCGCGCTATCAACAGACGTCATGGTGCTCTCCTCTTCATCATGGGTATCCCAGAACTTCTTGATCATGGCGGTCAGAGCAGGCACCGCCAGCGGCTTGCTGAGCACATCATCCATACCGGCATCGAGGTACTCTTTTTTATCTTTCAGGACGTTGGCCGTCAGCGCGACCAGCGGCGGCAGTTCATCGGCAGCATACTGCGTTGTCAGCGCACGGGAGATATCCAGCCCGGTCATGTCCGGCAGTTGAATATCCAGCAGGACGAGGTCATATTCGCCCGGTTTAAACATCTCCAGCGCGGCTTTACCGGTCATCGCCACGTCCACGCTGTTACCCAGTTTTTCCAACACCGAGCGCGCCACAATCACGTTCAGCTCGATGTCTTCGACCAGCAGAACATGCAGCGCCGGGAGCGGCATATCGTCTTGTTCAAAGGTATCCTCAACCTCTTCTGCCACCGCCGGGGCATGCACCGTCAGCGTAAAGGTAGAGCCTTTGCCCGCCTGGCTGGCCACGGTGATATCACCGCCCATGCTCTTCGCGAGCCGTTTCGATACCGCAAGGCCAATGCCCGTGCCGGTAGCAGGCTTACCACCGTTGCTGTCCTTCACCTGATAATACATGGCAAAGATTTTGTCCTGCTCTTCCTGCGGAATGCCAATGCCTGAGTCTTCCACCTCAAAGTGCAGCATGTCTCCTTCGTCATAGCGGATACGCACCGCCACCTGCCCCTGCTGGGTAAATTTCACCGCGTTACTGATCAGGTTCCAGAGGATTTGGCGCAGACGCGTGCCGTCCGTGACCACTTTGTGCGGCAGCGGCAGGGTTGGCTCCATGACAAAGCTCAGCCCCTTCTGCTGCGCCTGCAGGCCGGACAGGTTTTCCAGATCGGCAAGGAAGCTGGTGAAATCAACCGGCTGGTTATCAAGCTGGACTTTACGGCGCTCCATCTTATCCATGTCGATAATATCGTTGAAGATATTCCCCAGCGTGACCGCCGAGACATGGATCGTTTTGAGGTATTTTTCCTGTTCCGCCGTCAGGTCGGTGTCCAGCAGAATACGGCTTAAGCCGACGATGCCGTTCAACGGGGTACGCAGTTCATGGCTTATGGTGGAGATGAAGGTCGTCTTATCGCGGCTGGCGCGCTCAAGGGCATCCTGATAACGCTTACGCTCGGTGATATCGCGGCCAAAGCCCATCAGGCCGTGGCGTTTCCCGACGCGGTCGTAGTACGGCACTTTACGGATCTCAAAGCAGGCTTTACGCCCGTCCGGGTAATCCAGCCACTGTTCATAGGTCAGCGAGACGTTGTGGCGGAAGACTTTTTCGTCCGTCTCCATGACCTTGGCGGCCGCCTCTTCGGAGTACACATCCTGGGGTTTCAGGTGGATCAGCTGCTTTTCGCTTTTGCCGGTCAGCAGCTCCATCGCCCGGTTACAGCCGGAGAACTCTTTGTCTTCGTTACGGTAGAAAACCAGATCCGGAGAAGCATCAAGGAATGAACGCAGGAAAGAGGATTGCTGCTCAAGCTGGATCTGCGTCACCTCACGCTCTTTCATTTCGATTTTCAGCTGCTCAAGCGTCGCCTGACGCTCGGCTTCCGCCTTCTCACGATCTGAAATCTCCTGGTTAAGCTGGGCAATGTTGTCTTTCAGTTGGACGTTGAGCTTTAAATCGCGCTCGCGCATCTCTTCCAGCTTATCAACCAGTTTTGACAGGCGCTGACGGGACTCTTCCAGTTGTTCAACGACGACGGAAAGAAAATAGACCGCCCAGGGGGTGATCAGCAAACCGAAGAAGATAGAGCGGATGACGTCGATACTCTCGACCTGACCATGCAACACCATGGTCACGGCCATTTGCACGACAATGGCCAGAACAACCAGCGCCAGCGCCAGCAGCATGGAGAAACGCACCAGCCCGAGCTTCATCATCAGGTCGACGTAGTACTGGGCAAGCATTCGAATTTGCTTCATAGAGGATCCCTTCACGACTTTATCGCTCAATAATACTCAAATTCGCGGCGGGACGTTGAAGGTTGTGAGAAAAAGTGCGGGGTGAAACAGGAGATTAGCCTCGCTTCCGGCTAACCGGAAGCGAGGAGAGGACAATCAGGAGCGTTTCAGCAGCAGCCAGAGGCTGATCAGCAGGAAGCTGGCGCTCGGCAGCAGCGCACCAATAATTGGCGGAATGCCGTAAACCAGCGTCAGCGGGCCAAAGATCTGATCGAGGACGTAGAATACAAAGCCGAAGCTGATCCCGGTGACCACTCGAACACCCATCGGCACGCTACGCAGCGGGCCAAAGATAAACGACAGGGCCATCAGCATCATCACCGCCACGGACATCGGCTGGAAGATTTTGCTCCACATATTGAGTTGATAGCGCCCGGCATCCTGCCCGCTCGACTTCAGGTATTTGACGTAGTTGTGCAACCCGCTGATGGAGAGCGCGTCCGGATCCAGCGCCACCACCCCGAGTTTGTCCGGCGTGAGGTTGGTTTTCCACGTCCCTGACACCGTCTGAGAGCCGGTGATCTGTTTTGGGTTCGTCAGGTCAGACTCGTCAACCTGGGATAACCGCCACTGCTTGTGTTCGGGGTCAAACTTCGCTGACGATGCGTGACGTACAGACTGTAAACGACGCTCATCATTGAAGGCGTAAATACTCACGCCGCCCAGTTCATCATCCCCTTTCACGCGTTCGATATAGACGAAGTTCTGGCCATCTTTCGCCCATAACCCTTGCTGTGTAGAGAGCAGTGAACCGCCGTACATCGCCTGGGCACGATAGTTACGCGCCATCTGTTCGCCCTGCGGTGCCACCCACTCGCCAATCGCCATGGTCAGCAGCACCAGTGGGATCGCGGTTTTCATGACCGACAGCGCCACCTGCAAACGGGTAAAGCCCGATGCCTGCATCACAACCAGTTCGCTGCGCTGTGCCAGCATCCCCAGCCCCAGCAGCGCGCCCAGCAGGGCCGCCATCGGGAAGAAGATCTGCACATCTTTTGGCACGCTGAGCAGGGTATACATCCCTGCACCCAGCGCGTCGTAGCTCCCTTGCCCGGCTTTTTTCAGCTGATCGACAAATTTGATAATGCCGGAGAGCGACACCAGCATGAACAACGTCATCATGATGGTGGTGAATATGGTTTTACCGATATAGCGATCAAGAACGCCAAACGCCTGCATTAGATGGCTCCTTTACGCGAAAATCGGGCACGTATGCGGCGCACTGGCACCGTATCCCACAGGTTTAATCCCAGCGCCAGTAAGATGTACAGGCTGTTGACGAACCACGTCCAGACCATCGGGTCCAGCTTACCCTTCGCGCCGTTAGAACGAATCGAGGTTTGCAGCAGGAAGTAGATCAGGTACAGCAGCATCGCCGGCAGCATTGAGAGCACGCGCCCCTGACGCGGGTTCACCACGCTCAGCGGCACGACAATCAATGCCATCATAAACACGGTGAAGACGAGCGTAATACGCCAGTGGAACTCCGCACGCGCTCTGTCAGTATCGGTGTTCCACAGCGTACGCATATCCATTTGCTCGGTATCCGTTGGATCGAGCGCCACCGCCTGATGACCAATAATGGCCTGATAGTTCTGGAAATCCGTAATACGGAAGTCACGAAGCATCGCGGTGCCTTCAAAGCGGGTGCCTTTATTCAGCGTCACGACCTGGGAACCATCTTTGCGCTGCGCAAGCTGACCGGAGTCTGCCACCACCACCGATGGACGGGCGTTTCCTTTGGTCCGCAGCTGCGCCAGGAAGACGTCGTTGAATTTACTGCCGTCGACGCTCTCAATAAACAGCACTGAGTTTCCGTCGGTCGCCTGCTGGAACTGCCCCTGCGCTAATGCCGCCATACCGGGGTTCGCTTTTGCTTCAGCCAGCACTTCATCCTGATGACGAGAGGACATTGGGCCCGCCCACATCACATTCACCGCGGCGACGATACCCGTGAACAGCGCCAGTATCATGGCGGCTTTCACCAGAACAGCCTTGCTCAAACCACAGGCATGCATCACCGTGATTTCACTCTCGGTATAAAGCTTACCGAGCGTCATGAGCAGACCGAGGAAAAGACTTAGCGGCAGAATAAGCTGCGCCATTTCCGGGATCCCTAAACCAAGCAGGGAAAGCACCAGATTCGTTGGAATTTCGCCGTCAACGGCCGCACCGAGGATCTTGACCAGCTTCTGACAGAAAAAAATCAGCAGCAGGATGAAGAGGATCGCCAGTTGGCTTTTGAGCGTCTCCCGCACCAGATATCTTATGATTATCACTTTAAATACGCCCGTAAAAACCCGTCTCTTTGCTGGAAAATCGCTTGTTTCATGGCTTAAACGTCATTTATTCTCTTGAGTCGTCGAAATCATCGCTAAGATTAAAACACCCGGCGGATTCACGCTTCAGGACTTTTTCTGACGTGTCGAAACCGTAATAACGTAAGATTAACACGAAGTCACCACAACAGCGGACTTGAGTTACGAAAGGTTTCAATTCTATCCGTAGCAGCCGCTGTTGTCTTTAAGATTCAGGAGCGTAGTGCATGGAGTTCAGTGTAAAAAGCGGTAGCCCGGAGAAACAGCGGAGTGCCTGCATCGTTGTGGGCGTCTTTGAACCACGCCGACTCTCCCCGATCGCCGAGCAACTCGATAAAATAAGTGACGGCTACATTAGCGCCCTGCTGCGCCGTGGCGAACTGGAAGGCAAACCTGGGCAGACGCTGTTACTGCACCATGTTCCGAACGTGCTGTCCGAACGTATTCTGCTGATTGGCTGCGGTAAAGAGCGCGAGCTGGATGAACGTCAGTATAAGCAGGTGATTCAGAAAACAATTAATACCCTGAATGACACCGGCTCAATGGAAGCCGTTTGCTTCCTGACCGAACTGCACGTCAAAGGTCGTAACACCTACTGGAAAGTGCGCCAGGCTGTCGAAACCGCAAAAGAGAGCCTGTACAGCTTCGATCAGCTCAAGACCAACAAAAGCGAGCCGCGCCGTCCGCTGCGTAAAATGGTCTTTAACGTGCCAACCCGTCGCGAACTCACCAGCGGCGAGCGCGCCATCCAGCACGGTCTGGCGATTGCCGCCGGGATTAAAGCCGCAAAAGATCTGGGCAACATGCCGCCTAATATCTGTAACGCCGCCTATCTGGCCTCTCAGGCGCGCCAGCTGGCTGACTCCTACAGCAAGAATGTCATCACCCGCGTTATCGGCGAACAGCAGATGAAAGAGCTGGGTATGCACTCTTACCTGGCGGTGGGCAACGGCTCGCAGAACGAATCCCTGATGTCGGTTATCGAATACAAGGGCAATCCGTCAGAAGACGCGCGTCCTGTTGTGCTGGTTGGTAAAGGCCTGACCTTCGATTCCGGTGGTATCTCCATCAAGCCTTCTGAAGGCATGGATGAGATGAAGTACGACATGTGTGGTGCAGCGGCGGTGTATGGCGTGATGCGTATGGTGGCTGAACTTCAGTTACCGATTAACGTTATCGGCGTGCTGGCGGGCTGCGAAAACATGCCGGGTGGACGCGCTTATCGTCCGGGTGATGTCCTGACCACCATGTCCGGCCAGACCGTTGAGGTGCTGAACACCGATGCCGAGGGCCGTCTGGTGCTGTGCGACGTATTAACCTACGTTGAACGCTTCGAACCTGACGTGGTGATCGACGTGGCCACCCTGACCGGTGCCTGCGTGATCGCGCTGGGCCACCACATCACCGGCCTGATGTCGAACCACAATCCGCTGGCGCACGAGCTTATCGGCGCGTCTGAACAAGCCGGTGACCGCGCATGGCGTCTGCCATTGGGTGACGAATACCAGGAACAGCTGGAATCTAACTTTGCGGACATGGCGAACATCGGCGGCCGTCCTGGTGGTGCCATCACCGCGGGCTGCTTCCTGGCACGCTTCACCCGCAAGTACAACTGGGCACACCTGGATATTGCCGGCACCGCATGGCGCTCCGGAAAAGCAAAAGGCGCGACCGGTCGTCCGGTTGCGTTGCTGTCGCAGTTTCTGCTAAACCGCGCCGGATTTAATGGCGACGAGTAAGTCAAAACGGCAGTAAATCGTAGGCCGGGTAAGGCGAAGCCGCCACCCGGCTTAAGCATTTAAAGTGAGCACAAGAAGCCCCATATATGAAGAATGCAACGTTCTACCTTCTGGACAATGACACCCATCAGGATGGCCTCAGCGCCGTAGAACAGCTGGTGTGTGAAATTGCCGCAGAACGTTGGCGCGCAGGTAAACGGGTTCTGATTGCCTGTGAAGATGAACAGCAGGCGATTCGTCTTGACGAAGCGCTGTGGGCGCGCCCGCCGGAGAGTTTTGTACCGCATAACCTGTCTGGCGAAGGGCCGCGCGGCGGCGCACCGGTCGAGATAGCCTGGCCGCAAAAGCGCAACAGCAGCGCGCGCGATATTCTGATTAGCCTGCGGATAGATTTTGCAGATTTTGCCACCGCTTTCACAGAAGTGGTAGACTTTGTCCCTTACGAAGAATCCTTGAAACAACTGGCGCGCGAACGCTACAAAGCGTACCGCCTGGCTGGTTTTAACCTGAATACGGCAACCTGGAAATAATGGAAAAGACATATAACCCACGCGATATCGAACAGCCGCTTTACGAGCACTGGGAACAGCAGGGCTATTTCAAGCCTAACGGCGATGAAAGCAAAGAGTCCTTCTGCATCATGATCCCGCCGCCGAACGTCACCGGCAGTTTGCATATGGGTCATGCCTTCCAGCAGACCATCATGGATACCATGATCCGCTACCAGCGCATGCAGGGCAAAAACACCCTGTGGCAGGCGGGGACTGACCACGCGGGTATCGCGACCCAAATGGTGGTTGAGCGTAAGATTGCCGCTGAAGAGGGTAAAACCCGTCACGATTACGGTCGCGACGCCTTTATCGACAAAATCTGGCAGTGGAAAGCAGAATCTGGCGGCACCATTACCCGTCAGATGCGCCGTCTCGGTAACTCCGTAGACTGGGAGCGCGAGCGTTTCACCATGGACGAAGGTCTTTCCAACGCCGTAAAAGAAGTGTTCGTCCGTCTGTACAAAGAAGACCTGATTTACCGTGGCAAACGCCTGGTTAACTGGGACCCGAAACTGCGCACCGCGATTTCTGACCTGGAAGTGGAAAACCGCGAGTCTAAAGGTTCCATGTGGCACATCCGCTATCCGCTGGCAGACGGCGCGAAAACCGCAGACGGTAAAGATTACTTAGTGGTGGCGACCACCCGTCCGGAAACCCTGCTGGGCGATACCGGCGTGGCCGTTAACCCGGAAGATCCGCGTTATAAAGATCTGATTGGCAAATTCGTGGTGCTGCCGCTGGTGAACCGCCGCATTCCGATAGTGGGCGACGAACACGCCGACATGGAAAAAGGCACCGGCTGCGTGAAAATCACCCCGGCGCACGACTTCAACGACTACGAAGTGGGTCGTCGTCACGCCCTGCCGATGATCAACATTCTGACCTTCGACGGTGACATCCGTGAAAGCGCAGAAGTGTATGACACCAAAGGCAACGAATCCGACGTTTACTCAAGCGACATTCCGGCTGAGTTCCAGAAGCTGGAACGCTTTGCCGCGCGTAAAGCGATTGTGGCTGCCGTTGACGCACTCGGCCTGCTGGAAGAGATTAAACCTCACGATCTGACCGTGCCGTACGGCGACCGTGGTGGCGTGGTTATCGAGCCAATGCTGACCGACCAGTGGTATGTGCGTGCCGACGTGCTGGCAAAACCTGCTGTTGAAGCGGTTGAAAACGGCAGCATTCAGTTCGTGCCGAAGCAGTACGAAAACATGTACTTCTCCTGGATGCGCGATATTCAGGACTGGTGTATCTCCCGTCAGCTGTGGTGGGGTCACCGTATCCCGGCATGGTACGACAACGAAGGCAACGTATACGTTGGCCGCAGTGAAGATGAAGTGCGTCAGGAAAACAACCTGAGCGCAGACGTTGCCCTGCGTCAGGACGAAGACGTGCTGGATACCTGGTTCTCCTCCGCGCTGTGGACCTTCTCCACCCTCGGCTGGCCAGAGAACACCGACGCGCTGCGTCAGTTCCACCCAACCAGCGTGATGGTCTCCGGCTTCGATATCATCTTCTTCTGGATTGCCCGCATGATCATGATGACCATGCACTTCATTAAAGATGAAAACGGCAAGCCGCAGGTTCCGTTCCATACCGTCTATATGACCGGTCTTATCCGTGACGATGAAGGCCAGAAGATGTCCAAATCCAAGGGCAACGTCATTGACCCGCTGGATATGGTGGACGGGATCTCCCTGGAAGAGCTGCTGGAAAAACGCACCGGCAACATGATGCAGCCGCAGCTGGCAGAGAAGATCCGCAAGCGCACCGAGAAGCAGTTCCCGAACGGGATTGAATCTCACGGTACTGACGCCCTGCGTTTCACCCTGGCGGCGCTGGCCTCCACCGGTCGCGACATCAACTGGGACATGAAGCGTCTGGAAGGTTACCGTAACTTCTGTAACAAACTGTGGAACGCCAGCCGCTTCGTGCTGATGAACACTGAAGATCAGGATTGCGGCTTCAACGGCGGCGAGATGATCCTCTCTCTGGCCGACCGCTGGATCCTGGCGGAATTCAACCAGACGGTGAAAGCGTTCCGCGAGGCGCTGGACAGCTACCGCTTCGACATCGCGGCGGGCATTCTGTATGAATTCACCTGGAACCAGTTCTGTGACTGGTACCTGGAGCTGGCGAAGCCGGTCATGAACGGCGGAACGGAGGCAGAACTGCGCGGTACGCGTAATACGCTGATTACCGTGCTGGAAGGCCTGCTGCGTCTGGCGCACCCGATCATTCCATTTATCACCGAAACCATCTGGCAGCGTGTGAAAGCGATCGCGGGCATCAACGCCGACACCATCATGCTGCAGCCGTTCCCGGAATTCGATGCCGCTAAAGTGGATGAAGCTGCCTCAGCGGATACCGAGTGGCTGAAGCAGGCGATCGTCGCTGTACGTAACATCCGTGCAGAAATGAACATCGCTCCGGGCAAACCGCTGGAACTGCTCCTGCGCGGTTGCAGCGACGCGGCTGTTCGTCGTGTCACCGAGAACAATACCTTCCTGAAAACCATGGCGCGTCTGGAAAGCATCACCGTGCTGCCAGCCGATGACAAAGGTCCGGTCTCCGTGACGAAAATCATCGACGGCGCTGAGCTGCTGATCCCAATGGCGGGTCTCGTCGACAAAGACGCAGAGCTGGCACGCCTGGCGAAAGAAGTGGCAAAAGTCGACGTGGAAATTGGCAAAATCGAAAGCAAACTGGCGAACGAAGGCTTTGTCGCCCGAGCGCCGGAAGCGGTCATCGCCAAAGAGCGTGAACGCCTGGTTGCTTTCGCCGATGCGAAGACCAAGCTGATTGAGCAGCAGGCGGTGATTGCGGCCCTGTAATGCTTTTACCCCTTACGCTTCAGGGCGTAAGGGGTATTCTTCCTGAAAACTCCTCGCTTGCACTCCCCTTTCTGCGGTGCTATTAACAGCAGTTGTGTGTCAATTTTTGTAATGAGTAATGCTATGAGCGTGATTACCCCCGTCGCGACGACGATGCGTCGGATCGCTGTGCAGGACAACCCGGCTATCGCCGCCGTTATCCGTACGGTTTCTGCCGAATATGGCCTGACGGCTGATAAAGGCTATACGGTTGCTGATCCAAATCTGGACGAGCTGTTCCAGCTTTACAGCCAGCCGGGCCATGCCTACTGGGTTATTGAGCAGAATGGCCAGGTGGTGGGCGGCGGCGGCGTTGCTCCGCTCAGCTGCAGCGAGCCGGATATCTGCGAGCTGCAGAAAATGTATTTCCTGCCATCTGTTCGCGGACAAGGCCTGGCGAAGAGACTGGCGCTGGTCGCACTCGACTATGCCCGCAATCAGGGATTTACACGCTGTTACCTCGAAACAACCGCCTTCCTCAAAGAGGCCATCGGCCTGTATGAACATCTGGGCTTTGAGCATATTGATGCACCGCTGGGCTGCACCGGCCACGTCGATTGCGAAGTCAGGATGCTGAAAACGTTGTAAATACTTTTGCTGCCCTCTTCTGTTAAGCGGTGGTTAACTGAATGCTCTACACTCTCAGTTCACACCATAACAGGGGAAACACGATGTCGAAGATAAAAAGCTACGCCGCACCGCAGGCGGGTGCAGAACTTGAACTGTACGAGTACGATGCGGGCGAACTAAAAGCGGAAGACGTCGAAGTACAGGTTGATTACTGTGGGATCTGCCACTCGGATCTCTCCATGATCGACAACGAATGGGGCTTTTCAAGCTATCCACTGGTCGCCGGACACGAAGTGATTGGCCGCGTCGTGGCGCTCGGCAGCGCTGCGCAGGACAAAGGCCTGAAAGTGGGCCAGCGCGTGGGTATTGGCTGGACGGCACGCAGCTGCGGTCATTGCGACGCCTGTATCAGCGGCAACCAGATCAACTGCCTTGAAGGCGCCGTTCCAACCATCCTCAACAAGGGCGGTTTTGCCGATAAACTGCGCGCCGACTGGCAGTGGGTCATTCCGCTGCCGGACAGCATTGATATCGAATCCGCAGGCCCGCTGCTGTGCGGCGGCATTACCGTCTTTAAACCGCTGCTGATGCACCATATCACCGCCACCAGCCGTGTGGGTGTGATTGGTATCGGGGGTCTCGGTCATATTGCCATCAAACTGTTGCACGCGATGGGCTGCGAAGTGACGGCATTCAGTTCTAACCCGGCGAAAGAACAAGAAGTGCTGGCGATGGGAGCGGATAAAGTGGTGAACAGCCGCGATCCAGACGCGCTGAAAGCACTGGCGGGTCAATTCGATCTGATCATCAACACCGTTAATGTCGATCTCGACTGGCAGCCGTACTTTGAAGCACTGGCCTACGGCGGTAACTTCCATACGGTGGGTGCCGTGCTGAAGCCGCTGCCGGTTCCGGCGTTTACCCTGATCGGCGGGGATCGCAGCGTGTCCGGCTCTGCAACCGGCACGCCGTTCGAGTTGCGCAAACTGATGAAGTTCGCCGGGCGCACGAAAGTATCGCCAACCACCGAACTCTATCCGATGTCGAAAATCAACGAAGCGATCCAGCACGTGCGTGACGGCAAAGCCCGTTACCGTGTGGTGTTGAAAGCAGATTTTTAATGTGACACACCCCTCTCCCACAGGGCTGAGGGTTCCCCACAAAATAATACCTGCACGGAGGACTCCCTCTCCCTTGAGGGAGAGGGCTGGGGTGAGGGGGAACATATGGCTGTAGAGGTAATTCCGTTCACTTTACGTTCCTTGCTGCTCTGTAACAACATGACCCGTGAACGTGCCAGGGTGGCTCAGTCGCCACCACCCTGGCAACCCGGGCTCCCGGCGGTAAATCGCCGCTTCGCGGTGCCTTCGGCTTATTCCTTCCGGCTTATCGGGGACGGGCGGATGTAACGTCCCTGTAAAGCCGCCCTCTCGGCGCATCCATGCGCCTCGCCCCCGGCCTGCAGGAAACGCCTCAGCGATTTACAGCCGGACCAGGGCGTCGCTGTAAATCATTCATTTTCCTGAAAAAACTTTCGTCGCTTTCGGTAAAAAAATTACTGGGGATCCCTCAGCCCAAAGGGAGAGGGTGCAAACACTAAAAACGGTAACGGTTGTTACCGTTTTGCTTCTACCATGGCCTTAAACACCTCTGCCACCGCAACCGCTCCCGGATCCATTACCCCATCCAGATTCTCTTTATTCACATACGACGAACGTCCCGCGCCCGCTTTGCCCATTCTGGCCGTTGCCTCTGCGCCCTGCTGTGCCGCCTGCGCTGCCGCCTGAAGATCGTTTTTCTGCAACGTCTCCAGCGCCGGCTGTAGCGCATCGATCAGCGTGCGATCGCCGAGATCGGCCCCGCCATACTGCTTCATCTGTGCCAGCCCGCTCAGCAATGCATCCGCAAGCGATTGTCCGTCATGCAGCTTTTGTCCGGCTGCCGTGAAAAAGATCGACATTAATACGCCACTCGATCCGCCCATCACCGTTGCCAGCCGCTCGCCCACCAGCAGAAGTAATGTCGACACGTCGTTAAGAGGAAGGTTATTCTCCTCCAGACGCTGCGCAATCTCCCGCGCCCCTTGCGCAAAGGTGGATCCGGTATCACCATCCCCCACTTTCGCATCCAGCGCGTTCAGACGGTTTTCCAGCTGAATCAACGTCTTTGTCACCACAGAGACATATTCGCCCACCTGCGGATTTGCGGACGGGGTAAACTCCACGCGGTCATGGATCGCGCTATGCTCCTGGGTACGCAGCGGGGCAAACGCCACCGGCTTCTGCCAGCCCAGCGTCTCAACCTCTTCATGAAGGGCTTTTTCGAACAGATCGTTCAGCTTCAGCAGCGTCAGCGAAAAGCCCTTCATATCCAGGGCGCTCACCAGCGGTGCCGGGCCAATCAGGTACGCCAGGTTATCTTTCAGTGCCGAGTGGGCCAGCTCTTTGGTGAGCAGAGCCATCTCAAGCGCTGATACGCCCCCCAGGTTATTGATCAACACTGCGAAGCGCCCGTCATCCGCCTTCGCCTTGAGCGGCGTCACCAGCGTGTCGATAATCGCTTTACTGTTCTGCGTATCCACGACGGAAGCCCCCGGCTCACCATGAATGCCCAGACCCAGCTCGACATGACCTTGCTTTATGCGCCCTTCTTCCTCGTCGCTTCCCGGCAGATTACACGTTTGCATCGCAACGCCCAGGCTCCAGAGGTTATCGCAGGCCTGTTGCGCAATATCACGCACTTCACTCAGCGATTTTCCGTGCTCTGCGGCATAACCCGCGATCTTATGAACCAGCGCCGTACCGGCAATGCCGCGCGGCTGTTTGTTGTCCGGCAGCGCAATATCGTCTGCCACAATGACCATCTCCACCTTCAGGCCGTAGCGTTTCGCCTTTTCTGCCGCCAGACCAAAATTCAGGCGGTCACCGGTGTAGTTTTTAACGATCAGCAGGCAGCCACGGTCACCCGTCACCGCCACTATGGCATTCAGCACCGCATCCACGCTCGGCGAGGCGAACAGATCGCCACACACTGCTGCCGTCAACATACCTTTGCCGACAAACCCGGCGTGTGCAGGCTCGTGGCCGGAACCGCCACCGGAGATCACCGCCACGCGGCTCTTGTCCCAGTCGCTACGGGCCACAATGCGAATGGCAGGATCAACATCAAGCTTGACGAGGTTACCGTGCGGAGCAGAAATCAGAATGCCTTCAATAGCATCGTTGACCAGTTGTTTGCGATTATTAAAAAAGAATCTGGACATACATTCTCAACTTGTTGTGAACCGTATGCAAAAGCATAGTCCGCGCTGGGTAATACGCCGCAAAGTAAGGAATTTTTAACGCCATTTTGCCGTCAGGTTGCCTATACTCCACCCAGGACTAAGAGAGGATGAGTATCATGAGTACACCATTGTTAATTGCCAGGACGCTGGAGAAAGAGCTGTTTTTACTGCCTGCGATGGCGAACCGTCACGGCCTGATCACCGGCGCCACCGGGACGGGGAAAACCGTTACCCTGCAGAAGCTGGCCGAATCGCTCTCTGAGATTGGCGTGCCGGTCTTTATGGCCGATGTAAAAGGCGATTTAACCGGTGTGGCTCAGGAGGGGGCACCCTCAGAAAAACTCCTTGAGCGTCTGAAAAATATCGGCGTCAATGACTGGACGCCGCACAACAACCCGGTAGTTGTCTGGGATATCTTTGGTGAGAAAGGTCATCCGGTACGTGCCACCGTCTCCGATCTTGGCCCGCTGCTGCTGGCCCGTCTTCTGAATCTCAACGATGTCCAGTCCGGGGTGTTGAACATCATCTTCCGTATTGCCGACGATCAGGGGCTGCTGCTGCTCGATTTCAAAGATCTGCGCGCCATTACCCAATACATCGGCGATAACGCTAAATCCTTCCAGAACCAGTACGGCAACATCAGCAGTGCCTCCGTGGGGGCCATTCAGCGCGGGTTACTGACGCTGGAGCAACAGGGTGCAGAGCATTTCTTCGGCGAGCCGATGCTCGATATCAAAGACTGGATGCGCACTGACAGCAACGGCAAAGGCATCATCAACATTCTGAGCTCAGAGAAGCTCTATCAGATGCCGAAACTCTACGCCGCCAGCCTGCTGTGGATGCTCTCTGAACTTTACGAACAGCTGCCGGAGGCGGGCGACCTTGAGAAGCCGAAGCTGGTGTTCTTCTTCGACGAAGCGCACCTGCTGTTCAACGATGCGCCGCAGGTGCTGCTCGACAAGATCGAGCAGGTTATCCGGCTGATCCGCTCCAAAGGCGTCGGCGTGTGGTTTGTTTCGCAAAACCCGTCGGATATCCCCGATAACGTGCTGGGGCAGCTCGGTAATCGCGTCCAGCACGCCCTGCGCGCCTTTACGCCAAAAGATCAGAAAGCCGTCAAAGCTGCCGCACAAACCATGCGCGCGAACCCGGCCTTTGATACCGAAGCGGCGATTCAGGCGCTGGGTACCGGTGAGGCGCTGATCTCCTTCCTGGATGCCAAAGGCAGCCCGTCCATTGTGGAACGCGCCATGGTGATTGCCCCTTGCTCGCGAATGGGGCCGGTAACGGACGATGAGCGCAACGGACTGATTAACCACTCCCCGGTTTACGGGAAATACGAAGATGAAGTGGATCGCGAATCTGCCTTCGAGATGCTGCAAAAAGGGGTACAGGCCACCACCGACTCGCAGGACGCCCCACCCGCCAGGGGGCAGTCAGTCGCGGTGGATGACGGCATTCTGGGTGGGCTGAAAGACATTTTGTTTGGCAGTACCGGGCCGCGCGGCGGCAAGCGCGATGGCGTTGTACAGACGATGGCGAAAAGCGCCGCGCGGCAGGTCACGAATCAGATAGTGCGCGGCATGCTGGGGAGTCTGTTAGGCGGTCGCCGCCGGTAGCGGAGCGACCCACGGCCGTCCCAGCGCCGAGCCCTGCACACCGTGCTCATGCAGATAGCGGTCAATCTCCACCATCCCCGTCCAGCGGTTCTCACACCATAGCGGTGCCAGAAGCGTTGGACGGCGGGCGCTGGCGGAGATACGGTGATAGACAATCTCGGGCGGCGTATGACGGATCATCTCCCCTGCCGTTACCGTATACTCGTCGAGTGCGATGCCGTTTAACCGCCCGGCTTGCCAGGCTTTGGCCATAATGCTGCCCTGCACAATATGCAGCGGGTGCAGCTTGATCCCGTCCACGCCTGTCTCAACGACTTTTTCCAGCGTCTCCAGGCCATGCTGCTGCCCTTCTCCCGGCAGGCCGACAATCAGATGCGTGCAGACTTTCAGGCCACGTTCGCGGGCCAGGCGGGTGGTGCGCTGATAGCAGGCAAAATCATGGCCGCGATTAATACGGTGCAGGGTTTTGTCATGCGCGCTTTGCAGGCCTAGTTCCAGCCAGATCTCATAGCCCTGCTCTTTATACTCGCTGAGTAAATCCAGCACCGCGTCGGGCACGCAGTCCGGACGCGTACCGACACACAGCCCGACAATGTTCGCCTGAGCGACCGCCTGTTGATACATCGAACGCAGCACCTGCACTTCCGCCCATGTGCTGGTGTAGGCCTGGAAATAGGCCAGATACTGCTTTGCCCGGTTCACAAGACGGGCCTGATGCGCGAGCTGTTCCGCGATAGATTTATGCTGCTGCGCCTCGTCCGCAAAGGAGGCCACGTTACAGAAGGTGCAGCCGCCGCGCCCGAGCGTACCATCGCGATTCGGGCAGCTAAAACCGCCATGCAGCGTCAGCTTGTGAACCTTTTGCCCGTAGCGCTGCAAAAGATCCCCACCAAACATATTGACTAATTTCTGTAACTGCATAATCTGATAGACCGTCCCGAAGAAAGGGGACAAGCCTGCCATTTTTAGCCACCATCGGCGATGACCTGGATCAATCGCCCTGGCTGGCCTTTATCTATTTGAATAACTACTCAAGATTACTGCAATTTCATTCACGCCAAATGTGATTACTTTTCCTTATGTTCTGATTGTTTTTTTTATTTATAACGCCAGCACTGAAAAACAGTGACTTTATGCGGGTTTAAACCGCACAGCAGTTTATTATCCTGTAAAAAAACCGGCATTCAGCACGCTGCATCAATAATACCGCTTTCATATAGTGAGTCAGATCACACTCCGCTGCGACTTCGCAGGGCGCTTAGTGGTTGTAAAAATAGTTAAATATCTTTTAAATACAATGCATTATCTTCTCTATAGCACATTTTTGTATAAATAAGATTGCCATTTGACCTGTGTACCAATTCCCGATAAGTTGGAAATCCGCTGGAAGCTTTCTGGATGAGCGGCCTGCTCATCATATTTATGCAGTAATTGAGATTCCCTCTGAAGCAAGTCCTCAAACTTGTTTACCTGCGCGAAAGGATGAAAAGAGGGCGAATGCGAGGTCCGCGTATGAAACGCAAACCCCGTCGCCATGCTCTTTCTGTGCCTGTGCGCCACGGTTCAGTGGGAAGCCCGACGAGCCTGGGGAGGTTCACTGATATGTTGTACGATAAATCCCTTGAGAAGGATAACTGTGGTTTCGGCCTGATCGCCCACATAGAAGGCGAACCTAGCCACAAGGTAGTGCGTACTGCTATTCACGCACTGGCCCGTATGCAGCACCGTGGTGCCATCCTTGCCGATGGTAAAACCGGCGACGGTTGCGGCCTGCTGCTGCAAAAACCGGATCGTTTCTTCCGTATCGTGGCGGAAGAGCGCGGCTGGCGTTTAGCCAAAAACTACGCTGTCGGTATGCTGTTCCTGAATCAGGATCCTGAAAAAGCTGCCGCCTCACGCCGCATCGTTGAAGAAGAACTTCAGCGTGAAACCCTGTCTATTGTCGGCTGGCGCGATGTGCCAACCAACGAAGGGGTGCTCGGTGAAATCGCCCTCTCCTCGCTGCCTCGTATTGAACAGATTTTTGTTAATGCGCCTGCGGGCTGGCGTCCACGTGATATGGAACGCCGTCTGTTTATTGCCCGCCGCCGCATTGAAAAACGTCTCCAGGACGACAAAGAGTTCTATGTCTGTAGCCTCTCGAACCTGGTGAACATCTATAAAGGTCTGTGTATGCCGGCTGACCTGCCGCGCTTCTACCTGGACCTGGCGGACCTGCGTCTGGAATCGGCCATTTGCCTGTTCCACCAGCGCTTCTCCACCAACACCGTTCCACGCTGGCCACTGGCACAACCGTTCCGCTATCTGGCGCACAACGGCGAGATCAACACCATCACCGGTAACCGCCAGTGGGCGCGCGCCCGTACCTATAAGTTCCAGACCCCACTGATCCCGGACCTGCATGATGCTGCGCCGTTCGTTAACGAAACCGGCTCTGACTCCAGCTCCATGGATAACATGCTGGAGCTGCTGCTGGCAGGCGGCATGGATATCGTGCGTGCCATGCGTCTGCTCGTGCCACCGGCCTGGCAGAACAATCCGGATATGGATCCGGAGCTGCGTGCATTCTTTGACTTTAACTCCATGCACATGGAGCCATGGGATGGCCCGGCGGGCATCGTCATGTCCGACGGTCGTTTTGCCGCCTGTAACCTGGACCGTAACGGTCTGCGTCCGGCGCGCTACGTCATCACCAAAGACAAGCTCATCACCTGCGCCTCAGAAGTCGGTATCTGGGATTACCAGCCTGACGAAGTGGTTGAGAAAGGCCGTGTTGGGCCGGGCGAGCTGATGGTTATCGATACCCGCGGTGGGCGTATTCTGCACTCCGCTGAAACAGACAACGATCTGAAGAGCCGCCATCCCTATAAAGAGTGGATGGAGAAAAACGTGCGCCGTCTGGTACCGTTCGAAGATCTGCCGGACGAAGAAGTGGGCAGCCGCGAGCTGGACGACGATACGCTGGCAAGCTTCCAGAAGCAGTTTAACTACAGTGCGGAAGAGCTGGATTCCGTCATCCGCGTGCTTGGTGAAAACGGCCAGGAGGCTGTCGGCTCCATGGGTGACGATACCCCGTTTGCCGTGCTCTCCAGTCAGCCACGTGTAATTTATGACTACTTCCGTCAACAGTTTGCACAGGTGACCAACCCGCCAATCGACCCGCTGCGTGAAGCCCACGTCATGTCATTGGCAACAAGCATTGGTCGCGAGATGAACGTCTTCTGCGAGGCAGAAGGCCAGGCTCACCGCCTGACCTTTAAATCTCCGATCCTGCTTTACTCCGATTTCAAACAGCTCACCACGCTGAAAGAGGATCACTACCGCGCTGACACGCTCGATATCACCTTCGACGTGACCGAAGCGACCCTCGAAGAGACGGTGAACGCGCTGTGTGACAAAGCGGAACAGATGGTGCGTAACGGCACCGTTCTGCTGGTGCTGTCTGACCGTAATATTGCGAAGAACCGCCTGCCGGTACCTGCGCCAATGGCGGTGGGGGCTATCCAGACGCGTCTGGTCGATAAGAGCCTGCGCTGCGACGCCAACATCATTGTTGAAACCGCAAGCGCACGCGATCCGCACCACTTTGCCGTGCTGTTAGGCTTTGGTGCGACGGCGATCTATCCATACCTGGCCTACGAAACGCTGGCTCGTCTGGTGGACACCCGCGCGATCGACAAAGATTACCGTACCGTGATGCTGAACTACCGTAACGGCATCAACAAAGGCCTTTACAAGATCATGTCCAAAATGGGCATCTCGACCATCGCCTCTTACCGCTGCTCGAAGCTGTTTGAAGCGGTTGGCCTGCATAACGACGTGGCAAACCTCTGCTTCCAGGGCGTGGTCAGCCGCATCGGTGGAGCCGGTTTTGCCGACTTCCAGCAGGATCTGGTGAACCTGTCTAAGCGCGCCTGGCTGGCACGTAAGCCGCTGGAGCAAGGTGGTCTGCTGAAGTACGTTCACGGTGGCGAATATCACGCCTACAACCCGGACGTGGTGCGCACGCTGCAGCAGGCCGTCCAGAGCGGCGAGTACAGCGATTATCAGCAGTATGCTGAGCTGGTGAACAACCGCCCGGCAGCCACGCTGCGCGATCTGCTGGCGCTGAACCCAGGTGATGAAGCGGTCAGCATCGACGACGTAGAGCCTGCGTCTGAGCTGTTCAAACGCTTCGACACCGCTGCGATGTCCATCGGCGCATTAAGCCCGGAAGCCCACGAGGCGCTGGCCGAAGCGATGAACAGCATCGGCGGTAACTCTAACTCCGGTGAAGGCGGTGAAGATCCTGCCCGCTACGGCACCAATAAAGTGTCCCGTATCAAGCAGGTGGCATCCGGTCGCTTTGGCGTAACGCCTGCGTACCTGGTTAACGCCGACGTCATTCAGATTAAAGTCGCTCAGGGGGCAAAACCGGGCGAAGGCGGTCAGTTACCGGGTGATAAAGTCACCCCGTACATCGCTAAACTGCGTTACTCGGTACCGGGCGTGACGCTGATCTCCCCGCCGCCGCACCACGATATCTACTCTATCGAGGATCTGGCGCAGCTGATTTTCGACCTGAAACAGGTAAACCCGAAAGCGATGATCTCCGTGAAGCTGGTTTCCGAACCGGGCGTCGGCACCATCGCGACCGGTGTGGCGAAAGCCTATGCGGATCTCATCACCATCGCCGGTTATGACGGTGGTACTGGTGCAAGCCCGCTCTCTTCCGTGAAATACGCGGGTTGTCCGTGGGAGCTGGGCCTGGTGGAAACCCAACAGGCACTGGTGGCAAACGGTCTGCGTCATAAGATCCGTCTGCAGGTGGACGGCGGCCTGAAAACCGGCCTCGACATCATCAAAGCGGCGATTCTGGGTGCGGAAAGCTTCGGCTTTGGTACCGGCCCGATGGTTGCGCTGGGCTGTAAATACCTGCGTATTTGCCACCTGAACAACTGTGCGACCGGCGTTGCAACCCAGGACGAGAAGCTGCGTAAGAACCACTATCACGGCCTGCCGTTCAAAGTGACAAACTACTTTGACTTCATCGCCCGTGAAACCCGCGAGCTGATGGCGCAACTGGGTGTAAAACGTCTGGTGGATCTGATTGGCCGTACCGACCTGCTGAAAGAGCTGGACGGTTTCACTGCCAAACAGCAGAAACTGGATCTGGGCAAGCTGCTGGAAACGGCCGAGCCGCATCCGGGTAAAGCGGTCTACTGCACCGAGAACAACCCGCCGTTCGACAATGGCGTGCTGAACGCGCAGCTGCTGCAGCAGGCGAAGCCATATGTGGATGAGAAGCAGAGTAAAACGTTCTGGTTTGATATCCGCAACACCGACCGCTCTGTGGGTGCGTCGCTCTCTGGTTACATCGCGCAAACGCACGGCGATCAGGGGCTGGCAGCGGATCCGATCACCGCGCACTTCAGCGGTACGGCGGGTCAGAGCTTCGGCGTGTGGAATGCCGGCGGCGTTGAGCTGTACCTGACTGGCGATGCTAACGACTACGTCGGTAAAGGCATGGCGGGTGGTCTGCTGGCGGTGCGTCCTCCGGTGGGCTCTGCCTTCCGCAGTCACGAAGCCAGCATCATCGGTAACACCTGTCTTTACGGCGCGACCGGTGGCCGTCTGTTTGCCGCGGGCCGTGCGGGTGAGCGTTTTGCGGTGCGTAACTCCGGTGCTATCACCGTGGTGGAAGGCATTGGTGATAACGGCTGTGAATACATGACGGGCGGGATTGTTTGCGTGCTGGGGAAAACCGGCGTGAACTTTGGCGCAGGCATGACGGGCGGTTTTGCATACGTCCTGGATGAAGATGGTGAGTTCCGCAAACGCGTGAACCCAGAGCTGGTGGAAGTGCTGGACGTTGATACGCTGGCGATCCACGAAGAACACCTGCGCGGTTTGATTACCGAACACGTGCAGCATACCGGTTCTTCGCGCGGCGAAGAGATCCTGGCGAACTGGCCAGCGTTCTCTGCGAAATTCGCGCTGGTTAAACCGAAGTCCAGCGATGTTAAAGCCCTGTTGGGTCACCGTAGTCGTAGCGCAGCAGAGCTGCGTGTGCAGGCGCAGTAAGGAATTCAGATGAGCCAGAACGTATACCAGTTTATCGACCTGCAGCGTGTTGATCCGCCAAAGAAACCGCTGAAGATCCGTAAAATTGAATTTGTAGAAATCTATGAGCCGTTTTCAGAAGGCCAGGCCAAAGCACAGGCAGACCGTTGCCTGTCCTGCGGTAACCCTTACTGTGAGTGGAAATGTCCGGTCCATAACTACATCCCTAACTGGCTGAAGCTGGCCAACGAAGGGCGTATTTTTGAAGCCGCCGAGCTTTCTCACCAGACCAACACCCTGCCAGAAGTGTGCGGCCGCGTGTGTCCGCAGGACCGTCTGTGTGAAGGCTCCTGTACGCTGAACGACGAGTTTGGCGCGGTGACCATCGGTAACATTGAGCGTTACATCAACGATAAAGCGTTTGAGATGGGCTGGCGTCCGGATATGACCGGCGTGAAGCAAACCGATAAGCGCGTGGCGATCATCGGCGCGGGTCCGGCGGGCCTGGCCTGTGCGGATGTCCTGACCCGTAACGGCGTGAAGGCGGTGGTCTTTGACCGTCATCCGGAGATCGGCGGCCTGCTGACCTTCGGTATCCCGGCCTTCAAGCTGGAGAAAGAGGTTATGACCCGTCGCCGTGAAATCTTCACCGGCATGGGCATTGAGTTCAAACTGAATGTAGAAGTGGGCCGCGACGTGCAGCTCGACGATCTGCTGAAGGATTACGACGCCGTGTTCCTGGGCGTGGGTACCTATCAGTCCATGCGTGGCGGGCTCGAGAACGAAGACGCGCCAGGGGTGTACGACGCGCTGCCGTTCCTGATTGCCAACACCAAGCAGATCATGGGATATGGCGAAACGGCCGATGAGCCTTACGTCAGCATGGAAGGCAAACGCGTGGTGGTGCTGGGCGGTGGTGACACCGCGATGGACTGCGTGCGTACCTCCATTCGTCAGAACGCGGCGCACGTAATCTGTGCTTACCGTCGTGACGAAGAGAACATGCCGGGCTCAAAACGCGAAGTGAAAAACGCGCGTGAAGAGGGCGTGGAGTTCCAGTTCAACATCCAGCCTCTGGGTATTGAAGTGAATGCCAACGGTAAAGTGAGCGGCGTGAAGATGGCGCGCACCGAGATGGGTGCCCCGGATGCCAAAGGCCGTCGTCGCGCGGAGATCGTGGCTGGTTCTGAGCACGTGATCCCGGCTGACGCGGTCGTCATGGCGTTCGGTTTCCGTCCTCACAGCATGGAGTGGCTGGCGAAGCACAGCGTTGAGCTGGATTCGCAGGGTCGTATTATCGCGCCAGAAGGCAGCGACAATGCGTTCCAGACCAGCAACCCGAAAATCTTCGCTGGTGGTGATATCGTTCGTGGTTCTGACCTGGTGGTGACGGCAATTGCCGAAGGCCGTAAGGCGGCAGACGGTATACTGAACTACTTGGAAGTGTAAAAAATGGCCCGGCGATTGCCGGGCCAACTTTTATTTTTTAAGCAGTTGCCAGGTTAAATCGGTCTCCAGGGCGGTTTGATCCGAAATATGGTTAAACGCGCTGTCATTGAGCACCGGGAAAATGGTGACGGTAAAGTTCATCTGCTGGCCGCTGGGTACCCTGCCGTTTTCAACCGCCACGACAGCCTCGTTATTGCGGATATAGAGCGATGACCCGTTATCAGTATCCGGCGTAAAATTCACCTGATCCGTTGTTTTCCCTACGTTGTAGCTTTTACCATCCAGCGTCAGGTTGCTGACCTTTATCGCCACACCGCCGTTCTGACCAAACTGAAAACGCCCTTTCTGACCAGAAGCCCCCTGTAACAGCGTCGCCATCTGCTGTTTTTCCGGGCAATAGACGCTGACATTTATGTCTTTTTCCGGCATTTTGTTCCAGCTCTGCTGGCTGGTGACAATGCTGTCACGCCGCATCTGGTGATAATCCACAACCGGCTGAGAGAGCGTTAGCTGACAATCGTCAGCATAAGAAAGGCACGGCAAAGCAAGCAGCAATAGCGCAGCCAGACGTTGAATGTTCATCGACATACTCCGTTAACTTCTTCGTAAAACGCGTCTTCGTCGTGCTTTTCAGGAAGCGTAAAATCAAGTTTGCACAGACGGTTATTGTCATCATCAACGGCATAAAGCGCGCTAATCTGATCGGCATCGTTCAGGAAGACATGTCCGTCATCAACCACCGTCACCACGTAGTTATTTTTATCATCCACCACCGACAGACCTTTCGTCAGCGGCTTCCCGTCGGCCTGCTTAATACGTAACATCACGCGGCGGCTGTTCAATACTTTAAAGCTCACTTCGCTTACCGAGCCATGTGCAGCAGCAATATATTTGGTCCCGTTCGCCAGGGTCATGCTCTGCGGTAGCTTGTTCGCATCCACTTCGATACGTGAGTTACGCCATTCAGTCAGGCCGGGAATGACAGCCTGGCCCCAGCGGTCGGTCCAGACGGTGCCCTGCGGCGTAGTGATCTCAACGCCCGCTTTCGGTTCGCTGAGTCTGGCGATGGCAAACGTGTCCTTGATGGAATACGGCGAGAAGGTCACACCGTCTTTGTGCATCGCAATGCCGCCAGACAGGGTCGCATTGTAGTTACGCTGATGATCGCCGCTGGTACCGCCCCCGACGCTAAGCTGGGTGTAGTGAAGATTAGTGTTGATGTTGCCGTTGAAGCTGTTTTCCTGTGATTCGTCATCACGATCGGCAGAAATATAGTAGTTGGTGTTCTCCCCCAGCGACCCGCTGTTCGCCAGACCATAGCTGGTGCTGTCGCCCTGCTTACGCATATACGAACTCAGGCTCTGCGAACCGCCTAACGGAATGCTGAGGTTGATATAGAGCAGATCGTCGTCCTGGTCGTCATCCGTGCTGCCCACTGCGCTTTGCCAGTTCACGTTGATTGAAGCGTATTTGAAGGTTTTCCCCCACGACAGAAGCAAGTAGCGGGAATCTTCGCCGTCTCCTGCGGCCTGGTTGTAGCTCAGGCCCGCACTAAATGCCCCGGCCAATTCTGTGGACCAACGTACGTTGGCCGAATAACTGTTGTCATAGCCCTGATAATCATCATCCATGGCATCTGCGAGTTCGCGATAATCACCGCTGTAATGCGCCACGCTGGCAGACAGGCCGACATTCTCAGTCAACGAGTAATCGCTCTGGAGTTCGTTTTTGATACCGTTATCACTGTCGCCAAATTGCGCATTGCTGGCGGCCATACTGGTTGAGACGTTCCAGCCATCGGTAACCATAAATTCTGTGCGCGCCCCCGCAGCCTGGTAATCTTCGGCCACCACGCCGGAGGCAAGCAGGTTCATCCAGGGGAAAATTCGCCAGCCATCGGATACGTTGAACACCAGCGGATCGCTGTAGTCACTGTCTATACCACGTACCTGGCCCGCCGAAACGGTCAGGCCGTTTGGTTTTGAAAGATTTCGGGCTTTTACGGATGCGGCGGGAACAATGTAGCGGTTGGTCGAACCGTCGGACTCCACAACGGTGACGTCAAGATCGACGTTGTTACGGACCATCGGGACGTCATCCAGCGTGAACGGGCCCGCCGGTACTAACGTGTTAAAAATGAGTCTTCCGTTTTGACGCACTTCAACGCGCGCCTGCGAGGTTCGGGCAATACCGGATACGCTCACCCCCGAACTGTCTTTCTGCAGACCACTGGTCGGCATTAACTGCACACCGGTAATCGGGACGCCGCTTAACACATCTGACATGGCGTTAATTTCCCCCACCTGCATGGTCAGGCGTTGAGGAACAAACACATGCTCTGCGTAGGTATAAATACTCTCTGCGTTTCGGTTGCCGTTGTCATCCGTCAGGATATAGCGGCTGCGTAGCGACCAGTCCATCGCGTTGAAGCCCGCCTCCAGGCTTGCCTGTGAGTAACGGTTACTGCTGCTGTCACTTCCGCTGTATTCGTTTTTGGTGCTGAAGAGCGAGTAGTTAAGCATGCCTGCCGTGCCGCCATGCTGGAAATTTTTGACATCAGCGCTCAGGCTGTTAAGTGCTTCCGCTGGCAGATAAAGCTCGACCGCTTCCTGGTTTGGCAAGGGATTGATCACCGCCTGAGCGTAATCGCTACGCAGATCATGGCAGGTCTCATTCGCCTTTATGGGCACCGGCATGAGACCTGCAAATTCCAGGAAGTCGTTATCAACGCACATCGTTCCGTCTTCACTGAAGCGTACGGCCGCTGTTCCGCGATCGTTACCGTTCACTTTGACAGAAACGGAATGCGTCCCCGGTAAAAAGCGCGGCGCTTGTGCAAAATAGCGGTTTAGATCGGCCCCAAGACCACGTGATTTCAGGATATCAGTATCAAATGTCACCTCCCTCGCGTGGAGGGAGGGAGCATCAAGCAACATCAGAGGTATTGCGCTATAAATCACAGCGCGCACAAAAAGTGCAAGTTGGCTTTTTTTACGCACCGCCATAATCCTTTATTTTTTATTGAGATCCGAGATAAAGCTGGGCACTTCGACCCCATAGCGGCTGGCCGGGAAAAACTTCACTTTCGTGTTTCCACTGACGGATTCGCCCATAGAAACCGTCATGGTTTCACCGGGTAAAATGTAGGTTTTGGCAAGCGATCCGCTGATGCCTGAAGGCTGCAGCACCACGTTCTGTGCCAGACGCACAACATATTTGCTTGGGTTTTTTACCGTGACGGACGTGCCTGACGCGGTCCAGTCGAGGAATTTCCACGCATCGGTTACCACGGCCAGCTTCGCAGGGCGAATCAGTACGGGCAGGTCCTGACGAATATTGATGCCAATTTTCACTTTATTGTCATCGCTCTTCGGCGGGATCCCTTCGAAGGTCACACGCTTGTAGTGCTCAACGTCCAGCGGTTTGCTGGTTTGCAGGATGAAGCGCAATTGCTGAGTCTGACCGGGCTCGAGACGTACCACGGGCTGAGTGGTGACAAGTTTCAGGCCTTTATCATCCGGCAGATCCACCACGTCGGTGTACAGTAGCGACGGATGGCTATCGGTATTTTTGACGTTGATGGTGCCACTGTGGGTCGCTTCATCAATCACCAGCAGACTGGTTTCTGGCACCATACCGGCTGCATGTACGCCAAACTGTGCAGAGAATAAAGCTGCGGCAGCGAGTGTTTTAAATAAAACCTTTTTAGAGCATGTCATATGTATATTCCTTGAAAGCACTACTTAACATTCCGTGTTGATGGCGCTTATTTTTGAGAGAAAGGGTGTTCCCTCTGCATTAAATTTAACTCACTTTAAAT
Organism: Enterobacter cloacae subsp. cloacae ATCC 13047; assembly: GCF_000025565.1. Lineage (NCBI taxonomy): Bacteria > Pseudomonadati > Pseudomonadota > Gammaproteobacteria > Enterobacterales > Enterobacteriaceae > Enterobacter > Enterobacter cloacae. Next base: position 4,732,669 of record NC_014121.1, read on the forward strand.
TTGAAAGAATTACAGATACTTTAGGCTGATCGTCAACTGACCATCCAGCCGGGTATCATCGGTAATGGAAAGCGTTGTGGTATTCTGAATAGCCAGAGACGTTACCAGCGGAAATGTTGCTGTCTGGAAAGCAAGCGGGTCAATACTTCCCGCTAATGCGACGGTAATATTACGATTATTTTCACCCTGACTTGAACCATCAGTACTCTTAGCCCAGGTCATTGAGCCATTCTGCTGATATATTGGATCGACAGATTTTCCGTCTGCAGTAACGCTATTCACCTTCATAAACATGGCATAAGAGCCAATATTTACCGTGCCTGCTTTGCCAACGCCATAGGTCTGGTTAGTCGCACTCTGTGCCCCACCCGTAAATGTACCGGCAGAAACGGTTAATCCTGCGTTAGAGTCGGCGCGATCGTCTATCATATTCCAGGCCACTTTTGTTGCTGCCGTGCAGGTAATGGTGAGATCGATATTCCGTTGCCCTAACTGGTTCACCGCCGTAGAGGACAATTCACCTAAGCGGATATTTCCATAGTCCACCACGCCGCCATTGCTAAATTCAGGAGTACAGGCCGAGGCTGTCAGCGTCCCTTTAATTTTCAATATCGCGGTTTCAGCGGCAAACGTAGAGTTTACGCAAAGGAATAATGCTGTAGCCAATAGAATTTTTTTCACGAGTTAATCCATAACTTATGATTTAAAGAAAATAAAATTCGACTGAGTTCATCCTTGATAGTCGCTATTACCTCCGTTTGCAAAATGCATGGTGCGATAATATAGAAATCATAAATACATGCAACTTAGGTTTATTAACTTTTCTTTTTAGATTTACTCAAATAATAGGCAGGATTTATAAAACAGAGGTTTCCAGTTCTTTTTAGACCATTTATATTCAGAATAATTATTGCTTGCGATGATTTATTTTCGCTGGCTTTGTATTCCAAAATTTCTGTCATATAGAATAAAGCATTGCACTGTCTTAATTTTGTACAAATCTATACATAGAAAAAATATTCGTTCAACAGGCGCTTAATCTTTACATCGACAAAAAAAATCCAGCCGACTGAGGAGGGCTGGATTTTATAATGGATGACGTTTATTTTACCACTCTGAGAGCCGGACGCCCGCCGCGTGGTGGCGGATCGTCATCAGGATCGTTTTCATCCTGGCGGTCAGGTTTGTCGCCGTCAATAACCGACATCACCGTGTCGCTGTCTCGCTCCCCGGTTGCATCGTCTTCATTCAGGCTGGCAACGTCTTCATCGTAAGCCGCTTCCGGCTCGAACATCGTACCCGCGCCGTTTTCCCGCGCGTAGATAGCCAGCACCGCGGCCAGCGGCACGGAAACCTGACGCGGTACGCCGCCGAAACGCGCGTTAAAACGCACTTCGTCGTTCGCCAGTTCAAGATTACCCACCGCACGGGGGGCAATGTTCAAAACGATCTGTCCGTCACGCGCGTATTCCATCGGAACCAGCACGCCCGGCAACGTCACATCCACAACCAGGTGCGGCGTGAGCTGGTTATCCAGCAGCCATTCATAGAAGGCGCGCAGCAGATACGGACGGCGTGGTGAAAGTTGTGACATTTCCACAGTCATTAGCCTCGGCCGAGACGCATTTCACGTTCCGGTTCAGTTAAGGATGCCAGGAAGGAGTCGCGTTCAAAGACGCGGGTCATATAGCCTTTCAGCTCTTTTGCGCCCGGGCCGCTGAATTCAACGCCAAGTGTCGGCAGGCGCCACAGCAGCGGTGCCAGGTAGCAGTCCACCAGGCTGAACTCATCGCTCAGGAAGAACGGTTTCTGGCCGAACACAGGGGCAATCGCCAGCAGCTCTTCACGCAGTTGTTTACGTGCAGCGTCTGCTTCTGAAGCAGAACCGTTTTCGATCACGTTCATCAGCGTGTACCAGTCTTTCTCGATACGCTGCATGTACAGGCGGCTTTCGCCACGCGCCACAGGGTAAACAGGCATCAGCGGTGGATGCGGGAAACGCTCATCCAGGTATTCCATAATGATACGGGATTCCCACAGGGTCAGCTCGCGATCCACCAGCGTTGGTACACTTTGGCTCGGGTTGAGATCGATCAGATCCTGAGGTGGGTTATCCTTTTCCACATGCTCGATCTCAAAACTGACACCCTTCTCGGCCAGCACGATACGAACCTGATGGCTATAAATGTCAGTAGGACCAGAAAACAGCGTCATTACCGAACGTTTGTTGGCAGCGACAGCCATGAAAACCTCCAGGTATATTCAGAATTTTTACTGCTACCGGCCCGGTGGGGCCAGCCAGATGATGTAGCGCCCATCCCAGAGAAGACACATTGTTCAAGAATCGAACAAAAATCGAGTATTCACCGATATTTGGGCAGAAAATTGGATGATAGTTTACCAGATTTTGATGGCTTTGTGGTGAGGGGATTCTGGAAATGCGGAAAAAGAGGAGATATATGCATTGATAATGTGGATAACCTGAGCATTACCCATAAAAAAACCCGCCGAAGCGGGTTTTTCGCCAATCGTTCTGCGTGAGCAGAAAATGATTAACGTTTGGAGAACTGTGGACGACGACGTGCTTTACGCAGACCCACTTTCTTACGTTCAACCTGACGAGCGTCACGAGTAACGAAGCCAGCTTTACGCAGTTCAGAACGCAGGGATTCGTCGTACTCCATCAGAGCGCGGGTGATACCGTGACGGATCGCACCTGCCTGACCGGAGATACCACCACCTTTAACGGTGATGTACAGATCCAGTTTTTCTACCATATCAACCAGTTCCAGCGGCTGGCGAACTACCATGCGGGCAGTTTCGCGACCGAAGTACTGTTCCAGAGAACGCTGGTTGATTACGATTTTACCGTTGCCCGGTTTGATGAACACGCGAGCTGCGGAACTTTTGCGGCGACCAGTGCCGTAGTATTGATTTTCAGCCATTGCCTATAATCCCGATTAGATGTCAAGAACTTGCGGTTGCTGTGCCGCGTGGTTGTGCTCGTTACCTGCGTAAACTTTCAGTTTACGGAACATAGCACGACCCAGCGGGCCTTTTGGCAGCATGCCTTTAACCGCGATTTCAATCACACGCTCAGGACGGCGAGCAATCATCTCTTCAAAGGTCGCTTCTTTGATACCACCGATGTGGCCAGTGTGGTGGTAGTACATTTTGTCTTCGCGCTTGTTGCCGGTTACAGCAACTTTTTCTGCGTTCAGAACGATGATGTAGTCACCAGTATCAACGTGCGGAGTGTATTCCGCTTTGTGCTTACCGCGCAGGCGACGAGCCAGTTCAGTAGCCAGACGGCCCAGAGTTTTACCGGTCGCGTCAACAACATACCAGTCGCGTTGTACGGTTTCTGGTTTAGCTGTAAAAGTTTTCATTAAAAGCTTACCCAAATAATAAGTTACACGTTGGTGAACACCCAAACGTTTAGTCAGTTGAGGTTCACACGACAAAGTCCGGCAAACCTACCCCTTCGAATAGCTCATGCCGACACATAGAAAGTTTCGGGAAAAAAACCTTCTCGTAACGTGGGGTCGCAAGATTATAGAGAAGTTGAGGTCAAAGATCGACCCTTAAATGTGATTTGGAATGGGTTTTTCGGGGGGCAAGTTTTTGCGGTCCGGTGCCCTCACCCCCAGCCCCTCTCCCACGGGGAGAGGGTAGCATTTAAGGCATATGCTCCAGCTTCAGATACTCCTCGCTCTGCATCTCCTGCAGGCGCGACAGGCAGCGCTGGAACTCAAACTTCAAACGTTCCCCCTGATACACCTCATATAAAGGCACCTCGGCGCTCACCACCAGCTTGACGTGGCGTTCGTAAAACTCGTCCACCAGCGCAATGAAGCGTCGCGCTTCGCTTTCCATCAGCCGTGTCATGACGGGTACATCCAGCAGCATCACCGTGTGGAACAGGCGCGAAAGGGCGATGTAGTCGTGCTGACTGCGGGCATCCACGCACAGCGTCGCAAAAGAGACCGCCAGCGTTTGGTTTTCAACACCGAGCGTAGGCAACGGACGATGGTTAATCTCCAGCGTCGGGGCGTTTTCGCGCTTTGCTCCCGCCAGCGCCAGCCATAGTTTATCCATCTGGCGGGTGGTCTCGGCATTCAGCGGTGAGAGCCACAGGTGCGCCTGAGTCAGCGTGCGCAAACGGTAATCCACGCCCGCATCAACATTCATAATGTCACAATACTGTTTGATGGCATCAATGGCAGGCAGGAAACGCGCCCGCTGGAGGCCGTTACGATACAGCTCATCCGGCGGAATATTCGAGGTGGCGACCAGCGTGATGCCGCGGGCAAACAGCGCTTTCATCAGGCCGCCCAACAGCATGGCATCGGTGATATCCGAAACAAAAAACTCATCGAAACAGAGGACGTCCGTTTCGGCCTTAAACCTGTCAGCCACAATCTCCAGCGGATCGCTTTTGCCCTGCAGCGCCGTTAACTCTTCATGCACCCGCAGCATAAAGCGGTGGAAATGCAGGCGTTGTTTACGCTCACCCGGCAGGCTCTGATAAAACAGATCCATCAACCAGGTTTTCCCGCGACCGACACCGCCCCACATATATAAACCGCGTGCCGGAGCGTTAGCCTGTGGCTCTTTTTTTCCGAGCAGTCGGCTCAATGCCGCCTTCAGCCCACAGCTCTGCCCTGATTCCGCAGGTTTTGCCGTAAGCTCATGGAAAAGGGTATCCAGACGGTTAACCGCTTCACGTTGAACGTCATCCGGCTGATGTGAGCCCTCGTCCAGGGCCAGTTGATATCGCGATGCGGGGGACAGGTTTTGCATAATCTTGTTGTTATTCCTTCAATTAAACCTCATCAGCAGGCGTGACTGATGAAAAAAAGGCCGTTCTACACTACGCGATGATACGTCAGGATTCCACTTCTGCAGAAATAGCGGTTATAGTGGCAATATCAGGCACAGGCAGGAGCCGAGCCAACACCCTACGGAACAACAAGACAACGGGAGAAGTTCATGACCTGGGAATATGCGCTAATCGGTTTAGTCGTCGGCATCGTGATCGGTGCTGTGGCCATGCGTTTCGGTAATCGCAAATTGCGTCAGCAGCAGTCACTGCAATACGAACTGGAAAAGAACAAAGCCGAGCTGGAAGAGTACCGCGAAGAGCTGGTCAGCCACTTTGCCCGTAGCGCTGAGCTGCTGGACAACATGGCGACCGATTATCGCCAGCTGTATCAGCACATGGCAAAAAGCTCCAGCAGCCTGCTGCCGGAAATGACCGCGGAAACCAACCCGTTCCGCAACCGTCTGGCAGACTCTGAGGCCGGTAACGATCAGGCCCCTGTTCAGATGCCTCGCGACTATTCTGATGGCGCGTCCGGCCTGCTGCGCGGCGGTGTTAAGCGCGATTAATCACACAACCTGAAATTATTTTACGGGCGCAGCGATTGCGCCCGTCCTTTCTTCCTGACCCCAGCTATTATTTAGGTAAACACCTCATTGTTCAGCGGTTTAAAATTCAATAACATCAACGTGTTTTTGGGCCCGTTTTTTCCTTTACTCCAGGTTACGAGAGTCAGCATCGATGAAGAAAAAGAACCAGCTGTTGAGCGCGTTAGCGTTAAGTGTCGGGTTATCTCTCTCGGCGTCCTTCCCTGCCTTTGCCGCCCTTCCCTCGCAGGTGCCGGGCCAGACGGCGATTCCGAGCCTCGCACCCATGCTGGAAAAAGTGTTGCCTGCGGTAGTCAGCGTGCAGGTAGAAGGCACTGCCGTGCAAAGCCAGCGCGTACCTGAAGAACTGAAAAAATATTTTGGCGATGAGTCGCCCGACCAGCAGGCTCAGCCTTTTGAAGGGCTGGGCTCAGGCGTCATCATTGATGCGGCCAAAGGCTATATTCTGACCAACAACCACGTTATCAGCCAGGCCGATAAAATCAGCGTGCAGCTGAATGATGGTCGGGAATTTGATGCCAAATTGATCGGCGGCGATGACCAGAGCGACATCGCGCTGTTGCAGGTGCAAAACCCAAGTAATCTGACCCAGATTGCCATCGCCGACTCCGACAAACTGCGCGTCGGCGACTTTGCTGTTGCCGTGGGCAACCCCTTTGGTTTAGGACAAACGGCGACCTCCGGGATCATTTCCGCGCTGGGGCGCAGCGGCCTGAATCTTGAAGGCCTGGAAAACTTTATCCAGACCGATGCCTCAATTAACCGCGGGAACTCCGGCGGGGCGCTGCTGAACCTTAACGGCGAGCTGATTGGTATTAACACAGCAATCCTCGCGCCAGGTGGCGGCAGTATCGGGATCGGGTTTGCCATTCCCAGCAATATGGCCAAAACGCTGGCACAGCAGCTTATCCAGTTTGGTGAAGTCAAACGCGGCCTGTTGGGCATCAAAGGGATGGAGATGAGCGCCGATATCGCAAAAGCGTTCAACATCAACGTGCAGCGCGGTGCGTTCGTCAGTGAAGTGCTGCCCAATTCCGGCTCGGCAAAAGCGGGCATTAAATCAGGTGATGTGATCGTCAGCCTGAATGATAAGCCGCTGAGCAGCTTTGCAGAGCTGCGCTCACGTATCGCCACCACCGAACCGGGCGCCAAAGTGAAGCTGGGCCTGATTCGTGACGGCAAACCGCTGAATGTGGAAGTGACGCTGGACAAGAGCACCTCTTCCTCCGCCAGTGCGGAGCTTATCGCCCCTGCACTGCAGGGCGCGACCCTCAGCGACGGGCAGCTTAAAGACGGCACCAAAGGCATCAGCATCGATACCGTAGAGAAGAGCAGCCCTGCCGCGCAGGCGGGATTGCATCAGGATGATGTGATCATCGGCGTGAATCGCACCCGCGTGCAGTCTATCGCTGAGCTGCGCAAGGTGCTGGAAAGTAAACCAACGGTCATTGCCCTGCAAATTATGCGCGGCAACGAATCTATCTATATTCTGTTGCGCTAAGCATTTGCTATCCCGGGTATCACCGCCGCGTGTGATGTCCGGGATAACTCATGTTATGCTGCAAACCGTTCCTTTTTTAACGACACGCGCATCATGCTTTTAAAGCTCTTTCGTTCCATTGCCATCGGTTTGATTGTTGCGGGCCTGCTGTTAGCGGCCATGCCGTCTTTACGCCAGTTCAACAAGCTGTCGGCTCCCCAGTTTGACAGCGCGGATGAAACGCCTGCCACCTATAATCAGGCCGTTCGCCGTGCCGCACCCGCAGTGGTGAACGTCTACAACCGTGGTCTTAACAGTTCAGCCCATAACCAGCTGGAGATCCGTACCCTCGGCTCCGGCGTGATTATGGACGATCGCGGATACATCATTACCAACAAGCACGTGATCAACGATGCTGACCAGATCATCGTCGCACTTCAGGATGGCCGCGTGTTTGAGGCCTTACTTGTCGGCTCTGACAGCCTGACCGATCTGGCCGTGCTGAAAATCAACGCCACCGGCGGGCTGCCCGTGATTCCGATCAACCGTAAACGCACTCCGCACATTGGCGATGTGGTTCTGGCTATCGGTAACCCATACAACCTGGGGCAGACCATCACCCAGGGGATCATCAGCGCCACGGGTCGCATCGGTCTGAACCCATCGGGACGGCAGAACTTCCTGCAAACCGATGCCTCCATCAACCACGGGAACTCCGGCGGTGCGCTGGTCAACTCGCTGGGCGAGCTTATGGGTATCAACACCCTCTCCTTCGATAAAAGCAACGATGGCGAGACGCCGGAAGGGATCGGCTTTGCCATTCCGTTCCAGCTGGCAACCAAAATTATGGACAAGCTGATCCGGGACGGTCGCGTGATCCGCGGTTACATCGGGATTGGTGGTCGCGAAATTGCTCCTATGCATACGCAGGGTGGCGGGATCGATCAGATTCAGGGGATTGTGGTTAACGAAGTGGCGCCTGGTGGACCGGCTGCCAATGCGGGCATTCAGGTTAATGATGTCATTCTGTCGGTCAACGGCACACCGGCGGTCTCTGCGCTTGAGACGATGGACCAGGTGGCAGAAATTCGCCCGGGTTCCATCATCCCGGTTGAAGTCATGCGCAACGATAAGAAACTGACGCTGCATGTGACCATTCAGGAATACCCGGCCACCAACTGACGGGCATAAAAAACGGAGCGTAGCGCTCCGTTTTTTTTACCGGGACAAGATCACTTGTTAACGAACTCTTCGCCCAGCGTGATATCTTTCTTCAGCGTGTCCAGCATGCCTTCCATCGCGTTTTGTTCAAACGCGCTCAGCGTGCCAATTGGCTTACGCTCTTCGATACCATTTTTACCGAGCAGCAGCGGCTGGGAGAAGAAGCGCGCGTGTTCGCCATCGCCTTCAACATAAGCGCATTCAACCACGCCCTTCTCGCCCTGCAGCGCGCGAACCAGTGACAGACCGAAACGTGCAGCCGCCTGGCCCATAGACAGCGTTGCAGAACCGCCACCCGCCTTCGCTTCCACCACTTCGGTGCCTGCGTTCTGGATACGTTTGGTCAGGTCAACCACTTCCTGCTCGGTGAAGCTCACGCCTGGGATCTGCGACAGCAGAGGCAGAATTGTCACACCAGAGTGACCACCGATGACCGGCACTTCAACTTCCGTAGGCTGCTTGCCTTTCAGCTCAGCCACGAAGGTGTTAGAACGGATGATATCCAGCGTGGTCACGCCGAACAGTTTGTTCTTGTCGTAAACGCCTGCTTTCTTCAGTACTTCTGCCGCAATAGCGACCGTGGTGTTCACCGGGTTAGTGATGATACCGATGCACGCTTTCGGACACACTTCAGCGATCTGCTGCACCAGGTTTTTCACGATGCCTGCGTTGACGTTGAACAGGTCGGAACGATCCATACCTGGCTTACGCGCCACACCAGCGGAGATCAGCACAACGTCAGCACCCTGCAGCGCAGGACGCGCGTCTTCGCCGGAGAAGCCTTTGATGTTAACAGCGGTCGGGATGTGGCTCAGGTCAACCGCCACACCTGGGGTTACCGGAGCAATGTCGTACAGGGAGAGTTCTGAGCCTGAAGGCAGTTGGGTTTTCAGTAGTAGGGCAAGCGCCTGGCCGATACCACCAGCAGCGCCGAGGACTGCGACTTTCATCCTAAACTCCTTATTATGGTTAACTTAAGTATCTGTAAATCCGTTGCGGCGACCTTAATTCAGCAGGTAATTAATTACAATTTTCGTAGCTAAAGAATTTGAGGTCACGCGACTTTCTCTCTTCCCAGAAGACTCTCTGACAACAGACGGCAACGAATTAAGAGGTGGTTACAATACACCCTGCCACGCCACCAAAACAACATCATTTTGATAACATTTAATTTACTTTTAAGCTTATTTGCGTGGCGTGACCCAGGCATGTTTTCCGATAACGAAATCTGATAATATTACTCCCTTTCATAACATTATTTCAGGCTACTGCCTGGTAGATAATTTGCATAAAAATTCATCCACGTGCATAATAATGTTGTTTCTATCGTCATATTCCGGGTGACTTATGCGAAGCTCGTCTAAGCAAGAAGAATTAGTAAAGGCGTTTAAAGCGCTACTCAAAGAAGAGAAATTCAGTTCTCAGGGAGAAATTGTTCAGGCGCTGCAGGAACAAGGCTTCGACAATATCAACCAGTCGAAAGTATCCCGTATGTTGACCAAATTTGGCGCGGTGCGTACCCGTAACGCCAAAATGGAGATGGTCTATTGCCTGCCAGCTGAACTTGGCGTGCCGACAACCTCCAGCCCGCTGAAGAACCTGGTTCTGGATATCGACCACAACGATGCCGTTGTGGTGATCCACACAAGCCCTGGCGCCGCACAGCTGATTGCCCGCATGCTGGACTCTCTGGGTAAAACGGAAGGGATTCTCGGTACCATCGCCGGTGATGACACCATCTTTACCACGCCAGCCAACGGCTTTTCGGTGAAAGATCTCCACGAGGCGATCCTGGTTCTGTTCGAACAGGAGCTGTAATCCTCTCTCCCCGTAGCGTCGCTACGGGGTTCATTCTGCCCCCGCTGCGTTTTCCCCTGTTTTCTCCTGTCCTCAATTTAACAAATAGTGCTTTTTACCACTCATTAACATTCAGCCAGTGAATGATAAATCAAAGAATCGCACAAAATATCAAAATCATTTATCCATATGATTTACTTAGATATAACACGCAAACGTGTACAGAAAATAACCAACATTATGCCATTAGGTTATAAAAATTGCGCTGTTTAACACGTAATAACCCATGAAACAATTAGTCTGATATTAATTTTTACCGTTATTAGTGTATACTTGATTTTGTGATGAGGGTCACGAAACAAAGACCCCACTAAAAAATTCGACGAGGTAAAAATCATGAAAATCAAAACAACTGTAGCGGCGCTGAGCGTCCTGTCTGTCCTGTCATTCGGTGCTTTCGCAGCAGACTCCATTAATGCCGATCAGGCGCAATCCCGTGAGGCTATCGGTACGGTTTCTGTCGGCGCAATCGGCACGTCTCCAATGGACATGCATGAGATGCTGAACAAAAAAGCGGAAGAACAAGGTGCATCATCCTATCGCATCATTGAAGCGCGTTCCGGTGACCACTGGCACGCTACCGCTGAGCTGTATAAATAAGTTTTAGTAATAACAGAAGACGACTATCTCCACTCAACGGCACCAGGCATAAAAATAGCAGTTCAACCCTTCTCGCCGTTGAGCAAAAACCTCTTCAGGAGCAAAGACTATGAAAACCAAATTAATCATCGCAACCCTCGGTCTGGCATCGGTTCTCTCTTTCGGCGCAAGCGCAGCCGTCCAGCAGGTGAATACCGAGCAGGCGCAAAATCTGCAGTCTATGGGTAGTGTTTCCGTAACGTCCGTCACCGGCTCTCCGATGGATATCCGTCAGGAGCTGGCCGCAAAAGCTGAAAAAGCAGGCGCCAGCAGCTACCGCGTCACCGAACTGAATCAGGGTGACCACTGGCACGCTACGGCAGAACTGTATAAATAAACCCTCGTCGTATCTCATCATACGACTTGCCCCTGGCCTCGCTGGTCAGGGGCTTTTTTTCGCGTAATCAATGGCGCGCGTTGAAACGCAACTGCCCTTCCAGCTCTTCTTCTGCTTCATCAAACAATAAAATCAGCGCCCCAAATCGTCTGCGCAGCTTATCGGGCAGATGAATAAACTCTATCTCCAGCGGTAACGGCAGCTGACTGCCGGTCACCACATCCCACAGCATATCCAGATTCGTGACGCTTTCCCGTTCCAGATCAAACGCCCGGATAAATTCACGATAGAAGTCTTCCTGACTGTCGATCTCGTCAAAATCAAAGGTATAGGTTTTCATTGCCAGCCACCCAGTCCAGGCGAGCGGCAGATGCCGCCCTGTCTATTATAATCCCCCGATATGCAGGGTTTTGACTTCCAGATACTCTTCCAGCCCCAGCACGGACCCTTCTCGACCCAGGCCAGACTCTTTTACCCCACCAAAAGGTCCAAGCTCCGTGGAAACGGCGCACTCATTAATCCCAATCATCCCGCTTTCGATTGCCTGCGAGACGCGGAAAACGCGCGACAGATTCTGAGTATAAAAGTAAGCCGCCAGACCATAAGGCGTGTTGTTGGCGCGCTGGATGACTTCATCTTCAGAAGTGAAACGGAAGCAGGCGGCAACGGGACCAAACGTCTCTTCTTCCGCCAGTTTCATGCCTTCATGACAGTCGCCAAGCACGGTGGGCATCCAGAAATTGCCCCCAAGCGGATGTGGTTTACCGCCCGCCAGGACAGTCGCCCCCCGGGCAACAGCGTCTTCCACATGCTCGCGCACTTTGTTCACCGCGGAGGGTTCAATCAGCGGGCCTACGACCACACCGTCTTCCAGACCATTTCCCACCTTCAGCGCGTTCACCGCATCGGCCAGTTTGTTCACAAACTTGTCGTAGACGGTTTCCTGAATATAGAAGCGGTTAACGCTGACGCAGACCTGTCCGGCATTACGGAATTTGTTGGCGATCGCCCCTTTGACGGCAGCATCGATGTCCGCATCTTCAAACACGATATACGGGGCATTCCCCCCCAGCTCCATCGAAACTTTTTTCATGGTGTCCGCGGCGTTACGCACCAGCGTTTTGCCGACGGAAGTGGAGCCGGTAAACGAGATTTTCCGCACCTCGTGGCTCGCCATAATCGCGTCGCTGATCTCATGCGTATTACCGGCCACGGCGTTGAGGACGCCATCCGGCACACCGGCCTGTTTCGCCAGCGTGAGCAGCGCAAACGCGCTGAGCGGGGTGTTGTTTGCCGGTTTGATGACCCCGGTACACCCCGCGGCCAGCGCCGGACCAAGCTTACGGGTGAGCATCGCCATCGGGAAGTTCCACGGTGTAATTGCCGCCACCACTCCCACAGGCTCACGGGTAGCCAGAATGCGGGAGCCCGGTTTGATCGGCGGAATAATTTCACCGTTAGCACGCTTGGCCTCTTCGGCAAACCACTGAATAAAACTGGCGGCGTACTCCACCTCGCCTTCAGCTTCTTTCAGGGGTTTGCCCTGTTCGGTGGTCATTAACCGACCAAGCCAGCTTTTATTCTCAATAATCAGTTCATACCAGCGATAGAGAATGGTCGAGCGCTCTTTCGCGGTTTTGGCCCGCCAGGCCGGGAAGGCTTTCGCGGCGGCGGCAATCGCCTCTTCGGTTTCTGCTTTACCGGCTTTCGCCACTTTGGCGATAACATCACCGGTAGCCGGGTTCAACACATCAAACGTCGTGTCCAGCGGTTTCCATATGCCGTTAACCAGATAACCGGTCTGAAAAAGAATGTGGTCCTGAAGCGCCTGGGTAGTCATGTGTCCTCCCTTTCTGAATGTAAGAGCCTGCAGAAATAAGTATAGCCACAAAAAAACCGACGCTTTTGGCGTCGGTTTTTTACTTCAGTCAGTTATCCGTCAGGACATTCTGGTAGCGGTGCAGCATAAACACCAGCCGCGCTACCGGCTCGGTCACCTGAGGAGGTGCTTCCCAGACCCTGAGCTTCTCCTGGTAGACATCCAACTCTTCCAGCAACTGCTTAAAGTAACGGCGTCGTTTGTCATCACTGGAGGCGGAAAGCACATGGTCCGCGGTACGGCGCAACTGGCGGTGGAATGCCGACAGATCGTCGTTGATGGGCACCGGTGCGTTACGCAGACGCTGATGCGCAATGATCATGGTTAACGCCAGACGAAAGCGGGCAATGTCGCCAGGGAACTTATTTAACAGTAAAAACAGCTGCTGATAGAGCGCAGGCAGATGGTTCTCTTTACGGCGCGCAGTGTTGGTGGTCATGGAAGAGACCGCCGCCGAAACGAACTGGTTCAACAGCACGCGACCTGTTCGCGCCTGCGAATTGTCGCGCACCAGCAGAATCACCATCATCGCCAGGAAACAGCCCACCAGCTGACCCAGGGCGCTGTCGAGGAACTGGCTGAAATGGAACGTCATGGGGTTATCCAGCACCAGAATGTTAATAGTACTGGCGAGGGCACCGAGCGATCCCAGACGGCGCTTCTGCACTTCTATCCCGATAAAGAATGCCATCACCGCAAGACTGATACAGAGCAGCAACATGCTCTGCTGCGTGGACGGGAGGATCACCAGGAAATAGAGCGCGCCAAGCGGTAACGCGGCAATCGTGCCGTACAGGAAATCGATAGCGACCATACGCGGGTTGGGCAGACGCATTGCCAGCGCCGTGACGACGGCAATCATGACCATCGCGCCGCTGCCGGAGGTCCAGCCAGTCCACAGCCAGAACAGCGTGCCGAGCATACAGGCAAGCGTGGTACGCCAGAAGTTGACCATCGCGTGGTGGCGCTCAGCCGATTCCGCCTTGATCACCACTTCGCCCTGCAGGACTTCCTCTTCCGCCGCGCTGATTTTCGTATTGCCGATCACGCCCCGTTTCAGCAGCAGGTAGCGCGTCGCGGCGCCAACCCACGTATAAATGGTCACCGGTGTGTCGCGCTCTCCGGTCCAGGCAATGACCCGCCGCATGCGTTTGAGCTGCTTATGTACGTCCTGCACCGTTTCCACCGGCTCGGCAAACAGTTCGCGAAAGGTATCGGTAACCGATTCCGGGCGGGTGTTCTGAATAAGGTAGGTTTCGCACGCCTGGGTAATCAGCGTTAAGGAGACGGTATTGATCGCTTTAAGACGACGGTTGGCGCGCGCCCAGCGCGAGGACTCCATATTAAGGTTACTGCGCATCCCTTCCAGCGCCTGCGTGCGGCGAACCAGTCCACTCCAGGCTTTGTCCACCTCTTCGCTGTCACCGTGCTTGATGCAGAGCTGCATCAGCTGATACTGGGAGACGATCAGCGCATCCAGTTCGCGATCCACCTCCTGTTTGATGGAGCGAGGGGAGAAAAGCAGGTCAGCAACAATTGCGCAGACGATACCAATCACGATCTCACTGCAGCGTTCCACGGCAAACTGCGGCGCGAGCAGCGGTTCGGTTTGAATGGTGATGACAATAATCAGTGCGGTATAACCCGCCAGCCCCCAGGCGTAAGAGTTTTCGACCTTCACCAGAGAGGAGAGCCAGGTGCAGAAGCCCGCCCAGATACAGCACACCAATACCATCAACAGTGGCGTGCGGATCATCAAAATGATAATGGTGAGCGCGGCGATACAGCCGATAAACGTCCCGATGATACGCAGCATCCCGCGATAGCGGATCGCCCCGGAGTAAGGCTCCCCACCTGCCGCGAATGCCGGGCCAGCCGCGACAATCGCCGCCGTTAACACCGCCCAGCGGGGGGTTTCCAGCTGGAAGTGAAAGCCGACAAACAGCGCCAGCACAATGGCACTCGCCAGCTTCACGGCGAAGCGAATGTGCTGGCTGGCGATAGTAAAGATCCCCATAGCGATTAACCAAACTCGCGCAGACGATGGGCGATTTTACGGAAAATAGAGTCCTGGCTGGCGTCCCGGTCTTTCTCACCGGTGATCACCACCGTCGCGGTTGTGCCCGCAGGCCACAGGTTGCCCTGCTGTTCGTCCAGATGAATACGTACCGGCACACGCTGGGCCAGGCGCACCCATTCCAGGTTGGAATCAACCGTCGCCATCCCTTTAGCATCATTGGAGCTGCTGGAGTTGGTGACGCCAGCCGCAACGCTATCTACGGTACCTTTAAAGACGCGGTTGCTGCCAAGCGGCGTGATCTCTGCGCGGTAGCCCGGACGAACGCCTTCCAGTTTGGTCTCTTCCATATAGGCAAGCACATAGAATGAGTTTTGTTTCACCAGCGCCACGGCGGTTGAACCGCGGGTGATAAACTCCCCGGCATAGACATTCAGGTTGGTGACCCAGCCATCGGCAGGTGCGCGGATCACGGTACGCTCCAGATCGAGCTTCGCCAGGTCGCGCGTCGCCTGCGCCTTTGCCAGCTGATGCAGCACGGTTTGCAGCACGTTGTTAGACTGATCGATCTCTTCCCGGGACATCGCCTGAACCCCCAGCTGGTTACGGCGGCCCGCCTCACGGCGTTTCTCCGCAGCCAGCGCCTGGTAATAGGCGACATCCGCTTCCGCTTCTTCCAGTGCTTTCTGGTAACGCGGCTGGTCAATGGTGAACAGCACCTGGTCTTTCTTCACCAGCTGGTTATCGTGGACGTTAACCGCCGTGATAAGACCGGCCACGTCGGGGGCGATCGCCACGACATCGGCGCTAAAACGCGCGTCACGCGTCCACGGTGATTCGGTGTAATAGACCCAGGCGCGAAAAATAGCGATGAACGCGAGGATAACCAGCGCCATGGTGATGGCGGTGCGGGAGATTTTTCTTGTTAGCGTTTTCACATCAACCTCAGACAAACATGCGCGATATCAGGTAGAACAGGCAGCAATACAGCGCGGTATTGAACAATGCAGGGTGCCAGACGAAATCGTAGATCCCGGTAGGAACCAGCACCTTGCGCACCAGCCAGAAGATCGCCAGTGATAAAAGAAGCTCGAAAAATATCGGTGGGAACGACAGACCGAACACCACGATAACGGGAAACAGACTCATGTTGACCTTGATAAGAGAGAGTGCAGGCTTCAGAATTTTTAGCGCACGCCACCGCGGGAGAGCAAGAAACGCCGGGCGAGAATGGCGCAGCCGTTATGTAATTAATAATATATTAACGTAACTGTTATGCTGTTATCTATAATATGTGATCTAAATCACTTTTAAGCCAGAGTGAACAATGGAACGTTTAAAACGCATGTCGGTCTTCGCCAAAGTGGTTGAACTTGGCTCATTTACTGCTGCTGCCCGGCAGTTGCAGATGAGCGTCTCCTCCATCAGTCAGACGGTGTCAAAACTGGAAGATGAACTGCAGGTGAAGCTGCTCAACCGCAGCACCCGCAGTATTGGTCTGACGGAGGCGGGTAAAATTTACTATCAGGGCTGTCGCCGCATGATGCATGAAGTGCAGGATGTTCACGAGCAGCTCTATGCCTTTAACAACACGCCCATCGGGACACTGCGGATTGGCTGTTCTTCAACTATGGCACAAAATGTTCTCGCCGCCATGACCGCAGAGATGCTGAAAGAATATCCGGGATTAACCGTGAATCTGGTTACCGGTATTCCCGCTCCGGACCTGATCGCAGACGGGCTGGATGTGGTGATCCGGGTTGGCGCGCTGCAGGACTCCAGCCTCTTCTCCCGTCGACTCGGGAGTATGCCGATGGTGGTCTGTGCCTCGAAGAGCTATCTGGCGCAGTACGGCGTGCCGGAGAAACCAGCCGATCTCGCCAACCACTCCTGGCTGGAGTACAGCGTCCGCCCCGATAATGAGTTTGAACTGATTGCCCCGGAAGGCATTTCTACCCGACTGCTGCCGGAAGGACGGTTTGTCACCAACGACCCGATGACCATCTCGCGCTGGCTGGTGGCGGGCGCCGGGATCGCTTACGTCCCGTTAATGTGGGTGATCAATGAGATCAACAGCGGAGTGCTGGAGATCCTGTTCCCTCGCTACCAGTCCGATCCGCGTCCGGTGTATGCCCTGTATACCGAAAAAGACAAACTGCCGCTTAAGGTGCAGGTGTGCATTAACTATCTGACCGAGTATTTTGTGGAGGTTGCGGAACTGTTTCAGGGCATGCGGGGAAGAAGGAAAGAGTAGGTATTTCCCCTCTCCCCGTTGGGGAGAGGGTTAGGGTGAGGGGAGAAAATTACGCCGTGCCGCCCACCGTGAGGTTATCGACCTTCAGTGTCGGCTGGCCCACGCCCACTGGCAGGCTCTGGCCCTCTTTACCGCAGACGCCCACGCCGTTGTCCAGCTTGAGATCGTTACCGACCATGGAGATCTGCTGCATGGCTTCGATACCGGAACCAATCAGCGTCGCGCCTTTCACCGCTTTGGTCACTTTGCCTTTTTCGATCAGATACGCTTCTGACGTAGAGAAGACGAATTTACCGGAGGTGATGTCCACCTGACCACCGCCAAAGTTTGGGGCGAAGATCCCGTAATCAACAGACTCAATGATCTCCTGCGGCGTGGACTGGCCTGGCAGCATGTAGGTGTTGGTCATACGCGGCATCGGCAGATGTGCATAAGATTCACGACGGCCGTTACCCGTTGGCGCCACGCCCATCAGGCGCGCGTTCAGTTTGTCCTGCATGTAGCCTTTCAGCACACCGTTTTCGATCAGCACGTTGTACTGACCCGGCGTACCTTCATCATCGATGGAGATAGAGCCACGGCGATCAACCATGGTACCGTCATCCACCACCGTGCACAGTTCAGAGGAGACAAGCTGCCCTATCTGACCGCTAAATACGGAGGTGCCGCGGCGGTTAAAGTCCCCTTCCAGACCATGCCCCACGGCTTCATGCAGCAGCACGCCCGGCCAGCCAGCGCCCAGTACCACCGGGAATGTCCCCGCAGGTGCCGCCACGGCAGAAAGATTGACCATCGCCATACGCACGGCTTCTTTTGCCCACGCGTCCGCACGGGCTTCACCGTCGACGTCACCCAGGAACCAGTCATAACCAAAACGACCACCGCCGCCGCTTGAGCCACGCTCGCGCTTGCCGTCCTCTTCCACCTGCACGCTGATCGAGAGACGCACCAGCGGACGGACATCCGCCGCCAGGGTGCCGTCCGTCGCCGCGACCAGAATCAGTTCATAGACACCGCTCAGGCTGGCAGACACTTCCTGCACGCGTTTATCGGCAGCACGGGCCACTTTGTCCACGCGGCGCAGGATATCCAGCTTCTCTTCACGGCTCATGCTCTGCAGCGGGTCGATGCTGGTGTAGAGCGCAGCATGCTGCACCTCACCCAGCGTTTTAACACGGCCATCGCCAGCGTCACGCACGATGGTACGTGCTGCCTGCGCGCTCTGCTCCAGCGCAGCCAGGCTTATCTGGTCCGCATAGGCAAAACCGGTTTTCTCGCCGCTGATGGCGCGCACGCCAACGCCCTGGTCAATGTTGTAAGAACCATCTTTGATGATGCTGTCTTCTAAAACCCAGGATTCGTGATAGCTCGACTGGAAATAGAGATCGCCGTAGTCGAGACGGCGTTCGGTCAGTTGACCAAGAATGGAGAACAGGTCCTGATGGCTCAGGCCGTTCGCTGCGAGCAAATGTTCACTTACCAGGTTCAGACTCATCGTATTGCTACTCGTTCGTTGCCGCCTGTGGCGGTATAAAGATCGTATTTATTGAGAGTGAGGCAATTACCTGCCCACGTCAAATCATTGCTGTGCATCTTTGCGCGGCTGGCGCAGCACTTCATTAATCTGCGGTTTATCCACCGGACCGGTGATGCGGTAGCGCAGAATAGAGACTTTGCTCCACAGCGGCCCCAGCACTTTACTGGCAGCAAACACCGCAGCACCAACAATCGGGTTCACCACAAAGGCGGCTGCCACCCCCACGCTCGCGGAGATTTCCGGCGCCACCACGGCTTCCATATCCAGCTCGCGACGTACAAGGTTAACCGAGCCCTTCATGGCGATATCCGCTTCCAGACCGTCCACCAGCGTGTCGTCCGTATGCATAACGCCGTCCTTGATCCACGCCGTACTGCGGATGGAATCGTAGTAGAACCCTTCGCTGAAGGTATCGCTGAAATCAAAACGCAGCTTACGCAGCAGCGCATCAAAGCTCAGAAGACGCAGGATCTGCCCGGCGCGTCCCGTGCTCACATCGGCAATTTCACCTTTTCCGAAGCGGGTTTTCAGTATGCCGTTAAGCGAGGCCTCATCCGGCTTCCACGGCGCGTCACGCCAGTGAAGATCGTAATCGACGTCAAATGACGAGCCGCGCAACGGCGTGCTGATACCAAAGAAATTGGCTGCTGCATCCAGTTTGTTACCCTTAATGTCGCCTTTCAGCGAGGTGCGCTGTTCGCCTGGGTTATTCACCCACTCGCCCGCGGCCGTCAGACGACCAAAGCCGGTATCCACCAGCCCACCCGTGAGGCTCAGCGTGTTGCCCTGAATCGCGAAGTCACCGTCAATTCGGCCATATTTTTGTCCCCACAGCCAGCACTCAGCACAGCGCAGTTGCAGATCCGGCCAGCCGCTGAAGTCCACGCGGGAAGTGTTACTCAACGGCGATGTCGGAGTCGATTGATCTTTCCCGCCCGCCGTTGCCGGGTTGTAGTAGAGATAGCGGATTGCCGCCTGCCACGGGGCGTTATCGCGCATGGTCAGGGTGGCGTTGATCTCCCTGCCCTGAGCCTCTACTTTCGAGCCGTTAGCCGTCGGCTGAGAGACGATACTCAGGTTGTTCCACTGTTGCCCACCCAGCGTGAGCGACGGTGTGCGCACGGTGACGGTTTGCGGGAACTGCGCCGCCTCATCCACGTTTTGCCCGACGCCTTTCTGGAACAGCGCCAGCCACTGCGCGCCATCCATCGGCGGGAGATTCAGCTCAATGCCCTGGTGATCCGGGAGCGGAGGCGTGGTTCGGCTGTCCGTCGTCCAGATGGCTTTGTCCAGCGTCAGCTTACGGTTGAGCAGCCAGCGGCTGTTGAAATGGTTCGTGCCACCCGCGCTGCCGGTCAGTTCGAAGCTGTTCAGGTTGCCCACGACGTTAAGCGTCACGGGCAGCGCCTGTCCGGCCTGTTTATCCAGCGGTGCAGGCAACTGGCTGCTGAGATTTTTCAGATCGCCAGTAAGATCGACCTTATACTTCGTACCGGCGTGGTAGGGCAGTTCAATATCCACCTTCCCCTTCCAGGCGGCTGCACCATCAACCGACTCCTGAATGGGTTTCGGCAGTACATCCATCCGCGAGGGTTGCCAGTTACCGTCCAGATTGACAGCCACCTGGTAGGCCTTCTCCCCCTCGGTGGTCGTGAAGTCGATGTTGACGGGCTGATTGAACCAGTTGGCTGTGAGCGGCTCACTCTTCAGGTTGCCGTTCACAAAGCTGAACTGTCCGCTGAGGTTCTTCAGCGTACTTTCCAGCGGTTTGATATACAGGCTGTTGTTGTTCAGGCGGACATCACCTTTGGCGGTGGTCATTTCGCCGTCCAGCGGGATATCCAGATGTAAGCGAGCATTCACATCGCCATCAAGCTGGAGTTGCTCAAGCGTGGCAGCCAGCGAAGCTTTCAGCGGCGTCTCTTCAAAATAGGGACCGACCGCCTTGCCCGGCCCGTTGATATCGGCATCAATCAGCAGTTTCTCTTTTGAGTAATCGGGGATATTTGCCGTCAGGTTGGTGGCCGTCACGCCGCCCAGCGCGACGCTGTCTGACTTCATCCACAACCCGTCATTGAGAAAATTAAGCTCGATATCGAGGTTTTTCAGTGCAGGCCAGCCCGGCTGGAACGCAAAGGTAGCGTTGTGCAACGGCACCAGCACCTGGAACTGACCTTCGTTATGTTTGTATGGGAAAAGATGCGGATTACCGCCATAGGCCAGGGTGGCGTTATCCGCCTGACCGCCCTGGATCGCCCCGCTCAGGTAGTCCACGAGCGCTTTACCCATCAGGTTTTCCGGGAAGTAACGCCAGGCCTGAGAACCGTCGCTGGTGCTGATCCCCGCCAGAATACCCAGCCACGGCTCTTCACCTTCAGGCTTTAAATAGCGGAAATCCCCGCGGGCATGAACCGCTTTGGCTTTCACATCGATATGGCGGCCATCAAGCTGGAAGCCTTTATCATTGCGCAGCCAGTTAAGCACCGCGTTGCCTTTTTCAATTTCCAGAGGTGCCCTGAAGACCGTTTCATAAGGCATTTTGGCGTCATGCATCTCAACGGTCAGCCTGCCGTTCTCAACGCTGCCCTCCAGCTTGCCACTGAAGTTCTCAGCCCCCGGCAGCAGTTTCCATTGTTTCCAGGCCAGATCTTTCCACGTCGCCTGGAAGCGGGTTTTCTCCGTTGCCTGCAGCGGGATATCCAGCGCGAGGGCGTCAATTTCCCCACTTGGCTGCGTTGCCAGCCAAACGTCACCCAAATCAGGAGAGAGCTTCGCTGCCATGGAGCGCAGCCCTTCAATGGCCGCCAAATCGAGATGCGTGGCGCGGATACGCAGCTCATCGCTACGCTTATTATTCGTGCCGCCGACATCCTGCTCAGGCATCCATGCCAGCGTCAGCGCGCCGCGCGGCCAGGGTTTGCCGTCCATGGTGATGCGCGTATCCGGGATGGCAAACTGCCAGCCCCCTTTCTCTTTCGTCACATGTGCGGTGAGGTTATCTACAGAGAGTTGATGCTGCTTGCTTTCGCCTTGCCAGCTTGCACCGCCCTGCTTCAGCCAGATATCGCCGCTGGCGAACACGCCTTTCGTCAGGGTCATCCAGCCTTCCAGGCTAAAACGGGCCGTTTCCAGCTGCATATTTTGCTGCAGCCAGTCGCCGAGCCACGGCTTCACATCCACGTCGTCAGCCTGCAGCCACACCTTGCCGTTGTTGAGCAAGCCGTCGTCGTCACGCAGATCCATACGGACCTGCATGACCCCATGCTGGCCGTTCAGGCTGGAGAGGTTCACCTGCCCCTCGGCACGGTGACGCTCTTTGCCGTTAAGCCAGGTCAGTTGCGGGATCTTCAGTTCGGCGCGCTGGCCGGAAAGGGTAATAAAGCTCACTTCGCTGTCGCGCAGATCGAAATGATCGAACTGACGCAGAAAGAGATCGCTCAGGCGGTTGGCTTCAAGGCTCTGCGTGTTATCCCCGCCGGAGAGCGGCGTGTTGGTCAAAAACTGAAGCTGATAAAAGGTGAGATCGCGGAACTGCCAGCGCATGTGCAGCAGGCTTTGCCAGACATCCAGTGCCAGGGTCACGCGTTTGATTTTCAGATAGCCGCCATCTTTCAGGCTGGCACTGATGTCCCGGGCATCCAGCGTCGGGCCAAAATTTTGCCAGCTGGCGCTGACCTGGCTCACGTCAACCGGCACACCGGTGGCGGATTCGATCTTCGCCAGCACCTGCGGACGCCAGCTGTCCAGATGCGGTAAAACGAGGCGCAGCCCGCTCACGAGCAGCGCGACAATCACGACAAGCGTTGCCCCTGTAAGCAGTAAAATCCCCGGCAATCGCCTCACGCATCTCTCCTTGTCAGCTTTTTCACGCAGCGAACTGCGTCTTACATCATGACGACGTCAAATTGCTCCTGGTTATAGAGCGGCTCAATTTGTACTTTTACCTGTTTGCCGACAAAGATTTCCACTTCCGCCAGCGCGTGCGACTCTTCACCTTTCAGCGCTTCAGCCACCGCAGGGGAAGCATAGACCAGAAAACGATCGGAGTCGTAGGCATGATGAACGCGGACAATTTCACGCATGATCTCATAGCAGACGGTCTCCACCGTCTTTACGGTGCCGCGTCCGTGGCAGGTTGGACACTCGTTACACAGCACATGTTCCACACTTTCACGGGTCCGTTTACGCGTCATTTCCACCAGCCCCAGCTGTGAGAAGCCGTTAATGCTGGTTTTCACGCGATCTTTACTCAGCGCCTGCTCAAGCGAGTGCAGCACACGACGGCGATGGTCTTCATTATTCATATCGATAAAGTCGATGATGATAATGCCACCCAGGTTGCGCAGACGAAGCTGGCGCGCAATGGCCTGTGTCGCTTCAATGTTGGTATTGAAGATAGTGTCATCCAGGTTGCGATGGCCGACAAACGCACCGGTGTTGATGTCCACGGTGGTCATTGCTTCGGTCTGATCGATGATCAGATAACCGCCGGACTTCAGTTCAACCTTGCGCTCCAGCGCACGCTGGATCTCATTTTCGACATCATAGAGATCGAAGATTGGCTGACGCCCGGTGTAATGTTCCAGCAGGCCAGGCATTTCCGGGATGTACTCAGCGGTAAATTCGAGCAGCGCTTCGTAGGTGAGGCGCGAGTCCACGCGGATTCGGTCGAGCTGAGCATCAGCAAAATCACGCAGTACGCGCTGGGCAAGCGCCAGCTCACCGTACAGCTGATAGCGGGTCTGGTTGCGTTTTTTTACGCTCCATCACCTTAGTCCAGACGCGCTTCAGGTAAGCCGCATCGGATGCCAGATCCTCTTCGCTAACCCCTTCGGCGGCGGTTCGGATGATAAACCCGCCCTGTTCGTCGCAGTAGGCGCTGACCACTTTCTTAAGGCGCTCGCGCTCGCTTTCACTTTCAATACGCTGGGAAACCCCCACGTGCGACGCGCCCGGCATAAAGACCAGGTAACGGGAAGGTAACGTGATGTCGGTTGTCAGACGGGCGCCTTTGGTGCCAAGGGGGTCTTTCACCACCTGCACCATCAGATCCTGCCCCTGACGCACCAGCTCTGAAATGTCGCGTACGGCAAACTGCTTTTGCTCTTCGCCTGCGACACACTCGGTATGCGGCATGATGTCGGAGGCATGTAAAAATGCCGCCTTATCCAGTCCAATATCTACAAAAGCCGCCTGCATACCCGGCAGTACGCGGCTGACACGACCTTTGTAGATATTGCCTACTATTCCGCGTCGCGCTTCACGCTCAATATGAATTTCCTGAAGAATGCCACCATCAATGTAGGCCACACGGGTTTCCGATGGCGTTACGTTTACCAACAATTCAGCCGTCATAATTATCCCTTCCCTCACGCAGTGAGTTAAAATTGCTCAGCAACTCATACGTTTCCACCAGCGGTAAGCCGACTACGGCGTGATAGCTGCCATTTATCTTCCTGACAAAACAGCCACCCAGCCCTTGAATACCGTATGCACCTGCTTTATCCATCGGTTCACCGCTGGCAATATACGCGGCGATCTCGTCGTTGGTCAGTACTCTGAAGGTCACGTCCGTCACCACCAGACAATCCAGCACGTGCTTGCTGTCCGCCAGCGCCACCGCGGTCATCACCTGATGCGTTTGCCCGGACATTTTGTGCAGCATATGTGCTGCATGCTCAGCGTCTCGCGGTTTCTCAAGCACTTCACCGTTAATGATAACGATGGTATCCGCCCCCAGCACCGGCAGGTCGCGTGGCACGCACGCAACGCCAGCCTGCGCTTTCTCACGCGCCAGGCGAGAAACATACTGCTGAGCACTTTCGCCCTCAGCACGTTTTTCTTCGATGCCGGTAACGATACGTTCAAAAGCGATGCCCAACTGCGTGAGCAACTCCTGACGACGTGGAGAACCGGAGGCAAGATAGATAGACGTCATAGAAACCTTTTACTGCACAGCAAACTGCTGGCGAACCTTACGCATCAGCAGGAACAGCCACGGCCAGAGCACACCGTTGACTACACTACTCCAGAATACTTCGGGTCGGAAAGAGACGTTGATCACTAAAAACTCTGCCCAGAAAACAACGATATCCGCGGCAAGCGACAACAACATCACGACCAGCGCCTGTTGCCAGAGCGCGAGGTTACGAAAGAGCTGGAATTTGAGTGCAACGAGATATGCAATGATGCTCATGGATAACGCACGAACACCCAGCGTTGAGCCACTAATGAGATCCAGTATGGCACCCATTACAAAGCCTGTGCCAACATTTACGCGGTGCGGCAGGGCAAGGATCCAGTAGAGCAAAATGAGCAATACCCAGTTTGGCCGGTAAACAAGAATGTCGTCCGGCCAGGGCATTATCTGCAGCAACAGCGCGATGAGAAACGAGAGCCAGATAACCCAGCGTCCCTGGCTACGATAACTGGCCACTACTGCCCTCCGGATGAGAGTTTAGGCGGTGGCGGCGCATCCGTTATCCCGGTGGCCGGCGCGGGTACTGGCGCAGGTGGCCCCATCGCATCCGGAGCAGGAAGAACCTGCGGCATCATCTGCATCAGGCGCTCATTGGCAACGCGATGCACCTCTTCAGGCGTCATTGGGTTGGCACCGTTACGATCGGCTCCCCACAGCAGCAGCAGGTAGCGAAGACGCTGTAAACCCGCCGTTGGACGCGCCTGAATCACGGTGTAGGCACGCTGCGTATCAAGCTTCACAGAAGAGACAACCGCAACCGGATACCCTTCAGGGAAACGTCCGCCCAGACCGGAGGTGACCAGCACGTCGCCCACACGGATATCCGTGTTGGCTGGCAGGTGCTCCAGCTGCAGATCGTCCGTGCAGCCGTTACCCGCCGCAATGACGCGAATATCGTTACGCAGAACCTGAATAGGCAGCGCATGGGTGGCATCACAGATCAGCAGTACACGGCTGGTCAGTTTGGCGACGGCGACCACCTGGCCCACCACACCTTTATCACTGATAACAGGCTGACCTTCATACACACCATTCACGCTACCTTTGTCGATCACCACCTGATCGCTGTAAGGATCATTTACGGTGGAGATCACCTGCGTCACCATCTTCTGCTCATCCTGACGCAGCGGCGATCCAAGCAGCTCACGCAGACGCGCGTTTTCCTGCTTGTATTGCCCTAACATCAGCAGTTCGCTGTTTTTCAGCAGCAGTTCCTGGCGCAATGCCCGGTTTTCAAGTTCGAGTTGGTCACGTGAGGACAGCGTTTGAGAAACGGAGTCGAGCAGTTCACGGGGACCATTGGATATAAAGTAGAAAGGACTGACGGCGGTATCCATGTACGTTCTGATCTGGCTGAACGTACCGAGGCGGCTATCGGCAATAATGACACCAAGCGCAACCAGAACCGCCAGGATCAGGCGAAACTGTAGCGAGGGGCCACGGCTAAAAATTGGCTTCATAGGCTATGCGTATTCTCGTGTCAGAGAGAAAGGGTAGCGATTCGCTACCCTTTCACCATGACTACTCTTCGCTGAACAAGTCGCCGCCGTGCATGTCGATCATTTCCAGCGCCTTGCCACCACCACGGGCGACGCAAGTCAGTGGATCTTCAGCAACTACGACAGGAATACCTGTCTCTTCCATTAACAGGCGGTCGAGGTTACGCAGCAGCGCACCACCACCGGTCAGAACCATACCGCGCTCAGAGATATCGGACGCCAGTTCAGGCGGGCACTGTTCCAGCGCAACCATCACCGCGCTCACGATACCGGTCAGCGGCTCTTGCAGCGCTTCCAGAATTTCGTTGGAGTTCAGGGTAAAGCCACGTGGCACACCTTCCGCCAGGTTACGGCCGCGCACTTCGATTTCGCGAACTTCATCACCCGGATAAGCAGAACCGATCTCGTGCTTGATGCGCTCAGCGGTCGCTTCACCGATCAGGGAGCCATAGTTACGGCGCACGTAGTTAATGATCGCTTCGTCGAAACGGTCACCACCGATACGCACGGAAGAGGAGTAAACCACGCCGTTCAGGGAAATAACGGCCACTTCAGTAGTACCACCACCGATATCAACCACCATCGAACCGGTAGCTTCAGAAACAGGCAGGCCTGCACCGATAGCCGCAGCCATTGGCTCTTCAATCAGGAACACTTCACGCGCGCCTGCACCCTGAGCAGATTCGCGAATTGCGCGACGTTCTACCTGGGTCGCACCGACCGGCACACAAACCAGCACACGTGGGCTTGGACGCATGAAGCTGTTGCTGTGAACCTGCTTGATGAAGTGCTGAAGCATTTTTTCAGTCACGAAGAAGTCAGCGATAACGCCGTCTTTCATTGGGCGGATCGCGGCGATGTTACCTGGGGTACGACCCAGCATCTGCTTCGCGTCATGACCCACTGCGGCTACGCTTTTCGGCGAGCCGGCACGATCCTGACGAATGGCCACAACAGAAGGCTCATTCAATACGATGCCTTGTCCTTTTACGTAAATAAGGGTATTCGCGGTACCCAGGTCAATGGACAGGTCATTGGAAAACATGCCACGAAATTTTTTCAACATACTAAGGGATAATCCTGAAAGCTGGGGCGGAAAACAAAATCCGCTTACTTTACCAACCACACGCAGCAGCGACAAGGCGCAAAAATCACCTGCTGCGGTGAAAATTTGTGCAGTACGTTTCCTTCTGTTACAAATTCATCCCCTGACTCCCTCAGGGCTGAGTACACAGTAGCGTTCCTCACTTTCATTTGTAACCCGCTAAAGGTCGTTCACTGGCTTTTTGCTCGTCATACTCAAAGCTACAGGCGCGATATTCTACGTGAAAACAGCGTAAACGGCAGGTCAAACAGAGTATCTTTGCAAATATTTTTTCACATTGGTGTCAAGCGGCTGAGAGGCGGCAAAAAAATCCCCCTGACCACCCATCACACCACGCTCTGTCAACATCTGCCATTCGCCTCTGGAGCGCACGCCCGTGGCAAATACTTGTGTTCGCGTTCCCTTACACGCTTCCACCAGACTCTGCACCAGCAGCTGGTTTTCCGTGCGCTTTTCAATATTCCTGACCAGCCCCGGATGTAGCTTTAATAATTCCACATCCAGCTCCTTGATCCAGCTGGTACTGACCAGCGTCAGGCCCGCCTGTGTCACCGCCACACGCGCACCCAGCGCATTGATCAAACGTACCACCGGACGTAACCGGCTGATGTGTTGACCAACATCCGCCTCTGCAAGTTCAAAAATAATGTGTTTGCGTTGCGATTTTTCGCATTGCATTAATGTATCGCGCAGCCAGCGTTGAAAACGCGGGCGAATTAACGACTCGACGGTCACCTGTAATGCCAGACTTTCTTCAGGCCAAAAAGATAAAAATGGAATCAGTCGACTAATTTGCTGACGGTCATACTCTTCGGAGAGTCCAAATTGCAGGACCATCGGCAGATATTCCGCCGAAATAACCTCTTCCGTGCCGTCGAAAATGCGACACATTAATTCACGGTGGTGAACATGGCCGTTTTTCATCACCGCCGGTTTTTGATAAAGGCGGGGGCCACCGCGGCTCAACATTTGTTCAATCAGGGTACGCCAGCGCACATTGCCACGCCCTTTCTCAGGCAGGGAATCGTCATATACCGCCCAACCGTTCGCCCCTTGCAGCACCGCGTTACGGGTTGCCGCTTCCGCATGCTCCATCACCTGTTCAGTTGACTGCCCGCCGCGCCAGGCGCAGATCCCCATATGCACCATATCATCCCGGTCAAGCATTTTGCTCTGCGGCAGCGCATCCACCGCCTTCAGCAACTGGCTGGCGATGCTCTCCGACTCCTTAAGTGTGCGATGGGGTAACAACACCGCAAAGTCGCTGCGGTGATAGCGCGCCAGCAGCGCGCCGGGATAGCGCATAATAAAAGTCGACAGCAAGTTGATGAGCGTAAAGAGGTTCTCTTCCGCCACGCGGCGTCCCCAGGTATCGCGCAGGAGATCGAAATCCGGCAGACGAACCATCATGACGACCCCGTGCGTTCCTACCTTTTCCGGGTCGTCCAGCAGCGTGGCCAGTTGATTATCAAAGAACAGGCGGTTATTCAGACCGGTTTTGTTATCCTGCGCGGCATAGGAACGGATCAGCGTATCCATGCGGCTGCGCTGATCGCTGGCGAACTGAATTTCTGAAAGCAGCGTATCCAGCGCGCTGCTGGTGCTGGACGGCCACTCATAGACCGACCCCCGCACCTGCGGGCCGCGCTCCCCGTTGAGTATTCGCACGGAGCGGTTTTCCAGCAGCTCCTGACCGGAGAGCTGACGGCGTAGCCAGCGTACCGCAAGAAAAATCAGCAGGACAATAAAGGCGACGGCAACGGTGAGTGGCGCGGTGGTCATCATCGAGCGGAAATAGCTGGCCATGGGATCGAGGTAGACCAGGCGTATTGTCATCCCCGGATTTTTAAGGGAATGGACATTCACTTCCCGATACTGGCTCACAACGCCCGCAGGCCGATAGCTGCCCTGACGCTGATGGCTTAACACCGGATGCTTTCCCTGGGTGATGTCGACCTGCACAATATCAACCGGTACCATCAACTCATCCAGCTCGCGGGAGAGTTCCGGTAGCGGAGTGGTAATCAGACGCGTATCAATAACTGACGCAACAGACTCAACCCGGTTGACCAGCTTGTCCTGAATGGCGTTATAAAAGCTCAGGGAGCAGCCAAGGAGCGTGACAAAAATGGTTAACCCCGTCAGCAACGTGATAAAAGCTGAGAACTTCGTCGTTAATCGCATCCTTGAGATTACTCCGTGGGTTGATGGGTAGCGAGTAAGCGCTAACTTGCATTTCAAATGCGCCATACTACCAAACCTGGTGTATCTGGCAATTTATTGCGTTAAATCGGCATAGCGTTTCATTGAGCGAGTATAGTCTTCTGAACGAATTTTCCAATCATCAGAATAGTGAGGATCCTGTATGCAGGCTTTGATCTTAGAACAGCAGGACGGCAATACCGTTGCCTCGGTGCAAGCCCTTGATGAGAGCCGTCTGCCCGAAGGCGACGTCACCGTCGACATCGACTGGTCCAGTCTGAATTACAAGGATGCCCTGGCCATCACCGGCAAAGGTAAAATCATCCGAAATTTCCCGATGGTGCCGGGGATTGATTTTGCAGGCCACGTTCATTCCAGCGAAGATCCGCGGTTTCATGCCGGCCAGCAGGTGCTACTCACCGGTTGGGGCGTCGGCGAAAATCACTGGGGCGGGCTGGCAACGCAGGCGCGGGTGAAAGGCGAGTGGCTGGTGCCCATGCCTGCTGGGCTGGATGGCCGCAAAGCGATGATTATCGGCACCGCAGGCTTTACCGCCATGCTGTGCGTCATGGCCCTTGAAGATGCCGGTATCCGCCCTGAGTCAAGCGAGATAGTCGTGACCGGGGCCAGCGGTGGCGTTGGCAGCACGGCGGTGGCTTTACTGCACAAACTGGGGTATCAGGTCGTCGCGGTCTCAGGCCGTGAAAGCACCCATGACTACCTGCGTCAGCTTGGTGCCAGCCGCATTCTTGGCCGCGACGAATTTGCCGAAACCCGTCCGCTGGAAAAACAGCTCTGGGCCGGAGCGGTGGATACCGTCGGAAATAACGTGCTGGCAAAAGTGCTGGCGCAGATGAACTACGGCGGCTGCGTGGCGGCCTGCGGTCTGGCGGGCGGTTTTGCCCTGCCTACCACCGTTATGCCCTTTATCCTGCGTAACGTGCGCCTGCAGGGTGTGGATTCCGTCATGACTCCGGCGGCCCGTCGTGCAGAAGCCTGGGAGCGTCTGGTGCGCGACCTGCCTGAGTCCTTCTTCACGCAGAGTGCAACCGAAATCGCCCTCAGCCAGGCGCCGGAATATGCCGGTAAGATCATGGATAATCAGTTCCATGGCCGCGCGCTGGTGAAAATTGCCTAATCTTCAAATTTTCGTGACATATTCGCGCTAATCCTTCTCCTCCGTCATGCTTAGAAAAACGCATGACGGAGGATGCCATGAAAACCCGAAAACTGACGGAAGCCGACGTAACGTCCGAATCTGTCTTTATGTTACAGCGCCGCCAGATCCTGAAAATGCTTGGCATCAGTGCCACCGCGTTGTCGCTCACACCTGCGGCTCACGCTGATTTGCTCGACTGGTTTAAAGGCAACGATCGGCCAAAAGCCCCTTCCGGTGCCCCGCTCACCTTTACGAAACCTGCCGAGTGGCAAAACAAACTGACGCTCACGCCAGAAGATAAAGTCACCGGTTATAACAACTTCTACGAATTCGGGCTTGATAAAGCCGATCCTGCGGCCAATGCAGGCAGCATGAAAACCGATCCGTGGACGTTGAAAATTGACGGCGAAGTGGCAAAACCCTTAACGCTGGATCATCACGATCTCACCACCCGTTTCCCGTTAGAGGAACGCATTTATCGTATGCGCTGCGTGGAAGCCTGGTCGATGGTGGTACCGTGGGTAGGTTTTCCGCTGCATAAGCTGCTGGCAATGGTTGAACCCACCAGCAATGCGAAATATGTCGCATTCCAGACGCGTTACGCCCCGGACGAGATGCCAGGCCAGAAGGACCGGTTCATCGGCGGTGGGCTTGCATATCCTTATGTAGAAGGATTACGCCTTGACGAAGCCATGCATCCTCTTACCCTTCTGACCGTCGGCGTTTACGGTAAAGCGCTCCCGCCGCAGAACGGCGCCCCCATCCGGCTGACAGTACCGTGGAAATATGGCTTCAAGGGCATTAAATCGATCGTCAGTATTAAGCTCACCCGTGAGCGTCCGCCCACAACATGGAATCTCGCCGCGCCGGACGAATACGGTTTCTTCGCCAACGTGAACCCACATGTCGATCACCCACGCTGGTCGCAGGCGACGGAACGGTTTATCGGTTCCGGCGGGGCGCTGGATGTGAAGCGTCAGCCCACGCTGCTTTTTAACGGCTATGCGGATGAAGTGGCGTCGCTCTACCGTGGCCTCAATTTACGGGAGAACTTCTGAGTGCGTTTAACGGCAAAACAGGTAACCTGGCTGAAAGTGCTGCTGCATTTAGCCGGGTTGCTCCCGTTTATCTGGTTGTTCTGGGCCGCCAGCCAGGGGCTCTTTAGTGCCGATCCGGCTAAAGATATCCAGCATTTTACTGGTCGGATGGCTCTGAAATTTTTACTGGCGACCTTGCTGGTTTCGCCGCTGGCGCGCTACGCTAAACAGCCATTATTGATACGCACACGTCGGCTTTTAGGGCTATGGTGTTTCGCCTGGGCCACGTTGCACCTGACCAGCTACGCGTTGCTGGAACTGGGGATTAACAACCTGGCACTGCTGGGCCGCGAACTGGTCACGCGTCCTTATCTGACGCTGGGCATTGTCAGTTGGCTGGTGTTACTGGCATTAGCGCTGACATCCACGCAATATGCGCAGCGAAAACTGGGTAAGCGCTGGCAGTTGCTGCACAACTTCGTCTATCTTGTCGCGATCCTCGCACCCATCCATTATCTGTGGTCCGTGAAGATCCTCTCGCCTCAGCCCATCCTCTACGCGCTGCTGGCTTTGGCGCTTTTAGCATGGCGTTACAAGAAGTTCCGCCAGTGGTTGCGATAGTTCGCGAAACTGTGCGTTTTCCCGCAGATTACTTATCAACCGCCATTCTTTTTCGGATAGCGGTTGATAATCTTCCCTGACAAGACCAGTATTTAGCTGCCAAATGCTACGAAATCGTTATAATGTGCGACTTTGGTTTTCCTGAATGCATTTTAGGAAAGTCATCAGGTGACTTTCGCGTTTCAAAGGTATATTTTGGTTTTTACCCGAGATTCGCAGGAGATAGCGACACAATGGCAGAAAAATTCCGAATCTTAGTTTTAAACGGACCGAACCTGAACATGCTCGGCACCCGTGAGCCAGAGAAGTATGGCACGCTGACATTGAGTGAAATTGTTAACCGTTTGGGCACGGAAGCAGCGTCACTGAATGTGGATTTGGATCATTTTCAGTCAAACGCGGAGTACGCACTCATCGACCGTATTCATCAGGCTAAAGACACTGTGGACTATATCCTGATCAATCCGGCCGCGTTTACGCACACCAGTGTTGCTATCCGCGACGCACTGCTGGCGGTGAGTATCCCGTTTATCGAGATCCACCTCAGCAACGTGCACGCCCGAGAGCCGTTCCGCCACCATTCGTATCTGTCGGATATCGCCGCTGGCGTTATCTGCGGACTGGGCGCAGACGGTTATTCATACGCTTTACAGACAGCGGTAAAACGCCTGTCACAATCACACTAAACAAGAGTACGGAACCCACTCATGGATATTCGTAAGATTAAAAAACTGATCGAGCTGGTTGAAGAATCAGGCATCTCCGAACTGGAAATTTCTGAAGGCGAAGAGTCTGTACGCATCAGCCGTGCAGCCCCAGCCGCTAGCTTCCCGGTAATGCAGCAAGCTTATGCTGCGCCAGTGCAGCAGCCTGCGCTCTCTGCAGCCGTTGCGCCAGCCGCAACTGAAGCCGCACCTGCCGCTGCAGCAGAAATCAGTGGTCACATCGTACGTTCCCCAATGGTTGGTACTTTCTACCGCACCCCGAGCCCGGACGCGAAGGCGTTCATCGAAGTGGGTCAGAAAGTCAACGTAGGCGATACCCTGTGTATCGTTGAAGCCATGAAAATGATGAACCAGATCGAAGCAGACAAATCAGGTACTGTGAAGGCGATTCTGGTCGAAAGTGGTCAGCCGGTAGAATTTGACGAGCCGCTGGTCGTCATCGAGTAACGAGGCGAACATGCTGGATAAAATTGTTATCGCCAACCGCGGCGAGATCGCACTGCGTATTCTTCGTGCCTGTAAAGAACTGGGCATCAAGACTGTCGCTGTGCACTCAAGCGCGGACCGCGATTTAAAACACGTATTGCTGGCGGATGAGACGGTCTGTATTGGCCCGGCTCCGTCCGTAAAAAGCTATCTGAACATCCCGGCAATCATCAGCGCCGCTGAAATCACTGGCGCGGTGGCAATTCACCCGGGTTATGGCTTCCTCTCCGAGAACGCCAACTTTGCTGAGCAGGTTGAACGCTCTGGCTTTATCTTCATCGGCCCGAAAGCTGACACCATCCGCCTGATGGGTGACAAAGTGTCTGCAATCACCGCGATGAAAAAAGCCGGTGTTCCAACCGTTCCAGGTTCTGACGGCCCGCTGACTGACGACATGGATGCAAACCGTGCACATGCTAAACGCATTGGCTACCCGGTGATCATCAAGGCGTCCGGCGGCGGCGGCGGTCGCGGTATGCGCGTAGTGCGCAGCGACGCTGAACTGGCACAGTCCATCTCCATGACCAAAGCGGAAGCGAAAGCAGCTTTCAGCAATGACATGGTGTACATGGAAAAATACCTGGAAAACCCACGCCACATCGAAATTCAGGTGCTGGCTGACGGTCAGGGTAACGCTATCTATCTGGCAGAACGTGACTGCTCAATGCAGCGTCGTCACCAGAAAGTGGTCGAAGAAGCACCAGCACCGGGCATTACCCCGGAACTGCGTCGCTACATCGGCGAGCGTTGTGCCAAAGCGTGTGTCGACATCGGCTATCGCGGGGCGGGTACCTTCGAATTCCTGTTCGAAAACGGTGAGTTCTACTTCATTGAGATGAACACCCGTATTCAGGTTGAACACCCGGTTACCGAAATGATCACCGGCGTTGACCTGATCAAAGAGCAGCTGCGTATCGCTGCCGGCCAGCCTCTGTCCATCAAACAGGAAGAAGTAGTGGTCAAAGGCCATGCGGTCGAGTGCCGTATCAACGCCGAAGACCCGAATACCTTCCTGCCAAGCCCGGGTAAAATCACGCGTTTCCACGCGCCGGGTGGCTTTGGCGTGCGTTGGGAGTCTCATATTTACGCCGGTTACACCGTACCGCCGTACTATGACTCAATGATCGGTAAGCTTATCTGCTACGGCGAAAACCGTGACGTGGCGATTGCCCGCATGAAGAACGCCCTGCAGGAGCTAATCATCGACGGTATCAAAACCAACGTTGATCTGCAGATGCGCATCATGAGCGACGAGCACTTCCAGAATGGTGGGACGAACATCCACTATCTGGAGAAAAAACTCGGTCTCAACGAGAAGTAAGAAAGCATCTATGCTAAAAGGCCGGTTTAACCGGCCTTTTTTATTTCTGGGGATCGTCAAGGACCATCATGTACAATCCCCGCTTTCTTCATCCACAAGGGACAAAAAATGGACAAACGTTTTGTTCAGGCCCATAAAGAAGCGCGCTGGGCGCTGTGGCTGACCCTTCTCTATCTTGCCGCATGGTTGGTAACCGCTTACTTACCTGATTCTGCAATTGGCATCACCGGCCTGCCTCACTGGTTTGAAATGGCCTGTCTGCTGGTACCGCTGATTTTTATCCTGCTGTGCTGGGCAATGGTGAAATTCATTTATCGCGATATCCCGCTGGAGGACGACGATGCAGCTTGAAGTCATTCTGCCGCTTATCGCGTATTTGTTGGTCGTGTTTGGCGTGTCCGTGTATGCCATGCGCAAAAGGGCAACCGGCACCTTCCTGAACGAATATTTCCTCGGCAGCCGTTCAATGGGCGGCATTGTGTTAGCGATGACGCTCACCGCCACCTATATCAGCGCCAGCTCATTTATTGGCGGTCCCGGGGCAGCCTATAAATATGGGTTAGGCTGGGTGCTGCTGGCGATGATCCAGCTCCCGGCTATCTGGCTTTCGCTGGGTATACTCGGCAAGAAGTTCGCTATTCTGGCGCGTCGCTATAATGCCGTGACGCTGAACGACATGCTGTTTGCCCGCTACCGCAGCCGTTTACTGGTATGGCTGGCAAGTCTAAGCCTGCTGGTCGCCTTTGTGGGTGCGATGACGGTGCAGTTTATTGGCGGTGCACGTCTGCTTGAAACCGCAGCAGGGATCCCTTACGAGACTGGCCTGCTTATCTTTGGGATCAGTATCGCGCTTTATACGGCGTTTGGTGGATTCCGCGCCAGCGTACTGAACGACACCCTGCAGGGCATGGTGATGCTCATCGGAACCATTGTGCTGCTGGTGGGGATTGTCCATGCGGCAGGCGGCCTGAGCCATGCTGTTGAAACCCTGGAAGCGATTGACCCGAAACTGGTCGCTCCAGAGGGCGCAGATGACATTCTTTCACCCACCTTTATGACCTCCTTCTGGGTGCTGGTCTGCTTCGGCGTCATTGGACTGCCGCATACCGCTGTACGGTGTATCTCCTATAAGGACAGTAAAGCGGTTCATCGCGGCATTATTATCGGGACCATTGTGGTGGCGATACTGATGCTGGGAATGCATCTGGCGGGTGCATTAGGTCGTGCAGTGATCCCAGATCTTACCGTGCCCGACCTGGTGATCCCTACCCTGATGGTTAAAGTCCTGCCACCCTTTGCTGCCGGGATTTTCCTAGCCGCACCGATGGCCGCCATTATGTCGACGATCAACGCTCAGTTGCTGCAAAGTTCCGCTACGATTATCAAAGATCTCTATCTGAATTTGCGTCCCGAGCAGCTGAAAAACGAACGACGCTTAAAGCGGATGTCTGCAGTGATTACGCTGTTATTAGGGGCACTGCTGCTGCTGGCCGCCTGGCGTCCACCGGAGATGATCATCTGGCTGAACCTGCTTGCGTTTGGCGGCCTTGAAGCTGTTTTCCTGTGGCCGCTGGTGCTTGGCCTGTACTGGGAACGCGCGAATGCTGCGGGCGCGCTAAGCGGCATGATTGTTGGCGGTGTCGTGTACGCCGTGCTCGCCACCTTTAAGATCCAGTACCTGGGCTTCCATCCAATTGTGCCTTCGTTACTGTTAAGTTTACTGGCGTTTGTGGTGGGGAACCGTTTCGGTCAACCCGTCCCACAACCCGCTATGATGTCTACTGATAAATAAAGAGTTTTGCCATGCCGTGGATCCAACTAAAACTGAACACAACCGGTGCTCACGCCGAAGAGCTGAGCGATGCGCTGATGGAGGCCGGCTCGGTCTCTATCACCTTCCAGGACACGCATGACACGCCGGTTTTTGAGCCGCTGCCGGGCGAAACGCGCCTGTGGGGCGATACCGACGTGATTGGCCTGTTTGATGCCGAAACCGACATGAAAGAAGTGGTCGCGATTCTGGAACAGAATCCTCTGCTGGGCGCGGGTTTTGCACACAAGATCGAACAACTGGAAGACAAAGACTGGGAACGCGAGTGGATGGATAACTTCCACCCCATGCAGTTTGGCAAGCGTCTGTGGATCTGCCCAAGCTGGCGTGAGGTTCCCGATGAAAACGCGGTCAACGTGATGCTCGACCCGGGTCTGGCATTCGGTACCGGCACCCACCCGACCACCTCACTGTGCCTGCAGTGGCTGGATGGTCTGGATCTGGAAGGGAAAACCGTGATCGACTTCGGCTGTGGATCCGGGATCCTCGCCATTGCCGCACTGAAGCTGGGCGCCGCAAAAGCCATCGGGATCGATATCGATCCGCAGGCTATTCAGGCCAGTCGTGATAACGCCGAGCGTAACGGCGTTTCCGATCGCCTTGAGCTGTATCTGCCGGACGCGCAGCCAGAGGCCATGAAAGCCGATGTGGTGGTCGCTAACATCCTGGCAGGCCCATTACGCGAGCTTGCACCGTTAATCAGCGTGCTGCCCGTTGAGGGCGGTCTGCTGGGGCTTTCCGGTATCCTGGCAAGCCAGGCTGACAGCGTCTGCGAAGCCTACGCCGATCTCTTCACCCTCGATCCGGTGGTGGAAAAAGAAGAGTGGTGCCGCATTACGGGCCGTAAAAAATAAGAACATTTTTCGTACTGAGATGATGTTCTAAAATGCGACGCAGATCGCATAGAAGCGGGAGAATCTGCTGCTAAAAACAGCAGAATATCCCGCTCAACGGATTCATTTTTTGAGAAATGATGAGAAGTTACGGGAAATTGTAAGCGGTCATAAAATCGCCGTTAATACATAACATAATGATTTAAATAAAAAATAATTTTCATCATTGTGACTGGGTGGCGATTCCTTGATCTACAACAGTGGATTGTTCAAAGTTTGGCCTTTCATCTCGTGCAAAAAATGCGTAATATACGCCGCCTTGCAGTCACAGTATGGTCATTTCTTAACTCATGCGCATCGGACACCACCAGCTCAGAAATCGCCTGATCGCAGCCCCAATGGCAGGTATTACCGACCGGCCGTTCAGGACGCTGTGTTATGAGATGGGAGCCGGTTTAACCGTTTCCGAGATGATGTCGTCTAACCCGCAGGTCTGGGAAAGCGACAAATCCCGCCTTCGGATGGTGCACATTGATGAACCAGGTATTCGCACCGTGCAAATCGCCGGAAGTGTGCCTGAAGAGATGGCAGATGCCGCGCGGATTAACGTGGAAAGTGGCGCCCAGATTATTGATATCAACATGGGTTGCCCGGCCAAAAAAGTGAATCGCAAGCTTGCAGGTTCAGCCCTTCTGCAATACCCCGACCAGGTGAAGTCAATCCTGACGGCGGTTGTCAGCGCAGTGGACGTTCCTGTTACGTTGAAGATTCGCACGGGTTGGTCGCCGGAACACCGTAACTGTGTAGAGATTGCCCAACTGGCCGAAGACTGTGGCATTCAGGCCCTGACCATTCACGGACGCACTCGCGCCTGTTTGTTCAACGGTGAAGCTGAATACGACAGCATTCGGGCAGTTAAGCAGAAAGTTTCCATTCCGATTATCGCGAATGGCGACATTACTGACCCGCTTAAAGCCAGAGCTGTGCTCGACTATACGGGAGCTGATGCTCTGATGATAGGACGTGCAGCTCAGGGAAGACCCTGGATCTTTCGGGAAATCCAGCATTATCTGGACACTGGGGAGCTGCTTGCCCCGCTGCCACTGGCAGAGGTTAAGCGCTTGCTTTGTTCGCATGTTCGGGAACTGCATGACCACTACGGCCAGGCAAAAGGGTACCGAATTGCGCGTAAACACGTCTCCTGGTATCTCCAGGAGCACGCTCCAAATGACCAGTTTCGGCGCACATTCAACGCCATAGAGGATGCCAGCGAACAGCTGGAGGCGTTGGAGGCATACTTCGAAAATCTTGCGTAATGAAATAAAGAGCTGACAGAACTATGTTCGAACAACGCGTAAATTCTGACGTACTGACCGTTTCTACCGTTAACTCTCAGGATCAGGTAACTCAAAAACCCCTGCGTGACTCGGTTAAACAGGCACTGAAGAACTATTTTGCTCAACTGAATGGTCAGGATGTTAATGACCTGTATGAGCTGGTACTGGCTGAAGTTGAACAGCCACTGTTGGACATGGTGATGCAATACACCCGCGGTAACCAAACCCGCGCTGCGCTGATGATGGGTATCAACCGTGGTACTCTGCGTAAGAAACTGAAAAAATACGGCATGAACTAATTTCGGTTAGCGAAATGCTTGTTTAAAAAGGCGCTACCTGGCATGGGGATGCGCCTTTTTTATTGCTCCACATCTGCCACCGTCAACGCTTTGTAAACCTTCGCTTTCCCCACTTTTCAACCGCCGCTTTTCGTGTATATTTCCACCACCTTACTGGCTCTCTTCTTCCGGAATGTCATAATGATTCGTAAATACTGGTGGCTGGTTGTCTTTGCTGTCTCAGTTTTTCTCTTTGATGCGTTGCTGATGCAGTGGATTGAACTGATGAGCACCGAAACCGATAAGTGTCGCAATATGGATTCCGTGAACCCGCTTAAACTCGTCAATTGTTCAGAGCTGGACTGAGCCGCCAACGTCGTCAAAAACCCCGAAATCACTTAATAAAAACGGGGATTTAAATCCCTTTGAGTCATTACCTTACGATGATAATGTCTCGCCCTTCACCACCGCCCTTGCGTAACCTCACACTCGAGTTGAACCGATCATGCTGGTTAGCCAATACAACCATATCCTTGTCGTCCTCTCCTTTGTTGTCGCTATCCTTGCTGCCTATACCGCGCTGAATATGGCCGCGCGTGTGGCGGGAAGTCAGGGCGTGGCAGCGCGCATCTGGCTGGCCGGTGGCGGTGTTGCAATGGGGATTGGCGTATGGGCGATGCATTTTATCGGCATGCTGGCGATGGATCTCTCCATGCGCATGAGCTACAACGCCACCCTGACGGGGTTATCGATGGTTATCGCCGTGGGTTCATCCTTGTTTGCGCTGTGGCTTGTCAGCTGCGAGCAGCTGCGTTTGCGCCGTCTGCTGCCCGGTGCACTAGTCATGGGAACCGGTATTGTGGCCATGCATTACACCGGCATGGCGGCCCTGGAGGTTACGCCCGGTATTATCTGGGATAAAACATGGGTGGCGATATCAGTCGCTATTGCGCTTGCTGCGTCGCTCGCGGCACTGTGGCTGACGTTCCGCCTGCGTCATGAGGCCGCTCAGGTCGCGCTGATGCGCATGGGTGCCGCAATCACGATGGGGATTGCGATTGCCGGAATGCATTATGCGGGGATGAAAGCCGCACAGTTTCCAGTGTCGACCATGGCTCACCATGAGGGGATTAACGGCAGCTGGCTGGCCGTGCTGGTGAGCGTTGTCGCACTGGCCATCCTTGGTATCACCCTGCTGGTGTCGATGCTGGATGCGCGCCTGCAGGCACGTACCTCTCTCCTCGCCTCGTCTCTGGCGGA
The DNA here is from genome assembly GCF_000025565.1 of Enterobacter cloacae subsp. cloacae ATCC 13047. Lineage (NCBI taxonomy): Bacteria > Pseudomonadati > Pseudomonadota > Gammaproteobacteria > Enterobacterales > Enterobacteriaceae > Enterobacter > Enterobacter cloacae. The sequence continues at coordinate 4,772,994 of NC_014121.1, forward strand.
AGCAAACCGGGAGCTGGCCCAGCTGGCGCTACAGGATACGCTGACGCGCCTGCCCAATCGTATCCTGCTGGAAGATCGACTCGATCAGGCCATCAACAAAGCAGACCGTGAAGGCACGCATTTCGCATTGATGTTTATGGATCTCGACGGCTTTAAAACCGTCAATGACGCCTACGGGCATGATGTCGGCGATAAACTGCTGGTTGCCGTTACGCAACGCCTGCTGCTCCCCCTGAAAGGCCAGTACACCCTTGCACGTATTGGCGGTGATGAATTTGTTCTGCTGGCAGAAGTTGGGGGGCCGGACGATGCAGCCTCCCTTGCCAATGCCCTGGTGCGCACTATCGATAGTCCATTCAATGTGGATCCGTATAAACTGGTGGTGACCCTCAGTATTGGCATTGCGCTTTATCCTCACGATGGCAAAACCGATCGCGAGCTGATGTTTAACGCCGATGCGGCGATGTACCACACCAAGCATATGGGCCGTAACGGTTATCACTTTTTCCAGCCCTCCATGAACACGCTGGCGCAAACCCATTTGCAGCTGATGAACGATCTGTGGCTGGCCATCGATCGTAATGAGCTACAGCTGCATTATCAGCCCAAATTCCACGCGCCGGCAGGCCCCGTACTCGGGTTTGAGGCACTCCTGCGCTGGCAACACCCGAAGCTGGGATTGCTGACGCCAGACCTGTTCCTGCCGCTGGCGGAAAAAACGGGACAGATCATTCCCATTGGCAACTGGGTTATCAACGAAGCCTGCCGCCAGTTGCGGGAATGGCACCTTAAAGGGCATCAAAACTGGTCAATGGCGGTGAACCTGTCGACACTTCAGTTTGAACAACCTTCGCTGGTGAGTACGGTGCTTGATTGTCTGACACGTCACCAGGTGCCGCCGGAAATGCTGATCCTTGAAGTGACGGAAACCACTGCGATGAGTAACCCGGATGAGAGCGTGCGGGTGCTGACAGAGCTGACGAATGCGGGTGTGAAAGCCTCTATTGATGACTTTGGTACCGGCTACTCGAGCCTGCTGTATCTTAAACGCTTACCCGCCTGTGAATTGAAAATCGACAGGGCGTTTGTAAAAGAGCTCAGTGGAGAAAGCAAAGATGCGACCATTGTCTCCGCGATTGTCGCCCTGGCGAAAACGCTGAATCTGAAAGTAGTGGCTGAAGGGGTGGAAACCGAAGCACAGCAAGCCTTTTTGACGGAACTGGGCTGTAATACCCTTCAGGGCTATTTGTTAGGAAAGCCTGTCAGTGCGCAGACCATTGAAACGCTTTGCGAGCAGGGAGAGATCTTGCCCGACACCGAGTCGTAAGCTTCTTCACGTGGCGACACTCGCACCACCGGGAGTGTCGCCAGAATGTTATCGACCAGAGCAGGTGCCTGTTGATAGAGGTTGAAGCTGTCGTTATTCATTAACCAGTTTTTAATTATTCCGCTAAAAAATCCGTGGAACACTATCAGCGTTAAATCCACATTGACCTGCGAAGAAATGATGTTTCGTGAAATACAGCGCTCCAGTGTCGCACGTAGAAAATCATTGTTGAAACCAATACGTTTCCTGATTTCATACTCGGAAACCATATCACTGGTAAATTCACACTTATGATACAAAATCTGTAACAGCGCCCACTGGCGAGGCTCATGCGCAATATATTGCAACGCAGTGATAAATTGCTCACGAAGCATTAACAAGGGATCATCTTTTTCGGAAAGAGAAAGTCTGTCGCGAATGAGATCGCGAAGCGGCAATTGCTGTTCCCAGATAGCATTAAATATCTCTGTTTTACTGGTGAAATGCCAATAGACGGCCCCACGCGTCACCTTTGCCGCATCGGCGATATCCGTCAGCGTTGTGTTGGTTACGCCACGTGTCGCAAACTGCCCGATAGCCGCTTCAATCAGCTGTTGACGGGTTTGTTGAGCCTCTGCTTTCTTTTTACGCGCCATGGACGACTACTCGTTACTCACAAGAATTAAGCTGTTTAGTAGGGTTTTGTAATCAGAAGTATTCATGAAAGACAAGGTGAATTCTGCACAAAAAAAGTCAATTCGCTTTATTTATAACTGAGGTAAATACATACCAATAATTAAATTCACAAAACAGATGAATGCCCTCTATGAAACATCACTCTCCTGATTACTTTTGTTAAAGTATATTGCTGTAAACGCAAAGCCTTCTTCTGATTTTCTTTCCTGCCGCATTTATCCGCACTTATAAATTAAAAAACATTAAATACCCTCATTATTATACGCAGCTACATTTTTTGTTTTTGTCCCCTGCCCTGTCACCGATCCACGGAAATATCGGTTAATGGGTATTTAAAGGAACAGTAATGACGAATCATTTCAGACGCTTGCCCTTAACCGGTTTTATTGTCTGCGCCGCACTGCTTGCCGGATGCGATGGGCAGGAAAATCAGCAACATCAACCGCAGCCGCCTCAGGTGAGTGTACACATTGTCAAAAGTGCCCCCCTCACTGTGACAACAGAGCTGCCGGGCAGAACAGATGCGTTTCGCGTTGCGGAAGTGCGTCCTCAGGTTAGCGGCATTATCCTGCGTCGCAATTTCACCGAAGGCAGCGATGTCAAAGCTGGCCAGTCACTTTATCAGATCGATCCCGCCAGCTATCAGGCGGCGTATGACAGCGCAAAAGGAGAGCTGGCGAAAGCCCAGGCGGCAGCCAATATTGCGCACCTGACGGTGAAACGTTATCTCCCGCTGGTGGGCACACAGTATGTCAGTAAGCAGGAGTACGACCAGGCCGTTGCGACGGCTCAGCAGGCGGATGCCAGTGTCGTTGCTGCAAAAGCAGGAGTTGAAAGCGCACGCATCAACCTTGCCTATACCAAAGTCACCTCTCCCGTCGATGGTCGCATTGGTAAATCCAGCGTGACCGAGGGAGCTCTCGTCACCAACGGCCAGGCAAACGCCCTCGCAACGGTACAGCAACTGGATCCGATGTATGTCGATGTCACCCAGTCCAGCAATGATTTTATGCGTCTGAAGCAGACAAGCCTGCAAAAAGGGGAGACCACCAGCACCGTCGAGCTGTTGATGGAGAATGGTCAGCCCTATCCGCTAAAAGGCACGCTGCAGTTTTCTGATGTGACGGTTGATGAAAGCACTGGCTCCATCACTCTGCGGGCGATTTTCCCGAATCCGCAACACCTGCTGTTACCGGGAATGTTTGTACGCGCCCGCATTAATGAGGGTACGCAGCCGAATGCGATTCTGATCCCACAGCAAGGCGTCACCCGCACGCCGCGTGGGGATGCAACCGTCCTGATTGTTAACGACAAAAACCAGGTTGAGTCACGCACCGTCGTTGCCTCTCAGGCCATTGGCGATCGCTGGCTGGTCACAGAGGGGCTGAAAAACGGTGACCGCGTGATTGTCAGTGGGTTACAAAAAGCCAAACCTGGGGCTACCGTCGTCGCCACACCCGATACCTCTACGACTCCAGCCGGTTAAGGAACGACGTCATGGCTAATTTCTTTATCCAGAGGCCGGTTTTCGCCTGGGTACTCGCCATCATTTTGATGATTGCAGGTGGGCTGGCGATCCTCAAACTGCCTGTAGCGCAGTATCCGACTATCGCCCCACCCGCGGTTGCCATAACCGCAACCTACCCTGGCGCAGATGCGCAGACGGTGCAGGATACCGTGACGCAGGTTATCGAACAGAATATGAACGGCATCGATAACCTGATGTATATGTCATCCACCAGCGATTCTGCAGGTAATGTCACCATCACCCTGACCTTTGAGTCTGGTACAGACCCGGATATCGCCCAGGTTCAGGTTCAGAATAAACTTCAGCTCGCCATGCCGCTGCTGCCGCAGGAAGTGCAGCAACAAGGGATCGGCGTTGAGAAGTCCAGCAGCAGCTTCCTGCTGGTGGCTGGCTTTGTTTCAGACAATAAAAGCCTCTCGCAGGATGACATTTCCGACTACGTCGCCTCGAATGTGAAAGATGCCATTAGTCGAACCACTGGGGTGGGTGATGTTCAGCTGTTTGGTGCCCAGTATGCAATGCGCATCTGGCTCGACAGTAACGCGATGAATAAATACCAGCTGACGCCGCTGGACATTATTAATCAACTGAAAACCCAGAATGACCAGATAGCGGCAGGCCAGCTAGGCGGAACGCCGTCCGTGCCGGGCCAACAATTGAACGCCTCGATCATTGCGCAAACCCGCCTGAAATCACCGGAAGAGTTTGGCCGCGTGACGCTGAAGGTGAACCAGGACGGCTCGATGGTGCATCTGAAGGATGTCGCACGCATTGAACTGGGCGGTGAAAACTACAATATGGTGACCAAAATCAACGGGCAGGCCGCAACCGGCCTGGGGATTAAGCTGGCGACCGGTGCAAATGCGCTGGATACGGCGTCGGCCATCAAGAGCAAGCTGGCGCAACTGCAGCAATTCTTCCCACAGGGTCTGAAGGTGGTTTATCCGTACGACACCACGCCGTTTGTGAAGATCTCTATTCACGAAGTGGTGAAAACCCTGTTTGAAGCGATCATTCTCGTCTTCCTGGTGATGTATCTGTTCCTGCAAAACCTGCGCGCGACGCTTATCCCCACTATCGCGGTGCCGGTTGTTTTGCTGGGTACCTTCGCGGTGCTGGCGGCGTTCGGGTTCTCCATCAATACCCTGACGATGTTCGGGATGGTGCTGGCAATAGGCTTGCTGGTTGATGATGCCATCGTGGTCGTTGAGAACGTCGAACGCGTGATGGTAGAACACAAACTGCCGCCGAAAGAGGCGACGCAGAAGTCGATGGAACAGATTCAGGGCGCACTGGTGGGTATAGCCATGGTGCTGTCGGCGGTCTTTATCCCGATGGCATTTTTCGGTGGCTCGACCGGGGCCATCTATCGGCAGTTTTCGCTGACCATCGTTTCGGCAATGGCGCTCTCCGTGTTGGTCGCCCTGATCCTGACCCCCGCGCTGTGCGCAACCCTGCTTAAACCGGTATCCGGCGATCACCACGAAAAGAAAGGCGGTTTCTTTGGCTGGTTTAATGCGCTTTTTGACCGTAGCGTGGAGCACTACAGCAACAGCGTGAGCGGCATTTTACGCAAGACCGGACGCTACCTGGTGGTGTACATCATCATTGTGGGTGGTATGGCGGTGCTGTTCCTGCGCTTGCCCACCTCCTTCCTGCCCGAAGAGGACCAGGGGGTATTTATGACGATGGTTCAACTTCCGGCCGGTGCGACCCAGACGCGTACGCAGCAGGTCCTCGATCAGGTCCAGAACTATTATCTGAAAAACGAGAAGGCCAATGTTGAATCTGTCTTTACCGTTAATGGTTTTAGTTTTAGCGGCCAGGGCCAGAACGCCGGGATTGCCTTCATCAGCCTGAAGCCCTGGGAAGCACGACCGGGGGCGGAAAATAGCGTTGAGGCGATTGTTGGCCGCGCGACAAAAGCCTTCAGTCAGATAAAAGATGGGCTCGTATTTCCGTTTAACCTGCCTGCGATTATCGAACTGGGAACCGCAACGGGCTTCGACTTCGAACTGATTGATCAGGCAAACCTGGGGCATACCTCGCTGACGCAGGCGCGAAATGAGCTTCTCGGAATGGTGAAAGCGCACCCTGACATGCTGGTGCGCGTGCGGCCAAATGGTCTGGAAGATACCCCGCAGTTTAAACTGGATGTCGACCAGGAGAAGGCTCAGGCGCTGGGCATCAGTCTTTCTGATGTCAACCAGACCATCTCAACGGCCCTGGGTGGAACTTATGTAAATGACTTTATCGATCATGGACGCGTGAAAAAAGTCTATGTCCAGGCCGATGCGCGCTTCCGTATGCTGCCTGGTGACATCAGCAACCTGTATGTACGCAGCGCAAATGGTGAGATGGTTCCTTTCTCCGCCTTTAGCACCTCGCATTGGGTGTACGGTTCACCTCGCCTGGAGCGCTATAACGGGATGCCATCCATGGAGATCATCGGTGAGTCCGCCCCCGGTAAAAGTACCGGTGAGGCCATGGCGCTGATGGAAAGTCTTGCTGCAAAACTGCCTTCCGGCATCGGGTATGACTGGACAGGAATGTCTTATCAGGAGCGACTTTCCGGAAATCAGGCGCCTGCGTTGTACGCCATTTCACTGATTGTGGTGTTCCTGTGTCTGGCTGCTCTTTACGAAAGCTGGTCCATTCCCTTCTCAGTTATGCTGGTGGTTCCGCTGGGAGTCATAGGGGCGCTGGTTGCAGCAGCGTTACGTGGCTTGAACAATGACGTCTATTTCCAGGTGGGTTTGCTGACAACGATTGGTTTGTCGGCTAAAAACGCCATTCTGATCGTTGAGTTTGCCAAAGATCTGATGGAAAAAGAGGGTAAAGGCATCATTGAAGCCACGCTGGAAGCATCGAGAATGCGCCTTCGACCGATCCTGATGACCTCGCTCGCCTTTATTCTTGGCGTCATGCCGCTGGTGATCAGCCATGGCGCCGGGAGCGGTGCGCAAAACGCGGTCGGGACAGGGGTCATGGGGGGCATGCTTTCCGCAACGCTTCTGGCTATCTTCTTCGTGCCCGTTTTCTTTGTGGTCGTCCGGCGACGCTTTACGCGCCATAAAGAGTAATGAATACCTGAAAGGCACCTCTGGTGCCTTTTTTATTTTAAGATAAACAGTGTATTAAGATCGCAGTGTTAAAAAGAGTCAGTTTGCATTAAGTAAGAACGCCACGTTGTTACTCCATAATTTCTCCATTAATTCGTTCTGACGAAACACTTTTCTCCACGATGTTTACAAACAACATAATTTGAGATTATTCCTCGTGTAACGTGGGCTTATCCCGGTGGTAAAATAACCTCCAGTTCGTTAATAGCCCTCCTGGCTTTATAGCGGACGCGAAATAATACTGAGGTAACATCATGAAAAGATTCATTTCCGTTGCACTACTCGCTGCGCTGCTGGCTGGATGCGCGCACGACTCTCCATGTGTACCGGTATACGACGATCAGGGCCGACTGGTTCATACCAATACCTGTATGAAAGGTACCACTCAGGATAACTGGGAAACAGCAGGTGCTATCGCTGGTGGTGCTGCCGCGGTGGCGGGGTTGACGCTGGGTATTGTTGCCCTGACCCGATAACATCTGTTCAGAAAGCGCGGCTCTGGCCGCGCTTTTGCTTTGAATGATTGCAGTAATATCAAATCAGTAAAAATCCCGTATTTATTCACGCCATTAATTTTAGCCAGAAGCCTGTCACCTCTTTTTCACTTCCCCTTTTAATTTTGTATTCAGTTTTGATGATTTTCACCCATTCATATTATTGAATACCCGGCCAATATTCACTCTGGAAACTATCTCTTCTTTTTTTCTGACCCTCCTTAAAAGTTTTGCTCCGATTTGTGGCACAGGTTGTAATTTCGCACCGTTTCGGGGCGCTCCTTTTATTTAAGCCTGTCTACACTCAGCATTAAGCGTTCACTTATCGCTTATTTCATCGAGCGCGAAACCTGGCATTACGTTTGCTATATAAACGTCGGCCAACGCCACAGATGGGTAAAAGTGTTTAAAACACCTAAATAACGATAAATTTAGCCACACAGGATGCATTATGAAAAAGACGATGATAGCCAGCCTGGCCGCTGCGGGTATGTTGTTTGCTGTTGCGGGTCAGGCCCATGCGGGCACAACGCTGGATGCCGTTAAAAAGAAAGGTTTTGTTCAGTGCGGTATCAGCGACGGTTTGCCTGGCTTCTCTTATGCCGATGCTAACGGCAAATTTACCGGTATCGATGTTGACGTCTGCCGGGGCGTCGCCGCTGCCGTTTTCGGTGATGACAGCAAAGTAAAATATACCCCGCTGACGGCCAAAGAACGTTTCACCGCGCTGCAGTCCGGCGAAGTGGACATGCTCTCCCGTAATACCACCTGGACCTCCTCCCGTGATGCAGGAATGGGGATGTCATTCACAGGTGTCACTTATTATGACGGCATCGGTTTCCTGACCCACAATAAAGCGGGTCTGAAAAGCGCCAAAGAGCTGGACGGTGCGACCGTGTGTATTCAGGCCGGTACCGATACCGAGCTTAACGTCGCCGATTATTTCAAAGCGAATAATATGAAGTACACCCCGGTGACATTCGATCGCTCTGATGAATCAGCCAAAGCGCTGGAATCTGGCCGTTGCGATACGCTGGCGTCTGACCAGTCACAGCTCTACGCGCTGCGTATTAAGCTGAGTAACCCGGCAGAGTGGATCGTCCTGCCTGAAGTCATCTCCAAAGAACCCCTTGGACCCGTCGTTCGCCGTGGCGACGAAGACTGGTTCTCTATCGTTCGCTGGACCCTGTTCGCCATGTTAAATGCAGAAGAGATGGGCATCAGCTCGAAAAACGTCGATGAGAAAGCCGCCAAACCCTCTACCCCGGATATGGCACACCTGCTGGGCACAGAAGGCGATTTTGGCAAGGATCTGAAGCTGGATAACAAGTGGGCGTACCACATCATTAAACAGGTGGGCAACTACGCTGAGATCTTTGAGCGCAACGTGGGATCGGAAAGCCCGCTGAAGATCAAACGCGGCCAGAACAATCTCTGGAATAACGGCGGTATTCAGTACGCACCGCCAGTACGTTAAGTCTTTGCTGTAACGGGCACTGTGAACGCAGTGCCCACTCCAGAGTCATGGTTACCGAGGTTTCTTTATGTTCCATCGCCGCTCCCCCGTAAAAGGATCGTTATCCTTTTCTCATCCCGCGGTCCGCGCCTGGCTATTCCAGATTATTGCCATTCTTGCGGTTGTTCTTATCGCCATTTATTTAATTCATAACACGGTTACCAACCTGAATAATCGCGGTATTACCTCCGGCTTTGCTTTTCTGGATCGCAGTGCGGGTTTTGGCATTGTTCAGCATCTTATTGACTATCAGGAAGGCGATACCTACGGCCGCGTGTTCCTCGTCGGTTTACTCAATACACTGCTGGTCTCCGCGCTGTGTATTGTTTTCGCCTCCATACTGGGCTTTTTTATTGGCCTCGCTCGCCTGTCAGATAACTGGCTGCTGCGAAAGCTGTCCACCATTTACATTGAGACGTTCCGTAATATCCCGCCGCTGCTGCAGATTTTTTTCTGGTATTTCGCCGTACTGCGTAACCTTCCGGGCCCACGTCAGGCTGTCGATGCCTTCGATCTGTTTTTCCTGAGCAACCGTGGGCTCTATATTCCTTCTCCTGAACTCGCAGAAGGGATATATGCTTTTATCGCCGCGATTATCATCGCGCTCGCCCTCTCTGCCGGGCTATTTCGCTATAACCGCAAACATCAGATCAAAACCGGGCAGCTTCGCAAGACATGGCCAATTGCGGCGCTTTTGATTATCGGTCTGCCGCTACTGACACACTGGCTTTTTGGTGCCGCGTTACACTGGGATGTCCCACATCTGCGGGGCTTTAACTTCCAGGGCGGGATGGTATTAATTCCTGAACTGGCGGCCCTGACCCTGGCCCTTTCCATTTATACGTCTGCGTTTATTGCCGAAATCATTCGGGCGGGGATCCAGGCAGTCCCGCATGGACAGCACGAGGCAGCACGCTCTCTGGGGTTACCTCATACGGTAACGCTTCGACAGGTCATTATTCCACAGGCGTTACGGGTCATCATTCCGCCCCTGACCAGCCAGTACCTCAATATTGTCAAAAACTCGTCGCTGGCAGCCGCTATTGGCTACCCGGATATGGTGTCACTGTTCGCCGGAACCGTGCTTAACCAGACAGGACAGGCCATTGAAACCATTGCCATCACTATGTCCGTCTATCTGATTATCAGCCTGGCGATCTCGTTGCTGATGAACCTGTATAACCGCCGTATTGCACTGGTTGAGCGCTAAGGAACTATGATGACAAAAGCGATACTGTCGCACTCTTCGCGTCCTGCCAACCCGACAGGTGGGCGTTTTATTCTCTGGGCGCGTAAGAATCTGTTCTCCAGCTGGGGTAACAGTCTGCTGACAATAATTTGTCTGTGGCTGATGTGGGAGTTGATCCCGCCACTCATTAACTGGGCTTTCTTGCAGGCTAACTGGGTCGGTTCAACCCGGGCAGATTGTACAAAAGCTGGCGCTTGCTGGGTGTTTATCCACGAGCGTTTTGGTCAGTTCATGTATGGATTGTATCCGCACGAACAACGCTGGCGAATCAATCTGGCGCTGGTTATTGGGCTGCTCTCCATCGCCGTGATGTTCTGGAAAAGGCTGCCGCAACGCGGACAGTACATCGCCTGCTGGGCGGTGGTGTATCCGATTGTTGTGTGGGTGCTGTTGTACGGTGGTTTCCTGGGGCTGGAACGCGTGGAAACCCGACAGTGGGGCGGCTTAACGCTGACGCTGATTATTGCTTCTGTTGGGATCGCTGGCGCGCTGCCGTGGGGCATTTTACTGGCGCTTGGCCGTCGCTCAAAAATGCCCGTTGTCCGTGTGCTCTCGGTTATTTTCATTGAGTTCTGGCGCGGTGTACCGCTTATTACCGTCCTTTTTATGTCTTCGGTCATGCTGCCATTGTTTATGGCAGAAGGCACGACGATAGACAAACTGATCCGTGCCCTGGTAGGAGTCATTCTGTTCCAGTCAGCCTACGTTGCGGAAGTGGTGCGTGGCGGTCTGCAGGCATTGCCTAAAGGGCAGTATGAGGCTGCGGAATCACTGGCGCTCGGTTACTGGAAAACACAGGGGCTGGTGATACTTCCGCAGGCACTCAAGCTGGTTATCCCTGGGCTGGTGAACACGATCATCGCCCTCTTCAAAGATACCAGCCTCGTGATCATTATCGGATTGTTCGATCTCTTTAGCAGCGTGCAACAGGCAACGGTTGACCCTGTCTGGCTTGGCATGTCCACCGAAGGATATGTCTTTGCTGCTCTGATCTACTGGATCTTTTGTTTTAGCATGTCGCGCTATAGCCAGCATCTGGAAAAGCGCTTTAACACCGGGCGTACACCGCACTGAGGAAATTATGAGCCAAATAACTATGACACCCGCCGACGCGATGATTACGCTTGAAAACGTAAATAAATGGTACGGGCAATTTCACGTCCTGAAAGATATCAATCTTAAGGTCAAGCAGGGCGAACGCATTGTCCTTTGCGGCCCTTCCGGGTCCGGGAAATCGACAACCATTCGCTGCATCAATCACCTTGAGGAGCATCAACAGGGGCGTATTGTTGTTGATGGTATCGAACTGAATGAAGATATTCGCAACATCGAACGCGTGCGTCAGGAAGTCGGGATGGTGTTTCAGCACTTTAACCTGTTCCCCCATCTGACGGTGCTGCAGAACTGTACGCTTGCGCCGATTTGGGTGCGCAAAATGCCAAAAAAGGAAGCTGAAGCGTTAGCGATGCACTATCTGGAACGTGTACGTATTGCTGAACACGCCAATAAATTTCCAGGCCAGATATCGGGTGGCCAGCAGCAGCGTGTGGCTATCGCCCGTTCACTGTGCATGAAGCCCAAAATTATGCTTTTTGATGAGCCAACTTCAGCGCTGGATCCTGAAATGGTGAAAGAAGTTCTGGATACCATGATTGGGCTGGCGCAATCTGGAATGACTATGCTGTGCGTGACTCACGAAATGGGGTTCGCCAGGACCGTGGCTGACCGGGTGATCTTTATGGATCGCGGAGAGATTGTTGAACAGGCGCCACCGGATGAGTTCTTTGCGCATCCGAAGTCAGAACGCACGCAAGCATTCCTGTCACAGGTGATTCACTAGTCGTTTGTTATGCCGGGTGGCGGCTTCGCCGTACCCGGCCTACGCTGTGTGCCGTGTAGAAATGCAAAAAGGCCATCCTTTCGGATGGCCTTTTCACTTGTTTGATGTCTGGCAGTTCCCTACTCTCACATGGGGAAACCCCACACTACCATCGGCGCTACGGCGTTTCACTTCTGAGTTCGGCATGGGGTCAGGTGGGACCACCGCGCTAAAGCCGCCAGACAAATTCTTTTACTTCTTGCCGAACTTTAACCTAAGTATAAAGTGGTGCTGATACCCAGAGTCGAACTGGGGACCTCACCCTTACCAAGGGTGCGCTCTACCAACTGAGCCATATCAGCACACTAAATTTGATGCCTGGCAGTTCCCTACTCTCACATGGGGAGACCCCACACTACCATCGGCGCTACGGCGTTTCACTTCTGAGTTCGGCATGGGGTCAGGTGGGACCACCGCGCTAAAGCCGCCAGGCAAATTCTGTTAATCTGTATCAGGCTGAAAATCGTCTCTTCGCCAAAACATCTTCGGCGTTGTAAGGTTAAGCCTCACGGTTCATTAGTATCGGTTAGCTCAACGCATCGCTGCGCTTACACACCCGACCTATCAACGTCGTCGTCTTCAACGTTCCTTCAGGAGACTTTAAGTCTCAGGGAGAACTCATCTCGGGGCAAGTTTCGTGCTTAGATGCTTTCAGCACTTATCTCTTCCGCATTTAGCTACCGGGCAGTGCCATTGGCATGACAACCCGAACACCAGTGATGCGTCCACTCCGGTCCTCTCGTACTAGGAGCAGCCCCCCTCAATTCTCCAGCGCCCACGGCAGATAGGGACCGAACTGTCTCACGACGTTCTAAACCCAGCTCGCGTACCACTTTAAATGGCGAACAGCCATACCCTTGGGACCTACTTCAGCCCCAGGATGTGATGAGCCGACATCGAGGTGCCAAACACCGCCGTCGATATGAACTCTTGGGCGGTATCAGCCTGTTATCCCCGGAGTACCTTTTATCCGTTGAGCGATGGCCCTTCCATTCAGAACCACCGGATCACTATGACCTGCTTTCGCACCTGCTCGAGCCGTCACTCTCGCAGTCAAGCTAGCTTATGCCATTGCACTAACCTCCTGATGTCCGACCAGGATTAGCTAACCTTCGTGCTCCTCCGTTACTCTTTGGGAGGAGACCGCCCCAGTCAAACTACCCACCAGACACTGTCCGCAACCCGGATTACGGGTCTACGTTAGAACACCAGCCATTAAAGGGTGGTATTTCAAGGATGGCTCCACGCAGACTGGCGTCCACGCTTCAAAGCCTCCCACCTATCCTACACATCAAGGACCAGTGTTCAGTGTCAAGCTATAGTAAAGGTTCACGGGGTCTTTCCGTCTTGCCGCGGGTACACTGCATCTTCACAGCGAGTTCAATTTCACTGAGTCTCGGGTGGAGACAGCCTGGCCATCATTACGCCATTCGTGCAGGTCGGAACTTACCCGACAAGGAATTTCGCTACCTTAGGACCGTTATAGTTACGGCCGCCGTTTACCGGGGCTTCGATCAAGAGCTTCGCGTTACCGCTAACCCCATCAATTAACCTTCCGGCACCGGGCAGGCGTCACACCGTATACGTCCACTTTCGTGTTTGCACAGTGCTGTGTTTTTAATAAACAGTTGCAGCCAGCTGGTATCTTCGACTGATTTCAGCTCCACCCGCAGGGGCTTCACCTACATATCAGCGTGCCTTCTCCCGAAGTTACGGCACCATTTTGCCTAGTTCCTTCACCCGAGTTCTCTCAAGCGCCTTGGTATTCTCTACCTGACCACCTGTGTCGGTTTGGGGTACGATTTCGTGTTACCTGATGCTTAGAGGCTTTTCCTGGAAGCAGGGCATTTGTTACTTCAGCACCGTAGTGCCTCGTCATCACACCTCAGCGTTAAAAGGTACCGGATTTACCTGGAACCTCCGCCTACATGCTTAAACCGGGACAACCGTCGCCCGGCTAACATAGCCTTCTCCGTCCCCCCTTCGCAGTAACACCAAGTACAGGAATATTAACCTGTTTCCCATCGACTACGCCTTTCGGCCTCGCCTTAGGGGTCGACTCACCCTGCCCCGATTAACGTTGGACAGGAACCCTTGGTCTTCCGGCGAGCGGGCTTTTCACCCGCTTTATCGTTACTTATGTCAGCATTCGCACTTCTGATACCTCCAGCAACCCTCACAGGCCACCTTCAACGGCTTACAGAACGCTCCCCTACCCAACAACGCATAAGCGTCGCTGCCGCAGCTTCGGTGCATGGTTTAGCCCCGTTACATCTTCCGCGCAGGCCGACTCGACCAGTGAGCTATTACGCTTTCTTTAAATGATGGCTGCTTCTAAGCCAACATCCTGGCTGTCTGGGCCTTCCCACATCGTTTCCCACTTAACCATGACTTTGGGACCTTAGCTGGCGGTCTGGGTTGTTTCCCTCTTCACGACGGACGTTAGCACCCGCCGTGTGTCTCCCGTGATAACATTCTTCGGTATTCGTAGTTTGCATCGGGTTGGTAAGCCGGGATGGCCCCCTAGCCGAAACAGTGCTCTACCCCCGAAGATGAGTTCACGAGGCGCTACCTAAATAGCTTTCGGGGAGAACCAGCTATCTCCCGGTTTGATTGGCCTTTCACCCCCAGCCACAGGTCATCCGCTAATTTTTCAACATTAGTCGGTTCGGTCCTCCAGTTAGTGTTACCCAACCTTCAACCTGCCCATGGCTAGATCACCGGGTTTCGGGTCTATACCCTGCAACTTAACGCCCAGTTAAGACTCGGTTTCCCTTCGGCTCCCCTATACGGTTAACCTTGCTACAGAATATAAGTCGCTGACCCATTATACAAAAGGTACGCAGTCACACCACGAAGGTGCTCCCACTGCTTGTACGTACACGGTTTCAGGTTCTTTTTCACTCCCCTCGCCGGGGTTCTTTTCGCCTTTCCCTCACGGTACTGGTTCACTATCGGTCAGTCAGGAGTATTTAGCCTTGGAGGATGGTCCCCCCATATTCAGACAGGATACCACGTGTCCCGCCCTACTCTTCGAGTTCACAGCCTGTGTGCTTTCGTGTACGGGACTTTCACCCTGTACCGTGCGACTTTCCAGACGCTTCCACTAACACACAAGCTGATTCAGACTCTGGGCTGCTCCCCGTTCGCTCGCCGCTACTGGGGGAATCTCGGTTGATTTCTTTTCCTCGGGGTACTTAGATGTTTCAGTTCCCCCGGTTCGCCTCGTTAACCTATGTATTCAGTTAACGATAGTGCAACGGATTGCACTGGGTTTCCCCATTCGGACATCGCCGGGTCAAGGGTTCATATCACCTCGCCGGCGCTTTTCGCAGATTAGCACGTCCTTCATCGCCTCTGACTGCCAGGGCATCCACCGTGTACGCTTAGTCGCTTAACCTCACAACCCGAAGATGTTTCACTTCTGATTGCGAAAATTTGAGAGACTCGAACACACCATTAAAGATGTGTCGTTTCAATTTTCAGCTTGATCCAGATTTTTAAAGAGCAAATATCTCAAACATGACTCGCAAGTCAGTTTTGAGATATGACGGCAGGTGACTTTCACTCACGAACCAGCAAGTGGCGTCCCCTAGGGGATTCGAACCCCTGTTACCGCCGTGAAAGGGCGGTGTCCTGGGCCTCTAGACGAAGGGGACGTACAGTCTCAATCGCAAGACGCCTTGCTATTTACTTTTCATCAGACAATCTGTGTGAGCACTACAAAGGCAGGTTCTTTAAGGTAAGGAGGTGATCCAACCGCAGGTTCCCCTACGGTTACCTTGTTACGACTTCACCCCAGTCATGAATCACAAAGTGGTAAGCGCCCTCCCGAAGGTTAAGCTACCTACTTCTTTTGCAACCCACTCCCATGGTGTGACGGGCGGTGTGTACAAGGCCCGGGAACGTATTCACCGTAGCATTCTGATCTACGATTACTAGCGATTCCGACTTCATGGAGTCGAGTTGCAGACTCCAATCCGGACTACGACGCACTTTATGAGGTCCGCTTGCTCTCGCGAGGTCGCTTCTCTTTGTATGCGCCATTGTAGCACGTGTGTAGCCCTGGTCGTAAGGGCCATGATGACTTGACGTCATCCCCACCTTCCTCCAGTTTATCACTGGCAGTCTCCTTTGAGTTCCCGGCCGGACCGCTGGCAACAAAGGATAAGGGTTGCGCTCGTTGCGGGACTTAACCCAACATTTCACAACACGAGCTGACGACAGCCATGCAGCACCTGTCTCACAGTTCCCGAAGGCACCAATCCATCTCTGGAAAGTTCTGTGGATGTCAAGACCAGGTAAGGTTCTTCGCGTTGCATCGAATTAAACCACATGCTCCACCGCTTGTGCGGGCCCCCGTCAATTCATTTGAGTTTTAACCTTGCGGCCGTACTCCCCAGGCGGTCGATTTAACGCGTTAGCTCCGGAAGCCACGCCTCAAGGGCACAACCTCCAAATCGACATCGTTTACGGCGTGGACTACCAGGGTATCTAATCCTGTTTGCTCCCCACGCTTTCGCACCTGAGCGTCAGTCTTTGTCCAGGGGGCCGCCTTCGCCACCGGTATTCCTCCAGATCTCTACGCATTTCACCGCTACACCTGGAATTCTACCCCCCTCTACAAGACTCCAGCCTGCCAGTTTCGAATGCAGTTCCCAGGTTGAGCCCGGGGATTTCACATCCGACTTGACAGACCGCCTGCGTGCGCTTTACGCCCAGTAATTCCGATTAACGCTTGCACCCTCCGTATTACCGCGGCTGCTGGCACGGAGTTAGCCGGTGCTTCTTCTGCGGGTAACGTCAATTGCTGCGGTTATTAACCACAACACCTTCCTCCCCGCTGAAAGTACTTTACAACCCGAAGGCCTTCTTCATACACGCGGCATGGCTGCATCAGGCTTGCGCCCATTGTGCAATATTCCCCACTGCTGCCTCCCGTAGGAGTCTGGACCGTGTCTCAGTTCCAGTGTGGCTGGTCATCCTCTCAGACCAGCTAGGGATCGTCGCCTAGGTGAGCCGTTACCCCACCTACTAGCTAATCCCATCTGGGCACATCTGATGGCAAGAGGCCCGAAGGTCCCCCTCTTTGGTCTTGCGACGTTATGCGGTATTAGCTACCGTTTCCAGTAGTTATCCCCCTCCATCAGGCAGTTTCCCAGACATTACTCACCCGTCCGCCACTCGTCACCCGAGAGCAAGCTCTCTGTGCTACCGTTCGACTTGCATGTGTTAGGCCTGCCGCCAGCGTTCAATCTGAGCCATGATCAAACTCTTCAATTTAAAAGTTTGATGCTCAATGAATTAAACTTCGTAATGAATTACGTGTTCACTCTTGAGACTTGGTATTCATTTTTCGTCTTGCGACGTTAAGAATCCATGTCACTTTGAGTGCCCACACAGATTGTCTGATAAATTGTTAAAGAGCAGTTGCGACGCGCTTCAGCGCTCTGTCGCGAGGTGGCGTATATTACGCTTTCCTCTTTCAGAGTCAACCCTGATTTTCAGGATTTTTTCTCTTCAACCGACCGGGCTGTTTGTGAAGTGATTCACATCCGCCGTGTCGATGGAGGCGCATTATAGGGATCCCATTTTTTAGCACAAGTATTTTTTAGATCTTTTTTTCTGACTGATGATTTTCCGCGCTTTTCGCTGAAATCCCGCCCGATCTGCTTAAATATTGACGTATTTTGCCTTGCCTCGTTCCAAAAATATGATCAAAGTCTTCTGTATAGCGCTCATCTGTCGAGGTAGATATGTCTGCAGTACTACGTCCGTATAAAGATCTGTTTCCACAAAAAGGCGATCGCGTGATGATCGATGCCAGCAGTGTGGTCATTGGCGATGTCCGAATGGCCGATGATGTCAGCATCTGGCCGCTCGTTGCGATCAGGGGAGACGTTAACTATGTGGCAATTGGCGCACGCACTAATATTCAGGATGGCAGCGTGCTGCATGTCACCCACAAATCCTCATATAACCCGGACGGCAATCCACTTGTTATAGGAGAAGATGTTACCGTCGGCCATAAAGTCATGCTTCACGGCTGCACTATCGGAAACCGGGTGCTGGTTGGCATGGGATCGATCCTGCTGGATGGTGTCATCGTAGAGGATGATGTGATGATTGGTGCCGGGAGTCTTGTCCCTCAACATAAACGGCTCGAAAGCGGTTATCTCTATTTAGGCAGCCCGGTAAAGCAGATCCGCCCCTTAACAGAAGCGGAAAGAGAAGGTCTGAAATATTCAGCGAATAATTACGTGAAATGGAAAGATGAGTATCTGGATCAGGACAGCCAGACCCAGCCCTGATCGTCTTCCTGCTGATCGCGGATCAAATCGCTGGCTTCTTCTTCAAGATCCCAGCGATTTTCGCAAAACACCTATAATGGATTTGAGCCACCAAAGCGGCGCTTGAGCGTTTCACCGCTAATGGCACATGTCAGTTGCATCCCATGCACGAGCACCGGGAAACAGACCGCTTGCTTACTCTCATCCCACTGTTCTCTGTCGGGAAAGTGAATCGCCTGGTTCACGCCATAAGTTCCTGTTTCAGCTTTTCAATGACGGGTTCGACAGCAGGTAATACACCGTGCCAGAGCAAGACTGCATGCGCAGCCTGCCCCACCAGCATGCCCAGACCATCAGCCAGCTGTTTCGCGCCGTGTTGTTCACACCAGCTAAGGAAAGGAGTTTTCCCTTTCTGATAAAACATGTCGTAGCAATAGAGGTGGCTGTTTACCAAAGAGGACGGGATCGCCGGTACTTCCCCACCAATGCCGCTGGAGGTGGCATTAATGATAAGATCAAATTCATGGTGGATAAGATCATCAAGAGCCACCGCACTCACGCTGCCAGTATGCGCAAACAACGCCGCCAACGCTTCCGCCCGGGAAAAGGTGCGATTGGTAATGGTCACTGCACAATCCAGTGAAAGGAGCGGTAACAGTACGCCTCGCGATGCCCCACCAGCACCAATCAACAGAACCCGGAACCCGGGTTTAATAAATGAGAGTCTTTCCAGATCGCTAAGTAAGCCGATTCCGTCAGTGTTGTCACCCAGAAGGCGTCCATCCTCCAGCCGTTTAAGCGTATTCACGGCACCCGCAAGAGACGCGCGCTCAGTTAATTCATCCGCACGTTCAAAGGCTTCTTCTTTAAAAGGCACCGTCACATTGGCACCTTTACCACCCGCGTCAAAAAAAGCATTCAGGGTAGTAACAAAGGCATCAACAGGTGCCAGCACCCGGCCATAGGGATGATCAATCTGCAGTTGTTCAGCAAACTGCTGATGGATCAGCGGAGACTTGCTGTGTGCGATCGGATTACCAAAAACGGCATAGGTTTCCATCATATTACCCCTGGCGAAAACGTTCGCCGGTCAAGGCGTCGCGGATTTCCGACGGATTAAGACGACCTCCGGTTTCACCGACGGCTACCGGGAAGTCATTCCCGAACTGCGCCAGCACCTCTTCGGTGCTCCGGCAAGGAGGCTGCCCGGTAAGGTTGGCACTGGTTGAGACCAGCGGTTTACCAAACGCCAGACATAGCTCTACCACCAGCGGATGATCGGTGACACGGACAGCGAGGGAATCGAAACGCCCTGTTAACCAGCGTGGCGTAGTTGGCTGCGCCGGGAAAACAAAGGTCACCGGCCCTGGCCACGCCGAAAAGATGGTATCCCGTTGTGCTGGCGTGAGCATGGAATCATCAATATAGGGTTTAAGCTGCTCATAATTAGCAGCGATCAAAATCAATCCTTTTTCGACAGGTCTCTGTTTTAGCGTAAGTAAGCGATTCACAGCTGTCTCGCTGTCAGGATCGCAACCGACCCCAAAGACAGCTTCTGTTGGATAGGCGATGACTTCTTCATTTTTCAGGACCTCCACTGCGTGCGCAATGGATCCTGTTGGCAGGTTATTATTCACTGATTTCATCCGCCGAAACCGGCTTTCCACATTGTTTACTGGCGCAAAAGCGTTTCATACCTTGCGCCGTTTTCTTCTCTATAAGTAACGGATAATCGCAATGAGGGCAGGTACCCGCTACCGGTTTGAAATTGATAACGAACTGGCATTCAGGATAACGATCGCAGGAATGGAAGGTTTTACCAAAACGAGAACGACGCTGTACCAGTTGTCCGCGCTGGCACTGGGGGCAGGCGATTGCCGTTTCATCTGGCTTATCAATTTGTTCCGTATGTTCACATTCAGGATAGCGACTGCAACCAATGAACATACCAAAACGGCCCTGCCGTAACGCCAGTTCGCCTCCACACTTCGGGCAAAGCTGCCCCTCCAGAATTTTAACGATATGTCCGTCCGCCTGGCTTTTCAGGGGACGAACATAATCACATTCCGGATAGTGTGAACAACCGAGAAACGGACCGTGTTTCCCGGACCGAATGACAAGTTCAGCCCCGCACTGTGGGCAGGGCTCGTTTTTATGCACCGTGAACAGTGCTGATTTGGCCATAACAACTCTTGGTGCTGCACATTGAATTAGTGCAGCATACCTTCATTCACTTCAAAGAGTAATTCTTCCATTTGCTGATAGGCATTTTCACAGCCTGGAATATTAAACAGAACCATCAGGATCACCCACTTGAGGTCATCCAGTTCGAACTCTGCCGTATCCAGCGCCATAACACGCTCTATCACCATTTCTCTTGTTTCGAGGTTTAGCACCTGAATCTGCTCAAGGAATAAGATGAATCCCCGGCAGCTGGCGTCCAGCCTTTCACACTCTTCAGCGGTATAAATGCGCACAGACAATGGGTCAGAAGCAAGCTGCATCGGTTCGGCAAGGCCTTCCTGATAATCAGCCAGTTTTTCCAGCCACATCAACGCATTATAAATATCTTCCCGTTCAAACCCCGCATCGGTAAGATCCTGTGTCAATTTGTCCTGATCCACTCGCATTTCTGCTTCGTTATGGATGTAAGTCTCAAACAAATACATCAGTACGTCGAACATGGCTTGCCCTCCTCAATCGGACATAGCCGCCGGGTACAGCTGCGATCCACCCTGCTAACTCCAGTTCGAGTAGCTGTGCTACCGTTACTGGCACAGGTTGGCCGGCACGTTCAGCGACAACGTCAACAGGTGTTACCTCATCTCCTACGTTAGCCAGGAGGCTGGGAAATGGCAATGCCACCTTCTCCTGATCTGATGAAAAATGTCGCTTTTCGGGTTCATCTGTTAACCAGTGCAAGCCATATTGCAAATTTTCAAGGATGTCCTCGACGCTCGTCACAGGCGTTGCCCCCTGCTTGATGAGCCAGTGGGGGCCCTCACACCCCGGGTTACCTATCGGGCCAGGTAAGGCAAAGACTTCTCGCCCCTGTTCTAGCGCATACCGTGCCGTGACGAGTGAGCCGCTTCTTAAAGCGGCCTCCACCACCAGCACGCCCAGACTCAGACCGCTGATGATTCGGTTACGACGTGGAAAATTTGCCGGCCAGGGCGGCGCTGACAGCGGGAACTCTGACACAATAGCCCCCTCTGATTCGATAAGCCGTGCAGCCAGAGCCTGATGCCGACGGGGATAAATGCTAAACAGCCCGTTTCCAAGCACCGCGACACTTCGCCCTTTTACAGACAGCGCGGCGTGATGAGCGACGCCGTCAATACCGCAGGCCAGCCCACTGGTGATCGTGAAACCACTTTGTGAAAGTTGTTCGCACAGGATTTTCCCCCATCGCTCACCGTACCAGGATGGCGCGCGGCTACCCACAACCGCCAGTTGAACGGTAATAAGGGCTTCAGGATTGCCTTTAATAAACAATGCGCTGGGGTAGTCAGGGATCGTGCGAAGTAAAGGGGGATAACGAGGATCATCCGCCGTCAGCAGATGGTTCTCCGGCTGTTCAAGCCACGCCAGATTTCGTTGCAGTTCATTTTCATCAAGCGCAAAGAACTGTTGAGCCTGTTTTGTTGACAGCCCGGCATCTCTGACAACGGCATCATCAATCCTTGTCTGCATAAGTAGTCGCGCTGCCGCTGCGAGCATCTGATCACCACACAGAGAGCCTGTGTGGATTAGCCGTAACCATATCTCCGTCGACGTCATCCTTTTCCCTGCCATAAGCAGCCTCTGCAATCATTGCGATTGGTCACGGATGCTGTCAATCGATGGGGGATTTGTCTAGAATAGAGATAGTATTCTTATCAACTCCTGAACACGACTCTGGAAATTTATGGCAGTTTTGCAAGTGTTACATATTCCGGACGAGCGCCTTCGCATCGTCGCTGAACCGGTCAAAGAAGTGAATGCAGAAATTCAGCGTATCGTTGATGATATGTTCGATACCATGTACGCCGAAGAAGGCATTGGTCTTGCGGCAACTCAGGTGGACATTCACAAGCGTATTATCGTGATCGACGTTTCTGAGAATCGCGATGGCCGTCTGGTGCTGATCAACCCTGAGCTGTTGGAAAAGAGCGGTGAAACAGGTATTGAGGAAGGTTGTCTGTCCATTCCTGAACAGCGTGCTTTAGTTCCACGTGCCGAAAAAGTGAAAATTCGCGCCCTGGATCGTGAAGGCAACCCGTTCGAACTGGAAGCAGACGATCTGCTGGCGATTTGTATTCAGCATGAGATGGATCACCTGGTCGGTAAACTGTTTATCGATTACCTCTCACCATTGAAGCAGCAGCGTATTCGTCAGAAAGTAGAGAAACTGGATCGTTTGCGCTCCCGCGCATAACATCCCCCCGGATACAAGGATCATCGTGTCTAAAACACTACGTATTATCTTCGCGGGTACCCCTGATTTTGCAGCGCGTCATCTTGACGCGCTGTTATCTTCTGGCCACCAGGTTGTTGGCGTGTTTACCCAACCGGATCGCCCGGCAGGCCGTGGTAAAAAGCTCATGCCCAGCCCGGTGAAAGTGCTGGCAGAAGAACATGGGTTACCCGTTTACCAGCCCGCATCCTTACGACCTCAGGAAAATCAGCAACTTGTTGCCGATCTCAATGCTGATGTCATGGTGGTGGTGGCTTACGGCTTAATTCTGCCAAAAGTCGTGCTTGATATGCCTCGTCTGGGGTGTGTCAACGTACATGGTTCGTTGCTTCCACGCTGGCGTGGCGCGGCACCGATCCAGCGCTCGCTGTGGGCGGGTGATGCTGAAACCGGCGTCACCATCATGAAGATGGATGTAGGTTTAGACACCGGCGACATGTTGTATAAACTGGCCTGTCCAATTACCGCCGACGACACCAGTGCCACGCTGTATGACAAACTGGCGGATCTGGGTCCACAAGGACTCATCAAAACCTTGCAGCAGCTTGCTGATAATACGGCTACCCCTGAAGTTCAGGATGAGACCCTGGTGACCTACGCCGAAAAACTCAGCAAAGAAGAGGCGCGGGTCGACTGGTCCCTCTCCGCCGCACAGCTTGAGCGTTGCATTCGCGCCTTTAATCCGTGGCCAATGAGCTGGATGGTGATCGATGAGCAACCTGTTAAAGTCTGGAAAGCGTCCGTCATTGAAGGCAATACGTCTGCTGAGCCGGGTACAATTATCGAAGCCAGCAAAAATGGTATCCAGGTGGCAACCTCGGAAGGGATCCTGAATCTGGAATCACTGCAGCCCGCGGGTAAAAAGGCAATGAGTGCTCAGGATCTGTTAAATTCCCGTCGCGAATGGTTTATCCCTGGCTCTCGCCTTGCCTGAGCAAATTTATTCTTAAGGCCCGGTGTTTCCGGGCATTTTTATTTTTACGGTTATGAAAAAACAAAATCTACGCAGTCTGGCGGCACAGGCCGTTGAGCAGGTTGTCGAGCAGGGTCAATCACTGAGTAATGTCCTGCCTCCACTGCAGCAAAAAGTGTCCGACAAAGACAAAGCTCTGCTTCAGGAGCTCTGTTTTGGCGTCCTGCGCACCCTTTCTCAGCTTGAATGGCTGATTAATAAGCTGATGTCGCGCCCAATGACCGGTAAGCAGCGTACCGTCCATTATTTGATTATGGTTGGCTTCTATCAGCTTCTTCATACCCGCATCCCACCTCATGCTGCGTTGGCTGAGACGGTAGAAGGTGCCGTCGCGATTAAACGTCCCCAGCTCAAAGGGCTGATCAACGGCGTACTGCGTCAGTTCCAGCGTCAACAGGAAGAACTTCTGGCAGAATTTGCAAAAAGCGAAACCCGTTTCCTTCATCCTGACTGGCTTCTGAATCGCCTCAAAAAAGCGTATCCGCAGCGGTGGCAGGATATTGCTGACGCAAATAATCAACGTCCGCCGATGTGGTTACGCGTTAACCGTAATCATCATACCCGCGATGCATGGCTGGCCTTGCTGGAAGAAGCCGGAATGAGTGGATTCGCGCATGATGCTTATCCTGATGCCGTGCGTTTAGCCTCCCCTGTGCCGGTGCATGCCTTACCCGGATTCGATGAAGGCTGGGTAACCGTTCAGGATGCCTCTGCTCAGGGCTGTATGACATGGCTCGAACCCAAAAATGGCGAACAGATCCTCGACCTGTGTGCCGCGCCTGGGGGCAAAACAACGCATATTCTGGAAGTCGCACCGCAGGCCAGCGTAATGGCTGTGGATATTGATGATCAGCGACTTTCGCGTGTCTACGACAACCTTAAGCGTTTAGGAATGAAGGCGCAGGTCAAGCAAGGCGACGGACGTAAGCCCACAGAATGGTGCGGCGAGACTCAATTCGACCGCATTTTGCTGGACGCTCCCTGCTCGGCAACCGGCGTTATTCGTCGTCACCCGGACATTAAGTGGCTGCGTCGCGACCGTGATATTAAGGAACTTGCGCAGCTGCAATCCGAGATCCTTGACGCTATCTGGCCACACCTGAAGCCTGGCGGAACGCTGGTCTATGCCACCTGTTCCATTCTTCCGGAGGAGAATAGCCAGCAAATTTCAGCCTTCCTTAAACGCACTCCTGGCGCTACGCTGCGCGATACGGGGACACCGGAGCACCCGGGCCAGCAGAACCTGCCCGGCGCTGAAGAGGGTGATGGCTTCTTTTACGCTAAGCTAATCAAAGAGTGATGTTGAGAACAGGTCACGAGATATGAAGATTATCATTCTGGGCGCAGGACAGGTCGGCGGGACGCTGGCGGAAAACCTTGTAGGTGAAAACAACGACATTACGATCGTCGATACCAACGGCGATCGACTGCGCGTTCTGCAGGATAAATTTGACCTTCGCGTTGTGCAGGGACACGGTTCGCATCCACGTGTCCTCCGTGAAGCCGGTGCTGACGATGCCGATATGTTAGTGGCCGTGACCAGCTCGGATGAGACCAATATGGTCGCTTGTCAGGTGGCCTATTCGCTTTTCAACACGCCTAACCGAATCGCCCGTATCCGCTCCCCGGATTATGTCCGCGATGCGGAAAAACTCTTTAACTCAGAAGCGGTACCAATCGACCACCTTATCGCACCAGAACAACTGGTTATCGATAATATTTATCGCCTGATCGAATATCCCGGCGCACTGCAGGTCGTGAACTTTGCAGAAGGGAAAGTGAGTCTGGCCGTTGTTAAGGCCTATTATGGCGGTCCGTTGATCGGAAACGCGCTGTCTACGATGCGCGAACATATGCCGCATATCGATACCCGCGTCGCAGCCATTTTCCGTCACGACAGACCGATTCGACCTCAGGGCTCGACCATTGTCGAAGCAGGAGATGAAGTCTTCTTCATTGCTGCCTCTCAACATATTCGTGCCGTAATGAGTGAACTTCAGCGCCTCGAAAAGCCCTATAAACGCATCATGCTGGTCGGCGGGGGTAATATCGGCGCAGGTCTCGCTCGCCGTCTGGAAAAAGACTATAGCGTGAAGTTGATCGAGCGCGATCAACAGCGCGCCTCTGAACTTGCTGAAAAACTACAAAACACGATCGTGTTTTATGGCGATGCATCAGATCAGGAATTACTGGCAGAAGAGCATATCGATCAAGTTGATCTGTTTATTGCCGTCACCAACGACGATGAAGCAAATATTATGTCCGCCATGCTCGCCAAGCGCATGGGAGCAAAAAAGGTCATGGTACTTATTCAGCGTCGTGCCTATGTTGACCTGGTGCAGGGGAGCGTAATTGATATTGCGATTTCACCGCAGCAGGCAACGATTTCCGCACTGTTGAGCCACGTTCGTAAAGCAGACATTGTTGGTGTGTCCTCACTGCGTCGCGGCGTCGCTGAAGCCATTGAAGCTGTCGCTCACGGTGATGAAACCACATCGCGCGTAGTGGGTCGCGCCATCGATGAAATTAAGCTGCCACCCGGCACAATTATCGGCGCCGTAGTACGCGGGAATGATGTCATGATTGCCAATGATAATTTGCGTATTGAACAAGGCGATCACGTTATTATGTTCCTGACCGATAAAAAATTTATTACCGACGTCGAACGTTTATTCCAGCCAAGTCCATTCTTCCTGTAATGATTCAGGTGCTCGCGATAGAGCACCTGAGTATTATCCTTCTGATTCCTGTGCCTTTTATTTTCATAACGTTTATTTATCCCCAATGGCAATTAGCTAATCATTTGTTAAACTTATAGTCGTCAGCTGGCACAAGGAGAACATAATGAGTTTTGTTAAAGAATTTCGCGAATTTGCGATGCGCGGAAATGTGGTGGATTTGGCAGTGGGTGTCATTATTGGTGCAGCGTTCGGCAAGATCGTTTCATCTTTAGTGGCTGATATCATCATGCCACCTTTAGGGCTATTAATTGGGGGCATTGATTTCAAACAATTCGCCTTCACGCTTCGGGAAGCACAGGGGGATATCCCGGCAGTGGTGATGCACTATGGCGTGTTTATTCAGAACGTATTTGATTTCGTGATCGTCGCGTTTGCCATTTTTATGGCCATCAAGCTTATCAACAAGCTCAACCGTAAAAAAGAAGAACCTGCTGCGGCGCCCGCGCCTACGAAAGAAGAAGTATTACTGACTGAAATTCGCGATCTGTTAAAAGAGCAGAATAACCGCGTTTAACAGCTAAAAGCAGGAAGGCCAGTGGTAAATAAGCGATTCGCTTGCTTGCCACTGGCCTCCCAGTTCCCCCGTTTTGCATGTTTGTTTTTGCGCAGATAACTTCCCTTCCCTTTTTTGTTCTTTTCAACTCGCTGTCGAAAAAGCGGGTCGTGAAGCAAAGCCTCAATGGCATTATCTTTAATTTGTCCCTTCGTATGCTGATAGTGACTCATAATTTCTCCTGAACATGATTAATGTCGAGGGGAGTCTAGACCCGGACTGATAAAAAATCAACAACCCCGGGTTTCTCCACTTGCCCCTTGTTCAAGGGCCTCCAGAATAGAACAATAGACACTGCTGTGGGCCGTACCACAGCACGCATCATTCAACCTTTGCAGAGAGCGCTGCATGGTTTGCAGTTCCTGAATACGCGCTTCAACTTCATCCAGCCTGGCCTGGACAATGCTTTTCGATTCCTGGCAGGTGTGATGTGCCGGATCGATACGGATCGACAATAACTCACGGATCGAATCCAGCGTGAATCCCAGTTGGCGTGCATAACGAATAAACCGCAGCCGTTGCAGATCGTTGTCGGTATAGAGGCGGAACCCACCTTCGGTGCGCACCTCATGATCAATCATCTGCTGTTTTTCATAGTAGCGGATGGTATCCGGCGTCACGTTAGCAAGCTTTGCAAGTTCACCGATACGATACATGGCTATTCCTCATTTATTTTCTGCATCAGTCTTTCACTATACTCGCCGTGCAGAAAATCAGTCGCAATTCCTGCCTGTCGTAGCTTGAGTTCAACCAGAGCCAACCGCCGGCTTAGTTCTCCATGACGGGGATCGTCTTTCCGTATCCCTTTTAGCAGGTCAGTAAGCTCAATCGCCTCTTTGCGCTGTTCAAGCTCGGGAGGCAGACACCCCGCATTTTTCAGTAAGCGATATCCAGCCCGTAGTTCAGGGGGTATATGCGAATCATCTTCCAGTATTAGCGGTTCACCGCTACCGGACAGGTTATCGAATTCGCCTTTTGTTTGGGCATCGCGAATATGGCGTTCTGCCCACTGGTCGAGCAACCACATCATAAACTCCAGGGGATGAACAAAATTAATACAGATATTGTAGAGAAGTGGGGATAGTGCGGATATAAAAAAACCCGCCGGAGCGGGTTTTTTTACGTTACTGCAGATTACTCTGCAGCAGCTTCTGCTTTCGACTCAGAACGATCAACCAGCTCGATGTAAGCCATCGGAGCGTTGTCGCCTGCGCGGAAGCCACACTTCAGAATGCGAGTGTAACCACCGGCACGGCTCGCGAAACGCGGGCCCAGCTCGTTAAACAGTTTTGCCACGATCTCGTTATCACGAGTACGGGCGAATGCCAGACGACGATTAGCAACGCTGTCAGTCTTGGCAAGAGTAATCAGCGGCTCAACTACACGACGCAGCTCTTTCGCTTTAGGCAGGGTCGTCTTGATGATTTCATGACGAACCAGTGAACCTGCCATGTTGCGGAACATAGCCTGGCGATGGCTGCTGTTGCGGTTCAGTTGACGACCACTCTTACGATGGCGCATGACCTTATCCTTCTCAGTAAAACCTTAACCTGTGATCCGGTTACTCGTCAGCAATGCTTGCTGGTGGCCAGTTTTCCAGGCGCATGCCCAGAGACAGACCACGTGAAGCCAGCACGTCTTTAATCTCAGTAAGAGATTTTTTACCCAGGTTCGGCGTTTTCAGCAACTCAACCTCGGTACGCTGTACCAGATCACCGATATAGTGGATAGCTTCTGCCTTGAGGCAGTTAGCAGAGCGGACAGTCAATTCGAGATCGTCAACAGGGCGCAGCAGGATCGGATCGAATTCTGGTTTCTCTTCTTTCACTTCCGGCTGACGTACATCACGTAAGTCAACGAAAGCTTCCAGTTGTTCTGCCAGGATGGTTGCCGCACGACGAATCGCCTCTTCAGGATCGATTGTGCCATTGGTTTCCATTTCGATGACCAGCTTGTCCAGGTCGGTACGCTGTTCTACACGCGCTGCTTCAACATTGTAGGCAATACGCTCTACAGGGCTGTAGCATGCGTCGACCAGCAGACGGCCGATTGGGCGCTCATCTTCTTCCGAATGAATTCGGGCAGAAGCCGGCACATAACCACGACCGCGCTGAACTTTGATACGCATGCTAATAGCTGCGTTCTCATCGGTCAGGTGGCAGATCACGTGCTGCGGCTTGACGATTTCAACATCACCGTCGTGGGTGATGTCGGCTGCAGTCACAGGGCCAATGCCAGATTTATTCAGAGTAAGAATAACTTCATCTTTACCCTGAACTCTCACCGCCAGCCCTTTCAGGTTGAGCAGGATTTCAAGGATATCTTCCTGAACGCCTTCTTTGGTGCTGTACTCATGAAGTACACCATCAATCTCAACCTCGGTCACCGCGCAACCCGGCATCGATGAGAGCAGAATACGGCGCAGTGCGTTACCCAGAGTATGGCCAAAGCCACGCTCTAAAGGCTCAAGGGTCACCTTGGCGTGCGTCGAACTCACTTGCTCGATATCTACCAGGCGCGGTTTTAGAAACTCTGTCACAGAACCCTGCATTGTGTCCTCTCTTTGGTACTAAGCTTTACTTGGAGTAAAGCTCGACGATCAGGTGTTCGTTAATGTCCGCAGACAGATCAGAACGTTCTGGCTGACGCTTGAACGTACCTTCCATCTTGCCAGCATCAACTTCCAGCCAGGTTGGCTTTTCACGCTGCTCAGCCAGCTCCAGAGCGGCTTTCACGCGAGATTGCTTTTTCGCTTTCTCACGAATGCTAACAACGTCATTCGCTTTAACCTGATAAGAAGCGATGTTAACAACACGACCGTTTACCATGATTGCTTTGTGGCTAACCAGCTGGCGTGATTCAGCACGAGTAGCGCCGAAGCCCATACGGTATACAACGTTGTCCAGACGACCTTCCAGCAGAGCCAGCAGGTTTTCACCTGTGTTGCCTTTCAGACGTGCTGCTTCTTTATAGTAGTTACGGAACTGACGCTCCAGCACACCGTAGATACGGCGAACTTTTTGCTTTTCACGCAACTGCACACCATAGTCAGACAGACGCGGTTTACGCGCACCGTGCTGGCCAGGAGCTTGTTCAATTTTACACTTGGTATCGATCGCGCGAACGCCAGACTTAAGGAATAAGTCGGTGCCCTCACGACGGCTCAGCTTGAGCTTAGGACCCAAATATCTTGCCATTTTCTATCTCCAACTAACCTAAAAAACGAGCGTTATACGCGACGTTTTTTCGGCGGACGACAACCGTTATGAGGGATCGGAGTCACATCAGTAATATTAGTGATGCGGAAACCAGCGGCGTTCAGAGCGCGAACAGTAGATTCACGACCCGGACCCGGACCTTTAACCATAACTTCCAGATTCTTGATGCCGTATTCTTTTACGGCTTCTGCG
Organism: Enterobacter cloacae subsp. cloacae ATCC 13047; assembly: GCF_000025565.1. Taxonomy (NCBI): domain Bacteria; kingdom Pseudomonadati; phylum Pseudomonadota; class Gammaproteobacteria; order Enterobacterales; family Enterobacteriaceae; genus Enterobacter; species Enterobacter cloacae. The sequence goes on from NC_014121.1 coordinate 4,803,207, forward strand.
CAACGCTCTGCTGCAACCTGAGCTGCAAACGGAGTGGATTTGCGAGAACCACGGAAACCGGAACCACCGGCTGTTGCCCAACCCAATGCGTTACCCTGACGATCAGTAATAGTAACGATGGTGTTGTTGAAAGAAGCATGGATATGAGCCACGCCGTCAGAGACTTGTTTTCTTACACGTTTACGTGCACGAATTGGTGCCTTTGCCATTATTCAATCACCCCGATTATTTCTTGATCGGTTTGCGCGGACCCTTACGGGTACGTGCGTTGGTCTTAGTACGCTGACCGCGCACTGGCAGACCACGACGATGACGCAAACCGCGATAGCAACCAAGATCCATCAGGCGCTTGATGCTCATGCTGATTTCACGGCGCAGATCACCTTCAACGACAAATTTGGCAACTTCGTCACGCAGCGTGTCGATTTGTCCTTCAGACAGCTCACTGATCTTAACATCTTCAGCGATACCCGCTGCAGCCAGGATGGCTTTAGAACGGGTCTTGCCGATGCCGTAGATCGAAGTTAATGCGATCACAGCATGTTTCTGATCAGGAATGTTAATGCCTGCTATACGGGCCACTATGCACTCCTACTATTTAATATGTACGCACCATGCTGAAAAGCCCGTTTTCAGGATACTCAAATGGAAACGTACAGACATACAAAAGATTGGCTGGCTAATCTAGCCAGCTCAACCCAACTTTGCAAGAAAAATATGCGAAATAATCAGCCTTGGCGCTGTTTATGCTTCGGCTCGGCACTGCAAATCACACGGATGACACCATCACGCTTAACGATTTTGCAGTTACGGCATAATTTCTTGACGGAAGCACGAACTTTCATTTTTACTCTCCGTAACTTCTCAGGCGACCAATTAGCGGCCGTAGCCTTTCAGGTTCGCCTTCTTCAATGCAGACTCATACTGACTGGACATCATCAGAGTTTGCACTTGAGCCATAAAGTCCATAATCACGACAACAACGATAAGCAGTGAGGTCCCACCGAAGTAGAACGGTACTTTCATTGCATCACGCATGAACTCCGGGATCAGGCAGATAAAAGTAATATAAAGCGCACCAACCAAAGTCAGGCGAGTCATTACTTTATCGATATACTTCGCCGTTTGCTCTCCCGGACGAATTCCTGGTACAAATGCACCGGACTTCTTCAGGTTATCTGCTGTTTCACGCGGGTTGAAGACCAACGCCGTGTAGAAGAAACAGAAGAAGATGATCGCAGACGCATAGAGTAACACATAAAGTGGTTGCCCAGGCTGCAAATACAGCGAAATTGTTGTCAGCCAGTTCCAACCAGTACCGCCCCCGAACCATGACGCGATGGTTGCCGGGAACAGAATAATACTGGAAGCGAAGATCGCCGGGATTACCCCTGCCATATTCACTTTCAGCGGCAAATGTGTGCTCTGTGCAGCATAGACACGACGACCCTGCTGACGTTTCGCGTAGTTCACCACAATGCGGCGTTGACCACGTTCAACGAAGACAACAAAGAACGTCACTGCAAATACTAATACTGCAACCAACAGCAACAGGAGGAAGTGCAGGTCGCCTTGACGCGCTTGCTCGATAGTATGGGCGATGGCTGGCGGGAGACCCGCAACAATACCGGCGAAGATAATGATTGAGATACCGTTACCGATACCACGTTCAGTAATCTGTTCGCCGAGCCACATCAGGAACATTGTCCCTGTGACCAGACTAACAACAGCGGTGAAATAGAATGCAAAGCCTGGGTTTAAGACCAGGCCCTGCATACCAGGCATATTCGGAAGACCGGTAGCAATACCGATCGACTGGAATATTGCCAGCACCAGAGTACCGTAGCGGGTGTACTGACTAATCTTACGACGTCCAGACTCCCCTTCTTTCTTCAGTTCTGCCAGGGCCGGATGAACGACCGTCAGCAGCTGGATAATAATGGATGCCGAAATATACGGCATAATACCCAGCGCGAAGATAGAAGCACGGCTGAGAGCACCACCAGAGAACATGTTGAACATTTCAATGATGGTGCCTCGCTGTTGCTCAAGCAGTTTGGCAAGTACAGCGGCATCGATACCAGGGATCGGAATAAAAGAGCCAATACGGAACACAATCAGCGCGCCGATTACAAACAGCAGTCTGCGTTTCAGCTCACCAAATCCACCTTTGGCACTTTGAAAATCTAATCCCGGTTGCTTAGCCATCTGCTACTTATTCCTCAATTTTACCGCCAGCAGCTTCGATAGCAGCACGAGCACCTTTAGTAACACGCAGGCCACGAACAGTTACCGGAGTAGAAACTTCACCAGCCAGGATCACTTTCGCGAACTCGATCTGGATACCGATAATGTTAGCTGCTTTCAGCGTGTTCAGGTCTACAACGCCGCCTTCAACTTTCGCCAGGTCAGACAGACGGACTTCCGCTGTGATCGCTGCTTTGCGAGAAGTGAAGCCGAACTTCGGCAGACGACGGTACAGTGGCATCTGGCCACCCTCGAAACCGCGACGTACGCCACCGCCAGAACGAGAGTTCTGACCTTTGTGACCACGACCACCGGTTTTGCCGAGGCCAGAACCGATACCACGACCCAGGCGTTTACCCGCCTTTTTAGAGCCTTCGGCCGGAGACAGAGTATTTAAACGCATCTCTTACTCCTCAACTTTAACCATGAAGTAAACCGCGTTGACCATACCGCGAACAGCAGGAGTATCCTCGCGCTCAACGGTATGACCAATACGACGCAGACCCAGGCCAAGCAGCGTTGCCTTGTGTTTCGGCAGACGACCGATTGCACTGCGGGTTTGAGTGATTTTAATAGTCTTTGCCATGGTCAATTACCCCAGAATTTCTTCAACGGATTTACCACGCTTGGCAGCGACCATTTCTGGAGAATTCATATTTTCCAGGCCATCAATAGTTGCACGAACCACGTTGATCGGGTTGGTGGAACCGTATGCTTTAGCCAGAACGTTATGAACCCCAGCAACTTCCAGAACGGCACGCATTGCACCACCGGCGATGATACCGGTACCTTCTGAAGCTGGCTGCATGAATACACGAGAACCCGTGTGAACACCTTTAACTGGGTGCTGCAGGGTGCCGTTGTTCAGCGCGACGTTAATCATATTGCGACGGGCTTTTTCCATCGCTTTCTGGATCGCTGCTGGAACTTCACGCGCTTTACCGTAACCAAAACCAACGCGACCGTTACCATCGCCAACAACAGTCAGAGCTGTGAAGGAGAAAATACGACCACCTTTAACGGTTTTAGATACGCGGTTTACCGCGATCAGCTTTTCCTGCAGTTCGCCAGCTTGTTTTTCGATGTGAGCCATCTTACACCTCTACCTTAGAACTGAAGGCCAGCTTCACGGGCAGCATCTGCCAGTGCCTGGACACGACCATGATATTGGAACCCGGAACGGTCAAAGGATACATTGCTGATACCTTTTTCCAGAGCGCGTTCAGCAACAGCTTTACCTACAGCTGCAGCAGCGTCTTTGTTACCGGTGTACTTCAATTGTTCTGCGATAGCTTTTTCTACAGTAGAAGCAGCTACCAGAACTTCAGAACCGTTCGGTGCAATTACCTGTGCGTAAATGTGACGCGGGGTACGATGTACCACCAGGCGAGTTGCACCCAGCTCTTTGAGCTTGCGGCGTGCGCGGGTCGCACGACGGATACGAGCAGATTTCTTATCCATAGTGTTACCTTACTTCTTCTTAGCCTCTTTGGTACGCACGACTTCGTCGGCGTAACGAACACCCTTGCCTTTATAAGGCTCAGGACGACGGTAGGCGCGCAGATCTGCTGCAACCTGACCAATCAGCTGTTTATCAGCGCCTTTCAGCACGATCTCAGTCTGAGTTGGACATTCTGCAGTGATACCGGCCGGCAGCGGATGCTCAACAGGGTGAGAGAAGCCCAGAGACAGGCCTACTGCATTCCCTTTGATCGCTGCACGATAACCTACACCAACCAGCTGCAGCTTCTTAGTGAAGCCTTCGGTAACACCGATAACCATTGAGTTCAGCAGGGCACGCGCGGTACCAGCCTGAGCCCAGCCGTCTGCGTAACCATCACGCGGACCGAAGGTCAGAGCATTATCTGCATGTTTAACTTCAACAGCATCGTTGAGAGTACGAGTCAGCTCGCCGTTTTTACCTTTGATCGTAATAACCTGACCGTTGATTTTTACATCAACGCCGGCAGGAACAACGACCGGTGCTTTAGCAACACGAGACATTTTTTCCTCCGATTAGGCTACGTAGCAGATAATTTCGCCGCCAAGACCAGCCTGGCGCGCTGCACGATCAGTCATAACACCTTTAGAGGTAGAAACAACTGCGATACCCAGACCGGCCATAACTTTTGGCAGCTCATCTTTTTTCTTATAGATGCGCAGACCTGGGCGGCTGACACGCTGAATGCTTTCTACAACAGCTTTACCCTGGAAGTATTTAAGAGTCACTTCCAGTTCCGGCTTGGTGTCGCCTTCAACTTTAAAATCTTCAATAAAACCTTCGTCCTTCAGCACGTTGGCGATTGCCACTTTCAGCTTGGAGGAAGGCATGGTGACCGCAGCTTTATTCGCGGCCTGACCGTTACGGATACGGGTCAGCATATCCGCGATCGGATCTTGCATGCTCATCTGTCTTTACTCCCGTGATTCAATTGGTGACAATTACCAGCTAGCCTTTTTCAAGCCTGGCACTTCACCGCGCATGGCGGCTTCACGCAGCTTAATACGGCTCAACCCGAACTTGCCCACATAACCATGTGGACGACCTGTTTGACGGCAGCGGTTACGCTGACGAGACGGGCTGGAATCACGCGGCAGAGTTTGCAGCTTGAGAACTGCGTTCCAACGATCTTCGTCGGAAGCGTTCACATCAGAGATGATCGCTTTCAGTTCAGCGCGTTTAGCGAAGAATTTATCAGCTAAAGCTACGCGTTTTACTTCGCGTGCTTTCATTGATTGCTTAGCCATTCAGTAACCCTACCTTACTTGCGGAACGGGAAGTCAAAGGCAGCCAGCAGAGCACGGCCTTCTTCGTCAGATTTCGCAGTAGTGGTAATGGTAATATCCAAACCACGCACGCGGTCGACTTTATCGTAGTCGATTTCTGGGAAGATGATCTGCTCACGGACACCCATGCTGTAGTTACCACGACCATCGAATGACTTAGCGGACAGGCCACGGAAGTCACGGATACGAGGTACAGCAATAGTGATCAGGCGCTCAAAGAACTCCCACATGCGTTCGCCACGCAGAGTTACTTTACAGCCGATCGGATAGCCCTGACGGATTTTGAAGCCTGCAACTGATTTGCGTGCTTTGGTGATCAGCGGTTTTTGACCGGAGATTGCTGTCAGGTCAGCTGCTGCGTTATCCAGCAGTTTCTTGTCAGCGATCGCTTCACCAACACCCATGTTCAGGGTGATCTTCTCGACCCGAGGGACTTGCATGACAGAATTGTAGTTAAACTCAGTCATGAGTTTCTTAACTACTTCGTCTTTGTAGTAATCATGCAGTTTCGCCATCGTACTACTCCAAATTACTTGATAGTTTCGCTGTTAGACTTGAAGAAACGGACTTTTTTGCCGTCTTCGAATCTAAAGCCTACACGGTCAGCCTTGCCGGTTGCCGCATTGAAGATTGCAACGTTAGAAACCTGAATAGCAGCTTCTTTTTCAACGATGCCGCCTGGTTGGTTCAGGGCCGGAACCGGCTTCTGATGTTTCTTAACCAGGTTGATACCTTCAACAATGACCTTGCCGGAAGACAGGACATTTTTTACTTTACCGCGTTTACCTTTATCTTTACCGGTTAACACGATAACTTCGTCATCACGACGGATTTTCGCTGCCATGATTCGCTCCTTAGAGTACTTCTGGTGCCAGAGAGATAATTTTCATGAACTTCTCAGTACGAAGTTCACGAGTTACCGGCCCAAAGATACGCGTGCCGATTGGCTGCTCGCTGTTATTGTTCAAAATAACGCATGCATTACCATCGAAGCGAATGACAGAACCGTCAGGGCGACGAACACCCTTCTTGGTGCGCACCACTACCGCTTTCAGCACATCACCTTTTTTGACCTTACCACGTGGAATTGCTTCTTTGATGGTGATCTTGATGATGTCGCCTACGCCTGCGTAGCGACGGTGCGAGCCACCCAGAACCTTGATACACATTACGCGACGTGCACCGGAGTTGTCGGCGACGTTCAGCATAGTCTGTTCTTGGATCATTTTAGTGCTCCGCTAATGTCAACTACTACCTGAGACTCTAAAATCAGAGCCGTTAAAAAGCCCCATATCGAGGGCGCGGCATTATAACACCGCTTCTGCAATATGGGTAGAAAAAATAAACGGCTCATCGCTGAGCCGTTTATTCGTATCGAGAACGGGTACTGTATTACAGAACCGCTTTCTCTACAACGCGAACCAGCGTCCAGGACTTAGTCTTGGACAGTGGACGGCATTCACGGATTTCAACCTTGTCGCCGATACCACATTCGTTGTTCTCGTCATGTACGTGCAGTTTGGTCGTACGCTTGATGAATTTACCGTAGATCGGGTGTTTCACAATGCGTTCGATAGCAACAACGATGGATTTCTCCATTTTGTCGCTAACAACACGACCTTGCAGAGTACGGATTTTATCGGTCATTACGCACCCGCCTTCTCAGTCAGTAAAGTCTTAACGCGTGCAACATTGCGACGCACTTGCTTCAGCAGGTGGGTCTGTTGCAGCTGGCCACTTGCAGCCTGCATACGCAGGTTGAACTGCTCGCGCAGCAGGTTCAGCAGCTCAGCGTTCAGCTCTTCAACGCTCTTTTCACGCAGCTCTTTTGCTTTCATTACATCACCGTCTTAGTTACAAAGGTGGTTTTGATAGGCAGTTTCGCTGCTGCCAGGCCGAAGGCTTCACGGGCCAGCTCTTCCGGAACACCGTCCATTTCATACAGGACTTTGCCCGGTTGGATCAAGGCAACCCAGTACTCCACGTTACCTTTACCTTTACCCATACGAACTTCCAGCGGCTTCTCGGTGATCGGTTTGTCCGGGAATACACGGATCCAGATCTTACCTTGACGCTTAACTGCACGGGTCATTGCACGACGTGCTGCTTCGATCTGACGTGCAGTCAGACGACCACGGCCAACAGCTTTCAGACCGAAAGTGCCGAAGCTAACATCCGTACCCTGCGCCAGACCACGGTTGCGGCCTTTGTGCACTTTACGGAATTTTGTACGCTTTGGTTGTAACATCAGCGACGCTCCTTATTTACGGCCTTTACGCTGCTGCTTTTTAGGTTGAGCAGCCGGTTTTTCCGGTTGTTCAACAGCAGCCATACCACCCAGGATCTCACCTTTGAAGATCCATACCTTAACGCCGATTACACCGTAAGTGGTGTGCGCTTCAGAGGTGTTGTAGTCGATGTCAGCACGCAGAGTGTGCAGCGGTACGCGACCTTCACGGTACCATTCGGTACGTGCGATTTCCGCGCCGCCCAGACGGCCGCTAACTTCAACTTTGATACCTTTAGCGCCCAGACGCATTGCGTTCTGTACAGCACGCTTCATAGCACGACGGAACATAACACGACGTTCCAGCTGAGAAGTGATGCTGTCAGCAACCAATTTAGCGTCCAGTTCAGGCTTACGAACTTCAGCGATATTGATCTGTGCAGGAACGCCAGCGATATCCGCTACGACCTTGCGCAGTTTTTCTACGTCTTCGCCTTTCTTACCGATAACGATGCCAGGACGAGCAGTGTGAATAGTCACACGGATGCTCTTAGCTGGACGCTCGATAACGATACGAGATACAGACGCTTTAGCCAGTTCCTTCGTCAGGTACTGACGTACTTTAAAATCGCTGTCCAGGTTGTCAGCGAATTCTTTGGTGTTCGCAAACCAGGTAGAGTTCCATGGTTTTACAATACCCAGGCGAATACCATTAGGATGTACTTTCTGACCCATTGCTAGTCTCCAGAGTCTCAGCGATCGGACACAACCACAGTAATGTGGCTGGTGCGCTTCAGGATGCGATCTGCACGACCTTTCGCACGCGGCATAATGCGCTTCATGCTTGGGCCTTCATCTACGAAAATTTTCGCGACTTTCAGATCGTCGATGTCAGCGCCATCGTTGTGTTCAGCGTTAGCAATGGCAGATTCCAGTACTTTCTTGACCAATACCGCAGCTTTCTTGTTGGTATAGGTCAGGATGTCCAGGGCCTGCGACACTTTCTTACCGCGAATCAGGTCAGCAACAAGGCGAACCTTCTGTGCAGAAGAACGAGCATGGCGATGTTGAGCTAAAGTTTCCATCTCTTCCTCCTACCTTATTTCTTCTTCGCTTTTTTATCAGCAGCGTGGCCGCGATAAGTACGAGTCGGTGCGAATTCACCCAGTTTGTGACCAACCATTTCGTCGGTAACAAAGACTGGAACGTGCTGACGACCATTATGGACAGCGATGGTCAAACCGATCATGTTAGGAAAGATCGTTGAACGACGGGACCAAGTGCGCAGGGGCTTCTTGTCTCCGCTTTCCACCGCTTTCTCTACCTTCTTCAGCAAGTGCAGGTCAATAAAAGGACCTTTCTTGAGAGAACGTGGCATGGCTTATCCTCTAAAATTATTTGCTACGGCGACGTACGATAAATTTATCAGTACGCTTGTTGCTGCGGGTCTTCTTACCTTTGGTCTGAACGCCCCACGGAGTTACCGGGTGCTTACCAAAGTTACGACCTTCACCACCACCATGTGGGTGATCTACTGGGTTCATCGCAGTACCGCGAACGGTAGGACGAACACCACGCCAGCGTGCAGCACCAGCTTTACCCAGAACGCGCAGCATATGCTCAGCATTGCCAACTTCGCCCAGAGTAGCGCGGCAGTCTGCTTCGACTTTACGCATTTCACCAGAACGCAGACGCAGGGTGACATAAGCACCGTCACGCGCAACGATCTGAACGTAAGTACCCGCGGAACGCGCCAGCTGACCGCCTTTACCTGGTTTCATTTCTACGTTATGAACGGTAGAACCAACCGGGATATTGCGCATCGGCAGGGTGTTGCCTGCTTTGATTGCAGCATCAACGCCAGACTGAATCTGGTCGCCAGCTTTCAGGCCTTTAGGGGCCAGGATGTAACGGCGTTCGCCATCTTTGTACAGAACCAGCGCGATGTTCGCGGAACGGTTCGGATCGTACTCAAGACGCTCAACAACTGCTGGGATACCGTCTTTGTTGCGTTTGAAGTCAACAATACGATAAGCCTGCTTGTGGCCACCACCGATGTGACGAGTGGTGATACGGCCATTGTTGTTACGACCACCGGATTTGCTGTTTTTTTCCAGCAACGGAGCAAAAGGTTTGCCCTTGTGCAGCTCAGGGTTAACCACTTTAACTACGTGGCGACGACCCGGAGATGTCGGTTTACATTTAACAACTGCCATTGTATTACTCCTCCGACTTACTCAGCGCCGCCAACGAAGTCCAGGTTCTGGCCTTCTTTCAGGGTGACGTAAGCTTTTTTCCAGTCGCTACGACGACCGATACGCTGTCCGTGACGTTTAACTTTCCCTTTAACTACCAGGGTGTTAACGACTTCGACTTCGACTTCAAACAGTTTCTGCACAGCAGCTTTGATCTCTGCTTTGGTCGCGTCTTTAGCAACTTTGAGAACGATGGTGTTTGTTTTTTCCATCGCAGTAGACGCTTTTTCAGAAACGTGCGGTGCGCGCAGCACCTTCAGCAGACGTTCTTCACGAATCATGCCAGCATCTCCTCAACTTGCTTAACAGCATCAGCAGTCATTACGACTTTGTCGAAGGCGATCAGGCTAACCGGGTCGATACCAGTCGCGTCGCGTACGTCAACCTTGTGCAGGTTGCGCGCGGCCAGGAACAGGTTCTCGTCCAGCTCACCGGTGATGATCAGCACATCTTCCAGAGCCATGTCTTTCAGTTTCTGTGCCAGCAGCTTAGTTTTAGGCGCTTCTACAGAGAACTTCTCGACAACGATCAGACGATCCTGACGTACCAGCTCGGACAGGATGCTTTTCAGCGCGCCGCGGTACATCTTTTTGTTAACTTTTTGACTGTGGTCCTGTGGACGCGCAGCGAAGGTCACGCCACCTGAACGCCAGATCGGGCTCTTGATAGAACCTGAACGCGCACGGCCGGTACCTTTCTGGCGCCATGGCTTTTTGCCAGAACCAGTTACTTCAGCACGAGTCTTCTGAGCACGAGTACCCTGACGAGCACCAGCTGCATAAGCAACAACAACCTGGTGAACCAGCGCTTCGTTGAAATCACGACCGAAGGTAGTTTCGGAAACAGTCAGCGCGCTCTGCGCGTCTTTCAATACTAATTCCATTGCTATCCCCTTACGCCTTCACAGCTGGTTTAACGATCAGGTCGCTACCGGTTGCACCCGGGACCGCACCTTTAACCAGCAGCAGGTTGCGCTCAGCGTCAACACGTACTACGTCCAGGCTCTGAACAGTTACACGTTCGTTGCCCAGCTGACCTGCCATTTTCTTGCCTTTGAACACTTTGCCCGGAGTCTGGTTCTGACCGATAGAACCCGGAACGCGGTGAGACAAGGAGTTACCGTGAGTAGCGTCCTGGGTACGGAAGTTCCAGCGCTTAACGGTACCAGCAAAACCTTTACCTTTAGAGGTACCGGTTACGTCAACTTTTTTAACGTCAGCAAACAGCTCAACGCTAATGTCCTGACCTACGGTGAACTCTTCGCCTTCAGCAAGACGGAATTCCCACAGACCACGGCCAGCTTCAACGCCAGCTTTAGCGAAGTGACCCGCTTCTGGTTTGGTTACACGGTTAGCTTTTTTAGCACCAGTGGTAACCTGAATAGCGCGGTAGCCATCGTTAGCCAGATCTTTAACCTGAGTAACGCGGTTTGCTTCAACTTCGATTACGGTTACTGGGATAGAAACGCCATCTTCAGTGAAGATGCGGGTCATACCCACTTTTTTACCGACTAAACCAATCATTGTTTCAACCTCTCAATCGCTCGATGACCTGATTAACCCAGGCTGATCTGCACGTCTACACCGGCAGCCAGATCCAGACGCATCAGAGCATCAACGGTTTTCTCAGTTGGCTCAACGATGTCAACCAGACGCTTGTGAGTGCGGATTTCGTACTGATCACGCGCGTCTTTGTTAACGTGCGGGGAGATCAGAACGGTGAAGCGCTCTTTGCGGGTCGGCAGCGGGATCGGACCACGGACTTGCGCACCAGTGCGCTTAGCAGTCTCGACGATTTCCGCGGTTGATTGATCGATCAGACGATGATCAAACGCTTTAAGGCGGATACGGATTCTTTGGTTCTGCATGAGACCAGAGCTCCAATTATTTTATAAACGAAAATGATTACTCCTCAAACCCATTACGATTGATGGGAGAGTGTAACCGTTCTTACGTAGCTCCCCAATTGGGAGCATTGTTGAGTAACAAAATGAGTCACTCCGGTTCAGATTGAACCCGCCGTCAATTACGACAAGCCCGCGCATTATACGTAAATCTGGGCAAGACGCAAGTGCCGTTTAGAATTTAAGCGCTAAAGGTGTACCTTGCGTAAGGCCTCGCACTGTTTTCTGCAATCCGTCCCCTTTCTTCTGTTCTTATGAAACCACTACGCAATTACATTTTTTGGCTATTGCCAGGCATTCGTGGTGTGAAGAGTATTCGCTGAAATTCACCTTGAGGTTTCGTTCATGCTTACTCTCCTCCCCTTCCTGCTCATCTATTTTGTTCTCTCAGGTTTACTGGTGCGTGAAGATATTCGCTCAGGCATTCTCCCTGATAAATACCTCTGTCCCCTGTTATGGGCTGGTTTGCTCTATCAACTCTGTCTTCACCCTGATTTTCTGCCTGGCGCAGTGGTCGGGGCGATGGCAGGGTATGTCGGCTTTGCCATGATCTACTGGGGTTATCGGCTTATATTTCGCCGTGAAGGGATGGGCTATGGCGATGTGAAGTATCTTTCGGCACTCGGTGCATGGCATGGTTGGTGCGTGTTGCCCGAACTGGCACTGGTTGCCGCACTATTGGCGCTGCTCTACCTTCTTATGACTTCGTTGTTCAACCCTGCCAGACGGACATTAAAAAACCCACTGCCTTTTGGGCCATTTCTGGCGGCAGCGGGTTTATGCGTAGGTTGGCAGACGCTCGTTAATCTTCCACTTTAATCTGCGACTGGAGATAGTTTTGCAGGCCAATTTTGCCAATGAGATCCAGCTCGGTTTCCAGCCAGTCGATATGCCCTTCTTCATCGGCCAGAATCTGGATCATCATATCGCGGCTAACGTAGTCATGGACACTGTCTGCGTAGGCAATAGCTTCGCGAAGGTCTTTTGCGCCTTCAAGTTCAAGTCTGAGATCGGATCGCAGCATCTCTTCAACATCTTCACCGATGCCGAGTTTACCGAGGTCCTGCAGGTTGGGGATGCCTTCGAGAAATAAAATACGCTCGATATATTTATCGGCATGTTTCATCTCATCGATGGATTCGTGATACTCAACGTCGTTGAGGCGCATGAGGCCCCAGTTTTTAAACATTCTCGCATGGAGAAAATACTGATTGATTGCGACAAGCTCATTTCCCAATAATTTATTGAGATAACTTATGATTTTAACATCACCTTTCATTATATAGTCCCTCCGCTTCCACTCATTGAAGCGTAGATCGGGCTACAGGGATGTCAAAAAAAAGATGGGCGCTTACGCGATCTCTTTGTATTCCGGGATCTGCATCAGTTCATCCTGCATGATTTCACGCGCTGCGCGTACGCATTTACCGCATTGATTTCCCACTGGAACAAACTTGCGAAGTTGCTGGAAGGACTGTGGCTGAAACTGGCGAACGGCCTGACGTATTTTTGTGTCACTCACACCATTACATAAACAAACGTACATAAAGACTCCCGTTCAAAATATGCGCAAAGTGTAAGTGAGAATGGTTATGATTACAATAGCACAAACGCCAGTATACGGGGCGGGAGCAAACAAAAAATGCGAAAATTTGTGACAAGTACACACGCTAAGAAAACAAAAAAGGACGCCGAAGCGTCCTTTTTTTATTCGGGGATAATTAATTAGCCCAGAACTTTAGCAACAACGCCCGCGCCAACGGTACGGCCGCCTTCACGGATTGCGAAACGCAGACCGTCGTCCATCGCGATTGGGTGGATCAGAGTCACAACCATCTTGATGTTGTCGCCTGGCATTACCATCTCTACGGCCTTCTGGCAGTTCGATGGTACCGGTCACGTCAGTTGTACGGAAGTAGAACTGTGGACGGTAGCCTTTGAAGAACGGAGTATGACGGCCGCCTTCGTCTTTGGACAGGATGTACACTTCAGATTCGAACTTGGTGTGTGGCTTGATTGTAGCCTGGCTTCGCCAGAACCTGACCACGTTCGATTTCTTCACGTTTGATACCACGCAGCAGAACACCAACGTTCTCACCAGCACGGCCTTCGTCCAGCAGTTTGCGGAACATTTCAACGCCAGTACAGGTAGACTTCGCAGTCTCTTTGATACCAACGATTTCAACTTCTTCACCCACTTTGATGATACCGCGCTCTACACGACCGGTAACAACGGTACCACGACCGGAGATGGAGAATACGTCCTCGATTGGCAGCAGGAATGGCTTGTCAATCGCACGCTCTGGTTCTGGGATGTAAGAATCCAGGTAGCCAGCCAGTTCGATGATTTTCTCTTCCCACTCTGCTTCGCCTTCCAGCGCTTTCAGAGCAGAACCACGAACGATTGGAGTATCGTCGCCTGGGAAATCGTACTGAGACAGCAGTTCACGAACTTCCATCTCTACCAGTTCCAGCAGCTCTTCGTCATCAACCATGTCGCATTTGTTCAGGAACACGATGATGTAAGGAACGCCTACCTGACGACCCAGCAGGATGTGCTCACGAGTCTGAGGCATTGGGCCGTCAGTCGCAGCTACTACCAGGATCGCGCCGTCCATCTGCGCAGCACCGGTGATCATGTTTTTAACATAGTCGGCGTGACCTGGGCAGTCTACGTGTGCGTAGTGGCGAGTCGGGGTGTCATATTCAACGTGAGAGGTGTTGATGGTGATACCACGAGCTTTTTCTTCTGGTGCGTTATCGATCTGGTCGAATGCACGAGCAGAACCACCGTAGGTTTTAGCCAGAACGGTAGTGATTGCAGCAGTCAGGGTAGTTTTACCATGGTCAACGTGGCCGATAGTACCAACGTTGACGTGCGGTTTTGTACGTTCAAATTTTTCTTTAGACACGGCTATATTCCTTACTATAGTGCTCTCCCCTCAGGAGAGAGCACGGGACTTAGGTTTTAATCCTGTGGATTACTTACCACGGGCTTCAATAACGGCCTGAGCAACGTTGTTAGGCGCATCATCATACTTCAGGAATTCCATGGTGTATGATGCACGACCTTTGGTCAGAGAACGCAGCTGAGTTGCATATCCGAACATTTCAGACAGCGGAACTTCAGCGTGGATCTTAACGCCAGTTACTTCGGATTCCTGACCGCGCAGCATACCGCGACGACGGCTCAAGTCACCGATAACGTCACCGGTGTTCTCTTCAGGAGTTTCTACTTCAACCTTCATGATTGGCTCAAGCAGAACTGGTTTTGCTTTCTTAAAGCCTTCTTTAAAGGCAATAGACGCAGCCAGTTTAAACGCCAGTTCAGAGGAGTCAACGTCGTGGTAAGAACCGAAGTGCAGACGGATACCCATGTCAACAACCGGATAGCCAGCCAGAGGGCCCGCTTTCAGCTGTTCCTGGATGCCTTTATCAACGGCAGGGATGTATTCGCCAGGAATTACACCACCTTTGATGTCGTTGATGAACTCGTAACCTTTCGGGTTAGAGCCCGGCTCCAGTGGGTACATGTCGATCACAACGTGACCGTACTGACCGCGACCACCAGACTGCTTAGCGTGTTTACCTTCGATATCGGTAACTTTCGCGCGAATCGCTTCGCGGTAAGCAACCTGAGGTTTACCCACGTTCGCTTCAACGTTGAACTCGCGCTTCATACGGTCAACGATGATGTCCAGGTGCAGTTCACCCATACCTGCGATGATGGTCTGGTTAGATTCTTCATCAGTCCATACGCGGAATGATGGGTCTTCTTTCGCCAGACGGCCCAGAGCCAGACCCATTTTTTCCTGGTCAGCTTTGGTTTTTGGTTCAACCGCGATGGAGATTACCGGCTCAGGGAATTCCATACGCTCCAGAATGATCGGGTGATCCGGGTCACACAGGGTGTCACCGGTGGTCACGTCTTTCAGACCGATAGCTGCAGCGATGTCGCCCGCACGAACTTCTTTGATCTCTTCACGTTTGTTAGCGTGCATCTGTACGATACGGCCAAAACGTTCACGCGCCGCTTTCACGGAGTTCAGGATGGTGTCACCGGAGTTAACCACACCAGAGTAAACGCGGAAGAAGGTCAGGTTACCCACGAATGGGTCGGTAGCAATTTTGAACGCCAGTGCAGAGAACGGCTCGTCGTCGCTTGCGTGACGCTCAGCCGGAGTATCTTTACCGTCGTCCAGGATGCCGTTGATCGCAGGAACGTCAACCGGGGATGGCAGGTAGTCAACTACCGCATCCAGCATCGCCTGAACACCTTTGTTCTTGAACGCAGAACCACAGGTTACCAGGATGATTTCGTTGTTCAGAACACGCTGACGCAGAGCTTTTTTGATCTCTTCTTCAGTCAGTTCTTCACCACCCAGGTATTTCTCCATCAGCTCTTCAGAAGCTTCAGCAGCGGATTCGATCAGGTTCTGGTGCCATTCGTCAGCCAGGTCCTGCATCTCAGCCGGGATATCTTCGTATTCGAAGGTAACGCCCTGGTCTGCATCGTTCCAGTTGATGGCTTTCATTTTCACCAGGTCGATAACGCCGGTGAAGCCTTCTTCAGCACCAATTGCCAGCTGCAGCGGAACAGGGTTCGCGCCCAGACGGGTTTTGATCTGACCAACAACTTTCAGGAAGTTAGCACCCATACGGTCCATTTTGTTAACGAACGCGATGCGTGGAACTTTATATTTGTTCGCCTGACGCCATACGGTTTCAGACTGTGGCTGAACACCACCAACTGCGCAATAAACCATTACCGCGCCGTCAAGAACACGCATGGAACGTTCTACTTCGATGGTAAAGTCAACGTGCCCAGGGGTGTCGATGATGTTTACGCGATGCGGTTCGTACTGCTTAGCCATACCTGACCAGAATGCAGTAGTCGCTGCGGAGGTGATAGTAATACCACGCTCCTGCTCCTGTTCCATCCAGTCCATGGTGGCTGCGCCGTCATGAACTTCACCGATTTTATGGTTTACACCGGTGTAGAACAGAATACGTTCGGTAGTAGTGGTCTTACCGGCGTCGATGTGCGCACTGATACCGATGTTACGGTAGCGTGCGATGGGTGTTGTACGAGCCATTTGATTCCTCGTTTGTTTCTTTAGGCGTTCAGTTAAGTAACCCAGAGCGGGCAGCTTCTCTGAAGCGCCCGCCTGGTGACTAATACTCCGAAGGGATTACCAACGGTAGTGTGCGAACGCCTTGTTGGCTTCTGCCATACGGTGAACGTCTTCACGTTTCTTAACTGCAGTACCTTTGTTTTCTGCAGCATCAGAAAGTTCGTTCGCCAGACGCAGAGCCATGGATTTATCACCGCGTTTACGAGCAGCTTCAACGATCCAACGCATTGCCAGGGCATTACGACGAACCGGACGAACTTCAACTGGAACCTGATAAGTAGAACCACCAACGCGGCGGGACTTAACTTCTACAGTTGGGCGAACGTTGTCGAGAGCGACTTCGAAAGCTTCCAGTTCATTTTTACCAGAACGCTGAGCCAGGGTCTCCAGCGCGCTGTATACGATTGCTTCTGCAGTAGATTTTTTACCATCTACCATCAGGATATTTACAAATTTTGCCAGCAGTTCTGATCCGAATTTCGGATCTGGAAGAATTTTACGCTGACCAATGACGCGACGACGTGGCATGGGAATACTCCGTTGTTAATTCAGGATTGTCCAAAACTCTACGAGTTTAGTTTGACATTAAGATAAATCAGTTTGGCCTTACTTAACGGAGAACCATTAAGCCTTAGGACGCTTCACGCCGTACTTGGAGCGAGCCTGCTTACGGTCTTTAACACCTGAGCAGTCCAGCGCACCACGAACGGTGTGGTAACGAACACCCGGAAGGTCTTTAACACGACCGCCACGGATCAGGATCACGGAGTGCTCCTGCAGGTTGTGACCTTCACCACCGATGTAGGAAGTCACTTCGAAACCGTTAGTCAAACGCACACGGCATACTTTACGCAGTGCGGAGTTTGGTTTTCTAGGAGTGGTGGTATACACACGAGTACATACACCACGTTTCTGCGGGCATGCTTCCAGCGCAGGCACGTTGCTCTTTGCAACTTTGCGTGCACGTGGTTTGCGTACCAGCTGGTTAACTGTTGCCATTAAATAGCTCCTGGTTTTAGCTTTTGCTTCGTAAACACGTAATAAAACGACCTCATACAATATGAGGACGCGAAATTTTAGGGCTACGTCGAAAAGGTGTCAAGAAATATACAGCGATCTCAAATCACCAGTTCATTTGACTGGCGTGCGTCACAGTAAGATTGACGAAATCAGTATAGCCAACCACGTCAATTTTGGCTGAAATTTGACCAGAAAGACCCCGCGCATCCAGATCGTCCTTTAGCGCAGAGACAGTTATGGGGGCATTTGTAAGGATTTCAACGAAACGGCTGCCTTCCAGCGCAGCAAGTACGCCATCCTGAATCAGCAGCAGGTCATCACCTTCGCGCAGCATGCTCAGTAGCGTGTCGATATCACATTGCCACGGTGAGCGGCTCAGGGTATGGAGCATGGCAGCCTCAGAAAGTCAGAACAGTGTCGTAGTGAGAGAGTTGTTCGCGCAGCGCAGCAGAAGACAGGCACGTGACATCCAGAACAAAAGGCGTCTTCTCATCTAATCCGCGAGCGGCCAGCGAGTCGGCACACACATAGAAGGTTTCAATGTCGTACAGCGGCAACACTTTAAAGGTGGCGATGTAATCCCGCATCAAAATCGCCTGCGGTTGCTGGCCCGCCAGAAGCTGAAACACCCCGTCCCCTAAAAAGAAGACGCCGATCTCCTCGGTCAATGCAGATGTCGCGAGCAGCGCGTCCAGCCCTTCTCGGCCCGATGCGCTACCGTGCGGGGCAGTGGTAAAAACAAACGCGATGCGTTTCATCAGAATTGCACCACTCGGTCACAGGTGAGCGCAGCCTGCGCCAGCGCGCCCAGACCACTTAGTGAAAATCCGGGCTGCAGGTTGGAAGCGGCTAAACCAAGACGCGCGGCTTCGATTGTATCAGCGACACCGCGACGCAGGGCCGCTGCCACGCAGATATGCAATTCAACACCCTGCGTCTCATTTAACGCCTGCCAGGCGCGCACCAGATCAAACTCATCGCTGGCCGGCGACGTAAACTGGTTCGCGTTATAGACCCCTTCCCGATAAAAGAAGACGCTCACCAGTTCATGTCCGGCTTTTAGCAGCGCCTGGGCAAATTGCAGCGCGCTGCTGGCCTGCTGAGTGCCATACGCCGGGCCTGTCACCATTAACGCAAAACGCATTACTTATCTTGCCCCAGGAAATCACCGCTTTTGAACTGGCGAATATAGAGGTAGACCGTATGTTTGGAAATGTTCAGGCGGTCAGCCACCTGATTGATGGCGTCTTTGATATCAAAAATGCCTTTTTCATAGAGATTCAGCACGATCTGACGGTTCTTGGCGTTGTTCGATACGTTGCGATCGGCATTCACCTCTTCAATCGTGAACTCCAGCGTCTGCGTGACGAGATCCTCAACTGAAGAGGCAAAGTTAACAGAAGAGCCCACGTCTGGCGTTTCAGGCGGAATAAAGGTGCTCATGATTTGCGAGAATGGCACATCAAGGTTCATGTTGATGCACAGCAGTCCGATCACACGATGCTCGCGATTTCGAATAGCAATGGTTTCTGATTTCATCAGCACGCCGCTTTTGGCGCGAGTGAAATAGCATTTGGAGACGCTGCTGTCCGCGCCGGTCATGTCATGCAGCATACGCAATGCAAGGTCGGTAATTGGCGAACCAATTTTACGGCCAGTATGCTCACCATTAGCAATGCGGATGGCGGAACACTTCAGATCTTGCAGGGAGTGCAATACGATTTCGCAGTGGGACCCAATGAGCATCGCTAACCCGTCCACCACCGCTTCGTAGGATTTCAGAATATCGAAGTCGGTCTGGTCGAAAGGACGTTGATCCAGCAAATCAAGTTCACTGGTTTCGTTGGTTAAAAGCGACCTGGACATGAAAAAAACACTCCTTTTCAGGAGCCTGTCGTTAGGTTTTCAGGGCAGGCTCATTATCTACACGGACAACTAAATTAATACAGCGTACCTGGCACTTTCCAGTGTTAATTATATCTGCCCCACAATAAAAAAAACCGCCGCCTTAAAGGCGGCGGTTTTCATCACATTACTTCTTCGCGTCTGCGGCAGCTTTTTGATCTGCCTGCGCTTCTGGTTTCGCATCGGCTTTCGGTGCCGGTTTGATATCCAGCAGCTCTACGTCAAACACCAGCGTAGAGTTGGCAGGGATACCCGGAACGCCGGTTTTGCCATAGGCCAGATCCGGTGGGATAACCAGCTTGATCTTACCGCCTTTCTTGATGTTTTTCAGACCTTCGGTCCAGCCTGGGATCACACCATCCAGACGGAAGGAGAGCGGCTCACCGCGGGTGTAGGAGTTATCGAACTCTTTACCGTCGATCAGCGTACCTTTGTAGTTCACCACGACAGTATCGCTGTCTTTCGGTGCATCACCGGTACCTTCTTTCTCAACTTTGTATACCAGGCCGGTAGAAGAGGTTTTTACGCCCTTCTCTTTAGCAAAGGTATCGCGGTAGGCTTTGCCTTTCGCTTCGTTGTCTTTCGCGTCCGCTTCCATCTTCGTCTGAGCGGCACCTTTCACACGCGCTTCGAACGCCTGCAGAGTCTGTTCAATTTCCTGGTCAGACAGTTTGCTCTTATCAGCAAACGCATCCTGAACACCCGCGATCAGCTGAGCTTTGTCCAGTTTGATGCCCAGTTTCTCTTGTTCTTTCAGAGAATTTTCCATGTAACGACCCAGAGATGCGCCCAGTGCGTAGGCAGATTTCTGGTCGTCATTTTTGAACGCCGCTTTGCTGTCTGCAGTTGCAGCAGGCTTCGCAGCAGTATCAGCAGCGAAGGACAGCGGCGCGTTCAGCGCAACAGCCATCGTCGTCGCCAGCAGCGTTACTTTAAACAGTGATTTCATCCATATCTCCAGGGCCTGGGGACTCTCACCCCAGCATTAAACGTAAATGAGCTACGTACTATAAAACGTTGTGGAAGAAATCTACAGACAGACTCTCCCGATTCTCGCCACTTTTAAGACTATTTTTGTTTAAATAAGTTTCTTGCCAAAGGGATGGATACTGCACTAAGGAACAAACTCAGTTAAACTTCGCCGCCGCTGGCCCATTATGGCGAATCAGAAACAGACGAGGTGAATGATGAAGGACACAACGATTGAAGCGAGACTGGCTGAACTGGAAAGCCGCCTGGCTTTTCAGGACATCACCATCGAAGAGCTTAACCAGACCGTGACCGCGCATGAACTCGAAATGGCGAAACTGCGGGATCATATGCGCCTGCTGACGGAAAAGCTGAAGGCTACGCAGCCGTCAAACATCGCCTCACAGTCTGAAGAGACGCCACCACCTCACTATTGAGGCGAAAAAAAAGCGGGATAATCCCGCTTTTTTATTTTCCGTTATACGGAATTAGTGGCAGCCACAGCCGCCGTTACCGCAACCACCTTTACCGTGGTCGTGACCATGGTCGTGGCCGTGGCCACCGCAGCAGCCGTCATGGCCGTGATCGTGGTCATGGTCGTGACCGTGCGCACCGTGAACGTGGCCATGAGCCAGCTCTTCTTCGGTTGCTTCACGGATAGCGACAACTTCTACGTTGAACTTCAGGTTCTGGCCAGCCAGCATATGGTTGCCATCAACCACAACGTGGTCGTCTTCAACTTCAGTAATTTCAACCGGAACCGGGCCCTGGTCAGTTTCCGCCAGGAAGCGCATGCCAACCTGCAGTTCGTCAACGCCCATGAACACGTCTTTAGGAACGCGCTGAACCAGGTTGTCGTCATACTGGCCGTATGCGTCGTTCGCGCCTACAGCAACGTCAAATTTATCGCCAACTTCATGACCTTCCAGCGCGTTTTCCAGGCCGGAAATCAGGGAACCGTGACCATGCAGGTAGTCCAGCGGCGCACTCACCGGAGACTCATCAACCAACACACCGTCTTCTGTACGTACCTGATAAGCCAGGCTGACCACCAGGTCTTTTGCTACTTTCATGATATCTCCTGAGCGTGGGAAAATTGCTGGCGCAGATTGTAGCGGAAATCTGCACCCGTGTACCCTTTAGCTTAAAAAAACTCAGGGCATATCGCTAGTCCGGATGAAAAATGCCGATCACTTGCTCTTCTTTGCGTACATGATCGCGCGCTTCTTTGTCGGCCTCACGCATCTGGTGGCCGCACTTAACACACTCAACAACATCAATATTATTTTCACGCCACATTGCCAGAGTATCTTGCGCCTGGCAGGAGGGGCACTTTGCGCCCGCAATAAAGCGTTTACGTACAGCCATATTTGGTTACCCTTTATTCAAATTCGTCCCAGCCGTCCAGCTGGCGTCGTTCCTGCTGCATCTCGCGCTGGAAAATCTCCTCCAGCTCGCGACGCGCTTCCCGCACGCGGGAAATCTGCGCCGTATCCGTGTGTACGGGCATCAGCTCGCGCAGCATTCGCATATCCAGCCGTCGGAAGTGCATCTGGGCCCGCTGCGCCTGATGCGGGTGCATACCCAGCGAAATCAACGCTTTGCGCCCCAGCTCCAGCGCACTGGAAAACGTCTCACGCGAGAAGTGTTTCACACCCGCCTGCAACAGTTCGTGCGCTTCAACACGTCCCCGCGCACGCGCCAGAATATGCAGATGCGGGAAATGCTGCTGGCAGAGTTCGACCAGCTTCATCGTATCTTCCGGATCGTTACAGGTTATGACGATCGACTCCGCCGCCTCCGCACCTGCGGATCGCAGCAGTTCGAGCTGCGTCGCATCGCCGTAGTAAACCTTATAACCATATTTGCGCATCAGGTTGACCGCGCTGATATCCCGCTCCAGCACCGTGATGCGCATTTTGTTCGCCATCAGCAGACGACCAATCACCTGCCCGAAGCGGCCAAACCCCACCACAATCACCTGCGGCTTATCGTCTTCCACCCACGGGGCTTCGTCTTCATCGTCAGCCGGGTTTAAGCGGCGCGACAGCAGTTTATCCACCAGCTTCATCAGCAGCGGTGTGGTCATCATCGACAGCGTGACCGTCACCAGCAGAAGCGCCATCTGATCGTCTTTGAACAGTTTCTGGGACGATGCCGTAGAGAACAGCACAAACGCGAACTCTCCCCCCTGGCTTAGCACGCTGGCAAACTGCATACGTTCCGAACTGCGCAGCCCGGATATACGCGCCAGGACATACAGCACCAGCGTTTTCACCGCCACCAGCACAGCCACGCTCACAATAACCCACAGCAGATGGGTATAGAGCACACCGAGATTGAGCGCCATGCCCACCGAAATAAAGAACAGCCCTAACAGCAGCCCTTTAAAGGGTTCGATCGCAATTTCCAGTTCGTGGCGGTATTCGCTCTCGGCGAGCAGCACCCCGGCGATAAACGTACCCAGCGCCATCGACAGCCCCAGCGCGTCCATAAACAGCGCAGAGCCTAATACCAGCAGCAGCGTTGCGGCGGTAAACACCTCGCGCACGCCTGACGCGGCGATGAAGCGGAACACCGGCCGCAGCAGAAAACGTCCCCCAATTAGCATGCTCGCAAAAGCCAGCACCTTCATGGAGACTTTTGCCCAGTCAAAGTGATCGTCACCCGGCCCGGCCAACAGCGGCACCAGCGCTAACGCCGGGATCACCGCTAAATCCTGAAACAGCAGCACCGAAAAGCCCAGTTGCCCCGACTCACTGCGGTTCATGCCCTTATCCCGCATCAGCTGCAATGCCATCGCCGTTGAGGACATGGCAAGGCCAATACCGCCGATGGTCGCCGCCTGCCACGAAAAGTCAGTGAGCATCAGCAACCCGGCCAGAATGGCCGCGCTGAACAGCACCTGCGCCGCACCAACGCCAAAGATAGAGCGCCGGAGCTGCCACAGCTTTGACGGATTCAGCTCCAGGCCAATGATGAACATCAGGAAGACCACACCCAGCTCGGAGAAATGGAGAATTTCATCGACATCGCTGATGAATCCCAGCCCCCAGGGGCCAATCGCGATCCCCGCCAGCAGATACCCGAGTACCGCGCCAATACCGAGCCGTGCGGCCAACGGTACAGCCACCACCGCGGCAAACAAAAACAGCACCCCGGCGAGGAGTAAATTCGATCCTTCCATTAACGCCCTCCTGCCGGAATCGGTGATGCCAGCCATTCGCCATACGCTCTGGCGTGGCTCGCCAGCTCCTTCGGATCCTGACGCCGTGCCCAGTAGACAATAATCGGGCTCATCCAGTGCATTCGGCACATCGCCGCCGTCAGTTCAAACGGTCGCAGGATATCGCTCATCGGATAACGGTTAAGGCCATCGTAGCGGTAGGCGCTCTCCGGCTCACCGGTGGTAATCACACTACGCCAGTACTTTCCCGCCAGTTGGTTGCCCCCCACCCCGCTGGAAAACCCCCGGCTCAGCACCCGATCCAGCCACTCTTTCAGCAGGGCCGGACAGCTATAGGTATAGAGCGGATGCTGGAACACAATCACATCATGCTGACGCAGCAATTCCTGCTCGTACGGAATATCGATAAAGAAATCAGGGTAGTGCGCGTAGAGATCGTGCACCGTCACGTTACTGAGCTGAGTAGCCGGCTTAAGCAGGACGCGGTTTGCCACCGAGTCCTGAGATTCCGGATGGGCATACAGCAGCAGCACTTTTGCTGTCTGAGACATCACTCCCCTCCCGGTTCTGTTTCTGTTTTTGTGTATCGTCGTTGTTTTGGGCTACCATGGCGGCCCGGTGCGGAAAATGGCCCACACCTTACATTATCATAATGACAAATTAACATAGTCGGAACATACGGCGCTTCTATGATTGTTTTCTCCTCGTTACAAATTCGCCGCGGCGTGCGCGTCCTGCTGGATAACGCCACCGCCACCATTAATCCAGGTCAAAAAGTGGGTCTGGTCGGCAAAAATGGCTGCGGTAAATCCACCCTGCTGGCGCTGCTGAAAAACGAGATTAGCGCGGATGGCGGTAACTTTACTTATCCGGGAAACTGGCAGCTCGCCTGGGTAAACCAGGAGACGCCCGCCCTGAGTGAGCCGGCGCTCGACTATGTTATTGATGGCGATCGTGAATACCGTAAGCTGGAAGCGGAACTGAACGCCGCCAACGAGCGCAACGATGGCCACGCCATCGCCACTGTCCACGGCAAGCTGGACGCCATCGACGCGTGGACCATTCGCTCCCGCGCCTCCAGCCTGCTCCACGGTCTGGGGTTCAGCAACGAACAGCTTGAACGTCCCGTCAGCGACTTCTCCGGTGGCTGGCGTATGCGTCTTAACCTGGCGCAGGCGCTGATCTGCCGCTCCGATTTGCTGTTGCTCGATGAACCGACCAACCACCTCGATCTCGATGCGGTCATTTGGCTGGAGAAGTGGCTCAAGAGCTATCAGGGCACTCTGATTCTGATCTCCCACGACCGCGACTTCCTCGATCCGGTGGTGGATAAAATCATTCATATCGAACAGCAAAATATGTTCGAATACACCGGAAACTACAGCTCTTTCGAACGCCAGCGGGCAACGCGCCTCGCCCAGCAGCAGGCGATGTACGAAAGCCAGCAGCAGCGCGTGGCGCATCTGCAGAGTTTTGTTGACCGCTTCAAGGCCAAAGCCTCAAAGGCCAAGCAGGCCCAGAGCCGCATCAAGATGCTGGAACGCATGGAGATGATTGCCCCGGCGCACGTGGATAACCCGTTCCACTTCAGCTTCCGCGAGCCGGAGAGCCTGCCAAACCCGCTGCTGAAGATGGAAAAAGTGAGCGCCGGATACGGCGATCGCATCATCCTCGACTCCATCAAACTCAACCTGGTACCGGGTTCGCGCATTGGTCTTCTGGGGCGTAACGGTGCCGGTAAGTCAACGCTCATCAAACTGCTGGCGGGCGAGCTTAACCCGGTAAGCGGCGAAATCGGTCTGGCGAAAGGCATCAAGCTTGGCTACTTCGCCCAGCATCAGCTGGAATTTTTACGCGCGGATGAATCCCCTATCCAGCATCTGGCGCGTCTGGCGCCGCAGGAGATGGAGCAGAAGCTGCGCGACTACCTCGGCGGCTTTGGCTTCCAGGGTGATAAGGTCACTGAAAACACAGAGCGTTTCTCCGGCGGCGAAAAAGCGCGTCTGGTGCTGGCGCTGATCGTCTGGCAGCGCCCGAACCTGCTGCTGCTCGATGAACCGACCAACCACCTAGACCTTGACATGCGTCAGGCGCTGACCGAAGCGCTGATAGAGTTTGAGGGCGCGCTGGTTGTGGTCTCGCACGATCGTCACCTGATCCGCTCCACCACGGACGATCTCTATCTGGTGCACGACGGTAAAGTCGAGCCGTTTGACGGCGACCTGGAAGACTATCAGCAGTGGCTGACGGACGTGCAGAAGCAAGAGAACCAGCCGGAAGAGTCGGCGAAAGAGAACGCCAACAGCGCGCAGGCGCGTAAAGATCAGAAGCGTCGTGAAGCTGAACTGCGTACTCAGACTCAACCACTGCGTAAAGAGATTGCCCGTCTCGAAAAAGAGATGGAAAAGCTCAACGCCACGCTTGCCGCCGTTGAAGAGAAGCTGGGCGACAGCGAACTGTATGACCAGAGCCGTAAAGCGGAGCTGACCGACTGTCTGCAAACCCAGGCGAAGACCAAATCCAGCCTCGAAGAGTGCGAAATGGCATGGCTGGATGCCCAGGAACAGCTGGAAGCGATGCTGCAGGCTGACTGACACGCCGGGAGGGTTATGGGTTTCGATATCACGAGCGACATTACATTCCGTAAGCTCAGCATCTTCATGACGTTTATGGAGAAGGGCAATATCGCGCGTACTGCCGAAACGCTGGGTCTGAGCGGCGTCAGCGTGCATCGTGCACTGCATACTCTGGAAGAGAACGTTCGCTGTCCGCTCTTTACCCATAAGGGACGTAACCTGATTGCCCTTCCGTCCGCCTGGACGCTGCTGGAGTATTGTCAGGAGGTTATGCAGGTGATGGAGCGCGGGCTGGAAGAGTCCCGTAAAGTCGCCGGTATTGGTCAGGGACGGTTGCGCGTCGGCACGCTCTACTCGCTGACGCTGGAAACCGTGCCGCGCCTGATCATGGGCATGAAGCTGCGTCGCCCGGATCTGGAGATGGATCTGACCATGGGCTCCAACGATACGTTGCTGCATATGCTTGACGACGGTACGCTGGACGCGATCCTCATCTCGATTTCCGAAAGCAATATCGACCGCAACAGCCTTGAAGTCCTGCCCCTGTTTCATGATGACATTTTCCTGGCCGCGCCTGCCTCTGCCACGCTGAATACCAGCGGGCTGGCGG
Source organism: Enterobacter cloacae subsp. cloacae ATCC 13047 (assembly GCF_000025565.1). Classification (NCBI taxonomy): domain Bacteria; kingdom Pseudomonadati; phylum Pseudomonadota; class Gammaproteobacteria; order Enterobacterales; family Enterobacteriaceae; genus Enterobacter; species Enterobacter cloacae. The sequence goes on from NC_014121.1 coordinate 4,830,028, forward strand.
ATTTACGCGATTACAAAGATCAGAAATTTGTCTCGCTGGCAGAAGGGTTTGCCACCTATGCGGGGTTCCAGGAAGCATTTCATATCGCCGGATTTGAACCGGAAATCGTCACCCGCGTGAATGACATTTTCTCAATGCTCAGCCTGGTTCAGGCGGGCGTCGGCTTTACGCTGATGCCGGGCAGGATGAAGAAGGTCTACGAAAATTCGGTGCAGCTACTGAAGCTGGCAGAACCGTACCAGATGCAGCAGCTTATCGCGATTGTGTTCGCCCGCAACCGCGAGCAGGACCCGAGCCTGCGGGCATTAGCCGCCGAAGGGCGGATGTATGCGCGCAGCCTGCAGGAAAGTGTGTGATACAAAACAAGGCAACCGAACCCGTAGGCCCGGTAAGGCGTAGCCGCCACCGGGCTAAAAATTCACGCACGAAGCCTTCCTGCCAGATGCACCGCCACATCCACACCGCTGCGCTCGAGTGATATGGTCTCCCCTTCCCACGCCGCCTGACGTGTCAGGCAGGTCAGGACGCCACCGGGCGGCATCTCGATCGCCAGCCGGGCTTCGCGTTCGTTAGCGGAAATCATCGCCTCCTGCCAGCGCACCGTACGCGCCATGTTCATCGCCAGATCGTCCGCGATCTTTTCCGGCTGCCAGAGCACGCGCCCGGTGCTGCCGCTCAGGTACGCACAGCGTGGACGAGCCAGCGTGACGGACTCAAACGCCGCCGCCAGCTTTTGTGCCGGCTCCGCCAGCAGTTCACAATGGGATGGCACGCTGACTGCCAGCCTTTGCACTTTGCTCGCCCCCTTTTCCAGGGCGCGTTTTGCCACCTGCGCCATCCCTTCATCGGATCCGGCAATGACGATCTGCGTTTCGGCATTCAGGTTAGCAATATACGTTCCGCTACCCTCGATAAGCTGTTCCACCTGCGGCAGGGTTAAGCCCATGATGGCCGTCAGGCCGTAGCCGTGGGGCCAAGCCTGCTCCATCAGGTCGCCACGCAGCGCCACCAGCTTAAGGGCGTCCGTAAATTCCAGCGCCCCTGCTACTACCGCCGCGGGATAAGCACCAATCGATAAACCGCTGACGATGTCAGGCGACACGTCACGTCGCTCCAGCTCGCGCGCCCATGCGACGCCAGCAATGAGCAGGGAAAGCTGAACCGCACGGGTATGGGTTAACGAGGCGGCACTGTCCAGCGTATCAACTTCGGCACCCAGCACCTCACGCGCCTGAGCCAGTTCCGTTCCCGGCAGGTTTTGCAGCATACCTTCATGCTGCGTACCCTGCCCCGGAAAGGTAAACAGTATTTTCATCACTCCTCCCTGCGCCATGGGTCAACCACCAGGCGTGGCCCACGGCGGGTTTTCAGCAGCGTTTTGCCATCGCGCAGCCACTCCGCCAGCGCGAATCCGCCCTCTGGCGTATCCACCTGGGTATCAGCCCGGCACAGCGCACCACTCAACTGCGACTGCCAGGCGGTAAACGCGTCGGGAGATATCGGCTGCGGGGCGCGGATCAGCAGATCAAGATCGCTGTCGGCATGGATCACCGGAATGCCGGTCGCCAGGGCATAGCCGGTGCTGCCGGTTATGCCCCACGTCCACGGCCACGGCTGCTGCGCAAGCTGTAACGCCACCTGAACCGGTGGCTCGGTGACAAACGGCGAACGCAGCAGATCGGCGGTGACGCACAGCTCTTCAGGTGACACCACGCGTAACACATTCCCGGGCTTCACCCATCCGGCCGCCCGCTGGTCGCGGCGCAGTCCGCGCACGCCAACGGGGATTCGGTCATCGTTATCAACATCACGCCGCACCACCACCGGCAGGCCGGTATGCCAGGCGGCATCCACCCAGGTTTCAGTAATACCTTCCAGCGCGTCGCGCGAGGTAAGCCAGATGAGGTCGTGGGGGCGTAATGTTGTGGTCATGATTACATTCCTGAAGTCAGCGAGATAAACAGCGGCAGCGACAGGATACACAGGACTGAGCTTAACAGCAGTACCGCTTCTGCATCCGGTGACTGCACGCCAAAGCGGTTACCAAACACGACCCCGAAGAAGCCCGCAGACAGCGCAATCATCAGAATGGCGGTGATCGCCACGGAGCCGTGCAGACCGAAGATTAAAACGATACCCCAGGCAATGGCTGGCTGGATAAGCAGCTTAGCGATGGTGGAAGTGATCACCATGGTGTTGATCTGCAGCTTACGGGCAGAGAGGATCACCCCGGTCAGGAACAGCGCCGCAGCGGTGGCAGACAGCCCCAACGGTTTAATTGCAGAGAGGACCAGTTCCGGCATTGTGATGCCGATGGCGGATAAAATCACACCCAGCAGAGGCCCCATCACGATCGGTTTTTTAATGGATCGCCACATCAGCACCGGCAGCATAGAGAGGGTTGAGCCGGAGGTATTGCCCTCAGCGCGCGCTTTTTCCCGCTCCAGGATCAGCAGACAGAACGGCGTCATCAGCACGGACCCGCAGGCAATAGAGACCGCCACAGACAGAGACGTGGTAGATCCTTCACCCAGCACGCTGCCCAGAATCGGCAGGCCAAGCGCCGCATAGTTTGGCAGCGCGACGGTGAGCGTCAGCACGGCCGCATCCTGAGGGGATTTTTTAAAGACCTTCGTGGCAAGGAAATAGATGGCTGCGTAGGTGATCCACATCGCCAGAGTCAGTACCAGGATCAGCGGCGACTGCGCCACGATACCGGTCCACGGGGTTTGCACGGTCGCGCTGAACAGCGCGGCAGGCAGCGCAAAATCCATGACGAAGATATTGAGCAGGGAAACATTTTTGTTATCGACCATCTTTGCCTTACCGGCCCAGAATCCCAGCAGCATGATGACGAAAATCGGTGCGAGAGCATGAACAATTACGTAAGTCATAAATCACCTGTGATTAAAAAGAAGTAGCACTGGCGCGATGATTATTATTTTCAGGATGCAGTTTCCCGCACGGGCGTAACGGATACGCCCGTGAGGTTGTGCATCTGGCAGGTCTCTTTTTACTTACCAGCTGGCGCGCATACGTTCGCGTACGAGCGCCGAGCTGCGGCGATTGTCAGCACCCAGACGGCTTTTCAGCGTCGGATCCTGACGAGCGTCACTGATGGCCTGTTGCAGGGTGGTTTTCACCAGCGTCAGGTCGCTATCGGATGGGGCATCCGGGTTGCTGATATCCAGCAGGCTCGAGAGCAGCCCCAGCGTGGCGTAGTTGCTGATGTCATACGCCATAGGTGGGATAGTGGCGGCCAGTTTTTCTAGCGCCTCCACGCTGCGCAGGGTGATCCGCGCGGCAGACGCTTTCCCCATGGCATGGATGAGCACCCCTTTATCGTTAAAAGCAATCAGGCGGTTGGCCTGGTAGCCATGCGCCAGAAACGCGCCGGACATGGCTTTACCCACAATCAGGCCAATTACCGCATGACCCGCCAGGCGCGCGTTGGCGTAGGCGGCCGCAGCGCCTGCCAGCGCCTGGTGGATACCAAACGCCTCTTCGCGACGGCCATAAGCCTGGCTTGGGACGTCGATCACCGCCACAATCGGGCGTTTAACGGCTTTATCAGCATCTGCCGCGACGGTTTCGCTGACCACTTTCGCCAGCGTCCAGCCTTCAAGCAGGCCGACTTCCCCTTTCGCCGCGCGCGGGAAGTGGTTGTTGGCATCCGGCACTACGGCGATAAAACGCACCGTTTCACCGTTCAGCTCGCCGTCTGCCGCCTGCACGGACGGGCACAGCCCCTCAATACGTTTGGCGTTCGGGGCGAGGGTTTCCAGCCAGCGTTCGCCACGGCTCATTGCGTTACTCATCATTTCACCTCCCGGGCAAAAAGCGCGTTAATCTGTTCGGCATCGGCCTGCTTGCGGGTGTCGAAATTCATCAGGCGGTTCAGGTAATCGTCGTAGTTATCGGTGCGATGTTTTGCCGGGACGCCTTTGGCGATGGCCTCGTTCATCGCGGCTTTCACCGCATTCACCCCGTCGCCGACCAGCGCGTCCACCAGCCCGCTCTGATAGCGAACCTCACCGCCGGTCATGCTCCAGATAAACGGACGGTCACGGGAGTCGTACTCTTCAATGCCCGCTTCCTGCTCAATAACCTGCGGGCCGTTTAGCCCCAGACGCGCTTCGCGGGTCACAATCAGGTAGCTGCAAAGCGCCGCCGCGATGGACATCCCGCCGAAGCAGCCCACGGTTCCGGCCACAATCCCGATAACGGGCGTGTAGCGACGCAGGTCAACAATCGCCGCGTGGATATCGGCAATCGCCGCCAGGCCGAGGTTAGCTTCCTGCAGGCGTACGCCGCCGGTTTCGAGGCACAGCACCGCCTGAGTCGGAATGCCGTTGCGGTTATCTTCCGCCGCCAGCTCCAGCGCTGCTGCCATTTTCGCGCCGGAGACCTCGCCCATGCTGCCGCCCTGGAACGCGCCTTCAATCGCCACGACGACCGCAGGCTGGCCGTTGATAGTCCCTTTCGCGACCACCATGCCGTCATCGGCCTGAGGCACAATGCCCTGTGGCCCCAACCACGGAGAGATAATGCCTGCAAACGGATCCAGCAGCTCGCGGTAGCTGCCCTCGTCGAGCAACGCCTGCGCACGCTGGCGCGCTTTTAATTCGATAAAGCTGCTATCATCACGCATGGCTCACCCCTTCAAAAACCTGTTCGATACGAATGCGCGCCACGCCCGGCGTCGCGCCAAAGTCGTGGATGGTCAGCTTGCCTGCGGGCAGACTGCTGACGATCTCCAGGCGGCTGAATAACGCCTCCCAGCGCCCACGGCTGTTGTCGACGGAGGTGGTGATATCAATGGTTAAGGTCTGGCCCGGTTCGGCGGTGAACAGCACCTCCATATCCCCGGATCCAACTACCCCTGCCAGCGCCCGGCCGCTTAACGTGCGGCTGGCTGGCATGGTCAATGTGATTTTTTCCATAACATCCTCTTAATGCTTTGAATAGGGCGTTTCGACACGGTCAAGAAACAGCGTGGCGGCAAGCAGGTCGGCTGCACCGCCCGGTGAGGCATTGAGCGTCAGCATCTGGCGATCTAACCGCGCCAGCGCCTGCTGCCCCGCGAGCGTTGCGCAACCTCCGGCATTCAGTACCGCCCGGGCGCCGTTCTGCATGGCGTCCAGCCCCTCCATTCCGGCGCGCGACAGCACGCAGGTATCGGTGAGCGAGGTCATGATTGCCATCAACGCGTCGAGTCTGGCGTTTGTTTCGCTGCTGCCGTTGAGGCGGCTCAGGCGAAGCTGCGGCAGCGCGCGCTGCATGATGTGCGGAAACGCCTGCTGAGCCTCTTCCCGCGCGCCAGGTACGCGGTAGCGGTGCGTGGCACGTAACCCCTTACTGAACACCTTCGGTGCCGCGTCGTCCGGGAGTTTCGCCAGCTGTGCGGCGGTGTTAGCGACGGTTTGCGCGCGGGCATCGCCGCCCAGCATCGCCACCGCGCTCACCAGCAGTCCCAGCGCCCAAATTGCGCCACGGTGCGTATTCACGCCGTCGGTGGCGATCATCATCTGCCGTTCGCCTTCACGGCCAAGGCGGCCAACGGTTTGCCGTAGGGCAATATCCGCCGGACGCTGCCAGCTCTGCTGCGCCAGCGCCTGAAACGTGGAGGTCAGGCTGTGCGCGGAGCGCTCCATCAGCGCAAGCGATAAATCGTGGTGCGCGCCGTTCCCCCGACTGTCCACCAGACCGGGTTTCGGGCTTAAGCGTGCTTCGTCAATCAGACACTGCGTGGCGGTTCGCGCCAGCCATTCGGCACCGCCTTCAACCTGAATCTGGGGCAGTAGTGTCATTACCAGCTCCGGAATTTCGCAGGTGGGTTGTAGAGACCGCCGGACCACTCAACGAGGTCAGCCACGCTGCCCGCCGCCAGCAGAGAGCGGGTGGCATCGGTACGGCGAATCCCCATGTCTTCCGGGTACACGACCTTGCCGCTCTGGCGCAGTTCCGCCACGCGTCTGGCATCCACGCCCAGACCGATATCGGTGATACCCGCCACGGCGGCGACCATGGCGCGACGCTCTTCCAGATCTTTTGCCCGGTAGAGGTAGGCAATCCCCTCTTCCGTCAGCACGTGGGTGACGTCATCGCCGTAAATCATCACCGGTGCCAGCGGCATGCCGGAGGCTTTCGCCACGTCAACGGCGTCCAGTTTTTCCACGAAGGTGGGCTTCACGCCCGCCTGGAAGGTTTCCACCATCTGCACGACCAGTTTTTTACCGCGTTGCATCGGGTCGGGTTCGGTGATCATGTTCAGCCAGGCCGGAGTGGCGTGGCGACGGCCGTGTGGATCATGGCCCATGTTCGGCGCGCCGCCGAAGCCGGAGAGACGACCGCGGGTCACCGTTGAGGAGTTGGCGTAACCATCCACCTGCAGGGTTGAGCCGATAAACATATCCACCGCGTACTGGCCCGCCAGCTGGCAGAAGGCGCGGTTGGAGCGCATGGAGCCGTCAGCACCGGTGAAGAACACGTCCGGACGGGCGCGGATGTACTCTTCCATCCCCAGTTCGCCGCCGAAGCAGTGCACGCTCTCCACCCATCCGCTTTCAATCGCCGGGATCAGCGTCGGATGCGGGTTCAGCGTCCAGTGTTTACAGATTTTGCCCTTCAGGCCGAGCTGTTCACCGTAGGTGGGCAGCAGCAGCTCAATTGCCGCGGTGTTAAAACCGATCCCGTGGTTCAGAGACTGCACCTGGTGTTCAGCGTAGATGCCTTTGATGGCCATCATCGCCATCAGGATATGTTCCTGTTTGATCAGGCGCGGGTCGCGGGTAAACAGCGGTTCGATAAAGAATGGCTTGTCGGCCACCACCACGTAGTCAATCCAGGAGCCTGGGATATCAACGCGCGGCAGGTCGCATTCATCGTCCACCAGCTCGTTAACCTGTGCGATGACGATGCCATCGTGGAACGCGGCGGCCTCCACCAGCGCTGGGGTATCTTCGGTACTTGCCCCGGTGTAGAGATTGCCTTTGCGGTCTGCTTTAAACCCGGCGATCAGCGCCACGTTTGGTGAAAGGTCGACGTAGAGACGCGAATACAGTTCGATATAGGTATGAATAGCACCGATTTCGAGTTGACCATCCTCCAGCAGCTGGGAGATGCGCAGGCTCTGCGTGCCGGAGAAGGAGAAGTCCAGCTTACGGGCAATGCCCTTCTCAAAGATATCCAGATGTTCACTGCGGCCAACGCTAGGCATGATCATGTGCAGGTCATGCACAATTTGCGGGTTTACTTCGGCCAGCGAGCGGGAAAGAAAATCCGCCTGCTTCTGGTTGTTGCCTTCCAGAACGACTTTATCGCCTGGCGCGATCAGCTTTTCCAGCATGGCGACAAGGTCGCCGGTTGGCAGAACCTTGCCCTGCACCGGTACGGAGGCCAGACGACGCGCTTTTTCGCTGCGTCGGGTGTTCCATTGCCGGGTGGGTATTTGCCCAGATAACATTATTAACCTCCTGATTCAGCACATCATTTTGATTTGCTTAACGCTGAGTAAAGTCTGCACCCTGGCGGAAAAGGCATCAATTAAGCGTAGAGTGGAATCATTAGCCTGAGAGTAATAATCAAGGTAAATATTTGTGATCGGGATCAGTTCATGCTTCGGAAAACCAGGCTAAACGGGGTACAATTCGGAAGGTATAGTAAATTTCTGACAAGAATCAGCATCGCCCTTATGACCCAAATCATTCCCTCAGACTTCGACCTCACCGCCGAAGACAGCACTGATTTCGTGCCCATGCGCGGCGTGGCCAACTGCCACCTGCAGACCATGCTGCCGCGCCTGATCCGCCGCAAGGTGCAGTTCACTCCGCACTGGCAGAGGCTGGATTTGCCGGACGGTGATTTTCTGGATCTCGCATGGAGCGAAGATCCCGAACAGGCGCGCCATAAACCCCGCCTGGTGGTGTTTCATGGTCTGGAAGGCAGCCTGCACAGCCCGTATGCCCATGGGTTAATCCAGGCGGCAAAAGCGCGCGGCTGGCTGGGCGTGGTAATGCATTTTCGGGGATGCAGCGGCGAGCCGAATCGCCAGAAACGCATCTATCACTCCGGCGAAACCGAAGATGGCACCTGGTTTTTGCATTGGCTGCGGGATAATTTCGGCACCGTGCCGACGGCGGCGGTGGGCTATTCGCTCGGCGGAAATATGCTGGCCTGTCTGCTGGCCAAAGAGGGAGACGCGGTACCGCTGAATGCCGCGGTGATTGTCTCTGCCCCCTTCATGCTGGAACAGTGCAGCTACCACATGGAGAAAGGCTTTTCCCGGGTCTATCAGCGCTATCTGCTCAACCTGCTAAAAGCCAATGCGGCGCGCAAGCTGAAGGCCTATCCGGATACCCTGCCAGTAAGCCTGCGTCAGTTGAAAAAGGTCCGCCGCATTCGTGAGTTCGACGACCTGATCACCGCCAAAATTCATGGGTTCGCCGATGCCATTGACTACTATCGTCAGTGCAGCGCCATGCCGCTGCTCAGCAAGATCACTCAGCCGACGCTGATCATTCACGCGAAAGATGACCCGTTTATGGATCATCACTCCATCCCTGCACAGGAATTTCTGCCCGACAACGTTCACTACCAGCTGACCGAGCACGGCGGTCACGTGGGGTTTGTCGGCGGAACGCTGCGTCGCCCGAAAATGTGGCTGGAGACGCGCATTCCTGACTGGTTAACCCCTTACCTGGACGGTGCAACATGATTATCCCCTGGCAGGATCTGGCGCCCGAAACGCTCGATAATCTGATTGAAAGCTTTGTCTTGCGTGAAGGCACCGATTATGGTGAACATGAACGCTCGCTTGAGCAAAAGGTCAACGATGTTAAACGCCAGCTTAAAAGCGGCGACGTGGTGCTGGTGTGGTCTGAACTGCATGAGACGGTCAATATCATGCCCCGCAACGCGTTTCACGGCTGATCTTTCAACCTTTCCAGTCAGGGAGTTGCTATGTCTGCCAGACATCCGGTTATTGCCGTTACGGGGTCGAGTGGTGCGGGAACCACCACCACCAGCCTCGCGTTTCGCAAGATTTTCGCCCAGTTGAATCTCCGCGCGGCGGAGGTCGAAGGCGACAGCTTTCACCGCTATACGCGCCCGGAGATGGATATGGCCATCCGCAAAGCGCGTGATTTAGGCAAACACATCAGCTACTTCGGCCCGGAGGCCAATGACTTCGGCCTGCTGGAGCAAACGTTTCAGGAGTACGGCCTAAGCGGCAAAGGCCAGTCCCGCAAGTATCTGCACACCTACGACGAAGCCGTTCCCTGGAATCAGGTCCCGGGCACCTTTACTCCCTGGCAGCCGCTGCCGGAACCTACCGACGTGCTGTTTTACGAAGGATTGCACGGCGGCGTGGTGACGCCGCATCACGACGTGGCGCGACATGTGGATCTGCTGGTCGGCGTGGTGCCAATCGTGAACCTGGAGTGGATCCAGAAGCTGACGCGAGACATCAGCGAGCGCGGCCATTCACGCGAGGCGGTGATGGATTCGGTTGTGCGCTCAATGGAAGATTACATCAATTATCTGACACCACAGTTTTCCCGCACCCACATCAACTTCCAGCGTGTGCCGACGGTGGACACCTCCAACCCGTTCGCGGCCAAAAGTATCCCGTCGCTGGATGAGAGCTTTGTGGTGATCCATTTCCGCAATCTCGACGGCATCGATTACCCCTGGCTGCTGGCGATGCTGCAGGGCTCGTTTATTTCTCACATGAATACGTTAGTGGTGCCCGGCGGAAAAATGGGGCTGGCGATGGAGCTGATCATGACGCCGCTGGTGCAGCGGTTGATGGAAGGGAAACAGATCGCATAATCATATTCCCTCTCCCGGTGGGCTGAGGGTTCCCCAGAAAAATGAAAAGCACGATGAAGTGTGATCTACTGGTTGCGCTAACAAATCAGAAGAGACCTCATCGTGCCTTTACAGACAGTCTGCCAGAAATTTTTCTCCGCGTCTTTACCGGACGTTCACAGCTTCCGGATTAATGTTCTTGTTTCCATGGCAGTTGCCCTCACGCACGGTGCGGATCTGACCCTGACCAGCCTTGGTCGCTCTCTTCCCGGCAGGGCGCACGTCAAAAATAAAATTAAACGTGTTGACCGTGCCCTGGGTAATACCGCCCTTCACCGGGATATTCCCCGTATTCAGCACCTGCTCACACATACCATCACCTCCCTGATGCCCTTCTGTGTGATTGCTGTCGACTGGACAGGCTGGCATGACAGGAACTGGTATCTTCTGCGGGCAAGCCTGGTCTGTAATGGTCGCTCACTGCCGCTTATGAGTGAGGTTGTCCCCGCAGAGCTGGCGCAGAACAGCGATGTACAGTGCCGCTTCCTTGACCGCCTGCATGATGCCATCCCGAAAGATAAAGCCGTCACCATCATTACGGATGCAGGCTTCCGGACAGACTGGTTCCGGCATGTCAGCCAGCTGGGCTGGAGCTTCACCGGCAGGGTCAGGGGCTGCATCAGCTTCCGGCTGGACGGAGATAAAAAGTGGATGAAAATCAGTGAGCTTGAGGCTACCGGACAACCGGTCTGCGTGGGTTACGGTGTCCTGTCCCGTAAACCACGAACGCCCTGTTACGGCCGGTTCTATCTGCATAAGCGCCCTGACGCAGGGCGTCAGGGAAAAGGGGGGATGCCGAAAACACAGCGGGAACACCGCAGTAGCGCGCGGGAGCCCTGGCTGCTGTTCAGTAATGCAGAGGGACTGGAGCCGCACCAGATAATGGCCCTGTACAGCCGCAGAATGCAGATAGAACAAAACTTCCGGGACGACAAAAGTCCACGCTTCGGGTTCGGTCTGAGGCTGAGCCGGAGTCAGGGAAAAGGGCGACTGGAAGTGCTGAATATGGTCGCGGCAATGGCAAGCCTGGTGATGTGGCTGGCAGGTTACAGGGCAGAAAGGCAGTGTTTACACTGGCACTATCAGGCAAGCAGCATCAGGCACAGACGGGTTCTGTCATACCTGAGTCTGGCAGAAGAAGTCATCCGGCATGAGCCAGGAAAAGTGAGACGGCTGAATATAGTTAACGAGATGAAAAAGCTGGGAAAAGAGTACCAGTAATATGGTCATGGTGGCATGACCATATTACTGGGGATCCCTCAGCCCGGTGGGAGAGGGTTAGGGTGAGGGCATCAACACGCACGATGCCCCATCAATCACGCCTCGATCACTTCATACGAATGGGTAATTTTTACCGCTTTCTCCAGCATTAACGCCACAGAGCAGTATTTCTCCGCAGACAGATCCACCGCGCGTGAGACGGCAGCATCTTTCAGCGCGTTCCCGGTGACAACAAAATGCAGGTTAATGTGCGTGAACAGGCGTGGCGCCTCTTCGCGACGTTCTGACGTGAGCTTGACTTCACAGTCGGTCACATCATGACGGCCCTTTTGCAGAATCGACACCACGTCAATCGCGCTGCATCCACCTGCCGCCATCAGCACCATTTCCATTGGGCTGGGTGCTTTATCGCCGGAGTTACCGTCCATCAAAATCTGGTGTCCCGACGAGGACTCGCCCAGGAACGTTAAACCTTCTACCCATTTCACGCGCGCTTGCATATTCATTAGCTCCAACGTTGCATTTTTGGTGACAGATTACGCGTGCGTTACATTTCTCGCAATGGAAGGCGACCTGCGTCATGCTGAAGCGAGACACCAGGAGACACGCGGCGAAAGCTATGCTAAAACACTCTGGATGCTACAGTAATACATTGACGTTACACATGTATGCAGAGGACATCAAACTTTACTGGCTGCGAAACGTTACGACAGCCGACTTCCCAGGTATGGGTAAGAATTCGATTGCAACCCCAGAGTCCGGATGCATCTTATGACTCTGGTGACAGCTTATAACAGAGGATAACAGCGCATGGTGCTTGGCAAACCGCAAACAGACCCGACTCTCGAATGGTTCTTGTCTCATTGCCACATTCATAAGTACCCATCGAAGAGCACGCTGATTCACCAGGGTGAAAAAGCGGAAACGTTGTATTACATCGTCAAAGGCTCGGTGGCAGTGCTGATCAAAGATGAAGAAGGGAAAGAGATGATCCTTTCTTATCTGAACCAGGGCGATTTTATCGGTGAACTGGGCCTGTTTGAAGAAGGCCAGGAACGTAGCGCCTGGGTTCGTGCAAAGACAGCATGTGAAGTGGCTGAAATTTCCTACAAGAAATTCCGTCAGTTGATTCAGGTTAACCCTGACATCCTGATGCGTCTTTCTTCGCAGATGGCTCGCCGTCTGCAGGTGACATCAGAGAAAGTGGGTAACCTCGCCTTCCTGGACGTGACCGGCCGTATCGCGCAGACCCTGCTGAACCTGGCGAAACAGCCAGACGCTATGACCCACCCTGACGGCATGCAAATTAAAATTACCCGCCAGGAAATTGGTCAGATCGTCGGTTGCTCCCGTGAAACAGTGGGCCGTATCCTGAAAATGCTGGAAGATCAGAACCTGATCTCCGCCCACGGTAAAACCATCGTGGTTTACGGAACCCGTTAATCCCGATAAAACGGCGTGCCATCGCAAGGTGTCACGCCGTTTTTGTCTCTACTCCCCATGTGGCGCAGGCTGATTTATCACCCGGAAGTTAACTACGCACTGCGACAAACGCTGGTGTTGTGCCTTCCTGTGGCCGTGGGCCTGATCCTTGGGCATCTTCAGCAGGGGCTGCTGTTTTCACTGGTTCCCGCCTGCTGCAACATTGCCGGTCTCGACACCCCGCATAAGCGTTTTTTCAAACGTCTGATTATCGGCGGTTCGCTGTTTGCCGGGTGTAGCCTGGCCGTGCAGCTTTTGCTGGCCCGCGATATTCCGCTGCCGCTAATCCTGAGCGTGCTGGCGATGACGCTGGGGGTGACCGCCGAAATCAGTTCGCTGCACGCGCGGTTACTGCCCGCCTCACTCATCGCGGCCATCTTTACCCTGAGTCTCGCAGGTAACATGCCAGTGTGGGAGCCGCTGCTGATCTACGCCCTCGGTACGCTATGGTATGGCCTGTTTAACTGGTTCTGGTTCTGGCTGTGGCGGGAACAACCGCTGCGTGAATCCCTGAGCCTGCTCTATGTCCAGCTTGCGGAGTACTGCGAAGCCAAATACACACTGCTGACCCAGCATACCGACCCGGAAAAATCGCTACCGCCGCTGCTGACGCGCCAGCAGAAGGTGGTGGATCTGATAAGCCAGTGCTACCAGCAACTGCATATGCTGGCCGCCAACAAGAACCACGAATATAAACGGCTGCTGCGCACCTTCCAGGTAGGGCTGGATCTGCAGGAGCATATCTCCGTGAGCCTGCACCACCCGAAGGAGGTGCAAAAGCTGGTGGAGCGCAGCCATGCCGAAGCGGTGATCCGCTGGAACGCGCAGACCGTGTCCGCACGCCTGCGGGTACTGGCCGACGACATTCTTTATCACCGTTACCCCACCCGCTTTAACATGGACAAGCAGCTCGGCGCACTGGAGAAAATCGCCCGCCAGCACGAGGATAACCCGGTAGGCCAGTTTGCCGCCTGGCACTTCAGCCGTATTGCCCGCGTGCTGCGTACCCAGCGCCCGCTCTATCCCCGCGATCTGATGGCGGATAAGCAAAAGCGCCTGCCGCTACTGCCTGCGCTTAAAAGCTATCTCTCGTTTAAATCTTCCGCCCTGCGCAACGCCGCCCGGATTAGCGTGATGCTGAGCATCGCCAGCCTGATGGGCATGGCGCTGCATCTGCCCAAACCCTACTGGATATTAATGACGGTACTGTTTGTCACCCAGAATGGCTACGGCGCCACGCGGGTGCGTATTCTGCACCGGGCGGGCGGAACCATGGCGGGGTTGATTATCGCAGGCGTAACGCTGCACTTCCACGTGCCGGAAGGCTATACGCTGGCAGGCATGCTATTGATTACCCTGGTGAGCTACCTGATCATCCGCAAAAACTACGGCTGGGCGATGGTGGGCTTTACGGTCACGGCGGTATACACCCTGCAATTGCTTACGCTCAATGGCGAACAGTTTATTGTCGCCAGGCTTATCGATACCCTGATTGGCTGTCTGATTGCCTTTGGTGGTATGGTCTGGCTGTGGCCACAATGGCAAAGCGGCCTGCTCAGGCAGAACGCCCACGACGCGCTGGAGGCCGACCAGCAGGCTATCCGCCTGATCCTGAGCGACGATCCGCAGCCCTCCCCGCTGGCGTATCAGCGGATGAAGGTCAACCAGGCGCATAACGCCCTGTTCAACTCGCTGAATCAGGCGATGCAGGAGCCCGGCTTTAACTCGCACTATCTGGCGGATATGAAGCTCTGGGTGACGCACAGCCAGTTCATCGTCGAACATATCAACGCGATGACCACGCTGGCGCGTGAACATACCATGCTGACGCCAGACCTGGCGCAGCGCTATTTGCAGTCGTGTGAGATTGCCCTGCAGCGGTGTCAGCAGCGTCTGGAGTATGACGCGCCGGGTGAATCGGGGGATTCGAACATTCTGGAAGCGCCGGAAACGCTCACCCATGGGCCAATGAGCACCCTGGAGCAGCATCTGCAACGCATTCTGGGGCATCTGAACACCATGCACACCATTTCGTCGGTGGCATGGCGTCAGCGTCCGCATCACGGCATCTGGTTAACGCGGCGGTTAAAACGAACCGAGTATTAGCCTTTAACGATCTTCGCGACCGCCGCGGCAAAGCGGGTCAATCCATCTTCAATATCGTTCTCTTCGACCACCAGCGACGGCGCAAAGCGCATCACGTCCGGGCCGGCGTTGAGTACCATCACCCCTTCGTGAGCAGCGGCGTGCAGGAAATCGCGTGCGCGGCCTTTGTACTGCGGCTTCAGCTCAGCGCCAACCAGCAGTCCCATGCCCCGGATCTCGCTGAAGACGTCGTACGTTTCGTCGATCTGCTGCAGATGTTTCACGAACAGCTCGCGCTTCGCCTGAACGCCGCTTAATACCTCCGGCGTATTGATGATATCAAACGCCGCACCGGCGATGGCGCAGGCCAGCGGGTTTCCGCCGTAGGTGGAGCCGTGAGAGCCAACGTGGAACGCGGAAGCGATCTCCTGGGTGGTGAGCACCGCGCTGACCGGGAAGCCGCCGCCGAGCGCTTTGGCGCTGGTCAGAATATCCGGCGTCACGCCGTAGTGCATATAGGCGAACAGGGAGCCGGTACGCCCCATCCCACTCTGGACTTCATCAAACACCAGCAGCGCCTGATGCTGATCGCACAGCGCGCGCAGCCCTTTGAGGAATTCCGGCGTTGCCGCCGTCACGCCACCTTCACCCTGAATCGGCTCAACCACGACCGCGCAGGTATGGTCATCCATCACCGCTTTCACCGCATGCAGATCGTTAAACGGCACATGAATGATATCGGCGGGTTTCGGACCAAAGCCGTCGGAATACTTCGGCTGGCCGCCAACGGAAACGGTAAACAGTGAACGACCGTGGAAAGCGTTATGGAAAGCGATGATTTTGGTTTTGTATGGGCTGTGGCGTGTGGAAGCGTAGTAGCGCGCCAGCTTGAAGGCGGTTTCGTTGGCTTCGGTCCCGGAGTTCATAAACAGCACGCGCTCGGCGAAAGTCGCGTCAATGATCTTGCGCCCCAGGCGCAATGCCGGTTCGTTGGTAAAGACGTTGCTGGTGTGCCACAGGGTTTCGCCCTGGGTTTTCAGTGCCTCGACCAGTGCAGGATGGCAATGCCCCAGCGCCGTCACCGCAATCCCCCCGGCGAAATCCACGTACTCTTTCCCCTGCTGATCCCAGACGCGGCTGCCTTTTCCCTTTACCGGGATAAACTCGGCCGGTGCATAAATCGGCAGAATGACTTCATCGAATGTCGCGCGGGTAATTGCAGATTGTTCAGTTGCCATGTCATGACCATCCATTTTATGTCACATTGATTGTGAAAATATAATCACAAAATATGCATAAAAAATCACAGCAAGGCAACAGATATTCAGCGATTGAGGAAATTAGCCAGCAGCTGGTGCCCCTGTTCGCTGAGAATACTCTCCGGGTGGAACTGCACCCCTTCGAGATCCCATTCACGATGGCGAATGCCCATGATCTCCTGCGTCTCGCTCCAGGCGGTCACCTCAAAGCAGTCGGGCAGCGTCGGCGGGTCAATCACCAGAGAATGGTAGCGCGTGACGGTTAACGGGTTATTTAACCCACTAAACACGCCCGTGCCGGTGTGGGTAACCGGTGAGGTTTTACCGTGCATCACCCTGGCAGCGCGGACGATGGTGGCGCCAAACACCTGCCCGATGGCCTGATGGCCAAGGCAGACGCCAAGAATCGGCAGCCTGCCGGCGTAGTGGCGGATCACATCCAGAGAAATACCCGATTCCGATGGGGTACACGGCCCCGGCGAGATAACGATTTTCTTCGGGGCCAGCGCGTCAATCTCGGTCAGGCTGATGTCGTCGTTACGGCGGACAACCACCTCTGCACCCAGTTCACAAAAATACTGGTAAAGGTTCCAGGTGAAGGAATCGTAGTTATCAATCAGCAGAATCATGGCGGCTCCCGAAAAAAATGCCGCCCTATTCTACTCAGATTCCCGCGCTTCGCTCACTACTTTGGCAAAGATAGCGTTCAGGGCGGACAAATCTCCCGTTGCGCCGCTCTGGTTAGCCGCGACCCACTGCTCAGGATCGATATCGCGCCAGTCCAGCAGGTAACCCGCATGGATCGCCAGCTGTTCAAAGAAAACGCGCTGCGCAATGCCATTACCGCTCGCAAAAGGATGCAGCATGTTGATTTCACAATAGTAATGGCTTATCCGCTCGATAAACTCCTCTTTCTGAAGACCCACTAGGTACCGGTCGCTTTCCAGTGCCGACATCAACTCATTGCCCATCTTCTCAATGTATTCGAAATGGCAAAAAGGAATGTCCCCTTTGAAAATATCGTCCGTACGGTATTCACCTGCGCGTTTCATCTCTCTGCGATACAGATGGCGGTGAATAAGGCACAGATGGGGCAACCCAGGCGCTGAAGGCCCAAGTTCCAGCGTCTCAATCTGGGGATCTGAAGGACCATGACCCTTTTCAAGGAGACAACTGGCCTGAAAATTGACGTTACGCTGCTGCTCCCAGAGACGGGATTTTTGCTTATCGGTGAGTTTTTTCACTTAACGCCTCCCTGAATATGTCCGTTTGCCAAAGTATAAGCAGCAAAACGCGCTTTCGCAGGGAGGGCTAACAACACGGGCGAGACGCGCCCGTGTCAAAGAGGATTACGGCAGTACTTTTGCAGAGAGGATCACGACCGGTTTGGATGGTACATTCTGGTATGGCCCAACGTCGTGGGTCTGTACCTGAGAAATCTTGTCCGCCACGTCCATCCCTTTTACCACTTTACCAAACACCGCATAGCCGAAGTCACGCTGGCCGTGGTCGAGGAAGGCGTTATCCGCCACGTTGATAAAGAACTGGCTGGTAGCGCTGTCTTTATCCGCCGTACGCGCCATGGCGATGGTGCCACGGGTGTTCAGCAGGCCGTTGTCCGCTTCGTTTTTGATCGGTGGATTCGGCTGTTTCTGCTGCATCTGCTCGTTGAAACCGCCGCCCTGCACCATAAAGCCTGGGATCACGCGGTGGAAGGTGGTGTTGTTGTAAAAGCCGCTGTTTACGTAGTCGAGGAAGTTTTTCACAGAAACCGGGGCTTTCTGGCTATTCAGTTCCAGCTCAATATTCCCTGCGGAGGTGGTCAGCAGAACATGAGGGTCCCCTTTTGCTGCCAGCGCAGCCGGGGAAACGGCAGAAAGAGCAAACACAGCTGCGACAGCCGCCAGTGTTGATTTGAGCATGAGAATTCCTTAACAAAGCGCAGTATAAAAAGCGAATGGCTTGATTCTAAAGAGCAGTATGAACGGAGACCAGCCTTTTACCTAATTTTACGAAATTGAAACAGTTGTTACCGCGCAAACGATTGGTTATGACGCAATTTTATGTGATCGCGATCACATAAAAACCTGCAATGAAGCTCATATTTTCTTTAAAAGATATTAATGGATCACTTTCACGACTAAAATCTGCCCGCTCTCAGCGCCTATCCGGCGCTTTTCTTTTCCTGAACAGGCCAGACATGACTAACAGCAATCGTATCAAGCTCACATGGATCAGCTTCTTCTCCTACGCCCTGACCGGCGCGTTGGTGATCGTCACCGGGATGGTGATGGGAAATATCGCAGACTACTTCCAGCTGCCCGTTTCCAGCATGAGTAACACCTTCACCTTCCTCAACGCGGGGATCCTGATCTCCATTTTCCTGAATGCCTGGCTGATGGAAATTGTTCCGCTGAAAACGCAGCTGCGTTTTGGTTTTGTGCTGATGGTCGCCGCCGTGGCGGGTCTGATGCTGAGCCACAGCATCGCCCTGTTCTCCGCCGCCATGTTCGTGCTCGGTCTGGTCAGCGGGATCACCATGTCGATTGGTACCTTCCTGATTACCCATATGTATGAAGGCCGTCAGCGCGGCGCGCGCCTGCTGTTTACCGACTCCTTCTTCAGCATGGCCGGGATGATTTTCCCGATGGTCGCGGCCGTTCTGCTGGCGCGCAGCATTGAGTGGTACTGGGTCTACGCCTGTATCGGCCTGGTTTACGTGGCCATCTTCATCCTGACCTTCGGCTGCGAATTCCCGGTTCTGGGTAAAAAAGCACAGACCACGGCAGAGCCTGTGGCGAAAGAGAAATGGGGTATCGGCGTACTGTTCCTCTCCATTGCCGCACTGTGCTACATCCTGGGTCAGCTGGGCTTTATCTCCTGGGTGCCGGAATACGCCAAAGGTCTGGGCATGAGCCTGAACGACGCGGGTAAACTGGTGAGCGATTTCTGGATGTCTTACATGTTTGGCATGTGGGCGTTTAGCTTCATCCTGCGCTTCTTCGATCTGCAGCGCATCCTGACCGTGCTGGCAGGCCTGGCTACCGTGCTGATGTATCTGTTCATCAACGGTTCCCCGGACCACATGCCGTGGTTCATTCTGACCCTGGGCTTCTTCTCCAGCGCCATTTATACGTCGATCATCACCCTGGGCTCCCTGCAGACCAAAGTGGCCTCGCCGAAGCTGGTGAACTTCGTACTGACCTGCGGCACCATCGGCACCATGCTGACCTTTGTGGTGACGGGCCCGATCGTCGCCCACAGCGGTCCGCTGGCGGCGCTGCACACCGCTAACGGCCTGTACGCCGTGGTGTTCATCATGTGCTTCATCCTGGGCTTTGTAACCCGCCACCGCCAGCATAACGCTGCAGCGGCGTCGCACTAATCCCTGCGCCCCTCTGCGCTACGCAGAGGGGCTGTTTCTGGCAAAACTTATCTCTTCTCCCCCGCTATCCATCTGGATCCAGGTCTGCGCCAGCTGCGTGGTGGCAATAATCCGCCCCTGCCGAATGGACCAGCGCACCGGCACCTGACAGCGTACCGCCTCAAACCCACTCTCTGCAGGCAAAATCACCAGGTTCGCCGGGTTCCCCGTCTCAATACCGTAATCGCTCAGGCCAAAGGTGCGGGCGCTGTTATGGGTGACCAGGTTCAGGCCGCTGTCAATTTGCGGGTAGCCCATCATCTGACAGACGTGCAGCCCCATATGCAGCACCTGCAGCATATTGCCGGTACCGAGCGGATACCATGGATCAAACACATCATCATGACCAAAGCAGACGTTAATGCCCGCCGCCTGTAGCTCCTTCACGCGGGTAATGCCCCGACGCTTCGGATAGTCGTCAAAGCGCCCCTGCAGGTGGATATTCACCAGCGGATTCGCCACGAAGTTAATACCCGACATCTTCAGCAGGCGGAACAGCCGCGAGGTATACGCGCCGTTGTAGGAATGCATGGCGGTGGTGTGGCTGGCCGTGACCCGCGCGCCAATGCCAGCTTCATAGGCCAGCGTGGCGACCGTCTCCACAAAGCGGGACTGCTCATCGTCGATTTCATCACAATGAATATCCAGCGGACGGTCGTATTTCTTCGCCAGGTCAAAGGCGATATGCAGGGACTGCACGCCGTATTCCCGGGTGAATTCGAAGTGCGGGATGGCACCCACCACATCCGCGCCCAGCGTTAATGCCTCTTCCAGCAGCGCCGCGCCGTTCGGGTAAGAGAGAATGCCTTCCTGCGGGAATGCCACGATTTGCAGCGTCACCCACGGGGCGACCTCCTGTTTAACCTCCAGCATCGCCTTCAGGGCGGTAAGCGTCGGGTCGGAGACATCCACGTGGGTGCGGACAAACTGGATCCCGTTGGCAATTTGCCACTTCAGCGTTTTCCATGCGCGCGCTTTGACATCTTCATGGCTGAGCAGCGCCTTACGCTCCGCCCAGCGTTCAATCCCTTCAAACAGCGTGCCGGACTGGTTCCAGTGTGGCTCGCCCGCCGTCTGCGTGGTATCCAGGTGAATATGCGGCTCAATAAACGGTGGAATGGCAAGTCCGCCGCGGGCATTCAAGACCTCATAGCTTTCGCTGTGGGTCTTGTCCATGGGCGTGATATCACCAAACCGACCGTTCTCGATGGCGATCTGCCACAGCCCTTCGCGATCCGGTAAACGAACATTCTGCACAAGCCAAAGCGGTGTTGTAGACATACCTTTCCCCTGAAAAACGCGGCTGAAATTAAGGAGTACCTGTTTTTCCAAAAATAGCCACTCTTTTTGTACATAAAATCGACGACAACGAAAAGCCAGCGATTTCCATAACTTAGAAAAATCCTGACAAATCATACATCTACCACCTAGGGAGTAGGCGAAGGCGTATTTGATTTGCATCAATAAGTGCCCCTGCTGAATCGTTAAGGTAGGCAGTAATAGAAAAGAAATCGAGGCAAAAATGAGCAAAGTCAGACTCGCTATCATCGGTAACGGCATGGTCGGCCACCGCTTTATTGAGGATCTTCTCGATAAAGCCAGCGCTGAGCAGTTCGATATTACCGTGTTCTGTGAAGAACCCCGCAAGGCGTACGACCGTGTGCACTTGTCTTCCTACTTCTCCCATCATACCGCCGAAGAGCTCTCTCTGGTGCGTGAAGGTTTCTATGAGAAGCATGGCGTAAAAGTGCTGGTGGGCGAACGCGCTATTACCATCAACCGTCAGGAGAAAGTGATCCACTCCAGCGCTGGCCGTACGGTTTTTTACGACAAGCTGATCATGGCGACTGGCTCATATCCGTGGATCCCGCCTATCAAAGGTTCGGAAACACAGGATTGCTTCGTTTACCGTACCATTGAAGATCTCAACGCCATCGAATCCTGTGCACGTCGCAGTAAACGCGGCGCGGTGGTCGGGGGCGGCCTGCTGGGTCTGGAAGCAGCCGGAGCGTTGAAAAACCTCGGCGTTGAAACGCACGTCATCGAATTTGCCCCGATGCTGATGGCCGAACAGCTGGACCACATGGGTGGCGATCAGCTGCGCCGTAAGATTGAAAGCATGGGTGTGAAAGTCCACACCAGCAAAAACACCAAAGAGATTGTGCAGGAAGGCACCGAAGCGCGTAAAACCATGCGCTTTGCCGACGGCAGCGAGCTCGAAGTTGACTTTATCGTCTTCTCCACCGGTATTCGCCCACGCGACAAGCTGGCCACCCAGTGCGGTCTGGCGGTTGCCCAGCGCGGTGGGATCATGGTGAACGATACCTGCCAGACCTCCGACCCGGATATCTATGCTATCGGCGAATGTGCCAGCTGGAATAACCGCGTGTACGGTCTGGTGGCGCCGGGCTACAAAATGGCGCAGGTCGCCGTTGACCATATCCTCGGAAACGAAAACGCCTTCGAAGGCGCGGACTTGAGCGCCAAGCTGAAGCTGCTGGGCGTGGACGTGGGCGGCATCGGCGATGCGCATGGCCGCACGCCGGGCGCGCGCAGCTACGTTTATCTCGACGAGAGCAAAGAGATCTATAAACGCCTGATCGTCAGCCAGGACAACAAAACCCTGCTCGGTGCGGTGCTGGTGGGCGACACCAGCGACTACGGCAACCTGCTGCAACTGGTGCTGAACGCCATCGAACTGCCGGAGAATCCGGACGCGCTGATCCTCCCGGCGCACGCTTCCAGCGGCAAGCCGTCTATCGGCGTCGATAAACTGCCGGACAGCGCGCAGATCTGCTCCTGCTTCGACGTCACCAAAGGCATGTTGATCTCCGCCATCAACAAAGGCTGTCACACCGTTGCGGCGCTGAAAGCGGAAACCAAAGCCGGAACCGGCTGCGGCGGCTGTATTCCTCTGGTCACACAGGTGCTTAACGCCGAACTGGCGAAACAGGGCATCGAAGTGAACAACAACCTGTGCGAGCACTTCGCGTACTCTCGCCAGGAGCTGTATCACCTGATCCGCGTGGAAGGCATTAAATCCTTCGACGAACTGCTGGCCAAGCACGGCCAGGGCTATGGCTGCGAAGTGTGTAAACCGACCGTCGGCTCCCTGCTGGCCTCTTGCTGGAATGAGTACATCCTCAAACCAGAACATACGCCGCTGCAGGACACCAACGACAACTTCCTGGCAAATATCCAGAAAGACGGGACTTACTCCGTTATCCCACGCTCTGCGGGCGGTGAAATCACCCCGGAAGGGCTGGTGGCCGTGGGCCGTATCGCGCGTGAATTTAACCTCTACACCAAAATCACCGGTTCCCAGCGTATCGGCCTGTTTGGTGCACAGAAAGATGACCTGCCGGAGATCTGGCGTCAGCTGATTGAGGCGGGCTTCGAAACCGGTCACGCGTATGCCAAAGCGCTGCGCATGGCAAAAACCTGCGTGGGCAGCACCTGGTGCCGCTACGGCGTGGGCGACAGCGTGGGCTTCGGCGTCGAGCTGGAAAACCGCTACAAAGGCATCCGTACCCCGCACAAAATGAAGTTCGGCGTCTCCGGCTGTACGCGTGAATGTGCCGAAGCGCAGGGGAAAGACGTGGGGATCATCGCCACCGAGAAAGGCTGGAACCTGTACGTCTGCGGTAACGGCGGGATGAAACCACGCCACGCTGACCTGCTGGCGGCCGATCTTGACCACGACACGCTGATTCAGTATCTCGACCGCTTCATGATGTTCTACATCCGTACCGCCGACAAACTGACCCGTACCGCTTCCTGGCTGGATAATCTGGAGGGCGGCATCGACTACCTGAAGTCGGTCATCATCGACGACAAGCTGGGGCTTAACGAACATCTGGAAGCCGAGATGGCGCGCCTGCGCGCGGCGGTGATCTGCGAGTGGACGGAAACCGTCAACACGCCAGCGGCACAGACACGCTTCAAACACTTCATCAACAGCACCCAGCGCGACCCGAACGTGCAGGTAGTAGCAGAGCGCGAACAGCATCGTCCGGCGACACCTTATGAACGTATTCCGGTGACGCTGGTGGAGGAAAACGCATGAGCCAGTGGGTAAACATCTGCAACATTAACGACATTCTGCCGGCAACCGGCGTCTGTGCGCTGCTGGGAAACGAGCAGGTCGCGATTTTCCGCCCACGCCACGACGAACAGGTTTTTGCCATCAGCAATATCGATCCGTTTTTTGAGGCCAGCGTCCTCTCCCGCGGGCTGATTGCCGAGCATCAGGGTGAACTGTGGGTCGCCAGTCCGCTGAAAAAACAGCGTTTCCGTTTAAGCGACGGACTGTGCATGGAAGATGAAAGCTACTCGGTGAAGCACTACGACGTTCGCGTGAAGGACGGCCAGGTGCAGTTAAAAGCCTAACCCCCCGCCTTTCCTATAGGAAAGGCTTATGACCCCTTATGGGTAACGGCAGGAAAAACCGTATATTTCCGACGATTCCTGCTGTTATTCTGACGTCAATTCTTACCCCCTCCATGAATGCTGTGAGGTAATGTCGTGGACCACCTGCCGATTTTCTGTCAATTACGCCATCGCGACTGCCTGCTTGTGGGTGGCGGCGATGTGGCTGAACGCAAAGCCCGCTTGCTGTTAGAGGCAGGTGCCCGTCTTACGGTTAACGCCCTCGCCTTCGCACCACAGTTTGAAGCCTGGGCGAAGGAAGGGATGCTCACGCTGAATCAGGGGGAGTTTAACGAGTCCCTGCTGGATACCTGCTGGCTGACTATTGCCGCGACGGATGACGATGAAGTGAATCAGCGCGTCAGCGATGCCTGCGAAGCGCGCCGTATATTCTGCAACGTGGTGGATGCGCCGAAAGAAGCCAGCTTTATCATGCCGTCGATAATCGACCGTTCACCACTGATGATTGCGGTGTCGTCAGGTGGCCGCTCGCCGGTTCTCGCCCGCCTGCTGCGGGAAAAACTGGAAGCACTGCTGCCGCAACATCTTGGACAAATTGCCCACTATGCAGGGCAACTGCGTTCACGAGTGAAGCAAACCTTCGCGACCGTGGGCGAGCGCCGTCGCTTCTGGGAAAAATTCTTCGTCAATGACCGGCTGGCCCAGTCGCTGGCCAATCAGGACGTGAAGGCGGTTGAAGAGACGACCGAGCAGTTACTCTCTGAACCGCTGGATCATCGTGGCGAGGTGGTTCTGGTGGGTGCAGGCCCCGGCGATGCGGGATTACTGACGCTGAAAGGACTCCAGCAGATCCAGCAGGCCGATACCGTTGTGTATGACCGTCTGGTCTCCGATGAGATCATGAATCTGGTACGTCGCGATGCGGACCGGGTGTTTGTGGGTAAACGTGCGGGTTATCACTGCGTGCCGCAGGAAGAGATTAACCAGATCCTGCTGCGGGAAGCGCAAAAAGGAAAACGTGTGGTGCGCCTGAAGGGCGGGGATCCGTTTATCTTTGGTCGCGGCGGCGAGGAACTGGAAACCCTCTGCAACGCAGGTATTCCGTTCTCTGTGGTGCCTGGCATTACGGCGGCATCCGGCTGTTCGGCATACTCCGGTATTCCATTGACCCATCGTGATTACGCGCAGAGCGTGCGTCTGGTGACGGGGCACCTGAAAACCGGCAGCGAACTGGACTGGCACAACCTGGCCGCCGAAAAGCAGACGCTGGTCTTCTATATGGGGCTGAATCAGGCCGCTACGATCCAGGCGAAATTACTGGAACACGGCATGGAAGCGGATATGCCCGTCGCGCTGGTGGAAAACGGCACCTCCATTAAGCAGCGCGTGGTAAATGGCGTGCTGACACAGCTGGGTGAGCTGGCGCAGCAGGTTGAAAGCCCGGCGCTGATTATTGTCGGCCGCGTGGTCGAGCTGCGCGATAAACTCAACTGGTTCTCAAATCACTAGCGCATATTCTCCCTTCTTCGAGTAGTCCTTAACCGGACTACTCCCCTGTTACTGCTGTCGATAACATACCTCCCGCGAAATGGAACTTTTCCATTTATTCCCTCGTGTTACATCCAATTTAGTTTTTTTAAGACAAGGAATGCGTATGTTCAAACTGGCTAAAGCTGCCGTTCTGGTAGGCCTGTTATCGACTCTGACGGCCTGCACCGGCCACGTGCAAAACACCAAAAATAACTGCAGCTACGATTACCTGCTGCATCCGGCGATCTCCATTTCGAAGATCATCGGGGGTTGTGGCCCGGCGGCACAGCAGTAAGCTGTTTTACAGGTGTAAAAAAACCGGGGATTCCCCGGTTTTTTTGTTTAGAAAAGTGCGGCGTGATGCCCTCACCCTGGCCCTCTCCCTGTGGGAGAGGATACAAACCCTAAAAACGGTAACGCCGTTACCGTTTTGCTTTTACCTACGGCTTACCCACAAACCCAATCGCTTCGTACACCGCTTTCAGGGTTTCTGACGCGCGCGCGCTGGCTTTTTCAGCGCCCTCTTTCATCACCTTCTGCAGGAAGGCTTCATCGTTACGGTAGCGGTGATAACGCTCCTGCAGCTCGGTCAGCATACCGGAAACGGCATCCGCCACTTCGCCTTTCAGGTGGCCGTACATCTTGCCTTCAAAGTGCTGTTCCAGCTCAGGAATGCTCTGGCCGGTCACACCGGAGAGGATATCCAGCAGGTTGGAGACCCCCGCTTTGTTCTGCACATCGTAGCGCACAACAGGCGGCTCGTCGGAGTCGGTCACGGCACGCTTGAGCTTTTTAACCACAGATTTCGGATCTTCCAGCAGGCCGATAACGTTGTTGCGGTTATCGTCAGACTTGGACATCTTTTTGGTCGGCTCCAGCAGCGACATCACGCGTGCACCGGATTTTGGAATAAATGGCTCTGGCACTTTGAACACTTCGCCATACAGGGCGTTAAAGCGCTGGGCGATATCACGGCTCAGCTCCAGGTGTTGCTTCTGGTCTTCACCCACCGGCACCTGGTTAGTCTGATACAGCAGAATGTCAGCCGCCATCAGCACCGGATAGTCAAACAGACCGGCGTTAATGTTCTCGGAATAGCGCGCGGATTTATCCTTGAACTGCGTCATACGGCTCAGTTCACCAAAGTAGGTGTAGCAGTTCAGCGCCCAGCCAAGCTGTGCATGCTCCGGCACGTGAGACTGAACGAAGATGGTGCTCTTTTCAGGATCGATCCCGCAGGCCAGATAGAGCGCCAGGGTGTCCAGCGTGGCTTTACGCAGCTTCTCAGGATCCTGCCGGGCGGTAATAGCATGCAGATCCACAATGCAGTAAATGCAATGGTAGTCATCCTGCATGCTAACCCATTGACGTAACGCACCCATGTAGTTACCAATGGTCAATTCACCTGACGGCTGGGCGCCACTAAAAACGATGGGCTTAGTCATTTTTCAATTCCTGATGTTCACTGTATGAAAGCCCGAGTGCGGGCAACAAATCTTTGAAGCGATCGAACACGACGTCCGGCTCACTCAGGGTAATGGCCTCACCGTAGTTGTAGCCATAGGTTAACCCCACGGAGGGACAACCCGCCGCTCTGGCAGCCAGAATATCATTGCGTGAATCACCGACAAAGAGCAGCTCGGCAGGTGTTAAGGATAATTTTCCTGCCACCAGCAATAGCGGTTCCGGGTGCGGCTTTTTATTCTGTACGTCATCACCGCCCACAATCACGGTGAAGTATTTCGCGATATCCAGCGCGTCCAGCAATGGCGCAACAAACGGCGTCGGCTTGTTGGTAACCAGCCCCAGCGGAATGCCTTTCGCATGCAGCGCGCTCAGCGTTTCCTTCACGTCCGGGAACAGGAAGCTGCCTTCTTCAACGGTTTCTTCGTAGAAACGGTCAAACAGTTTGCGCAGAATCCGTAGCTGTTCTTCCTGCGGGATATCCGCGTGATCAACGCTCGGTTTACCCTGTGCGGAACGTTGTGACGCACGCTCCTGGCGAGCCCACGTCAGGGCGCGCTCCATCAGGACATCTGCGCCATTACCAATCCACGTCACGACGCGATCTTCGCCCGCGACAGGCAGTTCAAGGGCGTACAGCGCCTGGTCGACGGCGCTCGTTAAGCCCGGCGCGCTGTCGACCAGCGTGCCATCGAGGTCAAATGCAATACCCCGGGTTGCCTGCAATTTATCCATGACTTACCTTCGCCAGCTCGCGGCGCATTTCATCTATAACTTTTTTGTAATCCGGTTGGTCGAAAATTGCCGAACCGGCAACGAACATATCCGCGCCCGCAGCCGCAATTTCGCCAATGTTATTCACCTTCACGCCACCATCCACTTCCAGACGGATGTCATAGCCGGACTCATCAATACGACGGCGCACTTCACGCAGTTTATCGAGCGTGTGAGGAATGAATGACTGCCCGCCAAAGCCCGGGTTAACGGACATCAGCAAGATAACGTCCAGCTTATCCATCACATAGTCGAGATAGCTCAGCGGCGTTGCCGGGTTAAAGACCAGGCCCGCTTTACAGCCGTTTTCTTTAATCAGCTGCAGCGTGCGGTCAACGTGTTCAGACGCTTCCGGGTGAAAAGTAATGATACTGGCGCCCGCCGCGGCAAAATCAGGCACGATGCGGTCAACCGGTTTCACCATCAGATGGACGTCAATGGGCGCGGTAATACCGTAGTTACGCAGCGCCTTGAGCACCATGGGGCCAATGGTCAGATTAGGAACGTAGTGGTTATCCATAACGTCGAAATGTACGACATCCGCACCCGCGGCGAGCGCGTTAGCAGTGTCCTCACCCAGGCGGGCAAAATCGGCCGACAGAATTGAGGGAGCAATCAAAAACTGTTTCATCCGCATCTCCTTGAAATGTGTTTACCGGCGGGCAAAACGGCTCAGGGGCGATAAAGAGCCAGGAGTTCGTCCACCTTTTTACGTGTGCCGCCGTTGCTGCTAATGCTACGCCGCACTTTGACCTGAAAATGCTTCGCGGCTTTGTACCATTCGCGCGTATCAGGGGTATCGTGATTCGAAATTAACACCGGAATTCTTTTGCTGACCAGCTTTTCCGCCATCTCCGCCAGACGGGCCTGCTCGGCCGGACTGAAGCTGTTGGTGTGATAGGCGGTAAAATTCGCCGTCGCAGACAGCGGGGCGTAAGGCGGATCGCAGTAAACCACCGAGTCTACCCCCGCCAGTTCCATACACTCTTCATATGAGAGGCAGTGGAATTCTGCATTCTGCGCTTTTTCAGCAAAGTGATACAGCTCGTCCTGCGGGAAGTAAGGGCGCTTATAGCGGCCAAACGGCACGTTGAATTCCCCACGCAGATTATACCGGCACAGGCCGTTGTAACCATGGCGGTTGAGATAGAGGAACAACAGTGCCCGACGGAACGGATCCTGGCTCTGGTTAAACTCAGTGCGCAGCTGGTAGTAAACATCCGGATGATTGTTCTCGGGCGTAAACAGCTTGCGCGCCTCTTCCACATACTCATCGGTACGCAGTTTGACGATGTTATAGAGGCTGATGAGATCGCTGTTGATATCCGCCAGGATATAACGAGAAAAATCGGTGTTCAGGAACACCGATCCTGCGCCCACAAAGGGCTCGATAAGACACTCGCCTTTAGGCAGGTGCTTTTTAATATCATCAAGCAGGGGGTATTTCCCCCCTGCCCATTTCAGAAAAGCGCGATTTTTTTTCATGCTGACTAACTGATTACACCTTCTCCGGCTGTGGAGAAAGCTCCGACAGCATCCTGCGCTTTAAACATTACTTAAGATCGGCCTGAACCTGATGAATGGGCTTCGCCCACGGGTTTTTCGCCTGAACGTCTGCTGGCAGTGTCGCCACGGCACGTTTCGCTTCATCTTTAGAAGCATACACACCGCTCACCAGCACATACCACGGCTGCCCGTTACGGGTCGTCTGATAAACCACGTAGTTTTTCAGATTCGATTTCTTCGCCCAACCGTTGAGGTTGTCATAGTTGGACGAACTGCTCAGCTGCAGCGTGTAGTTACTGGATGGCGCAGATTTCAGTGAACCGACGTTACCCGTCGTTTTACCGGTTGTGCCAGCCGATGCAGTGGCGGTTGCAGCTGGAGCCGTTGTCGCCGCAGGTGCAGTGGTGGTGGCCGTGGCTTTCGGTGCAGTCTGCGTCACTGGCGCTTTTGCGGGCTCGCTTGCCGCAGCGGTTTCAGTCCGTTTCGGCTGCGCCGGGGTCGCTTTGACTTCTGGTGCTTTTACCACAGCCTGAGGTTTGGTTTCACGCTTAGGTTCAATGACCGCCTGCTTACGTTCCTGACGTGGTGCAGTCTGAGTCTGACGCGGCTTGCTTTCCGTTGCTGCGGTTTGTGGCTGAGCGTTGCCACCGCGAACAGGCGCAACGGTTGCAGGTTCAGTTGGCAGCGTAGAATTCACCACGACGTTATCCACCTGCTGCTGGTTTTGCGGCTGCATCAGCGCATTGTTCAGATCGCCCTGAACTTCTACACGCTGCTGGCCTTCTGGCGTGGCAGGTGCCTGATTCTGAGCGGGGGTAGAAGAGACTGGCGGCAGGGAAACATCCTGCGGCGTCGTTGTGTTACTGGCGGTCTGCTCTGCGGAGGTGGTCCCCGGCGCTGGCTGTGCACCATTTGCCTGATCTGCCGCATCGTTACCGGAGAGGTTGATGCTCTTCTCAGTGGAAGCCGTTTGCTCGCCAGAATTCGTGGAAGGCGCTTTCAGCGCGGAGCCAATGCCGACAATCAGCAGCACAAGCACCAGAACGCCCAGTCCCATCATGATGTACTGGCGGGAGGCCGGTTTCTGCGCGGCCGCTTTTTTACGTTTACGCGGGCGACGCTCTACTGGCTCTTCGTCCATTGAATCTTCTTCGGACTCATAATCCTCTTCTTCTCGCTCATCACGCGCATTGCGGCTACGTGAAGGGCGACGATCGTCTGCATCCAGATCAACATCGTCAAAGTTGATCTGCGGCTCGTTATCACGTTCTGAAGATTGACGAGAACGACCAGTACGACGATCGCTGGGATCGGGTTTCAGCTCGTCTTCTGGTTTGAATTCATCCATTTAACACCCCACTCAAAGGCTTATGCCAACGACTTTGCATTTCGCCTGAAGCTAAACGACCACCGGTAACAGTGGCCTGACCTTTCTAGTTGTTACGCCTGCTGACAATCAGCGATAGCGCCAAGAACGACATCGTGCGGCACTCCGCCGCGCACTTCACTCTTCCCTATTGCAAGCGGGAGTACAAGACGCATCTCACCTGCCAATACTTTTTTATCGCGCATCATGTGGGGTAAATACGCTTGCGCCGACATCTCCTGCGGCCCGGTTACCGGCAAGCCAGCACGTTCCAGCAGTGCGATGATACGTGCCGTCTCTTCCGGTTTGAACTGACCCAGACGTTCGGAGGTACGGGCAGCCATCACCATGCCAGCAGCGACAGCTTCACCGTGGAGCCAGTTTCCGTAACCCATTTCGGCTTCAATCGCGTGGCCAAACGTATGCCCAAGATTCAGTAAAGCACGTAAGCCCGTTTCACGCTCGTCTGCTGCAACAACTTCTGCTTTCAGCTCACAACAACGGCGAATGCAGTATGCCAGTTTAGCCTCATCCAGGCGCAGCAGCGCATCCATATTCTCTTCCAGCCAGTTAAAGAACTCGCCGTCGAGAATAATGCCGTATTTGATCACTTCAGCCAGGCCAGAGGCCAGTTCGCGTGCTGGCAGGGTTTTCAGACAGTCGAGATCCACCACCACCGAAGCAGGCTGGTAGAACGCGCCAATCATGTTTTTGCCGAGCGGATGGTTGACCGCGGTTTTGCCGCCAACGGAAGAGTCGACCTGAGACAGTAAGGTGGTCGGAATCTGAATAAAACGGACACCACGTTGATAGCTTGCTGCCGCAAAGCCCGTCAGATCGCCCACAACACCGCCGCCGAGAGCAAGCAGTGTCGTATCGCGACCATGGGGTTTTTGCAGCAATGCGGTAAAGACGGTATCCAGTACCGTCAGGCTTTTATACTGCTCGCCATCGGGCAGAATTACACTGTCGACCTTCACGCCCGCCTGCTCAAGCAGGTGGCGAACGCGGTCAAGATAAAGCGGAGCCAGCGTCTCATTGGTGACCAGCATCGCCTGATCACCCGCTTTCAGTGGTAAAAAGGAAGCTGGGTCGTTAAACAAACCAGCCGCGATGGTGATAGGGTAACTACGTTCCCCGAGAGTAACTGTAATCCTCTCCATGACGCGACATCCACCTTTAATGCTTTTACCCGCAGGCGAGTGTATATAAAGCCAGAATCAGTTGCTTTCCAGCATATGAATAATCTGGTTTGCAACCACTTTAGCGCTCTGATCATCAGTACGAATGGTCACATCAGCAATCTCTTCGTACAGAGGATTGCGTTCATCGGCCAACGCTTCCAGAACTTCGCGTGGTGGCGTTTCAACCTGCAGCAGCGGGCGCTTTTTATCGCGCTGCGTACGTGCCAGCTGTTTTTCAATGGTCGTCTCAAGATAGACCACTACGCCACGGGCGGAGAGACGGTTGCGGGTTTCGCGAGATTTTACAGAACCGCCGCCGGTCGCCAGCACGATGCCCTGTTTTTCCGTGAGTTCGTTGATCACTTTTTCTTCTCGGTCACGGAAACCTTCTTCGCCTTCTACATCGAAGACCCAGCCCACATCAGCTCCGGTTCGTTTCTCAATCTCTTGATCAGAATCGTAAAATTCCATATTGAGTTGTTGAGCTAACTGACGCCCAATAGTGCTTTTGCCGGCACCCATAGGCCCAACCAGAAAGATATTGCGTTTCTCTGCCATTTTTTCGGTACTACTAAGACTATTCGTTAATGGTAATCCCCGCTTCGCAGACACCCGGCGTAGCAGGACATGAACTGAAACCTCATATGCAATAGAGCGAGAGTCAGACTAAAAATTATCTCAATACTCCGGCTTGTTTGGCAACTGATTAAATCACCGCACCAGACGCATAAGACAACAAGACGTCAGTCCAACTCAAATCGGTACTCCTTGTATGCTAATTCATGCCCCACGTCAAACATCTGCAACAAACTGAATGCAAAATCATTGCGGGGATCGTTACCCGTCAGTGAATAGCCACCAGACGTGGTGTTATAAACACCACTAATTCACGCCGTTCGTTGTCTTTACCGTCATGACGAAAAAGCTGCCCAAGCCAGGGGATTTTACCGAGCCCGGGTACGCTATCACTTCCGGTTTTATTCTTTTGCGAGAAAATACCGCCCAGCGCCAGCGTTTCTCCACTTTTTACCTCCACCTGAGTCTCTATTTCTTGTTTGTCGATAGCCAGCGTTTCGCCATCAGCCTGTTGCAACACCTGCCCCGGCATATTTTCACTGATATGTAATTTCAGACGCACGCGCCCACCCGGCAGTACCACTGGGGTGACCTCCATGCCTAATACCGCCTCTTTGAACTCCACAGAGGTGGCCCCACTCTCCCCGCTGGAGACCTGGTATGGGATCTCACTGCCCTGTTTGATACTGGCTGGCTGCATGTGTGAGGCGAGCAGTCGCGGGCTGGCGATGATATCGACCTGCTGTTTTTGCTCCAGTGCTGACAGCTCCAGATCCAGCAGCCTGCCGTTAATACGCCCGATGTTAAACCCCACATGGCTGGTGGCGCTGGCCACGGACAAATCACTGCCAAGGGTTGTCATTTGCCCAACCTTGCCCACTTCAGTGGCCTCGGCAAGATTCCATTTCACCCCCAGCTCCCGCAGACTTTTTCGTTGATGGTGACGATATGCGCCGCCAGTTCGACCTGCTCGACGGGAATATCCATCTGTGTTGCCCAGCGCTGTAGCGTATCCAGTACGGCTTTATTATCCCTGACCAGCAGCCGGTTGGTGCGTTTATCAAGAGACAGACTGCCCTTCGGACTGAGCAGTTTCTCCGCTGCGTTTTGCAGCTCCCCGGCATCTGCGTATGAAAACGAAATGCTTTGCGAGAGCAGCGGAGCCTCAAGCTGCCTGCGGGCCCGGTCCTGTGCTTTACGCTCCTGCTGTTCGCGCTGCCAGGCCGCCGTATTGACATAGAAAATGCCGCCCTCCTCGCGCAGAACCAGCCCTGCGCTGGCGATCACCGTCTGTAAGGCCTGTCGCCACGGAACATGCGTCAGACTGAGCGATAAAGTGCCGCTTACGTCGGGTGACACCACCAGATTACGATTCTCCTGCGCCACCAGCGCCTGCAGGACCTGAACCACAGGAACGTCATCCACCACCAGCGTGACCGGCTTCGGTGCGGCGGCCAGCGGAGTGACGATCGTCAGTAACAGCAGCGTTATCCTTAAATTCATATTTTTTCGTTCCTTCTCGTTGCCACGTCCATTGCGCTGGCTCACAGGTTTCACCCACGTCTACGACGAGTTGCGTCTCATTCATTGCGCTGACCCGCCAGCCCGCCGGTAAACGTTCCTCTAAGTGCAGGCGATACCAGCGCTGTTTCCCGTCCTGCAACAGGCCAACCCCGCCGACCATGCCGCGATAGTGCCACTGCGTCAGCTCGCCAACGGCACAGGGATCGTCAGGCGGACGAAACGGATCGCGCATCCCGGTGAGTAACAGCACTGAGCAAACCAGCAGGTAGCGCAGGCTATTTCGCATGGTCTAGCTCCAGTTGCACTCGCAGACGTAACGCCGCGCCCTGAGGCGCAAGCGTAAAGGCGGCAATCCGGACATCTTGCTGCGCCAGCCGGGCGAAAGCCGTCAGGATTGCTGGCCACTCGGCATCCAGCGCCAGCTCTCCACCGCCCGGAAGGGGGTTCCAGTGCACCAGCGTTGCGCCATCAGTCTGAAAATCCAGCGGGGAAAAGCGCACCACCGGGCGTGCGTCAGGCTCAGGTGTCCGGCGCGGCGCGTTGCTGGCGACAGGCCAGAGCGTCGCATGGCGCTGGACGGCGTCGGCCATTTGCTTCTGAAGCGCAGCAAGCTGTGAATTAAGCGGCCTCAGGAACAGGCCCCATGCGGTTCCCCACAACAAGGCAACGCCCAGCCCACCGCACAGGAGCCGGTACCGGCGACGGCTCTCACACCAGCGTTCAAATATTCTGTTCACACGTTACCCCTGGCCTGTGAGCTGAAAAGTGAACATCCAGCGCCCGTGATTATCCTGCCGTATCTCCCCTGCTGACCCTGGGGTAAAACCCGCTATTTGTCGCAGAGCATCACCCATTGCCGACAGGGCGGGCAGTGCTGAGGCATAGCCGTTAATCATCAAAGAGGGCGGTTGGTAACGAAGCTCAGTGAACCAGGCCTGCGCCGGAATGGCATCGGAGAGTGACGCCAGCACCGGGTGCCACGCCATACGCTGTGGCTGGCGCGTGGGAGCGGGTGTGGCAAGAGGTAGACGAGAAGACAGCGCGCGCTGCACGGTCTGCATGCCCGCCAGTTCAGCCTGCAGGGCGTGCAGTTTCAGGTGGGCGTGCATGCTCAGACTGAAGACCGTTGCCAGCGTCAGAATACAGGTGGCCGCAGACAGCCCTCCCCAGAACCGCACGCGGCGCGCGCGTCGTTGCTGTCGCCACGGAAGAAGATTGGTCATGCTCATTCAGGCACCTCGCTCATGGCCAGCGCCAGCGCGATGGTATAATCGGCACCGCACTCCGGCAGCGGGGGCTGACAGCGAGAGAGGAGCTCCCACGGGTCGCGCTGGCTATCAAACAGCGCGATATCGTCCGGCGCGAGAGCCAGCAGTGCCGCCAGTTCAGCCACGCTTTTGGCCTCGGTAGCGAAGCGGCGCCCCCACTGGTGGCGCATTGCCCACAACCACTGATGTTCGTCTCGCCACGCGACACACTGCGCCGGTGCCACCGCAGGAAGAAAATTTGCCAGCGCGCTGGCATCCGGAGTAATCGTCACCAGCCGTAAATGCAGCGTTTTCGCGAGCGTCAGTAGTGTTTCAACCTCTTTGTTTTGCGCAGCGGTGACATGAAATGTGTTGCTGAACGTGTCCTGCGCGTAATCGAAGCACAGCGCATCAGGGGACATCTCCAGCTCACGCGAGAGCGCAGCCCCTAGCCAGGAGAGCTGTTCGCTGTCGCGCAGGGCGATAGCCGGGCGGGGCAACGATCTTTGCAGGGTACGCGCCGCCGGAAATGAGAGAAACACCCGGTGCTGATGCGGCAACGTACGTCGCCAGCCGCGTAATGCGTCAAACAATTGTTCTGGCTGACAAATTTTCCCGTCGAGGATGATGCCTTCCGTCAGCGGTATCGCCCACCAGCGGCGCAGACACCAGCTGAGACGCTCACGAACCAGCGCGACAATCAGCACCCTATCTTGTTGAATATGAACGCCCGTTTGCCATGTTTTGAAAGCCATGCTTCACGATCTCCTTATCGCCCGTCACCGTGACGGCTATATCAATGAATCAGGCTTGCCTTTATACTACCGCGCGATTGTTTAGAAACTGCCCAAGTGAAACCAGATGGGAAATCTCCGGTGAAGTTCGTAAAGTATTTATTAATCCTTGCAGTGTGTTGCATTCTGCTGGGAGCAGGCTCGATTTATGGTTTGTACAAATATATTGAGCCGCAGCTACCTGATGTCGCTACGCTTCGTGATGTGCGGCTCCAGATCCCAATGCAGGTTTACAGCGCCGACGGCGAGCTGATGGCGCAGTACGGCGAAAAACGCCGTATCCCGCTGACCTTAAACCAAATTCCCCCTGTGATGGTGAAGGCCTTCATCGCCACAGAGGACAGCCGTTTTTACGAGCACCACGGCGTTGACCCGGTGGGGATTTTCCGTGCCGCAAGCGTTGCGCTGTTCTCCGGGCATGCCTCTCAGGGGGCAAGTACCATTACGCAGCAGCTGGCGCGTAACTTTTTCCTCAGCCCTGAAAAGACGCTGATCCGTAAGATAAAAGAGGTGTTCCTCGCGATCCGCATTGAGCAGTTGCTGAGTAAAGACGAAATCCTTGAGCTTTACCTCAACAAGATCTATCTCGGTTATCGCGCCTATGGCGTGGGTGCTGCGGCACAGGTGTACTTCGGCAAGCCCGTGGAGCAACTGACCTTAAGCGAAATGGCGACCATTGCCGGCCTGCCTAAAGCCCCGTCCACGTTTAACCCGCTCTACTCGCTCGATCGCGCCACCGCACGTCGCAATGTCGTTCTGTCACGTATGCTGAGCGAAGGCTACATCAGCCAGAGTGAATATGAGCAGGCACGCAACGATGTCATCGACGCTAACTACCATGCGCCGGAAATCGCCTTCTCTGCCCCGTATCTGACCGAAATGGTTCGCCAGGAAATGGTCAGCCGTTATGGGGATAAGGCCTATGAAGATGGTTATCGCGTATACACCACGGTTACCCGTAAAGGGCAGCAGGCAGCACAGGATGCGGTGAGAAATAACGTGATGGACTACGATATGCGTCACGGCTATCGCGGCCCGTCCAACGTGCTGTGGAAGGTGGGCGAAAGCGCCTGGGACAGTAAAAAAATCACCAGTACGCTGAAAGCGCTGCCTACCTACGGCCCGCTGCTGCCTGCGGTGGTGACGCAGGCCACGCCTCAGGAAGCCGT
This sequence comes from Enterobacter cloacae subsp. cloacae ATCC 13047, assembly GCF_000025565.1. Taxonomy (NCBI): domain Bacteria; kingdom Pseudomonadati; phylum Pseudomonadota; class Gammaproteobacteria; order Enterobacterales; family Enterobacteriaceae; genus Enterobacter; species Enterobacter cloacae. The sequence continues at coordinate 4,866,892 of NC_014121.1, forward strand.
TGCAACGCTTGCGGATGGCACCTCAGTCTCCTTGCGTATGGACGGGATCCGCTGGGCGCGTCCGTACCGCTCTGACACCTTACAGGGACCAACACCACGCAAAGTGACCGATGTCGTACAAACCGGACAACAAATCTGGGTGCGTCAGGTGGGCGATGCCTGGTGGCTGGCGCAGGTGCCAGACGTCAACTCCGCGCTGGTCTCCATTAACCCGCAAAACGGTGCCGTGCTGGCGCTGGTGGGTGGGTTTGATTTCAACCAGAGCAAATTCAACCGCGCGACGCAGGCGCTGCGTCAGGTCGGTTCGAATATCAAACCGTTCCTCTACACGGCGGCGATGGATAAAGGCTTAACGCTTGCCAGTATCCTCAATGACGTGCCGATCTCTCGCTGGGATGCCGGTGCCGGTTCCGACTGGCAGCCGAAGAACTCGCCTGCGGAATACGCAGGTCCTATTCGCCTTCGTCAGGGGCTTGGTCAGTCGAAAAACGTGGTGATGGTGCGTGCAATGCGTGCGATGGGCGTCGATTACGCGGCAGAGTATCTGCAACGTTTTGGCTTCCCGGCACAGAACATCGTGCGCACCGAATCGCTGGCGTTAGGCTCGGCATCGTTCACGCCGCTGCAAGTGGCGCGGGGGTATTCGGTCATGGCCAACGGCGGCTTCCTGATCGACCCGTACTTCATCAGTAAAATCGAAAACGACCAGGGCGGTGTGCTGTTCGAAGCGAAACCGAAAATTGCCTGTGCGGAGTGCGATATCCCGGTGATTTACGGCAATACGCCGAAGTCTGACGTGCTTGAAAACAAGGACATGGAAGATGTCGCCGTGTCGCAGGAGCAGCCGAACGGCGTGGTGCCGCAGCCACAGCTGGAACAGGCAAACCAGGCGCTGGTAGCGCAGAGCGGTGCGCAGGAGTATGCCCCGCATGTGATCAACACCCCGCTGTCATTCCTGATCAAGAGCGCGTTGAACACCAACATCTTCGGTGAACCGGGCTGGCAGGGTACCGGCTGGCGTGCCGGGCGTGATTTACAGCGCCACGATATCGGCGGTAAAACCGGGACCACCAACAGCTCGAAAGATGCCTGGTTCTCCGGCTACGGTCCGGGCGTGGTGACTTCGGTCTGGATCGGTTTTGACGATCACCGCCGCGATTTAGGCCGCACCACGGCGTCTGGCGCGATTAAAGATCAGATTTCCGGCTACGAAGGTGGGGCCAAAAGTGCGCAACCGGCCTGGGATGCCTATATGAAATCCGTTCTTGAGGGCGTGCCGGAGCAGCCACTGACGCCACCGCCGGGCGTGGTCACGGTCAATATCGACCGCAGCACCGGGCAGTTAGCCAACGGTGGCAATAGCCGTGAGGAGTATTTCATCGAAGGTACGCAGCCAACCACGCAGGCGGTACATGAGGTGGGTACAGAGATTATTGATAACGGCGAGACGCACGAGCTGTTCTGACACCAAAGCAAAACGGCAACCTCGGGTTGCCGTTTTTGTGTTTGCTCCCTCTCCCGTGGGAGAGGGTTGGGGCATCAGGCCACTACAGCCGCCCCTGCCCCTTCAGCCATTCCCGCACCAGGAACAGCGCGCTCACGTTACGCGCCTCATTGAAGTCAGGATCTTTCAGCAAATCCATCAGGTGCGCCAGTGGCCAGCGAACCTGGGGCAGCGGCTCCGGCTCGTCACCTTCCAGCGATTCAGGGTAGAGATCTTCAGCCACCACAATGTTCATTTTGCTGGAAAAATAGGAGGGAGCCATGCTCAGCTTTTTCAGGAACGATAGCTCTTTCGCGCCAAACCCAACCTCTTCTTTCAGCTCGCGGTTTGCTGCTTCAAAGACCGTTTCACCCGGATCAATAAGCCCTTTCGAGAAACCCAGTTCATAAGATTCCGTGCCCACTGCATACTCGCGGATCAAAATCAGATGGTCATCAACAATGGGGATGATCATCACCGCTTCACGCGATGAGGGGCGCATACGTTCATAAACGCGACGCACGCCGTTGCTGAACTCCAGGTCCACACTTTCGACATTAAACAGCCGGGATTTCGCGACAGTTTCAACACTCAGAATGGTGGGTTTTTGTAGTGGTTTGCTCATCTTGACGGGTCTTTGAAGTGTGAACTGGCTTTATTGTGCGATACGCCGCACGGTTTCGGCAATGTCAATTGTTCTTTATTTACATTTGTGCAACCTGACAGGAATCAATCCTCAAATCAAAACAAATGTCAAGAGGTTGAAATGTTTCCAGGAATTTGCTGATATCGCGCCATGACAGGCTTTGCTATCATCATCGGTCACTGGGATGCGCTGCAGAATGCTCAAGTTCGACTCCATGCTTGCCGATAGCCAACCACAGACTCTCATTCATTGTTAAAGGTGCACTGACTACACCTGTAAGAAGATAAAGTAAGATGGGGAAAGCATGAGCACCATTTTGATCGTTCTCGCTGCTATGCTGGCCGGCGCTTTAGTTGCAGGGTGGGTATACAGGCGTCGCGTACAGCGTCGTTTCAGGCTGCCCTTTTTAACGGCCTTTGCCGGTGCCACAACGCGTAAACTCACGCAAGAAGAGCGCGATGCTGTTGAGAACTATCTCGAAACCCTCAACCGTTCCCAGTTAACGCCCGGGCCAACGGGGGCTACGGCTGCGCCTGTCACCCTCAATCTGAACGCACAAAGCGACACCGTGCTCTGCGTGACGCGCTCCATCACCCGTTATGGCATCACGACGGACGATCCCAATAAATGGCGCTACTACCTCGACTCTGTTGAAGTGCATCTGCCCCCCTCCTGGGAGCAGTACATTAATGACGAAAACAGCGTTGAGCTAATCCATACCGATTCGCTGCCGCTGGTCATCTCCCTGAACGGCCATACGCTGAATGAATACATTCATGAAGCACCGCGCTTTGCGCTGGAACGCGCGAGTTCAAAGCAGGCCTCCATTCGCGGTGAAGAGACCGAGCAAATTGAACTGCTGAACATTCGTCAGGAGACTCATGAAGAGCATGCCCTGAGTCGTCCGGATGGCATTCGCGAGGCGGTCCTGATTGTGGCCGCCTTCCTGCTCTTTTTCTTCTGTCTGCTGACGCCGGATGTGTTTGTCCCATGGCTCGCGGGCGGTGCGCTGCTGCTGTTGGCCGCCGGGCTGTGGGGGCTGTTTGCGCCTCCGGCCAAAACCTCTTTGCGTGAAATTCACTGCCTGCGCGGCACCCCTAAGCGCTGGGGCCTGTTCGGTGAGAACGATCAGGAACATATCAACAATATCTCCCTCGGGATTATTGACCTTATCTATCCGCGCCACTGGCAGCCATGGATTGCACAGGATTTGGGGCATAAAACCGATATTGATATCTACCTTGACCGCCATGTTGTGCGTCAGGGGCGCTTCCTCTCCCTGCACGATGAAGTGAAAAACTTCCCGCTTCAGCACTGGCTACGCAGTACGGTTATCGCCGGGGGCGCGGCGCTGGTCTTTGCTCTGTTGCTGCTGTTCGTGCCGCTAGATATGCCCATCAAATTCACCCTGTCGTGGATCAAAGGGGCACAAACCGTAGAAGCCACCAGCGTTAAGCAGCTGGATGACGCTGGCGTGCGGGTGGGTGATACGCTCCGTCTGAAGGGGACCGGGATGTGTAACATCCACACCCCAGGGGCCTGGAATACCCGTCAGAACTCGCCGTTCATGCCGTTCGACTGCTCGCAAATCGTCTGGAACGATGCGCCGCCGTTGCCGCTGCCGGAATCAGATGTCGTCAATAAAGCCACTGCGCTCACCCAGACGCTCAACCGCCAGCTGCACCCGAAAACCGATGATGATTCACGCGTCAGCCCTGCCCTGCGTTCTGCCATTCAGAAATCCGGAATGGTACTGCTGGATGACTTTGGCGAAATCGTATTGAAAACACAGGATTTATGTTCCGCACAGGATGAGTGCGTTCGCCTTAAAAATGCGCTCGTGAACCTGGGTAACAGCAAAGACTGGGACTCGCTGGTGAAGCGCGCCGAAGCGGGTCGTCTGGACGGCGTGAACGTGCTACTGCGCCCGGTGAGTGCCGAATCGCTGGATAACCTGGTGGCGACCTCTACCGCGCCGTTTGTGATGCGTGAAACCACCCGTGCGGCCCAGGCGCTGAATAGCCCGGCGCCTGGCGGCTTTGTGATTGTCAGCGATGAAGGCAGCGACCTGGTCGATCAGCCTTATCCGCAGATTGCCCTGTACGACTACCCGGCTCAGGAACAATGGGGGCAGTTCCAGCGTCTGGCGCAGATGCTGATGCAAACGCCATTCAGTGCCGAAGGGATTGTGACCAGTATCTTTACCGATGCCAACGGTACGCGCCATATCGGCCTGCACCGGATGCCTGACAGCGCGGGTTTATGGCGTTATATCGGTACATCACTGCTGATGATCGCCATGCTGGTGTCTATTTTCTGGAACGGCATTATGGCCCTGCGCCGTTACCAGCGTTCGCGCACCCGGCTTGCTGAGATCCAGCAATACTACGAAAATTGCCTTAATCCTAAGCTGGTCCCCTCCTCTGAGAGCCTGATCGGATAACATCGCTGCGCGACAAGTTGTGCTACCCTGTCGCGCACGTTTCTTCTGGCTGGAGTTCCCCTATGCATCTTGATATCGCCTGGCAGGAGGTTGATACCGTCCTGCTGGATATGGACGGCACGCTGCTCGATCTCGCCTTCGATAATTACTTCTGGCAAAAGCTGGTCCCGGAGACCTATGGCGAACAGCAGGGTATCTCCCCGGCAGAAGCGCAGGAATTCATTCGTTCGCAATATAGCGCGGTGCAACATACGCTAAACTGGTACTGTCTGGACTACTGGAGCGAACGACTCGGTTTGGATATTTGTGCCATGACCACCGCCCAGGGCCCGCGCGCCGTACTGCGTGAGGACACCGTGCCCTTCCTGGATGCGCTGAAAGCAAGCGGCAAGCGCCGTATTTTGCTGACCAACGCCCATCCGCATAATCTGGCCGTGAAGCTGGAACATACGGGTCTTGCGTCACACCTTGATTTATTACTTTCCACCCACACATTTGGTTATCCGAAAGAGGATCAGCGGTTGTGGCATGCGGTGAAGGAAGAGACCGGTTTACAGCCGGAACGCACGCTGTTCATTGATGACAGCGAGCCCATTCTGGATTCCGCCGCGGCGTTTGGCATTCGCTACTGCCTGGGCGTGACCAATCCTGACTCCGGCCTGGCGGACAAAAGCTATCTGCGGCATCCGGGGCTGGGCGACTATCGTCAGATGATCCCCTCACTGACCGTGAAGGAGACGCCATGAAAGAAAAACCCTCAGATGGGGTAAGACTGGATAAATGGCTGTGGGCAGCCCGTTTTTATAAAACGCGCGCCCTTGCCCGCGAGATGATTGACGGCGGAAAGGTGCATTACAACGGCCAGCGTAGCAAGCCGAGTAAGCTGGTTGAACTGAATGCCACCTTAACGCTACGTCAGGGCAACGATGAACGAACGGTGGTGATTAAAGCCATTACCGAACAACGACGGCCCGCATCTGAAGCCGTACAGCTTTATGAAGAGACGGCTGAGAGCATTGAAAAGCGCGAGAAGACCGCGCTGGCGCGCAAAATGAATGCGCTGACCATGCCCCACCCGGACCGGCGACCGGATAAAAAAGAGCGCCGCGATCTGATGAAATTTAAACACGGTGAGACCGAGTAACCCTCACCTGCACGAGAGACTATTATGGCCCAACACGACCAATTACACCGCTATCTGTTTGAACAATTCGCCGTGCGTGGCGAGCTGGTCACCGTATCCGAAACCTGGAAACAGATTCTGGAAAACCACAACTACCCGCTGCCGGTGAAAACCCTGTTGGGCGAACTGCTGGTTGCCACCAGCCTGCTGACCGCCACGCTGAAGTTTGCCGGTGATATCACCGTGCAGCTGCAGGGTGATGGCCCGATGTCGCTGGCCGTGATCAACGGTAACAATCAGCAGCAGATGCGCGGCGTCGCGCGCGTTCAGGGCGACGTTCCTGAAAATGCCGACCTGAAAACGCTGGTGGGGAATGGCTACCTGGTGATCACCATCTCCCCGGAAGAAGGTGAACGCTATCAGGGCGTGGTCGGTCTGGAAGGCGATACCCTGGCCGCTTGCCTGGAAGATTACTTCATGCGTTCAGAACAGCTGCCAACTCGCCTGTTCATCCGTACCGGTGAAGTAGACGGGCAACCCGCTGCGGGCGGTATGCTGCTGCAGGTTCTGCCCGCACAGGATGCGCAGACCAATGATTTTGAGCACCTGGCGACGCTGACCGAAACCATCAAGGCGGAAGAGCTGTTCAACCTGTCGGCGACCGATGTGCTGTGGCGTCTGTATCATGAAGAAGAGGTGACGGTTTACGATCCACAAGCCGTGGAGTTTAAGTGCACCTGTTCACGTGAACGCTGCGCTGGCGCACTGAAAACCCTGCCGGATGAAGAGATCGACAGCATTATGGCTGAAGACGGTGAAATCGATATGCACTGTGACTACTGCGGTACGCACTATGTGTTCAACTCGATGGATATCGCTGAGATCCGCAACAACGCCTCTCCGGCGGATCCGCAGGTTCACTGATCATAAAGCAACGGCTCCACAAGGAGCCGTTTTGTTAACGCACCAGCGCATTATCGTAGTTTATCTCTACGCGTTCACCGAAGATCTCAATATCTGCCCACGGCTTCACAACGGGTTTCACCTTCCCCTGCTGCACTGCGCGTTCCAGCTCTTCCCGTGATAAACCATCAGGCATTTTCCAGGTATCGCCTGCCAGCTTCCAGCCGGTACCGGTTTGCGTGTACACCACAATCGTGCGGTCGCTAAACTGATAAATCACCGCTTCAGGCTTGCCGTCGCCGTTCAGATCCAGTGACATCAGTAAACAGGTTTTCCGCTCGCGGCTGCAGGAATCAAATCGGTACTGGTTATTCAGCATCGCCTGCCATAACCCCTTGTCGGGACGAGACGTACCCGGTGCGAGTGTGAACTGCTTCTCAAGCATCCCGGCTGTCATCTTCCCTGCTCCGTCCCGGTTTCCGCTGAGAAGGCCGTACAGCTCACGCTGGCGCTTTGGCTCAGCCATAAACTGCCGATCGTATTGCAGCGTCTGCATGGCCTCGCGTCCCTTACGCCCGCTGTTGCTGAGCATATACAGGCTGACCTGATCCGCGTTGATGCGCCCGTCATGATAACGGGACATGTGGCTTTCAACGCTGATACGCCACGGATCAAGCACCGGCGTATGAATCAGGATCAGGAGAATAAGCGCAACTAACCCCGTTAGCGGGATAACGGACGCCTGCAGCTTTTGTGCCTGGCGGCGACAGAAGACAACGCTTATGCAAAATCCTACCGCCCAGACCAGCGCCACCAGCGTAATGAGCACGCCATACAGTCGCTCCGGCGACCAGCCATATTGCGAAATGCGCAGCCATAACGCCCACCCTGCTAACACCGGATAGGCGGGAACGATAGCGATGGCGAGACGAACCATCCCGTTGAAAAGCGCATAGTAAGGTAGCGTCTGACGCTGCGGATGCCAGACAATCGTCACCAGAAAAAGGAGCAGTAGCGCTAAGGCGGTCAGCAGGCCCGCCGCGGATATCCGTGCTGAAATGGCCTCAAAGCCCATCACGGGCAATGCGCCAATAAACAGCAGGGCTAAGGCCGCCATCAGAGGCAACAGGCCGGTGGCGATCAGGGTAAGCAGGTTTTGTAATGCGCGCATCAAGCGCACCTGCATACGCGCCAGTACGGCGACACTGGCAGAAACCACGCCAATCGCCACTGAAATAAACCAGTCAGACTGGAAGAAAAGGCGATCAAAAAACTGAATGCCAATGAGTTTGAAGAGTTCAGCCCAGAGGAAAAGCACCAGCCAGAAGAGGCCGTTGGAGATAAAAATAGTGAGTATAGTCAGCGCGTTGTGCCAGTGCTTATCGTAAAAATCACTGTAGAACGAGGCCGTCGTCGCAGGCGACAGACGCCTTTGCAGCCATGGCAACATCAATAGCATCATCAACAGAAGATGAAAGCCCCAGACGAGCACGGCCTCTTTAATTTCCCAGTGTTCAAGCCCGGACACGCTCCACTTAAGCCAGGCGCCCATACCGGCGACAACAGCGCCAACGATCGCGAGCGCCAGCCAGAGTAACGGTTTTCTGAATGACGTCACGGAAAGCGCGACAGTGGCGGTCATCGCCACCGTTGCAGGCATCACGCACAAAGACCACACCGTATCGGATGGCAATTTCGCATACGCGATGTACTCGCTGATCCCGTAGCAAATCAGCCCCTGTAAAGCGCCCACCAGCACGATGGCCAGGCGCGTTGAAGAGGATAACGTTTCACTGTTTTCCATCTCTCATCCCTTTTCCAGAAAAGCGTATTGTTTCATCAATCCGCGGACGACATGAATCGTTTTCATACTGTAACCCTTACGTAATTTTCTTACGTGTATGCGATTACATTCACATTCTTTCCGATAAAATCACCAGCCATTAACCTTTTCGGAACATTTTCCCCAACAAAAAAGCGATTCCTGCGATAATCCGCCTGCCCTGTGACTGGAGTCGCAGCGTTTTCCGTTAGTAAGGGTTTTGACCAGATACGTAAATCTATGAGCCCCGTCGCGGTTAACAACCTCAGAAAAACCCTACAATTTCAGGCAGTACATATTGGCTAAGGAGCAGTGATATGCGTGTTACTGGTTTAACCCCGCAAGATCTCAAGGCTTATGGTATTCACGACGTCCAGGAAGTCGTCTACAACCCCGATTACGATACGCTGTATCAGGAAGAGCTCAATCCAGCACTGGAAGGATACGAGCGAGGTGTGTTGACTAACCTTGGTGCTATCGCCGTCGATACCGGTATCTTTACCGGTCGTTCGCCGAAAGATAAGTATATCGTCCGAGACGAAACCACCCGCGATACGCTGTGGTGGGCTGACAAGGGCAAAGGGAAGAACGATAACAAACCGCTCTCCCCGGAAACCTGGCAGCATCTGAAAGGGCTCGTCACCCAGCAACTTTCCGGCAAGCGTCTGTTCATTGTCGACGCTTTCTGCGGCGCTAACGCCGACACCCGTCTTTCCGTGCGTTTTATCACCGAAGTGGCCTGGCAGGCGCATTTCGTGAAAAACATGTTTATTCGTCCAACCGACGAAGAGCTGCAGACGTTCAAACCCGATTTCATCGTGATGAACGGTGCCAAATGCACCAACCCACAGTGGCAAGAGCAGGGCCTGAACTCCGAGAACTTTATCGCCTTTAACCTGACCGAGCGTATCCAGCTGATTGGCGGTACCTGGTACGGCGGCGAGATGAAGAAAGGCATGTTCTCGGTCATGAACTACCTGCTGCCGCTTCGCGGTATCGCCTCTATGCACTGCTCAGCGAACGTCGGTGAAAAAGGGGATGTGGCGGTGTTCTTCGGCCTGTCCGGCACCGGTAAAACCACCCTGTCTACCGATCCAAAACGTCGTCTGATTGGGGATGACGAGCACGGCTGGGATGACGACGGCGTGTTTAACTTCGAAGGCGGTTGCTACGCGAAGACCATTCGTCTGTCTGAAGAAGCTGAGCCGGATATCTTCCATGCCATCCGCCGCGATGCGCTGCTGGAAAACGTCACCGTACGTGCCGACGGCTCTATCGACTTCGACGACGCATCCAAAACCGAAAACACCCGCGTTTCCTACCCGATCTACCACATCGACAACATTGTGAAGCCGGTGTCGAAAGCGGGTCATGCGACGAAGGTGATTTTCCTGACGGCGGATGCGTTCGGCGTGCTGCCGCCGGTTTCCCGCCTGACCGCCAGCCAGACGCAGTATCATTTCCTCTCCGGTTTTACCGCCAAACTGGCGGGCACCGAGCGGGGCGTGACGGAGCCAACCCCAACGTTCTCCGCCTGCTTCGGCGCGGCCTTCCTGTCGCTGCACCCGACGCAGTACGCAGAAGTGCTGGTAAAACGCATGCAGGCCTCCGGGGCGCAGGCGTACCTGGTTAACACCGGCTGGAACGGTACCGGCAAGCGTATCTCCATCAAAGATACCCGCGCCATTATCGACGCCATTCTGGATGGTTCTCTGGATAACGCTGAAACCTTCACCCTGCCGATGTTTGATCTGGCTATTCCAACGGCGCTGCCGGGCGTGGATACGCATATCCTTGACCCGCGTAACACCTATGGATCCCCGGAACAGTGGCGTGAGAAAGCGGAAACGCTGGCGAAGCTGTTTATTGAGAACTTCGAGAAGTATACCGATACCCCGGCGGGTGAAGCACTGGTGAGTGCGGGACCGAAGCTGTAGGTAAAAGCAAAAAGGCAACGAAAGTTGCCTTTTTTAATGGTTTCTCCCTCTCCCCGTGGGCTGAGGGATCCCCAGTAATATGGTCATGTCACCATGACCATATTACTGTACTCTTTTCCCAGCTTTTTCATCTCGTTAACTATATTCAGGCGTCTTACTTTCCCGGGCTCATGCCGGATGACTTCTTCTGCCAGACTCAGGTATGACAGAACCCGTCTGTGCCTGATGCTGCTTGCCTGATAGTGCCAGTGTAAACACTGCCTTTCTGCCCTGTAAACCTGCCAGCCACATCACCAGGCTTGCCATTGCCGCGACCATATTCAGCACTTCCAGTCGCCCTTTTCCCTGACTCCGGCTCAGCCTCAGACCGAACCCGAAGCGGGGACTTTTGTCGTCCCGGAAGTTTTGTTCTATCTGCATTCGGCGGCTGTACAGGGCCATTATCTGGTGCGGCTCCAGTCCCTCTGCATTACTGAACAGCAGCCAGGGCTCCCGCGCGCTACTGCGGTGTTCCCGCTGTGTTTTCGGCATCCCCCCTTTTCCCTGACGCCCTGCGTCAGGGCGCTTATGCAGATAGAACCGGCCGTAACAGGGCGTTCGTGGTTTACGGGACAGGACACCGTAACCCACGCAGACCGGTTGTCCGGTAGCCTCAAGCTCACTGATTTTCATCCATTTTTTATCTCCGTCCAGCCGGAAGCTGATGCAGCCCCTGACCCTGCCGGTGAAGCTCCAGCCCAGCTGGCTGACATGCCGGAACCAGTCTGTCCGGAAGCCTGCATCCGTAATGATGGTGACGGCTTTATCTTTCGGGATGGCATCATGCAGGCGGTCAAGGAAGCGGCACTGTACATCGCTGTTCTGCGCCAGCTCTGCGGGGACAACCTCACTCATAAGCGGCAGTGAGCGACCATTACAGACCAGGCTTGCCCGCAGAAGATACCAGTTCCTGTCATGCCAGCCTGTCCAGTCGACAGCAATCACACAGAAGGGCATCAGGGAGGTGATGGTATGTGTGAGCAGGTGCTGAATACGGGGAATATCCCGGTGAAGGGCGGTATTACCCAGGGCACGGTCAACACGTTTAATTTTATTTTTGACGTGCGCCCTGCCGGGAAGAGTGCGACCAAGGCTGGTCAGGGTCAGATCCGCACCGTGCGTGAGGGCAACGGCCATGGAAACAAGGACATTAATCCGGAAGCTGTGAACGTCCGGTAAAGACGCGGAGAAAAATTTCTGGCAGACTGTCTGTAAAGGCACGATGAGGTCTCTTCTGATTTGTTAGCGCAACCAGTAGATCACACTTCATCGTGCTTTTCATTTTTCTGGGGAACCCTCAGCCCCGTGGGAGAGGGCCGGGGTGAGGGCATCAGGCCGCACCCCGATTACCCCTCTTTCACTTGCCCCCGCGTCACCGGCACCGGCAACCAGGCGCGAATGCTCAACCCACCCCGCTCGCTGGTACCAATCTCCAGCAACCCGTTATGGTTATCAACAATACGCTGCACAATCGCCAGGCCTAAACCGGTTCCGCTGGTGCTGCGCGCGCTGTCGCCGCGCACAAACGGCTGGAACAGATGCTTACGCTGCTCGGGCTTGATACCCGGACCGTCATCTTCCACCTGGAACCAGGCGCGGTTGAGTTCCGATCCGCTGCTGACTTTAATCCAGCCATTACCGTAGCGGGCCGCATTCACCACCATGTTTGCCACCGCGCGCTTGATGGAGAGCGGGTGCATGCGAACCTGAATTTCACCGGCCTGAAGGTCGGTATCAATCTCACGCTCGTAGCCGCTTTCAGCCGCCACCACTTCGCCCAGCACCGCGTTCAGGTCAGCCATCTCCATCGGCATCTCCTGCCCGGTACGCAGGTAGTCAATAAACTGCTCAATGATGGCGTTACACTCTTCGATATCCTTGTTGATGGACTCGGCGAGATAACCGTCCTCTTCGCCCATCATCTCCGTCGCCAGTCGGATACGCGTGAGTGGCGTACGCAGATCATGGCTGACGCCCGCCATCAGCAGCGTACGGTCATCCGCCAGCTGTTTGACGCCAGCCGCCATATGATTAAACGCGCGCGTCACCGAACGCACCTCCGATGCGCCATATTCACGCAGCGGCGGCGGAATGATCCCTTTACCGACCTGGAGCGCAGCGTGTTCCAGGTCGACCAGCGGTCGGTTCTGTATACGGATAAACAGCCACGCGCCGCCTATCGCCAGCAGCATGATGGCAAGGGTGTAGCGGAACAGCGGCGAGAAGTCGCCCTGGTGGATTTCGGTCAGCGGAACGCGCACCCAGATATTGGGCGACAGCCAGGTTTTCAGCCAGACGACCGGCGAGCTTTTGTTGACCTCAACACGCACCTCCGTCGGGCCACCCAGCTGCTGCGCCATCTGCTGGCTGAGGAATTCATAGTGCTGCGCCCAGCGCAGACCCGCGTCTTCCGCCGCTTCATTCGAATAGAGCGAAATGCCCAGTTCACGGTAGATTTCACGGCGAAACGCCGGAGGAACCACTAACTGCGTGCCGTCCTCCAGCTGCAGTTTATCGGTCATCAGCATACGCACTTCGTACGCCAGGACCTTATTAAACTGCTGAAGGCTCGGCAGGATCGCAAAGTTCAGCACCACCAGGTAGGTTGTCACCAGGCTGACAAACAGCAAGGTGACAATCAAAAGCAGGGTACGGGCAAACGAGCTTCGCGGTGAGAAGCGCATTCGCCTCATGCTTTAGCGCCGTCCGGGACGAACACGTAGCCCAGACCCCACACGGTCTGAATATAACGAGGATGCGCCGGATCTTCTTCCACCATGCGGCGCAGACGAGAGATCTGCACGTCGATGGAACGTTCCATTGCCGAGTATTCACGGCCGCGCGCCAGGTTCATCAGCTTGTCACGGGAGAGCGGCTCACGCGGGTGGCTGACCAGCGCTTTCAGTACCGCGAACTCACCGCTGGTGAGCGGCATTGGCTCGTCTTCACGGAACATCTCACGCGTACCGAGGTTCAGCTTGAACTTCCCGAACGCAATCACCGCTTCTTCCTGCGACGGTGCGCCTGGCAGTTCGTTCGCCTGACGGCGCAGCACGGCCCGAATACGCGCCAGCAGTTCACGCGGGTTAAACGGTTTAGGAATGTAGTCGTCAGCGCCAATTTCGAGGCCCACGATACGGTCAACCTCTTCCCCTTTCGCCGTCACCATAATGATTGGCATGGGGTTGCTCTGGCTGCGCAGACGGCGGCAGATAGAGAGCCCGTCTTCGCCCGGCAGCATCAGGTCGAGGACCATAAGATGGAAGGATTCACGGGTCAGCAGGCGGTCCATCTGCTCAGCGTTCGCGACGCTACGAACCTGGAAGCCCTGCTCGGTCAGATAACGTTCCAGCAGCGCACGCAGGCGCATGTCGTCATCTACGACCAGAATTTTGTAGTTCTCTTGCATTGTGTGTACTCCCAAAGGTTCGGATAGTCTAATAACAGCGTATTCTAAAAAAGTGCACGGGTTCGACCAGCGAATTCTGGTATAAATTCTAGTCGAAATTGTTACAAAGCATATTTAACAGCAGCTTATCTGCACAATTCATCACATAAATGATTATTAACGCTGTCTGATAGACTACGTGATACGTAATGTGCGCAATGTTTGCAATGAAGTCGAGTCTGAAGGTCACAGTATGAAAACGCCCCTGATCACCCGCGAAGGGTACGAAAAACTCAAAAAAGAGATGGATTACCTGTGGCGCGAAGAGCGTCCGGAAGTGACCAAAAAAGTTACCTGGGCGGCAAGCCTGGGCGACCGCAGCGAAAATGCTGACTACCAGTACAACAAGAAGCGGCTGCGTGAGATCGACCGTCGGGTACGCTATCTGACCAAATGTCTCGAGAATCTTAAAATTGTCGATTATTCACCGCAGCAGGAGGGCAAAGTCTTCTTCGGCGCGTGGGTAGAGATCGAGAATGATGATGGCAATACCCTGCGCTTTCGCATTGTCGGGTACGACGAAATTTTTGGCCGTAAGGATTATATCTCCATCGACTCGCCGATGGCCCGCGCGCTGCTGAAAAAGGAGGTGGGTGATTTAGCCGTTGTCCAGACGCCTGCCGGAGAAGCGAGCTGGTACGTCAATGAGATCACCTACGTAAAATAGTCCGAGAGCGCCCTCCACGGCTGGCATTTTACCGTGTCAGCCCGTATAACTATCCCCTGATTTTTGACCCACAAGATGATAAAGCCATGATGAAAGATTCGCTCTGCCGCATTATTGCGGGTGAACTTCAGGCCAGAGCCGAACAGGTAGAAGCTGCCGTTCGCCTGCTTGATGAAGGGAACACCGTGCCGTTTATTGCACGTTATCGTAAGGAAGTCACCGGCGGTCTGGATGACACGCAGCTGCGTAACCTGGAGACCCGTCTGGGCTACCTCCGTGAACTGGAAGACCGCCGTCAGGCAATCCTCAAATCCATCGGCGAACAGGGCAAACTGACCAGCGATCTGGAAAAGGCCATTAACGGCACCCTGAGCAAAACTGAACTCGAAGACCTTTATCTGCCCTATAAACCGAAGCGCCGTACGCGCGGGCAGATTGCAATTGAAGCAGGTCTGGAGCCGCTGGCCGAGCTGCTGTGGAACGAACCGTCACACGACCCGGAAACCGAAGCGGCCAAATTTATCGACGCTGACAAAGGCGTGGCAGACACCAAAGCGGCCCTTGATGGCGCACGCTACATTCTGATGGAGCGCTTCTCCGAGGATGCCGCCCTGCTCTCCCGTGTGCGTGATTATCTGTGGAAGAACGCCCACATCGTCTCTACCGTGGTGGCAGGCAAAGAAGAGGAAGGCGCGAAATTCCGCGACTACTTCGATCACCACGAACCGATTTCAACCGTGCCTTCTCACCGTGCGCTGGCCATGTTCCGCGGCCGTAATGAAGGCGTGCTGCAGCTCTCTCTCAACGCCGACCCGCAGTTTGATGAGCCGCCAAAAGAGAGCCACTGCGAGCAGATCATCACCGATCACCTCGGCCTGCGCCTGAATAACGCCCCGGCGGACAGCTGGCGTAAAGGCGTGGTGAGCTGGACGTGGCGCATTAAGGTGCTGATGCACCTCGAAACCGAACTGATGGGCACCGTGCGCGAGCGTGCGGAAGACGAAGCAATCAACGTCTTTGCCCGTAACCTGCATGATCTGCTGATGGCCGCACCTGCTGGCCTGCGTGCGACCATGGGTCTCGATCCGGGTCTGCGTACCGGCGTAAAAGTGGCGGTGGTTGACGGCACCGGCAAGCTGGTGGCAACCGACACCATTTACCCGCATACCGGTCAGGCGGCGAAGGCTGCTGTAGTGGTGGCCGCACTGTGCGAGAAATATAACGTTGAGCTGGTGGCTATCGGCAACGGTACGGCCTCCCGCGAAACCGAACGTTTCTACCTCGACGTGCAGAAACAGTTCCCGAAAGTGACGGCGCAGAAAGTGATCGTCAGCGAGGCCGGGGCGTCCGTCTATTCTGCGTCAGAGCTGGCGGCCCAGGAGTTCCCGGACCTGGACGTCTCCCTGCGCGGTGCGGTCTCTATCGCCCGTCGTCTGCAGGATCCGCTGGCGGAACTGGTGAAGATCGACCCGAAATCCATCGGTGTGGGCCAGTATCAGCACGACGTGAGCCAGACGCAGCTGGCGCGTAAGCTGGATGCGGTGGTGGAAGATTGCGTAAACGCCGTGGGCGTGGACCTGAACACCGCCTCCGTTCCTCTGCTGACCCGCGTGGCAGGCTTAACCCGCATGATGGCGCAGAACATCGTTGCCTGGCGTGATGAGAACGGCCAGTTCCAGAACCGCCAGCAGTTGCTGAAGGTAAGCCGTCTGGGGCCGAAAGCGTTTGAGCAGTGTGCGGGCTTCCTGCGCATCAACCACGGCGATAACCCGCTGGATGCGTCAACCGTTCATCCGGAAGCCTACCCGGTGGTTGAGCGCATTCTGGCAGCGACTCAGCAGGCACTCAAAGACCTGATGGGCGACAGCAACGCGCTGCGCAACCTGAAAGCGGTCGATTTCACCGACGAGCAGTTCGGCGTGCCGACCGTAACCGACATCATCAAAGAGCTGGAAAAACCGGGCCGCGATCCGCGTCCTGAGTTCAAAACCGCGACCTTTGCCGACGGCATCGAGACCATGAACGACCTGCTGCCGGGCATGGTGCTGGAAGGCGCCGTCACCAACGTCACTAACTTTGGCGCTTTTGTCGATATCGGCGTGCATCAGGATGGCCTGGTGCATATCTCATCGCTCGCCGATAAGTTCGTTGAAGATCCGCATACGGTGGTCAAAGCGGGCGATATCGTGAAGGTGAAAGTGCTGGAAGTGGACCTGCAGCGCAAGCGAATCGCGCTGACCATGCGTCTGGACGAGCAGCCAGGTGAAACCAACGCGCGCCGCGGCAGTAACGGCGGTAGCCGTGAGCAGCAGCGCCCTGCCGCTAAAGGCGCGAAGCCGCGCGGGCGTGATGCGCAGCCAGCGGGTAACAGCGCAATGATGGATGCGCTGGCGGCCGCGATGGGTAAGAAACGCTAAGGTTGTAAATACCCCTCACCCTAACCCTCTCCCTTGGGGAGAGGGCCGGGGTGAGGGGACAAATTATATCGCAAGAGATGAAACCGATTGCATATCCATATTTAAACCACCATTTATCACTCCGTTAACAAATACATTTATTATTCCCTGCCCCGTAATTCAGCAAATATTGAGCAAGGTCAAACAGGCCGTAAATTAATACGCTTAACAACATTCCGTCACAGTTTTCATATTGCTGATAAAAACTATTCTCATTATCATCCCATAGTAGATAATTTAACCTTCCGTGGAATCAGGCATTATGCAATTCACTCCAGACAGTGCATGGAAAATTACCGGTTTTACCCGCGAAATTAGCCCGGCCTATCGGCAAAAGCTGCTGTCGCTGGGCATGCTCCCCGGCTCGTCATTCCAGGTAGTGCGCGTGGCCCCGTTAGGTGATCCCGTTCATATTGAAACCCGGCGCGTGAATCTGGTACTGCGTAAAAAAGACCTCGCATTAATTGAAGTCGAAGCCTTATCCCAATAACAAGCCAGCGGTTTCAGTGAGTCGAAAACAATGAAAAAATTAACTATTGGCTTAATTGGCAATCCTAATTCCGGCAAGACAACGTTATTTAACCAGCTCACCGGTGCACGCCAGCGTGTGGGTAACTGGGCGGGCGTAACGGTTGAACGTAAAGAAGGCCAGTTCACCACGACAGACAATCAGGTCACCCTGGTGGATCTGCCCGGCACCTACTCCTTAACCACCATTTCGTCACAAACCTCGCTCGATGAGCAGATTGCCTGTCACTATATTCTGAGTGGCGATGCGGACCTGTTAATCAACGTGGTCGATGCATCTAACCTGGAGCGTAACCTCTATCTGACGCTGCAATTGCTTGAGCTGGGGATCCCCTGCATTGTGGCGCTCAACATGCTCGACATCGCAGAGAAACAAAAGCTGCGTATCGACGTCGACGCCCTCTCCGCGCGTCTGGGCTGCCCGGTAGTGCCGCTGGTTTCTACCCGTGCCCGCGGAATTGACGCACTGAAGCTGGCCATTGACCGCCACGCGGGCAACGCCGACGTTGAGCTGGTGCACTATGCGCAACCGCTTCTGCGCGAAGCCGGTCTGCTGGCGCAGGAAATGGACAACAGCATGCCCGCCAGACAGCGCCTGTGGCTCGGCCTGCAGATGCTGGAAGGCGATATCTACAGCCGCGCCTATGCGGGCCATGCCGCAGACAAACTGGACGTGGCGCTGGCGCGTCTGAGCGATGAGCTCGATGACCCGGCCCTGCACATCGCCGACGCGCGCTATCAGGCCATCGCCGCCATTTGCGACGTGGTCAGTAATGCCCTGACTGCTGAGCCAAGCCGCTTTACGGCCGCCGTGGACAAGATTGTGCTTAACCGCTTCCTCGGTTTGCCGATCTTTTTACTGGTCATGTACCTGATGTTCCTGCTCGCTATTAACATCGGTGGCGCGCTACAGCCTATTTTCGATGCTGGTTCTGTGGCGATATTTGTCCACGGTATTCAGTGGCTGGGCTACACCCTGCACTTCCCGGAATGGCTGACCATTTTCCTCGCCCAGGGGATCGGTGGTGGTATCAACACCGTTCTGCCGCTGGTACCGCAAATCGGCATGATGTACCTGTTCCTCTCGTTCCTTGAGGACTCCGGTTACATGGCGCGTGCGGCTTTCGTGATGGATCGTCTGATGCAGGCCC
Source organism: Enterobacter cloacae subsp. cloacae ATCC 13047 (assembly GCF_000025565.1). Classification (NCBI taxonomy): domain Bacteria; kingdom Pseudomonadati; phylum Pseudomonadota; class Gammaproteobacteria; order Enterobacterales; family Enterobacteriaceae; genus Enterobacter; species Enterobacter cloacae. The sequence continues at coordinate 4,885,538 of NC_014121.1, forward strand.
TGGGTCTGCCGGGTAAATCCTTCGTCCCGCTGATTGTCGGCTTCGGCTGTAACGTCCCGTCGGTAATGGGTGCGCGCACGCTTGATGCACCCCGCGAACGTCTGATGACCATCATGATGGCGCCATTTATGTCCTGCGGGGCGCGACTGGCTATCTTTGCGGTCTTTGCCGCGGCCTTCTTTGGTCAGGAAGGGGCACTGGCGGTCTTCTCGCTGTATGTGCTGGGCATCGTGATGGCGATCCTGACCGGGCTCATGCTTAAACACACCATCATGCGCGGGGAAGCGTCGCCGTTTGTGATGGAACTGCCGGTGTATCACGTGCCGCATCTGAAAAGCCTGGCGATCCAGACCTGGCAGCGCCTGAAAGGTTTTGTGCTGCGCGCCGGTAAAGTGATTGTCATCGTCAGCATCTTCCTGAGCGCGCTGAACAGTTTCACCCTGAGCGGGCAGGCGGCGGATAACATCAACGACTCCGCCCTCGCCTCCGTGAGCCGCATCATTACCCCGGTGTTTAAACCGATTGGCGTGCATGAAGACAACTGGCAGGCGACCGTTGGCCTGTTCACCGGCGCGATGGCAAAAGAGGTGGTGGTCGGCACCCTGAACACGCTTTACACCGCTGAGAATATCCAGGAAGAAGAGTTTAACCCGGCTGCGTTCCACCTCGGTGATGAACTGCTCGGCGCGGTGGAAGAGACCTGGCAGAGCCTGAAAGACACTTTCAGCCTGAGCGTACTGGCGAACCCGATTGAAGCCAGCAAAGGCGACGGCGAAATGGCCACCGGTGCCATGGGCGTGATGAGCGAGAAATTTGGCAGCGCGTCAGCAGCCTACAGCTACCTCATCTTTGTCCTGCTCTATATTCCGTGCATCTCGGTGATGGGGGCGATAGCCCGTGAGTCCAGCCGCGGCTGGATGGGGTTCTCCATCCTGTGGGGCTTAAACATCGCCTACTCGCTGGCGACGCTCTTTTACCAGACCGTTAACTTCAGCCAGCATCCGCGCTACAGCCTGGTCTGCATCCTGGCGGTTGTGCTGTTTAACGTGCTCGTTCTCGGTCTGCTACGCCGGGCACGCAGCCGCGTCGATATCAACCTGCTGGCAAACCGTAAAACCGCCGCGACCTGCTGCAACAGCCCGGCGGGCGACTGTCACTAGGGGGAGCCATGGCATCGTTGATTCAGGTTCGTGATTTACTGGCGTTGCAGGGGCGTATGGAGGCAAAACAGCTAAGCCTCAGCCTGCATACGCCGCAGCCGATGATCGATGCCATGCTGGAAAGACTGGAAGCGATGGGGAAAGCCATACGTATTCAGGAAGAGCCGGACGGTTGTCTGTCCGGCAGTTGTAAACATTGCCCGGAAGGGAAAGCCTGTCTCAGGGAGTGGTGGGCACTTCGTGACTGAAGGCGATCAACGCTGAACAAAACTCGGCAGGATGCGAGATAAACGGCGCATGGGCCGCTTTGGCGATTGTCAGCGATTGACTCTCTGGCCACAGTTCATCCAGCAGTGGCACCACTTTGCGTGGAACCAGCCCATCCAGATAACCATAAATGCGCAGGTGCGGCACCGCCAGCGCGGTCAGTGGCTCACGCAGGTCGACCGTTTTCAGTAATTCGAGTCCCCCGTTCAGTACCTCCACATCCGGCATCGGCAGCGACAGCACGGTCTGCTTCAGCAGACGAGCATCCTTACGGGCGCTCTCTGTCCCCATCGTCTGCAGGGCCAGGAAGCGTTCTACCGTTCGCTGGTAATCTTCGCTCAACTGCCGCTGGAAGTTGCTCAGTACGTCCGGCTTAATACCCGGCCACTCCTCCTGCGCACTGAAGTTCGGCGACGAGGCCACCGTTACCAGCGCCTGCACGCGTTCAGGATTCGTTAATGCAACCTCACTTGCCACCAGCCCGCCCAGACTCCAGCCGAGCCAGATAGCCTGTTGCGGTGCGGCGGCCAGAACCTGCTGCGCCATTTCGTCAAGCGACATCGCCCCATAGCCGCAGCTGCGGCCAAAACCGGGTAAATCCACCAGATGCAGCGTGAAATGCGAGGCAAGTTCCTCATTTACGCAATGCCATACTTCCGCATTCAGTCCCCATCCGTGCAGCAGCACAAGATGGCGATTTCCCGTCCCTACGGTCTGCCACCACAGCGTCTTCATCAGTTACTGTTCTCTTTTTTACATGGAGGTTGTCTATGCTAACAGTGCCCGGCTTGTGCTGGCTATGTCGAATGCCACTTGCGCTGAGCGCGTGGGGAGTCTGTTCCGTCTGCACGCGTTCGCTGGCAAGCCGCATCACGACCTGCCCGCAGTGCGGTTTACCGGCGTACAGTCCACAGTTTCCCTGCGGTCGCTGCCTGAAAAAGCCACCACCGTGGAGCGCCCTGGTGGCGGTCGATGATTACGTCCCACCGTTAAGCAGGCTTATCCACGCGCTGAAGTTTTCCGGCCAGATTGCGCTGGCTCGCCCTCTCGCCCGCCTCTTATTGCTGGCGGTGTTGCAGGCACGGCGCACGCGCGCGCTGCCGAAAGTGGATATGGTGCTGAATGTGCCCTTATACCGGCGCCGTCACTGGCGACGCGGCTACAACCAGAGCGACCTGCTCTGTCGCCCGCTCGCCCGGTGGCTCGGCTGTCAGTACCCAGCCGCTGCGCTGACGCGCCGCCATGCCACTGCCATTCAGCATCAGCTGAGCGCCCGGCTTCGCAAAAGGAACCTCAAAAACGCCTTTCGCCTTGAATTCGCCGTCAAAGGGCTCCATATCGCGATTGTGGATGATGTCGTCACCACAGGCAGTACCGTTGCTGAACTTTCCCGACTGCTTTTGCAAAGCGGCGCCGCGTCGGTTCAGGTATGGTGTCTGTGCCGTACCTTGTAGCCCTTCTCCAATGGGCGTATGATTATACCCAGGTAATTTAGTCAACTATTAGGCCAAAGCTATGATCCGTATTTCCGATTCTGCACAAGCGCACTTTGCCAAACTGCTGGCAAATCAGGAAGAAGGGACGCAGATCCGCGTGTTTGTGATCAATCCAGGCACTCCGAATGCAGAATGTGGTGTCTCCTATTGTCCGCCAGACGCGGTGGAAGCAACTGACACTGCCCTTAAATTTGACCAGCTCACGGCATATGTTGATGAGCTGAGCGCGCCGTATCTTGAAGATGCGGAGATCGACTTCGTCACCGACCAGCTGGGCTCGCAGCTGACGCTGAAAGCGCCAAACGCCAAAATGCGTAAAGTATCTGACGATGCCCCGTTGATGGAGCGCGTAGAGTATCTGCTGCAATCCCAGATCAACCCGCAGCTGGCCGGTCACGGTGGTCGCGTTTCCCTGATGGAAATCACCGACGAAGGCTACGCAATTCTGCAGTTTGGCGGCGGCTGTAACGGTTGTTCCATGGTCGATGTGACCCTGAAAGAAGGGATCGAGAAGCAGCTGCTGAACGAGTTCCCGGAACTGAAAGGCGTGCGTGACCTGACCGAACACCAGCGCGGCGAGCACTCTTACTACTGATTCATTGCCCGTCTGTATTGCCCGGTGGCGCTGCGCTTACCGGGCCTACAAAAATAGTGCGGTCTGATGCCCTCACCCCGCCCTCTCCCACGGGAGAGGGTGAAAACATTAAAAACGGTAACCTTGCGGTTACCGTTTTGCGTTTACCTCCATATGTTGACCTGCGTCTCATAATTTAAATTTTGCCCTCCAGGGTGATTCTCAATCACATCATGTTACCCGTATCATTCTCATGGGCACTAAACACACTCATAACAGCCGACTAAACTAAATAGTTTCCAAGGTATCAGTATTAGTGCCGTTAACCACTCTGTTCCCAGTTGGGACAACCGGAACGTGTCGTTGAAACAATGACGTTACCCATAACAATTCAAAGGCCAGGTAAATCATGCCATTAGTCATCGTTGCTATCGGTGTTGTGTTATTACTGCTCTTGATGATCCGTTTCAAAATGAACGGGTTTATCGCTCTGGTTCTGGTGGCACTTGCAGTCGGTCTGATGCAAGGGATGCCGCTGGTCAAAGTTATTAGCTCCATTAAAGCGGGTGTCGGCGGCACGCTCGGCAGCCTGGCGTTGATCATGGGCTTTGGCGCCATGCTCGGCAAAATGCTGGCGGACTGCGGTGGCGCACAGCGTATCGCCACCACGCTTATCGACAAATTTGGTAAGAAGAACATCCAGTGGGCAGTTGTGTTAACCGGTTTTACCGTCGGTTTCGCACTGTTCTATGAAGTGGGCTTCGTGCTGATGCTGCCGCTGGTCTTCACCATTGCGGCGGCGGCGAGCATTCCGCTGCTGTATGTCGGTGTGCCAATGGCAGCAGCGCTGTCCGTGACGCACGGCTTCCTGCCACCGCACCCGGGCCCAACCGCTATCGCCACCATTTTCCACGCCGATATGGGTAAAACCCTGCTGTTCGGTACGATTCTGGCCATCCCAACCGTGATTCTGGCAGGCCCTGTTTATGCCCGCTTCCTGAAAGGCATTGATAAGCCGATTCCGGAAGGTCTGTACAGCGCGAAAACCTTCACCGAAGAAGAAATGCCTGGCTTTGGCGTCAGCGTCTGGACCTCTCTGGTCCCGGTGATCCTGATGGCGATGCGCGCCGTGGCAGAGATGGTTCTGCCGAAAGGTCACGCGTTCCTGTCCGTTGCTGAGTTCCTCGGCGACCCGGTGATGGCCACACTGATTGCTGTGTTGATCGCGATGTTCACCTTCGGCCTGAACCGCGGTCGTTCCATGGATCAGATCAACGACACGCTGACCTCTTCCATCAAAATCATTGCCATGATGCTGTTGATCATCGGCGGTGGCGGTGCGTTCAAGCAGGTTCTGGTCGATAGCGGTGTGGATAAATACATCGCGGCCATGATGCATGAAACCAACGTGTCGCCGCTTCTGATGGCCTGGTCTATCGCCGCAGTTCTGCGTATCGCGCTGGGTTCTGCAACCGTTGCGGCAATCACCGCGGGCGGTATCGTTGCGCCACTGATTGCCACCACGGGCGTCAGCCCTGAGCTGATGGTTATTGCCGTCGGTTCCGGTAGTGTGATTTTCTCACACGTGAACGACCCGGGCTTCTGGCTGTTCAAGGAGTACTTCAACCTGACTATCGGTGAAACCATCAAGTCCTGGTCCGCGCTGGAAACCATTATTTCGGTGTGCGGTCTGGTCGGGGTGCTGCTGTTGAATATGGTGGTCTGATGCCATAAGTCGGGTGGCGGCTTCGCCTTACCCGACCTACTCGCTCCATGTAGGCCCGGTAAGCGTAGCGCCACCGGGCAATAAAAAAACCGCCACTGGCGGGTTTTTTTATCACTTCTTCGCGACTGCTTTTCGCCGCTTATCCAAATCCTTAATCAGCCTGTTCACCCCGTCATCAGCAAACATCGTCTCAAGCGTGGTGGATAACTTGCGGCGCCAGTTCTTGTACTGATAGCTGGTGCCCGGGATGTTCACCGGCTCCGCCATATCAATCCAGTCTTCCGGCTGCAGGCCCAGCAGGGCGCTGTTGCTGTCGGCAATGTAGCGCTGCAATCCGCGGTTGAGCGTCGGCGTCATCGACATCAGCGACGCTTTATGCCCGGCGCGTTTCGGCAGACAGCCGTGCTTATGCAGTGCATCCAGCAGACCCTGCTTCGCCAGCTCGCGATCCTGATACAGGCCGCGAAGGACATCTTCATCCGGATAGAGACCCAGGGTTTTACCGAGCGTCAGATCGCCGCTTTCCCAATAGCCACGAAGCGTAGGAAGGTCATGCGTCGTCGCGACTGCCATTGACTGTTCAGGGTACGCTTGCGGCGCGCGGAAGGTTTTCTCATGGTCGTTTTCAAAATAGAGCACTTTATAGGAGTAAACGCCGCTGTCGCGAAGCTTACTGACGATTTCTACCGGCACGGTACCGAGATCTTCGCCGATCACCATGCACTGATGGCGCTTGCTTTCCAGCGCCAGGATCGACAGCAGATCGTCAACCGGATACTGAACATACGCCCCGTGATCGGCCGTCTCACCGTAGGGGATCCACCACAGGCGCAGCACGGACATCACGTGGTCGATACGCAGCGCGCCGCAGTTCTGCATGTTGGCGCGCAGCAGGTCGATAAACGGCTCGTAGGCACGCGCCGCCATCACGTGCGGATCCATCGGCGGCAGGCCCCAGTTCTGGCCGAGCGGGCCCAGAATATCCGGTGGTGCGCCTACGGAGGCCTTCAGGCAGTACAGCTCACGGTCACACCAGGTTTCCGCCCCGCCTTCTGCCACGCCAACGGCCAGGTCGCGATACAGACCGATCGGCATCTTATAGCCCTGGCTCACCTGCCAGCAGTCGGCAAACTGGCTGTACGCCAGCCACTGCAGCCACAGGTAGAAGTCCACTTCATCGGCGTATTTTTTACAGAACGCTTTGACTTCAGGCGTGTCGACGGATTGATACGCCTCCGGCCAGACCGGCCAGCCCCAGCGCATTTCGTCCTCTTTCACCTGATACGCATGCAGCGCATCGAACGCCGCCTGCCAGTAGAGGCTCTCGCCCTCCTGCGCCACAAACTGACGGAAGGCGGCCATCTCCTCGTCATCACGCTGAGAAAAGCCTTTCCACGCCAGACGCAGGGCAGCCATCTTCAGCGCCGTCACGGTGGAATAGTCCACCCAGTCTGCTTCGCGCGCCTGCTTCAGCGCCTGCTGAGTGGTGCTAAGTGCCCACCACGCCTGCGCTTCCGGGCTGTTTTTGAAATCGTCTAACGCATTCACGTCGATGTAAATCACGTTCAGCCAGCGACGGGACGACGGGCTGTACGGGCTGGCACTCTCCGGGTTAGCCGGATAGAGGGCGTGGATCGGGTTGAGGCCGATAAACGCGCCGCCGCGCTCCCCCACCGATGCCAGCATCTTTTTCAGGTCACCAAAATCGCCGATGCCCCAGTTGCTGTCAGAGCGCAGGGTGTAGAGTTGCACGCAGGCCCCCCACAGCTTTTTGCCTTCGAGCAACGCCTGCGGCCCATAACAACGTTTTGGCGCCACGATCAACCGGCAGTGAAAGCGCAGCTCGTCCTGGGTGAGCGTTAGGGTGTGGTAACCCTCCGGCAGCTTCGCCGGAAGGGTGAGTGCTTTGCCGCCGGTGGCGTGGCCCTTGTGCTGATGTCCCTCTTCGGTGGTCAGCAGCCAGGTAAACTCGCCGCGTCCTTCCACCGCCAGCGACATCTTTTTGCCCGCGGTGAAGACTTTAACGTTCGGTACCGGCGTGGCCGACGCTTTCGCGTCGGTTTTGTGCATGGCATCCAGCAAACGTCTTTTGGTGTCGGCGCCAATAGACTGTGGTTTGCCGTGAGCATTAATGTAACTGAGGCTGATCCCCGCCGCCTGCGCGGCACTGTCCAGACGTTTACTCTCCATCGCGCTTCCTTAGCGTTTTGCCTGCCAGATACGAGCCTGATAATCACGGATTGAACGGTCAGAGCTGAACATTCCGCAGCGGGCGGTGTTCAGAATGCACGCCCGGGTCCACGCTTCCTGGTCACGGTACAGCACGTCGACCTGTTTTTGCGCTTCCACGTAGGCCGTGAAGTCCGCCATCACCAGATACGGGTCGCCACCGTGTTTGTCCATGCTGTGCAGCATCTGGTCAAACGCGTGCTTATCGCCATCGCTGTATTTACCGCTTTCCAGCTCTTTCAGCACCGCATCCAGCACTTTGTCCTTCTTACGCCATTTCACCGGATCGTAGCCTTTGGCCTTGAGGGCTTTCACTTCTTCAACCGTATGACCAAAGATAAAGATGTTCTCTTCTCCGACCTTCTCGGCAATCTCTACGTTCGCACCGTCTAGCGTACCAACAGTCAGCGCGCCGTTCAGCGCCAGCTTCATGTTGCCGGTACCAGACGCTTCTTTACCCGCGGTCGAGATCTGCTCGGAGATATCCGCCGCCGGGATCAGCATCTCTGCGGCAGAGACGCAGTAGTCCGGCAGGAACACCACTTTCAGCTTGTCGCCCACTTTCGGATCGTTGTTGATAGCCGCCGCCACTTTATTGATGGCGAGGATAATGTTTTTCGCCAGGTAGTAGCCCGGTGCCGCCTTCGCGCCGAACAGGAACACGCGCGGCACGCGGTCAGCCTGCGGATTCTCGCGGATCTCTTTGTACAGCGCGAGGATATGCAGCAGGTTCAGATGCTGACGTTTATATTCGTGCAGACGCTTAATCTGGATGTCGAAAATGGCGTTCGGGTTAATCTCGATACCGGTACGCGCTTTCACAAACGCCGCCAGACGCACTTTGTTATCCCGCTTGATGGCGCGGTATTGTTCGCGGAACTTCGCGTCGTCTGCGTATTTTTCCAGGTTGATCAGCTGGTCCAGATCGTTGGCCCACTCTTTCTTCAGCGTTTTGTCCAGCAGACCGGCCAGCAGCGGGTTGCACTGTTTGATCCAGCGACGCGGCGTGATGCCGTTGGTCACGTTATGGAATTTGGTCGGCCACAGCTGGTGATATTCCGGGAACAGGTCTTTCACCACCAGATCCGAGTGCAGCGCCGCCACACCGTTCACCGCAAAGCCGCTCACCACGCACATATTTGCCATGCGCACCTGTTTGTCATGCACCACGGCCAGCTTCGCCCAGACCGCTTTGTTGCCCGGCCAGGTTTTATCCACCAGCGTTTTAAACTGGTCATTGATCTTGTTGATGATCTGCATATGGCGCGGCAGCAGCGTTTTCACCAGCTTCTCGTCCCAGCACTCCAGCGCTTCTGGCATCAGGGTGTGGTTGGTGTAAGCAAAGGTGCGGCTGGTGATCGCCCAGGCATCATCCCAGCTCAGCTGGTGCTCGTCGATCAGCACACGCAGCAGTTCAGGAATAGCGATGGTCGGGTGCGTGTCGTTAAGCTGAATCACTTCAAAGTCAGGCAGCTGTGCCAGCTTGCGGCCCGCCAGGTGGTGACGACGCAGAATATCCGCCACGGAGCAGGCGCACTGGAAGTACTGCTGCATCAGACGCAGTTTCTTGCCCGCCAGATGGTTGTCGTTCGGGTAGAGCACTTTGGTCAGCTTCTCGGCGTCGATGCCCTGCTGTTCGGCACGCAGGAAATCGCCGTCGTTAAATTTGGTCAGGTTAAACGGATGCGCATGCTTCGCCTGCCACAGACGCAGCGGTTGCGCCACGCCGTTACGGTAACCGAGCACCGGCAGGTCCCAGGCTTCGCCGATAAACGTAAATGCCGGTTCCCAGAGACCCTGTTTTGATACTTTACCGCCAATGTTCACCTGCACATCCAGCTGCGCGTTGTGGCGGAACCACGGGTAGGTGTTACGGTGCCAGTCGTCCGGCGCTTCCATCTGATGCCCGTCTGCAAATGACTGACGGAACAGACCGTATTGATAGTTCAGGCCGTAACCAATGGCCGACTGCCCAACCGTTGCCATCGAATCGAGGAAACAGGCCGCCAGACGTCCCAGACCACCGTTGCCCAGCGCCGGGTCAATCTCTTCTTCCAGCAGGTCGGTCAGGTTAATGTCGTGTTCTTTCAGCACATCCCCAACCTCCTGATACCAGCCGAGGTTCAGCAGGTTGTTGCCGGTCAGACGACCGATCAGGAATTCCATCGAGATGTAGTTGACGTGGCGCTGACCTTTTACCGGTTTTGCCAGAGGTTGAGCATCCAGCTGCTCTGCGAGCGCACCGCTCACCGCCTGCCACCACTGGTGAGGCGTCATCTCGTTTGCAGCATGAAGGCCAAAACGCTGCCACTGACGCGTCAGGGCAGCCTGGAATTGAGCTTTGTTGAAGGTAGGCTGTGACATAGGGGATCGGCATCCTTTAGAAAGAAAACACAAGTTGGCGCTAGTGTGCCTGGCTCATTTCTCCTCTTCCTCCTCCCGCAGGGGATTAGGCAGGGAGGAGTAGCGGGGATGAGCATAAAAGTGTGATCGAGGCCACTCTGAGAGCATAGTCGGAGTGTGTCAGGAAGATAAAAAGATAACCGGGAAGCGTGTCAGGAAAATGAAATGCAGTTTCGGGTGAAATTAAAACGCGCTGAAATGATTACTTACGTAGAATAATATTTCTGCAACCGGGTCAGACGAAGAAGATTATTAATTTCACTAAACTTTACCCCGCGTTTATTAAATTTGACGTCACTATACCTTTCTGAAACCAGTTTCAGCGCAGCCGCAGCACAGCCATACAAGCCAGCATTGACGCGGCATCACAGCCCTTTCCAGAAAGTTCCATCATCTCTCTGAATGTTTTGTGACAGAGTGCAAATTCAGAGCCACCAAAACCAGACATAACTTGCAATAGTTCTCTTTCTGGCCGACCTTATATCTATTAATTACGAAGCGCAAAAAAATAAATTCTCTCGTTCCCCACAGTGAAGTGAAACCTATGTTGATTCCGTCTAAATTAAGTCGCCCGGTTCGTCTTGACCATACAGTGGTCCGCGAGCGTCTGTTGGCTAAACTTTCCGGCGCGCATAATTTCCGACTGGCGCTGGTTACGAGTCCTGCAGGTTATGGAAAAACAACGCTCATTTCGCAATGGGCCGCAGGTAAAAGCGATCTTGGCTGGTACTCCCTTGATGAGGGCGATAACCAGCAAGAACGTTTTGCCAGCTATCTGATTGCCGCCATTCAGCAGGCCACCAACGGGCACTGCGTGGCCAGCGAAGTGATGGTGCAAAAGCGCCAGTACGCCAGCCTGTCCTCCCTTTTCTCTCAGCTGTTTATTGAACTGGCTGAGTGGCACCGCCCGCTTTACGTGGTCATTGATGATTATCATCTGATCACTAACCCGGTGATCCATGAGTCCATGCGCTTCTTCCTGCGCCATCAGCCGGAAAACCTGACCCTGGTGGTGCTGTCGCGTAACCTGCCGCAGTTGGGCATTGCCAACCTGCGCGTGCGCGATCAACTGCTGGAAGTGGGTAGCCAACAGCTGGCCTTTACCCATCAGGAAGCCAAACAGTTCTTTGACTGCCGCCTGAACTCACCGATTGAGGCCGCTGAAAGCAGCCGCCTGTGCGACGATGTCGCCGGTTGGGCGACAGCGCTGCAGCTGATTGCCCTCTCCGCCCGGCAAAATAACAGCCCGACGCATCAGTCCGCGCGTCGCCTGGCGGGGATCAACGCCAGCCATCTTTCCGATTACCTGGTGGATGAGGTGCTGAACAGCGTCGATCCTTCGACCCGCCATTTCCTGCTGAAGAGCTCCCTGCTGCGTTCCATGAACGACGCGCTGATTGTGCGCGTCACCGGCTGCGAAAACGGTCAGCTGCAGCTTGAAGAGATTGAACGCCAGGGGTTGTTCCTGACGCGGATGGACGATCCCGGCGAATGGTTCAGCTATCACCCGCTGTTTGGCAGTTTCCTGCGCCAGCGTTGCCAGTGGGAGCTGGCGACTGAATTGCCGGACATCCACCGGGCTGCCGCTGAGAGCTGGATGGCGCAAGGCTTCCCGAGCGAGGCTATCCATCATGCGCTCGCCGCCGGTGATGCCGGCATGCTGCGCGATATCCTCCTCAACCACGCGTGGGGGTTGTTTAACCACAGCGAACTGACGCTGCTGGAAGAGTCGCTGAAAGCGTTGCCGTGGGAGAGCCTGCTGGAGAACCCGCGTCTGGTGCTGCTGCAGGCCTGGCTGATGCAGAGCCAGCACCGCTACAGCGAAGTGAATACCCTGCTGGCGCGTGCCGAGCAGGAGATGGAAAGCGATATGGATACCACCCTGCACGGCGAATTTAACGCCTTGCGGGCCCAGGTAGCAATCAACGATGGCGATCCGGAAGAAGCAGAGCGGCTGGCAATGGTCGCGCTGGATGAGCTGCCGCTGGCCAATTTCTACAGCCGCATTGTGGCGACGTCGGTACACGGCGAGGTACTGCACTGCAAGGGTGAGCTGACGCGCTCCCTGTCGCTGATGCAACAAACCGAACAGATGGCCCGCCGTCATGATGTCTGGCATTACGCGCTGTGGAGCCTGATCCAGCAAAGCGAAATTTTATTTGCTCAGGGGTTCCTGCAGGCGGCCTGGGAGAATCAGGAAAAGGCGTTCCAGCTGATTCGCGAACAGCATCTTGAACAGCTGCCAATGCACGAGTTCCTGTTGCGTATTCGCGCCCAGCTTCTGTGGGCGTGGTCGCGCCTGGATGAAGCAGAGAGCTGTGCCCGCCAGGGCGTAGAGGTGCTTTCCGGCTTCCAGCCGCAGCAGCAACTGCAGTGCCTGGCCCTGCTGGTGCAATGCTCGCTGGCGCGTGGGGATCTGGATAATGCCCGCAACCACCTGAACCGTCTGGAGAACCTGCTCGGCAATGGTCAGTATCACAGCGACTGGGTTTCGAACGCCGATAAGGTGCGGGTGATATACTGGCAGATGACGGGGGATAAGAAATCCGCCGCCAACTGGCTGCGCCAGACGCCAAAACCTGAATTTGCAAATAACCACTTCCTGCAAAGCCAGTGGCGAAACATTGCCCGCGCGCAGATCCTGCTCGGTGAGTTTGAGCCGGCTGAGATTGTGCTGGAAGAGCTGAACGAGAACGCCCGCAGCCTGCGTCTGATGAGCGATCTCAATCGTAACCTGCTGCTGCTTAACCAGCTCTACTGGCAGGCCGGGCGTAAAAATGATGCCCAGCGCGTACTGCTGGAGGCGTTGCAGCTGGCGAACCGTACCGGATTTATCAGTCACTTTGTGATTGAGGGCGAAGTGATGGCTCAGCAGCTGCGTCAGCTTATTCAGCTCAACACGCTGCCGGAGCTGGATCAGCACCGTGCCCAGCGCATCCTGCGCGAGATTAACCAGCACCATCGCCACAAGTTCGCCCACTTCGACGAGAACTTCGTTGAGCGCCTGCTGAACCATCCGGAAGTGCCTGAACTTATTCGCACCAGCCCGCTGACGCAGCGCGAATGGCAGGTGCTGGGGCTTATCTATTCAGGCTACAGCAATGAGCAGATTGCCGGTGAGCTGGCGGTGGCGGCAACCACCATCAAAACGCATATCCGCAATCTGTATCAGAAGCTGGGCGTGGCGCACCGTCAGGATGCGGTGCAGCATGCGCAGCAGTTGTTGAAGATGATGGGGTATGGGGTGTAGGTTTGTGCGGGCTGATGCCCTCACCCCGGCCCTCTCCCACAGGGAGAGGGAGAAAGGCGTCTCAACATAACTCTAACTGCACATTATTATCTTTAATCACCTGCATCACGCCCGCCGGTGGCATCACATCGGTATAAACCGCATTTACCATGCTGATGCTGCCCATGTTGACCATCGCGTTACGGCCAAATTTGGAGTGGTCCACCACCAGCATCACGTGACGTGAGTTTTCAATGATCGCGCGCTTGGTGCGCACCTCGTGATAATCAAACTCCAGCAGTGAGCCGTCGCTGTCGATGCCGCTGATCCCCAGAATGCCGAAGTCGAGACGGAACTGAGAGATAAAATCGAGCGTCGCTTCGCCAATGATGCCGCCGTCGCGGCTGCGCAGTTCGCCCCCGGCGAGGATGATGCGGAAATCATCTTTCTGCATCAGGGTATTGGCCACGTTCAGGTTGTTGGTCACGATGCGCAGGTTTTCGTGATCCAGCAGCGCATGGGCGACCGCTTCAGGCGTGGTGCCGATATCAATAAACAGCGTCGCCCCGTTGGGGATTTGGCTCGCCACTTTACGGGCAATGCGCTCTTTCTCTGCCGTCTGCGTGGCTTTGCGGTCATGCCACGAGGTGTTAACCGAACTGGACGGCAGTGCCGCCCCGCCGTGATGGCGCAAAATACGGTTTTGATCGGCAAGATCGTTCAGGTCGCGGCGGATGGTTTGTGGGCTGACGGCAAACTGTTCCACCAGCTCTTCGGTGCTGACGTATCCCTGTTTTTTTACCAGTTCGATAATGGCGTCATGACGTTGTGTTTGTTTCATGAAATATCCCTGGGAATTATGTTCGTTTTCGCGCATGGAGCGTGTCGGCAAACGCCATTGCCAGCCCGACGGCAAGCCCGGTGACGTGTGCACCATTGGCGATAGACATACCAAACAGATCAAACCATCCGGCAATTAGCCATATTAACGCAAAGGTTATCAATCCGCGCTGCAGATAGATGCCACTTTCGGGGTCGCGCTCGCCTCTGAGCCAGACATAGCCCATCAGGGCATACACCACGCCGGATAAACCACCGAACCACGGGCCGCTGAATTTATGCTGCACATAGCCGCTCAGCAGGGCGCTGATAAGGGTGATAACAATCAGCTTGCCGCTGCCCAGACGCTTCTCCACCGCGCCACCGAGATACCACCACCACAGCAGGTTAAAGAGAATATGCATCACCGAGAAGTGCATCAGCGCGTGGGTGAAATAGCGCCAGACGTCAAAATCGAGAGACGGGTCGTACGGCCACGCAAGCGCGATCATCACGCTCTGGTCGCCCACCACGTTCATAATGATGAAGACGATAATGCAGGCCGCCATCAGTAGCAGCGTAAACGGACCTGCGCGCTCGCGAATGGTGGCAAGGAAGGGGAAGCGCCGATAGTGCAGTCCGCTCCCCGTCTGCCCCGACTGCCAGCTCGCGGCCAGATAGCGAGGGTCGCCGGGATTCTCAAGAAAGCGGGCCAGTTCCGCATTCACGCGATCGGCCTGGCTTTCATCCGCCAGCCAGACATCGGTTTTCGTGTGCTGCTGAACGGTCAGGATGATGCCCTGGGTTGCCATATAGTCGACAAACGCCTGGGCGACGCGCGGATTGGTAAAAGAGGTGATCATCAACATGGGCGGCGGTCGCTTATTTCCACACAAAAGGGGACAGTATAGCGGGATCAGCGCTCAAAAGCGTATTCCACTTCTGCCGGGAAATGACGATGCCAGGCATCGAAACCGCCGTCGACGCTGTAGACCGCATCATAGCCCTGCTGAATAAGGTACTGCGCCGCACCTTTGCTGCTGTTGCCGTGATAGCACATCACCATCACCGGCGTATCGAAGTCGTTATCGCGCATAAACGCGCCCAGCGTATCGTTGGTGAGGTGGAACGCTCCCGGGGTGTGGCCCATCGCAAAACTCTGCGGATCGCGGATATCCACCAGCACCGCCGTTCCCTGGTGCATCTTCTGGTGGGCTTCTTCTACGTTAATACATTCAAACTGATCCATGGTGTTCTCTTTCTGTTGTTCAGGTTGGGTGCGCTCTGATGCCCTCACCCCAGCCCTCTCCCACGGGGAGAGGGAGAAAAGTTAGTCGCACTATTTTACCCCGTAGTGTACGTCCTGGCGGCGGGTAAACGCCATTATGTTATCCATATCACTCTAAATTGTTTTTTTGATGTTACCAAAAGCGCGTTCCTTTGCTATTATGAGCGATATCGAACATTTCTGAGCTTTAACGAAAGTGCGTGAGGGTGTTATGGAAACCAAAGATCTGATTGTGATAGGCGGTGGCATCAACGGTGCCGGTATTGCGGCAGACGCCGCAGGACGCGGATTATCCGTACTGATGCTGGAAGCTAACGACCTCGCCTGCGCGACGTCGTCCGCCAGCTCCAAACTGATTCACGGTGGCCTGCGCTACCTGGAACACTATGAATTCCGTCTGGTCAGTGAAGCGCTGGCCGAACGTGAAGTGCTGCTGAAGATGGCACCGCACCTGGCCATCCCGATGCGCTTCCGCCTGCCCCATCGCCCGCATCTGCGTCCGGCGTGGATGATTCGAATCGGTCTGTTTATGTACGATCATCTGGGTAAACGCACCAGCCTGCCGGGTTCAAACGGTTTGCGTTTTGGCTCAGAATCGGTCCTTAAGCCTGAAATCGTGCGCGGTTTCGAATATTCCGACTGCTGGGTGGACGATGCGCGTCTGGTGCTGGCTAACGCACAGATGGTTGAGAAGAAAGGCGGCGAAGTGAAAACCCGCACCCGCGCCACCGCTGCGCGCCGTGAAAACGGCCTGTGGATCGTCGAAGCGGAAGACGTAGATACCGGCGAGAAGTTCAGCTGGAAAGCGCGCGGTCTGGTGAACGCCACCGGCCCATGGGTGAAACAGT
This sequence comes from Enterobacter cloacae subsp. cloacae ATCC 13047, assembly GCF_000025565.1. Lineage (NCBI taxonomy): Bacteria > Pseudomonadati > Pseudomonadota > Gammaproteobacteria > Enterobacterales > Enterobacteriaceae > Enterobacter > Enterobacter cloacae. Next base: position 4,901,577 of record NC_014121.1, read on the forward strand.
TCTTCGACGAGGGGATGCATCTGCCATCTCCGTACGGTATCCGCCTGATCAAAGGCAGCCACATTGTGGTACCACGCGTGCACACCCAGAAGCAGGCCTACATTCTGCAGAACGAAGACAAGCGCATTGTGTTTGTGATCCCGTGGATGGACGAATTCTCCATCATCGGCACCACCGACGTGGAGTACAAAGGCGATCCGAAAAACGTCGAGATCGACGAGAGCGAAGTGAACTACCTGCTGAAGGTGTATAACGCGCACTTCAAGAAACAGCTGTCCCGCGATGACGTGGTCTGGACTTACTCCGGCGTGCGTCCGCTGTGCGATGACGAATCTGACTCACCGCAGGCGATTACCCGCGACTATACGCTCGATATTCACGACGTGGACGGTCAGGCACCGCTGCTCTCCGTGTTTGGCGGCAAGCTCACCACCTACCGTAAGCTGGCCGAGCACGCGCTGGAAAAACTGGCGCCGTACTACAAAGGCATTGGCCCGGCATGGACCAAAGGCGCGGTACTGCCTGGCGGTGATATCGGCGACAACCGCGATGATTACGCCGCGAAGCTGCGTCGTCGCTATCCATTCATCACGGAAGGCATGGCGCGCCACTATGCCCGTACCTACGGCAGCAACACGGAATTGATCCTGGGTGACGCGAAAGAGATTACCGACCTGGGCGAACATTTTGGCCACGAGCTGTATGAAGCCGAACTGCGCTATCTGGTGGAACATGAGTGGGTTCGCCGTCTGGATGATGCCATCTGGCGTCGTACCAAAGAGGGTATGTGGCTGAATGCCGAACAGCAGTCGCGTGTGGCGCAGTGGTTGCTGCAGCATGCGGGGAAGCGTGAGCTGTCGTTGGCGTCGTGATGTAAAAAAGCCGGGTGGCGGCTCCGCTTTACCCGGCCTACTCGATCCCGTAGGCCCGGTAAGCGCAGCGCCACCGGGCTTTGTTTTTACAACCGCACCGGATCAATATGCCAGATATTCTCGGCATACTCCTTAATGGTCCTGTCGGACGAGAAATACCCCATATTGGCGATGTTATGCATCGCGACGCAGGTCCACTTCTCCTGCTGACGATAAAGCTCGTCCACCCTGTCCTGACAATCCACGTAGCTGCGGTAATCCGCCAGCACCTGATAGTGGTCGCCAAAGTTAATCAGCGAATCCACCAGGTCCCGATAGCGCCCTGGCTCGTCTGGGCTAAACACCCCGGTGGCGATTTGCGTCAGCACCTGACGTAGCTCCTCATCCTCTTCGTAATACTCACGCGGCGAGTAGCCTTTCTTGCGCAGCGCCTCCACCTCTTCCGTGGTATTTCCGAAGATAAAGATATTTTCCGCCCCCACGTGCTCCAGCATTTCGACATTGGCCCCGTCCAGCGTGCCGATGGTCAGCGCGCCGTTAAGGGCAAACTTCATGTTACTGGTGCCGGACGCTTCCGTCCCGGCGGTGGAGATCTGCTCAGAGAGATCGGCCGCCGGAATGATCAGCTGCGCCAGGCTGACGCTGTAGTTAGGAACAAAGACCACCTTCAGCTTGTCGCCGATATCCGGATCGTTGTTGACCACCTTCGCCACATCGTTGATGAGGTGAATGATGTGCTTCGCCATGTAATAAGCGGACGCCGCCTTACCGGCAAAGATCTTCACACGCGGCACCCACTCCGCCGTCGGATCGGCCTTGATGCGGTTATAGTGGGTGATCACATGCAGCACGTTCATCAGCTGGCGCTTGTACTCGTGAATACGCTTGATCTGCACGTCGAACAGCGCTTTCGGGTTCGCCACCACGTTCAGATGCAACGCCAGCCAGACTGACAGACGTTTCTTGTTCAGCAGCTTGGCTTCTCGTACGGCTTTGTTCACCGCCGGAAAATCAATGTGCTGTTCAAGCTCGCTCAGCTGGCTGAGATCGGTTCGCCAGGTGCGGCCAATGTGCTCATCCAGCACCTCAGAAAGCGGCTGGTTTGCCAGCGCCAGCCAGCGACGCGGCGTGACGCCATTGGTCACGTTGCAGAAACGCGTCGGGAAGATCTTCGCAAAGTCCGCAAACAGCGACTGGACCATCAGGTTCGAGTGCAGCTCTGAAACCCCGTTCACCTTGTGGCTGATCACCACCGCCAGCCAGGCCATGCGTACGCGACGACCATTCGATTCATCAATGATAGAAGCGCGGCTCAGCAGGCCGGTATCGTTCGGATACTGCTCCTGCAACGTCTTGAGAAAGTAGTCGTTAATTTCAAAGATGATCTGCAGATGGCGCGGCAAAATTTTGCCGAGCATATCCACCGGCCAGGTTTCCAGCGCTTCGCTCATCAACGTGTGGTTAGTGTAAGAGAAGACCTGACAGGTCACCTCAAACGCGTCGTCCCAGCTGAACTTATGCTCGTCGATAAGCAGACGCATCAGCTCCGGGATCGACAGCACCGGATGGGTATCGTTGAGGTGAATGGCGGTTTTTTCCGCCAGATTGGCGTAGGTCTTGTGCAGCTGATAGTGACGGCTGAGGATATCCTGAATCGTCGCGGAGACGAGGAAATACTCCTGACGCAGGCGCAGCTCGCGCCCGGAATAGGTCGAGTCGTCCGGGTAGAGCACGCGGGAGACGTTCTCGGAGTGGTTTTTATCTTCCACCGCCGCGAAGTAGTCGCCCTGGTTAAATTTACCCAGGTTAATCTCGCTACTGGCCTGCGCGTTCCACAGACGCAGCGTATTGGTCGCATCGGTGTCGTAGCCCGGGACAATCTGGTCATAGGCGACGGCAAGGATCTCTTCGGTTTCCACCCAGCGGGACTTTTTCCCTTCCTGCTGAATACGTCCGCCAAACCGCACCTTATAGCGCGTATTGTGTCGTTTAAACTCCCACGGGTTACCGTATTCCAGCCAGTAGTCCGGGGACTCTTTCTGACGTCCGTCCACGATGTTCTGCTTGAACATCCCGTAGTCGTAGCGAATGCCGTAGCCACGCCCCGGCAGGGCCAGCGTCGCCAGCGAGTCGAGGAAGCAGGCGGCAAGTCGCCCCAGGCCACCGTTACCGAGCCCCGGGTCGTTCTCTTCGTCAATCAGCTCTTCTAAGTCCAGCCCCATCTCTTCCAGCGCGGTTTTAACGTCATCGTAAATACCGAGCGATAACAGCGCGTTAGAGAGGGTGCGGCCAATCAAAAATTCCATCGATAGGTAGTAAACCTGACGCGTTTCCTGCGACAGCTGGGCGCGGTTGGAGCGCAGCCAGCGTTCAACCATGCGGTCACGCACCGCAAACAGGGTGGCGTTGAGCCACTCGTGTTTGTTGGCGATGACCGGATCTTTCCCGATGGTAAACATCAGCTTATAGGCGATAGAGTGCTTCAACGCCTCAACGCTGAGCGTGGGGGAAGAGTAGCTAAAAGGAGCGTTCATATCAGTAACTTCGCCTCGTTACATCAAGCGTTGATAGAGATCGCGGTATGACTGCGCCGCAACGTGCCAGCTAAAGTCCATAGACATCGCCTGACGTTGAACGTAACGCCACAGCGACGGACGGGACCACAAGACGAAAGCACGCCGAATCGCCCGAAGCAGCGACCAGGCATTACTGTCCTCAAAGACAAACCCGCTGGCGATACCGTCCGCCAGGTTTTCCAGTGAGCTGTCAGATACCGTATCCGCCAGCCCGCCCGTGCGTCGCACCAGCGGCAGGGTGCCGTACTTCAGGCCGTAGAGCTGCGTCAGGCCGCAAGGTTCGAAACGGCTCGGCACCAGAATGACGTCCGCGCCGCCCATGATCCGGTGCGAGAACGCTTCGTGATAGCCAATCTGCACGCCCACCTGCCCTGGGTGTTCCGCCGCTGCCGCCAGGAAGCCTTCCTGCAATACCGGGTCGCCCGCGCCGAGCAGCGCCAGCTGTCCGCCCTGCTCCAGCAGTCCCGGCAGGGCCTCCAGCACCAGGTCCAGCCCTTTCTGGCTGGTCAGACGGCTCACCACCGCAAACAGCGGCACTTTGTCGTTGACCTTCAGCCCCATCGCAATTTGTAACTGGCGTTTGTTTTCCGCTTTGTCTTCCACGGAATCACGGCCATAGCGGGCCGCGAGCAGCAGGTCGGTCTCCGGGTTCCAGATCTGTTCATCGACGCCGTTAAGGATCCCCGACAAACGCCCTTCACGATGGCGCTGACGGAGCAACCCTTCCAGGCCGTAGCCGAACTCCGGCTGCGTAATTTCACGGGCGTAGGTCGGGCTCACGGCCGTGATGTGGTCGGCATAGTAAAGCCCGGCCTTCAGGAACGAGATCTGCCCGTTAAACTCCAGCCCGTGCATGTTATAGAACGACCATGGCAGATCGATGTCATTCATGTGATGGGCGTAGTACATGCCCTGATACGCCAGGTTATGCACCGTAAAGACCGATTTCGCCGGATGGCCGCGCGCCGCCAGATATGCCGGAGCGAGCCCCGCGTGCCAGTCGTGTGCGTGCACAATGTCCGGGCGCCAGAACGGATCCAGCCCTACCGCCATTTCAGCCCCAACCCAGCCGAGCAGCGCAAAACGCAGCACGTTGTCGGTATAGGCAAACAGGTTCGTATCGTGATACGGGCTACCTGGTCGGTCATATAAGTGCGGCGCGTCAATCAGGTAGATGCCCACGCCATTGTAATGTCCATACAACAGGGTAATGCGTCCGGCGAAGGTGTCACGGCGCGTCACCACCTTTGCATCGGGAATGCCGCGCCGGATATCCGGGAAGGCAGGCAGCAGGACTCGGGTATCTACTCCGCCAGCGATTTGCGCCGCGGGTAATGCACCAAGAACATCCGCCAGGCCGCCCGTTTTTAACAACGGGAACATCTCAGAACATACGTGTAAAACCTGCATCATCGCTCCTGTTTGATCTGCAGCTTCCGCAACATTTCCCGTGTGACTAACACGATCCCCTCTTCAGAACGGTAGAAGCGACGTGCATCTTCTTCCGCGTTTTCACCAATCACCATTCCTTCAGGAATGACGCAGGCACGGTCGATCACGCAGCGACGCAGACGACACGAACGCCCGACCCAGACATCCGGCAGCAGCACCGCCGAATCGATATTACAGAATGAGTTTATACGCACGCGCGGGAACAGCACCGACTGCACCACCACCGAGCCGGAGATAATGCACCCGCCGGAGACCAGCGAGTTCAGCGTCATGCCGTGGCTGCCGGAGCGGTCCTGAACGAATTTCGCTGGCGGCAGGGATTCCATATGGGTACGGATCGGCCAGTTCTGGTCGTACATATCCAGCTCAGGCGTGACGGAGGCCAGATCGAGGTTGGCTTTCCAGTACGCTTCCAGGGTTCCCACATCGCGCCAGTAAGGTTCCGCATTCGGATCTGACTGCACGCAGGACAGCGGGAAAGGATGTGCATAGGCCATGCCAGCTTTGGTAATTTTCGGAATGATGTCTTTACCGAAGTCGTGGCTGGAGTGTTCGTCTTTGTCGTCTTCTTCCAGCAGCTCATAAAGGTAATCTGCATCAAAGACATAGATCCCCATGCTGGCGAGCGATTTGGTGTCATCTCCCGGCATGGTTGGTGGGTTGGCCGGTTTTTCAACGAAGTCGATAATTTTATCGTCCGCGTCCACGTGCATCACGCCAAACGCCGTCGCCTCGGCAACGGGCACCGGCAGACACGCCACGGTGCAGCGCGCCCCTTTCTCGACGTGGTCGATGAGCATGTGGGAGTAGTCTTGCTTGTAGATGTGATCCCCGGCGAGGATCACGATGTACTCCGCGTTGTAGCGGCGAATGATATCGAGGTTCTGGGTCACCGCATCAGCGGTGCCGCGGTACCAGTTTTCACCGTGAACACGCTGCTGGGCAGGCAGGAGATCGACAAACTCATTCATCTCTTCGCTGAAGAATGACCAGCCGCGCTGAATATGCTGCACCAGGGTGTGCGACTGATACTGCGTAATGACGCCAATGCGGCGAATACCTGAGTTCAGGCAGTTGGACAGTGCAAAATCGATAATTCGGAACTTACCACCAAAGTGAACAGCCGGCTTGGCGCGCTTGATGGTCAAATCTTTAAGACGGGTTCCGCGCCCGCCAGCGAGGATCAGGGCAACCGTTTTTAAGGGGAGCTGGCGTGCCAACATTAAGGGATCGTTCTTCTCTAATCTAACCATGACTAACTCCTTTTTTATCATCTTTGGAATACGCACACTCCGTGCGCAGGCCCGTGCCAGACAGCCATTACTACCGGATTATCCGCTCCGGCAAAGGGGGGAACGGCGCGCCATTCCCCGTCAGGTAAAACAATCTCAGCGACGTCATCCGTCGCGTTCAGCGTAACCAGCCAGCGATCCGAAAGCAGGATCTGCAGGCGCGGTACGCCGTGTTGCCACTCTTGCGCGCTTAACGGTTGCGCGTCTTTATTCAGCCAGCGAACGTTGCCGTCGCCCTCCTCCCACCAGCGGTTGGCGGTGAGCGCGGGGATCTGCTGACGAAGGTGGATCAGCGCCGCGGTAAAGTGGATCAGGCCGCTGTTCGCTTCTCCCCAGTCGAGCCAGGTTAAGGTGTTGTCCTGGCAATAGGCGTTGTTGTTACCGTGCTGGCTGTGGCCATGTTCATCCCCTGCCAGCAGCATCGGCGTGCCCTGCGACAACAAAAGCGTCGTCAGCAGCGCATGCACGCTGGCGCGTCGCCGCTCAATAACATCCAGACTTCCGCCTAACCCTTCTATACCATGATTAAAGCTATGGTTATTGTTAGTGCCATCGCGATTCTCCTCGCCATTTGCCTCATTGTGTTTCTGATTGAAACAAACGCAGTCCCGGAGCGTAAAACCATCATGCGCGGTCACCAGGTTGACGGTAGCAGACGGTCGTTTGCCATCACGTTTAAACAGATCGCTGGAAGCGGCAAAGCGTCCGGCGAACTCCCCCAGCGACAGGCTTCTCTCCAGCCAGAAGCGGCGTACGGCATCGCGATAGTGGTCGTTCCATTCGGCAAACAGCGGCGGGAAGTTCCCCACCTGGTAGCCGCCTTCACCAATGTCCCACGGCTCGGCAATCAGCTTCACCCGCGAGAGCACCGGGCAGTTTTTGATCGCCTCAAACAGCGGCGCCTGCTGGCTGAACCCCGGCGTGCGGCCCATCACCGGCGCCAGGTCAAAACGAAAACCGTCGACGTGGAACGTTTCCACCCAATATTTCAGGCATTCATACGCAAAATGCGTCACCGCCGGATGGCTGAGGTTGAGCGTGTTACCGCAACCGGTCCAGTTGTGGTAATCACCATCCTCTCTGATCCAATAATAGCTACGGTTATCAATTCCGCGCATGGAGAGCGTCGGACCGTCGAGATCGCTTTCCGCGCTGTGGTTCAGCACCACGTCCAGAATCACTTCGATACCGGCCGCATGAAGCGCTTTCACCGCATCACGAAACTCGTCCCGCGCCTTGTCCGGGTGGACGGCGTAGCGGGGGTCGAGCGCAAACATCGCCAGCGGGTTGTAGCCCCAGTAGTTGCTCAGCCCCAGTCGCTGCAGGCGAGGCTCGCTGGCGAAATGGGCGATGGGCAACAACTCCAGCGCGGTGATCCCCAGATGTTTCAGATAGGCGATCATGGTCGGATGGCCGAGCGCCTTATAGGTGCCGCGCATCTCTTTGGGAATAGACGGATGGAGATAGGTCAGCCCTTTTACATGGGCCTCGTAAATCACGGTGTTGCCCCACGGCGTGCCCGGCGGGGCATCGTCTTCCCAGTCGTAGCGATCGCCCACCACCACGCTTTTTGGGGCCACGTGGGCGCTGTCGCGGTGGTCGGGTTCCCCGTAGCCGACGTGGAAAATCGGGTCGTCTTTAAACTCGCCGTCCACGCGGTGGGCACACGGGTCAATCAGCAGCTTTGCCGGGTTAAACCAGTGCCCCTGAGCAGGCGCCCAGGGACCGTGAACGCGAAAACCGTAATGCATCCCTGGCCGCCCACCGGCCAGGTAACCGTGCCAGGTATCCCCGGTGCGCGCCGGTAAATCGTAACGATGTTCGTTACCTTCCCCATCAAACACACAGAGTTCGACCCGCTCCGCGTGAGCAGAAAAGAGGGTGAAATTCACACCCTTTCCGTCAAAGCTCGCCCCGAGCGGTTCGGGTTTACCTGCCGTAAGCTGCGTCATTCGCCCTCCCGCACCAGCCAGATGGTACCGAGCGGCGGCAGCGTCAGGCTCAGGGAGTTGGGGCGCCCGTGGCTTTCGATGGCATCACTCTGGACCAGTCCGCCGTTACCGGCGTTACTGCCGTGGTAATGAATGGAATCGGTGTTGAGGATTTCGCGCCATTTACCGGCCTGATTAATGCCGAAGCGGTAATGATGACGTGGAACCGGCGTAAAATTACTGGCAACGATAATCTCGTTACCCGCTTTATCCCGGCGCACAAAGACAAATACCGAGCGCTCATGGTCGTCCACCACCAGCCACTCAAAACCGTACGGATCGAAGTCCAGCTCGTGCAGTGCTTTATGGTGGCGGTAGGTCAGGTTCAGATCGCGGACCAGCCGCTGCACGCCGTGGTGCCAGTTGTCAGCGCCCTCCAGCAGATGCCAGTCGAGGCTGGTATCGTGGTTCCACTCGCGCCCCTGGGCGAACTCGTTGCCCATAAACAGCAGTTTTTTGCCCGGGAAGGCGAACATCCAGCCGTAGTAGGCGCGCAGGTTGGCAAACTTCTGCCACGCGTCGCCCGGCATGCGGTCGAGAATGGATTTTTTACCGTGCACCACTTCATCGTGCGACAGCGGCAGCATGAAGTTTTCGGTGTAGTTGTAGAGCAGCCCGAAGGTAAGCTTATCGTGATGATACTGACGATAAACCGGGTCGAGCTTCATGTAATCGAGCGTGTCGTGCATCCAGCCCAGGTTCCACTTGTACCAGAAGCCCAGGCCACCCATTGACGGCGGACGGGAAACGCCCGGGAAGTCGGTGGACTCTTCCGCCATCGTCACCGCGCCCTCGACCTGCTCGCCAATAATGCGGTTGGTGTTGCGCAGAAACTCAATCGCTTCCAGGTTCTCGCGACCGCCATACTCGTTCGGGATCCACTCGCCCTCTTTGCGGCTATAGTCGCGATAGATCATCGACGCCACCGCATCCACGCGCAGGGCATCAATGCCGAAACGCTCGATCCAGTAAAGCGCGTTCCCGACCAGGTAGTTCGCGACTTCACGACGACCGTAGTTGTAGATCAGCGTATTCCAGTCCTGGTGATAGCCTTCGCGCGGGTCGCTGTGCTCGTACAGTTTTGTGCCGTCGAACTCGGCCAGCGCAAAATCATCCGACGGGAAGTGGCCCGGCACCCAGTCAAGAATGACGTTCAGCCCGGCGGCGTGTGCGGCATCAACGAAATAGCGGAAGTCGTCGCGCGTGCCAAAGCGGCGCGTCGGTGCGTATAACCCGGTGGGCTGATAGCCCCAGCTTCCGTCGAACGGATGTTCGTTAACCGGCAGCAGCTCCAGATGGGTAAAGCCCATCCATTTGGCGTACGGTACCAGCTGGTCAGCCAGCTCACGATAGCTCAGCCAGAAATTGTCATCGGTGTGGCGACGCCAGGAGCCGAGATGCACCTCATAAACGGAGATTGGCGCGTCGAAGCGGTTAGCCTGCTTGCGCTCTTCCGTCTGGACCACCTTCTCCGGCAGGCCGCAAATAAGCGAGGCAGTATTCGGGCGCAGCTCCGCTTCAAAGGCGTACGGGTCAGCTTTAATGCGCAGCTTGCCGTTGGCATCGATCATCTCAAATTTATAGAGCTGACCGTTATGCGCGCCGGGGATGAACAGCTCCCAGATGCCGGTTTCCCGACGCAGGCGCATGGGGTGACGACGACCGTCCCAGTAGTTGAACTGCCCGACGACGGAGACGCGCTGGGCGTTTGGCGCCCACACGGCAAACCGCGTGCCGGTAATACCATCCATGGTATCCGCATGGGCACCCAGCGTTTCATAAGGCCGCAGATGGGTGCCTTCGGACAGCAGCCAGGCATCCATCTCTTTTAAGAGCGGGCCAAAGCTATAGGGATCGTCAATCAGGTTTTGCTGACCGTGCCAGATGACGGCAAGCTGATAACGAAAGGGGTTTTTACGACGGGGCATGACGCCCGAGAAGAAGCCACGTGAGTCGAGGCATTCCAGATTACCCACCTTGCGGCCGGTTTTGGGTTCGATGACCCACACTTCTGTGGCATCCGGTAACAGCGCGCGAACTTCCAGCCCGGCCTCTGTACGGTGCATCCCTAGCACAGAAAAGGGGTCGGCAAAATGACCCGCAATAAGCGCATTAATCACGTCTCTCGAAATACGATCGGACATGGTATTCATCCTGTTTTTTTATGTCGCCCTTTTTATTCGCTCCGGGACGACTTTTAATGTGACCTAAACGGTGCAGCTCATCCTCTCTGCTCCGTCCTACCCTCAGGTGAGAAATAAATCTTCCTTAAAGCATAGCCAACGACGAGGTTCCTCCTGATAAAAAATAAGACATCTGCGTTTTACTCCATGTAGTACGCAAAAAAAGGGGGTGAAAATCACCCCCGGTAGTTAACAAATTATTACGCCAGCTGGCGCAGCATGCGGCGCAGCGGCTCTGCGGCACCCCACAGCAGCTGGTCACCCACGGTGAACGCGGAGAGGTACTCTGGCCCCATGTTCAGCTTACGCAGACGGCCAACCGGCGTGGTCAGCGTGCCGGTAACGGCCGCAGGCGTCAGTTCGCGCATGGTGATATCGCGATCGTTTGGCACCACTTTCGCCCACGGGTTGTGTGCGGCGAGCAGCTCTTCCACGGTCGGAATAGACACATCTTTTTTCAGTTTAATGGTGAAGGCCTGGCTGTGGCAGCGCAGCGCGCCGATACGCACGCACAGACCGTCAACCGGAATGGTGTTCGCGGTATTGAGGATTTTGTTGGTCTCCGCCTGACCCTTCCACTCTTCACGGGTCTGGCCGTTATCCAGCTGTTTGTCGATCCACGGGATCAGGCCACCGGCCAGCGGTACGCCAAAGTTATCGACCGGCAGTTCGCCGCTGCGGGTCAGCTCGGTGACCTTACGCTCGATATCGAGGATCGCGGACGCCGGATTTGCCAGCTCGGTCGCAACGCTCTGGTGCAGCTGGCCCATCTGGGTCAGCAGTTCACGCATGTGACGCGCACCGCCGCCGGATGCGGCCTGGTAGGTCGCCACGGAGACCCACTCCACCAGGTCCTGCGCGAACAGGCCACCGAGGGACATCAGCATCAGGCTGACGGTGCAGTTACCGCCGACAAAGGTTTTCACGCCGTTGTTCAGGCCGTCGGTGATCACGCCCTGGTTCACCGGGTCGAGGATGATGATGGCATCGTCTTTCATACGCAGCGAAGAGGCCGCGTCAATCCAGTAGCCCTGCCAGCCGCTTTCACGCAGCTTTGGATAGATTTCGTTGGTATAATCGCCGCCCTGGCAGGTCACAATAATGTCGAGTGCCTTCAGCGCTTCCAGATCGTAAGCATCCTGCAACGTCCCTGTGGTACCACCAAAGGACGGTGCAGCCTGGCCGAGCTGGGAAGTGGAGAAGAAGACCGGGCGGATAGCGTCGAAATCGCGCTCTTCAACCATGCGTTGCATGAGTACAGAGCCGACCATACCGCGCCAGCCGATAAAACCAACGTTTTTCATAGCATTTGTTTCCTGCAGAGGGTGTGTGCTGTTTGTGCAAGCCAGTATTGAACTGGGATATGCTTCACATTACAAAATGCTGCCAAAGTCGCAAGCGAAATTAATCGATGATTGCCCGGCAATCAGAAAAAGAGCTAATCATCCTAATAACCATAGAGAAATTCAGGGCTAATTTACATGAGTGAAATCATTTCTGCGGCGGTTTTATTGATCCTGATAATGGATCCACTGGGAAACCTGCCGATTTTCATGTCGGTGCTGAAGCACACCGAACCCAAGCGCCGCCGGGCGATCATGATCCGCGAGCTGCTCATCGCCCTGCTGGTGATGTTTATCTTCCTGTTTGCTGGCGAAAAAATTCTCGCTTTCCTGAATCTGCGTGCCGAAACGGTCTCCATTTCCGGCGGAATAATTCTGTTCCTGATTGCCATCAAGATGATTTTCCCGAGCGCGGAAGGCAGTAGCAGCGGACTGCCTGCGGGTGAAGAGCCGTTTATCGTACCGCTGGCGATCCCGCTGGTCGCCGGGCCGACCATTCTGGCCACATTGATGCTGCTGTCGCATCAGTATCCCAACCAGATGAGCCATCTGGTGATTGCTTTGCTGATTGCCTGGGGCGGAACGTTCATCATTCTGCTGCAGTCGTCGCTATTCCTGCGCCTGCTGGGCGAAAAAGGGGTCAATGCGCTGGAACGTTTGATGGGGCTGATTCTGGTGATGATGGCGACGCAGATGTTCCTGGACGGGATACGGGCGTGGATGAAGGGCTAGGTCAAAGCAAAATGGCCACTGCGTGGCCATTTTTAGTGTTTGCTCCCTCTCCCGTGGGAGAGGGCCGGGGTGAGGGCAACAGGCCGCACTCCTCAAAAATAATATTTCGTTTTGCGAGCCGCCTTCCAGAGCCTCTCTTGCCACCCGATCTTCAAAGCAGTATCTTCTTGCCGCGCCTGCAAAATCAGGCGTCAGGGTTGGTCCTCTGTTATCCTCATCCGTGATAAAATTTCTTTATCGCGTAGTCAGTTACACCTTAATGGTGGGCTGGACGGTGGCGCCGCAAGGCGCGCCGGTAGCTGATGAGGCCGGTAGGACCAACTCCGTTCAGTCCGCCACCAGTGAGGTTGGTCCCTCCTGTGGCGGTCCATTTTACGCATCAGAGGCGGTCTTATGACTACTACCCTTAGCTTTTCTCACTCCTTATTCACCACACCGTTCGATCACACCACCGACTTCACCGAGCAGGCAGACAACTGCGCGCGGTTTGTCGACGTGCTGGTTGAATGTGACGATCCAACCCAGAAGATGGCGCTGTGTGGACGACTTTCCGCCTGCCTCACCCTGCTTCAGCCCACGCTGCTTGAACCTGTGCCAGAATATTTAAAAGCCAGCCTGACGGTGGATGACCTGCCGTTGGACGTGCCGGTATTCGAACCGGAAGTTGATCAGTTAGGGCGATATTGCCAGCTGTTAACGCAAATGCTGTTAGCGCATTCGCTGTCAGAAAGCGATGAGAGAGTGGCGGGAGATCTGTTGCAGGAGTTGGTGCGATTTTTCAGCGATACGCTAAAAGCGCCGCGCTGGCTGCGCACAACGGAAGGCACAGTGCTGCTGTAAAAAAGCCGGGTGGCGCTTGCGCTTACCCGGCCTACGGGAACTGAGTTTTTTGTAGGTCGGGTAAGGCGAAGCCGCCACCCGACAAAATAAGATCTCTGCGGCCTGATGCCCTCACCCCACCCCTCTCCCACAGGGAGAGGGAGAAAACCAGTTAGCTCAGCAGCGTAAACGCAATCATCCCGACAATCGCACCCGTGGTGCCGAGGATAGTTTCCATCAGCGTCCAGGTTTTCAGGGTTTGCGCTTCGGTCGCACCGGTAAATTTACCGAACAGCCAGAAGCCCGCATCGTTCACGTGCGACACCACAATCGAACCACCCGCGATACAGATAGACAGCGCCGCCATCTGCGCACCGGAGTAGTTCAGCTGTTCAATCACCGGCATCACCAGGCCAACAGCCGTTAAACAGGCAACGGTCGCGGAGCCCTGAATGATACGCACCGCCGCCGCCAGCACAAAGCAGGTGACCGCGATGGGCAGTCCCATTCCGGTCAGCGCTTCACCCAGCGCCGGACCGACGCCTGAATCCACCAGCACCTGCTTGAACACGCCACCCGCACCGATCACCAGCAGGATAATGCCCGCTGGCTGCAGCGCAGCACCGCAGATTTCCATCACGCGGTCTTTCGGCATCCCCTGACGCATCGCCAGGCCATAAATCGCCACCAGACACGCCACCAGAATTGCCGTGAACGGGTGACCGATAAATTCGAACCATTCGTACGCGGTAGAGCCCACCGGTACAAAGCGCGCGGCAATGGTTTTCAGACCCACCAGCACCAGCGGCAGCAGGATCAGAGACAGGCTGAAGCCGAAGGACGGCATTTTACCTTCGCCCAGGTGCGGCTCGGTAATATCATCAGGAATATGCAGTTCAACGTAGCGGCTGATGAAATTGCCCCACAGCGGACCGGCGATAATCATTCCCGGGATTGCCGCGCACAGGCCAATCAGGATCATCCAGCCAAAATCGGCGTGCATCTGGGAAGCCAGCAGCATCGGTGCCGGTCCCGGCAGCAGAAACGCCGCGGCTGCCGCCACGCCCGCAAACAGCGGAATAACCAGCTTCACAAGGTTAGTACCGGTATGGCGCGCCATGGAGAACGCCACGCTAATTAGCAGCACCACGGCCACTTCAAAGAACAACGGCAGCGCGCAGATCAGACCGGCCAGGCCAATTGCATAGTGTGCACGACTGTGACCAAACGATTTCAGCATCTTGACGGCAATCTGGTCGACCGCGCCCGTCTCATGCAGGATCTTGCCAAACATCGCGCCCAGCGCGACCACAATTGCCAGGAAGCCCAGTGTGCCCCCCATCCCTTTTTCCATCGTCGCAGCGATCTTGTCGAGCGGCATACCGGAAAAGAGACCTGCACCAATAGAAACCACCATCAAAGCAACAAAAGCATGCATACGCGCTTTCATCACTAAAAACAGCAGCAGCAATACCGAACCCACTGCTGTCAAAACTAGCGTTAATGTACTCAAAACTTACTGCCTTTTATTAATGACCTCGATGGTGCTGGCAACAACACCCTCCAGTGACTGATCGATATCAACCACTAAGACGTCTTTTTCATCTTCACCTGGCTCCTGCAGCGCTTCGAACTGTGTGACCAGCATCTGGGTTTTGAAGAAGTGGCCTTTGCGCGCCTTGAGACGGCTTTCGATGACGTCGAAATCGCCTTTCAGGTAGATGAAAGAGAGGTTCGGGTTGCCGTCACGCAGCAGATCGCGGTAGGTTTTTTTCAGCGCAGAGCAGACGATCAGGGAAACTTTATTGGTGCGCTGCATGGCAAACGCGGCATCGTTCAGCGCCTGTAACCACGGTTTACGGTCGTCGTCGTTCAGCGGCTCGCCGGAGGCCATCTTCATGATGTTGCTGCGCGGATGGAGGAAGTCGCCATCAAGAAACGCCGCATTAAGTTGATGCGCCACTTCGCTTGCCACGGCAGATTTACCGCTACCGGAAACGCCCATCAGGACGTAAACGTGGTGATCATGATTAGTCGTGCTCAAAGGGTGTCCCTCAGTCAATTGTTACGGGTAACAGTTATCGGTAACATTGTCCTGCCGGGGCAAAAGAGAAGCAATATCCAAACGTGCGCGATGTGAATAAGTGTGAGCTACTTCAAATTTGTCGGATTAAATAGATCCACCCGGTGACAAGGTGAAACCTAAATCTAACATTTTTGGCGTAACCGCTTCACCGCGAATGCGCGCCAGCAGGCGTTCTGCGCCAATGCGGCCCATGCGTTCACGCGGTGTCAGGACGCTCGCCAGACGCGGCTCCATCACCTGGCCGATGTCATGACCGTGGAAACCGGCTATCGCCATATCATCGGGGATCTTCAGCCCCAGACGCTGACATTCGAACGCTGCACCGACCGCAAGGTCATCGTTGGTACAGAAAATACCGTCCAGTTGTGGATACTCGCGCCGTGCCTGCCGCATCAGCTCAATACCCGACGTATAGGAAGAGGACTGCTCCACCATCACGCTGTACGGGGTTAAATTTGCGTCAAGCATCGCCTGCTCGTATCCCTTCTGTTTGATGATAGTACGTTCATCAAGACGCGCACCCAGGTAGGCGATATGACGATGACCGCGCGCGATGATCGCCGCCGTCATCTGCCGCGCCGCTTCGAAGTTGTCAAAACCCACGGCAATATCAAGGCACGGCGACTGGCTGTCCATCAGTTCCACCACCGGTATCCCGGCCACTTCGATCATCTTCAGCGTACGGGGGGTGTGAGTACGTTCAGTTAAAATCAGGCCATCGATGTTCCAGGAAAGCATCGATTCAAGACGTTCTTCTTCCAGTTCCGGTTTGTAGCCGTAGTGAGCCAGCATGGTCTGGTAACCAAACGCATCCGTGACGCTTTCAATACCGCGCAACACTTCGGCAAAGACCTGGTTAGTTAAAGAAGGCAGGAGGACGCCCACCGCACGACTGGTCGCATTGGAGAGAATATCGGGTGCGCGGTTGGGGATATAACCCAGTTCATCGAGAGCAGCGGCAATCTTGCCACGCAACGCTACGGAAACCTGTTCCGGGTTACGTAAAAAACGGCTGACCGTCATTTTGGTCACACCAACACGATCGGCGACATCCTGAAGTACGGGGCGTTTCTTTTTCATCGTCCTGAGAAATCTTGAAGAGAGAGATTTGCTCAGTTTATCACGGACAAAGCCCATCCTTCCCCTGTCAAAGGGAAGGATGGGCATTTATTTATGATTTATTACACCGGTGGCAGATCAAACAGCAGAATTTCACTTTCGCTGTCGGCATGCACGGAGAGCGCTTGCTCATCCCAGATGGCCAGACCATCCGCCGTTGTCGCTTTGGTGCCGTTGATGGACACTTCACCTTTCACCACCTGGATCCAGACGCGGCGGTTCGCGGCGATCTGGTGTACAGACTGTTCGTCTTTTGCCAGCGCCCAGCGGTACAGTTCCATATCCTGATGCACTTTCAGCGAACCTTCACGCGCATCCGGGGAGAGCACCAGCTGTTTGCCCTGTTTGGCGTCGAAGCGGCGCTGCTCGTAGCGCGGCGTGATGCCGGTTTCTTCTGGAATGATCCAGATTTGATACAGGTGCAGTTTTTCCGTTTTGCTCGGGTTGTACTCCGAGTGACGAACACCGGTACCCGCGCTCATGATCTGGAACTCGCCCGCCGGAACCTGCTCTTTGTTACCCATGCTGTCCTGGTGCTCAACCGCCCCTTCCAGCACATAGGTCAGGATTTCCATGTCTTTATGCGGGTGGGTACCGAAGCCCTGGCCTGCATCAATCACGTCATCGTTAATCACGCGCAGTGCAGAGAAGCCCATGAAGTTCGGGTCGTAGTAATCGGCAAACGAGAATGAATGCCATGAGTCCAGCCAGCCATGATTCGCGTGACCACGTTCGTTTGCTTTGCGTAAGTAGATCATTGTTTTCACCCTCAGTTCGTTTCGATGAAGTAAGTGTGGACGCAAACAGCCTGGGATCATAGAGGGTGAAAATTGACTCCTCTGTTCAAAAATTATGAACAAGTGTAGAGGAGCCATTTTTGCTTATTTCGCAAGGGTTACCGTGGCAGGAGAAGCCTGTTCGAAGGCCCGTTCGAGGATTTCGAGGTTGGTCAGAACGTCAGATTCCTTGACGTAATTCGCCACGCCGCGGGTCAGGGTTGCATGCAGCGCGTCGTAGACGCGACCATAGTCGCCGGTTTCAGGCGTCAGCTCTTCTCTGACCGTCACACCTTCTGCGTTCACATACTCCAGTACGCCAACCGAATCATCCGCCGCAAAGCCCGCTTCACCCGGCATGATATTGGCCTTCAGGCTGGTCTCCTGCTGATCGATACCGTACTTGATAAACGAACCTTTCGTGCCGTGAACGATAAATTTCGGGTAGTCGATTTTCACCAGATGGCTGGTTTTAACGATGGCTTTCAGGTCGCCGTAGAACAGCTGCGCTTCAAAAGTATCGTCCGGGTTGGCTTTATTACGCAGGCTGCGAATGTCATACGCCACGTGGTCCGGGCGGCCAAACAGGGAGATGATTTGGTCCATGGTATGGACGCCAAGACCGTAGAAGGAACCGTCCTGCGGCAGGCCGGGTTTGGTCTCCGCCACTGGGCGGTAATAGTCAAAATGGCTTTCCATTTCGACGATGTCGCCAAGCTTGCCGCTCTCAATCGCCTTTTTCGCCGTCAGGAAGCAGCTGTCGAAGCGACGGTTCTGATACGGCGTGACGGTCAGCCCTTTGCTTTTCGCCAGTGCGAAGAGGGTTTTCGCTTCAGCGATGGTCGGGGTGAAGGGTTTTTCTACCAGCACGTTTTTACCCGCCTCGAGCGCGCGTTTCGCATAGTCGAAATGGCTGTCGGCATGGGTACAGACGATGACCAGTGTAACCTGCGGGTCGCCCAGTACTTCATTGAGATCGCTGGTGAAATGAATATGGGAATACTGCGGAGACTGCTCTTCCGGCTTCGCGCTGCGGCGGTAGATATGCGCCACATGCCAGCTGTCTTTACGGTTGAGAACATACGGAAGGTGATAGCGGGTCGTACTTTTACCAAATCCAATAAATGCGCAATGTAAGGTCATAGCTCAGTCCTTTTGGAAGGTTACTGGGTTTTACCATAGCGCATGTTTTGCCCTCACCCCAGCACTCTCCCACGGGGAGAGGGCGAAAATGGACAAAAAAAAGCCAGCTAAAAGCTGGCTAAAGTAATACTGGAAGCAATGTGAGCAATGTCGTGCTTTCAGGTTCCCGTAGTGGTCTTCCTGAATGCAGAGCAATAATAATCATTCTCATTCGCACTTGTCCAATACTTTTTGCAAAAAATAGCGGTTGACTCAAATTTCAAAGTCACTGATGTTGGAAAGGATGTTTAACTGACTGAGGAATAAGGAATGAGTGAGATAGTGATACGCCATGCGGAACCGAAAGATTATGACGCCATTCGTCAGATCCACGCCCAGCCGGAGGTGTACCACAACACGCTACAGGTTCCTCATCCCTCCGAGCAGATGTGGCAAGAGCGGCTATCCGACCAGCCGGGCATTAAACAGCTGGTCGCATGTATCGACGGCACCGTTGCCGGACACCTGTGCATCGCCGTTGCGCAACGCCCGCGCCGCAGCCATGTGGCTGATTTTGGGATCTGTGTAGGCGCGCAGTGGCAAAACCGGGGCGTTGCCAGCGCACTGATGCGCACCATGATTGATATGTGCGATAACTGGCTGCGCGTTGACCGCATTGAGCTGACGGTGTTTGTCGATAACGAGCCGGCGATTGCGGTGTACAAAAAACACGGATTTGAGATTGAAGGCACAGGCAAGCGTTATGCCCTGCGCAACGGCGAGTATGTGGATGCGTATTATATGGCGCGAATGAAGTAGTTTGTTGCCCTCACCCTAACCCTCTCCCACCGGGAGAGGGAATTACACAACAGATTAATACCCCGCCGTTAAATCATCCACCGACCGCGGGTCTGACGCGCCAAACAGCGCCCCGTCCGGCCCCACCATAATGCTCTGGGTGCTGCCCATCGCCTCTTTCACCGCTACCTTCTGTCCGCGCTGCTCCAGTAGTTTGAGGGTGTCCGGGCTAAAGCCCTTCTCGACGCGCAGTTCATCCGGCAGCCACTGGTGATGGAAGCGTGGGGCGTTGGTCGCCTCCGCCACGTTCATACCAAAGTCGATACTGTTCACCACCATCTGCAGCACGGTGGTGATAATCCGGCTGCCACCGGGGCTGCCGGTTACCAGCCAGGTTTTGCCGTCTTTCACCACAATGGTTGGTGACATCGACGACAGCGGACGTTTCTTCGGCCCCACCGCGTTGGCATCCCCACCGACCAGCCCGTAGACGTTCGGTACGCCCGGTTTGGCAGAGAAGTCATCCATCTCGTTGTTCAGCAGAATGCCGCTGTTGCCCGCCACAATACCGGTTCCAAAGGTGGTATTGAGCGTATAGGTAACCGCCACCGCGTTACCGTCTTTATCCACCACCGAGAAGTGGGTGGTCTGGTTACTTTCATACGGTGCCAGCTTGCCGGGGCGGATCTCGCTCGACGGCTTAGCCTTATTGATGTCGATCTGATCGGCAATGGATTTGGCATACGCTTTGTTGGTCAGCGCCTGCCACGGCACCTTCACAAAGTCCGGGTCGCCAAGGTATTCCGAGCGGTCGGCATAGGCGCGTTTTTCCGCCTCGGCCATCACCTGCATGGCATCGGCACTGCCGAAGCCAAACTTGTGCATATCGAAGTTTTCCAGAATATTGAGGATCTGCACGATGTGGATCCCGCCAGAGGACGGCGGCGGCATGGAGAAGACCTCATAGCCACGGTAGGTGCCGCTAATTGGCTCGCGCTCCACCGCCTTATACTCCGCCAGATCCGCTTTGGTGATGAGCCCGCCGTTCTTTTGCATCTCTTCGGCAATCTGGTCGGCAATCGCCCCTTTGTAGAAGGCGTCCGGGCCATGCTCCGCAATCAGCTCCAGGCTTTTGGCAAGGTTCTTCTGCACCAGCTTATCGCCCTTCTTCAGCGGCTCTCCGTCTTTCCAGAAGATCGCCTTGCTGTTTTCATGGTTCGGAATGACTTCGCTGCCGTAGGTTTTAAGGTCATCGGCCAGGGCGTCGTTCACCACAAAGCCGTCGCGCGCCAGCTTAATGGCAGGCTGGACCACTTTGTTCAGCGGCATCGTGCCGTATTTTTCCAGCGCCAGCGAGAAGCCTGCGACGGTGCCCGGCGTACCGGACGCAAGGTGCGAGGTCAGCGATTTTTTACTGTCCGGGTTGCCCTGATCGTCAAGGAACATATCGCGGGAGGCCTGAGCAGGCGCCATTTCGCGGAAGTCGATAGCCGTCGTCTTCCCGTCTTTGGTGCGCAGCATCATAAAGCCGCCGCCGCCCAGATTCCCCGCCTGCGGGTGTGTTACCGCCAGCGCATAGCCGACTGCCACCGCGGCATCCACCGCATTACCGCCCTGTTTGAGAATATCGACGCCCACTTTCGTTGCCAGCGCATCCACCGAGGCCACCATCCCGTGCGTGGCCCGCACGGGATGAAACACATCTTCCTCCACGCCATAAGAGACCGGAGGAGCCGCAGGCGGGTTAGCCGCCACGCTAAATGTACCGCCTGCCATCAGCGCAGCGATGGCGACCCAGCGCAAAAGGGTTGGTTTCATCATTATTGTTCTCCAGGTGAAGGGAGCCATATTCCCCGCTTAAGCCTGGTTCACAACTCCTAAAAAATCATCGTCATGGTGAATTCGGGGTAAACTTAAGAGAAACCTCAAAGAAGGAGAAGATCATGAAACGCTTCCTGATCCTTACGGCGTTGCTCCCGTTTGCCGCACTTGCACAGCCACTCAATACGATGAATAACCCTAACCAGCCGGGCTATGTCATTCCGAGCCAGCAGCGTATGCAGACGGAGATGATGAGTCAGCAGCAACAGCAAAAAGGGATGCTGAACCAGCAGTTGAACACGCAGACCCGAATGCAGCAGCAGAGCCTGCAAAATCAGATGAACACAAACACCCAGCGCGTGCAGCAGGGGCAGATGCGCGAGCAACCGCTGCCGAATAAAAACGGCGGGATGCTGGGAGGGATGAGTTCGTCAGGCAGCGGACAGCAGCATATGCTGCCGTCGCAGTCGAATGGCAGTATGCTTAATCCGCAGAACTAAAGTCCGGACCGATCAGGTCAATCGCATCGGTACAGATGCTGTCCACACCCCAGCGCAGCAGCTCAGCCGCACGCTGGGGTTTGTTGACGGTATATACCAGAATATGCAGCCCTGCCGCTTTCAGCATCTTAACCCTCGCCTCATCCAGCAGCTTATGATTGAGATGGATCGACACGCACGCTAAGCGGGTGGTCAGCTCACGCCAGTCCTCGCGCCACTCGTCCAGCAGCAGCCCGCGCGGCAGCTCCGGCACCGCAGCCTGTGCCGCTTCAAGGGCATCAATTTCAAATGACGACAGCAGCGGTGGCGTCATGCCTTCCCACAGCTCGCGTGCGGCCAGCGCAATCACGTTGCCCGTGAGCGGCCCGGTACCGGTCGTCGGTTTGATTTCGATGTTAGCCATCATCCCGTGTTGACGACAACGGTCGGCCACTTCCGCCAGCAGCGGCAGCGGTTCGCCTTTGTACTCGCCGCTGAACCAGCTTCCGGCATCCACCTTCAGCAGATCGCGCCACGGCAGTTCCCCCGCCACGCCCCAGCCGTTGCTGGTGCGTTCGAGATTGTCATCATGCAGCAGGAAAATTTCGCCGTCTTTCGACAGCTTGGCGTCGAACTCAATCATCGTGTGGCCGTAGCGTGCGCCAACATCAATTGCCGCCAGGGTATTTTCCGGCGCCAGTTTACCGCCGCCACGGTGGGCGACGATGTGGGGATAAGGCCAGTTGCTCATACTCGTTGTCCTGTTTCACCGTCAAATAAGTGCAGGTGATTTTCCGGCAGGTGCAGCCACAGCGTGCTGCCTGCTTTCGGGCGTTCCTGATGCGGCAGACGCACCACCATTTTTTGCTCGCCCCAGCGTCCATGCGCCAGGTTATCTGCACCCAACATCTCCAGCGTGTCCATCACCAGCGGCACACCGCCGTCCGCCTGAGAGGTTAAACCAATATGCTCCGGGCGAATACCGAGCGTCATCTTACGCCCGGCGTAGCCACGATAGTACCAGTTGATGGGCAATGCCATCCCGCTTTCCAGCTCAAAGTGGGTGCCCGCGCTGCTGATCCGCCCTTCCAGCAGGTTCATTGCCGGGCTGCCGATAAAGCTCGCCACAAAACGGCTGGCCGGTTTTTCGTACACCTCCACCGGCGTGCCAATCTGTTCGGCAACGCCTTTGTTCATCACCATCACCCGCTGGGCAAGGGTCATGGCTTCGACCTGATCGTGCGTCACGTACAGGGAGGTGGTTTTAAGACGGCGATGCAGTTGCTGCAGCTCCAGACGCATCTGCACGCGCAGCTTGGCGTCGAGGTTAGAGAGCGGTTCATCGAACAGGAACACCGCCGGATCGCGCACGATGGCACGCCCCATCGCCACGCGCTGGCGCTGGCCGCCGGAGAGCTCGCGCGGACGGCGCTTAAGCAGGCCATGCAGCTCCAGAATGCGCGCCGCCTCTTTCACCCGCTCCTCGATATGCCCCTTGCCCATGCCGCGGATTTTCAGCCCCCAGGCCATATTCTCTTCCACGCTCATGTGCGGATAGAGGGCGTAGTTCTGGAACACCATCGCGATGCCGCGATCTTTGGGCTCCATCTCGGTCACGCGCTGGCGGTCAATCCAGATATCGCCGGAGGATACGCGCTCAAGCCCGGCCACCATGCGCAGCAGCGTGGATTTGCCGCAACCGGACGGGCCGACCATCACGATGAACTCCCCGTCCGCCACGTCGAGGGTGAGCGGCTGAATCACCTGGGTTTTGCCATCCCAGCTTTTGGTCACTGCCTGAAGTTTTAAACCTGCCATCTTATTTCTCACTGTCCACTAAACCACGCACAAACGCACGCTGCATGGCTAAAACGATAACGACCGGGGGGATAAGGGTGAGCAGCATCGCCGCCATCACCTGGTTCCAGAGGGTGGTGCCTTCGCCGGTGGCGATCATGCCCTTGATGCCCGCCACGGCGGTGCCGAGGTTGACGTCCTGAATAATCAGCAGCGGCCACAGGTACTGGTTCCAGCCGTAGATAAAGGTGATCACAAACAGCGCCGCGAGGTTGGTTTTCGACAGCGGCAGCACGATGTCGCGGAAAAAGCGCATCGGTGATGCACCGTCAATGCGCGCGGCTTCAATCAGCTCGTCCGGCAGCGTCATAAAGAACTGGCGGAACAGGAAGGTGGCAGTCGCAGACGCCATCAGCGGCAGGGTTAAGCCCGCGTAGCTGTCGAGCATCTTCAGGTTGGCGATCACCTCCACCGTCGGGAAGATACGCACCTCCACCGGCAGCATCAGGGTGATAAAAATCATCCAGAAGAAGAGGTTACGCAGCGGAAAGCGGAACCAGACGATGGCGAAGGCAGAGAGCATCGACACCGTGATTTTGCCCACCGTAATGCCGAATGCCATGATGAAGCTGTTGAGCATCATCAGCCAGAACGGCGCGCTGTTGGCCCCCACGCCCTGGGTCCAGATGGTTTTCATGTTCTCAAAAAGATGCGTGCCTGGGATCAGCGTCATCGGCGTGTCGAACACCGCTTTGGTGTCCAGCGTGGCGGCGACAAACGCCACGTACAGCGGAAAGAGGATGACGATAATCCCCAGAATCAGCATGGTATGGCTGAAAATCGTCAGCCCGCGACGGTTCTCAATCATTGGTAGCGCACCTTACTTTCGACATAGCGGAACTGCACCACCGTGAGGATGATGACGAGGAACATCAGCACGACCGACTGCGCGGCGGAGGCTGAGAGATCCAGCCCGGCAAACCCTTCGCGGTAGATTTTATAAATCAGCGTCGTCGTGGCCTGCACCGGGCCACCGGCGGTGGCCGCGTCGATGACCGGGAAGGTGTCGAAAAAGGCATACACCAGGTTCACCACCAGCAGGAAGAAACTCACCGGGGCAATCAGCGGCAGCGACAGCCTGAAGAAGCGGCGGATCGGGCCTGCACCGTCAATGGCGGCGGCTTCCACCAGCGAACGCGGAATGGACTGTAGCGCGGCAAAGAAGAACAGGAAGTTGTAGCTGATCTGCTTCCACACCGAGGCGAACACCACCAGGAACATCGCCTGGCCGCTATTCTGGGCGTGGTTCCAGTCGTATCCGAATTCCGCCAGAAAATGGGTAATTAACCCGCGTCCGGGGTTAAACAGGAAGATCCACAGCACGGCGGCGACCGCTGGTGCCACGGCGTAGGGCAGCAGCATCAGGGTCTGATACAGACGGCTGCCACGCACCACGTAATCCACCAGCGCGGCGAAGAACAGCGAGGCAACAAGGCCGCTCACGGTGACCAGCGCGCTGAATTTGATCGTCGTCCAGAAAGAATCCAGGTAGTAGCTGTCGTGGAACAGCGCGGTGAAATTGTCCAGGCCAACAAACTGGCTGGAAAGCCCAAACGGATCAACGCTTTGCACCGAGTACCAGAGCGCTTCGCCCGCAGGCCAGATAAAGAAGATAACGGTGATGACCAGCTGAGGCGCGACCAGCAGATACGGCAGCCAGCGGGAACGAAACACCGGACGGGATGATGACATTGAGATTTGGTTCCTGAACAGTGCCGGGTGGCGGCTACGCCTTACCCGGCCTACATATGGCACGTCGTAGGCCCGGTAAGCGCAGCGCCACCGGGCATTTTTTTACGATTTGGTGGACTGCTCAAAGCGGCGCAGCAGCTGATTCCCGCGCTCTACCGCTGAATCCAGCGCCTGCTGTGGCGTTTTCTTGCCGGTCCAGACGCTTTCCAGTTCTTCGTCGACAATGGTGCGGATCTGCGGCATGTTGCCCAGACGCAGGCCTTTGGTGAACGGCAACGGCGGCTTGTTCAGCATCTGACGCGTCGCGATATCCGCACCCGGATTCTTGCTGTAGAAGCCCTGCTCGCGGGTCAGGTCATAGGCAGCTTTGGTGATCGGCAGGTAGCCGGTTTTCTGGTGCCATTCGGCCGCGTTTTCAGGTTTCGCCAGGAAGTCGAGGAACTCGGCCACTCCTTTGTAGGTGCCGGCGTCTTTACCCTGCATCACCCACAGGCTTGCTCCGCCGATGATGGCGTTCTGCGGCGCGCCTTTCACGTCTGCGTCGTACGGCATCATGCCCACGCCATAGTTGAATTTGGCATAGTGACGGATATCCGCCAGCGAGCCGGACGAGGCGGTGGTAATGGCGCAGTCACCGTTGTAGAACTTCTCGGTGGATTCGTCTTTACGTCCGAAGTAGCTGAAATCCCCCTTCTTGTTCAACTCTTCCAGCAGCGCGATATGCTTCACCTGCTCTGGCTTGTTGAACTCCAGTACCGCGTCGGTGCCATCGAAACCGTTGTTTTTGGTGGCTACCGGCAGGCCGTGCCAGGCGCTGAAGTTTTCAATCTGGATCCAGCCCTGCCAGCCGCTGGCGTAGCCGCACTTCATCCCCGCCGCTTTCAGCTTCGCGGTGTACTCCGCCAGATCCTGCCAGGTTTTTGGCGGCTGCTCCGGGTCTAAACCGGCTTTCTTAAAGGCGTCTTTGTTGTAGTACAGCACCGGCGTCGAGCTGTTAAACGGCTGAGACAGCAGATGGCCGGTTTTAGAATCGGTGTAGTAACCCGCTACGGTCGGCACAAACTGGGATTCGTCGAAGTTGATCCCCGCCTCTTTGAACACTTCGTAGACCGGTTTGATGGCTTTGGAGGCCATCATGGTCGCGGTGCCTACTTCGTACACCTGCAAAATGGCAGGCGCATTACCGGTACGGAAGGCGGCAATGCCCGCGCTCAGGCTCTGCTCGTAGTTACCTTTGTACACCGGCACAATTTTGTAATCCGGATGGGAGTCGTTGAAACGCTGCGCCAGGGAGTCAACCTCTTTACCCAACTCCCCTTCCATGGAATGCCAGAACGGAATGGTCGTCACAGCCATTGCGTTCGTCGCAAAAGCCAGACCCAGTGCCAGACCCAAAGCTGTGTGTCGTAACGATGTCATTGTCATCTCTCTTATTGTGCCGGATGCGCGATATCACGCGTTTTATGCTCGCGAGGTAACATGACATGCTCGAATGACAGAAAAATAACTGTTTGTTTACAGATAAGTGACAACAAAAGGTCAGCGGGATGATGGTTGTGTGAAGGGGTTTGGGGTGTGGTTGGGTGCGGTATGGTGCCCTCACCCCGGCCCTCTCCCACGGGGAGAGGGAGAAAACACTAAAAATGGCAACGTGCGTTGCCATTTTGCTTTTACCTATCCGCCTAAATACGCACTCCGCACCGCTTCATTGGCCAGCAGCGCATCGCCGGTATCCTCAAGCACCACGTGGCCGTTCTCCAGCACGTAACCGCGATCGGCGAGCTTCAGCGCCTGGTTGGCGTTCTGCTCGACGAGGAAGATGGTCATCCCCTCTTTACGCAGCTGTTCAATGGTGTCGAAGATCTGCTGAATGATAATTGGCGCAAGACCCAGCGACGGTTCATCCAGCAGCAGCAGGCGCGGCTGGCTCATCAGGGCGCGGCCGATCGCCAGCATCTGCTGCTCACCGCCGGACATGGTCCCCGCACGCTGAATACGACGCTCCCACAGGCGCGGGAAGAGTTCGTACACCCACTTGATACGGGACTGATACTGGTCGCGGTCAGCGAAGAAGCCGCCCATCGCCAGGTTCTCTTCCACCGTCATGCGCGAGAAGACGCGACGCCCTTCAGGGACTATCGCCACCGCTTCACGCATGATTCTGGCGGTCTGCCAGTCGGTGATGTCTTTGCCATCAAACACAATCCGCCCGCTGGTGGCGCGCGGGTCGCCGCACAGGGTACCAAGCAGCGTGGTTTTGCCCGCGCCGTTAGCCCCAATCAGGGTGACGATTTCGCCCTGATTGATATGCAGGCTGACGTCGTGCAGCGCCTGGATCTTGCCGTAGTGGGCACTTACCTTGTCAAACGTTAACATCGCTTTTTCCATCTTATGCCTCACCCAGGTATGCGCGGATCACGTCCGGGTTGTTGCGGATCTCATCCGGCGTGCCGTTTGCCAGCGGCGTTCCCTGGTTCACCACGTAGATACGGTCAGAGATCCCCATTACCAGCTTCATATCGTGCTCAATCAGCAGGATAGTGGTGTCGTGATGATCGCGAAGCTCAGCAATCAGCTCGTCCAGCTCTTTGGTCTCTTTCGGGTTCAGGCCCGCAGCGGGTTCATCGAGCATCAGGATTTCCGGCTGCGTTACCATGCAGCGCACAATCTCAAGGCGACGCTGGTCACCGTACGCAAGGTTACTTGCCTGGCGGTTGGCATGCGGCAGCAGACCGATACGGTCAAGCCATGTTGCCGCACGATCCAGCGCTTCGCTCTGCGCACGGCGGAAGGCTGGCGTCTTCAGCAGGCCGGAGAACAGACCGGTTTTCAGCTGCTGATGCTGTGCCACCAGCAGGTTCTCAATCACCGTCATCTCGCGGAACAGACGCACGTGCTGGAAAGTACGCACCACGCCCATGCGGGCAATCTGCTGGCCCGGCAGTCCTTCCAGGTGCTGGTCGCGCAGCATGATGGTGCCGCCCGTCGGCTTGTAGAAACCGGTCAGGCAGTTAAAGACCGTGGTTTTTCCCGCACCGTTCGGGCCAATCAGGGAGACGATCTCTTTCTTGTGCAGATCCAGATTCACATTGTTGACCGCCAGCAGGCCGCCAAAACGCATCATCAGACCGTTAACGGATAATAATGGCTGACTCATGCCTGCTCTCCTTTTGCTTGCCCGTTCTTCAGCTTCAGCTGTGGACGGGTCATCGGCAGCAGACCCTGCGGACGCCAGATCATCATCAGCACCATCAAACCACCCAGCATCAGCATGCTGTATTCGTTAAAGTCACGCATCAGCTCGCGTGAGACCACCAGCAGAATGGCGGCGAGGATAACAGCAAACTGCGAACCCATCCCGCCGAGTACCACAATCGCCAGCACAAAGGCGGATTCGGCAAAGGTGAACGATTCCGGGCTGACAAAGCCCTGACGCGCGGCAAACAGCGTGCCGGCAAAACCGGCAAACGCGGCGCTGATGGTGAACGCAGTCAGCTTTATGCGGGTCGGGTTGAGGCCCAGGGAGCGGCAGGCGATTTCATCTTCACGCAGCGCTTCCCACGCGCGGCCCAGCGGCATACGCAGCAGGCGGTTAATCACGAACAGCGTGATGACCACCAGCAGCAGCGCCACCAGATAGAGCCAAATCACGCGATCGGACGGATCGTATTTCACGCCGAAGAAGTTGCTGAAGGTATCCCAGCCGCCTTCACGGGCGGTACGGCTGAACTCCAGACCAAAGAAGGTTGGTTTCGGGATCTGGCTAATCCCGTTCGGCCCGCCGGTCACCTCGGTATTGTTGAGCAGCAGGATACGGACGATTTCGCCGAAGCCTAAGGTCACAATCGCCAGGTAGTCACCGCGCAGGCGCAGCACCGGGAAGCCAAGCAGGAAACCTGCCGCGGCAGAAACCAGCCCCGCCAGCGGCAGGCACGTCCAGAAGCCGAGACCGTAATAGTGATTCAGTAGCGCAAAGGTATACGCGCCAATGGCGTAGAAACCGCCGTAGCCCAGTACCAGCAGGCCAGAGAGCCCCACGACCACGTTCAGGCCCAGACCCAGAATAACGTAGATCATGGTCAGGGTGGCGATATCTACCGTGCCGCGCGAGACCACGAACGGCCACGCCACCGCAGCCACCAGCAGCGCCACGAGGAACAGCTTCTGCTTAACGGTGGAGCCGTCGATAGCTGGCAGGACAAACTTCGGTCCCGAGACGCCTTTCAGCGTTTTCTGGAACAGCGGACGCAGCAGCTGGAACAGGAACACCACGGCGGTGCCGATAAAGACCCACTGCCAGCGAATGTCAGCGGCGGTGTCTACCACAAGCTTTGTGCCGTTCAGCTCTAACTGAACGCCCATAAAGACGCCCGCCAGCACGAAGAACATGGCGGCAGAGAGCAGCGCCATTGCAAAATGCATCGGTTTCATACTTTCTCTACCTCCGGACGACCCAGAATACCGGTAGGCATCACCAGCAGAACCAGAATCAGCAGGGCAAACGACACCACGTCTTTATACTCGGTACTCAGATACGCTGAGGAGAGCGCTTCTGCCACGCCCAGAATAAGGCCGCCAATCATCGCGCCAGGAATACTGCCGATACCGCCCAGTACCGCCGCGGTAAAGGCTTTCATCCCGGCCATAAAGCCGATGTACGGATTAATAACGCCGTAGAACTGGCCGAGCAGGACACCTGCCACCGCCGCCATCGCCGCGCCGATCACAAAAGTGAGCGCAATCACGCGGTCAGTGTTGATCCCGAGCAGGCTCGCCATCTTCAAATCTTCTGCGCAGGCGCGGCAGGCGCGTCCCATGCGCGAGTAGCGGATGAAGAGCGTCAGGGCGAGCATCGCAATAAAGGTCACCACCCAGATCACCAGTTGCATGGTGGTGATAGAGGCAGAGAAGTTTTCGCTGGCACCGACAATCCACTGGCCGTTGAACAGGCTTGGCAGCGCCACATCGCGCGAGCCTTCGGTCAGGCTGACGTAGTTTTGCAGGAAGATAGACATCCCAATCGCGGAGATCAGGGCAATCAGGCGCTTGGAGCTGCGTACCGGCCGGTAGGCCACCCGCTCGATGCTCCAGCCGTAGGCGCTGGCAATCACAATCGCGCCGACAAACCCGGCGGCGACCAGCAGCCAGCTGCTGTCGATACCCATCATCATCAGGGCGGCGATAATCATAAAGGAGACGTAGCTACCGATCATGTACACCTCGCCGTGGGCGAAGTTGATCATGCCGATAATGCCGTACACCATCGTATAGCCGATGGCAATCAGCGCGTAGGTGCTTCCCAGCGTAACGCCGTTAAACATCTGCTGCAGGAAATAGAGAAACTGCTCGGACATATGCAAACCTTTTTATACCCGCCCGGCGGTCCGGGCGGCGGGATAATTATTTGGCGGCCGAAGACGAACCGTCGGCGTGCCACTTAAAGACACCAAATTCAAATCCCTTCAGATCGCCTTTCTCATCCCAGTTCAGCGGCCCAATCACGGTGTTCGCCCCGTGTGCTTTTAAATCTTTCACCAGATCCAGCGGTTCTTTGCTACCAGTACGGTCCAGCGAGGTGGCCAGTGACTGCACGGCGGCGTAGGTGATCCAGACGTATGGACCACTTGGATCTTTCTTCTGCGCCTTGAGCGCATCCACGATAGCCTTGTTCGCCGGATCCTGGTCATAGCGTTTTGGCATCGTCACCAGCATGCCTTCAGCGGCATCCCCGGCGATGTTAGACAGGGAGGCGTTACCCACGCCTTCTGGACCCATGAACTGGGTTTTCAGACCGACCGAGCGCGCCTGGCGCAGCATCTGGCCCATTTCCGGGTAATAACCACCGTAGTAAACGAAGTCGATATTCTCTTTTTGCAGACGGGCGATCAGCGCAGAGAAATCTTTCTCACCCGCGGTAATCCCGTCGAAGAAGACGATGTTTGCGCCGCCTTTTTTCAGCCCGTCCTGAACGGAACGCGCCAGGCCTTCGCCGTACTGCTGTTTGTCATGAATAATGGCAATGCGCTGCGGTTTAACCGTCTCGAGAATGTATTTCGCCGCGGTTGGCCCCTGGGAAGAGTCCAGACCGGCGGTACGCATAATGTGCTGGTAGCCGCGCTGGGTCAGCTCCGGGTTGGTGGCACCAGGGGTAATCATCAGAATACCTTCGTCTTCGTAGATATCAGACGCAGGCTGAGTGGACGATGAGCACAGATGGCCGATCACATACTGGATGCCATCGTTCACGATTTTGTTCGCCACCGCGACGGCCTGTTTTGGATCGCAGGCGTCATCGTATTCCACGCCCACCAGCTTGTCGCCTTTGATGCCACCTTTGGCGTTGATGTCTTTAATTGCCTGACGTGCGCCGTTGAACTCCATGTCACCCCACTGGGCAACAGGCCCGGACATGGCACCGACCACCGCAACTTTAATCTCTTCCGCCATGGCTGCATGCGAGAGAGACAATGCAACCATGCCCGCGATTAACGTCTTCGCGTTCCTTTTCATCTCTGAATCCCCATTCGTGATGTCGTGTATATATTTTGTTTTATTATGGTTAAAAAGCATTCTGTACTTTTAATGCACAACGCTATTTTTACCAGTGCCTTTAATGGTTTAGCGCAGGTTTTTATCAAAAACCAGACTAAAATCTCTATTTTTCAGGCGATTAAGCAAAGATAATATTCTGAAATCAGGCAGAGATAAACAAATAAAAGTGCAGTTTTCAGCATAAAATAACGGCACAAAGCGCCGAATAAATCACTGCCATTCAGGTTAAAATTCTGCTTATTTTTCGATCCATGTGTTTTCAAACTGCACTTCGCCCTGGCAAAAAACTAATCACCTGGTAACGGGGAATAAAAAGAGGAAGCCGCTGAGCGAATAAATTGAGTACACTGCCTCTACTCAATTTGATTTGGACAAGCAGCTAATGAAACTGACTATCGTTCGTCTGGTGACCTTTAGCGACCAGGATCATATCGACCTGGGCAAGATCTGGCCGGAATATTCCCCTTCGTCGCTGAGCGTTGACGAAACCCACCGTATTTATGCCGCGCGCTTCAACGAGCGTCTGCTGGCTGCTGTGCGCGTGACGCTGAGCGGCACGGAAGGGGCGCTGGACTCTCTGCGCGTGCGCGACGTCACCCGTCGTCGCGGCGTAGGACAGTACCTGATTGAAGAAGTGATCCGTGAAAACCCGAGCATTACCTCCTGGTGGATGGCCGACGTAGGCGTGGAGGACCGTAGCGTGATGGCGGCGTTTATGCAGGCGTTAGGGTTTACGGCGCAGAAAAATGGGTGGGAGAAGCGTTTGGGGTGAATTGTGCGGCCTGATGCCCTCACCCTAACCCTCTCCCACAGGGAGAGGGCATTGCCCGGTTTTCTCCCTCTCACTGTGGGAGAGGGCCGGGGTGAGGGGGGTATCAACCCGCACCAGCATTATTTTGCGTCAGTAGCAGTACCGTTGGCATGCCAGTCAAACACGCCGAACTCGAAGCCCTTCAGATCGCCCTTCTCATCCCAGGAGAGCGGCCCCATCACGGTATCAACAGAGTTCGCTTTCAGCCAGGTGGCAATCTCAGCCGGATCGGCTGACTGGTTCAGACCCGCCTGCAGAGACTGCAGTGCTGCGTAGGTTGTCCAGACGAACGCGCCGCTTGGATCCTGTTTCTTCGCCTTAATGGCATCTACAATCGGTTTGTTCGCAGGGACCTGGTCGTAGTTCTTCGGCTTGGTCACCA
Source organism: Enterobacter cloacae subsp. cloacae ATCC 13047 (assembly GCF_000025565.1). Lineage (NCBI taxonomy): Bacteria > Pseudomonadati > Pseudomonadota > Gammaproteobacteria > Enterobacterales > Enterobacteriaceae > Enterobacter > Enterobacter cloacae. The sequence goes on from NC_014121.1 coordinate 4,934,332, forward strand.
GCAGGCCTTCCGCAGACTCACCGGCAATGTTAGACAGGGAAACGTTCGCCACCCCTTCCGGCCCCATGAACTGGGTTTTCAGACCCGCTGCACGAGCCTGACGCAGGATCTGCCCCATTTCCGGGTGGTAGCCACCGTAGTAAACGAAGTCGATATTCTCTTTCTTCAGACGCGCCACCAGGGTAGAGAAGTCTTTCTCACCGGCGGTGATACCATCAAAGAACACGACGTCAGCATTCGCTTTCTTCAGGTTGTCCTGCACGGAGCGCGCCAGACCTTCACCGTACTGCTGTTTGTCATGAACGATCGCGATACGCTTCGGCTTCACTTTTTCGACAATGTATTTGGCGGCAGTTGGGCCCTGATCGGAGTCCAGACCGGTGGTGCGCAGGATCAGCTTATAGCCGCGCGACGTCAGCTCCGGTGCCGTTGCCGCCGGGGTGATCATCAGGATGCCTTCGTCTTCGTAGATATCAGACGCAGGCTGGGTGGAAGAGGAGCACAGGTGACCGATAACGTATTTGATGCCGTCGTTCACTACTTTGTTCGCCACGGCAACCGCTTGTTTCGGGTCACAGGCATCATCATATTTTACGATCTGCAGTTTTTCGCCTTTGATACCGCCCTTCGCATTAATATCGGCAACCGCCTGCTCTGCGCCCGTAAATTCCTGGTCGCCATACTGTGCTACCGGACCGGACATCGCGCCCACCACGGCCACTTTAATATCGGCCTGCGCCATGGTGCTGAATGCCAACGCGATACATCCTGCCAGTAACGCTTTACCCTTCATGTTCATCCTGAGATTCCCCATTATTATGGTTATTACGATTGTTGTGATGTTGTTGTGTAGCGCTTTATTTCAGTTATAGGTATACCAGTCGCGCTTTTTCAGCATACTCTGCTAAAACATACCCCATTTTTATGATTTTGGAATAGCAAATTTGAAATGAATATATGATAGGCCCGGCAGGAATTTCACCGGGCTTCTGGCTTTAACGAGTCAGCGACGCAGAAATAATGTCCAGCGCTTTACGGAACTGCACTTCAGGGATTGTGAGCGGATAGAGGAAACGGATGACGTTACCGTACACGCCGCAACTCAGAAGCAGAAGGCCTTCCTGCAGGGCTCGCTCCTGAACCTGACGGGTGAATTCCGGTGACGGCAGCCCGGATTGCGGATCGTTAAACTCCACCGCCACCATTGAGCCTTGTGCGCGGATATCCGCGATATATGGACAATGTTCCTTCGCTTTGTTCAGTACTTCCACCAGATGATGACCCAGGTGCGCCGAGCGCGTGCAAAGATCGTCTTCATCAATCACGTCCAGCACGGCATGTGCGGCGGCGATCGCCAGTGGGTTACCGGCGTAGGTACCGCCCAGTCCGCCAGGCGCAGGCGCGTCCATCACCTCGGCGCGGCCCGACACCGCCGAGAGCGGCATGCCACCCGCCAGGCTTTTCGCCATGGTGATCAGATCCGGCTTCACGCAGTGGTGTTCCATCGAGAACAGTTTTCCGGTACGCGCAAAACCGCTTTGCACCTCATCGGCGATCAGCAAAATACCGTGGGTATCGCACAGGGCGCGCAAGGCCTGCATAAAATCCGCCGGTGCAATGTTGAAACCGCCCTCACCCTGAACCGGTTCAAGAATAATGGCCGCGACCTGGTCCGGGGCAATGTCCGCTTTGAAGATACGCTCCAGGCTTTTTAATGCCTCCGCCGTACTGACACCGTGCAGTTCATTGGGGTATTGGGCGTGATATACCGAGCCAGGAAACGGCCCGAAACCCAGCTTGTAAGGGGCAACTTTCCCCGTCAGCGCCATGGTCATCGAGGTGCGTCCATGAAAAGCACCGCCAAAGGCGATCAGGCCAGGGCGTCTGGTGTATGCGCGGGCAATTTTTACCGCGTTTTCGACGGCTTCTGCCCCCGTTGAGAAGAAGGCGGTTTTGGCCGGGCCGTCAATCGGCACACGCGCGTTGATTCGCTCGGCAAGCGACACATAGCCTTCGTACGGCACAATCTGGTACGCCGTGTGGGTGAAGGCATGAAGTTGTTTTTCAATGGCGGAAATGATTTTTGGATGGCGATGCCCGGTGTTCAGCACCGCTATTCCGGCGGCAAAGTCGATATACTCGTTGCCCTCGACGTCCCACACCGTGGCGTTTTCAGCTTTTTCGGCATAGAAGTTACACATCACGCCGATGCCGCGCGGCGTCGCCTGTAAACGCCGGTCGTTCAGTTCGTTATTTTTCACCCTGTCCCCCTGAGAAAGTCGCCTGCTTAGCGCATCAGTAAGTGTTTGCCAGGGGGGAGAAATTCGCCAGAGCGGGCGCTAAAAAAACAAAACCCCCGGATTCGCATCCAGGGGCTCTCGTCATACTTCGCGGAAATTACGCTTCAATCGCGGCGCGAAGTTTTTTCATGGCGTTCTTTTCAAGCTGACGCACACGTTCAGCGGACACGCCGTAGCGGTCGGCCAGCTCCTGCAGCGTGGACTTGTTGTCTTCGTCCAGCCAGCGGGCACGGATAATATCCTGGCTACGCTCGTCAAGGCCTTCCATCGCATAGCTCAGCTTGTTCGCGGCCTGATCTTCCCAGTTGTCCTCTTCAATGCCGTCAGCAAAGTTAGAGGTCTTATCCTGCAGATACAGTACCGGCGCCATTGGCTGGCTGTCGGACGCATCGTCATCGGAAGACATGTCAAAAGTCATGTCCTGCGCGGCCATACGGGATTCCATCTCACGCACGTCTTTGCTGGAAACACCCAGCTCGCGCGCCACCATTTCTACTTCATCCTGATTGAACCAGCCCAGACGCTGCTTGGTTTTACGCAGGTTGAAGAAGAGTTTGCGTTGCGCTTTTGTCGTGGCGACTTTCACGATACGCCAGTTGCGCAGCACGTATTCGTGAATCTCTGCTTTGATCCAGTGCACAGCGAAGGAGACCAGTCGTACACCCACTTCCGGGTTAAAACGACGTACAGCCTTCATCAGGCCGATGTTACCTTCCTGAATCAAGTCCGCCTGCGGCAGGCCATAGCCCGCATAATTACGAGCAATGTGAACAACAAAGCGCAGGTGAGACAGGATCAGCTTTTTCGCTGCTTCCAGATCGCCCTGGTAATGCAGCTTTTCAGCAAGCTCCTTTTCTTCCTCGGCCGTTAACATCGGCCAGGTGTTCGCAGCCCGGATATACGATTCCAGGTTACCAACAGGGGCTAAAGCTAAAGTTTGCATTTCTTTGGTCATTCATTCCTCTCAATGTTTCTTCTGGTCCAGGTTGTCCCCATCAGGCAACAACCATGCCAAAGCGTTTGAGCAACGAGATTAGCATTCACTCTTTTATCAGACAGTGATTTTATCCACAAGTTCCAGGTGCAACGGTGAATAAATTACGCACAAAATGTGACATGGAGATGATAACAGGGGAAGAGACAACAGGGACGCTTTCCCTGCAGAGCGAACATCTCGGTGCAGGGAAAGATTATATCACGCTTTTCTTAGTCGGGAGTAAAGTGGCGTAAATGTTGAACCGTCGCCAGCCATGCTGCCACCCAGCCAATCATGGAGCAAACCAGCAGCAGAAGAAGGCACTCATCGAACCCTAAGCCACTGATATCAAACTTAGTTCCGAAGACCTGCGCCACCTCGGTCACGGCGGAGGAGAGCCGCATCACCAAAATTTCTGACAATATCAGTGAAAGAAATGCGCCGGAAAAACCGAGCAATGCGCCGCCGTAAAGGAACGGACGCAGGATGAAGCCATCCGTCGCACCAATCAGCTTTTGCACGTTGATGGTATCGCGGCGGGCGAAAATGCTCAGGCGCACGCTGTTACCGATGACGAGGAACACCGCCGCCACCATCAGCACGCCAATCATCGCCGACACGCGCCCCACCAGCCCGGTCAGTGCGGCAAGTCGCGCAAACCAGCTGTCGTCCATACGCACTTCATCAATGCCTTTAATGGTAGAGATGCGGTCGCGCAGCGTATTAAGTGAATCCGTTCCCTGGAAGTCGAGCTTCGGGATCACCACCGCCACGGCCGGCAGCGGGTTCTCTTCGAGCATATCCAGCGCGCCGCCAAAGCCTGACCAGTTACGGAACTCACCCAGCGCTTCTTCGCGGGAAAGGTAGTTCACCTTCTCCACGCCCTTCTCGGCCTGGATTTGCCCCACCACCTGCGCCGCGGCGTTATCGTCGAGCGCTTTGTCCAGATAGACCGTGATCTGCGGAGACGGATAATACTGCGACGCCGCCTGATTCACGTTCTTATAAACCATATAGCAGACGCTTGGCAGCGTCAGCGAAATGGCGATAACCATCACCGTCAGGAACGTCGCCAGCGGTTTACTTTTCAGATCCTGCAACGCGCCGTGGAAGGCGTAGCGTACCTGTTCATTGAACACGTTGGTTTTGCGGGAGTTTGGCTTCGGCGCGGCTTTCGCCCGCTTCGGCGCATTACGGTTACCGTCACCGCCACCCTGCGGCTTACGGAAACGGTCAAACCGGTTCCCGAACTGCCGAATCTGGTTCATTGCATCACGCTTGTTCACCGTGCCCTCCGTGCAAATGCCCGTCGCTCAGGGTCAGCATGCGGTACGAACGGCGGGAAATGAGCCCGATGTCGTGCGTCGCCATCAATACCGTCACCCCAACGCGGTTGAATTCCTCAAACAGACGCAAAATCCCTTCAGAAAGGGCGTCGTCCAGGTTACCGGTCGGTTCATCCGCCAGCAATACCGCAGGCTTGTTCACCACCGCACGGGCAATGCCCACACGCTGCTGTTCACCGCCGGAGAGCTGGATCGGAAAGTTCTTCGCTTTGTCCAGCAGCCCGACCTTATCCAGCGCCGCAGAGACGCGACGGCGGATATCATCATAGCTGGCACCGGCAATAATCAGCGGGATCGCCACGTTATCGAAAACGGTGCGATCCATCAGCAGGTGGTGATCCTGGAAAATCATCCCGATCTGGCGACGCAGGAACGGCACTTCGCGGTTCTTAAGACGGCTAATTTCATGGCCGCTGAACCAGATTTTCCCGGCGCTTGGCCGTTCAATCCCACAGATAAGCTTGAGCAGGGTACTTTTCCCCGCGCCGGAATGGCCGGTCAGGAATGCCATCTCGCCTGGCTGCAGGTGGAAGGTCACCCCCTGCAGCGCTTGTCTCCCACCGAGATAGGCCTTGCTGACGTGTTCAAAGCGAATCATTGTTAGTCCTCTCGGGCAAATAATGCCTCAATAAAGTCGTCCGCCTTAAACGGACGCAAATCCTCAATACGCTCGCCCACACCGATGTAACGAATAGGAATGCCGAACTGATCGGCCACGGAGAAGATCACCCCGCCTTTCGCGGTGCCGTCCAGTTTGGTCAGCGTGATCCCGGTCAGTCCTACCGCTTCATGGAACAGCTTCGCCTGGCTGACGGCGTTCTGTCCGGTGCTGGCATCGATGGTCAGCATAATTTCATGCGGTGCGTCTTCGTCCAGCTTCTTCATGACGCGAACGATTTTCTTCAACTCTTCCATCAGGTGCGATTTGTTCTGCAAACGCCCTGCGGTATCGGCAATCAGGACATCCACATTTCGCGACTTCGCCGCCTGGATGGCGTCAAAGATCACGGACGCGGAATCCGCACCGGTGTGCTGCGCAATCACCGGAATGTTGTTGCGCTGGCCCCACACCTGCAGCTGTTCAACCGCCGCCGCGCGGAAGGTATCACCCGCCGCCAGCATCACCGATTTACCCTGCTGCTCGAACTGACGAGCCAGTTTGCCGATGGTGGTGGTTTTCCCGACACCGTTAACGCCAACCATCAGAATAACAAATGGCGTTTTGCCTTCAATATTAAGCGGTTCGTCAACTTTTGCGAGAATTTCACCCATCTCGTCTTTCAGCAGGCCGTACAGCGCTTCGGCGTCGCGCAGCTGTTTGCGGCTCGCCCCTTCGGTCAAGTTGGCGATGATCTTACGGGTGGTTTCCACCCCAACGTCCGCAATCAGCAACTGCTCTTCCAGCTCTTCAAACAGATCGTCGTCGATCTTTTTGCCGCGGAACAGACTGATAAATCCGGAACCTAAATTTTCTTTGGTTTTTAACAGGCTGCGTTTCAGGCGGGCAAAGAAACCTTCTTTGGTCGGTTTTTCCTGCTCCTGAACGATCTCCTCTTCGGCCTGTTCTTCCACGGGCACGACGATAACCGCTTCTTCAGCCGCCTGAGCGGCCAGCGCCTGGGCTTCCAGCTCTTCGTCGGTCAGCACCGGCTCATGTGCCGCTTCTTCTTCCACCGCGTCGACAATTTCCACGGTTTCCACTTCGGCCTGCCACTCTTCAGGGGAAACGTCCTCCGCTTTTACCTCTTCCGGCAGCGGCAACTCTTCATGTTCGATAACGGCCTGCGGCGCTTCAGTAACCGCTTCAACAACAGGTTCTGGCTTTTCGCTCTCCTGAACCTGTTCGGTGACCTCAACCACCTCTTCAGCAAAGGCTTCAGTCTCTTCTTTGCTGTGCGCATGCTCTTCCGCTTCGACAACCGCGGCGGTTTCTACAGGCGTTTCAGGCTGAGACTGCTCTTCAACGGCTTGTTGTTCTTCGGTTTTCTGTTCTGTTTCTTGCTCTTTTTCACCGAAACCCAGCCAGGAAAAGAAGCCACGTTTTTTTTGTTTTGCCATCTGCGACTACACTCCTCGCGGCGCTATATACATGGAAGCTAAAAAATGATGAAATAGTCTAACACTTTACTTAATTGACATCACCGCCCGCAATCGCAGGCCAATTGTTAACAGAGCTTTCCTGAGATGAAGAAACCCAACCGCGCCCCAGCCGGTCAAATTCGTATTATCGGTGGCCAGTGGCGAGGCCGGAAACTCCCGGTGCCGGACAGCCCCGGTTTACGCCCAACCACCGACCGCGTGCGTGAAACGCTGTTTAACTGGCTGGCCCCGTCAATGGTAGACGCCCACTGCCTCGACTGCTTTGCGGGCAGCGGCGCATTAGGGCTGGAAGCCCTCTCGCGCTACGCCGCCAGCGCCACGCTGCTGGAGATGGAGCGCGGCGTCGCGCAGACGCTGCAGCAAAATCTGGCGACGCTGAAAGCCACCAACGGCAAAGTGGTGAACACCAATACGCTCAGTTTCCTCGCGCAGCCAGGCACGCCGCACAACGTGGTGTTTGTCGATCCGCCGTTCCGTAAGGGACTGCTGGAAGAGACGTTATCCCTGCTGGAAAGCAACGGCTGGCTGGCGGATGACGCGCTGATTTACGTTGAAAGCGAAGTGGAAAACGGGCTACCGCCAGTGCCGGTTCACTGGGATTTACACCGCGAAAAAGTGGCGGGTCAGGTCGCTTATCGTCTGTATCATCGTCAGGCACAAGGAGAATCCAATGCCAGTACTGATTAATCTGGGACGTTTGCTGATGCTGTGCGTCTGGGCGTTTTTACTGCTCAATCTGGTGCATCCGTTCCCGCGCCCGATGAATATCTTTGTGAACGTGGCGTTTATCTTTACCACCTTCATGCATGCCCTGCAGATGGTGATGCTGAAAAACGGCTTGCCAAAAGACGGCCCGCAGATGACCGGCTGGCAGCAGCTGCGCGTGTTTATTTTCGGCGTGTTTGAACTGCTGGTGTGGATGAAGAAGTTTAAGGCGCAGGTGAAGAAGTAAGGTGCGGTCTGATGCCCTCACCCTAACCCTCTCCCACTGGGAGAGGGGATCGTATTATTCAGCCCTGAACCCTTCAAACCGCGACCCTTTGTAACTCAGCATCCCTTTCTCACCTACCGTCAGCTGATGGTACTGCTGCGCCTCCAGGCGGAAGGTCATCTCCAGGCCGCCCGTTTCCGGCTTAAAGCTCGCTTCATAGCGCATGGTCGTTCCCGCAGGGGTAACCTGTTGCTGGCGCGAGCGCCGGTCATTAAGGGGTTTTTCGCGTTTATTGCTCACCACCACGCGCTTTTGCATCAACGGCGCGGCGTCGTTATCCGCTTTCTCGCGGCGCTGCTGCACAAAACGGAACGAGGCGGCAATGACGATAATCGCCACCACGATAATGAAAAACAGCGGCATCTTGCTCATTCAACAATCCCATAAGATTATGCGGAATTCAGGATACCCTGACTCCCCCGGCATTGCCAAACGCCTGCCCGCATCACTACACTGAAGATGAAACTGATTATTCAGCCTTAACAGATACAGGGAGTTAATATGCTTTGGTCATTTATCGCTGTCTGTTTTTCCGCATGGCTTTATGTCGATGCGTCATACCGCGGTCCGGCCTGGCAGCGCTGGTTGTTTAAACCCGTCACGCTGTTGCTGCTCCTGCTGCTTGCCTGGCAAGCGCCGATGTTTAACGCCATCAGCTACCTGGTCCTCGCCGGGCTGTGTGCTTCTCTGATTGGCGATGCCTTAACCCTGTTGCCGCGTCAGCGTCTGCTGTATGCCGTGGGGGCGTTCTTCCTGTCGCATCTGCTTTACACCATCTACTTTGCCAGCCAGATGACGCTATCCTTCTTCTGGCCGCTCCCGCTGGTGCTGCTGGTGATCGGCGCGCTGCTGATCGCGGTGATCTGGTCACGCCTGGAAGAGATGCGTCTGCCCGTCTGCACGTTTATTGCCATGACGCTGGTGATGGTGTGGCTGGCCGGTGAACTGTGGTTCTTCCGCCCAACCTCACAGGCGATGTCCGCTTTCTTTGGCGCGGCGCTGCTGTTAATCGGCAATATCGTCTGGCTGGGCAGCCACTATCGCCGTCGTTTCCGGGCTGATAACGCGATTGCCTCCGCCTGTTACTTTGCGGGGCACTTCCTGATTGTGCGTTCGCTGTATATCTAAATAAGCCTTGACTCTGGAGTCGACTCCAGAGTGTATGCTGCGGTTAATGAGAAAATTATCATTACCGGAGAGTGCCATGTCGACTCCAGAAACACCTAAAAAAGCCCCACAATTTTCAGCATTTAAGCTCAGCCCGGTGCCAGCGAAAGATGACTGCTGCTGTGACGGGGCATGCGAAACGCAAAACGCGCAGCCGCTGCCTGAAAGCGGAAACCATTACAGCTGGGTGGTTGACGGCATGGATTGCGCGGCCTGCGCCCGCAAAGTCGAAAATGCGGTAAAACAGATCCCCGGCGTCAGCCACGTGCAGGTGCGCTTTGCGACCGAAAAACTGCTGGTCAGCGCCGAGAGTGACGTCAGCGAGCAGGTTGTGTCCGCGGTCAGCCAGGCCGGTTATTCCCTGCGTAGCGAAACGGCCCCCGCCGAAAAAACCGCTCCGCTGCGAGAAAATCTGCCCCTTATCGCGCTCGTGATGATGATGGCCCTGAGCTGGGGTCTGGAGCAGATCAACCAGCCGTTTGGCAATCTGGCGTTTATCGCCACCACGCTTGTCGGGTTGTATCCCATTGCCCGTCAGGCGCTGCGGCTGATGAAAAGCGGCAGCTGGTTCGCCATCGAAACGCTGATGAGCGTGGCGGCTATCGGCGCGCTGTTCATTGGTGCCACAGCGGAAGCGGCCATGGTGCTGCTGCTGTTCTTAATTGGCGAACGTCTTGAAGGCTGGGCGGCAAGCCGGGCGCGTAAAGGGGTCAGCGCCCTGATGGCGCTTAAGCCTGAAACCGCCACACGAGTAGCCGGAAACGAACGCCAGACGGTGGCCATTAACGCGCTGCGTCCGGGCGATGTGATTGAAGTCGCTGCCGGAGGACGCCTGCCTGCGGACGGTACCCTGCTCACCGCCACCGCGAGCTTCGACGAAAGCGCCCTCACCGGGGAGTCAATTCCGGTTGAACGCACGGCCGGTGAAAAAGTACCTGCGGGCGCCACCAGTGTCGACCGTCTGGTCCAGCTCACGGTACTTTCCGAACCCGGTGACAGCGCCATCGACCGTATCCTGAAGCTGATCGAAGAGGCCGAGGAGCGTCGCGCCCCCGTCGAGCGATTTATTGACCGCTTCAGCCGGATTTACACCCCCGCCATCATGCTGGTTGCCCTGCTGGTCACTATCGTTCCGCCGCTGTTCTTTGGCGCGCCGTGGGAAGGCTGGATTTATAAAGGTCTGACCCTGCTGCTGATTGGCTGTCCGTGTGCGCTAGTGATCTCCACCCCGGCGGCCATTACCTCCGGTCTGGCGGCAGCGGCACGTCGTGGCGCCCTGATAAAAGGCGGCGCGGCGCTGGAACAGTTAAGCCAGGTGCAGCAGGTGGCGTTCGATAAAACCGGCACGCTGACCGTCGGCAAGCCGCAGGTCACCGGCGTGTATCCGCAGGATATCGGTGAAGATGAACTGCTTACGCTGGCCGCCGCCGTAGAGCAGGGTTCCACTCACCCGCTGGCGCAGGCGATTGTGCGTGAAGCGCAGTCGCGCGGGCTGGCCATTCCGGCGGCAACGGCGCAGCGGGCGCTGGTCGGGTCCGGGATTGAGGCCGACATCGACGGTAAAAAGGTGCTGATTGTCGCGGCGGGTAAATCTTCTAACTCAGAGGTTGAGGCGTTAGAACAGACCGGACAAACTGTAGTAACCGTCATGCAGGACGGCATCGCCAAAGGCATGCTGGCACTGCGCGATACCCTGCGTGATGATGCGAAAGAGGCCGTCGCGGCGCTCCATCAGTTGGGCGTCCAGGGTGTGATCCTCACCGGCGATAACCCGCGCGCCGCCGCCGCGATTGCCGGAGAGCTGGGGCTGGACTTTAAGGCCGGATTACTGCCTGCGGACAAGGTCAGTGCCGTGACGGAGCTGAACAGCCATGCTCCGCTGGCGATGATCGGCGACGGAATCAACGATGCGCCAGCGATGAAAGCATCCACCATCGGGATTGCCATGGGCAGTGGTACCGACGTGGCGCTGGAAACCGCCGATGCCGCGCTCACCCATAACCGCCTGACCGGGCTGGCGCAGATGATTTCCCTGGCACGCGCCACGCGCGCCAATATTCGCCAGAACATCAGTATCGCCCTGGGGCTGAAAGGGATTTTCCTCGTCACCACCCTGCTCGGCATCACCGGGCTGTGGCTGGCGGTGCTGGCGGATACCGGCGCGACGGTGCTGGTGACGGCCAACGCGCTCCGCTTACTGCGACGCAAATAACACGCAATGCACGCCTGGCCGGGTAAAGCGTAACGGCAACCCGGCCTTCCCTTCTCAAAAATCTAAACCAGCGTTTCAGAAATTCACGCTTTTGTGAGGCGCTTCACCTCCGTTTTCCAGTCCATAGTGTAATTTTTAAACGTACAAAACTAAAACACCGTTTTAACACTTACCTCACTACCCTGGAGTTGACTTGATGAAAACGACCCTCAAGCCGTTACTGGCCGCTCTGTGTCTGTCTGCTTTTGCCTGCTCCGTTTCTGCGCAAACCATTAAAGCCGCCGATGTGCATCCTGAAGGCTACCCGAACGTGGTAGCCGTACAGCACATGGGGGAGAAACTCAAACAACAAACCGACGGCAAGCTGGAGATCAAGGTCTTTCCCGGCGGCGTGCTCGGGGATGAAAAGCAGATGATTGAACAGGCGCAGATGGGGGCGATCGACATGATCCGTGTCTCCATGGCTCCGGTGGCGGCGATCCTGCCCGATATTGAAGTCTTTACCCTGCCCTATGTGTTCCGCGATGAAGACCACATGCACAAAGTCATCGACGGCGATATCGGCAAGCAGATTGGCGACAAACTGACCGCCAACCCCAAATCGCGGCTGGTGTTTCTCGGCTGGATGGATTCCGGCACCCGTAACCTGATCACCAAAACGCCGATCGTCAAACCGGAGGATCTGAAAGGCAAAAAAATCCGCGTTCAGGGAAGCCCGGTGGCGCTGGCGACACTGAAAGACATGGGGGCTAACTCGGTGGCGATGGGGGTCAGTGAGGTCTACAGCGGCATGCAGACCGGCGTAATCGACGGCGCTGAGAATAATCCGCCGACCTTCATCGCCCATAACTATATGCCGATCGCCAAAAACTATACCCTCAGCGGCCACTTCATTACCCCGGAAATGCTGCTCTACTCAAAAGTGAAATGGGACAAGCTCAGCGCAGACGAACAGCAGAAAATCCTGACCCTGGCGCGCGAAGCGCAGTTCGAACAGCGCAAGCTGTGGCAGGCCTATAACGCCGAGGCGCTGGCGAAGATGAAAGCCGGTGGCGTGCAGTTCCACGAGATCGACAAATCGGTATTTATCAAAGCCACAGAGCCGGTGCGCGCGCAGTATGGCGAAAAGCATCAGGACCTGATGAAAGCCATTGCTGACGTTCAGTAAACGGAGAACGTATGTCCGAACTCTACCTGAAGTGGATGGACCGGCTGTATCTGCTCGCCATGGGCGTAGCGGGATGCGCGCTGCTGGTCATGACGGTGGTGATCCCGATTGGCATCTTCTCGCGCTATGTGCTGAATCGCGGTGAATCCTGGCCGGAGCCGATTGCCATCATCTGCATGGTGACCTTTACGTTTATCGGCGCGGCGGTGAGCTACCGTGCCGGGTCACACATCGCGGTGAACATGCTGACCGACCGACTGCCGGACATGCTGAAAACAGCGTGTGCGCGCGTGGTGGATCTGCTGATGCTGCTGATCTCGCTGATTATGTTCTGGTACAGCTACTGGCTGTGTGTCGAGCTCTGGGAGCAGCCGGTCGCCGAGTTTCCGATCCTGACGTCAGGGGAGAGTTATCTGCCGCTGCCGATTGGTTCTGCGGTGCTGATCCTGTTTGTCATTGAACGTCTGCTGTTTGGCTCACAGGAAAACCGTCCTGTGGTGCTGATCGGCAACCACAGTTAAGGGGTGAACAATGGATGCATTCGTTTTGTTATTCACCCTCGCCATTTTGCTGGCGCTGGGTATGCCGGTGGCGTTTGCCGTCGGCTTAAGCGCCGTCGCGGGCGCGTTGTGGATCGAGTTACCGCTCGAAGCGCTGATGATCCAGATCACCAGCGGGGTTAACAAATTTACCCTGCTGGCGATCCCGTTTTTCATCCTGGCGGGGGCGATCATGGCGGAAGGCGGCATCGCCCGACGGCTGGTGAATTTCGCGTATGTCTTTGTCGGTTTTATTCGCGGCGGGCTGTCGCTGGTGAATATCGTGGCCTCCACCTTTTTCGGCGCGATTTCCGGTTCATCGGTGGCGGATACGGCCTCCATCGGCAGCGTGATGATCCCGGAGATGGAGAGAAAGGGGTATCCCCGCGAGTATGCGGCGGCGGTCACCGCCAGCGGGTCGGTGCAGGCGATTTTAATCCCGCCTAGCCACAACTCGGTGATCTACTCGCTGGCCGCAGGCGGTACGGTCTCCATTGCCACGCTGTTTATCGCAGGCGTGCTGCCGGGGCTGCTGCTGGGACTGTGCCTGATGACGCTGTGTCTGTGCTTTGCCCATAAGCGCGGCTATCCAAAAGGCGAAAAGATCCCCTTTAAACAGGCGCTGAAGATTTTGCTGGACGCTCTCTGGGGGCTGATGACGGTGGTAATTATCCTCGGCGGGATCATGTCCGGGATATTTACCGCCACCCAATCCGCGGCGGTCGCCTGTCTGTGGGCATTCTTTGTCACCATGTTTATCTACCGCGACTACACGTGGAGCGAACTGCCGAAGTTGATGTGCCGGACGGTCAAAACGGTCACTATCGTGATGATCTTGATTGGCTTTGCGGCGGCGTTTGGCGCGGTGATGACCTACATGCAGTTGCCTATGCGCATTACGGCGTTCTTCACCTCGCTCTCGGATAACAAGTACGTGATCCTGATGTACCTCAACATCATGCTGCTGCTGATTGGCACCCTGATGGATATGGCGCCGATTATTCTGATCCTGACGCCGGTGCTGTTGCCGGTGACCCAGTCGCTTGGGATCGACCCGGTCCATTTCGGGATGATCATGATGGTGAATCTGGGGATCGGGCTTATCACGCCGCCGGTAGGATCGGTGCTGTTTGTGGCCAGTGCGGTAAGCAAGCAGAAAATCGAACATGTGGTACGCGCGATGCTACCGTTTTACGGCATGCTGCTGCTGGTGCTGGGAATGGTAACGTACATCCCGGCGATTTCGCTGTGGCTGCCGGGATTGTTAGGCATGCAGTAAGGGGGTTACCCCTTGCGGATCAAATACCGGTACGGCAGCGCTTCGGTCTGCTGTGCCACCAGTTCATGCTCCATAAAGGTACAAAAACCGGGGATATCGCGGGTGGTTGCCGGATCGTCAGCGATGATCAGCAGCGTTTCGCCGGTTTGCATATTGCGCACGGTTTTGCGCACCATCATTACCGGCTCAGGGCAGCGGAGGCCCTGCGCATCAAGGGTGTGGTCTGGAGTGGAAAACAGATCGGTCATGGTGTTCTCGGTCAGATAAAAACGGCTGTAGTTTACGCCCCGTAGCCAGCAATGCAAACCAGGTTAACGGTTGCGTAAAAACTAACCATTGCATTGTCCTGCCAAAGCAGTATCATGCTGCGGTTTTTATTGGGTTCCCTCACCCCAACGTATAAAAAGGTCACAATATGACGCCGTTTTCTGAATCGCAGCGCGTAAAAGCGTTGTTCTGGCTTTCGCTTTTTCATCTGCTGGTGATCACCTCCAGTAACTATCTGGTGCAGCTGCCGATCGCCATCTTTGGTTTCCATACCACCTGGGGCGCGTTCAGCTTCCCGTTTATTTTTCTCGCCACCGATCTGACCGTGCGTATTTTTGGCGCACCGCTGGCTCGCCGCATTATTTTTGCGGTCATGCTGCCGGCGCTGTTCGTGTCGTACGTTATTTCCTCCCTGTTTTACATGGGAAGCTGGCAGGGCTTTGAGGCGTTAACCCACTTCAACCTGTTTGTTGCCCGAATCGCTACTGCAAGCTTTATGGCCTATGCGCTGGGGCAGATCCTCGACGTGCACGTATTTAACCGCCTGCGTCAGAATCACCGCTGGTGGATGGCCCCCACCGCCTCGACGCTGTTCGGCAACGTCAGCGATACGCTGGCCTTCTTCTTCATTGCCTTCTGGCACAGCCCGGATGCGTTTATGGCCGAACACTGGATGGAAATTGCGCTGGTGGACTACTGCTTCAAGGTGCTTATCAGCATTGTCTTCTTCCTGCCGATGTACGGCGTGCTGCTGAATATGCTGCTGAAAAGACTGGCAGATAAATCTGAAATCACAGCATTGCAGGCTGGTTAAGGGTTCGCTTTATCAGTTGTGATAAGATGGACAAATGAGCCGTTATGGCCGTTTATCGAAAGGAAGAAGTCAATGCGCAATCTGGTTAAATATGTCGGGATTGGCCTGCTGGTTGTCGGCCTTGCAGCCTGTGATAACAGCGACACGAAAACGCCTGCTCAGGGCGCGTCTGCAGAGAGCAACGCAACCGGTCAGCCGGTGAACCTGCTGGACGGTAAACTCAGCTTCTCTCTGCCAGCGGATATGACTGACCAGAGCGGCAAGCTGGGTACCCAGGCGAACAACATGCACGTCTATTCCGATGCAACCGGGCAGAAAGCGGTGATTGTGATTGTGGGCGACGATACCAGCGAAGACCTGGCCGTGCTGTCCAAACGTCTGGAAGATCAGCAGCGCAGCCGCGACCCGCAGCTGCAGGTGGTGACGAACAAGTCCATCGAACTGAAAGGCCACACGCTGCAGCAGCTGGACAGCATTATCTCTGCAAAAGGTCAGACAGCTTACTCTTCCGTGGTGCTGGGTAAGGTTGATAACAAACTGCTGACCCTGCAGATCACCCTGCCAGCGGAAGATCAGCAGAAAGCGCAGACTGCCGCTGAAAACATCATCAACACCATCGTGATTCAGTAACACGTCAGGATGATGACGTGGCCTCCGGTGCCTGCACCGGAGGCCATTTTTTTAGCCGCCACGTGAGCATCAGGGCCATCACCACCAGACCCGCAGCCGCAAGATAGATAACCGGCACGCCTGCCCAGGCCATGACCAGCCCAGCCAGCGGCCCGGTAATGCCCAACGACATATCCATAAACACCGTGTAGGTTGCCAGCGCCGCCCCCTGATTCTGCGGCGGCACGGCTTTCACCGCCACCACACCCAGCGCCGGGAAGACCAGCGAAAAACCGGCTCCGGCGAATAACACGCCAACTTTTGCCATCCACGGCGCGGTCGCTATACCGGTCAGCAGCAGCCCGACAATCTCAACCGCAAAGCAGATCATCGCCACATTCAGCCCGCCCAGGCGGTTAATACCGTTCGGGAAGAGCAAACGGGCACCCACAAACGCACAGCTGAACAGGGTTAACGCAAAGGCCGCCCCATCCCAGCCTTTGGCGTCATAAAACAGCGTGATAAAGGTGGCGATCACCCCAAAGCCGGTGGTTGCCAGCGCCAGTGCCATACCATACGGCCAGACGCGCCCCAGCACTGCCCGGAACGGCAGCGGTTTACCTTTGCTGGCCTTCACTTTCGGGCGCGGCAGGGCAAACAGGATCGCCACCAGCGCGACCACCATAATGGTGCCCGCCAGCCCGTACAGTCCGCCATACGCATAGCACATCACCCCAAGCGGGGCGCCAAGCGCCATTGCCCCGTAGGTGACAATGCCGTTCCAGGAGATCACCCGGCCAATGTGCGGTGCCCCGACCACGCCTACGCCCCACAGCGTCGAGCCGGTTCCTGCCAGGCTTTGCCCAATACCGAGGATCACCCGGCCCAGGCACAGCAGCACCAGGCTGACCAACGGCCAGTGGCTGGTCGTTGCCGCCAGCAGGTAACTCAGGCCACTGAGAAAACAGCCGCATAATCCTGTGATCACAATGCTCTTCGGCCCGAACAGATCCGCGTAGCGACCCGCATGCGGGCGACTCAACAGCGTGGCGAAGTACTGCAGGCTAATCACCAGCCCCGCCCAGAATGCGCTAAACCCCATCACGTCATGCACATAGCCCGGCAACACCGCCAGCGGCAGGCCAATCGTCAGATAACTGGCAAAGTTAAAAATCACAACGGAGACAATGCGCAGATTAAGGCGTAATCCGCTTAATGCCGGTTCGGCGGCGGGTTCGGGCATGAGGTTTTACCTGGATTTTTGCAACAGTGTTTCACTATTACCACGACGCCAGCAGAAAATCAGCAGCGACTTTCAGATTAACGGTGCCAGACGAAGCGAAACCCGCGCACTACACTTAACGGGCAATCACATTAAGGAACACGAATGACCCCTAACCCGCCCGACAAAGCAGGACTCCACATCCTGTTAAAACTCGCCTCCCTGGTGGTGATCCTCGCCGGTATCCATGCTGCCGCCGATATTATTGTCCAGCTTCTGCTGGCGCTCTTTTTTGCCATTGTGCTTAACCCGCTGGTGACCTGGTTTTTGCGCCGGGGTATCAGCCGCCCGGTGGCCATAACCATTGTGGTTATCGTGATGCTGATTGCCCTCACTGCCCTTTTCGGCGTGCTGGCCGCCTCGCTGAGCGAATTCTCCACGATGCTGCCGCAATACAACAAAGAGCTGACGCGCAAGATCGTGGCGCTTCAGGAGATGATGCCGTTTCTGAATCTGCATATTTCGCCGGAACGGATGTTGCGCCGGATGGATTCCGAAAAAATCATGACCTACGCCACCACGCTGATGACCGGCCTGTCCGGCGCCATGGCCAGCATTTTGCTGCTGGTCATGACGGTGGTGTTTATGCTGTTCGAAGTGCGCCACGTGCCCTATAAGCTGCGTTTCGCGCTGAATAATCCGCAAATTCACATCGCCGGTTTACACCGCGCGTTAAAGGGCGTCTCCAAATATCTGGCCTTAAAAACCCTGTTGAGCGTCTGGACCGGCGTGATTGTCTGGCTGGGGCTGATGCTGATGGGCGTGCAGTTCGCGCTGATGTGGGGAGTGCTGGCGTTTTTGCTGAACTACGTGCCCAACATTGGCGCGGTACTCTCCGCCGTGCCGCCCATGATTCAGGCGTTTCTGTTTAATGGCTTCTATGAGTGCATGCTGGTGGGGGCGCTGTTCCTCGTGGTGCATATGGTGCTGGGGAATATTCTTGAACCACGGATGATGGGCCACCGGCTGGGCATGTCGACGCTGGTGGTGTTCTTATCCTTACTGATTTGGGGATGGCTGCTGGGCCCGGTTGGGATGCTGCTGTCGGTACCGCTCACCAGCGTCTGTAAAATCTGGATGGAGACCACCAAAGGCGGCAGCAAACTGGCGATACTGCTGGGGCCGGGCCGACCCAAGAGTCGGCTTCCCGGTTAATCGTCTGGGGTGAGACGGAACATGACTCTACGGGAAATTTTTAGGAGAAACGTTATTCGCAAGCCTGCGACAACACTGTACGATGTACGCTGTAACATCGCGCTTGCGAAGTAAAAATCACAGAAACAGGTTTATCGCGGACGCGCGTAGATGAAATTTACCCTCACCATTATCGACTGGCAGGCCAGAGCGCCAGGACTCAGCGATGCCGGCGCATGGCAGGCATGGTCGCGCCAGTCTGACGCCATCGATCCCGCCGCGCCGCTTGCAAAACTGACCGATCTGCCGATGATGACCGCCCGCCGCCTCAATTCGGGCAGTAAGCTGGCGGTGGATATTGGTCTTGCGATGCTGCGCAAACATCGTATCGATGCCGTGGTCTACAGCAGCCGCCATGGCGAGCTGGAACGCAACTACCGTATTCTGCAAGCGCTGGCGACGGAGCAACCCGTCTCCCCCACCGATTTTGCAATGTCTGTTCATAACGCCGCGGTCGGCAATCTTACGATCACCGCAGGTCAGCCGATTGTCTCATCCTCGGTCTCCGCCGGGATGGACACCTTCCAGCAAAGTTTGTGCGAAGTGTTGAGTCTGCTTCACGCGGGCTACTCCCGCGTTTTGCTGGTGGATTTTGACGGCGTCCTGCCCGAGTTTTATCACGCCGGGCTCCCGCCGCAGATGCCCGTCTGGCCTTACGCCCTTGCGCTGGTGATTGAAGCCGGGGACGCGCTCTGCTGTGAAACCCATCGCGAAAGCACATGGGAAGAGCCCGCGCTGCCGCAAAGCCTTCAGTTCCTGCGACATTACCTGAGCGACGCGCGGCAATTTGCCCTGGCGGGCGAGCGTTTGCAGTGGCAGTGGACGCGCCAATGAGCCAGATCCTCTCCCGCCTCGATCGGTTATGGCGCATGCTGATGACCGGGTTTTGCTTCGCCCTGTTTGGCCTTGGCGGGCTGCTGCTGTCGCTGGTCTGGTTTAACCTGCTGCTGATTTTTCAGCGCGATCGCACGGCACGCCGCCGACTGGCGCGACGCAGCATCTCCGCCAGTTTTCGGCTGTTCCTGGCGGTCGTTCGCGGAACCGGCGTGCTGGATTACCGCTTTAACAATCTGGACGTTCTGCGCGCCGAGCGCGGCTGCCTGGTGATAGCCAACCATCCTTCGCTGCTGGACTATGTGATCCTCGCCTCGGTGATGAACGAAACCGACTGTCTGGTGAAAAGCGCGCTGCTGCGTAACCCCTTTGTCAGCGGCGTGATCCGTGCAGCCGATTACCTGATCAACAGCGAAGCAGAAACGCTGCTTCGTGCCAGCCAGCAGCGTCTGGCGCAGGGTGACACCCTGCTGATTTTCCCGGAAGGCACCCGCACCCGCGTGGGCGAAGCCATTACCCTGCAGCGGGGAGCGGCGAATATTGCCGTTCGTTGCAACAGCTCTCTGCGCGTGGTGGTGATCCACTGTAGCGAACGCATGCTGGATAAACAGAGTCGCTGGTACAATGTGCCGCCCAAAAAACCCATTTTTACCGTGGATGTTCGCGAACGCATCAACATTCATGATTTTTACGATGCGAGCCAGCACGAACCTGCGCTGGCGGCAAGGCAGTTAAACCGGCATATGCAGCAGCAATTAACATCCGGTCTTCAATCTTTGTCAGGAATGAAAGATGCAAGCGCTCTATCTTGAAATTAAGAATCTCATTATCTCTACGCTGAATCTGGAAGAACTTACCCCAGAGGATATCGACACCGACGCTCCGCTGTTTGGTGACGGACTGGGTCTGGACTCTATTGATGCCCTGGAGCTGGGGCTGGCTGTGAAAAATCAGTACGGCGTAGTGCTTTCTGCCGAGAGCGACGAGATGCGTCAGCACTTCTATTCCGTTGCCACGCTCGCCGCTTTTATTCATCAACAACGCGCCTGAGAATGACCCGCTATGACAGAACAAGAAACCCTTTATCAGGAAGTCTCTGCGCTTCTTATTAAACTTTTTGAACTCGACCCTGAGCTCATTACGCCGCAGGCCCGGCTTTACGAAGACCTGGATCTCGACAGCATTGATGCCGTAGATATGGTGGTTAACCTGCAGAAGAAGACGGGGCATAAAATTAAGCCTGAAACCTTCAAAGCGGTGCGTACCGTTCAGGACATCGTCGAGGTTGTGGAACAACTCCAGCGCGACGCCTGACGTGCCTGCCATTCCGCTCATCCCGATACTGACAGGTCTGATGCTGCTGGCCTGGCCGTTTTTGATTGGCTATGGCCTTGCAAGCCACCATTTGCAATGGATATTGCCCCTGATGGCGCTGGTGTTGCTGCTGCGTGTCTGGCAGACGCGCCAGCAGCGCGGCCCCTTGCGCTACGTTTTCCTGAGCGTGGCGCTGGCCGGGGCAGTGCTGTGCGTGGCGAGCCTTTTTCACGCTCACCTGTGGGTGCTGTTTTATCCGGTGGTCGTTAATCTGGTGATGCTGGTGGTCTTTGGGGGCTCGCTGTGGACATCCATGCCGATGGTGGAACGGCTGGCGCGGATACGGGAGCCCCAGCTGTCTCCTGCCGGGGTTCGTTACACGCGTAAAGTGACGAAAGTCTGGTGCGGCTTTTTTATCGGCAATGGCGCAGTCGCGCTGTTTACCGTGCTGTACGCCGACCTGCGCCTGTGGACGCTGTGGAACGGGATGCTTTCCTACATCCTGATGGGAACGTTAATGGCGGGTGAATGGCTGGTGCGACAACGGGTAATAAAAAACGATGGATAAACCGCTTCCTCTGAGCCAGTGGCTAAACGCCCCGCGTCCTGATGAGACGCCTGTCGCTTGGCTTGACGATCGTATCTGGACGCTGGGCGATCTGCGCCACGATGTTACGCAGCTGGTCGACGCGCTGCGTCAGGAAGAGGGCGAGCGCTGGGCGCTCTGTTTTGAAAACGGCTATCTTTTTATCGTCGCCCTGCTGGCGGCGCTTCATGCGGGTAAAACCCCCGTGCTCCCCGGGCACAGCCGGGGGGCGCAGCTTAACGAACAGCGGGCTATGTTCAGCGGCGTCCTGAGCGACACCACGCTCGAGTTTTCAGGGCGACTGCGGTTGGTCATCGCCACTGCGCCGACAAACACCCCCTTTTCCCCCTTGCCTGCCATTGACGAGACGCGCGTTATCGAGCTCTTTACCTCTGGCTCCACCGGCACGCCGCAGCGGGTGATTAAGCCGGTGATCGGCCTGGATCGGGAAGCCCGTCTGCTCGCCGATCGGTTTGGCGAACGGCTGACAGGCTGTCACGTCGTGGCCTCCGTGGTGTTGCATCATCTGTATGGCCTGACGTTTCGTGTTGTCTTACCCATGGCGCTTGGCCTGCCGCTGCACGCCTCCCTGCTGCAGTATGCAGAACAGCTGTCAGCGCTGCCGCAGGACAAACGGTATCTCTTTATCAGCAGCCCGGCATTCCTCAAGCGGCTCGACACCTCGCTTGTGCCGCCTCCGGTTGCCCTGCTGCTCTCAGCCGGGGGCGAACTGCCCTGGCGCGACATCATTCCTTGTCATGACTGGCTGAACGTCTGGCCTGATGAAATTTACGGCAGCACCGAAACGGGCGTTATAGCCTGGCGTCACCGTCTGGATGAGACAACGCTCTGGCAGCCGTTTCCCGGCGTAACGTTCCACGGCGATCGGGTGATGTCGCCACTGATCCGCGAGGCTGAAGGAGTCGTGCTGGATGATATCCTGCATTTCGCGGCTGACGGGCAGTTCAACATCATCGGACGCCGTGGCCGGGTGGTCAAAATTGAAGACAAACGCATTTCGCTCGATGAGATTGAGCAGCGGTTACTGGCGCTGGACGGCATCTGCGACGCCGCAGCGCTGGCGGTCACTCGCCGTGGTCGTCAGGCCATTGGCGTGCTGCTGGTACTCAGTGACGCGGCGCGCTTGCACAGAGACAACGGGGGTAAAAATGCCCAGGAATCCGCGTGGCGTCGCGCCCTTCGCCCCTGCCTTGAACCGGTTGCCGTGCCCCGCTACTGGCGCATTGTCGATGAAATCCCGGTCAACAGCATGAACAAGCGTGTGACTGCACAGCTACAGGAGTTATTTCATGAAGATTCATGAAATCGAACGCCACCAGACTCACCCGGAGCATCTGGAGATAACGCTTTATCTTGATCCTGACCTGCTCTGGTTTAAGGGACATTTTGCTGTCCAGCCCCTGCTCCCTGGCGTTGCACAACTCGACTGGGTGATGCATTACGCTACCACCCTGATGGCACCGGGCTACCGTTTTCACAGCATTCAGAATGTGAAGTTTGCGGCCCCGCTGTTGCCGGACAACACGGTGACGCTGATCCTTGACTGGCACCCTGCCCGTCAGATGCTCAGCTTCAGCTACCAGCGCCATGCGGGCAGTGAACGCCATACCGCCAGCAGCGGGAAGATTCGCCTATGTCAGTAACGTTCCGCCCCTGCGTGTTGATCCCCTGCTACAACCACGGTGCGATGATGGCCGCGGTGCTCGCACGTCTGGCACCGTTTGACCTCCCGTGCCTGGTGGTTGACGATGGTAGCGAAGAGAGCACGCGCCACACCCTGGCACACTTAGCGGAGCAGCATCCGCAGGTTACGCTGCTGCGTCTGGCGAAAAACAGCGGCAAAGGCGCGGCGGTAATGGCGGGGCTGAAAGCCTGCGCAGAGCGCGGCTTCACTCATGCAATCCAGGTGGATGCCGACGGCCAGCACGCCATTGAAGATCTCCCCCGTTTTCTGGCGGTGGCGCAACGTCACCCCGAGGCGCTGATTTCCGGTCAACCCGTTTACGATGACTCCATACCCCGTTCGCGCCTTTACGGACGCTGGATAACGCACGTCTGGGTCTGGATTGAAACGTTGTCCCTGCAGCTTAAAGACAGCATGTGCGGCTTTCGGGTCTATCCGATCACGCCGGTGATGCAGCTTGCCGCACGTACCCCGCTCGGCAAGCACATGGACTTTGATACTGAAGTGATGGTCCGCCTCTACTGGCAGGGCACGCCCAGCTATTTTCTGCCCACCCGCGTCACCTACCCGGCAAACGGTGTATCCCACTTCGATGCGCTAAAAGACAACGTGCGCATCTCGCTGATGCATACCCGTCTGTTCCTGGGGATGCTGCCGCGCATCCCTTCCCTGCTGATGCGCCGTCGGCCGCAGCACTGGGCGCAACAGCAGGAGGTCAAAGGGCTATGGGGTATGCGCCTGATGTTACGCGTCTGGCAACTGCTTGGGCGCAAGGCCTTCACCCTCCTGCTGTGGCCGGTCACCGCCGTTTACTGGCTTACCGCCCGTTCGGCGCGTCAGGCGTCGCGGCAATGGCTTAGGCGGGTTAAAGAGGTCATGGCACAGCGACAGATCCTACCGCCCCCCCGGCTGAACAGCTTTTTTCACTTCCTGCGTTTTGGTCATGCCATGCTGAACAAGGTGGCCAGCTGGCGCGGCGAGATGAAGCTGCATCGCGATCTGGTGTTTGCACCGGGTGCCCGCGAGGCGCTGGGGCTGGACGATCCACAGGGTAAACTGCTGCTGGCCTCGCATCTTGGCGACGTGGAAGCCTGCCGGGCGCTGGCACAGCGTGAAGGGGGGAAAACCATCAACGCCCTGGTCTTTAGCGATAACGCCCAACGCTTTAAGCAGATTATGGAAGAGATGGCTCCGCAGGCGGGCATTCACCTGATGCCCGTCACTGACATCGGCCCGGAGACCGCTATCCTGATCAAAGAAAAGCTGGATCGCGGCGAATGGGTGGCCATCGTGGGCGATCGTATCGCCGTCACACCGCAGCGCGGCGGCAGCTGGCGAGTGATCTGGAGCGCGTTTATGGGCCAGCCCGCGCCGTTCCCGCAGGGGCCGTTTATCCTGGCCTCCATTCTGCGCTGTCCGGTGGTGCTGATTTTTGCCCTCAGCCAGCAGGGGACGCTGACCCTGCACTGCGAACCGTTCGCCGACCCGCTGCTGTTGCCGCGCGGTGAACGTCAGCAGGCGCTGCAACATACCGTCGATCGCTACGCGCAGCGGCTGGAACATTACGCCTTACTGTCACCGCTCGACTGGTTTAATTTTTTCGATTTCTGGCAGTTGCCCGAAATCAGCGAGAAGGAGTAAAGGGTGCTGACCGATCCCCGCTTTACGACGGAAGTTGAAATCACCGTCCCGTTCCACGACGTCGACATGATGGGCGTGGTCTGGCACGGCAACTATTTCCGCTACTTTGAAATAGCCCGCGAAGCGCTGCTCAATCAGTTCGACTACGGCTATCGCCAGATGAAAGCCTCCGGCTATGTCTGGCCGGTGGTCGATACGCGGGTGAAATACCGCGATGCGGTGACCTTTGAACAACGCATCCGGGTCCGGGCGCAGATTGAAGAGTATGAAAACCGTCTGCGCATTGCCTATCAAATCTTCGACGCGCAGACCGGTAAACGCACCACCACCGGTTACACCATCCAGGTGGCGGTCGACGCAGCCACCCGCGAAATGTGCTTTGTCAGCCCGGAGATCTTGTTTGAACGTATGGGAGTCACGCCATGAAATGGTTGCCTTTGCTGGCACTGATGTTTAGCCCGCTGGTCAGCGCCGTGACGCTGGATGAACTGCAGCAGCGGTTTACGCAACAGCCCGTGGTGCGCGCTCACTTCGAGCAGGTTCGTACGATCAAAGACATGCCGCAGCCGCTGCGTTCGCAGGGCGAGATGGTGATCGCCCGTGACAGCGGCCTGCTGTGGGATCAAAAAGCCCCGTTCCCCATGACGCTGCTGCTGGATGACAAACGGATGGTGCAGACCATCAACGGCCAGCCGCCGCAGACCATTACCGCCGACAATAATCCGCAGATGTTCCAGTTCAACCACCTGCTGCGGGCGTTGTTCCAGGCCGACCGCAAGGTGCTGGAAGAGAATTTCCGCATCGATTTTCAAGACCTGGGGGAAGGCCGCTGGTCGCTGGTGCTCACGCCCACCACGACGCCGCTGAACACCATTTTCACCACCCTCGATTTGGGCGGTGCGACCTTTCTGGAGTCTATTCGTCTTAACGACAAACAGGGCGACCGTACGGATATCACCCTCTCCAGTCACCGACTGACACCCGCCAGCCTGACCGATGACGAACGCCAACGCTTTGCCGCACCGTAAATCGCTGCGCCCGGCGCTGCTTTGGGCCGCGGGATGCCTGATTATGCTGGGCCTGCTGGTGTCGCTGCTGCCCGGCGCGCGCCTGAACAGCAGCGTGCTGGCCATGTTGCCGACACAGACGCTGGGGGCGATCCCTCCGGCGCTCAACGACGGCTTTATGCAGCGGCTCGACCGTCAGCTGGTCTGGCTGGTCAGCCCCGGCAAAAAACCCGATCCGCGCGTGGCGCAGCAGTGGCTGACGCTGCTGCAACGCAGCGGAGCGCTGAGCGAGGTCAAAGGGCCCATGGACGCCGCCGGGCAACAAGCCTGGGGCGAGTTTTTCTGGCAGCACCGCAACGGGATGATTGACCCCGCCACCCGCGCCCGCCTGCAAAACGGCGGTGAAGCGCAGGCGCAGTGGGTTTTATCTCAGCTTTACTCGGCCTTTTCCGGCGTGAGCGGCAAGGAGCTGCAAAACGATCCGCTGATGCTGATGCGCGGCGCGCAGCTCGCGCTGGCGCAAAACGGCCAGAAGCTGCGGCTGATGGACGGCTGGCTGGTGACGCAGGATGACGCCGGAAACTACTGGTATCTGCTGCACGGCGAGCTGGCCGGTTCCTCTTTTGATATGCAGCAAACCCACCGGCTGGTGACCACCCTGAACGCGCTGCAGGCGACGCTGAAAACGCATTACCCACAGGCGCAACTGCTGTCTCGCGGCACGGTGTTTTACAGCGATTACGCCAGCCAGCAGGCCAAACGGGATATCTCCACGCTGGGTGTCGCCACACTTCTGGGCGTACTCCTGCTGATTGTGGCGACATTCCGCTCCCTGCGTCCGCTGCTGCTGTGCGCGATCTCCATTGGCATCGGCGCGCTGGCGGGCACGGTCGCCACCCTGCTGTTCTTTGGCGAGCTGCATCTGATGACGCTGGTGATGAGCATGAGCATCATCGGTATTTCGGCCGATTACACCCTCTACTACCTGACCGAACGGCTGGTGCACGGTGGCGAAAACTCGCCGTGGCAAAGTCTGGATAAAGTGCGTAATGCCCTGCTGCTGGCGCTTCTGACGACCGTCGTGGCGTACCTGATTATGATGCTGGCCCCCTTCCCCGGGATCCGCCAGATGGCGCTATTTGCCGCCGTGGGGCTGAGCGCCTCGTGCCTGACGGTGATATTCTGGCACCCCTGGCTGTGCCGTGGATTGCCGGTACGCCCGGTTCCGGCCAGCAGAGCGATGTCGAGCTGGCTGACCGCCTGGCGACGTAATAAAACACTCGCGGTTGGCCTGCCCGTCACGCTGGCGCTCCTTTCCGCCGCAGGTATTGCCACCCTGAAGGTGGACGACGATATCGCCCAGCTGCAGGCGCTGCCGAAAACGATTCTGGCGCAGGAGAAGACCATTACCGCCCTGACCGGCCAGCGCGTCGATCAGAAATGGTTTGTGGTTTACGGCACGTCAGCCCAGCAGACGCTGGAGCGGCTGGAGGCCTTTACCCCTGCGCTGGCACAGGCGCAAAAAGCGGGTGAGCTGGCAAGCTGGCGAACCCTGCCGCTGAACTCCATGAAGCGTCAAAAAAGCGATCTGGCGCTGCTGCACCACGCTGCGCCTGCGGTAATGAACGTGCTGCACAGCGCCGGACTGAACACCGTCTCACCGGATCTGACGCCAATGCCTGTCAGCGTGGACGCCTGGCTTGCCAGCCCGGCCAGCGAAGGCTGGCGTCTGCTCTGGCTGACCCTGCCGGGCGGCGAAAGCGGCGTGCTCGTCCCGGTGGACGGCGTCAAAAACAGTACGGCGCTAAGTGAACGGGCGGCACAGCATGAAGGGGTCGTCTGGATCGATCGTAAGGCCAGTTTTGACAGCCTGTTTGCCCACTACCGCACCCTGCTGACGGGGCTACTGTGCGTAGCGCTGGCGGCGATTGCCTGCGGCGCCATAATCCGACTTGGCTGGCGTCAGGGGCTTATCAGCCTGGTGCCGTCGGTACTGTCGCTCAGCTGCGGGCTGGCGGCGCTGGCCGTCGCCGGGCATTCCGTCAATCTGTTTTCACTGCTGGCGCTGGTGCTGGTGCTCGGCATTGGCATCAACTACACGCTGTTTTTCAGCAACCCGCGCGGCACGCCGCTGACGTCGATGCTGGCTATCACCCTGGCGATGATGACCACGCTGCTGACGCTGGGCATGCTGGTGTTCAGCGCGACGCAGGCCATCAGCAGCTTTGGAATTGTGCTGGTAAGCGGTATTTTCACCGCCTTCTTGCTGGCCCCGCTGGCGATGCCAGCCAGGAACGAGAGAAAACCATGATGAACGCTTTTTACCGCGTCGCCGCGCTGGCTGCGACGCTGCTGCTGGCAGGCTGCAGCCATTCGACCGATACTGAAGAAACTCGCCCGCAGGCCTGGCTTCAGCCGGGCACGCAGGTGACGCTGCCACCGCCGGGCATTACGCCAGCCATCCGTTCTCAGCAGTTGCTGACCGGCCGATTTAACGGTCAGACTCAGTCGCTGCTGGTTCTGCTGAACGCTGACGGGCAAAAAGTGACGCTTGCCGGGCTCTCGTCGGTGGGGATCCGCCTGTTTCTCGCGACCTATGACAACACCGGGATCCATACCGAGCAGTCGGTCGTTATGCCCCAGCTACCGCCCGCCAGCCAGGTGCTGGCGGATGTGATGCTCAGCCACTGGCCGCTCAGCGCCTGGCAGCCGCAGTTGCCGAAGGGATGGACGCTAAAGGATACTGACACCCGACGCGAACTGCGTAACCCTGACGGCAAGCTGGTCACCGAGATTGTCTACCTGCAACGCAACGGTAAGCGCGAGCCGATCAGCATTGCGCAGCACGTCTTTAAATACCACATCACCATTCAATATCTGGGTGACTGAGATGATTTACATTTCCGCTGTTGGCATGGTCAACGCGCTGGGCAACTCGGCCGATGAGATCGCGGCCAACCTGAACGCCGGGATTGCGCCGGGTATGCGTCATCGCGCCGGATGGCTGCAAGGATTACCTGATGCCATGCTGGGCGGCGTTGAGGGTGAACTGCCGCCGATACCGGATAGCCTGGCAGCACACCGCAGCCGTAATAATCAGCTGTTGCTGGCGGCGCTGGCACAGATTCAGCCTGCCGTTGAGGCAGCCATCGCCCGCGTGGGCCGCGACCGCGTGGCGGTGGTGCTGGGCACCAGCACCTCAGGGCTGGATGAAGGCGATGAGTACGTGCGCCTCTCCCTGAACGGCGAACGCAGCCCGCAATGGCAGTACCCGCAGCAGGAGTTGGGCGACCCCTCCCGCTTCCTCGCCAACTGGCTGCAGCTGGATGGCCCGGCGTATACCATTTCGACTGCCTGCTCCTCCAGCGCCCGGGCGATCATCAGCGGACAGCGTCTGATTGAGGCCGGACTGGTGGATGTCGCCCTTGTAGGCGGGGCAGACAGCTTAAGCCGTATGCCGGTCAATGGTTTTAACAGCCTTGAATCGCTCTCGCCCACGCAGTGCGAGCCGTTTGGCCGAGACCGCCGGGGGATCACCATCGGTGAAGCGGCGGCCCTCATGGTGCTGACGCGCGAACCGGATCAGGTTGCGCTGCTGGGGGCGGGTGAATCGAGCGATGCGTACCATATCTCTGCCCCACATCCCGAGGGAGAAGGCGCCATTCGCGCCATTACCCAGGCGCTGAAGGAGGCAGGCATGACGGCAGATGACGTGGGCTATATTAATTTGCACGGCACCGCCACTCCCCTCAACGATCGGATTGAGGCGCACGTGATTAACGCCCTCTTTGGCGACCGGGTACCGTGTAGCTCCACCAAACACCTCACCGGCCATACGCTTGGCGCGGCCGGGATCACTGAAGCCGCATTAAGCTGGCTGATCCTGACCCGTGACCTGCCATTGCCGCCGCAGGATTTTTCCCGCTACGCGCCGGACGACACGCTGCCGCCCTGCGGCCTGCTGCATCAGCGTGCGCCGCTGACAAAACCGGTGATTTTATCGAACTCATTCGCCTTTGGCGGTAACAACGCCAGCCTTCTGCTGGGGAGAGTGTCATGAGTTATTTATCCCCCGCCGACTACCTGCCTCACGACGCACCGATGATGCTGCTGGAGCGCGTTGAGCGTGTCACCGACAGCAGCGCGGTGTGCAGCGTCACGGTCGACGGGCACGGTGTGCTTGCGCCGTTCCTGAACGTTGACGGCGATCTGCCGGGCTGGTTTGCGCTGGAACTGATGGCCCAGACCGTGGGCGTCTGGTCTGAATGGCACCGTCTGCAAAAAGGCCTGCCCCACAGCCCGCTGGGCATGGTGCTGGGCGCGCGCGAGCTGGTGTGCAGCACGGGCCGCTTTGCTGCAGGCACTACGTTAACCATTACCATTGAGCGCCTGATGCAGGACGAACGCTTTGGCAGCTTTGAATGCACAATCCAGACGGATAACGTCCCCCTTGCCACGGGCCGTGTGAATACGTTCCAGCCCAGCGAGGACGAATTAACCTCACTTTTCTCTCAGGGAGCTTCATCATGACACGTTCCGTACTGGTCACGGGCGCCAGCAAAGGCATTGGCCGCGCCATCGCCTGTCAGCTTGCCGCTGACGGTTTCACCGTAGGCGTGCATTACCATCGCGATGCTGATGGGGCGCATGAGACGCTGGAGGCCATTGTTCAGGCTGGCGGAACGGGTCGTTTACTGACCTTTGACGTGGGCAACCGCGAGCAGTGCCGCGAGGTTCTGGAACAGGAAATCAGCACCTTTGGCGCATGGTATGGCGTGGTCAGCAATGCCGGGATAACCCGCGATGGCGCGTTTCCGGCGCTCAGCGACGAGGACTGGGATAGCGTCATCCACACCAACCTCGACAGTTTTTATAACGTTATTCATCCCTGCATCATGCCGATGATCGCAACCCGCAAGGGCGGGCGGATTATCACCCTGTCGTCCGTGTCAGGCGTGATGGGCAACCGCGGACAGGTGAACTACAGTGCCGCCAAGGCCGGTATTATCGGCGCCACCAAAGCGCTGGCCATTGAACTGGCAAAACGCAAAATTACCGTCAACTGCATCGCGCCCGGGCTGATTGATACCGGCATGATCGAGATGGAAGAGGCCGCGCTGAAAGAGGCCATGTCCATGATCCCGATGCAGCGCATGGGTCAGGCGGACGAGGTGGCCGGTCTGGCGAGTTATCTGATGTCAGACCGGGCAGGCTATGTGACACGCCAGGTGATCTCGATCAACGGGGGGATGTTATGACGCGTCGGGTGGTGATTACGGGAATGGGAGGCGTGACCGCCTTTGGCGAGGACTGGCCGACCATTTCACAGCGGCTGCTCGGCTACGAAAACGCCGTGCGCATCATGACGGAGTGGCAAGAGTATGCCGGTCTGCAAACGCTGCTGGCCGCCCCCATCGAGGATTTCACCCTTCCGGCACACTATACCCGCAAGCGCATTCGCGCCATGGGCCGCGTGTCGCTGCTCTCCACCCGCGCCACCGAACTGGCGCTTGAGCAGGCGGGCCTGATCGATGACCCGGTACTGACGCAGGGGCAAACCGGCATCGCCTATGGGTCGTCCACGGGCAGCACGGGCCCGGTAAGCGACTTTGCCTCCATGTTGATGGAAAAACACACCAATAACATCACCGGCACCACCTATGTGCAGATGATGCCGCACACCACCGCGGTCAATACCGGCCTGTTCTTTGGTCTGCGGGGGCGCGTCATTCCCACGTCGAGTGCCTGTACTTCCGGCAGCCAGGCGATTGGTTACGCCTGGGAAGCCATTCGCCATGGTTATCAGACCGTTATGGTCGCCGGGGGCGCCGAGGAGCTTTGTCCTTCAGAGGCGGCGGTATTTGATACGCTGTTCGCCACCAGCCAGCGCAACGACGCGCCGAAAACCACGCCGTCGCCCTTCGATACCGCGCGCGATGGTCTGGTCATCGGCGAAGGGGCAGGCACGCTGATTCTGGAAGAACTGGAGCACGCCAAAGCACGCGGGGCGACCATCTACGGCGAAATCGTGGGCTTTGCCACCAACTGCGATGCAGCGCATATCACCCAGCCGCAGCGTGAAACCATGCAAATTTGCATGGAGCAATCGCTGGCAATGGCTGGTTTAGGCGCCACGGACATCGGGTATATTTCCGCCCACGGCACCGCCACCGATCGGGGTGATATCGCCGAAAGCCAGGCCACTGCGGCCATCTTTGGCGACAGGGTCCCCCTCTCCTCGCTGAAGAGCTATTTTGGCCATACGTTAGGTGCCTGCGGTGCGCTGGAAGCGTGGATGAGCGTGCAGATGATGCGTGAAGGCTGGTTTGCCCCGACGCTCAATTTAAGACAACCGGATGAGCAATGTGGTGCTTTAGATTATATTATGGGGGAAGCCCGTCAGATTGACTGCGAGTATCTGCAAAGCAATAACTTCGCGTTTGGCGGCATCAATACCTCAATCATTATCAAACGCTGGGCGTAACTATGTACCAGTTTATACTGGGAAAAATCTCCACCCTTTGCGCGGACCCGCTGGCGTCAACGCTCGCAGATATGGCACCTCAGGGTGCGCGAAACCGTTCCTGGCTGGCAGGCAGGACGCTGCTCGCCCGGACATTATCCCCGTCTCCGCTGCCCGACATTGTGTACGGTGAACAGGGGAAACCCGCCTTTGCGAAAGATCACCGGCTCTGGTTTAACCTGAGCCACAGCGGGGACGACATTGCCCTGCTGGTGAGCGATGAAGGTGAAGTAGGCTGCGATATCTAAGTGATACGCCCGCGTGAAAACTGGCAGGCACTGGCGAACGCGGTTTTCAGCGTGGCGGAACATGCAGAGCTGGAACGCGAAGCGCAGGAAGCGAAGCTCCCGGCTTTCTGGGGGATCTGGACGCGTAAAGAGGCGATTGTGAAGCAACGAGGCGGCAGCGCCTGGCAGATTGTCAGCATCGACAGTACCTCTGAGGCCCACTCGGTCAGCCAGCTTCAGTTTGGCTCGCTGAGTCTCGCCGTCTGCACGCCCACTCCGTTCACCCTTACCCCCGGGGCGATTTTTCACCACGAGATGTCCGGGGCAGGAATATCACCAGCACGCCCAGCATAATCAACCCGACACCCGCCAGCCCCTGCCACGAGAACGACTCGCCCCAGCCGGGCAGCAGGATCGCCGCGCCCCACACCAGAATATAACTGAGGCTCAGCAAGGCGTACGCTTTGCTGAGCGCCATGCGATGCAGCGCCAGATACCAGCAGCCCATAGAGGCCACATAGCCCATCAGCCCCAGCAGCAGCGCGCCGGTACCGGACGAAAAATGCCAGAGAGCCCTGAAAAATGCCAGCGCCTCGCCGACGGGCGGAAGCGCCTGCATGGCACTGCGCAGCAGCAACTGCGCGGCACTGACTAACGCCACGCTGCATAACGCCCAGCACGCCCCTTTCACAGGCTTCCTCCCAGCAGAACAATCCCGATCATAATCAACCCTACGCCCAGCCAGTGATGTCGGGCCACCTTCTCATGCCAGAGCCCCTTCGCTGCCAGCGTCACCCAGACAAAATTAAGGCTCAGCATGGGATAGGCGACCCCGACGGGAAGACGCTGCAATACCACCAGCCAGACCAGCATGCCGCAGCCCAGCGCCAGCAAGGCGAGCCCCAGCCACAGCACAATATGCGCGCCACGCCGCCCGGTTTTCGCCGGACGGGTCGCTTGCTTCTGACAGAGCTGTCCCGCGCAGGTCAGCAGACTAGCCAGCACCAGCCAAAGCCAGGTCATCATTGCGGCAGATACTGCAGGTAAGCCAGCCGCCCCTGGATATACAGGTAGTCCGGCTTTGGCAGGTTATCCCGGTTCAGATCGTCGTTCTTCGACAGCAGGATCACCAGCGACACGCTTCCCTGCTGGCGATGCCTCGCCAGCCACTGCGCAAAGTCATCTTTCGTGATAAAGCGGTCTTTCACGTCCGGATAATCCAGCCCGTAACGCAGCTCACCGCTCTGACCAAACATGATGATGTCATTACGTTTAAGCTCCCACGCCAGCCCTGCCGCCACGCCGACGTTATCGGCCAGCACGAACCGGCTCTGCTGGAGCGGGTCGCGCACGGTATCCACCAGCGACTGTGGCTGTTTGGAGTCCACCACCAGGTTGGGAATGGCAAAACCAATCAGCAACGCCAGCCCGGCAGGGCACAGCGCCGCCAGCCACCAGCGCTGCTGGCTCCGTCTGAAGCTAAACCAGCCCACCACGGCCCAGACGAGGAAGGCCACCACCGCGCAGAAGACTTTATACAGCTCGACCGACGTCCAGACCGGGTGCTTAGCCAGCCCCCACGGCGACACGACTAACGCCGCGATGACACCGAGGGTACCGAACGCCAGGTTGATCCCGGCATTGATACGTAACACGCTGGCCCCCTTTTCCGCAGCGAGGCAGGCATAGCGCGCCATCAGGATCGCCAGCGGGGCAAAACACGGCAGGATGTAGGTAGGCAGCTTCCCTTTGGCAATGCTGAAGAATAAAAGCGGCATCACCACCCAACCGAGCAGATAAAGCCCGCCGCCTGCCGGATGTTTTTCACGCCAGCCCAGACGCAGCGCACCGGGCAACAGCGCCAGCCACGGCAGACTGCCCGCGACCAGGAATGGCAGGTAATACCAGAACGGGGCTTTGTGCTGGGCGTCGCTTTGGGCAAAACGCTGAATGTGTTCAACCCAGAAGAAGTAGCGCCAGAAATCGGGTTCACGCTGGGCAATCGCCAGCCCCCAGGGCAGGACAATAAGCACGCAGCTCAGGATCGCAAGCCCGCCAAAAATCAGCACCTCTTTCCAGCGCTTTTGGACAATCACCCACGGCAGGACGCCAAGGACCGGCACCGCCAGAGCGAGAAAGCCTTTGGTCATCACCCCCATGCCGCAGGCCAGCCCCAACACGATGTAGCCCCCCGCTTTGCCAGTCAGGGTCTGCGCCTGCGAGGCCAGCCAGAAACTGCACATCGCCGCCGCCAGCCACAGGGAGATGATGGGGTCGAGCACGGCATAGGTGCCAATGCCATAGACCAGAAACAGCGTCAGGAAGATAAGGCCGGAGAACAGGGCAACGCGTTTATCGCGCCAGAGTTGCCAGGCCATCCAGATAACCAGTAGCGCCGTCAGGCCGGTGGAAAAGATGGCCCCGGCGCGCACGGCAAAGTTTGTATGGCCAAACAGCAGTTGCCCGAGGCTGTTGACCCAGTAGCCAGCAATCGGCTTTTCAAAGTAACGCAGCCCCAGAAAATGCGGCACAATCCAGTTGCCGGAGGCGAGCATTTCACGGCTGATTTCCGCATAGCGCGTTTCATCAGGCTGCCATAACAGACGGATATCAACCGGAATGAGATAGTAAACAATAAACAGGGCGAAAAGCCCTAAGCCATAACGGGCGACTTTCATGGTACCGGACTCACGGTTTGTTGATAGCCAAGCCAGCCTTCCCGGCCAGCCATTTCACTTCGCACAATTTTGCCGACGGGCAGCGTACTGAGATCGTCTGGCAGCAGGTCGATCAACGGGCAGAACTGAATCCCCTCCTGCGCCGCCAGCGTCAACAGCGCATCGAAATCATGCTGATACGCAATCCCTTCCACCTCGGCGTGGATGGTGTAGACCGGCGTGCCGGTGTCGCGATGTATACAGTCCAGAATGTAGCGGTTGAAGCCGTCGGCGGTCACCTCGCGCCCCACCACTTCATCCCAGGTGGGCAGCGTGACCGGGATTTGCACCGTGCCAACGCGGTTTTCACCGAGCTGCGGTAAAAATGGTCCGCTGCCCCGGCAATCGCTGTTGTAGCGAAACGCGAACGGCTCTTTGGCTTTCACGACGCGTTGATCCGCACGCCATCCGGCCACGGCGGAGCAGCGCACCGACTGCCCGATAATGGCCTCCAGCTCCCGCAGACCACGCTCGATTTCCCGGGCCAGGCGAGGAATGTCCCAGACGCCCGCCCAGGCCTGCCAGGCATGGTGATCCCAGGCATGCAGGCCGACCTCATGGTGCTGCGCCGCTTCACGGATGATGGCTTCGTTACCCGCGCCGATACGCCTGCCGGGCCATGCGGTACCGGCCAGCAAAATATCCCAGCCGTAGAGCGATGCTGCGCGCGAGCGCAGCATTTTGAACAGAAATGCCGGTTTAACCAGACGCCATAAATGACGTCCCATGTTGTCTGGCCCCACGCTGAAGAAGATGCTGGCACGCACATCGTGCTTGCTCAGCAGCGTCAGCAGTCCGGGAACGCCGTCACGCGTTCCCCTGAAGGTATCGACATCAATGCGTAAACCGACTTTTTTCATGAGGCCTGTTCCGACAGCTCCACGGTGCGCAGGAAGAAATCGAGCGTCTCATCAATGGTCTGCTCCATCTTCACCGTTGGCGTCCAGTTCAGGCAGCGCTTCGCATTGCGAATGCTCGGCTTGCGGTGCTCAACGTCCTGGTAGCCTTTGCCATAGTAGCTGCTGCTTTCCACTTCGCGGAATCCTGCAAACGGCGGGAACTGGTTACGCAGCGGATGGCGCTCGAAGCTTGCCAGCAGCATTTCGGCCAGTTCACGAATGCTCGCTTCGTTATCCGGGTTGCCGATGTTGATGATCTCCCCGTTGCAGCGGCCATCCTTGTTTTCAATGATGCGGAACAGGGCTTCGATGCCGTCGCTGATGTCGGTGAAGCAGCGTTTTTGTTTACCGCCTTCAATGAGCTTAATGGGCGAGCCTTCCACCAGGTTCAGGATCAGCTGGGTAATGGCGCGGGAGCTACCAATGCGCGCCGCGTTCAGGTTATCCAGACGTGGCCCCATCCAGTTGAACGGCCGGAACAGGGTAAAGCGCAACCCTTCTTTCTCGCCGTAGGCCCAAATTACGCGGTCCAGCAGCTGTTTAGAGACGGAGTAAATCCAGCGCTGCTTGTTGATCGGCCCGACTACCAGGTTAGAGGTATCTTCATCGAAGTTTTTATCGGTACACATGCCGTACACTTCGGAGGTGGACGGGAAGATGATGCGCTTATCGTATTTCACGCAGTCGCGGATA
Organism: Enterobacter cloacae subsp. cloacae ATCC 13047; assembly: GCF_000025565.1. NCBI lineage: Bacteria > Pseudomonadati > Pseudomonadota > Gammaproteobacteria > Enterobacterales > Enterobacteriaceae > Enterobacter > Enterobacter cloacae. The sequence goes on from NC_014121.1 coordinate 4,970,722, forward strand.
ATCTTCAGGTTCTCTTCAAAGTCCAGCTCGAATACGCGCAGCGGATTGCGGGTGTACTCAATCGGCGTGGCAATGGCGACCAGCGGCAGCACCACGTCGCATTTTTTGATGTGGTACTCGATCCACTCGGAGTGGATGCTGATATCCCCTTCCACGAAATGGAAGCGCGGGCAGTCAAGGAAACGGCTGATGGCATCGGAGCCAATGTCGAGGCCATAAATTTCGTAGTTATCGTCTTTCAGCAGACGCTCGGTCAGGTGGTTACCAATAAAACCGTTTACGCCGAGGATCAGTACGCGGGTGCGGCGCTTAATTGCCACCACCGGGGCGCTGGTGATCAAGGCGCCGGGAACCAGCCCCAGAGACTGCGCCAGCTGCGCGCCCTGCACATAAACGCCGTTGTCGGTCTGACCGGTCACGATCTCCAGCGCCTGCTCGCCGCAGCTAACAATCAGCGGAGAGACAGAGACGATAGTGCCCGGTTTCGCTGCCGGGACATCGTCGCGCACGCGGGATTTCCAGACGATGAATTTGCTGACGCCGGCAAAGCTATACGCCCCCGGCCAGGGGTCGGTCACTGCGCGCACCAGGTTGTGCAACTGGCGGGCGGGCTTGTTCCAGTCCAGACGGCCGTCTTCCGGCGTGCGGCGGCCAAAACAACTCGCCTTGCTCTCGTCCTGAGCGGTCTCGCTGAAGGTGCCGTTCAGGATGGTCGGCAGGGCATCACGCAGCAGGCTTTGTGCCACCGAGCAGAGTTTCTGATGAAGCTGCAGCGCCGTCTCATCCGCATCAATGGCAACACGCTGCTGCGCGATGATGGCACCCGCATCCGCGCGGTGCACCATGCGGTGCAGGGTCACGCCGGTTTCAGTTTCGCCATTCACCAGCACCCAGTTCAGCGGCGCGCGGCCACGGTAGGCGGGCAGCAATGAGCCGTGAAGGTTAAATGCCCCTTTCGTCGCCAGACGTAAAATATCGTCGCAAATCAGGTTGCGGTAGTAGAACGAGAAGATGACATCCGGGGCGGTGTCGCGAATGCGATCCACCCACAGCGGGTGGTTGATATCGTCCGGCGCGTAGACCGGAATGCCGCGCTCGGCGGCGATACGCGCCACGGAGCCAAAGAAGTTATTCTCGCCTGCGGCGTCAGGATGCGTGAAGATGGCAGCGATATCATAACCCGCTTCAAGCAGGGCAAGCAGGCCCGCGCACCCCATATCGTGATAGGCAAAGACAACAGCTTTCATGGGTGTTTTTCCTCTTGAGAGACTTTGTGTTCCTGGCGGACAACACGTTGAATAAAGTAGCGCGGACGTGCGCGAACATCGTTATAGATACGGCCAATGTACTCACCGAGCAGGCCCATCCCGACAAACTGGGCGCCGATGAACATGAACAGCACGGCAAAGAGCATGAACACCCCTTCCGCCGCCCACTGGGGGCCAAAGACCAGACGCAGGACGACCAGCAAAACGGAAAGCGTGAACCCGGCCAGCGCGATAATGCTGCCAAAGACGCTCAGCAGGCGCAGCGGCGTGGTGGTCAGGCAGGTGATGAGGTCGTACATCAGGTTGATAAGACGCATAAAGCTATACTTCGACTCCCCGTGCTCACGCTCGGCGTGCAGCACCGGGATCTCCGTCGCCTTACGGGCAAAGGTATTCGCCAGAATCGGAATGAAGGTGCTGCGTTCATGGCAGTGCAGCATGGCGTCGACAATATGGCGGCGATAGGCGCGCAGCATGCAGCCGTAATCGCCCATCGCTTTGCCGGTGGTGCGCTGGATCAGGCGGTTGATGGTGCGGGAAGCCAGCTTGCGGAACAGGCTATCCTGACGATTCTGCCGTACCGTACCTACCACGTCGTACCCTTCGTCGGCTTTGGCGACCAGCCGGGGGATCTCCTCCGGCGGGTTTTGCAGATCGGCATCCAGCGTGATGACCAGATCCCCCGTCACGTGGCTGAACCCGGCCATAATGGCCGAGTGCTGGCCGTAGTTGCGGTTAAGCAGCACCGCGACGATATGGCTGCCTTCGGCCTGCGCAGCCTCGGTCAACATCAGGGCGGAGTTATCGCTGCTGCCGTCATCCACCAGCAGGATTTCGTAGGCTTTGCCCAGCGTCTCGCAGGCGGCGGTGGTGCGGCGGATCAGTTCGGGCAGGCTCTCCTGCTCGTTATAAACGGGGATCACCACAGAAACTTTTTGTACAGGCGGCGCACTGAACATATCAATGTCCTGCAAGCTGATGGAGCGCGGTAATGACGCGGGTTGTGTCGTCATGAGTCATGTCCGGGAAAAGTGGGAGAGAACAAATACGCGCGCTGTTCCATTCAGAATGCGGGAGCGATACATCAGGAAAACGCTCGCGGTAGTATTTTTGGGTGTGTGCCGTGCGGAAATGCAGGCCAGTGCCGATGCCCTTCTCCTTCAGGGCCGCCATCAGGTTATCGCGGGAGATCCCGCAGCGGGCTTCATCCACGCGAATAATAAACAGGTGCCAGGCGTGCACATGCGGCCATGATGGAATAGTGAGCGGCTGGAACGGCGTGTCGGCCAGCTCGCGCAGGTAGCGTTCGGCGATGTCCTGACGGCGTTTATTGGCCTGTTTCAGTTTGCCCAACTGCACCAGCGCCAGCGCGGCGTTGATATCCGCGAGGTTGTATTTAAAGCCGGGCGCGATCACTTCGGCCTGCGGCGCGCGGCCGTGGGTCTGGCGGTCATAGGCATCGACGCCCAGACCGTGGAATTTCAGGCTGCGGATTTTTTGTGCCAGCTGTTCGTCATCCGTCACCACCAGACCGCCCTCGGCGCAGGTCATGTTTTTAATGGCGTGGAAGGAGAAAATTGCCGTGCCCTGCCAGCCCACGTGACGGTCTTTGTAGTACGTGCCCGCGGCGTGTGCCGCATCTTCGATCACCGGAATACCGTGACGTTCCCCCACCGCGCGGATAGCATCGATATCACATGGCGCACCGGCGTAATGCACCGGGATAATCGCTTTGGTACGCGGCGTAATCGCGGCGTCTACCGCGTCCGGGGTGACCATCAGGGTATCTTTGTCCACATCGATCATCACCGGGTTTGCCCCCAGCAGAACGATCATATTCAGCGTGGAGACCCAGGTCAGGGAGGGGGTGATGACGTCATCGCCAGGGCCAATACCCAGCGCCATCAGGGTGACGTGCATCCCGGCCGTTGCCGAACTGACGGCAATGGCGTGGTGATTCCCGGTCTGCTGACAAAATGCCTCTTCAAGCGCCTGATTTTTCGGCCCGGTCGTGATCCAGCCAGAGGTTAATACCTCCTGCAACGCCGCGATTTCCTCATTACCCATTGAGGGGCGGGAAAAAGGCAAAAAATCACTCATCATTAATTTCCTTGCAATAAGAATGGCTGCTTTTGATATTAACCAATTAGCGGACCGTTTATTTCAACGGTTCATAAACTCATATCAAGGTAGCGCTCATTTCTTAGGGAAAAATTAAGAGAGGGAATTAAAATGTTTTCACATGAATATAAATATCTTTAAAAACATAAAGTTATAAAGTTATGAATTATTTATTTTGTGACAGCACTCAATTTTTTCAAAATGTAACGTTTAAACCAAAGCTCAACAAACAAAAAAAATCCCGGTTATTTCTTTAAAAACAGAAATAACCGGGAACTTTTCTTTTTAGTTAATTGTCGCGCTTATTTTAAATTATTTGGGAAGTCAGCGGGCAATTCACTGGCCGCACACGCAATTATGCTGTCATCGTTGGCCCCACAGTCGCGCACGAAGGTAATGGTGGCAAATTCATCAATCACTTCTGTTGGATAGGCCGGACCTGCATCGCGATAGCTGTTCATCAGTGGAATGTGATCGTTCTGGAAGCAGACGGTTTTTTCCGGGTTGTTCATGACCCAACGCGGGAAGAAGATAGTGCTATGGAACAGTTTGTCCCCAAGGTTCACAATCAGGCTAACGTCGGTGCCGGTGGGTTCAGTCCAGGAAATTTTATAAATACTCTCACCTACGCGAACAACATACACCTGCTGATCTTTTACCCAACGATTCCCCACCAGGCCGCTGTGAATACGGTAGTCGATGGTATTTTCATTTTTGATATAAATCTCGTAGTTCCAGCCATTATCGTAGGTATAAACCAGATGTTTGCCGATGAAGCCGCTTAAGTCGTGTTTGTCGAAGGTGCTCATATAATGTCTCCTTTGTTTTGATGAGACGATCCTATCCCTTCAAAAAATGAATGAATAACGCTATGTTTGAATCAAATTTATCCAAATTTTAGATTGATTATGCACAAGACGACGCTCGAACAATGGTCCTTGCTGGAGAAGGTGGTGGATGCGGGCAGTTTTGCCAGAGCCGCGGAAGAGACGCACCGCAGCCAGTCTTCCGTCAGCTATAACCTGGCGCTACTGCAGGAACGGCTGGGGGTGGCGCTTCTGGTGCAGGAAGGCCGTCGGGCGGTGTTGACCCCTGCCGGGGAACTGCTGCTCAACCAGGTCAAACCGCTGCTGAAAGCCTTCGCGTACGTTGAGACACGTGCGCTTACCCTGCGTAACGGAATGCGCACGCGGCTGGATCTGGTGGTGGACAATATCTTCCCCCGCCGTCGTCTGTTCGCCATCCTGCGTCAGTTCCAGCAGCAGTATCCGCAGACTCAGGTCCGTCTCACCGAAGTGCTGGAAAATACCCGCGCCGATGCCATCAATGATGAAGCCGATGTGATGGTCTTAACCCGCCGCCAGGATATGACCGGGCTTGGCGAATGGCTGATGAATATCGACTTTGTTGCCGTGGCCCATCACCAGCATCCGCTCTTTCAGCTCGACGCGCCGCTGAACGACGACATGCTCCGCCCGTGGCCGCTGATTAAAATTGCGGACAACCAGACCGCGGCGCACTCCGCCAGTGGCTCGTGGACCTTTTCCACCATTGACGCGGCCATTGAGGCGGTGATGTCGCAGGTGGGTTACGGCTGGCTGCCGGAGGAGCGCATTCAGACTCAGCTGGAACAAGGGGTACTGAAGATGCTGCCGCTCAGCCATGGCGTGCGGCGAGCCACGCCGCTGCACCTGATTGTGAAGCGCTCGCTTAGCCCGCTGGACGAACAGGTTGAGTCGCTATTGCGCCTTTTTAGCCAGGAGCCGTCATCGTCACCTGCTACGCTTTAAGGTCCGAACGTTAAAACGATAAGGAGCAGATGATGAAAATCGACTTTACGGGGAAAGTGGCGCTGGTCACCGCCTCAACGGGTGGAATTGGCTTCGCCATTGCCAGAGGGCTGGCAGAAAGCGGTGCGGAAGTGATCGTCAATGGCCGCAGTACCGAGTCGGTGAATAAAGGTATTCAGCAGCTGCAGCAGGTGGTGCCGGGCGTGCAGGTGCGTGCCGCGATAGCTGATCTCAGCACGCCGGAAGGGGTCGAGTCGCTGCTGAAGGTGGCGAATAACGTGGACATTCTGGTCAACAATGCCGGGATTTACGGGCCGCAGGATTTCTATGCCACCGACGATGACACCTGGGAACGTTACTGGCAGACCAACGTGATGTCCGGCGTGCGTCTCTCCCGCGCGCTGCTTCCCGGCATGGTGAAGAAAGGCTGGGGCCGCGTGGTATTTATCTCCTCCGAGTCGGCCTGCAATATCCCGGCGGACATGATCCACTACGGCGTGACCAAAACGGCACAGCTCTCGCTGGCACGCGGACTGGCGAAGTTCGTGGCGGGTAGCGGCGTGACGGTCAACAGCGTATTGCCGGGGCCGACGATGTCTGACGGATTCGCAGAGATGATGAAAGACGAGATCGAGAAGACCGGTAAATCGCTGGAACAGCTGGCAAAAAAGTTTGTGATGGCCAACCGCCCCAGCTCGGTGATCCAGCGAGCGGCCACGGTTGAAGAGGTCGCCAATATGGTGGTCTATGTCTGCTCAGCGCAGGCCTCCGCCACGTCTGGCGCGGCGTTGCGCGTCGACGGTGGCGTGGTGGATGACATTATCTGAGTGGCTCAGGCCGCAAGAATGAGAAAAAAAGCGTGAGGTTTAAGGACTGTGGCGCCAAAGCAGGTAAACTAACGAGCAGAATGTGTATTTCAGCTAAGACGTATTTATGACCAATATGATTGCCGACGAGACCGTGGCCAAATCTAACGTGCTCTCTGTCTTCGACTTTGATGGAACGTTAACACACCACGATAGCTTCATCCCTTTCCTGCGTTTTGCCTTCGGGAAACGTTACTTCGCGGGACGACTGGTGCGTATGGCATTGCCGACGCTCCACTGCGTACGCCGCAAGCTAACGCGTGATGAGCTAAAAGAGGTGCTGATCAAAACGTTCCTGACGGGGGTGGATGAACACTGGTTACGTCAGCAGGCGGAAGCGTTTTGCGAAAAATACTGGAACAAGCTGATGCGCCCCGAGGGGGTGCTGGCGGTGGCGGCGGAGGTGAACTCTGGCGCGGAAGTGACCATCTGTTCCGCCTCTCCGGCACTGGTGCTCCAGCCGTGGGCTGACAAGCTTGGCATCAAGCTGATTGGCACACAACTGGAAGTGAAAGACGGTAAGCTGACCGGGCGCATTACCGGCAACAACTGCCGCTGCGCCCAGAAAGTCGCCAGACTGGAAAAGGTGTATGGCAATCTGAACGAGTACCACCTGCGCGCCTGGGGGGATACCCGTGGCGACCACGAACTGCTGGCCGCAGCGCAGGATCCACACTGGCGGCACTTCCACCCACCGCGCAAGCGCCGCAACTCACCGATTAAGGGTTAGGTGCGGTCTGGTGCCCTCACCCCGGCCCTCTCCCACAGGGAGAGGGAGAAGAGCGTTGCATCAGGCCTCACGTTTCCCCGGGAACATCACGCTCGCAATAATCCCCAGCGCCAGCACGCCTAATACCACGAACAGACTGGTCGTCGCGCCAATGCTGTAGCCGTGATGCCAGAAGTGATCTGTTGCATTCAACCCGAGCTTGAACGCCACGAAGAACAGCAGCAGGACCACCGCCTTCTCCAGGTGAACCAGATACTGCTTCAGCGCTTCCAGTACGAAATAGAGCGTACGCAGGCCGAGGATGGCAAACATCATGCCGCTGTAGATAATCAGCGGCTCGCGGCTGACGGCGATAATGGCCGGTACGGAGTCAAACGCGAACATCACATCAGACAGCTCCACGACCGCCACGCAAAGTAATAATGGCGTCGCGTAACGTTTCGCTTTTTTGACGCGCCCAACCATTACGTCCTGGTTTTCTGGTTTTTCCAGCTCCGCATCCACCTCTTTCTGGGTCAGAATAAAGGCGTGGCTGCTGATTTTCGGCCAGACAGGATAGAAGCGTTTCACCAGCCGATAGGCCAGGTGACCGGAGTAATCTTCAACCTCGTCGCTCTCTTCGTTGCGCCTGAGCATCATCACCGCCGTCCAGCCAACGACCAGCGCAAAAATAACCTCCACGTACGGCCCCAGACTCAGCAGGCTGGTCCCAATGGCCACGAAGATACCGCGGAAGACAATCGCCCCCAGCACCCCCCAGTAGAGTACGCGGTGACGGTACTTATCCGGCACGCCGAACCAGGCGAAAATCGCCATCATCACAAACAGGTTATCGACCGAGAGTACCTCTTCCAGCGCGTAGCCGGTGAGGAACAGGCTCGCCATCTCGGCACCGTGGTGAACATACAGGAACCCGGCAAACGCCATCGCCATTGAGAACCAGAAAACGGACCACATTGCGGCACTTTTCAGCGAGACAGGCTTATCGTGACGGTGCATGAAGAGGTCGATAAACATCGCCCCGACAGCCATCACCACAAAGACAACAACGGTTTCCGTCGGGAAACCGAGATGAGCAGTAGACATACACAATCCTTTTGTAGAGGCAAAACACAAAAACCATGCAGACTGGCATATGCCAGCAGAGAAAAAGATGGAACGGTTTTACAACGGTTCCCCCCTTCAAACCGCAGCTCTGTGGCTGCGCAAGGCGTGTACTTTACCTCACAACGTGGGGTGACGCATCTGCCGTTTAGGCGCTTTGCGTAACGCGCCTGATATGTGAGTCACCTCTTATTTACATAATTTAAACCTTCCATTCACTGGATAAAAATAACGCAACGTCGCTATAGTGGTTTTGTTAAATAAAACTGAGTTGTACCTGATAAAACCAAGAACAGACCCTGCGAGGACACAATGACAGAACAAACGCGTTATGGCGCTACCACCAGTGAGGGGATAGAAAAGGAGACGATGCGGAAGGTGATCTGGCGTATCCTCCCGTTTCTCATCGTCAGCTATCTGATCTCCATTATCGATCGCGGGAACATCGGCATGGCATCGCTGCAGATGAATGAGGATCTCGGTCTTAGCAAAGCGGCATTTGGTTTCGCCAGCAGTCTCTACTTTGTGGCCTATTTTTTGTTTGAAGTTCCAAGCAATCTGGCGATGCAAAAAGTCGGCGCACGACTGTGGATCCCGCGCATTATGATCAGCTGGGGCGTCGTTTCAATGTGTATGTCATTGGTTCAGAACACTACGTCGCTCTATATCGTACGTTTTCTGCTCGGCGCTGCTGAAGCGGGCTTTTTCCCGGGCGTCGTGCTTTATCTGACCTGGTGGATCCCTTCCCGCTACCGCGCACGCATTATTGCGTCATTTATGGTTGCCATCCCGCTCGCCAACTTCATCGGCTCCCCACTCTCCGGGCTGATTCTGTCAATGGATGGCTGGTTGGGTCTTCGCGGCTGGCATCTGCTGTTTATTATTGAAGGCTTACCCGCCGTACTGCTGGGCATTGCCGCCTGGTTTATTCTTCGCGATCGTCCTCATCAGGCAAACTGGCTCAGCAGTGAGCAGAAAAAATGGCTGGAAAGCACGCTGGAGAGCGAGCGTAATCAGCAAAAGAACATTGGACATCAAACGACGTGGCAGCTTTTGAAGCATCGCCAAATCTGGCTGATGGCACTCATTTACGCGGGCGCATCGTCTGCAGGCACCACCATCAGCGTCTGGTCTCCTCAACTGCTTAAATCCTTCCACCTCGATAACCTGGAAACAGGCCTGCTCAACGCTATCCCTTACGGTCTGGCATCCGTTCTCATGATTATTTGGGGGCGAAACTCGGATCGTACCAACGAGCGCCGCTGGCACACCGCACTGACACTGTTCATGATTGCCGCAGGCGTGTTCGCTGCATTTGTGAGCGTGTCGCTGCCGGCGACTATCGTGATCCTCAGCATCATGTTGATAGGTGCGTATTCCATGAAAGGGCCTTTCTGGGCGCTGGCATCCAGTTGGATGAGCAGTACTTCAGCGGCTGCAGGGCTGGCTGCGATTGGCGCTATTGCTAACCTGATCGGCGGCGCGGTCATGGTCAATGCATACGGTATTATCAATGAGCGGACGGGCAGCTACACGCTGGCTATGCTTCCGCTGGCCACGCTGTGTGTGGCGGGAGGTATCGCAGTTCTCATTATGGGACGACAGGCCCGTAACGCTCAGCTACACGAAAAACAGGTCACGCATTAGTGATGACAAAAGCGGGACGCGTGTCCCGCTTTTCGTTAACCGTTTTCTTCCGCTGTATCGCTCGTTTCCCCGTAGAACTGCTGACAGAAGGGCTTGCTGGCCCCCATTTTCTGTGACAGGCGGCTGGCGGTATCGTGCATCAACTGACGAATACCTTGCTCCCTGCGATCTTCCGTCAGTCGCGAGATGGGGCCGGTCAATGCCAGCGCCGCAATCAGTTTGTCATGAACGCCGAAGACGGGCATCGCAAACGCCGCGGTATGGGGATCGCGGGCACCTGCCGTGTAGAGCGGAAGCGCAGGCTCACCGCCCGGCAGGGGCTCATTGAGGCCCCAATGGCGTAGAACCTTACTGATAGCAGAATCATCCAGCGGGAACTGAGTGCCGGGGAGATTGCTGTGTCGGAGCCCATGTGAGGCTTCTGCCCGAAACAGGCACAGACGTTGTCCGCCTTCTAATACATACCAGCTGGCGCTCTCCTGGGAAGCCAGGGATAAGGCCTGAAGTTCAGGCTGCACCACCCGGGAAAGATGGAAAGACTGTTCATAAAGCTTACCGAGATAAAGCAGACGAGGACCAAGCGCATAATTGCCGTCATCATGTCTGACGACATAGTTCATCCGTTCAAGAGAGTTCATTAAGCGGTAAACCGTGGTTTTGTGGTAACCCGATAGCTGCGCCAGGGCGGTTAACGTCAGGCTTTCATCGCCAGGACGGAAGCAATCCAGTAAAGCCAGCGCCTTCTCAACCGCTACAACGCCTTCATTCCCCATCATTATCTCCTTTTCAGCCCGGCAGAGAGTGTACCTCAAATTTTGTGAGTCACTTCGTGTTTACATCACAAACCCCTTCTCAGGTCTGGCTAAAAGGAAAGCAACACCGCTATAGTTGTTTTGTATTGTACACCTGCATTGTACACAGTAAAACAATATGGAGAGAGTCATGTCCGTTTCTGAAAAATCATTGATAAACCGCCAGTTCGAACGCGTATCGGCTGAAGAGGTACGCCAGGCCGCCGAATATCAGGCAGCCATACTGGCGGATGTCGCCGGGCGCCGCGGTACGCTGCATGGACGAATCAAACCGTTGGCATCGCACATGTCCGTTGCGGGTCCGGCTGTTACCGTTGAGGTGCGTCCGGGGGATAATCTGGCCATTCATGCCGCGATGGCCGTTGCCCAGCCCGGCGATGTCCTGGTTGTCGATGGAAAAGGCGATCTGAGCTGCGCGCTACTGGGTGAAATCATGGCCACCCAGGCTCAGGCGAGCGGTATTGCAGGGATCATTATCGACGGAGCGGTACGTGACGCCGACACACTGAGTAAGGGTAACTATCCCGTTTTCTCTGCTGGTCTGAATCCCTGCGGCCCGACAAAGTCCATTTCTGGCCGGGTGAACCACCCCATTTCCGTTGCCGGGGCGACAGTGCATGCCGGAGATTTGGTAGTGGCCGATATCGACGGCGTGGTGGTGATCCCACGCGAGGAAGTTAAGCAGATTATCAGTCTGGCAAAAGGGAAGCTGGAGATGGAGACCAAACGTCTTGCTGCTATTCGTGAGGGCGATTTACGCCCACACTGGCTCAATGACGCGCTGCGTAAGGCGGGCATGCTGGCAGACGGGGAGACGCTGTAATGGCAAATAAGAAGGTGGTCCTGGTAACCGGGAGCGACCTGGCAGAGCAGGCCATGGCGATATTGCACGACTTTGAGGTGGTGTTTGCGGGTCGTCAGCCCACGGAGGATGAGCTGATTGCACTGTGTGAACAGCATAATCCGGTGGCAATACTGGTACGTTACGGCAAGATTAGCGCGAAAATCATGGATGCAGCACCAGCCCTGCAGGTTATTTCCAAGCACGGAAGCGGGATTGATGTGATAGACCAGGCGGCAGCGGCTGAGCGTAATATCGCCGTCCGCTCTGCACCGGGAGCTAACGCGGCGGCGGTGGCTGAACACACCTGGGCATTAATTCTCGCCTGCGCCAAATCGGTGGTATCGCTGGATACGCGACTGCGACAGGGGCACTGGGATAAAGCCACGCATAAATCCATCGAACTGGAAGGACTCACGCTGGGACTGATCGGGCTGGGGGCTATTGGCTCACGGGTAGCACAGATCGGTCACGTCTTTAGTATGCGGGTTCTTGCTTACGATCCCTATGCTCAATCAATGCCTTCCATATGCGAGCGTACTGATACTCTGACCGACCTACTTTCCCGTTCCGATGTGATTTCTTTGCATTGTCCGCTCACCGACGATAATCGGGGCATGATCAATACGAAAACGCTCGCATACGTTAAGCCAAACGCTATTCTGGTGAATACGGCACGCGGCGGCTTGATTGACGATGGGTCATTGCTCGCGGCGCTAGAGAATCGAACCTTGCACAGCGCGGGGCTGGACAGCTTTACCAGCGAACCACTGACCGCTCCGCACCTCTGGCAGGGGGTCGAGAACGTCATTATCTCTCCGCATATTGGCGGCGTCAGCGCAGCATCGTATATCAAAATGGGCACCGCGGCGGCCAGCAATATTGTAGACGTTGTAAGTGAAGCTGAAGAAACAACGCTTACCGCGAGCCGCTAATCCAAAATGAACTCCCTCAGGGCTTCTCTGCTGTGTAGAGACATTAAAGTTGTATCCTTTAACCTGAAAAAGACTTTAAAGTTGTAAAGTTTTAAAAAAACACATACAAAACATGATGCTAAGTGTGTATCACACGCTGTTCCAACATTATGCCTTGATGTTCTTGCAGGAACTGCAATTTACAGGAGGAAAAAGGTGTTTTTGTAGTTATCTGGCGTTACGTGACAGTGTTGGTCAGATACTTCCACCTCTTCAGAGTTAAAGTTTGATATATGGGAAAAAAAACGCTCCCGGACGGGAGCGTAAGCCAGTGACTTCGGCGTCAAATGAGGGTCTAACAAGTGGAGCTGCGGGTTAATTCTGGGTGATCTGACTGCGATGCTTATCAGCCTGCTGCTGGTGAACAACGGAAGACTGACCATTATTCGCCTTCTCATGTACAGCTGCGGCCTTCTCATGCTCGCTCATTTCAGAAAATGACTTTGCTGTTTCGTTGGTAGCTCCGGGTTTAGCTTTCATCATTTTTTTATGCATTTCAGCCATGTCCTGGTGGGCAGCAGAATTGCTGTTTTGCATCATGTCATGGGACATTGCGGCCTGATCGTGACTGCTCATATCCATCATTGTCATGCTGTCTCCCTGAATTGCACTTTTTTCAGCAGATGACTGCATCTGGTGGGCAGGTGCCTGTGCATTATTTACCTGGTCATGCATGTTCATTGTCTCTGCAGCCATGGCAGATGAAGCGGCAGCCATAATGGCAACAAATGATACGAGAATCTTTTTCATGGTTGGGTCTCCGGTGTTTACATACCCAAACAATCAATGGCTTATAACAGAGAAAGCAGTTGATCTCAGGGCGGGTTAATCATCACTCCAGGAACCAGGTGATTGTGTTATCACGCTGCTCCTGATTTATGAATAATTATAAAAAACCGCCTCTGTTTATCGCGTGACTGAATGATGACTATTTTGTCACCTTCCAGGTTTCTCCTGAACAACGGGATTAATCCATTAACAGGCGCACTTTGAACACAATTTCACGCCCCTGCTGTTCTGCTGACAGCTCGCCGCCGTGAGCATGAATGATCGACCTTGTAATTGATAATCCCAGCCCCGCGCCTTCCGTGTTGTAGAACCTTGATGAGTCTGCGCGATAGAACCGGTCAAACAAACGTTCCAGATTAGCGGGAACCTGGCCGGACATCGTATTCGTAATCATCACGTTCACACAGTCACTGTCACGCTCAAGGTGTATCGCTGTACAGGTGTTATCGGGAGAATACTTGATTGCATTGGAAAGCAGGTTACTGAAAGCACGTCGGAGCATATCGCTGTCTCCGGCAACAACGCCCTCTCCTTCAACCGTGATTGTCTTTCCTGTTTCGTCTGCCAGGGGCTCGAACAACTCACGTAATTCATTCAGTTCGGCTGCCAGATCCACATCATGTTTATCCAGCCGCAGCAGACCATGCTCTGAACGTGCCAGAAAAAGCATGTCACTGGTCATTCGTGACAACCTTTTCAGTTCTTCCAGGTTAGCGAATAAAATTTCGCGGTAATGCGAAACATCCCTTTCCTTAGCCAGTGCAAACTGCGTCTGCATCATCAGATTACTGACTGGTGTGCGCAGCTCATGCGCGATGTCAGACGAGAAATCTGACAGTTTCCGGAATGCCCCCTCCAGGCGATCAAACATATTATTGAACTCCTGCATGGTCTCAGAGATTTCCGGCGGAGCCAGATCGGGATTTAGACGCTGATCCAGGCTGTGTACGGTCATGGAGGAAGCCAGACTGGTCATTTCCCGTAGCGGTTTCAGACCAATACGTGTGGTCAGCCAGCCCAGAAAAACAGAAATAAAGACCAGACCGATATTGAACCAGAACAGCCAGGTACTGAGTTTGTCCATAAACAGGGTGTGATACCCAGTATCCGTGGCAACCGTAATGATGACATGTTTGCTTTTACCCTGTTCCGGCGTCACGGCAACCCGCCGCGAGATACTGCGGTACACGGTGTTATTTTCTTCCGTCTGGATCATATAGTCGAGAATATCACCCGACTTATTAAGCAGGACCGCTGGAACAACAGAATTTTTGGCATAGAGTTCAACAATTTTTTCATTTTCCATGTTTTTTATAGAAATGAATAAGCCATTGTGCCCCACCATCGCATCGTTTATTTTTTCTGATAATGACTTAATATCCGTTTTGTTCCTGAACGTCTCTGTTTTAAGAAACTCTTCGGTGAGCTGAAGTTTACCTGTCAGAAAATCGCGGTCCTGATTATCGAAATAGCCATTAAGGGTGCTAATCAGGATAAAACTTGATAACCACCATACCGTAAGCATCACCGCAGAAAAAATCAGGCTCAGGCGTGTGGTCAGGGAAATTTTGAACCTCACTCTTCTCTGATCTCCAGGACATATCCGGCACCGCGAACGGTATGGATCAGTTTTGGCTCAAAGTCATCATCAATTTTACTTCTCAGACGTCTCACGGCGACATCAATCACATTCGTATCACTGTCAAAATTCATGTTCCAGACCAGGGACGAGATAAGACTCCTGGGTAACACTTCTCCGGTGCGTTGCAGCAGCAACTCAAGCAGAACGTATTCTTTACCGGTGAGATGGATCTTCTTCCCCGAACGGATCACGGTCCGGCGCACCATATCAACGGTCATATCGGCGATGGTGCAGACTGTTGCGGCCTGCGAGCGTGCCCGGCGCAGTAGGGTTCTTACACGTGCAACCAGCTCCGTAAAATCAAAGGGCTTAATCAGGTAGTCATCTGCGCCAAGCTCCAGTCCTTTCACTTTGTCCCGCACGTTGTCCTTTGCGGTTAAAAACAGGACCGGTTCTTCGTGCCCGGACTCCCTCAGTGCGCTGATGATTTGCCACCCGTCGAGGAAAGGCAGCATCACGTCCAGTATTATCAAATCATACTGTCCCTTCGACGCGGCCCCGAGACCATCGCGGCCATTATTAAAGAGATCGGCCTGATAGCCTTCCTCAACCAGTCCCTGCTGCAGGTAACGACCTGTTTTTTGTTCGTCTTCAACGATTAAAATACGCTGCATGGTCAACTCGCTGATATGAAAGTAAAAATCTCACGCATGAGCTTTGGCTGTCCCCTAGCTGACCTGAGACGGAGCAAGCATTCCGAGCCACGCTACGGCGCCCAGAATGATAATCGCAACAACGAATTCTGTCAGGATGCTGTTTCGCATCAGGGCAACGCTGCGATCATAATTCCCTTCCCTGACCATAACTTCAAGCCGGGGACCCAGGTGAAACCGGTTTGCTGCAGCCAGAAGAAGCATCAGAACAAACAGAGCCGTCTTGGCAAGCAATATCCTCCCCCAGGAACTGTTGAATAAGGGAGTTAAGTTACCCTCAGCAATATACAGATAGTTGACCAGCGCACTCAGGATCAGGGCTACAACAATCACCGTTCCTGCCGTGGCAAATTTTGCCAGGGAGTCAGATATCACAATGACGCTCTGTGCATTATGCTCGTTTCTGCGCATCAGCAGGATAGCAAATGCAACCAGAGCACCTGTCCAGGCACCTGCAGCGCCGAGATGGGTCAGATCGCTCAGTAAATGGAGATAGTAATGCAGACCGTCATGCATAACGGCGTGTCCTCCCCAGGCAAGTGTAGCCAGCGCCACGCCCCCACTCATCGTCATCAGCAGGCAGGACAATACTCTCTTATTAGTGTAAAGGAACAAAGCACCGAGTGTGGTAAACAGGGCACAGAGCCTGACAATCCAGCTAATACCCACATCAGTTTCTTCTATCACCATCTCGATAACATGGATGGATAATTCTCTGAGGTCAGTTACTCCACTCATGGCATTAGATACCAGGAGCATATTAATGCCAGTAAGAATGATGCCTGTAACAACAGCAAAAGTTATAAACGACCTGAAATTAGTCAGGTTATAGGTTTCATGTCTGACACCGCTTATTCCATATATCTGAAAAAATGGCAATCCAAATATTACCATCAAATCCAGATAAAGAAGAAAACGAATAACAATCATAATCAGGTCGTTCATAATATTACTTCACTGTAAAGGTGTAATTACCGGTAATAGGGTGCGTATCTGAAGAAACCGCGCGCCAGTCAACACGATAAGTGCCAGCGGGTAAAGGCTCTCGCGGAATAATGACCATCGATTTAGGGTCAGCGCCTGGCGCCACTTTTGCCGCGACCGGCATCGGAGAATGTGATGACATGCCTTTCATACCCGTCATCGTTAATTTTGCACCTGAGAATTTCACGGTCAGATTTTCCGAGAAATTAAGCTGAATCTTTTCCGGGGCCGCTACGGCTGAATCAGCCTGTGGCACAGAGCTTTTTAATTCCGGATGGGCCATAGCAGAGAAAGCAACGCCCATAACGAGGCCACCTGTAAGAATGGCTTTATTTAAAATCGACATTTTATTTACCTGTTTAGTTGAGTGTTTTATATCAGTGCGTTAAAACCAGATTCTGGCTCCCGCCAGGAATACTACCTGATGGTCTTTCTCACCTTCTCTTTTCGCCATATCGGATGTTTTCCCGTAAAGTTGATTCCAGGAAACGCCTATATAGGGTGCAAACTCACGGCGTATTTCATAGCGCAGCCGGAGCCCCAGCTCTGTGTCAGTCAGTCCCCTGCCGCGACCCCGCGATTCATCATCCTGACTGTAGAAATTCACCTCATAGGATGGCTGGAGTATGAGCCGGTTAGTCAGTAAAACGTCGTATTCTCCTCCCAGACGAAGGGCTGCTTTTCCGCCATTACTGACAAAACCCGTAATTTCAGACTCAAAATTATAGAGTGCCAGCCCCTGAAAACCGACAGCAGCCCAGGTCCGGGCAGAAGCAGGTCTGAAATCCTGCCTGACACCCGCAACCAAATCCCACCATGGGCCAACCGCATGTCCCCAGAGTAACTGCGCTTCAGCCGCCTCCGTTTCCCCATTGCTTCGTTCACCTTCACTCTTTAGCCAAATCCGATCTGTGTCGCCTCCAATCCAGCTGTTAACACTCCAGCTGAAATTGTTGGTGTTATCCGACCGTTGCCATTCCAGTTGATCCAGCAGAACCAGATAATTAATCGCACTGTCGTGAATCGCATGCCCCTGTAAATTGCCGAATGCAGCCTTCCGGTCGGCATCGGTAACAGGCGGAATTGGCGTTCTGCTCTCAGTTACAATGGGCTCCATTGACGTCATCTCAGTGAAATTCTCATCTGCTGGCATCTGCATGGCAGACATGTCGTGCCCGGCGTGGGGATCTGCAGAGACGGAGCCCGCCGCAATAGAAAGCTGTGAGGTAAACAAACCGGCGACCAGAACAGGTATGGCCTTCAAATTTCTCTTCATTCGCATCATTCCTCCACCCGGACTTCACGAAACATTCCCATTTCCATGTGATAGAGCAAATGGCAGTGATACGCCCAGCGGCCAAGCGCATCTGCTGTCACTCTGTAACTGCGTTTTGTACCAGGGGGAACATCTATTGTGTGTTTACGAACCATGAAATTACCGTTTTCATCTTCCAGATCGCTCCACATACCATGCAGGTGAATGGGGTGAGTCATCATGGTATCGTTGATCAGCGTGATCCTGAGCCGCTCACCGTATTTCAGCAGCACCGGTGCGGCATCTGAAAACTTGATTCCGTTAAATGACCAGGCAAACTTTTCCATGTGGCCGGTTAAATGCAGTTCTATGGTACGGCCAGGTTCACGTCCGTCAGGATCCTCAAAGCGGCTTTTCAAATCCGCGTACGTGAGAACCTTTCTTCCGTTATTTCGAAGACCAATACCCGGATCATTTAACTTCGGAGAGACGCTCATCGCCTGCATATCAACCAGTGGGTTATCCGTTTCTGACGCAGGATGACTTTGCATACCCGGCATTCCGGCCATCCGGGAATGATCCATACCGGCCATGCTGCTGTGATCCATGGGCGCGGAGGATGTCCCGCTATCCGGAAGGTCAGCACCGTCCATAGACATCATCTCTCCGCTGTTATCCATGCCTCCCATCTGGCTGTGGTCCATTCCTGCCATATCATGTCCCATTCCCCCCATACCCATATCTTCCATGGTCAACAGAGGACGGGGATCGAGGGGGGGAACGGCAGCACTTAACCCCTCTCTCGTGGCCAGTGTCCCTCGAGCGTAACCGGTCCTGTCCATGGATTGTGCGAAGATGGTATAGGCCTCACCCTGAGGCTCCACAATGACATCATAGGTTTCGGCAACGGCAATCCTGAATTCGTCAACGGTAACCGGGTTTACATACTGGCCATCTGCAGCCACGACCGTCATTTTCAGCCCGGGGATACGGATATCGAAATAGGTCATTGCCGAGCCGTTGATAAACCGTAAGCGTATCTTTTCACCGGGACGGAACAGTCCGGTCCAGTTTTTCAGCGGGGCCTGCCCGTTCATGAGATAGGTGTAGGTGTAGCCACTGACATCCGCGAGGTCAGTCGGATTCATTTTCATTTCAGCCCACATTTTCCGATCGGCAATGGTGGCTGACAGCCCCCTGGTATTCACGTCGCGGAAAAAAGAGCCAACGGTTGGTTTATTGAAATTGTAGTAATCCGACTGTTTTTTTAATTTTTTCAGCAGGCTGTGAGGATTTTCATCGGTCCAGTCAGACAACATGACCACATGCTCACGATCGTAAGTAAACGGTTCTGGCTCCCCGGCATCGATGATAATGGCACCGTATACCCCCTCCTGTTCCTGCAGACCGGAATGGCTGTGGTACCAGTAAGTCCCGTTCTGCTTAACCTTAAAGGTGTAAACGTAGGTATCATCAGGCTCTATGCCCATAAAACTCAGCCCCGGAACACCATCCATATTGGCCGGAAGAATAATGCCGTGCCAGTGAATGGACGTCTGTTCATTAAGACGGTTTTTGACCTTCAGGGTAATGGTGTCACCTTCTTTCCAGCGAAGAACGGGCCCCGGCAGGCCTCCATTGATTGTTTTGGCCTGACGCTCACTGCCCGTGATATTGACGGCCGTTTCACCAATGGTCAGGTCAAACTGAGTACCCTGCAGGGATGCGGCAACTGGCAGGCTCAGACTGGAACGCGCATTGAAACTCCATACGCCAAGACTTCCGGCTACGCCAGAGAGGGTTAACCCCTTCAGGAAAGTTCGTCGAGACGTTTTCAACAGCATGCGCATTCCCTTATTTAAAGTATGGTTACTGACAGAATTCGAGAACCGATTTAAATTAAATTACTGGTTCATCCACTTACAATGAAATGAATCTAGCACACCTTAAGAAACAAATTCATTACAATCGTGTAATGTACATAGCTGTATTACATTTACGTCATCTTCCCCACAGGTTGATTATTTTTATATATGATCATAAGGACATCTTTTATGTACCTCAGAAGGTAATTACACATGAATATATTAATCACGACCACTGCGTTTACAGCTTTATTTTGTGGGGCAGCTTTTGCTCAGTCCAGTGATATTGCCCATGAAGCACATCGATTTGTTAATAATGCCTCAGCCGTCAGTCATGTGAACTCCTCGACGCATGAAAACTTACCGGACAGGGTTAATAAAAACAACACGCCCTCATTCTCTGAAATGAATGAACATGAAAGGGCCATTGTTGCTCATTCATTTATGAACAACAGCGCGTCCTATGCGCATCAGAAAATGATTGAGGAACATAAAAAAATGCTGTCCGGCAGTGATGCAAATTCAAAGACCTCGTCTTCTTCTTTTAACGAACTGAATGCCGGAGAAAAAGCCGCTCTCGTGCATGAGCAGGTCAATAATGCCGGTGCGGAAGCACATCAGACGCAGGCAAGAAAGCTTCGCGGGCTGTATTCGACCAGGTAACTGCAGGCGGGTTAGTGCTTAGCGTCAGGTGCGCAGCAGGGCTTTACTGACGGGTTACGTAGCAGGACATGAGCCCCATATTGCTCTGCTGTAACCTGTTTCAGTCCCGTTAATCATCACCGTCGGGCTGGTCATACAATTCCCAGATCTTCAGGAGCAAACGGGAAACAAGATATGTTACAAAAATGACGACCATCAACGGTGCTCCCGATTAACTGACAGATGACACGCCTCCTGAAAACCCCTAGCATACGCCGCAGTGTTCATGCTAACGGCGAATTCCAGTAAATGTATTCTACCGATGTCGTAAAAGAAAATGCCTACCTTTCAGCCACCCGCTCGGGGCTGGAATCGAACGAGATCGCTACTCTTCAGCGCTCCTTGCCTTCCCGGTTTAATCTGCGGCATTTGAAAAAAAATGAATCATTAAAACTCGTACTGCAAAAGAAAGCGGGAAAATCACGTGTCGTGGCCTATAAATTTACGTCCGGTTCATTTAATTACACGGCGTATCGTATATCAGATAAAAAGTTCTATAACCTTTCCGATACTTCCGGGAAAGGCAGTCTCGATTATCCGTTACCGGCCACAGCAAGACTCAGTTCGCCTTTCAATCCTGCAAGACTTAACCCGGTATCGGGAAAAGTGAGTCCCCATAATGGCATTGATTATTCCATGCCCATGAACACGAAAATAGTCAGCGTCATCGACGGAAAAATCACACGGGCCGAATACAACAGTACCATGGGATATTTTGTTGAAGTAACGGGAAAAGCCGGTGTTAAAACTCGCTATCTCCACCTCAATAAAATACTCGTTACTAAAGGGGCCAGGGTTACACGGGGAGGTGCTATTGCGTTATCCGGTAACAGCGGACGTTCATCCGGTCCTCATCTGCATTACGAGCTGGTCATCAATAACAACCCTGTTAACTCTCTGGCGTTCCGGGCAGCGGCACCCGCTGATAACAAACTCGAACAGCATGCCTTTGCGCATGCCAGAGACTACGAACGATACCTGGACTGATAACGGGACCGCGACGCGGCCCCGTCTGCCGGATTAATTTTTTTTATCGTTTTCACTTCCGTGATGTTGATGATCTCCATGCCCTCCGTGGCCGTGGAAAAGATGCATTAGCGGGCAGACCAGCAATAACAGATATGGCCAGTAACCTGCCACATGTGACCAGTGTTCGCGCAGGAGGGCAAATGCCGCGATCGCGGCGACAGCAATAAGCGCATAGGTGGTACTTTTCATACTGGACTCCTTCTGTTCGTAACTGACCCTTCACTCAGTGTTATTTCCCGAGCCTGACACTTTTCAGACGCAACGCATTCACAATGACGCTGACGGAGGAAAGAGCCATGGCCGCCGCCGCAATAACTGGCGACAGCAGTATTCCATACACAGGATAAAGCAGACCTGCAGCCACAGGCACGCCAAGTGCGTTGTAGATAAATGCAAAAAACAGATTCTGACGGATATTTTTCATGGTGATCTCTGACAGATGACGGGCCCTGTTCAGTATCATCAAGTCGCCTTTGAGAAGGGTGACTCCGGCACTTTCAATTGCCACATCTGTACCCGTTCCCATGGCTATACCCACGTCAGCCGCTGCCAGCGCCGGGGCATCATTCACACCGTCTCCGGCCATCGCAACCACATGGCCAGACTCTTTCAGTCGGGTTATCACTGCTTTTTTGCCATCCGGCAGAATTCCGGCTTCAACCTCATCTATTCCCAGTTTCCGTGCGACTGCTTCAGCAGTAAGCTGGTTATCCCCGGTGAGCATAACGATGCGGATCCCCGCCTGACGCAAAGCTTTAAGCGCATCCGGCGTGGTTGTTTTCACGGGATCCGAGATAGCTATCAGGCCTGCAAGGTCCCCGTCTGTGGCCACATAGATAACGGTAGCGCCTTCCATCCGCAACGTATCCGCAACGGCCTTTTGATTATCAATAACTATACTGTTTTCCTGCATAGCCAGTTCATTACCAATAACAACCCGTTGACCTTCGACATCGCCTGAGACACCTTTACCCGACGGTGCATCGAAATGAGTGACTGCGGGTATTGCGATCCCCTTTTCCTGTGCTGCTTTAACTACTGCCATACCCAGCGGATGCTGCGAGCCTTTTTCCACTGCGGCTGTTACACGCAAAAGAGATGTTTCCCCACCCGGATTGAGACTGATAATCCCTGTCACCGTAGGCGAACCTTCCGTGAGCGTGCCTGTTTTGTCGACAACCAGCGTGTCCACTTTTTCAAGACGCTCAAGGGCTTCGGCATTCCTGATTAACACCCCGGCCTGGGCTCCTTTGCCCACCCCCACCATTATCGACATCGGCGTGGCCAGCCCCAGCGCGCAGGGACAGGCAATAATCAGGACCGACACAGCCGCAATGAGACCGTGCGCCATCCTGGGCTCGGGCCCCCAGACAGACCAGATCACGAAAGCAACAACCGCGATAAGTATCACCAGAGGAACAAACCAGCCTGAAACGCTGTCAGCCATTCTCTGGATGGGGGCACGCGAACGCTGTGCATCAGCGACCATCTGAACAATTCGTGAGAGCATTGTTTCATCACCGACTTTCTCTGCACGGATGATGAGACTCCCTGTCTGATTAATGGTCCCCCCGATGACAGGGTCACCCTCCGTTTTGGTAACCGGCATAGATTCCCCGGTCACCATCGATTCATCAACGGTTGTTTTGCCTTCGATCACGATACCGTCGACCGGAATACTCTCTCCAGGTCTGATGCGGAGCTTATCGCCAGGCAGGACATCTTCCGCATTAATATCCGTTTCATGACCGTCATGATCCAGCCGTCTGGCGGTTTTGGGGGCAAGGTTCAGAAGCGCAGTAATGGCGCCTGAGGTTTGTTCCCGTGCCCGCAGCTCAAGAACCTGTCCCAGCAGAACAAGCACCGTAATAACTGCTGCGGCTTCAAAATAAACGGCCACCAGGCCATCCATGTTTCTGAACGATGCAGGAAACCAGGAGGGGAAGACGGTTGCAATGACGCTGTAAACCCAGGCTACGCCGGTCCCCATTGCAACAAGGGTAAACATATTCAGGGAGCGGTTACGTAACGACATTCCGGCCCGGGCGAAGAATGGCCAGCCACACCACAACACGACAGGGGAGGCCAGAAGCAGCTGCAGCCATGTGTTGTACTGTGGCGGTACTGTATTCCTCAACTCGGGAAACAGATGAGATCCCATTTCGAGTACCAGAACCGGAAACGCCAGCAACAACCCCAGCCAGAAGCGTCTTGTCATGTCGTGAAGTTCATCACTCGGCCCCGTGGATGCCGTAGCTACGAGCGGCTCCAGTGCCATTCCACAGACAGGACAGCTTCCGGGACCACTGCGGCGTATCTCCGGGTGCATCGGACATGTCCACACACCTTCAGAATTCTCTTTTTCCGCCTGGTGGTGAGGCTGTTTTATCTGATCAGGGCTGACTTCGTGATGATCGTGGTGATGGTGATGGGAATGTTCACTGGCATCTTCGGTAAGATAACGATCGGGATGGGCTTTAAATTTACTCTCACAGCTGGCGGAGCAGAAATAAAGTTGATGGTCCTGGTATCGAATGCTGCTGTGCGCCCTGTCGGGCAGGATGGCCATCCCGCACACGGGATCTCTCACCTTATGCAATACGTGGCCCTCGTCCGGGGATAATGTCTGCTCAGAAGCAGTCTGGTTGTTGTGTTGCACTGCATTGTCATTTTTCACAGTAACTCTCCTTATGCATACCGAAGCATCTTCTGTCTTCAGGGTATGTCATGGATGCGATTACCACGAATATCGCCGGCACAGGAGTGCCTGCTACCGGCGTCCCGTTATCAGCCGTTCCGCTGACTATTCGATTCGCTGGAAGACTTTTTTACTTCCATCCGGTGAGAATGCGATAACATCGTAAGCCTCTTTTCGGGCTCCCATCTCCATTCCAGGACTTCCTGCTGGCATACCGGGGGTGGCGAGACCGTATATACCTGAACCAGACTGCATTGCCTTATGTATCGTTGTCGCAGGCACATGGCCTTCAATGATCAAATTACCGGCAACCGCGGAATGACAACTTCGCAGTCCTGCAGGAATAGCATGCTTTTCTTTCAGGGCTGACAGCGCCTGATCATTCATGACGTGAGTTCGTACTTCAAACCCGTCTTTTTCCATCGCCTTGCCCCACAGGGAACAACAGCCACAGTTTTCAGATTTGTACATATCAATCACTTTTTCACTCGCCATCGCGGGCAGTGAAAGGCCGAGAGCCAGCGCCATCAGAACCACTTTTTTCATACTCACCTCTGTATATTATCGATTTAAACCCTGACGTCAGGGTGAATCAGTAAAGAAGGACACCCACAGGGGGTGCCCTTTCAGGTTCAGGACACGCTTTTTTTATGTCTGCGCAGCCAGATTAATTTGTAGGCGGCAGGAATAATGAACAGGGACAGCAGCGGAGCCGTGATCATCCCACCAATCATGGGTGCCGCGATACGGCTCATGACTTCTGAACCTGCACCGGTTCCCCAGAGTATTGGCAGCAGACCCGCAATGATCACCGCCACGGTCATGGCTTTCGGCCGGACACGCAGTACGGCACCATGATAGAGGGCTTCATCAAGGCCTTCCGGTGTGAACGTCTCTTTACGGGACAATTCCGGGTGCGCTTCAATGGCATGACGCAGATACATCAGCATGACCACGCCAAACTCTGCTGCCACCCCGGCCAGAGCGATAAACCCCGTTCCGGTTGCGACAGACATATGGAAGCCCTGCCAGTACAGGAACCATATCCCGCCAACCAGGGCGAACGGCAGGCTCATCAGGATCAGCAGGGCTTCATCAACCCGGCGGAATGCCAGATACAACAGGATGAAGATGATCATCACCGTCATCGGCACCATCAGCTTCAGTTTCTTGTTGGCATGCTCAAGCAGTTCAAACTGTCCGGAGAATGACACGCTGGTACCCGGTCTCAGTTTCACTTTCTGACTGATCGCCGTTTTAATGTCATTAACCACCGACACCATATCCCTGCCGCGCGCGTCAATGTAAATCCAGCTGGCTGGACGGGCATTTTCCGTTTTCAGCATAGTCGGCCCGGAAACGACCTTAATATCCGCAACATCGCCCAGCGTGATCTGCTGCTTCATCGGGGTCAGGATCGGCATCTGTTTCAGGGCCTGCGGGCTGTTCCGGTAATCCTGCGGATAGCGGATATTAATCGGGTACCGGGCCACGCCTTCAACCGTTTCCCCTACCGTCGCGCCGCCGATGGCTGATGAGATGAACAGCTGCACATCGCCCACCGTCATTCCGTAGCGGGAGGCTTTTTCCCGGTTGATATCCACATCAATGTAGCGCCCGCCTTCCAGTCGCTCTGCGAGAGCAGACACTACGCCGGGTACGGTTTTGGCGACCGCTTCGATACTCTGCGCCGTTGCATCGATATCGGACAGAACCGTTCCGGACACCTTGATACCTATCGGGCTTTTGATCCCGGTTGAGAGCATATCAATACGGTTACGGATTGGCGGCACCCAGAGGTTTGCCAGCCCCGGTAAACGGACGGTCCTGTCGAGTTCTTCAATAATCTTGTCAATCGTCATGCCTGGACGCCACTGATCCTCAGGTTTGAGCTGGATCGTGGTTTCAACCATTTCGAGCGGTGCGGAATCCGTGGCGGTCTCTGCTTTACCGGTCTTGCCAAATACAGAGGCCACTTCAGGAACGCTTTTGATTAACTTGTCCGTCGTCTGCAGGAGCGCTGCAGCTTCAGCCGGAGAGACACCCGGCAGGGTCGACGGCATATACAACAGGTCGCCCTCGTTAATCTTCGGCAGAAACTCACCGCCCACCTGGCTCAGCGGCCAGATAACGGTGAAAATGGACAAGGCCGCAACCAGCAGGGTTGTTTTTGGCCAGTGGAGAACCCGCAACAGCAATGGATGATACGCTTTGATCAGTACCCGGTTCAGGGGGTTACTGGTCTCTGCAGGAATTTTCCCCCGGATCCAGAATCCCATCAGAATCGGAATGACGATGATGGCCAGCGCGGCCGCGCCCGCCATGGAGTACGTTTTCGTGAATGCCAGCGGGCCAAACAGACGTCCTTCCTGACCTTCCAGGGTAAAGATAGGAATAAAGGACAGGGTGATGATCAGCAGGCTGATAAACAGTGCGGGTCCCACTTCAACGGAGGCATCGGTAATCACCTTCCAGCGGGTGGCGTTGTCAATCTGCTCACCCGGATGCTGATGATCCCACTCCTCAAGCCGCTTATGCGCATTCTCAATCATCACAATGGCGGCATCCACCATCGCACCGACGGCAATCGCTATCCCTCCCAGCGACATGATATTGGCGTTCAGTCCCTGGAAGTGCATGACGATAAAGGCGATACACAGACCAAGCGGCAGAGAGATAATCGCCACCAGGGCAGAACGTACGTGCCACAGGAACAGGGCACAGACGATGGCCACCACGATAAACTCTTCCAGAAGTTTGGAACTGAGGTTATCAATCGCCCGGTCGATGAGCTGGCTGCGATCGTAGGTGGTCACGATTTCAACGCCTTCCGGCAGGCTGGCCTTCAGCGTCTCAAGTTTATCCCTCACTGCCGTGATAACGTCGCGTGCATTTTTACCCGACCGCAGGATCACCACGCCGCCAGCGACTTCGCCCTGGCCGTTCAGCTCGGCAATACCACGCCGCATTTCAGGCCCGGTCTGCACGCGGGCAACATCCCGCAGATAAACCGGCACGCCGTTCTCGCCTGTTTTCAGGACGATGTTATTAAAATCATCAATGCTCTGAAGATAACCGCTGGCACGGACCATATACTCAGCTTCGGCCATTTCAACGGATGAGCCACCGGCCTCCTGGTTAGACGATTCAAGGGCCTGTTTCACTTCGGGCAGGCTGATACCATACTGAGACAATTTTACCGGATTGACCTGAATCTGGTACTGTTTCACCACGCCGCCAACCGAAGCGACCTCAGCCACGTTCGGGATGGTTTTCAGCTCAAATTTCAGGAACCAGTCCTGCAGAGAACGCAGTTCTGAAAGGTCGTGTTTTCCGCTGCGATCGACAAGGGCATATTCAAATATCCAGCCCACCCCCGTGGCGTCCGGACCGATTTCAGAACTCACACCGGCGGGCAGTTTTCCCTGTACCTGGTTCAGGTACTCCAGCACGCGGGAACGGGCCCAGTACAGATCGGTGCCGTCTTCAAAAATGACATACACATACGAATCACCGAACTGTGAAAAACCACGCACGGTTTTTGCGCCAGGCACGGACAGCATGGTGGTGGTAAGTGGATAGGTGACCTGGTTTTCTACAATCTGCGGGGCCTGGCCGGGATAGCTGGTTTTGATAATGACCTGCACATCTGACAGGTCAGGCAAGGCATCGACAGGCGTGTTAATAATCGTCCATGTGCCCCAGATGCTGAGAAACAGGGCCCCCATCATGACCAGGAAACGGTTGGCGACAGAGCGCCGGATAATCCATTCAATCATCGTCGTCTCCTCAGTGCCCTGAATGCATATTTACAGGCTGGTCAGACCATTGCTGGCATACTGCTTTCTGTTTTTTCAGGGTGGCGCATACGTTCCAGTGCGCCCGTAATATTGGCTTCAGAGTCAATGAGGAACAGGCCACTGACCACCACGGTATCGCCTTCATTCAGGCCGGAGCCGATGCCGGACTGTTGCTGTGACTCATGCAGAACGTGGATCTGTTTCGGCACAAACTTGCCTTCATCATCAACAGTAATCACGCGCTGTCTTTGCCGGTATCGATAACGGCCTGGCTTGGTATCAGCAGCATCTCCTTGGCTTCTGGTATTCAGTTTCAGATAGGCATTCATGCCCGGCTTGAGAAACTCATCCTTATTAGAAACCTGGAGACGGACCTGAAGCGTACGGGTTGTCTGATCCACGCTGGGAAGAATATTCCATTTTTCGACATGGAATGTTTTATCCGGATAAGCCGGTACCGAAATTTCAAACTGCGACGTATCTTTCAGCAGATAGGCGATAGATTCTGGCACTGCAGCGCTGATCCAGACCGGGTCCATTCCCTGAATCTGAGCCACCACCTTATCTTTCGAAATATTCATGCCGGTGCGCAGGTCAAATGCAGTAATGACACCATCAATAGGTGCTTTAATGGTAAAACGGGTCTGAATGCTCCGGGTAGAACGCAGTCTCTGAATATCCTCTTCCGGCATACCTGCCAGGCGAAGCCGTTCCAGAACGCCTTTAATTTGCGTGGAAGTACCACCGGTGCTGGATAACAGAAGGAATTCACTCTGTGCTTCCACCCAGTCCGGAATGGTAATATCGATAAGTGGCGTCCCCTTCTTCACATGATCGCCAATCGTCATGGGGTAGACTTTTTCGACAAACCCGTCAGAACGCGCCTGCACAATAACAAACTGATACTCGTTATAGCTGACATTAGCCGGGATTGTCTGAGAATAATTCAGCATTCCTCGCGTGACTTTTTGCGTTTTTAATCCCAGATTCTGAACCTGGGTTGGGTCGATACGGATCCCGCCACTGCTTTTATCGCCACTGTCATCAGCATATTTTGGCACCAGGTCCATATCCATAAAGGGCGATTTTCCGGGTTTATCAAATTTGGTATCCGGTTTCATTGGGTCATACCAGAAAAGCACCTTTCGTTCCGGTGCCTTTTGTTCTGTTTTTTCTGTCTTTTGTGCTGAGTTTACATACTGCCAGGCAGTAACCGATATCAGCCCCCCTGCTATGAGGCTGCTGATAATTATTGCAGCATATTTTATCTTTAAAGAAGCCATACAATTTTCCGCTAAAAAATCAAAACACCTGGCATATGCGCCTGACGGTTAACTCACACATATACCTATGTGAATGTACAGGCGCACAGGATGTAATCGCTCCGGACAGCCAATCAGGACTGCGTCACGTTAATGCTTTTGAGTAAGGAGATATTGCCCTGCTGAATAAACGAGAAATCGACATGGTTGCCTGTTTTCAGGGCATTAATAGCATCGTCTGCATTAACAAAAGTAAAGCGCATGGTCATTGCAGGCCAGCCCACCGCTGGAATTGCTTCATGCGAAATGGTGATTTTCTTAGTATTCATATCAATGTCTTTAACGACACCGGTGCCCTTGATAACTTGCTGTACCGAAGCATCACTGGCAGTATTCATATCGCCATGCTGATGTGTTTCAGCATGAAGACCGGCAGAAAACATGACAGAGAAGGCACCAAATAAAACGGCTTTAAGTGAATTACGCATTTTAATTTCCTGATTAATTAAATAAATTTACTCTACCCAACCGCCACCCAGCGCGGTAAACAGATTAATTTCGTTAACCTGCCGGGAATAGGTAAGATCGAGAATGGTTTGCTGGGTAGCGAAGAGGGAACGTTCTGCATCCAGCACTTCGATGTAACTGACAGCACCACTTGCATACAATCCTCTGGCACGCTGGAGAGTTATCTGAAGTGAATCAAGATAACGCTGCTGTGACTCAAGTTGCTGGCTAAGGCTGTCGCGCAGCGCAAGCGTGTCGGAAACATCCTTAAAGGCTGACTGAATTTTTTGTTCGTAATTAACCACCGACTGTTGCTGGCGAATTTCAGCCAGCTTCAGATTGGCTTTATTCCTGCCAGCATTAAATATAGGAATTTCAATTTTAGGGATAAAATTCCACATTCCACTTCCTGACGTAAACAGGCTGGACAGCTCCGTACTGCTTGCGGAAAGACCACTGGTCAGGGTAATTGAGGGGAAAAAGGCCGCTCGCGCTGCGCCAATATTGGCATCAGCCGCTTTCAGCTGATATTCCGCTTCCATAATATCCGGTCGCTGCAGCAAAATTTGTGAAGACAGATTTGGTGGCAATTTTACTGGGGCTATCTCCCCGCCTTTCATCCCTTTTTCTGACGGAAGTGCGCGGTACTGATGTAGCCCCCTGAAACACCAGACAGTAGCTGTATCTCCAGATAAGAGATAGGCTTGAATATATGTCTAACACTAACACCAATTTTGAGATGACCGGGATCCTGTTAGGGCAAGAAGTCCGTAAACGTAAAACTCCTCAGGAGAAGATCGCCATTATCCAGCAGACGATGGAGCCGGGTATGAATGTCTCCCATGTCGCCCGCCTGCATGGTATCCAGCCCAGCCTGCTGTTTAAGTGGAAGAAGCAATATCAGGAAGGCAGCCTCACCGCCGTTGCGGCTGGAGAGGAAGTCGTTCCTGCTTCTGAGCTTACTGCTGCTCTGAAGCAGGTCCGGGAGCTTCAGCGCCTTCTGGGCAAGAAGACGATGGAAGTTGAGATCCTGAAAGAAGCCGTGGAGTACGGTCAGTCGCGAAAATGGATAGCGCACGCGCCCTTGTTGCCAAAGGACGGGGAATAGCCATGGTCAGCCGGACCATGGGCGTGTCGCGTGCGCAACTGTCACTGCGGATTAACCGTTCTGCCGACTGGCAGGACAGGCGCTGTAACCGGCGTAATGAAGAAGCAGACGCAGAAATACTGTCGGCTATCCTCAACATTATCAGCGATATGCCGAGTTATGGTTATCGACGCGTGTGGGGCATCCTGCGCAAGCAACGTCGCACAGAGGGACAGCCACCTGTGAATGCCAAACGGCTTTACAGGATAATGAGCGAGCATAACCTGTTGTTGTTGCATCACAAACCAGAGCGACCGAAGCGTGAACATAAGGGCAAGATAGCGGTGGCAGAAAGCGATATGCGCTGGTGTTCAGATGGCTTCGAGTTCGGCTGCGACAACGGCGAAAAACTGCGGGTAACGTTCGCGCTGGACTGCTGCGACCGTGAGGCCATAGACTGGGCAGCAAGCACGGGAGGCTATGACAGTTCGACCGTGCAGGATGTGATGCTGAGGTCGGTGGAAAAGCGCTTCGGCGACAGGCTGCCCGACACAGCGGTGCAGTGGCTGACGGACAACGGTTCAGCATATACCGCGCATGAAACGCGGAGGTTCGCCAAAGAGCTGAATCTGGAGCCATGTACAACAGCGGTGAGCAGCCCGCAGAGCAATGGCATGGCCGAACGGTTCGTGAAGACGATGAAGGAAGACTATATCGCGTTCATGCCGAAACCGGATGTGAGAACAGCCCTGCGAAACCTTGCAGCGGCGTTCACGCATTACAATGAAAATCACCCGCATAGTGCGCTGGGATATCACTCTCCGAGAGAATACCGGCGGCAGCGGGCATCGTTAACTTAAGATACAAAAGCTGTCCGGAAATGGCGGGTCAAGATCACGGAAGTGCGCGGTACGTTCCCAGCACCAGTTGCAGGGCATTGTTTGCCTGAGCCAGATCGCCTTCTCGTTTGGCTATTTCGGCGCGGGTACTTTCGATTTGTCCTCGCGCCTGTTCAAGTGCCAGAACGTTCGTACTCCCGGTCACGAGCTGCTGCTCAACGAAAGCATAGGACTGTTGATAATTTTTCAGCGTTTCCCGCGCAATACGAAGTTGTTCGTACGCCAGTTGCTGGCTGAAATAGCTTTGTGAAACGTTGGATACCAGCAGGATGTGTACGGCCCGACGGGCTTCTTCGCTGGCAAAGTAGTTCTGGCGATCAGCATCACTCATGTTCTTAAGTTTGCCGAAAAAATCGAGCTCATAGCTGAGCTCCAGTCTCGCGTCGTACTCCTGTGTGGTCGGCTTGTCACCTTTCAGACCACCGCTGTATGTTATCCCGGATGAGGCATTCAGCTGGGGATAACGATCTGCATCCGTGACGTTGAACTGGGCTCGGGCCTCTTCAACCTTCAGGGCAGCCATTCTCAAATCACGGTTATTAGTCAGAGCTTCACCGATCAACCGGGTAACCTGGGGATCGACAAAAAAGTTACGCCAGCCCGTATCCTGATAGCCATTTACCGCTGGCGTCAGGCTGTTATGGGACAGTGAAAACTGCTGGGGTACCGGTGCTGCGGGCCGCTGATATTCAGGCGCAAGCGACACGCAGCCTGCCAGGATGAATATCGTGCTAATGCTGAGTAATTTTAATTTGAACATAACGCTTCTCGTCCAGGCAGACCTGGTAAATGGTTCAAATGAAGTCCAGAGTATTGATAGGGGTACTTTACCTAACGCTCTCTGTTTGCCGGGTGACAGGATAATGACAATGTTGTCATTTTTGCTGTAATCCGTTGATAACGATCGTGGGCGCAATAGAATGACATTAGCAGCCAGCCGGGGAGCAAGATGAAAATATTGATCGTCGAAGACGAAATTAAAACAGGTGAATATCTCAGCAAAGGGCTTACAGAGGCAGGGTTCGTAGTGGATCACGCTGATAATGGTCTTACCGGATATCATCTCGCCATGACAGCCGAGTATGATTTAGTCATTCTGGATATCATGCTACCTGATGTGAACGGCTGGGATATCATCCGCATGCTGCGCACTGCCGGAAAGGGTATGCCGGTCTTACTGCTGACAGCCCTCGGCACGATCGAACATAGGGTCAAAGGACTGGAACTGGGTGCGGACGATTATCTGGTTAAACCCTTTGCGTTTGCCGAACTGCTCGCCCGGGTGAGAACCCTTCTGAGGCGGGGAAACACGATGATCACGGAAAGCCAGTTTAAGGTGGCTGACCTCTCGATTGATCTCGTATCCAGAAAAGTCAGTCGCGCCGGAAACCGCATTGTGCTCACCAGTAAAGAGTTCAGCCTGCTGGAATTCTTCATTCGCCATCAGGGAGAGGTTCTTCCCCGCTCCCTGATTGCCTCTCAGGTCTGGGACATGAATTTTGACAGCGACACTAATGCGATCGATGTCGCAGTAAAGCGACTCCGCGCTAAAATAGACAACGATTACGAGACAAAGCTGATCCAGACAGTCCGGGGCGTGGGCTACATGCTGGAGGTCCCGGATGCATAGCAAACCTTCCAGACGCCCTTTCTCACTCGCTCTGCGGCTGACCTTTTTTATCAGCCTGTCCACGATACTGGCTTTTATCGCCTTCACCTGGTTTATGCTGCATTCTGTTGAAAATCATTTTGCCGAGCAGGATGTCAGCGATCTTCAACAAATCAGCACCACACTGAACCGTATACTGCAGTCCCCGGTGGATCCGGATGATAAAAAAATAAGCAAAATAAAGGAATCAATTGCCAGCTACCGCAACGTTGCCCTTTTGCTCCTCAATCCCAGGGGTGAAGTGCTCTTTAGCTCAGCTCAGGGGGCGGCACTACGCCCGGCAGTGAATTCAGCAGATTTTAGCGAGCACAGCCGCGCACGGGATGTCTTTCTCTGGACGGTGGAGGATCCTGCGGGACCGATGGATACCGGGTCCGAAATGAAGATGGAAACATACAGGATTATCGCCTCCTCTGGTCAGGCGATATTTCAGGGCAAACAGCAGAACTATGTCATGCTGACTGGCCTATCCATTAATTT
The DNA here is from genome assembly GCF_000025565.1 of Enterobacter cloacae subsp. cloacae ATCC 13047. NCBI lineage: Bacteria > Pseudomonadati > Pseudomonadota > Gammaproteobacteria > Enterobacterales > Enterobacteriaceae > Enterobacter > Enterobacter cloacae. The sequence continues at coordinate 5,004,196 of NC_014121.1, forward strand.
CCATCTCCATTACCTCGATGCGCTGAAAAAGAACCTGATTGCGATTGCCGTCGTGATAAGCCTGTTGATTGTTCTGATCATTCGAATCGCTGTCCGTCAGGGGCACCTGCCCCTTCGTAATGTCAGCAATGCCATTAAAAACATCACCTCCGAGAATCTTGATGCGCGACTGGAACCGACACGCGTTCCCATTGAGCTGGAGCAACTGGTTATCTCGTTCAATCATATGATTGGAAAGATTGAGGATGTCTTTACCCGCCAGGCCAATTTCTCTGCCGATATCGCGCATGAGATCAGAACGCCCATCACCAATCTGGTGACGCAGACTGAAATCGCACTGAGTCAGGATCGAACACAGAGGGAACTTGAGGATGTCCTCTATTCCAGTCTTGAAGAGTATAACCGGATGACCAAAATGGTCAGCGATATGCTGTTCCTGGCACAGGCAGATAATAATCAGCTGATACCTGACAGGGTCATGTTTGACCTCAGAGCGGAAGTCATGAAAGTCTTCGAGTTTTTCGAAGCCTGGGCCGAAGAACGCAATATCACGCTCAAATTTAACGGGATGCCCTGCCTGGTTGAGGGAGATCCACAAATGTTCAGAAGGGCGATCAATAATCTGTTATCCAATGCCCTGCGTTATACCCCGGAGGGACAGGCAATCACCGTCTCAATAAGAGAGCAGGAGAGCTTTTTTGACCTTGTGATTGAAAATCCGGGGAAACCAATCCCTGAAGAGCATTTATCAAGGTTGTTTGACCGTTTTTATCGGGTGGATCCGTCCAGACAACGAAAAGGAGAAGGCAGCGGCATCGGCCTTGCGATTGTGAAGTCAATCGTGGAAGCACATCACGGAAGAGTGCAGGTGGAATCGGACGTACACTCAACGCGTTTTATCTTATCCGTGCCCAGACTGGAGAAAATGATTCCGGACACCCAGTGCTGGGAATAAAGATTTAAATGACAAAGATGTCATTAGCCTGTCATGCAGCAAACAGAAGCCATTCGATATAATTAGTGCAACTTATCAGGAAGGCTGGATTGCTTTATCAATATCCGGCGTCAGTGGACGCCAGGAAATGAATATCCAGTCCCCTCCCGGAGAAATAAACACTTCCGAACCTGTTTCAGTTATGGAACTGAAAACACCGGTTGTACTCCCCCGGACATCACTAATTAAGAAATGGAGAGTTATCATGAAAAATATCGTATTAGCATCCTTGCTGGGCTTTGGCTTAATTTCTTCGGCCTGGGCCACTGAAACCGTGAATATCCATGAGCGGGTCAACAATGCACAGGCACCTGCTCACCAGATGCAGTCTGCTGCGGCTCCTGTCGGGATCCAGGGGACTGCACCTCGTATGGCCGGTATGGACCAGCATGAACAGGCCATTATTGCTCATGAAACCATGACGAACGGGTCGGCGGATGCGCACCAGAAAATGGTGGAAAGTCATCAGAGGATGATGGGAAGTCAGACCGTTTCCCCTACCGGGCCGTCGAAGTCATTAGCGGCAATGAATGAGCATGAAAGAGCTGCAGTTGCCCATGAATTTATGAATAACGGTCAGTCTGGCCCACATCAGGCCATGGCCGAAGCGCATCGTCGCATGCTCAGTGCAGGCTGACGGCGAGGGAAGTATCTGTGCTGTCCTTATTTCCTTGATAGATTTTTCCGTAACCGGATATATGGCAACATCTTTGCCCCCTACAGGGGGCATTTTTATCAGATTCTGCTACAGTTAACGGGCATCAACGCTAAAAGGATATTTTTTATGAAAGCCAGAAACACTTTATTTGCAGTATTAATGTTATCCCTGCCAGCGATTTCAGCAGAACATTCAGAAATGAAAATGACTGATATGTCTACCTCGGCTTCGTCACAGGAATATATGGCTGGCATGAAAGACATGCATGACAAAATGATGGCTGCCGTAAATGAGTCCGATCCCGACAAGGCTTTTGCGAAAGGCATGGTAGCGCACCATGAAGGGGCAATAGCAATGGCTGAGACCGAGCTCAAATACGGAAAAGATCCGAAAATGAGAAAGCTCGCGCAGGACATCATTAAAGCTCAAAAAGGTGAAATTGAGCAGATGAATAAATGGCTTGATAGTCAAAAGTAAACATTGTAGAAATGTCACGACAAGCGTGATTTTACATCGTTCCTGGGCGCGGGAGTCGGTTAATCTTTATATAATTCAAACCCGATTAATTTCGGGTTTTTACTACTCTGTACTCCGGTCCTTTGTTGAGGACCGGAATATATGCACCTGAGATGCTTATTTAATACATTATCTCGTCATGGATACAATGTCGCTCAGGATCTCAACCAGCTCGCTTCTCTCCTGCGTTCCGTCATGATAGGTTGATCTTGAGATGATTCTTTCTGATGTCATCTGAGGCCAGAATTTATCTAGTACATTATCGGGTTTCATTCCCACAGCCCGGCCGATTATTTTTTTAGCGTCACAGGTGTCCGTAAACGTGACGGCTACACCAGTAATTTCCTCGATAAGATCCGGGCACAGATAGTTTTCTATCTCACGTTTGCGCGTAGCGAAAAATACCTTACCGGCCTCCTCTACTTCTTTTTTACGCTTCTGGATGGACAGAACCTGTGCAGGGTCTCCCCCAATATCGGAGTCCAGAAATACGCACCAGGGAAGCCCCAGATCTTTGGCCAGATTCAATGTAACCCAGTGTTTGACGCTACCACACCCTCCTATGAGGACTGGCACTATTTTCACGTCCTCCAGAGAGGCTGGCAGCGCACCTGACTGTTTTAATGAACTGGCCGCATGCCTCAGGAAAGTAACATCCGACTTTCCCTCTACCAGAACAATCCCCTGCGCCCTTTCCATACCGGTCTCTGGCAGCACCCCCAGGCTTTCAGTGGCTTCCTTCAGCACTGCGTCATCCGGCATTTTTACTACGGGTTCACCCGCCTCATTTCGGGTAACATAACGTACGCCTTCGACAGGGATTAATCCGGCCAGCGCCGGGACATGGGTGGTGACGATAATCTGACGGTGCGGCTGGCCTGCCAGTGCCAGTAACGCTTTCATCAGCATCATCTGATAGTTCGGATGCTGTGACGTTTCAGGCTCCTCTATGGCATAAATCACATTTCTGGGCGTCCCCGCGACATTCTTTTCAGCCTCAGCCCGAAAAAAATTCAACAGGATAAGCCTCCTTATCCCGCTGCCGCGCTTATTGATGGGGATGCCATTTTCCCCGTCCAGGGTGAAATTGAAGGTCCACTTGGGTTTCTCCTTAAATCGTGGAGTCAGTTCACTGGCGAGTTCGGGGGCCATTTCACGTAATTTATCCAGCGTTCTCTGTGCGACATCCAGGACGCTGTCCTGAATCTCATTTTCCAGCGCTGTAATTTTGTCCTGCAGCGCAGCCTGAGCGTCTTTTACGGCCTGCTGTAAGGGGTTTTTAGCTTCGGAATCCCCGTCGCTGCTTTCCCTGTCGGCTTTGAAAATCGCATACGTGGGCAGCAAATCGAGGATCTTACCCCATAATGATTTTGTGTCGGTTCCGAACTCTTTATCGACATCCAGCATAATTTCCGAACAGGTATAGGGGGCTGCGGCTTCCCTGATGGCCTGACGCCATAACGATGCAGTGCGTTTATCCGCCACATTTTTTTCAACTTCTTTTCCCACCGCCTTGAGCTCAGAAATTTTCATGCCCAGTAAATTTCTCAGGGGCTCCTCATCCGGGTGGATGCAGCGGATGCAGGTCTGCTCCGGTTTTCCTGAGGTCGTTGCTTTAAACGTTTTGACGATTTCAAAATTGCCGTCCTCATTCAGCAGATGTTCTGAGGCGAGCGTGGTCTGCACCCTGTCGTCGATCATGATAAAATCGGGCAGGTCATCAAATTCACAGGCTATTTCAAAACGGCCGTCCCCTTCTCTTAGGCTGAAACAGTTCATGTCATTCTTGTCAGCCTTCATTCCTTCTGTTTCAAAAAAAATAGCCAGCGCTTCCAGAAGCGTTGATTTCCCAAAGTCATTACGACCGACAATACCCGTCATGCTTTCATCAATAATGATTTCAGTAGAGTTTCTGTAGCCTCTGAAGTTTTTCAGTTTTAATTTTCTGAGCCGCATATGAAGTCCTGTGTGTAAGAAAGCGTTTTGCTGCAACCTGAATACAAAATATATTTTCAAATGCCTGCCAACAAGCAGGGATAACCGTTATTCAGAATATCTTAACGACATTTCGGGATTATGATCTGGTCGCGCTTTCAGAACTTTACTGCCCCTCAAAACACCGGAAACTAACTTGTGGTTGGTTACATGGCAAAGTTAAAACTCCAGAATCACGGGTAATGATTTCAATGCTTATTATATTTTTTGGAATTGACTCATGAGCTTTATAATTTAAATGATAATAATAACCATTCTTTTATGCGTAATATTTGCTACTGACACTGATGAATTTAAAAGAAGATAGATTTTCATTTACGGATTATTTCCTAAATTCATCGATAATGTGATCGACATAAAATTTTCACTGAAGAATGAAGAGATAATTTAAGGCCGAGCGAAATAGCTCAAAATGGTGTATTTAACATAACAGAAGAAATGAAAGGCTCTATCGCAACCTGATACTTCAGGCCGCTAAGGGGTTAATCTTGTTGAAGAAAAATTAGACCGGGAAGCGCCAGGCGTCACCATTTCTCCCGCCTGGCTGGAAGTGAAGAATAATTGTGCATAGCTCCGTATTCGGGCTTTGCATCTGACAATGGTTCCCTGGATGAAAGTACGATCTCCACTCCAAGGACGCTGAACACCCTAAACAAACGCTCAAAACCCGCACTTGCAGGGTTGGCCTCTAGTCGGGCATAAGTTTGCTGTGTTATACCCAAACGTTCAGAAACATCTTTTTGCGTCAGTCCATTGGCTTTGCGAAAGCCGATTAAAACAGGACGTAACTGATTCAAAGTCTTCAAAGCGTATTGAGTGTTCATAAGTGACCTTCCGTATCGACGAGTTAACAAGGGCTTTGTTGAATAAATCAGATTTCGGGTAAGTCTCCCCCGTAGCGGGTTGTGTTTTCAGGCAATACGCACGCTTTCAGGTATACCTGCTTTCGTCATTTTGTTCAGCGCTCGTACCAGGGCCATAGCCTCCGCAACCTGACCATCGTAGTCACGCAGCGTCAGTGAACCCCCGAACAGCTGTTTTACCCGGTACATCGCCGTTTCCGCTATCGAGCGACGGTTGTAATCTGTTGTCCATTTCCACCGCGCATTACTCCCGGTCATTCGCTGATTAGCCACTGCACGGTTACGGTCTGCATATTCACCGGGCCAGTAACCCGCACCTTTTCGGGGAGGGATAAGCGCGCTGATTTTCTTACGCCGCAGTTCATCGTGACATAGCCGGGTATCGTAAGCGCCATCGGCGGCGGCTGACCTGATTTTCCGGTGGGTTTGCCGGATTAACCCGGGGAAGGCCTCTGAGTCCGTAACGTTGTTCAGCGACAGGTCAGCGCAGATGATTTCATGTGTTTTACTGTCAACGGCGAGATGCAGCTTACGCCAGATACGGCGGCGTTCCTGGCCATGCTTTTTGACTTTCCACTCGCCTTCACCGAAGACCTTCAGCCCGGTGGAATCAATTACCAGGTGTGCGATTTCACCCCGGGTGGGCGTTTTGAAACTGACATTAACCGACTTTGCCCGCCTGCTGACACAGCTGTAATCCGGGCAGCGTAGCGGAACGTTCATCAGAGAAAAAATGGAATCAATAAAGCCCTGCGCAGCCCGCAGGGTCAGCCTGAATACGCGTTTAATGACCAGCACAGTAGTGATGGCAAGGTCAGAATAGCGCTGAGGTCTGCCTCGTGAAGAAGGTGTTGCTGACTCATACCAGGCCTGAATAGCTTCATCATCCAGCCAGAAAGTTATGGAGCCACGGTTGATGAGGGCTTTATTGTAGGTGGGCCAGTTGGTGATTTTGAACTTTTGCTTTGCCACGGAACGGTCTGCGTTGTCGGGAAGATACGTGATCTGATCCTTCAACTCAGCAAAAGTTCGATTTATTCAACAAAGCCGTTAACAAGCATAACGCAGGGATTTACAGCATATAGGCTGTAATGCTCATTAACAGACTATAGGCTGTAATACGAATCCTGCCAAGATGCGGCATCTTTCAAATACAAGGCCGTATTGGGTAAGCAGTACACCGTTATATAGCACCCCTTGCCCCTTTGCTGGAGTGGGACCCACGTGATCGCAGGTCTTTTAGACGTTGTTGCTAACCGGCATCATACACAGGTGGTAACCCCCAGGGAAACTCTATGAGTGATAATTTATTCCTGCCCCAGTCAAAATATAAAACCTTATCTAACTAGCTTTCTTAGTATTTTATAAATGAAGTGAAATTAGCGAAGAAGTTTTACATTGTAAAGTGAGCAAAAATATTTACCATTCAACTGGCAAAATTTACAATCTGCAGCCCTTAGCCTGAGAAAATGCACATTAACAGAATAATCATCAAGTCCGATAGAGGCATAATTTACGTCCTCAAAAATATCAGAAATAAATGAGTTGAAATTACAAAAATTAACTTCACTTAACATCTTGAACACCGCAGAAATATATCTATCATGCATTATCTTGACTTCGATAACCTTAGATAAACTTGAATGCGACTTACATTTGAAGAGATCAAAGAGAAAGTAAATCAGCATATTTTTATTGTCCGAAATCCATTTTAAAATTTTATTACGTGCACATGGTAATATATACACTGGATTTTTGAAAGGGTTTGAAACGTCAACCACAAGGGAACAATAACCATGAGGATTTATTCCACTTATAATTAAGTCACTAAGTCCTTTCACTGCATTCAAATAGTTATCAAAACAAACCTCATATAAACTGGTACTATGAACTGCACATTTAGATTCAAACAACCATCTATGACGCAGATAACCAATGCCTTTAGAGTGTATATCTTCAACAATACATTTGTGACAGTAACGAATGTTTGAGATGTTTACCAATGGATATGAATTAGTTATGTGAAAATTTTTCCGACAGGCATCTTCAACAGCGTTAAAATACCCGTAAACACCAGAAGATAACGACACTATATTGGAAGTTAGTATATAACCATTTCTAGTGGCAAGAATGTCATATATATCCTGCAAGCTATGCAATTTGTACATATCAATCAGTTCGAAACGAGGAAAGGCATCGTACCTTAGTGCGCCATGCTTTGATATTATGTTCCTGCAATTGGATAAGTTATACATTATCTGTGAACGCAGAAGAAAACTGTGCCACAATTCATTTTCGTAAACCATATAACTCCCTCTTATTTAATTAGTTCCATTTTTCTGAGAAGTATCATTGTCATTGGTAGTTTATCTCTGTATTTCAAAAGCCAGCCATGCCCTCCCAGTAAAGCATCTAGACTTGTAAGTGACATCGAGTACTGCCCCTGAGATAAAACATCATTTATTAATGATGATGAGATAATATCTCTCTCGCTCCAGTCTACTCTTTTATTTTTATAGCATCGTATTGTTTTAGGAAGACAGGAATTAAGCCAGTCACATTCATGTTTATTTAGCCAATAGAAACTTGCATAACAACTTTCTTTGACTAACTTTCGTGTTATAGAAACGGATTGATTATGTATAAATCTTAATATTTTCTGCTTATGACGCCGTCTTAAAGAATCTTTTTTACATTTTTTACGCCATGAGCATAAACCGTAACAAGATGAAATTACAGAGGATACAGCTCCTTCCGATAATGAGTTTTTCTCAGCTATGGATGCCAGACTAAACCCCCTTACAGCCATAGACTTGATAAGCAATTCAGTGAATATATTAATTTTTGTGTTTCGCTTAAACGCCCTCAGGTATTTTTTATAAATAAGTGTTTTAATGTAACATCTGCTGCGACTAAATTCCTTCCCAAGGTTGCTAACACTAGTATTATTTTCAACTATATGAAAACTGTATTTCTTATGACTTTTAAAGATTTCTTTCTTTTTATTAGTACGACTTCCTGCATACGTTGGCCAGCAAGTATTTAACAAACAATAACAAAGCAAAAGATGCTTTGTGGGATGCTGACAACATTTGTCTTTGAGTATAGGCTCCCAGTAATGATAATCAGTTAGGGATGTTGGTATAAGTCCCGATGAACCCTCCCCAAATAACTGGCACTTAGCATAAACATGTGCGTAGAATACATTTTTCTTTAAATTTCCATCCAATGATAATAAATTCAACTTTTTAAGTACATCCATGTAATTGGGGTGTGTAATATCTTTTCTTCTGATTATATTTAGGGACTCATAACAAAACTTAGCAAAATCGAAGTCTATCTCATTGCTAAGTTGTTCTGTATACGAAACAGGAGGCATCAGTCCAATACGTATGTGCGGTGAAGAAGGGACATGGATGCTTTCAAGCGCTACCGGATGCCGATGGCAGGTTGTAACCCCATGAAGCTGATGCGCCAGATGCCAATAAGTAACACCATAATGAAAAGTATCTTCACGAGCGCAAACCGGGCAAAACTTCAATAGTGTGCGCTGCCCTAGTGAAAAATTACTAAGGCGGCACAATCGATTAAGCCTGGCAGGGGTCGTGTTGAAATCCATAATTTCATTACGACTGATTGGTAGTGCCCAGGCAAAAAGAGGGAGTAAAGTCTGTTCATGCCAGAGCTGATCTGCACTTTCGGATGTATGAAGAGAAATAGCCTTTAATCCTGAATTGAGAATTGGATGGACGTTCATATCAGGTTTGTTGAAAATGATCGTTAACAGAGAAGATGGGGACATACCGTACACGGTAGTTGTCCGACAAAACCGGCTGAACAAGGATTCATCAGGCAAAACAGGCAACATTCTCATTTCCCACACCTCTCTTTGACCGTTACGAACTGTTACCTCATTACAATTTATTAAGTGGATCTATATTTATAAGCCCGCAACGCTGAAGAGCATCGTAGGTATTTTTCTTTTCAGCTGTTCTGTTGATAACAAGATCGTGGTCAAGAGACAGTATTTTCTCGTCGAAATTGCGCAAAACCTCGTCTATTTTTCCTACGAATTCCTTGTGCTGTGGCCTGTCTATATCCCCAGGGATCAAAGACTTTAGGGACTTCTCTGCCATGATTTTAGCCGAAGCATCACCCTCATTAGATGCAGAGAGCCATTTAGCTTCCTCATCTTCAGTCGCGGCCCCCGGGAGTGGAGTATCCTTATATTCCTCCGTATGACTCACGAGTACCGGTACAGAGGCCGACAAGACTGCGCCAGTGATGATTTCATTGCCGCTACCGATAACCTTTAATTGTGCCCCCCGATAAATCATCTGAGCCAATCCAATATTGCCTTTAGATAAAATGAATAATTTTTCGTTTAACTCATCATTTAATGGAGTTTCAACATTTGTCCATTGTAATGGCCATAAATAATGAATAAACGATTGCCAGTCTTGTGAATCGTATCTAACATTCTTAATTTTCATGTAACCACCAGACTCTGCCCGCCTGGCAATTCTCATTTTCTTTGTCAGCGTCTCGTCAAAAGGATGATTTCCACAAAAAACCATAGATACCCCCATGGAATCTACAATTTCATGTAAAAAATCAATCAACTTACTCTCACCCCCGGTTCTTGAAAATTTAAGCCTCTGCATTTCATCAATAACAAGGATACCCAAAAATGATGATTTAATTCTTTGTGCAATCTGGCGAGCCAGAGCACCATTTCTAATCTCAGGTGTAGTTCGTTCAATACCAATTGCATCATCTAATTTTTGTAAAATCTCTTCACAAAGGTCTCTCACACTTGAATTGTATGGACAATTAATCTTTACCCATACAATTTGCTTACTGAAGCCGGGAAAAACTCCTTTATAGCTGCTGTGTTCTATAATCTGAGGGAAATGATCCATGACTTGCTCAATCATGGTAGTTTTTCCAGAACCACTCATTCCAACTATCGTAATAGTTTCAGCCTGGGATTTAAAATATCCACTTTCTGGCTCAATATCAGGACGCTCATTTCCATAGTAATGAAGATATTGAATTGTTCCGCTTTTTAAAGGATTACGAGCTGCATAGCTTTCCCTAAGTGCCCGTAAGATCATCTTATAAGCCTGGATAAGATTGGTTTGAGGGCAACGGAATTTCTTTATACGTTCGACATACTGCTCTCTAACATTCGCCGGGGCAGTCCAGCGGATTTTTTCGTCAATTTCGGGGAAATAACTCATTTCCAGAAGTACTTCATCTTCCGTAAGCGCTTCAGGAAGTGCTTCAATTAAGGGATTGCCACGATACTCAGGTAACTCCTGTTCTTTATATATCGCTGAAACGCGCCGTATAAGATTCATTATTCTGCGTCCTCAGTCTTCTTCTTACCTTTTAACCATCTTTGTTTCTCCTCCCGGCCAGGCAAAAGCAGAACATTACTGGATGAAGGAAGTAGGGGTTCAGATCTTCCATTAGCAACATGAGTTCGCCCTAATGAATCAAGTTCATTTTTCCTGTTCTTTTTAATATCTTTACCATGTACCCGGCGAGATTCGTATATTTCATTTAATCTTTCGTTACCTTTCCTGTTAAATTCATCTTTATTATTGATATTGCTGAGCGAATCCAGAGTAAATAAATTAATTTCTTTTTGAGTATCTACCCAATCAGCCATTACATCTGTATCAAGATGAGCTTTCCCTTTAAATACATCTCTTTTCTTAAGTAGGTAATGTTTTTTGAAAATGCTATTTTTGTCAAATCTTACATATATATAATCTACGCAATTGTCATCTATTCTTGCTTCACAAGTGGTTCTTCCAAATACTCTGACACCTGATGCAATTTCAGGATCACATTCATAAAAAAGATTATTGTACTGAATCCCACCGGCGGTAATGTTAGCGTTCACAGGGATTAACAATCGTGCGATCACTTCGTCGGCCCCAACGGCTCTTGCGCTGAATCTCCCGTGCTTTAAGCTTATCATCCAACTATTTTTTGGTGATATTACGAGATCATTTTCAATCAGTAAGGGATTGATATAAGCCAGTTCCTCATACGTTCTCTGATTATGTGCAAGTATCTCCCGAATCAGTAAAGACGTGACCTCCTGAATCGTTAAACAAGCCCTGGATTGCGGTATTGGCTCTCCTTTAACAATCTTTCCCCTTCGTGTTGTTCCAATAAGCCTATGAATAACCTCATCATTCAGAATGCCGAAACAGCGTTCAACAATGCTTTTTCTGTCGCCTCTACCGACTGGCGCAAACTCAAGTTTTGTCAGGGGGGTCATCTCTTCCTGAGGTTTAAGACCAATCATCTCCCCGTTGTCACACATCAATGTTAATGGAATGTGAGAACAAGGCCAATCATCATCAGTAATAGAGATTCCAAATAATCTACAATATTCTTTTTTTGGCATAAAGCAATTTGCTAACGCTTGTCGGGCGGCTCGCCATGAAGCATGGTATAAAGAAACATGAAGGCCAACAATCATTCTTGTTGCACGATCCACCACTGTATAAATAGTAGGACGCCCAATGACTTTTCGTCTGTTTAAACTCGAAATAAGATGTACATCAGCGACAGTTGAGTCTATTTCGAAAACATCACCCGGCAAAACAGTTGTATTAGCCACACTACCTAAAAGCGCCCGCATTTTGAGGTCTATTTCTTTTTTCGTGTTCTTCTTATTTATCGAGAAATCTTTAGTGAAGAGTTTTTTATTCCAGTATGAAAATTGTTTTAAAGAAGGAACATATGGAGCTCTATTTTCTAGGTTTGCTGTTTTAATTTCATCCCTAAAATACAAATCAATATGTCTCTCTAATGTTTTCTTTATCGTATCTCCGTTAACTTTATAATGATACGTAATGAGAGATTTTCTAATATTATTTATATCTCTTTCATTAAGAATGAAAACACGTGATCGTTCATTAGGTAATGCTCTGTTTTTTTTGGAATTCCCAAGTTTAATTTCATGTTTGATTCTACTTTTCCCAGCGGCGCCACAGTTCGAGAATGCGGGTAGCAATGCATAAATATCCTGCCCATGTCGCCAATACAACGCCAGAAGCGTTCTGATAGTATATTGTGATATTTTTTTATTTCTTGAGTAATCCATTAAAAGGTGCGACTTTTTATGTAATGCATAGTCGAACAGAAACATTCTGTCATCTACAAGATCTTTAATGATATTGTAATTTTCATCTCGCCTTCCTCTGTCTTTATCTGTTAATTCTTTCTCATCTACTAACATATATGAAGGATATATATAATCTTTACAAGTTATGCTATTTGATTCAATATAATATTTAAACATTGAAAATGAGAAAGGGATTGGCTTACCCGTTCTTTCTGATTTTATTTTAAACAAAATTAACAAATCGACCTTTCTGTCAAAATCCAAAACACGGTAAAGTCCCTCTGCAAGCAAATCAGTGCCTTGAGAGAGCCAGACTGAATTCCTAATAATATCCATTTGCGTTCAGTCCTATATAGTGGTCATTGGAAATTATCTTTATCAGACCGGTTTCGAGTATTGGATATGATAAATCAACATTTATCATTTTTAATCCAATCATTGCCTGCAATAACATCATCGCTTCTTGTGCATCTACCCCAAAGATTGATGAAATCATTGCACGTAGTCCTACTATGGGATAAACATCTGGTTTAAGCTTCCATAGGATTTTATCAAGAGGATATTTATCATAAAATTCAGAACCATCTCTTAATACAGAAGTAGCCCAGCAAATGTTTTTACCGACGACGTTATTGAGTTCCGAGCCAACATAAATTTGAAACTCAACATCAATCAACTGCCAAAACATCCTCTCTATTTCAAGTTTTTGGGCTTCGCGTTCAGGTATGCTCTCGTTATGTTTTACTGCTATAGCTTTGTATCGAAGTCCGCCTTCAGGAGTTCTCAAGGTCAGTAAAAAATCGGTTGTCATAACATTCAGAACTTCGACAGGTACTCCTCTTACTCCCCTCACCATAGGATGTTGAAAATGTAGATGATTTGCTATTTGTTGGGTAAGCCGGAGAGGAAAGAGTGGGAATTGTTCCCGGATATCAATCACCGAGTCATTAAACTCAGCCAGATAGAAAAAGTTACTTTCGACAGAAGAAAGGAGATGATGGTTTCGAAACGTCTTAAGGCCAAAGACTATCGAACGGTTTCCACGGGATTTAACGTCCTGAGCTCTAAGCCAGGGCTGATAACTTTGGCCATAGCCCACTCCTATGCCGTCACCTAGCGCATTTTCATAATCCAAATAGGATTTGAGACGCCTACCCCTAGCCATGATCGTACCCTAAAAACGACATTGATACGTACCTATATGTGCATTTTATAGTCTCCAACCCTATAACCACACATTCAGTAAGTATACAACATTAGCGTCGTTTTTTGAGAATGGTTACAACTTTAGTGCTTTGTGTACAACTTTATTGTCCTCGGACATCTGCCAGCGCCTGCGCACACGCCCAGGCACTGGCCCACGCCCACTGGAAGTTATACCCGCCGAGCCAGCCGGTCACATCCATCACTTCACCGATGAAGTAGAGGCCCGGCACGTTGCGCGCTTCCATCGTGCGCGAGGAGAGCTCATTCGTGTCGACACCGCCCAGCGTGACCTCCGCCGTGCGGTAGCCTTCGGTGCCGTTGGGCTGCACGCGCCAGTTTGTCAGGGTCTCTACCAGCGTCTCCTGCTCGCGGCTGTTAAGCTGCTTAAGGGAAACATCCGGGATCTGCCCTAACCCCTGCAAACACTCTACCAAACGCTTCGGCAACTGCATCGCGAGGGTATTTTTCAGGCTCTGATTCGGGTGCGCCGCACGCTGTTCATTGAGGAACGCATCCAGATCGCACTCCGGCAGCAGGTTAACCGTGACGAACTCGCCCGGCTGCCAGTAGCTGGAGATTTGCAGCACCGCCGGGCCGGAGAGGCCGCGGTGGGTAAAGAGGAGGTTTTCGCGGAACACCGTTCCGTCTTCGGCGGTAATAACGGAAGGAACAGAAACGCCAGACAACGTCTGAAGCTGTTCCAGAAGCGGTTTGTGCAGAGTAAAAGGAACCAGTCCCGCACGCGTTGGCAGCACCTTCAGGCCAAACTGCTCGGCAATTTTGTAGCCGAACGGCGAGGCGCCCAGCCCCGGCATCGACAGACCGCCGCTGGCAATGACCAGGTTATCGGCGCTGACGCTTTCGCCGTTGAGCTGCAGCGTATAGCCCTGCTCGTCGCGGGATACGTCCAACACCTCTGTACGCAGGCGCATTACCACGCCGCCCTTCTCGCACTCGGCCACGAGCATATCGACAATCTGCTGCGCGGAGTCATCGCAGAACAGCTGCCCCAACGTCTTCTCATGCCACGCGATACCGTGCTTACCCACAAGATCGATAAAATCCCACTGGGTATAACGCGCCAGCGCAGATTTACAAAAATGGCGGTTCTGACTCAGATAGGCCGCAGGTTCGACATACAGGTTCGTAAAGTTGCAGCGCCCGCCGCCAGACATCAGGATCTTGCGCCCAGGCTTTTTACCGTTATCCAGCAGCAGCACACGACGACCCGCCTGTCCGGCCATCGCCGCACAAAACATACCCGCCGCACCGGCGCCAATTACCACGGCATCAAACCTTTCCACGTCAAAACCCTCTTTGTTCACTGCCGCGGATTGTAAAGTTTCCTCTGTGGTCACACCAGCGTAAAAAGATATTACAAAGCCATTTCATTGAAATTTAAAGAATATCCTTTCAGGCACTTTTCCCAAATCAGGTGGTATGTCAAAAAAAGTCTATATTTCACTTTGCCCGCCGCGCATTTGTCCTGGATAATGCGCCGCGTTCATGTCCTCAAAATGGCGTAACGTCCTATGCTACATTTGTTTGCCGGCCTGGATTTACATACCGGGCTTTTATTATTGCTTGCTCTGGTTTTTGTACTGTTTTACGAAGCGATCAACGGCTTCCACGACACTGCAAACGCAGTAGCAACGGTTATCTACACTCGCGCAATGCGATCGCAACTGGCGGTCGTTATGGCGGCGGTATTTAACTTTTTTGGTGTCCTTCTGGGCGGACTGAGCGTTGCGTATGCCATTGTGCATATGCTGCCAACGGATCTGCTGCTTAACGTAAGTTCTGGCCATGGCCTCGCTATGGTGTTCTCAATGCTGCTTGCTGCAATTATCTGGAACCTCGGTACCTGGTATTTCGGCCTGCCTGCATCCAGTTCTCACACCCTCATCGGCGCCATTATCGGTATCGGGTTAACCAACGCCCTGATGACCGGTACCTCGGTTGTTGATGCGCTTAACCTGCCTAAAGTACTGGGTATTTTCGGTTCTCTGATCATCTCCCCTATCGTCGGTCTGGTGGTTGCGGGTGGATTGATTTTCATCCTGCGTCGCTACTGGAGCAACACGAAAAAACGTGCGCGTATCCACCTGACGCCAGCAGAGCGTGAGAAGAAAGACGGCAAGAAAAAGCCACCATTCTGGACGCGTATCGCCCTGATCATTTCCGCCATCGGCGTGGCCTTCTCTCACGGCGCGAACGACGGGCAGAAAGGCATCGGTCTGGTGATGCTGGTTCTGATTGGCGTTGCACCGGCGGGCTTCGTGGTTAACATGAATGCCTCCGGTTATGAAATCACCCGTACCCGTGATGCGGTCAATAACGTTGAAACCTATTTCCAGCAGCACCCTGAACTGCTGAAAAAAGCGACCGGCGTTGACCAGCTGATCCCGTCGCCTGAAGCGGGTGCGACCACCGCGCCGGGCGAGTTCCACTGCCACCCGGCAAACGCGATTAACGCGCTGGAACGTGCGAAAGGCATGCTGGGCGATATCGAAAGCTACGACAAACTGGCCGTTGAACAGCGTGGTCAGCTGCGTCGCATTATGCTCTGCATCTCTGACGTGACCGACAAAGTCGCGAAGCTGCCAGACGTGAATGCTGACGACAAGCGCCTGCTGAAGAAACTGAAAAGCGATATGCTCAACACCATTGAGTACGCGCCAATCTGGATCATCATGGCTGTCGCGCTGGCACTGGGTATCGGTACGATGATTGGCTGGCGTCGTGTGGCAACCACCATCGGCGAGAAGATCGGTAAGAAAGGCATGACCTATGCGCAGGGCATGTCCGCGCAGATGACGGCGGCGGTCTCTATCGGTCTGGCAAGCTACACCGGTATGCCGGTCTCCACCACCCACGTACTGTCTTCGTCCGTGGCAGGTACCATGATTGTTGATGGCGGCGGTCTGCAACGCAAAACCGTGACCAACATTCTGATGGCCTGGGTGTTTACGCTTCCGGCGTCTATCCTGCTCTCGGGTGGGTTGTACTGGATTGCGCTGAAGCTGATTTAATTGGCTGAAGGCGACAAAAAAAGCGGGTCAGGAAACTGACCCGCTTTTTTTATGCTCAGTGCCAAATCATTAAGGCAATCATACTGACGACGACCAGGCCACACAGGGCGCTGGTCAAAATGAACTGGCGACGCAGGCGCTCGCAGCGGCGGATAAACTCTTCATCGTGATGATCCCGGTAGCGCTGGTAGTAGATATACCCGACCAGGCGCATCTGTTTGCTGGGCTGTCCATGCGAGGTGAAGAACCCTCCACCGTCCACATACTGATAAAGCAACGGATCGCAACCACGAAGTACCACTAACAGCGCACGTAACGATGAGAAGTAGCGCGCCATATTCACTATGCAAACTACGCATAACGCCCAAAACAATGCGACGGTGCTAATCATACATCCTCCCCGGCGTCCGCCCACGAAGCAAGGCTTCTGAGCTACCGCACCCCAATGCCCTGACAGACAGTTCAGTGAAAGAATGACCAAAAGTCGATCCGGTTCGCGTTTTAATATCCGAACGGTTCATTAAATAGTGTAGGAGATCCGTTAATTTTTTTGCCACAAGGTTAATCGTTATCAACACCAAAGCTTGAAAAATATGTTTAACTGGGCCGTAATGAAAGCATCAGACGACGGCTTTCTGTTTAGTCATCGATAACTTAAGGAAGGAGTAACACTATGGCTTACAAACACATTCTCATCGCGGTAGACCTCTCCCCGGAGAGCAAAGTGCTGGTTGATAAAGCAGTATCCATGGCACGCCCTTACAACGCGAAAGTTTCGCTGATTCACGTTGATGTGAATTACTCCGACCTTTATACCGGTCTGATCGACGTGAATCTCGGCGATATGCAAAAACGCATCTCCGAAGAGACACACCACGCCCTGAGCGAGCTGTCCACCAACGCAGGTTACCCGATCACTGAAACCTTAAGCGGTAGCGGCGATCTGGGCCAGGTGCTGGTCGATGCGATTAAGAAATACGATATGGACCTGGTGGTTTGCGGTCATCACCAGGACTTCTGGAGCAAGCTGATGTCCTCAGCGCGTCAGCTGATCAACACCGTTCACGTGGATATGCTGATTGTTCCGCTGCGTGACGAAGAAGACGAGTAAGTGCAAAAAAGCCCGGTGGCGCTAACGCTTACCGGGCCTACAAATGGCACTGAACGTAGGCCGGGTAAGGCGAAGCCGCCACCCGGCTTTTTTATTCCGGCGTACCCGAATAAATATCAAACCGGTGCCCTTTGGTGGTCACCGCGTTGGTCGTCGCAACGTCCGCCAGCGGCGGCGCGTAGTCCGGGCGTTTCACCACCACCCGCTTCGTTGCAAGCTGACGGGCAGGCTCAAGCAGGCCGTCCGCATCCAGATCTGGCCCCACCAGCGACTGAAACACCCGCATCTCTTTTTTCACCAGCGCGCTTTTCTGCTTATGCGGGAACATCGGATCGAGATAGACCACCTGCGGGCGCGGGGTGATATCGGTCAACGCCGTCAGGCTGGAGGCGTGGATCAGCTGTAAACGTTCCTGCAACCACGGGCCGATTTCCGGGTCCGCGTAACCACGGGTCAGGCCGTCATCCAGCAACGCGGCCACCACCGGGTTGCGCTCCAGCATCCGCACGCGGCAGCCGACAGACGCCAGCACAAACGCATCGCGCCCCAGCCCCGCCGTGGCATCCACCACATCCGGAAGATAGCTCCCTTTGATGCCGACGGCTTTTGCAACAGCCTCACCGCGGCCGCCGCCAAACTTGCGCCGGTGCGCCATCGCGCCCCCGACAAAATCGACAAAAATCCCGCCGAGTTTCGGTTCGTCGCGTTTACGTAATTCGAGATGCTCTGGCGTCATCACCAGCGCCATCAGGTTGTCATCATCATGCTCCAGCCCCCAACGGGCGGCCAGAACAGATAAGGCGCCGTCTCCGGCGCCTGTTTCATCCACTAAGCAGATCTTCACGTAGCAATCAGCCTTTGATCCCGTAATGCTCAAGCATCGCATCCAGCTGCGGCTCGCGGCCACGGAAGCGTTTGAACAGCTCCATCGGCTCTTCTGAGCCGCCGCGGGTCAGGATGTTATCGAGGAACGACTGACCGGTTTCACGGTTGAAAATCCCCTCTTCTTCAAAGCGAGAGAAAGCATCCGCCGCCAGGACATCGGCCCACAGGTAGCTGTAATAACCTGCCGCATAGCCGCCCGCGAAGATGTGGCTGAACGCGTGCGGGAAGCGACCCCAGGTTGGCCCTGGAATAACCGCGACCTGCTTTTTAATCTCAGCCAGGGTTTCGAGGATTTTTGCCCCCTGCTCCGGGCTAAACTCGGCGTGCAGGCGGAAGTCGAACAGGCCGAACTCCAGCTGGCGCAGAATAAACATTGCCGCCTGGTAGTTCTTGGCTGCCAGCATTTTATCCAGCAGTTCTTTCGGCAGCGGTTCGCCGGTTTCGTAGTGGCCGGAGATAAACGCCAGTGCGTCCGGCTCCCAGCACCAGTTTTCCATAAACTGACTCGGCAGCTCGACCGCATCCCACGGCACACCGCTAATACCGGCCACGCCTGCGGTTTCGATGCGGGTCAGCATATGGTGCAGACCGTGACCGAACTCATGGAACAGGGTGATCACTTCGTCGTGGGTGAACAGCGCCGGCTTGCCGTTGACCGGGCGGTTGAAGTTACAGGTCAGGTAAGCGACCGGCTTCTGCAGGGAACCGTCGGCTTTACGCATCTGGCCGACGCAGTCATCCATCCACGCCCCGCCGCGCTTGTTCTCACGCGCGTAGAGATCGAGGTAGAAGCTGCCGCGCAGTTCGTTTTTCTCGTCATACAATTCGAAGAAGCGCACGTCCGGATGCCAGACGTCGATATCAGTACGCTCTTTGGCGGTAATGCCGTAGATGCGTTTCACCACTTCGAACAGGCCGTTAACGGCTTTGTTTTCCGGGAAGTACGGGCGCAGCTGCTCGTCGCTGATGCTGTAGAGATGCTGCTTCTGTTTTTCGCTGTAATACGCGATGTCCCACGGCTGCAGCTCATCCACGCCGAACTCCGCTTTGGCGAAGGCGCGCAGCTGGGCCAGCTCTTTTTCACCCTGAGGACGGGCGCGTTTCGCCAGATCGGTCAGGAAATCGAGCACCTGCTGCGGGTTCTCGGCCATTTTGGTGGCGAGGGATTTGTCCGCGTAGCTGTCAAAGCCCAGCAGCTGTGCCAGCTCGTGACGCAGGGCGAGGATTTCTGCCA
This sequence comes from Enterobacter cloacae subsp. cloacae ATCC 13047, assembly GCF_000025565.1. Taxonomy (NCBI): domain Bacteria; kingdom Pseudomonadati; phylum Pseudomonadota; class Gammaproteobacteria; order Enterobacterales; family Enterobacteriaceae; genus Enterobacter; species Enterobacter cloacae. The sequence goes on from NC_014121.1 coordinate 5,023,840, forward strand.
TCACCGGGCTGTTATCCCACTTACCGGCATTCGGCCCCTGATCGGAGGCGCGGGTGCTGTAGGCGCGGTACATCTCTTCACGCAATGCCTGGTTGTCGCAGTAGGTCATCACCGGCAGATAGCTTGGGATATCCAGCGTTAACAGGAAACCTTCCTGCTCTTTCGCTTCGGCCTGGGCTTTTGCCGCCGCCAGTGCGCTTTCCGGCATACCCGCCAGCTCTGCTTCGTCGGTAATCAGCTTCGTCCAGCCCATGGTGGCGTCGAGCACGTTGTTGCTGTACTGGTTACCCAGCTCAGACAGGCGCGCCGCGATTTCGCCGTAGCGAACCTGCTTCTCTTTTGGCAGGCCAATCCCGGAAAGCTCGAAATCACGCAGGGCGTTATCGACGGATTTTTTCTGCGCGGTGTTCAGTTCAGCATAGTGGTCGCCGTCGCGCAGATCGCGATACGCCTTGTAGAGCCCTTCGTGCTGGCCGACCCAGGTGCTGTACTCGGAGAGCAGCGGCAGGGTTTGTTCGTAGGCTTCACGCAACTCCGGGCTGTTTTTTACCGAGTTGAGGTGGCTTACCGGGGAGAAGATACGCCCCAGCACGTCATCCACTTCGGCCAGCGGCTGACACAGATTTTCCCAGGTGTAAGGCCCGCCCTGCGCGACCACGCTTTCTACCGCCGCGCGGCAGTTGTCCAGCGCTTGCGTAACGGCTGGAACCACATGCTCAGGGAGGATTTTAGAAAACGGTGGCAACGAAAAAGGCGTCAGTAATGGATTGGTCATAAACGCTGTCCTGTTGAATTTGATGAATGAAGCGCGCATCCGGCGCTGTGCATATGGTTCAGTAATGGGGTTAAGTGTAGAGGATTTCAATGCCGGGCGTTGCGCTTTCGCGGCCGTGGAAACTTTTCTGTATACTGTGGCGATACGCTCTATTTTTGCCCGATGGCGCTACGCTTATCGGGCCTACGTTGACTACCCGGAACACATTCATCCATGCTCAGTTATCGCCACAGCTTTCACGCAGGCAACCACGCCGACGTCCTCAAACACACCGTTCAGAGCCTGATCATCGAATCACTCAAAGAGAAAGAGAAGCCGTTTCTTTATCTGGACACCCACGCGGGCGCGGGCCGCTATCAGCTGAGCGGCGAACACGCCGAGCGTACCGGTGAATATCTGGAAGGGATCGCCCGTATCTGGCAGCAGGACGATCTGCCTACCGAACTGGAACCGTACATTGGAGTGGTGAATCATTTCAACCGCAACGGCCAGCTGCGCTACTACCCGGGCTCGCCATTGATTGCCCGTCAGCTGCTGCGTGAGCAGGACAGCCTGCAGTTGACCGAGTTGCACCCAAGCGATTTCCCGTTGCTGCGTTCTGAGTTCCAGAAAGACAGCCGCGCCCGCGTGGACAAAGCCGATGGCTACCTGCAGCTGAAAGCCAAACTGCCGCCGGTCTCCCGTCGCGGCCTGGTGCTGATCGACCCGCCATACGAAATCAAAACCGACTATCAGGCGGTGGTCACCGGCATTAACGAAGGTTACAAACGTTTTGCGACAGGCACCTACGCCCTGTGGTACCCGGTGGTCCTGCGCGCGCAGATCAAGCGCATGATCAAAGACCTGGAAGCGACCGGCATCCGCAAAATCTTGCAGATTGAGCTGGCCGTCCGTCCGGACAGCGACCAGCGCGGCATGACCGCCTCCGGCATGATTGTCATTAACCCGCCATGGAAGCTCGAAGCGCAGATGAACAACGTTCTGCCATGGCTGCATAAAACGCTGGTACCTGCCGGGACAGGTCACGCCACCGTCAGCTGGATCGTGCCAGAGTAATCGCAGCCATCGGTGGAAACTATTGATTTCAGGTATACAATCGCGGCAATTCACGATTAAGGATAAAAGCTATGACTAAGCATTATGACTACATCGCAATCGGCGGCGGTAGCGGCGGCATCGCCTCCATCAACCGTGCGGCCATGTATGGCCAGAAGTGTGCGCTGATTGAAGCCAAAGCGCTGGGCGGCACCTGCGTCAACGTGGGTTGTGTACCGAAAAAGGTGATGTGGCATGCGGCGCAAATCCGTGAAGCCATCCATATGTATGGCCCGGATTACGGCTTTGACACCACCATCAACCACTTCGACTGGGAGAAGCTGATCGCCAGCCGTACCGCCTACATCGACCGCATTCACACTTCGTACGATAACGTGCTGGGTAAGAACAACGTAGATGTGATCCACGGCTTCGCCCGCTTTGTGGACGCGAAAACGATCGAAGTGAACGGGGAGACGATCACTGCCGATCATATCCTGATCGCTACCGGCGGCCGTCCGAGCCACCCGAACATCCCGGGTGCCGAATACGGCATCGACTCCGACGGTTTCTTCGTGCTGCCAGCCCTGCCAGAGCGCGTTGCGGTGGTGGGCGCGGGTTATATCGCGGTCGAACTGGCCGGTGTGATTAACGGTCTGGGCGCTGAAGCGCACCTGTTCGTGCGTAAACATGCGCCGCTGCGCAGCTTTGATCCGCTGATCGTCGACACCTTAGTAGAAGTGATGAACACCGAAGGTCCAACCCTGCATACCAACGCCGTGCCAAAAGCGGTGATTAAAAATGCAGACGGCAGCCTGACCCTGGAGCTGGAAGATGGTCGCAGCCAGACCGTCGACTGCCTGATCTGGGCGATTGGCCGTGAACCGGCGAATGACAACTTCAACCTGGCCGTAACCGGCGTGAAAACCGATGAAAAAGGCTATATCGTCGTCGATAAATTCCAGAACACCAGCGTGCCGGGCATTTACGCGGTGGGCGATAACACCGGTGCCGTTGAACTGACCCCGGTGGCCGTTGCGGCGGGGCGTCGCCTTTCCGAGCGTCTGTTCAACAACAAGCCGGACGAGCACCTGGATTACAGCAACATCCCGACCGTGGTCTTCAGCCACCCGCCTATCGGCACCGTCGGTTTAACCGAGCCGCAGGCGCGCGAGCAGTATGGCGACGATCAGGTGAAAGTGTATAAATCTGCGTTTACCGCAATGTATACCGCCGTCACCTCGCACCGTCAGCCGTGCCGCATGAAGCTGGTCTGCGTGGGCCCGGAAGAGAAGATTGTCGGTATCCACGGCATTGGCTTTGGCATGGATGAGATCCTGCAGGGCTTTGCAGTGGCGCTGAAGATGGGCGCGACGAAGAAAGACTTCGATAACACCGTGGCGATCCACCCGACCGCGGCCGAAGAGTTTGTGACTATGCGCTAGTGCTGATGCCCCTCCACTGAGGGGCATTCTTTTTTACATTCACAAATCGTTGCAAAACGAATGCTCCGAAAAGAGTGATCTACCGCACATATTCCTCCCCATCTACCGAAGCGAATGTCTACGCTTATAAGACGCCCGGATAAACCTGTCTTCAAGAACACCTAACCGGAGGTCCTTATCATTATGTTCAACCAGAAACTACAGGCTAACGAGAACATCGCGTTCGAGATCGCAGAAGAGCTGCGCTACGAGACCGATCCCTGCGAGTTGAAACTGGATGAGATGATTGAGGCGGAGCCGGAGCCAGAAATGATCGAGGGGCTACCCGCCTCTGATGCCCTGACCCCCGCTGACCGTTACCTTGAGCTGTTCGAACATGTGCAGTCAACAAGGCTGTTTGCGGATAGCAAAACCTTTCCCGACTGCGCGCCGAAGATGGATCCGCTGGATATTTTGATCCGCTATCGTAAGGTGCGACGCCACCGGGATTTCGACCTGCGCCAGTTCGTGGAGAATCACTTCTGGCTGCCCGAGACCTATAGCACGGAGTATGTGTCCGACCCGGGGCTGTCGCTTAAAGAGCATATCGACAGCCTGTGGCCCGTGCTGACGCGCGAGCCGCAGGACCATATCCCCTGGTCTTCCCTGCTGGCCCTGCCGCAGGCCTATATCGTCCCCGGCGGACGATTCAGCGAGACCTACTACTGGGATTCCTACTTCTCGATGCTGGGGCTGGCCGAGAGCGGCCGTAACGATCTGCTGAAGTGCATGGCGGATAACTTCGCGTGGCTGATCGAGCGTTACGGCCATATCCCGAACGGCAACCGAACCTACTACCTCAGCCGCTCCCAGCCGCCGGTCTTTGCCCTGATGGTGGAGCTGTTTGAAGAGGACGGGGTGCGCGGTGCGAAGCGCTACCTTGAGCACCTCAAAATGGAGCACGCCTTCTGGATGGACGGCGCGGAGTCGCTACTGCTGAATCAGGCCTATCGCAGCGCGGTGCGTATGCCGGATGGCTCATTGCTGAACCGCTACTGGGATGACCGTGACACTCCGCGCGACGAATCGTGGATTGAGGACGTGGAGACGGCCCGCCATTCCGGTCGACCACCCAATGAGGTGTATCGCGATCTGCGTGCAGGGGCGGCCTCCGGCTGGGATTACTCCTCCCGCTGGCTGCGCGAACCGGGCCGACTGGCCAGCATTCGCACCACGCAGTTTATCCCTATCGACCTGAACGCCTTCCTGTTCAAGCTGGAAAGCGCTATCGCCAATATCTCGGCGTCGAAAGGAGATAAGGAGACGGCTGACCTGTTCCGCCAGAAAGCCAGCGATCGCCGGGCAGCGGTGAACCGCTACCTGTGGGATGAAGAGAATGGCTGCTACCGCGATTACGACTGGCGTCGGGAAAATATGGCGCTGTTCTCTGCGGCGAGCATTGTGCCGCTGTATGTCGGAATGGCGACCCATGAGCAGGCAGAACGCTTGTCTGATGCGGTTAAATCACGTCTGCTCACCCCGGGCGGTATCCTGGCGACCGAGTACGAAACCGGCGAGCAGTGGGATAAACCCAATGGCTGGGCACCGCTGCAGTGGATGGCCATTCAGGGCTTCAAGCAGTACGGCAACGACTCACTGGGCGATGAGATCGCCTGGAGCTGGCTGCATACGGTGAATCATTTTTATAAGACTCACCATAAGCTGATTGAGAAGTATCACATCGCCAGCAGTACCCCACGCGAAGGGGGCGGCGGTGAGTATCCATTGCAGGATGGCTTTGGCTGGACGAATGGCGTGGTGCGGCGGTTGATTGGGTTGTATGGGGAGCCTTGAGTGGGGTGCGGTCTGGTGCCCTCACCCCGCCCTCTCCCACAGGGAGAGGGCGTTACGATCAGCGGATCACCTCATAAATGGCAGACTGAATAGCCTGCCATTTTTTCGTGCTGGCATTCGGCTGTGACTCGGCGCGGCGCGTCGCCATATCCAAATCGTGCTGCTGGCGTTTCACCACGGCCGGGACGGTGCAAAACGCTTTTAGGTACTGTTTACGCAGGGATGTCAGCGATTCGCCATTCGCCATGGCATGGGTGAGCGTATTGATAAACCGGCGGCACGGCTTCTCTTCCACCATGTGCTGTCGGTAGCGCAACATCAGCTCCAGCACGTCGTCATGGTTGGATGACATCGCCTCTTCCGTCCATGAGAGCTTCCAGTCCATTCCACCCTGCAAAAAGAGCTGCGCAATGCGGGTGTCGTTGCGGTTGATGGCCGAGCGGAAATTATTTTCGTCCCAGGTAATGCCCATGCGCGTCAGCGTCTCCCGCGAAGAGGGCGTTTCCCGCATCTCCTGCGGCGCAGGCGTTTCGGTGGCGGCCACTGCAGTCTCTGCTGGCGCGCTGCTGGTCACCAGCCAGAATCCTCCCACAACAATCGCAATGACCATCACGCCCACTGCGCCCCATAACACGCCGGAGATGAGCTGCTCGCGTTGTTCTGGCGTGCGCGGGGCGCGCTGGGTCGGTTTTTCTATGGTGTCACGTACCTCAAATAAATCCCCGCCGGTGACCCGATCCCTTTTCTGTGCTTTTTCCCAGAAAGCGTGCAGTTCGCTGGCATCCACCGCCATTATCCCGGCCGGGTTGACGCGGGTTCGCCCCTCTTCAAACGCACGCTGAACGGGCCGGGTGATTTGGGTGTAGTAGTTGTCGAGTAGCTGGATTTGCGCCGAGGTTAACGCTTTCTGAACGGTAAGGTTGTTGCGGATCTGGCGGATGTCATCAAGGAAGGTTTGCAGCGTTTTGCGCGGCTCCACCAGCAGCGTCAGCATGGACGGATCGCTGAACAGCGACGCGTAGTAGCGGCTGTACTCTTTTTTATCCACCAGCATCTGGGCCAGCTCGCTGAACATCATGCCGCTTAGCACATCGTTGATGTCGCCAAGCTTCAGCCAGCGCCGCACGCGGTCAGCGTTAAACAGGGTCTTCAGATGGTTGTTCAGACGGACCTGATCGGGCCACGCCTGCTGGATAAGCCCTTTAATCATCAGTTCAATTGCACGCACCTGCTTGTGCGCCTGCTGCTGTTCAAGATCGCTGCCCGGCGCCAGCTCGGTACTGTAGGTGAGAAGAGGCTGTTGCAGACGAAGATGTTCCAGCGCGGTGACAAACCGCATTGCCGCAATAAGCTGATTTTCACTGACATCCTGCCCGCTTTCATACTGCGGTACGCGCTGCTGCAACAGGCGCAGTTGCAGGGTAAATTCTGACATCTCGGCATCGTTCAGGTTGAGCTTCTTCGCCACGGCCCCCCATCCGCCCAGGCCTAAACGGGCGCTATCCAGCTGCTCCAGAAACCAGCGTGGATCTTTTCCCTCAGAAACATGTACATTCAGGAGAAGCAATATTTCCACAGAGGCCTGACGAATGACCGCCAGACAGTGTTCAAACTGTTCGCGGTTATGGTGTGATGTGCTGAGCGTCATTGTTTTCCTTAAAAGACCACGAAGACATCCAAAAGGGGCCCGGAACGGCCGTTTTTCTTTTTATTTATACGCGCTTAACCATACCTGACTTTCTGTTGAAATAAAGTGACAGTCCTAAAATCATTTATATTGTTTCAGGAGAATCTGAATGCCTCAGCTAACCACCTCGCGTCTTATCTGCTCGCCGTTACAGGAAGATGACTGGCCCTTTTTTCTGGCGCTACAGCAAGACCCGGATGTGATGCGCTTTGTCGCACAGGATCGCACTGTGGCGGACATCCGTGAGGCCTTCGACTCCCGACTGACGCCATGGACGCCCGGCTGCATGCACTGGCTCTGCCTCGTGGTTCGCGATAACGCCAGCCAGACTCCGCTGGGGGTGACCGGCTATCAACACCACGAAGCGGATTGCGCCGAAGTCGGTTTCCTTTTCGCCCCCGCGGCCCAGGGAAAAGGCTACGGCTTTGAATCCCTGCAGGCACTCTGTGATTATGCCTTCCACCAGGGGGGGATCCGCCGCCTCACCGCCACCGTCACGGCAGGGAATATCGCCTCCCGGCGTCTGCTGGAAAAAGCCCGCTTCCGGCTGGAGGGTGAGCTGCGTGAGAGCTATTACCTTGGCGGCCGCTGGCATAATGACTGGCTATTCGGTTTATTACAGCGCGACTATCTGGAAAATATCAGCTGAGCAACGGCCATTTGGCGGATATGTCTCGTGCCGTATTTCCTCTACAGTAGTGTCTGAAAGAGGAAAATACCATGTTGAAGCTATCTTCTGCTGCCGTTGAATTAATTAAAAAACAGCAAGGGCTGTCTCTGGAAAAATACCGTGATGAGCACGGTACTGAGGTTATTGGGTATGGTCACGTTATTCAGCAATGGGAGAAGTTCCATGGTCTTATTACCGTTGCTGAAGCAGAGCGCTTGTTAGATAACGATATTCAGATTTATGAGACGTTAATTCAGGAAAATATCGCCCAGCCATTAACGCAACACCAGCACGATGCGCTGGTGTTGTTAATGTTCAGTTTTAGTGACACACCGTGTCCGATAAACGCCATCGCTCAGGCGGTGAGCCGGGTATAGCACATTGCCGCCTGCGTGCGATTTTTTACATCCAGCCGCCGGAAAAGTGACTCCAGATGGGCCTTTACCGTTGCCGCACTGATATTGAGCGTGCGACCAATCTCTTTATTCGACTCCCCGGCGGCCAGTAACTTGAGTACTTCACGCTGGCGCTCGCTTAAGGATAACAATGCCTGGTGTGACGCCTGCTGCGCAAGCCATTCGCCGGGAAAACAGACCATCCCCCGGGAGACCGAATCCAGCACTGCGGCAAACCGCTCGGGACTGGCATTGCGGGGAATAATCGCCTTCACGTTGCGCTGAAACATCTGTTCAGCCCATCGGGTCTCTTTTTTCGTCAGCACCATCACGACACGTATCGCAGGGAAACGCGTGATAATGTCTTTCAGAAAGCTGATGCCCTCATTCTGAATTAATGCGCCGTCAATCATGACGATAGCGGATGGCGACGCGGACAACTGCGCCCATAATTCATCTGCCTGACGGGTTCCTGTCATATTTATTTCAGGAATTAACGTCTGCAAACTGTTTATCGCTCCATGAATAAATATCGACTGCCTGTCAAACATGATTACTCGCATCGTTTTTCTCCCTCTGAGAATAGCGAGGGGGGATTGTATAGAGGCGTTATTTGAGAAAAAACTCAATGAACGGAGAGGTTACAAATTCATCGCCGTTCTTTATATCTGCCCGTATCTGGACACATCTCTTTTAAGGATTTCCTTAAGAGGTTCCGTCCCCTTAAGGAGGCGTATTACAGGAACATCCCACCAGACACTTCAATACGTTGCGCATTCATCCAGCCCAGTTTGTCGCTGAGCAGCGCGGCGATGGCATCACCAATATCATCCGGCAGGCCAACACGCCCCAGCGCAGTTTGCGAAGCCAGCAACTGATTAAGCTGCGCGTCATCGCGTACGCGTCCGCCGCCAAAATCGGTTTCAATTGCCCCCGGCGCGATGATATTGACGGAGATCCCGCGTGCGCCCAGCTCTTTGGCCTGATAGCGGGTCAGTACTTCCATCGCCCCTTTCATGGCCGCATAGGTCGCGGAGCCTGGCTGTGTAAAACGCGCCAGCCCGCTGGAGACGTTGAGGATCCGTCCGCCATCTTTCAGCAACGGCAGCAGGCGCTGGGTCAGGAAAAACGGCCCTTTTAAATGTACATTCATTACCTCATCGAACTGCGCTTCTGTCGTCTCGGTATAGGGGGCGTATAAACCCGTTCCGGCATTGTTCAATAAATAATCAAAGGTATCACGCTGCCAGACGGTTCGGAGGGTTTCCTGCAACTGTTGAGCAAAATGTTCGAAACGGGTGATATCTCCGACGTTAAGCTGTAATGCCGCCGCGTTTACCCCTTTTCCCTGAATTTCTTGCACAACATCCAGCGCATCCTGCTGATTGTGATGATAAGTCAGGACAATACCTGTTCCCTCTGCTGCAAGCTTCAGGGCCGCGTTTTTACCCAAACCACGGCTACCACCGGTCACTAAAGCGATACGTTCAGTCATAAGAAACCTCATTTCGGTTGTCAGGGAGATTGAGAAAGAGCTTATTAGCTGATAGAAGATCAATAAAGATGTGACAGAACGCTTCACTGTTTCATTTACAACAACAATGAGCGCTACCGATGGATAAAATTAACGCAATGCAGTTGTTTGTTCGGGTCGCGGAGCTGGAGAGTTTTTCCCGCGCAGCGGAGACGTTGACCCTGCCAAGAGGCAGCGTGTCGCGGCAGATTCAGGCGCTGGAAAACCGCCTGGGCACCCAGCTGCTGCACCGCACCACGCGCCGCGTCAGCCTCACGCAGGACGGCATGGTCTATTACGAACGGGCAAAAGATCTGCTGGCGAACCTTGATGAACTGGACGGTATGTTCCAGCACGATCCCTCCAGTATCAGCGGGCGGCTACGCGTCGATATGCCGGTGGGGGTTGCACGAAATTTAGTCATTCCCAAACTGCCTGCGTTTTTGCAGCAGTATCCGGGTATTGAACTGGAGCTCAGCAGCAGCGATCGTCTGGTGGATGTGATCCGCGAGGGATTTGACTGCGTGGTGCGCGTCGGCACCCTGAAAGATTCCGGGCTTATCGCCCGCCCACTGGGCAAGCTTACGGTTATCAACTGCGCCAGCCCGGATTATCTGACGCGGTTTGGTTATCCGGAAACGCTGGACGATTTGGCCTCACACGCGGTAATCCACTACGCCGCGATGCTGGGCACGCGCCCGCAGGGCTTTGAGTTTTATAACGGCAGTACGACCCAGTGGGTTAAAACGGGCGGCGTCTTAACGGTCAACAGTACCGAGACGTACCATGCCGCCTGCATCGCCGGGCTGGGTATTATCCAGGTTCCCCGCGTGGGCGTTCGTGATTCTCTGCGCACGAAAAAGCTGATTGAAGTTCTGCCGCAATACCGGGCTGAACCCATGCCGGTTTCCCTGATTTACCCCCACCGCCGTAACCTCTCCCGCCGGGTACACCTGTTTATGGAGTGGCTTACGGAAATCACAAAAGCTTACGTGGATTAGTCGCAAGCTATAATTCAATGACATCCAGCTCAACGAAAAGGAAAAAACGCGTGACGCCGGAAAATAACCCGCAACGACCGACTCAACAATTAGATTACGATCCCATCAAGAAGATGGAGACCGGGCCCGAAGAGCCCAGCACACCCGGCAAAGCCAGCAAAGCGCTGGGGACGGTCACTACGCTGGCAGAGAGAGTTCAGCAGATCCCCATGATTGCGCACCTGATACGCGCCGCGGAACGTTTCAACGACCGGATGGGGAATCAGTTTGGTGCAGCGATTACCTATTTTTCCTTTTTGTCGATGATCCCGATCCTGATGGTCTCGTTCGCGGCAGCCGGTTTTGTGCTCGCGTCTCATCCGACGCTGCTGCAGGATATTTTCAATAAGATCCTGAATAACGTCAGTGACCCGACCCTCGCCACCACGCTAAAAAGCACCATCAATACTGCCGTGCAGCAGCGCACCACGGTGGGTATTGTCGGTTTGCTGATTGCGCTCTATTCCGGTGTGAACTGGATGGGTAACCTGCGCGAGGCCATTCGCGCCCAGTCGCGCGAGGTATGGGAGCGTAAGCCTCAGGATCAGGAGAAAATTTGGGTTAAGTATTTCCGCGATTTTGTTTCGCTGATTGGTCTGCTGGTGGCGCTGGTCGTCACGCTCTCCATCACCTCGGTCGCCGGTTCCGCGCAGCAGATGATTATCTCCGCGCTCTATCTGGATTACATCGACTGGCTCAAGCCTGCGTGGCGCGGCATCGGGCTGGCGATTTCCATTTTCGCCAACTACCTGCTGTTCTTCTGGATCTTCTGGCGCTTGCCGCGTCATCGTCCGCGCAAAAAAGCGCTGATCCGCGGAACACTGCTCGCGGCAATAGGCTTTGAGGTGATTAAGATCGTGATGACTTATACCCTGCCGTCACTGGTGAAATCCCCTTCTGGCGCCGCGTTTGGCTCCGTTCTGGGGCTGATGGCGTTCTTCTACTTCTTCGCCCGCCTGACGCTGTTCTGCGCGGCGTGGATTGCCACCGCCGAATACAAAGGCGACACGCGTATGCCGGGGAAAACACACCGCTAATTCCCCCTTTCGGGCTGAAAGTTTCAGCCCGATTCATCATTTCAGCATATATATCCAGTCCGTAACTTTTATTTAACTGAAAACCAGTTTTATCCACTGATATTTAAAATCTGTGAAGCATTTCATGGAAGTGTTTTGGCTGGCCTGAACATTATCCGCTTTTTGTTGCTTTTATCACCGGCTCGCGGCTTTGTTACAGATTGAAATGTCGCTTTTGCTGTGCGTAATATGGCCTTTCGTCCGACATAAAATAAGAAAATATTATGCAAGCAACCGCCACAACACTCGATTCCGGGAGCGAAAACGTTCCGGTCAACTCACGCAATAAAGTTGTCGTCGCCTCGCTGATTGGCACCGCCATCGAGTTCTTCGACTTTTACATTTACGCCACCGCAGCGGTCATCGTCTTCCCGCATATTTTCTTCCCGCAGGGCGACCCGACGGCGGCCACGCTACAGTCTCTGGCAACCTTTGCTATCGCCTTCGTCGCGCGTCCGATTGGCTCTGCGCTGTTTGGTCATTTTGGCGATCGCATCGGGCGTAAAGTGACGCTTGTGGCCTCGTTGCTGACGATGGGTATTTCTACCGTCGCCATCGGCCTGCTGCCCACCTACGAGACCATCGGCATTCTGGCACCGGTGCTGCTGGCGCTGGCGCGTTTTGGTCAGGGTCTGGGTCTGGGCGGTGAATGGGGCGGCGCGGCGCTGCTGGCGACCGAGAACGCCCCGGCGCGTAAACGGGCGCTGTATGGCTCCTTCCCGCAGCTTGGCGCACCGATTGGCTTCTTCTTTGCGAACGGCACCTTCCTGCTGCTCTCCTGGCTGCTGACCGATGAACAGTTCATGAGCTGGGGCTGGCGTATTCCGTTCGTCTTCTCGGCCGTGCTGGTGCTGATTGGTCTGTATGTTCGCGTTTCTCTGCACGAAACACCGGTGTTCGCGAAAGTGGCGGCGGCAAAAAAACAGGTAAAAGTGCCGCTGGGCACGCTGCTGACCAAACATGTCCGCGTGACCGTGCTGGGCACCTTTATCATGCTGGCTACCTATACGCTGTTCTATATCATGACCGTCTACTCCATGACGTTCAGCACCGCTGCCGCGCCGGTTGGGCTGGGTCTGCCGCGTAACGAAGTGCTGTGGATGCTGATGATGGCGGTGATTGGGTTTGGCGTCATGGTGCCGATTGCCGGCCTGCTGGCGGATAAATTTGGCCGTCGCTCCAGCATGATCACCATCACGACGCTTATCATTCTGTTCGCCCTGTTTGTCTTCCCGCCGCTGTTAGGCTCGGGCAGCCCGGCGCTGGTGATGGCGTATCTGCTGATTGGTCTGAGCCTGATGGGATTAACCTTCGGCCCGATGGGCGCGCTGCTGCCGGAGCTGTTCCCGACGGAAGTGCGTTATACCGGCGCGTCGTTCTCCTATAACGTCTCGTCGATTCTGGGAGCGTCCGTTGCGCCGTATATCGCCACCTGGCTGCAGGCAAATTATGGCCTGTTCTACGTGGGCGTGTATCTGGCGGCCATGGCGGCACTGACGCTGATTGCGCTGCTGCTGACGCACGAGACTAAGCATCAGGCGCTTTAAGCTAATGCCGGGTGGCGCTGCGCTTACCCGGCCTACATTTGAATCGTAGGCCGGGTAAGGCGTAGCCGCCACCCGGCAAATACAGACCGCACCTTACCTCTTCATCTGCGACAAAATCGTCCGGCACTGATTGGCTTCCCCTTCTGATGGCGAAATCAACGCCAGCAGCGCCGCGGCTGGCGTGACCAGCGTTGCGAGCGCTGCCGCTACCGCGCCGCGCGCAATCAGCGGCCCGGGTTTTACTCCCGCCTGCGGATTTTTGAAAGTGCCGCGCACGTAAAGCGGCGAGCGCAGGGTGATGATACGGATCCCTTTGCTTTCCGGATCGATGGTTAAATCAAGCTGCTCAGAGGCCATGCTGGCGGTTCCGGTCACGTTGATTACCGCGTTTTCCGTGTCGAAGGCAAAAATCTGCGGCCGCGCCACGCCGTTAACCAGATCCAGATTCGCCGCCGCGCAGTTCACCCGCACCTCATCGTCACCAAAGATCTGCCCGATGATGTAGTTCCCGACGTTCAGCCCCAGGATTTCCATCAGGTTGCGGCTCACCAGCCCGTCGTTCATCAGTAGCTTGAGGTTGCCGTTACTGCTCCCGAGCAGCGCCGCCACGGAGTTCCCCACCCCGCGAATGTCCGCGTCACCGTTCATTTCACCGAGGGTCTTCTGCATCAGCTCCACGTTGGGCATCAGCTCTTTCAGCTTAAGCCTGCGCGCCTGTATATCAGCCCGACCCTGCATCGGCTTTTTATCGCCTTCCAGATGAATGTTCGAGGAGATGGTTCCGCCCGCCATGCCAAACTTCAGCGGCTGCAGACGCAGGTCGGCATTTTTAAGCAGAATATGGGTTGAGAGGTTGCTGATCGGCAGCGTGCTGCCGTGCTCGATTTTTCGCCCTTTGAAGCGCACATCCGCATCCATTACATCCCACTTGTCGGTTTCAAAGCGATCGTAGGGCAGCACTTTCCCCGCGGGCTGAAGGTCTTTTTTGACCTCTTTCGACTTCGTGCCTTTGCCAGAATCAACGCCGATCAGAGGGCCCAAATCGGCAAGCCTCAGCTGGCGGGACTCCACATCCCCTTCCAGTTTCGGACGCGGTTTGCCGGTGGTGTAGGTCAGCGTACCGTGGATATCGCTGTCGCCGATACGGCCGTTGAAATTCCGATAGTCAAAGACAGACGATTTTTCCGTATCGAGTTTGGCCACCAGATGCCCGTCCGTCTCAAACGGCGGCGTATCCGGCAGCAGCACGCCGGTGAGTTCGTAGAGCTCCCCCAGCGAATCTCCGGCAAACTTGAGCTGCAAATCAACCCCGCCCATGTTCATTGGATCGTTGACCGTGCCGGTAAAGGCGACTCGCGTGTTGCCGGAGCGGAAGTCCGCCTGCACCGGGAACGGGGTACCTGCGCTTCGCAGCGCCAGCATGCCGCCAATTTTACCGGTGCCGGTCAGTGGCTGTCCGTTGTAGCGCCCGGTGGCCCGCAGGCCGAAAACGTAATCGCCCGCGCTGGCGTTATCCCCTTTCGCTTTGGTGCCGGTCACTTCACTGAACGGCAGCGGCTTACCCAGCGGATCGACCAGGATCTCCACGTCAGCCTTGCTGACTTTATCGTCGATGGCGATCCGCCCGCGATCGAACAGAATGTTATCGAGACGGAATGACCACGAAGAGGGCTGGGCATTGGGATCTTTCTCGCCGCTGCTGGCGAGGTTAAAGGTCCAGTTATTGTTTTTTTCCGAGAGACGGATCAGGCGTGCATCGGGCTGCTGAAGCTTGATCCACGGCAGGTAGACGGTTTTTGTCAGAAGCGCTAACGGCGCCAGCGTGGCTTCAACCCGCGGAAGATGCACCATGGTGACGGCAGGAATATCCGGCGGATTGCCCAGAACGATGTCGTCGGCGTGAACGTGCGGCCATGGGATCCAGCTTCGCCAGCCGGTCTCTTCTTTCTGACGCTCCCAGACCACGCCCAAATCACCGCGTATCGCGAAGGGGCGGTTCAGTTCAGTTGAGACTTTCTGGTTGATGGTCGGCTTAAGACGGTTCCAGTCGAATGTCGCAATAATGATGATAGCGACCACGATCAACAACAAGAAAATCCCTGCTGTCCAGGAGATTACCCTGGTTGTTTTAGTCATTTTGATCCCCTTTTCCTGATGACCTGTCCTGTAAAACTATAGTCCAGACAAAGGGAAACGGGCGGTTCAGAGGTTGGTTATCACACCGTCGAGGGTATCCATGGGCACCGGACGTGAGAGGTAATAGCCCTGCGCGGCGGCGGCGGGTGAGTTTTGCACATCGCGCCACTCTTCCAGCGTTTCCACACCTTCCACAATGACGCCTTTGCAATAGCGGTTCATCAGCTGTAATAACAGCGTAAACAGATTCCGCCCTTCCGGGGTCTGGCGCAACATAATGAACAGATCGCGGGCCACTTTGATGTAGTCGTAACGCACTTCGCTGAGGGCGGAGAAGTTCGCCATGCCGGTGCCAAAGTCATCCAGCCACAGGGGGCCAAATTCACACATCGAGGCAAAGGAGGATTCCTGCGGCAGGCGGACATGCTCCACCAGTTCAAAGCGCATCCACGGCAGGGTGGCGATAAGCTCCTGCAACTTCGCGTTCTGGCGCAGCGCCAGCAGAGTTGGGCCATCCACGTTGACCGAGGCCAGAATATCGTGCTGTTCGAAAAAGGCCTTTTTCGTTTCCAGCATGCGCAACTGCTCTTCCAGCACGTCCAGGCGCTGGCGCACGGCGACTTCGGCAAAATAGCGGTCCGGCGCGATACGCTGTGAAGGGTTAGAGGGGTGTGTAACGACCGTCAATATTTCAATCGCCATCAGTCGACCGTCGGTACGATAGATCGGCTGGTAGGTATACACACGCTCACATTGCAGCCAGTAGCGATGCTCCTGCAAGTTCTCAATACTTGCCTCAGGCGTAGTGCTCAGCCGCTGGATAACCTGCTCTGACTTCATTTCAGATGTCCTGTTGTTGGGATGGCCTTTCTGGACTCGTCACTGGGTTATCGGCGCGATAATTGAGAACTTTATGTTCAATTCACCGGGAAAATGAAATTAAGATGACAGAAATGAACAGGAACACGCGCTGGTTCAAAAAAATAATGGAACGATGTTTTAATATAGTTGACCTGATAATTCACACAGCGCACACTGCTTTTAAATACTCTGTTCAGGTTCATGATTATGTCCAAAAAAATTGCCGTTATTGGCGAATGCATGATTGAGCTGTCACAAAAAGGCGCGGACGTTAGCCGCGGTTTTGGTGGCGATACCTTAAACACCTCCGTGTATATTGCCCGTCAGGTGCCGCCGGAGGCCCTCACCGTGAACTACGTCACCGCACTGGGTACGGACAGTTTCAGCCAGCAAATGCTGGACGCCTGGCAGAGCGAACACATTGATACCTCGCTGATTCAGCGCATGGAAAACCGCCTGCCGGGTTTGTATTACATTGAAACCGATGATACCGGCGAGCGCACCTTCTACTACTGGCGAAACGAAGCTGCGGCCAAATACTGGCTGGAAAGCGACGACGCAGCCGCCATTTGCGAAACGCTGGCGACGTTTGATTATCTCTATCTGAGCGGGATTAGCCTCGCCATATTAAGCCCGACCAGTCGTGAAAAGCTGCTGTCGCTGCTGCGCGAATGCCGCGCCAATGGCGGGAAGGTCATTTTTGATAACAACTACCGTCCGCGCCTGTGGGCCAGCCGTGAAGAGACGCAGCAGGTTTACCAGCAGATGCTGCAGTGCACCGACATCGCGTTCCTGACGCTCGACGACGAAGATGCCCTGTGGGGCGAGAAACCTGTTGATGAGGTTATTGCGCGCACCCAGGCCGCTGGCGTGAGCGAAGTGGTGATTAAGCGCGGCGCGGCATCGTGCCTGGTGGCCGTAGCAGGTGAGGCGGTGATTGACGTCCCGGCGGTGAAACTGGCGAAGGACAAAGTGGTGGATACTACGGCAGCGGGAGATTCCTTCAGCGCGGGCTATCTGGCGGTGCGCCTGACGGGCGGCACGCCTGAAGCGGCTGCACAGCGCGGGCACCTGACGGCCAGCACGGTGATTCAGTATCGCGGGGCGATTATTCCGCGTGAGGCGATGCCTGCTTAAATAAGGTGCGGGCTGGTGCCCTCACCCTGACCCTCTCCCACCGGGAGAGGGAATTTTTTAGATTACTGCCCCTGTGGAATATCCGTCGCGTCCTGATGCAGATCATCAGACGTTGCCGCCTGCGTAGGTTGCGGCGCGGCGGTCATGATTGAATCCCATGTCGCCTGCAGCTCCTTCATGTTGTATTCCGGCTCGCCTTTCGGCTGCAGAAGGACTAATCCCATATCCTGAGACAGCTGCTGACGTAAATCCTGATTTAACATATCGACGGTCAGCCCATTCAGGAAGTCCTGACGGAGCTTCTGGTACTGTTCCGGTGCGATGTCCACCACCTGATTCTGCAAGGAGCGAATACGCTGGCTGATCAGGATATCCGTATCGGCGCGGGCATAGGTGGCAAACAGCTTCTGCAGTTCCAGCTTTTTCTGCGCGACCAGCGCGTTGAACTCTTCTTCAGACAGGCCCTCTTTGCGCACTTTTGCCAGCTCTTTCGCCACCACGCCCAGATTGGCATTCAGCTTATCGCCAGGCGATTCGATATTAATGGCGCACTGGGCGCGCTGGAACAGCACCCGGCAGTCGAAGCCCAGCGCAATGTTCTTCACGCTGTTCTTACTGAGGCTCTGCTGAACGTGCCAGAACAACGCCTCACGCGTCAGATCCGCACGCCAGTAGCGCAGCAGCGCGGCGGATTCGCGGATAGGCTGCCAGGCGGTATCCCACATCATGGAGAGCCGGTCCTGACGCACGGCATCAGTGGAGATGCTGACTGGCTCTGTCCGCAGCGGGGAGAGCGTCGGGACAGGAGCAGGCGTTTCACGCTTGCCTTTCAGCTCGCCGAAGGCTTTGTTGATCTGCTCAACCACCGCGCGGCTATCCACATTCCCGACCACGATCAGCGTCATCGCGTCCGGGGTGTACCATTTCTGATAGAACGATTTTACCTGTTCGGCATCGACCGGCTGTTTCAGCGGCTCTGCCGGGTCGTGCCCAAGCAGCGCTGAGCCTTTCAGGCGATAACGCCACCAGCCCTCTTTGGTATCCGCAGGCCAGGTCGCCACCATATCGCTGTTGCTCAGCGCATAGTTAACGGTTTCCGGCGTGATCGCCAGATTGCCAGTGGCATCGGAGAGATACGTAAGGGCTTCTTTGAGCAGATCGTTACGGTTATTCGGCAGGCTCAGGTTAAACATGGTGTAGTCATACGAGACGACAGCCGGCGGCAATGGACGCTTCGGGTCAATGCCCTGCTGCCAGAGCGAACGCACCTGAACAGCCTGTAAACTGCCGCTCTGGGTGAGCGCCAGTCGGGGAATAAAATGGCTAAAGCCGGTCTGCTGGGTGCTTTCAGTGAGGGAGCCGGTATTCACAGACAGACGGATCTCAATACGATCGCTGGGACGCTGCGGCGTGGCTAACACCTGCCACTGAAAACCATTCGCCAGGGTCCCTTGTTGCCATGCCGGGTCTGGCTGGAGCGCATCTGCCTGCACATAACTGGCTGCTGCCATCATCAGCAAACCACCGGTTAAGAGTCGAATTTTTGTGCCCTGCATGTGAACCCCTGATCAACATTCCTGGTTAAAAAGAGTGTCTCGCGACGCGCTTCACTCTAAAAGATGACGATGAAAACACGTCGATTAGACCGCGCGTTCGGCAAAACGTCACGGTGAGAAGTGCAATATACCCAAAAAAAATCTTGTCGAATTATGACAGGTACGAACAGTCATTATGCGCAGGAGCCCGCATTCCGACAAGGGAATGCGGGAATTTAGCGGAAAATCAGGAGGATAAACCCGGGTTTTTGCTATCAGAAGAGCGATTATTCAGCGTATCGTCGAGCTTTTTGTGATCCAGCTCTTTAACCCATTTTGCCACCACAACCGTAGCCACGCCGTTACCCACCAGGTTGGTTAACGCACGCGCTTCAGACATAAAGCGGTCAATACCGAGAATCAACGCCAGACCGGCCACCGGCAGATGTCCCACAGCGGAAATGGTCGCCGCCAGCACAATAAAGCCACTGCCCGTTACGCCCGCAGCCCCTTTCGACGAGAGCAGCAGCACCACCAGCAGGGTGATCTGATGGAAGATATCCATATGGCTGTTGGTTGCCTGTGCAATAAACACTGCCGCCATGGTCAGGTATATCGAGGTACCGTCGAGGTTAAAGGAGTACCCTGTCGGGATCACCAGCCCCACCACCGATTTACGACAACCCAGCTTCTCCATCTTATCGAGCATGCGCGGCAGCGCCGACTCAGAGGAGGAGGTTCCCAGCACAATCAGCAGCTCTTCGCGGATATAGCGGATAAATTTGAAGATGCTGAAACCAGCCGCGCGGGCAATCGAACCCAGCACCACCACCACAAACAGAATACAGGTGATATAGAAGCAGATAATCAGCTGGCCGAGCTGTACCAGCGTGCCGACGCCGTATTTACCGATGGTGAACGCCATTGCCCCGAAGGCACCAATCGGCGCCAGGCGCATGATCATATTGATGATGCCAAAGATGACCTGCGAGAAGCTTTCAATGACGTTAAAGATCAGCTGGCCTTTGCTGCCCAGACGATGCAGGGCAAAACCAAACATGACGGCGAACAGCAGCACCTGCAGAATGTTTCCGCTGGCAAACGCCCCGATCACACTGCCGGGAATGACGTCCAGCAGGAAGGCGACCACGCCCTGATCTTTCGCCTGCTCAGCGTAAACCGCCACCGCTTTGGCATCCAGCGTCGACGGGTCGACGTTCATGCCAGCGCCAGGCTGCACCACGTTAACAATGATCAGACCGATAATCAGTGCCAGGGTGCTGACCACTTCGAAATAAAGCAGCGCCACTGCACCGGTACGCCCTACCGCCTTCATGCTTTCCATGCCAGCGATACCGGTCACCACCGTACAGAAGATCACCGGGGCGATGACCATTTTAATGAGCTTAACGAACGCGTCGCCAAGCGGTTTCATTTGCGCACCCAGTTCCGGGTAGTAGTGACCCAGTAAAATACCGATTGCGATGGCTGTCAGGACCTGGAAATAAAGACTTTTGAAGAGTGAGGTTTTCATAGAATGTCCTTGGGAAGAAAAACCACAGGCTTTGTAAGGTTATGGTTAACCTGCGGCTCTAAAATAACACCCGCATAACAGGACAGAAATAAACTCAGTTCAAATTTGAAACACAAATGTTAAGAACTTTGAGCTGGCTCGCACAAGCCAGCAACAAAATTACACTTTTGCGTTATTGCCAGCGCCGGAAAGGTACCGTTGTTCAAAGACATCCGACGGGACGGCACGGGCAAACAGGAAGCCCTGGCCTTTCCCGACACCCGCCTCAGCCAGCCAGCGGCGCTGCGCTTCCGTTTCGATACCCTCAGCAATCAGATTCAGGTTGAGACTACGCGCCATCTGAATAATGGCTTGCACCATGCTGCTGTCTTCCGGCAGCCCATCGACAAACGCTTTGTCGATTTTCAGGACATCCACCGGCAGCGTTTTCATGTGCTGAAGCTGACGCAGTCCGGCATAGCCCATGCCAAAATCATCCAGCGCGATGCGGATACCGGCGTTGCGCAGCGGTTTGAGGATCGCGACCGCCTCATTCGGGTCGTCAATACGACGGCTTTCCGTCACTTCCAGAATCAGCGTATCCGGCTGGATCCGGTAGCGATTGATGAGCTCCAGCATCTCCGAGACCATAGTGGGATGCATCAACTGCAGGGCAGAGAGATTGACCGACAGCGGCAGGTTGACACCACGCTCCTGCCAGGCGGCAAGCTGGCGGCATGACTCCTCAAGCACCCAGTAACCCACCGTGACCATCAGACCACAGGACTCAATACGTTCGATTAACCCTTCCGGCAGCTCCCAGCTGCCATCCGGCTGCTGCACGCGCAACAGCGCTTCCGCGCTTTCCACTTCACCCGTCAGCAAATTGACCTGCGGCTGGAGCCAGAGGGCAAACTGGTGGTTATCCAGCGCGGTGAGGATGTCGCTCTCTTCCGTCAGACGCTGCTGCGCCTTTTCCATCTGATCCGGGTCGAAGAACTGGATCTGGTTTTTCCCTTTGCGACGAGCGGTGAATGCCGCCGAGAAGGCGCGACGATAGAGCTGCTCTGCGGTCAGATCGCCATAGAACATGGCAATCCCGATACTGGCGCTGGGGCGAAGCTGAATACCCTGAATGGGCAGCCGCTCATTAATGACAGTGAGTACTTGCTGACCTAACGTGATCGCATGCCACGGCTCTTTCACGCCGTTCGCAATCACCACCAGGTCATAACCGCTGACCTGGGTCAGCACCATACGCGGGGCAAGCACCGATTTAACCTTTTCGACCAGCGTCAGCAACAGCATTTCACGCTGGCTCTCCTTGAGCACCCCAGCGGTATCCTGCAGGGTTTCACAGGCGATGACCATCAGCGCCGTGGTCTGCTGGCGCGCCACGGTCTGCTCCAGCATCGCCATCAGGAACGCTTTATTAGGCAGCTCCGACACCGGAAAACGGGTGGCGCTACTGTTCAGTTCATCCTGCTGACGCTGAATGCGCTGCTGGTTGAGGTTGTAGCTGCGCACCAGCATGCCGATCTCATCGTCATGATGCAGGCGGGGGAGCTCAAGCTGATGACCCATCTGCTCCTGGGGAGAAAGCGCGTTTAGCTCCCGGGCGATACGCCGCAGCGGGTGGACAATCAGCCGGTTAATGCACCAGGTCAGCGCCACGCTCAGTATCAGCGTCATAAGTAAGCAAGTGGTCACTAACGTGATAAACCAGCTCATAACGAACTTATACATGCGGTACGAGTCCGCCTGCAGAACAAGATAGGCCAGCGGCTGCGGATTTGCAGGGCGTTCAAGCGAGTAGATGGGAAGCGAAATTTGTACCGGCAGTTCAAACAGGCGCATCACCATCATCGGGACGGGACGTTCCGGGATAAAACTCATCCGCAACGCCTGGAACTGGTTCGGCAGCACCACGTCTGCGCGGCTGACGACGCCCGCAGGCTGAATACGTTTTAAAATGGTTTCCGCTTCAGGAATATCGCCTTTCAGAATAGAAGCCGAAAGCGGGCCACGCACCGAGCGGGCAATACTTTCTAATTGCGAAGCCGTGTTATAGCGATTCTGCTGTACGGAATGAAACAGCAAAATGACGCAAAATAGCAGTACAAACAGCAAGGTGACAGCAGAAACCATCGCCATCTGTTTGATCGTTAAGGAACGGCTGACACGCAAAATGACTCTCCACAGAACTCGAAGCGCAGGGCGCACCAGGGTGTAAACCTGGCGCGCCTGAGTATACCCGATCGCCGCACTTTTAAGAGAGACTTACAAATGGATTAAGTAAAATCCGATTACCAGTCCGCGTAGGGAATGAGCGGCTGTGGCGGTAAGTCCATATCACCCTGCCAGCCTGCGGCGGAGTAGCGTACATAGAGCAGCGCATGGCTTGGGGTATAGTCTTTCGCTTCCTGAATATCCACGCCAAGACCCACAAACCAGTTGGACGTGACCCGGCGCTCGACAATGGCCCGCGCGGTATAACCGGTGCCTGAGGAGCTGCTGCCGGTTTCCATCGCCCCCCTGTCGGTGTAGCGGCCT
Organism: Enterobacter cloacae subsp. cloacae ATCC 13047; assembly: GCF_000025565.1. Lineage (NCBI taxonomy): Bacteria > Pseudomonadati > Pseudomonadota > Gammaproteobacteria > Enterobacterales > Enterobacteriaceae > Enterobacter > Enterobacter cloacae. The sequence continues at coordinate 5,046,591 of NC_014121.1, forward strand.
GGCTCATCGACGGGAATGAGTCCCTGAAGGGGATAGCGCAGCACATCGTTGGTTTTAGAGTGAGACCATGAGACAGACCCGCCCAGCTCCCAGGACCAGTTCTCCGTGCGTTTACGCCAGGTGACCGGCAGCGCAAAGGAGACATATTCCTGCGGGCTATAATAGCCGCCCTGACCCAGGGTATAGCCGCTCAGATCTTTATCGTAGTGCCAGAGCATGTTAGAGACACCGACAGTCAGGCGCTCGTTGTTTTTATTAATCAGCTTGTAGTAGTAACCGGTCATCCAGCGGACGCGCCAGTTATCCTCTACATTTTTCCCGGTCAGCGATTCCGCATTCAGGCTTGACCAGATGCCGTTCGCCTCGCCTTTATCGTAGCTGATGCTCACGCCACCGCCGGTGGCGCGCACGCCGCCCCAGGTGGTGCCGGTATTGGTGTCTTTTTGCCCGGCAAAGGCCAGCAGAGAGCTGGAGATCGGGCGACGGTGGGCGTTAATGGTGTAGCCGATAGGACCGAGATCGTTGCTATAGCTCACCCCGCCGACCACATCCACCACGTCAAAGCCCATTGGCGTGGTGCCGATATCCCATGCCCAGGTTTTATTCTGCCAGCCCACGGCCACGCTTGCGCCGTTTGACGTCTGACTGGTGTTGCCACGACATGGCGTTTCGGCACAGGTCCCCCATTTGGGATCGTAGGTGCCGTTGTTGGTGGCAAACGAACCGGCATCCATATTGACCAGATCGCTGCGGAAGAACATCCGTCCATCAGAGAGCGGCGCATCCACCTGCAGCATGGTGGTGTGGGCTTTCAGGTCGGAGTAGCCGCCGGTACCGCTGGAGCCCCAGTAGTCGTGCTGCAGCGTAACGTTAACATCCTGCTGGCGATACAAATCACCGGCATCGCTACGCACGCCGCGCTTCAGCCAGTCATCTTTTTCGTCGTTACGCGTCAGGCGCGTAAAGGTGTCATTGTCTGCCGGACGGATGGTGGTGATGCCAGAGGAGACCATGGCATCTTTATAGGTCTCCAGCGCCTGCTGAGGCTGGCCATTTTGCGTCTGAAAACGTGCCGCATCACGCAGCACCAGCGCGTTTTCCATTGACGCAGGCTGTGATTTTGCCTGCGGAATGATGCTGTTGAACGTCTTTTCTGCGGCAGCAGAATCACCCAGCCCCGCCTGCGCCATCGCGATGCGGCGCTGCATGTTGAGCGACAACGGCTGGCCATTTTGCGTCGCAGGCAGTTTCGCCAGTTCGGCACGCGCAGCGTCTTTGTCGCCCTGCGCACTGTAGATTTCGGTCAGGCCGAGGATCGCATCTTCGTTTTGTGGCTCGCGCTGCAACACGCCGCTGTATGCCGTTTTTGCTGCACTGAGATCGCCCCGCTGCTGCGCCCAATCCGCCAGGGTTAAATCGATACGGGTAGAAGCAGGTTGCTGACGAAGAAGATTTTCCGCCTCCTGCTCTTTGCCACTGTCGCGCAGGCGATTGGCGGTATCGAGCACCTGATTACTTTGCAGGCGGTCTGCAAGCTCCTGAATATTGCCGTTCCACTGGCTGCGCGGCAGCGTCTCCAGATGGGCCAGCGCGGCACGATCCTGGTCGTTACCGGAAAGATAGAGCCCGTTGGCATACACCTGATCCGGGTCGGTCGGTTTCTGGCTGGCAAGCTGACGCATCAGGGTATCTGCCTGACTGCGCTGGCCTGCGCTGTAGAGATCGCGCGACAGGCGATAGGTGATCCACACGTCGCCTGGAGAGAGCGCCAGACGACGACGCTGAACCTCGGCGGCCTGGGCGTATTTGCCCTGGTTCTCCAGCTGCTCGGCCTGGGCGGAGAGCTGTTCGTTGGTCAGGCTACGTTCAATATCATCAATGCTGCGACGCTGGCTGGCGGAGAGCGACTGGATAAACTGCGAGGCTTTTTCCGGTGACTGTGCGCGATAAATATTGGCCAGTCCGCGGACCGCGTTACTGTTGCCGCTGTCCATGCGTAATGCCTGGCGATAATAGCGCTCGGCGGCGTCGTTATCTTTACGTGCCGCTGCGGCATCACCCAGCCCCAGCACCGCATAACTGTCGCTATTGTCGATAGTGCGCGCCTGTTGATAATAGCGCTCCGCCTGTGCCGGGTTATTCGCTTTCAGCGCCGCATCCCCCTGCTGGATCAGCAGCCAGTAACGGTTCACCTTCAGCAAGCTGTCCCATTTGCCGCGGTTATCGCTCTGCGGATCGAGGGCGATCGCCTTTTCAAACTGTGCCACCGCGCGAGCACGGTCGCCTTTCTGGGAGTATGCCTGGCCCAGCGCGCCAATGGCTTCGCTGTCGGCATGGTTTGCGCTGACCGCCTTTTGCAGTTCCGCCACCGCCTTATCACCCTGTCCGGCATCCACTGCCGCCAGGCCTTGCGCTTTCGCACGGAAAGTTGGATCGGCGAGCTGTTTTTGCTGCGCTTCAAGCTGTGAACGCGCGGCGGTTACGTTCTCACCGTCACTGAATACGCTCAGGTACTTTTGCAGCGCGGAGACGCTGGCATTGCTGACAGGCTGGTCTTTGATCTGCGCATACCACATATCCGACGCCTGGCTTCGGCCATTGCTGGATTTGGCCATCTCCTGCAGCACCGCAAAGCCTTCATCACGGCGCCCGGTCTGGAACAGCAGCTGGGCCAGCGTCGACTGCAGCTGCGTATTGCCAGGGCTGCTGCTGTTGATCTTTTTCAACTGGTTAATGGCCGCATTGCGGCGGGCGGGATCTTTCGCCACCACATTCCAGTATTCCGTTGCCACGTCGCCGCCCGGCGGGTTGCCGTCGAACAGCTTGTCATAGGCGGCAATCGCTTCCTGGGTATGGCCTGTCGTGGCGAGTAAGCGAGCCTGCTGTAACTGCTGGCGGCCATCCGGCGTGGAGAGCAGCATCGTGTTGCGCGAGGACTGGTACGCGCTGGAACCGGGGGCGATCCCTTTCAGTCTATCCAGCTCTTTTTGCGCGCCGGCGTTGTCGCCCTGACGAAGCAGATAGCGAAAACGTGCCGCAATAACGTCAGGGTTGTTCGGGTCGATCAGCTCAAGACGATAGAGCGACTGACGCACCAAATCTTCACGCTGCGTCGATTCCCCCAGGCGCACCTGCTCCAGCAGCTGTTGCTGCTGCGGAGAGTTGACGGCCTGAGCCAGCGGCATCAGCGCCAGGCCAAGCGATAAACTGAGTAGATCTACTGTGAACTTGCGCATTCCTGGCCCCAATCCGGTATTAATTCACCTTTTGTGGTGAAACGAAAACGATGCTGATCCCATCCTTGTCCAAAGAGAGTCAGTACATAACTGTAGTAAGCATTATTATCAGGAAAGTGGTCAGCCACGCGCTGGCGCTGGACGGCCTGCGCATCACGCTGTTGTAAAAAAGGCAGCATGGCGGCAGAGAAGCCGACCGGGCCATTGCCCGTGCGTGCTCCACTCACCACATTCACTTTTTCCGGTGGTACACCCTGTTTTGTTGTGGTGGCGGCCATCGGCCTGAAGCGCGCCAGCAGCCGGGCTTTTTGAGGATCGTTATCGTTCATCATCCCCACCCAGAGATAGACGCGGATGGCGTCATATCCCCCCACCAGCGGCGGCTCCTGCTGTAACCGCCAGCCTTTGTTTTTCTGGTATTGCACCCAGTCCGGTGAAAAACCTTTCGGCGCACTCTCCAGCAGCAAGCGCAGATTGGTCTCACGCAGGGTGGTCCACGGGGCGCCAAAACGCGTGAAGTAGCTTGCGAGCTGTGGTGGAAGATAGCTGGGATTAAAACGCCAGGCGTTCTCATCGACAAAGCCAACTTTACCGGGCAGCAGCATCAGACCGAGGCCAGGTACTTTCACCACTTCTTCGCGGGCGATGCGCTCGAGTAGCGCCTTGCCCGTATGGGTATAGTCAGCGTCTTTCCATAACCGCCCCGCTTCAAGCAGGGACCAGGCGATCCAGATATCGGCATCCGAGGCGGAATTGGTATCGATAACCGCCCAGGTGTCTTTGTCTTTTTGCCCCCATAACCAGGCGGGGAGCGTGTCGTCGAGATGCCCCCCGGCAAGGTTATCCCGCGTCCATGCCAGCACCTTGTCGAACGCTTTACGGTCATTCGCGGCGAGGGCAAAGAACAGCGCGTAGCTTTGCCCTTCCGAGGTAGTGATTTTACGCGTGTCGCTGGGATCAATGACCCGCCCGCCCTCGCTGATGTAATCCTGTTTAAATTTCTCCCAGGCAGGCCAGGTACAGGCGGCGCGCAGAGGCGCCGCTGCCAACATCAACGCAATGACACACCAGCGAAAGGCTTTCATCACATCTTACTCATGATCCGGATTCAGGCGACGACGGCTGATGATACGCAGCAGACGCCACAGCACCCAGGCCAGCAGCACCACGCTGACTGCGGCCAGGATAGCGAGCAGAATCGGATGGTTAGAGAGCGCATACCACAGACGTTCGAACCATGGCAGATGCCCCACATAGTACACATCGCCTACGCGCAGGCTGTTCACGCCCGACTCACGGATCACCGACACAGAGCCGAACATCGCGGCACGTTTACCGCTGTCGTTCATCGCACTGTTGAGCAGTTCGTAGCCACGCGGGCTGTCTGCGAGCAGGGCAATCACGCTACGCTGATCGTTATACGGTGACTGGAAGCCGACCACGGCCGCCATCGCCCCCTGAGACGTGACAGCCGTCTGCGCGCTGGCTTTACGATCGTTGATATCCGGCATGATGCTCGGGAACTCGGTCTGACGCAGCGGCGTGTTAACCCAGGACTGGGCTGCCTGAACCAGCAGATCGATACGCTTCTCATCCTTCAGCTTATCCGGGATGGAACCGATCACCATGATGTCCGCATCTTTGTTCTGAATTTGAGCGCCATCATCCGTCAGGGTAACGTTAATCGCCGGCAGGCCCGTTTGCGCGCCTACGGTCGCCATGGTGTCCAGCAGCGTCGTCACCTGCCCTTCATTTGGCGCTTTTGGCATCACAACAATGGATTCAGACAGGTCCGCCATACGGCTGAACGGGAAGCCCGCGTTAGCAAATGCCCGCAGATCCGGCATGGCGAGGAAGTGATAGTACTTCGAGAAGTCGATGGTCGATTCATCGCCAATCACGACGTGGTTCTGCACCGGCTGGAAGGTGATGCAGTTGTCCACCGAACCGCCCGGCATTGGATTCATGTACTGGAAATCAAAGCGCAGCTGGTTTACCGCCCCGAGCTTCAGCGCCGGGATGGAGACATCGGTTTTACCATCCAGCAGCCCCTGCAGTACCGGCAAACGCAGCAGCAGACGGTTCGTTTCCTGATTACTCACCAAATTAAACGACTGAAGGAACTGGTTATTCAGGCTGATATCCATGCGCGAACTGTCTTTGGTTGACGGCGCGGTGTAACGATAGTTCATGTTCATATCGATACCGGTGGTGCGCAGCAGATACAGGTCCGGCGGCAGGTTCAGCGACAGGCTGACAGGAGACGGCTCAATCCCTGTCGACTGCAGCTGCTCTTCATAGGTTTTCAGCTCGCCGAAGGTGACGGCGCGGTCGGTACGTACCCAGTTTGGCGCGTCATAAGGTTTACGTGCCAGCAGCGGCTTGACCTCATCGACAATTACGCTGCTGCCGCGGAACAGGATATTCCCCTGCGCAATCGCTTTTGCCGCCTGCACCAGGTCTTTCTCATCACGCCCGAAAACCACCAGCAGCTTCACATACGGGTTATCCGGGTGGCTTATCATCTCAATGGTCGGCGCTTTGACATCCGGGTGCTCACGCAGGAAAGCAGGACGCTTCGCGTTGGTCGCAAAGATGATGGCATTTCTGTCAGGGATCTTGTCATACATAACCGGGAAGTTCTGCCCGCGCCAGCCGGAACGGGAGCCGAACCAGGAGGCCACGATGGTCGCTGCCAGTTGCTCCGTGACGTCCGGTGAGGACGCAAAGACCATCGGCAGGTTTAACGGGCGATTATCACGCGGATCGAAGAACGGCACCGGGAACGCGGAGAGATCGTTTTTCAGCGCCAGCGACTGGTAGGTCATCTGCAGCGATGAGTTACGCCCGACATCCATCCACAGCGTGTTGCTGGCCGGGTTTTCGCAGACGTCACGGTAATGGCCCACGAATTCCAGACGGATACGGTTAAAGTCGGTGATAAACAGCGGGTTGATCGGCACCTGAGCCAGGGTTTTCTTACCCAACTGCTCTTTGGTGACCGGCAGCACGTCCATCAGCTCGTCATTCAGGTAGACCTTCAGCTGAGACTGGGTCGGCAGCAGCGAAGGAGAAGGGGTATATTCCAGGTTCAGCACCGCCTTCGACACAACCTCATCGCTGCGCATACCAAACTCAACGCCGCCTTTAGGATTGACGCCGCGCAGCACCATGCTGCCCGGAGGCGGCGCAATTTGCGCAAAGGTGAGCTTCACGTCCCGCGACGGGGCATTCTCCGTGACAACAGGCGCATTAGCCCCCGGAACACCCGGCATCACCTGTCCCACAACCTGTGCGTCGGCCGGCAGGGTATTTCCCGCTGTCGGCTGGTTGGGAACGACGTTTTCTGTTTGACCGGGCGCCGCGGTGACTACCGGTTCGGTCGCTTGCGACACCACAGGCACCGTAGGAGCTGGCGTGGCCGTGGCGTTATCAGGCGCTGCGTTAGCCATTGTTGCAGGGAGCGTACTCATCCCCATTGCCACTGCACATAACCAGGAAAGTTTTGTTTTCATCGCGTTATCATCATTGTTGAGCCATAACCGGGTCCGCCTGCTTCGCCTCATCCCGCTCAGGACGACGAGGAATGAACGACACGACCCAGGAAACCAGCGAAGTAAGTGACCGGAAAATTATTTTCACCGACGACGGGGCAAATTCTGCAAGGTGACGATAGCCACGGAACCCCAGCTTCAGAATATCCAGCAGGCTTTCCAGAGGTTTATCTTCCGGGAAGCTGTCCTGCCAGAGAGCCCACGTATCCGCGCGGGCAAACGTACACTGCACAAAATCAATATGTTGCTTCCTGGTCAGCGGCATCAGCTGCAGACCCACTTCATTGCCTGCCACACGCACAACCTGTGTCGGGAAGACATACTCCTGCTGGCCACGCTTAAGCAACAGGTTAACCTTCTGCCCTTCCAGCACCTTCGCCTGACCGTTGATTTTGATACCCAGACCACCGTCGGAGAAGTCATGAACGGTACAGGAGAAGAGATGACCATCTTCACGGGCTAACGCCGCAGGCATGCTGATTTCAACACGATGCGCGCGACGTACCTGCTTGCTCTCCACTGATACCGCCACTGCGCCGCCAAGGATAATCAGGTTGTAAAATACCCATGCCATACTGACGAACACCGTCAGGATTTCGTTTTCCGGACCGTAGAAGTAGCGCCAGATACCGGCAATCACCCCCACAATGTTCAGCAGCACCAGGAAGATGTACGGACGGGAGATCACCCAGTCGACATACTCCTCTTCCACCAGGCCACCCTTCGCGGTGACGTTAAACTTGCCTTTATGCGGGTTAATCAGCGCGACCATCGTTGGCGGCGCGATGTACCAGGCCAGCACCGTTTCGTAGATTTCACTCCAGAATGAGTGGCGATACTTGCCCTGAATCTTCGAGTTGGTCAGGCTCGCGTGGATCATGTGCGGCAGAACAAACAGCGCAATCATCAGCGCGGGCGCGTAGATGATATAGGCGTGAAGAAGCAGGAACGCCAGCGGCGCGGTCAGGAAGATCAGCCGCGGAATACCGGATAAGAAGTGGAACATGGCGTTGACATAGCACAGACGTTGCGCCAGCTTGAGGCCTTTACCCAACAGCGGGTTATCAAGACGGAAAATTTGTACCATCCCGCGCGCCCAGCGAATACGCTGGCCGATATGCGCCGACAGGGATTCCGTCGCCAGACCGGCCGCCTGAGGGATACGCATATAGGCCGAGGTATAGCCGCGACGGTGCAGGCGTAGCGAGGTATGGGCATCTTCAGTGACCGTTTCAACCGCGATGCCGCCAATTTCATCCAGCGGTTTACGGCGGATAACCGCACAGGAACCGCAGAAGAAGGTCGCATCCCACATGTCGTTGCCGTCCTGCACCAGGCCATAGAACAGCGTGCCTTCGTTCGGGGTCTTACGGAAACGGCCGAGGTTACGTTCAAACGGATCCGGCGAGAAGAAATGGTGCGGCGTCTGCATCATCGCCAGCGCTTTCTCTTTCAGGAACCAGCCCATCGTCATCTGCAGGAACGAGCGCGTCGGCACGTGGTCGCAGTCAAAGATGGAGACAAACTCCCCTGTCGCATACTTCAGCGCGTTGTTGATGTTCCCGGCTTTGGCATGTTCGTGAGAGGTACGGGCGATATACTCAACGCCCACCTCTTGCGCGAACTCACGGAACGCGGCCCGACCGCCGTCATCCAGGATCCAGATTTTGAGCTTATCTTTGGGCCAGTCGATACCCAGCGCGGCGTAAATGGTATTTTTCACCACGCTCAGATCTTCGTTATAGGTCGGCACAAAGAGATCGACAGTCGGCCACTGCGACGTATCTTTTGGCAGCGGAACCGGCTGGCGGTTGAGCGGCCAGATCACCTGGAAATAGCCCAACACCAGCACGATCCAGGCGTACGTTTCAGCAAACAGCAGCACCAGACCGCATACCAGACTGACCGGGTCATCCCAGTTCAGCGTTGAGGTATAACGCCACCAGATATAGCGGCAGGAGACGGTCAGTGATAACACAATCAACATCAGGGCGGAGAAGCGCCCCGGTATACGCCGCACCAGCAGCGCCACGCCCCACAGCAGGATCAGGAAAGTGAACTGCGCCAGCGGGTTAAAGGGTTGCGTGATACAGACCAGCGCCAGAATGAGCGAGAAGACAACAATCACGCCCAGAATAAAACGCCGTAAACCCGGATGCAGATGCCCGAGTTCTTTATGGTTATCCAGATGGCTGGTCTTATCGCCCACGCGGTCAGGCAGCCTGTCCAGCCACTGATGATAGCGTTCGCGTAAAAGCTGGACCCGGCTGAAGCTGCGCCAGTGCGGCGTCTTTTTCTCCTGCCGCGGCGACGTAACCACCAGCCAGATGGCCTGAATGATGTACCGCGCCGGATCTAACGGCCGTGGACGGTCAGGATTAATGTGCGGATACAATTCACTGTGTCGCGCACGAATGCGCTGCCAGCGGGGGTGCTCGAGGGGGATGAACATCCAGGCCAGAATCATCCAGAAACAGCCGAACGCGGCGCTAAATGCCGAGGCACCATGCCGGCGATAATGCCGGTAATGGTCGCTTAAACGCGAACTGACCGGCGGGATGAGTAACCAGCTGGCGAGTCGACTCATACCGTACCCCTGGCAGGATCCGCCTCTTGGGCGAAGTGCAGCAGACACCAGTTCGCCAGCGTCAGGATCTCTTCTGCCGCCAGCGAATCACTACGATACTCGCCAAGTGGCTGTTTGGAGGCGAGGCATTCCGCCATCCCCTCATCACGATGGATCACAATCGGCAGCAGACGACGCTGGCTTTGCAGCCAGACCTGATACAGATCGTCCTGGATCTGGCTGCCAATGCGTAAATCGTTAATCAGGATATGGCTATTCTGTGGCAACCCCTGCTGATGTAGACGGATATGGCAATTGGCATCGACGTTCACAATGGAGAGCACGTGGTCGCACTGGGCAATCAGCTGTCGGGTCAGCGTGCCGGCACCGTGCGGCAGATCCAGCAGGATCCACTGATAATGGCCTTTTTCTTTGAGGCTCTGCAGCGCGAGTGTGAATTGCGAAAATAAACGCTGATAGGCGGCTTCATTCTCACGCTCTGTCGTGGTCAGTTGACCAAACGGCAGGAGATCGAGCTGGGAGGTGTAACGCAGACCCGCATCACGCCAGTCTTTATCATCAAGCAACGCGCGGGCCCAACCCTCTGTACGGGTAAAGTCGACGTTAAATGACATACGCAGCAAATTGTCGGCGCAGGCGTCAATCACCAGCACCGATTCACCTAAAAGCTGTAATGACCACGCCAGCGCCGCGGTAACGGATGTTGTACCCACTCCACCACGGACGCCCTGTAATCCGAGTATGGCCATCAATGGCTCCCTTATTGTTGTTGGGTAAATTCAGCTAATAACGGCCAACGTTTAATAGCCGCAGCCAACTGTTCCCGCTGGGAAATATCGGTGTAATCTATTTCAGGTAAAGAAAAGGCCTGCGTCAGCGCCAGAAAATCGTTTTGGAATGTGTAACCCAGGGTAGAATCGACTGGGGTTCCGGGTTCGTTATTATCCATTTTTTTCCATCCCTTTGAGTATCGTTTTACTCTCTGAAGTCGCGAGGCTTCCTGCCCTGTGAAATTTCATTTACATGCTAAATCTGATGCTCTTTAATTTCAATGTTAGGTTTATTTCTACGCTTTCGCTAGTAAACTGATATACAGATAAATTAGACGAAAAGAGGGACACCGTGGACTCCATATTTTCTATTGGCATCCAGTCATTATGGGACGAATTGCGCCACATGCCAGTCGGAGGAGTCTGGTGGGTTAATTCGGATCGTAATGAAGATGCTATCAGTCTGGTAAACCAGACAATTGCCGCGCAGGGTAAGGACTGCCGGGTCGCTGTCATTAGTATGGGCGAAGACCCGAAGCAAATTATTACGCTTGAGCGAGACCGCGGTCCACAGACGGTACGCTTGTTTTCCATGCCGTCGGAAGTAGATAGTCTATACTATTTGTCCCGCGACATTCAGTGTTCCATCAATCCAGACCGCTTTTTATTGATTCTTAAATGTTCACATAATGCCCTGCAAAATATCCCGACGGAGAAACTGCTGCAGTGGCTGGAAAAAATCAATAAATGGGCAAAATTTCAAAATTGCACGCTATTGATAATCAATCCCGGCAGTAATAACGACAAGCTGTTCTCACTTTTAATGGCGGAGTATCGCTCGCTATTCGGCCTGGCGAGTCTGCGCGACCAGGCGGGCAGCTATCTCTACGATATTGCATTCTGGTGTAATGAAAAAGGCGTGAGCGCCAGACAGCAACTTACGCTTAAACATATTGACGGCGAGTGGCACCTTGCCCAGCAAGAAGAAACCGTGGTGCAACCGCGCAGCGATGAAAAACGGATCCTGAGCCATATTGCGGTACTGGAGGGGGCGCCCGCGCTGTCTGAAAACTGGTCCCTGTTTGAGTCCAATGAAGCGCTTTTTCATGAAGCCCGCACGACGCAGGCGGCAACCCTTGTTTTCTCGCTGATGCAGAACAACCAGATTGAAATGCTGGCACGACAAATTCATACCTTACGTCGTCAACGCGGCAGCGCGTTAAAAATTGTGGTACGCGAAAACAATACCAGCCTGCGTGCCACGGACGAACGTCTGCTTTTGGGCTGTGGCGCAAACATGGTTATCCCGTGGAATGCCCCTCTGTCACGCTGCCTGACGCTTATCGAAAGTGTCCAGGGGCAGCAGTTCAACCGCCACGTACCGGAAGATATTTCCACGCTGCTTTCCATGACGCAGCCGATGAAACTGCGTGGTTATCAGAAATGGGATACCTTCTGCGATGCCGTTGGCAACATGATGAACAACACGCTGCTTCCTGCAGACGGGAAAGGGGTAATGGTTGCCCTGCGTCCTGTACCGGGGATCCGCGTGGAACAGGCGCTCACCTTATGCCGCCCGAACCGTACCGGGGACATCATGACGATTGGCGACAACCGCCTGGTACTGTTTTTGTCTTTTTGTCGGGTAAACGATCTCGATACCGCGCTGAACCATATCTTCCCGCTGCCTACCGGGGATATTTTCTCAAACCGTATGATTTGGTTCGAAGACAATCTGATCAGCGCTGAGCTGGTGCAGATGCGTGCCCTCGCGCCTGAAAACTGGGTGAAACCGCTACCTGTCACGAGCGATATCAAACCGATCCTCAATGCACGGCATGACGGCCATATCTGGCGTCGGGTTCCGGAACCCCTTCGCTTATTAACTGAGAATGGGGAGAACGCACCATCATGAATATCAGCGATATCATTCAACTGGTTGTATTCTGTGCGCTGATCTTTTTCCCGCTTGGTTATTATGCACGCCATTCACTGCGTCGTATTCGCGATACGGCCAGAATGGCGTTTGGCAAACCTCGCTATGTCAAACCAGCCGGAACACTGACACGGGCAACACACGTCAAGGCAGACCGAAAACATGACTAACTCAACTTATACCGCTTCGTCACCATCGCCTCTGTGGCAATACTGGCGCGGCCTTTCCGGCTGGAACTTCTACTTTCTGGTGAAGTTTGGTCTGCTGTGGGCTGGCTATCTGAACTTCCATCCTCTGCTGAACCTGGTGTTTATGGCCTTCCTGCTGATGCCGCTGCCCAATATCAGGCTGCATCGCTTGCGTCACTGGGTTGCCATCCCGCTGGGTTTTGCGCTGTTCTGGCATGATACCTGGCTGCCGGGGCCGGACAGCATCATGAGTCAGGGTTCGCAGGTCGCCGGGTTTAGCGCCAGCTATATCCTCGACCTGACCGAGCGCTTTATTAACTGGCAGATGATTGGCGCGGTCTTTGTGCTGCTGGTTGCCTGGCTGTTTCTGTCACAGTGGATCCGCGTCACGGTGTTTGTCGTTGCCATTATGATTTGGCTGAACGTTCTGACGCTGGCTGGGCCAAGTTTTTCCCTGTGGCCTGCCGGTCAACCGACCAGCACGGTGACCACCACCGGAGGAAGCGCGGCAGCAACCGTTGCCACGGCTGGCGACACGCCGGTGGTGGGCGATATTCCAGCGCAGACCGCACCGCCGACCTCAACCAACCTGAATGCCTGGCTTTCCAGCTTCTACACCGCGGAAGATAAGCGTCAGACTAAATTCCCGGATGCACTCCCGGCGGATGCTCAGCCGTTTGAACTGCTGGTAATTAACATCTGCTCCCTCTCCTGGGCTGACGTTGATGCGGCTGGTTTAATGTCGCACCCGCTGTGGTCGCATTTCGATATCCAGTTTAAAGACTTTAACTCTGCCACCTCGTACAGCGGCCCGGCGGCCATCCGCCTGCTGCGAGCAAGCTGCGGCCAGCCATCGCACAAGAATTTGTATCAGCCCGCTGGCAACCAGTGTTATCTGTTCGATAACCTGGCGAAACTGGGCTTTACGCAGCACCTGATGCTGGGGCATAACGGTCAGTTCGGTAACTTCCTGAAAGAGGTACGTGAAGAAGGGGGTATGCAGGCACCGCTGATGGATCAAACCGGGCTGCCGGTCACGCTGCTGGGCTTCGACGGCTCGCCAGTCTATGACGATACCGCCGTGCTACAGCGCTGGCTGCAGACCATTGAAAAAGACAGCAATCCGCGCAGCGCCACGTTCTATAACACCCTGCCCCTTCACGACGGTAACCACTTCCCGGGCGTGAGCAAAACGGCGGATTACAAAGTGCGTGCGCAGAAGTTCTTTGATGAGCTGGATGCGTTCTTCACTGAGCTGGAAAAATCTGGCCGTAAAGTGATGGTGGTTGTCGTTCCGGAGCACGGTGGGGCGCTGAAAGGCGACAGAATGCAGGTTTCCGGCCTGCGCGATATCCCCAGCCCGTCCATTACCAACGTGCCTGCCGGGATTAAATTCTTTGGTATGAAGGCACCGCATCAGGGCGCGCCGATTGAGATCACTCAGCCAGTCAGCTATCTGGCCATCTCTGAGCTCGTGGCCCGCGCGGTCGATGGTAAGCTGTTTGTGGAAGATAGCGTGAACTGGGATCAGCTCACCAGCAATCTGCCGCAAACCGCGGAAGTGTCAGAGAATGCGAATGCGGTTGTCATTCAGTACCAGAACAAACCGTACGTTCGCCTGAACGGCGGAGACTGGGTACCTTATCCGCAGTAAGTTCTCCAGACCCTCTTCCCCTCGGGGAGAGGGAATGATTGTTCCGCGAGCCAGACGAGCATTTTCAGGCTCGCGGAATATCCTGTAGGGCGCATACTCATTTATTCAGCGCTGCGCAGGGAGATCTCACCGCCCACCCAGGGCTTGATGACGCCATCCTGCTCCAGGAGCAGGGCACCCTGTGCATCAATGCCGCGAGAGATACCGTAGATCTCCTTATCACCAATCAGCAGTTTCACCGGTCGGTTGATAAAGTTATCGAGTTTTTCCCAACGAGACAGGAACGATGCCAGCCCTTCCTGTTCAAAGAGAGACAGGGAGGTACGCAGCTCTTTAATCATACGCACGGCAAGCGTGTTGCGATCGATGGTGATCCCCGCTTCCTGCAGGTTGGTCCACGCCTGATTCACCACATCGCTTTGCACATTTCTCATTACCATATTGAGACCGGCACCAATGACAATTTGCGCCGCATCGCCAGTTTTTCCCGTCAGTTCGACCAGGATGCCGGCAAGCTTACGATCGTTCAGGTAAAGGTCGTTTGGCCATTTTACCCGTACTTTATCCGCGCCAAGCTCGTGCAGAACTTCCGCCATAACGATACCAATCACCAGACTCAGACCCACTGCGGCGGCAGGCCCCTGCTCAAGGCGCCAGTACATGGAAAGATAGAGGTTTGCGCCAAACGGTGAGAACCATTTACGCCCGCGACGGCCGCGCCCGGCCTGCTGGTACTCTGCAACGCAGGCATCCCCTGATTCCAGCTCGCCTATCCGCTCCAGCAGGTACTGGTTTGTCGAATCGATGACCGGCAATACGGCCACGTTACCCTGCCCTATCTGGCTGCGGATGAGTTCTTCGTTCAGGAGCTGAATGGGCTCCGGCAGGCTGTAGCCTTTTCCGGGCACGGTGAAGACATCAACCCCCCAGTCGCGGAGGGTCTGAATATGTTTATTAATGGCAGCACGGCTCATGCCCAGCTGCTCGCCTAATTGCTCGCCAGAATGAAACTCACCGTCGGCCAGGATGCCAATCAGGGTTAACGGGATGGTATTGTCCTTCACGCGATAGTCTCCACAGCATTCACTTCACCCGTACGACCAATGAAGCGGACTTCCGGCTCCAGCCAGACGTTAAATTTCTCACCCACTTGCTGACGCACATGGTGCGCCAGTTGCACCACGTCGTCGCTGGTCGCATCGTGTTGATTAATCAGCACCAGAGCCTGCTGGCGGTGAACCGCTGCGCCGCCCACGGTAGTACCTTTTAACTGGCACTGATCGATAAGCCACCCTGCGGCCAGCTTCACGCTGCCATCCGCCTGCGGGTAATGCGGGGCAGTAGGCCATTTAGCCAGCAATGCTTTCGCGTTTTCGCTGCTTATGACCGGGTTTTTGAAGAAACTGCCGGCATTTCCGTTTATTTTGGGATCGGGCAGTTTGGTCATGCGCATATGGCAAACCGAGTCAAACACATCGCGAGGGGAGACGGTTGCCGGATCGAGGCGCGTTAAATCACCATAGGTCAGCACCGGCTGCCAGGTTTTGGACAGACGCAGGCCCACAGCGACAATGACGTAGCGATCCTGATATTCATGTTTGAAGATGCTGTCACGGTAGCCAAAACGGCACTGCTCTGCCGTTAAACGCTGAGCCGTACCGGTCGCCAGCTCAATGCAGTCGACATAGTCGCACACGTGTTTGAGTTCGATGCCATACGCACCGATATTTTGAATGGGCGATGATCCCGCACAGCCCGGGATGAGAGCCAGGTTTTCCAGTCCCGGCATCCCTTTTTCGAGGGTATATTGCACCAGTTGATGCCAGTTTTCGCCGGCACCTACGCGCAAACGCCAGCTATCGGCGCACTCTTCGACCTCAATTCCCATGATGCGGTTAATAATGACCGTCCCGGCAAAATCATCGAGAAACAGGACATTGCTGCCTTCGCCCAGAATCAGTACGGGTTCGTTGTTTTCTGTTGCGCGTTGCCATGCATCCAGCAGTTGCTGGGCCGTATCGGCGCGTACAATGTGATTAGCATTCCGTTGAATACCAAAGGTATTCCAGGGCTTAAGGGAGTGGTTCATAGGCGCTATCCTGATGCAAAAACGCAGGTAGTTTACCGTATAAGCAGTACGTTGTGGGGGATTAGTTTGTGCAACGCAGAAACGCAAAAAGGCCATCCTTTCGGATGGCCTCTTCACTTATTTGATGCCTGGCAGTTCCCTACTCTCACATGGGGAGACCCCACACTACCATCGGCGCTACGGCGTTTCACTTCTGAGTTCGGCATGGGGTCAGGTGGGACCGCCGCGCTAAAGCCGCCAGGCAAATTCTGTTAATCTGTATCAGGCTGAAAATCTGTCTCTTCGCCAAAACATCTTCGGCGTTGTAAGGTTAAGCCTCACGGTTCATTAGTATCGGTTAGCTCAACGCATCGCTGCGCTTACACACCCGACCTATCAACGTCGTCGTCTTCAACGTTCCTTCAGGAGACTTTAAGTCTCAGGGAGAACTCATCTCGGGGCAAGTTTCGTGCTTAGATGCTTTCAGCACTTATCTCTTCCGCATTTAGCTACCGGGCAGTGCCATTGGCATGACAACCCGAACACCAGTGATGCGTCCACTCCGGTCCTCTCGTACTAGGAGCAGCCCCCCTCAATTCTCCAGCGCCCACGGCAGATAGGGACCGAACTGTCTCACGACGTTCTAAACCCAGCTCGCGTACCACTTTAAATGGCGAACAGCCATACCCTTGGGACCTACTTCAGCCCCAGGATGTGATGAGCCGACATCGAGGTGCCAAACACCGCCGTCGATATGAACTCTTGGGCGGTATCAGCCTGTTATCCCCGGAGTACCTTTTATCCGTTGAGCGATGGCCCTTCCATTCAGAACCACCGGATCACTATGACCTGCTTTCGCACCTGCTCGAGCCGTCACTCTCGCAGTCAAGCTAGCTTATGCCATTGCACTAACCTCCTGATGTCCGACCAGGATTAGCTAACCTTCGTGCTCCTCCGTTACTCTTTGGGAGGAGACCGCCCCAGTCAAACTACCCACCAGACACTGTCCGCAACCCGGATTACGGGTCTACGTTAGAACACCAGCCATTAAAGGGTGGTATTTCAAGGATGGCTCCACGCAGACTGGCGTCCACGCTTCAAAGCCTCCCACCTATCCTACACATCAAGGACCAGTGTTCAGTGTCAAGCTATAGTAAAGGTTCACGGGGTCTTTCCGTCTTGCCGCGGGTACACTGCATCTTCACAGCGAGTTCAATTTCACTGAGTCTCGGGTGGAGACAGCCTGGCCATCATTACGCCATTCGTGCAGGTCGGAACTTACCCGACAAGGAATTTCGCTACCTTAGGACCGTTATAGTTACGGCCGCCGTTTACCGGGGCTTCGATCAAGAGCTTCGCGTTACCGCTAACCCCATCAATTAACCTTCCGGCACCGGGCAGGCGTCACACCGTATACGTCCACTTTCGTGTTTGCACAGTGCTGTGTTTTTAATAAACAGTTGCAGCCAGCTGGTATCTTCGACTGATTTCAGCTCCACCCGCAGGGGCTTCACCTACATATCAGCGTGCCTTCTCCCGAAGTTACGGCACCATTTTGCCTAGTTCCTTCACCCGAGTTCTCTCAAGCGCCTTGGTATTCTCTACCTGACCACCTGTGTCGGTTTGGGGTACGATTTCGTGTTACCTGATGCTTAGAGGCTTTTCCTGGAAGCAGGGCATTTGTTACTTCAGCACCGTAGTGCCTCGTCATCACACCTCAGCGTTAAAAGGTACCGGATTTACCTGGAACCTCCGCCTACATGCTTAAACCGGGACAACCGTCGCCCGGCTAACATAGCCTTCTCCGTCCCCCCTTCGCAGTAACACCAAGTACAGGAATATTAACCTGTTTCCCATCGACTACGCCTTTCGGCCTCGCCTTAGGGGTCGACTCACCCTGCCCCGATTAACGTTGGACAGGAACCCTTGGTCTTCCGGCGAGCGGGCTTTTCACCCGCTTTATCGTTACTTATGTCAGCATTCGCACTTCTGATACCTCCAGCAACCCTCACAGGCCACCTTCAACGGCTTACAGAACGCTCCCCTACCCAACAACGCATAAGCGTCGCTGCCGCAGCTTCGGTGCATGGTTTAGCCCCGTTACATCTTCCGCGCAGGCCGACTCGACCAGTGAGCTATTACGCTTTCTTTAAATGATGGCTGCTTCTAAGCCAACATCCTGGCTGTCTGGGCCTTCCCACATCGTTTCCCACTTAACCATGACTTTGGGACCTTAGCTGGCGGTCTGGGTTGTTTCCCTCTTCACGACGGACGTTAGCACCCGCCGTGTGTCTCCCGTGATAACATTCTTCGGTATTCGTAGTTTGCATCGGGTTGGTAAGCCGGGATGGCCCCCTAGCCGAAACAGTGCTCTACCCCCGAAGATGAGTTCACGAGGCGCTACCTAAATAGCTTTCGGGGAGAACCAGCTATCTCCCGGTTTGATTGGCCTTTCACCCCCAGCCACAGGTCATCCGCTAATTTTTCAACATTAGTCGGTTCGGTCCTCCAGTTAGTGTTACCCAACCTTCAACCTGCCCATGGCTAGATCACCGGGTTTCGGGTCTATACCCTGCAACTTAACGCCCAGTTAAGACTCGGTTTCCCTTCGGCTCCCCTATACGGTTAACCTTGCTACAGAATATAAGTCGCTGACCCATTATACAAAAGGTACGCAGTCACACCACGAAGGTGCTCCCACTGCTTGTACGTACACGGTTTCAGGTTCTTTTTCACTCCCCTCGCCGGGGTTCTTTTCGCCTTTCCCTCACGGTACTGGTTCACTATCGGTCAGTCAGGAGTATTTAGCCTTGGAGGATGGTCCCCCCATATTCAGACAGGATACCACGTGTCCCGCCCTACTCTTCGAGTTCACAGCCTGTGTGTTTTCGTGTACGGGACTTTCACCCTGTACCGTGCGACTTTCCAGACGCTTCCACTAACACACAAGCTGATTCAGACTCTGGGCTGCTCCCCGTTCGCTCGCCGCTACTGGGGGAATCTCGGTTGATTTCTTTTCCTCGGGGTACTTAGATGTTTCAGTTCCCCCGGTTCGCCTCGTTAACCTATGTATTCAGTTAACGATAGTGCAACGGATTGCACTGGGTTTCCCCATTCGGACATCGCCGGGTCAAGGGTTCATATCACCTCGCCGGCGCTTTTCGCAGATTAGCACGTCCTTCATCGCCTCTGACTGCCAGGGCATCCACCGTGTACGCTTAGTCGCTTAACCTCACAACCCGAAGATGTTTCACTTCATGATTGCGAAAATTTGAGAGACTCGAACACACCATTAAAGATGTGTCGTTTCAATTTTCAGCTTGATCCAGATTTTTAAAGAGCAAAACTTCGCAGTGCACCTTTTCAGGTTCACTCTGAAGTTTTCTTGTGTTCGCAATAAAAGATGGTGGAGCTATGCGGGATCGAACCGCAGACCTCCTGCGTGCAAAGCAGGCGCTCTCCCAGCTGAGCTATAGCCCCATCGTTTGCAACCTCTTCAAATTTGCTGTGCAAATTTGGTAGGCCTGAGTGGACTTGAACCACCGACCTCACCCTTATCAGGGGTGCGCTCTAACCACCTGAGCTACAAGCCTGTAGAGGTTTTTACTGCTGTTTTTCATCAGACAATCTGTGTGAGCACTACAAAGGCAGGTTCTTTAAGGTAAGGAGGTGATCCAACCGCAGGTTCCCCTACGGTTACCTTGTTACGACTTCACCCCAGTCATGAATCACAAAGTGGTAAGCGCCCTCCCGAAGGTTAAGCTACCTACTTCTTTTGCAACCCACTCCCATGGTGTGACGGGCGGTGTGTACAAGGCCCGGGAACGTATTCACCGTAGCATTCTGATCTACGATTACTAGCGATTCCGACTTCATGGAGTCGAGTTGCAGACTCCAATCCGGACTACGACGCACTTTATGAGGTCCGCTTGCTCTCGCGAGGTCGCTTCTCTTTGTATGCGCCATTGTAGCACGTGTGTAGCCCTGGTCGTAAGGGCCATGATGACTTGACGTCATCCCCACCTTCCTCCAGTTTATCACTGGCAGTCTCCTTTGAGTTCCCGGCCGGACCGCTGGCAACAAAGGATAAGGGGTGCGCTCGTTGCGGGACTTAACCCAACATTTCACAACACGAGCTGACGACAGCCATGCAGCACCTGTCTCACAGTTCCCGAAGGCACCAATCCATCTCTGGAAAGTTCTGTGGATGTCAAGACCAGGTAAGGTTCTTCGCGTTGCATCGAATTAAACCACATGCTCCACCGCTTGTGCGGGCCCCCGTCAATTCATTTGAGTTTTAACCTTGCGGCCGTACTCCCCAGGCGGTCGATTTAACGCGTTAGCTCCGGAAGCCACGCCTCAAGGGCACAACCTCCAAATCGACATCGTTTACGGCGTGGACTACCAGGGTATCTAATCCTGTTTGCTCCCCACGCTTTCGCACCTGAGCGTCAGTCTTTGTCCAGGGGGCCGCCTTCGCCACCGGTATTCCTCCAGATCTCTACGCATTTCACCGCTACACCTGGAATTCTACCCCCCTCTACAAGACTCCAGCCTGCCAGTTTCGAATGCAGTTCCCAGGTTGAGCCCGGGGATTTCACATCCGACTTGACAGACCGCCTGCGTGCGCTTTACGCCCAGTAATTCCGATTAACGCTTGCACCCTCCGTATTACCGCGGCTGCTGGCACGGAGTTAGCCGGTGCTTCTTCTGCGGGTAACGTCAATTGCTGCGGTTATTAACCACAACACCTTCCTCCCCGCTGAAAGTACTTTACAACCCGAAGGCCTTCTTCATACACGCGGCATGGCTGCATCAGGCTTGCGCCCATTGTGCAATATTCCCCACTGCTGCCTCCCGTAGGAGTCTGGACCGTGTCTCAGTTCCAGTGTGGCTGGTCATCCTCTCAGACCAGCTAGGGATCGTCGCCTAGGTGAGCCGTTACCCCACCTACTAGCTAATCCCATCTGGGCACATCTGATGGCAAGAGGCCCGAAGGTCCCCCTCTTTGGTCTTGCGACATTATGCGGTATTAGCTACCGTTTCCAGTAGTTATCCCCCTCCATCAGGCAGTTTCCCAGACATTACTCACCCGTCCGCCACTCGTCACCCGAGAGCAAGCTCTCTGTGCTACCGTTCGACTTGCATGTGTTAGGCCTGCCGCCAGCGTTCAATCTGAGCCATGATCAAACTCTTCAATTTAAAAGTTTGATGCTCAATGAATTAAACTTCGTAATGAATTACGTGTTCACTCGTTGAGACTTGGTATTCATTTTTCGTCTTGCGACGTTAAGAATCCATGTCACTTTGAGTGCCCACACAGATTGTCTGATAAATTGTTAAAGAGCAGTGCCGCTTCGTTTTCGCTGCGGCGCGGGGTGTGCATATTACGCCTTCCCGCTTCAGAGTCAAGTGTTTAATTTGCTTTTCTCTGCTGACCCGGCGGCGTGTGTGCCGTTGTTCCGTGTCAGTGGAGGCGCATTATAGGGAGTTATTCTGAAGTGACAAGCACAAAATACAAAAAACTTTTCGTTCGCTCACTTTTCAAACTCCACGCTTAAATACGCCGCGATTCGGGTGATAAATGCGCGATTTCCCGGGCAAAACTGCTCACCTGCGTCCAGTCGGTATAAACCACTTCTTTACGCGTATCGGTTTCACCGCCGGTCATTTTCATAATCAGCCGAATCATAAAGCGGTCATACCAGCGATAGCGGGGATAACGCAGCGCCCCTGCAAAGACGGCACACAGGTCTGGCTGCCACGGCGAATTCAGCAAAAACTTGCGCGTGTAGCTGTTGGTCTGCGGTGTACGTTTTTCAGGTTTGCGGGCCACCAGATTGACCGAGTAGAACGCCCCGGGCAGCTTATTGAGCGCTGCCGTATGCTTTTTCACAAAGCGATCCAGCGCAGGATGGAAATGCCCGTAACGGATAGACGCCCCAATCACCACGCGGTCGTAATCCTGCCAGGCGATTTGCTCCGTACGGTTCAGGTTCACCACATCAGAGTAAATGCCCAGCTCTTGTAGTTCAGAAGCCAGATAAGAGGCAATCTCACGCGTTTGCCCGTCTCGCGTAGAGAATAGAATAAGTGTTTTCACCGACGACTCCTTACTCGCGCCAGAATGTTGGGGTGAACAGCACCAGCAGCGTAAAGACCTCAAGACGCCCAAACAGCATATTGGCGATTAGGATCCATTTCGCGACCGGGTTCATACTGGCAAAGTTATCCGCCACGACCCCCAGGCCAGGCCCGAGGTTATTAAGTGTTGCCACAACGGACGCAAAGGCAGAGAAATCATCCACCCCCGTCGCGATGATTGCCAGCATACTGACGATAAAGACCAGGGCATACGCCGAGAAGAATCCCCACACCGCTTCGAGAATACGTTCCGGCAGGGCACGGTTGCCCAGCTTGATGCTATAGACTGCATTCGGGTGAACCAGGCGTTTTAATTCACGGTTCCCCTGCTTGAAGAGCAGCAGAATACGAATCACCTTCAGGCCACCGCCCGTCGACCCTGCGCAACCACCAATAAATGCCGAGCACAGCAGCAGCACAGGCAGGAACAGCGGCCAGCGCGCAATGCTGTCCGTGGTAAAACCTGCGGTTGTCGCCATCGACACCACCTGGAAGAACGCCTGGTTTAGCGTGGTCAACGCCGAGTTATAGACATCATGGAACCAGAGCACCAGCGTACAGATGACCACCAGCGTGAGCTGGACGCCAATAAACATACGGAACTCCGGGTCGCGCCAGTACACCTTCAGGCTACGTCCGCTGAGTAATGAGAAGTGTAGACCGTAGTTACAGCCGGAGATCAGCAGGAAAATAGCAATAATGGTGTTGATCGTTGGACTATCAAAGTAGCCCACGCTGGCATCGTGGGTAGAGAACCCGCCGATGGCGATTGTCGCGAAGCTGTGCCCGATGGCATCGAACGCGGGCATACCGGCAAACCACAGCGCCAGCGCACAGGCAACGGTCAGTAAAACATAAATCAGCCACAGGGTCTTCGCCGTCTCGGCAATACGCGGGCGCATCTTGTTATCTTTCAGTGGCCCCGGCATTTCTGCCCTGTACAACTGCATGCCCCCGACGCCCAGGATAGGAAGGATGGCAACCGCCAGAACAATGATCCCCATACCACCGAACCATTGCAGCATCTGGCGATAAAAGAGAATGGCGTGGGGTAATGAATCCAGCCCAACCAGCGTAGTCGCGCCGGTAGTCGTTAAGCCGGAGAAGGATTCAAAAAAGGCATCCGTGATGCTCAGATTGGGCTGTTCAGAGAAGATAAAGGGCAGCGAACCGACGCTTCCCAGCACCGTCCAGAACAGCACCACAATCAGAAACCCTTCACGTGATTTCAGCTCACCTTTCTGACGACGGTTTGGCCACCACAGCAGCGAGCCAATCGCCAGCGCAACAAAGAAGGTCTGGGTAAATGCCCGCCCCGCGCCGTCCCGGTAGATAAGCGCCACCAGTCCTGGGAGAATCATTGTCCCGGAAAAAAGTATGACCAGCAGTCCAACGATTCGGGTTATGGCACGAAAATGCATCTCTGCCGCTTCCTTTGGTATTCAAAAAGTGAGGTGGGGATTATTCTTCAATCGGCAGCAATTGCAACGAACCGCGACTAAAATCCGCCAGTTTTGCCGAAAAAGCAGCCTGTTCAGCCTGAGGAAGCGCCACGCGCAATTGCACCATTGCCTGGTAATCACTGTGTGCAATCACACCGTTAAACTGTTTAAGCAGCGCTTCGACACCCGATAGCTGGGCGTAGTCGCACAACAAAGTATATTCGGTGAGTGGCGTTTTGCGGGTGGTGACCAACATATTAAGCGCCTGCTGTACGCCCCCGCCATACGCTTTCACCAGCCCACCGGTACCTAATAGAATGCCGCCGTAGTAGCGAACAACCACGGCGGTGATTTCACCCACGCCACTGCCCATGAGCTGGGAAAGCATAGGTTTGCCGGCAGTACCCGCCGGTTCACCGTCATCAGAAAAACCCAGCTGCTGCGAATCGTCTGGCGGCCCGGCGACCCACGCCACGCAGTGGTGACGGGCGTCGGGATGCGCAGCGCGGACAGACTCAACAAACGCCTTTGCCGCCTCTACGCCATCGGTGTGTGCCAGCAGCGTAATAAAGCGGCTTTTCTTGATTTCTTCAACAAAGGTGACCGGCTCAGCCGGTATCAGCCAGCTTTCCATCAGGCCAGCTTCAGGTCTCGCGTCATATTCTCGATACCGTTCTCATGAATCACGACGTTATCTTCGATACGAATACCGCCAAACGGTTTCAGCGCGTCAATTTTTTCCCAGTTGAAGTGCTTGCTGAACTGACCTTCGCGCCATGGCGCTAACAGCGATTCGATAAAGTAGATCCCCGGCTCGATGGTCAGCACCATGCGCGGCTCAAGGATACGCGTGCAGCGCAGGTAAGGATATTTAGACGGCGCGGCGAGGTGCGTGCCGGTATCATCCTGCATAAAGCCCGCAACATCATGAACCTGCAGACCCAGCGGGTGGCCTATACCGTGCGGCATAAAGGGTCCGGTCAGATCGTTTTCGACCATCGCCTCTTCGCTCATGTCTTTCACGATCTGGTGTTTACGCAGCAGTTTAGCGATGCGCTGATGGAACTGGATATGGTAATCCACATAGCTGGTTCCGGCTTTCATGGTGCTGATAAGCGCCAGTTGCTCATCGTTAACGTCTTTAATCAGATGCGCAAAATCGGTATCCGCATTGGCCGCCCAGGTACGGGTCAAGTCAGCCGCGTAGCCGTTGTACTCTGCGCCTGCGTCCAGCAGGAAGCTGCGCATCTCAGACGGCACATGGTGATCCAGTTTGGTGTAATGCAGCACAGAGGCATGCTCATTCAGAGCGACGATGTTGCTGTAAGGCACATCGGTGTCACGGTGACCGGTCGCGGTGAGGTACGCCTGATTGATATCGAACTCGCTCATACCGGACTGGAAGGCTTCATGCGCTGCACGGTGACCATTCACCGCCGTTTTTTGCGCTTCACGCATGCAGTAAAGTTCGTAGTCGGTTTTATACGCGCGGTAATAGTGCAGGAAATCCAGCACTCCTTTCGGGTTGAGTTTGTCCGCCGGGATATCCAGACCCAGCGCACGCTCCGGGACCGGGCCAATGTAGGCAATATTGCCACGCGCGGCAGGCAACTGGCTGCCAATACCGTCGGCTTTTGGTAAAGCCATGACGTCCACTTCTTCTGTCCAGAAGCTGGTCGGCAGCGGCTCAACGTTGTGCCAGTAATCCACAGGCAGATAGAACCACAGTTTCGGCTTGTTCACGCCATCCACCAGCAACCAGCAATTTGGCACCTGTGTTACCGGCACCCAGGCTTTAAACTGCGGGTTAACCTTAAACGGATACGCATGGTCATCCAGGAAGGTATTCATCAGCTCGCCCGAGTGGATTAACAGCGCATCCAGCTTAAAGCGGGCAAGTACATCACGGGTACGTTCCTGTAGGGTAACGATATGATTTTTATAAAGCGAAGCCAGTGAGTCCATCATTCTTCCTTTCGTTTTTTTGACCTCAAGTCCTCGCATCTTAGCACACCTGTCTCCGGCTGCGTGATTTCCACCGACCGTGATCAATGCAGCAATTTCTTAATGAGTAATTTGCATTTTATTAACATAAATCCCACACTCCGACTCATCTGGTATGACCAGATCCACTTGCTGGATTCAGGAGACTGACATGCTCTACAAAGGCGACACCCTGTACCTCAACTGGCTGGAAGATGGCATTGCCGAACTGGTGTTCGATGCCCCCGGCTCAGTCAACAAGCTCGATACCGCGACGGTGGCCAGTCTTGGCCAGGCGCTGGATGTACTTGAAAAGCAAACTGATTTAAAGGGGCTGCTGCTGCGCTCGAACAAAGCGGCCTTTATTGTTGGTGCCGATATCACCGAATTTCTTTCACTGTTCCTGGTGCCTGAAGAACAGCTGAGCCAGTGGCTGCACTTTGCCAACAGCGTCTTTAATCGTCTGGAAGATCTGCCTGTCCCGACCCTTTCCGCCGTTAACGGCTACGCGCTGGGCGGCGGCTGTGAATGCGTGCTGGCCACCGACTACCGCCTCGCCACGCCGGATCTGCGCATCGGCCTGCCGGAAACCAAACTGGGCATTATGCCGGGCTTTGGCGGCTCCGTACGTATGCCGCGTATGCTGGGTGCCGACAGCGCGCTGGAAATTATTGCCGCAGGTAAAGATGTTGGCGCAGAGCAGGCGCAAAAAATCGGCCTGGTTGATGGCGTCGTGAAGCCAGAAAAACTGATTGAAGGCTCCCTCGCCATTCTGCGTCAGGCCATTAACGGCGATCTCGACTGGAAGGCCAAACGCCAGCCGAAACTGGAGCCGTTAAAGCTCAGCAAGATTGAAGCAGCCATGAGTTTCACCATCGCCAAGGGCATGGTGATGCAGACGGCGGGTAAACACTACCCGGCGCCGATCACTGCGGTGAAAACCATCGAAGCCGCAGCCCGCTTTGGCCGTGACGAAGCCCTGAAACTCGAAAACCAGAGCTTTGTCCCGCTGGCACATACCAATGAAGCCCGCGCGCTGGTGGGTATCTTCCTCAACGATCAGTTCGTAAAAGGCAAAGCAAAACAGCTGACGAAAAACGTTGAGACGCCAAAACATGCGGCGGTACTTGGCGCTGGCATTATGGGCGGTGGCATCGCTTACCAGTCCGCCTGGAAGGGCGTGCCGGTGGTGATGAAAGACATCAGCGAGAAATCCCTGACGCTGGGGATGACCGAAGCGGCCAAGCTGCTTAATAAACAGCTGGAACGCGGCAAAATTGACGGTCTGAAACTCTCAGGCGTGATCTCTACTATCCAGCCCGTACTGGAATACACCGGTTTTGACCGCGTCGATGTGGTGGTTGAGGCCGTGGTAGAGAACCCGAAAGTGAAGAAAGCGGTGCTGGCCGAAACGGAAGAGAAAGTGCGTCCGGAGACCGTACTGGCCTCTAACACCTCGACGATTCCGATTAGCGAGCTGGCAAGCGTCCTGAAGCGCCCGGAAAACTTCTGCGGAATGCATTTCTTCAATCCGGTGCATCGCATGCCATTGGTCGAAGTGATCCGCGGCGAAAAAACCTCTGACGACACCATCGCAAAAGTGGTGGCGTGGGCCAGTAAGATGGGCAAAACCCCGATTGTGGTCAACGACTGCCCGGGCTTCTTCGTCAACCGCGTACTGTTCCCTTACTTCGCTGGTTTCAGCCAGCTGCTGCGCGACGGCGCGGACTTCCGCAAAGTCGACAAAGTGATGGAAAAACAGTTCGGCTGGCCGATGGGGCCGGCGTATCTGCTGGATGTGGTTGGCATTGATACCGCGCATCACGCGCAAGCGGTTATGGCGGCGGGCTTCCCACAGCGCATGCAGAAAGATTATCGCGATGCGATTGACGCCCTGTTTGACGCCAACCGCTTTGGTCAGAAAAACGGTCTGGGCTTCTGGCGCTATAAAGAAGACAGCAAAGGCAAACCGAAGAAAGAAGAAGATCCGGCGGTGGATAGCCTGCTGGCCGGGGTTAGCCAACCAAAACGTGACTTCACGGACGATGAAATCATCGCCCGGATGATGATTCCGATGATCAACGAAGTGGTGCGTTGCCTGGAAGAAGGCATTATCGCCAGTCCGGCAGAAGCCGATATGGCGCTGGTCTATGGCCTGGGCTTCCCTCCGTTCCACGGCGGCGCGTTCCGCTGGCTGGATACGCTCGGCAGCGCCCGCTATCTCGATATGGTGCAGCAGTATCAGCACCTCGGCCCGCTGTATGACGTGCCGGAAGGGCTGCGTAATAAAGCGCGCCATAACGAATCCTATTACCCAGCAGTTGAGCCAGCCCGTCCGGTTGGCGAGCTGAAAACGGCTTAAGGAGTCACAATGGAAAAGGTTGTCATTGTTGATGCGATTCGCACCCCGATGGGCCGTTCAAAAGGCGGCGCATTCCGTAACGTGCGCGCAGAGGATCTCTCAGCGCACCTGATGCGTAGCCTGCTGGCGCGTAATCCGGCGCTGGACCCGGCTGCGCTCGACGATATCTACTGGGGCTGTGTGCAACAGACGCTTGAGCAGGGCTTCAACATCGCCCGCAATGCTTCGCTGCTGGCGGAGATCCCACATTCGGTGCCGGCAGTTACCGTCAACCGTCTGTGCGGCTCCTCAATGCAGGCACTGCATGATGCGGCGCGTATGATCATGACCGGTGACGCGCAGGCCTGCCTGGTCGGCGGCGTGGAGCACATGGGCCATGTGCCAATGAGCCACGGGGTCGATTTCCACCCGGGCATGAGCCGTAACGTGGCGAAAGCCGCAGGAATGATGGGCCTGACCGCTGAAATGCTGTCCCACCTGCACGGAATTAGCCGTGAAATGCAGGATACCTTCGCCGCGCGTTCTCATGCTCGTGCATGGGCCGCCACGCAATCCGGCGCGTTTAAGAATGAGATCATCCCGACCGGCGGCCATGATGCAGATGGCGTTCTGAAGCAGTTCAGCTACGACGAAGTGATCCGCCCGGAAACCACCGTTGAAGCGCTATCCACCCTGCGCCCGGCGTTTGACCCGGTCACCGGTACGGTCACGGCAGGTACCTCGTCGGCGCTGTCTGACGGAGCGGCCGCGATGCTGGTAATGAGCGAAAGCCGCGCCCGCGAGCTGGGGTTAACGCCTCGCGCCCGGGTGCGCTCAATGGCGGTGGTAGGCTGCGATCCTTCTATCATGGGTTACGGCCCGGTTCCGGCCTCGAAGCTGGCGCTGAAGAAAGCGGGATTGACCACCAGTGATATCGACGTGTTCGAGATGAACGAAGCCTTCGCCGCGCAGATCCTGCCGTGCATTAAAGATCTGGGGCTGATGGAGCAGATCGACGAGAAAATTAACCTCAACGGCGGCGCGATCGCCCTCGGTCACCCGCTGGGCTGCTCCGGGGCGCGTATCAGCACAACGCTGATTAACCTGATGGAACGCAAAGACGCGCAGTTTGGTCTGGCAACGATGTGTATTGGGTTGGGTCAGGGTATCGCAACGGTGTTTGAGAGAGTGTAAGGCTATAACGTAGGCCCGATAAGCATCGCGCCATCGGGCTTTTGCCGGGAGGCGCTGCGCTTTCCCGGCCTACGAGAGGTACCTCGCCGCAAGTAACACCATTTGCGAAGAGAGACAGTTTAGTTGCCGTTCTTCCCGCCTGTCAGGGGCGGGTTTTTTATTTAGATAAACGCAAAAGCATCGCCAAACAGACGATCTTCACGCGCATCACGTTCGTTACAGAACAGGTCACGGGCAATTTTCGCCATCTCAAAGCGGCCAGCGATATAGATATCGTGCCCTGCCAGCGTGCCATGATCCTGCAGTACCGCCGTCAGCACTGTGCCGCTACGCCCACGCCAGCCCTCTTCCGGCTGCTCAACCACCGGTTCAACACGCAGGTTGGGATGGTTAACGCTCAGCGCTTCAAGCTCAGAGAGATCGTAGAGATGTTTCTCTTCGCGGCCACCCCAGTAGATAGTGATATCACGGTTCGGGTTACGCGCCAGGGCCGTCAACAGAATAGAGCGCACGTAGGAGAAGCCTGTTCCACCGGCAATCAGGATCAGCGGACGGTCTTCATCGTCACGCAGCCATGCATCACCGTGGGGAATATCCACCACGATCTCGCGCTCTTTTAGAATGCGGTCCATGACGGCCATTGCATACAGGTTAAGCTCTGACGCACCAATATGAAGCTCAATAAATTCCTGCTCCGCTGGCGTTGAGGCCATAGAGAAAGGACGCTTATCACGTTCATCCATCACGACCATCAGGTACTGACCAGCACGGAAAGAGAATGCCGCTTCAGGCACTAAACGGACGCGATATACGGTGTCGGTGATAGCATCTACCGAGGTCACTTTACAGCTTAAGGTTGTCATTCGCTCTCTCTGTCGGGAAGTCTATAGGGCTTAACGGTCAGCCTGCGGTTTACCGTTATTCATTATGGCCAGTTCGTCCCAGATCGCGTCAATTCGCGCGGTCACAGCAGGATCTTTCTTGATCGGGCGACCCCATTCACGGTCGGTTTCGCCAGGCCATTTATTTGTGGCATCCAGTCCCATTTTTGAGCCAAGACCGGAGACCGGCGAGGCAAAATCCAGATAATCTATCGGCGTGTTTTCCACTAACACCGTATCGCGCGCCGGATCCATTCGCGTGGTAATGGCCCAGATAACATCATTCCAGTCGCGGGCGTTAACGTCATCATCGCAGACAATCACAAATTTGGTATACATAAACTGGCGCAGGAAAGACCATACGCCCATCATCACGCGTTTAGCGTGACCAGGATACTGCTTCTTCATTGTAACCACCGCCAGGCGATACGAGCATCCTTCCGGCGGCAGATAGAAATCAACAATTTCCGGGAACTGCTTTTGCAGGATCGGCACAAACACCTCATTCAGCGCCACGCCCAGTACTGCAGGTTCATCCGGTGGACGTCCGGTATAGGTGGAGTGATAAATCGCATCTTCACGCTGGGTAATGTGCGTGACGGTAAACACCGGGAAGTTATCCACTTCGTTATAATAGCCCGTGTGGTCGCCGTACGGACCTTCGGGTGCCAGCTCGCCCTGTTCAATGTAACCTTCCAGGACAATCTCTGCACTCGCGGGCACTTCGAGGTCGTTAGAGATACACTTCACGACTTCCGTTTTGGTGCCACGCAGCAGTCCTGCAAAGGCATATTCAGAGAGTGTATCCGGCACTGGCGTTACCGCGCCCAGAATGGTGGCGGGGTCGGCACCTAACGCAACAGAGACCGGAAAACGCTCGCCCGGGTGTGCAGCGCACCACTCCTGGAAATCCAGCGCGCCGCCGCGATGCGACAGCCAGCGCATGATGAGCTTATTCTTGCCAATCAGCTGCTGGCGGTAAATACCCAGATTTTGACGCTCTTTATGCGGCCCGCGTGTGACGGTGAGCCCCCACGTAATGAGTGGCGCGGCATCTTCAGGCCAGCACTGCATGATCGGGATTTTGGTCAGATCTACCGCATCCCCTTCCAGCACTTTCTGCTGGCACGGCGCGCCGCGCAGACGTTTGGTTGGCATGTTCAGCACCTGCTTAAACTGCGGCAGCTTGTCGAACAGATCGCGGAAGCCTTTCGGTGGCTCCGGCTCTTTCAGAAACGCCAGCAGTTTACCCACTTCACGTAACGCCGTGACGTCCTCCTGGCCCATGCCCAACGCCACACGGCGAGGGGTTCCAAACAGGTTGCACAGCACCGGCATTGAATAACCCTTCGGGTTTTCAAACAGAAGCGCCGGGCCACCGGCACGCAGGGTGCGGTCAGCAATTTCTGTCATTTCCAGATAAGGATCGACAGGAAGCGTAATGCGTTTGAGTTCGCCCTGCTTTTCCAGCAGCGTCAGGAAGTCGCGGAGATCGTGGTATTTCATGCAGTTAATCATGGCCTCTCTGTAAGCGCTTCATTATACGGCGTAAGCCTGCGTGATGCTGTAATTTTGTTAAATTAGCGTGAACTTCTGCATCCTGTTCCCTTTTCGGCCATTATAATCAACTTAGCGATCCCGCCAGGGTTTTGATATGCTTGCGCCCGAAACTAAGGGAAAGAGTGATTATGCAGGCCTGGTATTTACTGTATTGCAAACGCGGGCAACTTCAGCGCGCGCAGGAACATTTAGAACGTCAGTCTGTAAATTGCCTGACACCCGTGATCACGCTTGAAAAAATGCAGCGCGGGAAGCGCACAACCGTCAGTGAGCCGCTATTTCCGAACTATTTGTTCGTGGAATTCGACCCAGAAGTGATCCACACCACCACCATCAGCGCCACGCGCGGCGTCAGCCATTTTGTTCGTTTTGGTGCGCACCCGGCAACGGTGCCGTCGACGGTGATCCATCAGCTTTCGGTTTATCAACAACCTGAAGATATTACCGACCCGGAAACCCCGTACGCGGGAGACAGTGTCGTCATCACCGAAGGTGCCTTCGAAGGCCTGCAGGCGATTTTCGCCGAGCCGGACGGTGAAGCACGCTCCATGTTATTGCTCAATCTGCTTAATAAGCAGGTGCTACAGAGCGTGAAAAACACCGACTTCCGCAAAGTTTAAAAATCAATGCCAAACAGGCGACGCACGTTGTCATCCGTCTGCGCAGATAACCCGTGCGGATCCTCTCCGCGCCACTGCGCCACGCTCGTGACAATATGCCCCAGCCATGCCGGTTCGTTACGTCGCGATGCCGGTTTTGGTTTCATATCACGCGGCAATAAATAAGGCGCGTCGGTTTCGAGGAGCAACCGGTCGGCCGGGATCACCGGCAACAGTTCGCGAAGCTCCAGCCCGCGGCGTTCATCGCACACCCAGCCGGTAATCCCCAAATAAAGCCCACGATCCAGACAGTCCAGCGCCTCCTGACGTGAACCGGTAAAACAGTGCAGCACCGCGCCTGGCAGTTTATCCAGCCAGGGATCCAGCAGCGCGAGGAAGCGCTCATGCGCGTCGCGACAGTGCATAAACACCGGCATTTCAAGCTCGGCCGCCAGGGCAAGTTGCGCCGTAAACGCTTTTTCCTGCTCGGCAGGGGTGGAAAAATTGCGGTTGAAATCGAGCCCACATTCCCCGATAGCCACCACTTCGGCAGTTTTCGCCAGCCTGTGAATGATATCAGCGCTCTCCGACGTCCACTGGCTGCTGTCATGAGGATGCACGCCCGCGGTAGACCAGCAACGGTCGTAGCGTTGGGCCAGCTGTTGCGCCTGCTCGCTTTCATGCAGGTTGGTGCCTGTCAGCAACAATCCTTTTACGCCAGCGGCAAACGCGCGCGCCACGACGTCGTCGCGATCTTTGGCAAACTGTGAACTGGTCAGGTTAAGTCCAATATCAAACATGCAATTCCCCATATGACAACCGCCCTGACGGGCGGCTGGTTTTACTCTTCAGTGCTCTTTTCAGAGACGTCGTCTTCGTCCTCTGACCGACGCCCTTTCCCCACATAGAAACGTGAGAAGAAGACGCCTACCTCAAACAGACAGTACATCGGTATGGCCAGCAGCGTTTGCGAGAAGACATCGGGCGGCGTCAGCAGCATGCCGACCACAAATGCGCCGACCAGAATATACGGACGCTTTTTACGCAGGTCTTCTGGTGTGGTTACACCCACCCAGCAAAGCAGCACAATCGCAACCGGCACTTCGAACGCCACGCCGAATGCCATAAACAGCGCCATCACAAAGCTGAGGTAGCTGGCAATATCGGTCGACACCTGTACCCCTTCCGGCGCGGTATGCGTCAGGAAGCCAAAGGCCAGCGGGAAGACAACAAAATAGGCAAACGCCATGCCGATATAGAACAGCAGCGAGCTGGAGACCAGCAGTGGGATCACCAGTTTGCGTTCATGCTTATACAGAGCGGGCGCCACAAACGCCCAGATCTGATACAGCAGGATGGGTGCAGAAGCGATCAACGATACCCAGAACGTGAGCTTAATGGGCGTAAAGAACGGCGAAGCAACGTCCGTCGCGATCATCGTTGCGCCCAGCGGCATCTGCTTTATCAGCGGCGCGGAGACAACCTGGTAGATGTCGTTGGCGAAATAAACCAGGCATAAGAAAATAACGAAAACCGCAATAATGCAGTTTAACAGGCGCTTACGCAGCTCAATGAGGTGCGTAATGAGCGGTTGAGTATCATCTACTGCCATGTTTACGCTTTATCACTCGACGAGGGGGATGATTCGGTAACAGGCACGGCGGGCTTTGCTTCAGCCGCGTTGACCACAGGGTCTTCCGGCTGCGCCTGTTTTTTCAGTTCAGGTTCCTGCGGCGTATGTTCAGGCGCGGTGGCCTGATGCTCCGCGCTGGCAGGCGTTACGCCCTCGCGCTGCGCTTCACTATTTTTCACCACCGGGTTATGGATGGTGTTCGCTTCATCGCTCGCTTTTTCAGGATCGTTAACGCTGTAGGAGCGCTTCATGGATTCTGCCGCTTCGCGCAGTTCATCCATGGAGGCTTTCAGTTCCGGCGTCAGGTTATCCATGCTCGCCTTCTCAACCTTTTTCAGGCTTTCCTGAAACTCCTGCAGCTTAAGTTCCTGCGCCAGCTCGTTCTGTACGGTGGATGCCAGCGAACGAAGCGCACGCACCCACCCCACAACCGTTTTTACTGCAACGGGTAAACGCTGTGGCCCCAGCACGATGAGGCCAATCACAAAGACCAGCAGCAGCTCACTAAAACCAATGTCGAACACGACTTACACCTGCTCTTTATCGTGGCGTTTAGCGTCTTCCTTTTTGGCATCTTCTTGCTTGTCGGAGATGGATTTAGCAGTAAAGTCAGCGTCCTGGCTGGTTTTATCCTGCTTGCTCTCATCATCGCTCATTGCTTTCTTGAAGCCTTTGATAGACGCGCCCAGATCGGAACCGATAGAACCGAGCTTTTTGGTGCCAAACAGCAGCACGACGATGACGGCAATAATGACTAATTGCCAGATACTGATACCACCCATACATATTCCTCAGAGATAGATGATTAATTAGTCAGACCGCATTATACGTATGCGACCTGGTGATAGCGATGCCTGTTCAGCGCGTCTTTCTCCAGCCAACGAACCAGACCACTATTCCGGCAACCATTAGCCAGGCGGGCATCATCTGCCAGTCCGGACGGTTGATTAACAACAACGTACCACTGAGCAGCAGGGTTGCGCCAATGCCAAACAGATAGCGAGACTGGCCCTGGCGTACGCGGTTCGACTGAAGCTCGTGGGCGATTTTATCCATGCTGAGCTGAAGGTTCTTGCTCTGACGCAAACTGTCATACACCAGTTCAGGAAGTTCCGGCATTTTTTCAACCCAGAACGGGGCTTTCTCTTTGAAAGCCCGCACCAGAGCCGGAATGCCAACCTGATCCTTAATCCAGGATTCCAGGAACGGTTTCGCGGTCTTCCACAAGTCTAACTGAGGATAGAGCTGTCGACCTACACCTTCAACGTAAAGTAATGTTTTCTGAAGTAAAACAAGCTGTGGCTGCACTTCCATATTGAAGCGGCGAGCGGTGTTAAACAGATTCAGCAACACGTGACCGAACGAGATTTCTGCTAGCGGTTTTTCAAAAATCGGTTCACAGACGGTACGGATGGCAAACTCAAACTCTTCGACATTGGTGTCCGGCGGAACCCAACCTGAGTCAACGTGCAGTTCAGCCACTTTACGGTAGTCACGATTAAAGAAGGCGATAAAATTCTCCGCCAGATAACGCTTATCTTCTTTATTGAGCGAGCCGACAATACCGCAATCAATGCCGATATATTGCGGGTCGTCCGGATGCTCATAGCTCACAAAGATATTGCCCGGATGCATGTCTGCGTGGAAAAAGCTGTCGCGGAAGACCTGAGTAAAGAAGACCTGTACGCCACGTTCGGCCAGCAGCTTCATGTTCGTTCCCTGTTTCTCCAGGGCCACGACATCCGAGACGGGAATACCGTAAATACGTTCCATGACCATCATGTTCTGGCTGCAGTAGTCAGAATAGACTTCAGGAACATACAGCATCGGGCTGTTTTCAAAATTGCGCCGTAGCTGAATGGCGTTTGCCGATTCGCGCAGCAGGTTTAGTTCATCGATCAGCGTTTTTTCATATTCCCGTACCACTTCCAGCGGGCGCAGGCGGCGTCCGTCAGGGAGCAGACGCGGAACCCAGCGCGCCAGACGATAGATAAGCTTCATGTCCGCTTTGATGATCGGCAGAATATCCGGGCGGATAACTTTGATAACGACTTCTTTGCCATTCTCTTTCAGACGCGCGGTATGCACCTGGGCAATGGAGGCAGAAGCCAGCGGCTGAATGTCGAAATCGTCGAACCAGGTCTCAACAGGAATATTGCCCATCGCCTCTTCGATCTGTTTTTTCGCGCGCACGCCGTCAAACGGGGCCACGCGATCCTGCAGCAGTGCCAGCTGATCGGCAATCTGGGGCGGGAAAAGATCGCGACGGGTCGAGAGCATTTGGCCGAACTTAATCCATACCGGGCCCAGCTCC
The DNA here is from genome assembly GCF_000025565.1 of Enterobacter cloacae subsp. cloacae ATCC 13047. NCBI lineage: Bacteria > Pseudomonadati > Pseudomonadota > Gammaproteobacteria > Enterobacterales > Enterobacteriaceae > Enterobacter > Enterobacter cloacae. The sequence continues at coordinate 5,082,675 of NC_014121.1, forward strand.
TGTAGCGCCAGACGCAGGCGTTCACCCAGTGGCTGTCCTTTGTGGCGATTAGGCATCCAGAACAACATCCGCCGCCAGATACGAAGCGGCAGCGTGATACGCATTTTGGGGATAAGCTCGTCGAGCCCGTAACTCAAAAAGGTGTGGACGATAAAATAGAGGCGCCGAATTTCACCAGGCGTCATTTGCCCTCCAGTTTTTCCAGCCGTTTGGTTAACGCATCAACCGCACGTTCAACAGCCGCAGTCTCTTCCGCGAACCAGGCTACTTCCAGCTGTCCGGGGGCCATACGCCACTCTTCGGTCAGCACCTCTGCCGCATAACGCTGCTGACGTTGCAGGCTTTTACGCAGGAAGGCGGTACCACCATGCAGGGCTTTGCCGATCCCTTCCGCTGCAATGTCGCCAATAAATGGGGCAAGCAGTTCCGCCGGGTCGAACTCGGCCAGATCGCTGAGCGCAACGAAATTTTGTACAACCTGAATGTCGCCTTCCACTTCCAGCTCACCGCTTCGGATCAGCGCCGTCAGTTGCTGGCGGTCACGCAGTTTTGGCAGCACGCTCATGCGCGTGATGACAGAGCAGTCGGCGTCTCCTTCCCACTCCCCCAGAACATCAAGCTGGCGTTCGCTGAAGACCAGCACAAGCGGCGTCGAGAACTCTTTTAAAACGATCCGCAATACCTTCCCGTTAAGTCGCTGCCGCGCGGCTTTTAGCGCTGGCGCACGATAGAGAAAGGCATTCAGTACATTCTCGATGCCTGCGGTGACTAAGGGTTTAAAGGGCACAGGACACCTCCACTCAGAACTTATAACCGCGATGCAGTGCGACGACACCCGCCGTCATGTTGAAATACTCAACGTTTTCAAACGCCGCATCCTGCATCATGGCCTTCAGGGTGTCCTGATCCGGGTGCATGCGAATGGATTCCGCCAGATAGCGGTAGCTTTCTGCGTCGTTTGCCACCAGTTCGCCAATACGCGGCAGAACATGGAATGAATAGGCGTCGTAGGCTTTGCTCAGTGGCTCGATAATCGGTTTGGAGAACTCAAGCACCAGCAGACGTCCGCCCGGCTTCAGCACGCGATACATTGAGCGCAGCGCTTTTTCTTTATCGGTGACGTTACGCAGGCCAAAAGAGATAGTGATGCAGTCAAAGGTATTGTCCGGGAACGGCAGCGCCTCGGCGTTTGCCTGCACATATTCCACATTCCCCACCACGCCGATGTTACGCAGCTTCTCACGCCCCATTTTCAGCATGGAGTCGTTAATATCAGCCAGAACAACACGCCCGGTTTCACCCACCAGACGGGAGAATTTCGCGGTCAAATCGCCCGTGCCGCCGGCAAGGTCCAGTACCGTTTGTCCACGACGCACACCGCTACAGTCGATGGTGAAGCGCTTCCACAAGCGATGAATGCCGAATGACATCAAGTCATTCATCACATCGTACTTCGCCGCCACGGAATGAAATACGTGGGCCACCATGTCAGCTTTCTGCGCTTTGGCGACAGTCTGAAAGCCAAAGTGCGTTGTGTCTTGTGAATCGTCAACCATCTCAGAGCCTGCTTATCAGTAAAATGTTCGTGAAGTGTAACAGATTGGGCGCGTTTGCCCTACGTTTCAACCACCACGTAAGAAACGCGCCAGATGCGGGTCTGGCGATAACTCTGCCGCTAACTCGTTGTCTTCACTGTCTCTCTTTTGTCCATCAGCGCCTTCGCGCAGGCGAAACTCTTCGTCCTGTGCCGTGGCTTGCTCAACCAGTTCCGGATTAATCTCGCGTTTAACCTCCACCCCCAGGCCGCGGAAGGCTTCGGCTTGCGCCAGCAGATTACCCCGCCCGGAGGCGAGTTTTTTCATCGCCTGGCGGTAGTTGTCCTGCGCGCGGTCCAGGCTTTGCCCGACCGAGGACATATCATCCACAAATAGGCGCATTTTGTCGTACAGCTTGCTGGCGCGATCGGCAATCTGCTGCGCGTTGCGGCTCTGATGTTCATAGCGCCACAGGTTGGCAATGGTGCGTAACGCCACCAGCAGCGTGGTGGGGCTGACCAGCATAATGTTGTTTTTCAGCGCTTCAGTTATCAGTTCCGGCTGTCTGTCGAGTGCCAGCAGAAAAGCAGGCTCTACCGGGATAAACATCAGAACATAGTCAAGCGAGCGCAAACCCGGCAACTGCTGATAGTCTTTTCTGCCCAGCAGACGAATATGGTTCCGCACGGAGGCAATGTGCTCCTGCAACGCCGATTCGCGGGTGTAGTCATCCTCCGCGTTGAAGTAACGCTCATAGGCCACCAGCGTCATTTTGGCATCAATCACCACATCTTTACCCTGCGGCAGACGCACGATGACATCTGGCTGCATTCGCGAGCGGGCATCGTTTTCTATGCTGACCTGGGTTTCGTATTCATACCCTTCGCGCAGTCCAGAGGCTTCCAGCACCCGCGTGAGGACGACTTCACCCCAGTTACCCTGCGTTTTGTTATCCCCTTTCAGGGCGCGGGTCAGGTTGACCGCTTCCTGCGCCATTTGTGCATTCAACTGCTGCAGATTACGAATTTCGTGTGCCAGGGTGTGCCGCTCGCGGGCCTCCTGACCAAAGCTGTCCTGCACCTGACGACGGAAACCGTCCAGTTGCTCACGCAGAGGCGTCAGGAGACTGTTCAGACTCTGGCGGTTTTGTTCGTCAACGCGGCGGTTGCTGTGCTCAAAAATGCGGTTCGCGAGATTCTCAAACTGTTCGCTGAGGCGCTGCTCGCTGTTCATCATCTGGCGGATTTTGTCTTCCGCATGCAGCTGAGTGGATTCCAGGCGGGTCGTGACTTCACGGAGATCGGCTTCCAGTGAGGTGTTGATATCACGCAGATTGCGCAGTTCGTTGTTGAGTAACTCGCACTCGTCTCGCCAGTGTTCACTCAGCGCAAGTTGCTGTTTTGTCGCGCTTAACTCGGCGACTATCTCTTCACGCTCTGCCAGCTGATCGGCCTTTTGCTGCGCGTGCTGATAGCTGGAAATCAGCCAGCCTATCGCCACGCCCGCGAGCGCAATCACCGCGTAAATCAGAATTGAGAGATCCACAATGCCCCCTGCATCAACGTATTACCGCACAAAATAAGATTGTGCTGTATAAACGTCCAGTTTGAAAGGGTTTTCCTGCGAGGCGCTACGCAAAAAATAAAGGCCGAACGTGTCGGCCTTTGATGTCAGAAGAGAGGATTAGATCAGACGACGGGCCGCTTCAACCACGATTTTTACCGCATGACTTTCGGTTTGTTTCATGGTTTCGGCGTTCGGGATTTCCTGCTGGGTACGGTTGACGATTACCCCCGCCACCATACCGGCACGCAGACCCTGGCTTGCGCACATGGTCAGCAGCGTTGCAGATTCCATTTCATAGTTCATCACGCCCATAGACTGCCACTCTTCCATAGAGCCTTTAAAACGGCTCACCACACGGCCAGAGAAGGTGTCGTAACGCTCCTGACCCGGGTAGAAGGTGTCCGACGAGGCGGTTACGCCCACGTGCGTGGTTGCGCCAACGGATTTCGCTGCTTCAACCAGCGCCGTCGTACATTCAAAATCGGCAACCGCCGGGAATTCCATTGGTGCAAAGTGCAGACTCGCCCCATCCAGACGCACGGACGCGGTAGTCACCAATACATCACCCACGTTGATATGCGGCTGGATCGCACCGGTCGTCCCGATACGCAGGAACGTCCGGATGCCCAGCTGCGCCAGTTCTTCAACGGCAATGGAGGTAGACGGGCCACCGATACCGGTAGAGCACACAATCACGGCCTTACCATCCAGTTCTGCACGCCAGGTGGTGAATTCACGATGGGCTGCCAGCTTAACCGGCTTATCCATCAGCGCGGCGATCTTTTCCACACGCTCAGGATCGCCCGGGACGATAGCGAGCGTAGCCCCTTGTAAATCGTTTTTGGTGAGGCCGAGATGAAAAACATCAGACTTAGACATAGGTGACTCCTCTGTGGGTCGGTTAGTCAGAAGAAGTAAAACGGTACTTTACAGAAGCGATACGCATAATTTCGTGACACATCTCACCATGAATGAAAATGATTGCAGTAGATTTCCATAAAAAAGTGATTTACATCACATTAACAAGTTATATCGTGGTGTGCTGCACAAAAGATAGACCGTTTAAGGCACTGTGGGTTGTTAACCTGGTGTCTATATTTACCTTTGCGCTAACTCATTGGTACGGAGAATGCCATGACTGAAAAAACCGGTTTTGCACCTGCTGCGGCTCCGCATGCCTCAACCATCGTCTCAACGCCTGAAGACGCCATTACGGCGGGAGAGACCTCCATTCCCTCGCAGGGGGAAAATATGCCTGCTTACCACGCGCGACCAGCATCGGCAGACGGTCCGCTGCCGATCGTGATTGTGGTTCAGGAAATTTTCGGCGTTCATGAACATATTCGCGACCTCTGCCGCCGACTGGCGCTGGAAGGTTACCTGGCCGTTGCGCCAGAGCTCTATTTCCGTCAGGGCGATCCGAACGACTACAGCGATATCCCAACGCTTTTGAGCAATCTGGTCAGTAAAGTGCCGGATGCACAGGTGTTGGCCGATCTGGATCATGTTGCCAACTGGGCGGCGCGTAACGGCGGTGATGCGCATCGACTGATGATAACGGGGTTCTGCTGGGGCGGACGCATTAGCTGGCTGTATGCCGCGCACAATCCGCAGCTGAAAGCTGCTGTGGCCTGGTACGGTAAACTGGTGGGCGAAAAAACGCTGAACTCGCCAAAACATCCGGTTGATATCGCCACAGACTTAAATGCCCCGGTGCTGGGACTGTACGGTGGTCAGGACACGGGTATTCCGCTCGACACGGTAGAGACCATGCGCCATGCGCTACGCGCGGCGAATGCAAAGGCAGACATTGTCGTGTACCCGGATGCCGGACACGCGTTTAATGCCGATTATCGTCCGAGCTATCACGCGGAATCAGCCAAAGATGGCTGGCAGCGGATGCTGGCGTGGTTTAGCCAGTACGGCGGCAAGAAAGCGTAAACATAAAAGCCCGGTGGCGGCGATGCCTTACCGGGCTACATAATGGGATCGACTCTGTCTTAACCCTGACGCAAATTCTGCGCCGCTTTCACCATATTCGCCAGCGCCGCGCGGGTTTCAGGCCAGCCGCGGGTTTTCAGACCGCAGTCCGGGTTCACCCACAGGCGCTCTGCCGGAATGCGTTGGGCGGCTTTCTTCAGCAGGGCTTCGATCCACTCCACGCTCGGCACGTTCGGGGAGTGAATGTCATATACGCCCGGCCCGATTTCGTTCGGGTAATCGAACTCTTCGAACGACTCCAGCAGTTCCATATCTGAACGCGAGGTCTCGATGGTGATCACGTCGGCATCCAGTGCGGCAATGGAATCCATGATGTCGTTAAATTCGCAGTAACACATGTGGGTGTGGATCTGGGTGTCGTCCTTCGCCACTGCGGCATTGATGCGGAACGCTTCCACACCCCACTGCAGGTAGGCGTCCCAGTCGCTGCGACGCAGCGGTAATCCCTCGCGCAGGGCCGGTTCGTCAATCTGGATGATGCCAATGCCCGCCGCTTCCAGATCCGCCACTTCATCGCGCAGCGCCAGCGCAATTTGCTTCGCGATGGTTTCACGGGTCACGTCCTCACGCGGGAAGGACCAGCAAAGAATGGTCACCGGACCGGTCAACATGCCTTTTACCGGCTTGTCGGTCAGGGACTGGGCATATTTAGCCCATTCGACGGTGATCGGGTGCGGACGGCTAACGTCACCGATCACCACCGGTGGTTTTACACAGCGGGAACCATAGCTCTGTACCCAGCCGTTTTGGGTAAAGACGAAACCGTCCAGATGTTCACCGAAGTACTCCACCATGTCGTTACGCTCTGCCTCCCCGTGAACCAGCACATCCAGGCCTAAGCGCTCCTGCTCCACAATCGCCTGTTTGATATGTTCCGCGATGCCGGTGCGGTAGTTGGCCGCATCAAGGTTGCCCTTTTTGAAGTCCAGGCGCAGGCTGCGGATCTCGGTAGTTTGCGGGAAGGAACCGATGGTGGTGGTTGGCCACGCAGGCAAGTTGAAACGGGCGCGCTGGGCTTCTGCACGCACTTCATACGGGCTTTGACGCTGGCTGTCCTGCGCGGTGATAGCCGCCAGACGTTTTTCCACCGCCGGGTTGTGAACGCGAGACGAATGACGACGGGCCTGAATCGGAGCGCTCCATTCGGTAATCGCCGCCGTGTCACCGCTGTTCAGGGCGTCACGCAGCAGAGCCAGCTCTTCACATTTCTGCAAGGCAAAGGCAAACCAGCTTTTCACTTCCGCATCCAGGCGGGTTTCAACGCTGAGATCGATAGGGCTGTGCAGCAGTGAACACGAAGAGGCCACCCATAGCTCACGTTTGCCGACGATGTCCTTAATCTGAGCATATTTTTCTGTCAGATCGGCGCGCCAGACGTTACGACCGTTCACCAGCCCGGCAGAGAGCAGCCACTCCGCTGGCAGGCGCTTGTGCAGTTCTGCAACATCATCTTTTCCATGCACCAGGTCAACGTGCAGGCCCTGCACTGGCAATTTGGTGATGGTGCCGAGGTTCGGCGTCACACCTTCAAAGTAGGTGGTAAGCAGCAGCTTCACCTGCCCGGTCAGTGCATCGTAAGCCGGTTTGAAGGCATCGAGCCACGCTTGCGGCAGTTCGAGCACCAGCGCCGGTTCGTCGATTTGCACCCACTGAATACCGCGTTTGCCCAGCTCAATCAGCACCTGTTTGTAGACCGGCAGGATATCCTTCAGCAGGCTCAGACGATCGAACGGCTCGCCTTTGACTTTTCCTAACCACAGGTAGGTCACTGGCCCCAGCAGCACCGGTTTCACCTGGTGCCCCAGCGCCAGCGCTTCGTCCACTTCATCCAGCAACTGGGTCCAGGTCAGTTTGAACTGCTGACCTTTAACAAACTCCGGCACCATATAGTGATAGTTGGTGTTAAACCACTTGGTCATTTCCGCCGCTGCCGCTGGCTCACCGGTTGGCGCACGGCCACGGCCGATGCGGAACAGCGTGTCGATATCTACCGATCCATCGTTGTTCTGATGACGAGCCGGGACATTGCCAAGCAGCAGGCTGGTCGTCAGAACATGGTCGTACCAGGCGAAATCGCCCACCGGCAGCAGGTCTACGCCCGCCTGTTTTTGCTGCTCCCAGTGGCGGGCACGCAGTTCGCGGCCCACTGCCAGCAGCTCTTCACGCGTGGTGTTTCCTGCCCAGTAGCTTTCTTGTGCTTTTTTTAGCTCGCGACGAAGGCCAACGCGAGGGAAACCGAGAGTGTGATTGCGGATTGTCATGTCATGCCCCTTGTGAAATTCGTTATTTAGACGTCCAGATGTTTACACATCTATAATTGGCAGGTACTGTATATTCCTCAAGCGCAAAATGTTCATGGCGAAGTGAAGGACTTTCATGATCGAGATAAAACACCTGAAAACGCTACAAGCGTTGCGAAACTGCGGTTCTCTCGCGGCGGCGGCGGCCTCACTGCACCAGACTCAGTCCGCCCTTTCTCACCAGTTCAGCGATCTGGAACAACGTCTCGGCTTTCGTCTTTTTGTGCGTAAGAGCCAGCCGCTGCGCTTTACTCCCCAGGGCGAGATCCTCCTGCAGCTGGCAAATCAGGTGCTGCCGCAAATTGCCAGCGCGCTTCAGTCCTGCAATGAGCCGCAGCAAACTAAATTGCGTATCGCCATTGAGTGCCACAGCTGTATTCAGTGGCTGACCCCCGCGCTTGAGAACTTCCGCCAGAAGTGGCCGCAGGTAGAAATGGACTTTACCTCCGGCGTGACGTTTGACCCGCAGCCGTCACTCCAGCAGGGCGAGCTGGATCTGGTGATGACGTCAGACATTCTGCCGCGTAGCGGCCTGCATTATTCGCCAATGTTCGATTATGAGGTGCGTCTGGTGCTGGCACCGGATCATCCGCTGGCCAGCAAGACGCGTATCACCCCGGAAGACCTGGCGACTGAAACGCTGCTGATATACCCGGTGCAGCGCAGTCGCCTGGATATCTGGCGCCATTTCCTGCAGCCGGCGGGCATCAGCCCACAGCTGAAAAGCGTGGATAATACGTTGCTGTTGATTCAGATGGTTGCCGCCAGAATGGGCATCGCGGCGCTGCCGCACTGGGTGGTAGAGAGTTTTGAACGCCAGGGCCTGGTGGTCACCAAAACCCTGGGAGAAGGACTGTGGAGCCGGCTGTACGCCGCCGTGCGCGATGGCGAGCAGCGTCAGCCGATCACGGAAGCGTTTATTCGCTCAACGCGGAACCACGCGTGCGACCATCTTCCGTTTGTGCGGAGCGCGGAGCGACCCAACGGCGATGTACCCACAGCGAAGCCAGGATCACCGCTCCCCCAATAAGGAAACTCGGCCAGTGGGGCTGTTGCTGCCAGATAGCAAGGTTTACCAGTAGCCCCGCGGGCACGTGCACGTTGTTCATGATGCCCAGCGTACCGGCGTCTACCTGAGTTGCGCCATAGTTCCACATGAAGTACCCCAGCCCCGAGGCCACCACGCCCAGCCAGACCAGAATGCCCCACTGCACGGTAGTGGTAGGTAATTTTTGCGGGTTACCCAGCATAAACCAGGCTGCGACCGCGACCACCGCCGCCCCCATATAGAACCAGGCAAACGCGTTGTGCTGCGGCATCGGGCGGGTTTCCATCAGGCGCTTGTAGCCCACCATACCAATAGCGAAGCTGATGTTTGCTAACTGCACGAACATCAGGCCGGTCCAGAAGTGATCGCTCACTTTTTCGTAGCGAATAATCGCCGCGCCAATCACCGCCAGCGCCGCGCTCAACAGATAGCCCCAACGCAGACGACGCCTGCTGAGCAGGTCGTAAATCAGCGTGATATAGAGCGGCGTCAGCACCGTAAAGAGCAGGAACTCCGAGACGGACAAGTAGATATACGCCCGAAAGCTAAACAGATACATGATGCCGAGCTGCATCGCCCCCACCAGCATATACAGCAAAACGGTTTGCAGGGATTGTCCGCGCGTACGCAAAAAGGGCAGGAACACCAGCGCCGCCAGCCCCACGCGCATCAGCACCGAGAAATAGCTGTCGACCGATCCGGCAAGGTATTCGCCAATCAGGCTAAAGGAGAAGGCCCACAGGATAGTGGTGATAATGAGTAGCGCCACAATGCTTGTCTCTCAGAAAGAAGGAGAGGCATTGTAGCGAACTCTTTAGTTGACAACTGAGCAATAAACAACCAAATGAAGATTATTCAAGGAACAGCTTGCGCAGATATTTTGGTACCGCATTGTCTGCGTTGGTGCCGATCACTTCCAGCTCCGGGTGCAGGTCTTTCAGGCGCTGGTGCGCGTTCTGCATGATGCAGCCTTTACCCGCCATCGAGAGCATCTCAGCATCGTTCATGCCATCACCAAAGGCGATACAGTCTTTCAGCTCAAAGCCCATGCGTTTGGCCACCGCTTCCAGAGCGTGCCCCTTGGAAACGCCACCCGCCATCACTTCCAGGCAGGTCAGCGTGGAGAAACTTACGTTGACGCGATCGCCCCAGCGGGCGTTGATCGCCTGCTCCAGCGGCAGCAGTTCTTCGTGACTTTCGCAGGTAAAGAAGACTTTGCTGATCCCTTCCGGCTCGAGCAGACCTGGCTCATACAGGGAGTAGTTAAACACCGCTTCTTTGAAGAAGCGCATCTCTTCCGGACGGTGGCGGTTCATGAACCAGTCATCGTCGCGGTAAACGTTCGTGACGATAGCCGGATTATTGTGCACCACACCGAACAGATCGGCGGCAATATCGCGATCCAGGTTGTGGGTAAAGATCAGATTGCCATCGGTGTCGTGAACGCGCGCACCGTTGGAGGTGATCATGTACGATTTAATCTCAAGATTATCGCGGATCTGCCCCACATCCACGTGGTGGCGCCCGGTGGCAAACACAAAGTGCACGCCACGGGCAGTCAGCAGCTTTAAGGTCTCTTTCGCGTACGGCGACAGGGTGTGGTCGGGGGAAAGCAGCGTGCCATCTAAATCAGATGCAACAACCTGGTACATAGGAAAATTTAACCTCAATAGAAAATCAGTTATGCCGGTCGAAAAACTCGACGATGGCGTTAAGCGCGACTGAGCGCATAGCGTCCTTTTCAAAAAGGATCTCATGGTACGCGCCGTTGATGACCAGAGGTTTACCCCCTTCACAAGGGTGACCGGCGGCAGCGCGCAGTTCACAAAAACGGTCATGCATGCGGTTATCCACCACACGCTCTTCTTCAGCCTGAATCAGGAGTGTCGGCGTGTCATCATCACCAACACCCGCCAGAACCTGCTCCCCTGCATGTATCCCCTCCCGCACCCAGTGCCAGGTGGGGCCGCCAACGCGCAAGCGAGGCTCATCGGCATAGAAGCGCAGGTTGCGGCGATAACGCTGACGGCTATGGGTTAAGACGTTGAGGGCAAACGGCAAAGCCCGCCAGCGCCCTGTTCCGATGGCGTAGCCTTCACGAATGCGCTGATGGCCCTCAGCCCAGTCGAGAAGATGGCGCACCATCCAGTCCGGAAAACGTATCACAATGCCATACATCGGCGCGGTCAGCGCAATGGCATCGCACTGGTGATCGTAGCGCTGCAAAAAGAGCGTAGAGATCGCGCCGCCCATGGAGTGCGCAAGAATATAGCGCTTACGCCACGGGCCGGGCTGCACTTCCTGCTGCCAGAAGGCGGCAAGATCGTCGACATAATCACTGAAGTTATCTACATGGCCGCGATGGGTATCTGGCAACATTCGACCAGAAAGCCCCTGCCCGCGATGATCGATAATTAACACGTCAAAACCCAGATGGAACAGGTCGTACGCCAGCTCGGCATATTTGATGTAGCTTTCGATACGCCCGGGGCAGACCACAATCACCCGGTCATTTTTTTCATCACGGAAACGAACAAAGCGTACCGGGATATTCCCGACGCCCGTAAACTCATCTTCCTCACGCTGACGCCAGAAATCGGTCAGCGGCCCCATGGAGAAAGCAGCAAATGCGTTTTCTCGTGTTTCCCAGTCCTTTTTCTGCTGCAACATCGGGTTTCCACCCCCCGTCATTCAGGGAATATCGTTTTTTTCGTAACTGGTCACAAAATGACTCAACAATAGCGTATTGTGGCATAAAAACAGACGATTCGGGAGTTTCAAATGACCTTCGAGTGGTGGTTCGCTTACCTGCTGACATCCATCATCCTCAGCCTGTCACCGGGTTCGGGGGCAATTAATACCATGACAACCTCCATTAACCACGGTTATCGCGGGGCGGCAGCATCCATTGCCGGTTTGCAAACCGGACTGGGGATTCACATTGTGCTGGTGGGCGTGGGTTTAGGGACGCTCTTCTCCCGCTCGGTGCTGGCATTTGAAGTGCTGAAATGGGCCGGTGCGGCGTATCTGATTTGGCTCGGCATTCAGCAGTGGCGCGCAGCAGGCTCAATTGACCTCAACACTCTTGCCCGGACGCAAACGCGCGGTCGCCTGTTTAAGCGGGCGGTGTTTGTGAATCTGACCAACCCAAAAAGCATCGTTTTTCTGGCTGCCCTGTTCCCGCAGTTTATCGTCCCGCATCAGCCGCAGGTCATGCAGTATGTAGTCCTGGGCGTGACCACCATTGTTGTCGATATTATTGTGATGATTGGCTACGCGACGCTGGCGCAGCGGATTGCAGCATGGATTAAAGGGCCTAAGCAAATGAAGGCCCTGAACAAAGTGTTTGGTTCGCTGTTTATGCTGGTTGGCGCGCTGCTTGCGTCAGCGCGTCATGCTTAGCGAGAGATAATAAGATGAATACCAAAGCCGGCGAACAGCGCACCGGCGAAGCCGTCAATCCATTTCGCGATGCGCTGATAACCACGGCGCATCGCCGGTAAGGCAAACAGGCTGGCAACAACGGTGAACCACGCAAACGTCTCAACCACGATCAGCAGGAAGATACCCCAGCGTGCACCCGCCCCCACGCTGTCGCCCACGAACAGGGAGAAGACGGAACCGAAATAGATAATCGCTTTCGGGTTCGCCAGGTTGGTCAGCAGCCCTTTCACAAAGCTACGGCCGCCCGTTGCCAGCTCAACTTTTGGCTCTTGCGGTTTTTTCTCTTCTTTCTTCAGCGCCCCGCGCAGCATCTGGTAGCCCATCCAGCACAGGTACAGACCGCCACCGACCATGATGATGTTATGCAGCCACGCCATCTTCGCCAGGATGAGGTTCAGGCCAAGCAGCGCCACGGCCGCCCAGACCATAACACCCATAGTGATACCCAACACCCCCATCATTGCTTCTTTGCGGGAGCGGCTGACGGCGGTTTGTGACACGAAGAAAAAGTCAGGGCCCGGGCTCATCAGCGCAACAATGTGCACCAACGCCACGGTAAGAAATAGCATTAACATAATTCGCTCGCGGGGAAATAATTCAGTGAGTCATCATCCTGGCACTTTTTTGCGCGGCTGACTACTCCTCATCATCACCATCGACATGTGAACGGATGAGCGCCATGAATTCTTTACCAAAGCGCTCCAGCTTGCGCGTGCCCACGCCGTTGACGCTCAGCATTTCGCTGGCGCTGAGCGGCATCTGCTCGGCCATCTCGATCAGCGTCGCGTCGTTGAAGACCACATATGGCGGAATGTTCTCTTCATCGGCAATCGCTTTACGCAGCTTACGCAGTTTGGCAAACAGCTTGCGGTCGTAGTTGCCGCCGTAGGATTTCTGCATCACCCGCGGTTTCAGGGCCACTACGCGCGGCACGGCGAGCTTGAGTTCAACATCCCCTCGCAGCACCGGGCGCGCGGCTTCGGTGAGCTGAAGCGCGGAGTGCTGGGCGATGTTCTGTGTGGCAAAACCGAGGTGAATCAACTGACGAATAATGCTGACCCAATGCTCGTGGCTCTGGTCTTTGCCAATACCGTAGACAGGTAGCTTATCGTGGCCCATGTCGCGGATACGCTGGTTATTGGCGCCGCGCAGCACTTCCACCACGTAGCCCATCCCGAAGCGCTGATTAACACGGTATATGGTCGAAAGTGCCTTACGCGCGTCCATCAGGCCATCGTACTGCTTTGGCGGGTCGAGACAGATATCGCAGTTGCCGCACGGCTCCTGACGCCCTTCACCAAAGTAGTTGAGCAGCACCAGACGGCGGCAGGTCTGCGCTTCCGCAAACGCGCCCATGGCGTTGAGTTTGTGACGCTCGATATCCTGCAGCTGTCCCTGCGGTTTCTCTTCAAGGCAGCGGCGCAGCCACGCCATATCGGCCGGATCGTAAAACAGCATCGCCTCCGCAGGCAGGCCATCACGGCCGGCGCGGCCGGTTTCCTGGTAGTAGGATTCGATATTTCGCGGAATGTCGAAGTGCACCACAAAGCGGACGTTGGGCTTGTTAATGCCCATGCCGAACGCCACCGTCGCCACCACAATCTGCAGGTCATCACGCTGGAATTTTTCCTGCACGTCGGCGCGGATGTGGTTTTCTAACCCGGCATGATAGGCCGCCGCGCTAAAGCCGCGGTTTTGCAGACGCGCAGCGGTGTCTTCCACCTTCGCGCGGCTGTTGCAGTAGATGATGCCTGACTTGCCGCGTTGCTCCTGCACATAGCGCAGAAGCTGATCCAGCGGCTTGAATTTTTCCATCAGCATATAGCGGATGTTCGGGCGGTCGAAGCTGCTGACCTGGATCAGCGGGTCGTTCAGCCCCAGCAGGCGGACGATATCCAGCCGCGTGGTGTCATCTGCCGTGGCGGTCAGCGCCATAAACGGCAGTTCAGGGAAGCGCTGACGCAGCTGACCAAGTGCCGCATATTCCGGGCGGAAATCGTGGCCCCACTGCGAGATACAGTGTGCTTCATCAACGGCCAGCAGAACGGGATTCCAGTGCGCCAGATGGTCGAGGAAGTTATCCAGCATCAACCGTTCTGGTGCGATATACAGCAAGCGAACCTGTCCGGTACGGCAACCGGCCATCACCTCTTGCTGCTGCTCGCGGGTTTGCGTGGAGTTAAGACAGGCCGCCGCCACGCCGTTGGCGAGCAGCTGGTCAACCTGGTCTTTCATCAGAGAAATCAGCGGCGATACCACGACCGTCAGGCCATTAAGTACCAGCGCGGGCACCTGATAGCAGAGCGATTTACCGCCACCGGTCGGCATTACCACCAGGCAATCACGGCCTTCCAGCACGGTTTCAATGATGGTTTCCTGGCCAGGACGGAACTGCTGGTAGCCAAAGGTTTCATGCAAAACCTGTTTAGCCAGCGACTCCTGATTCAATACTTCCGCCTGCGCCACGTTAACCCCATATGCCAGAAATGAAACAGGCGCTATTTTCAGCGCCTGAGAGAGAAACTTCAACGTTTAACGCAAAAACATTCGAGCGTCTTAGAAAATATCGTTCAGCATCACGCCGACACCCACGCGGGTCTGATTGAAGTTGTAATCGATGAGCGACTCGCCGTAACCGCTGTAGACCTGCGTATAAATACGCACGTGTTTGGTCATCGGGTAGCTTAAGCCCACTTCTGCGCCGCCGTAACCGGTGTTCCAGTTGTACTGGCCCCTGGCGCTCAGCACCGCATCACCCAGCTGATAGCCAATCCTGAGCTGATAGTAGCCCATATATTTGGTGATATCCGGGTTGTCATCGGTGCTGCCCACCACGTACCACGGCTTCACTTCCACCATCATATTACCGTTTTGCGCCATCAGGCGCGTATAGGCGCGGTTCCAGCTACGTGAGGTTGGATCGGAACGGCCGTTGGAGTCATGGTTGAAGCCCACTTCAACGTCACGCAATGTCCAGCCTGCAAACTCATAATCCGTGGCGAACCCCAGGAACAGCTGTGGCTCATAGTTGGTTTCACGGAACGGTGAAGATTCACCGCTGTTGGAAAGCTGCCACCAGGATTTCTGGGTATAAGACGCACCGAGAACCGAATTCGGCCCCAGAATGCCGCGCCAGAACGGAAATGCGAGGCTGAGCTGATATTTCACCTCATCTTTGCGCGCATTCTCAGCCCAGTCATAGGAGCGAATCGCCTCTTTGTTGAGATCGCTGGTCCAGGTATAGAGCACATAGTTGGTGTCGTACGGGTAGAGCGTGAAGGGATTATCATGCTCCTGCAGCAGGTTAGCGATAATGCTACCGCGAACTGCTGGCGTATCATGCACCTCTTTGACTGTCGCTTCCTGCGCATAGGCTGTGAGGGGCAGCGCAACCGCTGCCAGTAACCCTGCCAGATACGTCCGCATCGGTGGTGTTCTCCTGCAAAATGTTAAATGATCTGAATCGTTATATGGCGCACATTCTACAGACTTCTGCAGCAACTGCTGCATCCTCGTTTCTGAAAGTGGCATTCTTGCCTGTCCGGGCATAAAATCAACATTTTATTAACATTAAGGATGTGATGTCTCATGTCAGCCATGCTAACCGCCGAAGAAGCGTTAAAACTCGTGGGCGAGATTTTTGTTTACCATATGCCGTTTAACCGCGCGCTGGGACTGGAACTGGAGCGTTACGAAAAAGACTTTGCCCAGCTCAGTTTTAACAACCAGCCGATGATGGTAGGCAACTGGGCACAGAGCATTTTACATGGCGGAGTGATTGCCTCCGCGCTGGACGTGGCTGCAGGGCTGGTATGTGTTGGCAGCACCCTGACCCGCCATGACACCATCAACGAAGACGAGCTGCGTCAGCGCTTATCCCGCATGGGTACCATCGATTTACGCGTCGATTATCTGCGTCCCGGGCGCGGAAACCGCTTCACCTGCAGCAGCAGCCTGCTCCGTGCGGGTAATAAGGTTGCCGTGGCGCGTGTTGAACTGCATAACGAAGAACAACTTTATATCGCCAGCGCAACCGCCACTTATATGGTGGGTTGAAGCTGAAAAATCGGGTAAAGTTAATTCACTTTTTTGTCACGGATTTTCCCGATGGATGCTAAACAGACGCGGCAGGGCGTGTTACTCGCCCTTGCCGCTTATTTTATTTGGGGTGTCGCACCCGCCTACTTTAAATTTATCGCTTACGTACCGGCTGATGAGATCCTCACTCACCGCGTCATCTGGTCCTTCTTCTTCATGATCGCGCTGATGAGCGTTAGTCGTCAGTGGTCTGGCGTCAAAACGCTGCTACAAATCCCGAAGAAGATCTTCCTGCTGGCACTCTCGGCAGTACTGATTGGCGGAAACTGGCTGCTGTTTATCTGGGCGGTGAATAACCATCACATGCTCGAAGCGAGTCTGGGCTACTTTATTAACCCGCTGGTGAATATTGTGCTGGGGATGATTTTCCTCGGCGAGCGCTTCCGCCGGATGCAGTGGCTGGCGGTGATCCTCGCCTTCTGCGGCGTGCTGATTCAGCTGTGGACCTTCGGTTCACTGCCTGTTATTGCGCTGGGGCTGGCGTTCAGCTTTGCGTTCTACGGGCTGGTGCGCAAGAAGATTGCCGTGGAAGCGCAAACCGGCATGCTGTTTGAAACCCTGTGGCTGTTGCCGGTGGCCGCTATCTATCTGTTCGGCATTGCCGACAGCCCGACCAGCCACATGGGCAGCAACCCGTGGTCCCTGAATGTAATGCTGATGGCCGCAGGCGTGGTGACGACTATCCCACTGCTCTGCTTTACCGGTGCGGCAACGCGCCTGCGTCTGTCCACGCTGGGCTTTTTCCAGTACATCGGCCCGACGCTGATGTTCCTGCTGGCGGTGGTGTTTTACGGCGAAGTGCCGGGTGCGGATAAGATGGTGACGTTCGCGTTTATCTGGGTGGCGCTGGCGATTTTTGTCGCTGATGCGATTTATACCCAGCGCCGGGTGCGTAAAGGGCTGTGATTTTCCCCTCTCCCTTTGGGAGAGGGAATTCGATCGTAGGGCGGGTACCACCCGCCAGATTTTTACAGCCAGTTGCGACGCTTGAAATAGAGATACGGCGCCAGCCCGGCGAGGATCATAAAGATAATCGCCCCCGGATAGCCGAAGCTCCACTTCAGCTCTGGCATAAACTCAAAGTTCATCCCATAGCTGGATGCCACCAGCGTCGGCGGCAGGAACACCACGGATACCACCGAGAAGATCTTGATAATGCGGTTCTGCTCGATGTTGATAAAGCCCATCGCCGCCTGCATCAGGAAGTTGACCTTCTGGAACAGTGATTCGTTGTGCGGCAGCAGGGATTCGATATCGCGCAGGATCTCACGCGCCTGTTCCAGCTGGCCGCCCGGCAGACGCGCCTTGCGCACCAAGAAGTTCAGCGCGCGCTGGGTATCCATCAGACACAGACGCACCTTCCAGCCGATATCTTCCAGCTCCGCCAGCGTGGAGAGCGCTTCGTCGTATTCATCGCCCTGATGGCCTTCCATGATGACGCGGCTCAGTTTTTCCAGATCGCTGTAGATGTTTTCAATCTCATCCGCCAGTTGCTCAATTTTGGTTTCGAACAGATCGAGCAGCAATTCGTAAGCATTGCCGTCCACCATCGCCTGGCTGCGGGCGCGCATGCGATAGAGACGAAACGCCGGCAGTTCGCGCTCGCGCAGGGTAAACAGGCGACCGTCGCGAATGGTAAATGCCACGGTGGAGTTCCCCGCGTGGTCTTCGGCATCTTCAAAGAAGAAGAAGGAGTGAATGTGCAGGCCGTCTTCGTCTTCAAAAAAACGTGCGGATGCTTCGATGTCTTCCAGTTCCGGGCGAGTGGCCAGACTCTGCCCCAACTCAGATTGTACGCGCAGGCGTTCATCGTCGTCCGGCTCGACCAGATCCACCCATACGGCATCAATGAGGGGCTGTGACTCTTCGGCTTCAAGCCGAGTCAGTCGGTTATTTTCGAGTTGAAATGCGCTCAACATGACCGGGACTCCCAATGCAAAAAATATCGGACAGTTCGGTGGGCACACAGAAACAAATTGGGTTTCAGACCATTAAACAGCCTGACTCAGCGCGACGGGAATAATGCAGGTCGCTGACAACCACTAAGGCCATCAGCAAGAGGAGATAGCCTTAGGAGTTGTTCCTGGATGACAGGGAATTGAGCCAGTATCTACTGGGTGTGTCCAAGGCGAATGTCCTCTTAGCGTAATCGTGCGCGCATGTTACGCCAGCAGCAACTGTGGCGTCAACACGCAACGAAACGCTGAAGGGCATTAATTGACCTTCAACGTATAAGGCTAGCAGATTATTACAAAATAATGATATTTTTCTGAAAGTTACACTGCTTCCAGCTTGGCATACGCGGCCACCAGCCATTTGATCCCCTGCCCCTGGAACGCCACCTGCAGGCGACTGTGCTCGCCGCTGCCTTCCAGATTGACGATGGTGCCTTCGCCAAACTTCGAATGGCGCACGCGCTGGCCCAGCTTGTAGCCAGTGTCGGTTTCCGCAATCGGCGAGCCCATCCGCTGATGGCTGACCGGGCGGCTGATACTGGCACGCAGACGAACTTCTTCGACACACTCTTCCGGCAATTCGCCGATAAAGCGCGACGGACGGTGATAGACCTCTTTACCGTACAAACGGCGGGTTTCAGCGTAGGTCAGCGTCAGCTTCTGCATCGCTCGCGTCACGCCTACGTAAGCCAGACGGCGTTCCTCTTCCAGACGCCCGCCTTCATCCAGCGACATCTGGCTCGGGAACATGCCCTCTTCCATGCCGACGATAAACACCTGCGGGAATTCGAGGCCTTTGGCAGAGTGCAGGGTCATCAGTTGAACCGCATCCTGCCAGGTATCCGCCTGCCCTTCGCCCGCTTCCAGCGCGGCGTGAGAAAGGAACGCCTGCAGCGGCATCAGGTCTTCGTCTTCTTCGTTGTAGCTGAACTGGCGCGTTGCCGTCACCAGTTCCTCTAAGTTCTCAATACGGGTCTGGCCCTTCTCGCCTTTTTCCTGCTCGTACATGGTGCGCAGGCCGGAGTCTTTGATCACCCGGTCAGTCTGCACGTGTAGCGGCATGTCGGCGGTTTCCTGCGCCAGCGCGTCAATTAATTCCAGGAAGCGCTGCAGCGCGCTGGCGGCGCGTCCGGCGAGGGCTTTTTCCTGCAACAGCTCGCGGCACGCCTGCCAGAGCGTAAGCTGACGATCGCGCGAAGCCTGACGCACCACGTCCAGCGTTCGGTCACCAATGCCGCGGGTTGGCGTATTCACCACACGTTCAAACGCCGCATCGTCGTTTCGGTTAGCGATCAGGCGCAGATACGAGAGCGCGTCTTTGATCTCCTGACGTTCGAAGAAGCGCATGCCGCCGTAGATACGGTACGGCATGCTCACCTGCAGCAGCGCCTCTTCCAGGACGCGCGACTGGGCGTTGCTGCGGTAGAGAATGGCACACTGTTCCAGCGCGCCACCGTTGTCCTGCCAGGTTTTGATGCGGTTCACCACGAAACGTGCTTCGTCGAGCTCGTTGAAGGCGCAGTAAATCGAAATCGGCTCACCGTCGACCCCATCGGTCCACAGCTTTTTACCCAGGCGCCCGTTGTTGTTTTCAATCAGGGCGTTGGCCGCGCTGAGGATATTGCTGGTCGAGCGGTAGTTCTGCTCCAGACGGATAGTTTCGGCGCCGGGGAAGTCGTTGAGGAAGCGCTGAATGTTTTCCACCTGCGCGCCACGCCAGCCGTAGATGGACTGGTCATCATCGCCTACGATCATCACCTTGCCGGTATCCCCGGCCAGCAGGCGGATCCAGGCGTACTGGATGTTGTTGGTATCCTGGAATTCGTCCACCAGGATGTTGGTGAAGCGTTCACGGTAGTGCTGCAGGATATGCGGTTTGTTCAGCCACAGCTCGTGGGCGCGCAGCAACAGTTCGGCAAAGTCCACCAGCCCGGCGCGGTCACACGCTTCCTGATAGGCCTTGTAAACGTTCTGCCAGGTCTGCTCCACCGGGTTGCCAAAGCTCTGAATATGATGCGGGCGCAACCCTTCGTCTTTCTGGCCGTTGATGTACCACATCGCCTGACGTGGCGGCCACTGTTTCTCGTCGAGATTCATCGCCTTAATCAGGCGTTTCAGCAGACGGAGCTGGTCTTCGCTGTCGAGGATCTGGAAATCCTGCGGCAGATTGGCGTCCATATGGTGCGCACGCAGCAGACGGTGCGCCAGACCGTGGAAGGTGCCGACCCACATGCCGCCCTGGCTGGTGCCCATCAGTTGGGCGATACGGTGGCGCATCTCCGCCGCCGCCTTGTTGGTGAACGTGACCGCCATGATGGAGTACGGAGAGCAGTTTTCCACGCTCTGCAGCCAGGCGATACGGTGAACCAGCACGCGCGTCTTACCACTGCCCGCCCCAGCCAGCACCAGCAGGTTGGTACGCGAGGCGGCAACCGCGTCACGCTGTTTGTCATTAAGGCTGTCGAGCAGGTAAGAAACGTCCATTGGCACCGTCACATAGTATTCAGGAACACAGCAAAGCGCCCGGTGGCGCTTTGCTTACCGGGCCTACAACTGCTAAAACCCTGGTAATTTATACAATATTACTGGTGATTATATCAGCGTCGTGAGGGATGCCAACCGTGAAATTTCCAGGTGCGGCAGAAGACGGCTGTCCGGGGCGATCATCAGGTCCGTCTTTTCTGGCTTGATCCAGCAGGCCTGCATACCGCAGCGGATGGCACCCGCTACGTCTGTGGTCAGGTCATCACCCACATGCAACATTTCGCCGAGCGGCAGGTTCAGCTTCTCCGCCGCCAGATGATACATATCGTTAAACGGCTTCGAGCGCCCGTGCGGACCCGCCCGCAGCACAAATTCAAAGTAATCCCCCAGACCAAACAGCTCCGGCTGCGCATTGCCATTGGTGATTGCGACCAGCGGCCATTTTTCTGCCAGTTTTGCCAGGGTGTCGTGCGTTTCCTGCGGCACGTCGATACGGCTGCGCCATTTGGCGAAGTTTTCCATTGCGGCTTCAGCCCCGACGGCCGCATCCTGTGCGCTCAGCCCAGCGTTGAGCATTGCCTGCTCCACCGCACGGCGACGCCATTCGGTTACATCGTGATAAATATCCGGCTCGGTCTCACGCAGGGACTGACGCAGCAGCTGAAAGTCCTTGTTCTGCATCGTCTTCAGCGCCGGATGGTAGTTCTGAACAAACGCCAGTGACTCCTGCTCAGTTCGCAGGATCACTTCACGGTTGTCATAAAGGGTGTCATCAAGATCAAAAGTCAGGGCTGAGATGTGACCCAGTGGGCGGTAAAAACGCATTATTTCCCCCGTTTGGCGCGTGGATGCGCCGCGTCATACACCGACGCAAGGTGTTGAAAGTCTAAGTGGGTATAGATTTGGGTGGTGGAGAGATTCGCGTGACCGAGCAGCTCCTGCACGCCACGCAGATCGCCACTCGATTCCAGCATATGGGTGGCAAAAGAGTGGCGCAGCTTGTGCGGATGGACGTGGCTGTTCAACCCCTGCTTAATGCCCCACTCTGCAAAGCGTTTCTGCACGTTACGCGCCGAGATCCGCTTGCCGAGTTTCGACAGGAACAGCGCATCCTCCTCGGCGCCAAACAGCCCGCGCAGATCCAGCCAGTGCTCAATCCACGAGACGGCATTACGGCCAATCGGCAGGCGGCGCTCTTTGCTGCCCTTACCCATCACCCACACTTCACCGGACTCCAGATCGAGATGTTTTAAATCGAGATTAACCAGTTCGGAAAGACGCAGACCCGCACCGTACATGACCTCCAGCATCGCGCGATCGCGCACGGCCAGCGGGTCGTTGAGGTCAATATCCAGCAGGCGGTTTACATCGTCGACGTCGATATTTTTCGGCAGGTGACGCGGGGCTTTCGGCGTGGCGATGCCTTTCGCCGGGTTGGCTTTTAAGCCGCCCTGGCTCACCAGCCAGTCGAAGAAACTGCGCAGCGCAGAAAGCCTGAGCGCCAGACTCGCCGGGCTTAGGTTTTTTTTACGGCTACGCACAACAAACCCACGGACGGTTGCAGCGTCACATTGTTGCCAGCTTTTCAGGCCGATCTCATCGGCAATCTGCATGATGGCATCAAGCTGACGCTGATAGTTCAGCAGCGTAATGGGGCTTAGCTGACGTTCAACGCCCAGGTAGCGCAGAAAGCGCGAGACGTCAGTCGCGAGCAGGGCGTCCGTCATACACGTTCAATCCAGCGCTCCAGCAGCTCAGGCAGCATCAGGGCGATCTCCTGCAGCAGCTGCGTGCCTTGTCCCTGCTCGTAATGATGCGCGTCGCGGCTGGTAAATAACATCACCCCCAGATCGCCATCACGCCCCATCATCGACATCGCCACCGAACCTATCGCTTTCGCCTCCGGCAGTACCACCAGCAGTTCCGGCCCGTTAAGCGGCCCAAGATAGTGATGTTCGTGGCCCAGACGCTGAATACGCAGGGGTTCAAACGCCTGGCGACTCAACGCCAGATGGGTAAAACCGGACGGCGCGCCAATGCGCCAGCGGTCAGGGAAAAGACGAATCGTTGCGCCAGCCAGCCCCAGTTCACGCGCCCAGCGGTGGAAACGGCTGAGAAATTCTTCAAGGCTGTGCGCCGAGGCCAGACGCGCCTGCAGATGCAGAAGACGATAGAACAGGCTTTCGTTCGTGTTGGCCTGCTCCATCAGCAACGTCATGTTCTCTTCAAGCTGATTGATGTGGTTGCGCGAGCGTGCCATGTGCCATTCGACCAGCGACACGGTCCCGCGAACCGGATGCGGCACACGCATCGCTTCGACGACGCGTGCATTGCGAATAAAAAACTCAGGATTGCGCAGCAGATAATCAACAACAGCCCTGTCGTCCAGTTCCGTCACCGTTTCCTGCAGTTCTTCCCCTGGTTGTTTCATAGATGGATAAACCCGTCATAGACATGTGCCGCCGGGCCAGTCATATACAGTGGATGACCCGGTCCTTTCCAGGCGATATCAAGACGACCGCCTGGTAACTCCACGCGAACCTCTTCGGCCAGTAACCCCTGAGAGATGCCGACGGCCACCGCAGCACAGGCACCGCTTCCGCAAGCCTGCGTTTCGCCCGCGCCGCGCTCGTACACGCGCAGACGGATATGCTCACGCTTCACCACCTGCATAAAACCGATATTCGCCCGTTCCGGGAAACGTTCATGGCTTTCCAGCACCGGACCCAGGGTTTCAACCGCGGCCGTTTCCACGTTATCGACTTGAATCACACAGTGTGGGTTACCCATCGAGACGACGCCACATAATACTGTCTGCTCGGCCGCACGCATAATATAGGTCTTTTCCGCTTTGTTTGCGCGAAACGGCACCGCAGAAGGTTCGAAGTTTGGCTCGCCCATGTTCACGCGCACCAGCTCGTCATCGGTAACGCTGAGCACCATGCGGCCATTCGCCGTGCTGACACGGATATCGCGTTTGTTGGTCAACCCTTTCAGGCGGACAAAGCGGGCAAAACAGCGCGCGCCGTTGCCGCACTGATTCACCTCGCTGCCATCCGCATTGAAAATACGGTAGTGGAAATCGAGGTCGGGATCGTACGGCGGTTCAACCACCAGCAGCTGATCGAACCCCACGCCCAGGTGTCGATCCGCCAGGCGGCGGATCAGTTCCGGGGAGAAAAAGACATTCTGCGTTACCGCGTCGACGACCATAAAATCGTTACCAAGGCCATGCATTTTAGAGAACTGCATCATTTGCTCCATTGCGCGGGTACAGAACGTGATCGTCAGAGATTAACCTGAGTCGGGCCACCGTTGTTGCCACGATCGTTAGTGTCTGGCGTAGATGACTCAATGCCGCTGTTTACAGGTTTCGTCGGAGGCGGCGCGGTTTTATCCGCTGGCGGGAAGTACAGCGGCCCCTTCAGTCCACAGCCAGTCAGACTAAACAGCGTGATGAGAACGGCAAGCGTTCGGAAAGCGTTTTTCATTATAAAGTTGCCCGTAAGTTCAAATCTGTTTCTATCATCGCAGGAGAAGACACAAAAGCAAGAGTTTGCCGCTTTCCTGCAACGGGAATTATTTAGGGTTATACTGCCGGCATCACGAAAAACAGGAACAAAACCATGAACGACAGTGAATTCCATCGCCTTGCCGACACCCTGTGGATGACCATTGAAGAGCGCCTGGACGACTGGGAAGGCGACAGCGATATCGATTGTGAAATCAACGGCGGTATCCTGACCCTCAGTTTCGAAAACGGCAGCAAAATTATTATTAACCGCCAGGAGCCGCTTCACCAGGTATGGCTGGCGGCCAGACAGGGTGGCTACCATTTCGATCTGAAAGGGGATGAATGGGTTTGTGACCGTAGCGGCGAAACCTTCTGGGATCTGCTGGAGCAGGCTGCAACCGCGCAGGCGGGTGAAGATGTGAGTTTCAGGTAGTTTTGTTGCCCGGTGGCGCTGTGCTTACCCGGCCTACAGATTCGAGCTGTTGTAGGCCCGGTAAGGCGTAGCCGCCACCGGGCGAGCGAAAAGCATCACGAGAAATACTGCTGCAACAGCGGTGCGGTATCCTGATTCGCAGGCACGGCAGGCGTGACGGCCTGAGTACGGAACGGAATCACCTGCGCACGGCCATCGACATTCACAATCTGGTAGAACTGCGGCAGGTTGAAGTTGATGAAGCTGGAGCCGTAGGTGAAGCGGTCGTGTGATGAGGAGTAGAAGCGGCT
This sequence comes from Enterobacter cloacae subsp. cloacae ATCC 13047, assembly GCF_000025565.1. Lineage (NCBI taxonomy): Bacteria > Pseudomonadati > Pseudomonadota > Gammaproteobacteria > Enterobacterales > Enterobacteriaceae > Enterobacter > Enterobacter cloacae. The sequence goes on from NC_014121.1 coordinate 5,107,343, forward strand.
AACGTCACGCACCAGCTCCTCTTTACTGCCTTCGCAGTGGTGATACACCTCTGCGCGGTTGGTCTCATCAAGAATATAGATGTTGAAACCGGCATCGTCTCCCGACTCTTCAAAGAAGAACTGGATAATCCCTTCACTGGCAAATCCATCCACCACCTGCGGCAACTTGACGTGGTTGGTCTCCACCTGAACCGACAGACCATGCAGTTTGTTGTGCGAAATCGCGCCGTAAAACTCAATGGCGTTCTCCAGCTTCTGCACCGACACGTTCAGGCGTTCGAAGAACAGACCCCAGGTTTGCCCTGAAACACGCAGCGCTTTAAAGCGACCGGTTTCCTGACGGGTACTGGAAAGACGCAGCTCAATACACTCTGAAACTAACTGCTGCACGCGGGTACGAATCAAACCACGCAGGTGCTGGCTGTAGCAGAACACTTCCACGCTGTCCGGCGGCGCGGCATCCTGGTGCATCTTACCGAGAATGGTTTTCAACGCTTCGATCATCGCCTGCTCGCCGTTGAAGTGCAGCGTACGCACTTCGTTCCACGAGTTGCGGTACAGCAGATCCACGCTGCCGACCAGGCAATTTTGCTGCTCGCCAAAGCTGAAGACGTCCAGCTTGCGGAAGTCAAAATGCACGACCTGATTGCGGAAGGCCGCCGTCGGGTCATATTCCAGGTTGACGATAATCGCCAGATGGCGAATTTCACACGGGCTGTAGAGCGCTTTTGGCGTGGGTGCCGGCAGACGCAGCGGGAAGTGATGGGAGACATCTGCCACCATCTCCTGCAGTTTGGCTAAATCGACCACCTCGTTGCCTTTGATAAACAGGCGTGTGCGCGAGGTCAGCAGGCCGTTAAACCAGGCCCAGGCCACCAGCTTGTTCAGGTAGCGGTTATACTCCAGCGGCTGATGGCTAATGATTGAATCCATGCTTGGGGCACGGTTATACAGATACCACCCGGTGCGGTTCGCGCGGCCCGGCGGCACATAGATAAAGGTCAGGTTTGGCTCTGACAGATCGGGCGAAATTTGCGGGTTAACCAGAGTGACTTTGCCCGGCAGCGCTTCAAACGCGGCATACAGTTTGCGGGTCAAAACCCCGATGTCCTGCGGGCTGGCGGACACGCTGAGATTGTTACGGCGCGCAAAGCGGATCAGGTTACGGTAGCTTTGCATCATCGCATCAAGCAGTTCGTTGTGCGCTTCACGCACCTGATCGATTTTCCAGTTGGCGCGATTGTCGAGCATGGAGAGACGCTCTTCGCCCCATCCCCACTCTTTGACGAGCTGAGAAACCACTTCACGACGCCAGCCCACGCAGGCGCGTTCGCGGCTCAATTTCTCACAAACTTTGAGATAGAAACATCGACGCACCAGGTCGAGACGCGTGGTGTCATCAATGGCTTTCAGGTATTCGGTAACGCGTTCCAGCATCATGCAGTAGGCATCAAGCCCAAAGGAGACAATCTCCCCGTCGTGCAGACGCTGCTTGATATCTTTCGCCAGCAGGCGTGGGGTTGGGTATTCCCAGGAATAGGCTTCGAGCAACAGCGTTTTCAGCACCGCTTTGTACGGTGAGTCGATGCTCTTATAAAGCTGCCAGAGGCTCGCGCCAAAGTACTCTTCGGCTGACAGGGAGCTCAGGCCGCCCAAATCCAGCCATTCGTTTGGCGTCAGTACGCCCTGCGCGTAGAGCGACATCACGTAATCATCGTAATGCTCTTCTTCTTCGCACGGGACCATATTCCACAGAATACGCTTCCCGGCCAGACGCACTGCCGTACGGTAAAATTCGTCCAGCAATAAGATGTGCTGCGTGGAGCCGCAGTCCTCACCACCCAGACTGCCGCTTTCGTTATGGCGGAAACGGTTTTCATCAATCAGGAAGAAGCTCACTTCCACGCCAAGCGATGCCGCCCAGCTTTCCAGCAGGCTACATTTACGCTGCAGCAACTGACGCTCTTCGTTATCGAGCCAGGATTGATGGCAGACCCAGATGTCCAGGTCAGACGAACAGCTTTGCCCTACCGAAGAGGTGCTCCCCATGGAGTAAACGCCGGTGATAGGCAGTTCACCTTTCGGGGATTCCTGCGGCGGCATGCCACGGTAGAGTTCAAGTTCGTTGAGATAATGCTGTTGGGTTTCATCAGGCGTGAAAAGGCAAATGCCCTTGGGAACGTTACCGTCAAGGTAACCCGGCATCAGCGGATGGTGATAGTGCAATAATGTCGGCAGCAGACTGTATACCTGCTGGAAAGCAGGGCCCATGGCAGCAAGCGCGCGATCCACACGCAGTTGATTGATGGCATCCAGTCTCTGTTTCAGAGTCTCAATATAGAGGTACAAGACGTATCGCCTGATGTTTCCGGGTGTCGCAAGCTATTCAAAAACCAAAATATCAGCGAGCCCGCAGTATTTCAAAAAGATAACCGTTACCCTTTTTCGCCCTTATCATTATGCTGGTACCGACGAAAAAATGGTCTAAAACGTGATCAATTTAACACCTTGCCGATTGACCGTAAAGAAAGTTGCGCTACATACAAAGTGTAGCACCGTTCTGTACGTGTAAATTCCTTAATACGGCTGTGGCTGACGAGAACTCCCGCCCTGTCCCTCTCTTCTTCATCACCGTAAAACTGCCATCCCAGAGTCAACAATGTTAGGATGGTTAGCGATTGATAATGACGGTAACAAGCATGTTAGACAATGTTTTGAGAATTGCCACACGCCAAAGCCCTCTTGCGCTCTGGCAGGCACATTATGTTAAGCAGCGCCTGGAAGCCTGCCACAGCGGCTTGCGCGTCGAGCTGGTGCCCATGGTCACGCGCGGCGATGTGATCCTTGATACGCCGCTGGCGAAAGTGGGCGGCAAAGGCTTGTTTGTCAAAGAACTGGAACTGGCATTGCTTGAGAACCGCGCCGATATCGCCGTGCATTCGATGAAAGACGTGCCCGTCGAGTTCCCGGAAGGGCTGGGGCTGGTGACCATTTGCGAGCGCGAGGATCCGCGCGATGCGTTTGTCTCTAACCAGTTTGACTCGCTTGATGCGTTGCCCAAAGGCAGCGTGGTTGGCACGTCCAGTTTACGCCGCCAGTGTCAGTTGGCTGAACGCCGTCCGGATCTGATCATACGCTCGCTGCGCGGTAACGTTGGCACGCGTCTGGGCAAGCTGGATAACGGCGATTACGATGCCATTATCCTCGCGGTAGCAGGTCTTAAGCGTCTGGGGCTGGAGTCACGCATTCGCGTCGCATTGCCACCAGAGCTCTCTTTGCCGGCCGTGGGACAGGGCGCTGTAGGTATTGAGTGCCGTCTGGATGACAGGCGTACCCGTGAACTGCTTGCGCCGCTGAATCATGACGAGACGGCCATTCGCGTCAAAGCCGAGCGTGCGATGAATACCCGCCTTGAAGGGGGGTGCCAGGTGCCGATTGGCAGCTATGCTGAATTAATTAACGGTGAACTGTGGCTGCGTGCGCTGGTTGGCGCGCCGGACGGTTCGCAGATGGTACGCGGTGAGCGCCGCGGTAAACCGCAAGATGCTGAGCAGCTTGGCATTTCGCTGGCGGAAGAGTTACTGGATAACGGTGCCCGCGAGATTCTGGCTGTCGTTTACGATGGAGAGCCCCCTGCATGAGTATTCTCGTCACCCGCCCTTCTCCCGCAGGAGAGCAGTTAGTGAGCCGTCTGCGCGCACTGGGGCAGGTGGCCTGGAGTTTTCCGCTTATTGAATTCTCCCCGGGTCGGGAGCTGTCCGCGCTCGCCGACCATATGAATACCCTTCAGGAAGGCGACCTGCTGTTTGCCTTGTCGCAACATGCCGTGGAATTTGCCCATGCGCAGCTACAACAGCAGGGACTGAACTGGCCTACCGCGCCACGCTATTTCGCGATTGGCCGTTCCACCGCCCTGGCGCTGCATACCGTAAGTGGAGCAGACGTACGTTACCCGTTAGATCGGGAAACCAGCGAAGTCTTGCTACAATTACCTGAATTACAAACCCTAATCGGAAAACGTGCGCTGATTTTACGCGGTAACGGCGGACGCGAACTGTTAGGCGAAACGCTGCGTGAACGCGGAGCTGACGTCACGTTTTGCGAATGTTATCAACGCTGTGCAAAACATTACGATGGTGCACAAGAGGCGATGCGCTGGCATACGCGCGGCATTACAACGCTGGTGGTGACCAGCGGCGAAATGCTGCAGCAACTCTGGTCGCTGGTGCCGCTTTGGTATCGTGAAAACTGGTTACTCCACTGTCGGCTTTTGGTCGTCAGTGAGCGTCTGGCGAACCTCGCCCGGGAACTGGGCTGGCAAGATATTCGGATCGCTGATAACGCCGACAACGATGCGCTGCTGCGCGCATTACAATAACTCTCATAATGGGATGCCATAATGACGGAACACGACAAATCCTCCGCCGTGGTTGAAGAGACCAGGGAGACTGTGGACATGACGCCACAGTCAGAAACGACTGAGAAAACCGTTGAGAAGAAAAACGGCAGCAACAAGACCAGCCTTGCGCTGAGCGCGATTGCCATCGCCATTGCGCTGGCAGCAGGCGTCAGCCTCTACGGTCTGGTGAAACAGCAAAGCACCAATCAGACGGCAACCAGCGACGCGCTGGTTAATCAGCTCGCTGCGCTGCAAAAAGCGCAGGAGACACAAAAAACCGAGCTGGAAGGCGTCATCAAACAGCAGGCCGCCGCGCTTGCCGATGCGAACAGCAAACAGGAAGAGCTAACCAAACAGCTGGACGAAGTGCAGCAAAAAGTGGCCTCCATTTCCGGTACCGATGCCAAAACATGGCTGCTTTCTCAGGCCGATTTTCTGGTGAAACTGGCCGGGCGTAAGCTCTGGAGCGATCAGGATGTCACCACCGCCGCCGCTCTGCTGAAAAGCGCAGATGCGAGCCTGGCGGACATGAACGATCCAAGCCTCATCACTGCACGTCGCGCCATTACCGAAGACATCGCCAGCCTCTCCGCCGTTTCTCAGGTGGATTATGACGGCATCATCCTCAAGGTAAATCAGCTCTCGAACCAGATTGATAACCTGCAGCTGGCAGATAACAACGACGACGATTCTCCCATGGATTCCGACGGCACCGAACTGTCCAGCTCCCTGAGCGAGTGGCGTGTAAACCTGCAAAAAAGCTGGCAGAACTTTATGGACAGCTTCATCACCATTCGTCGCCGTGATGAAACCGCCGTGCCGCTGTTAGCGCCGAACCAGGATATCTACCTGCGTGAGAACATTCGTTCCCGTCTGCTGGTCGCGGCCCAGGCCGTGCCACGTCATCAGGAAGAGACCTACAAACAGGCGCTGGATAACGTCTCCACATGGGTACGTGCTTACTACGATACCGATGATGCCACCACCACGGCGTTCCTCGATGACATCGACAAACTGAGTCAGCAGAACATCACCATGAACGTGCCGGATAAACTGGCCAGCCAGCCGATTCTGGAAAAGCTGATGCAAACGCGCGTACGTAACCTGCTGGCACAGCCGGGCGTTCCGGCTGAGCAGACGGGTGAACCTGCACCAGCCGCCGCGCCCGCGCCTGAAAGCGCCCCACAAGGAGAGTAACGATGCTTAAAGTACTCTTACTCTTTATCCTGCTGATCGCCGGGATCGTCCTTGGGCCGATGCTTGCCGGTCACCAGGGATACGTGTTGATCCAGACCGACAATTACAACATCGAAACCAGCGTAACGGGTCTGGTGATCATTCTGATCCTGGGCGTTGTGGTGCTGCTGGCGCTGGAGTGGATCCTGCGCCGTATTTTCCGCACCGGTGCCCATACCCGTGGCTGGTTCGTTGGCCGCAAGCGCCGTCGCGCCCGTAAGCAGACCGAGCAGGCGCTGATTAAGCTCGCCGAGGGCGACTATCAGCAGGTGGAAAAGCTGATGTCCAAAAACGCCGATCACGCCGAACAACCCGTCGTGAACTATCTGTTGGCTGCTGAAGCAGCTCAACAGCGTGGTGACGAGGCCCGTGCAAATCAGCATCTGGAGCGCGCATCGGAGATGGCGTCCGACAACCAGATCCCGGTTGAGATCACTCGCGTTCGCCTGCAGCTGGCACGTAATGAAAACCATGCGGCTCGCCACGGCGTTGACCGTCTGCTGGAAATCACTCCTCGCCACCCTGAAGTGCTGCGCCTTGCCGAGCAGGCCTATATCCGTACCGGTGCCTGGGGTTCACTGCTGGACATTATTCCTTCGATGGCGAAAGCCGACGTGGGTGATGATGAACATCGTGACGAACTCCAGCGCATGGCGTGGATTGGTTTGATGGATCAGGCGCGTGCCGATCTGGGCAGCGATGGTCTGAAAACCTGGTGGAAGAATCAGAGCCGCAAAACACGTCAGCAGGTTCCTCTGCAGGTGGCAATGGCGGAACACCTGATTGAATGTGACGATCATGACACGGCTCAGGAGATCCTCCTCGACGGTCTGAAGCGCCAGTACGACGATCGTCTGGTCATGGTGATCCCGCGTCTGAAAACCAACAACCCTGAGCAAATCGAAAAAGTGCTGCGTCAACAGATCAAAACCGTTGGCGATCGTCCGCTGCTCTGGAGCACGCTGGGCCAGTCGCTGATGAAACACGGTGAATGGCAGGAGGCGAGCCTCGCCTTCCGTGCGGCGTTAAAACAGCGCCCGGACGCGTTTGACTATGCGTGGCTTGCCGATACGCTCGACAAGCAGCATAAACCGGAAGAAGCTGCCGCCATGCGGCGCGACGGGCTTCTGCTAACGCTACAGAACAACGGAACGCAGCAGTAATTATCAAGGAGGCCAGACGGCCTCCTTTTTTAGGCATAAAAAAACGCCTGCTATAAGAGCAGGCGTTAAAACAGGTCTGTAAGACAACATATTTGGTGCTTCACTCAACGTTATGCCCATGGTGTCTGATGAGGCCGAAGCGACATCTGTCAGTGGACGATAAGCACCGTAAATGGCTCTGCATCATTCCTGAGTTTATGAGGCACGAAGGCGAACATAAGAGATGGAATGAGCATCTACACGTATATTATTGCACGTTACATGCCAACGTTACACGAAGAAATTTTACATCGCGCAACATTTTAAGATAAAAGGAATTTCTGCTGCTAAGACCCGTCTGACGCACCATAAGATATCGGTAAAAGCGCAGAAGTGTCGTCAGAAAGAGACGGTTAAGACGCTGATGAAATATTATTTTAGTTTTCAATTAATTAAGTGTCGCTGGTTCGCGACAACAGGAAACGCGTATGTCGGGGAATGGATACAGAGGTGAAAAGCCGCAGAAAACAAAAAACCCCGCCGAAGCGGGGTTCAAAATTGGTCGGCGAGAGAGGATTCGAACCTCCGACCCACTGGTCCCAAACCAGTTGCGCTACCAAGCTGCGCTACTCGCCGATGTACTGCTTTTTGAATTTTTAGTTCAATTCATTAAAGTCGTGGTGCGAGGGGGGGGACTTGAACCCCCACGTCCGTAAGAACACTAACACCTGAAGCTAGCGCGTCTACCAATTCCGCCACCTTCGCAATTCACAACTCTTCAATAATGGGGTGGCTAATGGGATTCGAACCCACGACAACTGGAATCACAATCCAGGGCTCTACCAACTGAGCTATAGCCACCACTGTATTCTTTCACGCGGTACTGACTACTTCTCAGACCACCGCAGCTCTAGCGCCGGGACTAAAATGGCGCGCCCGACAGGATTCGAACCTGAGACCTCTGCCTCCGGAGGGCAGCGCTCTATCCAGCTGAGCTACGGGCGCTTAGCGCCGTTGCGGGGCTGGATATTACGTACCTCCGACCCCGCTGTCTAGTGCTTTTTTGAAAAAAATGCGCGTTTGGTTATGGTTTGCACATTTTGCCGCTTATTCCTCCACTTTCTGCGTGGTGACGCGGCGCCCCAGCCCAAATAGCTTATAGGCTGCAGTGACTGCCGCCAGGAAGATCATCCCGACAAACAGCGACATGCGGGTATCATCATTAAAGTACATCCCGATTAATACGCAAATCAGGAACGCCATCGTCAAATAGTTCGCATACGGGAACAGAATCGAGCGGAACGGATGGCTGGCAATCGCCTGTTTATGCGCATGGCGGAAACGCAGCTGGCTGATCAGAATAACGAACCACGGCACCATCCCCGGCAGCACGCTGGCGCTGTAGACATAAACAAATACGCGCTGCGGATTTGGAATAATGTAGTTCAGGCATGAGCCAATCAGCAGGATGGCAATCGACACCGCCACACCCGCAACAGGCACACCCGCGCGGGACACTTTACTCATTGCCGCAGGCAATTGGTTATTCTTCGAAAGCGCATAGAGCATACGACCGCAGCTGTACATTCCGCTGTTACAGCCAGACAACGCCGCCGTCAGGACGACAAAGTTGATGATACCTGCCGCCGCCGTAATACCAATCTTCGCGAATGTTAAGACAAACGGGCTGCCTGTCGTGCCGATCTCATTCCACGGGAAGATGGTCACGATAACGAAGATCGCCCCCACATAGAAAATCAGGATACGCCACAGCACCTTACCCACTGCACTACGCAGCGTGACCTGCGGGTTCTTCGCTTCACCGGCTGTAATACCGATAAGCTCAACGCCCTGATAGGACGCGACAACGATACACAGCGCCGTCAGGAAGCCTTTCCAGCCACCAGCGAAGAAGCCGCCGTGTTCGGTCAGGTTACCGAAGCCAATCGCGTGACCACCGTTGCCAAAGCCGAAGAAGATGACGCCGAGTCCAACCACAATCATCACGATGATGGTGGTGACTTTAATCATCGCAAACCAGAACTCGATTTCACCATAAAGGCGAACGGCTGCCAGGTTTGCCATTGCCACCAGCCCCACAGCAATCAGCGCCGGTATCCACTGGACCATATCCGGGAACCAGAACTGCACATACACCCCGATTGCGGTAATCTCCGAGATACCCACCGCCATCCACATAAACCAGTATGACCAGGCCGTCAGATAGCCGAAGAACGGGCTCATGTAGCGGTGCGCATAGACGGCGAAAGAGCCGGTCACTGGCTCCAGGAAGAGCATTTCGCCCATTGAACGCATGATGAAGAAAACGAACAGGCCAGCAATAATATATGCCAGCAGAACGGATGGCCCAGCCCATTTGAGCGTGCTTGCAGAGCCCATAAACAGGCCCACACCAATAGTGCCGCCCAGCGCTATCAGTTCAATATGACGAGCTTCCAGCCCACGCTGTAGCTCCGGTTTTTTCTCTGCCATAGATCCTCGGTTGTGTTTGCTGTTTCCCGGCTTAATACCAGGTATTGTTTTTTAGGGGTACTAAAATACGGAGCGAATGGTTTCTTAAATTCTGCAAAATGGCAAACAATGCATTAAAAAAATAAATGCATTGCACAGTTTCGCAGCAGTTTTGCAGGGGAGTTGCAGCGCGAACAGCATATCGCGCTACATTTTGATTACATTTTTCCGGTGTAGTGCCAGGCGAGATAACGCAGCAGACGGAGCTGGCGTTTAATACGTGTTGGTTGCGACAGCAGGCGGTACAGCCACTCCAGTCCCAGGTTTTGCCATACCTTCGGCGCACGTTTTACATGGCCAGTGAAGACGTCATAGGTCCCGCCGACGCCCATATAGAGGGCATCCGGGCAAACCAGACGGCAATCACGCATCAAAATTTCCTGGCGCGGTGAGCCCATCGCCACGGTGACAATTTTCGCCCCGCTGTCGCGCACGCGGTCAAAAAGCGCCTGCCGATCCTCTGGTTTAAAATAGCCGTCCTGACTACCCACAATATTAACATTCCACTGACGCCGCAGCTTCTGCTCGGTCTGCGCCAGGACCTCAGGCTTACCGCCAATAAGAAATACGGGCGTGCCTTCTGCCCCTGCACGTGCCATCAACTGTTCCCAGAGATCGGCCCCCGCGACGCGTGAAACATTAGCACCAGGAAACTTTTTGCGGATCGAGCGTACCACGCTGATACCGTCCGCGTATTTAAACTCGGCGGCCTCGATCAGACTTCTGACTTCAGCGTTATCTTCTACCGCCAGCATTTTCTCCGCATTGATGGCGACCAGCGTACCGGATTTCATCTGGCCACCCGCAAAGAGAAAATCCAGCGCGTGTTGCATATCGCGCCAGCCAATAAGCTGCAGGCCACGCAGCGCGTAGCGCGGTGCAGAGGTTGTGTCGGTCATGACTATCCTTACTCAGACTTGCGACAGCGTTCTGCTGCCGTGTGGCTCGTGCTTATGCACAAGCCCTGCACTGTCAAACAACCAGTACAGCAGTTTGGCCAGCAGCAGGCAGACGCCGAAAACGACCATGAAGAAAACCACGCGCGAGACGAAGGAATCCAGCCCCTCGCGCGCCAGAACGATCATATTGAAAATGGCACCAAAGCAGAAACTGTGCAAAATGGCGGCCTTGTAGCGGTTAGTCTCTTCGTTGCCGAGCACATAGAGCCAGTCAAACCATTTGATAATCAGCCCTACCACAACCGCGCCCGGCAGAATAAACCAGCTTCCGCCCATGACCACCAGCGAACCAATCAGCGTAGGGGAAATGGCCAGACCTGAATGGTTGTTCAGCACTTCCCAGGTGAAGTAGTTCGCTGTGTTGAGCACGGCACCCGGGCGGTCAGGCCACAGCCACGACGGGATAAACACATAGAAGTCACGCACAATGGGCGCCAGCCCCTGGAAATCGATTTTGTCGTAGTTTTGCAGCAGTAAAGCGAGGTTTTCCCACGGCGAGAAGGTGTCGCGTGTGAGATACAGGAAGGTGTAAAACGCTTCGTCACCGGCCACGTTTAGTCCATAGCGCTTAAGGGCCAGCCAGAACATCCCCACAATGCCAAACACGCCCGCTGCCGCCAGCATCCACAGGGAGATCCATCCGCGAATGATGCCGATAAACAGGAAGATCGCAAAGGCGATAATAATGTTGGCGCGCGTCCCACCCACAATCATGTAGGTCAGGAAACCAAAGGCGACCGTGCTCACCAGGAAGAAGAGCCAGGCCTTACTGTCCTGGCGCAGGAAAAAGATCACCAGCATTGCCGGGATGAAGAAATAGAAGAAGCGCTTAAGCGCCACGCCCGAAACTTCGGCAGAAAAAATCTGACTGTAGGAGTGCAGCTTAAACAGCAAAAAGCCGTTATGCATGAAGAAGATCCCCACGCTGACCAACGCGATGGTCATCAGCATTACCCACGTCAGATGGGTCTCTACCCGGTTCATGGTGAACAGCGGACGACGCGGCACACTCGCTTTCACCGCACGCAGACGCGTTTTATAGGTGACGTAGTACACCGCATAGAAGCAGGTCGCCGACAAGAGTGCCTGGAGCAGGATTTCCGGCGGCGCGACGCTCACGTCAAAACGGAAAACCAGAATACTGGTCAGCGGAAAACCGAAGAAGAAGGTCAGAAGAAACAGTAACGAGAAGAAGACGTTAAAGTTAAAACGCACGCGGCGGAACTCAAACCAGGTCAGAGTGGCGATAAATAGCGTGCTCAGAAGCCATACCACTAACAAGCCGCTGAATTGCAACTGGCTCATGCGTTGTCTCCTGAAGCGATACGCAGCGCACGATGCCACGGCGTAAGATAGTTCGGACTAAAGAAATCGATGGTACTTTTATCCACCAGCGCCAGTTGACGCTGAGCTTCACGTACCACCTCCACGTTTAGGGTATCCGTGGTGAACAGCACCGGAATGTGTTGTTCAGCCATATCCTGCCAGAACGGATTATCGCGATTAAGCACACAGGGAACGCCTGCCTGAATCAGCAGGCACAGCGTGCCAATTCCCTGCTGGCGGGCAAAGATGAAATAGCCGAGATCGCACTGGCGAAGCAGCGCAAGATATTCATCAAATTCCAGCTTATCGCGCAGGATGTTCACATTCTCCGGGCTAAACAATCCCAGAGCCTGCTGACGAACGTCGTTGATGTAAGCATCATTATTGGCCGGATAGCCCATCGGCACAACGACATTTACCGTGTCGCCAAACTGCTGATGTACCGCCTTCAGCGCAGCAATATGCTCATTGCTGCGATCGCCAGAGTTACCCACCAGGATCGTCAGCTTACCCTCACGCGGCGTATCGTTTGCCATGTTATTCAGCGCCGGGTTCATGCGTGTCGGGAAATAGAGCAGCTCACCGCGAACGTTGGGGTGCTGTTTCGCGAAGTAATTGAGATCGCCACGGGTGGCGAAAACACAGCCAACCCGCCCCTGCGCCATACGCCGTAGCGGGTAGAAGAGTCGGAACTTCCAGCCGCGGGAGACTTCATAGAGATCGGCTCCCCAGATATGCCAGCTGCACTGGGAAGGTTTAATCCCGCCGCTCAGGAGAGCCAGCCACAGACCGGTATTAAATTGTCCATGGAAGAAGAAGCGCTGCTCACGATCCGCTTTCGCTTTCGCGACAACTGCCTTCGCCAGGGCGGCTTTATCCGGCCAGAAGGTAAGCGTCAGCGCCGGACACATCTCGCTCAGCCCCCTGTCCTGGCCTGCAACCATAAACTCGCGTGCATCGGGATTGCCCGGGGCCAGCTCATCGTTGAAGAACCGTAAAACGGTCTGGTTATGGTGTGGGATATCCGATCCCAGTATGTGAATCAGTGCAGTCATGCGCGTTTACGCCAAAGTAAAAATACGCCGCAACAGGCAGCGAAATAAACGATATAGGTTGCCATATAGGCCTGAGCCGCCCCCAGTGCACCGTGTGCCGGGATCAGCCAGTGTGAGAACGCCGTCAGGAGCGTAAACTGGCTTATCTCTGCCAGGATATACAAACGCAGCGAGGCTTTCGCAATCACCAGATACCCGAATACGTAAGCGCCTACTTTCAGTACATCCCCCACCAGCTGCCAGGCAAACAGATCGCGCATGGCGATGAATTTCGCCGAAAAGAGCAGCCAGATGGCGACATCGCGCAATAACCACACGGTAAAACTGGCCGCCGCCACGGCGGGAAGTACAAAACGCAGCGAGCGGGTAATCTCGCGGGTAATATCCTGTCGGGAGCTCAGACGCGATAAGGTTGGCAGCAACCAGACGCTAAAGGAAGCCGTTATAAATTGGAGGTAGGCGTCAGAAATGCTGCTTACGCCCTGCCAAATTCCCACCTCATCCCAGCTGTAATGCGCCGCCAGCAGGTTTCGCATCATCACGTAAGCCACCGGCAGCGTTACGGAGGTAATAAGCGCCATCAGGGTAAATTTACCCAGTTGACCCGCCAGCACCTTGTCCCACTGCGGTTTCAGGTAGCTTAAGGGGATAACGCCACGACGCATCAGCATAAATGCCGCCGGAACGACCACTAACGCAGGTACCAGCGCCAGACCCAGCAGCGCGCCTTCATACCCGCCCAGGCGATAGCAGAAGTAATAGGCGATAACACCTATAACGCTGCCCAGGATCAGCGCAAGCGCGTTCCCGGCTGCATCACGAAATCCTTTCATCAGCGCCAGTAGCAGGTTAGCCCACGCGATTCCCATCTGAACCAGAGCGACCAGACGCACCAGCCCTTCATAATGCGTGTGTCCAAACAGCCCCTGGCTAATGGGGGCCGCCGCCAGCAGAAACACCGCGGCCAGCAGAGTAGAGAAACCTAACACCATCGCCGACGATGTGCCGACGACTTTGCGCAGCTGCGCTGCGTCATCCTGATGCTGTGCAACGTATTTCGTAACGCCGTTGAAGATCCCGGCGCCGGCCAATACCCCAAGGACGGTGACAAGCTGGCGGAAATTGCCCGCCAGACCCACCCCAGAAGGGCCGAATGAGACGGCCAACAGCTTGACGACCAGCAGCCCGGCGCCAATTTTGACAAGCGTGGACGCGGCGGTCCACACCGATGCTTTTGCCAGAGACATATCAGCCGAAATAGCTCAGAAGGGTATTAATCACCGTACGCTGGTTAACCGGCGCGAGGTTGTAGAACAGTGGTAAGCGAAGCAAACGCTCACTTTCTTTCGTGGTATAGCGGTCTTCACCCGCGAATGTCCCGAACGCTTCACCGGCCGGGCTGGAGTGCAGCGGAATGTAGTGGAACACCGCCATAATCTCAGCCTCTTTCAGCCAGGCAATCAGCTTGCTGCGATCGTCGTTATCGCGCAGTTTGATATAGAACATATGGGCATTGTGGACGCAGTCTGCCGGAATGGTCGGCAGCGCAATACGCCCGACTTTTGCCAGCGGTGCCAGCGCGTCGTAATAGGTCTGCCACAGGGACAAACGCTGCAGGTTAATGCGCTCTGCCGCCTCCAGCTGTGCCCACAGATACGCCGCCTGCAGATCCGCCATCAGATAGCTTGAGCCAATATCGCGCCAGGTATACTTATCAACCTGGCCACGGAAGAACTGGCTGCGGTTGGTGCCTTTTTCGCGGATCACTTCCGCACGCTCAACCAGCGCGCGGTCGTTAATCAGCGTCGCGCCACCTTCACCACCTGCGGTGTAGTTTTTGGTTTCGTGGAAGCTAAAGCAGCCGATGTGGCCGATGGTGCCGAGCGCGCGTCCTTTGTAGGTGGACATCACGCCCTGAGCGGCATCTTCCACCACAAACAGGTTATGCTTTTTCGCGATCGCCATAATGGTGTCCATTTCACAGGCCACGCCCGCGTAATGGACCGGAACAATCGCCCGCGTTTTATCAGTGATCGCCGCTTCAATCAGCGTTTCATCGATATTCATGGTGTCCGGACGAATATCCACAAAGACGATTTTCGCCCCGCGTAACACAAACGCGTTTGCCGTGGAGACGAAGGTGTAGCTCGGCATAATGACTTCATCACCGGGCTGAATATCCAGCAACAGCGCAGCCATTTCCAGCGACGCCGTACAGGAAGGGGTCAGCAGCACTTTAGCGCTGTGAAAACGCTGTTCCATCCACTGCTGGCAGCGACGGGTAAACCCACCATCACCGCAGAGTTTGCCGCTGCCCATAGCAGACTGCATATAGTCGAGTTCGGTTCCCACGACGGGTGGTGCGTTAAATGGAATCATCTTGTCACCTGTATAACCAGTAGGCGGTGGCGTCGATGTTGGCACCACTCGCAATATAACGTTTAAGCGCAGCGGTGTTGCCCATCTGGGTTGCCACCCGCAGCGTCGAGACCTGTTGCTGCTGCGCCCAGTGTAGCGCCGCCTGCATGAGTTTCTCGCCCATACCCCGGCCGGCTAATAAGCCGATACGCGCCTCGCGCTCGTTGAGCTTGCGAAGCGAAACAAAACCCTGGATCTGGCCGTCCGCCGCGCGGAACACCAGACAAACATGATCGAACGTCCCTTTTACCGCATTCTCAATCCACTGGGCATAGAAACGTCCGCTGTCCTCAGGTGCATACCAGGGGGCACGAAAGCGGCTGCGGGCAAACGCCTGCGCCGCCATTTCGCGCAGCACCGGGATATCCTGCTTAGCGGCAACCTCCGCACCTGGCGCCTCATGCCGGGTTAGCGTAATGGCAAGATCGACTTCGCCTTCCACCAGCTGAAAACCGTGTTGCTGAAACGCATCAAGCAGGTCGGCGCGGTCCGCCGGGATCTTCGCCTGTACCCGCTGCCAGACGCGAAAGTCGGCGTCGGTCAGTGCCGGTGCAGTTTCGCGCAGACGCAGAATGGCTGAAGGCAGGCCAAAAAAATGGCTCTCCCACTCAAGGGACTCAAGCGTCCCGTTCAGGTTGCTCAACGCCAGACACCTTTGGTATCAACAATGTAACGCTGCTGTACGGCATCAGCGGGGGTCGCTTTAAACTCTTTATGATCCACCAGCAGCACCAGTACGTCCGCCGTGGCCAGCGCGTCATCCAGCGCGGTAAGCGTGCAGTTCCCCGCCAGTTTTGCCGGCAGTTCATGAATATTCGGCTCGACTACCAGCGTTTCGCCCGTGTGCCATTGGGCAATCATCTCAGCAATTTCCATCGCCGGGCTTTCGCGCAGATCGTCGATGTTAGGTTTGAATGCCAGGCCAAAACAGGCAATTTTCAGTTCGCTGGCCCGTTTGCCACTCTCAGCCAGACAATCTGCCACCGTGGTTTTAACCTGGTTGAGAACCCAGTGTGGCTTGCTGTCGTTAACTTCGCGCGCGGTGCGGATCAGGCGTGCCTGATCGGGGTTTTGCGCCACGATAAACCATGGATCGACGGCGATACAGTGACCGCCCACGCCCGGGCCTGGCTGCAGAATGTTAACGCGCGGATGACGATTCGCCAGGCTGATTAATTCCCAGACGTTAATCCCCTGATCGGCACAAATGAGCGACAGTTCGTTGGCAAAAGCGATGTTCACGTCGCGGAAGCTGTTTTCCGTCAGTTTGCACATTTCTGCGGTACGGGAGTTCGTCACCACGCATTCGCCTTCGAGGAAAATCTTGTACAGCGCGCTGGCACGAGCGGAACAAACAGGCGTCATCCCGCCAATCACGCGGTCGTTTTTAATCAGTTCGACCATCACCTGCCCCGGCAGCACGCGCTCCGGACAGTAGGCAATATTGATATCGGCCTGCTCTCCCGCCTGCTGCGGGAAGCTTAAATCCGGCCGGGCTTCTGCCAGCCACTGTGCCATCTGCTCGGTTGCGCCAACCGGAGAAGTGGACTCCAGGATCACTAGCGCCCCTTTCTTGAGCACAGGTGCAATAGATTTCGCAGCGGCCTCGACGTAGACCATGTCGGGTTCATGGTCGCCTTTGAATGGCGTCGGCACAGCAATGAGATAAGCATCGGCTTCAACCGGCGTGGTACTGGCGCGCAGGTATCCCCCATCAACGGCCTCTTTGACCACGCGGTCGAGATCGGGCTCCACAATATGGATTTCGCCACGGTTAATGGTTTCCACCGCGCGCGCATTGATGTCCACGCCTACAACCTGTTTTTGACGAGAGGCAAATGCTGCCGCAGTAGGCAAGCCAATATAGCCAAGACCAATGACAGAGATGGTAGTAAAACTCATAGCGATACCCGATTGTGTTTAAGTGCATGCAAAATACGGCCACAAGCCAGCCCATCACCGTACGGGTTATGGGCCCGGCTCATCGCCTGATACGCTTCTTCGTCGTGCAGCAGGTGTGTCACTTCATCGACGATACGCTGCTTATCCGTGCCGACCAGACGCACCGTGCCCGCTTTTACCGCCTCCGGGCGCTCGGTGGTTTCACGCATTACCAGCACCGGCTTGCCGAGTGAAGGTGCTTCTTCCTGAATACCGCCTGAATCAGTGAGGATCAGCCAGGCATGATTCATAAGCCAGACAAACGGCATGTAGTCCTGCGGCTCAATCAGAAGGACATTTTCAACATGTCCCAGAATGCGGTTGACCGGCTCGCTGACGTTAGGGTTGAGATGCACCGGATAGACAATCTGCACATCTTCGTTTTGCGCGGCGATTTCAGCCAACGCATGACAGATTTGCTCGAAACCCCGGCCAAAGCTTTCACGACGGTGGCCGGTCACCAGAATGGTTTTTTTGCCGTTGTTCAGGAACGGGTAACGCGCAGCGAGTTCTGCCTGAAGTTCATTGTTAGCCAGCACACGGTCACGCACCCAAATCAGGGCATCAATAACCGTATTGCCGGTCACAAAGATTTTATTGTCGGCGATATTTTCACACAGCAAGTTCTGGCGCGAATTTTCGGTGGGTGCAAAGTGGTACATCGCCAGATGCCCGGTAAGCGTGCGGTTGGCTTCTTCCGGCCACGGCGAGTAAAGATTGCCGGTGCGTAGGCCCGCTTCAACGTGGCCGACAGGAATACGTTGATAAAACGCAGCCATGCTGGCCGCCACAGTAGTGGTGGTGTCGCCATGCACCAACACAACATCCGGCTTAAAGGATTCCAGAATGGGCTTAAGCTCTTGCAAGATACGGCAGGTAATCTCCGTTAATCCCTGCCCCGGCTTCATAATATTCAGATCGTAGTCCGGGACGATGGAAAAGAGCGTTAAAACCTGATCGAGCATCTCCCGGTGTTGCGCCGTAACGCACACTTTCGCTTCAATATCAGGATCGCTGGCCAGCGCATGCACCAGAGGCGCCATCTTGATGGCCTCCGGCCTGGTACCAAATACGGTAAGTACTTTCACATCGATTCTCTTCGATTAGGCGATGAAGGCCGTGGCCTTCATCGTCAATGGCGTTCTTAATTTGTGCGACGACGTGTTAACGCCACGCCAGCGCCCGTCAGTGCGCCTACAATCCCCCACATGATCATCAGGAATGCACGACGTGGGCTATCGCGTTTTACAGGTTCTTCAGGCGTTCGCAAATAACGATAGGTCTGAAAACGCGGGTCCAGCGTTGGACCTACATTCAGGGTGTTGAGCATGGCGCGGTTTTGATCGTAGTCGAGGTCAAAATCAGGGCCAACGGCCTGCAGGTTTTCCAGACGAGCCTGCAGCATCGGACGACCAAGCAGGAACATTTCAGAATCAGGCAGTTCATCCGCCGGAACGTCCGTTTCGCTGCGAGAAATATTGTGCTGTTCCGCAATTTTGAGTGCCTGTTCAATGTTATGAACACGGCGGGAGAATATGGCTTTAGCCACCTCTTCCTGACGTTTTACCTGCGCTTTCATCTGGATGGTACGGGCCGCCCAGGCGCCTTTCAGTTCTTCATTAAGATGACTTGCGGCGCGCTGGCTGGCAAAAGCGACATACTGGCGCAACAGGTTATTGGCATCCGGCGCCGTCTCTGCAATCAGTTTGACGCTGTCATTAAGATTACGCAGCGCATCGCCCGGCATAAACTGAATATTGTTAATCAGGTCATCCAGCAGCGCGGCA
This sequence comes from Enterobacter cloacae subsp. cloacae ATCC 13047, assembly GCF_000025565.1. NCBI lineage: Bacteria > Pseudomonadati > Pseudomonadota > Gammaproteobacteria > Enterobacterales > Enterobacteriaceae > Enterobacter > Enterobacter cloacae. The sequence continues at coordinate 5,126,138 of NC_014121.1, forward strand.
TCGGCTTTGCTGTTGCCCACCATGCGTTGCTTGTAATAATCCGTCTGGCTCCAGAAATCACGACGCGTGTCCCAGGAGGCCAGCTGCATGACAAACTCTTTATACGCCTCATCCATGACGGAAGCCTGATCGGGCGTCGCCAGATTTGCCTTGATATCCAGGTTGCGCAGGAACTGCTGCTGGGAATAGTATCCCCCCAACATGTTAACAGTGGGTTTGTCAGTTATCGCCGTTGCACTCCATTCCTGTTTTGCAAAAAAGGTATACGCGAGTGCAACTAATGCGAAGCCCAGTGCAATGCCTGCAATCCACAGTTTTCCGGCCCATAAAGTGCGAAACAAGCCACGTATATCCAGCTCATTCTCGGTCATCTCTGATTTTGCTCCCACCAACGGTTGAGTCATCACAATCCCAGTTTATTTAGTTAAAGTTGGATTATTACCACTATTTCGGCGCATCCTGCGTTTTACACGCTTAATGAAACGAGCGACTTTCCATGCGCGTTTAATGCAATAGCCATACAGAGAAAACGCTAGCAAGAACAGTACCAACATAACCCACTCAGGTACAAACTGTGCGTATTCAGCTGCCACACCAATTCCCGCCAGAATAGCAGCAGCCAGTGTAATAAGCACAAATGCCTGACGGGAAGTGAACCCGGCTCGCATGATTAAATGATGAATATGCTGGCGGTCAGCGGAGAACGGACTCATCCCTTTACGCAATCGGCGATACATAATCGCAACCATATCCATCAATGGGATGGCAATGATCCATAACGCGGTTACCGGGCTAATGGGATGGACTTTACCTTGTGTGGTTTCCAGCAAGATCCAGATGATTGTAAAGCCGATCAGAGTGCTACCGGCATCACCCATAAACACTTTATATCGGCGGCCTAACGCTCCCAGATTTAATAAGATATAAGGAAGGATGGCCGCGATCATGGCAAAACACCACATGGCCAGGCTGTATTGACCGTCAAACCATAAAATGAAACCGATAGCAGCAAATGAGACGCAGGACAATCCACCGAGCAAGCCATCTATGCCGTCCACCATGTTGAATGCGTTTATTGCAACCCATACAGCAAATAGTGTCAGGAAATAGCCAAACGGGCCCAGTAACATCTCCCACGACCCAAAAATATAGCCGAGGCTGCTTAGATGAAGCTTTGCGAACACCATCATAGCAATGCCGACCGCGGCCTGAACGATAGCGCGAATTTTGACACTGATGTCGTAACGATCGTCGAGCGCCCCAACCAAAACCAACACCGTCGCACACATCAGGTACAACTTAACATGCGGAACATAGTAGTCAGCAATGGTGAAGGTGAAGCAAAGGCCAGCAAAAACAGAGATTCCCCCTACAAGAGGGATCATCCCCTGATGGCGCTTCCGGAAGTTGGGTTTATCCACTAACCCCAGATATTTCGCCACCTTACGTGCAAAAAACAGAAAGCAGGTGGTGAATAAAAAAATACTGGTTAGTTCAGTAAACGTATCAAGTAGGTCCACAATGGATGTTCTCAACAAATGTTAGTCGCGGAAGTATAACCATGAAGGCGCAAAGCCTGAAGGCATAAAGCAAACCTCTAACAACCCCATTTGTTTATTATTCAGACAATTAATGTTTTTACTGTGCCAATAGTCTTAATTGTCGCACCGACCGGTCAAAATTGGGAGTGTGTGGTAATAGCGTATAGTCCATAAAAGAAAAACGCCACGTAAAAACGTGGCGTTCACTGGCTTTATTTGCGTTACGAGCGCTTCATCATGTCGAAGAAATCGTCGTTGGTTTTGGTCATCGCCAGTTTGTTAATGAGGAATTCCATTGCGTCGATTTCACCCATCGGATGAATGATTTTGCGCAGGATCCACATTTTCTGCAGCTCTTCCTGAGTGGTGAGCAGCTCTTCCTTACGGGTACCGGAACGGTTGTAGTCGATAGCCGGGAAGACACGTTTTTCTGCAATCTTACGAGAGAGGTGCAGTTCCATGTTACCTGTCCCTTTAAACTCTTCGTAGATCACTTCGTCCATTTTGGAGCCGGTATCGATAAGAGCCGTCGCGATGATGGTCAGGCTACCGCCCTCTTCCACATTACGTGCAGCACCGAAGAAGCGCTTCGGACGATGCAGGGCGTTGGCATCCACACCACCGGTCAGTACTTTACCGGAAGCCGGAACCACGGTGTTGTAGGCACGCGCCAGACGGGTGATGGAGTCGAGCAGAATGATAACGTCTTTCTTGTGCTCAACCAGGCGTTTCGCCTTCTCAATAACCATTTCCGCAACCTGAACGTGACGGGATGCTGGCTCGTCAAAGGTCGACGCCACTACTTCACCTTTCACCAGACGCTGCATCTCGGTCACTTCTTCCGGACGTTCGTCAATCAGCAGTACCATCAGCACACAGTCAGGGTGGTTGTAGGCAATGCTCTGCGCGATGTTCTGCAGCAGCATGGTTTTACCCGCTTTTGGCGGTGCCACAATCAGACCACGTTGACCACGACCAATTGGCGAAGCCAGATCCAGCACGCGCGCGGTTAAGTCTTCGGTAGAACCGTTACCACGCTCCATACGCAGACGAGAGTTCGCGTGCAGCGGCGTTAAGTTCTCGAAGAGGATCTTGTTACGCGAGTTTTCCGGTTTGTCGTAGTTAACTTCGTTAACTTTCAACAGCGCAAAGTAGCGTTCACCCTCTTTTGGAGGACGAATCTTACCTGAAATGGTGTCACCAGTGCGGAGGTTGAAACGGCGGATTTGGCTGGGGGATACGTAGATGTCGTCAGGGCCGGCGAGGTAGGAGCTGTCTGCAGAGCGGAGGAAACCAAATCCGTCTTGCAATATCTCCAGCACACCGTCGCCAAAGATATCTTCGCCACTCTTAGCGTGCTGCTTCAGGATGGCGAAAATGATGTCCTGCTTGCGCATACGAGCCTGGTTTTCCAGTCCCATATTTTCGCCGAGAGTGATCAGCTCAGAAACCGGCGTATTCTTTAATTCGGTAAGATTCATAATGGTGTGGGTTCTTAAACTCGGGGTGATTCTCGAACTTAATGTTGTGAATGGTATGGCAGGGTCATCCATGCCTGTTTAGCGGCCATCAACTCATGTCTGTTCGCTGTCTGGTCACAGGGAAAGAACGCAGATCTGAAACGACAAGACGGATTGAGTGACAAGCCCGGAATTTAGCCACTTCACGCACTGTTTATGTTAACAACGGGAAGTTTCGGGTAAAACAAGATTCAAACAACAAGATATGTTTAAAACGAAGTCATAGCTAACTTAGCACGACTTAAGCCGGGCGTCCAGAGTTGCACATCATTTTGGCCTCTGGACGCGCAGCGGAGAAACCTTACGCCAGGTTAGCGTCGAGGAACTCTTTCAGTTGACCTTTGGACAGTGCGCCCACTTTGGTCGCCGCCACTTCGCCGTTTTTAAACAGCAGCAGGGTCGGGATGCCACGGATGCCGTATTTTGGCGCGGTACCCGGGTTCTGGTCGATGTTCAGCTTGGCAACGGTCAGTTTGCCCTGATATTCGTCAGCGATCTCATCCAGAATCGGGGCGATCATTTTGCAAGGACCACACCATTCAGCCCAGAAATCGACGAGGGTCAGCCCGTCAGCCTTAAGTACGTCCGTGTCAAAACTGTCGTCAGTCAGGTGAATAATTTTATCGCTCATATATAACTCCACAGGAATAAGCCTGGTGCGTTGGTTTCGCCTTCATCAACGACGTGTTGATGTCGCATTAACCAACTAAAGGTTGACTTTATTTCACCGGATACGCTTTCGTAAAGCAATAGTAAGCTGATATTCTACCACACTATGAGCAAAACACATTTAACAGAACAGAAGTTTTCCGACTTCGCCCTGCACCCAAAAGTGATTGAAGCCCTTGAAAATAAAGGGTTTCATAACTGCACGCCCATTCAGGCTCTCGCCCTGCCGCTGACGCTGGCCGGTCGTGACGTAGCAGGGCAGGCGCAAACCGGTACTGGCAAAACGATGGCGTTTTTAACGTCAACGTTTCACTATTTACTTTCTCATCCAGCGATTGCAGACCGCAAAGTTAACCAGCCGCGCGCGCTTATCATGGCTCCGACGCGAGAACTGGCGGTACAGATCCACGCAGACGCTGAACCTCTGACGCAGGCGACCGGCCTGAAGATTGGCCTGGCTTACGGCGGCGATGGCTACGATAAGCAGCTGAAAGTGCTGGAAAGCGGCGTGGATATCCTGATCGGTACCACTGGCCGTCTTATCGATTATGCAAAACAGAATCACATTAACCTCGGCGCAATCCAGGTTGTGGTGCTGGATGAAGCCGACCGCATGTACGATCTGGGCTTTATCAAAGACATCCGCTGGCTGTTCCGTCGCATGCCCCCAGCGAACCAGCGTCTGAACATGCTGTTCTCCGCTACCCTTTCTTATCGCGTACGCGAGCTGGCGTTCGAGCAGATGAACAACGCCGAATATGTGGAAGTGGAGCCGGAGCAGAAAACAGGTCACCGCATTAAAGAAGAGCTCTTCTATCCTTCCAATGAAGAGAAAATGCGCCTGCTGCAAACGCTGATCGAAGAAGAGTGGCCAGATCGCGCCATTATCTTCGCGAACACCAAACACCGCTGTGAAGATATTTGGGGCCATCTGGCTGCGGATGGTCACCGTGTGGGTCTGCTGACCGGCGATGTGGCACAGAAAAAACGCCTGCGTATTCTCGACGAATTTACCCGTGGCGATCTCGATATTCTGGTCGCAACCGACGTGGCCGCGCGTGGTCTGCATATACCCGCCGTCACGCACGTCTTCAACTATGACCTGCCGGATGACTGCGAAGACTACGTACACCGCATTGGTCGTACCGGTCGTGCAGGCGCAAGCGGTCACTCCATTAGCCTTGCGTGTGAAGAATATGCGCTGAATCTCCCGGCGATTGAGGCCTACATTGGTCACTCTATTCCACAGAGTAAATACAATCCGGATGCGCTGTTAAGCGAACTGCCGCCGCCTAAGCGCCTTACCCGCGCCCGCTCCGGCAATGGCCCGCGTCGTTCTGGCGCACCGCGTAATCGTCGTCGTTCAGGTTAAGAAAATATGCTCAGCTCCACCTCGCTTTATGCGGCAATTGATCTCGGTTCGAATAGTTTTCATATGCTGGTTGTGCGCGAGGTGGCGGGAAGCATACAAACGCTGACGCGCATTAAGCGCAAGGTCCGCCTCGCGGCGGGCCTGAGCAGCGATAATTATCTCTCTCCCGAAGCCATGGAACGTGGCTGGCAGTGTCTGCGTCTCTTTGCCGAACGCCTGCAGGATATCCCCCATTCGCAAATTACCGTTGTCGCCACCGCGACGCTACGCCTGGCAGTAAACGCCGTGGATTTTATTGCCAAAGCGCAGGAAATTCTCGGGTGCCCGGTTCAGGTTATCAGCGGTGAAGAAGAAGCACGTCTGATCTATCAGGGTGTTGCGCACACGACGGGCGGCGACGATCGCCGTCTGGTCGTCGATATCGGGGGTGCCAGCACCGAGCTCGTCACCGGCACGGGCGCGCAGGCGACTTCGCTGTTCAGCCTGTCGATGGGCTGTGTGACCTGGCTTGAGCGCTACTTTGCCGATCGAAATCTGGGTAAAGAAAACTTCGACGAAGCGGAAAATGCCGCCCGCGAGGTGTTACGTCCGGTGATGGACGAACTGCGCTATCACGGCTGGAAAGTCTGCGTGGGTGCGTCAGGTACCGTGCAGGCGTTGCAGGAAATCATGATGGCCCAGGGGATGGACGAGCGGATCACGCTTACCAAGCTCCAGCAGTTAAAACAGCGCGCGATTCAATGTGGTCGCCTGGAAGAGCTGGAAATAGAAGGCCTGACGCTGGAACGCGCGCTGGTCTTCCCGAGCGGCCTGGCCATTTTGATCGCCATTTTTACCGAGCTGAACATCCAGTGTATGACGCTGGCCGGTGGTGCGCTGCGTGAAGGGCTGGTCTACGGAATGCTGCATCTTTCGGTTGATCAGGACATCCGCACCCGAACCCTGCGTAACGTACAGCGTCGCTTTATTGTCGATACCGATCAAGCGCAACGGGTAGGTCAGCTGGCATCACTGTTTGCCGATCAGGTAAAAAATAGCTGGGATATTGACCCGTTGAGCCGCGATCTGCTGCTAAGTGCCTGCGCGCTGCATGAAATTGGGCTGAGCGTCGAGTATAAGCAGGCGCCGCTGCACGCAGCCTGGCTGGTGCGTAATCTCGATCTGCCGGGCTACACGCCGGCACAAAAGAAACTGCTGGCAACGTTACTGCTGAACCAAACCAACGCCGTTGACCTCTCCTCGTTACATCAGCAAAACGCCGTGCCGCCGCGCGTGGCCGAGCATCTGTGCCGCCTGCTGCGTCTGGCAATTCTGTTTGCCAGCCGACGTCGCGATGATTTGCTGCCCAATATTCATCTGGTGGCGGATGACGAAAGACTGTCTCTGACGCTGCCGGAAAACTGGATTGATAATCACCCGCTTGGGGCAGAGATGATTGAGCAGGAGTGCCAGTGGCAGAGCTATGTCCACTGGGCGCTTGAAGTGAAGTAACACGCTGTGCATTGCCGGGCGGCGGCTTCGCCTGACCCGGCCTGCAAATTCTTATCCCTTCTCTTTGGCTTTAGCCAGCATGGCGCGAATGTTGGCGACGTTAGCCTGACCTTTGTGCATTCGTTCTTCAGCGGTAATCACCTTGCGCTCCTGCTCCCAGATCAGGTCATCCTGCGGCAACTCCAGCAGGAAACGGCTCGGCTCAGGGCGAACCAGCTCGCCATACTGACGGCGCTCTTTACACAGCGTGAACGTTAGTTCTTTCTGTGCGCGGGTAATGCCCACGTAGGCCAGACGACGCTCTTCATCGACGTTATCTTCATCAATGCTGCTCTGGTGCGGCAGTAAGCCCTCTTCCATGCCGACCAGGTAAACATACGGAAACTCCAGCCCTTTAGACGCATGCAGCGTCATCAGCTGAACCTGATCGGCTTCCTCTTCGCTCTCACCGCGCTCCATCATGTCGCGTAGCGTAAAGCGGGTAACGACCTGGGTCAGGGTCATCGGCTCGTCGATTTCTGAGCCTTCCAGCATTTCCGTCATCCAGCTGAATAGCTGGTTAACGTTTTTCATGCGCATCTCTGCCGCCTTCGGGCTGGCAGAGGTTTCATACAGCCAGGACTCGTAGTCGATGCCGTGGATCAGATCGCGAACGGCGGCAACCGGTTCGCGCTCCGCCAGACGCTGGACTTCGCCAAGCCAGTGGGTAAAGCGGGTTAAGGAATCATAACCGCGCCCGGTTAACGTCTGGCTCAGCCCCATATCGAAGCTGGCGGTGAACAGGCTTTTGTTGCGCGTCATCGCCCATTCACCGAGCTTTTGCAGCGTCGCCGGGCCGATTTCACGTTTCGGCGTGTTCACGATACGCAGAAAGGCGCTGTCGTCATCCGGGTTGGTGAGCACACGCAGATAGGCCAGCAGATCTTTGATTTCAGGGCGCGAGAAGAAGGAGGTTCCGCCGGAAATTTTGTACGGGATGCGGTTCTGCATCAGCATCTTTTCAAAGACGCGCGACTGGTGGTTGCCGCGATAGAGGATCGCGTAATCTTTATATTCCGTTTTATTGACGAAGTGGTGCGCAATTAGCTCGCCCGTCACGCGCTCCGCTTCATGCTCTTCATTATTAGCACTGAGTACTTTGAGCTCCGTACCATAGCCAAGTTCCGAGAAAAGGCGTTTTTCGAAGACGTGCGGGTTATTGGCAATCAGGATATTTGCCGCTTTCAGGATGCGCCCGGATGAGCGGTAGTTCTGTTCCAGCTTGATCACCTGCAGCGCCGGAAAATCTTTGCTCAGCAGCACCAGGTTTTGTGGGCGCGCACCGCGCCAGGAGTAGATAGACTGGTCATCATCGCCTACCACGGTGAAACGCGCGCGCTGTCCCACCAGCAGCTTCACCAGCTCATACTGGCTGGTGTTGGTGTCCTGGTATTCATCCACCAGCAGATAGCGGATTTTGTTCTGCCAGCGTTCACGCACCTCTTCATTACGCTGCAACAGCAGCGTGGGCAGTAGGATCAGATCGTCAAAATCCAGCACGTTACACGCTTTCATATGTGCATCGTACAGACCGTAGCAGTGAGCGAAGATCCGATCCCGCTCACCTTTGGCGCTTGCCGCCGCCTGAGCGGGGGTCATCAGATCGTTTTTCCAGTTGGAGATCGTCGAGATCAGCTGCTGCAACAGCACTTTGTCATCTTCGATCAGCCCCTCGGTAAGCTCTTTAAGCAATGCCACCTGATCGGTGTCGTCGAAGAGCGAGAAGTTAGACTTCATCCCCAGCGCCGCGTATTCACGTTTGATGATATCCAGCCCCAGCGTGTGGAACGTGGAGATCATCAGGCCTCGCGCCTCTTTACGCCCCAGCGTCTGGCCGACACGCTCTTTCATTTCGCGCGCCGCTTTGTTGGTAAAGGTCACCGCAGCGATATGCCGGGCCTGATAGCCGCAGCCGCGGATCAGGTGGGCGATTTTGTTCGTGATCACACGCGTTTTGCCGGAGCCAGCCCCCGCCAGCACCAGACACGGTCCGGTGACAAATTCGACAGCTTGTTGTTGTCCGGGGTTTAAACGCATAAATGATCACTCAATGAAAGTCAGGAGGGGAGAATAACAGCGTGGTAGTATAGCGAGCCTAATCCATACCACTCAAGGCACGATCATGGCAAAAACAGCAGCAGCACTGCATATCCTTGTTAAAGAAGAGAAACTGGCTCTGGATCTTCTGGAGCAGCTCAAAAACGGCGCCGACTTCGGCAAGCTGGCGAAGAAGCACTCCATTTGCCCGTCAGGCAAACGCGGCGGTGACTTAGGTGAATTCCGTCAGGGTCAGATGGTTCCGGCGTTCGACAAAGTGGTCTTCTCCTGCCCGGTACTGGAGCCGACTGGCCCACTGCATACGCAGTTCGGCTATCACGTGATCAAGGTCCTCTATCGCAAATAAAAAGCCGGGTGGCGGCTGCGCCTTACCCGGCCTACGTCTTAGCGTTTTGTAGGTCGGGTAAGCGAAGCGTCACCCGACAAGGTTGTTAACCCGCTACCGCGATACGTTTCATATCGGTCATGTAGCCACGCAGTTTGTGACCTACTTTCTCGATCTGGTGGCTGCGAATCGCTTCGTTCACATCGCGCAGTTGCGCGTTGTCTACCGCACCTTCCGCAATGGCTTTGCCCAGATCGCCCGGTTGCAGGGTGGTCATGAACTCTTTCAGCAGCGGTACGCATGCATAAGAGAACAGGTAGTTGCCGTACTCAGCGGTATCGGAGATAACCACGTTCATTTCGTACAGACGCTTACGGGCGATGGTGTTCGCGATCAGCGGCAGCTCGTGCAGTGATTCGTAGTACGCAGACTCTTCGATGATGCCGGAATCCACCATGGTTTCGAACGCCAGCTCAACACCTGCTTTCACCATCGCGATCATCAGTACGCCTTTGTCGAAGTACTCTTGCTCGCCGATTTTACCTTCATACTGTGGCGCAGTTTCGAACGCGGTCTTACCGGTCTCTTCACGCCAGGTCAGCAGTTTCTTATCATCATTCGCCCAGTCAGCCATCATGCCGGAAGAGAACTCGCCGGAGATGATGTCGTCCATATGTTTCTGGAACAGCGGCGCCATAATGGTTTTCAGTTGTTCGGACAGCGCGAAAGCACGCAGTTTCGCCGGGTTGGACAGACGATCCATCATCAGCGTGATACCGCCCTGCTTCAGCGCTTCGGTGATGGTTTCCCAGCCGAACTGAATCAGTTTTTCTGCGTATGCCGGGTCGGTACCCTCTTCCACCAGCTTATCGAAGCACAGCAGTGAACCGGCCTGCAGCATGCCGCACAGAATGGTCTGCTCGCCCATCAGGTCAGATTTCACTTCAGCCACGAAGGAAGATTCCAGAACGCCCGCACGGTGGCCACCGGTAGCCGCTGCCCATGCTTTAGCGATCGCCATCCCTTCGCCTTTCGGATCGTTTTCCGGGTGAACCGCGATCAGCGTCGGCACGCCGAAGCCACGCTTGTACTCTTCACGCACTTCTGTACCCGGACACTTCGGAGCCACCATCACTACGGTGATGTCTTTACGGATCTGCTCGCCCACTTCAACGATGTTGAAGCCGTGAGAGTAACCCAGCGCCGCGCCGTCTTTCATCAGCGGCTGAACGGAGCGCACAACATCAGAGTGCTGTTTGTCTGGCGTCAGGTTAACAACCAGATCCGCCTGCGGGATCAGCTCTTCGTAGGTACCCACTTTGAAGCCGTTTTCGGTCGCTTTACGCCAGGAAGCGCGTTTTTCAGCAATTGCTTCTTTGCGCAGGGCGTAAGAGATATCCAGCCCGGAGTCACGCATGTTCAGGCCCTGGTTCAGACCCTGCGCGCCACAGCCGACGATGACCACTTTTTTACCCTGAAGGTAGCTCGCGCCATCAGCAAATTCATCGCGCGCCATGAAGCGGCATTTGCCCAGCTGCGCCAGCTGCTGGCGCAAGTTCAGTGTATTAAAGTAGTTAGCCATGGGTGATACCTCGTGATGTTGTGTGTCTTATTGTTCGGTTCGCGTTTCAGCGAGAATGTACCCACATTACAACAGGAAATTTATTGCGGAAATTGATATATTCACAACGTCACGTTGCAATATCTGCAATGTAAAAAGGGGGAGTGGAATCCGTGGATTTACGCGATCTGAAAATGTTCCTGCATCTGGCGGAAAGCCGCCATTTTGGCCGTAGCGCCCGGGCCATGCACGTCAGCCCGTCCACGCTTTCGCGCCAGATCCAGCGCCTTGAAGAGGACCTCGGCCAGCCGCTGTTTGTGCGTGATAATCGCACCGTTACCCTCACGGAAGCGGGCGAAGAGCTGCGGGTCTTTGCTCAGCAGACGTTGCTGCAGTATCAGCAGCTACGACACGCCATCGATCAGAAAGGGCCGTCTTTATCCGGCGAGCTGCATATTTTCTGTTCCGTAACGGCCGCCTATAGCCATCTTCCCCCTATCCTTGACCGTTTCCGCGCGGAGCATCCCTCGGTTGAAATTAAGCTCACCACCGGCGATGCCGCGGATGCTATGGAAAAAGTCGTCACAGGCGAAGCCGATCTGGCCATTGCCGGGAAGCCCGAAACCCTGCCGGGCGCGGTGGCGTTCTCCATGCTGGAGAATCTGGCGGTGGTGCTGATCGCCCCGGCGCTACCCTGCCCGGTGCGTAATCAGGTGTCGGTGGAAAAGCCGGACTGGTCATCGGTGCCGTTTATCATGGCCGATCAGGGTCCGGTGCGACGCCGTATCGAACTCTGGTTCCGTCGTCAGAAAATCAGTAATCCGTCGATTTACGCGACGGTGGGTGGACACGAGGCGATGGTCTCGATGGTGGCGCTTGGCTGCGGCGTGGCGCTGCTGCCGGAAGTGGTGCTGGAAAACAGCCCGGAACCGGTGCGAAATCGCGTGATGATTCTGGAGCGCAGCGACGAAAAGACACCGTTCGAGCTTGGCGTGTGTGCACAAAAAAAGCGGCTGCATGAGCCGCTTATTGATGCGTTCTGGAAGATATTGCCGAACCATTAAAGTCGGGTGGCGCTACGCTTACCCGACCTACACGCAGACCTCCCCTTAGCCCGCGAGGAAGAAACGGAACGCCGGGTTGTGGGTTTCATCATGGCACTCATAGCCCAGCTCGTTCAGACGCGTTTCGAAATCCGGCTCGTGCTCGGCCAGTTCAAACGCGGCCAGCACGCGGCCATAGTCGGTGCCATGGCTGCGGTAGTGGAACAGAGAGATGTTCCAGTGCGTGCCCAGCGTATGCAGGAACTTCAGCAACGCGCCCGGGGATTCCGGGAACTCAAAGCTGTAAAGACGTTCTTTAAGCGGCTTCGACGGACGACCGCCGACCATATAACGTACGTGCAGCTTCGCCATCTCATCGTCAGAGAGATCGACCACGCTGTAGCCGCCTTCGTGCAGCAGGTTGAGGATCTCTTTGCGCTCTTCCAGACCGCGGCTTAAACGCACGCCGACAAAAATACAGGCGTCTTTCGCATCGGCAAAACGGTAGTTGAACTCCGTTACCGAACGGCCACCAAGCAGCTGACAGAACTTCAGGAAGCTGCCCTTCTCTTCCGGAATGGTCACCGCCAGCAGGGCCTCACGTTGCTCGCCCAGCTCGCAGCGTTCAGAAACGTAACGCAGACCGTGGAAGTTGACGTTAGCACCCGAGAGCACGTGCGCCAGGCGCTCGCCGCGAATGTTGTGCTGGGCAATGTATTTTTTCATTCCAGCCAATGCCAGCGCGCCGGACGGTTCCGCCACCGCACGCACATCCTCGAAGAGATCTTTCATCGCCGCACAGATCGCATCGCTGTCGACGGTGACGATGTCGTCAAGATACTCCTGGCACAGACGGAAGGTTTCGTCGCCAATACGTTTCACGGCCACGCCTTCGGCAAACAGCCCAACGCGCGGAAGATCGACCGGATGACCCGCATCCAGCGCGGCCTTCAGGCAGGCTGAATCTTCCGCTTCCACGGCAATCACTTTGATCTGCGGCATCAGCTGTTTGATCAGCACCGCCACGCCTGCAGCTAAGCCACCGCCGCCCACCGGAACGAAAACACGGTCAAGATGGGCATCCTGCTGCAGCAGTTCCAGCGCCAGGGTACCTTGTCCTGCAATCACCATCGGATGGTCGAACGGTGGTACCCAGGTAAAGCCCTGCTGCTGCGCCAACTCGATCGCTTTGGCTTTTGCTTCGTCAAAGTTAGCGCCGTGGAGCAGCACTTCGCCGCCGAAGCCACGCACCGCATCCACTTTGATGTCTGCCGTGGCAACCGGCATCACGATCAGCGCTTTCAACCCCAAACGGGCAGACGAGAACGCCACACCCTGCGCGTGGTTGCCCGCCGACGCGGTAATCACGCCGCGTGCTTTTTGCTCGTCGGTCAACCCGGCCATCATCGCGTAGGCCCCGCGCAGCTTGAAGCTGTGCACCGGCTGACGATCTTCGCGCTTCACCAGAATCACGTTGTCGAGGCGGGAAGAGAGTTTTTCCATTTTCTGCAGCGGGGTGACCTGCACCGCTTCATAGACCGGCGCGCGTAGCACTGCCCGGAGATATTCCGCCCCCTCAGGGGCGGCGGATAAGGGTTGTGACTCGGCCATCATTAGCCCCCAAGTTTCGATTTATCGCGTACCGCGCCTTTGTCTGCACTGGTCGCAAGGCTCGCGTAAGCGCGCAGGGCGAAGGAGACTTCACGCTGGCGGTCCTTCGGCGTCCAGGCTTTATCGCCGCGCGCTTCCTGTGCTTCACGACGAGCCGCGATCTCTTGATCGCTCAGCTTGAGCTGGATCCCGCGATTCGGAATGTCGATTTCAATCAGGTCACCGTCTTCGATGATCGCAATGTTGCCGCCGCTCGCTGCTTCCGGTGATACGTGGCCGATGGAGAGGCCGGACGTACCGCCCGAGAAACGTCCGTCGGTGATCAACGCACAGGCTTTACCGAGGCCCATCGATTTCAGGAAGGTGGTTGGGTAGAGCATCTCCTGCATGCCTGGACCGCCTTTCGGCCCTTCGTAACGGATGACCACCACGTCGCCTTCCACAACTTTGCCGCCCAGGATGGCGTCTACCGCCTCGTCCTGGCTTTCGTACACTTTGGCCGGGCCGGTGAATTTGAGGATGCTGTCATCCACGCCCGCGGTTTTTACGATACAGCCGTTTTCCGCAAAGTTGCCGTACAGCACGGCCAGACCGCCGTCTTTACTGTAGGCGTGCTCCAGCGAACGGATGCAGCCTTCGGCGCGGTCATCATCCAGGGTGTCCCAGCGACAATCCTGAGAGAAGGCCTGCGTGGTACGAATACCGGCCGGACCCGCGCGGAACATGTTTTTCACCGCCTCATCCTGAGTCAGCATCACGTCATATTTATCCAGCGTCTGCGGCAACGTCAGACCGAGAACGTTCTTCACATCGCGGTTCAGCAGCCCGGCGCGATCCAGCTCGCCAAGAATACCGATGACGCCACCCGCACGGTGTACGTCTTCCATGTGGTATTTCTGGGTGCTTGGCGCGACTTTACACAGTTGCGGCACTTTGCGGGACAGCTTATCGATATCGCTCATGGTGAAGTCGATTTCCGCTTCCTGCGCCGCAGCCAGCAGGTGCAAAACGGTGTTAGTAGAACCGCCCATGGCGATATCCAGCGTCATGGCATTTTCGAACGCCGCCTTGCTGGCGATGTTACGCGGCAGCGCGCTGGCATCGTCCTGCTCGTAGTAACGTTTGGTCAGTTCAACAATGCGCTTACCGGCGTTGAGGAACAGCGCTTTACGGTCAGCGTGCGTCGCCAGAAGCGAACCGTTACCCGGCTGAGAGAGGCCCAGTGCTTCGGTCAGACAGTTCATGGAGTTGGCGGTGAACATCCCGGAACAGGAGCCGCAGGTTGGGCACGCGGAGCGTTCCACCTGGTTGCTCTGCTCGTCAGACACTTTTGGATCCGCGCCCTGGATCATCGCATCGACCAGGTCGAGCTTGATGATTTTGTCAGAAAGCTTGGTCTTGCCCGCTTCCATAGGACCACCGGAGACGAAAATTACCGGAATGTTCAGACGCAGGGAAGCCATCAGCATCCCCGGGGTGATTTTGTCGCAGTTGGAGATACAGACCATGGCATCCGCACAGTGAGCGTTAACCATGTATTCCACCGAGTCGGCAATCAGCTCGCGCGACGGCAGTGAATAGAGCATACCCCCGTGCCCCATCGCGATACCGTCATCCACCGCAATGGTGTTGAATTCTTTCGCCACACCGCCCGCAGCTTCAATTTGCTCAGCAACCAGTTTGCCGAGATCGCGCAGGTGCACATGGCCCGGCACAAACTGGGTGAAGGAGTTCACCACGGCGATGATAGGTTTACCGAAATCAGCGTCGGTCATCCCGGTGGCGCGCCACAGTGCGCGGGCACCCGCCATGTTACGGCCGTGGGTGGTGGTGGCGGAACGATACTTAGGCATGCTTTATTTACTCCCGTCTGACTATTAAATGGGACGGTGCGTGCCGTCCCATATTTATGCTTATTGATTAACCTGATCCAACCAGCCGTATTTATCTTCTGTTTCGCCGGTGAAGAGGCCGAAGAAGGCTTGCTGAATACGTTTGGTAACCGGGCCACAGCGGCCTGCGCCCACCTGAATACCGTCTACACTGCGAACCGGCGTGATCTCAGCCGCCGTACCGGACATAAAGACTTCATCGGCCAGATACAGGGATTCGCGGGACAGAACCTGTTCACGCACTTCGATACCCAGATCTTTCGCCAGCTTAATGATGGCGTCACGGGTAATACCCGGCAGGGCTGAAGAGGTAAACGGCGGGGTGAACAGGATACCGTCTTTCACTTCAAACAGGTTTTCACCTGCGCCTTCAGAGATATAACCGTTCACATCCAGCGCGATGCCTTCCTGATAGCCGTGGCGGCGCGCTTCGCTGCCGACCAGCAGTGAGGAGAGGTAGTTACCGCCCGCCTTGGCCGCAGTTGGGATGGTATTAGGCGCCACGCGGTTCCAGGACGAGACCATTGCGTCGATCCCTTGCTCCAGCGCTTCTGCACCCAGGTACGCCCCCCACGGGAACGCAGCAATGATCACGTCTGTGGTGTAACCGGCTGGCGGGTTTACGCCCATGCCCACGTCACCCACGAAGACCAGCGGACGAATATAGGCGCTGGTCAGGTTGTTCTTACGAATCACCTCGCGGCAGGCTTCCATCAGCTCATCAACGCTCTGAGAAACCGGGAAACGATAAATTTTGGCTGAGTCATGCAGACGCTGCATATGTTCACGATGACGGAACACCACTGGCCCTTTGTGAGAGTCGTAGCAACGGATGCCTTCAAACACAGACGTACCGTAGTGCAGCGCATGGGACATCACGTGGACCTTCGCATCCTCCCAACGAACCATCTCACCATTGAACCAAATGTAATCAGCTTTTTTTGTCGTCATTTTCTCTTCCTGTCACGCTCAGGCGCGGATTTGTTGTGATGTGGTTGTGCTCTGGCAGATGGCAACATGGGCAACATCCACCAGCTTTGATAATTGACTAAACAGTAAGTCGACCGGGCGCGGGCTGGCAACGGTTAATTCGATACTGATGTTTTGGGCGTCAGTGGCCGTCTCCATATTCATAGAGCAAATCTGAAAGCCACGATGACGGACTACGCGCAAAACGCGTTCTAATGTCTCTGGATTGAAGCGAGCCTGAACGGCGACCTGATGTTGCATCATGATAATTTCTCCAGCATTTGTGAGTTACTGGCACCTGGCGGTACCAACGGCCAGACGTTCTCAAGCTCGTCGATTGAGACATGAAGCAGGTAAGGCCCTTCGCTTGACAGCATGGTGTCGAGTGCCGCTTCAACCTGGTCTTTACGGGTGATGTGCTGTCCAGGAATGCCAAAGGCGCTGGCCAGAGTGAGGAAATCGGGGTTATCAGTCAGGGTGGTTTCGCTGTAGCGCTCCTCGAAGAACAGCTGCTGCCACTGGCGCACCATCCCTAAACGCTGGTTATCGAGCAACACGATCTTCAGCGGCAATTGTTTACGCTTAACGGTGCCCAACTCCTGAACGTTCATCATGAAGGAGCCGTCACCGGAGATACAAATGACCGTATCGTTTGGACGCGCAACCTGAGCACCCACCGCGGCAGGCAGGCCGAAGCCCATCGTGCCTAATCCGCTGGAGGTGATGAAGTTTTCCGGGCGGGTGTAGGTCATGTGCTGCGCAGACCACATCTGGTGCTGGCCGACATCGGTCGTCACTACGCTGTCTGCCGGTTTACGATCAGACAACTGCTTCAACAACAGCGGCGCATAGATGGCCTCACCCGGATGGTCGTAACGCCAGGCGTGCTCGGCACGCATTTCAGCCGTGTGCTGGCGCCACTCGCCGATATTCAAAGGCTGCTGTAACGCCGGCAGCAACGTGTTGAGATCGCCCTGCAGCGCAACATGCGCCTGACGCAGTTTGTTCATTTCCGCCGGGTCGATATCCATATGGATAACTTTGGCGTTTGGCGCGAAGGTATTCAGCTTGCCGGTCACGCGATCGTCAAAACGGGCACCGACGGCAATCAGCAAATCACACTCCTGCACCGCCAGGTTTGCCGCTTTGGTGCCGTGCATCCCCAGCATGCCCAGGTAGTATGGGTAGTCAGCATCCACTGCGCCCAACCCTTTCAGCGTGCAGGTGACAGGCATTTGCGTTACCGCGATAAATTCGCGCAGGGCCGGAACTGCCTGTGCCATGCCAACGCCGCCGCCGACGTACAACATCGGCTGGGCTGCCTGCGCCAGCATCCGACGCGCCTCTTCGACTTCCGCATGTGGGAACGCGTCGTCACTTTCAACGGTGGAGAAGTGCGGTTCCAGCTCGCCGAGTGCGACCTGAATATCTTTCGGGATATCCACCAGAACCGGGCCAGGACGGCCAGAGCTGGCAATACGGAACGCTTCCGCCATCACGCCTGGCAGTTCTTCGAGGGACTGCACGAGGAAGCTGTGTTTGGTGCAGGCCAGCGACAAGCCGAGCACATCGACTTCCTGGAAGGCATCGGTACCGATGAAGGGTGAGGCCACCTGGCCGGTGATCGCCACCACGGGAACGGAATCGAGCAGCGCGTCAGCCAGACCGGTGATCAGGTTTGTGGCGCCCGGTCCAGACGTTGCCATGCAGACGCCCGTTTTACCGGTGGCACGTGCATAGCCAATGGCCGCCATGGCTGCGCCCTGCTCGTGTCGGCACAAGAGGTGTTCCACGCCGCCGTCATACAGTGCATCGTAAATCGGCATAATTGCGCCTCCCGGATAACCAAAGACGGTTTCGACTCCCTGTGCGCGCAACGCATGTACTACCCACTGTGCCCCATTCATAGTTAGTTCCCCGTCATAAATCGGGAGAAACAGAATTTTGTGCTATTTGTCATTCTCTGCTCCTCGTTTAAGTTTTTTAGTCATAAAAAAACCCCCGGACCTTTCGGTGCGGGGGTCTTAGTTCGTTAAGGCTTGATTTCTAAGCCTTTCCTCGTCCAAGTGCAGCCCCGCACGGTGGGATAATAATCACCACCACGCTAATCACGACCAGGCTAATCACTAGTAGAAGGGCTGTCATTTTCAGTTCTTTGTGCATCTTGTTCGAAGGAATGCCTAAAGAGTTATCACAGTTATCAAACCAAACACAAGATTTATTTATGACGGATTTGATTAGCAGGCAAATCATATTCCTGAAAAGCTTTGTTTTATATAAGGAAATTAGAGAGTGAATATTTTTCATTTTTTTGGCGTGTTTTAGCGCTCTGCAACGTTCCGTCCTTCTCTTTGCGAGATAGCTTCCGAATGAGTGAAATAGTTACACTATGTCGCTAAAAAGCAGGAATGAGCGTCGTAAATCAGCCAACTGACGCTCAACAGGCAAAATCAATACTGACATAGTGACTCACTGAGGAGGTGCTTATGTCACTGTCAGTTGTTTACACGCGCGCGGCTATCGGAGTAAAGGCACCGCTTATTTCTGTGGAGGTTCATCTGAGTAATGGGCTCCCTGGGCTAACGCTTGTCGGCTTGCCAGAAACCACGGTCAAAGAAGCCAGAGATCGGGTTCGCAGCGCAATTATCAATAGCGGTTATACCTTCCCCGCAAAGAAGATTACGATCAATCTTGCCCCCGCGGATCTGCCCAAGGAGGGCGGACGATACGATTTACCTATCGCTATTGCGCTTCTCGCAGCCTCTGAGCAGCTCAACACAGCGAGGCTAGGCTCGTACGAGTTCATTGGCGAACTGGCGCTTACAGGCGCGTTAAGAGGCGTTCCTGGCGCCATCTCTGGTGCGCTGGAAGCCATTCATGCTGGTCGACAAATTATTGTAGCCAATGAAAATGCCTCAGAAGTGAGCCTGATTGCCGAGAAAGGGTGCCTGGTCGCGGGGCATTTGCAGGAAGTCTGCGCGCACCTTGAAGGCCGACATACGCTCTCCGAGCCAGAGGAAACCGGAGATATCCTGCCTGAAAGCCCGGACGACCTCAGCGATATTATCGGGCAGGAGCAGGGGAAGCGGGCACTGGAGATCACCGCAGCCGGAGGACATAACCTGTTGCTGATTGGCCCGCCGGGAACAGGGAAAACCATGCTGGCGAGCAGGCTGAGCGGGTTATTGCCACCACTCAATAATCATGAAGCACTTGAAAGCGCAGCGATATTTAGCCTGGTGAGCTCTGCATCATTGCAAAAACAGTGGCGACGACGCCCTTTTCGCTCTCCCCATCACAGTGCCTCCCTGACGGCCATGGTCGGAGGGGGCTCCATTCCGGGGCCGGGAGAGATCTCGCTGGCACACAATGGCATCCTGTTCCTTGATGAACTGCCTGAGTTTGAACGCCGCGTACTGGATGCCCTGCGGGAACCTATCGAATCTGGCGAGATCCATATCTCCCGCACGCGCGCCAAAATAAGCTACCCGGCACAGTTCCAGCTGGTTGCCGCCATGAACCCCAGCCCATCAGGCCATTATCAGGGAAATCATAATCGCTGCACGCCTGAGCAGACGCTGCGCTATCTGGGGAAGCTGTCAGGCCCTTTCCTCGATCGTTTTGATTTATCCCTGGAGATCCCATTACCGCCCCCTGGTTTGCTCAGCCAGACAACGATACGCGGTGAGAGCACAGCGAAGGTTCGCGAACGGGTTATCGCCTCACAGGCCCGACAGTACGCTCGTCAACATAAGCTGAATGCGCGTCTGGATAATGCTGAGATTCGGCAGTTTTGCCATCTTAAGGCTGAGGATGCCTGCTGGCTTGAAGAGACATTGACGCGATTTGGGCTCTCGATCCGTGCATGGCAGCGCCTGCTGAAAGTGGCTCGCACTATTGCCGATGTGGAAGGAGACCCAGAGATTGAAAGACACCATCTGCAGGAAGCGCTGAGCTATCGCGCCATAGATCGGTTGTTGCTGCACCTGCAAAAATTACTGGCATAAAAAAAGGAGCCGAAGCTCCTTTTCTCATCAACTTAGTCGTCAGACTCGGTGTAGTCTTCAGCACCTTCCATCTGCGGCTTACCGCCAGACAGCGTATGGAAACGCTTTGGACGCTTGATGCGTGCCATGTACTTGATCCATACACGTTCTGCTTCAGACTGCGGCTCACGCTCACCGCGACAAACAGCAACAAACTGTTTTTCGTCTTCAGTCGCAGGCTCACGTTTACCCAGATCCAGCTCGTTAAAGGCATAACCATGACGCTCAAGCAATTGCGCCTCTTTGATGGTGAAATCGCCGTGACGAGAGAACCCGCGTGGATAATTTTTATTGTCGAAAAAACGATTAGTCGTCGTAAAGCTTTCCGCCATCCTACACGCTCCTAATTCTTTGGCCGAGCTATTTATGGCGCGGAGTATTAGTTACGCTTGACAGAGTGTAAAACAAAACATTTAAATCATAACGACAAATAATTTTGTGGAGAAAGATGTGGATACGGAATTGCTAAAAACTGATCTTGACCCGCCATTTCCGGACAGCTTTTGTATCTTAAGTTAACGATGCCCGCTGCCGCCGGTATTCTCTCGGAGAGTGATATCCCAGCGCACTATGCGGGTGATTTTCATTGTAATGCGTGAACGCCGCTGCAAGGTTTCGCAGGGCTGTTCTCACATCCGGTTTCGGCATGAACGCGATATAGTCTTCCTTCATCGTCTTCACGAACCGTTCGGCCATGCCATTGCTCTGCGGGCTGCTCACCGCTGTTGTACATGGCTCCAGATTCAGCTCTTTGGCGAACCTCCGCGTTTCATGCGCGGTATATGCTGAACCGTTGTCCGTCAGCCACTGCACCGCTGTGTCGGGCAGCCTGTCGCCGAAGCGCTTTTCCACCGACCTCAGCATCACATCCTGCACGGTCGAACTGTCATAGCCTCCCGTGCTTGCTGCCCAGTCTATGGCCTCACGGTCGCAGCAGTCCAGCGCGAACGTTACCCGCAGTTTTTCGCCGTTGTCGCAGCCGAACTCGAAGCCATCTGAACACCAGCGCATATCGCTTTCTGCCACCGCTATCTTGCCCTTATGTTCACGCTTCGGTCGCTCTGGTTTGTGATGCAACAACAACAGGTTATGCTCGCTCATTATCCTGTAAAGCCGTTTGGCATTCACAGGTGGCTGTCCCTCTGTGCGACGTTGCTTGCGCAGGATGCCCCACACGCGTCGATAACCATAACTCGGCATATCGCTGATAATGTTGAGGATAGCCGACAGTATTTCTGCGTCTGCTTCTTCATTACGCCGGTTACAGCGCCTGTCCTGCCAGTCGGCAGAACGGTTAATCCGCAGTGACAGTTGCGCACGCGACACGCCCATGGTCCGGCTGACCATGGCTATTCCCCGTCCTTTGGCAACAAGGGCGCGTGCGCTATCCATTTTCGCGACTGACCGTACTCCACGGCTTCTTTCAGGATCTCAACTTCCATCGTCTTCTTGCCCAGAAGGCGCTGAAGCTCCCGGACCTGCTTCAGAGCAGCAGTAAGCTCAGAAGCAGGAACGACTTCCTCTCCAGCCGCAACGGCGGTGAGGCTGCCTTCCTGATATTGCTTCTTCCACTTAAACAGCAGGCTGGGCTGGATACCATGCAGGCGGGCGACATGGGAGACATTCATACCCGGCTCCATCGTCTGCTGGATAATGGCGATCTTCTCCTGAGGAGTTTTACGTTTACGGACTTCTTGCCCTAACAGGATCCCGGTCATCTCAAAATTGGTGTTAGTGTTAGACATATATTCAAGCCTATCTCTTATCTGGAGATACAGCTACTGTCTGGTGTTTCAGGGGGCTACATCACGGAATTGCTAAAAACTTTCCTTGAAGTGAGCAGGACACGCCACTTCGGGCGAGCAGCTGAAGCCCTCTATCTGACGCAGTCAGCGGTCAGTTTTCGTATTCGACAGCTGGAAAATCAATTGGGTGTGAATCTATTTACCCGTCACCGCAACAATATCCGCTTAACGCCGGCCGGTGAGAAACTGCTCCCGTATGCAGAAACGTTGATGAATACCTGGCAGGCGGCCCGTAAAGAGGTGGCTCATACGTCCAGGCACAATGAGTTCTCGATCGGGGCCAGCGCCTCCCTGTGGGAATGTATGCTCAGCCAGTGGCTTTCGCGGTTATACCATTCGCATGGGCATTTGCAATTTGAGGCCAGAATTGCGCAACGGCAGTCGCTGGTTAAGCAACTTCACGAGCGCCAGCTTGATCTGCTGATCACCACTGAAGCCCCCAAGATGGACGAATTTAGCAGCCAGATTGTTGGGCAGTTTGGTCTGGCTCTGTATGCGTCTGAGCCTGCGATGATGAAGTCCGATCTAACCTATCTGCGGCTTGAATGGGGCCCCGATTTTCAACAGCATGAAACCGGTTTGATCGCCCCTGACGATGTTCCACAGTTAACAACCAGCTCAGCGGAGATCGCCTGCCAACAGCTTTCCTTGCTAAAGGGCTGCACGTGGTTACCCGTTTGCTGGGCAGACAGTAAACCGGGACTCCATACCGTACTGGATTCCACTACGCTTTCCAGGCCGCTGTATGCAATCTGGCTGCAGAACAGCGATAAGCAATCGCAGATAAAAGATCTATTAAAAATCAATATTATGGAATGATTTACCAGCCAGCATACTGGCTGGCTGCAGTTTTTGATTAGGAAGGGATTTTGGCCATGTTGAAGGCAAAAAAAATCCTTTGCCGAAGCAAAGGATTCTATATGGCAGGGGCGGAGAGACTCGAACTCGCGACACCCGGTTTTGGAGACCGGTGCTCTACCAACTGAGCTACGCCCCTAAAGTTTTTTGCCATTAAGCCTGCCTTATCGGCAGGCTTAATGTCTTAATAAGTGGCGGAACGGACGGGACTCGAACCCGCGACCCCCTGCGTGACAGGCAGGTATTCTAACCGACTGAACTACCGCTCCACCGAAGACTGCTGTAACCACCGGATTGATGCACCGGCTTACTACTTAATTTGATGCCTGGCAGTTCCCTACTCTCACATGGGGAGACCCCACACTACCATCGGCGCTACGGCGTTTCACTTCTGAGTTCGGCATGGGGTCAGGTGGGACCACCGCGCTAAAGCCGCCAGGCAAATTCTGTTAATCTGTATCAGGCTGAAAATCTGTCTCTTCGCCAAAACATCTTGGGCGTTGTAAGGTTAAGCCTCACGGTTCATTAGTATCGGTTAGCTCAACGCATCGCTGCGCTTACACACCCGACCTATCAACGTCGTCGTCTTCAACGTTCCTTCAGGAGACTTTAAGTCTCAGGGAGAACTCATCTCGGGGCAAGTTTCGTGCTTAGATGCTTTCAGCACTTATCTCTTCCGCATTTAGCTACCGGGCAGTGCCATTGGCATGACAACCCGAACACCAGTGATGCGTCCACTCCGGTCCTCTCGTACTAGGAGCAGCCCCCCTCAATTCTCCAGCGCCCACGGCAGATAGGGACCGAACTGTCTCACGACGTTCTAAACCCAGCTCGCGTACCACTTTAAATGGCGAACAGCCATACCCTTGGGACCTACTTCAGCCCCAGGATGTGATGAGCCGACATCGAGGTGCCAAACACCGCCGTCGATATGAACTCTTGGGCGGTATCAGCCTGTTATCCCCGGAGTACCTTTTATCCGTTGAGCGATGGCCCTTCCATTCAGAACCACCGGATCACTATGACCTGCTTTCGCACCTGCTCGAGCCGTCACTCTCGCAGTCAAGCTAGCTTATGCCATTGCACTAACCTCCTGATGTCCGACCAGGATTAGCTAACCTTCGTGCTCCTCCGTTACTCTTTGGGAGGAGACCGCCCCAGTCAAACTACCCACCAGACACTGTCCGCAACCCGGATTACGGGTCTACGTTAGAACACCAGCCATTAAAGGGTGGTATTTCAAGGATGGCTCCACGCAGACTGGCGTCCACGCTTCAAAGCCTCCCACCTATCCTACACATCAAGGACCAGTGTTCAGTGTCAAGCTATAGTAAAGGTTCACGGGGTCTTTCCGTCTTGCCGCGGGTACACTGCATCTTCACAGCGAGTTCAATTTCACTGAGTCTCGGGTGGAGACAGCCTGGCCATCATTACGCCATTCGTGCAGGTCGGAACTTACCCGACAAGGAATTTCGCTACCTTAGGACCGTTATAGTTACGGCCGCCGTTTACCGGGGCTTCGATCAAGAGCTTCGCGTTACCGCTAACCCCATCAATTAACCTTCCGGCACCGGGCAGGCGTCACACCGTATACGTCCACTTTCGTGTTTGCACAGTGCTGTGTTTTTAATAAACAGTTGCAGCCAGCTGGTATCTTCGACTGATTTCAGCTCCACCCGCAGGGGCTTCACCTACATATCAGCGTGCCTTCTCCCGAAGTTACGGCACCATTTTGCCTAGTTCCTTCACCCGAGTTCTCTCAAGCGCCTTGGTATTCTCTACCTGACCACCTGTGTCGGTTTGGGGTACGATTTCGTGTTACCTGATGCTTAGAGGCTTTTCCTGGAAGCAGGGCATTTGTTACTTCAGCACCGTAGTGCCTCGTCATCACACCTCAGCGTTAAAAGGTACCGGATTTACCTGGAACCTCCGCCTACATGCTTAAACCGGGACAACCGTCGCCCGGCTAACATAGCCTTCTCCGTCCCCCCTTCGCAGTAACACCAAGTACAGGAATATTAACCTGTTTCCCATCGACTACGCCTTTCGGCCTCGCCTTAGGGGTCGACTCACCCTGCCCCGATTAACGTTGGACAGGAACCCTTGGTCTTCCGGCGAGCGGGCTTTTCACCCGCTTTATCGTTACTTATGTCAGCATTCGCACTTCTG
The DNA here is from genome assembly GCF_000025565.1 of Enterobacter cloacae subsp. cloacae ATCC 13047. Classification (NCBI taxonomy): domain Bacteria; kingdom Pseudomonadati; phylum Pseudomonadota; class Gammaproteobacteria; order Enterobacterales; family Enterobacteriaceae; genus Enterobacter; species Enterobacter cloacae. The sequence continues at coordinate 5,151,107 of NC_014121.1, forward strand.
ATACCTCCAGCAACCCTCACAGGCCACCTTCAACGGCTTACAGAACGCTCCCCTACCCAACAACGCATAAGCGTCGCTGCCGCAGCTTCGGTGCATGGTTTAGCCCCGTTACATCTTCCGCGCAGGCCGACTCGACCAGTGAGCTATTACGCTTTCTTTAAATGATGGCTGCTTCTAAGCCAACATCCTGGCTGTCTGGGCCTTCCCACATCGTTTCCCACTTAACCATGACTTTGGGACCTTAGCTGGCGGTCTGGGTTGTTTCCCTCTTCACGACGGACGTTAGCACCCGCCGTGTGTCTCCCGTGATAACATTCTTCGGTATTCGTAGTTTGCATCGGGTTGGTAAGCCGGGATGGCCCCCTAGCCGAAACAGTGCTCTACCCCCGAAGATGAGTTCACGAGGCGCTACCTAAATAGCTTTCGGGGAGAACCAGCTATCTCCCGGTTTGATTGGCCTTTCACCCCCAGCCACAGGTCATCCGCTAATTTTTCAACATTAGTCGGTTCGGTCCTCCAGTTAGTGTTACCCAACCTTCAACCTGCCCATGGCTAGATCACCGGGTTTCGGGTCTATACCCTGCAACTTAACGCCCAGTTAAGACTCGGTTTCCCTTCGGCTCCCCTATACGGTTAACCTTGCTACAGAATATAAGTCGCTGACCCATTATACAAAAGGTACGCAGTCACACCACGAAGGTGCTCCCACTGCTTGTACGTACACGGTTTCAGGTTCTTTTTCACTCCCCTCGCCGGGGTTCTTTTCGCCTTTTCCCTCACGGTACTGGTTCACTATCGGTCAGTCAGGAGTATTTAGCCTTGGAGGATGGTCCCCCCATATTCAGACAGGATACCACGTGTCCCGCCCTACTCTTCGAGTTCACAGCCTGTGTGTTTTCGTGTACGGGACTTTCACCCTGTACCCGTGCGACTTTTCCAGACGCTTCCACTAACACACAAGCTGATTCAGACTCTGGGCTGCTCCCCGTTCGCTCGCCCGCTACTGGGGGAATTTCGGTTGATTTCTTTTCCTCGGGGTACTTAGATGTTTCAGTTCCCCCGGTTCGCCTCGTTAACCTATGTATTCAGTTAACGATAGTGCAACGGATTGCACTGGGTTTCCCCATTCGGACATCGCCGGGTCAAGGGTTCATATCACCTCGCCGGCGCTTTTCGCAGATTAGCACGTCCTTCATCGCCTCTGACTGCCAGGGCATCCACCGTGTACGCTTAGTCGCTTAACCTCACAACCCGAAGATGTTTCACTTCATGATTGCGAAAATTTGAGAGACTCGAACACACCATTAAAGATGTGTCGTTTCAATTTTCAGCTTGATCCAGATTTTTAAAGAGCAAAACTTCGCAGTGCACCTTTTCAGGTTCACTCTGAAGTTTTCTTGTGTTCGCAATAAAAGATGGTGGAGCTATGCGGGATCGAACCGCAGACCTCCTGCGTGCAAAGCAGGCGCTCTCCCAGCTGAGCTATAGCCCCATCGTTTGCAACCTCTTCAAATTTGCTGTGCAAATTTGGTAGGCCTGAGTGGACTTGAACCACCGACCTCACCCTTATCAGGGGTGCGCTCTAACCACCTGAGCTACAAGCCTGTAGAGGTTTTTACTGCTGTTTTTCATCAGACAATCTGTGTGAGCACTACAAAGGCAGGTTCTTTAAGGTAAGGAGGTGATCCAACCGCAGGTTCCCCTACGGTTACCTTGTTACGACTTCACCCCAGTCATGAATCACAAAGTGGTAAGCGCCCTCCCGAAGGTTAAGCTACCTACTTCTTTTGCAACCCACTCCCATGGTGTGACGGGCGGTGTGTACAAGGCCCGGGAACGTATTCACCGTAGCATTCTGATCTACGATTACTAGCGATTCCGACTTCATGGAGTCGAGTTGCAGACTCCAATCCGGACTACGACGCACTTTATGAAGGTCCGCTTGCTCTCGCGAGGTCGCTTCTCTTTGTATGCGCCATTGTAGCACGTGTGTAGCCCTGGTCGTAAGGGCCATGATGACTTGACGTCATCCCCACCCTTCCTCCAGTTTATCACTGGCAGTCTCCTTTGAAGTTCCCCGGCCGGACCGCTGGCAAACAAAGGATAAGGGTTGCGCTCGTTGCGGGACTTAACCCAACATTTCACAACACGAGCTGACGACAGCCATGCAGCACCTGTCTCACAGTTCCCGAAGGCACCAATCCATCTCTGGAAAGTTCTGTGGATGTCAAGACCAGGTAAGGTTCTTCGCGTTGCATCGAATTAAACCACATGCTCCACCGCTTGTGCGGGCCCCCGTCAATTCATTTGAGTTTTAACCTTGCGGCCGTACTCCCCAGGCGGTCGATTTAACGCGTTAGCTCCGGAAGCCACGCCTCAAGGGCACAACCTCCAAATCGACATCGTTTACGGCGTGGACTACCAGGGTATCTAATCCTGTTTGCTCCCCACGCTTTCGCACCTGAGCGTCAGTCTTTGTCCAGGGGGCCGCCTTCGCCACCGGTATTCCTCCAGATCTCTACGCATTTCACCGCTACACCTGGAATTCTACCCCCCTCTACAAGACTCCAGCCTGCCAGTTTCGAATGCAGTTCCCAGGTTGAGCCCGGGGATTTCACATCCGACTTGACAGACCGCCTGCGTGCGCTTTACGCCCAGTAATTCCGATTAACGCTTGCACCCTCCGTATTACCGCGGCTGCTGGCACGGAGTTAGCCGGTGCTTCTTCTGCGGGTAACGTCAATTGCTGCGGTTATTAACCACAACACCTTCCTCCCCGCTGAAAGTACTTTACAACCCGAAGGCCTTCTTCATACACGCGGCATGGCTGCATCAGGCTTGCGCCCATTGTGCAATATTCCCCACTGCTGCCTCCCGTAGGAGTCTGGACCGTGTCTCAGTTCCAGTGTGGCTGGTCATCCTCTCAGACCAGCTAGGGATCGTCGCCTAGGTGAGCCGTTACCCCACCTACTAGCTAATCCCATCTGGGCACATCTGATGGCAAGAGGCCCGAAGGTCCCCCTCTTTGGTCTTGCGACGTTATGCGGTATTAGCTACCGTTTCCAGTAGTTATCCCCCTCCATCAGGCAGTTTCCCAGACATTACTCCACCCGTCCGCCACTCGTCACCCGAGAGCAAGCTCTCTGTCGCTACCGTTCGACTTGCATGTGTTTAGGCCTGCCGCCAGCGTTCAATCTGAGCCATGATCAAACTCTTCAATTTAAAAGTTTGATGCTCAATGAATTAAACTTCGTAATGAATTACGTGTTCACTCGTTGAGACTTGGTATTCATTTTTCGTCTTGCGACGTTAAGAATCCATGTCACTTTGAGTGCCCACACAGATTGTCTGATAAATTGTTAAAGAGCAGTGCCGCTTCGTTTTCGCTGCGGCGCGGGGTGTGCATATTACGCCTTCCCGCTTCAGAGTCAAGTGTTTAATTTGCTTTTCTCTGCTGACCCGGCGGCGTGTGTGCCGTTGTTCCGTGTCAGTGGAGGCGCATTATAGGGAGTTCTCAGACGTTGACAACCCCTCTTTAAAAAAAAACGTTCAACCGTCTCTTTTTTGCTCAAAACCGTGCTACAGCGCGAGTTTTTCGAGCGTTTCAAACCCATAACGGCGCAAAACGGGTAAAAGTTGTTCAGTCTCGTTTGTTAGTGCCATACAAAACGCGATATTCGCATCGGCAGATTTGGCATCCGGCGCTTCATGTTCCAGCAGCCAGGCAGTACGACGGGCAATAGCCGCACCGGAATCCACCAGACGCGTCCCCTCCGGCAGTACTTCTAACAATTCTTCCTGTAAGAGCGGGAAATGAGTGCAGCCCAGAACGACGGTATCCGGCGGTTCAGGCATACGCAGCCACGGGCGAAGAATACGACGCAGCTCCTCAAGTGGCACCGTCTTGCCATGCAGCTTCGCTTCAGCCATCTCCACCAGCTCTGCCGAACCGAGCATCGCGATCTGACATTCATTGGCAAAACGATCGATCAATTCACGCGTATAAGGACGCTTCACCGTGCCGCGCGTAGCCAGCAGACCCACAATACCATTCGCAGTCAGGCGCGCAGCAGGCTTTATTGCGGGAACCACGCCCACAACCGGGAACTGAAATTTTGCGCGCAAGGCTGGCAGCGATACCGTGCTTGCCGTATTACAGGCGATGACCGCCAGCGCCAGAGGATAACGCTGCTGTACCGCGGTGACGATTTCAACGACACGCTCAACAATAAAGTCCTCGCTCTTCTCCCCATAAGGGAAAGCGACGTTATCGAAGGCGTAGATATAATGGAGATCCGGCAGGAGATGCCGAATCTCATCATAGACCGAAAGCCCACCGACGCCGGAATCAAATACCAGCACGGTGGGACGCGGATTAGAAGGTGTAGCTGCCAGACAAGGTGTATTCCCGTCCTGCAGTTTGGTAGCCATAAACTGTCTCGTAATCTTTATCGAACAGGTTGGCTATTTTACCACGAACTGTAAGGTGAGAGGTGACAGGATATGAAACTGCGACATCCCACAGGCTTACCCCGCCCATTTTCACGCGTTCTGACGCATACGTGTCTGGATCGATTGCGACATCATAGCGGGTGCCGAGGTAACGGTAAGCGAGGTTCCAGTCGAGATCCCATACCTGCCAGTCAAGTTGATACTTAACCTGCTGCTTAGAACGGCGGGCCAGCACTTCATGAGTTTTGGCGTTACGCGGGTCAACATAATCATAGGAGATCTGGTGTCCAACCGGTCCAGTTTCGAACTGTGCCGTCGCTTCCACACCTTTAATACGCGCTTCGTCAACGTTGTAGTACCGATACGTATGCGGATCGCTGCTGATCAGGTTATCAATATCATTACGATAACCGGTGATACGCCAGTTGACCGGTCCCGTCAGGCCTTCAAAGCCCCCTTCCCACTGTTTACTCTCCTCCGGTTTAAGGTCCGGATTGCCGTAAGAAGCGCTGTGGATCTGGCTCATCGTCGGTGCTTTAAAAGCGGTGCCGTAGGAGGCAATCACGCGATAGCCATCCACAAACTCCCACGCTGCGCTGGTTTGCCACGTGCCATGGTTGCCAAAGTTGGAGTTGTCGTCATTACGCGCCGCCGCTTCCAGCGTCACGCTGTTGAACTGCTGCATCGCAGACGCGAACACGCCGGTATTACGTTGCTCGTAACCTTTTTCCAGGTAACCGGTCCCGGCCTGCGTCTTCTGCTTTTGCCAGTCCAGGCCTGTACCGATATTGCCATGGCCAACTTCTATAGTGTTGAGCCATTGGGTGGTGTACTGCTTCACGTCATCCATGGTTGCGGAATCAGCGTAGCGCCCTTTCTTCGGATCATAGTTCTGATCTTTACTGCGGCCGTAACCCGCCACCAGCTGTGACTGGAAAATCCCCTGGCTGTAACGCAAACCGGTATCCCAGTTCTGGCTGTAAAGCTGACGAGTATCAGGTCGTCCATCCACCATAAAATTGGCGTCGTAATGATCGTAACCGTCATACGCGGTGCGGTTGTCATAACCAAAGCCACGGAAGAATCCGCTCACGCTGTCGGTAATTTGCTGTTCCACGGAGCCGTACAACGATTTACTCATAAAACCATCGCGGTCAGGCTGGCGCGGCGCATCCTGGGCAGCAATATCAAAGCCGCGGGTATAGGTGTAGTTACCCGCCATAGTGATTTTGGTTTTATTCAGCACCTGCTGGAAAGCGCCATCATAGGTCTGGTAGCCCTTAGAGCCGACGCCCGCTGAGATTTCCGCACCCGGCTTATCACGCCCGGTGATGATGTTAATCACGCCGCCAATCGCGTCGGAGCCATACAGCGCAGAACGCGGGCCACGGACGTATTCGATTCGCTGAATCAGCGAGGTTGGGATTTGGCTCAGATCGGGAACGTTGCTAATCCCGGCGCTGTTCAACGGTACACCGTCAATCAGGACCAGAACATGACGGGATTCAGTGCCGCGAATAAAGGTAGAAGAGGTGGCACCCAGGCCACCGCTTTGCGCGATATCTACGCCCGGCAGACGTGACATAATCTCCACAACGCTCTTTGCCTGCCAGCGCTCAATATCTTCACGCGTCACCACGGACGTCGGTGCCAGAACTGTTTTTGCCGGTTGTTCAAAACGATTTGCTGTCACCACCAACGAGTCAGCGCTATCCTGCGCCCAGCCCGAAAATGCCGTAACGGACAACGCCGTTAACAGCGATACTTTTTTAATCATTGTTAAAGCATCCACAATATAAGAAGGATGCCGCAGGCCTCATCTATAGCACGCGATGATGAAACCAAATGCGACGTGATCCCGGCAGGTCTTCGGGCTGGGTGGCGTTTTGTGGATGAAGACTTCCCATTTTCACAGTGTCTGCAACTCTCATCCCGCCAGTCTTTACCGCTGCGCGTCAGCTCCAGATTTACACTGGATTCCCTTTTCACTCTCAGGAGACCGGAAACAGAATGCTACAATTAGACACGTATAGATGTCCAGATAGCTATTAGCCATTAAATCTGGACATCCACTGCACAATCCCTACAATCCCCGCGTAATTCTTTATCACTCAGGACGCATCATGACCCCCGAACACCTCCCGACAGAACAGTACGACGCACAGCTGGCAGAGAAAGTTGTCCGCCTGCAAAGTATGATGACGCCTTTCAACGCGCCCGTTCCTGAGGTGTTCCGTTCCCCCGTCAGCCACTACCGTATGCGCGCCGAGTTCCGCATCTGGCACGATGGCGACGACCTGTATCACATCATTTTCGATCAGCAGACTAAATCCCGTATCCGGGTTAACAGCTTCCCGGCGGCGAGTGAGCTGATTAACCAGCTCATGACTCTGATGATTGACGGTGTGCGCAACAACCCGGTGCTGCGCCATAAGCTGTTCCAGATTGACTACCTGACCACCCAAAGCAATCAGGCCATTGTCTCTCTGCTGTACCACAAGGCGCTTAACGACGAGTGGCGCGAGCAGGCAGAAGCGCTGCGCGATGCGCTGCGGGCGCAAAACATCAACGTTCACCTGATTGGCCGCGCGACAAAAACCAAAATCATGCTGGATCAGGATTACATCGATGAGCGCCTGTCGGTGGCAGGAAAAGAGATGGTTTACCGTCAGGTAGAGAACAGCTTCACCCAACCTAACGCGGCGATGAACGTGCAAATGCTGGAGTGGGCGCTGAAAGCGACCGAAGGGTCAAAGGGCGATCTGCTTGAGCTGTACTGTGGGAATGGCAACTTCTCGCTGGCACTGGCGCGCAATTTCGAGCGCGTACTGGCAACGGAAATTGCCAAACCGTCCGTTGCGGCCGCGCAGTACAACATTGCCGCCAACCATATCGACAACGTGCAGATTATTCGTATGGCAGCAGAAGAGTTTACGCAGGCCATGAACGGCGTGCGCGAATTTAACCGTCTTGAGGGGATCGATCTGAAGGGCTATCAGTGCGAGACGATTTTTGTCGATCCGCCGCGCAGTGGCCTGGACAGCGAAACCGAGAAGATGGTGCAGGCATACCCGCGTATTTTGTACATTTCCTGTAACCCGGAAACGCTGTGCAAAAACCTGGAAACATTAAGCCAGACGCACAAGGTTGAACGTCTGGCGCTGTTCGATCAGTTCCCGTATACGCACCATATGGAGTGCGGTGTTTTACTTACCGCACGGTGATCTGTAGGCCGGATAAGCGTAGCGCCATCCGGCGTTTTTGGCAGGTGGCGCTTCGCTTACCTGCCCTACAAATAATTCCTTACTCTGGCAACTGGCTCTTGCGGCTGCGCATGCGAGAGCCAATCCAGAACACCAGCGCCACAGACAGAACAGCAGGGAAGAAGTTAGAGCCGATATCCGGGTACTCTGCGCGCACCACCGTGCTGTACAGCAACACACCCAGAATAAAGCAGGCAGCGGCCAGACCCGGTAACCCCACCGGCATGGTGCGGTTCAGATAACGCTGGTGCAGGCAGTAAACCGTCAGCACCAGGGCGATAAGCGGGAAAATCGAGAAAGGTACGATGGAGCTAAAAATAGCGGCAAACGTACCATTAATGGATAAGCCAGCGATCAATGCCAGCAACAGCGTCCCTTTATCCTGACCTGACTGTTTCATTACTCACCTTCACTCTTCGGTTTGATGTGCCAGTTTCTCTTGTTCACGGCGATACCAGTAGTACGCTCCTTTGGAAATCATCCTGAGCTGCAATACCAGTCGCTCTTCGAGTTGCTTACGTTGTTCAATGCTGACATCCAGCGCTTCGGCACCTGCACTGAAAACAATCGTCACCATCGCTTCAGCCTGTGCTTCGGTGAACGCACGCGGCATATGGTTTTCGAGTTCAAGATAGTCGGCAAGTTCCGCAATGAAATGCTGAATTTCACGCGCGACAGCGGCACGAAATGCGGCTGACGTTCCTGAACGCTCGCGCAGCAACAGGCGAAACGCGTTGGGGTTATTGCCGATAAATTCCATAAAGGTCGACACGGAGGTACGGATAACGCTACCGCCTTTCGCGATACGCTGCCGCGCCTGGCGCATCAGCTGGCGCAGCATGAGCCCACTCTCGTCGACCATGGTCAGACCCAGTTCATCCACATCACGGAAATGGCGATAGAAGGACGTTGGCGCAATCCCGGCCTCGCGTGCGACTTCACGCAGGCTCAAACTGGCAAAACTCCGCTCAGCACTCAGTTGACTGAATGCAGCTTCCACCAGCGAACGCCGGGTTTTCTCTTTTTGTTGTGCTCTTACGCCCATCACAATAGTTGAATCCTTCCAAAGGTCTGATGGCACTATACCAGAGAATAAAATTAATCTGTTTACCTGGCTTTGTGAATGATTGTTTACGCGCGCTTTGTGCTCCACTGCCGGAAAAAAGCACAACGATAATTGGGTTACCCTGGCAATGATGTTATGATTCTGTTGCTTTTATGTATAAGAACAGGTAAGCCTTGCCATGCCACATTCCTACGATTACGACGCAATAGTTATTGGTTCCGGCCCCGGCGGCGAAGGCGCTGCTATGGGTCTGGTAAAACAGGGAGCCAGAGTAGCGGTCATTGAGCGCTACCATAATGTTGGCGGCGGTTGCACCCACTGGGGCACCATCCCTTCCAAAGCCCTCCGCCACGCCGTTAGCCGCATTATTGAATTTAACCAGAACCCTCTTTACAGCGACCACTCCCGACTTCTTCGTTCCTCTTTTGCCGATATCCTGAATCACGCAGATACCGTTATTAACCAGCAGACACGCATGCGTCAGGGTTTTTACGAGCGTAACCATTGCGAAATTCTTCAGGGTAACGCGCATTTTGTGGATGAACATACGCTGGCGCTGGAGTGTCACGACGGTTCGGTTGAAACCCTCACCGCTGAAAAATTTGTTATCGCCTGTGGTTCCCGCCCGTATCATCCGGCAGACGTGGATTTCTCACACCCACGCATTTACGACAGCGATTCCATCCTCAGCCTGCACCATGAACCACGCCATGTGATTATCTATGGCGCGGGGGTGATCGGGTGTGAATATGCGTCTATCTTCCGCGGAATGGATGTCAAAGTTGATCTGATTAACACGCGCGACCGCCTGCTGGCTTTCCTGGATCAGGAGATGTCAGACTCGCTCTCCTACCACTTCTGGAACAGCGGTGTGGTGATTCGCCACAACGAAGAGTACGAGAAGATCGAAGGCTGCGACGACGGCGTGATCATGCATCTGAAGTCCGGCAAAAAGCTGAAAGCCGACTGCCTGCTGTATGCTAACGGCCGTACCGGTAACACCGATTCACTGGCGCTGGAAAACATCGGTCTGGAGACGGACAGCCGTGGTCAGTTGAAGGTTAACAGCATGTACCAGACTGCCCTGCCGCACGTTTACGCGGTCGGTGACGTGATTGGTTACCCGAGCCTCGCTTCCGCGGCCTATGACCAGGGGCGCATTGCGGCGCAGGCGCTGGTAAAAGGCGAAGCGACGGCGCATCTGATCGAAGACATTCCAACGGGGATTTACACCATTCCGGAAATCAGCTCCGTGGGGAAAACCGAGCAGCAGCTGACCTCCATGAAGGTGCCTTACGAGGTGGGTCGCGCCCAGTTTAAACATCTGGCACGGGCACAAATTGTTGGCATGAGCGTGGGAACGCTGAAGATCCTGTTCCATCGTGAGACGAAAGAGATCCTCGGTATTCACTGCTTTGGTGAACGCGCGGCGGAAATCATTCATATCGGCCAGGCGATAATGGAGCAAAAAGGTGGCGGTAACACCATTGAGTACTTCGTTAACACCACCTTTAACTACCCGACCATGGCGGAAGCCTATCGGGTTGCCGCGCTGAACGGTTTAAACCGCCTGTTTTAACGCGTTGTCAAAATGGCCATCCATCGCACCACGGATGGCCTCTGCCAGCTGCTCATAGCGGCTGCGCAGCGGTGACCCCGGACGATAAACCAGACCTATAGTACGACGTGGCTCTGGTTTAATGCACGGCAGGTAAACCACACCGTCACGTTTACGCTCGCGCGGCACGGCCAGCGCAGGCAGCAACGTAATACCACTTCCCGCCGCCACCATATTACGCAGCGTTTCCAGGCTGGTTGCGCGGAAATGGGTATCTTCATCCGCTCCCGCTTCAAAACAGAAGCCCATGGCCTGATCGCGCAGGCAGTGACCGTCTTCCAGCATCAGCAGCTTTTCACCGGCCAGATCGGCCATCGGCACGCGATCGCGGTTCGCCCACGAGTGATCTTCGTAGATCGCCAGCATCATCGGCTCGTCAAACAACGGCACTTCGATAAAGGCTTCGCTCTCTTTTACCAGCGCCAGAATGGCGCAGTCGAGCTTGCCGCTATCTAACTGTGCCAGCAGCTGATGGGTTTGCGCTTCATGCAGATACATTTCGAGTTTCGGGAACGTCTGGTGCAGCATCGGAATGATGTGCGGCAGAAGGTACGGACCAACGGTTGGGATCAGGCCAATATGCAGCGGGCCGGACATGGTCTCCCCTTGCTGACTTGCCATTTCCTTGAGCACTTTGACCTCGCGCAGCACGGTGCGCGCCTGATCCACCAGCAGCAAACCCGCCTGAGTGAACAGCACTTTACGACTGGTGCGCTCCAGCAGCATCACGCCCAGCTCATCTTCCAGCTTGCGGATCTGACCGCTCAGCGTAGGCTGGCTGACGTGGCAGGAATCTGCCGCACGGCGAAAGTGGCGATGCTCGGCTAACGCTACCAGGTATTCAAGATCACGAATATTCATTATTCATCCTCCGTCGCCACGATAGTTCATGGCGATAGATAGCATAGCAACGAACGATTATCCCTATCAAGCATTCTGTTGAATAATACACCACATAGACGAGGCGGCACGTGTTTGACCCTTGACGTCCCCGCACCGTCAGCGAGTTTCTCTCAAAACTCGAACAACTAAAGCCAACGTGAACTTTTGCGGACCCCGTGGTCCGCTTTTTTTTGCGTAAAAAAGCCCGGGGGTAAAAGCAAAATGGCAACCGAAGTTGCCATTTTTAGGGTTTGCTCCCTCTCCCTGTGGGAGAGGGCCGGGGTGAGGGCACCAGCCCGCACAAATCAAACCAACCGGTTTTTCGCGTCCGCAATCGCCTGCGCCACCTGCTTCGGCGACACACCGCCTTTCGCCGCACGCTTATCCAGGCATGACTGCAACGACAGAATCGGGTACACATCCTCCCCGATAACCGCACTGAATTTCTGCAGGTCGGCAAGCGCCAGCTCTTCCAGCGGTTTCCCCTGACGAATCGCTTCCACTACCGCTTCGCCCACAATGTGGTGCGCTTCACGGAACGGTACGCCTTTCGCCACCAGGTAATCCGCCAGTTCGGTCGCGTTTGCATAACCCTGCTGCGCCGCTTCCTGGCAACGAGAACGTTTCACCTGAATGCCGTCCAGCACCAGCGCGCCCATATGCAGGCAGTCCAGCCAGGTGTCGAGCGCGTCGAACAGCCCTTCTTTGTCTTCCTGCATATCTTTGTTGTACGCCAGCGGCAGCCCTTTCAGGGTCATCATCATGCCGGTCAGTGCGCCCTGTACGCGGCCACACTTCCCGCGGATCAGCTCCAGCGCATCCGGGTTTTTCTTCTGCGGCATCAGGGAAGAGCCGGACGTCACACGGTCAGACAACTCCACAAATCCGGCTTCGCCAGAGTTAAAGAAGATCAGGTCTTCGGCAAAGCGTGACAGGTGGACCATTCCGATAGAAGCATTCGACAGCAGTTCCAGCACGTGGTCACGGTCAGAGACGCTGTCCAGACTGTTACGGGTGGCAGACGCAAAGCCCAGCCAGCCTGCCAGCTGCTCGCGGTCAATTTCATATGCCGTACCCGCCAGCGCACCGCTGCCCAGCGGGCTGACGTCCAGGCGCTTCAGGGTATCCTGCAGGCGGCTTTCGTCACGCGCCAGCATCTCGACATAGGCCAGACACCAGTGCGCAAAGGTCACCGGCTGCGCGCGCTGCAAATGGGTATAACCCGGCATCACCGCGTCCTGGTTGTTCTGTGCCGTTTCCACCAGCGCGCTCCGCAGCTGACGGTTAGCCGCCAGCAGCTCCGCGACGGTATCTTTACACCACAGCTTCAGATCGGTAGCGACCTGGTCGTTACGGCTACGGCCGGTGTGTAGCTTTTTACCCAGCTGGCCAACTTTGTCGATCAGTTTGCCTTCTACCCAGCTGTGAATATCTTCGGCATCGCTTTGCAGAATTTGCTGCGGATCCAGACGCACTTCTTCCAGCAGATTATTGAGCGCCTCTTCCAGCTGCTGCTGCTCCTCTGCGGTCAGCACGCCCACCGTCACCAGCGCTTTGGACCAGGCCACAGAGCCGACGATATCCTGTTCGGCCAGGCGGTAGTCGAAGCGCAAAGAGTCGTTGAACTGTTTGAACCGTTGATCCGCTGCCTGTGTAAAACGCCCACCCCAAAGTGCCATAACATCGTTCCTTTATTCGTTAGTTCCGCCGGGTGGCGCTGCGCTTACCCGGCCTACGGTCATTCATTAATAACTTACGCTAAAATACGCGTGCCAATTGGCGTGCCGTTAAACAGCGCCGGAAGCTGCTCCGCGTGACGCCAGGAGGCGATATCCACCGGTCGACCGAGCGTACGGGCGGCATCCAGCGCGGCATTCACTTTGACGATCATCCCGTCGGTAATAATGCCCTGGGCGATCAGCTGTTCGGCTTTTGCCGCGGTCATTTCCGCAATGCGCTGGCCTTTGCCGTCCAGAATACCGCTCACATCGGAGAGCAGGATCAGGTCCGCGCCCAGCGTTGCCGCCAGTGCCGTCGCCGCCTGGTCCGCATTCACGTTCATCAGCTCACCCTCTTCGGTCACCCCGATAGAGCTCACCACCGGCAGGAAACCGCCTTCCAGCAGCGTGTTAATCAGCTTAGGCGAACCTGGCTGCGCCAGTCCAACGTGGCCGAGTTCTTCATCGAGCTGGGTCACTTTTACGCTGTCACCGTCGCCCAGATAGAGGCCAACGGAGGCAATGTGGTGTTTCTTCGCCCAGGACAACAGAGTCTTATTCGCCGTACCTGCCAGCGCACCGGTGATGATGTCAATCTGGTCGGCAGGCGTCACGCGCAGGCCGTTTTTCTTTTTCACCGGCAGGTTGAGCCCTTTCATCAGCTCATCCACTACGCAGCCGCCGCCGTGCACAATCACCAGCGGACGCTGGTGTGATTCGCGATAGTTAACCAGCGCGGTAAACAGACGCTCCAGCGCTTCTTCGCTGTCCAGCAGTACACCACCGAGTTTGATAATTAATGGGTTCATCATCACACCTTAAATAAGAGCCTGCGTTTCCGGGAAACCGAAACGAATATTTGCACACTGCATTGCCTGAGCGGCAGCGCCTTTGAGTAAGTTATCTTCTGCTGCCACCACGATCAGATGCTCGCCCTGCACGGCATAGCCGATGTCGCAGAACGGCAGGCCAACCACGTTTTTCAGCGCGGGCACGCCTTTGTCGTAGAGACGCACCAACGGTTTATCCGCATACGCCTGAGTAAAGGCCTCGCTCACCTGGTCTTTGGTCACGCCCGGTTTCAGGCGGCAGGTAATGGTTTCGAGGATCCCACGCGGGAAGCTGCCCAGGTGCGGTGTAAAGATGACATTGGCCCCCAGATGGGTGGTGATTTCCGGATGATGGCGGTGATTAAACACGCCATACGGCTGCAGGCTGACTTCACAGAAGCTGTTAGAAATAGCAGCCTTGCGTCCGGCACCGCTGACACCACTGGTGGCGTTGATCACCGGCCACTGGTTCAGATCCAGCAGGCCTGCGTCGATCAGCGGCTTCAGAGAAAGCTGTGCGGCCGTCGGGTAGCAGCCCGGCACGGCAATCAGATCCGCTTCTTTCAGCTTGTCTGCGCTCCACTCCGCCAGCCCATACACGGCTTTTGCAAGCAGGTCCGGGTGCTGATGGGTAAAGCCATAATATTTTTCATAGAACGCGCCGTCGTTAACACGGAACGCGCCGGAGAGGTCGAACACCACGCAACCGGCCGCCAGGAATTGCGGCGCCAGGTCGTGACTGACCTCGTGCGCGGTGGCCAAAAACACCACGTCGACGCCGTCAGTGAACTCGCTGATGTCAGACATTGGCTGCAGTGGCAAATCGACAATGCCCAAAAGCCACGGATGCAAATCGGAAATTAACTTTCCTGCATCATTGCTTTGCGCTGACACGGTCAAAGCGGTTATGGTCATATGTGGATGGCGATTCACGTAGCTTACAAGCTCTGCGCCCGCATAACCGCTAGCGCCTACAATCAGCGTATTCAACATCGGGTTCCTTTATGCTCAACGTTAATGTATTTTTATTCACATTTATTGCATGAATATTGATACTATCACGACCTAAGGTGTGTCAACAATGAAAATGAACTTACCGCCATTTATCGAGATTTACCGCGCCCTGATTGCCACACCCTCCATCAGCGCGACCGAAGAAGCGCTGGATCAGAGCAATGAGTCTTTAATCAATCTGCTGGCGGGTTGGTTTAGCGATCTTGGCTTTAACGTTGAGGTTCAGCCCGTACCTGGAACACGCCATAAATTTAACCTGCTCGCCAGCACCGGACACGGCGCAGGCGGACTGCTGCTGGCCGGTCATACCGACACGGTGCCGTTTGACGATGGCCGCTGGACCCGCGACCCGTTTACCCTGACCGAGCATGACAACAAGCTTTACGGCCTTGGCACCGCCGACATGAAAGGCTTCTTCGCCTTTATCCTTGACGCGCTGCGTGACGTGGACGTGACAAAACTGAAAAAGCCGCTCTACATACTGGCGACCGCCGATGAAGAGACCAGCATGGCGGGGGCGCGTTACTTCTCAGAAAACACATCGATTCGCCCGGATTGCGCCATCATCGGTGAGCCAACGTCATTACAACCGATCCGTGCTCATAAAGGCCATATTTCCACGGCAGTGCGCGTGATGGGCCAGTCTGGCCACTCCAGCGATCCGGCGCGTGGCGTGAACGCCATTGAACTGATGCACGACGCCATCGGCCGCATCATGACTCTGCGCGACGAACTGAAAGAGCGGTATCACTACGACGCCTTCACCGTGCCGTATCCAACGCTGAACCTCGGGAGCCTGCACGGTGGCGATGCCTCTAACCGTATCTGCGCCTGCTGTGAGCTGCACATGGATATCCGTCCGCTGCCGGGCATGACGCTGAGCGATCTCGACGGCTTGCTGACCGAAGCGCTGGCCCCGGTGAGTGAACGCTGGCCTGGCCGCCTGACGGTGTCTGAACTGCATCCACCGATCCCGGGTTATGAATGTCCACCGGATCATCAGCTGGTTGAAGTGGTGGAAAAACTGCTCGGCGAGAAAACCGACGTGGTGAACTACTGCACCGAAGCGCCGTTTATTCAGACGCTGTGCCCCACGCTGGTACTTGGCCCAGGCTCCATCAACCAGGCGCACCAGCCGGATGAATACCTGGAAACCCGCTTCATCAAGCCCACCCGCGAACTGATTACCCAGGTCGTGCATCACTTCTGCTGGCATTAAAACCGCACCGATTAGTCCCCTCTCCCGGTGGGAGAGGGTTAGGGTGAGGGCAACAAATCCCGCGATCTCCGTCACATTCCCATAAGCATCTCTTATCTGACGCAATGCGAATTAAATTTCGTAAATTGCCCGCATTTATTCGTTTGCTGAACCGTTTTCGCAGCAATTGACGACGGGGGTTTTACGTGGCTTTATAAAGGGAGATGACAAAATAATGTCCAGAAGATTTTCGCATGGGCATAAACAAAAATGATGGGGTGACTGGGTTTTTATGAACGAACAATATTCCGCGTTGCGTAGTAATGTCAGTATGCTCGGCAAAGTGCTTGGAGATACCATCAAAGATGCGTTGGGGGAAAACATCCTCGACCGCGTTGAAACCATCCGCAAGCTGTCTAAATCTTCCCGTGCCGGTAACGAAGCGAGTCGTCAGGAGCTGCTCACTACCTTGCAGAACCTCTCTAACGATGAGCTGCTGCCCGTTGCACGCGCATTCAGCCAGTTCCTGAACCTGGCAAACACGGCTGAGCAATACCATAGCATTTCGCCAAACGGCGAAGCTGCCAGCAACCCGGAAGTCATTGCCCGTACGCTTCGTAAACTCAAAGACCAGCCAAACCTCAACGAAGCCACCATTAAAAAAGCGGTGGAGTCCCTTTCGCTGGAGCTGGTGCTGACCGCCCACCCAACCGAAATCACCCGTCGTACCCTGATCCACAAAATGGTTGAAGTGAACAACTGTCTGAAGCAGTTGGATAACAAAGACATTGCCGACTACGAACGTAACCAGCTGATGCGCCGTCTGCGCCAGCTGATTGCGCAGTCCTGGCACACCGATGAAATTCGTAAGCATCGCCCAAGCCCGGTAGACGAGGCCAAATGGGGCTTTGCGGTGGTGGAAAACAGCCTGTGGGAAGGGGTGCCGAACTACCTGCGTGAGCTGAACGAACAGCTGGAAGCAAACCTGGGCTACCGCCTGCCAGTAGATTTTGTCCCGGTACGCTTTACCTCCTGGATGGGCGGTGACCGCGACGGTAACCCGAACGTGACGGCGGAAATCACCCGCCACGTGCTGCTGCTGAGCCGCTGGAAAGCCACCGATCTGTTCCTGAAAGACATTCAGGTGCTGATCTCCGAGCTGTCGATGGTGGAAGCAACGCCAGAACTGCGCGCGCTGGCCGGTGAAGAAGGTGCCAGCGAGCCGTATCGTTTCCTGATGAAAAAACTGCGTAGCCAGCTGATGGCGACCCAGGCCTGGCTGGAAGCACGCCTGAAAGGCCAGCGCCTGCCGAAGCCGGAAGGTCTGCTGAGCCAGAACGAACAGCTCTGGGAACCGCTATACGCCTGCTATAAATCACTACAGGCCTGCGGGATGGGCATCATCGCCAATGGCGAACTGCTCGACACCCTGCGCCGCGTGAAGTGTTTTGGCGTGCCGCTGGTGCGTATCGACGTGCGTCAGGAGAGCACCCGCCATACCGAAGCGCTGGGCGAACTGACCCGTTATCTTGGCATTGGCGACTACGAAAGCTGGTCTGAAGCCGACAAACAGGCCTTCCTGATCCGCGAGCTGAACTCCAAGCGTCCTCTGCTGCCGCGCAACTGGGAGCCAAGCAACGAAACCCGCGAAGTGCTCAACACCTGTAAAGCGATCGTGGATGCGCCAAAAGGATCGGTCGCCGCCTATGTAATCTCGATGGCGAAAACCCCGTCCGACGTGCTGGCCGTTCACCTGCTGCTGAAAGAAGCCGGTATCGACTATGCCCTGCCGGTCGCCCCGCTGTTTGAAACCCTCGACGACCTGAACAACGCCAATGATGTAATGACCCAGCTGCTGAACATCGACTGGTATCGCGGCTTTATTCAGGGCAAACAGATGGTGATGATCGGCTATTCCGACTCCGCAAAAGATGCGGGCGTGATGGCGGCATCCTGGGCGCAGTATCAGGCGCAGGACGCGCTGATCAAAACCTGCGAGAAAGCCGGTATTGAGCTGACGCTATTCCACGGTCGCGGTGGTTCCATTGGCCGTGGCGGTGCGCCTGCGCACGCGGCGCTGCTCTCTCAGCCGCCAGGAAGCCTGAAAGGCGGGCTGCGCGTGACCGAACAGGGCGAGATGATCCGCTTCAAATACGGCCTGCCGGAAGTGACCATCAGCAGCCTGTCGCTCTATACCAGTGCGATTCTCGAAGCAAACCTGCTGCCACCGCCGGAGCCGAAAGAATCCTGGTGCCGCATTATGGATGAGCTGTCTGACATCTCATGCGACCTGTACCGCGGCTACGTGCGTGAAAACAAAGACTTCGTACCTTACTTCCGCTCTGCTACGCCAGAGCAGGAGCTGGGCAAACTGCCGCTGGGTTCACGTCCGGCCAAGCGTCGTCCGACCGGCGGCGTGGAGTCTCTGCGTGCAATCCCGTGGATCTTCGCCTGGACGCAGAACCGTCTGATGCTGCCAGCCTGGCTGGGTGCCGGTGCGGCGCTGCAGAAGGTGGTTGAAGATGGCAAACAGAACGAACTGGAAACCATGTGCCGCGACTGGCCATTCTTCTCTACCCGTCTGGGTATGCTGGAGATGGTCTTCTCGAAAGCTGACCTGTGGCTGGCGGAATACTACGATCAGCGCCTGGTGAAACCAGAGCTGTGGGCGCTGGGTAAAGAGCTGCGCGAACTGCTGGAAGGCGACATCAAAGTGGTGCTGGATATCGCCAACGACTCCCATCTGATGGCCGATCTGCCGTGGATTGCCGAGTCTATCCAGCTGCGTAACATCTATACCGACCCACTGAACGTCCTGCAGGCGGAGCTGCTGCACCGTTCGCGTCTGGCGGAAGAGGAAGGTAAAGATCCGGATCCACGCGTTGAACAAGCGCTGATGGTGACGATTGCGGGCGTTGCAGCGGGTATGCGTAACACCGGCTAATGCTCACTGCCCGGCGGCGCTTCGCTTGCCGGGCCTACGACAGGTAGGCCGGGTAAGCGTTAGCGCCACCCGGCACATTTCGGTAGTCTCCTGATGCATTCCGATATCACCCGAATTTTGACAGAGCTGGTTAACCGCACGTTATCGCTGGGTCAGATCCATTTCTCAGCCAGGGCTGAGCAGTCCCCCCGAACAGCGCCCTGCCTCGTTATTACCCTGAATAATTCCTGTGAGGCGATATTTTCCTCATCCGGGCACATGACTCATCACCCGGCTAACTTCCTAAGAATCAACTTCGGTAAGCAGCAAATGGCCATTGAGTTACAGCGTGAGAACGTGCCTGCGCAGCAGGTCCAGGTCGCCCGGCGTGGCCCGCGAACCGGTGCGTTTCTCCTCCAGACACTAGCCGAATTACAGATGCAACCGGATGAACAAGACACCGCGAGGCTGGTGGTACTGAGTCTGCTCAGCCACTGCCGGGATCTTTTTGGCAGCGACATTCGCACCGCCAACCGCAGCCGCGCGCTCTTCGAAGCGATTCGTAGCTATATCGACGAACATCACGTCTCTTTGTTAACGCGTGAATCGGTGGCGCAGGCGTTCTACATCTCCCCAAACTATCTTTCCCATCTCTTTCAGAAAGTTGGCAGTGTCGGATTCAATGAATACCTGACCCAAACCCGACTTGAACATGCCCGACAGTTGCTTAAAGGCTACGATCTCAAAATCAAGGATATCGCCGCACGATGCGGTTTTATGGACAGCAACTACTTCTGCCGCCTGTTTCGCAAACACACCGAACGTTCTCCTTCCGAATATCGCCGCCAGTATCACAGCCAGTTAACCGCCAAAAAATAGCACTGTGATCGGCATCGCACATCGCTAAGCACATTACATTTGTCCAGTATTTGGCAAAATTGACCTGTATATCCCGCCTGCCGCCCCGCCTTATCCTTAAATCAATCTTTCTGACTTAAGGAAAAATAATGGAACTGTATCTCGATACCGCCAACGTGGCAGAAGTAGAACGCCTTGCGCGCGTTTTCCCCCTTGCAGGCGTCACCACCAATCCGAGCATCATTGCCGCCAGCCGTGAGTCAATCTGGGAGGTGCTGCCGCGCCTGCAAAGCGCCATTGGTCCGAAAGGCAGGCTGTTCGCCCAGACAATGAGCCGCGACGCAGAAGGCATGGTGGCCGAAGCCAAACGCCTGAGCAATGCTATCCCGGATATCGTGGTGAAAATCCCGGTCACAGCCCAGGGGCTTATCGCCATTAAGGCGCTAAAAACAGCGGGCATCACTACGCTGGGTACCGCCGTGTACAGCGCCGCGCAAGGCCTGCTGGCCGCGCTGGCCGGGGCAAAATATGTCGCGCCATACGTAAACCGCGTGGATGCCCAGGGCGGGGACGGTATTCGCATGGTTCAGGAGCTGCAATCCCTGCTGGAACAGCATGCACCGGAGAGCAAGGTGCTGGCAGCCAGCTTCAAAACCCCACGCCAGGCGCTGGACTGCCTGCTCGCCGGATGTGAAGCAATCACGCTTCCCTTAGATATAGCGCAACAAATGCTCGGCACGCCGGCGGTAGAGTCAGCAATAGAGAAGTTCGAGCAGGACTGGAAAAACGCGTTTGGTAACCTCAACCTCTAAGGGAGATATGTTATGGACCGTATCATTCAATCGCCGGGGAAATATATCCAGGGCGCTGATGTTCTCACCCGTCTCGGCGACTATCTGAAACCTCTGGCTACACGCTGGCTGGTTGTTGGCGATAAATTTGTGCTGGGTTTTGCCGAAGAGACCCTGCGCCAGAGTTTTAAAAATGCAGAGCTACATGCAGAAATCGCGCCGTTTGGCGGCGAATGTTCGCAAAATGAGATCGATCGTCTGAAAAAACTGGCCGACAGTGCGGACTGCATGGCGGTGCTGGGCATTGGTGGCGGTAAAACGCTGGATACCGCCAAAGCGCTGGCACATTTTATGGACGTGCCGGTCGCTATCGCCCCGACTATCGCCTCCACCGATGCCCCGTGCAGCGCCCTTTCTGTGATTTACACCGACAGCGGCGAATTCGAACGCTATCTGATGCTGCCGCATAACCCCAATATGGTGATTGTCGACACCAAAGTGGTGGCTGGTGCGCCGCCGCGTCTGCTGGCCGCCGGGATTGGTGATGCCCTTGCCACCTGGTTTGAAGCACGCGCCTGCTCGCGCAGCGGCGCGACCACCATGGCGGGCGGCAAGTGCACGCAGGCCGCGTTAGCGCTTGCCGAGCTGTGCTACAACACGCTGATTGAAGAGGGCGAGAAAGCGATGCTGGCCGCCGAGCAGCACGTAGTAACCCCGGCGCTGGAACGCATTATCGAAGCCAATACCTATCTGAGCGGCGTAGGGTTTGAAAGCGGCGGGCTGGCGGCAGCGCATGCCATTCACAACGGGATGACGGCAGTGCCGGATGCGCATCACTTCTACCACGGTGAAAAAGTGGCGTTTGGTACGCTGACGCAACTGGTGCTGGAAAACGCGCCGGTTGAGGAGATCGAAACCGTCGCGGCGCTTTGCCACAGCGTTGGATTGCCGATCACGCTGGCGCAGCTGAATATCAAAGAAGACATTCCGGCCAAAATGCGCCTGATTGCCGAAGCGTCTTGCGCTGAGGGAGAGACCATTCACAACATGCCGGGTGGCGTGTCGCCGGATCAGGTTTACGCGGCACTGCTGGTTGCCGACCAGTATGGACAGCGTTTCCTGCAGGAGTGGGAGTAATAAAAAAGCCGGGTGCGCTACGCGTACCCGGCTCAATGATTATTTCACGTCAAAACGGTCCAGATCCATCACCTTCGCCCACGCTGCAACGAAGTCGCGAACGAACTTCTCGTGAGCATCACTGCTGGCGTACACCTCTGCCAGCGCGCGAAGGACAGCGTTAGAGCCGAAGACCAGGTCAGCGCGAGTGGCAGTGTATTTCACTTCACCGCTGGTGCGATCGCTTCCGGCAAACAGCTCGTTCGATTCATCGGTCGCCTTCCACTGGGTGTTCATATCCAGCAGGTTCACGAAGAAGTCATTGCTCAGCACACCTTCGCGGTTGGTGAACACACCATTTTTACTGCCGTCGAAATTTGCACCCAGTACGCGCAGGCCGCCGATCAGCACCGTCATTTCTGGTGCGGTTAACGTCAACTGCTGGGCTTTATCAATCAGCAGCGATTCGGTGGTGGAGACATCAACCTGCGCACGATAGTTACGGAAACCGTCAGCAATCGGTTCAAGCAGGTTAAACATATCGATATCCGTCTGATCCTGACGTGCATCCACACGGCCCGGCGTGAACGGTACGGTGACGTAAACGCCTGCCGCTTTCGCCGCCTGCTCAACGCCTACCACACCCGCGAGCACGATAATATCGGCCAGTGAGGCTTTATTGGTGGTGCGCTGAATAGCTTCCAGAGCAGGCAATGCACGTACGGCTGCGGCGTTAACATCCCAGTTGCGCTGAGGCGCAAGCGCCAGACGCGCACCGTTGGCACCGCCACGCTTGTCGCCGCCGCGGAAGGTTGAGGCTGACGCCCATGCCACGGAAATCAGTTCGCTCACGGAGAGCCCGGATGCTGCAATTTCCGCCTTCAGGCTCTCAATGTCCTCTTTGGTCGGATTGAATACTGCCTCCGGCAGCGGATCCTGCCAGATCAGATCTTCTTTCGGCACTTCCGGGCCAAGATAACGCGATTTTGGCCCCATATCGCGGTGGGTCAGTTTGAACCACGCGCGGGCGAAGGCTTCGTTGAAAGCCTGCGGATCGTTCAGGAAGCGACGGGAAATTTTTTCGAATTCCGGGTCAAAACGCAGCGTCAGGTCGGTAACCAGCATAGTCGGTTTGCGTTTTTTCGACGGGTCGAACGGGTCTGGCATGATCTCAGGCGCGTCCACGGCTTCAAACTGAATCGCACCGGCCGGGCTACGGGTTTGTACCCATTCGTATTTGAACAGGTTCTCGAAGAAGTAATTGCTCCACTGGGTCGGGGTTTGTGACCAGATGACTTCCAGACCGGAAGTAATGGCGTCAGCGCCAATACCGGTACCGTGCGTGCTGGCCCAGCCCAGGCCCTGCGCTTCAATCGGAGACGCTTCCGGGTCTGTGCCAACGTGCGTTGCTTCACCCGCACCATGAGTTTTACCGAGCGTATGCCCCCCGGCAATCAGCGCCACGGTCTCTTCGTCGTTCATTCCCATGTTACCGAAGGTGGCGCGAATGGCTGCCGCCGCGGACAGCGGTTCACCGCTGGCGTTTGGTCCTTCCGGGTTAACGTAGATCAGCCCCATTTCAGTGGCCGCCAGCGGACGTTTCGCCAGCGCTTCCGGGTCACGATGGGTCAGCCAGGCTTTTTCATCCCCCCAGTTAACGTCGAGATCCGGTTCCCAGACATCTTCACGCCCGGCACCAAAACCAAAGGTGCGGAAGCCGGAGTTTTCCAGCGCCACGTTACCCGCAAGAATAAACAGGTCGGCCCAGGAGATTTTTTGACCATATTTTTGCTTGATCGGCCACAGCAGACGGCGAGCTTTATCCAGACTGACGTTATCTGGCCAGGAGTTCAGCGGCGCAAAGCGCTGTTGACCGCGTCCGGCACCGCCGCGTCCGTCAACGGAGCGATAGGTTCCCGCACCGTGCCAGGCCATGCGAATAAACAGGCCCGCATAGCTGCCCCAGTCGGCAGGCCACCACGGTTGAGAGTCGGTTAAGAGTGCTTTGAGATCGCACTTGAGGGCGGAGTAATCCAGCTTGCTAAATTCTTTGCGGTAGTCGAAGTCTTCACCCAGAGGGTTCGAACGATTGGAATGTTGGTTAAGAAGATCGATGCGGAGTTGTTTTGGCCACCAGTCGCGGCTGCCTGTACCTGCCCCCGCGCTGTGATCGACGCCGCCCTGGTGGAACGGGCATTTGCCGACTGATGCCGCTTTATTGCTCTCGTCTGACGTGCTCATCGCTATGCTCCCTTTTACAGTGTTACCGTTACGATATACACCACTAGCAATAAGATATAGTTGAATTAATCCACAGATTCGATAGCTAATACCTTTTAACTTTTAGCCAGACTAAAAAGCCCTCCATTCAGGAGGGCTTGATGTTTATTACGCCGGGCGAACACCGAGCGTATGACAAATGGCGTAGCTCATTTCCGCGCGGTTCAGCGTGTAGAAGTGGAAATCTTTTACCCCTTCCCGACTTAAAATTTTCACCATGTCCATTGCGATATTGGCACCCACCAGCTTGCGCGTTTCCGGATCATCGTCCAGCCCTTCGTACATTTTGGACATCCACAGCGGAATGCGTACGTTGGTCATATCGGCAAATTTCTTCGCCTGTTTGAAGTTAGAGACCGGCAGAATACCCGGGATGATTTCCACGTCGATACCCGCAGAAACGCAGCGGTCGCGGAAGCGCAGGTAGCTTTCCACATCAAAGAAGAACTGAGTAATGGCCCGGTTCGCACCGGCATCCACTTTACGCTTCAGGTTAAGGAGGTCGGCCTGAGCGCTTTTCGCTTCCGGATGCACTTCCGGGTACGCCGCCACGGAGATATCAAAATCGGCAACGTCTTTCAGCAGCGCGACCAGATCCGCCGCATACATTTCCGGCTTACCGCTACCCGGCGGCAGGTCGCCGCGCAGGGCGACGATATGACGAATCCCGTTATTCCAGTAATCCTGGGCGATAGCACGCAGCTCGTCACCGGTGGCGTCGATACAGGTCAGATGCGGCGCCGCTTCCAGACCGGTTCTGTCTTTAATGCCTTTAATAATGCTGTGCGTACGGTCACGCTCGCCGGAGTTCGCGCCGTAGGTCACGGAGACAAATTTCGGTTTCAGGCTGCTCAGGCGATCGATAGAGCTCCAGAGGGTTTGCTCCATTTCACTGGTGCGCGGCGGGAAAAATTCAAAAGAGACGTTAATCTGGCCGTTTACTTCGGCCAGGCTCTGATTCAGGGCTTCCCGCTGGTTGGCGTGAAAAAAGCTCATACCTTACCTCTATCTTTCGCGTGTCGTTGTTTGTTGTGTTGTGAACTTCTATACGTTTAGACGTCCAGATGTAAAAATGACGGAAAAGCGGAGTGACGTCAACAGAAATAATCAACAATAACGGTGAGGAATGCTCAGGGAAGATGAAGGAAATTCATGATGGGGTGAGTGCGGTTGCTTGCCCTCACCCTGGCCCTCTCCCACCGGGAGAGGGAACATGCGGGATTACAGCAACTTAGCGAGACGATTGATGTCCGACTGGATCGCCCCGGCGGTGACATCGCGCCCTGCACCCGGGCCACGGATCACCAGTGGGTTATCGCGGTACCAGCGGCTTTCGATTGCAAAGACGTTATCGCAAGGCAGCATCGCCGCCAGCGGATGTTCACGACGCACCGCCTCAACCCCCACACGCGCTTTACCGTTGGCCTCGAAACGCGCCACATAGCGCAGCACCAGCCCCATCTCGTTTGCGGCTTCCAGACGTTGCAGCATCTGCTCGTTCAGTTCATCACCGTTTTCAAAGAAGTGGTCAATGGATCCTTCCTCGCAGCCTGCCGGCACCAGCGACTCGACGCGAACAGCGCCGGGTTCAATGTCATAACCGGCTTCACGCGCCAGGATCACCAGCTTACGCATCACATCTTTACCGGAGAGATCGACGCGGGGATCGGGTTCGGTTAGCCCCTGCTGCCACGCCTGATCCACCAGGTCAGTGAACGGTACGGTGCCATCAAACTGCAGGAACAGCCAGGAGAGCGTACCGGAGAAAATACCGCTCAGCGCCAGAATGCTGTCGCCGCTTTCAATCAGATCGCGCACGGTATGGTTAACCGGCAGACCCGCGCCTACGGTGGCGTTATAGAGCCAGTGACGACCGGTTTTTTCGAACGCATCGTGGATCTGACGGTACTTATCGGTGCTGCTTGCCCCCGCCAGTTTATTCGCACTGATGACGTGGAAACCGTGGCTGGCGAAATCAAGATACTGATCGGCAAGCTGTTCGCTGGCAGTAACGTCCAGCACCACCAGATCGTCATACGGGTGCGCGCGCATCCACAGGAACAGCGCCTCTTCGTCTTGTTCAACCGCTTCATCATTAAAGAAGGCAAGCGCGCGGCTGGCATCCAGCCCCTCGTAGTTCAACAGACTGCGGCGGCTGTCCACCACCCCGGCGAGGATAAATTCAAAGCCGGTACGTGCTGAGAGCGTGACCTGCTCGCGCGCGAACAGCTCCAGCCAGCGAGAACCGATGTTGCCTTTACCGAACAACACCAGGCCGATGCGTTTTTCCGCACGGAACAGAGAGGTATGCAGACCCTGAATCAGGCTCTCAGTTGGTCCTTTACGCAGGACGGCAACGAGGCTGATGCCCTCTTCCGACTGCCAGGTAAATTCAACCGGTTGCCCTTTCAGCTGTTGCCAGAAGCGGTGGCAGTGCAGTGGGTTACGGGTGACGCCCGCGCCCACCATCGCCACCAGCGCTAGCCCCTGACGCAGACGAAGCTCGCCCGGCAGGCCCGCTTCATCCAGAATTTTTAGCGCGCTGTCCGCCACTTCGGCGGTGTAGCAGAACTGCAACAGTTGACGGTCGTTATGTACGCCAACCGCCAGCGGACGCACCTGAGCACGTTTGAGGATCGTGTCGATATCTTTATGCGCCAGTTTGAAGTCCTGGCCCGCCGGGACCTGGAACTCAATCAGGCAGATGTCGTCGTGGCTGGTGACAATACGCGCCCCCGTACCGGATGCCAGCACGCGTTCGATG
This sequence comes from Enterobacter cloacae subsp. cloacae ATCC 13047, assembly GCF_000025565.1. NCBI lineage: Bacteria > Pseudomonadati > Pseudomonadota > Gammaproteobacteria > Enterobacterales > Enterobacteriaceae > Enterobacter > Enterobacter cloacae. Next base: position 5,177,880 of record NC_014121.1, read on the forward strand.
CGCGTGGAGCCCTGATCCGGGGTGTAACTGCAGCGCAACTGCAAATCGATATCGCTGCCGGAAACCGGCTGCAGCGTACGCGCGTGCAGAACCGGCGCGGCCAGACGTGCCAGCTCGCTGGCTTCATCCAGGCGCAGCAGCGGCAGCAGGCAGGCGTCTTTCACCTTACGTGGATCAGCGCTGTAAACACCGGCGACGTCACTCCAGATGGTGACGCGGGACACGCCCGCCAGGGCACCGATCTGCGTCGCCGAGTAGTCAGAGCCGTTACGCCCCAACAGCACGGTTTCCCCGGCATTGCTGCGGCTGATAAAGCCGGTCACCACAATGCGTTTACCCGGATGCTGTACCAGCAACTGTTGCAGCAGCGGGTAGGATAGACCTTCGTCCACCTGTGGCTGTGCGGCGCGTTCGGCACGCAGGAAATCACGCGCGTCGAGCCAGGCAGCCTCAACGCCCAGATGTTGCAGCACGGCGGCCATCAGGCGCGCAGACCACACTTCACCGTGCCCCACCACTTCGGCGTACACCGCATCGGTAATACCGCTGTCCAGCAGGGCGGCCAGACGCTCAAGGTCATGCGTAAAAGCGCTAATCAGCCCATCCGCCACGTCTGCAGGCAGCAAACCGGCAATCAGCTCACTCTGGTAACGGCGTAAGGACTGTTGCACCTGATGCGCAGAGAGGCGATCGGTCTGGCTCAATTTCAGCCAGCTAATCAGCTGGTTGGTGGTGCTGCCCGCCGCGGAGACAACCATCATGTCACCCGGCTGTGAATACTCTGTCATGATCCCTGCAACGCGCAGGTAACACTTCACATCAGCAAGACTACTACCACCAAACTTGTGCAGTTGACGACCCTTCGCCCCTGCCTGCGCTATCACACTCATGATTACCCCTTGGCTGCGACCCGGAAGCCATTTTCCAGATCGGCAATTAAATCTTCAGAATCTTCAATACCGGTTGAGATCCGCAGCAGCGTCTCAGAAATCCCGGCGGCGGCACGTGCCTCTGGTGCCATACCTGCGTGCGTCATGGTCGCAGCGTGGGAGATCAAACTTTCAACCCCACCTAACGATTCCGCCAGCGTAAACAATGACAGCCCGCTCAGGAAGCGACGCAGCGTTTGCTCGTCACCGTCCAGTTCAAAACTTAACATCGCGCCAAACCCTTTCTGCTGACGCGCGGCAATCTCGTGCCCCTGGTTTTCAGGCAGCGACGGGTGATAAAGCTTCTTCACCAGCGGCTGCGTTTTCAGGAAATCGACAATCGCCTGGGCATTGCGCTGTGCCACCTCCATACGCGGCGACAGCGTGCGAATCCCGCGTAACAGCAGATAGCTGTCGAAGGCCCCGGCGGTGACGCCAATGTTATTGGCCCACCATGCCAGTTCGGTGACAACGTCGGGATCTTTTGCAATCACCACGCCTGCGACGACATCAGAATGACCGTTCAGATATTTAGTGCATGAATGCAATACCAGATCTGCACCCAGCGCCAGTGGGTTCTGAAGGGCCGGACTGAGGAACGTATTATCCACTACACTTATCGCTCCCGCATCCCTTGTGAGCTGACAAATTTTCGCAATATCGACAACGCGCAACAATGGATTGCTTGGACTTTCCACCAGCACCAGCTTCGGCTTCTCTGCCAGCGCCTGTTTCAGCGCCTGTTCGTCATTTTGATCGACAAACAGTACCCGGTAACAGCCGCGTTTTGCCAGGCTATCAAACAGACGATAGCTGCCGCCGTAACAGTCGTGCGGCGCAACCAGCAGATCGCCCGGCTTCAGGAACACGGTAGTCACCAGATGAATGGCAGACATGCCGGTATTGGTTAATACTGCCCCTGCGCCACCTTCCAGTTCCGCCAGTGCGCGCTGGGTAACATCACGCGTAGGGTTGCCACGACGCGAGTAGTCATGCGCACGGGGTTCATTAAATCCGGTGAAATTATAGGTACTGGAAAGATGAATCGGCGGGACAACACAGCCGTACTGCTCGTCATCATTCAATCCGCTACGCACTGCGATGGTGGCCTGTTTACGCGTCATGGTGAAGGCTTCCTGGCTAATTAGGTGAAAAGTCAGGCACCAGAGTAAACATTGAAAGTATGGACGTCAATACATCTGGACATCTAAACTTCTTTGCGTATAGATTGAGCAATGCGCAAATAGCCGTTAAAATTATATGCTTTAGTGCACGCTGCAGCGGCAATATCCGTGCCACGGTATCGTCTCTACGGTAAACTACGCAGGTTTACGGTTCAAAACCGACGGTTACAGGTTTTGCACCTTTAGATTAATGACTGAGAGGATTAAAGGTATCTCATGGCTGAATGGAGCGGCGAATATATCAGCCCATACGCTGAGCACGGTAAGAAGAGTGAGCAAGTAAAGAAAATTACGGTTTCCATTCCTCTGAAGGTGTTGAAGATCCTCACCGATGAACGTACGCGTCGTCAGGTGAACAACCTGCGCCACGCAACCAACAGCGAACTGCTGTGCGAAGCGTTTCTGCATGCGTTTACCGGCCAACCGTTGCCGAACGATGACGACCTGCGCAAAGAGCGTAGCGACGAAATCCCGGAAGAGGCGAAGGTGATCATGCGTGAACTGGGTATCGACCCGGAGACGTGGGAATACTGATAAGCGGATACAAAAAAGGCACCTTGCGGTGCCTTTTTTTCGGGAAACTTATTTAGCGCCCGGGATGCTGAAACGCTTGTTGAAGCGGTCAACACGGCCACCGGTTGCAACGTCACGCTGCTTACCAGTGTAGAACGGGTGGCATTTGCCGCACACGTCCAGGTTCAGATCGTGACCCACGGTAGAGCGGATCTGGATAGAGTTACCGCAAGAGCAGTTTGCAGTAATCATTTCGTATTTCGGGTGAATATCTTTTTTCATGGGAGAACCTCAGTTAAGGCCGCGTCGCTCTTCCAGCCCTAACGCCAGACACCACGCGATGTTGAATGTAAGTTCTTTGGCGTAAAGTACACCAAAGGCGGCGAATCATACAGAATTTGACCAACGTATGCAAACTGATCCGCACGCCGCTTTCACTAATGTGTATACTAACGCGCCACTTTTCAAGTCAGGAAGATTCGATGCCCGTCGCTCACGTTGCCCTGCCCGTTCCGCTTCCCCGCACGTTTGACTATCTGCTGCCCGACAGCATGAGCGTTAAAGCGGGCTGTCGCGTGACCGTGCCCTTTGGCAAACAGCAGCGCGTAGGGATCGTCGTCTCCGTCAGCGACAAGAGCGAATTGCCGCTTAACGAACTGAAATCGGTCGTTGAGGTGCTCGACAGCGAGCCCGTTTACTCCACCAGCACCTGGCGACTGCTACTATGGGCGGCGGATTATTATCATCATCCGATTGGCGATGTTCTGTTCCACGCTTTACCGATTATGCTGCGCCAGGGCAAAAGCGCCAGCCACGCGCCAATGTGGTACTGGTTTGCGACCGAACAGGGCCAGGCGGTGGACATTAACAGCCTGAAGCGCTCCCAGAAACAACAGCAGGCGCTGGCCGCCCTGCGTCAGGGGAAAATCTGGCGCCATCAGGTCGATGAGCTGGAAGTCAGCGAAACCGCGCTCCAGGCACTACGAAAAAAAGGGCTGAGCGAACTGGCAAGCGAGGCTCCGGCCCTGTATGACTGGCGGGAGCGATTTTCCGTCTCGGGCGATCGCCTGCGCCTGAACACCGAGCAGGCCACCGCCGTGGGGGCGATCCACAGTGCCTCCGGCCATTTCTCCGCCTGGCTACTGGCCGGGGTCACCGGTTCCGGCAAGACAGAAGTCTATCTCAGTGTGCTGGAAAACGTGCTCGCGCAGGGCAAACAGGCGCTGGTGATGGTGCCGGAAATTGGCCTGACGCCGCAAACCATCGCGCGCTTTCGCGAGCGGTTTAATGCGCCAGTTGAGGTGCTGCACTCTGGCCTGAATGACAGCGAACGCCTCAGCGCCTGGCTGAAAGCGAAAAACGGCGAAGCGGCGATCGTGATTGGCACCCGTTCATCACTGTTTACACCGTTCAAAAATCTTGGCGTCATCGTCATTGATGAAGAACACGACAGCTCTTATAAGCAGCAGGAAGGCTGGCGGTATCACGCCCGCGATTTGGCCGTCTATCGCGCGCACAGCGAGCAAATCCCCATTATTCTGGGCTCTGCTACCCCGGCGCTCGAAACGCTGCATAATGTTCGTCAGCGTAAATACCATATGCTGCGCCTGACGCGTCGCGCGGGGAATGCGCGTCCGGCCATTCAACACGTGCTGGATCTGAAAGGTCAGCAGGTGCAGGCGGGGTTAGCACCTGCCCTTATCACCCGGATGCGTCAGCATTTGCAGGCGGGCAATCAGGTTATTTTGTTCCTCAACAGACGCGGCTTTGCCCCGGCACTGCTGTGTCACGACTGCGGCTGGATCGCAGAATGCCCGCGCTGCGACCACTACTACACCTTCCATCAGGCCCAGCGCCATTTGCGCTGCCACCACTGCGACAGCCAGCGCCCGGTGCCGCGTCAGTGCCCGTCGTGCGGGTCAACGCACATCGTGCCGGTCGGTCTGGGCACTGAACAGCTGGAACAGGCCCTGGAGCCGTTCTTCCCGGATGTGCCCATTTCCCGAATCGACAGGGACACCACCAGCCGTAAAGGGGCGCTGGAACAGCAGCTGGCAGAAGTGCATCGCGGTGGCGCGCGCATCCTGATTGGCACCCAGATGCTGGCCAAAGGTCATCATTTCCCGGACGTGACGCTGGTTGCCCTGCTGGATGTCGATGGCGCACTGTTCTCTGCCGATTTCCGCTCAGCCGAGCGTTTTGCCCAGCTTTATACCCAGGTGGCCGGACGCGCGGGACGCGCCGGGAAACAGGGCGAAGTGGTACTGCAAACGCACCATCCTGAGCATCCGTTGCTGCAAACCCTGCTGCACAAAGGCTATGACGCGTTTGCCGAGCAGGCGCTGGCTGAACGCCAGACCATGCAACTTCCCCCGTGGACCAGCCACGTGCTCATCCGCGCGGAAGATCATAACATCCAGCAGGCGCCGCTTTTCCTGCAGCAGTTGAGAAACCTTCTGCAGGCCAGCCCGCTGGTTGATAATCAACTATGGATTTTAGGGCCGGTTCCGGCGCTGGCCCCCAAGCGCGGCGGACGTTTTCGCTGGCAGATTTTGCTGCAACACCCTTCGCGCATCCGTTTACAGCACATCGTCAGCGGCACGCTGGCCTTGATCAACACCCTGCCAGAAGCGCGCAAAGTGAAGTGGGTGCTTGACGTTGATCCCATCGAAGGCTGAAGCCGGATCGAAAAATTTAACGTCCCTCACACTTTTTATGAAAATTCTGTAACCGATTCCATTAACTATCTGTAAAAATGGTGGCGTCAGAAGTTCGGTGTTCAGGCGAGGAGAAGACGTTGAAGTCCAGGAAAGAGGTTGCCACGGCGACCATGAAAGACGTTGCCCAGAAAGCACAAGTCTCTACGGCAACCGTGTCCCGCGCATTAATGAACCCGGATAAAGTCTCTCAGGCGACCCGCAACCGGGTAGAACAGGCCGCGCTGGAAGTGGGGTATTTCCCACAGGCGATGGGGCGTAACGTTAAACGTAATGAGTCGCGGACCATCCTGGTGATTGTGCCGGACATCTGCGATCCCTTCTTCAGCGAAATTATTCGCGGCATCGAAGTGACCGCTGCGGAGCAAGGGTATCTGGTGCTCATTGGCGACTGCGCGCACCAGAATCAGCAGGAAAAAACCTTTATCGACCTCATTATCACCAAGCAGATCGACGGCATGCTGCTGCTTGGTTCGCGCCTGCCGTTTGATGCCAGCATTGAAGAGCAGCGCAATTTACCGCCGATGGTAATGGCCAACGAATTTGCGCCGGAGCTGGAACTGCCAACGGTGCATATTGATAACCTGACCGCCGCGTTCAACGCCGTTAACTACCTGCAGGAGCTGGGGCATAAACGGATTGGCTGCATTGCCGGGCCAGAAGAGATGCCGCTGTGTCACTATCGCCTGCAGGGCTATGTTCAGGCGCTTCGCCGAACCGGCGTGACGGTTGATCCGCACTACATTGCGCGCGGTAATTTTTCCTTCGAAGCCGGTGGTCAGGCGCTGGAAAAACTACTGGCGTTGCCTGAGCCGCCTACCGCAGTGTTCTGCCACAGCGACGTGATGGCGCTGGGGGCATTATCGTATGCGAAACGCCGCGGCCTGCGCATACCGAAAGATTTGTCGATTATCGGTTTCGATAATATTTCGCTTTCAGAATTTTGCGATCCCCCGCTCTCAACCGTTTCGCAGCCACGCTACGACATTGGCCGTGAAGCGATGCTTCTTTTGCTCGATCAGTTGCAGGGTCAAACAGTTAGCAGCGGATCGAGGTTGCTGGACTGCGAACTGATTATTCGTGGTTCTACCCAGGCATTGACTTAAAGTAAATGTCTTTAGGACACCCTTATCTGGTCAAAGCCCCGCCGCTTAAGTAACATGGCGGACTGACGAACGAATAAATACAGCGAAACGATAGTGGCACAACGAGATTATGTACGTCGCGGCCAGCCGGCACCTTCGCGACGCAAAAAGAGTAGCGCAAAGAAAAAGCAACGTAACCTGCCTGCTGTCTCGCCAGCAATGGTCGCTATTGCTGCGGCGGTACTGGTGGCCTTCATCGGCGGCCTGTACTTTATCACGCACCATAAAAAAGAAGAGGCTGAGGCCCTTCAGGGCAACAAAGTGGTTGGAAATGGTCTGCCACCGAAGCCTGAAGAGCGCTGGCGCTATATTAAAGAGCTGGAAAGCCGTCAGCCTGGCGTGCGTGCGCCGACCGAGCCATCCGCCGGTGGCGAGGTGAAAAATGCCGATCAGCTAACGGACGAACAGCGTCAGTTGCTGGCACAGATGCAGGCCGATATGCGCCAGCAGCCTACGCAGCTGAATGAAGTGCCGTGGAATGAACAAACGCCGGCTCAGCGTCAGCAAACGCTGCAACTGCAGCGCCAGCGTCAGGCACAGATTCAGCAGCAGCAACAACAACAGCAGCAGTGGACGCAAAACCAGCCGGTACAGCAGCCTAAAGCGCAGCCGCGCGTGACGGAACAGCCGTACCAGCAGCCGCAAACGCGAACGGCGCAGTCTCAGCCTGCTCAGCAGCCGAAGGCCCAGACGCAGAAGCAAACGGCTCAACCGTATCAGGATCTGCTGCAGACGCCTGCGCATACCACCGCGCAGCAGCCGAAAACACAGCAGGCCGCACCGGTCACCAAAGAGACCGAGGCACCGAAGCAGACGGCTGAGAAGAAAGACGAACGTCGCTGGATGGTGCAGTGCGGTTCGTTCAAAGGTGCCGAGCAGGCCGAAACGGTCCGCGCTCAGCTGGCATTTGAAGGATTTGACTCGCGCATTACCACCAATAACGGCTGGAATCGCGTGGTGATTGGCCCGGTCAAAGGCAAAGAAAATGCCGATGGCACCATTTCTCGTTTGAAAGTCGCCGGTCACACAAACTGCATCCGACTTGCTTCCGGGGGTTGAAACCCCCAAATTCCCCCCCATCTATCTTTCTATTCAGCCCTGAGCACAGGCTCAGGGCTTCTGTTTCCCGATTCTGTAACCAGGGGGTCTGCTCGTGACAACAATAGTAAGTGTACGCCGTAACGGCCACGTGGTAATCGCCGGTGATGGCCAGGCCACGCTGGGTAATACCGTAATGAAAGGCAACGTGAAAAAAGTCCGTCGTTTATACAACGACAAAGTGATCGCCGGTTTTGCAGGCGGCACGGCTGATGCTTTCACGCTGTTTGAACTGTTTGAACGTAAACTGGAAATGCACCAGGGTCATCTGGTGAAAGCCGCCGTGGAGCTGGCGAAAGACTGGCGAACCGACCGCATGCTGCGCAAACTCGAAGCGCTGCTGGCCGTGGCCGATGAAACCGCATCGCTGATCATCACCGGTAACGGTGACGTCATTCAGCCAGAAAACGACCTGATTGCCATCGGCTCTGGCGGCCCTTATGCCCAGGCTGCGGCTCGCGCACTGTTGGAGAATACCGACATGAATGCGCGTGATATCGCGGTGAAGGCGTTGGATATTGCGGGTGATATCTGCATCTATACCAACCACAACCACACCATCGAAGAATTGACCTCTAAAGCGTAAGGATCTCCCATGTCTGAAATGACCCCACGCGAAATTGTCAGCGAACTGGACAAACATATTATCGGCCAGGATAACGCCAAGCGTTCCGTGGCTATTGCTCTGCGCAACCGCTGGCGCCGCATGCAGCTTGACGAAGAGCTGCGCCATGAAGTGACGCCAAAAAACATTCTGATGATCGGCCCAACCGGTGTCGGTAAAACCGAAATCGCTCGCCGTCTGGCGAAACTGGCTAACGCGCCGTTCATCAAAGTTGAAGCCACTAAGTTCACCGAAGTGGGCTATGTAGGTAAAGAAGTTGACTCTATTATCCGCGATCTGACCGACTCGGCAATCAAGATGGTTCGCGTTCAGGCGATCGAGAAAAACCGCTATCGCGCGGAAGAGATGGCTGAAGAACGTATTCTTGACGTGCTGATCCCGCCGGCGAAAAACAACTGGGGCCAGGCTGAACAGCAGGCTGAGCCGTCTGCGGCACGTCAGGCATTCCGCAAAAAGCTGCGCGAAGGCCAGCTGGATGACAAAGAGATTGAGATCGATCTCGCCGCCGCGCCAATGGGTGTGGAAATCATGGCACCTCCTGGCATGGAAGAGATGACCAGCCAGCTGCAGTCCATGTTCCAGAACCTGGGCGGTCAGAAACAGAAAGCGCGTAAGCTGAAAATCAAAGATGCGATGAAGCTGCTGATTGAAGAAGAAGCAGCAAAGCTGGTGAACCCGGAAGAGCTGAAGCAGGATGCGATCGACGCGGTTGAGCAGCACGGTATCGTGTTTATCGACGAAATCGATAAGATCTGTAAGCGCGGTAACGCGTCCGGCCCGGACGTCTCCCGTGAAGGCGTGCAGCGCGACCTGCTGCCGCTGGTTGAAGGCTGCACCGTCTCCACCAAGCACGGGATGGTCAAAACGGACCACATCCTGTTTATCGCATCCGGTGCGTTCCAGATTGCCAGCCCGTCTGACCTGATCCCGGAACTGCAGGGTCGTCTGCCTATCCGCGTTGAGCTGCAGGCGCTGACCACTGAAGATTTCGAACGTATCCTGACCGAGCCAAACGCGTCTGTGACCGTACAGTACAAAGCGCTGATGGCGACCGAAGGCGTGAACATTGAGTTCACCGAAGACGGTATCAAACGCATCGCCCAGGCGGCCTGGCAGGTCAACGAAACCACCGAGAACATCGGTGCGCGTCGTCTGCACACGGTGCTGGAACGCCTGATGGAAGATATCTCTTATGATGCGAGCGACCTGAACGGTCAAACCATTACCATTGACGCAGAATATGTGGGTAAACACCTGGATGCGTTAGTGGCAGATGAAGATCTGAGCCGTTTTATCCTATAATCGCGGTTACTGCATTCTCATCACATTTAATGGGGGCTAATGCCCCCATTTTTTTGGCTTAATAACTATGACTGATATCAGCCGTACTCAGGCGTGGCTCGAAAGTCTGCGCCCTAAAACCCTTCCTCTGGCCTTTGCCGCGATTATCGTCGGTACCGTCCTTGCCTGGTGGCAGGGGTATTTCAATCCGCTGGTTGCCGTGCTGGCGCTGGTCACCGCCGGTTTGTTGCAGATCCTCTCTAATCTCGCCAACGACTACGGCGATGCGGTTAAAGGTAGCGATAAGCCTGACCGTATCGGCCCTCTGCGCGGGATGCAGAAAGGGGTGATTACGCAGGCACAGATGAAGCGCGCGTTGATTATCACCGTGGTACTGATTTGTTTATCCGGCCTGGCGCTGGTGACGGTCGCCTCGAAAACCACCAGTGATTTCATTGGTTTTCTGGTGCTGGGCCTGCTCGCTATTATCGCCGCCATTACCTATACCGTCGGCACGCGCCCTTACGGTTATATCGGCCTGGGTGATATTTCCGTGCTGGTATTTTTTGGCTGGCTGAGCGTGATGGGCAGCTGGTACTTACAGGCGCATACGCTTATTCCTGCCCTGTTCCTGCCCGCCACCGCCTGCGGTCTGCTGGCAACGGCGGTACTTAATATCAACAACCTGCGCGATATCGACAGCGACCGTGAGAACGGCAAAAACACGCTGGCCGTGCGTCTGGGGCCGGTTAACGCGCGTCGCTATCATGCCTGCCTGCTGATGGGCGCCCTGCTCTGCCTCGCACTGTTCAACCTGATCTCGCTGCATAGTCTCTGGGGCTGGCTGTTTGTGCTCGCCGCGCCGCTGCTGATTAAACAGGCCCGCTTTGTGATGCGTGAGCTCAGCCCGGCAGCCATGCCACCGATGCTTGAGCGCACGGTAAAAGGCGCATTGCTCACTAACCTGTTGTTCGTGATAGGGATTGTCCTGAGCCAGACGCTGAGTTAACTGACAAATATCAATTAACAATTGATGATTTTGCCAACAACGCATTTCGCACGATATAATGAACACATTCGCAGCAACAGAGCGTTAAACCTATGAAATACGATACCTCCGAGCTTTGTGACATCTACCAGGAAGATGTCAACGTCGTTGAACCGCTGTTCTCCAACTTTGGTGGACGGTCTTCGTTTGGCGGACAAATCATCACGGTGAAATGTTTCGAGGATAACGGGTTGCTGTACGATCTGCTCGAACAGAACGGTCGTGGTCGCGTGCTGCTGGTTGATGGCGGCGGCTCCGTACGTCGTGCATTGATTGACGCGGAACTGGCCGGAATTGCCGTGCAAAACGAATGGGAAGGCATTGTGGTCTACGGTTCAGTCCGCCAGGTGGACGATCTCGAAGACCTCGATATCGGCATTCAGGCGATTGCCGCCATTCCGGTAGGCGCCGCGGGTGAAGGCATTGGCGAAAGCGATATTCGCGTCAATTTCGGCGGCGTGACCTTCTTCTCCGGCGACCATCTCTATGCCGATAACACCGGCATTATCCTCTCCGAAGATCCGCTGGATATTGAGTAGTAAACAGTAAGCGAGCGCCATAAAAAAAACCGCCAACAGCAATGTGGCGGTTTTTTTGTCCCTCGGGATTCGCGGTCCGTTGGGAAGGCTTGCAGGCTAATACCAAGGATCTTCATCATACTCTCGTCCAAACCTTGGGCAACCCCTCAGAAGCTTTATAAAATCCTAATTCTTTATGAATACCTTAACACCACGGTTGCTGCTTATTATGATGCAGCGTCCCTTTCCGCCATCTCGCAAATGGGCATCGGTCCAGGGAAAGGTGTATTCACAACCGTAAAACAGGCTAATACCAGGGCTTGTGTCCACCGACTTATCACCGGTGGTGAACGGTGGAGCGGTTAGCTGCAGGGACCGCATAATGAAACGCTATTTATGTATCGCGTTCATTGTCGCCAGCGTACTCGTTGTGAAGAGTGATGAACCCAATGTGTTCTTTGCTTTTGCTACGACAGCGCAGGACAAGTAGTGTTAAGGCCGCCTTGGGCGGCCTTTTTTATGGTTATTACCCATTCGCGATAACCATAAAAAAGCCGGGTGGCGGCTTCGCCTTACCCGGCCTACTCAGTTCAATCCCAGGGGAATTAAACCTCTTCCATACGCCCCAGCAGCGCCTGCAGACGTTCCTGCCAGCCGTTCTGCTGTTCACGCAGCTGGTTGTTTTCGCGCTCCAGTTCTTCACGGCCGTGCTGAGCTGTCTGCACTTCTTGCGCCAGGCTGTTGTTCTTTTCTTTCAGCTCTTCAATTTCCATCTGCAGCAGCGTGATGGTGTCAATCGCCTGCTGTACTTTCGATTCCAGTTTTTCAAACACTTCTAAAGACATGATCCTACCTCTCCTGAATTGCAAGGCGACGCTTTAACGTAAACGCGCACAACATCTATGCCGATTGTATGAAGCCCCGTCGCCCCTGTCCAGCGACACACCGCGCAGATCGCGGTTTGCAACACTTTTCGGCCTCGTCCTGGTGCGTTCGCGGCAATTACCCCTAAGTTGTTAACTCATTAGTTAATGAAATGATTCAGCTCACACTCTCGCGCTGATGCAAAAATGCGCTTTATGGCGCGCAAACGCTCATTTTATTGACACAGACCACACATTTTGATTTCGATATTTCTCGTTTTTGCTCGTTAACGATAAATTAACACTATGTCTACAGGACATGATGGCTGTCACGGGCGGCCATGCTAACAATAAACATCAATCTCTTCAGGATTCCGATTATGAGTCAGACATCAACCTTAAAAGGCCAGTGCATTGCCGAGTTCCTTGGTACCGGGTTGTTGATATTCTTCGGAGTGGGCTGTGTTGCTGCACTGAAAGTGGCGGGTGCCAGTTTTGGTCAGTGGGAAATCAGTATTATCTGGGGTCTGGGTGTGGCAATGGCCATCTACCTGACTGCAGGGGTTTCTGGCGCACATCTTAACCCGGCGGTGACCATCGCACTGTGGCTGTTCGCGTGCTTCGACGGACGCAAAGTTGTTCCTTTCATTATTTCTCAATTTGCCGGCGCGTTTTGCGCAGCGGCGTTAGTTTACGGGCTTTATTACAATCTTTTCATCGACTTCGAACAGACGCATCATATGGTGCGCGGCAGCGTCGAAAGTCTGGATCTGGCAGGTATCTTCTCAACGTATCCAAACCCGCATATCAATTTTGTGCAGGCGTTCGCAGTTGAAATGGTGATTACCGCTATTCTGATGGGCGTTATCCTGGCGCTGACCGACGACGGAAACGGCATTCCGCGCGGTCCGCTGGCACCTCTGCTGATTGGCCTGCTGATTGCGGTGATCGGCGCATCCATGGGCCCGCTGACCGGCTTCGCGATGAACCCGGCGCGTGATATCGGACCAAAAGCGTTCGCCTTTATCGCTGGCTGGGGCGACGTGGCCTTCACCGGTGGCAAAGACATTCCTTACTTCCTGGTTCCGCTGTTTGCGCCGGTTGTCGGGGCTGCGCTGGGTGCGTTTAGCTATCGCAAATTAATTGGTCGCCACTTACCGTGCGACACCTGTGTGGACGAGGAGAAAGAGACGACTTCTACCGCACAACAAAAAGCTTCGCTGTAATCTGACTACGGGACTTACACCATGACCGAAAAAAAATATATCGTTGCGCTCGACCAGGGCACCACCAGCTCCCGCGCTGTCGTAATGGATCATGACGCGAACATTGTCAGCGTGTCACAGCGTGAATTTGAGCAAATCTATCCTCGTCCAGGCTGGGTAGAGCACGACCCGATGGAGATCTGGGCATCGCAAAGCTCCACGCTGGTCGAAGTGCTGGCGAAAGCCGATATCAGTTCTGACGAAATAGCCGCAATTGGTATTACCAACCAGCGTGAAACGACAATCGTCTGGGAACGTGAAACCGGGAAGCCAATTTATAACGCCATCGTCTGGCAGTGTCGTCGTACGTCAGAGATTTGCGAACAGCTGAAGCGCGACGGTATGGAAGAGTACGTCCGCAGCGCCACGGGCCTGGTGGTTGACCCGTATTTCTCGGGTACCAAAGTGAAGTGGATCCTTGACCACGTGGAAGGTTCACGTGAGCGTGCAAAACGCGGCGAACTGCTGTTCGGTACCGTCGATACCTGGCTTATCTGGAAGATGACCCAAGGTCGCGTTCACGTCACGGACTACACCAACGCCTCGCGTACCATGCTGTTCAACATCAACACGCTGGAATGGGATGACAAGATGCTGGACGCGCTGGATATTCCACGCGCTATGCTGCCAGAAGTACGTAAATCTTCTGAAGTTTACGGTCAGACCAACATCGGTGGTAAAGGCGGCACGCGTATTCCTATCGCCGGTATCGCCGGTGACCAGCAGGCGGCGCTGTTCGGCCAGCTGTGTGTTAAAGAAGGGATGGCGAAAAACACCTACGGTACCGGCTGCTTTATGCTGATGAATACCGGCGAGAAAGCGGTGAAATCAGAAAACGGTCTGCTGACCACCATCGCCTGCGGCCCACGCGGTGAAGTGAACTATGCGCTGGAAGGTGCGGTGTTCATGGCGGGTGCATCCATCCAGTGGCTGCGCGACGAAATGAAGCTTATCAGTGATGCGTTCGACTCCGAGTACTTCGCCACCAAAGTGAAGGATACCAACGGCGTGTACGTGGTACCTGCGTTTACCGGTCTGGGCGCACCGTACTGGGATCCGTATGCACGCGGCGCGATTTTCGGCCTGACGCGTGGCGTGAATTCTAACCACATTATTCGCGCCACCCTGGAATCTATCGCTTACCAGACGCGCGACGTACTGGAAGCGATGCAGGCTGACTCCGGCATCCGTCTGCACGCTCTGCGCGTGGATGGCGGTGCAGTCGCGAACAACTTCCTGATGCAGTTCCAGTCCGACATTCTGGGCACCCGCGTGGAACGCCCGGAAGTGCGCGAAGTGACCGCGCTGGGTGCGGCGTACCTTGCGGGTCTGGCGGTCGGCTTCTGGCAAAATCTGGACGAGCTGCAGGAAAAAGCGGTTATCGAACGTGAATTCCGCCCTGGCATCGAAACCACCGAGCGTAACTACCGCTACAGCGGCTGGAAGAAAGCGGTGAAACGCGCCCTGGCGTGGGAAGAGCACGAAGAGTAATCATACATTCCCTCTCCCCCGGGGAGAGGGTCAGGGTGAGGGGCTCCGGCTGTACCGGTCCCCTCGCCTCGCCCCACTCTGTGATAAACTTCGTGCAATTCCTTTTGATTGCACGAGTACCTCATGAAACGTGAACTTGCTATCGAGTTTTCCCGCGTTACCGAAGCCGCTGCTTTGGCAGGCTATAAATGGCTTGGCCGTGGCGACAAAAATACCGCCGACGGTGCGGCTGTCCATGCCATGCGCATTGTCCTCAATCAGGTCAATATTGACGGCACTATTGTGATCGGCGAAGGCGAGATCGACGAAGCGCCAATGCTCTACATCGGTGAAAAAGTGGGTACCGGCAAAGGCGATGCCGTGGATATCGCCGTCGACCCGATCGAAGGCACACGCATGACGGCGATGGGTCAGGCCAACGCGCTGGCCGTGCTGGCCGTGGGTGATAAAGGCTGCTTTCTCAACGCACCGGATATGTACATGGAAAAGCTGATTGTCGGTCCAGGCGCGAAAGGCGCCATCGACCTCAGCCTGCCGCTGGAAGAGAACCTGCGTAATGTCGCCAGCGCGCTGAACAAGCCGCTGAGCGAACTCACCGTCACCATTCTGGCGAAACCACGTCACGACGCTACCATCGCGCAGATGCAAAAGCTGGGCGTACGCGTGTTTGCCATCCCGGATGGCGACGTGGCGGCCTCCATTCTGACCTGCATGCCAGACAGTGAAGTGGATGTCCTGTACGGTATTGGCGGCGCGCCGGAAGGCGTGGTCTCTGCTGCGGTGATTCGCGCGCTGGATGGCGACATGCAGGCCCGCCTGCTGCCCCGTCATGAGGTCAAAGGCGACAACGAAGAGAATCGCCGCATTGGCGAAGATGAGCTGGCGCGCTGTGAGGCAATGGGTATCGAAGCCAATAAAGTCCTCGCACTTCACGAAATGGCCCGCAGCGACAACGTTGTTTTCTCCGCGACCGGCATCACCAAAGGCGATCTGCTGGATGGCATCACCCGCAAAGGCAACATGGCGACCACGGAAACGCTGCTGATCCGCGGCAAATCGCGCACCATTCGTCGCATTCAGTCAATTCACTATCTCGACCGTAAAGACCCGGACGTACAGACGCACATTCTGTAAAACCGTTTGATCGATAGAGCTTTCCGGCCCGAATGGGCTGGATATCTTCATCACAAATACGGAAGATAGATCCGAGAAACAGCACAGGAGAAGATCATGGCGGACTGGGTAACAGGTAAAGTCACTAAGATAAAATTCTGGACCGATGCGCTATTTAGTCTCACCGTGCACGCCCCCATCCATCCGTTTACGGCCGGACAGTTTGCCAAACTGGGGCTGGATATCGACGGCGAACGCGTGCAGCGCGCTTACTCGTACGTCAACGCGCCCGATAATCCGGATCTCGAGTTCTATCTGGTTACCGTCCCGGACGGCAAACTTAGCCCGCGCCTGGCGGCGCTTAAACCCGGTGATGATGTCCAGATTGTGAGTGACGCAGCAGGTTTCTTCGTGCTGGACGAAATTCCGGACTGCGAAACCCTGTGGATGCTGGCAACCGGCACGGCCATCGGCCCCTATCTCTCCATTCTGCAGTACGGCAAAGACCTGGAGCGGTTTAAAAACATCGTGCTGGTGCATGCCGCGCGTTACGCCGCAGACTTAAGCTATCTGCCGCAGATGCAGGAGCTGGAGCGGCAGTATGCCGGAAAGCTGAAAATCCAGACCGTGGTAAGCCGCGAAACGGCAGCAGGTTCGCTGACCGGCCGCGTGCCGGCATTAATTGAGAGTGGAGCCCTGGAAGAAGCCGTTGGCTTGCCGATGCGTGCCGAAACCAGCCACGTGATGCTGTGTGGTAACCCGCAGATGGTACGGGACACTCAGCAGCTTCTGAAAGATACCCGGCAGATGACGAAACACCTTCGCCGCCGACCGGGTCATATGACCGCCGAACACTACTGGTGATCAGTGGTATTTCACTTCAAGAGTGTCTTTACCGTATTTGTTTTCGCTCTGGGTGCCGATGAACGCACCCAGATCGATAACCATCATCACAAAGATAATGGTCGGTAGCAGTCTGCCCACCACCCAGGGGAGGATGGACGGAAGTATTGACCAGTTCCCGGCGACCAGCATCCACGCCAGAATAATCAGAAAAGCCCATGCACCGGAACGACCGCGATCGTGCAGGCGTTTCACCACCACGGCCGCGGTTGGCCACAGTAAACAAACCAGCGCAAACGCCGCGGTTTGCGTGCTCAGCCATGCGTTATAGGCCACAAAAAACAGAAGCAGCATGGCGATAATCCACGTCGCCATCCAGATCCAGAAATCACGGCGTCCAATACGCCCTTTGAATGAAAACAACCACTGCTGTATGGTCATGTAAGGTTCCTTATTATCATATCGTGCGCATTTTACCCTGGAGTTGTGACCTTTTGACAAGCCGACCAGATATCGATTTAATCATGAGCACTTACGGCCAGGGACAATGTTGATGAAAAATTCGGCACACCTTCTTTTCCTGTGTTTCGCGATGCTGAGCGCCGGTCTCCCCCTGCACGCCGCCGAACCCCCTGCTCCGACAACCGCGCCCTACCTTCTGGCGGGTGCACCATCGTTCGATCAGTCCATCAGTCAGTTTCGTGAAACGTTTAACAAAACCAATCCAACGCTGCCGCTGGATGAATTTCGCGCCATTGATGGCGCACGCGATACTCCAAACCTGACCCGTGCCGCCAGCAAGATTAACGAAAATCTGTACGCTTCCACTGCGCTGGAGCGCGGTACGCTAAAAATCAAAAGTATGCAGATCACCTGGCTGCCGATTCAGGGGCCAGAGCAGAAAGCCGCCAAGGCGAAGGCGCTGGAGTACATGAGCGCGGTGCTGCAGGCATTTACGCCCGCACTGACAAAAAAACAGAGCCAACAAAAGCTGCAAAAACTGCTGGTTACGGGTAAAAACAAGCGCTATTACACCGAAACCGAAGGCGCGGTGCGCTATGTGGTGGCCGATAACGGCGAAAAAGGCCTGACCTTCGCTGTTGAACCGATTAAGCTGGCACTATCTGACACACTCGGAGGGGCGAATTAATGACAAAAAGCAAAGCCTTTCGAGGGAAAATCTCTATACTGATTCACAGACCATGCTGCCCGTCAGGGTGGCCATATTCCTTAATTCGCTTATTTAGCGTGGAGAATTGAAATGCGACATCCTTTAGTGATGGGTAACTGGAAACTGAACGGCAGCCGCCACATGGTAAACGAACTGGTTGCGAACCTGCGTAAAGAGCTGGCTGGCGTGACTGGCTGCGCGGTTGCTATCGCTCCGCCGGATATGTACCTGGATCTGGCTAAACGTGCCGCTGACGGCAGCCACATCATTCTGGGCGCACAGAACGTTGACGTTAACCTGTCTGGCGCATTCACCGGTGAAACCTCCGCTGAAATGCTGAAAGATATCGGCGCCAAATACATCATCATCGGCCACTCTGAGCGTCGCACCTACCACAAAGAATCCGACGAGTTCATCGCGAAGAAATTTGCGGTGCTGAAAGAGCAGGGTCTGATCCCGGTTCTGTGCATCGGTGAAACCGAAGCAGAAAACGAAGCAGGCAAAACGGAAGAAGTGTGCGCACGTCAGATCGACGCTGTGCTGAAGACGCAGGGCGCGGCAGCATTCGAAGGCGCGGTTATCGCTTACGAGCCAGTCTGGGCGATCGGTACCGGCAAATCTGCAACCCCAGCGCAGGCTCAGGCGGTTCACAAATTCATCCGTGACCACATTGCTAAAGCCGACGCGAAAGTGGCAGAGCAGGTCATCATCCAGTACGGCGGTTCCGTAAATGCCTCTAACGCGGCAGAACTGTTCACCCAGCCAGACATCGATGGCGCGCTGGTTGGCGGTGCATCCCTGAAAGCTGACGCTTTCGCGGTAATCGTTAAAGCGGCAGAAGCGGCTAAGCAGGCGTAATGCTGTTGTGGCGGGTGGCGCTTGCGCTTACCCGCCCTACAAAATCGCTACAAACGACCTAAAACGCTAAACCACAGATAATCCAGCGGCAGCAGCACCAGATACGTGGCAATTGCCAGCGCCAGACAGAGCACCATCCCCGCCCTTGCAGGCACCTTTCCTAAGCCCATCGCCACCACTATCGGCGACGCCTGATACGGCAGCAGCGGCGTGGAATAGCCCAGCACCTGAATCATGATGACAGACAATAGCGGAAAGCCCGTCGCCTCTGAAAAATTCTGCGCCAGCGTGGTATAGAGCGCCGGAACACCGTTAGCCGTCATAATAAAGTTCAGTGCCGTGGTGATCCCGGTCAGCGCCAGGAAACTGGTGAACGGTCTGTCGGCGTCCAGCGGCATTATCTTCAGTAACGCCTCCCCCACCGCCGGACCGATACCGGTTTGCGTCACCACAATGGCCAAACCGAGGATGCCTGCCACATAAATACAGGTGCGCATATTCACCCCCGCCGAGAACTCTTCTCCGGTAATAAAACCTACGCGTGGCAGCATCACAATGACCGATGCCGCAAGTCCGGTCCATGCCGGCCCCACACCGTGCCAGCTCTCCGTCACCCACATTCCCAATACCACCGCCAGCAGCCAGGCAAGGCGTTTTTCATCTCGCCCCATCGGTTCAGCGGGTGCCAGATCCCTGGGCGGCTTCGGGCTGCCGGGGAATAACCAGCAGATTAAACCAATCAGAATCAACCCTTTGAGAATACCGAGCACGGGCGTGTGCAGCAGCAGATAAGGCACGTAGTTCAGATGAATGCCGTATGAGCCCTCTGCCGCACCGCTCATCACCAGATTAGGAACGTTGGCAGGCAGGATGGTGGCCGAAAGCTGGAAGGTGCCGAAACCAACGGCCAGCGCCAGGCCAAACCAGGCGCGCGACCCGTCGGCAATACCGGCACGTTTTGCCATCGCGGCCACGATGGGCATCAGCAGCGCGATACGCCCCATGTTCGACGGCATCACAAACGCCAGGGCATAACTCAGCAGAACCACGCTGGCCACCATTAGCACCCAGGAGTCGGTAAGCCGGGCGGAGAGCGCCCGTGCAGCCCTGTCAGCCAGACCGGTTTTCCGGATTGCCACACCAAGCACAAAGCCGCTGAACACCAGCCAGAAGGCAGACGAGGCAAAGCCGCCAAAAATGACCTCCGGCGGGGCAATTCTGGCGGTCATCGCTGCCGTGAAGAACAGCAGCGCGGTAATGAATTCCGGCAATAGCGACGTCGCCCATAACACAATGGTGACGCCGACGATCGCTGAGGGCACAAACAGAGGGTGGGTTAACCAGAGCGACATGCCTGTCTCCTGTCGTTTTTTTCAGCAAGTCTACGGCGACAGGCAGGACGAGTAAACGCTATTTATGGTGGGGTCACTTCAGGATATCGCATTGATGATCCTGCAATTCCTCAGCCGACGCGCGGTTAAGCATCAGCAGATTACGTTCGGTTGCCAGCAACACAAACGAGCCATCAGACTGCTGGGCCATCGCCAGCGCGAAGCGCCCCATATGGTCACGCGCTTCCGGCAGCTCTTCCGCCAGCATCATAAACGGACTCCGCTGCACCAGCTCGTTCTCCGTCACCCGGCGGGCGAGATATTCATGTCCTTCCAGTCCACCGGGAAGGGGCAGCCATTGGGTGCTGATTTGCCCCTGCGCGGCATTGAGCTTCTCGCGCACGTCCGGGCGCAGGCAGGAGATGTGGATATGGAAATGATTCTGCGTGCGGCCCGTGGGTGAGTTGATGGTCAATGAAATTGCGCTGTCTGGCACCTCGGATCCGTGCTTCATGCTCATAAAGCTACGGGCCTGCCATGCCAGCCAGAAGAAGTTCGGTGTTTGAGGCTTTGTCAGAAGCGGGCTTTCGGTGCCGTTGATGCGGTAGGTGGGCATCAATAAGTACTGCAGCGGACCGTTGCGATCCTTGAACACCACATAGCCCGCGTCAGGTTTCACCTGTGCACACGGCGCCGGATTGCGGTGCTGGATCTGATTCGGCACACACTGGTCCAGCACGATGTGACGCAACGCATTCGGATTACCTGCTTTCATCCAGTACACGCCACCCGCGGCAAGGGCGATAACAATCAGAATCAGTAAGATAATTTTTTTCACAATGCGTTCCCTGTTTTCGGTAGAGGCCAAAGAGTAACGCAAAATGATGACCAAATAAAAAACCCGGCGGATTTCTCACACCGGGTCACCGTGTCGTTCGTTACAAAGGCCTAGCGTTTGCTGATCTGATCGAATGTACCGCCGTTAGAGAAGTGGTCTTTCTGGGCTTTTGTCCAGCCGCCAAACTCATCATCAATGGTGAAGAGTTTCAGTTTCGGGAATACGCTGTCGTATTTCTTCGCAACCGCCGGATCGCGTGGGCGATAGAAGTTCTTCGCCGCAATTTCCTGGCCTTCCGGCGAATAGAGATACTTCAGGTAGGCTTCCGCCACCGCTTTGGTCCCTTTCTTATCGACCACTTTATCCACCACAGAAACGGTCGGCTCCGCGAGGATAGATTCGCTCGGGGTTACGATCTCGAATTTGTCTTTACCCAGTTCGTTGGTTGCCAGCAGGGCTTCGTTTTCCCAGGCAATCAGCACATCGCCAATGCCGCGCTCTACGAAGGTGTTGGTGGCGCCACGCGCGCCGGAGTCGAGCACTTCAACGTTTTTATACAGCGCTTTGACGAACTCCTGAGCCTTGGCCTGATCGCCATTGTTGTGATGCAGGGCATAGCCCCAGGCTGCCAGGTAATTCCAGCGTGCGCCGCCGGAGCTTTTCGGGTTCGGCGTGATGACCGATACGCCAGGTTTAACCAGGTCGTTCCAGTCATGGATCTGTTTCGGGTTGCCTTTACGCACCAGGAAAACGATGGTCGAAGTATATGGCGCGGAGTTATCCGGCAGGCGTTTGATCCAGTTTTTGTCGATGCGGCCACGTTCGGCAATTGCGTCCACATCGTAGGCCAGCGCCAGAGTCACCACATCCGCTTCAATGCCGTTGATGACGGAGGTCGCCTGCTTACCAGAGCCGCCGTGAGACTGGCGAACCACCACGTTGTCGCCCGTTTCCTGTTTCCAGTGTGCCGCAAAGGCTTTGTTGTACTGCTCGTACAGCTCACGCGTCGGGTCGTATGACACGTTCAGTAACTGGATGTCCTTAGCCAGAACGCTGGTCGATGCCAGCAATAATGTTAAACCCACGCCCCATTTATTCATCGCCCAGCTCTCATGTGTAGTGTTTTGATGAATGCAGCGTGCCAGAAACGGAATTGATGATTAAAGAATAAAAAAAGATTGGCTATAACTTTGAGGAATAAAAAAGTGGATGAGTGGCCTGATGCCCTCACCCCAACCCTCTCCCACGGGAGAGGGCGCAACCATAAAAAACGGTAACCCTGGGGTTACCGTTTTGCATTTACCTTGCCGCCACCCGGCACAATACAAACACCGATCAGTACAGTTTTTTCGCGCAGTCCAGCCAGTCACCTTTGAACGGACGCTTCATGTTTTCGATGGCGTCGATGATGTCATGGTGAACCAGTTTTTCGTTCTGAATACCGACGCAACGACCGCCGTGACCCTGCAGCAGCAGTTCAATGGCGTACGCACCCATGCGGGAAGCCAGGATACGGTCGTATGGACCCGGGGAACCACCACGCTGGATGTGACCCAGAACGGTCGCGCGGGTTTCGCGTTTGGTTTCTGCTTCGATGTACTTCGCCAGCTCATCAACGTCACAGATATGCTCGGTGATCGCGACGATGGCGTGTTTCTTACCTTTGGCGATACCGGCTTTGATTTCTGCAACCAGATCTTCACGGCTGAATTCCACTTCCGGAACCACGACGAACTCACAACCGCCCGCGATAGCCGCAGCCAGGGTCAGGTCACCACAGTAACGGCCCATCACTTCAACGATGGAGATACGCTGGTGAGAAGAAGAGGTGTCACGCAGACGGTCAATCGCTTCCACAACGGTACCCAGGGCGGTGAAGTAACCGATGGTGTAGTCAGTACCTTTGATGTCGTTGTCGATGGTGCCAGGCAGACCGATGCACGGGAAGCCCATTTCAGTCAGACGTTTTGCACCCATGTACGAACCATCACCACCGATAACAACCAGTGCGTCGAGGCCGCGTTTTTTCATGTTCTCGATAGCCACTTCACGCACGTGTTCGTCGCGGAATTCCGGGAAGCGCGCAGAACCGAGGAAAGTACCACCGCGGTTGATCATGTCAGATACGCTGTAACGGTCGAGCTGAACCATACGGTCTTCATACAGACCCAGATAACCATCATAGATACCAAAAACTTCCAGACCTTCCGTCAGCGCTGCACGAACAACCCCACGAATTGCCGCGTTCATGCCCGGCGCATCACCGCCGCTTGTCAACACACCGATTTTCTTAATCATGACTACCTCTGAACTTAGGAATGCAAAATTGAAATCTGTTGCCGGAAGAAACTTGTCGACCAACGAATACTGCAAATAGTATATCAACCACTTCCAGCTGAATTGATTCAGGTCAGACCAAATGGCGGTAATTTATACACAAAATGCTGGCCTGGCTCACTTTTTTACAACGAATTACGAAAGCCCAACATAACCGGGTACAACCGAGCAGGGATCCTGGTGAATAATGACGTCTGACCCAGGAAAACGCTGCAAAATCGCCTGCTCCACCTGCTCAGCAATAACGTGAGCCTGAACCAATGGCAGGTTGTCTTCCATTTCTATGTGAATCTGAATAAAGCGGGTCGGCCCTGACTGCCGCGTACGAAGATCGTGAGCACCACTGACACCCGGCCAGGAGGTCACGATAGTATAAATTTCATCGCGTTCTGCGTCGGGGAGCGCACGGTCAAGAAGCGATTGCACCGCGTCATACCCCATCCGCAAAGCGCTGTATAAAATATAGATGCCAATCCCTAACGCAAATAACGCATCGGCCCGATGCCAGCCATACCAGGCCAGACCGAGCGCAATAAGAATAGCGCCATTCATCATAACATCAGACTGATAATGAAGCATATCCGCCCGTACAGCCTGACTTTGCGTTTTTCGAACCACCCAGCGCTGGAACGTTACAAGAACAAGGGTGCATATAAGTGCAGCCACAGTCACCACCACGCCCACGCCGGGATCGTTCATGGGTGATGGCGAAACAAGATGCTGAATGCCGGTTAAAAACAGAAACAGCGCAGAGCCGGAAATAAACATACTTTGCGCCAGCGCCGCCAGCGATTCGGCTTTGCCGTGCCCGAAGGTGTGCTCTTCATCCGCCGGTTGCAGCGAGTAACGTACCACCAGCAGGTTGGTCAGCGAGGCGGCAATATCCATCAACGAGTCCACCAGCGCCGCCAGAATACTGACCGAGCCCGTGTACCACCACGCGAATATTTTGATGACCAGTAAGCTTGAGGCCACGACCGTCGCGGCAATGGCGGCCCGGCTGACCAGTCTTCCATAGGATTGATTCATAAATACTCCTGTCATGCCATGCCGCTAGTATAACGGAAGGTTACGGAGTCAAAGGATGAATAAACGGTTAACACATCAGAATGAAGGGCAAAAAAACCCCCACATCATGTGGGGGAAGACAGGGATGGTGTCTATGGCAAGGAAAACAGGGTTTACTGGTTACTACGGGTACTGCTATTGCTACTGAAAAGCGTCGTTTCTGAGCTTCGCTGCATCCGTGCAACCTTACGCAATTGGTCCATACGTTGCTGATGTTTCTGGTTCAAAACCGCTTGCTGCTCGGGCGACAACAGGTGGAACATCTGGTTGCGAACCTTCGCCATCTCTACCTGGCGGGCAACCTGCTCCTGTGCCATTTTTTCTGCCTGAGCACGTACAGCGTTTTCGTCAAAATTTTCTGCGGTGACAAGGCGATGCATTGTCTCCATTTCGCTAACATTAACAGGGGGCTGATCGTGTCGTGCCCTCTGCATCAGATCTCGCATCTGTTGACGCTGATGTTCGGTTAAACTTATGCCGTCAAACATATGGCTTTGGCTGCTGTGCTGCGCGATGCCCTCTTGTGAGGACGCGTTATCGCCGATGATAGCTACAGCGGCCTGGCTAAACGCACTGAACGCCAGCGTTGAGGCCATGACGGCAGCGGTAACTTTGCGCATCACTTGCTCCCAAAATCTTTCATGTCGCGATTCAACGAGAGACAGTCTACGATTCAGGCTGCAAACATGCGTCAGGGGGTGTAAAACAACGTAAAGTCATGGATTAGATAGCCTTGATGTCGTAATTTCTGCCTCGGAGGTATTTAAACAATGAATAAAATCCTGTTAGTTGATGATGACCGAGAGCTCACATCTCTTTTAAAGGAGTTGCTCAACATGGAAGGTTTCAACGTTCTGGTCGCCCATGATGGCGAGCAGGCGCTGAGTCTCCTTGACGACAGCATCGATCTACTTTTGCTCGACGTCATGATGCCGAAGAAAAACGGCATTGATACGCTGAAAGAGCTTCGCCAGACACACCAGACCCCCGTTATCATGCTGACCGCACGCGGCAGCGAACTAGACCGTGTACTCGGCCTTGAGCTGGGTGCGGATGACTATCTACCGAAGCCGTTCAACGACCGCGAACTGGTTGCCCGTATTCGCGCTATCCTGCGTCGTTCCCACTGGAGCGAACAGCAGCAGAATACTGACAACAGTTCACCGACGCTGGAAGTGGACTCCCTGAGCCTCAATCCGGGTCGTCAGGAAGCGAGCTTTGACGGTGAAACGCTGGAGCTGACCGGTACCGAGTTCACCCTGCTGTATCTGCTGGCACAGCACCTCGGCCAGGTGGTATCGCGTGAACACTTAAGCCAGGAAGTGCTGGGTAAACGCCTCACGCCGTTTGACCGCGCCATCGATATGCATATCTCGAACCTGCGCCGCAAACTGCCGGAGCGTAAAGACGGTCATCCGTGGTTTAAAACCCTGCGTGGTCGCGGCTATCTGATGGTTTCCGCTTCATGATAGGAAGCTTAACCGCCCGCATCTTCGCCATCTTCTGGCTGACGCTGGCACTGGTTTTAATGCTGGTTTTGATGTTGCCAAAACTCGACTCACGCCAGATGACGGAGCTTCTCGACAGCGAGCAACGTCAGGGCGTGATGATCGAGCAGCACGTAGAAGCCGAGCTGGCAAACGATCCGCCAAACGATTTGATGTGGTGGCGCAGGCTGTTTCGCGCTATCGACAAATGGGCACCTCCCGGACAACGCCTGCTGCTGGTGACCAGCGAAGGCCGCGTGATTGGCGCGGATCGCAATGAAATGCAGATCATCCGCAACTTTATTGGCCAGGCGGATAACGCCGATCATCCGCAGAAGAAAAAATATGGTCGGGTTGAGATGGTGGGCCCTTTCTCAGTCAGGGATGGGGAAGATAACTACCAGCTTTATTTGATTCGCCCGGCGAGCAATTCCCAGTCCGATTTTATCAACCTGCTGTTTGACCGTCCGCTTCTGCTGCTGATTGTGACGATGCTGGTCAGTTCACCGCTGTTGCTTTGGCTGGCGTGGAGCCTGGCAAAACCGGCGCGTAAGCTGAAAAACGCCGCCGACGAAGTGGCGCAGGGTAACCTGCGACAGCACCCTGAGCTGGAAGCCGGACCGCAGGAGTTTCTTGCCGCCGGGGCCAGTTTCAACCAGATGATCACCGCTCTTGAGCGCATGATGACCACGCAGCAGCGGCTGCTGTCGGATATCTCGCACGAACTGCGTACGCCGCTCACGCGGCTCCAGCTGGGCACCGCACTGCTGCGTCGCCGCAGCGGTGAGAGCAAAGAGCTGGAACGTATCGAAACCGAAGCCCAGCGTCTGGACAGCATGATCAACGATCTGCTGGTGATGTCGCGCAATCAGCAGAAAAACGCGCTGGTGAGCGAAACGGTGAAAGCCAATCAGCTGTGGCATGAAGTGTTAGACAACGCGGCGTTCGAAGCGGAACAGATGGGTAAATCGTTCACCGTCAACTTCCCGCCGGGGCCATGGCCGCTGTACGGTAACCCCAACACGCTGGAGAGCGCGCTGGAGAATATCGTGCGTAACGCCCTGCGCTACTCGCATACGAAGATTGAGGTGGCCTTCTCGGTGGATAAAGACGGTATCACCATCATTGTGGATGACGATGGTCCAGGCGTAAGCCCGGAAGATCGCGAGCAGATTTTCCGTCCGTTCTACCGCACCGACGAGGCGCGGGACCGTGAATCTGGCGGTACCGGGCTGGGTCTGGCGATTGTTGAAACCGCTATGCAGCAGCATCGCGGCTGGGTGAAAGCCGACGACAGTCCGTTGGGCGGGCTGCGGTTAACGCTGTGGCTACCGTTGTATAAGCGCGCGTAATCCCCTCACCCTAACCCTCTCCCCAAAGGGGAGAGGGGACTGCTCGGTGCGGTTTTTTCACCCTTGCCCCTTTGGGGAGAGGGCCGGGGTGAGGGGCACTATTTCCCCCACAATCTCCGCGAATTATCCTCAATCTGCCGACTAGTGCGGCGTTTCTGCATCGTTCTTGTCCAGCTGGTGGATAACCCTGCCGCCGACAACAGCCGATGATATTGCTCGTCATCAAACGGCATATGCCAGGCAATGGCACAGGCGTCATACACCGACACATCGCTCAGGCGCGACACCAGCTCCAGCGGCGCATCCGCAGACACCTGCCCCGCCAGCACCACCCGGTACAGCCAGCCGGTTTTGCCCGCGCTCTGCAGCCGTGCGGACATGTCGTTAATGCCAAAATGGAAGTTAAGCTTGAAGCATGGCGAGCGCGGTTGCGTTACCTGAATCAGGGCATCACCCCAGCGGAAAATATCACCAATGAAGACGTTCTTCTCCGTCAGCCCTTCGGTGGAGAGATTCTCACCGAACGCGGGGGCGACGAACAGGTCCGCCTGTTCAGGGAATTCGGTTATCCAGTATTGATAATGCTCGCGCGGATAGTGGCACAGCGCGCGTTCGGGCCCGCCGTGGATTTTCTTCTCGGCCTGCTCGTCGCCCGCAAGCCCGAGTTCGGTTAACGTCAGCTCTCCGTCGACCTGCACTTTGGCGATGGCGCTCGGGCGGCTGCCGTCGTATTCCCTTACCTTGCCTGTAAACACATTCACCGGGTAATGCATCTCTACTCCTTCAGATACAAAAAAAGCGAGTCAACAGACTCGCTTCTCACAGGCGTCAATGCAACCTTATTTTTTCGCGGCGAAACGCGCTGCAGCTTCGTCCCAGTTCACCACATCCCAGAAGGCTTTGATGTAGTCCGGGCGACGGTTCTGGAACTTCAGGTAGTAAGCGTGTTCCCACACGTCCAGACCCAGAATTGGGAAACCAGATGCGCCAGAAATCGCTTCACCCATCAGCGGGGAGTCCTGGTTTGCGGTAGAAACGACCGCCAGTTTGTCACCTTTCAGAACCAGCCACGCCCAGCCGGAGCCGAAACGGGTTGCAGCCGCTTTTTCGAATTCCGCTTTGAAGTTATCAACAGAACCGAAGTCGCGCTCGATAGCCGCTTTCAGGTCGCCCTGCAGGGTGGTACCGGTTTTCAGGCCTTTCCAGAACAGGCTGTGGTTAGCGTGGCCGCCCGCGTTGTTACGCAGTACGGTTTTCTTGTCCGCTGGCAGCTGATCCAGTTTAGTGATCAGCTCTTCAACAGGCAGGTTAGCGAACTCTGGCAGGCTTTCCAGCGCAGCATTCGCGTTGTTCACATAGGTCTGGTGGTGTTTAGTGTGATGGATTTCCATCGTCTGCTTGTCGAAATGCGGTTCCAGTGCGTCATAGGCATACGGCAGGGATGGCAGTGTATAACTCATAATCCTCTCCATTAGTGTCGGGCGGCACAGCTGTTAATGCCGCGTAAGCAGTTGGTTCATTATAGTTAATTAAATGATATTGAAAATGATTATCAATGCCGTAGTTTTTATAAGGTTATTTGGGTTTTGCCAAATGACAAAATTGTGAGTCTGCTCACCCGGTTAACGTGCTGATTGCCATCCAGAACCAAAGTGCGGCAACCTTCTGAAGGTTCCTGAACCGCCTAATTTTTACACTCATCAAGTCGGGGGGAAGCCACCGGCTATAAAAACGATGAGGACGTAAAAATGAATCATGCGATTACGATGGGTATCTTCTGGCATTTGATAGGCGCAGCCAGTGCAGCCTGTTTCTATGCCCCGTTCAAAAAGGTGAAAGGGTGGTCGTGGGAAACCATGTGGTCGGTTGGCGGTACCGTCTCCTGGCTGATTTTGCCGTGGACCATTAGCGCCATGCTGCTCCCGGATTTCTGGGGCTACTTCACCTCCTTCAGTGCCTCCACCCTGCTGCCGGTGTTTCTGTTCGGTGCGATGTGGGGCATCGGCAACATCAACTATGGCCTGACCATGCGCTACCTCGGGATGTCGATGGGTATCGGCATCGCAATTGGCATTACCCTGATCGTCGGCACGCTGATGACGCCCATTCTTAACGGCAATGTCGATGTGTTGCTCAACACCAAAGGCGGGCAGATGACGCTGCTGGGCGTGCTTGTCGCGGTGATCGGCGTGGGTATCGTCACCCGTGCGGGTCAGCTGAAAGAGCGCAAGATGGGCATCAAAGCCGAGGACTTTAACCTGAAGAAAGGGCTGCTGCTGGCAGTGATGTGCGGCATCTTCTCGGCGGGCATGTCGTTCGCCATGAACGCCGCAAAACCTATGCACGAAGCGGCCGCCGCGCTGGGCGTCGACCCGCTGTACGTGGCGCTGCCAAGCTACGTGGTGATCATGGGCGGCGGCGCGCTGGTAAACCTCGGCTTCTGCTTCATTCGTCTGGCAAAAGTGAAGGATCTGTCGGTAAAAGCCGATTTCTCACTGGCAAAATCCTTAATCATCACCAATGTGCTGCTGTCGATGCTGGGCGGCCTCATGTGGTATCTGCAGTTCTTTTTCTACGCCTGGGGTCACGCCAGCATTCCACCGCAGTACGACTACATAAGCTGGATGCTGCACATGAGCTTCTACGTACTGTGTGGCGGACTGGTTGGGCTGGTACTGAAGGAGTGGAATAACGCCGGGCGTCGTCCGGTGGGCGTCCTGAGCCTGGGCTGCGTGGTGATCATCATTGCCGCTAACATTGTCGGCCTCGGCATGGCGAACTGATTACGCTGCCTTTCGACTGCGATGACGCCACTGAACCGGCGTCATCCCCACCTCGCGGTTAAACACCACCGAAAAGTAATTACTGTCCTCAAACCCGCAGCGCATCGCCACCTCACTGACCATCAGCTCCGTATGCTGCAACAGATACTGGGCGTGGCAGATGCGCAACTGGCGCAGGTAGTGGTTCACCGTCATCCCCGTCTGGGTGCGGAACTGCTGGCGCAGCGCGCGCTCGCTGCACTGCTCCTGCTCGCAGAATTTTTCCAGCACGAAACTTTTGTTCAGGCTGCCCGCAAGCCGGGCGATCAGCTTGTCCAGCAGTGCTTCCTGAACGGTCGCGGAGGGGTTATCGGTAGCGTAACGATGGCGTTTGAGGGTCATGACCAGCTGGGCGAACAGCAGTTCCGCCATCGGGTTTGCCACCGGATCGTGCTTCTGGCTCTCCTGCTCCAGCTGGGAGATCGTCTGGCGCACCTGCGCCATGCCGCTGCTGCTCAAGCGCCAGTGGGGTTCGCCTCTGGCATTGAGAAAACCGGGGATATGGGCCGCCCAGTCGACGTTCAGTTTGAGCCTGTCCGGGCAGTAGATCACGTTCTGCAACACCAGATCGTTAACCGAGGCGTAGGCGTGTTTGTCTTCGGCGCGAATGTAAAACAGATCGCCACGCGTAATGCGGTAGGGCCTGTCATTGAGGATGTGTAAGCCGTTGCCGCGCCACACCAGCACCAGCTCACAAAATTCGTGGGTATGCTCGGCAAAGACATTTTGCGGGTAGCGGTCGGCCACCGCGACGGCCTGACTCGCGGAGGCAAAAAAATCATCTTTGCGAAGAATTAACTGAGCGGCCACACCACAACCTCTACGGTGAATAACCGGACATTATTAGCCTTTTTGCGGCAATAAAACGGTGATTGCCTTCGCGTTACTGAAGTGAAGCATCCTTCCCCTGACGGATATCGCGCGGCGACCAGCTAAACTCGCGGCGAAAAAGGGTCGAAAAGTGATTACTGTCGCCGAAACCGCAGCGATAGGCGATATCCGTGACGCTTTCATCGGTGTGACGTAAAAGATGACGCGCCTTAATCAGGCGCAGACGATTGAGGTAGCGCTGGGGCGTTAGCCCGGTGTGCTGCTTGAGCTGACGATGGAGCGTGCGTAACGACAGCGAAAAATCATCCGCCAGCGTTTCCCAGCACACATCCTCGGCGAAATGGTCCTCCAGCCAGGCCATCAGCTGGTTCAGCCGCGCGTCGTTATTTGCCAGCCCTTCCACCAGAGAGCTGCGACGCAGCAGCACCAGCAGCTGCATAAACAGCAGCTCGCGGGTGGCAATGGCATGGGTCTCCTGCCCGTCCTCGCTCTGCTCCAGTTGATTCACCAGCTGGCGCACCTGCTGCAACGTGGACTGATTCACCCGCCAGTGAGACGGGTAGTGCCCATCCTGCTCCTGAGGCAGGAGCTTGTTCAACCCCGACAGAAACTGGAACGCGTCCGGCGAACGATAGAGCACGTTGGTCAGGCACAGATTGTCGGTATGTTCATACAAATGCCTGTCGTGATCGCGCACGAAGCACACCATACCGCCGCTGATGGTGTACGGCTGGCCGTTAAAGACATGAATGCCTGTCCCATGCTCGACAATCACAATTTCATGAAAATCATGATGATGTTCAGGAAACGCAGCCTGCGGGAGCCGTGGCTCAATCGCGACCGGAGACGTTCCCGACGGGAAAAAATCGACGCTGTGCAGTACGGTCATAACGGCCCCCACCAATGAGAAAAGTTCTCAAAATAGTAATTAAGGCCTTCCACACTCACCTTAAATTTTTGACAGCAAACGTCGCAAAAGCTGTCCATTTTTCAAGAAACAGACGGAAAAATCGGGAAATGCGGTCAGCGTCACATTGCCCGAAAACCCCGCCCTGACTGGAAATTGTGAACTCCCTCACGTTCATCTTTGCTTTCTTGCCAGCGCGAGATTCGGGCTGTCAGTGACGAGAAGGTGGTCTTTTCTTCCCTTTTTTACACTCAGCACCAATGACTTAAGAAGGGACCTGACCATGACTTTTCGCCATTGTGTGGCTGTCGATTTAGGCGCATCCAGCGGCCGCGTAATGCTCGCCACCTGGGACTGCGGCAAGCGCACACTTACGCTTCGCGAAATGCACCGTTTCGCCAACTGCCTGCAAAAACTGGACGGTTTTGATACCTGGGATATTGATGCCCTGGAAGCGGAGATCCGCACCGGACTGAACAACGTCTGCAACGACGGCATTCGCATCGACAGCATTGGCATTGATACCTGGGGGGTGGACTACGTTCTGCTCGACAGCCACGGCGACCGCGTCGGCCTGCCCGTCTCGTATCGCGACAGCCGCACCGACGGGCTGATGACACAGGCCATCGCGCAGCTTGGCAAGGACAACATCTATGGCCGCAGCGGCATTCAGTTTCTGCCCTTTAACACGCTGTATCAGCTGCGCGCGCTGGTTGAGCAGCAGCCGGAGCTGGTCAAAAAGGTGGCGCACGCGCTGCTGATCCCGGACTACTTAAGCTACCGGCTGACCGGCAACATGAACTGGGAATACACCAACGCCACCACCACGCAGTTGGTCAACATTAACACCGACAGCTGGGATGAAATCCTGCTGGCCTGGACCGGCGCTTCGCCTTCCTGGTTCGGCACGCCGACCCATCCGGGTAACGTAATCGGTTACTGGATTTGCCCGCAGGGGAATGAAATCCCGGTGGTCGCCGTCGCCAGTCACGACACCGCCAGCGCGGTGATTACATCTCCGTTGGCCGGTAAAGACGCGGCCTATCTCTCTTCCGGCACCTGGTCGCTGATGGGCTTTGAGAGCAAAACGCCGTACACCAGCGACGCCGCGATGGCAGCAAACATCACTAACGAAGGCGGTGCCGAAGGCCGCTACCGCGTGCTGAAGAACATCATGGGGCTCTGGCTGCTCCAGAGGATGCTGAAAGAGCAACACATTGCCGACCTGCCTGCGCTTATCGCAGAGACCGAAAAGCTGAAGGCCTGTACGTTCCTGATCAACCCGAACGACGACCGCTTTATTAACCCGGTGCATATGAGCGCCGAAATCCAGGCCGCCTGTTTCGAAGCCGGTCAGCCGGTGCCTTCCCGTCCTGCCGAGCTGGCGCGCTGCATTTTTGACAGCCTGGCCCTGCTCTACGCGGATGTTCTGAGCGAGCTGGCGAGCCTTCGCGGCAAACCGTTCAGCCAGCTGCATATCGTGGGCGGCGGCTGCCAGAACCAGCTGCTGAACCAGCTCTGCGCCGATGCCTGCGGCATCACCGTGGTGGCGGGTCCGGTGGAGGCCTCAACGCTCGGCAACATCGGTATTCAACTGATGACTCTGGACGAACTTTCAGACGTCGACGAATTCCGTTCGGTGGTCACCGCAAATACCCGCCTGACCACCTTCATCCCTAATCCCTGCCATGAAATTGCCCGCTACCGGGCGCAGTTTCAGCAAAAACGACTGACTAAGGAGCTTTGCGCATGACCACTCAACTTGAACAAGCCTGGGACCTGGCTAAACAGCGTTTCGCCGCCGTCGGCGTGGATGTCGACGCGGCGCTGCGCCAGCTCGACCGTCTGCCGGTCTCCATGCACTGCTGGCAGGGCGATGACGTCGCCGGCTTCGAGAACCCGGGCGGTTCTCTGACGGGTGGCATTCAGGCGACGGGTAACTATCCGGGCAAAGCGCGCAACGCCACCGAACTGCGTGCGGATCTGGAACTGGCGCTGAGTCTGATCCCGGGGCCAAAACGCCTGAACCTGCACGCGATCTATCTGGAGTCCGACGAGCCGGTGGCGCGTAACGCAATCAAACCGGAGCACTTTAAAAACTGGGTGAAATGGGCCAAAGCCAACAAGCTGGTTCTGGACTTCAACCCGTCCTGCTTCTCGCACCCGCTGAGCGCGGACGGGTTTACCCTTGCGCATGCCAACGACGAGATCCGTCAGTTCTGGATCGACCACGTTAAAGCCTGCCGCCGCGTCTCGGCCTGGTTTGGCGAGCAGCTTGGCACGCCGTCGGTGATGAACATCTGGATCCCGGACGGCATGAAAGACATCACCGTCGACCGTCTCGCCCCGCGCCAGCGCCTGCTGGCCGCGCTGGATGAGGCCATCAGCGAAAAACTCAACCCGGCACACCACATCGACGCGGTGGAGAGCAAGCTGTTCGGCATTGGCGCGGAGAGTTATACCGTCGGCTCGAACGAGTTCTACATGGGTTACGCCACCAGCCGCCAGACCGCGTTGTGCCTGGACGCCGGTCACTTCCACCCCACAGAAGTGATCTCCGACAAAATCTCCGCCGCCATGCTCTTCGTGCCGCGCCTGCTGCTGCACGTCAGCCGTCCGGTGCGCTGGGACAGCGACCACGTGGTGCTGCTGGATGACGAAACCCAGGCGATTGCCAGCGAAATCATCCGTCATGACCTGTTTGACCGCGTGCACATTGGCCTCGACTTCTTTGACGCCTCTATCAACCGCATCGCGGCATGGGTGATCGGCACCCGCAATATGAAAAAAGCCCTGCTGCGTGCGCTGCTGGAGCCAACCGCAGCGCTGAAACAGCTGGAAGCAAACGGCGACTACACCGCGCGCCTGGCGCTGCTGGAAGAGCAGAAATCCCTGCCGTGGCAGGCCGTGTGGGAGATGTACTGCCAGCGTAACGACACGCCGGCAGGCATCCAGTGGCTGGAAAACGTGCGGGCGTATGAGAAAGACGTGTTAAGTCAGCGCGGGTAATTTTGCCCTCACCCTAACCCTCTCCCAAAGGGAGAGGGAACTTTTACCCCCTCTCCCTGTGGGAGAGGGCTGGGGTGAGGGATTTCACCTCACCGCGATAACTGGAAAAGAAAACTATGCAGACCATCACCACCTCCTGGTTCGTCCAGGGCATGATCAAAGCCACCTCCGATGCCTGGCTGAAGGGCTGGGACGAGCGTAACGGCGGCAACCTGACGCTGCGCCTGGACGACGCAGATATCGAACCCTACACCGCCGATTTCCACCAGAAGCCGCGCTATATTGCCCTGAACCAGCCCATGCCGCTGCTCGCCAATACGCCGTTTATCGTCACCGGATCCGGCAAGTTCTTCCGTAACGTCCAGCTTGATCCTGAGGCCAACCTTGGCGTGGTGAAAGTGGACAGCGACGGCGCGGGCTACCACATCCTGTGGGGCCTGACCGATGAGGCGGTACCCACCTCTGAACTGCCGGCGCACTTCCTCTCCCACTGCGAGCGCATTAAGGCGACCAACGGCAAAGACCGCGTGATCATGCACTGCCACGCCACCAACCTGATCGCCCTGACCTACGTGCTGGAAAACAGCTCTGACTTCATCACCCGCAAGCTGTGGGAAGGCAGCACCGAGTGTCTGGTGGTCTTCCCGGACGGGGTCGGCATTCTGCCGTGGATGGTACCGGGCACCGACGAAATCGGCCAGGCGACCGCCAGAGATATGCAAAAACATTCGCTGGTGCTGTGGCCGTTCCACGGCGTCTTCGGCAGCGGCCCTACGCTTGATGAAACCTTCGGCCTGATCGACACCGCCGAGAAATCCGCTGAAGTGCTGGTAAAGGTTTATTCCATGGGCGGTATGAAGCAAACCATTACCCGTGAAGAACTTATTGCGCTCGGCAAGCGCTTCGGCGTAACCCCGCTCCGTTCAGCGCTGGAAATATATGCATAAACCCTCGCTGACCGGACGGTCCGGGCGATAGTTAAGGAGAATTATCATGAGCTTTATGTTGGCACTGCCAAAAATCAGCCTGCACGGCGCGGGCGCTATTGGCGACATGGTCAGGTTGTTGGCGAACAAACGGTGGGGCAAAGCGTTGATTGTCACCGACGGCCAGCTGGTGAAGCTGGGCCTGCTGGACAGTCTGTTTACCGCGCTGGATGCGCACCAGATGTCATATCAGCTGTTTGACGCGGTCTTTCCCAACCCGACGGAGGCGCTGGTGCAAAAAGGCTATGCAGCATACCGGGACGCGGAATGTGATTATCTTATCGCCTTTGGTGGCGGCAGCCCGATTGATACCGCCAAAGCGATTAAAATCCTCACCGCCAATCCGGGTCCGTCCACCGATTATTCCGGCGTCGGCAAGGTGAAAAACCCGGGCGTGCCGCTGGTGGCGATTAACACCACCGCAGGCACGGCGGCGGAGATGACCAGCAACGCGGTGATTATTGACTCCGCGCGTCAGGTGAAAGAGGTGATCATCGACCCGAACATCATTCCGGATATCGCCGTGGATGATGCCAGCGTGATGCTGGATATTCCTGCGTCCGTCACTGCCGCAACGGGAATGGATGCGTTAACGCACGCCATTGAAGCCTATGTGTCCGTTGGCGCGCACCCGCTGACCGATGCCAACGCGCTGGAAGCAATTCGCCTGATTAACCTGTGGCTGCCCAAAGCGGTCGACGACGGTCATAACCTGGAAGCACGCGAGCAGATGGCGTTTGGTCAGTATCTGGCGGGCATGGCGTTTAACAGTGCTGGCCTCGGCCTCGTGCATGCCCTGGCGCACCAGCCGGGCGCGACGCACAATCTGCCGCACGGCGTGTGTAACGCCATCCTGCTGCCGATCATCGAAAACTTTAACCGCCCGAACGCCGTAGCACGGTTTGCTCGCGTGGCGCAGGCGATGGGCGTCGACACGCGCGGCATGAGCGACGAGGCGGCCAGCATGTCAGCGATTCAGGCGATTCGCGACCTGAGCGCCCGCGTCGGCATTCCGTCCGGCTTCAGCCAGCTTGGTGTCACTAAAGCCGATATCGAAGGCTGGCTGGATAAAGCCCTCGCCGACCCGTGCGCGCCATGCAACCCGCGCACCGCCAGCCGCGACGAGGTGCGCGAGCTGTATCTGGAGGCATTATGATCCGCAAAGCCTTTGTAATGCAGGTAAACCCGGACGCGCACGAGGAGTACGCGCGTCGCCACAACCCCATCTGGCCCGAGCTGGAAGCGGTGCTGAAGGACCACGGCGCGCACCACTACGCCATTTATCTCGACCGGGAACGTAACCTGCTGTTTGCCACCGTAGAGATTGAATCGGAGGAGCGCTGGAACGCGGTCGCGAATACCGACGTCTGCCAGCGCTGGTGGAAACACATGCGTGATGTTATGCCGTCGAACCCGGACAACAGCCCGGTGAGTACCGGGCTGGAAGAGGTGTTTTATCTGGACTGACTGGTTAACGCTGCCGCGCCCGCGGCAGCGGCTATCTCCTGCCTGCTGCTGAGCGTAAACGCCGACACCACCGTAATTGCCAGCACGAAGCAGCCCAGCATCAGATACGTCTCCTGGAAGCCGATCCGGTCATACATATTTCCGGCAAAGGCGGAGAGGAAAATGGCCGCTGACTGTTTGGCAAACTGAAAGCCAATCAGATAGATAGTGGCCGAGAGTCGCGTATCAAACACGCCGGTGATGTACTTGAAGGCTCCCACCAGCAGGAACGGGACCTCCAGCGCGTGCAGCATTTTCAGGGCGATGACCTCCACGGCGGTGGTGGCAAACGACGAGCCGATGATGCGCGTCGCCATAATCAACCCGGCGATCAGCAGCGTATTTTTCGCGCCAATGCGGTTAATGATCCACGGCGAGCAGAACATGATGATGGCGTTACAGATCTCCCCCGCCGTCGTAGCGAAACCAAAGGCGCGAGTGCCCTCCTGCGGCGTGGCGAAGAAGGTTTTGAAGAAGGTGGCGAACTGCTGATCAAAAACGTCATAGACGCAGGCTACGCCAATCACGTACAGAATAAACATCCACATTCTGCGCTGACGGAACAGGTTAAAGACCTTTTTCGCGGTGATCTGCGGCTGGTTGGCCCCCAGGGCATTCATCACCTGTGCTGTTTGATTGGGCTTCGGCTTTGCGACCACCAGCAGCAGCATCAGCAACAGCGCCGCCGCCGATCCCATCCAGAAAACGTATGACGGATCGATACCAAACAGGATGCCCCCCGTTGAGGCGCACAGCCCCCAGCCGAGGCAGCCAAACATGCGCGCCTTGCCATATTCAAAGGCGCTGTTGCGGCTCACGCGTTCGATATAGGCCTCAATCGCCCCGGACCCGGCCGAGAAAACAAAGCCGATATACAGCCCGCCGCTCAGCGCGCCCAGCCAGATGTTGGTTTTCAGCAGCGGCGCGAAGACGTACAGGAAGAAGGGCGCGAACAGAAAGAGCAGTACAGAGATAATCCACAGCAGATGCTTTTTCAGCCCCAGCTTGTCCGAAATCACCCCCAGCACTGGCTGGAAGGCGATAGCCGACAGCGAAATGCAGGAGAAAACAATGCCGGTATGGGTTTTGTTCAGGCCGATGATGTCCGACAGCCAGATAGGCAAGAACGGAAAACAGGTGGCCATGATGAAGAAGTAGAGAAAGAAGAACAGCCCGAAGATCCAGAAGTTAGGGTTGTCTTTGTGGGTACAGGTTGTTGTGTTCATTATTTTTATCCTCAACGGAGGGCCAGTTTCCCGGCCCGTCACCCTTACACGCGTTCCACACCAATCAGAATGGCGGTTTCCGGATCGAGAATCGGCAGCGCAATACCCGCCTGCATCAGCCACTCACCGCTCACCGTTTGCGGTGTCTCCATCCATGCCGGCAGCTTGCGCATGGTGTGCCCGCCCTCTCCCGTAATCTGAATATTCGGGTGATCGAGCAGCGAGATACGGTACTGCGCGCTGGCCTCCAGCCCCGGCATGCGCAGCGGCATCATCAGGGTGTAATCCGGCATCGCGAGCTGGCTGACGATAAACAGTCCCTGCGACTTGTCTTCGCTCACGATCCCCTGTGCCAGCGTGGTGGCGTCCGGCATATCCACGCGCCACTGGGTGCCGTGGTGGATCACCTCGCGCCACTGCTTGTGCAGCGCAGCGTAATGGCGATAACCTTCGCGCTCTTTCTCATCGACGGTGAGCGGATCCAGCTCCAGTCCCATATGGCCAAACAGCGCCGTCAGGCCGCGGAAGGCAATGCTGTGCTGGCGGAACGTCGCGTGGCATTTATGATGACCGATATGCGCGCCCATCACCTCCGGCGGGAAGAAGTAGCTCATGCCGCGCTGAATAGCGTTGCGCTCCAGCGCGTCGTTGTTGTCGGACGCCCAGAAGCGATGGCAGCGGGTCAGCACCTCGTAATCGATTCGTCCGCCACCGGAGGAGCAGGATTCAAATTCAATATGCGGGAAACGCTCGCCCAGCACATCTAAAAGTCGATAAAACTGGCGGGTCTGCGCGTCGGCGGCGGCTCTGCCGTTATGGCCAGGCTGCACCAGCTCGCGGTTCATATCCCATTTCACATAATCAACCGCATGCTCACCCAGCAGCCAGCTCATGCGCTCCACCAGGTAATCAAACGCTTGCGGAATGTTCAGGTTGAGCACCAGCTGATGACGTCCTGTGGCCTGCCGGTAGCCGGGCAACGCCAATACCCAGTCGGGGTGCGCGCGGTAGAGATCGGAATCCGGGTTGATCATCTCCGGTTCAATCCAGATGCCGAACTCCATCCCGAGGTTTTTGACATGGTCGATCACTGGCCGCAGGCCGTTCGGGTATTTTTTCTCATCCAGATACCAGTCACCCAGCGCAGCATGGTCGTCGTTGCGCCCTTTAAACCAGCCGTCGTCGATGATAAAGCGTTCCACACCCAGCGCGGCCGCCTCGTCAGCCATACGCATGATGTAGTTCGGATCATGGTTGAAGTAGATCCCCTCCCAGGTGTTGAGATGGACCGGACGCGGTTTGTTTTCCGGGAAACGGATGATGTTGTCGCGCAGGTAGCGGTGAAACTGCTGGCTCATGCCGTTCAGCCCGTGCGCGGAGTAGCTCGCATAAAGGCGTGGCGTCCAGAGCGTTTGTCCCTCTTCCAGCGCCATCTCTCCTGGCAGGTAGAGCGCTTCCGCTTGCAGATAGCGACGGCCATCGGTTTTGGCTTCAGCGCGAAGGCGATGGTTGCCGCTCCAGCCCAGATGCACACCCCAGACATCGCCGTCCATTTCGCTGAACGACGGCGTGCCTGAAATGAGCGCCGGGAAGTGTTCGTGAGACGTTCTACCCCGGCGGTTCTCAATCACAAAGCTGTCATGCTCCAGCATGACGCGGTGCGGCTGGAATTCACGGATCCAGCGGCCATGAAACGCCATCACCTCCCGGGCGCGCTCCGCCACGGGCAGCGTGACGGCAAAACGGTCCATCTGCCACGCCTGCGATTTCAGGTTGGTTACGCCGTGCCGCACGACCAGCACGCCGCTGGCGTCCAGCGCCAGCTCGCTGGTCAGGCGCAGGCCCGCGTGTTCATCTTCTGCCGTTATCGTCAGGGTTTGTCCCTGCTGCTGCACGTCGGTGGTGCTGAAAACCGGGGAACCATCCAGCCCCTGCCGGTGCCCCTCAATGCCGGGTGAACCAAACAGGCCGTGTCCAGGTTCAGCCATCAGCGTAACCGGGGAATCCACGTCGAGCCTGCCGTTAGCCACCGGGCGTTCGAGCGTAGCGGCATCCTGCGGCGAAAAGTGCTGAAGGTGCGGCCCCCAGTAGAGAATTTCGGCAAACGGGTGCGTTTTTATCACCACGTCCACCGTGTTGCTTACGAGTCGAAAAACGGAATCTTGCATCAGACATCTCCAGTCATCGGGATGTCCTGAGTGTTGATCCGAAACGTTTCGGATACAAACCAAAACGTTTCGGTTCTGTGATCGGCTTTGGAATTTTGCGTGGTTTACGCCGTCTGGCCTGGGGAGAATTCCGGCTGCCAGAGCACCTGTAGTGTGTCGATGTCGTCGCCGTTAATCAGCTGGCGCACCATATCGGCAATCTGTTTCCCGACGCCCTGACGGGTAGACTGGATCACCGCCGCCACGTCGATATCGACGATGCTGTCCTGGGGCAAACCGTCGTAGACCACCAGCGATACGGCATTCTCGCCGGTTAAACGACCAAGCTGTGCCAGCGCCATTGCCGCGCCGTCGCCGTGGGTATTGCAGTCGGTGATGATGGCCGTGGGGGGTTGCGGCAGAGAGAGCAGCTCTTTTGTTGTGGCGTAGCCGACCCGGCGGGAAGGCGGCATGGCGCGCAGCCACTCGCTGGACAGCCCGGCTTCACGCAGCGCATCCAGATACCCCTGGCGACGCTGGGTGATAAACGCCTGGTTGTTACTTTCGCCGAGCAAAGCAATACGCTGATGGCCTTTTTCGATCAGCCAGCGGGTGGCCTGATACGTACCGGCGTAGTTGTCGAAATCAAACCATGCATAGGGCTGCGGCAGCTGACTGCGTCCGAGAGCCAGAAAGGGGAACCCGGCAGCCTGAAGCTGCTCCAGGCGCGGATCGTGATCCAGCGTGTGCGCCACAATCAGCGCATCCACGCGACGGCTTTGCACCATGCGCATATAGCTGTGTTTATCGGCCAGATCGTCATCGGCAATCAGCAGGAGATCGATTTCATGTCGCGCAAGTTCGTGGCTAATTTCGCCGACCATGTCCATAAATACGCTGTTATTGAGCGGAACAGGATGTACCGGAAAAACCAGCCCCACCGCGTCGATCTTGCCCATCTTCAGACGACGGGCAAAGGTATTAGGACGATAGCCGCGTCGCTGGGCTTCCGCTTCCACGCGGGCGCGCGTCTCGCTGGAGACGTCGTCATATCCGTTGAGGGCACGACTGACGGTGGTAACCGAAAGCCCCAGTTCTTTGGCGATAGCTTTAAGCGACATGCGTTTCCGTTTCCTGGTTAATTTTGTTCCGCCACCAGTAGCGCGTAGGTGTCTGGCTCCAGGGCCTTGAAGATATGCGGTTCGTCGGCGGGATAGCAAATGTAATCCCCTGCCTCCAGCACCTCAGCGGCATCAAGCAGACCGACCAGCGCCCGGCCCTGGGTCACAATAATATGTTCAACTGACCCCGGTGAATGGGGCTGGGAAATACGATCGGCACCTGGCTGGGTGATGAGCAGGTAGACATCGCGCCGCGCACCCGGGGGACATGCCGCCAGCAGAATGGCTTCGTAATTGGCCTGCCCGGCGACCACTTTTGTGCCTTCACCGCGGCGGATCACCTGCGTGGTCGGCTGCTGCGGCTCCAGCAACCGTGCAAAGGGAATATCCAGCGCCACACATAGCGACCACAGCGTCTCAAGGCTGGGATTGCCATTGCCGGACTCCAGCTGCGAAAGTGTGGATTTGGCGATACCGGCACGGCGGGCAATTTCCGCCAGTGAAAGTCCGGTTCGCAGGCGTTCTCGCACCAGACTTTTGGCGATCACGCTGATTGGCTGCGTCATAAACGGCCTCTTGTTCTATAAATCGAACGATTCGTTCATCTTGTAAACCGAATCTGATCCGTTCATTATAATGGATACACGTTCGATATGGCTAAAATTGTATGAAACGTTCTCTCTCTTGCCTGAAAGGCGACACCATCAAAGCAATTATCCTCGTTTGCCTCGCCGTTGGCGTGGTGGGGATGTCATACGGCTCGCTGGCGATGGCCTACGGTTTCCCGCTGTGGGTACCGTTTGTACTGTCTATTACCGTGCTGGCGGGGGCCTCGGAGTTTATGTTTATCGGTATCGTGGCGAGCGGGGGTAACCCACTGGCGGCGGCCGCGGCCGGGCTGCTGGTGAACGCCCGCCATGTGCCGTTTGGCGTTACGGTGCGCGAGCTGGTGGGTAAACGCGGTTTAAGTTTTTTGGGCTGCCACATCATGAACGACGAAAGCGTGGTGTTTGGGCTGTCGCAAAAAACCCCGGAGCAGCGCAAAACGGCCTACTGGCTGTGCGGCCTGGGCGTTGCCATCCTCTGGCCGCTGGGTACCCTGCTGGGTGCCATGGTCGGAAAACTGTTGCCGGCCCCGGAAACCATCGGGCTGGACGCGGTATTTCCGGCCATTTTGCTGGCCTTAGTGGTTCCGGCGTTTAAAAACCGCACCACGCTTATCCGCGCCTGCAGCGGCGCCGCCCTGTCGCTGGCCGCCGTACCGTTCGCTCCGGTGGGCTTACCGGTACTGCTCTCTTTACTCGGTCTCGCCGCGAGGAAAAAATAATGGAAAACATGACCTTCTTTATCCTCGGTATCGCCATTCTGTCAGCAGGGACCTATCTGATGCGTCTTGGCGGGGCGAAACTGGGTAGCCGACTGGCGCTGTCCGAGCGATCTCAGGCGCTGCTGTCGGATGCGGCAACGGTGTTGCTGTTTTCCGTGGCGCTGGCGACCACCTTCTGTGAAGGGGAACATTTCGCCGGAATGGCGCGGGTGCTGGGCGTGGCGTTTGCGGTGTTTCTGGCCTGGCGAAAAATGCCGTTAATTGTGGTGATCGTGGCGGCGGCGGTCGTTACGGCGCTGCTGCGTCTGGCGGGCATGGCATAAAAAAGCCCGACAGCACGCGTCCGTCGGGCAAGGCGGCGTTTACTGCGCCGCGAGGGTAACGTAATTCACCGTCAGCATTTCTTCGAGCTCCGCCGTGTTGCCGATCCTGAACGCGTTATCGTTGAGATAAGTGACCACCGAGAGCATAACAACCAGCTGTTTTCCCGCCACCTCGCTGCCGTTCACCGCCACAAGCGACGTATCCGGTGGCAGCGTAACCTCCGCTGCACCCGCGGTGACCTGCGCCGCGCCGCGCGGCACGGCCGCCAGCTGCACGGCACCATTATCCATGCGGGCCTCTTTCGCCGTGATTTTCAGCACCCCGTTGTCGCTAAAGCGATACGCTTTATTTCCACGGGCCGGGCCGTCCACCTGCAGACGGATCTTGCGCGCGTCCGGGCAGATCACCGACACCTGGATCTCACGTTCTGACGAGGCATAACCCCGGTACGTTTTTCCGGCAATATCCGTGCTGACCTCGCGCATCGCCTCCCGACGTAGCAGACCATTATTGATACTCTTTACTGACGAAACCACCTGACACTCTTCTTCTGCCAGGACGAAGGGAGCATGGCTGAGGGCGACGCAGGCCAGCAGCAGTAAACACGTGCGACGAATAATCAGAGACATTTTCCGTTTATCTCCTCGTAGAATTGAGTGGGATCCGCTTCCGGCAAGGTGAAACTCAGCGTGCAACGGCCAGTATCCTGCTTCGCATACAGCGTCTGGCTGGCGGAAATATCATTCAGGAAAATGATGCCGTCTTCCGGTGCAGAGGTGATGTACTCCCCTTTCCCGTTCACGACAGAGACGCCTTTCGGTAACGGCGTGCCGTCCGCGCGCGTAATGTTCAGCAGCACGCGGCGCTGGCTCAGCGTGGTGAACTTCCAGTGAGCAAATGCTCCGTGGGAGGCCTTCAGCGACGCATGACCGTTGCTGACGTCCACATTGCCCGGCAGGCTTTGGGTATCTATTTCAACCGTACTTTCGCTGAACGGTGTCAGGGCGGGCACAACCGCTCTGCCCCATTTGTCCGTCCAGACGTTACCGCGCGGGGTACCTATCGCCACCCCGGCAACGGGCTTGTCCAGCGCCACAACCGCATAGGTATCTGTTACCGGATAAGGTGAGAAGGTGACGCCATCACCGTGCGCGACAATGCCGCCGCTCAGTGCGATCGAGGAGTTACGGTTACTTTCATTGTCACCGCCAATCCCCAACGCGAG
Organism: Enterobacter cloacae subsp. cloacae ATCC 13047; assembly: GCF_000025565.1. Lineage (NCBI taxonomy): Bacteria > Pseudomonadati > Pseudomonadota > Gammaproteobacteria > Enterobacterales > Enterobacteriaceae > Enterobacter > Enterobacter cloacae. The sequence continues at coordinate 5,222,386 of NC_014121.1, forward strand.
CGTGGTGTAGTGCAGGTTACTGTTCAGCGAACCATCCCAGTTGGTTACGCTGTCATCGTGATCCTGAGAGACGCCCACCGTGTAGGTGTTTTCATCGTTAAATGACCCCATGGCGCGGGTCCCGTAAGAGGCTTTGCCCTCGTTTTCACGGTACCAGCTGTTGGTGGAAACGCCGGTGCGGCCCAGCGGCACAGAGACGTTCACATAAAACATATCGCTGTCGCTGGTGTACTTATCACCGTGGCTGATGTCTGATTCCCAGTTTACGCTGACGTTAAAATAGCGGAACGACCGCGACCATGACGAAATGATGCGGCGGCTGTCGTATTCGCTGTTCCAGGTCTGGTTGTTGTAATAGCTCAGAGAGAAACGGCCCAGCGTCGGGTTCGACCAGCTCACGCCAACGTTGGTGTCGTATTTCGTGGTCGAGTAGTCATCGTCATCGCTGTATAACTCCTGCATTTCACGATACTTCGGCGTACCGTAGCTCCCGCCAAGGGACAGGCCGAGCCCCCACGGTAAGGCGTAGCCGAGATCCAGCGTGGTTTTGTTACCGTCGGTTTGCGAGAGGTTATCAATGGAGCCGAGAAAACCCAGCGAGGCATACATATGCTGCATCGGCACGGTGTCAATGTTGGCGGAGAAACCGTAATAGTGGTTATCTGCCATCACCATGCCGGCGAGAAAGTTCATCCGGTTATTAATGGACCAGCCGTTTGATGCGGCGACAATCCACGGCTGCGTAAAGTTTGTCTCCATATCCTCTGCACGCCCGACGGCCAGTGAAAACCCCGGCGCGCGGCCCACGTGGTTGCTACGGAAGGTGCTGGCGGAAACCGTAAAATGGCTTTCGCTGCCGTCGGTTTCTGTCACCGTGACCTTTAAATCCGTGTTCAGGTTAGCAACCGGCACATCGCTTAAGGTGAACGGCCCGGCTGGCACCAGCGTGGAGAAGATCAGCTGTCCACCCTGGCGAATGTCCACGCGCGCCTGGGCGTTGCGGGCAATACCGCTCACCTCAATACCGCTGCTGTAGCCCGGCAGGAGAGCGTTATCCGGCATCATCTGTACGCCATAGATGCCGGGGATACTGAAGCGGCTGTTGGCGATGTTAATTTGCCCGCCCTGCACCATCACGCCGTAGTCGGTAAAGGTGCGTTGTGCGTAGGTGTAGAGCGATTCGCTCTCGAACGACATGTCGCTGCCGTCGCTGATAAACTGCGAACTGCGCACAATCCAGTCGCCTGCGTTAAAGCCAAATTCAAACGAAGACTGAAAACGATCGGACTTATCATCATCAAAGTCGTAATGGGTGCCAAACATGGAGTAGTTCAGCATAGCCGCGCGTCCGCCACGCACGTCAGCCACCTGGCGGCCACTTTCCGGGTTAATGGCCTCCGGCGGAACAACCAGTGAAATTTCGTCTACGTCTGGAGAAGTGACGACCGTTGCGTTTTTCCAGTACTGGTGAATTGAAGGGCACGTTTCACGCTTGAGTTTTTTATATAATCCGGCGGCGTCCAGAAATTCCCCATCAATACACGGAAGACCTTCATCATTAAATTTCACGGGCATAATGCCGCGCTTTTTGCCGTTAATAAGCACGGTGACATTATGGTAACCCGGCATGAATCGCGGGGCGACGGCATAATAGTCAGCAATAGCCGGATCGAGGCCATTCTCTTTTAACGCCTGGGTATCGAAAAACGCTCTTGCCAGCTCCATAGTGGGCGCTGCCGTTGGCAGAATCTCTGCACGAATTCCGAATGCCACCGCGCTCAGGCAAAATGCCAGCACGCCTGTTTTACAGGGGGAAATTTTCATGGCCACTCCGTCGGGTATTATTATTTTACTTCAGCAACGTAAGAACTGGCTTTATAGCCAAAGCGGGTAGCAGGGTACATTTCTACCTTGTTATTCTGCCCGGATATTTTGTTTTCTGACGTCGCTATCATCGTCTGGCCGGGAAGAATATAGCTTTTGTCAAATTTGACCTTAATTCGTGACGGTAATAATGTGGCGTTTTGCTCCATACGCACCACATAAGGCGTATCGTTTACCACCGTCAGGTTGCCATTTTTAATCTGCCAGCGCAGATCTTTCCACGGCTCCATATTCACGTCGAGACCCGCCGGGTGAATAATGACCGGGAGATTCTGGCTGAACACCATTTTCACTTTATTCTGCTCTCGTTGCGGAATAGTGGAAAAAATGACGCGTTTTAAGTGTTCTGTTTTTAATTTTTCCGCGCTGTCTTTTAAGACAAAGCGGACACGCTGCGTTTTACCGGCATTTACACGCACCACCGGTTGAGTAACAATAACACCGGGTGTGGGATCATCCGGTAAATCGACAATACGGGTATAAAGAAGCTGGGCGGTATCGTCGCTATTTTTCACATCCATGCTCGCTCCCCGCTCGTCTTCGTTAATCAACAGCAGGGAAGTATCTGGCACCATACCGGCGGCAAATGTCTGCAACGACGAAAGCAGGCAAACGCAGAGCAACGTTTTTTTAGAGAGAATCATAATATTAGTCCGTTAATATTGATGGAAACTGCTCCCCTAATCAGAGGAGCAGTGAATTATCAGCACTGTGATAATCAGAGGTAAACCAGCTCAACGTTGGTTAAACCGTCCAGCGTCACTTCATCCGTGACGTTTAAATCGTTGGTTGGGTTGATTGTGGCGCTCACAGCAACCTTAAAGTTGATCTTGCTTTCTGCAGAAGGCGCGCCACTCGTTTTATCTGAAGCAAAGGCATAAATTTCAGAATTGTCACTGTAAATTTGCATATAGTCGGCGCCTCTAACAACCCAGCCTTTTCCACCATCTATACTCGCCAATGGATAAAGCGGGTCCCCATTACTGTTAGTGTTTGCACCTTGAGTACGGAATAACGCTAATGCATAGGCACCAATTTTTTTATCGTTATACATTCCCAGACCAAACACAGTAGATGGCGAACCGGTAAAGCCATTACCCATTACGACTTTTTCAGTGGGTGAAGAGTCATCACGCGAATCGGTAAACTTCACAGCAACACGCGTGGCTTCTTCACAGGTAATGGCAACAGGAATTTCTTTCATTTCCGTCAGCGGGGTCATGCTGGTCGAGTTGAGTGAGGCAACCTTCATGGTACCAAAGTCAGCCACACCGCCACCGCTTGGGAAGGCTGGAGTGCATGAGGATGGAAGGATTTTACCTGTTACTTTAATATCAATGCTTTGTGCAGCCATAGCTGTATTAACCGACATGGCTAACGCTGTAACCAGCATTCCTTTTTTGATCAATGCGTTCATTCAATTTCCTTATTAAGGTGAAATACAAAAGAAAGCCAAATGCCAACATTTGGCCGAGGGTATCGATAAGCAATATTAATTGCCGGAAAATACCAGCATCAATAACCGCTATCAATTGTCTGACCCATCTTTAGGATTTAGACCTGAGGAATTCCTTAACTATTAAGATCAATTATTTGGAATATGAATGTAAATAGCGCCAGCGGCTTAAAAGCATTGAAGGGAATTATGTTATCGACAGTCTTATCAGACAAATTATTTAAGAGGGTTATTTAACGATAAGCGTTAAACAGGAATAACAATTGAGAAGAGGGGGGGAAGTATCGCCTTTGCAAGCGAGAAGCAGGATGGCTTTATGTTTACACCTGTCCCCGCTCCGAAGAGCAAGGGACAGTGGCAACACAACTTATTTGTTCAGTTCCGCGGTCATATGTACGCGGTTACCAGAGAATGCCTGAGTAATTTTGTAAGAGGACGCGCCCGCTTCCTGAGCCTGAGCGGCGATTTTCGCTTCTGCGCCATCCAGCGTGGAGGCGGAAGCGGTGACAGTCTGTGCAGCGAAAGAACCGAATGAAGCAGCCAGAGCGATTACAGCGACAAAAGTTTTGATGCTTTTCATGATATAAACCCTTTCGTTAAGTTGTTTTGATAAGGCACCGTGCCTTGATGAGATAAATACTAGACCTCATGACCGACAACTAAAAGCGGAAGGATTTGCTAATATCATTCAAAATTACTGATCAACAATTAAACGCTGAGGATGCGTGTAAACGGTAGCCCTTCCCGGTTTGCAGAAGCCGACCAGCGTCAGGTTACAACGCTCTGCCACCTCTACCGCCAGCGTCGTTGCCGCCGAGACCGCAAACAGGATTTCGACGCCGCACATCGCAGACTTTTGCACCATCTCGTAGCTGGCGCGGCTGGAAACCAGCGCTGCGCCGTGCTGCCAGAGATCGCTCTCCCGCGCCCGACGCCCCATCAGTTTATCCAGTGCCACATGACGTCCCACGTCTTCATGCCCACCGGCGATGTCGCCTGATGGCAGAACCCATGCCGCCGCATGCGTACAGCCGCTCAACTGACCAATGGGCTGCACGTCGTTGAGGTGGGCAAGCGCGTGGTCGAGGTTGGCCAGATTGAAGGTCTGCGTAAAGGGCAGCGGCGTGACCGGTTTGCCGATATCGTTCAGTTGCTCAACGCCACAGACGCCGCACCCTGTTCGCCCGGCCAACGCGCGACGACGCTCCTTCAGCCCCATAAAGCGACGACTGGAGAGTTCGATCTGCACTTCCAGACCGTTGCAGGCCTGAACCACATCCATGCCGTAAATGTCCTGCGGATGCGCAATGATGCCTTCCGAGAGCGAAAACCCGATGGCGAACAGTTCAAGATCTTTTGGCGACGCCATCATCACAACGTGCGAGATGCCGTTGTACACCAGGGCGACGGGAACTTCTTCCGCCAGAAAATCGGGCGTGGCGTGGGTAATGTGAGGGGGTCGATGCACCGACAGCTCCACAATGCCTGCTGGCAGCGGTGACGAGTGGGTAGCACGGTTTTGTTTAGACACAACGGTTTTCCTGAACAACCACGGAGGTGAGCCTGCTATTGCAGCATAAACCACAGGCCTTACGCATAGTATGGATCAACTTTTCAGCACCCAACCGCCTCAAGTTTACCTACTCATTCTGGAGAGGTGCAACCGGCGCCATGCTACACCCCTGTAACATGCGTGGTTAATAATGTGATTGATATCACACTTTATAATCAACACGGTGATAATACGTTCACTTTGTATTAACGCCATTGGAACAGGCGTACCGACATTGTGGTATTCTGGTGATATCCCCCGGAGAAATGAGGGATTAACGCAAATTTTTCTCCTTTGCGGTCATTATTCAACCGCGAAGTCAAAACTACATATGTAAGCAATGTCGAAACAAGGAGTGACCCATGCAGGTCAGCAGAAGGCAGTTCTTTAAGATCTGCGCTGGCGGTATGGCAGGCACCACGGCAGCGGCACTGGGCTTTGCGCCTGGCGTAGCGCTGGCGGAAACGCGGCAGTATAAACTGCTGCGCACCCGTGAAACCCGTAATACCTGTACGTACTGCTCTGTCGGTTGCGGGCTGTTAATGTATAGCCTCGGCGACGGTGCTAAAAACGCCAAAGCGTCTATCTTCCACATAGAAGGCGACCCGGACCATCCGGTCAACCGCGGCGCGCTGTGCCCGAAAGGGGCCGGTCTGGTGGACTTTATCCACTCCGAAAGCCGTCTGAAATTCCCGGAATATCGCGCGCCTGGCTCTGATAAATGGCAGCAAATCAGCTGGGAAGAAGCATTTGACCGCATCGCTAAACTGATTAAAGAAGACCGCGATGCCAACTTTATTGCGAAGAACGCCGACGGCGTGACGGTCAACCGCTGGCTCTCGACCGGGATGCTCTGTGCATCGGCTTCCAGTAACGAAACCGGCTATTTAACCCAGAAATTCACGCGCGCACTCGGTATGCTCGCGGTCGACAACCAGGCGCGTGTCTGACACGGACCAACGGTAGCAAGTCTTGCTCCAACATTTGGTCGCGGTGCGATGACCAACCACTGGGTCGACATCAAGAACGCCAACCTCATTGTGGTGATGGGCGGTAACGCCGCTGAAGCGCACCCTGTCGGGTTCCGCTGGGCGATGGAAGCCAAAATCCACAACGGTGCGAAACTGATTGTGATCGATCCCCGCTTTACGCGTACAGCGTCAGTGGCGGATTTCTACACCCCTATTCGTTCAGGTACTGACATCACTTTCCTGTCAGGCGTATTGCTGTACCTGATGACTAACGAAAAATACAACCGCGAATACACCGAAGCCTATACCAACGCCAGCCTGATCGTGCGTGAGGATTACCACTTCGAAGATGGCCTGTTCAGCGGTTACGACGCCGAAAAACGCAAGTACGACAAAACCAGCTGGAACTACGAGCTGGACGAGAACGGCTTTGCGAAGCGCGACACCACCCTGCAACACCCGCGCTGCGTGTGGAACCTGCTGAAAGAGCACGTTTCCCGCTATACGCCGGATGTTGTTGAGAACATCTGTGGTACGCCAAAGGCTGACTTCCTGAAGGTCTGCGAGCTTATCGCCGAAACCAGCGCGAAAGACAAAACCGCGTCGTTCCTGTATGCCCTCGGCTGGACGCAACACTCCATTGGTGCGCAGAACATCCGTACCATGGCGATGGTTCAGCTGCTGCTCGGCAACATGGGGATGGCAGGCGGCGGCGTGAACGCCCTGCGCGGTCACTCCAACATTCAGGGTCTGACCGACCTCGGCCTGCTGTCACAAAGCCTGACGGGTTATATGAACCTGCCAAGCGAGAAACAACCGGACCTGCAAACCTACCTGACGGCCAGCACGCCAAAACCGCTGCTTGAAGGCCAGGTGAACTACTGGGGCAACTATCCGAAGTTCTTCGTCTCGCTGATGAAAGCCTTCTACGGCGACAAAGCGACGGCGGAAAATAGCTGGGGCTTTGACTGGCTGCCGAAGTGGGACAAAGGTTACGACGTGCTGCAGTACTTCGAGATGATGCACCAGGGTCAGGTCAACGGCTACATTTGCCAGGGCTTTAACCCGGTCGCCTCGTTCCCGAACAAGAACAAGGTTGTCGAGTCGCTGTCGAAACTGAAGTTCCTGATTACCATCGACCCGCTCAACACCGAGACCTCTACCTTCTGGCAGAACCACGGTGAATCGAACGACGTCGATCCGTCAAAAATTCAGACCGAAGTGTTCCGTCTGCCATCAACCTGCTTCGCGGAAGAGAACGGTTCTATCGTCAACTCTGGCCGCTGGCTGCAGTGGCACTGGAAAGGTGCGGACGCCCCGGGCATCGCCATGAACGACGGCGAGATCCTGGCCGGTATCTTCTTACGCCTGCGTAAGATGTACGCGGCAGAAGGCGGCGCGAACCCGGAACCGGTTCTGAACATGACCTGGAACTACTCGACGCCGGAGAATCCATCCCCGGAAGAAGTGGCGATGGAGAGCAACGGTAAGGCGCTGGCGGACGTTATCGACCCGGCCACCGGTACCGTGCTGGCGAAGAAAGGCGATCAGCTCAGCACCTTCGCGCACCTGCGTGATGACGGCACCACCTCAAGCGGTTGCTGGATCTTTACCGGTAGCTGGACGCCGAAAGGCAACCAGATGGCCAACCGCGATAACGCTGACCCATCGGGCCTTGGCAATACGCTGGGCTGGGCTTGGGCATGGCCGCTGAACCGCCGCATCCTCTATAACCGTGCCTCCGCTGACCCGCAGGGCAACCCGTGGGATCCGAAGCGTCAGCTTCTGAAATGGGACGGCGCGAAATGGGGCGGCGTGGATATTCCGGACTACAGCACTGCCGCACCAGGCAGCGATGTCGGGCCGTTTATCATGCAGCCTGAAGGGATGGGACGCCTGTTTGCCATCGATAAAATGGCGGAAGGGCCGTTCCCGGAACACTATGAGCCGTTTGAAACGCCGCTGGGTACTAACCCGCTGCACCCGAACGTGGTCTCTAACCCGGCTGCCCGTATCTTTAAGGGCGACTTTGAAGCGCTGGGTAAAAAAGACAAGTTCCCGTACGTGGGCACCACTTACCGTCTGACCGAGCACTTCCACTACTGGACCAAGCACGCGCTGCTTAACGCCATCGCGCAGCCGGAACAGTTTGTGGAGATCGGCGAGAAGCTGGCGAACAAGCTCGGCATTGCCCATGGCGATACCGTGAAGGTCTCCTCCAACCGTGGCTATATCAAGGCCAAGGCGGTAGTGACCAAGCGTATTCGCACGCTGAACGTTCACGGTCAGCAGGTGGATACCATCGGTATTCCGATTCACTGGGGTTATGAGGGCGTGGCGAAGAAAGGTTTCATTGCGAACACCCTGACGCCATTCGTCGGTGATGCGAACACGCAGACGCCGGAGTTTAAGGCCTTCCTCGTGAACGTGGAAAAGGTGTAACGGAGACGACTTATGGCTTATCAATCTCAGGACATTATTCGTCGTTCCGCGACTAACGGTTTCACGCCCGCGCCTCAGGCGCGGGACCACCAGCAGGAAGTGGCGAAGCTTATCGACGTTACCACCTGTATCGGCTGTAAAGCCTGTCAGGTGGCCTGTTCAGAGTGGAACGACCTCCGTGACGAAGTGGGTCACAACGTCGGGGTGTACGACAACCCGGCCGACCTGACCGCCAAGTCCTGGACGGTAATGCGTTTCTCTGAAGTGGAGCAGAACGACAAACTGGAATGGCTTATCCGCAAAGATGGCTGTATGCACTGTGCGGATCCGGGCTGCCTGAAGGCGTGTCCGTCAGAAGGGGCTATCATTCAGTATGCCAACGGCATTGTCGACTTCCAGTCCGAGCAGTGCATCGGCTGCGGCTACTGCATCGCGGGCTGCCCGTTTGACGTGCCGCGACTGAACCCGGAAGACAACCGCGTCTACAAATGTACGCTGTGCGTTGACCGCGTGAACGTTGGCCAGGAGCCAGCCTGCGTGAAGACCTGTCCAACCGGCGCCATCCACTTTGGCTCCAAAGAGGATATGAAAACGCTGGCGGCCGAACGCGTGGGTGAACTGAAAACCCGTGGTTACGATAACGCTGGCCTGTACGATCCGGCCGGTGTGGGCGGTACGCACGTCATGTACGTGTTGCACCATGCCGACAAGCCGAATCTGTATCACGGCCTGTCGGAGAACCCGGAAATCAGCGCCACCGTGAAGTTCTGGAAAGGCATCTGGAAACCGCTGGCAGCGGTAGGCTTTGCTGCCACCTTCGCAGCGAGCATCTTCCACTACGTCGGCGTCGGTCCGAACCGCGCGGAAGAGGAAGACGACAACCTGCATGAAGAGAAAGACGAGGTGCGCAAATGAAAAAACGTGACACCATCGTGCGCTACACCGCGCCGGAACGCATCAACCACTGGGTCACCGCCTTCTGCTTTATGCTGGCGGCGATAAGCGGGCTGGGGTTCTTCTTCCCGTCCTTCAACTGGCTGATGCAGATACTGGGTACGCCACAGCTGGCGCGCATCCTTCACCCGTTCGTGGGTGTGGTGATGTTTGCCTCGTTTATCATCATGTTTTTCCGTTACTGGCACCATAACCTAATCAATCGGGATGATATCTTTTGGGCGAAGAATATTCGTAAGATCGTCGTCAACGAGGAAGTGGGTGACACCGGGCGTTATAACTTCGGCCAGAAGTGCGTATTCTGGGCGGCGATTATCTTCCTGGTCCTGTTGCTGGTGAGCGGCGTGATCATCTGGCGTCCGTACTTTGCGCCTGCTTTCTCAATCCCGGTGATCCGATTCGCGCTGATGCTGCATTCATTTGCCGCAGTGGCGTTAATTGTGGTTATCATGGTGCATATTTACGCCGCCCTCTGGGTGAAAGGCACCATTACCGCGATGGTGGAAGGATGGGTAACCAAAACGTGGGCGAAGAAACATCACCCGCGTTGGTACCGTGAAGTCCGCCAGAAACAGGAAAAGTCATCTGAATGAGTATTCGCATAATCCCGCAAGATGAGCTGGGGTCGAGCGAGAAACGCACGGCGGAATATATTCCGCCGTTGTTATTCCCCAGACTCAAGAACCTCTACAACCGCCGTGCAGAGCGCCTGCGCGAGCTGGCAGAGAACAACCCGCTGGGCGATTTTCTGCGTTTTGCCGCGCTGGTTGCCCATGCGCAGGAAGTGGTGCTGTACGACCACCCGCTGCAAATGGATCTGACTGCGCGCATCAAAGAAGCCAGTGAGCAGGGCAAGCCGCCGCTGGATATTCACGTCCTGCCGCGTGACAAGCACTGGCATAAGCTGCTGCATTCTCTGATTGCCGAGCTGAAGCCCGAGATGAGCGGCACCGCGCTGGCGGTCATTGAGAACCTGGAAAAAGCCTCCGATCAGGAGCTGGAAGAGATGGCGAGCGCGCTGTTTGCCTCTGACTTCTCGCTGGTCAGCAGCGATAAAGCGCCGTTTATCTGGGCTGCGCTGTCGCTCTACTGGGCGCAAATGGCCAGTCTGATCCCCGGTAAAGCGCGCGCCGAATACGGCGAAGCGCGCCAGTTCTGTCCGGTGTGTGGCTCAATGCCGGTCTCCAGCATGGTACAGATCGGCACCACCCAGGGGCTGCGCTACCTGCATTGCAACCTGTGTGAAACCGAGTGGCATGTGGTGCGCGTGAAGTGCAGCAACTGCGAGCAGACCCGCGATCTGAACTACTGGTCACTGGAAAATGAAGACGCGGCGTTAAAAGCCGAAAGTTGCGGCGATTGCGGTACGTATCTGAAGATTCTGTATCAGGAAAAAGACCCGAAAGTTGAAGCGGTGGCCGACGATCTCGCCTCGCTGATTCTGGACGCCAAAATGGAGCAGGAGGGCTTTGCCCGTAGCTCTATCAACCCGTTCCTGTTCCCGGGTGAAGGGGAGTAATCTCCCTCATTAGCCCGGCAAGCTACTTTGCTGTCGGGCTAATTAATCTGATAAAGCCGAAATAACGTGCTGTGGATCGTTCGCAATTGCACGCAACAATGCCTTTGCGGGACCGGTAGGCGAACGTCGTCCTTGTTCCCAGTTACGCAACGTATCAACGCTGACTGAGATTAAGTTCGCGAATTTACTTTGGGACAACCCAGACGCCTGACGAATTTCTTTGATTTTCATCGCATCGATTTGAAAGGTGCGCGACGGCTCGCGTTTCCCCCCGACAATGTCATCCATCTGAGCTATGCTTTGTGTTAATCGCTCAAACAGTGCCTTATCCATTTACCACCTCTCAATCATCTTTTTCAGAATGGCTTTTTCTCTCGCGGACAGGTCATCTTTGATCCCTTTGCGATAGATGAGCAGCAATCTGATTTCAAATTCGTGGGTACGATGAAAATAAATAACCCTTACTCCACCGCGCTTTCCCCTGCCTCCTGAAAGCCAACGAATCTTTCGCAGCCCCCCGGTATTCTGGATCAGATCGCCATAATCAGGTTGTGTTGCCAGGAACACCTGGAGCTTATGGTATTCGTCGTCATCCAGTAACGTTTTGACGTCTTCTGTGAAGATATCCGTTTCAATGAATAGCATAAATTATACGCCATTGGCTTAGAGTAACACATCTCAAATGTACGTCAATGACGTACCCCTATGTGAGGTACGTTATTGAGTTTTCAGTAATATATCCATTTATTTCATTGAGTGAAGTTGGTTTCTGCGAGCCTTTTTCCAAATCTCTGGATCTACTTAATTTGATTGTTTTCATCTGCCTTCATACAGGTTATAAGACTGTGCATACATACAGCAAAAGGACATCACCATGGCACTGGAAAAGGGTATTGATAGGCTTGTGCAGGATTTTATCGCTGCAGACCGACCTTGCGCGCGTAAGCAGAGTATTGATGACCGGAGAGCCGGATATGTAGCCAGCACTGTACTTGCCGGCGAGACCGAAACCCGCGTGCAGGTTGAAACGCTTGTCATTGATGGCCTTACCTTTCGGGTATTCTCGCCTCTCAATGTCTCTGAAACGTTACCCTGTGCCCTCTACTACCATGGCGGTTGTTTTGTCAGCGGTGGGTTTGCAACCCATGACAATCAGCTCCGCCAGCTGGCGTATTACGGTCAGTGTCGGGTGGTTGCGGTTCAGTACAGGCTGGCACCGGAGCATACCTTCCCCGCTGCGCATGATGATGCAGAGAGAGCGGCGGAGCTTGTCTGGCAACATGCAGAAAAAGTCGGTGTGGATAAAAACCGGATTACGCTTTGTGGTGACAGTGCAGGCGGCCATCTGGCGCTGGTCACCGCGCTGCGGCTCAAGGCTAAAACACAGTGGAATCCGGCCCAGCTTATCCTTATCTACCCTATGCTCGACGCCACAGCCAGCTTTGCAAGCTACACCCATAATGGGCAGGACTACGTTATCACGCGCGATACGCTGCTGAGTGGTTATGACATGTACCTGGCAGAGACAGACCGCCGGGACCCTGAAGCCAGCCCACTCTGGCGGGATGATTTCAACGGCCTGCCGCCGGTACACATTATTACCGCCGAGTACGATCCGCTATGCGACGAGGGTCAAGCGCTTTATCAACATATGACAGAACAAGGGGTTATTTGCACAGCGCAGCATTGGCTGGGTGTCATCCACGGCTTCTTCCAGCTTGGCGGCGTCAGTCCATCAGCGCGAGATGTTCTTCGGGACATCGCCTGGCGGATCAACTCCGCCCGGCGATAACATCGGGGAACCTTATTCCTCCTCGTTCCCTCCCTCTTCATACGCGCCAAACGGCTTCGCAGGCAGAACGATATAGGTGCCTTCAAACACCGCGCCTGGGGTTTCATCGCCAAAGAGTTCAACCTGCATCTGTACACGGGCTTTGCGGCCGCGCGCCAGGCGGTCGAGATCGCCCCCCAAAGAGCCGAGATCGGCCACGGCGCTCGGTTTACCGCTTATGGGGGCGCTGTAGCGAATATGGGCATCAGCCAGAATGATCGTGCCGCCAAGGTGGCGTTCACGCAGCATCAGCCAGATAAGCCCCCAGCCGGTGAGCGTGGCGAGCGAAAACAGGCTGCCGGCAAATAGCGTGTGGTGCGGGTTCTGGTTGCCGGTTTCCGGCATGGTGGTAATGAATTTTTGCCCGGTGTACTGCTGAATACGCACCCCCATCTTTTCACTCAGAGGGATGTGCTGATACCAGGCCTGCTGAAGCTGTCCGCACCAGTCCGCGCGGTGGAGAATATCATCCAGCGTGGCGATGGGTTTAATCATCAAAAAGTGGCGAATCGGCGTGGTTTGCGGGGTCGTAATTTCCCCCTGATTAACAAAACCGAGTTTGGCGAAGAACTCAACGGCATCTTCGCGGGCGCTACAGGTCACGCGTTTAACGCCTTCCTGACGGGCCACTGACTCCAGGGTCATGGCCATCAGCGTACCTAACCCTTTGTCCTGCACGGAGGGATGAACCGCCATAAAACGAATAGAGGCTTCGTTATCGGCATTAATATACAGACGCCCGACGGCAACGAGGTTACCCTCTTCGTCCATCACCATCTGATGATGTGCCATGGCGTCCCAGGCGTCGCGTTCAGACCCTTTAGGCTGATGTAATGGCTTGCGCAGCATTTCCCAGCGGAACTGGTAATAGGCTTCTAACTCTTCTTCCGTTTGCGGTACTCGAAGGTGATACATAGCTGTACTCTCTCTTGTTACCCGCGGCCACGCCGCCAGTTGGCTCATACCTGGAGCCAGAATGTGACGGGGCCATCGTTCACCAGCGATACCTGCATATCTGCAGCAAATCGTCCGGTTTGCGTATTCATTTCCTGTTGGCGACAACGCTCAACAAAGTACTCGTAAAGCGCTTCTGCCCGATCCGGGGCCGCACCTTTTGAGAAACTCGGGCGCATGCCGCGTTCGGTATCGGCGGCCAGCGTAAACTGTGAAACCACCAGCACGCTTCCGCCCGATTGCTGGACGTTAAGGTTCATCTTGCCTTCCGCATCACTAAAGATACGGTAGCCCAGCACGCGTTCACATAAGCGGTTGGCTTTTTGTTCGTCGTCATCCTTTTCGACACCTAACAACACTAAAAGTCCTGGGCCAATTTCACCCGTCACCTCTCCCTCCACGGTGACGCTGGCACGGGTTACGCGCTGTATCAATGCAATCATGGTTGGTCTGCTTCTTGTTGTTTTTCAGCTTCTGCTGCTTTTTTAAGTTCGCGGTATACGCCGAGAGTGACAGTTATTTCCGCACCAAGCAAGACGATACACCAGGTCCAGTAAACCCAGACAAACAAAATGGGGATCACCGCCAGTACGCCGTAAATGAGCTGATAGGAGGGGAACATGGTGATGTAAAGGGCAAACCCCTTTTTGCCCAGTTCGAAGAGTACCGCTGCCACCAGTGCGCCAACAACCGCATCACGGTTCGGCACGCGCGTGGTCGGCACCACACTGTAGAGCAGCCAGAAAGAGAGCCACGATAAAATCAGCGGGAAGATACGCAACACGTTATCAATGGCACCGTTGAGATCGCTGGCCCAGCGCAGGGAGAGCAGATAGGAGCTAATCGCCAGGCTCGCCCCCGCCAGCAGCGGGCCGAGAGTTAAAATCATCCAGTAAACAGCAAAGGAGTAGACCTTCGGACGGACTTTTTTACTCCGCCAGATCGTATTAAGCGCACTGTCGATGGAGTACATCAGCAGCAGCGCGGTGACGATAAGCCCGCACGCCCCCACTGCCGTCATCTTGCTGGAGTTTGCGACAAACTGTTCAATGTAGTTCTGGATCACATCGCCAGTGGCAGGAATAAAATTCGCAAAGACGAAGTGGCGCAGCTGCAGGCTGACCTCTGCAAACATGGGAAAAGCGGAAAAAAGGGCAAAAATAACCGCCACCAGCGGTACCAGGGAAAGCAACGACACGTAGGCGAGGTTACCCGCCAGCGTGGTCATGTTGTCCTCATCAATACGGTGCCAGAGGAGTTTTAGCCAGGCCCTGAGCGGGCGAGTATGGTGCGTGGCTTTTTGATGAACGGTTTTTAGCATAACTGCTTCGCAAAGTAGTTCGGTATCGTCTCTTTTCCGGTCACCAAAATTGACGTAATACCCAACTGGTTAGCTCCCTCTATATTATCGGCATTGTCATCGAAAAAGACCGCATCCGACGCGGAGAATCCTTCCGCTTGCAGTACCGCCTGATAAATTCGCGCTTCGGGTTTACGCATCCCCATCTCCTGCGAGAGGTAGATTTTATCTGCTGCAGCCTTAACTTCTGGATATTCCTCAGGCCAGAACGTGGTGTGCAGGCGGTTGGTGTTCGACAGCACGACGACCCGGTGACCCTGCTCGCGAAGTTTATGCATGATGTCGATAACCTCAGGGCGGATAGCGACAAATACAGCCTGCCAGCCGTGGGAGAACTGTTCGTAGCTTAACGGCAGATCCATTTCATGGCACAGACGTTCAGCAAACACTTCGTCGCTGATCTCACCCCGTTCATGCTGATGGAATGTCTCGCCCATGGCGAAACTCTGTTTTAACGTCGCCAGCGGGACACGGCTAAAATCGCTCCATGCGCCCAGCACCCGATTGAAATCGATATCGACGATTACATTTCCTAAGTCAAAGATATAAAGCATGTTTATCTCCTGCTCGCCGTGGAAAAGTAACTGTAGCGGGAAAGATAAGGTTTGGCTATGCGCCAGATTCAGCTTAAAGAAAGGAACGGCCCGAAGGGATTTTCGGGCCGTCAGAAAGGTTATCCAGCCTGCTGCTCTTCGCCTGTGCTGACTTCGACAACTTCTACCTTGCTGAATTTGAGATGATTATGTAGCGCAGAGCCGGGCAGTTCATCGGTAAAGAGCGCCGTTGCCTGCGCCACGTTGCCAATTTCCACGGCGGCAGAGGCGGTGTATTTCGTATGATCGGCCGCCAGTAAAATATGTCTGGCGTGAGCCATCATCGTTTTCACCACGCTGGCTTCATTAACGTCAAACTCCATCATCGCGCCGTCGTGTTCAATCGCCCCCACGCTGGTCACCAGATAATCCGCCCGAAAGCCAGACACGAACGCCGTCGCCGCCGGACCGATAATGCCGCCGTTATGTGGACGCAGCGTACCGCCGGGCACCATCACCTCAAAACGCGGATTTTTATAAAGGATGTGTGCCACCCGCAGACTGTTAGTGATGATACGCAGATGGTTATGGTTGAGCAGTGCACGGGCCACGTGCTCCACGGTCGTGCCAATGGTGATGAAAATAGTCGAACCATCAGGAATATAGTCTGCAATCGCTTCGGCAATCGCCCGCTTCTCTTCAGTCAGCGACACTTCGCGCTGCTCAAAGGCCGTGTTCACCACGCTGGATGCCCTGCCCGCACCGCCATGATGTCGCGTAATCAGTCCCTGTTCGCTCAACTTGCGGATATCCCGGCGCACGGTTTGCGTCGAGACGTCCAGCAGCTGCGCCAGTTCATCAATGTTCATATATCCGCGATCGGCTATCAGCGTCAGCAGCTGATCGTGACGCGGGTTGCCGGTCAGTTCGGTAAGGCTCATGGGCTGTCCTCTGAAAACCATCACGCCCCGCATTTTATACAAAAAGTGACAAAAAAGAGCGGGTTTGATCACAGTCGGGTATACCTGCGCGACCGCCGGGCTGAGTACATTTCAGCGCGGCGACGGCGCTGGCGAAACGCACGGCTTGCGCTGGAGATAACCGTTGCGCCAGGCTGACCGCCAGGGCACCGTGGAAAACATCCCCCGCCCCGGTGGTATCAACCACCTCGACCTCAAAACCCGGCTGATGGCACTGGACACCGTTCTCCAGCCAAAAGCAGCCGTCCCGGCCCTGCGTGACATAGACATGTCCATTTGTGAGCGTTTGTGCTTTTTTAAGCGCACCTTCCGTTTCCTCAAGATGGCTTACCCGACGCAGCCCCGGCGCGGAAAAGGCAGCATGATCGCTGAGGGCGATAAGTTCCGCGATGTCCTGAGGGGTTGTGTCCGCATCGAGCAACGTGGGGACGCCTTGCTGGCGGGCAAGGGTAAACGCCTGCTTCGCCCCTTCATGCCAGCGCACATCGGCTAAAACAATGTCCCATTGCGAGAAGTCGATGCCCTGCAGCCAGTCTGCCGCAGCGGGAAGATCGGGGCTGGGATAGTTCGCGATGATGCGTTCCCCGTTGCCGTCCACCAGCACCGCCGATTGTGACGAGCGGGCATCTTTCACTATGCGCGTGTAGCGGGTGTTCACCCCCAGGGATTCCAGCTCCGCAAGCAGCCTTCTGCCGGTATCGTCGTCACCCACCCGGCCAATAAAATCCACGGATGCCCCCAGTTTTGCCGCCGCCACCGCCGCAGTTGCCGCCGGGCCGCCGCCCACTTCCGTATAGTCTTTTGCGACATATTTCCCACCTTCTTTTGGTAAATCATCGAGATACCAGATGCGATCCAGCACGGTTATGCCGACACAAACGATGCGAGTCATGGTGCTTCCTTCTGCAATTTCTGATGCCTTCATTTTAATTTCATCAAATGTTTAAAAAGTGACCCCTGTCAATTTTTTGACTATAAATTACAAATACGATCAAAAACAGACAACATAAACGCGCAAAAATTGACACGATATGACAGGAGAGAGGCATGTCAGCAATCGCATTTATCGGTTTAGGGCAGATGGGCGCGCCAATGGCGAAGAATCTGTTGAAGCAAGGTCACCAGCTTCAGGTCTTTGATGTGAACCCGCAGGCGGTTCAGATCCTGGTGGAGAGCGGCGCGAAGGCGGCGGCAACGCCCGCGCAGGCCGCAACGGATGCCGAGTTCGTCATTACCATGCTGCCCAACGGCGACCTGGTGCGCAGCGTGTTGTTTGGCGAACATGGCGTTTGCGAAGGCTTATCTCGCGACGCGCTGGTGATCGATATGTCGACCATTCATCCCCTGCAAACCGACGCGTTGATCCGCGACATGGCCGGGCGTGGCTTCAGCCTGATGGACGTACCTGTCGGGCGCACCTCAGACCATGCCATCGCCGGCACGCTGCTCCTGCTGGCTGGCGGCACGGCCGAGCAGGTTGAGCGCGCCACCCCCGTCTTAATGGCGATGGGCAATGAGCTGATTAACGCCGGCGGGCCGGGCATGGGCATCCGCGTGAAGCTTATCAATAACTACATGAGCATTGCGCTAAACGCCTTGTCCGCCGAGGCGGCCGTGCTGTGTGAAGCGCTCGGCCTCTCCTTTGAGGTGGCGCTCAAGGTCATGAGCGGCACGCCTGCAGGTAAAGGCCATTTCACCACCTCCTGGCCGAACAAGGTGCTGAAAGGTGATCTTTCACCCGCCTTCATGATCGACCTTGCACATAAAGATCTGGGGATCGCCCTGGACGTGGCCAACCAGCTCCACGTTCCGATGCCGCTGGGCGCGGCTTCCCGCGAAGTTTACAACCAGGCACGCGCCGCCGGGCGCGGGCGCGAAGACTGGACAGCCATTCTTGAACAGGTTCGCGCATCTGCCGGGCTGAAAAAATCACACTGATACGAAAGGACTGAGGAATGACGATGTACACCCTGAAAGATATCACCCGACCTTCCGGCGGTTTTGCGATGCTGGCCGTCGATCAGCGCGAAGCGATGCGCCTGATGTTTGCCGCAGCAGGTGCGCCGGTGCCGGTCACTGACCAGCATCTGACGGATTTTAAGGTCAGTGCGGCGAAAATTCTGTCGCCGTACGCCTCTGCCATTCTCGTCGACCAGCAGTTCTGCTATCGCCAGATTGTGGAGCAGCAGGCCATAGCTAAAAGCTGCGCGCTGATTGTGGCGGCCGACGAGTTTATTCCAGGGAACGGTATTCCCGTCGACAGCGTGACGATCGACAAGAACGTCGACGCGCAGGCGGTCAAACGCGATGGCGGCAAGGCGCTGAAATTACTGGTGCTGTGGCGTAGCGATGAAGACGCGCAGCAGCGTCTTGAGATGGTGAAAGCATTTAACTCCCTGTGCCACGACAACGGCCTGCTGAGCATTATCGAGCCGGTGGTGCGTCCACCGCGTCGCGGCGCCGGGTTTAACCGCGAACAGGCGATTATCGATGCGGCCAAAGAGCTGGGTGACAGCGGTGCGGACCTCTACAAAGTGGAGATGCCGCTGTTGGGTAAAGGCACTCAGCAGCAACTGCTGGCGGCCTCGCAGAAGCTGAACGAGCACATCGCCATGCCGTGGGTGATCCTCTCCTCCGGCGTGGACGAAAAATTATTCCCGCGCGCCGTGAGCGTTGCCATGCAGGCGGGGGCATCAGGCTTTTTAGCCGGTCGCGCCGTCTGGTCATCGGTGATTGGCCTGCCGGACACCGGGCTGATGCTTCGCGATATTTCCGTACCTAAACTGCAGCGCCTGGGTGAGATCGTCGACGAAATGATGGCTCGCCGTTAAGAAAGGACCCGAACATGAAATGGTTTAACACCCTGAGCCATAACCGCTGGCTCGAACAAGAGACCGACCGCATTCTTGATTTCGGTAAAAACGCAGCCGTACCGACCGGCTTCGGCTGGCTGGGCAATAACGGGCAGGTTCGCAGCGATATGGGCACGCATCTGTGGATCACCGCCCGTATGCTGCACGTTTACGCGGTGGCGGCGAACATGGGTCGTCCCGGTGCGTATGCCCTGGTTGAGCACGGCATTAATGCCCTGAACGGCCCGCTGCGCGACAAACAGTACGGCGGCTGGTACGCCTGTGTTAACGATGAAGGCGTGGTGGATGCCTCCAAGCAGGGTTATCAGCACTTCTTCGTGCTGCTGGGCGCGGCGAGCGCCGTCACCACCGGACACCCGCAGGCGCGCAGGCTGCTGGACGACGCCATTGAGGTGATTGAGCGCTACTTCTGGAGCGAACAGGAGCAGATGTGCCTGGAGTCCTGGGATGAAGCGTTCAGCAAAACGGAAGATTACCGCGGTGGTAACGCCAACATGCACGCCGTGGAAGCCTTCCTCATCGTGTATGACGTAACCCACGATCGTAAATGGCTCGACCGCGCGCTGCGCATCGCCTCAGTGATTATTCACGACGTGGCGCGCAAAGGTGAGTATCGCGTTAACGAGCATTTCGATACCAACTGGAACCCGATCCGCGACTACAACATCGATAATCCCGCCCACCGTTTTCGCGCCTACGGCGGCACACCAGGGCACTGGATTGAGTGGGGCCGCCTGATGCTGCACCTGCGTGCCGCGCTGGAAGCCCGCTTCGAAACCCCACCGGCGTGGCTGCTGGAAGACGCAAAAGGACTGTTCCACGCCACCATCCGCGATGCCTGGGCGCCAGACGGAGCCGATGGGTTCGTCTACTCCGTTGGCTGGGACGGCAAGCCTATCGTGCGCGAACGCGTGCGCTGGCCGATCGTCGAGGCGATGGGCACTGCGTATGCGCTCTACACCGTAACCGGCGAGGCGCAGTACGAAGCCTGGTATCAGAAATGGTGGGATTACTGCATCAAATACCTGATGGATTACGAGAACGGATCCTGGTGGCAGGAGCTGGACACCAACAACGAAGTGACCACCAAAGTCTGGGACGGCAAGCAGGATATTTACCACCTGCTGCACTGCCTGGTGATCCCCCGCCTGCCGCTGGCTCCGGGCTTAGCCCCTGCCGTAGCCGCCGGATTACTGGATAGCCAGGCCAAATAATAAAGACGGAGTTTTCTATGCGTACCCTACACAATATTGATCTGAAAAATAACGAACATGGCTTCACCCTGCGCTGGCAGGACCGTCTGATTTTATCCCACTCCACCGATGAACCTTGCCTGTGGATCGGCGCGGGCGTTGCCGATATCGATATGTTTCGCGGCAACTTCAGCATCAAAGACAAGCTCAACGAAAAAATCGCCCTGACGGACGCGACCGTTACACAGCAAAGCGCAGGCTGGGCGATCCGCTTTACCCGTGGCGATGCGGTGAGCGCGACGCTGCTGGTGGGTGTGGATGCGGAAGGCCGTCTGGAACTGAAGCTGAAAAATGATGCCACCTGTCACAACCGCATCTGGCTGCGGCTGGCGGCCCAGCCTGAAGATCATATCTACGGCTGCGGCGAACAGTTCTCGTACTTTGATCTGCGCGGCAAGCCATTCCCGCTGTGGACCAGCGAACAGGGGGTGGGCCGCAATAAGCAGACCTACGTGACCTGGCAGGCCGACTGCAAAGAGAATGCGGGCGGCGATTATTACTGGACCTTCTTCCCCCAGCCTACCTTCGTGAGCACCCAGAAGTACTACTGCCACGTGGATAACAGCTGCTACATGAACTTCGACTTCAGCGCGCCGGATTTCCACGAACTGGCGTTCTGGGAAGATAACGCCACGCTGCGCTTCGAATGTGCAGAAACCTACGTCGATCTGCTGGAAAAACTCACCGGCCTGCTGGGGCGTCAGCCGGAGCTGCCGGACTGGGTTTACGACGGCGTGACGCTGGGCATTCAGGGCGGCACCGGGGTGTGTCAGCACAAGCTCGACGTCATGCGTCAGGGCGGGGTGAAGGTGAACGGCATCTGGGCGCAGGACTGGTCCGGCATCCGCATGACCTCCTTTGGCAAACGCGTGATGTGGAACTGGAAGTGGAACAGCGAGCTGTATCCGCAGCTTAATGAGCGTATTGCACAGTGGAAACAGGAAGGCGTGCAGTTCCTCTCTTATATCAACCCGTACGTCGCCAGCGACAAAGATCTCTGTGAAGAGGCGGCAAAACGCGGCTATCTGACCAAAAATGCCGACGGCAAGGACTACCACGTCGAGTTTGGCGAGTTTTACGCGGGCGTCATCGACCTGACCAACCCGGAAGCCTACGGCTGGTACAAAGAGGTGATCAAAAAGAACCTGATCGAACTGGGCTGCAGTGGCTGGATGGCCGATTTTGGCGAATATCTGCCAACCGATACCTTCCTGCACAACGGCGTCAGCGCGGAGATCATGCATAACGCCTGGCCTGCCCTGTGGGCCAAATGTAACTACGAGGCGCTGGAAGAGACCGGCAAGCTCGGCGAGATCCTGTTCTTCATGCGCGCGGGTTATACCGGCAGCCAGAAGCACTCGGTGATGATGTGGGCGGGAGATCAGAACGTCGACTGGAGCCTGGACGACGGTCTGGCGTCCGTCGTACCTGCTGCGCTGTCTCTGGCGATGACCGGTCACGGGCTACACCACAGCGACATCGGCGGCTATACCACCCTGTTCGAGATGAAACGCACCAAAGAGCTGTTGCTGCGCTGGTGCGATTTCAGCGCCTTTACGCCGATGATGCGTACCCACGAAGGTAACCGCCCGGGTGACAACTGGCAGTTCGACGGCGACGCCGAAACCATCGCGCACTTTGCACGTATGACCACCGTGTTCACCACCCTGAAGCCGTACATCAAAGCTGCGGTTGCGCTGAACGCGAAAAGTGGCCTGCCGGTGATGCGCCCGCTGTTCCTGCATTATGAAGACGACGCGCGCGCCTACACGCTGAAATACCAGTACCTGTTTGGCCGCGATCTGCTGGTGGCACCGGTTCATGAAGAGGGCCGCCACGACTGGACGCTCTATCTTCCGCAGGACAACTGGGTGAATGTGTGGACGGGTGAAACCTGCCAGGGCGGTGAGGTGACCGTTGCTGCCCCGCTCGGCAAACCGCCGGTTTTCTATCGCCAGCAAAGCGAATGGGCAGATCTGTTTAATACCTTACGTCATATCTGATAAGGCTCGCCCGCGGGGAAACCTGCGGGCAGACGGAGAACAATAATGAGTCAACATACTTCTGATCCGGCAACCCTACGCCTGCCGTTTAAAGAAAAACTCGCCTACGGGATGGGCGATCTCGGCTCTAACATCCTGCTGGATATCGGCACGCTGTATCTGCTGAAGTTTTATACCGACGTGCTGGGCCTGCCGGGTACCTACGGCGGGATCATCTTCCTGATTGCCAAATTCTTTACCGCCTTCACCGATATGGGTACCGGGATCATGCTCGACTCCCGGCGCAACATCGGCCCGAAAGGGAAATTCCGCCCGTTCGTGCTGTATGCCGCCTTCCCGGTGACCTTGCTGGCGATTGCCAACTTCGTCGGTACGCCGTTTGAAATCACCGGTAAAACGGTGATGGCAACGGTGCTGTTCATGCTGTACGGCCTGTTCTTCAGCATGATGAACTGCTCTTACGGCGCGATGGTGCCCGCCATCACCAAAAACCCGGACGAGCGCGCCTCGCTGGCCGCCTGGCGTCAGGGCGGCGCCACGCTTGGCCTGCTGCTCTGTACCGTCGGTTTTGTCCCGGTAATGAACCTGATTGAGGGCAACGATCAGCTTGGCTATATCTTTGCCGCCACGCTTTTCTCGCTGTTCGGGCTGTTCTTTATGTGGTGGTGCTACAAGGGCGTGACCGAGCGTTACGTCGAGACGCAGCCTGCTCATCCGGCGCAAAAACCGGGGCTGTTGCAGTCGTTTCGCGCCATTGCCGGAAACCGTCCGCTGTTTATCCTGTGCATCGCCAACCTCTGCACGCTGGGTGCCTTTAACGTCAAACTCGCCATCCAGGTTTACTACACGCAGTACGTGCTGAACGACCCGATCCTGCTGTCGTACATGGGTTTCTTCAGCATGGGCTGTATTTTTATCGGCGTCTTTATGATGCCCGGCGCGGTGCGGCGCTTCGGCAAGAAAAAAGTCTATATCGGCGGGCTGATGGTTTGGGTGGCGGGCGATCTGCTCAACTACTTCTTCGGCGGCGGCTCGGTGAGCTTTGTGGCGTTCTCCTGCCTGGCCTTCTTCGGCTCCGCGTTCGTGAACAGCCTGAACTGGGCGTTGGTATCCGATACCGTGGAATACGGCGAGTGGCGCACCGGCGTGCGATCTGAAGGAACGGTTTACACCGGCTTTACCTTCTTCAGGAAGGTATCTCAGGCACTGGCGGGCTTCTTCCCGGGGATCATGCTCACGCAAATTGGCTATGTGCCCAACGTGGTGCAATCCGCCGGAACGGTTGAAGGACTGCGGCAGCTGATTTTTATCTATCCGAGCCTGCTGGCGGTCATCACCATTGTGGCGATGGGCTGTTTCTACAATCTCAACGAGAAGATGTATGTGCGCATCGTGGAAGAGATCGAACTGCGTAAACGTACGGCATAAATGACGAGATAGAGCGCCCTGCGGGCGCTCTGAGGATCGACCATGACACATAACACTGATCCGTTAACCCTGAAATTGAGCCTGCGAGAGAAGTGCGCCTACGGGATGGGCGATTTTGGCTCGAATCTGATGCTGTGTATTGGCACGCTGTATCTGCTGAAGTTTTACACCGACGAACTGGGCATGCCCGCCTTCTATGGCGGCATTATTTTCCTGGTAGCGAAGTTTTTTACCGCGTTCACCGACATGCTGACCGGCGTGCTGCTGGACTCCCGGCGTAACATCGGCGCGAAGGGAAAATTCCGGCCATTCATTCTTTATGCCTCCGTCCCGGTGGCGCTGGTCGCGACGGCGCAGTTTATGGCCAACGACTTTAGCCTGACGGTGAAAACGGCGCTCGCCACCGTGCTCTTCATGATGTTTGGCCTCTGCTATAGCCTGATGAACTGCGCCTACGGTGCGATGGTCCCGGCCATTACCAAAAACCCGAACGAGCGCGCACAGCTTGCGGCGTGGCGTCAGGGCGGCGCAACCGTGGGGCTGTTGCTCTGCACCGTCGGCTTTATGCCCATTCAGGCGCTGTTCGTCAGCCAGCCCTCCCTCGGCTATCTGGTGGCGGCGCTGGTGTTCGTCACCGGCGGCCTGTTCTGCATGTGGTGGTGCTACAGCGGCGTGAAAGAGCGCTACGTGGAGCTTACGCCCGATCACCATAAGCCCGGCATTCTGAAATCATTCTGCGCGATTTTCCGCAATCCGCCGCTGCTGGTGCTGTGTATCGCCAACCTGTGTACCCTTGCCGCGTTTAACATCAAGCTGGCGATTCAGGTCTATTACACCCAGTACGTGCTAAACGATCTGCATTTGCTGTCGTGGATGGGCTTTTTCAGCATGGGATGCATTCTGATTGGCGTGTTTCTGGTGCCCGGTGCGGTGAAGCGCTTTGGCAAAAAACCGGTTTATCTGGGTGGGCTGGCGCTGTGGGCGGTGGGCGACGTGCTGAACTTCTTCTGGGGGACCAGTTCCCTGCTGTTCGTGCTGTTTTCCTGCATGGCCTTTTTCGGCACGGCGTTTGTGAACAGCCTGAACTGGGCGCTGGTACCGGATACCGTTGATTACGGCGAGTGGAAAACGGGCATTCGTGCTGAAGGGTCGGTTTATACCGGCTATACCTTCTCGCGCAAAATCTCTGCCGCCCTCGCCGGTTTTCTGCCTGGCATCATGCTGACCCAGATTGGCTACGTTCCCCATGCGGTGCAGAGCGCAGGTACGCTACTTGGTCTGCGTCAGCTTATTTTCCTCTGGCCGTGCGGCCTGGCCGTCGTTGCCGCCGTGACCATGGGGCTGTTTTATAAACTCAACGAAGCGCGCTTCGCCTTTATTATCGAGGAGATTGGAAAACGGAAAAAACAAACCGCGAATACCCCTGAGATAACCACCAACAATAAAGCGTCAGCAGTCACTTTATAACAATAAAACCGGCCACTATGTCCTTCCTGTTCATCAGGAGGGAGGCCTTTCTGTACCTGATACATGGACAAATTATGAAAAGAATCATTACTGTACTGATCGTGTCGTCTGTGTCCTGCCCGGTATTTGCCGGGGCTTATGTCGAAACCCGCGAAGCATATAATACGGCCTCTGAGCTACACGAGGTGATCCTGCGTGCAGGCTATAACTTCGATATGGGCGCGGGGCTGATGTTCACCAATGCCTATAACGTGGGGAAATGGGATGAGCTTAAGCACAGCTATAACGAAATAGAGGGGTGGTATCCGCTCTTTAAACCCACCGACAAGCTCACCTTCCAGCCCGGCGGATTGATTAACGACAGCAGCGCAGGATCGGGTGGTGCGGTCTATTTAGATACCAATTATAAATTTACGGACGGGTTCAACCTGACGTTCCGCTATCGCTATAACCATAACAATTACGATACGCCGGACTATAACGGGCAGATGGATAAGAACGATACGCATGAGTTTGCTAACTACTGGAATTTCAAAGTGACGGATGCGTTTTTTTATACCTTTGAACCGCACTTTTTCCAGCGGGTGAATGATTACCACAGCAAAAATGGCAAAGATCATCACTGGGAAATTACCAATAAATTCAGCTACAAGATCGACAAAAACTGGCTGCCATATCTTGAACTGCAGTGGCTGGACAGATGGAATGATTACAACCGGGAGCAGTACCGGATTCGCCTGGGATTGCGGTATTCGTTCTAATAAAAAAAAGCCGCTGAGCAATCAGCGGCTTTTTACTGCCGGGCGGCGCATGCGCTTACCCGGCTAACGGATTGACCGTATTACTCTTCTTTCGCACCGCGCATTGCACGTTTACGATCGTTCTCGGTCAGGTGACGTTTACGGATACGGATAGACAGTGGAGTCACTTCTACCAGTTCGTCGTCATCGATGAATTCCAGAGCCTGCTCCAGCGTCATCTTGATCGGTGGAACCAGAACCGTTGCTTCGTCAGTACCGGACGCACGCATGTTGGTCAGTTTCTTACCGGTCAGGCAGTTTACCGTCAGGTCGTTAGAACGACTGTGAATACCAATGATCTGGCCTTCATACACTTCAGCACCGTGACCCAGGAACAGCTTACCGCGATCCTGCAGACCGAACAGCGCAAACGCAACCGCTTTACCCTGACCGTTAGAGATCAGCACGCCGTTGTTACGCTGGCCCACTTCACCCGGACGTACGTCGTCGTAGTGGCTGAAGGTGGAGTACAGCAGACCGGTACCGGAAGTCATGGTCATGAACTCAGAACGGAAGCCGATCAGGCCACGGCTTGGGATCACGTAGTCGAGACGTACGCGGCCTTTGCCATCTGGATTCATGTTTTTCAGGTCGCCTTTACGCTCACCCAGAGCCTGCATCACAGAACCCTGGTGCTGCTCTTCAACGTCCAGCGTTACGTTTTCGAACGGCTCTTGTTTACGGCCGTCGATTTCGCGGAAGATAACTTTCGGACGGGAAACCGCCATCTCGAAACCTTCACGACGCATGTTTTCGATCAGAACAGACAGGTGCAGTTCACCACGACCGGATACGCGGAAGGCATCAGCGTCTTCCGTTTCTTCAACGCGCAGCGCAACGTTGTGCACCAGCTCTTTGTTCAGGCGGTCAAGGATCTGACGAGAGGTAACGAATTTACCTTCTTTACCACAGAACGGAGAGGTGTTGACGTTGAAGAACATGGTTACCGTTGGTTCATCAACAGACAGGGCTGGCAGCGCTTCCACGTTCTGCGGGTCGCAGATGGTGTCAGAGATGTTCAGCTCGCCCAGACCGGTGATCGCGATGATATCACCCGCTTCAGCCAGATCGCTGTCGATACGCTCCAGACCCAGGTGAGTCAGCACTTTGCCCACTTTACCGTTACGGGTTTTGCCTTCGCTATCGATGATAGTAACCTGCTGGTTCGGCTTCACTTTACCGCGTTTGATGCGGCCGATACCGATAACGCCAACGTAGTTGTTGTAGTCCAGCTGGGAGATCTGCATCTGCAGAGGACCATCAAGATCAACATCCGGAGCCGGTACGTGATCGACAATCGCC
This sequence comes from Enterobacter cloacae subsp. cloacae ATCC 13047, assembly GCF_000025565.1. NCBI lineage: Bacteria > Pseudomonadati > Pseudomonadota > Gammaproteobacteria > Enterobacterales > Enterobacteriaceae > Enterobacter > Enterobacter cloacae. The sequence continues at coordinate 5,249,948 of NC_014121.1, forward strand.
TGATACAGCGGGGTCATGTCTGCCGCCATATCTTCGTGATCCAGACCCGCAATACCATTCAACGCCGAAGCGTAGATGATAGGGAAGTCCAGCTGCTCGTCGGTCGCGTCAAGGTTCACGAACAGGTCAAACACCTGATCAACAACCCAGTCAGGACGTGCGCCAGGACGGTCAACCTTGTTGATAACAACAATAGGCTTCAGGCCATGGGCAAATGCTTTTTTGGTCACGAAACGCGTTTGCGGCATTGGGCCGTCAAAGGCGTCAACCACCAGCAGCACGGAATCCACCATGGACATCACGCGCTCAACTTCACCACCGAAGTCGGCGTGCCCTGGGGTATCAACGATGTTGATACGGTAGTCATTCCATTTGATAGCGGTGTTTTTCGCGAGGATGGTAATCCCACGCTCTTTCTCCAAATCGTTGGAGTCCATCACACGCTCTTGAGTTTCGGCACGTGCATCAAACGTACCGGATTGCTGCAGCAGCTTATCAACCAGGGTAGTTTTACCATGGTCAACGTGCGCGATGATGGCGATGTTACGCAAATTTTCGATCACAACTTTGCCTCAGGCATTAGAAATAGCGCGTTATTGTACACGGATTAATCGCACTACAAAACAGGATCACAAACATCCCCCGCAAACAAGTATTGCAGAGATGCTTTGTGATCGCTTTCACGGAGCGTAAAAAGGGCACTTTAACGAAAATTGCACCAATATGGTGCTCAGTGTTCACACTGAAGCACTATACTGGTGCAACATAACCATTGTGGTGCAGCACTTTTGCACTATGGTGCGCATGATAACGCCTTTTTGGGGTGTTTTAAAAGTTGGCACAGATTTCGCTTTATAAAAATACGGCAAAAAGATGGCCTCATAGCCACCTTGATAGAAGTTGAAGACCTCGTTACCACGACGACAATGACCAATCTGGAGAGTTAAGTATGTCCGCTGAACACGTTTTGACGATGCTGAACGAACATGAAGTGAAGTTTGTTGATCTGCGCTTCACCGATACTAAAGGTAAAGAACAGCACGTCACTATTCCTGCTCATCAGGTAAACGCCGAATTCTTTGAAGAAGGCAAAATGTTTGACGGCTCCTCCATTGGTGGCTGGAAAGGCATTAACGAATCTGACATGGTTCTGATGCCAGACGCGACCACGGCGGTCATTGATCCGTTCTTCGAAGAGCCAACCCTGATCATCCGTTGCGATATCCTCGAGCCAGGCACGCTGCAGGGCTACGACCGTGACCCACGCTCCATCGCTAAACGTGCAGAAGAGTACCTGCGTTCTACCGGCATCGCAGACACCGTTCTGTTCGGGCCAGAGCCAGAATTCTTCCTGTTCGATGACATTCGTTTCGGTGCCTCTATCTCTGGCTCCCACGTGGCTATCGACGACATCGAAGGTGCATGGAACTCCTCCACCAAATACGAAGGTGGTAACAAAGGTCACCGTCCTGGCGTGAAAGGCGGTTACTTCCCGGTTCCTCCGGTCGATTCTTCACAGGACATCCGTTCCACCATGTGTCTGGTGATGGAAGAGATGGGCCTGGTAGTTGAAGCTCACCACCACGAAGTGGCGACTGCTGGTCAGAACGAAGTGGCAACCCGCTTCAATACCATGACCAAAAAAGCGGACGAAATTCAGATCTACAAATACGTTGTGCACAACGTTGCACACCGTTTCGGTAAAACCGCGACCTTCATGCCAAAACCAATGTTTGGCGACAACGGTTCCGGTATGCACTGCCACATGTCCCTGTCCAAGAACGGTACCAACCTGTTCTCTGGTGACAAATATGCAGGTCTGTCTGAGCAGGCGCTGTACTACATTGGCGGCGTAATCAAACACGCTAAAGCGATCAACGCCCTGGCGAACCCAACCACCAACTCTTACAAGCGTCTGGTCCCAGGCTACGAAGCACCTGTTATGCTGGCTTACTCAGCGCGTAACCGTTCTGCTTCTATCCGTATCCCGGTGGTGGCTTCTCCTAAAGCGCGTCGTATCGAAGTGCGCTTCCCGGATCCAGCAGCTAACCCATACCTGTGCTTCGCAGCACTGCTGATGGCCGGTCTGGACGGTATCAAGAACAAGATCCACCCAGGCGAAGCGATGGACAAAAACCTGTATGACCTGCCGCCAGAAGAAGCGAAAGAGATCCCACAGGTTGCAGGCTCTCTGGAAGAAGCCCTGCAGGCACTGGACGCTGACCGCGAGTTCCTGACTGCGGGTGGCGTGTTCACTGACGACGCTATCGATGCCTACATCGCCCTGCGTACTGAAGAGAACGACCGCGTGCGCATGACTCCGCATCCGGTTGAATTCGAACTGTACTACAGCGTTTAAGTTACAACGGGTTTCGCGCCACCCTTCAGGCGCGGCCCCGAAAGCTTTTTTTTGTTGCCGTGGAAACTTTCAGCCCATCTCCGGATGGGCTTTTTTCTCCACCAACAACCTGATCTCACGCGCTTTTTACGACGAAAAAGCTATACTGCACTAAATTAGTGCAACCAACTCCAGGAGACTGCTGAATGGCAACTGGCACGCTGCCCGATGCTGGGCAGATCCTCAATTCGTTAATTAACAGCATTTTGCTGGTCGACGACGAGCTGGCTGTTCATTACGCCAACCCGGCGGCGCAGCAACTGCTCGCCCAAAGCGCACGCAAACTGTTTGGCACTCCGCTGCCAGAATTATTGAGCTATTTTTCGCTGAACATTGGCCTGATGCAGGAAAGTCTGCAGGCCGGTCAGGGGTTCACCGATAACGAAGTGACGCTGGTGATCGACGGGCGCTCGCATATTTTGTCGCTTACCGCGCAACGTCTTCCTGAAGGGCTGATCCTGCTCGAAATGGCGCCGATGGACAATCAGCGCCGACTGAGCCAGGAGCAACTTCAGCATGCGCAGCAAATTGCTGCCCGCGATCTGGTGCGGGGCCTGGCGCATGAAATCAAAAACCCACTGGGCGGATTACGCGGGGCGGCGCAGCTGTTAACCAAAGCGCTGCCGGACCCTGCGCTGGCGGAGTATACCAACGTCATCATTGAGCAGGCCGATCGTCTGCGTAACCTGGTTGACCGCCTGCTCGGGCCGCAACAGCCGGGTATGCACGTCACCGAAAGCATTCATAAAGTGGCTGAACGGGTGGTGAAGCTCGTCTCAATGGAGCTGCCGGAGAACGTTACGCTGGTGCGTGATTATGACCCCAGCCTGCCGGAACTGGCGCACGATCCGGACCAGATTGAGCAGGTCCTGCTGAATATTGTGCGTAATGCGCTGCAGGCTCTGGGACCGGAAGGCGGCGAAATCATTTTGCGTACCCGTACCGCATTCCAGCTCACCTTGCATGGCGTGCGCTATCGGCTGGCGGCACGCATCGACGTTGAGGACAACGGGCCGGGGATCCCATCTCATCTGCAGGACACCCTGTTCTACCCGATGGTCAGCGGTCGCGAAGGCGGTACCGGGCTGGGATTATCCATTGCCCGCAGTTTGATCGATCAACACTCTGGAAAAATTGAATTTACCAGTTGGCCGGGACATACCGAGTTTTCGGTTTTCCTGCCGATTAAAAAATAAAGGTGACGTTTATGCAACGAGGGATAGTCTGGGTAGTCGATGACGATAGCTCCATCCGTTGGGTGCTTGAACGCGCGCTCACAGGGGCGGGATTAAGCTGCACGACGTTTGAGAGCGGCAGCGAAGTGCTCGACGCACTCACCACCAAAACGCCGGATGTTCTGCTGTCGGATATTCGTATGCCGGGTATGGACGGGCTGGCGCTTTTAAAGCAGATCAAACAACGCCACCCTATGCTTCCGGTCATCATAATGACGGCACACTCCGATCTGGATGCCGCCGTTAGCGCCTATCAGCAAGGGGCATTCGACTACCTGCCCAAGCCATTTGATATCGACGAAGCGGTCGCGCTGGTTGAGCGCGCCATTAGCCATTACCAGGAGCAGCAACAGCCCCGTAATGCGCCCGATTTCGGCCCTACCACGGACATCATTGGCGAAGCACCGGCGATGCAGGATGTGTTTCGCATTATTGGCCGTCTGTCGCGTTCGTCCATCAGCGTATTGATTAATGGCGAATCGGGCACCGGTAAAGAGCTGGTCGCGCACGCCTTACATCGCCATAGCCCGCGGGCAAAAGCGCCGTTTATCGCCCTGAATATGGCGGCTATCCCGAAAGATTTGATTGAATCCGAACTGTTCGGCCATGAAAAAGGCGCCTTTACCGGGGCAAATACCATTCGTCAGGGCCGCTTCGAACAGGCTGACGGGGGGACATTATTCCTGGATGAAATTGGCGATATGCCGCTGGATGTTCAGACCCGTCTTCTGCGCGTGCTGGCCGACGGACAGTTTTATCGCGTGGGCGGGTATGCGCCGGTGAAAGTGGATGTACGCATTATTGCCGCGACACACCAGAACCTGGAGCAACGCGTGCAGGAGGGAAAATTCCGTGAGGATTTATTCCATCGCCTGAACGTCATCCGCGTCCATCTGCCGCCGCTACGTGAACGTCGCGAAGATATCCCTCGCCTGGCGCGTCACTTCCTGCAGGTCGCCGCGCGTGAACTGGGTGTCGAAGCCAAACAGCTTCACCCGGAAACCGATGCCGCCCTCACCCGCCTGGCCTGGCCGGGTAACGTGCGTCAACTGGAAAATACCTGTCGCTGGCTCACCGTCATGGCCGCCGGACAGGAGGTCTTGATTCAGGATCTGCCGGCCGAGCTGTTTGAAGCAACTGCCCCTGAAAGCAGTACGGGCCATGCGCTGCCGGACAGCTGGGCGACGCTGCTGGCGCAGTGGGCCGATCGCGCGCTGCGTTCCGGTCATCAAAATTTGCTCTCTGAGGCGCAGCCGGAGATGGAACGCACGCTGTTAACCACCGCGCTTCGTCATACGCAGGGCCATAAACAGGAAGCAGCCCGCCTGCTGGGATGGGGACGTAATACCCTGACGCGTAAGCTTAAAGAGCTTGGAATGGAGTAATCTTCACCGCTGTGTAAAGATTACTAATTGAGCGCAAATTGCCGTTATTTTGCGCTTTACTGTGTCGATGAGTTTTGTATGATCGTGCCCGGAAATTGGGGGTGAACATCATGCTGGAAACATTAGTACATATGCTCTCTAGCGGAGCCGCAGAAAGCCACACGCCGCAAACCGCAGTTGCTGCAGTGTTGTGTGCGGCGCTGGTTGGTCTGTTTAGCTAGCGGGTAAAAATGTAAAAGCCGGGTGGCGGCTTCGCCTTACCCGGCCTACGTTTCATGCTTTTGCGGCTTAAATCACCCGCGAGAACTGCTGCATACGCGCTTTCTGCCGAAGGTAAGCGTCAAAGCACATGCAGATATTACGAATCAATAAACGTCCTTTCGGCGTGACCTCAATCGCATTCTCCGACACATCCACCAGCCCGTCCTTCGCAAGCGGTGCCAGCAGCTTCAGGTCTTCTGCAAAATAATCGCTAAAGTGCAGATCCCACTGCGACTCAACGTCGCTGAAATCGAGACGGAAGTTGCAGATAAGCGCCTTAATCACATCACGACGAATGCAGTCGTCACGTGTTAACGCGATGCCGCGCCACAGCGCGTTGCCCTTTTCATCCACCTGCTGATAGTAGAGCTTCAACTCTTTCTGGTTTTGCGCGTAGCAATCGCCAATCATGCTGATGGCGGAAACGCCCATCCCCAGCAAATCGGTATCGCCCTGGGTGGTATAGCCCTGGAAATTACGGTGCAGTACCCCTTCGCGCTGAGCAACAGCCAGCTCGTCATCCGGACGGGCAAAGTGATCCATACCGATAAACTGATATCCGGTCTCGGTCAGCGAGGTAATGGTTTCCTGGAGAATATCCAGTTTCTGTTGAGCAGAAGGCAGATCGGCATCTTTGATTTTGCGCTGCGCGGCAAAGAGCGTCGGCAGATGCGCATAGTTAAACACGCTCAGGCGGTCCGGGTTAAGTTCAGCCACGCGTTTCAGCGTAAAAGCAAAGCTCTCCGGCGTCTGCTTTGGCAGGCCGTAAATCAGATCGATATTGGTTGAGGTGAAACCAATTTCACGCGCATGGTTGAGTAAGGCAAAGATAAATTCTTCGTCCTGCTCGCGGTTCACCAGACGCTGGACCTCTTTATTGAAGTCCTGAACGCCCATACTCAGGCGATTGAAGCCTTCGGCACGTAAATGATCCAGCACATCCAGCTCAATTTCACGCGGATCGACCTCGATCGAGATTTCGGCGTCGTCATTAAAATGGAAATTGCTGCGAAGAAGCGCCATCAAACGGCTGATCTGCGCTTTATTCAGATAGGTTGGCGTACCGCCGCCCCAGTGAAGCTGGCTGACATGACGGCCAGTAAACAACGGCGCGCGATGCAAAATTTCCTGCTCCAGCGCATCCAGATACTGATCGGCTTTATGCTGCTGACGGGTGACAATTTTATTGCAGCCGCAGAAATAGCAGAGCTTATGGCAGAACGGAATATGGACGTAGAGCGACAGCGGGCGTTCTGGATAGCGCGCGACGGCCTGCTGAAAATCACCCTCACCGAAGGCATCGGAGAACTCCAGCGCGGTGGGGTATGAGGTGTAACGCGGCCCGGAATAGTTATATTTCTGGATCAGGGCCAAATCCCAGTCGATAGATGGTACAGACATGCTCACTCCTTCCGTTGGTGTCGCGTTCGTATACGGCGGCCCGTTCTGGCCCCATTGCGGACCATCATTCGGGTGCGCAGCCACTTCTGTCGCCGCGACAACCGCCGTAGTTTAACGAATAACCACACCAGATAACATATAACCGGAAGGGTTATAAGCAGGACTATCGTTCCTGCCGGGTGCAAATGTTAGTTTCCACCCTTCAGAAGACGCATCATATCTTCCTGCTTTTCGTCTTCTTCTTCATCTTCGTCATCGTCGTATGACAGGCCCAGCTTCTGCATCAGTTCGTCGATGCGATCCAGTTTGGCATCCACCCAGGACTGCTCTTCAGCGGTCAGGGTTTCACCCTCTTCAAGACGTTCCAGCAGCGCGTCCAGGCGCTCATCGTTCTCCAGCAAATCCAGCTCAGCCTGCGGTGAAAGCATAGGTTTCTCGCTCTTTGGTTTGTGCTGCTTAGTGACCGGGGTGTCTGTCACGCCCAGTGGAATGGGAGTTTTACTGCCGATACGTGGATCTTTCTGCGGCTTATTTTTAGCAGAAGCGCCAGATGCACCGCCACCGTTTGCACGGCTACCCGCAGCATGACCGCGATGTTTTTTTTCGCGTTTGCGATCGCGCGCTTCCTGGTTCAGTTCTTCGCGCGTTTTGCGGCGTGCTTTGGCAGGGCGTTTCGCGCCCGCTGCGGAGGTCGGTTTTTTCATGATGTTTTATCTTTAAGTCGTTTTCTTCAGTATAGAATTGCGGCGAAATCTAGCAGAAAGCAAGCAAAGAAAAAAGGCGACAGAGCAATCTGTCGCCTTTTTTCCTGACTCATAACCCTTAACGGGTCAGACATTCCGTGTTTGCCTACAACAAACCCTGTTTATCCGTTGGCTGATACCGTCCGTGATACGGTTCCTTTTCCTGTTAAAACGCCTCCAGGCGCTGGTCATCCTGACAATCCTGCGTCTTCGCCTCCTGGCGCTCCTGACCCTTATCCCTAAGTCATTATCCTGTTGGCATCCCCGCCTTGACGCACACTTTACCTTGTTCATTTAAACTAACAAGCAACGAAAGGGTACAAAAACGGATTTTCAGATAATCACTCAATATTAATCTTATGATTTAAAACAGTTTGTATTTTTTTACACCTGCGATTTCTCTGAAATTTCTCATAACATCTATAGCCGATGTCTCACATCGGCCAGGGCTTAAGCCTACAGACCAGGTGCAATCAAAAAAGCCTTTTGCCTGCATTCAGGTATAATCCCCCGCAGATTACGATTTTTGGAGACGACCACGTGACTACCTGGAACTACCAACAGACGCATTTTGTCACCAGTGCGCCCGATATTCGCCACCTGCCCTCTGATACCGGCATCGAAGTGGCCTTTGCTGGCCGCTCGAATGCGGGGAAATCCAGCGCACTGAATACGCTGACCAATCAGAAGAACCTGGCGCGTACCTCAAAAACACCTGGCCGTACCCAGCTGATTAACCTGTTTGAAGTGGCCGAAGGCAAACGCCTGGTCGATTTACCGGGGTACGGTTACGCGCAGGTACCGGAAGAGATGAAGATCAAGTGGCAGCGCGCGCTGGGTGAATACCTGGAAAAGCGCATGTGCCTGAAAGGCCTGGTGGTGCTGATGGATATTCGCCACCCGCTGAAAGACCTTGATCAGCAGATGATCGACTGGGCTGTGGCAAGCGATATTGCCGTTCTGGTGCTGCTGACAAAAGCGGATAAGCTGGCGAGCGGCGCGCGTAAAGCGCAGGTGAATATGGTTCGTGAAGCGGTACTGGCATTCAACGGTGATGTGCAGGTTGAGGCGTTCTCCTCGCTGAAAAAGCAGGGTGTGGATAAGCTGCGTCAGAAGCTCGACAGCTGGTTCAGCGAGCTGGAGCCCGCAACAGAAGCGGAAGAAGGGTAATACCGGGCGCGGCCATGGCCGCGCTTTTTTTTGTCCGAAATTTCCTTTGCCGCAATAAAAAACGCCCCAGTCATTACTGACTGGGGCGGCTAAAATATTCAGCCAAATCCGATTACGTGAAGTAAAAGGTCTGAAAGATAGAACATCTTACCTCTGTACCCTACGCCGCTAACTCTACCCCTTTTTTTGCTGCAGAAAAAGCACTTTTTGTAGTTTTTTTTCATTCTTTACATAGGGAATTCTAATGATCGTCACAAAACGCACGTCGTTATGTTGCTAACTTACATAAAAAGCGCGTTATTCGCCGAACCATTAGTGAGCCTGATCCCAGTTTTCACCACTTCCCACTTCCACCAGCAACGGCACATCGAGTTTCATGCTGTTTTCCATCAGTTCGTGGATTGTCTTCGACACGCTATCGAGATCGTCTTTGTGCACTTCGAACACCAGTTCATCGTGTACCTGCATGATCATTTTCACGCGCGGTTTCTCTTTTTCCAGCCAGGCATCCACGGCGATCATCGCGCGCTTGATGATGTCAGCTGCGGTTCCCTGCATCGGGGCGTTGATTGCAGCACGTTCTGCCCCGGCACGGCGTGCCGCGTTGCTGGATTTAATGTCGGGTAAGTAGAGACGACGACCGTCCAGGGTTTCAACGTAGCCTTTTTCCTTCGCCTGCGCGCGGGTGCGTTCCATATATTCCAGTACGCCCGGATATCGCTCGAAGTAGAGATCCATATACTTCTGCGACTCTTTACGCGGAATATTGAGCTGGCGTGAAAGACCGAAGGCGCTCATGCCGTAAATCAGGCCGAAGTTGATTGCTTTCGCGCTGCGGCGTTGCTCGTTTGTCACGCTGTCCAGCGGCAGACCAAAGACTTCCGCAGCGGTTGCCCGGTGGATGTCCTTCCCTTCGGCAAAGGCCGTCAACAGGCCCTTATCACGCGAGAGGTGCGCCATAATGCGCAGCTCGATTTGCGAGTAATCAGCAGAAACAATCAGATAGTCATCAGGTGCAATAAACGCCTGACGAATGCGACGCCCTTCTTCATTTCGAACCGGAATGTTCTGCAGGTTTGGATCGGTCGAGGAGAGACGTCCGGTGGCCGCCACAGCCTGATGGTATGAAGTATGCACACGACCCGTTTTCGGGTTGATCATCAGCGGCAGCTTATCGGTGTAAGTCGATTTCAGCTTTGCCAGACCACGGTACTCCAGAATGACTTTGGGCAGCGGATAATCCAGCGCCAGCTCCTCCAGCACCTCTTCAGAGGTGGACGGTGCGCCGCCAGGGGTTTTCTTCAGCGGTTTGATCCCCTGCTTTTCAAACAGAATGGTTTGCAGCTGTTTTGGCGATGAGAGGTTAAACGGCTCACCGGCAAGCTCATGCGCCTTTTGCTCCAGTTCGGTCAGACGCTGGGCGAGTTCGCCCGAGTGGTTATGCAGTACCGTCGGATCGATTTTTACGCCGTTGCGCTCGATGCGTGAAAGAACAGGTACCAGCGGCATCTCAATGTTCTGAAACACATTCAGCGGCCCTTCGTGCTTCTGCAGTTTTGGCCACATCTTCAGGTGCAGCTGCAGCGTGACGTCGGCATCTTCTGCCGCATAGCGTCCCGCCTCTTCCAGCGCTATCTGGTTAAAGGTGAGTTGATTTTTGCCTTTACCGGCAATCTCTTCAAACGTGATGGTTTTGTGCTTCAACCAGCGGTCAGACAGGGAGTCCATATCATGACGACCTGCTACGCTGTCCAGAATGTAGGATTCCAGCATGGTATCAAACGCGATACCGCGCAACTCAATACCGTAGTTTTGCAGAATACCGCGGTCGTATTTGAGGTTTTGCCCCACCTTCAACGCGTTGTCGTCTTCCAGAATTGGCTTCAGCAGTTCCAGCACGCGTTCGCGAGAGAGTTGCTCCGGTGCGTCCAGGTAATCGTGCGCGACGGGAACATAGGCAGCGATACCCGGCTCTGTCGCAAATGACAGGCCCACCATATTGGCGGTAATGTTATCCAGGCTGTCGGTTTCCGTGTCGAAAGCAAAGACCGGTGCTTTTTTCAGTTTCTCGATCCAGGCAACCAGCTGTGTCTCTTCAAGAATGGTTTCGTAGTGCTCAAAAGAGAGCGCTGCGGCTTCTTCTTCAGCCTGATCGTCGGCATCAATGACAATCGTCTCTTTTGGCTTCGCAGCCGGTTTGGCGCCTTTTGCCTGCAGCCATTTACCGGCTTCCACGTCGGTGGTCCAGCGCTTAAATTCGTATTTCTTAAACAGGCTCAGCAGGTCATCCGCAGATGGTTGTTGCACCTCAAGCTGCTCACATCCCAGTTCCAGCTCAACATCGGTTTTAATCGTCGCCAGCTTATAGGAGAGATAAGCCACCTCTTTATTCTCTTCCAGCTTCCCGGCCATGGTTTTTGCGCCACGGAAGGAGAGCCCGGCGATTTTGTCAGACTCCGCATACAGCGTATCCAGCCCGCCCAGTCCCTGAAGGAGTGCCTGTGCCGTTTTTTCGCCAACGCCTGGCACGCCAGGGATGTTATCCGATGAGTCACCCATCAACGCGAGGAAATCGATAATCAACTCTGGCGGCACGCCATATTTTGCGACCACCTCTTCAGGGCCGAGGATGGTGTTGGTCATGGTGTTAATCAGGGTGATCCCTGGCGTCACCAGCTGCGCCATATCTTTATCACCAGTACTGATGAGAACCGGACGGCCCATTTTTTCGGCTTCACGCGCCAGGGTGCCAATGACGTCATCCGCTTCCACACCAGAAACCGCCAGCAGTGGCAGCCCCATCGCTTTCACCATCGCGTGCAGCGGCTCAATCTGCGCACGCAGATCGTCAGGCATTGGCGGACGGTGAGATTTGTAATGCTCAAACAACTCGTCGCGGAAAGTTTTGCCTTTCGCGTCAAAAACGACTGCCGCGTGGGTTGGCTGATACTGAAGGATCAGGCTACGCAGCATGTTAAGTACACCGTACATCGCGCCGGTGGGTTCTCCTGCGCTATTGGTCAGAGGAGGAAACGCATGATACGCCCGATACAGGTAAGAAGAGCCGTCGACGAGAATAAGAGGGTTTTCTGGGATCTGAACCATAATGTCCGTGCCTTTAATCAATTTATGACTAAAGGATGCCACAGAAGGATGAAAACATCAGTTATTAGCGCCTGATACAGGAAAAGATTTTACGATCGTGAGGATCGCTCGCAAAATTTAAACTGTGGATAAGTTTGTGAATACTTTCACTTCATATGACTAACAAAGGCAAAAAAAGCGTAAAGACACATAATTATAATCTATTTATCAATTAGTTATATACGGACAGTGATTTATATTGCTAGCTAATGAGAATATAGCATATGTGGATATATGCCCGGTTTGCTGCGTAATAGTAGTGAAATCTTCTGCAGCGAGATACTGTCTGTCAACTCTCCGTATGAAAGCCCCATTATTTTGTCTGATTTCTGATAAAATCAGCGCCCTGCACCGGATAGTCGGTCGCTAACTTACAGCTAACCATTTGAAAAAGCTCATCATGTCGAGATTGCTCGCTGCAATAACATTACTGTTAAGCATCATTTTAACTATTCTGGTAACGATCGCCTGTTCTGTACCGATCATCATCGCCGGGATAATTAAACTGCTGTTACCTTTGCCTACGGTTTGGCGAGCCGTGTCGGCGTTTTGTAATTTCATGATGTACTGCTGGTGCGAAGGGTTGGCCATCCTGCTGCGCCTGAATCCTCACCTGAAGTGGGACGTTGAGGGCCTGGAAAGACTCAACAAAAAGAACTGGTATCTGCTGATCTGTAATCATCACAGCTGGGCCGACATCGTGGTGTTATGTGTGCTGTTCCGTAAGCATATCCCGATGAACAAATACTTCCTGAAGCAACAGCTGGCCTGGGTACCGTTTATCGGCCTGGCCTGCTGGGCGCTGGATATGCCGTTTATGAAACGCTATTCGCGCAGCTATTTGATTCGCCACCCGGAGCGGCGTGGTAAGGATGTGGAAACGACGCGTCGTTCCTGCGAGAAGTTTCGCGCACATCCGACAACGATTGTGAATTTTGTCGAAGGCTCGCGGTTTACAGAAGAGAAGCGTCTTCAGACTCGCTCCCCTTATCAGAACCTGCTGCCCCCCAAGGCGGCGGGTATTGCCATGGCGCTTAACGTGCTGGGGGCACAGTTCGATAAATTACTGAACGTGACGCTCTGCTATCCGGAAAACGATAAGACGCCTTTCTTCGATATGCTCAGCGGCAAGCTGACGCGTATTGTGGTTCGTGTCGATCTGGTGCCAATTGATACCGAACTGCATGGGGATTACGTTAACGATAAGAACTTCAAACGTCGTTTCCAGCTTTGGCTTAATACGCTCTGGAAAGAGAAAGATGAGCAGATAGAGAACATCAAAGCTTCAAACAAAAACGCCGGTCATTGACCGGCGTTTTTATATCATTGGGTTTACTTCTTCTCGACCAGGTATTTCACGGTGTCTGCGTACTGCTGTACGAAGATATCCATGCTGCTGGTGTCCATGCCCTGCATGTTCAGCTGATATTTGCCGTTAACATACATCGCCGGAACGCCCTGGAGCTGCAGATCGGCTGCGGCTTTTTCCTGTTGAGCAACCAGCGATTTCACGACAAAGCTGTTCCATGCGGCGTCGTAGTCTTCACCTTTCACGCCTGCGTCAACGAACACTTTACGAATATCTGCTGCGGTCTGGACGGTCTGGGTTTTCTGCACCGCTTCAAACATAGGGGAGGTGATCTTATCTTCCACACCCAGCGCAATCGCAACCGCCCACGCCTGAGTCAGGTCTTTACCCAATGGGCCCAGGAACTCAACGTGGTATTTGGTCATTTTGGTGCCTTCCGGCAGCTTTTTCTTCACGTTGTCAGCAACATGCAGCACCTGCTCAAACTCATAGCAGTGTGGGCAATAGAACGAGAAGAACTCGAGAACCTGTGGCTCGCCAGCGACGGGCTTGTCCAGCGTGATGTACTGTTTGCCGTCGGTAAACTGTGCAGCAGAAGCGCTAAATGCCAGAATCATACCTGCCAGCGCCAGCCAAATTTTTTTCATGATTAACTCTCTCCTGGGTGTGTCCAATTAATACATCGGCGTTAGTTGCAGTGGGGGTTCCTGAAGAACCTTAACCTGCTCAGTAAATGTGGATATCTGGTTGCGCCAGTAATCCTCTCCGGTAAGCCACGGGAAATTACGAGGAAATGCGGGATCATCCCAACGCCTGATTAACCATGCGAGATAATAAACAAAACGCATCGCACGTAAAGGTTCTATCAGGGCAATTTCGTCTGAATTAAAAGGGCTAAACTCTTCATAGGCTTCAATAATCGTTTCAAGCTGCATACGTTGCTCGGCTTTGTCGCCGTTGAGCAACATCCACAAATCCTGCACTGCAGGCCCCATCCTCGCATCATCGAGGTCAACAAACAGAGGGCCATCGCGCCAGAGAATATTCCCGGCATGACAATCACCATGCAAACGCAGGACAGAAATATCATCGCGCCAGCAGGCTTTTACCGCCCCAATAAGTTTATCCGTCGCGCTGAGAAACGCGTCCTTTAACGCAGAGGGAATAAACGCTGAGGTTTCGAAGACCTGGCGGGGTTCAATAAGGTATTCCTGAATTCCGATAGTCGGGCGGGCAATAAACGACGTTTTGCGTCCCGTCTGGTGGATGCGCCCCAGATAGCGGGCGACCCACTCCATTTGGTCGATATTATCCGCTTCAAACTGGCGGCCACCCAGACTGGGAAATACGGCGTAATAGAACCCTTCGTGCGTAAGGAGCGTTTGGTTATTGAATTTTATCGGTGCGGCAACAGGAACTTCATCATTCAGTAAATCGTGAGCAAACTGATGCTCTTCCTGAATTTGTTCAGCGGACCAGCGCTTGGGGCGATAGAACTTAACAACGAAGCGCTGACGATCCTCGTCCTGGAATTGATAGACGCGGTTTTCGTAGCTATTTAGCGGGGTTAGCCCGGAATCCACCCGAATACCCTGCTCAAACAGCGCATCCATAATGGTATCCGGGTGTAATGTCTGGAAAGTAAAAGCCTGGTCGTTCATCCGATCATCCGGAAATTATACGAATGATTCAGGATATCATCTTGTGGCGATTTCGGTGCCGCCGCTTACAAGCTTTTACTCTTTAATTACGCCTCGGGCGCGCAGCAATGCGGTTTTAAAATCTTCCTCATAATCTTTCTGAATACCAGGAATAACAGCATCTTTGGCAGAGTCACGCATTTTGAGGTGATAGATCAGGATGTCGTCAGAAAGGTCTGTCAGTTCACCTTCAAAACCTGACTCTTTCGCCAGTTTCTGTAAAAATTGCATCAGATTCAGCTCTGGCTCTTTTTGCCAGGCTGGCTGGAGGAGTTCAATGACTTCATTCAGACGTTTACATTTCATGGTGGTGCTCCTTTCATTTAGAGTGACACGTTAGCAGGGTCAATCCCACAATAAAAGAGGCGATATTCGTGAATCCGGGTCAGGAAATCATCGGAGTGGTTCTGGCGGGTGGCAGAGCAACGCGCATGGCGGGAAAAGATAAGGGGCTTCAGCAGCTTAACGGTAAGCCACTTTGGCAGCATGTTGCTGACACGCTTGCAGATCAGGTTGCGGCAATGGCCATCAGTGCCAATCGCCATATCGATATTTATCAGCGCAGCGGATACCCCGTTTATCAGGATACTCTTGGGGATTACCCAGGACCGTTGGCCGGCATGCTCTCGGTCATGCAGCAGTCTGAGGCAGAGTGGTTTGTTTTCTGCCCGTGTGATACGCCATTTATTCCCTCCTGCCTTGTCGAGCGTCTCGTGCAATTTCGTGATGGTGCACCGGTTGTCTGGGTGCATGACGGTGAGCGCGACCATCCTGCTATTACGCTGATTCATAGATCATTAGTTCCAGCGCTGCAGGATTACCTGACGGCGGGAGAGCGAAGAGTCATGGTGTTTATGCGTCAGTCAGGCGGCCATTCCGTTGATTTTAGCGACTGGAAGTCTGCCTTTGTGAACGTGAATACGACGGAAGATTTACAGACCATGCAGGAGAAAAAATGACGCCTGTTTTAGCTATCGCCGCCTGGAGTGGTACCGGGAAAACGACGCTGCTTAAAAAGCTGATACCCGCACTTTGTGCCAGAGGCATCCGCCCAGGGCTGATTAAGCATACCCACCACAATATGGACGTCGATAAACCGGGTAAAGACAGCTATGAACTGCGTAAGGCAGGTGCCGCGCAAACCATGGTGGCAAGTCGTGAGCGGTGGGCATTGATGACGGAAACGCCCGATGAAGCACCACTGGATCTCGCGTATCTGGTCAGTCGGATGGATCACTCCACGCTTGATCTGGTGCTGGTTGAGGGGTTTAAGCATGAGGCCGTTGCAAAGATCCTGCTGTTCAGAAGCGATGCCGGGCATGATGTTAGCGAGTTAACGCTGGATGAGCATGTCATTGCGGTGGTCAGCGATGTCGCTCTCGATGTTGAGGTTCCGGTGCTGGATTTAAATGATGAGGATAGAATTGCTGAGTTTATTGTGGGGTGGGGTGCGGTCTGATGCCCTCTCCCGCAGGGTGAGGGAGAAAACAAAAGCAAAAAACCCCGCACCTTACGGTACGGGGTTCTTCTTATTTGATGCCTGGCAGTTCCCTACTCTCACATGGGGAGACCCCACACTACCATCGGCGCTACGGCGTTTCACTTCTGAGTTCGGCATGGGGTCAGGTGGGACCACCGCGCTAAAGCCGCCAGGCAAATTCTGTTAATCTGTATCAGGCTGAAAATCGTCTCTCTTCGCCAAAACATCTTCGGCGTTGTAAGGTTAAGCCTCACGGTTCATTAGTATCGGTTAGCTCAACGCATCGCTGCGCTTACACACCCGACCTATCAACGTCGTCGTCTTCAACGTTCCTTCAGGAGACTTTAAGTCTCAGGGAGAACTCATCTCGGGGCAAGTTTCGTGCTTAGATGCTTTCAGCACTTATCTCTTCCGCATTTAGCTACCGGGCAGTGCCATTGGCATGACAACCCGAACACCAGTGATGCGTCCACTCCGGTCCTCTCGTACTAGGAGCAGCCCCCCTCAATTCTCCAGCGCCCACGGCAGATAGGGACCGAACTGTCTCACGACGTTCTAAACCCAGCTCGCGTACCACTTTAAATGGCGAACAGCCATACCCTTGGGACCTACTTCAGCCCCAGGATGTGATGAGCCGACATCGAGGTGCCAAACACCGCCGTCGATATGAACTCTTGGGCGGTATCAGCCTGTTATCCCCGGAGTACCTTTTATCCGTTGAGCGATGGCCCTTCCATTCAGAACCACCGGATCACTATGACCTGCTTTCGCACCTGCTCGAGCCGTCACTCTCGCAGTCAAGCTAGCTTATGCCATTGCACTAACCTCCTGATGTCCGACCAGGATTAGCTAACCTTCGTGCTCCTCCGTTACTCTTTGGGAGGAGACCGCCCCAGTCAAACTACCCACCAGACACTGTCCGCAACCCGGATTACGGGTCTACGTTAGAACACCAGCCATTAAAGGGTGGTATTTCAAGGATGGCTCCACGCAGACTGGCGTCCACGCTTCAAAGCCTCCCACCTATCCTACACATCAAGGACCAGTGTTCAGTGTCAAGCTATAGTAAAGGTTCACGGGGTCTTTCCGTCTTGCCGCGGGTACACTGCATCTTCACAGCGAGTTCAATTTCACTGAGTCTCGGGTGGAGACAGCCTGGCCATCATTACGCCATTCGTGCAGGTCGGAACTTACCCGACAAGGAATTTCGCTACCTTAGGACCGTTATAGTTACGGCCGCCGTTTACCGGGGCTTCGATCAAGAGCTTCGCGTTACCGCTAACCCCATCAATTAACCTTCCGGCACCGGGCAGGCGTCACACCGTATACGTCCACTTTCGTGTTTGCACAGTGCTGTGTTTTTAATAAACAGTTGCAGCCAGCTGGTATCTTCGACTGATTTCAGCTCCACCCGCAGGGGCTTCACCTACATATCAGCGTGCCTTCTCCCGAAGTTACGGCACCATTTTGCCTAGTTCCTTCACCCGAGTTCTCTCAAGCGCCTTGGTATTCTCTACCTGACCACCTGTGTCGGTTTGGGGTACGATTTGATGTTACCTGATGCTTAGAGGCTTTTCCTGGAAGCAGGGCATTTGTTACTTCAGCACCGTAGTGCCTCGTCATCACACCTCAGCGTTAAAAGGTACCGGATTTACCTGGAACCTCCGCCTACATGCTTAAACCGGGACAACCGTCGCCCGGCTAACATAGCCTTCTCCGTCCCCCCTTCGCAGTAACACCAAGTACAGGAATATTAACCTGTTTCCCATCGACTACGCCTTTCGGCCTCGCCTTAGGGGTCGACTCACCCTGCCCCGATTAACGTTGGACAGGAACCCTTGGTCTTCCGGCGAGCGGGCTTTTCACCCGCTTTATCGTTACTTATGTCAGCATTCGCACTTCTGATACCTCCAGCAGCCCTCACAGACCACCTTCAACGGCTTACAGAACGCTCCCCTACCCAACAACGCATAAGCGTCGCTGCCGCAGCTTCGGTGCATGGTTTAGCCCCGTTACATCTTCCGCGCAGGCCGACTCGACCAGTGAGCTATTACGCTTTCTTTAAATGATGGCTGCTTCTAAGCCAACATCCTGGCTGTCTGGGCCTTCCCACATCGTTTCCCACTTAACCATGACTTTGGGACCTTAGCTGGCGGTCTGGGTTGTTTCCCTCTTCACGACGGACGTTAGCACCCGCCGTGTGTCTCCCGTGATAACATTCTTCGGTATTCGTAGTTTGCATCGGGTTGGTAAGCCGGGATGGCCCCCTAGCCGAAACAGTGCTCTACCCCCGAAGATGAGTTCACGAGGCGCTACCTAAATAGCTTTCGGGGAGAACCAGCTATCTCCCGGTTTGATTGGCCTTTCACCCCCAGCCACAGGTCATCCGCTAATTTTTCAACATTAGTCGGTTCGGTCCTCCAGTTAGTGTTACCCAACCTTCAACCTGCCCATGGCTAGATCACCGGGTTTCGGGTCTATACCCTGCAACTTAACGCCCAGTTAAGACTCGGTTTCCCTTCGGCTCCCCTATACGGTTAACCTTGCTACAGAATATAAGTCGCTGACCCATTATACAAAAGGTACGCAGTCACACCCGAAGGTGCTCCCACTGCTTGTACGTACACGGTTTCAGGTTCTTTTTCACTCCCCTCGCCGGGGTTCTTTTCGCCTTTCCCTCACGGTACTGGTTCACTATCGGTCAGTCAGGAGTATTTAGCCTTGGAGGATGGTCCCCCCATATTCAGACAGGATACCACGTGTCCCGCCCTACTCTTCGAGTTCACAGCCTGTGCATTTTCGTGTACGGGACTTTCACCCTGTACCGTGCGACTTTCCAGACGCTTCCACTAACACACAAGCTGATTCAGACTCTGGGCTGCTCCCCGTTCGCTCGCCGCTACTGGGGGAATCTCGGTTGATTTCTTTTCCTCGGGGTACTTAGATGTTTCAGTTCCCCCGGTTCGCCTCGTTAACCTATGTATTCAGTTAACGATAGTGCAACGGATTGCACTGGGTTTCCCCATTCGGACATCGCCGGGTCAAGGGTTCATATCACCTCGCCGGCGCTTTTCGCAGATTAGCACGTCCTTCATCGCCTCTGACTGCCAGGGCATCCACCGTGTACGCTTAGTCGCTTAACCTCACAACCCGAAGATGTTTCACTTCTGATTGCGAAAATTTGAGAGACTCGAACACACCATTAAAGATGTGTCGTTTCAATTTTCAGCTTGATCCAGATTTTTAAAGAGCAAATATCTCAAACATGACTCGCAAGTCAGTTTTGAGATATGACGGCAGGTGACTTTCACTCACGAACCAGCAAGTGGCGTCCCCTAGGGGATTCGAACCCCTGTTACCGCCGTGAAAGGGCGGTGTCCTGGGCCTCTAGACGAAGGGGACGTACAGTCTCAATCGCAAGACGCCTTGCTATTTACTTTTCATCAGACAATCTGTGTGAGCACTACAAAGGCAGGTTCTTTAAGGTAAGGAGGTGATCCAACCGCAGGTTCCCCTACGGTTACCTTGTTACGACTTCACCCCAGTCATGAATCACAAAGTGGTAAGCGCCCTCCCGAAGGTTAAGCTACCTACTTCTTTTGCAACCCACTCCCATGGTGTGACGGGCGGTGTGTACAAGGCCCGGGAACGTATTCACCGTAGCATTCTGATCTACGATTACTAGCGATTCCGACTTCATGGAGTCGAGTTGCAGACTCCAATCCGGACTACGACGCACTTTATGAGGTCCGCTTGCTCTCGCGAGGTCGCTTCTCTTTGTATGCGCCATTGTAGCACGTGTGTAGCCCTGGTCGTAAGGGCCATGATGACTTGACGTCATCCCCACCTTCCTCCAGTTTATCACTGGCAGTCTCCTTTGAGTTCCCGGCCGGACCGCTGGCAACAAAGGATAAGGGTTGCGCTCGTTGCGGGACTTAACCCAACATTTCACAACACGAGCTGACGACAGCCATGCAGCACCTGTCTCACAGTTCCCGAAGGCACCAATCCATCTCTGGAAAGTTCTGTGGATGTCAAGACCAGGTAAGGTTCTTCGCGTTGCATCGAATTAAACCACATGCTCCACCGCTTGTGCGGGCCCCCGTCAATTCATTTGAGTTTTAACCTTGCGGCCGTACTCCCCAGGCGGTCGATTTAACGCGTTAGCTCCGGAAGCCACGCCTCAAGGGCACAACCTCCAAATCGACATCGTTTACGGCGTGGACTACCAGGGTATCTAATCCTGTTTGCTCCCCACGCTTTCGCACCTGAGCGTCAGTCTTTGTCCAGGGGGCCGCCTTCGCCACCGGTATTCCTCCAGATCTCTACGCATTTCACCGCTACACCTGGAATTCTACCCCCCTCTACAAGACTCCAGCCTGCCAGTTTCGAATGCAGTTCCCAGGTTGAGCCCGGGGATTTCACATCCGACTTGACAGACCGCCTGCGTGCGCTTTACGCCCAGTAATTCCGATTAACGCTTGCACCCTCCGTATTACCGCGGCTGCTGGCACGGAGTTAGCCGGTGCTTCTTCTGCGGGTAACGTCAATTGCTGCGGTTATTAACCACAACACCTTCCTCCCCGCTGAAAGTACTTTACAACCCGAAGGCCTTCTTCATACACGCGGCATGGCTGCATCAGGCTTGCGCCCATTGTGCAATATTCCCCACTGCTGCCTCCCGTAGGAGTCTGGACCGTGTCTCAGTTCCAGTGTGGCTGGTCATCCTCTCAGACCAGCTAGGGATCGTCGCCTAGGTGAGCCGTTACCCCACCTACTAGCTAATCCCATCTGGGCACATCTGATGGCAAGAGGCCCGAAGGTCCCCCTCTTTGGTCTTGCGACGTTATGCGGTATTAGCTACCGTTTCCAGTAGTTATCCCCCTCCATCAGGCAGTTTCCCAGACATTACTCACCCGTCCGCCACTCGTCACCCGAGAGCAAGCTCTCTGTGCTACCGTTCGACTTGCATGTGTTAGGCCTGCCGCCAGCGTTCAATCTGAGCCATGATCAAACTCTTCAATTTAAAAGTTTGATGCTCAATGAATTAAACTTCGTAATGAATTACGTGTTCACTCTTGAGACTTGGTATTCATTTATTGTCCGAAGACATTAAGAATCCATGTCACTTTGAGTGCCCACACAGATTGTCTGATAAATTGTTAAAGAGCAGTGCCGCTTCGTTTTCGCTGCGGCGCGGGGTGTGCATATTACGCTTTCCCGCTTCAGAGTCAAGCGTTTAATTTGCTTTTCTCTGCTGACCCGGCGGCGTGTGTGCCGTTGTTCCGTGTCAGTGGAGGCGCATTATAGGGAGTTATTCTGAAGTGACAAGAGGAAATTTAAAAAAAGTTTCCGTCCGTGTTTTTTTTCACCAATAGCGATGAAATCAAGCTACAAAGTGTTCTATTTGATGTATCTGCAACCACAATCACATTCACGGTGGCATACTTATCGACAAGAATCATTAAGGAATAAAAGCAATGCCATTGAGCGCACAACAGCTGGCAGCCCAAAAAAACCTGTCTTATGTGCTGGCAGAAAAGCTGGCTCAGCTGATTTTAGCGGGTAAATATGCCCCGGGTAGCATCCTGCCGGGTGAAATGGAGCTGGGCGAGCAGTTTGGCGTGAGTCGTACCGCCGTTCGCGAAGCAGTGAAAACCTTAACAGCAAAAGGCATGGTGCTACCACGTCCGCGCATTGGCACGCGGGTGATGCCACAAAGCAACTGGAACTTCCTCGATCAGGAACTTCTCTCCTGGTGGATGACAGAAGACAACTTCAATCAGGTCGTCGATCACTTTCTGGTGATGCGCAGCAGTCTTGAGCCGCAGGCCTGCCTGCTTGCCGCCACGCTCGGGACAGCAGAACAAAAAGCCCAGCTCAACACCTTAATGGAAGAGATGGTGTTCCTGAAAAAGCACTTCAACCGCGAGCGCTGGGTTGAGGTCGATATGGCCTGGCATGAACATATCTATATGATGAGCGCCAATCCGTTCCTTACCTCTTTTGCTTCTTTATTCCATTCGGTGTACCACACCTACTTTACCTCTATTACTCAGGACGAAGTGGTGAAGCTGGATCTGCATCAGGCCATTGTCGATGCCATTCAGGAGAGCGACGGGCAACGAGCCCTGAGCGCTTGCCAGGCGTTACTGGCCGCGCCAACCCACCAGCAGGTGAATAAATGATAAAGAAAAAAGCACGCAGCATGGCCGGGCTGCCGTGGATTGCAGCCATGGCGTTCTTTATGCAGGCACTGGATGCCACCATCCTCAACACCGCACTTCCCGCCATTGCGCAAAGCCTTAACCGATCGCCGCTGGCGATGCAGTCCGCCATCATCAGTTACACCCTGACGGTTGCAATGTTGATCCCGGTGAGCGGCTGGCTGGCCGATCGCTTCGGCACCCGTCGCGTATTTATGTTGGCCGTAACGCTCTTTACGCTCGGTTCGCTGGCCTGTGCATTATCATCCTCTCTGACCGAACTGGTTATCTTCCGCGTCCTGCAGGGAATTGGCGGCGCGATGATGATGCCCGTGGCGCGCCTGGCACTTTTGCGCGCCTATCCGCGCAGTGAATTGCTTCCCGTGCTCAACTTCGTCACCATGCCCGGCCTGGTCGGTCCTATACTTGGCCCGGTGCTGGGCGGTGTGTTTGTCACCTGGGCCAGCTGGCACTGGATCTTCCTGATTAACATTCCAATTGGCGTAGCAGGGCTGCTGTATGCCCGCAAATATATGCCGAACTTCACCACGCCAAGACGCAGTTTCGATATGGGTGGTTTTTTCCTGTTTGGTCTGAGCCTGGTATTGTTCTCCAGCGGGATGGAGCTGTTTGGTGAGAAGATAGTGGCAACATGGCTTGCGCTGGCTGTCATTCTTGGCGGTATTTTGCTGTTCCTTCTTTATATACGTCATGCACGCCGTCACCCGACACCGCTGATCTCGCTGTCTCTCTTTAATACGCGCACTTTCTCGGTAGGTATCGCGGGGAATATTGCTTCGCGCCTGGGGACGGGCTGCGTACCGTTTTTGATGCCTCTGATGCTGCAGGTCGGTTTCGGCTATCCGGCCCTGATAGCCGGCTGCATGATGGCGCCCACGGCAATGGGCTCAATTCTGGCCAAATCAACCGTCACGCAGGTGCTGCGCTGGTTTGGCTATCGGAAGACACTGGTTGGCGTAACGGTCTTTATCGGGCTGATGATTGCGCAGTTCTCGCTACAATCTGCCTCGCTTCCCGTCTGGATGCTGATCCTGCCGCTGTTTGTGCTGGGTATGGCAATGTCAACGCAGTTCACGTCGATGAACACGATTACTCTCGCGGATCTGACTGACGACAACGCCAGTAGTGGCAACAGCGTGCTGGCGGTGACTCAACAGTTATCAATCAGCCTTGGGGTGGCTGTCAGTGCCGCGGTACTGCGGTTCTATGAAGGTTTTGACAGCGCGAACACCGTCGAGCAGTTCCACTATACCTTTATCACGATGGGCGTACTTACCGTCGTTTCAGCGCTGGTCTTTATGCTGTTAAAACCGAAAGATGGTCGAAACCTGATTAAAGAACGCCACAAAACAAAAGCTAAACCGAACCCCGTTCCATCAGAACAGGAGTAAGCTGCAGACGTTGCTGCTGCAGCGTGGGCTGCGCCATTCGGTGGATTAATACATCAATGGCCAGCTCACCCAGTTCATCTTTTGGCTGATGGATCGTGGTCAGCGGCGGGGTCATGTAGCTGGCCAGTTCGATATCATCGTAGCCAATCACCGCCATATCGTCAGGAATACGCAATCCCGCCTGGTACAACGCCTTATACGCCCCAAATGCCATGGCATCGTTGCCAATAAAGACGGCCTGCGGGCGCGGTGTCTGCGCCAGCAATGTCTGCATCGCCTCGAAACCGCCCTGAAATTCAAAATCGCCGGTGATACGGTAACCCTCCGGAACCGCGAGTCCCGCCCGAGCCATCGCGGAAAGGTACCCCTCCAGACGCAGACGCGCCGGGGTTTTATCCAGCGGGCCAGTAATGCAGGCGATGCGGGTATGGCCTTTGTCGATCAGATACTGGGTTGCCATATCTCCGCCCAGCAGGGAGTTATCCTGAATCAGATCGCTGGTCCCGTCGAACGGCGCCCAGTCCATCATCACTGTGGGGATAGACGGATAACGCTGAATGATCTCTTTCGAGGGTTGATGCGTTTCGGTACACAGCAGCAGTAACCCGTCGACGCGTTTTTGCATCAGCGTCTCCAGATTACGGTTCATACGCTGCTCATCCCCTTCGGTATTGCACAGCACCAGACTGTAGCCGCGTTCGAAGCAGCTGCGTTCCACCCCGCGGACAAGTTCAGAATAAAAGGGATTCGTACTGGCGGTGATCAGCATGCCAATGGTACGCGTCTGGTTGAGCTTCAGGCTGCGGGCCAGCGCAGACGGCGCATAGTTGAGATCTTTCACTGCGGCTTCGACTTTCTCCCGAATCGCCTCGCTGACGAAGCGATCGTTATTAATGACGTGGGAGACTGTCGACGTAGAAACGCCCGCCAGGCGGGCGACATCTTTCATTGTGGCCAAGCGTTACCCCTGCTGACTTAAGAATTCGTCGATCTCTTTACGCCACGGAACGGAGGGCTGGGCACCTTTGCGCGTGACGGCGATAGCCGCAGCAGCATGCGCAAAGCGGATAGCATCATCCATTCCCTTTCCTTCCAGCAGCGCTGTCACCAATGCTCCGTTAAACGTATCGCCTGCCGCGATAGTGTCAATCGCCTTGACCTTAAAGCCCGGCACGCGACGGCCTTCGCCGTTTACGCTTGCCCACACGCCGCGGCTACCGAGGGTAATGATAACGGTGCCGATGCCTTTATCGTGCAGCGCTTTCGCGGCACGTGCTGCGTCATCATCATTTTCAACACGAATGCCCGTCAGTTTTTCTGCTTCGGTTTCGTTCGGTGTAATGATGTCCACCCGCGCCAGCAGTTCGTCTGATAATACACGGGCAGGCGCAGGATTAAGTACGACAGTGGTATGATTTTGATGCGCAATGTCAGCGGCCGCCAGTACGCTTTCTACGGGCGATTCCAGCTGCATCAGTAACGCGTCGGCATTAGCGATAAGCTCGCGCTGTGCTTCAACGCGGTCCGTCGTAAGACGGGCATTCGCGCCTGCATGAATACCGATGACATTCTCACCTTCCGCGTTGACGAAAATCAGCGCCACGCCGGTCGATTCCCCTGCAACAACGCTGACTGGCGCAACATCGATGTTATCGCTGGCGAGCTGTTTACGCACGCGCTCACCGGTATCGTCATCACCTGTACAGGCGATAAACGCGATATTTGCCCCACTGCGTCCTGCTGCAACCGCCTGGTTGGCACCTTTACCGCCAAATGCCACCTGATAATGGTTGCCGGTGACGGTTTCGCCCGGCGTCGGGAAGGATTCAAGGTTAAGAATGTGATCGGCATTGATACTGCCAAGGACGACGAGGTTGCCTGCGGTTTTCATGGTTGAGCTGTCCATCTGAGAGCGCCACCGGTGTTACCCGGTGGCGTATGCCACACTTTTCTTTATTGGTGTCCCTCAGGCAGCCAGCGACTGCCTGAATCGCCTTTTTACTGCTTGATGACCAGTTTCAGGTCAACTGGATATTTAGCCTGAACTTTTTCGCCCTTCAGCACTTTGTCAGCAGTCTGCACGCCAGTCGCGCCGATCTGCTCAGGCAACTGAGCGATGGTCGCCGCCAGTTTGCCATCATTTACCGCTTTTTCTCCATCTGGTGTGCCGTCAAATCCGACAACCATCACATCAGATTTACCTGCAGTCTGCAGGGCACGCAGCGCGCCGAGCGCCATTTCGTCGTTCTGTGCGAACACCGCCTGCACGTCTGGGTGCGCGGTCAGCAGGTTCTGCATGACGTTCAGACCTTTAGTACGGTCGAAGTCAGCAGGCTGGCTGGCCAGGACGTTAAATTTGTGAGCCGCAACCGCCTGCTGGAAACCTTCGCCACGTTCGCGGGCTGCGGACGTACCGGCAATACCCTGCAGTTCGATAACTTTCGCGCCTTCACCTGCTTTCTTCGCGATGTAATCACCCGCGATTTTACCGCCCAGCACGTTATCAGACGCAATGTGGCTCACAACGTCGCCTTTCGTTGCCTGACGGTCCAGGGTGATCACCGGGATCTTTGCCTGGTTTGCCATCTTCACGGCGTTACCCACCGCGTCAGAATCGGTTGGGTTGATCAGCAGGATTTTGGTGCCGCGAACGGTTAAGTCCTGCACGTTAGCCAGCTCTTTCGCCGGGTTGTTCTGTGAATCCAGCACCACCAGGTTGTAGCCCAGTTTGTCGGCTTCTTTCTGTGCGCCATCCTTCAGGGAGACGAAGAACGGGTTGTTTAGCGTGGAGATAACCAGCGCGATGGTGTCTTTCGCCATAGCGTTAGCACTTACGGTTGCGCTCAGCGCGACAGCAGAAACCAGGGTAGCCAGTTTTTTCATGTTCATATCTAAGATGTCCTGTAGTGTCGTCAGTTACTGTTTTTTGTTGTCTACCAGGACCGCCAGCAAAATCACCACTGCTTTAACGATCATCTGGTAATAGGAGGAAACACCTAACAAATTCAAACCATTATTCAGGAAACCGAGAATCAGTGCGCCGATCAATGTCCCAACAATGCGACCTTTACCGCCCGCAAGACTCGTACCGCCCAGAACCACTGCCGCAATGGCATCCAGCTCATACCCCGTACCCGCCGTTGGCTGCGCGGAAGAGAGGCGCGCCACTTCGATGATGCCCGCCAGAGAGGCCAGCAAACCGCACAGTGAGTAAACGATAATTTTAACTTTGTTGACGCTGATACCGGACAGGCGCGTTGCCGCTTCGTTACCGCCCAGTGCATAAATATAGCGGCCCAGACGCGTGTGGTGCAGCATGTACCACGCCGCCAGGAAGACGATTGCCATGATCCAGACCGGCGTCGGGATACCCAGCGGGCGACCGATACCGAACCAGCCAAACAGATCGGCGTTGTCCGTAAAGCCGGTGTTAACCGGGCTGCCGTTGGTATACACCATGGTGACACCGCGCAGCAGCAGCATCATGACCAGCGTCGCAATAAACGCCTGAACACGACCTTTCGCCACAATAACCCCGGTGACAGCACCAATTGCCGCACCCAGCGCCAGCACAGCGGCAACGGCCACCAGCGCGTTGACCTCAATCCCGACGATTGAAGCAGCAACCGCACCGGTGAGCGCCAGCAGGGAACCGACGGACAGATCGATACCCGATGTCAGGATCACCAGCGTCATCCCGACCGCCATAATGGCGTTCACGGAGGTCTGCTGAAGAATGTTGAACAGGTTATTAACGGTGAAGAAATTGGGGCTCATGGTCGACACAATCGCGATCAGCACCAGCAGGGCAATCAGCGATTTTTGTTCCATCAGCCATGCCTTTGTGAAATAACGGCGACCAGAAACAGCCTGGGTAGTCATCTTCTTACTCCTGATTCACGCGATTAAGCTTGCCCACAGCGGCAGCCATCAGAACTTCCTGGGTGGCCTGCTCGCGAGTGAATTCACCGCCGAGATGCCCTTCATGCATGACGATAATGCGATCGCTCATGCCTAATACCTCTGGCATCTCGGAAGAGACCAGAATGATGCTCAGACCGTCGGCCTTGAACTGGTTAATCAGCTGATAGATCTCTTTTTTGGCCCCTACGTCCACGCCGCGGGTAGGTTCATCAAGGATCAACACTTTCGGGCGCGTCATCAGCCCGCGTGCAATCGCCACTTTCTGTTGATTACCGCCGGACAGCAGGCCAATCGCCTGTTCCATCGAGGGGGTTTTCACATTAAAGAGGCGGATAAAATCGCTGACTGCCTGCTGTTCATCTTTATGTTTCAGGCTGCCGCCGCTGCGGCTGAAATAGCGCAGGGCGGTAAGAGACATGTTCTCTTTCACCGACATGCCCAGCACTAAGCCGTCGCGCTTACGGTCTTCGGAGATATAAACAATACCATTCGCCAGGCCATCCTGCGGAGAGCGCGTCACCACTTCATGCCCGTCGAGAGTGACATAACCGCTGGATCGCGGCAGCGCACCGTACAGCACTTTCATCAGCTCGGTACGGCCAGCACCCATTAGCCCTGCCACGCCAAGAATTTCCCCTTTGCGCAGGGTAAAAGAGACATTATCCACGCCCGGGCCACAGAGATTATCCACCTTCAGGCGGATTTCACCCGGTGCTTTGTCGAGGTGCGGGTATTGATCTTCGAGCTTGCGTCCCACCATCATTTCGATAAGCGTATCTTCCGTCAGCGATGCCACTTCACGCTCGGCAATAAACTGCCCGTCGCGGAAGACGGTAACGTCGTCGCAGATCTCGAAAATCTCTTTCATACGGTGAGAGATATAGACAATTCCACGCCCCTGCGATTTCAGCTCGCGGATGACGCGGAACAGGGATTCGGTTTCGGTATCGGTCAGGGCGTCCGTCGGTTCATCCATAATGATGACCTTCGACTCAAAGCTCAGCACTTTCGCGATCTCCACCATCTGCTGGTCGCCAATGGAGAGTTCGCCCACCAGGCGGTGGCTTTTGAAGCGCAGGTTCAGCTTCGCCAGTAGCTTATCCGCTTCGGCATACATCGTTTTCCAGTCAATTTTGCCAAACCGGTTAACAAATTCGCGGCCGAGGAAAATGTTCTCCGCAATAGTGAGCTGCGGGATCAGGTTCAGTTCCTGGTGAATAATGCCGATCCCCGCTTCCTGCGAAGCTTTTGGACCGCTGAAGGTGGTCTCTTTACCCAGCCACAAAAGTGAACCGGCATCGCGTTGATAGATACCGGTCAGCACTTTCATCATGGTGGATTTGCCAGCGCCATTCTCGCCCACCAGCGCCATCACGCGTCCGGCATAAACGTTCAGCGCCGCGCCAGAAAGGGCTTTTACGCCCGGGAACGATTTATCGATCCCTTTAAGTTGCAGTAATGCGTCCATGATGGCCTCAGAAGGTGACGCCAGCACAGAGAATGATATTCGCATACGGGGAACACTCCCCGCTGCGAATCACCGCCTGACTGTCTGCGGTTTGTTGTTTGAACTGTTCGTGCGTTGTGTAACGAATTTCTATGGTGTTTCCCTGGTGTTGTTGCAGTTGCTCAATGTGATTGAGCAACGTTTCGTGGAGTTGCGGATTATGTTGTTTAATTTCCGTCGCGAGAATGGCCACCTCAACCTGCATCTCCGCGGTCACTACATCCAGTACCTGCATAAACGAGGGCACGCCCTGCGTTAACGCCATATCAATACGGGTTGTGTTGCGCGGAACCGGTAAGCCTGCATCGCAAACCACCAGCGTATCGGTATGCCCAAGACGGGAAATAACCGACGAGATTTCTGAGTTGAGAACCGTGCCTTTCTTCATTTTCTTGCTCCACTAGCGAAACGTTTCGCTGAAATCAGTTTAGTCTTAAGAGTGTTCAGAAAACCACCATGACGTAACAGAATTGTGATCGGTGTCGAAACGTTTCGCTAAGTGAAATGAGACGTAAATTTTGGCGGGAATATTGAGTATGAGTAGGCCGGGTAAGCGAAGCGCCACCCGGCATTTTAAGGAGCTTAAATCTCGACCTGGGTTCCCAGCTCGATCACGCGGTTAGGCGGGATCTCAAACTGGTCCGGCGCACGCAGGGCGTTTCGCTGCAGAATAAGGTACAGCTTGCCGCGCAGGCGCAAATACCACGGACGTTTACCGATAATCAGCGACTCATGCGACATAAAGAACGATGTTTCCATCATGCGGCAGCTTAAGCCTTCCAGACCGCAGCGGTGGAAGACCTCTTCCACGTTCGGCGTCTCACGCCAGCCGTAGCTCGCCACCACGCGCCAGAAGGTTGGCGACAGTTGTTCAATTTGAACACGGCGCACATTGTGAACATACGGTGCATCTTCGGTGCGCAGGGTCAGCAGGATAACCCGCTCATGCAGCACCTTGTTGTGCTTGAGGTTATGCATCAATGCGAACGGAATAACGTTCAACGCACGAGACATATACACCGCCGTGCCCGGTACGCGAACCGGTGGGGATTTCTCCAGCGAGGCAATCATCGCCTCCAGGGAGTTTCCGTGTTCATGCATACGACGCAGCAGACGGAAACGCTCGCTTTTCCACGTGGTCATCACAATGAACATCAACAGACCAAGCGTCAGCGGCAGCCAGCCGCCGGAGACAATCTTATCGAGGTTTGCCGAGAACAGCGGTACGTCGATGCACAGGAAGCCCACCAGAATCATCGCCACGAGGAACTTGTTCCAGTGCCAGTTTCGGTACGCCACCGTGGTGGAAAGAAGCGATGTCAGCACCATGGTGCCTGTTACCGCAATACCGTACGCCGCGGCCAGGTTGCTGGAGTGCTCAAAGCTGACGATCACGATCACCACAGCAAAATAGAGCAGCCAGTTAACAAACGGGATGTAGATCTGGCCCGATTCCATCTCTGAGGTATGGATGATACGCATGGGAGAGAGATACCCCAGACGCACAGCCTGGCGCGTCAGAGAGAACACGCCGGAAATGACCGCCTGAGAAGCGATAACGGTGGCCAGCGTGGCCAGAATAAGCATCGGCACCAGCGCCCAATCCGGGGCCAGCAGGAAGAAGGGGTTTTTAATCGCTTCCGGGTTTTTCAGCAGCAGCGCCCCCTGCCCGAAGTAGTTCAATACAAGCGATGGCAGGACAACTAAAAACCACGCCACGCGAATCGGCAGTTTGCCGAAGTGCCCCATATCTGCATACAGCGCTTCAACACCGGTAATAGAGAGCACAACGGCGCCGAGCGCCACGAAGGAAACGACTTTGTATTCAAGGAAGAAATGGATAGCCCAGTATGGGTTCAGCGCCTGCAGAACCTCCGGGTTGCCAATAACTCCGCGCAAACCGAGCGCCGCCAGAATCAGGAACCAGGCCAGCATAATCGGTGCGAACAGTTTCCCCACCAGCCCGGTACCGTGCTTCTGGATAATAAACAGCAACGTCAGAACGATTATCGCCAGCGGAACCACCCACGTATCAAGCTGCGGTGCGATAATCTCAAGCCCCTCAATCGCCGAAAGCACCGAGATAGCAGGCGTGATGACCACTTCCCCATAGAAGAAGCTGCCACCAATCAG
Source organism: Enterobacter cloacae subsp. cloacae ATCC 13047 (assembly GCF_000025565.1). NCBI lineage: Bacteria > Pseudomonadati > Pseudomonadota > Gammaproteobacteria > Enterobacterales > Enterobacteriaceae > Enterobacter > Enterobacter cloacae. Next base: position 5,281,356 of record NC_014121.1, read on the forward strand.
GCCAATAATAACCAGTACCGACGTCATTCTGGCCGAGGTGTTGCGCCCCGCAAGGGACATCAGGGTCAGGATCCCCCCCTCACCTGCGTTATCTGCACGCATCACAAAGGAGAGGTATTTAACAGAAACCACCAGGATCAGCAGCCAGAAGATGAGGGACAGGAAGCCAAATACGGCATCGCGTTCAACACCAAAGCCAAACTGGCCGGACAGACATTCACGAAGCGTATAAAGCGGGCTGGTGCCGATATCACCGTAGACAACCCCGATCGCCGCAAGCGTAATTGCGGGTAATGATTGCTTATTATCAGTGCTCATAGACTAGTCTTTTCGTTTAAATAACAAATGTGTTCCTGTTCCCTTGGTCCACAAAAAGCGCACAGTATGCACGATTCGTTGCAAAATCGAACCCCTAAATGCAACCGCATTAATGTAGCGCAAAGAAAATTGCGCCGCACTTCAGCCTATTACCAGCCCTGACTGAAACGTCTATACTCGCTTCAATTAGCCGCCACGACGGCGAAAGGATGCAAAAACTATTATGGCTCACTCACATTTATTAGCAGAAAGAATTTCCCGTCTCAGCAGCGCACTGGAGAAAGGTCTTTTCGAACGCAGTCACGCCATCCGCCTCTGTTTACTGGCGGCGTTGAGCGGTGAAAGCGTATTTCTGCTTGGCCCGCCGGGCATTGCCAAAAGCCTGATTGCCCGTAGGCTGAAATTTGCCTTTCAGAATGCACGCGCCTTCGAATACCTAATGACCCGCTTTTCCACCCCTGAAGAGGTTTTCGGCCCGCTGTCTATCCAGGCGCTGAAAGATGAGGGGCGCTATCAACGCCTTACCGAGGGGTATCTGCCGGAAGCAGAGATTGTTTTTCTCGATGAGATCTGGAAAGCGGGACCGGCCATTCTGAATACCCTGCTCACGGCGATTAACGAACGTCGGTTCCGTAACGGCGCCAGCGAAGAAAAAATCCCGATGCGCCTGCTGGTGGCCGCCTCGAACGAACTTCCCGAAGCCGACAGCAGCCTTGAAGCGCTGTATGACCGCATGCTGATCCGCCTGTGGCTGGACAAAGTGCAGGATAAATCGAACTTCCGCTCCATGCTGACCAGCCAGCAGGATGAAAATGAAAACCCGGTAGCCGCTTCACTGCAGGTCACGGACGAGGAGTATCAGCAGTGGCAGGTGGATATCGGCAAAATCACACTGCCGGACGCGGTCTTTGAGCTGATCTACCAGCTCCGTCAGCAGCTTGATCTCCTTCCTTCTGCACCTTATGTTTCCGACCGTCGCTGGAAAAAAGCAATCCGTCTGCTGCAGGCCAGCGCCCTGTTCAGCGGGCGCGACGCGGTTGCCCCTATCGATCTGATCCTGCTGAAAGACTGTCTCTGGCACGATGCCGAAGGGATGAATCTGATGCAGCAGCAGCTTGAAATATTGATGACCGGACACGCCTGGGGCCAGCAATCAATGCTCAACCAGCTTGGGGCGATAGCCCAACGGCGCATTCAGCTACAGCAGCAGCAAAGTGATAAAACAGCACTGAAGGTGAACCGTCTTGGCGGCATGTTCGCCCGTAAACCGCACTACGAACTGCCCGCTGAGCTGACCAGCCCAACGCTGACGCTGCTTCTCCAGCAGCCGCTTAAACTCCATGACATGCAGGTGGTGCACATTACGCTTGAGCGTGACGCGCTGGCCCAGTGGCTTGATAAGGGCGGAGAGATCCGCGGTAAGCTTAACGGTATAGGCTTTGCACAGCCGCTGAATATGGAAGTGGACAGCAGTCAGCACCTGGTGATCCGCGACGTAAGCCTACAGGGGTCACGCCTTGCCCTCCCGGGAAGCGCCTCTGACAGCGTGCCGGAAGAGATCACGCAGCAGCTGGAGGCGCTGGATACCGAATGGCATCAGCAGCATACGCGCTTCAGCGAACAGCAAAAGTGCCTCTTTATTCACAGCGACTGGTTAGGTCGCATTGAAGCCAGCCTGCAGGATGTGAGCGCGCAGATCAAACAGGCTCGTCAATGCTAACGCTGGATACGCTTAACGTCATGCTGGCCGTCAGCGAAGATGGGTTGATCGAAGAGGTGATTATTACTCTTCTGGCGTCTCCTCAGCTGGCGGCTTTTTTTGAAAAATTCCCGAAGCTAAAAAAAGCGATGACGGACGATCTCCCGCGCTGGCGGGACAACCTGCGACAGCGGTTTAAAGAGACCGAAGTGCCACAGGAGTTAACCGAAGAGGTGGCCTGCTATCAGCAGTGCCAGCGCCTTTCCACGTCGCAGTTTATTGTTCAGATCCCGCAAACCCTGACGTTACTCGATAAAGTACACTCCCCATTTGCCAGCCAGGCCCGGGCGCTGGTCACCGATAACGCCACCTTCACCCCCGCCTTACACACACTCTTTTTACAGCGCTGGCGCCTCAGCCTTGTGGTTCAGGCCACGACGCTGAACCAGCAACTGCTGGATGAAGAGCGTGAACAATTGCTCAGCGAAGTTCAGGAACGCATGACCTTAAGCGGTCAGCTGGAGCAGGTACTGGTAGAGAATGAAAACGCTGCCGGACGTCTCTGGGATATGAGTGCAGGCCAAATCAGGCGTGGGGATTATCAGCTGATTGTCCGGTATGGTGATTTCCTGGCGCAGCAGCCCGAGCTGATGAAGCTTGCGGAACAGCTGGGTCGCTCAAGGGAGGCTAAATCGGTCCCAAAGAAGGATGCCCCGATGGAAACCTTCCGCACCCTGGTGCGGGAACCGGCCACTGTGCCGGAACAGGTGGATGGGCTCCAGCAAAGCGATGACATTTTACGCCTGCTGCCTACGGAGCTGAGCACGCTCGGGATGACCGAGCTGGAATATGAGTTTTATCGTCGGCTGGTGGAAAAACAGCTTCTGACCTATCGCCTGCATGGCGAAGCCTGGCGCGAAAAAATCAGTCAACGTCCGGTGGTCCATCAGGATTTTGATGAGCAACCGCGCGGCCCATTTATTGTTTGTGTGGATACATCTGGATCGATGGGCGGTTTCAACGAACAGTGTGCCAAAGCGTTCTGCCTGGCGCTGATGCGCGTGGCGCTCGCTGACCGGCGTCGCTGCTTTATCATGCTCTTTTCCAGCGAAGTGGTCAGCTATGAGCTGACCCATCAGCAGGGTATTGAGCAGGCGATCCGCTTTTTAAGCCAGCGTTTTCGCGGCGGTACCGATCTGGCCAGCTGTTTTCGCAGCATTGTGGAACGTATGCAGGGCGGCGACTGGTACGACGCTGACGCGGTGGTGATTTCCGATTTTATTGCCCAGCGGCTGCCGGATGACGTGGTGAATAAAGTGAAGGAGTTACAGCGGGTGCATCAGCACCGTTTCCACGCAGTGGCGATGTCCGCCCATGGAAAACCCGGCATCATGCGCATCTTCGATCATATCTGGCGCTTTGATACCGGGTTGCGTAGCCGCCTGCTCAGGCGCTGGCAGCGTTAATTACAGAAGCGAGCTGACGCTTTCGCGTACCTGCTGCGGCCAGACACCACACTGCACCTGACCAATATGCGACAGTTGCAGCAGCAGCATGGTCAGACGGGACTGGCCGATGCCGCCGCCAATGGTCTGCGGCATCTCACCGCGCAGCAGCGCCTGGTGCCATTCCAGCGTGAGACGATCTTCATCACCGGTCACCGCCAGCTGGCGTTTCAGCGCATCAGCATCCACGCGGATCCCCATTGAGGAGAGTTCAAACGCATCTTCCAGCACCGGGTTCCAGACCAGAATATCGCCGTTCAGACCAGCAAATTCGCCCTCGCTCATGGTGCTCCAGTCATCATAATCCGGTGCACGAACATCATGACGTTTACCATCCGACAGCTTACCGCCGATCCCCATCAGGAAGACGGCACCCAGTTCTTTAGCGATCGCACGTTCACGACCTTTAGCATCCAGATCCGGGAAACGACTCAGCAACTCCTGGCTGTGAACAAAGTGGATCGATTCCGGCAGGAACGGTGCCAGACCAAACTCTTTGCTTACGGCCGCTTCGGTCGCTTTGATCCCGGCGTAGATCGCCTCAACGGTGGATTTCAGCGTGCCGACATGGCGCTCGCCATCACCCATTACGCGCTCCCAGTCCCACTGGTCAACGTAAACAGAGTGAATGGCAGACAAGCGGTCTTCATCGGGGCGGAGAGCTTTCATGTGCGTGTAGAGTCCTTCGCCCGCGCTGAAGTCGTGCTGTCCCAGGGTTTGACGCTTCCACTTCGCGAGGGAATGAACCACTTCGAACTGGGCGTCTGGCAGTGTTTTCACTTTCACCTGCACCGCTTTTTCGCATCCGGACAAGTTATCCTGCGTCCCATCACCCACGCGGCTGAGAATCGGTGCCTGAACTTCAATCAGACCCAGCTTCTCTTCCAGCTGGCGGGAAAAATGGGATTTAACGAAACTGATCTGGCGTTGTTTTGCGATATAAGCGGTTTTCATTATTTATACTCCTGCGTCCTGTTGGTATTGATTAAGCAACAGAAAAGGCATTCAATTCAATAATCAAACAACAAAAAGCCACCTTCACTTTTGATTCGTTAAAATTTAACGCTAGAATAGAGTGATTCATTAATCTTCATAAGAAAAAGCTATGGAAAATTATCAGATCGATAATCTGGACCGCGGCATCCTGGAGGCGTTAATGGCCAATGCCCGTACCGCCTATGCCGAACTGGCGAAGCAGTTTGGCGTCAGCCCGGGGACGATTCACGTTCGTGTAGAGAAGATGAAACAGGCGGGGATCATTACCGGGGCTCGTATCGATGTCAGCCCAAAACAGCTGGGCTATGACGTCTGCTGCTTTATTGGCATTATTCTTAAAAGCGCAAAAGATTATCCTTCCGCGCTGGCGAAGCTGAACGCGCTCGATGAAGTCACAGAGGCGTACTACACCACCGGCCACTACAGCATCTTTATCAAGGTGATGTGTCGATCCATAGATGCCCTGCAGCAGGTACTTATCAACAAGATCCAAACAATCGATGAAATTCAGTCCACCGAGACGTTGATCTCCCTGCAAAACCCGATCATGCGTACCATTCGCCCCTGATCGGGCAAATCCATACCCACATTTTCCACAGGTAGATCCCAGCCCGTTCACAGCGTACAATGATCCCCTCTTTATCTGAGCGAGCGATCAATGGCGGACATTACCCTTATCAGTGGCAGCACCCTTGGCGGCGCGGAATATGTAGCGGAACATCTGGCTGAGAAGCTGGAGGATGCGGGATTTTCCACACAAACGCTGCACGGGCCTTTGCTTGAAGATCTCCCGACTGATGGGGTCTGGCTGGTGATCACCTCCACGCATGGCGCAGGCGATCTTCCGGATAACCTGCAACCTTTATATGACGAACTGCAGGAACAGCAGCCAGACCTGTCAAACGTGCGTTTTGGCGCAGTGGGTATTGGCAGCCGTGAATATGACACCTTCTGCGGTGCTATAGAGAAAGTGGAAGCCGCTGTCACCGCCTGCGGAGCTAAACAGGTGGGTGAAACGCTGAAGATCAACATCCTCGATCATGATATTCCGGAGGATCCGGCTGAGATCTGGCTGGGTGAATGGAAAAATTTACTCAAAAACGATTAAAGATCGCGCGAACAGATGTGGATAACTCTGGTTAAAAGCTCGTATTAAGCAGTAGTTATCCAAAGAACAACGTTGAAGTCGTTTTTGCCCTGTGTATAAAGTCGCGATCTGATCCCAGCTTATACGGGCCAGGATCACCGATCATTCACAGCAAACGATCCTTTCTAACCCCATGATCTTATTTATGAGATCGGACTTATCCACAAAGGTCCGCGATCCTAATAAGAGATCACAATAGAACAGATCTCTAAATAAAAAGATCTTCTTTTTAATAGCCCAGGATCCCAATGCTTTCTCGAAAGACTAAAGTTGAGTAGAATCCACGGCCCGGGCTTCAATCCATTTTCATACCGCTTTACGCGAGGCAGACCACCATGTTTTATCAGGATCCTTTTGACGTCATCATCATTGGCGGGGGTCACGCAGGCACTGAGGCCGCAATGGCCGCAGCGCGAATGGGTCAGCAGACCCTGCTTTTGACACACAATATCGACACGCTGGGACAAATGTCCTGTAATCCGGCGATTGGCGGCATTGGGAAAGGACACCTGGTAAAAGAAGTGGATGCACTTGGCGGCCTGATGGCGAAAGCGATCGATCACGCAGGCATTCAGTTTAGGATACTAAACGCCAGTAAAGGCCCCGCTGTCCGTGCGACCCGCGCTCAGGCAGACCGGGTACTTTATCGTCAGGCGGTGCGTACCGCCCTGGAGAACCAGCCGAACCTGATGATCTTCCAGCAGGCAGTGGAAGATCTTATCGTGGAGAACGATCGTGTCGTTGGCGCGGTTACCCAGATGGGGCTCAAATTCCGCGCCAAAGCGGTTGTTCTGACCGTCGGGACATTCCTGGACGGTAAGATCCATATCGGTCTGGATAATTACAGCGGCGGACGTGCTGGCGATCCGCCATCTATCCCACTGTCACGCCGTCTGCGTGAACTGCCGCTGCGTGTCAGCCGTCTGAAAACCGGTACTCCACCGCGTATTGATGCGCGCACCATTGATTTCAGCGTGCTGGCACAACAGCACGGCGATAACCCAATGCCGGTCTTCTCGTTCATGGGCAATGCAGCGCAGCATCCGCAGCAGGTACCGTGCTATATCACGCATACCAACGAAAAAACCCATGACGTGATCCGCAATAACCTCGATCGCAGCCCGATGTACGCCGGCGTGATCGAAGGGATCGGCCCACGCTATTGCCCGTCGATCGAAGACAAAGTCATGCGCTTTGCCGATCGTAACCAGCACCAGATCTTCCTGGAGCCTGAAGGGCTGACCTCGAACGAAATCTATCCGAACGGCATCTCCACCAGCCTGCCGTTCGATGTGCAGATGCAAATTGTTCGCTCAATGCAGGGGATGGAGAATGCGAAAATCGTTCGCCCTGGCTACGCTATTGAGTACGATTTCTTCGATCCGCGTGACCTGAAGCCAACCCTGGAGAGCAAATTCATCCACGGTCTGTTCTTCGCAGGTCAGATTAACGGCACCACCGGTTACGAAGAAGCTGCTGCACAGGGCCTGCTGGCCGGTCTGAACGCCGCCCGTTTCTCTGCCGAGAAAGAGGGCTGGGCTCCGGCGCGTTCTCAGGCTTATCTGGGCGTGCTGGTCGACGATCTCTGCACGCTGGGCACCAAAGAACCGTACCGTATGTTTACCTCTCGCGCGGAATATCGCCTGATGCTGCGCGAAGATAACGCCGACCTGCGTCTGACCGAAATGGGTCGTGAGCTGGGTCTGGTGGATGACGAACGCTGGGCGCGCTTCAACGAGAAACTGGAGCGCATTGAGCAGGAACGTCAGCGCCTGAAAACGACCTGGGTTAATCCGCAGGCTGAAACCGCTGCGGAAGTGAACGCTCACTTAACTGCGCCGCTCTCGCGCGAAGCCAGCGGTGAAGATCTGCTGCGTCGCCCGGAAGTGACCTATGAGAATCTGGTGAAACTCACCGCCTTTGCCCCGGGTCTTGAAGACGCTGAAGCGGCAGAGCAGGTTGAGATCCAGGTTAAATACGAAGGTTACATCGCGCGTCAGCAGGATGAGATCGAAAAGCAGCAGCGTAACGAAAACACGCTGCTGCCGGAAATGCTGGACTATCGTCAGGTGACGGGGCTGTCCAACGAGGTGATCGCCAAACTGAACGATCACAAACCGGTGTCGATCGGCCAGGCCTCCCGCATCTCGGGCGTTACCCCAGCAGCGATTTCAATTCTGCTGGTGTGGCTGAAAAAGCAGGGCATGCTGCGCCGCAGCGCGTAATATGTGTAATTCGCCCGGTGGCGCTGCGCTTACCGGGCCTACAGAACTCCGTAGGGCGGGTTAGCTAAGCGTCACCCGCCACTTAAGTCTCTCAACAGGTATTCACCGTGCTCAATAAACTCTCTCGTCTGCTGGATCAGGCAGGTATTTCGCTCACCGATCACCAGAAAAATCAGCTGGTGGCCTATGTCGATATGCTGAACAAATGGAATAAAGCGTACAACCTCACCTCCGTACGCGACCCCAACGAGATGCTGATTCGCCATATTCTCGATAGCATTGTGGTTGCGCCGTACCTGAACGGTGAGCGCTTTATCGATGTGGGCACGGGTCCTGGCCTGCCGGGTATTCCCCTGTCAATTGTCCGCCCGGAAAGCCATTTCACGCTGCTGGATAGCCTTGGCAAGCGCGTGCGTTTTTTGCGCCAGGTACAGCATGAGCTGAAGCTTGAGAACATCACACCTGTGCAAAGCAGGGTAGAGGAGTTTCCGGCAGAGCCACCGTTCGACGGGGTTATCAGCCGTGCGTTTGCTTCGCTTAATGACATGGTGAGCTGGTGTAAGCACTTACCGGCAGAGAATGGCCGTTTTTATGCGCTGAAAGGGCAGTTGCCCGGCGATGAAATTGAACAGCTTCCGGACGGTTTTGCCGTCGAGTCCATTGAGAAATTACAGATTCCTCAGCTCGAAGGCGAACGTCATCTGGTGATAATTAAGCCAAACAATTTTTAAAAATTTAATAAAAAATGTGGAATTTGTGCTGTTCTGTCAGTGTTAAAAAACAGCACAACACAACGGATTTTGCCGGAGAGAATTTAACCGTGTTTTTACTAAGGGTTTTCTAATGGTTAACTTCCTCACCATTGTTCACCCTGAAGATAATCAACCACGAAAATATCAGCCTGCTAAAAGTGGAAAGCAGCAACCAGAATGCAATGTTAAATATTTATTAAGAATGTCAATAAAAGGTTTTTATTGTATACGGGGCTGTTTTGAAAATAGTTGCGACATTTTATCTTTAATTTCAGAAAGATGAAATTAAGCGATTTACGAGTTTGATAAATACAACCTTATCGCAAATGTGTATTTTGTGATCTCGTGCACGCTTTGTAGTCAACGTTTTCGCGCTGTTTGCAGTTTTGCTCGAAGGTCGGGGCTTTCATCAAAAGTTGAAAAATAGCGGCGGGGAAAAATATTTAAACATTTATTCACCTTTTCGCTACTTAATGTTTGAAATCACGGGTGCGCACCGTATAATTTGACCGCTTTTTGATGCTTGACTCTGAGCCTTAAAGGACGTTTTATACGACACGCGGCATACCTCGAAGGGAGCAGGAGTAAAAACGTGATGTCTGTGTCGCTCTTGAGTAGAAACGTTGCTCGTAAGCTTCTGTTCATTCAGTTTCTGGCTGTGATAGCAAGTGGACTGCTGTTTAGCCTCAAAGACCCCTTCTGGGGCATCTCCGCCGTGTGCGGGGGTTTGGCGGTTGTGCTGCCAAACGTGTTGTTTATGATTTTTGCCTGGCGTCATCAGGCGCATACACCTGCCAAAGGCCGCGTGGCCTGGTCCTTCGCCCTCGGCGAAGTGTGTAAGGTGTTGCTGACCTTTGCTCTACTGGTGATGGCGCTGGCGGTTTTGAAAGTGGTATTCATGCCGCTGATAGCTACGTGGGTTTTGGTGCTGGTGGTACAAGTTCTGGCTCCAGCTGTAATCAATAACAAAGGGTAAAAGGCATCATGGCTTCAGAAAATATGACGCCGCAGGATTACATAGGTCACCATCTGAATAACCTTCAGCTGGACCTGCGTACATTCTCGCTGGTGGATCCGCATAACCCCCCGGCCACCTTCTGGACGATCAACATCGACTCCATGTTCTTCTCGGTGGTTTTGGGTCTTCTGTTCCTGGCCATGTTCCGCGGTGTTGCTAAAAAGGCGACCAGCGGTGTTCCAGGGAAATTCCAGACGTTCGTTGAGATGATCATCGGCTTCGTCCATGGCAGCGTGAAAGACATGTACCATGGTAAGAGCAAGCTGATTGCGCCACTGGCACTGACCGTGTTCGTGTGGGTCTTCCTGATGAACCTGATGGACCTTCTGCCTATCGATTTCCTGCCGTGGATTGGCGAGCATGTCTTCGGTCTGCCTGCTCTGCGCGTGGTTCCGTCTGCTGACGTGAACATCACCCTGTCGATGGCGCTGGGCGTGTTTATCCTGATTCTTTTCTACAGCATCAAAATGAAAGGCGTAAGCGGCTTTGTGAAAGAGCTTACCTTGCAGCCGTTCAACCACTGGGCGTTTATTCCGGTCAACCTGATCCTGGAAGGCGTTAGCCTGCTGTCCAAACCTGTTTCACTGGGTCTGCGACTGTTCGGCAACATGTATGCGGGTGAGCTGATTTTCATTCTGATCGCGGGGCTTCTGCCGTGGTGGTCACAGTGGGTTCTGAATGTGCCGTGGGCCATTTTCCACATCCTGATCATTACGCTGCAAGCCTTTATCTTCATGGTTCTGACGATCGTCTATCTGTCGATGGCGTCTGAAGAGCACTGATTTTTTACCAACACTACTACGTTTTAATTGAAACAAACTGGAGACTGTCATGGAAAACCTGAATATGGATCTGCTGTACATGGCTGCCGCTGTGATGATGGGTCTGGCGGCTATCGGTGCTGCGATCGGTATCGGCATCCTCGGGGGCAAATTCCTGGAAGGCGCTGCGCGTCAACCTGATCTGATTCCTCTGCTGCGTACTCAGTTCTTTATCGTTATGGGTCTGGTGGATGCTATCCCAATGATCGCTGTAGGTCTGGGTCTGTACGTGATGTTTGCTGTCGCGTAGTAGTTGTTTTAAAACCCCAAGCCACAGAAATTTAAGAGGTATTGTGCTGTGAACATGAACGCAACAATCCTCGGCCAGGCCATCGCGTTTATTATCTTTGTCTGGTTCTGCATGAAGTATGTATGGCCGCCTTTAATGGCTGCCATCGAAAAACGTCAGAAAGAAATTGCTGACGGTCTGGCTTCTGCAGAACGTGCAAAGAAAGATTTGGACCTTGCACAGGCCAACGCGACAGACCAGCTGAAAAAAGCGAAAGCGGAAGCTCAGGTAATCATCGAACAGGCTAACAAACGCCGTTCTCAGATCCTGGACGAAGCCAAAGCTGAAGCAGAACAGGAACGTACTAAGATCGTGACACAGGCTCAGGCTGAAATTGAAGCTGAGCGTAAACGTGCTCGTGAAGAACTGCGTAAGCAGGTTGCGATTCTGGCTGTTGCTGGCGCCGAGAAGATCATCGAACGTTCCGTGGATGAAGCTGCTAACAGCGACATCGTGGACAAACTTGTCGCTGAACTGTAAGGAGGGAGGGGCTGATGTCTGAATTTGTTACGGTAGCTCGCCCCTACGCCAAAGCAGCTTTTGACTTTGCTGTCGAACACCAAAATGTCGATCGCTGGCAGAATATGCTGGCGTTTGCCGCTGAGGTGACGAAAAACGAACAAATGGCCGAGTTGCTTTCTGGTGCATTAGCACCTGAAACCCTCGCCGCGTCGTTCATCGCCGTGTGCGGAGAGCAACTGGATGCCAACGGTCAGAACCTGATTAAGGTAATGGCAGAAAATGGTCGTCTCCGTGTGCTCCCGGATGTTCTCGAGCAGTTTGAGCACTTACGTGCCCTTAGTGAAGCTACTGCTGAAGTTGAAGTAACTTCTGCGACTGAACTGAGTCATGAACAGCTTGCGAAAATTACCGCCGCGATGGAAAAACGTCTGTCACGCAAAGTTAAGCTGAATTGCAAAATCGATAAGTCTGTAATGGCAGGCGTAATCATCCGCTCGGGTGATATGGTCATTGATGGCAGCGTACGCGGCCGTCTTGAGCGCCTTGCAGACGTCTTGCAGTCTTAAGGGGACTGGAGCATGCAACTGAATTCCACCGAAATCAGCGAACTGATCAAGCAGCGCATTGCTCAGTTCAATGTTGTGAGCGAAGCTCATAACGAAGGTACTATTGTTTCTGTAAGTGACGGTGTTATCCGCATCCACGGCCTGGCCGATTGTATGCAGGGTGAGATGATTTCCCTGCCGGGTAACCGTTACGCTATCGCACTGAACCTGGAGCGCGACTCCGTAGGTGCAGTTGTGATGGGTCCATACGCTGACCTCGCCGAAGGCATGAAGGTTAAGTGTACTGGCCGTATTCTGGAAGTTCCGGTTGGCCGTGGCCTGCTGGGTCGTGTTGTTAACACCCTGGGTGCACCAATCGACGGTAAAGGTCCGGTTGAGCACGATGGCTTCTCTCCAATCGAAGTTATCGCACCGGGCGTTATCGACCGTCAGTCCGTAGATCAGCCTGTTCAGACGGGTTATAAGTCCGTTGATGCCATGATCCCAATCGGTCGTGGTCAGCGTGAACTGATCATCGGTGACCGTCAGACCGGTAAAACCGCGATGGCTATCGATGCCATCATCAACCAGCGTGACTCCGGCATCAAATGTGTGTACGTGGCTATCGGCCAGAAAGCGTCCACCATTTCTAACGTGGTTCGTAAACTGGAAGAGCACGGCGCGCTGTCTAACACCATCGTTGTTGTGGCTACCGCTTCTGAATCTGCTGCACTGCAATACCTGGCGCCATACGCTGGTTGTGCAATGGGTGAATACTTCCGTGACCGCGGTGAAGATGCACTGATCGTATACGATGACCTGTCTAAACAGGCTGTTGCTTATCGTCAGGTTTCCCTGCTGCTCCGTCGTCCACCAGGACGTGAAGCGTTCCCTGGCGACGTATTCTACCTCCACTCTCGTCTGCTGGAGCGTGCTTCCCGCGTTAACGCGGAATACGTCGAGAACTTCACCAAAGGTGAAGTGAAGGGTAAAACGGGCTCTCTGACCGCGCTGCCGATCATTGAAACCCAGGCGGGTGACGTTTCTGCGTTCGTTCCGACCAACGTAATCTCCATTACCGATGGTCAGATCTTCCTGGAAACCAACCTGTTTAACTCCGGTATTCGTCCGGCGGTTAACCCGGGTATCTCCGTATCCCGTGTAGGTGGTGCTGCTCAGACCAAGATCATTAAGAAACTGTCCGGTGGTATCCGTACCGCGCTGGCACAGTATCGTGAACTGGCTGCGTTCTCTCAGTTCGCATCCGATCTGGACGAAGCAACCCGTAAACAGCTGAGCCACGGTCAGAAAGTGACCGAGCTGCTGAAGCAGAAACAGTACGCACCAATGTCTGTTGCTCAGCAGGGCCTGGTACTGTTCGCGGCTGAACGCGGTTACCTCGAAGATGTGGAACTGGCGAAAATCGGTAGCTTCGAAGCCGCTCTGCTGGCTTACGTCGACCGTGATCACGCTCCGCTGATGCAAGAGATCAACCAGACCGGTGGCTATAACGACGAAATCGAAGGCAAGCTGAAAGCTATCCTCGATTCCTTCAAAGCAACCCAATCCTGGTAATCGTCCGGCGGCTTGTCTCAGGACAAGCCGCCTGGCATTGAGGAGAAGCTCATGGCCGGCGCAAAAGAGATACGTAGTAAGATCGCAAGCGTCCAGAACACGCAAAAGATCACTAAAGCGATGGAGATGGTCGCCGCTTCCAAAATGCGTAAATCGCAGGATCGCATGGCGGCCAGCCGTCCTTATGCAGAAACCATGCGCAAAGTGATTGGTCACCTTGCAAACGGTAATCTGGAATATAAGCACCCTTACCTGGAAGAACGCGACGTTAAGCGCGTGGGCTACCTGGTGGTGTCGACCGACCGTGGTCTGTGTGGCGGCTTGAACATTAACCTGTTCAAAAAACTGCTGGCGGATATGAAAGGCTGGTCCGATAAAGGCGTTCAGTGCGACCTCGCATTGATCGGCTCTAAAGGCGTCTCTTTCTTTAACTCCGTTGGTGGCAACATTGTCGCTCAGGTGACCGGTATGGGTGATAACCCGTCCCTGTCCGAACTGATCGGCCCGGTTAAAGTGATGTTGCAGGCCTATGATGAAGGCCGTCTGGACAGACTGTACGTTGTCAGCAACAAATTTATTAACACCATGTCTCAGGTGCCAACGCTCACTCAGATGCTGCCTTTACCGGCTTCAGAAGATGACGAGCTGAAACAGAAAGCCTGGGATTACCTGTATGAACCCGATCCGAAACCGCTGTTGGATACCCTGCTGCGTCGTTACGTTGAATCTCAGGTTTATCAGGGCGTTGTAGAAAACCTGGCCAGCGAGCAGGCCGCACGAATGGTGGCGATGAAAGCCGCGACCGATAATGGCGGCAGCCTGATTAAAGAGCTGCAGTTGGTTTACAACAAAGCTCGTCAGGCCAGCATTACTCAGGAACTCACCGAGATCGTCTCGGGGGCCGCCGCGGTTTAACCAGGTTTACGAATTACGTAGAGGATTCAAGATGGCTACTGGAAAGATTGTCCAGGTAATCGGCGCCGTGGTGGACGTCGAGTTCCCTCAGGACGCCGTACCACGCGTGTACGACGCGCTTGAGGTACAGAATGGTAACGAGAGCCTGGTGCTGGAAGTTCAGCAGCAGCTCGGCGGCGGTATCGTGCGTACCATCGCGATGGGGTCTTCCGACGGTCTGCGTCGTGGTCTGGAAGTTAAAGACCTTGAGCACCCGATCGAAGTCCCGGTAGGTAAAGCAACACTGGGTCGTATCATGAACGTATTGGGTCAGCCAATCGACATGAAAGGCGACATCGGTGAAGAAGAGCGTTGGGCTATCCACCGCGCGGCACCTTCCTACGAAGAGCTGTCCAGCTCTCAGGAACTGCTGGAAACCGGTATCAAAGTTATCGACCTGATGTGTCCGTTTGCGAAGGGCGGTAAAGTTGGTCTGTTCGGTGGTGCGGGTGTAGGTAAAACCGTAAACATGATGGAGCTGATCCGTAACATCGCGATCGAGCACTCCGGTTACTCCGTATTTGCGGGCGTAGGTGAACGTACTCGTGAGGGTAACGACTTCTACCACGAAATGACCGACTCCAACGTTCTGGACAAAGTATCCCTGGTTTACGGCCAGATGAACGAGCCACCAGGAAACCGTCTGCGCGTTGCGCTGACTGGTCTGACGATGGCTGAGAAGTTCCGTGACGAAGGCCGTGACGTTCTGCTGTTCGTTGATAACATCTACCGTTACACCCTGGCCGGTACGGAAGTATCTGCACTGCTGGGTCGTATGCCTTCAGCGGTAGGTTATCAGCCTACGCTGGCGGAAGAGATGGGTGTTCTTCAGGAACGTATCACCTCTACCAAAACCGGTTCTATCACTTCCGTTCAGGCGGTATACGTACCTGCGGATGACTTGACTGACCCATCTCCAGCAACCACCTTTGCGCACTTAGATGCAACCGTGGTACTGAGCCGTCAGATCGCGTCTCTGGGTATCTACCCGGCCGTTGACCCGCTGGACTCCACCAGCCGTCAGTTGGATCCACTGGTTGTTGGTCAGGAACACTACGACACCGCGCGTGGCGTACAGTCCCTGCTGCAGCGTTACCAGGAACTGAAAGACATCATCGCCATCCTGGGTATGGATGAACTGTCTGAAGAAGACAAACTGGTGGTAGCACGTGCGCGTAAGATCCAGCGCTTCCTGTCCCAGCCGTTCTTCGTTGCGGAAGTATTCACCGGTTCTCCAGGTAAATACGTTTCCCTGAAAGACACCATCCGTGGCTTTAAAGGCATCATGGAAGGCGAATACGATCACCTGCCAGAGCAGGCGTTCTACATGGTTGGTTCCATCGAAGAAGCTGTGGAAAAAGCCAAAAAACTTTAACGCCTTAATCGGAGGGTGATATGGCAATGACTTACCACCTGGACGTCGTCAGCGCAGAGCAACAAATGTTCTCTGGTCTGGTCGAGAAAATCCAGGTAACGGGTAGTGAAGGTGAACTGGGTATCTTCCCGGGTCACGCACCGCTGCTCACCGCCATTAAGCCTGGTATGATCCGCATCGTTAAACAGTTCGGTCACGAAGAGTTCATCTATCTGTCCGGCGGCATTCTTGAAGTGCAGCCTGGCAGTGTGACCGTTCTGGCCGATACCGCTATTCGTGGCCAGGATCTCGACGAAGCGCGAGCCCTGGAATCGAAGCGTAAGGCTGAAGAGCACATTAGCAGCTCTCATGGTGACGTGGATTACGCTCAGGCGTCTGCGGAGCTGGCCAAAGCGATCGCCAAACTGCGCGTTATCGAGTTGACCAAAAAAGCGATGTAACACCGGCTTGAAAAGCACAAAAGCCAGTCTGGATACCAGGCTGGCTTTTTTTTCGTCCTTAATTCATGACGAAAAAGATGTAGAATTTTAAGCACCAAACGTTTTTACTTCTCACTCAAACTACCGTCAGGATGCGTATGTCAAACAGTGCGATGAGCGTGGTGATCCTTGCCGCAGGCAAAGGTACCCGCATGTATTCCGATCTGCCTAAAGTGCTTCATACACTGGCAGGAAAGCCAATGGTGCAGCATGTTATTGATGCAGCAAATGAATTGGGCGCTCGCCAGGTTCACCTGGTCTATGGCCACGGCGGCGATCTGCTTAAAAAGTCGCTGAGCGATGACAAGCTCAACTGGGTGCTTCAGGCTGAACAGCTGGGAACCGGCCACGCAATGCAGCAGGCAGCACCGTTCTTTGCCGATGACGAAGACATTCTGATGCTCTACGGCGATGTTCCGCTGATCTCCATCGACACACTGACTCGCCTGCGTGAAGCCAAACCGCAGGGCGGTATCGGTTTATTAACCGTCGTGCTGGACGATCCGACCGGCTACGGCCGCATCACCCGTGAAAACGGCAACGTCACGGGTATCGTTGAACATAAAGACGCCAGCGAAGCACAGCGCCAGATTCAGGAGATCAACACCGGTATCCTGATGGCTAACGGCGCGGACATGAAGCGCTGGCTGTCTAAGCTCAACAACAACAACGCGCAGGGTGAATACTACATCACCGACATCATTGCGATGGCGTACCAGGAAGGGCGTGAGATTGCGGCGGTTCACCCGGCGCGTATCAGCGAAACCGAAGGGGTGAATAACCGCCTTCAGCTTTCCCGTCTGGAGCGTGTTTATCAGTCCGAACAGGCCGAAAAACTGCTGCTGGCCGGCGTGATGCTGCGCGATCCGGCGCGTTTCGATCTGCGTGGAACGTTAACGCACGGGCGCGACGTTGAAATTGATACTAACGTTATCCTGGAAGGTAACGTCACACTGGGTAACCGCGTCAAAATTGGTGCGGGCTGTGTGATCAAAAACAGCATCATCGGTGATGATTGCGAAATTAGCCCATACAGCGTGGTGGAAGATGCCCGTCTTGACGCTGCGTGCACTATTGGGCCGTTCGCGCGTCTGCGCCCGGGGGCTGAGCTGCTGGAAGGCTCACATGTTGGAAACTTCGTTGAGATGAAAAAAGCGCGTCTGGGTAAAGGCTCTAAAGCCGGTCATTTGACCTATCTGGGCGATGCGGAAATTGGCGACAACGTGAATATTGGCGCAGGAACGATTACCTGCAACTATGACGGCGCGAATAAGTTTAAAACCATCATCGGTGATGATGTGTTTGTTGGTTCCGACACTCAGCTGGTGGCGCCTGTTACCGTGGGTAACGGCGTAACGATTGCCGCCGGGACAACCGTTACGCGCGATATCGCCGAAAACGAACTGGTATTAAGCCGTGTGCCGCAGGTGCACAAGCAGGGCTGGAAACGCCCTGTGAAGAAGAAGTAACGGATTTACCCCTCACCCTAACCCTCTCCCCAAAGGGAGAGGGGATCGTTCGGTGCGGTGTTTTTCTCCCTCGCCCCTTTGGGGAGAGGGCCGGGGTGAGGGGATAATATAATCCTCCCCCCACAAGCAGTACCCATAACAATAACCCCACTCTCTACAAGGCTCGGGGTGCCCGGAAAGGGCAAATACAGGTCAGCGACAACGCATGGCATAACGCCATAATCAGGAAATCTAACTATGTGTGGAATTGTTGGCGCAGTTGCGCAGCGTGATATTGCTGAAATCCTTCTCGAAGGTTTACGTCGTCTGGAATACCGTGGCTACGACTCTGCCGGTCTGGCAGTAGTGGATGCAGAAGGTCATATGACCCGTCTGCGTCGCCTCGGTAAAGTGCAGATGCTGGCCCAGGCCGCGGAAGAACACCCGCTGCACGGTGGCACCGGTATTGCGCATACCCGCTGGGCGACACACGGCGAACCGTCTGAAGGCAACGCGCACCCGCATGTGTCTGAACACATCGTGGTCGTGCATAACGGCATTATCGAAAACCACGAACCGCTGCGCGAAGAACTGAAAGCGCGCGGCTATATCTTCGTTTCTGAAACCGATACCGAAGTGATTGCGCACCTGGTGCACTGGGAGCTGGCACAGGGCGGCACGCTACGTGACGCGGTGCTGCGCGCAATCCCACAGCTGCGCGGTGCGTACGGTACGGTGATCATGGACTCCCGCGATCCGTCCACCCTGCTGGCGGCGCGTTCCGGTAGTCCAATGGTTATCGGTATGGGCATGGGCGAAAACTTTATCGCTTCTGATCAGCTGGCGCTCCTGCCGGTCACCCGCCGCTTTATCTTCCTGGAAGAGGGTGATATCGCAGAAGTGACTCGCCGCAGCGTGACGGTATTTGATACCAAAGGCGAGCAGGTGAAGCGCCCTGAAATTGAATCCAATCTGCAGTACGACGCGGGCGACAAAGGCGCTTACCGTCACTACATGCAGAAAGAGATTTATGAGCAGCCAAACGCCATCAAAAACACCCTGACTGGTCGTATCAGCCACGGCGAAGTGGACCTGAGCGAACTGGGTGCCAACGCAAACGAGCTGCTCAGCAAGGTTGAGCACATTCAGATTGTGGCCTGCGGTACCTCCTACAACTCCGGGATGGTCTCTCGCTACTGGTTTGAATCGCTGGCTGGCGTGCCGTGCGATGTGGAAATCGCCTCTGAATTCCGCTACCGCAAATCCGCCGTGCGTCGTAACAGCCTGATGATCACCCTTTCTCAGTCTGGCGAAACGGCAGATACCCTGGCGGCGCTACGTCTCTCTAAAGAGCTGGGTTACCTGGGATCGCTGGCTATCTGTAACGTGCCGGGCTCATCGCTGGTGCGTGAATCCGATCTGGCGCTGATGACCAAAGCGGGCACTGAAATCGGCGTGGCCTCCACCAAAGCGTTTACCACGCAGCTGACGGTTCTGCTGATGCTGGTGGCGAAACTGGCGCGTCTGAAAGGGCTGGATGCTTCTGTTGAGCATGACATCGTTCATGGTCTGCAGGCACTGCCAAGCCGTATTGAGCAGATGTTGTCTCAGGATAAGCGCATTGAAGCCCTGGCTGAAGATTTCTCTGACAAGCACCACGCCCTGTTCCTCGGCCGTGGCGACCAGTACCCTATTGCGCTGGAAGGCGCGCTGAAGCTGAAAGAGATCTCCTACATCCACGCTGAAGCCTACGCGGCAGGCGAGCTAAAACACGGCCCGCTGGCGCTGATTGACGCGGATATGCCGGTTATCGTTGTGGCACCTAACAACGAACTGCTGGAAAAACTGAAGTCCAACATTGAAGAAGTTCGCGCCCGCGGTGGTGTACTGTACGTCTTCGCTGATAAGGACGCCGGTTTTGCCAGCAGCGACAACATGCACATCATCGAGATGCCGCACGTAGAAGAGGTTATTGCCCCTATCTTCTACACAGTGCCGCTGCAGTTGCTGGCTTACCACGTTGCGCTGATCAAAGGCACCGACGTTGACCAGCCGCGTAACCTGGCGAAATCGGTCACCGTAGAATAATCCCTCCAGGCTCCACCTTCGGGTGGAGCTTTTTTACCCTGCCTGGTTTGTTTTTAATCAACGCATTCGCGTTTTTATTTATGACAATCTGTCATCTTAAGCTACTTTTTTCAGTGTCACATAAAGAAAATATTTCTGAAAAGTTGTTGTCATGATTGTGGCTAACATGATGATAAATCAGGAATCTTTCGCTGGTTTTTAAGCTAAATTTCCATTGTCATAAAACTGTCATAATTCGTACATTTATCTGTCACCTGTTTGTCCTATTTTGCTCATCGTAGCCACTTAAACAATGATTTACGAAATCCTTGCAGGAGACATTATGAAAGTTATGCGTACCACTGTCGCAACTGTTGTCGCCGCGACCTTATCTCTGAGCGCTTTCTCTGTATTCGCAGAAGCAAGCCTGACTGGCGCTGGTGCAACCTTCCCTGCGCCGGTGTATGCCAAATGGGCGGATACCTACCAGAAAGAAACCGGTAACAAGGTTAACTATCAGGGTATCGGCTCCTCCGGTGGCGTGAAACAAATTACCGCAAACACCGTTGATTTCGGCGCATCCGACGCTCCGCTGTCTGATGACAAACTGGCTCAGGAAGGCCTGTTCCAGTTCCCGACCGTAATCGGTGGTGTGGTTCTGGCGATCAACCTGCCGGGCGTGAAGTCGGGTGAGCTGGTGCTGGACGGCAAAACCCTGGGTGATATCTACCTGGGCAAAATCAAAAAATGGGATGACGAAGCCATCGCTAAGCTCAACCCTGGCCTGAAGCTGCCTTCTCAGAACATCGCCGTGGTTCGCCGCGCGGATGGTTCTGGTACCTCTTTCGTCTTCACCAGCTACCTGGCGAAGGTGAACGAAGAGTGGAAATCTAAAGTCGGTTCCGGCTCTACCGTTAACTGGCCAACCGGTTTGGGCGGTAAAGGGAACGACGGTATCGCCGCGTTCGTACAGCGTCTGCCGGGCTCTATCGGTTACGTAGAATATGCGTACGCCAAGCAGAACAACCTGTCCTACACCAAACTGGTTTCTGCTGATGGCAAACCTGTCAGCCCGACTGAAGAGAACTTTGCCAACGCTGCAAAAGGCGCTGACTGGAGCAAATCCTTCGCTCAGGACCTGACTAATCAGAAAGGTGAAGACGCGTGGCCAATCACCTCTACCACCTTCATTCTGGTTCACAAAGAGCAGAAGAAACCTGAGCAGGGTGCAGAAGTGCTGAAGTTCTTCGACTGGGCATACAAAAACGGCGGCAAACAGGCTAATGACCTGGATTATGCCAGCCTGCCAGACAGCGTGGTTGAGCAGATTCGTGCTGCATGGAAAACCAACGTGAAAGACAGCAGCGGTAAAGCGCTGTACTAACAGGATATATTTAACGAAGATGGCGGGTGGCGCTACGCTTACCCGCCCTACGGTTAACGCTGTAGGCCCGGTAAGCGTCAGCGCCACCGGGCATATTCGTAAAACGTCTCAAACAGAAGAGTAATTTATGGCTGCAACCAAGCCTGCATTTAACCCTCCGGGTAAAAAAGGTGACATGATTTTCAGCGCGCTGGTAAAACTGGCTGCGCTGATTGTGCTATTGCTACTGGGCGGCATTATCGTGTCTCTGATTTTCTCCTCCTGGCCGAGCATTCAGAAATTCGGTTTCTCCTTCCTGTGGACCAAAGAGTGGGACGCGCCGAATGATATCTACGGTGCGCTGGTGCCGATTTACGGCACGCTGGTCACCTCGTTCATCGCCCTGCTGATTGCAGTTCCGGTAAGCTTTGGTATCGCCCTGTTCCTGACGGAACTGGCACCGGGCTGGCTGCGACGCCCGCTGGGTATCGCCATTGAACTGCTGGCGGCCATTCCAAGTATCGTGTACGGCATGTGGGGTCTGTTTATCTTTGCGCCACTGTTTGCCACGTATTTCCAGGAGCCGGTGGGTAATGTTCTTTCCGCTATTCCGTTTGTGGGGGCGCTGTTCTCCGGCCCGGCATTCGGTATCGGTATTCTGGCGGCTGGTGTGATCCTCGCCATCATGATTATTCCGTACATTGCGGCAGTTATGCGCGATGTGTTCGAACAAACCCCGGTGATGATGAAAGAGTCGGCTTACGGCATTGGCTGCACCACCTGGGAAGTGATCTGGCGTATCGTTCTTCCGTTCACCAAAAATGGGGTGATTGGGGGCGTGATGCTGGGCTTAGGGCGTGCGTTGGGTGAGACCATGGCGGTGACCTTTATCATCGGTAACACCTACCAGCTCGACAGTGCCTCGCTCTATATGCCGGGTAACAGTATTACCTCCGCACTGGCGAACGAATTCGCCGAAGCGGAATCCGGGCTGCACGTGGCGGCGCTGATGGAGCTGGGTCTGATCCTGTTCGTGATTACCTTCATCGTACTGGCGATCTCCAAGCTGATGATCCTGCGTCTCGCGAAAAATGAGGGGGCACGCTAATGGCAACTCTCGAAATGCAAAGCCCTGCTCAGCTTGCGGAATCCCGCCGCAAAATGCAGGCGAAGCGTCGTTTTAAAAACCGTATCGCGCTGACGCTCTCGATGGCGACGATGGCATTCGGTCTGTTCTGGCTGATCTGGATCCTCTTCTCTACCGTGGTTCGCGGTATCGACGGCATGTCTCTGGCGCTGTTCACCGAAATGACGCCTCCGCCGAACACGGCGGGTGGTGGACTGGCGAACGCCCTGGCAGGCAGCGGATTGCTGATCCTGTGGGCGACGGTATTCGGTACGCCGCTTGGCATCATGGCGGGTATCTATCTGGCGGAATATGGCCGTAAATCCTGGCTCGCAGAAGTGATTCGTTTCATTAACGACATTCTGCTCTCTGCGCCGTCTATTGTGGTGGGTCTGTTTGTTTACACCATTGTTGTGGCACAAATGGAACACTTCTCCGGCTGGGCGGGTGTGATTGCGCTGGCGCTGCTGCAGGTGCCTATCGTCATTCGTACCACCGAGAACATGCTCAAACTGGTGCCGGACAGTCTGCGTGAAGCGGCGTATGCGCTGGGTACACCAAAGTGGAAAATGATCTCCGCGATTACGCTTAAAGCCTCTGTCTCCGGGATCATGACCGGTATTCTGCTGGCCATTGCCCGTATCGCGGGTGAAACGGCACCGCTGCTGTTTACCGCCCTCTCCAACCAGTTCTGGAGCACGGACATGATGCAGCCGATCGCCAACCTGCCGGTGACGATCTTTAAATTTGCGATGAGCCCATTCGCGGAATGGCAGCAGCTGGCCTGGGCCGGGGTGCTGATCATCACCCTTTGCGTATTGTTGCTGAACATTCTGGCGCGCGTCATTTTCGCGAAGAAGAAACACGGTTAAATTTTTACGGCGCGGCAGCTCGCGGCGCCGAATGAGGAAATGAGTCAATGAGTATGGTTGATACTGCCCCGGGTAAGATTCAGGTTCGTGATTTGAACTTCTACTACGGCAAATTCCATGCCCTGAAGAATATCAACCTGGATATCGCGAAGAACCAGGTAACGGCATTCATCGGTCCGTCCGGCTGTGGTAAATCCACGCTGCTGCGCACCTTTAACAAAATGTACTCGCTCTATCCAGAGCAGCGTGCCGAAGGCGAAATCATCCTGGACGGTGAAAACATTCTGACCCAGGCTCAGGATATCGCCCTGCTGCGCGCGAAAGTGGGCATGGTTTTCCAGAAACCGACGCCGTTCCCGATGTCGATATACGACAACATCGCGTTTGGTGTACGCCTTTTTGAAAAGCTCTCCCGTGCCGATATGGACGAGCGCGTGCAGTGGGCCTTGACCAAGGCCGCATTATGGAACGAAACCAAAGATAAGTTGCACCAGAGCGGTTACTCTCTCTCCGGCGGGCAGCAGCAGCGTCTGTGCATTGCGCGTGGAATCGCGATCCGCCCGGAAGTGTTGCTGCTGGATGAGCCATGTTCAGCGCTGGACCCGATCTCAACCGGTCGTATCGAAGAGCTGATCACCGAGCTGAAGCAGGATTACACCGTGGTTATCGTGACCCACAACATGCAGCAGGCTGCGCGTTGCTCCGACCACACGGCATTTATGTACCTGGGCGAGTTGATTGAGTTCAGTAACACGGACGATCTGTTCACCAAGCCCGCTAAAAAGCAAACAGAAGACTATATCACCGGTCGTTACGGTTGATTCAGGAGCGCGCTATGGACAATCTCAATCTTAATAAACACATTTCCGGCCAGTTCAACGCAGAGCTGGAAAGTATTCGCACTCAGGTCATGACCATGGGTGGCATGGTCGAGCAACAGCTTTCTGATGCGATCACGGCGATGCATAACCAGGACAGCGAACTGGCGAAGCGCGTTATCGAAGGCGATAAAAACGTCAACATGATGGAAGTGGCGATTGACGAAGCGTGTGTGCGCATAATCGCCAAGCGTCAGCCGACGGCGAGCGACCTGCGTCTGGTGATGGCCATCATCAAAACCATCGCCGAGCTGGAACGTATCGGTGACGTTGCGGATAAAATCTGCCGCACCGCGCTGGAGAAATTCTCTCAGCAGCATCAGCCGCTGCTGGTGAGCCTGGAGTCGCTGGGCCGCCACACGGTGCAGATGCTGCACGACGTGCTGGATGCCTTTGCGCGTATGGATCTGGATGAAGCGGTACGTATCTACCGTGAAGACAAGAAAGTCGACCAGGAGTATGAAGGCATCGTGCGCCAGCTGATGACCTACATGATGGAAGATTCACGTACGATCCCAAGCGTACTGACCGCCCTGTTCTGCGCGCGCTCTATCGAGCGTATCGGCGACCGCTGCCAGAACATTTGCGAATACATTTTCTACTTTGTGAAAGGTCAGGACTTCCGTCACGTGGGCGGCGACGAGCTGGACAAGCTGCTGGCGGGTAAAGATCCGAAAGAGTAATCGGTGGTTAAAATGCCCGGTGGCGCTGCGCTTACCGGGCCTACAAAAACCTATCGTGTAATATTCCACCCGCGCGCCTTCCACAATTCCGGCAACTGCGCCAGATCGGTAAAGGTCGTCACTTTTGGATGATCGATCGGCTTGTTGTGCGGGTCGGCACAGAAATAAAACACTTCCATTCCTGCATCAATGCCCGACTGCGCGCCCGCGGACGAGTCATCCACCAGAATACAGTTCTCTACGTTGACGTTCATTGCGTTTGCCGCATGGAACATCAGCGCAGGATCTGGCTTCCAGCGTTGAATATCGTAGCCGCTGAACAATTTTTCCGGGAAGTGGTGCAGCATCTCAAGCTTACCCAGCGAGTGCTGCATTTTGCTGACCGGTCCGTTAGACACCACGCAGATCGGTACCGTCATGGCATCCAGCAGCGCGTTTGCGCCAGCAATGACCTCCAGCTCAGAATCGAACAGGCGTGCGACCTCGGCGCGGTACACCGGTTCCAGATCCGTTTTCGCCAGATCCACACCGTGTTCGGCGTTAATGATGTCGATGATCTCGTACAGTTTCACGCCCTTAAAGCGTTTGAACACCTCGTCGAGATCGAGCGTAATACCAAATTCCTGGAACATGGCGACATACGCGCGGGAACAAATGACCTCACTGTCGACCAGCGTACCGTCGCAGTCGAAAAATACCGCTTCAATTCCGGACATGCCTTTCCCTTTTTACAAGTTTAACGTTTACGTACTGCAGTTCAACGAGACGCAATCGTTGCCGTATAAGCAAAATCAATGAAAAAAGTATCTCGTAACCGCCACTATTGTCGCATTTTGGTATAGGATAGCGACGAATTTTCCCTCCTTGTTCGGAAATTGATGATGAGTCAACAACACACAACCCAGACATCGGGTCAGGGTCTGCTTGAGCGCGTGTTTAAACTGCGCGAGCACGGCACAACGGCACGCACCGAAGTGATCGCCGGTTTTACCACCTTCCTGACGATGGTCTATATCGTTTTTGTTAACCCACAAATTCTGGGCGTTGCTGGCATGGATACCAGCGCCGTCTTCGTGACCACCTGCCTGATCGCTGCACTTGGCAGCATTCTGATGGGCGTATTCGCTAACCTGCCGGTCGCACTGGCTCCGGCGATGGGGCTTAACGCATTCTTTGCATTCGTGGTGGTTCAGGCGATGGGGCTGCCGTGGCAAGTCGGCATGGGCGCTATCTTCTGGGGCGCGGTTGGTCTGCTGCTGCTGACTATTTTCCGCGTGCGTTACTGGATGATTGCTAACATTCCTGTCAGCCTGCGCGTGGGTATCACCAGCGGTATCGGTCTGTTCATCGGTATGATGGGGCTGAAAAATGCCGGTGTTATCGTCGCTAACCCGGAGACGCTGGTCAGCATAGGTCATCTGACCTCCCATAACGTGCTGCTGGGCGTGCTGGGCTTCTTTATCATCGCGATCCTCGCTTCCCGCAATATTCATGCGGCGGTGCTTGTGTCCATCGTAGTGACCACCCTGCTGGGCTGGATGCTGGGTGACGTTCACTATAACGGCATTGTCTCCGCACCACCGAGCGTCTCTACCGTTATTGGTCATGTTGATCTGGCGGGTTCCCTGAATCTGGGCCTGGCGGGGGTGATTTTCTCCTTTATGCTGGTGAACCTGTTTGACTCCTCCGGCACGCTGATCGGCGTGACCGACAAAGCGGGCCTGGCGGATGAGAAAGGTAAATTCCCGCGCATGAAGCAGGCGCTGTTTGTGGACAGCATCTCCTCTGTCAGCGGTGCTTTTATCGGAACCTCTTCTGTTACCGCTTATATTGAGTCCTCTTCCGGTGTCTCCGTAGGGGGCCGTACCGGTCTGACCGCGGTTGTGGTGGGTATTCTGTTCCTGCTGGTGATCTTCCTTTCTCCACTGGCTGGCATGGTTCCACCGTATGCGGCTGCCGGTGCGCTGATTTACGTGGGGGTACTGATGACCTCCAGCCTGTCGCGCGTGAAGTGGGATGATTTAACCGAAGCGGTACCGGCGTTTATTACCGCGGTAATGATGCCGTTCAGCTTCTCTATTACTGAAGGTATCGCGCTGGGCTTTATCTCTTACTGCGTGATGAAGATTGGCACTGGTCGTTTCCGCGACCTCAGCCCGTGTGTCATCATTGTGGCGCTGCTGTTTGTGCTGAAGATTGTGTTTATCGACGCCAAATAAACATGTTTGCACCCTCTCCCGTGGGAGAGGGCTGGGGTGAGGGCATCAGCCCGCACCTCACTTAAGCCTTCACCCTCTTGATATAATCCCCAAACGCCGTCAGCTGGCCAGAGAGATGGTCACGCGTGCTCTGATCCACCACTTCACCCGTCTGCGGGTCGACTTTATTCTGAATCACTCCACCCATAAATTCCGGCTTGTTCATGACCATTGCATCCAGGAATACCAGGATCTGGCGCAGATGATACTGGCAGCGCGCACCGCCAATGGCACCCATTGAACTGGTCTGAATCAGCACCGGCTTACCGGAAAGCGGCTGCTCCGGCAGGCGGGATAGCCAGTCAATTGCGTTTTTCAGACCACCCGGAACCGAGTAGTTATACTCTGGCGTCACAATCACCACCCCGTCAGCCTGGCGAATCTGCTCGGCCAGCGCTTCGACGCTCTGCGGAAAGCCTTCTTCCTGCTGCACGTCCGCATCGTAAAGGGGAATGTCACCAATGGACGGCAGGGCGCTAATCTCCATACCCGCCGGAGCCAACTGTGGCAGCGTACGGGCAACCATCCCGTTAAATGAACCTTTGCGCAGGCTTCCCAGTAATGTTACGACTTTCAACGTTTCAGACATGATTACTCCTGTTTCATCATGATGACCCTGAACGGATCAGCTAAGGGTATATGCTTTTTCTGCCGGTAAACTGGTTAATCTCATCAGGCGTGCGGCGGGCTCGTTGGCACGTTCGGGCACATCCGGAAGGCTACTCCATCCCTGTTTACTGTCAAATTCCCAGATTTTCAGCCGTTCAATGGCAGGTGTCACTGCTACAGACCAGATCAGTACATCCTCAACATCGCTGAGCGCTTCTACCAGCGCGGCTTGCGTGGAGCGCAGGCGTCCGGAGCCCGGCAGGAGTTGCAGCTGACTGGCATCGTCTGACGCGCAGCCACAGAGCTTACGAATGCTCTGACGCAAGGTGATAAGCTGAGCCCGGGCTTCAGTGGGATCGTTCTGGTTGCGCACCCACAGCTGTTCATTGCTGGAGAGCGGGTAATCATCATGCGGGCTGGCGCCGTGAAAACCGCGTGTCGCGCGCTGAAGCTCCATATCCAGCCCGCAATCGCCTTCGGTGGTGAGTGCTACGCCAATAATATTGCCCGTATAGGCAATGGAGAAACGCGGCAGTTCCGGGTCGGCAAAGACCGGACGACCTTCAGGTTGGATGATAATGTCCGGCAGCTCACTGGTGCCGTACAGCATAAACAGCAGTTCAGCAAGAAGCGCCCGGGACGCCAAAAAACGCGACCGACGGTGCTCAGGAAGTTTGAGCGCTTCACTGTGACACGCTGAAGAAATTCTGGCCGATACGAGACGACCTTCTGTCAGTATCCCTCTTGCAAAGTGCGTAGCCATTTTTCGCTCCTTGATAATGGTCGTAGTCGGTTAAACGGTTACATCATTATCGCTTAACTCAACTCCTGTTTTAATCAGTAAATGATAGTAAGAAAAGGCTGAGGACCGAACTTTACATTTTCTTAGGCGAAAATTGGATCGCTGACACCCTATAACGCCTTGATGGTCTCGCGTAGCCAGAGGATTTTCGGATTATGGCTGTTCCGTTTATGCCAGATCAGCGTGAAGGGCTGGAGGACCATAAGTAAAGGGATGCAGAGCATGCTACAGCCAATCAGAATCCCGATCAGCATATTGAGCGCAAACGGCGTCAAGAACGAGACCGCCATACTGACCATCTTGGAATACTGCTCGCGATTAAAACCCATGGTTTCCATCAGCAGCACCAGGGAAACGGTTACATAGGTGAGGATCGCCGCCACGCACAGGGTAGCGTTCAATAACCGGCTAATAAAAAACGGTTCAGTAGCTTTCGGCCGGATGGCTCTCTTTGAGTACGGCAATCGACTGGACAAGGGTGATTTCCTGGGGGGAAATCACCCTTCAGTAACGGGGGTCACTTACCAATACAGAAGCTCGAGAAGATCCTCCCAAGCAGATCGTCCGACGTAAACTCCCCGGTGATCTCACTCAGATTCTGTTGCGCCAGGCGCAACTCTTCCGCCAGCAATTCCCCCGCCCATGCGCCAATCAGCTGCGCTTTGCCCTGCTCGAGGTGACGTGCCGCCTCTTCCAGCGCCTGCAGGTGGCGACGCCGCGCCAGGAAGCCGCCTTCCATGCTGGTGTCAAAGCCCATGCTCTGCTTGAGATGGTTACGCAGGTCGTCAACGCCCTCGCCGGTGCGGGCCGACAGACGGATAAGTGAGTGACCATTCACATCGCTGATGCCCAGCGTTTCGCCGGTGACGTCTGCTTTGTTACGCACCACGGTGATCGGCAGTTTAGCTGGCAGACGGGCGATAAAGTCCGGCCAGATCTCCGCCGGGTCTACGGCATCGGTCGTGGTGCCATCCACCATAAACAGCACACGGTCGGCCTGCTCAATCTCCTGCCAGGCGCGCTCGATACCAATACGCTCCACTTCGTCGCTGGCATCACGCAGACCCGCAGTGTCGATGATATGCAACGGCATGCCATCGATGTGAATATGCTCGCGCAGCACGTCGCGGGTGGTCCCGGCGATGTCGGTCACGATCGCCGCCTCACGGCCCGCGAGGGCGTTCAGCAGGCTCGATTTCCCGGCGTTTGGACGACCCGCGATGACCACCTTCATCCCTTCACGCAGCAGGCTCCCCTGGCGCGCTTCGGCGCGAACGGCCTCGAGATCGGTCATCACATCATTGAGCTGGGCTTCAATTTTACCGTCAGAGAGAAAGTCGATTTCTTCATCCGGGAAGTCAATCGCTGCTTCGACGTAGATCCTGAGGTGAGTAAGTGCTTCCACAAGATGATTTACGCGTGCGGAAAACGCGCCCTGCAACGAGTTCAGAGCAGAGCGAGCCGCCTGTTCAGAGCTGGCGTCGATCAGGTCTGCAATCGCCTCGGCTTGCGCCAGGTCGAGCTTGTCGTTGAGGAAGGCACGTTCGGAGAACTCGCCAGGCTTCGCAATACGCAGGCCTGGCAGGGTCAGAATACGTTTTAACAGCAGGTCGAGGATGACCGGGCCACCGTGACCCTGCAGCTCCAGCACGTCTTCACCAGTAAAGGAGTTCGGGCCGGGGAACCACAGCGCAATGCCCTGGTCCAGTGGGGTACCGTCGCTGTCTTTAAACGGCAGATAATCAGCGTAGCGCGGCTTTGGCAGTTTACCCAGCACCGCTTCAGCGACCTCGCGCGCCTTCAGGCCGGAGATACGCAAAATGCCTACACCACCGCGTCCCGGTGGGGTTGCCTGGGCGACGATAGTGTCGTTATGGCTCATGGTTGCTCTCGTTCAATACAAATAAAAAAGGCGGTCAATCGACCGCCCTTATTTTAGCGTTAACTTACCGAATCAGGACTTTTTCTTTTCGCGGCTATGCAGGCCACGTTTTTCCAGACCACGGTAAATCAGCTGCTGCTGGATGATGGTCACCAGGTTGCTGACGATATAGTACAGCACCAGACCTGACGGGAACCACAGGAAGAACACGGTGAAGATGACCGGCATAAAGGTCATGATCTTCTGCTGCATCGGGTCGGTCACGGTGGTCGGAGACATCTTCTGGATGAAGAACATCGTCACGCCCATCAGGATCGGCAGGATGTAGTACGGGTCCTGTGCGGACAGGTCATGGATCCACAGCGCGAACGGCGCATGGCGCAGCTCAACGGAACCCATCAGCATGTAGTACAGCGCAAGGAAGATTGGCATCTGAATCAGCAGCGGGAAGCAGCCACCCAGCGGGTTCACTTTCTCTGCTTTATACAGGGCCATCATCTCCTGGCTCTGACGCTGTTTGTCATCGCCCAGACGCTCGCGCATTGCCTGAATCTTCGGCTGCAGCATACGCATCTTCGCCATGGAGGTGTACTGCGCTTTGGTCAGCGGGTACATGATGCCACGTACGATGAAGGTGATAACGATGATGGAGAAGCCCCAGTTACCCAGGAAGCTGTGGATGAACTTCAGCAGCTTGAACAGCGGCTGAGAGATGAACCACAACCAGCCGTAGTCAACGGTCAGATCCAGGTGCGGTGCAACAGCAGCCATTTTGTCCTGGATTTCCGGGCCGACCCACAGGGTGCTTGCCAGCTTACCGGTTTGACCCGGCTGAACCAGAACCGGCTGAGATTTGTAGCCGATAGCCGCAATACCTTTGCCCAGATTCGCGGTGTAGAAGTTATTGGTACCGTCGTTATTTGGGATCCATGCCGTTGCGAAATACTGCTGCAACATTGCCACCCAACCGCCTTTGGAGCTGACGTTCAGGTTTTCGTTATCGGCAATGGTGTCGAATTTGTATTTCTCATACTTCGCGTCAGGCGTGGAGTATGCCGCGCCACGGAAGGTATGCAGCGCAAAGTTGCTGCTTCCGGTGTCACGGTGAGACGGCAGATTGATGGACTGCTTCAGCTGACCAAAGGTCGATACTTCAAGCGGTTTCGCACCGGCGTTCTGTACGCTGTAGCCCACGTTCACTGCATATTCACCGCGTTTCAGGGTGAAGGTTTTAGTGAAGGTGTTGCCTGCCGCGTCGGTGTAGGTCATCGGAATAACGAGTTCGTTCTGGCCATCAGCCAGTACAAAGGTGTCGTTTTCGACGTTGTACAGTGGACGCGCACCGTTAGCCGGGTTATCCGGGCCATCACGACCGGTCAGGCCGCTCTGCGCCTGGTAGATAAACTCTGGCGTGGTTTCCAGTAACTGGAACGGCTCGGTAGACTTCAGCTCTTTCGGGTAGGTCAACAGCAGCGCCTGCTCAACATCACCACCACGGGTGTTGATAGTCAGCTCAAGCACATCGGTCTTAACCGTAATCTGTTTCCCCTGGCCACTGGCCGGTACGCCCTGGTCGGCGGCACTCCCCTGGCTGCTCGTTGTCTGCGTGGTCTGCTGCTGGGGTTGAGGATTTTTATCCTGCTCCCATGCCTGCCAGATCATGAAAGACACGAACAACAAAGCGATGATAAGAAGATTGCGTTGCGAATCCATCGTTAGTGTTCTCTGGTATCAAAGGGTCCTGGGGGGACGGGGTCGTCTCCACCTGGGTGTAAAGGGTGGCATTTTAATACGCGTTTCACCGTCAACCAACTGCCTTTTATCACTCCAAACCTGCGCAATGCCTCAATTCCGTAGCTTGAGCATGTTGGCGTGAAACGGCAGTGTGGCCCGAGTAGCGGACTAATCAGGCGTTGATAGACCCGAATGAGGGCTATCAGGACCCGCGAGCCAGGCGACAGTGGCGGCGCCATAATTTTTCCAACGCTTCCGAGAGAGCACGGTTATCGAGGTCGGCAACCCCTTTTTTCGCCACCACCACGAAATCCATAGAAGGCAGTTCGTGCTGACGTAAACGGAAGCTTTCACGCGTCAGACGTTTAATCCGGTTGCGTTCATGCGCACGCTTAACGTTTTTCTTGGCGACAGTAAGACCGATGCGGGGATGCCCCAGCGAATTTTGGCGGCCGAGGATGGTGATTTGCGGCGTGCCAGCCCGTAGTGGCTGCTGGAAGACGAAAGTGAAATGAGCGGGAGTTAACAAACGTAACTCCCTGGGAAATGCTAGCTTAACCACTCAGGGGTTAGCTTTATTACTTGGAAACGGTCAGACGAGCGCGGCCTTTAGCACGACGACGTGCCAGAACCTGACGACCATTTTTAGTAGCCATACGAGCACGGAAGCCGTGAGAACGGTTGCGCTTCAGTACAGACGGTTGAAAAGTGCGTTTCATGGCGATTTCTACCTAAACTTGAATAAATTCACTGACTTTTGCGTATACCCGAACGAGATTCGAACGACTAACGCCTCAGCGTGGGTGATTAAAGAGGCCGGATTGTAATAATTGTACACTCCGGAGTCAATTCTCTTTCCTTATTTCCCGCGTATTTCCGCACGATTTCGCGTGGAAAATGAGCAACGGACGACGCAGGAAGAAGAGCATCACGCGCCGGGTCGAGGATTATACGGTCTCATCAACAAAGCGCAAGGATCGTCCTGGATCTTCGTTAGATCATTTAAGCAAAAAATTGTCTGTTCTCATTAAATTTTCCAATATGCGGGCTAAATCGTGGGGCACTCCCGCCAGGATCGTTTACACTTACCCGGTTTCGGATCTTCCTGTGGATAAATCGGGAAGAATCTGTGAGAAACAGAAGATCTCTGGCTCAGTTTAGGCTATGATCCGCGGTCCCGATCGGGATCCAGCGATCCTGGCCGGGCATAAACACAATATCGTTCAGGTTGTTTCAACGATGGCGTGTATAACCGCAGATAGCGGTTCGCACATCCCCCTCATTGGGTCATGTCGATGTGCGCCAACAATCATGAATATTCAATAGTTTTCTTTTATTGTTCGA